>NZ_LT991957.1:0-4783258 GCF_900322725.1 Enterobacter cloacae complex sp. | reverse complement strand
GAATACACATGCTCTTGGGCGTTCTTTAGTGATTTTCAAAATTGCCGCGTCACGCAGTTAAAGTGTCGGGCATACTCTTCAAGGCTGGTAATACCCAGGCGCACCCATTTCGGGTGCGACCACTGGGGCAGGCCCACGTACATCATAGCGCGCTCAGGATCTCATCCGTGCTGCGCACGCGACCGATACGCGGGAAAATATGGGTCATGCTGCCCTGATGCTGGTCCGCAGAGGCTGCGCTGCACGCGTCTTCCGCGATGACCAGGTTAAAGCCCAGCTCCCAGGCGTTACGGGCGGTGGATTCCACACCGATGTTGGTGGAGATCCCGCACAGAATGATCGTGTCGATTCCGCGACGGCGCAGCTGAAGCTCCAGATCGGTGCCGTAGAAGGCGCCCCACTGGCGTTTGGTGACTTCAATATCGCTGTCGCGTTTACCGAGCGAGACCGGATACGTCCACCAGTTGTCCGGCAGCGCCTGCGCCGGGGCCTGAGCATCAACCGGCTGTTTTAACGCTTCGGCAAAATCAGCGGACCAGCCGACGCGCACCATGACCACCGGCGCACCGCTGGCACGGCATTTTTCCGCCAGACGCGCAGCGCGGCTTACGACATCGTCAGCGGTGTGCGGACCCCCGGCAAAAGGCAGGATCCCTTCCTGTAAATCAATGACCACGAGGGCGGTTTTGGTGGCATCAAGCGTCAACATTGTTACTCCAGTCAAATCAGTTGCTTTTCTACACCTTACGACGGTATGGCCTGTTATCGGTCGGATAATTTTGTTAATTTTTGTGAGAATAGGCAATAAGAGCACAGCAAACGCGCGTCAGGCCGTGCTTCGCTCTTATCGTCCGGCAGAATTTCCAGTATAATAGCCGCCTTTTTTCATCCAGTTGTGACATACAGAAAGCTGCGACATCGTAGCCTGCAAGACAGGCAACAATCAGCCTGCGGCTAATTAAGGGATATCTCATGCGTACAGAATATTGCGGGCAGCTGCGTCAGTCCCACGTCGGGCAGCAGGTTACCCTGTGTGGTTGGGTCAATCGTCGTCGCGATCTTGGTAGCCTTATCTTTATTGATATGCGTGACCGCGAAGGTATCGTTCAGGTGTTCTTCGATCCGGATCGCGCTGATGCGTTGAAGCTGGCTTCTGAGCTGCGTAATGAGTTCTGCATTCAGGTGACGGGCACCGTGCGTGCGCGTGACGAAAAAAACATCAACGCCGAGATGGCGACCGGCGCTATCGAAGTGCTGGCGTCCGATCTGGTGATTATCAACCGCGCGGAAGCGCTGCCGCTGGACTCCAACCACGTCAACACCGAAGAAGCGCGTCTGAAATACCGCTACCTGGATCTGCGTCGTCCGGAAATGGCTCAGCGCCTGAAAACCCGTGCGAAAATCACCAGCCTGGTGCGTCGCTTTATGGACGATCACGGTTTCCTCGATATTGAAACCCCGATGCTGACCAAAGCCACGCCGGAAGGCGCGCGCGATTACCTGGTGCCATCCCGCGTCCATAAAGGCAAATTCTATGCGCTGCCGCAGTCTCCGCAGCTGTTCAAACAGCTGCTGATGATGTCCGGCTTCGACCGCTACTACCAGATTGTAAAATGCTTCCGCGACGAAGACCTGCGCGCTGACCGTCAGCCAGAATTTACCCAGATCGATGTGGAAACCTCCTTCATGACCGCCGAGCAGGTGCGTGAAGTGATGGAAGCGCTGGTGCGTAGCCTGTGGAACGACGTCAAGGGCGTTGAGCTGGGCGATTTCCCGATCATGACCTTCGCGGAAGCCGAGCGTCGCTACGGTTCCGACAAACCAGACCTGCGTAACCCGATGGAGCTGGTGGACGTGGCTGACCTGGTTAAAGACGTGGAGTTCGCGGTCTTTGCTGGCCCGGCTAACGATCCGAAAGGCCGCGTGGCTGCCCTGCGCGTACCGGGCGGCGCGTCCTTAAGCCGTAAGCAAATTGACGACTACGGCAACTTCATCAAGATCTACGGCGCGAAAGGTCTGGCCTATATTAAAGCGACCGAGCGCGCGAAAGGTCTGGAAGGCATCACCAGCCCGGTGGCGAAATTCCTGAACGCGGACATCGTGGAAGCGATCCTTGAGCGCACCGGTGCCCAGGACGGCGACATGATCTTCTTCGGCGCAGACAACAAGAAAGTTGTTGCTGACGCAATGGGCGCGCTGCGTCTGAAGCTCGGTAAAGACCTGAATCTGACCGACGAAAGCAAATGGGCGCCGCTGTGGGTTATCGACTTCCCGATGTTTGAAGACGACGGTGAAGGCGGCCTGACCGCGATGCACCACCCGTTCACCTCGCCAAAAGACATGACGGCGGCGGAGCTGAAGGCAGCACCGGAAGATGCGGTAGCGAATGCCTACGATATGGTTATCAACGGCTATGAAGTGGGCGGCGGCTCCGTGCGTATTCACAGCGGTGAAATGCAGCAAACCGTGTTCGGCATTCTGGGCATTAACGAGCAGGAGCAGCGCGAGAAGTTTGGCTTCCTGCTGGACGCCCTGAAGTACGGTACGCCTCCGCACGCGGGTCTGGCCTTCGGTCTTGACCGTCTGACCATGCTGCTGACCGGCACCGACAACATCCGTGATGTTATCGCCTTCCCGAAAACCACCGCAGCGGCGTGTCTGATGACCGAAGCGCCAAGCTTTGCCAACCCGGCCGCGCTGGCCGAGCTGGGCATTGAGGTGGTGAAGAAGGAAGAGAAAAACTGATATGGCATACAAGCTTCCCGTTTCTGTCTTAGTTGTCATTTATGCCCTGGACACGAAGCGGGTGCTGATGTTGCAGCGGCGCGACGATCCTGATTTCTGGCAGTCGGTTACCGGCAGCCTGGAAGAGGGGGAGACCGCGCCGCAGGCCGCCGCGCGTGAAGTAAAGGAAGAGGTCGCCATTGACGTTGCTCGCGAGCAACTGACCCTGAAGGACTGTCAGCGCACGGTGGAGTTTGAAATTTTTAGCCATTTACGTCATCGCTATGCGCCGGGCATTGAGCGCAATACGGAATCGTGGTTCTGCCTTGCGCTTCCCCATGAGCGGGAGATCGTGTTCACTGAACATCTGACCTACCGCTGGGTCGATGCGGCGGATGCCGCCGCACTGACCAAGTCATGGAGCAACCGGCAGGCGATTGAAGAATTTGTAATTAACGCTGCCTGAGAAGGCGCGATTTTTGGAGAACTTTTTATGGCAGGTCATAGTAAGTGGGCCAACACCAAACACCGTAAAGCGGCACAGGATGCCAAGCGCGGTAAAATCTTTACCAAAATCATTCGTGAGCTGGTAACAGCGGCGCGTCTGGGCGGCGGCGATCCGGCCTCTAACCCGCGCCTGCGTGCGGCGGTGGATAAAGCCCTGTCCAACAACATGACGCGTGACACCCTGAACCGCGCCATCGCACGTGGCGTGGGCGGTGACGAAGACGCGAACATGGAAACCATCATTTATGAAGGTTACGGCCCTGGCGGTACGGCGGTAATGGTTGAATGTCTGTCTGACAACCGTAACCGTACCGTTGCGGAAGTGCGCCACGCGTTCACCAAAACCGGCGGTAACCTGGGCACTGACGGCTCCGTAGCTTACCTGTTCAGCAAAAAAGGCGTCATCTCCTTCGAGAAAGGCGACGAAGACGTCATCATGGAAGCGGCGCTGGAAGCGGGCGCGGAAGACGTGGTGACTTACGACGACGGTGCGATTGACGTTTACACCGCGTGGGAAGAGATGGGTGCCGTGCGCGATGCGCTGGAAGCGGCTGGCCTGAAGGCGGATAACGCTGAAGTGTCCATGATCCCGTCCACCAAAGCGGATATGGATGCGGAAACCGCGCCTAAGCTGCTGCGTCTGATCGACATGCTTGAAGACTGCGACGACGTACAGGAAGTGTATCACAACGGTGAAATCTCTGATGAGGTGGCTGCGACGCTGTAATGCGCCAGCCTGAACCGTTTACGGGAGACGCGTGATGTCGATTATCCTTGGGATTGACCCCGGCTCGCGCGTCACCGGCTATGGCGTTATCCGTCAGGTGGGACGCCAGCTAACCTACCTCGGCAGCGGCTGTATTCGCACTAAAGTGGACGATCTGCCGTCGCGCCTGAAGCTCATTTATGCGGGCGTGTCGGAGATTATCACCCAGTTCCAGCCGGACTATTTCGCCATTGAGCAGGTCTTTATGGCGAAGAACGCGGATTCGGCGTTAAAGCTCGGTCAGGCGCGCGGCGTGGCGATTGTTGCCGCCGTGAACCAGGACCTGCCGGTATTTGAGTACGCGGCCCGTCAGGTTAAACAGACGGTAGTGGGCATCGGTAGCGCGGAGAAAAGTCAGGTGCAGCATATGGTGCGCACCCTGCTGAAGCTTCCCGCGAACCCGCAGGCCGACGCCGCGGATGCGCTGGCGATTGCGATTACCCACTGCCACGTCAGCCAGAACGCGATGCAAATGAGCGAGTCGCGGCTCAATCTGGCGCGAGGCAGGTTACGATAATAAGAAATCAGGCTGGATGTTTATCCAGCCTTTTTTTATTATGTCGCCAGTTAACACTTTTCCAGAACGCAGGAGCGTCATGTGATAGGCAGACTCAGAGGCATCATCATTGAAAAACAACCCCCGTTAGTGCTGCTGGAAGTGGGTGGCGTGGGCTATGAAGTCCATATGCCGATGACCTGCTTCTACGAGCTGCCTGACGCGGGCAAAGAGGCGATTGTTTTTACCCAGTTTGTCGTGCGTGAAGACGCTCAGCTGCTGTACGGCTTCAATAATAAACAGGAACGCACCCTGTTCCGCGAATTAATCAAAACCAACGGCGTCGGGCCGAAGCTGGCGCTGGCGATTTTATCCGGTATGTCAGCCCCGCAGTTTGTGAACGCCGTTGAGCGCGAAGATCCGGCTGCGTTGATTAAACTCCCGGGCATCGGCAAGAAAACCGCCGAGCGCCTTATCGTCGAGATGAAAGACCGCTTTAAAGGCCTGCATGGCGATCTGTTCACCCCGGCCGCCGATCTGGTGCTGACGTCACCGGGCGGGCCAGCGACGGATGACGATGCCGAGCAGGAAGCGGTTGCCGCGCTGGTAGCGCTGGGATATAAACCTCAGGAGGCCAGCCGGATGGTGAGCAAAATCGCTAAACCGGACGCCAGCAGTGAAACCCTGATTCGTGAAGCGCTGCGCGCTGCATTGTGAGGTAAAGGATGATTGAAGCAGACCGCCTGGTATCGGCAGGCACCATTCAGCCAGATGACGTGGTGGATCGCGCGATCCGTCCAAAACTGCTGGATGAGTACATCGGCCAGCCGCAGGTTCGTTCCCAGATGGAGATTTTCATCCAGGCGGCAAAGCTGCGCGGCGATGCGCTCGATCACCTGCTGATTTTTGGTCCGCCGGGCTTAGGTAAAACCACCCTGGCAAACATCGTCGCCAACGAGATGGGCGTAAATTTACGTACCACTTCCGGCCCGGTGCTGGAAAAAGCGGGCGATCTGGCGGCGATGCTGACCAACCTCGAACCGCACGACGTGCTGTTTATCGATGAAATCCACCGTCTGTCGCCGGTGGTGGAGGAAGTGCTCTATCCGGCAATGGAAGATTACCAGCTGGATATCATGATTGGCGAAGGGCCGGCGGCGCGCTCAATTAAAATCGATCTGCCGCCATTTACCCTGATTGGCGCCACGACGCGCGCCGGGTCGTTGACCTCTCCGCTGCGCGACCGCTTTGGCATTGTCCAGCGTCTGGAGTTTTATCAGGTGCCCGATCTCCAGCACATTGTGGGCCGCAGCGCGCGCTACATGGGGCTGGATATGAGCGAAGAGGGGGCGTTTGAAGTGGCGAAGCGTTCCCGCGGTACGCCGCGTATTGCCAACCGCCTGCTGCGTCGCGTGCGTGACTTCGCTGAAGTGAAGCACGATGGCACCATTTCGGCTGAGATTGCCGCCCAGGCGCTGGACATGCTGAACGTGGATGCCGAAGGCTTTGACTATATGGACCGCAAGCTGCTGCTGGCGGTGCTGGATAAGTTCTTTGGCGGGCCGGTAGGGCTGGATAACCTGGCGGCGGCGATTGGCGAAGAGCGTGAAACCATTGAGGACGTGCTGGAGCCGTATCTTATCCAGCAGGGCTTCTTACAGCGTACCCCGCGCGGTCGTATGGCGACGGTGCGAGCGTGGAATCATTTCGGGATAACGCCGCCGGCGATGCCTTAAATCATGCCGGGTGGCGGAACGTTTTTGTAGCCCCGGTAAGCGAAGCGCTACCGGGGACATGCTGACTACTGCGCGGTCTTTTTCATCATACTGAAAACAAACAATACCGCCGCGCTCAATACCACCGACGGTCCTGCCGGCGTGTCATAAAACGCTGAGAAGGTTAGCCCGCCCGTCACGGCGATCATCCCGATAACCACCGCGATACCGGCCATTTGCTCTGGGGTACGTGCAAAACGGCGCGCCGTGGCGGCAGGGATAATCAGCAGCGACGTGATAATCAGTGCCCCGACAAACTTCATCGCCACGCCAATGGTTAATGCCGTGACCAGCATCAGCAGCAGCTTCACGCGCTGAAGCTTCACGCCGTCGACAAAGGCCAGATCCGGGCTGACGGTCATCGCCAGCAAATTTCGCCACTGCCACAGAAGTATGCCCAGCACCACCACTACGCCAATGGCAATGGAAACCAGATCCTCGGGCGTAACGGCAAGCAGATCGCCAAACAGATAGGCCATCAGGTCAACGCGGATGTTTGACATCAGGCTCACCACCACCAGGCCCAGCGACAGGGCACTGTGCGCCATAATGCCGAGCAGGGTATCAATTGCGAGGTGAGGGCGTTTTTCCAGCCAGACCAGACCGGCGGCCAGCAGCAGCGTGACGACTATCACCGCATAGAAGGGGTTCACGTCCAGCAGCAAACCAAACGCGACGCCCAGCAGTGAAGCATGGGCCAGCGTATCGCCGAAATAGGACATTCTGCGCCACACGACAAACGAGCCGAGTGGACCCGCGGCGCAGGCAAGCATAATCCCGGCCAGCCAGCCGGGCAGTAACAGTTCAATCATGAGTGTCCATTTCCCCGACGCAGGACAATTCGTCCCTGTAAATCATGGCGGTGATTGTGATTATGGCGATAAATGCCCAGCTGTTCAGCGCCACGATGGCCAAACATGGAGATAAATTCAGGATGCATTGACACCACTTCCGGCGTACCGGAACAGCAGATGTGGTGGTTCAGGCACAGCACTTCGTCGGTTTTCGCCATCACCAGATGCAGGTCATGGGAAACCATCAGCACCGCACAGTTCAGTTCACGGCGAAGCTGGTCGATGAGGTCGTACAGCGCAACCTGACCGTTAACGTCAACGCCCTGCGTCGGCTCGTCCAGCACCAGCAGCTGAGGGCTGCTGAGCAGGGCGCGGGCAAGCAATACGCGCTGGGTTTCCCCGCCCGAAAGCTTTTGCAGAGGGGCATCGACGAGGTGGCCCGCCTGAACGCGCTTCAGGGCAGGGAGGATATCCGCTTTTCGCGTACAGGGGCGCAGGCGCAGGAAGCGGCTCACCGTCAGGGGCAGCGTGGCGTCGAGATGCAGTTTTTGCGGCACATAGCCGATACGCAGCTTGTCTTCGCGGGCGATCAGCCCTTCATCAGGCGTGACCAGGCCTAGCACGACGCGCACCAGCGTAGATTTACCCGCCCCGTTAGGGCCGAGCAGCGTCAGTATTTTGCCGGGCTTCAGAACCAGCGACACGTCAGAAAGGACGCGGCGCTGGCCGAATGAGACCGACACATTTTCAAGAGAAACTAAAGTCGTCATGTCAATTTAAGCTTGCAGAAGTTATCGAATGTTATAATATCACATTCCACACATTCATTACGATGATTAGTCGCATTATGTTACAGAAAAATACGCTTCTTTTCGCTGCTTTATCCGCTGCACTTTGGGGTACAACCGCACAAGATGTTAACGCTGCCGTTGTCGCTTCGCTTAAACCGCTAGGCTTTATCGCCGCTGCCATCGCCGATGGGGTCACGGAGACCCAGGTTCTGCTGCCTGACGGCGCCTCCGAACATGATTATTCTTTACGCCCGTCCGACGTAAAACGCTTACAGAACGCGGACTTAGTTGTCTGGATCGGTCCTGAGATGGAAGCCTTCATGCAGAAAACGGCGAAACAGGTTCCCGCCGCGAAACAGGTGGCGATTGGTGAGCTGTCCGGCGTGAAACCGTTGCTGATGAAAGGATCTGAGGATGACGGTGACGAACACGACCACGGTCATGCTCACGACGAAAAAGGTGACGACCATCACCATCACGGCGAGTACAACATGCATCTCTGGCTTTCCCCAGAGATAGCGCGGCTTTCAGCGGTTGCAATCCACGACAAATTAGTGGAACTTATGCCGCAAAGTCGAGTCCAACTCGACGCCAACCTGAAGGATTTTGAGGCTCAGTTAGCCGCAACCGATAAACAGGTAGGTAACGAGCTCGCACCGCTTAAAGGAAAAGGGTACTTCGTTTTTCATGATGCTTACGGCTATTACGAAAAACATTACGGTCTGACCCCGCTGGGGCATTTTACCGTCAACCCTGAAATTCAGCCTGGTGCGCAGCGTTTACATGAAATCAGAACACAGTTGGTTGAGCAAAAAGCGACATGCGTTTTTGCTGAGCCACAGTTCAGGCCAGCGGTCGTAGAAGCCGTGGCCAGGGGAACATCCGTGCGCATGGGAACCCTTGACCCGCTAGGTACGAACATCCAGTTGAGCAAAGCGAGCTATTCGCAGTTCCTCAGCCAACTGGCGAATCAGTATGCGAGCTGCCTGAAAGGAGATTAACGAGGAAGTGAATACGTGCAACAGATAGCCCGCTCTGTCGCCCTGGCATTTAACAATCTGCCTCGACCCCACCGCGTTATGCTGGGGTCGCTTACAGTTCTCACCTTAGCGGTCGCCGTCTGGCGGCCCTATGTTTACCACCCGAGTTCTGCCCCTATCATCAAAACCATCGAACTGGAGAAGAGCGAAATCCGCTCTCTGCTGCCCGAGGCCAGCGAGCCTATCGATCAGGCCGCTCAGGAAGATGAAGCGATTCCCCAGGACGAGCTGGATGACAAAATCCAGAATGAAGCCGGCATTCATGAATATGTGGTCTCGACGGGCGACACGCTGAGCAGCGTGCTGAACCAGTACGGTATCGACATGGGCAACATCAGCCAGCTTGCCGCCTCCGATAAAGAACTGCGTAATCTGAAAATTGGTCAGCAGCTTTCCTGGACCTTAACCCCCGATGGCGATCTGCAACGTCTGACCTGGGAAATGTCCCGCCGCGAAACCCGCACCTACGATCGCACGGCAAACGGTTTCAAAATGACCAGTGAAATGCAGCAGGGCGACTGGGTGAATAGCGTCATGAAAGGGACCGTTGGCGGCAGCTTTGTTTCCAGTGCACGCGATGCCGGCCTGACCAGCGCTGAAATCAGCTCGGTGATCAAAGCCATGCAGTGGCAGATGGATTTCCGCAAACTGAAAAAAGGCGATCAGTTCTCTGTCCTGATGTCCCGCGAAATGCTGGACGGCAAGCGCGAGCAGAGCCAGCTGGTGGGCGTACGTCTGCGTTCAGATGGCAAAGACTACTACGCCATTCGCGCGGAAGACGGTAAGTTCTATGACCGCAGCGGTACGGGCCTGGCAAAAGGCTTCCTGCGTTTCCCAACGGCTAAACAGTTCCGCGTCTCCTCCAACTTCAACCCGCGTCGTCTGAACCCGGTAACGGGCCGCGTAGCGCCGCACCGTGGCGTTGACTTCGCCATGCCGCAGGGTACGCCAGTGCTGGCGGTAGGGGATGGTGAAGTGGTGATGGCGAAACGCAGCGGCGCTGCTGGCTATTACGTGGCTATCCGTCACGGTCGTACGTACACCACCCGCTACATGCACCTGCGTAAACTGCTGGTCAAACCGGGCCAGAAAGTGAAACGCGGCGACCGCATTGCGCTGTCCGGGAACACCGGCCGTTCGACGGGCCCGCACCTGCACTACGAAGTGTGGATCAACCAGCAGGCGGTTAACCCGCTGACGGCGAAACTGCCGCGCACCGAAGGGCTGACCGGGAAAGATCGCAAAGATTACCTGGCGCAGGTGAAAGAGGTGATGCCACAGCTGCGCTTCGACTAAGCTAACACCCTCAAAAATAAGCCGGCGTCAGTGTGCGCCGGCTTTTTCTTTTGTACGCGGACGGCTGCCTCGCTACACTATCTGAATATATTTTTGCGTCACCAGACCCTGGAACCCGCATGGAAACCAAAAAAAACAATATTGAGTACATTCCCGAGTTTGAAAAATCTTTTCGCCACCCGCGTAACTGGGGCGCCTGGCTTGGCGTATACGCGTTTGCTGGCATGGCGTTGCTACCTGCTTCCCTCCGCGATCCGGTGCTCGGCAAGGTCGGGCGACTGGCCGGCCGCTTAGGAAAAAGCGCGCGCCGTCGTGCGCAAATCAATCTTCTGTACTGCTTCCCGGATAAAACCGACGCCGAACGCGAAGCAATTATTGATGACATGTATACCACCGCGCCACAGGCGATGGCGATGATGGCGGAACTGGCGCTGAAAGGGCCGGAGAAGATTGTTGACCGCGTTGACTGGAAAGGGCTGGAGATCATCGACGAGATGCGTCGCAATGATGAAAAGGTGATTTTCCTGGTGCCGCACGGCTGGGGAGTCGACATTCCGGCGATGCTGATGGCCTCGCAGGGCCAGAAAATGGCGGCGATGTTCCATAACCAGGGAAACAAAATCTACGATTTCGTCTGGAATACCGTACGCCGTCGCTTTGGCGGACGTTTGCACGCGCGTAACGATGGCATCAAGCCCTTCATTCAGTCCGTGCGTCAGGGCTACTGGGGCTACTACTTGCCCGATCAGGACCACGGCCCTGAGCACAGCGAGTTTGTTGATTTCTTCGCGACCTATAAAGCAACGCTACCCGCGATTGGTCGCCTGATGAAAGTCTGTCGCGCCCGCGTGATCCCGCTGTTCCCGGTGTATGACGGCAAAACGCATCGCCTGAGCATTGAGGTACGTCCGCCGATGGACGATCTGCTGACCGCAGACGATCGCACCATTGCGCGCCGTATGAATGAAGAGGTGGAAGTGCTGGTGGGGCCGCATAAGGAGCAATATACGTGGATCCTTAAGCTGCTCAAAACGCGTAAGCCTGGCGAAACGGAGCCGTACAAGCGTAAAGAGCTGTTCCCTAAGAAATAGGAAACCCTCTCCCTTAGGGGAGAGGGGATCGGGTCTTACTCTACGGTCAGTACGCGGGTGGTGTTGGTTGAGCCGATGGTGCTCATCACGTCACCCTGCGTCACGATAACGATATCGCCGGACACCAGATAACCTTTGTCGCGCAGCAGATTTACCGCATCGTGCGCAGCGGCCACGCCGTCGTTAGTGCTGTCGAAGTGCACCGGCGTCACGCCGCGATACAGCGCCGTCAGGTTCAGCGTACGCTCGTGACGGGACATGGCGAAGATCGGCAGCCCGGAACTGATGCGGGACGTCATCAGCGCGGTACGGCCAGATTCGGTCATGGTGATGATTGCCGTGACCCCTTTCAGGTGGTTTGCGGCGTACATCGCGGACATCGCAATCGCTTCTTCCACATTGTCGAACTGGATATCCAGGCGGTGCTTGGAGACGTTAATGCTTGGGATCTTCTCTGCGCCCAGGCAGACGCGCGCCATGGCGGCCACGGTTTCCGCCGGGTACTGACCGGCAGCGGTTTCGGCTGACAGCATCACCGCATCGGTTCCGTCCAGCACGGCGTTAGCCACGTCCATCACTTCCGCACGGGTCGGCATTGGGTTGGTGATCATGGATTCCATCATCTGGGTGGCGGTGATCACCGCACGGTTCAGCTGGCGCGCGCGACGGATCAGCGCTTTCTGGATGCCGACCAGCTCAGGATCGCCGATTTCTACACCCAGGTCACCACGGGCAACCATCACGACGTCAGACGCCAGGATCACGTCATCCATCGCGTCCTGATCGCAGACTGCTTCCGCGCGTTCAACTTTCGCAACGATTTTCGCATCGCAGCCCGCGTCGCGCGCCAGACGGCGAGCATAGTTCAGATCTTCGCCGCAGCGCGGGAAGGAGACGGCCAGATAATCTACGCCGATTTGTGCAGCGGTCACGATATCCGCTTTGTCTTTATCGGTCAGCGCTTCGGCAGACAGGCCACCGCCGAGCTTGTTGATGCCTTTGTTGTTGGAGAGCGGGCCGCCGACGGTCACTTCCGTGAACACCTTCATACCCTGAACTTCCAGCACTTTCAGCTGTACGCGACCGTCGTCCAGCAGCAGGATGTCGCCTGGCACAACGTCAGCAGGGAGACCTTTGTAGTCGATACCCACTTTCTCTTTATCGCCTTCACCTTTGCTCAGGTTGGCATCCAGCAGGAATTTGTCGCCGATGTTGAGGAAGACTTTGCCTTCTTTGAAGGTCGATACGCGAATTTTTGGACCTTGAAGATCGCCGAGGATAGCAACATGGCGTCCCAGTTTAGCTGCGATTTCACGCACTTTATCGGCACGTAATTTATGATCTTCTGGCGTACCGTGAGAGAAGTTCATACGCACCACGTTGGCACCCGCGGCGATAATCTTCTCGAGGTTATTATCGCGGTCAGTGGCCGGGCCTAAGGTGGTAACGATCTTGGTTCTGCGAAGCCTTCTGGACATGTAATACTCCGTTGACTGAAACAACTTTGGTGTTGCGTGAACATTGAATCGGACTTCATCTATTGCAAGGCAGTAGCGAGGGGACCGAATGCCGTAAATCGTACTTCGTCGTTATTAGGGAACATCGCTCTTTATAAGCAATTCTTTATCAAAACGCGATTCTTTCAGGGCTTCCTTGACCCGCTTCAAGTTATCCCGGAATTTTGCGCCCCGGCGTAAGGTAAAACCGGTCGCCAGCACGTCAATGACCGTCAACTGCGCCAGGCGGGAGACCATCGGCATGTAGACGTCGGTGTCCTCCGGTACGTCCAGGGTAATGGCGAGCGTCGCTTCCCGGGCCAGCGGCGTACCCGCCGTCGTCAGGGCGATGACCATCGCATCGTTGTCACGCGCGAGCTGCGCCAGCTCGACCTGGCTCTTGGTGCGGCCCGTGTGGGAGATGAGGACCACGACATCATCTTCGCTACAATTCATACAGCTCATGCGTTGCAGCACAATGTCATCGGAATAAATCACCGGCACGTTGAAGCGAAAGAATTTATTCATGGCGTCATGTGCTACGGCAGCCGACGAGCCAAGGCCAAAGAAGGCAATCCGTTTGGCCTGCGTGAGTAAATCAACCGCGCGGTTCACCGAACTCATATCCAGAGACTGGCGCACGTGGTCGAGCGTCGCCATAGCCGACTCAAATATTTTCGCAGTGTAAGCATCAACGCTGTCGTCTTCATCCACATTGCGATTAACATACGGGGTGCCGTTTGCCAGACTTTGGGCCAGATGCAGTTTAAAATCAGGAAAGCCGCGCGTGTCCAGACTACGACAGAATCGATTAACCGTCGGTTCGCTGACGCCCGATTCCTGTGCCAGAGCGGCGATGCTTGAATGAATCGCCTGAGCGGGGGCGGCGAGAATAACTTCAGCCACTTTGCGCTCGGATTTGCTAAGGTGTTCCAGTTGAAACTGGATTTTTTCCAGCATGTTCATTGTTAACAAGACGCTCATGAGGGCATAAACGATTTCATACAGAGATGAAACCCTGATTCGATTTAGCCGATATTACCCCCGGGACTTCCGAAAGGGTAACCGTCGACAAGAAATGTTGTTGTTTTTTTTCATTACTTGATCGACGTCGGGTTTTGCCCTGACTCCGTTGCGCAAAGAATCGACGTTTGTTGCGTCATTAGGCGGGCTTAAAGGTCTGGACGACGAAAAATCGCCGTATCGCACGTGACGTTAAGCGCTAATGGTTTCAGGAAATGCGTAAAAGCAGTACAGTGCATTGTAATAAAATTACAACGATACCTGGCAGAGTACCAGGCGATCTAACTGAGGAGAATGACATGGCGGTAACGCAAACAGCCCAGGCATGTGACCTGGTCATTTTCGGCGCGAAAGGCGATCTTGCACGCCGAAAATTGCTGCCTTCCCTGTATCAGCTGGAAAAAGCGGGCCAGATCCATCCCGACACCCGAATCCTTGGGGTAGGGCGCGCCGACTGGGATAAAGAAGCTTATACCAAAGTCGTGCGCGAGGCGCTCGAAACGTTCATGAAAGAAAAAATCGATGAAAGCCTGTGGGATAAGCTGAGCGGGCGCCTCGATTTTTGTAACCTGGACGTCAATGATGTCAGCGCCTTTACCCGTCTGGGTGAAATGCTGGACCAGGAAAATCGCGTCACCATTAACTATTTCGCCATGCCGCCAAGCACCTTCGGCGCCATCTGCAAAGGTCTGGGCGAAGCGAAGCTGAACGCCAAACCGGCACGCGTGGTGATGGAAAAGCCTCTGGGCACGTCGCTGGCAACCTCTCGTGAAATCAACGACCAGGTGGGCGAGTTCTTTGAGGAGTGCCAGGTTTACCGTATTGACCACTACCTGGGCAAAGAGACGGTTCTGAACCTGCTGGCGCTGCGCTTTGCTAACTCCCTTTTTGTGAACAACTGGGACAACCGCACCATCGACCATGTGGAAATTACCGTGGCGGAAGAGGTGGGTATCGAAGGCCGCTGGGGTTACTTTGACCAGGCCGGCCAGATGCGCGACATGATCCAGAACCACCTGCTGCAAATTCTGTGCATGATTGCCATGTCTCCACCGTCGGATCTGACGGCCGACAGCATTCGTGACGCCAAAGTGAAAGTGCTGAAATCACTGCGCCGTATCGATCGCTCCAACGTGCGTGAGAAAACCGTTCGCGGTCAGTACACCGCAGGTTTTGCCCAGGGGAAAAAAGTCCCTGGCTATCTGGAAGAAGAGGGCGCGAACAAGTCCAGCAATACCGAGACGTTTGTGGCTATCCGCGTGGATATCGACGACTGGCGCTGGGCCGGCGTGCCGTTCTACCTGCGTACCGGTAAGCGTCTGCCGGCAAAATGCTCCGAAGTGGTGGTCTACTTCAAAAACCCGGAACTGAACCTGTTCAAAGAATCCTGGCAGGAGCTGCCGCAGAACAAACTGACCATCCGTCTGCAACCGGACGAGGGTGTGGATATTCAGATCCTGAACAAAGTGCCGGGTCTTGATCACAAGCACAACCTGCAAACCACCAAGCTGGACCTGAGCTACTCTGAAACCTTCAACCAGACGCATCTGGCCGATGCTTACGAGCGTCTGCTGCTGGAAACCATGCGCGGTATCCAGGCGCTGTTCGTCCGTCGCGATGAAGTGGAAGAGGCGTGGAAATGGGTCGACTCCATTACCGAAGCGTGGGCTGCCGATCAGGATGCGCCAAAACCGTATCAGGCGGGAACATGGGGACCAGTTGCCTCCGTTGCGATGATCACCCGCGATGGCCGCTCCTGGAACGAGTTTGAGTAAAGCTCTCTAGCCCATTGGTGTTATTTTACCGGTAACATGATCTAACACAGCAAGTGGCATCATTTTTACTTTTTAAGCTCCGCGTGGATTCACCCGCGGAGCTTTTTTTATTACACTCCTCTTAGACATTTTGCCCCTGCGCTCCGGATAACAGGCGTTTCAGCGTTGTTAACAACCGTCAGAACCTGTGTAAACTCCCGAGCCCGGACAGATAAATTAGAGGAGCTTTTATGAATCCGACATTGTTACGCGTAACACAACGCATAATTGAGCGCTCGAAAGAGACCCGTTCTGCCTATCTCGCCCGCATTGAACAGGCGAAGAGCGAAACGGTCCACCGCTCGCAGCTGGCCTGCGGGAATCTGGCCCACGGCTTCGCCGCCTGTCAGCCTGGCGATAAAGACGCGCTGAAAAGCATGTTGCGTAACAACATCGCCATTATTACCTCCTATAACGACATGCTCTCTGCCCACCAGCCGTACGAGGTTTACCCGAACATCATTCGCAACGCACTGCATAGCGTAAACGCGGTGGGCCAGGTTGCGGGCGGCGTGCCGGCCATGTGCGACGGCGTCACCCAGGGGCAGGACGGCATGGAGCTGTCGCTGCTGAGCCGCGAAGTGATCGCCATGTCTGCGGCGGTTGGCCTCTCGCACAATATGTTTGATGGCGCGCTCTATCTGGGCGTGTGCGACAAAATCGTCCCGGGGCTGGTGATGGCCGCGCTGTCGTTTGGCCATCTGCCAGCGATTTTTGTGCCGTCAGGCCCGATGGCAAGCGGTTTGCCGAATAAGGAAAAAGTGCGCATTCGCCAGCTGTATGCCGAAGGAAAAGCGGATCGTAAGGCGCTGCTGGAAGCGGAAGCCGCGTCCTACCACGCGCCGGGCACCTGTACGTTCTACGGTACGGCCAACACCAACCAGATGGTGGTGGAGTTTATGGGAATGCAGCTGCCGGGCTCCTCGTTCATTCAGCCGGACGCGCCGCTGCGTAAGGCGCTGACCGAAGCCGCAGCCCGTCAGGTCACCCGCCTGACCGGTAACGGCAACGAATGGATGCCGATGGGCAAAATGGTGGATGAAAAAGTCATCGTCAACGGTATCGTTGCCCTGCTGGCAACCGGCGGTTCAACCAACCACACCATGCACCTGGTCGCAATGGCGCGCGCGGCGGGCATTCTGATCAACTGGGATGACTTCTCCGATATCTCCTCCGTGGTGCCGCTGATGGCGCGTCTGTACCCGAACGGTCCGGCGGACATCAACCACTTCCAGGCGGCGGGCGGCGTGCCGGTGCTGATGCGCGAGCTGCTGAAAGGCGGCCTGCTGCATGAGGATGTCAACACGGTGGCGGGCTTTGGCCTGCATCGCTATACCCTTGAGCCATGGCTGAACAACGGTGAGCTGGACTGGCGTGAAGGGGCGAGCGACTCGCTCGATCCGCAGGTCATTGCCACCTTCGAGAAACCGTTCTCTCCTCACGGCGGCACCAAAGTGCTGAGCGGTAACCTTGGGCGTGCGGTGATGAAAACCTCTGCCGTGCCGGAAGAGAATCAGGTGATTGAAGCCCCGGCCGTGGTGTTCGAAAGCCAGCACGACGTTTTACCTGCCTTTGACGCGGGTCTGCTGGATAAAGACTGCGTGGTCGTTGTGCGTCATCAGGGACCAAAAGCGAACGGGATGCCAGAATTACATAAACTTATGCCGCCGCTTGGTGTATTATTGGACCGCCGTTTCAAAATTGCGCTGGTCACCGATGGACGCCTCTCCGGGGCATCCGGTAAAGTGCCTTCAGCTATCCACGTCACCCCGGAAGCCTACGACGGTGGCCTGCTGGCGAAAGTCCGTGATGGTGACATGATCCGCGTTAACGGTCAGACAGGCGAGTTAACCCTGCTGGTGGATGAAGCAGAGCTGGCGGCACGTCAGCCACATATTCCTGACCTGAGCGCGTCGCGCGTGGGTACCGGGCGTGAAATGTTTGGTGCGTTGCGCGAGAAACTCTCCGGTGCGGAGCAGGGCGCAACCTGTATTACGTTTTAAGACGACTTGATTTTAACGATCTGGCGAGAGAAAACTCTGATGAAAAACTGGAAAACAAGTGCAGAAGCAATCCTGACCACTGGCCCTGTCGTGCCGGTTATTGTGGTAAATAAACTGGAGCACGCTGTTCCGATGGCGAAGGCGCTGGTTGCGGGTGGCGTTCGCGTTCTGGAAGTGACCCTGCGTACTGCCTGTGCGATGGATGCGATCCGCGCTATCGCCAAAGAAGTGCCGGACGCGATCGTTGGTGCAGGTACGGTTCTGAATGCGCAGCAGCTGGCGGAAGTGACCGAAGCGGGCGCACAGTTTGCCATCAGCCCGGGTCTGACCGAGCCGCTGCTGAAAGCCGCAACCGAAGGCACTATTCCTCTGATCCCGGGTATCAGCACCGTTTCTGAACTGATGCTGGGCATGGATTACGGCCTGAAAGAGTTTAAATTCTTCCCGGCTGAAGCGAACGGCGGCACCAAAGCATTGCAGGCGATTGCGGGTCCATTCTCGCAGGTGCGTTTCTGCCCAACGGGCGGTATCTCTCCAGCCAACTACCGCGACTACCTGGCGCTGAAAAGCGTGCTGTGCATCGGCGGCTCCTGGCTGGTTCCTGCGGATGCGCTGGAAGCGGGCGACTGGGATCGCATCACTAAACTGGCTCGCGAAGCGGTAGAAGGCGCGAAACAGTAAGCGATTCGCAGTAAGAAAAACGGGCCACGTGGCCCGTTTTTTTTATCCTGCAACGCTGACGTTCGCAGCCGCTCTTTTCGCTCTTGCAACGGCTTCGTCCACGTTATCCCCGGTTGCTAACGCCACGCCCAGACGACGGGTGCCGTCGATCTCCGGTTTGCCGAACAGTCGAACCTGCAAGCCTGCGCCAACCGCACCTTCGACGTTATCAAAAGTGACATTCTGGCTGGTCAGCTGCGGCAGGATCACCGCGGAGGCAGCCGGGCCGTACTGACGAATGCCGCCAACCGGCAGGCCGAGGAAAGCGCGCACGTGCAGCGCAAACTCGGAGAGATCCTGTGAAATCAGCGTGACCATCCCGGTATCGTGCGGGCGAGGGGAGACTTCGCTGAAAATCACCTCGTCGCCGCAAACAAACAGTTCCACGCCGAACAGGCCATAGCCGCCCAGCGCCAGCACCGTCTTGCGGGCGATCTCCTGCGCGCGCGCCAGCGCCAGCGCGCTCATCTGCTGCGGCTGCCAGGATTCGCGATAATCGCCGTCTTCCTGACGATGACCAATCGGGTCGCAGAAATAAACGCCGTCCACGGCGCTGACGGTAAGCAGGGTAATTTCGAAATCAAACTTCACCACGCCTTCCACGATGACGCGCCCGGCACCGGCACGACCACCCTGCTGGGCATAGTCCCAGGCCTTGTCCAGCGTGCTGCTGTCGCGGATAAAGCTCTGCCCTTTGCCGGAGGAGCTCATTACCGGCTTAATGATGCACGGGTAGCCAATCTCTACGACGGCCTGGAGAAACGCAGCTTTATCCCCGGCAAAACGGTAGCTTGACGTCGGGAGCTGTAATTCTTCTGCGGCCAGGCGACGAATGCCTTCCCGGTTCATGGTCAGTTTTGCTGCTGTGGCGCAAGGCACTACGCGCTGGCCTTCCTGCTCAAGGGCCACCAACACCTCAGTGGCAATGGCCTCAATTTCAGGCACCACGAAATCCGGTTTTTCTTCGGCAATCAACGCCCGCAGGGCATTGCCGTCAAGCATATCAATGACGTGCGAGCGATGCGCGACGTGCATCGCTGGGGCATTCGCGTAACGGTCCACCGCAATCACCTCCACGCCCAAACGCTGGCATTCAATGGCCACTTCTTTACCCAGTTCACCCGATCCCAACAGCATTACGCGCGTCGCGGCAGGGCGCAGCGCGGTTCCTAAACGAGTCATAAAATCCCCCTGAAAAAGTTGCGGGCAGTATAAACGAAAACGTTTGCGTCTGTCTTGTATGGGGATAGCCAGGGCAGGGGAGAAATTTGCGCTTCTTTAGCACTGACAGACATTTCCTGACACCTGCTCGCTTAGGCTGTGAAAGTACGCACCGTAACGTGAGGAAAAATATGTCAGGCTGGATGAATCAACTGCAATCCCTGTTGGGACAAAAAGGCTCGTCGTCCGGCGAGCAGGGTCTAAGCAAGCTGCTGGTGCCGGGAGCGCTCGGCGGGCTGGCCGGTTTGCTGGTTGCCAATAAATCATCGCGGAAGCTGCTGACGAAATATGGCACCGGCGCGCTGCTGGCGGGCGGAGGAGCTATTGCGGGCAGCGTTTTATGGAATAAATACAAGGACAAAGTGCGCAACGCGCATCAGGATGAACCGCAGTACGGGAAGCAGGCGACGTCGCTAGACGTACGCACCGAGCGTCTGATCCTCGCGCTGGTGTTCGCGGCCAAAAGCGACGGGCATATCGATGCCAGTGAACGCGCCGCGATCGAACAGCAAATGCGGGAAGCGGGCGTCGAGGAGCAGGGCAGGGCGCTGGTGGCGCAGGCCATTGAACAGCCGCTCGATCCGCAGCGCCTGGCGCAAAGCGTGAAAAACGAAGAAGAGGCGCTGGAACTCTATTTTCTGAGCTGTGCCGCCATCGATGTCGATCACTTTATGGAGCGCAGCTACCTGAACGCCCTCGGCGATGCGCTGAAGATCCCGCAGGACGTTCGTGAGGGGATCGAGCAGGATATTCAGCAGCAGAAACAGACCCTCGCGGGCTAGAAGGGCATGTTTCGCTTGCATCATACGCGCGTTTTGCCAACCTTATAGGATGTAAAACGAAAAAGTAAGAATGCCATGCCTCCAAAAGCCCGACGTACTCCTTATGCGATCGTCACGCATGGCGATACGCGTATAGATAACTACTACTGGCTGCGGGACGATTCTCGTTCCCGGCCAGAGGTGCTCGACTATCTGCACGAGGAAAACGACTATGGCCGAAAGGTCATGGCCAGCCAGCAGGCGCTTCAGGACAGGCTCCTGAGCGAAATGGTGCAGCGTATTCCCCAGCGCGATGTCTCAGCCCCGTGGTGCAAAAACGGCTATCGCTATCGCCATATTTACGAGCCGGGAAACGAATATCCCATCTATCAGCGCCAGTCGGTGCTGAGTGCCGAGTGGGACGAATGGGATATCCTGCTTGATGCTAATAAACGTGCGGCCCACAGTGAGTTTTACACGCTGGGCGGCATGTCGATTTCCCCTGATAACGCCATTATGGCGCTGGCGGAGGATTATCTTTCCCGCCGGCAGTACGGTTTGCGCTTCCGCAATCTTGAAACGGGAAACTGGTATCCCGAAATGCTGGATAATGTTTCCCCCGATTTTGTCTGGGGCAACGATTCAGAAACGGTCTACTACGTTAAAAAGCATGCCTCAACGCTGCTGCCTTATCAGGTCTGGCGCCACACGGTGGGGACCGATTCCGCCGACGACGAGCTGGTGTACGAGGAAAAAGACGAGACGTTCTACGTCAGCCTGCATAAAACCTCATCTCGCCACTACGTGACTATCTTCCTTGCCAGCGCCACCACCTCTGAGGTGTTGCTGCTGGATGCCGAACTGCCGGATGCGCAGCCGCTGTGCTTCCTGCCGCGCCGTAAAGATCATGAGTACAGCCTGGATCACTTCCAGCACAGCTTTTACCTGCGTTCAAATCGCGAGGGCAAAAACTTTGGTCTTTATAAAACCAAAGTGCGCGATGAACGGAAGTGGGAAGTGTTAATTCCCGCGCGCGATCAGGTGATGCTGGAGGGGTTCACCCTGTTTACAGACTGGCTGGTGGTGGAAGAGCGCCAGCGCGGGCTGACCAGTATCCGACAAATCAACCGCAAAACCCGCGAGGTGGTGGGTATTGCGTTTGATGACCCGGCTTACGTCACGTGGATTGGCTTTAACCCGGAACCGGAATCGTCCCGCCTGCGGTATGGCTATTCGTCGATGACTACCCCGGACACGTTGTTTGAACTGGATATGGACACCGGGCAGCGTCAGGTGATTAAGCAGGCGGAGGTTCGGGGATTTGAGTCGGAGAATTATCGCAGTGAGCACCTGTGGGTGACCGCGCGCGACGGCGTCGAAGTCCCCGTGTCTCTCGTCTACCACAAGGACCACTTCAACAAAGGCAAAAACCCCATCCTCGTCTACGGTTACGGCTCCTACGGATCCAGCATGGACGCCGATTTCAGCAGCAGCAGGCTGAGCCTGCTCGACCGTGGCTTTGTTTATGCGATTGCCCATATTCGCGGCGGCGGCGAGCTGGGGCAGCACTGGTATGAAGACGGAAAATTTCTCAAAAAGAAAAATACCTTCAATGATTACCTGGACGTCTGCGATGCGCTGCTCGCCCAGGGGTATGGCGATCCGCAGCTCTGCTTTGGCATGGGGGGCAGCGCCGGAGGCATGCTAATGGGCGCTGTGATTAACCAGCGGCCTGAACTTTTTAAAGGCGTTATCGCCCAGGTGCCGTTTGTGGACGTGGTGACGACCATGCTGGATGAGTCTATTCCGCTGACCACCGGTGAGTTTGAGGAGTGGGGGAACCCACAGGATGAAACATATTACCGTTACATGAAAGAGTACAGCCCGTACGATAACGTCGAGGCGAAAGCCTATCCGCATATGCTGGTGACCACCGGCCTGCACGATTCCCAGGTGCAGTACTGGGAGCCAGCGAAATGGGTGGCGAAGCTGCGCGAGCTGAAAACAGACGATAATCTGCTGCTGCTGTGTACCGATATGGACTCGGGGCACGGGGGGAAATCAGGGCGATTTAAATCCTATGAAGGGGTGGCGCTGGAGTATGCCTTTTTGATTGGCCTGGCGCAGGATACGCTGCCAGGCCGCGCGGGAACTCAGGCTTCGCCTAAATAATGCTTCAGCGTCAGGCGCAGTTCCGGGCTCATTCTGTCGAGGTTGTTGTACAGCCAGCGCAGGTAGCCCGGATCGTTGTCCGCCACTTCCGCTACCGGTTTCCCCCGGTATTTACCGAACGTGAAGGTGGTCAGTAGTGCGGGGCGGCCGGTAATGGTCGCCATATCGTCTGGCGTCCAGCCGGATGTATTCATGATATCAATCAGGAGCGCCGCGGTGATGTAGCAGTCATACAGGGCGCGGTGATGGTGTAGCCCTTCCGGCGTCCGCACGCTGAGTTTGCGCGACTTATACAGCGCCATATTGCTGTATTTGATCCCTGGCCACAGGCGGCGCGCCAGCTTCATGGTGCAAATCCATTCGCCGGGCATCTCCGGCAGCACACGGCGGTCAAAACTGGCGTTATGCGCGACGTACCACTGGCTGCCGTGGTAGAGGGGGATGATCTCTTCAATCCACGGCTTGTCCGCCACCATCGATTCCGTAATGCGATGAATGGCCATCGCCTGCGCACTGATGGGACGATCCGGGCGCACCAGGTGGCTCATAGGGTTGACTATCTTTCCGTCAATCACGTCGACAGAAGCGACTTCCACAATTCCGCCCTGCAAATCGCAAGTTTCGGTATCAATAACGCGTAGCATTGATCGCTCCTGATCCTAAAGGGCTTAGCCTAATGGAATGATATCGCCTTGCCAACCCTGTCGGCCTAAAGAACCGGTTAACAGCAGTTCGCCCTTGTCGGCACGCACGATAAGCTGA
This sequence comes from Enterobacter cloacae complex sp., assembly GCF_900322725.1. NCBI lineage: Bacteria > Pseudomonadati > Pseudomonadota > Gammaproteobacteria > Enterobacterales > Enterobacteriaceae > Enterobacter > Enterobacter cloacae complex sp. Next base: position 4,760,006 of record NZ_LT991957.1, on the reverse strand, counting down.
CCTTTTTCATCCCATAACGCGCTGCCGCTGTGCGCGTTCGCCATTAACACCGCGATGGAGTATTTATGCGCGAAGCGTTGTAACGAACCGATGGACTGCCGCCAGCGGTGCTCGCCCACCGCCAGGCTGCTGGTGAACAGGGTTGCCTCCGGGTCCAGTTCCGGGGCGTCAGCCTGCTTATCAACGATGGATAGTCGTTTATCGCCAGGGATCACACCCGCACCGTTGCCCTGCGGATAACGCCGGATGGTCGACAGGCTGGGCGTGAAAAGCGCGAGTCCTTTCTGACGCTGGCCGTGTTGCTGGAGCGTAATACCGGCAATCACCGTGATGAAACGTGACTGCGCGGCGTGAAGGAGGGGAGCAAGCTGCAAATCGTCAGGCGGTGGGGGTAAAGTTGCCCCGCCAGGGCCGGTAAGGGAAAGCTCGGGAAAGACCACTAAATCGCACCCCTGGCAGGCCGCCTCGTCAATGAAGTGCAGGTGGTGTTTTACGTGTTCATCAACACAGTTGTGCCGCGGAGCATACTGGGCCGCGGCTATATTCCATCGTGACATCGTGACTTCCTTATACACTAAGTCGCTGGGATTTTAAGATTACACCTAAATTTATCAGGGTTTTCTTATCCTGCCACATAACGCGTAAGGAAGTGTAACGAGACGTTAAGCTTATTTAACTTTAGGTTCGTACGGCAGGCGTGAGAGGTTGACGGAAGCGAGGCGATGCGCGATCAGACGTTCGCGAAACCAGTCGCGCAGATGCGCAGGCTGTTCACGCTCTACCACTTCAGCCACGACGGGCATGTTGTAACGCTCTTTGAATGCGACACCCGCGGCGGCGAGATCGACATTCACTTTGTCCATCTCGTCCTGAGGAAGGGCGGCCAGGTTAACGTTCATTTCCTTCTCCTTTTTCTGCGGCGGCAACGTTACCGCGATTGTTCAACGATGACAAGGGAGCAAAGGATGTTCCTCGACTCGTTAATTATACAGAGTTATTCTTTAGCATTCAGGCATAACGAAAAGGAATGATTGTGATGCACTTTACCCCTTCCCGCGTCGCGTGCGCGCTGGTTTTTCTGCTCTCTTCAGCAACCGCGCCCTCAGCTCTGGCCCATGCGCACCTCAAGCAACAATCCCCGCAGGAGAATACCGTCGCGACGGCACCCGACGTCATTACCCTGAATTTCTCGGAAGGCATTGAGCCAGCCTTTAGCGGCGTTGTGGTGACGGACGCGCAGAAGCACACGATCCAGACCGGTGCGGTGAAGCGTGACGAGAAGGATAACGCAAAGCTGATTGTTCCCCTTGAGAAACCGTTACCGACCGGCACCTACACGGTGGACTGGCACGTGGTCTCCGTGGACGGCCACAAAACCAAGGGCAGCTATCACTTTAGCGTGAAATAGTATGCTGGCCCTGAGCTACGTAGCGTTACGCTTTATCCATTTTGCTGCGCTGATGCTGCTTTTCGGCAACGCGCTTTACAGCGTCTGGTTTGCACCGTCTTCGTTGCAGCGCCTCATGACGCAACGTTTCCAGCGCCAGCAGAAAATCGCGGCTTTAATCAGCCTGATGGCTGCTCTGCTGATGTTCGGCCTGCAAAGTGGGTTAATGGGTAACGGCTGGGGCGACGTCATTAGCCCGTCGGTCTGGCGCAGCGTGCTGGGAACGCAGTTTGGTGGCGTCTGGCTGTGGCAAATGGTTTTGGCCGCTGTGACCGTGGGCGCAGCATGGCTTACTCCACAGAAAGGCTCGCGGCTGTTACTGCTTGCCATGGGGCAACTTGTGCTGCTGGCGGGCGTCGGACATGCCGCAATGAACGGCGGCGCACCGGGAGCGTTGCATCGTCTGAACCATGCGCTTCATCTGCTGTGCGCCGCGACCTGGGTGGGCGGGTTACTGCCGCTGCTGTTCTGTATGCGTCTGGCGAAAGGCCGCTGGCAGCCAGCCGCTATCTTCACCATGATGCGCTTCTCCCGCGTGGGGCATTACGCCGTTGGCGGCGTGCTGCTGACCGGGATCATCAACACGCTCTTTATTGTGGGCATAGACGTGCCGTGGCAGGCGCCTTATGTACGGCTGTTGTTGTTCAAATGTGCGCTGGTCATCATGATGGTGGCAATTGCGCTGGCGAATCGGTATTTTCTTGTGCCACGCTTTCGCCCTGATGCCGGGCGGGAACAACAGATTTTTATCAGGATGACACAGGCAGAAGTGGTGCTGGGCGCGCTGGTACTGGCGGCCGTCAGCCTGTTCGCGACCTGGGAACCCTTCTGACAAGGTTAAATAACATATGAAAAAGACGCTGCTTTCTCTTTTACTTCTCACCTGTGCCAGCAGTGCGCTGGCCGCGCCGCAGGTCATCACCGTCAGCCGGTTCGAGGTGGGCAAGGACAACTGGGCTTTCAACCGTGAAGAGGTCATGCTCACCTGCCGTCCCGGCCACGCGCTGTACGTCATTAATCCCAGCACGCTTGTGCAGTATCCGTTAAATGACGTTGCGGAGCAGCAGGTTGCCAGCGGCAAAAGTAACGGACAGCCTGTCAGCGTGATCCAGGTCGACGATCCGGCAAACCCCGGGCAGAAGAAGAGCCTGGCGCCGTTTATTGAGCGCGCTGAAAAACTCTGTTAGCAGTCAGGTTTCCAATAAAAAAAACCGCAGGTGCTTGTAATAGCTCTGCGGTTTTTCACATTTAGTGATGTTTTAACGCTTTTTTTCAGGCCACTTTTACTGTGGACTGGAAAACCTGACGTCGTCATCTATTCTTAAAGGGCAAGGCGATTGAGCCTGCATTAATGCCAACTTTTAGCGCACGGCTCTCTCCCAAGAGCCATTTCCCTGGACCGAATACAGGAATCGTATTCGGTCTCTTTTTATCTATTTGTTTTTCAAAGGTTTTTCAGGTATTAACACGAAATCCCCCGAAAATTACTCGAATATTCCATATCCTGTCTAAACCATAACATACTCTGCACCACGTGCGTCCAGGTATTTTTTGGTCATTGTTAAATTTTTGTGGCCGAGTAAGCGCTGAGCAAATTCCTCCCCGCGCTCCTTTTCATAGAGCCTGCTCGCCAGACTTCTGATCTCATGGAAAGGAGGTGGATTAGGTCCGAATTTTAACCCGGTCGAATCCCTTATCTCTGCAAAGGCCTGGGTGAGTCCGTCAGGAGTTAGCGGCCCCGGCTTTCTTCCCCCGCGGCGGACCGGAGAGTAAAGCATGAAGTCGGAAGGGTTGTTCACCCGGCATCGATCAATGACATCCTGTAACACAAGCCCGGCGACGTCCAGCCTCAAATCAAGTGGAAGTGCCAGTTTGTGACCTGTTTTCTCCTGCGTAACGAAAAGCCTCCCATCTTTAATGTCACTGAACCTGAACAGTGATATATCCTCCCGCCGCTGGCCGGTGACCAGTGCCAGATCGCATGCGTTGGGCGCCCATTCAGAATGAGTTAATGCAGCCTGGCGGATGAGCGTGAATTGTTCGAGCAGCAAGCGTTCTCGCTTAACTTTCGGTGTCGGCGTTCGCGTCGGTTCTGCCGGGTTCCTGTCGACATGTCCTTCCACAATCGCCTCCCTGAAGATATCCATCAGCACAGACCTGAGCCCGGAAGCCATGCTCTTTTTATCGCAGAGAATGTACGCTTCAAGGAATGAGGCGATGTCCTTTGTCGTGACAGAAGCGAGGGGAATTTTGCCGAACTCTTCCTTAATGGTGGCGATCTGGTTTCGCCTGACCTTCATCGTGTTTGGTTTCAGCTCACGCCGTTCGAGAATTACCTCGTAACGCTCCAACCATGCGGCCACTGTGAAAGTGGGCACGTCTTTTATGCGATCCAGGAGAGAAGAGGGAAGGTAATTCTGGTCAATGTAGTTGTTGGCCTCAATGGCCTGGGCAACAGCATCCTTGCGATCAATCCGGCCAAGAGAAATCTCCTGCCCGGTCACCGGATTGCGCCAGCTGTAAAGTCTGTCTCTTTTACGATAGGTCAGGTTACGGGGCAGGTTAGCGTCGTAACGTACTGGCCTTTTCGCCATGAGTCAGTCTCTCCAGTAAGGTGCCGCCGGACGGCAGTTTGGTGTGTTTCGGTTTAGCGCGCAGATTCTTCTTGCGCGGATCCACGTAGATAGCGTCAGGCTGAACCTTATATTCCTTTCCGTGCAGCTCCGGCGCGGGATAAATTCGCCCCTCCCGCGTCCATCGACGCAGAGTAGAAAGGGAGGGCGGAGTCGTGTAGACCTCAGCAGCCCATTCCTGCAAGTTGAGAAGCTTAGCCATGAGAACTCCTTAGCCACCTGGCATTATATGCGAGGCCGCGTTGACGTGTTGATTAATCGAAATCAGGTAAAAAGAAGCCCGGCGCGGGGCCGGGCAAAAGGGATCACGAGGTGGTGCTTTCGCACCCAATAGCCAGCTCATAACTGGCTATCAGTTGCGTTAGTCTTCAAGTGGTATGTAGCCTTCTTCTGGGTAATCTGCGCAGCATGCCCGCAGTCCTTCATATTCTACCTGACCGTCATCACCATGAATTACGCCGTTGTCGATGCTGATTTCTGTTTTCTCATCAACCTGAGATTCTTCTGGTGAGCTACACATTAGCCCGGCGAAAGATGCCAGGTCATAAATCTGCTTAATCGTTAAGTTCATAATCTCTCCTCATGCCGCACGCTGGGCGCGCAGTTTCTTCAGGTGTACTGCTGTTTCGATTTCCCCGGCGATCCGCTCGGCCTGTGCTTTGGTCAGCGGTTCGAATTCGTGTTGAAAGCGTCCCATGCTGGCGATGCAGGTGCGACCGTTGCGGATGTAGTGGATGACTTCGTGGGTAACGCGGAGTATTTTGCAGGGCGCGCCGTGGGGATCGGCGTACCAGGTATTAGGCTGTATTATCCTGAACATTGGCTTGCTCCCGAAGCATGAGGAACACGATCATTGCACCACGCAGCGGGTTGGACTGATACTGAACGCGGCATTCATCGAACTGGTCAACAGCATTCCACCACTCAGAACTGGCATCTTCAGCGCAATCCCAAACCAGACTAATGCGATTCTTCAGGATGATCGGACCCGCATCCTCCCAGCAAAGAGGTGGCGAATATTGCTCCCATGGGTTTTCACCATCACTCACCCAAACAGTGTGTGGGCGGAGTTCGTGATATTTGCTCGTCATGCCAGTGGCTTTGCTATCGTCAATTTCCTGAACCAAAAGCCCATTTGCGATCGCCACTCGTTTGTTAATTTCAAAGTCGCTTAGCTTGCTGTACTCCATCACATCCCCCTCTGCTTATTCTTCAGTTCAATGACGGATTGGCACTCCGCGCAGGTGTGGCAGCCGGGTACGGCAGCGCGCCGCGGCTCGGGAATTGGTTCGTCGCACTCCGCGCAATGTTCAGCTGATACTGCGTTGCGGTTGAGCCGGTGAGCGGAAAGGGCAGCATTACGCTGAAGCTCTTCAATCTCTGCTGCGGTATCGATGATATCTGCCATGGTCACTCCTTGCCGAGGGCTTTGTGGATGGCCGCGCGGGCTTTGTTGATTACGCCGTACCATTCCGGGTATGTAATGTTTCGACCTTCTGCCATTGCTTTTTCGGTTAGCTGTAGCGCTTCCAGTAAATCTGGTGCGGCGGCCATGAGCGCGCCGTTATCGTCTTCTGAGCCATTGATCAGTAACTCAGCGAGAAGCCCACCATCGCTGCGGATTGTTCCTGTCTCTGCGCTATAAACCCAGCGACCTTTAGTGCCTTTAAACTCTTCCATACTCACTCCGCGAACTGTCGGTTAATTCGGTTGAATGTGAATGCCAGCAATAAAAAAGGCCGCTTTAGCGACCTGGTGATTTGTGATTTCATGGCTGTATCCACCCTTTACCTTTGACGTGCTGAATAACTCCAAGCTTCCTGAGTGACTGGAGCCTGCGGTCAAGGATGCGGAAGACGTCCATTGGATGCTTTCCTTCTGCTTCAGCAATGACGAGGCATTCCTGTCTGACAGAAGGGCTAAATAGCTCCGAAAACGAGGTTGGCTGAGCACCGATAGCGCTTAACACCTCGCTATCCAGTTTCGCGTATTTGGTCACGACTCAACTCCGAAGCGGCGATTAAGCCGCCCTGTGTATACGACGAACTCCAGGAGGCTAACTCCCAGAGCTTCAATTTTCTTGTGATGCTTGTTGATGATGGGAGGCACAGTTTCGTTCCAGTTAGGCTTTGGCTTCTTGCGCATGGCCTGCTGGATCTCTTCGGTGCAGCGGCGGCAGGCGGCGCGGACGGCGTTGTCTGTTTCTGGGGTCGTGTGCATCAAGCTGCCCTCCACCCGTCTTTGAAGATGGGCTGGATGTTACCTGGGAAAAGCTCAACATCCGGTGATTCAGCCTGATTTCCCCAGTGATGCCAGCCCGGAACCGCGCTGCGGCTAAACAGCTCAATGCGCGGCACATCACCGTAAAGCAGCTCCAGCCGGTTGCGCACTTCCCACGGCTTTTCGCTGTGCGCGCCGAGCGGGCTGTAGACCACCTGCTTAATCCCGGCGTGCGTTCGTTCCAGCCCGGCGCCGCGGGTAGCAATCAGCAAGTCTTCGGTGTTGGCCCGGGTGTGGTTTCCGCCGTTCATGCGCGTCTCGGCGTTAAGCAGATCGAGGAAGTCGTAAAAGTCGGTGACTTCACCCTCGGCCAGCGCCTTGTTGATGCGCAGTTCGGCATTCTGATTCAACTTCACCCAGGTAAAGCCTTTCATCGTGCGAACGGTAAAGCCCCAGGCTTCGGCCAGTTCGATGGCCTCCTGGTTATGCGTGCCGGTGTACCACATCGCCAGCACCGCGTTTTCGGCGGCAAGCTCCCAGACTGGCAGGCGCTTGATGTCGATGAGCTTCATGGTGGAGTAGTGATCGGCGGCAGCCCCGTTACTGATGGTGTTGCCGTAAGCCCATGGCGGGTCAACATACAGAAGTGAGTATTTCGCTGTCATGCCACCTCCTGCCTTACCCGATATTCCTCAGCGAGCCGCTGCGCCTTTAATGGATTGCTGACCACTTCACCCCATGGCATTAGCCAGCCGTTACCAATGAAGGGAAGGCAGAGTGTGCCAACCCTGATGTCGTCGTGAGCGTGAGTCATTAGTCACTCCTTGAAGCACCGCCAAGACCTTTGCGGTTGTCATTCAGATATGGATCACATGGCCTGTAAGTCGATGGTTTTGCCGGTGATGTATCGTTCTCACGCTCCTCACGGATGATCTGGTAAAGCTCTTTGCGATCGGCGCGTTCTTGCGGGCTAAGTTTCCGGTCAGGGATTGGCCGGAGAAGATGTTTTCGATATTCGGGGGTAAATTTGTTCATTGGTTTCTCCTGACCGGGAGATGATTCAAAAGGGTATATCGTCGTCGAAGTCCATTGGCGGTTCGTTAGATTGGGCGGGTGCCGAGTGCTGCTGTGCACGAGACTGTGCGCCGCCGCTGAACTGATTCCCGCCCTGCGTTTGACTGCCACCCGCCGGTGCCGCTCCACCGCCCTGACGGCCACCAAGCATCTGCATTGTGCCGCCGACGTTTACCACTACCTCCGTGGTGTACTTCTCCACGCCAGCCTGATCTGTCCATTTTCGGGTGCGCAGTTGACCCTCGATATAAACCTGAGAGCCCTTGCGCAGGTACTCCCCGGCCACCTCAGCCAGCTTTCCGAACAGAACAACGCGATGCCATTCCGTTTGCTCTTTTTGCTCGCCAGTGGCTTTATCTCGCCATGACTCAGATGTCGCCAGCGTCAGGCTGCACACTGCGCCGCCGGACGGAAGATAACGGACCTCGGGGTCTTGCCCGAGGTTGCCGACGAGGATCACTTTATTTACGCCTTTGCTAGCCATTTACGCCGCCTGTTTAAGTTCTTTGAGTCGAATGCCAGTTACGTCTTTGCATTTGCCCTGGTGCTCAGCAAAGCCGTTCAGCAATTTCCATGTTTCTTCATAACGATGCTTAAGCCGATCGCTATCATTTTCCGAGTTGGCGTAGTCAGAGAATTCGGCGAGGATTTTGTCCGCATCCACTGACTGCGGTGCCTGGTCTCGCTGCTGGTGACCATCATGCGGTTGTTGGTCCTGCTCGATTGGAGTTCCTGATGGCAGTGCCCAGGCAGGCAGTGCGGGAGCTTTCCAGTAGAACTGACCAACCTCTTTTGATTTGGCGTACTGGAACCCGGGCGCGCGCGTTGCTGAAACCACTGCGAACCCTTCCTCCAGGTTGTAGAGGTAACGACCGATCCCCCATTGCACGGCGGCGCGCTTCATGGCGCCAGAGCGACCACCTTTCACAGCTTCAACCTGTGTGTTTTCTGCCGCATCCCACTTGGTGATCCACTCGCCTTCAACCTTGATGGAAATACCGCACTCAACGCCGCCATTGTTCGGAATATCGCGGTATTCGTTACGCCAGCCAGCTTTGCCGCATACTTCATCCAGCCGCTTCATGATTGCGCGGTTAGTTACATAGGCCAGCACCTTTGCCCAGATTCCGTTATTGTTTTTACCCACCTGCTGAATGCGCCACTCAATATCCTCACTGGCAAATGGCGCATCTAAATCATCAAGGTTCATGTGTAATTCCCCGCAAATTCATCCCAGCTAATGACAGGGTTCTGCCGTTCGGCGGCCAGGTTAACTGGCTCGTCATCACCCTCCGGCTTTTCCGGCAGCACGTCGCGCATAAGGCGCAGGAATGACTCTTCATCCCACCGTTCTGCGGCCGTCATACTGCGCGCTCCTGATGAGTGATGACGTAACCCTGCTCAGCCAGCCACTCGATGACTTCTGCTCCGTCGAGCTGGGGGAGGACGTCACGGGTTTTAACGGTACCGGCCAGCACAACTCCCTCCATCTCAACTTTGATGGTGTTGTGGGGGCCAACGGACGTGCGCATGTCTACGCACTCGCATGTGATATTCATGATTCACCTCAATATTTGATGTGCGCGTCCTGCACTTTGCCGCCAGCAATCGCCAGCAGTGCTTTCTGCGCGAATTCTTCGGGGATACCCTGAGCTATAAGGTCGGCGATGACGCGACGGTTGACGGTGCGGCGGTGCTCTTTGTCTGCGGCGCGGCGCGCTTCTTCTTCCTCTATACGCTGCTCTTCGGCCAGACGGGCTGCTTCTGCCTCTTTCAGGCGGCGGCGCTCGGCGGCAACGGCTTCTTCTTTTTCACGTCGTGCACGCTCTTCCGCTTCCTGCTTCTCACGTGCTGCACGCTGCTCCGTTTCGATGCGCTGACGTTCCGCCAGTTCAGCGCGGGCTTTCTCTTCGGCTTCACGGCGCGCTGCGGCTTCAATCTCCGCTTTGTGCTTCGCTTCGGCATCGCGGCGGGCCTGTTCTGCCGCTTCGCGCTTAATGCGTTCTTCGTGGTCACGCTGTTCCTGTTCCGCTAGGCGGCTCTGCTCTTCCCGGTCGCGGTCAAACTTGTCATTCATCAGCAGAGCCATTTCGTGGTCTGCTTCGATCTGCGCGGCGCGCTGGCGGTCGAACTCTTCGTTCATTTCCAGCGCTTCGGCGTGCAGCGCGTTCATGGCTTCTTCAGCCTTAATGCGTTCCTGCTCGGCTTCCCATTCGGTGAGTGGGCGGCGGGTTGCATCGCGCAGTTCGTCACATGCATCAACGAATCGCTTAATTTCTGCCTCAGCCGGGCGCACGGCTTCTTTCAGCCGCTTCAGGTACTCTCGCCCCGGCTTTTCAATTGCCGTCTTGCTGCGGGACACCTGCGCCGCAAGAGAAGCGACACGGTCACGACCTTTCTTCGTAGACAGGTCCGGCACTTCGTTTACTGCCTGGCGGATTTGCTCGAGGTAAGCATCAAGGCCGCCCGCTACGTACAGCACCGGCGCCTGTTCCGGCTTGATTTCGATGACAGTTAAGTCCGTTATTTCGCTCATGGTTTCTCCTGAAATTTGGATGTGCAGATCCCGCCCGCGTAATGCCAGGCCGATCGGTTGAATAGGGTGGTTACTGCTGCGCGATGTCTTTCGCCGGGAACTCGCCGTTGCGGAGAATGCTTTCTACCGGCCAGCATTCGGCTGTTACTTTTTGCTCTGAAGCTGCCTGGCTGCATTCCTGCGGGCTGTCGTAAACGCCAAGAATGACATCCTGATAATCACCGTTGGTCATTGCCACGGTCAGGACGAGAGCGAATAAAGTTTCCATCAGTGAAGAGTCCTCCCGATAGCGACGGCGTAAAGGCGCTTTGCTTCTTCCCACGCCGGAGCATTGCGATGGAGTACCGCGAACGACGCGAGCCGTTGGGCCTCTCTGATCTGCTGCTGATTTACCATGATTTCCTCTTGGCCTTATCGCGGCGAACGGAACGGTTAATACAAGACTTCAACGCATTTATTCAGTGTTTCAATGGGCGGTGGATGGCCGCCGGTTGTCATAACTAACCGCACTCATCGAGAACGGTGAGGTATGAAAAAAGCCGCTGGTTAGGCGGCTTTAGCTTCAATGTGTTGAATCAGCTTCCAGTCGTTGCTGGTTGAAGAGTGCTGGTAGTAGTCCCAGCACTCATCGTCTGCTGTGTTGGCATTACATGTTTCTGCGTAACTGATGGCTTCTTGCTCAGAACCAAAAACATCGTTTGAATACCGGCATTTGCCATCATCATGGACAAACAAAACATCAAACCTTGGCTCGTCATAATCAGCAGAGATATCCCGAACATTGAAGCCCTTTAAAATCTCTTGTCCGCTACTTGTTTTCATCGCCTTATCCTCTGTCGTTACCCGCTGATGCGGGATAAATGCTTTGGTGCTGGCTCCCCACAATGAAGCAGGGAAGGCCGTCGTCGCCTTGGTGAGCCATTACCTCACCAACTAGCTGATAACCGTCTGCCAGCCCAAAGCACTCACCAAAAACCCCGACATCGCCGGGGTTTCCGAAAGCATTTGTGGTACCGATTATTTGTGAGCGATATAGCTTTGCCGTCGCATAGAAGCTCCTTTGTTGCGTGGGTTGATGAATCGAAATGCTTTGGTGATTGGATGGCCGGCGCTGATCTCCAGCATTGACTATCACAGGTGTTAGCTGCCACCGCCGAAGCGGGATAGACGTTATGATTTTCACCTGCTTTATTGGCTACTACGGCTTACCAGTTATTTACACAGCTTGTCTTACAGCCTGTCTTGATTCACTAGCCACCCGGGCCGCTCCACCCCGCGCATCAGCCTGCGCATTCATCTAATCCCAAAACATTCCCTGTTTTGGTCAGCGCCAACTCCCTGCCAGTGTTGCCCGTTCTCACGCCGTTCTCGCTCTCGCGCGGGGATACTCTCTCACCGACCGGATCGCACCCGGTGATACAGCACGTTTACGTGTAGGGGTCTTAACAGGTCATTGACGCTGTAAATCTGCATGTTGTTAAAAAGCAGGCGACTTGCTGTCCGCCGCTGGCTAACTTCGCTCAGCTGTCGATGTTTCGTTTCGATGAGTTGATAATAGCGATGAGTATTGTTTATAGCAATACGTATTGATATTAAATAATAGCAATTGCTATTAATGTGTTGATAGCTAAAGGAATTTAATTTGATATTTTTTCGTGTGAGTGAGATTCGGGCCGTGTTTTCAATGGGCCGGGGATTGCTGTGATGAGCGGGCTAGCTGCAGGCAATAAAAAACCCAGCGCTATGGCTGGGCTTGATTGGTAGCTGGGTATGTTATCCGTGTTTTCTGTACGTCTGCGGCATGCTGCCTATCACCTTGCCAAACACGAGTATCCGGTTCATTTCTTCTTTTTCTATCGGTTCCCACGGGCGATAAGTCTGGTTGTCGGAAATGACCAGGAGCTTATCCTTCATCTTCTGCAGGCGCTTCACGTGAGATGTGTCGTCGTAGATGAAGGCGTAGATGCCATCACCATCAAAGTGCTGGACGCTGATGTCTACGAACAGTAAGTCACCTGGCTCAATTGTCCCAGACATGCTGTCACCGCGAACGTTGATAATTCTGATCTGCTCTGCCTTCCTGCCATTGAACATCCGGCGAGCGTCTTCGACTGAATATTCCACGGATCTAAGCACCTCTACGAACTCGCTGTTGATGGCTCCAGGCCCAGCGCTTACGTAGAAGTCTAGCGCCTCAATACGGAATGTGTCAGTAGGTCCAGGCTCGGTTTTTGGCTGAGAACTTGCGGGCATTTGACCATCGTCACGCATCGGGCCAACTCCGGTTGAAAGCCACTCAGAGCGAACGCCAAGCGCGTTGGCTATCTCAACGATTTTAGTTGAACCACGGGCATTGCCACTGGTCAGCCTCCAGATAGTGGGCTGAGCTACTCCAGACGCCTTAGCCAAAGCACCCTGAGACATGCCAGATAGTTCCATCGCCTGATTCAGGCGTTCTGCAAGAGTTTCTTTTTTCATGAGTTTAAATTTATACGCTTGCGTATTGATGGTCAAAACACGTTTAGCTATTGCCTAAATCAATACGCATTGCTATTATCAATCCACACCAATACTCATAGGAATTGGAATATGACGAACAAAACCATCCAGCGCGCCATTGATATAGCTGGTAGCCAGAAGAAATTAGCCGACCTGTGCGGTGTGGCGCAGCCGACGGTATGGCGCTGGTTGCACGGTGGCGGCATTGATGCCCGCTACGTAATGAAGATTGTCACTGCAACCAACGGCAAGCTTAAACCAGCAGATATCCGTCCTGATCTCGCCCAACTGCTTGGGGCGAATAACACAGCCGCTTAACGGCGGCCCTAACAACGAAAGGGAAAGCAATGCATTCACTTGCGTATCAACACAATACCGGAATACACCCGGGAGCGATGATAAACCGCGCTCAAGCTAAATCGGCGCCGAACCACGAAAAGATCCGCGATGCGGTCCGGGCATGGTCGTCGGCGCTGGACAATCAGGACGTCGTTTCGGCGCTGATCATCAACGAATACCGGGAGCAGGGCGGGACCGCTATCAGCTTTCCGGAAGACATTAGCCGGGCGCGCCAGAAACTTTTTCGCTTCCTGGATAACCGTTTCGACTCCGAACAGTACCGCGAGAACGTGCGCCAGCTGACACCCGCAATCATGGCGGTCCTGCCGGTTGAGTATCGCACTCGCCTGATCGGTGCCGATTGCAAAATGTCTCGCCTGGCTGAGGCCGAGAAAGAACTCGCAGAGGCTAAACAGGCCGTGCTTCTGGACGCTCCAGAGCATCAGAAGCTGAAAGAGGTGAGCGAGGGTATAGCGTCGCTGTTCCGCCTCATGCCGGAGCAGGTAGGCCCACTGATGACGATGGTTACATCGATGCTGGGGGTTATGTGATGGGAAGTATCAAAAATGGCGAAAGCCAGTCTGCGCGAACAGAACTGGCCTTCAGATGCAAATCGTGTGCACTCATTGCAGGAGGAATAATGGCAAAAAATCCACGCTATTACCATACCGCTGTACATAAAAACATAACCCGCGACCGCTTCATCCGCTCGGTTAACCCGATTGTTGCAGAGAAGATGCGCGCCATCCTGGAAGAACTGAAACGTAAGGAGAGTGGCCGTGGGTAACGTATCCAATTTAGCCGAAGCCAGAGAGGCCAGAAGGCTCCAGAAACCGCGTACGAATGGCGGTAAGGGGTTTGCCTTGCTGCACCGTAAAATTATGGATGTGCCGTTCTACAAGGACGCTGAAGCGGCTCATCTATGGGTTCACCTGCTCCTGCGCGCTAATCACGAACAGACACTGGTATCGACTGATGTCGGCGATGTGATCTGCGAACGCGGAGAGTTCATCACTGGGCGCAACACACTGGCAATGGAAACCGGTTTAACCGCTGATCGCGTTAAATCACTGCTCCGTAAATTCCAGAACCTGGGCATGATCACCACCAAATCGAACAACCGTTTTACTGTTCTGAAAGTGGTCAAATATGATGAATATCAGTCAAATTTTTGTCCAGCCGATGTCCAGCCAGTGTCCAGCGCAAACGCAGTCGTACCAATGCCTGTGGAGGTGGAGTGTCCAGCCGATGTCCAGCCAGTGTCCACAGATAACAATATATTAAATAACTCTCTTACTAACGTAAGAGAGAGTGCATCAGCAGCAGAAAAACCAGAGCAGAAAAAACCGTCTCTCAGTTGCGAGCAGGTGGTCGAGGTTTACCATCGCGTACTGCCGGAAGCACAGAGCATCAGAATCCTTACTGACAAACGCCGGGCCCTGATTCGCTCGTTCTGGCAGAAGGCCGGGAAAGTAACTCAGCAACTGGATGGCCATAAATTCACCCTGAGTGACTGGGAATCCTATCTGAGCTACATCGCCACCAACTGCCGCTGGATGCTGGAGAACCGCCCAGACCAGCGCACCGGGCGCACATGGCGCCGCAAGGCTCTCGAATACTTCCTGAATGTCGATGTCTACGCAAAAACGCGAGAGGGGGCCTGTGATGACCTCTGAAATCCTGACCGTACCTCACAACGTCGAAGCAGAGCAGAGCGTCATCGGCGGACTCCTGCTGGACGATGACAACAGCGAGCGTGTTCAAAAAGTGCTGACAATGCTCAAGCCTGAGTCGTTTTACATCCGGGTTCATCAGATCGTCTTTGCTGAATTACGTGACATGTTCCGAGCTAACAAGCCAGTCGATGGGTTGACGCTTTTCGACGCTCTGGAGAGCAAAGGACTTACGGAGCAGATCGGCGGTTTCGCCTACATCGCGCAGATCGCAAAAAACACACCGAGCGCTGCAAACATCGTGGCATACGCTGCATCAGTCCGGGAAGCTGCAATGGAGCGCTACGGTATCAGCCGCCTGACCGAAGCTACTGAGCTGCTGTATTCCCGCAACGGCATGACCGCCACGCAGAAGTACGAGGCCATTCAGGGTATTTTCACCCAGCTCGCAGACCATTCAAAAACCGGCAGCCGCCGAGGGTTGAGATCGTTTGGCGAGGTTATGGATGACTGGGTAGCAGATCTGGAGAAACGCTTTGACCCTTCAGGCGAACAGCGCGGCATGAGCACCGGCATCCCGTCACTCGACCGACTGCTGGCGCCGAAAGGTCTGGTTAAAGGCTCTCTGTTCGTAATTGGCGCAAGGCCAAAGATGGGCAAGACAACCCTGTACGGGCAGATGGCGATCAACTGCGCGGTTCGTGAGAAAAAGCCAGCTCTGATGTTCAGCCTGGAAATGCCAGGCGACCAGATCCTCGAAAAACTGGTTGGTCAGAAGTCTGGAGTTAACCCGAGCATTTTTTACATGCCAGCCACGGATGACGCCGATGACCAGTACCAGGGCGATTACGACGGCGACTTTAAGAAGGCGATCGCCACCGCCGGGCGATTGAGTGAAATCGACATGCTGTACATCGACGATACTCCTGGCCTGTCACTGGCGCACATCGTTAGCGAAAGCCGCCGAATCAAGCGCGAGAAGGGCTGCGTAGGAATGATTCTGGTTGACTACCTGACTCTGATGACCGCCGAAAAAGCCGACCGTAATGACCTGGCCTACGGGATGATCACCAAAGGTCTGAAGAATCTCGCCAAAGAGCTTGGCTGCGTCGTCGTGCTGCTGACCCAGCTCAACCGCGAACTGGAGAAGCGAGTGAATAAACGCCCGTTGCCGAGTGATTCCCGCGACACAGGACAGATTGAGCAGGACTGCGACTACTGGGTTGGTATCCACCGAGAAGGTGCTTTCGATGACAGCGTTCCGCCTGGCGAAACAGAGTTAATCCTGCGACTCAACCGCCATGGCAGTACCGGCACGGTTTATTGCAATCAGATCAACGGGGCAATTTACGACACAGACCAGCAGGCCGCCGCCGCAGAACGCCGCGGGCGTGAGCAGCAGCCGAAAAAGAAAGGGGGGTTCTGATGACCATAACAATCCGTGGGCAGATTCTTGCAGCCCTTCGTAATAATCCGGGCCTGAACAGTGGGCGTATTGCCAAGATGATCGGCATGACCACCAAAAAGATGTCAGGCACGGTCAGCTCGCTCCTGGCAGACGGCCTGATCACCTGTGAGGGAAAGCACGGCCAGCGGCTTTATCGGCTGACCGATTACGGCATGAAATACGCACCGGAAACCATACCGGCCATGCCAAAGGGAAATTCGAAGCTGGTGCAGCGCACAGAGACGAACGTGATCTGCCAGGAGTGCCGCAACAGTCCGGCGATGAGAAGGGTATTGATGGTTTGGGGGAGGGTAGGGGTATGAGCGTGAAACGTTATAGATACGATTTTCAGTCTGGCCTTGTTGCAGACGACAAAGGCGGCTTGGTGAGTTATGCAGATTACGAAAAGCTGGCTTCTGAGAACGCTGGGCTAAAAGATGCCATTAGCTGCCATGCCGCTGGATTTACTGTCTGCGAAGCTTGTGGGGAAGAAAACATATCCGGAAATGATGATGTCTGTCGTGCCCTGAATGAAACCCCGGCGACCGACGCCTTCCTGGCTGAAGTGCGTGCGCAGGGTGTGGAGATGTGCTCAGCCGAGATACAGAAACAAACCTGGGATGAGCGAGAAGGTGATGGGATGGTAGCGGCAATTGACGCTATGGAAATCTATGCACTTCAGCTTCGAAAAGGAGTGCAGTCATGAGCAACATCGACAAACGCGCATTACGTAAAACCGCCGAAAAACATGGAGATGACTACATCCTGGCGCTGCTGGATGAGCTGGAAGCCGCAGAGTCGCGGATTGCTGAGCTGGAGGCGCGGGAGGTGAACCTTCCAAAGCTCAGCGTTGGCGAAGTGATGCACATGAGCGGATTCAGTCGGGATTATGCCGAGGGGTGGTGTTCTGGTAACGACAATGCCATTCACGAGATTCATGCAGCTGGCGTGAAGGTGGCCGCCGCAGCCGGTAAAGGAGAGTGATATGGCTGAAAAATGCCTCCGCTGTGTAACAGGGATGATCGGCGCGACGAAGATTTATCAGGGCGACTGGGAGCAAAGCGTTGCCTTGTTTGAAAAGAAAATCGCCGACTGGAATGAGCGCACGCGTCATTACGCGATCCCTCACCCGGGTTTTGCCAATAAGTTTAACCATTGCCCAATGTGCGGTAGAAAGGTTGAGGACTAACCCATGACATTAACCAAAGAATGGCTCCTGACGACCATCGCGGAGCTTGAAGAAGAGCGTGATGCGACGCCAGGCGCTGTAAACGAAGACGCGACCAATGCTCTGGCTGCGATGAAGCTGGCGCTGGCATCGCTCGAAGCGGAGCCAGATTACATGCGCTATGACTGCGGTTGCTGTGGCTGGGAAACAATTGAGGACTGGCGAGAAAACGACGTCTGCCCGAAATGCAATCATCATCCTATGGGTAAAACGCCGCTTTACACCGCCCCGCCAGCGCCGGTATCTGAGCATGATGAACTGCTATCAGCAATGGAAGAAGTTCTGCATATCTCAGACCGTGACCACGACGCATGGCACAAGGCTAAGGCCGGCATCTTATCCTGCCGCGCCTCCATGCTTCGGGGTGCCGAACCTGTAACGACGGCTAACAAGTTACCAGACGGTTTGGTGGCTTGCAGTGAGTGGATGCCGGACGATGACGGAAGTTATTGGGGGTGGTGGAGCGAAAGCAAACGGCAAGGACCTGTGTGGTTCATCAAGAGCGAATTACAAGCGCAATTCCAGAGCAATGAGATAACCCACTGGATGCCACTGCCTGCGGCACCGAACTAGGATGTTCTAAAGGCGGCCATATGCCGCCTTTTTTTAAAGTTGCGACAGCATTTTTAATACATCCTCAGGTTTAGTGCTGTTGCTTAAGCTAAATAAAACCTCGCCTTTTGCTGAGTCACCCCTTATTTCGATTTCAAGAGTATCGTGGTTGTATGAAATTGCGTATTTTTTGTTGGTATCTTCGCTTTTCCACCACACCATATTTGCAAGGCTGCCTTTATGGGTTCTAATTTCCATAGAGCCAGGCATCGCTTTCCAAATGACGCCGCCAATTAGCGTAAGGGCAACGACACCAACATTTTTAGCGTGATGTTCGGATCGTTCCATTACTCCTTGGGCATACTGGTGTAGAATTTCTATATCCTTTGCCTTAATGGCCATGTCATTTTCCTTATGATGATATGTATGAAATTGAGGACTTTTGAGAGCCTTTATCATGTCAGAAATCAACATAGCATCAAAGAGCCAGGAAGAACGTGACAAGGTTAATGTTGACCTCGCGGCCTCCGGAGTAGTGTACAAAGAGCGCCTGAACATGCCGGTTATTGCCGAAGTTGTGATGCGCGAGCAGCCCGAGCATTTACGCGATTACTTCCTTGAACGCCTGAAGTTTTATCGTGAGAAGTCGATAACTTTACCGAAAGGTACCGATCCGGTTTACCTAAAGCAGGAGAGTTAATGATGCAAAAAGTGAAGGTTTTCACGCGAGAACATTTCAGCGACTATATGGATGCTGAATATATCTATTCTACCCGGCAGGGTAGGAATGGGCCGGTAGCAAATCATCAAATCACTATAGAAAAGAGTGAACTAAGTGATGGGCTTTTCCAGGATACGCCCTACAAAATGGGTGTAAGTTTGAACGTGGTTGGGTCCGAAGATGGGTATAGAGATTATTATTTCGTCCACGATACAGCCGATGGGTATGTTTTTCAGACTAACCCAGAATAATTGATTTTCTGAAATCATCTAGCCATAATTAAGTCGCATTCGGCCTGAACACCCGGTTGCGACTTCTGCGCATTTAAGGGGACTTAAATGCGACCACAATCTGAACTCCTCACCTTGTCACAGATGCAGAAATGCACCTGCGATTTTCTTCATTCTGCGTTACCTCTCGGAGGTGGCGTATGAAGCAGCACTACTGCATCGTCAATGACACCGTTAAAGAGAACCTCATCGCGTACATTCGCACCCTGCCGGTAAACCCTCGCGCGCCGATGGTGGTCGAGGCCCGGGAAGAGACGCGAACCGATAAGCAAAACCGTCTTATGTGGCCGCTGCTGAAGGACCTGTCTGACCAGGTTGTCTGGCACGGCGAAAAGCTGACCCGCGAGGAATGGAAGGACCTCATCACCGTTCTGGTGAATCAGACTCAGGACCAGGAGCAGAAATCCGCGCCGGGCATCAACGGCGGCCGCGTTTATTTCGGCGTCCGCACATCCAAATCCAGCAAGCGCTACATGGTCGATGTCATCGAGGCGATTTACTGGTTCGGCACCGACCGCGGCGTGAAGTTCTCCGAAGCATCCAGTAAGCGCATTGCCTGGGCGCAAGAGTGGAGGGCTTCCCGTGGGTAATCCTCTCGCTCGCGTCATCACCAACGAAATATTCCGCGTTCCGGCGCGCCGCAAGCGTAAGCCCGCGGTTAATCCGTCCGACATCCCGACGATGAAAGACTACACCGCCCGCCTGGTGGATCAGAAATGGCTGCGTCTCGCGGCACGGAGGAATCATGCGTAAACCATCACGCCGTAAGTGCAAAGTATGCGGCGAATACTTCGTGCCGAAATTCCATGACATCCGGATCCGCTGGTGCTGCCCGGAACACGGCGCAATCCTCGCAATGGAAGAACGCGAGAAGGAGAAGGTTAAAGCCGCCGCTAAGCGCATTAAGGAGCAGAAAGAGGCAGAGAAGGCTGGGCGCAAACGACGTAAGGAGAGGCTGGCAGAGCTACGGCCAGCAGGTTACTACAAAGCGCAGGCTCAGCAGGCATTCAACGCCTACATCCGCGCGCGTGATGCTGGTTTGCCATGCATCAGCTGCGGCGAGACCAACCCTCCTGATCTGCATGGCGGCCAGTGGGACTGCGGCCACTTCAAAACGGTCGGCGCTAATCCTGAGCTGCGATTTGAAGAACGCAACGCCCATAAGCAGTGCAAATCCTGCAATGCCGGGGCCGGCAAGTACACCGCCAAAGAGGCGACGGTCGCGCAGCAATACGAAGCTGGCCTGGTCGCTCGTTACGGTCAGGAATACGTCGACTGGCTCAACGGTCCCCACGAAATGACCAACTACCGCCGGGAAGACTTCATCCGGATCCGCGATGAGTACCGCGCCAAGCTCAAAGCACTGAAACAGCGGGAGGCAGCATGAACTATACCGACTTCCTCCGGTATCAGGCAGAAAGCGTTAAGCGCGCCAGCATGCCGCCAGTAGCAAAGCACAGCCAGACCAAAACCAACCAGCCACAGAAGGAAGCCGCATGAACAGTCAGCAACTGGAATACGTACGTCAGCAGCTTATTGTGGCGACCGCAGATTTGAGCGGGGCGACGAAAGGGCAACTGGTAGCTTTCGCCGAGAACGCGCAGTTCACCGCGACGGCGCGCAGTCGGGGCCGGAAGAAAATCACCGACCCGGTCACCGGTCGGAAAGTTAACCCTGATGGCCCGGCGATGAGCGGCAGTCAGTCCCGCGCTAAGGGCTCATCTATTGCGCTGATCAGCCCGGTAGAGTTCGGTACCGCGTCATGGCGCCGAGCTGTGCTGTCTCTGGAAGACCACCAGAAAGCCTGGCTGCTGTGGAACTACAGTGAGAACGTTAGCTTCGAGCACCAGGTGGCGATCACCCAGTGGGCGTGGGCAGAGTTCCAGGAGCAGCTCGGAACTAAGAAGGTGGCCGGAAAGACAATGCAGCGGCTGAAGAAACTGATATGGCTGGCGGCGCAGGACGTCAAAGCTGATCTTGCAGGGCGTGAGACGTACGAATACCAGGCGCTCGCGGAACTGGCGGGCGTGGCGAAATCCACCTGGACAGAAACCTATCTGCCTCACTGGCTGGCTATGCGTAACAGCTTTAAGCGACTCGATAGCGGTGCGCTTATCTCAGTAACGCGATCACGTTCACAACAAAAGGCGGCAAATTTAGATGTAAGTCTTGCAAAACCGAACTGAAACGCATATATTTCATGTAAATCTGATATCGTCGCCATAGCTTTGATTGTCGACACAAAGAATTCAAGCCCGAGGTTAACGCCTTGGGCTTTTTCGTATCTGCACAACAGGTAAGAGCATTGAACCCGTAGACCTCGCGGATTGGTGAAAGGTGCCGCGCAGTGCTCTAACCGTTGTGGTGAATGCGCAGGCTGATGCGCTGGATATGAGATGGTCGTCCGGGTTGATCGCCGGGTAGCGACCAGAGAAGTGCCTAAAATGATGGGGTGGCTCCCAATGCCGGAAAAACAGTGCCGGTCATCACACACAGAACCCACTACCTGGGACCCTTCGGCCAGAGAGCCGACATTGCCTTACCCTCATCTTCCCGGCCTGTCGCCGGGTTTTTTATTCCAGGCTCCGGGAACCATCATCGACACGCCTACTTGTTAAATCGTCCCGAGGGCCTGACCTAATCAACCAGCACCAAGCAGGTGCGAACATGAAGAAAACCACTATGCAAGACAGACCAGATACCTGGGCGGTGATGCTTGCGTGGCTTGTAAACCACAAAAACGAAGCTGGCTATTCGGTACTGGCTTTTGTCATGTCGATACTCGCTACCTCGCGCGGCGCGAAATCAAAGTGGAAAGACCGGATCGCCGGCGCAACGATGTGCGGGATCCTTTGCTTCTTCGCTCAGCCGACACTCACGGCTATATGGGCAATCTTCAACTGGAATTTCCCCCCTGAGCTTTGCTGGCCTATCTCGGCTGGCGTCGGGTATGTGGGGGTGGATTCGCTTTTTGCCTATGCGCGCCGTCGCCTTGGCCTGAATGAACCGGGAGACAAGGCAAATGCTGACCCTCAGTAAATTCCAGCAAGCAACCGGCACCAGTGCGGCACTGGCCGGGAAGTGGTTTCCTGTCGTGCTGGCAGCAATGCAGAAGTACGACATAAGCACACCGTTAAGGCAGGCGCACTTCCTCGCACAGGTGGGGCATGAATCATCTGGCTTCGTTCATGTGGAAGAGAGCCTGAATTACCGATACGGCGCGTTGCTGGCGATGTTCGGCAATCGAATTAGCCAGGAAGACGCTTTCAAATATGGCCGTGTTGACTCGGGCCAGAATGCTCACCCGGCCGACCAGAAAATGATTGGCAGCATCATCTACGCCAACCGGAACGGGAACGGCGATCGCAACAGTGGTGATGGATATCGTTACCGCGGGCGCGGCCTGATTCAGGTGACGGGGAAAGCGAATTACGCCGCGCTGGTGAATCAGCTTGGCGTTGATATCGTGAAGAGCCCGGAACTACTTACTCAGCCTCAATATGCCGCTGAATCCGCAGCTGCCTGGTGGAGCAATCACGGACTTAATGCTATCGCTGACTCAGATGATGTTAGCCGCATCACCAGAATCATCAACGGTGGTACCAACGGACTGGAGGACAGGAAAGCCCGCTTGACTAAAGCTAAGGGGGTTTTATGTTCGGGTTAATCAGTTTATTCCGCATTTTCAAAAATAAT
Organism: Enterobacter cloacae complex sp.; assembly: GCF_900322725.1. Taxonomy (NCBI): domain Bacteria; kingdom Pseudomonadati; phylum Pseudomonadota; class Gammaproteobacteria; order Enterobacterales; family Enterobacteriaceae; genus Enterobacter; species Enterobacter cloacae complex sp. Next base: position 4,737,651 of record NZ_LT991957.1, on the reverse strand, counting down.
GCGCACATTCTCATTCCTTGCGCGTTCATCATCCTTGTCGCTATCTGCCTGTGGGGGCTTAATGCCCGCAACCAACAGCTGACAGCGACTAACGACAGGCTGACACAGCTTAACGACGGCAAGGATGTGCAGATCAACGACCTGAGGGCTAAAAATGACGATCTGGCGGGGAGCGTTAAAGAACTTGCTGGCGCCGTTAACAGGCAAAACGTGGTCATGTCTGAAGTCGCAGAGCAAAGGGCTGAATCGGCAAAGCAGAACCGAATGCTACAGAGCGAGATTAAGCGCTACCTGGCGGCAGATAAGTGCGCTGCTGCTCCTGTTCCTGATGCCGCTGTTGAGCGGTTGCGCTCAGCAGCAGAAGCCGCCCGTGGAATACCGGGTGATAAAGCAGCCGGCCCTGAACCTTCCGGCGGATCTGACGTCGCGCATTGATGTGCCGGATCTGCCAGACAATCCCTCATACGGTGACAGTGTTTCGATGAACGCGACGCTTTATGGAATTGTCGGGCAGTGCAATTACGACCGGGCGGCAATACAAAGAATCGAACAGGGAAAGATTAAATAAAGGGAGTCGCAGATTAAGAGATCAAGAGATTTTTAGTTATCATAAATCCTGATGGTTAATCTGGACACGTGTCGATTTATGGATATTTTAAACAATTCTGCTAACGTTCCTTTGTGGACATTTTTTACAATGGTAGGTGCCATTATCTCAGCGTTTGCTGCAATAGCTACAGCAGTAATAGCCTTTTGGGCAGCTAAATCTTGGATCCAACAAGAAAGGCATAATCAAATGGTGAGACTTAAAAGAGCATCTTTTGAGTACCGAGTAGCCGTTGAAAGAGCTGGGAAATTTGGAAAGGATTATCTTAGGTTGGATGATTTCATTGACTCTACTATGAAACCCGCTCTTGCTGTTGCTTTTCATGAGTTAGTCCTTGCTGGTCTTGAAGGAGAGCAAAATGAAGTTGGCAAGCGATATGAAGAGTTATTCATGAGTCATGAGTTATACAGACAACGCGAGATAAGTTGGAGGGAGCTCCTCCAAGCCGCAGTTGACTTTCAGATATCCATTAAGGTTACTTTTTAAAATAGCCGCCTCCGGGCGGTTTTTTGTTTCCATCACCATGGGTATTCCCATCGTAATGGCAATATCCCCACAAGCGGATAAAGAGGCTCTCAATGTCCGACATCTACCAAATCACGCTAACCACCCAAACAGGTGAAACCTTCACGGGCAAGATGTCACGACGTCAGCCTGAGTTGGTAAACGGCTTTGTGCCGCTGGCGACCGAGACGGGCGAGTGGCTTTACTTCGCTCCGGCCGATGTGAAGCGCGTGCAGTTTACGCCGGTACCGGCAGATCAGATCGAACAGCCAGAAGAACAAACAACGGAGTAACGAATGAGCAAACCGGACTGGGAGGCCATCGAGACGGCGTACCGGGCCGGAGTGATGTCCCTCCGAGAAATAGCTTCACAGCACGGTATCAGCGAAGGCGCTATCCGCAAGCGTGCCAAGCGTGACGACTGGTCGCGTGATCTGAATGCGAAGGTGAAAGAACGAGCAGACGATCTGGTACGCAAAGCTGAGGTACGCAAACAGGTACGCAGTGAAGTCACTTTTAATGAACGCGTACTCATCGAAGCGACGGCTGAGGTAATCGCCAATGTCCGTATGGAACATCGCGGTGACATTAAGCGCGCCCGGCAGATAACTAGTGCCCTGTTTGATGAGTTGGGGGCGGAGTGCGCAGACGTGGCCGCATTGGAAAAGCTCGGAGAGCTGATGTACGACCCCGACGACAAAGGCCAGGACAAGCTCAATGAGATTTACCACAAGGTCATAAGCATGCCGGAGCGCGTTAAGTCAGTTAAGGCACTGAGCGACGCGCTGAAGAACCTGATAGGGCTTGAACGACAGGCCTACGACATAGACGGGCCTGAAGGCGACAACTCTGTTAAGCAAGTTTCTGACCTGATGGATTCATTGTCTCAGGGGGCGTAATGAAACCTGAGCACATCAAACTGCTGGCCGACAAAGACTGGCGGCTGAATAACCTTTACTGGATCACCGACAAAGAGGGTAAGCCCACGCGCTTCAGGATGACGCCTGAACAGCGGGAATACTTCGAGGGGATCCACACTCGCAACATCATCCTGAAAGCTCGCCAGCTCGGTTTCACCACTGAGGTGTGCATTATCCAGCTCGACGCGGCCCTGTTCGAGTCGGCGAAGTGCGCCCTGATTGCCCATACACTGAATGACGCAAAGCGCCTGTTCCGCGAAAAGGTGAAGTACGCATACGACAAGCTTCCAGCAGAGATAAAGGCGGCCAACCCGGCCAGCAACGATTCGTCTGGCGAGCTCGTTTTTAAGAAGGGCGGATCACTCTACGTCAGCACGTCATTTCGTGGCGGCACGTTGCGTTACCTGCACGTTTCCGAGTTCGGGAAGATATGCGCCAAGTATCCTGACAAAGCCCGTGAGATCGTCACTGGTGCGTTTGAGGCGGTATCGACCGGATGCTTCGCTACTATCGAGAGCACAGCAGAGGGCCGGGCGGGTTACTTCTTCGATTACTGCCAGACGGCAGAGAAAGCACTGTTGCAGGGTAAGCCCTTATCCGCACTGGACTGGAAGTTTTTCTTCTTCTCCTGGTGGAAGAATCCGCAGTACGCAATCGACCCAGTTGAATCGCTGCCGGCGCGCCTGCTTGAGTACTTCGCCGAGATGGAGGCTAAGCACGGCGTAGTCGTCAACGAACGCCAGAAAGCCTGGTACTACGCCAAAGAGAAAACGCTCGGCGACGACATGAATCGCGAATACCCGACCATTCCGGCCGAGGCCTTCCAGCAGTCTGTCGAGGGCGCGTATTACGCCAAACAGTTCCGCTGGCTCTACACCAATAAGCGGATCGGCCAAATCCCTGATAACTCGCACCTCCCGGTACACACGTTCTGGGATATCGGTGTGGGTGACTCCACGGCGATCTGGTTCGTTCGCGAGGTTGGCGAAGAGTTCCATATCATCGACTACTACGAAAACTCTGGTGAAGGCCTGCGGCATTACATGAAGGTGCTGAAGGATAGGGGTTATGAGTACGGTGAGCACTGGGGGCCGCACGACATCGATAACCGTGAATTCGGTGCTGACGCCAAATCCCGCAGAGAACTTGCCCGTGAAGGGTATGAAATCGACGGGCAGGTTTACAGCATGACGTTTCAGGTGGTTCCGAAAGTCGGAATAGACACCGGCATTGAGTCGGTTCGCGAAATCCTCCCGTCCTGTGTATTCGATGAGGAGAAGTGTGCCGAGGGCATATCTCACCTCGAGGGCTACCGCAAGGAGTGGGACGACAAGCGCGGCTGCTGGAAAGATAAGCCGCTTCATGACTTCACATCACACGGCGCTGACAGTTTCCGCTACTTTGCCGTAGCGAAGAACAACCACAAACAGGTCGGCGCAGTATTCTTCTAAGGAGCTCATCAGTGAGTGAATTAAGCACCGGGGAGCAGTTCCTCGTTAATGCCCTTGCTGATGCTATCGGGCGGCAGCGCATGCTGTACGCGGGCCAGCCGGGAAATACCAAACGCACAAAGTTATGGGATGAGTTCGGTTATCCAAATAGTCTCGAGTTCGACCGCTACTACCGGGCCTATGAGCGCAACGCGGTGGCGTTTGCCGCCGTTCATAAGCTTCTTGATTCGTGCTGGGTTGATAACCCGACGATCATCGACGGCGACGACGGAAAGGAGTCAACCGAGACAACGGAATGGGAGAAGTCAGCTACTAAATTGCTGAAGAAACACTGGCCGAAAATTAAGGATGCGGATCGCCGTAACTTGGTTGGCCGGTACTCGGCATTGCTCATTCAGTTCCGGGACGGCAGAGAATGGCACGAGCCGGTAGACCGAGCGAAGGTTAAATCTCTGAGGAATATCGGTAGCGGACCCATCGTTAAGCTGATCCCCGCGTGGGAATCGCAGATCAAGCCGGGCAACTTCGATACTGACACGCTTTCAGAAACTTATGGCCAGCCAGTTTCGTACAACTTCAACGAGCAGCCCGTAGGCGATGATGGCACGTATGGTCCGGTACGCGGCGTTACAGTACACCCTGAGCGAATCATCATCCTCTGCGAAGGCTCGGAAGACGAAAACATGCTCTCTGGCGTGCCTTTCCTGCGCGCGGGCTACAACAAACTTCTCGACCTTGAAAAGGTATCGGGTGGTAGTGCCGAAGGGTTCCTGAAGAATGCCAGTCGCCAGCTCGGGATTGCGTTCGACAAAGAAACCAACATTGCGAACCTGTCAAAGCAAGCCACAGACGCTGGCTACAAAGACCTGGGCGAAGCGCTCAACGACAAAGTCGCCAAGATGAACCGTGGCACTGATTCTGCCCTGGTAATGCAGGCAGGCACGCCGTCGGTGCTCTCCGTTGCAGCAGCCGATCCATCCCCTACATGGACGGTGGCCGCCAACGAGTTTGCATCTTCGATTCAATGCCCGTTCACCATACTCTTTGGTCAACAGACGGGGCGCCTTGCTTCAGATGAGGACAAGACGGACTGGGCGAAGCGCTGTAACGGCCGCCGATGGGGATTCCAGTCGATGGTGGTCGAGAGCGTGCTTGAGCGCTTCTGGACAGTAGGTGTCATTGACCCGCCTACATCCGGAGAGGTTACGCTGGCATGGTCTGATCTGCTCGCACCGAGTGAGAAAGAGAAGATTGCCAACATGCAGGCAATGGCTGTCGTGGCGAAAGATACCCAGCAGGCATACGGCACTCCGACAGTGGATGAAAACGAAATCCGCGCAGTTGGTGAGCTTGAGCCTCGCAAGGTCGTGCAGCCACCTGACCCTGATGTAAAGCAAACCGATAAGGATCCGCTGACAGATGATGATGACAGCGCAAACCAGAATCGGGACGCCAATCGTACAGCGCAATAAAGCTGACCCGACGCAGTCCTCGCGACAGGTTAGCCGGATGTTCAATGATATCGAAGGCCGGTATCTGAGCATTAAGCGCAGGCTAAAGGCACTCTTTGACCAAAGGCTGACAGGACAGCAGCGAGAGGCGAACGTGCAGCGGTCATGGATGATGTGTAACAACGAAGGTGCAGAGCCTTCGCTGTATCAGGTCAATGCCGGTAAGTTCCTCTATGACATGACAGCTGCTGAACTGGCCGACCTGCTGCAAGTTGTGCAGTCGATTCTGGATGATGAGCTTCTTGATGGCGGCAGCCAGAACCTGTGGGCGATGGACTACGTCATTGCGGAATATGACCGCGGCACGCTAAACGCCTTCACCAACCTGTCGGTGCAGTCTCAGGTGTACGCCAGTCAGACTACGCTACAGCAGCTTTTAAGCAGCCCGGGCTACCTGAACCAGATTGCGGCGGCCAGGCTGACAACGTTCAGTGACTGGAAGGTCATCAGCGATACAGCCCGCGGCGACCTGGCCAACATCATCACCGATGCGTTAGCGCGCGGGGTGAATCCTCGCGAGACGGCCAGCGTCATCAGCAAGCGCCTCGATGTGTCGATGTCGAAGGCCAAAACCATCGCCCAGACTGAGCATGTCGGCGCGCTGAGGCAGGCACAGTGGAACGAAACGGACTGGGCAGCCGACAGGCTGGGGCTGAATACCGGCCTACTGTGGTTGTCAGCGCTCAAACCAACGACGCGCACCTGGCACGCCAGCCGTCACGGCAAGGTCTACACCACAGAAGAGGTGCGGGACTTCTACGCCGAGAATGGCAACCGGTACAACTGCTATTGCAGCCAGATTCCGGTGCTTCTCAACGACGACGGCAGCATATTCAACGAAGGGCTGGCGGATAAGCTGAAGAAAGAGAGAAATGCCTGGCAAACTTGATTTTTTGCTGAAATGATAATGCCTTACAGGATAAGTGAGGTTAAAAATGGATTCAAAAAACGCAGACTTTAAAATTAAAAAGGTCAGCTTTGACTGGAAGGAAATCAACAAGTCAGAGCTTTCAAGTAGTTATAGGGTCGTGTGTAAAGTTATATTTGAGGGCGGATTGGAAATTGAAGGAAGCAATTTTTATACTTGGTATAAACCAAACGCGAACCCTCTTGGCCCTATAAATTATGGGAATGCAGAAATTAATGCAGAGCATGAGGCATTTAAATTAGCTTTATCGCGTGCTCATGAAATTTTTACTTCTCAAACCGTGCCCAGATAAAGCAATCAATAGTATAAACATTCAATGAATATAGGTCGCCACGGCGGCCTTTTTTATTGCCTGCAATCCACCAATGAGGACCCAGCATGAAACGCAACCGCGTTAACGTGCTGACCGTCGTCAACTCCGCTTCAAACATCACCACTGAAACCATCGACGACAAGCCACATATCGTGGTTCGCGGCATCACGCCTGTCGTGGACGATATTGTGATGAACCGGAAGTTGTACCCGGCAGCAGAAATCGAAAAGGCCTACAACACGCTCGAGCGTAACCCGATGCCGCTGGGCCACCCGAAAGTGGACGGCAAGCATGTGTCGGCGCGCGATGTCCGGGCGGTGAACGAGTACCACGTCGGCGCCTGGCTACAGAACGTAAGCCATAAAGACGGGAAGGTGACCGGCGACATGTACGTTAACCGCCAGTACGCCGAATCCAGCGACAAGGGCAAGCGCCTGATTAACCGCCTGGATGAGATGCTGGCCGGTACCAACTCCGACCCGATTCATATCTCGACAGGCCTGCTGTATTCCGGTATCGCCGCCAACGGCGAGTCGAAGGGCAAAAAGTACAACGAGATCGCCACCAACATGATGTTTGACCATGTGGCGGTGCTGCTTGATGAGCCCGGCGCCGGTACGCCGGAGGAGGGCGTGGGCATCTTCGTTAACTCAGAAGGTGATGAGCAACAGATTGAAGTTGTCCGCCTTGCTGACGGAATCGACTGCACCCGCGATGGCCTGATCAACAAAACCAAATTCTTCTTCACAAATGCCTCCAACTTCTCTTTTGACGACATCTCCCGCGCCATCAGCGACAAGCTGCGCGAGGGTGAAGCCGAAGATAAGTGGCTTTGGCCTGAAACGGTGTGGCCGGACAGCTTCATCTACCGCAATGACAACAAATACCTGAAGCAAAAGTACCTCATCGATGACGACGGCAAGGCCGTGTTCGTCGGCGAACCTGTAGAAGTCGTGCGCAAACCCACTGAGTACGAGATTAAAACCAACGGAGAGAACGATCCGATGAAAGAACTGATTATCAATGCGCTGCAAGCCGCTGGTAAGCCGACCGAAGGCAAGTCCGACGCCGAGCTGATGGACGCATACAACCAGATGAAGGCCGAAGAAGCCACCGCCAAGAAAAAAGGCGATGAAGAAACCGACCCGGAAACCGGCAAGCCCAAGAAAAAAGAGCAGGCCACCAATAACGAAGAGATGCCAGCGTGGGCGAAAACACTCGCCGATCGCGTGGACGTCGTTTTCAACAGCCTGAACGCTAACGCCGACAAAGAAAAAGGCGAAAAGCGCGCGGCTGTGAAGCTGGGGATGAACATGAGCGATGAAGAAGTCGAAGATCTGGACGGTAAGGCGCTCGACGCGATGTATGCCAAGTGCCAGACCTCTTTCGGCCTGAACGGTGCATTCCGCCATCAGGCTACTAACAACCAATCAGTCAGCGAAATGCCGGAGTAAAAAATGGCTAAAGACGGAAAGCATATCATCCACGCCGGCGGCGTGTTCCCTAATCCGCTTCTTAACCGTGAAGGCGCAGCTGCGGCATCAACCCCTCCTGGAACCATTGGCTTCTTCAGTGCAGCGGACAAGTTCACTGCCTCTGTAGATGGCAATGAGGCTGCAATTCTGTATGTGGCCAACAAAGACTATCTGCGCTGCCTGTCAGTGGACGACGCTATCCCTGCTGGCGAGCTTGTCGTAGGTATTCAGCCTCTGCCGGGCATGTTCCTCAACGTTCGTGCCGCAGCCGGCACCTACACCAAGGGACAGGCGCTCTCTATTGCAAATGGTCGAGTCAAGGTGGCTGCTGGCGATGAGTCAGTGCGCTGCTACGTCGAGGAAGACAAATCATACACAGCGGCGGCAGGTGATCTGCTTCGTGTCGTAATCAAATAAGGAGCGGATATGTTTGTATTCTCCAAGTCTATCGGTGAAAAGACCGGTAACCTCGCGGTAAATCAGGCGCAATGGCGCGCTCTTGAAATTGAGCGAAACGCCAGTGCTCAGGCAGCAGCGGATTTCTTGGCGCGCACTCAGTTCCGTGGCGATGCAGAAAACGCTCCTTATCTCGATGCGGTGAACGCAGTTGACGATATTCGTCGCCTGTATCGCGCTTTCGACACAACTGTTCTTCAGCAGTTCGAGCCGAATACCGAGTTCACTCTGCTGAACGATCTAATGCCGCTTTCTCGCTCCGTTCGAATCGAACAGTCTCGTTACGACTACGCTCGTACCGGTGGCCGCGGCTGGGCTCACACTTCCATGTCCGGACAGGTCGGCGCGGCACTCGATGCTCGTAGCTATTCCTTCGATGGCACCATGGTGCCTATCCACGACTCGGGCTTTAAGTTCGAATGGCGTGATCCAATTTTCAACAGCCCGCAGGCATTGCAATCGCAGGCTGATGCGCAGCGTGGTTCGGTTGAAGACGTTCAGCGTCGTTACGTTGACTACATCTTCAACGGCTTCCGCGACAAAGCTGGCAACTTCGCAGTGTTTGACGGTCTGACCTGGAAAGGGTTGCGTGACGATGAGCGCGTAGCGCAGATCGACCTTGGCGCTTCAGGCCTGAACATCGATTTTACCTCTGACACAGCAACGTCTCAGGACATCCGCGCTGGAGCAATCGCACTGCGTGATCAGATGCGTCGCGTAAACAATCAGTATGCAGAGCAGACCTGGTATGTATCCGGCGAAATCATCTCCAACCTGGAACGCTACTTCTCCGACAACTTCCAGTCCGGCACGATCATGGATGAAATCCTGAAACTGACCGGTGTTGCAGCGATTAAAGAAGACAGCCAGCTCACAGGTAACGAAATCGTCATCGTTCCACTGAGTGCAGGCGTCATCGCTCCAATCGTCGGCCAGGCTATCGGTACCGTTGCATCTCCGCGGCCGGAGTACAACAGCGACTACATCTGGCGCACCTGGGGTGCAATGGGGTTGATGGTCAAGCAGGACATCGACAACAAATACTCCGTAATTCACGCATCAAGCTAAGGATAAATTATGGCACTGGTAGAAATCGTGGCAAGTAACCTGCACGCCGGTGCCAACCTCCGCAAACTGGAGGTTGGTTCGGTGGTGGATGTGGACGACGCAACAGCTGAGCGCTGGATCAGCACTGGCAAGGCGAAGGAGACCGATAAGAAGAAAGGCGAGAAGCTTGCCTTCGAAGTGGCTACGCCGTCATCGCCGTCAGGCGATCTGTCTGTCCTGCAAAAGCAACTCGCCGACGCACTGGAGCAGAACCAAAAGCTAATCGCCGATGGTGAAGCTAAAGACAAGGCTCACGCCGACGCACTGGCAGCAGAAACCAAACGCGCTGACGAAGCCGAAGCAGCATTGGCGGAAGCAATCAAGAAGGCGAAATAACCATGGCTGACCCAATCACAGCGGCAGACGTGCAGGCGTTCCTCGGTGAATTGGGTTACTCCATCCCGGGCGCGCTGCTGGAGCCGATTCTCTGCGTGGTAAACAAGATCATCCCGTGCCTCGATGGCGCGGGGTATGACGAGTGCACCGCGAAGTTGATCCTGATGTACGCAGCAGCGCTGATGGCTACGTCTTCCGGTGCGCGCCGCATCAAATCGCAGGGTGCACCGTCTGGTGCGTCCCGCTCGTTTGAATATGGCGACGACAGCATCACCTGGCTTCGCGACTCACTGGCCCGTCTCGATACCAGCGGTTGCGCCAGCGAGTTGCCGATCAGCGCCGGAAACAGTGTCGGCCTGTTCATGGTGGTCGGAGGCTGCTGATGACGTACAAATCAGTTAAGCACGGTCTGCCGCGTTCGTTCACCCGCGTCTGGGTGATGACCGACACCGGGCGGGAGACTACCGGCTACGTGAAATCGGATGGCGAGTGGTTCATCAATTGCCCGCGCATCCGGGCGACTGGCGCGAAGGTGCTGAGGTGGAAAGATGGCTGAAAATTATGAAGTCCATGCCTTTGAATGCGAAGACAACTGGTCGCTGTTCATCTGGATAAACGACTCCGGCGTTAAGTTTATTGGCCGGCATGCTGAAACTTACGAGAAAGCCAAAGCTGACTTTCTGGAGCAGGCTGATGCTAGGCGCCTCGCCAGCCAATCAGGCTCGATGCGGCCTCTTGATGATTTCAGAATCGTTGAGAAGGTGGAGGTATTCGCTCTATGAGCAGCGTTGCCAACTGGTCTTACACCGCCACGGCGACCATCTGGCGCAAACTGGAAGGTAATGACGAATACGGCGATCCGCTTGGTTATGCCGGACCTGAGCAAATCCTCTGCGATTATGAGGGCGGACTCAGCAAGAAGTTAGCCAGCCTGGGCGCTGAAATCGTCGTGAAAAATACCGTCTGGACGGAGTTTGCGCTGGCCGCCGCGGGTGATTACCTGCTGATTGGTGTGTCGACCGAGGCTGACCCGGTTGTCGCCGGTGCCGACGAGGTGCGGCAAGTTATCCGTTACGCCGACACGTTCGAGCGCCTTGCGGATGATTACGCCATCCTGACGGTAGTGTAGCCATGGGCATCAAAGTACGCGGCGTTAAGCAGTCGAAAGCCGGGCTCAACCGCATTATCAACGACGTGAAAGGGCGCAATGTTGTCCGGGCATTACAGTCAGCGATGATAATCGGCAGCTCCCAGGCCGCGTTGTACACTCCGATCGACACCTCAACACTGCTTAATAGCCAGTATCGGGAGTTGATAAACAACGGCGTTCGGCTGACAGGTCGGGTGGGATATGCGTTCAACTATGCTGTTTTCGTTCACGATCCGAATGTGCCGCAAACCTTCCGTCGCGCCACCGCGCAGAAAGAGTTCCTCACCAAAGGCTTTGAAGACACCCGCAGCCAGATTGATGCCGTGATGCGCAAGGAGCTTTCAGTATGACACCAGCCATGTATGAGCGAGTGCGTAACTACTTCGTTGATGCCGGGCTTACCACTGGCTTCATTGTTCAGTTGCTGGCGTGGGACGACACAGCCAAGTTAACCGACGCATTCATCGTGTTCCGTCCTAACGGTGGTACCGACATCCGAAATGACCTCGGATCTGACCACTACGTGCTGGTGGATATCATCTCCGCCAAGGATAAACGCCGAGCAGCCGCTGAAAAGGCTCAGGAAATCATCAATTATGTCGAACAGAACGACATTACCGACGAATGCCTTGGCCTTATTCAAAACCTCGGAAACATGCCAGCACCTATCCTGACCGAAGAGGGCCGCCTGGTCTTCAGACTCCAGTTCATGTGTGTCTACGGCGAATAACCCCATCACCAACCCATCAGGCTGCCATCCGGTGGCCTTTTTTATTTGAGAGGTACACATGCAAGGCTGTGCTAATGATTTTGGCAAGCTGATCGGGAAAGTAGCTGTGCTACGCATGGCCTTTGGCTGCCCCGACACAGTGCCAGCGCTTTCAGAATGGAAGCGTCTCGGCGCTATGACGACCAAGGGCATCGACTATTCGATGAATACCATCAACTCCGAGGCAGATGATGCTAAAGGGCTGGTGGAGAACCTGGTCAACAACATGGATCTGACAATCTCCGGAGAAGGGGAGTTCCGCAAGTCTGACAAAGATAACGAGATCGGCGCGTGGCGTCTATCGAAGTACATCTTCGACGAAGTTCAGGCAGGCCGTCAGCCTAACTTGTGGGTTCGTTTCGACTTTGCTGGTGAGAACGCCGGTACTTATATCCAGGGATACATGAACACCACTTCATGGTCTGGTGATTTCGGTACCAACGATATCTCCACCTTCTCCGGCGAGTGGAAGGTCTACGACGCCGACACCGTTGTGTTTGAAGTCGCTGATTCCATCGATGTCACTGGCGTTGAGGTTAACCCTGCAACTGCTTCTCTGGTCGTTGGCGCAACCCAGCAGCTGAGCGGCGCGGTTCAGCCAACCGATGCGACTAACAAGGCGATCACCTGGACGACTTCAGCACCTTCGATTGCCACCGTCAGTTCAACAGGCCTGGTGACAGCAGTTGCCGAGGGAACCGCGACTATTACGGCTACTACTGCTGACGGTGATTTCACCGACACCTGCGCCGTTACCGTTACTGCCGCACCGTAATCACTACAAAGGGCGGCGTGCTGCCCTTGATACTGGTTATGGAGAGCGATATGACCCCTTTGAAAGAAATTGGAGAGTGCCTGATTGGTGCTGGCGGCCGTGAATACTTCTTCCGGCCATCGTTCCGTAACATGACTCGGATCGGCGAGCCAGAACATATCGTTCGCACTTTCTATGCGCTGTTCAATGACGACGTAGCAAAGATGCTTGAAGCGGCGCGCGAAATTCACAGTGCGATACTAGAGCATCAGCGCAGATTTTACGCCCACTATTTCGGTGACGTTTCGCTGCCGCGCTGGGCACTTGATGCAGCAGGCTCTGCCGCGTTTGTGCGTGATGCATTACTATCGGCTATTAACGTCATTCAGTCCTGCTGTGACGAGGACGTTTCTGAACTGACAGGATGGCATGATCCTTCACGTACTGGCCGGCGCACATTCGTATGGCACCGCGGAGCGCTTCCGCCGGAGAACCTGATTCTGATAGCTCAGTCACTGATCATGCATGGCGTTATCGGACGGGCGAAGGTTCGTAAGTTGCAGAAGCACGAAAGCAAGGAAACGACGCCGGAGTTTCATGCGACTGAATACATCATGGCGGCGCGCAACCATTTCGGGATCAGCAGGGAAGAGGCTGAAAACCTTACCATGACCGAGTTCGCCATGATGCTTAACGCCAAATACCCTGACCAGAAAGGCTTCACCAGGGAAGAGTACGACGCTGTTATGGACGATGACGATCGCCGCTGGCAGGAAATGATTGAGCGCGAAAAATCAGCAAAGAAAGCCTCCTGAGTTAATAATGGATGTACCGTAATCGCCTGACCGGGCGTAATATGGCTCGACAATAAAACTCAGGGGATAAGAGTGAAAAAAATACTTTTGGCTTTGGTGATTCCACTGGTTCTGGCTGGCTGCAAGCCGGGCGAGGAAAAGGCTATTTCGCTGGCACAATCTGAAGTGTCCGCCAATCTACTGGATCCTGGCAGCGCGCAATTCCGCAACGTGAAAGTTGTGAAGATGACAGATGCCGATGATGGCCGTGTTAACGCAGTTGTTTGCGGGGAGATTAACGGAAAGAACGGTTTCGGTGCCTATGCAGGGTTTCATCCATTCTTCGTTGAGCTGAAAATGAAATCGAAGGGGATGTTCTCGAAAGGTGTCGACTACACCCTTGGTGATCACTTCCTCAGCTCGAAAGATACGCCCCCACCGCCGGCCTACACCGAACGATGCCAATAAACGAAACGAATAACTAACCCACCACTCGGTGGGTTTTTTATGCCCGGAGAGAACTGATGTCTGAGAAAGCAGGCGAGATTTATTACGACATCGAGGCCGATGTATCTGGCTTGCTCAAGGCGCAGGGAAAGGCCAATAAGTCGCTCGACTCCATCGGCAACTCGGCGACCAATGCAGCCAAAAAGATGGATGAGTTGCAGACGAACATCAACCGCGTCGCCGGGGCAATTGCCGCCTCACTCGTTGTTGACTGGGGTAAGGCGTTTCTCGTTGCTGCTGACAACATGAGCCAGCTCAACGCTCGTATAGAGAGGCTTACTGGTAGCGCAACAACAGCCTCGCAGACGATGCAGAATCTGATCCGTATCAGTTCGGCAACTGGCGGTTCTCTTCAGGACACTGCGAAGCTGTGGGAAACTCTCAGCACGGCGTTGCGCGATACCGGAGCGACCAACGGCCAGATAATCCAGCTCACCGAAACACTTCAGAAAATAGGTCGCATTGGCGGATCCTCGACAGAAGAAATGGCGAATGCTCTTCGTCAGTTCGGCCAGTCAATTTCATCCGGTACTGTCCGGGCTGAGGAGTTCAACTCCATCCTTGAGCAAATGCCGGAACTGGCGCGCCAGATTGCCGCCGGGATGGGTGTAAGTATCGGAGAACTTCGTCAGCTGATGCTGGACGGGAAACTGACGGCAGAAGATGCTCTCAACGCCATTCAGAAGCAAACCGGCTCAGTGAATGCAGAGTTCGAGAAACTCCCGCGCACGCTTTCACAGGCTAATACCGCGCTGACAAACTCATTCCTGTCGATGATCGATTCAGTTAACCAGGCAACAGGTGCGAGTAACGGCCTGGTGGCAGTTATCGATTCAATGACAGCTGCGCTCGACAGGCTGGTGGGCAAAGCAATCTCAGCGGATGCGCAGATTTCAGATCTGAACAGCACGGCAGAAATGTTTACCCGACGGGCCCGAACCTGGTCATGGCTGGGGCTTGATGGCTGGGAGGCGCAAAACAAAGCGCTGGCCGGGCTGAGCAATAAAGCCGCCATTCTGGTTGGCGATCTGGCGGCTGTAACCAAAGAATCTCAGGCCGCCGCCAACACCAAGCCGATCGAGATAAAAACCACGGCAACGACCACCGGGAGCAAGTCGAAGGGTGGAGCGTCAGCCGCTCAGAAAGAGGCAGAACAGTACGCTAAAGCGCAGGAAACTGTTAACCAAAAACTGGACGAGCTGAGGCAGAAGGCCGAGCTCTCAGCTGGCAGTGTCGGTGAACTGTCCAGAGCTCAGGCCGTGCTTAATGCGCAGCAGTCTCTCGGCAACACAGCCACGCAGGAGCAACTTCTGCTGGCCGGCCAACTGGCAGGTAAAGCTTGGGACAATGCCAACGCATTGCGTGAGCAGGCTAAGGCTGAACGGGAGCGCACTGAGGCTGCAAATAAGTTCAGTACCATCCAGGGCAAAACCAGTAAAACCGCAGGTCTGGATAGCCAGTATCAGAAAGACATTGCTGACATCCAGCTTTACGCGCAGCTTTATCCGCAGAAGATCGGGGAGGCTGAGGCAGCGCGCGCCGCTATCGAGCAGCAGTATCGTGATCAGCGTAACGCTGCGATGTGGGAAGAGTGGGCGCAACAGAACGCGGCCACTCAGGCAGCGGCTGCGGCTTTCGACTCTCTTGGTTCGGTGGCCAGCAATGCGCTGACCGGCATTGTCACCGGAAGTATGTCGGCCAGCGATGCGATGAGAAGCATTGGCATGACAGTCCTAAACAGCGTGGTTAACTCGTTCGTGCAGATGGGCCTCGAGTGGGTTAAGTCGGCGATTATGGGCCAGACCGCTACGACATCAGCTGTGGCAGTTTCGACAGCAGCTCAAACCGCAGGAATTGCTACCACTACGGCAGCAAGTACCGCGGCAGCTGCGACACAAACGGCGGCCTGGACGCCTGCGGCAATGCTGGCGTCTATCAGTACACTCGGTGGAGCAGCTGCCATAGGAATTGGTGCTGTTCTCGGTGCGCTGGCTATGGGAGTTGCTGGTAAGCGTAAGAATGGCGGCCCGGTGAGTGCAGGCGGGATGTATCAAGTCGGCGAAGGCGGCATGCCGGAGATTTACCAGGCCAGCACCGGTAAGCAGTACATGATACCGGGCGACAATGGCAGGGTGATCAGCAACAAGGAGATGACTGCCGGCAGAGGTGGAGGGGTGGTAATCAACATCAAGAACTACACGTCATCCTCGGTCGATGCTCAGGCCGGTACGGATGCTAATGGTGGAGTGACGGTGGATGTAATTGTCGCTGACCTGAACAACGGCGGGCCAATCAGTAACGCCATAACCAGCAACATGAACGTTAAACGCACGCCAAGAGGGCAGGGCTGATGCCAATTATCGACTATCCCGACTGGCTGCCGCTGGCGCAGAAGGCCAGCAAAAACATGACACTCGATACCGGTTTCCAGACCGATCAGCCAGCGGTCGGCCCGGCTATCTTCGAGAATCAAACCGACGACCTGAAAGTGACCTGGTCACTGACGTGGATCTTCACTCTGGCTGAGGAACGAGCATTCCAGCAGTGGCTACGCAGCCCAAACTATCTCAACCGGGGCCTGAACTGGTTCCGGATGAATATCAATCTGGGTGGTAGTGGCCTGCAACTCCAGGAGCTTCATTTCACCCAGATGCCGGTGCAAACCAGTATCGATGGCGGAGTGGTGACCTGGACGGGAACCGTTATTGCCAATCACCTGTACAACGCCGATGACGAGTTTGACGACATCATTGTTGAACTGCCGCCGCCGTGGGATTCGTGGCTGGATATCGTTGTCACGGGTTATCCGGACGGGCGCGATCCGGAATCACTACCGAGGGTGCCGTAATGCCGAGCTTCAGGGAGTATAAGCAGCAACGCCCGACGCGCGGACTGTACGACACCATTACGTTCTACCATCCATCCTTTGGCTACGTCCGCCTGGTCGATAAGCAGTTCTTCCCGAAGACGCTCAGCAGGCAGACGTACACGCCAGCGCGCTTTGAAATCGAAGAGAGTCAGCAGAGCGGTACTCCTGTGATTGACGCTACGGTGAAGTTAGGGCGTCTGTCGTCTGACATCAAAGCTCTCATGAAGCAGTGGAAAGGGGCGGCTCGGCTAACAGCTATTACGGCCACGCGGCAGATCTTCGACAGCGGCGATGTGTCGGTACCGATAAAGTCGTGGCAGCTTTACGTCAAGACGGTGGACATCGATGCCGACGCCGCATCGGTCACTCTGTCTGTCACCAACCCGCTTAACAACAACATCGGAAGGCTCTATGACCCAACGGAATACACTGGCCTTCAGTACCTCTGATTTTATCAGCAGGATGATAGGCGTGCCGTGGTCTAACCGGGCCTGTTCGTTCGAGAAAGTCGACTGCTGGGGATTGTGCGTGCTGTATTACCGGCACGTCCTCTGCATTGAGCTGCACCAGACGCCGGACTACGAAGCCGGGTCCGACTTCTTCACCTGCTATCAGGGCGACGTCGTCTTCTGGCGCCAGGTCGATATGCCGGTCGAAGGGGGGATATTCGTCGGATACCGCGGCGCGCAACCGGCGCATGTTGGGCTGGTGCTTAACAGGCAGGCGCTGCATTCACGCGGCGAGAACGGAAGCGTACGCATGGACTCGTTGCTGGTCATTCAGCGGGCATTCACCAAAGTGGAGTTTTTCGAATATGGCGCTGGTTGAGATATCGAATTTTCCAGGAACGCCTAAGCTGCGTTGCAGGGTGCCAAACGGCACCCTTTTTTATGACTGGCTGGCGGCCAATGACGCTACCTTTCATCGCGATCTGCTGATCGTCCGCAACGGCGTAAAGCTGGGCGACGATGATGATCTGGCGTTTGAACTGAGTGAGCTGGACTACATCCAGATATTCGACCAGCCAAAGGGCATTGTCGGCGACATCCTGAGCCCGATCTTTAAAGTGGTTGGTCAGGTGTTTTCGTTCCTGGCGCCAAAGCCGGCAATCGCGAACAACGGCGGTAATACCGTCGACTCACCGAACAATAGCCTGACCGGTCAGACAAACACCGCGCGCGTTTACAAGGCCAAGCCGGATATCTATGGCCAGATTCGTTCGTTCCCGGATCTGATTCAGGAGTCGGTATTCGAATATGTGCACCAGACGTCCACCGACGGCGGCCTGAAGTACGTTACAGAGTGGATGTGCATCGGGATCGGAAAATATGATTACGAGTCCGTGCGCTACTCAGAATCCAGCCTGGGCTCTCTGGCAGGTGCCGAATTCCAGTTCTTCCAGCCTGGAGAAGTAATCCCGCAGATCGTCGAAGGCTACGGGTTCGATGACGTTGACGGTCAGGAGGTTCCCGGGCAGAACGAAGCCAGCGACTTCCCTATCGAAACAGCAACGGCAAACACGGTGGTCAGCGGAACGTATTCTGGCGGCCAGATAGCGATGAAAATCGTTAAGCAGGCTGAGTTCGACTATTTCATGGGGCTGGTTCTGCCGCACGCTGTAACCTTCACCATCAATGTGACGTATAGCACGGCCTCCGGCAACGTGACTACCGATGCGACATTCTCCGGCACGCTGATCTCCGCCGTTGAAACAAACGACGGCGCGGTTGTTAACCCGGTGCGCTGGTACACGTTTACGATGAACCAGCTGGAGGGGCCGCAGGACATTCCGTCTAACGCCACGATCAACACCACGAAATTCATCCTGAACGATAACGAGGCGCTGGTAGTGGGGCCGTTCTTCTCTCCAGTTGAGTCAACACAGCTGTGGCTTCATACCCAGTCCAGCCTGGGCGGCAAGAAAGAAACGAACTGGAAGGTGGTCATCTGGAAAATCGACGACGACTACAACCAAGTGCCGGGCACGCAGCAGACCTTCACGTACCGACAGACGACGCCGCACCAGTCGACAAGTGAAGTCTTCTACCGCACCGACAAAATCACACCCACCGGCGGCTTCGGGAAATACGCGGTCAGCTTTCAGCGCACGGACAACTCCGGCGACGCGTCACTGCTGAAGGTCGAAGAGATCCACAGCATTAACATCCGTACGAATGTCGTCCACCCGACCGATACGCTGGTGCGGGTGAAGGTGAGGGCGACTGAGAATGCTCTTGGCAGCCGTGAGCGCAAATATAACGCGCTGGTGACGCGCCACACCATCACATACGACCTCGACACGCAAACGGTGGATTACACGCTGCGGCCGTCGCGCTCGTTCGCTGATGCGGTGGCGCATACCTGGTTGATTATGGGTGAACAGCCGGTAAGCAGCATTGACCTGTACGGCCTGTACTCTATCGCTGAAAGTCTGCCTGACGAGCGCCTTGGCTACTTCGACTACACGTTTGACGACGAGAACGACTCACTGGGAGACCGCGTGCAGGCGATCTGCAATGCGGCGTCGGTGGTGGCGTACTGGGATGACGGCGTGCTGACCTTCACTCGCGACCAGAAGGTTGACTATCCGGCTGCCGTATTCAACCGGGCCAACATGAAGACGGACGAGTACAAAATGACGTACGAGGCCACGCTTCCTGGCGGCTACGACGGCGTACAGGTGTCCTATGTTCACCCGACCACGAACAACAAGACTTACATCAACTACCGCGTGCTGAATGGCGCCATCGTCGAGCAAGAAGCGGAAAACCCGAACAAGCTGGAGATAGTCGGCTTCCGTAACGAGTACCAGGCCAGGGAGCGAGCTCTGCGCGAAACCAAACGCCTGATCTACTCGCGCGTGAAGATGAACGCCAAAGTGTTTGAGGACGGAATTATCCAGGTTGGCAGCGTCATTCAGATGCCTGATATCTACGACAGCAACCAGCAGCAGGGTTACATCACCGGCCGCGCCGGGAATGACTTCGATACCAGCGAGCCGATCACGTTTACAGGCTCGATGTATGTGTTGGTGACCGACAGTCTGGGCAACCCGACACTGCGCTATCTGGCAACCGCCCGCACTGACACGAACTATGGCTTCACTGCGGCAATACCCAACATTCAGCTCAACATATGGAACGGAGACACTGTCCAGCTCCCGTCGCGCTATCTCATTGCGACGGTGGAGGAGTTGAACAGTCAGCTATGGACTGTCAACAGCATCAAACCGAACACAGATAACACGGTATCTCTGACAGTCGCTGAATACAGCGACGCCATCTACCAATAAGAACCGTCCCCGACCAATCGAACCCGGCCACCGCGCCGGTTTTTTTTCTATGGAATCAATATGGCCACTACACCTACTAATCTGCCAGTACCGAGCGAATCCCCGCGTGACCTGAAGTTTAACGCAGGAAAAATCGACGAGTTCGTTACGTCAGAAAATCATGTTTATGTTGACAGGTTCGGCGATGAACATCGTACAATTGCGGGAATAAATTACGATGCGAATCAGGCAATTCTGAATTATGGCTATATCACGAAGGATTCTTTTGAAGATGGCAGCACCATTAGCCTTGCTAACGAGTGCCTGCGCTGGAAGAGCAACGGGGAATATTACAGATGGGACGGAATCCTCCCCAAAGTAGTTCCCCCAGGATCTACTCCCGATAGCACTGGTGGTATTGGTGACGGGAAGTGGGTCAGTGTTGGGGATGCCGCTTTAAGGACAGAGCTAAGCAACGGTAAATACCGCAGTGACGCATTAGCTGTAAAATATGTTCCAGGGGTCGTCATTGATAGCACGACCGATAACCGCGCAGCAATATACGCTTACACAGGACAAATTTATGTTCCGAAGGGTGTCCAGCTACGCTGTAATTTCCTGCCAGATGATGATGTAACCAAATTCACTGGTGAAGGAAAAATTCTTACTCGCGACCCATGGGGTAACGAGCATGTGTTTGACGTTTCACTGGCAACTCATGGCAGCAAATACACTGCATTCAACGTAATAAACCAGTTCGCTCGCCGCAATACGCAATGTCGTGTTGGTATCGTTGGTGACTCAATCACAGACGGTGCATACGGAACCGGATGGGTAGCCAACCCAACGGATTCAAACGGGGACCTGTCCTCGACTAATTATGACCACAATAGCAATGGTGGCGCAGGCTCCTGGTTCCGTACTTTCACGGACTGGCTTAACCGTTTTACGAAAAATGGCTCCTTCATTTTTAAAGCCGAGAACTGTGCATCATCAGGAAAGCGACTCATTGATGGCTGGGCTAATCGTAACTTTGACCATGGCTTTTTCAAAAACACTGCATACGGGAATGTTCCACCAGACGTTTGCTTCATGTCCATGGGCGTTAACGATAACGGGCAACTGGATACGTTAGGGTTCGATCAGTATTTGTTCCGCTTTGAGCAGTTTATTCGCAAGGCTTGGGGTTATGGATGTGCTGTCTGCGTTGTTTCAATGAACCAGAATGGTTCACAATGGGCGGCGTTAGAAGCATCAATCAAGAAGCATATTGAACGCCTATTCCCGACTGTCGAGTTCCTTGATCTATCTCAGCCAGTAACTGAGATGTACAGAGATCTCGGAAGCTATACGCTTGAAGATATTGCGCGTCGCCCGACAGATGGCACTTTTGATAGTACGCATTTTGCTCCTCTGGGCCATCAATATATCGGCGCATATGCAGCAAAGGCTGTTATGCCGTATAGAGTCCACACTGCGAAAAAAGGAAATAACTTCGTACCAACAGTTGATAATGATATCCAGCCATTTGGTTTCCCATCTGGTAGCACGTACAGCGTTGGCATGGAGCGGTTGAGTGGAAACACGTATCTAAATGGTTTAACTGGCTGGGGCGTGGTTTCCCCAGCTACTGAAAATTTAACCATACGATATTTTGTCTGGTGTGATACTTCTGATATATCAATGGTTATTTTTGAACCGTATAACCCAACATATGTTGCAGCAGGTCGCGCTAACTCCGTCTCTATCCGACAACAAGATAACCGTAATGCAGCATTCTTTTCGGGTAATATCGCGAGTAATGGCGTCTCATCGTTTGCGAACAAACTGACCACTCGAACCGGAATACTTAAAAAAGGACTGAATCAGATTGAGATTGTTTACGATGGTACACCGTCAAAAGTATACCCTCCCGCTCTGTTATTCAGAGCAGAGCTGAACGAATCATGTTCTCAGAACGCCTCTGTATTCCTGGCTGCAAATGCGATAAAGGGTGTTTACGGGCAGGTAAGAGATAAAGCAGATCTCTTATTAGCATATGGTGCAGAAACAGCAAATGATGAAGCGCCTGATATGTATGGTGCCACTAAATCATCAAATGTTCAGAATGTTGTCTTGTCAGCTTTGCCTGTTGATTGCGGTGTTGTTTTTTACTACAAACCCACGTCACAAAGTGGAGTTGTTGCCAAGCGAGTGGCGACTGGCATTGAGATTTCGACGATGCTTTTCGGCGCTCTTACTGTTGTCGGCACATTGACTTGCGATGTGACAGGTGAGGTCACGCTTACAGCTGGCCTGTCTGGAACAACTCCGACCATTACAGTTAAGCCAACTAGTGGAGCGACCGTTACGCAACAAGTCGCCGGTTTCTCTGGAGGGAAGATTGGATTGATAAATAAAGGAACAAGCGGACTAACATTATCTGTTAGATCTGCTGCGCATTATGTTCTTTAAAATTTAATCAGGGCGGAGAGGGGCGAAAGCCCCTCTTTTTTAACATTTGTTTGTAAAGTCTAAAAGAACATCTTTTCTATCAGAAAAGACATCTACCGAACAGGAAGTAAATATCTTAACACCATTAGAAATAATCTTTTTCTTTAACTCTAAATTGTTAGAGAACCTATTTTTGTATGTAATGTCATAGTAAGGAGCTACCGCTCCGATGCCCCAAGTGCTTGAAAGATATTGCGGCATGATAGTTTTAAAGAATGGGTATTTTCTAAATGCAACTTTAGTAGGAAGAGAAACTGGAGGCCATCCTGAAATATTAATGTTGTCAATGGTCTTTATACCGTTTTGATGCAGTGCGGAAGATATGGAAGTCAGAATAACTGAGTCAAATTTATTCTGATGCTTTATGGCATTGTTGAATGAATAGGATATGTTAATTGAGTTGGCTGCAAATATAACATATGCAAGATATGATATTTTTTTAAACCCTGTTAGTCTGTGTGCCATGAAGAATACAAGGCACAGCGTTAAGCCAAGTGACATTAGCACACGAGGCATAACATAGTCTGATTTCACGGCTAAAGAAAAACCAGAGAACATTATCAGTGAGAATGAAAAACTAACTACTAACAATATGCGATCTTGGATTTTGTAATCACGTGAAAAAGCGTACTTGATTACACAAGCTACTGATATTGCCAAAGTAATTACTAAAGTAGCCTTAACAATAGAAGGCATTGAGCCTATCACAGGATCAAGATTGCGACTAAAAGCATCATGTAATCCGGTAATAATTCCATTATTAAAATCAATAAACTGAGAATTCCTCAAGGCATATTCATTTGGCGGATAAATTTTTTGCACCACTTGGGTGTAAATCGTGAAACCGGCAACAAAAGAAATGGCATTTAATATCAATTCCTTGATATACCCGCTCTCATGTTCAAGTATTTTTACAATAACAATAAATGCTGTCATTGTAACAAAAAGAGCAGAAGAAGGCTGATACATTGACATGACAGAAGTTACTGCGACGATTTTCCAGACGACATCAATATAACTTTTATTGTAAAAGAAATATGCTGAAGAAATCGCAACTACTATAGACGCACCCATGGTTGCGCTATCAAATGAAAATACTGCATTACCTATAAACATAGGATTTAAAAATATTAGCGATGCGAATGCTGATGAGAAATATGAAGGTCTGTTAGATGATATGGCCCTTGAAATTATAATGGCGGATATTATCATGCACACCATACCAAGAATAAAGGATAGCGGAGACACATCAGTTATCATATCCCCTAAATTTAACACCTTCATTAGTACTGTTGTTAGCGGTCGGCTATCTTTATCCCAATAGCTCGGATCGCCAGAAACAGCCCTATACAAGTCGTCCTTAAATAATTCAGCATTCAACAAAAATGGAAGGCTGAATAAAGCGGCTAGCAAAAATATAAGTTTATCTGACTTATGAAATCTCATTTTTTTCCCTTAAGAATATATCTCGGTCTTTTCTTAACTTCTACATAGATTCTGCCAATATACTCACCAAGAACTCCTATCCCGATTAACTGTATGCCACCAAGGAAAAGTACAGAAACCAGCAATGAAGGATATCCGCGTACTGCATTTCCGAATACTAGCGTGTCGAAAATCATCCATGCGCCATACAAAAACGCAGCACCGGCAACTAACAGGCCGATGTACGTCCACATGCGAAGCGGGAAAGTAGAGAAGCTGGTAATCCCCTCTAGGGCAAGGTTCCACAGTTTCCAGCCATTAAATTTCGTGCTGCCGGCCACTCGCTCGGCCCTGGCATACTCAACTACATCAGTACGACCACCGACCCAGCTAAGAACCCCCTTCATGAACAGATTGCGTTCAGGCATTAGCTTAATGTTTTCCACTACCTCGCGAGACATCAGACGGAAGTCACCAACGTTTTCTTCGATCTTTGGATTGCTGATTTTGTTGTGCAGCTTATAGAACCACTCAGCGGTCTTTCGTTTCAGGCGCCCGTCAGTAGAGCGGTCAGATCGCTTAGCCAGAACCATATCGGCCCCAGCCTGCCATTTCTCTATCAGGTGCGGAATGACTTCGATAGGGTCCTGCAAGTCAACATCAATGGGGATAATTGCTTCACCGGTGGCGTGATCAAGACCAGCGAATAGCGCAGGCTCTTTCCCAAAGTTGCGAGTGAACGACAGCGGAACAACAAGAGGATCGGCAACGGCAAGTGCGTAAATAATAGATTCTGTGGAGTCCTTGCTGCCGTCATTTATGAAGACGATCTCAACTTCATGCTGCTTGAGCCCTTCAAATTCTCGAACCGTTTTATAAAAAATAGGTATTGCGTCTTCTTCGTTGAAGACGGGTACAACCAAAGAAATCTTCATTTCGCATCCCTAAAGACAATGAACTTTGAGTAAACAAAACCTGCTATGAGACTAAACGCGGAGAACCCAACAAGGGTCACAATCGGAGGAGCCCCTATAACATCTGCAATGTAGCCGGTTAATGCGGCCATAAGCCCCATGAACGCAACAAATGCTATGTATCGACTTGAAGTTGCCTGAGCATTAAAAGTCCATTTTGCATTTGCAAAGAAGCTGAAGGTAACAGCGATGCAAAATGCTATTACGTTAGCCAGAGCTTGCCCGACACAAAAAAAATGAAGTAGAGCACCAAAGCATAACCAATGTAAGGCAGTGTTAATCACGCCAACTGAAACATAACGACTAAATATCTTTAACATTATAAAAATCAGCTAATTCGGAAAGGTCTGAAGTTTAGCATCACTGTGAAACTTGATCGACCCTCATATTTGACGATACTGTATATGCATACAGTTATTTTGTGAGGTGATTATGCCACGCACAGCAGACATTCATGCCGCTTTTGTTGCGGCCATAGAGTTAAACCCCAAGGGGTATCGTTACGTGAGCACAGACGCATTCATAGAGAAATTGCGGCAGTTCAACTGGCACTATACGCGCGAAGAAGCGAATGCCTGGATAGAGCGATACCAAAAAGACTTTGCTGACAAGACGACAGACGGCAGCGATAACCGGTACTGGATCCTGCGTAACATGGGGAGAGTGCACTGATGGGATTCGCATCACCTGCAAGCGATTATGTCGAGCGCCAACTTTCACCCGAGGTGATTTGCAACATCGGCGCAGAAAGTAGGGTGCTTGAAACTGATTCAGGATTTGCAGTCATTGAGCCAGCAGTGAAAAAAACACCCGGCGATGTGTTACTTATCCTTTGCGACGGCCATACGCAGTTTGCTAAGTTGATGGGCAAGGCGCTTATAACAGATGATGGTGAGGCAATAGAAGGAAGCGCACTTGAGGAGGTGGAGGTACTGGGACGCGTGACGTTCTTCATCAACCGCGCAATAGATGACGGATTACCGATATGATTACCAGCCTCAAGAAAGCGGCTCAACGAGCTCCGGCCCCTGGTTCTTCACATTGCCCACGGCGCGCGTCACTGCATGCCAGATAAACTTGTCGGCGGGCACTGCCCCGTCGGCTATTATCTCCTCAGCTTCTTTCCCGCCTACGTCCTGACGCATCCATTCCCTTGCAGCTTCCGGAGACAGAACCAGTGGCCGCCGGTCATGAATATCGACCAGTCCTTTGTCAGCAGCAGATGTCACGATCAGGAAGCCCTCTGCTTCATCGCCGCGCTCAAACGGCGTACTGCCGATCGCCGCCATGAATATCGGCTGCCCGTCGGCCCGATGAATGAAATACGGCTGTTTCTTGTCGCCTTCCTTTTTCCATTCGAACCATCCATCGGCAAAGCAGATCGCCCGGCCATGCTGCCACAGAGGTTTAAACATTCTGCTGGTGGCCGCAGTTTCTACACGCGCGTTAATCAAAGGCGCTTTATCCCACCACCCGGGCGCGTAGCCCCAGAACACCGGATCGAGATGTAACTGCTCATCGCGTTCGCTAAGCAACAGAACTTTTGTGCCGGGCGCAACGTTGTAACGGCCGATAGGTTCCGGGTCATAGGCAATGTCACGATCGCCTTCATCGGCCAGGTAGGCCAGATATTCTTCACGGTTTTGGGCTTGTGCAAAACGTCCACACATAGAAACCTCCAGTCAGTCAGACTGAAAGTATAGGGCAGGGAGAAAAAGTAGCGCGCGCTAGTTAAGTCTTACAATCGGATCGGTGGTGATTATGCTGATGGTATGGGAAGGCGTAAAGCTGCGTGTTACGAAACTGGAAGGAGCTACGCAAAGTTGGGGAGATTTAGGATCGAAGCGATCCCGAAGTTCACTCGTCGCCCACTCGAAAAAGTTGGCAACGGTTTGATCTTGAATGGATGTATTGGTAAGCATTGAAACCCGTTAAAAACGGGTTTTTGATATGTAAGTGTTTGAATAAATTCAAAAAGGACTGGTTGAAGCGGAAACAGGAATCGTATTCGGTCTCTTTTTATCTGCTTCATAGTAAACGATAAAATCCGGTTTTCGTCTCAGCAGAAGGTTCACTTCCTGTGCGCCTGCTTAAAACATACCACAACCCGGCAGGCGTAAGTCCAGTCCTTTTTGGCTGTTTTGTTAAATTTTTGTTTGTTTTTCGCCTGAGGTCGACAAGGGCTCAATCCGCGCATTGACGGAAGCCGCAATATTATCAAGAAGCGCAAAGCGGCGACGGTATTCTGCGCGTTTCTTGCTGGCGATCTCATCCAGCGATTTGCGCGCTATCCACAGCGGCAGCTGCCAGCAAAGAGGGGAGAGCTGTTTTCCGTTCAGGCTTTCCCAGAACTCGTCGTAGCTGGCGTGGAAATGTCGGCCTTTGCTCAGCCGGTAGCGCAGGGCGCGAAATACGTGCCCCTCATCGCTGACGGCAAAGATAGCGCTGATGTTCGAGTGTGAGGCGAGCTGGAAGATCACCTCCATCAGCACGCGCTTCGGGAACAGCCCGTGGCAGGCACGTGTGGCCTGCTTGATAACGTCCCGCGAGACGCTGCGGCGCGGCCCCTGAAGGCCGCCAATCACCAGCACAGAACGCCCGTTGCTGCGCGCAACGCAAAACGTCAGGCTGGCGAGAAGGGTATCTTCATGGTCGTGCAGCCACAGCGTACTTTCGCCCTCGCGTTCGGCCTTGCCCGCGGAGGAGGCTGTAACGGTATAGATCACCCCGTTTTTCGCCTCAAACTGCGCCACGGGCAACTCATTGGGGCTCGCGAGGGCGTGAGCGAGCATCCGGTCTTTCAGGCTGTCAATCCAGTGGTAGTGGCTGACGATGGCGTCGGCTCTGTCATTGGCGTTCAGGCCGCGCATCAGGTACTGACGGTGGGTTTTGCTCGGCAGCGTAATTTGCGCCGCCAGTAATCTGTCAAAATCATCGCGTCCGGATAGCGCCTCCAGCATACGATGGGTGGAAGACCAGAATAAAAGCGAGCGCAAAAGAAACTTCAGACGGTATTCACGTTTTTGCCAGATAGGCCCTGGAACGCGTTTTCCCTTAATCAGTTCCGAAATAATATTTGTGCGATGCGGATAAAAAACATCATTTTGCAGGTGTAAGTTCGACACGTAAAAATCCCTCGTTTTATTGCGCTCTATTTTAGGGGGCCGCTAATAAAGGATTAATAGCGCGGCAGGGTTTATTTCCGGCTGGTTGAGGGTTTGTTGGGGTTTGTAATATCTGACTGGACTCTTTCTGCTGCGGCTATACTTCAGAATGGAGGGCTTATGTATCAGAAAATAGAGGGTAAAGACTGGCGTCATGTCTGGGTTGTCAGCGATATTCATGGTTGCTATCAGCAGCTTTTAGATGCGCTGAAACGTCGGAATTTTAATCCTGATACGGATCTGCTGATCTCCGTGGGAGATATTATCGATCGCGGGCCTGACAGCGTAAAATGTTTACAGCTGATGCAGGAAAACTGGTTTTATGCGGTGCGCGGCAATCACGAGCAAATGGCGTTAGATGCGCTGGAAAATAATGATTTTAGCCTGTGGTCGGTAAATGGCGGTATTTGGTTTAGCGCGCTTAAGGGTGAGCAACAAAAACAGGCGCTGACGTTACTCAACGCCTGCCGGACCTTACCGCACGTCATTGAAATAACCTGCATAAATGGCCTGAACGTTGTGGCTCATGCGGATTATCCCTCAGCCGAATATGTCTGGCAAAAGCCGGTTGATGCCAGGCGCGTGCTGTGGGACCGCGATCGTTTAATGGGCTTTATGGTGGGTAAAGGCCAGGGCATTAGCGGGGCGGATCACTTCTGGTTTGGACACACGCCCGTAGACAAGCGGTATGACTTTAACAATCTGCACTATATCGATACGGGGGCGGTGTTTGGGGGCTTCCTGACGCTGGTGCAGCTTCAGTAATAAATAACCCGCCTTCGGGCGGGTTCTCTTTGGGTCAGGCAAGACGCAGGACCCAGGCATCGGTTTTACTGTCGTAATGCTCACAGTACAGAACGGAATGTTCCCCATCAAGGATCGCCGGGACGCTGGTGTCTGCATCCCAGGCGTCCAGTTGCATGCACAAATCCGGATCGGATTTGCAGGGAATACTTAACGTTCGATCGCCTTGTGCTTCGCCGCGCAATTCAGCGTCGTCGATTTCAAAAGCGCCAATGCGTACGCTGGTTTTCGTCATAATGCTCTCCGGTTTGTTGCCCAAAATCTGGTATGACCAGTGCAGTCACCCATTTTTGATCCTAGACAAGGAGAGCGAAATCGCCAGTAAAAAAATGCGTTTTTTTCAGGCGGTGCGGCTGTTACCGGTAAACAGACGGCCATCGCGAACCAGTTCACGCGGATAACTGTTTTTCAGCCGCGAGCCGACTTTTTTCGCCAGACCCAGCGGAAAGCCCTGATACGTCACGATCGTTTCATCCTGCGCCGGACCGTTTTCCGGATAAACGTCACGACCGCGATACCACTCTTCCGCTTCCTGATGCGTCAGGGCGAACGTGTTTTCATGACCAGCCAGCGCAATGACCGCTTCATGCTGCCAGCGATAGCCTTTGTTGTGGATTTCCGCCAGGCGAATACCAAGGCGGGAGAAACGCACTTTACCCATCAGCGGTTCGATATGGGTCGGGAACAGCCACAGCTCTTTGTCACGCATCCAGAGGTGCAGGCTCTCATCCCAGCGCAGTCCCACTTTGTTTGCAGCCGCCTCCACCTGTGCCGCTTCACGGCCTTTAACCGGCGTGAAGGGGAATTTACCGACCTTAAACGTCGGCGCGGGCAGGGGCTCCACGGCGCCGGTTTTACGCAGGCGCGCGACGAAGAAACCTTCGCAATCGTAAATCTGCGGGAAGACATGCAGGAAGCCTTCAGGCGTGGCGGCTTCACTGGCCGAGTCAAACAGCGTATTGAGCGGTAAAAACTCGACGGCGTCCGGATAGCGCGCCTTCAGCCACAGGCAGACATCCTCGTTTTCATCGCGGTTCAGCGTGCAGGTGGAGTAAACCAGCGTCCCGCCGGGGCGCAGGGCATGGAACGCGCTGTCGATCAGTTCACGCTGCGTGGCGGCGATCTCAAGGTTGCTTTCAACGGACCAGTTTTTTAATGCATCAGGATCTTTGCGCACCACGCCTTCGCCGGAGCAGGGCGCATCAAGCAGGATGGCATCAAAGGCTTCCGGCAGGGCAGCCCCAAAAACGCGACCGTCAAAGTGCGTTAACGCGACGTTGTGGATCCCGCAGCGGCTGATATTGGCGTGGAGAACCTTCACGCGGCTGGCGGAAAATTCATTGGCGAGGATCGCGCCGCGGTTGTTCATCCGGGCGGCAATCTGCGTGGTTTTAGAGCCCGGCGCCGCGGCGACATCCATCACCCGTTCAGGCTGGTTATCATCGGCAAACAGCGCGGCAACCGGCAGCATGGAGCTGGCTTCCTGAATATAAAACAGCCCGCTCAGGTGCTCGGCGGTGCTGCCGAGGGGCAAGCTTTCCTCGTCATCCCGCTCGATCCAGAACCCTTCTTCACACCACGGCACCGGCGTAAGCTGCCAGCCGTAGGGGGAGACGAGATCCAGAAATGCCCCGACGCTGATTTTTAGCGTATTGACGCGAATACTCCGGCGCAAAGGGCGCTGGCAGGCGGCGATGAAATCGTCGAATGAGAGATGAGCAGGAAGCGCCTCGCGCATCTGCGCGAGGAATTGTTCGGGAAGAAATACGGAGTTTTGAGCCACGGGCACACCACAGGGAAACATTCAGGCGCGCAGTGTAACATAAAGGCTCCGGCGCGTTGACACCGGAGCCTGCGAGATTAACGCGGCAGCGCCGTTCCCCATTCGCGCCACTCTTTCGGTTCACTTTCCAGCAGCAGGAAGTGTTTACCTGCCTGCGCCTTAGGTGCAAGAGGCGTGCCAGGCGGCGTCGCGAAGGCAATGCCGCCGCGAATGAACTGGTTAAAGGTACCCGTTTTCACCACGCCGCCGGTCAGGCCGAAGTCGAGGGAGTAACCTGAAGCCAGCCAGAACACCGAGTTGTTGCGGACCAGATGCTGATAACGCTGGCTGATGCGCAGGCCGACCATCACGCGATCGGACAGATTACCCAGCGTCAGGCTGGTTACCGTCCCGACCTCAATGCCGCGGAACAGCACCGGCGTGCCGATGCCCAGCGAACCGGCTTCCGGCACTTCAACCACGATGCTCAGACCGTCCAGATAGCGGGAATCGGTGATGGTCGCCTCCTGCAACTCAAACTCACGACGTGCGTTGCCGCGACCCGGTTCAACGTTAATGTACGGCTGAAGTATAGTGTCGAGGTGCTCAACCCCTGCGGCAGAAATTTGCGGCGTAACCACCGAGAAGCGCGAGCCAGCGCGGGCAAACGTCTGCACATATTCCGGATAAAGCACGGCAGTGGCCTGGACTTCATTGCGCGCGGTGATGAGCTTCAGCTTCTGGACCTGCCCGATATCAATGCCGAGATAGCGGATAGGCATCCCCTCCGCCAGTTTACCGGCGTCAAAGGTATGTAGCGTAATCTGTCCCCCGACGGCGCGCGCTGCGGTTTCAGACGGGAAGAGGATCCGCTTGTCACCTTTACGCATGTTGCCGCCCGCGCCGCTCAGGTTGTCAAAGCTGATCGCACCGCGCAGGGCACGGGAGAGGGGAGACGCCTGTACGGTCAGGCCGCTGCCGTTAAGCTGCACCTTCGCGCCGCCTTCCGCCCAGAACACGCTGTTTGGCGTGAGCAGCTTGCGGTACTCCGGCTTGATGTGCAGTTCGATATCAAACGCGTCCGCGCGAGGGCGAACGGTGATCACTTCCCCGACCTCAAACTTGCGATAGAGCACCACGGAGCCCGCCTGGACATCCGGCAGCGTTTCAGCACTTAAGGTCAACGTGGTGGTCGGCAGGTCGCCCATGCTGTTTTCAATGGCTTTGTCCAGATTTGCGAACAGCGGATAGCTCTCGCGCAGCGCACCTTTGCTGCCCGGCAGAATGCGGATCCCGCCGTTAACCCACTCGCTGGCGCTGGCGCCGAGGAACTCAACGCCGTCCAGGCCCACCTTCACGTCGACCCGGCTGTTGACCACAAATTTACTGTCACCGTGCACCAGATTGCTGTACTGCGGATCGATGGCGGCGGAGAAGGAGACCCCTTTTTCTGTCAGCTTACGCTCGAGAACCTGGCCTACCTGCACACCGTGCAGGATCAGCGGCTGTCCGGCTTCGATGCCATAGCTCTCCGGTGCGTTCAGGGTAATCGTCTGCACGCCCGGCTTTTGCAGCAGCGCTTTATCCGCCGGGGCGATAACAAAGGTTTTATTCGGCTGGCCTTCTCCCGGGATCAGCTCGAAGGTACTGCCGGTCAGCAGTGAACTGATGCTGGCGTCGCTGAGCGACAGCTTCGGATTACGCAGCTCGATACGCGTCTTCTCCCGCAGGAGATCGACAACGCTAGGATCCACGGTCATTTCGCCGGTGACGGAGCCGCCTGCATTGAGGGTTAATTTCGTCAGCTGGCCGACCTCTAATCCCTGGTACATCAGCGGGGTCGAGCCGGCTTTCAGTCCTTTAGCATCCGGCAGGGTCAGCTTAACGATGACGCCGCGCTGGCTGTGCGCCAGGTCAGCATACAGGCCAAACGTATCTTCAGCGGCGGCAGGGCTTGAGCCTTCCGGGGAATCGAAGGCGATAGCGCCATTCACCAGCGCCGCCAGGCTCTCAAGCTTCACTTTCGCACCGCTTAAGCTCAGATCGGCATCGACGCCGGAGACGTTCCAGAAGCGGCTGCCTTTTTTCACCAGGTTGGTAAAGCGCCGTTCGATCAGCACGTCGATGGTCACGCCGTCTTTGTTCGGGTTAATGGCGTAATCGTACACACGGCCAACCGGAATTTTGCGGAAATAGACCAGAGAACCGCTGTTCAGCGATCCTAAATCCGGCGCGCGGAGATGGATCATCAAATCGCCGTTATTCAGCCGGTATTTCGGCTGCGTATCCAGCGCAACGAAGTGATCCTGCGGCTCACCTTTACCGGGCATCATGCCGATATAGTTACCGCCCACAAGCGCATCCAGCCCGGAAACACCGGCCAGCGAGGCTTTTGGCGTTACCAGCCAGAACTGCGTTTCGGCGCGCAGCGCGTCCTGCATATCGGACTTAATGCTCGCCCGCACCTGGATTTTGTTCAGCCCTTTGCCGAGAGAGATATCCTGCACGGTACCCACTTCCACCCCCTGGAAGCGAACGGGGGTACGACCGGCGACAATGCCGTCCGCAGACTGGAAATCAATCGTGATGGTACTTCCGCGATCTTCATAGCTCGTCCAGATAAGCCAGCCTGCGATCATCAGCGCGATGACAGGCAGCAGCCAGAATGGCGAAATACGACGTTTTGTTTTAATTCTCGCTTCAGTCGGCGAAGCGGGCGTTTCCTGACTCATGTGCGTCCCAAAGTAAGCGGCTGTCCAGCCATTCCACTGCAAGAATAGTCAATATCACCGCAGAGCCGAAATAAAAAGCTGCGGGTCCCATGGTAAAAGCAAGTAACTGATCGCGATTGATGAGCGACATCATCAGCGAAATCACGAACAGATCCAACATCGACCAGCGACCGATCCAGGTCACGAATCGCAGAAGCAGGATGCGGGTGCGGAGTCCTTGTTCGCATTTAAAGTGAATGCTGATAAGTAGCGTAAACATCACCACCACTTTGGTAAAGGGCACCAGAATACTGGCGATAAAAACAATCGCGGCGACCCCCACGTTACTGTGCGCCAGAGAAATAATCCCGGAGAGGATAGTATCTTCCTGGCGGGCGCCGTTCACGTAAATCACCGAGATGGGCAGCATGTTGGCCGGGAACAAAAATACCAGAGAGGCGATCAGCGCCGCCCAGCATTTTTGCAGGCTATTGTTGCGTCGCAATCTTAGCGGAATATGGCAGCGCGGGCACCTGCCGCGTTTATCCGGAAAACCGGTGTAATGACATCCCAGGCAGACGCGCAGGTTTTCATCAGGCCGTGTCGCGGGGCGCTGGGGGTAAAAGCGCTCCCAGAGCTGTTCAACGTTCAGATGGATCATGGTCAAAATGCTCAGCAGGACCAGCGATATGAATGCAAAAAGGCCAATGCCGGGCTGTAAAAACGCGTAGTCCTGCACCTTGATGGAGGCAACGCCGACGCCCACCAGATAGATATCCAGCATGACCCACTCTTTGAGCTTATCCAGCATCAGCAGAACCGGGCGCAGGTTCATCCCCAGAATATTGCCAAACCACAGGTAGGCAATCGCCGCGACCAGCACCAGCGGCGCGCCGACCACGCAGAAGAGCACCATCGCGCCGGTGAGCGGATCGCCCTCGCGCGTCATCTGCCAGATCCCCTGAAATACGTTGGCGTCGATGCGCACGCCCAGAAGATAGAGCTTCAGCAGCGGTTCGGTCCAGGCAAACGGCATCAGCAGCAGCATGGTGACCGCCATTGCGGCCAGACGCGTTAGCGACCAGTCTCGTCCATCGCGAATTTTGGCATCGCAGCGAGGACAAAAGGCGCTTTGGTGCGATTTCATCTTCGGCAACATAAAAAGCGTATCGCACTGGGGGCAACGCTGATAATGTGCACGAGGCAAAGCTTCGCTTACCGTATGGATAACGATCTTTCCTGTCGGCGTAATTTTGGGTGTTTTTATGGCCATGAGTCGCGCACGGTTTAGTATTGTTGAAAGTTATAATAACTCATGTACGGATTCATCTTGAGCATGAGCGCATTTAATGCTTATTTTAATAGGCTATGCGGTAAATTTGTAAGTTAACTAAGTGATTGAAGAATGAACAAAACAGAATTCTACGCGGATCTGAACCGCGATTTTAAAGCATTAATGGCAGGGGAAACCAGTTTCTTAGCCACTCTGGCAAATACCAGCGCGTTACTCTTCGAGCGCCTCTCTGACGTGAACTGGGCCGGCTTTTATCTGCTGGAAGACGACACGCTGGTGCTTGGGCCGTTTCAGGGCAAGCTGGCCTGCGTTCGCATTCCGGTAGGACGTGGCGTGTGCGGTACCGCCGTGGCAACGCGTGAGGTTCAGCGCGTTGAAGACGTCCACGCGTTTGACGGCCATATTGCCTGCGATGCCGCAAGCAACGCTGAAATCGTACTGCCGCTGGTGGTAAAAAATCAGATTATTGGCGTTCTGGATATCGACAGCACGGTCTTCAGCCGCTTCACTGCCGAGGACGAACAGGGGCTGCGCACGCTTGCGGCGAACCTGGAAAATGTTCTTGCAGAGACCGATTATCATAAATTCTTTGCGAGCGTCGCAGGATAATCAACGGATAACGTAGCATTTACTGATAGCGTCATTATAATGTCGCCTGTTCATGCCTGCGCTTGTTGGCAACGTCCGTTGTAATCAGGAAATTTCATGGAAAATCAACCTAAGTTGAATAGCAGTAAAGAAGTTATCGCATTTCTGGCCGAGCGTTTCCCGCAGTGCTTCAGCGCTGAAGGTGAAGCGCGTCCTCTGAAAGTCGGTATCTTTCAGGATCTGGTCGCGCGCGTTGAGGGGGAGATGAACCTCAGCAAAACGCAGCTTCGCTCTGCATTACGCCTTTATACCTCGAGCTGGCGTTACCTGTACGGTATCAAGCCGGGTGCGACCCGTGTCGACCTTGACGGCAACCCGTGCGGTGAGCTGGACGAACAGCACGTAGAACATGCGCGTAAGCAGCTTGAAGAAGCCAAAGCTCGCGTGCAGGCACAGCGTGCGGAACAGCAGGCGAAAAAACGCGAAGCCGCAGCGGCAAACGGTCAGGAAGACGCCCCTCGTCGCGAGCGTAAACCGCGCCCGGCACCGCGTCGTGCAGAAAATAACGATCGCAAACCGCGTGCTGACAAACCAGCAGCTAAAGCCCCACGTGCGCCGCGCGAAGAGCCGCGCCACACCCCGGTTTCTGACATCAATGCGCTGAGCGTGGGTCAGTCTCTGAAGGTGAAAGCGGGTAACAACGCGATGGACGCCACCGTACTGGAAATCACCAAAGATGGCGTTCGTGTACAGCTGACTTCTGGTATGTCAATGATTGTACGCGCAGAACACTTGTTGTTCTGAAACGGAGGCCGAGCCTGGCATGAACACTTTTTTTAAGCTCACCGCGCTGGCTGGCCTGTTTGCTATAACAGGCCACGCTTTCGCTGTGGACGATATTACGCGTGTCGATCAAATTCCGGTTCTCAAGGAAGAGACTCAGCACGCGACGGTGAGTGAGCGCGTGACGTCGCGCTTTACTCGTTCGCACTATCGTCAGTTCGATCTCGATCAGGCCTTTTCGGCCAAAATCTTTGACCGTTATCTGAACTTGCTGGATTACAGCCATAACGTACTGCTGGCCAGCGATGTCGAACAGTTCGCGAAACGCAAATCCGAAGTGGGTGATGAGCTGCGCTCCGGAAAGCTGGATCTGTTTTACGATCTCTACAACTTATCGCAAAAGCGCCGTTTTGAACGTTATCAATACGCGCTCAAAGTGCTGGAACGTCCAATGGACTTCACCGGCAACGACACCTTTAATCTGGACCGCAGCAAAGCGCCATGGCCGAAAGATGAGGCTGAGCTGAATGCGCTGTGGGACGGAAAAGTCAAATATGATGAACTGAGCCTCAAGCTCACCGGCAAAGACGAGAAAGAGATCCGTGAGACGTTAAACCGTCGCTACAAGTTCGCTATTCGTCGTCTGGCGCAGACCAACAGTGAAGACGTTTTTTCACTGGCGATGACCGCGTTTGCGCATGAAATTGACCCGCACACCAACTATCTCTCTCCACGTAACACCGAACAGTTCAATACCGAAATGAGCCTGTCTCTGGAAGGTATCGGTGCAGTGCTTCAGATGGACGATGACTACACCGTTATCAACTCCATGGTGGCCGGTGGCCCTGCGTCTAAAAGCAAAGCGATCAGCGTAGGCGACCGCATTGTCGGTGTTGGTCAGACCGGAAAGAGCATGGTGGACGTGATTGGCTGGCGTCTTGATGACGTTGTTGCGCTGATCAAAGGGCCGAAGGGCAGCAAAGTGCGCCTGGAGATCCTGCCAGCCGGTAAGGGCACCAAAACCCGCATCATTACCCTGACCCGTGAGCGTATCCGTCTGGAAGATCGCGCGGTGAAAATGTCGGTGAAAACCGTGGGTAAAGAGAAGGTTGGCGTACTGGATATCCCGGGCTTCTACGTTGGCCTGACCGATGACGTGAAAGTGCAGCTACAGAAGCTTGAGAAGCAGAATGTCAGCAGCGTGATCATTGACCTGCGCAGCAACGGCGGCGGGGCACTGACCGAAGCCGTCTCGCTGTCCGGGCTGTTTATCCCGTCTGGCCCGGTGGTGCAGGTGCGCGATAACAACGGTAAAGTGCGTGAAGATGCCGATACCGATGGCGTGGTCTACTATAAGGGGCCGCTGGTGGTCCTGGTGGATCGCTTCAGTGCCTCAGCATCGGAAATCTTTGCTGCCGCCATGCAGGATTATGGCCGGGCGTTAATTGTCGGCGAACCGACGTTTGGCAAGGGCACCGTACAGCAGTACCGCTCTCTGAACCGTATTTATGACCAGATGCTGCGCCCTGAATGGCCGGCGTTAGGTTCAGTACAGTACACCATTCAGAAGTTTTACCGCGTCAACGGCGGCAGTACGCAGCGTAAGGGCGTCACGCCGGATATCATGATGCCGACAGGTACTGAAGAGACGGAAACCGGCGAGAAGTTTGAAGATAACGCGCTGCCGTGGGATAGCATCGATGCCGCGACATTCGTGAAATCGGGTGATATGAAGCAGTTCGGACCGGAACTGTTGAAAAATCACAACGATCGCATTGGAAAGGATCCTGAATTCCAGTACATCATGAAGGACATTGCGCGTTTCAACGCACTGAAAGCGAAACGGAACATTGTGTCTCTGAACTACGCCCAGCGTGAGAAAGAGAACAATGAAGATGACGCGACGCGTCTGGCGCGTATCAACGATCGCTTCAAGCGTGAAGGTAAGCCTCTGCTCAAAAAACTGGACGATCTGCCTAAGGATTACCAGGAGCCCGATCCGTATCTGGACGAGACGGTGCATATCGCGCTTGATCTCGCGAAGCTGGAAAAAGATAAACCTGCCGTGCAACCTGCTCCGGCAAAATAACTCCCCAACAGGCACAAGAGATTGTGCCTGTTTCTTTTTGTTCTGCATCCTTCCGTCAGGCAGATTTCCAATTGTGTAAAGTTGTGTCTTTCTGGTGACTTACGCCGGCTGGATGCTTGAAAATACCCGCAATACCCATACGATGTGGGTAATCGCATAGTGCGTTTTGTTAAACTGAGGTTAAAAGAATATTATGATGCGAATCGCGCTCTTCCTGCTCACCAACCTAGCGGTTATGGTGGTATTCGGGCTGGTGCTAAGCCTGACGGGAATTCAGTCGAGCAGCGTTCAGGGTCTGTTGATTATGGCGCTGCTGTTTGGTTTCGGTGGCTCTTTCATTTCACTGCTGATGTCGAAGTGGATGGCACTGAAATCCGTGGGCGGTGAGGTTATCGAGCAGCCGCGTAACGATATGGAACAGTGGCTGGTGAGCACGGTTGCTCAGCAGTCAAAGCAGGCGGGCATTGCCATGCCGCAGGTGGCGATCTACCACGCGCCGGATATCAACGCATTTGCTACCGGTGCACGTCGTGACGCGTCCCTGGTGGCCGTCAGTACCGGTCTGCTGCAAAACATGAGCCGTGACGAAGCGGAAGCGGTTATTGCTCACGAGATCAGCCACATCGCCAACGGCGATATGGTCACCATGACCCTGATCCAGGGCGTGGTGAACACCTTCGTTATCTTTATTTCCCGTATTCTGGCGCAAATCGCTGCCGGGTTTATGGGCGGCAACCGTGATGAGGGTGAAGAGAGCAACGGCAACCCGCTGATCTATTTTGCTGTTTCGATGGTGCTGGAACTGGTGTTCGGTATCCTGGCAAGCATCATTACCATGTGGTTCTCCCGTCACCGTGAGTTCCATGCGGATGCCGGTTCAGCGAAACTGGTGGGTCGTGAGAAGATGATTGCGGCGCTGCAACGTCTGAAAACCAGCTACGAGCCGCAGGAAGCGAACAGCATGATGGCCTTCTGCATCAACGGTAAATCCAAGTCGTTGAGCGAGCTGTTTATGTCTCACCCGCCGCTGGATAAACGTATCGAAGCGCTGCGTAGCGGTGAATACCTGAAGTAATACCAGCCGCATGAATAAAAACCGGGCAGGAGACCCTCTCCGCCCGGTTTTTTTATGCCTGCGCCTTCGGCTGGGTGATACGAAGCCCGCTGACAACAGCCGCGAGGGTTGCCAGCGTCCCAGCGGTGATCAGCGCAACGTGTGTCGCATTTTGCCCGGCAAGGTTAAACATCAACGCCACCAGTGCGGCCCCGGTGCTTTGCCCTAATAGTCTTGCCGTCCCCAGCATTCCGCTGGCACCACCGCTGCGATGGCGTGGGGCAGAGGTGATAATCGTGTGGTTATTCGGTGACTGGAACAGACCAAAACCTGCACCGCACAGGATCATGCGCCAGATAATATCCAGGTCCCCCGGCGAGGAGGGCAGTAGCGCCAGCGCAAACAGTCCCACAGCCATGACTACCAGCCCGATAGCCCCCAGCAGTCCGGCGTGAACTCGCTCAATAAGATACCCGGCCAGCGGGGCCATCACCATGGTTGCCAGAGGCCAGGGCGTGAGCAGCAAGCCCGTTTCCACTTCCGAACGACCGATCACGCTCTGTAAAAAGAACGGCAGCGCAACCAGCGCCAGCATCTGGGCGCAAAATGAGCAAATTGAGGTGCAAATAGAGAGCGAGAACAGCGGTATACGCAGCAAATCTACCGGCAGTAACGGCACGGGGAGCGCCAGCTGGCGTCGTACAAAGAAAAAGCCGATGACAAGCAGGGCAACGATTTCTGTGGCAATGAGCGTTAGCGACTGCCCCTGCGCAAATCCGCTCAGCGCGGTAATCAGCAGGCCAAAGGTCAGCGCGTTCATCACGGCGCTGGGCAGGTCGAAGCGTGGCGTGGTGCTTTTCGGACCATTTTCCGGGAGATAGCGCAGGGCGAAGAAGATAGCCACGATGCCAAGGGGCACGTTGATGGCAAACAGCCACTGCCACGAGGCGACAGACAGAATGGCTGCGGCAATCGTCGGCCCGGCGGCAGACGACACGGCGACAATAAAGGAGTTAATGCCCATGCCGCGTCCAAGGTGGCGATGAGGATAGATAAGCCGAATCAGGGCCGTATTCACGCTCATCAGCGCCGCGCCGCCGAAGCCCTGAGCGATACGCGCCAGGGTGAGGGTGTGCAGTGAATCGGAAAGGGCACAGAAGAGCGAGGTGAGGGTAAAGACCACCAGCCCGCACTGGTAAACCCGCCGATAGCCAAACATATCGCCGAGGAAAGAGAGTGACAGGAGGGAAATCACAATCGCGATCTGGTACGCGTTCACAATCCAGATGGAGCTTGCGGGAGACGCATTAAGATCATTTGCAATGGTAGGAAGAGCAACGTTGGCAATCGCACCGTCAAGGACGGCCATCGAAATGCCGATGACAATAGTGGCAATTGCCCCGTACCGCTGCGGTAAGGGCAAGCCATCAGAAACGTTTTTTTGCATGGGAAAAGAATGACTCAGCGTGAAATTATTTTCAGGGTAACTATTTTAGCACCGTTATTTCGGTTTTATGTCGCAGATTTGTAACGAAGTAAAGCCAGATAGATTGCAGCACGCATCACACGAATTTATAATAAAAACCAGTTCTGATTTTTATAAAACACTCTCCATGAGGTGATAAATGGCAATCGCAGATTTGGATAAGCAGCCAGATTCTGTTTCTTCCGTGCTGAAGGTGTTTGGCATCTTGCAGGCGCTCGGAGAAGAGCGTGAAATTGGTATTACAGAGTTGTCTCAGCGTGTGATGATGTCGAAAAGCACCGTTTATCGCTTTTTGCAGACGATGAAATCATTGGGTTATGTCGCGCAGGAAGGAGAATCAGAAAAATATTCTCTGACCCTGAAGCTGTTTGAACTAGGCGCTCGTGCCTTGCAAAACGTGGATCTGATCCGCAGCGCGGACATTCAGATGCGTGAACTTTCACGGCTGACGAAAGAAACAATTCACCTCGGCGCACTGGATGAAGACAGCATTGTTTACATCCACAAAATTGATTCCATGTACAACCTGCGCATGTATTCACGCATCGGTCGCCGTAACCCGCTCTACAGTACCGCAATTGGTAAAGTGCTGCTGGCCTGGCGCGATCGCGAAGAGGTGAAGCAAATCCTTGACGGCGTGGAATACAAGCGTAGCACCGACCGCACTATCACCAGTACGGATGAACTGCTGAGCGTGCTGGATAGCGTACGCGAGCAGGGCTACGGGGAAGATAACGAAGAGCAGGAAGAAGGGCTGCGCTGCATCGGTGTGCCGGTGTTTGACCGCTTCGGCGTTGTCATTGCGGGCCTGAGCATCTCGTTCCCAACGCTGCGTTTTTCCGAAGAGCGTCTTCATGAGTATGTGGCAATTCTGCATACCGCAGCGCGCAAAATTTCAGAGCAGATGGGCTATAACGACTACCCGTTCTGAACGATGCCGCCAGTAAAAAACGCCGCACTTTTGCGGCGTTTTTGCAAATTGAGTTCAGCGCTGATTAGCCGTTATCAACCACGACAGAGGACTTACGCAGTACGGGACAGTTGCTTAGCCCGATGATCCCGCTGTCTGAATGGATGTACTGCGCCGTGCTTACCCCCTGGGCGGTGAGATATTTACACTGAATACCCAAACCCGCGGCATTTTCTTTGCTTCCCATTAATACGCCATACCCACTTAACAGCAGGCCGATCCACACAAGTGCCAGTACAATTACCGTACGAACGAGTAAACGCATCGATGCCTCTTTTTTCTTTGTTGTCATGGAGTAAGCGTAACGGGTTTACGCAGTGAAACAAGTGCACGATTCCGAAAAGAGTCAGTTGAAGGTACAGTTAGCCCCTGTTTAAGATAGCCGTGATAACCTGGCTACATCAGGTCATAAGACGGAGTGTGGAGTGAAAAAAATACGCTGGGTAATTCTGGTTATAGTGTTGATAGCATGCGTGGTGCTGTGGACGCAGACTATCAATGTGATGTGCGATCAGGATGTACAGTTCTTTAGCGGCATTTGTTCAATCAATAAGTTTATCCCCTGGTAGACGTCATTTTTACGCTGAGCGATGTTCTTACGTGGCGGCAGTGGTAAAATAGCGGTTTTTACTGAGGTGGTGAAATGGGTGAGTTACTGAATTCGGGGCTGCTGAGCATTGCATCCCTGGTAATGGCGTTGGTTGTGCTGGCTGTTGGCCTGGTACTGTGGTTCTTCGTTAACCGCGCCAGTTCCCGCACAAACGAGCAGATTGAGCTGCTGGAAGCGTTGCTGGATCAGCAGAAAAGGCAGAATGCGTTGCTGCGTCGTTTGTGCGAAGCCAACGAACCGGAAGCGAAAGCGATACCGAAGGACGCTACTGCTCCGCAACAAGACGAGGAAGACTTCATTCGCCTGGTAGCCGAACGATAGTCTGCCCGGATCGGGGAGGTGGCCTGAGCGTACGGCGTAAACCTCCTCCCTTATCACGTTTTTCCCGCAACATCCCCGCAAAGAATTAAGCAGTAGTTAACTCTTGTTTCAGTGCACTGAAAACTGGCGAATATTTATCCTTAT
The DNA here is from genome assembly GCF_900322725.1 of Enterobacter cloacae complex sp. NCBI lineage: Bacteria > Pseudomonadati > Pseudomonadota > Gammaproteobacteria > Enterobacterales > Enterobacteriaceae > Enterobacter > Enterobacter cloacae complex sp. The sequence goes on along the minus strand of NZ_LT991957.1, from coordinate 4,695,257 downwards.
TTAACAAATACCGTTTCGTTGAATAAATAGTGTGCTTAACTCACCAAAAGTGTTTTATTTTTATCGAAACGTTTTGCTTGCCTTCTTTTGAGGCAGAGTCATAAAAATTTCATTATTTTGGTGCAGAATAACGCTTATTAAATGGTGGATTTTAATACAGTTAGCAATAGCTGATTAACTTTTTATATTCACTGTCACACGTTGGTGCGTTGCATTGTTTTCAGCATAACTTTTCACAAAAAGTTCTAACTCAGTCATTCCTTTAAAGAAAAGTAGGGTTTGGGATGGACGCTTTGAAATGATTGAGCTATGTTTAAAAAGTCTTTGATTACAGGGCGCGTCAAGGCACTCTGTAGGCCGTTAGATCAGGTGGCGCTTCATTTGACAATACGCATAACCGTGCAGATTGTTCTGGAGTAACACGTGAATTTGTGCGGCGGATCGAGACACGTTTAAAAATGGCTTGCCATATTAAACGTTGTGTGTGATAACACGTTTTGGGTCAAACGAGGTACAGTTCTGTTTATGTGTGGCATTTTCAGTAAAGAAGTCCTGAGTAAACACGTTGTCGTTGAATACCGCTTCTCTGCCGAACCTTATATTAGTGCCTCAAGCAGTAATGTCTCAGTTTTATCTATGTCAAAGCCTGCGGGCTAAGAAAACACTCTAAGGAATTTTGCAAATGGCAAAGATTAAAGGTCAAGTTAAGTGGTTCAACGAATCTAAAGGTTTTGGTTTCATTACTCCTGCTGACGGCAGCAAAGACGTGTTCGTACACTTCTCTGCAATCCAGGGTAACGGCTTCAAAACTCTGGCTGAAGGCCAGAACGTTGAGTTCGAAATTCAGGACGGCCAGAAAGGCCCAGCTGCGGTTAACGTAACTGCTATCTGATCGAATCACTGCTGACTGAAGCGCCAGGCGCTTCGCTCTCAGACATAAGCCTCGCCGATGCGGGGCTTTTTTATTCGCTTATTTTTCAAAATATTACGTAATCCACCTCTGTTAGTATCTTGTTGCAAACCCGTGAGGTTATTAGCATTCTTTTCCCGTCTTATTATCCGTTTTTCCCGTTAAATCAGGGCGTTGATCAACAGCCCTGGGGTTAAGGTGAAAAAAAAGACAATAACGACCACTGGAAACTTTACGCCGGCACGTTTTGCACTTCTGTGTCTCGCCATCTTTTGTAGCCTCGCGTTTCTGCTGGGCCGCGTGGCGTGGCTACAAATTATCAAACCGGATAATCTGGTGAAGCAGGAGGATATGCGCTCCCTGCGCGAAGTGGCGATAGATGCCCCGCGTGGAATGATTGTTGACCGTGAAGGGCGTCCCCTTGCGGTAAGCGTACCCGTGCAGGCCGTCTGGGCCGATCCCAAAACCGTGCTGGAAAAAGGGGGCGTCGGGTTTGATTCGCGCTGGCAGGCTCTGGCAAATGCCTTACATCTTTCTCTGAGCACGCTCGCATCCCGGATTAACAGCAACCCGCACGGGCGATTCATTTATCTTGCCCGTCAGGTTGATCCCTCCCAGGCAAAGTGGATCGATAAGCTGCGTCTTCCCGGTATTAACCTTCGCGATGAGTCCCGCCGCTTTTATCCCGCCGGACACGTGGCGGCTAACCTGATTGGCTTCACGAACATTGATGGTCAGGGTATTGAGGGCGTCGAGAAAAGTTTCAACACGCAACTCACCGGGAAGGCAGGCGTGCGGCTGGTCAGGAAAGATCGCTATGGACATGTGGTGGAGAACCTCACTGAGGTGGCCCCCGTTCCTGCACACAATATTCAGCTCAGTATCGATGAACGCCTGCAAACCATCACCGAAGACGCGCTGGATAATGCCGTGGCGTGGAACAAAGCCGAGTCAGGCGCGTCGGTACTGATTAATATCCAGACGGGCGAAATACTGGCGATGGCCAGCTTCCCGGACTTCAACCCCAACAATCGGGAAGGAGCAACGCTGGATGATTTTCGCAATCGCGCGATCAGCGACACCTTTGAACCGGGCTCGACAGTTAAGCCTCTGGTGTTGATGACGGCGCTACAGCAGGGGCTGGTTCAGCCTGACAGCGTGATAGACACGCATCCCTACACTATTGATGGGCATCGTATTCGCGACGTAGGCTACTATCCGGAACTGACGATGACCGGGATCCTGCAAAAGTCCAGCGACACGGGCGTATCCCGTCTTTCGCTGGCGATGCCCGTGCAACGGTTACTGGATACCTATAAGCACTTTGGGTTTGGCGAGAGTACCGGGCTTGGCTTAACGGGGGAAAGCGCTGGCTTACTGCCACAGCGAAAATTCTGGAGCCAGTTAGACCGGGCGACCTTTGCATTCGGCTATGGCCTGATGGTCACCCCCCTCCAGCTGGCGCATGTGTATGCCACCATCGGCAGCTATGGTATTGAACGGCCTCTGTCCATTACCCGTATCGATCCGCCGGTGATTGGCAAGCGGGTGATGCCCGAGGAAATTGTTCACGAGGTGGAACACATGATGGAGAGCGTCGCGTTACCCGGCGGTGGCGGGATCAAAGCAGCGGTGCGTAACTATCGCGTGGCGATTAAAACCGGGACGGCCAAAAAAATCGATGAACACGGTAAGTATGTGGATAAATACGTCGCCTACACTGCGGGCGTTGCGCCCGCCAGCGATCCCCGTTTTGCGCTGGTGGTGGTGATCAACGACCCGAAAAACGGCGCCTACTACGGCGGGGCCGTTTCTGCGCCCGTTTTCAGCGAAATTATGGGGAACGTACTGCGTCTGGAAAACGTAAAGCCTGACGGGCTGCCGGCAGATTCTGACCATCTGATTGTGATGCGTCACCCGGCCGTTTATAACCCTGGCGAATAGCGGTACACTTCGCCTTTTGGTTTACGCCCTGGAGTTGTCATGTCTTTCAGCTGTCCCCTTTGCCACGCGCCGCTGACGCGCGCGGAGAAAACGTTTATCTGTCCACAGGGACATCAGTTTGACAGGGCGAAAGAGGGCTATGTGAATCTTCTGCCTGTACAGCACAAGCGCTCCCGGGACCCGGGTGACAGCGCGGAGATGATGCAGGCCCGCCGGGCGTTTCTCGATGCCGGGCACTATCAACCGCTCAGGGATTGTGTCGTCGACTTACTCGGTAACTGTCTGACAGAAAGCGCATCCGCCATGCTGGATATCGGCTGTGGCGAAGGCTACTACACCGCAACGTTTGCAGACGTGGCGGCTGAGAAGGGCGCCGAAACGTACGGCCTGGACGTATCGAAAGTGGCAATCCGTGCGGCAGCAAAACGCTATTCCGCGGTGACGTTCTGCGTGGCCTCCAGCCACCGTCTGCCGTTTGAGGAGGCGAGCATGGACGCCGTGGTGCGTATCTACGCGCCGTGCAAGGCAGAGGAGCTGGCGCGCGTGGTTAAGCCCGGCGGGTGGGTTATCACCGTTACGCCAGGGCCCCGTCATCTGCTGGAGCTGAAAGGGCTAATCTATGATGAAGTGCACCTGCATGCGCCTCACTCAGAACAGCTGGCGGGCTTTGCGTTAAAGCAGGAGCTGTCGGTGGCGTATGAAATGACGTTACAGGGAAGCGAAGCCGTGGCGTTACTGCAAATGACGCCGTTTGCGTGGCGGGCAAAACCCGCGGTGTGGGAAACGCTGGCAGCGCAGACAGAATTTCGCTGCCAGACGGATTTCAGCATCCATTGCTGGCTGCGCGAAGGTTAACCCGCGAAGTGTGCCCAGAGAATTTGGGCACCAATCCCGATCAACACGATACCGCCCAAAATTTCGGCTCGTTTACCCAGCAGCGGGCCAATGAACCGGCCAACCATCATCCCCAGCGTTGACATGATAAGCGTCGCGCAGCCAATCGCCAGCGCGGTGGCGATAATATTGACCTGCAAAAAAGCCAGACCGACACCGACGGCCATGGCGTCCAGGCTGGTTGCGATAGCGGTGGTCACCAGAAGCCAGAAGCCGTGGCGGTGCAGCGGCGCGTCATCTTCATCGCTGTTGCCCCGCATACCTTCAATCACCATCCGGCCGCCGAGAAAGACCAGCAGCACGAAAGCAATCCAGTGGTTCCACTCCAGCACAAACTGGCTGGCGAGCATCCCAAGACCCCACCCGATAAGCGGCGTCAGCGTTTCGATAGCGCCAAAGATAAGACCGGTACGCAGAGCTTCGGAAAATTTAGGTTTATGGAGGGTGGCACCTTTACCGATAGAGGCGGCAAATGCGTCCATTGACATGCCAAAGGCCAGGAGGATCGTAGCGGAGATATTCATAAGCGCGTCCAGACCGGGGATATCCATATGACACATCACTGCCCCCAGTAAACAGCAGTTGATGTATCTATGGTCTCGCCTGATCCCTTTGGCACAGTAAGTGCTGAAAGCGATCCGTACGCGCCACGTTTTTCAACGAGTATGTTGACACGTACATTTCCTGAAGGCAGGAAATCGGCTACTCCCCAACGACGGGCGCAACCTTAACATATTTTGAGAATATAAAACAACAGTCAGAAAGGCTTAATTCAGGGACTGCGTTGATAACGATTTTCATTTAGATTTATGCGTGAAAATATCGTTAAGAAATATAAGCTATTTAACGGTGAGGATATAGCATCGGCTATATTACGAACAAGAAAATTACGCAATATATAGCCGAAGCTATAATTTTAACTCATTGAGTTTTAACGAGTAATCTATAGATGTTTTCCAGGTCATCAATATTTTTAACCCGAATGAGCAGGCGGCGTTGTTCTAATTGCATCACCAGCACCCCGTCCTCGGATAAATTCATCTCTTTAATACGGTTATATTCTATCCAGACATTGGCGAAGAAGAATCCCTGTTTTTTAAAAATGAGTTTTGGCGAGCGGATCCAGAACAGGTAAATCGCCATTAATGCCAGCGCACATAATAACCATGTGGTTAATATTGCACCGTGGCTGGTCACGTTATTGTAAATCAGAATGACCACCAGCCCGGCGAAGATGAATGCATCAATGCGTCCACGGCGTAAGAGGGGAAGGGTCAGCAGCGTCTCGCCGTGGCGGCGAGGCATAATGAACTCGTCATAGATCGCGTAAGCCAGAAGGGCAACAATAAACAAAACCAGTACGGTGTCCGTGACAGTCATTCATCCTCCAGATAAAAAGACCGGGGGCAAGCCCCCGGTCGGTAACGCATTTTATTACAGACCCAGCAGGCCGACGGCGTAGCCCGCGATACCGATGACGAAGAAGCCAACGATGATCCACAGCGGGTTCACTTTCTTACGCAGCAGCCACATGCAGGCAAAGGTTAACAGCAGCGGTACCAGGCCCGGCATCAGCTGGTCCAGAATGGTCTGCACGGTGGTAACGCGCGTCTGACCATCCTGACCGGTGATGGTCGATACCACCAGCGGGATGTTCACGTGCGTCCACTTGTTAACCAGCGCCCCCATCACAAACAGGCCGAGGATTGACGCCCCCTCAGTCAGTTTTTGCAGGAAGCCGCCGCCCATATCCTTAACGATATCCACCCCTTTACGGTAGCCGTACGCCACGCCGTAGTAACGGGTCAGCAGACGCACCGCGTTAAACAGGATGAAGAACAGCAGCGGACCAAGCAGGCTGCCGCTCATGGCAATACCGGCACCCAGCGCCGCAAACACCGGACGCACGGTTCCCCAGAAGATAGGATCGCCCACGCCTGCCAGCGGCCCCATCAGACCGACTTTGATCCCGTTGATGGCACCATCGTCAATCTCAGCCCCGTTCGCACGCTGCTCTTCCATCGCCAGCGTTACGCCCAGAACAGGCGCCGCGACGTAGGGATGGGTGTTGAAGAATTCCAGGTGACGCTTAATTGCCTGACGGCGCGCTTCGTTGTTTTCCGGATACAGGCGTTTGATTGCCGGCACCATGGAGAAGCAGAAGCCGAGCGCCTGCATACGTTCGAAGTTCCATGAACCCTGAAACAGGTTAGAACGGATGAACACGCCACGAATATCACCCGGAGTGAGTTTTTTCTCAGTGGTAGTTTTTGTCATATCAACCATTTCGCTCACCTGTTAGTCCAGTTCGTTATCGAGATCGTTGTTACCAGCAGCCTGCGCAGGGGCACCCGCGACGCGGTTGTATTTCGGGCTGAGCTGGATATAAAGAATCGCCATCACCGCGCCAATCACGCCCAGCGCAACCAGGTTGAAGTTGGTGAACGCAGCGGTAACGAAGCCGAGGTAGAAGAATGGCATCAGGTAGCCCGCGCGCATCATGTTGATGACCATCGCATAACCGACCACCACGATCATGCCGCCGGCGATGTTCAGACCGCTGGTGACCACTTCAGGGATGGCGTTCAGCATGCTCTGAACTTCGCTGGTCCCCACGGAGATCGCCACGATAACCGCCGGGATCGCGATACGCATCGCTTGCAGGAACAGGGAGGAAACGTGGATCCAGGAGAGCGCCGTAAGGTTGCCGTTTTCGGCTGCCTTATCCGCCGCGTGCTGGAAGGCCACGGTGATAGTACGAACGATGATGGTCAGTACCTGGCCCGCAGCGGCCAGTGGAATAGCCAGCGCGATACCGGCACCAATACTCTGGTGACCGGCGATAACCAGAACGGTTGAGATAATGGACGCCAGGGCGGCATCTGGCGCAACGGCTGCACCGATGTTCATCCAGCCGAGGGCGATCATTTCCAGCGTACCACCGATAATGATACCGGTTTTCATGTCACCGAGAACGGCGCCAATCAGCGTACAGGCCACCAGAGGACGGTGGAACTGAAATTCATCAAGTACGGATTCCATACCCGCAATACATGCGACGATGAACACCAGTACAATTTGAAGAGTAGTAATCTCCATTGCACTTCTCCTATTACATAAGCTTTATATGAAAAACCGGCCCGGGCTTATTTCCCCACTTTGCCGATCAAATCCATCATTTTCAGTTTCTGATCCGTGGAAACCTTACGGGCTTCCAGTTCGATACCGCGGGCATTCAGCTTATTGAAGGCCTCGATATCTTTCGCATCCACTGAAATCGCGTTATTGACCTGCGTTTTGCCCTGACGGAATGCCATACCGCCAATGTTAACGGAGGTGATTTTCACGCCGCCTTCAACAAGGCGTTCGACGTCTGTCGGGTTGGTGAAGAGAAGCATCACGCGCTCGCCCGCGTATTTCGGGTTGTTGTAAACGCGGATCATTTTGGCGACATCCACGACGTGCGCGGTAACGCCCGGCGGTGCAACCTGGGTAAGAAGTGTTTTGCGGACAGTGTCAGCGGCCACTTCGTCACTGACCACGATAATGCGTTGTACGTTTGTCTCTTTGGTCCAGCGTGTCGCCACCTGGCCGTGGATCAGACGGTCATCAATACGCGCAAGGCCGATAACCATGTAATCGTTCGGACCCATTGGCTTCGCCGGTGCAGCGGCCTTTGGTGCAGCAGGGGCAGGGGCGGGTTTTTCAACCGGCTGTGCTTTCAGCGCCTTAACGCCTTCGCGACCGGTTTCCACCGCCAGCGCCACCAGCTCGTCAAAGCCTGGGTTGTCGTCACGCGCCATCAAGGTTTCCACCAGCATCGGGATATTCACCCCGGCGACGACTTCATAATGCTCTTTATCGACGACAATGCGGCTGGCAGCGTTGAACGGGCTGCCGCCCCATGTATCCACGAGAAACAGCACGCCTTTGCTGGTATCCAGCTTCTCAAGCTGAGCAGTATATTTTTCAATCAGCGTCTCGGCGTTTTCACCGGGAACGAAATCGATCCAGCCGACGTTTTCCTGCTCGCCCAACAGCATCTCTGCCGTTTTGAGTAACTGCTCCGCAGCCCAACCATGTGTGCCTATGACAATAGCAATGGTCACTTGCTACCTCCTATTATTATCATTTATACGTCTGCCAGGCAGGCGTACTGAGAATCGTATTGGCGAACCGAATCGATTCAGATAAGGGTTAGAGTTCTAAAAAACCAAGACTTCCGCGAATTATTTTAGATAGTGAAAAAATAATTTATGTGATGAAGATCCGTAATTTAGCTACGCATTACAGATTTTTCTAAAAGATAAACTGCGTGTGTTACAGAAGTTTGCAAAGGAACGTAAATCTTTGCTAAATACCAATTGTCTCTGATATGTTTAGCGTCCGTTTAATTATTCAGGAGTATAGGGCTACAGCCCACTATATGGACCGTCACCGACGTCAGTCATCTTCCAGGCCATCCCGCGCCTTATTCACCGGCGATCTTCGCCACGCATCGACTCTCATTTCCTTTGAACTGCCCGAAATCAGCGGGGCACCGTTTTGTCATTCCTTTAGCAGGAGCGTGTCATGGAATTCTTAATGGACCCGTCAATCTGGGTAGGACTGCTTACGCTGGTCGTGCTGGAGATCGTTCTCGGTATTGATAACCTGGTGTTTATCGCCATCCTGGCGGACAAGCTGCCGCCGAAACAGCGTGACAAAGCCCGTCTTATCGGCCTCTCGCTGGCGCTGATCATGCGACTGGGCCTGCTCTCCGTGATCTCGTGGATGGTTACGCTGACGAAGCCGCTGTTCACCGTGATGGATTTCACCTTCTCCGGTCGCGATTTGATCATGCTGGTGGGGGGGCTTTTCCTGCTGTTCAAAGCCACAACGGAGCTGCATGAACGGCTGGAAAACCGGCAGCACGACGGTGGACACGGTAAAGGCTATGCCAGCTTCTGGGTCGTTGTTCTTCAGATCGTGGTGCTTGATGCGGTCTTCTCGCTGGATGCGGTGATTACGGCGGTCGGCATGGTGAACCATCTGCCGGTGATGATGGCGGCGGTTGTGATTGCGATGGCGGTAATGCTGCTGGCCTCGAAGCCGCTGACGCGTTTCGTTAACCAGCATCCGACGGTAGTGGTGCTGTGTCTGAGCTTCCTGCTGATGATTGGTCTGAGCCTGGTGGCAGAAGGTTTTGGCTTCCATATTCCGAAAGGCTACCTGTACGCCGCGATTGGCTTCTCGATCTTAATCGAGCTGTTTAACCAGATTGCGCGCCGTAACTTTATTAAACAGCAGTCGAATCAGCCGCTGCGCGCCCGTACCGCCGATGCGATCCTGCGCCTGATGGGCGGCCGTCGCCAGGTGAACGTGCAGGCGGACAGCGAGAACCGCAACCCGGTTCCGGTGCCGGAAGGCGCGTTTGTGGAAGAAGAACGCTATATGATCAACGGCGTGCTTTCGCTGGCCTCCCGCTCCCTGCGCGGCATTATGACGCCGCGCGGAGAAATCAGCTGGGTGGATGCCAACCTGAGCGTCGACGAAATTCGTCAGCAGCTGCTCTCCTCGCCGCACAGCCTGTTCCCGGTCTGTCGGGGCGAGCTGGATGAGATCATCGGCGTGGTGCGCGCGAAAGAGATGCTCGTGGCGCTGGAAGAGGGCGTCAACGTCGAGGCCGTTGCAGCCGCGTCGCCTGCCATCGTGGTGCCGGAGACGCTGGATCCGATTAACCTGCTGGGCGTGCTGCGTCGTGCCCGCGGCAGTTTTGTTATCGTCACCAACGAATTTGGTGTGGTACAGGGTCTTGTCACGCCGCTTGACGTGCTGGAAGCGATCGCGGGTGAATTCCCCGATGCGGATGAAACGCCGGAAATCGTTGCCGATGGTGACGGCTGGCTGGTGAAAGGTACCACCGATCTGCACGCGCTCTCGCACACGCTGGGCGTCGAAAACGTGGTCAATGACGATGAAGACATCGCCACCGTGGCAGGGCTGGTGATTGCCGTTAACGGACAGATCCCGCGTGTCGGGGATGTGCTGGAGCTGCCGCCGCTGCAAATTACCATCGTTGAAGCCAACGACTATCGCGTTGATATGGTGCGTATTGTTAAAGAGCAGTCTGCACACGACGAAGAAGAGTAACGCTTGCTAGCGTAACGGCAATAACGGCACGATGTGTCCATTGTGACGGGCTGGCGGAGAGGCACTTTCCGCCAGCCATGTCGGGAACTCCCGCAGCGGCATTGGCCGCGCATACAAGAACCCCTGCAAAATGTGTACGCTGTGACGGCGCAAATAGCGCGACTGCTCCTCGGTTTCAACCCCTTCCGCAACCAGTTCTATATTCAGCCGCTGGCCCAACGCAATAATGATATCCGTGACCGTTGAGTTCACGGCGTCGGTGCCGATCGCGGTGGTGAAGGATTTATCAATTTTCAGCACGTCCGGACGCAGCTTTTCAAGCCACGAAAGTGAGCTATTGCCGGTACCAAAATCATCAATCGCAAGTTTCACCCCTTTACGGTGCAGCTCGCGCACGATGCGGTAATCCACATCAAGTAACGCATCGCGTTCAGTTAACTCCACAATCAGCTGCTGAACCGGATTGGCGTTAAACCAGATGCGGTTGAGATCCCGGATCAGCGCAGCGCGGCGAAAATGACTGGCGGCCACGTTAATGCCGATATGGAAATCGCGCGAGGCCGGGAAATAGCCTATCTGCCGCACCGTTTCGCTGATGACGTAGCGGGTAAGCGGAACAATCAGGTTATGTTCTTCGGCCAGAGGGATAAAGACATCGGGTGAGATCCATCCCTGACGCGGGTTATTCCAGCGCAGAAGGATCTCGACGCCGACGCACTCCCGCGTGCGGGCATTCATCAGCGGCTGGCAGAAGAGTTCAAACTCCCGGGCGGCAATCCCCATATTGATTTCCCAGGTGAAACTGATGCGCCGCGCCGTGGCGAGCCAGACGATATAGCCCATCAGTAAGCTGAGCATCAGCGCCAGCGGCAGCTGAGTGGGCAGATTTCTCAACGCCATTTCGCCTGGCCCCGGGCCGCTGACAGTGACGCTGAAGGGATACCGCTGTGACGACTGTTCCAGCAGGAATGCGTGTTCATCGAAGGTCAGCGTATTCGTGACCTGTTGCCCGTCGCGGAGAAAATTATCGCCCACCTTGAGGACAACGTCGGTAATCAGCGGCCGCTGCGGCTCAAGGATCATTTTGGTGATGAGATCGATATTCACCACCTCCATCACCCCATCCTTGCTCCGGCCCGCCACGGGGGACCACTGGATCAGCACCGGGCTGCCCTTTAACAGCCACCGGTCGGTCAATAACAATAGCCTGGGATCGTTCGCCGGCAGGATCGGGTGAAATTCGCTGACGGGAACATTACGAATACCGAACACGCTTGAGCAATACAGCGTGCCGTCTTTTACAAGGGCGATTGAGCGTACGGTTTGCAGAATCGCCGCCTGTTTTCGCAGGACAAGATTCACCCCGGAACAGGGTTCACCCACCAGCGCGATGAGGGTTTCACGGTGGGTTTCCAGGGACATCAGCACCTTGTCCAGCGCGCGGACGGTGCTCTGAGCGAAGTCCTGGATACGATCCTGATTTATGTTGCGCTGTGAAATAAAGCGAATGCCCAACGTCAGGACGAGCGTCATGAGCGCAACCGTGACGCAGACGATAACGCGTTTTCGGCGATAGTCTTTAATGATCGTTTGTGCAGTTTGCATGAACGGTCGCCTGTTAAGCACCGGCCGGAAGAGCCAGACGCAACAGTGACAGTGTAGTGGGGATTACGTGAAGCGACGAGACGAGAGGAGAAAATTCGCCCATCCGTTGTGGATGGGCGAAAGGAAGGATTAGTCGCACTGCACCTTAATGGCCAGACCACCGCGGGAGGTCTCGCGGTACTTCGCATTCATGTCCTTGCCGGTTTCGTACATGGTTTCGATAACCTTATCCAGCGACACGCGGGGCTCGCTGGTGCGGCGCATCGCCATGCGCGAGGCGTTGATGGCCTTAACGGAGGCGATGGCGTTACGCTCAATGCACGGCACCTGCACCTGGCCGGCAACCGGGTCACAGGTCAGACCGAGGTTGTGCTCCATGCCGATTTCCGCCGCCACGCAAACCTGCTCAGGGCTTGCGCCCAGCAGCTCCGCCAGTCCCGCTGCCGCCATGGAGCAGGCAACGCCCACTTCACCCTGACAGCCCACTTCCGCACCGGAGATAGAGGCGTTCATTTTGTACAGCGCGCCGATGGCGCCTGCCGCGAGGAAATAACGGATGTAGATGTCCGGCGTGACGGGCTCGATAAAGTGATCGTAGTAGGCCAGCACCGCCGGAACGATACCGCACGCGCCGTTGGTCGGCGCGGTCACCACGCGGCCCCCTGCGGCGTTCTCTTCGTTCACCGCCAGAGCAAACATGTTCACCCAGTCAACCACGTTCATCGGGTCGTTGGAGAATTTGTCGGTGGTGACCAGCATACGGCGCAGCGCGGATGCACGACGCGGCACGCGCAACGGGCCCGGCAGAACGCCTTCGGTGTTCATACCGCGATCGATACAGGCGCGCATGGTTTGCCATACGTTAGCAAAATAGTCTTCGATCTCTTTCTTGCTGTGCAGCGCCAGCTCGTTCTTCATCACCATGCCGGAGAGGGACAGACCGGTCTCTTTGCAGTAGCCCAGCATTTCGGTGGCGGATTTGAACGGATAGGGCACATTGACGTCGCCCGCGCTCTCTTTACCAAAGTGTTCTTCGTCAACGATGAAGCCACCGCCGATGGAGTAGTAGGTTTTGCTGTAGATCTCTTTTTCGCCGCTCCAGGCGTGGATGGTCATGCCGTTTTCGTGCAGCGGCAGGTTGTCGCTGCGAAAACGCATCCCGTCATCCTGCGGGAAGTCCACTTCATGCTGACCGTTAGCCAGCAGCAGGCGTCCGCGCGTTTCCACGTCGCGGATAAATGCCGGAATGGCATCAATATCAACAGTGTCCGGCATGTTGCCCGCCAGACCCATAATAATGGCGATATCGGTGTGGTGGCCTTTACCCGTTAATGACAGTGAACCGTAAACGTCTACGGCGACACGGGTAACGCTTTCCAGTAATCCTTTTTCGACCAGATCATCGACGAACTGTTTACCGGCCTTCATCGGCCCTACAGTGTGGGAAGAGGACGGGCCAATCCCCACTTTGAACATGTCGAATATACTAATCACTTTCACACTCCTGACAGGGTTACTGGGGTTCCAGTAACGATGTTATAACTGCGCATAGTGTAAGAGGGAACACCAACCTCGGCTTAACTATTCACATGAATTAAACTAATGGTTAACGATGGTTTTGCTAATAGCGCGACGCCGATCGCAAACCTGCCAGAAAAGGGTGGAATGTAAAGTATAGTCAAGGCTTCAGGCCGATTTGCAGCGCCAGTTCACGAATAATGCCTGCCGTCATGCCCCAGACAAAATAATGCTGATACCACGATAGCCAGACCCGATGATCGTGCCCGCGACGGTGAATATCCAGCGGGTGATAGCGACCCAGACGAAGGGCCTCTTCAAGCGGCATTTCGAACACAGCTGAAACTTCATCGACGCTGGCGTGATATTGAAGATCGGGCGGAATAATGCCGACCACCGGCGTGACCTGAAAACCGGTGACGCTGTCGACCGGCGGCAGCACGCCGATCACCTCCACCGCTTCCGGGGGGATCGCCACTTCCTCGTGCGCCTCGCGCAGCGCGGCGGCAATCAGGGAAGCATCGGTGCTGTCCACCGCGCCGCCGGGAAACGCAACCTGACCGGCGTGTTTTCGCATATGCGGTGCGCGCTGGGTAAGCAACAGACCCGGCTGTTCACGACGCACTACCGGGATCAGCACCGCCGCCTGACGTTGATTCAGCGTGGCGCGGTTAACCTGGGGCCGCAGAAGCTGAAAGCGCGACAAAAAATCATCCAGCGTCAGGTTTTCTTTCTTCACCGTGAGTTCTCCAGTTGTTTCAGGATACGATTCACTTTATCAAACGTTTCCTGATATTCCGCCCCGGCCTGGCTGTCGGCCACAATGCCACCGCCTGCGGAGCAGTAAAGATTCCCGTCGCAGGCGGTGAGCGTGCGAATGGTGATGCTGGTGTCCATGGTTCCGCACAGGCTCACATAGCCGATGCTGCCGCACCAGGCGTTGCGTCGATGGGGTTCCAGTTCGTCGATAATCTCCATCGCGCGCACCTTTGGCGCGCCGGTGATGGAGCCCCCCGGAAACGCGGCGCGGAGCAGATCGCAGGCGGTGCGCGAGGACGGCAGACGGGCGGTAATGGTGCTGACCAGATGATGCACCGCCGGGAAAGGCTCCACGATAAACAGCTCCGGTACGCGCACGCTGCCCGGCTCGGCGACGCGGCCAATGTCATTGCGCATCAGATCGACAATCATCAGGTTTTCGGCACGATCTTTGGGCGAGGCAGCCAGCTTCTCCGCCTGCTGACGGTCTGCATCCGGATCGGCAAGGCGCGGCAGGGTGCCCTTGATCGGCCGGGTCTGAATCGTCCCTTCCGCCAGATGGATAAAACGCTCGGGCGAAAGGCTGAGGATCGCGCCGCGCTCCAGGCGTATAAACGCGCTGAACGGCGCCTTGTTGCTGGCATTGAGGCGGATAAACGCCTGCCATTCATCCCCCCGGTATGCTGCCTGGAAGCGCTGGGCCAGGTTCACCTGATAGCAGTCGCCGCTTTGCAGATACGCCTGCACGCGTGAGAATTTTTCCGCGTATTCCATCGCGCTCATGTTTGAGCGCCAGCCGGAGGTCAGCATAAACTGATCCGTTACGGCGGGCCGTTGCGCCTCAAGCCAGGCCAGACGCGCCTGCACGTCACGGTGGCTCAGCAGGGAGACCGTCTGTTTACGGTGATCCACGATCAGCGCCCAGTCATACAGCCCCACCGCCATATCCGGCAGGGCAATATCCGCCTGCGCTAACTCGGGCAGCTTTTCGAATCGACGACCCAGATCGTAACCAAACAGCCCCAGCGCGCCTCCCTGGAAAGGAAGGTCCGGGTTCGGCGTGGCGGATAAGCCCAGCGCGTTTATCTCCTGCTGAAGCCGCAGCAGCGGATCGTCCGTTGGCGACAGCTCATCGGTCGTCAGCGTTTTCACCGGATCGGCCACCAGAATATCAAAACGGCTGTAAGGGTGATCCGCATGGCCTGAGTGCAGCAGCATGGCGAAAGGAAGATGGCTCAGACGGGCAAACCAGAACTCGGCGGCGTCCGTACGCCAGGGCAAGGTAATAACAGTGGGGAAGCGCATGTTCATGTATGGCATACTACCGGGCAGCGTGAAATAATTAGCGCGAATAATTTAGCAGGAGTTAACGATGTTTGCAGGTTTACCTTCTCTCAGCCATGACCAACAGCAGAAAGCCGTTGAACGTATTCAGGAGCTGATGTCCCAGGGGATGAGCAGCGGACAGGCGATTTCCCAGGTCGCGGAAGAACTTCGCGCCACCCATACCGGTGAGCGTATCGTGGCGCGTTTTGAGGATGAAGATGAAGAATAACTGGCTTACACTGCCGCGATAATCTTGATCTCAACTTTGTATTCCGGTTTCATCAGCGTGGCCTGTACGGTGCAGCGTACAGGCGCGTGACCCGCCACGACCCACGCATCCCAGGCTTTGTTCATCGCCGCGAAATCGTCTTTATTCGCCAGAAAAATCGTCGCATCCAGAATGCGGGATTTATCGCTGCCCTGTTTTTCCAGCACAGCATCAATTTGCGCCAGGGTGTTCGCCGTCTGCTCGAAGGCGTCAGCGTCCAGATTGGCAGGGACACCGGTGTAGTACAGCGTCTGGTTATGGATCACCACATCAGACCAGCGGGCTTCGGCATCAATGCGCGTAATTGTCATAAACGTATCCTCGTTATCTTTCGTCGTCAGGCGGCAAGACTGCCATAATGTTCCGCCGTCGTCACTATTTGGGGTGGCACCGGAGAGAAGGGGCTGACATAATCCCTGTGCAAAAATACAGTGAGAGAACACCGTGGCAGACGATTTTTCCCCAGAGGGTCAGTTAGCACAGGCTATTCCCGGTTTTAAACCGCGTGAACCCCAGCGTCAGATGGCGCATGCCGTCGCGCACGCTATCGACAAAGCGCAGCCGCTGGTCGTGGAGGCCGGAACCGGTACGGGGAAAACCTATGCTTACCTCGCCCCTGCGCTGCGGGCGAAAAAGAAGGTGATCATCTCTACGGGGTCGAAAGCGCTCCAGGACCAGCTCTACAGCCGCGACTTGCCCACGGTGGCGAAAGCGCTGAAATACAAAGGGCGTCTGGCCCTGCTGAAAGGGCGCTCAAACTACCTGTGCCTGGAGCGTCTTGAACAGCAGGCGCTGGCCGGCGGAGATCTGCCGGTACAAACCCTGAGTGATGTGATCGTCCTGCGCGCCTGGGCCAACCAGACGGAGGAGGGGGACATCAGCACCTGCGCGAGCGTGCCGGAAGACTCCCCGGCCTGGCCGCTGGTGACCAGCACCAACGACAACTGCCTCGGCAGCGACTGCCCGCTGTATAAAGACTGTTTTGTGGTGAAAGCGCGTAAAACAGCGATGGATGCCGACGTGGTGGTGGTGAACCATCACCTGTTTCTTGCGGATATGGTGGTCAAGGACAGTGGATTTGGCGAGCTGATCCCGGAGGCGGAGGTGATGATCTTCGATGAAGCCCATCAGCTTCCGGACATCGCCAGCCAGTATTTTGGCCAGTCGCTCTCCAGCCGTCAGCTTCAGGATCTGGCGAAAGATATCACCATTGCCTATCGCACCGAACTCAAAGATACCCAGCAGTTGCAGAAGTGCGCGGACCGCCTGGCACAATGCGCGCAGGATTTCCGCTTACAGCTTGGCGAGCCGGGCTATCGCGGCAACCTGCGTGAACTGCTGGCAGACAAAAATATCCAGCGCGCGCTGCTGCTGCTCGATGATGCCCTTGAGCTCTGCTACGACGTGGCGAAGCTGTCACTGGGCCGTTCCGCCCTGTTAGACGCTGCCTTTGAACGCGCCACGCTCTATCGCGGGCGGCTGAAACGGCTGAAAGAGATCAACCAGCCGGGGTACAGCTACTGGTACGAATGCACCTCCCGCCACTTCACCCTGGCGCTGACGCCGCTGACCGTTGCCGATAAATTCAAAGAGGTGATGGCGCAAAAGCCCGGCACCTGGGTCTTTACCTCGGCCACGCTGTCGGTGAATGACGATCTGCATCACTTTACCGAGCGCCTTGGCATTGAGCAGGCTGAATCTCTGCTTCTGCCGAGCCCGTTCGACTACGAAAAACAGGCGCTGCTGTGCGTGCCGCGCAATCTGCCGCTGCCTAACCAGCCGGGGGCCGCGCGCCATCTGGCTGCCATGCTGAAGCCGATGATTGAGGCCAACAACGGGCGTTGTTTCATGCTGTGTACATCCCACGCCATGATGCGCGATTTGGCCGAGCAGTTCCGCGCCACCATGACGCTGCCGGTGCTGTTACAGGGGGAAACCAGTAAAGGCCAGCTGCTCCAGCAGTTTGTCAGCGCCGGTAATGCCCTGCTGGTGGCGACCAGCAGCTTCTGGGAAGGGGTGGACGTGCGCGGCGATACGCTCTCGCTGGTGATTATCGATAAGCTGCCGTTCACATCCCCGGACGATCCGCTCCTGAAAGCGCGCATGGAGGATTGCCGTCTGCGCGGGGGTGATCCGTTCGATGACGTCCAGCTTCCGGATGCGGTCATTACGCTTAAGCAGGGAGTAGGGCGACTGATCCGCGACGTCACCGACCGCGGCGTGCTGGTGATCTGCGATAATCGCCTGGTGATGCGCCCCTACGGCGCGACCTTCCTCGCCAGCCTTCCGCCCGCGCCGCGCACGCGGGATATTAAACGCGCGGTCCGCTTCCTGGCGAACCCAACGGCGGAGTAATTCTCGCCGGAGTGTGTTAAGATGCGCGCCATTTTGTGACTGACCCTTGCGAGAGCGCGACGACCAATGCGAATTCTGGCTATTGATACCGCAACAGAGGCGTGTTCCGTTGCCCTGTGGAACGACGGTAAGACCTTTGCCCATTTCGAAGAGTGCCCCCGGGAGCATACCCAGCGTATTCTTCCCCTGGTAAAAACCATTTTGACCGAGGGCAACGCCGCCCTGACCGACCTCGACGCGCTGGCCTATGGCCGTGGCCCGGGCAGCTTTACGGGCGTGCGTATCGGGATTGGCATTGCGCAGGGGCTGGCGCTGGGCGCCGACCTGCCGATGATCGGCGTCTCAACGCTTGCCACGATGGCGCAGGGCGCCTGGCGTATGACCGGCGCTACCCGCGTGCTGGCTGCCATCGACGCCCGTATGGGGGAAGTGTACTGGGCGGAATATACCCGTGATGAAAACGGCGTCTGGCACGGCGAAGAGACCGAGGCGGTGCTCAAGCCCGAAGCCGTGACTGAGCGCCTGAAGCAGCTCTCCGGCGAGTGGGCGACGGTGGGAACCGGCTGGCCGGCATGGCCTGAGATGGCGAAGGAAACCGGTATTACGCTGGTGGACGGCAACATGCTCCTGCCCGCCGCAGAAGATATGCTGCCGATTGCCCGTCAGCTGCTTGACGCAGGTAAAACCGTGGCGGTTGAGCACGCTGAACCCGTTTATTTACGAAACACCGTCGCGTGGAAGAAACTTCCAGGCCGCGAATGAATCTCAGTAACAGGAACTGAGAAAAAGGAGTCGCATCATGGCGGTTCAGACTAAAGTTGTACGCCTTCTTATGGCAGGCGTTGTTGCCATAGCACTGAGCGGTTGCGTCACCGTTCCTGATGCGATCAAGGGCACCAGCCCGACGCCACAGCAGGATCTGGTACGCGTGATGAACGCCCCGGAGCTCTATGTCGGGCAGGAAGCGCGGTTTGGCGGCAAGGTAGTTGAGGTCGTTAATCAGCAGGGTAAAACCCGTCTGGAAATCGCCACCGTTCCGCTGGACGACGGCGCGCGGCCGATTCTGGGTGAAGCCTCGCGCGGGCGGATCTACGCTGACGTCAGCGGCTTCCTCGATCCGGTTGATTTCCGCGGACAGCTGGTGACCGTCGTCGGGCCGATTACCGGTTCGGTAGCAGGTAAAATCGGCAATACGCCGTACAAATTCATGACCATGCAGGTTAACGGCTACAAGCGCTGGCGTATCGCCCAGCAGGTGGTGATGCCGCCACAGCCTATCGATCCGTGGATGTGGGGCCCTCATCCGTACCGTTACGGCTACGGTGGCTGGGGCTGGTATAACCCCGGTCCTGCACAGGTACAAACCATCGTAACTGAGTAACTTCCTGTTATTTATAGTAAAGAGACAGCGGCTCAGCCGCTGTCTCTGTTTTTTTACGCTTAAAACGAAAAAAAAGAGTGACGCGCTTCGCAACCTGTAATCTGAACAATTAATAAACTGGTACGCTGAGTTAATATAATGTTAACAAACTGTTTATTATCGGGGCTGTGATGACGACGAATACTCATTTCAGAGGTGATGCATTGAAAAAGGTTTGGCTTAACCGTTATCCCGCGGATGTCCCTGCGGAGATCAATCCTGACCGTTATCAATCCCTGATTGAATTATTTGAACACTCGGTACGGCGCTACGCCGACCAGCCCGCATTTGTGAACATGGGCGAAGTGATGACCTTCCGTAAGCTGGAGGAGCGCAGCCGGGCGTTTGCAGCCTATTTGCAGGAGGGGCTGGGGTTGCAGAAAGGGGATCGCGTCGCGCTGATGATGCCAAACCTGCTGCAATATCCGGTGGCGCTGTTCGGGATCCTCAGGGCAGGGATGATCGTTGTTAACGTCAACCCGCTTTATACCCCGCGCGAGCTGGAACATCAGCTGAATGACAGCGGTGCGGCGGCGATTGTGATTGTCTCCAACTTTGCCCACACGCTGGAAAAAGTCGTTGAAAGAACCCAGGTTAAGCACGTCATTCTGACGCGCATGGGCGACCAGCTCTCTACCGCGAAAGGTACGCTGGTCAACTTTGTCGTTAAATACGTTAAGCGCCTGGTGCCGAAATACCATCTGCCGGATGCCATCTCCTTCCGCCGCGCGCTGCATGCGGGCTATCGCATGCAGTACGTCAAGCCTGAAGTGGTCTCAGAGGACCTGGCCTTCCTGCAATACACGGGCGGCACCACCGGCGTGGCGAAAGGGGCGATGCTGACCCACCGCAACATGCTGGCGAACCTGGAACAGGTTAACGCCACTTACGGGCCGCTGCTGCACCCGGGCAAAGAACTGGTGATCACCGCGCTTCCGCTGTATCACATTTTTGCGCTGACCATGAACTGCCTGCTGTTCATCGAGCTGGGCGGCCAGAACGTTCTGATTACTAACCCGCGCGACATTCCGGGGCTGGTCAAAGAGCTGGCGAAATACCCGTTCACCGCCATGACCGGCGTGAACACACTGTTTAACGCTCTGCTCAACAATAAAGAGTTTCAGCAGCTGGATTTCTCCACGCTGCACCTCTCTGCGGGCGGCGGGATGCCGGTTCAGCAGGCGGTTGCCGAGCGTTGGGTCAAACTCACCGGGCAGTATCTGCTGGAAGGCTATGGCCTGACGGAGTGCGCCCCGCTGGTCAGCGTTAACCCGCATGACATCGACTACCACAGCGGCAGTATCGGCCTGCCGGTGCCGTCAACGGAAGCTAAACTGGTGGACGATGAGGGTAACGAAGTGCCTCACGGCGAGCCGGGCGAGCTGTGCGTAAGAGGGCCGCAGGTGATGCTGGGCTACTGGCAACGCCCGGATGCCACGGACGAGATCATCAAAGACGGCTGGCTGTACACCGGCGACATCGCTGTGATGGACGACGAAGGCTTCCTGCGCATCGTCGATCGCAAGAAAGACATGATCCTCGTTTCCGGTTTCAACGTCTATCCGAACGAAATCGAAGACGTGGTGATGCAGCACAGCGGCGTGCTGGAAGTGGCAGCGGTGGGCGTTCCCTCCGGCAGCAGCGGGGAAGCGGTGAAGATATTTGTGGTCAGGAAAGATCCTTCTCTTACCGAGGAAGCGCTGATAACGTTTTGTCGCCGGCAGCTGACGGGCTATAAAGTGCCGAAGCTGGTGGAATTCCGCGATGAGCTGCCGAAATCCAACGTCGGAAAGATATTACGACGAGAATTACGTGACGAAGCCCGTGCCAAAGTGGACAATAAGGCCTGAGCTTCACGTTAATCGCCCAGACGCCGGTTAAGCCGGCGTTTTTTATGGGCGCAAACAAAAGAGAGTCCGATTTGAATTACCAGATGATCACTACCAACGACGAGCTGGCTTCGCTGTGCGAGGTGACGCGTGATTTTCCCGCTATCGCCCTGGATACGGAATTTGTCCGCACCCGCACGTACTACCCGCAGCTGGGCCTGATCCAGATGTATGACGGCAAGCACGTGTCGTTGATTGACCCCCTTGGCATCACCGACTGGGCGCCGATGCGCGCGCTGTTGCTCGATACCGCCGTGACCAAATATCTGCACGCCGGCAGTGAAGATCTGGAAGTGTTCCTCAATACCTTTGGCATCATGCCGGAACCGCTGATTGATACCCAGATCCTCGCGGCGTTCAGCGGTCGCCCGCTCTCCTGGGGTTTCGCCGCGATGGTGGAAGAGTACACCGGCCTGACGCTGGATAAGAGCGAATCGCGCACGGACTGGCTCGCGCGCCCGCTGACCGCGCGTCAGCTTGAATATGCCGCGGCGGACGTCTTCTACCTGCTGCCGATTGCCGGCCAGCTGATGAAAGAGGCGGAGGCGTCAGGCTGGCTGTCTGCCGCGCTGGACGAGTGTCGCATGACGCAGCAGCGTCGCCAGGAAGTGGTCGACCCGAAAGACGCCTGGCGTGATATCACCAACGCCTGGCAGCTGCGCACGCGTCAGCTGGCCTGCCTGCAACTGCTGGCGGACTGGCGCCTGCGTAAAGCGCGCGAGCGCGACCTGGCGGTTAACTTTGTGGTGCGCGAAGAGCACCTGTGGGCGGTGGCGCGCTATATGCCGGGCAGCCTTGGCGAGCTGGACAGCATTGGCCTTTCCGGGAGCGAGATCCGCTTCCACGGTAAAACGCTGCTGGCGCTGGTGGAAAAAGCCCAGCAGGTGCCGGACGACGCGCTGCCAGAGCCGCTGCTTAACCTGATGGATATGCCGGGCTACCGCAAGGCATTCAAAGATATCAAAGCGCTGGTGCAGACGGTGGCGAGCGAAAGCAAGCTGAGCGCGGAGCTGCTGGCTTCACGTCGTCAGATTAACCAGCTGCTGAACTGGCACTGGAAGTTGAAACCGCAACATGGTTTACCGGAACTGGTCGCCGGATGGCGGGGGGAACTGATGGCAGAACGCCTGAACACCTTGCTGGAAGGGTATCCGCGCTAAACAAGTATAACCCCGGTAAGCGCAGCGCCACCGGGGAAATTGCCGGGCGGCGCGATGCTTGCCCGGCCTACGATACGACGAACCGCAAACGGTTTAACGCGACTCTTCCGCTTCCGGAAGCGTCACGTTCAGCTCCAGAATCGAAATATCCCCGTCTTTTTGCTCCAGCTGAACGGTGACCATTTCCGGGTCAATCTGCACGTACTTGCAGATCACTTCCAGAATGTCTTTGCGCAACTGCGGCAGGTAGTGCGGTTCGGCGTCGCTACGACGACGCTCCGCAACGATAATTTGCAGACGTTCTTTTGCGATGTTGGCGGTGCTTTTTTTCCGCGAGAGAAAAAAGTCCAGTAATGCCATAACTTATCCTCCGAACAGGCGTTTGAGGAAACCTTTCTTCTCTTCTTCAATGAAGCGGAAAGGACGTTCTTCTCCCAGCAGACGATCAACGGTATCCGCATACGCTTTACCCGCGTCTGCCTGTGTATCCAGAATCACCGGCTCGCCCTGGTTAGAGGCGCGCAGTACGGACTGATCTTCCGGGATCACGCCAACCAGTTTGATGCGCAGGATTTCCAGCACGTCTTCCATGCTCAGCATGTCACCTTTATTTACGCGGCCCGGATTGTAGCGGGTCAGCAGAAGGTGCTCTTTGATCGGCTCCTGGCCATTTTCCGCACGACGAGATTTCGACGCCAGAATGCCGAGAATACGGTCGGAGTCGCGTACTGACGAGACTTCCGGGTTGGTGGTGATGATGGCTTCATCCGCGAAGTAGAGCGCCATCAGCGCGCCGGTTTCGATACCGGCAGGGGAGTCGCAGACCACGAAGTCGAACTCCATCTTTTTCAGTTCGTCGAGCACCTTTTCCACGCCTTCACGGGTCAGCGCGTCTTTGTCACGGGTCTGGGAGGCCGGGAGGATGTAGAGGTTCTCGGTGCGCTTGTCTTTAATCAGCGCCTGGTTAAGCGTGGCATCGCCCTGAATGACGTTGACGAAGTCATACACCACGCGACGCTCGCAGCCCATGATCAGGTCCAGGTTACGCAGACCGATATCAAAGTCGATTACGACGGTTTTCTTTCCCTTCTGGGCCAAACCAGTAGCGATGGCCGCGCTGGAGGTGGTCTTGCCAACGCCTCCTTTACCCGAAGTCACAACAATAATGCGTGCCATAGAAATTCCTTGTTAAAAGGGATCAATTTAACGGTTGAACGGTCAAAGCGTTGTCTGCCAGTTGCAGACGGGCCGCTTTGCCATAAAATTCGGCTGGGATTTTGTCGCTCAGCCAATATTCACCTGCGATAGACACCAGTTCTGCCGTCAGGTGAGTACAAAAAATTTGTGCTTCTCGATCGCCGCTGGCGCCCGCAAGCGCACGCCCTCGCATCATACCGTAAACGTGAATATTGCCATCCGCAATCAGTTCCGCGCCCGCGCTGACGTGGCTTGTAACAATCAGATCACAGTTTGGCGCATAAATGCGCTGACCGGAACGAACCGGCAGATCAATCAATCGCGTTTTTGTGACCGGGGTTACATTTTGCGCCGGAGGCGGGGGAGCGGGAACGGGTGCAGGCGCTGCACGTGGGGCCTTTTCTTTGCCTTCGTTCAGCAAAGGCAAACCTGCGCGGTCAATTTCGGCTTTCAGTTCAGCGTCTTTGCAGCCGCTAATACCCACGATGCGTAAGCCCGTAGAGGTGACGGCCTGCTGGAGTCGCTTCCAGTTAACCGGACCCTCAAGGTCGCTTACGTTGACGACGACAGGAGCATGCTTAAGAAAAGCGGGAGCCTGCGCGATTTTGTCTTCTAACGCCTGACGAATAACCTCGGGTTTTGCATCATGCAAATGAACCACTGATAAGGTGAAGCTACTGCCTTTAAGCTCGATGGGCGTATTTGACATCCTGGCCTTACTCAATTTGCTATTAACCGCAGCACATCGCCGCGATATTCCGAAGAGTATCAGGCATGTTATAGTCAGGAGTATATTGAGGCAAGCAACCACCCGTTAATTCAGAGTAAAAACATGTTTTGTGTGATCTACAGAAGTACGAGCCGCGACCAGACCTACCTTTATGTCGAAAAGAAAGACGATTTTTCCCGCGTGCCTGAGGAATTAATGAAAAGTTTTGGCCGACCGCAGCTGGCGATGCTGCTGCCGCTGGACGGCCGCAAGAAGCTGGTGAACGCCGATCTGGAAAAAGTCAAAAAGGCGTTGACCGAACAGGGCTATTATTTACAGCTTCCGCCACCGCCGGAGAATTTATTAAAACAGCATCTTGAGATGAGCGGAAAGAAATAAGCCCGGGTCACGCCGGGAACAACCCATCAACCGATTAGGGGTCGAGCATGTATCAACATCATAACTGGCAAGGTGCATTACTGGATTATCCCGTCAGCAAAGTGGTCTGCGTAGGCAGCAACTATGCAAAACACATTCAGGAGATGGGGAGCGCCGTGCCGGAAGAGCCGGTTCTGTTTATTAAGCCAGAAACTGCACTATGCGATATTCGTCAGCCGCTGGCTCTGCCGCAGGGACTGGGCTCGGTGCATCATGAAGTGGAGCTGGCGGTGCTGATCGGCGCCACGCTGCGTCAGGCCACCGAAGAGCACGTAGAGAAAGCGATTGCGGGTTACGGTGTTGCGCTTGACCTGACGCTACGCGACGTTCAGGGCAAAATGAAGAAAGCGGGGCAGCCGTGGGAAAAAGCCAAGGGTTTTGATAATTCATGCCCGATTTCCGGTTTCGTTCCGGTGAGTGAATTTACCGACGATCCGCAGAATACACCGCTCAGCCTGAAGGTCAACGGCGAGATCCGCCAGCAGGGCTCGACCGCCGATATGATCCATAAGATCGTTCCGCTAATTGCCTACATGAGCCGCTTCTTCACCCTGAAACCCGGCGATGTGATCCTGACCGGCACCCCGGAAGGCGTGGGCCCGCTGCACGCTGGCGACGAGCTGGACGTCAGTTTTAACGGCCTGTCGCTAAAAACCCGCGTGCTGTAAAAGCACCTTGCCGCCTGAAAAGGGCGGCAAAACTTGCATCAACGTGCCAGACTCGTTATAAGGTGCGCTCTATTTTGACGTGTGGACATCCCGATGAACGATATTCCTTTCTGGCAAAGCAAAACGCTCGACGACATGACCGACGCGGAGTGGGAATCGTTGTGTGACGGCTGCGGGCAGTGCTGCCTGCATAAGCTGATGGATGAAGATTCGGACGAAATCTATTTCACCAACGTAGCGTGCAAGCAGTTAAACATCAAAACCTGCCAGTGCCGCAACTACGAGCGCCGTTTCGAATATGAGCCGGACTGCATCAAGTTAACCCGTGAAAACCTGCCGACCTTTGAGTGGCTACCGCATACCTGCGCGTATCGCCTGCTGGCGGAAGGAAAGGATTTGCCTGCGTGGCATCCCCTGCTGACGGGGTCGAAAGCGGCAATGCACGGCGAACGTATTTCCGTGCGCCATATTGCGGTGAAAGAGTCAGAGGTGCGGGACTGGGAAGACCACATCATGAATCATCCCAACCGCTGATAATAAAAAACCCGCCGAGGCGGGTTTTTTATTGTGCGCTGTTGTGGCGGGTGGCGCTGCGCTTACCCGACCTACTAAACCGTAGGCTCGCGCAAGCGAAGCGCCGCCGGGCACATTAACGCCCAAAAAGATCGCGTTTTTTCGGTCTGAACGGCTGGGCAATCAGCACCAGCAGCGCCACCACGAAGTAGGCGACGAAAATGCCCACCAGCCATTGCGGCATCTCCAGCGTCAGAAACTCCCACTGGCGTACGGAGCAGTCACCGGAGGCAACGAACACCTGCGGCAGCCACTTATCCAGCGGCAGCCAGCCCGGGAAGCGGGCCGCAAAATCGCAGGTCATAAACGGTGACGGATGAAGCTGCATCTGGGTGTGCTCCCAGGAAAGCGCAATCCCTTTCCAGGCGCTGTACAGCCAGATGGCAATCGCCGCATAGCGTAACGGTGTTTTGGGTGCAATTGCACCGACCAGACCCGCGCCCATAATGCCGAACAGCGCACAACGCTCATAAATACACAGTACGCAAGGTTTCAGCCCCATCACATGCTGAAACCACAGCGCGACCATTTCCAGCGCAAAGGCGGTCAGGGCCATCAACAACCACGCTCCGCGACCGCGTGAGCACTGGTTCAAAAATCGCAACATAATCATTTCCCTGGAACATGCTTAGACAGCGCAGTGTAAACGAATTTTAATGCGCCGCAAGTATACCTGCTTGTAACAACCATTGCGTACAGGGAACGAGAGTAATTTTGATGCACAGCAAACCAACCAGGGTAAGCACCAGCGTATACGGCAGCGCCATCCAGACCATTCTTCCATAAGAAAGCCGTATGAGCGGCGCCAGCGCCGAGGTCAGCAGGAAGAGGAATGCCGCCTGACCGTTCGGGGTTGCCACCGAGGGCAGGTTGGTTCCGGTGTTGATCGCCACCGCCAGCAGCTCAAACTGTTCACTGCTGACAATGCCTTGCTCCATCGCGGCTTTGGCCTCATTAATGTATACCGTCCCGACGAAGACGTTATCGGAGATGGAAGACAACAGGCCGTTAAACAAATAGAACAGCGTAAGCTGCGAATCTGGCGTAGCCTGAAGCACAAAAGCGATAATGGGCGCGAACAGATGTTGGTCAATAATCACCGCCACGACGGCAAAAAATACCGCCAGCAGGGCGGTAAACGGCAGCGCTTCGGTAAAGGCTTTACCGATAGCATGTTCGTCCGTTACGCCGCTCAGGCTGGTTGCCAGAATAATCACCGACAGGCCAATGAGCCCCACTTCGGCAAGGTGCAAGGCCAGCGCAGCGATAAGCCACACGCCAATAAAACCCTGTGCAATCAGGCGCAGCGTCTCCTGACGCGTACGCTGTTTGCGGCTCTGCTCGTCAAACTTTTGCAGCTCATGGCGGACCTGATCGGGCAACGTCGCGCCATACCCAAAGAGGTTAAATTTCTCGACCAGCACGCAGGTCGCTAATCCACAGACCAGCACGGGCACGCTGACCGGCGCCATGCGCAGGAAAAATTCGCCAAAATGCCACCCGGCCGCTTTAGCGATGATCAGGTTTTGCGGCTCCCCGACCATGGTCATCACGCCGCCCAGCGCCGTACCCACGCCCGCGTGCATCATCAGGCAGCGCAGAAACGCGCGGAACTGTTCCAGCACGTCGCGGTGGTGCGCCTCAACGTGGCTGTCGTCCTGCAAGTTATCGCCGGGACGAGACGAGGCCACCCGGTGGTAAATTCCGTAAAAACCGACGGCGACGCTGATCACTACCGCCACCACCGTCAGCGCGTCCAGGAAGGCTGAAAGGAAAGCCGCGGCGAGGCAAAACGCCAGCGAGAGAAGCGTTTTCGACGGAATGCTCAGCAGCAAACGGGTAAAGATAAACAGCAGGAGCTGCTTCATAAAGTAGATCCCGGCCACCATGAAGATCAGCAGCAGCAGGACTTCAAGATTCGACGCAATCTCGTTTTTAACGTGCTCCGCGCTGGTCATTCCCGTGGCCACGGCCTCCAGTGCCAGCAGCCCGCCGGGCAATAGCGGATAACACTTCAGCGCCATCGCCAGGGTAAAGATAAACTCGGCGACCAACAGCCATCCGGCAACAAAGGGATTCAGCAAGAAGATAACGGGATTAACGACCAGGAATACCAGTAAAGTGAGTTTGTACCAGTCAGGTGACTGACCTAAAAAGTTGCGCCACAGCGCGCGCCCAAACGAAATTTCCACGACAGACGTCCTTTCCCCGTCAAATAAGACAAGACATCAGTATACGCAAAAATGGCGTCGGTGAGGGCGTTAACGCCATTTTGTAAATTTCATAAAAATGAAACGGCGATCCCTCTTTTCTGTCTCGGCTGCGCTATCTGCCTCAGTCCGCCTCTGGTATGATGAGTGCAATTTGCTAAAGCTGTGTAATGGAAATCTCACTATGGTCATTAAGGCGCAGAGCCCGGCGGGTTTCGCGGAAGAGTACATCATTGAAAGCATCTGGAATAATCGTTTCCCTGCGGGATCAATTCTACCTGCTGAACGCGAACTCTCTGAACTGATTGGCGTCACCCGTACCACGCTGCGAGAAGTGCTCCAGCGTCTGGCGCGCGATGGCTGGTTGACGATACAGCATGGCAAACCCACTAAAGTGAACAACTTCTGGGAAACGTCCGGGCTGAATATTCTGGAAACGCTGGCGCGTCTCGACCACGAAAGCGTACCGCAGCTGATTGATAATCTGCTTTCGGTGCGCACCAACATCGCTACTATTTTCATCCGCACCGCGTTTCGTCAGCACCCTGAAGATGCGCTGAAGGTGCTCGCCACCGCCAATGAGGTGGAGGACCATGCGGATGCCTTTGCAACCCTGGACTACAACGTGTTCCGCGGTCTGGCGTTTGCCTCCGGCAATCCGGTTTACGGTCTGATCCTGAATGGGATGAAAGGGTTATATACGCGCATTGGTCGTCACTACTTTGCTAACCCTGAAGCCCGCAGCCTGGCGCTCGGCTTCTACCATAAGCTGAGCAAACTCTGCACCGAGGGGCTGCACGACCAGGTTTATGAAACGGTGCGTCGTTACGGTCACGACTCCGGTGAAATCTGGCACCGAATGCAGAAAACGCTGCCGGGCGATCTGGCGATTCAGGGCCGATAAAAGAAAAAACCTCTCGATTGAGAGGTTTTTTTTCGCCGGGTGGCGGCTTCGCCTGACCCGGCCTACAGGTCCCGTAGGCCCGGTAAGCGTAGTGTATGACCGGATACATAGGTGACAGATCAGACCGGGAACATAGGTAACACATTTTAGTCTATCCGGAGCACACTCTGGGTTTTCCGGTCATAGTACGCAAGCGTTATTCCGTTAAAGATGATGGCCTCAAGGCCATCATCTTGTTCTTCCAGCATGATGTACTCATCCGTCAGCGCTTCACTCAGGAACACCGTCCCCTTTTTCCCCATATAGAGTGTCCCCCTCGATTTCACCCTGTAGACCTTACCTCCTTCCGGATAAGCATAGTCAGGAACACTGCCATCCCAGTGCCGGTTCGAGGGATGCCATACCGTTCCGGGCGTTGCACCCGCCAGGGCTTCATGCGGCCTTTCGTAGTTAAATTCTTCCCGGTAATCACTGAACCACCGCTGTTGTTCTTCCATCGTCATGAAGGTGTTGCCCTGTTTCACTGCACTTTTCAGGGAACGGTGCATTCGCTCATGGCGGCCATTTTCTTCCGGATGACCCTTTCTGATACGCTCCGGCCTGATGCCCAGCTTGATTAGCCAGACGGCAAGGCGACTTAATCCGGCTATTCCTGTTCCCGCGAAGGGCTGACCGTTATCGGTTCTGAGCACTTCCGGCAGACCGTATTCCAGGAACGCATCTGTCAGGCACTGTCTGACGAAGGGCTCACTCTCCCGGTCCGTTCCCCGGCAGCTCAGAAGATACCGGCTGTGATTGTCGGTCAGGGTGAAGGGATGGCAGTACTCTCTGCTCAGCAGCCTGAACTTACCTTTAAAATCAGCGCTCCAGACCTGATTGTTTTCACTGATGATGGTCAGGGGCTGGCGATTGCCCGGGGTTCTGCGTTTTCGCTTTTTATCCGGAACCAGGCCTTCACGCTTGAGGATATCGCCGACAGTGCTGGCAGCAGGTACGGTAAAATCGACATGATGGTTGAGGAGCCACATCCGCAGTTTTTTGGGGCCCCAGTCAGGGTGTTTTTGACGCAGGGCAGTCAGGTGTCCGACGATATAATCGGGAACCGTCCGGGAGTGGGAGCGTGGCGCACGCGACCGGTCAGAGAGAGATGACAGGTCAGAAGGGTCAAACCGCTGAAGCCATTTATAGCCTGTTTTACGGCTGATGCCAAAAAGACGGCAAAGAGCGGAGAAGGAGTCCGTACCTGCATGGCAGGCACGGATAAAATCAAGGCGTTGCATAGGTCGGGTCTCAGTCCAGGGCATAGCGAGTCTCCTCTTCTATGCCAGTTATAACTGTTACCCATGTATCCGGTCTAAAGTGTTACCCATGTTTCCGGTTCATACCGTAGCGCCACCGGGCAAAAAACCCCACTACAGCGTATTCATCCGCGCCGGGCACCGGTCCAGCAGTTCCACGCTGCCGTCTTCGTTCTGCTGCTCCAGCAATACGTCAAACCCCCACAGGCGATGCACGTGCTTCAGCACTTCCTTACGCCCTTTATCCAGCGGCGCGCGGTTGTGCGGGATATAGCGCAGCGTCAGAGAGCGGTCGCCGCGCAGATCCACGTTCCACACCTGAATGTTCGGTTCAAGGTTGCTTAGATTGTACTGGGACGACAGACGCGAGCGGATCTCCCGATAGCCTTCCTCGTTATGGATCGCCGAGATCTCCAGGTAGTTGTTGCGGTCATCATCCAGTACCGTAAAGAAGCGGAAATCACGCATGATCTTCGGCGACATGAACTGGCTGATAAAGCTCTCATCCTTAAAATCACGCATCGCGAAGTGCAGCGTTTCCAGCCAGTCGGAGCCCGCAATATCCGGGAACCAGTATTTGTCCTCTTCGGTGGGCGACTGGCAGATACGCTTGATATCCTGGAACATGGCAAAGCCGAGCGCGTAAGGGTTAATGCCGCTGTACCACGGGCTGTTGTACGCCGGCTGGAACACCACGTTGGTGTGGCTGTGCAGAAACTCCATCATAAACCGTTCAGAGACTTTTCCCTCGTCATAGAGGTGGTTCAGAATGGTGTAGTGCCAGAAGGTCGCCCAGCCTTCGTTCATGACCTGGGTCTGCTTCTGCGGATAGAAATACTGGCTCACCTTGCGCACGATGCGCAGGATCTCACGCTGCCACGGCTCCAGCAGCGGGGCGTTTTTCTCCATAAAGTAGAGCAGGTTTTCCTGCGGCTCGGAAGGATAGCGACGCGCCTCGGCGACGGTTTTCTCCTCCTCACGTTTCGGCAGGGTACGCCACAGCATATTCACCTGGCTTTGCAGATACTCCTCGCGGCTCTTCTGCCGGGCTTTCTCCTCCTGCAAGGAGATTTTCTGCGGGCGCTTATAGCGGTCAACGCCGTAATTCATCAGCGCGTGGCAGGAGTCCAGTAGCTTCTCCACTTCGTCCACGCCGTAGCGCTCTTCGCAGTCGGTAATGTAGTTACGGGCGAAGATGAGGTAATCAACGATGGAGCTGGCGTCCGTCCAGCTGCGGAACAGATAGTTATTTTTGAAGAACGAGTTATGACCGTAGCAGGCGTGCGCCATCACCAGCGCCTGCATGGTAATGGTGTTCTCCTCCATCAGATAGGCGATACACGGGTTAGAGTTAATGACGATTTCATACGCCAGCCCCTGCTGCCCGTGCTTATACAGCCGCTCTGTCTCAATGAACTTTTTGCCAAACGACCAGTGCGGATAGTTTATCGGCATCCCGACGCTGGAGTAAGCGTCCATCATTTGTTCAGAGGTGATGACTTCAATCTGATGGGGGTAGGTATCCAGACGATAGAGTTTGGCAACCCGGTCGATCTCCGCCAGGTAGACATCCAGCAACTCGAAGGTCCAGTCGGGTCCATCGCTCAGACGGGTACTGTCCCTGGACATGGAATCTATTGTAGCCATTAGCGCGCCCTCGTTGTCGGTCGCTCTCTCTGACTGGAGAGCCTCCTTTCAAGCATAGATCACCCCATTCAAATACGCGGGGCGCAGAAATTTTTTCTTTGCGATTTCCCGTTTTCGATACGGCAAAAAAAACGGAGGTCGCAGAATTTTATACTGGTTAAAAATAACGCGCAGCAGGAGATCCCAAATAAGCGTTATCCCCTGATACAGCGGGATATGTGAGTTAAGTCACCATAAAAAAGTCATATGTTGAATAATATTTTCAACTAGGTTATCAATCTGTAATTAGATGATTGTTCTTTTGCTCATAATGGAGTGGCTATGCGTGTTGTCATACTGGGAAGTGGTGTCGTTGGCGTAACCAGCGCCTGGTATTTAAGTCAGGCAGGACATGAGGTTACCGTTATCGATCGCGAATCCGGTCCGGCTCTGGAAACCAGTGCGGCGAATGCGGGGCAAATTTCCCCGGGCTATGCTGCCCCGTGGGCGGCCCCCGGCGTGCCGCTGAAGGCGATTAAATGGATGTTCCAGCGACACGCGCCGCTGGCGATCAGCCTGGACGGTTCGCCCTTCCAGCTGAAGTGGATGTGGCAGATGCTGCGCAACTGTGACACCCGCCACTACATGGAAAACAAAGGGCGCATGGTTCGCCTGGCGGAATACAGCCGCGACTGCCTGAAGGCGCTGCGCGCCTCGACGGGCATTGAATATGAAGGGCGCCAGGGCGGTACGCTTCAGTTGTTCCGCACCGAGCAACAGTACGAAAACGCTACCCGCGATATCGCCGTGCTGGAAGATGCTGGCGTACCGTATCAGCTGCTGGAAGCCAGCCAGCTGGCGCAGGTGGAGCCGGCGCTTGCCGAGGTGGCGCACAAGCTCACGGGCGGCCTGCGTTTACCGAACGATGAAACCGGCGACTGCCAGCTGTTCACCCAGCGTCTGGCGCGCATGTGCGAGCAGGCGGGAGTGACGTTCCGCTTCAACACCTCTGTCGACAAGCTGCTGTCAGAAGGGGAGAAGATTTACGGCGTGAAGTGTGGGGAAGAGGTGATCAAAGCCGATGCCTACGTGATGGCGTTTGGCTCCTTCTCTACCGCGATGCTGAAAGGCATTCTGGATATCCCGGTTTATCCGCTGAAAGGCTACTCTTTGACTATCCCGGTGAAAGAGGACAGCGGCGCGCCGGTCTCTACCATTCTTGATGAAACCTACAAAATCGCCATCACCCGCTTCGATAACCGGATCCGCGTCGGCGGCATGGCGGAGATCGTGGGCTTCAATACCGAGCTGCTCAAACCGCGTCGTGAAACGCTGGAGATGGTCGTCGGGGATCTCTTCCCGCGCGGTGGCTTTATTGAGCGGGCGACGTTCTGGACGGGCCTGCGCCCGATGACCCCAGACGGCACGCCGATTGTTGGCCGTACGCCGTACAAAAATCTGTGGACCAACACCGGACACGGTACGCTTGGCTGGACCATGGCCTGCGGTTCGGGCCAGCTGCTGAGCGACCTGATCTCCGGTCGCACCCCGGCTATACCGTTTGACGATTTGAGCGCCGCACGCTATCAATCAGGGTTTACCCCCTCGCGCCCCCAGCACCTGCACGGCGCGCATAATTAAGGAGTTGTCATGTCCCGTCCAATTCTGGCCCAGCTGGATTTGCAGGCGCTGAAGGATAACCTGCAAATTGTTCGCCGTGCTGCGCCGGGTTCTCGTGTCTGGTCGGTGGTGAAGGCTAACGCCTACGGTCATGGTATCGATCGTATCTGGAGTGCGCTCGGCGCCACCGACGGTTTTGCCTTGCTCAACCTGGAAGAGGCCATCCTGCTGCGCGAGCGCGGCTGGAAAGGGCCGATTCTGCTGCTGGAAGGATTCTTCCATGCAGAAGATCTGCCGCTGCTGGACAAGTACCGACTGACGACCAGCGTGCACAGTAACTGGCAGATCAAGGCCATTCAGGACGCGAAGCTGCATGCCCCGCTGGATATCTATCTCAAAGTGAACAGCGGCATGAACCGTCTGGGCTTCCAGCCCGAGCGGGTTCACACGGTCTGGCAGCAGCTGCGTGCGCTGAAAAACGTCGGTGAGATGACGCTGATGGCGCACTTCGCCGATGCGGAAAAGCCGGACGGCATTGCCGATGCCATGGTACGCATTGAGCAGGCGGCAGAAGGGCTGGACTGCCCGCGTTCGCTGTCGAACTCAGCGGCTACGCTCTGGCATCCTGAGGCGCACTACAGCTGGGTGCGTCCGGGGATCGTGCTGTACGGCGCGTCGCCTTCCGGCCAGTGGCAGGATATCGCCAACAGCGGCCTGAAGCCGGTGATGACCCTGCGCAGTGAAATCATTGGCGTGCAGACGCTGAAAGCGGGCGATACGGTGGGCTATGGCAGCCGCTTCCGGGCGTCGGGCGAACAGCGTATTGGTATTGTAGCAGGTGGTTATGCAGACGGTTATCCGCGCATCGCCCCGAGCGGCACGCCGGTATGGGTCGATGGCGTACGCACGGGCACGGTAGGTACCGTTTCAATGGATATGCTGGCCATTGATTTAACGCCGTGTCCCCAGGCGGGTATCGGCTCGCCGGTAGAGCTGTGGGGCAACGAGGTCAAAATTGACGACGTGGCCGCTGCGGCGGGCACCGTTGGGTATGAACTGATGTGCGCGCTGGCGCCAAGAGTGCCTGTTGTGACGGTGTAACGTGTTCGTGTGCCGGGTGGCGCTAACGCTTACCCGGCCTTCGTTCGAGGGTGTTGTAGGCCGGGTAAGGCGAAGCCGCCACCCGGCAAAAAACAGCTACTCCGCATCCTCCTCCATCGGCCTTACGCCGACTTTGCGCACCGCGTTATCTTCTTTTTCGGCCACCGTCCAGATCATCCCGGCAAACTCCACCTGGTCACCCACAACCGGCGCAGCGCCTAATAGTCGCTGAATGATCTCGCCCAGCGTTTGCTGGTTATCGCGATTCTCAAGGCCATCTTCCAGGCCGTAAATCAGCGCCACGTCCGCAAAACGGGCGCTGGCTTCCAGAATAAAATCGCCAAAGAAACGCTGATCCAGCGCCACCGGCGGCGACTGGCTGAACAGCTTGCCGAGGGCAGGCAGGTCGCGCTCGCGGCCAATCACGCAGAGGATATCGTTCTCACGCAGCCGCGTGCTGCCGGTCGGGTGGAGCAGGGCGTTGTCCCTGAACAGAGCGGCAATGCGCGTTTCAGCCGGCATGTGCAGATCGCGCAGGGAAGCGCCCACGCACCACTTATCGGCGCTCAGTTGATAGACAAACTGTTCCCACGGATTCTCAGGGTGAAGATCCAGCCCTACGCGGGAGACTGGCCAGCCGACGGGCGGCACCACCACTTTGGCCTTTTTCGCCGCCCAGCCCAGGGACGTCCCCTGGAACAGCAGCGACACCAGCACTACGAAAAAGGCGACGTTGAAGAACAGGCGGGCGTTATCCAGCCCGGCCATCATCGGGAATACCGCCAGAATAATCGGCACCGCGCCGCGCAGCCCCACCCAACTGATAAACACCCGCTCGCGCAGGTTAAACCCGCGGAACGGCAGCAGGCCGGCAAACACCGACAGCGGACGGGCGATGAAAATCATCCAGGCCGATAAAAGCAGCGCCGGTATGACGATGGGCAGCAGGTCGGAAGGCGTCACCAGCAGGCCCAGCACCAGGAACATAGCGATCTGCGCCAGCCAGGCCAGCCCGTCGAAGTTTTGCAGAATCGCATAACGGTTACGAATCGGCCGGTTGCCCAGCAGGAACCCGCAGAGGTAAACCGCCAGAATACCGCTGCCGTCCAGCGCGGTGGTGACGGCAAAAATCAGAATGCCGCCGCTCAGGGCGAGCAGCGGGTAAAGGCCGGAGGGGAGCGTAATACGGTTGATCGTATGCTGTAAGAGATAACCGCCGCCAAGGCCAATGATAATGCCGAGGCCAAACTGCTGGAGGATGTGCCAGGCAAACATCCAGCTCAGGCCGGTTTCGTGCTGCTGGATCATCTCAATCAGGGTGATGGTCAGAAACACCGCCATCGGATCGTTACTGCCGGATTCAATCTCAAGCGTTGAGCCAACGCGTTCGTTCAGCCCTTTGCCGCCGAGCAGGGAGAAAACCGCTGCCGCATCGGTCGAGCCGACGATCGCGCCAATCAGCAGGCCTTCCATCATATCGAGGTTAAACAGCCAGGCCGCCATCATGCCGGTCAGCCCCGAGGTGATCAGCACCCCGACGGTCGCCAGCGACAGCGCCGGGCCCAAGGCCACGCGAAACGAACTTGCCTGGGTGCGCATGCCGCCGTCCAGCAGGATCACCGCCAGCGCGAGGTTACTCACCATATAGGCGAAAGGGTAGTTATCGAAGGGGATACCGCCGATCCCGTCGACTCCCGCCAGCATGCCGATAGCCAGGAAAATGACAAGAATAGGTATGCCAAGGCGCGATGAAAATGAACTTAATAAAATGCTGAAGGTTACCAGGATGGAACCGAGAATGAAAAGGCTGATTATCGCTGTGGCACCCAATGTCGTCTTACTCCCACCTCAATGTGAACGCTGTTATTAAAACCCTAACATATTAACAACGATAACAGCGTTTTATTGAGGGGGAATAACGGCTTTTTTATGCCTTTAAGACCGGATGACCGCTGATTGTTAACCGACTGCCTGAATGATCGTGCGTCAGGCGCGCCCGGGCGCCCAGCGGCAGCGTGACGGTTTGCTGCTCATGGCCGAAGTCCAGCCCGGCAATCACCGGAACGTCCAGCCGGGAACGAATGAAATCAATCATCGTCTCGAGGGAGTAGCCCGCATCGTAATCGTTGGGGGCCGATCCGCTAAAACTACCCAGCACAATGGCCGACTGCCGATCCAGGATCCCGGCGTGATACAGCTGCAACAGCATGCGTTCGACGCGGAATGGGTGTTCGTTGATATCTTCCAGCACCAGTATGCCGTCCTCAATCTGCGGCAGCCACGGTGTGCCAATTAGCGACACCAGCATCGCGAGGTTTCCGCCCCATAGCTGTCCTTCACATTCCCAGTGCGGTCCATTGCCTTGCCACTCAACGGTAAAAGTCGGGTTTTGCAGGGCGCGCCAGAAATGTTCCTCGGTAAAAGCATCCAGCTCCGGCGCGCCAAAGTTACCGGCCAGCATCGGGCCGCTAAAGGTAATGACGTTATGCAGTGCCAGCAGGCCGAGCTGGATCGCCGTGAAATCGCTGTGGCCGCAGATCAGCAGCGGATCCTGCTGCTGGCGTGCTGCCAGCCCGGCCCAGTCGATACTCTCCAGCAGCCGGCTCGCACCATATCCGCCGCGCACGGCCAGCACAACGTTGTTTTCGCCTTCCAGCGTCGCCAGGCTGTTGATATCGCTCAGTCTCTGCGCTTCCGTACCGGCAAAACGCTGCATGCGGCGGGGGATAATTGTCTGATTTTCTACCTGATGGCCCATTTCCAGCAGGCGCTGAACGCCCCGCTGTGCCGCTTCCTGGTTGATGCAGTAGCCCGACGGTGCGATGAGATGAAACTGAGGCATGGCAATTCCTTGCTGAATGAGAAACTAATTGTCTATATCATGCCGCTTAAACGCCGCCTGCTTCAAGGGGCGACGTACCGCGATGACCGGCTATAAGGATAGATGACGTGAAATTGAGATGGTTTGCTTTTTTGATTGTGTTGCTCGCTGGCTGTAGTTCAAAACATGATTATCAAAATCCCCCCTGGAACCCTGACGTGCCGGTGAAGCGGGCCATGCAGTGGATGCCGATCAGCGAACAAGCCGGGAAGGCCTGGGGCGTGAGCCCGCGTCTGATCACGGCAATTATTGCGGTGGAATCCGGCGGCAACCCAACGCTGGTGAGTAAATCGAATGCGGTGGGGCTGATGCAGCTAAAAGCCTCGACGGCGGGAAGGGAGGTCTATCGCTATATGGGCTGGAAGGGACAACCCTCCACCAGCGAGCTGAAAAACCCGGAACGTAATATCTCTATGGGAACCGCCTACCTGAGCATTCTTGAGCACGGCATTCTGAAGGGAATTGAGGATCCGGAGGTGATGCAATACGCGCTGGTGGTGTCGTACGTTAACGGGGCCGGCGCGCTGCTGAGAACCTTCTCCTCCGATCGCAAAGAAGCGATAGAAGAGATTAACGATATGGATAAAGATGAATTCTTCGAACACGTTGTGAAGAACCATCCGTCAGCACAGGCGCCACGCTATATCTGGAAAGTACAGAAAGCGATGGACGCTATGTAATCCCTTTGTCGGGCGGCGGCACGCTGCCCGACGCCTTTCAGAGCACTTTATTCGCGCGTTCACGCGCTTCACGCTCCAGTGAAAAGATGATGCGCTGGAGTTCGCGCTCGGCGCCTGGCCCGACATTCAGGAAACGAAAGCTCAGGCGTGGCGTCGTAATGGTCTCGTTTTTGCCGTCCACCACCTTGCGCTCGCTGATGGCAATCAGCTGAGCATCAAACCAGAAGCGTCCCCATCCGCCCATATCCAGCTCGATCTGGCTAAAACGCATACCTTCCACCAGCCCTTCCGGCTTCGGCGTATCCATTAACGCACCCATGCCGCCCAGCGATAAATCGAACAGGCGAAAGCGGATCTCTTTTTTGTCCGGCATTTTTGCCTTACAGAAGTAGGCCGGGTGAAGCGGGGCGCTGATGCGAAAAAACTCACGGCGCTGCACGAACCAGAGATTTTCAGGCAACGGCGCGATAAACGCTGGCAAACCCTGGTAGGCGATCGCGGTGAGGCGAGGCAGCACAAACTCAACTTTTGCTCCGTGCGTTTCGGCCATTACCGAAAGATTTTCTGCCTGTAGCGCGGCACGGTTTTCATCGCTCTGGCTACCCAGATCCACAATCAGGTGCTCTGCCGTCACGTCCAGGATCTTGCTGATAAACTGACGGGTTGTCCAGTTGATGCGCAGCGGCACCTCACCTTTTTTCAGGTCGCGTAACACCCCTAATACAGCCAGCGGATTTTGTTTCAGGAACTGCTCACTGTAGCTACTCACGCCAGATGGCTCCTCGATAGATGACAGACTGTCTCTGGGTTATCGGCACGCTCGCATGAAACTTAAGACAAACGATCTGTTTTCTCCGCGCATATTGCTTTGCTAATGGAAATGATAATAATTGGCGTTCCCAATATCATCTAATAACAAGACGACACTATGCATACTTCACGTTTGGCGTTATGCGCGTTGGCAGGCGCCGTTACGCTGGCATTGCAGACACAGGCTTTCGCAGAAGAATCCACCATCGTGGTGACAGGAACAGAGCAGGGCGATGCGCTTCCCGGCTGGACCAACAGCGCCACGAAATCAGCCGTTGCGGAAAGTAAAACGCCGCAGGTGATCAACACCATCGCCGCTAAAGAGATCGAGCAGCGGCACGCCGGTTCGGTAAACGAGATCCTGCGCTATGCGCCGGGTGTTTCCACGGAGGTGCGAGGCAGCACCTCTTACATGAGCGAATATAAAATTCGCGGGTTCAACGTTGAGCAGGAGTTCTACAACGGCCTGCAACTTCCTTATAACGTCACGGGTAACACCAAAGCGCGAATCGATCCGCTGTTGATTGAGAGCGTCGATATCCTGAAAGGGCCATCATCCGTGCTTTATGGCGGCGGCTCCCCGGGCGGGCTGGTCAATATCCAGAGTAAAAAGCCGCAGAAAGCGGCGAAAACGGAGCTGGGCTTTAATACCGGCAACCGCAGTCTGAAAGAGGGGTATCTGGACTCCACGGGGCAGATCGCGACCAGCGACTGGCACTATCGCCTGCTGGGCAAAGCGACGGAAAGTGACGAACAGGCGCATACCACGCGCTATGAAAACTATCTGGTTGCCCCCTCCGTGACCTGGCAGCCGGACAGCAAAACGCGCCTGACCATTGACGCGCTGGCGCAAAATACGCCGAGCCTGACCCCGTCTGACCCGATGCCGCTAAGCTATCTGCGTTCGAAATACGCCGATCGTCGTGATTACGCCGGCGATGAGTGGAGCGGCTTTAAGCAACGCCAGTGGATGCTGGGCTACAGCTTTGAACATGAGTTTGACAGCGGCTGGGGCTTTAACCAGAAAGCGCGCTATTTTGATGTGGACACCCACCAGCGCAGCGTCTATTCCACCGGGACGGGCAGTGAGGTCTACCAGCTTAACCGCTTTGCCTACACCACGGATGAAGATTTGCGGAGCTTCAACATTGATAACCAGGTCACCCGCACCGTCGCGCTGGGAGACTGGAAGCATCATCTGCTGGCGGGCTTTGACTATCAGAAGCTGAACTCTCACTTCCACTACCGTTACGCCTCGTCCACGCCGGGTAT
The DNA here is from genome assembly GCF_900322725.1 of Enterobacter cloacae complex sp. Taxonomy (NCBI): domain Bacteria; kingdom Pseudomonadati; phylum Pseudomonadota; class Gammaproteobacteria; order Enterobacterales; family Enterobacteriaceae; genus Enterobacter; species Enterobacter cloacae complex sp. The sequence goes on along the minus strand of NZ_LT991957.1, from coordinate 4,655,090 downwards.
TGATATGCGCAATCCAGATCGCGGGCAGATCGATAGCGGTGCGCTGGGGCTTTATACCGCGCAGAAAAACCGGCTGAGCTATCAGCAGAACGGCTATTACGTGCAGGATCAGGTGGAGTTCGGCGGGCTGAACCTGCTGGCCAGCCTGCGCTATGATGACTACCGTTCGGTCACCACCAACTATCTGCAAAACGGTGACAAAGCCTGGGTATCGCAGGATCGCCTCACCAAACGACTGGGCGCGCTTTATGCCTTCGATAACGGGCTCTCGCCGTTTATCAGCTACTCGGAAGGGTTCGCCCCGGTATCGCCGCAGGGTACGCTGACCGCGAAAGACGTTAAGCCCACCACCAGCAAGCAGGTGGAGGGTGGGGTGAAATACCTGCTGGCGGAATACGCAACCACCTTCACCGCCTCGGTGTTTAACATTCGTCAGAAAAATGTGGTGACCAGCGATCCGGGCTTCCTGAACTACCGCCAGACCGGGGAAGTGGAATCTAAGGGCGCGGAGATCTCAGCCATCAGTCGTCCAACGGATAACCTGACGCTGATTGCCAACTACGCCTACACCCACGCCATTAACACCGAAGATGACAAATATCAGGGCAAACGGCCAACGCAGGTCCCTGAGAACGCCTTAAACCTTTGGGGGGATTACACCTTTGACAGCACGCCGCTGAGAGGGGTAACGCTGGGGGCCGGCGCGCGCTACACCGGGCCGATGGAAATCTCGCCGGGCAACGACGCAGGCAAGCTGGGCGGGACTACGCAGTACGATCTGGCGGCTTCTTACCGCATGGGCGAACTGGCGCCAGCGCTGGAGGGACTCACGCTGAAGGCGAGCGCGCAGAACGTCACAAACAAAGAAACGCTCACCTGCTATGACGCGACCAATTGCTGGATAGGCCGCGACCGGACCTTCCAGGTTGGGGCAAGCTACAGCTTCTGAAAAAAGCCCGGTAACGCTACCGGGCCACTTTATTGCACGGACCTTCCCCTCGCCCCTTTGGGGAGAGGGTTAGGGTGAGGGGCGCTACTGCGCCGCCTGTTTTGCAGGCGCGACATCATCGTTCGCCGCAGGCTGATTCTCCGGTACGCTGTCGCACGGCTTCTCTTTCGGGCAGACCATGTCCAGCATTCTGAGCGTCACGCCGTTACTCCAGCCGAAACCGTCCTGCAACGGATACTCGCCGCCGCCACCGCCGGTACCGGTCGAAGAGACGTCATACTTCTCAACCAGCTTCTTCTCGCGATCGTAGGTATGCTGAACGTTTTTCAGGAAACGCCAGGTTACGTCCATCGCCACTTTTTGCTGACCGTAGTTTTGTAACCCTTCCACCGCTACCCACTGCAACGGCGCCCAGCCGTTCGGCGCATCCCACTGCTGCCCGCTGTTGATGGTGGTGGTAGAGATACCGCCCGGTTTCAACAGGCGCGACGACGCGGCTGCGGCCACCTTATTGGCGCGTTCCTGTGACGCGGCCTTCACGTAAAGCGGGAAGAGGGCCGCAGCCGTAAGCTGATTACGGACTTTCTTCGTTTTCAGATCGTAATCCGCGTACCAGCCCTCTTTATCGTTCCACAGGTGGCTTTCCATGGCTTTCTGGCGCGCGGAGGCCAGCGCGTCGTATTTGCTTGCGCTGGCGCTATCGCCGTCTTCCTGGCTGGCGCGGGCCAGCAGTTTCTCCATCTTAAACATCAGCGCATTCAGATCCACCGGCACGATGCTGGTGGTGCGGATGGTATCCAGCTTCTGCGGGTCGTCCATCCAGCGGGAGCTGAAATCCCAGCCCGAGGCGGCGGCAGAGCGCAGATCGCGGTAAATCTCCGTGGCCGGACGGTTAGGGTTGTTTTTGGCGGTCGTCACGTCATCCAGCCAGGATTCAGGTCGCGGCGTGTCCCGATCGTCCCAGTAGCGGTTGAGAAGGGCGCCATCGTCCAGCTTCACCACGCGTTTGTTCGCCTGGCCGGGCTGAAGTCCCTCTGCCCCCTCCATCCAGTAGGCATACTCTTTCTCCATCTGCGGACGGTATTTCTTTAACGCGTCGCTGTCATGCGTGGCGAGCAGTTCCACCATCAGCGAGAAGAACGGCGGCTGAGAGCGGCTCAGGTAGTAGCTGCGGTTGCCGTTAGGGATATGGCCCCAGGTATCAAGCTCGTAAGCGAAATTGTCCACCATGTCGCTGATTTTGTCCCAGTGCCCGCTCTCGGCCAGCCCCAGCATGGTGAAATAGCTGTCCCAGTAATAGACTTCGCGGAAGCGTCCTCCCGGCACGACATAGGGTTTTGCCAGGGGCAGGAGGGAGTCCCATTTGTTCGCTTTGTCTGTGGTGCGGGTCAGTACAGGCCACAGACCGTCGATGTGTTCGCGCAGGCTTTGACCTTCCGGAGGAACGTATTTCTCACCTTCCTTCGGCAGGATAAAGTTCATCTCCACGAAGTGGCGCAGGTCAAAACCGGACTGGGTATGCTGCATCCGGTAATCCGCCAGGATCATCAGCGGGTCGCTTTTGGGTACGGCATCCGCGAAGGTTTTCTGATCCGGGAACAGTTTGGCGCTCTGTACGTCATTAAAGAGAGGGCCAAGGAGAATATCCGGTGAGCGTTGCTGGCTCGTTGGCTGGTCTTCAGCATAACCAAATGCGGTAACACCGAGTAGTGCGCCTGCCAGCGCAAGGGGCAAAAAAGCGGGGCGTCGTGCGCGAGGTCTTATCATCAGTTCGTCTCCTGTCTTCACTGAGCAGCGTGACCGCTGTTGTCAATTACCTGAAAACCTTAGACGAATATCGTTAACTTAGCGTGTTGAATATCCCATTTTTCGCATAACCAGACAATTCGGGCGCGCTTTCACCGCACCGGGATCAGATCGATTCCTGAGGCTTTGAGCATTAACGAAATGAAACGGTGACTGACAAGCCGGGTAGGCTTCAGGCCACCCGGCTTAAGCCTTACAACCCTTTCTTATCCATCAGCACCGCCAGATCCACCAGACGGTTCGAGAAGCCCCATTCGTTGTCGTACCACGACAGGATCTTCACCATATTCCCGCCAATCACCAGCGTTGATAGCCCGTCGATAATGGATGAGCGCGGGTCGCCCTGATAATCACTGGAGACCAGCGGTTCATCGCTGTAGCCCAGAATGTCTTTCAGCGGCCCGCTGGCGGCAGCCTGACGAAAGGCGTCATTCACCTCTTCGGCGGTCACATTGCGGCTCAGCGTTACCGTCAGGTCGACAATCGACACCACCGGAACCGGCACGCGCAGGGAATACCCGGTAAGCTTGCCGTCCAGCTCGGGGATCACTTTCCCGAGCGCTTTTGCCGCGCCGCTGGAGTAAGGCACAATCGATAATGCTGCCGCGCGCGCGCCGCGCAGATCTTTTTCCGGCTGGTCATGCAGCGCCTGGCTGTTGGTGTACGCATGGGTGGTGTTCATCAGCCCGTGCTCAATGCCGAACTGCTGGTGCAGCACCTGCGCCGCCGGCGCCAGCCCGTTAGTGGTGCAGCTCCCGTTACTGACCACGAAATGCTGAGCCGGATCGTACAGCGTGTGGTTCACGCCCATCACCACCGTGAGGTCGTCATTTTTAGCCGGCGCGGAAATAATGACGCGTTTTGCGCCGCCGCTCGTGATATGCACCGCCGCTTTTTCACGTTCGGTAAAGAACCCGGTCGCTTCTATTACCACCTCAACGCCAGCGTCTTTCCAGGGAATACTTGCCGGGTCGCGTTCACTGAATACGGTGATGCGTTGCCCGTCAACCTGTAGCGCGCCGTCCGCCGCTTCAACAGGCACCGGCAGCGTGCCGAGCAGAGAGTCATATTTCAGCAGATGGGCGAGGGTTTTGCTGTCCGTCAGATCGTTTATGGCCACAATCTGGAGATCCGGGTTGCCCAGCGCCGCGCGCAGAACATTACGTCCGATACGGCCGAAACCGTTAATACCGACCTTAACCATGATGCACTCCTTATCTGTGTTGTCTGAATTGACTGTAGGCGTCAGGTCGGATGGCGTAAATGACAAAAAAGGATCAGATTACGCCATTTTGCGGCAGTGGAAGCGCTGGCGGTATTCGCCCGGCGTGAGATGAAGCTGCTTTTCAAACACCCGACGCAGGTTAATGCTGGAACCAAACCCGCTTTTTTCGGCAATGACCTCAAGCGGATGCTGGGTCTGCTCCAGAAGCTGGCGGGCGGCGGCCAGGCGCGCTTCAGTGACATAACGCGCCGGTGGTACACCGACATCGCGCGTGAACACGCGGGTAAAATTGCGCGGGCTCATCGCGACCCGTTCAGCCAGCTTTTCGACGCACAAATCTGCGGTAAGGTTTTGCAGGATCCAGCTTTGCAGCTCGCTTACGGGTCCGGTCGCGCCGGACTGCTCCAGATTATAGCGGCTGAACTGTAGCTGGCCGCCGGGCCGACGCAGGTACATCACCATATCCTGCGCCACGTTGCGGGCGAGGGTGAAGCCGTAATCGTCCTCCACCAGCGCCAGCGTCAAGTCAAACCCGGAGCTGACGCCGCCGGACGTCCAGACGGGACCATCCTGAACATAGAGCGGGCCACCCTCAACGTTGACCGCAGGATAGAGCGTTTTCAGCGTCTCCAGCAGCCGCCAGTGGGTCGTTGCCCGGCGCCCATCAAGCAGTCCGGCCTGTGCCAGCAGCAGCGCTCCGCCGCAAACAGAGGCAACGCGTCGCGCATGCGGCGCGGCAAGGTGCAGCCAGTCCACCACGGCGGTGCTCTCCTGCTCATTTATGCCGCGCCCGGTAATGATGATAGTGTCCAGCGGCTCGCGCGGATCCAGCTCCGGCAGGCGATAGTCCGCCAGCAGGTTTAAACCGGACTGGCCGTGGATCACCAGATGAGGCTGGGTGGTGGCAATAATGATGCGGTAGCGGGGCTGCGCAAGGCCGTCCGGGTGCAGCCGGTTGGCCTGCATCAGAATGTCGGCGATACCGGCGGCTTCAAACAGCATGCCGCCGTCAGGAACGATAATCAGGATCTTCTTCATGTCCTGAAAAGTACCTTTATCACAAAATAAGTCAAGCGGCGGGATGAATGGCCAGGAGGATGTTGGCAGGAAGTAAAAAAAATATGTAGCAATGGTAAAACTTTTAGCGCTAGGTTTACCGTCAATACCCCTGATTGTGGGGTTAAATGCTTCCTGTTGAACATTAAAAGAACAAAAAGATGTAGCCAGACTTAATTATTAAGGCACAAAAAATAACCCCGAAGGCTAAATTCTCAAAAGTTATTTCGGCACGCGAAATTAATATACTGGCGTTATTTCCCTCTGCCTTAGTTAATGCGGGCACTCGTTAAGAATAAAACTTATCTTTGAAATGCAACAATGTAAATATCCTAAATATATCCCACAGCGCACAGAAAAAATGAAATTCTACTAATTATGGTAGTGGCGATAATAGGTGGCTTACGTTAATGATAGTGGTTCTCTTTTGGGTATTTAATTATTAATTTTCAATAAGATATGCGCATTCCCTGCCTAAGAAAAAGCAGATTTAAGCTAAGTGCGCATTTTTAATGAGATTAATCCTATAATGCATTGGGCGGATCGTTATACGCCATTAAGCAGACGGGAAATATTGAATTGATGGCAAGCTCATGTAAACTTGTCTACCGTTTGTCAAAATATGTCAGGAACACGCTGAGCCTATTTCTGTAGGGCTCGTGCGGTAGCTATGCCCTAAAATAGTTACATGCTGAAAATATCCTGACTATTTTAACAATAGCACCTAAGTCAAATTTTATCCCCTCTCTTCATCCTCTAAATATCGCTACGGAAAAGCATATGAAACTGCGCGTATTGTTATCACTTCTGTTTGTTATGGCGGTGGCGGGCTGTAAGGCGCCGCAGAAACCAGCGATCACCGATGATACGATCGTGACGAGCCAGGTTAATGGCGTCACGCTGACGCACCGTCACGCTGTTACCCCGCCGGCGGAGTTCACTCAGGTGAATGAACCGTATCGTGCCATGTACCCGGCATCCCTGATGAGCCGCCCTGACTACGGCGGAAAGGTGATCCGCACGCTTGAGACCGGTAAAACTTACGTTGTGCTGGGGCAGGTTGAACATTTCTGGATGGCGCTGGCCGATGAAGGGAGTGAACAGCTGATTGGTTACGTGCCGATGCGTGCCGTGATCAAGGCTGACCAGTACGAAGCCACCGTGCGTAAACAGGCGCAGCGCCCTAAAGCGCGCAAGAAAACCACCTGCGTCGATGTCGATGGCAACAGCAAAGCCTGCAAAGACAGCGCGAACGGTACCTGGATCCTGAACTAAACGGGTTTCACGAGCATATTTTTATGAATAATAAAAATTTTCATCGGATGTGGTTCCCATTTTTTGCGTTGATTTTCGCGCTGATCGGTGGTTGTACGTCGTCTTCACACAGCGACCCCTCCCGCTACAATCTACAGTTTCAGGCTCATCCTCAAATCAATGATTCTGCGCCGCTTAAGGTCAGAGTGATGCTGCTGAAATCCGATGCGGATTTCATGTCCAGCGATTTCTACTCCTTACAGAACAACGCGTCAGCCACGCTTGGCGCGAATCTGCTGAACAGCGATGTGTTCTTCCTGATGCCGGGCCAGCTTTCGAAAACCCTGAGCGGTCAAAGCTCGCCGGACGCGCGCTATATCGGCGTGATGGCGGAATACCAGGCGCTGGACGGCAAAAAATGGCGTGTCTCACTCCCTTTGCCTGTTCCCGGCGAAAACGCGATTTACCAGTTCTGGAAATGGTCCGCAGATGAACTCCAGGCCAGCGTCTTCCTTGACGTAAACGGTATCCGGGTCATCAGCCAGTAACGCCCTTCATAACAGGAAAGAGATCATCATGACGAAAGCAGAAAAGGTCGTCTGGACAGAGGGCATGTTCCTGCGTCCCCACCATTTTCAGCGGACAGAACGTTACCTCCTCAACCACGTTCGGGAATGGGGAGCATTGCAGCGATCGTACCTCTGGGGCTTTCTCGACCTTGAGCTGGACGAAGCGATGCTTCGCCAGGGCTGCATTGCCCTGAGCTACTGTAGCGGTTTGCTGCCTGACGGCACGTTTTTCCAGGTTCGCAGCGATCGCAACGGTCCGGCCCCGCTAAAAATCCCTGATAACCTCACCAATGAAAAAGTGGTGCTTGCGCTGCCGGTTCGTCGCGGTGGCCGTGAAGAGGTGATTTTCAGCGAAGAGCACGCTTCTCTGGCGCGTTTTATTACCTTTGAGCAAGAGGTGGAAGACGATAACGCCATGTCGGTCGGGGAGGCCACGGTCCAGTTTGGTCGCCTTCGTCTGACCTTGATGCTGGAGAAAGATCTGACGGCAGAGTGGACCGCAATCGGCGTGGCGTTCGTCACCGAAAAGCGCAACGACAACCACGTGCGGCTGGATAACAGTTACATCCCGCCCATGCTGAACGCCAATAACAGCCCGCAGCTGTACGGCATGATCAACGATCTGCACGGCTTGCTGGTGCAGCGTAGCCAGCAGATTGGTGGCCGTCTGCGCCAGCCGGGGCGTTTCAATACGTCCGAGATGGTCGAGTTCACGCTTCTCTCGCTGATCAACCGCCACCTGGGCGACGTCTCGCATTTAAAAACGCTGCCGCTGCTTCACCCGGAAGCGCTCTGGCGCAGCTGGCTGCCGTTTGCCACGGAACTCGCCACCTGGACGCCGCAGCGTACCGCAGAGAGCATTCTGCCGGTATACGACCATGACGATCTCGCCGCTTGCTTCAGCAAACTGATGCTGATGCTGCGTCAGGGGCTGTCGCTGGTCATGGAAGATCATGCCATTCAGCTGCCGCTGCACGAACGCTCTCACGGACTGAACATCGCCACCGTGCCGGAGACCAGCATGGTTCGCGAGTTTGGCTTCGTGCTGGCGGTAAAAGCCAACGTCCCGGGCGAACACCTGCAAACCCATTTCCCTGCCCAGATGAAGGTTGCGCCTGTCTCAAAAATTCGCGATCTGGTTCAGCTTCAGCTGCCGGGCATCATGCTGCGGGCCATGCCCGTCGCACCGCCGCAGATCCCGTGGCATGCGGGCTACAGCTATTTCGAGCTCGAGAGGGGCAGCGAGCTGTGGCACGAGATGGACAAGTCCGGGGCATTCGCGCTGCATCTCGCAGGGGAATTCCCGGGTCTCGATATGGAGTTCTGGGCCATCCGTAGCCCGACAGAATAATAAAGCGAGCGCTTAATATGCAGGAACGACAGGATACCGGCAGCGATGCCGTGTTTACCGGAGCCAGTGGGAATAATCAGCTGGTGGCGGCCGCCAATCCGCTGCTCAATGCGATTCCGCAAATCCGTCATTCGGTTTCCCACGACGATCAGGTCGGGCTGCGCCAGCGCCTGATCGACGAAATTCGCCGATTCGAAGTGCGGTGCCAGCAGGCGGGCTTACCGTATGAAGTGATTGTCGGCGCGCGCTACTGCCTCTGCACGGCGCTGGACGAAGCCGCCGCCCTGACCCCCTGGGGAAGCAGCGGCGTCTGGTCAAGCAACGGCCTGCTGGTGACGTTTCATAACGAAACCTGGGGCGGCGAGAAGTTTTTCCAGCTGCTGGCGCGTCTGTCTCAGAATCCGCGTGAACACATTCTGCTGCTGGAGATGATCAACTACTGTCTGCTGCTCGGCTTTGAAGGGCGCTACCGCGTGCTGGACAATGGCCGCACCCAGCTTGAAACCATCAAACAGCGTCTGTGGCAAATGATCCGCGGCGTGCGCGGCAGCTACCCGCCGCCGCTTTCCCCGCATCCGGAAGATCGCCCCGTGCTGCGTAAGCTCTGGCGGCCAATGATTCCTCTCTGGGCGTGCGTGGCGCTGGTGGGCTTTATCGCCTGCTTGTTCTATATCGTCCTCAACTGGCGCCTGGGCGATAACACCAGCCCGGTGCTGGCGAAGATTTACCAGTCCCAGCTGCCGGAAAGCACTATCCAGCAGCCTGCGCGTCAGATGCCGGCGGTGCTGAACCTGCGCGGTTTCCTGAAACCGGAAATTGAGGCCGGTCTGGTGGCCGTGAAGGATGAGGCGGATCGCAGCGTGGTGATCCTGAAAGGGGACGGACTGTTTGCCTCGGCCTCAACCGTGGTGCGCGATCGCTATGAGCCGGTTATTGACCGCATCGCCCAGGCGATGAATAACGTCAGCGGCAAAATTCTGGTGGTGGGGTACAGCGACAACGTGCCGATCCGCAGCGCCCGCTTCGCCTCCAACTATGAACTCTCGCTTGAGCGCGCCCGCTCGGTGCAAAAACAGCTACAGGGCAGCCTGTCCCAGCCTGAGCGCGTCAAAGCCGAAGGGCGGGGCGAGATCAACCCGGTAGCGCCTAACACGACGCCTGAGAATCGCGCCCGTAACCGCCGCGTGGAGATTACGCTGCTGGTGTCGCCTGACAATACCCAGGCCGAGCTGAACGGATTGCCGCAAGGAAACTAAGGATGCTGACTACTCTACTTTCTATACTGACCAATCGCATTCTGTGGAGCTTCCTGGGCGTAACGGCGCTCGCGGCGGTGATCTGGATGATTGGCCCGCTGTTGTCCATCGTGGATACCCGGCCTCTTGAATCCGAGCAGAACCGCGTCATCAGCATTGCGGTGGTCTACCTGATTTGGGCCCAGAGCCACATTCTGCCCCGGCTGTATAACGCCTGGCTGAACCGCAAGCTGATGGACAAGCTTAACGAAAATACCACCAGCCCGGAAGCGGCCGATCCGCAGAAACGTCTGAACAGCGAGGAGCAGATCCTTGCCGGGCGTTTCGACGAAGCCGCCCAGATGCTGAAAAAAGCCCACTTCAGCAAAGCGGGGCACGGCGCGCAGTGGACGCAGCGCTTCAGCACCCAGTACCTCTATCAACTGCCGTGGTACGTCATTATTGGCGCACCGGGTTCCGGTAAAACCACCGCGCTGGCCAACTCCGGGCTGCAATTCCCGCTGGCGGACCGCTTCGGTAAAACCGCGCTGCGCGGCATTGGCGGCACGCGCAACTGCGACTGGTGGTTCACCAATGAGGCGGTGCTGCTGGATACTGCGGGGCGTTACACCACTCAGGAGAGCGAGCAGGTTCAGGATGCCGGCGAGTGGCTGGAATTTATCAACCTGCTGCGTAAATACCGCCGCCGCCAGCCCATCAACGGCGTGATTATCACCATCAGCATTTCCGACCTGCTTTCGCAGTCCGCGGAGGCCTCCCGCCAGCAGGCGGTGAACCTGCGCCAGCGTCTCTCCGAGCTGCACGAACAGCTGGGCATTCGCTTCCCGGTGTACGTGATGGTCACCAAGGCGGACCTGCTTAAAGGCTTCCGCGCCTGGTTTGCGGATTACGACAAAGCCCAGCGCGATCAGATCTGGGGCTTTACCCTGCCGTGGGAGCAGACCAAACACGCCGATTACGACCTGATGGGCAACTTCCAGCAGGAGTTTTCCCTGCTGCAACAGCGTCTGGATGCCGGCCTGCCGGAAACCATGCTGAAAGAGCACGATGCAAAAGCCCGTGCGGAAGCTTATCTCTTCCCGCAGGAGTTCGCCGCGCTGCGCCCGCTGCTGGCGGACTACCTGAGCACGGTCTTTGCGCGCTCAAATTTCGAAACTGAATTTTCTCCGCGCGGTATCTACTTCGCCAGCGGCACCCAGGAAGGCATGCCGTTTGACCGCGTGATGGGCGAGCTGAACCGCGCGCTCTCGCTACCAGAAGGGGGCGAAAGCGACCGCTGGGACTCGGTGAGTAAAGAAGCGCCGATCCCGGGGGCGAAAGGTCAGAGTTTCTTCATTAAGAACCTGCTGCAAAACGTCATTTTCCAGGAGGCGGGCATCGCCGGCGAAAACCGCTGGTGGGAACTGCGCAACCGCGCCGTGATGTGGTCCGGCTATGCGGCGCTGCTGGCCCTGCTGGTGATCCTGGGTGCCCTGTGGCTGACCAGCTACGCCAAAAATAAAGCCTATCTGGAAGAGGTGGATGCAAAAGTCCCGGGGCTGGAGCAGCAGAGCAAGGCGCTGCAAAACCAGCCTCAGCGCGATCTGTTTGCGCTTCTGCCGCTGCTTAACAGCCTGGTGGATCTGCCGAAAAGCGAGGCCTTTGACGTTAACGATCCGCCGGTTTCACGTCGCATGGGGCTTTATCGCGGAGATGACGTCAGCGATGCCTCGCAATCGCTGTATCAGAAAGCGCTGGATCAGATGCTGCTGCCCGCCGTGGCGATGCACATAACCACCTGGCTGCGCAACGACAACGGCAGCGACGTGGAGTACAGCTATGAGGCGCTGAAGGCCTATCAGATGCTTTACCAGCCGAAGCATTACGACGGCAAATTCCTGCACTCGTGGGTGATGCTCAACCTGCAACGCAACCTGCCGCAGAACGTGACGCAGGCGGAGCTTCAGGAGCTGGAGTGGCACCTGACGCAGCTGCTGGAACCTAAAATTCAGGCTTCACCGTATGCCCAGGATGAGGATCTGGTGGCCCGCGAGAGGGCGCTTATCAACCAGCAGCCGCTCTCCACCCGCGTGTACGGACGCCTGAAGCGTCTGCTGGAGCATGATGAAAACCTGAAGCCGGTTTCGCTTTCAGATCTCGGCGGCCCGCAGAGCGAGCTGGTGTTTTCGCGTAAAAGCGGCAAGCCGGTGAGTGAGGGCGTGCCGGGGCTCTATACGCCGGACGGCTACTGGAAAAGTTTTAACGACCAGATCGACAGCGTGACCACCGCCCTGCACGAAGATGATGCCTGGGTTCTGGGGGCGACCACCGCTCAGGAAGATAAACAGCAGATCGACAACGCCGTGCGTCAGCTCTACATGCGCGACTTCATCGTCAACTGGGATCGCTTTCTCGCGGACATTCAGCTCAATAACAGCGCCGATCTTTCCCAGCGCATCAACACCGCGCGCCTGCTTTCAGGCACCAACTCGCCGCTGCGCCGCCTGGTGCTCAACCTGAGCAAGGTGCTGACGCTGTCGCGCACTGCGCCTGCGCCGGAGGATGCGCAGAAAGCGGAAGAGCAAAGCAACCGCGCCACCCGTACGCTGGAAGCGCTGTTCAGCAACGGTGACAACGCTCCAACGCAGGGCGCGGTCGTAACGCAGGCGCCCGAGCAACTGGTGACCGACCACTATGCGCCGATGATTGAGCTGGCGCAGCCGCTGGAGAAGGGCGGCAAAACCATCGTCTTTGATGATTTTCTCAAACAGGTTGACGAGCTTTATCGCTACCTGACTGCCGTTCAGGATGCAGCAAACAGCGGTATGCCCGCGCCGGGCGGCGATGCCATCAGCCGCCTGCAAGCCAGCGCGGGCCGTCTGCCGGGCGGGCTGCAAACCATGTTCAGCAATATGGCCGTGGGCGCCAGCAGCGATACCCAGCGTCGCGATCTGGAGAACGTGCGTAAGCGCATCAACGTGGAAGTGGGCGGGTTCTGCCGTCAGGCTATTGCCGGGCGTTACCCGCTGGTGCGTAGCGCCAGCACCGAAGTGACGCCGGACGATCTTGCCCGCATGTTCGCGCCGGGCACCGGGCTGATGGACACCTTCTTTCGCGACAACCTGACCAACAAGGTGGACACCACCCAGGCGAACTGGCGTTTTATGCCGGGCATCGACGGCAAAACGCTGCCGGGCAGCGAAGGGCTGCTGCGTCCGTTCCAGCAGGCGCAGTCCATCCGCGATGCTTTCTTTGCCAACGGCGCTACCACGCCATCCTTTAAGGTCACGGTGCGCACCGTGCGGATGGATAATACTATTCTGAACCTCACGCTGGACGTGGACGGTCAGCTGCTGCGCTACAGCCACGGTCCGCAGGCGGTGCAAATCATGAACTGGCCGGGGCCGGGCGGGACGAACCAGGTGCGTATGCAGCTCGGTCTGGCAAACGGCAGCACCGCAACGCTGGTGACCAACGGTTCATGGGCGCTCAACCGCTTTTTCGACAAGGCGCGCACCAGCCCTGGCGCGGGTAGCCTGAGCCGTCAGGCCACCTTCAACGTCGACGGACATCAGGTCACGCTGGAGTTTGCGCCGAACAGCATCCGCAACCCGTTCCAGCTTCCCCGTTTTTCATGCCCATAACCGCAAGGACAGCCGTATGACGAATACCCCTGCGATGAACCGCTACAGCTGGTATGGCAAATTACCCAGCGCCGGAGATTTTTTGCAGCGTCGCTTTCCGGATACCCTGCAACGCCAGTGGTCGCACTGGTTCCAGGTCGGCCTGCTGGCCTGGCAGCAGGAAGAGCAGCGCAGCGGCGAGCGCCCGTTTTCTAAAGCCCCGGTGTGGAATTTTGTCGTCCCGCCGATGCTCGGCAGCCAGATGATTCAGATGGGCTGCTTGCTGCCGGGCCGTGACAGCGTGGGCCGCCACTATCCGGTCTGTATTCAGCTAAGCTTTACGCCGGCCGAGTGGTCGTCCCGCCTGCTCGGGCAGGCCGAAAGCTGGTACCAGCAGCTGGGGCGTCTGGGACTGCACGCGGTGCGTAACAGCTATTCTGCTTCCCAGCTGGATGACATGCTGATGACCATCCCGGCGCCGCAGCCGGTAGAGCCGCAAAAGCGTTCCGACATTCTCGACGTGATTGGCTATGACGACGATGGTCAGAACACCCTGGGCTGGCCGCAAGCGGCGGAGTGTTTCGATCCGCTGCGCCAGACCAGCTACTGGTGGACGAACCGCTGCGACGGCTACCCGCTCTACACCCACGTGCACAGCGGAAACTTTACCGGGCAGCTCTTTACGCTGCTGTTCGATCCGGCAGGCGGCGCCCGACCGGGTCGTCACGGGCTTTACCCGCCTATGTTTGAGTAAGCAGGGACCTTATGAATATCGATGAATTTCTCGCGCCGATAAGCCCCGACAACCCCTGCGGTGAAAACCTGGAGTACGACGCCGATTTCCAGGCGATGAACCAGGCAAGCCAGGGCAAAGCCGAGCAGCAGTTTGGCGACACCATCATCCCGGCAGAGCCCGCAGACTGGAACACCGTTGAAAAGCTCGCCACCGGCCTGCTGACCCGCACCAAAGATCTTCGCGTGATGCTGGCGTTAACCCACGCCTGGACCCGCCGTCGCGGTCTTGCGGGCTACGCGGACGGGCTGTTGCTGGTGCAGGAGGCGATCGCGCGCTACTGGGAGCCGCTCTATCCGCTGCTGGAAGAGTATGGCGAAACCGACCCGTTCTATCGCATTAACGCTCTGGCAGGGCTGAGCGATAAATCCGAGCTCACCGTCGCGGTGCGCAACGCCTCGCTGCTGCGCTCAAACGGCGATGAAATTTCGCTGCGTGATGCGCAGGCGCTGCTCGACGGCAGCAAAACCGAATGCCCGGACTACCCCGGCGGTCGCCCGAGGCTGATTGACGAGCTGGCGCGCGGCGACCAGCCCGGCACCGCGGCGGTTATCGTGATCAACGAGCGCCTGCTGGCTATCCGCGAACTGCTTACCGGCTATCTCGGTGAAAGCGGCGTGCCGGAGATGGAACAGCTGCTGAAAACCGTCGGGCTGGTTTCCAGCGCCTGTCAGGTGACCGATATCAGCAAGCTGCTGCCAAACCGTGACGCGCAGGCTGAACCGCACGCCGAGCCACAGCAGGTGGCCGCCCAGCCCGTCCAGCAGGTGACGGACTGGCGCAGCGTGCAGGTGACCAGCCGCGCCGACGCGCAGCTGATGCTGGAAAAAGCGAAGCAGTATTTTTCTCAGTACGAACCAAGCCATCCCGCACCGCTGATGATTGAACGGGTGCAGCGGCTGTCTGAACTCAACTTTATGGACATTATTCGCGACCTGGCGCCGGACGGCGTTAACCAACTGGAAAACATCTTTGGACGCCGCGAATGACGCGTCCTGGCATTATGACGACAGGCATGGAGTCTGCCGTTTCACCTTCACCGCGCATCTTTGATGGAGAACATCATGGCAATGAGTAACAGTGGACAGAAATTCATCGCACGCAACCGTGCTCCCCGCGTGCAGATCGAGTACGACGTAGAGATCTACGGTGCAGAACGCAAAATTCAGCTGCCGTTTGTGATGGGCGTTATGGCCGATCTGGTTGGCAAGCCGGTGGAAAACCTGCCAGCCGTCGACGAGCGTAAATTCCTGGAAATCGACATCGATAACTTCGACGAACGCATGAAGGCGCTGAAGCCGCGCGTGGCGTTCCAGGTAGATAACACCCTGACCGGCGAAGGTAAGCTCAACGTCGATCTGACCTTCGACAGCATGGACGACTTCCTGCCGGACGCGGTGGCCCGCAAAGTTGAGCCGCTGAACAAGCTGCTGGAGGCGCGCACGCAGCTCTCTAACCTGCTGACCTACATGGACGGCAAAAACGGCGCGGAAGAGCTGATTGCAAAAATCCTTCAGGATCCGACGCTGCTCAAATCCCTGAGCCAGATGCCAAAAAATGACGAAAGTGCGAAAGGTAGCGAGGAATAATCGATGAGCAACCAGACTCAACAACACGATCAGCAGGCGGGTCAGGCGTTCAGCCAGGACGAGTTCAGCGCGCTGCTGAACAAAGAGTTTCGTCCGAAAACCGACCAGGCGCGCTCCGCCGTCGAAAGCGCGGTAAAAACCCTGGCGCAGCAGGCGCTGGAAAATACCGTCACCTTCTCTAACGACACCTACCGCACCATTCAGAACCTGATTGCCGGTATCGACGAGCAGCTCTCGCAGCAGGTGAACCAGATCATTCACCACGATGAGTTCCAGAAGCTGGAAAGCGCCTGGCGCGGCCTGAGCTACCTGGTCAACAACACCGAAACCGACGAGATGCTGAAGATCCGCTTTATGAGCATCTCCAAGCAGGAGCTGGGCCGCACCCTGAAGCGCTACAAGGGCGTGGGCTGGGACCAGAGCCCGATTTTCAAAAAAATCTACGAGCAGGAGTACGGCCAGTTTGGCGGCGAGCCGTTTGGCTGCATCGTCGGGGACTACTACTTCGACCACAGCCCGCAGGACGTTGAGCTGCTGGGCGAGATGGCGCGCATCGGCTCTGCGGCCCACTGTCCGTTCATCACCGGCACCGCGCCGGGCGTGATGCAGATGGAATCCTGGCAGGAGCTGGCTAACCCGCGCGATCTGACCAAGATCTTCCAGAACACCGAGTACGCCGCCTGGCGTTCCCTGCGTGAATCCGAAGATGCCCGCTATCTGGGGCTGGTGATGCCGCGCTTCCTGTCGCGTCTGCCGTACGGCATTCGCACCAACCCGGTGGACAGCTTCGATTTTGAAGAGCAGACCGACGGCGCGAACCACAACAGCTATTCGTGGGCGAACGCGGCCTATGCGATGGCCGCCAACATCAACCGCTCCTTCAAAGAGTACGGCTGGTGTACCTCGATTCGCGGCGTGGAGTCCGGCGGGGCGGTGGAAAACCTGCCGTGCCATACCTTCCCGAGCGATGACGGCGGCGTGGACATGAAGTGTCCGACCGAGATCGCCATCAGCGACCGTCGCGAAGCCGAGCTGGCGAAAAACGGCTTTATGCCGCTGGTGCATCGTAAAAACTCCGACTTTGCCGCCTTCATCGGGGCGCAGTCCCTGCAAAAACCAGCCGAGTACCACGATCCGGACGCCACCGCGAACGCGCGTCTGGCCTCCCGTCTGCCTTACCTGTTTGCCTGCTGCCGCTTTGCCCACTACCTGAAGTGCATCGTGCGCGACAAAATCGGCTCATTCCGCGAGCGCGAAGAGATGGAGCGCTGGCTAAACGACTGGGTAATGAACTACGTCGACGGCGACCCGGCGAACTCCTCCCAGGAGACCAAGTCCCGTAAACCGCTGGCGGCTGCGGAAGTGCAGGTGCAGGAAATCGAAGACAACCCGGGCTACTACGCCGCGAAGTTCTTCCTGCGCCCGCACTACCAGCTGGAAGGTCTGACCGTTTCCCTGCGTCTGGTATCCAAACTGCCGTCGCTGAAGACGAAAGATGCGTAATGACGATTGCCGGCCCGCAAGGGCCGGCAGCTTTACTGTTAATTCGAGATAGCTAATGAATTTACCTTTAAAAACGATAACAAGAAAATTCATCAACTATTTAATCAGTTATACGTTGCTCATTATTTCATTCATGCTATTTGTGACAGTATCTGGCTACTATCTGTTTATATTTAACTGGCCGGACGATGTCCGGCAAATCGCAATGCATGGATCTTTATGTGCTGGGCTTAATGTATTAGCGATAGGTATATACGTTGTTGCAGAGAAGCGGAAAGAGAAATATTAGTTCTTCATGCTGGTCAGTGTGTAACTGATTATATAGAAAAGGATATCAGATGAAATATTTGGGTTATCTCCTCGTGTTTATGACTTCTTATGTAAATGCCGGAAATAGCTATCCTGATTTTTATCATCAGCAAACATACCGGCAGGTTTTAAAAGATTTAGTTCTGGCGCGCTGCCTTGCGCAGGTGGCAGATAAAGGCAGTAAGTTTTCTGCTGATGCGGCTCGCAGTGCGAGTGCATTCATTGAATGGATTCCTTTTGATGCCGAAAATGGCACGGATAAAGTGAATGTCCTCATTGGGAAATATATAAATCAAATTAACGGATTTCATTCAGAGCGAAAACCCGATATCAAAGGCGTAACCTTAAACTGTTTACGACTTTATCACAGCGACGAACTTAACGAACTTGCTCCTCAGTTAATCATCGGAAATCCTGACCGCACCTGGATTCAGGATAATCCACAAGAGTAAAAGACTTCACATTCTTTCCTTTCATTCAGGGGGAATGTAAGACTGTCAAATGACATGTGTCGTTTGATATGAGGCAGAGGTAAAATATGGACGGTTTTATTCAGCCCCATGCTTTCCTGTTTGCCATATAAGGGCTTTTTCGAAAGCAATATTGTTCATCCACGAAGAGTAGATATTATGGCTATTGATATGTTTCTAAAGGTCGAGGGTGTTACGGGCGAATCTAAAGATTCTAACCACACCGGCTGGACTGACATTACCTCCTTCTCCTGGGGCGCGTCCCAGCCAGGTAATATGAGTGTGGGTGGTGGCGGTGGTGCCGGTAAGGTTAACTTTAACGATCTGCACGTTAACGCTCTGATCGACAAATCCACTACAGCAATCCTGAAACACTGCGCAAGCGGTAAGCACCTGACCAAAGTTGAACTGTCGGTCTGCAAAGCGGGTGGTCAGCAGGTTGAATACACCCGCATCACCCTGGAAGACGTTCTCGTGACTTCCGTTCAGTACACCGGTGCAGACAATGGCGATACCGTTGGCGTGACCTATGCATTCCAGGCTGCGAAAGTGAAACAGCAGTACTGGGAGCAGACCACTGCCGGTGGTAAAGGTGCTGAAAGCAGCGCTGGCTGGAACATCAAAGAAAACAAAGAAGCGTAATTGTTCATCCATGACCGGGGAACCTCCCCGGTCATGATGATTGATTCCAAATATGTTGCAGGTGAATGATGATTAGAGAGTTAAGCGTAATATCAATCGCATTAGCCTGTAGTGCTTGCATTTTACCACCTGCACAGTATAAGAAACTTTCTGTTACGTTAAAAAAACAAAATCCCTTGTTTTGATATCAGGCAGGATACAAATTTTAATGGGCCTTTATAAGTTTACGCACCATCTGTAATGAAACGCGTTGGTAATCAATGGAAGTTATTAATTCTCCTGACCAACATCCAACAATGCGTATCATGATTACAGAGGAGTGTATTCGTCTGAATGAGGTTGACTGGCGCAAAAGTGAGTATGATATTGTATTGAAGATTGTCAATGAAAAAACTGCTATTCGATATGCTGCACAGTTAATATTAAAGAAAGGTATAAGTAGCGAGTTACTTTTAACGGCAAGTGAATGATATTATTTTCAAACCTCGGTGATTTCGAGGGTACATCGGCGTTTGAATGTTTATTTAATTATGAAATAATTAAACAATTCACCACTGCAAACTCTGGACAACTATGTGCGTTGATTAAAGGGTTTAAATATGACACATCGTTCAACCGTTAGCCCGGGCTACTGTGTGGTCCAACATCCTGGAACTTTGGATTATCAAGCCCGATTATTGTTTAATAATATCAATAGCGAAGCCGCTAGATACTTTATGCAAATAAATAATGACACACCTTGGTTGAAACCAGGGCAGTTACTCATCGTGGCTGACCCAGACAACACGAATCAGTCATCGCAACTGAGTATTCTTTCCAGAGCAAAACAGAAAATTAACCATGCGCTGGCATCATTAAACACTTCGGTTGCAGAGTATCTCCACGCTAATTATGACAATATTTCTGCATTGACTTCCTTAGGTGATAAACTAGCTGGGAATGCTGGTGATTTAGGTGAGAAATATTTCAGGCAAATTGAAAATATACTCATTAAGATTGAGAGGACTTATCAGAATCAGTTTATATCCCAAGGTTCTTTAATTGGTCAGCAGTTTTATATGGAAAGAAGGGCGTTATTCTCTCAGCTAAAACCTTTATTAAATAACCTAAGCAAGCTAACACTTAAGATACAAACCTACGAAAATATTAAAAAAGCATTGAACTTATCAAGCCGCTCTATCGTTCATGAATGGAGTACAGTTGGTGTCGGCGCGATCCCTGGATATTCAGATTATATTGTACGCTCTTCTCGCGCGGCTAGTATTATGAAAGCAGGGGGCTGGATCTCATTAGGGTTCTCTTTTTTAAATACTTCTAATGATGTTTATAAAGCCTGTACTGTCGATCGTGAAGATGAATGTGGAAAAGTTGCTGTTACTGAATATAGTAAGTTTGGTGGAGGTACGCTTGGTGCTGCGGGAGGAGCCTGGGCTGCGTCTTTAGGAACTGGCGCTCTTTGCGGTGCAATGGGAATACCTACGATGGGTACTGGTGCCCTTGTGTGTGGAATTGTTGTAGGACTAGGCGCTACTTCTGCGGGAGCCTGGATGGGTACTAAAGGAGGGGCTGAATTGGGTGAAGGGATTAGTAACTTGATTTTTTCTGGGGACGAATAAATGTATGGAGATTTGCGTTTAATACTTCTTTTATTAGTTTTTTTAGGACTGTTTGCCTCTTTGTGTTTTTATTTTTATTTTTATCGTAAATATTCCCGTGAGCTATCAAAATCATTTCATATTTTGAGTGACAAGCAATATTTAGATGTAAACGATTATCTTTTTTATGAACAACTTGGTCTTCCCGGATTTGCGCATCGTGTGTTCCTTATGAAAAGGATTTTGGCTGGAAAAGCCACAAGGCAAAATAGCAAAAAAAATCTTCCTCCGGAGGCAGAAGCATTAGTATCATCAATATACGATTTCTCATGGATAAAAATGTTTTACAGGATGACACTTTTTGTTGTCTTTTTAATGCTTCTATTGTTCTTATTGATTGCTACAGGACACTAAAAGCATGTCATCTTTATGCCTGGCAAATATAACGTTATTGTTTCTTGTGCTTTTATTTATTAACGTTGTAATCATGGATGTTTACAGTTCTCGGTTTTTTAAAAAACACGAGTCAGATTATAAGCAGCTTCTCTCTGAATATCGCCAAAAAGGCTATGATATCGACCTGATGACAAATTATGCATCGTTTTTTGGTTCACTGGCAAATTATCAAAAAATAATCTGGTTTGTTCGACTTCGCAAAGGCGTGAAGATAAAGTTCACCAAGGGCAGAAAAGTTAAGGGTGAAGCCTATCAATTTGTTCAGTCTTTACCGGGGGAGCGAATTGGCTGGATGTTAAAACTGCACCGACTTTATATCATTCAGGCAACGGTTTTTACGATGTGGCTTGTTGTAGGTATTATTTTTCAGTATGCCATTAAATAGCTTTTATCAACCTTTTGTAACCAAATGTTGGTATCGATGCGAGAGTGTCAGCATTTGAACGCTGATTTTACTCAATAGAGAGTAATGTGATTGTTAATAATGTTTTCTCCATTTTTGTATTTTTTCTTTTTGCCTTGTTCTTAATCCTGACGGTTAGTTTTTATATTGATTATCGAAAGCACTCAAGTGAAGTTTCGGGAATATATAATTCATTAACGCAAGCAGGTTTATTAAGAGAGGGAGATTATCAAGTTTGGGAAAAGTTGGGGGTCTGGGGCTTCGGTTTCCGCGTCACAATTTTATCAAGGTTATTACGGGGGAAGAGCGTTAAGTTAACTGATTCTCGAAGGCTTCAGTCTCATGCATGTCATGATGTTTTGTCTGGCTTTGAACTAACCTGGGTTTATTCATATGACAAAAAAATTAAATTCACGATGGCTATTTTTATACTGCTTTTAATTTTGGCGAGTATTAATGAGATATAATTTTTCATTGTCTCTATGATTGATTTTGTAGGCTTAACCCCCAAACCCCGCCGTTCTCACCCCCGAGAGCGGCAGCGTTTGAGCGCTAATCATACCAGCAGGAATACGCCATGCGATTCACGATTATTTCTACGAAACCCGGTCATCAGCCGCCGCAAAGTAGCTGTGATTTTTATGCCCCGGGCGGCACCATTGGGCGCGGTACGGATAACAATCTGGTGCTGCCGGACAACGATCGCACTATCTCGCGTTTGCAGGCTATCGTTCACGTCGACGCCAGCGGCGAATGTCGCGTCACGAACCGTGGCAGCGTCACCCGCGTGGTATTGAATGATATTCCGCTGGAGCGTGGGCGTCAGGTTGAGCTTCAGGATGGGGATATTCTCGGTATTGATGATTATCGCATCGAAGTCAGCGAACTTATTCACGATACCCAGCCCGTGAGCCGCATGGCGGCCAGCATGCAGCAGGCGCGTCCAGCGGCAACACCTGCACCGGCAGTGGCGCCGCAACCAAAACCGGCCAGCGCCGCGCCTCGCGGAAAAGCTGAACCTACGGCCGTGCCGTCGGAAATCTGGGACAGCCTGATGCAGGAGTTCTCCATCTCCGACAGCATCTCCAGCAACCGGGCGAAACCACAGCCCGCCGCGTCCCACGACCCGTTCTCCCAGCCCGCGGCTCCGGAGAGGAATGCCGAAGATCCGCTGGCGATGTTCAACGACACCGATCCGGCACTTGAACGTAAAAACGTGGATCCGGACTCGCTGTTCAGCGATGACGCGTTGTTCAAACAGGAGAGCATCTTTGACGATGTCACCCCTTCAACGCTGGTGCAGCCGGACGAAAGCAAACCTGCCCAGCCAAAGGAAGAGGCCGCGGATGAACTCGATCCGTTAGCCCTGTTTGGCGGGACGGCCAGTGCGCCTGCCGCGCGTCACGACGACCCGCTCGGCCTGATGGGCGGCGCGCCGTTAACCCATCCGGATGAAATCGCGGCTGATAAGCCGGAGCCAAAGCCTGAACCTCAGCCCGCACCGGAAGAGGATGCGCTTGCCGGTTCGCCGCTGTTCGATCCGGAACCGACTGAACCGCAGGACGCGCCGCGCGCGGAAGAAGAAGAGCCCGCGCGTCCCGATTACGCCGGCTTCACCATGCCAACGCCGCAGGCCGTAGCGCGCAGTCACGCCCAGGCGCCTAAGGGCCGCCTGCGCATCGACCCGGTTAAAAACGCCGCATCCCCCGCGGCTGCTGCACAGACCGGCGAGCGGGGCGAGGTGCTTCAGGGCGAACTGCTGGAGGCGCTGCTGGAAGGCATGGGCCTGAGCGAAATGCAGCCGGTGCCGCAGTTTGACCGCGAAAACATGCGTCAGCTGGGCCTGATCCTGGGCATGTTCTCGCAGGGGACCGTGGCGCTGCTCTCCTCGCGGTCCATCCTCAAGCGCGGGGTGAAGGCCGATATGACCATGGTGCTCGACGATGCCAACAACCCGTTCAAGCTGCTGCCGACCGGTAAAACGGTCCTGATACAGATGTTCGGCACGCCGATGCCGGGCTTTATGCCGCCGACCAAATCGGTACGTGATGCACTGATCGATCTTCAGGCGCACCAGCTGGGGATGATCTCCGGTATCCGCGCCATTATCGCCGCTATGCTGCAATCCTTTAACCCGGAACAGCTGGAAGAGCAGGCGAAGCAGAACGGGATGACGTCGCGCCTGGCGCTGCCGGGCAGCCGTAAAGCCGCGCTGTGGGATTATTTCGTTCGCAGCTATGGCGAGACGGCGGGCGAGATCGAGGACGACTTCCATACCCTGTTTGGCGAAGCCTTCCTCCATGCCTATGACATGGAGGTCAATCAGTACAAAGACTCACAAAGCGGATCCGAAGAAAAATGAATATCGCAACGGCTTCTCTCTCCCGCCAGGGGACGCGCGCCAGCAACCAGGATCAGACGGGAGAAACCATCGGGGAACGTTCAGCCTGCTTTGTCGTCTGCGACGGCATCGCGGGCCTGCCGGGCGGCGAGGTGGCCGCTGAGCTGGCCCGCAACAGCATTATTTCCCGCTTTGATGGCGACAAGCACCTGAATGCGCAGCATATTCGTGACTACGTCCAAACGGCGAACCGTACCATCCTCAGCGAACAACAGGCGGTGCAGGACTATCGCCGGATGGGCACCACGCTGGTCAGCCTGTTTATCGACAGGGATTACCGTCTGGCCTACTGGGCGCACGCCGGTGACAGCCGCCTGTACCTGTTTCGTCGCGGCTGGCTGTGGCACGTCACCACCGATCACAGCCTCGTCCAGCAGATGAAGGATGCCGGACATCAGACCGATGACCTCAACAGCAACCTGCTGTATCTGGCGCTGGGTATTGAGAATGGCGGACCGGAAGCGAGCTACAGCGATGTGGTGCAGGTTGAAGACGGCGATGCATTTTTACTCTGCACCGACGGTTTCTGGCACGGCGTCAGCGAAGAGCAGATGAAGCAGTCGCTGCACATGGTCAATACGCCACAGGAGTGGCTGACCCTAATGAACCAAATCATTCAAAAGAATGGCGAACAGGAGGGCAATGCTCAGGATAACTACACCGCCGTGGCGGTGTGGATGGGCAACCCTCAGGACACCACTTTGCTGCATACGCTCTCTGACGCAGCACAATTTCTTCCCTGCGGAACTGATTAGACACACAAGGATTGATATGAAACTTTGGCTATCGGGTTTGGCTCTTCTGACGGTGGCGACCACCGCACAGGCTGAAAACTTCCGCATCGTGCAGTCTCCTGCGCAGAAGCTGGATATCTGGATCGACAACATTAAAGACAATACGCCGCAAAG
This sequence comes from Enterobacter cloacae complex sp., assembly GCF_900322725.1. Classification (NCBI taxonomy): domain Bacteria; kingdom Pseudomonadati; phylum Pseudomonadota; class Gammaproteobacteria; order Enterobacterales; family Enterobacteriaceae; genus Enterobacter; species Enterobacter cloacae complex sp. The sequence goes on along the minus strand of NZ_LT991957.1, from coordinate 4,630,953 downwards.
CTGGTGTAAGTCGGACGTGGCGCTGCGCATCGTGGCGAACGGTAAGAAAGAGGTTTCGGTGCTGGAAAACTTCGTGCCGCGCCTTGGCTCGCTGCTGGAGCATCAGTGCAGCAAGCTGAATACCCTCAACTGGACGCTGAACGATCCGCAGGGGACGACGCTTGCCCGTGGCACGGCGGCTAAAGCGCAGGACTGGACGCTGGTGGTAAAGCAGCAGGAAACGGCGGTGGCAGCAACCACCACCCCGGGCGCGCTGCTGCCGCCTGACCAGAATCCGGAGACGCACACCGTAGCGGCAGACCGTACCCCATGGCAGGAGTTTACCCTTCAGGACGGCTGCCACCTGCGCACCTTCTGGGAGGGCGGTTCCTCCGCGCCGGCGCTGTTTATTCCTGACTCCGACACCACCCGCTGCGGTAACGGCAGCTGGCTCAGCGGCCACACGGTGGTGACGCAAAACCGTAACGGGACGCAGAAAGCGATTCCGGTCACCTACATTCACGGCTTCCCGGTGATGGGGCTGAACAACGCGGTCGATCCTGAAAACGCGCTGATCACCTCCGTCAACAAAGAGCGCATGGTCTTCAGCACCCAGAACAGCGACCAGAGCTGGATGATCCTGCCGTACGACAGCACCCTGAACGGCTGGAAGAGCAACGGCACGGTGGCGGTGGAAATCACGCGCGAGATCGCCAGCGACGACGCCCGACTTCAGGCGCGTATCGCCGAGGTCAAGAAGATCTGGAGCGCATGGGTTGCACCGGGCGCTGAGCTGAACGTTGTTCTGATCGACACGCTGCGCCCGCAGCTGCGCGATCCGGCAATAGGCGCCTGGCGCGCGGCGAATTAAGGAGTGGCCATGAATACGCTTTATCAACGCCTGGCGGGTGAGTCGATTAACGACGCGCTGCTTCGCCTGGAAGCCGATATAAAAGCCCGCCCGGCGGATGCCGATCTGCGCGCCGCGTTTGTGCAGTTTCTGGTCCTCAGCGGCAACTGGGCGCGCGCCCTGACCCAGCTGAAAAGCTGGCTGGCGCTGAAGCCGCAGGCAAAACCGACCGTGACGCTGCTGGAGCAGGCCATTCAGGGCGAACAGCAGCGGGCCCGCGTGTTTGCAGGAGAGGCGCGTCCGGCGATGCCCGAGGCGCAGTGGCCGTGGCTGACGACGTTAGCCCAGGCGCTGACGGAAAGCAGCGAGCATGCGCAAACGCTGCGTCTGGCGGCACTCGAACAAGCCCCGGCAAGCCGTGGACAGGTCACGCTGGAGAATGAAGAAAACCAGCCCTTCGAATGGCTGATGGACGGCGATGCCCGTCTGGGTCCAGTGTGTGAAACTCTGGTCAATGGCCGCTATTTCTGGGTGCCGTTCTGCGCCATCGACACGATCCGTTTCCAGGCTCCGGCCAGCGTGACCGATCTGGTATGGCGTCATGCGCTGGTCCGCCTCACGGACGGTACCGAGCAGGTCTGTCAGATCCCGGCGCGTTATCCGTTTGCTGACGGCGCTTCCGATAGCGTTAAGCTGGGGCGCACTACCGAGTGGCTCCCGCTCGACGACGACGGTGTCCTGTATGAAGGCATGGGGCAGAAAGCCTGGCTGAGCGAGCAAAGCGAAAGCCCGCTGCTCACCCTGAGCCTGGTGACGTTTGCTGCGGATGGTGCGGATGAGTAATCCCGCTGGCGAAGGCGATCTGCTGCGCAGCGGCTGGCAGGCCCGCAGCAGGCAGGAGAAAGTGGGGGCACGCGACAAGATGCAGCCCTCGCTGCTGGATCGCCTGACGGATAACGATCCGGAAAAAAAACGCGAGTCCGCCAACAGCAATCTGATCACCCACGCCGCGCTGCGTCGCAACGTTCTGCGGGATTTACAGTGGTTGTTTAATACCATCAACCACGATGCCTCCAGCGACTTAAGCGGGCTGACGCAGGTGAGCCGTTCCGTCGTCAACTTTGGCGTTGCGCCGCTGGCGGGGAAAAGAATGTCCGATATCGAATGGCACGACATTCAGCGTAAGCTCACCGAAGCGATTATTAACTTTGAACCGCGGATCCTCCCGCAGGGGCTTCAGGTTCGCTGCGTGTCCGATACCTCGTCGTTAGATCTGCACAACGTGCTGTCTATCGAAATCAAAGGTCGCCTGTGGTGCGTGCCGTATCCGCTGGAGTTTCTCTTTCGCACCGACGTCGACCTTGAAAACGGCCATTTTGAACTGAAGGATGCGGGGTAATTATGGAAAGCAAACTGCTCGAATATTACAACCGTGAACTGGCCTATCTGCGCGAGATGGGCGCGGAGTTCGCCGAACGCTACCCGAAGGTGGCGGGGCGGCTTGGCATGCGCGGCATCGAAGTGGCGGACCCGTACATCGAACGGCTGATTGAAGGTTTTGCCTTTCTGACCTCCCGCGTGCAGATGAAGATGGACGCCGAGTTCCCGCGCTTTTCACAGCGCATGCTGGAGATGATTGCGCCGAATTATCTGGCGCCCACGCCGTCGATGGCGATCGCTGAAATTCAGCCCGACAGCAGCCGCGGCGACCTGAGCAAAGGCTTCATTGTGCCGCGCGGCACCATGATGGACAGCCTGGCGCTGAAAAAAACCGGCGTCACGTGCAGCTATACCACGGCGCACGAGGTGAACCTGCTGCCGCTAAAAATCGACAGAATCGAGCTCGGCGGCGTGCCCGCCGATCTGCCGCTGGCCCAGCTCGGCCTGAGCCAGCGGGGGATCAGCAGCGCCTTGCGGATCCGCATTGCCTGCGATGGCCCGCAGCACCTTGGACACCTGGATTTCGACCGCCTGGAGTTCTTCTTAAGCGGCCCGGACATCGAGGCGCTGAAGCTGCTGGAGCTGGTCATGGAGCACCACGCGGGCATTGTCTGCCAGACGGTCAGCAAGCAGCCCCAGCGCCAGCTATTGTCGTCTGACGCCCTGCGTCAGGAGGGCTTTGATGCGGACCAGGCGCTGCTCCCGGACGATCTGCGCAACTTTGACGGCTATCGCCTGTTGCAGGAGTACTTTGCGTTCCCGGCACGCTTTCGCTTCATCAGCCTGAGCGGGCTGGGCAAGCTGATCCAGCGCTGCGAAGACGAAAAGGCGTTTGATATCTTTATTCTGCTCGACAAGAGCGACGATCAGCTGGAACGCGTAGTGGACGCCAGCCACCTGGCGCTGCACTGCACGCCGGTGATCAACCTGTTCCCGAAAGTGGCTGCACGACAGAAGCTGAACGAAGGCCAGCATGAATACCATCTGGTGGTGGATAACATCCGACCGCTGGATTATGAAATTTATGCCGTGAAAAAAATCTACGCCAGCGCCGACGGGCAGCGGGACGACCAGACGTTTCGACCGTTCTGGAGTACCTGGAGCGGCGACGCGGGTAACTACGGCGCCTACTTTTCCCTGCGCCGCGAGCAGCGCGTTCTCTCGGAACACGCGCTGCGCTATGGCACCCGCACGGGCTATATCGGCTCGGAGGTCTTTGTCTCGCTGGTGGATGCGCAGCACGCGCCGTGGCAGGAGAACCTGCGCTACATTTCCGCCGAGGTGCTGTGCACCAGCCGCGACCTGCCGCTGATGCTCCAGCAGGAGCTCGGGCAGTTTATTATGGCCGACTCCATGCCGGTGAAGGCGTTAACCCTGCGCAAAGGCCCGACGCCGCCGCGTCCGGCGCTGGCGGAAGGGTTCAGCACCTGGCGACTCATCAGCCAGCTGCAAATGAATTACCTCAGCCTGATGGACAGTGAAAACGAAGAGGGCGCCGCCGCGCTGCGTCAGCTGTTAGGCCTGTATGCCAACCTGGCAGAGACGCCGGTTGCCCGTCAGGTGGATGGCGTTCGCCACTGCGTGCTGGAGCCGGTTCACCGCCGCGTGCCGGAGCCGGGCCCGGTGGTGTTCGCCCGCGGGATCGGCATCACCCTGACCGTGGATGAACGCGCCTTTTCCGGCGCCAGCCCGTGGCTATTCGGCAGCGTGCTGGAGCGCCTTTTTGCCCGCCTGGTCTCCATAAACAGTTTTACGGAATTCACGCTCAAGAGCCAGCAGCGCGGCGAAATCGGCTACTGGGCGCCGCGCATGGGTAAAAGGGCGCTGGTATGAGCGAGGTTGCCCCTGCAACGCTGCGCGTGCATCGCCTGACGCCGCTGCCCGATGCTTTCTGGCGCGGGGTGCGCGAGACGCCGTGGCGCTACGATCTGTTCCAGCTGTTAAGACGCATTGATGCCCAGGGCGGTGAACGTTATCCGCTGGGACGCGCGCCGCTGCCGAAATTTGAGCTGCTGCGTATTGGTCAGCAGCCTTCGATGGGCTTTGCGCCGTCAACGGTTGCCGAGGTGCGGCAGCGGGAAGAGAACGGGCTGCATGAGGTTTCTATTCTGAGCTTCGGCCTGTTTGGTCCTAATGGCCCGCTGCCGGTACACATGACCGAGTATGCCCGCGAGCGTATTCATCATCATCAGGATCACAGCCTCAGCGCGTTTGCCGACCTCTTTCACCACCGCCTGACGCTGCTGTTCTACCGCGCCTGGGCGGACGCGCAGCCTGCCGTTTCACTGGATCGCGACGACAACAAGCGCTTCGAAGGGTATCTGGCGTCGCTGATTGGCATGGGCCAGCCCGGTCAGATGTCGAAAGGCAGCCTGAGCGCGCATGCCCGCTTTACCCACGCCGGGCACCTGACCCGCCACGGGCGTGATCCGGAAGGGCTGGAGAAGATCCTGCGCAACTATTTCAACGTTCCGGTCAGGCTGGTGGCCAACGTCCCGCAGTGGATGCCGCTCTCAACGCGGGAGCAGGCACAGCTGGGTGAGGGGCGGCGCCTGCCGCGCATGGGGGAATCCGCCTTCCTCGGCATTGCGGTACGCGACGTGCAGCATAAGTTTCGGCTGGAGATTGGCCCCTTAAGCGCAGACGAGTACAACCATTTTCTGCCGGGCGAAGGGTGGGTCACCGAGCTGCGCGACTGGGTGCGACAGTATGCCGGGGTGGAATTTGAATGGGAAACACGGGTGATCCTGCGCGCCGATGCGGTGCAGGGCGCCACGCTCGGCAGTGCCGGGCGATTAGGGTACAACACCTGGCTGGGCCTACAGCCTCAGCCTGTTCCGCGTGGCGATCTGGTGTATCGCGCAGAGCGATAATCCTTCCGTATACCGAATCATTGTTAATGGAAACTAACATGTCAGAAATTAGCCGTGCCGTGCTTTTCGGCAAACTGGATACGCTGTTATTTACCTCTCTGGAGAGCGCGACTGCCTTCTGCAAACTGCGCGGCAACCCGTACGTTGAGCTGGTGCACTGGCTGCATCAGCTGATGCAGCAGCAGGATGGCGATCTGCAACGGGTCATCCGTCACTTCGCCCTTGATGAACAGCAGCTGACGCGCGATATCGTGGCGGCGCTGGATGCCCTGCCGCGCGGTGCCAGTTCGGTCTCTGACCTTTCCGAGCATATCGACAGCGCCGTCGAGCGCGCCTGGGTTTACGGCTCGCTGAAGTTTGGCGTGAGCCGCATCCGCGGCGGCCATTTGCTGATCGGCATACTGAAAACGTGGAATCTGGCTAACGTGCTGAAAGGCATTTCGGGGCAGTTCACCCGACTTAACGTCGAGGTGCTGATCGAGCAGTTCGACGCCATTTGTGCCGACAGCAAAGAGAGCCAGCAGGCTGCCGCCGCGGCGGATGCGCCTGCCGGTGCCGTACCGGCCGCGCAGGGCACGCTGGCGCAGTATGGTCAGGATCTGACGGCGCGCGCCCGGGAAGGCAAGATTGACCCGGTGGTGGGGCGCGATGAAGAGATCCGCCAGATGGTCGATATCCTGATGCGTCGTCGCCAGAACAACCCCTTGCTGACCGGGGAAGCCGGCGTCGGGAAAACCGCGGTCGTGGAAGGGCTGGCGCTGCGTATCGCCGACGGCGACGTACCGGAGCCGCTGCAAAACGTTCAGCTGTGGCTGCTGGATATCGGCATGCTTCAGGCCGGGGCGGGCATGAAGGGGGAATTTGAAGCGCGCCTCCAGGCGCTGATTAACGAGGTGCAGTCCAGCGCCACGCCGATTATTCTGTTTATCGATGAGATTCACACCCTGATTGGCGCAGGCGGGCAGCAGGGCACCGGCGATGCCGCTAACCTGCTCAAGCCAGCCCTGGCGCGCGGCCAGCTGCGCACCATCGGCGCGACCACCTGGGCGGAATACAAAAAATACATTGAGAAAGATCCGGCGCTGACCCGCCGCTTCCAGACCGTACAGGTTCACGAGCCGGATGAAGCGAAAGCCGTACTGATGCTCCGCAGCACCGTGTCGCCGCTGGAAACCCATCATCAGGTTTTACTTCTCGACGAAGCGGTCAGCGCGGCGGTGAAGCTGTCGCATCGCTATATTCCTGCGCGTCAGCTGCCGGATAAAGCGGTAGCGCTGCTGGATACCGCCTGTGCGCGCGTGGCCGTCAGCCAGAGCGCGCCGCCTGCCCAGCTGGAAGACTGCCTGCGTCATCTGGCGGCCCTGGACGTGGAGCTGGAGATTGCCGAACGCGAAGCCCGCGTGGGGGCAGGCGATCCGGCGCGCGTGGCAACCTTGACCGCCGAGCGAGACGCGTTTGAAACCCAACGCGAAGCCCTTTCCCACCGCTGGGAAGAAGAGCGCAGCCTGGTGCAGGAGATTATCCGCCTGCGTGCCGCGCTGTTTGCGGCGGGTGATGAGGATACGGCTGAACTGCGCGGCCAGCTGGCGGAGCAGCAGCAGGCGCTGACGACCTTACAGGGCGACGAACCGCTGCTGTTTGCCGCGGTGGATGAAAACGTGGTGGCGGCGGTGGTCTCGGACTGGACCGGCATCCCGCTGGGCCGGATGGTGAAAAATGAGATCGACGCGGTGCTTAACCTGGCCGACACGCTGAACCAGCGGGTCATTGGCCAGCGCCACGGACTGGATCTGATCGCCCGTCGGGTGAAAACCGCGCGCGCGAAGCTTGACGATCCGAACAAACCGATCGGGGTATTTATGCTCTGCGGGCCGTCCGGCGTGGGTAAAACCGAAACCGCGCTGGCGCTGGCGGAGTCGCTTTACGGCGGCGAGCAGAACGTCATCACCATCAACATGAGCGAATTCCAGGAAGCGCACACCGTATCGACGTTAAAAGGTGCGCCTCCGGGCTATGTGGGCTATGGTGAAGGCGGCGTCTTAACCGAGGCCGTGCGCCGCCGTCCCTACAGCGTGGTGCTGCTGGACGAAATTGAAAAAGCGCACCCTGACGTGCACGAGATCTTCTTCCAGGTTTTCGACAAGGGCTGGATGGAGGACGGCGAAGGGCGTCACATCGATTTCCGTAACACCATTATTATTCTGACGTCTAACGTGGGTACCGACCTGATCAGCGCCATGTGCGCCGATCCGGAACTGATGCCGGAGCCCGATGCGCTGAGCGGCGCACTGCGCCAGCCGCTGCTGGAGGTCTTCCCGCCGGCGCTGCTGGGGCGTCTGCTGGTGGTGCCGTATTACCCGCTGAGCGACGAGATGCTGGGGCAGATTGTCCGTCTCCAGCTCAAGCGCATTCAGCGGCGTCTGGAAGAGAATCACAACATTATTTCTGAATTTGACGACAGCGTGGTCGAACAGATTGTTCAGCGCTGTACCGAGGTAGAGTCGGGCGGACGTATGGTGGATGCGATTCTGACCAATACGTTGCTGCCTCAGATGAGCCAGATTTTACTTACCGCCAGCCGCAGCGACGAGCAGTACCGACGTCTGCACGTCACCTGCGTGCAGGGCGAGTTCCACTGTCAGTTTGCCGCGTAATAATCATCAAGAGAACTGTAAAAGATGACGGATAATGATAACAATCGGACTGTCCCAAACGCGCTCCCGGTCGGGTACCGTTTCAATGAGTTTGAAATAAAAGAGGTGATTGGCGGCGGCGGATTCGGCATCGTCTATCGCGCCTGGGATCACCAGCTCGAACGCACTATCGCTATCAAAGAGTTTATGCCTTCCTCCCTCGCCGTACGCGGCGAGGATATGACGCTGGTGCTGCGCAGCGAGCGCTTTGGCAAAGCGTTTTCTGCCGGCCTCAACAGCTTCATCCAGGAAGCCCGCCTGCTGGCGCGCTTTAACCACCCGAACCTGCTGCACGTGCTGCGTTTCTGGGTGCAAAACGACACGGCCTACATGGGGACGCTGTTTTACAGCGGCACCACGCTGTCGCGTCTGCGCGAAGAAAAACCGGAGCTGATTAACGAGGCGTGGATCCGCCGTATGTTGCCGATGCTGTTTGGCGCCATCAAAACGATCCACGACGAAGGCTATCTGCACCGCGATATCTCGCTGGATAACATTCAGATTCAGGATAACGGCCTGCCGGTGCTGCTCGATTTCGGTTCGGCGCGCCGCACCATCGGCAACCTCTCGGACGAGACGGAAACCATGCTGCGTCCAGGGTTTGCGCCTATCGAGCAATACACCGACGACAATGAAAGCGAGCAGGGGCCGTGGACGGATATTTACGCGCTCGGCGCCGTGCTGCGCACCCTCATCGTGGGCTCACCGCCGCCGGTCAGCGTGGTGCGTTCGATTCAGGACACCTGTAAACCGCTGGTGGAGCTGATGCCGCAGGGGTATTCCATCCCGCTGCTACAGGCCATCGACAAGGCGCTGGCGCTGCATATGGAAGACCGTCCGCAATCCATCGAGGAGTTCGCGGCGCTGATCGAGATGCCCGTCGCCGGTATCGACGAAGTGCTGACCGCGAAAAAGACCGGCACGATGCTGGTGCCGGTGGAAGAGGAAGCGTCTGCTTCCGCGCTGGACTGGCGACGTTACAAGCTGCCGGGTCTGGTTGCTGCGGGCGTGCTGGTTGGGGTTGTAGCCGGCGCGATGCTGTTCGGCGGCGGCAGTCAGGATACGCCAGCGCAGACGGCGCAAACGCCTGCCGTGAGTCCTCCGGCTGACACCACCGCCGCACCGGAAACCAAACCGGCAGCCGCAGAGGTGAGCGAACCGGTTGCGCCACCGGCTACGACACAGCAGAGTGCGCCGCCAGTCGACGCCAGCCCGGTCGCGCTGGTCTATATCCGCATGCTGGATGGCGAGACGCTGAAGGTTAACGGCGAGCCGAAGGCGCTGCGTCCGGGCAATAACGGTTACGCATCGCTGAAGCTGCCGGCGGGTGAAACGCGTATTGAACTGGAAGGCAATGGAAGAACGCGTACCCAGACGCTGGATATTGCGAAGCCAGGCACCTGGCTGGTGAATCCGTAAGCCTGCGGGTAACAGGACGGAGCGAATGTATAACATCAAGTTTGTCTATCTTTTCCACGAGAACGTCTCGCCGGCGCTGTTTGCGAAAATTATCCGCCCGTCCGTTGCCGGGCAGTGGATTATGTCGGTTCCCGACCACTCGCTGCGCTCGCTCTTCACGCGCTACGATTTGCTGCGCACGATCACCGGCGCGAACCCTTATCAGTCCGGGCGTGATACCCGCACGCTGATCGCGCAGGATCTGGAGATGGGCAGGGTGGTCGCCATTGATGAAAGTTTTCGTGACTGGTCATCAGTAACGGAAATTTTTTATATCAACGCCAAAGGGCAACTTCAGGCTGCGTCCCTGGTCGGGCTGGGCTGGTATCCGGTGAGTACGATTGTCGACCGTTATGAAACCATGGTGAGAACGTATGGTTCTCGCCCTGCGCCAACGGTACTGCCGAAGCAGGTGGTGAAATCGAAAGCGGCGCAGGTGCCGGACGAGCCGACCCCGGGCAAAGACGGCAAAACCTATGCCGCACAGCTTCAGCAGATGACCAAAGCAGAACGCTGGCAGGCGCGTAAAGATCTGATCGCGAAGGGGAGCAGCAGCCTGTATCCGGACGCGCAGATCGCGGCTAAGCGGCTGGCGGCGAATAATATCGCGGTGGAAAAAGCGAAGCTGGCGGAGAATATTTACAAGACCGTCAACCCGCTGGAAGCCACGCCCGGCGTGCCGGAGGGGTGGACGGATATCAGTAATGACGATGCGCTGTTAGGAAAGTTCGGGCTGAACAAATCGATGCTCTTTGACGATGACACATCCCCCAATTTTCTGGCGCGCGTCTATCAACCGAAGCCGGACGTGTTCGGCACTGATATGAACCCCACGCTGGTATTCAGGGGATCGCGCGAGCCTGGTTTCGCCTCACTGTCTGAGAATGTCTCCTCTTTACTGACCAAAGGGGAGCTAGCGCCGGTGGTAAACGGGGCTGACTGGTCGAATAACTTCTCGCAGGGCATGGGTATGGCTTCAGATTATTATAAAAAGGCCGTGAGTATTAGTAAGGAGCTGGCAAGGTCAGGCCAGAATATTGATATTGCCGGACATTCCCTTGGCGGTGGCCTCGCCTCTGCAACCTCCATGGGCAGCGGGAAAGCGGGATGGACGTTCAATGCCGCAGGTCTGAATGCCGGAACCGTAGAAAAATACGGCGGCAAGTTATTAGGCAGTACGGATAATATCCAGGCGTATCGGGTCGAAGGTGAACTGCTCACCAGGATCCAGGAAGTTAACCCCTGGGAAGATCTTAAAACAATGAAAGGGCATGTCCCTTCGTGGATCCTCAAAGAGGAAATCTCTGCGCTGAGCCCCAACGCTGCCGGAATTCCTCACGATCTCCCTGGTGGAACCGGAAGCGCGCTGGACCGCCATGGCATTAACCAGGCGATAGATTGCATAGAGCAACAGAAGGATGAGGATATTTCGATAATCGGGAGTCGATTGTGAAAAAACGTTTGATGGCTTTTATCGCGTTATGTTTTTTATTCATGATTCAGGGGTGCAAGCAGGATATGGAACTTAATCCACAGGACTACTTCAGCGGCCAGCAGCTTGAACTGGCGAAAGCGATTGAGGAAGGCGACGTCGATGCGGTGAAGACGCTTGCGCCAGACAGCGACCTTAATCAACCAGGAAAGCAGGATATGACCCTGCTTTTCTGGGCCCTTGGCAACGCAATTAATGATAAAAAAACGTCGAACCATTTAGAGGTCATTACGTTGCTTGTTCAGGCCGGCGCAGATCCGCTCCAGCCTCGACCACAGGGAAAAAGCAGTCCTGCTGAATTTGCCCTGAAGGGCGACAGCGCGGACTGGATCGACGCGATGCTGGACGGTGGCCTCTCACCCAACGTGAAAGATAAGGTTTTCCACGAACCGATCGTCTTCCAGTCGCTTAAAGCGAAAAATACAGAGACGCTGGAAGCCATGCTCGATCGCGGTGCTGACGCCAACTCAACCAACTCACTGGGTAAAACGCTGGTGTTTGATGCGCTGGATAACCAGTCATACGATCATGTCTTGTTGCTGCTCGATCGTGGAGCGGATCCGTCAATTAAGGCCAAAAATGGCTGGTCGATGAGCAATGCGCTCGCGGACGCGCTGAATGGACTGGACCGAGGCAGTGAGCAGTACGAGAAATTAAACGAAATAAAAGAGAAGCTCATCCAGAAGGGGGGCGAATGGCCACCTCAGCCCGTTAAGTAATTGCTTAACGGCCATGAAAGTCAGAGATAAGGTTTTCATTTTCTGGGGATGCATGGATGCCCTGGCCATTGTCCTCTATTGTGCCCAGTCCGTGCGTCATGACAGGATCCCTTTTATTTCCGATATACACGCCTTCAGTAAGGTTGTGAACACGCTTTCTGCTGGCGGGTTTAGCGCTCTGGTTACTCTTTTTTTTATTCTCGATTTCTTATTATTGGTATCGCTTTTTGCTTCAGCATGGCTCTTTTGCCTAAGCAAGCCCTTTACGAGGAGATTGGCGCTCTGTCAGGAATTTTTGCGACTGGTCTCCTTTCGATGCTCTGTTTCGCTTTTTCCACTGGCGTTGGATCTGGCGGGTGAGTCGAACGTCTGGCTAAACGGCATTTTATTCATCTTTTCAGAGTTTTTAAAAATTTACACCTTGTGGATTTTTAATTATGAAAGGACTGCATCTCTCAAATAATTAATGATCTTTTACTTGGGGGGTAGAATGCAGTGTTCCGGAGTGCTATGCCGTTGATATGTTACTGGCAAGAGAATGACTTAAGTAATTATGTGGAAAAAAACCGAATGATTATTGACGTTTCATGTGAAAATTCATCGATTTTTATTTTCGCATAAGGAGGCGTAATGCTCGATCTTCACAGCGAAGATGCTGTTATTAATCATTATGCCGATCGTTACCGTAACCTGATGCCGGTAAATAGCCGTAAGTCCATAAAGAGAATGGATACAGCAGAAGCGCATGCATTTGAAATATGGGATAAATCATTACCTCTCGTCGTATCGGAAACGAACTCACTCGATAAAGCAGTAGGCGCTTTAGTGGGGCTGGCTGTGGGAGATGCTGTCGGGACGGCGCAGGAATGTAAACGACGTGATAGCGAACTCATCAGTGATATGCAAGGGGGAGGGCCTTACCGGTTAAACCCCGGTGAATGGACAGCTGATACCTCAATGGCTCTCTGTGTGGCACAGACCTACCTTTGCAAAGAAATAATGCATACTGACGTTTTGCGCCAGTGGCTGCTCAAGTGGTATCAGACAGGTGAAAACAGTAGCACCGGGCGTTGTTTAGGCATTGGCAATACCACCCGTTTTGCGATGGAACAATATAAACTTCTCGGCCCATCGTGGTACGGTAACACTGAGAAACATACCGCAGGCAACGCCGCATTGGTTCGTCAGGCACCCGTTTCGATCTTTCGTCGAAAATCGCTGCGGGCAATATATTTTGAATCCCAGTCGCAAAGTAGAGCGACACACGGTGCGGTGGAATCTATCAATGCGTGCCAGTATTTGGGCTTAATTCTTCACTATTTAATTAGTGGATATCAAAAAGAAGAGGCGTTCGAACCTCATCTGTTCCCCTTGTGCGCTCGGGTGATGATCATTAACGCAGGTGAGTATAAGCAGAAAGTTCGTCATCAGATTCGCTCCAGCGGTTATGTTATCGATACACTTGAGGCCGCAATGTGGTCCGTATGGAATACGGATAATTTTCGCGATGCTGTCCTGATGGCCGCCAACCTGGCGGATGATGCCAGCAGCGTAGCGGCGACAACGGGACAATTGGCTGGCGCGTTATATGGTTACTCAGGTATACCGCAGCAGTGGAAAAATAAACTGATTCAGCATGACCGTATCGTCAGTATTGCAGATGAGTTATTTCACAACGCACCTGAGGATGATTTTCTTTGATTTTTCCTGACGCTAAAGGGTGAATTATGCATAAACAGTGCGTTACTGCGATGGATTATATCGAAAGTGCCTTGAGTGTCGTTCATCAACGGTTGTCTGAAAACCCTCATTTTTCCTTATACATCATGAGTATAAATCAGCTGATGTACATCAGGTCTGTTTTGGCAGGAGAGGAAAAGGATAAACGCCTCCTGCATTCATTAAATTTGGGGACACTAGCCTCAAAAGAATTCTCAACTACGGATGAAGAACTGGCGAAGCATTTATCGAATGCAAATTATATAGCTTCCCAAATGGCCCAGGGTTTAAAAATAATTCTTCCCCATGAACAAGACAGTGAATTTCTGAACAGAAAAAAAAGATATCGCATATAAAAAGCTTGCGCATATATACAGACAGCTTGTCGAAACAATTCGTCATTAAAAATTTTTTCAGCATAAACCATTACGGAATAAAGATTATGCTCAACCGAATTACCGTTCAGCTCCCGGTCGAGGGGCTGCTTTTCTGGAAACTCTCCGGCCGCGAGGCGATGTCCGAGTCGTTCGCGCTGACGCTGACTCTGCTCGGCACGGACGCGCGCATTGACCGCAGCAGGCTGCTCGGTCAGCCGGTCACGGTGACCATCCCCACGCAGAACCTGCTCACTCCCCGCTACATCAACGGCAAGGTGACGCGCGTGGCGGTGAGCGCCGTTGAGCTGTCGGGCACCCGCTACGCGGTGTACCAGCTGACGGTGGAGCCGGACCTGTGGCCGATGAAGCGCGACCGTAACCTGCGGATCTTCCAGGGCCAGACGGTGCCGCAGATTGTGAAAACCCTGCTGGGCGAGCATCAGGTTAACCTCGAAGACAAGCTCACCGGCAGCTACCGGGTGTGGGACTACTGCGTGCAGTATCAGGAGTCGAGCCTGGACTTTATCAGCCGCCTGATGGAGCTGGAGGGGATTGCGTACTACTTCAGCCACGAGGCGGACAGGCACACCCTGGTCCTGACTGACGCTGCGACGCAGCATCAGCCGTTCAGCGGCTACGAGGTCATCCCGTACCACCAGACGCCGTCCGGCGGCAGCACTGACGAAGAGGGCATCAGCCAGTGGGCGCTCGAGGACAGCGTGACGCCGGGGATTTACAGCCTCGACGACTACGACTTCCGCAAGCCGAACGCGTGGCTGTTCCAGGCGCAGCAGAACCCGGCGTCACCGAAGCCGGGCAGCATAGACGTGTACGACTGGCCGGGGCGCTTTGTGGAGACGGGCCATGCGGAGTTCTACGCCCGTATCCGTCAGGAACGCTGGCAGGTGGAGCATCAGCAGATTCAGGCGACGGCTACCGCAGCGGGCATTGCGCCGGGCCACATCTTTACCCTGACCAACGCGCCGTTCTTCAGCGACAACGGGGAGTATCTGGTCACGGCGGCGGGCTATCACTTCGAGGAGAACCGCTACGCCAGCGGCGAGGGGGAAACCATTCACCGCACCGATTTCAGCGTCATTCCGGCGGCGGTGTCGTACCGTCCGGCGCAGTCCACGGCGTGGCCGCGCACCTACGGCCCGCAGACGGCGAAAGTGGTGGGGCCGCAGGGAGAGAGCATCTGGACGGACAAATATGGCCGGGTGAAGGTAAAGTTCCACTGGGACCGTCTGGCGAAGGGCGATGACACCAGCTCCTGCTGGGTGCGTGTGTCGAGCGCATGGGCAGGCCAGGGCTACGGCGGGGTGCAAATCCCGCGTGTGGGCGACGAGGTGGTGGTGGACTTTATCAACGGCGACCCGGACCGTCCGATTATCACCGGGCGCGTGTACAACGACGCGAGCATGCCGCCGTGGGCGCTGCCGGCTGCGGCAACGCAGATGGGTTTTATGAGCCGGACAAAGGACGGCTCCGTAGATAACGCTAACGCCCTGCGCTTTGAGGACAAGGCGGGCGCGGAGCAGGTGTGGATCCAGGCCGAGCGCAATCTTGATATTAACGTCAAAAACGACGAGTCTCATTCTACTGAAAAAAATCGTACCCAGTTTGTTGGTGAAGATGAAACCTTACGGGTAGCGAAAAACCAGAAGTCAGGTACTAAAGGCGATGTAATATGCCTGACGGGTAAGAGCCGAAGCGATAAAGTGGTAAATAATTTTATCCTTTCAGCGGGCAATGCACTGAGACTTGAATGTGGGGAAAGCGCCATCGAATTATCAAAAGACGGTAGCGTTCATATCATTGGTAATAATTTTAACTTTACTGCAAAACAGAATGCGCAAATTAATACGCTTTCCGGCGAACTGCACTTGAACCCTGATGATGGGCGAAACGTCATCGAGCCGCCTGGCGCATCCCTTCAGGGTGAAATCCAGCAGGAAGTGGATAGTTTTTTTGTTATTAATGGCAATAAGTAAGAGTAACCCGAATGGCTGATTATATTCTTCAGGAAGCAACCCTCGCTTTACCCGATGTATTTAAAGACAGAACCATGAATTTATTTACCCTGAGCGATAACGGAGCCAGCGAGTTTACTTTTGTTGTTTCTCGTGCGAGTGCTAAAAACGAAGAAAAAGTCCATGATGCGGCAACTCGCCTGGTGCGTGAACTGGAAATTACGGTGCACGACTTTCGTCTTGAATCCTCTCAGATGACTTCAGTTGATGGTCACGCGGCGGTAGAGCTTTTTTATCAATTTAAAAATGATAACTCGGTCATTTTTCAGAAGCAGACTGTGATTTTGCTCGATGACCATCCCGGCGGGCAAAAGATGGTGTGCTATATCGGTACATGTCCGGGAGAATTTAGCGATTATTATCATAATCAATACCAGGAAATTATCCGCAGTATTAAGTTCCACAAACCTGCTCAGACTGAAACCAAAGTAATGCTCGCTGCCGATAGCCAGGGGCCCTTTTTTGCGCTTGATAGTGAAAGTAAGGTACTTAGTGTCTTTGAAAACATTCAGAAGCTTTATGGCCATCTTTCGCTTCAGCGGGCGAAAGAGGGGCAATATTTGCTTTTTGAAAAGCAGGGTCAACCACTCAGTATTGCACCCGTCCCGGACAGCCAACCCCTTCGTTACGCATTATGGAAGACTTCTGCTGAGGAAACACATCAATTAATTTCACAGCTTTCCGTCTGCCGTCAGATCTCTGGTTCTGGCCAACTTAATACACTCGATCGGATACGAGAATATCTGATGGCACAGCGAGCCGAATAGTCATGTCCGAATTTCTGGCTGCTCGCGTAGATGATGAGATCGCTCATACAGCCTCTAAAGGCTGGATGATCGCGGGACTCGTTGGCGGGGCAATTCTGGGCGCCGCTGCCGTTGTCGTCACCGGAGGAACAGCCCTGGTGGCGGTTTCTGCCGTGGCGGCTGGGGCATGTGCTGCGGGTGGGTTGGGTGAACTCCTCGGCAGTATGTCATGGGCACCACGTCACACTACAGGTACACTTAAAGAAGGTTCACCCAATGTCTTTATCAACAGCCGAAAGGCTATCCGCGCTCATCTCTCAGCCGGGGAGTGTGACGAGCACAGCGGCAGCCTGCAACGGGTTGCCGAAGGTTCAATAAAGGTTTACATCAACAACTTTCCCGCTTCCCGCACAGGAGATAAGCTGACATGCAGCGCTGAGATTAGTCAGGGATCGCGAAATGTTATTATCGGTGGAAGCAAGGTTCAGACCGATGAAATAAGTCCTGAAATCCCTGAATGGGTAAACTGGACGATGCTCGCCGTTGGTGCTGGTGCCATGGCGGTGCTGGCCAGTCCGGCAATCGCACTTCTGAGTACCCTCGGTGCGATGGGCGGTGGGACTATTGGTAGCTACGCGGGGGGAATGCTGTGTGGCGAAGGTAGCGACGGTCAGAAATGGGGGATGCTGATCGGCTCCGTTATCGGCGGCGGGGCTGGCATTAAAGGCGGGGCACGGTTTGATGCGTGGCGGGCTGGTAAGCCTGTTCTCGAACCGGTTAAGCCAAATGTTTCGGCCCGAAGGGCTGAACTTAATGAAAAATTTGGACGCACGGGCGATCTCAATAGAGATATTAATATCCGTGCAAACCAAAAAATTGTTGATGATTTTATGCGCTCGCAGGGTGTTGAAGAAAGTAAAATACCAGCTTATCGCAGCGGTATAGATCTTGAGCAGAGAGTGACAGTTGAAACAATAAATAAAGGTAAAATAGCTTATCAGAATCAATCACCGGGGAATTGGCAAGGTAACTGGTATTCACTTGACGAATCGACCCCTGCCACAAAGCTTGGAATTAATCCAGAAGGACAGGTCAGGGATACGGGGTTAATTGTTCCTAAAGAAGTAAAAGCTTATCAGGCGCAACAAAAAGTAGAAATGCTACGAAGTAGTGCTACACCAGCCTTGGACACGTGGTCTGTACCAGACAAACCTTTCCAGACAGAAGGCGGTGGGATACAATGGTTTACCACTAAGCGTGATATTTGGACTCCATATAATGAATGACATGACAGCTTTGAATTATGTTGAAAAAGCATTATCTTTAGCAAAAAAGAGATATGCTGAGGTCAAAAATCAGGATCCCCACTCCCGGCTTTTACAAATGTACGACTCTATTGTACAACAATTATTATTTCTACGGGATTTAATTGAAGGCAAGGAAAAGGATAAAGCGAAATTATGGAAAATGACGTTCGGTATGTATGCGGTGAAGGAGTTCGATAACTCTGATGAGTTGTTTTTTGAAAGGTTGTCGGATGCCTGGTTTATTGTGGATCAAATCCGCCGAGGGTTAAAGGTTAGACTGCCGCATGAGGTTGATGCCAATTACAGAATAAAGCAACATAATCTTAAAATGAAATATCCTGATGAATTTTAGGGTGTGATATTAAAAATATTTTATTATGGGTGAATGGTGATAGACTTACATGCTAATTTGAATGTGTTGTTAAAATATGTAGATATATATAGTAAGTACTTACCTGTTAGCAGTCTTTCAGTCCAGCAGAAGATGCAGTATAAATATAATGTTAAACTATTAGAATCATCTTCTGATTGCGATGCACAAAAACAATGGGACTTAACACCACAATGTAACATCTCACTCGCGGAATCACGGGATCGTGCTGTCGGTGCGCTTATAGGTCTTGCAGTTGGAGATGCTGTAGGTACGACGCTCGAATTTTTACCTCGTGACAAAGCACATGTCAAAGATATGATAGGTGGTGGGCCATTTCGACTCCGCGCAGGTGAATGGACGGATGATACATCCATGGCATTATGTCTTGCGGAAACGCTTCTTGAGAAAGGTGATGCTGATACTATATGCTTCAGGAATAAACTTCTGGAATCGTATCAGCATGGTTATAATAGTTCAAATGGCGTCTGTTTTGATATAGGCAATACAACTCGGTTTGCTTTGGAGCAATATTTAGCTGTTGGTCCTGGGTGGAGCGGCAATACAGCGCCAGAAACAGCAGGAAATGCTTCCATTATCAGGCAAGCACCTGTCTCTATTTTTTTTAGAAAGTCATTAAGTAAAGCGTTTTATGAGGCTAAAAAACAAAGTATAGCAACGCATGGAGCCGCGGAAGCAATAAATAGTACACAGTATTTAAGTTATTTACTTGTGCATATTATTAACGGTAGTAATAAAGATTTTGTTTTTTCTCCGCACGTCATGCCGCTACAGCCACGTGTAATGATTATCAACGTGGGTGAATATAAGCAAAAAACTCGCGATCAGATTCGTTCAAGTGGTTATGTTATCGATACGCTTGAGGCCGCGATGTGGTCCGTATGGAATACTGATAACTTCCGGGATGCGATTCTGCTGGCTGCCAATCTTGCCGATGACGCTGACAGCGTTGCGGCGACGGCGGGACAAATAGCTGGAGCCTTATATGGTTATTCCGGTATTCCGCAGGAGTGGAAAGACAAACTCGTACAGCATGAACGTATCGCCAAATTGGCCGGTGAATTGTTCGATAGGGCTCCTGAAGACATCTTCTTGTAATTGTTTATCTTATATGGCACGGAAGGATCTCCGTGTCATAAATCTGGAGAAAAAGTAGCGGGCTAATGTTTTAACTCTAGTATACAAGCATGGATAAAAAATGAAATAATGAAATGGACTGACTTTATAATTTTTATATTTATCGCTTAAGCCTATATATGGAACGGGAAAGATCTTTACGTACTAAAAGAGTGGCGAGACTTTGAATGAAGTTTATTTCAGTGTTGGCTGGTGCGTTTGCATAGATGCTCATTTTAGTTGGTGTTTCAAATTTCACCGCATTGCTGGACAGATAAAACGCGCGCGCGATAGCAGTAATATTACCTGCATCTCTTATGACAGTGTTGTTGTCGAAATTTGTTGTTGTGATGTGGAATGCTATTTTTGAGAGTATTATGCGATTTCATAAACAGTGAAATACCCCAGAAATGTATTTAAAGCTATCGTCTCTGTCTGCCCGGTACGGGGCTAAATTACATCTGGTAGCATAATGTCTCGCCTCGTTAAGTTGTATCCTGATGCTCTATGGTAACTGGTTTGGCAGTATAGGCTGATATGAAGAGGTTAGATGGATGCTGGCATTGCCAGGATATGTAAAATAAGTAAATGCAGGATATTATGATGCATTTGTTTTTCTTTGTTATATTTATGATTTGGACACTGGCGCTTATCTGGAATGGAAAAGATTTGTTCAATATAAAGCAATGGTTTCTGTCCGGATTGATGTTTATGATGGTATTAGTAGCTACGGTCGTTGTCGGTTTTACATTGAAATGGCTCGCTCAGTCAATGTCATTATTTTCTGTTGCTACGGCAAAACACTATTCGACCATATTTTCTATGTCTTTCCTGTGCGTTTGGGGATTGAAGGTTACCGTTGTCCTGCTCTGCACCATTTTTTCCGGGGTTATGCGTGGGCATGAAAAGCACAACGAGGATAATTATGGAAAATTATTGTCAGTAACACGCATCATTGCGCCTGGCTTACTTATCGCCGCTAAAAGTGCAGTTTCCCTGGGAAGCGTTCTTATGTTCTCAGGTTTATGGCTTAAATAAAAATGATATTAATTTTAATTTGGTAGCAAAGGAAAGAAATCTTTCAACTACTCATCATCACATCAACAGCGTTTAGAGATGAGTTAACTTCTGGCACCGAGATTAGTCCATAGTGGAATAAAAGATTATGCTCAACCGAATTACCGTCCAGCTCCCGGTTGAGGGGCTGCTTTTCTGGAAACTCTCCGGCCGCGAGGCGATGTCCGAGTCGTTCGCGCTGACGCTGACCCTGCTCGGCACGGATGCGCGCATTGACCGCAGCAGGCTGCTCGGTCAGCCGGTCACGGTGACCATCCCCACGCAGAGCCTGCTCACTCCCCGCTACATCAACGGTAAGGTGACGCGCGTGGCGGTGAGCGCCGTTGAGCTGACGGGCACCCGCTACGCGGTATACCAGCTGACGGTGGAGCCGGACCTGTGGCCAATGAAGCGCGACCGTAACCTGCGGATCTTCCAGGGCCAGACGGTGCCGCAGATTGTGAAAACTCTGCTGGGTGAGCATCAGGTTAACCTCGAAGACAAGCTTACCGGCAGCTACCGGGTGTGGGACTACTGCGTGCAGTATCAGGAATCGAGCCTGGACTTTATCAGCCGCCTGATGGAGCTGGAGGGGATTGCGTACTACTTCAGCCACGAGGCCGACAAGCACACCCTGGTGCTGACTGACGCCGCGACGCAGCATCAGCCGTTCAGCGGCTACGAGGTCATCCCGTACCACCAGACGCCGTCCGGCGGCAGTACGGACGAAGAGGGCATCAGTCAGTGGGCGCTGGAGGACAGCGTGACGCCGGGGATTTACAGCCTTGACGACTACGACTTCCGCAAGCCGAACGCGTGGCTGTTCCAGGCGCAGCAGAACCCGGCGTCACCGAAGCCGGGCAGCATCGACGTGTACGACTGGCCGGGGCGCTTTGTGGAGACGGGCCATGCGGAGTTCTACGCCCGTATCCGTCAGGAGCGCTGGCAGGTTGAGCATCAGCAGATTCAGGCGACGGCTACCGCAGCGGGCATTGCGCCGGGTCATATCTTTACCCTGACCAACGCCCCGTTCTTCAGCGATAACGGGGAATATCTGGTGACGGCGGCGGGGTACCACTTCGAGGAGAACCGCTACGCGAGCGGCGAGGGGGAAACCATTCACCGCACCGATTTCAGCGTCATTCCGGCGGCGGTGTCGTACCGTCCGGCGCAGTCCACGGCGTGGCCGCGTACCTACGGCCCGGAGACGGCGAAAGTGGTGGGGCCGCAGGGAGAGAGCATCTGGACGGACAAATATGGCCGCGTGAAGGTGAAGTTCCACTGGGACCGTCTGGCGAAGGGGGATGACACCAGCTCCTGCTGGGTGCGCGTGTCGAGCGCATGGGCAGGCCAGGGCTACGGCGGGGTGCAAATTCCGCGCGTCGGCGACGAGGTGGTGGTGGACTTTATCAACGGCGACCCGGACCGTCCGATTATTACCGGGCGCGTGTACAACGACGCGAGCATGCCGCCGTGGGCACTGCCCGCTGCGGCGACGCAGATGGGCTTTATGAGCCGCAGTAAGGATGGCCATAAAGATAATGCCAATGCCTTACGATTCGAGGATAAGGCTGGGCAAGAGCAGATCTGGATTCATGCTGAAAAAAACATGGACACCGAGATCGAGAACTGCGAGACACATGACGTAGGGGTAGACCGTAAAAAAATTATCGGCCGGGATGAGCACGTAACGGTTAAGCGTAACCGGGACGTGAACGTGGGGGCGAATTCAACCAGCAACACGGGTAATCAGCACAAATTCAATGTAGGTAAAAACCAAACCGTATTGACTATGGATAAAGAGGGAAATGCTCTGCTGGAAGCGACAACCTCGATTAAGTTAAAGGTGAATGATAACTACATTCTTATCACGCCATCGACAATTGAAATTATCGTTTCCGAAGGGACACTCAAGGCTGAGAGTATTACTGAGGCATCCTTCAAAGGGACGGAGTTGACGAAGTTAGGCGGCGGAATAAATGCCGAGATGAAAGCTAATGATACTCTTAATCTCAATGGTACAAACCTGACAGATATTAAAGGCGCTGTTGTTAAAATTAACAGCTAATATGTAGAAGGATTTTTGAACATGGGACAACCTGCCGCCAGAGCGACCATAGATGTCAGTGCACATTCGGGGCCAATACAGTCGGGAAGCCCGGACGTCATCATCGGTGGTTTTCCCGCCGCTCGAAAGAGTGATACGTTATCCTGCTCGACGCACGGCAGCGGTATTATTGTGGGGGGCTCCGGTACTGTCTTCGTTAACGGTATGCCACTTGCACGTCAAGGAGACAAGACGAAGTGTGATGTCAGCGGCTCACCGGCACCTGCCATACCGAAAGCAGCAGCACCTCAATATTGGGGGGGCTCGCTGGCGAAAAATGCCGGCGAAGATGGGATGATGCACGGCGAAAATTTTGATGCTCGTGTTCTGGGTGCGTACGCCAGCCTCGAAGATAAAAACCTCAACGGTGATTTTGATACCGCTTCAGCTGGTTTTGCGTTGGCGGATATTACCATTGGGAATATGAAAAGTAAGGATCTGCTGCGGGCAGAAATGCGTAATAAACTCGCCGTCGCCAATGCAACGGGGTCTCTGTATGGTGGCGGCAACGATATTTATGGCTTCAATGCGAATGCCGCTGCGACAGGTGAGCAATACGGTGGTTCAGTTGCTGCGGGTAAAGAAGGAACGTTGTATGGTGGAGTATCAGGGGATGTAACTATCGGTACAGCAGAAGCTAAAGCCGTATTAGAAGTTTATACCGGCAATGATGGGAAGTATGGTTTGACTGCTGACGCTGGTGCGGAAGCGAAAGGAGTGAAAGGCGAAGTTTCAGGTAACCTTGATATTCTGGGCATCGTTTCCGGAGAAGCAAAAATCGACGGTAGCTTTGGGTCTGCTGGTCTCGCGGGAGGTGGAAGCGCTTTCTGGGACACTAAAGATTATTCCGTTAACGTCAGGGTAACAGGTGGGGCTGCAGGGCTTGTAGGGCTTAAGGGTGATGCAAGTCTGAAAGTGGCATTTAAGCCTATACTGGATTTCTTTGACTATTTGTATGGCGAAGAGGATGAGCCAGCCGTAACCTCTGTTCCGACAGAAAGCGGGGATGGGACAATTATTACCGGGTGTGTTACTGTTTTAATAGGCGATTAAAGGATGTGAGAGGACAATGAAATAATGAAATGGGCTGGCTTAACGATTTTTATTTTAATCACTTTGATCTATATCTGGAATGGAAAAGATCTGTATACAAAAGAAGAATGGCGTGGCTTTGGAATAAAATTCATTTCAGTACTGATTGGTGCATTTGTATTGGTCATTGTTTTGGTTGGCCTTTCTAAGTTCATCCCGTTGCTAACCAGAGAAACTGCACGGTCATTATCAGTAATAATACCAGCTTCCTTTATGGCAGTGCTTCTGTCGAAGTTTTTTGTCGTGATGTTGAATAATATTTTCGATATTATTATGCGATTCCACAAGCGCTATAACACTGCAGCAAACTATTCAAAATTATTATCACTATCTGGTAAGTATGGGGCAAAATTACGCCTGGTAGTAAAGTGTCTAGCCTCGTTAGGCTGTATCTTAATGTTCTATGGTATCTGGTTTGGCAGCACTGTCTGAGTTGAAGAGGTTTTATGAACACTGATAATAATTATGCTTTTCCCGTCGTCTCAACCGCAACCAATGAAGAGATTAAGGCGAACTACTGGAAATGCCTGTATACCTCTGCTGATAATAAAATGCTTCAGTACTGGGTGATTTTGCCAAATCGTGTTAAGCCAGCTGAACTGGCCCCGCAGCACCTTCCTGAGGTCGGCTTGACGAACTTGGGTCGCTATGCCACCGATGATGCGCAGCCCTATATGGAAGTTTGGGCCGCTTATGAACGCTGTCTGTGGGAGATGAATCCCTCTGATTGGCTGTTTAATAAACTGGAACTGATGGGCGAGAAAGTGTTGAACCAGCGCTTGATTACGCATCCTTCCGGTAGTGGCCTTTTTGCAGATGTGCTAACTCTCAAAACGCACTCGTCCGGCGACGAGGTCATTTCACGTTATACCGTACAGAAAGATTACAATCCGCAAGAAGGAGGCGGGAATTATTTCCTGATTAAAGCGGCCTGTGCCGCTCGCGACTACCCTGCGCTGGCGAATGATATTTACTTTACTGTGGTGAACTGGGATTTACTGCATCGTAGTAACCTGGTTCTGGCTGAACTGCTTAAGACCGTGAGCCTCAGCGCTAAAAACAGCAGTGGATTTAAAGTACCGGAATCCTGGCAGGTGAATCCTCTTACAGAAACGCGTCTGGTGGTCGAGCACTCGTTTGATGGCACTAACTACGGTGTCATTAATCTTTGCTTTTTTTCGCAGGAGATGGTGTTTACCGCGCAGGATGTTTTTAGCGTTTCGATTAAACGGTTTCACGATCGAGAACCTGCCGTTACGCTTAAAACTGAAGCACTTGCTACTATTCCAAATGAGTTTAATCCATCCCTCGGAAAAACACTGTGGACATGCCGGGGGGAAATGTTCAGCGCAGAGGAAGAAATGCGCGCTGTTTACCAGTGCTATATTTTTAGCGTGGGCAAAGTCTGGTGCTATGCAGAACTGATTGGCAGACACCGTAACTATCATGATTACCACTTCGAGGCGAATAAACGCTGCCTCGAAATCATCCTGTCAACATTCCATATAGAAATGCCTAAACCTTGAATCTATATTCAGGAAAATTCACACGCAGCGTGAATTTTCCTTTTTTAGATGGACGTTAAATTTGTCAATTTCCCTACATTATTAATATTATCTCCACGATAAACCATCACGATCAGAAGTCGAGTCTGAACTTCATCAGTTGTCTGATGGAACATCAGCAGATTCAAGCCATCACCACGGCGGCAAAGATTGCACCAGATCACATCTTCACAGATGCTTTCAAGCGAAAAGAATATATTTGAGGTGTCTCATGAGTAAAGAAAATCACACCGCGTTGGATTATATCGATGATACTATTGATGCAATTAATTATCGATTAGAACAAAATCCAACATTTTCTTTATATGTTATGGCGAAGAGTCAGTTGGGTTATGTTAAATCTCTTCTAACTGGTGCTGAAAAAAATAAAAGCAAATTACATTCATTGAATCTTGGAGTTCTTGCATCCAAAGAGTTTGATACTACCGATACTGAACTTGCTAAGCATTTGTCCAATGCTAATTATATAGCGTCACAGATGGAGCAAGGATTAAAAATCACTCTACCTCATGAAAAAGATTTGGAGTATTTAAAAAGACAAAAAAGATACCATAAGTAATCAGTGTTTTCAGCTATTTTCTGACAGGTGTTAATATCCTTTAGGCCTTGTTTTACCCTATCTGGTTTGGCAGTGCAGTTTCCCTGGGGAGCATACTTATGTTTTCAGGCTTATGGCTTAAATAATTACGACATTAACTAAAATTATCTAAATAAAACTACAGGAAAAGCGGCTTTATTTTTTGGCAAGAGAAATAACTCTTACAGCTACTCATTATCACATCAACAGCATTCCCGCTTTGCGTATTGAGATGAGTTAACTTCTGGCACTGAGATTAGTCCATAGTGGAATAAAGATTATGCTCAACCGAATTACCGTTCAGCTCCCGGTGGAGGGGCTTCTGTTCTGGAAACTGACGGGCCGTGAGGCGATGTCCGAGTCGTTCGCCCTGACGCTGACAGTGCTCGGCACGGACGCGCGCATCGACCGCAGTAAGCTGCTCGGCCAGCCGGTCACGGTGACCATCCCGACGCAGAACCTGCTGACCTCCCGCTACATTAACGGCAAGATTACCCGGGTGGCGGTCAGCGCCGTTGAGCTGACGGGCACGCGCTATGCGGTGTACCAGCTCACGGTGGAGCCGGACCTGTGGCCGATGAAGCGCGATCGTAACCTGCGTATTTTCCAGGGCCAGACGGTGCCGCAGATTGTCAAAACCCTGCTGGGCGAGCATCAGGTCAACGTTGAGGATAAACTCACCGGCAGCTACCGGGTGTGGGACTACTGCGTGCAGTATCAGGAGTCGAGCCTGGACTTCATCAGCCGCCTGATGGAGCTGGAGGGGATTGCGTATCACTTCAGCCACGAGGCGGACAAACACACCCTGGTGCTCACCGACGCCGCCACGCAGCATCAGCCGTTCAGCGGCTATGAGGTCATTCCTTACCACCAGACGCCGTCCGGCGGCAGTACGGATGAAGAGGGCATCAGCCAGTGGGCGCTGGAGGACAGCGTGACGCCGGGGATTTACAGCCTCGACGACTATGACTTCCGCAAGCCGAACGCGTGGCTGTTCCAGGCCCAGCAGAACCCGGCGTCGCCGAAGCCGGGGAGCATCGACGTGTATGACTGGCCGGGACGCTTTGTGGACAAAGGTCACGGGGAGTTCTATGCCCGTATCCGTCAGGAGCGCTGGCAGGTTGAGCATCAGCAGATTCAGGCGACGGCTACCGCAGCGGGCATTGCGCCGGGTCATATCTTTACCCTGACCAACGCCCCGTTCTTCAGCGATAACGGGGAATATCTGGTGACGGCGGCGGGGTACCACTTCGAGGAGAACCGCTACGCGAGCGGCGAGGGGGAAACCATTCACCGCACCGATTTCAGCGTCATTCCGGCGGCGGTGTCGTACCGTCCGGCGCAGTCCACGGCGTGGCCGCGTACCTACGGCCCGGAGACGGCGAAAGTGGTGGGGCCGCAGGGAGAGAGCATCTGGACGGACAAATATGGCCGCGTGAAGGTGAAGTTCCACTGGGACCGTCTGGCGAAGGGGGATGACACCAGCTCCTGCTGGGTGCGCGTGTCGAGCGCATGGGCAGGCCAGGGCTACGGCGGGGTGCAAATTCCGCGCGTCGGCGACGAGGTGGTGGTGGACTTTATCAACGGCGACCCGGACCGTCCGATTATCACCGGGCGCGTGTACAACGACGCGAGCATGCCGCCGTGGGCGCTGCCGGCGGCAGCGACGCAGATGGGTTTTATGAGCCGCTCTAAGGGGGGCTCCGTGGACAACGCCAACGCCCTGCGCTTTGAGGACAAGGCGGGCGCAGAGCAGGTGTGGATCCAGGCCGAGCGCAACATGGACACCAGCGTTAAAAACGATGAAACGCACAGCGTCGGCGGGGCGCGCAGCCATTACGTGAAGAAAAATGAACTGCATCGCGTGGAAGCGAACCAGACTCAGGCGGTGAAAGGCGGAACCGAGATCCTGACGGGGAAAGGCAAGCTGGATGCGGCGGTGGAGCAGTACGTCATTGCTTCCGGGACGAAGCTGCGGCTGGTCTCAGGTGAGAGCGCTATTGAGCTGAACGCTAACGGCAAGATTAACCTGATCGGCAAAGAGTTCAACTTCTTCGTGGAAGGGGATGGTTATATCACCACGGGCGGTAAGCTGCATCTGAATACCTCTGGCACCAAGCCGGGCACAACGGCGCCGGGTTCTGGGCATAAAGGGGATATTGATGCGGCGGTGCAGGAGAAATTTACGCCGGGAAAGGAGAGTAAGGCTGGTTTGGCTGCCAGCGCACCTGCCGAAACCTCTAAAAACGCTACGCCTCCGGCATCCAGTGTTCCTTCAAGCGGATATGGAAAGGATGTGGATAGTCTTGTCGATAAATCACCTACTATGAAAAATGACATAGCTACGTTAAAGAAACGAGGCTGGACATTTGAAGAAGGTGAAGCAGGCAAGGGGACGTTTGCCAATCGTCAAAAGCGCGTTATTACCGTTGATAAAAATGAGCTCGGTAACCCGAATGCAGTCGTTCAGTCTCTGTCACATGAAAGTGGTCACGCTTTATATGAACCCAACATTGATTTTTCTTCGCGCGACGCCTATCTCAACAGCACACTCAGTGATGAAGGCGCTGCAACGTTGAACAATATCCGGGTCCAACGTGAAATCATAGCCAACAAGGGCGGGGATATAGGTATTGCGGGCAATCCGGCAAATCAGCCACAATATAATCGTATCTATGATTCGCTCGAACGCGGGGCCATAAAGGAAAGTGAAGCGCGCACGCAGATAGGCCGTATCTTTGGCAAAGGCGAACAAACGTCTACCACGGGGCAATATTACGAAGATTATTATGGCGGTTGGTATGATAAAAATTATCCATAGTCTAAAAACGAGTGCAGTGCTTGCGGCTTTATTAACGACAGGAATGGCAGGAGGTAACATGCAGAAACAGGATCTTTGGCAGTTCATTGCAGAAATGAGCGCATCACTCAAAACGTTGTCCGTTAACAGTCTGGATAACGCTCCGTTGTCATTCAAGCTAACGAAACAAAATGAATATATCAATTTCTATAATGCCGACGATATCAAACTGGCGGATGGAACGAACATTACTGCAATTGATTTACGTTTAAGTAGAGAAAGTGACGGGATGGCACCGTTACTGAATTTTTCACCGTCCGGCCAGTGCATCACTCTCGACACTGTTAAAAAACATTATCCGCAACTGACGTTAACTGATTATCCCCGAGGCCGTTCGGAGAACGAAGTGACCAGTTATACAGCGGCAAAGGATATGAATGGGCAAAAAATAAGCTTCAGTTTCACGGTAAAAAAACCTGACTGCTTGGGTGGGGTCGCTATTAGCACTGACTAAAAATGATTATTTCATTACTCACCGCTTTTTAAAGTGGTGAGTGGCATAATATTTATCCAGCAAATGATGATTAACGTGAAAAAACGCCTTTCTGTCTCTCTTTTTTTTACCCTCATGTCTACCTTTCTGAGCAGTTATGAAGTAGTGGCTCAGACTATGCCGCCCATTCTGGCTAAAGAGGATTTTTCTCTGCTGATAAAAGATCAGATTATGGCACTGGGTGATAGATGGAGTCCTGAGGTTGCGCGTAAAATTGCAGTTTCTGTGGAAGGTAGTTTTGTCGGTGAGGTTCCTTTTGACGAAACGAACTATAAATTCTACCAGCATCAGAAGGCTGGGTTAAAAATATTCAGTTCCAATCTCTGGTGGGATAAAACCGAGCGAAGTGTTGACGATTATATTGTGGCGCAGATTACGTTAACTGCTGCGGATGGCAAAACAGTTCGCGGGATCCATATTGGTTCAACAATAAATGAACTTAATAAAGCTTACGGCAGTGGTCAGGTCGAAAATGATTCCGGGGAGCAGTGGGTTTCCTATGAAATGGGTAAGAAATTGCTCTCTTTTGAGGTTAAAGACAGTAAGGTTGTGAAAATAACGATGAATTACGATAATGGTACCGCTGAGTGATTTATGACCAAAAAACATTTGGCAGCCATATTGTTCACAGCTTTATTGACAGGCGTAGTTGAAACGTCAACGGCGCTTGAATTATCCCAATACAACAAGCTCGATACGGTTAGTCACATCGTTAACGACAGCGAAGTGACAGACAATCTCAAAAAAACGCTGGGAAATAATTACCAGACCTTTATTGATAACTTTGATGTTTTCGGTGAACCGCATACTATCACAGGTGGCGGATTGTTTGTTGAAGGCTGGCTAAAAGATCTCTATCAGGAGAACGCGTCAGCGATGGTCATCAATCCTGACGGCAAAATCTTTGCAGCCTGGGTGGTTCCGGCGTCGGATGTTATTCATTACCAGTCAACTGACAATAGCCCGGCTATTCATGCCGATATTCAGCAATGGGCCGCCAGATTCAATACGATGCATTTTGCAACATTCGGCCAATCAAAACCCGCGTTTGACGGAGAGTGGGTTGGCGAATTCGAGAACGACTCGACGTTAACCCTGCGGTTAGCTGAATCAGACAACCGGATCACCGGCTCTTATTGCTATATCTCCCAGAGAGGAAACCGCATTGATTGCCCGGAAGATGATGAACAAAATCTTAGCGGTACGATCGCTGGCAATCGTGCCAACGTTGAGTTCAACTCATCGTTTGGCGGCGTAGGTGGACGGGCTGTTCTGGAGATAAAGGGGCGTGAAATGGAGTGGCGTTTAATTACTCCTCCTCAAAAAGGAAATTACTATGCTCCGCTGCGGTATACGTTAAGTAAAGCCGCTTCGGTTCAAAACGCGGAAACCAGAAAACTGGACACCGATAAATTCGCTATTTCGCTGATAAACAAATGCGGCCATTTTGAGAGAAAATGTGACGAGATGGTTTATCTCGGCGTGCGCAAAAGCGATAACAGTACGATCTCCTTAATGGGAAAAACGTTGCGCGACTCGGCAGGTAAAATAATCGGCTCAACGTACAACAATGGCGAGATCGTTTACACCGTGACGTATGCACCTGTGAAATTGGTTGTCAGCAAAGGCAACCATGTTTTAGTCGAACAGTCAGGCCAGTGGCTTAAATAACAAAACAGCCAGACAAAGGGCCAGCATGGATTGGCCTCTTTTGTTTCTCATCATATTAATCATCCCGAGTTCACTTATGAAATACACCCTCCAGGAAGGTTCGTTTTCCCTATTTCCTGCTGCCTGGCAGGATAACAGCATGAACATCATTCGCGATGACGAAAGCGGGCTGTCCGTGGTGGTCAGCCGCGGCGCTATCCCGGACCGCAGCGACTACGAACAAGAGTTCCACCGCCAGTGGGACGTGCTGCGTCCTCAGATGGGTGAGATCGCCCAGAGCGAATTCCGGAGCGTAAAAGCCGGGCCTGACGGAAAAATTAGCGGACTGGAAGTCGAGACCACCTTTGACCGCAACGGGCAGCGCCTGTGGCAAAAACAGCTGGCCGTGCAGACGCCGGACAAACCGGTATTGATGGTTTTTACCCTCTCAGCGCTCAGAGCATTCACTGAAGAGGACGAGGTGCGCTGGAGCGCGCTTAAGCAGAGTCTGACGCTAAACGACAACCGGAATGTGTAAGGCATGAGCGATAACAACGCGGCCCGTAAGGGCGACGAGATTATTCACTCCAGCATTTTTGCTGACATCACCAGCATCGTGGCGGAAGGTGCTGCCTATGCGGTGATCGGCGCGGCGGTGGGCGCGGCAGCGACCGTCGCGGCTCCGCTGCTGGGTGCCGGAGCCGCTGCCGCAGGCGTGGCGGCGATAGGATCCAGCTGTCTGTTGAGCGGCATTATCGGCGGGGTTCTGGCGAACGTTGCGGGGATCACCGACGATATCAGCAACGCCGCTGAAGGGCTGGGTAACGCGCTTTTCCCGCCGTCGCCTGCGGGCAAAATCACCACCGGTTCCAGCAACGTTCTGACCAATTCGATCCCGGCTGCACGCGCAGCCGGGACCTTGACCCCTGCCGATACGCCTTCCCCTGAGCCGCAGTCGCCGGGCAGCTTTGCCGACTACGCGGGCATGCTGCTTTCCGCCGCCGGACAGTTCGGCAGCGAAATGTGGCAGCCGAGCGTGGCTTCTGCCGCTGCCGGCACCTCGCCGCTGGAAGAAGATAAGGTGGCGTGCGATAAACACTCCGGGCCGCAGTATCTGGCTGAAGGCTCCAAAAGCGTCTTCATCAACGGGCAGCCCGCGGTGCGCGCGAAAGATCGCACCACCTGCGAGGGCACCGTGTCCGACGACGTCTCCCCGAACGTGATTATAGGCGGCGACACGCTGACGGTCCGCGACATCAAAAGCGGCAAAACGCCGGGCCTGGCGCTGGGGATGATTGCGCTCTCCTTGCTGCGCGGGCGTCCTGGCAAGATTTTGAAAAACATGCCCTGCGCGCTGGCGTCTGCCGGCGGCGGGATGCTGGCGGATATGGCGGTCAACGCCGTGTTCGGCTCCTCGCACCCGGTTCACGCCGCCACCGGCGTGAAGGTGCTGAATGACGACGATGAGCTCGATTTCTCGCTGCCGGGGCGCTTTCCTTTGCGCTGGCAGCGCAGCTACAACAGCCTGACTACCCGCGAAGGGCTGTTTGGCCTTGGCTGGGCAACCACCTTTGACAGCTATCTGACGCTGGAAGAGAACAACGCCACCTGGTTCGACGAAACCGGGCGCGAGCTGAGCTTTGCGCTGCCACCGGTCGACCGCGCGTTTTACAGCATTAGCGAAGGCATTATTATCCGTCGCAATGACAGCGGCGACGTGGCGATTGCCGACGATGACGGCGCGGTGTGGCGTCTGTATAAACCGACCCGCGCTAACCCCTCCATCCTGCGTCTGGCGTCCCTCAGCGATGAATACGGTAACGCACTGCTGACGGAGTGGGACGAGCACGGCAGGCTGGTCGGTCTTCACGACGAGCCGCGGGCGATTGACGTCACCCTGCGCTATGAGGACGAGCGTTTCCCGCAGCGCGTTACCTCGGCGAGCCATTTTGACGGCAGCCGCACCTGGCCGCTGATGCAGTGGGGCTACGACGGGCGCGGCCAGCTGGCCAGCGCGACGGATGCCTCCGGTGTAGTGACCCGTGAATACCGCTATAACGATAACGGCCTGATGGTCTGGCACCGCCTGCCGGGCGGGCTGGAGAGCGAATACCGCTGGCAAAAATTCGACCACTGGCGCGTGGTGGAAAACCGCACCAGCACCGGCGACGGCTGCCGCTTTAGCTACGATTTAACCGCCGGGCTGACCACCGTCGAGCACTACGATGGACAGACGCGAAAGCACTACTGGAACGCGCAGAGCCTGATTGTTCGCTACGTTGACGAGCGCGGCGAGAACTGGCGCTACGAGTGGGATGACAACGAGCTCCTTACGCGCCGCATCGATCCGCTCGGCAATGCCGTCACCTTCGTCTATGACGAGATGGGCAATCGGGTGCAGGAGATCGACGCAGACGGTAACGCCCGCACCACCACCTGGCTGGAGCACCGTGCGCTTCCGGCGTCAATCATTGAAGCAGACGGTAGCGCGACCCGCTTCTGGTACGACGAACATCACGGGCTGAAGCGCGTGGTCGATCCAGTGGGGCACGTTACGCAACTGCGTCGGGACGAGTATGGGCAGGTGGTTGAAGAGGTGGATGCCGCCGGCAACAGCCGCTTCCAGGAGTACAACGAGGCCGGGCAGGTGGTTCGCGCCACGGACTGCTCTGGTCGGGTTACTCAGTATCGCTATCATCCGCTGGGCTGGCTGGTGGCTGAGATCAGCGCTGACGGCGAAGAGACGCGCTACCGCTACGACGCCGCGGGGCGTCCGGTACAGCTCGATCGCCCGGAAGGGTGGACAGAGTCGCTCAAATGGAACGAGCGTGGCCTGCCGGTGAAGCATGCGGGTGCCGACGGGAAAGAGAGCGAGTTTAAATACGATGACGCGGGGCGCTTAACCGCCACGCGTAATACGCAGGGTGAAGAGGTTCGTCGCCGCTGGGACAGCCGCGGGCGTCTGATTGCTCTGGAAAACGAAAACGGCGAAGCGTACCGGTTTATCTGGGGCGAAGACTCGCTGCTGCTGGAAGAGGTGGGGCTTGATGGCGTGGCCTCGCAGTATCGCTACGATGCCTGTGGCCGCACGATAGCACGCACCTTTGCCGCCGGACATCCGGAGGCCATCACGCATGCCTTCGCCTGGAGCGCGAGCGGTCAGCTGGTGGCCCGCACCACGCCGGAAGGGCAGACCCGCTACCACTACACGCCGTCCGGGCTGTTAAGCCGGATTGGGCTGCATCCTGCGCTTTCAGCCAATGCCTGGAGCACCGAGGCGGAGCAGGAGCTCGCCTTTGAGTATGACGCGCTCGGCCGCGTGACGCGCGAAGCGGGCGAGCACGGTGAGCTGGCGTGGGAGTATGATGCGCTGGGCAACCGCACCTCCGTCACGCTGCCCGATGGCCGCGAGCTGAAACAGTTCTACTACGGCAGCGGACATCTGCTCAGCATTGCTCTGGATAAGCTCTCGGTTTCCGATTTTACCCGCGACGAACTCCACCGCGAGACCAGCCGCACGCAGGGGCTGCTGACCACCCGCAGCGAATACGACCGCCTTGGTCGCCTGCATCGGCGGGACGTCTTTACCGGCAACGCCCAGCGCCCGTCGCCGCGCCGCTGGTCCCGCCGCTGGGATTACGACTACCGTAATAACCTGGTTCGCGAAGAGCGGGACGATAATCCGTTCAGCTGGTACCGCTGGCAGTACGACAGCGCAGGGCGCCTGCTGGTTCAGGACGGTACTCTGCCCGGCCAGGAGCAGTGGCGCTGGGATGCAGCCGGTAACCCGCTGGAAGGCTCTGCTGAGAAGGTCACGCACAACCGCCTGACGCAACTGAACGGCATTCGCTGGCGCTATGACGTCCACGGTCGTACCGTTGAGAAAGATAACGGCCAGACCCGCTGGCACTATCGCTACGACGGTGAGCACCGCCTGACGGAGGTGATCAGCCAGCCGCGGGACCGCAACAGGCCGCAGACGCAGGTCAGCTTCCGCTACGATCCGCTCGGACGACGAATCAGCAAAACGCGCCGCCAGATGCTGGGCGGCCAGCCAACCGGTAAGCCTGTCACCACGCGGTTTGTCTGGGAAGGGTTCCGCCTGTTGCAGGAAGTGCACGGGGAAGTGCCACTGACCTACGTCTACAGCGATCAGGACAGCTACGATCCGCTGGCGCGTATCGACGGGGTTGATGCCCCGGAAATCTTCTGGTTCCACTGCCAGCCGAACGGCACGCCGGAGCGGATGACGGATATCGAAGGGCAGGTGCGCTGGGAAGGGGTAAACAGCGCCTGGGGCAAGCTGCTGCGCGAAAGTGAGACGCAGGTATCAGGATATTCTCAGAACCTGCGCATGCAGGGGCAATACCTGGACCGTGAGACAGGGCTGCACTACAATCTGTTCCGGTATTACGACCCGGACTGCGGAAGGTTCACGCAGCAGGACCCGATAGGGCTGGCGGGGGGGATAAACCTTTACCAGTATGCGCCGAATGCGCTGGGGTGGGTGGATCCATTAGGCTTACGATGTGGGCGAACTAATACTTGGAATGATTTTCAGCGGCAGCATAAAGGTCGTTTCAAATCATCAACTGAAGCGGCTTCTGCTTATAAAAAATTAGTTAATGAACAATCGCCTTGGCCATTAAATGAGCCTCCTTTAGATGCAACATTAGTCCCAGGGACTCGAGTAAAAATGGCCGTATCTCCAGGCCAGCCAGCGACGAGACCTGGAGGGTTTGCTACATTTGACGATATTCCTAATGCTTCATATGTTAGAAATGAGCTCGCTGTGAAGATGGAATGGAAACCGGATATTGATAGAGTAATAACTTATGAAGTTAAGAAACCATTACCAGTTAAAATTGGTGCGGTTGGACCTCAAGTTGATAAAGGTGCGAATGTATATCTGCCTGGTGGCGGTACACAAGTCGAAATGGCTGTGCCACCTGCAGAACGCATGAATTATTTGGAAGTTATTGACGAGTCGTTGCTCAAGCCCTAATTTATAAAATGAGATTAACATGATTAATAATTTTATCTGTAATAAAGAAAAAAATGAATTGCATTGGATATATAATACACACAAAGTCACTATCGGTATAGATGATTTAGATCTGGCAATGATAGATGAAAAGAGAAAAATAATTTTTGTATTGAGTAAACCATTACCCTTACCGATGTTATTAACTGTTTTAAATATTGATGGGACTTTGCTTTCAACATTTACGCCTCCAGAAGGTGCGTCTTTTTCTTATTTGACATTAAACGATAAAAAAGAGGTTTTGATTGTCTGCTCCTTTTCGGAAAAAATAAATGGTTGGTATGATTGGCATTATTCTTTAGACTTGGATAAAAAAGTGATAACAAGAATGGCACCATCTTATTAGAATCTGATAAAGCCATTTTAAAGTAAGGTTTTTGTGGCTTAATACAATCATAAAACTAAATATGAGGCTCATCATATTCTTAGCCATAGCTATCCAGATAATAAAGTTTGCTGCCCCGTATTGTCAGCCTTGAAGCGACGGAGATCTTCTGATTCCACTGTTTGCCCAACGGCACGCCGGAGCGAATGACGGATAGCGAAGGGCAGTAACTGTGGTACAGGTTCAAGTATTGGTAAACTTTTATCAGAACTTCCAGTTAGAACGATAATAAAAGTCGAGGTAGTGTAATGAATGATAAAAAACTACAAATAGTTGATCTGCTGATTTCGCATAGTCAAATAGTGATACGATCCCGAGATTATGACGAAAAACTGAGTCAGTGGGGAAAAGGCAATGTTTCTCAAGGTGCTGTTCTCCACAAGGATTATGTTATATTCGATCCATTACCAGAGGACGCGTTTGGAGCAAACGTCAATATCAAGAAAGATAATACTTTCAAAATGGATGAAAATGCTCAGCGCTGTATTGTTGTGCCATTTTTCATTACGGATAAAGATAAGCTGCAAATCGCTTCTGCAACTGAGAAATTCGATTTAAATATAGATGTGAACGAAAAAGTTTATTCACTCTTTTATGAGGTTTGTGAAGGAGATGAAATTTACTATAATTTCACTCTTGTACCGGCAAAAGAAGCTATTGCTGCTAAGTTTTTGCTAGATGACCCTTGGGGAGGAATAAAAGATCATCCTCTCAAAGAAGGTATTTTTTAAATTAATACTATCAGGGAAATTTATCTCGAAAAAATCCACGCTTTGGCGTGGATTTTTTTTATTCAAAACAAATCAAACGTTAAACAGGAAGTTCATCACGTCGCCATCTTTAACGATGTAATCTTTCCCTTCCGCACGCATCTTGCCTGCTTCTTTCGCGCCTTGCTCACCCTTGTAGGTGATGAAGTCTTCAAACGCGATAGTCTGCGCACGAATAAAGCCTTTCTCAAAGTCGGTGTGGATCTTACCGGCAGCCTGAGGCGCAGTCGCACCGACAGGGATGGTCCACGCACGCACTTCTTTCACGCCTGCGGTAAAGTAGGTCTGCAGGTTCAGCAGCTCATAGCCTGCGCGGATCACGCGGTTCAGGCCCGGCTCTTCCAGACCCAGCTCGGCCATGAACTCTTCACGGTCGGCGTCGTCCAGCTCTGCGATATCGGATTCAACGGCAGCGCAAACCGCTACAACCACAGAACCTTCAGCCGCGGCAATTTCACGCACTTTGTCCAGGTACGGGTTGTTTTCAAAGCCGTCTTCGTTAACGTTGGCGATGTACATGGTTGGCTTCAGGGTCAGGAAGCTCAGGTATTTGATCGCCGCTTTGTCTTCGTCAGTCAGGTTTTTCAGCGCGCGGAGCATGCCCGCGTTTTCCAGCTGTGGCAGACATTTTTCCAGTGCAGCCAGTTCCGCTTTCGCGTCCTTGTCGCCGCCTTTGGCTTTCTTCTGCACGCGGTGAATTGCGCGCTCGCAGGTGTCGAGGTCAGAGAGCGCCAGCTCGGTGTTGATGACGTCGATGTCGTCAGCCGGATCCACTTTATTGTTAACGTGGATGATGTTGTCGTTCTCGAAGCAGCGCACAACGTGGCCGATCGCTTCGGTTTCACGGATGTTGGTCAGGAACTGGTTGCCCAGACCTTCACCTTTGGATGCGCCTTTTACCAGACCCGCGATGTCCACGAACTCCATGGTGGTGGGCAGAATACGCTGCGGCTTCACGATTTCCGCGAGCTGGTCCAGACGCGGATCGGGCATAGGCACAACGCCGGTGTTCGGCTCGATGGTACAGAACGGGAAGTTCGCCGCTTCAATACCTGCTTTGGTGAGCGCGTTGAACAGGGTGGATTTGCCCACGTTTGGCAGACCGACGATACCGCATTTGAATCCCATTTCTAAATCACCTTAATCTCTTGATAATCAATCCGTTAACGATAACCGATTGAAGAAAAGTAAATAACTACGCCTATTATACACGTAACCCGCGCGCCGCGCGGTAAAAATGCCGCAGGGCCTTGTTTATTGCGCTTTGAAAGCGTGCAGTCGATTGGTGGCTTTCGTTAAGCCGTCCTGAAGCCAAATCTCGGTGCAGCGGGCCGCTTCGTCTACCGCTTCGTCAATCAGCTTTTGCTCAGAAACCGGTGGTTTACCGAGTACGAAACCGACAACTTTGTTTTTATCGCCCGGATGACCGATTCCCACGCGCAAACGGTGGAAATTGGGGTTATTGCCCAGTTTGCTGATGATATCTTTCAGACCGTTGTGGCCACCATGACCGCCACCCAGTTTGAACTTCGCCACGCCTGGCGGCAGATCCAGTTCGTCGTGGGCCACCAGAATTTCATCCGGATTGATGCGGTAGAACGTTGCCATGGCCGCCACGGATTTGCCGCTCAGGTTCATAAAGGTGGTTGGCACCAGCAACCGCACGTCGGCACCCGCAAGATTGATGCGTGAGGTATACCCGTAAAACTTTGGTTCTTCACGCAGAGGCGCGCGCAGACGCTCCGCCAGCAGATCAACATACCAGGCGCCGGCATTATGGCGGGTAGCGGCATACTCTGCGCCCGGATTGGCGAGGCCGACAATCAGTTTAATCGTCACGATTTACTTCCTAATGGGTTCCAGATCTGGTGCGTAGTTTACTGTCTGGCGCGCCGCTTGACAAAGTTCCGCCTGCTGTACATCGAATTGCGAATAATTTCTTATTTGAACAATTAGAATTTCAAGCTGTTCAATGTCTTATTTGTAAATTTTTGTCTGGGAGTTATCTGTAAATGTGATCGCTCGCGCAACTCATATAAGAGGCGTTGTCTATACTTTACACACAAGGAGAAGGGGCTTTTCCCTGACAACCCAAAGTTCCGGAGGTGACATATGAAACGCAAAAACGCTTCGATGCTCGGTAACGTGCTAATGGGGTTGGGACTGTTCGTGATGGTCGCCGGTGTCGGTTATTCAATTTTAAACCAATTACCGCAGCTTGACCTCCCACAATACTTTGCGCATGGCGCGGTGCTGAGCATCTTCCTCGGTGCGGTATTGTGGCTCGCCGGGGCGCGCGTAAGCGGACATGAGGAAGTCTGCGATAAATACTGGTGGGTGCGCCATTACGATAAACGATGCCGCCGCGACCAGCATAAACCCAGCTAGTGTGCCAGCTTTACAAAAGAACGACTCCTTCTGGAGTCGTTCTTTTTTTCAGACAATTTATTCCAGGTCGGCGAGTGCCGCTTCGCGATTTGGATAAAAGGCCAGTCGGCCAGGGATCGGCTGTACGCCAGCGCGCGCCATCGTGCGCAGGGGCTGAAACTCCAGGTTACTCACCCGCAGCTCGCAGCCTTCCGGCAGACGTTTCACAAAACGCTGGAAGGCATCGAGACCGCCGGCATCCAGAACCGGGACGGCATCCCACTTCAGTACCACAATCCGTTTACCCGCCACACGAGACTCCAGATCGCTGAACAACCCCTCTGCGGCAGCAAAGAACAGAGGGCCAATCACGCGCAGCACCAGCACATCGTCAGGCACCTCAACGTTAACCGGAGAGAGACGCGTCATCTGCGCGATGCGGCGCATAAACAGCAGCGAGGCCAGCACAATGCCGACGCTGATGGCGATAACCATGTCGAACAGCACGGTCAGCGACATACAGATCAGCATCACGATGATGTCGTCTTTCGGCGCACGGCGCAGCAGATTTACCACCTTATGCGCCTCACTCATGTTCCAGGCCACCATCAGCAGCAGGGCAGCCATGGCTGAGAGGGGAAGCCACGAAAGCAGCGGGGCCAGGATCAACAGCGCCATGATCACCAGCAGAGAGTGAATGACCGCCGACACCGGCGATGTCGCCCCTGCGCGAACGTTCGCGGCGGAACGCGCGATCGCAGCCGTTGCCGTAATACCGCCGAAGAACGGCGCAACGATGTTCCCTAAGCCCTGGCCGACCAGCTCGCTGTTAGCTTTATGCTTTGTCCCGGTCATGCCGTCGAGCACCACGGCGCAGAGCAGGGATTCAATCGCTCCCAGCATCGCCATGGAGAACGCGGCGGGCAGCAGGGCGCGAAGGGAATCCCAGCTCAGGGTGAAACTCGAACCTGGCATGTCCCACGGCAGAACCAGCTGCGGCAGCAGCTGCGGAATACCGTTACCCTGTGAACCGTCCGCCAGAATATAGTGGAACTGCGAGCCGATAGTGGCGACCTGTCCACCGAGCAGGTTGACGACGCCCATTACCGCGCAGCCCAGCAGCAGGGCGGGCAGATGCCCCGGAAGACGAATGCCAAGGCGAGGCCAGACGACAAGCGTCCCGAGGGTAACGATGCCAATGGCCGCATCGCCTAGGTTGGCCGTCGGCAGCGCCATAAACAGCGCGCCCACTTTCTGTAAATAGTGCTCCGGAACATGGGGCATTTGCAGACCAAGGAAATCCTTAATCTGCATAGTCCCGATAGTGATCCCAATCCCCGAGGTGAATCCCAGCGTCACGGAAAGAGGAATGTATTCAATCAGGCGACCAAAACGGGCCAGACCGAACAGAATTAAAAAGACGCCGGACATCAGGGTGGCGACCAGCAGGCCTGCCAGACCAAACTGTTGGGAAACCGGATAAAGGATCACCACGAAGGCGGCGGTTGGGCCGGAAACGCTGAAGCGGGACCCGCCCGTCAGCGCAATCACAATCCCGGCGACCGCCGATGTGTAAAGACCGTACTGTGGCGCGACGCCGCTACCAATCGCCAGCGCCATCGCCAGCGGAATGGCAATAATACCGACGGTGATCCCGGCTATCAGGTCACGGATAAAGCGTGACGATGTGTATTTCTCTTTCCAGCAGGCGTCGATGAGGGCGCGAAAGGGCAGAACATGTGAGGAGGTTACGTTTTTCACAATTATCTATCATCCGTGTGCGCATCATCTGTCATGTGAATGGCAGGTGAAGGAGGCATAAATCATACAAATGAAAATTATAAACAAAAAAACCCGCCGTAGCGGGTTTTTTGGCCGTGCTCGATCAGTGTTCGAACATTGCAGAGATGGATTCTTCGTTGCTGATACGACGAATCGCTTCGGCCAGCATCCCGGACAGGGTCAACGTACGCACGTTTGGCAGTGCCTTGATCTCGTCGCTCAGTGGGATGGTATCGCACACCACAACTTCATCAATGACGGAGTTACGGAGGTTGTTCACCGCATTGCCGGAGAAGATCGGGTGAGTTGCGTAAGCGAATACGCGTTTCGCACCGCGCTCTTTCAGCGCTTCTGCGGCTTTACACAGCGTACCGCCGGTATCGATCATGTCGTCTACCAACACGCAGTCGCGGCCAGCTACGTCACCGATGATGTGCATCACCTGAGAAACGTTAGCGCGCGGACGGCGTTTGTCGATGATCGCCATGTCAGTATCGTTCAGCAGCTTCGCGATAGCACGAGCACGTACCACGCCGCCGATGTCCGGAGAAACCACAATCGGGTTGTCCAGATTCAGTTGCAGCATATCTTCCAGCAGGATTGGGCTGCCGAATACGTTATCAACCGGAACGTCGAAGAAGCCCTGGATCTGCTCTGCGTGCAGGTCGACCGTCAGT
This sequence comes from Enterobacter cloacae complex sp., assembly GCF_900322725.1. NCBI lineage: Bacteria > Pseudomonadati > Pseudomonadota > Gammaproteobacteria > Enterobacterales > Enterobacteriaceae > Enterobacter > Enterobacter cloacae complex sp. The sequence goes on along the minus strand of NZ_LT991957.1, from coordinate 4,589,335 downwards.
ACGCGGTCAACGCCGACGCTGGACAGGAAGTCCGCGACAACTTTAGCGGTGATTGGCACACGCGCGGAACGGACGCGACGGTCCTGGCGGGCATAGCCAAAGTAAGGAATAACAGCAGTGATACGGCCAGCAGAAGCGCGACGCAGCGCGTCGACCATAACAACCAATTCCATCAGGTTGTCGTTCGTTGGAGCACAGGTGGACTGGATGATGAAAATATCACCACCGCGTACATTTTCGTTAATTTGTACGCTGACTTCGCCGTCGCTAAAGCGACCTACAGCGGCGTCGCCGAGGGAAGTGTACAGGCGGTTGGCAATACGTTGTGCTAGTTCCGGGGTGGCGTTACCAGCAAAAAGCTTCATATCAGGCACGAGAAGAACCTCAGGCATGCGTCCAGTGGTGGATAGCGTTCGCCGCAAACTGCGGGGCCTAAGCAAACGCTATCCAGGCGGTGTATTAAAGAGCGCGATGCAACGTCTGGAACAGGGTGACGTTGTCACCGAAACTCAGTCTGCGCCAGAATGGCCTGCTGTAGGGGGGAGGTGTTCATCCCGCGTGCTACAAAACCATGCAGCCAATCCGGCGCTTGCTCAAGCACCTGACGGGCGGCGGATTCGGTGTCAAATTCAGCAAAGACACAGGCCCCTGTACCGGTCAGGCGCGACGGCGCGTATTCTAACAGCCAGGAAAGCACCGCATCAACCTCGCGAAAACGTTTTCTTGCGATATCCTCGCAATCGTTGCTGAATTCACAATTTAATAACGTATCTATTGACCGTACCGGGGTATTTCTTTTCAGGTCAGGATCTTTAAAGATGACCGGGGTAGGAATGCTCACCCCAGGGTGAACAATCAGATACCATTTTTCCGGCGGATTAACCGGCGTGAGAATTTCACCCACGCCCTCGGCAAACGCCGCGTGGCCGCGCACAAATACCGGTACATCTGCGCCCAACGTTAACCCTAGCGCTGCCAGCTCGTCCGTTGTCAGACCGCAGCCCCACAGGTGGTTAAGCGCCACCAAAACGGTCGCAGCATTTGACGAACCGCCACCAAGACCGCCGCCCATCGGCAGACGCTTGTCGATACGGATATCCGCACCGCTTCCCGCAGGCAGGCGACCCGACGCCGACGCCGCTTTCATCAGCAGGCGCGCGGCACGCACGATCAGGTTATCGTCGTGCGCCACGCCGTCGACCGGCGTCAGCAGGCAAATTTGCCCGTCCTGACGCGGTTCAATGAAAATTGTGTCGCCGTAATCAACAAACTGAAACAGCGTTTGCAGAGTATGATAGCCGTCAGCGCGCTGCCCGGTAATGTAGAGAAACAGGTTCAGTTTTGCAGGAGAGGGCCACTGGGTCATCATTTAACGATCCAGTTGTCCATTTTCAGCTTGATACGCTGGCTGCCCTGCGTCAGCTCCATGTTGGACGGCAGCGACGGTTGCGTCTTACTGTCATACGCGCTGTAGACCACTTTCCAGGTTTTACCGCCCTGGGTGTAGTTCACCTGGCTCAGACGGTATTGATCGTCGAGCGTATAGTCGGTCGCATCACCCGGCAGGCCAAGGATCCACTGGCGCAGGCTATTGAGCGGAATCGGCATCCCGGTTAATTTGCCAATCATCTCTTCGGCGTCGGTGGCCGTGTAGTGCTGGCCTTTATTGTCGGTGATCTGCGCTTCGCCAGGCTTCGCGTTAAGCTCCAGTTCGGTGCTGCCCAGCGGGTTCAGCAGCAGCAGACGATAGTTGTCCTGACCCGTTTGCTGCCAGAAGAAACGGGCGTAAACCTTTTGTTCGTCAGAGAGATAGGCAAACGCACCGCGGGTCTGGTACTGGCTTAACTTCAGCACGTCCTGCTGGTGCTGGCGCCACTGCGGTGAGTCGGGGCTTTTGCCGGGGCCTTTCGGCTGATGAACGGAACAGGCGGTCAGAACCAGGGCCGCCAGAGGCAGCAGGCGAATCATTCGGGTCATAATGATGACAAATCCTTGAGATACGTTGCAGTTATAAGTGTTAATGCTAGCGTTGAAGGGTGTCACCGTCTACGTTCAAATTATCTCAAAGCGTTGAGTAACCTATTACTCCGAAAGGGTGCGGTCTCTTTTATTGATCTCGCGCATCCTGTATGATGCGTCCTGCTAACCTTATTAACGCTGGTACTACTCCCGCTCAACATGACCCTATTAGCACTCGGTATTAACCACAAAACAGCCCCGGTTTCACTGCGAGAACGCGTTACGTTTTCGCCGGATACGCTCGACCTGGCGCTGGACAGCCTGCTTGCACAGCCAATGGTGCAGGGCGGCGTGGTGCTGTCGACGTGCAACCGTACCGAGCTGTATTTGAGCGTAGAAGAGCAGGACAACCTGCACGAGGCGCTGATCCGCTGGCTATGTGACTACCACAATCTCAACGAAGAAGAGCTGCGCAACAGCCTGTACTGGCATCAGGATAACGATGCGGTCAGCCATCTGATGCGTGTTGCCAGCGGTCTGGATTCGCTGGTGCTGGGCGAGCCGCAGATCCTCGGCCAGGTGAAAAAAGCCTTCGCGGATTCCCAGAAAGGGCACCTTAAAGCCAGCGAGCTGGAGCGTATGTTCCAGAAGTCATTCTCCGTGGCGAAGCGTGTGCGAACCGAAACCGACATTGGCGCCAGTGCGGTTTCTGTTGCTTTCGCGGCCTGTACCCTTGCCCGTCAAATCTTTGAATCGCTGTCGACCGTCACCGTACTGCTGGTGGGGGCGGGCGAAACCATCGAGCTGGTGGCGCGCCATCTGCGTGAACACAAAGTGAAAAAGATGATCATCGCCAACCGCACCCGCGAACGTGCGCAGGTGCTGGCAGATGAAGTGGGCGCTGAGGTGATTGCGCTGAGCGACATCGATGAACGTCTGAAAGAGGCGGACATTATTATCAGTTCTACCGCCAGCCCGCTGCCGATCATCGGGAAAGGGATGGTCGAGCGCGCGCTGAAATCCCGCCGCAATCAGCCTATGCTGCTGGTGGATATCGCCGTTCCGCGCGATGTCGAACCGGAAGTGGGCAAACTGGCCAACGCCTACCTCTACAGCGTGGACGACCTGCAAACCATCATTTCGCACAACCTTGCCCAGCGTAAAGCGGCGGCAGTGCAGGCGGAAACTATCGTTGAGCAGGAAACCAGTGAATTTATGGCCTGGCTGCGCGCGCAAAGCGTCAGCGAGACTATCCGCGAGTACCGCGGTCAGGCGGAGCAGGTGCGTGATGACCTGACGGCCAAAGCGCTGGCGGCCCTTGAACAGGGCGGCGACGCGCAGGCGATTATGCAGGATCTGGCCTGGAAACTGACCAACCGCCTGATCCATGCGCCAACCAAATCTCTTCAGCAGGCTGCCCGTGACGGGGACGATGAACGCCTGACTATTCTGCGCAACAGCCTCGGGCTGGAATAGCGCCCTATACCCATTTTCTATGACAAGGTGCATTTACGCCTATGAAGCCTTCTATCGTCGCTAAACTGGAAGCTCTGCACGAGCGCCATGAAGAAGTCCAGGCGCTGCTCGGCGATGCCGGGACCATTGCCGACCAGGAACGTTTTCGCGCGCTGTCGCGTGAATACGCGCAGTTAAGTGATGTTTCAAAATGCTTTACCGACTGGCGACAGGTCCAGGAAGATATCGAAACCGCGCAGATGATGCTCGACGATCCTGAAATGCGCGAGATGGCGCAGGAAGAGTTACAGGACGCCAAAGCGCGTTCAGAAGAGATGGAGCAGCAGCTTCAGGTACTTCTGCTGCCGAAAGATCCGGACGATGAGCGTAACGCCTTTGTGGAAGTGCGCGCCGGAACCGGCGGCGACGAAGCGGCGCTGTTTGCCGGGGATCTGTTCCGTATGTACAGCCGTTATGCGGAATCACGCCGCTGGCGCGTGGAGATCATGAGCGCCAACGAAGGCGAGCATGGCGGCTACAAAGAGGTTATCGCCAAAATCAGCGGCGACGGCGTCTATGGTCGACTGAAGTTTGAATCCGGCGGTCACCGCGTGCAGCGCGTGCCGGCGACCGAATCGCAGGGACGTATTCACACCTCAGCCTGCACGGTGGCGGTCATGCCCGAGCTGCCGGAAGCGGAACTGCCGGACATCAACCCGGCGGATCTGCGTATCGACACCTTCCGCTCGTCAGGGGCGGGCGGTCAGCACGTTAACACCACCGACTCCGCCATCCGTATTACTCACCTGCCGACCGGGATTGTGGTGGAGTGTCAGGATGAACGTTCCCAGCACAAAAACAAAGCCAAGGCGTTGTCCGTGCTGGGCGCGCGCATTCACGCGGCGGAAATAGCGAAACGCCAGCAGGCGGAAGCGTCAACCCGTCGTAACCTGCTGGGCAGCGGCGATCGCAGCGACCGTAACCGCACCTATAACTTCCCGCAGGGCCGCGTCACCGATCACCGCATTAACCTGACGCTCTACCGTCTGGATGAGGCGATGGAAGGGAAGCTCGATATGCTGATTGAGCCTATCGTGCAGGAATACCAGGCCGACCAGCTGGCGGCGCTGTCCGAGCAGGATTAATGGATTTTCAACGCTGGCTACGCCATGCCGCCAGCGCGCTTTCCGCGAGCGAAAGCCCGAAGCGCGACGCTGAAATCCTGCTGGAACACGTGACGGGCAAAGCCCGGACGTATTTGCTGGCCTTCGGTGAAACCGAACTGACCGCTGAACAGCTGGCGCAGCTGGAAGTGCTCCTTGACCGCCGTAAAACCGGCGAGCCGGTGGCGCATCTGGTGGGCGAACGTGAGTTCTGGTCGCTGCCGCTGTACGTCTCGGCGGCCACGCTGATCCCGCGCCCGGACACCGAGTGTCTGGTGGAGCAGGCGCTGGCGCGGCTGCCGGCGCAGGGCTGCCCTGTTCTCGACCTCGGTACCGGCACCGGCGCGATTGCGCTGGCGTTGGCCAGCGAGCGGCCGGACTGCACCGTCACGGCGGTGGACGTGATGCCTGATGCGGTCACGCTGGCGCAGCGTAACGTTGCGCGCCTGGGGCTGAGCAATGTTTCCGTTCTGCAAAGCAGCTGGTTCGCCGCGCTTGAAAACCGCCTGTTCGACATGATTGTCAGTAATCCACCCTACATTGACGAAGACGATCCGCATCTTGCGCAGGGCGACGTTCGCTTTGAACCGCTGACGGCGCTGGTCGCTGCGAATCACGGACTTGCGGATCTCGATCACATTGTGACAACGTCACGGCAACATTTGCTTCCCGGTGGCTGGCTGCTCGTAGAACATGGCTGGACGCAGGGGGAGGCGGTGCGAGCGCTGTTTACGCGTGCCGGTTACGCCGCGGTGGAAACCTGCCGGGATTACGGCGGCAACGAACGACTCACGCTGGGGCAGTGGTCATGAAAGCAGTCGATACGCCATTTACTGATAAAGGCGCATGGCTGACTGAGACGCGGTTTGGCGTTATCATCTACATCGTTTTGGGTTTTATCGCGCGTAGGCGTTACCGTCCGCGCAGCCAGCACGCTTTTTGCTGGGTCTGGTGGTGCTGTACATCATCATTAAACTCGCCACCACAAGAATACCGTTACTGGGGTAAGTCATGAGGTCCTTAGCCGATTTCGAATTTAACAAAGTGCCGCTCTGCGATGGCATGATCCTGATTTCAGAGATGATCCGCGACGATTTCACGTCGCAGTACGTTTACGCTGAACTGGAAAATCTGGTCAGCCTGGCGCGCGAAGAGATCAATCAGGCACGTCCGCAAGACTGGCAATTAGAGAAGCTGATAGAGCTTTTCTACGGCGAATGGGGTTTCTGCGACACGCGAGGCGTATACCGCCTGTCTGACGCACTGTGGCTGGACCAGGTGTTGAAAAATCGTCAGGGCAGCGCCGTCGCGTTGGGCGCCATTTTACTGTGGGTTGCGCACCGGCTGGATATTCCGCTGGTGCCGGTCATTTTCCCGACGCAGATGATTTTGCGGGCGGAGTGGCTGGACGGGGAGATGTGGTTGATCAATCCGTTTAACGGCGACACGCTGGATGAACATACGCTGGACGTCTGGCTGAAGGGCAATATTAGCCCTATAGCTGAGCTGTTCAATGAAGATCTCGATGAAGCCGACAACGCTGAGGTGATCCGCAAGCTGCTGGATACGCTGAAGTCTGCGCTGATGGAAGAGCGTCAGATGGAGCTGGCCCTGCGCGCAAGCGAAGTGCTGTTGCAGTTCAATCCGGAAGATCCCTACGAAATCCGCGATCGCGGCCTGATTTATGCGCAGCTCGACTGTGAGCACGTGGCGCTGAATGATTTGAATTATTTCGTCGAGCAATGTCCGGAAGATCCGATCAGCGAAATGATTCGCGCGCAGATCAACGCGATCGCGCATAAACACATTACACTGCATTAATCTTAATTCCGATTCACACCTGAATAAGGCGATCCTATGAAACAAAAAGTGGTTAGCATTGGTGATATCAACGTGGCAAACGACCTGCCGTTCGTGCTGTTTGGCGGTATGAACGTGCTGGAATCCCGCGATCTCGCTATGCGCATCTGCGAACACTACGTGACCGTGACCCAAAAGCTGGGCATCCCGTACGTGTTTAAAGCCTCTTTTGACAAAGCCAACCGCTCCTCCATTCACTCCTACCGTGGCCCGGGCCTGGAAGAGGGGATGAAGATTTTCCAGGAGCTGAAACAGACGTTTGGCGTGAAAGTGATCACCGACGTGCACGAAGCCTCTCAGGCGCAGCCCGTGGCGGACGTAGTAGACGTGATCCAGCTTCCGGCGTTCCTGGCTCGCCAGACTGACCTGGTTGAAGCGATGGCGAAAACCGGTGCCGTGATTAACGTGAAGAAACCGCAGTTTGTGAGCCCAGGCCAGATGGGTAACATCGTCGACAAGTTTATCGAAGGCGGTAACGACCAGGTGATCCTGTGCGACCGTGGTTCAAACTTCGGTTACGACAACCTGGTTGTGGATATGCTGGGCTTCAGCGTGATGAAGAACGTCTCTAACCAGTCTCCGGTGATTTTCGACGTAACCCACTCTCTGCAATGCCGCGACCCGTTTGGTGCAGCGTCCGGCGGCCGTCGTGCGCAGGTGACCGAACTGGCACGCGCCGGGATGGCAACCGGCCTGGCGGGCCTGTTCATTGAAGCGCACCCGGATCCGGCTAACGCGAAATGCGACGGTCCATCCGCGCTGCCGCTGGATAAGCTGGAGCCGTTCCTGAAGCAGATCAAGGCGATTGACGATCTGGTGAAGAGCTTCGACGAGCTGGATACCAGCAACTAATAAAAAAACCCGCTTCGGCGGGTTTTTTTATGGGGCATATTGCCGGGTGGCGCTGCGCTTACCCGGCCTACAAAACCGTAGGCCCTGCAAGCGAAGCGCCGCTGGGCAAAAACACTACGCAAATATCGTCATCAGATACGCAATAAACAGCGCCATATGTGCCGCGCCGTTAAGCACATTGGTGCGACCGGTAGAGAAGGAGATCTGGCACAGCAGTAGCGACGCCACCATCACAATCATCTCTGGCGCCCCCAGCGCAAACTGCAATTCATTCCCCGTCATAAAGGCAATCAACGTTACCACCGGGACGGTAAGGGAGATGGTCGCCAGTACGGAGCCGAAGAACAGGTTCATCGCACGCTGCACCTGATTGTTCAGCACCGCTTTCAGCGCTCCAAGGCCTTCTGGCGACAGGATCAGCAGTGCCACCAGGAAACCGGTAAAGGCGACCGGCGCGTTCAGTTCGGTTAATAGCGTTTCCAGCGGGTTGGCGTTCATCTTGGTGACCGCGATAACCGCAATCAGATGCACGATCAGCCAAACCGTGTGCCACCCGCTGCTGTGGGCCGACGGCTTGCCGTGGTGCGGGTCATCGTCGTCGCTGTCATCTTCATGTTCGTAAACAAACAGGCTCTGGTGCGTTTTGGTCTGAATGAGCAGGAATACGCCGTACATCGCCGCGGAAATCAACGCGACCAGCAGCGCCTGGCCGGTGGAAAAGTTTGCACCCGGCAGCGCCATCGGGAATACCAGTACGATAATCGCCAGCGGGAAAAGGGCAATCAGATACTGTTTAATGCCAAAAAGGTTCATGTACTGGGTGGCAAATTTACGGCCACCGAGTAAAAGCGAGAAACCGACCAGGCCGCCGGTGACAATCATGATGATGGAATAGAGCGTATCACGCATTAACGTTGGCGCGGCGTCGCCGGTCGCCATCAATGCGGAAATTAAGCTGACTTCAAGAATAACAACCGAAAGACTTAATATTAATGAGCCGTACGGCTCTCCCAGACGGTGTGCTAAGACATCCGCATGGCGGACGACGCTAAATGCGCTGGTTAAAATACCTACCAGCGCCAGAATATTGATCCCGACCACCACTGGCAGTGACTGACTGCTTCCCCAGAAGAGCAGCACAGCCAGTGCCAGAACCGGGAAAATGAGAGACGTCTCCTTGTGGCGGGTCTTTACCGCCTCGTGTGTTGCTGTCATGTGCTTCTCCGTCAATGCAGGTGCTTGTAATTATAGATAGATTTTGAGGACATTAAACTAACAGAAATCTGTTAAATACCCTTTGTTTTTTACTTAATTTTACCCTTTGTAATGTTTTCTATGCTTGAGGGTTATAATACCTCATCTTCATAAAATAATAATTTAATAACAACACGTTGTGATTTTAAGTCGTTCATTTCTTCCTGTCGGCTGGCACCCTGGCGTATCCTCGTCCACACTTATCTTTTAGCCAAAAAGAGAGGTTAACGATGCCATACAAATCGAAAAGCGAATTACCGGATAACGTGCAACACGTATTGCCTGCCCACGCGCAGGATATCTACAAAGAAGCCTTTAACAGCGCCTGGGATCAGTACAAAGATAAAGAAGACCGCCGGGATGATGCCAGCCGTGAAGAGACGGCGCATAAGGTAGCCTGGGCCGCCGTAAAAAATGACTATGAAAAGGGGGACGATGATAAGTGGCATAAAAAGAAATAGCCGCCAGCTAATACGCTGCCTTCGTTTTGACTTTTCAGGCGGTTGACCTGCCGTTGTATTGCATCTGGCCCGCGAATTGCTTATCGTTGCTCGGCTGCTGTTAAAATGAACAGCGCAGAATGCCGGGAAGGCGAACTACAGATGTCGCAAGGAAGCATGCAGTGGCGGAGGTGTAATGTGTTAACGCGTGATTTCTTGATGAAGGCAGATTGTAAAACGGCATTTGGTGCTATTGAGGAATCGCTTCTGTGGTCGGCTGAACAACGTGCGGCGTCGCTTGCGGCAACGCTGGCCTGCCGCCCGGATGATGGCCCGGTCTGGATTTTTGGCTATGGCTCGCTGATGTGGAACCCGGCGCTGGAGTATGTCGAATCGGCAACCGGCACGCTGCCGGGCTGGCATCGTGCGTTCTGTTTGCGCCTGACGGCCGGACGCGGCAGCGCCTGTCAGCCTGGCCGCATGCTTGCACTAAAAGAGGGCGGGCGCACCACGGGCGTGGCATACCGCCTGCCGGATGCTACCCTGGAAGACGAGCTGACGCTGCTGTGGAAGCGCGAGATGATTACCGGCTGCTATATGCCCAGCTGGTGCAGGCTGGAACTGGACGATGGCCGTACCGTAAACGCACTGGTGTTTATTATGGATCCGCGCCATCCACTCTATGAAGCCGACACCCGAACCCAGGTGATTGCCCCGCTGATTGCCGCCGCCAGCGGACCGCTGGGCACGAACGCCCAGTATCTTTTTTCGCTCGATCAGGAGCTGAAGCGTCTCGGTATGCAGGACGACTGTCTGAGCGAGCTGGTGGTGAAGGTGAAAACTCTATTGGAGGGCAACCCGCTCAGCAACACGCTGCGCCCCGGTTTTGCCTGAACACGACGCCCGGCTGAACGGGCGTCCACTGCTCGCCTTAAAAAGTTAACACCTTGTCCGCAGCCAGCGTCCACTCGGCAAGCTCAGGCAGCGTGCCGATCTCAACCCCATCAATCAGCGGTAGCCCGGTAATGCCGCGCCCGTCCGTGCAGGTTTTACACAGTTTGACTGGCACATCTTGCGCCGTGAGGATCTCCAGCATCTGCTGAATGTTGTAGCCTTCAGCCGGTTTCTGTCCTTTCAGCCCCGCAGTGACCGCATCCGACATCAAAAACAGCCGCAAATCGGTTTCGCTCTCTTTTTCGCGCAGGGCGATCGCCAGACGCAAGCTGTTGAAGAGGGATTCGCTGCCGTAGGCCGCCCCGTTGGCGACGATAACGATTTTTTGCATGTTGACTCCTGTTCTTTTAAAGGCACGAATATTGCTTGTCTCAGCGGAGATGACCGATCCGGGAGAGAGAAGATGACGACAATCACTGGCCGTTTGCCCGGCGCAACCGAATGGTTCCAGCGCGCAACATATCAGCGCAGGGAACAGCTCAGCAGACTTGCGCAGCTGGGAGAGCTGGTGAACAGCATTAGCCAGCTGGTGCATATGCTACAGTGTGAGCGCGGCGCGTCAAACGTCTGGCTTTGCTCGCAGGGCAAACTGTATGCCCCGGAATGCAAAGCCAGCCGGGGGCTGGTGGATGAAAACCTGGCGGTATTGCTTACCCTGCTGAATGGCCAGGCGTCGATGCCGGGAAGTGCCGTCTGTGAACGCATCGCCGTTGCGCTGCAATGTCTGGAGACGCTGCCGGCCCTTCGCGAGGGCGTGACGCAGCAAAGTATTACCGCTCCTCAGGCGATGGAGCACTACAGCCGGATGCTTCGCCATCTGCTCAGTATCGTCCCGCAGCTCAATGACAGCATTGACGATCCGCACATTGCGGGCCGTTTCGTCGCGCTTTTTAGCCTGATGCAGGGCAAAGAGCTGGTGGGGCAGGAGCGCGCGCTGGGGGCAATTGGTTTTACCCTGGGGTTTTTTGATGATGAAACCCGCCAGAGGCTGGTGGACCGGATCGACGGGCAGCAGGCCTGCTTCGATATCTTTCTTTCTCACAGCCGCGCCGGGGTGCAGGAGGCGTTTGCCCAGAACTGCCTGCCGGGCCTGGAAACCGAGCAGCTGAGACGCGTGGCCTGTACCCGCCAGCCCGGTGCTAACGGTGGTAACGTCGCGCTGACGTGGTTTACCTTACAGACAAGCCGCCTTGAGCATCTGCGCACGCTCGAGGAGGGGATGATCGCCGATCTCATGCTGACGGTGGAGGAACGTCTTCGCAGCGAGGACGGCCGCGGCCTGTTAAGCGATCCCGATGAACCTCTCGCGCCTTACCCGGATAAACCTCTGCTTACGCTGGTGCGCCAGCAGGCGCGCGAGATAGAACAGCTTTCCCGCCAGCTTGCCTCGCTGCGCGATACGCTGGAAGAGCGGAAGACCATCGACAAAGCCAAAAGCGTACTGATTGCCCACCAGAATATGAGCGAAGAGCAGGCGTGGACTGCCCTGCGAAAAATGGCGATGGATAAAAACCAGCGCATGGTGGATATCGCCCGTGCGCTGCTCACCGTCAAGAACCTCTGGCCAGTCATCCCTAAGGAGTAGTTGCACGATCGGTGGGCATTTTCTGCCTGTTTAGAGTGCGTCAAATCACATTCAGGCGAAGTAAGGCCTGAAAAACAAGGGATTAAAAGCTGGCATTACCTTTGCATTAACAGATTAACCATTTCTGACGATGCGCCAACGGCGGTGCAGGCGTCTTCGGGATAAAGGCGTCCAGCGGTGCTTCAGCACCGTCGGGCGCTTTTTTTTTGCTTTTTTTCAGGAGCGATTATGGCGGATTTGTCGAGACGGCGGCTATTGCAGGCCAGCCTACTGGCGAGTGGCGCGATGCTGTTGCCGGGTGTCATGCAGGCCGCGAGGGCGGCGGGGTCAGATAAGCCAGAGCAGGATACCGTGCGTATCGGGTTTATTCCCCTGACCGACTGCGCGCCAGTGGTTATCGCGGCCCTGAAGGGGTTCGATAAAAAGCATGGCATTACCATTGTGCCGACCAAAGAGGCGAGCTGGGCGGCGGTGCGCGACAAGCTGGTGGCGGGCGAACTGGACGCCGCGCACATTCTTTACGGTCTGCTGTACGGGCTGGAGCTGGGGATCGCGGGCAAGCCACAGCAGATGGCGAACCTGATGACCCTCAATCAGAACGGCCAGGCCATCACGCTTTCAGGCGATCTGGCGGAGAAGGGCGTTCGTGACCTCGACGAGCTGAAAAAGCTGATCGGCCAGCAGGCGCCGGGAACCTACACCTTCGCGCATACCTTCCCGACGGGGACCCACGCCATGTGGCTCTACTACTGGCTGGCCAGCGCGGGCATCAATCCCTTTGACGACGTCCGCACCGTGGTGGTGCCGCCACCGCAGATGGTAATGAACATGCGCATCGGCAACATGGTCGGGTTTTGCGTCGGCGAGCCGTGGAACGCGCGGGCGATTAACGACCGCATCGGCTTTACCGCCGCCACGTCGCAGTCCATCTGGGCCGATCACCCGGAAAAAATCCTCGGCACCCGCCGCGACTGGGTGGCGAAAAATCCGCACACCGCGCGGGCGCTGGTGAGCGCCGTAATGGAAGCCGCGCGCTGGATCGACGCGTCGGCGGAAAACAAACGTGAAACCGCGCAGATCCTCTCTCGCCGCGCCTGGCTGAACTGCAAGGAACAGTACCTCACCGGACGCATGCTCGGCGAGTACGACAACGGCCTGGGCCAGCGCTGGCAGGATGCGCACCCGATCCGCTTCTTCAACGAAGGGGCCGTGAGCTACCCGTACCTCTCCGACGGGATGTGGTTCTTAACCCAGTTCCGCCGCTGGGGCTTGCTTAACGCCGCGCCGGACTATGCGGGTATCGCACAGCGCATTAACCAGACCGCGGTCTGGCAGGATGCCGCTACCGCCGTGGGCGGCATGTCCACACCGTCATCACCGTATCGCAGCAGCACCCTGATGGACGGCACCGTCTGGAACGGCACCGATCCGGAAGGATACGCCAACCGCTTCGCCATTCACCGTAAAGGGGCCTGAGTATGCCGCATCTGCAAAACAGGAAACCACAAGAGACGTCAGAGAGCGGGGAAGTGATTGTCCTGCCTCCGTTACAGGTTCGCCGCCGCACGCCCGCCTTTGCGCGCCGGATGAACGATTTTTTACAGCGCGTCATCCCGGCGCTGCTCGGTCTCGGGCTGCTGGTGATGCTCTGGCAGCTGGCAGCGATAAGCAGTAAAGGCTTTCCGACGCCGCTCAGCACGCTTGATTCGGCCATAACCCTGTTCGCCGATCCGTTTTATCGTGACGGGCCAAACGATATGGGCATCGGCTGGAACGTGCTTGCGTCGTTGCAGCGCGTCGCCATCGGTTTTGGCCTGGCGGCGCTGGCGGGCATTCCGCTGGGCTTTTTGATTGGCCGCTTCACCTTTTTCTCACGCATGTTTAACCCGCTGATCGCGCTCCTGCGCCCGGTCAGCCCGCTGGCCTGGCTGCCCATCGGCCTGCTGCTGTTCCAGAAGGCGGAGCCGGCATCGAGCTGGACCATTTTTATCTGCTCCATCTGGCCAATGGTCATAAACACCGCCGAAGGGGTGCGCCGCATTCCGCAGGACTACCTGAACGTGGCCCGCGTGCTGCAACTCTCCGAGTGGACCATCCTGCGCCGCATTCTTTTTCCTGCCGTGCTGCCTGCGGTGCTGACCGGGGTACGCCTCTCCATCGGCATTGCCTGGCTGGTGATTGTCGCCGCCGAGATGCTCACCGGGGGCCTGGGCATTGGCTTCTGGATCTGGAATGAGTGGAACAACCTCAACGTTGAAAACATTCTCATCGCCATCGTCATCATTGGCGTGGTCGGGTTGCTGCTGGAGCAAGGGCTGATGCTGATCGCCCGTCGCTTTAGCTGGCAGGAAAAATAAGGAGCAAAGATGAAACCGTTAATTCAGGTCCAGGCCGTGAGCCAGCGTTTTTCCACTGCCAGCGGCGAGTTTCTGGCGCTGCAAAACGTCTCTTTCGATATCCACGAGGGCGAAACCGTCAGCCTGATTGGTCACTCCGGCTGCGGCAAGTCGACGCTGTTAAACCTGATCGCCGGGATCGCGCTGCCTACGGAAGGCGGACTGATTTGCGACAACCGCGAAATCGCCGGGCCGGGGCCCGAGCGCGCGGTGGTGTTCCAGAACCATTCGCTGCTGCCGTGGTTAACCTGCTTCGACAACGTGGCGCTGGCGGTGGATCAGGTGTTCCGTCACACCATGAGTAAGGGCGAGCGCAAAGAGTGGATTGAGCACAACCTCGACCGCGTGCAGATGGGCCATGCGCTGCATAAGCGCCCCGGAGAGATCTCCGGCGGCATGAAGCAGCGCGTGGGGATTGCCCGGGCGCTGGCGATGAAACCCAAAGTGCTGCTGATGGATGAGCCGTTTGGCGCGCTGGATGCCCTGACGCGAGCCCATTTGCAGGACTCGGTAATGCAGATCCAGCAGGCGCTGAACACCACCATTGTGCTCATCACCCACGACGTGGACGAGGCGGTACTGCTTTCTGACCGGGTGCTGATGATGACCAACGGCCCGGCGGCCACCGTGGGCGAGATCCTGCGCGTCGATCTGCCGCGCCCACGTAACCGGGTGCAGCTGGCGGACGACGGCCGCTATCACCACATGCGTCAGCAAATTCTCCATTTCCTCTACGAAAAACAGCCGAAAGCGGCATAACGAGGAGGCACGATGCGACTGGTCATTATCGGTAATGGTATGGCGGCAACCCGGCTGATTGCTTCGCTGACCGAGCGTGCTCCCGGTCGCGTTGCGATTACGGTAATCGGTGACGAGCCGCAGCACGCCTATAACCGCATCCAGCTCTCACCGGTTCTCGGCGGAGAAAAGCAGGCGGAGCACCTCTGTCTGCACGATGAAGGCTGGTATACGGCACGAGGCGTGACGGTGCTGCGAGGAGAAACGGCGCTCGGCGTTGACCTGAACGCGCATGAAGTGCGTACCACCGCCCGCACGCTGAGCTGGGATGCGCTGGTGTTTGCCACCGGGTCGACACCTGTTGTGCCGCCGATCCCCGGCGGCGACGCACCGCACGTGTTTACCTTTCGCACCCTGGCAGAGACCTGCGCCATTCAGAACATCTCCGGACCGGCAGTCGTGTTGGGCGGCGGGGTGCTCGGCGTGGAGGCGGCGGCCGCGCTGGCCCTTTCAGGTGACAACGTCACGCTCGTGCATCGCGGCCCGTGGCTGATGGAGCAGCAGCTTGACCAGCAGGCGAGCGTGCTGCTGGAAGAGGCGCTGGCGGAGCGGGGCGTGCGCTGTGAACTCGCCTCCGGCATCGCGGCGATCAACGCGAATAGCGTGACGCTGCTCAGCGGACGCCGTGTCGACGCCGCGCGCGTGGTGCTGGCGACCGGCGTGCAGCCCAACGTCGCGCTGGCGCGGGCCAGCGGCATCCGCTGCGTGCGCGGCATTGTGGTGGATCAGCAGATGCAAACCTCCGTGCCGAATATCTACGCCATTGGCGAGTGCTGCGAAATTGACGGCCAGACGTTTGGCCTGGTCGCCCCCTGTCTGGCGCAGGCGGACATCCTCGCCGCGCGCCTCGCCGGTGACGTAACCGCGCCCTTTACCCTGACTGACAACGGCGTGCGTCTTAAGGTGACCGGCGTGGAGCTGTTTAGCCTCGGTCGCGCCACGGCGCGCGCGGACGATGTGGTCTGGAGCTCATGGGATCCGCTGACCCGCCACTATCGTCGTTTACTGATCCATCGCGGGGCGCTGGCTGGCGTGCTGCTGATGGGCGACTGCCGCAGCGCGGCGACATTTACCGATTTACTGGCAACGGCTGCGCCCGCACACGCGGACTGGCTGTTCGATCGTTTCACAACGCAACCGCAGGTTGCAGGACAGAACGCTATGACAAAACCTACTCTGGTGGTGGTTGGGCACGGTATGGTCGGCCATCATTTCCTCGAAGACTGCGTTAACCGCAATCTGCATCAGCAGTATCAGATCGTTGTCTTTGGCGAAGAGCGCTATGCCGCCTACGACCGCGTGCATCTGTCGGAGTATTTTGGTGGACGCAGCGCGGACTCGCTCTCGCTGGTGGAGGGAGATTTCTTTGCCGACAACGGCATTGAGCTGCGCCTGTCGCAGCAGATCGTCGCTGTCGATCGTGAAGCGCACGTGCTGCGTACCGTCAGCGGCCATGAGATCCACTGGGACAAGCTGGTGCTGGCCACAGGCTCGTACCCCTTCGTGCCGCCGGTACCGGGCAACGATCTGCCGGGCTGCTTTGTCTACCGTACCCTTGACGACCTGGACAATATCGCGGCCCACGCGGCGGGCTCGCGCCGCGGCGTGGTGATTGGCGGCGGCCTGCTCGGGCTGGAGGCCGCGAATGCCCTCAAACAGCTCGGGCTGGAAACCCACGTGGTGGAGTTCGCGCCGAATCTGATGGCGGTGCAGCTCGACAATGACGGCGCGGCGATGCTGCGCAGGAAAATCGAGGCGCTGGGCGTGGGCGTTCACACCAGTAAAGCCACCACGGAAATTGCTTCGACGCCCGACGGGCTGGTGCTGCGCTTTGCCGACGGTGAACATCTCGAAACGGACATGGTGGTCTTCTCTGCCGGCATTCGTCCGCAGGACGCGCTGGCGCGCAGCGGCGGGCTGGCTATCGGTGAGCGCGGCGGGATTTGCATTGACGACGCCTGCCGGACCTCCGATCCGAACGTGTTTGCCATCGGTGAATGCGCGCTGTGGGAGGAGAAAATCTTTGGTCTGGTGGCCCCGGGCTACCAGATGGCGCGCGTGGCCGCCGCCGTGCTGGCGGGTGAGGAGAAACGCTTCACCGGTGCGGATATGAGCACCAAGCTCAAGCTGCTCGGCGTGGACGTGGCGTCGTTTGGGGATGCCCACGGGCGCACGCCGGGGGCGCTAAGCTACCAGTGGACGCATGGGCCACAGCAAATCTACAAAAAAATCGTGGTCAGCCACGACAGCAAAACTCTGCTAGGCGGCGTGCTGGTGGGCGATGCCAGCGAATACGCCACGCTGGTGCAGATGATGCTCAACGGCATCAGTCTGCCAAAAGCGCCGGAAACGCTGATCTTACCGGCTTCGTCAGGCAGCGCGCCGAAAGCGCTGGGCGTGGCGGCGTTGCCGGAAAGCGCGCAGATCTGTTCGTGTCATAACGTCAGCAAAGGCGATATTTGTCAGGCGGTGGGCGCGGGGGCAACGGATCTCGGCGCCATTAAGCAGTGCACCAGAGCGGCGACCGGCTGCGGTGGCTGTAGCGCGCTGGTGAAGCAGGTGATGGAGTTCCAGCTTGCGGAGCAGGGCGTGGAGGTGAAAAAGGACATCTGCGAACACTTCCCGTACTCGCGCCAGGAGATTTACCACCTCGTGCGCGTCAACCATATCCGAACCTTCGACCAGCTTATCAGCCGCTACGGTCAGGGGCACGGGTGCGAGATCTGTAAGCCGCTGGTGGGGTCCGTGCTGGCCTCCTGCTGGAACGAGTATCTGCTCAAACCGGCGCACCTGCCGTTGCAGGATACCAACGACCGATACTTCGCCAATATCCAGAAGGACGGAACGTACTCCATCGTGCCGCGCATGCCTGCGGGTGAAGTGACCGCCGACGGGCTGATCGCCATCGGCCAGATAGCGAAACGCTATAGCCTTTACAGCAAAATCACCGGCGGGCAGCGTATTGACCTGTTTGGTGCCACGCTCGAACAGTTGCCGGAGATCTGGCAGGCGCTGGTTGAGGCAGGGTTTGAAACCGGGCACGCCTATGGAAAATCCCTGCGCACGGTGAAATCCTGCGTCGGGTCGACCTGGTGCCGCTACGGCGTTCAGGACTCTACCGGCCTCGCGGTCAGGCTGGAGCACCGCTACAAGGGGCTGCGCGCGCCGCACAAAATTAAAATGGCGGTTTCCGGCTGTACCCGCGAGTGCGCAGAGGCGCAGAGCAAGGACGTGGGGGTGATTGCCACGGATAAAGGCTGGAACCTCTACCTGTGCGGCAACGGCGGGATGAAGCCGCGCCACGCGGATCTTTTCGCCAGCGATCTGGACGACGAAACGCTGATCCGCACCGTCGACCGCTTCCTGATGTTCTATATCCGCACGGCAGATCGCCTGCAACGCACCAGTACCTGGATGGACAACCTGGAAGGCGGGCTCGACTATCTGCGTGAGGTGATCCTGAACGACAGCCTCGGGATCGCCCACGAGCTGGAGCAGGAGATGGCCCGGGTGGTTGAGACGTACCAGTGTGAATGGCAAACCACCCTTAACGATCCTGACCGCCTGGCGCTGTTCCGCACCGCGGTGAACCACCCTGTCGTGGAGGAAAGCAAGCGCTGGCAGGAAATTTGCGGCATTGACGATATCCCGGAGCAGGCGGGCATCGGCGCGCATCTTGGGCGCAAGCCGATTGCGCTGTTCCGCTTTGGTCAAACCGTTTATGCCCTCGACGATCGGGAACCGGGCAGCCGCGCGAACGTGCTTTCGCGCGGCATCCTCGGCGATGCGGCGGGCGAACCGGTCGTTGTCTCTCCGCTCTACAAGCAGCGCATTCGCCTGCGCGACGGCTGCCAGGTGGAGAGCGGCGAACCCGCGGTGCGCGCCTGGCCGGTAAAAATTGAAAACGGCAAGGTGTGGGTTGGCAATGAAGAGCTGGTGATGCGCGCGGAGGCCTCATGACGGAAACCCGGACAACGTGCCCTTACTGCGGCGTGGGCTGCGGGGTGGTCGCCAGCGTAGACGGCGAAAAGGTAAGCATCCGGGGAGATGAAACCCATCCTGCGAATTTTGGGCGGCTGTGCGTGAAGGGATCCGCCCTCGGAGAAACGACGGGGTTGCAGGGACGCCTGCTGCGCCCGATGGTCGACGGCCTGGAGGTCGACTGGCCCGATGCGCTGGGCGAAGCGGGCGAGCGGCTGCGGAACATCATCAGCGAATGGGGCCCGCAGGCGGTGGCGTTTTACGCCTCCGGTCAGCTGTTGACCGAGGATTACTATGCCGCCAACAAGCTGATGAAAGGATTTATCGGGGCGGCGAACATTGATACCAACTCGCGGTTATGTATGTCATCGGCGGTGGCGGGCTACAAACGCGCCTTCGGTGAAGACGTGGTGCCGTGCAGCTACGAAGATGTGGAAAACAGCGATCTGGTGGTGCTGGTCGGGTCCAACGCGGCCTGGACGCATCCGGTGCTGTATCAGCGTCTGGTGCAGGCAAAACACAACAATCCGCAGATGAAAGTGGTGGTGATTGACCCGCGTAAAACCGCCACCTGCGATGTCGCAGACCTGCATCTGGCGCTGAAACCCGGCAGCGACGCCGGGCTGTTTGTGGGGTTGCTCAACCTGATTCAGGGGAGCGGTGAGTGGACTATCCCTCGTGTGGCGGCGTTTTGCGACCTGACGCCAGACGAGATTGGCACCTTCTACGACTGGTTTGTCACCGCGCCCCGCGCGATCACGCTCTACACCATGGGGATCAACCAGTCCTCCAGCGGCAGCGACAAGTGTAACGCCATCATTAACGTGCATCTTGCCAGCGGGAAGTTCAACCGTCTGGGCTGCGGCCCGTTTTCGCTGACCGGACAGCCAAACGCCATGGGCGGGCGGGAAGTGGGCGGGCTGGCGAATCAGTTGGCGGCACACATGAATTTTGAGCCGGACGATCTCGCGCGCGTGGACCGCTTCTGGGGCACCGAGCGGCTGGCGCAGACCCCGGGCCTGATGGCGGTGGACCTGTTTGACGCCATTGCCCGCGGCGAGGTGAAGGCGGTGTGGATCATGGGCACCAACCCCGCCGTGTCGCTGCCGGACAGCCACGCCGTGTGCCAGGCGCTGGCGGCCTGTCCGCTGGTTATTGTTTCTGAGGTGATGCAGGAGACGGACACCAGCCGGTTTGCCCATATCCGTTTTCCCGCCCTGGGGTGGGGCGAGAAAAACGGCACGGTGACGAACTCTGAACGCCGCATCTCCCGGCAGCGCGCCTTTCTGCCTGCGCCCGGTGAGGCCAAACCGGACTGGTGGATCGTCGCCCGGATCGCAGAGCAACTCGGCTATGGCGAGGCCTTCGCCTGGGAACATCCTCAGGAGATCTTTTGTGAACACGCGGCGCTGACGGCGTATGAAAATAACGGCGAACGGGCCCTGAACCTGCACGAGCTGGCGTCGTTGACGCGAGAGGCGTGGGACGATCTGGCGCCGTACCAGTGGCGCGCCGGTGATTTCCCGCAAAGAACGATTGTTCCGGTTGAGCCCTCAACGCATGGCGCCTGCGTTAACGAACTGTACCCGTTAATACTGAACAGCGGGCGCATCCGCGATCAGTGGCACACCATGACGCGCACGGGGTATGTTCCGCGCCTGATGCAGCATATCGACGAGCCCTTTGTTGAGATAAGCGCAGCCGATGCGGCGCGCGCGACCCTGGCGGACGGCCAGCTGGCACGCATAAGCTCCCCGCGCGGAGTGATGGTTGCCAGAGTACGTATTTCCCCCGGGCAGCGTGCGGGCGAGCTGTTTGCGCCGATGCACTGGAACGCGCAGTTTGCCCGGCAGGGGAAGGTCAATGCGCTGGTGGAGGGACGGGTGGATGCCTGTTCCGGCCAGCCTGAGAGTAAACAAACGGCGGTAAGGATCATACCCTGGCTCCCCGCCTGGCAGGGAGAACTGTATGCCCGCGAACTGCCGGCGTTGCCGCCGTCGGTCTGCTGGTGGCGTAAAGCCTCACGTCTGACGGTAGCGGGAGATAGGCCTCTGCTGTCGTGGATTATGGCGTATGCCAGCGCCCGGGGCTGGCAGCTACAGGTGGCTCAGACGGGGGAACGCAGTAGCGTACTGGCCTGGCATCTCGGCGAGCTGATGCTTGGCTACTGGGAGGGCCATACGCTGCCGGCGCTGGCGCATGCGTTTATTGAAGAAGCCTTTGCTTCTGCGCCCGTACAAATCGCTGAACGCCATGCGCTGCTGCACGGACAACGGCCGGGTGAAGGTGCCGATGCCGGTCGAATTATCTGTAGCTGCTTCAGCGTGGGTGAAAACACGATACGCCAGGCGATAGCCGGAGGCTGTGATTCTGCGACAGCGCTCGGTGTGAAGCTGCGCTGCGGGACTCACTGCGGCTCCTGCGTGCCGGAGCTGAAAGGGCTGTTGGGATAATGGCGTCGGGTGGCGGCTACGCCTTACCCGACCTACGGGCCGGTACAAATTTGTAGGTCGGGTAAGGCGTAGCCGCCACCCGACAAATCTTTTCAGGATATTCCTGAAATTTCTGTTAAGGCTGGTTTTCAGGGCTTATGGCGTTAACATATAAGTGTTTGTTCAAAAACACAGGTTCTTATTAACGACGTTGAAGGCTGTATCGTCCTGCATCCGTTTTTTGCTGTTACTCCCCCTTATTTCGGCTGGAGCCGTTCACGGTGCGCCGAAATCCTTCGTGCAGCAGGCGCAAAACCCGTTTGATAACAACGGCGATAGCCTGCCGGATCTGGGTATGGCGCAACCGACGAGCGAGGGCGAAAAGCACCTGGCTGAAATGGCAAAAGCCTTCGGTGAAGCCAGTATGACCGATAACGGCCTGACCGCCGGGCAGCAGGCGCGAGAGTTCGCGTTTGGCAAGGTGCGGGATGCCGTGAGTGGGGAAGTTAACGAGCAGATTGAATCCTGGCTTTCGCCCTGGGGGAATGCCAGCGTCAACGTGCTGGTGGATGACGAAGGGAACTTCAACGGCAGCAGCGGCAGCTGGTTTATCCCCTGGAACGATAACAACCGTTATCTGAGCTGGAGCCAGCTGGGCCTGACGCAGCAGACGGATGGGCTGGTGAGCAACGTAGGGATTGGTCAGCGCTGGGTGGCCGGAAAGTGGCTGCTTGGCTACAACACCTTTTACGACAACCTGCTTGAAGACAACCTGCAACGCGCCGGATTAGGCGCAGAGGCGTGGGGAGAAAACCTGCGCCTGTCGGCCAATTACTACCAGCCCTTTGCCGGCTGGCAGCCGGATTCCGACATTCGGGAGCAGCGCATGGCGCGCGGGTACGACGTAACGGCCAAAGCCTGGCTACCCTGGTTTCATCATCTGAACACCAGCGTCAGCTTTGAACAGTATTTCGGCGATAACGTCGATCTGTTTAACAGCGGTACGGGGTATCACAACCCGGTCGCGGTCAACCTGGGGCTGAACTATACCCCCGTTCCACTGGTCACCCTGACGGCTGCCCATAAGCAGGGGGAGAGCGGGGTTAGCCAGAATAACCTCGGGCTAAAGCTCAACTATCGTTTTGGCGTGCCGCTGGCGAAACAGCTTTCCGCCGGGGAAGTGGCGGCGACGCGCTCGCTGCGGGGAAGCCGCTATGATTCACCTGAGCGCGATAATCTGCCCGTCATGGAGTTTCGTCAGCGAAAAACCCTCTCGGTCTACCTGGCTACGCCGCCGTGGGATCTTAAGCCGGGCGAAACCGTCATGCTGAAGCTGCAAATTCGCAGCACCCACGGTATCCGTCAGATCCACTGGCTGGGTGATACCCAGGCGCTCAGCCTGACCTCACCGGCAAACAGCAACAGTAGCGATGGCTGGAGCGTGATTATGCCCGCCTGGAACGACGCGGAAGGGGCGAAAAACGAATGGCGGCTTGTGGCCGTGGTGGAAGATAAGGATGGGCAGCGTGTCTCCTCCAATGAGATCACGCTTTCCGTGGTGCAACCGCTCGTCGCAATGCCTGACGACGATCCACGGTGGAAGTTGCTGCCGGACGACTAAGTTAAAAAATGCGTTCCTGATGCACCCAGACGGCAGCTTCGACGCGGGATTTTAGCTTCATTTTCTTCAGCATGTGTTTGACATGCACCTTGACCGTACTTTCAGTGATGTCCAGACGGCGGGCGATCATTTTGTTAGGCAGACCCTGGGCAATCAGCTTCAGAATGTCGCGCTCGCGCGGGGTCAGCTGGCTGACGTCACGATCGGACGTAGCGCGGTTCGCACGCAGGCTGGCGGCCAGCACCGGCGTTAACGCTTCGCTCAGCACCATCTCGCCTGCGGCAGCCTGTTGCAGCGCCTTGAGCAGATCTTCCGGCTCCATATCCTTCAGCAGATAGCCGTCTGCTCCCCGCTTGAGGGCGGTGACCACGTCTTCCTCGTGGTTGGAGACGCTGAAGACCACCACCCGGCCAGAAAGGGATTTCTCCCGCAGCTTGTCGAGGGTTTCCAGGCCATTCATGCCCGGCATGTTGAGATCGAGCAAGATCAAATCAGGATCGAGCGATTCGGCAAGTTCAATCCCCTGTTCACCATTGCTGGCTTCACCGACGACGGTGATATCCGGCGCCATACTGACAAGCTGTTTAACGCCAGTGCGCAGCATCGGATGATCGTCAATCAACAGGATCGATGCCGGTTCCTGATTAGTCATGGTTTTCTCCTTGAGCAGTTATAAGGGACTTTTCGGGTATAAAGGTGACCACGACTTCGGTGCCACCTGACTCTCCCCGGCGAACCTGGCAATCACCGCGCAGGCTTTGCGCGCGGTCTCGCATAATAATTAAACCATAATGGTTCGTTCGTTCGGCATTTTCCGGCACGCCGCGACCGTTATCCTGAACCCTGAGCTTCACCTGATTATCCTGGCAGCTAACGGTGACCGTAACGGCCGTTGCCTCGGCATGCTTGAGCACGTTGCTCAGGGCTTCACGGGCAATTTGCAGCACATGGATCGCCTGGTGAGAGGGGACAAAACGCGGCGGCAGCTGGTAATCCAGCTTCACCGGGAAGCCCAACCGGGCGCTAAATTCCTGGCAGCTGGATTCCAGCGCCGGGCGCAGCCCCGGCTCGGTGAGCTGCAAACGGAAGGTGGTCAGCAGCTCGCGAAGCTGAACCCATGAGGTGTTAAGCTCGTTGCGGATCTGGCTGAGCAGCTGTTTGTTGCTTTCGGGCATGCCTTCGTCCTGCATTTGCAGGCAGCTCACCTGCATCTTCATGCAGGAGAGGGACTGGGCGATAGAGTCGTGCAACTCGCGGGCGATGGTGGCGCGCTCCTCCATAACAATCAGCTGCTGCTGTTTCTCCTGGTGGCGATCGAGCGCGAGGGTGGCCGTGAGCTGCTCAACCAGGGTATCCACAAGCTGCTGCTGGTCGTGGCTGAGGTGACGCCCGGCTGGCAGGGTTGCCAGCAGAATGCCGTACTGGGTATGGCTGTCCATCAGCCGCCACTTGAGGGTCGTGCCGCTGGTGGTCAGCGGAGGCAAGCCGCGCGGGCACAGATGACACCCTTTATCGTCGCAGGAGATGTCCGACTGACAGGTAAATTCCTGGTGGTTTTCTTCGTCTTCAACGTCGTAAACCCGTAGCTCTAGATCGCGGAGCAGGGTCAGGTTTTGCAGGCCGTTCAGTACCGGCGAGAGACGCTCGCAAAGCGGCACCTGCATATGCAGGCGACGGTTCGCCTGCCACAGGAAAGAGAGGATCTCGTTTTTCTGCTCAAGCCCGGCGGTTTTCTCCTGGACGCGTTTTTCCAGTACCGCGTAGCTTTCCGAGAGTTCAGCCGACATGGTATTGAGCGCCTCGCCGAGCATCGCCATTTCGTTGCGCCCGCTGATGTGCGTGCGTTGGGTGAAATCGCGTTGAGTGACGGCGCGGGCCATCGCCAGAAGCTGTTTCCAGGGGTTCAGCAGCCGCGCGCGCAGCCAGATAACCGTGAAAATCAGCAGCAAACCCATAAACAACGCCATCGCGCGGTGAACCATCACCACACGGTCAATGCGTAACTCTGTCGTGCGATCGAAAGAGCTGACAAGATGGTCGATGCGTGACACAAACCCGGCGACATCCTGCGCGACCGTTTCCCGATTTTCCGCCCGCTTTAGCCCGGGCGCCAGCTGGGTGTGCCAGTAGCCCTGAAGCGCCTTAAGCTGAGATTGTTGGCCGTCACGAATAGCGGCTCTTTCCAGTTCAGGGCTGAATGCGGTACGCTCCATTTCGTCGATAAGCGGCTGGTCAGCCTGCGTCAGCGGAACCGACGCCAGCAGCCGGTAACTCTGCATGCGTAGCGAGCCTGCCTCGTTGATGGCATGCGCATTACCCTGTACGCCCTGTACCAGCCAGCCAGAAATAGCCATGCCGGTCACACCGATAGCGGTGGACAGCAGAACGATAAGCGCCAGCTGGTTAACCAGCGTTAGCGGAGATAAACATCTTTTTAACATAGAGTTGACGGGCTCCTGACGTGACCTGCTTGCAGGAATGGCGCTATTCTGGTGCATACCCCGGAGTATACCCATACCAATAAAGGATTACCTCTAAATTGCCGGAGGGGTAATGGTTAGTGGGTGGACGAAGCAGGGATGCGTCAGCACCGTGAAAAACCACACCTTTTTTACGTTTTGCATCTACTCACTAAGAGTGATGGCTTTTTTTTCACCGCGAAACCTCCCACTTTTCCTTTGATTTATATCAACTTACCGCCGCTCTAAAGCCCTAATGTTTGCAGCATCATTCGAGAATCAGAGGTGTCTATGAGTCACTCTTCCGCTCCCGAAAGGGAAACTGGTGCCGTAATTACAGACTGGCGTCCAGAGGATCCGGCGTTCTGGCAACAGCGCGGCCACCGTGTAGCAAGTCGTAATCTGTGGATTTCCGTTCCATGTCTGTTACTGGCGTTTTGCGTCTGGATGTTGTTCAGTGCGGTTGCGGTTAACCTGCCTAAAGTGGGCTTTACCTTTACCACCGATCAGCTGTTTATGCTGACCGCGTTGCCGTCGCTTTCAGGTGCGCTGCTGCGCGTGCCTTACGCATTTATGGTGCCTGTCTTCGGCGGTCGTCGCTGGACGGCTTTCAGTACCGGGATCATGATCGTCCCGTGCGTGTGGCTCGGTTTTGCGGTGCAGGATACCTCCACGCCGTTTAGCGTGTTCGTGATTATCTCTCTGCTGTGCGGTTTTGCGGGTGCGAACTTTGCGTCCAGCATGGCGAACATCAGCTTCTTCTTCCCGAAAGCGAAGCAGGGCGGTGCGCTGGGCATTAACGGCGGTCTGGGTAACATGGGCGTGAGCGTGATGCAGCTGCTTGCGCCGCTGGCGATCTCCGTCTCCATCTTTGCCGCCTTTGGTGGCGGTGGCGTGACGCAGCCTGACGGTTCAATGCTGTTCCTGCAAAACGCAGCCTGGATCTGGGTGCCGTTCCTGGTGGTCTTTACGCTGGCGGCGTGGTTCTTCATGAACGATCTGTCCGCGTCCAAAGCTTCCCTGAGCGAGCAGCTGCCGGTGTTGAAACGCGGCCACCTGTGGGTGATGGCGCTGCTGTATCTGGCAACCTTTGGCTCGTTCATCGGTTTCTCTGCGGGCTTTGCGATGCTGTCGAAAACCCAGTTCCCGGACGTGCAGATCCTTCAGTTTGCCTTCTTCGGTCCGTTTATTGGCGCGCTGGCACGTTCGCTGGGCGGGATGATCTCCGACCGTCTGGGCGGGACTCGCGTTACGCTGGTGAACTTTGTTGTGATGGCTATCTTCTGTGCGCTGCTGTTCCTGACGCTGCCTGTTGATGGTCAGGGCGGTAACTTCTTTGCCTTCTTCGGCGTCTTCATGGTGCTGTTCCTGACGGCCGGGCTGGGCAGTGCGTCTACCTTCCAGATGATCTCTGTCATCTTCCGCAAGCTGACCATGGACCGCGTGAAAGCGCAGGGTGGGAGCGACGAGCAGGCGATGCGTGAAGCCGCCACCGATACCGCTGCGGCACTTGGGTTTATCTCTGCAATTGGCGCGATTGGTGGCTTCTTTATTCCAAAAGCGTTTGGTATCTCACTGGATCTGACCGGCTCTCCGGCGGGTGCGATGAAAGTCTTCCTCGTCTTCTATATCGCCTGCGTGGCCATCACGTGGCTGGTATACGGCCGTAATACCAAGAAAAACAAGTAAGCTTGATTATCCGTTTGCGCGGCCTCAGTGCCGCGCTTTTTTTTATACTTAATTAGTTACAACATACTAAAAAACGTATTCACGTTCACTCGCAGCTAACACTGTGATCGCCATCGCTTTACAGGTGTTTCTACCCCTTAATACCTAAGATGTTAAATTTTGCTTCGTCTTTTGTACGATAAATAAAAAATATCCATATAAATCATGTATATAAAAAATAATAACAGATACCGCTTTGGTGGTATTTGATCTAATACCCCCCGTGACAGACCCCCTTCGCCTTGATCGTTATCAATTCTCACCATCTTTCATAGCGTTACCTTCGCTGCAAATCAGCAATGTCGATTTAGAGAGCCACAGGCTCCACACAGGAGATACCCGATGAGCAAATTTTTGGACCGGTTTCGCTACTTCAAACAGAAGGGTGAAACTTTTGCCGATGGGCACGGCCAGGTTCTGGATACCAACCGGGACTGGGAAGACGGTTACCGTCAACGCTGGCAGCATGACAAAGTTGTCCGTTCTACCCACGGCGTAAACTGCACTGGCTCATGTAGCTGGAAGATTTTCGTTAAAAACGGTCTGGTGACCTGGGAAATGCAGCAGACCGACTATCCGCGTACCCGTCCGGATATGCCGAACCATGAACCGCGCGGCTGCCCGCGTGGGGCCAGCTACTCCTGGTATCTCTATAGCGCCAACCGTCTGAAATATCCGCTGATGCGTAAACGCCTGATGAAAATGTGGCGTGAAGCGAAAGTGCAGCACAGCGATCCGGTTGATGCGTGGGCCTCTATCATTGAAGATGCCGACAAAGCGAAAAGCTTCAAGCAGGCGCGCGGTCGCGGTGGTTTTGTTCGTTCTTCCTGGAAAGAGGTGAACGAGCTGATTGCCGCCTCTAACGTCTACACCGTGAAAACCTACGGTCCTGACCGCGTGGCGGGCTTCTCGCCAATCCCGGCGATGTCGATGGTCTCTTACGCTTCCGGCGCGCGCTACCTGTCGCTTATCGGCGGGACCTGCCTGAGCTTCTACGACTGGTACTGTGACCTGCCGCCTGCGTCACCGCAGACCTGGGGTGAGCAGACCGACGTGCCGGAATCCGCTGACTGGTACAACTCCAGCTACATCATCGCCTGGGGCTCTAACGTGCCGCAGACCCGTACCCCGGATGCGCACTTCTTCACCGAAGTACGTTACAAAGGGACGAAAACCGTCGCGGTAACGCCGGACTACGCGGAAATCGCCAAGCTGTGCGACCTGTGGCTGGCCCCAAAACAGGGTACCGATGCCGCAATGGCGCTGGCGATGGGCCACGTCATGCTGCGTGAGTTCCACCTCGACAAGCCAAGCCAGTACTTCACCGATTACGTCCGTCGCTACACCGACATGCCTATGCTGGTGATGCTCGAAGAGCGCGACGGCTACTACGCGGCGGGCCGTATGCTGCGTGCTGCGGATCTGGTGGACGCGCTGGGGCAGGAAAACAACCCAGAGTGGAAAACAGTCGCCTGCAACAGCAACGGCGAGCTGGTGGCACCTAACGGTTCTATCGGCTTCCGCTGGGGCGAGAAAGGCAAATGGAACCTGGAGCAGCGTAACGGCACCACCGGCGAAGAGACGGAACTGCGCCTCAGCATGCTGGGCAGCCAGGACGAGATCGCTGATGTCGGCTTCCCGTACTTTGGCGGTGAAGGTTCCGAGCACTTCAACAAGGTTGAACTGCAAAACGTCCTGATGCACAAACTGCCGGTTAAGCGCCTGCAACTGGCGGACGGCTCTACCGCGCTGGTCACGACGGTCTACGACCTGACCATGGCGAACTACGGCCTGGAGCGCGGTCTGAACGACGAAAACTGCGCAACCAGCTACGACGACGTGAAGGCATATACCCCGGCCTGGGCGGAGCAGATCACCGGCGTACCACGCGCGCAGATCACCCGTATCGCGCGTGAATTTGCGGAAAACGCCGACAAAACTCACGGTCGTTCGATGATCATCGTGGGTGCCGGTCTGAACCACTGGTATCACCTCGATATGAACTATCGCGGCCTGATCAACATGCTGATTTTCTGCGGCTGCGTCGGACAGAGCGGCGGCGGCTGGGCGCACTACGTGGGCCAGGAAAAACTGCGTCCGCAGACCGGCTGGCAGCCGCTGGCGTTTGCCCTTGACTGGCAGCGTCCGGCACGTCACATGAACAGCACCTCCTACTTCTATAACCACTCCAGCCAGTGGCGCTACGAGACGGTTACCGCGCAGGAGCTGCTGTCGCCGATGGCGGATAAATCCCGCTACAGCGGCCACCTGATTGATTTTAACGTGCGCGCTGAACGCATGGGCTGGCTGCCGTCGGCGCCGCAGCTGGGCACTAACCCGCTGCGCATTGCACAAGAGGCGAAGAAAGCGGGCATGTCGCCGGTGGATTACACCGTGAAATCGCTCAAGGAAGGCTCAATTCGTTTCGCGGCAGAACAGCCTGAGAACGGTAAAAACCATCCGCGCAACCTGTTCATCTGGCGCTCCAACCTGCTGGGCTCGTCCGGTAAAGGCCACGAGTACATGCTGAAATACCTGCTGGGCACCGAGAACGGTATTCAGGGTAAAGACCTCGGCAAGCAGGGCGGCGTGAAGCCGGAAGAAGTGGAATGGAAAGACAACGGTCTGGACGGCAAGCTGGATCTGGTGGTGACGCTGGACTTCCGTCTGTCCAGCACCTGCCTGTACTCCGATATCGTGCTGCCAACCGCCACCTGGTACGAAAAAGACGACATGAATACCTCGGACATGCATCCGTTTATTCATCCACTGTCTGCCGCCGTTGACCCGGCGTGGGAATCGAAAAGCGACTGGGATATCTACAAAGAAATCGCGAAGAAATTCTCCGAAGTCTGCGTAGGTCACCTGGGCAAAGAGACCGACGTGGTGACGCTGCCAATCCAGCACGACTCCGCTGCCGAACTGGCGCAGCCGCTTGACGTGAAGGACTGGAAAAAAGGCGAGTGCGACCTGATCCCGGGCGTGACCGCGCCGCACATCATTCCGGTTGAACGTGATTACCCGGCAACCTACGAGCGCTTTACCTCTATCGGCCCGCTGATGGAGAAAATCGGTAACGGCGGCAAAGGCATCGCCTGGAATACCCAGAGCGAAATGGACCTGCTGCGCAAGCTCAATTACACCAAAGCAGACGGCCCGGCCAAAGGCCAGCCAATGCTGAACACGGCAATTGATGCGGCGGAGATGATCCTGACCCTGGCACCGGAAACCAACGGCCACGTGGCGGTGAAAGCGTGGGCGGCCCTGAGTGAATTTACCGGTCGTGACCACACGCATCTGGCGAAGAATAAAGAGGAAGAGAAAATTCGCTTCCGCGATATTCAGGCCCAGCCGCGAAAAATTATCTCCAGCCCGACCTGGTCAGGTCTGGAAGATGAGCATGTGTCCTATAACGCTGGCTATACCAACGTTCACGAGCTGATCCCATGGCGCACGCTTTCTGGTCGTCAGTCTCTGTATCAGGACCACCAGTGGATGCGTGACTTCGGTGAAAGCCTGCTGGTGTACCGTCCGCCAATCGACACCCGCTCCGTGAAAGCGGTAATGGGCGCGAAATCGAACGGTAACCCGGAGAAGGCGCTGAACTTCCTGACGCCGCACCAGAAGTGGGGTATCCACTCCACCTACAGCGACAACCTGCTGATGCTGACGCTGTCGCGCGGCGGTCCGATTGTCTGGATGAGCGAAGCGGACGCCAAAGATCTGGGTATCGAAGATAACGACTGGATCGAAGTGTTCAACAGTAACGGTGCCCTGACGGCACGAGCCGTGGTGAGCCAGCGCGTGCCGGCCGGGATGACCATGATGTATCACGCGCAGGAACGTATCGTTAACCTGCCGGGTTCAGAGATCACCGAGCAGCGCGGCGGTATTCACAACTCCGTGACCCGTATTACGCCGAAGCCGACCCATATGATCGGTGGTTATGCTCAGCTGGCCTACGGCTTTAACTACTACGGCACCGTAGGATCGAACCGCGATGAGTTCGTGGTGGTACGTAAGATGAAGAATATTAACTGGTTAGACGGCGAAGGTAATGACCAGGTACAGGAGAGCGTAAAATGAAAATTCGTTCACAAGTCGGCATGGTGCTGAATCTGGATAAATGCATCGGCTGTCATACCTGCTCGGTCACCTGTAAAAACGTCTGGACCAGCCGTGAAGGTATGGAGTACGCCTGGTTTAACAACGTGGAAAGCAAGCCGGGCACCGGCTTCCCGACCGACTGGGAAAACCAGGAGAAGTGGAAGGGCGGCTGGATCCGTAAAATCAACGGCAAACTGCAACCGCGCATGGGTAACCGTGCGATGCTGCTCGGTAAAATCTTCGCTAACCCGCATCTGCCGGGCATCGACGATTACTACGAGCCGTTTGATTACGACTATCAGAACCTGCACAACGCGCCGGAAAGCAAACACCAGCCGATCGCCCGTCCTCGCTCGCTGATCACCGGTAAGCGCATGGACAAAATTACCAGCGGTCCAAACTGGGAAGAAATTCTGGGCGGCGAGTTCGAAAAACGCGCGAAGGACCAGAACTTCGAGAACATGCAGAAGGCGATGTACGGCCAGTTCGAAAACACCTTCATGATGTATCTGCCGCGCCTGTGCGAACACTGCCTGAACCCGGCGTGCGTCGCGACCTGCCCGAGCGGCGCCATCTACAAGCGTGAAGAAGACGGCATCGTGCTGATCGACCAGGACAAGTGCCGCGGCTGGCGTATGTGCATCACCGGCTGCCCGTACAAAAAAATCTATTTCAACTGGAAGAGCGGTAAATCAGAGAAGTGTATCTTCTGCTATCCGCGCATCGAAGCCGGTATGCCGACCGTCTGCTCCGAGAGCTGCGTAGGCCGTATTCGTTACCTCGGCGTACTGCTGTACGACGCGGACGCGATTGAGAATGCCGCAAGCACCGAGAACGAGAAAGATCTCTATCAGCGTCAGCTGGACGTCTTCCTCGATCCGAACGATCCGAAGGTGATTGAGCAGGCGCTGAAAGACGGCGTTCCGCAGAGCGTGATTGACGCCGCGCAGCAGTCTCCGGTGTACAAAATGGCGATGGACTGGAAGCTGGCCCTGCCGCTGCACCCGGAATACCGCACGCTGCCGATGGTCTGGTACGTGCCGCCTCTGTCGCCGATTCAGTCTGCGGCGGACGCGGGTGAGCTGGGCAGCAACGGTATTCTGCCGGACGTGGAAAGCCTGCGTATCCCGGTTCAGTACCTGGCCAACCTGCTGACCGCCGGAGATACCCAGCCGGTGCTGCTGGCGCTGAAACGTATGCTGGCAATGCGTCACTTCAAACGTGCGGAAACCGTTGACGGCGTTAACGATACCCGCGCGCTGGAAGAGGTCGGCCTGACCGAAGCGCAGGCGCAGGAGATGTACCGCTATCTGGCAATCGCTAACTACGAAGATCGTTTCGTGGTGCCAAGCAGCCACCGCGAGCTGGCTCGCGAGGCCTTCCCGGAGAAAAGCGGGTGTGGCTTTACCTTTGGCGACGGTTGCCACGGGTCAGACAGTAAATTCAACCTGTTCAACAGCCGCCGCATTGACGCGATGGATGTGACCAGCAAAACGGAGCCGCACCAATGATTGAACTCGTCATTGTTTCGCGTCTGCTCGAGTACCCTGATGCTGCGCTTGCGCAGCATCAACAGGAACTCTTTGATGCACTCGCGTCATCTGAAAACCTGGATAAAGAGGATGCCCAGAAGCTGGGAGTTTTCCTCCGCGACCTGCTGGCGCGCGATCTTCTCGACGCGCAGGCGGACTACAGCCAGCTGTTTGACCGTGGTCGTGCGACGTCTCTGCTGCTGTTTGAACACGTTCACGGTGAATCCCGCGACCGTGGTCAGGCGATGGTGGATCTGATGGCCCAGTACGAACAGCACGGCCTGCAACTCGACAGCCGCGAGCTGCCGGATCACCTGCCGCTGTACCTGGAGTATCTGGCGCAGCTGCCGAAAGAAGAGGCCCTGGGGGGGTTGCAGGACATCGCTCCCATTCTGGCGCTGCTCGGCGCACGTCTACAGCAGCGTGAAAGCCGCTATGCCGTACTGTTCGATTTGCTGGTGAAGCTGGCGAACGCCTCGGTCGACAGTGAAAAAGTGGCGGAAAAAATCGCGGATGAAGCTCGCGACGATACCCCGCAAGCGCTGGATGCCGTCTGGGAAGAAGAGCAGGTGAAATTTTTTGCTGACCAGAACTGTGGCGAGTCTGAAATCTCTGCGCATCAGCGTCGTTTTGCCGGAGCGGTGGCTCCGCAATATTTGAATATCTCTAACGGAGGACAGCACTAATGCACTTCCTGAATATGTTCTTCTTTGACATTTACCCGTATATCGCGGGCACCGTGTTCCTGGTGGGAAGCTGGCTGCGTTATGACTATGGCCAGTACACCTGGCGTGCTGCCTCCAGCCAGATGCTGGATCGTAAGGGGATGAACCTGGCGTCAAACCTGTTCCACATCGGGATTTTGGGGATTTTCGCCGGTCACTTCCTGGGGATGCTGACGCCGCACTGGATGTACGAAGCGTGGCTGCCGATTGAAGTGAAGCAGAAGATGGCGATGATCGCCGGCGGTGCCTGCGGCGTGATGACCCTGGTGGGTGGTCTGCTGCTGCTGAAACGTCGTCTGTTCAGCCCACGCGTGCGGGCTACCACCACAGGCGCGGACATCCTGATCCTCTCCCTGCTGATGGTGCAGTGCGCGCTGGGTCTGCTGACTATTCCATTCTCTGCGCAGCATATGGATGGCAGTGAAATGATGAAGCTGGTGGGGTGGGCGCAGTCCGTCGTGACCTTCCACGGCGGTGCATCTGAGCATCTGGACGGCGTGGCGTTTATCTTCCGCGTTCACCTGGTGCTGGGGATGACCCTGTTTGTGCTGTTCCCGTTCTCCCGTCTGGTGCATATCTGGAGCGCGCCGGTGGAGTACCTGACGCGCAAATATCAGGTAGTGCGTGCGCGTCGCTGATTCCGTTGTTTTGAAAGAACCCCGCTTTTGCGGGGTTTTTTTTGGCCTGGTGCCTGGGTTTAGCGCGGATGTCGCGGTCGGATGCCGGGTGGCGGCTGCGCCTTACCCGGCCTACGAATATAGTTGTAGCCCCGGTAAGCGAAGCGCCACCGGGGAAAACAGGCAGGGAAGGATTAATCCCGGCATCGGAAAACATGGCGCATTGTGCTTTTGGAGAGTGCTGAAGGATCTGGAAAGTGATGGTGGTGGGGGAAGGATTACTCGGCGCGTTGCGCCTCGCCCTTCGGGTCGTTGCCTGCGGCAACGCTTTCTCGCTACGCTCGAATCGAACCTTGGTCGAAGCTTCTCATTCTTCCCCGCACTGGAGAAACATGGCGCAGTGTGCTTTTGGAGAGTGCTGAAGGATCTGGAAGTGATGGTGGTGGGGGAAGGATTACTCGGCGCGTTGCGCCTCGCCCTTCGGGTCGTTGCCTGCGGCAACGCTTTCTCGCTACGCTCGAATCGAACCTTGGTCGAAGCTTCTCATCCTTCCCCGCACTGGAAAAACATGGCGCATTGTGCTTTTGGAGAGTGCTGAAGGATCTGGAAAGTGATGGTGGTGGGGGAAGGATTCGAACCTTCGAAGTCGATGACGGCAGATTTACAGTCTGCTCCCTTTGGCCGCTCGGGAACCCCACCAGGGTAATTCATATTTTGAGGTAAAGCTGAAGATGGTGGTGGGGGAAGGATTCGAACCTTCGAAGTCGATGACGGCAGATTTACAGTCTGCTCCCTTTGGCCGCTCGGGAACCCCACCACGGGGTAATGCTTTTTACTGGCCTGCTTCCTGTTGGAAGCGGGGCGCATCATATCAAATGAGACGCCCCTGTAAAGCATTCCTTTAGGTAAATGACGCTGTTTGCCTGCTTTTTATCCGTAAAGGCGTAAAGCTAATCAATTCATTTTACAAAGGATTAAAGAATAATCGTTCTGTTGCCGTACACGAAGACGCGCTGGGCAAGAACCTGATACAGCGCACGGCTCAGCACGTTCTTCTCAACGTCACGGCCCGCTCGCATCATATCTTCTGCCGTGTAGGTGTGATCCACGTGAATCACGTCCTGCATGATGATTGGACCTTCGTCCAGATTATCGTTCACGTAGTGGGCGGTCGCACCAATGATCTTCACCCCACGCTCGTAAGCCTGGTGATATGGACGCGCGCCAATGAAGGCTGGCAGGAACGAATGGTGAATGTTAATTATTTTATTCGGGAAGCGTGCCACGAAGGACGGCGTCAGGACGCGCATGTATTTTGCCAGCACAACGTAGTCCGGGTTATGCGCCTCGATGGCCTGCGCCATGAGGTTGTCGTGTTCTTCACGGGTATGGCCTTCATGGCTGACCAGCTCGAACGGAATGTCGAAGCGCTCAACCAGAGTACGCAGCGTTTCATGGTTGCCGATGACGGCAGCAATTTCGACGTCCAGGCCACCGTAGTTGGCTTTCATCAGCAGATCGCCCAGGCAGTGCGCCTCTTTGGTGACCAGAATCACGATGCGGCGACGACCCGCCGGGTTCAGTTCGCGCACCGAGCCTTCCGGCAGGGCGCTGTCCAGATCGGCAAGCAGGGTGGTGTCGTTGAAAATGCCTTCCAGCTCGGTACGCATAAAGAAGCGACCGGTACGGTGGTCAACGAACTCATTGTTCTGCACGATATTCAGTTCATGTTTGTAGCAAATGTTGGTGATTCGTGCGATCAGCCCTTTTTGATCGGGACAGATGGTGCGCAGAACTTTACGTTGTAGTGATTGCATCGCCGGGAAATCCTGTTTATGTATTTGCGAAGTCTGAGTTGTCAGGCATTACTGCCGCAACACTTTTTAAATTTTTTTCCTGAACCACAGGGGCAGGGATCGTTACGACCGAACTGCGGACGTGTGCCGTCAATATAATACCATTGCCCGCTGTCCTTTAAGAACCGGGAGCGTTCAATGATGGCGCCAGGTCTGTTTTGTTCGCTAAAGCGGGCGACAAAACTGACATAGCCTTCGTTGGCATCGCGGCCGGGAGCGGCATCAAAGACGGTGAGGCCCAGCCAGACGGTGTTGGCAAATCCGGCTTCAATCTCTTGCCGAAAATCGGCCGCATGGCAGGACGGATGCCAGGTTTTAATCAGGTAGTCTGCGTTTTTGATCACAAAAGCAGTATACCGTGAGCGCATAAGGTGTGACGGGTCTGGTGCAACCTGCTCGCCAGAAAGATATCGCTGGCAACATAGGCTATACTCCAGAGCGCTACCACAGGGGCAGAGTTGAGACACAATTCTTTTCCTGGAACAAAAAATAAGGCGTTAAACGCTTAAGGTAGCAATATGTTAACTGAGCAGTTACGTTGACGCTATGTCGGGAATCCAGGGGAAGTAAAACAGGGCTAATGAGAAAGGTAAAAATTGGACTGGCGTTGGGCTCAGGTGCCGCCCGGGGCTGGTCACATATTGGCGTTATCAATGCTTTAAAGCAGATGGGAATTGACGTTGATATTGTTGCAGGGTGTTCGATAGGGTCGCTGGTCGGATCCGCGTACGCCTGCGGTAAGCTCCCGGAGCTTGAAAGCTGGGTGCGCTCCTTCAGTTACTGGGATGTGCTGCGCCTGATGGATCTCTCCTGGCAGCGTGGTGGCCTGCTGCGTGGCGAACGCGTGTTCAATCAGTTTCGTAAGATAATGCCTCTCGCTGACTTCAGTCACTGCCAAATGCCTTTTGGTGCCGTTGCAACCAACCTCAGTACGGGCAGGGAGTTATGGCTCACCGAAGGGGATATCCATCTCGCTGTACGTGCCTCCTGTAGTATACCTGGGTTAATGGCGCCTGTGCCTCATAACGGCTACTGGCTCGTTGACGGTGGCGTAGTGAATCCTGTCCCTATCTCACTGACGCGGGCCTTGGGCGCGGATATCGTCATCGCCGTGGATTTACAACACGACGCTCACCTTATGCAGCAGGATTTGATGTCGGTTAATCTTCACAGCAATGATGCCGAAGAAGAGAAACTTGCCTGGCATGCGCGTTTACGCGGCAGAATAGGGCGCCTGACTGCGCGTCGTGCGGTGACCGCACCGAACGCCGTTGAAATCATGACGACTTCGATACAAATTCTCGAGAATCGCCTGAAGCGAAACCGTATGGCGGGCGATCCTCCGGATATTCTTATTCAACCCTATTGTCCGCAAATCTCTACACTTGATTTCCACCGGGCTGAGGCCGCCATAGCAGCGGGCTCGTTAGCCGTCGAAAAGAAAATAGATGAACTGTTGCCTTTTGTGCGTACAGCACGTTAAGCACTTTTTTGATTACTTCAGCAAAATCTGACAGGCGATAGTACTAATAGCATGCCACTATTGAGTAACTGTCAGCCAGGGGAGGAACCATGACACAGCCATTGGCCGGAAAACACATTTTGATAGTTGAAGACGAGCCCGTTTTCCGATCGCTACTGGATTCGTGGTTATCCTCGCTGGGTGCAACCACGTCCCTTGCCGAAGATGGCGTCGAGGCGCTGGAAAAGATGGCCAGCATTGCGCCTGACCTGATGATCTGCGATCTCGAGATGCCGCGGATGAACGGCTTAATGCTGGTGGAAAAGCTGCGTAATGAAGGTTATCAAACACCGATACTCGTGATTTCGGCCACCGAAAATATGGCCGACATTGCCAGGGCATTGCGTTTGGGGGTGCAGGATATCCTGCTCAAACCGGTCAAAGATTTAAACCGACTGCGTGAAACGGTATTGGCCTGCCTGTATCCCAATATGTTTAATTCCCGCGTTGAAGAAGAGGAGCGTCTTTTTCAGGACTGGGATGCCTTAGTCAGTAATCCGCTCGCGGCGGCAAAGCTGCTTCAGGAACTCCAGCCGCCGGTGCAGCAAAATATTTCTCATTGCAGAGTAAATTATCGCCAGCTGGTAGCGGCTGACCAGCCTGGACTGGTGCTGGATATTGCGCCGTTATCGGATGCCGACCTCGCCTTTTATTGCCTGGATGTTACCCGAGCGGGAGATAACGGCGTTTTGGCGGCCTTATTACTGCGAGCGCTCTTTAATGGATTGCTACAGGAACAATTATCCCATCAGGGGCAACGGCTTCCTGAGTTAGGCAGTTTGCTAAAACAGGTGAACCAACTTTTTCGCCAGGCCAATTTACCGGGGCAGTTCCCGCTTCTGGTTGGCTATTATCACAGCGGATTGAATAACCTTATTCTGGTGTCTGCGGGTTTAAATGCCACACTGAATACTGGAGAACACCATATTCAGGTGAGTAACGGCGTGCCGTTGGGCACGCTGGGTAATACTTACCTTAATCAAATTAGCCACCGCTGCACCTCATGGCAGTGCCAAATTTGGGGGGCAGGAGGGCGGTTACGCTTAATGTTGTCCACAGAGTAAGCAGTCAGATTTTATTTTTCAGATTGCTTTACCTGTGTTTTTGCTGGCGGTGCTACTATCGCGGCAAGTTTCATGCGTATTTGTCTTAATTGATCGGCAACGCGTTCTTTTCAGACCCGTATTAGTGGCTGAGACTGTATACTCAACGCGTTATTCAATGCATAAAAGTTCAAAACTTGAACAGTTCAGGAGAATTTCAATGGCTGCCCTAAATTCGAAAGTCAGAAAGGCCGTTATCCCGGTGGCGGGATTGGGTACCAGGATGTTGCCAGCAACGAAGGCAATCCCAAAAGAGATGCTGCCTCTGGTTGATAAGCCATTAATCCAGTATGTCGTGAATGAATGTATTGCAGCCGGCATCACCGAAATTGTGCTGGTTACGCATTCATCTAAAAACTCTATCGAAAACCATTTTGATACCAGTTTCGAACTCGAAGCGATGCTGGAAAAACGCGTTAAGCGCCAGCTGCTGGAGGAAGTGCAGTCTATTTGCCCTCCGCACGTTACCATTATGCAGGTTCGTCAGGGCCTGGCGAAAGGTCTGGGGCACGCGGTACTGTGTGCACACCCGGTAGTGGGTGATGAGCCGGTCGCGGTTATTCTGCCGGACGTGATTCTTGATGAGTACGAGTCCGATCTTTCCCAGGAAAACCTGGCAGAGATGATTAAACGCTTTGATGAAACCGGCAGCAGCCAGATTATGGTTGAGCCAGTTGACGACGTGACCGCTTACGGTGTGGTTGACTGCAAAGGCGTTGCTCTGAAGCCTGGCGAAAGCGTACCGATGGTTGGCGTGGTTGAAAAACCTAAAGCTGACGTCGCGCCGTCTAACCTTGCTGTCGTGGGTCGTTACGTGCTGAGTGCTGAAATCTGGGCGCTGCTGGCGAAAACGCCTCCAGGTGCGGGCGATGAGATCCAGCTGACGGATGCTATCGATATGCTGATCGAGAAAGAGACCGTAGAAGCCTACCATATGAAAGGTAAGAGCCATGACTGCGGGAATAAACTCGGTTATATGCAGGCCTTCGTAGAATATGGTATTCGCCATAACAGCCTGGGTGAAGAATTTAAAGCCTGGCTCAAAGGCAGCATGGGTATTAAGTAATAAACCCACAGGCTGCTGAACAAGACCGGTGTGGCGATGCCCACCGGTTTTTTTATGCCTGTCGCCTGGTAATTGTCGGCGGATTGTCAAGGACGTTAAATAGTGAATCTCGCAATATGACAGAATGTAAGGAGATGTTCGGGCGAATATTACGGGCATAAAAAAATCCCGCACCAGGCGGGATTTTTCAGAATCTTTCCGGATTAATCCTTGATCAGGAAGTCATCCAGTTGTTTACCTTGTTCGTCCATTGCTTTCTTGATTACAGCAGGAGTACGACCCTGGCCAGTCCAGGTTTTCTCTTCGCCGTTCTCATCAATGTAGCTATATTTAGCTGGACGTGCTGCACGTTTTGCTTTGGTGCCGGTTTTAGCCGCAGCCATGCTGTTCAGCAATTCGTTTGGATCGATACCATCGGCAATCAGCATTTCGCGATACTGTTGCAGTTTACGTGTACGTTCTTCGATTTCAGCCGCAGCTGCGCTTTCTTCTTCACGACGTTCGTTAACGACAACTTCTAATTTTTCGAGCATTTCTTCAAGCGTCTCAAGGGTACATTCTCTTGCCTGCGCACGAAGAGTACGGATGTTGTTCAGAATTTTAAGTGCTTCGCTCATTGTAGTAATCTCAAACTTATAATGGGGGTGGGTTTGTTGTCCTAATAATAGAGCGTTAATTTCACTTGTGCAATAGGTGGGAATGTAAGGAATTCAAAAAATACAAAATAAACGACGCTATTATTAATTACGCTAACTTAAATTTCATTGTTTGCTCGGTCTGTGAGATATCGTTTCAAACGGCAAAAGCTTGTCATTTGCATGTTTGTTTTGTGACTTTTACCTCAGGAATTATAGTTGCGGTTGATAAATATCAGCCTTTTGTATTACCCCCGCTAAGCGTAGCGAGGGCCGGAATAGTTAATAAATAGTGAATTTTAATGAACGGAGAAGCCACTATAAAAAGAAGTGTTATCTCTGGTGCCGGGCTCACCTTATTGTCCGTGCTTAATGCCTTTACTACCTGTTTTAACGCATTATTTTGCGCTATCCACAAAGGGTTTATTGGCGCAGAAGTGCCTTGCGCGCACAGCCCACGGCTGATGACGGTACAAAATATGGTACAATGATTCATCGGGAATATTACACATTGATTAGGGTTCTTTGGCCAATGGCACAACTTTATTTCTACTATTCGGCAATGAATGCAGGGAAATCGACGGCGTTACTACAATCCTCATACAATTATCAGGAGCGGGGGATGCGTACCGTTGTTTATACCGCCGAAATCGACGATCGCTTCGGGGCGGGGAAGGTAAGCTCTAGAATAGGCCTCTCGTCGCCTGCAAGGCTGTTTAACCCTGAAACGGACCTGCTGGAGGACATTCGTGCTGAGCACGCCTCTAAGCCTGTCCATTGCGTTCTGGTAGACGAAAGCCAGTTCCTGACCCGTGAGCAGGTCCATGCGCTTTCTGAGGTCGTGGATGAGCTGGATATTCCCGTTCTTTGCTATGGTTTACGCACCGATTTTCGCGGTGAGCTATTTGCCGGCAGTCAATATTTACTTGCCTGGTCGGATAAACTGGTGGAGCTAAAAACGATCTGCTTTTGTGGCCGTAAGGCAAGCATGGTTCTTCGCCTTGACCAGTCCGGTAAACCTTATGCTGATGGCGAGCAGGTGGTGATAGGGGGCAATGAACGCTATGTCTCGGTCTGCCGCAAGCATTATAAAGAGGCGCTGGTTGTAGGCTCGCTGACGGCGTTACAGGGCGACAGTCGAAAGTAACAGGAATTTTTTACTCTTTTTCAGATATAAAAAAACCCGCCATCGGCGGGTTTTTTATCACACTGTCAATTAAGCGTTTTTCTTCGCTTTCTTGTCAGCCTTTACCACTGCGGGGATGTCAGCTTTCACAGCAGCGACATCGCTTTCAGTGAAGTTACGACCGTAATAAGTATCCAGCAGGATCTGTTTCAGTTCGGAAATCAGTGGGTAGCGTGGGTTAGCACCGGTACACTGGTCATCGAATGCATCTTCAGACAGCTTATCTACGTGAGCAAGGAAGTCAGCTTCCTGAACGCCCGCTTCGCGGATAGATTTAGGAATACCCAGTTCAGCCTTCAGGCTTTCCAGCCATGCCAGCAGTTTCTCGATCTTCGCGGCAGTACGGTCGCCCGGTGCGCTCAGACCCAGGTGGTCTGCGATTTCAGCGTAGCGACGACGAGCCTGTGGACGGTCGTACTGGCTGAATGCAGTCTGCTTGGTTGGGTTGTCGTTGGCGTTATAGCGGATAACGTTGCTGATCAACAGGGCGTTCGCCAGACCGTGAGGAATGTGGAACTGTGAACCCAGCTTGTGCGCCATGGAGTGACACACGCCCAGGAAGGCGTTAGCAAACGCGATGCCCGCGATGGTTGCAGCACTGTGTACACGTTCACGCGCAACAGGGTTTTTTGAACCTTCGTTGTAAGAGGCTGGCAGGTTTTCTTTCAGCAGTTTCAGCGCCTGCAAGGCCTGACCGTCAGAGAACTCGGAAGCCAGTACGGAAACGTAAGCTTCCAGAGCGTGAGTCACCGCATCCAGACCACCGAACGCACACAGTGATTTCGGCATATCCATCACCAGGTTGGCGTCAACGATAGCCATATCTGGCGTCAGCGCGTAGTCGGCCAGCGGGTATTTCTGACCCGTTGCGTCATCCGTCACAACCGCAAATGGCGTGACTTCTGAACCGGTACCGGAAGTGGTGGTGACGGCGATCATTTTCGCTTTCACGCCCATTTTCGGGAACTTGTAGATACGCTTACGGATATCCATAAAGCGCAGCGCCAGTTCTTCGAAGTGAGTTTCCGGATGCTCGTACATGACCCACATGATTTTCGCGGCGTCCATTGGGGAACCGCCACCCAGTGCGATGATCACATCGGGTTTGAAGGAGTTCGCCAGTTCAGCACCTTTACGAACAACGCTCAGGGTTGGGTCAGCTTCAACTTCAAAGAAGACTTCAGTTTCGACGCCAGACGCTTTCAGAACAGAGGTGATCTGGTCTGCATAGCCATTGTTGAACAGGAAACGGTCAGTCACGATGAGCGCACGCTTGTGGCCATCAGTAATCACTTCATCCAGCGCGATTGGCAGAGAGCCACGACGGAAGTAGATAGATTTCGGAAGTTTGTGCCACAACATGTTTTCAGCTCGCTTAGCAACGGTTTTCTTGTTGATCAGGTGTTTTGGACCAACGTTTTCAGAGATGGAGTTACCACCCCAGGAACCACAACCCAGAGTCAGGGAAGGTGCGAGTTTGAAGTTGTACAGGTCACCGATACCACCCTGAGAAGCCGGGGTGTTAATCAGGATACGTGCCGTTTTCATCTTCTGACCGAAGTGTGCAACACGCTCAGGCTGGTTATCCTGGTCGGTGTACAGGCAAGAGGTGTGACCGATACCGCCCATGGCAACCAGTTTCTCTGCTTTTTCTACCGCGTCATCGAAATCTTTCGCACGGTACATGGCCAGCGTCGGAGACAGTTTTTCGTGAGCAAACGGCT
Source organism: Enterobacter cloacae complex sp. (assembly GCF_900322725.1). Taxonomy (NCBI): domain Bacteria; kingdom Pseudomonadati; phylum Pseudomonadota; class Gammaproteobacteria; order Enterobacterales; family Enterobacteriaceae; genus Enterobacter; species Enterobacter cloacae complex sp. The sequence continues at coordinate 4,546,325 of NZ_LT991957.1, read as the reverse complement.
CGCTTTCATCAACGACGTTAACTTCACCAATCAGGATCTTGGTGGAGGCAGGAACGCTAAAGCCGGCGAGTTCGGCAATTTTATAGGCTGGCTGACCCACGATAGCGGCGTTCAGCGCGCCATTTTTCAGAATCACGTCCTGAACGGCTTTCAGCTCTTTACCCTGCAACAGGTAGCCGCCGTGGCTGGCGAAACGTTCACGAACGGCGTCATATACTGAGTCAACAACGACAACGGACTGTTCAGATGCACAGATAACGCCGTTATCGAAGGTTTTAGACATCAGCACAGACGCGACGGCGCGTTTGATGTCAGCGGTTTCGTCAATAACAACCGGGGTGTTACCCGCGCCTACGCCGATAGCTGGTTTACCGGAGCTGTAAGCGGCTTTAACCATGCCAGGACCACCGGTCGCCAGGATCAGGTTAATGTCCGGGTGATGCATCAGGGCGTTGGACAGCTCAACAGAAGGTTGGTCGATCCAGCCGATCAGATCTTTTGGTGCGCCCGCCGCAATAGCCGCCTGGAGCACGATATCGGCTGCTTTGTTAGTGGCGTCTTTCGCACGTGGATGCGGGGAGAAAATGATTGCGTTACGTGTCTTCAGGCTGATAAGAGATTTGAAGATGGCGGTAGAGGTTGGGTTAGTGGTTGGAACGATACCGCAAATGATGCCGATCGGTTCTGCTATGGTGATGGTGCCGAAAGTATCGTCTTCTGACAGCACGCCGCAGGTTTTCTCATCTTTATAGGCGTTGTAGATATACTCTGAAGCAAAGTGGTTTTTAATCACTTTATCTTCAACGATACCCATGCCGGATTCGGCAACGGCCATTTTAGCGAGAGGGATTCGAGCATCAGCAGCAGCCAGAGCGGCCGCGCGGAAGATTTTATCAACCTGTTCTTGGGTGAAATTGGCATATTCACGCTGGGCTTTTTTAACGCGCTCGACGAGGGCGTTCAGTTCAGCGATATTGGTAACAGCCATAATGCTCTCCTGATAATGTTTAAACTCTTTTAGTAAACCAGCGCTCGATACGTCTGACAGTATAGTCAGTGCCGATCCCACTTGCGTAACACACAGTAAAACAAAGGATTACGCACTGCTTATGCTCACTAATTTACTAAAAGAGCCTTACCTTAGCATCATACCTTTTTGATAGGTGATCTCCCTGGCGGCGTAACCAAGATTACTCACTTCTGAGTACGAAAATTATGATCAGGATCAATTTTGTCCTAAGCTGATACCTTTCAGCAGGGTTATTTCGTGCTAATTTTTCCAGTGTTAAATAATTAAGTAACTATTGGAAGCGGCGCTATCATTGATTATACAAACGTTTAACATCATGAATTGATAACGTTTTAGAACAGATTTCTGGTGAAGTGTGCGGCTAAAAAGCGTATCTTCAGCGCGGATTTATCATGACACGCTGTTTCTCCCTGGCCATGCTCAATTGCGGAGCTTAATGTGATTCAAACGCTCTTTGATTTCCCTACATATTTTAAGTTTTTTATCGGTTTGTTTGCGCTGGTCAACCCGGTAGGGATCATCCCTGTCTTCATTAGTATGACCAGCTATCAAACGGCCGCCGCAAGAAACAAAACCAACCTGACGGCAAACCTGTCGGTGGCTATTATCTTGCTGACCTCTCTTTATCTGGGGGACGCCATCCTTCAGGTCTTCGGCATCTCGATTGATTCGTTCCGAATCGCGGGTGGGATCCTGGTGGTGACGATTGCCATGTCGATGATCAGCGGCAAGCTGGGGGAGGATAAACAGAACAAGCAGGAGAAATCAGAGACCGCAATCCGCGAAAGCATCGGCGTTGTGCCGCTGGCATTGCCGCTGATGGCAGGCCCGGGGGCAATCAGCTCAACCATCGTCTGGGGAACGCGCTATCACAGCCTGATGCATCTGATCGGCTTTTCTGTCGCCATTGCGCTGTTCGCGCTGTGCTGTTGGGGCGTTTTTCGCATGGCGCCATGGCTGGTTCGCTTGCTGGGACAAACGGGCATCAACGTGATCACCCGTATCATGGGCCTGCTGTTAATGGCGTTGGGCATCGAATTTATCGTTACCGGTATAAAAAGCATATTCCCAGGATTATTACATTGACTTTCATTTGAAAGAGCGGAGCCGACGGCTCCGTTTTTTTTACGTGATTATCAGCAAATCATATAAATAAAGTTGAATTACGGTCCAGCCATAATAAGTTCTACTAATAACGCTCTCTTGTTGTTTTTCAATAGGTTGTTTATTTTCAGCTTCCCCCTTTGCGCATAAATCCTTCGAACCCTCTGTTATTTTACTCACATGATACTCTGGGGCTTGCTGACAGATAACCGAAATGATATTAGTAATTTTGAGGCTGACCCAGACGAATGTGCTAAATAATAACCAATTGTTAAATTTTCGTGAAAAATTGTTCAGATTGGTCATGGCATTACGCTCTCAGCGAGGCAATCCTGTAACCCTCTGATTTCAATTGTTTTTACTTTGTATCGGTGGGGGTGGAGATTTATGGCTTAGAAGAGCCATCCACCGCAAAAGAGAAATGCTTAACAAATATGCAAAATGTATTGGCGAGAGTTGGCACCATTTGGTACTTTCCGGCCTTATATTTCGCAGCATTAATCAAGTTGATGAGAACTATTTTCATATAGACCTCACGAAAGATATCCAATGCATCTCTCTGACAGGGGAGAGGTGTAAAGAATCGACGCAAGATCGCCGTACGAGCGGTCAGTAATAATGAAGTCGGTGATAGCAAGAAGTAAAAAAAGAACCTGACAGTAGCAAAAAAAACTCCTGCGCTGTACAGGCCCCGACAGGGGATTACACAACTGGCGAAGGCCAGTCATTATAATGAGTGGAGTATCAACACAATGTCCATCATCACAAAAAAAAGTCTGGTAGCGGCGGGGATTTTAACTGCGCTAATCGCGGGGAACGCTGCAATGGCTGCGGACGTTCCTGCCGGTGTTCAGCTGGCTGAGAAGCAAACGCTGGTGCGTAATAACGGTGCGGAAGTGCAGTCTCTCGATCCGCACAAAATTGAAGGTGTTCCAGAGTCTAACGTTAACCGCGATCTGTTTGAAGGTCTGCTGGTGACGGACGTAGACGGCCACCCGGCGCCGGGCGTGGCGGAAAAATGGGACAATAAAGATTTCAAAGTCTGGACCTTCCATCTGCGTAAAGATGCCAAATGGTCCGACGGTACGCCGGTTACCGCCGAAGATTTCGTTTACAGCTGGCAGCGTCTGGCGGATCCGAATACCGCCTCCCCGTATGCGAGTTACCTTCAGTATGGCCATATTGCCAATATTGATGACATCATCACGGGCAAGAAGCCTGTTACCGATCTGGGCGTAAAAGCCATTGATGCCAACACCTTTGAAGTGACGTTGAGCGAGCCTGTTCCGTACTTCTATAAGCTGCTGGTTCACCCGTCTGTTTCCCCGGTACCAAAATCCGCTGTAGAGAAATTCGGTGAAAAATGGACGCAGCCTGCGAATATCGTGACCAACGGTGCGTACAAGCTGAAAAGCTGGGTCGTTAACGAACGTATGGTACTGGAGCGCAACCCGCAGTATTGGGATAACGCGAAAACCGTCATCAATCAGGTCACCTACCTGCCAATTTCTTCAGAAGTGACGGACGTCAACCGCTACCGCAGCGGTGAAATCGACATGACCTATAACAACATGCCGATTGAACTGTTCCAGAAGTTGAAAAAAGAGATCCCGAAAGAAGTGCACGTCGATCCTTATCTGTGCACCTACTACTACGAAATTAACAACCAGAAAGCTCCGTTCACCGACGTGCGCGTGCGTACCGCGCTGAAGCTGGCTCTGGATCGCGATATTATCGTTAATAAAGTAAAGAATCAGGGCGACCTGCCAGCTTACAGCTACACCCCACCTTATACCGACGGTATGAAACTGGTTGAGCCTGAGTGGTTCAAATGGTCCCAGGAAAAACGTAACGAAGAAGCGAAAAAACTGCTGGCTGAAGCCGGGTACACCGCTGATAAGCCGCTGACGTTTAACCTGCTGTACAACACCTCGGATCTGCATAAAAAACTGGCTATCGCCGTGGCGTCAATCTGGAAGAAAAACCTGGGTGTGAACGTGAAGCTGGAAAACCAGGAATGGAAAACCTTCCTCGATACGCGCCACCAGGGAACGTTTGACGTGGCGCGCGCCGGCTGGTGTGCGGACTATAACGAACCGACCTCCTTCCTGAACACCATGCTTAGCGACAGCTCAAACAACACGGCACACTATAAGAGCCCGGCGTTTGATAAGCTGATTGGCGACACCCTGAAAGTGGCAGATGACGCCCAGCGCGCCGATCTGTACGCGAAATCAGAACAACAGCTCGATAAAGACTCTGCGATCGTGCCGGTTTACTACTACGTCAACGCCCGCCTGGTGAAACCGTGGGTAGGGGGTTATACCGGTAAAGACCCGTTGGATAATATTTCCGTTAAGAATCTTTATATTATCAAGCATTAATGGCAATACGTGGGGCGAGCGAGCTCGCCCCACTGTGTCTACTTTGTAACATTCATCAGGCACACGCCAGAAGGTACGGGCAATGTTGAAATTTATCCTGCGTCGCTGTCTTGAAGCGATTCCAACGTTATTTATTCTAATTACAATTTCCTTCTTCATGATGCGCCTTGCGCCGGGCAGTCCATTCACCGGTGAACGTACGCTGCCGCCAGAAGTCATGGCCAACATCGAAGCGAAATACCATTTAAACGATCCCATTACCACGCAGTACTTCAATTATCTGAAGCAACTTGCACACGGTGATTTTGGACCGTCATTCAAATATAAAGACTATTCCGTTAACGACCTGGTGGCGTCCAGCTTCCCGGTATCGGCTAAATTAGGGGCTGCTGCATTTATCCTGGCCGTTGTTCTCGGGGTCACTGCGGGCGTTATCGCCGCGCTAAAACAAAATACCCGATGGGATTATACCGTCATGGGGGTCGCAATGACCGGGGTGGTTATTCCCAGCTTCGTTGTCGCGCCGTTGCTGGTCATGATATTCGCTATCACCCTGAAATGGCTGCCCGGTGGCGGCTGGAACGGCGGGGCCCTGAAGTTCATGATACTGCCGATGGTGGCATTATCTCTGGCGTACATTGCCAGCATCGCGCGTATTACCCGCGGTTCAATGATTGAAGTTCTGCACTCGAACTTCATCCGTACCGCCCGTGCGAAAGGGCTGCCGATGCGCCGGATTATTTTCCGTCATGCGCTCAAGCCTGCACTGTTACCGGTGCTCTCCTACATGGGGCCTGCTTTCGTCGGCATTATCACCGGTTCAATGGTAATCGAAACCATTTATGGCCTGCCGGGCATCGGACAGCTGTTTGTTAACGGGGCGCTTAACCGTGACTACTCGCTGGTGTTGAGCCTTACGATCCTCGTGGGCGCGCTGACCATTCTGTTTAATGCCGTTGTCGATGTGCTGTATGCCGTTATCGACCCGAAAATCCGTTACTAACTGGAGCACGCCATGATGTTGAGTAAGAAAAACAGCGAGGCGCTGGAAAACTTCAGTGAAAAGCTGGAGGTTGAAGGTCGTAGCCTTTGGCAGGACGCCCGCCGTCGTTTTATGCATAACCGCGCCGCCGTTGCCAGCCTGGTCGTGCTGGTGCTTATCGCGCTGTTCGTCACCCTGGCGCCAATGCTGTCGCAGTTCACCTATTTCGATACGGACTGGGGCATGATGTCCAGCGCGCCGGATAGGGAATCCGGGCACTATTTTGGTACCGACTCATCTGGCCGTGACCTGCTGGTGCGCGTGGCGATCGGTGGCCGCATTTCCCTGATGGTCGGCATTGCGGCGGCGCTGGTGGCGGTAATCGTCGGCACGCTTTACGGTTCGCTTTCCGGTTACCTTGGCGGGAAAGTGGACTCCGTAATGATGCGTCTGCTTGAAATCCTGAACTCCTTCCCGTTCATGTTCTTCGTTATTTTGCTGGTGACCTTCTTTGGTCAAAATATCCTGCTGATCTTCGTGGCCATCGGGATGGTCTCCTGGCTGGACATGGCGCGTATTGTGCGCGGCCAGACGCTGAGCCTTAAACGTAAAGAGTTTATCGAAGCGGCACAGGTTGGTGGTGTTTCTACCGCCAATATCGTGGTGCGTCATATCGTTCCTAACGTGCTGGGCGTGGTCGTGGTGTACGCCTCCCTGCTGGTGCCAAGTATGATCCTGTTTGAATCCTTCCTGAGCTTCCTGGGATTAGGTACACAAGAGCCGCTGAGCAGCTGGGGCGCGTTGTTAAGCGATGGCGCAAACTCCATGGAAGTATCACCGTGGTTACTGCTGTATCCGGCGGGCTTCCTGGTGGTCACTCTGTTCTGTTTCAACTTTATCGGCGATGGCCTGCGTGATGCCCTCGACCCGAAAGACCGTTAAGGAGCGCCGTCATGACCATTATTGAAACGGCAACCGCGCCACAGGCGCAACAGCGGTCCAGTGCACTGCTGGACGTAAAAGACCTCCGTGTGACGTTTAAAACCCCCGACGGCGATGTGACTGCCGTTAACGATCTCAACTTCGACCTGCGTGCCGGTGAAACGCTGGGCATTGTGGGCGAATCCGGGTCCGGTAAATCCCAGACCGCATTTGCGCTGATGGGCCTGCTGGCATCAAACGGTGCGATCGGCGGTTCAGCGAAGTTCAACGGGAGAGAGATCCTGAATTTGCCGGAGCATGAGCTGAACAAGCTGCGCGCCGAGCAAATCTCAATGATTTTCCAGGATCCGATGACCTCCCTGAACCCCTATATGCGTGTGGGCGAGCAGCTGATGGAAGTGCTGATGCTCCACAAGGACCTGGGCAAAGCCGAAGCGTTTGAAGAGTCTGTCAAAATGCTGGATGCGGTGAAAATGCCTGAAGCACGCAAGCGCATGCGCATGTACCCGCACGAGTTCTCCGGCGGCATGCGTCAGCGCGTCATGATCGCGATGGCGTTGCTTTGTCGGCCAAAACTGCTGATCGCCGATGAACCGACCACCGCCCTGGACGTGACCGTACAGGCGCAGATCATGACGCTCCTGAACGAGCTTAAGCGTGAGTTCAACACCGCGATAATCATGATCACCCACGATTTGGGCGTCGTTGCCGGGATCTGCGACAAAGTGTTAGTCATGTATGCAGGCCGCACGATGGAATACGGTAATGCACGCGATGTCTTCTACCAGCCCGCCCATCCATACTCTATTGGCCTGCTGAATGCCGTACCGCGCCTTGATGCGGAAGGGGAGTCCCTGCTGACCATCCCGGGCAACCCGCCAAACCTGCTGCGTCTGCCGAAAGGTTGTCCGTTCCAGCCGCGTTGTCCGCACGCGATGGAAATTTGTAACAGCGCACCGCCGCTGGAAGCGTTTGCCCCAGGCCGTCTGCGCGCCTGCTTTAAGCCGCAGGAGGAGCTGGTATGAACGCAATCGACGAAAAAAGAAATGTGCTTCTCGAAATCGCTGACCTGAAGGTCCATTTCGATATCAAAGACGGCAAACAGTGGTTCTGGCAGCCTGCCAAAACCCTGAAAGCGGTGGATGGCGTTACGCTGCGCCTGTACGAAGGGGAAACCCTGGGCGTGGTGGGCGAATCCGGCTGCGGCAAATCGACGTTTGCGCGTGCGATCATCGGCCTGGTAAAAGCCACCGACGGCAAAGTGGCCTGGCTGGGCAAAGATCTGCTGGGGATGAAGCCGGATGAGTGGCGCGACGTGCGCAGCGATATCCAGATGATTTTCCAGGATCCGCTGGCGTCCCTGAACCCGCGCATGACCATCGGTGAAATCATTGCCGAGCCGCTGCGTACCTATCATCCGAAGATGCCGCGTCAGGAAGTGCGCGACCGTGTGAAAGCGATGATGCTCAAGGTGGGTCTGTTGCCTAACCTCATCAACCGCTATCCACACGAGTTTTCCGGCGGTCAGTGTCAGCGTATCGGCATCGCACGTGCGTTGATCCTTGAGCCGAAACTGATTATCTGTGATGAGCCGGTTTCGGCGCTGGACGTTTCCATTCAGGCTCAGGTTGTTAACCTGCTCCAGAAACTGCAACGGGAAATGGGGCTATCGCTGATCTTCATCGCCCACGATCTGGCGGTGGTAAAACACATTTCAGACCGTGTGCTGGTGATGTATCTGGGGCACGCCGTGGAGCTGGGCACCTATGATGAGGTGTACCACAATCCGCTGCATCCTTACACCAAAGCGCTGATGTCTGCGGTTCCCGTTCCGGATCCCGATCTGGAAAAGAATAAAACCATCCAGCTTCTGGAAGGTGAACTGCCTTCGCCGATTAACCCACCTTCAGGCTGCGTATTCCGTACGCGGTGCCCCATCGCCGGGCCGGAATGTGCAAAAACGCGTCCGGTTCTGGAAGGCAGTTTCCGACATGCGGTTTCCTGCCTGAAAGTAGACCCGTTATAATCGCAAGGGCTGACATGATGTCAGCCCTTATTTTCGAGGTTAATGTGTCGCGATTACTCACGTCGGCCCGTCAGCGGCTGTATCATTTCTTATTTGATCCTCAAACGGTTTCCGGTCGCCGCTTCGAAGGACTGTGCGGTTTATTTGCGCTGATTAGCGTCATTATCATCTTTATCGAATCCGGCGCCGGCACGCAGTACCACATGACGTATGAGGAGTGGCACGTATTTGTCTGGCTGGAATTAATCGTCACGCTGGTGTTTACCGCAGAATATGTGCTCAGGGTCATTAGCTGGCCAAATCCGGCAAAATACGTTTTTAGCTTTTGGGGTTTTATTGATTTAGCCACCATTCTGCCGCTGTACGTCATGTGGCTGTGGCCGGAAATAAGCCTGAACTATGTGTTTGCCTGGCGCGCAATGCGGGCGATTCGCGTGTTGCGCATTCTGAAGCTGCTGCGCTTTATGCCGTCGCTGCGGGTGTTTTGGGTCGCGATTGTTAGCGCCCGCCACCAGCTTATTCTCTTCTATTCGTTTATTGCCATCGTGATGATCGTTTTTGGTTCTCTGATGTATTTAATTGAAGGGCCGAAGTACGGGTTTACCACGCTTAATGCTTCCGTTTACTGGGCCATCGTCACGGTGACGACCGTGGGCTACGGGGATATTACGCCGCATACGCCGCTCGGAAGAATCGTGGCATCCGTTCTGATACTGATCGGCTATTCGGTGATAGCGATCCCGACGGGGCTAATTACCACCCACATGAGCAGCGCGTTTCAGGGCAGCAAACGGCAGCGTAAATGCACGCGGTGTCAGCAGGGGAATCATGAACCCGGCGCGCGGTTTTGTCACCGCTGTGGAAATGTCTTACCGGATTAATTAAAAAAGGCTGCGATGGCAGCCTTTTTTATTATTCGCGCCAGAGAATATGGCACAGCTTGTGGTCTTTTTCGCGGCACAGCAGCACGCGCGCAAAGATGTCGTTAATTTCGCCCCCGTCTTCGTCCGCCAGCCCAATCACCACTTCGGCAAAGAAATCCGGGTTGAGGTCAAAATCGACGTGTTCGGCCCAGTCTTCAGACGGATCGAACAGCTCGGCGCCGCCACGCTCTTCAAATTGCAGGTTGAAAAGAATCACGTCAGCCGGGTCGAGATTATCGACCGCCAGTTCGAGAAAAATATCGTAGGCCTGCTCGAGCGTTTCGTCTTCGGTCAGGCGATTGTTCAGATCCATTTCCATGATGACTACCTGTTAAACATCGTTGGGCACGTTTTACAGCAACGGACTAAAGAAGTAAAACAGTCGTTCGGCAATTCGCTGCCACAGCGGACGTTTCGCCCACAGCCTGGCGTCCAGCAGGCGTGAACGGGAGATATAATCGTCCTGAACCGCCGCCAGATCGCCGCCAAAACCGGCGTCATCAATGACCAGCGTAATTTCAAAATTCAGCCACAGGCTCCGCATATCGAGGTTAACGGTGCCCACCAGGCTCAGCTCTCCGTCCACCAGCACGCTCTTGGTGTGCAGCAGCCCACCTTCAAACTGATAGATTTTCACGCCCGCGGCCAGCAGCTCGCTGAAGAACGCACGGCTTGCCCACCCGACCAGCAGCGAATCGTTTTTGCGCGGCATAATAATGCTCACATCCACTCCGCGCTGTGCCGCCGTACAGATGGCATGCAGAAGGTCGTCGCTGGGAACGAAATAGGGCGTGGTCATGATCAGATATTCACGCGCTGAGTACGCGGCGGTAAGCAGTGCCTGATGGATCAGATCTTCCGGGAAGCCAGGACCGGATGCAATGGTATGAATAGTGTGCCCGCTGGCTTCCTCAAACGGCATGATATTGCCGTCCGGCGGCGGGGGAAGAATGCGTTTGCCGGTTTCAATTTCCCAGTCGCAGGAGTAGACGATGCCCATAGACGTTGCCACCGGGCCTTCCATGCGAGCCATCAAATCAATCCATTGCCCCACGCCGGAATCCTGTTTGAAGAAGCGGGGGTCAACCATATTCATGCTGCCGGTGTAGGCGATATAGTTATCGATCAGAACCATTTTTCGGTGCTGGCGGAGATCCATGCGCCGCAGAAATACGCGGAAAAGATTCACCTTTAGCGCCTCGACCACCTCGATACCCGCATTGCGCATCATGCCGGCCCACGGGCTACGGAAAAAGGCCACGCTGCCGGCGGAGTCCAGCATCAGGCGGCAGTGGATACCGCGACGTGCAGCCGCCATCAGCGATTCGGCTACCTGGTCCGCCATGCCGCCCGGCTGCCAGATGTAAAACACAATCTCGATATTATGCCGGGCAAGTTGAATGTCCCGGATCAGCGCCTGCATCACATCGTCGGAAGAGGTCATCAACTGGAGCTGGTTGCCTTTTACACCGGCGATCCCCTGGCGGCGTTCGCACAGCTTGAACAGGGACGACGCCACGCTGCTGTTCTCTTCGGCGAAGATATGCTTGCAGGCTTTGAGATCGGCAAGCCATTTTGCCGTGGAGGGCCACATGGCGCGGGCGCGTTCGGCCCGGCGTTTACCCAGATGAAGTTCACCAAAAGAGAGATAGGCGATTATGCCCACCAGCGGGAGAATGTAGATAATCAGAAGCCAGGCCATGGCGGAAGGGACCGCTCTGCGCTTCATCAGAATGCGCAACGTCACCCCGGCAATTAACAGCCAGTATCCTAAAATGACCAGCCAACTCACCACGGTGTAGAAGGTTGTCATAAATAAAAAATCCTTTTGAAAGCGTATTGTTATGAGTTTACGCATCAGGATTCATCTGGCAAATAAAAACGGCAGATAAAAGCGCTGGTTTGCCGCCCGCTTAGGCTTATAATGGCATCTCTGTTAGAGAAAGAGTTGTAGACATGAAGCGCAGTAGAACTGAAGTCGGGCGCTGGCGCATGTTGCGACAGGTGAGTCGTCGAAAGGCTCGTTGGCTGGAAGCACAATCCCGCCGCAATATGCGTATCCACGCCATCAGAAAATGTGGGCTGAACAGACACCGTAATGCGCTGTTGTTCGCGGTCCAGGACATCTGATAACCCTGAGGGCACCGAAAGGTGCCCGTTGTTTAACTGACGCGGTCTGCGGCTTTAACGGTATACTTCAGATTTCGGGAATATCGACGTTGCGGCGATATTCCCTTTGTTTTGAGCAAAAGGAGTGAGACGTGTTTGCGGAGTTTGGTGTACTGAATTTCTGGACCTATGTTGTCGGCGCATTTTTTATTGTGCTGGTTCCAGGACCGAACACCTTGTTTGTGCTGAAAACAGGGATTGGCCACGGCGTGAAAAAAGGGTATCTGGCCGCCACCGGTGTATTTATTGGTGACGCGGTGCTGATGTTTCTGGCCTGGGCGGGCGTCGCCGCGTTAATTCAGACCACGCCGGTGTTATTCAATATCGTCCGCTACCTCGGGGCGTTTTACCTGCTGTGGCTCGGCGGGAAAATGCTCTGGTCCGTTATTAACCGTCAGAATAATACACATGATAACAGCGCCGAACCGGCAAGCGCGATCCTCAAGCGTTCGCTGGTATTGAGCCTGACGAACCCGAAAGCGATTCTTTTTTACGTGTCGTTCTTCGTCCAGTTCATCGATGTAAACGCGAAGAATACCGGCACGTCGTTCCTGATCCTCGCCACAACGCTTGAGCTGATTAGTTTCATGTACATGAGCTTCCTGATTTTCTCAGGCGCGTTTGTGACGCGTTACCTTAAAACCAAAAAGAAACTGGCGAAGCTGGGGAATGGGCTGATCGGTCTGCTGTTTGTCGGCTTTGCGGCGAGGCTGGCGTCGCTGCACTGAATGAAGAAAAGGCTCCTGAGGGAGCCTTTCTTTTAGAACACTTTTTTATACGGACGAACCGTGACTTTCTCGTACACACCGGCTGCGACGTACGGGTCTGCTTCTGCCCACGCCTGCGCGGCTTCCAGAGATTCAAACTCGGCAATCACCGTGGAGCCGGTAAAACCTGCCGCTCCCGGATCGTTGCTGTCAACGGCAGGCATCGGGCCCGCGGTCAGCAAACGGCCTTCATCCTGTAGCAACTGTAAGCGCGCCAGATGGGCAGGGCGAACGGAAAGACGTTTTTCCAGAGAATCATGTACATCTTCAGCGTAAATCACGTAAAGCACGGCAAAGCTCCTTAACCGGTGAAAGTGACAATTACGTTATGTGAAAGCACAAATGACTGCAATGTAAAGATAATCACATTGTTAAAACCCTGATCTGGATGCCCCTTTTTTGCCCGCTTACGCGCTTAAATTGCGCCAGGACAAAGTGTCTTATTGAATATGATTGCTATTTGCATTTAAAATCGAAGTTCGGTTTTTTAACGTTGATGATTATGACTTCGATGACCCTTGATTTACCTCGCCGCTTTCCATGGCCGACGCTGCTTTCCGTCGTTATTCACGGTGCTGTCGTGGCGGGTCTGCTCTATACCTCGGTTCATCAGGTTATTGAAATGCCGGCGCCAGCGCAGCCAATTTCTGTGACCATGGTATCGCCTGCGGATCTTGAGCCGCCGCAGGTTGCGCCGCCGCCGCCACAGCCCGTTGTTGAACCGGAGCCGGAACCCGAGCCAGTTCCTGAGCCGCCGAAAGAAGCGCCGGTGGTGATCCATAAGCCAGAGCCAAAACCTAAACCAAAACCGAAGCCAAAACCCAAGCCGGTTAAAAAGGTGGAAGAACGTCCTAAACGTGAAGTGCGTCCGGTAGAGCCACGCGCCACGCAACCGGTTGAAAATGCCGCACCGTCGCGTCCGCTGATGAATAACACTGCGACCGCGACGAAACCGACGGTAACCGCGCCAGCGGGCCCGCGCGCGCTAAGCCGTAATCAGCCGCAGTATCCGGCGCGCGCGCAGGCGTTACGCATTGAGGGGCGCGTAAGGGTGAAATTTGACGTCACCGCAGACGGTCGCGTTGATAACGTGCAAATCCTCTCCGCCCAGCCGGCGAATATGTTTGAACGTGAAGTGAAATCGGCCATGCGCAGGTGGCGCTACGAGGCCGGTAAACCCGGCAGCGGGCTGGTTGTGAACATTGTCTTCCGCCTGAACGGCGGGGCGCAGATGGAATAACGGCCAAAAAAAAGCCTCCGCAAGGAGGCTTTTTTTATACCTGAAGCTAGCTCCGGGGAAGCTGGCGCGGTTTACCGTCGCTATCCACCGCCACATAGATGAATAATGCCTCCGTCGCCTTATAGCGCTGACCAATCGGTTCAGAAGAGACTTTTTTTACCCATACCTCAATGTTGATGGAGATAGAGGTATTGCCGCGTTTTACGCAGCGCGCGTAACAGCAAACCACATCTCCTACCGCAACCGGGCGCAGGAAGGTCATGCCATCGACCCGGACGGTGACTACGCGCCCGTGGGCGATCTCTTTAGCCAGAATTGCGCCGCCCATATCCATTTGCGACATTAGCCAGCCGCCAAAAATATCGCCATTGGCATTGGTGTCAGCGGGCATTGCCAGTGTGCGTAAAACCAGTTCGCCCTGAGGGGCGTCAATTGTTGTCATTGTTTTTAAACTCGTAACTGAAGACTTCAGGCGGGATGCTACTATGATTTCTGGCTGGAGAGAATAGGGTGAGCGCCCGCAGCGCGGGCGCCTGAGGGTCAGAAGGACATGGTTACGCCGGCGTAATACGCGCGGCCCGGTTCGTTATAGGTCGATGCACCGTCATTTTCACGGTAAATCTGCTTGTCAAAGAGGTTGCTGATGCCGGCATTCAGGCGCAGGTTTTTGGTCAGCTGATAATTACTGCCGATACCCACGATGGAATACGCGCCGATCTCTCTGTTGGACATCGCATTCTCCTCTTTGCGGATTTCAGCGTTCTCTCTGGGCTTCTGGCGACCGTACATCGTCCAGCTTACGTTGGCTGAAAGCTTGCTGTTAACCTCCCAGTCCAGCATGGTGTTGACGGTGTATTTGGGGATGATAGACAGCGGGTTGCCGGTGTCTTTACTTTCAGACTGGATCATATACGTCGCATTGGTACGCCAGGTCAGCGTATCGCGAATAACCGGCACGGTGAGGTTGCCTTCCAGCCCTTCAACAACGGCTTTGCCGCCGTTCTCCCATTGCAGGATATTTACGTCGTTGCTTGTCTGCCCCAGCACGTCCGTTCCTGAAACGATCTTGTTTTTGTAATCGTTGCGGAACCAGGTAATTCCAGCCTCGTAGCCTTCCAGGGCAAAGGCCAGGCCGATCTCTTTGTTCACGCTGATTTCCGGATCCAGATCCGGGTTGCCTAACAGGTAGCAGCTTCCCTCGGAAATGTTGTTCGGACAACCGTTCCCGCGGGTGGAAAGCAGATAGCCTTCGCTGGACTGATACAGGTTCGGCGCTTTAAATACCCGAGCGATACCCGCCTTCACCTTGAACATGTCGCCTAAATCCTGTGAAACGTTAAGGCTTGGGCTCCAGTTGCTGCCAAATTTATTGTGATAATCGAAGCGGATCCCCGGGATCAGGTTGGTCCCCTGACGCGCTTCAATATTGTCCTCAAGATAGATCCCGGTGAGATCGGCGCTGTTTTTGCTGTTGCGCTCGGAAGCGGTGCCGGAAACGCCGTTAATCACTTCTCCCGACACGTCCGTCGCCTGCATTGACGCCGGGTCGTTGAGCTCATCGCGGTTCCACTCTGCGCCGATGGTCAGCGTCTGGTCCACCAGCCAGAACAGCGGAATGTTCAGCTCGCCTGTGGAACGGTACGACTCAAGCCGGCTGGTGTCGTACTTGTCGCTGTTGATCATACCCTCAACTCTGCCCGTCGACCCTTCCTGCAAGCGGGTGTTGTTAGTTTTCTCGTAATAGACGCCAAACTTCGACTGGCCCCAGTCCCAGATGCCGTTGTGCGTAATGCCGTATGACTGGCGGTACATACGGTTAGTTTCGTGACCGTACAGGGACGATACCAGGCCACCAGGGCTGACGTTGCCGTTGCTGTACTGCGTATCGCCCGCGTAGATATTGCCCTGGCGGCTGTAGCTGTAGTCGAAGTCGATAATTTGCTGCGGCGTGAGTTTCCAGGAGAGAAGGGCGTTGATGTCTTTGTTTCGTACGCCTTCGCGTCCGGCGGCGTAAGAGCCGTTTTGCGCGGTGTTAATATCCTCGGCGTCCGCGTCGGTTTTGTTGATGTTCCCGTAAAGGCGCATCGTTAACGCATCGCCTGCGAGAGGACCGCTCAGATCGAAGTTAGCGCGTTTTGTCGCTCCCTCTTTATCATTTTCAGGCTGGTTGGTGTAGAGCGAGAGCGAGCCGTGCCAGTCGTTGGTCGGGCGTTTGGTAATGATGTTGACGACGCCACCGGCAGCCCCGGAGCCATAGCGAGCGGCGGCAGGCCCGCGGAGCACTTCAATGCGCTCGACCATTTCTGGCGGAACCCAATTGGTGTCCCCGCGGGTGTCGCGCTCGCCGCGCCAGCTGTAGCGCACCGAGTTACGGGACGTCACCGGCACGCCGTCAATCAGGATCAGGGTATTTTCCGGCCCCATACCGCGAATATCGATCTGGCGGTTGTTGCCGCGGCTGCCCGTCGCGCTGTTACCGGTGAGGTTTACCCCGGGCATTTTACGAATGATTTCAGAAAGATCGTTTACCGGCGGGTCCTTTTCGATGTCCTTCGCCGTAATAACCGAGACGCCAGGCTGCTGCTTCAGCGCCTCTTCAGCCGTCGCCTGAACCACCATGGTTTCACCGTCGTCGAGAGTCTCTTCTGCTGCGTGCGCGCCCTGGCCCAGTGCCGCAAGGATGGCCAACGTAAGTGAAGCGGGGGCAAATCTTATTATGCTTTTCATCAACTCATTTCCATTTGTTAAAATGCGATGACGAATATTAATGATAGTGATTCTCATTACAATGAGAAGGGGGCAATCTCCATAAAATCTTCATGATTCAGTCATTTTTGAAGAAGTGGGGCGGAATGTGAAAGGAAAGTGAAAAAAGGCCAGATCGCATTGCGATCTGGCCCGTAAGGTTACTGCTTATCGTCCTGCGGCATGTGCCGGTAGATGTACACGCCGCTTAGCAGCGTAAACACGAGCGTCAGGGCCGTCAGGCCAAATACCTTGAAGTTGACCCAGATATTCTGCGGCAGCCAGAAAGCGATGTAGATATTGGCAAGACCGCACAGGATAAAGAACAGCGCCCAGGCCAGGTTCAGACGCCCCCAGACTGCCTGAGGCAGCGTCAGCTCTTTGCCCAGCATGCGCTGGATCAGCGGCTTTTTCATCACCCACTGGCTGATGAGCAGCGCGCCCGCAAACAGGCCATAAATCACCGTGACCTTCCATTTAATGAATTCATCATTGTGGAAGAACAGCGTCAGGCCGCCAAACACCGCCACCATCAGGAAGGTGATGAGTGCCATCTTCTCAACCTTGCGGTAGCGAACCCAGCTATAAATCAGCACCACAGCCGTGGCCACAATCAGCGCCAGCGTGCCGGCATAAATGTCGTACAGCTTATAAAAAGCGAAAAATACGATCAGCGGTAAAAAATCAAGAAACTGCTTCATTCTGCGATCCCGGTTACTGACGAATTAACATGTACAGGCGGAACAAATAGACCAGCAGCACGGCTGAAATCAGGTTGCTCAACGTATTGGCGACAACCGCACCGACGTTTGGCGTTAACACCGCAAAATTCGGCGCAAACAGCAGTAGCAGCGTTTTGGCCAGTAACCAGCTGATAACGGCCGGCGCGACCAGTCGCATATTTGCCCACGCGAGCCTGATGCTGCTACGCATGGCGGTGAAAATGCCCATTTTGTCCTGCACCACCATGACTGGCGCGAATGAAAGAACGATAGCCAGCAACACGCCAGGAACGACAACCAGCATTATCCCCATCTGGACCAGCAGTGTGGTCAGGAAGATGAGGATAAACAGCTTTGGCAGCACCGGCGCGCTGGCGCCGATTGCACGTAACGCGCTGACGCGTTGCCCGGCAGACACCAGCTGGATCATCATCAGCACGCCTCCGGCCAGAATGGCATTGCCAATCAGGCCCGAGAAGGTCGATGCCGCAGAGGCGCGCAGCAAGATTTGCTGTTGTTCTGGCGTCATATTCTGCACAAGGTCAAACAACCCCGCGCTGCCTGCAAGATGATCCCCCTGGCTCAGCGTGGCAATCTGTTCATCACTGGGTGAGAACGCATGACCCAGCACCACCGTAATAAAGGCGCACAACAACGCGATCAGTAAAAAGGTAATGAACTGATTGCGGAAAAAATTTCCCGTGTCACGGTAGACAGACTTCGCCGTGATAGACATGCACTCTCCTTGAGTATTGCAGGTGTTAATTAGCCGGCAATTGTACACCGGATATGATGCTGGTGGCAGCATCAAGGCTTGTATGGAAAAGCATATCTTTGTAAAGCTGCAAAAGAAGGACCCACCCAATCAGACTGTGAGAGCGAGAAATTGTCCAACCGCTACTGCAAGCGCAAGTGAGAAAAAGCAGAAATTTTTGTAACCGAGAAATGCCAGAAATTGACGTGGTAACAACTTATTGCTTTATATGGCGTCACCAAAAATTAACCTAGATCAATGAATGTTAACTTACTGGTTTTAATGTGATCTGTGTTAGATCACTTATTACTCTTTTGTGAGTATATTCTCCTCCGCAATTAAAACCACAACGATGGAGCGGATATGAAAAAATTAGCGGTGGCAGCCCTTATCTTAAGCAGTCTCTCTGGCGGCGCGTACGCGCATGAAGCAGGTGAATTCTTTATTCGTGCCGGTTCGGCAACGGTGCGCCCAACGGAAGGCTCAGACAGCGTACTGGGGATGGGCGGTTTCAACGTCAGCAATAATACTCAGCTAGGCTTGACCTTTACCTATATGGCAACGGATAACGTGGGCGTTGAGCTTCTTGCCGCCACGCCGTTTCGTCACCGCGTCGGTTTGGGACCGACCGGAGACATTGCCACGGTGCACCATTTGCCGCCAACGCTGATGGCGCAATGGTACTTTGGGGATTCCAGCAGCAAGGTGCGCCCCTATATTGGCGCGGGCGTTAACTACACCACCTTCTTTGACGAGAAATTTAACGATACCGGGAAAGCAAACGGGCTTTCCGATCTCAGCCTGAAGGACTCCTGGGGCGTGGCGGGGCAGGTGGGGCTGGACTATCTGATCAACCGCGACTGGCTGATCAACGCCTCGGTCTGGTACATGGATATTGATACCGACGTTCGCTTCAAGGCGGGCGGAGAGCAGCAGAGTATCAGTACCCGTCTGGATCCGTGGGTGTTTATGTTCTCTGCGGGTTACCGTTTCTGATTCGGTTAAAACTGGCCGCACAGCGGCCAGTGCCGGGCGTCAAAAGGACGGATAAACGGGGCGTTCGTCCAGCTTCATGCAGTGCCTGAGCGTCGATTCGCCATCATACAGGTAGCTGAACGCATCGCGTGAAATGGAGTGGAACAGAACATCCCCGTTTGCAAAGGGAATAATTTCGGTATCGCCGACACGTTTATGGCCAGCGCCGGTTTCAAAATGCCCGGGCCACTTTTCCTGGGTGTGGTCGTAGACGTGCAGAATAATTTCGACCAGGCCGCGTTCCGGGCAGTTCAGCCGCAAAAACGTCGATGAGAAATTCAAAGACGAAGCGTGAAACGAGATAAAAACAAGCAAAAATCCAAAACATCTAAAAAACATCAACGCGTCAAAACCCTACTCAAACCAGACGTAAGATTTTACTTAAGTGTAAATCTTTCCTGTTGCTGTGGATCAATAAGAGTTAAGTTTCAAAAGCCTATGTTAAGACTTCCTCGCCTTTTGTTCTCGCGGGGACGATATATCCCTGTAAAACCGTGAATTGCTGTATGGTGGTTCTTCCATACATCTGGCTGGAGGGGATATCCCCAACATCAAATTTGAGTGTCCGGTATGTGCAGGCAAACAGTTTTATTTCACCACGTTTAGCCCGACGCACAGCCAACCTCACGGTGCGGTCTGTTCAGTTTGCGGAACCCGCCTCACCACCCATTCATGCCTCCCGAAACTCAAAAGGCGACGGTGGCTAAAGCCAGCGAGGTGAAACAAGGCCTCCCGTAGAGGCCTTTTTCGTACCTGAGAGCTACTTCTGAATCAAATACCGTATGGTTGGCCCGTCCTGCTGGATATCCAGCACGGTATAGCCGTGGTTTTTAGCATCAAGCGGAATGTTGTTGATGGACTGGGGGCAATCGCTCACCACTTCCAGAATTTCACCTTTTTTCAGCTGCGGTAGCGCCTCAAGCGTGGCGACGGCCGGGTAAGGGCAGGGTTCACCCACCATATCGAGACGATAGTCAGGCACGATCTCTTTCATGCGACATTCTCCTGAGTTTCAGTTTTGACGGTAGCCCGGCGGAAGAAGCGCTTCTCTTGTGCAACCACCAGCAAGAAGGCGACAAGCAGCAGGGCGTAGGTCACCATGAGCCCCCCGAGTGGACCAAAGGTATTCAGCAGATTGACCTTGTCCCAGTTGGTTGCCAGCACCGAAGAGACGTCATCCCAGTAGTACGCCAGGAGGGTTGAGCCAATCACGTTACCCAGACCGACCCACCAGTAATGCACCTGGCCTTCCACGGCGCGATACATCCAGCCGGTTTCGCACCCGCCCGCCAGCACGATGCCAAAACCAAACAGCAATCCGCCAATGACCGCATTAGGACCAGCCCACATGATTTTCGGCTCCACGCCAAGCTGCACATAGCTAAAGATGCCGATCGCGCTGACCGCCATACCGGCAATGATTGCCTTCGCCATCATCGTTCGTCCGGTGATCCACATATCGCGAAACGCGGAGGTAAAGCAGATCTGCGCGCGTTCAATCAGCAGGCCGAAACCGACGCCGAACAGCATTGCCAGGCCGAGTTTTGGCTGATTCATCGCCGTGCACATCGCCCAGGCAACCATGGCAAAAAAGACCAGCATACCGAGGCGGAAGCGACGACGGGCCTGATCGGGCTTTTGAGTCAACGGAGAGGCAGCGCTCACTTTCGTCATTTTCACCGGAATGCGGAACAGCGGCAGCAGGGTGAACTTTGCGCCGAAGTATGAGCCGATGGCGGTGGCGACGGCAAAGAACCAGGCATGCAGCGAGAACTGCGGAATACCGGTAAAAAACGCGGCAAGGTTACAGCCCATCGCCAGGCGGGCGCCAAACCCGGCAATGATGCCGCCGACCACGGCCTGCATAATGCGGATGCGGCTTTTCGGCATGCGTAACTTAACGTTGTTGGCCCACAGCGCGGCCGCAAAACAGCCGCCGAACATGCCGATGATCATCATCCCGTCAACGCGGGTCAGCGGTGTGCCCTCAAGATGGATCAGCTTAAAGTAGCCCCACTCTTCGGCATGAACGCCCGCCAGCTGCAATAGCTGTCCACCCCAGCGGGTAAACTCACCCGTAACGGCCCAGAAGGTGCCGGTAATACCGAAATAATAAGTAGAGAGAATGCCTGCCGCGATAACGGCCGGAACAGGTGACCAGAACTTAACCAGGTAAGTCTGCTTGAAGTAATGCCAGGACATGAATAACCTCTGAACTCAGAAGGATAACGCTAAAAAGAGCCCAGATCATACGCTTACGCGAAAGATTGGAAAGTCATTCACACCGAAAATATCGACAGGATCAATTTTGACAGGTTGCTCTCAGGGAGCAAGGGGGGAAAACCGCCTGGCGCCGGGGCCAGACGGTTGTAACGGTTACGTCCTGCGCGTGGCCGCCTTCATGGATGTGACTAACGTATTCAGCTCAGCCAGCATCTGCTCAGGTTTATCCACGTTCTTCTCAATAATCTTAACGATAGCCGAACCGGAAATGGCCCCGGCGGCCTTCGCGTCAATGGCCGCAGTAACCTGATCCGGAGACGAAATCCCGAAGCCCTGAAGCGGTGGAGCGGCATGGTATTCTGCCAGCTTCTCCACCAGGTGATGCAGCGGCAGCGCGGCTTTGTTCTCCGCGCCGGTCACGCCCGCACGGGAGAGCAGGTAGGTGTATCCTCGTCCGTAAGAGGCAATCTGGCGCAACAGGTCGTCATCGGCATTCGGCGGACAGATGAAAATCGGCGCGACGTTGTGGCGCATCGCCGCCTGACGGAACGGCGCGGACTCTTCAACGGGCACGTCAGCCACCAGCACGGAGTCGACACCCACGCGGGTGCACTCGGCGTAAAATGCATCAATACCGCGGCTGAAGACCAGGTTGGCGTACATCAGCAGGCCAATCGGGATGGTCGGGTGTTTCTGGCGGATCGCCGCCAGCATTTCAAAGCACTGGGTCGGCGTCACGCCTGCCGCAAAGGCGCGCAGGGTGGCGTTCTGGATGGTCGGGCCATCCGCCAGCGGATCGGAGAAGGGAATACCCAGCTCCAGCGCGTCGGCGCCGGCTGCGATCAGGGTGTCAATAATTTTCAGCGACTGCTCGGGGCCGGGGTCGCCCAGCGTCACGAAGGGAACGAACGCGCCTTCCTGGCGGGATTTCAGTTCAGCAAATACGTTGTTGTAGCGTTCCATCAAATTTCCCCTCGTGCTTTCAGAATATCGTGAACGGTGAAGATATCTTTGTCACCGCGACCGGAAAGGTTCACCACCAGCAGCTGCTCTTTTTCCGGGTTTTCCTTCATCATTTTCAGCGCGTGTGCAAGGGCGTGGGAAGACTCCAGCGCCGGGATGATCCCTTCATTGCGGCACAGCGTTTTGAAGGCCTCCAGCGCTTCGTCATCGGTGATGGAGACGTAATCTGCGCGCCCCGTGCTGTTCAGGAAGGCGTGCTGTGGCCCAACGGACGGGAAATCCAGCCCGGCAGAAATCGAGTAAGACTCTTCAATCTGCCCTTCGTCGGTCTGCATCATCGGGGCTTTCATGCCGAAGTAGATCCCCACGCGGCCATGCTTCAGTGGCGCGCCGTGCTCGCCCGTTTCAATGCCATGACCGGCAGGCTCGACGCCAATCAGCCCAACGCGGGTTTCGTCGATAAAATCGGCAAACATGCCGATGGCGTTAGATCCGCCGCCGACGCAGGCAATCACCGCATCCGGCAGGCGACCCTCTTTTTCAAGGATCTGCGCTTTGGTCTCTTCACCGATCATGCGCTGGAATTCGCGCACGATGGTCGGGAACGGGTGCGGGCCCGCCGCGGTGCCGAGCATATAGTGGGCGGTTTCGTAACTGCCAGACCAGTCGCGCAGCGCTTCGTTACAGGCATCTTTCAGCGTGGCGGAGCCGCTGTGCACCGGGATCACTTCCGCGCCCATCAGTCGCATACGGAATACGTTCGGCGACTGGCGCTCAACGTCTTTGGCACCCATATAGATGCGGCACTTCAGGCCGAGCAGGGCGCTGGCGAGAGCAGAGGCCACGCCGTGCTGGCCCGCGCCGGTTTCAGCGATAATTTCGGTTTTACCCATACGCTTAGCGAGCAGCGCCTGGCCCAGCACCTGGTTAGTTTTGTGCGCGCCGCCGTGCAGCAGATCTTCACGCTTAAGGTAGAGCGTGGTTTTTGTGCCTTCGGTCAGGTTACGGCATTTGGTCAGCGCCGTCGGACGGCCCGCGTAGTTTTTCAGCAGGTCGGTAAACTCCGCCTGAAACGCCGGATCTTTTTGCGCGCTCACGAACGCTTCTTCCAGCTGGCGCAGCGCGGGCATCAGGATTTGTGGGACGTACATCCCACCGAATTCACCAAAATACGGGTTAAGTAATGTCGTCATCTTCTCTTCCTTAATATGCACGCAGAGTTTTGAATACCGATGCCAGCTTGCTGGCGTCTTTTATGCCCGGTTGGGACTCTACGCCTGAATTGAAATCGAGGCCGGCGCAGCCGGTTTTGGCTGCTTCCACACAATTATCGGGGCTTAATCCCCCCGCCAGCAGGACATTGTCCAGCGCTTCTCCACGCAGCAGCGACCAGTCGAAGCGCTGCCCCGTGCCGCCCTGACCGTTGTCGAGCACGTATTTATCAACATGATTCAGGTTACGCGCGGGCAGGGTGTCACCGACGCTCTGCGCTTTCCAGATCTGAACCTGAGGCGCCAGAACATGTCGCAGAGCATCGATATACGCCTGATCTTCGTCGCCATGCAGCTGGACCGCGCTCAGGGATAACGCGTCCGCTTTTGCTGCAATGTCGGTGATATCCGCATTGCGGAATACGCCCACATAGCTGAGTGGGGCAGCCGCAATCACCCTGCGCGCCTGCTCTTCACTAACCGCGCGAGGAGAGGACTCAACAAAGATCAGGCCTCCATAGATGGCGCCCGCTTCATACGCGGCCTGCGCATCCTGTTCGCGGGTCAGGCCGCAGACTTTGTTTTCACCCAGCAGCACGCGGCGCACGGCAGCATTGAGATCGTCGTGTTCCATCATCGCGGAGCCGATCAGGAAACCGTTAGCAAAGTGGCTCAGCTCGCGCACCTGGGCGTAGCTGTTAATGCCGGATTCGCTGATCACCGTGACGCCCGCGCCCAGACGCGGCGCAAGCTGGCGCGTGCGGTTGAGGTCAATCGACAGGTCGCGCAGATCGCGGTTGTTAATGCCGACCACTTTCGCCTCCAGCGCGATGGCGCGCTCCAGCTCATCTTCGTTGCTCACTTCGGTCAGCACGCCCATATTCAGGCTATGCGCGACGGCGGAGAGCTGGCGATACTGCTCGTCGTCGAGCACGGAGAGCATCAGCAGGCAGGCATCGGCCTGATAAAAACGCGCCAGCCAAATCTGATACGGGTCGATAATAAAGTCTTTGCACAGAATCGGCTGCGGGGCGATGCCGCTGACGACGGGCAGAAAATCAAAGCTGCCCTGGAAATATTTTTCATCCGTCAGCACGGAGATGGCAGACGCATGATGCTTGTAGATACCGGCAATACGCGCCGGGTCGAAATCGTCACGGATCACACCCCTGGACGGAGACGCTTTTTTACACTCCAGAATAAACGCAGTGCGCGCGCCCCGGAGGGCATCATAGAAACGACGGCTGCTCGGCACGACGTCATTCTGGAAACTGGCAAGCGGCTGCTGTTGCTTGCGGGCTTCCACCCAGATGGCCTTATCGGCAACGATTTTCGCTAAAACGGTCTGCATTATTTACCCTCTTGCCGCAAGTGCGGTAACGCGATCGTAAGCTGCACCGGAGCGCAGTACGTCCAGAACTTTTTGGGCGTTGGCTTTCAGATCTTCCTCGCCATGTAAACGCATCAGCATGGCAACGTTGGCCGCCACGGCGGCCTCATGGGCAGCCTCACCTTTACCTTGTAATAAGCGCGTGAGAATGTCACGGTTTTCTTCCGGTGTACCGCCAGCCAGCGCATCCTGATGATACGGGGTCAACCCGAAGTCAGCGGCCTCAAGCTGATAGTTCAGCACTTCACCGTTATTCAGTTCGGCCACCAGCGTAGGCGCATGCAGAGAAACCTCATCCATTCCGCCGCTATGTACCACGGCGGCACGTTTGTAACCCAGAACGCGCAGCGTCTCGGCAATCGGCAGCACCAGCTCCGGGCTGTAAACGCCAATCAGCGCCAGCGGCGGGTGCGCCGGGTTAATGAGGGGACCGAGCACGTTAAACAGCGTGCGGGTTTTAAGCTGCTGGCGAACCGGCATCGCGTGGCGGAAACCGGTGTGGTACTTCGGCGCAAACAGGAAGCAGACGCCCAGGTCATCCAGCGCTTCACGGGAACGCTCGGCGTTCATGTCCAGGTTGATGCCGAAAGCGGCCAGCAGGTCGGACGAACCGGACCGGCTGGAGACGCTGCGGTTGCCGTGCTTGGCCACCTTCAGGCCGCAGGCCGCCGCCACAAAGGCGCTGGCGGTCGAAATGTTGATGCTGTTGCTGCCGTCGCCACCGGTCCCGACGATATCCGCAAACTGGTAGTCCGGACGCGGGAACGGGGCGGCATTTTCCAGCAGCGCGGTGGCCGCACCGGCAATCTCCTGCGGGCTTTCGCCGCGCACTTTCATGCTCACCAGCGCAGCGGCCAGCTGCTCAGGCTTCAGCTCGCCCCGCACGACGGCGGAGAAAAGCTGGTGGCTCTCCTGCTGGCTCAGGGTCTGGGCCTGATACAGTTTTTCCAGAATCGGTTGCAGGGTATTGGTCTGCTCCAGCTTTTGCAGCGCCCAGTCGAGCGTTTGCTCCAGCAGGCGCGCGCCATTGGACGTCAGGATAGATTCCGGGTGGAACTGCATCCCGCAGACGCGATCCGCATCATGACGAACCGCCATCACCATTCCTTCAAACGAGGCGTTGATGGTCAGCCCGGCCGGAATATTGCTGCCGACAAGCGAGTGGTAACGCGCCACCGGAAGCGGGTTCGGCAGTCCGGCAAACATCGCCTGACCGTCATGTTCAATGCTCGACGCTTTACCATGCAGGATCTCACCCGCCTGACCGACGTAACCGCCGTAGGCTTCCACGATTGCCTGGTGGCCGAGGCAGATACCGATAATCGGCAGCTTGCCGCGCATGCGTGTCAACAGTTCAGGCATACAGCCCGCTTCGCTCGGCGCGCCCGGCCCCGGGGAGAGCATCAGCACCGGGTTTTGCATGGTCGCCAGACGGTCAATCAGCGTCTGAGCCGGAACGTGGTTGCGATAGATAACAACGTTATGACCATTCGCACGCAGCTGATCTGCCAGGTTGTAGGTAAAGGAGTCGATATTATCGAGCAGCAGAATGTCAGCCATCAGAAAATCTCCTGTGCATGGTGTGCGGTAGCAATGGCGCGCAGTACCGCGCGTGCTTTACTGCGGGTTTCGTCAGCTTCAGACTGCGGAACAGAATCAAGAACAATCCCGGCCCCGGCCTGGACGGTAGCAATGCCGTCCTCAACGTAGGCGGAGCGGATCACGATGCAGGTATCAAGATCGCCGTGAGCGGTGAAATAGCCCACCGCACCACCGTAGCTGCCGCGACGGCGTCCTTCCGCTTCGGCAATCAGCTGCATGGCGCGCACCTTCGGCGCGCCGCTCAGGGTGCCCATATTCATGCAGGCGCGGTAGGCATGCAGAACGTCGAGGTCGTGGCGCAGCTCACCGACCACGCGGGAAACCAGATGCATGACGAAGGAGTAGCGGTCTACTTTGGTCAGATCCGCTACGTAACGGCTGCCCGGCGTGCAAATTCGCGCCAGATCGTTACGCGCCAGGTCAACCAGCATCAGGTGCTCGGACAGCTCTTTGTGGTCGGTACGCATTTCCAGTTCGATGCGGCTGTCGAGATCGCGGTCCAGGGAACCATCGGCACGACGGCCGCGTGGACGGGTGCCCGCAATCGGGTAGATCTCAATCTGTCGGCTGGTGGCGTCGTACTTCAGGGAGCTTTCCGGCGACGCGCCAAACAGCGTGAAGTCATTGTCCTGCATAAAGAACATGTACGGGCTTGGGTTGCTTTTTTTCAGCACATCGTAAGCCGCCAGCGGCGACGGGCAGGGCAGTGAGAAACGACGGGACGGCACCACCTGGAAAATTTCCCCGGCGCGAATCGCTTTTTGCATCTGACGTACCACCGCGCCGTATTGATCGTCGGTCTGACTTACCTCGCAGGTCATTTCCTCAATGCGCTGCACCGGCAGCGCAGGCGGTGCTTCCGACATCTGCTGTTGCAGTTGCGCGATGCGCTGCTCAAGGCGGTTTTTTTCAGACCCCGACGGGGTGAACAGGCTGGCCTGGATGCGGGTATATTTTTTCTGATGGTCGATCACCAGCAGGGTTTCGGCAAGGTAGAAGCAGTAGTCCGGGCATCGATTGCCCTGCTCGGTTTCCGGTAAATCTTCAAAGCCGGCTACCAGGTCGTAAGCAAACAGCCCGCCAAAGAACATCGCCTCGCGCTCATCTTCCGGCACGGTGACCAGATTTTGCAGCAGGCGGAAGGCATCGAAAACGGACAGCGAGCAGAGGCGGGCATCTTCATCCAGCAGCTGGCTCACCGGCGGGAAATGCAGAATACGCAGGTCCGGGTGCCGTTCATTTTCAATGCCTGAAGGCAGCGCCGCATCCAGCAGCGGCAGCAGCGACGCGCCATTGTCAGACAACGCCTTGATGGTGACGGTGTCACCTAACGCGGTAATGCGCAGCGCGCTGTCAACCAGCAGCAGGCTTTTGAGGTCGTCCTTGCTGTCGATATCCGCAGACTCCAGCAGCAGCGTCGCGGGACGTGCGCCGCACACCTGATGAAACAGCGCGGTAGGGTTATGGCGATAGGCCGCCTCGCAGGTCAGCAGTTCGAGGTGTGGTTTGGCTGTTTGCATGTTGTTGTTCTCATATTTTGTTCAAAAAAAAGCCCGCTGGGTAGCGGGCGGGTATCTGTTTGCATTTCGCAGACGCGTGACACTGCCCGAAGATCAGGAAGTACGCCACCAACCGTGCAGAGCGAAATGTGCTGTCATTTTCAGATACCTTTCTCGTGTGAACTTGCGTACTAGTTAACTAGTTCGATGGCGTGTTGTCAACCCCTGATTTCAGTATTTCACGGTAAGTCGGTATCATAGGGGCTTCGGATGTCTCCAGACTGTTATGGGAAGTGCTTTGAGCGATACCACCTACGCCGTAATTTATGATTTACACAGCCACACGCAGGCTTCAGATGGCCTGCTGACGCCCGAAGCCCTGGTCCATCGCGCCGTTGAAATGCGTGTCGGCACGCTGGCAATAACCGATCACGACACAACCGACGCCATCCCCGCCGCGCGTGCGGAGATTGCCCGCAGCGGACTGGCGCTAAATCTCATACCCGGGGTTGAGATCTCCACGCTCTGGGAAAACCACGAAATTCATATCGTTGGCCTGAACATAGATACAGAACATCCGGCAATGCGGGCTTTTTTGCAAGAACAAAAAGCACGCCGCAATCAGCGCGCGGAGATGATAGGCGAACGTCTTGAGAAGGCGCATATTCCCGGTGCGCTGGAAGGCGCGCGTAAGCTCGCGAACGGCGGGGCGGTAACGCGCGGCCATTTCGCCCGTTTTCTGGTTGAAGCCGGTAAAGCGACGACCATGGCGAATGTTTTTAAAAAGTATCTGGCGCGCGGGAAAACCGGATACGTTCCCCCCCAGTGGTGTACAATAAAACAAGCTATTGATGTCATTCATCATTCTGGTGGTAAGGCCGTACTGGCCCATCCGGGGCGGTATAATCTTTCTGCTAAATGGCTGAAAAGGCTGCTGGCGCACTTTGCCGAATGCGGCGGTGAGGCGATGGAAGTTGCCCAGTGTCAGCAGGCTCCCAATGAGCGTTCGCAGCTTGCGACCTACGCCCGCCAGTTTGGCCTGCTTGGGTCACAGGGTTCAGATTTCCATCAGCCCTGCGCGTGGATTGAACTGGGGCGCAAGCTCTGGTTACCTGCGGGCGTTGAGCCTGTCTGGCAGCTCTGGGAACAGCCACAGCAAATTGAAGAGAGGGAAGTATGAGTCAGTTTTTCTATATCCATCCGGATAACCCGCAGCCACGCCTGATTAATCAGGCTGTGGAAATCGTCCGCAAAGGCGGCGTAATTGTTTACCCAACCGATTCTGGCTACGCGCTGGGCTGTAAAATCGAAGACAAAGGGGCGATGGAGCGTATCTGTCGCATCCGCCAGCTGCCGGACGGCCACAACTTTACCCTGATGTGTCGCGACCTCTCCGAGTTGTCGACCTACGCGTACGTCGACAACGTGGCCTTTCGTCTGATCAAAAACAACACGCCGGGTAACTACACGTTTATCCTGAAAGGCACGAAAGAGGTGCCGCGCCGGCTGTTGCAGGAAAAACGCAAAACCATCGGGATGCGCGTGCCGTCTAACCCGATCGCCCAGGCGCTGCTGGAAACCCTCGGCGAGCCGATGCTCTCCACATCGCTGATGCTGCCGGGGAGTGAATTTACCGAGTCCGACCCGGAAGAGATCAAAGATCGTCTGGAGAAGGTGGTGGAGCTGATTATTCACGGCGGCTATCTCGGCCAGCAGCCGACCACCGTGGTGGATCTCACCGAAGATGCGCCAGAAGTCATTCGTGAAGGCGTGGGCGATGTAAAGCCTTTCTTGTAAGGGTGTAAGCAGATATACTACGCGGCCATCAAAGCAGGGCGCTGCCCTGTTTTTGACCTGATTCGACGCCTGTGAAGGCGACACCTGAGGAAGCTCAATGAGCGAGAAGTTACAGAAAGTGCTGGCGCGCGCCGGCCACGGTTCGCGCCGTGAAATCGAAGCCATTATTGAAGCAGGCCGCGTGAGCGTGGACGGCAAAATTGCCACGCTCGGCGACCGCGTAGAAATCGTACCGGGGCTCAAGATCCGCATTGACGGCCATCTTATCTCCGTGAAAGAGTCTGCTGAACAGATCTGTCGCGTACTGGCTTACTACAAGCCGGAAGGCGAACTGTGTACCCGCAACGACCCGGAAGGCCGCCCGACGGTCTTTGACCGTCTGCCAAAACTGCGTGGCGCCCGCTGGATTGCCGTGGGGCGTCTGGACGTGAACACCTGCGGCTTGCTGCTTTTCACCACCGATGGTGAACTGGCAAACCGCCTGATGCACCCGAGTCGTGAAGTGGAGCGTGAATACGCCGTGCGCGTCTTCGGCCAGGTTGATGAGAACAAACTGCGCGATCTGTCGCGTGGCGTTCAGCTTGAAGACGGCCCTGCGGCGTTCAAAACCATCAAGTTTACCGGTGGTGAAGGCATTAACCAGTGGTACAACGTGACCCTGACAGAAGGACGTAACCGCGAGGTTCGTCGTCTGTGGGAAGCGGTAGGCGTACAGGTGAGCCGACTGATCCGCGTCCGCTATGGCGACATTCTGCTGCCTAAGGGTCTGCCACGCGGCGGGTATACCGAACTGGATCTGACCCAGACCAACTACCTGCGCGATTTGGTTGGCCTGACGCCAGAAACCACCTCGAAAGTGGCGGTGGAAAAAGATCGTCGTCGCATGAAGGCAAATCAGATCCGCCGTGCGGTGAAGCGTCACAGCCAGGTCAGCAGCAATCGCCGCTCTGGCAGCCGCAATAACAACGGCTAATCGAAAAGCCCGGTAAAGATACCGGGCTTTTTTCTTTAGTAATCAATCCCTATCTGCGCTTTGATACCCGCATCGAACGCATGCTTAACCGGACGCAGCTCGCTGACGGTATCTGCAATCTCCAGAATATCCCGATGACACCCGCGCCCCGTGACGATCGCCGTCTGGTGTGCAGGGCGATTCCTGAGCGCCTCCAGCACGGCTTCCAGCGGCAGGTAGTCATAGGCCACCATATAGGTGATCTCATCCAGCAACACCATATTCAGCGTCGGGTCAGAGAGCATTCTTTTGGCATGCTCCCAGACGGCGAGGCAGGCTGCGGTATCCGTTTCCCGGTTCTGGGTATCCCAGGTGAAACCCGTCGCCATAACCTGGAACTCAACGCCATGCGGTTCGAGTAGATTACGCTCGCCGTTGGGCCATTCCCCCTTGATAAACTGGATCACGCCCACTTTCTGCCCATGACCAACGGCGCGGGTGGCGGTACCGAAGGCGGCTGTGGTTTTGCCTTTGCCGTTACCGGTGAACACGATGAGGATCCCGCGTTCGTCCTGGGCGGCGGCCACACGTGCGTCAACCTGTTCTTTCAGACGCTGCTGGCGCTGCTGATGACGGTCTTCACTCATTGCGATATCCCCGGTTTGCGGCCTGGCTGGGCATCGAAGGTCATACCGGTTTTACGACGGCTGTCGTCACCCATCAGCCACAGGTAAAGGGGCATGATATCGGCCGGGGTTTTAAGCTTCTGCGGATCTTCTGTCGGGAACGCACTCGCACGCATTTTGGTGCGCGTACCGCCAGGGTTAATGCAGTTTACCCGCAAATGGCGGTTTTGATACTCTTCAGCCAGCACCTGCATCATTCCTTCGGTGGCAAATTTTGAGGCTGCGTAAGCCCCCCAGTTCGCACGGCCCTGACGACCTACGCTGGAGGAGGTAAACACCAGCGAGCCAGAATCTGATTTGAGTAATAAAGGAAGCAAGGCCTGGGTCAGGAAAAACGTCCCGTTGACGTTAACCTGCATCACCTGCTGCCAAATCTCCGGATCCTGTTCATCCATCGGGCGCACTTCGCCCAGCAATCCCGCGTTGTGCAGCACGCCGTCAAGACGGGGATAATGCGTGCTGATGCGCTGGGCAAGGGCCTGACATGACGCTGGCGTGCAGGTCAGCAGATCGAGCGTATACCAGGGCGTGGGCGTACCGCCGGCGTCTTCGATTTCACGGGCAACGGATTTTAGCTTTTCTTCATTACGTCCCAGCAGAATAAGGTTCGCACCATATTCAGAATAGGTCAGCGCCGCTTCACGACCAATTCCGTCGCTGGCACCGGTAACCAGAATGATGCGGTTCTGTAGAAGGTTTTTTTGTGGCTGATAATGCACGGTGGCTCCTCAGGCGCATTGAGCGTGACTTGCACCTTTATTTATGACTTTTCGGCTTTATGCCCGAAACAGCGTCAGAATTCAATCAGTCTACAGGACAGAACGCTGGGAAATTAACAATTTGCAAAGATTTAAACCAGAACAGGGGGATTCCTGAAGCCGCCTCGCAGAGGTAATGTCCAGAGCGAGACGCCCGCGCAGGGCTGTTGTACACTGGCGTGAAAGATTCGTGGTTAAATCAAGGTGGACGCGTGGAATTACTTTCTCAATATGGGTTGTTTTTGGCGAAAATCGCGACGGTGGTTATTGCTATCGCGGTGATTGCCGCTCTGATTGTCAACCTGACGCAGCGTAAGCGTCAGCGTGGTGAGTTACGCATTACCCGCCTGAGCGAGCAGTATAAAGAGATGCAGGAGGAGATGTCTCTGGCGCTGCTGGACGATCATCAACAGAAGCTGTGGCTAAAAGCCCATAAGAAAAAACGTAAGCAGGAAGCCAAAGCGGCGAAGGCGAAAGCAAAGCTCGCCGCGCCGCAGGCTGATCCAAAGCCGCGCGTCTATGTGCTCGATTTTAAAGGCAGCATGGATGCGCATGAAGTCTCCTCTTTGCGCGAAGAAGTGACGGCGGTACTGGCCGTGGCGACACCGCAGGATCAGGTTGTAGTACGCCTTGAAAGCCCCGGCGGCGTCGTGCATGGGTATGGACTGGCGGCGTCGCAGTTACAGCGTCTGCGTGATAAACAGATCCCGCTCACCGTAGCGGTAGATAAAGTCGCGGCGAGCGGCGGCTACATGATGGCGTGCGTGGCGGATAAAATCGTCGCAGCACCTTTTTCAATTATCGGCTCGATTGGCGTGGTCGCGCAGATCCCTAACTTCAATCGTTTCCTGAAAAACAAAGAGATCGATATCGAACTGCATACGGCGGGTCAGTACAAACGTACGCTCACGCTGCTCGGCGAGAACACCGAAGAGGGTCGGCAGAAGTTCCGGGAAGATCTGAACGAAACCCACCATCTGTTCAAAGATTTCGTGCACCGCATGCGCCCAACGCTGGACATTGAGCAGGTAGCTACGGGCGAACACTGGTACGGCACGCAGGCGCAGGAGAAAGGGCTGGTGGATGAAGTGGGTACCAGCGACGATCTCCTGATAAACCTGATGGAAGGCCGTGAGCTGGTGGGGGTGCGCTTCACCCGTCGTAAGCGCCTCCTCGACCGTTTTACCAGTAGTGCGGCAGAAAGCGCGGATCGCCTGCTGCTGCGCTGGTTGCAGCGCGGACAAAAGCCGTTGCTCTAAAGAAAAACGCGAGGCATATGCCTCGCGTTTTTACTTTTAATCGACCAGGTGATACTTCTCTGAGAGGGCATGCGCCAGGTATTTAAACATGTTAAATACGGCGGTGCTTTTCGGGGTTGGCAACCCCTGTTCATCAAGGAAATATTCACCGCTGAACACCAGCACGCCATTACGCTGTTCCACGCCAGTCGCTTCGATCCCCGCCAGGGTGTCTTCATGGTCGCGAATGAGTTTGTTTGCTTCGATAAGCAGAGAAGCTCGGTCAATGGGTTGGGTCGTTTTCTGCATATTCCACTCCTTAAACAGTGACAATAGTCTACGCCTGGGTCGCTTCAGGGGCAAATTTTCCCTGTTATCCGAGGGGATAAGGAAAGGGGATTGGCTGGCGGGAATTGCTTTTGCATGCTAATAAAGTTGCGTAACGAATTTTATCAGGTACAGTGTGCGCTTTCGTCATTCTGGCAACAGAATTGCTTGACATTCGACCGGGAATTCGTCACGAATGAACTTTGATGTGAGAAAAATACCCGAAAACTCAATGACCTGGATGTCGCCATTCTGACGTTCGGTAAGACATAGGGGTTGATATCCCCTGACGACGTCGCAATATCAATGGCTCGTCGTCAGCGGAAGGGAAATCAACGTGCGGCGTATTCCTGGAAGAATTAAATTAGGTAAAGGTGAATATGGGTAAAGCTCTCGTCATCGTTGAGTCCCCGGCAAAAGCCAAAACGATCAATAAATATCTGGGCAATGACTACGTGGTTAAGTCCAGCGTTGGTCACATTCGCGATTTGCCGACCAGTGGTTCAGCCAGCAAAAAGAGCGCAGACTCTACCTCCACCAAAGGGGCTAAAAAGCCTAAAAAGGATGAACGTAGCGCGCTTGTCAACCGCATGGGTGTTAACCCATGGCACAACTGGGATGCACAATACGAAGTGCTGCCAGGCAAAGAAAAAGTCGTTAACGAGCTGAAGCAGCTTGCTGAAAAAGCAGACCACATTTATCTCGCAACCGACCTTGACCGCGAAGGGGAGGCCATCGCATGGCACCTGCGGGAAGTGATCGGGGGTGATGACAAACGCTACAGCCGCGTAGTGTTTAACGAAATTACAAAGAATGCGATTCGTCAGGCGTTTGAAAAGCCGGGTGAACTGAATATCGACCGCGTCAACGCTCAGCAGGCGCGTCGCTTTATGGACCGCGTTGTAGGCTACATGGTCTCGCCGCTGTTGTGGAAAAAGGTCGCTCGCGGCCTGTCTGCGGGGCGCGTGCAGTCCGTGGCCGTACGTCTGGTTGTTGAACGCGAACGCGAAATTAAAGCGTTCGTCCCGGAAGAGTTCTGGGAGGTGGATGCCAACGTCACCACGCCGGGCGGCGATGCGCTGCCGTTGCAGGTGAGCCACCACAACGACAAGCCGTTCCGTCCTGAAAATCGCGACCAGACCATGGCCGCCGTGGCGCTGCTGGAAAAAGCGCGTTATCAGGTTCTGGATCGTGAAGACAAACCGACCAGCAGCAAGCCTGGCGCACCGTTTATCACGTCAACGCTCCAGCAGGCGGCAAGCACGCGTCTGGGTTACGGCGTTAAGAAAACCATGATGATGGCCCAGCGTCTGTATGAAGCGGGTTACATTACCTACATGCGTACTGACTCCACCAACCTGAGCCAGGACGCTGTCAGCATGGTGCGCGGCTATATTGAGGATAACTTCGGTAAGAAATACCTGCCGGACAGTCCTAATCAGTACGCCAGCAAAGAGAACTCTCAGGAAGCGCACGAAGCGATTCGTCCTTCTGACGTTTCCGTCCTGGCCGAATCGCTGAAGGATATGGAAGCGGACGCGCAGAAGCTGTATCAGCTGATCTGGCGCCAGTTCGTGGCCTGCCAGATGACGCCAGCGAAATACGACTCCACCACGCTGACCGTTGGTGCGGGTGATTTCCGCCTGAAAGCGCGCGGTCGTATCCTGCGCTTCGACGGCTGGACAAAAGTAATGCCTGCGCTGCGCAAAGGTGATGAAGACAGAACGCTGCCTTCCGTCAACAAAGGGGACGAGCTGTCGCTGGTCGATCTGGTCCCGGC
Source organism: Enterobacter cloacae complex sp. (assembly GCF_900322725.1). Classification (NCBI taxonomy): domain Bacteria; kingdom Pseudomonadati; phylum Pseudomonadota; class Gammaproteobacteria; order Enterobacterales; family Enterobacteriaceae; genus Enterobacter; species Enterobacter cloacae complex sp. The sequence goes on along the minus strand of NZ_LT991957.1, from coordinate 4,511,076 downwards.
TCAGCACTTCACCAAGCCGCCTGCGCGTTTCAGCGAAGCATCGCTGGTAAAAGAGCTGGAAAAACGCGGCATCGGTCGCCCGTCTACCTATGCGTCAATCATTTCGACCATTCAGGATCGTGGATACGTTCGTGTTGAGAACCGTCGTTTCTATGCTGAAAAAATGGGTGAGATTGTCACCGACCGTCTGGAAGCTAACTTCCGTGAGCTGATGAACTATGACTTCACCGCGCAGATGGAAGACAGCCTCGATGAGGTTGCCAGCCATAAGGCCGAGTGGAAGAAAGTTCTCGACAGCTTCTTCAGCGATTTTACCAGCCAGCTTGAGAAAGCTGAGAAAGATCCTGAAGAAGGCGGCATGCTGCCTAACCAGATGGTGCTCACCAGCATCGACTGCCCAACCTGTGGCCGCAAAATGGGGATCCGTACTGCAACAACGGGCGTATTCCTCGGTTGTTCTGGTTATGCACTTTCTCCAAAAGAGCGCTGCAAAACCACCATCAACCTCGTGCCGGAGAACGAAGTTCTCAACGTGCTGGAAGGGGACGATGCGGAAACCAACGCGCTGCGCGCCAAACGCCGCTGTAAGAAATGCGGCACGGCGATGGACAGCTATCTGATCGATCCGAAACGTAAGCTGCACGTTTGCGGCAATAACCCGACCTGCGACGGTTATGAGATCGAAGAAGGCGAGTTCCGCATTAAGGGCTATGACGGTCCGGTCGTGGAGTGTGAGAAATGTGGTTCCGAAATGCACCTGAAAATGGGACGCTTCGGTAAGTACATGGCATGTACCAACGACGACTGTAAAAACACGCGTAAGATCCTGCGTAACGGTGAAGTTGCGCCGCCGAAAGAAGATCCGGTTCCGCTTCCGGAATTGCCGTGCGAGAAGTCAGACGCCTATTTCGTCCTGCGTGACGGCGCTGCCGGGGTGTTCCTGGCCGCTAATACCTTCCCGAAATCGCGCGAGACTCGTGCGCCGCTGGTCGAAGAACTGTACCGCTTCCGCGATCGCCTGCCGGAGAAACTGCGTTACCTGGCCGATGCGCCACAGCAGGATCCGGAAGGCAACAAAACCGTGGTGCGTTTCAGCCGTAAAACGAAGCAGCAGTATGTGGCGGCAGAAAAAGAGGGTAAAGCGACCGGATGGTCAGCCTTCTTTGTTGACGGTAAATGGGTTGAAGGCAAAAAATAATCATCTCTTACCGTAACTTACCTGTGAAAGGGCCGGATCTCCGGCCCTTTTTTATTACCTCGTTATTATTTTTTGTTCCGTACTATACAGCCTGGCTATAAATGATATAGTGGTTATAGTTAACCCGTTTCTTATTATTAAATCGTCTTAAGCGATTGTCGCGTGCGTTAAATCGGATGGTCTGGCATGAAATTACAGCAGCTTCGCTATATCGTTGAGGTCGTTAATCACAACCTTAATGTCTCTTCCACCGCAGAAGGCCTTTATACCTCGCAGCCCGGCATCAGCAAGCAGGTGCGTATGCTCGAGGATGAGCTGGGTATTCAGATATTTGCCCGCAGCGGTAAGCACCTGACGCAGGTCACGCCGGCAGGACAGGAAATTATCCGCATTGCGCGGGAAGTGCTTTCCAAAGTTGATGCCATTAAATCCGTTGCAGGGGAACACACCTGGCCGGATAAAGGCTCACTGTATATTGCCACCACGCACACCCAGGCGCGTTACGCGCTTCCCGGGGTGATTAAAGGTTTCATTGAACGCTATCCCCGCGTTTCCCTGCATATGCATCAGGGATCGCCGACACAAATTGCCGAGGCCGTGTCCAAAGGTAATGCCGATTTTGCCATCGCGACGGAAGCCCTTCATCTGTACGATGACCTGGTTATGTTGCCGTGCTACCACTGGAACCGCTCCATTGTCGTGACCCCTGACCATCCGCTGGCGGGTAAGGGTGAAGTGACAATAGAAGAGCTGGCGCAATACCCGCTGGTGACCTATACGTTCGGTTTTACGGGCCGTTCTGAGCTGGACACCGCTTTTAACCGCGCCGGATTAACGCCTCGGATTGTCTTCACCGCGACGGACGCGGACGTCATAAAAACCTACGTGCGTCTGGGCCTGGGCGTGGGGGTTATTGCCAGCATGGCGGTGGATCCTGTCTCAGACCCGGATCTGGTGCGTCTGGACGCGCATGATATCTTCAGCCACAGCACCACCAAGATTGGTTTTCGTCGCAGCACGTTCCTGCGCAGCTATATGTATGATTTTATTCAACGCTTCGCGCCCCATTTAACGCGTGACGTGGTAGATACGGCCGTAGCGTTACGCTCCAACGAAGATATCGAAGAGATGTTTAAAGACATCAAACTTCCCGCCAAATAATCACATCCGGTATCTTTCTCCTGCGGAAAGATACCGCCATTCCTCTTTAAGCTAAATTAGAATTAACCTCATTTGCGCCCACTGTCATATATCGTCATAACCCATTTGATGATTGGGGTTTTACTGTCGCAAATTTGCGACAAAAGTAGAAACTAATTTACAGGTGTGCAAATTATTCTTTTCAATTATTTATTTCTGGTCAAAAGATTGAATTTTTCCCAGACCCAGATGCGTAAATTCACTGGCTTTTCGGCTAAAGTTTCTTTAGGATTTATCTCATCAGATGATTACTTGTGCCAATTGTTTGGTCTCTAAATGATAAGCGATGTCGATTGTATGAGGTTAGCAATGCCGTCAGGAAGTGAAGAACCGCAAAGGGATCCCGCACTTAAGCGTAAAGCCTGGCTGGCGGTCTTTCTTGGCTCTGCCCTGTTCTGGGTGGTGGTTGCTCTCCTTTTCTGGAAATTCTGGGGTTGAATATGGTCATGACGGTGCGTACGGAAGTGCGAAAAGAGATATGTCAGCTTCGTGACAATGCTCACAAAGCGCGCAAGGTGCCAGCAACCAGCGTGCCAGCCTCCTGGAAACTGACGCCACAACAGCAGGCCTTTATTGATGTGTTCGCGGAAGACGAGCCCAAAAAACAATAATTTTGCTTTTTGCGTAATGATGCAAATAGTCTGAATAAAGACTGTGCGCTTTTGTACTCTTTAATAAATACACATCAGCAATATAGATCGAGGGCAGACCTCGGAACCTCAAATAATTAAAGACTGGTGTCCCTATGACAAATAACATGACAACCGTAAAATACTGGTCATGGCTCGGCGTATTCTCAGCGTCGATCCTCTTCTGGTGTCAGCTTATCTGGCTGGCTCTCCACTAAATCGTAAAACCTCGCCACGGCGGGGTTTTTTGTTTTATCCCTCGCGTTGGACCATTCCGAAATTTATCAATTTGGGTTGTTATCAAAACGTTACGACATCTTTGTGTTATCTTTAATTACAGCCCTGATGATTGTCAGGACATCCCTGTTTTTAAGGAGGAGCTTATGTCGTTAACCCTACGCGAAGCCAGTAAGGACACGTTACAGGCGGAAAATAAAACCTGGCACTACTACAGCTTACCGCTGGCTGCAAGGACGCTTGGGGACATTTCGCGGTTACCCAAGTCGTTGAAAGTCTTACTGGAAAACCTCTTACGCTGGCAGGATGGCGACTCGGTTACCGAGGAGGATATCCAGGCTCTTGCAGGGTGGCTTAAGAATGCACATGCAGACAGAGAAATTGCCTATCGCCCGGCCAGGGTGCTGATGCAGGACTTCACCGGCGTGCCGGCGGTTGTGGATTTGGCCGCCATGCGTGAAGCCGTCAAGCGTCTCGGGGGCGATACCGCTAAGGTTAATCCACTCTCCCCGGTAGACCTCGTCATCGACCACTCCGTCACCGTCGACCACTTCGGTGACGACGATGCGTTCGGCGAAAACGTCCGTCTGGAAATGGAACGTAACCATGAACGCTACGTATTCCTTAAATGGGGTCAGCAGGCGTTCAGCCGCTTCAGCGTCGTTCCACCGGGCACCGGAATTTGCCACCAGGTGAACCTGGAATATCTTGGTAAAGCCGTCTGGAGTGAGTTGCAGGATAAGGCGTGGGTTGCGTACCCGGATACGCTGGTGGGCACCGACTCTCACACGACCATGATTAACGGCCTCGGCGTACTGGGTTGGGGCGTGGGCGGTATCGAAGCGGAAGCGGCCATGCTTGGCCAGCCGGTATCAATGCTCATTCCCGATGTGGTGGGCTTTAAGCTCACCGGTAAGCTGTCCGAAGGCATTACCGCCACGGATCTGGTCCTGACGGTCACCCAGATGCTGCGTAAGCATGGCGTGGTAGGTAAATTCGTTGAATTTTATGGCGATGGCCTGGATTCTCTGCCGCTGGCGGACCGCGCCACCATCGCTAATATGGCACCGGAATATGGCGCAACCTGCGGCTTTTTCCCGATTGATAGCGTAACGCTTGAGTATATGCGTCTCAGCGGTCGCAGCGAGGAGCAGGTTGCTCTCGTCGAGGCCTACACTAAAGCGCAGGGCATGTGGCGTAACCCGGGCGACGAGCCGGTATTTACCAGTACGCTGGAGCTGGATATGGGCACCGTTGAGGCAAGCCTCGCAGGGCCGAAACGTCCTCAGGACCGCGTCGCGCTGAGCAACGTACCGAAAGCTTTTGCCGCCAGCAATGAGCTGGAGGTCAATGCCGCGCAAAAAGATCACCGTCCGGTGGACTACGTGCTCAACGGGCATCAGTATCAGCTCCCTGACGGCGCCGTGGTCATCGCCGCTATCACCTCCTGTACCAACACGTCCAACCCGAGCGTGCTAATGGCCGCCGGGCTGCTGGCGAAAAAGGCGGTCGAGCTGGGGCTCAAGCCACAGCCGTGGGTGAAAGCGTCTCTGGCGCCGGGCTCGAAAGTGGTGTCTGATTATCTGGCGCAGGCCAGACTCACGCCTTATCTCGACGAGCTGGGCTTTAACCTGGTGGGCTATGGCTGTACCACCTGTATCGGTAACTCCGGTCCACTTCCTGAACCTATTGAAGTGGCGATCAAGCAGGGGGATTTGACCGTTGGCGCGGTGCTTTCCGGTAACCGAAACTTTGAAGGGCGTATTCATCCGCTGGTGAAGACCAACTGGCTGGCCTCGCCGCCGCTGGTTGTGGCTTACGCTCTGGCCGGAAACATGAACATTAACCTGGCGACCGATCCAATTGGTCACGATCGCAAGAATGAACCGGTCTATCTGAAAGACATCTGGCCATCATCGCGTGAAATTGCGCGTGCGGTCGAGAAAGTCTCCACCGAGATGTTCCGCAAAGAGTATGCGGAAGTGTTTGAAGGGACGCCGGAGTGGAAAACGATCGACGTGGTGGGTTCCGATACCTATGACTGGCAGGATGATTCCACCTATATCCGCCTGTCGCCATTCTTCGATGAGATGCTGGCAGAGCCCGCACCGCTGAAGGATATTCAGGGTGCGCGGATCCTGGCCATGCTGGGGGATTCCGTCACGACTGACCATATCTCCCCGGCGGGAAGCATCAAAGCGGACAGCCCTGCGGGACGTTATCTGCAAAGCCGGGGCGTGGAGCGACGTGATTTTAACTCCTACGGCTCGCGTCGCGGTAACCACGAAGTGATGATGCGCGGGACCTTTGCCAACATCCGCATTCGTAATGAAATGGTGCCGGGCGTGGAAGGGGGCATGACGCGCCACCTGCCGGATACGGAGGTCATTTCAATTTATGACGCTGCCGTGAAGTATCAGCAGGAAGGGACGCCGCTGGCCGTGATTGCCGGGAAAGAGTACGGCTCCGGCTCCAGCCGCGACTGGGCTGCGAAAGGTCCGCGTCTGCTGGGGGTTCGCGTGGTCATTGCCGAATCCTTTGAGCGTATTCACCGTTCAAACCTGATCGGGATGGGGATCCTGCCGCTTGAGTTTCCGCAGGGCGTGACGCGTAAAACGCTGGGGCTGACCGGGGAAGAGCAGATTGATATCAGCGGTCTGCAAAATCTGCAACCGGGTAAAACGGTGCCCGTAAAGTTAACGCGAGCAGACGGTCGAACTGAGGTGCTGGAGTGCCGGTGTCGCATTGATACCGCAACAGAACTGACCTATTACCAGAACGACGGCATTTTGCATTATGTGATTCGTAAGATGCTGGACTGATAAAACTCGCCCGGCAGACGTGCCGGGCGTTTTGCGATTACTCGCTCAGCAGATGGCCCATTTTGGCGGCTTTGGTATCGAGGTAGTGCGCGTTTTTCGGGTTGCGGCCAACAATCAGCGGCACGCGCTCAACGATGTTGATGCCCGCTTCAGTAAGGATCTCTACTTTTTTCGGGTTGTTGGTCAACAGACGCACTTCGTCCACGCCCAGCAGCTTGAACATATCCGCGCACAGGGTGAAATCGCGCTCGTCAGCAGCAAAGCCGAGCTGATGGTTGGCTTCGACCGTATCGTAGCCCTGATCCTGCAACGCATAGGCGCGGATTTTATTCAGCAGCCCGATATTGCGTCCTTCCTGGCGGTGATAAAGCAGTACGCCACGGCCTTCCTCTGCGATATGAGAAAGGGCGGCTTCGAGCTGGAAACCGCAGTCACAGCGCAGGCTGAACAGCGCGTCACCGGTCAGACACTCTGAATGAACGCGAGACAGTACCGGCGTCTGTCCTGAAATGTCACCGTATACGAGCGCGACGTGATCTTGTCCGGTTGCCAGTTCTTCAAAACCCACCATCAGGAAATCGCCCCATGGGGTTGGCAGTTTGGCTTCTGCCACACGTTTAAGCTGCATGTGATTCTCCAGAGAAGGCTGACACGTTTCGTGCCTGTGCCCCATTTTGCTTTCTGTATTCGCCTATTTTGCCACAAGCCCGGCAACTTCACCTAATCACCACCACGCTATACGGACGTTAAACGCACGATCCGACATATCCACCAGAATGATGAAATTCAGTTATGATTGTGGTGCTTAGTCAAAAAGGAGAGGACATGCTTTCAATTGCCAGACGTACGGCCGCCGGGGCCGCCGTATTGCTAGTTATACCCCTTGTCGTTTGGTTCTCCGGCTGGATGTGGCAGCCTGGACATAACGGGACATGGCTGAAAGCCTTATACTGGATAACCGAAACGGTTACCCAGCCGTGGGGGATTATTACGCATGTGCTGCTCTGTGCATGGTTTCTGTGGTGCCTGCGCTTTCGCCTTCGCGCGGCGCTGGTGCTGTTTGCCATTCTCGGTGGCGCCATTCTTGTGGGGCAGGGTGTGAAGTCATGGGTGAAGGATCGCGTGCAGGAGCCCCGTCCCTTTGTTGTCTGGCTGGAAAAAACGCACCATATTCCGGTAGATGAGTTCTACACTTTAAAGCGTAAGGATCGCGGGGCGCTGGTGAAAGAACAGCTTGCGGAACAGCAGGATATCCCGGCCTTTTTACGCAAACACTGGCAAAAAGAGACCGGCTTTGCCTTTCCTTCCGGTCATACAATGTTTGCTGCCAGCTGGGCGTTGCTCGGCGTGGGGCTTCTGTGGCCGCGTCGGCGTACCCTCACGATTGCGATTTTGCTTGTCTGGGCGACAGGCGTAATGGGCAGCCGAATGCTGCTCGGGATGCACTGGCCGCGTGATTTAGTGGTGGCAACGCTGATCTCGTGGATACTGGTGACGCTGGCGACATGGCTTGCACAACGTTTTTGTGGACCACTGACGCCGCCGCCGCAAGAGGAGCAAGAAATAGCCGAAAGGGAGTCTGGCGGAACCTGAAGGTTGATATTCCGCAATTTGACCATAAATCCATGAAGGGCGCGTCACTTTTTCCATTTCGCGCCCGCCACTAAAATGGTAGCTTATAAGGCTGATTGCAGTGAGTTGAACACGCTTTATACGCTCGAACCACATAACGGGAAGTCATGTGAAATATTTACTCATTTTCTTACTGGTACTGGCGATTTTTGTCATTTCAGTCACATTGGGCGCGCAAAACGATCAACAGGTCAGTTTCAACTATCTGCTGGCGCAGGGCGAGTACCGGGTGTCGAGCCTGCTGGCCGTGTTATTCGCAGCGGGTTTTGTCATTGGCTGGCTCGTATGCGGCCTGTTCTGGCTTAAGGTTCGTGTTTCTCTTGTTCGCGCTGAACGTAAAATTAAACGACTTGAACATCAACTTACGCCTGCGACTGACATTCCGGCGAGCTCTGGTGTGCCGGTAGTCAAGGAATAATCGAATATGCTGGAGTTGTTGTTTCTGCTTTTGCCTGTCGCCGCAGCCTATGGCTGGTATATGGGCCGCAGAAGCGCGCAACAAACAAAACAGGATGAAGCAAACCGACTCTCCCGTGACTACGTTGCGGGGGTGAACTTCCTGCTGAGCAATCAGCAGGATAAAGCGGTCGATCTGTTCCTCGACATGCTCAAAGAGGATACCGGCACCGTGGAGGCGCATCTCACCCTGGGAAACCTGTTCCGCTCGCGCGGAGAGGTTGACCGTGCCATCCGTATCCACCAGACCCTGATGGAAAGCGCGTCGTTGACCTATGAGCAACGCTTGCTGGCCGTGCAGCAGTTGGGCAGAGATTATATGGCGGCGGGGCTTTACGATCGCGCTGAAGACATGTTCTCCCAGCTGGTGGATGAGACCGATTTCCGTATCGGTGCGCTTCAGCAGCTTCTGCAAATCTACCAGGCTACCAGCGACTGGCAAAAAGCGATTGATACAGCTGAACGGCTGGTCAAACTCGGCAAAGACAAACAGCGCGTTGAGATTGCCCACTTTTACTGCGAGCTGGCCCTTCAGCAAATGGGTAGCGATGACATGGATAAAGCCATGGCATTGCTCAAGAAAGGCGCCGCGGCCGATCGCAACAGCGCCCGCATCTCGATCATGATGGGGCGGGTCTTTATGGCAAACGGTGATTACGCTAAAGCGGTGGAAAGCCTGCTTCGCGTTATCGATCAGGACAAAGAGCTGGTCAGCGAAACGCTGGAAATGCTGCAAACCTGCTATCAACAGTTGGGTAAGCAGGATGAATGGGTTGCGTTTTTGCGCCGCTGCGTTGAAGAGAACACCGGGGCTACCGCCGAGCTGATGCTGTCCGACGTCGTCGAACAGCACGAAGGGAGTGATACCGCCCAGGTGTATATTACCCGTCAGTTGCAGCGCCATCCGACGATGCGCGTCTTCCACAAGCTGATGGATTACCACCTTAACGATGCAGAAGAGGGGCGCGCTAAAGAGAGCCTGATGGTGCTGCGAGACATGGTGGGCGAGCAGGTGCGGAGTAAACCGCGCTATCGGTGCCAGAAATGTGGCTTCACCGCTTACTCGCTCTACTGGCATTGCCCTTCATGCCGTGCGTGGTCCACCATTAAGCCAATCCGTGGTCTGGACGGGCAGTGATTTTTTAAAACACCTGATTTTAGTTACAACATACTAATGACTGCATCTCTTCCATCAGCACCGTGCGGTCTGTGGTTCAGCAGGAAAAGCATTCGATTCTGTTCATTTATGCCGATGGCAGGTAGAATGCACGCCGTTTATCTGTTCCGCGCCGCTGTGCGCCCATAGACGAAAAGGGCTGGTCATGACGTCTGTTACTTCCTCCACTTCCCGCGTAGTTACCGATTCTCCCGTTGTTGTTGCTCTGGATTACAATAACCGTGATGCCGCACTGGCCTTTGTTGATGGTATTGATCCCCGTGATTGCCGTCTGAAAGTCGGCAAAGAGATGTTTACGCTGTTCGGTCCGCAAATCGTTCGCGATCTGCACCAGCGTGGTTTCGACGTTTTCCTCGACCTGAAATTTCACGATATTCCTAATACCACTGCGCACGCCGTTGCTGCGGCGGCTGAACTGGGAGTGTGGATGGTTAACGTTCATGCTTCCGGCGGGGCACGGATGATGACAGCGGCGCGCGAAGCGCTGATGCCGTTTGGTAATGATGCACCGTTTCTGATCGCCGTCACCGTCCTGACCAGTATGGATGAATCCGATCTGCGCGACCTGGGTGTGACGTTGTCACCTACCGAACATGCGGAGCGTCTCGCCCGCCTCACGCAACAGTGTGGCCTTGATGGGGTGGTCTGTTCCGCTCAGGAGGCGGTTCGCTTCAAAACTGAGTTAGGCCGCGACTTTAAGCTGGTGACGCCGGGTATTCGTCCGGCGGGCAGTGAGTCAGGAGATCAGCGACGCATCATGACGCCAGAGCAGGCGCTGAGCGCGGGTGTAGACTATATGGTGATTGGTCGCCCAGTGACGCAATCTGCTCATCCGGCAGAGACCCTGAAAGCGATTAATGCATCACTGAAAAAGGGGGCATAATGCGTGACGCCAACAGTCGTCTGGTCTATTCAACGGATACCGGGCGCATCGAAGAGCCAAAAGAAAAAGCGGAACGCCCGAAAGGCGACGGCATCGTGCGGATCCAGCGCCAGACCAGCGGCAGAAAGGGCAAAGGCGTTTGCCTGGTCACCGGCGTCGATCTGGATGATACAGAGCTGGTAAAACTCGCCGCTGAGCTTAAAAAGAAATGCGGATGCGGTGGGGCAGTGAAAGACGGCATTATTGAAATTCAGGGCGATAAACGCGATTTAATTAAATCGCTGCTGGAAGCCAAAGGCATGAAAGTCAAACTGGCGGGCGGCTAAAATAAATGAGCCACGGACATTGCCGTGGCTCTTTTTTTTACGTGCGTAAGTCAGACCTGAAAATACAAAATATATTATTATACCGGTGAGAACCGTTATGGTGATTATTTGCCCACCTGGTGACCGATAACACCACCTACGGCAGCACCACCTAACGTACCCAGCGTACTACCATCCGTTAACACTGCACCACCAAGCGCACCAGCACCGGCACCAATTGCGGTGTTACGGTCACGTTTAGACCAGTTAGAGCAGGCGCTAAGGGACATTGCTACAGTGATTGCCAGAACAGCGGCGGCTAATTTTTTGCTGGTAAAGGTCATAATACTTTCTCCTGAATTATCGATTCACGGAAAGGAATGCATATTAAGTATAGACAATATTCATACTTAAATTCTGTTTCCGTGAAAGCTGGTCGCGCAGGCGTTTCATCATCACGCAGGTGATAGTCACTTCCTGTTATATCGCTAATATTAATTTTACGTATTTAGAAAGGTTTCAACAGGTAAAAACTCTTAAAGGAGGGATCGGAATAATCTCAGAGAAAGGTTTAAGTGCGCCCTTTATTCGGGCGCAGCAGGATAATCAGGCCGTTTTTTTCACAATATCAACAGTCAGGCCGTCCTGTTCTAATTGCTGGCGGTATTCCTCGCGCAAACGCTCATCCGTAATTACGCGGCTGAAGCGCGAAGCAGGCCCCATCGTATACGGGTGCACGGCGCCAAACTTAGAGCTGTCGGTCAGCACAATTGCTTCACACTCTTTGGCGAGCACGGCGTTAACCACATCGGAGCGCATCATGTCGCGGCCGGTAAAACCGGTGTCAGGCTGCCAGCCGTCAATACCAATAAAGGCTTTGCTGAAGTGAACCTGCTGAACGTATTGACGCGTTAAAGGCCCGACCATGCTTTCGCTTTTCTTCTGGTAAATACCGCCCAGCAGGATCACCTCGCAGCGAGTTTCCTTCAATAGGTGGGCGATATAGCTACTGACGGTGATGATGGTAATGTCTTTTTGATCGGCAAGCGTGCGTGCCAGAAGGGCGTTACTGCTGCCATTTTCAATAAAGACGGTCTCACCGTTATTCACTAAGGATGCCGCAAACTCCGCCAGCTCCCGCTTGAGCGCATAATTGTTCATCATGCGGGTTTCGACGTCGTCACTGTCCAGTGGAACGGCATAACCGTGCGCACGACGCAGGTAGCTCTGTTTTTCCAGAAGATTCAGATCCTGACGGATGGTGACTTCAGAAACGCCGGTGGCTTTAGCGAGATCGACCACGCTAACGCGTCCCTGATCGATCACCATCTGCAAAATGATTTGTTGTCGGGAATTCATAGCATCCATTTAAAAGACAAAGGCGGAAAAGACGTGGTTAAACTTCCCACGGGGCTTTTGGCTGAGTGGAGTCTGGTGCGTTATCGGCGCCGTTCTCAGCCAGCAGTTCAGACTTGAGGATCTCAAGATTACGGATAGCAGAGTGATAATCACCCGCGACAAGAATATCCAGCACGGTATCGATACGCTGTGCCACGGCTGCTGCATCAATGTTAGACATAAGCTCACCCTGAAGCGAAAAGTTAATATTATCAATGATGCAGAAAATTGGTTCAAAAGAGAAGGTAAAAAAATGCAATAACTAAATTCGTTAAATGAAAGTGACAAATGTAAACCCCTCAGGCTGCGGGTTCCAGGGGGGATTAGTGTAAAACGGCGCTAACGGGCATTCCTGGCCTGATAGTGCTTTAGCCATCGCCCGAATTCGGCAGCAGGCATGCGCTGAGCAAAAAGATAACCCTGCCGTTCTTCGTCAGAAAGGCGTCTTCTTTCGCGCTCTCCACCCCGCGGTATACATGGCGGTGGAATACTGAAAAGTGTGAGTAAAAACGATGATTTTGCGGGAGATACTACGGGAGAGAAGTATCGGCCATCCATTAAGAAGATGGCCGATATTCCAGGTGATTATCAGGCGACAGGGCGCGCGATAATGCTGCGGGTTTCCATACGAACTTCAGCGATGGTGACATCAATCACGTCAGTGACCTTGTAAACCGTTTCGCCTTTAATTTGCACGGTCCCGTTTTCCTGGCTGCAAACCAGCTCGTCGCGAACGGCATGCAGGAACGGGGCAGGGATAAAGGCTACGGCGCCATTATCCACCAGACGTACGCGCATACCGCCTCGGCTGATGTCGATAATTTCAGCCGGGAAACGGGTGTCAGTTCCTGCCTTATCATTCAGGAAGCGCGCGTATAACCAGTCACCGACATCACGCTCCGCCATACGGTTCAGACGGCGACGCTCTGCCATCTGCAACGTCGTATCATCCTGTGGGCGGGCAACAGATTCCCCTTTAACGATCGCTTTCAGCAGACGATGGTTAACCATGTCGCCGTACTTACGGATCGGGGAGGTCCAGGTGGCGTACGCCTCAAGGCCGAGACCAAAGTGCGGGCCTGGCTCGGTGCTGATTTCCGCGAAGGACTGGAAACGGCGAATACGGCTGTCAAGGAACCCTGACGGCTGCGCGTCCAGCTCGCGGCGCAGTTTGCAAAAACCTTGCAGGGTCAGCACTTCCTCAGGATCGACGTGTACGTCATGGGTTTTCAGCAGGGCAGCCAGCGCTTCGGTGTTCGCCGGATCGAACCCAGTGTGCACGTTGTAAATGCCGAAGCCTAATTTGTCGCGCAGCACGCGTGCGGCACAAATGTTGGCGGAAATCATCGCTTCTTCAACGATGCGGTTGGCAATACGGCGTGGCTCAGCGACGATGTTCAGCACTTCGCCTTTTTCACCCAGCACGAAACGGTAGTCCGGGCGATCCTTGAAGACCAGCGCGTGGGTCTGACGCCATTCGCTGCGGCTCAGGCAGACGCGGTGCAGCAGGCGAATTTGCGCGGCAATATTCTCAGAGTCAGGTGTCCAGCTACCGGTGTTCTCCAGCCAGTTGGAGACGTTGTCATAGGCAAGCTTGGCTTTGGATTCGATGGTGGCGGCGAAGAATTCGATATCTTCTTCAATGGTACCGTCAGCCGCGATGGTCATGCGGCACGCCAGTACCGGACGCACTTCATGGGGACGCAGGGAGCAGAGGTCGTCAGAAAGTTCGCGCGGCAGCATCGGGATGTTGAAGCCCGGCAGGTAGTTGGTGAATGAACGCACTTTGGCCATCTCGTCCAGCTTGCTGCCTTCGACAATCCATGCGGTAGGGTCGGCGATGGCAACGGTCAGATGCAGTTTGCCATCCGCGGCTTCTTCCGCGTACAGCGCGTCGTCCATATCCTCGGTGCTGGCGCTGTCGATGGTGACAAAGTCCAGCCCGGTCAGATCGCGACGCTCCAGGCCCTCGTCCTGCATTTCTGTCGCCACGCCATCCGGCGCCTCTTTTTCCAGGTTATGGCGCGCCAGCGTCACCCACCACGGCACGAAGTGGTCGTCGCCAAAGGTGATGAACTGGGTCAGTTCGGCGTAAAAGCCGCGATCGCCTTTTAATGGATGACGGCGCATCTCAGCAACGGCCCAGTCACCCTCTACAAAATCATGCTCAACGCCACGCGCGGCGCGGCACGGAATAGCCTCTTTCAGGAGAGGATGATCCGGCACGATAGAGAGACGATCGTCTTTTTTATGCACTTTCCCGACAAAGCGGGTCAGGAAAGGCTCGATCAGTGCTTCCGGCTCGGCAGACTCTCGTTCCTTTTCGGTATGAATAACGGCCGAAATGCGGTCGCCATGCATCACTTTCTTCATCTGAGGAGGCGGAATGAAGTAGCTCTTTTGTCCGTCAACTTCCAGAAAGCCAAAGCCCTTTTCCGTGGCTTTTACGACCCCTTCTGCACGCGGCGTCTGGGAATGCAGTTGCTGTTTAAGCTGCGCAAGCAGCGGGTTGTCCTGAAACATAATGTTCTATTTTCGTAGCCATTGAGCGGCTGACAGTTTTACGCGATTCTCACTGCTACAGCAAGCGCTCTTTAGGTAAAGAGTACGGTTATTCCTCTCTGCCGAGCGCCACGCGCAGGCGGTCCAGCCAGCCGTAAAACGCGTGTCGGGTGAGCAAATTAATGGCGGTTTCTGGCGGGATACCCGACTCGGTCAGGGGCGTTAACTGGGCGGCGCTAAAGCGATCCGGCGAAGCGGCGAGCAGCGTATGGGCGGCTGAGAGCATCGAAGAGGAGGGACCTTCGCTTTGCGGATGGTTAACCAGAATGTCGCCCGTCAGATTAAGCAGCATCGGTTCATGGCACAGCACCGGCGTGAGCGCCTGTAGCGCCGGTTCCGCCTGCCAGCGTGAGAGTGCCTCAAGCTGAAGCGCGCTGGCATATTTTAGTTCAACCGCGGGTAGCGTGGCGGCCCATCTGCGGAAGCTGATCGGTAGCGTATGGGGCTGAATGTGGTGTCCGGGCAGCCAGCGTACCGGATGGCCGAGCAGCGCCTGAAACACCGCAACTACGCGTGCCTGAAAACCGATAAAACCGATGATCTGGTTGATAAGCACAATGTCATACGTCGTGAGCCCAACCTCATCAAGCTGGTGTTGGGCTTTATCGTCGATGACATCGGGCGAGCTGGCTAACTGGCGGGCATACTGGGTGATTTCTGCAAGGCGTCGATTGCTTTCCCGGGAAGAGTCGGGGCCCGGAAGGGGGGCGAGCAGCGCCGCGTAGTGGTTACAGAGCCGCTGGACGCCACACGCTTGCGCAACCGTTAAGGCCGTGCTCAGCCTGTCGTAGGCGCTAAGCGTGTGCAGACGGTTAACAGGAGTATCAAGCGGGAACAGGAGGTGACAGAGAGCTCGTGCAGGTGTGAGCCAGCCAGCGCAGCTTGCGAGGATCTCATCAGGCAGGGCTAAATCGAGCAAAAAACGATCGTCGACGTTAGCGGCTTCAGGCACCAGCGGCAGAACATCCGTCTGCGAATGATTCGACTGGGTTTCATGATACCAGTGGCCTTTGCCGGAAAAACGGCGTTGTTCCATGGGCGTTCCTTGATCTCAAAATGGCGATCAATATCCTGGCGTAAGGCGGATGAGGGGAAAAATATTGTTAGGTGATAACAAATAGCAGAACGGAATAACGACGTGCGGGGAGGGAGAAAACTCTCTCCCCTGGCGGGAAGAGAGTTACAGGCTTATTTGATTTCCAGCTCGTTCATTGCAGCGATGTTGAAGCCGCCGTCAACGTGAACCACTTCGCCGGAGATACCCGCGGAAAGGTCAGAGCACAGGAATGCCGCAGAGTTACCCACATCTTCAATGGTAACGGTACGACGAATCGGGGTAACCGCTTCGCAGTGTGCCAGCATTTTACGGAAATCTTTGATGCCGGAAGCGGCCAGGGTACGGATTGGACCCGCAGAAATGGCGTTAACACGCACGCCTTCAGGACCCATTGCGTTCGCCATGTAGCGAACGTTGGCTTCCAGAGACGCTTTCGCCAGACCCATCACGTTGTAGTTAGGGATAGCACGTTCTGCGCCCAGGTAGGACAGGGTCAGCAGGGCTGCGCCCGGGTTCAGCATTGCGCGGCAGGATTTTGCCATCGCAACAAAGCTGTAAGAGCTGATATCGTGCGCGATTTTGAAGCCATCACGGGTAACCGCGTTCACGTAGTCGCCGTCCAGCTGATCGCCTGGAGCGAAGCCGATGGAGTGAACAAAACCGTCGAATTTCGGCCATGCTTTTGCCAGTTCAGCAAACATGCCATCAATGCTTTCGTCTTGTGCAACGTCACATTCCAGAACAATGCTGGAACCCAGCTGCGCGGCAAATTCTTCAACACGGCCTTTCAGCTTGTCGTTCTGGTAGGTGAACGCCAGCTCAGCGCCTTCGCGATGCATAGCCTGTGCGATGCCGTATGCGATGGACAGTTTGCTGGCAACGCCAGTCACCAGAATGCGCTTACCGGAAAGAAAACCCATAGCTTTAATCCTTATATTCATTGCTTATTTTGCCTTGTAATTCATAGCGTTACAGGCAGTATTTCAAAATCATTCGAAATTAGCTCGAAATTATAGCCCACTCACAGCCCCTTGTGTCACGATATTTCTCGCTTCAGGGCGTTGACTGGGCTCATGGAAGACGTTGAACTGACGCTTCATCAGGCTGTTTCGTGCGTATTCCAGCAGTATATCACCGGGGGCTGGGTTCGCCTCATCCAACCAGAAGCTGGCCTTCACGCTTATAGGGGTGGATATTCATTCGCTGGCGAGGGGATTCGGGCAATAACCTTAATTTCAAAATCAAATCCGGCCAGCCAGTTAACGCCGATAGCCGTCCAGTTGGGGTAAGGTGGCTGCGGAAAGGCCCGTTTTTTCGCCTCCATGATGACGGGGAACTGATTTTCAGGATCGGTATGAAACGTCGTGACATCAATCAGATCGTCAAACGTGCATCCTGCGGCGGCCAGAGTCGCCTGTAAATTATCGAATGCGAGTTGCACCTGAGCGGCGAAGTCAGGTTCAGGCGTGCCATCGCTGCGGCTGCCGACCTGACCGGAAACAAATAACAGATCGCCAGAGCGAATGGCAGCCGAATAGCCATGCTCCTCATAAAGGGCATGTCGACTGGCAGGGAAGACAGGATTACGTGTAGGCATGGCATTTCCTTTTCTGTCAGAGGTGTTGTTGTGGTTACTTAAGAGAAGTAACATACGCGATGTATGTGAAAAAAAGGTAATTCACATACGCCGCGTATGTCAAATTAAAAATACCGCTTTTATAGGAAGTTCTATGGCTACGAAACGTCGTGCTGAAACGGCTCAGGAAAATCGCGAAAAAATGATTCAGGCGGCGCGGAAGGCTTTTGCTGAAAAAGGCTATGCCGCAGCGTCGATGGATGAACTGACGGCAAGCGTGGGGTTAACGCGCGGCGCGCTGTATCATAATTTTACCGATAAGAAAGGATTACTGGCGGCGGTAGTCGCGCAGATAGACAGCGAAATGGCGGCTAACGCGAAAGCCGTTGCCGCGGCCGCAGACGATGACTGGGAGCGACTGCTGGCGGAAGGTATCGCCTACATCAACATGGCGCTCGTTCCGGAAGTTCAGCGCATTGTGCTGCTTGACGGCCCGGCCGTACTGGGCGATCCGGCGCAATGGCCCAGCCAGAACAGCTGTCTTGAGTCGACCCGCCGGACCATTGAAACATTAATCGAACGCAACGTGCTTAAAAAAATGGATGCAAAAGTCGCAGCCCATTTGCTAAACGGCGCTGCGCTGAATGCTGCCCTGATGATTGCCGCGAGCGATGAGCCGCAGAAGGCGCTGCCGCATGCTATTGGGGTGTTTACTCTGCTGGCAAGCGGGTTACGCAACGGCTAACGATCTTTCCGCCACGCGTCCGCCGTCAACGCTTCACCAAAGTGTCCGGCAATCAGGCGTTTTGTCAGGTCGTGGAGCGGGGAGGCCAGCACGTCAGCGGTACTGCCGCGCTCAACCACTTCACCCTGGTGCATCACCAGCACCTGATCGCTGATGTGCTTCATCATGCCCAGGTGCTGAGTTACGTAGATATACGAGATCCCCTGCTTTTCCTGTAGCTCCAGCATCAGGTTGATGAGTTGCGAACGCATCGACATATCCAGCGACGCCAGCGCTTCGTCGGCGATAATCACCTTCGGGCGCAGGATCAGCGCGCGGGCCAGACCGAGACGCTGCTTTTGGCCCGGAGCCAGCATGTGGGGGTAATAGCTCACGTGGTCGGGCAGGAGGCCTACCAGACGCAGTGTTTCGACAATCCGTTTGCGACGCGCTTCCGGCTCCAGGTCGGTATTCAACCGCAGCGGGAAGTCCAGGATCTGCGAAATACGCTGGCGCGGGTTGAGGGATGTCGACGGATCCTGAAAAATCATCCGGATGCGCTGACTGCGGAAAGAGTAGTCACCAAATTCCAGAGGATGATCGTCAATCAGTATTTCACCGCCGCTCGGCTCTACCATGCCCGCGAGCATTTTTGCGAGGGTCGATTTGCCCGAACCATTTTCACCGATAATCGCCAGCGTCTGCTTTTCGCGCAGCGTGAAGCTCAGCGGTTTAACCGCCTCGACGGTCTGACGGTGAAACAGGCCTGTACGATAGCGAAAGGTCTTACTCAGGTTACGCACTTCCAGTAAGGTTTCGACCATTTCACTCTCTCTCCATGTTCAGCGGGAAATGACAGGCAAACAGATGGTTTTTCGGCCCTGTCAGGCGCGGTGTTTCAATACATTTACGCTGAGCATACGGGCAACGCGGACCCAAACGGCAGCCAATGGGCAGCGACTCCAGCAGCGGGATCGCGCCGGGCAGGGTATTCAGACGGCTCTTATGCGGCATCGCGCTGCCAAAGTCAGGGATCGCCCGAATCAGCGCCTGCGTGTAGGGATGATGCGGCGTCGTCACCAGGTCTTCACTTGGCGCGGTTTCTACCGTCTGTCCGCAATACATCACGTCAATTTTATCCGCCCACTTGCTGAGCATTTGCAGGTCATGGCTGATCAGCAAAATGGTGGTGTTGTTATTCTGATTCAGACGCGTAAGAAGGCGGAAAATCTGCGCCTGGGTCGTTGGCTCCATCGCGTTCGTGGGTTCATCCGCAATCAGCAGACGCGGCTGATTGGCCAGGGCGATAGCTATCATCACTTTCTGGCATTCACCGTCGGTCAGTTCATACGGAAAGCTGCGCATTGCGTCTTTATGATCTTTGATCCCGACGCGGTGCAATAGCTCAACGGCACGGCGCTTACGCCAGCCGAAACGCTGCCACCAGCGGCCTTTATAGGTCCAGCCGGGGATGTTCTGCATCAGCTGTTTGCCCACGCGCTCGGACGGGTCAAGACAGGATTGCGGCTCCTGGAAAATCATCGAGACGTTATGGCCCACCAGCTTGCGGCGTTCGCGGGGTGAGAGACGCAACAGATCGATGTCGTCGAAGCGCATACGGTCGGCTGTGACGCGCCAGTTGTCTTTCGACACGCCGCAAATGGCTTTGGCGATCAGGCTTTTACCTGAACCCGATTCGCCCACCAGACCGCGGATTTCGCCTTCTGCAAGGGTAATGCTGATGCGATCCACGGCTTTAACCCAGCCTTCACCCGTTTTGATTTCGATGGTGAGGTTGCGGATATCAAGTAACGGCATTATTGCACCCCCGCATTGATTGCGCGGCGGATCCCGTCGCCCAGCAGATTGATAAGCAGAACGCTCACCATAATGGCTGCGCCCGGCAGCATGACCGTCCACGGCGCAACGTAAATCAGCTCCAGCGCATCGCCGAGCATAGCGCCCCATTCCGGAGAAGGGAGCTGCGCGCCCAGGTCAAGGAAGCCCAGCGCCGCGATATCCAGAATCGCCATCGACAGGGCGCGGGTGATCTCCGTCACCAGCCCGGCGGCAATATTAGGCAGCACGGCAAACCACAGAATATTGAACGTGGTGGCACCGTCCAGACGGGCGGCGACGACATACTCTTTCTCCAGTTCGTCATGAACCAGGCTGTAAACCGAGCGCACCATGCGCGGCAGAATCGCCAGCCAGACGGCAAACATCGCGTGCGTCAGGTGCGGCCCCGCGAAGGCCACGACGATTATCGCCAGCAGCAGCGAAGGAATAGAGAGCAGGGTATCCAGAATATGGTTAAGCACGGCTGAGCGCAGCCCGTGGGTTGATCCGGCAAAAATACCCAGCGCCAGGCCGCAGATCGCCGCGGCAAGCGTCACCACAAATGCGCCGCCCACCGTGGGGGCCGCGCCGCTCAGCAGACGGCTTAGCACGTCGCGTCCGAGATCGTCAGTACCGAGGAAGAAAGAAACCTCCCCGTAGCGCGACCATGACGGCGGTAAAAGCTGGTAACCAAGGAACTGTTGATCGATGCCATACGGCGCAAACCACGAACCCAAAACGCACAGCAACACGAGGCCAATGCAGCCGTAAAAGCCGATCATTGCCGTGGTGTCGCCGTAAAAATTACGCCACACGGTACGTAGCGCACCGGGCGTGCGCTTTTCGCTGTAGACGTTATCGTAAGGCATACCATTCCTTATGCTTCAACGGGTTGGCCATGGCACCCAAAATATCGGAAACAACGTTAACAATAATAACCAGTGAGCCAATCACCATCACGCCGGCGGAGATAGCCGCATAGTCCTGCTGGCGAATCGCGTTGATCATCCAGCGCCCAAGGCCCGGCCAGCTGAAGACCATCTCGGTGATCATCGCCAGCGTCAGCATGGTTGAGAATTGCAGCCCAAGACGGGGGATCACCGGCGGCAATGCATTGTGCAGCACGTGGCGGCGCAAAATCGTCAGACGAGACAGCCCGCGCGTGGCCGCGGCTTTAACATAGTTTTGCTCGAAGACTTCGATGGTGCTGATACGCATCAGGCGGATCACTTCGGTGGTGGGCGCGACGGCCAGCGTGAGCACCGGCAGCACCATGTGGCGCAACGCGCTTACGATCATTTCGTCGCGCCAGACTGAATCAGAAAGCCAGGCGTCAACGATGGCGAAGCCGCTCACCGTTTGCACGTTATACAGCAGATCAAAACGCCCCGACACCGGCAACCAGCCCAGCGTCAATGAGAAGAAAAGGGTTAGCAGCAGCGCCAGCCAGAAGACTGGGATAGAGAAGCCAATTAAGGCAAGCGCGCTGATGAATTTATCCTGCCATTTATTGCGATAAATTCCCGCCAGCATCCCCACCGGGATCCCCACCATAAGGGCAAAGCCGAAGGCGAGTATACACAGCTCCATGGTGGCCGGGAACACCACCTTAAGCTGCTCGGAGATGAGCTGTCCGTTGATGCTGGACACGCCAAAATCCCAGTGCAGCAGCCCGTTAAACCAGAACAGCCAGGCGTCCCAGAGGGATGAGCCCTGAAGCGGAGCGTGCGGCGTAAAGTAGCTAAGGCTAAAGCCGACAAAGGTCAGTAGGAACAGTGTGACCAGCAGTAACAGCAGCCGACGCAAGGTAAAGATAATCATGGCTTTTTCACCTCTTGCTCTTTCTCACGGGTCACGCCCGCGAAGGAGGCGTTACCAAACGGGCTAAGTACCAGCCCTTTAATATCGTAACGGTAGGCCTGAAGGCGCAGGGATGAGGCAAGCGGCAATACGGGAAGCTCTCTGGCCAGAATATTTTGCGCCTCATCGTAGGCTTCAATGCGTGACGCAAGCTGCTGAGAAGCCAGCGCTTTTTGCAGCACGGCATCAAATTCACGGTTACACCAGTGGGCGTAGTTGGTCTGGGAATTTATCGCCGCACAGCTCAGTAGCGGACGGAAGAAGCTGTCCGGATCGTTACTGTCGGTAGACCAGCCAGCCAGCGTTAAGTCGTGGTTCATGTCCATCAGACGCGCCTCCTGGAAACGGCCCTCGACCGGAACGATGATCACCTTAACGCCCACCTGCGCCATATCTGCCTGCAACAGCTCGGCGGTTTTCAGCGGGCTGGGGTTCCACGCCTGAGAGCTGGTAGGCACCCAAAGCTGTAGCGTCAGGTTTTCTGCCCCCAGCGCTTTAAGCTGTTCGCGCGCTTTGGCCGGATTATATTCCGTGATCTTCGCCTCGCCGTCATAGGCCCATGAGGCACGCGGCAGAATCGAGGCGGCGGTTTCCGCGGTACCGTAGTAAATCGACTGCATCAGACGCTGATTGTTGATCGCCAACGCCAGCGCATGGCGCACGGCCGGATTATTCAGCGGCGGCTTATCGGTGTTAAATGCCAGATAAGCGATGTTCATCCCCGGGCGCAGAGTCAGGCGCAGGCGGGGGTCGTCGCGCAAAATCGTTAACTGGCTGGCCGCCGGCCACGCAAGGACGTCGCACTCGCCGGTCAGCAGTTTGGAGAGGCGGCCAGTTCCTCCTGATCCCAGATCAACGATAACCTGCGGCATCAGCGGTTTGCCGCGCCAGAAATTATCGTGACGTTGCAGGCGAATGTATTGTCCGGCGCGGTACTCAGCCAGCTGGAACGGCCCTGTGCCCACGGGCTCACGATCGAGGCGTTCCTGACGATCCTTTTTCGTCAGCTGATCCGCGTACTCCGCTGACATGACGGAGGCGTAGTGCGTCGCCAGGTGCCAGAGGAAGGAGGCGTCCGGGTGCGTCAGGCGAAACTCAACGGTGCGGTTATCCAGCTTGCGCACGCTTTTGACCGTGTCCGCGAATTGCAGACTGTCGAAATAGGGGAAGTTACTGCCGTTGACGTTATGCCAGGGATGATTGCGGTTGAAGATGCGCTGGAAGGTGAAAACCACGTCATCCGCGTTGAGCTTGCGGGTTGGCGTAAACCACGGGGTGTGCTGAAAAGCAACATCATCGCGTAGACGGAAGCGGTACGTGGCGCCGTTATCCATCACTTCCCAGCTTTCGGCAAGCTCCGGAACCAGCCGATAGGTATAAGGATCGACGTCGAGCAGGCGATCGTAGAGCTGTGCGGCCAGCGTATCAACAATCAGGCCGCTCCCGGCCTTTTGCGGATTAAAGGTATCAACTTGTCCGCTGACGCAATAGACGAAACCGCTCTCACGGATATCAGGGGGCACAGCGCGATCGGGCGCAGCAAAGGCCAGATTGCTGAACAGACCGAGTGCAAACAGGGACGATAAAACCAGGCGCATAGTTTTTAAGGTTTTTAGATTCGATCTGCAAAGTGTATCGCACTTACGCCTGCTTCGTAAAAATGTCTGGGGGTAAGTGCTGATAATGTCAGCGCATTTGATGTTTTTTGAGCAATGCCCTTAACTGATGGTAGGTCAGACCCAGCAGTTCAGCCGCCCGTTTCTTATTATATTTCGCCTCTTTCAGGCTCTGCTCGAGCAGCTGCTGCTCCTGCTGATGCTGGAACTGGCGTAAATCGAGCGGCAACGCCGGACCCTGCTGGCGCGCTGCCGGGGCAGGGGCAGGGGCCTGTTTAACCTCGCGCCGAAACGGATCGAGTATAATGTTGTCCAGCTCGGACTCGCTGCTGCCATGACGGTAAACGGACCGTTCCACCACGTTTTTGAGTTCACGAATATTTCCCGGCCAGTGGTAACCGAGCAGGGTCTCGGTGGCCTGTTCGCTAAAGCCCGGAAAGAGCGGCAGGCCCAGTTCCCGGCACATCTGAATGGCAAACTGATCGGCCAGCAGCATGATATCGCTACGTCGCTCCCGCAGCGGCGGCAGCTGAACGACATCGAAAGCCAGCCTGTCCAGCAGGTCGGCGCGGAATTTGTCCTCTGCCACCATCGCGGGCAGATCGGCGTTAGTGGCGCACACCAGGCGAACGTTGACCTGGAGCGGCTGACTACCGCCAACGCGTTCCAGTTCGCCATACTCTATGACGCGCAGCAGCTTTTCCTGCACCAGCATCGGCGCGGTGGCCAGCTCGTCGAGGAAAAGCGTTCCGCCATCGGCGCGCTCAAAACGGCCGGGATGGCGTTTTTGTGCGCCGGTAAAGGCGCCGGCTTCATGACCGAAAAGCTCCGTATCGAGCAGATTTTCATTCAGTGCCGCGCAGTTAAGCGAAATAAAGGGACCGTCCCAGCGGCCAGACAGAAAGTGCAGGCGATTAGCAATGAGTTCTTTACCGGTTCCACGTTCCCCGATGATTAGCACCGGTTTATTCAGCGGCGCGAGGCGTGACACCTGTTCAAGCACTTCCAAAAAGCTATTCGCTTCGCCAAGCAAATTGTCTTTGTATTCAGCCATGATGAAATTAACCACTCCTTAGTGATATTCACCAGGTGAGAATAGTCTCTGGCTGGGTAAATATCAATCAGATTCAGTAAAATCAATAAGATAAAAAGTTGGCACGGGAATTGTATTTACTACACAGCAGGGCATCGCCCGATAACAGAACTATGAGGATTGAATTATGGGTATTTTTTCTCGTTTTGCCGACATCGTGAACGCCAACATCAACTCGCTGCTGGAGAAAGCGGAAGATCCGCAGAAGCTGGTGCGCCTGATGATTCAGGAAATGGAAGACACGCTGGTTGAAGTACGCTCCACCTCCGCCCGCGCGCTGGCAGAGAAAAAGCAGTTAACGCGTCGTATCGAGCAGGCGACTGCCCAGCTCAACGAGTGGCAGGAAAAAGCTGAACTGGCGCTGCGCAAAGATAAAGAAGATTTGGCCCGCGCTGCGCTGATTGAGAAGCAGAAGCTGACCGAGATGGTTGCCACGCTGGAACATGAAGTGACGCTGGTGGATGATACCCTGACCCGCATGAAGAAAGAGATCGGTGAGCTTGAAAATAAACTCAGCGAAACCCGTGCGCGTCAACAGGCGCTGGCGCTGCGCCATCAGGCTGCAAGCTCGTCCCGCGACGTGCGTCGCCAGCTGGACAGCGGCAAACTGGATGAAGCGATGGCGCGTTTCGAATCGTTTGAACGCCGTATCGACCACATGGAAGCGGAAGCCGAAAGCCACAGCATCGGTAAGCAGAAAACCCTCGATCAGCAGTTTGCTGACCTGAAAGCCGATGATGAAATTAGCGAGCAGCTGGCTGCGCTGAAAGCCAAAATGAAACAAGATAATCAATAATAATTCCTGCGGCACCTGAGCGTGCCGCATCGCAAGACAAGGAGTACACATGAGCGCGCTTTTTCTGGCAATACCCCTGACAATTTTTGTGCTGTTTGTTCTGCCCATCTGGTTATGGCTGCACTACAGCAACCGCACTTCACGCGGTGAGCTGTCGCAGAGTGAACAGCAGCGGCTGGCGCAGCTCTCTGCTGAGGCAAACAAAATGCGCGAACGTATTCAGGCGCTGGAATCTATCCTGGATGCGGAACACCCGAACTGGAGGGAGCGTTAATGGCTGGACTGAATCTGAATAAAAAACTGTGGCGCATTCCACAGCAGGGCACGGTACGGGGCGTTTGCGCCGGGCTGGCACACTATCTGGATGTCCCGGTAAAACTGGTGCGCGTGGTCACCGTATTGTCGATTTTCTTTGGCCTGGCCTTTATTACTCTGGTGGCATACGTCATTCTGTCGTTTGTACTCGATCCTATGCCGGACGGTGAACTGGATGCAGAGAACACGCCTACCAGCAGCGATCTCCTCAATGCGGTAGACGAGCAGCTGAGCGCAGGGGAGAAGCGATTGCGCGAGATGGAACGTTACGTCACCTCCGATACCTTTACGCTGAGAAGTCGTTTTCGTCAGCTTTAAGAGAGAACATACATGAAACAAAACTGGCAACAGGCCGGTCAGAAGGTAAAACCCGGCCTGAAAATCGCAGGTAAACTGGTTCTGATGACGGCGTTACGTTATGGTCCGGCGGGTGTGGCGGGCTGGGCGATCAAGTCTGTTGCCCGTAAGCCGGTCAGAATGGTGCTGGCGGTCGCACTGGAGCCGCTATTAAAGAAACTGGCGAAACGCGTTTCCCGCCGCTACCTTTCACGCTAATCCCTTGCGCAAAAGCCCTTTCTCGCTCAGAGAGAGGGCATGAATTTCCCCTCTGCTTTTTCTCGTTCTTTGCGGCAGCTCACATTACTGCGTTGCGCTGCTTTGAGAATTCCTTTTTCAGCCCACAGGTGCGTTGACAGATATTTTTCATGGGAGTAGATTGCCAGTCCGTGGGACCGCTACCATGGAAAATAAAGTGAACGCAAAAATTAAAAAAATCATCAATCATATTTACGGTGAATCATTTTCAGATGCACACCTGAACGTGTTATTAACGAAGCTTGAACAGGCGGCGGTTAATATTACGGAAAAGCGTAAGTCAGGCTGGGATGAAAAAGACGTTGTTCTGATTACCTATGCCGATCAGTTCTCCGCGAAAGGGGAGAAAGCATTGCCGGTATTTACCCGGTTCTATAATGAATGGCTTTCTAGCACGTTTTCCCATGTCCATCTTTTACCTTTTTATCCGTGGTCGTCAGACGATGGATTTTCCGTTATCGATTATCACAACGTTGCACCTGAAACGGGTACCTGGCAGGATGTCGCGGAATTAAAACAGTCAGCCAGCTTAATGTTTGACTTCGTTTGCAACCATATGTCAGCGAAAAGCGAATGGTTTGCTCATTATCTGGCGCAGAAGCCCGGCTATGAAGATTTCTTTATTTCAGTCGACCCCGAAACCGATTTATCCGCAGTGACGCGTCCACGTGCCTTGCCGCTGCTGACGCCGTTTACGCTGCATGATGGCAGCGTTCGTCATCTGTGGACCACATTCAGTGAAGACCAGATCGACCTCAACTTTGCCTCGCCGCAGGTGCTGATTGCCATGGTGGACGTACTGCTCCATTACCTTGCAGAAGGGGCGCGTTACATCCGACTGGATGCGGTCGGGTTTATGTGGAAGATCCCTGGAACAAGCTGCATCCATCTGGAACAAACCCATTGCCTCATCCAGTTATTCCGCGCCATTACGGATGCCGTTGCACCCGGAACGGTGATCATCACTGAGACAAATGTTCCGCACAAAGACAATATCTCTTACTTCGGTGATGGTGAAAATGAAGCCCAGATGGTCTATCAGTTCTCCTTACCTCCGCTGGTGCTGCATGCCGTTCATTGTCAGGACGTTAAAGCCCTCAGCCAGTGGGCGGGGTCGCTGGCGCTGCCTTCAACACACACCACCTGGTTTAACTTCCTGGCCTCGCATGATGGTATCGGTTTGAACCCGCTGCGCGGCATTCTTCCGGAATCAGAGATCCTCTCGCTGGTCGAGAAGCTTCAGCAGGAAGGCGCGCTGGTCAACTGGAAAAATAACCCTGATGGAACGCGAAGCCCCTACGAAATTAATGTCACCTATCTTGATGCCTTAAGTTTACAAGACAGTTCAGATGATGAGCGTATTGCCCGGTTCATCCTCGCGCATGCCGTGTTGTTAAGTTTTCCAGGTGTACCGGCCGTTTATATTCAGAGCATTCTTGGTTCGCGTAACGATTATGAAGGTGTTGAACGCCTTGGCTATAACCGCGCGATTAACCGGAAAAAATACACGGCGGGGCAGGTCGATAGCGAACTGAATAATAAGAAGAGTATTCGTTCTCAAATTTATTCTCGTTTGAGTGAGCTTATCGCTATTCGTCGCGGGGAAAGTGCATTCCATCCAGACAGTCAGGCTGTTTTCGACGCAGTGGGTGAACAAATTCTTAAAATTATCCGCGTTGCTGAAAATGGCGAACGTATTACAGCATTATTTAATTTTAGCAATAAAATGCAGACCGTTTATGAGCAAACGCTATCTGGTAAGGAATTACTATCAGGACAACATATTAGCGGTACGGATCTGACCCTCAATCCATGGCAGGTAATGTGGATTAAAGAAAACTAAAAAGGACCCTAAAATGAAAATGCCCAAAATTGTGCTGTTATCAGCACTGGTTTCGTGCGCCCTGTTATCAGGCTGTAAGGACGATAAAGCATCTCAGGTCACCATTGAGTTTATGCACTCGTCGGTGGAACAGGAACGCCAGGCGGTGATAACGAAACTGATCGAGAAATTCGAGAAAGAGAACCCGTCAATTACGGTGAAGCAGGTACCCGTTGAAGAAGATGCCTACAACACCAAGGTCATTACGCTGGCCCGTACCGGTGCGCTGCCGGAGGTGATTGAGATCAGCCATGATTACGCCAAAGTCATGGATAAAGAGCAACTGCTGGATCGTGACGCCATCGGCCGCGCCATCAAGTCGGTGGGCGAAGAGACATTTTACGACGGCATTTTACGTGTGGTTCGCACGGAAGATGGCAGCGCATGGACGGGGGTGCCGGTTAGCGCCTGGCTGTCCGGCATCTGGTATCACAAAGATGCGCTCGGAGCCGCGGGTATTGAAGAGCCGCACAACTGGGAGCAACTGCTGAAAGCCAGTCAGGCGCTCAACGATCCGGCTAAAAAACATTACGGTATTGCGCTTCCAACCGCAGAAAGCGTTATGACCGAGCAGGCCTTCTCGCAGTTTGCCTTGTCGGGCGGCGCCAACGTCTTTGATGCAAACGGCAACGTGGAAATCGATACCCCTGAAATGTCGAAAGCGCTGGCATTTTATAAGGCACTGGCCGCGACCACAATGCCGGGTTCGAACGATGTCATGGAGATCAAAGACGCCTTCATGAACGGCTCTGCGCCTATGGCCGTGTATTCCACCTATATCCTGCCTGCGGTCTACAAAGATGGCTCGCCGGCCAACCTGGGCTTCGTGGTCCCGACGGAAAAATCCTCAGCCGTCTACGGCATGATTACCTCATTGACCATCACCACCGGTCAGACCGAAGAAGAAACGCAGGCCGCCGAGAAATTTGTCACCTGGATGGAGCAGGCTCAGAACGCCTCTGACTGGGTCATGATGTCTCCGGGCGCCGCGCTACCGGTCAATAAACTCGTGGTGGGCACAGATTCCTGGAAAAACAACGACGTGATCAGGGCCTTTGGTCAACTGCCATATGAGCTGATTGCGCAGTTCCCGAACGTCCAGGTGTTTGGTGCCGTGGGCGACAAAAACTTTACCCGCATGGGAGACGTTACCGGGTCCGGCATTATCAGTTCCATGGTGCATAACGTGACGGTGGGACAAAAAGATCTCAATGCGACTTTAAGCAACAGCCAGAAAAAACTGACTGACCTGATATCACAACGATAGGAGCGCTTTGCGAAGGGAATTATGAAGACGTTGTTTTCTGGTCGTTCAGATATGCCTTTCGCCATGCTGCTGTTGGCCCCCAGCCTGATTTTGCTGGGGGGCCTGGTGGCCTGGCCAATGATTTCCAATATTGAAATCAGTTTTTTACGTTTACCGCTGAACCCGCGTATTGATGCGGCGTTCGTCGGCCTGGATAACTACATTCGCATTTTGGGCGATGCCGCGTTCTGGCACTCCCTGTGGATGACGTTCTGGTACACGGCGCTGGTAGTGATCGGCAGTACCGGGCTGGGGCTGGCCGTGGCGATCTTCTTTAACCGTGAATTCCGTATGCGGAAAACGGCGCGTTCGCTGGTGATTCTGTCCTACGTGACGCCGTCTATTTCCCTGGTGTTTGCCTGGAAATACATGTTCAACAACGGCTACGGGATTGTGAACTATCTGGGCGTTGACCTGCTGCATCTCTATGACCAGGCACCGCTATGGTTCGACAATCCGGGCAGCAGCTTTGTGCTGGTGGTGCTGTTCGCCATCTGGCGCTACTTCCCGTATGCCTTTATCTCGTTCCTCGCGATTTTGCAGACCATTGATAAATCACTGTACGAAGCGGCAGAGATGGATGGCGCCAATGCCTGGCAGCGTTTTCGCATCGTCACGCTGCCCGCCATCATGCCGGTGCTGGCAACGGTGGTCACGCTGCGAACCATCTGGATGTTCTACATGTTCGCGGATGTTTATCTGCTGACCACGAAGGTCGATATTCTGGGCGTGTATCTTTACAAAACGGCCTTCGCATTCAATGACCTGGGCAAAGCGGCTGCGATCTCCGTTGTGCTGTTTGTGATCATCTTCGCCGTCATTCTGCTGACCAGAAAAAGGGTAAACCTCAATGGCAACAAATAAACGCGTACTGGGCCGCATCGGTTTTTATCTGGGGCTGGCGGTATTTCTGATTATCACGCTGTTTCCGTTTTTTGTGATGTTAATGACGTCGTTTAAAAGCGCGAAAGAGGCGATATCGCTGCATCCGACAATTCTGCCGCAGGAGTGGACGCTTCAGCATTACGTCGACATTTTTAACCCGCTGATTTTCCCGTTTGTGGATTACTTCCGTAACAGCATGGTGGTGTCGCTGACCTCCTCGGTCATTGCGGTGTTTCTCGGCACGCTGGGCGCTTATGCGTTGTCCAAACTGCGCTTTAAGGGGCGCACGACGATCAATGCGAGCTTTTACACCGTCTATATGTTCTCCGGGATCCTGCTGGTGGTGCCGCTGTTCAAAATCATCACCGCGCTCGGCATTTATGACACCGAGCTGGCGCTGATCGTCACTATGGTGACTCAGACGTTACCGACAGCGGTCTTTATGCTGCGCAGCTACTTCGACACCATCCCGGACGAAATTGAAGAAGCCGCCATGATGGACGGCCTGAACCGCCTGCAAATTATCTTCCGCATCACCATGCCGCTGGCGATCTCTGGCCTGGTGTCGGTCTTTGTTTACTGCTTCATGGTGGCGTGGAATGACTATCTGTTCGCCTCCATTTTCCTGTCCAGCTCCAGCAACTTCACGTTGCCGGTTGGGCTGAACACGCTCTTCAGTACGCCAGATTACATCTGGGGCCGAATGATGGCGGCATCGCTGGTGACGGCGCTCCCGGTCGTCATTATGTATGCCCTGTCTGAACGTTTTATTAAAAGTGGTTTGACCGCCGGCGGCGTGAAGGGCTGAGGCGGCCGATTTTAACAAGGAGTGAGTCATGAAAAAATTAGTTGCGACAGCGCCCCGTGTAGCGGCGCTGGTTGAATACGAAGATCGTCCTGTTGCAGCGCATGAGGTGAAAATTCGTGCCCGTTATGGCGCGCCGAAGCACGGCACCGAAGTCGTGGATTTTCGTGCGGCAAGCCCGTTCATCGATGAAGAGTTCAACGCCGAGTGGCAGATGTTTACCCCACGTGAGGAAGGGGCAGCGCGCGGCATCGAATTTGGCAAATTTCAGCTGGGGAACATGATCGTCGGCGACATCATCGAGTGTGGTGCAGACGTGACGGAATACCAGATCGGCGACAGCGTCTGCTGCTACGGCCCATTGCAGGAGACGGTCATCGTCAACGCGGTGAACAACTATAAGCTGCGCAAAATGCCGCAGGGCGCGTCCTGGAAAAACGCCGTTTGCTACGATCCGGCGCAGTTCGCCATGAGCGGCGTGCGTGATGCTAACGTCCGCGTGGGGGATTTCGTTGTGGTTGTCGGGCTGGGCGCGATTGGCCAGATCGCCATTCAGCTGGCGAAAAAGGCCGGTGCGTCCGTGGTGATTGGTGTCGATCCTATCGAACATCGCTGTGACATCGCCCGCCGTCACGGTGCTGACCACTGCCTGAACCCAATCGGTACCGATGTCGGTCTTGAAATTAAGAAACTGACCGGCAAACAGGGTGCGGATGTGATCATCGAAACCAGCGGTTTTGCGGATGCACTGCAATCTGCGCTGCGCGGGCTCGCCTACGGCGGCACGATCTCTTACGTGGCGTTCGCCAAACCGTTTGCGGCGGGCTTCAACCTGGGCCGCGAAGCACACTTCAACAACGCGAAGATTGTCTTCTCCCGCGCGTGCAGTGAACCGAACCCGGACTATCCGCGCTGGAGCCGCAAGCGCATTGAAGAGACCTGCTGGGAACTGCTGATGAACGGTTATCTCAACTGTGAGGATCTCATCGACCCGGTCGTCACCTTCGCCACCAGCCCGGACAGCTATATGAAGTATGTCGATCAGCACCCGGAACTGAGTATCAAAATGGGCGTCACTTTTTAAGCTAAGGAAAGCAAATCATGAAAATCGCAACACAAAACCAGGCCTTTTTCCCAACCAATATCATGGAAAAATTCAAATACATCAAAGCGATGGGGTTTGATGGCTATGAAATTGATGGCCGCCTGCTGGTGGAAAATCTCGATGAAGTGAAAGCCGCTATCAAAGCCACTGGCCTGCCGGTGACGACGGCGTGTGGGGGATACGACGGCTGGATCGGGGATTTCATCGAAGAACGCCGTTTGAACGGTTTACAGCAGATTGAACGCATTCTGGAAGCGCTGGCGGAAGTGGGCGGAAAGGGGATCATCGTGCCGGCGGCCTGGGGGATGTTTACCTTCCGTCTGCCGCCAATGACCTCGCCACGCAGCCTGTACGGTGACCGCAAAGCGGTAAGCGCCTCCCTGCGCTGGCTGGATGAGGTCGCCGCGCGCACCGGGACCACCGTCTACCTGGAGCCGCTGAACCGTTATCAGGATCATATGATCAATACCCTGGCCGACGCGCGTCGTTATATCGAAGAGAACGGCCTGAAGCACGTGCAGATCATCGGTGATTTCTATCATATGAACATTGAAGAAGACTCGCTGACGGATGCGCTGCATCAGAACCGCGATCTGCTGGGCCATGTGCACATTGCTGATAACCACCGCTATCAGCCGGGCAGCGGCAGCCTCGATTTCGCCAGCCTGTTCGATCGACTGCGTGCCGATAACTATCAGGGTTATGTGGTGTACGAATGCCGGGTTCGTGCCGACGATCCGGCCAAGGCCTATCAGGACTCACTCAATTACCTGCGTGATTGCTAAGGATGACGAGCGTGATGAGTGCTTCTACACCTTTGCCTCTGCGCGTCGCCATCATTGGCGCCGGGCAGGTTGCAGACAAAGTGCATGCCTCGTATTACGCCACGCGCAGTGATGTTCAAATGGTGGCTGTCATGGACAGCCGCCCTGAACAGGCACAGGCGTTCGCGGAACGTTATGCTATTCCATCGGCATGGCAGGACGCTCACGAGATGTTGCAGATAGTAAGACCGGATGTGGTGAGCGTCTGTTCGCCTAACCGGTTCCATTTTGAACACGTCATGGCGGCCCTCGAAGCGGGTTGTCATGTGATGTGTGAAAAGCCGCCGGCGATGACGCCGGAACAGGCCGACCAGATGCGTATTGCGGCGCGTAAGGCTGGAAAAGTCCTCGCGTATGATTTTCATCATCGCTTTGCCCTGGATACCCAGCTGCTGCGTGATGCGGTGATGAACGGCACGCTCGGTGAAGTCTACTTTACCTCGGCGCAGGCGCTGCGCCGCTGCGGTGTACCGGGTTGGGGCGTATTTACTAACAAATCGCTCCAGGGCGGCGGACCGCTAATTGATATTGGCATTCATATGCTGGATGCCGCCATGTACGTCCTGGGTTTCCCGGCGGTGAAGCGGGTGACCGCGCACAGCTTCCAGAAGCTCGGAAACCAGAAACACAGCGGCCAGTTTGGCGAGTGGGATCCCACGCAGTTTACCGTTGAAGATGCCCTGTTTGGCACGATCGAATTCTGCAACGGCGGCGTTCTGCGTCTGGATACCTCCTTTGCGCTTAACATCCGCGAGCAGTCCGTCATGAACGTTTCCTTCTGCGGTGAGAAAGCGGGCGCAACGCTGTTCCCGGCGCATATCTATAACGACGAAGCCGGAGTTTTGGAAACCCTTGCCCAGCGTGAAGAGGCGGACGATCGGCGCCATCTGCGCAGCATGGATGCCTTCGTACGGCATGTCCTGGGTGAGCCCGTGATGATCGCTGACGCAGAGCAGGGACTGGTTATTCAACAGCTTGTCGCCGCGCTTTATGAATCCGCAGAAACAGGGGAAAGCGTGACATTATGCTGAACGTATCTGTATTAACCGATCCGGGATTTTGTCCTCACAGCCTGAATAAATATGCCTCAGTCATGACCTGCGGTAATGGCTACATGGGCATTCGCGCTGCGCATGAAGAAGATTACACCCTGCAAACCAGGGGCATGTATCTTGCCGGCCTTTATCATCGCGCGGGTCGCAACGAGACCACTGAACTGGTCAACCTGCCGGATATCACCGGTATTGATGTTGAGCTGGACGGCGTCAATTTCACCCTTCTTTCAGGGGAAATACTTGAGTGGCAGCGCGAGCTGGCCTTTGCAAACGGCGAACTGCATCGCAACGTTGTCTGGCGTTCACCCAACGGCAAACGCTATCGGCTGGAGAGTCGCCGTTTTGTGTCGCTGGACCAGCTGCCTTTAGTGGCTATGCAGCTTGCAATTACCCCCCTTGATGCCCCCGCGCAGGCCGTGCTGAAAACCGGCATTGATGCGACGCAAACGAACAGCGGCAGGCAGCATCTGGATGAAAT
Source organism: Enterobacter cloacae complex sp. (assembly GCF_900322725.1). NCBI lineage: Bacteria > Pseudomonadati > Pseudomonadota > Gammaproteobacteria > Enterobacterales > Enterobacteriaceae > Enterobacter > Enterobacter cloacae complex sp. The sequence goes on along the minus strand of NZ_LT991957.1, from coordinate 4,476,767 downwards.
CTCGGTCAGGGTCTTTGACCAGCATTACATGCAGGGCGTGTATGAAACGCACGACCGGGCTTCAGAGATTGTGGTTTCGGCGTTTTGCCAGCTCTCGACGAAGAGCGACAGCTGTTTCGCCGCCAAAAATCGTCGGCTCAGCGTGCATCATTCGCTGACGATTGCTCAGGGTGACACTGTCACGCTTGAGAAGATCGTCTGGGTAACGCATCGCAGCGATAAAGCGCTATCGCAGGAAACTTTCGCGCGCAACGCGCTGGCCGATCTCAAAGTCTGTGCGGCAAGAGGCTACGAGGCGCTGCGTGAGAGCTCAGCGTATGCCTGGAAAGACGTCTGGCGCGACGCCCGGGTGGAAGTGACTTCCCCGGAGCAACAGGATCAGCTGGCGCTGGATTACGCCGTCTGGCACCTGACGACAATGACGCCTGCCCATGATGAGCGAAGCAGTATCGCCGCAAAAGGGCTGACGGGTGAGGGGTACAAGGGGCACGTCTTCTGGGATACCGAAATTTTCCTGCTGCCGTTCCATCTGTTTACCCGTCCAAAGATTGCCCGCAGCCTGCTGCGCTATCGCTGGCTTAATCTCTCAGGCGCCCGTGAAAAAGCGCGTCGTAACGGCTGGCCCGGCGCGCTGTTCCCGTGGGAAAGCGCCGCCAGCGGACAGGAAGAGACGCCTGAGTTCGCGGCAATTAACATTCGTACCGGGGTTCGCCAGAAGGTGGCTTCCGCACTTGCTGAACACCACATCGTGGCAGATATCGCCTGGGCTGTCGTCGCTTACTGGCAGGCGACGCATGATGATGCCTTTATGCGTCACGAAGGCCTGACGTTGCTGATGGAAACCGCTTCGTTCTGGATGGGACGCGCGACGGACGTCAATGGTCGTCTGGAGATCCATGACGTGATCGGACCGGACGAATACACCGAGCATGTTAACAACAACGCCTACACCAACTATCTGGCCTGGCACAACGTGGCCTGCGCGCGCCAGTTTATGGCGATGTTTGGGCGTGACGATGCGCGTTTTACGGAAAATGCCGAGACGTTTCTGGCGCGTTTGTGGTTACCGGAGGCCGATGCAGAGGGTGTGATCCCGCAGGATGATACCTTTATGACAAAACCGGCTATCGATCTGAGCCGTTACAAGGCCAAAGCGGGTAAACAGACCATTCTGCTCGATTACTCCCGCGCGGAAGTGAACGAGATGCAGATCCTGAAGCAGGCCGATGTCGTGATGCTTAACTACCTGCTGCCGGAACGGTTTACGCCGCAGCAATGTGCCGTCAATCTGGCGTTCTACGAGCCGCGTACGATTCATGATTCGTCGCTGAGTAAAGCCATCCACGGCATTGTGCTCGCGCGCTGCGGTGACACCGAGGGGGCCTATGCGTTCTGGCGTGACGGTATCGCCATCGATCTGGGGGACGACCCGCACAGCAGCGATGACGGTATACATGCTGCGGCCACCGGCGCGATCTGGTTGGGGGCGATTCAGGGGTTTGCCGGGATGCACATTAGCGACGGGGAACTGCATCTTGCGCCGAAGCTGCCCGCTCACTGGCGGAAACTCGCCTTCCCGCTGCGGTGGCGCGACGCAACAATACACATCACCTTTGAAGATGATCTGTTAACCATTGAAACTACCGCCCCCGTCACGTTGACGCTGTGGGGTCAAACGCTGAACGTATCGGGGCGGAAGGTATGTGCGCATCAGGACTTTCTTGCACCTGTTAATGGGACCGCTACCACGGAGGGGCGCCATGATGCTTAACGCTGTTGTATTCGATCTGGACGGGGTGATCACCGATACCGCGCATCTTCACTTTCTGGCCTGGCGTGCCGTGGCCCAGGAGATCGGGATCACCTTCGACGAAGTGTTTAACGAACAGCTGAAGGGAATAAGCCGCATGGATTCTCTTCAGCGCATCCTGAAGCACGGTGGGAAAGCGGGGATGTTCAGTGAAGAGCAGTGTCTGGCGCTTGCAGCCAGGAAAAACGCGCTCTATGTCCAGTCGCTGGCGTCTCTGACGCAGGATTCGCTGCTTCCGGGTATTCGCGAGGTACTGGCGGATATTCGTGCTGCGAAGGTCAAAATTGGGCTGGCATCCGTATCGCTTAACGCCCCGGGGATTTTGCATGCGCTGGGTATTCATCAGGCCTTCGATTTTTGCGCCGATGCTTCCCGGATCCGCCGCTCAAAGCCGGACCCGGAGATCTTCCACGCGGCATGTAAAGGACTGAACGTGCGTCCTGAAGAGGCCATCGGTATCGAAGATGCCGCCGCGGGGGTGGATGCGATCAACGCCGCAGGAATGCTGTCGGTCGGGATTGGACCTGGCCTGGACCATGCGGGATTACAACTTCATTCAACGCAGGAGCTGACCTGGGAACGCCTGACGGCGTTCTGGGCATCCCGGGCGTATTGATAAGGAATTTATAATGGCTCAACTGTCACTGAAACACATTCAGAAAATCTATGATAACCAGGTCCACGTGGTTAAGGATTTCAATCTCGAAATTGAGGACAAAGAATTTATTGTCTTCGTCGGTCCATCGGGCTGTGGTAAATCCACGACGCTGCGAATGATTGCCGGCCTCGAGGAGATCAGCGCAGGTGAACTGATTATTGACGGGGTTTGCATGAATGATGTTCCCGCCAAATCCCGTGATATCGCGATGGTTTTCCAGAACTATGCGCTCTATCCGCATATGACGGTCTACGACAACATGGCGTTTGGCCTGAAGATGCAAAAAATTGCCCCCTCCATCATCGAAGAACGCGTTAGCTGGGCGGCCCAGATCCTGGGCTTACGCGACTATCTTCAGCGTAAGCCCGGCGCGTTGTCCGGCGGTCAGCGCCAGCGCGTGGCGTTAGGCAGGGCGATAGTGCGCGAAGCCGGGGTTTTCCTGATGGATGAACCGCTGTCAAACCTTGATGCCAAGCTTCGTGTGCAGATGCGCGCTGAAATCAGCAAGCTGCACCAGAAGCTCAATACCACCATGATTTACGTGACGCACGATCAGACGGAAGCCATGACCATGGCGACCCGCATCGTGATTTTAAAAGATGGCATCATTCAGCAGGTGGGCGCGCCGAAACAGGTGTACAACGAGCCCGCGAATATGTTTGTGGCAGGGTTCATTGGTTCACCGGCGATGAACTTTATTCGTGGCGCGATCGACGATCGCTATTTCGTGACGGAAACGCTGCGCCTGGAGATCCCGGAAGACAAGCTCGCCGAACTGAATGCGCAGGGTTACCAGCGTAAAGCGGTCGTCTTTGGGATCCGTCCTGAAGACATTCTTACTCTACAGCGTAGCGGTGAAAACGTTACGGCGAAAATCAGCGTCGCGGAACTCACCGGGGCAGAATTTATGCTGTATGCCACCGTGGGTGGGCATGAACTGGTGGTCCGTGCGGGTGCAGCGGATGATTACGTCGCAGGGGATATTATCGGCATCCAGTTCGATATGAGTAAGTGCCATTTCTTCGATGCTGAAACTGAAGCAGCAATTAGATAAGAAAGGTGTTCGCCGGAAATGAAAATTTCCGGTTTTTTTGTGAGTTAATTATAAAGGAATATTTTAATGAGTACTCTACTAAGAAGTGCTGCGCTCGTTCTGTGCGCAGGGGTTAGCTGCGCGCAAGCAACAGAAACAGCAAAACACTGGGAGTTTAATATTGGTGCCATGTATGAAATTGAAAACGTCGAAGGGCAGGGTGACGATAAAGATGGATTATATGAACCTTCCGTGTGGTTTAACGCCACGTATGATGCGTGGACCATTTCACTGGCCATGTATCAGGAAGGCCCGGTTGATTACAGCAGCATGACGCGCGGCACCTATTTCGATCGCCCTGAATTCGAATTACGGTATCGCTTCATTGGCACCGATGATTTTACGCTGGGTCTTACGGGCGGTTTCCGTAATTATGGATATCATTTTAAAGATGAACACGGTGCGAAAGACGGCAGTGCTAATATGCAGCGCTACAAAATTCAGCCAGACTGGGATCTGAAATTAACCGATGACTGGCGTTTTAGCGGTTGGTTTGCCATGTACCAGTTTGCGAATGACCTGGGAAAAACCGGTTATTCTGACAGCCGTGTTGAAACGGAAACCGGTTTTACCTGGACAATAAACGAAACCGTCTCTGCAAAAGTTAACTACTATTTAGAGCGTGGTTTCAATATGGACAGTTCACGTAATAACGGTGAATTCTCGACCCAGGAAATTCGTGCCTACCTGCCTGTTTCATTAGGCCAGACAACGCTTACGCCTTATACCCGTCTGGGGCTCGATCGCTGGTCAAACTGGGACTGGCAGGACGATCCAACCCGCGAAGGGCATGACTTCAACCGACTGGGGCTGCTCTATGCTTACGACTTTGCGAATGGTCTTTCCATGACGCTCGAGTATGCCTACGAATGGGAAAATCATGACGAAGGTGACAGCGACCGCTTCCACTATGCGGGTGTCGGCGTGAATTACGCGTTCTGATGACGTGATACCAGGGGCGTTTGCCCCTGGTTTTTAGCGTAACGAAGCCGCATCTGTAAAGTGGGTTTCAACCAACACCTTATGCGGCGCAGGTTTACTTGCAATGCACTTGAATAAAAGAGTGCAGCTCTCTTCGCCCAGCTTTCTCGTTGGGATATCAAAGCCGCCGGGTGCAGGGGTCAAGATGAGAGACAGCATCGAATCGCTGTATCCTGCCATGGCAACCTGCTCCGGGATCGTCAGATTTAGCGCATCGGCGGCACGGTAAAGACTCAGCAATTTCATGCTGTCAGTTGCAAAAACCGCATCGGGCGGGTTGTCTGAGGAGAGGAGCTGGCTGGCCGCCTGAAGCGCGCTTTCATGGGTATATCCGCCATCGATAACCCAGGCCGGGTTAATTTCGATGCCGTGTTTCTTAAGACTGGACTTATAGCCCGCCAGACGATCGATAGAAACGTGATAATCGAGCGGGGCATGCAGGCAGGCAATTTTGGTGCGGCCATGCTTGATAAACGAGTCTGTTAATATGGCGCTGTCGCGGAAATTATCCGTATCGACAGAATAGATATTCTGGTAATTCCCTTCTACTTTACCAATAACAACCACGGGCACACCGTATTCATCCAGCGTCGAGAAAAAAGACTCGTTCGCCGGCGAGCTTAGCATGATGATCCCTTTGATCATCTTCTGCTTTATTTTACCCACGCATTTTTGCAGATCGTCTGCACTGCTTTTGGACGTTTGTAAAATAACATCAAAACCTTCCTCTTCTGCTTTTGCCGTTATGGCATGCAGTACATCAGAGAAAAAGGGATTTCCAGCAGTGGTTTTGGTTGAGCGGGTCGAAATAACCATAATGGCGTCGAAGCCAGAAGAGGTGAGTGCGCGGGCAAGTTTATTAGGCTGGTAATTTAATTCATCTATCGCCTTCAACACCTTTTCACGCGCTTCAGGAGAAATATTCGTTTGCTTATTCAGAACGCGTGACACGGTTGATTTCGAAACGCCAGCAACGCGGGCAATATCATAGATGGTGGGTGACATACACCTTACTCACTCCAGACGGACAGCAATTGCGCCCATCTTACTGGAGAGAAAACGGCAATAGCAATAATTAAGAATTGATAATCAACGATCTGCCCCAATTTACTGTATTCTGAAGTGACTCTTTTCAGGGTTCCAGGCAATGAAGGACGGCGATGAAGCGACTTAAAAACGAATTCAGTTCTCTGGTGAACCGTGGCGTTGATCGCCACCTGCGTCTTGCCGTGACGGGGCTGAGCCGCAGCGGTAAGACGGCATTCATTACGGCGATGGTCAATCAGCTGATGAACCTGCATGCGGGAGCGCGGCTGCCGCTGCTAAGCGCGGTGCGTGAGGAGCGGCTGTTGGGCGTGAAACGCGTACCGCAACGTGATTTTGGTATCCCCCGTTTCACCTATGATGAAGGTCTGGCGCAGTTATACGGGGAGCCTCCCGCCTGGCCCACCCCGACGCGTGGCGTGAGCGAAATTCGCCTTGCGCTTCGATTCCGCTCGAATGAATCCCTGATGCGTCACTTCAAAGAAACGTCCACGCTGTACCTCGAAATTGTGGATTATCCGGGTGAATGGCTGCTTGATTTACCGATGCTGGCGCAGGATTACCTGAGCTGGTCCCGACAGATGACCGGCCTGTTGCAGGGGCAGCGGGCAGAGTGGTCGACCAAATGGCGCCAGCTTTGCGAAGGGCTGGATCCGCTGGCGCCGGCGGATGAAAATCGTCTGGCCGTTATAGCCGAAGCCTGGACGGATTACCTGCACCAGTGCAAACAGGAGGGGCTTCATTTTATCCAGCCGGGCCGTTTTGTGCTGCCGGGTGATTTAGCCGGCGCTCCCGCGCTCCAGTTTTTCCCGTGGCCGGACGTTGACAGCATCGGCGAATCGAAGCTGGCGCAGGCGGACAAGACCACCAACGCCGGTATGCTCCGCGAGCGATACAACTACTACTGTGAAAAGGTGGTTAAGGGTTTTTATAAAAATCACTTTTTACGCTTTGACCGCCAGATCGTGCTGGTGGACTGCCTGCAACCGCTCAACAGCGGGCCGCAGGCGTTCAATGATATGCGGCTGGCGCTGACGCAGCTGATGCAGAGTTTCCATTACGGACAGCGCACCCTGTTTCGCCGTTTGTTCTCTCCGGTCATCGATAAGCTGTTATTTGCCGCCACAAAAGCGGACCATGTGACAGTCGATCAGCACGCCAATATGGTTTCCCTGCTACAACAGCTGGTGCAGGATGCCTGGCAGAATGCGGCTTTCGAAGGGATCGGCATGGATTGTCTGGGGCTGGCGTCCGTACAGGCTACGCAAAGCGGTTTGATTGACATTAACGGCGAGAAAATTCCGGCCCTTCGGGGCAACCGCCTCAGCGACGGGGAGCCGCTCACGGTCTATCCGGGGGAAGTTCCCGCGCGTCTGCCGGGCCAGGCCTTCTGGCAAAGCCAGGGTTTTCAGTTCGAAGCCTTCCGTCCGCAGAGGATGAACGTTGACCAGCCACTGCCGCACATCCGTCTGGATGCGGCGCTGGAGTTTTTGATTGGAGATAAATTGCGATGACGGAACCGTTGAAACCACGCATTGATTTTACCGGTCAGCTTGATCAGACACCGCAGGAAGCGTTTAAAACGGCGCAAACCTTCAGCGGCCCGCAGGCCGACAACTTTGCTCCCGTGCTGACAGAGGAGCCGCTGGTTGAAGAGGGGCAGGCGGAAGCGGTCGTTGACGCGGCACTGCGCCCGAAACGCAGCCTGTGGCGCAAGATGGTCACCGCCGGGCTGGCCCTTTTTGGCGCGAGCGTAATCGGGCAGGGCGTGCAGTGGGGCATCAATGCCTGGCAAACCCAGGATTGGGTGGCGCTGGGTGGCTGTGCCGCCGGAGTGTTGATCGTTGGTGCGGGCGTAGGCTCAGTCGTCACCGAGTGGCGTCGCCTCTGGCGTTTGCGTCAGCGCGCGCACGAACGCGATGAAGCGCGGGATCTGCTGCACAGCCACGGCACGGGAAAAGGGCGTGCATTTTGTGAAAAGCTGGCGGCTCAGGCCGGGATAGATCACTCTCATCCGGCGCTACAGCGCTGGTATGCGGCGATCCACGAAACCCAGAATGACCAGGAGGTAGTCACGCTGTATGCCCATATTGTCCAGCCGGTACTGGATTCGCAGGCTCGCCGTGAGATCAGCCGTTCGGCGGCGGAATCCACGCTGATGATCGCCGTTAGCCCGCTGGCGATGGTGGACATGGCCTTTATCGCCTGGCGCAACCTGCGCCTGATTAACCGCATCGCCAGGCTGTACGGCATTGAGCTTGGCTATTACAGCCGTCTGCGCCTGTTCAAACTGGTGTTGCTGAATATCGCCTTTGCCGGGGCCAGCGAACTGGTGCGCGAGGTCGGAATGGACTGGATGTCGCAGGATCTCGCGGCGCGTCTCTCCGCGCGGGCGGCGCAGGGGATCGGTGCCGGTCTGCTGACAGCACGCTTAGGCATTAAAGCGATGGAGGTCTGTCGTCCACTTCCCTGGATCGATGGCGACAAGCCGCGACTGGGCGATTTCCGCCGCGAGCTGGTAGGTCAGCTTAAAGAGACGCTCAGTAAAAAACCTGTGCAGTGAGGATTTGTTTACTAATCGTGCGGGCTGTCAATATTTGTTGACAGCCACCTTCCCGAACACCGTGATCTGACATATCATTTTACTGTTAATGGCTTAAACGGTGAATTTCCCATGCGTCTGGAAGTCTTTTGTGAGGACCGTCTCGGTCTGACCCGCGAGTTACTCGATCTTCTTGTTTTACGTAGCATTGATTTACGTGGCATTGAGATCGACCCTGTCGGGCGAATTTACCTCAACTTTGCCGAAATTGAATTCAATACCTTCAGTAGCCTGATGGCGGAAATCCGGCGTATCGCTGGCGTTACGGATGTTCGCACCATCCCCTGGATGCCGTCCGAGCGAGAACATCTCGCGCTGAGCGCGCTGCTGGAAGCGATGCCGGAGCCGTTTCTGTCTCTCGATCTGAAAAATAAAGTCGAGCGCGTTAACCAGGCCAGCTGCCAGCTGTTTGCGCAGAGCCAGGAAAAGCTCATCGGTCACCACGCTACGCAGCTGATCCCGGGGTTTAATTTCCAGCGCTGGCTGGACAGCAGCCCGCAAAATACCCATAGCGAGCACGTCGTCATCAACGGACAGAATTTCCTGATGGAGATCACGCCGGTCTACCTGAAAGGCGAAAATGCCGCGCGGGTGCTGACCGGCGCAGTGATCATGCTGCGCTCCACGGTGCGCATGGGCCGCCAGTTACAGAATCTGTCCAGCCAGGACGTTGGCGCATTCAGCCAGATTATTGCGGTAAGCCCGAAGATGCGTCACGTGATCGACCAGGCGCGCAAGCTGGCTAATCTGACCGCGCCGCTGCTAATTACCGGTGATACCGGCACGGGGAAAGATCTGCTGGCGCATGCTGTGCACATGGCCAGCCCGCGCGCGGCAAAACCTTATCTGGCGCTGAACTGTGCATCGATTCCGGAAGATGCGGTGGAAAGCGAGCTGTTCGGGCATGCGCCGGAAGGTAAAAAAGGCTTCTTTGAACAGGCAAACGGCGGTTCGGTGCTGCTGGACGAGATTGGCGAAATGTCGCCCCGCATGCAGGCGAAGCTGCTGCGCTTTCTGAATGACGGCACGTTCCGTCGCGTGGGGGAAGATCATGAAGTGCACGTGGATGTACGCGTCATCTGCGCCACCCAGAAAAACCTGGTGGAGCTGGTGCAGAAAGGGGTGTTCCGCGAAGATCTCTACTATCGTCTGAACGTTCTGACGCTCAATATCCCGCCACTGCGCGATTGTCCGCAGGACATCATGCCGTTGACGGAGCTGTTCGTCGCCCGTTTTGCCGACGAACAGGGCGTGCCGCGTCCGAAGCTTTCTGCCGACCTCGGCACCGTGCTGACGCGTTACGGCTGGCCGGGCAATATTCGTCAGCTAAAAAATGCGGTTTATCGCGCATTAACTCAGCTTGAAGGGTATGAACTGCGTCCTCAGGATATTTTGTTGCCGGATTACGATGCCGGGACGGTATCGGTAGGCGAAGAGGCCATGGAAGGCTCGCTGGACGACATCACCAGCCGTTTCGAGCGTTCGGTGTTAACGCAGCTCTATCGTAGCTATCCGAGCACGCGCAAGCTGGCGAAACGTCTTGGGGTCTCACATACCGCGATTGCGAATAAGCTGCGCGAGTATGGGTTGAATCAGAAGAAGGGTGACGAATAAACAAAAAAGCCTCTTTGCAGAGGCTTTTTTACGTTTAGGCTTTAAGTGCCTCAAGTGCAGCGGTGTAATCCGGTTCGGTGGTGATTTCGTTAACCAGCTCGCTGAAAACAACGTTGTCGTTTTCGTCGATGACCAGCACCGCACGTGCAGCCAGACCTTTCAGCGCGCCTTCGGAAATGGCAACACCGTATTGCTCCAGGAAATCCGGGCTACGCAGAGTGGAAAGGGTGATGACGTTGCTCAGGCCTTCAGCGCCGCAGAAGCGGGACTGGGCAAACGGCAGGTCAGCAGAAATGCACAGCACCACGGTGTTGTCCATTTCGGTCGCCAACTGGTTGAATTTACGCACGGATGCCGCGCAAACGCCCGTATCGATGCTTGGGAAAATGTTCAGGACTTTACGTTTGCCAGCAAACTGGCTCAGCGTGACGTCAGACAGATCTTTAGCCACCAGAGTAAAAGGCTGTGCTTTGCTGCCAGACTGAGGGATGGAACCTGCAACAGCAACCGGGTTGCCCTGGAAATGAACGAGTTGTGACATAGATATCTTCCTGTTTACAAATAGTTAACGTCGTGGCTAGTGTATGTCATCCGCAGTTAGCACGGCAAACCAATTTTATGCCTTACCGGCCTGCAAGGAGTCAGTGATGAGAAGCGTTAAGGTCTATGAAGAAGCCTGGCCATTGCACACCCCGTTTGTGATCTCGCGCGGCAGCCGTAATGAGGCCTGCGTGGTGGTCGTTGAATGTGAAGAGGATGGCGTAAAAGGCGTCGGGGAATGTACCCCTTATCCTCGCTACGGAGAAAGCCTGGCCTCAGTCATGGCGCAAATTATGACGGTGGTGCCCGACTTGCAGGCGGGCCTGACGCGTGAGTCCCTTCAGCAAAGGTTGCCGGCCGGCGCGGCACGCAATGCGATTGACTGCGCACTCTGGAGTCTGGAAGCGGCGAAGCAACACAAACCGCTGCCTTCACTGCTGGACGTTACGCTTCCGCAATCGATCGTCACCGCGCAAACGGTCGTCATCGGTGAACCCGAGCAAATGGCGGCCAGCGCTCAGGCGTTATATGCCACCGGTGCAACCTTATTAAAGGTGAAGCTCGACGATCGTCTGATTAGCGAACGCATGGTCGCCATTCGTGCGGCGGTTCCAGATGCCACCCTGATAGTCGACGCGAACGAGTCATGGCACAGCGAAGGGCTGGCGGCCCGCTGTCAGCTGCTTGCCGATCTGGGCGTTGCCATGCTGGAGCAACCTCTCCCGGCAGACGACGACGCCGCGCTGGCGAATTTTATTCATCCGCTTCCCGTCTGTGCAGATGAAAGCTGTCATACGCGCGAGAGTCTTTCAGATCTCAAAGGCCGCTACGAGATGGTGAACATCAAGCTGGATAAAACAGGTGGGTTAACCGAAGCCCTGGCGCTGGCAAAGCATGCGCAGGCGCAAGGCTTTACCCTGATGCTGGGCTGTATGTTGTGCACGTCCAGAGCGATCGGCGCTGCACTCCCGCTGGTGAACAGCGTGCGTTTTGCCGATCTGGATGGCCCAACCTGGCTGGCGGTTGACGTTTCACCCGCCCTGAGTTTTACCTCTGGCGTTCTTCATCTTTGAGGCTGCCAGCGCAGAAGATCTGTCATCGCTTTGAGGTATTTTTCACTCGCTTCATCCGAGGAGATCGGCGGAAATTCTGCGGTGATACAGTGCAGGCCGAGATCGGCGCACCAGCTTCCAAACGACCCGGGAGTTTCATAGCCGACGCTGGTTACCAGCGGAAGAGCAAACGCATCCGCCAGCCACTGCCCGAGCGCCGTATGACGAGGATCTTCAATACAGGCGAGGGGATCGTGGAAAGAGACTACCCAGGCCGGGTGGATCTTATGAATAAGCTGGCACAACGCCTGAGTCTCGGGCTCGGAACCCGGTTTGTCGCCCGTGAGCAGGACCACATCGCGTTCCTGCGCCGAACTGTTCCAGCGATACACCGTTTCACCCGCGCGCCAGTTTGCTGCCGGAAAGTTCCTGTTTAGGTCAACGCCTCGTGCATTTGCCCGTAATCCAAGCTGACAACCGTCCGGGTTGACGGTCAAAATCACATGATGTCGCCGTAAATCGGGGGCCAGCGTACGTAGCGCGCACGAAAGCGTCACGATGGACGAGTTTTCATCGCCATGCGTGCCCGCAATGATTAAGCCGCTAGTACGATCGGGCTCGGGTGCGGGGAACCAGATCAGTGGGGCGCCTAAAAATGAGCGGCCATAATGTTCAGTCCCGGGCGGGAAGGCGCCGCGTTCCGTTCTTGGTCGGGTGGTTGCCATAGTAAACCCTGATGATGAAGTCGCTTCTGGCAGTGTTGTGCAAAACCCGCGCTTAATCAAATAGTTTCCGTCTGGATGGAAAATTGCCTGACATCAACTTTCCAGAGGAAGCATTTGCATTTCTCCGTGTCGAAACAAATAATTACGCATCTGCCTGTTACCTGACATCATTAAGGGGATCGTATGAAGCATCCTGTTTCGCTTCTTTGTACTGCGCTGTGGCTGTGCGGGCTTTCTTCACTTTCATATGCCGCGGAGGTTCCCAAAGGAACGGTTCTGGCGCAAAAGCAGGAGCTGGTTCGACACATTAAAGATGAACCCGCTTCGCTCGATCCGGCAAAAGCGGTGGGTTTACCCGAGATACAGGTGATCCGCGACCTTTATGAAGGGCTGGTGAATCAGAACGAAAAAGGGGAGCTGATTCCCGGCGTGGCGACGCGCTGGCAGAGCAACGATAACCGTGTCTGGACGTTCACGTTGCGGGATAACGCTAAATGGTCTGACGGTAGCCCTGTGACGGCCCAAGATTTTGTTTACAGCTGGCGTCGCCTGGTTGATCCCAAAACGACGTCACCTTTCGCCTGGTTTGCAGCGCTGGCGGGCATTAACAATGCGCAGGCCATTATTGATGGTAAAGCTGCTCCGGATACGCTTGGCGTGACGGCAGTTGATGCTAAAACGCTGCGCGTGCAGCTGGACAAACCGCTGCCATGGTTCAGCAACCTCACGGCGAACTTTGCGTTCTATCCGGTTCAAAAGGCAAACGTGGAAAGCGGTAAAGAATGGACGCGCCCTGGCGCGCTCATCGGCAACGGTGCATACGTGCTGAAAGATCGCGTGGTGAATGAAAAGCTGGTGGTTGAGCCGAACACTCACTACTGGGATAACGCCAATACGGTGATAAAAAAAGTCACATTCGTGCCGATCAACCAGGAGTCCTCAGCGACCAAACGCTACCTGGCGGGCGACATTGATATCACGGAATCATTTCCGAAAAACATGTACCAGAAGCTGCTAAAGGATATTCCGGGGCAGGTGTATACCCCGCCACAGCTTGGAACCTATTACTACGCGTTTAACACGCAAAAAGGCCCAACCGCTGATGCGCGCGTGCGTCTGGCGCTCAGCATGACTATCGATCGGCGCATTATGGCGGAAAAAGTTCTGGGAACCGGTGAGAAACCGGCCTGGCATTTCACTCCTGATGTCACTGCCGGTTTTACGCCGGAACCCTCGCCATTCGAGCAGATGTCGCAGCAGGAGCTGAATGCTCAGGCGAAAACGTTATTGCAGGCGGCAGGCTATGGTCCCCAGCGCCCGCTGAAATTAACACTGCTGTACAACACGTCTGAAAACCACCAGAAAATCGCAATTGCCGTCGCATCTATGTGGAAGAAAAATCTGGGCGTTGACGTTAAGTTGCAGAATCAGGAGTGGAAGACCTACATCGACAGCCGCAATACCGGGAATTTTGACGTGATCCGTGCGTCATGGGTAGGAGACTACAATGAGCCGTCGACATTCCTGTCGCTGCTGACGTCCTCACACACCGGCAACATCTCCCGGTTTAACGATCCTGCTTACGATAAGATCCTTCATCAGGCGACGCTTGAAACGACTGAAAAAGCGCGTAATGCAGACTACAACATGGCCGAGAAGATCCTCACCGAGAAAGCGCCGATTGCCCCGATTTATCAGTACACCAATGGCCGTCTCATTAAGCCCTGGGTTAAAGGGTATCCGATAAATAACCCAGAGGATGTTGCGTACAGTCGTACAATGTACATTGAAAAACATTAAAAACCAGGTAAGGCGCTTAAGTGGCTAAGGCAAATAGTCGTACATCGCTTAAGCGCCTGAATGCAGGGTTAATGCTATTTACAGGCGAGTTATTACCAAAAATCCCTTCATAAAAAACCGCATTCATTCTTTTGATGAATGCTTCCAGCAACAATACTTCAAGAACTGTCACTCACTTGTCAGCATTATACCAGAACAGGTAATCAGGGGATCCGAGAAGGGATGTGTGACAATGTGCATTAAAGCCCCCGGCAGTATATCGGGGGAGAGGATATACCATTTAAGCATGGCACCTGAAACAGGCTGGTATATACGTCGCGAACATCAAAGTGCGAAAGAGAATGTCCTCATGACAGAGGACTTTTTTTTCCATGCCGTCGACTGTCTGGCCTGAACGTAAGCCACCCTCGCGGGAGACGTCACTGAAACGTAGTTAATATATATTAACCACGTTAACTTATTAAGCATGACTAAACACTGTTGCCCAACGGTACTCATCCTAAAATAGGTAAACGCTAATATTTAAGGGAAGCGGTAACCAAATTACAAACCGAATATTTACCATATAGCATGCTTTTTCTCTACCTTAAGTGAAACTGCGCAAATCAAACTGCAAAACAACAAACCAGCGACGAACGTGAGGACAAATTTCTGTGGCAATGCTATAACCCTAAGTGCCCACCAAAATATAAAGCTGTAGGAAAAACTATGCTAAGAAATATTAGTGTCAGAACCTTCATTGTCTATTTCCTTTTATGTGTATTTTTGGTAAGTGATGGAGTTATAGCGCTATTTTCAGGGAGTTTTTCGCTTTTTATTGCTGTCGTTATCGTACAATGCATCGCCTTGATTTTACTCTGGACGTATATGACAAAATATCTTGTGACGCCGATCAATACTGTGAAAAAAAGTATTGAAGAAGTGACGTCAGGGAATCTCGGCGTGTCGATACCTGAATTTGGCAATAACTGTGCGGGACGGCTGATCCCGGGCATTAATAGTCTGTCCAGCAACATTGCAACGCTGGTCCGTGAGATCCGCGCCTCCGCGCAAACCGCGATGACGCTTTCAGATCAGCTCTCTTCACGCAGCGCGCAGCTTTCGGTCAAAACAGAACAGCAATCTGCCTCGCTGGTGCAAACGGCAGCCAGCATGGAACAGATGGCTGCTAGTACAAAAAATAATGCCGACAATACCCGTTTAGCCAGCGAGCAGGCAAATATCGCGACGTTGCAGGCGCGTAAAGGCGGAGAGTTAATGGGTCAGGTCTCAAACAATATGCAATCAATTACCGATTGCGCCCAGCAAATGACGGAGATTATATCCCTGATTGACGGGATCGCTTTCCAGACCAATATTCTGGCGCTAAATGCCGCCGTTGAAGCGGCAAGAGCGGGCGACCATGGTAAAGGATTCTCTGTGGTGGCCGGTGAGGTCAGAAGCCTGGCGCATCGTAGCGCCGAGGCGGCAAAAAATATTAAATCACTGATTGAAGTTACCAGCCATAACGTGACGCAGGGCGTGAACGTGGTCTCTGAGGCCGAAAAAAACATGCACGACATTGTTACCGGTTCTGGCAACGTGAGCCGACTGATGGACGAAATTTCCGCCTCAACGTCAGAACAGGAAAAGGGCATTTCACAAATCACGCAGGCATTGTCGGAGCTGGAACGCGTAACGCAAAGCAACGTGTCGATGGTTGAAGAACTTAATGGTTCGTCTGATGTGCTGCGCAATCAGGTGATAGAGTTACAGGCGCGAACACGCAATTTCCGTCTGGAAAATGCGTACGAGACTGACAATGCGTTAACACGCCGCGAGTGGGTGGTGAATTCCTGAGCGTATTCAGGACGATGCCTCACATAATTATTGCTTAACCCTCGACGAAAGCTAGACTGACACCGAAAGCGATAAAACGGTGGAGGCGCTGTGGAGAGCATTAAAGGGTCTGAAGTTAACGTACCTGACGCGGTTTTTGCATGGGTATTTGATGGACGCGGGGGCGCAAGGCCGCTTGAAGATCAGGATCAAATCGACAGCGAACATCCGTGCTGGCTGCACCTTAACTACACGCATCCGGACAGCGCCGAGTGGCTCGCGTCCACGCCGCTATTGCCCAACAATGTCCGGGATGCGCTGGCGGGAGAAAGTCTCAGACCCCGCGTAAGCCGGATGGGTGAGGGGACGTTAATCACGCTGCGTTGCATAAATGGCAGTACGGATGAACGTCCGGATCAGCTGGTGGCAATGCGTGTTTACATGAATGAACAACTGATTGTTTCTACCCGGCAGCGTAAAGTGCTGGCGCTTGATGACGTCATTAACGATCTGAAAGAGGGCACGGGGCCTACGGATTGCGGAAGCTGGCTGGTGGATGTATGTGATGCGCTAACCGATCATGCCAGCGAGTTTATTGAAGAACTCCACGATAAAATCATCGATCTGGAAGATAACCTGCTCGATCAGCAAATTCCTCCGCGTGGTTTTCTGGCGTTGCTGCGTAAACAGCTCATCGTGATGCGCCGCTATATGACCCCGCAGCGCGACGTATATGCGCGTCTGGCCAGCGAACGCATGAGCTGGATGAATGACGATCAGCGTCGCAGAATGCAGGATATTGCCGACCGGCTTGGCCGTGGTCTGGACGAGATCGATTCATGTATCGCCAGAACGGCGGTCATGGCGGATGAGATAGCGCAGGTGATGCAGGAATCACTAGCCAGGAGAACGTACACCATGTCGCTGATGGCGATGGTCTTTTTACCGAGTACGTTCTTAACCGGGCTTTTTGGCGTCAATCTGGGGGGGATACCCGGCGGGGAATACCACTATGGCTTTACCACGTTTTGCGTCATGTTAGTGGTTTTGATTGGGGGTGTTGCATGGTGGTTGCATCGCAGTAAATGGCTGTAAATTTACGTTTTTATGATGCAGCGTCTGCTTCAAAACGACATTTTAATTGAGCGAAGTCAATAAACTCCGACCATGTTAGGTGCAATATTACTCCCGCAGGTGAATGCAACGTCAAGCGATGGGCGTTGCGCTCCATATTGTCTTACTTCCTTTTTTTGAATTACTGCATAGCACAATTGATTCGTACGACGCCGACTTTATAGTCGGCTTTTTTTTTGCCTCCTGTTTGTCTGCGTCTACCCTTTAGGGGTCAGCACCCAAATCTGGAGGAAAAGATGAGTATGCTACTTGCCCTGCAACGCCTGACCACCTGGCAGTCCGATCCGGTGCCCACCGATCCGACCCCGATACCCGATCCCATCCCACGTCCGCAGCCGATGCCGGATCCGCCACCGGACGAAGAACCGATTAAATTGTCGCATCGTTAGCGGAGATCTGCGAGGATACGCGCCAACTGACTGCAATCATTACCACGAGAGTATATTGTGACCGCTTTTTCCACGCTGAATGTTCTGCCTGAAGCCCAACTGACTAACCTGAATGAGTTGGGCTATCTCACTATGACCCCCGTCCAGGCCGCCGCCCTGCCGGCTATCCTCGAAGGCCGTGACGTGCGCGTGCAGGCGAAAACCGGCAGTGGAAAAACGGCTGCCTTCGGACTCGGCCTGTTGCAGCACATTGATGCAACCCTGTTTCAGACCCAGTCCTTAATACTCTGCCCGACGCGTGAGCTGGCCGACCAGGTCGCGGGTGAGCTGCGTCGCCTGGCGCGTTTTTTGCCAAACACTAAAATTTTAACGCTCTGCGGCGGGCAACCGTTCGGTGCGCAGCGTGATTCTCTTCAGCATGCGCCGCATATCATTGTGGCGACGCCGGGCCGTCTGCTCGATCATCTGCAAAAAGGCACCGTGTCACTCGATGCACTGCAAACGCTGGTAATGGACGAAGCTGACCGCATGCTGGATATGGGCTTCAGCGATGCGATTGACGAATTGATCCGCTTTGCCCCGGCCACACGTCAGACGCTGCTCTTTTCTGCCACCTGGCCTGAGGCCATTGCGGCGATCAGCGGGCGTGTGCAGAAAAATCCGCTGACCATTGAAATCGATACTGTCGATGCCTTGCCGGCGATAGAGCAGCAGTTCTTTGAAACCTCTCAACAGGGCAAAATTCCACTGCTGCAAAAATTGTTGAGCCAGCACCAGCCGGCGTCCTGCGTAGTGTTCTGTAATACCAAAAAAGACTGTCAGGCGGTGTGCGATGCCCTGAACGATGCCGGGCAGAGTGCGTTATCGCTGCATGGCGATCTGGAGCAGCGCGATCGCGATCAAACGCTGGTGCGTTTCGCAAACGGCAGCGCTCGCGTGCTGGTTGCAACGGATGTGGCAGCCCGTGGCCTTGATATCAAATCGCTTGAGCTGGTGGTGAATTTCGAACTGGCATGGGATCCGGAAGTGCATGTCCACCGCATCGGACGTACCGCGCGTGCGGGTAACAGCGGTCTCGCTATCAGCTTCTGCGCCCCTGAAGAGGCGCAGCGCGCCAATATTCTTGCGGAAATGCTGCAACTTAAACTCAACTGGGTAAATGCCCCGGTGAACACCAGCGTTGCTCCGCTGGCGGCGGAAATGGCCACGCTTTGCATCGACGGCGGTAAAAAAGCCAAAATGCGTCCCGGTGACGTTCTGGGGGCGTTAACAGGAGATATCGGTCTCGACGGGGCAGATATTGGCAAGATCACGGTTCATCCTGCACATGTCTACGTCGCGGTTCGCCAGTCGGTTGCCCACAAGGCCTGGAAACAGTTGCAGGGCGGGAAGATTAAAGGGAAAACCTGCCGCGTTCGGCTGCTGAAGTAAGGAAAAAAGCGTCTCAGAAGCAGTGTCTGAGACGCTGTCAGGTTATTTCACTTCCACCACGTTCAGGCGCAGTTCATCGAACTGTGCCTCTTCTTCCTCCGGCTGCCAGCCGGCAGGCTGCATCGGGATGTCTTCGCGGTCAAAGGCCAGATCCCCGCCATTCACTACTTCTGAACCGTGGTTAATGCCTTTAAAATCGAACAGCTCAACGTCGGCCAGGTGCGAAGGCACCACGTTCTGCATCGCGCTAAACATGGTTTCGATACGGCCCGGATAGCGTTTATCCCAGTCACGAAGCATGTCGCCAACGACCTGACGTTGCAGGTTCGGCTGTGAGCCACACAGATTGCATGGAATGATAGGGAAGGCTTTAGCCTGAGAGAAACGCTCAATGTCTTTCTCGCGGCAGTAGGCGAGTGGGCGGATCACAATGTGTTTGCCGTCATCGCTCATCAGCTTCGGCGGCATGCCCTTCATTTTTCCGCCGTAGAACATGTTCAGAAACAGCGTTTGCAGAATGTCGTCCCGGTGATGACCAAGCGCAATTTTTGTAGCACCCAGTTCTGTTGCGGTGCGGTACAAAATGCCGCGACGCAAACGTGAGCAGAGCGAGCAGGTTGTTTTGCCTTCTGGGATCTTCTCTTTAACGATTCCGTAGGTATTCTCTTCTACGATTTTGTACTCAACGCCCAGGTTCTCCAGATACTCGGGGAGAATATGCTCCGGGAAGCCCGGCTGTTTCTGATCGAGGTTAACCGCGACCAGGGAAAAATTCACCGGTGCGCTTTGCTGAAGATTACGCAGGATCTCCAGCATGGTATAGCTGTCTTTACCGCCCGACAGGCAGACCATGATGCGATCGCCTTCTTCAATCATGTTGAAGTCTGCAATGGCTTCGCCCACGTTGCGGCGCAGTCGCTTTTGCAGTTTATTCAGGTTGTACTGTTCTTTCTTGTTAATTTCTTGATTTTCTTGCATTTATTTGTTACTCAGATCTCAAATGGGGCACAAGGCGAGGAAAACGATTTCAAAGCGTCAGCTTCGTATCCCGCTTTTCCACCTGTTCGCTGTTCATCTCTTCTCTGCATGTAGCATAGATTTCATACACCATCTGCGCATTATCGTGCCCCATCTGGTTAGCAATAAAAGACGGGTTTGCGGCTGCCGGTAAAAACCAGCATGCGAAAGTGTGCCGTGTATGGTACGGATTGCAGCGACGAATGCCAGCACGTTTTACAATTGAGTCCCACAAGGCGAATGGGTTGTCTACACTTAAAGCTTACGCAGTAATAAAACGGAGGTGAAAATGACTGACCGACCAGTTAATGGTGACCATCCTGATTTTAACCCCATCCCGGATAATCCGGAAAAGGATGGAAGTAAGTCCAAAGACGATCCTGGCTCAGCGCCTGAATCGGGCGATAAAGATCCAGAGTGATGACAAGCCGCCTTCACGAAGGCGGTTTTAACAAAATGTACAGCACCTCTTAGCTTTCCATTATCTACGATACCATGAAGAATAAAGACGAACAGACAGGATTAGTTGGGCTGGCGATTGGTGCCGCCGTTATTGGGCTGGTTTCATCACAGAAGATCATCAACCGCCAAAGTATTATCGATGAGCTGGTCAGGCTCGGCAGGCAGAAGGGGGATGGTGTCGAAGATGAAGTCTTTTTAAAAGCAGCTGAGTTAGTGAGAAAAGGGGTTTAAGCGATGGCTGAAATTCGGCAAGCACAGTGCCATTGTGGGGCGGTACAGTTTACCGTTGAGCTGACAGACGGCCTGAATACCGCACGCCGCTGTAGCTGCTCATTTTGTCGTATGCGTGGGGCGGTAGTCGTATCTGCGCCGTTGACGGGCATTAAGGTGATACAGGGGGAAGACAGGCTCACTGAGTACCGCTTCAACACCGGCACTGCGCGCCATTTCTTCTGCTCGGTCTGCGGTATTTACACGTTCCATCAACGACGCTCCAATCCCAACGAATACGGTGTCAATGTCGCCTGCCTCGAAAATGTCACGCCATTCGACTTCCCGGAAGTGGTGGTGATGGATGGGGTAAATCATCCCATGGATGGTGACAGCGGGGTGGTTGGTTACCTCTCATTCCGTAAAGAAGCCTCGAAACATCATTAAACGTTAGCCCGCAGATTTCTGCGGGCTGATACCATTAGAACTGATAAACCAGGCCCAATGCGACAACGTCATCTGTACCAATGCCGTTGTTTTTGTAGAATGAGTCATCTTCATCCAGCAGGTTGATTTTATAATCAACATAGGTGGACATATTTTTGTTGAAATAGTAGGTAGCACCTACGTCAGCATATTTCACCAGGTCTTTATCGTCCTGGCCATTGCCCAGATCTTTGCCTTTGGATTGTAAATACGAAATAGCCGGACGCAGGCCAAAGTCAAACTGATATTGCGCAGTGACTTCTACGTTCTGCGTTTTATTTGCTACCGCATCCGCATTGTCACCGTACGGCGTCATATTACGGGTTTCGGAATACATTGCCGCCAGGTAGATATTGTTGGCATCGTATTTCAGACCTGCGGTCCATGCATCCGCAGTGTCGCCGCCCGCAGTGGTGTAATTTACCTGATCGTTGGTACGGTCAGAAGAGGCGTATGCGGCGCCCGCACTGAAGCCCATGCCGAAATCATAGGTGGCGGAGATACCGTAACCATCACCGTTTTCATGACGCACATCGCGACCATTGTTGGTGCCTTCCTGATTGTTGCTGGCATCTTCATTATTACCCTGATACTGCACCGCAACGTTCAGGCCCTGCACCAGACCAAAGAAGTCGGTGTTACGGTAGGTCGCAACGCCATTGGCACGACCGGTCATAAAGTTGTCGGCATAAGTATAAGAATCGCCACCAAATTCAGGCAGCATATCGGTCCAGCCTTCTACGTCGTACAGTACGCCATAGTTACGGCCGTAATCGAAGGAGCCATAGTCGCCCACCTTCACACCCGCGAAGGCCAGACGCGTCCATGACTGATTGTCAGAACCTTCGGTGTTGTTTGCCTGAATGTTGTATTCCCACTGCGCGTAGCCGGTCATCATGTCGTTGATTTGGGTTTCACCTTTAAAACCCAGACGCATATAGGTTTGGTCGCCATCTTTCGACGCGTCGTCAGAGAAATAATGCAGACCATCGACTTTGCCATACAGATCCAGTTTATTGCCGTCTTTATTATAAATTTCAGCTGCGTGAGTGGTTCCAGCCATTAACAAAGCGGGGATCATCAGTGCCAGTACTTTTCTTTGCATTTGGATTATTCCTTTGCGGTTATTTTTTTATTACTTCGTGAACTTTCCGGACTGGAAAGCTGTCCCATGCTAAATCACTCTGATGGCGGATGAATAAATTATAATTGTTACGGGTTAAGTAAAATCTCAAACAAATAATGCGACTGAAATGATGATTGATGCCGTGAATAAATTACAGCGACAGATACAAAATAAAAATTATTAATTACGGGGTAAACAAGGTAATCTTCACGGCGTTATATGCCTTTAAGATTTTTTCATCCATAATTACCGTGAATACTGTTCAGAAGATTGAGACAATTTTCACCGATCTTTGGATTCGCCCGGTGCGCATGCATCGGGCTTTTTTTATGGCAAAAAAATGCCCGGACAAGCCGGGCATAAAGGTTATTCGCTGGTGGATTTTTCCGCTTTCCCCGCCAGTTGTGCCAGGAAATCATACCGCTTCTGAAGATCCGCTGCCGCATCCTTCCAGAGCTGCTCTGCTACTTCTGGCTGCTGAGCGTTCAGCCTGCGGAAACGTTGCTCCTGAAGCAGGGTCTCGGCGAGGGCGTCTGACGGTGGACGCGAATCCAGCGCCAGCGGCAATTTCCCTTCATCGGCACGGCGCGGATCGAAGCGGTACAGCGGCCAGAATCCGGTTGCGGTAAGCTGACGCATCTGGTCGTGGCTAAGCGCCAGATCGTAGCCATGTTCCTCGCACGGGCTGTAGGCGATGATCAGCGACGGGCCAGGATAAGCTTCCGCTTCCTGAATGGCTTTCACCGTCTGGTTGAGCTGTGCGCCCAGCGAAATCTGCGCGACGTAGACATGGCCATACATCATCATGCTGACGCCGAGATCCTTACGCGCCTTGCGTTTGCCATGCTCACCAAATTTCGTGACCGCCCCCAACGGCGTCGCTTTCGAGGCCTGTCCACCGGTGTTGGAATAGCACTGGGTATCAAGAACCAGAATATTGACGTTTTCGGTCAGGCTCAGCACGTGATCGAGTCCACCGAATCCAATATCGTAGGCCCATCCGTCACCGCCGATCAGCCAGATCGATTTTTCTACCAGCGCGTCGGCATCGGTCAGCAGTTGTTCAGCCCCTTCAATACCCTGAAGCGCATTGCGCAGTTCAGCAACCTGCGCGCGACGAACGTCAGGCGTGGCCTCCGCATGCAGCGCGTCATTCAGCTCTGCCGGGATTTTATCGGCAAACTCTTCCAGCAGACGCATTACGCGGGCACGGTGCTGGTCGACCGTCAGACGGAAGCCCAGTCCAAATTCTGCGTTATCCTCGAAAAGCGAGTTTGCCCACGCCGGACCGCGGCCGTTCGCGTCGGTGGTATACGGCGTGGACGGCAGGTTACCGCCATAGATTGACGAGCAGCCAGTCGCGTTGGCAATCAGCATTCGGTCACCGTAAAGCTGGGTAAGCAGTTTAATGTATGGCGTTTCACCGCAGCCAGAACACGCCCCGGAGTACTCGAAAAGCGGCGTAATGAGCTGTGAGGTACGAATGTCAATGCGTTCCAGCTTGTTGCGGTCGATTTCAGGCAGGTCGAGGAAGAAATCATAATTCACTTTCTCTTCTTCAACATGCTCCAGACGCGACATCATATTGATGGCTTTGATTGTCGGATCCTGACGATCTTTCGCCGGGCACACCTCAACGCACAGGTTACAGCCGGTGCAGTCTTCTGGCGCCACCTGAAGAACATATTTCTGGCCACGCATATCGCGGGATTTTACATCCAGCGAGTGCAGGCTCTCCGGCGCGTCAGCCATCGCTTCCGGCGATACCACCTTGGCGCGAATGGCCGAGTGCGGACAGGCCGCCACGCAGTGGTTGCACTGGGTGCACAGCTCTTCTTTCCAGATGGGGATCGCTTCGGCAATATTGCGTTTTTCCCAGCGGGTCGTGCCCATCGGCCAAGTGCCGTCAGGCGGAAGCGCAGAGACGGGCAGGGTGTCGCCCAGTCCGGCAAGCATCGCCGCCGTTACGGTTTTGACAAAATCCGGTGCGGCGTCAGACACCACTGGCGGTCGGTTCGGGCTGCCGGCATTGACCGGCTGCAACGGCACTTCGAACAGCGACTCGCGGGCCAGCGCCAGCGCCTGCCAGTTGCGTTCAACCAGCTCCTGACCTTTGCTGCTGTAGCTTTTGGCAATCGCTCCCTGAAGTTCCATAAATGCGCTGTCGCCCGGCAGAATGTTGGTCAGGTGGAAGAACGCCATCTGCATGACCGTATTGATACGCGCTGCCAGGCCGCACTCGCGGGCAATCTTCGCGGCGTTAATGACATACAGGCGCGCCTGTTTCTGGTTAAGCACTGCCTGGACTTCCTGGGGCAGGCGCGCCCAGACCTCATCAGCGCTGTACGGGGTGTTGATCAGGAAAATACCGCCGGGCTTCAGGCGCTCGGCCATCTGGTATTTATCAATGAACTGGAGCTGGTGACAGCCAACAAAATCTGCCTGCGAAATAAGGTAAGCCGAGCGGATTGGGTTTTCGCTAACGCGCAGGTGGGAGACGGTCAATCCGCCTGCTTTTTTGGAGTCATAGACGAAATACCCTTGCGCATACCACGGCGTGGAGTTACCGATAATTTTGATGTTGTTTTTGGTCGCCGAGACGCTGCCGTCGCTGCCCAGGCCGTAGAACAGCGCTTCCAGTTTCGCATTCGAGGGCAGGGTGTTTTCCGGCAGCGGGAGAGAAAGGTTAGTCACGTCATCATAAATGCCGACCGTAAAGCGCGGTTTCGGTTTTGCCTCGCGCAGTTCAGTGAATACGGCCAGGACGCATTCTGGCCCGAACTCTTTGGAGGATAAACCATAACGCCCGCCAATGACGCGCGGCAGCGTTTCGCGTTCGCAAGCATTGAACGCCTCAGCCAGCGCCGTCATCACATCAAGATAGAGCGGTTCAGCCTGTGCGCCAGGCTCTTTGGTGCGGTCAAGTACCGCCACGGCACGCGCGCTTTCCGGCAGGGCTGCGAGCAGGTGTTTCGCTGAGAATGGACGATAGAGGCGCACTTTGAGGACGCCCACTTTTTCCCCACGCGTCAGCAATTCGTCGACCACTTCTTCACAGGTGCCGATGGCTGAACCCATCAGGACGATCACGCGCTCGGCCTGCGGATGGCCGTAATATTCAAACGGCTTATACGCGCGACCCGTCGCAGCGGCAAAATCGTCCATCGCCTGTTCGACATGATCGTATACCGCGTTGTACCACGGGTTTGTCGCCTCGCGGGACTGGAAATAGGTGTCCGGGTTTGCCGACGTTCCCCTAATCACCGGGTGTTCCGGATTGAGGGCACGCGCGCGATGAGCATCAATGTCAGCCTGCGGCAGCAGGTTCAGAATAGTATCGTCCGGCAGCGGAACGATTTTATTGATCTCGTGTGACGTGCGGAAACCATCGAAGAAATGAATAAACGGCACGCGGCTTTTCAGCGTGGCAATATGCGATATCAGCGCGAAGTCCTGTGCCTCCTGCACGCTACCGGCGCAGAGCATGGCGCAGCCGGTCTGACGCACGGCCATCACGTCCGAGTGATCGCCAAAAATAGAGAGCGCGTGAGTGGCCACGGTGCGCGCGGCAACGTGCAGGACAAACGGTGTTAACTGTCCTGCCAGCTTGTAAAGCGTGGGGATCATCAGCAGAAGACCCTGTGACGACGTAAACGAAGTCGACAGGGCACCGGTCTGCAACGCACCGTGCACGGTGGCAATGGCGCCGGCTTCGGACTGCATCTCAACGACGCGCGGGACGTCGCCCCAGACGTTTTTTAGGCCATTCCCGGCCCAGGCGTCTGCCTGTTCAGCCATCGTTGAGCTTGGAGTAATTGGGTAGATGGCGATAACTTCGCTGGTACGAAACGCAACCGACGCGACTGCACCATTGCCGTCAATAGTTTGCATAGGACAACACCCTTACATTGCGCAAAAAGAGGGGCCTGTAAAACGACGACAGACCCTGAATATTATCTGTGTATTTTAGCAAAGCTCAGGGTTTGCGATTTTCGCTTTTGTGTCCTCGGTATGCGCTGTATCAATGACTGGATGGCTAGTTGCGTTAAAAAATTGCGAGAAATTGTTACCAGAGCGCATAAATACGCACATCCGCTCTCGACGATGCGGCGCGTGATGCCTATTATGCTTAGGTTTCGCTTTAATTATGGGGAGAAAGGTATGCGTTCAGCATTTTGGGTAGGATGTGCCGCGTTACTGTTGTCGGCATGCAGCAATGAACCTGTACAGCAGGCGACAGCGGCACACGTTACGCCAGGTATGAGAGCGGCTATGTCCAGCTCTGGACAAGCTAACTGCGCAATGATTGGAGGGTCACTTTCCGTTGCTCGCCAGCTCGACGGCTCCGCCATCGGCATGTGCGCATTGCCTAACGGCAAACGCTGTAGTGAGCAGTCGCTTGCCGTAGGGTCGTGCGGAAGCTACTGAGTTATTCTACTCGCTTAAACATTAATGACTTATCGGCTGTTGCCAGCGTTAACTGGTCTTCGGTCAGGTCTACCTGTGCGCCTTTGCTTAGCATATCGGCGATGGTCTGATCCAGTGCATTAAGCTGCGGCTCGGTGCAGAGTTTCCGCGTCATGGCCAGCGTTTTGACGGTCAATTCTCCTTCGGACAATTTCCCCTGTCCGTTGAAGCCGTTGCACATCGTGCCGGAGACGACAATGTTGTTAATCAGGCTGATATTAGGCTGCGCACTGAAGCGAATTTCAGGCTGCGTTTTACCGACTTTCACCGCTTTGCCATCAACGTTTTCCAGCACGAAGCGGTGGTTCTCTAGCTGTTCGGTCTGAACGGAGGCTTTGCCAGGGTTAACGCATCCAGCCAGTGCGAGGCTGATTAAACTTACTGCCGCGAGCTTTTTCATTTTTCTTCTCAAACTATCAATGCTGTAAATATTTTTTCAGTGTAACGATACCCTCCTGGGTGTTAATGGGGTTTATCTGAAAGTGCGAGAAAGGACCGGGCGGCGGCGCACCCGGTGAGATACTTAATGAGATTTAAATCCAGCCGCTGCCATCAGCATTTTGAAGAGCATACTGACGCAGGCCAGCGCCAGTACGCTGCCGCCCCAGATGATGGCAAGCCACATCAAACGTTTCCATACAGGTTGTTGCATCAGTGATAACCCTCCCCATGCTGTACTTTTCCGCGAAAAACGTAATAACTCCAGAAGGTGTAGACCAGAATGACGGGAATGATCAACAGTGCTCCCACCAACATAAAGCCCTGGCTTTGGGGTGGGGCGGCGGCCTCCCAGAGGGTAATGTCCGGTGGGATGATATGCGGCCAGATGCTGATCCCAAGCCCGCTAAAACCAAGGAATACCAGTCCTAAGGTCATGATAAACGGCAGGGTATGGCTCGCCGGATTATTCAGGCAGCGCCACTGACACAAGCTCAGGATCACAACCAGCGCAGGGACGGGCAGCAGATAAAACAGGTTCGGCAGCGTAAACCAGCGTGCAGCAATGGCCGGTTGCGCCAGAGGCGTCCAGATACTGATTACTGCAATGCACCCCAGAAGAAGGAGCAGGAGCACCTTCGATACCTGACGCATCCGCCGTTGCAGGGCATTTTCGCTTTTCATGACCAGCCACGTTGATCCTAACAGCGCGTAAGCCACCACCAGGGCCGCACCGCAAAAAAGAGTAAATGCGGTAAACCAGTCAAATGGACCGCCGCTGTAAGCGCGACCGGTGACGCTGAATCCATGGATCACCGCGCCGACGGTAACGCCCTGGCTGAACGTCGCCACAATCGACCCGCCAATAAAGGCCTTATCCCAGAACGGGCGGTGCGCCGGAGTCGCCTTGAAGCGAAATTCAAAGGCAACTCCGCGAAATATAAGACCGATCAGCATTATGGTCAGGGGAATAGTGAGCGCGTCGATGATGACCGCATAGGCAAGAGGAAAGGCACCAAACAGAGCCGCTCCGCCAAGCACCAGCCAGGTTTCGTTTCCGTCCCAGACCGGAGCTACGCTGTTGACCATCACATCGCGATCGTCTGCATCCGGCGTTGCCGGAAACAGGATACCTATCCCCAGGTCAAAACCATCCATTACGATATACATCAGGGTGGCGAAAACGATAATAACGAACCAGATAATGGAAAGATCGATACCCATTACGGTTACTCCTTACATTCAGTGGTGACGGCAGAAAGCGGACGAGCAGGGCGGCCGTCGGATTCGGTCGCGAAGGATCCATGGGGCTGCGGCCCTTTTTTAATCAGACGCACCATATAGCTGTAGCCCACGCCAAACACCGCGGTATAAACCACGAAGAAAGCCAGCAAGCTGATGCTCATGTGCAGATCGCCATGCGCGGAAACCGCATCCTTTGTGCGCTGTAGCCCATAGACGACCCAGGGCTGGCGGCCAACCTCCGTAGTTACCCATCCGGCGAGGATGGCGATCAGCCCGGACGGCCCCATCAGCAGGGCAAACCACAGGAAGGGACGCGAGGTATAGAGGCGGTGTCTGTAACGCAGCCACAGTGCCGCCACGCCCAAAAGCAGCATCAACATTCCTAAACCGACCATAATGCGGAAAGACCAGAAAACAATCGTGGCGTTCGGACGATCTTCTTTCGGGAACGCCTTCAATGCCGGAACCTGTTTATCAAGGCTGTGGGTCAGGATCAGGCTGCCCAACGCGGGTATCGCCAGTCCAAAACGGGTCCGTTCCTGTTCCATATCCGGCCAGCCAAACAGCAGCAGCGGCGTGGGTTCACCCGGCGGGTTCTCCCAGTGGCCTTCTATAGCGGCTATTTTCGCGGGCTGGTGTTTTAAGGTGTTCAGCCCGTGCATATCGCCCACCAGCGCCTGGACAGGGGCGACGATCAACGTCATCCACAACGCCATGGAGAACATGGTGCGAATGGCGGGCGTGTTGTTGCCGCGCAGCAAATGCCACGCCGCAGAGGCACCGACAAACAGCGCGCTACTGAGGAAAGCCGCTATCGACATGTGCAGAAGGCGATAAGGGAAGGAGGGGTTAAACACCACGGCAAACCAGTCCACAGGAACCACCTGACCGTTTACGATTTCATACCCTTGCGGTGTCTGCATCCAGCTGTTTGACGAGAGGATCCAGAACGTAGAAATGATGGTTCCCAACGCGACCATGCAGGTTGAAAAGAAGTGCAGCCCCGGCCCGACCTTATTCCAGCCAAATAACATCACCCCGAGGAAACCTGCCTCCAGAAAGAACGCGGTGAGCACTTCATAGGTCAGCAGGGGGCCGGTAATACTGCCCGCGAACTGCGAAAACCCGCTCCAGTTGGTGCCAAACTGATAAGCCATCACCAGACCGGAGACCACGCCCATACCAAAGTTAACGGCGAAGATCTTCGACCAGAAATGGTACAGCGAACGCCAGACGGGATTTTTGGTTTTTAGCCACAGCCCTTCCAGCACGGCGAGATAGCTCGCCAGGCCGATGGTGATTGCTGGAAATATAATATGAAAGGATACGGTAAAGGCGAACTGTATTCGCGCAAGATGAAACGCATCTAGACCAAACATGCATTGCCTCAATGTTAAACGGTGTGCTGTTATGATAAAGAGCGGCCAGATGTGATATCAGAAGCAGAAAGCTATAATTTATCTATAACAGTTGAGGAAAATGGCTAACTTTATCTAGCTGATATACTTAACCAGGAAGAATAAAAAAATTCTTTTTATGATTTTTACGCATTAAACAGCTTGCTTTGTCACCAGCAACATGCGTTAATGGATTTCTGGTTTTGAATCCAAATAAATATCTGACGTAGTTTTATAAAGCAGTTCTCATCACGTTGTGCCTCTCCGCAGCCTCTCTTGGGTCTTTATCTACATTCCGATTCGTTTTGTATCGAACCATTTATGCCTGATCGGCTCATGAGTAATTTACGTTTTTACGTTTACAGGAGAATCCTATGACTTCTTATATCCATTTCCGCTGCCCATGCTGTCATGGCTCGCAGTACCGCACCTCAGCTTTTGACGTGTCTGATAAAAACCCGTTCGGCGCGAAATGCATTTTCTGCAAATCGCCGATGATCACGCTCGACCACCTGGCCGCTGCGCATTCTGCTCAGAATCACGTTACCGAATACCGCAAGTAAGCCACCGCATTTCCCATAACAGTTAGCACAATCTTCTCTTTTTCTCCTGCTGATATACACTGTCAGCAATAAGGAGAATCTGATGAAAAAATACCAGCGTCTGGCGCAACAAATAATCTCGCAGATTGAGCTTGGCGTATGGTTGCCGGGCGATAAGCTGCCTTCCCTGCGAGAGCAGGTGGCAAGCAGCGGCATGAGCTTTATGACCGTGGGCCACGCGTATCAGATGCTGGAAAGTCAGGGGCGCATTGTTGCCAGACCGCAGTCGGGCTACTACGTTGCCGCGCGCCCGACCACGCACCAGCCTGCACCGCCCGCGCAGGTGATGCGCGACGAAGTGGTAGACATCAACACCTATATCTTCGACGTGTTACAGGCCAGCCGCGACCCCTCCGTTGTCCCTTTTGCCTCAGCATTTCCCGATCCACGCCTCTTTCCGCTTCAGCAACTCAACCGCTCGCTGGCTAACGTCAGTAAAACGGCCACGGCCATGAGCGTGATTGAAAACTTGCCGCCGGGTAACGTCGACTTACGTCATGCCATTGCCCGTCGCTACGCTCAGCAAGGGATGAATATCTCCCCGGATGAAATTGTGATCACCGCGGGCGCGCTCGAAGCGCTCAACCTCAGCTTACAGGCCGTCACGGAACCAGGTGACTGGGTTATTGTTGAAAACCCCTGTTTTTATGGCGCACTCCAGGCGCTTGAACGTCTGAAGCTGAAAGCGCTTTCGATTGCCACTGACGTGCGGGAAGGTATCGATCTCAATGCCCTTGAGCAGGCGTTAAACGACTATCCGGTAAAAGCCTGCTGGCTGATGACCAACAGTCAGAACCCGCTCGGCTTTACGCTGAGCGCAGAGAAGAAAGCCCAGCTGGTGGCCTTGTTAACCCGGCACAACGTCACGCTGATCGAAGACGATGTTTACAGCGAACTCTATTTTGGCCGCGAAAAGCCGCTTCCGGCAAAAGCCTGGGATAAGCAGGACATGACGTTGCACTGCTCCTCATTTTCCAAGTGTCTGGTGGCCGGTTTTCGCATTGGCTGGGTGGCGGCGGGAAAACATGCGCGCCGTATTCAGCAGTTGCAGCTAATGAGTACGTTATCGACCAGCTCTCCCATGCAGCTGGCGCTGGTGGATTATCTGGCGACCAAACGTTACGACGCCCACCTTCGTCGCCTGCGGCGTACGCTTGCTGAACGTAAACAGCAGGCCTGGCAATCGCTTCTGCGCCATATGCCTGCCGGCGTCAAAATCCATCATAACGACAGCGGCTACTTTTTATGGCTGGAGCTGCCTGAACAGCTGGATGCGGGGCAGTTGAGTGAAAAGGCATTAACCCATCAAATCAGCATTGCCCCCGGCAAGATGTTTTCCACCTCCGATATCTGGACGCCGTTTTTCCGTTTCAATACCTCCTGGGGTTGGAGCGAGCGGGAGGAACAGGCTGTCGTCCAGCTGGCGGCGCTAATTCGCGAAATGATGCTGCCGCCAGTCACACCTTGATGAAAATTCCTGAAGCGGCAGGGCGCGCGGTCTACCTTTAATAAGGGAGTACGGCTTAAAAGCGTGACGTTGTCACGTATCGAGCCGACAAAACGTGTGCTGACAGCGAAAATAATGTCGACTTTAACAGGACGGTGCTATGCAAAATCAATTGCTGATTAATGGTGAACTGGTGGCTGGCGAAGGTGAGAAGCAGGCGGTTTATAATCCTGCCACGGGTGAGGTGCTGCTTGAGATTGCTGAAGCATCGGCTGCACAGGTGGACGCCGCCGTCCAGGCTGCCGATCGTGCGTTCACAGAGTGGGGACAAACGACGCCGAAAACGCGCGCCGACTGTCTGTTAAAGCTGGCTGACGTGATTGAAGCCAACGCCGACGCGTTCGCGCAGCTGGAATCCCTTAATTGCGGAAAGCCGCTCCATTGTGCTCTGGGAGATGAAATTCCTGCCGTGGTTGATGTGTTTCGTTTCTTTGCCGGGGCCGCCCGCTGCCTGAATGGGCTGGCTGCCGGAGAATATCTGGAAGGACATACCTCGATGATTCGCCGCGATCCGGTTGGCGTTGTCGCCTCTATCGCGCCCTGGAACTATCCTCTGATGATGGCGGCGTGGAAGCTAGCCCCCGCGCTGGCAGCGGGAAACTGTGTCGTCATCAAGCCATCTGAAATTACCCCGTTGACGGCGCTGAAGCTGGCAGAACTGGCGAAAGATATCTTCCCGGCAGGCGTGCTGAACGTGCTGTTTGGTCGCGGCAAGACCGTAGGGGATCCGCTGACCGGTCACGAAAAAGTGCGCATGGTTTCCCTCACCGGCTCTATCGCCACCGGGGAGCATATTATTGGTCATACCGCATCCTCTATCAAACGTACCCATATGGAGTTGGGTGGAAAAGCGCCGGTCATTGTCTTTGACGATGCAGATTTGGATGCCGTGGTTGAGGGGGTGCGTACGTTTGGCTTCTACAATGCCGGTCAGGATTGTACCGCAGCCTGTCGAATCTATGCCCAGGAAGGAATTTATCCCGCCCTGGTTGAAAAGCTGGGCGCAGCCGTTGCCAGCCTGAAAATGGGCGCCCCGGACGATGCATCAACGGAGCTTGGTCCGCTCAGCTCCGCCGCGCATCTTTCCCGCGTATGTGCTGCCGTGGATGAAGCCAAAGCCCTCGGTCATATCCGCGTCGTCACGGGTGGCAGTAAAGCAGAGGGGAGCGGATATTACTTCCAGCCAACGCTGCTGGCCGGGGCGAAGCAGGAAGATGCGATCGTCCAGCGAGAAGTGTTTGGTCCGGTAGTCAGCGTGACGGCGTTTGAGGATGAAGCGCAGGTGCTGGCCTGGGCCAACGATTCGCAATATGGCCTGGCCTCGTCCGTCTGGACAAAAGACGTCGGGCGTGCACATCGGCTCAGCGCACGGTTGCAGTATGGCTGCACCTGGGTGAATACCCATTTTATGCTGGTGAGTGAAATGCCCCACGGCGGGATGAAGTTATCCGGTTACGGCAAAGATATGTCGGTTTACGGCCTGGAAGATTACACGGTTGTGCGACATGTGATGATCAAACACTAAACCCTTATGCCCGGCACAGTGCCGGGCGATTGTGCTTACCAGCCACACACGTCGTGTTCATTTTCCGTATCGTAGGCGCGAACGGTATTCACCAGATCCTTCACGACATCTGCCGCGACATCCGGGATCAACAGCTCCATAGGCGCCTCTGTCTCATAATCTACCGACACGCCGTTGCTGTTGTTGGTGACGGTCACGGTGTAGGTTGCCTTACCCATAACTTAATCCTTATGCGTGTTGACCACTTTACCGATACCCGCCCCGCTGAGCGTGACGGCAGGATCCGCGAAAAAGTCGATATTAAAGTAAGTATCGTCGGTCAATAGCTCAATGCGGTGCCATTTTTGCGGAGGGGAGATGCCAAAAGAACCGGCCTCAATCACCACTTCCAGATCGGGTTCGGTGGCATCGCCATCGGCAAAGCCAAAGTAACGGACCGCACCCTGCATAACGGACAAACGCCCGTACACGCCAGCTTTGGTGTTGTGATGGGTAAAAAGCGCTTTTGGGGCGGTCTCTTTATTCCAGAACGGGGTCGAGCGGGTGTGAACAAAGTTTTCAGGAATACGTAACATAATAGTTTCCTTCATGATATCGGGCGCTTAAAGGGACTTAAGCACCTCAGGTTCAACAAAGAATTCAATATTGAACAGGGTGTCGTCGGTCATCAGCTCAATGTGATGCCATCTCTCTGGCGGGAAAACGCCGAAATGACCCGCCTCAATAACGAGTTCGCTGTCAGGCTCGGGCGTAAATTCATCAGCATAGCCCAGATAACGCACTGCGCCGCGCATCACCGACAGGCGCGGGTAAACGCCCGGACCCGTACCCGTATCAAGGTGGCGTTTAAAAATGCCGGCGGGGGCCGTTTCTTTGTTCCAGAAAGGCGTGGAACGGGTGTGAATGCAACTCTGTGGAATGCGTAGCATGTTTCCTCCCATGAAAGCCTGCTCTTATTAGACTGCTTTCTGAGGGAATGAATTTATCAAAAAGTGCATTTTATATGCATCTTATCAATAATAACCGTTTTGCTTTACCCGGCGTTGTTACACAAGATACTCAGTTGTTATTATCCTTAGTATTTAAGTGGTTATGATGTAATGAAAAAACTTGATCTGTGTCAACATATGACGCATATTGCGTGCGGTTATTTTTTGGCTCAGGTAAACAGAATGACGTTGTATCAAAAGATGTTGGTGTTTTACGCAATCATGGCCTCTGTCTGTGCCTTAATCACCTGGTTCCTGTCTAAAGATCGAAAACGTATTCGCTTGTTGAGCGCATTCCTGGTGGGCTCCACCTGGCCGATGAGCTTTCCTGTAGCCCTGTTGATCTCACTTTTCTGAAGCACGCTTCCAGAATTATCATCCAGACATAGCATTCCATAAATAGAGCCTGTATAAATATACAGTCATCATGCATGGAGTGCTTATGAACAGTTTCTATTCACAGCAAGCAGGCTGTACCGTTCGCTGGCAAGATCTTCCCGGATTCGGTGACCCGGTTGTGTTTATCCACGGGTTGGGCTGTGCATCGTCGTATGAATATCCTCGTATTGTCTGTGATACCCGTTTCGGCGGGCGCAGAGCCATTCTGATCGATCTTCCCGGTAGCGGTTACAGTGACAAACCTGGCAACTACCGTTATCGCACAAGCGAACAGGCACAGGTTGTGGTTGAACTGTTAAACCATCTCGGTCTGGATAGGCTCTGGCTTTATGGTCATAGCATGGGCGGGAGTATCGCGATCGAAACGGCAACGCTATTGAAGTCGCGCGTGAAGGGCCTGATCGTGTCTGAACCCAATTTTCGTGCAGGTGGCGGGATGTTCAGCCGATCTATTGCGGCCCAAACCGAACAAGATTTTCTTGAGCAGGGATATGATGACCTGCTGCGGGCGGAAACGTCGGCGTGGGCGGGAAGCCTTCAAAGCAATGCCCCCTGGGCCGTCTGGCGCGGCGCAACGAGCCTCGTCGAGGGCATTAAACCTGACTGGGAACACCTGTTCTTGTCATTGAACTGCCCGATAAGGTTAATTTTTGGTGAGAGGTCTCTGCCTGATGAAGATTTTAATCGCCTGCAACAAAAAGGCGTTCCGGTAAAAATTATCCCCGATGCGGGCCATTCAATGTCCTGGGAAAATCCCTCCTCGTTTGCTCAGGCTTTCTCTGACTTTCTGAGCGGAGCATGAATGGGCAGCCCGCACTTAAGCGGGCTGCAATGATTAAGACAACAGGGCAGACAGTGCTTTGCGCTCGGCAGGCTGAACGTCATACGGACACTGATAATCCACGTTTTCAATGGCGCGGGTGTAGAGCGCAACCAGCCAGTCATAAACGTAAGCTGTCGCCGCATGAACAGGCTGCTCACCCAACCGGGTGAGGCGGGGTGAGGCGCTGCTCACAACCGGCGTCACAAAAATGGCCTGACCTTTGCGGATCCGGCTTGCAGGCCGTTCAGCGACGGGAGTCAGTTCATATCCAAGCCAGCCAATGAAATTGCCTATCGCGGCATGCAGCTGTGCGCCACTGCTTTTATCTGTTTCTACAATACGTTGCAGTTGCAGCGGCAGGTTCAGCCGGTAGCTGGTGACGATCAGCACATCGGCAATCTGCTGTAATACGCCTGTGTCCAGGCCCAGCCGGGCAGCCGCCGCGTCGTTGCGACTCCACTGACGAAGATGGTTAACCCACACGCTATGGGCCATTCGCGCCTTGTCCTTGGTCTGCAACGCGCCAGGATTATCCTGCGCCTCTTCCGTAAACAGATCGATAACGTCGTTAAACAGGCCGTTGACCTGTTCCTCACGAGGCTGGTGAACCGTCAGCAGCGTCTCAAACGCTTTTAACGGCGGCAGAAGCCCTTCAAGCAGTTCACCGTGACGAGCGGCGCTGCCTTGCAGCGTTCGAACCATTTTTTCGGCCTGAGCCCGCTCAGCTATTGTGTCGCGGGTAAGAGGGCCGATATAAGGGCGCATCAGTGCCGACAGCGACTGTTGCAACACGCTTTTCAACGTTTGAAGACGCTTCTGGCGCTGGGCCGGCAGGGTAGCCTGCGACAGCCATTCGATCACCCGCTGCATGCTGTGGGAATCAAGCGCCTGGAGCGTGCCCCAGCGCAGACCCGGCTGGCCCAGCAACTGCTGCACCGCTTCGTCAAGGTTCTGCTTCGTGGTGAACCGCGCATCATGAGGGGTAATGGCCCAGACCAGCCCCGGCAATGCGGACTCTTCCACCGGCTGCGTCTCTTTGACCCAGTTTTGCAGGAGCCTGGCCGTTTTTGCCGTCTGCTGGTGGTGCGCTGTTGCGTTGCAGATAACGAGCACATCCGGCTGAATTTGCTGACGATAATGCTCCAGCAACCACTGGCATTTTGCCTGCGTCATCAGCGGCGTGTTTTCCTCAGTAATGGCCGGAATATCAATAATATCGACGTTATCGAGGGCGCAGCTCTCAACGGGCAGCACCAGTTCGCGTGTCAGACATGCCAGTACATCGACGGGCAGGCTAATGGCATTAAGCAGCTCGCCGTTATTAATCGGGTGAAGCAGGGTTTCCTGCGCTTCTGGTACGGTAAATGCCCCATGAGTCAGGAAACCTTTACACGGCAGGCCAAAGCTGTCCACCAGAAGACTCAACGGCGCGGCAAGCGCGCTGGCATGGCCGGTTTGATGC
This sequence comes from Enterobacter cloacae complex sp., assembly GCF_900322725.1. Classification (NCBI taxonomy): domain Bacteria; kingdom Pseudomonadati; phylum Pseudomonadota; class Gammaproteobacteria; order Enterobacterales; family Enterobacteriaceae; genus Enterobacter; species Enterobacter cloacae complex sp. Next base: position 4,439,921 of record NZ_LT991957.1, on the reverse strand, counting down.
AGCACATGGGCGAGTTTAAGCCACTGCTGGGTTAACTCCTGTTGCTCACCCCACAGCAGGGACCAGACGCTGGCGCGCGTGCTGAGATCCAGCGACGGGATCAGCAGGGCAAACTGATGCCACAGGGCATCGTCAATCTGCTGCTTAGCAGCCGGGAACCTGCTCTGCCAGAAACGGGCAATAGTCGCCACTTCCTGTTCGGTCATTCCCGGCACGCTCTGCGGTTGACGCAGCGCACGCCATTTTTCAAGCCGGGCTTCAATCACGGACTTATCCACCGCGCGGATCTGCGGATCCAACGTGGTGCGCGCAATAAACAGCTGCACCAGCTCGGCCTCCGTCACCAGGCGCAGGCGCAGCGGAAACGCCTCATCGGCAATCTCGCCGGACGACCTGCTGAAACGAACGGCCATGTTGGTTGGCGCATGTCCCGGATTGATATGCGAGAAATAATCGAACGTGCGTTGACCCGGCGTGACGTTCAGCCGTTCGCCGCCGCTGCCGCACAGGGAGGCCAGCAGGTGTGCTTTCGCCGTCTGCGAGTGGCCGTATAAGCCAATGCTGCTCCGGCTGACAAGGGCGCGATCGAGCGCCTCTTCGCGCGCGCGGGCTGCGTTAAGGCGGGCAAGCAGGGCGTCGGCGTCGTTATCCAGCATCGGGGCGTGCTGTCGCGTCTCGTTGATCCACCCGATTAAGGCCTGGGTGGTGGCAGTCGTCCCGGTCATTTGAGGTATACGCTCCCGCTGTCGATCCAGTAATGGCTGCCGCTGTGTCGGCGATCGGCCAGAGTATTCAGTTTAAACGTCAGGGCATCCGGCGGCACGGGCGTGCCGTCCTGGAGCCAGGCGTCGCTCAGCTCGAACGATTCCGGGCCTTCCTGCCTGTTGCCGCCACGCAGCTTCAGGCGCACGTTCAGCACGCCGTCGCCCGCGATGGCTTTCGCCAGCTCGGCAGAGTTGATGCTCAGGGTGTAAAGCGGCGTGGCGGGCCAGCGGGCATTGGCCAGCTGCCGGAAGCCGAGCGTAACGTTACCGCGCAGCGGGAAGTGCAGACGGGCGTCCAGTTTCGCGCCGGGTTTATCGAGCTCGATGTCGTGATACCAGACGTTCTCGTCCCGCAGGGTATTGATCGTGTTATCCAGCACCCCCAGATAACGCACCGTAGAGTACGCGCCAATATCGGCCGCTTTGAAGTTAAAGCGCGGCAGACGAAGATCCAGCGCCAGGCTACAGAGCATCGCCCCCACGGCGGCGGTGGATTTCGGGTTGCCGATCCGTCCCTGCTGGCTGAACGGATACCATTCATGAACCTGGTATTTATCCAGCCAGACGATACGATTGACGGGCACCGGTTGCAGGTGGCGAATCAGGGCCTGAACGCCCGGCAGGCAGCCCGGCCGCCCCGTGATCAGCAGAATATCGCAGCTGTAGTGAGAAATTGCTTCGCATACCGCATGAAGCGGGGCGGCGAGCGTGAACTGCCCCGCCAGCATGGCGTCACGCATCTCCCGGAAATTGACGTGCAGCGGCACGCTGAACAGATCAAAGTGCTCTGAGCCAGCAGGCAACGCATGGTCGATCGCCTGCTGGAGATAATTCATCACGTTACGCGTCGGTTTTTGGGTCAGCAGGTCGCCAAAAGTGGCGTGCAGCCCGGCCAGCGGATCGTCAATATCGCTCGATTCCCACGCCGCCAGGATCGCGTGACCGATCGGCATAAACAGCTGAAGCGCCGTTTGCTGGCGCAACACTGCCTGGGTATCAATCCGCCCGGAGTCGCCGAACAGGGATGCCATCAGCAGGGAGGCATCGGCTATGCCGGATTTCTGAAGCTGGGTTTGCAGCGCGGGCAGTACGTAGCGCTGGATCACGTCCAGCAGCGTATCATCGCCGGCTACCTTGAACCCTTCGCGGAACAGCAGCTGCGGGGTAATTTTGACGTTATTACCGGAGCCATCATCGAGCTGATAGTGCGTGATGGCCATATCCGTCGTGCCGCCGCCGATATCGATAGAGGCAACGCGCAGCGCACGCCCCGGCTCGACGCCCGGCTCAGGCGCGCGATCCGGACGGGCGAGGGAGGCGAAAAACGCTTCGGTCTGGCCGCCGAAGTGGGAAATGGCTTCGTTATAGAGCCACACCAGTTGGCCGCAGCTGGCTTCGTCCCACTCCATCTGGATCTCAGGAACCGGAACCACGCTTTTTTCCTGCTGCTTCCGGCTGGCAAAATCTTCATCCTGCGGATGCCAGCCCATCGCTTTCCAGACGATGGCAATGGCTTCGAACATGCGGCGACGGAAGATCTCGCGCTCCTGTTTCGGCATCGCCGAAGGCAGGGTGAGGATCAGCGTACGCAGCTGGCGTGGAGAGGCCGGGAAGCCGAGCCGCAGGCGCGTGGCAACGCTGTTAATCTGGCCAAGCGCCTGCGCCAGCAGCTCACAGAGCATGTGCGTCATCAGGGTGCTGCGGCTGTACTGCGGAGAGAAGACCGGCAGGCGCTCATCCTGCGGCAGCGTAAAGAGCGGTTCCCCGTCGTCGTTCATCAGGTTCATCAGCGGAAACGCGGTCGCCAGCGGTTCGCGTTGAGTTTTGCTGTTCATCTGGCTGAAGCGCCAGTCCTGCGCGACCGGCGTTTCGTCCCACAGGTAGCGACGCGGGCTGGAGATCCCGCTGTTGCCTTCAGTGCCCAGACGCTGCATCGCCAGCTTACGCGCTTCATCACCCACGCGGACAATAGATGGCCAGACGAACGCATCCTCACGGCCGCTTTCCACCGAGAAGTGTTGCTTGCCAAAGCGCGCTTCAGAAAATTCGAGACGGCTGGTAAACAGCGGCTCATTCAGGAATTGCGGCTCGCTCAGAGAGCGCACCTGGAGTTCAGCCGTCTGGCGCAGGCCGTCATTGGCATCACCATGATCTTCAATAATCACGCCGCAGGTGTGGGTGTTGCCTACGTCAAGGATCAGATCGACAGGAATGGCTGGGGTGCTCAGGGTGTGGGTAACAAACTTTACTTCCGGCACGGTCAGTTGTTCACCGAGCATAGATAGCAGGTTGAGCCAGTGTGCCTGATACTCAAAGCTACGCATGGCCTGATGCAGCTCGCGTTCAGATCGTTTTTCAACTCCGTCGGCAAACTGCGTAAAGGCTTCGCGCAGCCAGCCGTCAATCCAGGTCTGGTCGAGAAAGCTCTCAACTTCATTGTCGCGCCAGGCAAGTGCGAAACGCGTCCCGTTCAGGATATCGTTTTCAATCGGCGACAGCGCGGACGTTGCATGTTCTGCAATCTGGCTGTCGAGGGCGATGGTGACGCGGTGCGTGTTGCCAGCCGCGTCGGGTGTGGAAAGCTTTCGCACCTGGACGCGGGCCCAGTTGTCCGGGCCATCAACAAACGTCCGCGGCGGATTAAAGCGCAGGAAAGGAAGCGGCAGCCAGACGCCGTCCAGCACGGTCAAAGAGTCGTGCAGCGGAATAGTGCTTTCAGGCTTGACCACTTCCGGTTGCCCGCCATCGGCGGCAGGCAGCGTGTACCGACCGTTAACCAGATCAAAATCCAGACGCAGCAGCGGGCCATTTGCCGTTTTACGCACGAAACGCCCATTGCTGGCGGTGTCCTGCGGCGTCAGGCCAAAATCGAGGAACTGTACGCCGCTGTTAGCAATCAGCGTAACGCTCTGTTTATAGTCGCAAAGATTAACCAGCATAGGATCAGACACCTGCTTTCTTGAACGTCAAAGGAACGACGGTGTTGGCATCGTAACGTGCGGTGCATTCCGCCACATCGCTGGCACCCGCCTTACAGGTCACTTCCGGCATCGGATACCGTGAGCCGTCGGTGCAACGTGCGTTGCCGCGCGTTTTAATCAACAGCTCGCCGTTGCTGTGTAATCCGGAGAAGACGTCCACGCGGCAGACAATATTGTCGCCATGCACGACCCGGGCGAAACCTTTGTTGTTCTGGATCTGATAGCGCAGCGATGGCGGTTTGCCGGTGAGCGGGTCCTGCACATCGAGAAACGCGCGCCAGGTACCGTTCAGGAAGCGCGTTAACCCGGCCTTGACCTGGTTTGCCTCCATCACCATTGCATCTTTCGGTATCGCGGTAATGACCACAGGCTCGGCCGCCGGAGCAGGCGCTTTTACCTTCGGCTCTACCACTTCGGCCTGGTGCAGCGGGAGTTTTAACTCAAGCGGCTCCACCGTCTTAATCGGGACCGGCGCAATCGCCACGGGGGCTGGTGCAGGCGTGGCGGCCGGCGCTGCGGTCGCGGCCTGTTTTGGCCACAGCAGCGGGGTGGCAATGGCCGCAACGATGACCGCGGCAACCGGCAGTAGCCACAGAGGGGAGCGACGCTTTTTCTGCACGACCGTCGGTGCGGGCTCTGGCGGCTCGACGTTCATGCGCACCGGCTCTGGCGTATAGAGTTCATCTTCGGTGATACGGACGGTAGCCGCAGGCGTGATAAGCGGGGCATCGGCCTGCTCAAAGGTCACCGCCGGGGCGGGTTCTGGCTCCGGTTCAGGTTCGACAATCACCTCTGGCTCAGGCTCAGGGATCAACGATTCGCGCAGGCAGTCCAGCACGTCATCGCGCGCATTCTCGTTAAGATTGACGAAACCCCAGAAGCAGATCACCGGCTTGCCATCGACGAGATAGACAAAGTTTTCCCCGGGAAACTGGAAGGCTTTTGAAAGCAGTGAGCCAAACAGCTGCTGCGCCGTTTTCGGTGACTGGAGGCATTTTTTACTCAGCGACTCCACGCTGGCAAGCGTGTTTTCCAGATAGCGCAGGGCACGAAAGCGATCGTCTTCGTCCGCCGCCTTCCAGCTGGAGACCGAGCCCTCAACCGGGGAGTACCAGTCAACGCGGTCGGCGCCGTCATTGACCTGAGGAATGGCCAGACAATCGACGATAGCCTGCTGTTTGCGCAACCGAAGCGCTTCCCGAATTTGCAGGGCTGATTCAAAAACGGCCTGTCCGCCGCCGCCAACGGCCTGAAAATCATCCAGATTGCCGCTGCGTAAAAGTGTTTTTGCCACGATTTGGTCCTGTAGACTTTTTCACGCCGTTACTTTAGCTAAACGCGATTGCAAACAAACGGCTGAGGAGACGGCAAAAGGGACGATTTCTTGCGGCATTGATCGGGACGGTTGTGCTTGACGACTAACGCACCTTAAGGCAAATCGTTTTTCGTGGGCTGGTGCTTAAACCAGCGAAAAGTGCGGCTTTAGAATAACCTGATAGTGATTCGTTATTTGTCAGGTTATATCGCCTGTGCTGTTATTACTGTCCACTATAATAAAACCGAAAGGGTAATAACCATGTCTACAGGGAAAACCGTGCTCGCCCTCGCGCTGAGCGCGCTGCTGCCGGCAAGTGCCGCATGGGCGGCAAACAAAGACACCATTATCTACTGCTCCGAAGCGTCACCGGAGTCGTTTAACCCGCAAATCGCCAGTTCTGGACCCTCGTTCGTCGCCAGTTCGCAAACGCTGTATAACCGTCTGATTAACTTCGATCCGGTGAAAAATACCCCCGTGCCTTCGCTCGCCGAGTCGTGGACCATTTCACCCGATGGCAAAACCTATACTTTTACCCTGCGAAAAGGGGTGAAGTTCAACAGCAATAAATTCTTTAAACCGACGCGCGACTTCAATGCCGATGACGTTATTTTCTCGGTCATGCGTCAGAAAGACCCTAAGCATCCGTATCACAACGTTTCCCAGGGTAATTACGAATACTTTAATGACGTGGGCCTCGACAAGCTCATTCAGGATGTGAAAAAGATCGACGATTACCACGTTCAGTTCACGCTGAGTGAACCCAACGCGGCATTTCTGGCTGACTGGGGAATGGACTTTGCCTCAATCCTCTCCGCCGAGTACGCGGATGCGATGCTGAAAAAAGGCACGCCTGAAAATGTGGACACCTGGCCAATCGGCCCCGGGCCCTATGTGCTTCAGCAGTACAAGGTGGACTCGCTGATCCGCTACGTCGCCAATCCAAACTACTGGGACGGTGAAGTGCCGACCAAACACCTGATCTTCTCCATCACGCCAAACGTGGAAACCCGTCTGGCGAAGCTGCAAACCAACGAGTGCCAGATCGTTCCTGCGCCGTCGCCCGTGCAGTTTGAAGTGATTAAGAAAAACAAAGACCTGACGCTGCACTCGGTGGACGCGCTGAACGTGGGATATCTGGCGTTTAACACAGAGAAAAAACCGTTTGATAATGTGCTGGTACGCCAGGCCCTGAACTATGCGACGGACAAAAAGGCCATCGTGAACGCGGTCTTTATGGGATCTGGCACGGTAGCCAAATCGCCGATCCCGCCGAACATGCTCGGCTTTAATAAAGACCTGAAGGATTATGACTACGATCCGGAAAAAGCAAAAGCCCTGCTTAAGCAGGCGGGTCTGGAGAAGGGCGCGGAGGTCACGCTCTGGTCGATGCCGGTTCAGCGTCCGTACAACCCGAACTCACGGCGTATAGCGGAGATGATCCAGGCCGACTGGGCGAAAGTGGGCGTTAAGGCAAAAATTGTGTCTTACGAGTGGGGTGAGTACCTCTCCGGCATGCGTAAAGGCGAGCATGATTCCGCGCTGTTCGGCTGGATGTCCGACAACGGCGATCCGGATAACTTCGCCGACGTGCTGCTGGGTTGTAACAGTATTAAAACCGGATCCAACGCCGCGCGCTGGTGTGATAAGGGGTATGATGAGCTTGTGCAAAAGGCTAAGCTGACCAGCACCCCGGAAGAACGTGCGAAGCTGTACGGCCAGGCGCAGGAGATTTTCTACCAGCAGGCGCCGTGGATTGCGTTAGCTAACGGCAAAACGTTCTACGCGACCCGCAGCAACGTGACGGGTTACAGCGTGAGTCTGATGGGCAGTGATTTTTCGAAAGCGAAGCTGAACTGATCGTATTATTGCCGGGTGGCGCCAGGCTTACCCGGCCTACACTCAGCACCCGTAGGCCCGGTACGCCTGGCGCCACCGGGTACGTTAAAAGGAGTGACAATGTCACATTTAAACGATGTTATCGCCCGCGTTGATGCCGCCATCGAAGAGAGCGTTATTACCCACATGAATGAACTGCTGATCGCATTAAGCGATGATGCAGAGCTGAGCCGTGAAGATCGCTATACCCAGCAGCAGCGCCTGCGCACCGCGATTTCACATCACGGTAAGCAACATAAAGAAGAAGCGGAGGCGCGCCATGCTCACCTTACGCAGGGCGGGACTATTCTGTAGGGTTAAAACTGGCGCCGCGCCACCAGCCAGGCGCCGACCACCAGCAACACTGCGCCGCAGACCGGGCCAATCAGCGCGCGCAGCGGGACGCCGTGGCTTTTAAGGATGTCCATCACCAGGCCGCCAATCAGCTGGCTTGCCACCAGTACGGCAATCGTCGTTGCCGCGCCCACGTTCTGATACCCGCTAATACTGGCAAAGACAAAAAACGAGCCCAGCAGCCCGGGGATCAACGTCCACCAGCGCACCGTTGACGCCAGTTCGCTAACCCCCGCCAGGCCATTTTTCACCAGCAGGATGCTGACAAACAGCACGATCCCCACCAGCGAATTGAGCAGCATGGCGATAAGAATGGTGGAGGAGGATTGCGTAATGCGCACCATCAGGGTGTTCTGCACCACCAGCCCAATCCCGGCGGCTACCAGAAACGCTAACGTCAACGATTGATTCATGGCAGAGCATCCGGATCGCTGCGCTCATCAAGCTGGAGCTGCATAAAGGTTAAATCCAGCCAGCGGCCAAATTTGGTTCCCACCTGCGGCATATTTCCGGTAGTAATAAAGCCCAGATTGTTGTGCAGATGAATGGACGCCTGGTTCTGGGCCTCAATTCCGGCAACCATCACATGTTTACCGATCAGACGGGCTTCCGTAATTAATTCCTTCATCAGCAGCCGACCAATGCCTTTGCCCTGATGATCCGGGTGAACGTACACCGAGTGCTCCACCGTATGGCGAAAACCGTCGAATGCCCGCCAGTCGCCGAATGAGGCGTATCCCGTCACCACACCGTCTTCTTCACTAACCAGTACCGGATAACCCACCATCGTTCGCGCCTCAAACCATGCGATACGGTTATCGGTGTCGACGGTTTTATCGTTCCAGATGGCGGCGGTGTGCAGAACCGCATGGTTATAAATTTCAGCGATAGCGGCACAATCTTCTTTGCAGGCATGACGAACGATCATGGTTAACCTCTGGCTGTGTTGTTCACTATAGTAGTACGATCTACTCACAATATTACACAGTTCTTGTATTGCACCGCTACGACAAAATCCCTATTTTTTTACCGCCAGACCACCCAGAGAGAGCATCCATACACTATAGTATGACGTCATGAATACAATAACAGACAATATGAATCAACGGATTAGCGCCCGTATCCGCCTGGAACGTGAGTCCCGGGGCTGGTCTATAAGCGAACTGGCCGAACGGGCAGGTATTTCGCGCGCCATGATCCACAAGATTGAGCGGGGCGACAGTAGCCCAACGGCGACGCTGCTTGCCCGTCTTTCCGGTGCCTTCGGTATCAGCATGTCAACGCTCATCGCGCGCGCGGAAATGCAGGAGGGCAAGCTGTTACGTCTGGCGAACCAGCCCGTATGGCGCGATCCGCAAACCCACTATGTGCGTCGCCACGTGTCGCCGCGCACCGATCTGCCTATCGATCTCGTCCAGGTCGAACTGCCCGCGGGCAGCGATGTGCCAATGCCTGCCTCCTCCTATGCGCTGGCGCGACAGCTGATCTGGTTGCAGGCCGGTGAGCTGGTCTTTCTGGAGGGGGACACCCGCCATGAAATGAAGGCCGGAGATTGTCTGGAACTCGGGCCGCCGAACGACTGCCGGTTTATCAACGAAACGGATGAACCATGCCTTTATCTGGTCGTGCGGCTTAATCAGTCCGGCTCATAATGCAAAAGCGATCCGCAGCATAACGTGCCAGGCTTGAATGACATTTTCAGCAGTAAGGAGAGATGAATGAGTCAATCTACTACGCAAAACCGACGCTGGGTACTGGCCTCCCGTCCGCACGGCGCGCCGGTCGCCGATAACTTCCGCTTAGAAGAACAGCCTATCCCCACGCCCGCAGAGGGCCAGGTATTGTTACGCACCGTATGGCTCTCGCTGGATCCGTATATGCGAGGCCGCATGAGCGATGCGCCATCCTATTCACCTCCGGTCGAGATTGGTGCCGTGATGGTGGGCGGTACGGTAAGCCGCGTCGAGACGTCCCGCCATCCTGATTATAAAGAAGGTGAATGGGTTCTGGGTTACAGCGGCTGGCAGGACTATGAACTGTCGGACGGGAAGGGGCTGGTGAAACTGGACGAAAACCCGTCGCGCCCTTCGTGGTCACTCGGCGTGCTGGGGATGCCGGGTTTCACCGCGTATATGGGGCTGCTCGATATCGGTCAGCCTCAGGCGGGGGAAACGCTTGTCGTGGCCGCAGCCACGGGGCCGGTAGGCGCAACGGTGGGGCAGATCGGTAAAATAAAAGGGTGCCGGGTCATCGGCGTGGCCGGCGGTGAGGAAAAATGCCGTCATGCGGTTGATGTGCTCGGTTTCGACGCCTGTCTGGATCACCGTGCGGACGATTTTGCTGAACAACTGGCGAAAGCCTGCCCGCAGGGCATTGACGTTTATTACGAAAACGTCGGCGGTAAAGTCTTTGACGCCGTGCTTCCGCTACTGAATACCTCCGCGCGCGTACCGGTTTGTGGACTGGTCAGCGGCTACAACGCGACCAACCTGCCAGAGGGTCCGGACCGGTTACCGCTGCTGATGGGAACCATCCTGAAAAAACGCATCCGCATGCAGGGCTTTATTATCGCTCAGGACTATGGTCATCGTATCGACGAGTTCCAGCAAGAAATGGGCCGCTGGGTGCAGGAAGGCAAAATTCACTATCGCGAGCAGGTTACGGAAGGGCTGGAAGCGGCCCCTGACGCGCTGATTGGGCTGCTTGAAGGGAAAAACTTCGGCAAAGTCGTGATCCGCGTGGCGGCAGACTAATCAGGGCATCGGTTATGGCGGACGGGGTCCGCCATAATTATTTGTGCAGATACGATATATTGTCTTTAATTAACCCATAAGCTTTGCGCGCCTTCGGCCCAGCTCAGCCATAAGTGGTAAACGCACTATTATTTGAACGATTTTTTATTTTAACGCGCGCCCAACTTACCAGGCATGACGATACAGGATTATATCGAACCGGCGATGTTTTTTTAAACAGTCGCCGAAAATGGCATTTTGTTTTGGCTACGGGAATTTGACATGCTTGATTTGGATAATTTGGAAAAAGCACAAAGAATCAGTCTGACTATGCAAGTTGAGAACAGTTTAAAGGGAGCGTTAATTACGGGCTCATTAAAACCTGGGGCTCGACTCATCACCAAAGAGATTGCGGATAAATTAGGCACCAGCATCACGCCGGTGCGCGAGGCCCTGCTGCGCCTGGTGTCGGCGGGCGCCTTACAGGCCACGCCTGCGCAGGCGTTTTTGGTCCCGGAAGTCACGCTGGAACGGTATAACGAAATTAACGCCATCAGAAAGCAGCTTGAGCCGATGGCCGTTGCGGCGGCGTGCCAGAATATGACCGACACCAAACTGGATGCACTACGTGCGCTGGCTGATAATTTCAGCACCGCCATGCATCAGGGCGATGTGCAGAAAGCGATTCAGGCCAACCGCGTGTTCCGGTTTACCCTCTATCAATATGCCGAGATGCCGACCCTGAACTCGCTGATTGAGCAGCTGTGGGTACGGATAGGGCCCTGTATCAACTACCTGCAAGAAGAGCTGAGTGACGTGCCCGCAGAGACCTATCATTATGACGATCTGCTTTCTGCGCTTGAGAAAAGGGATGTGGCGGCCAGCCGGGAAGCGATCGATAAAGCCATCGACGAAGCCAATATTCTTCTGCAACGACAGTACTACAGTTAAGGCGCTTTCTGGCAGACTTATCTGTTTATACCTGTTTAACATTTCCTGAATGAATTCCCGGCGCATCAGGCAACCGGGAATAATGTTATTTTTTTAATTTTTACCGGCAACGCGCGCTGCCGGAGACTGTTTTATTCAAAACGATATGAGACCGACAGGCCCACGCCATAGTTACGACCAGGGGCAGGTTCGTAATACCGGTTGTAGCCAGCGTTAACAATCTCTGAACCGGCGTACTCTTTATCGAACAGGTTATCGACGCGACCAAAGATGTCCATTCCCCATTTGCCGTAATTGAGCTTATACCCGGTATTCAGACCGACCACGGTATAAGAGGGCGCTTTGGCGGTGTTAGTATCGTTTGCCATAACGTCGCTCATGTAGCGTGCATCTGCACCCGCGTACCAGCCTTCCTCCGGCTCCCAGCCAAACGATGCATACCCCATGTTACGGGCAATACCCGGCATTCGATTGCCGCTACAGTCTGCATTGTTACAGACGTTAGTACGGTAGGTGGCATCAAGATAGGTCCACGCCATTTTCAGCTTCCAGTTCTCAGCAAACTGCTGATCGAGCGCAATTTCCACACCCTGTCGGCGCGTTTTTCCCGCATTTTTGTAGGTGGTGCGGCCATCTTTGCTTTCGTCGACCACGATTTCATTGTCGGTGTCCGTACGGAACAGCGCTGCCGTCAGGATACCATTGCCGATGCGGGTTTTGCTGCCGATCTCATAGGTATTGTTGGTTGACGGTTGCAGGTTGATATTGAGGCCACCTTTCCCATCAGAGCGATAGGAGAGTTCGTTGATGGTTGGGGTCTCAAATCCGCGTCCCGCTGCGGCATACAGGTTCCATGCGTCGGTCACAGCGTATTTCACTGCACCTGCCGGAAGCCATTTATGGTAGCTGGCGTCGCCGCTGTCATCGCCGTTTTGCGGCGTAATGTAACGATCGTTGGAGTCAAACCAGACGGAGCTGTACCGCACGCCCGCCTCAACGGACAGTTTTTGCGTTAGCTGCCACTGGGTTTGCAGGTAAGGATCCAGGTTCCACATCAGGTTACGTTCGTCCCGGCGTTTGTTGCCCTTCACGCCAAGTTCCGGCACGCCGTTGTCCATCACGAAGTTTTCATACCCGCGACGATTTTCACTCATGTTTTCGTAGTTCAGGCCGGTAGTAAAGGTCACCGGCACCAGCAGCTCGCCCCGGTGTGTCCAGCGCGTATCAATACCCTGATAGTGACGCTGCATATCAATCACGCCGCCCGCATGCGCAGGGTTTGCTGTCTGCGTGGTAGCAGGAATGGACTGGTACTGGGTCATTTCACGTTCACCGGCATACATCATCACGCTGAGGTCGTCCTGCTCGCTCAGTTGACGGTCGTAGCGGAGCCCGGCCTGGGTCTGCTTAATGGTCTTCCGCGTGTTGTACTGATCGCCGCGGGGTGATTGACGCGGATTGTTCTGCCATTCCTGATAGCTCAGTCCGCCCGGATCGTTAGCTTTCATGTCCACGCTGTTAAAAATCAGCGTCAGCTTGCTGACGTCATCAATGCGGACACCCAGTTTCGCGTTGGCGAGGTTTTTTCGTGCGCCGCTGTGATCGCGATAGCCCTGGGTGGTGAAACGGGTGGTGGATACGGCGTAGTCCACGTCTCCCGCCTGCGTACCGTCGCCCACCGCGCCGGTGGCCTTCAAGCCGTAACGCCAGGTGCCGTAGCTGCCGTAATAGCTGCTGGCCTCAACGGTGGCCGGCTGCTGTCCGGTCTGGGTATTAATGTTGATCACGCCGCCGGAGGCATTGCCGTACAGGGCGGAGAAGGGGCCGCGCAGCACGTCGATGCTCTCTACGCTGCTGAGATCGATGTTTGACGTTTGCCCCTGGCCGTCGGGCATGGTCGCCGGAATGCCGTCCACGTACATGCGGATCCCACGTACGCCAAAGGTTGAGCGCGCGCCAAATCCGCGGACTGAAAGTTGCAGATCCTGGGCATAGTTCTGGCGATTCTGGATTTGCAGGCCAGGGACGCTCCCCAGAGATTCAGAGAGATTGATGCGCGGGGCGGCATGGCGCATGTCTTCACCCTGTACCACGCTGACTGCGGCTGGCGTATCCAGCTCGGAGACGGTTTGCGGCGTAGCGCTCACAATCAGGGTTTGTTCTTCTGCGGCCAACGCACTCAGCGGGCCAAAAGCGACGGGGACGAACAGCAGTGGTAGCGATGCCCTGCGGGCAGAAATGATTTTCATGGAATAAACCGTTTAAGAAAAATTCGAACCAAATCAACTGGAACCTGTGTATATATGTTAAATCCTTTGTAAATCTTATGAAAACTATAACCGCACATTTCGTGAATGTAATGGAATGAGGGAAAGAAATACTCCACATTCAACTCATTAATGATTACTATTCTCATTAAAATAGCGGCAAAGCGATGACTTTGCCCCCCGGAAGCGATGTCAGCGGTATATCTCCTCATTTAAAAAGGAATTGTTATGTCTTTACGTCATCTGTGCTCGCCGCGCCTGCGTGGATCTCTGCTGTTGGGTTCTTTACTGATCGCCGGTACGTTCCAGGCTCATGCTGCTGAAGAGATGCTGCGCAAAGCGGTAGGCAAGGGCGCGTATGAAATGGCCGTCAGCCAGCAGGAAAACGCGCTGTGGGTTGCGACGACTCAAAGCCGCAAAACCGATAAAGGCGGCGTGGTTTATCGCCTGGATCCGGTCACGCTGGAAGTGACGCAGGCGATTCATAACGATCTCAAGCCGTTTGGCGCCACGATCGATAAAGCCACCCAGACCCTGTGGTTCGGAAACACCGTCAACAGCGCCGTAACGGCCATTGACGCCAAAACGGGCGAGGTGAAAGGGCGCCTGGTGCTGGACGATCGCAAGCGTAGCGACACGGTGAAGCCTCTTCAGCCGCGCCAGTTGGTGGCCGATGACGCGACCAATACGGTGTACATTACCGGTATCGGTAAAGAAAGCGTGATTTGGGTGGTGGACGGCGCAACGCTGAAGCTGAAAGACACCATCACGAACACCGGCACGTTCAGCACCGGCCTGGCGCTGGATGCGCAGGCTAAACGTCTGTACACCACCAATGCGGACGGCGAGCTGGTCACCATTGATACCGCGACCAACAAAATCCTCAGCCGTAAGAAGGTGCAGGACGACGGAAAAGAGCACTTCTACCTGAACCTGAGCCTGGACACTGCCGGTCAGCGCGCGTTCCTGACGGATTCTAAACAGCCAGAAGTGCTGGTGGTGAGCCTGAAAGATGGCAGCGTGATGCAGAAAATCGCCGCGCCAGAATCGCTGGCCGTACTGTTTAACCCGGCACGCAATGAAGCCTACGTGACGCACCGCGAGGCAGGTAAGGTGAGCGTGATTGACGCTAAAACTTACAAAGTGACCAAAACCTACGATACGCCGGTTTACCCGAACAGCCTGGCGCTGTCAGCGGATGGCAAGACGCTGTACGTGACGGTGAAACAGAAGTCTACCCGTCAGCAGGAAGCAACCCAGCCTGACGATGTGATTCGTATTGCACTCTGATGTGGGAATTGCCCGGTGGCGCTGCGCTTACCGGGCCTAAAAAACCAGGAAATGTAGGCCGGGTATGGCGAAGCCGCCACCCGGCTTTTTTATTAACGCGACGTCTCTTCCACCAGCGGACCGTCCTGTTTGCCCTCTTCAGGATGAACCGGTGCGGTACTGTGAATTTCGTTCACGCGTTTACGCACGCCAAACCAGCCGGCAATCAGCAACACCGCCAGTAGCGGGATGGTCGCGATGGTGTAAGTACCGTTCGGGTAGTCGAACGCCATCAGCACCAGCACGCTCAGCAGGAACAGCAGGGTAAGCCAGGAGGTCACCGGCGCGCCCGGCAGCTTGAAGCTGACGTCAGCCGCTTTCCCTTCTTTGATCGCCTTACGCAGACGCATCTGACACACCACGATAAAGGCCCAGGAAGCGATGATGCCCAGCGCGGCGACGTTCAGTACGATCTCAAACACCTGAGACGGTACCAGATAGTTCAGGAATACGCCGAAGACGTACACCACCAGCGTGGCCAGAATACCCGCGTAAGGCACCTGCTGCTTGCTCATCTTCGACATAAACTTTGGCGCAGATCCGCCCATCGACATAGAGCGCAGAATACGGCCTGTTGAATAGAGGCCGGAGTTCAGGCTGGAGAGCGCAGCGGTCAATACCACGATGTTCATGATGCTGCCCACATACGGCACGCCCAGCTTAGAGAAGAAGGTCACAAACGGACTTTGACCCGCCTGGTACGCGTTCCATGGCAGCAGCAGTACAAGCAGCACCACGGAGCCAACGTAGAACAGGCCGATACGCCAGATTACGCTGTTGATCGCTTTTGGCACCATCGTCTGCGGATCTTTACATTCACCTGCCGCCGTACCGACCAGCTCAATGGAGGCAAAGGCGAACACCACGCCCTGCACCAGAACCAGGGCTGGCAGCAGGCCGTGCGGGAAGAAACCGCCGTTATCGGTTATCAGGTGGAAGCCGGTCGCGTTGCCGTCCAGCGGTTTACCGGTGCCGAGGAATACGGTACCGACCACCAGGAAGATCACGATGGCCAACACCTTCACCAGCGCGAACCAGAACTCCATCTCGGCGAACCACTTCACGCCGATCATGTTCATGGTCCCGACAATCGCCAGCGCGCCCAGAGCGAACACCCACTGTGGCACATCGCCAAACGCGCCCCAGTAGTGCATGTACAGCGCGACGGCGGTGATATCGACGATGCCTGTCATGGCCCAGTTTACGAAGTACATCCAGCCTGCGACATAAGCGGCTTTTTCACCGAGAAACTCACGAGCGTAAGAGACAAAGCTGCCGCTGGAAGGGCGGTGAAGCACCAGCTCGCCTAGGGCACGAAGAATAAAGAAAGAGAAGATCCCGCACACCAGATAGACCAGGGCGAGAGCGGGGCCGGCCATTTGCAGACGTGCGCCTGCACCTAAAAACAGACCCGTACCGATAGCGCCGCCGATGGCGATCATCTGCACCTGACGGTTGCCCATCGCCTTGTGATAGCCCTCTTCGTGAGAGTTCAACCAGCGACGTTTCGCAGCATGATGATCGGCTGCGCTTTTATTGCTTGTTTTCATTGAGTTACCTGTTTGCCTGTCTGAACCATTAACGTGATAGTCCTGCCTGGCAGAGGCCGAAACAAACGATTGCTTCTGCGCAGACACATGCTGCCTTTCCAGTCATTCTGTGTATGGATAAGGCAAAACATGGCGAGGCATCCTACCCGCAATTGATAAGCGACGCAAAATATAACCGTGTCGAAAGTGATGCATGTCGAAGGAAATCGTGTGGTCAGAGCAGACGGGGATCGCAATGCGCTGAATCGTGGCGCTTTTTTAGGCAAAAAGGCCGGTGAACGCTGATTAATCCATCAGGTTTACTTGATAATTACTGCCAGGTAGAGATTATGAATGCCGCAGGGCTTCAATGAGCAATGCAAAGGCAGTTGTGTGCTGGCGGCGGCTCGGATAATACAGATGGTAACCCGTAAATACCGGGCACCAGTCCTCAAGGACTCGCACTAACCGTCCTTCAGCAAGCGCGTCGAGTATCGCATCTTCTGGTACATACGCCAGCCCCAGCCCGTTTACGGCGGCATCGATGCGTTGCGGCAGGCTGTTAAGGATCAGCTGACCGTCAACCCGCACGCGTATCTCACGACCGTCTTGCTCAAATTCCCAGGCGTATAATCCCCCGTGAGTAGGCAAACGCATATTCATGCAGCGGTGCTGTTCAAGCTGCTCTGGCGTTTCCGGTACGCCGAAACGGTGCAGATAATCTGCCGATCCGACGACCGCCATCCGCATGTCCGGCGCAATACGTACCGCAATCATATCTTTCGCCACCTGCTCACCCAGGCGCACGCCCGCATCAAAGCGGCCATCGACAATATCTGTCAGGCCATTGTCCACCGTGACTTCAACGTTGATGTCAGGATACTGCGCCATAAAGGGTTTGAGTACAGGCCACAGCACGGCAGACATGGCGTGCTCCCCGGCGGTAAGGCGGATATTCCCGGCGGGTTTGTTCCGCGTATCTCGCAGCGCGGTGAGTTCCTGCTCGATCTCCAGCAGATGTGGGCTTAAGCGCATGAACAGTTGCTCGCCGGCCTCGGTTGGGGCCACGCTGCGGGTAGTGCGGGTCAACAGACGCACCTCCAGCCTCGCCTCCAGATTGCGCATCGCGTGGCTGAGTGCCGACTGTGACACGCCCAGCTGCGCAGCGGCACGGGTAAAGCTGCGCTCCCGGGCGACGACCATAAAGGAGAGCAGATCGTTGAAATTGTCTTTGAGCATGGCGGTGCATCCGATTTATGAATTGAATTCATGGTTCCTTTTTGATTATGCACTCTAATGCTCATGGCGGCTTTACGCTACTGTTAACGCAACATCTAAGAGGAGAAAATCATGAAAATTATCCGTAGCGGTTCTTTACCTTCCGTCCAGGGGCCAGACGCCTGGTTCACCGGCAGCGTGCGCATCGATGCGCCTTTTCAGGCGACTGAACCGGCAAAAGTTGGCGGCGCAACCGTCACCTTCGAACCCGGCGCGCGTACCGCCTGGCATACGCATCCCCTTGGACAAACGCTTATCGTGACGCAGGGACGCGGCTGGTTACAGGAGTGGGGCAAAGAGGCGGAACCGCTGAATCAGGGGGATATCGCCTGGATCCCACCCGGCGTGAAGCACTGGCACGGCGCCAGCGCGCAGACGGCGATGACCCATATCGCCATCGCCGAAGCGGTCGACGGGAGTCCGGTGGCGTGGCTGGAAAAGGTCACCGATGAACAGTATCCAAACGCGTAGCGGTAAGCTATAGCTGATTTCCGGCAATCCAAATGTAAATTAATTGTTTCTCAGAGGTGAAATCCGCCCTTAATAATGACGACATGTTAAGTCAAACGAGAACGCAACATGTCATGGCGAATCAGCATCCTGGATAAAAGCCCCATAGCAGAACACGAAACCGCCGCCGATGCGCTGGCGCGCACCTTAACGCTGGCGCAGCAGGCGGAAACGTTGGGTTATCACCGCTTCTGGATTGCCGAACACCATAATACTCCGCAGCTTGCCAGCCCCTCGCCGGAACTGCTGATTGCCTGGATCCTCGGGCAAACAAAGCGTATTCGCGTGGGCTCAGGCGGCGTCATGCTGCAACATTACAGCCCCTATAAAGTCGCTGAAAACTTTAACGTACTGGCCGCCATCGCGCCGGGCCGGGTTGATCTGGGCGTCGGTAAAGCGCCCGGCGGTCTGCCGCTCTCTACCCGCGCGTTGCAGCGCGGCCTTAATCCGCAGGAAAAAGGCAGCTTTGCGGAACAACTGACGCAGCTCGATCGCTGGATCCGCCCTGAAAATCAGCCAGCGGAGGAGACGGTTCGCGCCACGCCTCTGCCTCCGGTACCTGCCCAGGGGTTTCTGCTGGGCGCCAGCACCGAAAGCGCGCTGCTGGCGGCCTCCCTCGACTGGCATTTTGTCTTTGCCGCACACCTGAACGGTGACCCTAAACTGCTGCGCGAGGTGGTCACAGCCTGGCGTCAACACAGCGTCCGGGAAGTGATGGTGGCCGTGCAGGTGATTGTTGCCCCAACCCAGGCCGAGGCCGACGCGCTGGCGCATAAGGTCGAAGTGTGGGGCTTGGCGCTGGCAAACGGGCAGCGCGTTACCGTGGCCAGCGAAGAACAGGCCTACGCCTTTGCGCGGCAGGCGGAAAGTGAACCGGTGCGCATCGCGCGTCGGGCGCAGTCTCTGCTGGCCGGAACGGCGGAGTCGGTGCTTGAACAGCTCAACGCGCTGCATCAGCAGTGGGGCATTGACGAATTTATCATCGACACGCCGGTCGCTGACGGCGCAACGCGCGTGCAGTCCCTGCGACTGCTGGCCGAGGCGCGTCTTAACAGGGAGGTTACCGTATGAACTTCAGCGAACAGCTGATTGCCTGGCGCCGGGAGCTGCACCAGTACCCTGAGCTGTCCGGTCAGGAGGTTGAAACAACGGCCCGCTTGCGCGAGTGGCTGACGGCGGCCGGGATCGCCCCGCTGGATTACGATCTTCAGACCGGACTGGTTACGGAGATAGGTCAAGGCAACGCACTGATTGCGCTGCGCGCCGATATCGACGCGTTACCTATCGACGAGCGCAGCGGAGTGCCGTTCAGCTCCCGGCGTGCGGGAGTGATGCACGCCTGCGGTCACGACGTTCACACCAGCGTGATCCTCGGCGCCGCGTTAAAGCTGAAGGAGCGGGAAGCTTCGCTCAACGGTCGCGTGCGGATCCTGTTCCAGCCTGCGGAAGAAAATTTTGGCGGAGCGAAAAGCATGGTGCGGGCCGGGGCATTACGCGATGTACGCGCGATTTTCGGGATGCATAACGAGCCGTCACTGCCGGTTGGTGAATTTGCCACGCGCGGCGGCCCGTTCTATGCCAACGTCGATCGCTTCGTTATTCACATCACCGGTAAAGGCGCGCATGCCGCACGCCCCCATGAAGGTAATGACGCCATCGTGCTGGCAAGCCAGCTGGTGACCGCGCTGCAAAGCGTCGCCAGCCGTAACGTTAACACGCTGGATTCAGTCGTGCTGAGCGTGACGCGCATCGCCGGCGGGAATACCTGGAACGTGCTGCCGGAAAGCGTTGAGCTGGAGGGCACGCTGCGCACGCACCGCACGGAAGTGCAGCAGAACGTAAAGGCACGCGTCGGTGAAATCGCCGCCGGATTTGCCAGCGCCTTTAGCGCGCAGATCAACATCACCTGGTACGCCGGACCCACCGCGCTGGTGAACGACGAGCACTGGGCCGGGTTTGCCACCTCGGTCGCGCGCGAGGCGGGGTATGAAACCCGTCATGCTGAACTGCACATGGGCGGAGAAGATTTTGCGGTCTATCTGCAAAACGTTCCCGGCGCGTTTGTCAGCATTGGCAGCAACAGCCCGTTTGGTTTACATCACCCGGCATTTAACCCTGACGAAGCATTAATTGAACCCGCTGCCCGCTATTTTGCACAGCTCGCGGAAAAAGCCCTGCAACACGTTTAATTTATTTGAGGTGAATATGTCTGCACATCGTCAATTGCGGCTGGGGACCATTTTGCATGGTGCATCCGGAAATATGTCCGCCTGGCGTCATCCGGCGGCGGTCGCGGATGCCAGTATAAATTTTGATTTCGTCAAAGAAACCGCATTAAAAGCGGAAGAGGGCAAGCTCGACTTTATCTTCGTTGCTGACGGTCTTTATATTAACGAGAAATCCATTCCGCATTTTTTAAACCGTTTTGAGCCGCTGACGGTGTTGTCCGCGCTGGCAAGCGTCACCTCGCGCCTGGGGCTGGTCGGTACGTTGTCCACCTCCTACAGCGAGCCTTTCACCGTTGCGCGTCAGTTTGCCAGCCTCGATCACCTGAGCAACGGTCGCGCGGGCTGGAACGTAGTGACCTCACCGCTGGAAGGATCGTCGAAGAATTTCTCCCGCGAAAAACACCCTGAGCATGCGCTGCGCTACCGCATTGCCGATGAGTATCTCGACGTGGTGAAAGGGCTGTGGGACTCCTGGGAAGGGGATGCCTTTATCCGCAATAAAGAGAGCGGACAGTTTTTTGACGCGTCGAAACTGCATACTTTGGATCACCACGGTGATTTCTTCCAGGTTTCCGGCCCGCTGAATATTGGCCGCACGCCGCAGGGACGTCCGATTGTCTTTCAGGCCGGCGCGTCCGACGACGGTAAAAAGCTGGCGGCAAAACACGCCGACGCCATCTTTACCCACCATGACACGCTGGATGAAGCGCAGGCCTTTTACCGTGACGTCAAACGGCAGCTGGAAAGTCACGGTCGCCGCGCGGGTGATTTACATATATTCCAGGGCGTCAGCGTGATTGTCGGAAATGACGCCGATGACGTTGAAAACCAGTATCAAACCACGGCGGCACTGGTCTCCATTCATGATGCGCTGAACTATCTCGGGCGTTATTTCGAGCATCACGACTTCAGCCAGTATCCCCTCGACGCGCCGTTCCCGGATATTGGCGATTTAGGCAAAAACAGCTTTCGCAGCACCACCGATGACATCAAGCGTAACGCCCGTGAGCGCAACTTAACTCTGCGTCAGGTCGCGCTGGAAGCCGCATCGCCGCGCCCGCGTTTTTCCGGCACGCCGGAGCAGGTAGCCGATGGTTTACAGGCCTGGTTCGAGGAGAAGGCGGCAGACGGCTTCATCATTCAGGGCGGCACGCCGGATACCTTCCCGCGCTTTGTCGACCAGGTGGTGCCCGTTTTACAGGCGCGCGGCCTGTTCCGCACTGACTATCCCGGCACCACGCTGCGCGAAAGTCTGGGCTTAGACGAACCCAAAAATCAGTTCACACAACAATAAAAGAGAAAAACGCTATGCAGAAATCATCGCTTATTCTGGCGCTTGCGCTGGCCTTTACCCCTGCCGTCTGGGCAGAGAACGTCAATATTAACGGCACCGGCGTGAGCATTGAAGCTAATAAAACGCCGATCGATACCGCCAAAAACAGCGATGCGATCGCCCAGCTGCCGAAAGACTATCGCTTTGCCGTGCCGGGGAAATTTACCGTGGCGGTGGCGGGGCTGAATCAGCCGCCGCTGACGGTCTTTTCCGACGACAACAAAACCCTGCTGGGGAGTGAGGTCGACATTGCGCGCCTGGTGGCGGACAGCCTCGGGCTGGAGCTAAACGTGGTTCCCACCTCCTGGGAGGACTGGCCGCTGGGGGTGGCATCCGGGAAATACGACGCGGCGATCAGCAACATCACCGTCACCAAAGCGCGCAAAGAGAAGTTCGACTTCGCCACCTATCGCAAGGATTCCCTTGGCTTTTACGTAAAATCCACCAGCCCGATCGTGTCGCTCCAGAAGGCGGAGGATATCGCCGGGCTGCGAGTCATCGTTGGCTCCGGCACCAACCAGGAGGCGATCCTGCTGGCGTGGAACGAAGAGAACCTTAAAAAAGGGCTTAAGCCGTTTATCCCGGTCTACACCAAAGACGATGCGGCGCAAACCCTCGCGCTACAGTCAGGTCGTGCAGACGCCTATTTTGGCCCGAACGTGATCGGCGCCTGGAAAGCGGCGCTGACCGGTAAAACCAAACTGGTTGGCAGCGTCGACGGCGGCTGGCCGAAGGCGGCGCATATCGCGGTGACGCTGAAAAAAGGGAGCGGCCTGGTCGAACCGGTTCAAACCGCGCTTAACGGCGTAATTAAGAACGGAGATTACGACAAAGTGCTGAACCGCTGGGGAGAAGGCGTTGAGCGTATCCCCCGTTCCGAGGTTAACCCGGCTGGTCTGGGCGATTAAGGAGGCGCTATGCGTGAACAATTTCGTGACGTTTCGCCGGAAGATAGCGATCTTCAGCCCATTATTGACGGGCTGTTCGGTGAATACGCCGCTCGTTACGGCGACTACTTTTCAAAGGATGCGGAAGTCGAGCTGACGGAGTGGTACCTGGCGCCGCAGGGGCTGTTTATCGTGCTGGAGCGCGATGGCGAAATCATCGCCACCGGCGCTTACAAGCCCTTCGACGAACGCACGGCAGAAATCAAACGTATCTGGACGAATAAAACGCTGCGCCAGCAGGGGCTGGCCGCGCGCGTGGTACAGGAGCTGGAGCGCCGGGCGATACTGGCGGGCTACAGCCACATATACCTCACTACCGGGTTTCGTCAGCCGGAGGCGGTACGGCTCTATCTCAGTCAGGGGTATCAGCCGCAGTTCGATCTCAACCGCGATCCGGAAGAGTACAGCCAGCCGCCGTTCGATGGTCGGCTGCGTTTCACCAAAACGCTGATCCGCGAAGCGCTCAGCAAAACCGCATAAGGAGCGACGATGAGTAACGTTGAAACCATAAAAGTGGTCCCCCTACGTTATCCGCTGCGCGCAGTCGGCGCTGCGGTGGCGCTGATTGTGCTGGCGGTCGTGATTCAGTCCGTGGCCTTTAATCCCCGCTGGGAGTGGGCGGTATTTGCCCGTTGGTTCTTTGATCCAGTGATCCTCGAAGGCGTCGGTCAGACGCTGCTGCTCACGTTGATAGGCACCGTGCTGAGCGTGGTCATTGGCGGCATGCTGGCGCTGGCCCGGCTCTCGTCATCCTGGCTGTTGAGCAGCCTGGCGTGGGGATATATCTGGCTTTTCCGCTCGCTGCCGCTGATCGTGGTGCTGATCGTTCTTTACAACTTCTCCTATCTCTACGACACGCTCTCTCTCGGCGTGCCTTTTACCGGCATTACCTGGGGCAGCGTTGAAACCATCAACGTGCTCGGGCAGTTTTCTACCGCCGTCGTGGGGCTGACGCTGGTGCAGAGCGCCTATACGGCGGAAATTATTCGCGGGGGCTTCCTTGGGGTCGATCACGGCCAGTATGAGGCGGCCGCCGCGCTTGGGCTGCCGGCGTGGCGTCGCACCGTGCGCATTATTCTTCCGCAGGCGCTGCGCACCATTTTGCCGTCCGGATTCAATGAAATCATCAGCCTCGCCAAGGGTACGGCGATGGTTTACGTGCTGGCGATGCCGGAGCTGTTCTACACGATCCAGATGATCTACAACCGTACGCAGGAGGTGATCCCGTTGCTGATGGTGGGAGCCGTCTGGTATCTGGTGATTACCACCGTCCTGTCTGCCATACAGCATATCGTTGAGCGTGGGCTCGCCCGCAGCGAGCGCCGCTCCGCCGTAAACCAGAATCGGGCAGCCAGCCGGACGCGTTCCGTTACCACCTCACCAGCACAGGAGCCTGTTCATGCAAGCCTCTCCTGAAGGACACATTTCTATTACCGGCGTCAGCAAGTTTTTTGGCCGACATAAAGCGCTCGATAACGTCACGCTTGAGATCCCGCCGGGTTCCGTCACGGTGATCCTCGGCCCATCCGGATCGGGGAAATCGACGCTGCTGCGTACCATTAATCATCTGGAGCGCGTAGACGAAGGCTTTATTCAGATTGACGGAGAGTACATTGGCTACCGCCGGCAGGGTGACAAACTGTACGAGCTTAAAGAGAAAGAGATACTCAAACAGCGCGTTAACGTGGGCTACGTGTTTCAGAACTTCAACCTGTTTCCACATCTTACGGTGCTGGAAAACCTGATTGAGGCGCCGATCGCGCATAAGAAACTCACCCGAAAGGCGGCCATCGAGAACGCATACAGCCTGCTGGATGTGGTCGGCCTGCGCGAAAAAGCCGATGCCTGGTCGCGTCACCTTTCCGGCGGCCAGCAGCAGCGCATCGCCATTGCCCGCGCGCTGGCGCTGCGCCCCCGCGTGATGCTGTTTGATGAGCCCACCTCAGCGCTTGACCCGGAACTGGTTGGTGAAGTGCTGGACGTGATTAAAAAGCTGGCCCGTTCCGGCACGACGCTGGTGGTGGTTACCCATGAGATCGGCTTTGCCCGGGAAGTGGCGGACCAGGTGGTGTTTATGGTTGACGGAAAAATTGTGGAGCAGGGCAGCAGCGACGACGTGTTAAACCGACCGTCGCATCCGCGAACGCGCCAGTTTTTGTCGAAAGTATTGTAGTTTTCCCGCCTGGGATAACCTGGTCATGCTGCTCTACACTTAGGGTTTTCATCCCTGAGGGGGCAACATGATCAAACTCTATGGCGTACCCGGCTGGGGATCGGCAATCGGTGAAGTGATGCTGACTCTGGCAGACATCCCGTATCAGTTCGTCAACGTGGACGGGTTTGACCAGCCCGGCCCGCAGCGCGAACTGCTGTTAAAACTGAACCCGCTGTGCCAGGTGCCGACGCTGGAACTGGAAAACGGGACGATCGTGACGGAAACTGCGGCGATTGCCCTGATGGTGCTCGACAGATGTCCCGATCTCGCGCCGCCCGTAGGGCAGGCCGAGCGGCAGCAGTTTCAGCGCCTGCTCATCTGGTTTGTGGCCAACGTCTATCCCACCTTTACGTATGCAGACTATCCGGAACGCTGGGTGCCTGATGCTCCCGAACAGCTGAAGAAAAACTGCATTGAGTACCGAAAATCGCTCTATCTGTGGTTCGACACGCAACTCAGCGCCTCGCCTTTCGCTTTTGGCACACAGCTGACGCTGCTTGACGTCTATATTGCCGTCGCGCGTACCTGGGGGCCACGTCATGAGTGGTTTGCCACCAATACGCCCCATATCACCGCCATCGCGGATGCGGTTTGCGCGCTGCCGGAACTGCACAAGGTGCTAAAAGCTAACGACATAATCTGATAACGTGGAACGCTCATCTATAAAAGGAGCCCTGCCCATGCCACATGTTGATATCAAATGTTTTCCACGCGATCTGAATGACGAACAAAAAACGGCGCTGGCGGCGGATATCGCCGAAGCGATCGCCCGTCATCTGAACAGCAAAGATCGCTCAATCTCCGTGGCGCTTCAGGAAGTTCAGGAAGCTGACTGGAAGGCGCAGGTCTGGGATACCGAGATCGGCCCGAAACTCGATAAGCTGATTAAGAAACCCGGCTATTCGATGTAACCCGCTTGCCGGGTGGTGCACTGTCACCCGGCGATCCCCGCCTTTATTTGCTATCGCAAAAATCGATAATAAAAACCATAACGATTCCGCTACAATTCTTCCTTCCGAACAATATTCGTTAAATCAGCAGGTAAGCACTGCAACTGCACCAGATTAAGTACAGATAGTAAAAGGATAATTTTTTCATGACAAAATTACCTCGGTTTTCACTCGCCTTTATTCATCCTCGTTACTGGCTCAGCTGGGCAGGCATCGCCGCACTCTGGTGTACGGTCCAGCTCCCCTATTCGCTTCTGTTAAAAGCAGGGCACGGACTCGGGCGTCTGGCCATGCGCCTGCTTCCACGCCGCGTGGAGATCGCCAGACGAAATCTTGAGCTTTGCTTTCCGGAGATGAAAGAGGATGCGCGCGAGCGTTTACTCGAGCGTAATTTTGAATCAGTTGGAATGGGCGTCATCGAAACGGGGATAGCGTGGTTCTGGCCTGACTGGCGCGTGCGCAAACACTTTAGCGTGACCGGCTACGAACATATGGAACAGGCTCGGGCGAAAGGAAAGGGCGTGGTGCTTATTGGCATGCATTTTCTCACGCTCGAGCTGGGCGCGCGCATCTTCGGCATGCTCAACGCGGGTATTGGAGTGTATCGACCCAACAATAATGCACTGCTCGACTGGCTACAGACGCGCGGGCGCCTGCGTTCCAATAAAACCATGCTTGACCGCCATGACCTGAAGGGCATGATCCGCGCGCTGAAGCAAAATGAGATCCTGTGGTATGCTCCGGACCACGACTATGGCAAAGCGAATAGCGTGTTTGTGCCGTTTTTTGCCGTCCCGGACGCTGCCACTACGGCCGGGAGCTACATGCTGGTGAAAAGTGCCAGACCGGCCGTGATCCCGTTTGTACCGCGCCGTAAAGCAGACGGTACAGGGTATGAGCTGATTATCCTGGAAGATATCAGCGATACGTTGCAGGGGGGCGATAAAGCGTCGGTGGCCACGCAGATGAACAGAGCGATTGAGCGCGCCGTGCTGATGGCACCCGAGCAATATATGTGGCTGCATCGCCGCTTCAAAACCCGCCCGGAAGGCCAGCCGGACCGCTATGCATGCAAAAAACAGGCCCGTTCTCCAGCAAGAACCTTCTCTGCCAGCGACATGTCGGACGAGTCGCGTATTCAGCAGTAGAAAAGGGGGGCGGATGCCGGTGCGCTTCGCCCTTTATAAAACCTGCGGCGCTGGATAGAATGACCGCATCCACATTGTCGGGATGCAAAACATGACCGGAAGAGTCGATTATCACCTCGAAAAATACCTCCTCACCGAAGCCGCCGAGCCGGAACGCCTGACGCGTCAGTGGGCGGAAGTGATGCGCGAATGCCATGACCAGAAATCAGGGTCCGAAGAGCGCCTGCGTCTCGCGCTGCTGAATGTGGATTATGTCACAAGCTTTGAGCTTCCCTTCCGGTTACTCCTCACCCGCGCCCCGCAGTTGATTGATGGGATCAGAAATGAGTTTCAGCTCAGTCAAAAAAATGTCCTTTTCAACGGTAAACGCTTTGGCTGCGTCTACAGCCTCAAGCAGGATTTGAACGGCATTCCCGATGAGTTTACCTATCATCTTAAGACTCGTATTCAGCGAATCGATGCGGCAGGCGGTTCGGAAGTACCTTACCGGCACATTGCTCAGCAGGTGAAAGCCCCTCGCGAGCGCCTCAAGCTGGCGCTGGAAAATGGGCTTGCGGTCACGGCGCTTGACGGACTGTTCTGGTTTGGTATTCAGCGCATAGCCGCCGACGTGCAGCGGTTAAGAAAAACGGGTATGAGGATAGTGACGTCAGAGACTGAGGTGTTCGATACGCTGACGATGACAACCCGGCAGATCCCCGTCTACAGCCTGACTCAGCCGGGATGAACCTCGTTCACCGATCTTTCGAGTGCCTCAGAGAAGACGGAAAGTGGCGGTAATTTCTTTCTCAGATATTCCGTGCTTCAGTAACGCTTTCACTGACATTATGCCCCTGAGAAAGAGGGGCGTTTTCACGCGATGGCTTCGTTAGCCAGCAAATGCCCGCAACGCATCCCCATCAAGACGATAGCGTACCCATTCGGACTGCGGTAACGCGCCGATGCTTAAATAAAAATCAATGGCAGACTGGTTCCAGTCAAGCACGCTCCATTCCAGCCGGCCGCAGTCACGTTCCACTGCGCATTGCGCGATTTTTTTTAGCAGCGCTTTTCCCGCTCCCTTGTTGCGGTATTCCGGGGAGACATATAAATCTTCCATATAGATACCGTTGCGGCCAAGCCAGGTGGAGTAGCTGGTAAAAAAAACGGCATACCCCACCACGCGGCCAGCATATTCGGCGATTAGCGCTTCGGTTTTACTGTCTGCACCAAACAGCGTTTTGCGGATCTCGTCCGGAGTGGTGACCACTTCTTCTGGCGCTTTTTCATAGACCGCGAGTTCGTAAATCATATCGTAAATTGCCGCTGCATCTTCAGGTCGCGCCTGACGAATCGTAATGCTCATTCGTTTCCCTTTATTTCTGTTCGTAGTTGATGGGGGTAAGCATAAAGGCTAATGTCAGAAGAATTAAGTGCAATGAAATCAACCAATGATGAATATTATGCATCCGGCCTTAAGGCGCCTTGATCTAAACCTCCTGCCGGTTTTTGACGCGATTTATCGCCACAGTTCCGTTCGACTGGCGGCGGATGAGCTGGCGATGAGCACCTCGGCGCTCAGCCATGCTCTGTCACGGCTGCGTGTTTCGCTCAACGATCCGCTGTTCTACCGGGAGGGGCATCGAATGTGTCCCAGCGTCTATGCCACGCAGCTTGCGCCTGTTATTGCATCGGCCCTGAAGTCTCTCGATCGGGAGCTCTCGCCGCAGCCGGAGTTTGATCCTGCTGTGAGTACAGCGTGTTTGCAGATCGCGATAACGGACTTTACTGCGTTCTGCATATTTCCTGCGCTCATGAATGTACTTCAACATGAGGCGCCTGGCCTGCGTCTGGAATTACGTTATTTGCCGCACAGCCCAGCGTTGACGGAGTTACTGGCTGGAGAGGTGGATCTGGCCCTGGGATTCAGCACCGTCGAGGATCCCCGGTACCCGGAGCTGGAAGAGATTAGTTGGTTCGAAGATGAGTATGTGGTGATTAGCAATGCGAGCCGGATGGCACTGACGCTGGAAGATTATCTCGCCGCCCGGCATCTTGTGGTTACGCCGTGGAACGAGAAGCAGGGGGTGCTGGATTTGCAGCTTGAACGCATGGGCTATACCCGACACATTGCGATTAAAACCCCGTCCATGCTCAGCGCCCCTTTTGTTATTGAAGAAAGCGATCTGCTGATGGCATTACCCCGATTCGCCGCTCAAAAGCTACTGCCAGCCACCAATATCAAAATTTTTGATTTGCCGTTCCACATCAGTCCGTTTGAAGTAAAAATTTATTCGCATAAACGCAGCGGTAAACGAGGCGTCACCAACTGGCTAAAAGCGACACTGGGCGCGCTGGCTGAAAGCCTACAGTCAGAGCGCTTATGATTTCGGCTGTAACAGGATCGCCATCAGTCCCGGAAAGCGGGCGTCCAGATCCTCTCTTCTCAGTGAAATCATATTCTCGCGCCCCTGCGGGCGCTGCCAGATCACGCCGCTGTCGCGCAGCACGCGCCAGTGGTGAGTCATGGTGGACTTCACCACGTCGTCCGGGCGCAGCGCGTTACAGCTCAGTTCGCTGCCGTCGGCCAGCCTGCGGACGATCGCTAATCGCAGCGGATTGCCAAGGGCGAACAGCACATTTTCCAGCAGTATTTGTTCAGGTTCCGGGTGGTTTGGGATCATCGTTTTCCTGCGTCTCGGGTCAGATTGAGCTATATCAACAATAGGTCAACCGTTAAAAAATAGTTCGATAATACTCGTACAATAGGACTATTATAACAAACGAACGCACACGCGACCATCCCGGTCGTCACAAACCAGTCTCAAAGACTTAAGGAAATATCATGCCCCGACCCATTCCACTCGAACGTTATCGCAACATCGGTATCTCCGCGCATATCGATGCCGGCAAAACCACCACTACCGAGCGCATCCTGTTTTACACCGGGATGAGCCACAAGCTGGGTGAAGTACACGATGGCGCGGCAACCACCGACTGGATGGCGCAGGAGCAGGAGCGCGGGATCACCATTACTTCGGCAGCGGTAAGCTGTTTCTGGCCCGGCATGGACAGAGGTTTTGAACCGCACCGCATCAATATTATTGATACCCCCGGGCACGTCGATTTTACCATTGAGGTGGAACGCTCCATGCGGGTACTCGACGGCGCGGTGATGGTGTACGACTCCGTCGGTGGCGTGCAGCCGCAGTCGGAAACCGTCTGGCGTCAGGCGAATAAATACCACGTCCCGCGGCTGGCATTCGTCAACAAAATGGACCGCCCGGGCGCAGATTTCTTCCGTGTGGTGCGGATGATGCAGGAGCGCCTGAAAGCCAATCCGGTGCCGATCGTGATTCCGGTGGGTGCGGAAGAACACTTCACCGGCGTGGTGGATCTCATCAAGATGCGCACCATCCTCTGGGACGATGCCACGCAGGGCATGGCGTTTAGCTACGCGCCGGTGCCGGACGATCTGCTGAGTACCGCTCAGGAGTGGCGAGAAAAAATGGTCTCAGCTGCGGCAGAAGCCAGCGATGCGCTGATGGACAAGTATCTGGAAACGGGCGATCTGGATGAAGCGGAAATCATCCAGGGGCTGCGCGTCCGGACCATCTCCGGCGAAATCCAGCCGATGCTGTGCGGTAGCGCATTCAAGAACAAGGGCGTGCAGCGCATGCTTGACGCGGTGATTGAGCTGATGCCGTCTCCACTGGACGTACCCGCTATTGATGGGGTAGACGAAGACGGGCAGCACGCTGAGCGTCATCCAAGCGATGATGAACCGTTTTCGGCGCTGGCCTTCAAGCTGATGAGCGATCCGTACGTCGGGCAGCTGACCTTTATCCGCGTCTATTCCGGCATACTGCGTAAAGGCGACGCAGTGTACAACCCGGTGAAGGGCAAGAAAGAGCGTATCGGGCGCATTGTGCTGATGCATGCCAACGATCGCCATGAGGTAGACGAGTTGCGTGCAGGGGATATTGCAGCCTGTGTCGGGCTGAAAGACGTCACTACCGGCGACACGCTGACCGACCCGAACGCGGTGATCACCCTTGAGCGGATGGAGTTCCCGGATCCGGTCATTTCGCTTGCGATCGAGCCGAAAACCAAAGCCGATCAGGAGAAAATGGGGATCGCATTACAGCGCCTGGCGGCGGAGGACCCGTCGTTCCGCCTGCACACGGATGAGGAATCCGGCCAGACGATTATCTCCGGGATGGGCGAGCTGCATCTGGAAATCATCGTCGACCGCATGAAGCGCGAGTTTGGCGTCGAGGCGAACATTGGTCGTCCTCAGGTCACCTACCGTGAAACGCTGCGCAAAGCGGTGAAGGATATTGAAGGGAAATTTGTCCGACAGTCCGGCGGGAAAGGGCAGTACGGCCATGTGGTCCTGAGCCTCGAGCCGCTAGCGGCCGGGAGTGGTTTTGTGTTTGAAGATGCCACTAAAGGCGGCGTGGTGCCGCGCGAGTACATTCCGTCGGTGGAGAAAGGCTTGCGTGAAGCCATGAATACCGGGGTGCTGGCGGGCTATCCGGTTGTGGATGTGAAAGCGACCCTGACCTTTGGTTCGTACCACGATGTGGACTCCTCGGAGATGGCCTTCCGCATGGCGGCGATCCTCGGTTTTAAAGAGGGCGCAAGGCGGGCGGACCCGGTAATTCTTGAGCCGGTGATGCACGTTGAGGTGGAAACGCCGGAGGAATATGCCGGGAACATTATGGGCGACCTCTCCTCCCGTCGCGGCATGGTGCAGGGGATGGCAGAGCAGTATGGTAGCCAGATTATTCGCGCTGACGTCCCACTGGCCGAGATGTTTGGCTATGCCACCACGCTGCGATCGATGTCCCAGGGGCGCGCAACGTATACGATGGAGTTTCACCATTTTGCGGAGGCTCCGCGAAATGTGGCGGATGAGATTATTGCGAAGCGTGTTAAGAGCTAATTAATTACACATGGTAGTCGGTAGGCTACCATGTGTTTTTTTACGACACGGAGATTATCCATGTCACTTAATGAGTGTTGCCGAGCGGACTTTCCATTTCCCTTTTTCTTCAACAAGACAATCTGCAACAACGTGATCTTGCTTCTTACCAAACGCGATATAGACGTTTGTGCAAACGGCGTCAAAATCAGAGTGCAGGACGGTTATCTGATTCCAGTCCTCATCCCAATCCTGTGATTTAATGAACATATCTGCATCGGGCATATCTTTTTCGTTACTGTCACCTGAATACAACTCTTTTATTGCTGCGATTGTCCCCGAGGCAACATAGTCATTCATGATGTCTGGATTGAGTACGGGAGGTTTGCCCTGATTCAACTGAGCGATATACCATTGATTGAATTTAACCGCCGTTAGCCCCGGTGCATAGGTGCTTTCCGCGCCAACTAAGGGAGAAAGGATGAAAAGTAAAAAGAAGAGTGGCTTCGATGACATAGTGTGCCCAATTACCGATGCTTTTTGGTTGAGCATTTTATTTGGAATATAATATTTCGCCATTTCTATCCAGGACATTAATATTTCCTTAACGGGGAATTGCTAACTCAGCAACTCCAGAAATATCCTCCGTTCTACAACGCAGTGGTAAACATAAAATGCCATAGGTATTTGATATAATTGAAAAGGATATGATAGATAAACTCAATCCAGCGCCTTCACCATCTTCCCACTTGTCACAAACGTACCCGCCCCCAGATGATGCAACGTATTCAGCTTATCCTCGTCAAACTGCCAGCGTCCGGCCACAAAAGCGCGCTCATCTGCCGCGGCGGAAACGACCTCCCCAAACAGGGTGTCATATTTTTCTGCCGCAGAAGTGACAGGTAATAACCGACACTCCATCCACGCCAGACATTTATCTTCTATAACCGGCAGGCCAAGTTCAGGACCATAAATAACCGGGATACCGTAGCAGTTAAATTTATCCTCGTCGCGCCCGCTGACGCTGCCTACCGCGTAGGTCCAGTTGGCTGCCGCCACGCCCGGGATAATGATGCCGAATTTACCGCTGCGCTCGATCAGCTCTCGCGACCAGGCGCTTTTGTCCACCACAATCGCGATGCGAGGCGGTTCAAATTCCACCGGCATGGACCATGCGGCGGCCATAACGTTGCGTCTGTCTATCGTTTCATCCCGACTGGTAATAAGCACGGTGGGCCCGTGATTCAGAAGACGGCTGGCATGACGTAATTCAACGGGGCGAAAGTGGCTCATAGGATCTCCTCATGTACACGATGAGTATGACGAAAAAGCACTTTTGCGCATATGCATTAGGCAAAATAGTTTATAAACAGGGGATATCCCATTCTGGAGCAGACCATGTCCCCATTTCTGAGTGCTTATTTCGCCCGCACGGGCTGGCAGCAGCCCGTACAGGTTGATATCGATACCCTGCGGGGGCTGCATTTACACCACAATTGTGCGATCCCGTTCGAAAATATTGATGTTGTCCTGCCGCGCGAAATCCATCTTGAAGATCAATGTCTGGTCGACAAGCTGGTGACCGCGCGACGCGGGGGATATTGCTTCGAGCAAAACGGTCTGTTCGAGCGGGTACTGCGTGAAGTCGGGTTTACCGTGCGCAGCGTGCTGGGGCGGGTCGTGCTGGCAAATCCGTCCCAGATGCCGCCGCGCACGCATCGGCTGCTGCTGGTAGAGCTGAACGGCGAACGCTGGATCGCCGATGTGGGATTTGGCGGACAAACGTTGACGGCACCGATTCGTTTGATCGCCAACGAGGAGCAGGAAACCCCGCACGGCATGTACCGTCTTCTGAGCGAGGGTAACGACTGGGTATTACAGTTCCGCCATCACGAACACTGGCAGTCGATGTACCATTTTGACCTGGGGACGCAATACTTCAACGATTACGTGATGGGAAACTTCTGGTCGGCGCACTGGCCGCAGTCCCATTTTCGTCATCATCTGCTGATGTGTCGCCACCTGCCGGACGGGGGCAAGCTGACGCTGACCAACTTTAACTTTACCCACTGGCAGAATGGTCATGTGGAAGAGCAGATCCATTTGCCGGATGCACAGGCGCTGTATCAGCTAATGCAGGACCGCTTTGGGTTGGGTGTTGACGATCCGAAGCACGGCTTTACGCTGGCAGAACTAACGGCGGTGATGGCGGGGTTTGATACGCATCCGCAGGCGGGGAAATAGCCCGGTGGCGACTGTGTATGACCGGATACATAGGTGACAGATCAGACCGGGAACATAGGTAACACATTTTAGTCTATCCGGAGCACACTCTGGGTTTTCCGGTCATAGTACGCAAGCGTTATTCCGTTAAAGATGATGGCCTCAAGGCCATCATCTTGTTCTTCCAGCATGATGTACTCATCCGTCAGCGCTTCACTCAGGAACACCGTCCCCTTTTTCCCCATATAGAGTGTCCCCCTCGATTTCACCCTGTAGACCTTACCTCCTTCCGGATAAGCATAGTCAGGAACACTGCCATCCCAGTGCCGGTTCGAGGGATGCCATACCGTTCCGGGCGTTGCACCCGCCAGGGCTTCATGCGGCCTTTCGTAGTTAAATTCTTCCCGGTAATCACTGAACCACCGCTGTTGTTCTTCCATCGTCATGAAGGTGTTGCCCTGTTTCACTGCACTTTTCAGGGAACGGTGCATTCGCTCATGGCGGCCATTTTCTTCCGGATGACCCTTTCTGATACGCTCCGGCCTGATGCCCAGCTTGATTAGCCAGACGGCAAGGCGACTTAATCCGGCTATTCCTGTTCCCGCGAAGGGCTGACCGTTATCGGTTCTGAGCACTTCCGGCAGACCGTATTCCAGGAACGCATCTGTCAGGCACTGTCTGACGAAGGGCTCACTCTCCCGGTCCGTTCCCCGGCAGCTCAGAAGATACCGGCTGTGATTGTCGGTCAGGGTGAAGGGATGGCAGTACTCTCTGCTCAGCAGCCTGAACTTACCTTTAAAATCAGCGCTCCAGACCTGATTGTTTTCACTGATGATGGTCAGGGGCTGGCGATTGCCCGGGGTTCTGCGTTTTCGCTTTTTATCCGGAACCAGGCCTTCACGCTTGAGGATATCGCCGACAGTGCTGGCAGCAGGTACGGTAAAATCGACATGATGGTTGAGGAGCCACATCCGCAGTTTTTTGGGGCCCCAGTCAGGGTGTTTTTGACGCAGGGCAGTCAGGTGTCCGACGATATAATCGGGAACCGTCCGGGAGTGGGAGCGTGGCGCACGCGACCGGTCAGAGAGAGATGACAGGTCAGAAGGGTCAAACCGCTGAAGCCATTTATAGCCTGTTTTACGGCTGATGCCAAAAAGACGGCAAAGAGCGGAGAAGGAGTCCGTACCTGCATGGCAGGCACGGATAAAATCAAGGCGTTGCATAGGTCGGGTCTCAGTCCAGGGCATAGCGAGTCTCCTCTTCTATGCCAGTTATAACTGTTACCCATGTATCCGGTCTAAAGTGTTACCCATGTTTCCGGTTCATACCGCAGCGCCACCGGGCCCGTAGGTCGGGTAAGGCGAAGCCGCCACCCGACAAAATCAACGACGCGATCTCACCACCTGATACCGACGGGTGAAATATTCAAACGGCGCGCTCCACACGTGCACCAGGCGGGTGAACGGGAAGATGAGGAAAATCGTCATCCCCAATACCAGATGCACCCGGAAGATCGGCGCGACGCCGCTCAGCATCTCCGACGAGCCCCCCCTGAACGTCACGATCCCCTGCGCCCAGCCGACCAGCTTCATCATCTCGCTCCCGTCAGGATACTGAGCGGAGAAAGGAATGGTCGACAGCCCCAGGATACACTGAAGCAGCAGGATACTCATGATGATAATATCCGGCGTGGTCGAGGTCGCGCGCACCCGCTGGTTGAAGAGGCGGCGGATCAGCAGCATCGACCCACCAATCAGCGTCAGTACGCCGCAAATGCCTCCCGCTATCATGGCTAACTGCTGTTTAACCGCGACGGGTAAAAACCAGGCATACATCCAGTGCGGGGTTAACATCCCGAACAGGTGCCCGAAGAAGATCCCCAGAATCCCGATATGAAACAGGTTAGAGCCCCAGTTCATACCGCGCTTGCTGAGCATCTGGCTCGACGAGGCGCGCCAGGTGTATTGTCCGTAGTCGTAGCGCAGCCAGCTGCCGAGGAAAAAGACGGTGGCGCAGATATACGGGTAAATATCATAGAAAAATACGTTCAGGTAATGCGTCATTTTGGGCCTCCGGCGCTGACGTCCACGTACTGCGGCGCGACGTCCTGGCTAAAGCGTCGTTGATATTGCTGCATCGGCGAACTGTCGCACGACGTCGCGTTGTCTTCGATAAACTTCACCTGTTCCTCTTCCCACACGGCATCCAGCGCCTGACGGGTATCATCCCGTTTTTCACCGGACACCTGCTTCGCCACGCTGTCGCTGGAAAGCCGCGTACCGGCCATCGTCAGCAAGGCGTCAAACAGCTGGTAATGCGCCACGCCGCGCTGCTTGAGACGCCCACCAATCAGCGCCAGGATCGGCGCGACGTTTTGCAGACCTTCACGCGCCTCGTCGTCGGTGACGAGGCTGAGATATTCCAGATAGAGCGGCAGGTAGTCGGGCAGCTCGCGGCAGTCCAGCTCCAGCCCGGCTTTCTCATACTGGCTCATCAGGTCGACCATTGCCTGACCGCGATCGCGCGACTCGGCGTGAACGTGCTCGAACAGCAGCAGCGACGTCGCGCGGCCCCGTTCAAACACCTCGCACCATTCTGCCTGCTTGTCCAGCAGCGGGGCGCTCAGGTGCTGGTGCGCGAAGGGCAGCAGCATGGGCGCGTCCTGTTCTACCAGGGAAAGCGCTTCTTCGCGGTTTTCCCACAGCAGCTCATCGGGATACTCAATCAGCAGCGCGATGATTTTAAGGATCTGCATTATTCTCCCTCCCCGTGATCGCGCACTTCGGTGATGTTAATCGCGTCGATGCGGCTGCTGTTAAAGAGGTTGAACTTGGTGTCGGAGCCGTGGCAGCCATCGCCAAAGGTGAAGCCGCAGCCATTTTTTTCCGGGAAGGCGTCACGCGCCATTTCGCGGTGGCTGGTCGGGATCACGAAGCGGTCTTCGTAGTTAGCGATAGCCAGGTAGCGATACATTTCCTCAACCTGCGCTTCGGTCAGGCCCACTTCCTCAATGGCGCGGGTATCGGTCACGCCTTCCACGGTCTGGGAGCGTTTGTAATGACGCATCGCCATCATGCGCTTCAGGGCGCGCAGCACCGGGCCGGTATCGCCCGCGCTGAGCATGTTTGCCAGATACTGCACCGGAATGCGCAGGCTCTCGACGGCGGGCAGAACGCCGTCGCTTTGCGGCAGGCCGCCGGCATCCGCGTAGGACTGAATTGGCGACAGCGGCGGCACGTACCAGACCATCGGCAGGGTGCGGTATTCCGGGTGCAGTGGCAGGGCGAGCTTCCAGTCCATCGCCATTTTATAGACCGGTGAACGCTGCGCCGCGTCAATGACATTCTGCGGGATGCCCTGCTTCAGGGCTTCTTCAATCACCGCCGGGTCGTTCGGATCCAGGAACACGTCGCACTGTCGCTCGTACAGGTCGGTCTCATGCTCGGTGCTGGCGGCCTCTTCGATGCGGTCTGCGTCATACAGCAGCACGCCGAGATAGCGGATGCGACCGACGCAGGTCTCCGAACAAACGGTCGGCTGGCCGGACTCGATGCGCGGATAGCAGAAGATGCATTTCTCGGACTTGCCGCTCTTCCAGTTGAAGTAAATTTTCTTGTACGGACAGCCGCTGATGCACAGGCGCCAGCCGCGGCATTTGTCCTGGTCAATCAGCACAATACCGTCCTCTTCGCGCTTGTAAATTGCGCCGCTCGGGCAGGTGGCCACGCAGCTCGGGTTCAGGCAGTGCTCGCACAGGCGCGGCAGATACATCATGAAGGTGTTTTCAAACTGGCCGTACATCTCTTTCTGGATCTTCTGGAAGTTGCGGTCGCGGGCGCGCTTTTCGAACTCGCCGCCCAGCAGCTCCTCCCAGTTTGGCCCCCAGACGATTTTGTCCATCCGCTTACCGTCAATCAGCGAGCGCGGGCGGGCGGTAGGGAGGTGATCGCCTTCCGGCGCGCGGTGCAGATCCTGATAATCGAAGGTGAACGGTTCGTAGTAATCGTCAATCTGCGGCAGAACGGGGTTGGCAAAAATCTTCGACAGCACGCCCATTTTGCCGCCGAGGCGCGGGGCCAGCTTGCCGTGGATCCCGCGTATCCAGCCGCCTTGCCACTCGTCCTGATCTTCCCAGTTTTTCGGATAGCCGATGCCCGGCTTGGTCTCCACGTTGTTAAACCACGCATACTCCATCCCTTCGCGCCCGGTCCAGACGTTCTTGCAGGTGACCGAGCAGGTGTGGCAGCCAATGCATTTGTCGAGATTCAGTACCATGCCAACCTGTGAGCGTATTTTCATTTTTTCGCCTCCTGAACCTGATCCCGACCTTCGCCGTCCAGCCAGTTAATGTTTTTCATTTTGCGGATCATGATGAACTCGTCGCGGTTCGAGCCGACGGTACCGTAATAGTTGAAGCTATAGGCCAGCTGCGCATAGCCGCCGATCATATGGGTCGGTTTTGGGCAGACGCGGGTGACCGAGTTGTGGATCCCGCCGCGCCGTCCGGTCACTTCCGAGCCCGGGATGTTCAGAATGCGCTCCTGGGCGTGGTACATCATGGTCATGCCCGGCGGCACGCGCTGGCTGACCACTGCGCGGGCGGTGAGGGCGCCGTTGGCGTTAAAGGCTTCGATCCAGTCGTTGTCCTCAATGCCCAGCTCGCGCGCGTCGGTTTCGCTGATCCAGACGATGGGCCCCCCGCGCGACAGGGTCTGCATCAGCAGGTTTTCGCTGTAGGTGGAGTGGATGCCCCATTTCTGGTGCGGCGTCAGGAAGTTCAGCGCTTTTTCCGGGAAGCCGTTCGGCGGGATCTCGCGCATGTGGGTCACGCTGCGGGTATCAATCGGTGGGCGATAAGCCACCAGGCTCTCCCCGAAGGCGCGCATCCAGGCATGATCCTGATACAGCTGCTGGCGGCCAGACAGCGTGCGCCACGGGATCAGCTCATGCACGTTGGTATAGCCCGCGTTATACGACACGTGTTCGCTCTCAAGGCCAGACCACGTCGGGCTGGAGATGATTTTGCGCGGCTGCGCCTGAATATCGCGGAAGCGAATTTTCTCGTCTTCTTTGTTTAGCGCCAGATGGGTGTGATCGCGCCCGGTCAGTTCGCCCAGCGCTTCCCAGGCTTTGACCGCCACCTGACCGTTGGTTTCCGGCGCAAGGGCGAGGATCACCTCTGAAGCGTCAATGGCCGTTTCAATGCGCGGACGGCCTTTCGCCGGACCGTCGAGCTTGACGTAGTTGAGCTTACCGAGGAAATCGACCTCGTTCTGCGTGTTCCACGAAATGCCTTTCCCGCCGTTGCCGAGCTTGTCCAGCAGCGGCCCAAGAGCCGTAAAGCGCTCATAGGTTTCCGGATAGTTGCGCTCGACGACCGCAATATTCGGTGCGGTTTTGCCGGGGATCAGGTCGCATTCCCCTTTGCGCCAGTCCAGGATATCAAACGGCTGCGACAGCTCCCCCGGAGAGTCATGCTGTAGCGGCTGAAGCACCACGTCGGTTTCGGTCCCAAGGTGCCCGACGCACACCTCCGAGAAAACTTTGGCGATGCCCTTGTAGATCTCCCAGTCGCTGCGTGATTCCCACGCCGGGTCAACGGCGGCGGAAAGCGGGTGAATAAAGGGATGCATGTCCGAAGTATTCATATCGTCTTTTTCATACCAGGTGGCGGTAGGCAGGACGATATCGGAGAACAGGCAGGTGCTGGACATGCGGAAATCGAGCGTCACCA
The DNA here is from genome assembly GCF_900322725.1 of Enterobacter cloacae complex sp. Classification (NCBI taxonomy): domain Bacteria; kingdom Pseudomonadati; phylum Pseudomonadota; class Gammaproteobacteria; order Enterobacterales; family Enterobacteriaceae; genus Enterobacter; species Enterobacter cloacae complex sp. The sequence goes on along the minus strand of NZ_LT991957.1, from coordinate 4,400,349 downwards.
GCAGGTCGAGCTTGCCCTCAATGGCGGCGGTCTGCCACTCGACCTCTTCAGGCTTCACGTCGTCCGTTGAGCCTAAATCTTCACCCTGGATCCCGCTCTCGGTGCCGAGCAGGTATTTCAGCATGTACTCGTGGCCTTTACCGGACGAGCCGAGCAGGTTTGAACGCCAGACGAAAAGGTTACGCGGATGGTTCTTGCCGTTGTCCGGCTGTTCGCAGGCGAAGCGGATATCACCGGATTTTAACGCCTGCACGGTGTAATCCTGCGGAGACATTCCGGCGGCGTCGGCGCGGGCCTTCACGTGCAGCGGGTTGAGGTTGAGCTGTGGTGCGGACGGCAGCCAGCCCATGCGCTCGGCGCGAACGTTGAAGTCGATCAGGTGACCGGTAAACTTCGACGCGTCCGCGAGCGGGGAGAGCAGTTCCTGCGCGGTGAGCTTCTCATAGCGCCACTGGCTGGCGTGGTTGTAGAAGTAAGACGTGCTGTTCATCTGGCGCGGCGGGCGGTTCCAGTCCAGCGCGAAGGCCAGCGGCAGCCAGCCGGTTTGCGGGCGCAGTTTTTCCTGGCCGACATAGTGCGACCAGCCGCCGCCGCTCTGCCCGACGCAGCCGCAGAAGACCAGCATATTGATCATCCCGCGGTAGTTCATGTCCATGTGATACCAGTGGTTCACACCGGCACCGAGGATGATCATCGAGCGGCCATGGGTTTTGTGCGCCGTGTCGGCAAACTCGCGGGCAATTTTTTCGATCAGGTAGGCGGGTACGCCGGTAATTTGCTCGCCCCAGGCCGGGGTATAGGCCTTAATCTCGGCGTAATTTAACGCGGCGTTGCTGTCGTCCAGGCCGCGATCGAGGCCGTAGTTTGCGAGCACCAGATCGTACACGCTCACCACGCGTCTCTGGCTACCGTCGGCCAGCGTCAGGGTTTTACTCGGCACGCGGCGCGTCAGCACCGGCTCCTGCTTCACGCTGCGGAAGTGCGGGTTCTCGTTGCCGCCAAAGTACGGGAAGGCGACGTCCGCCACGCTGTCGTGGGTCATGAGCAGGGAAAGCGTTAGCTCGGTTTCCTGGCCTGCGGCGAGCGACTCCAGGTTCCATTTGCCTTTTTCGCCCCAGCGGAAGCCGATGGAGCCGTTTGGCACCACCAGATCCCCGGCCACGTTAAAGGCGATAGTTTTCCACTCCGGATTGTTGGCTTCCCCCAGCCCGTCGGCCAGATCGGACGCGCGCAGCATCCGGCCCGGCACCAGGCGGCCGTCCGCCTGCTCGTCGAGCAGCACCAGCATCGGCATGTCGCTGTAGCGTCGGCAGTAGTTGAGGAAGTAGTCGCTCGGGTTATCGAGGTGGAACTCTTTGAGGATCACGTGGCCCATCGCCATGGCGAGGGCGCTGTCGGTGCCCTGTTTGGGCGCCAACCACTGGTCGCTCAGCTTGGCGACCTCCGAGAAGTCCGGCGTAATCGCAACGGTCTTGGTGCCCTTATAGCGCACCTCGGTAAAGAAGTGGGCGTCCGGAGTACGCGTCTGCGGCACGTTCGAGCCCCAGGCGATGATATAGCTGGAGTTGTACCAGTCTGCGGATTCCGGTACGTCCGTCTGTTCGCCCCACGTCATCGGCGACGCGGGCGGCAAATCGCAGTACCAGTCGTAGAAGCTTAGGCAGGTGCCGCCGAGCAGGGAGAGGTAGCGCGTACCGGCGGCGTAAGAGACCATCGACATCGCAGGAATAGGGGAGAAACCGGCCACGCGGTCCGGGCCGTAATGTTTGATGGTCCAGACGTTGGCAGCGGCAATCAGCTGGTTCAGCTCTTTCCAGTTCGAGCGGATAAACCCGCCTTTACCGCGCACCTTCCTGTAGCTCTGCGCCTTTTGCGGATCGTTCTGGATGGCGTCCCAGGCAAGCACCGGATCGCTGTGCTGCGCCAGCGCCTCGCGCCAGAGTTCGATCAGCCTGCGGCGCACCAGCGGGTACTTAAGACGGTTGGCACTGTAGAGATACCAGGAGTAGCTTGCGCCACGCGGGCAGCCGCGCGGCTCGTGGTTAGGCAGGTCAGGGCGGGTGCGCGGGTAGTCGGTCTGTTGGGTTTCCCAGGTCACCAGGCCGTTTTTAACGTAAATCTTCCAGCTACAGGAGCCGGTGCAGTTCACGCCGTGGGTGGAACGCACAATTTTGTCGAACTGCCAGCGCTGACGGTAGCTGTCCTCCCAGTCGCGGTTGGTGTGATACACCTGCCCGTGCCCCTCGGCGAAACTGTCGCCTTTTGTTTTGAAGTAACGGAAGCGGTCCAACAGTTTGCTCATGACATTTCTCCTGCTTCGATAGCATTGCCGGAGGGCGATGCATCACGCTCCGGCGAAAATGTAGTTATTATTTTTTTGAGGATTTGCGGCCGTACACCAGCCAGGTGACGAACACGCAGACGATGTAAAACACGAGGAAAACTTTCATGGCCCCAACCGGCGAACCGGTCATGGCCAGCGATGTGCCGAATGCTTTAGGGATAAAGAATCCACCCACCGCGCCGATGGCGGAGATAAAGCCCAGCGCGGCGGCGGTTTCCGTCACCGCTTCGTGCTGCGCCTGCTCGTCGGTGCCGCCTTGCTTTTTGACGCGGTCGAGGGTGATTTGGCGGAAGATGATCGCAATCATCTGGAAGGTCGATCCGCTGCCGAGACCCGCGGTGAGGAACAGCCCCATAAAGACCAGATAAAACGCCATAAAGCTGCCGGAGCCGGTGCCGGGAAGCGTCAGGAAAATCAGGGCGCTGAAGACGGCCATAAAGACGAAGTTGATCAGCGTGACCCGCACGCCGCCCAGCCGGTCGGAGATCATTCCGCCCGCCGAACGCGCCAGCGCGCCAATCAGCGGGCCGAAGAAGGCGAGATGCAGGATGTTAACGTCCGGGAACTGGGTTTTCGACAGCATAGCAAAGCCCGCCGAGAAGCCGATAAACGAGCCGAAGGTGGCGAGATACAGCAGGCTCAGCAGCCAGAGATGAAAGCGTTTCAGCACCGGCAACTGGCTGGCAATGGACGCTTTCGAGCTGGCGATATCGTTCATGCCAAAGAACGCGGCAATCGTGGCCAGAATGAGCAGCGGCACCCAGATCCAGGCGGCATTCGCCAGCCACATCGTTGAGCCGTCTTCCTGCGGCACGCCGTGCACGCCGAGGAAGGTGAACATTGGCAGGAAAATCACCAGCGGCGCGACCAGCTGCATGACGCTGACGCCCAGGTTACCCAGCCCGCCATTAATGCCCAGCGCGCTGCCCTGTTTGGTTTTCGGGAAGAAGAAGCTGATATTGCCCATGCTGGAGGCAAAGTTAGCCCCGGCAAAGCCGCACAGCAGCGCGATGATGATAAACACCCAGTATGGCGTGGCGGTATTCTGAATGGCGAACCCAAGCCAGACGCAGGGAACCACCAGAATGACGGTGCTTAGCACGGTCCAGTAACGCCCGCCAAATATCGGAACCATAAAAGAGTAGGGGACACGCAATATCGCGCCGGACAGGGAAGGCAATGCCGTTAGCATAAAAAGCTGATCGGTGCTGAAATTAAATCCGACTTTATTAAGGTTAACCGCAACGGCGCTAAATAACATCCATACGCAAAACGCCAGCAGTAAACAAGCAACGGAAATCCATAGGTTTCTTCGTGCGATATGTTTCCCTTTATTTTCCCAAAATTGCGCGTTTTCCGGTTTCCAGTTACTCAATAGATGCTGATTACTTTTCTCACTTTGTTGTGACATATCGCCCTCTTGCTCAACCAGATTAAGAGAAAAAACAATTAAAAACAGTCAGATATCTGTTGGTAGTATGTAGATGTTATTGGATGTTTTGGGATACATCTGAAAGGATAGATAAAAAAAGCGAATCCCTGAGTTTAGAAAGGGAATCAGGGTTCGCTTTATGTGTTACGAAATGTAACTTTTTGCGGAAATTAATACTCCGTTGGGAGTATTAAAACAATTCGAGGGAGATAAGTTTGTCCAGATGCTTATTAAATGCCGCATCGTCCATTTCCGGCATATTTAAAACGTAAATACCGTCGAGACCGCAGACCAGCCCGATTAAGCGCCAGGCAATATTTTCTGGCCGGTCGGTGAGGGTAAAGGCGTTGGCCTCCGCCCCGGCACGAATTATCGCCACCGTCTCCTGGTGCCACATTTCCATGGTCAGAACGTACGCACCTTTTATGTCGCTATCCCGACTTGCCAGGATCTGGGCTTCGCGCCACAGGCGAATGTAGGGCTCAAACCCGCCGTCATCGCTGCCGAGCATGGCGTGCAGGCGTTCGCGCCAGCCGGCATTTTCACCCACGACCTCCGCATCCAGCAGATCGCGGATCAGCCGTACAAACGCCAGCGCTTTGAGTTCCCCGGCCGAAGCAAAATGATGATGAACCTGCCCGGTCGCGATGCCCGCTTCGGTAGCGATGCGGCGGACTGTCATCGCCGATAGCCCTTCGGACAGGGCCACGCGCATCGCAGCGTGTAATATTTCTTCGCGACGCTCGTCCTTGCTCAGATAACGCATATTTCCTCACTCTCAATAGCAACGCAACGAGTGTAACAAAGAGCTGGACAAGTGTTCAACTTTACGTAGGATCGCATTCTGGACATGTGTCCAGTTTTTAACTGAAAAGGAAATTTATGTTTCGTCAGTGGTTAGCGTTAGTGATTATCGTGCTGGTGTATATCCCGGTGGCGATTGACGCGACGGTGCTGCACGTGGCCGCACCGACATTGAGCATGGCGCTGGGTGCCAGCGGCAACGAATTGCTGTGGATTATTGATATCTACTCGCTGGTGATGGCGGGAATGGTGCTGCCCATGGGCGCGCTGGGGGATCGCATTGGCTTCAAGCGCCTGCTGATGATTGGCAGTACACTGTTTGGCCTGTCGTCGCTGGCGGCGGCCTTCGCACCTGCGGCGGGCTGGCTGATTGCCGCCCGCGCATCGCTGGCGATTGGCGCGGCGATGATCATCCCGGCCACGCTTGCGGGCATCCGCACGCTGTTTGTCGACGCGCGGCATCGTAATATCGCGCTTGGCGTCTGGGCGGCGGTGGGCTCGGGCGGGGCGGCGTTTGGCCCGCTGATTGGCGGCATGCTGCTGGAACACTTTTACTGGGGATCGGTGTTCCTGATTAACGTGCCCATTGTCCTGATTGTGGTGTCGCTCGCAGCGCGCTTTGTGCCTGCTCAGCAGGGACGGCCAGAGCAGCCGCTGAATATCAGCCATGCGATCATGCTGATTGTGGCGATCCTGCTGCTGGTTTACAGCGCAAAAACGGCCCTGAAAGGGGTACTGTCCCCGTGGATCGTGGGCAGCACCTTACTGACCGGGGCGGCGATGCTGTTTGTCTTCGTCCGTATCCAGCTGCGCGCGAGCGTGCCGATGATCGACATGCGCCTGTTTTGCCACCGCATCATTTTAAGCGGCGTGGTGATGGCGATGACCGCCATGATTGCGCTGGTGGGCTTTGAGCTGCTGATGGCGCAGGAGTTGCAGTTCGTGCATGGTTTTACGCCGTTTGAAGCAGGGATGTTTATGCTGCCGGTGATGGTGGCGAGCGGCTTCAGCGGGCCGATTGCCGGCTTGCTGGTGGGACATCTGGGGCTGCGCATTGTCGCGGCCGGGGGCATGGGCCTAAGCGCGGTCAGTTTTATCGGCCTGTCGACGCTCGATTTCAGTACGCAACAGTGGCAGGCGTGGAGCCTGATGGTGCTTCTGGGCTTTAGCGCCGCCAGCGCGCTGCTCGCCTCCACATCGGCGATCATGGCCGCCGCGCCGAAAGAGAAAGCCGCCGCCGCAGGTGCGATCGAAACCATGTCCTATGAGCTGGGGGCAGGTCTGGGGATCGCCATTTTCGGTCTGCTGTTAACCCGCAGCTTCTCGGCGTCCATTGAGCTGCCGCAGGCGCTGGACGCGTCGCTTGTAGATAAGGCATCGTCATCCATTGGCGAAGCGGTCAAGGTGGCGCAGGATTTGACGCCAGCCCTCGCTGACTCGGTGATTGACGCAGCCAAAACGGCGTTTATCACGTCACACAGCGTAGCGTTAGGCAGTGCGGGAGGCATGCTGCTGATCCTGGCGGTCGGGATCTGGTTTAGTCTGGCGAAGGCAGGAGAGCAGGCATAAAAAAAGCCAGCCGCAGAGGCTGGCTTTTCATAACGAACCTGTCTTAGAACTGGTAGGTCAGACCAACAGCAACGATGTTGTCGGTCGCCACTTTGGCATCTTTGGTGAACTGGCTGTCATCAACCAGGTTGATTTTGTAATCAACGTAGGTGGACATGTTTTTGTTGAAGTAGTAGCTCGCGCCAACATCAATGTATTCCACCAGGTCCTGGTCGCCGTAAGAGCCGATGTCTTTACCTTTGGATTTCAGGTAAGCGATGGACGGACGCAGGCCGAAGTCGAACTGGTACTGTGCAACAACTTCAAAGTTCTGCGCTTTGTTTGCAACGTGGCCGTCACCGAACGCGGTCATGTTGCGGGTTTCAGAGTAGGTGGTTGCCAGGTAGATGTTGTTCGCATCGTACTTCAGGCCCGCTGCCCATACTTCTGCGTTATCGCCGCCTGCGTTCAGGTTGCTTGCTGCACGAACCTGACGGTCAGTACGGTCAGATTTCGCGTAGGTTGCGCCCACGCCGAAGCCGTCGAATTCATAGGTAGAAGACAGACCCCAGCCGTCACCGTTTGATTCGGTGATATTAGTACGGTCGTTTTTACCCTGGTACTGAGCGGCTACGTTCAGGCCGTCAACCAGACCGAAGAAGTCGGTGTTACGGTAGGTTGCAACGCCGGTGGTACGGCCGGTCATGAAGCCGTCCGTCTGCGTCCAGGTATCGCCACCGAATTCTGGCAGAACGTCAGTCCATGCGCCAACGTCGTAAGCAACACCGTAGTTACGACCGTAGTCGAAAGAACCGAATTCATCGAACTTCAGACCCGCGTAGGCCAGACGGGTTTTGTTGCCGTCGGAACCCTGAGCTTCAGAGCGGTTGCCCTTGAACTCATATTCCCACTGGCCGTAACCGGTCAGACGATCGTTGATCTGCGTTTCACCTTTGAAACCCAGACGAACATACGTTTTGTCGCCGTCGCTACCTGCATCATCAGAAAAATAGTGCAGACCTGTTACTTTACCGTACAGATCCAGCTTGTTACCGTCTTTGTTAAAAACTTCAGCCGCGTTAACAACGCCTGCTGCCAACATGGAAGTGACTGCCACTGCAACTAATTTAAGTTTCATCTTAATTGACCTTTATAATTTTAATTAGGTATTTCCTAAACCATATGAGCGATTTTTAAACGAGGCTTATCGTCAATGGCAGACTATTTTTAAAATTCCGTAGACTGCTTTCAATAATAAGTTTCAAAATATTAAAGAAAATTTCAATTAGTGTGATCGCGATCTGAAAAATTGCCGTAAATGTGGATAATTAGATTAATATTTATACATAAAACGTTTATTAACTCGCCATGATAATTTATCGGCTTATAATTTAATAGCGGACGCTTTATTTTCTAATTCAGAGCGATGGAATGACGTTACTTAAGTGAAATTATTTTTAATTGCTGTCAAAACAGTATGTTGGGGGTGGTGTTGAAAACAGGGAAGTTGTCCTTAATAGACACATTCAGAAATAAACTATTGCAGTTTGTGCTATATAGAGTGGGAATATTTCGCTGCAATTAATTACGGGCGTTGTCAGTTTCTGTCAATTTAACGCCGCAGGCAAAGTTGCATAAGGGCAATATAAGCGGAAGACGTCACCCTCTCTAATGTTATAAATAATATTCTCAAGTGTGATCACATTTTAAATTTATGTTAATTAATAGCCGGGCGTGGCGACCCCGGCCAGAAATAAAATGCCTATTTACGGGTGGCATACCAGCACAGTAATGACCCGGCGCAAACCATTAATGCTCCTTGCCAGAATGAGAATGAAAGCGGCGAGCTCAGCACAATAGCCGCCAGCGCGGCGGAAAGCACCGGGGTAAAGTAGGAGACGGCTGCAAGCACCGTCACGTTACCGTGGAGGATCCCAATGTTCCAGGCGGCATAGCCGAAGCCAAGAGCAACGCCGCACATCAGCAGCTTCACCACTACCGGCACGCTGAACATCATATCGGGCTGGTCGCTTAGGGCATATTTCACCCACAGGCTTAAGGCGGTCAGCAGGACGAATAGGGTAATGCCGTTTTGCCCTCTGGCATACCTGCTGGTGACGGTGCAGTAGGCGGCCCAGATAAAGGCGCCGGCAAATGCCAGCCCGTAGCTCAGCGGGCTGGAAACGATGTTCTGCATGATGTCGTGAACGTGCAGCCCGTTTTGGCCGCCTAAGACCCAGCCCACGCCCAGCAGGGAGATCGCTAAGCCGGGGATCACCCACAGGGTGGATTTTTGCCCGTTGAACAAAATGGCGAACACAATCGTCAGGCTTGGCCAGAGATAGTTGACCATGCCCACCTCAATTGCCTGCGAGCGTGTCGCGGCAAAGCCAAGCGACAGGGCAAGGCACATTTCATAGCTGACAAACAGGACGCTGCCCGCAATGAGATAGCCTTTCGAAAACCGTTTAATATCCGGGAAACCTACCGTCGCCAGACACAATAACCCGCTGACGGTGTAGATCATCGCTGCGCCCCCCACCGGGCCCAGTCCCTCACTGACGCTGCGGATGAGACCCACCATGGTGCTCCACAGCAGTATGGCCGCCAGACCAATCAGCGTTGCTTTTTTTCTGTCCATTGCCCTGCCAGTCTTATAAAAATCAAAGGGTAAACTTATAGCATCTAACCCATTCACCAGGCGAATTTTCTGTTTCGCGGTTAACCCGAAAGGAGTAATAAATCATACCGGCGGTGACTATTAAGGGGGCGAAGTTCGGCGACCTTGATTTGACGCAAAAAAAACAGGGGCTTTGCTGTTAGTTTGCGGCGCGAAGTCTTTTCAGATAACGAGGACAGCAATGGACGTCAGCCGCAGACAATTTTTTAAAATCTGCGCGGGCGGTATGGCCGGAACAACAGCCGCAATGCTGGGATTCGCTCCCAAAATGGCGCTGGCTCAGGCACGCAACTATAAACTGCTGCGTGCGAAAGAGATCCGTAACACCTGCACATACTGCTCCGTGGGTTGTGGGCTATTAATGTATAGCCTGGGTGATGGCGCGAAGAACGCCAAAGAAGCGATTTATCATATTGAAGGGGACCCGGATCATCCGGTGAGCCGCGGGGCACTTTGCCCGAAAGGGGCGGGACTGCTGGACTACGTTCACAGTGAAAACCGCCTGCGCTATCCGGAATACCGTGCACCGGGTTCCGACAAATGGCAGCGCATCTCCTGGGACGAGGCCTTCTCCCGTATTGCAAAACTGATGAAAGCGGACCGCGACGCCAACTTTATTGAAAAGAACGAGCAGGGCGTCACGGTTAACCGCTGGACCTCCACCGGGATGCTGTGCGCGTCTGCGGCAAGTAATGAAACCGGCATGCTGACGCAGAAGTTTGTGCGCTCCCTTGGCATGCTGGCGGTAGATAACCAGGCGCGCGTCTGACACGGACCAACGGTAGCAAGTCTTGCTCCAACATTTGGTCGCGGTGCGATGACCAACCACTGGGTTGATATCAAAAACGCTAACGTCGTGGTGGTGATGGGCGGTAACGCCGCTGAAGCCCATCCGGTGGGTTTCCGCTGGGCGATGGAAGCGAAAAATAACAACGATGCGACGCTCATCGTCGTCGATCCGCGCTTTACGCGTACGGCATCGGTGGCGGATATCTATGCGCCGATCCGCTCCGGTACGGACATTACGTTCCTTTCCGGCGTGCTGCTGTACCTGATTGAAAACAACAAAATCAACGCGGAATACGTTAAGCACTACACCAACGCCAGCCTGCTGGTGCGGGAAGATTTCGCCTTTGAAGATGGCCTGTTCAGCGGCTATGACGCGGAAAAACGGCAGTACGATAAATCGTCCTGGAACTACCAGTTCGACGAAAACGGCTACGCGAAACGCGACGAGACCCTGGCCGATCCGCGCTGCGTGTGGAATTTGCTGAAGCAGCACGTTTCCCGCTACACGCCGGACGTTGTTGAAAACATCTGCGGAACGCCAAAAGCCGATTTCCTGAAGGTGTGTGAAGTGCTGGCTTCCACCAGCGCCGCCGACAGGACCACCACGTTCCTGTATGCGCTGGGCTGGACACAGCACACCGTCGGGGCGCAGAACATCCGCACCATGGCGATGATCCAGCTGCTGCTCGGCAACATGGGCATGGCCGGTGGCGGCGTGAACGCGCTGCGCGGACACTCCAACATTCAGGGCTTAACCGACCTCGGCCTGCTGTCAACAAGCCTGCCGGGCTACCTGACGCTGCCGTCCGAGAAGCAGAGCGACTGGCAAAGCTGGCTTGACGCCAACACGCCGAAAGCGACGCGTCCGGATCAGGTGAACTACTGGAGCAACTATCCGAAGTTTGCCGTTAGCCTGATGAAATCCTTCTACGGCGACGCGGCGCAGAAGGAAAACGACTGGGGCTTTGAGTGGTTGCCGAAATGGGACCAGGCGTATGACGTCATCAAGTATTTCAACATGATGGATAAGGGCGACGTCACGGGTTATATCTGCCAGGGCTTTAACCCGGTTGCGTCATTCCCGGATAAAAACAAAGTCGTTCGCAGCCTGAGCAAGCTGAAGTACATGGTGGTTATCGATCCGCTGGTCACCGAAACGTCTACCTTCTGGCAGAACCACGGTGAATCGAACGATGTCGATCCGGCAGCGATCCAGACCGAGGTCTTCCGCCTGCCATCTACCTGCTTTGCGGAAGAAGATGGTTCTATTGCCAACTCTGGCCGCTGGCTTCAGTGGCACTGGAAAGGGCAGGATGCGCCGGGCGAAGCGCGTAATGACGGCGAAATTCTGGCCGGCATATACCATCGTCTGCGCGAAATGTACCGCACCGAAGGCGGCAAAGGCGTCGAGCCGCTGCTGAAGATGAGCTGGAACTACAAGCAGCCGGATCGTCCTGAGTCTGAGGAAGTCGCGAAAGAGAACAACGGCGTGGCGCTGGCGGATCTCTACGACGCCAACGGCAACCTGGTGGCGAAGAAAGGCCAGCTGTTGAACAGCTTCGCGCTGCTGCGTGACGACGGTACTACCGCCTCGTCCTGCTGGATCTACACCGGCAGCTGGACGGAGCAGGGTAACCAGATGGCTAACCGCGATAACGCCGACCCGTCAGGCCTGGGCAATACCCTGGGCTGGGCATGGGCGTGGCCGCTGAACCGTCGCGTATTGTACAACCGTGCGTCCGCAGACGTGAACGGCAAGCCGTGGGATCCGAAACGCATGCTGATCGAGTGGAACGGCACGAAGTGGACGGGGAATGATATCCCGGACTTCAATACCGCCGCGCCGGGAAGCAACACCGGGCCGTTTATCATGCAGCCGGAAGGGCTGGGACGTCTGTTTGCTATCGACAAGCTGGCGGAAGGGCCGTTCCCGGAACACTACGAGCCAATGGAAACGCCGCTCGGCACTAACCCGCTGCACCCGAACGTGGTCTCCAGCCCGGTGGTGCGCATCTATGAAGACGACGTGCTGCGTTTAGGTAAAAAGGACAAGTTCCCGTATGTCGGAACGACCTACCGCCTGACCGAGCATTTCCACACCTGGACCAAGCACGCGCGGCTTAACGCTATCGCGCAGCCAGAACAGTTTGTGGAGATCAGCGAAACGCTGGCGAAAGCGAAGGGCATTGCCAACGGCGATCGCGTGAAGGTGAGCAGCAAGCGCGGCTTTATTCGCGCGGTGGCGGTGGTGACCCGTCGTTTGCAGTCGCTGAACGTGCACGGCCAGCAGGTCGAGACGGTGGGTATTCCGCTGCACTGGGGCTTTGAAGGGGTGGCGCAGAAAGGCTATATCGCCAACACCCTGACGCCAAACGTCGGCGATTCCAACTCGCAAACGCCGGAGTACAAAGCGTTTCTGGTCAACATCGAGAAAGCGTAAGGAGCGATTAAATGGCGATGGAAACACAAGACATTATTAAACGCTCCGCGACCAACCCGATAACCCCCGCGCCTCGTGCGCGGGACTACAAGGCAGAAGTCGCCAAGCTGATTGATGTCTCCTCCTGCGTGGGCTGTAAAGCCTGCCAGGTGGCCTGCTCGGAGTGGAACGATATCCGCGACGAGGTAGGGCACTGCGTCGGGGTTTACGATAACCCGGCTGACCTGAGCGCCAAGTCCTGGACGGTGATGCGCTTTAGCGAAACCGATCAGAACGGCAAGCTGGAGTGGCTGATCCGCAAAGACGGCTGTATGCACTGTGAAGATCCGGGCTGCCTGAAGGCGTGCCCGTCTGCTGGCGCCATTATTCAGTACGCCAACGGCATCGTCGACTTCCAGCAGGACAACTGCATTGGCTGCGGCTACTGCATCGCGGGCTGTCCGTTTAATATCCCGCGCCTCAATAAAGAGGATAACCGGGTATACAAATGCACGCTGTGCGTCGATCGCGTCAGCGTCGGCCAGGAGCCTGCGTGCGTGAAGACCTGTCCGACCGGGGCGATCCACTTCGGCACCAAAAAAGAGATGCTGGAAGTGGCGCAGCAGCGGGTGGATAAGCTCAAAGCGCGGGGCTATGACAAGGCAGGGATTTATAACCCGCAGGGCGTGGGTGGTACGCACGTCATGTATGTTCTGCACCACAATGACCAGCCGGAGCTGTATCACAATCTGCCGAAAGATCCGGCGATCGATACCTCAATCAACCTCTGGAAAGGGGCGCTTAAACCGCTCTCTGCGGCGGGCTTTATCGCCACCTTTGCCGGGCTGATTTATCACTACATTGGTATCGGGCCGAATAAAGAGGTGGATGACGACGAGGAGGAGCATCATGAGTAAGTCGAAAATGATAGTGCGCACAAAGTTTGTCGATCGCGCCTGTCACTGGACGGTGGTGATCTGCTTCTTCCTGGTGGCGGTATCCGGCATTTCGTTCTTTTTCCCGACGCTACAGTGGCTTACGGAAACCTTCGGGACGCCGCAAATGGGGCGCATTCTGCATCCGTTTTTCGGCGTGCTGATTTTCGTGGTGCTGATGTTTATGTTCGTGCGTTTCGTTCATCACAACATCCCTGACAAGCAGGATATTCCCTGGATTAAAGGGATTGTTGAGGTGCTGAAAGGCAACGAGCATAAGGTCGCGAAGGTAGGCAAATACAACGCCGGGCAGAAGATGATGTTCTGGACCATCATGAGCATGATTTTTGTGCTGCTGGTGACCGGGGTGATTATCTGGCGACCGTATTTTGCGCACTATTTCCCGATTCAGGTGGTGCGCTACGCACTGCTGATCCACGCGACGTCAGCCATTATTTTGATCCATGCCATCCTGATCCATATGTATATGGCATTCTGGGTGAAAGGTTCAATTAAAGGCATGATTGAAGGGAAGGTGAGCCGCCGCTGGGCGCAGAAGCACCACCCGCGCTGGTACCGGGACGTTGAGCGTCTTGAAGCGCAAAAAGAGAGTTCAGAAGGGATGAAGTAAATGCCCTGCGCCGTCGGCTTTGCCCGGCGGCGCTGCGCTTGCGCGACACTGAGCTACGTATTGGTAATTAACGCATCAATTCCTGCAAGAACACTGCTTCTTGCGCTGCGAAGATTACATACATAATTTTTATTGTTTAGTTTCTTTGTCTCCACGTGTGTGATGTTTGTTGTATTAAGAAACAATGTCTGGAAATCTATATTCACCAGCGGCGTTGCAGCGTTAAAATACCGCCTTAAATGATTCTGATAGCTTAACGGTAAGATAAGTCTTGTTGATAAGTCCTCATAATAGTCGTGCTGAATAATCATAAAGTAGGGATGATATTCACGCGTTTTGTCTGAAGGATTGCGATACACGTCAAACTGAAAACACATCAAATCCCTCGGAAATAAGGGTCATCCGATAATAGTCCGGCTTTGGCCGTTAATTCATTCATGACCTTTATGAATTCCCGATCCTGTTGACGTTGCCTTGCGCGCTCTGCTGCCGAAGAGGCCGGGCAAGGTGTTTTTCCTGTGAGGTGCTCTGCTCTGGCGCACGTTTCTGAGCGGTTTGGTTTCATGCTTGCTCCTTTGTTGGTGCGGTCATTATCAACCGCAGCCAACAAAAAACAATACTGATCCCCCTGGTAATCTACATTATGCGAGCGGCATTCCAGTAATATCAAAACCGCTCTGCAATATACCGGAAGGGATATTTTGTTGGCTTCACTTTGCCGATTTTTCGTTTCGGTAAATCCACCTTGTCGACGTGAACGTCTTTATAAGGGATCTGCGAAAGCAGATGCGAAATAATATTCAGCCGCACCCTTTTTTTGTCTTCTGAACGCGCCACAAACCACGGCGCCCAGGCGGTATCGGTCGCTTTAAACATGGCGTCACGGGCGAGGGTATATTCATCCCACAGGTTGAAAGATTTAATGTCCATTGGAGACAGCTTCCAGATCTTGCGACCGTCGTTAATGCGGTCGCGCAGGCGGCGCTCCTGCTCTTTTGGCGTGACCTCAAGCCAGTATTTAAGCAAAATGATCCCGGCATCGACCATCGCTTTTTCCATCACCGGTGTTCCATCAAGAAATTTTTCGACCTGCTCTTCGGTACAGAAACCCATTACCTTTTCCACGCCTGCGCGGTTGTACCAGCTGCGGTCGAAAATCACGATTTCACCGGCAGAGGGCAGATGGGATACGTAACGCTGAAAATAGAGCTGACTTTTCTCTTTATCGGTAGGGGCCGGTAGCGCGACGACGCGGAAAACCCGAGGGCTGACGCGCTCGGTGATGGCTTTGATGGTGCCGCCTTTACCGGCGCCGTCCCGTCCTTCAAAAACAATACAGACCTTTAACCCTTTGGCGACCACCCATAGCTGGAGCTTAACCAGTTCAACATGGAGGCGGCGAAGTTCTTGCTCATACGCTTTGGTTTTGAGTGGCGCATTTTTAGCGACATCATCAACAATACGGGTTTTCTTCTTACTGACCATGGTGGGTCTCCCTTTGTGTGCGGTCGCGGAATCGAGGCCGTACTAAGAGTGTAATCGACCTGAATGAATGGATTAATGTGTCAGAAAGCTGATTTGAACTGGTTCACCATACAAGTTTATTCAATAATGCTCGCTGCATATTTTTCAACAGTGGTTGCGGTATGAAAAAAACAATTTTTTCGTTAGCACTGGCTACCTTTGGCCTGGGGATGGCTGAATTTGGCATCATGGGCGTGCTGACAGAACTGGCTCATGACACGGGCATTTCGATTCCCTCCGCCGGGAATATGATTTCCTTTTATGCTTTTGGCGTGGTGATCGGCGCGCCGATTGTGGCGCTGTTCTCCAGCAAATTCTCGCTGAAAACCACGCTGCTGTTTCTGGTGGCGATGTGCGTCGTTGGTAATGCGCTTTTTACTTTCTCTGACTCGTACGTAGGGCTGGCAGCGGGGCGGTTGATCTCTGGTTTCCCGCATGGCGCGATTTTCGGTGTGGGGGCGATCATCCTGTCAAAAATTGCACCGCCGGGAAAAGTAACGGTCGCTGTCGCCGGGATGATAGCCGGGATGACCGTTGCTAATTTGCTTGGCGTTCCGCTCGGGACGTGGCTGGGACATGAATTTAACTGGCGTTACACCTTCTTTTTAATTGCGGTGTTTGACGCCCTGGTGATCCTGTCTGTCCTGCTCTGGGTTCCCTCTCTCTATGACAATTCCACCACCCGCCTGGCAGAGCAATTCCACTTTCTGAAGAAGCCTGAACCCTGGCTGATATTTGCCGCAACGATGTTTGGTAACGCCGGGGTGTTTGCCTGGTTTAGCTTCGTGAAGCCGTTTATGGTCAACGTGTCAGGCTTCTCCGAGGGCGTCATGACCGCGATCATGATGCTGATGGGGCTGGGTATGGTCCTGGGCAATCTGCTCAGCGGTAAGCTATCGGCGCGATTTAGTCCATTGCGTATTGCCGCCACCACCGACCTGGTGATTGTGGCTTCGCTGCTTTTACTGTTTGCGTTTGGCGAACTGAAAACGGCCTCGCTGGTGATGGGATTTGTCTGCTGCGCCGGGCTGTTTGCGCTCTCTGCGCCGCTGCAAATTCTGCTGCTGCAAAATGCCAAAGGAGGCGAGATGCTGGGCGCCGCAGGCGGGCAAATGGCGTTCAATCTCGGCAGCGCGATTGGCGCCTGTTTTGGTGGAATGATGATTACCCTTGGCTTTAGCTGGAGTTATGTCACGCTCCCGGCAGCGATCTTATCCTTCTCCGCGATGACCTCACTGCTGCTGTATGGCCACCGGTGCGCTAAAAAGCGTCAGGCCAACGCGGGGGCATTGGCCTGATTTCACACGTTGCCCGCAGGTCGCGGCACGTAAGCGTGAACTACACAAATTTCGCCAGCGGGTCAGCGGCGGCAAAGGCGACCGCTCTGTCTGCTGCTGGCGGGTAAATCAGTTCGTTGGTGATGGCCACTTTGATTTTCTTGGCCTCATCGCGCACGGATTTAACACGCTGCTCCCACCCCTCGGTATACACCGCGCCCCAGCCACCCAGGTCCAGACAAGTAACGTAATTCACCTGACGGTAAGGGTACGGCGCCAGATTTAACAGGCTGGCGGCGGCGTTATGTCCGGCGAATTTTCCCAGCTGGATCGCGTGCTGGCAGGTCATGAGCGCCGTGTTGCCCACGTCGTCCGTTTTAGCGTGCGCCATATCGCCCGTCGCGTAAACCTCCGGATGCGCAGGCACCTGCAACGTGTCGGTGACTTTCAGACGTCCCTGCGAGTCGCGTTCCCCGGTAACGTGCTGGCTGAGGGGGTTCGCTTCGACACCTGCCGTCCACACCACGGTAGCGCTGGCAATGCGCTCTCCGTTTTTGAGCGTCACGCCGCAGGCATCAATGGCTTCAATTTCACTGTTTAAACGCCATTCAACCCCCAGCGCGTTGCTGGCTTCTTCAATTGTGTTACGCAGCGCCTGGCTGTAACGTCCGCCAAGGGTTGCACCTCTTTCAACTACGATTACTTTGGTCTTCGTATCAGCACCGAAACGAGTGCGGAGTCGGGCTGGGAGTTCCGTTGCCAGCTCAATGCCGGTAAAACCGCCGCCGCACACTACCACGGTATCACGCTCCGGGGAGGAAGGGCGTGTAGCCAGGGCGTCCAGGTGTTGCTCGAGCAGCCTGGCGGATTCAAGCTGGTCGATATCGAAGGCGTATTCCGCCAGGCCGGCAATCGGGGGACGCTTAGTCTGGCTACCGGTTGCGAGGATCAGGCGTTCGTAGGTGACTTCAGCTGTGGCGCCGTTTGAATCGCGATAAAAAACCGTTTTTGATGTTGTATCAATGCGTTGTGCTTCACCCGAAATAAACGCAATATCCAGCTCAGCAAACAGATCGGTCAGCGGCGCGACCATCGTTGACACATTTTCCTCATAAAAGCGGGGGCGAACGCGCAGTTCCGGGACGGGGGCCAGCACGGCAATGTTAAGGCTGTTGTTACCCTCCAGAGCAGAAAGACGCGCGGCGCTGACCGCAGCCCACATGCCGGAAAACCCACTACCCACAATTAAAATCTGCTTTTTCATACTTGATCCTTTTGATCGTCAGGCCGTATGTCTGACATAACTGCCACTATACTTGTCGGAGTTAACTGCGACAACTTTTTTCTGAGTTAAAAATCGTTATAATGCAGCGAACGATAACCCGGAGTAAGCCATGGCGTTTTACAGTTCTGGTGTGGAATACGGCATTCACAGCCTGATGTGTATGGTGGATGCTAAAGGTAATGAGCGTGAGATGAGCGTCCGGGAGATGGCGGCCTTGCAGGGCGTGCCGTACGACTATCTTGGAAAAATCTTCACCCGATTGTCTCGTGCGGGGCTGGTTATCAGCACCGAAGGCAAAGGGGGCGGGTTCCGGCTGGCGCGTCCGGCAGAGTTGATTACCGTGCTGGACGTGGCGCATGCCATTGACGGCGAGAAAAATATGTTTGAGTGTCGGGAAGTGCGACAACGCCTGGCGGTGTTTGATGAAACGCCACCGGCCTGGGTGTGCGACGGCCCGTGCGGGGTGCGGTCAGTTATGGACAGCGCGCAGCAGCGGATGGAAGAGGAGTTAGGGCGCCATACTATCCTCGACCTGGCACGTAAAATGTACCGAAAAGCGCCGGACACGTTCCAGATTGAAGTTCAGGAATGGATTTCCGATCGGCGTTCGTCCACGTAAAAGGCCGGGCAGGGCAAAGCCGCCACCCGGCAACTGCCGTTTAAGAACGTAAATCAATCACCATACGGCCACGGATCTGGCCCTGTTCCATCTCTTTGAAGATGGCGTTGATATCTTCCAGCGGGCGCATCGTGACTTTCGGAACCACCTTACCTTCCGCGGCAAACTGGAAGGCTTCGAGCAGATCCTGACGGGTACCCACCAGGGAGCCCACCACCTGAATACCATCCAGCACCAGACGAGGAATATCCAGGCTCATCGCTTCCGGCGGCAGGCCAACGGCCACCACGCGCCCACCGGCGCGAACCGCGTCAACGGCAGAGTTGAAGGCCGCTTTCGCTACCGCCGTCACCACCGCCGCATGGGCGCCGCCAGTTTTCTCCTGAATGACTTTTGCCGCATCTTCATTGCGGGAGTTCACGGTTAAGTCTGCGCCCATGCTGGCAGCCAGTTTAAGCTGCTCATCGTTCACATCAATGGCGATGACTTTTGCATTAAAGACGTTTTTCGCGTATTGCAGGGCGAGGTTACCCAATCCGCCCAGACCGTAGATCGCAATCCACTGACCCGGTTTGATCTCGGACACTTTCACCGCTTTGTAGGTGGTGACCCCGGCGCAGGTGATGCTGCTGGCCGCAGCTGAATCCAGACCCTCAGGGACCTTAACCGCGTAATCCGCGGTTACGATGCACTCTTCCGCCATGCCGCCGTCAACGGAGTAACCCGCGTTTTTCACGTCGCGACACAGGGTTTCGTTGCCGGTATTACAATATTCACAGTGGCCACAGCCTTCGAAGAACCACGCCACGCTCGCGCGATCGCCTACTTTTAGCGAGCTGACGCCCGGACCAATTTCTTTGACGATACCAATCCCTTCGTGGCCGAGGATCACCCCGGTCTTGTCGCCAAAATCGCCATTTTTAACGTGGAGATCGGTATGGCAAACGCCACAGCACTCCATCTTCAGCAGCGCTTCACCATGCTTGAGCGCGCGTAAGGTTTTCTCTGTAACGTTAACCTGATGATCCTGAGTGACAACAGCAGCCTTCATGTGTTTCTCCTTTTCATGATGAGTATCTGCATTGCAGGTGTAATACCCATTAAGGATTAATACTTTGGCGCAGTAATGCAAGGCAGCCGCAACATAATGTCATCATTTAGTGCAGTTTAAGATTAAGAATACGGCGATCCTCTAATAATCAGTAGGGGAAAACACTGACATCAAAAAAGACCCGGCGTAGCGACCGCCGGGTGCAGATTTACAGTTGGGCTTCTATCACCTCAATCTCTTTTCGCCATTGCGCCTGCAACTGCGGTTTTTGATGTTTGGGCTTGCGCGCCAAATCTTCTTCCAGCAGCGTTTCCAGCGCGACCAGGCGTTCGAGCAAATCATCAGACGCAGCAGGTGGTGCGTTCAGCGCTGATATCGACGGTTCGGGGACAACCGGACCGGTCCCCTCGCGCAGACGATCGAACACCGCCTCCGCATCGTGCCATTCACTCAGCCTGCCGTTCTCAATCAGCCAGAAACGGTTACAGCTCTGGCCGATCAGTTGACGGTCATGGCTTACCAGCAGCACGCCGCCTTCAAACTGTTGCAGGGTAACAGCCAGCGCGTCTTTGCCTTCCATGTCCAGATGATTTGTCGGTTCATCCAGCATCAGCAGGCTATAGCGGGCAAGCGTCAGGCCGACGAACAGCAGGCGCGAACGCTCCCCGCCGCTCAGCGTACTGACTTTTTGCCCGTGCCGCGCCCACGGGAAGCCGGCACTGATGAGCGCCATTTTACGGGTCTGCGGATCTGGCGCGAAAGGTTCCAGCGCATCCAGCAGCGCCGCATCGTCCGGCAGCTGGTGCAGCGTCTGGTCGTAGTAGCCGACCGAGACGCGCGGATGACGCTTAAGCCTGTCGTCTACAATCTCGTCGCAAAAATGACGCCAGATAAGCTTCATCAGCGACGATTTACCGCAGCCGTTACGCCCCACAATCGCCACGCGATCCCCACTTTTCAGCCGCGCGCTGTCGAGGGTAAACAGCGCTGGCAGACCCGGCTCCGGAGGCACGCTGAGGTCGGTTATTTCCAGCAGGCGATCGGCCCGCAGCGCGTCCCCGCACAGGGTTAAGGTCCACGGGCTTCCCGCCGTCAGTTCTGTCTGGTTTTCTTTCAGCCGTTCGACCTGTTTTTCCATCTGCTTAGCCTTACGGGAGAGATCTTCGTTGTCGTAGACCTTGCCCCAGGTGGCGAGGCGTTTGGCGCTGGCCGTTACGCGGTCGATCTCTTTTTGCTCTGCCTTGTGGCGCTGCGCATCGCTTTCGTCTTTCGCCTCCAGCGCCTGACGGGCGGCAGTGCAGGGAAGGGCGAAGTAGTGCAGTGTTTTATCGCGCAGGATCCAGCTGCCGTTGGTTACCGCGTCCAGCAGCTGTCTGTCGTGAGAGACCAACACAAAGCTGCCGGACCAGCGCTGTAAAAACTGCTCCAGCCACAGAAGGGTCGGCAGGTCGAGGTGGTTGCTCGGTTCGTCCAGTAACAGCAGATCCGGATCGTTTATCAGCGCTCTCGCCAGCAATAAACGCGTATGCTGACCGCCGCTCAGCGTGGCGGATTGCAGCGCCGTTTCCTGCGCCGTAAAGCCCATTTCGGCCAGCAGCGTCTCGGCCTTCCAGCGTAGACTGTCGCGCTCAGCGGTCGGCAGCTGCGCCAGCACTGCATCCAGCATGGTCAGGGGATAAAGGGTCTCCGGCAGATGTTGTTCCACGCGCGCCAGCAGGCAATGTCCCGCCAGTGAAACGGTTCCGGCAGCAGGTGACTGCGTCCCGTCGAGGATTTTCAGCAGCGTACTTTTTCCGCAGCCGTTATCACCCAGCAGGCCAATGCGGTCGCCTTTTTTCAACGTAAAGGAGAGAGAGTCGAAGAGCGTGCCAAACGCGGTATCAACACGTAAAGAATGTGCAGTAAGTAGAGTGCTCATTGTTGCTTACCCAGGAGTTACAGGCATGTTTATGCCTCGTCAAACATCGCTGACGATAACTCAGTAAGCCCGAGAGAAGGGATTTCAGGGGTTGGTGTCTTCGCTCAAGCGGAAGTTATCGCAGCACGATACCGATAACGCTTGAGCCGGTGCGATCACCTAATGTATGTGAAACATTGAAAATTTCACAGTACAGCATAATTGGCCTCCTTATATATTCAGTGGGTTGATGGATGAAGGGAGTGTAGCGGGGGAATGTGGGTTTGGCTAGCGGGAAGTGCCGTATATTCCCTTCACCCTGACCCTCTCCCCTTTAGGGAGAGGGCTGGGGTAAGGGACAATATTTAAATCGAAGTACGACGATAGCTACGGTATTCCGGCATCCAGAAATTATCGTCAATTGCCTGCTGCAACGCATCGGCAGAGGTTTTCACCGCTACGCCTTGCTGCTGCGCCATTTTGCCCACCGCGAAGGCAATGGCACGGGACACCTTATGTATGTCCTTCAGCTCCGGCAGTACCAGTCCTTCACCGTTGTTCACCAGCGGAGAGTGACCCGCCAGCGTTTCGCTCGCGGACATCAGCATTTCGTCGGTGATGCGTGATGCGCCGGAGGCGATGACACCCAGGCCAATACCCGGGAAGATGTAGGAGTTGTTGCACTGCGCGATGGGGTAGAGTTTGTCCTTCCACACCACCGGATCGAACGGACTGCCGGTCGCGACCAGGGCGTTGCCTTCGGTCCAGGCGATAATGTCCTGCGGCGTTGCTTCCACGCGTGAGGTCGGGTTTGACAGCGGCATCACGATAGGACGTTCGCAGTGCTTGTGCATTTCGCGAATGATCTCTTCTGTAAAGAGGCCAGTCTGCCCGGACACGCCAATCAAAATGTCCGGCTTGACGTTGCGCACCACGTCAAGAAGGGAAAGCACTTCGTTGTCGGTATCCCAGTTTTTCAGGTTCTCGCGCTTCTGCACCAGTTTGGTCTGGAACGGAAGCAGGTTCGGCATGCCGTCGGTCAGCAGGCCAAAGCGGTCCACCATAAAGACGCGGGAGCGGGCCAGCTCTTCACTCAGGCCTTCACGCTGGGTCTGGGCAATAATTTGCTCGGCGATGCCGCAGCCCGCAGAGCCCGCGCCCAGGAAGACAATTTTCTGATAGCTGAGCTGGCTGCCCGCCGCACGGCTCGCGGCAATCAGCGTACCGACGGTCACCGCCGCGGTGCCCTGAATGTCGTCGTTGAACGAGCAGATTTCATCGCGATAACGGTTAAGCAGCGGCATGGCGTTTTTCTGCGCGAAGTCTTCGAACTGCAACAGAACGTCCGGCCAGCGGTGCTTCACGGCCTGAATGAAATCATCAACAAACTGATAGTACTCGTCGTCGGTAATGCGCGGGTGACGCCAGCCCATGTACAGCGGATCGTTCAGCAGCTGCTGGTTGTTGGTCCCCACGTCCAGCACCACCGGCAGGGTATAGGCCGGGCTGATCCCGCCGCAGGCGGTATAGAGAGAAAGCTTACCGATGGGAATACCCATCCCGCCAATGCCCTGGTCGCCAAGGCCAAGAATACGTTCTCCATCGGTCACCACGATCACTTTGATGTTGTGGTTCGGCACGTTTTGCAGAATGTCGTCCATGTTGTGACGGTTCTGATAGGAGATGAACACGCCGCGGGAACGGCGGTAGATCTCGGAGAAGCGTTCGCACGCCGCGCCGACCGTTGGGGTGTAAATCACCGGCATCATCTCTTCGAGATGGTTCTGCACGAGGCGGTAGAAAAGGGTTTCGTTGGTATCCTGGATATTACGCAGGTAGATGTGTTTATCGATTTCGGTTTTAAAGCCCTGATACTGGATCCAGGCACGTTCTGCCTGTTCTTCAATGGTTTCAACCACTTCAGGCAGCAGGCCCAGCAGGTTAAAGCTGCTGCGCTCTTCCATGCTAAAGGCGCTGCCTTTGTTCAGAAGAGGGAACTCCAGTAAAACCGGACCGGCGTAAGGAATATAAAGGGAACGATGTTTTTTCAGTTTGTTGTCCATGTCACTCACTCTTTTTAAGAAGATCCGTCCCTGACACTGCTGTTTGTCATCTTTCTGGCCTGTGCTACGGGGTGCGGTCGGTTGGTATTATAAAGGAGCTGAATATTAATTACCGCAACACATAAACAAAAACACCATCGGGATTACCGATGGTGTTGTGAATATCGTGCCGGAACTTACTTGCCGGAAGGGCGTTTTCTGCCGGTAGCGTGGGTAACCTGCGTTTCGCTACCCTCCTCAATAACCACTTTACGCTTGTTAGAGAGCTTGTAGTTCAGTCCCAGAATGTGGCGTGCCTGACGGTTCGATTTCATATTAACTCCTCAATCCTGTTGATAGTTTTAAGGACAAGCTTGCTTACGCAAACGAAATGTAACCCCTTAGGTTGCAGATCCAGCTTAGCAGGTTTTTATAAAGGTGCGTTGCGCCCGCTAACCACATAGTTGATGGTTTGCTGGTAGATGTCACTGAGGATGTCATTGTCCGTGGCTTCCACCCACTTGGTCAGTTCCATCAAAATGTCATCTTCAGTAACAACACCGTGCTCGGCGTGAAGACCTTGTGCGATCGCGTTAACAAGTTCCGGTTGTGCTGCTGTGGTATGTGCCGGGTAATAAGTAAACATGCTGCCTCCGTGTCGTTGTCTGTTTAATGTTACGGCGTGCAAAATCGTAATTCGCATTCAGAGTGACAAATATTTTCGTCGTTGTGGCTCAGATTCGTCCTGGAAATAAAAATATCACATGCCGTAGCACAGAAATAAATTTTAGGGCTTCCAGCGGCGTAAATTCGTCTTTTTTTCATAAGGCATGGGGGTCGGCCAGGAGATCAATTCCACAACGCTGCCCCAGGGGGTTTGACCATAGCAGAAAGCATTGCCTTCACCTTGCTCATCCGGAAAGCTAAGCGGCTTCGGCGCGGTAAACATCTCGCCGCCGGCGGCGGTGAAAGCCGCGATGGCACTATCAAAATCATCAACATAAACAGCAAAATGCTGAAGGCCAAAATCGCTGGCACGGGCGGGCATACCCTGCTCAGGACCGTGCATTTCGAAGAGTTCAATGCCGGGTCCGTGAGGCATGGCGAGCATGCGGATGGCGTGAATTTTAGTGCCGGGAAATAATTTTAAGGTGTGTTGCTGAGCGGACTGGTCAATATTATCGGTTTCAGCATCGACAGAATGATATAAAACCTTCGCGCCGAAAGCGTGCTCAAAAAATAGGGTGGCTTTTTCAATGTCGGGCACGGTAATACCGATATGGTCGATGCCCCTTACTGGCGATTGCATATAAAACTCCTGCTATAAAAAATTTAAATATAGCAGGAGATAATCAGGCTATTACCACTTCATTTCGCCGGTATTCACTTTGGCGCTCAGTTCCAGAGAACTTTCTTCCGCAAGGTTCGGCCACTGTTTTTTCATCGCGTTGATGACGCCAGTTGATTCTTTATGCGTCGTGAGGGCCAGTTCAAAACGCTGTAGATAGTCACGGGTAAAGTCAATCGCGCCGGTTCCCGCGGGCGATGTTCCCAGATAGTGGCCCGGAATCACGCGATCGGGCTTACGGGCGGCCATATTATCCAGGGTCTGCTGCCACTGTTTGCGGCTTTCTGGCGTTTGGGTATCCGCCGTCCAGACGTGAATGCCCCAGGCGACGCCCGTGCCGCCGAGGATGGTTTTCGCGGAGGGGATCCAGACATACGCTGCATAGCTTTCAGGCTCTTCAATGCTCACTCTCTCACCGTCAATCATAAAGGTGGTTGAGGCAAGCACCTGCGGTACGTAAAGCTGCGTGGGCGCGCCGTCTTTCATCTGCGGCCCCCAGAAGGCGAGCTTGGCGTCTTTAGTGGCGTTGATATGGTCCACCACCTGCTGCGTAGCGACAACCTTGGCGTTCGGGAAGGCTTTCACCAGCGGTTGCAGACCAAAATAGAAATCCGGATCGCCGGAGGTGATCACAATTTTGTTCAGCGTTTTACCGCTGTGGCGAATTTTTTCCACCAGTGCTTCGCCATCCTTTACGCTGAACTGCGCGTCAAACAGCACTGCCTCTTTCGGCCCAGAAACCAGGGTGGATGAGACGGCAAAAATCCCTTTTTCTTGCGGGTTGTACGTATCAATGGTTAACGGCGCGGCAAACGCGGCCGGAGTAACAAGGGTGGTCAGCAAAGCAAGGCGGGCGATGGTCATGGTCAACTCTCTTTTTATCAGGAAAGTCTCTATTGTACGGATCTCTGCATTTGCCAGAATTCCTGAAACAGGAGATGCTTAGTTTCATAAATCGAGCAAATGGAGGTCAGAATGGATCGCGTAATTGCCGCCCAGGTGTACAACCGTATCTGTGAGCTGGGAAGTTTAAGCGCGGCGGCGCGGGCGCTGGGGATCTCTCGCCCGATGGTGAGCCGCTATCTGGAGCAAATGGAGAAGTGGGCCGGTGCGCGGCTGGTGAACCGTTCCACCCGCAAGCTGACGCTAACGGCGGCGGGAGAGAAAGTGCTGCAAAAGACCCGTACGCTGTCGCAAATATCTCAGGAAATTGAAGATCAGTCCGTGAAGGATTTGCCCTCAGGCACCCTGCGCGTCGCCTGCGCGCATTTTACCGCAACCCAGCTGATCGCTCCGGTTTTGCCGGATCTGTTGCAGCGTTACCCTCAGCTGCGCATCGAACTGGATGTCAATAACCATCCGGTGAGCCTGGTGGGAGAGCGAATTGACGTGGCGATACGCATCACCGATAGCCCCGAGCCCGGCATGATCGCCCGCAGGCTGGGAGAGTGCCGGTCCGTGCTTTGCGCCTCGCCGCAGTATCTTGCCAGCCGGGGCGTTCCTGAACAGCTTGAAGATTTAGCCCGGCACAACTGCCTGCATTACAGCTTCTTCGCGGGGCAATCATGGCGTTTTTTGACGCCCGAAGGCGAAGCGATCGCAACGGCGGTGAGCGGCAATCTGAGCGCCAGTATCTCGTCTCTGCTGATGGAGGCAGCGATAAACCACTGCGGTATTGCCATGCTGCCCGAACGCGAGGCCAGCGCGGCGCTCAGAGAGGGCAGCCTGGTGCCGGTACTTAACGCCTTCACGCCAAAACCGATCGGCATATTTGGCATTTATCAGTCGCGTGACTATCAGCCTGCGGCGCAGCGCGTGTTTCTCGACGCGCTGGCAAACCACCTCGCTGCGCCTTCGGACTAGTCTGTGTTCCCTGCAAAACGGGTGAGGCGTCCTATACTTAACCCTTTGTAAGCCAAAAGGAGAGCAAGAATGACGATTCATAAGCACGGTTCAGCACACTGGTCAGGCGACATTAAGCGCGGCAAAGGGACGGTATCAACCGAAAGCGGCGTCCTTAACCAGCAACCTTACGGCTTTAACACCCGCTTTGAGGGCGAGAAGGGAACCAACCCGGAAGAGCTGATTGGCGCAGCGCACGCAGCGTGTTTCTCCATGGCCCTGTCGCTGATGCTGGGTGAAGCGGGCTACACCGCTGACTCCATCGATACCACGGCGGACGTCTCGCTGGATAAAACCGACGGGGGTTTTGCCATCAGCAAGGTCGCGCTGCAAAGCAAGGTGACGGTACCGGGTATCGATCCTCAGCAGTTCGACGGCATTATCCAGAAAGCGAAGGCGGGCTGTCCGGTCTCGCAGCTGCTGAAAGCGGAAATTACGCTGGACTATAAGCTGAACTGATTACAGGCCGGGCAGATGCCCGGCTTATTTTTTAACGGTTAC
Source organism: Enterobacter cloacae complex sp. (assembly GCF_900322725.1). Classification (NCBI taxonomy): domain Bacteria; kingdom Pseudomonadati; phylum Pseudomonadota; class Gammaproteobacteria; order Enterobacterales; family Enterobacteriaceae; genus Enterobacter; species Enterobacter cloacae complex sp. The sequence continues at coordinate 4,373,321 of NZ_LT991957.1, read as the reverse complement.
GCCAGCAGCGCACGCTTCGGTTTCCGGAAGAGGATTGAAGTTGTTGCGGCTGTTCACATCCCTGCGTTGCCAGTGGGCAACGGTCTCGGAAATAGCATCCGATCGGCAGGTGCCGGTTTCCGGGCAGGTCGGTTTTTCGCAGCGCCAGCGCGTCGTCAAGCGGCTGGCCGGTGCGGGGAACGGAGTCAAGCAGCAGCTGCGTATACGGATGACGCGGCTGGCCCAGCACCTGGTCCGCCGTGCCCAGCTCAACAATCTGCCCCAGATACATCACCGCCACGCGATCGCTCATGTGCCGGACCACCGAGACGTTGTGAGAGATCAGCACGTAGGTGAGATTTCGCTGCTGTTGCAGGGCAACCAGCAAATTGAGGATCTGCGCCTGGACGGAAATATCCAGCGCGCTGGTAGGTTCATCGAGCACGATGATGTCCGGATCCGAGGAGAGCGCCCGGGCAATGGCGATTCGCTGACGCTGTCCGCCCGAAAACGCATGCGGCAGACGGTCAAGGTATTCAGCACGAATGCCCACCTGCTTCGCCAGGGCTTCGGCCTGCTGACGACGCTCCCGCTCGCTGCGGCGTTGCTGTATCCACACCGGCTCGGTGATGATGCGCCAGACGGGTAAACGCGGATCGAGAGATGAGAGCGGATCCTGAAATACCATCTGCATACCGCCCGCCGCGTTCGCACGCAGACGTGCGCCGATGCTCGGTTTGAGCATGCCCATCAGCAGCTGCGCCAGCGTACTCTTTCCACAGCCGGATTCCCCCACAATGCCCAGCGTTTCGCCGCGATGGATCTGGAGATCCATGCCGTTCAGAGCGTGCACCTGTTCCGTCACGCGCCCCAGCCAGTTTTTGCGCGCGGGAAAATTCACGTGCACGTCGTCCAGTTCCAGCAATACCTCAGACATGGCGTGTCTCCTGTTGTGGATACCAGCAGGCTGCCTGCTGGCCTTCTGTGCCCGTGGAGTGTAAGCGCGGCGTTTCACCGCATTTCGCACCGGCCGCAAAACAGCGCTCGCGAAAGGCACATCCGCGCGGCAGGTGGCTGAGATTAGGCACCGTGCCGGGAATGGCCGGGAGGATCTCACGCGGTTCGCCATTTTCCGGCGCGCACCGCAGCAGGCCAATCGAATAGGGATGCACAGGATGGTGAATCAAGGTCTGCGTGCTGCCGCTTTCGATTACGCTGCCCGCGTACATGACGTACATCCGGTCACAAAGCTGCGACACTACCGCCATATCGTGACTGATAAACAGCACCGACGTTCCGCTGGCGCGCGCTTTATGTTTCAACAGCCGCAGCACCTGGAGCTGGACGGTCACATCCAGCGCGGTGGTGGGTTCATCGGCAATGATCAGCTCCGGCTCGCAGGAGAAGGCAAGGGCGATCATCACTCGCTGGCGCATGCCGCCGGAAAGCTCAAACGGATAGCGATCCATCACCTGTGCCGCGTCCGGAATCTGCATCTCGCCAAGCAGGGAGATCGCTTTTTGCTGCGCTTCACGCCGTGAAAGCGGCTGATGCTGGCGGATCACCTCCACCATCTGCCTGCCGATCCGCCGCGTGGGGTTGAGCGCCGTCATCGGCTCCTGAAAAATCATCGCCACCTTTGCGCCGCGCCACTGGCGAAGCTGTTTTTCCGACGCGTTCAGCACATCTTCCCCGAGCAGCGTGACCCGCCCGTGGTGAACATGGTAACTGCCTTCCGGCAGCAGGCGCATCGCCAGCATCGCGGTGACCGATTTTCCCGAGCCGGATTCGCCCACTACGCCAACAATTTCACCCCGGCCAATCTCCAGCGAGACGTGGTTGAGCGCATGTACATCGCCGCGAAAAATGGGGAAGCTCAGGTGTAAATCTTCAATCGATAATACGGAATCACTCATGACTGCTTCCCTCCTGATTTGGGATCCAGCAGGTCGCGAAGACCATCGCCAAACAGATTAAACCCGACTGCCGTAATCAAAATGGCCGCCCCGGGAAACGCGCAGTACCACCACTGGTCAAGCACGTAGTTACGTCCCACGGCCACCATCGCGCCCCATTCGGCGGTGGGCTGCTGCGCACCTAACCCAATAAAGCCCAGCGTGGCGGCCATCAGAATAGCGCTGCCGATATCCAGCGACGCCTGAACGATCAGCGGCGGCAGGGCGTTACGCAGGATATGCCAGCGAATCAGGTGCCAGCGCGATGCGCCAAAGGTGCGGGCGGCCTGCACATAGGTAAACTGGCGCACGACCAGCGTCTGACCACGGGCCAGCCGTACGTAAAACGGAATGCGGACAATCGCAATCGCCAGCATCGCGTTAAACAGGCTTGGGCCGAGCGCGGCGGCCAGCGCCATGGTCAGTACCAGCGAGGGGATAGAGAGCATAATGTCCATGATGCGCATGATGATGGCGTCGCCGCGCCCACCAAGTACGCCGGACAAGCAGCCGAGCAGCGAGCCGATGCCGCCCGCAATCACCACCACCGCCAGCCCCGCCGTGATGGACTGCTGGCTGCCCACCAGCACCCGGCTGAACAGATCCCGGCCCACCTCATCGGTGCCAAACCAGTGCTGGAGTGACGGCGCCTGCAAACGCGCGGTGAGATCCAGCGCGTTCGGATCGTGCGGCACTATCCACGGCGAAACCACCATCATCAGCAGCATCAGGATCATAATGACTCCGCCGATCAGCGTGAGCGGGCTTTTGCGTAGCATCCAGAACAGCCTCGCCCAGTGGATGCGCTGTTTAGCGGTGCTGACAGGGACAGGCGTTTCCTGAGTTAACATCATTCGGCACCTCCGCGCCCGATTCGCGGGTCGATCCACAGATACAGCAGATCCACCACCAGATTGACGAAGACGTAGGCCAGCGACACCACGACCGCGAAGCCCATGACGGCAGGGAAGTCCAGCGCCTGAATGGAGGTCACGACCCAGGCGCCCATTCCCGGCCAGGCAAACACGGTTTCGGTGAGGACGGCCCCGTACAGCAGATCGCCCAGCGCCAGCCCGAGCACGGTAATGGAGGGGATCATGGCGTTGGGTAAGGCATAGCGCAGCACGATGTACCAGCCCGGCAGCCCGCTCGCCCGAGCGGTACGAATATAATCCTCGCTCAGCTGCTCCAGCATGGCGGAGCGCACCTGACGCGCCACAATTCCCAGATGCACAAAGGCCAGGGTCAGGGACGGCAAAATCAGGTGCTGAAGCGCGTTGAAGAACACTTCACCGTTGCCTTCCAGCAGGGCGTCCAGCAGATAAAAGCCGGTCACGTGGGCAGGGGGATCGAGCCAGTCGTCCAGCCTGCCGCCTCCGGGCAGAATTTGCAGCTGCCCGTAGAACAGCACGATGACCCCCAGACCCAGCCAGAAGGCAGGGGTCGAGATGCCCGTCATCGCCATCAGCCGCACCAGATGATCCAGCCAGCGGTTACGGTACACCGCCGATAAAATTCCCAGCGGTACGCCAATCACCAGCGCCAGCAGCAGGGAGCAGAAGGCCAGCTCCAGCGTGGCGGGGAAAAAGGCTTTCAAATCTTCCGCAACGGGACGACCGGTGCGAATGGACGTGCCCAAATCACCGTGCGCCAGCGCCTCAACATAGCGGCCAAACTGAATATAAAGCGGCTGGTCCAGGCCCAGCTGCTGGCGGATGCCCTGCACAATTTCATCGCTCGCGCGGTCACCGGCCAGCAGGCGGGCCGGATCGCCGGGGATCAGGTGTGAAATAATAAAGGTAATAATACAGACACCGGCCACGACGAGGATTAACCCCCAGCAGCGCTGGCGCACGATGCTCCAGAACGTCATACACTTTCCCCCGGCATGGACCGTTACTTACTCATGGTGGCGATGTTAAAGACCTGCTCCAGCATCGGATTAAAGGTGAAGCCTTTGACCTCTTTGTTCATCGCCAGCTGGTAGTTCTTCTGGAACAGATAAACGTAAGCCGCCTCGTCAATCACCACTTTCTGCGCCTGCTGATAGTCTTTGGTGCGTTCCGCCTGATCGGTGGTTTTCAGTGCCGCCTGCAACAGCGCATCGACCTCTTTGTTCTCATAGAATGAGCGGTTGCCCGGCAGCCCTTTTTTGTCCGATTCGAACCAGTAGTTCATGAACATGTACGGATCGGCGAAGTCCGGGCTCCAGTTACCAATCGCGATGTCATAATCACCTTTGCCGACGCGGTCGCGCATGGTGGCGTTCGCCAGTTTCTCCAGCTTGACGTTAATCCCGAGCCTGCTCAGGCTCGCCTGGGTGGAGAGGGCGATAGGCTCCCAGTTCGGGTCGTTATCGGAGTAGAGGAACGTCAGGCTGGCGGGTTTATCGTTGACTTTTTCCAGCGCCGCTTTGGCTTTGGCCTCGTCAAAGCTGTACTGCATGGCGTTTGCATCGAAGCCCCACATGCCCTCCGGGATCGGGCCGCGCATCTGCTTGCCGTTCCCGCTGAGAATGCCTTTCACCATCCCCTGATAATCGGTCGCCCAGGAGACCGCGCGGCGCAAATCCACCTGATTCATCGGGGCTTTACTGTTGTTCAGATAGAGATAGGTCACCCGAAGGGACGGGTATTCCGCCACGGCCACTTTGCCTTCTTGCTTCAGGGCGGCAAGCTGATCCACCGGCAGGGCGTCGGCGATATCCAGATCGCCACGGGAAAGTTGCAGGCGACGCGAGGCGCTTTCACCGATAATCTTCACCGAGACGCGCTTAAAGTGCGGCTTTTCGCCCGGCCAGTGCGGGTTGGGCACCATTATCAGCTGCTGACCTTTGCGCCAGCTTTTCAGCATAAATGGCCCGGAACCCGCGGTGTTTTGCGCCAGGAAACCCCGCGCATCGTCGGCGGCATTGGCCTTCAGCACCGCCGGGTTGACGATCGACGCGCCGTCATTCGCCAGCGTGTAGAGGAACGGGGCAAACGGCTGGCTGAGGGTGAATTTCACCGTATGTTCATCCACGGCGTCCACTTTCAAATCTTTCGGGAACGCTTCGGATGGCCCCTGGTTAATTTTCAGCAGGCGTTCAAACGACAGCTTAACCGCTTCGGCGGTCACCGGCGTGCCGTCGGAGAATTTTGCATTGTCCGCCAGGGTAAACGTCCATTCTTTCTGATCGTCTGACGCCTTCCAGCCCGTCGACAGATCGCCTTCCACCTCCGTGGTGCCAGGCTTGTATTTCACCAGACGCTGGTACGAGGGGTAGGTCACCGTCCAGTCGTTGTTATCGATAGTCACCGCCGGATCCAGCGTTTGCGGATCGGCAGCTTTACCTATTACCAGCATATCTTTTGGCACTGCCGCCAGCGCGAGCGGGGCGCTGAGGGCGAGCGTAGCGGCAATCAGGGTAGTAAGCAGCGTTGTTTTCATGGCCGGGCTCCAGAATTACAGTGAGGGTGTGGTCGAATAACAGGCGAACTGATCGTCCAGTAGCGGATAGCTTGCGGCGTTCGGCAGCTCGAAATGCCACCATTCGCTGCTGATGCCGACAAAACCGCCGCCGGACATCACGGCGTTCAGGAGCAGACGATTACGCTGTGCCGCGGGCGGAACGGAAGGGTGCCACGCATGAGAGCGGTCGTGCATTTCGTCAAACGCGGCGCCCATATCCAGCACGTTGTCGTGTTCATCCATCAGCGTGACGTCAATGGCGGTGCCCCGGCTGTGGTTGGAGCCAATCGCGACGTCCACCACGTATTGCGGATTGGGGCAGGCATCCCAGAGTTGCGCCTGCGCCTGCTGTGGACGATAGGCGTCGTAGACCACCAGTTTCAGACCGGCCAGCGTGGCAATGCCGATCGCTTTTGCCAGTGCGGTGGCGGCGTCCGTATGCAGCAGACACGCGGCGTGCTGGTAGATTGGGCGGCCGGTAATGTTATCGGCAGTGGCGTATTTCAGATCGATATGCAGCGTGGGAAAGGTTTTCGCCACATCAATCAGTTGACTCTCTTCAGGCATAGCTCCGCTCCTTTAGCGTTCAAATTGACCAAACTCTTGTTGTAATTGTCGGTTGACTGCCAGACGCTCCGGCAGCGAATCCCCCAGCGCCTCCACCACGCCCGACAGCAGCAGGTTGAACAGGCAGCTCACGGGCGCCAGCGAATCCCAGAAATGGCCGGTATCGGTCTTAACCTGGAGTAAATCAATCGGGTAATCCCGCGCCCATGGGCACCAGATATCGGTGATCAGCGCCATCGACAGCCCTTTTTCGCTCGCCACGCGGCAATACTGGCGGGCAATGGCGGAGTAGGCGCGGGTATCGGTCAGCACGATATACGGGTGCGCAAACCCGGAGTTAAGCGACTCCACCCAGCTGCCGGAGAGCCCTTCGGAATAGCTCACGCGCGGGCGCAGGTACTCCAGATGGCTGAAGAAGGCATTGGCGATCCCGCGCGTGGACTGGATCCCCAGCACGAAGACGGCATCGGCATTGGCAAGTTGATGGACCACCTGCCTGAACGTTTCGCTTTGCGCCAGTTGGTAGACATGGGCAATGGCCTCCACCTCCAGCGACAGGGAGTGCTGAACGCGATCCGACAGCGGCTGTTGCTGCTTCCAGGAGTCGAGGCGCTCGTTAATGCCCCAGGGCTGATGGGGATCGCGCAGGCTTTTTTTGGCATCGTCCAGGTTGCGATAGCCCAGCTTGCGCAGAAAACGCCCGACGGTGATCCCGCTGGTGGCCGTGGCCAGCGCCACGCTTTCTGCCGTTTCGAACGGGATCTGCCCGACGTGCGCCAGCATCCAGCTTGCCACCCGCTTTTCGCTCGGGGTGAGCTGGCTGAAAGTCGCTTCGATACGGCTTAACACCTCAGGTTTGGTCGTCATACCGCCTCGCTGTTAACTGGCTGTCATTGGCCGGGTTTCTGTTATTGCATTAACAATGCAGGACGCGTGCCATGTTCACATTGCGGCGAAAACGCGCTGTGCAGCTAAGTTAATGCAATATTTGTTTAACAGATGATCAACATTTGTGCAGCGTAGTTCACTTTTGGTGCAGTGTCCGACCCGAGAGATATCTATTTGGTGAATACGTCAGTGTCTTCACATTTTTTGGTAAGATGAAGGATCTGTGGACAAGAGAGGGAGCCTCACATGGCGAATTTGCCCTGGCGGGTCAGCGTGCGCCTGATGGCTCTCGCAAAAAAACTGGCGATGGTTATCGGGAGCATTGTGCTCGTCCTGCTTGCGGTGCGGGTTTATCTGTCCCAGCAGGGACCGGCCCTGCATCACTGGCACACCTGGCGGGCTGACGAAATGTCCGTGCAGGAGATGGATAACGCGAGCTTCGCGGCCTATGTCGCCCGTGAAAACGCCATCTTCACCGATCTCGACGCTGAGGTGACGGCGAAAGCCACCGCAGCAGAGCGCACGCCCTTAAACCGCTATTATCGCCAGAGCCTGGTGTGGCCAGGACAGTTTTCTCCGGATGCGAACCGGTCGTTTGTGCTGATGCCTGCCGGAAAGCCGCGCGGGGCGGTGGTGCTGCTTCACGGTCTGACGGATTCGCCCTACAGCGTCAGGCATCTGGCTCTTAATTATCAAAAGCACGGCTTTGTGGCCGTTGTTCCTCGTTTGCCCGGACACGGCACGGCGCCGGGCGCGCTGACAAACGTCGAGTGGGAAGCGTGGCTCGCGGCGACGCGCCTTGCGGTTCGTGAAGCGACGCGTCTGACGGGGAGCGATCTCCCGCTGCATCTGGTGGGCTACTCCAACGGCGGGGCGCTGGCGATGAAATACGCCCTCGACGCCCTTGATGCGCCGGCACTGCGTAAACCCCAGCAGATTGTTTTGCTGTCACCGATGATTGGCGTCACGGCATTTGCTCGCTTTGCTGGTTTCGCCGGGCTACCGGCCATGTTACCGGCGTTTGCCAAAGCCGCATGGCTCAACATTGCGCCGGAATACAACCCTTACAAATACAACTCGTTTCCGGTGAATGCGGCACGTCAGTCCTGGCTGCTTACCCAGGCGCTGCATGAGCAGTTAAATCGCGATGTTCAGGGCCACAAACTGGCGCAGCTCCCGCCGGTACTGGCGTTTCAGTCGGTTATGGATTCAACGGTCAGTACCCGCGCCGTGGTCACCGGGCTGTTTGATCGGCTTCCGGCTAACGGCAGCGAACTGGTGGTATTTGATATCAACCAGGCCGGGAGCTTCCGTCCGCTGTTCAGGCCTTCATCCTGGACGGCGGTGGCCGATCTGCTGCCCGTGGTAAAAAGACGTTACAGTGTCACGATTGTAACCAATGCCAGCCCTGACAGCTTCGAAATGGTGGCAAAGGCAACGCCAGCGGGTAGCACCCGGGAAACGGTGGTGCCGCTGACGGTCTCTTATCCGCAAGAGGTGTATTCCCTGTCGCACGTTGCCATTCCGTTCCCGCCCAATGACGATCTGTATGGCCGACATCCTGAGGTAAAAAATCACTATGGCATTAGCCTCGGGACAATTGCCCTGTGGGGAGAAACATCGGTGCTGAGCGTCGGCAAAGATGCGCTAATGCGCGTGACGTCGAATCCGTTCTACGATTACATGCAGGCGCGGATTGACAGCCGTATCGGGGAAAATTAATTCCGCTGCGGAATAGATTAGGTCCCGCCGGGGAACTGTGTTAAACAGTACCGCTCTGGCCTATATCCCTATCGGACCTCTTTCTTTGCTGACAACTCTCATTTATCGAAGCCAGCTGAGCTTAACCTGCACCTCCGCAGCGTTAAGCGAGCTGGTTGAACAGGCCAGGATCCGCAATACGGAGCAGGGCATATCCGGCATTCTTCTCTCCAGTGGCCGTGACGTCCTGCAAATTCTTGAGGGACCGGAACAGAGCGTAGTCGCGCTGTTTAATACCATCCGCGAAGATAACCGGCATACCGGCGTAGTGGAGCTGATGCGCGACTACGGTCCGCGCAGACGGTTCGATAACGTGGGAATGCTGCGGTTTGACCTGGAGGTTCAGACCCCGAAGGCGATTCTGGCGTCGGTACTGCACTACAGCAAGCTGGAAAGCTACCTCACTTCTGAGGATCGGGTCTTCAAATTCATCCAGACCTTTATCACCGGCAAAATCTCTGCGCCACGGGCTTCGAACTATGAGCCTGATAAATGGACGCTGTCGCGGGAAAGCACGCCGTTTGGTGAAGGGTTAGGCCTGCTTGCGGGCCAGCCCTGCCAGTTTGCGCTGCAACCGATTGTCGAGCCGTCCGAAGGCAAAATCAGCTCTCTTGAGGCGCTCATACGCGGAAACGACGGCGGTAGCCCGGAGCATTTCTTCAGAAGCCTCGATCACCAACGGATTTACGAAGTCGACCTGCAAACCAAAGCCTGGACCTTTGCGCTGGCGAAAAAGCTGGGCATTGGTAGCCACAAGCTGGCGGTGAATCTGCTGCCGATGTCGCTGGTTAACGTGCCCGGTGCGGTTGAGTTTCTGGTGACGCAGATCAAACAGCACGGTCTCCAGCCAGAGCAGGTGGTCATTGAAGTCACTGAGAACGAGATGATTTCCGGCTTCAACCAGTTCAACAGCGCCATCAAACAGCTGCGCGCGGAGGGGGTTGGGCTGGCGATAGATGATTTTGGTTCCGGCTATGCCGGCCTGTCGCTGCTCACGAGATTCCAGCCGGACAAGCTTAAAATCGACAGGGAGATCGTCAGCGATATCCACCTGAGCGGCCCCAAGCAGGCGATTGTGAAGTCGATAATCAGCTGCTGCACCGATCTGGAGATTACCCTGGTCGCGGAAGGTATTGAGAAGATAGAGGAGTGGTGCTGGCTTGAGTCTGCCGGTATTCGCCGCTTTCAGGGCTTTTTGTTCGCCCGTCCACAGCTCAACGGCGTGGGTGATATCCACTGGCCCCATCGGGTGCGTTAAGCAAATTTTCCCTCGCCTTATTTCCCCAATACCACGCCTGTGCTTAAATAGCTAAACCGGTTTAACATTATTTAGCTAAGAGAGTGATATGGAGACGATCTGGGTACTTGGCGATGCGGTGGTGGATCTTTTGCCCGATGACGAAGGCAAACTGCTGCAATGTCCGGGCGGCGCGCCGGCCAACGTTGCGGTGGGGATTGCGCGTCTGGGTGGCAGGAGCGCGTTTATCGGCCGGGTGGGCGACGATCCGTTTGGGCGTTTTATGCAAAAAACGCTTGCGGATGAACAGGTTAATACAGAATGGCTGCGTCTGGACCCGCAGCACCGGACCTCCACGGTGGTGGTGGATCTCGATAACGACGGTGAACGTTCCTTTACCTTTATGGTTCGCCCGAGCGCGGATTTATTCCTCGATGCTGGCGACCTCCCGCCATTTCGCGCCGGGGAGTGGCTGCACGTTTGTTCCATCGCGCTCAGCGCCGAACCCAGCCGTTCCGCGACGTTTCAGGCGATGGCCGCTGTCAGACAGGCGGGCGGTTTCGTCAGCTTTGACCCCAATATTCGCGCCGATCTCTGGCACGATGAAGCCGAGCTGCGCCACTGTCTTGAGCGGGCATTGGCCTGTGCAGACGTGGTGAAACTCTCGGTAGAAGAACTGGCGTTTTTAACCGGAAATGCGCAGGTGCATGAGGGGCTGGCGGCACTGATGCGTACCTGTCCGGCCAGGCGGGTGCTGGTGACGCAGGGAAAAGCAGGGGTGACCGCCTGGCAGGAAGGCACATTGACGCACTATCCTGCATCACCCGTGGAATGCATTGATACCACCGGGGCGGGAGATGCTTTCGTCGCCGGGCTGCTGTTCGGCCTGACACGTGATGGCGAAGCCAGCCTCTCAGACGTTATCACGCTCGCCCAGCGCTGCGGGGCGCTGGCGACAACCGCAAAAGGGGCAATGACCGCGCTGCCTTACCATCACGAACTGTAATTCTCCTCGCATGGGCCGCCGGTCGGCGGCCTGAATTGTCGCCTCGATCACACTTACTAAAACGGTTTAGCAAAAACAGTTGCCGATCCAAAATTTGGCGGTTTAGTATCATTGACCTAAACCGGTTTAGCAACTTAGCACTTTCACCAATATTTTCGGGATGCGACAAAATGTATAAAAAACGCAGACTTGCCGTGATGATAGGCATGCTGGCCGGCAGTACCTCTGTTTTTGCCCAGACGGATATGACGCGTATCGAAGCACGTCTGGCGGCGCTGGAGCAGCGCTTGCAGGAGGCGGAAACCCGCGCGCAGGCCGCTGAAAAGCGCGCCACGATAGCGGAAGAGAAAACGCAGCAGCTGGTCACCGCGCAGCAAAAAGCGCAAACCACCACCCAGGCGGTGGCGCAGCGTACCACGGCCCTGGAGGAGAAAGCCGATCGGACCGGCGGGTTTGAATTTCACGGTTATGCCCGTTCCGGCCTGCTGATGAACGACGCGGCCTCCAGCAGCAAAAGCGGTCCCTATCTGACTCCCGCAGGGGAAACGGGCGGGGCCATAGGGCGTCTGGGGAACGAAGCGGATACCTACGTGGAGCTGAACGTTGAGCACAAGCAGACGCTGGATAACGGCGCGACGACGCGCTTCAAGGCGATGCTGGCCGACGGACAGAAAACCTATAACGACTGGTCAGCAGACAGCAGCGACCTGAACGTCCGTCAGGCCTTTGCCGAACTGGGCAATCTCCCGGACTTCACCGGCGCGCTGAAGGGCAGCACCTTCTGGGCGGGCAAGCGTTTCGATCGCGACAACTTCGACATTCACTGGCTGGATTCCGACGTGGTATTCCTCGCCGGGACCGGCGGCGGCGTCTATGACGTGAAATGGAACGATACGCTGCGCAGCAACTTTTCCCTTTATGGCCGTAATTTCGGCAGCGAAGAGGAGATCGACAATAACGTTCAGAACTACATCCTCAGCATGAATCACTTCGCCGGGCCGGTGCAGCTGATGGTCAGCGGCCTGCGGGCAAAAGATAATGACGACCGTAAGGACAGCAACGGCGATCCGATTAAAACCGACGCGGCGAACAACGGGGTGCATGCGCTGGTTGGTTTGCATAACGAGAGTTTCTACGGCCTGCGGGAAGGTTCCGCCAAAACGGCGCTGCTTTACGGCCACGGTCTGGGTGCCGAGGTGAAAAGCATCGGTTCTGACGGCGCGCTGCTGTCTGAGGCCGATACCTGGCGCTTTGCAAGTTACGGTGTCACGCCGCTGGGCGGTGGCTGGCATATAGCGCCCGCCGTGCTGGCGCAAAGCAGTAAGGACCGCTACGTGAAGGGCGACCGCTATGAGTGGGTCACGCTCAACACGCGTCTGATCAAAGAGGTGACCCAGAATTTCGCCCTCGCGTTCGAGGGCAGCTATCAGTACATGGATTTGAATCCGGAAGGCTACAAGGATCGCAATGCGGTTAACGGCAGCTTCTACAAGCTGACCTTCGCCCCAACGCTAAAGGCGGGCAAGATTGGCGATTTCTTCAGCCGTCCGGAGCTGCGCCTGTTCGCCACCTGGATGGACTGGAGCAGCAGGCTGGATAACTACGCCAGCGATGACGCCTTTGGCAGCAGCGGCTTCAACGCGGGCGGGGAATGGAATTTTGGGGTGCAGATGGAAACCTGGTTTTAACCCTTCACGCTCCCGCATCGCGGGGGCGTTTCGAACATCATAAAAAGAGGTCAGGAAGAGGTATCTATGGATTTTAATCATATTGCTCGCGAGCTTATTCCGCTGCTCGGTGGCAAAGAGAACATTGCCAGCGCGGCGCACTGCGCCACGCGCCTTCGTCTGGTGCTGGTCGACGATGCGCTTGCCGACCAGCAGGCTATCGGCAAGGTTGAAGGCGTAAAAGGCTGTTTTCGCAATGCCGGGCAGATGCAGGTGATCTTCGGCACGGGCGTGGTGAATAAGGTTTACGCGGCATTTATTCAGGCAGCAGGAATTAGCGAGTCCAGTAAATCGGAAGCGGCGGATATTGCGGCCCGCAAGCTGAACCCGTTCCAGCGTATCGCGCGCTTGCTCTCCAATATTTTCGTGCCGATTATCCCGGCGATTGTGGCCTCGGGTCTGCTGATGGGCCTGCTCGGGATGGTTAAAACCTACGGCTGGGTCAACCCGGATAACGCGCTCTACATCATGCTGGATATGTGCAGCTCGGCGGCGTTTATCATTTTGCCGATCCTGATTGGCTTCACCGCCGCGCGCGAGTTTGGCGGCAACCCGTATCTGGGCGCGACGCTGGGCGGCATTCTGACGCACCCGGCGCTGACCAACGCCTGGGGCGTGGCGTCCGGCTTCCACACCATGAACTTCTTCGGCCTCGAAATCGCCATGATTGGCTATCAGGGAACCGTCTTCCCGGTGCTGCTAGCGGTATGGTTTATGAGCATTGTAGAAAAACAGCTGCGCCGGGCGATTCCGGATGCGTTAGATCTGATCCTGACGCCGTTCCTGACCGTCATTATCTCCGGTTTTATTGCGCTGTTGATTATTGGCCCGGCGGGGCGCGCGCTGGGCGACGGGATCTCCTTCATTCTCAGCACCCTCATTGCCCACGCAGGCTGGCTGGCCGGGTTGCTGTTCGGTGGGCTTTATTCGGTGATTGTCATTACCGGTATCCACCATAGCTTCCACGCCATTGAGGCCGGGCTGCTGGGGAATCCGTCAATCGGCGTTAACTTCCTGCTGCCGATCTGGGCGATGGCGAACGTGGCACAGGGCGGGGCGTGTCTGGCGGTATGGTTCAAAACCCGCGATGCCAAAATCAAGGCCATTACCTTACCGTCGGCGTTTTCTGCGATGCTGGGCATCACCGAAGCGGCGATTTTTGGTATTAACCTGCGCTTCGTGAAGCCGTTTATCGCGGCGCTGATCGGTGGCGCGGCGGGCGGTGCCTGGGTGGTATCGGTGCATGTCTACATGACCGCCGTTGGGCTGACGGCGCTGCCCGGGATGGCGATCGTCCAGGCCAGCTCGCTGCTCAACTATATCATCGGTATGGTGATTGCCTTTGGCGTGGCATTCACCGTCTCTCTGCTGCTGAAATATAAAACGGACTCTGAATAATGACGTTACCTTCCCGCTGGCCTGCCGTGTTGCAGTCCGTGATGCAAGGCCAGCCGCGCGCGCTGGCAGACAGCCATTATCCGCAGTGGCATCCCGCGCCCGTGACGGGGCTGATGAACGATCCGAACGGCTTTATCTGGTTTGCCGGACGTTACCACCTGTTCTATCAGTGGAACCCGCTGGACAGCGATCATCGCTATAAGTGCTGGGGACACTGGAGTTCAGCGGATCTGGTGCACTGGCGGCACGAGCCCATGGCGCTGATGCCCGACGAAGCGTACGACCGCAACGGCTGTTATTCCGGCAGCGCCGTGGATAACAACGGCATGCTGACCCTGTGCTATACCGGCAACGTGAAGTTTGACGATGGTGGCCGCACCGCCTGGCAGTGTCTGGCGGTGCAAAACGACGATGGCACTTTTGCCAAGCTGGGGCCGGTGTTGCCCCTGCCGGAAGGGTATACCGGGCACGTTCGGGATCCGAAAGTATGGCGTCATGACGGGCAGTGGTACATGGTGCTCGGGGCGCAGGATCGGCATCAGCGCGGCAAGGTGCCGCTGTTTAAATCAGCCGATTTGCACGCCTGGGTCTCCTGCGGCGAAATCGCCGGTCACGGCGTCAACGGGCTGACGGACGCAGGCTATATGTGGGAGTGCCCGGATCTCTTTGCGCTCGACGGCACGCACGTGCTGATCTGCTGCCCGCAGGGACTGGCGCGCGAGCCGCATCGCTATCTCAATACCTATCCGGCCGTCTGGATGAGCGGGGCATTTGATTATCAAACGTCTGCCTTTGCGCATGGCGAACTGCACGAGCTTGACGCTGGCTTTGAGTTTTATGCGCCACAAACCGCAGTAGCAGAGGATGGCCGCCGCATTCTCATCGGCTGGATGGGCGTGCCGGACGGCGAGGAGATGCTTCAGCCCACCCGCGCGCACGGCTGGATCCACCAGATGACCTGTCCACGAGAGTTGCGCTACCGCGACGGTAAGCTCTGGCAAACGCCGGTGCGTGAGCTGGAAGCGCTGCGCGAGGATGAACACCACTGGCAGGGGCGTGCCGACGATGCGCCGGAACTGGACGGGACGCGCCTTGAGTTCGAGCTAAGCGCTTCGCACGTGAAGGTGAATTTTGCCGGTGCGTTGCGGCTGGTTATGGATGATGAGGGTTTACGTCTGGCGCGCGCCAGTCTGGAGACCGGAGAAACGATGACCCGCTACTGGAGGGGTGACGTTAATCATTTGCGCGTGCTGTGCGACCGTTCCAGCGTCGAAATTTTCATCAATCACGGTGAAGGCGTCATGAGCAGCCGCTATTTTCCTGACCATCCGGCACGGGTGCGCGTCGAAGGTGCGTCCGACATCACATTACGCTACTGGTCGCTGCGCACCTGCATGATAGAATAGGCGTTTTGGCAGCCGGATCTAAGTCGTTGTGAGAAAAACAAAACGCGTCACCATCAAAGATATCGCGGAGCTGGCGGGGGTATCAAAAGCCACCGCCAGCCTGGTTCTGAACGGCCGCAGCAAAGAGCTTCGCGTGGCGGAAGAGACGCGGGAGCGCGTGCTGGCGATTGCCAAAGAACAGCATTATCAGCCCAGTATTCACGCCCGTTCGCTGCGGGATAACCGCAGCCACACCATTGGACTGGTGGTGCCGGAAATCACCAACTACGGGTTTGCCGTTTTTTCGCACGAGCTTGAGACCCTCTGCCGCGAGGCGGGCGTTCAGCTGCTGATCTCCTGTAGCGATGAAAATCCGGGCCAGGAGACGGTGGTGGTCAACAACATGGTGGCCCGCCAGGTGGACGGGCTGATTGTCGCCTCCAGCATGCTCAACGACGCGGACTATCAAAAGCTGAGCGAACAGCTGCCCGTTGTGCTCTTTGACCGTCATATGAACGACAGCTCTCTGCCGCTGGTCATCACCGATTCGATTACCCCAACCGCCAGACTGGTGGCCGACATTGCGCGCCAGCATCCGGACGAGTTCTACTTTCTCGGCGGGCAGCCGAGGCTTTCCCCAACCCGTGACCGTCTTGAAGGTTTTAAGCAGGGGCTGCGCGACGCCAGCGTCGAGTTACGTCCGGAGTGGATCATTCATGGTAATTACCATCCGAGCTCCGGCTACGAAATGTTTGCCGAGCTTTGCGCGCGCCTGGGCCGCCCGCCAAAAGCCCTTTTTACCGCCGCCTGTGGCCTGCTGGAAGGGGTGTTGCGCTACATGGGGCAACATAACCTGCTGCAAAGCGAAATCCGTCTGGCCAGCTTCGACGATCACTATCTCTATGACTCTCTGTCTATTCCTGTCGATACCGTTCGTCAGGATAACCGACAGCTCGCCTGGCACTGCTTTGATCTGATTGGCAAACTGATTGACGGGGAGACGCCGGAGCCGATTCAGCGCAAGCTGGATGCAACCCTGCAACGTCGTTACCGGTCAGCCGAATAAAAGATGAGCAACTCGCGAATACGCCCATAACTTTAATTAATTAAAGATCTGTTTTCGCCGATAACCAAAGGGAAACTATATTCCTGAGGTTTGCTGTTATGTCGTTGAAAAAATCATCACTGATAATCCTGTTTTCCCTGCTTTTCTTCTTTGTGGCGAGCACCATCACCAGCGTTGGGCTCATCATCAAAAGTAATAATTCGCTGGATAACGTGAACAAAGAAATTCAGGTGGTTCTGTCGATTATTGACCCCATTAACCACAGCCGAACCCTGCGCGTCAGGGTCATGGAGTATGTGAAAATGGTGGAAGCGGGGGACGCAGCCGTTTCGTCCGCAAAACTGGCCTCGGTAAAAGAGGCGCTGACCAAAGCCGACCGTGCCTTTTCGGCGTTTATGGCCTCGCCGCGTTTGCAGGATGAAGCCCCACTCGTCAATGACTACCAGGTGGCGTGGCAAAACTACCGTAACCAGGGGCTGGCGCCGCTGATCGCCGCGGCTGCCGCTCACGATGTGTCACGCTTCAATACCCTCATCCCCGTGGTGTCCCAGCTCGATCGCCAATATGAAATTGTGCTCGATCAGGTGCTTTCCGTTCACCAGAAGTACGCGAAAACGCTGAACGAGGATGCCAGCCGTAATTTCGTGTCGGGACTGGTCATTATCGCCTGCATTGCCGCGCTGTTCGTGGTGGTGATCCTTGCCGTCAGCCTGCTGATGAAACGCCTTGTCTTTGCGCCGGTTGACCTGGCGCGTGAGCACTGTAGCCAGATTGCGGCAGGGAAGCTGGATGTACCGGTACCCGTCAAGGGTGATTCCGGGAATGAAATCGATCGCCTGATGGGCTCGATGGAGCAGATGCGTCAGGCGCTACTCTCCACGCTTTCTCAGGTGCGCGATGCCAGCCATACCGTAACCCACGCGGCGCAGGAAATTGCCTCCGGTAATATCGACCTGGCCTCGCGTACCGAGCAGCAGGCCTCCGCCCTGACCCAGACGGCGGCCAGCATGGAAGAGCTGAGCGCGACGGTGGCGAATAACACCGATAACGTTTTCCAGGCCGGTAAGCTGGTGCAGGATGCCGTGAAAAATGCCCGTACCGGCGAAGCGGTAACCCGTGAAGTCATCGAGACGATGAATACCATCGCGTCCAATTCGAAGCGCATTGAAGACATCACCAGCGTCATCAACAGCATTGCTTTCCAGACCAACATTCTGGCGCTGAACGCGGCCGTTGAAGCGGCGCGTGCCGGTACGCAGGGACGGGGATTTGCCGTCGTGGCGAGTGAAGTCCGCACGCTGGCGCAGAAAAGCGCGGTGGCGGCGAAGGATATCGAAAGCCTTATCGCCCAGTCTGTTTCCAGCGTGAAAAACGGGGCGGAGCTGGTGAACCGCTCGGGAGAGGTGATTCATTCTATTATCAGCTCTGTGAATAAAGTGAATGCGCTGATGGAGCAGATATCGGTTGCCTCGGAAGAGCAGAGCCGCGGAATTGGTCAGGTTGGGCAGGCCGTAACCGAGATGGACGGCGTAACCCAGCAGAACGCGGCGCTGGTGCAGCAGTCCGCCGCTGCGGCAGCCTCGCTGGAGGAGCAGGCGCAGCAGCTGTCGCAGAGTATTTCACGTTTCAGTCTGCCCAGGACGGCGTAACGGGCAAGCGTTGACAGGGCACGCATCTTCGACCACTCTAAAACTCTATCTTAGAGAGGTCGTTATGCTTCAACGGTTTGCAAAGAAAAAGGTGCTGCTACTTTCTGCTCTGCTGGCTTCAGGGCTGGTCAGGGCAGAGGAGACGCTTCCGGATGTGGTGAAGCACTTCAGCGAACAGCAGGACATCAAAATCATAAAGAAAATTGATGCTCCCGGCGGCGCGCCTGCGTGGCTGGGGCAGTATCAGGACATGGGCGTGACGCTCTTTCTGACCCCTGACGGAAAGCACGTGGTGTCTGGCTATCTGTATGATGATAAGGGAACAAACCTCAGCGAGGCCTATTTCCAGAAGGAAATATACGCCCCGATGGGCCGCGAGATGTGGAAGAAGCTCAATGCGGCGCATCCGCTGAAGGAGGGCGCGGAGACTGCGCCGAAGAAAGTTTTTGTCTTTGCCGACCCGTTCTGCCCGTACTGCAAACAGTTCTGGGCAGAAGCGCAGCCGTGGGTGAAGGCCGGAAAAGTCCAGCTCAACACGCTGCTGGTCGCGTTCCTCAACCCGAACAGCGGGCGCAATGCCTCGGCGATCCTGAACGCGAAAGATCCGGTATCGGCCTGGAAAGAGTACGAGCTCTCCGGCGGCAAAAAGCTGCCGAAACCGGAAGGCGCGGCCTCCCGGGAAACCGTTGAGATCCTGCAAAATCATCAGACGTTAATGGACGGTCTCGGCGCGAATGCCACGCCGGCGATTTATTACCTGAATGAACAAAACGAACTGCAACAGGTCGTGGGCATGCCCGACGCGAAACAGCTTGAGGCGATGTTCGGGCCGAAGCCCTAAAAGAAAGGCAGAAACAGGGCGTTTCTGCCTTTTCTTCATCAGCTACCCCAGCGTCCCCGCAGGTAATTCACCGCGTCCTGCGTCTGCGGCTGGTTAAGATAATCTTCGCGGAACAGGATAGTGCCCTTTACGTCAGGCAGGGAATCGTTGAGATCGAGCTGTTTTTTCAGCTCCGGCACGCCGCCGTTTACCGTCCAGTCCGGTTCATTTCTGGAAGGCGCGCCCACCTTGTAGAACGCGATCCCGATATACAGGCGGGTATGGGTCGGTTTCACCACGTCAGCCCACCATTTTGTCAGCACATCGTAACGTGCTGCGTCGCGGGCGAAGGGCCAGTAAATCTGCGGCGCTATGTAATCCAGTAACCCCTGCTGTACCCACTTGCGTGTGTCAGCGTAGGATTCATCGTAGGCTGCGGCACCGCGCGTGTCCGAACCTGCCGGGTCGAAGGAGCGGTTGCGCCAGACGCCCGCCGGGCTTACGCCAAATTCAACCTCAGGCTTGGCCTGCTTAATCGCCCGGGAGACCTGCACAATCAGCTCCTGGGTATTGTGCCGCCGCCAGTCGGCTTTTGACGTAAATCCCTCGCCGTAGCGCCTGAAGGTCCAGGCATCATTCAGGGCTGAACCCGGCGTTTCGGTATAAAAATAGTCATCGAACTGAACGCCGTCGACAGGGTAGCGATTCACCACTTCCATCACCACCTGGGTTATCCAGTCCCGCACCTCGGGAATGCCCGGGTCGAGAACAAAACGATCCCCCGAGGTGCGGATCCACTCCGGATGTTGAACGTACACGCTGGAGGGATGAAGCGACGAGGTCCGGTTTAACGCGGCAATGGTCGACGGCTTCGTATTGGTGGAAACGCGGTACGGGTTAAACCAGGCGTGAACCTTCATGCCGCGCCTGTGCGCTTCATCCAGCATAAACTGGAGCGGATCGTAACCGGGATCTTCCCCGATAGTCCCCGTCAGGGTATCCGACCACGGCAGGATTTTAGAGGACCACAGCGCCGTGCTGTCCGGTTTTACCTGAAAGAAGACGGTATTGATCCCCAGGGTTTTCAGCTTATCGAGCTTGTCCGTCAGCGCCCGCTGCTGCTGGGCGATACGCTGGTCCGCGCTGCGGCCATTCACCGAGGAAACGGGTGGCCAGTCGAGACGGGAGACGGTCGCCAGCCAGATCCCGCGCATGGGTTCGTTGGTCTGCTGTACTGGTTTCGCCTGCGGCAGCGGGGTAACGAGTGATTTGGGTGGTTTGGAGGTGCAACTTACCAGTAAAAGCGCGCAGCCAAGCAGCGCGCCGGTCCGTTTTACGTGTCGCATCATTTGCGTTTTAGCTCCTGGGTGTCCGGCTTTCCGTCCAGGGATTAAAGGCCGGTTCGTCCTGTTCCCCGGGACCGTCATCGTGAAGGGATTCGAGGTAAAGGGCTTCGACTTCCGCCCGCGCCCATGGGGTACGGCGCAGAAATTTCAGACTCGATTTAACGCTCGGGTCCTTGCGAAAACAGTTGATTTTGATTCGGTTGCCCAGTTCATTCCAGCCATATCGCGCAACCAGCGCGTTAACCTGCATTTCGAGCGTTACGCCATGCAAAGGATCGTTGGAAGTATGTGCAGTCATAGGCGTCCGGGAGTCTCAATTTTTATGGGGATGTGATAAACGCTCAAAGGTTACAAGAAAGCAGGGGACGCGGCAATTTCAGCGTGAGGTTCTTCACCCTTGAGAGGGTGAAGAAGAGGGGATTACTATTTTTTAAACAGTTCAGGCGCCCACGGCGTTGGGTCTACCTCCATAAACGGCGCGCGCTCAAAGCGAGACTTCAGCGCCCAGGGTACCGTACAGTCAAAAATCGTCTTGCAGGTTATCCCGTTTCCACGAATGGAGGGGCTGTAGTCCGGCGACTGGGAAGGATCGAGCTGATGACCGCGGAGCCCCGGCAAATGGGTGATGCTGACGTCGCCCTGCATGCGGGTGGTCATCGCCCACAAAATGTCGTCGCTGTCGAAGATATCCACGTCTTCATCGACGAGAATAATGTTTTTCAGCTCGGAATAGGTGGCTAGCGCGATAAGAGCCGCCTGACCCTGACGCCCTTCGTCAGAGGGCTGGCGTTTTTTCACCTGCAAGATGCCGAGGAATTTGCCGCCACCAGCGGTATGCGCGTAAACGTTTTGCAGGAAACCGGGGATGGCTTCTTCCACCGCATTGCGGATGCTGGCCTCGGTGGGTAAACCGGCAAGCGTGGTGTGCTCTTCGCCTGGACCGACCAGCGTTTGCAGGATCGCCTGATGGCGCATCGTGACGGCCTTCACCTTGATCACCGGCAGCGAAGGGTTCGCCTCCCCGCAGTAGCCGGGGAATTCCGGCATCGCATGCCCGGTATGGGTATGTTGATCTTCTTCGACGCGCACGCCCGGCAGCAGTTCGCCTTCAATGATAATTTCCGCACGCGCAATCGCTTTTTCATTTACGGCCACGCCCTGCACCAGTTCAACCGGGCGTTGACGCAGGGCACCGGCGACGCCCAGCTCGTTATAGCCGAAGGGCGTGGTCGGCGCTTCGAAGCAAGCGCCAATGTAGATAGCCGGATCAAGACCCATGTTGATGGTGACCGGCAGCGGTTTTCCCGCCTCTTCGGCTTTCTTACGGAACACTTCGATGTGACGGCCCGCGGCAAGGAACATGGAGAGCTCGTCGCGCTCCTGAACGCAGAGACGGTGAATGGTGACGTCGGTCAGCGACGCGTCTTCCGGATCGCTCGCCAGCACCAGTCCCAGGCAGAAGAACGGACCGGCATCTATCGGCGTATTGGTCGGGGCCGGAAGCAGCTTACGCAGATCGAAGTTCGGATCGTCGGCGTAAAACACCTGCTCCTGGCACGGCGCCTGCGCCGCCGGAACGACAACGGGCGCAACCGGATTTTTCACCGCCTGACCGACGTGTTTTGCCAGTTCAGAGGGCTCGCACCCCAACAGCAGCGCCGCCCGTTCGCGGCTGGCGTGCATGCCCACCAGGATGCGGGAATCCGGGTAACCCTTCACGTTATTGAACAGCATAGCCGGGCCAATGCGCGTCGGACGTTTGACCGTGCCGCCAGCGCCGATGTGCCGGTAAACGCCCGCCAGCTCAGCATTCGGATCGACCGGATGGTCAGTTTCAATGTACTGGCCTTCGTGGCGCTGGAGCAGTTCGATGGCACTTCTGAGATCGTTAATGTGGTTTTCCATTTTTACCTCCTTGGTTGAATGCTTCCATTCTTAACCGGACGAACAATGCTATCAATTGCATCATTTATGCTATTTTGATAACAAAATTAATATCAATGACGGAGGCACGATTTGCAGTTTCGACTGATGCGCAATTTTATCGTGGTGGCCGAAGAGCTCCACATGCACCGGGCGGCAGAGCGCCTGAACATGGCGCAACCCGCGCTGAGCCAGCAGATCAAAACCCTCGAAGAGCGACTGGGTGTCACGCTGTTCAGCCGGGCGAATCGTCGCTTAACGCTGACGCCAGCCGGAGAGGCGTTTCTCCATAAAGCCAGAATCGCGATATTTATGACCGATCAGGCGATTCTGGACGCCAGGCAAACGGCCAGGGGTGAGCAGGGCGTGCTGAATCTCGGATGTGTTTCAAGCGCGATATTCGACAGCAAACTGCCCGCCGCGCTGCGGCTTCTTCATGAGAAATGGCCGGCCATCACCCTTTCTATGATGACGGGGAACGTGCAAACCCTTTACACCGGCGTGCAAAGCAACCAGCTGGATGTGGCCATCATCCGCGCGCCGCTACCGCTGCTGCCTGACGATCTGCAAAGCCGTCCTTTCACCACGGAAAAAGTCGTGCTGGCCTTACCGCATCACCATAGTCTGGCGGGATCTTCCGCGCTGACGCTTTCGTCTGTGAAGGAGGAAAAGTGGATTACCCTGCGCGATCCGCAGGGTATGGGACTGGAGCAATACTTTTATGACGCCTGCCACAGCGCGGGTATACAGCCTAACGTCGTGCAAAATGCCACCGATGTCCCCACGGTGATAAGCCTTGTCGCCGCGGGGTTTGGCATCGCCATGCTGCCAGCCTCAGCGAAGGCGATACGCGTACAAAACGTGGTCTTTGTGGATATTCTTGATCGACTCCGGGAGAGTGAGTTGACGCTGGTTTGCCATCGGGTGATTCGCTCTGAGGTTCTGAAAAAATTGATGCACATTCTCGATCATACCTGACGCCCGGCGGCCTGTAGAAGCTGGTCCCGCAGCCAGCGGTTAGCCGGATCCTGACCGTTTTTCGGGTGCCAGTACATACCAATAACGATCGGCGGGAGATCCAGCGGCGGCGGAAAAATATCGAGCGTTTGCGCGAAGCGTTGCAGCATGCGTCTGGGTAGGGTGCAGAGCAAATCGGTACCGCCAACAATCGCAGGCGCCATCGCGTAGCTTTGCGTCGACATCACCACGTTACGCTGGTGGCCAAGCCCCGCCAGGTGCCGATCGACAAAGCCTGAGAAAGGGTCCCCCTCGGACGAAACCACCAGGTGGGAAAGGGCGCAATAGCTTTTCAGATCCATCGGCCCCGTACCGCGCGGATGGCCTTTACGCTGGGCGGTGGCATATTCATCGTCAAACAGTTTCCGTCTGACCCATGCATCGTGCGCGCCCGCGTTAATGCCGACATAAATATCCACCTCGCCATTTTCCATCTGCGCCGCCAGCAGCTGGGTTTCGGGGAGCGCAAAACGCAGGCGGATGCCTGGTGCCGCAGCGCTAATCTGATTCTGCAACTCCGCCCCGAGCATCAGCGCCGGGTTCTCATGCAGGGCAATCACAAAGGTGCGGTTGCTGTTTTGCGCGTTGAAGGTGGTGGGTTCAAGCATCGACGAAATGCCCTGTAAAACCGTCGTGATCTGCGGCCTTAACGCCTCGGCGCGCGGCGTAGGTAACACCCCACGTCCGTGTGGGGAAGGGACAAACAGCGGCTCGCCGAACAGGAGACGCAGGCGCGCAAGGCGGGCAGACATTGCCGGCTGGCTGATGCCCAGCCGCGCGGCCGCATGGGTGATATTCTGCTCCCTGAGCAGGGCATCCAGCGTCAGGAGCAGATCTATATCTATATCGGAAGGTGGCATCTTATTTTGCGTCACGGTTGGTATAGGTCACCGGGACCCACGCGTAGCCTTGCCGCTCGCCCTGCGTGACATAACCGATACCGGGGAAAGGCAGGTGCGGAGCCGCAATGAGATTTTTGTTTTTCACAAACGCCGCGAACGCCGCGTTACGCACCTTGGCGGCGCCGTCCTGATCCTCATCGTAAGCAATCGTCACATTCGGCTGGGGGAACTGAACCGCAGCGACGTGAATAATGTCGCCGACAAAGGTGATTTTTTCACCTTTGCTCTCCAGCGTATAGAACGCCGAACCTGGGGTATGGCCCGGATGTACCGTTCCGCGGATGCCCGGCAGAAGCTGTTCCGTCCCGGAGAAGGTCTTCACTTTTCCGGCGTCCAGATAAGGTTTTAAGGTTTTGCGCGCAACGTCGAAGTAGTTCTGGTCATAACCAGATTTTTTCTGGTTCTCGTCGTTAAAGAAAAATTCGATATCCGGTTTGCCGACATAGACCTGCGCATGAGTAAACACGCGCTGGCCGTCTTTCACCAGGCCACCGGCGTGATCGGAGTGAGCATGGGTTATGAAAATATCGGTAATATCTTCGGGTTTGATGCCCTGCGTCGCCAGGCTTTCAATCAGTCGGCCGCCTTTGCCGGGCCCAAAGAGTTGGCCTGATCCGGTGTCCACCAGGATTTTGTGGCCGGGCAGCGCGATAAAGAACGCATTAATCGACGCTTCGACCGGGTTGGCCTGGAAATTTTTTGCCAGTAACGCATCGGTATTTTCCGCCGTTGTCCGGCGCAACAGGGCGTGCAGATCCTGCGGCACGCTGCCGTCCGTAAAGGCGGTGACAATCGTATCGCCAACCTGAACGCTATAGCCGCCAGCCTGCTGTTTCACCACGTGCTGGGGAACGCTGGCCACCGCGTGGATCGCGGGTAAGAAAAGGACAGAACCGGTAAACAGGGTTGATAAAGCAAGTTTTTTCACAGTAAACATGATGGGCTCCTCAATAGTAAGTTCATCATAGTTCAACTGAGATTTTTGAGAACGGCAGGGGGGTGAATGTGACCTATCCATGAAAGGGATAGGTCTGAGAGAAGTTTTTACAGAACGCCGGTACCGCCGTCAGAACACCAGACCTGTCCGGAGGCGTATGAGCAGGTATCGGAGGCAAACAGCACGTACAGCGGTGCGATTTCAACCGGCTGGCCCGGTCTGCCCAGCGGAGTATCTTCCCCGAACTTCTGGACCTTGGATTGAGGCTGGCCGCCACTGGACTGAAGAGGCGTCCAGTACGGACCCGGCGCGACAGCGTTCACACGAATGCCGCGCGGTCCCAGCTGCTGCGCCAGAGACTTGGTAAAGGCCACGTTACAGGCTTTGGTCTGCGCATAGTCCACCAGGATCGCGCTCGGCTTAAATGCCTGAACGGAAGTGGTGTTGATGATCACGGCGCCTTCCTGCAAATGGCGCAGCGCGGCCTTAGTGATCCAGAAGGGCGCATAGACGTTGGTTTTGAACGTCGCGTCAAAATCAGCGGTAGTGAGATCGTCGATCGATTCGCAGAACTGCTGGCGCCCGGCGTTATTCACAAGAATATCCAGGCCGCCCAGTTCGGCGACGGCTTTTTCCACCAGCGTATCGCAGAACGACTCTACGCGAATGTCGCCGGGAATAGCGACCGCTTTACGGCCTTCGGCCTTAATCAGCGCAATGACCGATGCGGCATCGGATTCCTCTTCAGGCAGATAGCCGATGGCAACATCTGCCCCTTCACGGGCATAGGCGATGGCGACCGCGCGACCAATGCCGGAATCACCGCCGGTGATCAGCGCTTTTTTTCCTGCCAGTTTTCCCGACCCGATATAACTTGTTTCACCATGATCCGGTATTGGCTTCATTTCCGATGCCAGCCCGGGGGCCATTTGCGGTTGTTCAGCAAACGGTGGACGAGGGTAATGCAGCGTGTGATTATTTCCTGTAGACATACCGGCCTCCTTAAATAGTGAATTCCAAGATTAGTCGTTAATTAGACGCAAGCGGGCAAAATTGACAAATTCAGACAAATCTATATTCCATTGCCGGATGTAAAATATTTTCTTAAGCCAGCATGTAATACCAGAAAAGGGCGACCTCATCTTTTTCCGGCAGGGCGTTGTAAAGATAGCGATCGTAACCGCCCAGAATAAATCCATAGTGACGATAGAACAGACAGGCTGAAACGTTGACGTTCTGCGTCTCCAGCCGTAAGCCGGGCGCATTGAGGCTTCGCGCCCAGACGTGGGTAGCAGACATCAGCTTATGCGCCGCGCCCGTCCGGCGCTTTGAACGCTCCACGGCAATGTAATCCACCGAGATAAATTTATTCCAGTTACAGGATGCAGTAATAAAACCGGCGATTTCTCCGTCATCCGTTTCGGCAATCAGAAATATTGAATCCGGATTAACGCAATGGTTTTCCAGCGTCTGGAGATCCAGTTCATACGTTTTAAGATAAGGCTCTGTTAACGCTTCAATATGCAAATCGCCATTGAGAAAGGGCTCTCTGGCAATCTCATAAACCGTGAAAGAAAAATCACAGCATTCAAGACGGGCGAGATCGGTACTTAATCCTTTTCGAATATGCATGGTATTCCTTAAGTGGGAGTTATAAATAGATAATAGACGAAGCGGCATACCCTGCTGGCATAACACTCTGTTGATCCTGGTCTAAGCTTGTATTTCGTTCCGCGTAGAATGTGGTCATTCGAGGACAGTGAATGGAATTCAGAACATGTCGCAGGCACTGGGGTGCCGAGTTTATTTCCGATGACGTTGTACGTTTTCGCGTCTGGGCTGAAGGGCAGAAAGATCTCACGTTGCGTTTAACCGACACCGACATTCCGATGGCGGCGGTGGGTGACGGCTGGTTTCAGATTGACGTTCCCGGCGTCAGGCACGGTACAACGTATCAGTTTGTTTTACAGGATGGGTTGGCAGTGCCGGATCCGGCCTCGCGGGCCCAACAGAATGACGTCAACGGCCCGTCGGTGGTGATCGACCCGCGTCGCAATCCGCCCGCGCAACCAGAATGGAAAGGGCGGCCGTGGGAAGAGACGGTAATTTACGAACTGCATATCGGGACCTTCACCGAGGAAGGAACCTTCAGGGCGGCCATCGAAAAACTGCCTTATCTGGCCGAACTGGGTATTACGCAGCTGGAAGTGATGCCCGTTTCCCAGTTTGGGGGGCAACGCGGCTGGGGGTATGACGGCGTATTGCTGTATGCCCCGCACTCGGCTTATGGCACGCCAGAAGATTTTCATGCCTTTATCGACGCCGCCCACGCGCTCGGGCTTGCCGTGGTGCTCGATATCGTACTCAACCACTTTGGCCCGGAAGGGAACTACCTGCCGTTACTCTCGCCGGCGTTTTTCCATCAGGATCGGATGACCCCGTGGGGCAACGGGATTGCCTATGAGGTTGACGCGGTCCGGCAATACATTGCCGAGGCGCCGTTATTCTGGCTGTCGGAGTATCATCTTGACGGTCTGCGCTTCGACGCCATCGACCAGATCCATGACGACGCAGAGACCCATATTCTTCCCCACATTGCGCAACGGATCCGCGACGCATTTCCGGATCGTCATATCCATCTCACCACCGAAGACAGTCGCAACGTCATTTTCCTGCATCCGCGCGATGAGCATGGACAGACGCCGCTTTTCACCGCCGAATGGAATGATGATTTTCACAACGCCGCACATGTCTTCGCGACCGGGGAATCTCACGCCTATTACCAGGATTTCGCCTACGAGCCGGAGAAAAAGCTGGCGCGAGCGCTGGCCGAAGGCTTTGTGTACCAGGGCGAAATCTCGCTTCAGACCGGAAAATCGCGCGGAGTAGAGTGTCGCGAGCAGCCTCCGCAATTTTTTGTCGATTTTATTCAGAACCACGATCAGGTCGGCAACCGTGCTCAGGGTGAGAGGCTCATCTCTCTGGCTGGCGCGGATAAAACGCGGGTGCTGTTCGCGGCGCTGCTCCTGTCGCCTCATATACCGCTGCTGTTTATGGGCGAGGAGTATGGCGAAACGCAACCGTTCCTCTTTTTCACCGACTTCCACGGCGACCTGGCGAAAGCGGTGCGGGAAGGGCGCGCGAAAGAGTTTACCGGCCATGCCGGGCACGATGAAACCGTACCGGATCCCAACGACCTGAATACCTTTATGCGTTCGAAGCTGGACTGGAACAGGGTGGAGACGGAGGAAGGCAGGGCGTGGCTGCACCTGACGCGCGAACTGATTGCGCTGCGTCAGCGCTATGTCGTCCCGTTGCTGAAGCAGCAGGGCGCGGTTGAAGGTAACGTCCTGCAAACAACGCTCGGCATGGTTGCCGTGAGCTGGCGTTTTCCGTCCGGTACGCTGTCGCTGGCGCTGAATATCGGTAAAAAGCCGCTCACCTTGCCGGACCAGCCCGGAAAACCGATCTTTAGCTGGCCGGAGGCAATCGAAAACCTGCCGCCGAACAGCATTGTTGTTCGCTTTGCTGAAGGAGAAGCAACGCTATGATCCCGTCCTCAACCTATCGCATTCAGTTTCGCAACGGCGTGACCTTTGACCGCGTGGTGGCCTTGATACCGTATATGAAAGACCTCGGTATCAGCCATCTCTACGCGTCGCCTGTTTTCACGGCAACCACGGATTCCACTCACGGCTATGACGTGACAGACCCTAACGAAATCGACCCGGCGATTGGCGGGCGGGAAGGGTTTGACCGAATGGCGGCGGCGCTTAAACAGGCGGAGATGGGGCTGATTCTGGATATTGTGCCGAACCACATGTCCACCTCCCTGGAGAACCGATGGTGGCGCGATGTGATCGAGCACGGCAGGCAGAGCCGCTACGCGACCTATTTTGATATCGACTGGTCCAGACCGCTAACGCTGCCGTTTCTTGGCGACACCTTCGAAGCCGAGCTGGAGCGCGGGGCTATCACCATTAAGCGTGACAGTGTCACTAATAAGGCGGAGCTGGTTTACTACGACACCGCCTATCCGCTCAATCCCGGCACGTTTGCCGAGGAAAAAAGCATCGCTGAGATCCACGAGGCGCAAAGCTGGCGCCTCATGTCCTGGCGGGAAGCGCCGAAACAGCTTTCATGGCGACGCTTTTTTGAAATTACCGGACTGGTGGGCGTGCGGGTGGAGGATGAGGCGGTATTTGCAGACACGCACCGCCTGATCCTTGAGCTTGTTCACGCTGGCGTCGTCGACGGCCTGCGCATTGACCATGTGGACGGGCTTGCCGATCCGCTGGGCTATTTGCAGCGCCTGCGGGCGGCGACCGGGCCGGATTGCTACATCACGGTGGAGAAGATCCTCGCGAAAGGGGAACAGCTTCCTGCGGAGTGGCCCGTCTCGGGTACCACAGGCTATGAGTTTATCGCCTCGCTGGCGGAAGTGCTGGTGGACGATAACAACCTCTCGCGGCTGGAGACGCTCCACGATGAGACGCTGGGCACGACGGTGGACAGGCATACGGAGCTGCGCAAGGCCAAAGGCCTGATGACCGATCGTAACTTTGAAGGCGAATTTACTACGCTGCTGACCATCGCCAGCGAGCTGGCCCGGCACAACGACGTGGCGGTGCAGCACGAAGATATTCGCCACGCCCTGCGCGAGCTGCTTATCGCCTTTCCGGTGTATCGCACCTACGGCACCGCAGAGGGGCTGACGCCCTCGGACGTGGCGCTGCTCAGCCGGGTGGTCGCCAGCGTGAACACGTCCGAACCCGCCCTGAGCCTGATCGTCCGTATTCTTACCGGCGATCTGCCGGAGCATGACCACGCGCAGGCTTCCCTTTTCCGCACCCGTTTTCAGCAATTGACCGGGCCGCTGATGGCGAAATCGGTAGAGGATACGCTGTTCTTCCGCCACAACCTGGAGCTGGCGCTGAACGAAGTAGGCGCCGACCCGACGCCACGCGCGTTTTCACTTTCCCGTTTTCACCAGGAGATGCGCATTCGTCTTGCCCGCCAGCCCGACGCGCTGCTGGGGACCTCTACCCACGACACCAAACGCGGCGAGGATGCGCGAGCGCGTCTGTACACGCTGACGGAAGCGCCGGATCTGTGGGGAGAAAATCTGGCGCGCTGGCGGCAGATGAACCAGACGCAGGTCCGGTTCCTGAACGATGGCACCGCGCCGAACGCCGCCGATACCTGGATGATCTACCAGGCGCTGGCGGGCGTCTGGCCTGCCACGCTCTCGCCTGACGATCGCGACGGGCTTAAGTCACTGGAAGAGCGTGTCCTCGGCTTTATCGAAAAAGCCCTGCGCGAGGCCAAGCAGCGGACCGACTGGATCGACAGCAACGAAGATTACGAGAGCGTGGTGCTGGACTACGTGCGGCATCTGCTCTCCCCGGATAACACCCTGTTCCTGCGTGATTTCAGTGCCGCACTACAGCCGTTTATTCGGGCGGGATTAATGCACAGCCTGAGCCAGACGGTAATCAAGCTGACTGCCCCCGGCGTACCAGACATCTATCAGGGTAGCGAAGGGCTTAACTTTAGCCTGGTCGACCCGGATAACCGACGCGAACCGGATTTCACCGCGCTGGCGGAGAACCTGAGCGCGGCGGATGGCAACATCTTTAACGATGCGCGACGCTGGCGCGACGGCAGCGTGAAGCAGTATGTCACCGCCACGCTGTTACGGATCCGGCCGCATTACCCAGCGCTTTTCCGCTACGGCGACTGGCTGCCGCTGAAGATGACCGGCGAGCGTGAGGAGAACCTGATTGTCTATGCGCGCCTTCACGAGGAAGAGGCGCTTATCGTTGCCGTACCGCGCCTGGTGTTTGACGTCACCGACAATGCGGCCCTGTGGGCCAATACCACCGTGGCCATACCCCAGGAGCTGGCCGGAAAGCACTATCGGGATCTGTTTACCGGAGAGCGTCGCCTTCTGCCAGAGACGCTGGATTTAACGTCTGAAAAGGGATGTTTGTTGGTTCTGCTTACCTGCGAATAATCGAGGAGAACAAAAATGCCAAAGGATACAACGTTTGAAATTCGGGCCGGCCATGGTCAGCAGCTGGGCGCAAATTATGACGGAAAGGGGGTAAACTTCGCCCTGTTTTCCGCCCACGCGGAGCGGGTAGAGCTCTGTCTGTTTGACCCTTCCGGGAAAACCGAAATCGCCCGACTGGAGCTGCCGGAATATACCCATGAGGTGTGGCACGGCTATGTGCCCGACCTGAAGCCGGGCGCGCTCTACGGCTATCGCG
The DNA here is from genome assembly GCF_900322725.1 of Enterobacter cloacae complex sp. Taxonomy (NCBI): domain Bacteria; kingdom Pseudomonadati; phylum Pseudomonadota; class Gammaproteobacteria; order Enterobacterales; family Enterobacteriaceae; genus Enterobacter; species Enterobacter cloacae complex sp. Next base: position 4,342,036 of record NZ_LT991957.1, on the reverse strand, counting down.
TTTACGGACCCTACGATCCGGAGAACGGCCATCGTTTTAACCCCAACAAGCTGCTCATCGATCCGTATGCCCGCGAACTGGTGGGCGACATTGCGTGGAACGATGCCCACTTCGGCTATGAGCTGGGGCATGACGAGCTCGATCTCAGCTTTGATACGCGGGACAGCGCGCCGTTTACGCCGAAATGTAAGGTCATCGACCCGAACGCCGTCGACTGGCAGGACTCGCGTCGGCCTGACGTGCCGTGGCCGCACACCGTGGTCTATGAAAGCCATGTGAAAGGCTTTACCCAGCTTAATCCGGCCATTCCGCCCGAACTGCGCGGTACGTTTGAAGGGATGGGGCATAAAGCCTCCGTAGATTACATCAAAAGCCTGGGGATCACCTCGGTGGAACTGCTGCCGGTTCACTGGTTCCCGGACGATCAGCACCTGCTGGATCGCGGTCTTAAAAACTTCTGGGGCTATAACTCGCTGGCTTTCTTTGCGCCAGCGTCCCGCTATTACGGTCCGGCGGGTATCCAGGGTTTCCGCGACATGGTGCGCGCGTATCATGATGCGGGCATCGAGGTGATCCTCGACGTGGTCTATAACCACACGGCGGAGGGCAACGAGCTGGGGCCAACCCTGTCGTTCAAAGGGATTGATAACTTCTGCTATTACCGCACCATGCCGGATCAGCACCGGTATTACATCAACGACACCGGCACCGGGAACACCGTTAACACGTCGCACCCGCGCGTGTTGCAGATGGTCATGGACTCCCTGCGTTACTGGGCGGAATCGATGCAGATTGACGGCTTCCGCTTTGATCTCGGAACCATACTCGGACGCGAGCCGGAGGGATTCGATCCGCGCGGCGGCTTCTTCGATGCCGTGACCCAGGACCCGGTGCTGTCGAAGCTGAAGCTCATTGGTGAGCCGTGGGATATCGGCCCGGGTGGATATCAGGTTGGGGGCTTCCCGCCAGGCTGGGGAGAGTGGAACGATAAATACCGCGATACGGTGCGTGAATACTGGAAGGGGGATAACGTCTCTAACGATTTTGCCGCCCGCCTGCTGGGGTCCGGCGATCTGTATGACCTGCGCGGTCGTCGTCCGTGGGCCAGCGTCAATTTTATCACCGCGCATGACGGCTTTACGCTCAACGACCTGGTGTCGTACAACGAGAAGCATAACGCCGATAACGGGGAAGATAATAACGACGGACATAACGATAACCGTTCGTATAATTACGGCGAGGAAGGACCGACGGAAAACCCGGATATCATCGCCACCCGCGAGCGGCAAAAGCGTAACTTCCTCACCACGCTTTTCTTCTCCCACGGCACGCCGATGCTGCTGGCGGGAGATGAGTTTGGCCGGACGCAAAAGGGCAACAACAACGGATACTGTCAGGACAGCGAGATCTCCTGGATAAACTGGGAAGGGCTGTCAGAAAACGACGAGGCGCTGCGCGAGTTTACCCGTCGGCTGATCGCCCTGCGCGCGGAGCAACCGCTGCTGCGCCGGGAGAACTGGCGCGACGGGCTGGAGATTCGCTGGTTTAACGCCGGCGGGGGCCCGCAGCAGTCGGAACAGTGGGACGAGGGCTCCACCCTTGGTCTCTCCATCAGCCGTCCGGACCTTCAGCAGGAAGAGGGCGTCTGGCACGACGTGCTGATGCTGTTCAATCCGTTTGAAGGCACCGTGCCTTTCCAGATCCCGCAGTTTGGTGAAGGGGGCTGGGTGCTCGAACTTTCGACGGCGGAGGATGCCCCCACGGGGGAAATCATCACTGAATCTGTCGATTACGAGCTGGCCGGGCGGAGCATCACCCTGTTCCGCCGCCCTTAAAGCGAGGCCGCCGCGCGTGCGGCGGTATCGTACAGGGACGAGATCGCGCGCAGCAGCTGCGCGGTCTCGCCAATTGACGTTCCCGGAATGCCACTTTCCGCATGAATGTTGATCAGGCAGGCTTCCCTCACCTCACGGTACTTCATGCACAACGCTTTCCCGTCCTCGGTCGTAGAGAAAAAAAGCTCTTTCCCCGCTTTCTCGCTGGTGACGTAGCCCGCCTTCACCAGCTTTTTCAGCGCATACGTCACCACGTGGGTATCTTCCACGTTCAGCACAAAGCAGATGTCGGCCAGCTTCTTCTTGCGGTTGCGGTGATTCACGTGGTGCAGAAGCGAAACGTCAAAGGCTCCCATATCCGGTTCACCTGCTGCGGTCATGCAGCGCACCATCCACTTGTTGAACGCGTTGCTGGTCATGATCAGGGCGTATTCCAGCTCCGATAATTCGGCACACCGCTCTGAGACCAGATGACGGGAGGAGACGATACGCCCGTCCGCAATATCGTCGTGGTTTAACGCTGCCTTCGTTTTCTTAGTCGTCATACCGATCCTTTCTTCAGAATGTAAACCCGTCGATAAAATAAGAACATTTTATTGATAAATTGTTTACATGTTTTTGACGTTCAGATATAGCTTTTTAGTGCAGGTTCTGCGGAGCCTGACGCAAAACACAACATCGCGCGCCGTAATGCACCGGCTTCGCTCTGCTGCGAAGTATAAAAAATAGCCGTCGGCGCGCAACGCTCACTTTGGATAGGGTAACGTTTATGGACAGTTCTACACTGTTGCCGCTTATCGGGATTCCGGTGGTGGTTATTGGTTTTGCACTGCGTTTCAACCCGCTGCTGGTTGTCGTGGTGGCGGGGCTGGCGACGGGCCTGCTGGTTGGCATGGATTTCGGCATGCTGCTGGAAACCTTTGGCGAAAAGTTTGTGAATAGCCGATCGCTTGCCACCTTCATCCTGATCCTGCCGGTGATTGGCCTGCTGGAGTATTACGGGCTGAAAGAGCGCGCCCAGGCATGGGTGGCGAAGATCGCCAGCGCCACCTCGGCGCGTATCCTGATGCTCTACTTTGTCGCCCGCGAAGGGACGGCTGCGCTCGGGCTGATGTCGCTGGGCGGCCACGCGCAGACGGTGCGTCCGCTGCTGGCGCCGATGGCGGAAGGGGCCGCGCTGAATGAATACGGCGACCTGCCGCAGCACATTCGCGACAAAATCAAAGCCCATGCCGCCGCCTGCGACAATATCGCGGTTTTCTTTGGGGAAGATATCTTTATTGCCTTCGGCGCGGTGCTGCTGATTGACGCCTTCCTCAAGGAGAACGGGATCGAGGGGATCGAGCCGCTGCATATCGGCCTGTGGGCCATCCCGACCGCCATCGCGGCCCTGATTATCCATATGACACGCCTGCTGCGCCTTGACGCCAGCATTCGTCGCGACGTGATGGCCTGGAAAGCAGAGCAGGGCACGCAGGAGATCGCATCATGATGACGCTCATCACCATAAACCGCGTGTACTACCTGATTGGCTTCGTCGTGATGCTGCTGGTTGTGATGACCCTACGCGATCGCGCCAACCCGAAACGCTTTACGACCGCGCTGTTCTGGTTCCTCTTCGGCGGGATCTTCCTGTTTGGCGATCTGATGGTGCAGGAGCTGGGCAGGTCGCTGGCGTATCGCATTATTGGCGGCGCCGTGATCGTGATTGCGCTGCTGGCCGGTTTCGGGCTGGTCGGGAAGGGGCACTATAAAATGGCTACCGAGGAGGAGCGCGTTGCCTCGTCGAACCGGCTCAAAAACTGGCTGTTTTTACCCGCACTGATGATCCCGGTGGTGACGGTGATCGGGACGCTGTTCCTGAAGGGCGTCTCGATCGGCGGCGTTTACCTGCTCGACCAGAAACAGCTCACCCTGGCGGCGCTGTGCGTGGCCTGCGTGGCGGCGATCCTCACGGGCTGGTGGCTGACGAAAGGCACGCCGCTGCACGCGATTCGTCAGTCTCGTCGGCTGGTCGACACCATCGGCTGGGCGGTGATCCTGCCGCAGATGCTCGCCATGCTCGGTGGGGTGTTTGTGGTGGCCAATACCGGTGAATCGGTGCAGAAGGTGGTCAGCCTGTTTGTGAACCCGGACAGCCGCTTCATGCTGGTGGTGATTTACTGCGTGGGGATGGCGCTGTTTACCATGATCATGGGTAACGCTTTTGCGGCGTTCCCGGTGCTGAGCGCCGGTATTGCCTTGCCGTTCCTGATTAACGTTCATCACGGCAACCCGGCACCGCTGCTGGCTATCGGCATGTACGCGGGCTACTGCGGCACGCTGATGACGCCTATGGCCGCTAACTTCAACATCGTGCCTGCCGCGCTACTGGAGCTAAAAGACAAATATCAGGTCATCAAGATCCAGATCCCGACCGCGTTAACCCTGCTGGTGGTGAACGTGTTCTTAATGTATTTCCTCGTGTTTCGCTAAGGAGCCGCTATGGAATTAACGCAACATCAGGCTGACGCCTTCGCCAGAATGCCGTTGGCCTATTTACGTCAGGAATACCCGAACCACATTATGCACCTGCTCAACGATGACGGTGACGTATTGCCGCCTCGCGAGCTGCATCCGATATTTTACGGCTGCTTCGACTGGCATTCGGCTGTACATGGCTACTGGTTACTGCTGCGCTGCCTGCGTCTCTATCCCGAACTGCCGTGTCGGGAGGAGATTATCGCCCTGTTCGACGAACACCTGACCGATGAGAAGGTGGCGAAGGAGCTGGCCTATTTTACCGCGCCGTTCCGCGCGTCGTTTGAACGGCCCTATGGCTACGGCTGGCTGCTGGCGCTGGCGCAGGAGCTGCAACAATCGACGCTGCCGCAGGCGGAGCGCTGGTACCAGACGCTGCAACCGTTAACCCTGGACATTCGCCATCGGCTGGTGGATTACCTCAGCAAGCTTACCTATCCGATCCGCGTCGGGACGCACTACAACACGGCGTTTGCCCTCGCGCTGGGGCTGGACTATGCCCGCGCGGTAAACGACGACACGCTTGAGCACGCCATCCTGGACGCATCGACGCGGTTTTATCTCGCGGATACGCATTATCCGGCACATTATGAGCCGGGCGGCGACGAGTATATCTCCGGGGCACTGACCGAGGCCCTGCTGATGAGCAAGGTGGAGGAGGATTTCCCGGCCTGGTTCGATGCGTTTCTACCCGAAATCGCGTCCGTTTCTGCGCTGATGCATCCGGCAGAGGTGAGCGACCGCACCGATCCGAAAATTGCGCACCTGGACGGGCTCAACCTCAGCCGCGCGTGGTGCATGAAGCACATTGCCCGTGCCTTACCGGAGAATCATCGCGCCCGGCAGGCATTACGCGATGCCGTTGCGCGCCATCTTTCGGCAAGCGTGGAGCATGTCGTCGGCAGTCACTACAGCGGCGGACACTGGCTGGCGAGCTTTGCGCTGCTGGCGCTGGAGTAGCCCAGCCTGGCCTCATTTTATCAGCCTCAGCGAACGTAACCGGCTTACGCTAACCAATACGGATACCGCTGAGGCTGCCGTGGCGATCCACAGCGCAGCATGAACGGGCCCTCCATCTGCTGTCAGCATTACCCCTACAACCGCTGCACCGAGACACTGTCCGAACGTCCGCATGATGGACAAAACGCCTGAAGCAAAGCTCGCATGGTCACGCGTAACGTTTGAGAGCATCTCCCGGTTATTGGGGCTCTGGAAGCAGCCAAACCCCATACCGCACACCAGGCACCGCAGACAGATGTCCCACATGGCTGGGCTGGCAGGCAGCGTCGCCAGTAGCCCCAACCCCACAGCGAAAATCATCAGCCCGAGAGTGGAGATCGGCGGAGCCGAAATCGTGTCCGCCCACCGGCCTGCATGCGGTGCAATCAGCACGATCCCCAGCGGCCACGGCGTAAACAGCAGGGCAGAGACGAGCGGGCTAAAGCCATAGACGCTTTGAAGCAGGAACGGCAGGGCAATGAAGGCGATCCCCTGGCTGACGAACGCCATCATCGACGTAAGGGCCGCGAGGGTAAAACGTTCATTTTTGAAGATGGCAGGCGGCAATAATGGGTTAGCCGAGCGGCGGATCTGCCAGACAAAGGCGATGCCGCTTAGCGCGGCGAGCGCCGACCAGCAGAGGCTGATGATGTGATGTTCTGCATTTCGGAAACTGTTCGCCGCCACGATCGTTGAGCCCAACAGCAGCGCCGACAATATTGCCCCCGGTGTATCGAAGGGCGCTTGCGTTCGAACCGCATCATGCGGCAGCGCTCTGACAGCCAGATACAAGGCGAGAGCGCCCGGAATAACGTTTATCGCAAACAGCCATTGCCAGCTCAGCATATGAAGAATTGTACCGCCCAATACCGGCCCGATAGCGGAGCTGAAGGCGATGAGCAGGGCGTGCAGCCCAAGAACGCGGCCCAGCAATCGTCCGGGAAACACGGACCGCAATATCGCGGGGGCAATACTCAGCGTCGCTGCGCCACCGATCCCCTGAAGCACACGCATGCCGACGAGCGCTTCCGGGGTATTCACCAGCGCGCAGCCCAGTGACGTCAGGGTGAAGGTCGTCAGGCCTGCGAGAAATACGGGGCGGTAACCCAGGCGGGCCGCAAGCGCCGCAAATATCGCCAGCGACATCGCAGCCGCCAGTAAATATCCGTTGGCGAACCAGACGGCAAAACCGGCAGATACCTGCATCTCCTGAGCCATAGACGGCAGGGCAATATTGATCATGGTGCCATCAAATACGCCCATTAACGTGGTGGTCATGACTGCGGCCATCACCCGTGCGCGCGCCGGGCCAGGCAGTCCTTCGTCGCCGGGTTGACTGGAAAAGAGCGTCATCATGTTGTCCTCTGAAAGATTATGGATGACAAAACTATAAAGATGGCTTTTACCGGGCGGAAGGCGCACCATTTGCACCTTATCGTTGCATGAAACGCCTTATCCGAATGTGAAGGGAGGAGGGGAAATGTCCGATCCGGATTTTAATTTGCTAATAGCGCTCGACATACTGCTGAGTGAAACGAGCGTGGCAGGCGCGGCACGTCGTTTGAACCTCAGCACCTCGGCCATGAGCCGCACGCTGAGCAGGTTACGCGACGTCACAGGCGATCCGATTCTGGTTCGCGCCGGACGAAACATGGTCCTGACCCCGTGGGCCGAAGCAACGCGGGATCGCGCCCGGCACGCGGTGCACGAGGCGAAGGCGGTATTGCAGCCCTCAACCGAAACGTTCAACGTGGAAACTCTGGAGCGCCTTTTCACCATCCGGGCAAACGACGGTTTTGTGGTGGCGTTTGGGCCTGCGCTTATAGCGGCTGTGGCCAACGCCGCGCCGGGCGTCTGTATACGCTTTGCGCCCAAGCCGGAAAAAACGTCGCGCTATCTTCGGGAAGGGCTGGTCGATCTGGAGATTGGCGTTCAGAGCAATATGGGGCCTGAAATCCGTTTGCAACGGCTGTTTGAGGATCGGTTTGTGGGCGTTGTGCGTAAAGGACACCCGCTGGCTGCCCTGGCAGACATACGCGTGGACGACTATGTCTCGTGGGGCCATGTGGTGGCGTCACCCGAGGGTGCATTGCAAGGATCCGTGGACGATGCGCTGGCCGGGATAGGGATGAAGCGTAAAATCGCAAGCGTCGTACCGGGATTTCCGACGGCTCTGTCCGTGGCGCTGGAATCGGATCTTATCGCCATGATACCCGCGCTCTATTTACTTAATCAGCAGGTAACAGACCAGGTACACGTTTTCGAACTGCCGTTCAAAAGCCGGCGTATAACGGTGTCGCAGATGTGGCACCCGCGAATGGAGCGCGACCCTGGCCATCGCTGGCTGAGAGAGACAATTCTGGGGATATGTGGTGAGAGCAGGTCTTATCGTTAACGGTTTCCGTATGATTTTGTATAGAGATTGCTATACACAATGCTTGTGCTATGCTTGTAAAGCAAATGCTATACAAGAGGTGTTCCCATGAAATCAGATGTTCAGCTCAATCTTAGAGCCAAAGAATCTCAGCGGGCGCTTATCGATGCCGCCGCAGAGATCCTCCATAAATCACGTACGGACTTCATTCTGGAGATGGCCTGCCAGGCGGCCGAGAATGTGATCCTCGATCGGCGTGTATTCAATTTTAACGATGAACAGTATGCCGAGTTCATTGATATGCTCGATGCCCCGGTGGCGGACGATCCTGCCTTAGAAAAACTGCTGGCAAGGAAACCCCAGTGGGACGTGTAACCGCACCAGAGCCTTTAACCAGCGTCCATCAACTGGCGGAGTTCGTCAGTGGGGAAGCCGTGCTTGACGAATGGCTAAAACAAAGAGGTCTGAAAAACCAGGCGCTCGGCGCAGCCCGAACGTTCGTTGTTTGTAAAACGGGCACGAAGCAGGTAGCGGGTTTTTACTCACTGGCTACCGGCAGCGTTAACCATACGGAAGCGACCGGTAATCTACGGCGTAACATGCCTGATCCCATTCCCGTGATTGTACTTGCCCGTCTGGCAGTCGATGTCTCATTACGTGGAAAGGGGTTGGGAGCCGATTTGCTCCATGATGCTGTTTTACGCTGTTATCGGGTGGCAGAAAACATCGGCGTGCGGGCGATCATGGTTCACGCACTGACTGAGGAAGCCAAGGCTTTTTATATTCACCATGGCTTCAGGGCATCGCAGACTCAGGAACGGACACTGTTTCTGAGACTTCCTCTTACTCGATGATCGATTGTTTAGCACCTCTCGGTATAAAAGCCATAAAGAAATCCTGCCGGAAGCGGCGGGATTTCTTTATGGAATAAATGTTTAGCGCGTCTGGCTGATAAGCTTGCGCCAGACTCTGTTATGCAAAGTAAATAGCAGCATCTTATAGAAAGCGGTAGAAAGGATACAGCTTCCGCTAAGCCCAAGCATGACAATACTTACCAGCGCCGCGGTCAGGCTGACGCCCGGAGAAGAACTACCGCTCAGCGCGGCCAGCAGATAGGCTGCCGTTAATACCAGGCTTAGCACAGCTAACATAAGATGTAACCGCACGGCACGCATGCTACCTTTGCCAATCATAAACATCGTCACTCCGTTGATGCCGGCGAAGAGCAGGGCGATCAGCACAACCCACACGAATACGCGCTCTGCTGGCTGACCGAGTGCAGCGAGTACGCCATACCCCAGCCACAGTTGAGGAATGGCGAAACTGACAATCACCCCGAGCGTACTGACCGCCGCCGGAATGCCCATAGTATGTAGCCCCACAGGCTTACCCATATCTTCAGCCAACTGCGTCTTCAGCTGCTGCAACTGTGTCGGGGCGGCATTTTTTATGCTGGAGGACACCTCGTTACAATATTGCAGGCGACGGGTTAAAACTTTAAACATTTTAATACTCAGCGTTTAGTTAGGTAAAAAAGACTGCAACACACCAACCACATAACGTCCTGACTGGACGGTATTTTGTGGATTGCGGATAGTCCCTGTGAGTGAACTCCCCACAAAGGCAGATGCGTTATTGACCGCACTCATTAGCTCGCGTTGCAGTGATTTTTGTAACGATTCGCTGGGGAAACGTTTCGGATAAACACCTGCACGGATCGCGGCCTTTACGCCAGCACTGGAGATGCCTGGATTCTGCGCTTTAATAATTTCTTCCGTGATGCGCTTACGCTCGGCACGGCTCAGGCTCTGGAACCAGGCGGTAACTTTACTTGAAGATGCCGCTTTCATCAGCTTGTACGTTTCTAAAGTACCTCGTAGCGCGGTTCCTGCCGCAGTCAGCGAAATAACGTCCAGAACCGTCGTGGTGGCAACGTACCAGTCCTGACTGTCGAGCCAGGCAACATCGGAACCATGGTCGTTATGGATAGCCAGCAGACGGCCCGCGCCAATCATGCATTGTGCTCCCGTAGCCAGCGTGCCGGACAGGCTAATCGCCGCAATCACGCCGGATCCGCCAGCGGTTAAAGGCACGGCCGCACCGGCACCAAACGCCATGACAAGCGTAACAATCATCGCGCCACAGGCGAAACCGGTTGAGGTGATTTCTGTCGCAAGTGCTGGCGTGGTTAACGTTGCCACCACGGCTTTTTCCGCACTGGTTTCCTTAGCATCTGGAATTCTACTTATGACCACATGGCTGACGGTGCTCTGATTCACATCAGCAATGCGTCGTGACGGGCGAACCAGCCAGCGTTGCTTGCCATCATCGAAAATGATGCCGACATTGTAAAAGTTACGTGTGCAGTCGAGCTGCGCAGCCAGCTTTTTAAAGTCGATATCAGTACCGGCCAGTAAGCCAAGGCTGCGCGAGAGATCATAAGAGGGAAGGGTGCTGTCAGGCGACTGCTGACTGGGTAAATTCATCGGAGAGCTCCTTCATTCCGTGAGGACTGTGAATTAGCAGGGTAATTTATTGAAAAAATTTATGATTCCAACTTTTAGACTTAGATAATAGCAGCGTTAACTCAGCGATCAAATCGTAAACAAATTATCGCAATAAGTGATTTAACATAATATACATTATGCGCACTAAGATTAAAGAAGCTAAATTCTAGCGTCCGTCTCAGGCCAATCCCCAATCCGCGAAAGTTACACCACGGCGCAAAATCTGGTGCGGTTCCAGGCGTCTCTCATACTATTGACCTTCATCTTCCTTACCATAGTAAAGTTTACCGAGTTTAATCAGCGGCCTGCCTTGTGATTTACGGTGCATGTTAGTATCACGCAGTGAATAAACGCAGCCACAGTACTCCTGCTGATAAAACTGTTCGCGCTTGCTGATCTCAATCATGCGCGACGATCCTCCCTGCTTACGCCAGTTGTAATCCCAGTACACCATTCCCGGATAATGCGCGGCGGCGCGCTGTCCGCAGTCGTTAATCTGCTGCATATTTTTCCAGCGGGAAATTCCGAGCGAGCTGCTGATCACGCTGAAGCCATTTTCAGCGGCATACAGCGCTGTGCGCTCAAAGCGCATATCAAAGCACATGGTGCACCGAACGCCGCGCTCAGGCTCCCACTCCATACCTTTGGCGCGCTCAAACCAGTTATCGGTATCGTAATCTGCATCGACAAATGGCACACCATGTTTCTCAGCGAAACGAATATTCTCCTCCTTTCGGATGAGATACTCTTTCTGCGGATGAATGTTCGGATTGTAAAAGAAGATGGTGTAATCAATGCCCGACGCCTGAATGGCCTCCATGACCTCACCGGAACAAGGGGCGCAACACGAGTGCAACAACAGTTTATCTGCGCCGTTTGGAAGCTGTAGTTTCGGACGTTCAAAATTAGTCATAGCCATCAGTCATTTGATTCAGGAAATTTATGGTTGCGGACAGTGTAGCATTGAAAAGATTGCTTTAAAAAATGCAATGAGTGTTGTGCTCTCAACGCTCATAAACATCATTGCTGTCCCGCGTGGCCTCCCTTGCCGTGACATGGACATCGTTAAAGTGCAGCCCGTCAACGCCCGAAATCTTACCGAACTCGGTGGCATCAATCGCAATACCTTCCAGCACGAGCCCGGATACCGGACGCTCCGGATACCCTTCAATGAAAAACGCGCGTGAAAAAATGGTATTGGCGGATCGCCGGGCCACAATGTTTTTAAGCGTCAGGCGGCTGACCGCAGTAAGCCCGGCTTCTCCCTCGACGCCCTCAGCCAGCTTGCGCCAGTGTTCTGGTTTTTCCGATAAATTGTCCTGATGGCCATAGCTGTACTGCGGAAACCAGTTCAGCTGGATCAGAACAGGAAAGCGTACGTCCGTAAGTCGCAAATTCTGTACGGTAATATCCCGAATGAACCCGCCTCGGTTGCGGGCAGACTTAATGCGAAATCCAACGCCCGTACCGTTAAACGCATTATCTTCGATCAGGACGCGTTCAATGCCGCCTGAGGTTTCGCTCCCAAGGGTGATCCCGGACCCTTTATTCAGCGTACAGCCGCGAATCACTATATCCCGCGCGGGACGTGCTTTTTGCGCCGCTTCGCGACCCCGTCCTGATTTGATGCAGATATTGTCGTCATTGCAGGAAACGATGCAGCGTTCAACCCGCACCTGTTCACAGGAGTCGATGTCAATTCCGTCGGTGCTCGGCCCCGCAGAATTGCTAATCTGCACGCCCTCAACCGCGATATGGCGCGAATAACAGAGGTGCATGTTCCAGAATCCGGATTCCCGACTGGTGAAGTTACGCAGCAAAATGGTCTGGCTTTCATAAACCAGAACATTGCGCGGGCGCTGACAGTCGTAATCAACCACCCAGCGCAACCCTCTGGCGCTGTAGTCACCGACCATTCCGCTGTGCTCGTCCTCGCCCCAGAAGCGTTGCCACCAGACTGCACCCTGCCCGTCTATCGTGCCCGTACCGGTAATGCTGACGTTTTCACAGTTGATAATATTAATGATGCCTGCCGGCCAGCGCATTTCAATGCCGGCTACCCGGGTATCAATCAGCGGGTAATCTGCTAAATCCTGGCTTCCCATAAGCCGAGCGCCGGCGTCCAGACGAAGCGATACTCCACTTTTCATGAACAGTGCTCCGGTCAGAAAATGGCCTTGCGGTATAACGATGACGTCGTTGCGTTGCGCGGTATTGATGGCTTGCTGAATGGCGGAAGTTGACAGGCGTTGCGCGGTTGGGTCCGCGCCGAAGGCCAGAATGGAGATCGCTTTCATGGGTTGTCCTTAAACGAATGAAAGCGTTAGTCTAAGAATCAGCGTGACGCATAACCTTTGTCTGTTTGACAGCCCCGCAGTCAGGCTGGCAAAAAAACGGATATTTACTGGCTTGCGATCACCGCAATGCCCTTTTCTTTCATGGCGTTGACCCAGCGTTCATCCGTTGTGTCCTCAACGACCAGCGTATTGACCAGCGACAAATCGCCAATCACAAACGCCGAGGCCGTATTGATCTTTTCCGGCGAGGCCAGTACTACCGTTTCCGCCGCTCTGCCGGAAAATGCACGTTTGATGCACGCTTCCTCATAATCTCCTGTAGTCAGTCCGGCCTCGGGATGAACGCCAGTGACGCCCATGAAGAACAGATCTGCATGAATATTGTTGATGCCTTCAATAGCGGCCGCGCCGACCGTGACGATGGAATGTTTATACAATCGGCCGCCAATCAGGATCACTTCTATGCTCGGATGGTCGACCAGCCCCAATGCGATACCCGGGCTGTGCGTCACCACGGTAATCCGTAGATCTGGCGGTAAAAACGTGATCAGTTCTGAGGTGGTTGTCCCGCCATCGACAATCACCACCTGCCCCGGCGAAATGAGCTGCGCGCCCCGACGGGCCACGCGTTTCTTGGCATCCATTTTAACGGACTGGCGCTCGGCAAAAGGCGCAATCGCTGACGATGCCGGAAGCGCGCCGCCGTGGACACGCTGCAAACGCCCTTCTGCCGCCAGTTCGCGTAAATCCCGGCGAATAGTGTCCTCAGACACCGAAAATAAGTGGCTAAGCGCAGTAGACTGAACCTGGCCTTCCGCCTCCAGCTTTTCAAGGATTAACTGTTTACGCTGACTGGTGAGCATTTTTTATTCCCGATATTGCACGATATGGCTTGTTTTTGCACGATAGTGCTGCTTATGATGTTTACTCTACGAGAGGAGAGCTAAACGTGCAATCAAAACGTGCAGATATACGTATTATCACTAGCGAAACGTTGTCCGATAACTGGTATAACCTGAAAAAATACACTTTTGACCTCCAGCGCAGCGATGGCGACTGGCAGCGGCAAGAGCGTGAAGTGTATGACCGCGGGAATGGCGCGACGATCCTGCTCTATAATCGCGACAGCAAAACCGTCATTCTGACGCGTCAGTTCCGTTTCCCGGTGTTTATCAATGGTCACGAAGAGGATCTCATTGAGGCAGCCGCGGGGTTGCTTGATAACCTGGATCCTGAAAGCCGGATTAAGGCCGAAGCAGAAGAAGAAACCGGGTTTAAGGTGACGCGCGTTGAGAAAGTTTGTGAGGCCTACATGAGCCCGGGCTCCGTTACCGAAAAGCTCTATTTCTATCTGGCAGAATATCACCCGCAGGATCGGGCCAGCGCGGGCGGCGGCGTTAAGGCCGAGGGGGAAGATATCGACGTGCTGGAAATGACGCTGGACGACGCGCTACGGGGCATTGAGAACGGCCAGATTGTCGACGGTAAAACCATCATGCTGCTTTATCACGTAGCCCTGAAAGGCATTTTATAATCTCACGGTTATCCAGATACCTGCCGCGGCGCAGGTTTCTGCCTGTGCTATTCTTGCTGAACACCTCAACATGGAGATGCGAAAATGGCCGACTGGGATCCCTCTCTTTATCTTCAGTACAGCGCAGAGCGCACGCGTCCCGCCGCTGAGTTACTCGCCCGGGTGCCGCTTGCTGACGTAACGACTGCCGTGGATTTGGGCTGCGGGCCGGGTAACAGCACGGCACTGCTGAAACAGCGTTGGCCTACAGCGCAGATCGCCGGCGTGGATAACTCCCCTGCCATGCTGGATGAAGCCCGACAGGCTCTGCCAGACTGTCAGTTTATTGAAGCGGATATTCGTCACTACAAACCTGAACAGCCTCTTAGCCTGATCTACGCCAACGCCTCCCTGCAATGGATCCCGGACCATTACCACCTTCTGCCACATCTGGTTTCACTACTTCAGCTAAACGGCGTGCTGGCGGTGCAAATGCCCGACAACTGGCTTGAGCCGACGCACGCCCTGATGCGTGAAGTTGCAGCGGAACAGGGCTACCCCGATCGTGGCCGCGAGCCGTTGCCGGGCATCCATGCCTACTACGATATTTTGACGGAAGCGGGATGCGACGTGGATATCTGGCGCACCACCTACTTCCATCAGATGAGTTCTCATCAGGCGATCATTGACTGGGTCAGCGCAACGGGGTTAAGGCCGTGGTTGCAGGATCTCAACGAGAGCGAGCAGAAAAACTTTCTGAAACGCTATCATGAACGGCTGGTAGAGCAGTATCCGCTCCAGGAGAACGGGCAGATACTGCTGGCCTTTCCACGCCTGTTTATGGTTGCTCAGCGGGCACCCTGAGCCGGATCAGGAACGCGCCTCCTTGAGCAGCTGTTGTATAACGGCCTCCTGCTTGTCGTAGTGACCTTCGCCGAACGAGGTGTAACGCAGTTGCCCTTTCGCATCGAAAAAGTAATGCGCCGGCCAGTACTGATTTCCGAACGCGCTCCAGATTTTATAGTTATTATCCGTCACGACGCGGTACGGCAGCTGCCATTTGTTGACCGCGTTTTTCACCGATGATAACGGCTTTTCCCATGGATATTCCGGGGTGTGAACACCAATCACCACGAGGCCTTCAGACTGGTATTTCTTCGCCCAGTCACGTACGTGCGGGAGCGTGTGCTGGCAGTTAATACAATCCCACGTCCAGAAATCGATAAGCACCACTTTCCCCCGCAGGGATGCAGACGTGACAGGGTCACCGTTTATCCAGCCCGTACCGCCGTCCAGGGACGGCAGCTGGCTGCTCGGCTCCGCGTCAGCCACCGGCTGTAGTTTCACCTGCGTGGAGGCTGGTTGCGCAAGGTTCAACAGGGCGTTTTCCAGACGGTCGGCAATGCCGTTAGCTCCTTTCAGCGACGAACTCATTCCGGAGGCGTTAAAGGCCACGGCGGCTAACATCATTACCCCTGCTCCCTGACGCAGACGCGCCATCAACGCGGATTTTGCCCTCAGAGGGGTGATCAGCTTACGCCCTCCGATGACAAGCAGCCCCAGCATCAGCGCGCATCCTCCGCCGTAAGCGGCTAACAGCGCGCCGGTTGCAATGACCGAGTGACCCGCAATATTGATGCTGAATATTGCCCCGAGAATCGGTCCGGCACAGGGAGACCACAGGAGTCCTACGGACAGCCCTGCCAGAAATGCCGACAACATGCCGCGCGTCTGTGCGCTGCGGGTGTTCAGCACGTTCCCGACGCTGACCGCCGGGCTGGCAATCCGTTGTGCGAACGGTGGGAAAATGAGAGCCAGTGCGGCGATGCCCAGCACCAGAAGCGCAATCCAGCGGGCGATAACGGTAGCGTCGGCGATCCACTCGCTGGCAACCGTGACCAACATCGCCACCAACGTAAACATCACAATCATCCCCCCGAGTAGCGCCAGAATGTGTTTGCGCTGCCCCTGGAAACCGGCGAACAGCAGAGGAATGACCGGAAGCGTACACGGGCTGAGCAGGCTAATCATGCCACCCAAAAAAGCAATTATCAGAAACATAAGGACCTCACAATACCGTTGCTGCGAAGGTGCAGTGAGGTCATTTCACCGTAAGAATGTGTTCAGGCTGTGTGCTAAAAGCTGCATTTCGTCTGCCCGTGTATCGGCGCGGCGTGCAGATACACAGGAGTACAATTAACCGCGCGGAAGGGTCACGCTGACGGCCAGCCCGCCCTCGTTACGGTTTGCAAGATGCAGTTTCCCGTCAAGCTGGGCGGTGAGCTGCGCGGCAATCGCGAGGCCTAATCCGGTGCCGCCCGTGTCGCGGTTGCGCGACGTTTCAACCCGATAAAACGGCTGTAACACGGCTTCCAGTTCAGCCTCAGGAATACCAGGACCGTTATCCAGAATGCGGATTGCCACCTGATTTTCATCTGCATCAATGTCTATTACCGCGCTATCGCCAAACTTCAGCGCATTATCCAGCAGATTGGTCATCACCCGACGCAAGGCCTGCGGGCGGGTAACGATCGGCAGACGCGTAGCGGGTGCATGAAACTGCACGTTTTTACCGATGTCCTGATAATCACTGGCGATGCTGTTAATCCACGCATTCAGTTCCAGTTTCAGCGTCGTCTCTTCAATGGATTCTGATGAACGGGCATAGGCAATACCCTCCCGTACCAGGCGCGACATATTATCGAGGTCACTCATCAACTTATCGCGCAACTCGGGCCGATCCGCCATCTCGACCCGCAGCTTCATGCGCGTGATGGGTGTCTGGAGATCGTGAGAAATGGACGCCAGAATTTGCGCGCGTTCACGCAGATACGTCTGTATCCTCGACTGCATCGCATTAAAGGCATGCGCCGCCTGACGCACCTCAATCGGTCCTTTTTCAGTCATGAGTGAATGGGCCGCAGGATCGAGCGAATCAACCGCACGCGTGAATTGCAGGAACGGCCGGACAACCTGGCGCACGGCAATCCAGGAACAAAGCGCGACAAGTAACAGCTGAAGAACCAGCACCACGGGTAACCAGCTGGCGACGGGCGGCATACGCGGGATCAGATCGATGGTGAGCGGTGCCCCGTCGCGGAGCGCCAGATGGGCCTGAATATGGGAGATCGGCCCCGGAACCGCCGTGAACTGGAGCGGATATTGGGCAGAAAGCGTCTCTTTCAGGGTACGAACCGCGTCCCGCGAGCGTTTATCCACTGGCGCGGCGCCTGCTTCCCCGGGGCCAAGGATGTAACGATAATTCCCCCGGCTGAGCCGTTCCAGCCACTGCGGGCGCTCTTTCGCGGGAAGCCGGTCGAGAATGGCCACGCTGGTGGCAACGTCATTCTCAAGATTGCCCAGCATAACCGTGCGCGCGCTGTGCATACGCTCCACCATGA
Source organism: Enterobacter cloacae complex sp. (assembly GCF_900322725.1). Lineage (NCBI taxonomy): Bacteria > Pseudomonadati > Pseudomonadota > Gammaproteobacteria > Enterobacterales > Enterobacteriaceae > Enterobacter > Enterobacter cloacae complex sp. The sequence continues at coordinate 4,324,590 of NZ_LT991957.1, read as the reverse complement.
CCAGCGTCAGGCTGAGTGCGTTAGCCAGCAATAGCCCAAGCAGCACAATGATCAGCAGCCGGGCCAGTAATGTTTTGGGCCACAGCGTCATTCATTGGCCTCAACGATGGTCACCGGCATGGTAAACACGTAGCCTTCACTGCGTACGGTTTTTATGTAGGCCGGCGTGCGGGCATCCTCATTCAGGCGCTGCCGCACGCGGCTCACCAGAAGATCAATCGAACGCTCAAACAGTTCGGCATCGCGTCCCTGCGTCAGGTTCAGCAGTTGGTCACGGCTTAACACCCGCTGAGGATGATCGAGGAACACGCGCAGGAGCCGGTATTCTGCCCCGCTGAGCGCCACGATCATCCCTTCATTATCGATCAGATGACGCGCCACGGTATCCAACTGCCATTCGCCGAACACCACCAGGCGCCCTGCCTCGGTCACCTGAAGATTTGGCGGCATGGTGCGAAACCGACGCAGGATGGCTTTGATACGCGCCAGCAGTTCGCGGGCCACAAACGGTTTTACCACGTAATCGTCTGCGCCCATCTCCAGCCCCAGGATCCGGTCCGTGTCCTCGTTGCGCGCGGTAAGCATCAGGATCGGCAGATCCTTATGCTTGCTGCTGCGCAACTGTCGACACAGCGTCAGACCGTCATCGCCGGGCATCATCACGTCCAGCACCACCAGGTCGATATGCTGTTTGTCGAGCATCACGCGCATCTCTTTCCCGTTCGCCGCGCCAGAGGCGTGATAACCGGATTTCACCAGGTAATCGACAATCAGTTCACGAATATCCCTGTCGTCATCGACGACAAGGATGCGATCAATATGCTCCACCGCAGGCTCCTGATTAAGAGGTAACGGATTGAAAATAGCACATGTCAGAGCTTATCCGCGTCGACAACCGCTTTAACAAAGTCCTGCGGATCTTCCTGCGGCGGGTTGTGGCCAACCGTCGCGCCAAAAGTGCGGTGCTCATATTTCCCGGTAAATTTTCCGGCATAGGCCGCAGGTGCCGGATGTGGAGCTCCGTTGTTACCGCCCTCAATGGTGATGGTCGGCACCGTAATATTCGGCAGCGCGGCGAGCTTTTGTTCATAGGCGTCATATTTCTTCTCCCCCTTCTCCAGCCCCAGACGCCAGCGGTAATTACTGAGCGTGACGGCAACGTGGTCCGGATTATCGAGGGATTTGGCGCTGGTATTGAAGGTGGCATCGCTGAATGTCCAGTCAGGCGAAGCCTGGGACCAGATCAGGCGGGCAAAATCGTGCGTATATTTAGCATAGCCTTCAGCACCGCGCGGCGTGGCGAAGTAGAACTGATACCACCACTGTACCTCCGCTTTCGGCGGTAAAGGTTGTTGACCAATCGCCTGGCTGCTAATCAGGTAGCCGCTCACCGAGACCAGCGATTTCACGCGCTCCGGCCAAAGCGCCGCAACGATATCCGCCGTACGTGCACCCCAGTCATAACCGGCAAACACCGCCTGTTTGATATTCAGGGCGTCCATCAGGTTGACGATGTCTTTCGCCATTGCCGAAGGCTGGCCGTTACGCGGTGTTTTATCAGAGATAAATCGCGTGGTGCCGTAACCGCGCAGGGACGGCACGATGACACGATACCCCTTCGCGGCCAGCGCGGGGGCAACTTCCGCGTAGCTGTGAATATCGTACGGCCAGCCATGCAGCAGGATCACCGGTTGCCCGTCTTTCGGCCCGATATCGACATAACCGACGTTCAGATCGCCGGCGTTAATTTGTTTTACCTGGTTAAAAGCCGACGAGTAATCCTTATCCATCGCTTCTGCCTGACAGGACATTACGGTGCCAAGCGAAACGGTCAATGCGACTGCTGAATAGGCGAGTTTGTTAAGCATGATGTTATCTCCGGGTGAGTTCAGTTGACGGAGATATAACACCATGGGTTTGTATAGGGGATGTGTGCAGAGGCGGTTTTATTGCATAAACATGTATGTCTCTCAGGCGCAGATACAGTGTGATACAAATCGGGTTATAGGGTGATTCGGTAACGGACGTAATCGTCGGCTTCACCATAGTGGTCATAGAGTTTACGCGCCGGATTGTTTGCCCGGGTGACCCAGTAAAGTTTTGACCACCCTTCCCGCTTGCCCTCATCGATCAGGGCATCGATCAGCGCTTTACCTGCCCCTGCGCCACGTTCGGCAGCATTAACAAACAGATCTTCCAGATAGCAAACCGGCGCGGTTGACCAGGTTCCTTCATGCAGGACACACATGGCGAAGCCGATGACGTTGCCGTCTTTCTCCACGACCCGGCAAAACAGGGATGATGAGCCTGACAGCGCCCTTTCCCATGTCGCTGCGGTGACGGGCTCGTCAAGGTAGCAGTCATAAAAATGGGTATAGCCATCCCACAGTTGTCGCCACTGTGGGTAATCTTCAGCGCGTAACGGGCGTACGGTGAGCGTCATGTGTTCCTCACATTATCCTTACTGCTTTTTAAACGCATGATGCGAGCCAGCGTGGCAAGACGCTTTGACCGACAAAATAGCGTGAACAGCACAAAGCCTCGACTGTTTAACACCATGCGGCTTAATACCAGAGCGATCGTTGCAATAATCAGCTGCCAGCTACTGGCGTCAGAAACAGTCAGATAGTGAAGCCATTGCAGAACCGTTAATGTGAACAGGAGAATAAAAAGCGCTAAAAATCCTGTTAGTCCTGAAGTGTATCCGCGAGCGAGGCGTGTACTGGCGAGCATCAGGAAGATAAGTATGGTTAACGATGGGACAAAAAAACTGAGTACATGTAGCGATGGCGAAATACTTGATACCAACCGGAGAAATGGCAGCAAGTTCAACGCAAAAATAATCAGAAAAAGTGGTAATAATATCGCTACTGGATAAGCATTTTGCCGTGGCAACTCACTAAGCGGGCGTGAGAAATAGCGCTCCAGTTCAGGCGTAGAATGGTCTAATAACACATCGTCATGACGGGCGATAGCGTCCTCAATCCGTTTCCCGTGTTGCAGGAGTTCATAAGAAACGTGTCCGGTTAACAAAGGCAAAATTTTCATCAAAAAACCGCCAGTGACTGGATAGTACCAATAATGTATTTACTGGTGCGAGGTATGTTCCCTGGAGCGGCAATTACTCCGCTTACAGCACTTCCTGCAAGCGCCGCGGCACTCGTTACCACTTGACCTAATTGCCTGGTAAGTTCCAACTGAACAGGACCCGTTGGGAATCTTTTTGGATAAAATCCTGCACGAATCAGAGCTTTAACTTCTTTATTACTTATACCAGGGTTTTGAGCGCGAATAATTAACTCACTCAGTCGAGCACGGTCCTGACGAGGATAACTTTTTAACCACTCGGTTGCCTTCAAGGAAGAAACGGATTTCATTGCGCGCCAGGTGGTCACAGCCTCTTTCAATGCACCTCCTGCGCTTGCCAGGGAAATGACATCTAAAGAAGTGGATGTCGCAACATACCAGTCCTGGGTATCCAGCCAGGCGACGTTGGCGCCGTCATTTTCAACCAAATCATAAATTCGATAAAGGCCATTCATACATTGCAGACCGGTGGCGGCTGTTCCGGCATAGCCAATAGCGACTAATACGCTTCCCCCGCCTGCTGTAAGGGGGGTTGCTGCTGTTCCAGCAAGCATCACTCCGCCAGTGATGATCATCGCGCCACATGACAGAACGGTTGAGGCAATTTCAGTTCCCATTGAGGTAGAAGAGACTGCATCACTCAATGCTTTTCCTGCTGTGGAGGCGGAGGGAAGCGAGGAGGCTTTTGTCACAATAATATGCGTAACTATCCCACTTTGCCCTTGGGGGTGTCGTTTGCCGGGTCTAACCAGGAAGCGTTGAGGTCCGTCAGCGTAAATGATTCCCGCGTGAGCGAACTCACGGTTACAGTCCATGGCTGCTCCGAGTGCTTTAAAATCAAAATCCGCAGCCCCAACTCCCGAGAGTTTCGCAAAATCATAGCCCGGTAAGTTTTTATCAAGGTTCATCCCAGGTAGAACCATATTCTTCTCCTTATCAAGCAGGTTGATTTCTTTAACCCGACACTTTTATAACGTAAATAAAGTACAGTAGAACGGAACAGAATGTAATTAAGATAAAAATACCAGAACCCAAACAAAATCATAACGCTCAAATATGGAGATCACCGGATGACGATACCCACGCTGACGACAGCACGCCTATTGCTTAAACCCCTCGTTGCCGCCGATGCTGTTCAGATCCAGCAGCGTTATCCACGCTGGGAAATTGTTCGCTATATGGTGGCTTCCGTTCCCTGGCCCTATCCGGACGACGGTGCTGAAAGCTATGTCAACAACGTTGCGCTGCCCGATATGGCCAAAGGTAAAGCGTGGTTCTGGACGATTTGCCGTCGCGAAGCGCCTGATGAACTGATGGGATTAATTTGCCTGTACGACGTGGAAGACAACAACCGGGGCTTCTGGCTCGCGCCTGAATTTCAGGGACAGGGATATATGCGGGAGGCGAGTATTGCGGCCACGGATTATTGGTTCAATACGCTTAACAAACCGGTGCTACGTGCGCCGAAAGCGGCTGCCAATAGCCGCTCCCGACGTATTTCAGACAGCAGCGGCATGCGGCTCCTCAGGACAGAAAAAAAAGCCTACGTCAGCGGCGTGCTGGACTCGGAACTGTGGGAAATCACCCGCGACGAGTGGAATGCCCGTCAGGTCAGCTGATAATGCTTATCCGGCATCAGTCTTTCAGGGATGTTCTCTTCATCGTTCATTTGTAACAGATCGCGCTCCATCATGTTGCAGATGGCGTCCAGCGGCAGGTCGTTATCTTCTGTCCCAAACGGATCTTCCAGCTCTTCCGCAAGGGTATCCAGCGAGATAAAGGTGTACGAAATCAGCGCGGAGACGAACGGCGTCATGTAATGCAGATCAACAACCAGCGCAAACGGCAGCATGATGCAGAACAGATACACCGTCCGGTGCAGGATCAGCGTATAGGCAAACGGGACGGGCGTATTGGCGATACGCTCGCAGCCGGCCAGCACGATGGACATATCGTTCAGGCGGTTGTTCAGGCTGTGAAACAGGATGTCTGAGAGATGCCCGCTACGTCGACGTACGGCCAGCCACTCCCCCATAATCAGCAGGATACGGTTCGCCGGGGAGTTGGCGTCCATTACCTTACGTAAATCGTCCGGAGACAGATAGCGAGAAAGCCGCTCGGCATTGATTTCTTTGCGCAGAGTCATGCGCAGACAGTTAGCAAAGGCGATTTGCAGGCGGACAAACTCTCCGAGATGTTTATCATCCGGTAAGGTGTTTTTTACCTCGCGAAACAGCGAGCGCGCCGCTATCATCAACTGCCCCCAAAGCAGACGAGCCTCAACGTAGCGCGAATAGCAGGCGTTGTTCCGAAAGCCAAGGAAGATAGCGATAGCCACGCCCAGAATGCTGAATGGCGCGACGGTAAACCGGATGCCCAGCGAGGTATACCACGGCAGCATGACAATCACGGCGATGGAAAGCAGGAAGTTAAGCAGCAGTCGGGTATAAATTTTGGGTAGTACCGAACCATGCCAGACAAAAATCAGTTGCAGCCAGTGCTGTTGAGGACGAACAATCATAATCAGCTTCAGAAAAGTAAAGAGCGCGGCTATTAAACGTGATCCCCGTCACGGTTGCAAGCATGTTAACAACTCATTGCATTTTCTCACCTGATTAGCCTAAACCGCACGGTGCTGCATGTGATTTAAAAAAAGATCCTATAGTATGTTGTAACTAAATAGAGTTGCTAAAAAAACCCGGCAAACGCCGGGCAGTCTGATTAGCAGAGCGGTTTCACCGCATCGCGCATCCCTTTACTTAAAATCGCATCCAGATCCTGCGCAACCTGTTCTACCAGTCCATTCACTTGTATCAGGTCCTGCTCCCAGTGCTCGCTCACGCTTAACACCGACGAAACCAGATCGTGCGTAGTAATCTGCTTGTCGTGATGCTGCGTCCACAGTTGCTGATAACGCTCCAGCCAGTGCGCATCGTCCTGCACCGGATAACGCTCACCGTTGCGTTCGGCACGGTAGAAGGCAATCAGCGCCGCCAGGGCAAATGTCAGTCGTGCGGGCAGTTTGCCGGTCGTCTTCTGCCCTGCCAGCAGCTGCGGCAGAATGCGGGTGCGGTATTTCGTCATCCCGTTTAAGGCAATCGACAGCAGCTGGTGCTTAATGTACGGATTACGGAAGCGCCCCGTTACGGCACGGGCGAAGGATTGCAGCTCGTCGCGCGGCAGATCCAGTACCGGAATAATCTCCTCATAGATAGCCTTTTCAACGAACGCGCAGATCTCCGCGTCGTTCATGGCTTCCCCTACCGTATCCAGTCCGGCCTGATAAGCAACCGGCACCAGCGCCGTGTGCGCGCCGTTGAGTATCGCCACCTTACGCTCTTTATACGGTTTGATATCGTCAACAATCAGGACGTTGAGCGGGTATTTATCCAGGCGCAGTTCGGCTGCAAGCGATTTTGGCCCCTGAATAACAAACAGATAGAAATGTTCAGCGGTGTCCAGGAAACCGTCGTGATAGCCCAGCTCGGCTTCCAGCTCCACCACCTCATCACGCGGGTAGCCGGTAACAATGCGGTCAACCAGCGTCGAGCAGAAGGTGTTCGCGTCGTTCAGCCAGGCAATGAACGCCGCCGGCAGCGCCCACTCCTGCGCATAACGCAGCACCAGTTCACGCAGGGCTTCGCCGTTGTAGTCAATGAGTTCGCAAGGAATGATGATCCAGCCTTTATCCGCAGCCCCGTTGAAGTGGGTAAAGCGTTCGAACAGCAGACGCGTCAGCTTGGCCGGATAGCTGGCAGCAGGCGCATCGTCAAACTTATCGCCCGCGTGATAGCTGATGCCCGCTTCCGTGGTGTTGGAGAAGACAAACCGCATGTCCGGATTATGGGCGAGCGCCAGAAATTCATCGTACTGGCTGTAGACGCTGATTTCACGGTTCACAGAGCGAATAAGACGCGCATCGCTTACCGCTTCCCCCTGCTCGTTCAGACCCCGAATAATCGTGGTATACAGACCATCCTGAGTACTCAGCGACGGAGGAAAATCGCTCTGGATCGGCCGAACAATCACCACACCTGAGTTGAGATCGGTGTGCTCGTTCAAAAGGTCGATTTGCCAGTCAACGAACGCGCGCAGGAAGTTACCTTCGCCGAACTGGATGATACGTTCAGGGTAGCGCGCACCGGGAAAATCACGACGGTTGAGTGTGTTCACAATGGAGGTCCTTTATGATTAGTCATACAGCCTGATAAGATTGGTGTAATAACTTATCAAAACTTCACAACCAGAACCCCTATCTGGATCAACTCATGACGCAATGGCGGGAAATAATCACAAAAATTTATAGAACACCGAGGTCGCCGCCATATCGCCGTTCGGCATCAACGCGTAGCGTGGGATCTCCCCCACCTTTTGCCACCCTGCACGCTGGTAAAACGTCTCCGCGCCGCTGCCGGTCGAGGTATCAAGCACCAGCACCGTCAGCGCTTTTTCACGCGCAACCGCCTCCAGCGCTTCCATCAGCGCCATGGCTACCCCTTTACGACGCGCCTTCTCGTGAACCAGAAGTTTTGCGACGTCTGCGCGGTGTGGCTGGTTTTCAGGCTGATCGGTGATGAGCTGTACCGTTCCTATTAGGCCTTGCTCTTCATCGAAACAGCCCAGGAGGGTTCGTTCGCCGCGCCCGGCGCTGTCCGCAACGCCGAGCCAGAACGTACGCGCCTTCTCAGCAGTAAAAGGCAGCATAAAACTGACGGAGGCACCGCCGTTAACACAGTTGACAAGAATATCGATCAGGTCATCGAGGTGGGTAAGAATGTCCTGCCGGGAAAGAGGTTTAATCAGCATGGGAGAGTTCATAGCGCGTCCTTAGGTTGAATCTCTCCACTTTGCTATTAACATTTTTGTAACGCAACAAGCGATGACATAGGATTTCGTTATGTCATTTTTCGCGGTGATGCAGCTGCTTCATGGCGTACATCTGCGTATCCGCCTGTTTTAACCACGCCTGCATATCGTTCCGGTGATGATCGAACTCGCTCAGCCCCCAGGAGAACTGTAACGACCAGGGATGCAGCTGGCGCGCGTTGAACTTTTCCGTTTGTTCGACGAGATATTGCATAGCGATCCAGGCGCCTGGCTCATCGGTGTCCGCAAACAGCACCGCGAACTCATCTCCGCCGAAACGTACCAGCAGATCGGCCTCGCGAAACGACGAACGCATCAGGTTAGCCATCGCTTTCAGGGCTTTGTCGCCCTCCTGATGGCCGAAGCGATCGTTAATGGTTTTGAAATGGTCCAGATCCAGCCAGCCAAGCGTTAACGGCTCTGCCCGACGCCGCGCAACCGACAGGGCAAAATGCGCAAACTGATTAAACCCGCGACGGTTGAACAACCCCGTAAGCTCATCGGTCGTGGCCGCGCTGACTGCGGCAAATTCATCTTCTGCCAGCGCGCTGAGATCGGCCAGCACGGCGGAATCCGCCGCCGTAAATTCGCGCGGTGCGTAATCAATAATGCACAGCGATCCTACGCACGCCCCGTCGCGTAAACGCAGCGGAAAACCGGCATAAAAGCGTATGCCGCCCTCTACCACCACCTGCGGATTATCCGCAAAGCGTTCGTCCAGCAGCGTGTCACTCACCACCAGCGGGGCATCACCCAGAATCGTATGGCCACAGAACGAGAGATCGCGAGGCTGGCTGACGGGCACTTTGCCCTCGGCAGACTTCACGATGACGGCGTTGTCATCCACCAGCGTGATCATCGCCAGCGGCACCCTGAAAAAGCGTGATGCCAGCCGTGTCAGACGATCAAACGCGGGATTATTGTCGATCTCGAGCAGACCGGACTCGCGCAGAGCAATCAGGCGCTCCGCTTCATTAACGGGAACTAAAGGTGCTTTCATAACGTCTCCTGACGCTGAGCATTAGTAAAAGCGTAGCTTAAACAGAGACATTGTCAGTTCAGGAGGCACGATTTACCTCAATGACCAGCCAATGATGGATCACGTTGACGATATACTGTTGTTGCTGCGCATTGAGCGGCACGCCCTGCGGGATAGCGTGCCACTTAGCCAGACAGCCCCGACAGCAGGTTGCCGTGGCATGCTGGGCGATAAAGACGGGATGGCCGCGCATCGGCGTCTGCTTACCGTCATTTACCGGGTGTGCAGGTGCCAGCCGCGCGGATACAAAATCGGCCGCATGCCGATCGATAGTCTCCACGCCCTTATCCCAGCAGTATTGCCGCTCTTTGGTACCTAAACGAAAACGCGAACGGAACGTCGAGCGAGCCAGGCGCGCAAATAAAGGATCGAGCGTGGACATCAGTAAACGGACCGTCCCAGACGTTTGGTCAGCTGTTCCAGCGCCGCCACGCCCGCCAGTGAATTGCCGGTCTCGTCCAGTTCCGGGCTCCAGACGGCAATCGCCATCTCGTGGGGGACAATTGCCACAACCCCACCGCCAACGCCGGATTTAGCCGGCAGCCCCACGCGCCAGGCAAACTCCCCGGCGTTCTGATACATGCCGCTGGTTGCCATCAAGGCGTTAATTTGCCGGGCCTGCATCGGAGAGACGACGTCCTCGGCCAGATGCGGGGCATGGCCCTGATGCGCCAGAAAAAGGAAAGTCTGCGCCAGTTCGACACAGTTCATCTTCAGCGCGCAGTAATGGAAATAGTTTTGCAGCACCGTAGCAACGTCATTATGAAAATTGCCGAAGGACTTCATCAGCCAGGCAATGGCGGCGTTACGGGCGGAGTGTTCAAATTCGGACCGCGCCACCACCGGATCGTAGGCAATGTCCTGTACGCCGGAAAGCTGACGCACAATTTCCAGCATTCTTTGCCGCGGCGCGCTCAGCCGGCTTTGCAGCATATCGCACACCACCAGCGCTCCGGCATTAATAAACGGGTTACGCGGCTTACCCTGCTCTATTTCAAGCTGAAGAAGGGAGTTGAACGGCTGACCGGACGGATCTTTGCCTACCCGCTGCCAGATCTCTTGCTCGTCATACTGGCGCATGGCGGCAACCAGGCTAAGCACTTTTGAGATCGACTGAATGGAAAAGCGCTCCAGCGCGTCTCCCGCCTGAAAGCGCTGACCGTCGATAGTACAAATGGCGATGCCGAGCTTATTCCCGCTGACTGAAGCCAGCGCGGGAATGTAATCGGCAACGTTACCCTGCCCCAGTAACGGACGAACCTGCGCCAGAATCTCGTCCAGCATCTCATTATGGATGACCGCAGCCACACTTTGCTCCTTGCCCTCAGGCTAAAACGGGCTGCGAGTATAACAGAGGCTGATACGTCACGTCAGGCAGGGAGACGAAAACGCGAGACGGCCTGCATCAAAAGATCGGATGCCTGATGCAGGCGTTCAGAGGCATTCGACGCTTCGCTGACCAGCACATCCGTCTGACGCGATACCTGATTCAGCGCCTGAAGCTGACGGGTCATCTGATGGATACTTTCCCCCTGATTCAGGGTAGCCAGCGAAATATCGTTCAGCAGGCTGCTCAGATTCGCCACCAGCCCGGTGACCTGTTGCAAATTATCCTCCAGACGGTTGACCACCTGAGAACCTTCCTCAATGCCCTGAAGCGAGTGGTTGATCAGCGCCTGGATGGTTTGCGTGGAGTGACTGCTTTTTCGGGCCAGCAGCCCCACTTCCCGGGCGACCACCGCAAACCCGCGCCCCTGTTCCCCCGCATGGGCGGCTTCAATGGCGGCGTTAAGGGCCAGAATGTTGGTCTGAAACGCCACGCTGTCGATCATTGCGACGATCCCGCGCATTTCTGAGGATCGGTCGACGATCGTCTGCATTGAGCCATTCACCGCAGACATCATTTGCTCCCCGCCGGCGGCAGCCTGTCGGGCCTCATCGGCACGCGAGCGGGCGAGCTTTGCATAACCCGTATTGCCCTCAACGTGGGTTTCGAGGTCGGCAATATGTGCCGTTACCTCCTCCAGCTCTTTTGCCTGACGCGTAGACTGCTGATAAAGCTTCTGATTTCCCTGCGCAAGTGACCCGATATTCTCAACCATGGAGGTGGTGGCCTCGCTGACCTGAGTCACCAGCTGCTGTAGCCCGCGCTGCATGGCGGTAATACTGTTGCTGAGCTGGCTGATTTCCCGGTTAAAGCGCATAACGTCAGGCGGCGTGCCCGACAGGTCCCCTGCCGCAAGCTGGTTGATATGGGCAATCAGACGGCGTAGCGGAGATATCACCCATTTCGCCATTCCGAACCAGACGGCAATGGCAATGGCGAGCAGCACCAGCGGCGCAAACAGGAACAGCCGTTGCAGGCCTGAGAGTTGTTCCATTAACGACTGACGCCCCTGTATCGCCTGCTTCTCGCTCCGTTGCTGATAGCGCGCAAAGTTGTCATTAAAATCGGTCTGAAACGCCTGGGCAGGTACGGCAAAAAAGAGATCGATACTGTTGGTTTTCACCAGCCCTTCCGCCTGCTCTCTGATGGCGCCGAAGAAAAGCTGATAGCTGTTAACCAGCCCCTCGTCTTTCGGCGGATTAAGCGCAAGCCAGGCTTGCCATGCCTGCTGAGACGCCGCCAGGGATTTTTGCGCCTCGTCCATCAGGCTATGCCAGCTTCCTTCAGAGCCGGTCTCTTTATCCTGCATAAAGTAAACGCCGGAGCGGTTGAGCAGATCGCTGGCGGCCAGCAGGGAAACGCGCGCCTGATCCAGCTTACTCTGCTGCTGCCAGGCCAGCTGATTGCGCTGTTCGTTACGCTGGGCTTCATTGAGGGAGGCGGTCAGCAGGAAGGAGGAAGAGAGTTGCAGAGCGGAGAAAAGGCCAATAATACAAAAGATGCCGGTCAGCAGGCCAAACTGACGGGGAATAATGCGCTGCGCAAGACGGCGAAAAATTTGCGTTAGGTTCATAATTTTCTTCTGTAACAATACGTTAGACGCGAGCGAGTCTACGAAACGAAAATGACAGAACCATTGCAGAATAATGACAGGAAACATGAACTGCCGGGTAGCGGCCTTGCCCCACCCGGCAACAACATTACACGCGATCCTTCCAGACCGTCTGAACGTTACAGAACTCGTGCAGACCGAAATGAGAAAGCTCTCGCCCGAAGCCGCTCTTCTTCACGCCGCCAAAGGCGACACGCGCATCGCTGGCGCTGTAGCCGTTGATAAACACGCCGCCGCACTCCAGTTCGCGAGAGAAGGTTTCAGCCTGCGCGTCGTTCGCGGTAAAGACCGTCGCAGATAAGCCAAAGTCGCTGTCGTTAGCCAGCTGCAAGGCATGCGCCGCATCGTTCGCAACGGTAATTGCCGCTACCGGACCAAACAGCTCCTGACGGAAGGCCGTCATCTCCGGGGTGACGCCGCCGAGTACGGTTGGTGCGTAATAGTTACCGGTCCCGGACATCTTCTCTCCGCCCAGCAGCAGGGTCGCCCCTTCCGCCAGCGTAGCCTGCACCTGCTGATGCAGCTCATCGCGAAGGTCAAATCGCGCCATCGGGCCAATATAGTGCTCTTCTTCATCCGGTGCGCCCATCTTCAGCGCCGCAACCGCGTCTACAAAGCGTTGGGTAAAGGCTTCTGCCACGCCCGCTTCCACGATAAAGCGTTTCGCCGCCGCACAAACCTGTCCGGTATTCTGATAACGCCCGGCCACCGCCGCGCTGACGGCCAGATCCAGATCGGCATCGTTCAGGACGATAAACGGATCGGAGCCGCCCAGCTCCAGCACGCATTTCTTCAGCGCCGCACCTGCCTGCGCGCCAATCGCCGCGCCTGCCCGAACGCTGCCGGTCACCGTCACCGCCGCAATACGACGATCGTTAATCGCCTGGCTGACGCCGTCATTCGTCGCGTTAACCCAGCCAAAGACCCCCTCCGGGAAGCCGGCATCCGCGAACACCTGCCCAATCAGGTCCGCCGAGCCGAGCACGTTTGGCGCATGTTTAAGCAGATAGCTGTTCCCCGCCAGCAGGATCGGCACCGCACCGCGCAGCACTTGCCAGAGCGGGAAGTTCCATGGCATCACCGCCAGGATCGGCCCCAGCGGACGATACTCAATGACCGCATTTTCGACCTGGGTGGATTCCGCGCGCAGCATTGCCGGGCCGTGTTCGGCGTACCAGTCGCAAAGGCTGGCTGATTTCGCCACTTCCGCACGCGCCTGGACAATGGGCTTGCCCATCTCGCGGGAGATAGTCTGCGCCATCTCTTCCGCACGGCTGCGCAGCGCCGTACCCAGATCGCGAAGTTTTTGTGCCCGGTGCGCTATGCCTTCGCGTCGCCACTGGCGAAAACCGGCATCGGCCAGCGCAATGGCTCGCTCCACGTCCTGAGACGTTGCCCACGGCCAGGCGGCCAGCGTTTCGCCGGTCGCCGGGTTGACAGAGAGAGCATGGGTTGCAGATGAATAGGTCATGATGTTCTCCACGTAATAACGGTTGATTCATTGTCGCCCACTCTGGTATTTCTTAAAAATGAATAATACTCACCACCTTATTCACGAATCGAGAATGGCATGGACTTAACACAGCTTGAGATGTTTAACGCCGTCGCGCTGACCGGCAGCATTACCCAGGCGGCGCAGAAGGTGCACCGGGTGCCTTCAAACCTCACCACCCGCATCCGTCAGCTTGAGGCAGATCTGGGCGTGGAGCTGTTTATTCGCGAGAATCAGCGCCTGCGGCTTTCCCCCGCCGGGCACAATTTTTTACGTTACAGCAAGCAGATCCTGGCGCTGGTCGACGAAGCCCGAATGGTGGTCGCCGGGGATGAACCGCAGGGATTATTCTCCCTCGGCGCGCTGGAAAGTACCGCCGCCGTGCGCATTCCGGAAAGCCTGGCGCTGTTTAACCAGCGCTATCCGCGCATTCAGTTTGCGCTGTCTACCGGGCCTTCCGGCACGATGATTGACGGCGTGCTTGAGGGCACGCTCAGCGCGGCCTTTGTCGACGGGCCGCTCTCGCACCCGGAGCTGGAAGGCATGCCGGTTTACCGGGAAGAGATGATGCTGGTCACCCCTGCGGGACACGCAGAAGTATCAAAAGCCGCGCAGGTAAGCGGCAGCGACGTTTACGCCTTTCGCGCCAACTGCTCGTACCGGCGTCATCTGGAAAGCTGGTTTCATGCTGACCGCGTCACGCCGGGACGGATCCATGAGATGGAGTCCTATCACGGGATGCTCGCCTGCGTGATCGCGGGAGCAGGCATTGCGCTGATGCCCCGCTCCATGCTGGAGAGCATGCCGGGGCACCACCAGGTAGCGGCGTGGCCGCTGGCGGAGAACTGGCGCTGGCTCACCACCTGGCTGGTGTGGCGACGCGGGGCGATGACGCGCCAGCTCGAGGCATTTATCGCGCTGCTGAACGAACGTCAGCCATCAGCGCCTTCTGCATAACTGGCTCAGCGTACGGGCAATTAACGTTGTCCGTAATCCTGAAGGCGAAGGTAAACTTTCCCCTTCATATACAGCGTGGCCTGCCCGCCAATCAATACGCGGTCGCCCTTCAGCGCGCAGCGCAAATCGCCGCCGCGCCGGGACACCTGGCGGGCAACCATCTGCGTTTTACCGAGCTTTTCGCTCCAGTACGGGATCAGCATGCTGTGGGTTGAGCCCGTGACCGGATCTTCCGGCACCCCTTCACCCGGACAGAAGAAGCGGCTGACGAAATCATACGCGTCCCCCGGCGCCGTGATGCAGACCATTTTCCCCAGCGGGGTCATCGCCGCGATGTCCGGCGTCAGGGCCTCCACCTGCTGCTGGCTGTCGAGCACGACCATATAGTCACGACCGACGCGCACCTCTTTCGCCGCGCTAATACCCAGCGCGCTGAACAGCGCCGGCGGCGGGTTGTCGACGGCCTCGGTTGACCAGGCCGGGAAATTCAGCGTCAGCCAGTCGCCGCTGCGAGTTACCGTCAGATCCCCCACGAAGCGCGTGCTAAAGGTAATCTCCGTGTGCGGATAGTCCAGGTATTCAAAAATGACGTGCGCGGCGGCCAGGGTCGCGTGGCCGCACAGGTTAATTTCATCCTGCGTGGTAAACCAGCGCAGCTCAAAGCCTTCGTCCGTGCGCACGAAGAACGCCGTCTCCGACTGGTTATGCTGTTTCGCCATGTTGAGCAACGTCTCGTCCGCAAGCCAGGACTCCAGCGGACACACTGCCGCTGCGTTGCCGCCGAACGCCCTGTCGCTGAAGGCATCTACCAGATAAAAATCAATTTCCTGCATCGTTTATTCCTCTTATCCATTTAGTTAGCGCAGAAAAACTGTGCCCTTGAGATACAGTGACGCCTGTCCGCCCATCAGCACGCGGTCGCCCTTAAGTTCGCAGCGGACGTCCCCGCCGCGGGCAGAAACCTGACGCGCAAACATCTTTGTTTTACCGAGTTTCTCACTCCAGTATGGGATCAGCATGGTGTGTGCGGAGCCGGTGACCGGATCTTCCGGCACGGCCACGCCCGGCGAAAAGAAACGGCTGACAAAGTCATACTCCCCTTCATCCCGGGCGGTCACAGCCACCTTATGAACGCCCGGCAACATGGCGGAGAAGTCCGGCGTAACGGCTTCCACCTGCTCGCGGTTTTCCAGCACCAGCACCCAGGCACGGCCTATGCGGGCGTCGACATAGCGGCTGATACCGAGCGCGGAGAGCATCTCCGGTGGCGGCATCTGCGCCTGCGTCGGGCAGGCGGGGAAATCCAGCGTCATCCAGTCACCCTCCCGGCTGACGGTCAGGCGGCCGGAAGTGGTATCAAAATGAATACGCGAGTCCGGATAGTCCAGTTCGTTGAACAGAACATACGCTGCGGCAAGGGTCGCGTGACCGCAGAGATTGACCTCGGTAAGCGTGGTGAACCAGCGCAGCTCAATCCCCCCTTCGGTGCAGACAAAAAACGCGGTTTCCGACTGGTTATGCTGTTGCGCCATACGCAGTAACGTCTCATCCGGCAGCCACGCTTTCAGCGGGCATACCGCCGCCGGGTTGCCGCCAAAGGAGGACGCGCTGAACGCATCTACCAGATAAAAATCAATCTCCTGCATCGAGTTACCGCCCGTTTTTGTTGTGTTGTTCTCTATCTTCAATGAAATCCCCCTCGCTCGCTACCGCTGCATGAAGGTAAATTTTGTGATTCACGTCACATAACGGTTGAGTTTTCGCCGTTTAACGCTTTAAGATCGTCACCTCATCTTTCAGGCAACGAATCCCAGATATCCCTATGACAACACACACGGTTTCCCGCAGGGTCGCGTGGCTACGCGTGGTCACGCTCGCCATCGCAGCGTTTATTTTCAACACCACGGAATTTGTTCCGGTTGGGCTGCTGTCTGACATCGCAGCCAGCTTCAACATGGAGACGGCACAGGCAGGCATCATGCTGACCATCTATGCATGGGTCGTGGCGCTGATGTCGCTGCCGTTTATGCTGCTGACCAGCCAGATGGAACGCCGTAAGCTGCTGATTGGGCTGTTTTTGGTGTTCATTGCCAGCCATGTGCTGTCGTTTATGGCATGGAACTTTACGGTGCTGGTCATCAGCCGCACGGGTATCGCGTTTGCCCATGCCGTTTTCTGGTCGATTACCGCGTCGCTCGCCATTCGTCTGGCGCCCGCGGGGAAACGCGCCCAGGCGCTGAGCCTGATTGCCACCGGAACGGCGCTGGCGATGGTGTTAGGCTTGCCCATCGGGCGTATCGTGGGTCAATACTTCGGCTGGCGCACCACCTTCTTTGCCATCGGCATGGGGGCGCTGATCACGTTGGTATGTCTGGTTAAACTGCTGCCAAAACTGCCGAGCGAACACTCCGGCTCGCTGAAAAGTCTGCCGCTGCTGGTGCGTCGTCCGGCGCTGATGAGCATCTATCTGCTGACCGTGATTGTGGTCACTGCCCACTATACGGCCTATAGCTATATTGAGCCGTTCGTACAGGTTGTCGCGGGCTTCAGCGCCAACTTCGCCACCGTTCTGCTGCTGATCCTGGGCGGCGCGGGGATTATCGGCAGTGTCCTGTTTGGGAAGCTGGGCAATCGACACGCGTCCGCGCTTGTAAGCGGTGCGATTGGCCTGCTGCTGGCGTGCCTGCTGTTACTGATGCCTGCGGCGGGTAGCGAAAGCCATCTGGCGATCCTCAGCCTGTTCTGGGGCGTGGCGATCATGATTATCGGTCTGGGAATGCAGGTCAAAGTGCTGGCGCTGGCACCGGATGCCACGGACGTAGCGATGTCGCTCTTCTCCGGAATTTTTAATCTGGGAATTGGCGCCGGCGCGCTGGTGGGAAATCAGATCAGCCTGCATGTGTCGATGTCGGCCATTGGCTATCTCGGGGCTGTTCCGGCGTTGATCGCACTGATCTGGTCGGTGCTGATCTTCCGTAAATGGCCGGTCGCGATGGAAGAACAGACCAGCCACGGTTGACGTTGAGTTTGCCGGGTAAGGCGAAGCCGCCACCCGGCACTGTTCTCAATGGTACGTCTTCACAATCTCCAGCACGCCGTTAATAATAAACTGCACGCCCATACAGACCAGCAGGAAGCCCATCAGACGGGAGATAGCTTCAATCCCCCCCTTGCCTACCCAGCGCATAATCGCCCCGGAACTGCGTAACGATCCCCAGACGATAAGGGCGATAAGCCCAAAAATGAGCGGCGGCGCAACGGTGATAACCCAGTCCGGGAAAGTCGAACCATCACGCACCGTTGAGGCGGAACTGATGATCATCGCAATCGTCCCCGGCCCCGCCGTGCTCGGCATGGCTAACGGCACAAAGGCGATATTGGCGCTCGGTTCGCTTTCAAGCTCCTCCGATTTGCTTTTCGCTTCCGGTGATTCGTGCGCTTTTTGCGCCGGGAACAGCATCCGGAAACCAATAAAGGCCACGATCAGCCCGCCGGCAATACGCAGGCCAGGAATGGAGATGCCGAAGGTATTCATCACCAGCTGCCCGGCATAATAAGCCACCATCATGATGGCAAAAACGTATACGGAGGCCATCATCGACTGCTGATTGCGCTCCGCGCTGTTCATGTTCCCCGCCAGCCCCAGAAAGAGTGCTACCGTCGTTAACGGGTTCGCCAGCGGCAGCAACACCACCAGCCCAAGCCCCACTGCCTTAATCAAATCCAACATAGTGCACCGCAGTCCTTATCCTTATTCAACACCGCAATTATAGGGGGAAACCCTCGTCCTGAGCCATCCGCGTAACGTAACTCTCATTGTCCCGCGCAACCAATAACCTCAGATTATGTAACTGATTTAAAAGCGTACTGAAAAAGTTCCTGAAGCGTTTTAGCAATTCGTGGCATCGGCTGATTCATTCAGTTGACTTATACTTGCCTGAGCAATAATATCTGCCGTGACTAAACTACTTGCCAGGGCAACCATTGTGAAAAGCACCAGTGACCTCTTTAACGACATAATCCCACTGGGTCGTCTTATTCATATGGTTAACCAGAAAAAAGATCGCCTGCTCAATGACTACCTGTCACCGCTGGATATCACCGCAACACAGTTCAAAGTGCTGTGTTCCATTCGCTGCGAAGTGTGTATCACGCCGGTTGAGCTGAAAAAGGTGCTCTCTGTCGATCTGGGTGCGTTAACCCGCATGCTGGATCGTCTCGTCTGTAAAGGATGGGTCGAACGAAGCCCTAACCCGAATGACAAACGTGGCGTACTGGTGAAACTGACCAGCGATGGCGCGGCCATGTGTGAGCAATGTCATCAATTAGTAGGACAAACACTGCACCAGGAACTAACAAAAAACTTAACGGCAGATGAAGTGGCAACGCTTGAGCTTTTACTCAAGAAAATCCTGCCGTAAACAGAAAAAGAGGTATGACGATGTCCAGACGCAATACTGACGCTATCACCATTCATAGCATTTTGGACTGGATCGAAGATAACCTGGAATCTCCGCTCTCTCTTGAAAAAGTGTCTGAGCGTTCAGGTTACTCAAAATGGCACCTGCAACGGATGTTCAAAAAAGAGACCGGTCATTCATTAGGTCAATATATTCGCAGCCGCAAGCTGACGGAGATTGCCCAGAAGCTGAAAGAAAGCAATGAGCCGATCCTTTATCTGGCGGAGCGTTATGGTTTTGAATCGCAGCAAACCCTGACGCGTACGTTCAAGAACTACTTTGACGTGCCGCCTCATAAGTACCGTATTACCAGTATGCCGGGTGAGTCCCGTTATCTGTATCCGCTAAAACATTGCAGTTAATCATCGCCTGTTAAGACGTAACCGAGGAAATCATGAAATTTATCGTCTCCGCCGCCCTCACCTTGCTGGTGCTGGTTTCCGGCCAGAGTTTCGCGGAGCAAACCCCCAGTGCGGGACAGCAAAATAATCGTGACACTATGATTATGCCGTCCACGCAAAGCCAGTCTCCCTATGACTTCAATCACATGGGCGCTGGCAGCGACAAATCCGACGAATTAGGCGTGCCGTATTACAACCACGACCTGTAATTCGTTTTTGCCCCGCTATGGCGGGGCTTTTTTCTGCCTTAACTCCGCACTCGCGTCGCCCGACGCACCCGTAAGCCAAAGACGTTGATATACAGCCCGGCCATAATCAACCCCGCACCAGACAGTTGCAGCGCGCTGAGCGTTTCGTCCAGTAAAAGTGCGGAGCTGGCAAGCCCGACCACCGGCACCAGCAGCGATAACGGCGCCACGCGCCAGGTTTCATAGCGCCCGAGCAGCGATCCCCAGATGCCGTAGCCAATGATTGAGGCGACTAACGCCAGATAGACCAGCGACAAAATGGTCGTCAGGTCGATCTCCACCAGGCTTTTCAGCATCACCTGCGGGCCATCCAGAATAAACGACGCGGCCATAAACGGCACAATGGGGATCAACGCGCTCCAGACCACCAGCGACATCACCGCCGGACGCGCCTCGTGCTGCATTATCAGCTTGTTGAAGATGTTGCCGCACGCCCAGCTTAGCCCCGCCGCCAGGGTCAGCATAAAGCCCAGCAGGGCGACATGCTGACCGTTAAGGCTGCCTTCTATCAGCACCAGCACGCCAAAGACCGCAAGGCTAATGCCCGCCAGCTGTTTGCCCTGCAAGCGCTCGCCAAAGACAAACGCGCCGAGAATAATGGTAAAGAACGCCTGCACCTGGAGCACCAGCGAAGCCAGACCCGCAGGCATACCGAATTTAATGGCGCAAAAGAGAAACGCAAACTGACCAAAACTGATGGTCAGGCCGTAGCCCAGCAGAAGCTTGAGGGGAATTTTCGGACGGGCAACGAACAGCAGCGCCGGGAACGCCACCAGCAGGAAGCGCAGACCGGCCAGCATCAGCGGAGGCATGTTGTGCAACCCCATTTTGATGACCACAAAATTGAGTCCCCACACCACCACAACCAGCAACGCCAACAGCCCGTCTTTACGCGTCATCTTCCACCCCTGAATTATTAAATTTTTGTAAACACTTCAAGGTAACAGAAAAAATAGCCCCGCGAGAAGATCATTAATTCTGGTACAGAGGCGAAGCACTTGCGGATAAATTGGGTGCTATACAAGCTGCCGATCCCATGATAATCCTGTAATAACACAACAAAAAAAGCATAAGCATTTGTCGGGCAGGAAAATGAAACCATCTCTCAGGCGCTCAACCGCAGCGCTGCTGGCGTCGTCATTGTTATTAACAATTGGCCGCGGGGCAACGCTGCCCTTTATGACCATTTATCTCACGCGCGTGTACAACATGAGCGTGGAGAATATTGGCTACGCCCTTACCGTGGCGTTGACCATAGGCGTGGTGTTTAGCCTGGGGTTTGGCATCCTGGCGGATAAGTTCGACAAAAAACGCTATATGCTGCTCGCCATCGTGGCCTTTATTGCCGGGTTTGTGGCCATTCCGCTGGTGAATAACGTTACGCTGGTGGTGCTGTTCTTTGCCCTGATTAACTGCGCCTACTCCGTATTCTCAACGGTGCTGAAAGCGTGGTTTGCCGACGTGCTGACCACCAGCGAAAAGGCGCGCGTGTTCTCGCTCAACTACAGTTTTCTGAATATCGGCTGGACCATCGGGCCGCCGATGGGCACCCTGCTGGTGATGTACAGCCTGCAACTGCCGTTCTGGCTGGCGGCCTTCTGCGCCGCGCTGCCTCTCGGGTTTATCCATTTCTTTGTGCAGAAAAGCGTAGCGTCTGACAGCGTGGAAGAAAAAGCGCCGTGGCAGCCCTCGGTGCTGCTGAAGGACCGGGCGCTGTTCTGGTACACGCTCTCCGGTCTGCTGGCGTCCTACGTGGGCGGATCGTTCGCCACCTGCATTTCACAGTATGTCCTCGCCGCGTATGCGGACAGCGATTTCGCAGAAAAGGTGGTGGCCGTTGTGCTGCCCGTCAACGCGGTGGTGGTAGTCACCCTGCAATACGCGCTTGGCCGCAAGATCTCCGCCAGCAATATCCGCCCGCTAATGACTGCCGCGACGCTCTTTTTCATCCTCGGGCTGGGTGGGTTTATGCTCTCCGGCGAGAACCTGATTTACTGGGGGATCGCGGCGGCGATTTTCACCCTGGGTGAAATTATCTATGCGCCGGGTGAATACATGCTGATCGACAATATCGCCCCGCCGGGCATGAAGGCGAGCTACTTCTCCGCGCAGGCGCTGGGCTGGCTGGGAGCAGCGGCGAACCCGATGATCACCGGGCTGATCCTGACGCATCTGCCGCACTGGTCGTTATTTATTATTATGATGGCCGCCATCGTCGCGGCGTGGCTGATGATTTTGCGCGGGATGCGCGTGAAAAGTGAAAATAGCGTGTCGGGTGGCGCTGCGCTTACCCGACCTGGAAAACCCTAATCGTAGGCCGGGTAAGGCGAAGCCGCCACCCGGCAAAACCAACAGCCTAGTGGTGCAACATCTCTTCCACCACCTGCTCTTTGTACATCTCATTCGGGTAATAGGTCGGCCAGTTATCCATCTCCTTCAGCAGCGCCTCGTGGGAGGTGTTGCCCATGAAGATATGGAAGTGTGAAGAGGCTTTCGGCCCGATGATGTGGTCGCTGAACTGCACAAATTTCGGCGCCTGGCTCGCGTTATCTTTACACTCAAACAGGTAGCGAACGCCCTTTTTACCCGAAGCATAGGTCAAAATTTTGTAGCCGCTGTAGTCGTAGCGGCAGCTGCTCACCGTCTTGCCTCGGTGGAACGCCATCACGTTGTTTTCAATACCAATGGCGTCCACGTCCGTGGCGTAACCCTTGCGGTAGTAGGCTTTCACCTCGTCAGCGGATTTGTCACCCTTCTCTGCTTTCTTTTGAAAAACCGGATCCAGCGAACCATCAAGCAGGAACGGATAAACAGACTGCCAGGTCCCGTCCCAGTCAGACAATTTTCTGTCCCTGACGTCTTTATCCTCAAAGACGCCGTTCGCCGCCTTCTGTTCCGCCTCCGTCATCTGATGACCGTGCGAATGGGCAAAAAGCGAGCCGCTTACCAGCAGCGTTCCCAGAGTCAGCGCAATTTTTCCAGCGTGTGCAGCCAAAGCAAAACCCTCATTCCGTGTTATAAGAATGACGATGTTATAGTATAACATATCAGATCGCAACCAGTCCTCGAACGCCCTCCTGCTCCATATTTTCCCCGCGCCCGTGCTGGACAATACTGCCGCGCGACATCACCAGATAGCTGTCGGCCAGCTCCGCTGCAAAATCGTAAAACTGCTCCACCAGCAGGATCGCCATATCCCCCCGGTTTGCCAGGCTACGGATCACCTGGCCGATCTCTTTAATGACCGACGGCTGAATACCTTCCGTAGGCTCATCCAGGATCAGCAACCGTGGACGGCTCGCCAGCGCCCGCCCAATCGCCAGCTGCTGCTGCTGACCACCGGAAAGATCGCCTCCGCGACGGTGCTTCATCTCTTTCAGCACCGGGAAAAGCTGCCATATCTCCTCCGGTACGCCTTTTGCACTGCGGGCGGAAAAGCGCGACAGCCCCATCAGCAGATTTTCCTCAACGGTAAGACGCGGAAAAATCTCGCGTCCCTGCGGAACATATGCCACGCCGGACTGCACCCGCTGGTGCGGCTTACTGTGGGTGATGGTTTTCCCCTGCCAGACCACTTCCCCAGTTTTCACCGGGATCAGCCCCATCAGGCACTTCAGCAGGGTGGTTTTGCCCACCCCGTTGCGCCCCAAAAGGCAGGTGACTTCCCCGACGGCCGCTTCAAAGTTCACCCCGCGCAGAATATGGCTTCCGCCGTAGTACTGATTCAGCTCGTTAACCTGCAACATGCGTTCTCCTTAGCGTCCCAGATAGACGTCAATCACCTGTTCATTGGCCTGTACCTCGCGAAGCGAGCCTTCTGCCAGCACGCGCCCCTGATGCAGCACCGTGACGTGGTCGGCGATGGTCTCGACGAAGCCCATGTCGTGCTCAACCACCATCAGCGAATGTTTACCTGCCAGGGTGCGGAACAGTTCGGCGGTGTATTCCGTCTCGGCGTCGGTCATGCCGGCGGCGGGTTCGTCCAGCAGCAGCAGATGCGGGTCCTGCACGAGTAGCATGCCAATCTCCAGAAACTGCTTCTGCCCGTGGGAAAGCAGCCCGGCGCGGCGATCGCGCTCGCTGCCAAGCCGCAGCAATAACAGCATTTCGTCAATGCGGTCGCGCTGTTCGCCGCTGAGCGTGGCCCGCAGGCTTGCCCAGACGGACCTGTCGGCCTTCATGGCGATTTCGAGGTTTTCCCATACGGTCAGCGCTTCAAACACCGTGGGCTTCTGGAACTTACGCCCAATCCCCTGCCGGGCAATGGCAGCCGGTTCAAGGGTTGTCAGATCGATGGACTGATCGTAAATGGCTTTTCCGCTTTTTGGCCGGGTTTTGCCGGTGATCACGTCCATCAGCGTGGTTTTGCCCGCACCGTTAGGCCCAATAATGCAGCGCAGCTCCCCGACGCCGATATTCAGCGAGAGATCGGTCAACGCTTTAAAGCCGTCGAAGCTGACGTTAATGGCCTCAAGCTGTAATACCGGATCGGTCTGCTCGCGGTAACGATCGCCCGGCAGCTGGCGGGTAAAGAGTCCTTCAGAGGGCTGCATTATTTCTCTCCCTTACGCAACAGACCGAACACGCCACGCGGTAAAAACAGCGTGACGGCAATGAAAATCAGCCCCAGAAACAGCTGCCAGTACTCCGGCATCGCCACGGTGAAAAAGCTCTTCGCACCGTTGACCAGCGCCGCGCCGATCACCGGGCCCACCAGCGTGCCGCGGCCCCCCAGCGCGACCCAGATGGCCGCTTCAATGGAGTTGGTTGGCGACATCTCGCCCGGGTTGATAATGCCCACCTGCGGAACGTACAGCGCCCCCGCCAGGCCGCACAGCACGGCAGAGAGCGTCCAGACCAGCAGCTTGAAGCCGCGCGGATCGTAGCCGCAAAACGTCAGGCGGTTTTCCGCATCGCGTACCGCCGTCAAAATGCGGCCAAACTTACTCTTCGCCAGCGCGTAGCCTGTGCCCAGAGCCAGAAGCAGCAGCATTACGGTCGCGATAAACAGCGCGATCCGCGTCGTGGTCGCCGTGACGGAAAACCCGAGCAGCGTGGTGAAGCCGGTGAAGCCGTTATTGCCGCCAAAGCCGGTTTCATTGCGAAAGAAAAGCAGCATCCCCGCATACGTCAGCGCCTGGGTCATGATGGAGAAATAGACCCCTTTGATCTTCGAGCGGAAAGCAAACCAGCCGAAGACCAGCGCCAGCAGGCCGGGGATCGTCACGATTAAAACCAGTGCCCAGGCGAAATGCTGCGTCCCCCACCAGAACCACGGCAGCTCGCTCCACGACAGAAACGACATAAATGCGGGCAAACCGTCGCCAGCCGCCTGGCGCATCAGGTACATGCCCATCGCATACCCGCCCAGGGCGAAGAATATGCCGTGCCCCAGCGAGAGCATGCCGGCATAGCCCCACACCAGATCGAGGGCCACGGCGACAACCGCGTAGCAGAGGATTTTGCCGACGAGCGTCAGCATCCACGTGGAGACAGCCAGCGGATGCGTGGAAGGCAACAGCGCGAGAAAAGGCAGCACCAGCAGCGCCGCAATCAGCAGGCTGCCGACAATCTGCGTGGTACGCGGTGCGCTGCGCGCCAGTGTTAAGGTCATTGGCTGGCTCATCAGTCTGTCACCCTCCCTTTCAGTGCGAATAACCCCTGCGGACGCTTCTGGATAAAGAGAATAATCGCCACCAGAATCAGGATCTTGCCCAGCACCGCGCCCATCTGCGGTTCAAGAATTTTATTGAAGATGCCAAGTCCAAAGGCCGCCGCCACGCTACCGGCCAGCTGACCGACGCCGCCCAGGACCACCACCAGGAACGAATCGATGATGTACCCCTGACCCAGCTCCGGCCCCACGTTCCCCAGCTGGGACAATGCCACGCCGCCCAGCCCGGCGATGCCGGACCCGAGGCCAAACGCCAGCATATCAACCCGTCCGGTCGGCACGCCGCAGCAGGCCGCCATGCTGCGGTTTTGCGTCACCGCCCGCACGTTAAGACCCAGACGCGTTTTGTTCAGAATCAGCCAGGTGAAAAACAGCACCAGCAGCACAAAGCCGAGCACCACAATGCGGTTCCACGGTAGCGTCAGGTTGGCGAAAACCTGCACGCCGCCGGACAGCCAGGCCGGGTTCGCGACCTCAAGGTTCTGTGCGCCAAAGGTCATGCGCACCAGCTGGATGAGCATCAGGCTGATCCCCCAGGTGGCGAGCAGCGTTTCCAGCGGGCGGCCATACAGATGGCGGATCACCGTGCGCTCCAGCACCATGCCGATACCTGCCGCCAGGCAAAACGCCACCGGCAGCGCTATCACCGGATAGAGCGCCAGCCACTGGGGCATCCACTGCGCCATTATCTGCTGCACCATCCAGGTGGCATATGCCCCGAGCATCAGCATCTCGCCGTGCGCCATGTTGATCACGCCCAGCAGACCATAGGTGATAGCCAGCCCGAGGGCGGCCAGCAGCAGCACCGATCCCAACGACAGGCCCATAAAGGCCTGTCCCAGCAGTTCGCCCCACATTAAACGGTGCTGGATACGATCCAGGCTTTCGGTAGCTGCGGCACGTACGCGTGCATCCGGTTCGGTTTGCGCCTGGGTGAGCGGTGCCAGCGTGGCCTGCACGTCCGGATCGTCAGACTGTCCCAGCAGCTCAACCGCCTTCAGCCGTATTTCCGCCTGTGGGCTCGTCAGCTGAAGGTTTGCCAGCGCCAGCATCAGCGACTGCCGGGTGACATCGTCCGTTTCGCGACCGGCTCGCTGTTGCAGGAAGCCGAGCATCTCCGGCTGGGCATCACGCTGAAGCTGCCGCGCGGCATGCCGCCTTTCCGTGACACTGTCACTGACAAGCTGATGGGTCGCCAGCGCCGTGAGGGTCAATACGCGCAGCCGGTTGGTGAGGCGCACGGCTTTGGTTGCCCCTTCGGCGGATTTTGATGCCCCCAGTGCAACCATGCCGCCGTCGATGCGGGTAAAAGCATGCTTCTGGCTGTCGGTATAAAGATTCTCGGTTTGCAGCGCCTTAAGCAGCGGCAAACGTGCAGGTTCCGGCGCGGCCGCCCACCGGGTCAGCATAGCGGTCTGCTGGCTCCGGGTGGCGGCAACGAAATCATCGGCATCCGATGCCTGCGCCATCCCTGGCAGCAGTCCGGTAAGCCACACAATCGCAATAATGATGCGCATGGCGTTCATGACGTCTCTCCCTGGGTGTTGGCTTAGTTGCTGGCGGTTTTCATCGGCTGGTCAGGCTTTTTGTCGTTCCCGGCGATAAACGGGCTCCACGGCTGAGCGCGTACCGGCTGTTCGGTCTGCCAGACGACGTTGAACTGGCCGTTACCTTCGATTTCGCCAATCATGACGGGCTTATGCAGGTGGTGGTTGGTGGCATCCATGGTCAACGTAAAGCCGGACGGCGCGCTAAAGGACTGGCCCGCCATTGCCGCGCGCACTTTATCCACGTCGGTCGTACCGGCTTTCTCAACCGCCTGCGCCCACATATGGAGGCCAACGTAGGTCGCTTCCATCGGATCGTTGGTGACAACGGTGTCGGCATTCGGCAGCTTGTGCGCTTTCGCGTAGGCTCTGTAGGCCGCGACGAAGGTCTGGTTGGACGGGTTATCAACGGATTCAAAGTAGTTCCACGCCGCCAGGTTACCCACCAGCGGTTTGGTATCAATACCGCGCAGCTCCTCCTCGCCGACCGAGAACGCCACCACCGGCACGTCAGTGGCTTTCAGCCCCTGGTTCGCCAGCTCTTTGTAGAAAGGCACGTTGGAATCACCGTTGATGGTGGAGACCACCGCCGTTTTGCCGCCCGCGGAGAATTTCTTGATATTGGCAACGATGGTCTGGTAATCGCTGTGACCAAACGGGGTGTAGACCTCTTCAATATCTTTATCTTCCACGCCCTTCGAGTGCAGGAAGGCACGCAGGATCTTGTTAGTCGTGCGCGGGTAAACGTAGTCCGTACCCAGCAGGAAGAAGCGCTTCGCGCTGCCGCCGTCTTCGCTCATCAGGTACTCCACCGCAGGGATCGCCTGCTGGTTGGGTGCCGCGCCGGTATAAAAGACGTTAGGCGACATCTCTTCACCTTCGTACTGCACAGGATAGAACAGCAAACCGTTCAGCTCTTCAAAGACCGGCAGAACCGATTTACGCGAAACCGACGTCCAGCAGCCAAACACCACGGCGACCTTATCCTGACTCAGAAGCTGGCGGGCCTTTTCGGCAAACAGCGGCCAGTTGGATGCCGGATCGACCACCACCGGTTCCAGCTTTTTCCCCAGCACGCCGCCTTTGGCGTTGATTTCATCGATGGTCATCAGGGCGACATCTTTCAGAGGTGTTTCTGAGATGGCCATCGTGCCGGACAGAGAGTGCATAATCCCGACTTTGATGGTGTCTGCGGCCTGGACGCCAAAGCTCATGCCCATGGCGACGACGGATGCGGACAGGGCGAACGCTTTAATAAGGGTACGACGGTGCATATTTTCACTCCTGAAAAAGAAAGCTGTGCGAAGACGTCCGTTACCGCCTGGACGCAGAAAAAGTAACGTCAGTTTCAGGAGAGCAAAAAGAGTGCCAGGTTGCAGAGGCTAGATTTTAAAGGGATGCGAGAGAAGGATGACGGGAAACGACTCAGAATGGTACAGCGCTGCACTGTAATAATGCAGCGCTGTGGAGGGCGTTACCAGACGTCGCTGGCGATTTGCGTCACCAGGCGAACTTTGTCCCACTGCTGGGCTTCGCTCAGGCTGTTACCCTCTTCCGTGGAGGCAAATCCGCACTGCGGGCTGAGGCAAATCTGCTCTTTCGCGACGTATTGCGCAGCTTCTTCCAGACGTGCTTTCACCCCTTCAGGGTTCTCCAGTTCGCCGTGCTTGGTGGTAATAAGCCCCAGAACCATCTGCTGTTTGCCCGGGCGCACAAAACGCAGTGGCGCGAAGTCGCCGCTACGATCGTTGTCGTACTCCAGGAAGAACGCGTCGACGTTAACCGTGCCGAACAGCACCTCTGCCACCGGCTCATAGCCGCCCTCTGAAATCCACGTTGAGCGGAAATTGCCGCGGCAGACGTGCAGCCCGACGGTCAGGTCGTCCGGCTTGCCTTCCAGCGCTTTGTTCAGCACGTTGGCATAGATGCGGGCCAGTTCGTCAGCGTCATCCCCCCGCTCCCGGATCTGGCGGCGCTGATCTTCCGAACAGAGATAGGCCCATACGGTGTCGTCCAGTTGCAGATAGCGGCAGCCCGCGTCGTAGAATGCCCGAATGGCGTCGCGCCAGGTGATCGCCAGATCGTCAAAGTAGTCGTTCAGGTCCGGATAGACCGTGGCATCAATATCTTTGCGGCCACCGCGGAAGTGCAGCACGCTCGGGCTCGGAATGGTCATTTTCGGCTGCGCGTTGCCGCTGATGCTTTTAAGGTAGCGGAAGTCTTCCAGCATAGGATGATCGCCGAAGCCCAGTTTGCCCGTGACGCGCACGCCGTGGGCTTTGGTCTGCACCCCGTTGAACTGAATGCCCTGCTGAGCGTCATAACGCTCCACGCCCTGAAGCCCGTCAAAGAAGTCGAAGTGCCACCAGGCGCGGCGGAACTCACCGTCCGTCACCACGTGCAGGCCGCAGGCGCACTGCTGCTCAACGACGTGGCGAATGGCCTCGTCCTCGACCGCGCGAAGCTGCCCGGCATCGATCTCACCGCTGGCAAATTGCAGGCGCGCCTGTTTTATGGAATCCGGGCGTAAAAAGCTGCCGACTACATCGGCGCGGAACGGGGCGTGGTGTCGCTGCATGGAAATCTCCTTTGTCTGTCGGCGTTAATTGCCCACAGTGATAATTCATCTCTTGAATCTTTAGACTTCTGGATGTCTAAACGTCCTAAGAAGATGTCACACCCCCTGCCTCACGACAAACGAGAAAATTTCATCGGTGTTGAAAAAATTTCATGTTCCAGAACCGGCTGATGACGATCCTGCAAACGCGAACTGCTCATCCTCCCAGCCGGTCATGCCCCCGAGCATAATCTTGACCGGCAGACCCAGACGCGCCAGCTTCAGCGCCGCCCTGTCCGCGCCGTTGCAGTGCGGGCCTGCACAATAGACGACAAATAGCGTGCCCGCCGGCCACGCGTTCATCCGCTCTGCGGTAATCTGGCTCCAGGGTAAATGCTGCGCGCCGGGCAGATGACGCCGGGCGAAATGCTCGGGCTTCCCGACCACGTGCAGCAGAGCGAAGTCCTGCTCACCGCTGGATATAGCGTGTTGCACATCGGCGCAGTCCGTCTCTACGCTTAAGCGTCGCAGAAAATGCCCCACGGCTTCCTGCGGCTCGGCAGCCGGAAATTCAGTAACATAGCTCATGAATCTTCCTCATTTGTGGTGTTTGTGTTAACACTACTCTATCCCTTAATACAGCCCATGAATGCCTCCACCTATGCCAGAAAACAGCAAAAAGATGACAAATTTACGACACACTCCCCCGCGCGCGGTCGTGCTGGCGTATGACGGTTTGTGCACCTTTGAGTTTGGCGTGGCGGTAGAAATCTTTGGCTTGCCGCGCCCGGAGATGGGCGACGACTGGTATCGGTTCGCCGTGGCGAGCGTGGATGAAGGCGAACTCCGGGCAACGGGCGGGATACGCATTCTGGCCGATGGCGATCTGCACCTGCTGGAGACGGCGGATCTGGTAGTCGTACCCGGCTGGCGAGGGCTGGACGCCCCCGTACCCGAGGCGCTCTGTCAGGCGTTATGCGCGGCGCACGCCCGCGGCTGTCAGCTGCTCTCAATCTGTTCTGGCGTTTTTGTGCTGGCAGCCACGGGCCTGCTCAACGGGCGGAAGGCGACCACCCACTGGCGTTACACGCACGCGCTGAAATCACGTTATCCCGCCGTCACCGTGGTTGAAGATGTGCTGTATCAGGACGAGGGGGATATTCTTACCTCCGCCGGCAGCGCGGCGGGGATCGATCTGTGCCTGCACGTGGTGCGCCGGGATTACGGTATGGAGGCGGCAAACCGCGTGGCGCATCGGCTGGTGATCCCGCCCCACAGAGACGGCTCGCAAACCCAGCAGCTAAGCCGGCCGGTGGCTCAGCTACGGGAAAGTCAGCGCCTGGGTCAGCTGTTTGATTATCTTCATCAGCATCTTGCCGTGCCACATACCGTCGGGTCGCTGGCCCTGCGGGTTGGCATGAGTCAGCGTACCTTTCTGCGCCGTTTCCAGGACGCGACCGGAACCACGCCCGCGCGCTGGTTATTGACGGCGAGATTGCAGCGGGCGAAGGATTATCTCGAAAATAGCCGACTCAGCATCGACAATATTGCAGAACAAACCGGTTTTGGACTCAGCGCCACGCTGCGCCACCATTTCCGCCAGCAATATGCCCTTTCCCCGACGCAATATCGAAAGCAGTTTTTGCAGCCGACCCGATAAAAAGGCAAAAAAAAACCGCCATATTCTGGCGGTAAATGCTTGCATGGATAGATTTGTATTTTGGTATCTACGCTCCGGTATTCCATACCGGGATGTGGATCACCTGCAATCTACCACCGTGAGCCTCAACGAAGCATAAACGAATCGATTAACCCGCTTTGGTATTAATTTGCAGATAACGCATCAGCCCCTGCTCGGCGCTCTGGCGGGCATCGTCATTAATCGCTTCGAGATAGAACGCGCGAGAGACTCCGTACGGTGCCTGCTCGGATGGGTAAACGGCAAACTGAAAGGTTTTCCCCCTCGCCTTGTTGGTGCAGCCCAGCTCCCAGCGATCTTCACTGACCTGAGTGCTATTACATTCGACGCGGCCATAATCACTGGTTAAATACGATCCGACGCGGCTTTTCGCTGACTGAATATATTCTGGTTCTTCGTTTGAATAGATGCTGGCAGCAGCACCCACAGCAACCACTACGCCCAGAAGTGATAGCACGATTATTTTTTTCATTTATTAGATCCAATCCTTAGCCAGAAAAATCTTATTGTAAATGATTTCCCCATAAATCTAGCTTCTCTTTTCATACCAGAAATGGGAGTTTACAACGTCAATATTGCTTTTAAGAATAGTCTCAGATGCGCTGTATTGCGATCACAAATTTTGACAGTCTGTTTTCTCAAATTTGAACAGTCAAATAATTACTCTATGAAATTATCCCTACGATAACCCTGGCGTATTTTCGGGGGATGAAGGATGTTCAGAAAAGGGTTGTCGCTACTGCTGCTGATAAGCGCTCTGTTCTCAGGGCAGATTATGGCGGAGCACAAAGGACATGAATTTCTGTATGTGAAAAACGCCGACCATCAGCTTCGTCATGAAGCTGACAGCGACGCGTTACGCAGCGAGGCAGAGGAATCTGCGGAGGGGTTGCGCGAGCGACATTCCTGGCAGAAATCGCGCAAACCCGATACCCACTTTCCGGGTTAGCTGCCTTTACGCTTCGGCAGGGTTTTCATCAAGTCGTCAGGGCTGACGGAGGCCACAATGCTGCCAGGCGACGGCATTTTGAAGATGTGATTCTTCATCTTACCGATAACGTGCATTTCACAAGGACGGCAGTCGAATTTCAGCGTCAGCACTTCGTCGCCATTCACCAGCTGCATCGGCGTCGCTTTCCAGCTTTTGATATTGCCTTTCGCCTGTTTCGGGCAGAGGTTAAAGGCAAACCGCAGGCAGTGTTTGGTGATCATCACCGGCACGTCGCCCTTCTCTTCATGCGCTTCATACGCGGCGTCAATCAGCTGTACGCCGTGACGATGATAAAACGCACGCGCTTTATGGTTATAAACGTTCGCCAGGAAGGAGAGATGCGTGTCCGGATAAACCGGCGCAGGCACCGCTTCGGCCTTACGGCTGCCGCGCGGATAGTTTGCCAGGCG
The DNA here is from genome assembly GCF_900322725.1 of Enterobacter cloacae complex sp. Classification (NCBI taxonomy): domain Bacteria; kingdom Pseudomonadati; phylum Pseudomonadota; class Gammaproteobacteria; order Enterobacterales; family Enterobacteriaceae; genus Enterobacter; species Enterobacter cloacae complex sp. The sequence continues at coordinate 4,292,163 of NZ_LT991957.1, read as the reverse complement.
CGCGTCATCCAGCATCTCAGCCGTTTCGCGACGGAACTGATTCAGCAGGCTGTTCGGCACGAACAGCGCATCCGGCAGATTCACCTCAATATTACGCGCGTAATAAATGGTCTGACCCAGCTTCGCCACGCCGTCCTTCAGGTTGTTCAGCGCTTTCTCCGCGTTGTTCGCTACCTCGAACATGCCGTCGAGGGTATGCGTTACGCTGATACCGTCTTCACAGGTCATGGTCAGGATCAGCTGCTCTTCCCAGCCCCCCAGCGCGATATCCACCGCAATGCGGCGCTCGCTGGAGGTCTTGAGCAACGCCTGCTGCCAGTTGTGGTCCAGGTTACGGTTCAGCGCCGCGTTGGGACGGGCTTTGTAGAGATCGGCAGGCATTTCGTTCGGCCAGACGCGATAGCGGTTTTCGCCGGTTTTCTCCACGGTGTTGGCGCGGAAACCGACCACTTCACGTTTGATCATCACGTTGAGGCCGTCGCCGTTCGCCAGCGGCTCTGTAACCTGAACGTCGAGATGGTCCTTCGCCACCTTCAGCACTTCACCCACCGGCAGGCCGATAAACTTCGGTGAGTCAAACGCGCCGATATCCCCTTTGCGCGCATTCACAAAGTAATCCGTGCTGCCGCGGTGGAAAGTTTTGTCCGTGGACGGAATAAAGAAATGCTCCGTACGTCCGGCAGAGGCGCGGGCCAGATCACCGCGATCGTCGATGATGGCATCCAGCATCTGACGATAATGGGCGGTGATATTTTTCACGTAGCTCATGTCCTTGTAGCGCCCTTCAATTTTGAAGGAGCGCACGCCAGCGTCGATCAGCGCACCGAGGTTCGCCGTCTGATCGTTATCTTTCATCGACAGCAGGTGTTTTTCGAACGCCACCACGCGGCCCTGATCGTCTTTCAGGGTATACGGCAGACGGCAGGCCTGAGAGCAGTCGCCCCGGTTAGCGCTGCGCCCCGTCTGGGCGTGAGAGATATTACACTGCCCGGAATACGCCACGCACAGCGCACCGTGGATAAAGAATTCAATAGTGGCGTCGGTCGCCTGGTGAATATCGCGGATCTGGTTCAGGTTCAGCTCGCGCGCCAGAACAATCTGTGTGAACCCAACGTCCGAAAGGAACTTTGCCTTCTCAACGGTGCGGATATCGCACTGGGTGCTGGCGTGCAGCTCAATCGGCGGGATATCCAGTTCCAGCACGCCCATATCCTGAACGATCAGCGCGTCAACGCCGGTCTGGTAGAGATCGGTTATCAGACGCTGCGCGGGCTCGAGCTCATCATCATGAAGAATGGTGTTCAGGGTCACGAACACCTTCGCCCCGAAACGGTGGGCGAACGGCACCAGTTCGGCAATATCGCGCAGGCTATTGCTGGCGTTATGACGGGCACCGAAGCCAGGGCCGCCAATGTAGACGGCATCCGCACCGTGAAGAATGGCTTCACGGGCAATGGCGGCGTCGCGGGCCGGGCTGAGCAGTTCAAGATGATGGGAGTGCAGGCGCATTCTTCGTCGTTATCCGTTATGGTCAAAATGGCGGCTATTGTAGTCAGAAGTCTGTGTCAGTGAAACCGTTTTGCGACGCTTTAGCGGGGATAATGGATCAGAGAGTGAAAATGGACCGTCCGGGCGCTGCTGTTGCGGTACGCGTGCGGTTTGTCGCCGGCAAAACGCACCCCAGAATCAGCATAAATCGTCCGCCAGATGCCGTCGATCTGCATCTCCAGTTCACCGCTTATCACCACCACGTGTTCAATCACCCCGGCTTCGTGCGGGGTGGACTCGCTCAGCGCGCCGGGCGACAGCGTGATGGAGAAATGGTCAAACCTGAGCTGGTCGTCCCAGGGGAAAAGCGGCTTCACCACCATCGCCTGCTGCTGCGGATCAAATACCGCCTGCGGGTCGCTCTCTGGGGTAATAAACGCCGAAAAAGGCACGTTCAGCCCGGTGGCGATTTTCCACAGGGTGGAGACCGTCGGGCTGGACTCGTTGCGTTCGACTTGCCCAAGCATCGCTTTCGACACGCCCGTCTCTTCGGCCAGCTTCGACAGGCTCCAGCCCCGCGCCTGACGCAGCGCTTTCAGTGTAGTGGCAAGGTGTTGCGTAATATCCATGGTTCCTCCCGTTGTGCGAAGCATACCACTTGTACGCTATAGCGCACAGTGATACCTTACGCCGGACGTTATAACGCACAACGGAGTTCCCATGCGATCGACTGCCCCTCTCTTTCCTGCCGTACTGGCCGGTTTTGTTGCCGTCCTGGTGGGCTATGCCAGCTCTGCCGCCATTATCTGGCAGGCCGCCGCGGCGGCAGGCGCAACCCCACAGCAAATCGGCGGATGGATGACCGCGCTGGGCCTCGGGATGGGGATCAGCACGCTTGCGTTATCGTGGTGGTACAAGGCGCCGGTGCTGACCGCCTGGTCAACGCCCGGCGCGGCGCTGCTCGCCACCAGCCTGCATGGCGTCACGCTGGCGGAAACCATCGGGGTATTTATGTTTGCAAATGCGCTGATCCTGCTGTGCGGCGTGACCGGCCTGTTTGCCCGGCTGATGAAGCTGATCCCGCACTCGCTTGCCGCCGCTATGCTCGCGGGCGTGCTGTTACAGTTCGGCCTGAAGGCATTCAGCAACCTTGAGGGGCACCTTTTTCTTTGCGGCAGTATGCTGGCCGCCTGGCTGGTGGCCAAAGCCGTGGCTCCCCGTTACGCCATTGTCTTCACGCTGCTGGTGGGCATTCTCGCGGCCTGGGCTGGAGGTGACGTTGTCACCGATAAAATGACGTTATCGGTTATCATGCCTGAATTTATTGCCCCTGCGTTCACGTTCACCAGCCTGATAAGCATCGGCTTGCCCTTCTTTCTGGTGACCATGGCGTCGCAGAATGCGCCCGGCTTCGCCACCATGCAGGCTTCGGGCTACCCGCTGGCGGTCTCACCGCTTATCGTTGCGACCGGCGGGCTGGCGCTGGTGTTATCCCCCTTCGGCGTCTATTCCATTTGCATCGCCGCCATCACCGCCGCCATTTGCCAGAGCCCGGACGCCCACCCGGATGCCAGTAAACGCTGGCTGGCCGCGGCGGCCGCAGGCGGGTTTTATCTGCTGGCGGGGGTTTTCGGCGGCTCGATTTCCGGGCTGATGGCCGCCCTGCCGCTGAGCGGGATCCAGACGCTGGCCGGTCTGGCGCTTCTCGGTACGATTAGCGGCAGTCTGTATCAGGCGCTGAATCATGAAGCGGAGCGCGACGCGGCGATCGTCACCTTCCTGATGACCGCCAGCGGCGTCACGATCCTGGGGATTGGCTCCGCCTTCTGGGGGCTGGTACTGGGTGGGTTATGTTACGCGGTCTTTTCACGCCTTCGTCGCGCGTAACTGGGACGGCGTCATCCCCGTCATGCTGCGAAAACGGTTACTGAAGTGGCTGGCGGAGTTGAATCCGCAGGCCAGCGCGATGTCGGTGAGCGGCGTGGTGGTGTGCTGCACCAGCGCTTTGGCCTTCTCCATGCGGCGCTGCATGACGTACTGATGCGGCGCCAGCCCCATCGACTGGCGGAACATTCTGGCGAAGTGATACTCGCTGAGTGCGGCCTGACCCGCCAGCTCCGCCAGCGTTAAGGGTTGCGCCAGATTTTCCTCGATAAAGGCCACTACGTTACGCAGCACAAACGGCGATAACCCGCCGGTGACCACCGGTAACTTCCACTGTACGCTGGAATAATGCTGGACTAAATGCGTCAGCAGTAAGGTCGACGCGGTGCTCAGGGTGAGCTGGTTGGCATTTTGCTGCCAGTCGCAGCCCAGCAAAAACTGGCGATAGAGGGCGGTGATTTTCGGATCGCTGCCAAAGATTTTTTCATCCAGCGTCAGCGATAGCGGACGTTTATCCCAGATTTTCTCCCCCACGTCCCGCAGATGTTCATCGGTGCAGTAAAGGTGGACGAACGACAGGTCGTCACGAATATCCCACGTGGATTCGCTCTCTTCAGGCATCAGGCAAAAACGATCCGGCCCGCCGCCATTTTTCCAGCCACCGGGGGTTTTTTGATAGCTTTCATAGCCATCCGCCACGTACAGGCTGAGCGTATGGTGGTTGCTTTTTACGGTGATCGTATCGTGCTTGTTGTACCACGCCGCCAGTTGAATACCAGAATTGAGCGCGACGGTTTCCCGCAGCACCGCATTTTGTTGGCGTAACGTTTCAAAGGTGTCGTAAACGAGAGACATGGCCGTAAACAGGTGATTAATCAGACTGTCAGTCTATGAAGTGTTGCAGCCTGTTACCAGCGTTCGCGTGAGAAAAAAGCGCAAGAATGTGCAAGTCCGGCGCAAGCCGATGAAAGCCGCCCGCCCGCGCTTTTGTCACACTGGGTTTTTTCGCGGTATGAGAAGAGAGAAACCATGAACGCATTACTCTATGGGCTGGTCGTTGTTATCTGGGGTACGACCTGGATCGCTATTTTTCTGCAACAGGGGCCGGTTCCCGCCCCGGTTTCCATTTTCTGGCGCTTTGCCGTGGCCAGCGCCACGATGATGATTGTCCTCCTCGCCCTTCGCCGCCTGCGCAGGCTGGCGCTGCGGGATCACCTCTACTGCCTGCTTCAGGGCTGCTGCGTATTCTGCTTCAACTTCTGGTGCTTTTACACCGCCGCCGCCCATATCAATACCGGCCTTGAGTCGGTGATCTTCTCGATGGCCGTGCTGTATAACGCCATCAACAGCTTTATCTTCTTCGGCCAGCGCCCGCCCGCACGCTTCTGGATGGCGGCAGCGCTGGGGCTTATCGGGATCATCACCCTGTTCTGGAACGATCTGCTCGCCAGCGGCTGGAGCCCGTCGTTGCTCACCGGCATTGGGCTTTCCGCCCTCGGCACCTACGGCTTCTCGCTGGGCAATATGATCAGCATGCGTCATCAGCGCAACGGGCTGGAAACGATGACCACCAATGCCTGGGCGATGCTTTATGGCACCGTCGTGATGGGCCTTATCGCCCTCTTCAGGGGCGATAGCTTTATGCCGGAATGGACAGTGAGCTATATGGGGGCGCTGCTGTATCTTGCGCTGTTTGGCTCGGTGATTGCCTTCGGAGCCTACTTTACGCTGGTGGGCCGCATTGGTCCCGGTAAAGCCGCGTACAGCACCCTGCTGTTCCCGCTGGTGGCCCTGTCGATATCAACAATCTACGAGGGCTACGTATGGCATCTCAACGGAATCGCAGGCCTGCTGCTGATACTGGGGGGAAATATGGTGATGTTTACCAAACCGGAGACCTGGTTCCGACGCCTGCGGACGGCATAAAAAAACGGCCTGCGAAGGTGCAGGCCGTGTTGATTATTTTGCAGTCTGATGAACATCAAACATGGTGGCATCCGTCGCCATGTCATCCACAACCTGTTTCAGCGTGGCGAAGCCTATCGGCGTATTTTCATTTGCCAGCTCTTCACCTTCACCTTTACGAACAACTTTAATCACCGGTTTGTTGGTGGCCGCATCGATCAGCTCGCCTTCAAAGAACAGATGCGTATCCATGGTGCGATGGCCAGTTGCCATCTGCGTTCCCGCAACCAGCAGCGCGACAGGAACCACTTCATAGAACTGCAAACCTTCTTTGTCCGAGCTCACACCGGTGATGGCGCCACGGAAAATCAGGCTATGTTTGCCTGGCGTCGTGACAATCGGCTTACGCTGGCCAATCGCGGTTTTCAGTTTGGTATTGGTATAACTCAACACCTCATCAAGCGTTTTTTGCCCAAGCTGAGTGGTCGGTTTTGGCGCCGGGTAATAGGTAATCGGCGTCCAGATAATGCTGTCGTAATTCGCCTCATTGTAGGAAGGATCAACCCAACGCAGGGTTGGCTTTCCGGTTGCAGATGTCATCTCCTGCAAGCCTGAGTAATCTTTTAAAAAGCCTGAATACTGCTCGGGGGCTGCGACTTTTGACGCGCAGCCTGAAAGGGCCAACAGGCCAGAAAGCACTGCAACTTTAAAAAAAGTCTGAGTACGCATGATGGTATTCCATGTTATCTGCAAGTATGCAGTTGAAGTTATAACAAAAAAGGAGGGAACGTGGTGTGGCAAAAAATGACGAAGACAGCACAAATAGCGAAAATAGTGCCCGGCTGAAACCGGGCAGTATAACTATTACTCTTTCAGATCCACTTGCCAGAACAGGTGCTTGCCGAAGGGATCGATTTCATAGCCCGTGACCTCTTTACGGACCGGCTCAAAAATGGTCGAGTGGGCAATCATCACCGCCGGCATTTGATCGTGCATCATCTGCTGCGCCTGCTTGTACAGCGCCACGCGTTTTTCGCGATCGGTTATCGATTTAGCTTCGGCAATCAGGTTATCAAAGGGCTTATAACACCATTTTGCCGAGTTCGACCCGCCGTTGGCGGACGTACAGGTAAACAGCGGCCCGAAGAAGTTATCCGGATCGCCCGTCGCCGTTGTCCAGCCCATCAGCGCGGCCTGATGTTCCCCTCCTTTCACGCGCTTCAGGTATTCGCCCCATTCATAGGTCACGATTTTGGTCTGTACGCCTACTTTCGCCCAGTCCGCCTGGATCATTTCAGCCATCCGTTTCGCGTTCGGGTTATAAGGCCGCTGCACCGGCATGGCCCACAGTTCGATGCTGACGCCGTTGGCAAATCCCGCCGCCTTTAGCAGCGCCTTCGCTTTTTCAGGAGCGTAATCGTAGTCTTTCAGCGCGCTGTCGGCACTCCAGACGCCAGGCGGCAGCAGGTTTTTCGCCGCCGTGCCGGTTCCGTGGAACACCGCGTCAATGATGGCGGGTTTATTAATCGCCATCGCCAGCGCCTGGCGCACCTTCAGGTTATCCAGCGGCGGCTTTTGCGTGTTAAACGCCAGGAAACCGGTATTCAGGCCGGCCTTGCTCATCAGATTGATGTCTTTGTTGGCCTTCATGCGCGGCAGATCCGCCGGATTCGGAAACGGCATCACCTGGCACTCGTTCTTCTCAACTTTGGCAAAACGCACCGAGGCGTCCGGCGTGATGGTGAACACCAGACGATCCAGCTTCGATTTCCCCTGCCAGTATTGCGGGAAGGCGGTAAAGAGGATGCGGGAATCCTTCTGGTACTGCGCCAGCTTAAACGGACCGGTGCCAATCGGCTGCATATCGACCTTTTCTGGCGTGCCCGCTTTCAGCATGGCATCGGCATATTCCGCCGACAGAATGGAGGCAAAATACCACGCCAGGTCAGCGACAAATGGCGCTTCCGGGTGCGCCAGGGTGAAGCGCACGGTGTGCTCATCAACCTTGTCGATGGCCGTTATCAGGCTGCCAAACTCCAGGCTTTCAAAGTTGGAATAGCTGCCGTTCGAGACGTTATGATAAGGATGATTCACATCCTTCTGGCGCATAAACGAGAAAATCACGTCATCCGCGTTGAAGTCGCGCGTCGGCGTAAACAGCTTATTACTGTGGAATTTCACCCCTTTGCGCAGGTGGAAGGTGTAGATCTTGCCATCCTCGCTCACCTCCCAGCTTTCGGCCAGGCTCGGCACCAGCTCGGTGGTGCCGGGTGTGAAATCGACCAGACGGTTATAAACCGGTACGGCGCTGGCATCCACGCTGGTTCCCGAGGTGTATAGCTGAGGATTGAAGTTTTCCGGCGATCCTTCAGAGCAATACACCAGCGTTTTTGCCGCGACGGTGGAACTGACCGTCAGCGCAGCCAGCGCCAGCGTTATCGTTGTGAATGTGCTTTTCATCATTATTTCCTGTCTTTTTAATTCGACGGCTAATTACTTCTTTTGCCGTTCCATAAATAACATTAAAGTGATGGCGCAAACACATGAAAAATAAATACAGAAGGAAACACTATGGGCTCTGAACTCTCCAGACAATTAACCCGTCGCTTTTTTCGTTATCTCGCCATTACCAGCCAGAGCGATCCAAAAGTGAAAACGTTGCCCTCCACGCCGGGCCAGCACGACATGGCGCGGGAACTGGCGAACGAGCTGGAAAAGCTGGGGTTGGACGACATTGTGATAGATGAATTCGCTACCGTTACCGCCGTGAAAAAAGGCAATGTCGCGGGTGCGCCGCGCATTGGTTTTATTACCCATATCGACACGGTGGACGTCGGTTTATCTCCGGATATTCATCCGCAAATATTAACGTTTAGGGGTGAAGATCTCTGCCTGAATAAAGAGAAAGGGATCTGGCTGCGCGTCAAAGAGCACCCGGAAATTCTGGCGTACCCTAATGAAGAGATTGTTTTCAGCGACGGAACCAGCGTATTAGGCGCAGATAATAAAGCGGCCGTCACCGTGGTTATGACGGTACTGGAAAACCTGACGGCCGAGCATAAGCATGGCGATATTGTGGTGGCGTTTGTGCCTGACGAGGAGATTGGCCTGTGCGGTGCGAAAGCGCTGGATTTGAAGCGCTTTGACGTCGATTTTGCCTGGACCATCGACTGCTGCGAACTGGGGGAAATTGTTTATGAGAACTTCAACGCGGCAGCGGCTGACATTCGCTTTACCGGCGTAACGGCCCACCCGATGTCCGCCAAAGGGGTGCTGGTCAACCCACTCCTGATGGCCACGGACTTCATCAGCCAGTTCGATCGCCAGCAAACTCCGGAATGCACCGAAGGGCGCGAGGGCTACATCTGGTTTAACGGTATCCAGGCCGGACAAAACGAAGCGGTGCTGAAAGCCAACATCCGTGATTTCGACAAAGAGGGTTTTGCCGCCCGCAAGCAGCAAATTACCGATGTGGCGGCGCAAATAGCCGCGCAGCACCCTACGGCAAACGTGGAAGTCCACATTGAGGACACCTACAGCAATATCAGTAACGCGATTGGTGAAGATCGCCGCGCCATCGACCTGATGTTCGAGGCAATGGAATCGCTCGGTATCGCGCCCAAGCCAACGCCGATGCGCGGCGGCACGGACGGCGCAGCGCTGTCAGCCAAAGGCTTGCTCACCCCGAACTTCTTCACCGGCGCCCATAACTTCCATTCAAAGTTTGAGTTTTTGCCGCTGTCGTCGTTCGAGGCGTCCTACCGCACCGCCCTGCAACTCTGTCTGCTGGCCGCGCGTTAAGCGGGCTTGCGTGCAAGCAGGGTGGCGAAGCGCAGCTTGATACGGTTCCCGTTGGCATCGGTACGGTGGAGTTCACCCACCTCTTCGTTGTACTTGAGCAGCTCCCAGCCTTGGTAATAGTTGCTCAGCTCACCGGTTTTGAGCGCAAACGGGAAGCCAACGGTACACGGATAATCCTCGGTATCCATCGCCGCAACGATCAGGTTATAGCCGCCCGGCCTGGTGCAGCGCTGCATATTGGCGATAAGACCAGGGATGGTTTTCGCCTCAAGGAACATCAGTACGACGGTAGAAAGAATAAAGTCATATTCGCCGTCAAAGGTCAGGCTGTTCAGATCCTGAATCGCCGTTTGCAGATTCGTAATCCCTTCCGCCGCCTTAATGCGCTCAATGTTATCGATGCTCATCGGGTTTTTATCCCACGCCGTCACGTCATAGCCGTTGGCCGCCAGGTAAAGGCTGTTACGGCCATTTCCGCAACCGAGATCGAGCGTTTTACCCGGCTTAACAATATTCGCGCTATGTAGCACCTCTGAGTGCGTACGGGTCAGACCATATTTCTCGGTAAAGTAGTTTTCATCGACAGTCATTGTTTTTCCTCAGATTGCATAAGCAGTGCCTTATCAGCGCGCACCAGAAGTTTGCCCTGCATCAGCAAGATAAAAGTACGGACCAGCAGCATCGCGATGATGACGTTGGTGAAAATAAACAGTGGAACAGCAAGGGCGTGAAAGAACCCTGACGGGCTGCTTTGCCCAAGATGCAAACCGGTGGTCGCCAGCGCCGAGACCCCGAACGAGAAGCTCCAGAACGACGCGTTGAACGGCTGCGACAGATACCACGGCATCAGACGCAGCATAAACAGCAGCTGCAACAGGCCATAGCCAAACAGCATTTTGGCAAAGGTGTCCGCTTCGCCACCGTTGACGCTAAGCCAGGCGCTACAGGCCACCAGGGCTGGCGCAAGCTGGATCCCGAGCGAGGTACGAAGCGCTGCGGGCAGTTCGCCGGCGCTGCGCAGGCGCTGCAAAATGACCGGCTCCAGGCTCAGCCAGGAAAAGACGCCGGCGCCAAGAAACACCAGTCCGGCATCGTGGAAACCCAGCGCGCCGCAGGCCATCGCGCTAATAAAATTGTTCGCCACCGTCGGCAGATAGAGGCCCGGCGTTGTCGCCTCTCCCGGGTGCTTACCGCGCCACAGCCCGGCGCTTTGCCAGGCGGCATACGCAAGCTGGATCACCACGCCCACACTAAATAACACCAGCGACATCGGGCGGTACCACGGCACGAAGCCGATGGCCACCAGCATCGTTGTGGCGGGAAACAGGCTGACAAAACTGCTCATTACAGGATGTCGCATCTCTGCCAGCACGCTGCGTGGAAACCGTACCGCACGGGTGAGAAACGCCACGCTCAAAAAGAACCAGATCGTCACCGCCAGCGCCACCAGGATCTCTCCCGGCCAGCGCGTAACCGGCCAGACAGTGCTGGCATAACGCCAGGCGAACCCCATGCCAATGGTACCCAATACCATGCCAAAGTACCCGGTGGGCAAGTTAAGAACGCGTTGGTTTTGATTATGCATTTTTTTTAAACTTTAAAATGCATTTGAAATGCCATTTTAAGGGGTTTCCCGTGTGGACGCCAGCACTTCGACAAGCCAAAAGTTTGCTACGTTTAGTGAAAGGCTTTTCAGGGATCAGACGATGACAAAATATCGGCTTAGCAATGAAACCCGTCTGTGGCGCTGGCAGGACGGGACCACGCCGTGCACAACGCCCCTCAGACAGATCGTTGCCGTGGACGATTTTAACGATGTTGCCCGCGGGACAAAAGGCGGTTGGGTTGAGGATGAGAACGCCCTCGCACAGGACGGGGATTGCTGGATTTACGATGAAAACAGCGTGGTCTTTGCCGGTGCTCGGGTATCCGGTAATGCCCGCCTTACCCAACCCTGTATCGTAAGCCACCGCGCACACGTTAGCGGCAACAGCTGGCTGGACGCCGCCGAGGTGAGTCACGGCGCGATAATAAGTGACAACGTCACCATCCAGCACTCTACGGTGCGCGGGGAATGCCGCATCGCAGGTGATGCGCGGGTGCTGCATAACAGCATGGTGATCGCAGCCAAAGGGCTTACGCCCGACCGCGAGCAGATCCTGCAAATCTACGACAGCGCCACGGTCAGCCAGTCGCGTATTGTGCATCAGGCGCAAATTTACGGCGATGCCATGGTGACCTGGGCCTTTGTAGAGCACCGCGCGGAGGTGTTCGATCGCGCCATTCTTGAGGGCAACGCGCTTAATAACGTCTGGGTATGCGACTGCGCCAAAGTGTACGGCAACGCCCGCCTGCTGGCCGGTTCAGAGGACGATGCTATCCCGACGTTGCGGTACAGTTCACAGGTTGCGGAAAACGCCCTCGTCGAAGGCAACTGCGTTATTAAACATCACGTGCTGATAGGCGGCGAGGCGTGGTTGCGCGGCGGGCCGATCCTGATTGACGACCACGTCGTGATTCAGGGCCGGGCGCGTATCAGTGGCGATGTACTGATTGAGCATCAGGTGGAAATTTCAGACGATGCGGTTATTGAGGCGCTTGAGGGTGAAAGCATTCACGTCCGGGGATCGAAAGTGATCAACGGCGACACGCGGATCACCCGAACGCCGCTGCTGGGGGCACTATAGCGGGAAAAGCCTGGCGTAAAGATTCACGTCATCGTAGCGGCCATTGAGCATTTCCGCTTCCCGCAGGCATCCTTCCAGCGCAAAACCGTTGCGCTGAGCCACACGGTTACTGTTCTGGTTATCTACGCGACATTTAATGACAAAGCGGCGGATCTCGCCGCGCTCAACGTAATAGCGCATAAACGCCTGGAGCGCCTGAGAGAGAATGCCCTGCCCCTGATGCGCTTCGTCGAGCCAGTAGCCAATGTACCCGGCCTTGTTCGCAGGCTCGATGGCATTAAAGGAGAGCACGCCCACCAGCGCGTCGTTCATGAAAATCAGGAACATTTTGGCGTAACCGCGCTCGTGCAGCATCTGGTTGCTCTGCACGTTGCGTCGCGTGTCCTCTTCGCTGCCGACATGCTGCGCCCAGTCAAAGGCGGTTTGCAGCCAGGTTTTGTTTTTAATCACGAGGTTATGCAGATCGGCGGTATAACGTCCTTCAACGGCGCGAAGCTCAATATCCTGGTTAACGGGGATAATTTCTGAAGACATAGTGCCTCTTATTAATTGCCGGGTGGCGCTAACGCTTACCCGGCACAATCCCAAAATGACTAGCGCATAATCCGGTCGTCAACATAGTTACGTTTGTCCGGCGCTGGCGGGAAGTATTGATACAGCCAGGTCTCGCTGATGGCGTCGCCCTGACAGCGCAGGAACAGGCGCATATCGACCGGCTCGGTAGAGTCAGAGGTTGGATACCAGTCAAAGAGGATGCGATAGCCGTCAAACGGCTCGACATAGAGGATCTCCACCTGCTTCGCTTCACCGCTGGACAGCGTGATCACCGGCTCAATGCCCTTAGGTGCGGCGGCCTTCAAATCCCCCCCGACGAAGTCAATGGCAAAGCGACGGGCCCACACTTTCGGGTAATTTTCACCCGGCGCCCAGCCCTCCGGGAAACCGCCCATACCGGTACGGGTCGCGTAGACGTTTGCCAGCGGCGAACGCACCGGTGGCTGCGCGCTCCAGTAAAGACGGTATTTGAAGTCCAGTTCGTCGCCCGCCTGCACCGGCTTCTCCGGCTGCCAGAAGCAGACCACGTTATCGAGCGTCTCGCCGGTTGTCGGGATCTCCATCAGGGCAATGGAGCCTTTGCCCCAGTTATTGCGCGGCTCGACCCACAGGCTTGGTCGCTTGTTATACCAGCCCATGACGTCCTGATAATGGGAGAAATCACGGTCAAGCTGCAATAAACCAAAGCCTTTCGGGTTCTTATCCTGAAACGCGTTAAATTGCAGCTTTTGCGGGTTGTTCAGCGGTCGGCAGATCCACTCCCCGTTGCCGCGCCACATCGCCAGACGGTCTGAGTCGTGGATCTGCGGATGAATGGTGTCGCACATGCGGCGTTCGTTGTTGCCGCAGCTAAACATGCTGGTCATCGGCGCGATGCCGAGCTGCTTAATCTCTTTGCGCGCGTAGAGGTGGTTTTCGACGTCCATGATCACCTGGCTCTTCTCGCAATGGATCACGAACTTATAGGCACCGGTAATGCTCGGGCTGTCCAGCAGCGCATAGACGGTAAAGGTGGTATCACCCGGCTTAACGGTTTCAAACCAGAAGGAGGTGAAGTCCGGGAACTCTTCCGGGGTGTCGGTAAAGGTATCCACCGCCAGGCCACGCGCGGAAAGGCCGTACTGGTAGGTATCATCCACCGCGCGGAAGTAGCTCGCGCCCAGGAACGAAACGATATCGCGTCGCGCCAGCTCCGGCGCTTTAAATACGCGGAATCCAGCAAACCCGAGGTCGCTCTGCCCTTCCAGCTGGCGGGTATCCACGCCCGTATCGCCATAGCTGAACAGCTCAGGTCGGAAGTAGATCTCGCGCGCCTGAGAGGTGGTTTGATCCAGCGAGAACATGCGCACGCGGCGGCGGAACCCCATCCCCATATGGAAGAACTGGGCGTCCAGCTGACGACCTTCAATGTTATTCCACAGCGACTGCTTCTCATCGTAACGAATGGCGTTGTACGCCTGCGGCGTCATGGTGGCCAGCGTTTCCGGCAGCGGACGCGGCGCGCCGCCCCACGGGGTTTTCGCCAGATCGTGCGCCATGGATTGCAGAACGGAGAAGTCAAAGCGGCGGCTCTGACCGTCGGCAATATCGGAATCAGCAGCATACGCCGCCTGGGAAAACAGAGAAGCAAGGCCAGAAGTGCCGCTCAGGGCAGCCATTGCCAGGGAACCTTTGAGAAAACGTCTGCGATTCATGCCTGAGAAAACGTCCTTATGGTCGTGTGAATGAGTTTCGCGCGCAGCGAAATGACGGCAAGAAAGAACGCACAGCCTAAACAAAAACGGTTAAGAATCCAATTGTTGGCGGGTGATTATCTGAACAAACCAGGAAATATTTTCTGTCGACCAGAACGGCCTGAAAAAGGGGTAAAGTTATGTATAAAATGTCCCGGCTGGACATCGACAGCCGGGACCAACGAGGCGGTTATTTTACGCTGACATCGATACCCGGGAAGTACTTATCAGCCAGTTTAGCGATCGTGCCATCGGCACGTACTTTATCAATGGCGGCATCAAGCTGCTTCTTGGTGGCCTCATCCCCCTTCCGCAGCCCAAAGCCGATACCACTGCCGAGGATCGTGTCGTCTGACACCGGTTTGCCGATAAAGCCAAACCCTTTACCCTGCGGCTTGCTGAGGAAACCCGCCTGCCCGGCCGCTGACATGACCAGCGAGGCGTCGATGCGGCCATTCAGCAAGTCTCCCCACGCCATATTCTGATCTTTATAAGACACCACGGTGACACCGTGCTTTTCCCAGTGCTCTTTGGCGTAGGTTTCCTGAATCGAACCCTGGAGAACGCCGATGGTTTTGCCCTTCAGCCCTTCCGGCGTGGCCTCTACCGCAGAGCCGGCTTTGCCCACCAGCTGGGAGGGAATGCGATAGATGGGCTGAGTAAAGTCAATGCTCTTGCGACGCTGCTCGGTGATGTTCATCGCCGAGTTAATCGCGTCGAACTTTTTCGCCACCAGACCGGGGATCAGCGCATCAAACGAGGTTTCCACCCAGCTGCACTTCAGCGCGGCGGCTTTGCAGATGGCATTTCCCAGCTCTACGTCAAAGCCCTCCAGCTCCCCTGACGCATTGCGGCTTTCAAACGGCGGATATTCCGCCTCCAGACCGTATCGCAACTCGGTGGCGGCGATTGACGAAAATGAACACAGCAGCCCCATGCCGACAACTAACGCGCGTAATTTCATCTTAAACTCCTGAACGTGGTGTGATCCGACACAGGGCCTGGGCACCTGCCCGTAACGTCGCCTCATCTTTCGCAAAAGAGAGACGAATCAGTTTATTGTCCGTGCCATCAGCATAAAACGCCGACAGCGGAATAGTGGCAACCCCGCACTCGACAATCAGCCTTTTCACCATCTCGCTGTCGCGCTCGTCGCTGAAGCCGCTGTAATCAGCCAGCAGGAAAAACGACCCTTTGCTCGGCAGCAGCGTAAACGGCGAGTCGGCCAGCAGGCTTTGCAGCAGATCGCGCTTGCGCTGATAAAACGCCGCCAGCGACAGCCAGGTTTGCGGATCGGCCATATGTTCTGCAAACGCGTACTGCATTGGCGTATCGGCAGAGAACATTAAAAATTGATGGACCTTACATATCTCATCCATCAGCTCCGCGGGCGCCACACAATAACCCACGCGCCAGCCGGTCACGTGATAGGTTTTTCCGAAGGAAGAAATTATCACGCTGCGCTCCGCCAGCTGCGGGTGCGTCGCCATCCCGTGGTGTGGCTCGCCGTCAAAAACAACGTGCTCATACACTTCGTCAGACAAAATGATGATGTCGGTGTGGCGCGTCAGCGCCGCCAGCTGGTGCAGATCGGCGGCCGAAAATACCTGTCCGCTCGGGTTGTGCGGCGTATTAACGATGATCATCCGCGTGCGCGGGGTGATGGCCGCCCGCACGTCGTCCCAGTTTACGGCAAAATCGGGTACCGTCAGCTTAATGGCGATCGGCGTCGCCCCTTGCAAACGGACAATCGGCGCATAGCTGTCAAAGGAGGGTTCGAAATAGATCACCTCATCGCCAGGATGAACCAGCCCGCTGATGGCCGAGTAAAGCCCTTCGCTGGCGCTGGCGGTCACCAGCACCTCACTGGCCGGGTCATAGTGCGTGCCGTAGAGTGTGGCAATTTTGTCCGCGATGCGCGCCTTAAGCGGCTGTAGCCCGGTCATGGACGCGTACTGGTTATGCCCTGCCTCCATGGCGCGGGTCACGCCGGAGATCAGTTTTGGGTCGCAGGAAAAATTCGGCGCACCCTGAGAAAGGTTGATCGCGTTATGCTGGGCAGAAAGCTGGCCGATAACGGTAAAAATGGTGGTTCCCACATCCGGCAATTTGGAGCGTGTCTGCACCGGCGTTTTCAAAGTCATCCTCTGTCCCTTCTCATGGTGAATGCATAACTATTCAAACAACAACTTCGCTGTCGGGACAATCGAATTGTTGTCATAATAGCCATGACAAAAACGCATAGCTAAGGTGAGATATGTCGCGTCGTTCATTTCCGCTTAATGCCGTAGAGACTTTTTTAGTGACCGCGCGTCACCTGAATCTGACCCATGCCGCAAAGGAGCTTTGTCTGACGCAGGGGGCGGTAAGCCGTAAAATCGCCGCGCTGGAAAGCTGGTTCGGCTTCCCGCTGTTCGAACGCCACGCGCGCGGCCTGCGTCTCACATCACAGGGAAGCGCCCTGCTGCCGGAGCTACAATCTGCGTTTGAGCATCTGCTGAACGTTGCCGAGCAGGCGCGGACGCACCAGACCGTCATCCGCCTGAAAGCGCCAACCTGTGCGATGCGCTGGCTGGTGCCGCGGCTGCTACAGGTGGAGCGTGAACAGCCGGATCTGCAAATTGCACTGACCACCACCACCGATCATAACGTCAATTTCAAAACCGAATCCTATGATGCGGCGATTGTATTCGGGACGCACATGAGCGCCGGCGATCTGCTGTTCGAAGAGGCCTTAACACCGGTAATGAGCCCGCTGCGGGCCGGTTCTGCGCTGGAAACACTCACCTTTCTGCACCCAACGCGGGACAAAACGGACTGGACGCTGTGGCTGGCGAAACAGCCGCGCCCGGCGCCAGCTATGCTCAAAAATCAACACTTCGAAACGATGGATTTGGCTATTACCGCCGCTATCCAGGGGCTGGGCATCGCCATAGCGGATGAAACGCTGGTGGAGGAGGACGTGCGCGCCGGACGGCTAATGCGGCCTTACGATACGAGCATAAGAACCGGGGCGAGCTACCGGCTGGTATTCCGCGACGCACCCGGCCCGGAGAACGGGCTGGATGCGTTTCGCGCCTGTCTGCTCAGTCGAGGCTGACGTGGTGTTTCATCACCCGTTTAAAGAGGCTCATACGGGCACGCATGAAGCGGTTTTCAAGCCGAAAACCTGCATGTTTATTCACACCGATGCGTAACAGTACGTCCCGCCCTTTCCGGCAGGCGGGCCAGCGCGTCGGCCCCGGCAGGCTGTCACGTTTTCCCGCGTCCCGAGCGAAGCTCACCCAGTAGTCCGCCACCCGAGCCGCGAAGGTCAGATCGCGTTCGTTCACGTACTGTCGCGAGGGCTCGACCTGCCCGAGGGTATCGAACACGTAAGGCACTTCGTTGCCGTGCCATGCGCCGTTGATGTACGTTGCGTGCTCGGCTTCGGCCACATAATCAAACCAGTATCGCCAGCACAGGCCACCCGCTCGCTGCTGCGCCTGCATCACCACGTAGCCCATGGTGGTGAACGCCATGTCGCGGCACACCTGCCTGCCGAGCTCCTCATCGCCCTTCACGCCCGGATAAAGCAGCTTGATCAGCCCCAGACCAAAGCGCCGCTCGCGACGCAGCTTCTGGATCTGCCCGGCCAGATCGACGCCGAACACCGACATTACGCTGGCTTCGTCGCTGTTCGACCCAATCATCACCGGCACAGGATGTTGACGGGCCGCGAAGAAGACGTCGAGCATGGCTTCAGGCAAAACGCAGTCGCCCACAATGGGCGCAGGCGCGATATTCAGCGGCGAGGTCAGCGGCCAGAACGCCTCCGGCGGGATCGCGCGAAGCTGTTCTGCGGTGGCGTTTTCCAGGCCGAAATGCGCGGCAATCGCTTCGCCTTTACGCATGGCCTGCTCGCGCGGGGTGTCCGGCAGCGTGTACCCGCTTTGCACAATGGCTTTATGGAACAGCCCTCCCGCAAGCGGGGACGCCATCAGCGAGAGTACGCTGCGCGCGCCGGCCGACTCGCCAAATACCGTGACGTTATCGGGATCGCCGCCGAACGCGGCAATATTATCGCGCACCCATTCCAGGGCCTGGATTTGATCGAGCAACGCAAAGTTATGCACTACGCGCTCTTCTTCACCCTCCAGCGCCGGATGGGCAAAAAAACCGAGGTGCCCAAGACGGTAATTTATCGTCACCACCACCGCGCCGCGCTTCGCCAGCGCCCTGCCGTTATACGGAGGCAGACCGCCAGCACCGAGGGTAAATCCCCCGCCGTGCAGCCAGACCATCACCGGAAGCGGCGCGGCGCGCGCGATCGGCGACCAGACGTTAAGGTACAGGCAATCTTCAGAGAACTGACCGGGATCGCCGCCGCCCAGCTCCTGGCAGCTTTCGCCGCTCTGCCAGCTGGAGGCAGAGAACGCCGTCGCCGGGCGCACGCCGTCCCAGCGCGCGGGAGGACGCGGGGAGCGCCAGCGCAGGGAGCCAACCGGCGGGGCCGCATAGGGAATGCCGCACCACACGTGCGTATCGTCTTCAGTAAAACCAATCAGTGCGCCCTGGCGCGTTTCAACCACAGGGGCGGAGGGATTTTCCATAACAACCTTCTTTTTCCATCACACCCCAGCAGAGTAACGGTTTCAGAGCAAACCGCAACGCTGTTTGCTGCGCACTTCCGCCTCGTGGTAAAGGGAAAACTCGTCGTGTACCGCACAGCCGAGCGCGGCTTCAAAGGCCTGGCGGCTGGCATTGCCGTGGCTGCGCGCCTGCGTTTCATTGCCGAGATTTGACTGGAATATCCCCGCCGCGCTGACGGGCAGAAAATCTTCATAGGTGATCGGCTGCGCCACAACCCAGCCGCGCTCGATCAGCGGCTGCGGATCGTCGCCCGGACGAAACGCGTGGCGATGCGCCTCCCCCGTCGGGGTCAGACGGTAGCGGAAATAGGCCAGCGCCTGACGACGCAGAAACATTTCGCTGTCCGGGAAGGCGCTGAAGATCTCGCGCAGGTGAAGCTGGTGGGTCAGGTTGTCTTTGCCGGTCCCGGCCTGGTTTAGCAGGCTGTCGTACAGCTCGCGTCCTTTTGGCGTAAGCGCCACGCCGCGCTGCTCAATTTCACCGAAACGCGCGGTATGGGTGCCCTGGTCTTCTCCCGCGAAAAGCACCGGCTCTTCCAGCGCCTTGAAGCTGGTCTGGCGCAGGAGGATCGGCACCTCGCGACGCGGTGGGCCTTCAATCAGGATTTTAGGCTCAATGCCGTACTTCGGCATCAGCTCCTGCACCCGGTCGATATCCAGCGTGCGCGGCGTAAGATGGTTAATATGGCACCCCGGGAAACAGACCACGTCGGCGATCAGGCGATGTTCGTTGCTCAGCGCCAGATAGGTTTCCCGATCCACCGTCGCATGGCGATGCCAGCGGAAGGTTTCTAAGGCTTCCTGCACAAATTCACGCGCCTGCGCCCCGGTAAAGTGTCCCTGCGCATCATGCAGGTCGATCAGTTCAAGGCAGCGCGGCGTAAAGATATTGCGTCGGGAGAGGATCTCCGCCGCCTTTTCGCGCAGCGCAACGTTTTCAATCAGCTCCAGGCGCAGCAGCGAGGTAAAAATGCGAAACGGATTACGGCAGAGCGCCGCATCGTCCGTGGGACGAAACGCCGTCGAGTGGACAGGCACGCCCGCCTGGGAGAGATCGTAATAGCTGACCGGGTGCATGCCCATAATGGCGAAGATCCGGCGCAGGGTGGAAAGTTCCTGCGCGGTGCCAACGCGGATCGCACCGTGACGTTCAACATTCAGGCGCGCCAGTTCGTCTGCGTTTGCCAGTTGTTCGTGTAAAAGGGGGTTATTTTCCAGAACCGCCAGGTTAACGTCCGCCACCAGTTCCAGCAAGGTGCCGTACTGCGGAACTTCCTGCTGGTACATCGCCGACATAGCCTGCGAAAAGTGTTCCCGAATATCATCAGCCGTGATGGTGTTCGCCATGATGTCATGCCTCCAGTGAATACTACCTGGAGTGTAGAGAAGCCCGTTCCTTTCGTTGGGAAGAATTTAGAAATTGTGATCCAGGCAGACGAGTGGTCAAGGCGTGGGCGTTTTCGAAAAACAGTTGTAACTCAAACAGATCAAATGTTAAAAATATTTTGCTATCAGGTTATCAAATTCAAACATCTTAACTTGTCACCCGCGTCGCTCTGTTTTTAACATCGCCTATGGAAAAAAATGGTCTGTTCAGTCAGCGCATACGCTTGCGCCATTTGCATACTTTTGTGGCCGTCGCTCAACAGGGAACGCTGGGGCGAGCGGCTGAAACCCTTAACCTCAGTCAGCCTGCACTCTCCAAAACGCTGAACGAACTGGAACAGCTTACCGGAACGCGCCTGTTCGATCGCGGCCGTCTGGGCGCTCAGCTTACCCTGGTGGGTGAACAGTTCCTGACGCACGCCGTTAAAGTTCTTGATGCGCTCAATACCGCTGGTCAGGCGTTAAATCGTAAAGAGGAGCCGGCCAGCGATATCGTGCGCGTGGGCGCGCTGCCGACGGCGGCGCTGGGTATACTGCCTGCGGCGATCGGCCAGTTCCACCGCCAGCAAAAGCACGCCACGCTTCAGGTCGCGACCATGAACAACACCATGCTGCTGGCGGGCCTGAAGTCAGGGGAGCTGGATCTGGGCATTGGTCGAATGTCCGATCCGGAACTGATGAGCGGTCTTAATTACGAACTGTTGTTCCTGGAATCACTGAAGCTGGTGGTGCGTCCGAATCATCCCCTGTTGCAGGATACCGTCACCCTGAGCCGCGTAATGGAGTGGCCGGTGGTGGTTTCACCGAAAGGAACCGTTCCCCGTCAGAATGCGGAAGCATTGCTGCAAATGCAGGGCTGCACGCTGCCGTCAGGATGTATTGAAACGCTTTCTGCGTCGCTTTCGCGCCAGCTGACGGTGGATTATGACTACGTGTGGTTTGTGCCGTCCGGCGCGGTGAAGGACGATCTGCGACGCGGCGTGCTCACGGCGCTGCCGGTCACATCGCCCGGGGCGGGTGAACCGATTGGGATACTTACGCGGATAGATGCTCCGCTCTCTGAAGGCGCCCAGGCGCTGCTCAGCGCCATTCGTAAATCAATGCCTCTCTGACCGTAAACGCAGGACCCGCCGCGAGGGCGGGTCTGTTTTATTCAGAACGTTTCCCAGTGATCACCTGAAACGGCCGCCGCCGGGGTTAAGGGCGCGGGCTTGACTGCGGATGCAGCCGCGGTGGCCCGTCCTGCGCGCGTCCCGTTGAGACGAAACGCGCCAACGGCTTGCGTCAGACGTGCGCCCTGCTCTTCCAGCGAGGCCGCCGCCGCCGAGGCTTCTTCCACCAGCGAGGCATTCTGCTGCGTCACTTTATCCATTTCGGAAATCGCCTGGCTCACCTGAACAATACCGCGGCTCTGCTCATCGGACGCCGCCGCAATCTCGAGCATGATATCGGTGACGCGTTTCACCGCCTCGACGATCTCATTCATGGTATTGCCCGCCGCAACCACTTCCCCGGAGCCCTGATCGATAAGCGACACCGATTCATTAATCAGGCTTTCAATCTCTTTTGCCGCGTTCGCGCTGCGGCTTGCCAGCGTGCGGACTTCGCTCGCCACTACCGCAAAGCCCCGCCCCTGTTCACCCGCACGCGCCGCCTCGACCGCCGCGTTGAGCGCCAGTATATTGGTCTGGAACGCGATGCTGTTAATCACGGCGGTAATTTCGGAGATTTTCTTCGAGCTGGTGGAAATATTACCCATGGTTTTCACCACGCCGGAAACCATTTGCCCCCCGCGGCTGGCCTTACCGGAGGCATCTTCCGCAAGCTTGCTGGCATGATGCGCGTTATCGGCATTCTGTTTCACCGTTGCGGTGAGCTGCTCCATGCTGGCCGCCGTCTGTTCAATGGCCGCCGCCTGCTGCTCGGTACGGGATGAGAGATCGGTATTGCCCGCAGAAATCTCGCTGGTTCCCCGGTAGATCTCCTCCGCCCCCTGCCGCACGGTGCCCACGGTGGTAACCAGCGCGTGCTGCATTGTTTGCAGATCGCGCGTCAGGCGGCCAATTTCGCTGCGCCCGGTCGGTTCGTCCGGCAGGGTCAAATCACCTTTTGCGATATTTTCGATACGCGCAGCGGCGCGCTGGAGCGGGCTAATCACCGTGCGGCGCAGCACCACGAAGGTGATGACGGCCAGCGCCAGCGCCAGGCCGAAAGCGCCGAACATAAATATCAGCCCCAGCCGGGTGCGGGTGTGAGCCTGTGCCGTTAGCGCGTTCGCGCGTTCGGTGCGGATTTTAATCGCCTTCAGCAGCACCGCGTTATAGGCATCGTCCAGCGGACGCGCGGTCTCATTTTCGTGGTTGATTATGGCTTCAAACATGCCGTTTTTGGCATATTTCAGCATCGGCTGCATGCCGGCAATGTAGGCGTCGTAGCGGGCTTTCAGATCGCCATCCAGCGCTTCATCAGCCGGGGTGCGAACGGAGCGCTTCATATAGGAAGCAAATCCATCCTGCGACTGTTTGAGGCGGGTTTCGGCTTCAGCGATGTTTTGCTTCATCGCCTCCATTTCGGCAATACGGCTCGCGGCCCCCGCGTGGATCATGTTGATACGGGCCGTGCGTAAATGGTTCGAACTGTTTGACAGCCCGGTGCGCACCTGGATTTCTGCCGTGACATCCTGCTGATCGTTATCGGCCTGGAGCAGGAAATACCCTGCCAGACCCGAGCTCAATGCAAACAGGAGAATAATGCCACCGAGAATGGAGGAAAACAGCGGAACCAGCCGGATGTGATGCAAGAAACCAAGCTTGTGCTGCGTCTGCATCGATGTTGTGTTGTCCATGACCGTCGACTCTCTTATAGGTAAGATGCGTAAAAACACGCCTGTAAAAGAGTCATCGGCACGGACGGGGATAAAATTACGCCTAAAAGCGCCAGACAGGTCACACTTTAGAAAAGATTGGGGAAGAAATGCCAGCGGCAAAAACCGCTGGCAGAATAATCAGTTGTCGCCGAAATGGATAACGGTACGAATGGATTTTCCTTCGTGCATCAGATCAAAGGCTTCGTTGATCTGATCCAGCGGCAGGCGGTGCGTAATGAACGGATCGAGCTGAATTTTGCCGACCATCGCATCTTCTACCATGCCAGGCAGCTGAGTACGGCCCTTCACGCCGCCAAATGCCGAACCACGCCATACTCGCCCCGTCACCAGCTGGAACGGACGGGTTTTGATCTCCTGACCCGCGCCGGCCACACCGATAATAATGCTTTCGCCCCAGCCCTTATGGCAGCACTCCAGCGCTGAACGCATCACGTTGACGTTGCCGATACATTCGAAACTGAAGTCCACGCCGCCGTCGGTCAGCTCAACGATCACGTCCTGAACCGGCTTATCGTAGTCTTTCGGGTTGATGAAATCGGTCGCCCCCATTTCACCTGCGAGCGTGAACTTGTCCGGGTTGGTATCCACAGCAATGATACGACCGGCTTTTGCCTGTACCGCCCCCTGGATGACCGCCAGGCCGATCCCGCCCAGGCCGAACACCGCCACGGTGTCGCCCTCTTTCACTTTCGCCGTGTTATGCACCGCACCGATACCGGTCGTTACGCCGCAGCCGAGCAGACAGACTTTATCCAGCGGGGCCTGCGGGTTAACTTTCGCCAGCGAGATCTCGGCGCACACCGTGTATTCGCTGAATGTGCTGGTACCCATGTAGTGATAAACAGGCTCACCGTTGTAGGAGAAACGGGTGGTGCCGTCCGGCATAAGCCCCTTGCCCTGCGTGGCGCGTACGGCCTGACAGAGGTTGGTTTTGCCGGACTTGCAGAACTTACACTCGCCGCACTCTGCGGTGTACAGCGGGATCACGTGGTCGCCGGGCTTCAGGCTGGTGACGCCTTCACCCACTTCCACCACCACACCGCCCCCTTCGTGGCCAAGCACCGCCGGGAATACGCCTTCCGGATCGTCACCGGACAGGGTAAAAGCGTCGGTATGGCAGACGCCGGTGTGGGTAATTTTGATCAGCACTTCGCCTTTCTTCGGCGGAGCAACATCAATTTCAACGATTTTCAGCGGCTGGCCTGGGCCGAACGCGACGGCTGCGCGAGATTTCATGATGTCTTTCCCTTGTTGTGAGGTGTGTGGGTTTATTTTAGATAAGAGCGCAGCAAATGGCCGACTTCCGCCATCCGAACTGCCCGCTGATCCGGGGTAGTCTCCCCCGTCACCAGCTCATCTTTGAGGTGAATTTCGACCATTTCACCCATCAGGCCATTGGCAGCACCGCGCACGGCGGCGATTTGCTGCAAAATGGCGAGACAGGGCTCGCCCGACTCCAGCGCGCGCTCAAGGGCATCAACCTGGCCTCGAATGCGGCGGACGCGGGTCAGAATACGTTTTTTATCTTCGGGTGAATGCGGCATACGCCCTCCTGATACTATAGGGGGGTATGGTACCTCGTATGCTATTGCTCTGTAAACCACAAGAATAAAACGCTGAAATAAGCAAACAGCCTAAACGGTGAAAATGATATTTACGGTTTACTTTTGCCGCTGCGAAACCTATTTAGCTCGTAATGTTAAAAATCCACACTTATATGGCACGATGTGAACAGAAATAACATTCTCGTCACCTAACATACCTGCTACAAACAAAATGGTGGTGTTAATGATTGTACTAAAAAGCTTTTTATTCTTCGTTGGCGCGGCGGCAGCTTGCGCACTTATTATACTGTGTCTTTGGGTTGATATGCGGTTTGTTGGTCATGATATTCCGGAATTATCACTGACGGAAATTATGCAGGAAACCGTATTAGCGACCATCGTCTTTCTCCATTTTCGTCTGGCAAAAATGGACGAATCCATGCGTTACTGCAATATTCTGGTGGGCGGATTTTTCCTGACGATGTTAATTCGGGAACTGGATGCGCTTTTTGATCTTATTGCTCACGGGAGCTGGGTATGGTTCGCCCTCATTACCGCTCTGCTGGCCTTAATTCGTCCCGTTATGCATATTCGCGCTACCCTGGAACAGCTGGCAAAATACACCCAGTCCCCCTGGTATGGCATTTTGTTGAGCGGCCTGCTGGCCGTGCTGGTCTTCTCGCGACTCTTTGGCATGCAGGCGCTGTGGCACACCATTCTGGAGCATGGCTATATTCGTGTCGTGAAAAACGCCGTAGAGGAAGGTTCGGAATCGTTCGGCTATATGCTGTGCCTGGCTGCATCCCTTGGCTATTACGTTACCTTTCGCGCTAACGAACGCCAGAAATAATCCCTCGTCCCGCTGCGTATAAAAAGACGGCGAGGGAAATATCCATCAACTTCCCCCTTCGTATGTAATGGTGGTCAAGTAAGAAAGACATATCCTAAAAATGAGTCATCGGATGCCGATTTTAGTGAATTCCCTCTCACTGTCGCAAACAGCGGCTATCCTTAGATTGTCAACAAAAGGAGGTAAGAATGTCTGATTTCGACACTGATAAAAATGCACAATACGCTGGCGATAAAGCCAAAAACAAACTTGATGAATTGTCCGGCTCTGCACAGCAGCAGTTTGGTGAATTCGTTGATTCGCCTAAACACCAGGTGAAGGGTGCTGCGAAAAAATATGCTGCCCAGGCCAGTGACGCCGTCTCGGACGTCACTGAGGCCGTCAGGAACAACCCGCTAACGGGCTTAATCGCTGCGGGTGCGGTAGGTATCGTTCTGGGACTTCTGCTGGGACGTAAATAATTTCAGGCCCTCCGGGGCCTTCTTTTTTCCCCTCTCTTACCGCTTACTCCCCCCCCTAATTTTGATAGTTCTCATGGCGAAAGCCCGATCCTTACGAAAAACTTGTACAATTTATGTGTACAGATTTAACTGAATGGTATAAATTCGATGCCAGTGATGTTACAAAATTGTTTGTCAACGGTAGAAAATTATGCGTCGCAACCATGCTCCTTCAACAGCAGAAAGCGCTATTACTCTGTATTTTAACAAGGATAACGTGCCAACACAGCAGGAAACCCTTGGCGCCATCGTCA
The DNA here is from genome assembly GCF_900322725.1 of Enterobacter cloacae complex sp. Taxonomy (NCBI): domain Bacteria; kingdom Pseudomonadati; phylum Pseudomonadota; class Gammaproteobacteria; order Enterobacterales; family Enterobacteriaceae; genus Enterobacter; species Enterobacter cloacae complex sp. Next base: position 4,266,058 of record NZ_LT991957.1, on the reverse strand, counting down.
GTGAGATCATCAAAGAAAATGTACAATTGAGCAGAATGACAATTTGTACAAAGCTGCTGCGCAGAATCGAAGAATCAACGTCTGACGTTGAAAAAGCGCACTATAACGGTCTGATTGCCCTCTTCTTCGAGCGTTAACCTGAACACTGTTTTTTAACTTACTAAGTTAGTCATGCTGAGTGAGAATAGAGACTCTGGATGCGATGACTAACCCCATGCTACAGCCTGGCGCGTGTAGCAGAGTGAGATTGAAGCTATGCATAGAACTAAATTTGAACGACTTAAGGATGACCTTATCGGTGAGGCCGTTTTATCCATCATAAAAGAGAACGGACCCATTACCTTTGCGTCTCTTGCTAATCGCCTGCGGGCAATGGCTAACGTTGAATCAAATGATGAACGTAAAAATGCATTGATTGCTGCTGAAGATGAAGTGCGCCAGCGGGTAACCGGCGTATCGCACGATCGTGGAAGAGTGATGGGCGACTATGAAATTGGTCGCATGCGCTCTCTCTTCAGCCACACTACGCTTCTGACACCAGACAAGAAACACTAATTTTAACCAACACGGTGACCACCATGAGTAAAGCGATGACGCAGCAGACGTATAATTTTGAAGCACTGCACGATAAAGGACTGGCAGAACATTTCCTTAACGCCGGAAGGCATCTCAATGGTGAGGCTGAAGTGTTGGGCTCAGCAATACGCTGTATTCTGCTTACCGGTGACAATCTCTCGAATAAAGAGATTATTCTGCAACTGATTCACGCCCTGGAAATTACCGAAGAGCCTGAAGCCTGCGATGTCATTCGTAACACGCTTGAAATTGTTGTCGGTTTTACGCGCGATGATATCCGAGAAGTCAATATTGCGACGGTGAGTGCCTGTTTTTTGCGGGTGGTCGAATACTTAAGTATGTCGTACTACCCGCATAGTAAGGCGATTAACTGAATAACCGTACCATCCGATCCAGCTCCTCTTCTTTCACTGCCCGTGAAAGGTAATATCCCTGAAATCGCTTAACGCCTAACGCGACAAGTTTTTGAAATTTTTCCTCGCTATCGACCCCTTCCGCAATGCATTCGGTTCCCGTCATGTCGCTATAAACCTGTATCGCTTTTATAATGCTATAGTCTTTATCGTTAGCCATAAAGTGCTCAACAATATCTCGGTCAAGCTTCAGTCCATCGACATTAATCTGTCTGATGGGCAACATAGCATGATATTTTGAAAAACAGTCATCCAGAAAAAGCCGACAACCCTCGGCGCGTAAGCGCTGGAGGGTTTCGGGAATATGTCTATCCTTTGTTACGTCTATCGTTTCAGCGAGTTCAAAGACCAGCTTCCCGGCCCACTGCGGTTTGAGTAACATTTCGACGGCCTTTTTTGCCATCCCCGGCAGCGCATTTCCCGAAGCAAGCTGGTGAGGAATATTAACCGAAAAATAATATTTCCCATTGTATTTATTGATACCCGACACAGCCGCATGGATAACAAGCGCCGTCAGCTTGAGCCATATTTCACTATGTTTTATCCCTCCCAGAAAATGGGCGGGCTTCAGGATCTGACCGTTTTTATTCCAGCGCAAGAGGATTTCAAATCCAACCCCTTTTTTATCACCATCCGTAATAATTTGATAAGCTGCAAAGATTTCCCGCTTATGTAACGCCTGCAATACATCTATTTCCGTTTCCGAAAACGCCTGTGATTTATTCTTTACTGCACAGACTTCATTCCTGAATACGCGCGCGTCACTAAACCATACCCGAATAAGATACAGTTTACCTAAACCCACCTTCCGATGGGTATAAATCGTTTTATCTGACAGCCCTAACCTTTCACACTGCTCTTTTATCGACACGCCCCGATAAAAATTCAGTAATACGGTTAACTCGCGATGTGTTAAACCATGCAGATTTTCTTTACCCTCTTTATCCGGTACGTTACGCAGCAAGCGTAATGAGTCGGCACGCACGTCTGCATTATTTTTTACACAGCCCATTATTTCTGTAATATTCGCTATCCGGATCGTAGAAAGCTTTTTTGTATTATTAACGAGACTTCTCAACGTTGCATAAAGCCATCGCTCAGGTATTGCACCATACAGGGTGACGCTGCAAATAACCGGCAGTGCATTCAGAACGGACACCAGCCGCTTCAGGCTTTCAAGAAAGGCAGCAACGTCACGACCCAGAAAAACGGAAACCTCAGGCGATTGATTTTTCATCATTTTTTCAACGTCCGCAGAACATATTTCATCCTCTTCGAAATGAAGCCGCGTGACGTTTACGCCACAAGACTTAAGGAGCAAGCTATACCCCTCGAAGGTGAAACCGCAGGCTGAAATAACAAATCGTTGCTTGTAGCAAGCACCCTGCATAAAAGGTAAAGTTTGAGACATAACCTGCTCCTGAGAATGTAAAGACCATTCCCGCATGTGATGAAAGCTCATCTTTTTTTCGCATTGAATAATGTTACCGCACCCCCTTTGGTTAATAAACCGTTATCAATGTTATACGCAGGAACATCTTTGCGTTAATCAACCGGCTCATCCATATGCATCATAAATATTACTTTCTTTGCATATAACGACAGTAACCAGGGCTTTCTCAAGGTATAATGAAAATTCCGAAAAAGAAGACCGGATACTTCATCTCATCGGCTCAGACATAAAAGAGAAAATGCTATGGATAATCACATCTCATCCAGAGCTTTGCTACATCGACGGGATGTCATTAAAAACAACCCGCGATTTAGTGAAGCTATAAGAGAACACTACAGAATCAATGACGCCATTTATAAAAAACAGCCCTTATTCTACAAAACGATGCTTCAGGAATCACGGTTCAACATAATACTGTCAATGTGTTGCTTTGTTTTTGGTAATCAGGCTGAATCGGTTTCCGAGATTAAGGCACTATGCTCTCGTTATAATATTGCCAGCCCTAACAGCGTTATTGCGATCATCACCATACTTAAAACCACCGGGCGAATTAAGACCTGGCGTTGTACCGAAGATCGGCGAAAAACAAAAATCGCCCCTACAGAAAAAGGGCTGGATGAGCTTAAGCGCTATATGTCCGGAGCGTTTACCCCTGTAAGCATTCTTTACCCGGCATTTAATATTGATGTTAATCTTTTGGACAATGACATTCTGAGGCACAACTTTTTCCGGCGCGCCGCAGAATATCTTTTCCGCGGATTAACATTCAAAAAAGTGCTTCCGGAGGTAGGCTTGTTCATCGATAAAGATGGTGGCCGAATGATTATGCTTTATCTCTATTTGCAGGCCATTAAAAATAAAACCGCACACGGTGCCACGATAGCGTATTCAGCCAGCACGCTGGCAAAAGAATTTTTCGTTTCGCGTATTCATGTTAACCGGATTATCAAATCGGCGCAGGAGGCAGGTTATCTTAAAGATCGCGGCGATGGCCGGATGTCGGTTTATCCGGCCTTTATCGAGCTTGTCGAAAATTATACCGGACTCTATTTTGCGTACGTCACGCATTACATCAACGTGGTACCGAAAGAACGGCGCCATGCTCTTAACATGACGCCTTCACTCTAAGTCTTACCGGCGTTCGGTTTACTGAACGCCTTTTTTATCTCTCGCGCAGCGCCTCTTTTGCCTTATTCAACGGTTTCAACAGATAATCGAGGACCGATTTACTGCCGGTTTTGATATCGACCGTGGCTATCATGCCCGGGAAAACCGGAAAGGCTTTTCCCTGCTTGTTCGTCAGATGGTTACTGTCTGTACGGATGTAAACGCGATAATAATAAACATCCCGTTTCACCTCATCCTGAAGGGTATCCGGGGAGATCATCGTCACCTGACCTTCCAGCCCGCCATAGATCGAGTAGTCGTAAGCGGTAATTTTCACCAGCGCTTTTTGTCCAGGATGAATAAACGCCACGTCGCGCGGCGAGATTTTCGCTTCGATGACCATCCGATCGTCAAGCGGCACCAGGCTCATCAGCTTGCCGTTCGGCGGGATCACCCCGCCCACCGTCGTGACGTCAATGTCCTTTACGATGCCGCGTACCGGGGCATTGAACGTTAAGCGGGTCAGCGAGTCTTCGCGCCCTTTCATGACGGAGCGCTGGGCTTCGATCTCCGCATTCGCCTTCGCCAGCTCTTCACGCGCGCGGACGTAATACTGGTTTTTCATCTCGGTAATTTTATTCTCAAGCTCGTTCTTCTGGCGCTCAAGACGTAACACCTCCACTTTGCTGGCTGCGCCCTGAACCACCAGCGGACGGGTCAACGCCAGCTCGCGCTGCACAAGCTCCGCGCCCTGACGCAAACCGGCCAGACCTTTCTCCAGGCTCTCGCGGCGTGACTGATAAAGCGCCGTTTCCTGCTTAACCAGCTCGACGTCATCATCCAGCTCCGCCGGGAAGGTCAGCTCCGTGTCGTTAACTTCGGCCTTCAGGCGCGCGGCGGTGGCCAGCGCGGCGTTTAACCGGGATTCACTTTCCAGCACGCTGGATTCGGTTTTGGTGCGGTCGAGCTGTGCAAGCTGCTGACCGCGCTCGACGATATCGCCTTCGCGAACCAGCAGTTTGTGGATAATGCCGCCTTCCAGGGACTGAATCACCTGCTCGTGAGAAGACGGGATCACCTTTCCACTGCCCGTGGTGACCTCATCCAGCTCGAACAGGCTGGCCCAGATGATAAATACCGCAAGCAACGCGAACAGCGTCCATGCCACCAGCGACGATCGCGGCAGGCGGGGTTCCTTCAGCCGGCTATTAAAGCGGGAGAAATCATTCATGCCACGCCCTCCGTTTTCAGTTTGACGGTGCGCTGCGGCGCCCGCTGCGGGGCCATTCCGTGCTGGCGCAAAATGGCATCACGTGGCCCATCCATCACCACACTGCCGTTTTCCAGGACGATGATGCGGTCAACCAGGTCCAGGATCGGCAGACGATGCGTCGCCACCACCAGCGTCCGACGCTTGCCCAGCCACTGGTGCAGGTGCTGAATAAACTGCTTCTCGCTGACCTCATCCAGCCAGGCGGTGGGTTCATCCAGCAGCAAAATGTTCGGGGAGGTGATCAGCGCGCGGGCCAGCAGCAGCGCCTGACGCTGTCCGCCTGAAAGCCCGGCGCCCCCTTCGTTGATGAGATAGTTCAGCCCCATTTTCTGCTTACGCACAAACTCCAGCGCGCCGCTGTTGACCAGCGCCTGATGGATTTCCTCGTCTGTCGCCAGCGGATTGCCCATCAGGATATTGTCACGCACGGAGCCGAAGAACAGCCGCGCCTGCTGGCTGAGCAGTTGCATGTCGCGGCGCACGTCAGCCGGGTCAAGGTGATTCAGGGCAATATCGTCCAGCAATATGCTGCCCTGCTGCGGCTCCTGCATGCCGGCCAGCAAATGCAGCAAGGTGCTTTTCCCCGAACCATTACGCCCGAGCACCGCCACGCGCTCACCGGCGCGAATGTGCAGTTTGCTGATGTTCAGCACGGTGAGTTTCTCTTCTTCGTCATAGTAGAAGCCGACGTCTTCCAGCCGGTAATCCCCGCGCAGGTGGGCTTTGTGCACCTTCTTCCCGTGCTGGGGATCGTCAATCGGGCGCTGCATCAGGTCGTCCAGCCCCTTTCGGGCCACCTTTGCCGACTGCCAGCGCGACAGCACACCAGAAATCTGCGACAGGGGCGCGATGGTGCGGGACGCCAGAATCGAGGTTCCCACCAGCGCACCCGTGGTCATGTCGCCGCTGATGACCAGGTAACAGCCCACCAGCAGCACCACGGCGTAGACGATAGACTGCACCTCCTGGGTCCAGGTCAGCAGCAACCCCGTCAGCCAGCGCTGTTTCATGCCGACGCTCGCGGCCACGTCATTGGTGTTATTCCACTGGTTCTGGAACCGCTGCTCGGCGCGCATCAGCTTGATGTCTTCAAGGCCCTGCACCGCTTCCACCAGCGTGGCGTTACGAATGGCAGATTCTCGCATCCCTTCGCTGGAAAGTTTTCCCAGCGGGCGCTGCACCAGCAGGCCGGGAATAAGCAGCAGCGGCACGGCCAGCAGAACGACCAGGACCAGCGGGCCGCCAATCATCCACAGAATGAAAACAAACAGCAGGAAGAACGGCAGATCGGAGATGGCCGCAATGGTGGTGGAGGTGATCAGCTCACGCACCGACTCCAGCTCGCGGATCTGGGCGATAAACGACCCTGTCGATTTTGACCGCGCGCCGTTTCTAATCCGCAGCGCGTGGGCAAACACGCGCTCGGAAATACGCAGGTCGGCGCGCTTCCCCACCACGTCCGAAATATGCACGCGCAGCATCCGCATGATGAATTCAAACACGATGGCGATCATCACGCCGCCAAACAGTACCCACAGCGTGGCCTCCGACTGCGACGGCACCACCCTGTCATACACCTGCATGGAAAAGACCATGCCGGAAAGCGCCAGCACGTTGGCGACCAGCGCCACCAGCATGATGTCGCCGTAACGTCGCCAGTCTTTCAGCGCCAGCTGCCAGAACCAGTTTTTCTCATAGGGTTTGATGTAATCATCCACCCGCGCGTCCGGCGTGGACTCCAGCGGACGCAATACCATCAGCCCCTTTAAGCGCGAACTGAGCTCGTCGCGCGTCAGCGTCGTCTCCAGGCCGCCGTCGCCGCTGAACTGCACGCTGACGTTCCCTTCGTTGTCCATACGGTTGATGACCGCGATTTGCCCGCCGGTGAACTCGGCCAGCAGCGGTAAGCGCCACGGATCGAGCGATACGGCTTCAGCCGCCACCCAACGCATCCCCAGCCCAAGCTGGCGCGCCATCTCTTCCAGCACCAGCTGGCGCGGAGACTGACTTTCATGGTTAATCGTGACCCGAACATGCTCTGCTGAAAAATCCAGCCGATAATACTTCGCGATGATAAGCATGCCCTGCAACCAGGGTTCGTACTGTGGATGTGTCTTCATAATGCTACGTCCTGTTCAGGGCGGTAATTTCGTCCTGAAATGATACCTTTACGGAATGATTTAAAACGGAACGCTTTCTAAACGAACCCGCAAAATAATCTTGTGAAATATAGGGTTATGGCTAGTGATGTAAAGAAACGCAAAAAGCCGCGAGGATCGCTCCCCGCGGCAGTGTTTTACGCAATTAACAGCTGATGATTAGCCAGCAGCGTTGCCAGATCCGTCTGCACGCCGTTCAGCGTCAGCAGCGGGGTTGAGGAGAACTGTCCGCCCGCCCCGTCCAGGTCAACATGGATCTCAGTATTGCTGCCGTTCTGCACCACGCGGATGTAGTCGGTGATGTTGCCCGCGCCGCTGTCCAGCGTGGCCACGCCGTCCACGTAGCTCGCCGAGCCCGTGCCGGTATAGCCGCTGCCGGAAAGCAGATCGCGCAGGTCAATACGATCCGTGTCCGCCGTCCCTTCCCAGGTGCCGACGGTAAAGCCGTTCACCTCGTCGTGACCGTTGCCACCCGTGGCATCCGAGGCGTTGATCAGCTTGTAGAGCAGCGTATCGTGACCGCCGCTGCCGATGTTGAAGGTGTCGTTTCCGCCGCGGCCTTCGAACTGGTTATCACCGCTGTTGCCGGTGATCACGTCGTCGAAGTCCGAGCCGTTAATGCCTTCTATATTCACCAGCGTCGCGGTATCGAACCCGGTACTCTGGGCCGTTGAGCGCCCCAGATCCACGGTGACGCCGGAAGTGGCGTTACGGTAATCCACAACATCCATACCGCCTGTACTGCTCCAGGTATCGTGTTCAGAGGTTGTCGTCCAGCCACCAGCACCGTTGTAGGTATAGGTCCCTGCCTCAGCGATAAAGGTATCGTTGTAGCCGGTACCCGTCAGGGTTCCCTGGTGACCGCCCGTAGCCGCTTCAGCCGTCAGGGCATAACTTTCTTTACCGTCTCCTGCCGTCAGTCCCTCCCAGGTTTCATTGCTCGACACACCGTTAACGGCACGTACCAGCACCGCATGGTAAGTTTCGCTGGGATCGAGGCCGTAAAAACTGATGAGCGACGAAGAATCGTTAATGCCGATCCCGGACTGGGCATTGATGATTTCGCTGGCGACCAGCTGACCTGCCGAGTTGTAAAGCTGGACCGTGTTGCCAAAGAAGGCGTTGATCCCCTCGCTGTCGACAATCTTCAAATGCAGTGCCGTTCCTGACGCGACGGTATTGGTATTACGCTCCAGCTGCACCGTACCGTTTTGACGGAAAATCAGCAGATCCTGTGCGCCATCCCAGTCGTAATCTACCAGGGCCGCGCCGGATACCTGGTTCGACGTAGCGGTGCTGAATTTTGAGGCGGTAAAGCTTGCGGTACCCGCCAGTCCATCATTGGTATAAAGATAAGACTGCCCGCTGTTCGCCAGCTTGATGATGTCCATCTTGCCGTCGAGGTTCCAGTCCACCGCCACGCTGACGTTACCCGCAAACTTATCCGTGGTCGCGGTTCCAACCGCGGTGCCGGTAAGCAGGTTACCTGTACCGTCGTTCAGCATTAACACCCCGCCCTGGCTGGTGCCACTGGAGGTGCGTGACATGCTCATATACAGGTCCATGTAACCATCACCATTAAAGTCGGCCCAGGTCATACTCACGGCGTTAGACGCTGCGGCTGAGCCATAGCCGCTGTACATGGTGTTGGTAAAGTTTTGCCCCCAGGTAAATGTGCCATTGCCCTGGTTAAACATGGTCGACAGGGCATAGTTGTTGCTCCCGTTGGTCGTATGTTGGGCAATATCCACTTTACCATCGTTGTTCAAATCCACGCCGGACGTTTCAATCAGGCTGTTGTAGTTACCTACCGTTGAGCCCGATACAAAATTGGAGTACGTCCCGGACTTCGAACTGCCCGTCAGCGTGCCGTTGTTATTGAGCATAACGGTGCTGGAATCCGGCCCACCCGCATCGCCAATTACAAAGTCGGTGTAACCATCGCCCTCAATGTCAATGGCGACCACCGCGCCATACCACACCGCAGCCCCCATATTGGTCAGCGTTTTGGAGGTGTAAGTCCCATCTCCATTGTTAGTCAGCTGCACCATGTACGAGTAGCTTGTTCCTTCCGCCAGCACGTCAGCCAGCCCGTCGCGGTTGATATCCGCATAGGTACCGGTTGTATAATTTCCCGTCATAGAGAAATTACCTGACACGGTGTAAGAATTACGGCTATCGGCGTTTGCCGATGCGAACTGCTGGTTAGCCATAATCGTCCACATCCCGTCCGAATCCAGCATGTAGCTGGATGAATAGGAGTAGTTCGCGGCGGTAAATGACCAGGCCGGTGTCAACGACTCTTCACTGCCCACGACCAGGCTACCGGTGGTCAACCCGGCGGTATTACCGTTCCCCGCACTGCTCTTCACCTGCGCCGTGACGCTGTAGCTCGTTGCGCTCAGGGCATCGCCGTCCGGAAGCTGCAAATACCATGTGTTATTATCCGGATCGACTACGACCGCACCGCCGGACTCTGAGGTATAGGTCTTATTGTTCACGGTGATAACCACGTACTCGCCGTTGGTCAGTCCCGCCGATACCAGACCACTCAGGATCGGGGTGGTATCCGTCGTAGTCTGAGGGTTAATGCTCACCGTCGTGGTCGGGATGCTCGTATCCACTTTCAGCACGAAATCATTTGAATCGGTGAAGTTCCCTGCCAGATCGGTCACACGCAGCGTATAGGTGTGATTACCGTCGTTCAGACCGCTGTCCTGGAAATACCAGCTGGCAGCGCCGTTCATCGTCACCTGTCCCAGCAGCACACCGTCACGATACAGCTGCACAATCTCGCCGTTTTCTGGCGCACGGTTAAGCGTCCCGTTGATGAGCGGCGAGTTATCGTCCGTTGCCACCGCGCTGCCAAAGGTGCCCTGACGCTCGCCTTCCCCATCGGTATAGCTGACCACCGTGCCCACCGTCGCCGGTGGCGTAGTATCGACAGTCACTACCTGCGATGAGGTAGAGCCGACGTTACCGGCCTGGTCGATGATCCGCACCTGGTAGGTATAATCCCCGTCAGGCAGATCGCGGGTATCAGTGTAGGTCCAGCGCTGATTAGTCACCGTGGCGTCAACCCAGGTGTTTCCGCCGTCGAGGCTGATCTGCACCCGCTCATCGCTCGCCAGCGCGCTGCCCAGCGAGCCGTTGAGGGTCAGGGTAGTATCCATGGTGATGAAATCACTCCCGGACTGCCCGGTATCATCGCTGATGCTGTCGATGGTGATGCCGTACTGCGGCGCCTGGGTATCCACCGTCACGGTCTGCGTAGTGGTGGCACCGATGTTGCCCGCCTGATCGACTACCCGCACCTGATAGCTGTAATCGCCGTCGGTCAGGGTACGCGTGTCGTTATAGCGCCACTGGGTACCACTTACCGTGGCGTAAACCCAGGTGCTGCCGCCGTCCATGCTTACCTGCACATATTCGCCCGCGCCGAGCTCGGCGCCGAGCGTCCCGTTGAGCGTGTACGAGGTCGAACTGGTCAGGAAATCGTTGCTATCAAAACCGGTATCGACAGTGATGTTATCCACGGTCACCGTAATCGCGGCATCCGGTGCAACCGTGTCGACGGTCACCTGCTGATGCGCGCTGGCACCGACATTGCCCGCCGCGTCCACCACGCGAACGTAATAGTCATAGGTCTGGTTACCCAGCGTACGTCCGTCCACGTAATACCAGCTGCTGCCGGTGACAATCACGTTCTGCCAGGTGACCCCGCCGTCGATACTGATCTGGACATATTCACCGTCGGCCAGCGTCGCGCCGAGCGAGCCGTGCAGCGTCAGGGACGTATCGTTAGTGATAAAGTCGCTGCTACTCAGGCCGGTATCGTCGCTGATGCTGTCGATAGCGATCGTTTTGCTGGCGTCCGGCGCGATGGTATCAATGGTCACCACCTGGCTGGCGGTGGCGCTGATATTCCCCGCGTCGTCAATCACCCGCAGCTGGTAGTTGTAGTCGCCGTCGACCAGCGTACGTCCATCGATATAGGTCCAGGTCAGGCCGCTGACGCTCACGTCGGTCCAGGTCGCGCCGCCGTCAAGGCTGATCTGCGCATGGTCGCCGCTGCCGAGCGCCGCGCCGAGCGTGCCCTTCAGGCTGATCTGCGTGTCGCTGGTGATGAAGTCGCTGTCGGACAGGCCGGTATCCTGCGTGACGGAATCCACGGTAATGGTCGTCGCCGCTGGCTTCGTCAGATCGATCGCCACGTTCTGGCTGTCCGTTGCCCCCACGTTGCCCGCGTTATCAATCACGCGGACCTGGTACAGATACGTACCGTCGTTCAGGGTGCGGCCATCAGCGTAGCGCCACGTGGTGCCGGTCACCGTCAGGTCAATCCAGGTGGTGCCGCCGTCGAGGCTGATCTGCGCCTTCTCGTTGTTGCCGAGCTGCGCGGTCAGCGAGCCGTTGATCACGATATTGCTGTCGTTGGTGATGAAATCACTCGCGCTCAGGCCGGTATCGTTTTGCAGCGAGTCAATGCTGATCCCCATCGATGGCGCGGTCAGATCGACGGTGACGGTGTGATTGTCGCTGGCGCTGTTGCCGATGGCGTTGCTGACCTGCGCGTTAATCACGTACGAACCGCCGTCTGCCAGCGCGGTAACGTCTGCGCTGCCCACCGTGTAGCTCCAGGTGCCGTCATTCTGCACGGTCGCCGCATAGGTTTTACCGTTCAGCGTGATGGTCACCGTCTGGCCCGCAGGCGCGTCGGTGGTGCCGCTGACGACCAGCGGCGTGCCGTGCTCGGCAGCGTTAACAATGTCATCCTGCGCAAAGGTGTTAATGGCGATCGTCGGGACATCACCGTTCAGCGTCACGTCGTGCGTGGCGCTGCCCGGGTTGCCCGCCTTATCGCTCACCGTAGCGGTGAGGGTGTACTGCCCGTCGCTCAGGCCGAGGAAATCACGCCCTGGCACGAAGACCGACCACGAACCGTCCGCCGCCACGGTCGCCTGATAGCTGTGACCGTTGAAGGTCACGGTTACCGTCTGACCCTGCTCCGCCGTGGTAGTGCCGCGGATGGTCTGGCCCGCCAACTGCTCGGCGTTGTTGACGATATCGTCATCCGCCACGACGCTGATGGTCACGGTCGGCGCCACGGTATCCACCGTTAAGGTATGCGTCGTCTGACCGCCGTTACCGGCTTTGTCGGTAACGGAAGCGGTGACCGTCAGCGCGCCCTGGCTCAGTGCGGCCAGGTCTGTCGCCGGAACGTCCAGCGTCCAGGTCCCGTCGTTTGCTACGGTTGTGGTGTAGGTTTTGCCGCCCAGCGTGACGGTCACGGTCTGACCCGCCTCAGCGCTGGAGGAGCCGTGTACGGTCAGCGGCTGCTGAGCTTCCGCCGCGTTCAGAACGTCGTCGCCTGACAGCGCGTTCACGCTAATCACCGGCGCGGTGGTGTCCACGCTGAGGGTGTGCGTCGCCGAGGCGCTGTTGCCCGCGCTGTCATGCGCTGACACGGAAACCTGATAGCTCGCGCCATCAGCCAGCGCGCCCACGTCGGCGGCCGGAACGGTGGCCTGCCATGAGCCGTCGCTCTGAATGGTGGCCGTGTAGCTTTTACCGTTCAGGGTTACGGTGACCTGCGTGCCGCTGGCGAACTGCGCGCTGGAGCCGTTGATGACCAGCGAAGCGCCCGCTTCTGCCGCATTGATCACGTCATCACCGCTGATAGTGTTGACGGTCAGCGCCACGGAGGCCGTGTTTACCACCACGTCTTGGGTCTGGGTGCTGCTGTTACCCGCGCTGTCGGTGATGGTCGCGCTGAGGGTGACGGTGCCGTCAGCGAGCGCAGAAATATCGCTGGCAGGCACGCCCACGCTCCATTTGCCGCTGGCGTCCACGGTGGTGGTGTACTGGTTCGAGCCGATGGTGATGACCAGCTTATCGCCCACGCTGGCGCCGGTTGCGGTGCCGCTGACGATCTGCGCCTGACCATGCTCCACGCTGTTGATAACGTTATCGTTCGCCACGACGTTAAAGCTGACGGTCGGCGGTGTGGTATCGAGCGTAATCGCTTTCGCCGCGCTGCCCGGGTTACCCGCGGAATCGCTCACGCTCACCTGCACGGTGTAGCCGTTATCGGCCAGTGCGGACAGATCGGACGCCGGTACGTTAACGCTCCAGACGCCGCCCTGCTGAACCTGTGCGGTGTAGCTGTTCCCGCCGAGAGATACGGTCACCGTCTGACCGGCTTCAGCCGTCGTGGTGCCGGAAACGGTCACGCCCGCAGCCGCTTCGCTGCCGTTGATCACGTTGTCATCGGCTACCGTATCAATCGTCACGGTCGGCGCCGTCGTGTCCACGCTGTACTCGCGGCCCGCCGTCGCGCTGTTACCGTGTACGTTGCTTACGCTCACCTGCACGCTGGCGTCGCCGTCCTTCAGGCCCGCAAGATCCGAGGAAGGCACGGTCGCCGTCCAGTTGCCGTTGGCATCGACTTTCGCGGTGTAAGACTTGCCGCCAAAGTTGATGGTCACGGTCTGGTTTTCTTCCACGTTGGAGGTGCTGCCGGACAGCACCAGATCCGCCCCTTTCTCCGCCGCGTTAATCACGTCGTCGGTGGCGATAGCATTGATGCTGATAGCCACGGCCGCCAGATCGACATTGACGTCGTGACTGATGGAGACCGGGTTACCTGCGCTGCTCTGACCTGCTACGGTGATTGTCACCGTGCCTGCGGCCAGAGCACCCACGTCCGCCGCCGGGATCGCCGCGCTCCATGAGCCGTCTGCCAGTACCGACGCGGCATAGGTCTTGCCGTTTACGGTCACGGTGAGCGTCGTGCCCGCCGCCAGCCCGTTGCTGGTGCCGGTGACGATCAGATTTTGACCATGCTCAATGCTGTTGATCACGTCGTCGCCCGCCACGATATTCACGCGCAGGCCCGGCAGGCTGGCGTCGATAGTGATATCGCGCTCCCCGGTGCCGGTATTACCGTGGCCGTTGGTGACGGTTGCTGACACGGTCAAATCGCCGTTGCCCAGCGCCGTCAGGACGGACTCCGGCACGCTGACGGACCAGGTGAGGTCGCTCTGCACCGTCGCGGTGTAGCTGTTGCCGCCGATGTTCACCGTCACCGTGTTACCGGCTTCCGCGTTCGCCACCTTACCGGTGATGGTCTGGCCTGCGGCCACTTCCGCCGCGTTGATGACGTTATCGCCCGCCACGGTGTTGATGGTGACGGTCGGCAGCGCGGTGTCGACCAGCAGGTTCGCTGCGCTGCTCACGCTGTTGCCCACGCCGTTGGTGGCGGTGGCGTTAAGGATGTAATTCGCTTCGCCCAGGCCTGTAAGATCAGCAGCCGGAACCGTCAGGCTCCAGGTGCCGTCCGCCGCCGTCGTTGCGTTGTAGTTTTTACCGTTCAGGGTCACGGTCACCACGGTGCCTTCCGCCAGGTTGGCGCTGGTGCCGCTCACGCTCAGAGCCTGACCTTTCTCCGCCGCGTTCAGGACGTTGTCACCGCTGATGGCGTTGAAGTTGACCGATGGCAGACCAGTATCGACGGTCACGTTATGGGTGCCGCTGCCGGTGTTGCCCGCCGCGTCGGTAACAGACGCAGTGACGGTCACGGTGCCGTCGCTGAGGCCTGAAATCACGCTCGCCGGGACGCCCACGCTCCAGTTGCCCGCCGCGTCCAGCACGGTGGTGTACGTCTGACCGCCGATAGTCACGGTGACCTTATCGCCCGCTGCCGCGCCGGTGGCGGTGCCGCTGATAATCTGCGCCTGACCGTGCTCGGCGACGTTAATCACGTCGTCATCTGCAATAGCGTGGATGGTAACCGCAGGGACGGTGATATCCACCGTCAGGTTGTGGTTTACCGACGCCGGGTTGCCCGCCTTGTCGCTCACGCTCGCGGTTACGGTCACGCTGCCGTCGCTGAGCGCCGCCAGGTCCGCCGCAGGAACGTTCAGCGTCCAGCTGCCGTTCGTACCGACGGTTGTGGTGTAGTCCTTGCCGTTCAGCGACACGGTGACCGTCTGGCCCGCCTCGGCGGTGCTGGTGCCGGAAACTGTCAGGTCAGACTGCGCTTCCGTGGCGTTCAGGATGTCGTCAGTCGCAATCGTGTTGATGGTGACGGACGGCGCGGTGGTATCCACGCTGTACTCGCGGCCAGCCGAAGCGCTGTTGCCGTTGACGTTGGTGACGCTTACCTGCACGCTGGCGTCGCCGTCCTTGAGGCCCGCCAGATCCGCAGCCGGCACGGTATAGGTCCAGTTGCCGTCTGCTTCTACGGTAGTGGTGTAAATTTTACCGTTCAGGCTCAGGGTGACGGTCTGCCCGGCTTCCACGTTGGTGGTCGCGCCGGACAGCACCAGATCCGCCCCTTTCTCCGCCGCGTTGATCACATCGTCGGTGGCAATGGCGTTGATGCTGATGGCAACAGAGGCCAGATCGACGGTCACGTCGTGGCTGATGGTAATCGGGTTACCCGCCGCGCTGTCGCCGGTAACGCTGATTTTCACGGTGCCTTCCGGCCACGCGCTCACGTCCACAGACGGAACCGCCGCGCTCCAGGTGCCGTCCGCCAGCACCGTCGCCGCATAGTCTTTGCCGTTCACGGAAACGGTCAGCGCCGTGCCCGGCGCCAGCCCGTCGCTGGAGCCGGAAACGATCAGGTTCTGCGCATGCTCAATGCTGTTAACCACGTCGTCGCCCGCCACGATGTTCACGCGCAGGCCCGGCAGGTTAGCGTCGATAGTGATATCGCGCTCGCCGGTGCCGGTGTTGCCGTGGCCGTTGGTGACGGTCGCCGTCACGCTCAGGCTGCCGTTGCCGAGGGCGGTCAGCACATCAGCAGGTACGTTCACGGACCAGCTCAGATCGTTCTGCACCGTCGCGGTATAGCTGTTGCCGCCAATGGTCACGGTTACGGTGTTGCCCGCTTCAGCATTCGCCACGGTACCGCTCAGGGTCTGGCCTGCCGCCACTTCCGCCGCGTTGATAACGTTATCGCCCGCCACGGTGTTGATGGTGACGGTCGGCAGCGCGGTGTCGACCAGCAGGTTCGCTGCGCTGCTCACGCTGTTGCCCACGCCGTTGGTGGCGGTCGCATTGAGGGTGTAACTGGCCTGACCGAGACCGGCCAGATCCGCAGCCGGAACCGTCAGGCTCCAGGTGCCGTCTGCGGCGGTCGTTGCGGTGTAGTTTTTACCGTTCAGGGTCACGGTCACCACGGTGCCTTCCGCCAGGTTGGCGCTGGTGCCGCTCACGCTCAGATCCTGACCTTTCTCCGCCGCGTTCAGGACGTTGTCACCGCTGATGGCGTTGAAGTTGACCGATGGCAGACCGGTATCGACGGTCACATTATGGGTGCCGCTGCCGGTGTTGCCCGCCGCGTCGGTAACAGACGCAGTGACGGTCACGGTGCCGTCGCTGAGGCCTGAAATCACGCTCGCCGGGACGCCCACGCTCCAGTTGCCCGCCGCGTCCAGCACGGTGGTGTACGTCTGACCGCCGATAGTCACGGTGACCTTATCGCCCGCTGCCGCGCCGGTGGCGGTGCCGCTGATAATCTGCGCCTGACCGTGCTCGGCGACGTTAATCACGTCGTCATCTGCAATAGCGTGGATGGTAACCGCAGGGACGGTCATATCCACCGTCAGGTTATGGTTTGCCGACGCCGGGTTGCCCGCCTTGTCACTCACGCTCGCGGTTACGGTCACGCTGCCGTCGCTGAGCGCCGCCAGGTCCGCCGCAGGAACGTTCAGCGTCCAGCTGCCGTTCGTACCGACGGTTGTGGTGTAGTCCTTGCCGTTCAGCGACACGGTGACCGTCTGGCCCGCCTCGGCGGTGCTGGTGCCGGAAACTGTCAGGTCAGACTGCGCTTCCGTGGCGTTCAGGATGTCGTCAGTCGCAATCGTGTTGATGGTGACGGACGGCGCGGTGGTATCCACGCTGTACTCGCGGCCCGCAGAGGCGCTGTTGCCGTTGACGTTGGTAACGCTCACCTGCACGCTGGCGTCGCCGTCCTTGAGGCCCGTCAGATCCGCAGCCGGCACCGTGGCGGTCCACTTACCCGCCGCGTCCACCGTGGCGGTGTAGTGCTTGCCGCCAAAGGTGATGGTGACGGTCTGATTTTCCTCCACGTTTGAGGTGGTGCCGGAAAGCACCAGATCCGCGCCCTTCTCAGCCGCGTTAATCACGTCGTCGGTGGCAATGGCGTCGATGCTGATAGCGACGTTCGCCAGATCCACCGTCACATTGTGGCTGATGGAAACCGGATTGCCCGCGCTGCTCTGGCCCTCAACGGTCACGGTGACGGTGCCCGCTGCCAGGGCACTTACGTCCGCAGAAGGGAGAGCCGCGCTCCATGTACCGTCCGCCAGTACCGTCGCGGGATAAGTTTTGCCGTTGACGGTAACGGTCAGCGCCGTGCCTGCGCTCAGGCCATTGCTGGAACCGGTAATAATCAGATTCTGTCCGTGTTCAATGCTGTTGATCACGTCATCGCCGGCCACGATGTCCACGCGCAGGCCCGGCAGGCTGGCGTCGATGGTGATCTCACGCTCGCCGCTGCCGCTGTTGCCCACGCCGTTCGTGACGCTGGCGGTTACAGTCAGATCGCCGTTGCCCAGCGCCGTCAGGACCGATTCCGGTACAGCGACGGACCAGGTCAGATCGCTCTGCACCGTTGCGGTGTAGCTGTTGCCGCCAATCTTCACGGTCACGGTATTGCCCGCTTCGGCATTCACCACGGTGCCGCTGATGGTCTGGCCTGCGGCCACTTCTGCCGCGTTGATGACGTCGTCGCCTGCCACGGTGTTGATCGTGACGCCAGGCAGTACGGACTCCACGTTCACGGTGTGCGAGGTGCTGGTGCTGTTGCCGACGCTGTCCGTTGCCGAGGCAGTGACGGTGTAAAGCGCTTCACCCAGTTGACCTACCTCGCTCGCCGGAACGGTCGTGGACCATTGGCCGTTGGCCTCAACCGTGGCGCTGTAGGCTTTGCCGTTGAGCATCACGGTCACCACCGCGCCCGTCGCCAGTCCGGAAGCCGTACCGGTAATGGTCAGATCCTGCGTTTTCTCGCTGCTGTTGATCACATCGTCATCGGAGACGGTGTCGATGGTCAGCACCGGCGCGCTCAGGTTGACTTCCACCTCGCGCGTCGCGCTGTTGCTGTTTCCGGCTTTGTCGGTTAGCGCCGCGGTGATGGTGTAATCCCCGGCGGTCAGGGCACCGACGTCCGCCGCAGGCACGCCCACGCTCCAGTTGCCGGAAGCATCCAGCGTCGCCGTGTAATCTTTGTTATTGATGGTAACGGTCACCACGTCGCCCGCCGCCGCGCCGGTCACTGAGCCGGTGACGATCAGAGCCTGCCCGTACTCGGCGCTGTTGATCACGTCGTCATTGGAAACGGCGTCAATGGTCAGCTGTGGCACGGTGGTATCGACCAGCACGTCGCGACCCGCCGAAGCCGGGTTGCCGGCCTTATCGGATACCGCTGCCGTGATGGTGTAGTTGCCGTCGTTAATCGCGCCGACATCCGCAGAAGGCACGGTCACGCTCCAGCTGCCGTTTGCCTGCACGGTGGTGGTGTAATCCACGTCGTTCAGCGTCACGGTCACGGTCTGGCCCGCTTCGGCGTTAGAGGTACCGTTGACGACCAGATCCTGCTGCGCTTCGGCGGCATTGATGATGTTGTTGTCGCTGACGATCTCGATAGATACCGTCGGCGCGGTGGCGTCCACGCCGTACTCGCGTCCCGCCGAGGCGCTGTTGCCGTTCACGTTGGTTACGCTCACCTGCACGCTGGCGTCGCCATCCTTCAGACCAGCCAGATCCGCCGACGGCACGGTCGCCGTCCAGTTGCCGCTGGCATCCACTTTCGCCGTGTAGGACTTGCCGCCGAACGTGATGTAAACCGTCTGGTTCTCTTCCACGTTGCTGGTGGCACCCGACAGCACCAGATCTGCGCCTTTTTCTGCCGCATTGATCACGTCGTCGGTAGCGATAGCGTCAATGCTGATAGCAACCGTCGCCAGGTCGACCTTCACGTCGTGGCTGATAGAAACCGGGTTGCCCGCTGCGCTCTGGCCTTCAACGGTCACGGTGACGGTGCCTGCGCTCAGCGCGCCGACGTCTGCTGCCGGAACGGCGGCCGTCCAGGTACCGTCTGCCAGTACGGTGGCCGCGTAAGTTTTACCGTTAACGGTCACCGTCAATGCTGAACCCGCTGCCAGACCGTCGCTGGAGCCGGTGATAATCAGGTTTTGACCGTGTTCGATGCTGTTGATCACGTCGTCGCCCGCCACCTTATCGACCCGCAGGCCAGGCAGGTTGGCATCAATCGTGATGTCGCGCTCGCCGGATCCGGTATTACCATGGCCGTTAGTCACGCTGGCGGATACGGTCAGGTCGCCGTTGCCGATGGCGGTTAACACGTCAGACGCGACGTTAACCGACCAGCTTAAATCGTCCTGCACGGTTGTCGTGTAGGTATTGCCACCCACCGAAATTGTGACAGTGTCACCACTCGCGGCACCGCTAACCTTCCCGCTCAGGGTTTGTCCGGAAGCGACTTCCGCCGCGTTAATCACGTCATCGGTGGCGATGGCGTTGATGGTGACCTGCGGCAGCGCGCTGTCGACCAGCACGCTGTGGCTGGCGTTGGCGCCGTTGCCTGCGCTATCGGTCACGCTTGCCGTGACGGTATAGGTCGCTTCACCCAGCGCAGAGACGTTCGCCGCCGGAACGGTCACGCTCCAGCCGCCGCTGGCGTTGGTGGTCGCGGCGTAGCTGATGCCGTTGAGGTTCACGGTAATCGCTGTGCCTTCCGGCTGGTTGCTGGTTCCGGAAAGCAGCAGATCCTGGCCTTTTTCGGTGGCATTGATGACGTCGTCAACCGCCAGGGTATCAATGGCAATCGTCGGTGCCGTCAGGGAGACGTCAAGATCATGGGTGGCCGTGGTGCTGTTACCCGCCTTATCGGTGAGGGTGGCGGAGATTGTCTGATGCCCGCCAGCCAGCGCGCCCACGTCTGCCGCCGGAACGCCCACGCTCCAGCTTCCGGCACCGTCCAGCATCGCGGTGTAGTCTTTGCCGTTCAGGGTTACGGTAATGACGTCGCCCGCCTGCGCGCCCGTCACCTTGCCGGAAACAATCAGCGCCTGGCCATGCTCGGCAATATTCACAATGTCGTCGCCCGCGACGAGGTTGAAGCTAATCTGCGGCACGGTGGTATCCACCAGCACGGCAGCATCCGCGCTGGCCGGGTTGCCCGCTTTGTCGGATACGGAAGCCGTGACCGTGGCGTTACCGTCGGTGATGCCCGCCAGATCCGCAGCCGGCACGTCGAGCGTCCAGCTGCCGTCAGCCTGCACCTGCGCGGTGTACTGGTTGCCGTTGAAGGTTACGGTAACCGTCTGGCCTGCTTCGGCAGTGGACGTCCCGCTCAGGGTCAGATCCTGCGCTGCCTCAGCCGCATTCAGCATGTTGTCGCCGCTGATGGTACTGATGGTCACCACTGGCGCGGCGGTGTCGACGCTAAAGACCTGCGAAGAGGAGGCCGCGTTGCCGTTCACGTTGGTCACGCTGACCTGCACGCTGGCATCGCCGTCCTTCAGGCCGTTCAGATCGGCAGCCGGAACGGTGTAGCGCCAGTCGCCGTTGGCATCGACCGTCGTGGTATACGTTTTACCCGCGACGCTGACGGTAACGGTCTGGCCCGCTTCAACGTTTGAGGAAGAGCCGGAAAGCACCAGATCCTGGCCTTTTTCCGCCGCGTTAAGCACGTTGTCGTCCGTCACGCTGTTGATACTAATCGCCACCGGGGCGAGATCGACATCCACAACGGTGCCGATGTTCACCGGGTTACCGGAGGCATCCTGCGCGCTGGCGCTAATGGTGAGCGAACCGTCCGCCCATTGGGAGACGTCTGCCGCCGGAACCGCTGCCTGCCAGGTACCGTCCGCCAGTACCGAGGCAGAATAATCCTTGCCGTTAATGGTCACGGTTACGGTGCTGCCCGCCGCCAGGTCGGTGCTGGTGCCGGAGATAACCAGGTTCTGCGCGTGTTCGATGACGTTAATCACGCCGTCACCGGCGACGATATCAATGCGCAGGCCGGGCAGCTGGGCGTCGATGGTGACGTCCAGAGAAGACGAACCGGTATTGCCGTGCGCGTTGGTGACGCTGGCCGATACGGTCAGATCGCCGTTGCCAAGCGCGGTTAACTGGCTCTGGGTTAGCGGCAGGCTCCAGGTGAGATCGTCCTGCACGGTTGCCGTGTATGTCTGTCCGCCAAGGATAATCGTGACGGTATCGCCCGATGCGGCGTTAGAGACCTTCCCGGTCAGGGTTTGCCCTGCGGCCACTTCAGCCGCGTTGACGATATTGTCGGTCGCGAAAGTGTTGATAGTGACTACCGGCAGCGAGCTGTCTACCAGCACGTCATGCGAGGTTGAGGCGCTGTTACCCACATTGTCGGTCACGCTCGCCGTCACGGTGTAACTGGCTTCGCCCAGCGCGCTCACCGCAGAGGCAGGCACGGTGACGCTCCAGCCGCCGCTGGCGTTAGTGGTGGCGGTGTAGTTGATACCGTTCAGGTTTACGGTGATGGTGGTCCCTTCCGGCTGGTTGCTGGTACCGGAAAGCCGCAGATCTTCGCCCTTCTCTGCCGCATTGATCACGTCATCTACGGCCAGCGTGTTAATACCGATAACAGGCGTCACGGTATTCACCACCACATCCAGAGAATTGCTGCCAGTATTGCCGGACCGATCGGTCACGGAGACGTTAATGGTCCAGGTACCGTCCGTCAGCCCCTGAACGAAGGATGCAGGCAAGCCGAGGCTCCAGTTGCCCGCCGCGTCCACCGCAGTGGTGTAGTCCACGTTATTAATGGTGATGGTGACCAAATCGCCCGCCGCCGCGCCGGTGACGGAGCCGCTCAGGATCTGTGCCTGAGAATGGGCCAGCTGGTTAACGGTGTTGGTGTCGGTGACAAAGTCATTAATGGTCACCTGCGGCACGGTGGCATCCACCAGCCCAACGCGATCCGCGCTGCTGCTGTTACCCGCCACGTCGCTGACGGTAGCCGTAACGGTGATCGGGCCATCGGTTAGCGCGTCAACGTCGGCGGCAGGCACGTTCAGCGTCCAGGTGCCGTCAGCCTGTACGGTGGTTTGATAGTTTTTGCCGTTCAGCGTCACGGTGACCGTCTGACCCGCTTCAGCGGTGGTACTGCCGCTGAGCACCAAATCCTGCTGCGCTTCTGCCGCATTGATGATGTTGTCGTCGGTCAGGTTATCGAGCGTAATGGCCGGCGGCTGCGTATCGACGGTCACCACGCGTGAGGCGTCCGCGCTGTTGCCGCTGACGTTGGTCACGCTAACGCTCACCTGCGCGCGCCCGTCGATCAGCGTTTCCATGGCGTTCGCCGGGACGGCCAGGCTCCATGAGCCGTCCTGCTGCACCTGCGCGGTAAAGGTCCGATCCGCGAATTTCACCACCACGGTCTGGCCCGCCTCTACGCCCTGCGTCTGGCCGGAAAGCGTTAAATCCGCCCCTTTTTCCGCAGCGTTGAGCATATCGTCAGCGGTCACCGTATTGATGGTGACGGCCACGGCGTTCAGATCAAGCTCAATCGGGTGTTCAGCCACAACGCTGTTGCCCCAGGCGTCTTCAGCGCTGACGCTAACGGTCATCCCACCCGCGGTCCATGCCTTAAGGTCAGCCGCGGGCACGCCAATCTGCCAGCTGCCGCTGGCGGTAATCACGGCGGCGTACTCAATATTATTGATGGTGACGACGATCGGCGTGCCGGCGGCCAGATGGGTACTGGAGCCGGTCACGGTCAGATCCTGCTGCTGTTCGATGGCGTTGATCACGTCATCGCCAGAGATGATATTGACGCGCAGGCCCGGAAGTCCGGTGTTGATGTTGATATCACGCTCGCCGGTGCCGGTATTGCCGTGCGCATTGGTGACGGAGGCACTGAAGGTTAGCCCGCCGTCGCCAAACGCCTGAATGTCTGCGGATTGGATCGTCACGCTCCAGGTCAGATCGCCGCCAACCGTCGCGGTGTAGCTTTTGCCACCCACGCTGATTGCGACGGTATCGCCCGCCGCCGCGCCGGTCACGCGTCCGCTAAGGGTCTGGTCCACCGCCGCTTCGGCGTTATTGACCAGGTTATCCCCCGCAAAGGTGTTGATGATCACCTTCGGCAGCACGGTATCGACAAGCAGATTCGCCTCGGCGGAGCCGCTGTTACCCACGCTGTCGGTGCCGCTGACGCTGACGGTGTAAAGGGTATTCGCCAGGCCCAGCACGTCGGAAACCGGCACCTGAACGGACCAGGTGCCGCTCTCAACGGTGGCCTGATAGCTCACGTTATTCAGGGTCACGGTGACGGCGCTGCCGTTCGGCAGATTACTGGTTCCGCTGAGGCTCAGGGGCTGCATAGCCTCCTGCGCATTCAGGACGTTATCCTGGCTGATGGCGTCAATGGTGAATTCTGGCGGGTTGCCGCTGAGCGTAATACCGTGCGTCGCGCTGCCGGTATTGCCCGCCGCATCGGTGACGGAGACAGAAACAGTATGGCTACCCTCACCCAACGCGCCGATAACAGAGGCAGGTACCCCTACGCTCCAGCTGCCGTCCGCCTGGACAATACCGGTAAAGGTCTGGCCGCCGACGGTCACGGTAACGACATCACCCGCTGCCGCGCCGTTCGCATGGCCGGAAACGATCTGCGCCTGCCCCTGCTCGCTGGTGTTCAGAATATCGTCGCCCGCAACGGTATTGATAGTCACAACCGGCGCGGCGGTATCCACGGTGAAATCGGCAGTCGCGGATGAACCGTTTCCGGCTTTGTCGCTGACGTTCACCGTCAGGGTATGCTCGCCATTTGCCAGCGCCTGTACCTCGCTTGCCGGCAGCGTGACGGACCATGAGCCGTCGCTGCCCACCGTCGCGGTATGATTTTTGCCGTTCAGTGTCACGGTGACAATTTGCCCCGCTTCGGCATCCGTTTTACCGGTCAGCGTCAGGGGCTGATTGTGTTCAGCCGCATTGATGACGTTATCCTGCGCGATCGTGTCGACGGAGATCGCTGGCGCAGCGGTATCAACGCCAATGGTCTGGCTGCCGCTCACGGTATTCCCCGCCGCATCCTTACCGCTGACGTTCACCGTCCAGGTGCCATCGCCCAGCGCCTGCGCATCTGCGGCAGGCACCTTCACGCTCCATGCGCCGTTTGCGCCCACTTCAGCCGTGTAGGATTTGCCGTTCAGCGTAACGGTCAGTTCGGTGCCCTGCGCCAGATTTTTGCTGGCACCCGAGAGCGTAAAGCCCGCAGACTGTTCGCTGGCGTTGATCACGTTATCGCCCGCCGTCGTGGCAA
Organism: Enterobacter cloacae complex sp.; assembly: GCF_900322725.1. Taxonomy (NCBI): domain Bacteria; kingdom Pseudomonadati; phylum Pseudomonadota; class Gammaproteobacteria; order Enterobacterales; family Enterobacteriaceae; genus Enterobacter; species Enterobacter cloacae complex sp. The sequence goes on along the minus strand of NZ_LT991957.1, from coordinate 4,241,718 downwards.
GCGTAACGGTGGCATCTGCCGTGGATACGGTAACGGTGATGCTGCCCGCAGAGGTCGTTTTACTGCCGTCGATCTGCACGACAGACCAGGTATGCTCGCCGTCCGCCTGGGTCGGGAGTTTTACGGTCCAGGTGCCGTCTTTCGCGACCATGGTGCTGGCGATGGTGCTGCCGCTACCGTCCTTAATCTGAATGGTCGCACCAGGCTGCCCGGTACCGCTGAAGGTTGGGGTGTTATCGTCCGTGACCTCTTTTGCACTCAGCACACCCTGCTTGTCACCCGCTTTATCCGTCAGCAAAAATGTTGGCGTCGCGCTCTCTACTTCTTTAGTATTATCAATAACTTTTGTTTTGGTTTCGCCGTCACCGCCGTGAGAAAGCAGCGCACCAATGGCCCCGCCCCCTAACGCCGCCCCGGCAATCCAGCCCCACGGCGCATCGCTTAAGATGCCTCCCTGCTCCAGGAAAGGCTCAATGCTGCTGATAGGTGTCGCCTGCGCGGTTAATTCCGTGGCGGCAACGCCCGATGCTTCACCGGCATCGGCGAAAGAAATGTGCGTCAGTTCCTGATTATCGTTGAAGACCAGCTCTGAGTGGTTTTGCGTCTCAGGATCTTCCACAAAATAATTATTGCAGCGAATCACGCTGCCATCTTTCATATAAATGAGGAGGTCATTCCCCTGGCGGACATACCGCACCACGTCCTGAGCAGAGCCCTGAATTTCAATTACGCTCGGCGATGAAATAGAGACAGACAGATTTCCTTCACCGGTTAATTTTGTTTTTTCTGCCGTTTTTCGAATGATGACATCAACAACTTTTGCGTTACTCATATTCTTCTCCTTGCAGGTGCGCGTATTCCTGTGGATATGTCCACCAGATGGATGTAGCTATCCCTGGGAAAAATCACCCATTATTGTCTTACTTATTTCGCGCAGAAAGGCGCGCCTTTTTTTAACTCAAATCAGGTAGCTTCGCGGCAGCGTTTTTCTCGATTCCGATAAGCGGCATGAGATTATCCACTGCGGATGCGTAATTAATCGCCGCACTCCAGCCATCGTATTCAGCCATTATTTTTGCTGAGGTAGCAGCCCAGACATCCTGTTCCACGCTGAGCAGATCGTTAATGCTGCGCTTGCTCAGGGTATATTCATTTTTGTAGACGTCGCGGGCGCGCAGCGCATTTTCCAGCTGTCGTTTCCCGGCCTCCATTCGTCCTCGCGCTCCGGTCCAGTCGGCCTGCGCGACGGAGGCTTTTTGCAGGACATCAAAACGGGCCTGATCGACCTGAGTCGATGCCATCGCCCTTGCCCCTTCAGCCTGACGCACGCGCGCCGAGACCGCGCCGCCCTGATAAAGCGGTGCGTCAATATTGAGCTGGATCTGGTCATCCCAGTAGGCGCGATTATCCGACTCATACCGGGTACGGCCCCCTTTCAGGCTCAAGGTCGGCCAGTGCTGAGACTTCGCGGTTTCGACCCCATACTGAGCGGAACGCTCCATGTTCTGTGCGGCCATCACCGCAGGAATCAGTGAATAATCAATACGATTGAGAGAACCCGGTTCCACGGCCAGACTTCCAGGTACCGGTGAATAGCGTTCAGCCTGTATGCCGGTTAATACCGCCAGCCGCGCGCGGGCGCTATTCAGGGACGCATTGTACTGCTCTACCGTGGCCTGCATACCGGCGATACGGGTACGGGTCTGAAGCTCGTCAGAGGTGGAGCTTACACCAGCATCGGCGCGGAGTTTTGCCAGTTGCTCAACGTTTTTAAGCGCCTGCACGTTCTCTGTTGCCGCCTGCAACAGATCGCTGTAGCGCTTGACCTCCACATAGCTGAGGGCCGTTTTTTCCGCGACAGCAGACATCGTGCCCATCAGCTGATAGCGATAGCTGTCACGCTGCGCTGAAGACTGGCTGATGCTGTTGTTGGTCTTGCCAAAATCGTACACCAGCTGCGTCAGGCTCAGGCCCCAGGCAGCGGAATTTCGCAACGAGCCGCTCGAATCGGTGGTCTGGCTGTGACCGGTGCTCCCGTTCAGGGCAATTTGTGGCATCCAGGCACTGCGCGCTTCATCTATTTGCGCCTGGCCGATCCCCAGCTGTGCCGCCTGCTGACTCACCGACGGATCGCGGTCCAGTGCGAAAAGAATACTTTCTTTCATTGTCATTGCCGCAACGGGCGATATTCCCACCGGGCCGTTATTTGCATGCGCCGCAGTCACCAACAGCGAAATGAAGGTCAGTGAAGCAGATAATTTAAGCAACCTGTTATTGCATTTCATCTTCATTATCTCCTCCGACTCCAGGCAATGGCTAAATAATTACCCATGAAGAGGTATAAATATTTTTTCAAATATTCCCCCACTCCTGTTTGATAAATTCAGGTAATAGTTCCCCATACCCATTTCATTTGAGATGAGAGCCGTACTACGTCTATTTTATTTTAAGAATTTACTTAAAAATTAATTGATTTGCAGCATAACAAAATGTGATATGTGCAACCACACCTGCAATGTTAACGTGGTGTTGCAAACAAGAAAAAAGATGGGGTTTCTGGACAAAACGCTATAAGACGCGTTTTAAATGAAACTTATAAAACCCCTGTAATTAAAGGAAAATTCCGAAATGCCCTGATGTACATTTTTGCGTTAATTTCATCTCGAATCAGACACAAAGATTTTCAAAGAAGTGTCAACTTAAGTAATTCGGCGGATAAAATTGAACTATTATACTATTCAATTGAACCTATATAGACACAAGCACTATTTTTTAATTATAAATTAGATAAAAAAACCAATTACCACCTGCAAACTGGCGACTTAACCCAAATTCCTATGCAAAACATAGCGATAACAACCTGGATAAAAGTTAACTACATGTTTTTGAAGAATGATTAATGCGAAATCAATAATAACCTCATTAAACTGTTTTTAGATAACATTGCACGTCGGCCTCATTTCTTTTCCTGCAAAATGCTGTAAACTGCGAGAAATTGCGACATTTTGCAGGATAGCGCCCTCATGCATAAAACCGCCAGACAGAAATATGTGCTTGATATTATTAGTGAACAAGGCCAGGCCAGCATCACCGAGCTGGCAGAAAGGCTACAGGTATCGGCTGACACCATCCGTCGCGATTTGACCGACCTGGAAAAGCAGGGCCTTGCGCAAAAAAACCATGGCGGAGCCATCGCACTCAATCTCTCGACGATGACCCGTGTCAGCAGGAATACCTTGCTTCCTGAAATTAAGCAGCAGTTGGGTAAACAGGTGGCGCAACATGTGCCTGCGGGCTCGACGCTTTTTCTGGACGCGGGAAGCACAATACTGGCCGTTGCCTCTTTCCTTCAGGGGCCGCTGACCATCATTACCCCTTCTCTCGATATCGCCCAGCTGGTTAGCGCTCGGGAGGATATTGACCTGATCCTGCTCGGTGGAAAGTGGGATCAGAAACAGCGCCTGTTTGCCGGAAGTGCCACCCTTTCCCTGCTCTCTCGCTATCGGGCAGATATCGCCATTCTTGGCGCATGCGCCATTCATGCCGAGCTCGGGTTAAGCGCCAGTCAGGAGGCGGATGCCGAGGTCAAGCGAGCCATGCTGGCCGCAAGCCAGGCGCGCTGGGTAGTCGCCGATCACCTTAAGCTCAACCAGTGCGAACCGTATCTGGTTTCGGGGTTATCCCAGATTCATCAACTGTTTTTAGATCGTCCCTGGGCAGAGCTCGGGGACCCTGGCGCCTTGCAGGTTACCGTTTGCGCGCATTAACGTGGAGAAGGTCATGAATAAAGTGAAGATAATCAATATTGCGCTGATCGGGTATGGTTTTGTAGGTAAGACGTTTCATGCCCCGCTGATCCGGTCCGTCGATGGCCTGAAGCTGGCGGTGGTCTCATCCCGGGATGAAGAGAAGGTCAAACGCGATCTGCCCGACGTACTCGTTGTCGCCACGCCAGAAGAGGCCATTCAGCACCCGGATATCGACCTGGTGGTGATCGCCTCCCCCAACGCGACCCATGCGCCGCTGGCTACGCTGGCCCTGAACGCCGGCAAGCACGTGGTGGTCGATAAGCCGTTCACGCTGGATATGCAGGAAGCGCGGGATCTGATTGCGCTGGCTGAAGAAAAACAGCTGCTGCTTTCTGTCTTCCATAACCGCCGCTGGGACAGCGATTTTCTCGGCATTAAGCAGGTGATTGCGCAAGGCAGCATCGGCAAGGTAAAACACCTTGAGTCACATATCGATCGTTTCCGCCCGGAAGTTCGCGTGCGCTGGAGAGAGCAAAACGTTCCCGGCAGCGGCCTGTGGTTCGACTTAGGCCCGCACATGATTGACCAGACGCTAAAGCTTTTTGGACTGCCACAGTCGGTGCAGGGCAACATCGCCACGCTGCGTGACGGCGCAGAGATTAACGACTGGGCGCACGTGGTGCTGAATTATCCTGAACACAAAGTGATCCTCCATTGCAGCATGCTGGTGGCGGGCGGCATTTCACGCTTTACGGTCCACGGCGACAAAGCCAGCGTAGTGAAAGCGCGCATCGACCAGCAGGAAGCCCAGCTGCTGGCGGGCGTCATTCCGGGCAGCGAAAGCTGGGGTGAAGATAGCGACGATATGGTGCTGTTTAATGCTCAGGGTGAAGCCAGCGCTATCCCTGCGCCAAAAGGCGATCAGCGACAGTACTATATCAACGTGCGCGATGCCCTGAACGGCAAGAGTGATAATCCGGTCCATCCGGTGGAAGCGCTGGCGGTGATGGCGGTGCTGGAAGCGGCGGTAAAATCGTCGGAAACGGGTTCAACCCAGACGCTGGAGTTAACGACGCAGGAGCGCGCGCAGCTGCAATAAACAGCGAAAAAAATGCCCTGCGGACTGGCAGGGCATTATCGTTTACTGACGCTTTTTCGGCATCATGCGCAGCAGCGTGTTGTCTTTCCAGAAATAGTGATGCATCAGCGCGGCAAAGGCGTGCAAACCAATGACGAAATAGCCCAGATTCGCCAGGGTCACGTGCCACTCTTTTAACATGTACACCAGGTCGAAATTCCCCTCCGCCGCATGCGGCATCGTCAGGCCAAAGGTAAACCAGTCATTTCCCCGGTTATACATCATCACGATGCCGATCAGCGGCAGCGCAATGAACAGCAGGTAGATAACCAGGTGCCCCAGATGAGACAGCCCGGTGATCATCGCTTTTGGCTTCGGTTGAATAGGCGGAGCCGGGAATTTAAGGCGAATAAGCAGGCGCGCCACCATCAGCACCAGGATGCTGATCCCGCAAGAAACGTGGATCATATTAATGAGCGGACGATCGCTTCGCGGGAACCATCCCCTGAACTCCATGGCGCAATAGGCCATAATAACTAACAGAAAAACCAGCCAGTGAATGCTGATTTGCAGACCCGTATATTTTGTGCGCATGTCGTTTCCCGATAAATAACAACCAACGCGCCAACATAACCACCTTTCCTGAAAATGTGAACCCCCTCGCACGGAGGGGGCTCTTGATTACGACTGCAAATAGACCACCTGCGTCTGCAAATACTCATTCAGACCGTGTTTACCGTCCGCCCCGCCGATACCGGATTTCCGCCAGCCCGCATGGAAGCCCTGCATCGCTTCAAAGTTTTCGCGGTTAATGTAGGTCTCACCGAACTTAAGCCCTTTAATGGCTTTCATGGCGACGTTCAGATCCTGCGTATAAACAGACGAGGTTAAACCGTAGTCACTGTCGTTGGCCATTTTCAGCGCCTCTTCCAGCGTGTCGAAAACCACCACGGGCAGCACCGGACCAAAGGTCTCTTCGTGCATGATGGTCATATCCTGACGCACGTCCAGCAGCAGCGTTGGGGGATAGAAATACCCTTTGCCTTCTGCCGCTTTACCGCCAAGGACAACTTTTGCCCCTTCCTGTACCGCGCGCGCCACCTTCTGCTCCACGCGCTCCAGCGCGGCGGCATTGATCAGCGGCCCCATGGCAATGTCGGTTCGTTCCGCCGGATTACCGAACTGGACGGCTTTCATGGCCTCGCCCAGACGATTGACAAAGCGGTCGTAGATCCCTTTCTGGACGTAAACACGTTCAGCGCAGTTACAGACCTGTCCGGTGTTGATGACGCGTGAATCGACAATGGCCTTCACGGCCAGCTCGAGGTCGGCATCGTCCATCACGATAGCCGGTGCTTTACCGCCCAGCTCCAGCCCCACTTTGGTGATGTTTTTCGCAGCCGCTGCCATGATCTTCTCGCCCGCCCCGACGCTGCCGGTCATGCTTACCATCGCCACTTTCGGGTTCCCGGCCAGCTCCTGTCCAACGGTTTCACCGCGGCCCAGCACCAGGTTAAAGACGCCTTTCGGCAGGCCAATCTCGTCGACGATTTTGGCGAACGCAATGGCGTTGTTTGGGGTAAATTCGCTCGGCTTGATAACGATGGTGTTGCCGGTGATCAGCGCGGGGGCTAGCTTACGGGCGATCAGGAAGAAGGGAAAGTTCCACGGCAGGATACCGGTGGTCACGCCGAGGGCGCGTTTAAACACCAGAATATTCTCGCCCGGACGGTCGCTCTGAATGATTTCCCCTTCATAACGACGCGCCCACTCGGCCATATAGTCGATATAGTCAGCGGTAAAGTTCACTTCCACTTCCGCCAGCTGCTGGATCTTGCCGCCTTCGGCCACAATCAGCGCGCTGATTTCGCTGACGCGCTCGCGGATCCCGGCGGAAATTTTGCGCAGCCAGCCTGCGCGTTCAATGGCAGGCAGCGCCTCCCAGCCAGCCTGCGCGCGCTCTGCCGCGTCAATGGCTTTGCGGGCATCCTCGGCGCCGCCGTCGGGAATACGGGAAATGACCTCTTCCGTGGCCGGATTGATCACGTCAATCCATGCATCACCCTGCCAGGCAACAAACTGTCCATCGATATACATAGGATGTTGTACGGGTACTGTCATAACCTGCTCCTGTAATTACACTGTTTTCAACAAGTAAACTTATTGTTAAAAACTATAATTACCGGGGCAAATGCCTACTGTATGAGCCTGTTTTTGTGAGATATCTCATAAAAGAAACGGGTCAGCACGCTTCAGGAATTACAAATCGGCAACATGAGATGCCCGTTTGCGTAAAAGATGGCGCAAACGGGCAGATCGCTACAGCAGAGAACGGCTCACCAGCGCGTCGGTGAGAATGACGTCGTTTCGCAAGGTCTGCCACGCCGACTCCACCTCGGCGGGGATGTCGACGTGGGCAATAAAGTCACGACCCGCCGGACCGTAGCCGTTAATGTCGTCCCTTAATCGCGGAAGTTCACCCAGCACCAGCGACAGGTAGCGCTCTACCGGCCATAACCCCTCAACCGGGCCGCTAAAGACCAGGCCGTCGTCGCTATTTTGCAGCACCGGGGTCAGGCCGGGGTGACTCACCCAGGCGGGCGATATGCTGTCGTCGCGGCATACGCGGGCAAACGTAGCCATTGTGCGACGCTGCATCGTCGGGTCCTGCACCACCAGCACCCGTGCGGCGTTCAGGCCGGATTGTTTCATTAACGCCCAGCTGAAGCGGGCGTTTTCCCCGCAGTTGGTGGACTGATCCTCAACGTGAAGTTTTTCAGCCGGAATATTCCAGAACTCGCGGGCAATGTCGGCCAGGATAGCCGCCTCGGCCCGCCCGGTGGTGGGTATCCTGTTGTAGCGGGGGTGTTTCGCAATCGCGGCGTAAAGGAAGGTCGTCGAGTGACCGATCCCGCCGCTGATGATCAGAGGAACACCCTGTTCAGCCGCGATTTTACAGGCAGCATCAATCGCGGGAATAACCGCGTTACCCGCCAGAATCACCAGATCAACGGGCTGGTTGTCCTGATAGTCATCCTGAGCAAGCCACGCCCCGACGGTATTCACGGCGTCGAGGGTTGTGCCAGGCAGACAGGGGAAAAGTGCCATTGTCATCGTTACCTCCTTACAGCATTCATCTTTAGAGTACTTCACGCAACAGGGTTGAAAAGGAGATCACTCTTAAAGCGGAGGTGCTCATTACGCCGCATATTTGTCATTTTGATGAAATAACCAGAAACATCCAAAAACAATTGGGTTGCACCCTGGGTTTGTGCTTTTGATTATCTGCCCTTCAATACATCCTGCCAAAACAGCGTGCTGGAAAAGCACCTGTTGCTGCTTAATCCATCGTGATCTGACCCGTTTTAGTTCTGGCTGACTTGCCAAACGTAACATCCAACCCTAAGTTTCTTAACAATTTCACAACCATTACACACCGACAGGTTGCACCTGAAGCGCGCCAGGTAACACCTCTATTATCATCCACGTGGCGGAGTTTTGAGTCATGACACAACATGAGAGCACGACAACGGTATTGCGGAAAAACAAAAAGGTATTAATTGCCAGTCTTACGGGAAGTTCTATTGAATGGTTTGATTATTTTCTCTATGGCACCGCTGCCGCCCTGGTGTTTAACAAGATTTTCTTTCCGATGGTCGACCCGGTAATCGGGCTGATCCTCTCCTATCTCTCCTTCTCGTTGACCTTCTTTATTCGCCCCATTGGCGGCGTTCTCTTTGCACATATCGGGGATCGTATCGGTCGCAAAAAAACGCTTGTCCTCACCCTTTCATTGATGGGAGGTGCAACCGTGATGATTGGCCTGCTGCCCACCTACGACATGATCGGGATGTGGGCGCCCGCGTTGCTGATCCTGATGCGTATTATTCAGGGGATGGGTATCGGCGGTGAATGGGGTGGCGCGCTGCTGCTGGCTTACGAGTATGCGCCAGAAAAACGCAAAGGCTTCTTCGGCAGTATTCCGCAGGCGGGCGTTACCATCGGCATGTTGATGGCGACATTTATCGTCTCGCTAATGACGCTGTTCAGCGAAGAGGATTTTCTCTCCTGGGGCTGGCGCATTCCGTTCCTGCTCAGTTCCGTGCTGGTATTATTGGGGCTGTGGATCCGGAAAGATATTGACGAAACGCCTGATTTCCAGAAAGTGAAAAAATCCGGTCAGGTTGCGAAAGCTCCGCTGCGCGACACCCTAAAACACCACTGGCGTGAAGTGCTAATTGCCGCCGGGCTTAAGGTTGTTGAGACAGCACCGTTCTACATTTTCTCCACGTTTGTGGTGAGCTACGCCACTACCACCCTGACCTATCAGAAATCCCAGGCGCTGGAGGCAGTAACTCTTGGCGCACTGGTCGCCACTATCATGATCCCGCTGATGGGGCTGCTCTCCGACAGGGTTGGCCGCCAGCGAATGTACTCCGTCAGTGTCTTCGTGCTCGGCCTGTTTATCGTGCCCTGGTTTATGCTGCTGAATAGCGGTACCACCTGGGGAATTGTGCTCGCGACCGTTATCGCTTTTGGCGTACTGTGGGCACCGGTGACGGCAGTTCTCGGGACGCTCTGCTCTGAAATTTTCAGTACCAACGTTCGCTACACCGGTATCACGCTGGGATATCAACTTGGGGCCGCGCTGGCGGGTGGAACGGCACCGCTAATAGCTACCGGACTGCTGGCGAAATACGATGGCGACTGGGTACCCGTGGCCTGGTATCTGGGCGTGACGGTTGCTATCTCCCTCGTTGCAATTTTTTGTGCAAGCCGCATCAACCGTGAACGCCACCTTCAGGCGCAGCCGGAACAGCGATAATATTTTTGCGGCTCCGTTCGCGAGCCGCACTTTTTCTTCATTACTCCCTCTACATTCGATTAACATACAATAATCGTATTCACTTGAATTATGATTTGCGGCAACCGTAGAATCATTAGCCCGCTCACAATTCAACTTTTTGAAAGGTAAATCCCGTTATGCGCCTGCCCCAACGCGATCCTTATGCTCCTCGCGAGTGGCAGCCACACGAGAAACCCGCCCTGCTGGGTTCCCCTTCCACCCCGGAACATCCCACCCCAAAACGGATCGCCTATGGCGTGGTCGGCCTGCTGGTGTGTTTGACCGGGGCGCTGGGTAACGCGGTCGTCACCGCCAATCTGCAAAATCTTCAAGGCACCTTCGGCGCCTGGTCGACCGAAATCGCCTGGCTGCCTGCGGTCTATGTTATGACCAACGTCTCCATAAACCTGCTGCTGGTGAAGTTTCGCCAGCAGTACGGTTTACGCGCGTTTACGGAAGGCTTCCTGGTGCTGTATGTGCTGGTCACCTTTTTCCACCTGTTTGTGAACGATCTCAGCTCGGCGCTGATGGTGCGTGCGGCGCACGGGATGGTCGCCGCCGCGCTCAGCTCGCTCGGCATTTATTACCAGATACAGGCCTGGCCCGCGAAGCATCGACTGAAGGCGCTGACCATCGGCATTACCGGATCGTCGCTGGCGATCCCGCTGGCGCGGCTGTTCTCCACCGAGCTGTTACAGCTTGACGAGTGGCGCGGACTGTACTTCTTCGAACTGGGGCTGGCCCTGATATCGCTGGCCTGCGTGATGGTGCTAAAGCTGCCCCCGGGCGATCGGCGCAAAGTCTTCGAGAAGAAAGATTTCATCACCTTCTTTTTGCTGGCACCCGGCATGGCGCTGCTGTGCACGGTTCTGTCGTTAGGGCGTCTGGACTGGTGGTTTGAAGCGCCGTGGATCGGCTGGGCGCTGGCCCTCTCGCTGGTGCTGATTGTCTCAGCGATTGTGTTTGAGCATAACCGCAGCAACCCCCTGCTCAATACCCGCTGGCTCTCCAGCGGCAGCATCGTACGTCTGGGGCTGATTATGCTGCTGATCCGCATCGTGCTGGCGGAGCAGAACACCGGCGTCATCGGCTGGCTGCAATATGTAGGCCTACAGAATGAACAGATGACCCATCTGGCGTGGGCTATTTTCGCCGGGATTGTCTGCGGTATCGTCACCAGTTGCCTGACGATAAAACCCACTAAACTGGCCTGGCCGATAATCACCTCGCTGGCGCTGATGATTATCGCCTCGCTGCTGGACAGCCAGTCTAACAACCTGACCCGACCGGATCAGCTAATGTTCAGCCAGTTCCTGCTGGGCTTCGGCAGCGCTTTCTTCCTCGCGCCTGCGATGCTGGCCGCCATTGGCGGGGTGATCGCCGACCCGCGCAACCTGGTCAGCTTTTCCGTAATGTTTGGCATGAGTCAGAACCTTGGGGGCCTGCTGGGTTCCGCGATCCTCGGCACCTTCCAGACCTGGCGCGAGAAGTACCATTCCAGCCTGCTGGCCGACCAGCTCACCACCCTGAACCCGCTGGTGAACGAACGTATCCAGCTTTACACCCAGATGTATAAAAGCCTGATTGGCGACAGTTCCCTGCTGGGCACTCAGGCCATTACCCAGCTCCAGACGATGACGGCGCTTGAGGCAAATATTCTGGCTTACAACGATACTTATTTACTGACGGCGAGCATTGCCACTGCCACGCTGGTCTGGATTTTATGGCGCTTGCTGCGCCTGCGCATTACCGCCCGTATGGCCCTTAAGAACGCCACTGGCAATAAGTCATGATTATTTTTCAGGAGAGGTTATGAGTCAGCAGGATGCCGCCAAAGAGCAGGCCAACACCCGTAAAAACGTGCGCGTCGTGTCCATTTTCACCGCCGCGGCTATCGGTATTGTCGGGGTGCTGGTGATCCTTTATGCCTGGCAGTTGCCTCCGTTCACGCGTCACGCGCAGTTCACCGATAACGCCTACGTGCGCGGCCAGACAACGTTCATCAGTCCACAGGTAAACGGCTACATTACCGAGGTACACGTTCAGGATTTCGTGCAGGTTAAAAAAGGCGATCTGCTGTTGCAGATTGATGACCGGATATATCGCCAGCGCGTCCATCAGGCCGAGGCGCAGCTGGCAATGAAAATCGCTGCCCTGAACAACAACCTGCAACAGCGTAAAAGTGCGGAAGCGGTGATTGCCAGAAACGAGGCGGCGCTAAAAAACGCCCGTGCCCAAAGCCTGAAAACCCAGGCGGATCTGAGGCGTGTGAAGGATCTGACCGCAGACGGCTCTCTGTCCATCCGCGAGCGCGATGCAGCGCTGGCGAGTGCCGCGCAGGGTAGCGCCGATATCGATCAGGCAAAAGCGACGCTTGAGATGTCGCGCCAGGATTTACAAACGGTCATCGTTAATCGCGGTTCGCTGGAAGCGGACGTTGAAAATGCCAAAGCCGCCCTTGAACTGGCGCAGATCGATCTGCAAAACACCCGAATTGTCGCCCCGCGCGACGGCCAGCTCGGGCAGGTTGCGGTGCGTCTGGGGGCGTACGTGACTGCCGGAACGCACTTGACCACGCTGGTTCCGCCGCAGCACTGGGTGATCGCCAACATCAAAGAGACGCAGCTGGCGAATATACGCGTCGGCCAGCCGGTGAAATTCACCGTCGATGCGTTGAACGATAAAGCCTATCAGGGGCGCGTAGAGAGCATTTCCCCGGCCACTGGCGTAGAGTTCAGCGCTATCACCCCGGATAACGCCACGGGCAACTTTGTCAAAATCGCCCAGCGCATCCCGGTACGCATTGAGGTACTCGGTGAGGCGGAGGACTATCGGCTGCTGCGCCCTGGCATGTCGGTGCAGGTCACCATCGACACGAGGGAGGCGAAACAATGACGCTTCGCCCGATCGCTGGCCTGCTGATGATGGCTATCCTGGCGGGTTGCCAGTCGGTAGACGTTGAGCCCGCCACATCGTCACTGCACATTCCGGCCCAGTGGCGCGCCACGTCGGGGCCGACCAGCCCGGCAGAGCAGCTCTGGTGGCGCAATTTTCACGACAGCCATCTGAACCGCTATGTGGAACAGGCGCTGAAGAACAACAGCGACGTGCTGATTGCCCGCGAGCGGATTAATGAGTATCAGGCCCGGGTGTACGCTGCCGACGGCAGCCTGTTTCCGTCGCTAGATGCGGGCGTAACGGGAACGCGCGGGCGTTCGCAGTCCGCCGCCACCGGGCTTCCGGTATACGGTACGCTGTATAAAGGTAGCCTGACCGCCAGCTACGACGTGGATATCTGGGGCGTAAACCGCGGCACCGCCCGTGCCGCTGAAGCATCGCTGGAGGCACAAAAAGCGGCGGCTGCGGCGGCAGATCTTACCGTCGCGTCGTCGGTGGCCTCCGGGTACGTCACCCTGCTGTCGCTGGATGAACAGCTTCGCGTGACCCGTTCCACGCTGAAGTCGCGTGAAGAGGCGTTTAACCTTGCTAAACGGCAGTTTGAGACGGGATATAGCTCTCGCCTTGAGCTGATGCAATCGGATTCTGAGCTGCGCGCCACCCGCGCGCAGGTTCCACTTCTTCAGCACCAGATTGCGCAACAGGAGAATGCGCTTAGCCTGCTGCTTGGCGGCAACCCGGGTGACGTTCCGCGCGGTGAAAGCTTCGACGCCCTGACGCCGCTGAAACTGCCTTCACAACTGCCGTCGACGTTACTTAACCGACGTCCGGATATCGTCCAGGCGGAACGTCAGCTCGTTGCGGCGGACGCGACGCTGGCGTCATCGCGCGCCAGCCTGCTGCCGTCGATCAACCTCACGGCCACGGGATCGGTGCAGGATCGCACGCTGTCGGGGTTGCTGGATAACCCCCTACAGCTCTGGAGCGTGGGCGGCAGTATTCTTGCGCCGCTGCTGAACCGTCAGGCGCTGAATGCACAGGTGGATATTTCTCAGTCCCAGCGCAATCAGGCGCTGTACAGCTACGAAAAAACCGTACGTAACGCGTTTGTCGAGGTGAATGATAGCCTTGATGCCATCACCCGCTATCAGGAACAGCTTACCGAGCTGCTGGCACAGCAGCAGGTCGCGCAGGAGACGCTGCGGATTGCGCAAAACCGCTACCGCAACGGGTACTCTTCCTATCTGGATGTGCTTGACGCGCAGCGCACCTTATTCTCGGTGCAGACAAACGTGGTACAGGTGAAAAATAACCTGCTGCTGGCGCAAATTGATTTGTATAAAGCGCTGGGCGGCGGTTGGGCCAGTGCGTGAAAACATGCCGGGTGGCGGCTACGCCTTACCCGGCCTACACTTCGCATCTGGCGATCCCCCAAGGAGTCAATCTATGCAACAGCAGTGGTGTTCAGTAGATAATTACATGATTTCATCGCTTATTCCTGAAGATGAGGTTCTCCAGAACATTCTTGAAAACAACAAACGCGGCGGTTTACCCGAGCACGACGTTGCCGCAAATCAGGGGCAACTGCTGGCGCTGTTTGTCCGCATGACGCAGGCCCGCCGCATTCTGGAGATCGGTACGCTTGGTGCATATAGCTCGATCTGGATGGCGCGGGCCCTGACGCCGGACGGAAAGCTGATTACGCTAGAAGCGGACCCGACACATGCCGCAGTTGCACGACAGAATATTCATCTTGCTGGACTCGGCGATCGCATAGAACTCATTGAAGGCCCGGCGCTAAAGTCGCTCAAGAATTTCGGTGACGTCCCGCCCTTTGACCTGATCTTTATTGATGCCGATAAGCCAAACAACCCCGGCTACCTGGAGTGGGCGCTGCACTACTCCCGTCCCGGCACGGTCATTATCGGCGATAACGTGGTGCGCGACGGCGAGGTAGTTAACGGGCAAAGCGACGATGCACGCGTGCAGGGGGTACGGAAGTTTATCGAGATGACTGGAGATAACCCACGCTTAACCGCCACCGCGCTGCAAACGGTGGGCGTTAAGGGATGGGATGGGTTTACGCTGGCGATGGTGGAACGATAAAAAGCCGGGTGGCGGCCACGCCTTACCCGGCCTACATGTTCTCCTGTAGGCCCGGTAAGCGCAGCGCCACCGGGCAAAGGTTTTAGCCGGAGATCTGCTCCATCGCCTGCAAGATACGCTTGTCCGATATCGGGTACGGCGTGCCCAGCTGCTGAGCGAAGAAGCTGACGCGCAGCTCCTCGATCATCCAGCGGATCTCCTGCACATCGTCATCCTCCCGACGCGCCGGCGGCAGTTTGTTCAGCCACTGCTGCCATGCCTGCTGCACGTTTTCGACTTTCAGCATCTGCGCCCGGTCGCGATGCGGATCGATCGCCATTTTCTCCAGACGTTTTTCAATCGCCTGCAAATAACGCAGCGTATCGCCCAACCGCTTAAAGCCGTTGCCGGTCACAAAACCGCGATAGACCAGCCCGGCCATCTGCGCCTTCACGTCCGACAGCCCCAGCGCCATGGTCATATCCACCCGCCCTTTCAGGCGCTTGTTGATAGTGAACACGGCGGTAAGGATCTGCTCGACCTGTTTTGCAATCTCTACCACGGTGTCGTTCAGCTCGGCGCGAACCTTTTCATGAAGCTGAGCAAAGCCCTCTTCCGTCCAGACCGGACCGCCCGCCTCGTGGATCAGCTTGTCCACGCCGCAGGAGATGCAGTCGTCAATCAGATCCAGCACTTTGCCGTACGGGTTAAAGTACAGCCCCAGCTTGGCTTTATTCGGCAGCTTCTCGTGCAGATACTTAATCGGCGACGGAATGTTGAGCAGAAGCAGTCGACGCAGCCCGCGCCACATCATCTGCTGCTGTTCCTGCGGATTGTCAAAGAGCTTAATCGCCACGCTGTCGCGCTCATCCACCAGCGCAGGCCAGGCTTTCACCTTGTAGTTCCCGCGCTTCTGCTCGTAGCTTTCCGGAAGTTGACCAAAGCTCCAGATATGTAGCCCGCTCTGCTCGATACCGTCGTCCGCCACGGCAGACAGGGTCTCCTGCACTTTGCCCTTCAGGGCGTCCTTCAGTTCCGAAAGCGAGCGGCCTTCCAGCAGCTTTTTGTTTTTATCGTCCACCACGCGGAAGGTGATTTTCAGGTGATCGGGCACCTGATCCCAGTTCCAGTCCTCGCGGTCAATGGTGGTCCCGGTCATGCGGCGAAACTCGCGCTCAAGCGCGTCCAGCAGCGGCAGCTCCAGCGGCGTGACGCGGCCTAAAAAGGCTTCGGCGTAGTTCGGTGCTGGCACAAAATTGCGCCGTACCGGCTTTGGCAGCGACTTAATCAGCGCAATCACCAGCTCGCGGCGCAGGCCGGGAATTTGCCACTCGAACCCGCTCTCTTCCACCTGGTTTAACAGCGGCAGCGGAATGTGCACCGTCACGCCATCGGCATCCGCGCCCGGCTCAAACTGATAGGTCAGCCGCAGCTTGAGGTTCCCCTGATGCCAGAAGTTCGGGTAGTCGAGCTTGCTGACCGACTCCGCGCCCTCTTTGATCAACATGCTCTTTTCGAAGTTGAGCAGGTCCGGGGCCTCTTTGCTGGCTTTCTTCCACCAGCTGTCGAAATGGCGCGCCGAGATCACATCGTGGCTGATGCGCTGGTCGTAAAACTCAAACAGCGTCTCGTCGTCCACCAGAATGTCGCGGCGGCGGGACTTGTGCTCAAGCTCTTCCACCTCGGCGCGAAGCTTCAGGTTTTCGCGGAAGAACGCGTGGCGCGTCTGCCAGTCGCCCTCCACCAGCGCATGGCGAATGAACAGCTCGCGACTTAACGCCGGATCGATCTGGCTGTAGTTAACCTTCCGCGCAGCGACCACCGGCAGGCCATAGACGGTGACTTTTTCGGTTGCCATCACCGCGCCCTGCCCGCGCTCCCAGTGCGGCTCGCTGTACGAGCGTTTCAGCAGATGCTGCGCCACCGGTTCAACCCACTCCGGATCGATGCGTGCGGCAATTCGCCCCCACAGACGGCTGGTTTCCACCAGCTCGGCGACCATGGTCCACTTCGGCGGCTTCTTGAACAAGCCGGAGCCCGGGAAGATGGAGAATCGCGCGTTACGTGCCCCGGTATACTCCTGCTTATCGGCATCTTTCATCCCGATATGGGACAGCAGGCCAGTCAGCAAGGCGATATGAATTTCGCGGTACTCCGCCGGTTCACTGTTCACCGGGATGCCCAGCTCTTTTACCACCTGGCGCAGCTGGGTATAGATATCCTGCCACTCGCGCACGCGCAGGTAGTTGAGGAAATCCACCCGGCACTGACGGCGGAACTGATTCGAAGAGAGCGCTTTTTGCTGCTCGCCGAGATAGTTCCAAAGGTTCACAAAGGCCAGGAAATCAGACTCTTTATCGTGGAAGCGACGGTGTTTTTCATCCGACGCCTGCTGTTTGTCCATCGGGCGCTCGCGCGGATCCTGAATGGAGAGCGCCGAGGTGATGATCATCGCCTCGCGCACGCAGCCATGCTTTTGCGCTTCCAGCACCATGCGCGCCAGACGCGGATCAACCGGGAGCTGGCTAAGCTGACGGCCTAATGGCGTTAGCTTGTAGGCCGTCGCCTGCTCGTCGGTGGTGATGGCGCCCAGCTCTTCCAGCAGGCGCACCCCGTCCTGAATATTGCGCTTGTCCGGCGCTTCCACAAACGGGAAGGCGGCGATATCGCCCAGCCCCAGCGCGGTCATTTGCAGAATAACGGACGCCAGGTTGGTGCGCAGGATCTCGGGGTCGGTAAACGCCGGGCGCGACAGGAAATCGTCTTCCGAATAGAGACGAATACAGATCCCTTCTGACACGCGGCCACAGCGCCCCTTACGCTGATTCGCCGATGCCTGCGATACCGGCTCGATCGGCAGGCGCTGGACCTTGGTACGGTAGCTGTAGCGGCTGATGCGCGCCGTGCCAGGGTCGATCACGTATTTGATGCCCGGCACGGTGAGCGAGGTTTCGGCCACGTTGGTCGCCAGCACGATGCGGCGCCCGCCGTGCGGCTGGAACACGCGGTTCTGCTCGCTGTTCGACAGGCGCGCGTACAGCGGCAGGATCTCAGTATGGCGCAGGTCGCGCTTGCTGAGCGCATCGGCGGTGTCGCGGATTTCGCGCTCGCCGCTCATAAAGATCAGAATGTCGCCCGAACTCTCGTTGCCCAGCTCGTCGACGGCATCAAAGATGGCCTGAAGCTGGTCGCGCTCGGTATCGTCCGCCTCTTCAACAATCGGGCGATAGCGCACTTCCACCGGATAGGTGCGGCCCGACACTTCAATAATCGGCGCATTATTGAAATGTTTTGAGAAGCGCTCCGGGTCGATGGTCGCGGAGGTGATGATGATTTTCAGATCCGGACGGCGCGGCAGCAGCTCTTTCAGGTAGCCGAGCAGGAAGTCGATGTTCAGGCTGCGCTCGTGCGCTTCATCGATGATGATGGTGTCGTATTGCATCAGCAGACGATCCTGCTGGATTTCCGCCAGCAGAATACCGTCGGTCATCAGCTTAACCATGGTGTTGTCGCTGACGCGATCGCTGAATCGCACCTTGTAGCCGATGCAGCCGCCCGGCTCCGTTTGCAGCTCTTCGGCAATACGGTTCGCCACGGTGCGCGCCGCCAGACGACGCGGCTGGGTATGGCCAATCAGCCCCTTCACCCCGCGGCCCAGCTCCATGCAGATTTTCGGCAACTGGGTGGTTTTACCTGAACCGGTTTCGCCCGCGACAATCACCACCTGGTGGTCGCGTACGGCCTCAAGAATGTCCTGTTTTTTCTGGCTGACGGGCAGGTTTTCCGGGTAGGTAATCTCCGGGCGTGCGGCTTCGCGCAGCACAACCTTCCCTGCCGCCTGTTCAATCTCTTTGGCCATCTCCTGGTAAATAGCCTGTTGTGCATCAGGATTTTTAACCTTCTTAACGCCGTGCAGGCGGCGCGCAAACCGCTGTTTGTCGCGCAGCATCAGCGAATTAAGCTGCTGCATCAGCATTGGGAAGGTCAATTTTTGTTGTTCTGTCATAGCGTTAACGGGCAGTGCACTGCCGGATAAAATCTCTTTTTAATGATTGCTATAGAGTACCACATCAGCGCTTTTCGCGCCTTATTCAAAAAATTCGAACATAGACTTCGATATATTGCGCTATCCCTGTGGCAGGATTGTGAATAAAGTGTCAACAAGCAACGGGGCAACCCCCTTCAATCAAATACAAAACAGGAATTTCCCATGAGCAAAGTATTAGTGTTGAAATCCAGTATTCTGGCAGGGTACTCACAGTCTGGTCAGTTATCCGACTATTTCGTTGAGCAGTGGCGCGAACAGCATACTGCGGATGAAATCACCGTTCGCGACCTGGCGGCAAACCCGATTCCTGTGCTGGACGGCGAGCTGGTTGGCGCGCTGCGTCCGAGCGATGCGCCTTTGTCCCCACGTCAGCAGGAAGCCCTGGCGCTCTCCGACGAGCTGATTGCTGAATTGCAGGCGCACGACGTTATCGTGATCAACGCCCCAATGTACAACTTCAACATTCCTACCCAGCTGAAGAACTACTTCGACCTGGTGGCGCGCGCTGGCGTAACCTTCCGTTACACCGAGAACGGCCCGGAAGGTCTGGTAAAAGGTAAACGCGCTATCGTCCTGACCAGCCGCGGCGGTATTCACAAAGATACCCCAACCGACCTGGTGGCGCCGTACATGACGCTGTTCCTCGGCTTCATCGGCATTACCGACGTGAACTTTGTGTTCGCTGAAGGTATCGCTTACGGCCCGGAAGTGGCTACCAAAGCGCAGTCCGACGCGAAAGCCGCTATCGACAGCCTGGTCGCTGCCTAAGATCTCCCCCTCTCACCGCCCGGTGGGAGGGTTTTTCTTTTCCTGCATATTTCGTTATCATCCGCACCCACTCTCCAGCCGGGCGGCCTGATGTCTGTCATTATCGATACTTTTATTGCACCACCCTGTCACGACGACATTGAGATCCTCTGGCAGGACGAACATCTGCTGCTGATCAACAAACCTTCCGGCCTGCTTAGTCTTTCAGGGAAAAATCCGCAAAACCGCGATTCCGTTCACCACCGTCTGGTGCAAACCTTTCCTGGCTGCACGCTGGTGCATCGCCTAGATTTTGGCACCTCGGGCCTGATGGTCATTGCGCGTAACAAGGTGATTAACGCCGCTCTTTGTCACCAGTTCAGCCAGCGCGCCGTCAGCAAGGTTTACACCGCCCTGCTGTGCGGACATGTGGAAGAGGATGAAGGGACAGTGGACGCGCCGATTGCCAAAGATCCGGCGCTGTTTCCGCTGATGACGATCTGTTCACTGACCGGTAAACCCGCCCGCTCCCGCTACCGGGTGGTGGAACGTGTATACCAGGATACGAAAATGCCGTTAACGCGGGTGGAACTTATCCCGGAGACCGGGCGCACCCACCAGCTGCGCATTCACTGCCAGCAGTTAGGCCACCCTATATTAGGGTGCGATCTGTATGGGGGTCTGGAATGGCCGGGCGCTGAAGAAACGCCCCGGCTGATGCTGCATGCAAGCGTTCTGAGTTTTATGCATCCGCTGAGCGGCGAGACCATGAATGCCCGTCACGCCGCGCCATTTTGAAACAGGTTTACCACATTAAATCGTCAGGGATTTTGAAGTCTGCGTACGGATCGTCTTCGTCCTGTTCTTCCTGACTCAGCGCGCTGTTTAGCACAATGCTGTCTGCATCGCGCTGGGCAATTTTATCCGCTACCACCGCCGGAATAATCGCATATTCACAGTCGCCATTCGCGTTGATCACCAGACGGGCAATGGCCAGACGACCGTTAATCAGCTGGGTTTGTGTCTGCTTATCGACATCGATTTTTTTGATCAGGTTGCCGTCGGTAAAGTTAAAGGTGATGTTGCCCCTCGCCACGGTGATGCGGTTCATCTCAATCAGCTGCTTCACCTGCGCCTTAAACTCTTTAGCCAGCACCGCCTGTTTTTGCTGTTCGCTCAGCTGCTTGTCACGCTCAAGCTGCGCTTTCTTATTCTCTTCAACGGCTTCTCTCGCCTCGCGAGCCTGGACGCGGGATTTTTTTGCCGTGCGCTGGACCTTCGCCATCTTTTTGCTGCTGACTAAGCCCGCTTTCAGCATCTGCTCTTGTAGGGTGAGTTTTGTCATGATCGTTTAAACCGGTTGGAAATGTCGGGGGATTATACCTGAATTGCGCAGTTCATGAAGAACCCTCATGACGCAGTGAAATTAAGTCACTTCCCCTGCGCCAGTGGCTCAGGCATAAATTATGCATTGATAACGTCCCGGCAACATGAACTTAGGATGCATAACGAAAATGAGTCAGGCTTTTACATTTACCCTTAAGCGCAGTTGCTTTGATGAAAACTATAACCCGTCAGAAAACACGCGCACGACCACCAACTTCGCCAACCTCGCCCGTGGGGAGAAGCGTCAGGAAAACCTGCGCAATACGCTGGTGATGATCAACAATCGCTTTAACGCGCTGGCGAGCTGGGATAACCCCAAGGCGGACCGCTACGCCGTCGAGCTGGAGATTGTATCGGTCGATATGAATATTGGCGGGGAATTTACCTTCCCGGCCATCGAAATTCTGCAAACGACGATTGTGGATAAAAAGACCGACGAGCGCATTGAGGGCATCGTCGGGAATAACTTCTCATCCTATGTCCGTGACTATGATTTCAGCGTCCTGCTGCTGGAGCACAATAAAGATCAATCCCGTTTTACCCTCCCCGAGAATTTCGGTGAGCTGCACGGCAATATTTTTAAGTGCTTTGTGCATTCTGCGGAATATCGGGAGAACTTCAAAAAAGCGCCGGTGATCTGCCTGAGCGTCTCCAGCAAAGACACCTACCGCCGCACCGGTAACCACCATCCGGTGCTGGGCCTGGAGTACCAGCCGGACGGCGAGTCGCTGACGGAGCAGTATTTCGCCAAAATGGGCCTTAAGGTTCGCTACTTCATGCCTGAGAACAGCGTCGCGCCTTTTGCCTTCTTCTTCACCGGCGATTTACTGCGTGATTACACCAATCTGGAGCTGATCGGCACCATCAGCACGATGGAGACGTTCCAGAAGATTTATCGCCCGGAAATTTATAATGCTAATTCCGCCGCAGGGCAGTGCTATCAGCCCGACCTGAATCAGCAGGATCACTCATTAACCAAAATCGTTTATGACCGTGAAGAGCGCAGCCGTCTGGCCATTGAGCAGGGGAAATATACCGAAGAGCGGTTTATCAAACCCTATAAAACCCTTCTTGAGCAGTGGTCTCAGCACTTCACGCTTTAATTTAATACGGATAAAAGGTTTCTACTTATGAAAACATTGCTCCCGACATCGACGGCTGGCAGCCTGCCGAAACCCACCTGGCTTGCGCAGCCGGAAACGCTCTGGTCGCCGTGGAAATTACAGGACGACGAATTACTGGCAGGGAAACAGGATGCGCTGCGTTTGTCTCTGGACGAGCAACTCCGCGCGGGGATTGATATCGTCAGCGATGGCGAACAAACCCGCCAGCATTTCGTTACCACCTTTATTGAACATCTGAGCGGAGTGGATTTTGAGAACCGCCAGACGGTGCGCATCCGTAATCGCTATGATGCGAGCGTGCCGACCGTGGTGGATGCGGTAGCGCGCCAGAAACCGGTGTTCGTTGACGACGCGAAGTACCTGCGCCAGCTTACGGACAAGCCGATCAAGTGGGCGCTGCCCGGCCCCATGACCATGATCGACACGCTCTACGATGCCCACTATAAAAGCCGCGAAAAGCTGGCCTGGGAGTTCGCTAAAATCCTCAATCAGGAAGCGCGCGAGCTGGAAGCGGCAGGCGTTGACATCATTCAGTTCGATGAACCGGCCTTTAACGTCTTTTTCGACGAGGTGAACGACTGGGGTATCGCCGCGCTGGAGCGGGCCATTGAAGGGCTGAAGTGCGAAACCGCAGTACATATCTGCTACGGTTACGGCATCAAAGCTAATACGGACTGGAAAAAGACGCTCGGCTCCGAGTGGCGCCAGTATGAAGAGGCGTTTCCTAAATTGCAGACCTCGAAGATCGATATCATCTCGCTGGAGTGCCACAACTCGCGCGTGCCGATGGATCTGCTGGAGCTGATCCGCGGTAAAAAAGTGATGGTCGGGGCGATTGACGTCGCCACCCAAACCATCGAAACGCCGGAAGAGGTCGCCGATACGCTGCGCAAGGCGTTGCAGTTTGTGGATGCAGACAAGCTTTATCCGTCGACCAACTGCGGCATGGCTCCCCTTTCCCGCCAGGTTGCCAACGGTAAGCTCAAGGCGTTAAGCGCCGGGGCAGAGATCCTCCGCCGCGAGCTTGCCCGTTAATCCTCAGGTTTGCCAGTACAGCGGCGTACCGAACCGTTCAATATAGTAATCAATCACCGCCCTGACGTTCAGGGGCGGATGACGCGCGTTCGGGTAAATCGCCGCAATCGTCAGCGGCTCCGTATTGATTGAACATTCCCTCTCCGGCAGCAATGCCACCAGCTCACCGCTTTTCAGCCGCTCGCTCACCATCCAGTCGGGGAAAAGCACAATGCCCATGCCGCCCAGCGCCGAAATCAGGAGCGTTTCCGCGTTATTGGAGGTCATCAACGGTACGACGGGATAGTGAATCCACGCCTCGCCCGGCGACCGGATCAGCCAGCGGTTAGGCCCGGACGATCCGCGGTACACCAGACAGCGGTGACGGCTAAGATCGTCCGGCCCCTCAGGCGCGCCATGTTTGCGCAGATAGTCCGGCGAGGCCGCCAGATGGTAGAACTGCTGCCCAAACACCCGCGCGTGAAACGAGGAGTCCGTCAGCGCGCCGATGCGAAAGATAACGTCCGCGGCGTCGCGGTGAGGATCGATAAAATCGTCGGTGAGGGTAAGTTCAACGGAGAGACGGGGATAACGCGCCAGCAGCCCAGGCAGGCCCGGCGCGATATGCCGTTGTCCGAAAAAGACCGGGCCATTGATGCGCAGCGTGCCCGACGGCTCGCGGGCGCGTTCATCCAGCTCGCGTCGCGCATCCTCCAGGTTCCCGGCCATCGCCCGCGCATAGCGAACAAAAAGATGTCCGCTCTCTGTGGGCATAATCGCCCGCGTGTTGCGGTAGAACAGCTGTTGCCCGAGGGCGTCCTCAAGCTGGTGGATCACGCGTGAAACCTGCGACGCGGAGATCCCTTCCCGCCGCGCGACCACGGAAAAATTTTGCGTTTCGTATACGTCAATGAAGATCAGCAGCGCGCGAATGCTGATATGTCCGGCATCCATCATTAATGCATTTCCTGCACAGGTGTTTCCTGCATTATGGCATTTTTCTCAATGATGTTCAGACGTAATCTTCTCCGCCTGGAAAAAGGAGAAAAAGCGTTATGCACATTATTTTAATTTTACTGGTGATTGCCGGCGGCATGGGGCTGTCCGTGGAAGCCGGGCTGCTGGGGCCGCTGGGCGCGGAGGTAGGCGATCTGTGGGCTGCGTTCAGCATATTCAGCGTGGGAACGGGGCTGACGTTTCTGCTGATGCTGTTTTTCAGCCCGCGCAACAGCCCCTCATTTTTTGCGCAACCGTCATGGCATCTGCTCGGCGGCGTGCTCGGTCCGGTTTACGTCATCATTCTCACCATTGCCACCCCGGCGATCGGCATCGCGATGACGATGATTGGCATTCTGGCCGGTCAGGTATTTAAAAGCCTGATTATTGACCACTATGGCCTGCTGGGTACGCCGCACCGCAGGATCGATACGAAACGCATTATTGCGCTGGGGTTTATCATTGCGGCGCTCATTCTCGTGGCTCAGGGGTAACGTTATGACAGTAATTATGATTATTCTGGCCGTGATTGGCGGCGCGACGCTGAGCATTCAGGCTGCGATTAACGGGCAATTAGGCAGCAGCGTGGGGGTTTTCAAAAGCGCGTTTCTGACGTTTTCCGTCGGCGCGCTGGTGACCGCCCTGCTCATCTTCTTCTTTGAGCCGAAACAGGCGGTCAGCCTGATGGATGTGCCCAAATGGCAGCTTCTGGGCGCCCTGTGCGGCGTGCCTTATATCGTGATTATGGTGCTCGCGGTGCAGCGCATCGGCACCGCCGTTGCCACGGTAGCGGTGATCCTGGGCCAGCTGGCCATGAGCATGCTGATTGATAACTTTGGCTGGCTGAACAATGAAGCCATTCCGTTTTCAATGAGCCGTTTGGGGGCCGTGGTCTGCCTGAGTATTGCGCTCTTCTTCATCTACTCAAGCAGTAAACCTCAGCCCGAAGAGGATTAACCGCCCTCTTTGCGGGTAAAGAACAGCGTCACCGTGGCGACGGTGACGCCAAATTTCTTCATCTCGGTCTTATTGAACAGATGGGTGCCGTCCTGCAAATACATCCAGTCATCGAAGTGCAACAGCCAGGTTTTGCCGTCCGCCTTCACGTTCATGCTGTAGCGCCAGTTAAGGGCGTTGCCCGCCGCCCGGCCTGACGCCACACCCTCAATATCACCCGCCGTGCCCTCGTAGCGATTCTGACCAACGCGGCGGATGTGCCACACGCGCTGCTGCTTCTCGCCGTCGTCGTAGACAAAATGCTCGTTCAAGGTCAGCGTATCGCCGATAACATCGCCGGCGATCTCGACGTGGAAACGGCGGATCTGCTTACCGCTGCGATCCTGAACCATCCCCCACGCCTCGGTTTTCCCCTGGAAATAGGTGAAAATATCCAGCGTCGGCTGCTGCTGACGATACTCTGTCACCTCGGTGCTGCATCCGGCCACCAGCATCGTCAGGGCAAGCGCCATTAACAGGAAACGTTTCATTTTGGTCCTCCGATTAACTGCTGACGCAGTTCAGGATACTCGGTGCGGGGATCGAGCCAGATCGCCAGAAAGCGCGAGCTAAACGCTGCCGACTGGCGTGGCCCGAGTGGCGTAAAGTTTTTCTGCGACGCTGTAGAGCGATACCAGAATTGCCCCTGTCCGTCCTTCAGCACAAACGCAAGCTGCGCGCCGGGCGTGACGTCGGGCCAGAGCGTGGACAGCATGCGTAGCCAGGCTTCACTCTGCGGCTCCTGCTGCAAAATGCCCTGCGCCTGCCACTGGTCGCGGGTCGCCTCGACCAGGTCGTCGGCAGCAATGTCGCGGGCGTAGGTAATAATCAGCGCGTTATCGCTGTCTATCCCCGCGTAGCGCCCGTCGGGCGTCAGAAGCTGAGAGGTGTAGACGGTAAGCGGCCCCCAGGTGAGCGTGGCGTCGCCCACCTTGCGCCAGCTCAGCCAGTCTGCCGCCTGCACGCTACAGGTGAATAGGGTCAGCGCGAGCATGAATAACAGATTTCTCATTGTTGTCTCCCCATCAGCAGGTGGAAAAACAGCATCAACACCAGCCAGCCCGGGATCATCCAGCTGACGACGATAAAGGTCGGTTCCAGGAACGTTATGGCCCCCAGACGCTCGCCGATCAGGTAGGCCACCGGCCCGCCCACGGTCGCCAGCGCCGTCAGCAGCCAGCCCGGCAGCGTTGTCGTGCGGGTTAGCTGCGTCCAGACGCAGGCAAACATCAGCCACAGCGCGACCATCCATAGCGGCATTAGCGACGCACCGGTAAAGGCAATCAGCCCGGTCAGCGCCCAGAGAGCGTCAAGCAGCGCGCCCGACGCAGCCAGCACAATGGCGTATAGCCGGTGCGAAGGCGGTAACAGCAGCCAGGCAAGCACCGCCAGCGCGATCCAGATGACCAGACCCTGCTCGCGAAACAGCACCACCAGCGTCCAGTAGAGATCGAACCCGATGGCCAGCAAAAAGACCTGCCCGTAGCGCTTCATACGCGTTCCGCAGTGAGCTGCACCACGCTGATGGTGCGGGCGTTAAACCCGGCTTCACAATAGCCGAAGTAGTACAGCCACATCCGGCGGAACCGTTCATCAAACCCGAGCTTTTCTATCTCCTGCCAGGCGTGAATGAAGCGCTGCCGCCAGTGGGCGAGCGTACGGGCGTAATCCGGCCCCATATCAAAGAGGTTACGCACCACAAAATCCGTGTGGCGTGTCATCAGGTCATTCATGGCGGTGATGCTGGGCAAAAAGCCGCCGGGGAAGATGTAGCGCTGTATAAAATCGACGCTTTTGCTGTAGTCGCGGTAGCGCTGATCCTGAATGGTGATGGCCTGAATCGCCATCCTCCCGCCTGGACGCAGACGCGCCTGACAGGTGCGGAAAAACGTTGGCAGGTAGCGTTGGCCGACGGCTTCGATCATCTCAACCGACACCAGCTTATCGTACACCCCGGTCAGATCGCGGTAGTCGCAGAGCAGCACCTCAACGCGATCCTGCAAGCCTGCCCGCGCGATCCGCGCGGTGGCCCAGTGGTACTGCTCCTGCGACAGCGTGGTGGTGGTCACCCGACAGCCGTAGTGACGGGCGGCGTACTCCGCCATCGCCCCCCAGCCGGTGCCAATTTCCAGCAGATGGTCGTTTGCGGTGAGCGCCAGCTGGTCGCACAGCCTCGCCATTTTTGCCTGCTGAGCCGCCGCCAGATCCTGATCTTCCCCGGTAAACAGCGCGCTGGAGTACAGGAGTTGCTCATCAAGGAAATGGGCGTAAAAGGTGTTGCCGAGATCATAATGGGCGGCAATATTTTCACGCGCCTGAGCGCGGGAGTTGCGCCGCGCCCAGTGCCGTAGCCGCTCCACCGGCTTCGCGAGCAGGCGAAACCCTTTTTCCAGCTGCCCGAGGATCTGGGTATTGCGCGCAATCAGCTCCAGCAGCGGCGTCAGGTGGGCCGTCTCCCAGTCGCCATCCATCCACGCTTCCGCCGCGGCAAGGCTGCCTCCCGTTAAAATGCGCCAGTAGACGCCCGGAGATCGCACCTGCACTTCGGCGTGAAGCGCGGCGGACGCGTCGCCGAAATGGAACGTCTGCGGCCCTTCACGGAGCGTCAGCGAGCCTCCGCGCAGGCCGTTCAGCAGGCGAAAAAGCAACCAGCGCGCGACGCGAGCGTTGCGCGGGATATCGGGTTCAAGCGCAAAGACGGGATCGGTCATGATCGTTCACTCCTGCTGAGGGGATGGTTATGCAGCGGCACGCGCTTGAGCCACAGCCTGAGCGCCTGCCAGTAAATAGCAAAAACGGTTTTAAGGGTCATCAACGGGATCCGCACCAGCATCGCCCGCAGCGCCCCACGCGTCAGCGGTGCCCGGCGTAGCGTCAGCGTGGCATCAAACACCTTCGTTTCCTGATGGTTTTCAATATGCATGCGCAGCGTGCTGTCCGGGCTGTTGAAGCGCCAGTGGTAAACCATGTCCATCGGATTAAAGGGCGAAACATGAAATGCTTTCTCCGTCGGCGGAGCGTCCTGCCCCGCCACGGCGTAGTAATGCCGTTCATTCCACGGCGTGTTACGCACTTCGGCGAGAACCCAGCGCAGAGTGTCTTCGCCGTCATAGCAGTAGTAAAAATTGACCGGGTTAAAATGAAAGCCGAAATATCGCAGCTGCGTCAGAAGCATGATCCGCCCCGCCGGGCGCTCGCCGGTCAGCTTTTCCAGACGCTCAAGGACGCGCTCTTTGAGCGGCGTGCCCAGCGGGTAATCCGCATCATAAAAGGCCGCGGGCGCAAAGCGGTTTCGCCGCACGCCGACGGAGGGCAGTCTGTCCAGCTCATCGAGATCGAGCCACGCCATAAACACGCTATAGGTAAAATGGTGCGCTTTCGGCGTAAGACGGCGATGGCGCAATGCGCCGTGGTAAAGGCAACTGTTCATCTCAGTTGCCCTCCCCGGCCGCGAGAGCATTCACCACGTCCAGCGCGCTGCGCACGCCATCTTCGTGAAAGCCGTTGTACCAGTACGCGCCGCAGAACCAGCTCCGCTGGCGACCGTTTATCTCGCCGCGCCGGGCCTGGGCATGCCAGCTCTTCGGGTTAAAAAGCGGATGCTCATAGACAAAGCGGCGCAGCAAAAAGCGCTCATCCACCGGCGTTTCCGGGTTGAGGGTGACGCAAAACAGCGGACTGCCGGCGGGCAGCCCCTGTAAAATATTCATGTTGTAGGTAACGCAGGCGCTGGCATCATCCTGCTCGCTGAGGCGATAGTTCCAGCTGGCCCAGGCGCGGTCGCGCACCGGCAGCCAGCGCGGATCGCTGTGAAGTACCACCTCGTTACGCTGCCAGCCGATATCCCCCAGCACCTCGCGTTCGGCCTGCGTCGGGCTGGCGAGCATCGCCAGCGCCTGTGCCGAGTGGCAGGCAAAGATCACCTGATCGAAGGTATGCGTAACACCTTCCCGCTCAATGTCGACGCCGCGATCGTGGCGAACAACCTTCTGAACCGGCGCGTTGAGGTGCAGCGTCAGGCGATCGCCAAGCTTGTCCATCAGCGCGCGGATGTACTCCCGGGAGCCGCCCGGCACCACGTACCACTGCGGACGATGGGTGATATCCAGCAAACCGTGGTTGTCGAAAAAGCGTAAAAAGAGCGGCAGCGGGAACCGTTTCATCTCCTGTAGCGACGATGACCAGATCGCCGCCCCCATCGGCAGGATGTAGTGACGGGCAAAAAAAGGCGTGAAGCGGTGCTGGCGCAGGAACGTCTCCAGCGTGGCGGACTCGCTAACGTCGCCCTCAAGCGTCTGTTTCGCCAGCCGGTTAAAGCGCACGATCTCCTTCAGCAGCGTCCAGAAGCCGGGGTTCAGCAGGTTACGACGCTGTGCGAACAGCGACGTCAGGGTATGCCCGTTATACTCCAGCCCGCTCTGCGGGTTGTGCACCGAAAAGCTCATCTGCGTTTTTTGCCCGCTGATGCCCAGCTCGCTGAGCAGCCCCATAAAGCGCGGATAGGTGCGGTCGTTATAGACGATAAAACCGGTGTCGATGGCATACGTTCCCTGCGGGGTGTCAACATCTACCGTTGCGGTATGGCCGCCCGGCGTAGCCTGCGCTTCAAACAGCGTGACCTGATGATGTCCGGCGAGCCGCCAGGCACAGGTTAATCCGGCGATGCCGCTGCCGATAATTGCAATCTTCATGGCCGCACCATCCTGCGCAGCAGTGCGCGCTGAAGTACGTTGGGCAGGCCGGAAAGCAGGCGCAGCGCCAGGCTGAACCCGGCGGGAAACGCGATAGTATCTTTCCCTTTTGCCAGACCGCGACGAATGGCGCTGACGGCCTGCTCCACGCTAACCCGGCCCGGCATCGGAAAATCGTTTTTGCGGGTTAGCGGCGTGTCGACAAAACCGGGTGAAACGACCGTGACGGCAATCCCTTTCGGCTCCCAGTCGAGGCGTAGCGTGTCGGCAAACCAGGTTAACGCCGCCTTGGAGGCGCCATACGCTTCGGCCCGGGGGAAGTGAAGCCAGTGCGCCATCGAGCTGACCAGCACCACGCGGTTGCCGGATACCAGCTGCGGCTGCAACGCGGCAAGGCAGTTTACCGGCCCCATGAAATTGGTGGTCATCACCCGCTCCACCAGCGCGGCATCCACTTCGCCGCGATCGAGATACTCGCAGGTTCCGGCGCAGAGGATCACCGTATCGGCAGCACAGTCCGCCAGCGCCTGGCGACAGGCGTCCCTGTCCGTCATATCGAACAGGCGCACCGTAATATTGGGGCTGTGCTGATGCAGGTCCGCCAGGCGTTGCGCATCGCGCCCGCAGGCAATCACCCGGTAGCCGTCGTCGGCGAAAGATGTCGCCAGCCCTGCCCCTATCCCCGAGCTTGCGCCGGTAATCAGAACCGTTTTCATGATTTCACTCTCCGCTTAACGCCGCGTACGGCCCAGCCGAGCACCGGGAGGTGTTCATAAATCATCTCTCCGGCATCGTAGTAATCGCGCTGGCGAACAATGCGATCGTCGCACATGTCTACCACGGAGCAGCCCGGCAGTTGCCGCATTGCCCCCCGGGCGATACGCGGGTGCGACCAGTGCATAATCCAGGTGACAACAAAGCGCTCGCCCTGCTGCAACGGTGCATCGACGGTAAAGCGACAGTGCTGAACGTTAGCCAGCAGATGGGTGAAATAGCGCTGAAGCGCGAACAGCCCGCTGTGTTCGCCAAAGGGATCGATAAGCGTGGCATCGGCGCGATAAATCTCCGCCAGCGCCGAGGGTGGCTGGGTATCCAGCGTGGTGTAGTAATCAACGAACCGACTGATGACGGACGGCAACGTGCTCATGGGTCACATCCTGGCTGTAAACAACGTAGCGAAATCGCATAATTAAAACTTACACAATTGGCGTTATTTGTCCAAGTTCAGGAGAATATATTTTTTATTGTCGCTTATTATCAACAGGTTAAATGCAGCCCGCGCAGCGCCATTTTTTGATAAAAGTTAGACACCCTCACCGAAGCCCGCTTTTTTAGGGATAACCTTAAGGCAAAAGTGCCATTTATCCTCCAGACTTATCCTTTTAATTCATAAGGATGTCACGCGATGAAAAATTTACTGATGGCGCTCTTTTCCAGCCCGGAATCTTTGTTGCAGGTCATGAGTCACCAGGAAATTATCGAAGCCGTAGAGGATGGCGACCGCATCATTATCGACCAGGATGGAAACGCCTCGGTTAACTACAAAAGCAGCGAGGTACGGCAGGACTTTCTGCGCCATGTCAACGCGCTAAAGAGGGCCTGAGATGGGAACGGCAATATTTATGGTATTGATGGTATGCGGGTACTGGTACACCAGCCGCGACCTGTCAACGCGATTCAAAATTAAGCGTTCTTTCGGCTGGGACGTCTATTTTCTCGTGGCGCTGTATGGCTGTATTTTCGTCCTTCAGGGGGTAATCGCCACCGGCCTGCTGTGGCTGCTGTTGTTCGCCCTTTCCGCCGCCGATAACACCTTCCATTTCACGTCTGCGAAATATGCCGACTGGCAAATTGATTTTATGAACTGGAGCTTCCTGGGTATTCAGGCCCCGGTAGTGGTAATGCTGGCCTTTGCGATTCTGTTCTGTCTCTACCGCTCGAACTGGGCCGGCAGCGCGCGGCTCGACGGCGAAGGCCGGAAAAAATTGTACAAGCGGCTGGCGCAGTCGAGCGGTATCGAACAGCTGCTCTATCAGTGCATGGAAGAAGGCGAGCTGGCGCACGTCACGCTGAAATCGCGGCGGATTTATATTGGCATGATCCATACCGCCACGCTGGAGTATGAAAAAACCGCCAATATTGTGCTTATTCCGATGCTGAGCGGCTATCGTGACGGGAAAAACATGCAGCTGTGCATTGAACACAACTACAGCAAATGGTACGCCGAGCATGAGGTGACGCTCGACTCAGAGCCAAAAAGCGCCATGGATTTCCGTAAGGTGATCATGCTGGACCAGATTGAGAGTATTTCGCTATTCGACCCCGCAAGCGCGAGCGCGCTGGCGATGCGTGAATAAAAAAATGGCGCCTTATTTCTAAGGCGCCAGGATTAAGAGGATGAAACCTAAACTTACGGCGTTACGATATTGAACCAGAAGTCAAACGTATCCATGTAGCTCAGCATCTCTTCCAGCTTCGCCCCGTCTCCGCTCACCTTCACGTCACCCTTGTCCATTGCCTGCTTCAGCGTCTCTTTCTTCAGGATGATGTCGTTAAGTGTGGTACGGTCAAGCGCGATGGTCGCATCGGCATCCTTCGCCTGCGCGTTGGCGGTATGGTTCAGCACGCCGTTTTCCAGCTCCAGCTTGTATTTGCCGCCATCCTTACCGAGATCGACGTTAAACACCGCTTTGGCGTTACCGGCACGCACCCCGTTGATGTGCACGCCCAGGTAATCGAAGAACATTTCTGGCGTCATCGCACGCACGGTATCCGGGCTGGCGGTGTTCGGCGTCGGCAGCTTTTTCACGCCATTTCGCAGCTCCTGCGCGCCCGTCAGGTAGAAGTTACGCCAGGTGCCCGCTTCCGCCTGATAACCTAACTGCTCCAGCGCATCGGCTTCCAGATTACGTGCCGCCTGGTTGTTAGGATCGGCAAAGACCACTTTGCTCACCACCTGGGCAACCCAGCGGTAATTGCCCTGCTGATAATCCGCTTTGGCTTTCTGCATAATGGCATCAGCGCCGCCCATGTACTGCACGAACTTCTTCGCTGCCTGTTCAGGCGGCAGCTCGTCGAGGGTTGCCGGGTTGCCGTCGAACCAGCCGAGATAAAACACGTAGGTGGCTTTGACGTCGTGGCTAACGGAGCCGTAGTAACCGCGGCTCGCCCACTGCTTCTCCAGCGATTCCGGCAGCTTAAATTCTGCGGCAATTTCATCGCGGGTCAGGCCCTTGTTGGCCATACGCAGGGTCTGGTCATTGATGTAGCGGTACATATCGCGCTGGCCTTTCATCAGCTTGACGATATTCTCGTTACCCCAGGTCGGCCAGTGGTGCTGCGCAATAATCACTTCCGCGTCCGCGCCCCAGCGCTCAATGGCGGCGTTGATGTACTTAGACCAGGCCAGCGGATCGCGAATTTTCGCGCCCCGCAGAGAGTAGGTGTTGTGCAGCGTGTGGGTCACGTCCTCTGCGGCCTCGATCATTTTCTTCTCTTTGACGTACCACAGCATCTCCGACGGGGCTTCCGAACCCGGCGCCATCATAAAGTCGTAGGTCAAACCGTCGATCACTTCTTCCTGACCGGTATGGGTGATGTAGTTGGTCGGCGGGATGAGGGTGACGGTACCCGCAGAGGTGGTGGTGCCAAGGCCCGCACCCACCTGGCCTTTTGCGTCAGGCTTCAGCAGGTTGCCGTACATATAGCTGGCACGGCGGCTCATCGCGTTCCCGGCCATAATGTTTTCGGAAACCGCCTCTTTCATAAAGCCATCCGGCGCGTAGATTTTCACTTTGCCTGACTTCACGTCGGCTTCGTCAACCACGCCGCGCAGGCCGCCGTAGTGGTCAACGTGGCTATGGGTGATCACCACCGCCACCACCGGCTTCTTGCCGCGATTATCATAGTAGAGATCCAGCGCTTCTTTCGCCGGTTCAGCGCTTAGTAGCGGGTCGATAACGGTAATGCCCTTCTCGCCCTCAATGATGGTCATGTTGGAGAGATCGAGATTACGGATCTGATACACGCCGTCGGTGACCTTAAACAGTCCGCCAATGTTGATCAGCTGTGACTGGCGCCACAGGCTCGGGTTCACCGTATCCGGGGCTTTTTCACCCTCTTTCACGAAGTCATACTTCGCCGGATTCCAGATAACGTTTCCTTGCTCGCCTTTGATCATGTTCTGCGGCAACGGAGCGATAAAGCCCTTATGGGCGTTCTCAAAGTCGGTTTTATCGGCAAAGGGCAGTTTATTATACAGGGCGTTATTAGCCTGCTGGGTCGTGGGTGTGGCATCCTGCGGCTGCACTTCAGCCCATGCAGAAAGCGAAAGCGATGTTAACACACCGGCCAGCGCCAGTTGCTTAGCGATTATCGTTAATTTCATTAAATGGCCTCATAGATTAATTGCGCCGCCCGGATATTTACTGCTGGCGGATAATTTAATGCGAACTCATTGAGGACCATTCTAAACAGAATACTTTCCCATCATAGTCCCATATGGGACTGGTATGAGGTTGTCTCGTCATCAGGACGCGACTCCTGCTATACTCGATGCGACGACAGTCGTTGCGGGACGAGGCCTAGCGTGAATTTTCAGGACATCCATACCTATTATCAGCAGCTCAATATTGGGCGCTTTTTTCCACAAATCCTGTCTTCAGGAGAAGCGCTAACCGTTGCCGCAAATAAAAAGTTAGCCGTCGAGCCCGGCTATATTTATTTCTGTACCGAAGGTTCTCTGACGATATTAATGCCTGAAGATGGGTTGAATATTGGCAATACCATTGAATATATGCCCATCGGGCTAATGGAACGCTATTGCCCGCTAGCGAAATTTGAATATCGCAGCAGTGCGAAGGTGAAACTGGTAAAAATTCCCTACGCCGATTTCGACCAGCTATTTTTGCACGGCGGGCCAGAACGCGTGCATGCACTGACCACTATTCTGACCTTCATGTCGATTTTTACTATCGATCTGCACAACGAGCGCGGACAGGTCACGAGCTACCAGACCATCAAACACATGCTGTACCGCTATCTCTATCGGCAGGAAACCCACACGGGCGAAAATGAAGGCCTGGCGCTGTTTATCATCAAGCGCACCAACCTGTCGCGAACGCACGTTTTTCGCGTGCTGGCAGATCTGAAAGCCGGGGGGTATATCACCGTGAAGCGCGGAAAGCTGGTGTCGATTGACCGGCCGTTGCCGGAAGCGTATTAAGCTCAGCCTCACGGATTTAAAAGACGCGCACAACCGGCGATTAATTATCCCGACCAGCCGATTTTGGCCGCAAATTCTCATCGAAGACCAGCCGCTTGCGTCCGGGCTCTTCTTCGCGCAATGGCTCCACCTGATGCAGCGTCTGCTTACAGCGGTCCACCAACACCTGATACTCCCGCGTGCCCTGCTTTTTCCACTCGATTTCCTGCGCGCTCAGCTCACGAATCGCTTTTGCCGGACTGCCAAGGATCAAATGATTCGCCGGCATCTCCGCTTTCGCCTTCACAAACGCCGCCGCCCCGACGATGCTGTTTTCGCCGATCGTCGCCCCGTCCATCACCACCGCATTCATCCCCACCAGCGCATTACGACGGATGACGCAGCCATGAAGGATTGCGCTATGGCCGATATGCCCGTCCTCTTCCACCACGGTGTCCTGCTCCGGAAAACCGTGCATCACGCAGTTATCCTGAATGTTCGCGCCGTCTTTCACCACGATTCGGCCAAAATCACCGCGCAGGCTGGCGTTGGGACCCACGTAAACGCCTTTCCCGAGGATCACGTCACCAATCAGCACCGCCGTCGGGTGAACATAGCTCTCTTCAGGCACGACCGGCGTCAGACCATCAATTTGATAAACAGGCATACCCTCTCCTTATGTGATATTCAGACCACCAAAGCGCTGATGATAAAGGGTGCCGGGAGCGGGCAGTTCGCCCACGGAGGTCTCACCCTTCTCGCTGACAAACGCCAGGGCGCCCGCCGCCACGCGCTGGTAGATGTTAATGCACAGCTGCCGCGCGCTCTGTCCCGCCCAGTGCGCAGGGAGTAACTCCTCCGGCAACAGCGGATCTTTCAGCACCACGCGACGATAAAAATGAATGAGTAACAGCTGGATCTGGAAGCAGCGTTCCGGGGTTAACTCCTCCGGCGACGCCTCCTTCAGAAGCGGCAGCAGCGGACGAAACGAATGGATAAACGTTTCGTACATCGCGTTTTGTTCAGTCAGCTGCCAGCACTCTTCCACGCGGGCTCGTAACGCCGCACGTGATAAGGCCAGCGGTGAATGGGCCTCAAAGAAGATGACGTTTTCCGCTACACCCGCGTCATGCAGCAGAGACTGCACATCCGCCAGGTTCTGCGACGGCGAGGCCATCAGGCTCGGCGCCAGCGTGCCAAACCCTTGCCAGATAAGCTGTTTTTTTACATCCGCGAGCGTGGTTTTATCCAGCCCCTCGGAGAGCAGCAGCAGCCATTTACCGTCCCAGGCCGGCAATTCCGCACGGTAGATTTTATTTTCCGCGCGACGGGTCAAACGCAGCCCCTTGTCGCTGAGACGGTAAAAGCTGCGGCGACCAATTCGGGATACATCCAGCCAGCCCTCTTTGTTGAGGCGAAACAGCGCGGTGCGCACAAAGCGCTCGCCAAACCCCATCCCTTCCAGCAGGGCCGCCAGGCTGCCGAGCCAGATCTCTCCGCCGCGATGGGAAAGCGCGTCGCCATACAGCGAGGAGATAAGCGACGTTCCGCTCACCGGAACCGAGCTGACCGCGTGCTGGATAAAAGCGTCAAGTTTATTCATGTGATTCATTCTGTTGTTATTTTTTTCCTGGATGAATCATAGCACAGGAATTTGGGTTTCCCCCCTCACCCCAGCCCTCTCCCTCAAGGGAGAGGGGGCCGTCATGTTATGAGGTTCCTTCACCCGTTAGCCGCGACCTTACGCAGATCAAACACCCGGCAGGCTTTGCCTTCGGAACGCGGAATGCTGCCGCAGTTCACGATCGTCACGTCCGTTGAGATCCCCACCATCGATTTAATACGGTGCCGCAGCTGGTGGCAGACCTGACAGCGCTGTTCATGCGTCAGCGTTAAGCTGCTCTGTTTTAGTTCGACCTTCACCGAAAGTGAATCAAGATGTCCGCGGCGGTTGACCTCCAGCTGATAGTGCGGCGAAAGGTGTTCGAACTTGACGATCTCCTCTTCCAGCTGTGACGGGAAGACGTTCACGCCGCGAATGATCAGCATGTCGTCACTGCGCCCGCTGATGCGATCCATCCGGCGCATGGTGCGCGCGGTGCCCGGCAGCAGGCGCGTCAGGTCGCGGGTGCGGTAGCGGATCACCGGCAGCGCCTCTTTGGTCAGGGTGGTGAACAGCAGTTCGCCCTGCTCTCCGTCGGCCAGCGGCGTGCCGTCATTGGGGTTAACGATTTCCGGGAAGAAATGATCTTCCCAGATGGTCGGGCCGTCCGCGGTTTCCAGACACTCCATCGCCACGCCCGGCCCCATCACTTCCGAAAGACCATAGATATCCAGCGCAGTAATGCCCAGCCGTTTTTCAATTTCACAGCGCATCGCCTGCGTCCACGGCTCGGCGCCGAAAACGCCCACGCGCAGGGAACAGGCGCTGGCGTCACCGCCCATCTGACGCTCCAGCTCTTCGATAAGGTTCAGACAGTAAGAGGGCGTCACCATGATCATATCCGGCTGAAAATCGCGGATCAGCTGCGCCTGCTTCTCCGTCTGGCCGCCGGACATCGGGATCACCGTCGCCCCCAGACGCTCGGCACCGTAGTGCGCGCCCAGCCCGCCGGTG
This sequence comes from Enterobacter cloacae complex sp., assembly GCF_900322725.1. Taxonomy (NCBI): domain Bacteria; kingdom Pseudomonadati; phylum Pseudomonadota; class Gammaproteobacteria; order Enterobacterales; family Enterobacteriaceae; genus Enterobacter; species Enterobacter cloacae complex sp. The sequence goes on along the minus strand of NZ_LT991957.1, from coordinate 4,204,240 downwards.
AACAGCCCATAGCCATAGGCCACGTGAATTTTATCCTTCGCGCTGCCCCCGGCGGCGCGCAGGGAGCGGGCGACGATATTAGCCCAGTTGTCGATATCATTTTGGGTATATCCCACCACGGTCGGCTTCCCTGTGGTGCCCGACGAGGCGTGGATACGCACCACCTGCTCCATCGGCACCGCAAAGGTATCGAACGGGTAGTTGTCGCGCAGATCCTGCTTGGTGGTGCACGGGAATTTTTGCAGGTCCGCAAGCTCGTTAAAATCGTCAGGGTGAACGCCCGCGGCGTCAAACTTGCGTTTGTACATCGGAACGTTGTGGTAGGCGTGGTTCAGCGTCCACTTCAGGCGCGCGGTCTGCAACGCCTGTAATTCATCAACGGACGCGGTTTCGATCGGATCAAGCTTTGTTGTATTTATCATCGCAGGGTACTCACATTATTGTTCGCTCAAACACGCTCAAGGATCATGGCAATGCCCTGACCCACACCGATGCACATCGTACACAGCGCGTAGCGCCCGCCGCGTCGGTGCAATTCATTGCTTGCCGCCAGCGCCAGTCTGGCACCGCTCATGCCCAGCGGATGACCTAGCGCGATCGCCCCGCCGTTCGGGTTAACGTGCCCGGCGTCATCCGGCAAACCCAGCTGGCGCAGCACGCCCAGCGCCTGGGCGGCGAAGGCTTCGTTCAGCTCAATGACATCCATATCGGTGATGCTCAGCCCGGCACGCTCCAGCACCTTGCGGGTGGCGGGCACCGGACCTAACCCCATCAGACGCGGCTCGACGCCCGCGGTCGCCATTGCCACAATGCGCGTGCGCGGCGTTAACCCCTGGGCAAGCGCCATCGGCTCGCTGGCGATAATCAGCGCCGCCGCGCCGTCGTTCACGCCGGAGGCGTTCCCCGCCGTCACCACCCCGTTCTTACGGAACGGGGTTTTCAGCGCGGCAAGCTGTTCAAGGGTGGTTTCGGCGCGCGGATGTTCATCCACGCTCACTTCCGTCACTGCTCCTTTTTTCCCCGCCACCTGTACCGGAATAATCTCCTGCGCCAGAACGCCGTTCTGCTGCGCCCGCGCGGTGCGCTGCTGGCTGCGCAGGGCAAACGTGTCCTGATCGGCACGGCTGATATTTAACAATTCCGCTACATTCTCTGCCGTTTCGGGCATGCTGTCAGTTCCGTATTGCTGATGCATGAGCGAATTCACAAATCGCCAGCCGATGGTGGTATCGAAGATCTCCGCCTGACGCTGAAACGCTGCCGTGGCTTTGCCCATCACGAACGGCGCGCGGGACATCGACTCCACGCCACCGGCGATCAGCAGATCGCCGTCGCCCGCCTTAATGGCGCGTGCGGCAAAACCAATCGCGTCCAGCCCCGACCCGCACAGGCGGTTAATGGTGGTGGCGGACACCGTCTGCGGCAGCCCGGCCAGCAGCGCCGACATTCTTGCCACGTTGCGGTTATCCTCCCCGGCCTGATTTGCGCAGCCGAAGATCACGTCATCAATGCGCTCCAGATCGAGCTGCGGATAACGCGCCAGCAGCGCGCGCAGCGGCACGGCCCCTAAGTCATCGGCGCGCACGCTGGACAACCCTCCGCCGTAACGGCCGACCGGGGTACGCACCCCCTCACAAATAAATGCGTCACGCATCAGGCTTCTCCTGTCACACTGCCGCCGGTGCGGTGGGATTTCCCGCGAAATAGCGCGACGGTTTTTTGGTGTTGGTTCTGAATTTCAATGTCGTATACGCCGGTCAGCTTGCCCTGATGCTTCACCCGCGCGGTGGCGGTCAGCTTGTCTCCGGCAAAGCCCGGTCGCAGAAAGTCGATGGCGCAGCCTGAGGCTACCGCCGCCAGCCCCTGACTGTTGCAGGCGTAGGCAAAGGCAGTGTCGGCCAGCGAGAACAGCTGTCCGCCGTGGCAGGTTTTATGCCCGTTAAGCATTTGCGGGGTGATGGTCATGGTCACCACCGCATAGCCCTCGTCCATGTCGATAATGTCCATCCCCATCGCCTGCGCGCAGGCGTCTTGTTCGTACATCGCGCGGGCGTTATGCCAGGCGTTATGACTCATAGCTACTCTCCAGAAGCGCACGCTGGCGCAGCAGGGAACAGGGGCGATAGCGTTCCTCGCCGTAGTGACGTTGCAGGTTCTCCAGCAGGGTTAACAGACGCTGCCAGCCAAGGCGCTCGCCCCAGGCGATAGGGCCGCAGGGATAGTTGACCCCTAAGCGCATGGCGGTATCGATGTCTTGCTCGCTGGCGACCCCTTTTTGCAGGGCGTCCAGCGCTTCGTTGGCAATCATCGCCACCGTGCGCCAGACCAGCAGGCCGGGGTAATCCGCAATCTGTAACACCCGCTTCTCCTGATGCTGCAACCAGTAAATGGCCTTCTGCGTGGCGGAGCGCGGGTTGCCGGGCGCGGCGGCAATCACGGCCACATCCCGCTCGATACGATCAACTACCACCACCGGGCAGCCGTGGCGCAGCGCCAGCGCCTGCGCGGTTTCACCCTGCGTTTCAATCAGCAGCAGTTCGTCAATTTCCGTGACACCGTCACTTCTTCGCTGTACGCGCATCGGGCTGCAGCTGTCGCTGACCGGGTCGAGCCAGCTGACGGCGGTTTTTTCCTCCTGCCAGCGGTAAACGCCCTGCCCGCTTTTTTTGCCCAGACGCCCCGCCAGCACCAGCTCCTGCTGCATCAGCGACGGCAGAAAACGGCGCTCCTGCCAGAAGGCGTTAAACACGGAGCAGGTCACGGCAAAGTTGACGTCCTGACCGATCAGGTCCGTCAGCTCAAGCGGCCCCATCGGGAAGCCGCCGCCGTCTCGCAGGGCGGCGTCGATCGCCTCGGGCGTTGCCACCTGCTCTTCCAGCGCGCGCCAGGCTTCCGAGTAGAACGGACGCGCCACGCGGTTGACGATAAACCCCGGCGTGGACTGACAGCGTACCGGCTGCTTTCCCCAGCTCAGCGCCAGCTCGCACAGCGCATCGGCCACTTCGGACGAGGTGGCCAGCCCGCTGACCACCTCCACCAGCTTCATCACCGGCGCGGGGTTGAAGAAGTGCAGCCCGGCGACGCGTTCAGGGTGGCTAATCTCCGCCGCAATCGCGGTAACGGAAATGGACGAGGTGTTGCTGGCGAGCAGCGTCTGCGGCGGGCAGACCTCTGCCAGCTGGCTAAACAGGGCTTTTTTCACCTCAAGCCGTTCGGAGGCCGCCTCGATCACCAGATCGGCTTTCGCCAGGGCATTGATAGTCGTCACCGGCGTCAGGCGGGACAGGATCTGCTCCGCGGCGTCGGCAGAAAGTTTTCCGCGCGAAACGCGAGAGGTCAGGCGCTGGCGAATGCCGTCAACGGCGCGGGAAATCGCCGCTGTGTCAATGTCGTACACCAGCACCGGATGACCGTGGCTGGCCGCTACTTCGGCAATGCCGGCGCCCATGGTGCCGCTGCCAATCACGGCGATTGTATGAAGGTTGGTCGCCATCTTATTTCCCCGTAAAGTTCGGCGTACGTTTTGCCAGAAACGCGCTGACGCCTTCCCGGTAGTCGTCGCTGCGTCCGGCCAGACGTTGGTAGTCGCGCTCCAGATCGAGCTGGGCATCAAGGGTGTTGGTTTCGGCGGCGTTAATCGCCTGCTTGATCAGGCCCAGGCCAAAGGTAGGCTGAGAGGCAAAATGCAGCGCCATCTGCCGGGCGGTATTAGAGAGCTGCTCATCGTCCACCACCTGCCAGATCATCCCCCAGGCCTGCGCCTGTTCGGCGCTGAGCTTATCGCCCAGCAGCGCCAGCCCCATGGCGCGGGCGCGTCCGGCCACGCGCGGCAGCAGCCAGGTGCCGCCGCAGTCCGGCACCAGTCCGAGCTTGCTGAAGGCCATCACAAAATTGGCAGAACGGGCGGCTATCACCATGTCGCAGCCGAGGGCCAGCGTGGCACCCGCTCCTGCCGCCACGCCGTTAACCGCGCAGATCACCGGCTTCGGCAGCTTCGCCAGGCGGCGCACCAGCGGGTTGTAAAAGGTCTCAACGGACATGCCCAGATCCGGCGCGGGACCGTTGGGATCCACGTTACGATCGTTAAGGTCCTGCCCGGCGCAGAAACCGCGCCCCGCCCCGGTGATCAGCAGACAGCGGATGGCGTCATCGCGCTCGGCCTGCTTCAGGCATTCGGAAAGCTGCTGGTGCATGACATCGTTAAAGCTGTTCAGGCGATCCGGGCGGTTCAGCGTAATGGTCATTACGCCCTGCTCAACATGGCTCAGAATACATTCCACAATTAGCGTCCTTTGAAGTCTGGGGTGCGTTTTTGTAAGAAGGCGTCGATACCTTCCCGGCGATCGTCGGTGGCCGCGAGCAGCGTAAACAGCTGACGCTCTTGCGCCAGCCCGGCCTGGAGCGGGACTTCCTGCGACTGGCGTAGCGCCTGCTTCGCCGCCTGTAGCGCCAGCGGCGAGTGGCTCGCCATCCGTGCCGCCAGCTTCAGGGCGTACTCCAGCGTCAGCGAGGCCGGGAAGACGTCGCTGACCAGCCCGGCGCTGTGCGCCTGAACCGCCGTGAGACTTTCACCCGTCAGCACCATTTTGCAGGCCAGGGATTTGCCCACGCTGCGGATCAGCCGCTGGGTGCCGCCTGCGCCCGGCATGATCCCGAGGGTGATTTCCGGGAGGCCAAAACGGGCGTTATCGCCGGCAATCACCACGTCGCAGAGCAGCGCCAGCTCGCAGCCGGCGCCCAATGCGTAGCCGTTCACGGCGGCGATCAGCGGTTTATTGAAGGCGTCTATCCGCGCCCACAGCCGGGGGCGAATATCATTCAGGGTGGCGGACAGATCTTTCTCCGCCATTTCGTTCAGATCGGCCCCGGCGGCAAAGCAGCGTTCATTGCCAGAAATCACGCAGACGGCAATGTCAGCATCCGCTGCGGCGGCCTCAAGCTGCTCGGCAAGCTGCATCAGCAGCGCATTGTTGAGCGCGTTGCGCGCCGCCGGACGGTTTAGCGTTAGCTGCAACACGCGGCCATGACGGGTGACAATCAGTTCGCTCATGCCATCCCCTTCGCGTCAAAATCGACGATGACGTCGGCGGTTAACGGCAGCGCCTGACAGCTCAACACATAGCCCGCAGCCAGCTCGTCCGGCTCCAGGCTGTAGTTGGTCGCCATATCGACTTTTCCGCGCAGTACTTTGCATTTGCAGGTGGCGCATACGCCGCCCTTGCAGGCATACGGCAGATCCGCACCCTGACGCAGGGCGGCGTCCAGGATGCTCTCATCGTCCGCCGTCAGGGTAATTTCCCGGTCGCGTCCGTCCTGACGGACGGTGACCTTCTGCCCCTCGGCCTGCACGCTGTGCGTCCGTTTCACGGTAGTACCCGGCGTGTTAAACCGCTCAAGATGGATCGCTTTTTCCGGCATGCCGAGCGCTTTCAGCGCCGCCTCGGCCTCGTCCATCATCGCCGACGGGCCGCAGATAAAGGCTTCGTCGTACTGGCGGAAATTGATCAGCGTTTTTGCCAGCGCCTGGAGCTTTTCGCCGTCAATGCGGCCATGAAGCAGATCGCTGTCGAGCGTCTCCTGGCTGAAGATGGAGACCAGCTGCAAGCGCTGCGGATATTTGTCCTTCAGATCTGCCAGCGCCCGACGGAACATCATGCTCTGGCTGCTGCGGTTGCCGTAAATCAGGGTGAAGTGGCTGTGCGGTTCCGTGGCCAGCGTAGCGGATAAAATGGCCAGCATCGGGGTGATCCCGGACCCGGCGGCGATTGCCAGATAGTGGCCTTCGCGTTCAGCCTGCGGCTGGTAGCCGAACTGCCCCTGGGGCACCATCACCTCTAAAGCCATGCCCTGCTTAATCTCGTCCCGGGCGTAGCGGGAGAAGCGCCCGCCGTCGATGGCTTTGACCGCTACGCTGATCTCCCCCGGTGCGGTGCTCCGGCAGATGGAGTAGCAGCGGCGCAGTTCGTCACCGCCAAGCCTGGCTTTCAGGGTCAGATGCTGACCGGGACGGAAGCGGTACGCCTCCTGCAACGCCTGCGGCACCGCGAAGGTAATGGTCACCGCGTCGCGGGTTTCAGGTTCTACTTTTGCCACTGTTAATGAATGAAACGTTGTCATGGCGGCCTCAAATACATTTGAAATAGTCGAAGGGCTCACGGCAGGTATTGCAGCGGTAGAGCGCTTTGCAGGCCGTCGAACCAAATTCACTGATAAGCGCGGTATCGGTGCTCGCACAGCGCGGGCAGCTCACCTCTGCGGGAGCGTGGGCATGGCAGCTATGGCCGACAGGCGGGCTGATACCATATTCACGCAGGCGCCTGCGCGCATCGTCGGTCATCCAGTCGGTGGTCCAGGCGGGCTCCAGTTGCAGCACAATATGTACCGGGGAAAAGCCGTTCCCGGTCAGGGTTTCGCGGATGGCCCCCAGCAGATGCTCCGTTGCCGGGCAGCCGGAATAGGTCGGCGTGAAGCCAATAACCCAGCCTTCCCCCTGCGCCTTCACGCTGCGCACCATGCCTAAATCGGTAATGGTCAGCACCGGCACTTCCGGGTCGGGGATCTGGCTTAGCAGCGCCCAAATCTGCGGGATTTGGGCAGGCGCAATGTCGACGAGGCGTTGCATAGCGTTCTCCTTCACCACTGCTGGCCGGGGTAGACGCGCTGGAGATACTGCATCTCTGCCAGCATCGGCCCCAGATGTTCGGTATGAAGCCCCTTCTTGCCGCCCGTGCGATACGCCACGTCTTCGGGCACGCGGAGGGTGGCTTCCGCCAGCCCGGCAAACACTTCGCGCTCCCACGGCTCGCGCAGGGTGCGGGGATCAACCGCCACGCCGGCGTCAATCAGCGCCAGCTCGACGTCGTCGGCATCGAACAGCTCGGCCGTAAAGCGCCACAGGCTATCCACCGCCTGCTGCATTTTCTGGGCGGAGCTTTCTGTTCCGTCGCCCAGACGCACCAGCCAGCCGCGGCTAAAGCGCAGGTGATAGCGCGCCTCCTTAATGGCTTTTGCGGCGATGGCGGCAAGCTGGCCGTCGCTGCTGTGGATCAATCGCTCGTACAGCGCCACGTTCCACGCATCCATAAGGTACTGACGGGCAATGGTGTCAGCGAAGCTGCCGTTTGGCTGCTCCACCAGCAGCAGATTGCTGAACTGACGCTCATCGCGGCCATAGGCCAGGGTGTCTTCATCCCCCGTTCCGTCCAGCTCAGCGGCGTAAGTCAGGAAGTTGCGCGCCTGGCCGAGCAGGTCGAGGCCGATGTTGGCGAGGGCCAGATCAATCTCCAGCTCCGGCGCGTGGCCGCACCAGGCGCCCAGACGCTGGGAGAGCACCAGACCGTTGTCGCCCAGCCGCAGGGCATATGCAGATACGTTGTTCATCCCTACCCTCACATGTGCTCAATGCCATCAGGGATGGTGTAAAACGTCGGATGGCGGTAGACCTTGCTTTCCGCCGGATCGAAAAATTCACCGCTCTCTTCCGGCTGGGAGGCAACGATTTCGCTCGCCTTCACCACCCAGATGGAACAGCCTTCGCTGCGGCGGGTATAAGCGTCACGCGCGTTTTCCAGCGCCATGCGGTCGTCGGCAGCGTGCAGACTGCCCACGTGACGGTGCGACAGCCCCTGCTTAGACCGGACAAACACTTCGTATAACGGCCAGTAAACATTGCTCATGGTTGATTCCTCTTATGCAGCCTGGCGGGCGCGTTGTTTTTCGGCATGCGCCAGCGCGGCTTCACGCACCCACGCGCCGTCGTCCCAGGCTTTACGTTTGGCGGCCAGACGTTCGTGGTTACAGATCCCGCGCCCGTTGATGACCTCGTCAAATTCCTGCCAGTCGATATCGCCGAAGCGGTAGTGGCCGCTCGCGTCATCAAACCGCAGGTCAGGGTCCGGCACGGTCATGCCGAGCATTTCCACCTGAGGCACCGTGTTATCAACGAAGCGCTGGCGCAGCTCATCGTTGCCGAAGCGCTTGATCTTCCAGGCCAGGCTGCGGGCACTATTTGGTGAGTTGTCGTCGTTGGGTCCAAACATCATCAGCGCTGGCCACCAGAAGCGGTTAATGGCGTCCTGCAACATCTGCCGCTGGGCTTCGCTGCCCTGCGCCAGCGCCATGCAGGCCTCAAAACCCTGACGCTGATGGAAGCTCTCTTCTTTACAGATTTTCACCATCGCCCGGGCATACGGGCCGTAAGACGTTCGGCACAGCGCCACCTGATTCACGATGGCCGCACCGTCCACCAGCCAGCCGATAACGCCGATATCGGCCCAGCTCAGGGTCGGATAGTTGAAGATGGAGGAGTATTTCATCTTGCCGTCGAGCATCTTTTGATAGATGTCCTCCCGGGCGCAGCCCAGCGTTTCCGCCGCGCTGTAGAGGTACAGGCCGTGTCCGGCTTCGTCCTGCACCTTCGCCAGCAAAATGGCTTTCCGGCGCAGCGTCGGCGCGCGGGCGATCCAGTTCCCCTCCGGCAGCATGCCGACAATTTCAGAGTGGGCGTGCTGTCCAATCTGGCGGATCAGCGTCTTGCGGTAAGCTTCCGGCATCCAGTCCTGCGGCTCGATGGCCGTCTCCTGCGCGATGCGTTGCTCAAAGCGTTGTTCTTGCGTCACATAACCACCTTTATGATTCGTTAGATCACCATATGTAGCAAAATGATGAATCACTTGTTTTCTTAAAAGTTACACAAAAGTTAAATACAACCCCAAGAAGCGTTTGCTTATTTTGTGACGACGCTCGCAAGGGTTTTCGTGAATAGCAGGAAACTCGCGGGTTTTTCATGACGAAGCTGAGCAATGCAGATCACAACGTTAACAATTCATTAAAACTCAGCTTGATTTTTATGATTCATGATCAAACTATCTATAGTGAAATCACGAAACATCTGGAGAGAAGAAATGCAGCAGTTAGCCAGCTTCTTGTCCGGCACCTGGCAGTCAGGCCGGGGCCGCGAGCGCACCATAACCCACGCCATCAGCGGGGAAACGCTATTTGAAGTTACCAGCGAAGGGCTGGATATGGCGGCCGCACGCCGTTACGCCATTGAACACGGCGGGGAGGCGCTTCGCGCAATGAGCTTTATCGAGCGTGCCGCCATGCTGAAGGCGGTGGCCAAACACCTGCTGAGCCAGAAGGATCGGTTTTACGCCCTTTCAGCCCAGACCGGCGCAACGAAGGCCGACAGCTGGGTGGACATTGAAGGCGGTATCGGCACCCTCTTCACCTACGCCAGCCTCGGCAGCCGCGAACTGCCGGACGATACCCTGTGGCCAGAAGATGAGCTGATCCCGCTATCAAAAGAAGGCGGCTTTGCGGCGCGCCACGTGTTGACGTCCAGGTCCGGCGTGGCGGTACATATCAACGCGTTCAACTTCCCGTGCTGGGGGATGCTGGAAAAGCTTGCCCCGACCTGGCTTGCCGGGATGCCCGCCATCATCAAACCCGCCACCGCCACCGCGCAGGTCACGCAGGCGATGGTGAAAGCGATTGTCGAGAGCGGTCTGGTGCCGGACGGCGCCATCAGCCTGATCTGCGGCGGCGCGGGCGATCTGCTTAGCCAGCTCGACAGCCAGGACGTGGTGACGTTTACCGGATCGGCCAGCACCGGACAGAGCCTTCGCGTGCACCCGAATATCGTCGCCAATTCCATTCCGTTTACCATGGAAGCGGATTCCCTGAACTGCTGCGTGCTCGGTGAAGACGTAACGCCGGAGCAGCCGGAGTTTGCGCTGTTTATCCGTGAAGTGGTGCGCGAGATGACCGCCAAGGCCGGGCAAAAATGTACCGCCATCCGCCGCATCATCGTGCCGGAAGCGCAGGTTGAGGCCGTCAGCCAGGCGCTGATTGGGCGGCTGGAGAACGTGGTCGTCGGCGATCCGGCGCAGGAAGGGGTGAAGATGGGTGCCCTGGTCAACCATGAGCAACGCGCCGACGTGCAGGAAAAAGTTGATCATCTGCTTGCCGCGGGCTGCCAGATCCGTCTGGGAGGTAAAGCCGATTTGCAGGCGGCTGGGGCATTCTTCCCGCCCACCCTGCTGTTCTGCCCGCAGCCGGACGAGACGCCGACCGTTCACTCCACCGAAGCCTTTGGCCCCGTCGCCACCCTGATGCCGTATCGCAATACCGAACACGCCATGCAGCTGGCGCGAGCGGGCGGCGGCAGCCTGGCGGGAACGCTGGTCACGGCAGATTCAAACGTGGCGCGGCAGTTTATTGCCGGGGCAGCACGCGCCCACGGACGTATTCAGATCCTCAACGAGGAATCTTCCAAAGAGTCTACCGGACACGGTTCCCCGCTGCCGCAGCTGGTGCACGGCGGCCCGGGACGTGCGGGCGGCGGCGAAGAGCTGGGCGGCCTGCGCGCCGTGAAGCACTATCTTCAGCGCACGGCCATTCAGGGCAGCCCGTCCATGCTCGCCGCCATCGGCAAACAGTGGGTGCGTGGCGCCGGGGTGCAGGAAGATCGCGTTCATCCGTTCCGTAAATACTTTGAAGAGTTACAGCCGGGTGACAGCCTGCTGACCCCGCGCCGTACCCTGACGGAAGCGGATATCGTGAATTTTGCCTGCCTGAGCGGAGATCATTTCTATGCCCATATGGATAAAATTGGCGCGGCGGAGTCGATTTTTGGCGAGCGCGTGGTGCACGGCTATTTTCTGATTTCCGCCGCGGCGGGGCTGTTTGTTGATGCCGGGGTTGGGCCGGTTATTGCCAACTACGGTATGGAAAACCTGCGCTTTATCGAGCCGGTTAAACCGGGCGACACCATTCAGGTGCGCCTGACCTGCAAACGTAAAACGCTGAAGAAACAGCGCGCTGCCGATGAAAGGCCCACCGGCGTGGTGGAATGGGCGGTTGAGATTTTCAATCAGCATCAGCAGGCCGTGGCGCTCTACTCCATCCTTACGCTGGTGGCGCGCCAGCAGGGTGATTTCTGACGTACCTCTTTCCTGCCGGGTGTCGCTCCGCTTACCCGGCCTACAACCGCTTGACCGGGGTGTGATTCTCCCCGGTCTTTTTTTAACCTGGCAAGACTGACAAACAACCTGGCAGATGCAGGCAAACGCTTTTCGTGCGCGCCTGTCAGGATAAGGCTGACACAACACAATAAACACAACAAGATGAGGTCTGCGATGGGAAGCTATTCTTCTTTTTCTGCCCGTAGAACGGCGCTGGCCATGGCCGTTGCGCTCTGTTGCGCCTGGCAATCCCCTGTTTACGCGCACGGCAGCGAGGCGCATATGGTTCCGATGGACAAAACGCTCCAGGCGTTCGGGGCTGACGTGCAGTGGGATGATTATGCCCAGATGTTTACCATCGTTAAAGACGGTGCCTTTGTGAAGGTCAAACCCGGCGCCAATACCGCCATCGTTAACGGCAAGCCGTTGACGCTACAGGTGCCCGTGGTGATGAAAGACAACAAGGCGTATATCCCGGAGACCTTTATCAACGATGTCTTTCAGTCCGGTCTTGATCGGACCTTCCAGGTCGAAAAAAGCCCCCATCCGTTAAACGCGCTGACGGCTGATGAAATCAAGCAGGCCGTGGAGATTGTGAAAGCGTCTGCGGATTTTAAGCCCAATACCCGCTTTACCCAGATCGCGCTGGCGGAGCCTGATAAAGCCAAAGTCTGGGACTTTGTGCTGAACGGCACGGCGGTGGATGCGCCCCGCCAGGCCAATATCATCATGCTTGACGGCAAACGCATCGTCGAAAGCCGGGTGGATTTGAAGGACAAGAAGATCCTCCACTGGGCGCCGATCAAAGACGCGCACGGCATGGTGCTGCTGGATGACTTCAACACCGTGCAGCAGATCGTCAGTGAGAGCCCGGAGTTTGCCGCGGTGCTGAAAAAGCGCGGCATTAACGATCCAAAGAAAGTGATCACCACGCCGCTTACCGTCGGCTTTTTTGACGGCAAGGATGGGCTGAAACAGGAAGATCGCCTGCTGAAAGTGATCAGCTATCTCGACGTGGGCGACGGTAATTACTGGGCGCACCCAATTGAAAACCTGGTCGCGGTGGTGGATCTTGAGCAGAAGAAAATCCAGAAGATTGAGGAAGGCCCGGTCGTGCCGGTGCCGCTCACCCCGCGCCCGTATGATGGCCGCGACCGCGTTGAGGCGGAGAAAAAACCGCTGGATATTATCGAGCCGGAAGGCAAGAACTACACCATCACCGGGGATAGGGTGCACTGGCAGAACTGGGATTTTCATCTGAGCCTGGACTCACGCGTCGGCCCGATGATCTCCACCGTGACCTATAACGACAACGGCAAAAAGCGCCAGGTGATGTATCAGGGTTCGCTCGGCGGAATGATCGTGCCGTACGGCGACCCGGATATCGGCTGGTACTTTAAAGCCTACCTGGACTCCGGTGACTACGGCATGGGTACCCTGACCTCCCCGCTGGTGCGCGGTAAAGACGCGCCGTCTAACGCCGTGATGCTCAACGAAACTATCCCGGACTACACCGGTGCGCCAATGGAGATCCCCCGCGCGATCGCCATTTTCGAGCGTTACGCCGGGCCAGAATATAAGCACCAGGAGTTAGGTAAACACAACGTCAGCACCGAACGCCGCGAGCTGGTCGTGCGCTGGGTCAGCACCGTGGGTAACTACGATTACATCTTCGACTGGGTGTTCCATGAAAACGGCACCATCGGCATTGATGCGGGTGCAACGGGCATTGAAGCAGTAAAAGGCGTACAAACAAAAACGATGCATGACGCCACCGCGAAAGATGATACGAAATATGGGACGCTGATCGACCATAACATTGTCGGTACCACGCACCAGCACATCTATAATTTCCGTCTGGATATGGACGTGGATGGTATTCACAACAAGCTGGTGGCCATGGATCCGGAAGTCAAACCAAACGCCGCTGGCGGCCCGCGCACCAGTACCATGCAGGTTAATCAGTATGATATTGATACCGAACAGCAGGCCGCCCAGAAGTTCGACCCGGGCACCATCCGCCTGCTGAGCAACACCCGCAAAGAGAACCGCATGGGCAACCCGGTTTCGTATCAGATTATCCCTTACGCGGGGGGCACCCACCCGGTGGCGACGGGCGCGAAGTTTGCTCCGGACGAGTGGATTTACCACCGCCTGAGCTTTATGGATAAACAGCTATGGGTGACCCGTTACCATCCTGACGAAATGTACCCGGAGGGGAAATACCCGAACCGTTCCACCCACGATACGGGCCTCGGGCATTACAGCAAAGATAACGAGTCGCTCAACGACCAGGATAACGTCATCTGGATGACTACCGGCACCACCCACGTCGCCCGCGCTGAAGAGTGGCCGATCATGCCGACGGAATGGGTGCACACGCTGCTCAAGCCGTGGAACTTTTTTGACGAGACGCCAACGCTCGGCAAGAAAAAAGCCGAGTAAAAATAAGCAACCGCCGGGCGCAATGCCCGGCTTTTCATCCGCTTACTTGCTGAATCCCCCTCCCGAATTATAGTTAATGTTACTTCGCTTAATCCTTTTGCAACTCTTGAAACATTTTGCAGCAACCGAAGTTTCCACAAACGACGCGAAATACCACCGAGAGGTTTTAGGATGAAAATCAATCAGATAGTCAGAGGGCTGGTGCTGGCAGGATGTGTTGCATCCGCAAGTTCAGCCTGGGCAGCCGAAGCACCCAAGGACGCAACCGCAGCAACGCAACAGGCCAACAACGCACTCTTCAACCAGCTCCCTTTCTCCGATAACACCGATTTTACGAACGCCCACAAAGGGTTTATTGCCCCTCTTCCTCAGGAAATGATCAAAGGTGAACAAGGCAACACCGTCTGGGATCCGAAGCAGTACGCCTTCATCAAAGAAGGCGATAAAGCGCCCGATTCGGTTAACCCGAGCTTATGGCGTCAGTCCCAGCTGATTAACATTAGCGGCCTGTTTGAAGTCACCGAGGGCGTCTACCAGATCCGTAACCTCGACCTGTCAAACATGACCATAATCGAAGGTAAAGAAGGCATTACCGTCGTTGACCCGCTGGTTTCGGCGGAAACGGCCAAAGTCGGGATGGATCTTTACTATAAAAATCGCGGCAAGAAACCTGTCGTCGCCGTTATTTACACCCACAGCCACGTTGACCACTACGGCGGCGTGCGCGGCGTGGTGGACGAAGCCGACGTGAAGGCCGGCAAGGTCAAAGTCTACGCGCCAGCCGGATTTATGGAGGCCGCCGTCGCGGAAAATATCATGGCGGGTAACGTCATGAGCCGCCGCGCCAGCTATATGTACGGCAACCTGCTGAAGCCGGATGCGAAAGGCCAGGTCGGCGCGGGTCTCGGCACCACCACCTCCGCCGGGACGGTAACCCTGATTGCACCGACCAATATCATCGAGAAAGATGGACAGAAAGAGGTCATCGATGGCCTGACCTACGATTTTATGCTCGCACCGGGCTCCGAAGCACCCTCCGAGATGCTCTGGTATATTGAAGAGAAAAAGCTGATCGAGTCTGCGGAAGACGTCACCCATACGCTGCATAATACCTACTCCCTGCGCGGCGCGAAAATTCGTGAACCGCTGCCATGGTCGAAATACATCAACCAGGCCATTGTACGCTGGGGTGATAAGGCCGACGTCATTATGGCGCAGCACCACTGGCCGACCTGGGGCAACGAAAATGTGGTTAACCTGCTGAAAAGCCAGCGCGACCTCTACCGCTACATCAATGACCAGACCCTGCGCATGGCGAACGAAGGGCTGACGCGGGACGAAATCGCCGCCAACTTTAAGCTGCCGAACTCTCTGGCCAATACCTGGGCCAACCGGGGTTATTACGGTTCCGTCAGCCATGACGTCAAAGCCACCTACGTGCTCTATTTAGGCTGGTTTGACGGCAACCCGGCGACCCTGGACGAACTGCCGCCTGAAGAAGCCGCGAAGAAATTTGTGGAGTATATGGGAGGCGCGGATGCCATCCTGAGCAAAGCCAAAACCGACTTTGACCAGGGGAACTACCGCTGGGTGGCTCAGGTTGTCAGCAAAGTGGTCTTTGCCGATCCAAACAATCAGGCTGCGCGAAACCTGGAAGCGGACGCGCTGGAGCAGCTCGGTTATCAGGCTGAATCAGGCCCGTGGCGTAACTTCTACCTGACCGGCGCGCAGGAACTGCGTAACGGCGTGGTGAAAGGCCCTACTCCGAACACCGCCAGCCCGGATACCGTGCGCGCAATGACGCCAGAAATGTTCTTTGACTATCTGGCGGTGCACATCAACGGCGAAAAAGCGGCGGACGCTAAATCGGTATTTAACATCGACCTCGGCAGCGACGGCGGCAAATACAAGCTGGAGCTGGAAAACGGCGTGCTGAACCACACGGCGAACGCCGAAGCGAAAGACGCTGACGCGACCGTGACCCTCAACCGCGATACGCTGAATAAAATCATCCTGAAAGAAGTGACGCTAAAACAGGCGCAGGATAACGGCGATATCAAAGTGACCGGCGATGCCGCCAAGCTCGATGCCATGCTCGGTTATATGGATAAATTTGAATTCTGGTTTAACATTGTGACCCCGTAACGGCATGCACACGCGGGCGGTCCTTCCGCCCGCTCAAGGAAAATTCTCTTTAATGGAAAAAAGACATCCAACGACACCCGAACCTGCAACATGGCCTACCCGTAAATCAATGGTTGTCCACGGGCTGGCCGTGAATCTGCCCTGGCTCGCTTTTGTCAATGCGAGCTTTGCGCTGATGGTTCTGCTGCGCAATTCCCTGTTCGGCCATTTTGACGCCCTCTTGCACATCAGCCCGCCTCTCAGACAGATGATTGATGCTTCCATGCTGGGAGTAGTCATTCTTTCCGTGGCGCTGGTCATCATGGCCTGGCGCCACATCCGCGGCGTCAGCGCCGTGCTGTTTATGTGCAGCCTGCTGTGGTCGATAAGCTGTTACTGGTTTATCACTGTGATCCAGCTTCCTCATCCCTGGCCGGTATTCGTTACCCTGCTGATGGCCGGTATGACCGCGCTCTATTTTCATCCTGTGGGGCTGGTGTGCTTTATCGCGCCGCTGTGGATCACTCTGCCCGTTGCCAGCATGCTGCTGAATCACGAGATTAACCTTCGCTTTGTCGGGCTGTGGGTGGTCTTCACCTTCATTCTCGTTTGCGGACGCTACATCCTGTTGAGCTGGTTTGAAGAGGCCTGGCGTCGCAACCAGCAGAATCAGCGTTTAATTTCACGGCTGGATGCGCTGGCCCACCAGGATCCGCTGACGAGAACGGCCAACCGCCGGGCGATGGAGCTGGTGCTGGAAAACGCGGTGGAGCAAGGCAAACGCTTTACGGTACTGATGCTGGATGTCGACTACTTCAAGCTCTATAACGACACCTATGGTCACCATGCAGGAGACGATTGCCTCGCGCGGGTCGCAGAGGTGCTGAACGCCTCGGTGCGCACCCCGGAGGATGTGGTCTCCCGCTACGGTGGCGAGGAGTTTGTGGTGATCCTCTTTGACTGTGCTGAAAACGTTGCTGAAAAAGTCGCCGCGCGGATCCAGGAAGGCCTGCGCACGGCAGCCATTCCGCACGGTGCGTCGAAGGTCAGTGAATATGTGACGGTCAGCATGGGGATTGCCGCCCATAGCACAGGACTTGCCGGTCCGGAAATCATCGCCCGCGCCGATGCGGCGCTGTATCGGGCGAAAGAGGCCGGGCGGGACCGGTGGTCGCTGTAAGTTACGCCGGGTGGCGGCTACGCCTTACCCGGCCTACGGGATCGGGTTCGTAGGCCGGTAAGACGTTTTTTTAATACCGCACGCACACCGACTTGGTTTCACACCAGCCATCCAGCCAGTCGGGGCCGAAATCGCGCCCGGTGCCGGACTGCTTCATACCGCCGAACGGCAGGTTGGCGTCGATCAGCGTGTGGCTGTTCACCCACACGGTTCCGGCCTGTAGCCTGTCGGTGTACTCCAGCGCTTTGCTGATGTTCTGCGTCCAGACGCTGGCCGTTAAGCCATATTCAGTGTCGTTCGCCAGCTGAAGCGCCTCTTCCCCGTCGGCGACACGGACCAGGTTGACCACCGGCCCGAACACCTCTTCACGCGTCAGGCGCAGATGATTATCCGGGTTGACCACCAGCGTTGGCGAAACGTAAAAGCCTTTGCCGTCTGGTCCCTGGTTCCCGGCGATCAGTTCCGCATTGTGTGCCTTCGCTTCATCCAGGAATGCCTGGACTTTATCGCAGTGGGCGCGCGACACCAGCGGATTGATAAACGCCTCGGGCGACATGCCCGGGCCGACGGTCAGGGATTTCACGGCCTGTTCAAACCCGCTGACCAGCGTATCAAACAGCGGGGCCTCAATATAAATGCGCGAGCTGGCCGCGCAGACCTGACCCTGATTCAGGAAGCTGCCGGTCATCAGCCCTTCAATCACCCACGCCGGATCGGCATCTTTCAGCACGATGGCCGGGTTTTTGCCTCCCAGCTCCAGCGTCACGCCCGTTAGCGTATCCGCCGCCGCGCGGGCTATCTGCTTGCCCGTCGCCGTCGAACCGGTAAAGCTCACTTTGGCAACGCGCGGGTGCGAGGTCAGCGCCGCGCCGCAGACAGCACCACTTCCGGTTACGACGTTGAACACGCCATCCGGGACACCCGCCTCGCTCGCCAGTTCCGCCACCCGTAACAGGGTGAGCGGCGTGGTTTCGGAGGGTTTGATCACGATGGAACAGCCCGCCGCCAGCGCGGGCATCACTTTCCACATGCCAATCATCAGCGGGAAGTTCCACGGCACAATCCCCGCCACGACCCCAACCGGCTCTTTGCGCGTCCACGCCTGATAGCGCGCGCCCTGCGGCAGAGGAATAGAGAGATCGAGAGTTTTGCCGGCAATTTTGGTGGTCAGCCCCGCCGTGTAGCGCATCCAGTTCAGGGTACAACCCACCTCAAAGGCGCGGGAAATATTGATGGATTTCCCCTGCTCCAGGGTTTCGAGCTGCGCCAGCTCTTCGCCGTGCTGTTCCACCAGATCCGCAAACCGCAGCAGGATGCGTTCCCGCTCTGCCGGCAGGCGCCCGGCCCAGCTTCGGGCGACAAAGGCGCGCCAGCCGGACATCACCGCACGATCGACATCGTCGACGCTGGCATCGGCGGTGGAGGCAATCACCTCTCCGGTTGCCGGGTTGTAGACGTTCAGACGCTTTTCGCTGTCGGATGCCGCCTGACGCCCTTCAATCCACAGGCCGTGCTGACGGTCTAAA
Organism: Enterobacter cloacae complex sp.; assembly: GCF_900322725.1. Lineage (NCBI taxonomy): Bacteria > Pseudomonadati > Pseudomonadota > Gammaproteobacteria > Enterobacterales > Enterobacteriaceae > Enterobacter > Enterobacter cloacae complex sp. The sequence goes on along the minus strand of NZ_LT991957.1, from coordinate 4,186,001 downwards.
AACTGCTGCACGCCCGGCAGGACGGCGACGTGTGATTCGGACATAGGGTACTCCTTCGTTATGCTTCGCAGGGTGTGTAAGCAGTCTAAGAGGGGTTTCGCATTCCTGCTTTTGTCTGTGTGACATTCGCTTTGCCAGCTGTGACAGGCTCCGCAAATCGTGATAATTCCCGCTTATAACGCTGTCACCGGTAAGCGTTCTTTCCTATAGTCAGCCTCGTAGCCCAGACAAAATGCAACATAAATGCAACAATGCGAAAACGGTGACGGTGCAGCGAGAAAAGCAATGGCATGTGCAAGCGAACAGGACAATTTTCAGCAGTGGCTGGCGCAAATTAACCAGGTTTGCGGGCGCTTTGCGGCGCGTCCGTTAGAGGGAGCGTTTCTCGGCGAACTGGAAACCAGCTACACCCAAAGTCTGAAGTTGAGCACGGTGACCACCGCAGGCGTTAACCTGTTTCGCACCCGTCAGGAGATCAAAAGCGGCAATGACGCCTGGTTCTACACCGTATTTCAGCTGGAAGGCAGCGCGGGGATCGAACAGGACGACCGGCGCTCGGTGCTGAAAGCCGGGGATATCACGCTGATTGACGCCTCCCGCCCGTGCTCCATTTACTGGCAGGAGCGTTCCCGCCAGATTTCGCTGCTGCTACCGCGACAAATCATTGAGCAATACGCACGTTTTCAGGAAGTACGCTGTGCGCTCCCCCTCTCCCGCAGCCTGCCTACGGTGCAGCTGAGCTACCGTCTGTTGCAGGAGAGTATGGGGAATGCCGATCTGAGCGCCAGAGAAAGTGAAGCGGCGCTGGAGGCAATGGTGTGTCTGCTGCGTCCGGCGTTCCAGCAGCGTGACGAGGCGCTGCCGCGCAAGGAGCGTCAGTTCCGGCACGTGCTCTCCCTGATTGATGACCACATTCAGTCGGAGGCGTTAAGACCGGAATGGATAGCCTCAGAGAGCGGCATGTCCGTGCGCAGCTTGTACCGCATGTTTGCCGAGAAAGGGCTGGTGGTGGCGCAGTACATTAAGAACCGTCGCCTCGATTTGTGCGCGCAGGCGCTACGTGGCATCAGCGACGATGAAAAGCTGGCGGGAATTGGCTACAGCTGGGGCTTCACCGACCATAGCCATTTTTCCACCGCGTTCAAGCAGCGTTTCGGGGTTTCGCCGGGCGAATACCGTAAGCGTTACCGCTAGCTATTTTTTCAGCCACTTGCCGTTAATCCCCTTCACGTACTCGCCCGGCTGGGCGCGGGCCACCAGCTTTTGTCCCGCCATTTTCGCCACCTCGTCGACGGGCAAATTATTATCGTCAGCCAGCTGCTGATAGCTTTCCGTACGCGCGGCGTTGATACGGTTCACCAGCGCCAGCGTTTCAGCGTCGTGCTGAACGGGTGCCAGATAGCCGCTCAGGGTTTCCCCTACGCGTCCCTGGGCGCGCGCATCGTTGAGCGTCAGCGTGGCGGCGTGAACGTTCATCCCCAGCGCCAGTAACATCAGAACTAATCGTTTCATGGCATCCTCAGAACAGATCGCTGCGGGACTTCAGCAGGGCTTCAACGTCTTTATCCACTTTGATATGGATTTCATGCTCGATTTTCACGTTCATGTTGATGGTGATCGGCTCCTTGGGCGCCGCCACTTCAATGCGCGGCGTGCAGCCTGACAGCAGCGCGACGACGGCCACGGTGAGTACACCAGCCCTCTTTTTCATCGTTGTTCCTCACTTTCCTTGCCTGTCGCACTGCGGAGAAGGGGTATCGCCGCATGTTGCTCAAACCATGTTTGCAAATTGTCCCCGAAGCGCAGACTGCGCCAGAGGGTAAAAATATTCTCTTCATGGGTGTAATTCAGGTTCACGAAGCTGCTTTTGCCCTCGACGTGGCTGATGCCTTTGATGGCGGCCTGCATGGTCAACACCCCCAGATTATCCACATTGAGCTTCGTCCACGACTGCGAAATTTCCATATAGCGGAGCCAGTTGATCGCCGCCCCGGCAACCACGTTGTCTTTCACAATGGCATCCGCCGTGTCCTGGTCGATGCGCAGCGTCATCGGCCCCGGGTTGGTCAGCCAGCCATCTTTAATGATCCATTTTTCATTGTCCAGCCAGAACGGCAGCGCGCCGCTCACCGGGCCGGACATGGCAAACTGCTTCGGATTTACCGCGCTTATCAGTTCGCTGGAGGAAATATTATCCACGCGCAGCAAAGCCGGATCGTGCTGCGGCATTCTCAGCTGCTGCATGGTAATTTTCCCGCCGAGCGCTTCGACCTTCACGTTGGTGAGCAGGAGCGGGTTTGCTTCGGTCCACGGGTAATCGCCCTGGAGATCCGCAGTGATATTTCGGGCCGTGACTAGGTTTTTCACCTCGCTGATACGTAACGTTACCGGCCCCCGCGTGCCCAGCGACCAGGTGCCCTGGCTCAGGCGGAACGGCAGGACAAAGTCAACGCCGTTAATCTCGTTATCCGGCATCCACGCGCTGCCCGCTTTCAGCACCCCGTGCCCACCTGCCTCAAAGCCCTGATCGGGCGCCGCCGAGAAGGCCACCTGAGCGTACATTTCGCCACCGCGCAGGGTCATTTTCCACTCTGGCGGGATCAGCGGCTGGAACACCGTAAGGGACTGTTTTGGCCACCAGGCCTGACCGCGAAGGCGTTCGCCATCCCAGCGGCCATTTACCCGTACCGGGCCGATGTCGTCCGCGTGAAGGTCTCCTTTAAACTGGAACACCGTCGGGTCTGTCCCCTCAACGCTGAAGGTCAATACGGACGGTGGCAGCACGCTTCCGCCCGAGAAGCTCGTTTGCCCGGCATTGAGCGCGAGCGCGCCGCTGAAGCCAGGGTTAGCCGGGTCGCGCGACCAGCGCACCGGGCGATCCAGCACCAGGCGCGGTTTGCTGACCAGCATCGTGCCGTACTGCAATTTGTCGAAACCCGTGGAAAGATCCGTCAGCTCAATAACGTTGTCGCGCCACTCCCCGGTTCCCCGAACATCCCAGCGCGCGTTCATCGGCGTGAAGTTCCCTTTCCCCCAGTAGCGCCACTGCCACAGACCGTTATCGGGTAAAAAGTCGTTAGCCTGCCCGTCCAGATGCAGTTCAAAATCGCCCATTTCGTTTTCATGCGCCCGCAGAATGGCTTGCAGGCGGCCATCCACGCCCTTTTGGGTCAGCTTCACGCCCGCCAGCGGCCAGCGGATCTCATCGATATCCAGCGAGTCAATGATGCGCCCGCGCGAGCGCAATAATGCGCCGGGCTCAAACGTAAGCTGCGGATCGTAAAGGCTGCCGGTCAGTTTCGCCGGGAGTCTGGCATACAGGATCAGATCGTTTTGCTTGGCTTCCCCGCTCAGGTGCAGCGGCATCGCGCTGTTTTCCATGCTGAGGGAGCCGGGACCGATATTCAGCACCGCGTTGCCCTTACCCGCATCCCCCTGGGTCAGCACGTTGAGGCGCCCCGTGAAGGTAGCTTTCTCCAGCCCCTGCTGCCAGTTATCCACCTTCAGACCGACGCGTCCGCTCATCGGCATACCGGAGGCTGACAAGTTCCAGCGTCCGTCGCTGATCGTTAGCTGCTGGGCGGTGATCTGCCACGGTAAATCGAGCAGCGGATCGGGGTTCTCCCGCGCCATCACCACCAGCTGGCCCTGATTACCTTCCCAGTCCAGATCGGCATCGACCAGCGAGGATAACTGTGGCACGTTAAAGGTGGCGACCGTATGCCCCTTCACCGGCACGCCGTCCGGCACCAGCGGCAGGGTAAATTCACCCACCAGCTTCACGGGCTGAGGCTGGTCCGGCAGCTGTACATCGAACTGGCTTACAGAAAGCGTCTGGCCGCGCAGCTGCCCCTTAATGCTCACCTGCTCTCCCTTATAGGTGATGTCCTGGCGGGCTGGGGTCAGGGAGGCATGCAGCTCACCTTCCCACTGCTGCCAGGGGGAAAGGGTAAAGCGGTGGATGGTCAGCCAGGTGTTGGGCAGGATGGCCTGCCACTGTGCCAGCGTTTTCGGCGCCACCGTCGAAGGCGCTGATTGCGGTATTTTGCTCAGGCAGACAGAGCTGAGTTCAAGCGCGCCAATATCCAGATCCCAGCGGCTTGGGTGTGACAGGGTCACGTTTTCGACGCGGGCAATTTCGCACTCTTCTACCAGATAGCGAAGATCGGGAATAATCAGGGCGTGGCGCGTTAGCCGCGGGCTTTTTTCAAACGCGATGCGCGTTCCAACGGGAAGCCAGATCCCGGCGAGCGTGGGCACCCACTGGGCGAGCGTCATCAGCAGCGTCAGCGGCACGATTAACAGCAGCAGTAATAGCGCGATTGCGGCTTTGTATTTACCCTTCATGGGCAGTTAATATCCTGATTTTGCGAAATAAATAAGCCGTTCTTGCCGCTCATTGTCGCATGTTTAGCCAGTCAGTTGAAGGTTATGCCATTTTTAAGAGTAGATGCTCTACAATAATTCATAGAACTTATTGATTTCAATGAATTTTGAAAAATTGTAAGATAATTTTAAACATGCTAACGTGGTTCCAAAATCACTGGAGAAAGTCTTATGAAACTCGCGGTATATAGCACAAAGCAATACGACAAAAAGTATCTGCAACATGTTAACGAGACGTACGGTTTCGATCTTGAATTTTTCGACTTTCTGCTGACTGAAAAGACGGCTAAAACCGCCCACGGCTGCGAAGGCGTATGTATCTTCGTTAACGATGATGGTAGCCGACCGGTGCTGGAAGAGTTGAAAAAACAGGGCGTGAAATACATAGCCCTGCGCTGTGCGGGCTTTAACAACGTCGATCTTGATGCCGCCAAAGAGCTGGGCCTGAAGGTCGTGCGCGTCCCGGCCTATTCTCCGGAAGCGGTGGCAGAGCACGCCGTCGGCATGATGATGTCGCTCAACCGTCGTATTCACCGCGCCTATCAGCGTACCCGTGATGCTAACTTCTCTCTGGAAGGGCTGACCGGCTTTACCATGTACGGTAAAACCGCTGGCGTGATCGGTACCGGCAAAATCGGCGTAGCCGCCCTTCGCATCCTGAAAGGTTTCGGCATGCGCCTGCTGGCGTTCGATCCGTACCCAAGCGCCGCTGCGCTGGAGTTGGGGGTGGAGTATGTCGATCTGAAAACCCTTTTCTCCCAGTCGGACGTCATCTCCCTGCACTGCCCGCTGACGCCTGAAAACTATCACCTGCTTAACCAGTCGGCGTTCGACCAGATGAAAGACGGCGTGATGATCATTAACACCAGCCGCGGCGGACTGATCGACTCTCAGGCCGCTATCGAAGCGTTGAAAACGCAAAAAATCGGCGCGTTGGGTATGGACGTGTATGAGAACGAACGCGATCTGTTCTTTGAGGATAAATCTAACGACGTGATCCAGGACGACGTATTCCGTCGCCTGTCGGCCTGCCACAACGTGTTGTTTACCGGACACCAGGCGTTTCTGACCGCCGAAGCGCTGATCAGCATTTCGGAAACCACGCTGGGCAATTTACAGCAGCTTGATAAGGGCGAACCGTGCCCTAACGCGATCGTTTAAGACCTTCAGGCCGGGCGGCAGTGACCTCTGCCCGGCCAATAATAAGCCCATCGGAAAAATAACAGTGCTCCGACGTGTATAGGGGCTATTTCGTTTGAAATAAATAATGACCCTATAAAATAAACCTATAACTGTTTTCAGGAACCCTTCTACACTTTAAGCGGATATATCGGTAATAAGATTAATATAAGTCAATTTTATTACGTTCTTAAATGCTGGGCTATTTACTTAGCCTTCACACATTTTTGCCATTAGCAGAGGAGTCTGAAATATGGCATTCGTAACAACGAAAGATGGTGTCAGTATTTATTACAAAGACTGGGGTCCGAAAGAGGCGCAGCCTATTGTTTTCCATCACGGCTGGCCGCTGAGCGCCGATGACTGGGATAACCAGATGCTCTTTTTCCTTGCCGAAGGCTTCCGCGTCATCGCCATCGACCGTCGCGGTCATGGTCGTTCCGATCAGGTGAGTGAAGGTCACGATATGGATCATTATGCCTCCGACGCATCGGCCGTGGTTGAAAGCCTCGATCTGCGTAATGCCGTGCACGTCGGCCACTCCACCGGCGGAGGCCAGGTCGCCAGATACGTTGCGAAGTACGGTCAGCCTCAGGGGCGAGTGGCCAAAGCGGTACTGGTTAGCGCCGTTCCACCGCTGATGGTCAAAACCGACGCTAACCCCGGCGGAACGCCCATTGAGGTGTTCGACGGCTTCCGCCAGGCGCTGGCAGCTAACCGCGCCCAGTTTTACCTCGACGTCGCCAGCGGTCCGTTCTATGGATTTAACCGGGACGGAGCAGACGTTTCGCAGGGCACGATCCAGAACTGGTGGCGTCAGGGTATGATAGGTAGCGCCAAAGCCCACTATGAAGGTATTAAGGCGTTTTCAGAGACCGACCAGACGGACGATCTCAAAGCCATCACGGTTCCTGTCCTTGTGTTGCAGGGTGATGACGATCAGGTCGTACCGTATAAAAATGCTGCCCTTCTACAGGACAAGCTGCTCGCAAACAGCGAACTTAAAATTTATCCAGGCTTCCCGCACGGGATGCATACCACGCATGCCGATACCATAAACACCGATATTCTGGCATTTATTCGCTCATAAAGACGTTGATTATCCATAAAAAACCGGGCGCTATGCCCGGTTCTCTTTAATCGTGAAGATTATTTGAAAACTTCCGCTACGGCCTGGAAGTTCGGGCCATGCTCACGAGCAGCAATGATGACGTAGTATTTCCCGCCCTTCTCGTCTGCCAGTTTTGAGAGTTTTTCATGAAGATCTGAAGGTGAAGAAATTTGTCCACCAGAAGCCCCTACAGATACGTTACCCAGATATTCCAGTTTGAAGTGGTGCGCTTCATCCTTGGAAATCATATCTGCCGCAGATGCGCCAAAGCTTGCTACCGTTAAAGCCAATACAGTCCCTAATAGTGCTTTTTTCATATCATTCCTCCTGTTGATGAATCTATATATTTAACATTAGCACCAAATATGTAAATGATCCGTATCAATTTTGTAGATGGATTGAGCAATAAGAAGCGCGCCATTGATCATGATTACCGGCCATCGCTGACGCGTAAACTGCGGGCGCAGCAGGTTCATCTACTATACTGACCGGGGTAGTTATCACTTATCTGCCCGGTTGCGCATAAAGCAACTCAAACTCACCTGTACCATGACCATCAGGAGAACAATATGCACACAAGTAAAACCCTGAAAAGGCTGCTAGCCGTATCAGCAGTTGCAGCAATGTTCAGCACCGTTGGCGTACACGCTCAGACGACAGGCGCCGCGCAGACTAGCGCTGCGGGCCAGGCTCAATCAGACGCCAAACTCAGCGCCGGCGACGAAAATGCGTTGAAGGACATGGCGCAGGCAAATATCAACGAAGTTGCCGCCGCCAGGCTCGCCCTCGACAAGGCTCAAACCAGCGACGTGAAAACATTCGCCCAGAAAATGGTCGACGATCACGGCGCCGCCCTGACCAAAGTCCAGGCCGTGGCCCAGAAAAAGGGCGTAGAGCTGCCGACCGAGCCCGACGCCGCGCATAAGGCCCTGACGTCGAGGCTGGAAAACCAGCGCGGTGACGCCTTTGACAAGATGTATATGGAATACGCCGGTGTGAAAGACCACCAGAACGTGCTGTCGAAGCTACAGAGCGACGCCAGTAAAATCAGCGATCCGGATGTGAAGGCCCTGGCCAACGAGCACACTCCGGTCGTTGAGCAGCACCTGAAGTCCGCAGAGCAGATGTCCACGCGCGCCGGGGCATCAGCCGATAAATAAGCGCGCCGGTAAAACGGCAGAGGCAAAATAAAGTGGGGCCCGCAGGCCCCACTTTATTTCCCCCTTCCCGGGCAACACTATTCAGGCAGCGCGTAAACCACTACCTGGTCTCCTACCTGGTCCTTCAGGATCGTGTTTCCGCCCGCCACGAAGGCCACGTACTGGCGGCCTTTATACTCATAGACGGACGGGTTCGCTACCGCCGGGGCTTCTCCCTGATCGGACCACAGCTCTTCACCGGTTTCCACCGAGTAGGCGCGCACTTTGGCATCCATAGAGGCACCGATGAAGATCACGCCGCCCGCCGTCACGGCCGGGCCACCAATGGTAGGCGAACCCCAGCTTTCCGGCATGAAGAAGCCATACTGCTGGGAGGCGCCAACCGGACGACGCCATTTCACATCGCCCGTGTGCATATCCAGCGCCACGATTTCGCCAAACGGCGGCTTCCAGCACGGCATGCCCAGCCAGTTGCTCGCCACCAGCAGACGCATGCCGTACGGAGCGCCTTCCTGTGGGGCAAAACCGCTTTCGTTGCCGGAGTCTTTGTCTGCGTTATCGTAATCTTCACGGCTGTAAAGCTTCACGTACTGGACGATATGCGAAGTATTGACGATGGCGATCTGTTTTTGCGGATCGAACGCCACCCCGCCCCACTGCACGCCGCCGGCGCTATCGGGATAGGTGAGCGTGCCTTCGCCTTTGGTGGTCGGCGGGGTGTACATTCCCTCATAGGTCAGGTTATCCCACAGGCGGGAACACTGGCCGCCACCGACGATATCCGCCAGCTTCCAGATTTCCGGCTTTTTCGACTGGTCGAGCAGCGGCGCAGGTTTGGTCGGGAACGGCTGTGTAGGCGAGAGCACTTCGCCCTGCACCGAACCATCGCCCTGCGGAACCGGACGCTCTTCGATAGGCCATACGTCCTCTCCCGTCAGGCGGTTAACCACAAACAGGAAGCCCTGCTTGGTGGCCTGAACCAGCGCCGGGATCTGTTTGCCGTCTACGGTGATATCCATCAGCGTTGGCGCGGAGTTGATGTCGTAGTCCCAGACGTCGTGGTGTACCCACTGGCGAGACCAGACCACTTTACCGGTGTTGATGTCCAGCGCAGTGGTGGAGGTGCCAAGCGGAATAGCGTCGACGCGGTTGCCGCCCCAGTAGTTGGGAGACGGAGACGAGACCGGGAGATAGACCAGGCCGTTGGCCTCATCGGCAGACATGTGCGTCCAGACGTTGGCCGTACCGGTACGCTTGCGGATCTCTTCCGGGATCGCGTCAAAGGTCCATTCACGCTCGCCGGTCTGGGCGTTGAATGAAAATACGGTACCAGGAGGCGCTTCGGCATAGGCCCAGTCTTTCCCGGCCCAGCCTACCAGCAGATGGTTGCCGACGACGGTTGGCGGTTGCAGGACAGAGAGCGGATACTTGGCGTTAACGGTGTTCCACTGGTTCAGATCCAGCACGCCGTTGTCCGCAAAGTCGCTGCACGGTTTGCCTGAATCGGCGTCCAGCGCAAAGAGCTTGCCGTCAACGGTGCCCATATAGACGATTTTCTGGCATGCCTGACCGTTCACCGGTTGTTTTGCCTGCCAGTAGGAAACGCCGCGGTTTTTAAGCACCGGCTGGGTCAGCGCCTTGCGCGACGATTTGGTGTCATAGTGCCACTTCTCTTTACCCGTGCCCGGATCCAGCGCAATCAGGCGATCGAAAGGGGTGCCGATATAGAGCGTGTCGTTAGCGAAAATGGGCGTTGCGGACCATACGGTCGCCGGCGTATCGCCTTTGCCATCCGAGACGTCGCCGGTATGGAACTCCCACACTTTCGTTAATTTACCGACGTTATCCGCCGTGATCTGTGTTAATGGGCTGTATTTCTGCGCGTTAAGCTGCCCATGGAAGCTGTCCCAGGTGGCGGTGCCGGGCACCAGCGGCGTCGCTGGCTGGTTCGCCGAGGCGACTTTTTGCCCGCCACCGTTGCCGGTTGAGGCATCGTCTGTGGTTTTTGTGGTCCCGGGTGCCTGCTGATCGGCGGCATCAATGTTGAGCGAGTCCTGGGTCCCCTGAGAGGCCTCAGCGGCTTTATCCTGCGCCTGAAGCGCGAACGGAGCGACCAGCAGCGCCAGCGCCGTCATGCCGACTTTTATGAAGGGATAATGCTTATCGTTATGCACGGGCGGCTCCTCAGGTTCGGACGGAATGTTTGTAACGGGCGGAATTGCTGCTCAGCATAATCAGACCGATCAGGCCGACCACCATGGCTGCCGTTATGATGTACTGGTGCAGCAGCGCGGCGGCAAAACCAATACCCACTAACACGACCAGGGTGATAATCATCATGAAAACACGCGCCCCGCGCCCCGATGCCGCACGTAACATAAAGGTCAGTATCGCCAGCACCGCGCTGGCAATGGCCACGCCCAGTGCGCCAATGGTGCCTGTGACGCCGGTGAGCGGCGTCCACCAGGCGTATAGCGCCACCGCGAAGCCTATTATCGCGGCCAGCAGCAGCAAAATACTGCCGACGCGCGAAGATTGAGAATGCAACATACCAGGGATCCCCCTCTAAAAAATGCAAAATGGACCAACGTAAGGCGTTTTCGTGGATATATGCCCCTGCTGTTCGCGCGTGCAATCGCTATTAAAACAATGCGGCGTGAAGAACGGCGGCATATTTCACTAAACGTTACTGAGTATAGAAGAGGATTTTTTTAAGGGACGTTTATCCGACGCGTGCCCTTCCCCACGCTGAGTTCATAAAGCGTCGTGTTTCGCGAAAAACGCACGGGCGAGGTTTATTGTCTGCTTTGAGCGAGGGGCGGATGGTGGTGGCAAAACAAAAAAATCGCCAGATGGGATAGTAAAGGCTAGATTTAATTCAGGCATAACTGGTATGACCACACAAATAAGGCTCTACGAATGCATTCAGTCATAATACCCGTCAATGAAGGCGGATTTCTGGCAGCCACACTATGGGAAAGAAGCGATGCCAAAGCGATGGTTCTCCTTCATCCGGCAACCGCGGTTGTGCAGGCGTTTTATAAGGGATTCGCAGAGTATCTTTTTAACAGAGGATTCAACGTTCTTACCTACGATTATCGCGGCACGGGCCTTTCTAAGTCCGGGCGGGTTCGGACTTACCGCGTGTCTATGTCTGACTGGATCGACCAGGACGTCGGATGCATAACCGCCTGGGCTAAAGCACATTTTCCAGGGCTTAGCCTGTTGGCGGTAGGACACAGTGTAGGCGGGCATGCGGTTCTGCTTTCAGCCGCCACCCACGCCCTGCAAGCTGCGGTCATGGTGGCTTCACATGCCGGAGTGACGAACTCCATAAAACAAACGACAGAAAAGGTGCGTGTCTGGTGCTTATTGCGTGTTCTGGCTCCGGTTCTGTGCCGTATCTTCGGCTACATGCCTGCCAGGCGCCTGGGATTGGGCGAAGATTTACCGGCGCCAGTCATGCTTCAATGGGGGCGCTGGAGCGCAATGCCAGGTTATTTCTACGATGATCCAGACTGGAATGCACGCCAACGGGCAAGTGAGATCACGCTACCCGTGCTGGTGATGGGATTTGATGACGTCCCCTGGGCTAACCGTGAAGCTATTGCGCGGCTGATGGAGCCAGTGCAGCAAGCAAAAATCGAACGCTGCGAAATACGGCACGCAGAGTTTGGCCTTTCGTCCATTGGGCATATGGGATTTTTTCGTACGCGATGTGCGGAGAAATTATGGCCCGTCGTCGGTCAATGGCTGGAGAGTCAGTGCCCGGGTTGAACGACGCGGCAACATGACCTTCTGATTATTTGCAGGGTGTTTTCCGCGGCTGGCACAAAGTGGGCAGGCTCATACTGAAGGTCCGCTATGAGGGAGAAGCGGAGCATCAGTCGCGATATGTTGTCATTATTCCGATTGGCAGACTTTATTAACGCATGACTTGTGTTAATTTCAATTATCCCTGCTACTGCTTAGGTTAAATTATGCAATCAAACTATGAAGTAATTGAAACAGTACCTCTTCCAGAAGATTTTTGCCGTTTACGCATCATCGCCGGATTAACTCCCCGACCACTTGAATTGGCAAAACGCGCACTTCCTGCAAGCTGTTATGGAGTACACATTGTGTGTGCCGGAAATGCTGTAGGGATGGGACGTATTGTTGGTGATGGTGCCCTGAACTTCGAGATCGTTGATATTGCTGTTGACCCGGAGCATCAGGGAAAAGGTTTGGGACGAGAAATCATGCAAAATTTAATGTTATGGTTTGAACAGCATGTGCCCGCCGGTGCCTATATTACCCTGATAGCCGATGTTCCCGCGTTATATGAAAAGTTCGGTTTTAAGAACGTTCGGCCTGAAAGCGAAGGCATGGCTCTGATTTGGGGACACTAGAAGCCATCCCCATTTGGGAATTTAACGGAAAGAGTTAAGCTTCTTAGAAACATGCTTAAGGGATAGCCAAAAAAAATGATTGTTAACTGTATGGTCTACCGTTCAGGCCGCCCTGCCGAAACCGTGGATATCGAGGATATCAGCGAAATCATCCAGGATACCGATGCGTTTATCTGGCTGGGGCTTTGGCAGCCTGAACCGGCGTTTATGTATAAAGTCCAGGAGGAGTTCGGTCTGCACGATCTGGCCGTTGAGGATGCGCTTAACGCGCATCAGCGGCCTAAGATAGAGCGTTATGGTAGCTCGGCATTTATCGTTGTAAAGACCGTCAGTGGACAGGGTGACAACATTGAGTTTGGCGAAACGCATTTATTTGTGGGGCGAAACTTTCTTGTTACGGTGCGCCACGGTGCTTCAGAGAGCTATGCGCCTATACGCGCCCGTGCTGCTGACGCCCCGGACATGCTTTCGTACGGTCCGGCGTATCCGCTTTACTGTATTCTGGATTTTATTGTAGACAGTTATGCAGAGCTGACTGCGCGCCTCAACACAAAAATTGGTGATATAGAAGCGACACTTTTTCACAGTGAATTTGACCGTGAAGCTATTCAGGACGTGTATTCCCTCCGCCGTAATCTGCTCGGGCTTCGCAACGCCGCTCAGCCAGTAGAAGAAATTTGTACCGAGCTTATCCGCATTCATGAAGAACTTATTCCAAAACCCCTCAGGGCGTATTTCAGAGATATTCAGGATCACGCAAGCCATGTAGTCACGGATGTAAATGACATGCGTGAACTGCTTAGCAGCGCGATGCACGTTAACCTGGCACTGGTTTCAGTGCAGCAAAACGAAGTAGTGAAGAAACTGGCCGGTTGGGGTGCCATACTCGTGATCCCGACGGTAGTCTTCAGCATGTATGGTATGAACTTCGACAATATGCCGGAACTGAAGACGCTCTATGGCTATCCGGCTACGATCGCTGTCACGCTGGGCGCCTGTGTATTACTGTGGCTACGACTTAAACGCTCTCGCTGGCTTTAATTGATAAGCCGTCCGATCGTTTTTGGTGCCGTGGAGTAACGTAAAGCCTCACGCTTATGTCGATTATACCACGGCACCAGACCCTATCCGTTAATTCCCCTGCATATGTCGGTACATTCCTGTTCATTGCGATCCGGTATCGCCCGCTCCACCGTTTATAAAATCCTGAAAAACGAGGCTATCACAGGGCAAGGTCACTCGTTATTCTAAATTATCAAGCCACATCGATAATTATTATATTCGTTTATGCTTTATTGAACTCAGGTGTGAATTTATATTGAGGAACGTAAGCAATACTTTTTTAGACAAGGATGATTAATATGAAAAGGGTTTTTATGACGGCTGCATTAACGGGTTTATTTGTCAGTAATAACCTGTATGCAGGCGAAAGCTATCTGGTCTATAACCCACACAATATTGCGGTATTTGAAGTGCGTTTCTTTAATGTTGGCGACGGCCCCTTTATGCCGGACTGGCCGAATGCGTCTGAGTCAACCTGGGATCTTGGCCAGCAGCAAAAAGAAAAAATACTTGATGCCATGCGTTACTGGGCTGAGGTTATTACCCCCAGCCCAGGGCAACTGCCCGCCATTATCAATGTGGGGACGTTTAACGATGAGAATGCCGCAGGTTCCAGCGATTCAGTTACCGACGGCATCATGAGTCTGACGCAGTTGCAGGGAGCATTGAACGGCATTGATACCGGAGAGCTGACCTTTGGCTCCCATGCCCAGTTCATCATGGGCAAACTGGATTTTGATAACGTTCCCTATGTGCCTGCGCAGCTGCCGCGCACTGGAAAGGCCGATCTGGTCAGCGTCGCTGTTCACGAGCTGGCCCATGGCCTGGGAATATCCAATATGGTTACCGATCTGCAAGGCAGTGGGACATTCACGCCCGCTTTTGATACCGTGCCTTTTGGCTCCTGGACCAGCCATCTGCGTGATGACCGTGGCAATCCTGCCCGACCAGGGCAGGTAATATTGTGTAATGGATGCAATAACACCTGGGATCCACAAGGCTTTGATGTACGGCTCGATAAAGGCTATTTCACCGGCAGGCACGTGGATGAAGTACTTGCAGGCGCCATGGCTGGCGTACCGGTGAAAATGTTAGCAGACGACGGTTCCGTCGATGATAACTACATGAGCCATATCGAGCTGAAAAACAGCATGATGAGCCATCAGAACTACCGCAATTACACAACGTTTATGGAAGCGGAACTGGCATTGCTGCAAGATATGGGATATCAGATTGACCGTCGTAACTTTTTCGGTTTTTCGCTGTATGGCAACGGGCAAACTCTCATTAACCGCAATGGATATTTTCTGCGTAATCAGCAGGCGGATGGCTATCTGGCGGGGCAATATAATACCGCTAATCTGGGGGTTGGCCTGCATGTGTATGGCAGTAATAACCATATCTTTCAACAAGCGGACCTGATGACATCAGGGAGTGGCGGCGCGGGCATCCGTATAGATGGGCAAAATAACACCCTGAGCATTGAACCCGGAGTACGGGTATATGCCGATGGCGAAAATGGCCGTGGGGTAATGTTTGCCTACGGTAAACAGCACAATCTTATTCAACGTGGCGACGTTCAGGCACTGGGAGCCCGTGGCGTCGCTATCAGTTTTGATTTTGGCAATAACCTCCTGGGTAACGACGTGGATTACCGTGGATCCTGGCTTCATATCGTGGACGGCTATTACGATGCGTTATTACCCGAGTTGCAGGGAGCGCTGGTAGATAATGCCGACATCAGCGGACGGGTCGCCGGTAAAGGCGCGGCGATTTATATTTCACCGAACGCGCTGGTCGGTAATATAAATATATTAACGGGTGCCCGGCTGGAAGGTGATATTTATTCGGACTACGCCCAGCGGGATGACGATGGCCAACAGCGGTTAACACAGCTTACCTTCGGTCGGAAGGCCAATGCGTATGGCCAAGCGACGGACGCAGCTGATGCTGATTTCAGCTTTACTTACCGCGGAAACATTGAAGGTATCAATAATCTGGCACTGGACGCGCACGGAGGGAAAACCTCGCTTAATGGCGATTTTCAGATTTACAGCATGACTATCGCGCCAGGTGCCAGCCTGTCCGGCAACGCCAGCTACACGCTTAATGAGGAAGGCCGCTTTGTAAATAACGGGATCCTTGCGCCGGGTAATTCCCTTGGGCAAATCACTCTATCCGGTGCTTATCAACAGGGTGATACCGGACAGTTGTTGTTGGAAGTCGACGGGCACGGCAGGCATGATACTCTGCGAGTGAACGGTCACGCACAATTTGACGGTCAACTGACGTTTGCGCCGCAGCCGGACTGGTACGCCACAAACTGGCGTCTGAATACGCAAGATTTGCTAAAAACAGACTCTTCCGGCGGCAATTTCAGTGCCGTGAACAGCGTGCTCCGCTCACCCACGCTAACGCTGCAAACCACGCCTCAGGGAAAGAACGGCTGGCAGCTCTCAATGCTGCGCGCTTCAAACGCATACAGCCGGTATGCGCAGGACGCTAATGCGCGGCAGGTAGGGCAAGCGCTGGATAAAATTGTGGCAGAAGCCAAGTCGGATATTCAACCGCTGTACCGTACTCTGGATTTCTCCGCCACTGATGGCAGGAGTATCAGCAATGCCTTGCCGCAGCTTTCTGCGGGCGCCTACAGCGCCATGTTCGCAAGTTCCCTTCACCGTGAACAACAGATAGCGCGGATCGTTGGCGGGCCGAATCCTGTGACTATACCGAAACAACTGGCGGCAGGCGAATGGCGCAGCTTTGCTATCCCCTTTGGCGGCGGCTTCTGGCAACAGCGTCAGGGTGACAGTGTAGGGTATGACGCCAGCAGTTATGGCATTGTATTCGGTGCTGAAAAACAAAACGATCAGAATCTCAACTGGATTTATGGCTTCCATGGTGCGGTCAGCGGCCAGTCGGTGACGGTGAAATCACCGGAAACCGCAACCGGAAAAACCACTGCTTTCGATCTGGGTATTCATGCTCGTTACGGCGCCGAAAGGTCCGAAGGAATGTATTTATTCGGCACTGGCCGATTGGGTATTGAAGACAGCTGGCTGGACAGAAACATTCATGTAGAAACTTACGGAGCAAGCCACCATGCCACCTGGACCGGATTGTCAGG
Source organism: Enterobacter cloacae complex sp. (assembly GCF_900322725.1). Classification (NCBI taxonomy): domain Bacteria; kingdom Pseudomonadati; phylum Pseudomonadota; class Gammaproteobacteria; order Enterobacterales; family Enterobacteriaceae; genus Enterobacter; species Enterobacter cloacae complex sp. Next base: position 4,169,585 of record NZ_LT991957.1, on the reverse strand, counting down.
CTCTGTTACGGCCGGCGGGGGCTATCGATGGGCGCTGAATAATAATGTGAACGCCGGACCGGTAACTTCATTGAATTACACCACATTACATCGTCCCGGCGTGAAGGAAAGCGGCAATGACGGCAGCCGACTGATGCTGGGTTCGCAGACCTTCGATTCTCTGAGATCAAGTATCGGGGTGAATAGTAACTGGAATGTCCCCCTCGCTTCAGGGGCGTCGATAGCAGCTGAGTTGCAGCTTACCTGGGATCATGAACTGCTTGATGGCAACGTAGTGCAACACGCCTCTTTCGCCAACTATCGAAGCACAGGGTTTAGTTCCAGGAATCAGGTGACTGGCCGTGACGCTCTGGGCGTTAAGGCAGGTATGAGCTATAAAATCAACGCTGATGTCGAATTGGGCATCGGGGTTGAAAGCGAAATGTTTCGTTCTGGCTATGACTCGATCGCAGGTAATCTTTCAGCCACCTGGCGTTTCTGATGTCTAAGGACGAGAAAATAACAGGGCTGGTAATTTAACTCACCGTAACCCCGGCGTTGCCGGGGTATTTCTGAAGGTTTTTGATATCAGAAATGGCTTGTGTCTCCCTGGCCATGCTCACCTGAACCTTCAACCCGCTTAAGCTGGATCTCTTCACCACGTTGCCAGGCATCAGCTCCCTTAGCAACGGGGTGCGCCACAATACCCTCACGTTCTTGTTTGATGGCTTGCGTGCTCACGTCAAAGCGTCGATCTCTGTCCGCCAGAAGTTTGGGGTCTAACTGCCCTTCCCCGGTAAAGCCCATCATCAGAGCCGGAATGCCGAGCGGCAGCTTTTTATCGCGGTCGGTGTGCCAGGTATGCCAGGTCTTCCCGTAGGTATTCACAATTTTGCTCATCAATGCTTTGTCAGCCACTGCCGGTAAACCGGGAGCAATCAGACTGCCGGATTTCACTTCATATTGATGGCTGTGCCACAATTTTTTTTCTTCCGGCGGCAGTGTGTTAAACAAACGCTCACTAATGATGTACTCAACGCCCATTAAACGGGCATCTTTGGTGTTTCCGTCGTAGATCACCGCCTGCATCACGTCTTCATTCAAGACGGTTACATAATGATGGGCTTCCATCTGGCCATTTTTATCCCCGCTATAAAAATGGAAACCGTCCAGGTAGGCACTCATTGCATCAATGGGCGGACGGGACTGGATAAGCTGCGCACCGGCTTCAAGCGTGCTCGTCCCGACGGAGGTTTTTACACCCGGAACAGGCGTATTTGAAGGGGTGTTGTTCGCGCCGCAACCCACTAAAGTCAGGCTCGACAATAATAAAAGCGATAATGGTTTCATTGACCCTCCCTGTAAAAGTCACTTTACTGAAAGTAGTACATTAGCGCAGACACGCCAGGCGAATTTTTATTAAACCATCGGGCAAACTGGCGTACCTTCCGTTCAAAAGCACCATTTATATTCATGCCCAGACGCTATAAATCTTTTATACCATCTGTTTTCCGGTTAATAGTCACTTAACCACCATCACTATGGATTTATACGACAGTAAATCAGCGAAGAAATAGCCAAACTGATATTCGGTGCACCTGCCATTTGTGATCCAGGTTCTTAGCGCTGGTATACGGCCCCGAATCTCCAGATTTTTCAACCATCCATTCCTGGCACGGTGATGCAACAGCAACTACTTTGGGTTTGACCAGATCACAGCCTCGTAGCTTGGAAATGGACGATGAGATGTTGCGAACCTGCTTTTTCCTTACTATAAAAACAGTTATATAACTAAGCTAATGAGCTCATTATTTAGGAAATTGTTTTGCAACTCCACCCCTCCCGACTACATCTTCGTCCCGTAACGACGTCCGACCTGGATGATCTTTTCAGAATTTATGGCGACCCGGCTACGAATACCTTTAATCCAGCAGGGCCATATCCTGACATACAGCATGCGCAAACTGTCTTAGCCCGTTGGATCAACCACTGGGAAACGCACGGTTTTGGAAACTGGGCAATCGCGTTAAAGAAAAGTCCTGAAAGAATCATTGGTTTTGGTGGTCTGAGCGTTAGCAGTTATGCGGATATCATCATTAATAATTTAGGATATCGCTTCGCTACAGAGGCATGGGGAAAAGGTGTGGCAACAGAGTTTTCGAAAAACTCTATCAGATATGGATTTGGTGAGTTAAAGCTGACTGAGATATCTGCCGTAGTAAGAGGTAATCACGTGGCATCGCAGAAAGTTCTTCAAAAAGCTGGGTTGCAATACATAAAAGAGATTCATGATGTGAAAGATGCGCCGCCTAGCCTACTTTTTTCTCTCACACTGAGTGAATGGTTAAGACAATCAATGTGAGCGCATTTACTCTAACTTATTGATACAAAAGAATCGATGTACGACGATTTGAAAAGTACCAACGTCCGCTTTTGGCACAAAACAACCGTTAACATTCATCGAATCCTCAGTAAATCTGAATAGCGAGTCGTGTACCGCGGCGAAAGCATTTCACGCTTCATCTGCCATTGCTGCTGTATGCCCTGCCCGGCAAAGTAAAGCGTTCCCTTTCCATCTTTCGCGTTCAGGCGATCCAGCACTTCCATCAACTTTTCACTTCCGGCACGCGGCGCGCTGTTGTCAAACAAATTGAGTTGGGCAACCCCCTGGCTGAAGAAGTCTCCGAGCATAATGCCGGCTTTCTGGTAGCGGTGCCCCTCCTTCCAGATTTTGTCGAGGCACTTTACCGCAGCGTTGATAATGTCGCGGGAGTCCTGAGTGGGCGTGAGAAGCGTCATTGAGGCACTGTTGCCGTAATAGGGTTCGTTCAGCGCGAATGGAGAGGTCTTTACGAACGCCGAGATAAAGCGGCAATACTGGTGCTCGCCGCGTAACTTCTCAGCGCCACGGGCCGCATAGCTGCATATAGCCTGACGCACCTGCTCATATTCTGACACGCGTTCACCGAATGACCGGCTACAGACGATCTCCTGCTTTGCCGGTGCAAACTCTTCCAGGTCGAGGCACGGCTCGCCGCGCAGCTCCCGGACCGTTCGCTCCAGCACCACATTGAAGTGCTTGCGGATAATCCATGTGCTCTGCTCTGAGAGATCCAGCGCCGTTTTGATGCCCATCGCGTTGAGCTTCTTGCTGATGCGCCTGCCCACGCCCCACACGTCCTCTACAGGCACGATAGCCAACAGCCGGCGCTGGCGGTCGATATTGGATAGGTCAACTACCCCACCCGTCTGCTGCTGCCATTTCTTCGCCGCGTGATTTGCCAGCTTCGCCAGCGTCTTCGTCTGGGCTATACCCACGCCGATCCTCAGGTGTGTACGCTTCAAAACCGTTTCGCGGATCTCCTTGCCAAAATCAGTCAGGTCCCGGCAGTTTCGAACCCCGGTGAGGTCACAAAAGGCCTCGTCAATGGAATATATTTCGACGCGCGGGCTTATTTCCTCCAGCGTGGTCATAACCCGGCTGGACATGTCAGCGTAAAGTTCATAGTTACTGCTGAAGCAAACCACGCCAGCGCGCCGGAACAGGTCTTTCTGCTTAAAGTATGGCGCCCCCATGGTAACGCCAGCGGCTTTGGCCTCTGCGCTGCGCGCTATCACGCAACCGTCGTTATTTGAGAGGACAACCACCGGTCGGCCTCTCAAATCTGGCCTGAATACCGTCTCGCATGATGCATAGAATGAATTCACATCACAGAGCGCAAACATATCAGCTGGCCGATTTAACAATAAAAGTGACCACGCCGAAGACGTCCAGCGTGTCTTCACTGCCAACGATAATCGGCGAATAAGCGCTGTTCATCGGATTGAGTTGAACATGAGGCCGCAGTTGCAGGCGCTTAACGGTAAATTCCCCTTCTACCGCGGCGATAACAATATCTCCGTGCTCGGCCGTTCGGGAACTATCGACCACCAGCAAATCGCCGTCGCTTATTCCCCCTTCAATCATCGAATCACCCGCAGCTTTAACGAAATACGTCGAGCTGGGGTGGGCAACCAGAAGTTCATTAAGATCAATGCGCTGCTCCACATAGTCGGCAGCCGGGCTTGGGAATCCGCACTGAACTAAATCGCTGAAAAGTGGAAGCGCGACAATCTCACGCAGTTCTGTAGGTCTGATAAATTCCATTACGCATACCTCTACTACTGTTTTTATATACAGTAGTTTTGTTTTGAAGCGCACGCAAGCCAGCTGAACCGTAGCGACTGTTTAAACCTTCACCGTTTCGTTTGTAAGTTTCTCTCTGGCTTCAAATTATAGTTTTTGTAAATTTTACAATTAAACGCTTCGACTGCTCGTTTTAAACGCTAAATGAATAGAATGTCATCAACTCAGACAAAATGAAGAGCGGCATGGCATTTCTTTAGCCAGAATGCCGTTTGACTGTACCCATATACAGTAGTATTTTTACGTGCAGACAGAATCGCACAATTAATATTCATAGGGAAAAAATAATGTTTGTTGAACTGGTTTATGACAAGCGAAACGTACAGGGGCTGGAGGGAGCCAGGGAGATAATTCTGGCTGAACTGACAAAACGTGTGCACCGGATTTTTCCTGATGCCAGCGTGACGGTTAAGCCGATGCAGGCGAACGGCCTGAATAGCGATGCCAGCAAAAGCGACCGGGAAAAGCTGAACCGTATGCTTGAGGAGATGTTTGAAGAGTCGGACATGTGGCTGACGCAAGAGTAACCAGCGTTTAGCAACAGGGAAACCCGCTATGGCATATGGCCAGGTTTCCCTGTCATCGACGCACAATAAACGCAGGGCAGGTGTTTATTAATATCGCTTCATTGTGTTGACTGGCGCCCTTTCTGAACAGTCAGGCCTTTCTCCAGGCATAAAAAAACCCGCCAAAGCGGGTTAAGTAGTGGTGACAGCTCAAAGGTATTTTTTCTTTAAATCTTCAAGCCTGCTGTTATCTTGCTCTGTAAAACCAGATGCATCAAACAGCGCCTCTTTATCTGCACCATTCACTCTCGTTACCGTAACTGTGAAGACGGCGTCAGCTGGAGCATCAACCTGACCCCATTCAGAGAACTTATTCGGAGCCAAAGCCCAGGTAGCTTCTTCATTCGGTTCCAGCCCACCAGCAATTTCGTAGTTGAAATCTTTTTCCAGCCACGGGACTGAGCGTCCATCACTGGCTATAACCCCATGGAAGAACACCCGGGAAATCGCTTTATCAGTATTGTTTTTCACAACAAGTTTAATTACAGGCTGTGGTTTGCCGTACTCCTCAGGCTCCAGGGTAAATCGAGATGATAAAACCTGCACTTTTTTTAGCTCTTCTTTGGCCTTTCCGGAGTCAGCTTTTTTCTGTTCCAGCTCTTTGATTTCCTGAAGCGCCTGCTCTTTCTGCTTGAGTTCTCGCTCGGCAGTTACTTGCTGAGCATAAGAGATGATTTCCTCAGCTGTTTTGCCAGACAAAGGTTCGCGCATCTTCTTACTTAAGTCTTCTTTGTCACTCTCTGAAGATGCATGCATTAGGTCAGCCATATTGATGTTACTAAAAGCGACAACTTTTAAGGCACTATCAAATTCCTCCCGTTTATTCTCCGGAAGTGACTCTCTGACTTTTGCTATTGATGATTTCATTGCGTCATCAGTTGATGAATCAATTTTGGGTTTATCGCACCCAGCAAGTAGGCAAGAGAGTAATAAAACGCCAATAATTTTTTTCATGTCCCTATTCCATCAGTAAATATTCGGAACAATCCTATCAGGAATTGACTCAACGACAAAACATGCATAACGAGCATTAATGTGATTTCGCGGCATTCCAGCTAAGGCCGCCCGGTTCTGTTTCCACCCTAAAAAGCCCTTAAGCACTTAATCCACGGTTCTCCAGCATCGGTTCAATCTTCGGATCGTGCCCACGCCAGTTCCGGTAAAGTTCAGCTAAATCAGTACTATTTCCGCGCGACAAAATCGCCTTGCGGAATGTCTGTCCGTTTTCGCGCGTCAAACCGCCCTGCTCGACAAACCACTGATAGCCATCGTCCGCCAGCATCTGCGTCCACAGGTAGGCGTAATACCCCGCCGCGTAGCCGCCGCCGAAGATATGGGCGAAATAGCTGCTGCGATAGCGCGGCGGTACGGCAGGAAGATCCAGCCCCTCTTTTTTCAACGCGGCCGATTCAAAGGCCTCCACGTCCTCAACCGGCGCCTGAATGCCGTGCCAGTTCATATCCAGCAGCGCGGCGCTCAGCAGCTCCGTCATGTCATAACCCTTGTTAAACTGGGTCGCGTTGAGCATTTTTTCCCGCAGCGCATCCGGCATCGGCTCGCCGGTTTGGTAGTGACGGGCAAAGTGTGCAAACACCTGCGGATGGCTGGCCCAGTGTTCATTGATTTGCGACGGGAATTCAACAAAATCACGCGGCGTGTTGGTGCCAGAAAGCGTGGCATAGCGCTGGCTGGCAAACAGGCCATGCAGCGTGTGGCCAAACTCGTGGAACAGGGTAATCACATCGTCCCAGGAGATCAGCGCGGTCTGCCCTTTAGCCGGTTTTTGATAGTTGCAGACGTTGTAAATCACCGGACGCGCGGCAAACTCGTAAGATTGTTCAACGAAATTTCCCATCCACGCACCGCCGGCTTTGGAATCACGCGCGAAGAAGTCGCCGTAGAACAGCGCCATGCCTTCACCCGTATGATCGAAAATCTCCCACACGCGCACGTCCGGGTGATAAACCGGGATATCGAAACGCTCGATAAAGCGAATGCCGAACAGCTGCGTGGCGGTCCAGAATACGCCATCCTCCAGCACGGTATTAAGCGCGAAATAGGGTTTAATCTGCGATTCGTCCAGCGCATATTTCGCTGAGCGCACGCGTTCGGCATAAAACGCCCAGTCCCAGGCCTGCACCGAAAAACCGCCCTGCTCGTCGTCAATAACCTTCTGAATATCTGCCTGCTCCAGCGCGGCCCTGTTGCGCGCCGCAGGAACTATCCCGCGCATGAATTCGAGCGCGGCATCCGGCGTTTTCGCCATCTGGTCGGCAATGCTCCAGCTGGCATAGTTTTCAAACCCGAGCAGCTGCGCCTGCCTTGCCCGTAACGCGGTAAGCCGACGGATCAGGTTGCGCGTATCGTTTTCGTCGCCTTTCTGAGTGCGTTCCCAGCCCGCATTAAACAGCTTTTTCCGCGTCTCGCGCTGCGTGAGTGCTGCCAGCGCGGGCTGTTGCGTGGTATTCAAAAGCGGGATCAGCCAGCGATCCGTCAGCCCTTTTTCTGCGGCAGCGTGAGTGGCGGCGTCTCTCTCCTCCGCGCTGAGCCCGTCAAGATGTTGAACATCGTCCACCACCAGCCCGCCCGCCTTGTTTGCAGCCAGCAGGCGCTGGTTGAACTGGCTGGTTAGGGTGGCGGCTTCGGTATTCAGGGCTTTCAGCTCGGCTTTTTCATCGGCGTTCAGACGCGCACCCGCCAGAACAAAGTGCTGATAGGTCTCCTCTGTCAGCCGACGGGATTCCGCATCCAGCGTGTCGCGATCCTGCCAGACGGCTTCCACGCGGGCGAAAAGCGTACCATTTAGCCAGATATCGTTCGCCAGCCCGGCCAGTTCGGTAGAGAACTGCTCGTCCAGCGCCTGGAGATCATCGTTGGTGTGTGCGGACGTCATGGCGAAGAACACGCTGCTAACGCGCGACAGCATGGCCCCGCTCTTTTCCAGCGCCAGCACGGTGTTATCGAAATCCGGCGCGGCGCGCTGCGCGATAATCGCGTCAATGTCAGCACGCTTAAGGCGCATTGCTTCATCAAACGCCGGGCGATAGTGGCTGTCTTCTATCACATCAAAACGCGGGGCCTGATAAGGCAGCAGGCTCACGTCAAAGAAAGGGTTGTAGACCGACATCGTTTACTCCTGAGCACGGTATTTCTCACCAGAGTAGGCCAGCCTGCCCCGGCCTGCAATGACGTCATACAAATGTTGCCTTAACGACCCGCCCGAGAGCGTGCTATGGTAGTACAACACAAAAAGCGTTGAGGAACAGTGAGATGATTATTTTAGTTACCGGGGCGACGGCAGGTTTTGGTGAAAGCATCACGCGTCGCTTCGTCGCCAACGGACACAAGGTGATTGCAACGGGTCGACGTCAGGAGCGTTTGCAGGAGCTGAAAGACGATCTGGGCGACAGCATCCTGACCGCGCAGCTGGACGTGCGCAACCGTGCCGCCATTGAAGAGATGATTGCAAACCTGCCTGCCGAATGGCGTGACATCGACGTGCTGGTCAATAACGCCGGCCTGGCGCTGGGCATGGAGCCTGCCCACAAAGCCAGCGTGGAAGACTGGGAAAACATGATCGACACCAACAACAAAGGTCTGGTGTACATGACCCGCGCCGTGCTGCCGGGCATGGTTGAACGTAATCGTGGTCATATCATTAATATCGGTTCCACCGCAGGCAGCTGGCCTTACGCGGGCGGCAACGTCTATGGCGCAACCAAGGCCTTTGTACGCCAGTTCAGCCTGAACCTGCGCACCGACCTGCACGGTACCGCCATCCGCGTAACCGACGTTGAGCCGGGCCTGGTAGGCGGAACGGAATTCTCCAACGTGCGCTTCAAGGGTGACGACGCGAAAGCGGATAAAACCTATGAAAATGCAAATGCGCTGACGCCGGAAGATATCACCGAAACCGTCTGGTGGGTCGCGACGCTGCCGAAGCATGTCAACATCAATACTGTTGAGATGATGCCCGTCAGCCAGACCTATGCCGGACTCAGCGTGCATCGCGGGTAATTCACCCTTCCCGGCCTGCGGGCCGGGTATGTGATGACGGGTAAAAGAATGGTAGTATGTTCAGGTTAACTCTCTGAGAAATCACAACCCATGGCCGCTGAATCGCAACTTAATCCTACCCAGCCCGTTAATCAGCAAATTTATCGCATCTTACGCCGTGATATTGTTCGCTGCCTGATCCCGCCGGGAACGCCGCTCTCAGAAAAAGAGGTTTCGGTACGTTTTGACGTTTCCCGTCAGCCCGTGCGCGAGGCGTTTATTAAGCTTGCAGAAAACGGCCTTATTCAGATCCGCCCTCAGCGCGGCAGCTACGTGAATAAAATTTCGCTTTCGCAGGTGCGTAACGGCTGTTTTGTTCGCCAGGCCATCGAGTGTGCCGTTGTGCGTCGCGCCGCGTCGCTCATCAACGACAACCAGTGTTACCAGCTGGAGCAAAACCTGCATCAGCAACGCATTGCCATCGATCGCAAACAGTTAAACGACTTTTTCCAGCTGGACGATGAGTTTCACCAGAAACTGGCGCAGATCGCCGAGTGCCAGCTCGCATGGGATACCGTCGAAAACATCAAGGCCACCATCGACCGCGTGCGCTATATGAGCCTCGACCACGTGTCACCGCCAGAAATGCTGCTGCGCCAGCATCACGATATTTTCAGCGCGCTGGAAAAACGCGACGCGGAAGCCGTAGATAAAGCAATGACGCTTCACCTCCAGGAAATTAGCGAGTCGGTTCAGTTAATTCGTCAGGAAAACAGCGAGTGGTTTAGCGAAGAATAAAACCTCGCCGCCCCCTTTCGGTTGCGGCGAAGCGATTAGCGAACCACTAATACCGGAATAGTGGCGTAGCGCAGGATAGTTTCAGCATTCGAACCCAGCAGATGCGTTGTGATACTCGGATTTTTCGATCCGATAACGATAACATCATATTTCCCCTCTTTGCTGAGCTTGATGATTTCATCCCGTACGTTGCCGAAGCGTACTTCACAGTCAATATTGTCCGGGGACATATCAAAGAGCCGTTTCAGCGCTTTCATCTTCTTATCAGACTCGGCGGTCATATACTCTTCGAATTTCTTAATATCGGCATTGAACCCCCGCAGTAACGAACGGCTGCTGTTAGGAAGAATGTTGACCAGGGTGATGGTCGCGCCTTCCGTCTTCGCGAGGTTGGCCGCATGGCGTACCGCTTTGTCGCTCAAGTCCATTTCAAACACGTCAACAGGCATCAAAATTTTCTTATACATAAGCCTGACTCCTTTTCCAGTGAAGGGTTATTTTCTGCTTCCAGAATGGCATTGCGGAGATAAACAAAGCCTAAACACTTGCATCCTGAAATTATCAATTAAGGAAAATAACTGTCCGCTTTGTAAAGCGGTGTCCTGAACCGTCAACGCCATCATGAAATAAGAAAAAAGTGTGAGCTTGATCAAAAGCAAATAATTTCGTTTAAGAGAGGCGTATTAATAGTGCCCCGTGAACGGCAGTCGTTGAATTAGCGCCGTAACGGATAAGTGAGAGAGGAGAAAATACCATGATGACATACGACCGTAACCGAAATGCAATCACCACCGGCAGCCGCGTCATGATTAGCGGCACAGGCCAGTTCGGCGTGATTAAAGCGATCCACAGCGACGGCCTTAATGCCGAGCAGGTGCGTCGTAATAAAACGGTTGAAGTGGACGGATGCGAAGGTAAGTTCGAACCGATTGAGCTGATTCGCCTGGGGATGCACTAAGCCGTGCCCCGACATGCCGCCGCGAACGGCGGCATGTCATAGCGTTACAGCTGAGCGGCGTACTCCGCAACCGTGGCCTTCGCGCCTTTTTGCAGCAACATCTGATAGGCCTGCATGACCGCCGCCACAAACACCGCGTCCTTCGGCAGTTCGTTACCGAAAATAGACTCAATGCCCAACAGCGCATTAACGCGGCTTTCCCCTTCAGGGCTACCGTTTACCGCCGCCTGAATCACCGTCAGCTGCGGATCGCTCACCTCAATCGCGTTACCCTGCTCATCCACACCGCCGACATAACGCATCCAGCCCGCCACGCCCAGGGCCAGCAGCGGGAAAGGCTTCTGGTGGACAAGGTGCCAGCGCACGGAATCGAGCATGCGCTGCGGCAATTTCTGGCTGCCGTCCATGGCGATCTGCCAGGTGCGGTGGCGCAGTGCCGGATTGCTGTAGCGCGCGATCAGCTGGTCGGCATAACGACCTAAATCCACGCCTTTCACTTTCAGCGTCGGCGCCTGCTCTTCCAGCATCAGCGCATGCGCGGCGATACGGTAATGTTCATCTTCCATGCAGTCATTAATGTGCTGATAACCGGCCAGGTAGCCAAGATAGGCCAGGAACGAGTGGCTGCCGTTAAGCATTCTCAGCTTCATCTCTTCAAACGGAATGACATCAGAAACCAGCTCCGCACCGGCCTTTTCCCACTCAGGACGGCCTGCAACGAAATTGTCTTCAATCACCCACTGGCGGAACGGCTCGCAGGCCACGCCTGCCGGATCGCGTACGCCGGTCAGCTGCTCGATTTTATCCAGCGTGTCGGCCGTGACGGCGGGCACAATACGATCCACCATGGTTGACGGGAAGGTGACGTTCGCTTCGATCCAGTCTGCCAGTTCGCCATCAACAGCGCGCGCGTAGGCACAGGTCACATTGCGCATCACGTGGCCGTTCTCCGGCATGTTATCGCAGGACATCACGCTGAATGCCGGTATCCCCGCCGCCTTGCGACGCGCCAGCGCTTCCACCACCACGCCCGGTGCAGATTTTGGCTGATGCGGGTTTTGCAGGTCTGCAACGATTAACGGATGATCGAGCATCAGTTGTCCGGTTGCCGGTGAGTGACAATACCCTTTCTCGGTGATGGTGAGCGACACAATGGCAACCTGCGGCTCGCACAGGGCCGCCAGCACGGTTTCCAGCCCGTCGACCTGCGCATGGAGCGCGGTTTTAACGACGCCGACCACGCGTGCCGTCCAGGCATCGGCAGACATTTCTGCCACGGTATAAAGGTTATCCTGTGCTTTCAGATCGGCGATCTGCTGTTCGCCGCCAATCAGGTTAACTTCGCAGTAACCCCAGTCGCTGCCCTGTTCTGCGGCGAGTATGTCGGTGTACACCGCCTGGTGCGCGCGGTGAAACGCGCCAAATCCTAAATGAACAATGCGTGCCTTAAGGCTGCTGCGATCGTACTGCGGACGCGTTGCCTTCGCCTGTAATAACCGGTTTTCCATGATTGAGACTCGTTAATTAATGAAAGCTTTGATCCGCTGCTGCTTGCTTAACAAAGCGGCAGCGCCTGCTGACTACACCAACTAGAATGGCAGTCGGAGTCAAAAAACGCTGCCATTAACCATACTGATACGTCGTTTTCAGATCTTGATTTACATTAACTTTTCGCCATGTGGTGTGACATCAGAGAAAAGTTGTGTGACAGGTAGCGCAAGATGTAAACCATTAGCGACGGGAAGAGAGCGCGCCGTAGGCTACCGACCCCTTATGAGACACTTCCGCTGCATCTTCGGCTTCACTCAGATCGCGATCGCGCACTTCCGGCATCAGCAAAGCGGAGAGCAGCCCAATCAGTGAGTACGCCACCAGCATCGCCACAATCGGCCACCAGGACCCGGTCATGTTGCAGAAGATCCCCGCCAGCACCGGACCAAAGCCTACGGCCACCAGCCCACCCGCCTCTTTCGAGATCGCCATGCGGGTAAAGCGGTTCCGCGAACCAAACATCTCTGCCATGGTGATGTTTTCCAGCGCAAACAGCCCGAGCACCGCAAAGTTATGAATAACGATGATAGAGAGCATGATCACGCCCGGCGCGTAACTTTTGTCGACGATGATCGACAGCATCGGGTAAGCCAGTAAGATGGCTGAAATATTAAGGAGGATATACGGCAGACGGCGCCCCACTTTATCGGACAGCCAGCCCAGCAGCGGGATGGTGAGGAAGCCGAGAATCGAACTGATCATCAGCGCATCGGTTGGGATCGCCTTATCAAACAACAGCGTCTGCACCAGATACCCGGCAAGAAACGTCTGAATCAAACCTGAGTTCCCGGCCTGACCAAAGCGCAGCCCCGTCGCCAGCCAGAACGATTTGCTCTTAAACATCGCGCCTAATGAGGTATCCTGCGCCGCCGCCGGCGCAACGGTTTCGGCGTCGTTAACCTTCTCAAACACCGGACTCTCTTTAAGGTTCATACGCAGCCAGATGGCGAAGATCATCACCACGACGCTGGCGAGGAACGGCACGCGCCAGCCCCAGGCAATAAGCTCTTCACGATCGAGGGCAAAGAACATGACGGCCCAGATCGCCGTGGCGCTCAGCGTTCCGCAGTTGGTTCCCATGGCCACCAGCGAGGAGATGATGCCGCGTTTCCCCTTCGGCGCGTACTCCGCCAGCATGGTCCCTGCGCCGGAGATTTCCGCCCCCGCGCCCAGCCCCTGAATAATACGCAGCGTCACCAGCAGCACCGGTGCGAAAATCCCGATCTGCGCGTACGTTGGCAATACGCCAATTAAGGTGGTGCAGATCCCCATCATGGTGATGGTGATAAACAGCACCTTTTTACGGCCAATTCTGTCTCCCATTCTGCCGAAGATAAATGCCCCGACGATACGCGCAATGTAGCCAGCGCCGTAGGTCCCCATCGCCAGGATCAGCGCCATGGCCGCGGACTGTTCAGGGAAGAAGATTTCATGGAACACCAGCGCGGCGCCAAGGGAGTAGAGCTGGAAATCCATAAACTCCAGGGCGGTGCCCAGCCAGCCAGATACGGCGGCCTTCACCAGGTCTGACGTACTTCTTTGAGGTTGTGCTTGAGTCATAATGGCTGTCTCTGAAAGGTAAGATGCGTACCACTTAGAGCCTGTCTTCGCAGGCTCTTAACCGCGTGATTTTTATTGGTCGAACGTGAGCAAGACTTTGCAGCACTGCCGCTGATCTTTTTCAAACAGTTCGATGGCGTCTGTAACGTGGTGATAGTCAAATGTGTGGGTGACCAGTTTTTCAGGGTCGATCAGCCCTTTCTCCAGCCAGTCGATAACGACCGGGAATTTGTTGGCATTCAGGCGCGACGAGAAAATTGACAGCTCTTTGCCGGTGATCCCCTGCTGCACGATCTGGCTCGGGTCGCTGGAGAAGCCCATCAGCACGATGCGTGCCGCCGGGGAAGCCAGCGTAATCGCTTCCTGCAAAATGGAGGGATGACAGGCAGCATCGATGATCAACGTCGGCTTGATCCCTTTTTCGTCCAGCGCGGCCTGTAGCGATTGCTCTCCGTTGTTGAAGACCCAGTCTGCACCGCTGCGCTGCGCCATCGCCAGCCGCTCATCAATACGATCCACCACGATGACCTGCTTCACCTTGTAAACGCCCTTCAGCGCCTGCACGGTGACGAGCCCCATCGGGCCTGCGCCGTAGATCAGCGCCACGTCCTGTTCGGTGGGTTTCGCCTGCCCCGTGACGTTGGCGGCAATGGTGAAGGGTTCAACCATCACCGCGTGTTTGTCTGGGATCGCAGCCGGAATGTGCCAGGCGTTTTTTGCCGGCACAACGGCGTATTCGCTGAAGCCACCGTCGCGATGGACGCCCAGCACCACCAGCGAGGTGCACACGTTCGGTTTTCCGACGGAACACGGGTAGCAGTGCCCGCAGCTGATCACCGGATCAACCGAGACGCGCTGGCCCAGCCGGGAGCTTTCCACGCCTTCGCCAATCGCGTCTATTTCGCCAAAGAATTCGTGACCAATGACGCGCGGGTATTTCGCAAACGGGTTATGCCCGCGATAGATATGGCTGTCTGAACCACAGATCCCGGCCAGCCTGATTTTGACGCGGACCTCCCCTGCGCCCGGCAACGGGAGGGGACGCTCTTCAATCACCAGCGCATTGGGCTGTTGGATCACTACGCTTTTCATCATTCGCTCCTCGTTTACCAGTTCCAGAGGGTGCCGTCTTCCAGGCGGGCCACCGGCAGATAGGCCGGATCGTACGGGTATTTCGCCGCCAGCTTCTCGTCAAACTCGATGCCCAGCCCTGGCTTGTCGCCCGGGTGCATATAGCCGTTATCAAAGCGCCAGCTGTGCGGGAACACTTCCAGCATCTGCTCTGAGTACCCCATATACTCCTGCACGCCGAAATTCGGTACCCACAGGTCAAAATGCAGCGCCGCGGCGTGGCAAATCGGCGAAAGATCCGACGGGCCGTGGGAACCGGTACGCACCTGATAGAGTGAGGCAAAATCCGCAATACGACGCATCCCGGTGATGCCGCCCGCGTGGGTTATAGTGGTGCGGATATAGTCAATGAGCTGCTCTTCAATCAGCTGCTTGCAGTCCCAGATGCTGTTAAACACCTCACCCACGGCAATCGGCGTGACGGTGTGCTGGCGGATCAGGCGGAAACATTCCTGGTTTTCAGCGGGAGTCGGATCTTCCATCCAGAACATGCGGAACTCTTCAATGCTCTTGCCGAACCGCGCCGCTTCGATTGGCGTCAGACGGTGGTGCATGTCGTGGAGGAGATGTTCGTTGAAGCCAAACTGGCTACGCACGGCATCAAACAGTTTTGGCGTGAAATCAAGGTATTTCTCGGTGGACCACAGCTGCTCGTCCGGCCAGTCGCCTTTGGTTGCAGGCTCATACGCCAGCCCTTTTCCTTTAGACATACCATAGGTGGTTTTCATCCCCGGCACGCCGCACTGCACGCGGATGGCCTTAAAACCCATCTCTTTATGGCGGGCGTAGTCTTCCAGCACGTCATCAATGGTGTGTCCGGTGGTGTGACAATAGACCATCACCCCTTCGCGGGATGCACCACCCAGCAGCTGGTAGAGCGGCATGTTCGCGGCTTTTGCTTTGATGTCCCACAGCGCCATATCCACGGCAGAGATCGCGGACATAGTGACCGGACCACGGCGCCAGTAGGCCCCTTTATAAAAGAATTGCCAGATATCTTCGATGCGGTGCGCATCGCGGCCAATCAGCTGTGGGCAAAGGTGATCCTTCAGGTAGGAGGCAACGGAAAGTTCACGTCCGTTCAGCGTGGCATCACCCAGGCCGACAATGCCCTCATCGGTCGTGATTTTAAGGGTGACAAAGTTACGCCCCGGGCAGGTGACAAATACTTCAGCCCCGACAATCTTCATAATCCATTTCCTTACATCTACGTTGTGATGCAGGAAATTTACGCAACTACACTACTACCATACAAGTATAATGATCGTAAAATCAGCGAACGATCACATTATAAGGACGCTTATGCGCGTCCCCAGCCGGCCACGATGATCAACATGCCGCAGAGGGCAACCACTGCGCCTGCCCAGTCGTACAGGCTTAGCCTGACGCCATCGACAATGCGCAGCCACAGCAGTGCGGTACAGACGTACACCCCGCCGTAGGCGGCATAAACTCGTCCGCTGGCGGCCGGATGCAGGGTAAGCAGCCAGACGAAAAGGGCCAGCGCCACCCCGGCTGGGATCAGCAGCAGCGCGGAAGCGCCCCGCTTCAGCCAGAGCCACGGCAAAAAGCATCCGATGATTTCACACAGCGCGGTCGCGAAAAAAAGCAGCGTCGTTTTGAACATTTTTCTCGTTTCGTGAGGATTGATTTAGACATCATACGCGATAATGCTCTCATCGTTCCCATACCTGCGGCGCGGGTATGACACCCTTTCGGATTGGTGTAGAATCCAACGGGGTAATCCGATTTTCTGCACCCGTTTAAAGGAAACGCTATGACTACATTAAGCAAACGCCTTTGTCTGACAGCCGCACTGGCGCTGTCCTCGTTCGCCTTTGCCGCAACGGCATCAGCCGAAACCAGCAAGCTCATCATTGAGTCTGGTGACAGCGCGCAAAGCCGTCAGAACGCCGCGATGGACAAAGAACAATGGAATGACACCCGCAGCCTGCGTCAGAAAGTGAATAAACGCGCTGAAAAAGAGTGGGATAAAGAGGATGTGGCGTTTGACGCGCGCGATAAGTGCCAGCAAAGTGCCAACGTCAACGCTTACTGGGAGCCTAACACCCTGCGCTGCCTGGATCGTCGTACTGGCCGCACGGTAGCACCGTAATGTCGAGGCTGTGTGACGTGAAGCTCCGTCCGCTGGAGCGCGAAGATTTACGCTTTGTTCACCAGCTCGACAATAATGCCAGCGTGATGCGCTACTGGTTTGAAGAGCCTTACGAGGCCTTTGTTGAGCTGTCCGATCTTTATGACAAGCATATCCACGACCAGAGCGAACGCCGGTTTGTGGTGGAGTGCGAAGGTGAAAAAGCCGGGCTGGTTGAACTGGTTGAGATCAACCACGTCCACCGTCGGGCGGAATTTCAGATCATTATTTCACCGGAACACCAGGGGAAAGGTCTTGCTTCGCGGGCGGCAAAGCTGGCGATGGATTACGGATTTAACGTCCTGAATCTCTACAAGCTTTACCTGATCGTCGATAAAGAGAACGAAAAAGCGATTCATATCTACCGTAAGCTGGGCTTTATGGTGGAAGGTGAACTGATCCATGAGTTCTTTATTAACGGCGAATACCGTAACACCATCCGCATGTGCATTTTCCAGCATCAGCATCTGGCCGGACATAAGTCCTCCTCTGCCAGCCTGCTTAAACCGACCGCGCAGTAACCTGCGCGGTTTTATTCTCAATAATATTCAATGCTGTTTTTGATGGTGTACTTGCGCTCAACGGCAGGTTTGACGCTGTCGTCGACGATCGCCAGTTCACAGCTCACCGGGTTGTTGTGGCGATCGTACTCGCAACTCTGCTTTACATTGCCCATCGGTTTATCGTTCAACAGGCTTACCGCCGTATAATCCATACGCTTGTGCAGATCTTTCGACGGCGTTGCCTGGACCGATAAACGCTGGTCGCCGGACACCGTGCTTTTACCCAGCGGGTAGCCGTCGGCGTCATACTGGTACTTTACTTCCATCTCTTTGCTGTGCGCGGCAACCACAAACCCGTTATCGTCGGTGTCCCACGTCACCCCGGCCGATGGCAGTTCCGCCAGCTGACATTTCCCCTGCAACTTCACCTTCTGCTGCTGGGTTTCAGCATCGACGTAGTAGTTCGCATCCAGCACCAGCGCAACGCCCGTGTTAGCCTCCAGATCGTGCAGTTCAAGCGTATCGAAACACCCTTCCGTCGACATCGTGCCGGTCACGCGTTTGGAGACTTCACCTTTGTCGTTGAACAGCGTCTGGGTAAAATCTTTCACCGGGCCGCGAAGAGGATCAAAGTCAAACTCGTTTGAAAAACTCGCCATCTCCGGCGTAAATGACAGCGGCGCGGTGTTGTTGTCGCATCCCACCAGTACCGTTGCCAGTAGCGTTATCGCTGCGTATTTCTTCACATCATTTACCGTTCAGAGAGAGATACAATCATATTAGCAAATACAGGAACTTACATAACAGCACTTCATCTGCCTCTTTGCGCTGTGTAAATCCCTAGTTTGCATTGACGAGCCTTGTCAAAGTGGCTACTTTGAGCGCGCAAGATTCCACACAATTATAAAATCAGATTAATACATTTCGGGTTAACATCATGATTTACGACTGTTTTTTGTACTATGACGAAGATATGTTGCTCGACATCAGATTACATACGCTCGCTGATGTCGTTGACCGTTTTGTCATAGTTGAAGCAACACACTCTTTTACGGGCATACCGCGAAAGTTGCATTTCGATATGACTAAGTTTGCCAAATTCAAAGACAAAATTATTTACGTGCCTTTTGACGCGCAGCCTATTTTAAATAGTGCAGACAATACCCAGGTTGATGCCTGGGCAAATGAAGCAGCGCTTCGCAACTCCATTATGAACGGGTTAAAAGACGCGGCAGACAATGACCTGATTCTGGTGTCAGACGTTGACGAAATCTTCTCTCCCGACACGGTCAGGGCCATTAATCCGCGCGCGCTCTGCACGACTATTCATCAAAACGTATTCAACTATCAGTTTAATCTACAGGTTCACAACACGGATGGCACGCCGAGAAAATGTACGTTGCCCCGCGCGACGTCCTATTACAACCTGAAGCATTTCTTCCACGGTGAGCCTGAAACTTTCAGAAACTGGAAGCGTGCCCGCAAAGATAAAAACTGGTCATGGTTTAAATGGAACTGGTTAAAAATCAATAATAAGATTGTGAAAGATGGCGGCTGGCATTTCTCATGGGTAATGACCCCAGAAAGAATTTCCGAAAAAATGTCTACCATTTCTCACACCGAATACGATCTGCCGGAATTTAATAACCCGGAACATATCATGAAGGTTATCAGCAACGCTGAGGATATCTGGGGACGAGACCGAAAACTGGTCAAGCAAGAGGTATCAAAACGCAACCTGCCTGCTTATCTGGTAGACAATCAGCAGCAGTATTCGCAATTTATTTTATGAAGCAGGCAGGGCTCCAGGACAATTCAGAAAGAGACACACTAAAACAAAAGCTTACCCTAACCCTGCTATGCTTATTTATCTACACAGTGAAAAGGAGCTACAGATGAAACGGTTACCCTGGATTACCGCCCTGCTGTTAATGAGTGCTTCACCTGCGATTCTTGCGGCCCCGGACTCCTGCGAGCGCGTGAAAAGCGACATTCAGCAGAAGATTATCAACAACGGCGTGCCGGAGTCTGGCTTTACCCTGAACATCGTTCCGAACGATCAGGCCGATCAGCCGGATGCGCAGGTCGTTGGGCATTGTGCCAACGATACCTTCAAAATTCTGTACACCCGTACCAGCAGCGGCAATTACCCGGTAAGCGGGGCGGGAACGCAGGAGAATGCGCCTACTGAGCCGCAATGATTTTGCCACTCAATTCCCCTGATTTGACGAGGATTAATATTTAATACCTCCAAATAAGTAACACTCCCCCCATCATTAGCCCAGTTGTAGTCACGGGTGAAAATAATTATTACCAATGATGGGGTGAGTCATGTCCGAAGTTGAACATCACGGCGGGATAAGCCGTCGAGCTCTGGTTAAATCCACTGCCATAGGATCGCTGGCGCTTGCCGCCGGTGGGATCGCATTACCTTTCGGTTTGAAAAGCGCCGCCGCCGCAGTGCAAACCGCCGTGCAGCCCGCGGAAGACAAAGTCGTTTGGGGCGCCTGCTCGGTGAACTGCGGGAGCCGCTGCGCGCTGCGTCTGCACGTACGCGATGACGAAGTTTATTGGGTTGAAACGGATAACACCGGCGAGGATATTTACGGCAATCATCAGGTTCGCGCCTGCCTGCGCGGTCGTTCTATCCGCCGTCGTATTAACCATCCTGACCGTCTGAACTATCCGATGAAACGCGTGGGCAAACGCGGAGAAGGTAAGTTTGAGCGTATCACCTGGGAAGAAGCGCTGGACACCATCGCCGCCAGCCTGAAAGGCGTGGTCGAAAAATACGGCAACGAAGCGGTCTACATTAATTACTCCTCCGGGATCGTAGGCGGAAATATCACCCGTTCCTCCCCTTACGCCTCGCTGGTCGCACGCCTGATGAACTGCTACGGCGGCTTCCTTAGCCACTACGGGACCTACAGCACCGCGCAGATCGCCTGCGCCATGCCCTACACATACGGCAGCAACGACGGCAACAGCACCTCGGATATTGAAAACACCAAACTGGTGGTGATGTTCGGCAATAATCCGGCGGAAACGCGCATGAGCGGCGGCGGGATAACCTACTACCTCGAACAGGCACGCGAACGCTCTAACGCGCGGATGATCGTTATCGATCCGCGCTACACCGACACCGCCGCAGGGCGCGAAGACGAGTGGATCCCCATTCGTCCGGGCACCGATGCCGCGCTGGTGGCGGGTATCGCGTGGGTGCTGATTACTGAAAATCTCGTCGATCAGCCTTTCCTCGATAAATACTGCGTGGGTTATGACGAAAAAACCCTGCCGGAAGGCGCACCTGCTAATGGTCATTACAAAGCCTATATTCTCGGCCAGGGTGATGACAAAACCGCGAAAACTCCGGAGTGGGCGTCGCGCATTACGGGCATCCCCGCCGATCGCATCATTAAGCTGGCCCGTGAAATCGGTTCGGCGAAACCGGCCTACATTTGCCAGGGCTGGGGCCCGCAGCGTCAGGCCAACGGGGAGCAAACCTCCCGCGCCATCGCCATGCTGCCGATCCTGACCGGCAACGTCGGCATTAACGGCGGCAACAGCGGCGCGCGCGAATCGACCTACACCATCACCATCGAACGCATGCCGCTACCGGAGAATCCGGTGAAAACGCAAATCTCCTGCTTTAGCTGGACGGATGCCATTGTCCGTGGCCCGGAGATGACCGCCCTGCGCGACGGCGTGCGCGGCAAGGATAAGCTCGATGTGCCAATCAAGTTCATCTGGAACTACGCGGGTAACACCCTCATCAACCAGCACTCCGATATCAACAAAACCCACGACATTTTGCAGGATGAGAGTAAGTGCGAAACGATCGTCGTCATCGACAACTTCATGACCTCTTCCGCGAAGTATGCCGATATTGTTCTGCCGGACCTGATGACCGTTGAGCAGGAAGATATCATCCCCAACGATTACGCCGGCAACATGGGCTACCTGATTTTCCTCCAGCCGGTTACCGCCCCGAAGTTCGAGCGCAAGCCCATCTACTGGATCATGAGCGAAGTGGCGAAACGCCTCGGACCGGATATCCATCAGAAATTCACCGAAGGCCGTACGCAGGAGCAGTGGCTGCACTATCTGTACGCTAAAATGGTCGCCAGAGATCCCCAACTGCCGTCCTACGACGCGCTGAAGAAAATGGGTATTTATAAGCGCAAAGATCCGAATGGACACTTTGTGGCCTATAAAAAATTCCGTGACGATCCGGACGCCAATCCACTCAAAACCCCGTCGGGGAAAATCGAAATCTACTCCAGCAAGCTGGCGGATATTGCGGCAACCTGGGAGCTGCAAAAAGACGAAACCATTACCCCGCTGCCGGTTTATACCCCAACTTTCGAAGGCTGGGACGCGCCCGAGCGCAGTAAATTCCCGCTGCAACTGTTCGGCTTCCACTTTAAAGCCCGCACCCACTCCAGCTACGGCAACGTGGATGTACTCTAGGCCGCCTGTCGCCAGGAGGTGTGGCTTAACCCCGTGGACGCCGGGAAGCGCGGCATTAAAAACGGGGACATGGTGCGCGTGTTTAACGACCGCGGCGAAGTGCGCATTGCCGCCAAAGTCACGCCGCGCATCATGCCCGGCGTGAGTGCGATGGGCCAGGGCGCCTGGCACTACGCCAACATGAACGGCGATCGCGTCGATCGCGGGTCTTGCATCAACACCCTGACCACGCACCGCCCGTCACCGCTGGCGAAAGGCAACCCGCAGCACACGAACCTGGTGCAGATCGAGAAGGCATAAGGAATAGACAATGACAACCCAGTATGGATTTTTTATTGATTCCAGCCGTTGCACCGGGTGCAAAACCTGCGAGCTGGCCTGCAAGGATTACAAGGACCTGACCCCGGACGTCAGCTTCCGTCGTATTTATGAATACGCGGGCGGCGACTGGCAGGAGGATAACGGCGTCTGGCATCAGAATGTCTTTGCCTATTACCTGTCGATTGCCTGCAACCACTGCGAAGATCCGGCCTGTACCAAGGTCTGCCCGAGCGGGGCAATGCACAAGCGCGACGACGGCTTTGTGGTGGTGGACGAGGACGTCTGCATCGGCTGTCGCTATTGCCACATGGCCTGCCCGTACGGCGCACCGCAGTACAACGCCGCCAAAGGCCATATGACCAAGTGCGACGGCTGCCACAGCCGCGTCGCGGACGGCAAAAAGCCCATCTGCGTCGAGTCCTGCCCGCTGCGCGCGCTGGATTTTGGCCCGATTGAGGAGCTGCGCAAAAAACACGGTCAGCTTGCCGCCGTCGCGCCGCTGCCGTCTGCGCACTTCACGAAGCCGAGTATTGTGATCAAACCTAACGCCAACAGCCGTCCGACGGGTGACACCACCGGCTACCTGGCCAACCCGAAGGAGGTGTGAGATGGGAAGTGGATGGCATGAATGGCCGCTGGTGATCTTCACCGTTTTCGGGCAGTGCGTGGCCGGCGCGCTAATCGTGATGGGTTTCGCCTGGCTGAATGAAAAAGAGGAAGCGGCTAAACGGCGCATCGTTCGCAGCATGTTTTTTCTCTGGGTAGTGATGGGTATTGGGTTTATGGCCTCGGTACTGCACCTCGGCTCCCCACTGCGCGCCTTCAACTCGCTTAACCGCGTGGGAGCGTCAGCGCTGAGTAATGAGATCGCAGCGGGTTCAATCTTCTTTGCCGTGGGCGGTTTCTGGTGGCTGGTGTCGGTTATCGGTAAAATGCCTCCTGCTTTAGGCAAAATCTGGCTGGTGGTCAGTCAACTCCTGGGGGGCGTTTTTGTCTGGGCGATGACCCGGGTCTATCAGATTGATACCGTTCCGACCTGGTATACGGGCTACACCACGCTGGCCTTCTTCCTGACGATGGCGCTTGCTGGTCCGCTGCTGGCCGCGCTGCTGCTGCGGGTTGCAAACGTGACATATAAAGGTACCGTTGCCGCCTCCGTCAGCGTGCTGGCGCTGCTCGTCTGCGTGGCGGTCGTCGTGTTGCAAAGCAATGCGCTGGCGACGATCCAGAGTTCCATCCAGCAGGCCAGCGCCCTGCTGCCGGATTATGGTTCGCTTCAGGTCTGGCGCATCGCGCTGCTGGCGGCGGGCTTAGGCTGCTGGATCTGCCCGCTGATTCGGCGTCAGGAGCCGAACACGCTCGGCCTGTTGGCAGGTTTTGTGCTGGTGGCGCTGGGTGAACTTATTGGCCGTGGGCTATTTTATGGTCTGCATATGACCGCAGGGTTAGCGATTGCAGGTTAACACAGGCGCGCGGGACCGCCCGCGCGCAAGTAAGGAAAGTTGTAATGAATGACGTCTCACATCGCGAATCGTTCGCGTTCAGCGCCCGGGTACTGGGCGCGCTGTTTTATTTTGCCCCGGACAGCGAACAGACTGCGCCGCTGGTGAGTGCCCTGACCGTCGGTGACTGGGTGCAGGACTGGCCGCTGCCGGAAGAAAGCCTGCTGCCCGTCGCCGCTGCGTTTAAAGCCCCGTCGGACGAAGCGTTGAAGGACGCGTGGCAGCGTCTGTTTATTGGCCCATATGCCCTGCCCGCTCCTCCGTGGGGCTCCGTCTGGCTCGATCGCGAGTCCGTACTGTTTGGCGATTCGACCCTCGCGTTGCGTCAGTGGATGCGTGAAAACAATATCGCCTTTGAAATGCAGCAGAATGAGCCGGAAGATCACTTCGGCACGCTGCTGATGCTGGCGGCGTGGCTTGCCGAGAACGGTCGCGACACAGAACGCGACCAGCTTCTGGCCTGGCATCTGATGCCTTGGAGCACGCGTTTCCTGACCGTATTCGTTGAAAACGCGGCCCATCCTTTCTACGCGGCGCTGGGTAAACTGGCTCAACTGACCCTGGCAGACTGGCAGTCCACTTTGCTGATCCCGATTGCAGAAAAAACACTGTACCGATAACAGCGCCTGGCTTGCACATCCGTTGTGCTAGCCAGTTTCGCACATTTTTGCTGCAACACCACTTCGCAACTGTTATACTGTATATAATTACAGTACCGGAGGCGCAAAATGGCTGTTGAAACAAAATTTGTTGTCGTAAGAAAGGGTGAAGAGAAAATGACATTTGCCAGTAAGAAAGAGGCTGACGCTCACGACAAACTGCTCGATATGGCAGAAGCGTTCACCGACTGGCTGTTGCAAAGCGAAATGCAGTTGGATGAAATGCAGGCGGAGAACCTTGGACTGTATCTCGCCGAGCAGAAAGAAGCTGTTCAGCATATCCTGCGTACCAGCAAGCTTCCCGAGCGCGATGCTGCAACGGATAAAACAGCGTCGGATGCGGATGGCAGTAAAAAAATCCGTGCCGTTAAAGCGGCCTGATCGTCAGAATCCCCATCACTTGTCCTGCCACCGTGAGCTGGAAACGGCTCACGGCTTTAACATTGTCGGCTTACAGAACGTCGCGCTGGATATTCTGCCTTTAATTCATCCAGCGTCACCATAAGAAGGGCCTGTTATCTCGATTTGTCCGCCTCAACATTTACGCTAACGTTCAGCCTTTTTGCTTCAATGGTTAACATTTTTTGGGCCAAAGCCATATCACCCCCGTGCACTTTATCTATAAGATTTTGTACAAGGGTCATCATCAGGAAATGTTTATTCGCGGGACAGAAATCTGTCATAGTGATTCCGTTATCCTTCAGGCGTTGATGCGCAACCGTCTCTGTCTCTGCAATTATTTCAGCTACTTTCTCATGCATGATGTCGATCTGCTCAAAAACAATGCCGTTAATCATTTCAATCTGTTCTGGCGTAAAATTCGGTTCCATCAATTCCCCTCGTCAGGCGTAGGTTAAAAACACGTGCATCACACGGTGAGCGCTTCGGAATGGCGCGGTAAATTATCACATAACTCTTGCAACTCATTGATCAGCCTTGCCAGGTGGAAACCATCGCACACAGAGTGATGGACCTGAACGGCGAAAGGCAACAAGACTTTTCCATCCTGGTTATAGTATTTTCCAAAGGTGAACATGGGAGCAAAAAAGTTCTGCATGTTAGCCACGTTGATATTAAAACTGGTAAAACTCGCCCACGGAATATCCGATATGAAGAATATATTTTCCCGGGACTCTTCTTTAGGCCAGTAGGCAAGATTATCACCATAGCGAGAAACGTCTTCTGCATAAACGTTCTGAAAGTGAGCAATATTCCCGTCGAAGTGACTCCACAACGATGAAAACGTCTCCGTTTCTTTATGGAAAAGGGTATAGCTTGGATGCACCTCCTTCCATATTACAAGTTCATTATCCTTCATAGCCATACGGAACTCAGAATGGCGATTAACGACTGTGGCGATAATAGAAATAATCGAAGGATAAAATTTCCAGCCAACCTGTTTGATATGTTTCAGCAGCGCCGTAATATCCAGCTGAACCGTTTGGTTAATCGTGCATTGAGCAAAGCTCTGAAAGACTTCAAAATGCTCTTTCCTTGCCCAACTTGATAAATCTACAGCCGTATATTCTGGCGTTAATTTTGTCATTTCTTAGCCTTAATTGAGCAGCGCTATATAAAAGAGTAGCGTAACACAAACCCAGGAGCTGTATAGACGGCAGCGCAGAGGCACCCCTAAATTTTCAGCGTATCGATTACCGCTCTCAGCGCCGGGGATACGTTGCGGTGCGGGTAATAGAGGTAAAGCCCGTCCATCCGCAGACTGTAGCGCTGCAAGACCCTTATCAGCGTCCCGCGCTCCAGATCGTCAGCCACCAGCTCTACCGGGACATAGGCCAGCCCGAGTCCCAGCCGCGCGGCTTCGGCCTCCATGTAGCTGTCCGAAAAGGCCCATTGTCCTTCCGGGCGGTGCGCAATACTCTTTCCGTCCTGAATGAGCTCCCATTGATAGTGGCGACCGTCGGCGAACTGATAGGCAATGCAGGGATGCGAAGTCAGATCAGCAGGCACCTGCGGGAAACCATAGCGCCGGAAATGCGCCGGGGCGGCAACCACGGCCATCTCCATATCGGGCGTAATGCGCACGGCAATCATACCTTGCCCCACCTCCGGCCCCAGCCGGACGCCCGCATCGAACCGTTCGGCAATAATGTCCACGAACCGGCTTTCATTCATTAATTCCAGACGAATATCCGGGTAACGCTGTTTGAATATAGCGAGCTTTGGCAGCAGACATTTTTCAATAGCGTGCTGGCTGGCATTAATGCGCACCGTGCCGGAGGGCGTCTGGCGGTAGTGTGCCAGTCTGGTTAGCCCGGTATCGAGCGCATCAAAGGCGGAGCCGGCAGTCTGGTAAAGCTGTTCTCCGGCGTGGGTCAGCGACAGCTTGCGCGTGGTACGCACCAGAAGCTGAACGCCCAGCCGCTCTTCCAGCTCCCGCACCGATCGGCTGATCCCGGATTGTGCCAGCCCGAGCCGCTGTGCGGCTGCCGTGAAGCTCCCCTCCCGCACCACCTGGATAAACAGATACAGCTCATTGTAGTTCTCCCGCTTTGCCATTACGCCTCGCGAATCTATAACAAAATGATATTAATTCTAGCAGCCCTTGGCCTCTAATCAGCACTATTACTGCTAATTATAATGACCGCATAACAACAACACACGGTATCTCTTATGAAAACATTCACCCAAAAACTATCCGTTGCGCTGCTGCTGTGCGCATCATTAAGTGGAGTGACGACAATGAGTTATGCAGAAACGCTAAATCCAAACGCCCCCGTTTCCATGGTAACTACCTGGGATAAAACCTTCGCCGAGAGCGATAAAGTCATTCACCGCAAGGTGACGTTCCAGACCCGATACGGGATCACTCTGGTGGGCGATCTGTACCTTCCTAAGAACCGCGGCGACCAGAAGCTGGCGGCAATTGCCGTCAGCGGGCCGTTCGGTGCGGTTAAAGAGCAATCCAGCGGTCTGTACGCCCAGACCCTGGCTGAACAGGGGTTCGTAACCCTGGCCTTCGACCCATCCTATACGGGTGAAAGTGGCGGCCAGCCGCGTAACGTTGCCTCCCCTGATATCAACACCGAAGACTTTAGCGCCGCAGTGGATTTCCTGGGGCTCCAGAAAGAAGTCGACCGTAATCGTATCGGCATTCTTGGCATTTGCGGCTGGGGCGGTATGGCGCTGAACGCGGCATCCATGGATACCCGCGTGAAGGCGGTCGCCACCAGCGTAATGTACGATATGAGCCGCGCGATGGGTCACGGCGTGGGCGACGGGAAAGATCGCTATTCAGCGGCTGACCGTCGGGCCGTGTTGGAGTATCTGAACGCCCAGCGCTGGAAAGATGCCGAGAGCGGCACTTTCGCCCATGGCGGTCATGATATTAATGTCGATGAGAACGGTAAGGTGACGGCAGCCGAGCGTATTCTGCCGGAAGCATTGCCCGCCGATCCGCATCCGGTACTGAAAGAGTTCTACGACTACTACCGTATGCCGCGCGGCTTCCATGCCCGTTCCGTAAACTCCACCGGCGCATGGACCGCGACCATGCCGTTGTCCTTTATGAATATGCCGCTGCTGAGCTATGCCGGGGAGATCGCCATCCCGACGCTGATCGTGACCGGTGAAAATGCGCATTCTCGCTATTTTGCGGAAGATGCGTTTAAGGCCGTTGGCAGCAAACAGAAAGAGCTGGTGATTGTTCCGGGTGCAAACCATGTTGATCTCTACGATAACGTCGCAGGAAAAATCCCGTTCGCGCACTTTGAGCAGTTCTTCAAAACCAGTCTGAAATAAGCTCTCAGCCCCCGGCAATCACGGGGGCGGTATTTTTGCCCGTCAGTCTGCTCGCGCCATCAGCAGTAAGGCATTATATTAACAGGGTTATTTTATTTAATTACAAAACCGCGAATACCTCCCGTTGAATTAATAATTAAGCAATATCCTGGTCAGCCAGCGATATCGCTTTGTTAGCTTGAGGAATCAGGCAAAGCTCAAACCGGAGGTATTCTTTGCTGATTAAGTTAAAGAAAGAACGAACGCATCAGGAGGATCGCCGTCTTGCTCTCTGGCTGGCCACCTCCGCAGGACTGCTGAATGCCATTGCGCTGGGCGCGTTTGGCTTTTTTCCCTCACACATGACCGGCAATACCTCACAACTCTCCAGCGAAGTCTCCTCCACCGACCTCAACGATATTCTTTTTTTTGGCGCCATTATTCTGTCGTTTGTCACGGGTGCCATCGTTGCGCGGATGATTGTTATCTGGGGGATTATCCATAACGTCAGGCTGGTATTCAGCCAGGTTCTTTTTGTTGAAGGGCTATTACTGGCCGGGGTATCTCTGTACGAAATGTATTTTCACTCCTTCGCCACGAATCAGGAGATTATTATTTTCCTGTGCGGGCTGATGGGCATCCATAATTCCACTTCCACTCAGCTATCCGGTGGTCGGGTGAGATCCACGCACATTACCGGCACGCTGACCGATGCGGGCATTTCGCTGGCCTCCGTTATGGTCGCCATGCTGCGCCGGGATTATTCTAAAGACACGGCTGCGCAAAAGAGCCAGCTCAAGACCCATTTAACCACCCTTTTCTCGTTTATTACCGGAGGGATCGCCGGGCTGATCCTGTTCAGAGAATTTGGATTCCACGCGATGCTGGCGCTGGGGCTAATGCTGGTATTCATCGCCGCCTTTTCGATCGTTCGCATCTCCTGGCGCGTGCGAAAGGTGCGCGCCGCCCTCGGTCGTTAGGGTTTATTAATGAGTCTTAGGTGACATTGTCACTTAAGACTCGCTTCTTTAAGACTATTCTGCCTGCCCGCTGACAGCCCTTATGCCATAAGGCTTAACCCAGGTTGTCACTAATTTCATAGGGTTACTGTTTTACCCCCTTCGCTGGAACCCTTCCGCTTCGCTTGCTATAGGTGAAGTACCCCTGCCGAAACATGGCATAACAACAGGCAACCGCAACCGGTGGTTGCTATAACGCATGCGCACAGGGAGACACACCGCAATGCATCCACTACTCAAACGTTCGCTGCTTTTTGTCGGCGCCATTATCGTGGTTCTCTCTCTCCTCACCTGGGGAATTGGGCTGGAGACGATCAAGGCGCGCCAGGTTGACCTGATCTACCTCGGGCAACAGCATTTAATTTTGGTTTTCTCCTCAATGTTCTTTGCCCTGCTGGTCGGTATTCCAAGCGGCATCCTGCTGAGCCGTCCGGCGGCACGGGGTATCGCCGAATACGTGATGCAAATCTTTAACGTGGGCAACACCCTGCCGCCGCTGGCCGTTCTGGCGCTGGCGATGGTGGTGATTGGCATCGGCGATAAACCGGCCATTATCGCCCTCTTTCTGGCCTCTCTGCTGCCGATTGTGCGCAACACCTATGCCGGGCTGTGCTCTGTTCCCGCGTCACTGCTGGAGGCGGCAAACGGCATCGGCATGACCAAGTGGCAGCGCCTGCGTCAGGTCGAAATCCCTAACGCCTGGCCGGTGATGCTTTCAGGTATTCGTATTGCTACGGCGATTAACGTTGGTACCGCGCCGCTGGCATTCCTGATCGGTGCCAGCAGCTACGGCGAGCTGATTTTCCCGGGTATTTATCTGAATGACTTCCCGACGCTGATCCTGGGCGCGGCGGCCACCGCCTTGTTCGCCCTGATTCTGGATACGCTGCTGGCGGCACTGGGTCGACTGCTGAGCCCACATCTCGCACGATAATTATAACAAGGAGCTTCTATGAGACTGTTTTCCGGCCTGACGGCGCTGTGCGCCGCCGCGCTCTTCACCAGCCAGGCGCTCGCCGCGCCGCTGATCCTGGCGACCAAGAGCTTTACCGAGCAGCACATTCTCTCGGCCATGACCGTGCAGTATCTGCAAAAGAAAGGGTTTCAGGTGCAGCCGCAGACCAATATCGCGACGGTGATATCCCGAAACGCGATGATCAACAAACAAATCGATATGACCTGGGAGTACACCGGTACGTCGCTGATCATCTTCAACCACATCAACAAACGCATGTCGCCGCAGGAGTCTTACGAGACGGTGAAACGTCTTGACGCGAAGCACGGTCTGGTGTGGCTCAAACCTGCCGACATGAACAACACCTATGCTTTTGCCATGCAGCGCAAGCGCGCCGAGGCTGAACATATCAACACCATGTCTGAGATGGTGGCGAAGATTGAGCAGATCCGTAAAACCGATCCGGATAACAACTGGCTGCTGGGTCTTGACCTGGAGTTTGCCGGGCGTAGCGACGGGATGAAACCGTTACAGGCGGCCTACAACATGACGCTGGACCGCCCGCAGATCCGCCAGATGGATCCGGGACTGGTCTATAACGCGGTGCGCGACGGGTTTGTCGATGCGGGGCTGATCTACACCACCGACGGGCGCGTGAAGGGCTTCGATCTCAAAGTGCTGGAAGACGATAAAGGCTTCTTCCCGAGTTACGCCGTGACGCCGGTTGTACGTAAAGACACGCTGGAGGCGAACCCGGGGCTGGAGGAGGCGCTGAACACCCTCTCTGCCCAGCTGAATAACGACGTTATCACCGAACTGAATAAAAAGGTGGATATCGACCATCAGTCACCGCAGCAGGTCGCCCGAGATTTCCTGCGTAGCAAACAGTTGCTGTAGGAGGCGCTATGGAGACGATTCACTATATTTTCGACAACTGGGACTATCTCTTAACCCTGACGCTGCAACACCTGTGGCTGGTCGCGCTGGCCGTGGGCCTGGCGATTATCATCGGCGTGCCGCTGGGCATTTTGATTGTTCGCCACAAATGGCTGGCAACTCCCGTGCTGGGGATCGCCACCATCGTGCTCACCATCCCGTCTATTGCGCTTTTCGGCCTGATGATCCCGCTCTTTTCGCTGGTCGGTCAGGGCATTGGCGCCCTGCCCGCAATAACGGCGGTGTTTCTCTACTCGCTGCTGCCGATTGTGCGTAACACCCACACGGCGCTCGACAGCCTGCCCCCCGGCCTGCGTGAAGCGGGACGCGGCATCGGCATGACCTTCTGGCAGCGTCTGCGCTGGGTGGAGATCCCGATGGCGCTGCCGGTCATTTTTGGCGGCATCCGCACCGCCGTGGTGATGAACATTGGCGTCATGGCGATTGCCGCCGTGATTGGCGCGGGCGGTCTGGGCCTGCTGCTGCTTAACGGTATTGGCGGGAGTGATATTCGTATGTTGATTGCGGGCGCTCTGATGATTTGTCTTTTAGCGATTGTGCTCGACTGGTTGCTGCACCGTTTGCAGGTGGTACTGACTCCGAAGGGGATTCGATAATGATAAAACTGGAAAACCTCACCAAACAATTTTCACAGAAACACGGCCAGACGTTTAAGGCCGTCGACAACGTCAACCTGAACGTGCCTGAAGGGGAAATGTGCGTGCTGCTCGGCCCGTCCGGCTGCGGCAAAACCACGACCCTGAAGATGATTAACCGTCTTATTACGCCCAGCAGCGGGACGATCCTCATTAACGGCGAAGACACCAGCGGGATGGACACCGTGACGTTGCGCCGCAACATTGGCTACGTGATCCAGCAGATTGGCCTGTTCCCGAACATGACCATCGAAGAGAACATTACCGTTGTGCCGCGAATGCTGGGCTGGGACAAAGCGCGCTGTAAATCCCGTGCCGAGGAGCTGATGGATATGGTGGCAATGGATCCGCATAAATTCCTTCACCGCTATCCGCGTGAAATGTCCGGCGGCCAGCAGCAGCGCATCGGCGTCATCCGCGCGCTGGCAGCGGATCCGCCGGTCCTGCTGATGGATGAACCGTTCGGTGCGGTCGACCCGATCAACCGCGAGGTGATCCAGAACCAGTTCCTGGAGATGCAGCGCAAGCTGAAAAAGACCGTGATGCTGGTGAGTCACGATATTGACGAAGCGCTGAAGCTGGGCGACCGTATCGCCGTTTTCCGTCAGGGACGTATCGTGCAGTGCGCCAGCCCGGACGAGCTGCTGGCGAAGCCGGCGAATGAGTTTGTCGGTTCGTTTGTGGGCCAGGACCGGACGCTGAAACGTCTGCTGCTGGTATCAGCGGGTGACGTCACCGATCAGCAGCCGACCATTACGGTACGCGAATCAACGCCGCTGTCGGAGGCCTTCGCCACCATGGATGATAACGATATTCGCGCCATTACCGTGGTTGATGAGCACGGAAAACCGCTGGGCTTTGTGAAGCGCCGCGAAGCGCGTCACGCCAGCGGCGCCTGCGCCGACATTCTGCACCCGTTCCGCATGACCGGGAAAGCCGAAGACAACCTGCGCGTGGTGCTTTCTCGCCTGTATGAAAGCAACACCAGCTGGATGCCGATTGTGGACGAAGACGGGCGCTATAACGGCGAGATATCTCAGGACTATATTGCGGAGTATTTGAGTTCAGGACGTACGCGCCGGGCGTTGAATATTCATAGCGACACTTAATCCTGTATGCCGGGCAATGCCCGGCTTTTTTTTGCACGCATACCTTTTGCTAACCTCACGTTTTCCCATCACAATATTGTTTTGTCCTCACGTAATTGCGGCCCATGCAACGTCTTCACGCTTACCCCGACATCCGCGCGATGTTTCGCCGACTCCTGATCGCTACCGTCACCGGCGTGCTGGCGGCGCTGGCCGTTGCGGCGTTTCGCCACAGCATGTATCTGCTGGAGTGGCTGTTTCTGAGCAACGAAAGCGGAAGTCTGGTGAACGCCGCAGCCGCGTTATCGCCCTGGCGTCGCGCGCTCACGCCTGCGCTGGGTGGTCTGGCCGCCGGAATGCTGCTGTGGGGATGGCAGCGCATGACGGCACAACGGCCCCACGCCCCGACCGATTATATGGAGGCGCTGGAAACGGGTGATGGCCAGTTTGATTACGGCGCCAGTCTGGTGAAATCGTTCGCCTCGTTGCTGGTGGTCGCCAGCGGAAGCGCCATTGGCCGGGAAGGTGCCATGATCCTGCTCGCCGCCCTCGCCGCCTCCTTTTTTGCACAACGCTGTACGCCGAAATCTGAATGGAAACTGTGGATCGCCTGCGGCGCCGCCGCCGGGATGGCCAGCGCCTATCATGCGCCGCTGGCGGGCAGCCTGTTTATCGCAGAGATCCTGTTTGGCACGCTGATGCTGGCTTCCCTCGGCCCGGTAGTGATTGCCGCCGTGGTGGGCCTGCTTACCACACGTCTGTTAAGCCCCGGCGCAAATACGCTTTATGCGGTGCACCTGAGTGAGACATTAATGGCCGCAGATTATGCGTTGATAGTTGGCGTGGGTCTGCTGGCGGGCGTTTGCGGTCCGCTGCTGATGTGGCTGATGGGGTTTAGCCACGCGCTGTTTCTGCGTCTTAAGCTCTCACCGCCGTGGCAGCTGGCGCTGGGCGGGCTGATCGTCGGGCTGCTGTCGCTGCTGACGCCAAAGGTATGGGGGAATGGCTACAGCGTGGTTCAGGCATTTTTGCAGTCGCCGCCGCTGCTGTCGGTGATTGCCGGCGTCTTTATCTGCAAGCTGCTGGCGGTGCTGGCAAGCAGCGGGTCCGGCGCGCCGGGAGGGGTGTTTACGCCAACCCTGTTCGTCGGTATGGCAACGGGAATGCTGTTTGCGCAGATAGTTGCGCTGTGGTTTCCTGGGGCTGAGACGGCAATCCTGCTTGGGCTGGCGGGTATGGCGACGCTGCTCGCCGCCACCACGCATGCGCCAATCATGTCGGCATTGATGGTATGTGAAATGACCGGGCAGTATTTTTTACTCCCCGGTTTGCTGGTTGCCTGTGTTGTGGCGTCGGTATTGTCGAGAACGTTACGCCACGACTCGATCTACGGACAGCATACCGCCGAAAGCCGAGAGATCGATGTAGTGCGCTAGTTCGCGCTGCTCTGCGCGAGGCAGATAAGGCAGTTCGCCCACCAGCGGGCCAGGCAGTTTTTTGCTCAGTACGTCGATGATTTCAGCGTAGTGTGCAAGGCCCGGATTAATACGGTTCGCCACCCAGCCAATCAGCGGCAGGCCGTCATTGGCGATAGCCTGTGCCGTCAGCAGGGCATGGTTGATGCACCCTTCCTGAATGCCCACGACCATAATCACCGGCAACTGCTCCTGCACCACCCACTCGGAAAGGGGACGTAAATCGTTCATCAGGCTGCGCCAGCCGCCGGTCCCTTCAACGACAACGTGGTCAACCTTTTCGCTCAGATTCGCCAGACCATCTGAAAGCAGGCTGTAGTTGATCGGCCCGCTATGAGCGACGCTGCTTTCCTCCTCGCTCAATGCGATAGGATTGACGGCATCATAAGGCAGTTCCAGAGACGAGACGCTTTGCAGAACCAGGGCGTCCTTATTGCGCAGCCCTTCTGGCGTCTCTTTACTGCCTTTTGCAACCGGCTTGTATCCTGCAACGCGTTTACCGCTCGCCGCCAGGGCCTGGAGTAACGCGCGGGATACGACGGTCTTCCCGACAGACGTATCCGTACCAGTAATAAAGAAACGCTTAAGCATGACTCATTCCACCTCTTGGGTATGCTTCAAAAAAATATAAACCAGGTAAATAATTCAGTGGAGAAAGTCTACGGGAAGCGTGCGCTACCCGGCTTGAGATAGCGCAATTTTTCGTACATCTTTGGAAAAGAGTTAGCCCTGAAGCAAACGAATCAGTAATGAGCCGTTGTACATGGCATCTTTAACCAGTGCGGCACCGGCCATCGTGCCCTGGTTGGAAAATTGCGTACTTTCGACCACGATATTTTTGCTGTATGCGGGAAGCGACTGCTGGTTGATACAGGCGGAAATCGCCGGGAAGAGAATATCCGCCGCCTGGCTGAGCGGGGAGCCAATGAGTATTTTTTGCGGATTAAACAGGTTCACCATAATCGCCAGGATGCGCCCGACATTATTGCCTACGCCGGTAATGATGTCCTTCGCCAGCAGATCGCCCTGCCTTGCCGCGGTGCAAAGTGCGTCGACGCTCAGCGGCTGTCCGTGCAGCGTGGAGCTCATCGACTGGCTAAGCCGCACCTGCGCCAGCTCCAGCACGCTTTCCACGCTGGCAATCGTCTCCAGACAGCCATGGTTACCGCAGTAGCAGCGTTTTCCATACGGATCGACCTGCGTATGGCCGATCTCCACCAGGCTACTGCTGCCGGCGTGTAAAAGACGCCCGTCGGTGATCACCCCCGCGCCAACGTTGTGATCAATCACAACCTGAATGACGTCGCGCGCGCCGCGCGAGGCGCCAAACAGCGCCTCCGCCATCGTCCAGGCGCTGATATCATGCTGAATGTAGACCGGCACACCGGTATGGCTTTCCAGCACTTCACCCAGCGGCATCTCTTTCACGTTCTCGTAAAAGGGCATGCGGTGCACAATGCCATTTTCGGTATCAATAATTCCCGGCAGGGTGATCGCAATCGCCGTTAAGCGTTCAAGACGCTGCTGCTGGCGAATAAAGAACTGGTCGATATGGGACAGAATGGCATCAAGAAGAGGTTGCTCTGCATCGAGCGGAAGGTCCAGCCGGTCTTCCACCACCATCTTGCTGCTGAGGTCGCGCAGCGCGAGGAAGATTTCCCCGCGGCTGATGCGCATCGACAGGTAGTGCCAGGCTTCCGTTTCCACCACCAGCCCTACCGCCGGACGGCCACGGCTGCCCGGCTCCTGAATTTCCGTCTCCTGAACCAGATGGGCTTCCAGCATTTCGCGGACAATCTTGGTAATACTGGCGGGTGCCAGTTGTGCCAGGCGCGAAAGATCGATACGCGAAACCGGACCAAGCTGATCAATCAGGCGATAAACGGCGCCCGCGTTGGTCTGCTTGATCTGATCGATATGCCCTGGCTGACTATCAGCAACCACCTCGTACTCCCTTATTTTCGAGCTTCGAAATAAACTGAGGGCTATGGTGAAGCACTTCAATGGCCGACGTCAAATTTTTACTTAGCCATGTGATTTACTGCACATTTTTGCCCACTTTTCCCTATAAATATTGCCCGTAAGATGCGGTAAGTAATTGTGCTTTGAAACGCTGTGCCGCATGGCTCTGTTCATGATGTTTAGACCACACCAGCCACATCTCCGAGACCGCATCCTGCTCGACAATCTTCACCCAGCGCATCTCCGGCAGCTGCACCCGTTTAAACGAGGCCGGGAGAATCGACACGCCAAGCCCTGCGGCAACGAGCCCAATGATCGTCATGGCTTCCCCCACCTCCTGCGCGATAGTCGGAACAAGGCCATATCGCCGCATCAGACCCAGAATATCGTCGTACAGCCCGGTTCCCACCTGGGGGTCAAAAAAGACGAACGGCTCTTTCGCCAGTTCAGCCAACGTGACGCCAGGCCGGGCGGCGAGAGGATGGTCGCTGGGGATCATCGCCATCAGCGGTTCTCGCAGGATCACCTGCCACGCCAGGGTATCAGGCAACTGCGTGTTACGCATCAACCCCAGGTCGAGCGATCCTTCGTTCAGCGGCGCGATTTGCTCCCGGGTATTTATTTCACGCGTCTGAATATGCACATCCGGAAAGTGACGGCGAAACGATGAGAGCGTTTGTGAAACAGCGCTGATAAAGGGGGCCGAGGAGGTAAACCCGATGCGCAGCTCCCCCGTCTCACCGAGATAAAGCCGTTCCGCTCTGGCGGCGGCGTCTTCCACCATGCTCAGGATCTGTCGGCTATCGGTGAGAAACTGTTTTCCCGCTGCCGTCAGGCTCACGCTACGGTTGGTTCGCGCCAGCAGACGCGCCCCCACCTGCTGCTCCAGGATCTGGATCTGCTGGCTTAGCGGTGGCTGAGAGATATTCAGCCTTGCCGCCGCGCGGCCAAAATGCAGCTCTTCGGCGACGGCGACAAAATAGCGGAGGTGACGCAGCTCGATATTCATATTTTTAAAGTATCATTTGAGATTATTAATATATTAGACAGAATATTTACATTTTCCTACTCTGATCTTGTGGTCATACCCGTCACCAGAAACCACGGGGATGTTTAAGCAAGGATTATGTGTGAGCCGTACAACGACTATTGATATCGCGCCGGCCAGCGACATTGATGATTTACCCGCAGCACCGCAGCCGGTTCAGTTTATTAAGCGTGGTACTCCCCAGTTTATGCGCGTCACGCTGGCGCTCTTCTCAGCGGGACTCGCTACCTTTGCCCTGCTCTACTGCGTTCAGCCGATCCTGCCGGTTCTGTCGCATGAGTTTGGCGTGTCGCCAGCCAGCAGCAGTATTTCCCTTTCCATTTCCACCGGAATGCTGGCGATTGGTCTGCTGTTTACCGGTCCACTTTCGGATGCTATCGGACGTAAGCAGGTCATGGTAACGGCGTTAATGCTGGCCTCCGTGTGTACCTTGCTTTCTACCATGATGACCAGCTGGCACGGTATTCTGGTCATGCGCGCGCTGATTGGGCTCTCTCTCAGCGGCGTGGCGGCGGTCGGGATGACCTATCTCAGCGAAGAGATCCACCCGAGTTTCGTGGCCTTCTCAATGGGGCTGTACATTAGCGGGAACTCTATCGGCGGGATGAGTGGACGCCTGCTGAGCGGTGTATTTACGGATTTCTTTAGCTGGCGCATTGCGCTGGCCGTTATCGGCTGCTTCGCGCTCGCCTCGGCGCTGATGTTCTGGAAAATTTTGCCGGAATCGCGCCATTTCCGCCCGACCTCCCTGCGTCCGAAGACGCTGTTTATCAACTTCCGTCTGCACTGGCGCGACAAAGGTTTGCCGCGACTGTTTCTGATGGGATTCCTGCTGATGGGGTCATTCGTCACGCTGTTTAACTATATTGGCTACCGGCTGATGCTCTCGCCGTGGCATCTCAACCAGGCATTGGTGGGTTTGCTCTCTGTGGCGTATCTCACCGGGACGTGGAGTTCACCAAAAGCCGGGGCCATGACCGCTCGCTTTGGCCGCGGGCCGGTGATGCTGGTTTCCACCGCCGTGATGCTGTTCGGGCTGCTGATGACGCTGTTCTCCTCCCTGTGGCTGATTTTTGCCGGGATGCTGCTCTTCTCTGCCGGCTTCTTTGCCGCGCACTCCGTTGCCAGCAGCTGGATTGGCCCGCGCGCGCGCCGCGCCAAAGGTCAGGCGTCGTCGCTGTATCTGTTTAGCTATTACCTGGGTTCCAGCATCGCCGGGACCCTCGGCGGCGTGTTCTGGCATCACTACGGCTGGAACGGCGTGGGCGGGTTTATCGCCCTGATGCTGTGCGCGGCGCTGCTGGTGGGCGCGAGCCTGCATCAACGTCTGCATTAACATTCACCCCTCTTCGTGTTTAAATCGAGCCGATGCTAATTTTTGTCATCGGCTGATTCAGACACGAGGACTTCATGAAAAACAATAACTATCAACAACTCACCCGCACCTTCCAGCGTCTCTCCCGCTTCTCGCACCTCTCCTCCATCGCCAGCTGGGACATGTTCACCATGATGCCGCCCGGCGGCAGCGCCGCGCGCGGTGAAGCGCTGGCGGAGATGAGCGTCCTGCAACATCAGATCCTGACCGATAAAAAAGTGGGTGAATGGCTGGCTGCGGCGGCTGAAGAAGATCTGAACGACGTAGAGCAGGCCAACCTGCGTGAAATGACGCGCCACTACCAGCAGGCCACCTTACTGCCGGAATCGCTGGTAGAGGCAAAATCGCTGGCAGGCAGCAAGTGTGAACACGCCTGGCGCACTCAGCGTCCGGCCAACGACTGGCAGGGCTTTTCAGCCAACCTGAAAGAGGTGGTGAAGCTCAGTCGTGAAGAAGCTCGCCTGCGCGCCGAGGCAAAAGGCTGCACGCCTTACGACGCGCTGCTGGATATTTTTGAACCCGACATGACCAGCGCCCGCCTGGATGTGCTGTTTGGCGATATGAAGTCGTGGCTGCCGGACCTGCTGGCAAAGGTTGTGGAAAAACAGGCTCAGCGATCGTTCGTTCCGCCACAGGGTCCCTTCCCGACCGCCACGCAGCGCGAGCTGGGTCTGGAAGCGATGAAAATGCTGGGCTTCGATTTTAACGGCGGTCGTCTGGACGTTAGCGCCCACCCGTTCTGCGGCGGCGTGCCGGAAGATGTGCGTATCACCACGCGTTACGATGAAGACGAGTTGCTCAGCGCACTTTTCGGCGTGATCCACGAAACCGGACATGCCCGCTACGAGCAAAATCTTCCCCGAGCGTGGGCCGGGCAGCCCGTTGCGCTGGCGCGCTCTACGGCGATCCACGAATCCCAGAGTCTGTTCTTTGAGATGCAGCTGGGCCGCAGCGAGGCATTCCTCAAGCATCTGCTTCCGGCGGTCCATGCCCGTTTCGGCAGTCAGGCGGCGTTCAGTGAAGAGAATTTCATTGCCTGGAACCAGCGCGTGAAGCCGGGATACATCCGCGTGGATGCGGATGAAGTGAGTTATCCGGCGCACGTGGTGCTGCGCTATGAGATCGAGCGCGCGCTGATCAACGGCGAAATCGAAGTCGACGATATTCCCGCCCTGTGGGATGAGAAAATGCAGGCCTGGCTTGGGCTATCCACCAAGGATAATTATCGCAACGGCTGTATGCAGGATATCCACTGGACCGACGGCGGTTTTGGCTACTTCCCGTCTTACACGCTGGGGGCAATGTACGCGGCACAGCTCTTCCATGCCGCCAAAACTGCGCTGCCCGGGTTGCAGGCATCCATTGCCGGAGGCGATTTCTCGGCGCTGTTTGACTGGCTGCGTCAGAACATCTGGCAGCACGGCAGCCGCTTCAGCACGTCGCAGTTAATCACTCAGGCTACGGGTGAGGATTTGAACATCCGTTACTTCCGCGAACACCTGACTTCCCGCTATCTGTAACCGAACGCGCCGGGGTGACGCCCCCGGCGTTGTACATACGGTTACACGCCGATACCAATCACTCACGGAAACCTCGAATTTACAGGGATATAGTTCTTTCAACGGCCCCGCAGTGGGGTTAAATGAAAAACCAAATTCGAGGGTATGAAAATGAAAAAAGTATTAGCTCTGGTTGTTGCCGCTGCTATGGGTCTGTCTTCTGCTGCATTCGCGGCTGAAACTACCGCCACCGCAGCGCCTGCGGCGACCACTTCTGCTCCGGCCAAAACGGTTCACCATAAAAAACATCACAAAGCGGCTAAACCTGCGGCAGAACAGAAAGCGCAGGCGGCTAAAAAGCACCACAAAAAAGCGGCAAAACCCGCGGTAGAGCAGAAAGCACAGGCGGCTAAAAAGCATCACAAAAAAGCGGCAAAACACGAAGCGGCTAAACCTGCTGCACAGCCAGCAGCGTAAGAGTACAAGCTTAACCGTGCCCTTCGGGGCACGTTGGTAAACCGGCGCTGAACGGGTTTGAGGTCAGCGCCGTTTTTTTATCCGGAGGGCGTATGCTGCGGCGCTATCGGTTTGAGTTCATTCTTATCCTGCTAATCTTGTGCGCGCTCATCGCCAGCCACTTTTATCTTTCCTGAATGTAGCACGCTGATTTTACTCCCACTTTCTCGCTGTCGCGTCTATAGTATTTTCATAGGGTTCACGTTTAATAATCATAATTACCCCCACCAGAGTGTGATATGCGTAAATCTGTTGTGTTGTTACTGGGAACGTTTAGCCTTTTTGCTGGCTTTTCACATGCGGATGATGGTGACGAAGTCGCTATTAGCGCCAAAGAGGTAAAGACGCTGTTTTTTGGTCATGACGATCGTACGCGTGTCACCGATCCTACCGAAGCGCCCTGGGATGCCATCGGGCAACTGGAAACCGCCAGCGGCAATTTATGTACCGCAACGCTCATTACGCCACGCCTTGCGCTGACGGCAGGTCATTGCCTGCTAATGCCGCCCGAGGGCAAACCGGATAAAGCGATCGCCCTGCGCTTTGTGTCGCAAAAAGGAATATGGCGCTACGAAATCCATGGTATTGAGGGGCGGGTGGATCCGTCGCTCGGTAAACGCTTAAAACCGGATGGCGATGGCTGGATTGTGCCGCCCGGGGCGGCATCCTGGGATTTCGGTCTGATCGTTTTGCGTTATCCGCCGTCCGGGATCGCTCCGCTACCGCTTTTTGATGGCGACAAAGACGCGCTCACCGCCGCCCTGAAGGCCGCCGACCGCAAAGTAACGCAGTCAGGCTACCCTGTTGATCACCTCGATTCGCTTTACACCCATACGGACTGCGTGGTGACGGGCTGGGCGCAAAACAGTGTGCTTTCGCATCAGTGCGATACGCTACCGGGTGATAGCGGATCGCCCCTGATGTTAAAAACCGCTAACGGCTGGCAACTGATTGGCGTTCAGAGTTCAGCTCCGGCGGCGAAAGACCGCTGGCGCGCCGATAACCGGGCGTTGGCGGTGACCGGTTTTCGCGACAGGCTGGAAGCCCTGGCGCAGCAGTAGGTTACTCAGGCCAGTTTAATCATGATCATGCCGGCGAGCAGTAATACCAGCCCTATCCAGCCTTTATTGTTTAAACGCTGCCCGAACATAATCCAGCCTGCCGCCAGGGTGGCGGCAATACCGAAGCCGCCCCACAGCGCATAGGCCACGGAAAGATCGATGCCTTTTACCGCCTGTGACAGGGCGCTAAACGCCCCCAGCACTGCGGCAATCGATAGCAGGCCGTAAGCTTTACGACGAAAACCGTCGGAGAACTTCAGAAAGACGTTCGCAATAATTTCCAGAACGATCGCTAAACCCAGCCAGGCCGCGTGGATCCATTCAAACTGCTGCATGGGTCTGCTCCTTCTGCTGTTTTGTTGGCTTGCGCGTACCCGATTTAATCAGCACGATACCTGCCACCAGGGTCGTCAACCCGGCAATTTTCATTGTCGTCAGGGTTTCATCAAATATCATGACGCTGAACAGCGTAATCAATAAAATACCAATACCTTCCCACAGGGCGTATGCCACGCCCAGCGCGATTTTTTTAACCGCGAAGGAGAGGAAAATATAGGAAAGCGTAATCATGACCAGCATCAAAATAAATCCGGTGCTGCCATCACTCACGCTCGCCCATTTCATCGACAGGGTGCCGGTAATTTCAGCTACGATAGCCAGCGCTAATAAAATCCAGTAAAACATGTTTTTCTCCTGCTTGAGAATATAATCCATCGAGGCTCGCTGCGGACAGCAAACCAAAAAATTGGGAATTAAATCAGTTAGCTAAGCGCATAGCGCCAGCTCAGGCAGAAGACGTGACTATAGCGCGGAACGCCAGTGTTGTTCACCGGAAAGCATGCAGAGGGAGGTTGAAAACAGAGCAGTGTTGTTTGAAAAATACGTCCTGAACAAATTGTCCATAAAATTACAATTATCCGCGTTGTTGCTTCTCGTCTTTGCGGATGAAAATTGTCCTCAGTAGTTGAACACGCCTGATTTGTATCATAAGCCAGGAATTTACTCAAAGTCTTTTCATTTCTTTACCCAGTCTGTTTGATTTTGGTTAGTTTTTTTAATCCGCTTTCCCCTCTATTATAAATAAAAAACTTTTCAGGAACGTCCATGGCCAAACCCATTATCACCCTCAACGGGCTTAAGATAGTCATCATGCTGGGCATGCTGGTGATCATTTTGACCGGCGTTCGTTTTGCGGCCGATATCATCGTGCCCTTTATCCTGGCGCTTTTTATCGCGGTGATCCTCAACCCGCTGGTGCAGCGGATGGTGCGGATGCGCATACCGCGCGTGCTGGCGATCAGCCTGCTTATCAGTATTATCATCGTTGCGATGGTGCTGTTAGTTGCCTATCTGGGAACATCCCTGAACGAGCTGGCGCGAACCCTACCGACATACCGTTCTTCCCTGGCGACCCCGCTGCTGCAAATTGAACCCTGGCTGCAACGCGCCGGCATTGAAGTCTCGGTTGAGGAGTTGCTTAAATACATCGATCCGAATGCTGCCATGACGATTGTCACCAGCCTGCTGGCACAGCTTTCCAACGCCATGACCTCCATTTTCCTGCTGTTCCTGACGGTCGTGTTTATGCTGCTGGAAGTCCCTCAACTGCCTGCAAAGCTACAGCACATTATGGTGCGTCCGGTGGAAGGAATGGGCGCCATTCAGCGCGCGCTCGACAGCGTTTCACGCTATCTGGTGCTGAAAACGGCCATCAGTCTGGTGACGGGATTTGTGGTCTGGGGGATGCTCGCCGCGCTGGACGTGCGTTTCGCCTTTGTCTGGGGGCTGCTGGCCTTTGCCCTTAACTACATTCCTAACATCGGCTCCGTGCTGGCGGCGATCCCCCCTATCCTTCAGGTGCTGGTTTTCAGCGGTTTGTATGATGCGCTGATTCTGCTGGCAGGCTATCTGGTGATTAACCTTGTCTTCGGGAACATTCTTGAGCCACGCATCATGGGGCGTGGGCTGGGGCTTTCAACCCTCGTTGTGTTCCTGTCCCTGATCTTCTGGGGCTGGCTGCTTGGGCCTGTCGGCATGCTGCTCTCCGTTCCACTGACCATTATTGTGAAAATTGGCCTGGAGCAGACCGCCGGTGGACAAAGTATCGCTGTACTGCTGAGCGACATGAGCCATAAGGCCGATTAATTCTCCATCGACAGCACGGGCTTGCGCGTTCTACCCGCTTCGCGATAGTTGCCCAATGCCCGCTGCCATTCCGTCAGAGGGTAAAGGGTGACATCGCTGCACTGGCTGGCCCGCAGTTTCGGCCAGATGCGCTGAAACTCCGCCTGCCACGCCTCCGTGCTGAGTGCGTCCAGGTAATTACGAATGTGAAACCACGCCACGCGCGGCAGCGCCCGCTGCTGCCGGAACGTCTGACCTGAGAGCAGCCCGTAGCAGACAAACGTGCCGCTTTCAGGCATCACGCCCAGGATCGTTTCCGCCAGGCTGCCGCCCGTGGCGTCGTACACCACGTCTGCGCGCGCGGCGGCAGCGTTGACTGCGGCCATATCCTGTTGCGCAATGGGGACGATCCCTAATTCGGCCAAACGTTGAGCGTGCACGGGCGAGCGGTGGATCCCATAAACCGCCTCTGCACCCGCCTGACGAGCCCATTGCCCGAGCAGAACGGCGCAGTCAGAACCGGCAGCGGTGAGCAGCACCGTTTTTCCGGCCGGAGGATAGCGGTCCAG
Organism: Enterobacter cloacae complex sp.; assembly: GCF_900322725.1. Lineage (NCBI taxonomy): Bacteria > Pseudomonadati > Pseudomonadota > Gammaproteobacteria > Enterobacterales > Enterobacteriaceae > Enterobacter > Enterobacter cloacae complex sp. The sequence goes on along the minus strand of NZ_LT991957.1, from coordinate 4,125,229 downwards.
CATCATCTGCGCGGCAAGCGGGTTGATATACGCCCGCGCGGCAAGAAGCGAGTCGACGTCGTCCGGGACAGGAACCGCGTACCCTGCCGGGCAATCGACATAACGCTGCCACGTCCCCTTCCCCCGTAACGGCAGCACCCGCTTGCCCAGCAGCGTCGGGTAAGCGGCGGGCGTTTCGGTTACTATTCCGACCCCTTCATAACCGGCTATCGCAGGCAGCGGCGTGCGATGGCGATACGCCCCGGTTATGGGGATAAGATCGGAGGCGTTCACCGGCGAAAAAAGCATGCGCACACGTATCTCTCCCGGCTGGCGCGGCGACAAGGGCGCGGTTTCCGGTTGCAGTACCGATTCAGGCTCACCAAACCGGCGATACCAGAGGGCCAGATTAAGCATTACGGTCGCGCCATCCCATTTCCGGTGCGACATGTTTCAGTATGGACTCGATGACATGCGCGTTGTATGCCACGCCCAGCTGATTCGGCACGGTAAGCAATAGCGTATCCGCTTCAGCGATCGCTTCATCCTTTTTCAGCTGTTCAATCAGCTTGTCTGGCTCTGCGGCGTAACTGCGTCCGAAAATTGCCCGCGTTTTCTCATCCAGATAGCCAATGCTGTCGCTCTCGTTGCGGCCTGAACCGAAATACGTCCGGTCGCGATCGTCCATCAGGGCAATAATACTGCGGCTGACCGAAACGCGCGGCTGACGGGTATGCCCAGCCTCTGCCCAGGCCTGTCGGTAGGCACGGATCTGTTTTGCCTGCTGAATATGAAACGGCTCGCCGGTTTCATCGTCTTTTAGCGTTGAGCTTTGCAGGTTCATCCCCAGCTTGGCCGCCCATACTGCCGTTGCATTGGAGCCAGCCCCCCACCAGATACGATCGCGTAAGCCTTCTGAATGCGGCTCCAGACGCAACAATCCCGGCGGGTTGGGGAACATCGGCTGTGGGTTAGGCTTCGCAAACCCTTCACCACGTAATACATCAAGCAGTACTTCGGTGTGGCGGCGCGCCATATCGGATTCGTTTTCCCCTTCCTGCGGCACGTAACCAAAATAACGCCAGCCATCAATCACCTGCTCCGGGGAGCCCCGGCTGATACCCAGCTGTAATCGCCCGCCGGAGATAAGATCTGCCGCGCCAGCATCTTCCGCCATATACAGCGGATTCTCGTACCGCATGTCGATCACGCCCGTACCAATTTCGATGCGTTTGGTTTTCGCGCCTATCGCAGCCAGCAAGGGAAATGGCGAACTGAGCTGGCGGGCAAAGTGGTGCACGCGGAAATAAGCGCCGTCCGCGCCCAGCTCTTCAGCGGCGACCGCCAGATCGATGGACTGTAGCAGCGCGTCAGCCGCGGTCTGCGTGCCGGACTGGGAAGACGGCGTCCAGTGACCAAACGACAAAAATCCAATCTTTTTCATAGTGAAGTATCCTGATGAAGCATTGCGTGATCCCTACTCTACGCATTCGCGGATGAGAATAAATGGGGATTATTTAACGGAATGCTTCAAATAAACTGACAGAAAACGCAGACCACAGGCATCCCTCCTGCCGAGGAGGCATTCTCCTGCCATCTCATAATGGGATATAGTGTGAACTATTCTTTTTTAACAGGTAACAACAGCAATGGCTCTGATCCCCAAAAACTACGCACGGCTGGAAAGCGGCTACCGTGAAAAAGCGCTAAAAATTTACCCGTGGGTCTGCGGGCGCTGCTCGCGAGAGTTTGTTTATTCGAATCTTCGTGAACTCACGGTTCACCATATCGACCACGATCACACCAATAACCCGGAAGACGGCAGTAACTGGGAGCTGTTATGCCTGTTTTGCCACGACCACGAACACTCAAAGTACACCGAAGCAGACCAGTATGGCACCACCGTTGTCGCGGGTGAGGATGCGCAAAAAGACGTGGGTGTCGCTACGTTTAACCCTTTTGCCGATCTCAAGGCGATGATGAACAAGAAGAAATAATATCAATGGCTTTACCGCCCATCGGCAACAATACGATGTGCCGATCGCCTTAATGTTAAGTGATATTAACAATTGCTGCTAAGTTGTAAATTTCCCCTTGCCGGACGGGACAAATCGGTTATCGTGCCAGGCAACTTTTTCGGCATTACAAGACAGTGGGATGCGCTATGGCGATTTTTGATGGTCACAATGACCTGTTGCTTAACTTGTGGCTTCACCATCGCCAGGATCCGGTAACGGCCTTCTTTTCCGGTATTGAGAACGGACATCTCGATTATCCCCGTATGCAGCAAGGCGGATTTTCCGGCGGGCTGTTCGCGCTGTTCGTGCCGCCGCAGGCGTATATCGCCCGCATGGCGCCGCAATACGCCAGCGAGCCGTGGGAGCCGATCGACATTCTCTGGCAGCAGTTGACGATCCTTAAGCAGCTTATCGCACACTCCGCAGACCGGGCGCGGTTGTGCCTGAGCGCGGCGGATATCGAACGCTGCCGTCAGGATAAGGTGCTGGCAATGGTGGCGCATATTGAGGGCGCGGGCGGTTTTGACGGCGAGGGAGACGATCTACAGGCCTTTTATGCCGCCGGCGTGCGCAGCATTGGGCCTTTCTGGAACATTGCTAACCGTTTCGGCACCGGCATTAACGGGGCATTTCCCGGCAGCCCGGACAGCGGCCCAGGGCTTACCGCAGAGGGGATCGCCCTCGTCAGGCAGGCTAACGCTCTGAACATGCTGATTGACGTCTCGCATATGAATGAAAAGGCGTTCTGGGATACCGCTCGTCATTCCTCTTCCCCGCTGGTCGCCACCCATTCCAACGCCCATGCGCTGTGCCCGCAACCGCGCAATCTGACCGATCGGCAGCTGCTGGCTATCCGCGACAGCGGCGGCGTGGTGGGCGTTAATTTCGGCAACGCCTTTCTGCGCGCCGACGGTAAACGCGATAGTGATACTCCGCTGAGCACAATCGTTCGCCATATCGACTATCTTATTAACATCATGGGTGACGATCACGTCGCGCTCGGCTCCGATTTTGACGGCATTACGTTGCCGGATGAGTTGCACGATGTGAGTGGTTTACCGCGGCTGATCGGCGCGTTGCGCGATAGCGGCTATGATCAATTTGTGCTGAATAAACTGCTGTGGGGCAACTGGCGAAAGGTATTGCAAAATGTTTGGCAACAATAGGTTGCGTTGTAAACATTACGTTAATTCCTTACATATTTTGGGTTGAGCTTTGCCCCCCTGTAGCGCATTATTTGATGACCATCACAAAACTGGCACAAACGATGGCGTTAGTGCTGTATTTTTAAAGAGGAAAAAACGATGTGGAAGAAACCTGCTTTTATTGATTTACGTCTTGGCCTGGAAGTGACGCTGTACATTTCCAACCGCTAATCACTCAGCCCGCCATTCGTGCGGGCATTTTCGTTTTACTACCTGGCCTATCTTCATGTTTATTAAAGTCCTCGGTTCCGCCGCCGGCGGCGGTTTCCCACAGTGGAACTGTAACTGTGCCAACTGTCAGGGTTTGCGCAACGGTACTCTTCAGGCGACCCCTCGCACTCAATCGTCGATCATCGTCAGCGATAACGGCAAAGAGTGGGTGCTGTGTAACGCCTCGCCCGATATCAGCCAGCAGATTGCCCACACGCCAGAACTGAACAAGAAAGAGGTTCTGCGCGGCACGCATATTGGCGGCATTATTCTCACCGACAGCCAGATTGACCATACCACAGGGCTGCTCAGCCTGCGCGAGGGCTGCCCGCATCAGGTATGGTGTACGCCCGAGGTGCATGAAGATCTAACCAGCGGTTTCCCGATTTTTACCATGCTACGGCACTGGAACGGCGGCCTGATTCATCATCCGATCGCCCCGCTCACCGCCTTTAGCGTGGAAGCCTGCCCTGATTTGCAGTTTACCGCTGTCCCCATCGCCAGTAACGCACCACCCTATTCACCGTGGCGCGACCGCCCGCTGCCGGGGCATAACGTGGCGCTGTTTATAGAAAACCGCCGCAACGGTCAGACGCTGTTCTACGCGCCGGGTCTCGGTGAACCCGATGACGCCATTCTGCCGTGGCTTAAAAAAGCGGACTGTCTGCTGATTGACGGCACCGTCTGGCAGGACGATGAGCTCCAGGCCGCCGGCGTCGGGCGCAATACCGGCCGCGACATGGGCCATCTGGCGCTCGGCGATGAACACGGCATGATGGCGCTGCTGGCCTCACTGCCGGCAAAGCGCAAGATTCTGATACACATTAATAACACTAACCCGATCCTAAACGAGCAATCGCCGCAGCGTCACGCCCTCACGCAGCAGGGAATAGAAGTGAGCTGGGACGGGATGACCATCACGCTTCAGGACTAACTATGCACATTCGCGAAACGCTCTCGCCGCAAGAGTTTGAACACGCCCTTCGGGCGAAAGGCGCCTATTATCATATTCACCATCCGTACCATATTGCGATGCATAACGGCGAGGCCAGCCGCGAGCAAATCCAGGGCTGGGTGGCGAACCGTTTTTACTATCAGACGACGATCCCGCTGAAGGACGCGGCAATTATGGCGAACTGCCCGGATCCGCACACGCGTCGCAAATGGGTGCAGCGCATCCTCGATCACGATGGCAGCAACGGTCATGATGGCGGTATTGAAGCCTGGCTCCAGCTGGGCGAGGCCGTGGGGCTTAGCCGTGACGACTTAATTAGCGAACGCCACGTGCTGCCCGGCGTCCGTTTCGCCGTCGACGCTTACGTTAACTTCGCCCGCCGCGCCAACTGGCAGGAGGCGGCATGCAGCTCGCTAACCGAGCTGTTTGCCCCGCAAATTCATCAGTCGCGTCTCGACAGCTGGCCACAGCACTATCCGTGGATCAAAGAGGAAGGCTATTTTTATTTCCGTAGCCGCCTCAGCCAGGCCAGCCGCGACGTTGAACACGGTCTGGAGCTGGCGAAGAGTTACTGTGACAGCGCGGAAAAGCAGAACAGGATGCTGGAGATCCTTCAGTTTAAACTCGATATCCTGTGGTCAATGCTCGACGCGATGACCATGGCCTACGCGCTACAGCGTCCGCCTTATCACACGGTCACCGACAAAGCGGCCTGGCACACAACCCGACTGGTATAAGCATGCAAAAGAACTCAATTGTCGCCTTTCGTCGCGGCTATCGCCTGCAATGGGAAGCCGCGCAGGACAGCCATGTGATCCTCTATCCGGAAGGCATGGCTAAACTCAATGACACCGCGGCCGCCATCCTCGAACAGGTCGATGGCCAACGCGATGCGGCAGCCATTATTGCCGTACTCAACGAACGCTTCCCGGAAGCCGGCGGCGTGGATGACGACGTCGTTGAATTCCTGCAAATCGCTTATCAACAGAAGTGGATCATTTTCCGTGAGCCAGAATAAACCCGCCGTCAATCCACCGCTGTGGCTGCTGGCGGAGCTGACCTATCGCTGTCCGCTACAGTGTCCTTACTGCTCTAACCCGCTGGACTTCGCCCGGCAGGACCAGGAGCTCACCACCGAACAGTGGATCGACGTTTTCCGCCAGGCGCGGGCGATGGGCAGCGTGCAGATAGGCTTTTCCGGCGGCGAACCGTTGACGCGTAAAGACCTGCCGGAGCTGATTCGCGCCGCCCGCGATCTCGGTTTTTATACCAACCTGATCACCTCGGGAATTGGCCTGACGGAGAGCAAGCTCGACGCGTTCAGCGAGGCGGGTCTGGACCATATCCAGATAAGCTTCCAGGCCAGCGATGAAGTGCTTAACGCTGCGCTGGCGGGGAATAAAAAAGCCTTCCAGCAGAAGCTGGCGATGGCCAAAGCGGTCAAAGCGCGCGATTACCCGATGGTGCTGAATTTCGTCCTGCACCGGCACAATATCGATCAGATCGATAAGATCATCGAACTGTGCATCGAACTGGACGCCGATGACGTCGAACTTGCCACCTGCCAGTTCTACGGGTGGGCGTTCCTCAACCGTCAGGGGCTTCTGCCGACGCGGGAACAGATCGCCCGCGCTGAACGCGTGGTCGCTGACTACCGGCAAAAAATGGCCGCCAGCGGCAGTCTGACCAACCTGCTGTTCGTCACTCCTGATTATTACGAGGAGCGGCCAAAAGGCTGTATGGGCGGCTGGGGGTCGATTTTCCTCAGCGTGACCCCGGAAGGCACGGCGCTGCCCTGCCACAGCGCGCGCCAGCTGCCGGTGGAATTCCCCTCGGTGCTTGAGCAGAGCCTGGAATCCATCTGGTATGACTCTTTCGGCTTCAACCGCTATCGCGGGTTTGACTGGATGCCGGAGCCGTGCCGCTCCTGCGATGAAAAAGAGAAAGACTTCGGCGGCTGCCGCTGCCAGGCCTTTATGCTTACCGGGAATGCTGATAACGCCGATCCGGTGTGCAGCAAATCGCCGCATCATCATAAAATTCTGGACGCGCGACGCGAAGCAGCCTGTAGCGATATGAAAATTGGCCAGCTTCAGTTCCGCAACCGAACCCGTTCTCAGCTTATCTATAAAACCCGGGAACTGTAGCGACAATGACCATCCGCATCGTTGAGCTGGCGGGCGGTTTACGCGCCACGCTGGTTCATCAGCCGCAGGCGACGCGCGCGGCGGCGCTTGTGCGCGTGAACGCCGGAAGCCATCATGAGCCACCGCGCTTCGCCGGCCTCGCGCATTTGCTTGAGCACCTGCTGTTCCGCGGTAGCGAGCGCTATCGGGACGACGATCGGCTCATGGCCTGGATCCAGCGTCAGGGCGGCAGCGTCAACGCCACCACGCTGGCTCGCCATAGCGCGTTTTTCTTCGACGTTGCCGCCGATAACCTGTCCGACGGCGTCGCACGACTGCGGGATATGGTGCAGGCGCCGCTGCTTTCCCGGCAGGACATCCAGCGCGAAGTGGCGGTCATTGATGCGGAAAACAGGCTTATCCAGCAGCATGATGCCGCCCGGCGCGAAGCCGCGGCGCGCCACGCGATGGAACAACCGGGGGCTTTTCGCCGTTTTCAGGTGGGTAGCCATGAATCTCTGGGGCAAGACACGGGATCGCTGCACGCCGCGTTGCGCGGATTTCATCGCCGCTATTATGTGGCCGGACACCTGCAATTGTGGCTACAGGGACCGCAAACGCTGGATGCGCTAGCCGAGCTTGCCCATACGTTTGCGACAGGTTTTGCTTCGGGTGGCGTGCCTGAAGCCGCCCCCCCGTTACGCCTTAGCACTGAAGCAGATTATCAGCTGGCGGTGACGGAGCGACCCGCGCTGTGGCGCTGTCCGCTAATCCGAAAATGTGACAACGTCACCTTGCTTCGTGAATTCTTGCTGGACGAGGCCCCCGGAAGCCTGATTGACGGGCTGCGGGCGCGCGGGCTGGCAGAAGAGGTATCGCTGGACTGGCTTTATCAGGATGACGATTACGGCTGGCTGGCGCTAACGCTTGACGGCGAACGGCCCGAGGCCATAGATCCGCATATCACGCGCTGGTTGCGGGCCCTACAGCAAACGACGCAAGAGCAACAGCGGCATTATTATCGGCTGGCACAGCAGCGCTTTAGCGCCCTGTCGGCCCTTGACCAGCTTCGCCAGCGGGCGTTTGGTTTTGCACCCGGCGCGGCGCCGGTTAATTTTTCCGCCTTCTGTGCCGACTTACTGGCGGCGCCCACCTCGTATCTGGCCTGCAAAAAAATGGACGCCGCCGGAACAATTTCCAGCCAGGGATTTGCCCTGCCGCTTAGCCACTGGCGTCGCCAGCCGGTTGCGGATGAGAGCCCCATTGCGTTTTCCTTCTACCCACAGGCTACCCAATATTCTGCCCCAGCCTTGACGCCAGAAGCCGTTCCGCTGCTGCATTTACCGGCGCAGGATCAAGCGCCGACGCTGATCCTCCGCAGGCCTTTTTATTCGCGCGTAAGCGAGTCACAGGGGGTGGCGGCAGGCAAACAATTACGCCCTCTTCTGGCTGAACTGCGCCATATCGGCGGCAGCGGCGAGTGGCAAACGGTGGAGGGTAGCTGGCAGCTGACCCTGCGGCTGCCTGATGCAGTGGTGACGGCGGAACCCATCATCAGGGCGATTGCCGATCGCCTCTCCCGCCCCACACCGGCTATTACGCCAGCGCCAGAAGGCATCGCGATCCGTCAGCTGCTTAAGCAATTGCCTGAACGGCTGGCATCGGAACCGCCCCGGGACGGCTGGCTGGCGGCGTTAGCTGGCGGCAGCGCCGAACACGCGCACGGGTTAGCCCGGCAGCTTGGCCTGCTCCGGGCGCCAGTTAACGCTAAGGGGTCGCCGTTTAGCGATTGTCCCGGCGGAATCGAACGTATCCCGCACGCCAGCGCGGACTCGGCGCTGCTGGTGTTTATTCCGCTGCCGCCGGGCGCTTCGCTCGCCGCGCTGCGGCTGCTGGCGCTATGCTGCGAACCACAATTTTTCCAGCGCCTGCGCGTGGAACAGCAAATTGGCTACGTGGTCAGCTGTCGTTATCAGCGTATTGCCGATCGTGATGGCCTGCTGCTGGCCCTACAGTCACCTGACCGTTCTCCCGTGAATCTGCTGGGCTGTTGTAAACGCTTTTTGCGCGAGCTGACGCCGTGCGATGAATCCGGGTTCAGCCTATTGCGACAGCAGCTGGCGACGCAGATCCGGTCACCGAGGGATGCCAGCACCACGGCAGTGACCGCCCTTCGCCAGCGCTATGGTTTGCCGGTGTTAACCCCGCAGGCTATCGATGCCCTGCAACATGATGAGATCATCGCGCTGTGGCGCGAAATGACTCGCCGCCGCCGCCGCTGGCGGGTGCTTTTCGCTGGCTGACCGAAACCGCCGCTTTCCCGGTATGCGTGATTTTTAGCCATAAAAAAAGCCCCGTACAAAGACGGGGCCTGGCTGCTTATTTCGCTGTTACTTATCCAGCGCGTAGGCAATCACGTAGTCACCACGATCCGGTGACTGACGTGCACCGCCGGCAGAAATCAGAATGTACTGTTTACCGGTTTTCGGTGATACATAGCTAATAGGACCGCCCTGGCTACCCACCGGGAGACGCGCTTTCCACACTTCTTCCCCCGTAGAGGAATCAAAGGCACGCAGGTAGTAATCCTGGGTTCCGGCAATAAAGACCAGACCGCCCTGAGTGGCGAGCGTACCGCCCAGCGTCGGCATACCGACAGGCATTGGCATGCGCATTTTTACCCCAAACGGACCGGTATCCTGAACGGTACCGACCGGCACCTGCCAGACGATTTTCTGCGTTTTCAGGTCAATGGCGGACAGGGTGCCAAACGGGGGTTTCTGGCACGGAATGCCCAGCGGTGACATGAAGCGGTTTTTGTTGACCGAGTATGGCGTCCCTTTCATAGGAACGGCGCCCATTCCGGCGTTCACGGCTTCACCGCCGGTGTTTGCCACTGCGCTTTGCGGATCTTGCTTAATCAGCTGAACCCACAGACCCAGACGCATGTCGTTGACGAAAATGTACTGGTTGTTCGGATCCGTGGACAGACTGCCCCAGTTCATTCCTCCCAGCGAGCCCGGGAAACTCAGGGAAATATCGGTGCCCGGCATCGTGTACAGACCGTCGTAACGCATCGATTTGAAGCTGATACGACAGGCCAGCTGGTCAAACGGCGTCGCTCCCCACATATCAGACTCTTTCAGGGTTTCCGCGCCAATCTGCGGCATGCCCACGGAACGTGGCTGCGTTGCGGGATACTGCTCACGCGGAATATCCGCTGGTTTTACCGGAACCTCTTTCACTTCAGTGAGCGGTTTACCGGTCAGGCGATCGAGAACGTAAATCTGCCCCGCCTTGGTGCCCACCACGACCGCTGGCTTGTTGCCTTCTTTGGTTGGGAAATCAACCAGGCTCGGCTGCATCGGAATGTCGAAATCCCAAAGGTCATTATGCACGGTCTGGTATACCCACTTCTCTTTCCCGGTTGTCGCATCCAGCGCCAGGATTGAGGTGGCGTACTTGTGGTCTTCCGGAATACGGTCAGCGCCCCACAGGTCAACAGAGGAACTTCCCATCGGGATAAACACGGTATTCATCGACGCATCTCAGGACATAGGGGCCCAGGAGTTTGCGGAGCTACGTTTGTAGTGTTCGCCCGGCTTCAGAACGTAGTTCGGATCCGGATTACGCGGATCGAATGCCCAGCGCAGCTGGCCGGTGATCACGTCATAGCCGCGCAGCACGCCGCCCGGCATATCGGTGCTTACGTTATCCGCAACGCGCCCGCCCACCACGACCGTGGTGCCCGCCATGGTTGGTGCCGACGTCAACACGTAGGTGGGATCTGACACATCGCCCATCCCTTCATGCAGGTTAACGCTGCCGTTAGTGCCGAAGTCCGGACAGAATTTGCCGTTATCGGCGTCTAACGCGATCAGCTTACCGTCAATGGTATTCATCAGAATACGACGCTGGCATGCTGCGCCCGGTGCGACCTGCGCAGGCAGAACCGGCGTGGAGCCGGCTACCGTTGGCTGCACCAGCGGTTTGGTGGCATCGAAGTACGCCAGACCACGGCAGCGCATCCAGATGGCAGACTTGGCGTTGATTTCCGCTTTCCAGATCTCTTTACCGCTGTCGGCATCCACGGCGATCACGTTGTTATGCGGCGTACACAGGAAGACACGATCGCCTACCTGTAGCGGCGTTTGCTGATCTTCTGCGCCATTGCCATCCGGGCTTAGCGGAATGTCACCGGTATGGTAGGTCCAGACCGGTTTCAGATCTTTCACGTTGTCACGGGTTATCTGGTCCAGCGCCACAAAGCGACTGCCACCAGCCGTATTACCGTAGTGATCCCAGTTCTGCTGTTTCGCCTCGTCTTTTACCGGCACCAGGGGGCGCTTGTCGCCGCTAAACGGCACGGTCGGATGGGGTTGAAACATCTGAACAAACGTGACGCCCATGCCGATAATAAGGACTGCACAGACCCCCATCGCCCCTTTTGTGGAGGACGGTTTTCCTTCACGCTTGCGCAGTGCAGGCCAGCTGGCTGCTGCCAGCACCATCAGCCCGGCGGGTACCATCAAACGGGAAACCAGCGGCCAGAAGTCGAGTCCGGCATCATAAAATGCCCAAATCAGGGTGCCAAGAAACACGAGGGCAAACAGCCCCACGGCGGAAGACTTGCGGCGGAAGAACTGGATTGCAGAGAGCAGCGTGAAAACCCCGGCAATGAGAAAGTACCAACTCCCTCCCAGGGTAACCAGTTTAAAACCGCCGATGGCAAAGAACAGCCCCGTCACAAGAAGTACCACACCCACCAGCAGGCACCACAGGCCTAACCAGCCGAACGGGCGGGGATTATTGTCTGACATAAAAATGAATCTCCTGATTTCTTTATATAAAGCAGGGTTTTATTAACTGCCACGATGCTAAAACCCTGCACAACGCTAATTGTTCGTATGCGAAGCATAAATTAAAAAGAGAACGTAGACAAAAGCTATTATGTGGTAAGAAATGAAAACCAGCGCAATTGCATGGTTTTAGCCGGGTGCAATAAGTGAATATCGCTAACTCCCTCGCTATCGCTGGAATATATGACCAGCCAGGCGTTGCTTAAAGGATGAATATCAGGATTTCCCGACAAGGCCGTTCTTATAACCTCAGATTTTTACAGCTGAGCCTTCAGACAATAGATTCAATTACGCAATACCCATTAATAAGCAGAGAGATTAGCCTGAATTAAGTTTCAGGCAGAAATTATTCATGGATGTGTTAAACATTCAGTCATCAACAGAACTGTAAATGATACTTTCTGCATAAATGCGGATTCACAGCGTGGATAACGCAGACACTACATGAACACTTCATTAAGACTTCAACCATAACGACCCCAAATCATAATCACTACACGATCACTATTCATTGACTTTACATTGAGACTAGCGCATATTTTACAGCACAAATCAGCAAGACAATTTTTGGAGGACGTTTTCTATGCCAGCCCGTGATTATCCCGATAAGCGTGTCGCTCGCGGTTTAGCAAAGGAGGCCGATCTCAGGATGTTAAGCGCTCGCATCGATCCCGCGCTGATGGAGTACATCCGCGTCACTGCGTATGAAACACGGAAAAGTAAGCAGGAAATCGTGGCGGAAGCGTTAGCGCTTCACCGTCAACAGAGTCAGACTGGATCGTAAACAACAAAAGCCCGAAAGATCCTCCGGGCTTCCGTTGCCGTCGGGATTACTTCACCAGCGAATTTAACGTCTTCAGCGCCTCAGGCGGTAACACCAGCTCGGCTGCCGCCAGGTTTTGATGCAGATGCGCCACCGAAGAGGTTCCCGGGATCAAAAGGATATTTGGCGAGCGTTGCAGCAGCCATGCCAGCGCCACCTGCATCGGCGTCGCACCCAGTGAATCCGCCACCGCCTGTAGCCCGGAAGATTGCAGAGGCGTGAAGCCCCCCAGCGGGAAGAACGGCACCCAGGCAATCCCCTGCTCCGCCAGCGAATCGACCAGCGCATCGTCACCACGATTCACCAGGTTGTACATGTTCTGTACGCACACCACGGAAACCATCTTCTGCGCCTCAGCAACCTGTGAAGCGGTGACGTTGCTCAGACCTATATGGCGAACCAGCCCCTGCTGTTGCAGCTCCGCGAGGGTGCTTAGCGGCTCGGCAATCGATCCCTCCGCCGGCCCGTGGGCGCTAAACATGATCCGCAGGTTAACCACGTCCAGCACATCTAGCTTCAGGTTACGCAGGTTGTCATACACCGCCTGCGTCAGCTCCTGCGCAGAAAACGCCGGTAGCCAGGAGGCACCCTCACCGCGTCGGGCACCGATCTTGGTTACAATCGTGAGGTCGTCCCGGTATGGATGAAGCGCCTCGCAGATAAGCTGGTTGGTTACATGGGGGCCGTAAAAATCGCTGGTATCGATGTGATTCACGCCCGCCGCCACCGCTTCACGCAGCACCGCCAGCGCGGCATTTTTGTCTTTTGGCGGACCAAAAACCCCCGGTCCGGCAAGCTGCATTGCACCATAGCCAAACCGTTTAACCGTACGCGTTCCGAGCGTGAACGTGCCGCTTTTATCAATGCTGCTCATGCTGACCTTCCTCATAAAAATGATCCGGATTAACAACAGGTTCCGCAACGAAACCATTAGTTAAGCAATAGTAAAATTAAAGTTTAAATTCGCTACGACGATAGTATTGATGTAACCCTGCCTCTTCTCTTACGGACGACCGCTATGCTGAAAAATCTGCACGTGATTACCGGTATTCTCTTTGCCCTCACCATATTCTGTCTGCTGCAAGTTGTCACGGGAGGGTTGTTCTACTCTGCCGTTAACAACGATCGTCACAACTTTCAGAACTCCGGGTTGCTCAATGCCCAACAGGAGAGCCTGAGCGACAGCGTTAACACGCTGATTAAAACGCGCGTCACCGTCACCCGCGTGGCGATCCGCTACCTGAAAAACCAGCGTGACCCGGCCTCTCTCGCGGCGATCAACACGCTGCTGGGTACCGCGAACGGTTCGCTGACCAAAGCCGAAAGCTATTATAAAAACTGGCAGGAGATCCCGCAGGTTAACGGTCAGGATCCCGCCCTTACCGAAGAGATGCAGAAGGCCTGGCAGCACATGCACGAGGTGATGCGCTTGTCCATTGCGTATCTGCGCGCCGATAACTATCAGGCCTATGGAGACCTGGACGCCCAGCAGGCGCAGGATGAGATGGAGGCGGTCTATACCCGCTGGCGCGCCGAAAACAACGTTCTGCTGAAAGCCGCCGCCGACGAGAACCAGAGCAGCTTTACCCAGATGCAGTGGACGCTGGCGGCGATTTTCCTGAGCGTTATCATCGTGCTGGTCGTGATCTGGCAGGGTTTACAGCACCTGCTATTGAGACCACTCAACGCCATCATGAACCATATTCGCACCATCGCGAGCGGCGATCTGACGCAAAACGTCGATATTTCCGGACGCAACGAAATGGGCCAGCTGGCCGCCGGCCTGCACGAGATGCAGCAGTCGCTGGTGAGCACCGTCAGCGCCGTGCGCGGCAGCACGGATTCCATTTACACGGGCGCAGGGGAAATTGCCGCCGGGAGCAATGACCTTTCCGCCCGCACCGAGCAGCAGGCCGCCTCGCTGGAAGAGACCGCCGCCAGCATGGAAGAGCTGACGGCCACCGTCAAACAGAACTCGGATAATGCCCGTCAGGCGACGCTGCTGGCGAAAAATGCGTCTGAAACCGCCGCTCGCGGCGGTCAGGTCGTGGATAACGTGGTGCGTACCATGAATGACATTGCCGACAGTTCTCAGCAAATTGCGCATATCACCGGCGTTATCGATAGCATTGCCTTCCAGACCAACATTCTGGCGCTCAACGCCGCGGTTGAAGCCGCGCGTGCCGGGGAGCAGGGTCGCGGCTTTGCGGTTGTGGCAGGTGAAGTACGGACGCTGGCCAGCCGCAGCGCGCAGGCGGCGAAGGAGATCAAAGGGCTTATTGAGAGCTCCGTCAGCCGGGTGAATACCGGCTCTGAACAGGTGAGCGAGGCGGGTGCAACCATGAAGGAGATCGTCGCGGCCGTGACGCGCGTGACCGATATTATGGGTGAAATTTCGTCGGCGTCTGACGAGCAGAGCCGCGGTATTGAACAGGTCAGCCTGGCGGTCTCGCAGATGGACAGCGTTACGCAGCAAAACGCCGCGCTGGTACAGGAATCAGCAACGGCGGCCGCCGCGCTGGAAGATCAGTCAGAACAGCTGCGCCAGGCCGTGGCGGCGTTCAGGCTGAAGGCTCAGGCTTCTCCGGCATCCCGTCCTGAAAATGTGAAAGCGCCCGCACTGCTGCGCCCGTCAACGGCAGGCGCAAATTCCTCCGACGCAAACTGGGAAACCTTCTGAGCGACGGGCGGGCGAGCCTGTCGCCCGCCTGGCTGATTAGCGGCTACGCTTGGCGTGACGCTCCCAGTTATCTCGCTTCGCTTCCTCAGACTTACGCAACGAGACATAGCATGCTCCACTGCCGCCGTGATACGGCTGCGCTTCGCAAAAGGCTTGTACTTCGTCAAACTCGGTCAGCCAGCGCGCAAGATAGCTGCGCACCACGTTAGGGTGCGACTGCTGTTCACGCCCTTTACCGTGCACGATGATCAGGTTGCGCAGCCCGTCACGTCCGGCCTGGCGAATAAAGGTATATACCTGCTGGCGGCATTGCTCCGAAGGCTGGCGTAACAGCGTTAAGCTGGCCTGACGGGAATATTTGCCGGAACGCAGCTTATCAAATACTCCCTGCTGTACCCCTTCCCGCTGGAACATCAGCGGCTCTTCGAGGGGTAGCAGTTCAAGAAACCCCAGCGTCAGAAAGTTATCCAGCTGCTCGGTATCCATTTCCTGACGCGCCCGCGTGTTGCGGCTCTGCTGCCAGTGAATATCCGTGCAGCGTTTGAGCGGCTGGACATCCTCCATGGCGTCAAGGAAAAGTGATTTGTCGTCAGGGTTCATGGAATTCCTCCGGCTACATCTGAGTAAGTACTATACCTGCGCCCGTTGCGGGTCTCAATCACTCCGGCAATGGTTCAAATAATGATCTAAGAAACGGAGTAATGACAGAGGCTATTAAAGTTAATCCAACCTTAACTTAAACTTCAGCCTTCATTAATTTAAACGTTTACGTTAAAAAATCGTGAAATAAATCACTTAACATTCTTCTCTTTTAAGAAAAAGCTGTTATAACTTAATAAACCTGCCCAATGGATAATGCATGTAGGGTCCGCGAAAGGATGCACGACTGTGTGTACTGTGGAGTCTGTTTGATGTCGGGCAGACTCTATTTTTTTATTATTGCTATCTTTATTAATTTCATTTTCTGGCTTCCCTTCTGAACTGCGTTATTAAATAACTTCCCCGGTGCGTAGGCATTGTCCATTTATATTGCAGCAGTTCATTAATTGTGGTCGCCCCTGTTGCCGGATGACCCGTCCGGCAAAATATGTCGAAAGGTTTTTCGAAAAGTTTTTCAAACGTAAATTCATGATCGTACGGCCCCTGATAATAAATGTTGATGGTGGAATCCAGTTCACCCTGTCGTCATTCATTCATCACTGTTTTTAGGCTTCCTGCAACGCTACAGACCGGAGGCTACGCTGGGTACCTACCCTGCCCTATCCGCTTATCTTTTTAGGGGTATGGCTGGTGATGCTGGTGGCGTGGTATCTTGTCGGCCTGCCGATTGGACCGGGGGTTTACCCGAGGTTGAATTAAGGAGTATTGATGCTGAGATTACTCGAAGACAAGATTGCGACGCCGCTGGGGCCACTATGGGTTATCGCGGATGAAGCGTTCAATCTGCGCGCGGTGGAGTGGGAAGAGCACAGCGACCGGATGGTTGAGCTGCTTAATATCCATTATCGCGCCGAGGGTTACCAGCGCATCACCGCCCGCAATCCTGGCGGGCTGAGCGAGAAACTGGCGGCCTACTTCGAGGGCGATCTCAGCATTATTGATACCCTGCCAACCGCCACGGCGGGCACCCCTTTCCAGCGCGAGGTGTGGCAGGCGCTGCGTAATATTCCCTGCGGGCAGGTGATGCACTACGGTCAGCTGGCAGAGCAGCTTGGCCGTGCCGGTGCGGCGCGCGCCGTCGGTGCGGCAAATGGCTCTAACCCCGTCAGCATTGTGGTGCCTTGCCATCGCGTGATTGGACGTAACGGCACCCTGACCGGCTATGCCGGAGGCGTTCAGCGCAAAGAGTGGCTGCTGCGTCACGAAGGGTATTTTCTGCTGTAATTCCCAGGCTATTTGTGCCTATTTTTCTTCCCCTTAGGCTAATAATCCTTAATCAATCTGTGGAATTTCAAGGAGATGGCAATACGCTGCCATCTCTTGCCTTTATTGAAGGATTGCCAGGCTTACGTCCTTACCAAAAAGATGTTAAAATTGACCAATATCAATTAAGGCTTGAGCAAACCTATGATCCCGGAAAAGCGAATTATACGACGCATTCAGTCTGGCGGTTGTGCTATCCATTGCCAGGATTGCAGCATCAGCCAGCTCTGTATCCCGTTTACCCTGAATGAGCATGAACTCGATCAGCTTGACAACATTATCGAGCGCAAAAAGCCTATTCAGAAAGGGCAGACGCTGTTTAAGGCGGGAGACGAACTGAAATCGCTCTATGCTATCCGTTCTGGCACCATCAAAAGCTACACTATTACCGAACAGGGCGACGAGCAGATCACCGGCTTCCATCTGGCAGGCGATTTAGTCGGCTTTGACGCCATCGGGAGTGGCCATCACCCGAGCTTTGCTCAGGCGCTGGAAACCTCTATGGTCTGCGAAATCCCGTTTGAAACGCTGGACGATCTGTCCGGTAAGATGCCGAACCTGCGCCAGCAGATGATGCGTCTGATGAGCGGTGAGATCAAAGGCGACCAGGATATGATCCTGCTGCTTTCCAAAAAGAATGCGGAAGAGCGTCTGGCCGCGTTTATCTACAACCTCTCCCGTCGTTTCGCGGAACGCGGATTCTCTCCGCGCGAGTTCCGTCTGACCATGACGCGTGGCGATATTGGTAACTATCTGGGCCTGACCGTGGAAACCATCAGTCGTCTGCTGGGTCGTTTCCAGAAGAGCGGAATGCTGGCGGTTAAAGGTAAGTACATCACCATCGAAAACGGTGAAGCGCTGGCGATTCTGGCCGGTCACTCCCGCAACGTGGCATAACCCGCCCGGATATCTGTTGCCAGGTCGATAAATTTTCATGATTTATTGATCTGGCAAAAACTTCCCCCCTGTTTCATTCAAGATATATAGGTTACTCTTTTACTTACAGACTGTGGTGACAGTTGTAAGGAGACCTGTATGGCAAAGTATCAAAACATGCTGGTGGCTATCGATCCTAATCAGGACGATCAGCCAGCATTACGACGTGCTGTGTATTTACATCAACGGATTGGTGGCAAAATTAAAGCCTTTTTGCCGATTTATGACTTCTCATACGAGATGACCACCCTTCTGTCGCCTGACGAGCGTACCGCTATGCGTCAGGGAGTGATCAGCCAACGTACCGCGTGGATCCGCGAGCAGGCGAAATATTACCTGGAAGCGGGCGTACCTATCGATATTAAAGTGGTCTGGCACAACCGCCCTTTCGAAGCCATTATTCAGGAAGTGGTGGCCGGTGGGCATGACCTGCTGCTGAAAATGGCGCACCAGCACGACAAACTGGAATCCGTGATTTTCACGCCGACCGACTGGCACCTGCTGCGCAAATGCCCTTGCCCGGTATGGATGGTGAAAGATCAGCCGTGGCCTGAGGGCGGGAAAGCGGTCGTGGCGGTCAATCTGGCCAGCGAAGAGGATTATCACAATTCGCTGAACGAGAAGCTGGTGAAGGAGACCCTTCAGCTTGCCGACCAGGTTAACCACACCGAAGTCCATCTGGTGGGAGCGTATCCGGTTACGCCAATCAATATCGCCATCGAGCTGCCTGAATTTGACCCGAGCGTGTATAACGACGCGATTCGCGGCCAGCATCTGCTGGCAATGAAAGCGTTGCGCCAGAAATTCAGCATCGATGAGAACATGACGCACGTAGAAAAAGGATTACCGGAGGAGGTTATTCCGGACCTGGCAGAGCATTTGCAGGCCGGGATTGTGGTGCTGGGCACCATTGGCCGCACCGGGATTTCTGCCGCGTTTCTTGGGAACACCGCCGAGCAGGTGATCGATCATCTGCGCTGCGACCTGCTGGTTATCAAGCCGGATCAGTATCAGACGCCGGTTGAACTGGACGATGAAGAAGACGATTGACCCAAAATGAAAGCCCGCCGGTAACGGCGGGCTTTTTTTATTACGCTTCGCTCAACCGCTGGGCAGGTGCCTCGTCGCCGGCGTCCATCCAGGGCGCGTGAAGAACCATGCTCGGCAGCGCCAGCTTGATCTCCTGCTGATTCAGCCCTTCCAGAATACGGATATTGATCTCCTGCTGAATATCCATGTACTTGTTGTAATCCGCCGTATTAACGATATGAACCACCTCGAAGGTCAGACGATCGCGATCGAAGCCCAGGAAATGGGCGCGGTCAAACTTCGTTTCCCCGACGTCGGTAATGATCTTTTTAACCATCTCACCCACAGAACGCAGTTTATCCGGCGCCGTGTCGCTGGCGACGCCGAAGGTAAAGACGATTCGGCGCGTTTGCATCCGCTTATAGTTATGCAGCGTCTGTTGCAGCAGGATGGCGTTCCCGCAGACAATCTGCTCCCCGCTCAGGCTGCGGATACGGGTGGTTTTCAGACCGATGTGCTCGACCGTGCCGGCGACATCGTTAAACACCACAAAATCGCCAATTTCGAACGGCTTATCAAAACCGATGGAGAGCGAGGCGAACACGTCGCTCAGGATCGTTTGCACCGCGAGGGCGATTGCAATACCCCCTACCCCAAGGCTGGCAACCAGAGCAGTGATGTTGACGCCCGCGTTAGCAAGAATAGACAGCAGCATCACTGACCAGACAATGGCACGGAGGATGAGCCCCGTGATCACCAGCGTAACCGGGTTTTTATGGCTTCCCGGTGCCAGCATGACGTGACGAAGCCACGACACAACCCCCTGATCCATCCACAGCGCCACCTGAATGGCGAAGACCAGGAACCAGGCGTGGCTCACGGTGCCAAAGAGATGGTCCGGTAAGTCAACGAAGCGCAGGCTGAACAACAGCGCCACGACAAACAGCAGGACGCGGCTGGTGCGGTTAAGCATATCCGTCAGGATAAAGCGCATCCGGTTGGTGGTGGGATGCTTGTCGCCCCAGGTGGTGATTCCTTTCTTCACGAAGGCGATCAGGCGCGTCAGCAGCCAGTATACCAGCAGCGTCACAATGACCACCGTGGCGACGCCAATCCAGAATGATGGCGTCATCATCAGCGCGATGATGTCGAAGCGGGACAGAAATTGCATTACACCTCCTCGTATTACACAAAGGGTAAAGTATAGACAGAGGAGAATGGCTGACCGCAGAAATAAGAAAACCGCCCCAGGGGGCGGTTTGGCAGGATGAAGCGAAATTAAAGCGATTTCAGAATCGCATCCACGCTGGCCTTGGCGTCGCCAAACAGCATGTGGGTGTTCTCTTTAAAGAACAGCGGGTTCTGCACACCAGCGTAGCCGGTATTCATAGAGCGTTTGAAGACAATGACGTTCTGCGCCTTCCACACTTCCAGAACAGGCATGCCCGCAATCGGGCTGCGCGGATCGTCCTGCGCCGCCGGGTTAACGGTGTCGTTGGCGCCAATCACCAGCACGGTGTCGGTATCGGCGAAATCATCGTTGATCTCATCCATTTCCAGCACGATGTCGTAAGGCACCTTCGCTTCCGCCAGCAGCACGTTCATGTGGCCTGGCAGACGCCCCGCCACCGGGTGAATACCAAAGCGCACTTTGATACCGCGCGCGCGCAGTTTTTCAGTGATTTCCGCCACCGGATACTGCGCCTGCGCCACCGCCATGCCGTAGCCCGGTGTAATGATGACGGAATGCGAGTTTTTCAGCATCTCTGCGGTATCTTCCGCGCTGATCTCTCTGTGTTCGCCCACTTCTTCGTCAGAACCGGTAGAAGAACCGTCAGAGCCGAAGCCCCCCGCGATGACGCTGATAAACGAACGGTTCATCGCCTTACACATGATGTAAGACAGGATCGCACCGGAAGAACCGACCAGCGCACCGGTGACAATCAGCAGGTCGTTGCTCAGCATAAAGCCTGCCGCCGCCGCTGCCCAACCGGAGTAGGAGTTCAGCATGGAAACGACCACCGGCATATCTGCCCCACCGATAGACGCCACCAGATGCCAGCCGAACGCCAGCGCGATAATGGTCATCACCAGTAACGCCAGCACCTGCAAGCCTACGCTTTCGGTGCGCACGAAGATCACCAGCAGCACAAAGGAAACGACCAGCGCCGCCAGGTTCAGCTTGTGGCGGTTAGGCAGCATCAGCGGCTTAGACGAGATCTTCCCGCGCAGCTTGCCGAACGCCACAATCGACCCGGTGAAGGTCACTGCACCGATGAAGATGCCGAGGAACACTTCGGTCAGGTGAATGTTAACCAGAATCGGCTCCAGGCCCGGTTCGTGGTACAGGTAGCTGTTGAAGCCCACCAGCACCGCAGCCAGACCCACGAAGCTGTGCAGAATAGCAACCAGCTCCGGCATCTCGGTCATTTCTACGCGTTTCGCCAGACGAATACCAATCGCGCCGCCGATGATCATCGCCACCAGGATCCACGCCACGTTGCCGGTGTCCGGCCCGAAGATGGTGGCAATCAGCGCAATCGCCATCCCGGCGATACCAAAGTTATTTCCCTGCTGAGACGTTTCGTGTTTGGAAAGTCCCGCCAGACTGAAAATAAACAGGATTGCAGCAACAATGTATGCGGCTGTGACTAATCCTCCAGACATATGCTACCCCTTAGCCTTTACGAAACATTTTCAGCATGCGCTGAGTCACGGTGAAACCACCGAAAATATTGATGCTGGCGATCAGCACCGCAATAAAGCTCAGGAAGCTGATCCAGCCGCCGTGACCAATTTGCAGCAATGCCCCAACCACGATAATCCCGGAGATGGCATTGGTGACCGACATCAGCGGCGTATGCAGCGCATGGGAGACGTTCCATACAACGTAGTAACCGACCACGCAGGAGAGCGCGAAGACGGTGAAGTGGCCAAGGAACTCTTTTGGCGCGACGTCCGCCAGCCAGCCAAACAGGATAATGACCAGCGCCATGATGGCGTATTTGCGCCACGGTGATGCAGGTTTTGCTGGCTCAACGGGCTCCGGCGCCGCTTTCGGGGCAGCCTGAGGCTGAGCAGAAACCTGAATCGGCGGTGCAGGCCAGGTGATTTCACCTTCACGCACCACGGTCACGCCGCGCACCACGACATCATCAAAATCAACGGTGATGTTGCCGTCTTTCTCTTTACAGAGCAGTTTCAGCAGGTTAACGAGGTTCGTGCCGTACAGTTGAGAGGACTGGGTTGGCAGACGCCCCGGCAGATCGGTATAGCCGATCACCTTCACGCCGTTCGCGGTCGTCGTCACCTGATTTGGCACGGTATATTCACAGTTACCGCCGTTTTGCGCCGCCAGATCGACAATCACGCTACCCGGCTGCATGGAGTCTACCATTTCACGGGTGATCAGCTTCGGTGCCGGTTTACCCGGAATAAGCGCGGTGGTGACAATAATGTCCACCTCCTTCGCCTGCGCTGCAAAAAGCGCCATTTCCGCTTTGATAAAGGCCTCAGACATGACCTTCGCGTAACCATCACCGCTGCCCGCCTCTTCCTTGAAGTCCAGCTCAAGGAACTCGGCGCCCATACTCTGCACCTGCTCCTTCACTTCCGGCCGGGTGTCAAACGCGCGGACGATAGCGCCCAGGCTGTTTGCCGCCCCGATAGCGGCAAGACCTGCCACACCGGCACCAATCACCATCACTTTTGCGGGTGGTACTTTACCTGCCGCCGTAATTTGACCGGTAAAGAAGCGACCAAACTCATGAGCAGCTTCGACAATGGCGCGATAGCCGGCAATGTTCGCCATAGAGCTCAGCGCATCCAGAGACTGCGCGCGCGAAATACGCGGCACGGAGTCCATTGCCATCACGGTGACGCCGCGTGCCGCCAGCTTCTCCATCAGCTCCGGGTTTTGGGCTGGCCAGATAAAGCTCACCAGCGTAGTGCCCGCGTTCAGCAGTTCAATTTCACTCTCTTCCGGTGCATTGACCTTCAGAATAATGGGTGATTGCCAGACTTCAGCACCGTCCACGACGTCCGCGCCAGCCTGAATAAAGGCCTCGTCATCGAAACTCGCCAGTTTGCCCGCGCCGCTTTCAATCGCGACGGTAAAACCCAGCTTAAGCAGTTGCTCCACCGTTTTCGGTGTTGCCGCTACGCGGGTTTCATTGGCTAACCGTTCTTTTGGTACCCCAATACGCATAGTTTTCCCTTCCATCGGTTTTTGATGATGGTTTGTCGATAATTGCCCGCGGTTTGTATCAATTTTCGCCAGCGTGATAGCGGCGGAGAATGATTAACCCCGGAAAATAAAACAGTAACAAACTTTCTATAACCTACTGAAAATAGCGCCCGCGATCTACCGCCAGAAAACACTATTTATTACTTTATCTGTGAAAAATAAGCGATCGGGGTCACTGACAGAGATATTTACCTTAAATTCGCCTTCAGGACCGATAAATCGCGCAAGCGAAGCGGTAAAAACATGATATAGCGCCATAAAAGAACAACTCATTAACATTAAATTAACTTGTAAAAGTCATATGCTTTATCAGTTTTGCTTGTCAAACGTCTGTTTTTTCCACATATCACTAAATGTTATCGAATCAGACCCTTTGGTGAGCACAGGCTGTGAAAAATGCCGCAGACAGCGACGGGTGTTAAATGCCATAATCGGGACCGTCTCAAATTAACAACAACACCAGTACATGGTTTGCGCAAGGCGAAGGATTATTTTTATGAAGCTTAAGAACACACTCCTGGCGTCCGCACTTCTTTCCGCGACCGCCCTGTCTGCGAATGCCGCGACAGAGTTAACGCCGGAGCAAGCGGCAGCGTTAAAACCTTTTGACCATACGGTCATTGTGGGTCGCTATAACTCCATTGGCGATGCCGTCGCCGCTGCATCAAAAGCCGCCGATAAAAACGGCGCTGCCTCGTTTTACGTTGTTGACCAGTCCGATCAAGGCAACAGCGGCAACCAGCGCGTGACCGTTGCGCTGTACAAAGAGAATGCCCCGAAAGCGGATGAACAGAAAAACCGCGTGATTAACGGCATTGTTGAACTGCCGAAAGATCAGGCCGTTCAGCTGGAACCGTATGATACCGTTACCGTTCAGGGCTTCTACCGCAGCCAGCCTGAAGTTAACGATGCCATCACCAAAGCCGCGCGAGAAAAAGGCGCTTACGCGTTCTACATCGTGCGTCAGGTAGATGCCAACCAGGGTGGAAACCAGCGCATCACCGCCTTCATCTATAAGCAAGATGCGAAAAAACGCGTGGTGCAAAGCCCGGATGCGATTCCAGCGGATTCAGACGCCGGTCGCGCCGCGTTAGCGAAAGGCGGTGAAGAAGCGAAGAAAGTGGAAATCCCGGGCGTAGCAACCTCTGCTGCACCAAGCGCTGAAGTGGGCCGTTTCTTTGAAACCCAATCCACGAAAGGCGGTCGTTATACCGTTACGTTGCCAGACGGCACGAAAATTGAAGAGCTGAACAAAGCCACCGCCGCGCAGATGGTGCCGTTCGACAGCGTCAAGTTTACGGGCAACTACGGCAACATGACGGAAATCTCCTATCAGGTGGCGAAGCGTGCCGCGAAGAAAGGCGCGAAGTACTACCACATCACCCGCCAGTGGCAGGAACGTGGTAACAACCTGACCATCAGCGCCGATCTGTACAAGTAACAAAACGGTTTCACAAAGGCGGCACACTGCCGCCTTTTTTGTTACTTTTTTTCTGATTTCTGCCCCACGTCATTGCATGCATCCGTCACACTCCGTAAAATCCCGCGCCTTAGTGTGATCCACCATTTTTATGCGCCTTAGCGAAATAATTATTCTGGGTTTGGACCTTTCATAACAGGAAGCCAATGGAAAAGAAACTTGGCCTGAGTGCTTTAACTGCACTTGTATTGAGCTCAATGCTGGGCGCGGGCGTATTCAGTTTGCCGCAGAACATGGCGGCCGTTGCCAGCCCTGCCGCATTACTGATTGGCTGGGGCATTACCGGTGTCGGGATTTTGCTGCTGGCGTTCGCCATGCTGCTGCTGACCCGTATTCGCCCGGATCTGGACGGCGGGATATTCACTTACGCCCGTGAAGGTTTCGGCGAGCTGATTGGCTTCTGCTCCGCCTGGGGTTACTGGCTGTGTGCGGTGATCGCCAACGTCTCCTATCTGGTTATCGTCTTCTCGGCGCTCAGTTTCTTTACCGATACGCCCGAGCTGCGCCTGTTTGGTGACGGCAATACCTGGCAATCCATCGTCGGCGCCTCGGTGCTGCTGTGGATCGTACACTGGCTGATTTTGCGCGGTGTCCAGACCGCAGCCAGCATCAACCTGGTGGCGACGCTGGCCAAGCTGGTGCCGCTTGGCCTGTTCGTCGTCCTTGCCTTCCTTGCCTTCCGTCTCGATGTGTTTACGCTCGATTTCAGCGGTATTGCGCTGGGCGTCCCCGTCTGGGAACAGGTAAAAAATACCATGCTGATCACCCTGTGGGTGTTCATCGGTGTTGAGGGGGCCGTCGTGGTCTCTGCCCGCGCGCGCAACAAGCGCGACGTGGGACGTGCCACGCTGCTGGCCGTCCTGGCGGCGCTGGGCGTTTATCTGCTGGTGACGCTGCTGTCGCTCGGCGTGGTGGCCCGCCCTGAACTGGCGGAAATGCGTAATCCGTCCATGGCCGGGCTGATGGTGAAGATGATGGGCCCCTGGGGTGACGTGATAATCGCGGCGGGTTTAATCGTCTCCGTCTGCGGCGCATACCTGAGCTGGACCATTATGGCCGCGGAAGTGCCGTTCCTGGCCGCCACGCATAAAGCGTTCCCGCGCCTCTTTGCTCGTCAGAACAAAAACAGCGCGCCATCGGCCTCGCTGTGGCTCACCAACATCAGCGTGCAGGTTTGTCTGGTGCTGATCTGGCTCACAGGTTCGGACTACAACACGCTGCTGACCATCGCCTCCGAGATGATTCTGGTACCCTATTTCTTAGTGGGTGCATATCTGTTAAAAATTGCGACCCGCCCGGCACACTATGCGGTCGGCGTCGGCGCCTGTATTTACGGTCTATGGTTGTTGTATGCTTCCGGCCCGATGCATCTGCTGCTGTCCGTGGTGCTTTACGCGCCGGGCCTGCTGGTGTTTATCTATGCTCGCCGTACGCATCAGCTTGATAACGCCCTTAAACGCCGCGAAATGGCGTTGATAGGTCTGCTGTTAGTCGCTGCCGTGCCGGCAACGTGGATGTTAATGGGATAGCGCCGCCTGTCCCATTGTTCAACTGAAAAGGAGATTACGATGGGACACACGCAGCAACGCCCAATATTGATCACTGGCGCAGGCCGTCGCATCGGCCTCGCCCTCGCCCATCACTTTCTCAATCTTCGCCATCCGGTTATCGTCAGTTACCGAACGGAGTATCCCTCCATTGAAGGGCTTCGAAATGCCGGTGCAGTATGCATTCAGGCGGATTTCTCCACGGATGAAGGCATTCTCGCCTTTGCGGAAAACGTAAAATCCACCACCCACGGGCTACGGGCGATTATTCATAACGCCAGCACCTGGCTTCCTGAAAAAGCCGGACATTCGCTCAGCGAAACGCTTGCCTGCATGATGCAGATCCACGTTAATGCCCCTTATCTGCTCAACCATGCCCTACAGGATCTGCTGCGCGGACACGGCCATGCCGCAGGCGACATTATCCATTTCACCGATTACGTGGTGGAGCGAGGAAGCGACAAACACATCGCCTACGCGGCCAGCAAAGCCGCCCTGGATAATATGACCCGCTCGTTTGCGCGCAAGCTGGCGCCCGAGGTGAAGGTCAACGCGATTGCTCCGGCGATGATTTTGTTCAACGAGGGCGATGATGCCGAGTATCGCCAGCAGGCGCTCAACAAGTCGCTGATGAAAATCGCGCCCGGCGAGAAAGAAGTGATCGACCTGATCGATTACCTGCTGACCAGCTGCTACGTCACGGGCCGAACGTTTGCCGTGGACGGTGGCCGTCCGCTGCGCTAGTGAAAGCGGCTCCAGAAGAATATGAGTACCCAGGCGCTGAGGCTCCAGCAGACCACCGCCCCGCCCAGCGCCAGGGGCAGACGCAGAAACCCGGTGAAGTACCACAGCGACAGCAGATAGATAAAATACGGGATGATTGACCACATCCCGAAGACGATCGTGGCGCGCAGCGCCTCAATACCCCGCTCGGAGGCCACGATATAGTGTGCGATTAACGCAAAGGTCGGGAACAGCGGGATCAGCCCGGCAATGTAATAGTTCTTCGTTTTAGCCAGCACCCCAATCAGTAACACCACCAGCGCACCCAGCGCGGCTTTTATCACCAGCCCCATGCTTTTCCCTTAACAATCAAATAACAATGTTACGCAGCATAACGGAACTCCGGCTAATTGAGAAAGATTAATGGAAGGTTAAGGTTGCGCGGTGTATGTTGACGTTTTTCGCGATAACAGACGTTGTATGAATAAGATTGTTTATGTTGAAGATGAACCCGAAGTGGGGCAATTGATCGCCGCTTATCTGGGTAAACATGATATGGACGTGGTTGTCGAGCCTCGTGGCGATCGCGCTGAGGACGTCGTCACCCGCGAAAATCCGGATCTGGTGCTGCTGGATATCATGCTGCCCGGAAAAGATGGCATGACGCTCTGCCGGGATCTGCGCGCGAAGTGGGACGGCCCGATCGTGCTGCTGACCTCGCTGGACAGCGATATGAATCATATTCTGTCGCTTGAGATGGGCGCTAATGACTACATCCTCAAAACCACGCCCCCGGCGGTCCTGCTTGCCCGCTTACGCCTGCATCTGCGCCAGCGCGCCAGTGCCGAACGTGATGCGCCTGCGCCTTCTTTAACACCGCATAAAGCGATGCGGTTCGGCACGCTTTCTATCGACCCGGTTAACCGCCAGGTTACGCTTTCCGGTGAGCTGATTGCGCTCTCAACCGCAGATTTTGACCTGCTGTGGGAGCTGGCAACTCATGCCGGGCAAATTATGGACCGGGACGCGTTGCTGAAAAATTTGCGCGGCGTCAGTTACGACGGGATGGATCGCAGCGTTGACGTGGCGATTTCACGTCTGCGTAAGAAACTGCTGGATAGCGCTACTGAGCCCTACCGCATTAAAACCGTGCGCAACAAAGGCTACCTGTTTGCACCGCACGCCTGGGAAACCTGATGGTGCCCGGCGCATAAGACTTTTCTTGCTATTACAGCAAGATGTTGCATAATTGTACGTATGCACTTCTCCTTCTTCTTCAGGGCACATGCCAGCAGCAGCGACATAAACCAGGAACCGCTTCTGCCGCTTGCCCCAGTTCTTCTTAACCTTCAGAGCTTCTAAGCAGTGACACGCTTCTGACAGTGACGTTGCAAGCCGTACTTCTCCAAAAAAATCTTGATATGAGGATTTAAGCCTATGAAATATGTATAGCTACGATGATGTAGAGAACATTAAAACCAACCTTGAATGGATTGTTCATCAAACCACAGCCAGCCAAATGCTGCCTACCCGGCACGACCAAAAAGCCCTCTTTAATCTTCTGGAACTGATCCAGACCTATGAAGCGCTCCTTGAACTGATCGACGAACACGGTATTTCCGTCATTGATGAGGGTATCGCGGAAGGCCTGTCGATTACCGAAAAGCTGATAGCCAAAGTGAAACGTCCGGGAGACGCCATTTAATTATTTTGCGCATTGCCATTACGATGTGTTTTTCCATCGTAATGGCAATGAAACGTTCGGACAATTCCTCAAGATTACACCGAAATGTTAAAACCTTTTCTCGATCAAAATTTAACCGACACTCTCCTTCCGTGAGAAAAAATCATAAAAAAAACCCTCACCTCCGTGAGGATTATATCATTGAAATGAAAGGGAATAATCTATATCCAAATAAAATAACGATCAATATCAATAAGTTACGATATTGATTAACTTGAAATCTCGTGCTAAACAAAATTACAGACTTATCATCCTAACCTGAGGGAAGCATAATGGCATGGCGCGTTTTAAGTTCTGTGATCTGTCCTAATACAGGCATTGTTTACTCCTGCATCGTTGGCCTTAAACTGATCAGATTAATTATCTGGTACGAAAGCGATATATATTTAGTGCCGGGAGACAGAATTCACCCTACGAAAAACGGCGTGTTCATTAATGGAGAATTTAGCCAGATATCACTTTATAACGTGTCACCCTACCGGGAAGCGCTATGGGAAGAGATAAAAAATAAAATGGCGTGCCCGTTTAATAAAGAAAGCGAAACAATAACCTGTTCCTATTCAGTGCATTGTAACGCGCGAAAATGCCCGCACGGCTTTACCACTAATCCGTTAATAATAGGATTACGGCGTAATCATTAATATCGCTAACGAATAACCTATGCCTGCAATGCTCTGATTCGATAAGAAACTTTAATGAGTTGGAGCCCTTTCTTGTGCACACCCCTTACGTTCCAGAAAGCCCGCGCCTGGTATTATGCGCTGCTCCGCCGTGATGAATGTTGTCAGCAGGTGTAAACCCTGCTTTGATAGCGTTAATGATGGTGAACAGAAACGCTAGCGTTGCGTGTCGGTGATATTTAATGAAAAAGCTGTTTGTACAGTTTTATCTTCTGCTGTTTGTCTGCTTCCTGGTAATGACGATGCTGGTCGGGTTGGTCTATAAATTCACCGCAGAGCGCGCAGGCAGACAATCCCTGGACGACCTGATGAAAAGCTCGCTCTACCTGATGCGCAGCGAGCTGCGTGAAATTCCCCCGCATGACTGGGCACGCACCTTAAAAGAGCTGGATCTGAATCTGTCGTTTGATCTGCGCATCGAGCCGATAAAGGATTTTGATTTAGCGCCGCCCGCGATGCAGCGCCTGCGCGACGGAGACATCGTGGCGCTGGACGAAAAATACACTTTCATTCAGCGTATTCCCCGCAGCCATTATGTCCTAGCCGTTGGGCCGGTACCCTACCTCTATTACCTGCACCAGATGCGCCTGCTGGATCTCGCCCTGCTGGGCTTCATTGCCATCTCGCTCGCTTTCCCTGTTTTCATCTGGATGCGCCCGCACTGGCAGGACATGCTGAAACTGGAATCCGCCGCGCAGCGTTTTGGGGAAGGTCATTTCACTGAACGCATACACTTCGACAGCGGCTCCAGCTTTGACCGCCTCGGTATTGCCTTTAACCAGATGGCCGATAACATCAACGCCCTGATTGCCAGTAAGAAACAGCTGATCGACGGCATTGCACATGAACTGCGCACGCCGCTGGTACGCCTGCGGTATCGTCTGGAGATGAGCGAAAACCTGACCGATGCGGAATCCCAGGCGCTCAATCGGGATATTGGCCAGTTAGAAGCGCTGATTGAAGAGCTGCTGACCTATGCCCGCCTCGATCGGCCTCAGACAGAGTTGCATCTGAGTACGCCGGATCTCCCCGCCTGGTTACAGACGCACATTAACGATGTGCAGAGCGTTAATCCTCAGCGAAAACTGCTGACGACTATTACTCCCGGGGCGTACGGCGCGCTGGACATGCGTCTGATGGAGCGCGTGCTGGATAATCTGATGAACAACGCCATGCGCTACAGCGAAACGACGCTGCGCATAGGTTTAGATTTACAGGGGAGCCAGGCGATTCTGCATGTGGAAGACGATGGTCCCGGCATTGAGCCAGCCGAGCGTGAAAAGGTGTTCGAGCCGTTTGTGCGCCTCGATCCCAGCCGCGACCGTGCTACCGGCGGCTGTGGTCTGGGGCTGGCGATTGTCCGATCCATTGCCCAGGCGATGGGCGGCACGGTTCGCTGCGAAGCGAGCGAGCTGGGAGGGGCCCGCTTCGTCTTTAGCTGGCCGATCTATCACAACATTCCCCTTCCCGTACCTGCCTGACCTAAACCGCACGCTGGCCTGACCCGGCGTGTTGTGCTATACCTTTAGTATGTTGTAACTAATTAAGGACGACCATGGCGACTTACGATCTCATCGAAAGGCTGAACACCACGTTTCGGGAAATAGAGCAGGCGCTATTGACCCTGACGGGGCAACTAGAGGGCTGCCGCCTGCTGGCCGCCCGCGTCTTTTCCCTGCCCGACGTGGCGAAAGGCGCGGAACACGATCCGCTGAACACCATTGAAGTGACGCAGCACATTGGCAAGGCTGCCCTGGAGCTGACGTTGCAGCACTATCGCCGCCTCTTCATCCAGCAGCAGTCCGAAAATCGCAGCAGTAAGGCCGCCGTTCGCCTGCCCGGCGTCATCTGTCTGCAAACGGATACCGCAACGCGTGAAGAGATTGAGGCGCAGATTACGCATATTAATGCGCTGAAAGCCGCCTTCGAGAAGATCGTGACCGTTGAGTCCGGGCTGGCGCCCGCAGCCCGCTTTGAATGGGTGCATCGCCAGCTTCCGGGGCTGATCACCCTGAACGCTTACCGCTCGCTGACGGTACTGCGCCACCCCGCCACGCTGCGCTTCGGCTGGGCCAACAAGCACATCATTAAAAACTTCACGCGCGATGAGATCCTGGCGCAGCTGGAGAAAAGCCTGAAATCGCCGCGGACGGTCGCCCCGTGGTCGCGGGAACAGTGGATTGAACGGCTGGAGCAGGAGTACCACAGCATTGCCTCCCTGCCGGCTGATACGCGTCTTAAGATAAAGCGTCCGGTGAAGGTGCAGCCTATCGCCCGCGTCTGGTATGCCGGGCAGCAAAAGCAGGTGCAGTATGCCTGCCCAACGCCGCTGATTGCGCTCTACGATGCCGATCGGGGTGCGGTAGTGCCGGATATCGGGGAACTGCTGAACTACGATGCCGAAAACGTTCAGCATCGCTATAAACCCCAGGCGCAGCCGCTACAGCTGATTATTCCGCGGCTGCACCTGTATGTGGCGCAGTGATTACTTAAGGCTGCCTACCATCGCTTCCGGGCGGACCCAGGCGTCAAACTCGGCGTCCGTCAGGTAGCCCAGCGCCAGCGCAGAGGCTTTCAGGGTAAGCCCCTCTTTGTGCGCTTTTTTCGCGATTTCGGCCGCTTTGTCATAGCCGATATGGGTGTTCAACGCCGTTACCAGCATTAAGGACTCATTCAGCAGCTGGCTGATTCGCTCACGATTTGGCTCAATGCCCACCGCGCAGTGCTCGTTAAAGCTCTCCATGCCGTCGGCCAGCAGACGAATCGATTGCAGTACGTTGTGGATCACCATCGGGCGATAGACGTTAAGCTCGAAGTTACCCGACGCGCCGCCCATGTTCACCGCCACGTCATTACCCATCACCTGGCAGCACAGCATGGTCATGGCTTCGCACTGCGTTGGGTTCACTTTACCCGGCATAATGGAGCTGCCCGGCTCGTTTTCCGGAATGCTGATCTCGCCGATGCCGCAGCGCGGGCCGGAGGCCAGCCAGCGGACGTCGTTGGCGATTTTCATCAGCGAGGCTGCCAGCCCTTTCAGCGCGCCATGGGTGTGAACCAGCGCATCGCAGGTCGCCAGCGCTTCGAATTTATTCGGGGCGGTAACAAACGCCTGCCCGGTGATCTTCGCCAGCTCGTCGGCCACGCGCACCGCATACTCGGGATGGGTATTTAACCCGGTGCCAACCGCCGTTCCGCCAAGCGCCAGCTCCGCCAGGTGCGGCAGGCTGTGTTCGATATGCTTAAGGTTGTGCTCCAGCATCGCCACCCAGCCGGAGATTTCCTGGCCGAGCGTCAGCGGCGTGGCGTCCTGAAGATGCGTACGACCAATTTTGACGATGTCGCGGAAAGCCTGCGCTTTCTCATTAAGCGTCGATTTGAGCACGTTGAGCTGTGGAATAAGCTGCTCGCGGACAGCGATGACAGCCGCCACGTGCATGGCCGTGGGGAACACGTCGTTGGAACTCTGGCTTTTGTTCACGTCATCGTTCGGGTGAACCTTACGCTCCATGCCGCGCGCGCCGCCAAGCAGCTCGCTCGCGCGGTTCGCCAGCACCTCGTTCATGTTCATGTTGCTCTGGGTGCCTGAACCGGTCTGCCAGATGGCGAGGGGGAATTCGTCGGGATGCTTGCCCGACAGCACTTCGTCGGCGGCGTTAATGATCGCGCTGGCCTTATCGGCATCCAGCAGGCCCAAATCCTGGTTAACTTTGGCGGCTGCGCGTTTGGTCAACGCCAGCGCCTGGATGAGCGAGACGGGCATTTTTTCTGTCGAAATGCGGAAATGCTCCAGCGAACGCTGGGTTTGCGCGCCCCATAGCTTGTCGGCCGGGACGTCGATGGCGCCCATAGAGTCTTTCTCGCGGCGATGCATTGTCATTACTTACTCCTTGATAACAAAGATGGGATTGCTCACATGCTTAAGAGATAAGTATTGATGACTTCTGAGAAACGTTATGGCGCTTTGTGCGCTCTTTTTGACGTCGGGTGGCGCTGACGCTTACCCGACCTACGAGAATGTAGGCCGGGTAAGCGCCACCCGGCAATTTACAGAATTACTTCACACACGCCGAACACTGAGACGACTGGATCTGTTTGAAGAAGTCGTTACCTTTGTCATCCACAAGGATGAACGCCGGGAAATCTTCCACCTCAATTTTCCAGATCGCTTCCATACCCAGCTCCGGGTACTCCACGCACTCCAGGCTCTTGATACTGCCCTGCGCCAGCACCGCGGCCGGGCCGCCGATGCTGCCGAGGTAGAAGCCGCCGTGCTTGTGGCACGCGTCCGTCACCTGCTGGCTGCGGTTGCCTTTCGCCAGCATGATCATGCTGCCCCCGTTGGCCTGCAACTGGTCAACGTAAGAGTCCATACGGCCCGCCGTGGTGGGGCCTAACGAACCGGAAGCATATCCCTCAGGCGTTTTTGCCGGGCCTGCGTAATAGATCGGGTGATCTTTAATGTACTGCGGCAGCCCTTCGCCGTTGTCCAGGCGCTCTTTCAGCTTCGCATGGGCGATGTCGCGGCCCACGATAATTGTCCCGTTCAGGGAGAGGCGCGTTGAAACCGGATACTGTGAAAGCTGGGCCAGGATCTCCTTCATTGGACGGTTCAGGTCAACGCGCACCGCTTCGCCCTCACCCGCTTTACGCAGCGCTTCCGGGATATATTTACCCGGGTTATTCTCCAGCTTTTCGATCCAGATGCCGTCGCGGTTGATCTTGGCCTTGATGTTACGATCCGCAGAGCACGACACACCCATGCCCACCGGGCAGGATGCGCCGTGACGCGGGAGTCGGATCACGCGAATGTCATGCGCGAAGTATTTCCCGCCAAACTGCGCGCCCAGCCCCAGATTCTGCGCTTCGGTCAGCAGTTCCTGCTCAAGCTGCACGTCGCGGAACGCCTGGCCATGCTCGTTACCTTCGGTTGGCAGACCATCGTAGTATTTGGTGGAGGCCAGCTTGACGGTTTTCAGGGTGCTTTCAGCGGACGTACCGCCAATCACAAACGCGATATGGTACGGCGGACAGGCCGCGGTGCCGAGGGTGCGCATCTTCTCGACCAGATAGTTCTTCAGCTTGCCCGGAGTCAGCAGCGCTTTGGTTTCCTGGTAAAGATAGGTTTTGTTGGCTGAACCACCGCCTTTGGCGATGCAGAGGAATTTATATTCGTCACCGTCGACGCTGTAGAGGTCAATCTGCGCCGGCAGGTTAGTGCCGGTGTTCACCTCTTTGTACATATCCAGCGCCGCGTTTTGCGAGTAGCGCAGGTTATCTTCGGTGTAGGTGTTGTAGACGCCGTGCGCCAGCGCCGCTTCGTCACCGCCGCCGGTCCAGACGCGCTGGCCTTTTTTACCGGTGATAATGGCCGTGCCGGTGTCCTGGCAGGTCGGCAGAATGCCTTTCGCCGCGATATCCGAGTTACGCAGGAATTGCAGCGCGACGTATTTGTCGTTCTCGCTGGCTTCCGGGTCGCTCAGGATATCGGCAACCTGCTGCTGATGCGCCGGACGAAGCATAAAGGAAGCATCGTGGAAGGCCTGCTGCGCCAGCAGCGTAAGCGCCTGTGGGTCAACTTTGAGGATCTCCTGCCCTTCAAATTCAGAGACAGAAACGTAATCGCGGGTTAACAGGTAATACTCGGTCCGATCCTGACTGAGGGGGAAAGGATCCTGATAATGGAAGGGTTTATTCGACATTGTTCTCTCACTTACTGCGTCGGTCTGTTTATTCAGGGCAGATGTTCCGCTGCCCGGCTTAAAAGCGAGTCAGCTTATCCTACACAATTTTTTAACAAAAACTGAGACTAGTACGACTTTTTACATCCGCAGGTTACTTCCATCCGGTTTATTGCTTTAATACCCGGAGTTAACTCCACATTTGAATCAGGGCTTGATAATGCAAAAACTCATCAACTCAGTGCAAAACTACGCCTGGGGAAGTAAAACTGCGTTAACGGATCTCTACGGTATCGCCAACCCGGACAATCTGCCGATGGCAGAGCTGTGGATGGGCGCGCACCCGAAGAGCAGCTCAAAAATAGAAGATGCCAGCGGCCAGGTTCGCGGCCTGCGTGACGTCATCGACGCCGACAAGGCTGCGCTGCTCGGCGAAAAAGTGGCAAATCGTTTTGGTGAATTGCCGTTTCTGTTCAAGGTACTGTGCGCCGATCAGCCGCTCTCCATTCAGGTTCATCCAAACAAAAAAGCATCTGAAATCGGGTTTGCCAAAGAAAATGCCGCAGGTATTCCGTTAGACGCGGCAGAACGTAACTACAAAGATCCTAACCACAAGCCGGAACTGGTGTTCGCCCTTACCCCTTTCCTGGCGATGAATGCCTTCCGCGAGTTTTCCGAGATTATTTCTCTGCTGCAACCGGTCGCCGGGGCGCACAAGTCTATCGCCCACTTCCTGGAGAACCCTACCGCGGAAGCCCTGAGCGCGCTGTTTGCCAGCCTGCTGAATATGCAGGGCGAGGAAAAATCCCACGCGCTGGCGGTGCTGAAAGCCGCGCTGAACGGCCAGCAAGGTGAGCCATGGGAGACCATTCGCGTGATTTCCGCGTTTTACCCGGACGACAGCGGCCTCTTCTCTCCGCTGCTGCTGAACGTGGTGAAGCTCAATCCGGGCGAAGCGATGTTCCTGTTCGCTGAAACCCCGCACGCCTACCTGAACGGCGTGGCGCTGGAGGTGATGGCTAACTCCGATAACGTGCTACGCGCGGGCCTGACGCCTAAATACATCGACATCCCTGAGCTGGTAGCCAACGTGAAGTTCGAGGCGAAACCTGCTGCGGAGCTGCTTACCCAGCCGGTGAAAAACGGCGCAGAGCTGGACTTCCCGATCCCGGTTGATGATTTTGCCTTCTCCCTGCACGACCTTAGCGCAGACGAAACCGCCATTGCACAGGAGAGCGCGGCGATCCTGTTCTGCGTGGAAGGTGAAGCGACCTTGCATAACGGTAGCGAGCGTCTGGTGCTCAAGCCGGGGGAATCCGCTTTTGTTCCGGCAAACGAGTCGCCTGTCTTCGTGAGCGGCACTGGCCGTCTGGCGCGCGTTTTTAATAAGCTATAGGGACTTACTGAATTTTTTAACAACTCTTGCTAAGCTAGTAACAGGCGTTGTAACACCAGGCGGTTTTGACCGCCTGGTTTCATTTTAGGGATAATCGCAATGAAAAAATCGGTCGTAGCGGTAGGAGTGATTGTTGCTTTAGGCGTGATCTGGACGGGTGCTTCCTGGTATACCGGGAAACAGCTGGAAAGCCGTCTGGCAGAGATGATGGCGCAGGCAAACAGCGAGATTAAGCGCAGCGCGCCTGAAGCAGGCCTGGAGCTGAGCTACCAGAATTACCAGCGCGGCGTGTTTACCAGCCATATGCAGGTGGTGGTGAAGCCGGTTGCGGGTAATCAGAACGCCTGGCTGAAACCGGGCCAGAGCGTGGTGCTGGATGAGGTGGTCAGCCACGGTCCGTTCCCGCTGGCGCAGTTGAAGAAATTTAACCTGATCCCCTCCATGGCATCAGCCAGAACCGTACTGGTCAATAATGAGGTGACGAAGCCGCTGTTCGATATGTCGAAAAATACGTCGCCGTTTGAGATCAATACCCGCATCAGCTATGCCGGCGATACGCATTCCGACATCGACCTGAAAGCGCTGAATTATGAACAAGGCACCGATAAAGTCGCCTTCAGCGGCGGTAATTTCAAGCTTGACGCCGATCGTGACGGCAAGAATGTTTCCCTGACCGGCGATGCTGAAAGCGGCCTGGTGAATTCAGTTAATGAATATAACCAGAAAGTTCAGCTCACCTTTAACAACCTGAAGGCCAGCGGCAACAGCCGCATGACCGATTTTGACGAGCGTATTGGCGACCAGAAGCTGAGCCTCGATAAGATCGCCATTGCGATTGAAGGCAAGGAGATGGCGGTGCTGGAAGGCATGGATCTGGACGGCAAGTCGGACGTGTCCAAAGACGGCAAAAGCATCAACACCCAGTTGGATTACAGCCTGAAAAGCCTGAAGGTTCAGAATCAGGACCTGGGTACCGGCAAGCTGTCACTGAAAATCGGCAACATTGACGGCCAGGCATGGCACGAATTTAGCCAGAAATACAGCAAAGAGAGCCAGGCTCTGCTGACCGATGCCGCCCTGCAACAGAACCCGCAGGCGTACCAGCAGCAGGCGATGAGCGTGCTGTTTAATAACCTGCCGATCCTGCTGAAAGGCGAGCCGGTAATTACCGTTGCGCCACTGAGCTGGAAAAACGACAAGGGCGAAACCAACTTCAACCTGTCGCTGTTCCTGAAGGATCCGGCAGCCGCTACCGGCGAGCCGCAGACCCTGGCGCAGGAAGTTGACCGCAGCGTGAAGTCGCTCGACAGCAAGCTGACTATCCCGATGGATATGGCGACCGAGTTCATGACGCAGATTGCGAAGCTTGAAGGTTATGGTGAAGAGGATGCAGGCAAACTGGCGAACCAGCAGGTGAAAGGCCTGGCGGCGATGGGCCAGATGTTCCGCATCACGAAGGTGGAAGACAACACCATTTCCACCAGCCTGCAATATGCTAATGGTCAGGTAACGCTCAACGGCGACAAAATGCCGCTGGAAGATTTTGTCGGCATGTTTGGTATGCCGACGCTGGGCATTCCGGCACCGGCTGAACCGGCAGCGCCGCCGGCAGTACCGCAGCAGTAATCGACAAAACCCCTCGTGAGAGGGGTTTTTTATTGCCGGGTGGCGGCTACGCCTTACCCGGCCTACGTGTCTGGCCGTTGTAGGCCCGTGCAAGCAACGCGCCGCCGGGCGTGACCTCAGTGTGACAGGTAAGGTTCTCTTACGTAGTCAGCCAGAAGATAAATCAGGTCATGCAATAACCCAGCAAGTTCTTGTGACACAGTACTTGCCAGAGTCTGGCTCAACAACGCCTGATTAAGCGCCTGAGCATATCCCACCAGCATCGCAGTATCTTGCCAGCAATCCGGAACGCAGGATTGTGCAGGTAGCGCAGCACTCAATCGCTCTAGCAGATGAGACGGTAAATCTTCCTCACATCGATTTTTTAGCTCATTGAGAGTAAAAGCCAGACGGCCACACAAAGCTAATCTCTCTGCTTTGTCGTGGGTTTCCAGCAGCACATTGACAAAAGCACAGCAGCAATCCGTCAATTCGAAGAGATCCAGCGTTGAGGATATCGGCAGGTCAAGAAGTTGACAGCTAAAACTGTCAGTGGAATGAGGGTGAGCAAGAGTTGGGATCGTAGCCATATGGCAGCCTCCGTGTGATGTTTTAAAGCCACAGTCTAAGTTTCCACGCTCAGAGGGTGGCGGCGCTGACAGGGGTGGAAACTGAATCACACGGTCTTCAGCCAGTCTTTCGACTGCCCTATCAGCGCCACCGTTGATTTTACAAGGATATGCGCTGCCCCGACACTAAAACTGTGTCGTCGTGTGATGGTTCAGGTTTCCACGCCTGACTGCGGATTTTGCCGCAGTGGGGGCACTTTAAACTCGATGCAGTCAGGAATAAATAATGATTTATGGTTTACATGGCGTTTCTTACGGGTTTGCGAGGATGCTTCCAGATATGAAATGCATAGATGAAAGAGAAAGGTAAAAGCCACCTAAACCAGCGGTTCGGTACGCTCTTTTAGCTGTTAACTTTTCTGCAAGCAGGGTTATTTTTTCGATTCAGACGTGGCAAAAAGTACGGGCAACCAGCTATATTTGCCGGGTGGCGGCTGCGCCTTACCCGGCCTACGATTCTGAGCCTGCGTCACTTCACCGTCACTAACCGCGCCGCCACAATCTGATGCCCGGCCTGTACGTCCGC
Source organism: Enterobacter cloacae complex sp. (assembly GCF_900322725.1). NCBI lineage: Bacteria > Pseudomonadati > Pseudomonadota > Gammaproteobacteria > Enterobacterales > Enterobacteriaceae > Enterobacter > Enterobacter cloacae complex sp. Next base: position 4,086,229 of record NZ_LT991957.1, on the reverse strand, counting down.
CTTCTCGATCCGCTGCATGATCCTGTCCGCCAGGGTGTACCCCATTTCCCGAGCCGGCGTCGTCGCCCAGACGATGGGGAGATCGTCCAGCGCATTTTCACCCACATCGGCAAACGCCCCCAGCGCCACCTGGTGACCGAAGAAGGTCTCTACCCCGCCCTCACCGCTCTGGCGTCCGGCGCGGATCAAGCCGAACCATGCCCCCATCGCAATCACATCGTTATAGCAAATCACCGCGCTGATTGTCGGGCTGGTGCGGAGCAACGTGCCGATGGCTTCTGCGGCTTTCTTCTGGCTGGATTCGCACTCCACCACCCATTCGCTGTGAAACGGTAGGCCGTATTTGATGAGCGTGGAGCAGTAACCGCCCACCCGCTCGGCACGCGTGAGGGACGAGCTTTTACCGCCGAGCCAGGCGATGCGCTGATGGCCGCGATGAATAAGATGTTCGGTCAGCATTTGCGCGGCGTGCATGTTATCCGGGCGAAGGGTATCGGCTTCGTCGAGATAGCTGGCGCGCGACGCAAACACCAGCGGTACCCCTTTTTGCGCGGCGCGCTCACAGAGTTCGCTGCCCACGCCGGACGCGCCGGCCACTATCACCCCATCCACACCTTGCGTCAGCAGCATATCCAGCCTGGAGAGCAGTTGCTCCGGTTCGCGCCCACCGTGGAGCAGAAACACCATTCGCCCCTGCGCTTCAAGCGCCTCGGTAAGCCCCGCGGTCAGTTCTGCATAAAACGGCGAGGTGAGGTCGCGCACGATCAGCCCTATCACCCCGCTTTGCCCGCCGCGCAGCGCCGACGCCTGGCGATTTCGCACAAAGCCCAGCTGCTCAACGGCCTCGTTGACGCGCTGACCCGTTGCAGGAGAGATGCGCCCCTTTCCGCTCAGTACCAGCGAAACGGTGCTGACGGAAACCCCCGCCGCCAGCGCGACATCGTTGATGGTGATCTTTTTCGCTACAGCCATGTGGTGGCGTGACTCCCTGATAATGAGAACGCTAAAACGTTTTATCAATACGTTATCTTTATACTACCAGTAAAAGCCTGAGAATGTGATTTAGCGCGCACTAAAGTTTGATAAAACGTTTTATCTTCTCGCTGCATCGAGGCCGTTAAATCTCTTTCTACCATTTAAGGAGTCGTTTTATGACGACGAAAGCAGCACAAAAAATATCGCTGTGGGAGTTTTTCCAGCAACTGGGTAAGACCTTTATGCTGCCCGTGGCACTTCTCTCCTTTTGCGGGATCATGCTGGGGATTGGCAGTTCGTTAAGCAGCCACGATGTCATAACCCTGATCCCTTTCCTGGGAAATCCGGTACTTCAGGCGATCTTCATCTGGATGAGCAAGGTCGGATCGTTTGCCTTCAGTTTCCTGCCGGTGATGTTCTGTATCGCCATCCCTCTGGGCCTGGCGCGCGAAAATAAAGGCGTGGCGGCCTTTGCGGGCTTCGTGGGCTATGCGGTCATGAACCTTGCGGTTAACTTCTGGCTGACCGCGAAAGGCATACTGCCGACGACCGACGCGGCCGTACTGAAAGCCAATAACATTCAGAGCGTGATCGGCATTCAGTCCATCGACACCGGGATCCTGGGAGCCGTGATCGCCGGGGTGATCATCTGGATGCTGCACGAGCGCTTCCATAACATCCGCCTGCCCGATGCGCTGGCCTTCTTCGGCGGCACCCGCTTTGTGCCAATTATTACGCTGGTTGTGATGGGGCTGTTTGGCCTGATCATCCCCTTGATTTGGCCCGTTTTTGCGATGGGGATTGCCGGTATTGGCCGCATTATCAACGGCGCGGGTGATTTCGGACCGATGATTTTCGGCACGGGCGAACGTCTGCTGCTGCCGTTCGGCCTACAGCACATTCTGGTTGCCCTGATCCGCTTTACCGAAGCGGGCGGTACCATGGACGTCTGCGGCCACTCCGTGAGCGGCGCGCTGACCATCTTCCAGGCGCAGCTGAGCTGCCCGACCACGCACGGCTTCTCTGAAAGCGCGACCCGTTTCCTGTCACAGGGCAAAATGCCTGCCTTCCTCGGCGGTCTGCCCGGCGCGGCGCTGGCGATGTACCACTGCGCCCGTCCGGAAAACCGGCATAAAATTAAAGGCCTGCTGATTTCCGGCGTGATCGCCTGCGTCGTAGGCGGCACTACCGAGCCTATCGAATTCCTGTTCCTGTTCGTTGCCCCGGTGCTGTACCTCATTCACGCCGTGCTGACCGGCCTGGGCTTCACCGTGATGGCGGTGCTGGGCGTCACCATCGGCAATACCGACGGCAACGTGATCGACTTCGTGGTGTTCGGTATCCTGCACGGCCTGTCCACCAAGTGGTATCTGGTGCCGGTAGTGGCGGCCATCTGGTTTGCGGTGTACTACGGGATCTTCCGCTTCGCCATCACCCGCTTTAACCTGAAAACGCCAGGCCGCGATGCCGATACGGCCACCAGCGTTGAACAGGCGGTAGCCGGAACCGTGGGTAAATCCGGCTATAACACGCCGGCTATTCTGGCGGCGCTCGGCGGTGCGGATAACATCACCTCTCTGGATAACTGCATCACCCGCCTGCGCCTGTCAGTGGCAGACATGTCGAAAGTGGACACCAACGCCCTTAAAGCTAACCGGGCTATCGGCGTGGTACAGTTAAATCAACACAATTTGCAGGTCGTCATTGGCCCGCAGGTTCAGTCAGTAAAGGATGAGCTGGCAACCCTGATGCGAACCGTCGAAGCCTGATGCCTCGTCCCCCTCGTCATGAGGGGGTTTTACTTTACGGAGCACCGTCATGTTTGATTTTTCTACCGTCGTGGATCGACACGGCACCTGGTGTACCCAGTGGGATTATGTCGCCGACCGTTTTGGCGCTGCCGACCTGCTGCCCTTCACCATCTCTGATATGGATTTTGCCACCGCCCCCTGCATTATCGAAGCGCTGCACCAGCGAATTAACCACGGGGTGTTTGGCTACAGTCGCTGGAAAAATGACGACTTCCTGGCCGCCGTAGCGCACTGGTTCCGGCAACGCTTTAACAGTCAGATTGATAGCGAAACCGTGGTGTATGGACCGTCGGTTATTTATATGGTCTCTGAGCTGATCCGCATCTGGTCCTCGCCTGGCGACGGCGTGGTGGTTCATACTCCGGCTTATGATGCGTTTTACAAAGCGGTCGAAGGCAACCAGCGTAACGTTGTTTCCGTGCCGATGCAGAAAACGGCGCATGGCTGGGACGGCAATATGGCCGCGCTGGAAGCGGCGCTGGCAAAACCGGAAAACACGATTTTGCTGCTGTGTAGCCCGCAAAACCCGACCGGCAAAGTGTGGACGCGGGACGAGCTGGCCACAATGGCGGCGCTTTGCAGACGATACGATGTGGCGGTAATCAGCGACGAAATTCATATGGATATGGTATGGGGAACGCATCGCCATACGCCCTGGAATGAGGTGGCGAGTGGCAAATGGGCGCTGCTGACCTCGGGATCCAAAAGCTTCAACATTCCGGCGCTGACGGGCGCCTACGGGCTCATCGCCGATAACGACAGCCGTAACGCCTATCTGAATGCATTAAAAGGACGGGACGGGCTCTCTTCCCCTTCCGTGCTGGCACTGACCGCACACATTGCGGCTTATCGGCAGGGCGAACCCTGGCTGGATGCGCTGCGGGCATATCTTGCAGAAAATCTGCGCTATATTGCTGACGAACTGAATACCGCCTTTCCGGCACTCAGCTGGCAACCGCCTGAGGCCACCTATCTGGCCTGGATTGACCTTAGCCCGCTCGGCATTGACGACAATACGCTGCAAAAGGTGCTGATTGAGCAGCAAAAAGTGGCCATCATGCCGGGATATACCTATGGAGCAGAAGGAAAAGGCTACGTTCGTCTGAACGCGGGTTGCCCCCGTAGTAAGCTTGAACAGGGCGTTCAGCGCCTCATCGCGGGCATCAACACGCTGCTGTAAATTATTTGCGCAACGGAATATTCCCTTGCGCAAATAGCTTTTTACCCCGTTTTGTTTTTATAATATGGCGCACTTTAACCAGCAAAGAGTGCGACCATGATTGATACACGCCTGCCTTTAACCGATATTCACCGCCACCTTGACGGCAACATTCGTGCCCAAACCATTCTCGATCTTGGCCGCCAGTTCAACTTGACGCTTCCTGCTGAAACGCTTGAAACCCTGATCCCCCATGTCCAGGTCACGTCGAACGAGCCGGATCTGGTGAGTTTCCTGAGCAAGCTCGACTGGGGCGTGAAGATGCTGGCCTCGCTCGATGCCTGTCGCCGTGTCGCCTTTGAAAACATCGAAGATGCCGCACGCAACGGCCTGCACTATGTCGAGCTGCGTTTCTCCCCGGGCTATATGGCGATGACCCACAACCTGCCCGTGGCGGGCGTGGTTGAAGCGGTCATTGAAGGCGTGCGTGAAGGCTGCAAAACCTTTGACGTTCAGGCGCGTTTAATCGGCATTATGAGCCGTACCTTCGGTGAAGCGGCCTGTCTTCAGGAGCTGGAGGCGTTACTGGCGCATCGCGACCAGATCACCGCCATCGACCTCGCCGGTGACGAGCTGGGCTTCCCGGGCAGCCTGTTCCTGTCTCATTTCAACCGCGCACGTGATGCCGGCTGGCACATTACCGTTCATGCGGGTGAAGCCGCGGGGCCGGAAAGCATCTGGCAGGCCATTCGTGAGCTGGGTGCAGAACGTATCGGTCACGGCGTGAAGGCGATTGAAGACCGTGCGCTGATGGATTTCCTCGCAGAGCAACGTATCGGAATTGAATCCTGCCTGACCTCCAATATTCAGACCAGTACGGTGGCATCGCTGGCGCAACACCCGCTGAAAACCTTCCTGGAACACGGGGTTCTCGCTTCACTGAACACGGACGATCCGGCCGTTCAGGGCGTGGATATTATTCACGAATACACTGTCGCCGCACCGCAGGCCGGACTGAGCCGCGAGCAGATCCGTCAGGCACAAATCAACGGGCTGGAAATTGCCTTCCTGACGCCTGAAGAGAAACAGGCGCTTCGGGATAAGGTGGCGACCGCATAAACCCTTTGCCGGGGGGCGGCTACGCCTTACCCGGCCTACAAACGTATTTAACACCTATGCCAGACAGAGCGTGGCGCGATGTCTGGCAGATTCGATCCCCAGCTCGATGAGCTCCATAATCTGGATGGCCTGGCTCGCCGGAACCGGATTTTCACCTGAACCGTTCAGCGCGTCACGGATTGCAGCGTAGTAGGCCGGGTAATTCCCCGGCAGGGTCAACACCGTTTCCTCAACCAGCGTCTCGCCCTCCGCACGCGTCACCACCCCGTCCCGCATGTCGTAGCCCCAGTCCTCCTGCGGTAAGCGTTCGCCATTTTTGAGGCGCTCTTCCTGGGGATCCAGGCCGAACTTCACGTAGCTGCCGCGCGCCCCGTGAAGGATATAGCGGGCCGATTCCGCAGCCGCAAGCATTGTCCCGTGCAGCACGATGCGGCGCTGAGGATAGCTTAAAATCGCGTGAAAATAGTCGGTTGTCTCCGCGCCCGGCCTGAGCTGCGCTAAATCGACCGTCATGCTCACGGGCAGACCAAACAGATGGACGGCCTGATCGAGCAGATGCGGCGCTAAGTCATACCAGATGCCGCTGCCCGGCCCCGCCTGCTCGCGCCAGCGGTCACGCACCTGCGGACGATAACGATCGAAGTGCGATTCAAAATAGGCAATTTCCCCGAGCGTGCCTTCGCTCAGCAGCGCTTTCACCGTCAGGAAATCGCTGTCCCAGCGCCGGTTGTGAAAGACCGACAATAACCGCCCCAGGCTTCGCGCCAGCGCGTCCAGCTCTCGCGCCTGTGACAACGTCACGGTAAAGGGCTTATCGACGACAACGTGTTTACCCGCCTCCAGCGCCGCTTTCGCCAGCGGGAAGTGGGTGTCGTTAGGGGTAGGGATAACAATAAGGTCAATATTAGGATCGTTAAACAGATGCTTAGGCTCCGTCACCACCGGCACGGTGGGCCAGTCGGCGTGGACTTTGGCTTCATCGCTGCTTGAAATAGCCGCCAGCGCCATGCCCGGCGTGCCGGCAATCAGAGGTGCATGAAAGGTTTTACTTGCGTACCCGTAGCCAATAAGACCGACGCGGATGTTTTCACTCATCGTGTGCCCCTCGCTGTGCGCTTATTTATCACTGGCCCTGTGCTTATCGCACAGATTAATAATGTGCCCTGAGCGTTAAAATAGCATCCCGCGGAAACGTTTTTTTGTAACGCCGCATTAAAGGAGACATATTGTCACGAGGAATCGTTCCCAAAGCGCTTGCTCTGGAGAAAAGGGCGCTGTAACATTTGTAATCTGTATTTATGGATAAATTACAAACACAAATTATGACGTCAATAATTAATCGAATCATTGAATTAGCGGGATGGATTGTCCTTGGGGTTTCGGTCGTGTTGCTTGGCATTGCCAGCCATATCGATAACTACCAGCCGCCGGAGCCCGTCACTGTCGCACAACAAAAGTAAGCCATACCGTCATAAAGCGTGACACATTACGTTATGGTACGTATTGCCAGCCGTAATGAACGGGGTTACCCTTCTCTTCCAGGCATCTGCTGATGCCTGATTCTTCGCAAAGAAAACTCCTAATTTCGTCGCGTTACCCGAGTGGACAGTTTACGTCTTTATTAATCCGTTTATTATTCGAACGCATTACCTTTATGGGTATTACCCTTTTATATGGAAACTTATTAATATGACAGTTCAGGACTATTTATTAAAATTTCGCAAGATCAATTCCCTTGAAAGCCTGGAAAAACTGTTTGACCATCTGAACTACACGCTGTCGGATAATCAGGACATCATCAATATGTACCGCGCTGCTGACCATCGTCGCGCCGAACTCGTCTCCGGCGGTCGTCTGTTCAACGTGGGGGAAGTGCCTAAGTCCGTCTGGCGTTACGTTGTATAAGAAAGTAGCCTTCGGCGCGAAATGTTATATACTCTCCGCCCTGCAAATTTCTGTATAACATTTCGCGCAGACTATGGGAGAGCGTATGACCGCATTGCCTGGAGAAAGAATTGGGGGCTGGTTAATCGCCCCGCTGGCATGGCTGCTGGTGGCACTATTAAGCGCATCGCTGGCGCTGTTGCTTTACACCACCGCACTGGTTACGCCTCATGCTATTCAGACGCTGATGTCCCAGAGTGCGCTTAATATTGCAACGTGGTTTGTGTCGTTCGTTTTCGCGATCGCAATGTGGTACTACACGCTGTGGCTGACCATCGCCTTCTTTAAGCGCCGCAAAAACGTGCCGAAACATTATATTATCTGGCTGCTTGTCTCCGTGCTGCTGGCCGTTAAAGCGTTCGCTTTTTCGCCAGTATCTGACGCGCTGGCGGTTCGCCAGCTCCTGTTTCCGCTGCTGGCAACGGCGCTTCTGGTGCCCTATTTCAAGCGTTCGACGCGCGTTAAGAAGACCTTCGTTAACCCGTAATAACCTTACAGTTAACCTGTTGTGGCCTGTTGTCGTTTATCCGATAATAGGCGGCTATTTTATTTCAGGCTAAATAATGACCGATTACTTACTGCTCTTTGTCGGAACTGTGCTGGTTAATAACTTCGTACTGGTGAAGTTCCTTGGCCTGTGCCCGTTTATGGGCGTCTCCAAAAAGCTGGAGACGGCAATGGGCATGGGGCTGGCTACCACCTTCGTGATGACGATGGCCTCCATTTGCGCATGGCTGATTGACACCTGGATCCTGATCCCGCTGGACATGCTTTACCTGCGCACCTTGTCCTTTATCCTGGTCATCGCGGTCGTGGTGCAGTTTACCGAAATGGTTGTGCGAAAAACCAGCCCTGCCCTGTATCGTCTGCTGGGCATCTTTTTGCCCCTCATCACCACTAACTGTGCGGTGCTGGGCGTGGCGCTGCTCAACATCAACCTTGGGCATAATTTCATGCAGTCGGCGCTGTACGGTTTTTCCGCGGCGGTCGGTTTCTCCTTTGTTATGGTCCTGTTCGCGTCGATTCGCGAACGTCTGGCAGCGGCGGATATTCCCGCGCCGTTTCGCGGTAACGCCATCGCCCTGGTGACCGCCGGTTTAATGTCTCTGGCCTTTATGGGCTTTAGTGGTCTGGTGAAGTTGTAATGAGTGCTATCTGGATTGCCATCGCGTCCATCAGCGTACTGGGACTCGTCTTTGGCGTCATTCTGGGTTATGCCTCCCGCCGTTTTGCGGTAGAGGACGATCCGGTTGTTGAAAAAATTGATGAGCTTTTACCGCAAAGCCAGTGCGGGCAGTGCGGCTACCCTGGCTGTCGCCCTTACGCTGAGGCGGTGGGCGTGCAGGGAGAAAAGATCAACCGCTGCGCGCCGGGTGGCGAAGCCGTCATGCTTAAAATTGCCGCGCTGCTTAACGTCGATCCGCAGCCTGTCGACGGTGATGAACAGGCGCAGGAGCCCATCCGTGCCCTTGCTGTGATCGACGAAGCCAACTGCATCGGCTGCACCAAATGTATTCAGGCGTGTCCCGTAGACGCCATTGTGGGCGCTACGCGCGCGATGCACACCGTTGTGGCGGATCTGTGCACCGGCTGTAATCTCTGCGTGGCGCCCTGCCCGACGCAGTGTATAGAACTACGCCCGGTTGAAACGACTACCGAAAACTGGAAGTGGGATCTTCAGACCATTCCGGTTCGCAATATTCCTGTGGAACAACATGCTTAAGTTATTTTCTGCTTTCAGAAAAGAGAAGATCTGGGATTTCGATGGCGGTATTCATCCGCCGGAAATGAAATCGCAGTCTAACGGCACGCCGCTGCGCCAGATCCCGCTGGCGACCCGTTACGTTATGCCACTCAAACAGCACATCGGCGCTGAGGGTGAGCTGTGCGTGAAGGAAGGCGATAGCGTTCTTCGCGGTCAGCCGCTGACCTTTGGTCGCGGCCGGATGTTGCCGATACATGCCCCGACTTCCGGTAAGGTGGTGTCCATTGCCCCCCATACCGTTGCCCATCCGTCGGCGTTGTCTGAGCTGAGCGTCATCATTGAAGCCGATGGCGAAGACCGCTGGATCGATCGTGACGGCTGGAGCGACTACCGCGCCCGCAGCCGTGAAGAGCTGATTGCACGCATTCATCAGTTCGGCGTGGCGGGTCTCGGGGGCGCTGGCTTCCCGACCGGCGTCAAGCTGCACGGCGGCGGCGATAAAATCGAAACGCTGATTATCAACGCCGCCGAGTGCGAACCGTACATCACCGCCGATGACCGTCTGATGCAGGACTGCGCGGCGCAGGTGGTGGAAGGTATTCGCATCCTTGCGCATATTCTGCAACCCCGTGAAGTGCTGATTGGTATTGAGGACAATAAACCGCAGGCCATTTCGATGCTGCGCGCGGTGCTGGCCGACAGCCATGATATTGGTCTTCGCGTGATCCCAACGAAATACCCGTCCGGCGGGGCAAAGCAGCTGACGCAGATCCTGACCGGTAAACAGGTACCCCACGGGGGCCGTTCGTCCGACATCGGCGTGCTGATGCAAAACGTGGGTACCGCTTACGCGGTGAAGCGTGCGGTCATCGACGGTGAGCCGTTGACCGAACGCGTCGTCACGCTGACCGGCGAGTCCGTCTCCCGTCCCGGTAACGTCTGGGCGCGTCTGGGTACGCCGGTACGTCATCTGCTTGAACAGGCGGACTTCTGCCCGGGAAGCGATCAGATGGTCATTATGGGCGGCCCGCTGATGGGCTTTACCCTGCCGTGGCTCGACGTGCCGGTAGTGAAGATTACCAACTGCCTGCTGGCCCCATCCCCATCGGAGATGGGCGAAACGCAGGAAGAGAAAGGCTGCATCCGCTGTAGCGCCTGCGCGGACGCGTGTCCGGCAGATTTGCTGCCGCAGCAGCTGTACTGGTACAGCAAAGGCCAGCTGCACGATAAAGCTCAGGCGCATAATCTGGCAGACTGTATTGAATGCGGTGCCTGCGCCTGGGTCTGCCCAAGCAATATTCCGCTGGTGCAGTACTTCCGTCAGGAGAAAGCCGAAATCTACGCGATCTCCATGGAAGAAAAACGTGCCGCTGAAGCGAAGGCCCGATTTGAAGCGCGCCAGGCGCGACTGGAGCGCGAGAAACAAGCCCGTCAGGAACGGCATAAGCAGGCCGCCGTGCAGCCTGCGGCCAAAGATCAGGACGCCATTAACGCAGCCCTGGCCCGCGTGCGCGAGAAAAAAGCCACTGCCGCCCAGGCGGTAGCGATCGTGGCGGGACAGAAGCCGGACAACAGCGAAGCGATTGCAGCCCGCGAGGCGCGTAAAGCCGAAGCGCGCGCACGTCAGGCGGAGAAAGCGCAAAACGCCAATCCGGAAGCCGACATCGACCCGCGTAAAGCGGCGGTGGAGGCGGCTATCGCCCGTGCAAAAGCCCGCAAAGCCGGACAGCAGTCGGTAGTGGTTGAACAGGAAGCGACGGATCCGCGCAAGGCGGCCGTGGAAGCGGCTATTGCCCGCGCCAAAGCACGTAAAGCAGCGCAGAGTCAGCCTGCCGAAGAGAGTGAAGCGCCCGTCGATCCGCGTAAAGCCGCCGTTGAAGCGGCCATCGCCCGCGCAAAAGCACGAAAAGCGGCGCAGCAGGACGACCTGCCTGCGGCCGCTAACGACGATCCACGCAAAGCCGCAGTCGCCGCCGCGATTGCGCGCGTTCAGGCAAAGAAAGCCGCGCAGCAAGCCGTTAACGAGGATTAAATGGTTTTCAGAATTGCAAGTTCCCCGTATACCCATAACCAGCGCCAGACATCGCGTATTATGATGCTGGTGTGCCTGGCCGCGCTGCCAGGTATTGCCGTTCAGTGTTGGTTTTTCGGCTGGGGTACGCTTTTCCAGTTGATTCTGGGTTGTGCCAGCGCCGTTGCAGCAGAAGCCGCGATCCTGAAGCTGCGCAAAATGGACGTCACGCGCATCCTGAGCGATAACTCTGCCCTGTTGACCGGTCTGCTGCTGGCCATCAGCATTCCGCCGTTCGCCCCGTGGTGGATGGTGGTGCTGGGGACGGTATTTGCGGTGATTATCGCTAAACAGCTGTACGGCGGGTTGGGCCATAATCCGTTTAACCCGGCGATGATTGGCTACGTGGTGCTGCTGATCTCCTTCCCGGTACAGATGACCAGCTGGCTGCCGCCGCATGAGATCGCCGCCACCGTGCCCGGCTTTATGGATGCCCTGCACGTTATCTTTACCGGCCACACCGCGCTGGGCGCGGATATGAACGCGCTTCGCATGGGCGTGGACGGTATCAGCCAGGCCACCCCGCTTGATACCTTCAAAACCTCCCTGCGCGCCGGTCACAGCGTTGAGCAGGTGATGAAATCCTCCATTTTCAGCGGCGTGCTGGCGGGCGCTGGCTGGCAGTGGGTCAATCTGGCCTACCTCCTGGGCGGCGCCTTCCTGCTGCAACAAAAAGCGATCCGCTGGCATATTCCGGTGAGCTTCCTGGTAACGCTGGCCGTCTGCTCGACGCTCGGCTGGGTTATTTCACCGGATTCACTGGCCAGCCCGCAGCTCCATCTGCTCTCCGGCGCGACCATGCTCGGGGCATTCTTCATTCTGACCGATCCGGTCACGGCCTCCACCACAAACCGTGGCCGTCTGATTTTCGGCGCGCTGGCGGGCCTGATGGTCTGGCTCATTCGCAGCTTTGGCGGCTATCCGGACGGCGTGGCTTTTGCCGTGCTGCTGGCGAATATCACCGTTCCGCTCATCGACTACTACACGCGTCCGCGCGTGTACGGCCATCGCTAAGGGTCACGCCATGCTAAAGACAATGCAAAAACACGGCGTCACGCTGGCGATCTTCGCCGCCGCCCTCACCGGAATGACCGCGCTGGTGAACGAACTGACGAAAAACACCATTGAAGAGCAGGCAATCAAGCAGCAAAAAGCGCTGTTCGATCAGGTGATCCCATCAGATCTCTATGATAACGATCTGCAAAAAAGCTGCTTTGTTGTGCAGGCCCCGCAGCTCGGTAAAGGAACGCACCGCGTTTATATTGCCCGTAAGGGCGATAGCCCGGTGGGTGCCGTCATGGAAGCCACCGCGCCGGACGGTTACTCCGGCGCGATTCAGCTGCTTGTGGGCAGTGATTTTTCCGGCACCGTGCTGGGCACGCGCGTGACGGAACATCACGAAACGCCGGGCCTTGGCGACAAAATTGAAACCCGCTTAAGCGACTGGATTTTACACTTCGCCGGGAAGATGATTCACGGCGAGGACGATCCCACTTTCGCGGTGAAAAAAGATGGCGGCGAGTTTGACCAGTTCACCGGCGCCACGATTACGCCTCGCGCGGTAGTTAACGCCGTCAAACGCGCCGGGCTGTATGCCGAAACGCTGCCCGCGCAGATCAATCACCTTTCCGCCTGTGAGGAGTGACCATGAGCCAGGTTAAAGAGGTTATCGTCCAGGGACTCTGGAAAAACAACTCGGCACTGGTACAGCTGCTGGGGTTGTGCCCGCTGCTGGCGGTGACGTCTACCGCCACCAACGCGCTCGGACTGGGGCTGGCGACCACGCTGGTGCTGACCCTGACCAACTTCTCAATTTCTGTTTTGCGCCGCTGGACGCCGTCGGAAATCCGTATTCCGATTTATGTCATGATCATTGCGTCGGTAGTCAGCGTCGTGCAAATGCTGATTAACGCCTACGCATTTGGCCTGTACCAGTCTCTCGGGATCTTCATTCCCCTTATCGTGACCAACTGTATTGTCGTTGGCCGCGCTGAGGCCTTCGCGGTGAAAAACAACCCGGCCATCTCCGCGCTGGATGGGTTTTCGATCGGCATGGGCGCCACTGCCGCCATGTTTGTTCTCGGCTCCTTGCGTGAAATTTTGGGCAACGGCACGCTCTTTGACGGTGCTGACGCGCTGCTTGGCGGCTGGGCGAAGTCGCTGCGCATTGAGGTGTTCCATACGGACACCCCGTTCCTGCTGGCGATGCTGCCCCCGGGAGCCTTCATTGGCCTTGGGATGATGCTGGCGTTAAAATACCTGATTGATGAAAAACGTAAGCGCCGCGCCGCTGAACGCAGCGTACAGGAAGGGATCCCCGAGAAAGCAGCATGAATAAAGAGAAACGCATAGCGATCCTCACGCGCCTGCGCGATGAGAACCCTCATCCAACGACGGAGCTGAATTTTAACTCGCCGTTTGAATTGCTGATCGCGGTGCTGCTCTCCGCGCAGGCCACTGACGTGAGCGTCAACAAGGCAACGGCCCTGCTCTACCCTGTCGCCAATACGCCCCAGGCCATGCTGGAGCTGGGCGTTGAAGGGGTGAAATCCTATATCAAGACCATCGGCCTGTTTAACAGCAAGGCCGAAAACGTCATTAAGACCTGCCGGATCCTGCTGGAGCAACACGGCGGTGAAGTTCCGGAAGATCGCGCTGCGCTGGAAGCGTTGCCGGGCGTCGGGCGGAAAACGGCAAATGTGGTGCTGAATACGGCGTTTGGCTGGCCGACGATCGCCGTGGACACCCATATCTTCCGCGTCTCTAACCGCACCCGGTTCGCGCCGGGCAAGAACGTTGAAGAGGTTGAAGAGAAGCTGTTAAAGGTGGTCCCTGCGGAGTTTAAGGTGGACTGCCACCACTGGCTCATCCTTCACGGGCGTTATACCTGCATTGCACGTAAACCACGCTGCGGCTCCTGCATCATCGAAGATCTGTGTGAGTACAAAGAAAAAGTCTATCCCTGAGCGGTCAGCCATTTTACATGCCTAAGCCCTTAATTGTAATAAGGGCTCTGGTATCGTCTCAGGTGACCATAAATTGCCCTCTCTTTTTACATTAAGCCTTGTCGATTCTTCGGTCATTTAACACTCAAAAAGGTTAATAGTTTTTTCATCACCAAAAATTTCTATACATCTGTGATCGCGATCACTCTGATAACCTGATGTTGGATTTTTGTTGTTAAAACCCTTCCGACCCCTTAGCCAGACAAGATCTCATCGGCTCCACACCGCACATAAGACCAGTCATTTTTCAGAATATGGGCTATATCACTGCCATTTACCCAAAATAGCAGAACATATCGCCATACAGCCATTCAACAGGGTCATTTACAGTGAAAAAAACCAACAATTCTCAACGGATGAAATTTAACGCTGCATAACATTTGCGTGAACCGATGAATATACCGCCGCAGTTATATGTAACAGATTATTACAAACGTATTGCCAGATGGGGCTGGATAGTGAACATTACCCGCCGTTTCCCCTCCCAATATAACTATAAAGCGGATGGACTACGGTCATCACGCTATGAACACCCCCGTTAATATGGGATGTAAAAAAAGAGGTATATGTGTCGACTGCAAACAATAAACCAACAGAGGAAAGCGTAAGTCTGAACGCTTTCAAACAGCCTAAAGCGTTCTATCTCATTTTCTCTATCGAATTATGGGAGCGTTTTGGCTACTACGGCCTGCAAGGGATTATGGCCGTTTACCTGGTGAAGCAACTGGGTATGTCCGAAGCCGATTCCATCACGCTGTTCTCGTCCTTCAGTGCTCTGGTCTATGGCCTGGTCGCTATCGGCGGCTGGTTAGGCGATAAAGTCCTCGGTACGAAACGCGTGATTATGCTGGGCGCCGTGGTTCTGGCGATTGGCTATGGTCTGGTTGCATGGTCCGGGCACGATGCGGGCGTGGTATACATGGGTATGGCCACCATCGCGGTAGGTAACGGCCTCTTTAAGGCTAACCCGTCCTCCCTGCTTTCTACCTGCTACAACAAAGATGATCCGCGTCTGGACGGTGCATTCACCATGTACTACATGTCCATCAACATCGGTTCATTCTTCTCTATGCTGGCAACCCCATGGCTGGCCGCGAAATTCGGCTGGAGCGTAGCGTTTGCGCTGAGCTTTGTGGGTATGCTGATCACCGTTGTGAACTTCCTGTTCTGCCGTAGCTGGGTTAAAGATTATGGTTCTAAACCAGACTTCGAACCCGTGCATATGGGCAAACTGCTGGCAACCATCGTCGGCATTGTGATTCTGGCTGCTGTTGCCACCTGGCTGCTGCACAACCAGGGTATCGCGCGTGCCGTACTGGCCGTGGTTGCGCTGGGTATCGTAATCATCTTCGCTAAAGAAGCCTTCGCGATGCAGGGTGCGGCACGTCGTAAGATGATTGTGGCGTTCATCCTGATGCTGGAAGCGATTATTTTCTTCGTTCTGTACAGCCAGATGCCAACGTCTCTGAACTTCTTCGCTATCCGCAACGTTGAACACTCCATTCTGGGTATCGCGTTCGAGCCGGAGCAGTATCAGGCACTGAACCCGTTCTGGATCATGATTGGTAGCCCGATTCTGGCTGCTATCTATAACAAGATGGGCGACCGTCTGCCGATGCCGCACAAGTTCGCTATCGGTATGGTGCTGTGCTCAGGCGCGTTCCTGGTGCTGCCGCTGGGGACGAAATTCGCGACCGATGCGGGTATCGTTTCTGTTAACTGGCTGATCCTGAGCTATGCGTTGCAGTCTATCGGTGAGCTGATGATCTCCGGTCTGGGCCTGGCAATGGTTGCACAGCTGGTTCCTCAGCGTCTGATGGGCTTCATCATGGGTAGCTGGTTCCTGACTACCGCGGGTGCAGCGATCATTGCAGGTAAGATTGCGAATCTGATGGCGGTACCGGACAACGTTACCGACCCGCTGGTCTCCCTGAACGTCTACGGCACCGTGTTCATGCAAATTGGTATCGCGACCGCCGTGATTGCCGTGCTGATGCTGCTGACCGCACCTAAACTCAATCGTATGACGCAGGACGACGACAAATCCGCTAAAGCGACCAACACCGCGAACGCGTAATGTCATCGGGAAACGAGTGAACAGAAGCCGCTAATTGATTAGCGGCTTTTTTTTTATCCGAACGCGCACTAACATAGCGGGAACCTCAGCAAAAAGGAGTTACCGATGAAACTGTTCTATAAACCGGGCGCCTGCTCTCTTGCTTCGCATATCACCCTTCGCGAGAGCGGTAAGGATTTCACGCTGGACGGCGTTGACCTGATGAAAAAGCGCCTGGAAAACGGGGATGACTTTTTTGCGATTAACCCAAAAGGGCAGGTTCCGGCCCTGCTGCTGGATGATGGCACCCTGCTGACCGAAGGCGTGGCAATTATGCAATTCCTGGCGGACAACGTACCGGATCGTCAGCTCCTTGCCCCCACCGGCAGCATTGCGCGCTATAAGACGCTGGAATGGCTTAACTATATTGCCACCGAACTGCACAAAGGCTTTACGCCTCTGTTCCGCCCGGACACGCCGGAAGAGTACAAACCCACCGTACGCATGCTGCTGGAGAAAAAATTACAGTACATTAACGACGCGCTGAAAGACGACCAGTGGATCGGGGGCTCGCGTTTCACCATCGCCGATGCCTATCTGTTTACCGTTCTGCGCTGGGCGCGCGCGGTTAAGCTGAACATGGACGGGTTAGATCATATTGCGTCATATATGGCGCGCGTGGCGGAACGCCCTGCGGTTGCTGCGGCGCTGAAAGCGGAAGGACTGAATTAACCGAGTGGCCTGTGTTGCCGGGTGGCGCTGACGCTTACCCGGCCTACGAACTCTGGACGGTTATAACCGTGTGGCGCTGAAATAGTGCTCCGGCTTCGCGATACGATCCTGCGCCGCAACCACCTGTAGCTCATATTCCTGCATCGTCTTCGTCGCAATCATGATTTCATAAACGGCTGCCGTCACGTGCTCCAGCGCATCGCGCAGGCTCGCGCCCTGCAAGAGCTTCACCAGCAGTAAACCGCTGGTCACATCACCGACCCCGACGGGCTGACGGGTACCGAAATCCACCAGCGGTCGACTGATATGCGAGGCTTCGTCCTTCGTCACCAGCAGCATCTCAAAACGGTCCTTGCTCAATCCTGCGCGTGCCAGGTGTTTAACCAGCACAATTTCTGGCCCCTGCGCGATCAGCTCGCGAGAAGCGCTTACAGCCTCTTCTACGCTGTTAACCGGATGCCCGCTCAGGATCTCCAGTTCAATCAGGTTGGGCGCAATAATATCGCTGGCGGGCAACGCATGACGGACATGAAACTCCGCAACGCCCGGCGCTACGATGCAGCCCTTTTCAGGATGGCCCATCACCGGATCGCAGAAATATTTCGCCGCAGGGTTAGCCGCTTTCACCTGGCGCACGATGCCGAGGATATGCTCCCCCTGCTCCGCCGAGCCCAGATAGCCGCTCAGTACAGCATCGCAGCGTTTAAGCTGGTCGATATCCGCAATGCCATGAACGATTTCCGTCAGATGCGACGGCGGCATCACGCAGCCGGTCCATTTACCGTACTGGGTGTGATTCGAGAACTGGACGGTATTGAGGGGCCAGACGTTGGCCCCGAGGCGGCGCATCGGGAATTCCGCAGCGCTGTTGCCAGCATGTCCAAAAACAACGTGGGACTGAATGGCGAGGATGTTCTTCATCTTGTACTTACCAAACCCTGTCAAAACAAAAGGGGCGTGGTTTCCCACGCCCCTGCATACTTTTAATTACTTCCAGCAGACCAGGCAGTAGTTTTTCTTACCGCGACGCAGCAGCGTGTAGCGACCATACAGACGGTCGTTGTCGGTAAACGTGTATTCCGGATCGGCCTGTTTCTCACCGTTGATGGTGATCGCGTTAGAGGCGATGGTTTTACGCGCCTGACCGCGAGATGGCTGGAGCTCGGAGTCGACCAGCGCCTGCATCAGATCGGCGCCTTTTTCCATCTCCACCATCGGTACGCCATCCTGCGCCAGCTGTTCGAAGTCCGCTTCGCTTAAATCGCTCAGGGTGCCGTTGAACAGGCTCACCGTGATGCGTTTCGCCGCCGCCAGACCTTCTTCGCCGTGAACCAGTTTGGTCACTTCGTCCGCCAGCACGTACTGGGCGCGCGGTGCTTTACCGCTGTTCTTGTCTTCTTCTTCCAGCGCATTGATCTCTTCGATATCCATAAAGGTGAAGAACTTCAGGAAGCGATAGACATCGGCATCCGCCGTGTTGATCCAGAACTGGTAGAATTTGTACGGGCTGGTTTTCTTCGGATCGAGCCATACCGCACCGCCTTCGGTCTTACCGAACTTGGTACCGTCTGCTTTAGTGATTAGCGGCACGGTCAGACCAAACACCTGATTCTGATGAAGGCGACGGGTCAGATCGATACCGGAGGTGATGTTACCCCACTGGTCGGAACCGCCAATTTGCAGAGAGACGCCGTGCAGCTTGTTCAGGCAGGCGAAGTCATAGCCCTGCAACAGGTTGTAGGAGAACTCGGTGAAAGAGATGCCCTGATCGTCACGGTTAAGACGCTGTTTGACCGCTTCTTTGTTAATCATCTGGTTAACAGAGAAGTGTTTACCGATGTCGCGCAGGAACGTCAGCACGTTCATGCCACCAAACCAGTCGTAGTTGTTCGCCGCAATCGCAGCGTTGTCACCACAGTCGAAATCGAGGAACGGTGCAACCTGTTTACGGATCTTGTCCACCCACTCCTGAACGGTGTCTTCGGTATTCAGCTTACGCTCAGCGGCTTTGAAACTGGGGTCGCCAATCAGACCGGTCGCGCCGCCAACCAGCGCGACAGGCTTGTGGCCGGCCATCTGGAAGCGTTTCAGGCATAACAACGGAACAAGATGCCCCAAATGCAAGCTGTCAGCGGTAGGATCGAAGCCGCAATAGAGCGCGATCGGGCCTTGCGCCAGTCGCTCTGCTAACGCTTCTTCGTCCGTCACCTGAGCCACGAGGCCCCGCTCTTGCAATTGTTTAATCAAGTTACTGCTTGCCATCAAATTCTCCATGTATAAACGACTGCACCTTTGCCGGTACACGACTTTTCGCCTGGTGCGAAAGGTACATAGAATAAAGCGCCAGCGCGGTGTGCGCTAGCGCTTAACACAACAAATTTCAGGGTTTACGGCGCCAGTCGGTCTATTTTCCAGCCACCGTTGTCGCGCTGGTATAAAAAGCGGTCGTGGAGACGGTGTTCACCGCCCTGCCAGAACTCCATTTGCTCAACAGGAATGCGGAACCCGCCCCAGAAACTCGGCAGCGGCACTTCACCCTGCTGAAACTTCTGTTTGAGTTCGAGGAATTTACTCTCCAGTACGCCGCGGGCCGAGATTCGGCTGGACTGTTTAGAGACCCAGGCGCCGATCTGACTGTCACGCGGGCGGCTGTGGAAATATTTCACCACGTCGAGCGTAGAGAGGCGCTCCGCCTTGCCGGTGACCATTACCTGGCGCTCCAGCATATGCCACGGGAAAAGCAGGCTAATACGCGGATTATTTTCCAGATGGTGAGCTTTACGACTGCCAAGGTTGGTGTAGAACACCAGCCCTTTCTCGTCATAATGCTTGAGCAGTACGATGCGTTGATACGGCTGACCATTTTCATCAACCGTCGCAACCACCATCGCCGTCGGGTCGGCCAGTTTCGCTTCGCAGGCCTGCTTCAGCCAGCGTTCAAAAAGCACCAGCGGTTCAGCGGGAAGATCCTGGCGGCGCAGCCCGCCTTTGGTGTATTCACGGCGCAGATGCGCAATTTGCTGTAGTTCGTCGTTATCTGACATGGCGTTAGCTGAAAGTGAGATTAGGTGGCGCTATTGTGCGCGCCCCCTTTAAAAATCTCAACGCTTCGGATTTTCAAGCTGACAATTGTTCAGCACAATGCGGTCTCGCTTGTAGACGGTGGCGCTGTCACCCTTCGACCAAAAGACATAGATCCCGTCAGAGTAGCGCGCACCGGAGGCCGACATTCCCTGCTTCAGCGTCAACAGTTTATTGTCATAAATAAAGCTGGCTTCCTGGCGCGTGTTGTTGAGCTTCACCGTCAGCGGTTTTTCATCACAACGGTATTCCAGCGTATCGGTCTGCATACGCTCGACGAACTGGTTATAGACGCTGCATCCGGTCATAAGAAAAGGCACAGCAATGAGAAGAAGTTTTTTCATGGGCAAATTCCGAAGACTATCCTGGTCCTGGAGGGCGTAGCCGCCCTCCTGTTTTTCCCTATTTTACGGGTTACGTCTGGCGCTGAATTTCAGTTAACTCTGATTATGGCGCGGGTTTGCGGGGAAAATGGCCCCGAGGACGCTCGCCTCCCGCGCACCGGTGACGGACGGTAAATTCCCCGGCAGACCGGCAACCGTGCGCCAGGCAAGCCAGGCGAAGGCCAGGGCTTCCATATCGTCTCCGCTGATCCCGGCTTCATCAGTGGTGGTGACTTCAGTGCCCGGCAGCAGGGCGGCGAGGCGCGCCATCAGGAGCGGGTTACGGCTGCCGCCCCCGCATACCAGCAGACGCTCGCACCCGCCGCTGAGCAACACCTGTTCAGAAATCGACACGGCGGTAAGCTCGGTCAGCGTGGCCTGCACATCCTGAGGCGCCAGGCCGGGGAAGCGCGCCAGCTGACGTTCAAGCCAGCCGTAGTTGAAATACTCTCGCCCCGTGCTTTTCGGCGCTGGCAGGGCAAAGAAAGGATCGCTTAACAGGGTTTGCAGCAAGGGAAGGATCACTTTACCCTGGCTGGCCCACTGCGCGTCTTTGTCGTAGGGTTTACCGCTCTGACGCCAGATCCAGGCATCCATCAGCATATTGCCGGGTCCGGTATCGTATCCACGTACGGGCTGTCCGGGAATGAGCATCGACAGGTTGGCGATCCCGCCAATGTTCAGGACCATTCTGTGCTCCACCGGGTGCGCCAGCAGCGCCTGGTGAAAGGCCGGCACCAGCGGCGCGCCCTGCCCGCCAAGGGCCATGTCCCGACGACGGAAATCGCCCACGACCGTCACGCCGGTTTTTGCCACAATCTGGTTGTTATCGCCAATTTGCATCGTGTGCCGCGCCTCGCCGACTGGTTCATGCCAGACGGTCTGCCCATGGCAGCCTATCGCCACGATATCCTGCGGGTGAAGTCTTTCTTGCTGCATCAGGGCCAGGACCGCATCAGCAAACAGTGCCCCCAGACGCACATCCAGCTGGCCCAGCTGGGAAAGCGTCAGCTGTTGCCCCTGGCAGATATTCAGAATCTCTTCTTTTAACGAGACCGGAATAGGCCAGCTCAGGCTTGCCTGCTGCGCCACCATGTTTTCATCAATGGCAGCCAGAACGACATCCACACCGTCGAGACTGGTACCAGACATCACACCGATATAGCGACCCGATTTCATGCGCTTTCCTTACGTTACGTGGGCTAAGTGCAACCACTCCACCATAAATAACGCTGCTTTGCTATGCGGCGATAATAATTTTTAACAATCTCAGGCCTGTAACGCAGGCGGCTTTTGTTTATGTTCCGTTAAGCCACGTTCCAGTAAAATTTATTTATTCGGCATGCAAAGATAGGAAGTGTGGTCAGGAATGCCATATAATTTAGCCATAACGGATGCCCCGTCCGGGCGTTTTTTGGTGAACAGGAGAGTCAAATGATTTTACGTGTAATGGGCGTTTCGCTGATTGGTTTAACACTGGCGGGTTGTGTGAACGACAATTCACTCTCCGGCGACGTATATAGTGCTTCTGAAGCTAAACAGGTACAGAACGTGACATACGGTACTATCGTTAATGCCCGTCCTGTTCAGATTCAGGGTGGCGATGACACGAACGTTGTGGGCGCTATTGGTGGTGCTGTACTGGGTGGTTTCCTGGGTAACACCATTGGCGGCGGCACCGGTCGTTCTCTGGCTACCGCGGCGGGCGCAGTGGCCGGCGGCGTAGCGGGTCAGGGCGTTCAGGGTGCGATGAACAAAACCCAGGGCGTTGAGCTGGAAATCCGTAAAGACGATGGCAGCACCATTATGGTTGTGCAGAAACAGGGTAACACCCGCTTCTCTGCTGGCCAGCGCGTTGTTCTGGCAAGCAACGGCAGCCAGGTCACCGTCTCCCCGCGTTAATATCCCGCTGGATGCGGTCTCTTCGGGCCGCATCCCTTTACAAAAAATATCATTTTAAAAAATATATTTATAAAAACACATTCACATGGTGAATAATTAATTTCATCTGAAATTGTTCCTGCGCAAAGTATCTTTTATTTCTTTCCTTTAGACTCGTCTGATTCTCTTTTTTCCTCTTTTTACTTTTTTTAAAACTCTATGCTTGCGATCTGTCGATTTGTAAAGAACCGCTTTGTGGCCTTCGCACTTGGGTGCATTGTTATCATTGCCCTATTACAAGGTTTTTTTATAAAGCTTGTTGAATGGGTTCCTTCATTCTCTCCGCTATTTTTCCCTACGCTCACGATATTTCTCCTGGTATTCCATCTGTTTATCGCCTGTTTTATGGCAATGAAATACTGGTGCGATAAAAAACGGTTATATCTCGTTCCGATTGCGTTGGCCTTTGCCGGTTCTGCACTGCTGATGGTGGGTACACTGTCCAGCTTTCCGGCCTGGCTGGATCTCTATCAGTTCAACGAGGCGAACTATAATGACGCGATGATCTTTTATATGTTCCGCCACCTCTTAATGGCGGTACTGATGATGGCCTCAGTATTGCTGTATACGCTTCGCGCTTCCCCCCTTTCACGAAGCGCCCACATCGGCATTGTCGCCGGGTCGACGCTCTTTACGGGCTGCATGCTCGGGCTGGCGTGGTTCTATTCCAGCTATTCCACGATGCTAACCCTGGATCTTGTGGATAATGAAACCCGGAAGTTTATGGTTCTCTGGAGCCAGACCATCAATATCATTTTGGTCATTCTTTGGGTTATCACCTTAATCACCCTGATGGCCGTAACCCGGATAAGAAATTTGTTCTGGATCGGCGGCAATTTTTTATGCGTCTGTTATGTCGTCACGCTGTTAATGCTGTTGTTAGGCGGACACGCGGAAGATGTTTCATGGTATCGCGCACGGTTATTCGAAACCGTCGCGACGTTAATGATTATTTTCATTTTACTTTCCGACGTCTTTAATTTGTATCGTGATTCGCACGTCAAATATCAGCAGTCTTATCAAAATTCAATCCGCGACCCGCTTACCCGTCTTTATAATCGCAGCTATTTTTATGATTCGTTAAATTACGCCCTCAGCTCGGCAACGGAGGCACATCCGGTATCGGTGGTGGTAAGCGACCTTGACCGTTTCAAGCGCATCAACGACTGTTACGGGCATTTGCAGGGGGATAAGGTTTTACAGTTTGTCTCTAATCTGCTGACGGATTCCGTGCGCCCCCAGGATATCGCGGCCCGAATCGGCGGTGAAGAGTTTGTGCTGATGCTGACCAATACCCCTTCAGACGCCGCGCGGCAGGTGGCCGAGCGCATCCGCCTCAAGCTGAGCGGGTTTGATAAAGCCAGCAGCGGTGGTCATCTGCCGGAGCCCATTACCATCAGCATGGGCGTATTCACCGCAACGTCGCCAGAAACCAGTGCGGAAACCTGCGTGGAGAGCGCGGATAAAGCCATGTACGAGGCAAAAGAGACGGGGCGCAACCGGGTGGTGGTGTTCAGATAATAAGAAAGGCCCTGGATTCACAAGGCCTTTTCTTTCGGTCAGTCGCGGGATTGCAGATCGTGGATATTCTGCTCAAGACGGGCGATGAGTCCGATCAGCATCTCCAGCTCTGCGGGGGAAATACCGGACAGGATCTCCCCTCGCGTCTTACTGATGACGGTTTCCATCTCAGTAATAATCGGGGCCGCTTTTTCCGTCAATTTGATCCGCTTGGCGCGACGGTCGCTGGCGCAGGTTTGTCGGGAGATGAGTCCCTTCTCTTCCAGCTGGTCAAGGGTACGCACCAGCGACGGCTGCTCAATGCCAATCGCTTTTGCCAGTTGGATCTGTGACTGGTCGGGCGGGAGCTGATGAATATTATGCAGCGTTACCCAGTGCGTCTGCGTGAGTTCCAGAGGTTTCAGGCGATGGTCAATCAGAGCACGCCAGATGCGTACCAACCTTGCCAGATCAGAACCTAATGGCGATTCCAATTTCATCTCCTTATAATTAGCTTGCTAAGTGATTATAGTGATTTTAGAATAGTTTGCAGTATTTGTATTGCCAAAACAAATGCAATCACGGTATTCATCATTCCTGAAACGATGATTTACACTGAACTGTAATGCACCATCGCATTGAAACATGCCCTTGTGGCCCGTACCCCACTGCAAAGGATCGCTGCTTGTGACGTTCTTTTCCCCCTCCGCAGGGTTGCCCCTTCAGGATCTGATTGTTGGCGCATCGGTCTACTTTCCGCCACTGTTTAAAGCCGTGATGGTTGGTTTTGTGATCTGGCTCATTGCGCATCGCCTGCTGCGCGACTGGATGTATTCCGGTGAAATCTGGCACCCGATGTTAATGGATCTCTCCCTGTTTACCCTCTCCGTCTGTCTTGGCCTTGCCGTGTTAACCGTGTGGTGAGAATGTCATTGAAAACGTTAAAATACTTTTCCACTCTTTTCGTTTTAGCCCTGGCGCTGCTGGCCGGCTGGTGGCTCTGGAATTATTACATGCAGTCGCCCTGGACGCGCGATGGTAAGGTTCGTGCAGAACAGGTCAGCATCACGCCCCAGGTATCCGGCAGTATCAGCGCGCTACTGGTGAAGGATAATCAGTTCGTTCACGCAGGCGATGTGTTATTCCGCATCGATGAGACCCCTTTCCACATTGCGGTTCTTAATGCCCAGGCGCAGCTCGCTAAGGCTCAGTCCGATCTGGCAAAAGCCAATAACGAAGCCGACCGTCGCCGACACCTGTCGAGAAACTACATTTCTGCGGAAGATCTCGACACCGCCAATATCAATGTTAAAACCATGCAGGCCAGCCTGAAGGTTGCAGAGGCAACGCTGAAACAGGCCGAGTGGCAGCTGACCCAGACGGTGGTTAAAGCCCCGGTGGATGGATGGGTAACGAGCCTGTCAACCCGCGTAGGTGATTATGCCACCACAGGGCAGCCGGTCTTTGCCCTCGTCGATAGCCAATCTTTCTATGTTGTGGGTTATTTTGAAGAGACCAAGCTGCGTCATATCCGCGAGGGCGCACCTGCCCGAATCACGCTCTACAGCGGTGCAGAGACGTTACAGGGTCACGTTGGCAGCATAGGCCGGGCGATTTACGATCAGAGCGTCGAAACCGACTCTGGCCTGGTGCCCGATATCAAACCCAACGTGCCGTGGGTGCGTCTGGCTCAGCGAGTCCCTGTTCGCGTCGAGTTTGATCAACTGCCGAAAGACATTACCCTGGTCTCAGGTACAACCTGCACCGTCTCCATCGGGTCGCGGTGATGAACCTGGGGGCTTTCTCCTGGCGCAATACGCCCTGGATAAAAGCGACGCGCCCGCAGTGGCGTTACGCGCTGCGCAACGGCATCGCCATGTGCCTTGCGCTTACGGTTGCCTATTACCTGAATCTGGATGAGCCCTACTGGGCGATGACCTCTGCGGCGGTCGTCAGCTTCCCGACCGTCGGTGGCGTTATCAGTAAAAGCCTCGGGCGCGTGGCGGGTAGCCTGCTGGGAGCGACCGCCGCGTTGCTCCTTGCCGGCCATACCCTGAACGATCCCTGGCTCTTTCTGTTAAGCATGTCGGCATGGCTGGGGCTGTGCACCTGGGCCTGCGCCCATTTTACCAATAACGTTGCCTACGCCTTTCAGCTGGCAGGTTACACCGCGGCCATTATCGCCTTTCCGGTCGTTAACGTGCTGGATACCACCGAGCTGTGGGATATCGCCCAGGCACGCGTGTGTGAAGTGATGGTCGGCATTCTGTGCGGGGGCGTCATGATGATGATCCTGCCCAGCACCTCAGATGGCACCGCGCTCATCACCGCCCTTAAAACGATGCACGCGCGTTTGCTGGAACATGCCAGCCTGCTCTGGCAGCCTGATACTAACGATGATATCCGTATCGCGCATGAAAAAGTTATCGGCCAGATCCTGACCATGAACCTGCTGCGCATCCAGGCTTTCTGGAGCCACTACCGTTTTCGCCGTCAGAACACGCTGCTTAACTATTTGCTGCATCAGCAATTGCGGATGACGAGTGCGATCTCAAGCCTGCGCCGGATGTTGCTGAACTGGCCTGCACCGCCCGCGCATACCCGGGAGGTTATCGAGTCGCTGCTGGCCACCCTTGCGCGTCCGGATGCCGATATCTATACCGTGGCCCGCATTATCGCCCCGCTCGCCCCAACGGATGAATATGACTATCGGCACCGCGCCTTCTGGCAGCGTCTGAACTATTTTTGCCGCCTGTATTTGCGCAGCAGCCGCTGGTTAAAAGCCGTCGAAAATGCTACCCCCGTCACCGAATTTTCCGTTCCCGGTAGCCCTGCTCTGGCACGCCATACGGACGCGATGGAAGCGCTGTGGAGCGGATTTCGCACCTTTTGCGCGCTGATGCTGGTTGGCGCATGGGCCATTACCACCCAGTGGGAAGCGGGCAGCGCGGCGCTCACCCTCGCCGCCATCAGCTGCGTGCTCTATTCCGTGGCGGCCTCCCCGTTCAACTCCCTGACGCTCCTGATGCGCACCCTGGTGCTGCTCTCGCTGTTCAGCTTTGTAGTTAAGTTCGGTTTGATGGTGCAGATAAGCGACCTGTGGCAGTTCCTGCTGTTCCTGTTTCCGCTGTTAACCACCATGCAGCTGCTTAAGCTGCAAATGCCTAAACTGGCCGGCCTGTGGGGACAGCTGATTGTCTTTATGGGCTCCTTTATTTCGGTGACAAATCCGCCGGTGTACGATTACGCCGAGTTTCTCAATGACAACCTGGCGAAGATCCTCGGCGTGGGGCTGGCGTGGCTGGCCTTCGCCGTGTTGCGCCCGGGCTCTGACGCGCGTAAAAGCCGCAGGCATATCCGGGAGTTACGCAGAGGTTTCGTGGATCAGCTGAGCCGCAGGCCGCACCTGCGCGAAAGCGAGTATGAATCGCTGGTTTACCATCACGTCAGCCAGCTGAACAACAGCAAGGATTCCCTCTCCCGACGCTGGCTACTGCGCTGGGGCGTGGTGCTGCTGAATTGTTCGCACGTGGTATGGCAGTTACGCGCCTGGGAGACGCGTTCCGACCCGCTGGCGCAGGTTCGTGATAATTGTATTTCCATGCTCCGCGATGTGATGAGCGAGCGCGGGGTTCAGCAACGCCCCCTTAGCGTCACGCTGGTCGAACTTCAGCGTATTTGCGACGTGCTGGCGCGCCATCACCTGCCAGCGGCCCGCGACCTGGCGTCCATTATCTGGCGGCTGCACTGCTCCCTGTCACAGCTTGAACAGGCGCCGCCACCCGGAACGATTGGCGATCAGATCACGCCGCAGGCATAGCGCGCCCCGCCGCCGCCCAGCGGTTTAGGCTGATCGGACATGTTATCGCCGCCCACGTGGATCATCAGCGCTTTGCCTTTGACCTCATCAATCTTTTTCAGCCGTGGCGCAACAACGGGATCGGTAGCTTTACCGTCGTTATTAACCACCAGCACCGGCAGATCGCCGAGGTGCCCCATGCCTTCAGGACCTTCATGCTTGCCGGAGTTATGCGGATCCAGATGTCCCCCTGCGGCTTCCGCCGCAGTTGGTTTGCCCTCTTTCATTGCGGGTTGACAGCTGCCTTTGGCATGGACGTGATAACCGTGCTCACCGGGTGGAAGAGCCTTGAGATCGGGTGCAAATTCCAGCCCTTTATCGGTTTCGGTGATTTTCACCGTCCCGATGGACTGGCCTACTCCCTGAGAAGTGACGAGATTCATTTCAACTTCTTCGCTGGCTGCCTGCGCTCCTGCGCAAACAACCAGCGTGACCACTGCCAGAGCAAAACGCTTCATATGACCTCCACGGGTTATTTTTTGCACCTTAAGTCTATACCAGAGGCGCAGATTTCACCGGAAAGTCAGACTCCGCGTGCTCAGGGTACGTCGTAGCCCAGAGCCGCCTTGCGGATGCGGAACCACTGCTGACGCGACATATCCAGCTCTTCAGCCACCAGCGCCGCGCGTACGCGCTCAATTTTGCCGGAGCCGATAATGGGCAGCGGTTTAGACGGCAGGCGCAGGATCCAGGCGTAAACCACCTGCTCGATGCTTTCCGCATTCAGTTCGCGGGCCACGGTTTCAAGCTCGTTACGCAGCGGCTGGAAGGCCTCATCGTTAAACAGGCGACCGCCGCCGAGACAAGACCAGGCCATCGGACGAATGCGTAACTGTTGCAGCTGATCGAGCGTTCCGTCCAGCAGCAGCGGCTGGTGAACAGGCGAGATCTCCACCTGGTTCGTCGCCAGCGTAAACGGCAGACGAGACTGCAACAGCGTAAACTGTGCCGGTGTGAAGTTAGACACGCCGAAATGACGCACTTTACCGCTCTGGTGCAGCGTCAGGAACGCTTCCGCAACCTCATCCGCATCCATCAACGGATCGGGACGGTGGATCAGCAGCAGGTCGATACGATCGGTGGCGAGGTTGACCAGCGACTGCTCGGCGCTTTTAACGATATGCGCGCTGTCGGTGATGTAATGTCCGAGGGCATGCTCCGGTTTTGCCGTGGTGGCAATACCGCATTTGGTCACAATCTCCATACGTTCACGCAGCGCCGGCACCCGCTTCAGCGCTTCGCCAAAGGCAGCCTCGCACTGATAGCCGCCATAAATATCAGCGTGATCGACGGTAGTGATCCCGAGATCGAGATGCTCTTCAATAAAGTTCGCCAGCTGGACGGGAGACATATTCCAGTCCATCAGGCGCCAGTAGCCCATTACAAATCGGGAGAATTCCGGGCCCTGCGGGGCAAGGGTAATACGCTGAACCATAACATTTTCCTCAAGGAAGTCATGTCACCAGTATACGCAATTACCTTGCTAAAACAGTGAGGGTTGCTGAGGTTCTTCGGTTTCTACCGCTTTGTTTGCGCGAATTTTACGCAGCAGACGCTGTCGACAGAGCCGTAAGACCTCCTGCTTTTGCGCGTCGCTGAAGTTTTGCCAGTTAAAACGTTCATCGCGCGTGCGCATGCACCCGCGGCAGTACCCTTTTTCATCAACCTGACAAATACCCCGGCACGGGCTCTGGACAGGGAAAAATTCCAGTTGCTCTGCCACACCCACCTCCACAACGCCATCATTCCCTACAGTGAAGACCCTAATTGGCCTGCATGCAAGGGTGTTCCCCACAAACGGGCATTAAGGTTTCGCTAATCTTCGCTTCTTATACTCGTCGCATTGATATAACGAATGGTTGAATCATCATGTGGCTTGCTAAAAAGTTACGCTGTAACGATATAAAATTTACCCTGGCCTGTGCGCTTTTTTTCACCGTGTTAAATGCGCTGTTTATTCAGCGTAGCTGGTCGATTATCGCACCTGCCCGTCTGCACGACGTGCTTTTTGCCGCCAGCGTGCCGCTGGTGCTGTTCTGCGG
Organism: Enterobacter cloacae complex sp.; assembly: GCF_900322725.1. NCBI lineage: Bacteria > Pseudomonadati > Pseudomonadota > Gammaproteobacteria > Enterobacterales > Enterobacteriaceae > Enterobacter > Enterobacter cloacae complex sp. Next base: position 4,056,846 of record NZ_LT991957.1, on the reverse strand, counting down.
CTGGGTCATTGTTTTTAGCCTGCTGAATATTCCCTACATTCGCAAGCCGCTCATGATTGTCCTGACCATAGGATGCGCCGCCGCGACGTATTTTATGTATACCTATGGCGCGGTTATCGATCAGAACATGATGGTGAACGTATTCGAGACTAACTCTCAGGAAGCGACAGCCCTGGTGACGCCGCAGATGCTCCTGTGGCTGGTCGTGACGGGTCTGGTTCCTTCCATCGTGTTAGCCCTGACGCGCATTCGAAGCGGAAAATGGTGGTATGCCCTGCTGACGCGTTTCGCCGCCATGCTCGGCGCGCTGCTGGTGATTATCCTGGTCGCGGCGGTATTCTATAAAGACTACGCTTCGCTGTTCCGCAATAATAAAAGCATCGTGAAAATGGTCACGCCGGCGAATTACGTCAGCGCCATAGTGAAGTACAGCGAAATGCGCTGGTTTGCCGGCGACCAGACGCTGGTCCGCATCGGCGAGGATGCCCATAAAGGCGCGCTGATTTCCGGCCAGCACAAGAAAACCGTGCTGGTTCTGGTGGTGGGCGAAGCCTCCCGCGCCGCAAACTACTCGTTAAATGGTTACCCGCGTGAAACCAACCCCGAGCTGAAAAAGCAGGATGTCATCAACTTCCCACAGGCAACCTCCTGCGGCACGGAAACCGCCGTTTCCGTCCCCTGCATGTTCTCCGGCATGACGCGGAAAAAATATGACGCTGACCTCGCCCACCATCAGGAAGGTCTGCTTGACGTGCTTAACCACGCCGGATTCAACCTGCTGTGGCGCGACAATGACGGCGGGTGCAAAGGCGCCTGTAACCGCGTGCCGCATACGGACATGACGCAGTGGAAACTGGATCGGTTCTGTAAGGACAAATCCTGTCTGGACGATGTCAACCTGTACCGTCTGGATAACGTGCTGGATGGTCTGAAGCAGGACACGGTTCTTGTTATTCACCTGATGGGGAGCCACGGCCCGGCCTATTACAACCGTTACCCGGACAGCTTCCGGAAATTCACGCCGACGTGCGATACCAATGAAATCCAGGATTGCGATCATCAGTCGCTGATCAATACCTATGACAATTCGATTCTGTATACCGACAGCGTCCTCAGCCGAACCATCGACGCGCTGAAAGCCCGGCAGGCCAGTATGAATACGGCGCTGATTTACCTCTCCGATCACGGTGAGTCCCTCGGCGAAAGCGGTATTTATCTGCACGGCACGCCGTATATGCTGGCCCCGGAACAGCAAACGCATATTCCGTTCATGTTCTGGCTCTCCCCGGATTACGTGAAAAACTTTGGCGTAAGCCCGGACTGCCTGCGCGCCCATGCTGCAAAAGATGCGGTTTCGCAGGATAATTTGTTCGCCACCGTGCTGGGCATGATGGACGTGAAATCAACGGTTTACCAACCACAGCTGGATATTATGTCGCAATGTCGACGCCAGGCTGACTTGCATTAGACCGAACGGTCTATTAGAGTGAAGGCATGAGCAGACACACAGAACACGATACGCGCGAACATTTACTGGCTACCGGCGAGCGCCTTTGCATGCATCGCGGGTTTACCGGTATGGGGCTGAGCGAGTTGTTAAAAACCGCTGAAGTGCCTAAGGGATCGTTTTATCACTATTTTCGATCCAAAGAGGCGTTTGGCGTGGCCATGCTGGAGCGGCACTACGCCAGCTATCATCAGCGCCTGGCAACCCACTTCGCCTGCGGTGAAGGGAATTACCGGGATCGTATTCTGAACTACTATCAGGAAACGCTGACGCAGTTCTGTCAGCAGGGCATCATCAGCGGTTGCCTGACGGTAAAACTGTCTGCCGAAGTGTGCGATCTTTCCGAAGACATGCGCACCGCCATGGATAAAGGGGCCAGCGGCGTTATCGCTCTGCTGGCTCAGGCGCTGGATAAAGGCCGCGATGAACAAACGCTCGGCTTTTCCGGCGATCCGCTCACGCAGGCACAGGTGCTCTATTCCCTCTGGCTAGGCGCCAACCTGCAAGCAAAAATTTCTCGCAGTGCCGTGCCGCTCGAAAGCGCGCTGGCGCATGTGAAACGTTGTATTACGGCGCCCGGCGCGTAGCCGGCGTTTTTATTTACCCTTTTACTAGTCGACTGGTCTACTCAGGAGCCGTTATGTCCGCTGAAAAGCTATTTACCCCACTGAAAGTCGGTGCCGTTACCGCCCCAAACCGCGTGTTTATGGCCCCACTCACCCGTCTGCGCAGCATCGAGCCGGGCGACATCCCAACGCCATTGATGGGTGAATATTACCGTCAGCGCGCCAGCTCTGGCCTGATCATCTCCGAAGCCACGCAGATTTCTGCCCAGGCCAAAGGCTACGCCGGTGCGCCGGGTCTGCACAGCCCGGAACAGATCGCCGCATGGAAAAAAATCACCGCAGGCGTGCACGCTGATGATGGCCGTATCGCGGTTCAGCTGTGGCACACCGGTCGTATCTCGCACAGCAGCATCCAGCCTGGCGGTCAGGCGCCGGTTTCTGCCTCTGCCCTGAACGCGAATACCCGTACTTCCCTGCGCGACGAAAACGGTAACGCGATCCGCGTCGACACTACCACGCCGCGCGCGCTGGAGCTGGACGAAATCCCGGGTATCGTGAACGATTTCCGCCAGGCCGTTGCCAACGCCCGTGAAGCAGGCTTTGACCTGGTCGAGCTGCACTCTGCGCACGGTTACCTGCTGCATCAGTTCCTGTCACCATCCTCCAACCAGCGTACAGACCAGTACGGCGGCAGCGTCGAAAACCGTGCGCGTCTGGTGCTTGAAGTGGTAGACGCCGTTTGTAACGAGTGGAGCGCTGACCGTATTGGTATTCGTGTCTCCCCGATCGGTACCTTCCAGAACGTCGACAACGGTCCGAACGAAGAAGCGGACGCGCTGTATCTGATTGAAGAGCTGGCGAAACGCGGTATCGCGTATCTGCACATGTCCGAGCCGGACTGGGCTGGCGGTAAGCCTTACACCGAAGCCTTCCGCCAGAAAGTGCGCGAGCGCTTCCACGGCGTGATTATCGGGGCGGGTGCCTATACGGCAGAAAAAGCCGAAGACCTGATCGGGAAAGGCCTGATCGACGCCGTGGCCTTTGGCCGCGATTACATTGCAAACCCGGATCTGGTGACCCGTTTGCAGAAGAAAGCCGAACTGAACCCGCAGCGCCCTGAAAGCTTCTACGGTGGCGGCGCGGAAGGTTATACCGACTACCCTTCACTCTAATCCCGCTTTGTACGTTGATAGCGGCGACATTTCGCCGCTATACTAAAACATCGTTTCTGTTCAAAAAGATAATCCATTTCATTGGTTAATGAGGAAATTATGCGCCTACTTCACACCATGCTGCGCGTTGGCGACCTGCAACGTTCTGTCGATTTCTACACTAACGTTCTGGGCATGAAGCTGCTGCGCACCAGCGAAAACCCGGAATACAAATACTCTCTGGCTTTTGTGGGTTACGGCCCGGAGTCAGATGAAGCGGTCATCGAGCTGACCTATAACTGGGGCGTGGACAGCTATGAGCTGGGCACGGCTTACGGCCATATCGCGCTGGAAGTGGATAACGCGGCGGAAGCCTGCGAACGTATCCGCAGCAACGGCGGTAACGTCACCCGTGAAGCCGGTCCGGTTAAAGGCGGCACCACCGTGATTGCGTTTGTTGAAGATCCGGACGGTTATAAAATCGAGCTGATCGAAGCCAAAGACGCTGGTCGCGGTCTGGGCAACTGATCCCACAGGGCGCACTATGCGCCCGTTGTTTTGCTGCATCCCCTCTCAAAATTTGCCATAATGCGCACTGCTTTTTCCCCCTTGTAAGAGACCCTGATGTCCGATAACGCTCAATTTACCGGTCTGTGCGACCGTTTTCGTGGTTTTTATCCCGTTGTCATTGATGTAGAAACAGCCGGATTTAACGCTAAAACCGATGCGCTGCTTGAGATTGCCGCCATCACGCTGAAGATGGATGAACAGGGCTGGCTTGTACCGGACACCACGCTGCATTTCCACGTTGAACCCTTTGAAGGGGCAAACTTACAGCCAGAGGCGCTGGCCTTTAACGGAATCGACCCGACAAACCCGCTGCGCGGGGCGGTAAGCGAATACGAGGCGCTGCACGCCATTTTCAAAATGGTGCGTAAAGGCATGAAAGAAAATGACTGTAGCCGCGCCATCATGGTGGCCCACAACGCGACGTTCGATCATAGCTTCACTATGGCTGCCGCCGAGCGCGCCTCGCTGAAACGCAATCCATTCCATCCGTTTGTGACCTTCGACACCGCTGCGCTGAGCGGCCTGGCGCTGGGGCAAACCGTGCTGTCCAAAGCCTGCATCACAGCGGGTATCGCGTTTGACGGCACCCAGGCCCATTCCGCGCTGTACGATACAGAGCGCACGGCGGAGCTGTTCTGCGAGATCGTCAACCGCTGGAAACGACTGGGCGGCTGGCCCCTGCCGATGGGCGACGAGGCCGATATTCAGTCATAAGTCGGGTAAGCGACAGCGCCACGCGAAAAAAAAAGCGACCAGCATAATGTGGTCGCTTTTTTATATCCGCAGAAAACTTACTCTGCGTCCGGCTCTTCGGTTTTATACTTCGCCGCAGTCTCTTTGATCAGCTGCTGCAATTCGCCACGCTGATACATTTCAATCAGTATGTCGCATCCGCCAACCAGTTCACCGTCAACCCACAGCTGTGGGAATGTCGGCCAGTTTGCGTATTTTGGCAGCTCGGCGCGAATGTCCGGGTTTTGCAGGATATCAACGTAAGCAAAACGCTCACCACAGGCAGACAGCGCCTGAACAGCTTGCGCGGAGAAGCCGCAGCTTGGCAGCTTCGGGGAACCTTTCATGTACAGGAGAATCGGGTTTTCAGCGATCTGGCGCTGAATTTTTTCAATAGTGGTGCTCATGTCTTGCTTCCTTTAACTTCTGTTACGGCATCAGTCTGACATTGTAGCGGTTCAGGCCGACATCGGAAAATAACATTTTTGTCACGTCTCATTATTTTATCGCTTATCGCATAAAGTTGCATTGCAAATGACGCTTAACGCCACGCACCGTGCGGTTTTGCTTAAGGAGCGAACACGCGTGCAACAGAATGGTGAATTTTTTTGCACTTGCTAACGAAACACAATTTTTGAATGAAAAATGCTATTAACTTATTCTGATTTTATGGATTAGAATCGACAGGTTTTGTAAATCTCACGCGGGTATGCTTTATTGGCCTGCACTTATCAGGGGACTGCCCAGTGGCGCGGATAACTAAAATCTCGATGACGCTCTGTGCTTTACTGTTTACCACACTCTCATTGACGCCAGCGGCGAACGCCTCCGAACAGGCGCGGCATTCTGCTGTACAAAAAACGCATCTGGCAAAAGCCACAGAACATAAGAAAAAAACCACCAGCAAAACCGTTAAAAAGAAAACCACCGCTCAGACCAAAAAGACCGCCTCCAGCAAAACCAAAACCCTCCGTTCCGGCACGCACAAAACCACCCGTAAAACCGCCAGCCTTGTGAGTGAAAAATGCACCGTGCGCAAAGGGCATAAAACAAAATGCGCTAAAGTGACGAAGCTGGCTGACGTGCATAAAGCGCGTATGCAGAAAGCGCAAAAAACGGCGATGAATAAGCTGATGGGGCAAATTGGTAAACCGTATCGCTGGGGGGGCACCTCTCCCCGCACCGGTTTTGACTGTAGCGGGCTGGTCTATTATGCCTATAAAGATCTGGTGAAGTTCCGCATTCCTCGCACCGCCAATGAAATGTACCACCTGCGCGACGCCGCGCCTGTAAACCGTGGCGAGCTGCAAAATGGCGACCTGGTGTTCTTCCGCACTCAGGGACGCGGCACGGCCGATCACGTTGGGGTGTACGTGGGTAACGGTAAGTTTATCCAGTCACCGCGCAGCGGACGGGACATTCAGATCACCTCCCTCAGCGAAGATTACTGGGTGCGCCACTATGTGGGTGCGCGCCGCGTGATGACGCCAAAAACCGTCCGCTAAACTCTGCCCTGTCGCTCCTGCGGCAGGGTAAGTTCCTCTTTTGCATACCCTTTCAATTTGCTATTCTGTCCTTGTTGTCTGTAGGGTTATTGGCAACGTATAAAACAATAAGGAGAGAAGCAATGTCGTTCGAATTACCTGCACTACCGTATGCAAAAGACGCCCTGGCCCCGCACATTTCCGCGGAAACCCTGGAGTACCATTACGGCAAACATCACCAGACCTATGTCACCAACCTGAACAACCTGATTAAAGGCACCGATTTTGAAGGCAAAACGCTGGAAGAGATCGTGCGCAATTCAGACGGCGGCGTTTTCAACAATGCTGCTCAGGTGTGGAACCACACCTTCTACTGGCACTGCCTGGCACCGAATGCAGGCGGGGAACCTACCGGTGACCTGGCCGCAGCGATTAACACCGCGTTCGGCAGCTTCGCGGATTTCAAAGCGAAGTTTACTGACGCCGCCGTTAAAAACTTTGGCTCCGGCTGGACCTGGCTGGTGAAAGAGGCCGATGGCAAACTGGCTATCGTTTCCACCTCTAATGCGGGTACGCCGCTGACCACCAGCGCAACGCCGCTGATGACCGTGGACGTATGGGAACACGCCTATTACATTGATTATCGTAATGCGCGCCCGAACTACCTGGAGCACTTCTGGGCACTGGTTAACTGGGAATTTGTTGCGAAGAACTTCGCCGCGTAAGGGACACGCAGAAGGGGCAACCCTTCTGCGTTTTTGTTTATTCCGCCGTACACACCGCTTCTGGCTGTTTACGCCCGGACATCAGCACCAGCAGCAGGCCGAGTGCGGCAATGATCGCCCCCATCACCGGCACAAAGCTGTAACCTAAACCACCGGAAATCACCGCCCCGCCCGCAGCGGCTCCCAGCGCATTGCCCAGGTTAAACGCACCGATATTCACGGACGATGAGAGCCCCGGCGCCTCATGCGCAACACGCATCACGCGCATCTGCAACGGCGGCACCACGGCAAAGGTTGCGGCGCCCCACACCAACATGGCAACCGCGGCGCCCACTTCGTTACGCGCCAGCCACGGGATCGCCACCATGATGACGATCAGCAGCGTTAAGAAGCCTTTCAGCGTCCCACTCACGGAGCGGTCGGCAAATTTGCCGCCGAGATAGTTGCCAATCGAGAACCCGACACCAATCAGCACCAGCATCGCGGTAACAAAGAGTGGCGTTGCATGGGTAATGTCGTGCAGCACCGGGGAGATATAGGTGTAGAGCGTAAACATCGCCCCCGCCCCCAGTACCGTGGTGAGCAGCGCGGAAAGCACCTGGGGACGCATCAGCACCGCCAGCTCTTTACGTACTTCCGGACGTTCTCCCGCACTTCCTTTCGGCAGTGAGAAGAACAGCGCGACCATCGCGACCACGCCCAGTCCGGCGGTTGCGAGGAAAGACATACGCCAGCCGATAGCTTCTCCCAGCCAGGTGGCGGCGGGAACACCGCCGATATTGGCGATGGTCAGCCCCATAAACATGGTGGCTACCGCGCTGGCCTGCTTATGTTTTGGCACCACGCTGGCGGCAACAACCGAGCCCAGCCCGAAGAAGGCGCCATGGTTCAGGCTGGTCAGAATACGGGAAAGCATCAGGGTGGTGTAATCCGGCGAAATCGCGGAAAGCACGTTGCCCAGGGTGAAAATCGCCATCAGGAAAATCAGCGCATTGCGGCGCGCGCGGTGCGAAAGCAGCAGCGTCATCAGCGGCGCGCCCACCATCACGCCGATCGCGTAGGCGCTAATCAACATACCGGCCGCAGGGATAGAGACATCCACGCCCCGGGCGATAACAGGCAATAACCCCATCGGGGAGAATTCAGTGGTGCCAATCCCAAAGGCGCCAATCGCCAGGGCCAGCAGGGGAAAATTGATTTTCATGAATAAACTCCGGATACCGTGCCGTTACCCGGCACAGAATTAAGAAGTCAAAAGCATGACATCAATCACAAAAAATGAGAAGTTAACATTTTGGCAAAAGATTTTTGCCGGAAAGATAACAATAGCGGCAAGCGAGGGAGAAAATTCTCCCTCCATCTAAATCAGTGCAGCGCAGCGGTTAAACCACCCGCAACAATCAGGGCAAGAACAACAATGGTGGTAAACAGCGAAAACTTCAGATCGGTACTCATCAATTTTTCTCCTTTTATTCACCCTACGAAAAGTGAGCCTGCTCATTTTTACACAGTTCAGGTCAAAAATCTTCCAGGATTTAAGCGGATATCCACTTTACCTCTTCCCCTTTTCATCAAGATAGGACAAAATTCCACGCTAAATTTATTAGCGTACCGGCCACTGACCCCCTCCTGACGTCCTGTGTCGTTTTCCCGGCGTGTCGCAACTCAAGATTGCGTAATAAGGGTGAGAGAAGGCAAACGTTTACCTTCAATGGTTTCAGGAGCTTAGGATATGGTCTGGAGTGACATTTAATGGCAACAATTAAAGACGTAGCAAAACGCGCAAACGTTTCCACCACAACCGTATCACATGTTATTAACAAAACGCGTTTTGTCGCTGAAGAGACGCGCAATGCCGTCTGGGCAGCGATCAAAGAACTTCACTACTCGCCTAGTGCGGTCGCGCGTAGCCTGAAGGTTAATCACACCAAATCGATTGGCCTGCTGGCCACCAGCAGTGAAGCGGCCTACTTTGCTGAAATTATCGAAGCCGTTGAAAAAAACTGCTTCCAGAAGGGCTATACCCTGATTCTGGGCAACGCGTGGAACAACATTGAGAAACAGCGCGCTTATCTGTCGATGATGGCGCAAAAGCGCGTCGACGGCCTGCTGGTGATGTGTTCTGAATACCCAGAGTCGGTCCTTTCCATGCTGGAAGAGTATCGCCACATTCCGATGGTGGTGATGGACTGGGGCGAAGCGCGCGCCGACTTCACCGACTCCGTTATCGATAACGCTTTTGAAGGCGGCTACATGGCGGGGCGTTACCTGGTGGAACGCGGTCACCGTGAAATTGGCGTGATCCCGGGCCCGCTGGAGCGTAACACCGGTGCTGGCCGCCTGGCCGGTTTCATGAAGGCGATGGAAGAGGCGCTGATTACCGTGCCGGAAAACTGGATTGTTCAGGGCGATTTCGAGCCGGAGTCGGGCTATCGCGCCATGCAGCAGATCGTCTCCCAGCCGCATCGCCCTACCGCTGTGTTCTGCGGCGGCGATATCATGGCCATGGGCGCCCTCTGTGCGGCAGATGAACTCGGCCTGCGCGTCCCGCAGGATATCTCGGTGATCGGCTATGATAACGTGCGCAACGCCCGCTTCTTTACGCCGGCGCTGACCACCATTCACCAGCCGAAAGATTCGCTGGGTGAAACCGCCTTCAATATGCTGATGGACAGGATCGTCAACAAGCGTGAACAGTCCCAGTCCATTGAAGTGCACCCGCGCCTGATTGAACGCCGTTCCGTTGCGGACGGTCCGTTCCGCGACTACCGTCGTTAATCCTTTTACGGGGCCAGCTACGCTGGTCCCCGTAACCACTCCCGGTTCAGCGTTTCGCTGTCTCCCAAATAATCCAGCAGCCAGGCCATGGCGGGCGATACGTCGTTTTGCTGCCACGTCAGACAGCACGCGGCGTCCGGGAAGGGATTTTCCAGCGTCAGAGCCACCCACTCCCCCGCGTCAATGCGCGGACGCGCAAAATGCACCGGCACCATGCCAACGCACAGCCCCGCGCTCAGGCAGGTGGCTGACGACTCCCAGTCCGGCGCGACCACGCGGCGCTGATTATCCAGCAGCCAGGTAATGCGCTTCGGCAGCGAACGGGACGTATCTTCCAGCACCAGCGAGGGCCAGTTGCGTAAGGTGTCATCGCTCAGCGGCCCTTCCAGCGCCGCCAGCGGATGATCGCGCGCGACCACGCAGGTCCAGCTCAGCATGCCCATGTCGCGAAACGCGTAGCGCCCCCCAACCGGGATCGCCTGGGTGGCGCCAATCGCCATCTCTGCCCTGCCGTCCGCCAGCGCATCCCAGACGCCGTTAAACACCTCCTGTGAAACGCGCAGTTCGACGTCGGAGAAATGACGATAGAAATCGACGATCATCTGCCGGGTGCGTTCCGGCTTAACGATGTTATCCACCGCGATGGAAAGATGACCGCGCCAGCCGTTGGCGATCTGCTGGCACTGCTCGCGGGTGATCTGCATTTTTTTGATAACAGACCGCCCCTCTTTCAAAAACCACGCGCCGGCCGGCGTGAGCTCCACGTCGCGATGGCGCCGCTCAAACAGCGGGACCGCCAGCCACGCTTCCAGCTGACGCACCGTATAGCTGATGGCCGAGGGAACGCGATGCAGCTCCTGGGCGGCACCGGTAAAGCTGCCGTTACGCGCCACGGCATCGACCACTTCAAGAGAATAATCTGACCACATCTTTTGCCTGCAAAATTTTTGAATTCACCCGCCAAATATTAGCGTTTCACAAGCTGCTTTGCACCTCCTACACTCTGCGCCAACGTACACCTGCCTCCTCAGGAGAATAAACAGTGCAACCCAGGAAAGGATTTTTAGTCTGGCTCGGCGGCTTAAGCGTGCTGGGCTTTTTGGCGACCGATATGTATCTGCCCGCGTTCGCCGCGATGCAGGAAGATTTGCAAACCCCTGCCGCCGCCATCAGCGCCAGCCTGAGTTTGTTCCTCGCAGGCTTTGCCTTGGCGCAACTGCTCTGGGGGCCGCTCTCGGATCGTTTTGGCCGTAAACCCGTCCTGTTGCTGGGACTGGCAATTTTTGCCGTAGGCTGTCTGGGCATGCTGTGGGTCCGCGATGCCGCCTGGCTCCTCGTGCTGCGCTTCATCCAGGCCGTCGGCGTCTGTGCCGCAGCGGTCACCTGGCAGGCGCTGGTAACCGATTATTATCCGGCTTCGCGCACTAACCGCATTTTCGCCACCATTATGCCGCTGGTCGGCCTGTCGCCGGCGCTCGCCCCGCTGCTGGGCAGCTGGATCCTGGCGCATTTCGACTGGCAGGCCATTTTCGCCACGCTGTTTGCCATCACGCTGGTGCTGATGCTGCCCGCGTTCGGGCTCAAGCCTGCGCGTAAAAAAGAGACGCATCCGGACGCGCAGCCAGTGACCTTTACCTCCTTACTGCGGGCAAAAGCCTATCGCGGTAACGTGCTGATTTATGCCGCCTGCTCTGCCAGCTTCTTTGCCTGGCTGACCGGTTCGCCGTTCATTCTGCATGACATGGGCTACAGCCCGGCGGCTATCGGCCTGAGCTACGTTCCACAGACCATCGCCTTCCTGGTGGGTGGCTATGGCTGTCGCGCCGCACTGCAAAAATGGGAAGGCCAACAGATGCTGCCCTGGCTGCTGGTGTTGTATGCGTTAAGCGTGATTGCGACCTGGGCCGTCGGCTTTATTCCCGGCGCCGGGCTTGCAGAAATTTTGATTCCGTTCTGCGTTATGGCGATCGCTAACGGGGCCATTTACCCTATCGTTGTGGCGCAGGCGTTACGTCCGTTCCCGCAGGCGACGGGCCGCGCTGCCGCGCTGCAAAATACCCTGCAACTTGGCCTGTGCTTCCTGGCAAGCCTCGTGGTCTCTGCGCTGATTGTCACCCCACTGCTCACCACCACCAGCGTAATGCTGGTCACCGTTGCGCTGGCGGGTCTGGGGTATCGCATGCAGTCCTCCGCGCGTCGCGAGCAGAATGACAACGCGCAAACCGAAACGTCTCATGCCTGATTGCGCGGGAAATTATGTTAAAAACCAGTGATTAGGTTGCTAACAATTTTCTGTTGAATCACCCATTTTTGAGGCCTATACTGAATTTGGTTCGATAAATACGATAAATATTAAGCGTTAACGGGAGCCGGAGCGCTCCCGTTTTACCATGGAAGGCATTTCGGCAAGGGTTATCTCCCTTCCTCTGTTCGACGTCGGATATTAGCCTCGCGGGCATTTACCGTGAGATTTCTCACAAACCAAAAAAGCGTCTACGCTGTTTTAAGGTTCTGATCACAGCAAGGTGATGGAGAAGCTATGAGTTCATCGTGTATAGAAGAAGTCAGCGTTCCGGACGATAACTGGTCCCGGATCGTCAGTGAACTGTTGGGACGTGCGGGCATTACAATTAATGGCTCATCGCCCTCCGATCCCCAGATTAAACATCCCGATTTTTTCAAACGCGTTTTGCAGGAGGGATCGTTAGGGCTGGGTGAAAGCTATATGGACGGCTGGTGGGAGTGCGAGCGGCTGGATATGTTCTTCTCCAGCGTATTACGCGCCGGTCTGGAAAATCAGCTCCCCCGTCACTTCAAAGATACGCTACGTATCGCCTCCGCCCGCCTGTTCAATCTGCAAAGTAAAAAGCGCGCGTGGATCGTCGGCAAAGAGCATTACGATCTGGGCAACGACCTTTTCAGCCGCATGCTCGACCCGTTAATGCAGTACTCCTGCGGATACTGGAAAAAAGCGACGACCCTGGAAGAGGCGCAGCAGGATAAGCTACAGCTAATCTGCGATAAATTGCAGTTGCAGCCCGGCATGCGCGTGCTGGACATCGGCTGTGGCTGGGGCGGCCTTGCCTGGTTTATGGCGAAGCATTACGGCGTGAGCGTCGTCGGGGTCACGATTTCGGCTGAACAGCAGAAAATGGCGCAGGCGCGTTGCCTGGGGCTGGATGTCGATATTCGGCTTCAGGATTACCGCGACCTGAACGAGCAGTTCGACCGCATTGTTTCCGTTGGCATGTTCGAGCACGTCGGGCCCAAGAACTACAGGACCTATTTCGAGGTCGCTGACCGGAACCTGAAGCCTGAGGGTATTTTCCTGCTACACACCATCGGCTCTAAGCGCACCGACAACAACGTGGATCCCTGGATCAACAAATATATCTTCCCGAATGGCTGTTTACCCTCTGTTCGCCAGATTGCCAACGCCAGCGAACCGCATTTCATTGTGGAAGACTGGCATAATTTTGGCGCAGATTACGACACCACGCTGATGGCGTGGCACGAACGTTTCCAGGCCGCATGGCCTGAAATCGCCGACAACTATTCGGAACGATTCAAACGGATGTTCAGCTATTATCTCAATGCCTGTGCCGGGGCTTTTCGCGCGCGGGATATACAGCTATGGCAGGTGGTGTTTAGTCGCGGGATTGAGCACGGCCTGCGCGTGGCCCGCTAAAAAAATAACCCCGGTTGCCCGGGGTTATTTTTTATTCTTCTTCCACGGCCTTTATTATCGCCGCCTCTTTCGCCGCCAGCACGCGCTCAACGGTATCCACGACCGCCTGGGTTTGCGGATCAATTTCGATATTCACCCGCTGCCCCAGTTTTTTTGAACCAAGCGTGGTACGTTGCAACGTTTCTGGAATTAAATGCACGCAAAAACGGGTTGGCGTCACTTCACCTACGGTCAGGCTAATCCCATCAATGCCAATAAATCCTTTATAAAGGATGTATTTCATTAAGGTGGGATCCTGCACCTTAAACCAGATTTGACGGTTATTTTCCGAGGTCACGATTTTCGCCACTTCGGCGGTGGTCATAATATGGCCCGACATCAGGTGCCCGCCAATCTCATCGCTGAATTTCGCCGCCCGCTCAACGTTGACGGTATCCCCCACTTCCAGCTCGCCCAGGTTAGTGATGCGCAGCGTCTCTTTCATTAAATCAAAAGCGATCTGGTTACCGTTAATTTCGGTCACCGTCAGGCAGCAGCCGTTATGCGCTATCGACGCCCCGGTTTCAATGCCGTCGAGCATATATTCAGGCAGCTCGACCACGTGAGTGCGGAAATTCGGTTTTTCATCAATGGACACCACTTTGGCAGTGCCCTGCACAATACCAGTAAACATGCTTACAGCTCCTGTTCATTCCGAACGGCGATGACACCGTATAATCCCACCACAATAACAGTTGAAAAAACAGGTTGCCAGTGATGCGCAATTTCTGGCGATTTTTTCACTAGATAATTAGTTAAACCCCGCTACAATAGCTGGCATCCCTCTGTTTTTTCTTCTTGCTGCCAGATACGGCGGCCTTTTTAGTCTCTCAAATAACTACAATACAAAGGTGTTCACGTGCAGAAGTATATGATCGAAGCGCGTCAGTTATTGGCACTGGCAATACCGGTGATCGTCGCGCAGGTAGCCCAAACCGCAATGGGATTTGTGGATACGGTAATGGCCGGTGGTTACAGCGCCACCGATATGGCCGCCGTGGCGATCGGAACCTCAATCTGGCTCCCGGCCATTCTGTTTGGTCACGGCCTGCTGCTGGCGCTGACGCCCGTTATCGCACAGCTTAACGGCTCCGGTCGACGTGACCGCGTGGCCCATCAGGTTCGCCAGGGCTTCTGGCTGGCCGGGGGCGTCTCCGTCCTGATTATGATCGTCCTGTGGAACGCCGGGTATATTATCCGCGCCATGCATAATATCGATCCGGCGCTGGCAGATAAGGCGGTCGGTTATTTGCGCGCCCTGCTCTGGGGCGCCCCCGGCTATCTGTTCTTCCAGGTAGCACGTAACCAGTGTGAAGGGCTGGCAAAAACCAAGCCGGGCATGGTGATGGGCTTTATCGGCTTGCTGGTGAATATTCCCGTGAACTATATCTTCATTTACGGTCATTTTGGCATGCCGGAGCTCGGTGGCGTGGGCTGCGGCGTTGCGACGGCAGCGGTGTACTGGGTGATGTTCGGAAGCATGCTCACCTACATTAAGCATGCGCGATCCATGCGCGACATTCGCAACGACACTGCCTTTAGCACGCCTGACTGGTCGATGTTGACCCGCCTGACCCAGCTGGGTCTGCCCATTGCGCTGGCGCTGTTCTTTGAAGTGACGCTGTTTGCCGTTGTCGCCCTGCTGGTTTCGCCGTTAGGGATTATTGATGTGGCAGGCCACCAGATCGCCCTGAACTTCAGCTCTTTGATGTTTGTTCTGCCGATGTCGCTGGCGGCTGCGGTGACGATTCGCGTGGGCTTCCGTCTGGGACAAGGTTCTACGCTGGATGCGCAAACGGCTGCCCGCACCGGGCTGGGCGTCGGCGTCTGCATGGCGGTCTGTACCGCCCTCTTTACCGTGCTGTTGCGTGAGCAAATTGCCCTGCTCTATAACGACAACCCGGAGGTAGTGACCCTGGCCTCGCACCTGATGCTGCTGGCGGCCATTTATCAGATCTCTGACTCCATCCAGGTGATTGGCAGCGGCGTGCTGCGTGGGTATAAAGATACGCGTTCCATCTTCTTTATCACCTTCATTGCCTACTGGGTGCTGGGCCTGCCGAGTGGCTACATTCTGGCGCTCACGGATCTGGTGGTGGATCGCATGGGGCCAGCCGGGTTCTGGATGGGCTTTATCATCGGCTTAACGTCTGCGGCCATTATGATGATGCTGCGCATGCGCTTCCTGCAACGTCAGCCCTCTACGGTTATTTTGCAGCGCGCTGCACGTTAATGACCCTGTAGCCGCCGGCTGGCGGCTACTTTCTCTTCACTTTGCGCGGTAATGAAGCAATCGCGTGAAATCAGAGAGAAAAATGCATTTTCCCTCTTGCCACCTTGGTGCTGTGCCGCTAATATTCGTCCCCGTTGTCACCGACAACACAATGCGTTCATAGCTCAGTTGGTTAGAGCACCACCTTGACATGGTGGGGGTCGTTGGTTCGAGTCCAATTGAACGCACCATTCTGCGTCCGTAGCTCAGTTGGTTAGAGCACCACCTTGACATGGTGGGGGTCGGTGGTTCGAGTCCACTCGGACGCACCATTTCAGTCCTGAAATGGTGCAAAAATCCTCTTCTTAACATCTTAATTTCTCCCTGCATTAAACGGCTTAATCTTTCTCCTGCTACGCTTTTCTTATGGTTCAGAAACGCAGGAACGCTTTCGATGAAAAAAATTGCCATTATCGGCTCAGGCCCAACAGGGATTTACACCTTCTACTCACTTCTTACCAACGCAGCGCCCCTTTCGATCACCGTGTTTGAGAAAGCAGATCAGCCCGGCGTCGGTATGCCTTACAGCGATGAAGATAACTCCCGACTGATGCTGGCGAACATCGCCAGTATTGAAATCCCGCCCATTTTTATCACCTATCTCGACTGGCTTAAGCAGCAAAATGCAGCCCATCTTGCCCGCTATAGCGTCGACAAAGACAAACTGCACGACCGGCAGTTTTTGCCCCGTATTCTGCTGGGTGAATATTTCCACGACCGTTTTCTCGCCGTCGTTGCCGAGGCGAAAAAGGCAGGATTTCAGGTCGAGGTTCATCCCAACGCAGAAGTAACGGATATCAAAGCAGATGCAGACGGCGTGGCCCTGTCAGTGAACGATGCGCCTTTCTCCAGAAGATTTGACCTTGCCGTGGTCGCCACCGGTCACGTCTGGCCTGATGAAGATGAAGCCACCCGCGCCTGGTACCCGAGCCCATGGTCGGGGCTGATGGACGCAGAGATCCGAGCCTGTGAGGTGGGGATCATGGGGACTTCCCTTAGCGGGCTGGACGCCGCGATGGCGGTTGTGATGCAGCACGGTCGGTTTACCGGCGAGCAGTTCGTTGTCAATAAAGGCAGCGAGGGGTTAAAAATCACGCTGATGTCCCGCACGGGCGTTCTGCCGGAAGCCGACTTTTACTGCCCTATTCCTTATGAACCGCTGTCGGTGTTAACGGCATCTGTGGCAGAAAGCGAGATCGCTAAAGGCCCGGACGGGCTGCTTGACCGCATTTTTGCGCTGATGGTGAAAGAGCTTGAGCTGGCCGATCCGCAGTGGTGCCAGGCGATATCGCTCAGCACGCTGAATGCCGACACCCTTCGTGAGGTCTGGTTTGAGGATCGTAAAAATCATGGTCCTTTCACCTGGGCCGAAGCGAATCTGAAAGAAGTGGAGCGCAACAAGCGCGACAAACGCACCGTTGCCTGGCGCTATACCGTGCTTCGTCTGCATGAGGTGGTTCAGGCGATTGTTCCTTCACTTAACGAACAGGACAGAGAGCGGTTTAAGTCGGGGCTGGAGCGCGTATTTATTGATAACTATGCCGCCATTCCACCACAGTCTATCCGCCGGTTACTGGCGCTACGAGAGGCAGGGATCATCAGCGTGGTCGCCCTCGGTGATGATTACGACCTGGATATCGGCAGCGATCAAACCGTCATCACCACGCAAGAAAAGAGTTATCGCTTCGATGTCTTTATTGATGCGCGCGGGCAAAAACCGCTCAAAAATAGGGATATCCCCTTCCCGACGCTGCGCAAACAGCTTGAGGAAACGGGCGATGAGATACCGGACGTGGGGGAAGACTACACGTTGCTGTCACCTGCGTCTCTGCGCGGACGTATCGCGTTTGGGGCGATCCCCTGGCTGATGCACGACCATCCGTTTGTTCAGGGTTTGTCAGAGTGTGCTGAAATTGGTAAGGCGATGGCGAAAGCGGCGGGAAATCCTGCGTCGGGCGTGCGGCGGAAATTACCTTTCATGGAGTTTTAACCGGGCTTCCCTGCCCTACGGTGTCGGATTACTCGAAGAAGACTTCCGGGTTTTCCGACAGCGATACAAAGCTTTTAGTGTTCTTATCCAGGGCAAGGATTTTGCCGCTTTCAATATCATACACCCAGCCGTGCAGGCGGATGGCGTTGTTGCGCAGGCCTACTGCCACCGACGGATGGGTCTTGATGTTGCTCAGCTGCGCAAAAACGTTCTCCTGCACCATCGCATTCACTTTATCGATTGGCGTATCCCAGGTTTTCTTCTCCACCACCGCTTTCGCCGCATCAGAATAGCGCAGCCAGTGGGAAACGGCCGGCATGGGCTCCAGATCCGCGTTGTCGGCAATCGCCTTCATCGCGCCGCAGTTTGAGTGACCGCAGATAACAATATCGGTCACGCCGAGGGCCACCACCGCGTATTCGATGGTCGCTGAGACGCCGCCAGGCTCCGGCCCGAACGGTGGCACAATGTTGCCAGCGTTTCGAATGACAAAGAGCTGTCCTGGCTCCTGTTGCGTAACCAGTTCCGGAACCAGACGGCTGTCGGAGCAGGAGATGAACAGCGCTTTGGGATTCTGACTGGACGCTAAACTACGAAAAAGCTCTTTACGTTGCGGGAAAATCTCTTTTTGAAAGCTGAGAAAACCTTCAATGATATGTTGCATAGCCATTTCTCTTTATCTGTTTTAGTTTAGGTATGATCGCGATCACACTCGTAAAATTTAACCACCGTGCCCTACCGGAGACAAGCAATATATTTCTGCCCCGACCGCTGCACGATCTCATCCGCGTTCGTCAGGATGTTTTGTCCTTCAAAGGCCCCGTACAGGCGCTGGTACTTTTTCCCCGCCAGTCGGCCGGTTACCGACTCGACGGTGCGGGCAGGCAGCGGGAGCATATTCGGATAACTCCACATAAACGACACGGCGTCTTTACCCGGGGTGACCTGCAAAATATCACCGGCCAGCAGTACGCCGTCGCCTGACTGCCAGTGCAGCACCGTGCCGCCTGCGAAATGCCCGCCCAGTCGCAGCAGCGTTACCGACGGCATAATTTCCAGAGTGTCTTCCTCCCAGAAGCGTATCGCCGGACTGTCACGCATTACCCACTGCCGATCGCTGGCGTGCAGGTAGATCGGCGCGTTAAACGCCGCGGCCCACTCCTGCATGGTGGTGTAGTAATGAGGGTGCGAAATCGCAATCGCGCCGATCCCGCCGAGCGCTTCAATTAACGCTCTGGTGGCCGGGTCAAGGTTCGCGATACAGTCCCACAGGATATTGCCCTGCGGCGTGCGCAGCAGGATGGCGCGCTGGTTAATGGCAAAAGAGGGGACGGTTTTGATGCTGAACAGCTGCGGCTCCAGCTGTTGCCATTTGTTGGTATGCGTGGCCGTAAGACTATCGAAATCCGTCCACGCCTGGCCCGTCACCGGAACATACTGGCGTTCATCGTCGCAAATCGGGCAGCGTTTGGGGTGTTCATCGTAAGCGGTACCGCAGGTTTTACACAGCG
This sequence comes from Enterobacter cloacae complex sp., assembly GCF_900322725.1. Taxonomy (NCBI): domain Bacteria; kingdom Pseudomonadati; phylum Pseudomonadota; class Gammaproteobacteria; order Enterobacterales; family Enterobacteriaceae; genus Enterobacter; species Enterobacter cloacae complex sp. The sequence continues at coordinate 4,037,833 of NZ_LT991957.1, read as the reverse complement.
TAATCATCAGCGTTCCTCAGCAATAAAGCACTGAGTATGGCAGGGATTATCCATATGTGCTGCGGGGTGCATCGCCCGCTTTTTTTGACTTATACTGTGCCAGTATCAAAAACTGAATAACGCAGGTAGCACATGGAAATTGATCTCGATAACTTAGTCTTTAACGGGCTGGATGAAGCAGAAGAGCGCAACGCGGAACGTCTCGACGACGCGGATAAAAAAGCCCAGGCGATTGTCGCCGATGACGACTGCGGCGATGCCTGCAAGATCTGACGAGAAAGCACCGGAAGCCCCGGTGCTTTTTTTAAGCATGAGGTTTTCACCCGCTATCAGTTCTCCGGCGTTTTGCTAAACCCGGTGAGCATCAGGATCAGACTTTGCGGAGATGATGCCGTCTCAAACTGATAGTGGTTTCCCTGACGATCGCCGCCGATATACCACGATATTTCGGTTTTCCCTTCTGCCAGCGCCTTGCGTACCGCTTTATCGACATCCACCATCCGGTATTCGCGGGCGTGGTTCAGGTACAGCACCGCATCCGACCGGTAGTTGCAGGACGGTCGCGCGTGCCAGTTCACGCTGGCCGGATCCCAGTCGTTGCTCGCCGGATAGAAGAAGATTTGATCCGCGCCGTTGGTTTCCACTTTCCCGCCATAGATACGCACGCGGTACTTAAACTGGGCAGGATCCTGTCCGGCAGGCAGCGGAGGAATGCTGAACTTCACCAGCGACAAGGTTTCGCTGTTTTTCGTCCTTCCGCCGTTCTGCCAGTTATCCTGCACCAGTAAGGCCTGAGGATCGGGCTGCGACAGTGTGGGTTCCAGGCTGCTTAGCCAGACGTTGGCCTTCGCTTCTGAATATCCGTACGGGACGGTGGTGCCGCAATCCAGCCCGCGGTTCATACACAGGTCGGTCATAAAGCGCGCGGCATCTTCCGTCCAGCCGTTCATGAAGTCAGCATGCGCCGTATAGAGGCTTCCCCACCGCTCCTCGCGCTCATTACCGTGCATGATGGGGTCAAGTGAAAGCTGCGCTTTGCTGGTGTCCAGAGCGCTAATCGTCGGGAGCACGTACGCGATATTCATGTTCACCGTCGGGATCTTAATCGGGAAGGCGGACGGACACTGCCCTTTCATGTCGTAGGTGGCGTTAACCAGACCGTGGGCAGGCTTCAGGTGTACCCCATCCCAGCAGTTGGGGAACTGGATGCCGATATTAAACTGCACGGCATCCTTCGCCTTACGTAAGCCGCAGACTTCACCCGTTTTGCTGGTGTAGCCCTTGCCGTTGGCGCATAAAAAGGTGATATGGGGATTGGGCGCGGTGCCGTGATGATCGCCAGCCAGCAGCGACAGCCCCGCCGGGAACGGGTGAAGCGGCCAGGCGTCAACGTTCGATGCCTGATAATAGGTTTTTTGGTAGGCGGGTTTCACCACCGTTCCGTCCGGCAACCTCAGCGACGGCGCCCAGTAGGCCGAGCTGTCTGCTTTATTATCGCAGGTCGTCTTTTCTTGCGTACGCAGCGATGCGCGGCTGGAGTAAGCGTCCGTTTGCACGTTACCAAAAAAATCGTGCAGCATGGCCTCGTTGGGCATGCCGTACATCATAATGGCATCATCGCCAAGGGTGTGGGAATAACCGCAAACCACGTGCGCCTGTGGCGCAGCGTGCGCCGCCTGCATGGCAAGCAGTAGCGCGATGGCAGAGAGTGTGGGGGTAAGTACTGTCCGTTTCATTATTATCTCCATCTGAGAAAGGAGATAGTGGTAACAAAACGGCTATCAATTACCGAGGATTTACCTGCGTACTTTTCCGCTCATCCCCGCTTTACAGCAGGCAGGCACAGCTCATTCCAGTACATTTCGCGCGTCCGGCGCAGTTCAGCGTGTCGTTTTAACATAGAACCACTCCGGATCAATGTTGGCTACGTCCACGCCGTACAGGCTGGCGACAGGCAGTATTGACTCAAGAACACGTTGCGCGCTGTTCTCCGCATTCGCTGGTTGGGTGGCAAAAAACCGCCGTAACGTGCCGATCCATTTTTTCATCGTCATTACCCCTCTCGCTTAACCTGAACTCAGTTAAACACGCCTTCATCATGAAGAGGAAATAACAATACTGACTGTTGATATGCAGGATTTGAGAAACGCCCAAGGCGCCGGCACGCTAGCCGGCCAGCGCTTTAACGACCGTTTCCATCGCTTTGGTGGTCAACTCGCTGCGCTTAACGCGCTGGTTCGCCAGCGCGGTACGCAGTACGCCCGCAATGACAATATGTTTCGGCTCTTGCCCTAAATCACGCATTTCGAGAACGACCTTGCCTACCACCCGACACATCTCCTGGTACAGCGCTTCGTCTTTGGTCACATTGCCCATTGCCATCACTCCGATGCCTTAAACCGTCAGCTTAAAGCATTCGTCGGCTGGATACAAAAAAGAAGCCCGGCGTATTGCTCGCCGGGCTTCGTCTGGAAAATCAGGCGATTAGTTGTTTACCGGGATGACCGCACCTTTGTATTTGGTACGGATCCAGTCCTGGATCTCTTTAGAATGCAGCACGTTCACCAGCGCGACGATATCTTTCTTCTTCTCGTCACCGCGATGGACGGTAATGATGTTGGCGTACGGGTTATTCTCACCGCTTTCAACCGCAATCGGATCGTGCACCGGATCCAGGCCCGCGTCGATGGCGTAGTTAGCGTTGATCACCACCGCGGCCCCTTCGTCGTTATTGTACATCTGCGGCAGCAGGGACGCTTCCACATTCGGGGTAAATTCCAGCTTTTTCGGGTTTTCCACGATATCGCTGATGCGCGCGGTCACTTTATCGATGCCAGGCTTCAGCTTGATCACCCCCTCCTTTTCGAAGATGGAGAGTATACGTCCTTCCTCGGAAACCGCATCACGCATGATGATTTTGCCGCCTTCCGGCAGATCCTTCAGTGATTTGTATTTTTTCGAATAGATACCGATCGGCTCAATGTGGATAGCGCCCGCACTGACAAAATCATAATCCTTATCGCCCGCGTGATCTTTCAGCACGCTGTTCAGATAAGGGATGTGCTGGAAGTAGTTGGCGTCGATGTCACGCCCTGCCAGCGCGGTGTTGGGCAGAATGTAGTCCTGGAACGGTTTAATCTCCAGATCGATACCCTGCTTTGCCAGAATCGGCTTAGCCTGCTCCAGAATTTCCGCGTGCGGCGTGTTGGACGCCCCCACGGTCAGCGTATCTGCCCAGGCGGCAAAGCTCAGGGCGCTCAGGGTGGCTGCGGCGATCAGTGTCAGTGTCTTTTTCATGATGTGGTTCCTGTGTGTATTTATTAGCGTTTATCTAACAGTGAAGTAATGACATCGCCGCAGAACTGGATAATGAACACGATGATCAGAATGGTCACCGTTGCCACCAGCGTGACGTCACCATGGTTGCGCTGGAATCCTTCCAGATAAGCCAGATTTCCCAAACCGCCGGCGCCTATCACCCCCGCCATTGCGCTGTAGCTCACCAGCGCAATCAGCGTCACCGTCATGCCTGAAACCAGTGCGGGTGAGGATTCCGGCAGTAAAACCCGAAACACTAACGTGCTCAGCCGTGCGCCCATCGAACGCGTGGCTTCGATAACCCCTTTGTCCACTTCACGCAGGGCGATCTCGACCAGACGGGCGTAAAACGGTGCGGCGCCTACAATCAGGGCGGGCAACGCGGCGTTAGCGCCAAGAATGGTTCCGACGACGGTCTTGGTGAACGGGATCAGCAGCACGATGAGAATGATGAACGGAATGGAGCGGAACACGTTCACCACAATCGACATCACGCTGTAGACCGTGCGGTTTTGAAATAACCCGCCGCGGGCGGTTAAAAACAGCGCCAGACCGAGCCCGATCCCCAGAACAAACGTCGCCACGCCCGAAAGCGCGGTCATGTAGAGCGTCTCCTGAGTTGCAGCCCACAGCTGATCCCACTTCAGGTGCGGAAAAAGTTCTTCAACCATGCTTAATAACCTCGCCTTCAATATCGCTTTGCTTCAGATCGGCGAGGATATTGTTTAGTTGTTCATCCGATGCCACCACGTGTACCCAGAGCTGCCCGAAAACACCGTGGGCGGTTTGCGTCATTTTGCCGTGCAGGATATTAAACGGCAGGCCGTAGCGCAGGGTCAGTTCCCCGACGATCGGCCTGTGCGTGCTGTGCCCGGTAAAGGTGAGTTTGATGACCGTGCCCTCCAGCCCGGTTGCCAGTTCCGTATTGAAGGTTTCATCTTCGGCGTACTGGCTCACCTGTCGGACAAACTGCTGGGTGATCGGCTGCTGCGGATGCGTAAAGACGCTCAGCACGTCCCCCTCCTCCACCACTTTCCCGTTCTCCATTACCGCCACGCGGTCGCAGATTTTGCGCACCACGTGCATTTCGTGCGTGATCAGCACGATGGTCAGGTTAAAGCGACGGTTAATGTCCAGGAGCAGATCGAGGATCTGATCGGTCGTTTGCGGATCCAGCGCGGAGGTGGCTTCGTCACACAGCAGCACGTCGGGATGATTGGCCAGCGCGCGGGCGATGCCCACACGCTGTTTTTGCCCGCCGCTCAGCTGCGACGGAAAGGCATTCTCGCGCCCCCTCAGGCCGACCAGATCCACCAGCTCGGCGACGCGTGCCTCAATTTTCGCTTTCGGTACACCGGCAATTTGCATTGAAAAGGCGATGTTTTCCTTCACCGTGCGCGACCAGAGCAGATTGAAGTGCTGGAACACCATGCTGATTTTCAGGCGTGCCTGACGCAGCGCTTCTCCTTTTGCGGCGGAGATATCCTGTCCGTTAATGGTGACGCGTCCGGCGCTGGGCTTTTCCAGACCGTTCAGCAGACGGATCAAGGTACTTTTCCCGGCTCCGCTGTAGCCGATAATCCCGTAAATCTGTCCCTGCTCGATCGTCAAATTAACGTTATCAACGGCTGTCAGCGCCACCTTTCCGTTGTCAAAAACTTTCGAAATATTGCTGAGTACAATCATTCTTATTCGTTATCCGTGCCGCGTATAGCGGTTTAGCAGTATGGATGTCCAAAAGATAGTAAACAGCCGTTATCAGCTTTTAAATGACCAAAAAGGAATGTCTTATAACGCAATGAAATAAGTCACGACCTGGCGGCTGAAAATCGCTTAGATGAATATCAGCAATACATATCCGACAGCTGCATATCACCGCCTTCTCATCCGCCTGAATGGGTTATTTTTTCAGCATTTTGCGCGCATATAGACATCCTCACATCCGGACAACTTTACATCTCGCTGTCTTTCCATCTAAAAACACGACGAATATTCCTTTCCGTTCTAATACCCAGTGAAACGTTCTTTATTGAGAAAATTTCAGGATCCTATTATCCGGTCATCCCCCTTTTCCAGGACATGACCATGATGCTTTACCACTCCGTCACCGAACTGATTGGCCGCACGCCGCTGATCCAGCTGCACAAACTGGATACCGGTCCCTGCTCGCTGTTTCTGAAGCTGGAAAACCAAAATCCCGGCGGTTCGATCAAAGACCGCGTCGCACTGTCGATGATTAACGAAGCCGAACGCTCGGGGCAACTGCGGCCCGGCGGGACCATTATCGAAGCCACGGCGGGGAACACCGGGCTGGGGCTGGCGCTGATCGCCGCGCAGAAAGGCTATTCGCTGATTCTGGTGGTGCCGGACAAAATGAGCCGCGAAAAGATTTTCCACCTGCGGGCGCTGGGTGCGCAGGTGGTGTTGACCCGTTCCGATGTCAATAAGGGGCATCCGGCCTATTACCAGGATTACGCCCGGCGGCTGGCGAACGAACTGCCCGGCGCGTTTTACATCGACCAGTTCAACAATGAGGCCAACCCGCTGGCGCACCGCACGACCACCGCGCCGGAACTGTTTGAGCAGCTTGACGGCCAGATCGATGCCATCGTCGTCGGCGTTGGGTCCGGCGGTACGCTGGGCGGCTTACAGGCGTGGTTCGCCGAACACTCACCGCAGACGGAATTTGTGCTTGCCGATCCGGCCGGGTCGGTACTGGCAGATCAGGTTGAGACCGGACGCTATCACGATGCCGGATCGTGGCTGGTTGAGGGGATTGGCGAAGACTTTATTCCTCCGCTGGCGCACATCGAAGGGGTTAAACGCGCCTGGCGCATTACCGATCGCGAAGCCTTCACCACCGCCCGCGAGCTGCTCAAAAAGGAAGGGATCCTGGCGGGCTCCTCCAGCGGCACGCTGCTGGCGGCGGCGCTGAAATATTGTCAGGCGCAGACCACGCCAAAACGCGTGGTCACCTTCGCCTGCGACAGCGGCAATAAATACCTCTCGAAGATGTTCAACGACGACTGGATGCGCCAGCAGGGGCTGATCGCGCGCCCGCAGGCAGGGGATCTCTCCGACTACATTGCCCTGCGCCACGATGAAGGCGCTACGGTGACTGCCGCCCCGGACGACACCCTTTCCACCGTGCTGGCCCGCATGCGGTTGTACGACATCTCCCAGTTGCCGGTGCTCGATAACGATAAGGTCGTCGGCATCATCGACGAATGGGACCTGCTGCGACACATCGGGGGGGAAGCCGATCGCTTCTCTCTCCCCGTGACGGCGGCCATGACGCGTCAGGTGGAATATCTGGACAGGCAGGCCCCGGAGAGCGCCCTGCACGCCATCTTCGACCGTGGCCTGGTAGCCATTATCTATGACAACGACCGTTTTCTGGGTCTGATCACCCGCAGCGACGTTCTCACCGCCTGGCGTAACCGCCTGGAGAAATAAAAGGAGCAAAAGATGAAAAACCTGGCAACCCTCAGCGTTCACAGCGGCGAGTTTAACGACCCGCACGGCGCCGTCATGCCGCCGATTTACGCCACCTCGACGTTTGCGCAACCGTCTCCGGGTGAGCATACCGGCTATGAATATTCCCGAAGCGGCAACCCCACCCGCCACGCGCTGGAGACCGCGATAGCCGAGCTGGAGGGCGGCATGCGCGGGTACGCCTTCGCATCAGGGCTGGCGGCCATTTCCACCGTGCTCGAACTGCTGGATAAAGACAGCCATATCGTCGCCATTGACGACGTGTACGGCGGTACGTATCGCCTGATCGAAAACGTGCGCAAGCGCAGCACCGGGCTACAGGTGAGCTGGGTTAAGCCGGACGATGTAGCCGGTCTTGAGGCCGCCATTCGCCCGGACACCCGCATGATCTGGGTGGAGACGCCGACAAATCCGCTGCTGAAACTGGCCGATCTGGCGGCCATCGCGGAAATTGCCCGGCGTCATAATGCGATCAGCGTGGCGGACAATACCTTCGCCTCTCCGGTCATTCACCGGCCGCTGGAGGCAGGGTTTGACATCGTGGTGCACTCCGCCACCAAATATCTCAACGGTCATTCAGACGTGGTTGCCGGGCTGGCTGTTGTCGGGGCAAACAAGGACCTGGCGGATCGCCTGGGCTACCTGCAAAACGCAGTCGGAGGCGTTCTGGATCCGTTCAGCAGCTTTCTGACGCTGCGGGGTATTCGCACCCTCTCACTGCGCGTAGAGAAGCACAGCGCCAACGCGCTGGCGATTGCGCAATGGCTGGAGGCGCAGCCGCAGGTTGAAAGCGTGTACTATCCCGGGCTGGCGTCGCATCCGCAGCATGCGCTTGCCCGTCGCCAGATGGCGCTGCCGGGCGGCATGATCTCCGTCGTCTTAAAAGGCGATGCGCAACGCGCGACTGACGTTATCCGCCACCTTACGCTTTTTACCCTGGCCGAAAGCCTGGGCGGCGTGGAGAGTCTGGTGAGCCAGCCCTACAGCATGACCCACGCCTCGATCCCGCTGACGCAGCGCCTTGCCAACGGCATTGTGCCGCAGCTGATCCGCCTGTCGGTGGGCATTGAAGATACGCGCGATCTAATTGCCGACCTTCAGCAGGCGCTGGAAAAATGAGCAAAAAACGGCGGGCGTTGCGCCTGCCGTCATAAGATGACATTAGGCCTTAACGCATTGATAACAAACTTATGTGAATCTGCACAGATTGTTTTTGAAACACCGTTTCCATTTTCCTTTTTGCTGCAAATCAGCGTATAATGCGCGCCAAATCCCTGGTGAATGGTTTCAGCGCTTGGAATACAAAAAACAACGTACAACTTCTCCTCTCCTCCGTTGGGCTGGCACTCAGGCACACTTTCTTCTGCACGCTCATTTGATGTCACCTATTCTTAGTGCGTGTCATATACTCTTTCGCAACACAGGTTTGACTCCGCGGCGGTGCGCCCCCGGAGCGAGATTTCCATATCCTTCCCAACTTAAAGACTAAGACTGTCATGAAAAAGACGAAAATTGTTTGTACTATCGGCCCGAAAACCGAATCCGAAGAGATGCTGAGCAAAATGCTGGATGCCGGCATGAACGTGATGCGTCTGAACTTCTCCCACGGTGACTATGCTGAACACGGTCAGCGTATCCAGAACTTGCGCAACGTGATGAGCAAAACCGGTAAAAAAGCCGCGATCCTGCTCGACACCAAAGGTCCTGAAATCCGTACCATCAAACTGGAAGGCGGTAACGACGTTTCTCTGAAAGCGGGCCAGACCTTCACCTTCACCACCGACAAATCCGTTGTGGGTAACAACGAAATCGTTGCCGTGACCTACGAAGGTTTCACCAGCGATCTGTCCGTTGGCAACACCGTGCTGGTGGATGACGGCCTGATCGGCATGGAAGTAACCGCGATCGAAGGTAACAAAGTTATCTGTAAAGTTCTGAACAACGGCGACCTGGGCGAAAACAAAGGCGTTAACCTGCCGGGTGTGTCCATTGCTCTGCCAGCGCTGGCTGAAAAAGACAAACAAGACCTGATCTTCGGTTGCGAACAAGGCGTTGACTTCGTTGCTGCGTCCTTTATCCGTAAACGTTCTGACGTGGTTGAAATCCGTGAGCACCTGAAAGCGCACGGCGGCGAGAACATTCAGATCATCTCCAAAATCGAAAACCAGGAAGGTCTGAACAACTTCGACGAAATCCTCGAAGCGTCTGACGGCATCATGGTTGCGCGTGGTGACCTGGGCGTTGAAATCCCGGTTGAAGAAGTGATCTTCGCGCAGAAGATGATGATCGAGAAATGCGTTCGCGCGCGTAAAGTGGTTATCACCGCAACGCAGATGCTGGACTCCATGATCAAAAACCCACGCCCTACCCGCGCGGAAGCGGGCGACGTGGCGAACGCCATCCTCGACGGTACCGATGCCGTTATGCTGTCTGGCGAATCTGCGAAAGGGAAATACCCTCTGGAAGCGGTCAGCATCATGGCGACCATCTGCGAACGTACCGACCGCGTGATGAAAAGCCGTCTGGATTACAACAACGACAGCCGTAAACTGCGCATCACCGAAGCCGTGTGCCGTGGCGCGGTAGAAACCGCTGAAAAACTGGAAGCCCCGCTGATTGTTGTGGCAACCCAGGGCGGTAAATCTGCGCGTGCCGTGCGTAAATACTTCCCGGATGCAACCATCCTGGCGCTGACCACGAACGAAACCACCGCGCGTCAGCTGGTGCTGAGCAAAGGCGTGATCCCACACCTGGTGAAAGAGATTGCGTCTACCGATGATTTCTATCGTCTGGGTAAAGAAGTGGCGCTGGAACTGGTTGATTGTGGTCTGGCACAGAAAGGCGACGTTGTGGTTATGGTTTCTGGCGCGCTGGTACCAAGCGGCACAACCAACACCGCATCTGTTCACGTGCTGTAATAATTCCCGAACAAATTATATTTTTGTTAAAAAGCGTCCTTCGGGGCGCTTTTTTTATTCCCGCCTTTAACCAGAACTATTCAAAAAGCAAATCGGGTTTTTCTATTTAATCGCGATTTATCTAAGATGAATCCGATGAAAAATGCCTTTTTTAACATAGCTTTTTCGTCAAAATTGCCGATTTCGTTGCTTCTTTGAGCGAACGATCAAAAATAGGCGTAATCCCATCAAAAAAATATTCTCAACCCAAAAAACTTTGTGTAATACTTGTAACGCTACATGGAGATTAACTCAATCTAGAGGGTATTAATAATGAATCGTACTAAACTGGTACTGGGCGCGGTAATCCTGGGTTCTACTCTGCTGGCAGGTTGCTCCAGCAACGCTAAAATCGATCAGCTGTCTTCTGACGTTCAGACTCTGAACGCTAAAGTTGACCAGCTGAGCAACGACGTGAACGCAATGCGTTCCGACGTTCAGGCTGCTAAAGACGACGCAGCTCGCGCTAACCAGCGTCTGGACAACCAGGCTACTAAATACCGTAAGTAATAGTACCTGTTAATAAAATGGCGCACATTGTGCGCCATTTTTTTTGCCTGCGTCAAACTCCTACTGAATCACCTTCTCTCCCTCGCCTTCCGCCACCGCCGCTGAGACACGACTGTTTTGAACAGACAGGACAGAACTGCTGGCTGCCGAACCGTTACCCGCTGAAACGGCAACCGGGATCCCCGCCCTGCGCGCCAGCGCTTTATCGATGAGCGTTTTATCGCTGCCTGATTCCGCTGCAAAAGCGGTAAACGCCGCAGAGTGCGCAAATGGCACCGTCTGTGGGTTTTCGCCCTCAGCCTGCGCCAGCGGCCTGTGTACCTCGATATAGCGTTTGCCGTCCGGCTCCACAGAGAACTTCACCGGCTCATTGATAATCTGAACCCGCGTGCCGACGCGCGCTTGTTCAAACAACGCTTTGATATCCGGCGCGTTCATCCGCATACAGCCCGAGCTGACCCGCAGCCCCACGCTGTCCGGTGCGCTGGTTCCGTGGATAAGATATTCCCCATTGCCGATGCCCAGACGCAGCGCATAGCGCCCCAGCGGGTTATTAGGCCCGGCGGGTACCACAGCCGGCAGTTTTATGCCCTGGGCCAGTGAGCGCGCTCTGATGCCCGCTGGCGGGGTCCAGGTGGGATTAGGGATCTTCTGGCTCACACGGGTGGTGCTGACCGGCGTTTCCAGCCCAAGCTGACCGATACCCAGCGGATAGACCTGGACGATATTTTCACCCGGCGGATAGAAGTAAAGACGCAGCTCCGCCAGATTCACCACAATGCCTTCACGATCGGTGTCCGGCAGCAGCATCTGGGAAGGAATGGTAATGACCGTTCCTGGCGCAGGGTTCACCGGTGCAATGGTATTATTGGTTTCAAGAATAAGCTGTGCTGCGGTATTAAACCGACGAGCGATAGCCTGGAGCTTATTGTCGCCTTCCTGAATGGTGTATGTCTGGTTTTGCCCAATCAGGCGGCTGCCTGCGGGCGGTAACGGATAATCAACCGCCCTGGCTGAATTAACAGCACTGAGCGAACCAAGGAGTAATAGAGTTATTAGAGACGCGCGCTTCATGCTGAGATTCCTTATTCACTGACTGAACGTCAGAAAGCTGAAAAACCAGCGAGGTGGAAACCACCCCGCGAAACAGAATGAATGCTGTTCAGTTAGTTTAGCTAAGGATTGCGGCTTTAGCGCGAATGGCGCGGATCATCGCTTCCAGCCCCTGGGATCGGGACGGGGTGAGGTGTTGGGTTAAGGCCATTTTTTCAAACCACGGACGGACGTCAAAGGCGACAATATCCTGCGCCGACATCCGGTGATAGAGAATAAATACGACGGCAATAAGCCCCTTCACAATGGCGGCATCGCTGTCGCCCTGTAATTCGATTACGCCATCATCCGTCTGCTGCATCAGGATCCAGACCTGGCTCTGGCAGCCCTGAATGATGTTGTTCGGGTTATGCGCCTCTTCGCTGAGCGGCGGCAGGCGCTGCCCCAGCTCGATAATATAAAGGTATTTCTCTTCCCAGTTTGCGCAACGTCCAAAGTTGCGCAGCAGTTTATCTCTGTCCGGCAAATCTGCCATCTCTCGCCTCTCCGTTAGCCAAGCAGCTGGTGAATACGTTTTAGTCCCGCCACCAGTCTGTCGACCTCTTCCGTTGTGTTGTACATCACCAGCGATGCGCGGCACATGGCCGGTACCTGATAATACGCCATCAGCGGCATCGCGCAGTGATGCCCGGTACGTACGGCGACGCCGTAATTATCCAGGAAACTGCCCACATCATAGGCGTGATGCTTGCCGAGGTTAAAGGCTATCACACCCAGACGGTCAGCAGGGCCGTATAAGGTCAGTTCCGGGACGCTGGCAAGCTCCTGCAAGGCGTACTGCATCAGCAGCTGTTCGTACTGCTGAATTGCCGCCAGCCCCGTTTCAGAGACGTAGCTCATGGCGGCGCCCAGCCCAATAATCCCGCCGGTGTTTGGCGTACCCGCCTCGAAGCGCCACGGGGCGCGGGCGTAAGTGGTTCCTTCCGTCAGGCTGACGGTGGCGATCATCGAGCCGCCCCCTTCCCACGGCGGCATGGCCTGAAGAATATCCTCCTTCACATACAGCACACCGATGCCCGTCGGGCCATAAAGCTTGTGCCCGGAGAAAACGTAGAAGTCGCAGTCCAGGGCCTGAACGTCAACCGCATGGTGCATGACCGCCTGGGCACCATCAATCAGCACTTTTGCACCGGCCTGATGGGCTTTGTCGATAATCAGCGCCACCGGATTTTCCGTCCCCAGCACGTTTGAAACGTGAGTAACGGCCACCAGCCGCGTCCTGTCGTCCAGCAGGGCGTCCAGCTGTTCAAGCTGGAGCGTACCGTCTTCATTCAGGGGAACCACCCGCAGCTGGGCCCCTGCGCGCTCACAGAGCATCTGCCAGGGCACGATGTTGGCATGGTGCTCCATCTGGGTGATGATGATGTTATCCCCCGCGTGCACCTGCGCATTGCCCCAGCTGTTGGCCACCAGGTTGATCCCTTCGGTGGTTCCACGCACGAACACCAGCTCTTCCGGCAAACGCGCGTTGAGGAAGCCCGCGACCTGGGTACGCACGTTTTCCATGCGCTGGGTCGCCTCGGCGCTCAGGGTGTGGATCCCGCGATGTACCGCCGCGTAGCCGTGGCGGTAAAATTCAGCTTCCGCATCCACCACCTGATTCGGTTTTTGCGCGCTGGCCGCGCTGTCGAGATAGGCCAGCGGCAGACCGTTCACTTCACGGGTCAGTACCGGAAAATCGGCGCGGACTTTCTCTACGGGAAATGTCATGCTTCGCCTCCAGGCAGCCGCTGACCGATACGGGCCAGCACCTGCTGTTTAAGTCCGCCGTCGGGCAGCGCTTCCGTCAGCTCGGCCGCAAAGGCGTAAATAATCATCTTCTGCGCGGCCTGCTGGTCTATCCCGCGCGAGCGCAGGTAGAACATCTGCTCGTCGTCAATACGCCCGACCGTCGCGCCGTGGCTGCACTTCACGTCGTCCGCGTAGATTTCCAGCTGCGGCTTGGTGTCCACCTCAGCCAGACGTCCCAGCAGAAGGTTGTTGTTGGTCATCTGCCCGTCAGTTTTGATGGCGTGCTGCGCCACGTTGATCAGGCCGTTAAACACCGCACGACCTTTGTCGCTGACGATAGTTTTATGCAGCTGACGGCTGTTGCAGTAGCCTTTGTTGTGCTCAAGCCAGGTGCGCGTGTCGCACACTTCTGCCTTCACCGGCATCGCCAGGCTGTTCATGCGCAGCGTGGTGTTCTCACCGTTCAGTTGGGTACTGGTGTTGTGGCGTAACACCGCGCCGCCAAGCAGGAAGCTGTGGCTGTACGCCGCGGCATCCTGGCCCAGCAGAATATCGTTGTGGGCGAAGTGGTGACTGAGCGGATTCTCAAACGCCAGCTTGATATGGTGCAGCTGGGCGTTGGCCGCCACGTTCATCGTCAGACGCGAGCCGGTAAAATGACGGGTGTCGTTCAGACTAACGTAATGCTCAATCACCGTCGCTTCCGCCCCTTCTGCCAGCTCGAGATGGTGGCGATAGTGGGCAGTGTTGATCTCGTCGCCCTCAACGCCCTGCGTGATATGCATCAGCAGCAGCGGTTTCGCCGGGCGCTGGTTACGCTTAACGCGAATATGGGTGACAGACTGCGACAGGCTCTCCGTGAGGTGCAGAAAGACTTCAGGCTGGACCGGAGCGCTCAACGACTGGCGCTGGTCGTTAATGGCGATATCGAACCCGCTCTCCTCCACGCTGTCGCTGAGTTCCTCCCGGAACTGCCCGTCAACAAACACCAGACGCACGGCATCCACGCTCAGCGCCAGCGCATCGCGCTGGCCAGGGCTAACCTGGGCCAGGCGCGTGACAAACTCGCCGTTCAGCAGACCGTCCAGCGGGGTATACTTCCAGTTCTCATGCTTACGCGTCGGTAAACCGAGACGCAGCAGCTGCTGGAGATGGTGCTGAGCCTGTTCTGAACGCGAATCACCCTGCGCTTCAAACAGCCGGTGCCACTGCTGAAGTGCATTACTGCTGTTCGGTAAGCCAGCCATAACCCTGCTCCTCCAGTTGTTTAACCAGGGTAAAATCACCGGATTTCACAATGCGTCCCTGGTAAAGCACGTGGACATAGTCCGGTTTGATGTAGTCCAGAATGCGCTGGTAGTGCGTTACGATAATAAATGAGCGGTTCCCGTCACGCAGAGAGTTCACCCCGTCAGCGACGATCTTCAGGGCGTCGATATCCAGACCGGAGTCGGTCTCGTCGAGAATGCACAGCTCCGGCTCAAGCACCGCCATTTGCAGAATATCGTTACGTTTTTTCTCACCGCCGGAGAAACCCACGTTTACCGAGCGAGTGAGCAGATCTTCCGGCATTTTCAGCAGCTTAATTTTCTCTTCCATCAGATCCTGGAAGTCAAAGCGATCCAGCGCCTCAAGTCCGCGATACTTGCGCACCGCGTTCAGCGCGGTTTGCAGGAAGAACTGGTTGCTGACGCCCGGAATTTCCACCGGATACTGGAAGGCCATAAAGATGCCTTCACCGGCACGCTCTTCCGGCGACATCTCCAGCAGATCTTTGCCGTTAAACTCAACGGAGCCGCTTATGACTTCATAGTCCTCGCGTCCTGCCAGCGTCGCTGAAAGCGTACTTTTCCCGGAGCCGTTTGGCCCCATGATGGCGTGAACTTCACCCGGCTTGACGTCAAAATTGAGGCCACGCAGGATCGCTTTCTCTTCCACGCTGACCTGTAAATCTTTAATGCTTAACATGTACTTTCCTTAACCGACGCTGTGTTCAAGACTAATGGCGAGGAGTTTCTGGGCTTCAACGGCAAATTCCAGCGGCAGTTCGGAGAACACGTCCTTACAGAAGCCGTTAACAATCATTGAAATCGCATCTTCTTCACTGATCCCGCGTTGCAGGCAGTAGAAAAGCTGATCTTCACCGATGCGTGACGTGGTCGCCTCGTGCTCCAGCTGGGCGCTGTTATTGCGGCACTCGACGTACGGGAAGGTATGTGCCCCGCAGTCGGCGCCAATCAGCATGGAATCGCACTGGGTGAAGTTACGCGCGTTGGTGGCCGTCGGCATGATTTTCACCAGCCCGCGATAGCTGTTCTGGCTGTGTCCGGCGGAGATCCCTTTCGAGATGATGGTCGATTTGGTGTTTTTACCGATGTGGATCATCTTGGTGCCGGTATCGGCCTGCTGATGACCGCTGGTCAGCGCCACGGAGTAAAATTCCCCGATGGAGTTATCCCCGCGCAGGATGCAACTCGGGTATTTCCAGGTAATGGCGGAGCCGGTTTCTGACTGCGTCCAGGACATTTTGCTGTTTTCGCCTTCGCACAGCGCGCGCTTGGTGACGAAGTTCAGAATACCGCCAGTATTGCCGTCGCCCGGGAACCAGTTCTGCACCGTAGAGTATTTCACTTCCGCGTCTTTATGGATGATCACCTCAACCACCGCCGCGTGCAGCTGGTAGCTGTCGCGCACCGGCGCGGAACAGCCTTCGATATAGCTGACGTAGCTGCCCTCGTCCGCCACCAGAATGGTGCGTTCAAACTGCCCGGTTTTTTCTGCGTTGATGCGGAAATAGGTCGAGAGCTCCATCGGGCAGCGTACGCCTTTCGGCACGTAGATAAAGGTGCCGTCTGACGCCACCGCCGCATTCAGTGCGGCAAAGAAGTTATCGTTACTGGGCACCACGGTGCCGATGTATTTTTTCACCAGCTCAGGGTGATCGTGAATGGCTTCACCAAAGGAGCAGAAAATAATCCCCTGCTCCGCCAGCTTTTCACGGTAGGTGGTCGCCACCGAGACGGAGTCAAAAATGGCGTCTACCGCCACCTCTTTACCCTCGCGCACGGGCACGCCGAGCTGATTGAACGCCTCTTCCACCTCTTTGCTCAGGAAGCTGTTCTCTGCACCGGTTTGCTGTACCGCGCCGGGCTGCGAGGCACAGGTGTCATCACAGCTGCCGCAGGACGGCGCGGAGTAGTAGCTGTAATCCTGATAGTTCAGCTTATCGTAGTGCGCTTTCAGCCAGTGGGGCTCTTCCATCTCCTGCCACGCACGAAACGCGCTCAGGCGAAACGCCAGCATCCATTCAGGCTCGTTACGTTTGGCTGAAATAGCGCGCACGACATCTTCACTGATGCCTTTCGCCAGCTCATCGGTTTGCAGCTGCGTGAAGAACCCCTCTTTGTAGTTGAGGTTTCCGCCGCTCCAGGTGTTTACATCACTCGTTGCTTCAGTATTACGAGACATAGTACCGCCTATACCCCAAAGCTTTCGCCGCAGCCACATTCGTTCTGGGCTTTCGGGTTATGAAATTTGAATAACTGGTTTAAACCTTCACGAACGTAGTCGACTTCAGTTCCATCGATAAACGGCATAGCCTGTAGCGCGACGTAGAGCTTAGCGCCGTCAGTTTCAAAGACCAGGTCATCCTTTGCAGGTTCGGTGACGGTGTCCAGCACGTAGCCAAACCCCGCGCAGCCCGTCTGCTTAACGCCTAAACGTACGCCGAGGATGTCGGGGTTTTTAGCCACCAGCTCATGAATGTGCGCCGCCGCCGCAGGCCTAAGCGTTAAGCCACGCCAGGCAAAATCGGCCGGATTGAAGGTTTCTGAATGCAATTCCATAGGTCCACCTCATCTGATAAGCCACCAGGGCATAACACCATGTTAGTGATAACGATTATCACTTCAACCCCCTGACAGCAGGGGCTTTGGGCTAAACCGCCCTTTTTGGCTACTTTCTTTAAGCATAGACCCTGTGACGGGATGCGGATGGGATGGTGATAGTTGTTCAATGCATTGATAAATAATGCATTTCAGAGAAAAGGCGGTAAGGTGAAGGGCAAAAAGAAAAATTGTATTGGTAATACCTATTTTTGAGATAGCTATCGTTCGATAAGAAAGTGTACTGGAGCAAACAAAAAGGCCCTGACGGACCCCTTAACTTCAGTGATGGAACGCGACGGCAAAGCCCTGTTCACGCCAGTGGTCGAGCTGTTGCTGCTGGCGAGGCGTTGGATCTTTACCGGTCCAGACGAAAATTTTTTGCCCCGGGAAGAGTTCCGGACGCGGAGAATCAATCGGCTCGGCCAGCACGTCAATATGCCAGCCCTTGTAGGCCAGACGGGCCGCTTCCAGCCACAAATGCGTACGGTCGTCGCACTCCCACCCTATCAGCAGCGCGTCTTTACCGGCTTTTTTGCGCGATTCCACCAGGCTTGTAACGGCAAACTCAATCAGGACGCCATCAAGCAGGCTCGCCATATGGCGCACCGTATTCTGGTCCTGGTTCATTCGCTGTCGTACAGGGGTGATGATGTTATCAATCAGAACATCCATCGCATGATCGCGACGGAACTCACCGATTTTGGCGCGCAGCTTTGCCGGATTGGCGTAGCGCAGAACGGTTAACATCTCTTCCTGAAACGATGCCCAGTTCCCCTGAGTCATCACTTCTGTATTTTCAAGAAGCGCTTTTACTTTGCCGACCGAAACACCCGTTTTCATCAGGCGTTTGATCTCTTCGATACGCAGGATATCTTCATCGTCAAACTGACGATGACCCCCTTCGCTGCGCTGCGGCTTCAACAATCCATAACGGCGCTGCCAGGCACGCAGCGTAACGGGGTTGATACCGCATCGTTCGGCCACTTCGCCGATACTGTAATAGGCCATTAACTCCCTCACGCACAACACTTCCATACCTAACCAAACCAACCTTATCAGATTGTACAATATATTTGTATAACTAACTCCGGCTTCGGAGGCAAGTGAATGGCCCAAAGAACCACCCACTCGTTAATGTATTGTTGTATAAATTTAGCCAAACGTACAGGTAACTCTTAAGAGTTACGTACAGGATTTCTAAAAATCGTATTTTTTCTCTGGCCAGGCAATTGCCGGAATGCCCCCCAGTTGCGGGCTGGCGAACAGATGTCCCTGGAACTGAGAAATGCCGGCAGATTCCAGCCACATCCACTCTTCAGCCAGCTCTACGCCGACTGCGCAGAACATAATTTCCAGGGACGCGCAGCATTTAATGATCGCCTGAACGATAGCCTGACGCGGGCCGCTCTTGTGCACGTTGGCAATCAAATCACGATTAATCTTAATTCTGTCCGGCTGGAACTGGGCCAGCAGTTGCAGGCCGGCGAACCCCGCACCAAAGTGATCGATGGTCACGCTAATACCGGCGCTTTTAAGCTGTCTGACCGCGCTGGTGAACTCTTCAAAGCGCGAGATCGCCTCACTCTCGGTAAACTCGACCACAATTTGTTCCGGCACAAAACCGTTCGCCTCTATTACCATAAGTAAAAAATCGACGGCACCGGGTACATTGACCAGCGTCATTGGCAGCAGATTGATAGACAATGTTTGATTCCCCAGGCCCAGCGCGCTGGCCATCGACAGAGCCACCTGCTTGCTCTTTAAATCCGATTCGTACAGCGCCTCACGCGGCTGGTTAGCAAAATACTCTTCCGGCGACTCCCCGGACGGCGTGCGAAGCAGGGCTTCCCATGAGACCACCTGCTGCATAAACGGATCGACGATAGGTTGAAATGCAAAACTACAGTCAGCCCCCTTTGCCACAACCGTCGGCTGCGAAGATAACGGCGTGTTTTCGGTGACAAATTCCCAGGAATCCGCCGAAGGCAGCTCAAAATAGTTCGCTTTTTCAGTGGCTTCAACGAACGTGCGGAAAAATTGCAGGGCGCGATCGTTATACGTCAGCTGATAGCGGGTGGTGCCTTTATCGAGAACCTGTTGCAGCACTTCGTCCGTGTCGTACTGACGAAGGTCAAATAGCTCCATCCCGGCGTTGCCAAAGCGCCGGGAAGGACCATGATCGCTCAATAATTCAACCACGTTGTGATGCCGTGAGTCGCGGCAGATGAGCTGATAGATCTCATTTACGTTCTCAGCGGGCCCTTCGAGTAATTGAAAAAAGTGTGTGCCGTTAAACAGCAAAATCCCCGTTACATCTAACTGGCGATTTCTACAATTTGCAGCATCGACCATGTCTTCCAGCGCTTTAACTGGAACGTCCTCGCAGATATGACTGCGGTAAATAATGGTTGTGAGCATGCTAATCCTGGAGATTGAAGGGGTGACCACGAAAACGCGTGGGGAGAACTCTGTTATAGCACATTTATTGCCCAACAAATAATTTACATCTCAACGATTTACGCGGCGTCTTTATGCTATTTGCTGGCTTGTACAACTCTGCGACGCCGCTTCGGATTGTACAATATATTCTGTAAATTCCGCATAAAATTTAACATGCGTAACAATATGATAAATAAGATTTTTATAAAATATATTATAAAATTCTTAAAAAATTGTACATTTTAAATGTACAGATTTGAAAATTATGTATACCTTAAATGTAACGTTACTGATTACAGAATTTTACAGGAGCGAAACATGCAGCAGAAAGGTTACGTCGCAGACTCAGCAACCGCCATTGCGCAGTACTTCGAAAAAGCCGCGCTTCCAACCCAGCAAGAAACCCTGGGCCAGGTTGTTGTTGAAATTCTTAGCGATGGGCGAAATCTGAATCGCAAATCGCTCTGCACAAAACTGTTAAGTCGCCTCGAAAAGGCTAAAGGCCCTGAAGAGGAACGCCATTATCACCTGCTTCTTGGTCTGCTCTTCGAACGTTAATGTTATGAAAGGCAGTGATGCAGATAGCCTGATCGACCAGCTTATTGGAGAAGCCGCGCTTTCACTCTTGAAGGCGCGCGCTCCCGTGACGACCGAGGGGTTGGTTCAGCATCTGCGTAACATGCAAGCACGTGAAACGGATCCCCAGCGGCGGGAGACACTTGCGACGGTGATAGCTGAAATCAGCTCTGGCACGGTCGCTTTTAAAGGTCGCAGAACCGCACAAGGACGAACACAGAGAGAGGGATCTCTTAAGAATAATCGAGACAATGTAGTGCCGTTATTTGGTCATGGAAAACCTTCCAGTCCCAAGAAGATACATTGACTACAACTTCACAGCTACGGTGAGAACAAATGAGACAAAATATTCAGCTTCAACCCGAATACCACTCTGCCTTTTTAGATAGCGCGCTGTCGGAGTATTTCCGTCATGCGGGCGATCGCTTTGCTGAAGAGTCTGCCATTTTTTCGACTGCGGTTCGTTGTGTTCTCGCTTCCGAAGGTCATCTGACCAACAAAGCGATCATTCTCTGGCTGATCCAGACGCTGGAAACCACCGACGACGTCGTCAAGGCGGATGTGATCCGCAAGACGCTGGAGATTGTTGTCGGTTATACCATGGACGATCTTTAAGGCCTCCCCCTTCCCCCATAAACGGATAGCGTGCCAGGCGCGCTATCCGCTGCCCTTTCAGGTTACTGGTTGTGCATAACTGTTTTCCAGGTAGTCCCGAAGCAGGTTGGGTCGGCTCTTTTTCTCAATTAATTTTCTCAGCAAGACGATCAACTCGTAATCGCTACGCAGATTAAATTTCTGCATCATCATATACTTATGGGTAAAAACCGTTTTTTCGCTCATCTCCAGCGCATGAGCGGTCTGCCCAACCGACATCCCCCGGTAAAAATTGACCATAATACGCACCTGCTGTCGGGATAACCCCTTATGCTGGCAGTCGAAACAGCGCTTTTTATTCCACGTGTAACCCGGAGATTGCGTCCTGAACCACGCGATAAACAGTACGCCGCTAATACGATCGAGCGATGCACGGCGAGGGAGAAATATGATGTCCTCAAAGCAGGAGGGCAACGCCGCAAAGCGCAGCTCATCGTCGACGAGGCCTATCACAATCCCTTTTTGCCGGGCCAGTAACTCAGGAAAACAGGTCAGCGTTTCGCCCTGACATAATGAAAGGACAATGATATCGGCCTGACTGACGTTTTCATGGGTCAGGCCAGGGTTAAACGTGATGGCGCGATGAAAGTTATGCTTAAAAAAATCCTCAAAAAAGTACTGTAGCCCAGCCTGAAAAAACAGATCCGTATCCTGAATCAGAATATTCAACATCGTTCATTTCCACCTCGTTAATAAATGCTTATCACCGTCATTCAGTTGTACTGCGTCGTCATCACCACAACTGCACTGATGCTGCCCGGCGTGGCGCCACCCGTTACGGATTTGACCGAAGCCTGCATAGCCATCGTCGCGGTTCTGTCGGCGGCAATGGTTTGGGTCATGCTGGAACCTGTTCCTTTGAGCGTACCGGTTTGGGCATCACGCATGGCTATCGCCACGTGGGAGGCCGACCCGCTGTTGAGAAAATAGTCCGCCCCCGCCACGGGATCGGGACTGCCGGTCAAAGAGACGGTCACACGCTGCGTTCCCGTTGGGCACTGGGTAAACAGCAGGCTGAAGGACACCGGATCTGAAGTCGAGCCCGGCGTCGCCATGTTGGTTGCCTGAATATTGCCCAGGTTGACATCAAGGCTGTTATTCCCGCCATTGAATACGCACGGCGACGCAACGATACTCCCCGTCACGCCGACGTTGACGCTATCAGCGGAGAAAACTTTCCCGCTGAGTAAAACCAGCAACAGCAAAGTTCTGTACCTTATTTTCATCTTGTTACCTGCTACTGATAGGTCAAATTAAGGGTGGCGGAGGCATTCGCTGAGCCTGACTCGACGCGGGTCAGCGTTTGGTAATATCGCGCTGTTAACGTTAATGTCTCCTGTCCGCCGGCAGACTGGCGCAGGAAAAGTCGGCTGTTCATCACCAGCGGTGTCCCGTTATAGATAAGCTGTACTCCAACCCCTTTTGCGGTGCCGGCATTTCCCTGCCCGGTTAAGGCCATCACGCTGGTGTTCGCGCTGTCCGGATTCTGTATGCCACTGAGCGAGACATTAATATTGGTTCCGGCGGCGCAGGTCAGTCCCAGGTTTTGCGTGTTCTGTGCCCCCGTCGGCGTGGTGCCAACCACCGAGCCGAACGCCGAAGCGGGAATATCCCCTATCGGGAACGTCAGCTGTGACATATTGACCGTGCACGCCAGGGCATTAATGGTTCCGGAGGTGAGTTTCACGGTCAGACCGTCACGGTAGATACCGTCGCTCCCCTGAAGCGTTACAACGCCGACAACCCCTGGCGTTAACGCCCCCGACGACACCGGGCCCGTCACCACCAGCTCGATCTTCCCGCCGTACCAGTCCACGTAGGAGGTCTGCGCGTTGTAGGAAAACGTATTGCTCGGGTTTTCAAAATAGGCGTTTGAAGAAAAGCGTATCCCTATCCCGCTGACGTTAGTGTTGTAAACATGGTTGCCGTAGCTGCTCGGCGTGGCGCTGTTGTAGCGCATGCTGAATCCCAGCATCAGTGGATTGGTACAGCCGGTAAGATAGGAACCGGTGTTCGAGGCCGCGCCGGAAAAGACCACCGTGCCGACGGGCGCATCGCGCTGCACGTTGATGGTTCCCACGGACAGGGTTGAAAGCTGCGGCGTGATGGTGGTGCAGGTACCGGCACGGGCGAGATTTCCCGCCGCGAGCAAACCAAGAAGCAAAATCGCGTTAAAGCATTTCATGTTAGCGTTCCTGACGGCAGGTGGCGCGCATATCAGCGAGCCCGCCGTACGTTGGGTGTTTCGGCAGGCTGAAATCAGCGCGGCATTGCTGGCTGGACTGACTCCCCCACGTCGCGACTAGCGTTCCCTGGTCGCGCATACCGGTTAAATAAACCTGGCCGCGATCGCCCACAATAAAGCTGCCGCTGTCATCACCGACGAGGGTAACCACCGCGCCAAACGGCACGGCGCGATCGTTGTCGGTTAAGGTCATCAGCACCCGACGACCCGATTTCGCAAGGTAATCGGCTTTCACCACCGCTCCCCGCGTCGGCGTTACCGTGCGGGTGTTAATCTCCAGCTCAATATCGTCCGGCATATTTTCCGGATCGAGGGTGAGATCGTTTTTCCGGTAGACCGAAAGGTTGCTCACTACCGTATAACCGCGGAAATCTGTCCGTACACCGGGCTGATTGCGGATATCCACGCCGTGCGCGCCAGGGGCTTTGATTAAGGCGTTAGTCTCCCCCAGCGGCTGAGAAAGCGTGATGCCATCGGCGTGGGCGAGAATGCCGCCTTGCAGCCCATAATTCAGGCGTTCACTGTTTTTGTCATAGCCATAACCCGCCGTCACTTCGCCATAGGTGCCCCGGTAGTCCGCGTTCACGTTGCCGGTATAGCCCACGCCCTCTGTGCCATATCCCTGCTGAACGTTCCAGTTCAGGGCTCGGTTTTCGAGCGCAACCCCGTTCAGTCCGATGCTGTGCGTCGTCCCGTTATTCCTGCTGGCGTTCATGCCGTAGTTAGCCCACGTCTGCGGCAGAAATTTATCCAGAGGAATGCTAACGTTGAACGCCAGCAGCTGGTCGTGGTCAGCCTGTTTTTGACCGTCGCGGCTCTCCGACGCTGAACGGACATTTCTGCTGTAGGTCCATGTCAGGCCATAGCTGATGTTGTGCCAGTAGTTGCTATAGCCGACGCTCCACGACGCCATCGACTTACCGTCATTCCAGTAATCTTCTCGCGCCGCAGTGAGCGTGATCGCTCCAAGGTTATCCCCCAGCGTCTGGCTCATCGTCAGCTCTGCACGGTTACGCCGCCTGTCCTGAAGCGCACTGCCGTCGCCGTACGAATCGAGTACGTCCTGCATCCCGTAATAGCCGCGGGTGGAGTAGCGATACCCGGCAATCGAAAAGTTTGTCCCGGTATTGATAAAATTCTTGCTGTACCGGGCTCGCCACGACTGACCGCTTGTTTTCGCGGTATGCTCCGGCGTCGACCAGCCCTGAGTGACGTCAGCGGATATAGCCCCGAGATCGCCCATGTTCTTGCCCACGCCAACAGCCGCCGACTGGTACTTATCTGCCCCCTGAACGCCGCCATAGAGCGTGATGCCGTGGCGGAGGCCGTAAATCCCGGTCAGTTGCCCGAAAGGCGTTTTCTCCACGCTGCGGTTGTACGAACGATACTGCCCGGCGGTAAGGGCATATTTGAGGCGGCCCTCCCGTTGCAGGACCGGCAGCGAAGCGTACGGCAGGGTAAAATGTTGCTCACTGCCGTCGGCTTCGACGATCGTCACATCCAAATCCCCCGCGCCGCCCGTGGGGTACATGTCCGCGATCTCAAACGCGCCCGGCGCCACGTAGCTTTGGTAGATTTGATAGCCATTCTGACGCACCACGACCTGCGCATTGGTTCGCGCAATACCGCGCACTACCGGCGCGTAGCCCTTTAGGGAATCCGGCAGCATATCGTCGTCGGACGCCAGCTGGATGCCGCGAAACGGCATGCTGTCAAACACATCGGCAGGCGCGGAACTGTCGCCAAGCGTGAGCTGGGCTTTCAGGGGAATGATGGCGCGCTGCATCCAGGTGTAGACGTTGTCCCACCTGTCCTGGCCGGACGCATCACGGGACCAGGTGGTGTAGTTGCGTAACCGCCAGGGGCCGACATTGATACCCGGCCGCAGGTTGGCATACTGGCTGTCGCTGCGGGTATCCGCCCCGCTTCTCGCCCGACTATTCGCACCGCTCAGGCTGTAGTTGAGCATGGCGGCGGTAATGCCCTCATCCCACCTATCTGGGGGAACATAACCTCTGGCCGGGAGATCGATAGCCGCCTGCGGAATGCTGATCGCCAGACGCTGGGCGCCGAACTGGAAGTCTGCGCTGGCCTGTGGGATCGCCTTGAGATCTGCGCACTCACGCTGAGCGGCGAGCTGCGGGAAAAGCGCCGTTTTCACGCCCCACGCTTTTAACTGCCCGACGCTCAGGCATGGCTGCAACGTTTCGCTGCCGTTGGCATCCTTCACCGCAATGAAGCGGATATCCCGCGTTTCCAGCAGCTGGTCGTCAAGAATAATATCAACGTGGTACGTCCCGGGTGCCTGCGAGCCGGATTCAAAGGCAGATAAATCCGCTTTTCCCATTCCGGGATTATCCAGCTCTATCAGTTCCGTATTAAACGTATCGCTGGCATACAGCGCGGGAGAGATACCCGCGAGCGCGAGGGCAATAAATATTGCCAGACGTGCAGGCTGCACTGTATTAAATGCCGTTGTCATGACGAACACCTGATTAATGCTAAGGGATCACAAACTGGCCCGGTGTAATTCGCCAGGACTGCCATAATCGTTAATGACTTTAAACGTCAGCGCATTGCCCTGGGCCCCCTTCGGTAACTGAAACCGGGCTGAACCTGAAGGCATTACGTACGTGACATCGTCGAGTTTTTTATCCCCTACCGTAATTTCATTGAAGTTGATAACGTACGGCGTAGGGTTATTCACCTGGAGGGTATTCCCCGCACGATGCCAGGTTAATTTGTTGGCCTGGTCTTCGGGCGTAGACGCGCGAAGAGGCTCTGGCCGATAAATCAATTTGATGCGCGTTTTAACGGCGATTTGCAGCGCGTTCATCTGCTTTGAGGCCGATGGAATAGCTTTAATATTTAACCAGAATAAACTTTCCTGTCCCTGGGGCAGCGAGCCCGTCATGACAATACGCTCAAGGTTTTTTTGCCCACCGTCCAGCCGATACAGCGGAGGGGTAATAATAAAAGGCGCTTTATCGGACTGACCATCCTGAACATCGATCCACGACTGGATTAAATAAGGAACGTTATCAGGATTAGTAATACTTATTGACGCCTCTTTTTTAGCCCCATCGAAAATAATACGGGTGCCGCCAATAACGACCCCGGCGCGGGCGGATGTCAACGTAAGCGTTAACAGCGCCATAGCCAGGCCAGTTGTGGTGATAAAACGCATTTTAATACCTCATAAAGCAAGGGGCCGGGCGGCCCCCCGCTGATGACTGCCAATGACCTAGTTGTAAACCACGGAGAAGTTTGCGACTGAGTTAGCCGGACCCGCGGTGACGGACGACGCGGTAGAAACATACTGAGCGTAGAAGTTCAGCGTATTATCGGCCGTGCTGCTCAGCGCGTAGGTATACCCATTGCTCCCGTGCAGCGGCAGATCGGCTTTATCTGCCGTCATCAGGTTAATCGCCACCCCTGTGGCTGCCCCTGCCACGGACGTATCCACCGCCAGCAGGCTGGCATTGGTTAAATCCGGCGTGCCGTCAAAACGGACTTTTGCATTAGTGACCGTCACCGGACAGTTTTTCAAAATAATATTGAACTGTGTCGCGGCCGTTCTGGCACCCGTCGTCGGAAATTCCGTTTTATAATAATCGCCTAATACCACCACCTGATTCTGAGATGCCACATCAACGTCGCAGGCAGAATCCAGAATATTCCCGTTAAAATTAACGGTACCGGCCGCCGCAAATACATTCGTCACGGTGAGTGCAGAACCTGCCGCTAACATTGCTATCATCAATTTCTTATTCATAAATCTTTATCCTGTATTACCTTATTTATTACTGACATTCAGTTGCAGAAATAAAAGCCCTGCCGACAAGTCAAAATTTATACAACTCTTATTCCGCGCACAATGATTTTCAGGGTCTAGCTGTAGACCCTGCTTTAACAAAAACAAAACATATTCGCCAGGAAACGCCTTAAGAATAATGGTCACAGTCTACTTTTAGACCTGAGTTAAAAATATTTTAAATTCAATTAATTAACTCCTGAAAAAAGATAAGTCTATAATTAGACTTGCCGAAAATATTCCCTGACCCACTGTTTTTTAAGATAATTCTTCATGCCGATCAAAAAATGATCGCATGAGTGAGGTCTCAAATGAATACCCGATTCGCCCCCGAGCCAGAAGTTGATAAGTCAACAGCGCTGGGCGCTAAGCCTTTTAAGCACATTGAAAAAATAATCGATAATGTTTTGCCGCATGCGGAGAGATGCATTATGGCTAAAGGGGACGTTATCCATTATTACTCCGGTGATACCCGTCTATGTTTTTTACTATTACACGGCAGCGTGGCCTTGCACCGCCGCGGTGACGGCATTGTTTTAAATTCTGAATCCGCGCCGTTTATACTCGGCGTAAGCAGCCAGTTTTCGTCTGAACACCTGTACGTCAGAGCGCTGGAAACCGCAGAGGTAGCTCGCGTTTCGCTGGCACATTTTAATCATGTTATTGCCCAACAGAATTTATGGGAGCATTTCTCGAACCTGCTGATCTATACCGCATCGCGCGTCTACGAGCATTGTGCCCAGATATCGCAAATGTCGGCTTATGACATCATTCGCTTTCAGCTGGTAGAACTGATGCAGGAGCCGGAAGCCATAAGACAAAACATAACCGCCGCGGCCTACATCAAAAGCCGCACCTATCTTTCACGCAGCGGTATTATGCGGATCCTGGCGGAGTTGCGGACGGGGAAATACATCACCATGGAGCGCGGCGTGCTAATCGAGATCCACCATTTACCCCGTAAGTACTGAGGCCGTATTTATCTCTGGAGAAGGTGGAAAAGAAGAGCGACACTATAGAAAGTACAGTCTCTTTCCAGGTTAACGCTATGTTTTCTGACAAACCATCGCATCGCGGCTCTCCCTATGCCCAGGAACTGATTTCTCATTTACAGCCGCACTGCGCCACGCATAAAACCGATCGCGGTGAACAGCTCGATCTTCAGGTTAACGGGCAAAGCATGTGTTATTTAATTCTTGAGGGCACGATCGCCATCTACAGAAGAAGCGACGACATGATGCTTTCAACGGCGCGCAGTCCCGCCCTGTTTGGCCTCGCTAATCTGACGGACATTTATTTTAACGATTATCTCAGAACGGTGACGCCTTGCCTGATCGGTGTGCTCACGACCGACCGCGTGGCTGACATTATTAAAGAGAAGGCGCTGTGGGGGCTGCTTTCTAAACATCTTATGTTTGTCTATAACCGCCTCTATCACAACGTCATGCCGAAAGGCGCACCAACGGCCTACGAGATGATTCGTCAGCAGCTCATGCTGCTGATGCAGGAAGATGACAACTACCGGTGCAGCGTGACGGCGGAAAAGTATATCAGGGATAAAACCCAGCTTTCCCGAAGCGGCGTAATGCGGATACTTGCTGACCTGAAAACGGGCGGGTTTATCGAAATGGAAGAAGGCCGGCTCATTAAAATTAATAAACTACCGGCTAAATACTGAGTTTCGGGTACAAAAAAGGCCGCGCTTGCGGCCTTTTCTTCACTGCTTAATGGACGTGAACGCCCAACCGCCAGGCAAAGTAGATCTCTTCTTTCAGCTCGTTTGAAGAGAGCGCCAGCAAATCCGTAAATTCCAGCTCAAGCTGTTTCAGCTTCTTCAGGTACTGCGCTGGAGACAGGTTGCTTTTATCGCGACGTAAATATTCAATTGCCAGTCGTGTTGGGGTTATTTCAGTATCCATGATGTCCTCGCTTATGTTCAAAACGTGACCAGTATATCACAACCGGACGGCTATTTTTTGACCAAAAACAAGACATCTGGAAACTTTACACAACGGCCGTCGTCAGCCTGGACGAACAGCACAGGCGATCCTGCTCGTCCAGAATATCGATCTGCCACACCTGATGACGGCCTCCGGCGTGCAGCGCACGGCAAACGCCGCGCACGCGCCCGCTGCGAACGGCGCGGATGTGGTTGGCATTGACCTCCAGCCCGACCACCTTCTGCTCCCCTTCCGTGCACAGATAGCCTGCGACTGAGCCGAGCGTTTCAGCCAGCACGACGGACGCGCCGCCGTGCAACAGGCCAAACGGCTGATGCGTACGGCTGTCTACCGGCATCGTCGCCTCCAGTTCGTTGTCGCCAATGCGCGTGAACTGGATATCCAGTAAGCCGACCATGTTTCCTGCACCCATGGCATTTAATGCCTCCAGCGTGACCGCACGTTTCGAGATCATCCCATAATCTCCAGTAAAGCCTGCAATGGATGGCGCACACCGTTACCTTCCACCCGCTTCACCTGGCTGCGACAGGAGTACCCCGTTGCCAGACAGCGGTTGCGCGGCAGGCGCTGCATTGCCTGATGCCACGACAGCTCATAAATGCCGAGGGAATTGGCGTGGTTTTTGACTTCATGACCGTAGGTGCCAGCCATACCGCAGCAGCCCACGTTGACGCTTTCCAGCTTCGCACCAAAGCGGGCGAAGATAGATGCCCACTGGGCAGGCGCCGTCGGCAGCGCGGTCACTTCAGTGCAGTGCCCAAACAGATACCAGGATTCTCCGCTGGCCTCCTGAGCGTCCGTTTGCTTCAGCACCGCAGGCAGCCACTCGTGGACCAGTAAGACCTGAAAATCACCGCGCTTATCGCCGAGCGTCTGCTTGTATTCGTCGCGATAGCAGAGCACCAGCGCCGGATCGACGCCAACCATCGGCATGCCGAGCTGCGCCACGCGGTTCAGGAAGTCTGAAGTTTTCTGCGCGGTTTTCGCAAAGCGGGTCAGGAAGCCTTTGATATGCTGCGCTTTACCGTTCGGCGAGAACGGCAGCACCACCGGCTGATAGCCCATTTTCTCCGCCAGACGGACAAAATCCGCCACCACCTGCGCATCGTAGTAGCTGGTAAACGGATCCTGCACCACCAGCACCGTCTTCGCTTTCTGCTCCGGCGAGAGTGCCTCCAGCTGTTCCAGGGTCATATTCGCCGAGCGGTGCCCCACCAGCCGACGCTGCAACGAGGGAACAGAGAGCAGCGGCAGATCGACCATCCCGATATGTTTTTCGGAAAGCTTGCGCACCAGCGGCTGGTTGATAAAGAAGTTAAAGGTTTTTGGCGCACGGGCCATCAGCGGCGCGTAGCTCTCGACCGTCGCCACCAGATGATCGCGCATTGGGCGCAGATAACGCGTGTGGTACAGCTGGAGGAAGCGTGAACGGAACTCCGGCACGTCGATTTTAATCGGGCACTGGGTTGAACACGCCTTGCACGCCAGGCAGCCGGACATCGCCTCCTTCACCTCGTGGGAGAAATCGTATTCGCCTTTATTCGCATGCCAGCTGTTGCGGGTGCGTTCGATAAGCCCGCGCAGGCTGGCGCGTTTTTCCGGCAGCTCCTGCTCCAGCTTGAGCGGGTCAACGCCGCGATCGGCCAGCAGGCGCAGCCATTCTCGCACCAGCGTCGCGCGTCCCTTCGGAGAGTGGATGCGGTTGCTGGTAATTTTCATCGACGGACACATCGGGCTTTTCACATCGAAGTTGAAGCACAGCCCGTTGCCGTTACACTCCATCGCGCCGCGCCAGGAAGCGCGCACCGCAATCGGAATTTGGCGATCATAGGTGCCGCGCTTAACGGCATCCACCCGCAACATCGGCGCATCAACGCCTTCCGGCGGGCAGATTTTACCCGGGTTGAGGCGGTTATCAGGATCGAACGCGGCCTTCACCTTACGCAGCTCGGCGTAGAGCTGTTCGCCAAAAAAGGCCGGGCTGTACTCGGCGCGGAACCCCTTGCCGTGCTCGCCCCACAGCAAACCGCCGTATTTGGCCGTCAGGGCCACAACCTCGTCGGAGATCTCCTTCATCAGGATCTCCTGCTGCGGATCGCACATGTCCAGCGCCGGGCGCACGTGCAGCACGCCCGCGTCAACGTGCCCGAACATGCCATAGCTCAGGCCATGACCGTCGAGCAGCGCGCGAAACTCAACGATGTAGTCAGCCAGATGCTCCGGCGGCACGCAGGTATCTTCCGCAAAGGGAATCGGCTTCGCCGCCCCTTTCGCGTTGCCGAGCAGCCCCACCGCCTTTTTACGCATCGCGTAGATGCGCTCGATGCCGGCGAGATCGTTACACAGCTGCCAGCCAATAACGCCGCCCTCGCCCTGGGCAATCAGCTCGTCCAGCCGCTGGCAGAGCGTGCTCACCTGGCTTTCAATGAGCTCTGCGTCGTCCCCGGCAAACTCAACGATGTTCAGGCCGAGCATCTCTTTATCCGGCACGTCGGTAATCAGCTCGCTCACCGAGTGCCAGACGATATCTTCCCGGGCCAGATTCAGCACCTTAGAGTCGACGGTTTCCACCGACAGCGCCCGCGCTTCCACCATAAACGGGGCATTACGCAGCGCGGAGTCAAAGGAGTTGTATTTGACGTTCACCAGACGGCGCACCTTCGGCAGCGGGGTGATATCCAGACGCGCTTCGGTGATAAAGGCCAGCGTACCTTCTGATCCGGTCAGTACGCGGGTAAGATCGAACTGGCTCATGTCGTCGTTGAAGACATGCCGCAGGTCGTAGCCCGTCAGGAAGCGGTTTAGCTTCGGGAATTTGTCGAGGATCAGTTCGCGTTTTTCGCGACAGCGCTCCAGCACGGTGCGATAAATCCGTCCGCTGGTGGTGCTCTCCTTTGCCAGCGTTTCGGCCAGTTCGACCGGCATCGGCTGGGTGTCGAGAATATCACCCCCCAGCAGCACCGCCCGCACCCCCATCACGTGATCGGAGGTTTTACCGTAGACCAGCGAGCCCTGCCCGGAGGCATCGGTGTTGATCATCCCGCCAAGGGTCGCGCGGTTGCTGGTGGACAGTTCCGGCGCAAAAAAATAGCCGTACGGTTTTAAAAACTGATTGAGCTGGTCCTTGATCACCCCCGCTTCCACGCGCACCCACCCCTCTTCAGGGTTGATCTCAATGATGCGGTTCATATAGCGGGACATATCAATGATGATGCCCTGATTCAGCGCCTGCCCATTGGTGCCCGTACCGCCGCCGCGCGGGGTAAAGACCAGAGAGGTGAAACGCTCCTGCGATGCCAGACGGGCGATAAGCGCCACGTCCGCGGTAGAGCGCGGGAAAACGACGGCATCGGGAAGAAGCTGGTAAATACTGTTATCGGTCGCCATCGTCAGCCTGTCGGCATAATTGGTGGCGGTATCACCTGTAAAACCCTGTTGCTCCAGTGCCTGCAAAAAATTAAGCACCAGCTGAACGACGCCAGGTGCCTGAGAAATCTGTGGGATCATGACTATCGTCCCTAATGAGAGTGGTGGGAATCGTTTGCGTTGTATCACAACTTTTTATCACATTTTTTTCTTATACGCTCAGCAGAATTACAGGCAGAATTCGCCTGTCAAAAATCGCTGAGATCATTAATGATTAAAGAGATGCGGTTTACGTTCTCGCCAGTCAGACTGGCGTTCTTTTAAGGAAAGTTTTATTTATGGTCAACCTTCGCCAGCCCAGGGATGTTGCGCAAATTTTACTGTCGGTGCTGTTCCTGGCCCTCATGATTATTGCGTGTCTGTGGATTGTTCGGCCTTTCGTGCTCGGCTTTGCCTGGGCCGCTACCGTTGTTGTCGCCACCTGGCCTTTACTCTTACGCTTGCAGAAACTGCTGTTTGGTCGTCGCGGCCTCGCCGTAATGGTGATGACGCTGCTGCTGTTCCTGCTGTTTATTATTCCCATTGCACTGCTGGTGAATAGCCTTGTGGACAGCAGCGGCCCGGTTATTCGCGCGGTCACCAGCGGTGACATGACGCTGCCGGATCTCGCGTGGCTGAACAGCATTCCGGTCGTGGGCGCTAAACTGTACAGCGGCTGGCACAGCCTGCTGGAGATGGGCGGCAGCGCGCTGATGGCGAAAGTGCGTCCGTACATCGGCACGACCACCACCTGGTTTGTGGGTCAGGCCGCCCACGTTGGCCGCTTTATGATGCACTGTGCGCTGATGCTGCTCTTCAGCGCCCTGCTCTACTGGCGCGGCGAGCAGGTTGCGCTGGGCGTACGTCATTTCGCCACCCGGCTGGCAGGAAAACGCGGCGACGCGGCCGTACTGCTGGCAGCCCAGGCCGTTCGCGCGGTGGCGCTTGGCGTGGTGGTGACGGCGCTGGTGCAGGCCGTGCTTGGCGGTATCGGGCTGGCGATCTCCGGCGTCCCTTATGCCACTATTTTCACCGTCGTCATGCTGATGACCTGTCTGGCGCAGCTTGGTCCGTTGCTGGTACTGGTCCCCTGCATTATCTGGCTTTACTGGACGGGTGATACGACCTGGGGCACAGTGCTGCTGGTCTGGAGCTGCGTGGTGGGCACCATGGATAACGTGATTCGCCCGCTGCTTATTCGCATGGGCGCTGACCTGCCGCTGATCCTGATCCTGTCCGGGGTGATCGGGGGGTTGATTGCCTTCGGCATGATTGGTCTGTTCATCGGTCCGGTGCTGCTTGCGGTAACCTGGCGTCTCTTCTCCGCCTGGGTGCATGAAGTGCCGCCGCCGGGAACCGATCCGGACGTCATGTTAAGGGAACTAGAAGAGCTGGAAGACAAGAACGCGCAGTAAGGTTTTATGCCGGGTAGCCCCAGCGCTTACCCGGCCTACACTCTTCGCAGCAATACTTAAACGTTGCTAAACTATTTATTCTCTGCACACTGGTCAGACCCGCCTTTTCCAGCCTAAAACCGTTATTCTCTTCAAGAAATCTTTACCTACCTTTAACTATTGAGACGAATCCGATCGACTCAAAATCCTGGCATGCCTACTATTAAGACACGGTTATAAATCAACACCTTGATTTATAAGCATGGAAATCCCCTGAGTGAAACAACGAATTGCTGTGTGTAGTCTTTGCCCATCTCCCACGATGGGCTTTTTTTTATCCTTTTTACGTTCGCGTAATGTCACAGCGGCTGAGCATCTGCCAGTCACCCGCCAGCACCCGCGTCTCCCCGGTCACCTGCACCGTCACAACCTCGCGAATATCAACCGAGGAAGCGCCAACCTGTAGCTCAAACTCCCCTGGCTCGACAATTCGCTTCCCGTCCCGGCGGGTGAAATTGAACATCGCCACCGGCAGGGTAAAGGTCAGCGTGGCGGTTTCTCCCGGTGCAAGCGTAACGCGCTGGAACGCTTTCAGCTCCTGAAGCGGACGAACCTGCGTGGCGACCTTATCGCGCACGTAGACCTGCACCACTTCACTGCCGCTGCGCTCGCCGGCGTTGGTGATATCGATACGTAATGTCACCTCTCCAGCGATCGGGACGCGGCTTTCAGCCAGCCGTGCCGCTCCCCAGCTAAATTGCGTCCAGCCGAGCCCGTAACCAAACGGGTAACGCGCGCCGAAATGGAAGGCAAACGGCGTGCCCCCGCTTTTCAGCTTGTGATTGTAGTAGTACGGCATCGCCCCGGCGCTTTTCGGCACGCTCACCACCAGCCTGCCCTGCGGTTCGGCGCGGCCGGTTAACACATCGGCAATTGCCCAACCGCCTTCCTGTCCGGGCGCCCAGGCCATTATCAGCGCGGCCACCTTCTCTTCCAGCCCCTGAAGGTTATAAGGACGCCCGCCCGTCATGACGACAATCACCGGCTTGCCGGTTGCCACCAGCGCGTCCAGCAGCTGTTGCTGCACGCCCGGCAGATCCAGCGAATCGGTGTCCGAGCCTTCCCCCACGGTGCCGCTCTGGAATAGCCCGGCAAGGTCGCCAACGCAGGCCACCACTACGTCACTCGCTTGTGCAGCGCTCACGGCATCGGGGATCAGATCCGTGCGTTGCGACACTGGGGACTGCTGCATCGGCTTACCGCCGCTGTCGCCCGGGAAAACCGGCGCGCCCGCCATCCGTTTTTCAATAATGTGACACCCTTTCGCGTAACGTATCTGCGATGCGCCAAGGTACTGCTCCAGCGCCGCGCGCGGGGTGGTCACCTGCGAGGTCTCTTCAACCATATCGCTGATGATCAGGTGAACCGGGAAGCTGTAGCCGCTCAGTAGCGCCAGCGGATCGTCTGCCGTCGGCCCGACTACCGCTACACGCGGTTTGCCGCCCAGAGGCAAAATGCCGTTATTTTCCAGCAGCGTTATCGATGTGGTTGCCACCTCGCGCGCCGCCTGTCGGGTCGCCTCGCTTTGCAAATCGATACCGTCTTCATCGACGTACGGGTTTTCAAACAGCCCGAGGCGGAATTTTTCACCCAGCACGCGCGCCACAATCTCATCCACCTTCGCCATGGAGATGAGCCCACGCTCTACCGCTTCCGCCAGGTGCCGCGCGCAGTCATCCTTCGGCAACTCCACGTCCAGCCCGGCGTTAAACGCCAGCGCAGCCGATTCCGCTGGATCGTGAGAAATTCCGTGGTGCTGGTGCAGCAGGCTGACGCCGCCGTAGTCCGCCACGATAATGCCGTCGAAGCCCCACTGCTCGCGCAAAACGGTGGTGAGCAGGAAATGGTCGCTGTGGCCCGGCTGATTATCGATGTCGTGATAGGCTGGCATCACGGAACCGGCGTTGGCCAGCTTGACCGCCATCTCAAACGGCAGCAGGAACGTATCGTTTAGCTCGCTGAAGCCGAGATGGACCGGGGCATGGTTGCGCGCCCCTTCGCTGAATGAGTGGCCCACGTAATGCTTCAGGGTCGCCAGCAGATCGCGCTTGTCACCCTGCAACCCCTTCACGTACGCCGTGGCCATCACCCCCACCAGCCACGGATCTTCGCCAAAGGTCTCTTCCGTACGCCCCCAGCGTACGTCTCGCGAGACGTCCAGCACCGGGGCCAGCCCCTGCTGGCACCCGACTGAGCGGGCCTCTTTGCCAATCTGCTCCGCCGCGCGCTGCACCAGCGCCGGGTCCCAGGTGGAACCATAGTTCAGCGACGACGGGAAGAGCGTGGCGTCTTTACACAGCAAGCCGACCAGACACTCCTCATGGAACAGCGCCGGAATGCCGAGCCGGGTCTCCTCCATCATCAGGCGTTGCAGGCGGTTGGCGGCACGCACGCCGGTCTTCGCATCGACAATGTGTGTGCCGAGCGGACGGGTGATCTGCCCGACGCCCAGCTTCAGCCTTTCGCTGAGGGACGCCTGTTCGCTTACACCGGCAAACTCATCGCTCAGATCGCTGCGCTCGCGATGGTTGCCGTTTTCATCGAGGATCAGCCAGTATGCGTGCATCTGGGCAAATTTCTCTTCCGGGGTCATACGCGCCAGTAGATCGGCGACACGCTCGTGTACGGGACGTCCCGCGTCCCTGTAGATCGCAGTCATGGTTTACTCCTGTAGTGCGGATTGCGCTGCCGGGCTAAGCTGCCCCGCATCGTTTCGAATATCGCGTTTGCTGGCCAGCTCCCGGGCGATGGCGTCCACCAGCCGGCTGTTGAGTTTGTAGATGGCAAGGAGTGCCACCATGCACAGGAACAGCGCGCAGGGGATCAGGGTGAACAGCGCGTTGATCGTTGCGAGTACGTGAGGGGCCTGGTTTGCCTGTCCGGGAGCGTAATCCACCATGCCAAGCACCCAACCGACCACTGCCCCACCCAGCGCCAGCCCAAACTTGATGGCAAACAGGGCGGTAGAGAAGACCAGCCC
Source organism: Enterobacter cloacae complex sp. (assembly GCF_900322725.1). Lineage (NCBI taxonomy): Bacteria > Pseudomonadati > Pseudomonadota > Gammaproteobacteria > Enterobacterales > Enterobacteriaceae > Enterobacter > Enterobacter cloacae complex sp. The sequence continues at coordinate 4,001,294 of NZ_LT991957.1, read as the reverse complement.
GTCCAGGCGGCGGCCGCTGCGGTGCTCTTCGTAGTCCACCACGTCTGAGAACATGGTCCATTGCAGCGGCGTGGTCAGGTTCTGAATAAAACTAAACACAATATTCAGACCGAATATCAGCCACACCTGCGAAGGGGGAATGAAGAAAATCAGTGCGCCAAAAATAACGAAGGAAATAATGGTCCACTGATAGGCACGCACGCGGTCGAATTTCCCCAGCAGGCGTTCTGATAATAATGCGCCGCTCAGGGATGCCACCATGCCGGAAACAATAAAGGCAAAGACCAGATCGGGACGTAACAGAACATAGTTAACGTAATACATGGTCGCCGAGCCGCGCGTCACGACAGCGGTTAACAGTAAAATATTAAACAGAAAAACAATTCGCCACTGGCTGTTGCCGGCCAGCAGTTTTAAATCCGTCAGCATCGAGCCGGAGGTGTCATTGCGCGGAGAGTAGCGCTCCCGGGTCATAAAGAAGCAGCAGAAGAATAAAACAATCCCCAGCAGCCCCATCAGGCTCATGGCATAGAAATAGCCTTTCTGCACATTACCCTGGCCTAATAATGAGACCAGCGGCAGCGCAATAACCGTCACAATCAACCCGCCGATAAACGACAGGCCAAAGCGCCAGGATTGCAGCGAGTGGCGCTCGCGCGGGTCGAGCGTCAGCGCGCCGGGCATGGCGCAGTAAGGCACGTTAATAGCGGAGTAGATCAGGCTCAGGATGGCATACGTCACGCAGGCATAGACAATTTTCGCCGTCGCCCCGGCATCCGGCACGTAGAAGGTAATGAGGCAGCTCACGCCAAACGGAATGGCAAACCAGAGCAGCCAGGGGCGAAAACGACCGTGGCGCGTCTGAGTGCGATCCACCAGCGCGCCAATGCACGGGTCGACAAACGCATCGACCACGCGCACCACTAAAAACATGGTGCCCATAATGGCCGCTGGCAAACCGAATACGTCCGTATAGAAATAAGCGAGAAATAACGTTGCCGTTTGCCAGACCAGCGCTCTGGCCATATCACCCAGGCCATAACCTATTTTATCTTTGGTGCGTAATACAGAGGAGATTGTCATTGTTATTTGCCTTTTTATCAGGTTAAAACGTATTTCAACCAGTCGCGCATCATCCCGAAGGATGCACGCGGTAAGGCTCAAGTATTAGCAACGCCTTGTCCGCTAACAATTGTCTAAATTAACAGGTAAATTATGATATTTGGTTTTTTGCTTTATTTGTGATGGTGAGCATATTCGCAGGAAAATAAAAAAGGCGAGGACAGATATCCTCGCCTTTTTCAGGTTATGCCGGTTTTACTTGTTCAGCTCTGCCAGGCTCAGCCAGGTTTGCACCACGGTGTCCGGGTTCAGGGAGAGGCTATCAATCCCCTCGTCCATCAGCCAGGCCGCAAAGTCTTCGTGGTCAGACGGACCCTGACCGCAAATGCCAACGTATTTACCCTGTTTCTTCGCCGCGCGAATGGCCATGGAGAGCAGCGCTTTCACCGCCTCGTTACGCTCGTCGAACAGCTCAGAGACGACGCCGGAGTCGCGGTCGAGACCCAGCGCCAGCTGTGTCATGTCGTTCGAGCCGATGGAGAAGCCGTCGAAGTGCTCCAGGAACTGCTCTGCCAGCAGGGCGTTGGACGGAATTTCACACATCATGATGATCTTCAGCCCGTTCTCGCCGCGCTTCAGCCCCTGACGCGCCAGCTCGTCCACCACCGCTTTCGCCTGATCCACGGTACGGACGAACGGGATCATGATCTCCACGTTGGTCAGCCCCATGTCGTTGCGCACGCGTTTCACCGCCTCGCACTCCAGCGCGAAGCAGTCGCGGAAGCTTTCTGACACGTAGCGGCCTGCGCCGCGGAAGCCCAGCATCGGGTTCTCTTCTTCCGGCTCGTAGCGCTCGCCGCCCACCAGGTTGGCGTATTCGTTGGACTTAAAGTCCGACAGGCGCACGATCACGCGTTTCGGGTAGAAGGCCGCGCCGAGCGTGGCGATCCCTTCCGTCAGGCGGCCAACATAGAACTCTCTCGGCGAGTCGTAACCCTTCATCATCTCGCGGATTTCGTTTTGCAGCTTCGCGTCCTGGTCGTCGAACTCCAGCAGCGCGCGCGGGTGAACGCCGATCATGCGGTTGATGATGAATTCCAGACGCGCCAGGCCTACGCCTTCGTTCGGCAGGCAGGCGAAGTCAAACGCGCGGTCCGGGTTACCGACGTTCATCATGATCTTCAGCGGCAGGTCCGGCATGGTATCCACGCTGGAGCTTTTCACGCTGAAGTCAAGGATATCGGCATACACGTACCCAGTATCGCCTTCAGCGCAGGAGACCGTCACCTTCTGGTCGTCCTTCATGCGTTCGGTCGCGTCACCGCAGCCGACGACCGCCGGGATCCCCAGCTCACGGGCGATGATTGCCGCGTGACAGGTGCGTCCACCGCGGTTGGTGACGATGGCGGCCGCTTTCTTCATGATCGGTTCCCAGTCCGGGTCGGTCATGTCGGTCACCAGCACGTCGCCGGGCTGAATGCGGTTCATTTCGCTGATGTCGTGGATCACCTTCACCGGACCGGCACCGATGCGGTGACCAATCGCGCGGCCTTCCGCAACAATTTTACCCTGTGCGTGCAGGGTGTAGCGCTCCATGACCTGACCGCGAGAACGGACGGTTTCCGGACGCGCCTGCACGATAAACAGCTTGCCGGTGTGGCCGTCTTTCGCCCACTCGATGTCCATCGGGCGGCCATAGTGTTTTTCAATCTGTACCGCCTGCTTCGCCAGCTCTTCTACCTCGGCATCGGTCAGGGAGAAGCGGTCGCGCTGCTCCTGCGGCACATCTTCAATCGTGACCTGCTTGCCGTGCTCTTGCGTCGGGGCATAGATCATGCGGATTTTTTTCGAGCCCATGGTACGGCGCACCACCGCCGGGCGGTTTGCCGCAAGCGTTGGCTTGTGAACGTAAAATTCGTCAGGGTTCACTGCCCCCTGCACCACCATCTCACCCAGGCCCCACGCGGAGGTGATAAACACCACCTGGTCGAAGCCGGATTCGGTATCAATCGAGAACATCACGCCGGACGATCCCACGTCGGAGCGCACCATGCGCTGCACGCCAGCAGAAAGCGCGACGCCGCGATGGTCGTAGCCCTGGTGCACACGATAGGAAATGGCGCGGTCGTTGAACAGGGAAGCGAAGACGTGCTTCACCGCCACCAGCACCGCGTCATAGCCCTGAACGTTCAGGAACGTTTCCTGCTGACCGGCGAAAGAGGCGTCCGGCATGTCTTCTGCGGTGGCGGAGGAGCGCACGGCAAAGGAGGCCTGCGCGTCGTCAGCGGAGAGCTGGTTGTACGCGTCGTGAATGGCTTTTTCCAGTTCCGGCTGGAAAGGTGTGTCGATAATCCACTGGCGGATTTGTGCGCCGGCTTTGGCAAGCTCGGTCACGTCATCAATATCCGTTTTATCCAGCAGGTCGTAAATGCGCTGGTTTACACCGCTCTGGTCTAAAAACAGGTTAAACGCATCGGCGGTTGTGGCAAACCCGTTTGGTACGGAGACACCCATACCGGACAGATTTGTAATCATTTCACCCAGGGAGGCATTTTTGCCCCCAACTCTGTCTACATCATTCATGCCGAGTTGGTTATACCAAAGCACCAGCGGTGACGAGCCATTGTTGGACATCGAAACAATCCTTTTGTGATATTTGATCGGAGTAAGAAACACCTGACTACGTATTTATACTGGCATATTTATTTCCGCTAAAAAAACGGTGAATCGTGTAAGCAATTTTAATTTTCAACTTTTCGGACACTTTCCATACGCTTGCTAACCCGATGATTCCTATAGATTCCGCCAGAAACCATAAAAATAAAGCCGCTATTCGGAAAATGAAATCCGGTTTTCAGGAAAATCAAAAACACCATTTCATTTTAAATTCAGATAAGTTCTTAGCTGTGAAATTAACTTTTTTAATTTATGCTTTCAGGCAATTACGTACGCTATTCAGGGTGAATAAAATGGATAATGCTGTCGATCGCCACGTTTTTTATATTTCTGATGGGACGGCGATCACCGCCGAGGTGCTGGGCCACGCGGTGATGTCGCAGTTTCCCGTGTCGATAAACAGCATCACGCTGCCGTTCGTAGAAAACGAGAGCCGGGCCAAAGCGGTCAAGGACCAGATCGACGCCATTTATCAGCAGACCGGCGTTCGTCCGCTGGTGTTCTATTCCATCGTGATCCCCGAGATCCGCAACATCATTCTGCAAAGCGAAGGGTTCTGTCAGGACATCGTGCAGGCGCTGGTTGCACCGCTGCAAAGCGAGCTGAAGCTCGACCCGACGCCCATCGCCCACCGTACCCACGGGCTAAACCCCGGCAACCTGACCAAATACGATGCGCGTATTGCCGCCATTGACTATACCCTGGCGCACGACGACGGGATCTCGCTGCGCAATCTGGATCAGGCGCAGGTCATTTTGCTCGGCGTGTCGCGCTGCGGTAAAACCCCCACCAGCCTTTACCTGGCGATGCAGTTTGGCATTCGCGCCGCCAACTACCCCTTTATTGCCGATGATATGGATAACCTGGTGCTACCCGCCGCGCTCAAGCCGCTCCAGCATAAGCTGTTTGGGCTGACCATCAACCCGGAACGTCTGGCGGCGATCCGCGAAGAACGTCGCGAGAACAGCCGCTACGCCTCGATGCGCCAGTGTCGAATGGAAGTCGCCGAAGTCGAAGCGCTGTACCGAAAAAACCAGATCCCCTGGCTGAACAGCACCAACTATTCGGTAGAAGAAATTGCCACCAAAATCCTCGACATCATGGGGCTGAATCGCCGCATGTACTAATATGCTAGTACATTAATCCAGTTTCAGTTATGATTACGCTCATCCTCGGGGCGACGCGCCCCGAACTTGAAATCAGCAGGGATTGGTTTAAGGTGATGCCCATCACTTCCCGGTAGTCTGCCGATGAAGCAAAAAATTTCTGAGACATTCCATGAACAAAACCGACGAACTTCGCACTGCGCGCATTGATAGCCTGGTCACACCGGCTGAACTGGCACAGCTGCACCCCGTTTCCCCCGAGGTGGCGGACCATGTGACGGCCTCCCGTCGTCGCATCGAAAAAATTCTCAATGGTGAAGACAAACGTCTTCTGGTGGTGATTGGCCCCTGCTCCATTCACGACCTGGACGCGGCGATGGATTATGCGAAACGCCTTCAGACGCTGCGCGAAACGTATCAGGATCGGCTGGAGATCGTGATGCGTACCTACTTTGAAAAGCCGCGCACCGTGGTGGGCTGGAAAGGGCTGATTTCCGATCCCGATCTGAACGGCAGCTACCGGGTGAATCACGGTATTGCCCTGGCGCGCAAGCTGCTGCTACAGGTTAACGAGCTGGGCGTGCCGACCGCCACCGAATTCCTGGATATGGTGACCGGACAGTTTATTGCCGACCTCATCAGCTGGGGCGCGATTGGTGCGCGCACCACCGAAAGCCAGATCCACCGTGAAATGGCGTCGGCGCTCTCCTGCCCGGTGGGCTTTAAAAACGGAACTGACGGCAATACCCGAATTGCCGTCGATGCCATCCGCGCGTCGCGCGCCAGCCATATGTTCCTCTCTCCGGATAAAAACGGCCAGATGACCATCTACCAGACCAGCGGCAACCCTTACGGCCACATCATTATGCGCGGCGGTAAAAAGCCGAACTACCACGCGGAAGATATTGCCGCCGCCTGTGAAACACTGGCGGAGTTTGACCTGCCGGAGCATCTGGTGGTGGATTTCAGCCACGGCAACTGCCAGAAACAGCACCGCCGCCAGCTGGACGTCTGCGATGAAGTCTGCCAGCAGATCCGCAGCGGCTCGACCGCCATTGCGGGGATTATGGCGGAGAGCTTTATCAAAGAAGGCACCCAGAAGATCGTGGCCGGACAGCACATGGTGTACGGCCAGTCGATTACCGACCCTTGCCTAAGCTGGGAAGACAGCGAACGGCTGCTGGAGAAGCTGGCTGCGGCGGTTGATTCTCGATTTTAAACCCTTGCCGGGTGGCGGCTACGCCTTACCCGGCCTACGGTTCGTGCCGTTGTAGGCCCGGTAAGGCGTAGCCGCCACCGGGCGTTTCATTGCACAAATTTGATCCCGTCACACAATTTTCACAAAAACGCTTGCTGTGAAAATGCAGTTTATTGATAATGATTATCATTGTTACATTGATTGTTATTTATAAACATTATGTCACCGACCGATAACAGCGCAGCAACGCCAGTAAAAACACACACAGCGCCATCCCCTGCTTCCACCGATCGCCGCATCGACAGCAAAAGCCTGTTGGGTGAGGAAGGCCGGGTGATTATCGAGCATGACGGCCAGCACTATCTGCTGCGCCAGACCAATGCCGGAAAACTGATCCTGACAAAATAAACCAGACAAAACCTTCGCCAGCCACCCAGGTGATCCCCAGGCAGCCAGCGCTTTTCAATTCTTATGGAGAGTTGCTATGCCACACCTGCAATCCGCGTCTTTACGCCCGTCCCTTCTGGCGCTGGCGATTGTCAGCACCCTGCCGGGCGTTGCGTTTGCCGCCGCAGACGATATCACCGTTACCGCCACCGGCAATGCCCGCAGCGCCTTTGAAGCCCCCATGATGGTGAGCGTGATTGACGCCACCGCCCCGGAAAACCAGACCGCCAGCTCCGCCGCCGACCTGCTGCGCAAGGTGCCTGGCCTGATGCTGGACGGCACCGGTCGCACCAACGGCCAGGACGTTAACCTGCGCGGTTACGACCGCCGTGGCGTGCTGGTGCTGGTGGATGGCGTACGCCAGGGTACCGATACCGGACACCTGAACAGCACGTTCCTCGACCCGGCGCTGATCAAACGTATTGAAGTGGTGCGCGGTCCTTCTGCCCTGCTGTACGGCAGCGGCGCGCTGGGTGGCGTGATTTCGTATGATACCGTCGACGCCAGCGATCTGCTGGACGCAGGTAAAAACAGCGGCTATCGCGTGTTTGCTACCGGCGCGACGGGCGATCGCAGCATCGGAATGGGTGCCAGCGCCTATGGCCGCACCGATACCCTTGACGGCCTGGTCTCCTGGTCCAGCCGCGATCGCGGCGACATTCGCCAGAGCGACGGCGCGAGGGCACCAAACGACGAGTCCATCAACAATATGCTGGCGAAAGGCAGCTGGAAAATCGACCCGGCTCAGACCCTGAGCGGCTCCCTGCGCTACTACAACAACGACGCGCAGGAGCCAAAAAATCCGCAGACCACGGATGCCAACAGCAGTAACCCGATGACCGACCGTTCCACCATTCAGCGCGATGCCCAGCTTGGCTACCGCATTGCGCCCGCCGGAAACGACTGGCTGAACGCCGATGCGAAAATTTACTGGTCCGAAGCACGGATCAACGCCCAGAACATTGACGCCAGCGGCGAGTTCCGTAAGCAGACCACCAAAGGCGGCAAAGTGGAAAACCGCACCCGCCTGTTCAGCGACTCTTTTGCCTCGCACCTGCTGACCTACGGCGGGGAATACTATCGTCAGGAGCAACACCCTGGCGGCGCGACCACCGGCTTCCCGGACGCGAAGATCGACTTTAGCTCCGGCTGGTTACAGGATGAGATCACCCTGCGCGACCTGCCGGTAACGCTTCTCGGCGGGACGCGTTACGACAACTACCGCGGCAGCAGCAGCGGTTACGACGACGTGGATGCGGATAAGTGGTCTTCACGCGCCGGGTTAACCGTGAGTCCAGCCGACTGGCTGATGCTGTTCGGCTCTTACGCACAGGCCTTCCGCGCGCCAACGATGGGCGAGATGTATAACGACTCGAAGCACTTCTCCATCGGCAGTTTCTACACCAACTACTGGGTGCCGAACCCGAACCTGCGTCCGGAAACTAACGAAACCCAGGAGTTCGGTTTTGGGCTGCGTTTTGACGATCTCATGCTCGCCAACGACGCGCTGGAGTTCAAAGCCAGCTACTTCGACACCAAAGCGAAAGATTACATCTCCACCACCGTCGATTTTGCGGCGGCTACCACCATGTCCTACAACGTGCCAAACGCCAAAATCTGGGGCTGGGACATGATGGCGACCTACTCGACCAGTCTGTTCAACCTCGACGTGGCCTACAACCGCACGCGCGGGAAAGATACCGACACGGGCGAATATATCTCCAGCATTAATCCGGACACCGTCACCAGCAAGCTGGATATCCCGGTGGCGCAAAGCGGCTTCTCCGTGGGTTGGATCGGCACCTTCGTCGAACGTTCAACGCACATCAGCAGCAGTTACAGCGAGCAGCCGGGCTATGCGGTTAACGACTTCTACGTCAGCTACAAAGGCCAGCAGCAGTTCAAAGGCATCACCACCACCCTCGTACTGGGGAACGCCTTTGATAAAGCCTACTGGTCACCGCAGGGCATTCCGCAGGACGGTCGCAACGGTAAAATTTTCGTCAGTTATCAGTGGTAATCCCCGTCGGGGCAACGATTCAGAAGGATAAGATTATGCGTCACTACACACGCTGGCTTGAGCTTAAAGAAGAAAATCCGGGTAAGTACGCGCGTGATATCGCCGGCTTAATGAACATCAGTGAGGCGGAGCTGGCTTATGCACGCGTCGGCCACGACGCCTGGCGGCTGCGCGGCGAGATCCGCGACATTCTGGCGGCGCTGGAGTCCGTGGGCGAAACCAAATGCATCTGCCGTAACGAGTACGCCGTTCATGAACAGGTCGGGGCGTTTACTAACCAGCACCTCGGCGGCCACGCCGGGCTGGTGCTGAACCCGCGCGCGCTGGATCTGCGTCTGTTCCTCAACCAGTGGGCGAGCGCGTTTCACATCAGCGAGGCGACCCCGCGCGGTGAACGCCAGAGCATACAGTTCTTCGATCGTCAGGGCGATGCGCTTCTGAAAGTCTACGCCACGGATAGCACCGACGTCGCCGCCTGGGGCGACGTGCTGACCCGTTTTATCATTGCTGATAACCCCTCTCTGGTACTGGAAGCGGCCGATGCCCCCGCGCATGCCGAGCGCGCAGACGCCAGTACGGTAGAGAACGAGTGGCGCGCCATGACCGACGTGCACCAGTTCTTTAGCCTGCTCAAGCGCCACAACCTCAGCCGCCAGCAGGCGTTTCGTCTGGTCAGTGACGATCTGGCCTGTAAGGTTGAAAACAGCGCGCTGGCGCAGCTGCTGGAGACGGCGCGACGGGACGGAAACGAAATCATGATCTTTGTCGGCAACCGCGGCTGCGTGCAGATCTTCACCGGTGCGGTGGAAAAGCTGACGCCAATGAAGGGCTGGCTGAACATCTTCAACCCGACCTTTACCCTGCACCTGCTGGAGGAGGCCGTCGCGGAGACGTGGGTAACGCGCAAGCCGACGGCGGACGGTCACGTCACCAGCCTGGAGCTGTTTGCGGCGGATGGCACCCAAATCGCCCAGCTCTACGGTCAGCGTACTGAAGGCGAGCCGGAGCAAAGCCTGTGGCGTCGCCAGATTGACGCCCTGACGCCGGAAGGACTGGCCGCATGAAAAACTGGTTTGCCCTGCTCTGCGCCCTGCCGCTGGTCGCCGCCGCCGCGCCGGAGAGAATTGTCGCCCTCGGCGGCGACGTGACGGAGATCGTCTACGCCCTCGGCGCGGAGTCCTCTCTGGTTGCGCGCGACAGTACCAGCCAGTGGCCGCAGGCAACGACAGCGCTGCCTGACGTGGGATACCTGCGCCAGCTCAACGCGGAGGGGATTTTGTCCGTGCGCCCGACGCTGGTGCTGGCAAGCGACCAGGCGCAGCCATCACTGGCGCTGAAGCAGGTTGAACAGAGCCACGTCAGGGTGGTGACCGTTCCCGGCACCCCGGACCTGGGCGCGATTGACGAAAAAGTGCGGGTGATAGCCCAGGCGACGCATCATGAGGCGCAAGGGGAAACCCTGCGCAGCTCGCTGCGTCAGGCGCTGGCGGCGCTGCCCTCGTCACCGCTCAACAAGCGGGTGCTGTTTATCCTCAGCCACGGCGGGATGACCGCGATGGCGGCCGGGCAACAGACCGGCGCGGATGCGGCAATCCGCGCTGCCGGTTTGCAGAACGCCATGCAGGGCTTTACCCGCTATCAGCCGCTCTCGCAGGAAGGAGTGATGGCCAGCCAGCCGGATCTGGTGGTGATTTCTCAGGACGGCCTCACCGCGCTGGGCGGTGAAGAAAATCTGTGGAAACTGCCTGGCCTGGCGCAAACGCCAGCGGGACGAAACAGGCAGGTGCTGGCCATTGATGACATGGCCCTGCTGGGCTTTAGCGTCCGTACGCCGAAAGCCATTCAGCAGCTGCGAACCAGAGCGGAGCAACTGCCCTGATGTCCCGGCGCATCACGCTCTCGCTGTGGCTTCTGGCGGGGGCGCTCACCGTCTTAACGTTCACGGCCACCGGTTTTGGGGCGTTACGCCTGCCGGTGAACGTGCTGTGGAGCAGCAGCGATGAGACGCTGCGCCAGATCTGGCTGACCATCCGTCTGCCCCGCGTACTGCTGGCGCTGGTGATTGGCGGATCGCTGGCGCTTGCCGGCTGCGTCATGCAGGGACTGTTCCGCAATCCGCTGGCCGACCCGGGCCTGCTCGGGATCAGCAGCGGCGCGGCGCTGGCCGTCGCACTCTGGGTGGTGCTTCCGCTCTCCCTGCCCGCGCTGGTGATGCTCTACGCCCCGATGCTGGCGGCATTCATTGGGGCGCTGGCGGCCACAGCCGCGATCTTTCTGCTCAGCCGACAGCGTAACGGCTCGCTGTCACGCCTGTTGCTGGTGGGGATCGCCATCAATGCCCTGTGCGGTGCGGCGGTAGGCGTACTTTCGTGGGTCAGCAATGACGCGCAGCTTCGCCAGCTTTCGCTCTGGGGAATGGGAAGTCTCGGTCAGGCGCAGTGGTCAACGCTGTTGGCCGTGACCTCGCTGATGGTGCCTGCCGTTCTGGCGATCTGGCGTTGTGCCAGCGCGTTAAATTTGCTGCAACTGGGTGAAGAGGAAGCGCATTACCTTGGCGTGGACGTTGCACTGGTACAGCGAATCTTACTGTTATGCAGCGCCCTGCTGGTCGCGGCGGCTGTCGCCGTCAGCGGCGTGATTGGCTTTGTCGGGCTCGTGGTGCCGCACCTGATGCGCATGTGGCTGGGTGCCGATCACCGCGCAACGCTCCCCGGTGCGATACTTGCGGGCGCGCTTCTGCTGCTGGTGGCGGATACGGTGGCGCGCACCCTGGTCGCCCCGGCAGAAATGCCGGTCGGCCTGCTTACCAGCATCCTTGGTGCCCCCTGGTTCTTATGGCTTATCTTTCGGCGTGGAGAACAGCATGGCTGAACGCTATACGGCTGAACATCTTACCCTTACCCGGTCTGGCCGCACGCTGACGGATAATATTTCGCTGTCACTGTCGCAGGGAGAGCTGGTGACGCTTATCGGCCCCAACGGTGCGGGGAAATCGACGCTGCTGCGGCTGCTGACAGGCTACCTGAAGCCTGACAGCGGCCGCTGTTCGCTGGCGGGGAAAACCCTAAGCGAATGGCAGCCGGAAACGCTGTCCCGCTATCGGGCGGTGATGCGTCAGCATACTCAGCCTGGATTTGACTGGCAGGTGGAGGAGATCGTTGGAATGGGGCGTGCGCCCTGGACGCGTCACCCGGAACCGTCGATTGTGCGTGAGGTGTTGCAGCTGACCGGTTGCCTCCCGCTGGCCGGCAGGCGCTATCATGCCCTCTCGGGCGGCGAGCAGCAGCGCGTTCAGCTCGCCCGCGCGCTGGCGCAGCTGTGGCGTAACGGAACGCCGCGCGGCTGGCTGTTTCTCGACGAACCCACTTCCGCGCTGGATCTCTATCACCAGCAGCATCTGCTGCGTCTGCTGAAATCCCTGACCCGTCAGGGCCATCTTCACGTGTGCGTGGTGCTGCACGATCTCAATCTTGCCGCGTTATGGTCAGACAGGATCCTGCTGCTCCACAACGGGAAGATTGTTTCTGAGGGCATGCCGGAGACAGTTTTACAGGCCGACGCGCTGGCCCGCTGGTACGGTGCGCAGGTGCACGTCGGCACGCATCCGGCGCATGCCGCGCCGCAGGTTTTTCTCGCCCCTTAGCTTGAGCAGCTCACTTCCAGCCGCTTGCCCCAGTCCGGCGGGCGGCTGACATAGTCATCGTCCCGGTCGGCAAACGGCGTACGCAGGGCGATATGCAGCCGGTGCAGCTCGGTATAATCCCCCTGCTCTGCCTGCTCAATGGCCCGCTGCGCCAGCCAGTTGCGCAATACCATCGCCGGGTTAACCGCCTTCATCTGCGCCTGACGGGTATCATCGTCAATCTGCTCCTGCTGCAAACGCGCGCGGTAAGCGGCAAACCAGTCATCAAACGCCTGTCGGTCAATAAACTCGTCGCGCAGCGGTGACGCGGCGCTCTGCTGCATGGTCTGACTCAGCATACGGAAGGTTCGGGTATAGTCGCTGCCTTCCCGCGCCATGATCGCAAACAGCCCGTTCAGCAGCGCGTTATCGCCTTTTTCCTGCGTCATGAGGCCCAGCTTGTTGCGCATTAACGCGCCGTATTCCCGCAGCAACACCTCCTGATAGCTGTCGAGCGCATCGTTCAGGGCATCGACGTCGATAAACGGCGACAGGCTTTGTGCAAGACGCTGGAGGTTCCACAGCCCCACCGCAGGCTGGTTGTCGAACCGGTAACGCCCCTGATAGTCCGAATGGTTACAGATGTAACCCGGCTGATAGTCATCAAGGAAGCCGTACGGACCGTAGTCAAACGTCAGCCCCAACAGGGACATGTTGTCGGTATTCATTACGCCGTGCGCAAAGCCGACGGCCTGCCAGCGGGCAATCATTGAGGCGGTGCGCGCGACGATATCGCGGAACCAGAGAACATAGCGATCCGCTTCGTTTTGCAGATGCGGCCAGTGACGACGAAGGGCGTAATCGGCAAGCTGGCGGACCTTATCCGGCTCGCGGCGATAATAGAAGTGTTCAAAATGGCCGAAACGCAGATGGCTTTCGGCCACGCGGATCAGCATCGCTCCCTGCTCCATCGTCTCGCGGGCAACCGGCGTGTCGCTGGTGACAATCGACAGCGCGCGTGAGGTGGGGATCCCCAGCGCATGCATGGCTTCCGACGCCAGACCTTCACGGATGGTTGAGCGCAGCACCGCGCGGCCATCCCCCATGCGAGAGTATGGGGTCAGCCCTGCCCCTTTCAGGTGCCAGTCGCGCGTTTCGCCATTCGGCAACACCTGTTCACCCAGCAGGATGCCGCGACCATCGCCGAGCTGTCCCGCCCAGACGCCAAACTGATGTCCGCTGTAAACCTGAGCCAGCGGCTTCATGCCCGGAAGCAGCGTTTCGCCCCCCCAGACGCCGGCGCCTTTTTCTGGCTGAAAAAGAGACGAAGGGATGCCAAGCGAATCCGCTAACGCATCGTTATGCCAGATCAGACGTGCATTCTGTAAAGGCGTTGGCTTAAGCGCGGTGTAAAAGCCGGGTAGTTCATCATGCCAGTGGGCAGTAAAAGACAGGGTCATAAGTCCTCCTGCTTTAAGTGTAGAGGGTTTCCCTGAACGTAAACACGGGCGAAGAAAGGGGTTATTGCTGAACGAGGGTCGTGACGCGTTCAGCCGGGACGGCAGGCCACAGGGTGCCCTGCATTGCACCAAAATTGAAGGGCAGCACGCGTTGCAGGATGCCGTGATCGTCAATTCCTGAGACCATGACCGACTGACAGTGCGGCGTGATTTGCCAGAGGATAGCGCGCATAAAAGGCTCAAAGGAGAGCGCCGAAACGCGCTGCTGGATGAAGTTTTTATCCAGAATGACCCGTTTGAACAAACCATCATAAACCGGCTTAAGGGACGCGGCCCCTGCACCAAAGTTAGCCAGCACTAATGGGAAATGGATCGCCATTCTTGCCAGCATCAGATCGTCTTTTCCGTTATTTAAACCTGGATAGTTCTCATTAACAGTAAACTCAAGAAACGGATAACGCTCAAGGATTGAAACAGCGTTCTCATTAGTTAATAAAAACTCAACAATTGCGGGTGTAATATTGATCCATGCAATTAACTGATGCTGAATAAAAAATAGCTTACAGGTATCGAGTAATTGCAGTTTCTCCTGAAACAGCGCTAATTCATCTTCCCGGGAAAGATGCGGGATAACCAGTTCCGTCGGGATTCGTACGTCCGTACCCACGCCAGTAAAGTTAACCAAAATCTCTAAACCTTTAAGCAAACCTGCACTATCACGCGCCGGAAGCAGTAAAAGTTCAGACTGGTAAGCATTATCTAGCGTAATAATCATCGCGCTTGTCCTGCATTAAAGATGAGAGAGAACATCCTGGAGCAATTGCAGGCACAATTCCACTGTCTTGATTTTAATAAGTTTAATTTCATTCTTTCCGTATTAATTTTCAGATTTTTCCCTGAATCTTTAATAATTTTATCCTGGTTATTGAATAATAGCCAGTTTTAGATAAAACAGGCACATGCCGACATAAATAATTGGGCAAAAATTTAACTTTAATCAACCCGTAAGAAAAGCCTGACGGCTATATTCACCGCCAGGCTCCCCGCACTGCATCTTTATGCATCGGTTAAATACGTCTGGCCTGCCAGAAGTTTTTACGCCAGTAAACATTATCGAGAGAGGAGCGCATCACGCCACGGCTGGTCGAGGCATGAATGAACTGATTATCGGTGTCATAAATGCCGACATGAAGGCCGCTTTCACCGGAGCCTGTTTTGAAAAAGACCAGGTCGCCGGGCAGGAGCTCGTCTTTATCAATCTCAGTGCCGATCTCCGCCTGCATACGCGTTTCACGCGGAAGCTGTAGGTCAAATTTATCGCGGAAGGTCATCAGCACGAATCCCGAGCAATCCACCCCGCCCCGGCTCATGCCACCGTAGCGATAGGGGGTGCCGCGCCAGTTGCTGAGCTGATCGTTCAGGCTGGCAATGACCGTAATGGAATCGGAAAGCCGTGGGTTGGGCGGAGGAGCACGATGGCTACTGCATCCTGCAAGAAAGAGCGCCGCAACAAGGAGAAACCAGAATCGCATTTCAGACGAATCCTCTGCTTTTTTTGTTCTTTCGGTAATCTAGCGTGCATCTATGCGGCTGTGCAAGAAAGGTTATTCCTGCGCCGTGGAGATGAGCATCTTGTGGCCTTCAATATCCAGCCTCCGGAACGACATGTGGTAAGCACTCGCAAGATTGGAGGCCGTCAGCACGCTGTCGCGCGGTCCGCTGGCAATCAGCTTGCCACGGGCCAGCAACCACACCCGATGGGCGTGGCGCAACGTATGGTTTAAATCATGACTGCTCATCACAATGGTAATGCCCTTGCGGCAGAGCGCGCTGAGCAGGGCATCCAGCGCGGCCTGCTGGGCAACGTCCAGCCCGCTCATTGGCTCGTCCAGCAGCAGCAACCGCCCGTGAGGATTTCCGGACGGATGGATCTGAAGAATAACGGCGGCCAGACGCACGCGCTGCCACTCGCCGCCGGAAAGCTGGCTGGCCTGTCGGGTGAGCTTATCGTCTAACCCGAGCGCCGCGGCAACGTCGTGGAGCAATGCCACCTGATTTTTATCAGGCAGGTGCAGCGTCAGGTAGTGCCAGACCGGCATCGCAAACGGCGGCACCTGCTGCTGAACCAGATAGCTTCGACGGGAGGCGAGCGTGGCGGGTAGCCATTCGTCAAGAGATTGTCCAAGAAAGGTAATCTCCCCTTCCCCGGCGGTCAGCCCCGCCATGCGCGCCAGCAGCGTGCTCTTCCCGGCACCGTTTGGCCCAACCAGGTGAAGTATTTCCCCTGCGTTGACGGTGGCGGTTACAGGCTCAAGACGTCCCTTCCCGGCAACGTCTGTGAGCTGCATCAGCAGCGACATTATTTCGCCAGCGCCAGCTTGATAGATTCCATCACGATAGGATCTTCAGGCGTCATGTCCGGGGAAAAACGCTGTACGACCTGACCGTCACGGCCAATCAGGAATTTTTCGAAGTTCCACAGAATATCGTCCGGATAGAGCGGCGCCCGGCCTTTGCTCGCCATGCGCTCGTAGAAACCACTCTCTTCAGGCGCAACCGCTGTCGGCGCCGCAGCCACCAGCTTGGCATACAGCGGATGACGATTTTCCCCGTTCACATCAATTTTGCTGAACATCGGGAACGTCACGCCATAGGTCGTGCTGCAAAAGGTCTTAATCTCCTCTTCGCTGCCCGGCTCCTGCCCCAGGAACTGGTTGCACGGGAAGCCGAGCACGGTAAAGCCGTCTTTTTCCCAGGCTTTATGAATATTTTCCAGCTGTTCATACTGCGGCGTCAGGCCGCATTTCGACGCCACGTTCACGATGAGCAGCACCTTGCCCTTGTAGCCTTCCAGCGTGGTTTTCTCGCCGTCAATGGTGGTCACTTCGGTATTCAGAATATCAGACTGCATAGCATTCCCTCAGGTTGACTTACGGGTAGTGTGTTAACGTCCAGCTTTCAATAATAGCCAGATAAAGGCCGGCGCGCCCAGCGTCGCGGTCACCACGCCAATAGGCAGCTCTGCGGCGGTCAGAGCGAGCCGGGCGATGATATCGGCAATCAGCAGCGCTGCCGCCCCGGCAATCGCCGTGGCCGGGAGCAGGGTTCGATGGTCCGTAATGCCGCAAAGACGCAGCATATGCGGGATCACCAGCCCAATAAAGCCAATCGCACCCGCCAGCGCCACGCTTACGCCCACCATCCAGCCGATGGCGATAACCAGCACGTTGCGCCAGAACCCAATCGGCATCCCAAGCTGACGAGCAGACGTTTCACCCAGCGCGAGCAGATTCAGCGGCTGCGCCTGGAATGCCGTCCACAGAATGACCGGAAGCAGGAGCAGCATCAGCCACCCCTGACGCCAGTCAACGCCCCCAAAGCCCCCCATCATCCAGTACATCAGCTGGCGCAGATCAAAAGAGGTGGAGAAGTAGACGGCCCAGGTCATCAACGCACTACAGATGATCCCTAACGCCACCCCGGCAAGCAGCAGCCGGCTGGTGGATAAGTGGCGTCGGGCAAAGCGCAGCAGGATGAGGGTTATCAACAGCGCGCCAACAATGGCGCTGAGGCTAATCCCCCAGGCGGAGAGCTCGCCTCCTCCCAGCATCACGGCGGCGATTAGCCCGACGCCTGCGCCATTCGACACTCCCAGAAGCCCGGGTTCCGCCAGCGGATTTTCAAACAGTGCCTGCATGATCGTGCCGCACAGCGCCAGGGCAGCGCCGACTAAAACGACCGCCAGCGTCCGCGGCAGGCGGATCTGCCAGACAAAGATCTGTCCCTCTGGCGTAAACCAGCTTGCCGGCCCCAGCCACCGATCGCCCGCACACAGACTGACCGTGGTGGCGACAAACAACAGCACCCCGAGCAGACACAGGCGGCGGAGATCGGAGCGGTGCTGGCGACGGGCAAGATCAAGCATAGACGATAGGTTATCCGGTTGAGATATCATTGATTTTACGGCGGGTTTGGCAAATAGCGCAAAGAAAAAAGGCCGCGTGAGCGGCCTTTTTAGTTAGTTCATATTACTCTGCTTTGGGCGTTGCGTTTTCGACACGGCTTTTTAACTTCTGACCGGGTCTGAAGGTCACCACGCGGCGGGCTGTAATGGGAATATCTTCCCCCGTCTTCGGGTTACGGCCCGGACGTTGGTTTTTGTCTCGCAAATCAAAATTGCCAAAGCCGGAGAGTTTTACCTGCTCACCATTTTCCAGAGCACGACGGATCTCTTCGAAAAACAGCTCTACCAGCTCTTTGGCATCCCGTTTGCTAAGCCCAAGCTTATCAAACAGATATTCTGACATTTCAGCTTTTGTAAGCGCCATAGGTTCAATCCCTCAATGATGCCTGGAATCGCTCTTTTAATGCCTCTACACATTTGGCGACGGTAGCGGCAATCTCCTCTTCTTCGAGTGTACGGCTGGTATCCTGAAGGATAAGGCTAATAGCGAGGCTCTTGAAACCTTCTGCTACGCCCTTGCCGCGGTACACGTCAAATAAGTTTACGCCAACTACCTGATTTACGCCAACTTTCTTACATTCGGCCAAAATATCTGCTGCGGGCACATTTTCGGCGACCACAACCGCGATATCACGGCGGTTTGCAGGGAAGCGAGAGATGTCCTGCGCCTGAGGAATCACGCGGTCTGCAACCGGGCTCCACTCCAGCTCGAACACGATGGTACGGCCATTCAGGTCCAGCTTACGTTCCAGCTCTGGGTGAACAACGCCAATGAAACCAACGCGTTTGCCGTCTAAATAAATCGCCGCACTCTGGCCCGGATGCAGGGCCGGAATCGCTTCTGCACGGAATTCAATTTCGGATAATTTACCGGTCAGATCGAGAATAGCTTCCAGATCGCCCTTCATATCGTAGAAATCAACCGTCCCTTTTGCCAGGTCCCAGTGCTCTTCATAGCGGTTACCGCTGATGGCACCCGCCAGCATGAGATCCTGACGGATGCCTAAATTCGCCTGAGTATCCGGTACAAAGCGCAAGCCGCTTTCGAAAATACGCACGCGGTTTTGCTGACGGTTCTGGTTATAAACGACAGTGCCCAGCAGGCCGGTCCACAGGGACAGACGCATCGCTGACATCTCGCTGGAAATCGGGCTTGGCAGGATCAGGGCTTCCTGACCCGGGTGGATCAGCTGTTGCAGCTTAGGATCAACGAAGCTGTAGGTGATCACTTCCTGGTAGCCTTTGTCGTTCAGCATGGTTTTCACACGCTTCAGAGACAGGTCGGCTTCGCGATGGCTGCCCATTACCAGACCCGCCTGCACCGGCTCGTCAGGGATGTTGTTGTAGCCGTAAACGCGGGCCACTTCTTCCACCAGATCTTCTTCGATCTCCATGTCGAAACGCCAGGATGGCGCAACGGCTTTCCACTCGTCCTGACCTTCTGTCACTTCACAGCCCAGACGCGTCAGAATATCAGTTACCTGCGCATCGGCAACGTGATGACCAATCAGGCGATCCAGCTTGCTGCGGCGCAGGGTAATGGTTGCACGCTTCGGCAGCGTCGCGTCGTTGGTCACATCGATAACCGGACCGGCTTCACCGCCGCAGATGTCGATCAGCAGGCGAGTCGCACGCTCCATCGCTTTGTATTGCAGCGCAGGATCTACGCCACGCTCATAGCGGTGAGAGGCGTCAGTGTGCAGGCCGTGACGACGCGCGCGGCCAGTAATGGAGAGTGGGCTGAAGAACGCGCATTCCAGCAGGACGTTTTGCGTCTCGTCATTGACGCCAGAGTGCTCGCCGCCGAAGATACCGCCCATTGCCAGCGCTTTGCTGTGGTCAGCAATCACCAGGGTGTCGGCGTTCAGCTTCGCTTCGCTGCCGTCCAGCAGCACCAGGGTTTCGCCCTCTTTCGCCATGCGCACCACAATACCGCCTTCGATACGATCTTTATCGAACGCGTGCATTGGCTGGCCCAGCTCCAGCAGAACGTAGTTAGTGACGTCAACCACCGCGTCGATAGAACGGATACCGCAGCGACGCAGTTTCTCTTTCATCCACAGTGGGGTTGGCGCTTTAACGTTAATGCCTTTCACCACGCGACCCAGGTAGCGCGGACAGGCGTCAACGGCGTCAACCTGAATTGGCAGCGTGTCGCTGATGGTGGCTTCAACCGGCGCGATCTCCGGCACGTTCAGCTCGGTCTGGTTCAGCACGGCCACGTCGCGGGCCACGCCGATGATGCCCAGGCAGTCGGCACGGTTAGGCGTCACGCTGATTTCGATAGTGTTATCATCAAGCTTCAGGTATTCGCGGATGTCAGTGCCAATCGGCGCATCCAGCGGCAGCTCGATGATACCGTTGTGATCGTCGGAAATCCCCAGCTCGGAGAAGGAGCACAGCATGCCTTCTGACGGCTCACCGCGCAGTTTAGCGGCTTTGATTTTGAAATCGCCCGGCAGTACCGCGCCCACGGTCGCCACGGCCACCTTCAGCCCCTGACGGCAGTTTGGTGCGCCGCAGACGATATCCAGCAGACGGTCACCGCCCACGTTCACTTTTGTTACGCGCAGTTTGTCGGCGTTAGGATGCTGGCCGCACTCCACCACTTCACCTACTACTACGCCGGTGAAAGCGCCAGATACGGGCTCTACGCCATCAACTTCCAGGCCCGCCATGGTGATCTGGTTGGAAAGCGCTTCGCTGTCCAGCGTGGTGTTAACCCATTCGCGTAACCACAGTTCACTGAATTTCATTGTTCTGTCCTGCCCTTATTTAAACTGTTTGAGGAAACGCAGATCGTTTTCGAAGAACGCACGTAAATCGGTTACGCCGTAGCGCAGCATGGTCAGACGCTCCATGCCCATACCGAACGCAAAGCCGGAATACACTTCCGGATCGATACCCACGTTGCGCAGCACGTTTGGATGCACCATGCCGCAGCCCAGCACTTCCAGCCATTTGCCGTTTTTACCCATCACGTCCACTTCCGCAGACGGTTCGGTGAACGGGAAGTAGGACGGACGGAAGCGAACCTGCAAATCTTCCTCAAAGAAGTTGTTCAGGAAATCGTGCAGCGTGCCTTTCAGGTTGGTAAAGCTGATGTTTTTATCAACAATCAGACCTTCCATCTGGTGGAACATTGGGGTGTGCGTCTGATCGTAGTCGTTACGGTATACGCGGCCCGGCGCGATGATGCGGATAGGCGGTTCCTGTTCCTTCATGGTGCGGATCTGAACGCCGGAGGTCTGGGTACGCAGCAGACGGGTGGCGTCGAACCAGAAAGTGTCGTGGTCAGCACGTGCCGGATGATGGCCAGGAATATTCAGTGCATCGAAGTTGTGGTAATCATCTTCGATTTCCGGGCCAGTCGCCACGGTAAAGCCGAGCTCACCGAAGAAACTTTCAATACGATCGATGGTGCGGGTCACCGGATGCAGGCCGCCGTTTTCAATACGACGCCCCGGCAGAGAAACGTCGATGGTTTCTGCTGCCAGACGCGCATTCAGTACGGCGCTTTCCAGCTCGGCTTTACGGGCGTTCAGCGCCTGCTGAACCTGCTCTTTGGCTTCGTTAATCACTGCACCTGCTGCCGGGCGTTCCTCTGCTGGCAGTTCACGCAGGGTAGTCATCTGAAGGGTCAAATGCCCTTTCTTGCCCAGATATTCGACGCGGACATTGTCTAACGCGGCAACATCTGAGGCCTGGTTAATGGCGGCCGTTGCACTGGCAACCAGCTCTGCGAGATGTGACATGGTTTTCCTCATTATGTCGGTGCAGACACCGAATTGTTGGACGTATTCTCTCAAATTCAGGCACAAAAAAAGCCTCCATCGGGAGGCTTATCTGGCGCTGTTTTTCGTTTCATCTTTCACGCGCTAGCCTCCTGATGTCAGGTGCTAAAGTAAAAGAAGAAGCGGAAAATAGCAGCATTCATGCTTGCGTTACCTTGTAGGGTAAAAACCGTTAAGACCTTATTGAAAAGCCTGCACGGATAAATGTCAATCTTCTGATGGTGTTGAATGAAAAGAGGAGGCAAAGCCTCCTCTTTCAACTGGCTTATGCCAGTGCTGCTTTCGCTTTTTCGACCAGAGCGGTGAACGCTACTTTGTCGAATACTGCGATGTCAGCCAGGATCTTACGGTCGATTTCAACAGAGGCTTTTTTCAGGCCGTTGATGAATTTGCTGTAAGAAATACCGTTCTGACGTGCTGCTGCGTTGATACGCGCAATCCACAGTTGACGGAACTGACGCTTACGCTGACGACGGTCACGGTAAGCGTACTGACCTGCTTTGATAACAGCCTGGAAGGCAACGCGGTATACGCGTGAACGCGCACCGTAGTAGCCTTTAGCTTGTTTCAAAATTTTCTTGTGACGTGCACGTGCAATTACACCACGTTTTACGCGAGCCATGTGTGCTCTCCTGTATCTATTCTAAGTTAAAAAAGTTAAACGTTAACGACTTATGCGTACGGCAGGCACGCGATGACCAGGCCCAGATCGCCTTTAGAAACCATGGCTTTTGGACGCAGGTGACGTTTACGCTTGGTAGCTTTCTTAGTCAGAATGTGACGCAGGTTAGCGTGCTTGTGCTTAAAACCACCTTTACCGGTTTTTTTGAAGCGCTTAGCAGCACCGCGTACGGTCTTAATTTTTGGCATTTTAATAACTTCCACTTCGCATTGTTAAATAAACGAAACATAGGCGAACAAAACCTATGGGGCCCGAAGGCTCCACAGATTCTGCTGCTTGAAGGCCTTACTGTTTCTTCTTAGGAGCGAGCACCATGATCATCTGGCGGCCTTCGATCTTCGTAGGGAAGGATTCGACTACTGCCAGTTCACTCAGATCTTCACGGACGCGGTTAAGCACTTCCATACCAATCTGTTGGTGGGCCATCTCACGACCGCGGAAACGCAGCGTGATCTTGGCCTTATCGCCATCTTCCAGAAAGCGAATCAGGCTGCGGAGTTTTACCTGATAATCGCCATCGTCGGTACCAGGACGGAATTTAATTTCCTTAACCTGGATAACTTTTTGCTTCTTCTTCTGTTCCTTAGAAGACTTACTCTTTTCATAAAGGAACTTGCCGTAGTCCATGATACGACAAACTGGCGGTTCGGCGTTAGGGCTGATTTCAACTAAATCTACTCCAGCTTCTTCAGCCTTTTCGATCGCTTCTCTCAGACTCACAATCCCCAGCTGCTCGCCTTCCAGACCTGTTAAGCGAACTTCCTGGGCGCGAATCTCGCCATTGATACGATTCGGACGTGCCGTTTGAACTCGTTTTCCGCCTTTAATACCTTATTCCTCCAGTTGTTGAAGACTGCGGCTGCGAATCTCTTGTTGCAGCTTCTCAATCACTTCACTTACGTCCAGGCTCCCCAGGTCTTTACCACGGCGGGTGCGAACGGCAACTTTGCCTGCTTCCACCTCTTTATCACCACAGACCAACATATACGGGACACGACGTAAAGTGTGCTCGCGGATTTTAAAGCCAATCTTCTCATTTCTCAAGTCTGCTTTTACGCGAATGCCCGCATTTTGTAGTTTCTGCGTCAATTCTTTAACGTAATCCGCCTGAGAATCGGTAATGTTCATCACCACCACCTGCACTGGCGCAAGCCAGGTTGGGAAGAAGCCCGCGAACTCTTCGGTCAGGATGCCGATGAAGCGCTCCAGTGAACCGAGAATAGCACGGTGAATCATGACCGGCACCTGACGCTCGTTGTCTTCGCCAACATAAGAGGCGCTTAAACGCTGCGGCAGGGAGAAGTCCAGCTGTACCGTTCCGCACTGCCATGCGCGATCGAGGCAGTCATACAGGGTAAATTCAATTTTCGGACCGTAGAATGCGCCCTCGCCCAGCTGGTATTCGAATGGAATCCCATTCTCTTCCAGCGCCACGGCGAGATCCGCTTCTGCGCGATCCCATGTCTCATCGCTGCCGATACGTTTTTCCGGACGCGTTGAGAGTTTGACCACGATCTTCTCGAAGCCAAAGGTGCTGTACATATCGTAGACCATACGAATACAGGCGTTAACTTCATCACGTACCTGATCTTCAGTACAGAAGATATGCGCATCATCCTGAGTAAAGCCACGAACGCGCATCAGACCGTGCAGCGCACCTGATGGTTCGTTACGGTGGCAGCTACCGAACTCGGCCATACGCAGCGGCAGATCGCGGTAGGATTTCAGACCCTGGTTAAAGATCTGAACGTGGCCCGGGCAGTTCATTGGCTTGATGCAGTATTCACGGTTCTCAGACGAGGTGGTGAACATCGCATCTTTGTAGTTGTCCCAGTGGCCGGTTTTTTCCCACAGCACACGGTCCATCATGAACGGGCCTTTCACTTCCTGATACTGGTACTCTTTCAGCTTAGAGCGTACGAACGTTTCCAGTTCACGGAAGATAGTCCAGCCGTCGTTATGCCAGAACACCATCCCCGGCGCTTCTTCCTGCATATGATACAGGTCAAGCTGCTTACCGATTTTACGGTGGTCACGTTTAGCCGCCTCTTCCAGGCGTTGCAGGTACGCGTTGAGGGCTTTTTTATCGGCCCACGCGGTACCATAGATGCGCTGCAACATCTTGTTGTTGCTGTCGCCACGCCAGTAGGCGCCTGCGATTTTCATCAGTTTAAAGTGATGACAGAAGCGCATATTCGGCACGTGCGGTCCACGGCACATGTCGACGTATTCTTCGTGATGGTACAAGCCAGGCTTGTCATCATGCGAAATGTTTTCGTCAAGAATCGAGACTTTATAGCTCTCGCCGCGCTTCACGAAGGTTTCACGCGCTTCGTGCCAGCTGACTTTCTTCTTGATGACGTCATAGTTAGTTTCGGCGAGCTCGTGCATACGTTTTTCGAGCGCGTCGATATCTTCCTGGGTCAGGGTGTGGTCAAGATCAACGTCGTAGTAGAAACCGTTGTCGATAACCGGGCCGATCGCCATTTTGGTGTTTGGCCACAGCTGCTTGATAGCATGACCTAACAGGTGCGCGCAGGAGTGACGAATGATCTCCAGACCTTCTTCGTCTTTCGCGGTGATGATTGAGAGCGTCGCATCGTTTTCAATAACATCAGACGCATCTACCAGCTCACCGTTTACGCGGCCTGCAATGGTTGCTTTTGCGAGTCCAGGACCGATGTCCAGGGCTACATCCATTGGGCTTACAGCGTGGTCGAAATGGCGTTGGCTGCCATCAGGAAGAGTAATTACAGGCATTTTATATCCTTATTTGCAGTGATGCCCCACACATAAGAGCATATACAAAGAAAATAATCGTGATTAAACAGTAGATTAGGAACCATCTGACCAACAATCGTCAAATTGGTTCGTCATCCTCTGCCAGCCGAAATCAGACAAAGGCGAATATACGGCAAGCAGCCTAATGGTAACACTATTGAAAGGGCGAATGCATCCTCTGCGACCGTTTTGAACCGCTCATCCTTTTGTATGCGTTCATGAACTTTTGCTGACGGAGGCTCGCAATCCAAAAGTGCTGAGCTATTCTTGATCTGGTCCTTAAACATCGAAGGGGTATCACGTGAACGTATCCAGCAGAACCGTTGTGATATTGAATCTACTTTCCGCGGCTGGCCTGGTTTTGATTCTGGCCAACAGATTCCAGTGGTTTTGAGCCGAACCGGTGTTCTGGCATAACCTGTTGTCCCGGGTAAAGCGCTTTCTGGCGCAGACTTTGGTACACTAAGGGTATCAACTGACAAGGATTAGGTTATGCCAACAAAAAGATTTGCCGTTAAGCACTGGAAAATGGTCGTAGTATTAATTGCTATTTGCGGCGCGATGTTGCTGCTGCGCTGGGCTGCAATGATTTGGGGTTAATGTATTGTCAGAAAGGGAAGTCATTAGTGCTGAGGTCAGCGTAAACGTGCCGTTAATTTATTGAATAATCTTTAACTCTCTTTACGCCACCGGATTGTGAAAAACCGGTACATCATTATCCGGTTTTCGACAGGTTGTCATAGCGTTTATATTCCATCACAACGTGGCAGTTAATTTATCAGGACCACTCACCCGCTACCAGCTTATGCACATCAAACGCATCGTTCATTGACTGGCCGGTTGACTGGGAGCCAGGGGCAATGTTAGAGCCCGCTTCAACATCAGAGGCGTTGGTAATTCCGATTTGGCTGTTAGCGTCACTGGCAGGTTGCGTCATATTATCAGCAGCAAAAACGCCAAATGAAAGTGCGGAAAGCACTATCGCTGCTGTAGCAGTTTTGATTGTTTTCATAATTTTATTCTCATACTAAATAATGCAGAAAAAGCCTGAGGCGATTTTTTTGCCTGTGGCGTAAGTGTAGATCTGGATCACACTTTTTCCTAGTCAAATTATTTATCAATTCGTGTCAAATAAACTGAATAAGCCGTGCACGCCTAATTATGGAGAAATTATGAAGAGGACGCATTCTGTTATTTTTAAAACGCCATTTAATATAATTAAGCACAGTTTCAAAAAATAAAAAACGGGCCGAGAAGTATCTCAGCCCGACGGAATTACATTTTATAACCTAAAGAAATCGTGGTTCTGCGATCGGTATGTTCCGGCGCAGAATCAGGGGGGGATGAGTTCCAGGTTACGTTGTAGGCTACCTTGAGTCCAAAGTGTTCGTTGATGGCCACGTTCAACGCGCTTTCAGAGTTCAGGGTGGTATCTTCTGCACCAAACACCGACACGCCCTGGGTGAATTTAGCGTTGTCGGTCATCTGCCATGCGTAGGTGCCCGATGCATATCCTAGCGGCTGGGTTTCATCTTCGCCGTTGGTGTACTCGTCGTAACGCACACCCGGACCGAATTCAAAACGGAGGCTGTGCACCGGCCCATTCAGTAACTGACGACCATAACCCGCCGTCACGACATCGCGCTGGCGATAGCCGTTGAAGCGGTCTGTCAGCCAGCTCGCCTGCCCGAACAGGTAGTCATAATCGGTCATGTTGTAACGGCTACGTCCACCTACCGCATATTTCTCCGAGGAGCGTTCATCGTTAGCAGACGTGTTGCTGGCATTTCCCCACAGCGACCAGGCCGTGGTGTTGCCGTACCAGGTCAGGGTGCTGTCTGCGGTCAGGGAGGAGCTTTTCGTGTTACCGGATTGCGCCAGATACCCGGCATTCAGGTTACCTTCAAAGGGTTTTTTGGCAGTGGAGGGGTCGTCCATGACAGTAAAAACGGTATCATCGGCGGTTGCGTTCAGTGACGCAAATACGCCACCCGCCAGCATCAGTGCTGCGGGTACTGTCTTCAAAAGCTTCATTATATTTAAGGAGTCCGTACAACATAAAAAGAGACCGTCACGGTCTCGGAAACTTTCTTGCGGATCAATGACAAGGCGACCATAGAAAGGTAACAAATTATAAAAAGCCGCAAATAACATAGCAATAATTTCTTCTTTCATTTTTTGAATAAGAACGATCCCAAAACGCGTTTTATTTTATATGTCCTGCGAAGGTTATTTGTCAGCATTCATTTTTAAAATCATACTGTTATTTACGTTGCCTTCCTGCCAAACGGTGCCAGGCTTAAAAGAACCCATGCTAAAAGGAGGTCATGATGGCTTCGATTTACACGCTGACGCTCTCCCCTTCCCTCGACTCCGCGACCATGACGCCGCAAATTTACCCGGAAGGTAAGCTACGCTGTAGCGCGCCGGTGTTTGAACCCGGCGGCGGTGGTATTAACGTGGCGCGCGCCATTACCCATCTCGGCGGAAAAGCAACCGCCATCTTCCCTGCTGGCGGCGCCACGGGCGAACATCTGGTTGCGTTGCTGGCAGATGAACAGGTTGCGGTAGACACGGTAGACGCCAGAGACTGGACCCGGCAGAACCTGCACGTTCATGTTGAATCGAGCGGCGAACAGTATCGTTTTGTGATGCCGGGGGCAAAGCTGAGCGATGATGAGTTTCGTCAACTGGAAGAGAAAGTGCTGACCATTGAAAGCGGCTCATTGCTGGTCATCAGCGGTAGCCTGCCGCCGGGCATTGAAACAGAAAAGCTGACGGCGCTGGTTCAGGCGGTGCTCCAGCGCGGCATCCGCTGCATTGTTGATAGCTCAGGCGAAGCCCTGAAGGCGGCGTTAGAACCCGGGCAACTTGAACTCGTGAAACCTAACCAGAAAGAGCTGAGTGCGCTTGTCAATCGCGAGCTCAACCAGCCCGATGACGTGCGTACTGCCGCAGAAGAGCTGGTACGCACGGGCAAAGCGCATCGCGTGGTGGTCTCTCTCGGTCCTCAGGGTGCGCTGGCCGTCGACAAGACGGGCTGTGTGCAGGTCGTTCCACCACCGATGAAGAGCCAGAGCACCGTAGGTGCAGGTGACAGTATGGTTGGCGCGATGGTGCTGAAGCTGGCGCAGGGCGCTTCGCTTCTGGAGATGGCACGCTATGGCGTCGCGGCAGGGAGTGCGGCCACCATCAATCAGGGAACGCGGCTATGCTCGCTTGCGGATACCCAAAAAATTGTCGATTACCTGGCGAAAAGCTGAACATCTTCCCCCTCCTGTGGAGGGGGAAGTCGCTAAATAGCGCTTATCGACTATGCTAAGAAAACTTTCAGGATAACAACGAGGTGCATTATGAGCAGTGGTGATATCACCCGCTACGTCGTAACCGTCAATATTCATGAGGCGTCGCTGACCGAGCTGAATGAACTTAACAACGCTTTCACGCGGGCAAATTTTCTGCTCACGCTGACCGACGACGAAGGCAATATCCACGACCTCGGCTCGCTGGCTTTTGGCCTGATCAGCCCGCTCAGTCAGGAAGAGGTCAAGGCGCTCGCCAGCAGCCTGGTGGAAAGCGTGACTGACAAAGCAACAGAAATTGACGTGGATAGCTGGGAAAACTGGCACAAAAAAGAGCAATAAGTGCCCTGTATAAAATTAAACCGCTCAGTTGTGCGTTAGTTCCTGTTTTTTTATTGCCGTTTTGCGCTAACTTTATGATCTGGCAGACAACATGGGAGAGACATCATGTGGCAGGCTATCAGTCATCTTTTAAGTGAGCAGCTGGGTGAAGGTGAAATTGAACTGCGTAACGAACTGCCAGGCGGAGAGATCCATGCCGCATGGCATTTACGCTACGCCGGGCGCGATCTTTTCGTGAAATGTGATGAACGCGAATTGCTTCCCATTTTTACTGCCGAAGCCGATCAGCTTGAACTGTTATCGCGCAGTAAAACCGTCACCGTTCCGCAGGTTTTAGCTGTCGGCAGCGATCGCGACTACAGCTTTCTGGTGATGAACTATCTCCCCGTGCGCCCTCTGGATGCCCATAACGCCTTTATCCTTGGTCAACAGATTGCCCGCCTGCATCAGTGGAGCGATCAGCCTCAGTTCGGGCTCGATTTTGATAACGACCTCTCCACCACGCCGCAGCCAAACGCGTGGCAGCGTCGCTGGTCGACATTTTTCGCCGAGCAGCGAATCGGCTGGCAACTGGAGCTGGCCGCTGAAAAGGGGCTGGCGTTCGGCAACATCGATGCGATTGTTGAACACGTCCAGCAGCGCCTGGCCTCGCATCAGCCTCAGGCTTCACTGTTGCACGGGGATTTATGGTCGGATAACTGTGCGCTTGGGCCTGATGGCCCTTATATATATGATCCGGCCTGCTACTGGGGCGACAGAGAGTGCGACCTCGCGATGCTGCCGCTGCACCCTGAACAGCCGCCACAAATTTATGATGGCTACCAGTCGGTCTCGCCTCTGCCACCTGACTTTCTCGAACGCCAGCCGGTGTATCAGCTATACACCCTGCTCAACCGGGCCATCCTGTTTGGCGGAAACCATCTGGTTAATGCCCAGCGTGCGCTGGACCGCATTCTGGCGGCATAACGCAAGGGGGGGCGCAACACGCCCCCTTCAGCATTTACAGGAAGCCGAGCAGCGTAAAGAAGAAATACCCGGCCACAATGATAATGACCGGCAGAACGTAGAGCGGGAAAAACTGCACAAAGATGGTATGGCGCGGAACGACAATGCGCGATTCGATCTGCTCGCGGGTCATTCCCTCAGGACCTTTCGCCTTCTCAAGGATCATCTGGTCTTCAACCCCTTCACGTAAAAAGCGGGTCTGGCGACTCATGCGTGCGCCGGAGGCCTGCAACGCCATTGCGATAAAGATCAGCGCATAGATTATCCAGAAGCCAACGTTAAGCTGGTGGTGAAAATCCGGCGTGGGCGAGTTAAACCAGAACACGTTCAGGAACGGGGTATTAAACCGCATCATCTCAATCATTACGTGGGCAAAATCAAGCATGACGGCATTGATGCCCGGCTGTTTTTCGCTGTGATCGTACATAAATTTGAGTACGGAAATCAGCGTTGAAATCAGGGCGGGAATGAAAATAACCCAACCAGCAATACGTTTTAAGATCGCAATGCGTCCAGCTTGTTGATACGTCATCAGTTCCTCTTAATAAAGACGCGTTATTTGTGCCTAAGTCTACCTGCTGTCGGTCATTTTCGCCCGATCTTTGGATGCGATATGCTAAATTGCTTGTGCTTAGCCCCGTTCGTCTTACCTCTAAGATAAGGAGAAGTTGTAATGTCGACACCGCGCCAGATACTTGCCGCTATTTTTGACATGGATGGATTGCTGATTGATTCCGAACCCCTGTGGGATCGGGCTGAACTGGACGTGATGGCCAGCCTCGGCGTCGATATCAGTCGTCGTAACGAACTCCCCGATACCCTGGGGCTGCGTATCGATATGGTGGTCGATCTTTGGTATGCCCACCAGCCATGGGTTGGACCGGATCGCGACGAAGTCACGGCGCGCATTATCAACCGCGCTATCTCCCTGGTTGAAGAATATAAGCCACTGTTACCGGGAGTCCATGACGCTATCGCCCTGTGCAAGGCGCAAGGACTGAAAGTGGGGCTGGCTTCCGCCTCACCTCTGCATATGCTGGAAAAAGTGCTGACGATGTTTGGGCTGCGCGACAGCTTCGACGCGCTGGCCTCGGCCGAAAAGCTGCCTTACAGCAAGCCGCACCCGCAGGTGTATATGGACTGCGCCGCGAAACTGGGGCTGGATCCGCTCACCTGCGTGGCGCTGGAAGATTCCGTTAACGGCATGATAGCGTCCAAAGCCGCGCGTATGCGCTCCATCGTTGTGCCTGCTGAAGAAGGCCGACACGATCCTCGTTTTGCCCTCGCGGATGTCAGGCTGACGTCTCTTGAAGAACTGACTGTCCGCCATCTGCGCGGAGAGTGACCCTCTTTTCAGGCAGCTTCGGCTGCCTGCATCACAAAATTAAAACATCGTTTTACTTTATTTGCTTTTCTCATTCCAGGCTCCTATCCTTACGTGCAGAATGACAATAACCTGACTTCTGAGGCGCGTATGATACTGGATGCTTTTACTCTGGCAGGAAAAGTGGCGATGGTGACCGGGTGCGATACCGGCCTGGGTCAGGGCATGGCCATTGCCCTCGCCGAGGCAGGATGCGATATCGTGGGTGTTAACCGCAAGGTTCCTGACGAAACGGCAGCGCGCGTTACGGCGCTGGGACGACGCTTTATCGCAATCCGCGCCGATCTCGGCAAGCATGAGAACATTCAGAGCGTCGTGGACACCGCTGTTAAAGAGATGGGACGCATCGATATTCTGGTTAACAATGCCGGCACCATTCGTCGGTGCGATGCGCTGGAATTCAGCGAAAAAGACTGGGACGAAGTCATCGACCTGAACCTGAAATCGGTCTTTTTCCTCTCGCAGGCGGTGGCCAAACGGTTTATCGATCAGGGTCAGGGCGGAAAAATCATTAACATTGCCTCCATGCTCTCCTTTCAGGGCGGCATTCGGGTGCCCTCTTATACGGCCTCGAAAAGCGGCGTCCTCGGGCTCACCCGCCTGCTGGCAAACGAATGGGCGCCGCTGGGCATTAACGTGAACGCTATCGCGCCGGGTTATATGGCGACAAATAACACCCAACAGCTTCGCGATGATGAGCAACGCAGCCAGGCGATCCTCGAGCGTATTCCGGCGGGACGCTGGGGACTGCCGGAGGATTTACAGGGGCCGGTGGTGTTTCTGGCCTCAGGAGCCTCTGATTACGTCAACGGCCATACCCTCGCCGTAGACGGCGGCTGGCTGGCGCGCTAATCGCGCGTTTGTGACAAAGAGTTACACCGTCACCTCTTTCGCACACTGTATAAAAACCCTATACTGTATGAATTGACAGTTTACCGGGTTTTATCATGACGGCGGAAGGCCACCTGCTTTTTTCACTTGCCTGTGCAGTGTTTGCTAAAAACGCTGAACTGACCCCTGTGCTGGCACAGGGGGACTGGTGGCATATTGTCCCTTCTGCCGTACTGACCTGCCTGTTGCCGGACATCGACCATCCCAAATCCTTCCTCGGTCAACGGCTGAAGTGGATTTCAAAACCCATCGCCAGAGCCTTTGGTCATCGCGGGTTCACCCACAGCCTGCTGGCCGTGTTTGGCCTGTTAACCCTCTTTTATCTGAAGGTTCCTGAGAGCTGGATAGTCCCGGCGGATGCCATTCAGGGCATGGTGCTCGGTTACTTGAGCCATATCCTGGCGGATATGCTGACGCCTGCGGGCGTTCCGCTGCTCTGGCCCTGCCGCTGGCGTTTCCGCCTGCCGATCCTCGTGCCGCAAAAGGGCAACCAGCTGGAGCGCGTGCTGTGCATGGCGCTGTTTGCGTATGCCGTCTGGATGCCGCAGACGCTGCCCGAAAATGGTGCAGTGCGCTGGTCGTCGCAGATGATCAACTCGCTGCAATTTCAGTTCAATCGTTTTATTAATCACCAGATTGAACATTAAACCGACAATATAATCACTTTTGTCATAAACCATTCCATATGGATATAAGCGCCACATCACACTTCTGATAACCTTGCGCCAACAGGTTCGGTAAAAACCGACCGAATAATAAATCAGGAGAACGGGGATGAATTTTCCACTCATCGCGAACATTGTTGTGTTCGTCGTATTGCTATTGCTTCTCGCCCAGGCTCGCCACAAACAGTGGAGCCTGGCGAAAAAGGTGCTGGTCGGTCTGGTGATGGGCGTGGTGTTTGGCCTGGCCTTACACGCTATTTACGGCTCCGACAGCCCGGTACTGAAAGATTCTATTCAGTGGTTCAACATTGTCGGTAACGGCTATGTACAGCTGCTGCAAATGATCGTCATGCCGCTGGTATTCGCTTCTATTCTGAGCGCCGTGGCCCGTCTGCATAATGCGTCTCAGCTGGGTAAAATCAGTTTCCTGACCATTGGCACCCTGCTCTTCACCACGCTGATTGCGGCGCTGGTGGGTGTGCTGGTGACCAATCTGTTTGGCCTGACCGCTGAAGGTCTGGTGCAGGGCAGCGCTGAAACCGCGCGTCTGACGGCTATTCAGACCAACTACGTGGGTAAAGTGGCCGATCTGACCGTTCCGCAGATGGTGCTCTCCTTCATTCCGAAGAACCCGTTTGCTGACCTGACCGGTGCAAGCCCAACCTCCATTATCAGTGTGGTGATCTTCGCGGCGTTCCTGGGCGTGGCGGCGCTGAAGCTGCTGAAGGACGATGCGCCAAAAGGCGAGCGCGTGCTGACTGCCATTGATACCCTGCAAAGCTGGGTGATGAAGCTGGTGCGTCTGGTCATGCAGCTGACGCCTTACGGTGTCCTGGCGCTGATGACCAAAGTCGTTGCAGGATCTAACCTGCAAGACATCATCAAGCTTGGCAGCTTTGTGATTGCCTCGTACCTGGGTCTGGGCATCATGTTTGTGGTGCACGGCATTCTGCTGGCGGTGAACGGCGTTGGCCCGCTGAAATATTTCCGCAAAGTCTGGCCGGTGCTGACCTTCGCCTTTACCAGCCGTTCCAGCGCGGCATCTATTCCGCTGAACGTCGAAGCGCAGACCCGTCGTCTGGGCGTACCGGAGTCTATCGCCAGCTTCTCGGCCTCCTTTGGCGCCACCATCGGCCAGAACGGCTGTGCGGGCCTCTACCCGGCGATGCTGGCCGTGATGGTTGCCCCAACCGTCGGCATTAACCCGCTGGATCCGGTCTGGATTGCGACGCTGGTCGGTATCGTGACCATTAGCTCCGCCGGTGTTGCAGGCGTGGGCGGCGGCGCGACCTTCGCTGCGCTGATTGTTCTGCCTGCGCTGGGCCTGCCGGTGACGCTGGTCGCCCTGCTGATCTCTGTGGAACCGCTGATCGACATGGGTCGTACCGCGCTGAACGTGAGTGGCTCAATGACCGCCGGTACCCTGACCAGCCAGTGGCTGAAGCAGACCGACAAAACCATTCTCGACAGTGAAGAAGATGCCGAACTGGCCCATCGTTAATCACTGCCGAAATAAAAAAACCGCCTGAGGGCGGTTTTTTTATGGCTGTTATTCTTCAACCTCTTCATCCTGGCGCATCTGCACCGCCCATCGCTGTGCCGATTCCGGCACAGTAAACGCAGGGGAGCGACGGAAGTGCTCGCCAATCAGCACGAAGGCAACGTATTTACCCCGCAGCATCCAGACATCGCGAAAACCATCCACCTTCAGGGCATGGTCTGGCGGCGCGGGCTCAACGCGGGGTACATAGCTAATAACCTGGCGGTTTTGTTGACGAAGAGGTTTCATAAGCGACGGATTCACTAAAGCAAATTCTTAAAGCAGGAAATTTCTATCATAGCCGATTCTCCCCCCGCCCGTCGCGCCTGACGTAAGGCAGAGGGCTCCTTTCGCTAATCAATATCTGAAAACGCTTAGTTCGCCTGCTAATTCTTAACATTGTTCTATCCTTAATAGGGTTTTTAGGAATGAACAAAGGAGAAGCGTGCAATGTCGAACAATGATAAACCACATCAGTCACCCATTCATGGCACTGAAGAATCTCAACCGGGAATGGACTCACTTGCCCCCGCCGACGGCTCACACAAACCTTCACCGGGTCCTTCCGCACCGGGTGAACAGCCTACCGCCCCGGGCAGCATGAAAGCCCCGGAAACGGAAAACGAAAAGCTGAAATCGCTCGATCCTCACCGTAAGGGCGGTGAAGGCCATGCGCTGACCACGAACCAGGGCGTTCGCATTGCCGATGACCAGAACTCCCTGCGCGCCGGAACGCGCGGCCCGACGCTGCTGGAAGATTTCATCCTGCGCGAAAAAATCACCCATTTCGACCATGAGCGTATTCCTGAACGTATCGTCCACGCTCGCGGCTCCGCGGCGCACGGCTATTTCCAGCCGTACAAGAGCCTGACGGAGATCACGAAAGCGGATTTCCTTTCCGACCCGAACAAAATCACGCCGGTATTTGTGCGCTTCTCTACCGTACAGGGCGGCGCTGGCTCGGCTGACACGGTGCGTGATATCCGCGGCTTCGCCACTAAATTCTATACCGAAGAGGGTATTTTCGACCTGGTCGGTAACAACACCCCGGTGTTCTTCATTCAGGATGCGCATAAGTTTCCTGACTTTGTCCATGCGGTAAAACCGGAGCCACACTGGGCCATACCGCAGGGACAAAGTGCGCACGATACCTTCTGGGACTACGTCTCCCTGCAACCGGAAACGCTGCACAACGTGATGTGGGCGATGTCTGACCGGGGGATCCCGCGCAGCTATCGCACCATGGAAGGGTTTGGTATTCACACCTTCCGTCTTATTAACGCCGAAGGCAAAGCAACGTTTGTGCGCTTCCACTGGAAACCGGTCGCGGGGAAAGCGTCTCTGGTGTGGGATGAAGCGCAGAAGCTCACCGGGCGCGATCCGGACTTCCACCGCCGCGAACTGTGGGAATCCATTGAAGCCGGAGATTTCCCGGAATACGAGCTGGGGTTACAGCTGATCCCGGAAGAGGACGAGTTTAAATACGACTTCGACCTGCTCGACCCAACCAAGCTAATTCCTGAAGAGCTGGTGCCGGTTCAGCTGGTGGGCAAAATGGTGCTTAACCGCAACCCGGATAACTTCTTCGCGGAGAATGAGCAGGCTGCGTTCCACCCGGGCCATATTGTGCCGGGGCTGGATTTCACCAACGATCCGCTGCTTCAGGGCCGTCTGTTCTCTTATACCGATACGCAGATCAGCCGTCTCGGCGGACCAAACTTCCACGAAATTCCGATCAACCGTCCTACCTGCCCTTACCATAACTTCCAGCGTGACGGGATGCATCGTCAGGATATCGACACCAACCCGGCGAACTACGAGCCGAACTCCATTAACGATAACTGGCCGCGTGAAACGCCGCCGGGACCAAAACGTGGCGGATTCGAGTCGTACCAGGAGCGTGTGGACGGAACAAAAATTCGCGAACGCAGCCCGTCCTTCGGCGAGTATTACGCCCACCCTCGCCTGTTCTGGAACAGCCAGACCCCGATCGAACAGCAGCACATTATCGGCGGCTTCAGCTTTGAGCTGAGTAAAGTGGTGCGCACCTACATTCGCGAGCGCGTTGTCGACCATCTGGCACATATCGATATCCAGCTTGCGCAGGGCGTGGCGAATAACCTCGGCATTACGCTCACCGATGAGCAATGCCATGCCGCGCCGCCAAAAGACGTGAACGGGCTGAAGAAAGATCCGTCCCTGAGCCTGTACGCAGTACCTGGCGGATCGATTAAAGGCCGCGTAGTGGCTATCCTGCTGAACGATAAACCGCGCGCCAGCGACGTGCTGGGGATCATGCGGGCGCTCAAAACCCAGGGCGTACATGCCAAACTGCTTTACTCGCGCATGGGTGAAGTGACGGCCGACGATGGCTCCGTCCTGCCGATTGCCGCGACCTTCGCCGGGGCACCGTCGCTGACGGTTGACGCGGTGATTATGCCGTGCGGCGACGTTGAGAGTCTGCTCGGCAACGGTGATGCCGCCTATTATCTGCTGGAAGCCTATAAGCACCTGAAGCCAATCGCCCTGGCAGGCGATGCGCGGAAGTTTAAATCTCTGCTGAAGGTACCGGATCAAGGTGAAGAAGGCATTGTCGAAGGTGATAACGTTGACGATGCGTTTATGACCCGGCTGTTTGACCTGCTCGCCGCGCACCGCGTGTGGTCGCGCAGCAGCAAGACCGACCAGATACCGGCGTAAAAAAAGCCGGGTGGCGCTGCGCTTACCCGGCTTACATTTCGATTGCTTTTGTAGGCCCGGTAAGGCGAAGCCGCCACCGGGCTTTACCTCAAAGATCCCTGAACGTCCCCAGACGATACCCGCGCTCGGCAATCGCATACTTCAGCGACGCCGACGTCAGCACGTCCAGCTCCGCCAGACGCGGCCAGCAGTAGGCGCTCTTACGCACGGTGTTATCGATAAAGGCAGGATGCGCCATGATCTCCAGCGACCGCACGGCGGAATCATCCAGCACCTTAAGGAACAGCGCTTCGCTGATCTCGTCGCCGTAAAATGCGCTGCTGAACCCCTCCGTTGACGTCACCGCGACGTCCGGTAATCCGCGCACCTCCCGATCCAGGCGCATCGCCACGCTTTTACGTTGGGCAAACTCTGCCACAAGCGGGAAAATCGCCGGGATCATATGCACATGATGGTGACTATCAATATGGGTGGGTTCACGACCAAACACATCCACAAAGCGGTTAAACTGGCAATCCAGCTCGCGGGCAATCTCATCGAGCGGCAGAGCGTCCTGCTCCGCCATTTCCCAAATCCATTTACCCAGCTGCCCGTCGCGCGTCAGCCCCGGCATCGGTGAAAGGGGCTGCCCAAGCGTCAGCACAAAGTGCATGCCGACGCCCAGTTCGGGCACCTCACGGCTTAGCTGCGCCGCATGTTCCACCGCCTCACCGTTGATGAGCGCAGTGGTAGAGGTTACGACGCCCCGGCGACAGGCTTCGATAATGCCGTAGTTCTGCCCTTTTGACAGGCCAAAATCATCGGCATTGACGATCAGCAGGTTTTCCATCGCACCTCCTCTTAACGGTGTGTGAGCTTCAGTTTCTCAACCGTTGCAGCAAAGTTTGGCAGCCATTTTTCATGCGCCAGGATCATCTCGCTCGCGAGTTTTTCAGCATCACGGTCAGAATGCACCAGCGGGCTGAGGTTCAGCGCCAGCAGCACGTCATTCAGCTCGCCGCTCAGGGCCGCATTGCTCGCCGCGACTTCAAAGCCCTTGATGGTATGAATAAGGCCCATCACTTTATCGTCGAAGTGGGTAATGCGGGGATGCGGTTTTGCGCCGTCGCGTCCAAGGATGCAGGTCATCTCAACGGCCCAGTCTGCCGGGATGTTGTCGATGTGCCCATGATGCGGAACGTTCACATAGTGCTCGGCCTGCTTGTCATTGTAAATGGCGTTGATCACTTCACACGCGGCATCCGAATAGTATGCCCCGCCGCGCTGCTCCAGCTCTTTCGGCTTCACGTTCAGGTTCGGATCTTTGTACAAATCAAACAGCTGCTTCTCTACTTTCTGCACAACCTGAGCACGCGCGCCGCCTTTGTAGTATTCGCCCATTTCAATCGCCAGCATCTCTTTCTGCTTGAAGTAGTAGAGCAGATACGAGCACGGCAGCAGGTTCAGGGAGCGGATCAGCCCTTCGCTGAACGGCAGGTCGAAGATGTTTTTCACCGAGGCCGCGGTCAGGCGGCCAGAGGCGACGCCGTCGAGCAGTTCTGCAAAGCGCGACTGCCCGTTCACGATCACATCTTTGATAAAGACCATGTGGTTCAGGCCGAACAGATCAATGGACAGTTCGTCGTTATCGTTCAGTGCCAGCACATCGCGGATGAACATTTTCATGCCAATCGGAATATTGCAGACGCCGATAAAGCGTTTGAAACCGGTGTGGCGATAAACCGCCTCGGTGACCATTCCAGCCGGGTTGGTAAAGTTAATCACCCACGCGTTCGGGCAGATCTCCTCCACGTCTTTGATGATGTCAAAAATAACCGGAATGGTACGCAGACCTTTAAACAGGCCGCCTGCCCCGTTGGTTTCCTGCCCCAGATAACCGTGGCTCAGCGGAATGCGCTCGTCCAGCTCACGCGCTTTCAACTGGCCGACGCGCAGCTGCGTGGTCACGAAGTCAGCATCTTTCAGCGCCAGGCGGCGATCCAGCGTTTTGTGCACAGTTAAGGGCACGCCTGCCTTTTCAACCATGCGTTGGCACAGCTCAAAAATAATATTCAGCTTCTCCTGACCTTCTTCAACATCCACCAGCCATAATTCGCTGACCGGTAATTCATGATAACGTTTCAGGAAACCTTCAAGTAATTCCGGGGTATAGCTGCTGCCGCCACCAATGGTTACGACTTTTAATTTCTTTTGCATAATCTCTCCCTTAGCGTATCAGGTTAATCGCCTGCAAGGTATAGCGTACTCTTCCCGCTATTTGGGCAAGCCATTACGTCAATATTCCTGGCGGATAAACCGCCGAAAATTAATTAATTACCGTTAAATTTTTGCGGTAACTGTTCGGGGTAAATGAAGTCAGTTTCTTAAAGGTTTTAATAAACAGGCTGGGGCTGCTGTAACCGGATTCGTAAGCGATATCGGTGACAGAGTAGTTCGTTATTTCCAGCTGCTTTTTGGCAAAATTAATGCGGATTTCATTAATAATTTGCACAGGCGTTTTACGATAATAGCGCTGCGTGGCGCGCGTTAAATATTCCTGCGATTTACCCGACAGCGCGACCATGTTTTCCAGCGCGTTATCGCTGAATTGCCCTTTGTCGTGCATCAGCTCCACGGTACTGCGCAGCCACTGGGGAATATCGTCCACCACCTGCTGTTCTTCACGGTGATGGCGAAGGCGATTCATCACGTAGAACGTCACGGTTTCAATAAATTCATCAAATTCATTGTCGCGGAAATTCAGCGAGGCAATAACCGTTTCAATCCAGGTCATAAACTCATTTTTGACGCGATACACCTGTGACGCCACAAAGCAGAACGGGACCAGTGGCAGATAGTGCTTCTCGAAGAAACGCCTGCTCACCCCTACGTTCAGAATGCGCGTCGCACCAAACTCATAAAAGCTCTGGTGATAAGATCCCATCGGCAAAAAGACGAAATCACCGCGCTCAAGCAGGACGCGCTTACCGTTGATCTCCTGATAATAGCGCCCGGTCAGAACAATCGTGAACTCGTAGTAGTCGTGCTGGTGCAGACCGCTGGCGCTCTCCGTCTTGTTGTATATCACCACGTGAAAATTCTTGCCGTTAAACAGCTGCTGCTCATGTGCGGTTTTGATTTCCATCGTGCTGACCTCCTGCTGCCTGAACTGACTTACTGCATCTTCTCGTGAAGCTCAATGAGCTCCGCTACCAGCTCGCGCGCCAGCATGGAGGTCATCAGGTGATCCTGCGCATGTACCAGCACAAGGCTCACCTTCATCTTCCCTTCACCCTGGTCGCTTTCGATGAGCTTCGTCTGTACCAGATGCGCTTCGTTTAACGCCGTACGGGACTGCTCCATCATGGTTTTCGCGGCAACGAAATCGCCCTGCTTAGCCTGCTTAAGCGCCGCATACGCCAGGCTGCGCGCCTGCCCGGAGTTGATGATAAGACCCATCACCACCTCTTCCAGATCGTTCTCTGCGGTTTCTTCTGCGACGATACTGTCTAAATCTAACATCTTCAGCTCCTTTACGCTGGCGCGGGTTGCCCCGCGCCGTGCAATTTTAGAATTTCAGTGCGAGGGCGATATCCTCTTCGCTCTCTTCTTCATCGATCACCGTTGCGGCTTTGTTCGCAATCGCCACGAACGGCATGTAGAGCAGGGTTGCAATCCCGAGGTTAAATATCGCCAGCAGGAAGGCGGCCACGCTACCGTTGGTGTTGAAGAACGCGCCCAGACCGGCCGGCATCGTCCACGGTGCAATGTTGGTCACCGGCGGGATAATGCCCAGGTAGTACGCCGTCAGCGTAATCGCGGCCAGCAGCGGCTGAACCAGGATGAAGGGAATAAACATCACCGGGTTCATGATAATCGGCAGACCAAACAGGATCGGCTCGTTAATCTGGAAGATGCCTGACGGCAGGGCCAGCTTCGCAACCTGACGATGGTCAGCGCGGCGAGAGACAATAAAGACCGCGATGATCAGACCCAGCGTCGCCCCGGTACCGCCCAGGAAGATATAGGAGTCCAGCATCGGCTTCGCCCACACATGGAAGGTTTTACCGGCCGCCAGCGCCGCATCGACGGAGCCGTACTGCTGGTAAAGCGCGACGTTTTCCAGTGCCCACGGGGTCATAATACCGCTGTCCAGCGCCGCCAGTGCCAGTGAACCATGCACGCCGAAGAACCACAGCAGGGAGGTAAAGATGACGTACGCCCAACCGACCACGCTACCCATCGACGCCAGCGGCGTTGAGATAGAGTCCATAATGATCTGGTGGAAGTTAGTCCCCCAGTGAGAGAGCGCCCAGGCAATAATCCCCATAATGGAGAGAATTATAAAGCCCGGAATCAACGCGGAAAATGAACGAGAAACGGAGGCCGGAACGCTATCCGGCAAGCGGATAACCCAGTTGCGGCGAATAATAAAGGTGAACATTTCGGCCACCACCAGCCCGATAATAATACCGGAAATGATGTTTGCCCCACCCAGCCAGTTGGCGCCTACGGCGTAAGCGTCACCCACGCTGTACGGCGTGACGGTCATAAACGCGGCTATAGACAGTAAGCCCGCCGCCAGCGGATCCACTTTACGCTCTTCCGCCAGCGCCATACCGATAAAGAAAGGCGCCATTAGCGACATAATACCCAACGTACCGTTGTATACGTTGCCGCCAATGGCTTTTAAACCATTAAGGGTTTCAATAGTGGAAGCATCTAACCTAATTCCTAATGAATAAAAAAAGGAACCTTCACCAAAGCTCAGAAAAACGTTGTTAATTAAAACGAACATTGCCCCGGCTAACGTCAACGGCATTAATTTAATAAAGCCGTTTTTAATGGCATTAACGTGAGGCTGCTTTCCTATTTTAACAGCAAAAGGAAGGAGTACCTTTTCAAGTGAAGCGATGACTTTACTCATAGGAAAATACCCTTAAATGCCGCAACAACCGTTACGGCGTATTGTGTGTGAAATAACTCTTTGACGGGAAAAATAAAAAATTAATTAGCAGCTTTTTTAATCGCCGCAACAGCAGCTTTTAATACACCTAAACCATCAATCTTGCCGTACAGACCGGAGTCGATCACTTCAACCGGCTTATTAGGGAGAAGACGTTGAATTTCGGGCAACATATAAGCGATTTGCGGCCCCAGTAAAATAACGTCTGCCGCCTGGCCCTTTTCGCCCGCCAGCGTTTCCGGAAACGCTTCAATCACCACAGGGACTTCATATTTTTCGGCCTGCGCGCGCATTTTGGAAACCAGCAGCGAAGTTGACATGCCCGCAGAGCAGAACAGGTAGATATGTTTCTTTTCCATGATAATTTCCCTCTTATTGGACTGTCCGCCGTCGCGCTATCACTCGACTCGCTATCCTGGCTGACGGGCAGTGTGCTGAACATTGTTTGTTGTTGAAGTGAGTATACGCAATGGTACAGGGAGGGGATAATTCTGGACAGACTAAAATTGTCTCTCATTGACCTGGCTTGTTGACTACCTTCACATTTCAGGCAAATAATTCGCGACAAGAAATAAGATTTACGTATGCATAAAAAAACCGGCCTTCAGGCCGGTTTCAATCGCTCGCGCGCAAGTACGCTTACTGTGCCTTAGGTGCCTGCGGGTCGGTGTCGTATTCAGCACAGGTCTGGTAACCAGAATTGATGACGTGACCCGTATCATCCAGGGCGACAAAGTAGGTCTCTGCCTTACCATCGCGTTGACCCAGAATATAGGTCTGGCAGGTACCACGCGCGTGGATCATGGTGACCTCAGAAGAAGGTTTACCGGCAATGGCCGCAACCTGGGAACGCGTCATCCCTTTTTTGACGTCTTTAACCACTGGCTGTGTGAACTGATCTTTGGTGCGATCGTAAGCTGTACACCCTGCCAGCATAGTCAGTACCGCCGCTGCGCTTAAAATTCCTGCTACGTTCTTGTTCATATTCCGTCCTCTTGTTTATCAGCGTGTTAACTAAGCATGGGATAAAAATTACTATTGTTCAACTTTGCGAGTTACGCCAGACGAATTTCGGAAAATTCTAATAAAACAACGATAAGCTGCGAAATCGCTGTAAAACAGTACACTCAAAACTGTGATCCTTGTCGTTTTCCCGACAAAGGGTTAGTTTTAACAGATCGTACATTCTGTTTGGTTCTGCATAGGGAGGGCGTAATGGCTCTGCAACAAGAAATTATCCAGGCGCTGGGCGCGAAACCTGCGATTGATGACAATGAAGAGATCCGTCGTAGCGTTGATTTTTTGAAAGCTTACCTGTCTGCACACCCTTTCCTGAAGACGCTGGTGCTGGGTATCAGCGGCGGTCAGGATTCCACGCTGGCCGGTAAGCTGAGCCAGATGGCCATCTCCGAG
The DNA here is from genome assembly GCF_900322725.1 of Enterobacter cloacae complex sp. NCBI lineage: Bacteria > Pseudomonadati > Pseudomonadota > Gammaproteobacteria > Enterobacterales > Enterobacteriaceae > Enterobacter > Enterobacter cloacae complex sp. The sequence continues at coordinate 3,958,295 of NZ_LT991957.1, read as the reverse complement.
CTGCGTGACGAGACCGGTGACGCCGCGCTGCAATTTATTGCCGTACGTCTGCCGTATGGCGTGCAGGCCGACGAGCAGGATTGCCAGGATGCTATCGCCTTTATCCAGCCGGACCGCGTGCTTACCGTGAACATCAAAGGATCGGTGCTGGCAAGCGAGCAGGCCCTGCGTGAAGCCGGCATTGAACTGAGCGATTTTGTTCGCGGCAACGAGAAAGCCCGCGAGCGCATGAAGGCCCAGTACAGTATCGCAGGCATGACCAAAGGGGTGGTCGTCGGCACCGACCACGCCGCAGAAGCCATTACCGGCTTCTTCACCAAATACGGCGATGGCGGCACGGACATCAACCCGCTCTTCCGCCTGAACAAGCGTCAGGGCAAGCAGCTGCTGGCGGCGCTGGGCTGCCCGGAACACCTTTATAAGAAGGCGCCAACGGCAGACCTCGAGGACGATCGTCCTTCCCTGCCGGATGAAGCGGCGCTGGGCGTGAGTTATGACAACATCGATGATTATCTCGAAGGCAAAACGCTCGACGAAGGGACTGCAAAAATTATCGAAGGCTGGTATCTGAAAACCGAGCACAAGCGCCGTCCGCCAATCACGGTGTTTGACGACTTCTGGAAGAAATAGCCAACATGTTTGCTCAGCGGCGCTTCGCTTGCTGGGCTTACGGTTCCGCGCTGTTGCAGGCCGGGTGAGGCGTAGCCGCCACCCGGATCTTTTTTAACCACCAAACACCTGCTACACTGTATACCTGAACAGTATATGGAGCAGTATGTGAGCAGGCGTCAATCCGCCCCGCGTCTTGAGTTTGAAGCGGCGGCTATCTACGAATATCCCGAACATCTTCGCCCCTGGCTTGAGGCATTGCCTAAACAGCCTGGCGTCTATTTCTTCCACGGCGACAGCGACACCATGCCGCTCTATATCGGCAAAAGCGTGAATATCCGCAGCCGGGTGATGTCGCACCTGCGTACGCCAGACGAGGCGTCGATGCTCAGGCAGTCCCGGCGGATCACCTGGATCGAGACGGCAGGCGAACTGGGTGCCCTTCTGCTCGAAGCCAGGCTCATCAAGGAACAGCAGCCGCTGTTTAACAAACGCCTGCGCCGCAACCGCCAGCTGTGTTCCTTGCAGGTCAACGCGGGAAAACCGCAGGTGGTGTATGCCCGTGAAGTGGATTTTTCACATGAACCGAATCTTTACGGCCTGTTTGCCAACAAACGTGCCGCACTGCAAACCCTGCAATCCCTGGCTGATGAATTACAGCTTTGCTACGGCCTGCTGGGGCTGGAAGCCACCACCCGCGGTCGCGCCTGTTTCCGTTCCGCGCTGAAACGCTGCGCCGGGGCGTGCTGTGGAAGAGAGAGCGTTGAAGACCATCACGCCCGGTTTATGGCGGGCCTGGCCTCGATCAGCGTCAACTGCTGGCCGTGGGAAGGCGCGGTGGCGTTGAAAGAAACCCGCGAGGATATGACGCATTATCACATCATTCGCAACTGGCTCTGGCTTGGCGCCGTAGATAGCCTGGATGACGCCACCGCTCTGCTACGCACCCCCGCCGGGTTCGATCAGGACGGTTACAAAATTCTCTGTAAGCCGCTGTTAACCGGAAAATATGAGATCATCGCGCTCACTGACCCGGCAGCCAGGTAATTTCACTGAACAGCAGCGCCCCTTTCGTTTCCAGTAATCGGAGGGTATGGGTGCCTGCTTCCCAGCTGGCGCCCTGATCGGCGGTCAGTAATTTGTCGCCCAGTTGCCAGGCCCCGCTTAACACGAACGCCACCCCACCGCGTGACGCAAAGGTGGTGAACGTTCGGGTAGCAACGCGCACCTTTGCCTGACAGTGCTCCCGTCGGGTCATGATGTTGAAATCCATCGACATCTGCCCCTCCGTGAGCACCGCTTTTACAGTCAGATCGCCCGCAAAGCCGTAAGGCTGATGGTGCTTCAGGGTATGGCAAAACGCCCTGCCCGCGTCCAGCGTCACCTCGCCGCCTTCCAGCAGCGTTATCACCCGGTCAACGCCCGGAAAAGCGGAAAATTCGCCGTTACTGGCGATGGAGGCGATGCTGGCCCGCCAGGAAAAATCCCGCGTCGCGGGAGGGAAACAGCAAATCTCACGCGTCTCACCCGCGCCGTTACGCCAGAGACTGACGGGCATTTTACGGATATCAAAGAATTCCATTACCACTCCTGAAGGACGCACCGTGCGCCAGGGCATTTCACAGACGTATTATCGGCAGCGGTAAGGCCAGACCTTAGGCATGGGGCAAAAGAAAAACCGCCGGTCCTGTCCACAGCGTTTTCGCTTTTGAAGACAGGAGCCCGGCGGTCTTAAGAGAGTGAGCCGATTATTCGGCTGGTGCAGGCATTTTACCTTCCGGCGCTGCACGTTCTGTCAGACGCTTCTCAAAATTGGCATTAAACTGCTTTTTCTGTTCCGGCGTCAGAATGTTGTAAATCTTGTTCTGGGTTTCCATGTGGGCCAGCATGCGCGCTTTATGCTGCTCGGCCATTTTATCGATCTGCGCTTCTGCTTTTGCTTTATCGAAGCTGTCGCTGGCAATGATGTCATGCATCGCGCGGCGCTCTTCCAGCGGAGGACGCTTCATCTGGTCACGCTGGCTTTTTCTGATGTCGCGGATCTGCTGCTTCTGCGCGTCGGTCAGGTTCAGGTCTTTAAACATCATCATCTCATGATGCATACCCGGCTTGCCTTTATGATGCATCATCATTTTGCCTTCAGCCGGCGCGGCGGTAGTGGTCGCGGTATCTGCGGCGAACGCCATGCTGGTAGCGCCCAGAGCCAGGGTAGAGGCAACAAACAGTGCAGTTAATTTACGCATAATGTCTTTCCTTACTTTCAGTTATTCTTCGGCGCTATGCCGTGTTGACGAGATTAACTTTACGGGGTTTATCGTCAATTAGTCAGAGCAATGGTAAAACAATGAAAGTATAAAAAACACGTTTTCGCCAATTATGGAGAAATTAAGGAAAAAGCGTGGAGAGATGAAACAGAAATATTCAACAGGATGATTTTAAAGAGATTATGGAGAAGTATAACGAAGTGCCGTTTAATAATAAAGCAATACTCCAGGAAAATTCCGCAAACTATACAAGAGCGCTTTTATCGCTAAGAAATTTATTCTTCACGTCCCCTCCGGTCTACGCGAGGGGAAACGATCAGGACATTTTTTCCAGCATCAAGCCGGCCCGCAAACCAAATGCGACCGACGGATTAGGGAATAAAACATATTCCGTGGCGTGCTGTACCGCATAGCGGGTCTCACCATCTTCCGCGAGCAGGACTCCCTGTCGAAACGGCGTAAAGTTCAGCGTATGGGGCGCCATATGAAGATGGAAAGCCTCGCTGCGGCGCGTGATCTGCTGCACGACCCGATAGCGCACGACGGGTTCACGGGCGTGTTCCGGCGCAACCCCTGCGAGCAATGCCCGCAGCGCCTGATGCGTAGGAGCAAAACGGGTCAGGTCGTTTTGCCCGAACGGCAACGCTTTTCCCAGCTCCAGGGTGCAGGAAAGCGCGCCAAAACGCTCGCAGGTGAAATGGGTAAACGTGCCGCCCGGCGTCTGGTGGAAAACCAGCGCCTCCAGCCCGGCATCGCCAAGCCAGTCCAGAAACGCTTCATCCCAGGGCTGGTTTCGCTGCGGTAAAACGCCAAAACGCACGTGATACGAGGCGCGAATGGCCGTATGCAGATCGAGGTGCCAGCGCGTTGCCCCCGCCCCGGCAAAAAACGTCGTCACCACCTCCTCCAGCCATTGCGCGCGCGTCGTTTCATCGCTCTCTGGAAATTGCGTCCAGCGCCCCCCAAACATGCGGTTGAGGTCGCTCACGAGATACCGTTTGTTTTGCGCCAGCGCAGGCGGATTTCCCAACACTATCAGCAGACGGCAGTGCAGCATGATCTCCTTGCGACAGAGCGCGTGCAGCAACAGATCGACAATCTCCACGGGCGCGGTTTCGTTTCCGTGAATGCCGGTGGAGAGCAGCAGCGACAGGTCATATTCCTCCAACGGCGTCAGCTCAAGCACGCCCGGTCCCAGCCATCGCCAGTGGAATGAGGGGCCTTCCCCCTCGTGCCGCTCCGGTGTCTTTCCAGCCAGCGTCAGCGCCAGTAAGTTTTCCATATCGTCTCCTTAGCGCTGGAACGGATAAACCGATCCCAGTTGCAGGATGGTCGACAGGGCATCCAGCGCCTCGCGGCCTTCGCGCAGCAGTTGCGGATCAACCAGATCGGCCTGAACCAGACGGTCGCGATAGTAGCGATCCACCCAGTCGTTGAGGGTATTGAACAGGGTGTCGTTCATCATCACCGCCGGATTCACCGCCTGCATCTCCTCCGGCGTGAGTACCACGCGAAGGCGCAGGCATGCCGGTCCCCCGCCATTGGCCATACTTTCCCGCAGATCGAATACGCGGAGTTCATCAATCGGGTTATCCGCTTGCACTAGCTCGCTGAGATAGCGCCAGACGCCCTGATGATTGCGGGACTCCTGGGGCAGCACCAGCATCATGCTGCCGTCTTCCCGGCTCAACAGCTGGCTGTTGAAGAGGTAGGTTTCGACGGCATCCTGCACGCTTACCGCCTGCGTGGGCACCTGAATCGGCATAAATCCCGGCACGCGTTCACGCAGCGTGGCCAGCAGCTTTTCCTGATGGGCAAACGCCTGTTCGTGGCAAAACAGCACCTGGCGGTTCGAAACGGCAATCACGTCGTTATGAAACACGCCCTGGTCGATCACCTGCGGATTTTGCTGGGCGAAAATCACCTGAGAAGGATTCACCTGGTTCAGCCGCGCCACCGCCTGGCTCGCGGCCAAGGTTTGTCTCGCCGGATAACGAACCGGCGCGGCGTGGCCGCCCTCTTCTCGTCCGTAGATAAACAGCTGCAAACCCGGATCGCCATAGTCGCCGCCCAGACGGTTGTGGTTTGCCGCCCCTTCGTCGCCAAACATCGCAACCTGCGGCAGCGCCTGATGGACCTCGAAATGCGCCTCATGATTAAAAATGGCGCGCAGCACGCGTCCGGTGGTCTCCGCTTCGCTGGCGCGGTGGAATTTATTGTTCAGGTTAGCAACGGTGAGATGCACTTTGCCGTCCAGCGTATCCGCCGACGGCGCGACGGTGGCGGCATTCGCCACCCACATCGAAGAGGCTGAACTGGCCGCAGAAAGCAGCTGTGGCGTTTGCGTACCGGCTTTTTCCACGACCTGCTCATCCGTGCCGCTGAAGCCCAGCTGGCGCAGCACGGCCACGTTTGGGCGCTCCTGCGGCGGGATCACCGCCTGCGGGAAACCGGCATCGGACAGCGCTTTCATTTTCAGCAGCCCCTGCTTCGCCGCCAGTTTCGGGTTCGAGACCTGGAAGCGGTGCTTCGTCGAGGCTTCATTGCCGAACGACAGCCCGGCATAGTGGTGCGTCAGCCCCACCAGCCCGTCAAAGTTAACCTCACGCGCTTTCATGGGTATCACCCTCTGTAAAATCCAGCCCAGGATTCAACGACTCCGGCAGCGTCAGCACCGGGGTTTCCAGGCTTGCCATCGGCCATGCGCAGTAATCGGCGGCATACCAGGCGCTGGCGCGATGGTTGCCCGACGCCCCTACGCCACCGAACGGCGCGGTGCTCGCCGCGCCGGTCAGCGGTTTGTTCCAGTTCACGATCCCGGCGCGCGCTTCCAGCAGCAGCTGGTCGAATTTTTCGCGATGCGGCGATATCAGGCCGCTCGACAGGCCGTAGCGGGTGTTGTTGGCCATCGCGATCGCAGCATCAAAATCGTCATAGCGCCAGACGCACAGCAGCGGGCCAAAGACCTCTTCATCCGGCACAGGGTCAACACCGCTCATCTCAATAATGCCGGGCGTCAGTAACGAGGTGCCCGGCGCGACCTGTTTCGGCTCCAGCAGGGTTTTCGCCCCGCGCGTCACATGCTCCTGCCAGGCTTTCAGCACATTCTGCGCGGCCTGCTCGGAAATCAGCCCGCCGATAAACGGCTGCGGCTCGGCATCCCACTGCGCGGGGGACAGACGCGCGCTCACGTCAACCAGGCGCTTCAGGAACGCGTCGCCCTGCGGGCCGCGTTTCACCAGCAGACGACGGGCGCAGGTGCAGCGCTGCCCGGCGGTAATGAATGCCGACTGAATGGTCAGATGGACCGCGGCGTCAATATCATCCGGATCTTCCACAATCAGCGGGTTATTGCCGCCCATCTCCAGCGCCAGAATTTTTTCCGGCTGCCCCGCCAGCTGGCGATGCAGCTGATACCCCGTTCCGGCACTGCCGGTGAACAGCAGGCCGTCAATGTCGCTCAGCGCGCTCAGCGCCTGACCGGTTTCACGCCCGCCCTGCACCAGATTCAGCACGCCCGGCGGCAGCCCGGCCTGCTCCCACAGCTTCACCACCGCCTCGCCGGTTAACGGCGTAAGCTCGCTCGGCTTGAAGATGACGGTATTCCCCGCCAGCAGCGCAGGTACGATATGCCCGTTCGGCAGATGACCGGGGAAGTTATACGGGCCGAACACCGCCAGCACGCCGTGCGGACGGTGGCGCAGCGTGGCGGCGCCGTCCGGCATATCGGTATGCTGCTCGCCGGTGCGGGCGTGGTACGCCTTCACCGATATACCGATTTTGTTGATCATCGCCGTGACTTCGGTTGTCGCTTCCCAGCGCGGTTTGCTGGTTTCGGACGCGATGATGCGCGTCAGTTCGTCCTTATTCGCCTCCAGCAATCCGGCAAATTTCTCAACCAACGCCTGACGCTCGGAGAATGGCCGTTTCGCCCACACCGGAAACGCGCGGCGAGCGGCCTGGCAGGCCTGTTCAACCTGCCCGGGGCTGGCGTCGTTCCCCTTCCAGAGCACTTCCTGGCCCACCGGATTGGTTTTAATCCGCGCCTCACCCTCGCCCGTTACCCAGTCACCGTTAATCCATAGAGTCATGCTGTTTTCTCCTCAGGGCAGAGTCGTACCAGGCGAACCGTATCGCCGGCGTTACATTTCAGGGCATCCAGCTGCGCAGGCGTCAGCACCAGACGCTCGCATGCCGGGTTGGTTCGCACCAGCATGGCGCGGAAGCTGGTGTAATTCTCGTTCGAGACAAGGCAGGCCGGCCATTCGCCTGGTGCGGGCTGGCCTTCCGAAACCTCGACCAGACGGCTTTTACGGATAGCGCGCACGCGGTCAATGTCGCACTCCAGCGTCGGGCCGCCGTCGAAGATGTCGACGTAGTTACGGTAGCGAAATCCCTCTTTCTCCAGTACCGCGCGGGCCGGGGCGGTTTGCGGATGGACTTCACCAATTACCGCCTGCGCTTCCGGCGTTAAGAAATGGGTATAGATAGGATGCTTCGGCATCAGCTCGGCGATAAACGCCTTCTGACCGGTGCCGCACAGGTAATCCGCCCGGCTGAACTCCATGGAGAAGAAGCGTTCGCCCAGGCTCTCCCAGAACGGCGAGTAGCCCGTCTCATCAATCACGCCGCGCATCTCGGCGACCACTTTTTCGTTGAAGCGGTCGCGAAAGGCGGCCATAAACATAAAGCGCGATTTGGAGAGCAGATAGCCGTTGCCCTCCTTGCGCCAGTCCGGATCGAGGAAAAGCGTGCAGAGCTCGCTGGCGCCGGTATGGTCATTACAGAGAAAGAGCGTCGGCAACGCGTTGTAAACGTTCAGCTCTTTCGAGGCGTGGACCATCGTGCCGACGCGGTAGTTGTACCACGGATCGTTAAGCCCGACGGCCACTTCGATGGCGCAGATCCCCGCCACGGTCCCCGTGTCGGTCTCTTCCAGCACGAACACATAGCCCTGTTCGCTCTTTGGCAACGTCCCCTGCCAGGTTTGCAGGGCGCGCTCAATGCGCGCCGACAGCGTTTTTTCATCGGCAGGCAGCGAGGTCAGCCCGCCCCCTGTCTTACCGGCAAGCTGCATAAGCCCGGCGAGATCGCCGTGCGCAACGGGACGGATGACCATCATGATGACACCCCGGATTTCACCTGTTCGCAGGCCAGCGCAAAACGATCTAACCCGGTTCTGACCTCTTCCTCGCTGACGATCAGCGCAGGGGCAAACCGCACCACGTTGGCACCGGCAATCAGCACCATCACGCCCTGTTTTGCCGCTTCCTGTGAAATCAGCTTCGCTTTTCCGGCAAACTCAGGGGCAAGCTCACAGCCAATTAACAGCCCCAGACCGCGGATCTCTTTGAACAGCCCGGTCTGGTTATTGATGGCGGTCAGACGCTCAACAAACCACTGGTGACGCTGCTTCACGCCGTTAAGCACCTCAGGGGTATTGATGATATCCAGCACCTGCCCGGCAACAGCGGCTGCCAGCGGGTTACCGCCGTATGTGGTGCCATGGGTGCCCACGGTCATCACGCTGGCAAATGTATCGGTGGTCAGTATCGCTCCCACCGGGAAACCGCCGCCGAGCGCTTTGGCCGTCGACAGCACATCCGGCGTCACGCCATAGTGCATGTAGGCGTATAGCTCGCCCGTACGGCCCACGCCGGTCTGTACTTCGTCAAAAATCAGCACCGCGTTGTGACGATCGCACAGCTCGCGCAGCCCTTGCAGGAACGCTTTCTGAGCGGGCATGACGCCGCCTTCACCCTGCATAGGCTCCACGATCACCGCACAGGTGTTATCGTCAATCAGCTCGCTGGCAGCGTGTAAATCGTTATACGCCGCGTGACGGATATCCGGCGGCAGCGGCGCAAAATCCTGAGAATACGAGGGCTGACCGCCCGCACTGACGGTAAACAGCGTGCGGCCATGGAAGGCGTTTTTGAAGGCGACAATGCCGCTCTTGTGCGCGCCGAATTTATCGTGCGCATATTTTCGCGCCAGCTTCAGCGCCGCTTCGTTCGCTTCCGCGCCGGAGTTACAGAAAAAGACTTTTTCTGCGAAAGTGGCGTCAATCAGCTTTTTCGCCAGGCGCAGCGCCGGTTCGTTGGTGTACCCGTTGCCGGTATGCCAGAATTTCGCCGCCTGGTCGTTCAGCGCCTGCCGCAGCGCCGGGTTTGCGTGGCCCAGCGCATTCACCGCAATACCACCCGCAAAGTCGATGTACTCCTTGCCCTGCTGATCCCACAGGCGAGAGCCTTCCCCACGTACCGGAATAAAAGCCGCCGGAGCGTATACCGGCATCATCCATTCATCGAAATTTTCACGCGTAACTGACAGAGACATAGCGACCTCATCCGGTAAATAAAAGGTTGTTTAAATGTTAAATAATTGAGTGTTTGCACTGTGAATGTAGATTGCAGCGTTCGTGCCAGCCAGCGATAAAAATGCATAAACGGGTTGTGGTAACAGAATATCAACGAGTTACAATATGGAATTATTCACTGTTGTTGCATAAATAGTGAATATTTTTACAGCAAGCGGCGCTTTGCCGCATGAAAACAAGAAAGAGTATGCAGAGACCAAATATAATTCTGGAATTGTGATCGCTCGCGAAATTTATTGGTCCTTTACGCCCTGTTTGAGGGCAACGCGCGTCGAAATGGTGCAAATATTGCACCGTTGGCATTATCTGTCGCAGTAATTGGGCGAAGCGGATAACAGACGACGTAAATTCTGCTACCATCCATGCACTATTCACCTTGCATTGGCAGCGACTATGAAATTTGTCTCTTTTAATATCAACGGCCTGCGTGCCCGCCCTCACCAGCTTGAAGCGATTGTTGAGCAACATCAGCCAGATGTGATCGGCTTGCAGGAGACAAAAGTTCACGACGATATGTTCCCGCTCGAAGAGGTAGCGAAGCTGGGCTATAACGTCTTTTACAACGGTCAGAAAGGCCACTACGGCGTTGCGCTGCTGACCAAAGCTACGCCGGTCTCGGTACGTCGTGGCTTCCCGGGGGACGGTGAAGAGGCGCAACGCCGCATCATCATGGCGGAAATTCCTTCCGCACTCGGCAACGTTACCGTCATCAACGGCTATTTCCCGCAGGGTGAAAGCCGCGATCATGAAACCAAATTCCCGGCTAAAGCGAAGTTTTATCAGGATCTGCAAAACTACCTGGCAACCGAACTCAAAAAAGAGAATCCAGTGCTGATCATGGGCGACATGAACATCAGCCCGACGGATCTGGATATCGGCATCGGCGAAGAGAACCGCAAGCGCTGGCTGCGCACCGGCAAATGCTCTTTCCTGCCGGAGGAGCGCGAGTGGATGGAGCGCCTGCTCGGCTGGGGACTGGTGGATACCTTCCGTCATGCCAACCCACAGACTCAGGACCGCTTCTCGTGGTTTGACTACCGCTCGAAAGGCTTCGATGACAACCGTGGCCTGCGAATCGATCTGCTGCTGGCAAGCGCCCCGCTGGCCGAGCGCTGCATTGAAACCGGTATCGACTATGATATCCGCAGCATGGAAAAGCCGTCCGACCATGCGCCGGTATGGGCAACATTCAAGCTGTAATCCTCAGTGAACAGTAAAAAAATCACTCTCCTGTGCGCCCTTCTGGGCGCATTTGTTTTGATCGTTGTTTTGCTTCCTCCGGGCGTCCTCTCCCTCGACGCGTTAAAAATGCATCATCAAACGTTGCTCAATCGTGTGGAGCAGGCACCCCTTCAGAGCGCGCTGCTCTATTTTGCGGTTTACGTTCTGGTCTCCGCGCTGTCGATACCCGGGGCCGCGCTTCTGACGCTGCTCGGCGGGGCGCTTTTCAGCCTGTGGGAGGCGACGCTTTTGGTCTCATTTGCCTCGACGTTCGGCGCCACGCTTGCCATGCTCGTCAGCCGTTATCTGCTGCGGGACTGGGTGCAACGGCGCTTTGCTGCACAAATGAACACGATCGATGCGGGAATGGATCGCGACGGCGCGCGCTACCTTTTTGCCCTGCGCCTGATGCCGTTGTTTCCGTTCTTTCTGGTCAATCTGCTGATGGGCCTTACCCGACTTAAGGTGCGTCACTACTGGTGGGTGAGCCAGCTTGCCATGCTGCCTGCCACCGTCATCTACCTGAACGCCGGGCGCGAACTGGGGAAACTCACCTCGCTGCACGATATTCTGTCGCCGGGATTGCTGTTCGCCTTTACACTACTGGGGTTATTACCGCTGGCTACGCGCCGGCTGTTTTCCCGATACATCCCTTCGATTAAAAAGTGAGGCATTATGCGCCGGGTGCGTTTTTGCGCGTTTCTGACGGGTCTGCTGCTGGCAACGCCCGTTTTTGCAGCCCAGAGCTGGCAATCCATTCAACAGCAGGCCAGCGGGCAGACCGTCTGGTTTAACGCCTGGGGCGGCGATGAGGCCGTTAACCGCTACCTCGACTGGGTGAGCGGCGAAGTGAAAACGCACTACGCCATCAACCTGAAGATCGTTCACCTGGCCGATGCCGCCGACGCGGTGAAGCGGATCCAGACGGAACAGGCCGCAGGACGCAGCCGTAACGGGTCGGTGGATCTGCTCTGGGTAAACGGTGAAAACTTCCGCACGCTGAAAGAGGCGAACCTGCTGCTCACCGGCTGGGCGCAAACCCTGCCCAACTGGCGTTATGTCGATACCCGCAAGCCGGTGACGGAAGATTTTGCCCTTCCTACCGAGGGCGCAGAATCCCCCTGGGGCGGCGCGCAGCTAACCTTTATTGCCCGGAAATCGAGCATGCCGACGCCGCCGGCAGATCCCCGCGCGCTGCTGGTTTACGCTCAGCAACATCCCGGTAAGGTGAGCTATCCGCGCCCTCCTGATTTTACCGGCACCGCGTTTCTTGAGCAGCTACTGCTGGCGTTGACCGCCCATCCGGAGGCGTTGAAAAAGGCGCCGGATAATACCTTTGCGCAGGTTACCGCGCCGCTGTGGCGCTATCTTGATACGCTGCATCCCCTGCTGTGGCGTGAAGGGAACGATTTTCCTCCGTCGCCTGCGCGCATGGATACGCTGCTGGCCAGCGGCAGCCTGAACCTGTCGTTGACGTTCAATCCGGCCCACGCGCAGCAAAAGGTGGCGAGCGGTGAACTGCCTGCCGACAGCTACAGCTTCGGCTTTAGCCGGGGCATGATTGGCAACGTGCATTTTGTCGCTATCCCGGCTAATGCGAGCGCGAGCGCGGGCGCAAAAGTGGTGGCGAACTTCCTGCTGTCACCCCAGGCGCAGATCCGCAAAGCCGATCCTGCCGTCTGGGGTGACCCGAGCGTGCTGGACGGCGGAAAACTGCCTGCGACAGCGGCAAAACAGCTTCGCGCCTTTACCCCTTCGGACACCCCAGATGTGCTTCCCGAACCGCACGCCGCCTGGGTGAACGCCCTGGAGCAGGAATGGCTTCGCCGCTACGGAACCCGCTAAGCGGGCTGGTGTGGGTAGCAATGGCGGTGATCTATCTGCCGCTGCTTCCCGCCAGCGGCATGCTGCTGGCTCCGGCGTTCTCTTTCGCCAACTGGGCGGCGCTGTTCGCCGACCCACAGCTGCCGCAGGCGCTGGCCGCCACGCTGGTGTCAGCGCTGATCGCGACGCTGGGTTCGCTGATTATCGCCCTGAGCCTGCTTGCGCTTCTCTGGCCGGGTGAAGGCTGGCAGCGCCTGAGCGCCCGCCTGCCGTGGCTGTTAGCCGTGCCGCACGTCGCCTTCGCCACCAGTGCGCTGCTGCTGTTTGCGGAAGGCGGTCAGTTTTACCGGCTCTGTACATTCTGCTCGCCGCAGCTGGACCGCTACGGTATCGGGCTTGGCCTGACGCTGGCGGTCAAAGAGAGTGCGTTCGTTCTGTGGGCGATCTACGCCGCGCTGCCTGAAAAGCGCCTCGCCCAGCAGAAAATCGTGCTGCATACCTTCGGCTATGGGCGGATGCAGGCGCTCGGCTGGCTCATCCTTCCGGCCATCGCCCCGGCGCTGGGCGCCGTGATGCTGGCGGTGCTGGCCTGGTCGCTATCCGCGGTGAATGTGGCCATTGTGCTCGGGCCGGGCAACCCGCCGACGCTGGCGGTACTGGCCTGGCAGTGGCTCACCCAGGGCGATGCGCAGCAGCACACCAAGGGAACGCTGCTGTGTCTGGTGTTACTCCTGCTGCTGGCCACGCTGGCGGCCGCAGGCTACGGCCTCTGGACGGCATGGCGGCGCGCCGGGCCGGACACCTCCGGGATCCGTCATCCTTCGCATTTCGTGCTGCCTGCACGTACCCTGGGCGCGCTACTGCCGCTGTGCGGCGTGCTCTGCGCGCTTGTCCTGCTGTTGCTGGCACGCCGGGACGACGTCGGCCCCGTCAGCGACAGCCTTTCGCTGGGACTGCTGTCGAGCCTGATAGCGCTGGCAATCATCCTGCTCTGGCTTGAGTGGGGGCCGCCGCGCGGCGCGGTGTGGATCTGGCTGCCGCTTGCCCTCCCGGCGCTGCCGCTCGTGTCCGGGCAGTATGCCGTTGCGCTGTGGCTGGGCATTGACGGCGAGTACGCTGCGGTGCTCTGGAGCCATATGCTCTGGGTCATCCCGTGGATGCTTCTGGTGCTGCAACCGGCCTGGCGCAGGATCGATCCCCGTCTGATCCTGACCGCCAGAACGCTGGGCTGGCGACGGACGAAAATTTTCTGGCGCGTAAAATGCCCATTGATGGTTCGCCCGGCGCTGCTGGCCTTTGCAGCCGGCTTTTCCGTGAGCATGGCCCAGTACATGCCTACCCTCTGGCTGGGGGCGGGCCGTCTCACCACCCTGACGACGGAGGCCGTCGCCCTCAGCAGCGGCGGCAGCGTGCCCGTGCTGGCTAACCGGGCGCTGGGTCTGCTGCTGTTGACCAGCAGCGTCTTCGCCCTTGCGGCGCTACTCTCCCGCCTCGTAGGCCGTTACAGACAAGGATTACGTTGATGCTGAACGTGAAAAATCTCACCATTTCGCCGCTCTTTCATGAGGTCAACTTCCGCGTCCCGGCGGGGGAGATCGTCACGCTGATGGGGCCATCCGGGAGCGGGAAATCGACCCTTTTCGCCTGGATGGTGGGCGCGTTATCCGCTGATTTTAAGGCGCACGGCGAGCTGTGGCTGAACGATCGTCGCTGCGATCTGCTTCCCGTGGAAACGCGCGGGATCGGCATTCTCTTTCAGGATGCCCTGCTGTTTGACGCCTTCAGCGTGGGGCAAAACCTGATGCTGGCGCTGCCGGCGCACGTTGCCGGGCGCGCCCGGCGCGAGGCGGTCGAGCAGGTCCTGGACACTGCCGGGCTGGCAAATCACTACGCCAGCGATCCGGCTACCCTTTCCGGCGGCGAGCGCGCCCGGGTGAGCCTGTTGCGCGCCCTCCTCGCCCAGCCGCAGGCATTGCTGCTCGACGAGCCGTTCAGTCGTCTGGATAAAGCGCTGCGCGCCTCATTCCGCGCATGGGTATTTGAGATCGCTCGTCAGCGCAGGATCCCTGTGGTGCTGGTCACCCACGATGAGGAAGATATTCCGCCCGGCGGGGAGGTGATTGAGATTTCTCGCTGGCAATAATGTGCTAACGCAATGTTTTTGGCCTCAGGAGCGACGACAATGCCATCCTCTTTTAATGACGTCAGGTTTTTCGATGAAACGTGTTTCTCAACTGACCGCGCTGGCCCTGATCTGCGGCCTCGCTTCACTTTCCTCCACGGCGGCTGATATGCCCCACTCCCTCACCCTGGCCCAGCTACAGGCTAAGAACGGCGCGGTAATCGATACGCGTATCAGTGCGTTCTATAACGGCTGGCCGCAGACCCTGAGCGGAACGTCCGGGCACGAGCCCGCCGCGCTTAATCTCTCTGCCCGCTGGCTTGGGGCAATGAGCGATGAACAGCTCAGCGGCTGGGCAAAACAGCACCGGCTGACGCCAGACGTGCCGGTGGCGCTCTATGGCAACGATGACGACAACCAGACCGTCAAAACGCGGCTGGAAAAAGCAGGCTTTACCCGCGTTTCCATCCTGAGCGATGCCCTGCAACAGGCTGACCGGCTGCAACGGCTGGCGCATTTCGAACAGCTGGTTTATCCGCAGTGGATCCACCGGTTGCAGCAGGATAAACCGGTTACCGCCGCGCCGGCGGGCGACTGGCAGGTGATTGAGGCTGGCTGGGGTGCGCCGAAGCTTTATCTCCTGAGCCACATTCCCGGCGCGGGCTACATTGACACCAACGAAGTGGAAAGCGAGCCGCTGTGGAATAAGGTCTCTGACGAGAAGCTGAAAGCGATGCTGGCGAAGCACGGGATCCGTCACGATACCACCGTCATTCTGTACGGTCGCGACGTGTATGCCGCCGCGCGCGTGGCGCAGATCATGCTCTACGCGGGCGTGAAGGATGTGCGTATTCTGGACGGCGGCTGGAAGGCATGGTCAGACGCCAGCCTGCCCGTTGAGCGCGGAACGCCTGAGAACGTGAAGCCAGCCCCTGATTTTGGCGCGCCGATACCGGGTCAACCCCAGCTGATGGTGGATATGGAACAGGCCCGGGGAATGCTGCACCGTCAGGATGCATCCCTGGTGAGCATTCGTTCCTGGCCGGAGTTTATCGGTGAAACCAGCGGCTACAGCTATATCAAGCCAAAAGGTGACATTGCCGGCGCGCGCTGGGGCCATGCGGGCAGCGACGCGACCCACATGGAAGATTTCCACAATCCGGACGGCACCATGCGCAGCGCCGATGATATCGCCGCCATGTGGAAGACGTGGAATATCCTGCCGGAGCAGCACGTCGCGTTTTACTGCGGCACCGGCTGGCGCGCGTCTGAAGCCTTCATGTACGCCCGCGCCATGGGCTGGAAGCACGTGGCCGTCTACGACGGCGGGTGGTACGAATGGAGCAGTCATCCGCAGAACCCGGTCTCCACCGGCGCGCGCGGCCCGGAGCGTACACGCTAGCGGGGGAGTGACTTCAGCGTCACGTAACCGCTCCAGATGCGCGTTGTGGTGGTCAGCCAGCACAACGCGCCAAACGCCCAGGCAAACAGCGTGAAGTGTGCGGGAAACAGGCAGCACAGCACAAACAGCGCGATGGTCTCCGTTCCTTCCGTTAACCCTCCGAGGTAATAAAACGACTTGTGCGCGTAGCCGGGGTTATCGATATCATGTTTCCCCGCCAGCGCGGCAAAGGCCAGAAAGCTGCTGCCCGTACCGATAAACGCGAACAGCAGCCAGGCGGCGGCAATCGCATTTTCAGCCGGTGCGGCCAGCGCGAAGCCAAACGGCACCAGGGCGTAAAACAGGAAGTCGAGGGCGATATCAAGAAACCCTCCCGCATCCGTCAGGCCACGGCGACGCGCCAGCGCGCCGTCCAGCCCGTCCAGCAGCCGGTTCAGCACAATGGCGACCAGCGCCGCCGGATACCAGCCCAGCGCCAGAAACGGTAACGCCAGCACGCCGATGGCAAACCCGGCGAGCGTTAACCCGTCAGGCGTGATAAACGGTTTATCCAGCGCGGCAGCAAGCTGATTCAGCCCGGGCTTCAGCCGGGGGTGCAGATGTTTATCCAGCATGCGGTTTACCTTTAAACGTGGCGCACAGCCCCTGCGCCGGAATATCCAGTGCGGCATTAAAGCGGGCGGAAAGGTTCTGAAAAGCAATCAGGGCCGTCATTTCGGTGATGGTCTCTTCCGTAAAGTGGCGCTTTAGCTGGCTTTTGATATTTTCATCCACCCGAGGCGGCGTGGCGGTGACCGCCTCCGCAAAGGCCAGCGCCGCGCGCTCCTCTTCGCTGAACAGGGTGGAATGGTGCCAGTCGCTGACGGCTTGCACTTTATCCAGCGCCCCGCTCCGCTCGGCCAGACGCAGGCTGTTAGCATCGATACAAAAAGCGCAGTGGCAGATCTGCGAAACCCGCGTCATCAGCAGCGAACGTAGCACCGGCGTCAAACGCGCCCGGCGCCGCTCCAGATAGCCAACAAACAGCGCCACCAGCCAGAAAAGACGCGGCATGCGCCCCCACCAGCGGGTAGGGTTAAGCACCGCACCGAAGTGTTTTTTCTGCATCGCGGCAATAGGCTTGAGGCTGACGGGAAGGGATTCAATGGGGGCAACCCAGGCGGATGTCTCTTTCACCTGTTTCTCCTGATGACTGGACTCTTTGAAAGGGCACGATAATATGTCGTTTTTCGCTATTAATTATTGACGAACATGCTGAAAACACTCGATGTTGTTGCGGCCATCCTTGAAAAAGAGGGCAAGATTTTACTGGCACAGCGCCCTGCCCATGCGGATCAGCCAGGAATGTGGGAATTTGCGGGCGGCAAGGTTGAAGCCGGTGAGACTCAGCCCCAAGCGCTGATCCGCGAACTGCGTGAAGAGCTCGGCATTGAGGCCGTGCCCGCGCAGTATGTGGCAAGCCACCGGCGGGAAGTGTCGCAGCGGCTGATCCACCTCCACGCCTGGTACGTGCCGGAATTTAGCGGCGAGCTGAAGGCGCACTACCACTCGGCGCTGGTGTGGTGCACGCCAGAAGACGCTTTCAGCTATGAGTTAGCGCCGGCGGATATTCCGCTGCTGGAAGCGTTTATTCTTTTACGCGACGCCAGACCAGCGGGTTCGTACTGAGGGTGCGTTCATCGCGCTGGCACTGCAACAGTACGCCATCCGCCCTGACCACCGCCCCTTCTGAATAGTTTTGATCCTGATAAATACAGCACTGACTGCACGGTTGCGCGCGCTGGCCGCCAGCGCTAAAGACCTCTGGCGGCACGTTCACTTCAACATCTGGTCGTAGGCGGTCAGCCTGCGCCCCGGCAGAAAACATCAAGCACAACGCGGCCATTGCGTAACGGTTCATAGACTTTCTTTCCTTTGCATCGTTTAAATCTATAACGGTAGATCGCGACGGGATCTTTAATTTATCTCGTCATCGCTTTTGGTTATGACGCACGCCTCGTCATTAATTTCCCTTTCGGCCTAAATTTCTGCTTGCCTCTCAAAGCGGTGCGGGTGGTATAGTCAAAAAAACAACACATAACATCTACGCCACGCGCATAAATTATTATAAGAGGTTCTTATATCTATGGATCAGACACGCTCTCTGGAAAGCTTCCTTGCCCACGTTCAGCAGCGCGACCCGCACCAAAGCGAGTTCGCCCAGGCCGTTCGTGAAGTGATGACCACCCTGTGGCCCTTCCTTGAAGAAAACCCGCGCTACCGCCAGATGGCGCTCCTTGAACGTCTGGTGGAGCCGGAGCGCGTGATCCAGTTCCGCGTGGCATGGGTGGACGATCGCAATCAGGTGCAGGTCAACCGCGCGTGGCGCGTGCAGTTTAACTCCGCCATTGGTCCGTTTAAGGGCGGGATGCGCTTCCATCCGTCGGTGAACCTGTCGATTCTGAAATTCCTCGGCTTTGAGCAGACCTTCAAAAACGCGCTCACTACCCTGCCGATGGGCGGCGGCAAAGGCGGGAGTGATTTCGATCCAAAAGGCAAAAGCGAAGGCGAAGTGATGCGCTTCTGTCAGGCGCTGGTTACTGAACTCTATCGTCACCTTGGGCCAGATACCGACGTCCCTGCCGGTGATATTGGCGTGGGCGGACGTGAAGTGGGCTTTATGGCCGGGATGATGAAAAAACTCTCCAACAACAGCGCCTGCGTCTTTACCGGCAAAGGGCTGTCGTTTGGCGGCAGCCTGATTCGCCCCGAAGCGACGGGTTACGGTCTGGTCTATTTCACCGAAGCGATGCTTAAGCGTCACGGCCTGAGCTTCGAGGGGATGCGCGTGGCGGTCTCCGGCTCCGGCAACGTGGCGCAGTACGCTATCGAGAAAGCGATGGCGTTTGGCGCGCGCGTGGTAACCGCATCCGACTCCAGCGGTACGGTGGTGGATGAAGCCGGCTTCACGACAGAAAAACTGGCGCGCCTGTGCGAAATCAAAGCCAGCCGCGACGGGCGCGTGGCGGACTATGCCCGCGAGTTTGGCCTGACCTACCTGGAAGGCCAGCAGCCGTGGGGCGTGCCGGTGGATATTGCCCTGCCGTGCGCGACGCAAAACGAGCTGGACGTGGACGCCGCCCGTACGCTGATTAGCAACGGCGTGAAGGCGGTAGCGGAAGGGGCAAACATGCCCACCACCATTGAAGCGACCGATCTGTTCCTCGAAGCGGGCGTGCTGTTTGCTCCGGGCAAGGCGGCGAACGCGGGCGGCGTGGCAACGTCCGGCCTGGAAATGGCACAAAACGCCGCGAGAATGGGCTGGAAGGCAGAGAAAGTGGATGCCCGTCTGCACCACATTATGCTGGATATTCACCATGCCTGTGTGGAGTATGGCGGCGAGGCGTCACAGACCAACTACGTGCGCGGCGCCAACATCGCCGGGTTCGTGAAGGTGGCAGATGCGATGATCGGGCAGGGTGTGATTTAACATTTCGCTGCGATCTCGCCCTGTAGGCCCGGTACGCGTCAGCGCCACCGGGCTTTTTTTTCAGGGCCGCAGAGCCGCTTTTCGCCGGGTGACGGCTGCGCCTTACCCGGCCTACGGTTTAAGCAGCTGTATTTTTGGCCGCGCTCTTTTTCTTTTTGAAGGGTTTCTTCGCACCAGCGCCGGGTGCAACCATCCCTCTGAAGCGCTTCACCGGCGTGCTGCGCGCCTGGTCAATCAGCTGATAAAGCGTGCCCACCAGCGGCTGCATAAAGTCCTGGTAACGACACTGCTTTTCGCTGATTTGCGTCAGCACCGACTCCCAGTGCGCCGTCATATCCGGCCTTGCGGCCAGCTCCGGCAGGGAGTGGATGAGCGCCCGGCCCGGCTCCGTTGAGTGGATATAGCGCCCTTTTTTCTCCAGAAAACCGCGCTTGAACAGCAATTCGATGATCCCCGCTCGGGTTGCCTCCGTGCCCAGACCGTCGGTGGCGCGCAGGATCTTCTTCAGATCTTTATCCTGCACAAAACGGGCGATCCCGGTCATCGCCGAAAGCAGCGTGGCGTCGGTAAAGTGGCGCGGCGGCTGGGTCTGACGTTCAACCACTTCGCCCTTCTCGCACAGCAGCTCGTCACCTTTCGCCACCACCGGCAGCGGCGTGCCGTCATTTTCCTCGTCGCGCTCTTTGTTGCCGAGCAGCGTGCGCCAGCCCGCTTCTGCGAGGAAACGCGCTTTCGCAATAAATTTGCCTTTGGCAATCTCCAGCTCGATCGTGCACTTGCGGAACACCGCGTCCGGGCAGAACTGCATAAGGTACTGACGCGCGATCAGGTTATAGACCTTTGCTTCGTTGTCGCTAAGGTTGACACTGCTGGCGCGCGCCGTCGGGATAATCGCGTGGTGGGCATCGACTTTTTTATCGTCCCAGCAGCGGTTATGGGTATCCGGGTTAACCGCTGGCTGAGGCAGCAGATCCGGCGCATGGACGCCAATGGCGTTCATCACCGAATGGCGGCCAGCGAAGTGCTCTTCCGGCAGATAGCGGCTGTCCGAACGCGGGTAGGTGATCAGCTTGTGGGTCTCGTAAAGCTTCTGGCAGATATCGAGCACGTTCTGCGCGCTCAGGCCAAACTTTTTCGCGGCCTCAATCTGCAATGCCGAAAGGGAAAACGGCAGAGGTGCAGGCTCTGATTCCCGTTTATCGTTATAGCTGGTGACGATTGCGGGCTGGCCGGTAATGCGGTTGACCACGTGCTCCGCCAGCGGACGATGCAGCAGCCGCCCCTCTTCGTCCTGATACGACTCACAGGCGTCGCTCGGCTGCCAGACGGCGGTAAAACGCTCATCTTTCGGCGTGACGATATGCGCTTTGACTTCAAAGAAATCCTTGGCGACGAAATTTTCGATCTCTTCGTCACGACGCACCACCAGCCCCAGCACCGGGGTTTGCACGCGGCCCACGGAGAGCACGCCCTGATAGCCCGCATTGCGTCCGAGGATGGTGTAGGCGCGGGTCATGTTGATCCCGTACAGCCAGTCCGCGCGCGCACGGGCCAGCGCGGAGACACACAGGGGGATAAATTCGCTGTTGGCGCGCAGGCGCGAAATCGCGCGCTCCACCGCCTGCGGGTTGAGGTCGTTGATCAGGCAGCGCTGCACCTGCTGACGCTTTTCCGGCGCCAGCTCCAGGTAGTCCAGCACTTCGTCTACCAGCAGCTGCCCTTCCCTGTCCGGGTCACCCGCATGCACCACCTCCGTCGCCTCATGCAGGAAGCGCTTGATGACGTTAAGCTGTTTAGTGACGGAAGGACGAGGTTGCAGACGCCACTTTTCCGGCACGATCGGCAGATCGTTGAGATTCCAGCGGGCATAGCGGCTGTCGTAAACGTCCGGCTGCGCCTGTTCAAGCAGGTGACCGATACACCAGGTGACCACCTGCCCGTTACCGCATTCGATAAAGCCGTCGCCTTTGCGATGCGGCTTAGGCAGCACGTCGGCGATGGCACGGGCCAGGCTCGGCTTTTCGGCAATAAACAACCTCATCGAATTAACGGATCTCAATCATCGGGCGGCCACCGCGGGCGGTCACCAGCTCGCCAATGGCCGTCAGGGTGATGCCAAACTCGGCGGCCGTCGCCTGAACGTCAGCTTCCGCTTCCGGGGTCACCGCCAGCAGCAGGCCGCCGGAGGTTTGCGGATCGCACAGCAGGTTGCGCCACGCTTCCGGCATTTCACCCATCAGATGGCCGTAGCTGGCGAAGTTGCGCTGCGTCCCGCCCGGAACGGCGCCCTGAGCAATGTACTCTTCCACGCCCGGCAGCTTCGGCACGTCCTGATACCAGACCTGCGCCTGCACGCCCGCCCCCTGACACACTTCTGAGAGGTGCCCCAGCAGGCCAAAACCGGTCACGTCGGTCATTGCCTTCACGCCGTCAATACTGGCGAAAGCCGCACCTGCGAGGTTCATCTGGCACATGACCTCCGTCGCAAGCCCGACGTGTTCAGGCTTAAGCAGCGATTTTTTCTCTGCGGTCGTCAGTACGCCAATGCCCAGCGGCTTGGTGAGGAAGAGCTTGCAGCCCGCCTGCGCGGTGCTGTTGCGCTTCACGCGTTCGGTCGGCACCACGCCGGTCACGGCCAGGCCGAAGATCGGCTCCGGCGCATCAATGGAGTGGCCGCCAGCCAGCGCAATTCCCGCCTGCTGGCAGGCGAAGCGCCCGCCTTCGATCACGTCACGGGCAATCTCTGGCGCAAGGGTGTTAACGGGCCAGCCCAGAATGGCGATCGCCATAATCGGCTTGCCGCCCATCGCAAAGATATCGCTGATGGCGTTGGTGGCCGCAATGCGCCCGAAGTCGAACGGGTTATCGACTATCGGCATAAAGAAATCAGTGGTGCTGATAATGCTGGTGCCGTTACCTAAGTCATAAACCGCTGCATCGTCACGCGTTTCGTTACCGACAAGCAGGTTCGGGTCGACAAACTTCGCCTGTTCACTGTGCAGAATGGTCTCCAGCACTTTCGGGGAAATTTTACAACCGCAACCGGCTCCGTGGCTGTACTGCGTTAAACGAATGGTTTGCTCGCTCATGGACGTCTCCTGTCATCTCAATCGCGCTATGGTAGCGCTCATTCCATAAAGAGGTAAGTATGACTGTCTGAATTCTGCGGCGTATGCTCAGAATCCAGACAGTTTAGCGCGTGTGGTTAAAAACGGCTGACGAAAGGCGTGGTGTCCGGCACGCTAACGGTGCTGGAGGCTTTAAGCTGAGGAGTGCCGAGGTAGAGGAAGCCGACAATCTTGTCGTGTTCACCGCAGGAGAAGCCTTCCCGCACGGCGGCGCTCCCGGTCAGCGGGCCGGTACGCCAGATGCCGTTAAAGCCCTGCGCGAGGGCGGCCATCTGCATTGCCATTACCGCGCAACCGGCGGACATCTCCTGCTCCCAGACCGGCACCTTATGGTCAGGCTGGCATTTTGCCACGACGGTAATAATCATTGGGGCGCGGAACGGCGCGTTGCGGGCTTTATCAATCCCCTTCTCATCCTGGCCTGCGGCAATAGCCCCCTGCTCCAGCAGCTGGCTGAAGCGGTCACGCCCTTCGCCTTCAATAATAAAGAAGTGCCACGGCTGCAATGTGCCATGGTCCGGCGCACGCATTCCGGCACGCAGAATGTTTTCCAGCTGCTCGCCGACGGGTGCCGGTTCGGCCAGGCGGGAAGCGCTACGACGGTTAACAAGCAGTTCAAGTGCGTCCATTGGTTAACTCCTTTCGTGAAATTTACTCACAAAATTAACACGACAGCAGAATTTGTTACAGCGCGGCAGGCGATTCCTGCTGACAAGTGGCGGTTGGGTCATTACGATAACCGCACATTACCGTCCCGTGGCGACGGAAACAGTCCTTTTCTGGTTAGGGAGAATACATGCGAACCCTTTGGCGAATCTTTGCCGGTTTCTTTAAATGGACGTGGCGACTGCTCAACTTCGTCCGCAACCTGGTGATGAATATCTTCTTCATCTTCCTGGTCCTGGTCTGCGTGGGGATCTGGATGCATATCAGCAGCACCAGCCAGGCGCAGAATTCAACGCGCGGCGCGCTGCTGCTCGACATCACCGGGGTGATTGTCGATAAGCCGTCTACCAGCAACCGTCTGGGCGTGATTGGCCGCCAGCTTTTTGGCGCAACGTCAGACCGTCTTCAGGAAAACTCCCTGTTTGATATCGTTGACATCATCCGTCAGGCCAAAGACGACCGTAACATTACGGGTATCGTGCTGGACCTGAAAGATTTTGCCGGGGCCGATCAGCCGTCAATGCAGTACATCGGTAAAGCGCTGCGCGAATTCCGCGACAGCGGGAAGCCGGTCATTGCCGTTGGCGACAGCTACACCCAGGGGCAATATTATCTGGCGAGCTTTGCCAATAAAATCTGGCTTTCGCCGCAGGGCACGGTCGATCTTCATGGCTTCGCCACTAACGGTCTGTACTATAAAACGCTGCTCGACAAGCTGAAGGTCACCACCCACGTCTTCCGCGTCGGGACCTATAAATCCGCCGTGGAGCCGTTCATCCGCGATGATATGTCCCCTGCGGCCCGTGAAGCGGACAGCCGCTGGATTGGCGAGCTGTGGCAGAACTACCTCGGCACCATTGCCGCTAACCGTCAAATGACCGCTGAGCAGGTCTTCCCGGGCGCGCGCGGCGTACTGGACGGACTGCGCAAGGTGGACGGCGATACGGCGAAATACGCGCTTGATAACAAACTGGTCGATCGGCTGGGCTCCAGCGCTGAAATTGAAAAAGCGCTGACCAAACAGTTCGGCTGGAGTAAAGAGGACAAAAACTACAGCGCCATCAGCATGTATGACTACGCCGCGAAAAAACCGGACGACAGCGGCGACAGCGTTGCCGTGGTGTTTGCCAACGGCGCCATTATGGACGGTGAGGAAACCCCGGGTAACGTCGGCGGTGATACCACCGCGTCGCAGATCCGCGATGCTCGCCTGGATCCGAAAGTGAAAGCGATTGTACTGCGCGTCAACAGCCCAGGCGGCAGCGTCAGCGCCTCCGAGGTGATCCGCGCTGAGCTGGCCGCCGCGCGCGCCGCGGGCAAGCCGGTCGTCGTATCTATGGGCGGCATGGCGGCTTCCGGGGGTTACTGGATCTCCACGCCGGCTAACTACATCGTGGCGAACCCAAGCACGCTGACGGGTTCAATCGGCATCTTCGGGGTGATCAACACCGTAGAGAACAGCCTGGATTATCTCGGCGTTCATACCGACGGCGTTTCCACCTCGCCGCTGGCGGATGTGTCCGTGACGAAATCTCTGCCGCCTGAGGTGTCTGAGATGATGCAGCTCAGCATTGAGAGTGGCTATAAGCGCTTCATCACGCTGGTGGCGGATTCCCGTAAAAAGACGCCAGACCAGATTGACCAGATCGCGCAGGGCCACGTCTGGACCGGCCAGGATGCGAAGAGCAACGGTCTGGTAGACAGCCTGGGTGACTTCGATGACGCCGTGAAGAAAGCGGCGGAACTGGCGAAGCTGAAGCAGTGGCACGTGGACTATTATCAGGACGAACCGACGTTCTTCGATATGGTTATGGACAGCATGTCCGGCTCCGTCCGCGCCATGCTGCCGGAAGCGCTTCAGGCGTATCTGCCGGCGCCGGTAGCGACTGCGGCTAAAGCCATGAAAGCGGAGAGCGATAAGCTCGCGGCCTTCAACGATCCGCAAAGCCGTTACGCGTTTTGCCTGACGTGTGCGAACGTGCGTTAAAAACCGTCCCCTCTTCCCGTGAAGAGGGGATTTTTTCTTTTGAAGAACAAGAACTCACTACCATGCAGAAGAAATCAATTTATGTCGCCTATACCGGCGGTACCATCGGTATGCAGCGCTCGGAAAATGGCTATATCCCGGTTTCCGGTCACTTGCAGCGCCAGCTGGCGCTGATGCCCGAATTCCACCGTCCGGAAATGCCGGACTTCACCATCCACGAGTATGAGCCGCTGATGGACTCCTCCGACATGACGCCGGAAGACTGGCAGCATATCGCGGACGATATTAAAGCCCATTACGACCAGTATGACGGCTTCGTGATCCTGCACGGCACCGACACCATGGCGTTCACCGCCTCGGCGCTCTCCTTCATGCTTGAGAACCTGAGCAAGCCCGTCATCGTGACCGGCTCGCAGATCCCGCTGGCGGAACTGCGTTCGGACGGGCAGATCAACCTGCTTAACTCCCTGTACGTGGCCGCTAATTACCCGATCAACGAAGTGTCGCTGTTCTTCAACAACCGGCTGTACCGCGGGAACCGTACCACTAAAGCGCACGCCGATGGTTTTGACGCTTTTGCCTCGCCTAACCTGCAACCGCTGCTGGAAGCGGGGATCCACATCCGTCGTCTGGGCACGCCGCCTGCGCCAAACACCGCAGGCGAGCTGATTGTTCACCCGATTACCCCGCAGCCGATTGGCGTGGTGACGATTTATCCTGGCATCTCCGCCGACGTGGTGCGCAACTTCCTGCGCCAGCCGGTGAAGGCGCTGATCCTGCGCTCCTATGGTGTGGGTAACGCTCCGCAGAACGGTGAGTTCCTGAAAGAGCTTCAGGAGGCGAGCGATCGCGGGATTGTGGTGGTCAACCTCACCCAGTGCATGTCCGGCAAGGTCAACATGGGCGGCTACGCCACCGGTAATGCCCTGGCGCACGCGGGCGTGATCAGCGGATTCGATATGACCGTTGAGGCAACGCTGACTAAACTTCACTATTTACTGAGTCAGGATCTGGATATTGATTCCATTCGCCGCGCCATGATGCAAAACCTGCGCGGCGAACTGACGCCGGACGAATAAGGAGTTCCCATGAAGCAACGCGCCCTGTTACTGGTCGATTTGCAAAATGATTTCTGTGCGGGCGGCGCGCTGGCCGTCGCGGAAGGCGACAGCACCGTAGACGTCGCCAATTCGCTGATTGCGTGGTGTAAGGCTCGCGGTGAAGCGGTCGTGGCGAGTCAGGACTGGCATCCGGCAAACCACGGCAGCTTTGCCAGCCAGCACAACGTTGAGCCTTATAGCCAGGGCGAGCTGGACGGGCTGGCGCAAACCTTCTGGCCCGATCACTGCGTACAGCAGACGGAAGGCGCCGAGCTGCATCCGCTGCTGAACCAGAAGGCGATCGACGCCGTGTTTCACAAGGGCGAAAACCCGACAATCGACAGCTACAGCGCTTTTTTCGATAACGGCCACCGCCAGAAAACGGCGCTGGACGCGTGGTTACGCCATCATGAGATCACCGAGCTGATTGTGCTGGGTCTGGCAACGGATTACTGCGTGAAGTTTACGGTGCTGGACGCGCTTCAGTTGGGCTATACCGTGAATGTCATCACCGACGGCTGTCGTGGGGTGAATATTCAGCCGCAGGACAGCGCCCAGGCGTTTATGGATATGGCGGCGGAAGGCGCAACGCTGTATACGCTGGCCGACTGGCTGGAGACGCAGGCGTAAGCTTTTTTAGCCGGGTGGCGGCTTCGCCTTACCCGGCCTACTTTCTCTGGTTTTGTAGGCCGGGTAAGCGCAGCGCCACCCGGCATTTCTCCCCCAATCTCCATAAAGTGAACTCCCTCGCATCACAGGCGAAGCGGCAATGCTATCCTCTTCAGGCTGTTTTTTCGCCACGCCTTTTTCTGTGGCGTGGTTATTTTTAGTCAAAGAGGATCTTATATGAAACGTTTGCCCTTGCTGGCAGCATTACCCTTGCTTTGCGCGTCGGTTGCTTACGCCGCGCCCCTGATGTCCGTGGGTACTTCAATGGCGGTGGCGATGTGACCGCCGGACCGGGTGGCGATATCAATAAACTCGACGTTCGCCAGATCACCCACCTGAACTACTCGTTTGGTCTGGTCTACAACAACGAGAAAGACGAAACCAACGCCGCGCTGAAAGATCCGGCGAAGCTGCATCAAATCTGGTTATCCCCGAAAGTGGCGTCCGACCTGGCGTTAATTCCTCAGCTTCGTAAACAAAACCCGAACCTGAAAGTCCTGCTGTCCGTGGGCGGCTGGGGAGCGCGCGGTTTTTCTGGCGCAGCGGCAACCCAGGAGAGCCGCGCGGTGTTTATTCGCTCCGCGCAGGAGATCGTCAAAAAATACGGCCTGGACGGGATCGATCTCGACTGGGAATTCCCGGTCAACGGCGCGTGGGGGCTGGTCGAGAGTAACCCTGCCGACAGGGATAATTTCACCGCGCTGTTAAAAGAGCTGCGTGACGCGTTTGGTCAGAAGAAGCTGGTCACGATTGCGGTGGGCGCGAATGCGGAAAGCCCGAAAAGCTGGGTGGACGTGAAGGCCATTGCCCCCCTGCTCGACTACATCAACCTGATGACCTACGACATGGCGTACGGGACGCAGTATTTCAACGCCAATCTGTATGACTCCAGCGCCTGGCCAACGGTGGCCGAGGCCGATAAATACAGCGTCGATTTTGTAGTCAATAACTACCTGGCCGCCGGGCTTAAGCCGCAGCAGATGAACCTCGGGATCGGTTTTTACGGTCGCGTACCGAAGCGCGCCGTTGAACCGGGCATCGACTGGAGCAAACCGGACGCGCAAAACAATCCGGTGACCCAGCCCTACTTCGGTCCGCAGGAAATTGGCCTGTTTAAATCGCTTGGCTACGATCTGACCAAAGATACCTATGTGAAATACAATGATATCGTCAGCAAGCTGTTGAACGATCCGCAGAAACGCTTTACCGAGCACTGGGACGATCGGGCGAAGGTGCCGTGGCTGTCGGTAAAATCCGCCGACGGGAAGGCGCTGTTTGCGATCTCCTATGAGAACCCGCGTTCCGTGGCGATCAAAGCGGATTACATCAAGGAGAAAGGACTCGCAGGCGCCATGTTCTGGGAGTATGGCGCGGACGACAACAACCAGTTAGCGAAGCAGCTGGCGGAGTCGCTCGGGATCCCGCATAAGTAGTACGACATCAAGCCCTCTCCCTGTGGGTGAGGGCATCAACCTGCACCGTTATTGCATTTTTATCGTCGCGATCGGCTTTGGCGTAATGCCAAACTCTTCTTTCAGCTCGCGCTTGCTCTTCATTACCATCTGGCCTTGCGTGTCGATGGTCATGTGCTGTGCGTCGGTATTGTTACGCGCCTGCCACAGCATCACCAGCTGCAAACTGTTCTCTTTTTGCTCCGGGGTTAGCGCCACGCCGTCCGGCCATTTTCCCAGCTCAACGGCCGTCACCAGACGCTGATACACCTCCGGGGTCATGCCTGCAATCATGTCATCAATATTCACGATCTCTCCCTTTCAAAGGAATAATTTGCTGAATCGTTTTTTCAACCTTTGGTCTGGTCGCCGTTTTCGTCATCGGTAAAGCTCATTGACGCCGAATTGACGCAGAAACGCTCCCCCGTCGGCTGCGGGCCGTCCGGAAAAACGTGCCCGAGATGGGCGTCACAGTTTCCGCAACGAATTTCGGTACGCACCATGCCGTGCGAGGAGTCCGTCAGGTAGCGGATCGCATCGTCGCTGACAGGCTCGTAAAAGCTCGGCCAGCCGCAGCCAGAATCATACTTAGTCTGGGAGTTAAACAGCGGTGCATCACACACCAGGCAATGGTAGACGCCTTCCCGCTTATTGTGCAGCAGACGCCCGGTAAACGGCGGTTCTGTGCCGTGATTTTGCGTCACGTAAAACTGCATCTCTGTCAGGTTTTTTTTCAGATCGTCGGGGTTATGTTGGTTCGACATATGCTTACATCTCGCTGTTGAAACAGACATCTTTTAACCCAGATTCTAACAAAACATTAACACCCGCGCGTGCACTTTTGTTCTAAACTTATGTGTCGCGAAAAGGCGGTCGGGCAATTGTGATCAATTTCACATTTTAATCCTGTGAGGCCTTTAAAATTCCGGGCGCAGCCCCCATGTGGTTGCTAGCTCAAAGGGAAAGTGAGGCGAGTCAGTCGCACAAACGTTAGTCACAGGATTGATTTGTCGCAATGATTGACACGATTCCGCTTGACGCTGCGTAAGGTTTTTGTAATTTTACAGGCAACCTTTTATTCACTAACAAATAGCTGGTGGAATATATGACTATCAAAGTAGGTATCAACGGTTTTGGCCGTATCGGCCGTATTGTTTTCCGTGCTGCTCAGAAACGTTCTGACATCGAAATCGTTGGTATCAACGATCTCCTGGACGCTGAATACATGGCGTACATGCTGAAGTACGACTCAACTCACGGTCGTTTCGACGGCACCGTTGAAGTGAAAGACGGCCACCTGGTTGTTAACGGCAAAACCATCCGCGTTACTGCTGAGAAAGACCCAGCTAACCTGAAATGGAACGAAATCGGTGTTGACGTTGTAGCTGAAGCGACCGGTATCTTCCTGACCGACGAAACTGCACGTAAACACATCACTGCGGGCGCGAAAAAAGTTGTTCTGACTGGTCCATCCAAAGACAACACCCCAATGTTCGTTCGTGGTGCAAACTTCGAAACTTACGCTGGCCAGGACATCGTTTCCAACGCATCCTGCACCACCAACTGCCTGGCACCGCTGGCTAAAGTTATCAACGACAACTTCGGCATCATCGAAGGTCTGATGACTACCGTTCACGCTACCACCGCTACTCAGAAAACCGTTGATGGCCCGTCCCACAAAGACTGGCGCGGCGGCCGTGGCGCGGCTCAGAACATCATCCCATCTTCTACCGGCGCTGCTAAAGCAGTAGGTAAAGTACTGCCAGAACTGAATGGCAAACTGACTGGTATGGCGTTCCGCGTTCCAACTCCTAACGTATCCGTTGTTGACCTGACCGTTCGTCTGGAAAAAGCTGCTTCTTACGAAGAAATTAAGAAAGCAATCAAAGCTGCTTCCGAAGGCCCAATGAAAGGCGTTCTGGGTTACACCGAAGACGACGTTGTATCTACCGATTTCAACGGCGAAGTGTGCACTTCCGTGTTCGATGCTAAAGCAGGTATCGCACTGAACGACAACTTCGTGAAACTGGTTTCCTGGTACGACAACGAAACTGGCTACTCTAACAAAGTACTTGACCTGATCGCTCACATCTCCAAATAAGTTGAGATGAGTGCTTGATCTTAAAAGGCGACTTCGGTCGCCTTTTTTATTGTTTTTTAGACAGAGGATTGCTTAATGATTAATAAAATTTTTGCACTTCCGGTAGTCGAACAACTTACCCCTGTGCTCTCCCGCCGTCAGATTGACGGTGCCGATCTCATCGTCGTCGATCATCCGCGCGTTAAAGCCTCCGTAGCGCTCAATGGCGCCCACCTGCTCTCCTGGAAACCAGAAGGCGAAGAAGAAGGCCTGTGGCTGAGCGATGCCACCTCGTTCAAAAAAGGGGCGGCGATCCGTGGCGGCGTACCGATCTGCTGGCCATGGTTTGGCCCGTCAGCGCAGCAGGGTTTACCGTCTCACGGTTTCGCCCGTAACCAGCAGTGGACGCTGAAGGCGCATAACGAAGATGATAACGGCGCGGTGTTGACCTTTGAGCTCCAGGCGAACGATGAAACACGCGCCCTGTGGCCACACGAGTTCACTCTGTATGCCCGCTTCAAGCTGGGTAAAACCTGCGAAATTGAGCTGGAAGCGCACGGCGAATTCGAAACCACCTCCGCGCTGCACACCTATTTCAACGTAGGCGACATCCAGGCCGTTAAGGTGAGCGGACTGGGCGATACCTTCATCGACAAAGTGGATAACGCGAAAGAAGGCAAGCTGGACGATGGCGTGCAGAGCTTCCCGGATCGTACCGACCGCGTTTACCTGCACCCGGAAGCCTGTAGCGTGATCCACGACAGCGCGCTGAACCGCGGTATTGAAGTGGTTCATCATCACCACAGCAACGTGGTCGGCTGGAACCCGGGCCCGGCCCTTTCCGTCAGCATGGCGGACATCCCGGACGACGGTTACAAAACCTTCGTGTGTGTGGAAACCGCGTGTGTGACTGCGCCGCAGAAAACCAGCGAAGAAAAACCGTCCCGCTTAGGCCAGACGATCAAGATTGTGAAACGTCAGGCATAACAAAAACAAACGGGGCGCAAGCGCCCCGTTTTAATAGATAACGTTCAAATCAGAACTTGTAGGTCACACCCACGGAGAAGATGCCGGACCAGGACTTGTCGACCATCGGGCTGTCCTTCACTTCGTCGCTCAGACGGATATAACGGCCAGTGCCGTACACGTTCCAGTCGCCGAGGAAGTTATAGGAGGCGGTGAGTTCCAGGTACGGATCCCAGCCATCATCAGCGCTGTAGCTATTCAGACCACTGCGGCGAGACTCAGCCTTAGACACGCCATAGTAGTAGTCATTGTAATTCTCGCTGCTGTACTGCACACCGATACCCGGCGTCAGGGTCACCGCGCCGTTGGTATAGCGATAAAGCCACGCCAGATCCCAGATGAAGCCGTTGCTGTTGTCCAGGGTATCGCCCGCCAGCGCCGTGCGCAGGAAGCCATACTGGGTGTTATGCACGTATGAAAGCCCCGCCATCAGCGAGCTTCTGCGCTTGTCCAGCTGACGAAGCGCATTGCTGTCGCTGTCGCCTGGTTTAAAGTGCGTTGGATCGTAATAGGCCATGATGGAGAGCTTATCGGCCGTATCGTTCCACAGATAATAGCCGCCGCCCAATCCACGGAACCAGAAGTTATCGCCTTCATAGGTGACAACGGGGACAGGATAAACGTCGCGGTCATACTGCTTGTACGGGCTGTTGATCACGCCAGCACCCGCGCCAACAGTCCACTGGCTCTCAGCCTGTACGGTGCTCGCTGCGGTCGCGGCAAGGATGCCCAATGCCAGAAGTTTGAGTTTGGTCACAATCCATTCTTTCCTGTAGTCAAATAATCAGCGGGTGAAGTGTAACCGCCATTCCCGTACATCCCAAAATTTTTTGCGCGCTAATCCGTTTGATTAACCCGTTATTTTTCATTTTTCAGATGACAACCCGCTTTCATTTATGTGAACGCTAAATGAAAAACCCCCTTTTCGCTTATAACCACAGTGGAAATTTTTGGATGAGTTATTGATATGTCATTGAAAGTAGATTTTATGCGTATGCAAGTTTTGCAATTGCCATCTACGCTTTAATTTAAGAAGAGGTTTTGCTGAACACCCTGCGGTTCATAGCTTTCGACCTGGCACACAGGTTGCTGCTCTGGAGGTGAGGTGCGAAAAATTCTCTTCCGGGAGCCTCCACTACTCATACGAACGGCTCTTATCCTGTGCTAAAAAACGAAAGGACGGCATGCCATGAATATATTCGATCACTATCGCCAGCGCTATGAAGCTGCCAAGGACGAAGAGTTCACACTGCAGGAGTTTCTTACCATTTGTCGGCAAGATCGCAGTGCCTATGCCAATGCGGCAGAACGGCTATTGATGGCTATCGGTGAGCCAAACATGGTCGATACTGCCCTGGAGCCACGGCTTTCCCGTCTATTTTCGAATCGGGTGGTCGCCCGATACCCGGCGTTTGAAGAGTTCTACGGCATGGAAGACGCCATCGAGCAGATCGTCTCCTACCTGAAGCATGCCGCTCAGGGGCTGGAAGAGAAGAAGCAAATCCTTTATCTGCTGGGTCCTGTCGGCGGGGGTAAATCCTCCCTGGCTGAACGGCTGAAGGCGCTGATGCAGCGCGTGCCGATCTACGTCCTGAGCGCCAACGGCGAGCGCAGCCCGGTGAATGACCATCCGCTGTGCCTGTTTAACCCGCAGGAGGATGCGCAGATTCTGGATAAAGAGTTTGGCATTCCGCACCGCTATCTCGGCACCATCATGTCGCCGTGGGCGGCAAAACGTCTGCATGAGTTTGGTGGGGATATCACCAAATTCCGCGTCGTGAAGGTCTGGCCATCCATTCTTGAGCAGATCGCCATCGCTAAAACCGAGCCCGGTGACGAGAACAACCAGGATATCTCGGCGCTGGTGGGTAAAGTCGATATCCGTAAGCTGGAGCATCACGCGCAAAACGATCCGGATGCCTACGGTTATTCCGGTGCGCTGTGCCGCGCCAACCAGGGGATTATGGAATTTGTCGAGATGTTTAAAGCACCGATTAAAGTGCTGCATCCGCTGCTGACCGCCACGCAGGAAGGCAACTACAACGGGACGGAAGGTATCTCCGCCCTGCCGTTTAACGGGATTATCCTCGCTCACTCGAACGAATCTGAGTGGGTAACCTTCCGAAACAACAAAAACAATGAGGCGTTCCTTGACCGAGTCTATATCGTCAAAGTGCCTTATTGCCTGCGGATCTCCGAAGAGATCAAGATTTACGAAAAACTGCTCAACCACAGTGAGCTAATGCATGCCCCTTGCGCGCCGGGAACCCTGGAAACGCTGTCGCGCTTCTCTATCCTGTCGCGCCTGAAAGAGCCGGAAAACTCCAGCATCTACTCGAAAATGCGCGTATATGATGGGGAAAGCCTGAAGGATACCGACCCGAAAGCGAAATCGTACCAGGAATACCGCGATTACGCCGGGGTTGACGAAGGGATGAACGGCCTGTCGACGCGTTTTGCGTTTAAGATCCTCTCCCGGGTCTTCAACTTCGACCACGCGGAAGTGGCCGCTAACCCGGTCCACCTGTTCTACGTGCTGGAACAGCAGATTGAACGCGAGCAGTTCCCGCAGGAGCAGGCTGAACGCTACCTGGAGTTTCTGAAAGGCTACCTGATCCCGAAATACGCCGAGTTCATTGGCAAAGAGATCCAGACCGCCTACCTGGAATCCTATTCCGAATACGGCCAGAACATCTTTGACCGCTACGTCACCTACGCTGACTTCTGGATCCAGGATCAGGAGTACCGCGACCCGGACACCGGCCAGCTGTTTGACCGTGAGTCCCTGAACGCGGAGCTGGAAAAAATCGAGAAGCCGGCCGGGATCAGCAACCCGAAAGACTTCCGAAACGAGATTGTGAACTTCGTGCTGCGCGCCAGAGCGCATAACAACGGCCGCAATCCAAACTGGACCAGCTACGAAAAACTGCGCACGGTTATCGAGAAGAAAATGTTCTCCAACACGGAAGAGCTGTTGCCGGTCATCTCGTTTAACGCCAAAACCTCCACCGACGAGCAGAAAAAGCACGACGATTTTGTCGACCGTATGATGGAGAAAGGCTATACCCGCAAACAGGTCCGCCTGCTCTGCGAATGGTATCTGCGCGTGCGCAAATCGTCTTAACACAAGTGCCCGGCAGCGCCTTTGCTGACCGGGCCGCTGAAAGTTGGCAAATGCAGTACGGGGGATATATGACCTGGTTTATTGACCGGCGTCTTAACGGCAAAAACAAGAGCACGGTGAATCGCCAGCGCTTCTTGCGCCGTTATAAATCGCAAATTAAACAGTCGATCTCCGAGGCCATCAACAAACGCTCGGTGACCGACGTCGACAGCGGCGAATCCGTCTCCATCCCCAACGATGACATCAGCGAACCGATGTTTCATCAGGGGCGTGGCGGCCTTCGCCATCGCGTGCACCCAGGAAATGACCACTTCGTCCAGAATGACAGAATCGAGCGGCCACAAGGCGGAGGCGGCGGTTCTGGCAGCGGTCAGGGGCAAGCCAGCCAGGACGGTGAAGGCCAGGATGAGTTTGTCTTCCAGATATCCAAAGACGAGTATCTCGACCTGCTGTTCGAAGATCTGGCCCTGCCGAATCTGAAAAAGAATCAGCACCGCCAGCTCAATGAATACAAAACCCATCGCGCGGGCTATACCGCAAACGGCGTGCCCGCCAACATCAGCGTCGTGCGTTCCCTGCAAAACTCGCTGGCGCGACGTACGGCGATGACGGCGGGTAAACGGCGCGAACTGCGCGAGCTGGAAACCAGCCTGAAGGTGGTTGAAAACACGGAACCGGCGCAGCTGCTGGAAGAGGAGCGCCTGCGTAAAGAGATTGCCGAACTGCGGGCGAAGATCGACCGGGTACCGTTTATCGACACTTTCGATCTGCGCTACAAGAACTACGAAAAACGTCCGGAGCCGTCCAGCCAGGCGGTGATGTTCTGCCTGATGGACGTATCAGGCTCAATGGATCAGGCGACGAAGGATATGGCTAAGCGTTTTTATATTCTGCTCTATCTGTTCCTGAGCAGAACCTATAAGAACGTGGAGGTGGTCTACATTCGCCATCATACTCAGGCAAAAGAGGTGGATGAACATGAGTTCTTCTACTCGCAGGAGACCGGTGGGACCATCGTGTCGAGCGCCCTGAAGCTGATGGATGAGGTGGTGAAGGAGCGCTACGATCCTGCGCAGTGGAACATCTATGCCGCGCAGGCATCGGATGGTGATAACTGGGCGGATGACTCGCCGCTGTGTCATGAAATTCTGGCGAAGAAGATCCTGCCGGTGGTGCGTTACTACAGCTACATTGAAATTACCCGTCGCGCCCACCAGACGCTGTGGCGTGAATATGAGCATCTGCAAGCGATGTTCGATAACTTCGCGATGCAGCACATTCGTGACCAGGATGACATCTATCCGGTCTTCAGGGAACTGTTCCAGAAGCAATCGTCCACCAGCAATGCATGACCCAACAGCCAGCGCTCCCGCTGGCTGTTTTCTTTCAGCCCTCTCCGTCCCGTGCTAAGGTAACAAACTGCGTATTGGCAAATCACAGGTGAATTCATTATGTCTGGTGACGTGACTGGGACGACGACCCATCAGCAGCTTATCAGCTTATTAACCGAACAGGGTGCGCACTTTCGCGTGATGGAGCATGAGGCCGTTGGCAAATGCGAAGCGGTCAGTGAAATTCGCGGGACCGATATTCGGCAGGGTGCAAAAGCGCTGGTCTGCAAGGTAAAAGGCAACGGCGTAAAGAAACATATTCTGGCTATCCTCGCCGCCGATCGTCAGGCCGATCTGAGCCTGCTTGCCCGCCATTTCGGTGGGCTGAAGGCCTCACTCGCCAGTCCGGCGGAAGTTGATGCCCTTACCGGCTGCGTTTTCGGCGCCATTCCCCCGTTCAGCTTTCATCCGGATCTGACGCTGGTCGCCGATCCGCTGCTGTTTGAGCGTTTCGACGAGATCGCCTTTAACGC
Source organism: Enterobacter cloacae complex sp. (assembly GCF_900322725.1). NCBI lineage: Bacteria > Pseudomonadati > Pseudomonadota > Gammaproteobacteria > Enterobacterales > Enterobacteriaceae > Enterobacter > Enterobacter cloacae complex sp. The sequence continues at coordinate 3,921,910 of NZ_LT991957.1, read as the reverse complement.
TGGCCTGTTGGAAAAGTCGGTGATTATGGATACCCAGGACTATCTGCGCATCGCCCGTCCTGAGCTTGTGACCTTCCGGAAACAATAAATACAGAGGCTGGCTAACGGTCAGCCGTTTTCCAGCAGCAGCACGGACGCGATCAGAATAATCGCGATGATAAAAAACGAAGAAGAGATAACCAGCGTTTCGACAAACATAGGATCGTTCATGATGCCCTCAGCGTTGCCCCGCCCCCCCCTTTTTTACCCCCGCCAAATGACAGCGACATGACAGCGATGCATAAATAAAACGACTAATTGCCGCTGAAACGATTCTGAGCGAAATATTTTCCGCTGCGCAAAGTCACTCATTATATGATTTATTTGTTACCGGTATCACGAAAAGTAATTAACGTAACCCCGATGCCAGATCTCGCAATTGTTAACCTTTTCATCATGGTTAACTCTGATAACGGAGCACCTCATAAATAAACCTTACACTGGCAAGGTGAATACAATGACCGAAATAATTACCCGTAAAGAAAAAATCAGTTATGGGTTAGGCGATATGGCGAGCCATATTGGGCTGGATAACGTCATTATTTTTCTGACGTTTTACTATACGGACGTAGTGGGACTGCCTGCGGCATTTGTGGGCACTATGTTTCTTCTGGCGAGAACCGCCGATGCCATAATAGACCCGGCGATGGGCTATATCGCCGACAGGACACGTACACGCTGGGGCAAATTCCGCCCGTGGATGCTGTGGCTGGCGCTGCCCTTTGGGGCAAGCTGTCTGCTGACCTACGCCGTACCGGAGTCGCTCGATCTGCATGGTAAAATGATTTTCGCGACCGTCAGCTATACCCTGATGATGCTGATGTATACCGCGATTAATATCCCCTATTGCTCTATGGGCGCGGTAATTACCCCTGACAACGATGCGCGAATTTCCCTCCAGTCTTATCGCTTTTTCCTGGCCACGCTGGGCGGCGCGCTGTCGACATTCTTTATGATGCCGCTGGCAGAATTTTTAGGCGGCGACGATAAATTACTGGGCTACCGCTGGGCGATGGCCATTATGGCGACCGTCGCGGTCGTCATGTTCTGGATCTGCTTCGCCAATACGCGCGAGCGTATTAAGGCTCCCGCCACCCACAATAATTATCTTGCGGAACTAAGGGATTTATTACGAAACGACCAATGGCGTGTTGTCGCCGTACTGGTAATAACCAACATTGGTTTTGGCGTTATTCGCCTTGGCGCAATGATGTATTTCGTCACGTATTATCTCGGTAGCGCGAGCTATTTTATGTGGATGCTCGGCGCGCATATTCTCGGAAAAGCCGCAGGCAGCGCGCTGGCTAAACGTCTGACGCAGAACGTGAGTAAAGTGCAGATGTTTGGCTACTGTTCCGTGCTGGCGGGAGTACTCAGTATCGCCCTGTTCTTTGCGCCTAAGTCGGTGCTGATTCTGGTACCTATGACGTTCATCGTCTCCACCCTTTACCAGGCCACCACCACGCTGATGTGGGTGATGATGGCAGACGTCGCCGACTACGGCGAATGGAAACAGGGCAAACGCATGGACGGCGTGATCTTCTCCACCTTCCTCGCTGTACTCAAGCTGGGGATGGCAATCAGCGGCGCGGTTGTTGGCTGGACGCTGGGCTTAAGCGGCTATGTGGCCAATGCCCCGGAACAGACCACCACGGCGATGTACTGCATCATTGCCCTCTTCACCCTCGTGCCTGGCATCTTGTCGCTCTGCGCGTTTGCCACGCTGCGCTGGTACAAGCTCGACGACAGCACTATGCAGTCTATCCATCTCGCCAAACACCCCGTTTAGAAGGACGCGTTATCCATGAGTGAGCTGATTCATCATTCCAACAGTATCGAGTGGCGTTTTGAACGTCAGATCCTGCGTATTGAACCCTGGGGGGAAAACAGCCTGCGCGTCAGGGCCACCTGTTCCCCGACGTTCGATGAAGCCTTGCAGGCGCTGTTACCCGCTGCACCTTGCGAGGCTGAAATCGTCGCCGAAGCGGAAAGCCTGACGCTGCGCAACGGCAATATCACCGCGAGGCTGAACCTTAAAGGTCAGCTGGCCTTCTACAATCAGCGCGGTGAGCTGCTGCTGGAGGAGATGTGGCGCCAGCGTTCTACGGTCGGTATCGGTGCCAGCGAGAAGAGTCAGGATAAATACGTCAGCGCCCTGAAGCTGGATGGCCGCGAATTTAAGCCGCTGATGGGCGGCAAATATCAGCTCACCGTCCGGTTTGAATCGCGTCCGGAAGAACGCCTCTATGGCATGGGTCAGTATCAACAGCCGTGGCTGGATCTGAAAGGTTGCACGCTGGAACTGGCGCAGCGCAACTCCCAGGCAAGCGTCCCCTTTATGCAGTCCAGCCTTGGCTATGGCCTGCTGTGGAACAACCCGGCGATTGGCGAAGCCAGCTTTGCAAAAAACCAGACGGAATGGCGCGCCCGGGTCACAGGTGAAATGGACTACTGGATCACCGCCGCTGACACGGTGGCGGAGATCACCCGCCAGTATGTGAAAGCCACCGGTATGCCCCCGGCAGCCCCGGCGTTTATCAGCGGGCTGTGGCAGTGTAAATTGCGATACCGCACCCAGCAGGAGGTGCTGGAGGTCGCGCGGGAGTATCGCCGCCGTAACCTGCCGCTGTCGGTCATGGTCATCGACTTTTTCCACTGGCCGAATCAGGGCACCTGGTGCTTCGATCCCGTGGACTGGCCCGATCCTAAAGCAATGGTCGATGAGCTGCGCGAAATGGGTATTGCGCTGATGGTGTCGGTGTGGCCAACGGTAGAGGCGCGCAGCCCCCTCTACCCGCAGATGAAAGCCAAAGGGTGGCTTGTCAGCAGTGAACGCGGCGTGCAGGTTAACCTCGATTTTATGGGCAATACGACGTTCTTTGACGCCACGCATCCCGAAGCGCGCGAGTTTGTCTGGGATACGGTGAAGCGAAATTATTACGATTTGGGCATCAAACTGTTCTGGCTCGACGAAGCGGAACCGGAGTACCGCGCCTATGATTTTGATAACTATCGCTACCACGCCGGTCCGGTGCTGGAAGTGGGCAACCGCTACCCGCGCGATTTTGCGCAGGGCTTTTACGATGGGCTACAGGCAAACGGTGAAACTGAGATAGTTAACCTGGTACGCTGCGCCTGGGCTGGCAGCCAGCGCTATGGCGTGCTGGCGTGGTCGGGTGATGTCCACTCCTCGTTCCATGCTTTTCGCAATCAGCTCGCCGCCGGACTGAATATGGGGCTGGCGGGGATCCCGTGGTGGACTACCGATATCGGCGGCTTCCAGGGAGGGAACGTCAACGACCCGGCGTTCCACGAATTGCTGATCCGCTGGTTCCAGTGGGCGGTGTTTACGCCGGTTCTGCGCATGCACGGCTATCGCGAGCCGCAGATCCAGCCCCCGGAGCGCTATCGGGACGGTATTCCTCAATGTAACAGCGGTTCGCCTAATGAGCTGTGGAGTTACGGAAAAGAGAATTACGCCATCATGCAGCACTGGCTTACCGTGCGCGAAACCCTGCGCCCGTATATTGACGCGCTGTACCAGCAGGCGCATCTGCACGGAGACCCGCTAATGCGTCCGCTGTTCTGGCACTATCCGCAGGATAAGCAGAGCTGGGCGTGTGAAGATCAGTATCTTTTTGGCGAAGATCTTCTCGTGGCGCCGGTTATGCAGGCCGGTCAGCGTGAGCGCGATGTCTGGTTACCGAATGGCAATAGCTGGGTCGCCCTTAACGGCGAACGCTACCCCGGCGGGGAGCATATCCGGGTGCCCGCGACGCTGGAAACCATCCCGGTGTTTATCCGCGACGGGAGTCCGCTTATCCCGCAACTGGTAAACTGACTTCAGGCAAGCGCCCAAAAATAGACAATTTTTTCTCTAAAGCCTGCCTGCCGTCGCGTTTGCGCGTAAAGTAAGCAGGCTTACTATTTTTGGCAAGGATCCCGTCATGCTCGACCCTACTCTGCTTATACTTCTGGCCCTGGCTGCTTTGGGTTTTATCAGCCACAACACCACCGTCGCGATTTCCATTCTGGTACTGATCATCGTTCGCGTTACGCCGCTAAACACCTTCTTCCCGTGGATTGAAAAACAGGGGCTAACCATCGGGATCATTATTTTGACCATCGGCGTGATGGCACCGATTGCCAGCGGAACGCTGCCGGCCTCAACGCTGCTGCACTCCTTTGTGAACTGGAAATCGCTGGTGGCGATTGCGGTGGGTGTTTTTGTCTCCTGGCTTGGCGGACGCGGCGTGACGCTGATGAGCAGCCAGCCCTCACTGGTGGCCGGCCTGCTGGTGGGCACCGTGCTGGGCGTAGCGCTGTTTCGTGGCGTGCCGGTTGGCCCGCTGATTGCTGCCGGGCTGGTTTCGCTGTTTATCGGGAAGTCGTAGTCAGGCTGGCGATATAGCGGGCGGGCGTCTGCCCCAGCCCTTTCTTAAACATGGTGATAAAGGCGGTGGTGGAGTCATACCCCAGCGCCTGCGCCGCCTGCTGTACTGATTTCCCGCCGATCAGAAACTGCAACGCGACAATCAGCTGGAGCTGGTGTCGCCAGCGGCGAAAGCTTAACCCGGTCTCTTTCACCACCAGCCGTGCCAGATTGCGCTCGCTCATGGCAAAGTGGCTGGCCCACTGGGCCAGCGTCTGCCAGGCGGCAGGCTCGTTTGCCATGGTCTCGCTCATCAGGCGAATTTTCGGATGCGGAGAAACCGGCAGCTGGAGATGCTCCTGCGGTTGCAGGGGCAGTTCGTCAAACAGGACGTCAACCAGTCGGCCAGTCGCGGGAAGCGGCAGCTCTTCCCGCGACCTGTCCGCGAGCGCCAGCACCAGCTCCCGCACCAGGGGCGATATTTTCAGCGTACAGGTACGCGCCGGCAGGTCGAGCGCACCGGGTTCAATAAACAGCAGGCAGAGCTGCGCGCCGGGCGTCGCCCTGTTGCTGTGCGGCGTTTGACCCGGGATCCACACAGCATACTGGGGCGGCACCATCAGCATCGCGTTTTCCACTTCGCAGGTTATCGCCCCACCCAGCGCCATAATCAGCTGCCCTTTGCGGTGCTGATGAAGCGGAATAAATTGTTCTTGTGCCACCACGCGGATGCGAAAGGCCACCGCCGCATCGTGCTGGCTGTCGGGATCGTAGCCGTCGAGCCCCAGTCCGTACATAAAGTTGTCCGATATTAGCGATAAACTGTCATTTTAGCCTGATTTCAACCACGACTTAAATCGGTATTGTATGCGCTCGCCTGAACGTAAGAGACAATAATGACTACTGCTATTCAACCTTCCGGGAAACAGGGTGCGCTGCTGGTTGCAGGTATCCTGATGATTGCCACGACGCTGCGCGTCACGTTTACCGGCGTCGCCCCCCTGCTCGACACCATCCGTCAGGACTATGGCTTAAGCACGGCGCAAACCGGTCTGCTCACGACGCTGCCGCTGCTGGCCTTCGCCTTAATCTCTCCCCTTGCCGCAGGCGTCGCCCGGCGGTTGGGCATGGAGCGCAGCCTTTTTATCGCGCTGCTGCTGATATGCATCGGGATTGGCATCCGTTCGCTGCCGTCGGCGTCGCTGCTGTTTATCGGTACGGCGGTTGTTGGCTGCGGGATTGCGCTGGGCAATGTCCTGTTACCCGGACTAATCAAACGCGATTTTCCGGGCCAGGTCGCAAAACTCACGGGGGCGTATTCGCTGACGATGGGGGCCGCCGCTGCCGCAGGGTCGGCGCTGATCGTCCCGCTGTCGCTGGGGAATGCCGGCTGGCACGGGGCGCTGCTGATGCTGATGTTCTTCCCGCTGGTGGCGCTGCTGCTGTGGTTACCGCAATGGCGCCAGAAGCCCGCCGCTACCCTGACGGGAGCGGGCGCGCTGCACAACCGGGCCATCTGGCGATCCGCCCTTGCCTGGCAGGTGACGCTTTTTCTGGGCATCAACTCACTGATTTACTACGTCATAATCGGCTGGTTGCCCGCAATTCTGATCAGCCACGGCTACAGCGAAACGCAGGCGGGCTCCATGCACGGCCTTCTCCAGCTGGCCACCGCTGTTCCCGGTCTCGCCATTCCGCTTATCCTGCACCGTCTTCGCGATCAGCGTGGCATTGCCGGGCTTGTCGCCCTGATGTGCGCCGTAAGCGCGGCCGGGTTCTGGTTTGCGCCGCAGCTGGCCGTCGTCTGGACGCTGGTGTTTGGCTTTGGATCCGGCGCCACCATGATCCTCGGCCTGACCTTTATCGGGCTGCGCGCCAGTTCGGCCCATCAGGCCGCCGCGCTCTCCGGCATGGCGCAGTCCATTGGCTATCTTCTGGCGGCCTGTGGGCCACCGCTGATGGGGAAAATTCACGATACCGCCGGAGACTGGCACATTCCGCTGCTCGCCTGCGCGCTGGCTGCGGTGGTGATGGCCCTGTGCGGCATGCTGGCCGGGCGCGATCGGGAAATCACACCCCGCTGACACACAAGGCAGACCTTTCGGTCTGCTTTTTTTATCCCTGCGCCGCCCGCAGCATGGCCTGGGCCAGTACTACCGGGCGCCCTTTCAGCGCGGCCCGCTCATGCTGGAACAGGGTGATCACAAAGAAGGGATGGGTCACCAGCTCTGCCGCGCGGATCTCGCCCTGCTCGTCCCAGCCCGTCACGCGCATGTCGCCCCGCTCAAGCTGCCGGGCAAACTCAGGCGAGACGCCGTAATTGCAGTGATACCCTTCCTGAATTTCCGGCTTTCCGTACGCTTTGGCAATCAGGGTGTTGTTCCGCAGTTCGATCGCGTCGGTTTGTTCCACCAGCGAACAGGCCAGCGGCGCAATCACCATCCTCCCTTCGGTATCGGTTTCGGCATGGCCTGCATCGTGCCAGCCCAGCACGTTGCGCGCATATTCAATCAGCGCATGCTGGAAACCGCCGCAGGTGCCGAGAAAGGGGATGCTGTTTTCGCGCGCGTAACGCGCAGCAATAAACGCCGCCTCGGTGTTTTTATACGGGCTTGCCGGAACCAGCCAGATGGCATCGTAACCGACCAGGTCTTCGGGACTGGTGAGCTCAGGCGTGGCGAGCCAGTCATAATCCGCGGTGAGATCCAGAACCGCAGCGGCGTCATCAATCGCCAGCGGGATAGCCTGGTGCGCAATAACATCGGGATTGTAATCACCAACCAGCGCAATGCGCAGCGTCGTTTTAACCGGGGAGAGTTCCATGAGAGATTCCTTATGCCGGAGGATTTTCAGATAACATAAGGAACCTCAGACTACCGATCTTTTGCAATTATCACAATACCTTAAATTGGGTGGATAAAAGCCTGGTGCTATAGTGTTCTTGCTGAACGTCACACGGTAGGGAGGAAAACGGATGATTCAATGCAAACGCGTGTATGAAGAGGCAACGTCAGACGATGGTTACCGGGTGCTGGTAGACAGACTCTGGCCGCGAGGAATGAAAAAGAGCGATCTCGCCTACGATGAGTGGTGCAAATCGCTAACGCCGTCGAGCGAACTGCGTAAAGCCTTCCACGGTGAAGCGATCGATTTCACCGCGTTCAGTGAAGCCTATCGAAAAGAGCTGGCGCAGCATCAGGATGAAGGCAAACGCCTGGCAGCCCTCGCCCGACAGCAAACCGTGACGCTACTCTATGGTGCGAAAAATACGGAGCAGAATCACGCGCGGGTGCTGGCGGACTGGCTGCGGAGATTTTGATTAGCCGATCGCCAGCTCATCAACGATGCGTGGCATCTCGTCCGGCGTCAGCGGCATCAGATGTTCCGGGCGAACAAACGCAAAACCGTGCTGGTTATCAAATGCGTAGACATCACCGGTGACCAGCCACAGCGGGCGCGCTGACGTGGCGGGTAACTGCGTCATGACGCCGTTGACCGGGTTCACAAAACGCTGGCCTGGCTGACAGAGGCCAAACAGCTCAACAGATTTACCAATATTTCGACGGCCTGCCGTCGTACGCGCACCCACGATCATCGCCATGCTGCCCGGTTTTAACTGAAACATACTTCTTCTCGCAAACGTGCTGCCAGAAACTGGCTAAGAATAATCCTAAAGAGAAGTGTATCGCAGTTTTATTGCCGTTGTCATCTGGTCGGTTGCGGATGATCGCGGCGGTAGAGATCCCATTCATCGATCGTTTCTCCGCCTGGCAGTTTGCACTCGGTACGTACGCCCTGAGGGCTTTGAACAGGGATTTGCTCTCCCCCTTTCTCCAGACAGTACACTGACGCTGGGTTTGCCATACCAATAGCGTGCGGCGGCTCAGGCGCATCGGGAGGGGGTGTCTTTGTTGAACATGCGGCCAACGGAAGTACCAGTGCCAGGAAAAGATATTTCATTTTCACGATCCTTCAGGGTGTTGAAAACGTCAGAGTAACGGGTCATCGCCGTTTTCTCCATGATTTCTCCATTAAACCTGCACGATTCGTCCCTATAGTGGGGTCTGTTCTCACTCTGACCAGAGAACATCATTCCGTAATCAAGATGTTTTGCCCCGGCCTTCGCGTCGGGGCTTTTTTTAGCGCGCCCGCCCTGGTTTCCAGAAGAATATATAAAATTTCCCCTATTCATGTTTAACTATGACCGGAGTCTATAATTTCAGCATAACATGCAGATACAGAGGCCTTCTGCATGGGAGTCAACCTGCTTTATGTCAGATATCATTCTTGCCCGTGTTTCAGAAACCCTCGCCACCGAGCAATCTCTCGACAGTCTGGTGCGTCAGTTACTGGAAATGCTGGAAATTGTGACCGATATGGAATCAACCTACCTGACCAAAATCGATATCAATGCGCGTTTACAGCACATTTTATATGCCCGTAACAGTAAGCAAATGCAGATCCCGGAAGGGTTCAGCGTGCCCTGGGACGAAACGCTGTGTAAGCGCGCCATGGATAGCGACACGTTGTTCAGTAACGAGGTGCCTGAACGCTGGCCAGAATGTGAGGCTGCAAAAGCGCTGGGGATTACGACCTATATGAGCGTGCCGGTTCACCTTGCTGACGGTACCTTGTACGGCACGCTTTGCGCGGCAAGCACCGCACAGAAACAGTTCAGCGAGCGTGGCGAGCAGGTAATCAGACTCTTTGCCGGGCTAATTGGTCAGTACATTCAGAAAGAGTCGCTGGTGCTTCAGCTTCGCGAAGCCAACGCCGCGCTCATTGCCTACTCATACACCGACGCCCTTACCGGCCTGCCAAACCGTCGCGCCATTTTTGAAAATCTCACCACCCTGTTCTCACTGGCGCGCCATCTTAACCGCAACGTCATGATTGCCTTTATTGACCTTGATGATTTCAAGCGAATCAATGACCAGTACGGTCATGAAGCGGGCGATCGGTTCCTCATTCAGGTCGGCAATCGGCTGACGCACGAGCAAACGCAGGACGAAATTATCGGCCGGCTCGGCGGCGATGAATTTCTGGTTGCCAGCCTGAGTAACAGCAATGATGGCGACACCAGCTCAGAGGTCAACGCAATCAAAACCCGCCTTAACGGTCGTATCGCGGGCGAATACGGGTTAGGAAATGTCACTATTCTCTATCCCGGTGCAAGCTATGGCGTCGTTATTGTGGACCCTCACAGCACGGATGAAGATAGCGCCCTGCGCACCGCAGACCTCGCGATGTATCAGGATAAGAAGGGAAAAAGCAAAACAGGCTTTGTCGCGTTAGATTAAAACCGTACACTCTACGGCCTTATACAAACTCAAACAGGTGATGGCATGAGAATAGGGATCCTCTTTCCGGTTGTAATTTTTATCACGGCGGTGGTGTTTTTAGGCTGGTTTTTCCTTGGCGGATACGCCGCGCCGGGGGCATAAGTGAGAAAAACGACCCTCATCATGCTGATTGTGGCCATCGTAGCCGTAGCCGGTACCCAGCTGGGCTGGTGGTAACCCAAAGTAAAAAGGCCGCCATCAGGCAGCCTTTTTTAACACAGTTCAGATTTAGCTTTTGATTTTTCTGTAGATAAACAGAACAACCAGCGCGCCAATCACCGCGACGACAAAGCTGCCGAAGTTGAAGCCATCAACTCTGCCAAAGCCGAACAGGGTACTGATCCAGCCACCAACGACTGCACCCACAATCCCCAGAATGATCGTGACGATGAAACCGCCGCCATCTTTGCCCGGCATAATCCACTTCGCCAGGATACCCGCAATCAGCCCAAAGATAATCCAGGATAAAATTCCCATAGCTTTCCTCTCCGTATGGTTTTTGTCATTAAATCAACGACACAGAAAAGGATAGCACAGGATTTGAGAAAGGAAATTTGTGATAAGAATCACACGGTTCGTTTGAGTAAAATCTGAACAGTAAAAATTTGCCGTTCCACATGAATCGTGGGGTTGCATCTTTTGTTGAGAAAGATTATCTTTCTCAATACTGAATAGTTGAGCAAATCACTCAGGTATTCAGTACGACATTGCTCACATTGCTTCCAGTATTTCTTGCCCACTTTTTAGTGGGCTTTTTTTTGCCTAACCCCACCAAAATCTGGCGTTTTATCGCAGGTGGCGAAACGCTATTCTCTGTGGCTACTGAACAGCAATGAATTGATAACATGAACGTATCGAGCAAATTTGTCATCTGCCTGAATCTTGTTTCTGCCAGTACGCTACTGTTACTGCTCTCCACACGGTTTGAGTGGTTCTGAATGGTGTAGCCTGCACGGCGATACCGTGCTGGCTCTTCTCTCATACTTGTAGCTTTTATGACCTGTGTTAAGATCCCTGCACCTCAGGACGTGGCGGGACAGCAGGAATATGAAGAAGGCCATTAGCGTTGCTATCATCTCAACCTTTCTGGTCGTCCTGTCGCTGTATGCTGTTAACGCCATCATCGTTGAACAGCAAAAGGACCGGCAGAGGGAGATCTCCCACACGCTGTTACGCTATTCTGAAGACTTGACGCAAATTATCGCCAGCACTCTTAAAACGACTACCGCGAAGGGATGCGATAGCGCGAGTCTGAACGACTACCGTAAATTAAAAATGCAGAGTCTCTATTTCGCCGATGTGGGGTTTATTGAAAATGGGAAAATCACCTGCACCGCATTTTGGGGCAAGCTGGCAAATCCCATCGCCCTTCCCTCTGAGCTTCATGACACTCTGAACGGATTCAGCCTGGCGCAATTTTCACAGAAAGATTTCTTTGTGGGCAATGCGACAATTTATAACCATCTTATTATCTTCACGTCACGTTCAGCCTACGATAAATTTTCTCCCGTTACCGCCAATTATTCACTTCGTTCTTCCACGAAAGATTTCGACCGGACCTTTTTCACCGTTACGTCTCCTACAGATAACCTTAGCCGCCTGTCGTCTCTGCTATTCACGCAGACCGTGACGCAGTGCAGCACCCGCTGGGATTTGTGCGTTACCGTCACCCATCACAACGCCGGACTGGCATCGCTGTCCCGCGTAGTGATGGTGCTACTGTGCCTGTTTTTATACTTTATCTGGGTATCGCTGACGCTGTTTTCTCTGCGACTTTACGAAGACCGGTTTTCTCTGGAGCGTACGCTGGTCAAGGCGGTGAAAGCGAATACCATCAGCGTACACTTTCAACCCATTATTCGGGTTGCTGATAAGAAAATCGTTGGGGTTGAAGTGTTATCGAGATGGCAGGATAACAACCACAAAGAGGTTTCTCCCGAGCTGTTTATCCCGTTGATTAAAAAAATTGGGCTGTATAACGTTTATTACCGGAACATGATTAAAAAATCCCTGTCGGAAATTGCCGCGCTGGCCACTGAACATCAGCTCATGATTTCACTGAACGTTGGGCGAACGGAAATTGAAGACGGCAAATTCCTGGCGGTATTACGCCATGAATGCCTACAGCACGCGCTTCCCTTATCGTTAATAAAGGTCGAATTATCCGAGAATGGCGTGTCCACCTCGGCCATCCTTGAAGAGTTTTGTGAGGAGCTTAAATCGGCAGGCGTCAAAATTTCCATAGACGATTTTGGCGTACAAAATTCTAATCTGGCCAGGCTGTCAAACCTCAAGTATGACGAAATCAAAGTGGATAAGTCGTTAGTGGATGGCATCAACGAGCATTATAAACAGGATATTCTGGCGATCTTTTGCGACGCGCTCGCTAAGCTGCACAAAACCCTCGTGTTTGAGGGCGTCGAAAGCGAAACGCAATATCAGTTTATCGCCCAGAGATATCCTGATGCCCTCGTGCAAGGCTGGTACTTTTCAAAATCGTTAACCCGGCGCGACCTGGCCAGCCTGCTGGCAGACTCAACGCGATGAAGCGTTATTCATTGCCCCATTGATTCAGAAAGTTTGCGATATCGTCAATGCGCGCTTCATCAATATGCGCCTCGACGGCCATCTCCCGCTGCGCCTCTTCACTGATTTCCTCATTGTTGTATAAGCGAGTGAGCAGCAGCTGGAAATAGCGTGCCAGCGGCGTACGCTCTGCCTCTTCGACCGGTTTCGCCGTTTCAGTCGCATACTCATCGACGATGTCATAATACTTGAGCGGGATATCATGGTTCATAGCGTTTTTCCGTCGTTTGTGCATAAAAAACGGGAACCCTCAGGCTCCCGTTGTCATTTAACCCAGCGAGTGGATTACATGTTCGCGATAATCGCGTCGCCAAACTCTGAGCATTTCAGAAGTTTAGCGCCTTCCATCAGACGTTCAAAGTCATAGGTGACGGTTTTCGCGTTAATCGCGCCTTCCATACCCTTAACGATCAGGTCTGCGGCTTCGAACCATTCCATATGACGCAGCATCATCTCTGCGGACAGAATGATAGAGCCTGGGTTGACTTTGTCCTGGCCCGCGTATTTCGGTGCAGTACCGTGAGTGGCTTCGAACAGGGCGCACTCGTCACCGATGTTCGCGCCCGGCGCGATACCGATACCGCCAACCTGAGCTGCCAGCGCATCAGAGATGTAGTCACCGTTCAGGTTCATACAGGCGATCACGTCATACTCAGCAGGACGCAGCAGGATCTGTTGCAGGAACGCATCGGCGATCACATCTTTAATGACGATCTCTTTACCGGTGTTCGGGTTCTTAATCTTCTGCCATGGGCCGCCGTCGATCAGCTCACCGCCGAACTCTTCGGTCGCCAGCTGGTAGCCCCAGTCTTTGAACGCGCCTTCGGTGAACTTCATGATGTTGCCTTTGTGCACCAGGGTCACAGAGTCACGGTCGTTGGTGATAGCGTATTCGATAGCTGCACGCACCAGACGCTTGGTCCCTTCTTCGGAGCACGGCTTAATGCCGATACCGCAATGCTCTGGGAAGCGAATTTTCTTCACGCCCATCTCTTCGCGCAGGAATTTGATCACTTTTTCTGCATCAGCAGAATCCGCTTTCCATTCGATACCGGCGTAGATGTCTTCTGAGTTTTCACGGAAGATAACCATGTCGGTCAGCTCCGGGTGCTTAACCGGGCTTGGGGTGCCCTGGTAGTAACGTACCGGACGCAGACACACATACAGATCCAGTTCCTGACGCAGCGCCACGTTCAGGGAACGAATGCCGCCGCCAACTGGCGTGGTCAGAGGGCCTTTGATAGCAACGCGATAGTCGCGGATCAGGTCCAGCGTTTCGGCTGGCAGCCAGACGTCCTGGCCATAAACTTGAGTGGATTTTTCACCGGTGTAAATTTCCATCCAGGAAATTTTACGCTCGCCTTTGTAGGCTTTCTCAACAGCGGCATCAACCACTTTCAGCATTGCCGGGGTAACGTCTACGCCGATACCATCACCTTCGATGAACGGAATAATCGGGTTGTGAGGAACGTTAATCTTGCCGTTTTGCAGGGTGATCTTTTTACCTTCCGCCGGAACAACTACTTTGCTTTCCATTAACCTCTCCTTCGAGCGCTTCTGGTTGTTACTGATCTTATGTTAATAAATTGTAATGAGCCTTCCGATAGTACCTGATTGTCCGACGCCATGAAAGGTCTTCGTTATTAGGCTATAATGCGGCAATTGATAAAGCCTGAAAATACCATGAAGAAAACTTCTTTTAGAAAACACCGGGTTGAGCGATTCAGCTCACAACAAGCGACCAGAAGAAAGCCAGAAACCCAGCCGACGCGGGTCATACTGTTCAATAAACCCTACGATGTTTTGCCGCAGTTTACCGATGAAGCCGGGCGGAGCACGCTGAAGGATTTTATACCCGTACAGGGTGTCTACGCGGCCGGGCGACTGGATCGCGACAGCGAAGGGCTGCTGGTGCTCACCAACGACGGCGTACTACAGGCCAGGCTCACTCAGCCGGGAAAACGTACCGGAAAAATTTACTACGTGCAGGTTGAAGGCGAGCCGGACGACGCCTCGCTGGCAAAGCTGCGCAACGGCGTGACCTTAAACGACGGTCCCACCCTTCCAGCGGGTATTGAGCGCGTGGATGAGCCCCAGTGGCTGTGGCCGCGCAATCCGCCGATTCGTGAGCGCAAATCCATTCCCACCAGCTGGCTTAAAATTACCCTTTATGAAGGCCGCAACCGACAGGTCAGGCGCATGACTGCGCACGTGGGATTCCCTACCCTGCGACTCATTCGCTACGCGATGGGGAGCTACACGCTGGACGCACTGGCAAACGGGGAATGGCGTGACGTTACCCCCAAGGAGAACTGATGTTTAAACCTCATGTTACGGTCGCCTGCGTGGTCCACGCGCAGGGCAAATTCCTGGTGGTGGAAGAGACCATCAACGGCAAAGCGCTGTGGAATCAGCCAGCCGGGCACCTTGAAGCCAATGAAACCTTGCTCCAGGCGGCAAAGCGCGAGCTGTGGGAGGAGACGGGTATCCGTGCCGAACCGCAGCACTTTATCCGCATGCATCAGTGGATAGCGCCTGACCGCACGCCTTTCCTGCGCTTTTTATTCGCCGTTGAGCTTAACGAAACGTGCGCCACTGAACCGCACGACGACGATATCGATCGCTGTCTGTGGGTGACTGCCGAGGAGATCCTGACCGCGCCAAACCTGCGCTCGCCGCTGGTTGCCGAAAGCATCCGCTGCTGGCAGTCTGCGGGCCGCCTGCCGCTGGATGTCATCGGAGAGTTTAACTGGCCGTTTACAGAGGGTGTCAATGGTGGGGGGGCGTGATAGAATACGCCGCCTTGAAGTTCAATGTCGTGAGTATTCCATGTCAGATAACAGCCAGAAAAAAGTGATCGTCGGCATGTCCGGCGGTGTCGATTCCTCCGTTTCCGCCTACCTGTTGCAGCAACAGGGCTATAAGGTGGAGGGCCTGTTCATGAAGAACTGGGAGGAAGACGATGGCGAGGAATACTGCACTGCCGCTGCGGATCTCGCCGATGCGCAGGCCGTGTGCGATAAGCTCGGCATCGAACTGCACACCGTTAACTTTGCCGCAGAATACTGGGACAACGTCTTTGAGCTTTTCCTTGAAGAGTACAAAGCGGGCCGCACGCCGAACCCGGATATCCTGTGCAACAAAGAGATCAAATTCAAAGCCTTCCTGGAATTCGCCGCTGAAGACCTGGGCGCGGATTACATCGCGACCGGCCACTACGTGCGTCGCGCGGACGTGAATGGCAAAAGCCAGCTGCTGCGCGGTCTGGACGGCAACAAAGATCAGAGCTACTTCCTTTATACGCTGAGCCACGAACAGATTGCCCAGAGCCTGTTCCCGGTCGGCGAGCTGGAAAAGCCGGAAGTGCGTAAAATTGCTGAAGAGCTGGATCTGATCACCGCGAAGAAAAAAGACTCCACCGGTATCTGCTTTATCGGCGAGCGTAAATTCCGCGAATTCCTGGGCCGCTATCTGCCTGCACAACCGGGCAAAATTGTCACCGTTGATGGCGACGAAATCGGCCAGCATCAGGGACTGATGTACCACACCCTCGGCCAGCGCAAAGGTCTGGGTATTGGCGGCACCAAAGACGGCAGCGAAGATCCGTGGTACGTGGTCGACAAAGACGTCGAGAACAATATTCTGGTGGTGGCTCAGGGTCACGACCACCCGCGCCTGATGTCCGTTGGACTTATCGCGCAGCAGCTGCACTGGGTCGATCGCGAGCCGCTGAAAGGCACGCTGCGCTGCACCGTGAAAACGCGCTACCGCCAGACGGACATCCCTTGCACCGTAACCGCACTGGATGACGACCGCATTGACGTGCGTTTCGACGAGCCGGTTTCCGCCGTTACCCCTGGCCAGTCTGCTGTTTTCTACAGCGGCGACATTTGCCTCGGCGGTGGGATCATTGAACAGCGCCTGCCGCTGCCTGCTGTTTAAACCGTTTGCACACATAAAGGAGACCGTGTGGCGAAGAACTACTACGACATCACCCTGGCGCTGGCGGGAATTTGCCAGTCAGCCCGTCTGGTGCAACAGCTGGCGCATCAGGGTCATTGCGACGCCGATGCCCTGCACGTTTCACTTAACAGCGTTATCGATCTCAACCCGGGCTCCACGCTGGGCGTCTTTGGCGGCAGTGAAACTAACCTTCGTCTCGGTCTTGAAACCCTGCTCGGCGTGCTCAACGCCAGCAACCGTCAGGGATTGAACGCGGAGCTGACCCGCTATACCTTAAGCCTGATGGTACTGGAACGTAAGCTGAACGCGGCAAAAGGGGCAATGAATACCCTGGGCGACCGCATCGCCGGGCTACAGCGCCAGCTCGACCATTTTGACCTCCAGTCTGAGACCCTGCTGAGCGCGATGGCGGGTATCTACGTCGACGTGATTAGCCCGCTCGGCCCGCGTATTCAGGTCACGGGTTCTCCTGCCGTATTGCAAAGCCCACAGGTGCAGGCGAAGGTTCGCGCCTCGCTGCTGGCAGGCATTCGTGCCGCGGTGCTGTGGCAACAGGTCGGCGGTGGCCGCCTACAGTTAATGTTTTCTCGTCATCGCCTGACGACTCAGGCAAAACAAATTCTTGCTCATTGTTAACCTCCCGGAGTTGCGAATTATGGAATTATCCTCACTGACCGCCGTATCCCCTGTCGATGGACGCTACGGCGATAAAGTCAGCGCGCTGCGCGGGATCTTCAGCGAATATGGCCTGCTGAAGTTCCGTGTTCAGGTTGAAGTACGCTGGCTGCAAAAGCTGGCCGCCCAGACAGCAATCAAGGAAGTTCCTGCTTTTGACGCAAAGGCAAACGATTACCTTGATAAAATCGTTGCTGAGTTCAGCGAAGAAGATGCCGCGCGCATTAAAACCATTGAACGCACCACCAACCACGATGTGAAAGCGGTTGAGTACTTCCTGAAAGAGAAAGTGGAAAGCGTCCCTGCCCTGCACGCGGTATCTGAATTTATTCACTTCGCCTGCACGTCTGAAGATATCAACAACCTGTCTCATGCGCTGATGCTCTCCACCGCGCGCAAAGAGGTGGTTCTGCCTTACTGGCGTAAAATCATTGATGCGGTGAAAGCCCTGTCCGTGGAGTACCGCGACATTCCGCTGCTGTCCCGTACGCACGGCCAGCCGGCAACCCCGTCCACCATGGGTAAAGAGATGGCGAACGTGGCGTACCGCATGGAACGCCAGTATCGTCAGCTGGAGCAGGTTGAGATCCTCGGCAAAATCAACGGCGCGGTGGGTAACTACAACGCCCACATCGCCGCGTACCCGGAAGTGGACTGGCATCAGTTCAGCGAAGCGTTCGTGACCTCTCTGGGCATTCAGTGGAACCCGTACACCACCCAGATTGAGCCGCATGACTACATTGCCGAGCTGTTTGACTGCATCGCGCGCTTCAACACCATCCTGATCGACTTCGATCGCGACGTCTGGGGTTATATCGCCCTGAATCACTTTAAGCAGAAGACCATCGCCGGGGAAATCGGTTCGTCCACCATGCCGCACAAGGTGAACCCAATCGACTTCGAAAACTCCGAAGGTAACCTGGGTCTGGCGAATGCCGTGTTGCAGCATATGGCGAGCAAGCTGCCGGTATCCCGCTGGCAGCGCGACCTGACCGACTCCACGGTGCTGCGTAACCTGGGCGTGGGCATTGGCTATGCGCTGATCGCGTATCAGTCTACCCTGAAAGGCGTGAGCAAACTGGAAGTGAACCGTGACCGACTGCTGGACGAACTGGATCACAACTGGGAAGTACTGGCGGAGCCGATTCAGACCGTGATGCGTCGTTACGGCATTGAAAAACCGTATGAGAAACTCAAGGAGCTGACCCGCGGTAAACGCGTTGATGCTGAAGGTATGAAGCAGTTTATCGACGGTCTGGCGCTGCCAGAAGAAGAAAAAGCGCGCCTGAAAGAGATGACCCCGGCAAACTACATTGGCCGTGCCATTACCATGGTTGACGAGCTGAAGTAATCGCCCTCCCCCTTTCCACCCGGAAAGGGGGCTGCTTTTCAACGTCGTGCCGACGTTTTCACGCCCCGTTACAGGCTTTGCCGGGATTAAAGCCTGCTGTCAGATTGATTGTTATTTTTCGTCGTGGAATAACTTTCCTGAATATAGCGTTTCAGGCCAAACGGGCACAGCCTGAACTGGCACGGCGTCTCAACGGTGCACGGGCGATCCATCTCCTGCCGGTTGCCTGGACACGCGTTTTTCTTTTTGAAACCCATCCAACCTATTGATGTAAATGGCATTGCCTGCGCTATCCATACTCTTCGGCGTCGGTCGTTAATCAGGATCCCCTGGCTTGAGGTGGTGATGATTTCACCTGCACGAACGTAATAATCCCCTTTAAGCCACAGGATGTAATTCAGGCCATAATGTGTTTCAACCTTGCAAAAGAGGGTACCGCTTTCGGGGCTCGCAATAGTCTCAACAACCTTCCATTCCATAAATGCCTCTTTACTCGATAAATTGCTGTTTAGTTGTGTAAAAATGCTGATTTACTGGTACATATTATGCGGATCTAATTTCGCACCATAAAATAAGCGTAGACAAAGATGGAAAGATCGAAAACATCCTTACAAAAAAAGGGCAATATTTACAAAACTTCCCCGCAGCTTAAGCACCTCGCGGGATTTGTACCCCCCTCAATGCCCGTTCTGGCAAAAATGCCGCGCGCCCTCAACAGTTAATAAACAGATGGCTGTTTTATCCGGAATGCGGAAGCTTGCGAAAACAAGTCGGTTTATATTACTCGCGCTTTTTTAGGGCATGAAAAAACCATTTAATTTCATCACGCTGGTGTCAACCTGGATAATCAGCGTTAAACTATTCATACCATTTATAAAGGGAGAAGTGATGATGCGCGTACTGGTTGTTGAGGATAACGCATTGCTACGTCATCACCTGAAAGTTCAGCTTCAGGAGATGGGCCATCAGGTGGACGATGCCGAAGACGCAAAAGAGGCCGATTATTATCTCAATGAACACCTGCCGGACATCGCCATCGTCGATTTAGGGCTGCCGGATGAAGACGGATTGTCCCTTATCCGCCGCTGGCGTAGCCATGACGTTTCGCTGCCGGTGCTGGTGCTGACCGCTCGCGAAGGCTGGCAGGACAAGGTTGAAGTATTGAGCGCAGGCGCGGACGACTACGTTACCAAACCCTTCCATATTGAAGAGGTTGCCGCGCGCATGCAGGCGCTGCTGCGCCGTAACAGCGGGCTGGCGTCGCAGGTGATCTCTCTGCCGCCGTTCCAGGTGGATCTCTCCCGCCGCGAATTTTCCATTAATGATGAAGTGATCAAGCTGACCGCATTCGAATACACCATTATGGAAACGCTGATCCGTAACAACGGTAAAGTGGTGAGCAAGGACTCCCTGATGCTTCAGCTTTATCCGGATGCCGAGCTGCGCGAAAGCCATACCATTGACGTGCTGATGGGCCGCCTGCGCAAAAAAATTCAGGCGCAGTACCCGCACGACGTGATCACCACCGTGCGCGGTCAGGGCTACCTGTTCGAATTACGCTAAATGAAAGGGATTTTGCGCCACATTTTACCCCTTTCGCTGCGGGTTCGCTTTCTGCTGGCAACCGCCGCCGTCGTGCTGGTGCTGTCGCTCTCCTACGGAATGGTGGCGTTGGTCGGGTACAGCGTAAGCTTCGATAAAACCACCTTCCGCCTGCTTCGCGGCGAAAGTAACCTGTTTTATACCCTGGCGAAATGGGAGAACAACCAAATCACCGTCGAGATGCCGGAAAACCTGAACCAGCAGAGCCCGACGCTGGCGCTGATCTACGATGAAAAAGGCAAACTGCTGTGGGCGCAGCGTGATGTTCCCTGGCTGAAAAAACGCATCCGTCCGGAATGGCTGAAAACCAACGGATTTCACGAAATAGAAGCCGACCTCAACTCGACCAGCATCCTGCTGCGTGACGATCGGGCATTACAGAACAAGCTCAATGAGATCCGCGCCGAAGATGACGACACGGAGATGACCCACTCGGTGGCCATCAACCTGTATCCCGCTACCCTGAACATGCCGCAGCTGACCATTGTGGTGATCGATACCATACCGGTTGAGCTAAAACGCTCGTATATGGTCTGGAACTGGTTCGTGTACGTTCTGGCTGCCAACCTGCTGCTGGTGATCCCACTCCTGTGGGTTGCTGCGTGGTGGAGCCTTCGTCCGATTGAGTCCCTGGCCAAAGAGGTGCGCGAGCTGGAGGAGCATCACCGCGAGAAGCTGAACCCGGAGACCACGCGCGAGCTGACCAGCCTGGTGCGCAACCTCAACCGCTTGCTGAAAAGCGAACGTGAACGCTACGACAAGTATCGCACGACGCTCACCGATCTTACGCACAGCCTGAAAACCCCGCTGGCGGTGATGCAAAGTACCCTGCGTTCCATGCGCAGTTCGAAAATGAGTGTGGATGACGCCGAGCCTGTGATGCTGGAGCAAATCAGCCGGATTTCACAGCAGATTGGTTATTACCTGCACCGCGCCAGCATGCGTTCCGGAAGCGCCCTGTTGAGCCGCGAGCTGCACCCGGTAGCCCCGCTGCTGGATAACCTCACCTCTGCGCTGAACAAGGTATACCAGCGTAAAGGGGTCAATATCAGCCTGGATATCTCACCGGAAATTAGCTTTGTCGGCGAGAAGAATGACTTCATGGAAGTGATGGGGAACCTGCTCGATAACGCCTGTAAGTATTGTCTGGAGTTTGTCGAAGTGTCCGCGCGGGTAACGGATAACGAACTGCATATTATCGTTGAGGACGATGGTCCCGGCATTCCCCGTAATAAACGCGAAGTGGTATTTGACCGCGGTCAGCGCGCCGATACGCTGCGTCCTGGCCAGGGCGTAGGGCTGGCCGTCGCTCGGGAAATCGTCGATCAGTACGACGGCAAGATCGAAACCGGTGAAAGTTTGCTGGGCGGCGCCCATATGGAGGTCATTTTTGGCCGTCAACAGCCCGTATCGAACGATAGTTAACCCGGAATGTGAAAAATACGCGGATCTCGCCCCCAGGGTTCTTTGCTTCCGTTATAATCCGTCTCAGTAAGAGCCTGCGGAAAACAAAAATATGGATTATCAATTAACGCTTAACTGGCCCGATTTCATCGAACGTTACTGGCAAAAACGCCCGGTCGTTCTGAAACGCGGATTCAGCAATTTTATCGACCCTATTTCCCCTGACGAACTCGCGGGTCTGGCGATGGAAAACGAGGTGGACAGCCGTCTGGTGAGCCACCAGGACGGAAAATGGCAGGTCAGCCACGGTCCATTTGAAAGCTACGATCACCTGGGCGAAAGCAACTGGTCTTTACTGGTGCAGGCGGTCAACAACTGGCACGAACCCACCGCAGCCTTAATGCGCCCCTTCCGCGCCCTGCCGGACTGGCGAATGGACGATCTGATGATCTCCTTCTCCGTTCCCGGTGGCGGCGTCGGTCCGCATCTGGATCAGTACGACGTGTTTATCATTCAGGGTACCGGTCGCCGTCGCTGGCGCGTGGGCGAAAAGGTGCCAATGAAGCAGCACTGCCCGCACCCTGACCTGCTTCAGGTCGATCCGTTTGAAGGGATCATTGATGAAGAGCTGGAGCCGGGCGACATTTTGTACATCCCGCCAGGCTTCCCGCATGAAGGCTATTCGCTGGAAAACTCGCTGAACTATTCGGTCGGTTTCCGCGCACCAAGCGGCCGCGAGATGATCAGCGGATTTGCTGATTATGTTTTACAGCGCGAGCTGGGCAGCTACCGTTACAGCGATCCGGACGTTCCGGCGCGTGAGCATCCGGCAGATATTCTGCCAGAAGAGCTGGATAAGCTGCGCGGTATGATGCTGGATCTGATCGGCGAACCGGAGCACTTCAGACAGTGGTTTGGCGAGTTTATCAGCCAGTCGCGTCATGAACTGGACGTCGCACCGCCAGAGCCACCGTATCAGGCGGATGAAATTTATGATGCACTCCAGCAGGGCGATAAGCTGGTTCGTCTGGGCGGATTACGCGTGCTGCGCATTGGCGAAGAGGTATTCGTCAACGGCGAGCGTCTGGACTCCCCGCACCGTCCGGCGCTGGAAGCGATTGCCAGCCATATGGTGCTGTCTGCGGATACCTTTGGCGACGCGCTGGACGATCCGTCGTTCCTCGCCATGCTGGCCGCGCTGGTGAACAGCGGGTACTGGTTCTTTGAGGACTGATGTGTAATGTTTGCCGGGTGGCGGCTACGCCTTACCCGGCCTACAACACCACGATCCCGTAGGCCCGGTAAGCGAAGCGCCACCGGGCTCAATTTACTTCCGCTCCCCCGCCGCAAAATCCTTCTCCTCACCCGCCCACTCTGCGGGATATAGCCCTTCACGCACATCCCGATGAAACGTTGAATAGGGCCAGTCAATGACTTTGCTGACATAGCCATGCTTTAGCGGGTTGATGTTGACGTAATCCCTATGCCGCCGGTAATCCTGTTCATTGCGAATGGTGTGTTCCCAGAAACGCGGTTGCCAGACGTGGCGCATCTCAATGCTGCGGCTGAACGTTTTTTTGATGTCGCGCCAGCGCGCCGAAAAGTCACTGTCCCCTTCCGGTATGGTCCAGATACAGTGCATATGTTCAGGCAGGACAACCCAGGCGTTAATGGTGAAGGGCTTAGCACGCTTAACCGCGGCGGTAGCGGAACGCAGGCTTTCGATGTGGCGAGTAAGCAAATCGCTCTGGCGGTTTTGCAGATTGACGGTGAAAAACCAGGTCCCACCGGGGATGTAATGGCGGCGGTAGTTTGACATGTGAACTCCCTGTTCATTTGCCGGGTGGCGGCTACGCCTTACCCGGCCTACAAAAGCCGTTCCTGTAGGCCCGGTAAGCGCAGCGCCACCGGGCTTTTTCTTACCGCTTCGCGGTTAACTCGGCTATTCGCACAATCACCTGCACCGCTTTCTCCATCCCTTCCAGCGTCACGAACTCATGCTTGCCATGGTAGTTATACCCGCCGGTAAACAGGTTCGGGCACGGCAAACCCATAAACGACAGCTGCGAACCATCGGTTCCACCCCGGATCGGCTTCATCACCGGCTCGATGTCACAATCGCGCATCGCCTGCCGGGCGATATCCAGAATGTGCGGATGCTCCACCACCTTCTCGCGCATATTGTAATAGCTGTCTTCAATGATGAGCTCAATATAGCAATCCGGATGCAGCCCCTTGCCGACCTTTTTCGCGATCTCCATCATCTTACGCTTGCGCGCCTCAAAGGCTTTGCGGTCAAAATCGCGGACAATATAGTGCATCTGCGCGCTGTCCACAGTCCCCTTGATGCTGGTCAGATGATAAAAACCCTCATACCCTTCCGTCATCTCCGGGCTCTCTTCGGCGGGAACTTCCGCATGAATACGCGCGGCCAGAGACAGCGCGTTCACCATCACCCCTTTCGCAGAGCCCGGGTGCACGTTATTCCCGACAATTTTGATCGTCACCGATGCTGCGTTAAAGTTTTCATACTCCAGTTCGCCCACGCCGCCGCCGTCGACGGTGTACGCCCACTGAGCGTTAAACGCCTCAACGTCAAAGTATTTCGCGCCCTTACCCACCTCTTCATCCGGCGTGAAGGCGACGCGGATATCGCCGTGCGGGATATTTTGTCCCTTCAGCACCGCCAGCGCCGTCATGATTTCGGCGATACCCGCTTTGTCATCGGCGCCCAGCAGGGTCTTGCCATCGGTGGTAATTAACGTCTGCCCCAGCAGCTGGTGCAGCACCGGGAACATCACCGGCGACAGGACTTCGTCACCAATCCCCAGCGCGATATCACCGCCGCGGTAGTTTTCAACAATCTGCGGATTAACGTGTTTACCGCTAAAATCAGGTGAGGTATCGACATGAGAAATAAAGCCAATCGCCGGGATATCCCCCTCAACGTTGGCCGGCAGCGTTCCCATCACGGTACCTTTTTCGCTCAGCGTGACGTTGACCAGCCCCATGGCCTCAAGCTGCTCTTTCAGCAGGTTGAGCAGCTTCCACTGGCCTTCGGTGCTGGGCACCTGTCGGACACCCGGCTTAGATTGGGTATCCAGCGAAACGTAATGTAAAAAACGCTCAAGTAGTTTATCCATGCAGTCACCCTCACTTTTTGTGACAACATTATCAGTAAGCAGCAAAACGCAAATATTGCGTCAGGTCACTTTTATCCCGCAAACGAGAACTTTTTACGTTTATATCGTTCTGCGTTAATAAATGTAGCTTATGAATAAGTGAGAAGGATTGGCGATTCAATGGGTTTGCCGTAGAATGTCCGCCCTCATTACGAGTCACCAAGGTGGTTACACACAAACCCCGCTTCAGTCTGCTGCCTGAGGCGTCTATATGGGACAGCGCGAAAATTGAATACACAACCCCGTTCCCTTTCACCGCTGGTGCAACTGGAACGAATTCGTAAAAGTTTTGATGGCAAAGACGTCATTTCCGACCTAAATCTGACCATCAATGACGGTGAGTTTCTCACGCTGCTTGGCCCCTCCGGCTGCGGCAAAACCACCGTCCTGCGCCTTATCGCCGGGCTGGAAAGCGTCGATAACGGCCACATCCATCTTGAGAACCAGGACATTACCCAGGTTCCTGCCGAAGATCGCCACGTCAATACCGTCTTTCAGAGCTACGCCCTGTTCCCGCACATGACCGTGTTTGAGAACGTGGCGTTTGGCCTGCGGATGCAAAAAACAGCGGCCAGCGAGATCCCGCCCCGCGTCACCGAAGCCCTGCGTATGGTGCAGCTGGAAGAGTTTGCCCAGCGAAAGCCGCATCAGCTATCCGGCGGACAGCAGCAGCGCGTGGCCATTGCCCGCGCCGTGGTCAACAAACCGCGCCTGCTCCTGCTGGATGAATCCCTCTCCGCGCTGGACTACAAGCTGCGCAAGCAGATGCAGAACGAGCTGAAAGCGCTTCAGCGTAAGCTCGGCATCACGTTCGTGTTTGTTACTCACGATCAGGAAGAAGCCCTGACCATGTCGGACCGTATCGTGGTGATGCGCGACGGCAAGATCGAGCAGGACGGCACGCCGCGTGAAATTTACGAAGAGCCGAAAAACCTGTTCGTCGCCAGCTTCATTGGTGAAATCAATATTTTCAACGCCACGGTGATTGAGCGTCTGGACGAGCAGCGCGTGCGCGCCAACGTGGAAGGCCGCGAATGCAACATCACGGTGAACTTTGCCGTGGAAAAGGGACAAAGGCTCAACGTCCTGCTGCGCCCGGAAGATCTCCGCGTCGATGAGATCCACGACACGGCTGACGCCGAAGGTCTGATCGGTTACGTTCGCGAACGCAACTATAAAGGCATGACCCTCGAATCCGTGGTCGAACTGGAAAACGGCAAAATGGTGATGGTCAGCGAGTTCTTCAACGAGGACGATCCGGACTTCGACCACTCGCTGGATCAGAAGATGGTCATCAACTGGGTAGAAAGCTGGGAGGTTGTACTGGCTGATGAAGAACACAAGTAAGTTCCAGAATGTGGTGATTGCCACGATCGTCGGTTGGCTTGTGTTGTTTGTCTTTCTACCCAACCTGATGATCATCGTAACCAGCTTCCTGACCCGCGACGACGCGAACTTCGTCGCGATGGTCTTTACGCTGGACAACTACGCGCGCCTGCTCGATCCGCTGTACTTTGACGTGCTGCTGCACTCGCTCAA
This sequence comes from Enterobacter cloacae complex sp., assembly GCF_900322725.1. Classification (NCBI taxonomy): domain Bacteria; kingdom Pseudomonadati; phylum Pseudomonadota; class Gammaproteobacteria; order Enterobacterales; family Enterobacteriaceae; genus Enterobacter; species Enterobacter cloacae complex sp. The sequence continues at coordinate 3,895,855 of NZ_LT991957.1, read as the reverse complement.
CATGGCGCTGATTGCCACCGTTGCCTGTCTGGTGCTGGGGTATCCGTTCGCGTGGTTCCTGGCTCGCCTGCCGCAAAAAGTGCGTCCGCTGCTGCTGTTTTTACTGATTGTGCCCTTCTGGACCAACTCGTTAATCCGCATCTACGGGCTGAAGATCTTCCTCAGCACCAAAGGTTATCTGAACGATTTTCTGCTGTGGCTGGGGATTATCGATACGCCGATCCGCATTATGTTCACCCCGAGCGCGGTGATCGTCGGCCTGGTCTATATTCTGCTGCCGTTTATGGTGATGCCGCTCTACTCCAGCATTGAAAAGCTTGATAAACCGCTGCTGGAAGCCGCCAGAGACCTGGGGGCCAGCAAGCTGCAAACTTTTATCCGCATCATTATTCCGCTGACCATGCCGGGCATTATCGCCGGCTGTCTGCTGGTCATGCTGCCGGCGATGGGCCTGTTCTACGTGTCGGACCTGATGGGCGGGGCGAAAAACCTGCTGATCGGCAACGTGATCAAGAGCCAGTTCCTGAACATCCGCGACTGGCCGTTCGGCTCGGCCACCAGCATTACGCTGACGGTGGTGATGGGACTGATGCTGCTGGTCTACTGGCGTGCCTCGCGCTTGCTGAACAAGAAGGTGGAGCTGGAATGATCGGTCGACTGCTTCGCGGCGGTTTTATGACCGCCATTTATGCGTATCTCTATATTCCGATAATCATTTTGATCGTGAACTCATTTAACAGTTCACGCTTCGGGATCAACTGGCAAGGGTTTACCACCAAATGGTATGGCCTGCTGATGAACAATGACAGCCTGCTCCAGGCCGCGCAGCACTCGCTGACGATGGCGGTGTTCTCTGCCACCTTTGCGACGCTGATTGGCTCGCTGACCGCCGTGGCGCTGTACCGCTACCGTTTTCGCGGTAAGCCGTTCGTCAGCGGCATGCTGTTTGTAGTGATGATGTCCCCGGACATCGTGATGGCCATTTCACTGCTGGTGCTGTTTATGCTGCTGGGCGTCCAGCTCGGTTTCTGGTCGCTGCTGTTCTCGCATATCACCTTCTGCCTGCCGTTTGTGGTGGTGACCGTCTACGCTCGTCTGAAAGGGTTCGACGTGCGCATGCTTGAAGCGGCGAAAGATCTGGGTGCCAGCGAGATGACTATTCTTCGCAAAATCATCCTGCCGCTGGCGATGCCTGCCGTTGCAGCCGGGTGGTTGCTCAGCTTTACCCTGTCGATGGACGATGTGGTCGTATCCTCCTTCGTCACCGGGCCGAGCTATGAAATTCTGCCGTTGAAGATCTACTCAATGGTTAAAGTCGGTGTTTCACCCGAAGTGAACGCGCTGGCGACTATTCTGTTGGTGTTATCGCTGGTTCTGGTCATTGCCAGCCAGGTTATTGCTCGTGATAAAACAAAATCTCAGGGGACACAGAAATGAAAAAAATGCTTGCCGCTGCGGCGCTGGTGCTTGGTATGAGTGCCGCGCACGCTGATGACAGTAAAACGCTCTATTTCTACAACTGGACCGAGTATGTGCCGCCGGGCCTGCTGGAGCAGTTCACCAAAGAGACGGGCATCAAGGTGATCTATTCCACCTATGAGTCGAATGAGACCATGTATGCCAAGCTTAAAACCTACAAAGATGGCGCGTATGACCTGGTGGTGCCGTCGACCTATTTCGTCGACAAAATGCGTAAAGAGGGCATGATCCAGAAGATCGACAAAACGAAGCTAACCCATTACTCAAACCTCGATCCTGAGATGCTGAACAAACCGTTCGACCCCAACAACGACTACTCCATTCCCTACATCTGGGGCGCGACGGCAATTGGCGTCAACAGCGACGCCGTCGATCCAAAAACGATTTCCTCATGGGCCGACCTGTGGAAGCCGGAATACAAAAGCAGCCTGCTGTTAACCGACGATGCGCGCGAAGTGTTCCAGATCGCGCTGCGTAAACTCGGCTATTCCGGCAACACCACCGATCCGAAAGAGATCGAAGCGGCGTATAACGAACTGAAAAAGCTGATGCCAAACGTGGCGGCGTTCAACTCCGATAACCCGGCTAACCCGTATATGGAAGGTGAAGTGAACCTGGGGATGGTCTGGAACGGCTCGGCGTTCGTTGCGCGTCAGGCCGGGACACCGCTGGAGGTGGTCTGGCCGAAAGAAGGCGGGATCTTCTGGATGGACAGCCTCTCAATTCCGGCTAATGCGAAAAACGTGGATGGCGCCCTGAAGCTGATTAACTTCCTGCTGCGCCCGGACGTGGCAAAACAGGTGGCGGAAACCATCGGCTATCCGACGCCGAACCTGGCCGCGCGGAAGCTGCTAAGCCCTGAAGTGGCGAATGATAAATCGCTTTATCCGGACGCTGAAACCATCAGCAAAGGGGAATGGCAGAACGACGTCGGTGACGCGAGCCGCCTTTATGAAGAGTATTATCAGAAGCTGAAAGCCGGTCGTTAATGCATAACGGGCGACACAAGGTCGCCCGTTACCCTTACAGCCCCTTCAGGAGTTTATCCACAAAGGCCGGCACCACTTCGCTTGCCAGACCGTAATGCTTCTCTTCAAACTCGCTGCCGACCTGGCTTGGCTCCAGATTGAGCTCCACCGTATGGGCACCTTGCAGTCGCGCTTCGTGCACAAATCCCGCCGCCGGATAGACATGGCCTGAGGTACCAATGGCGATAAAGACGTCCGCCATGGCCAGGGCACTGTAGATTTCATCCATTCCCAGCGGCATTTCGCCAAACCAAACCACGTGCGGACGCAGACGCGAAGGAAACTGGCAGCAGTGGCAGCGGTCTTCTTCCAGCACGTCCTCTTTCCAGTCCAGCACCTGACCGCTCCATGCGCACCGCACCTTGAGCAGTTCGCCGTGCATATGAATGACGTTGCGGTTACCGGCTCTTTCGTGAAGATTGTCGATGTTTTGCGTCACCAGCAGAAAACGATCTCCCAGCGCCTCCTCCAGCTTTGCCAGCGCCAGGTGCGCCGCGTTTGGCGCAATCTCCGGCTGCTGAAGCTGGCGACGGCGGGCGTTGTAGAACGCCTGAACCAGCGCCGGATCGCGGGCGAAACCTTCCGGCGTCGCCACATCTTCAACTCGGTGTTCTTCCCACAGCCCGTCCGCCGCGCGGAAGGTCTGAATACCGGACTCGGCGGAGATCCCCGCCCCGGTCAACACCACCACTCTGGGTTTATCCATCGCTTCTGGCATCATCCTGTCTCTGAAAAAGATCCGCTGACGCAGGCGTTCACGTAAGCGGCGTTTATTTTTGCGAAAACGGCTGAGTCGACCCTGGCGACGCGACAGCATAGTAACCTCGTAAACTAATCGGTGAGATGAAGGAATGCGGCTCCGCGCATGCCTCCTGCGTCCCCGTGTCGCGCACGCTCAATGCGCGGCACGCGGGCGACCGGCAATAAATGTCGGGGCAGACGCCCGGACAACTGTTCCGTAATCGCAGTGAAGTTTGACAGCCCTCCCCCGATCACCAGCAGATCCGGGTCGACGATGGTCAGGATGTTGCCCAGACACACCGCCAGCAGGTCGAGATAGCGTTCAACGTGCTCTCGCGCCTGCGCATCCCCTTGTTCCCACAAGGTAATGATTTGGGGGGCCTCAAGTTTCTGATGATAGAAGTGTTCATACAGCCATGCAAACCCCCGTCCCGACAGATAGTTTTCAATGCAGCCGTGCTGACCACAGCCGCAGCGGGTAAGCGGGAAATCGCGCCCGACCACGTCCAGCGCGTCCACCGGCAGACGAATGTGGCCAAATTCGCCGGTGATGTAGCTGCGTCCGGTAATGGGCTTGCCGTTAATGACAATCCCGCCGCCGACGCCCGTCCCGAGGATCAGCCCCATCACCAGCGGATAGTGACGAAACTCGTCGTCCCAGGCTTCGGAAAGGGCAAAGCAGTTGGCATCGTTGTCTAAACGCACGTCGCGTTCAAGGAGGGCTGAGAGATCGGCGCGCAGCGGCTTGCCGCTGGCAGCGGGAACGTTGGCGGCATACAGCGTGCCGTCGTCGGTTTCGGGCATACCCGGAATTCCAATGCCGACGCTGCCCTTGACGCCAAACCGCTCATCCGCCTGCGCTACCAGCGCGGCGATAGCGGTTAAAAATTCATCGTAACTTTCACGCGGCGTGGGCACGCGGGTTTCCCACTGGAGTGTGAGATCGTTATCAAACACGCCGAGCGCAATCTTGGTGCCGCCAATATCAAATCCGTAATACATGATGCATTCCTCTGCTTGATTCAGCGGCCCAAAGACCGCTAAACCATGACGAAATTACTGGCCACTTAATACCCTCGCCGGATCGATACGGCTTGCGCGACGCGCCGGATACCAGCTTGCCAGCAGACTCAGTAAAAGTGCTGTAACCAGCACATAAATAACGTCCAGCCAGTGCAGTTCAGACGGCAGGAAGTCAATAAAATAGATATCGCCGGACAGGAACTGATGGCCGATAAGCTTTTCAATCCCGTTGATAATCGGCGTCAGCTGAAGGGACACCACCACGCCGATGACCACGCCGCAGAGGCTGCCAAACAGCCCCGCCAGCAAACCGTACCAGACGAAAATGGCGCGAATAAGACCGTCTTTTGCCCCTAAGGTACGCAGCACGGCGATGTCGCCGCTCTTATCCTTAACGGCCATGACCAGCGTCGAGACGATATTAAAGCACGCCACCCCAATCACCAGCACCATCGCCAGATACATAATCGCGCGGATCATCTGGATATCGCGGTACATGTAGCCGTAAGTGCCTATCCAGCTTTTGATGTAGACGTAGCTATTGGTCACGCTGCCGGCATCACGCACCAGCTTATTGGCGTTGAAAACGTCGTTAACCTTAATGGCTATCCCCGTCACGCTGTCGCTCATGTCCAGGTACTGACGCGCATCTTCCAGCGGCACCATGGCGAAGCTATGGTCGAGCTGGCCGCTTAGCTGCAAAATACCGGTGACGTGCAGACGCACGCGTTTAGGCTGCTGCAATTTGTGGTCGGCGCTGGCGTTCGGGATCATGATCGATACCCAGTCGCCCTGCTTCACCTTCAGCGCGTCGGCAACGCCTTTACCCATGATGATCTGCTGCTCGCCGGCCTTAAAGTTTGCCCATGCGCCATTTTGCACGTAGCGCGGCAGCGCGCTCAGACGCGCTTCCTGACGAGGATTTACCCCTTTCACCTGGATGGCGCGCAGGTTTACCCCGCTCTCCACCAGCCCGGTAAAGTTGATGTAAGGTGCAGCCGCCGCGATGCCCGGCACTTTTTCCACTTTGTTCAGGGCATCCTGCCAGTTGGACCACGGCTGGTTTACCGGCTCGATTTCACCGTGAGGAACAACGGCCAGAATGCGGTTATTCAGTTCACGCTCAAAGCCATTCATGGCGCTTAAGCCGACGATCAGCACCGCCACGCCCAGGGCAATACCGATGGTGGAGATGACGGAGATAAGGGATACCATCCCACTCCGGCGACGACCGCGGCTAAAGCGTAACCCGATGAGTAACGATAACGGTGAAGCCATTACTCCGCTCCCATCAGCGTCAGTTCTGCGTTCAGACGACCGTCGCGCATTTCCAGCTGACGGCCCATCCGCTTAGCCAGCTGCAAATCGTGGGTCACCACCAGAAACGCGGTACCCTGCGCGGCGTTCAGTTCGCCGAGAAGCTGGAAAATGCTGTCTGCGTTACGCGCATCGAGGTTACCTGTCGGTTCATCCGCCAGCACCAGGCGCGGGTTGTTGACCAGCGCGCGGGCGATCGCCACACGCTGACGTTCGCCGCCGGAAAGCTCGGACGGACGGTGATTACCGCGATGTCCCAGCCCTACCGCGTTTAGCATGTCGCTGGCGCGGGCATTAATTTCTGCCGGTTTCTTTTTACCAATCAGCAGCGGCATCGCCACGTTTTCCAGCGCCGTGAAGTCCGGCAGCAGATGGTGGAACTGATAGATAAAGCCCAGCTCGCGGTTACGCAGCTCGGCTTTCGCCGTTGACGACATTTTACTCAGCGGCTGTCCGGAGAAGATCACATCGCCTTCGGTTGGAGTGTCCAGCCCGCCCAGCAGGTGCAGCAGCGTACTTTTGCCGGAGCCGGAGCTGCCGACAATCGCCATCATCTCGCCTTCACCCACGCTAAAGCTCACATTGTGCAGCACGTCGGTCTGCACAGCGCCTTCCTGATAGCGTTTGGACAGGTTGTCGCACTGCAACAGGATCTTATTCATAACGTAAAGCCTCAGCGGGTTGAGTGGCGGCAGCCCGCCAGGAAGGATAAAGCGTAGAAAGCAGCGCAATGGCCATCGCGGCCAGCGCAATACCGACCACCTGTAGCGGCTCGATAGCCACCGGCAGCGCCGCGCCATCGAGCAGCGCGCCGATGATCGGCATCAGATTGTTGAGCTGGCTGGCGAGCAGCGCGCCCAGCGCCGCCCCGAGCAGCGCACCGATGATGCCGGCGCTGGCGCCCTGAACCATAAATACCGCCATGATCTGGCGCGGGGTCAGGCCCTGGGTTTGCAAAATGGCGACTTCGCCCTGCTTCTCCATCACCATCAGCCCCAGCGAGGTGATGATGTTAAACGCGGCAACGGCCACGATCAGGCTTAACAGCAGCCCCATCATGTTTTTCTCCATGCGCACGGCCTGGAACAGCTCGCCTTTACGGTCGCGCCAGTCCTGCCATTTCGTCCCTTCCGGTAACGCCTGCTGGCTGAGGGTGTCTACCTTCAGCGGCGCGTCAAGCCACAGACGCCAGCCGGTAATATTGCCCGCCGGGTAGCGCATCAGACGCGAGGCGTCCTGAATGTTCACCAGCATCTGGTAACCATCGACTTCGCTGTTCGCCGCAAACGTGCCAATCACGTTGAACAGGCGCTGGCTTGGCAGACGCCCCATCGGCGTAAACTGGCTGGCTGAGGGCACCATCACGCGCAGCCGATCGCCACGGTTAACGCCAAGCTGCCCGGCCAGCTGCTCGCCGAGGATGACGTTATATTTACCCGGTTCGAGGTCGGTTTGCTTCACGTTAACCAGAAACGGCGTCAGCGGATCTTTTTGTGCCGGATCGATACCGAGCATCACCCCGACCGCCACGCTGCGGGCGCTTTGCAGCACCACATCGCCCGTTGTAAGGGGCGCAACGCGGGTGACACCCTGTAACTTCACCGCGCTTTCCGGCAGCTGTTGCGGGTTAACGGAACCCTGAGTGGAAGAGAGAACGGCCTGCGGCATCAGCCCCAGGATATTGTTTTGCAGCTCGCGCTCGAAGCCATTCATGACGGAAAGCACCGTCACCAGTGCCATCACGCCAAGCGTAATGCCAATAGTCGAAAGCCAGGAGACAAAGCGACCGAAGCGGTCCGCGGCGCGCCCACGCATGTAACGTAAGCCTATGAAGAGTGCGACAGGTTGATACATGAAATCCGTCTGTTTGCTGATAGCAGACCCACGAGTATATAAGCGAATCCGTTAAGCGTAAATGACTGAAACCGTAAGATTCGGTAATCATTTTTCCGAAAAATTCAGATAAATCATCATGCTACTGACCGAACTTCCGCCAGACAGCCTCCACCTTTTCCGAAAATCGTCCTGATACAGACTGTTACCCGTTACATCAGGGCTTCATTTTACAGCAATCGGCGTTTCGTTTATGGCAACAAGGTCGTCACGCACCATGAAACAAAAAGCATTATGGATTAACCAGATAAAAGGCCTGTGCATCTGCCTGGTGGTAATTTACCACTCGGTGATCACCTTTTATCCTCACCTGGACGGGCTACAGCATCCGCTATCAGGCCTTCTCGCCAAATGCTGGGTCTACTTTAACCTTTACCTCGCCCCGTTCCGTATGCCGGTATTTTTCTTCATCTCCGGCTATTTGATCCGCCGATACATTGACGAGGTGAACTGGCGCACCAGTCTCGACAAGCGCATCTGGAGCATCGTCTGGGTGCTGGCGCTGTGGGGCGTACTGCAATGGCAGGCGCTGACCCATCTGAACGCCTGGCTCGCCCCCGAGCGTGAACTGGCAACCTCATCCAATGCGGCCTACGCCGATTCCGTTTCAGGGTTTGTGCTGGGAATGCTCACGGCCAGCACCAGCCTGTGGTATTTGTACGCGTTAGTGGTCTACTTCACGCTCTGTAAACTGCTGAGCCGCTGGAAACTGTCGATGCTGGGGATTCTGGCGCTGGCAAGCGTCGCCATTAATTTCCTGCCGCTGCCGTGGTGGGGAATGAACAGCGTCGTCCGCAATATGATCTACTACAGCCTCGGCGCATGGTACGGCGCGCAGCTGATGGCGTGGATGAAAGGGTTGAATCTGCGCCGCAGCTGGCTGGCACTCGTTGCCTCTGCCGCGCTGTCCGTGGTGCTGTGGTTCGCTAACGTCCCTCTGCCGCTCTCTCTGCTGTCGATCGTGGTCATCATGAAACTTTTCTACAGCATTGAGCAGCGTTATGCCGTTCACCCCAATAATCTGCTGAACGTCATCGGGTCGAACACTATCGCGATTTACACCACCCACCGCATTTTAATTGAGGCGTTTAGCCTGATCCTGATTGGCGAAATGAATGCGGCGTACTGGCCGGTCTGGGCTGAACTTGCGCTGATTCTGGTCTATCCGTTTATCAGCCTGCTCGTCTGCACGCTGGTCGGGCTGGGGGCTCGTAAGCTCTCCACCGCCCTCTTTGGCGATTTTTTCTTCTCCCCACCCGCGCGTGTTTCACCCGTGCCCGCTACCCGCTAACCTGCCCCGCCCCCATCCGGGGGCTCTTTTCCTCTTGTGCGGTTACGATTTGCTAATGCAAAACGATCGAGGATAATAAAGACATTGCGTATCAGTGATATGCCCCAATACTGTTGGTATATCCCCAAGAGACTCTGACATAGCCATGCCTGAACACTATCGTTATTCCCTGCCTGTTAAACCAGGCGATCAACGCCAGCTCGGCGAACTGACGGGCGCGGCCTGCGCGACGCTGGTGGCGGAAATTGCCGAGCGGCATCCTGGGCCGGTGGTGCTGGTTGCCCCGGACATGCAAAACGCTCTGCGCCTGCACGATGAGATCCGCCAGTTCACCGACAGCCTGGTCTTCAGCCTGGCCGACTGGGAAACGCTTCCTTACGACAGTTTCTCTCCGCACCAGGAGATTATCTCCTCGCGCCTGTCGACGCTGTACCAGCTTCCCACCATGCAGCGCGGCGTGCTGATTGTGCCGGTGAATACCCTGATGCAGCGCGTTTGCCCGCACAGCTACCTGCACGGCCACGCGCTGGTGATGAAAAAAGGCCAGCGCCTGTCGCGCGATGCCCTGCGCGTGCAACTGGACGGCGCTGGCTATCGTCATGTCGACCAGGTGATGGAGCACGGCGAGTACGCGACGCGCGGCGCGCTGCTGGATCTCTATCCGATGGGCAGCGATCAGCCGTATCGTCTGGATTTCTTCGACGACGAGATCGACAGCCTTCGCGTGTTCGACGCCGATACCCAGCGCACGCTGGAAGAGGTGGAATCCATTAACCTGCTGCCCGCCCATGAGTTCCCGACGGATAAAACCGCCATCGAACTGTTCCGCAGCCAGTGGCGCGACAGGTTCGACGTGAAGCGTGATGCTGAACATATTTATCAGCAGGTCAGCAAGGGCACCCTGCCGGCCGGGATCGAATACTGGCAGCCGCTGTTCTTTAACGAGCCGCTGCCGGCGCTGTTCAGCTACTTCCCGGCAAACACGCTGATTGTGAATACCGGCGACATCGACGCCAGCGCCAGCCGCTTTGAAAGCGAGACGCGCGCCCGCTTTGAAAACCGGGGCGTAGACCCGATGCGTCCGCTGCTGCCGCCGGAAATGCTGTGGCTGCGAACCGATGAGCTCAACGCCGAGCTGAAACGCTGGCCGCGCATGCAGCTCAAAACCGACTCGCTTGCCGATAAGGCGGCGAACACCAATCTCGCGTTCCGGACGCTGCCCGATCTGGCCGTCCAGGCGCAGCAGAAATCCCCGCTGGATAATCTGCGCAAGTTTCTTGAGTCCTTTACCGGACCGGTGGTGTTTTCCGTTGAGAGCGAAGGTCGCCGTGAAGCGCTGGGTGAACTGCTGGGACGGATTAAGGTCGCACCAAAACGCATTCTGCGGCTGAGCGAGGCGACCGGTAACGGTCGTTATCTGATGATCGGCGCCGCCGAGCACGGATTCATTGATACGCTCAATAACCTGGCGTTGATTTGTGAAAGCGATTTGCTGGGCGAACGCGTGGCGCGCCGTCGTCAGGACAGCCGTCGCACCATCAACCCGGACACCCTGATCCGCAACCTGGCCGAGCTGCATCCCGGCCAGCCGATCGTGCACCTGGAACACGGTGTGGGTCGCTATCAGGGTATGACCACCCTCGAAGCCGGTGGCATCAAAGGTGAATACCTGATGCTGACCTACGCCAACGACGCCAAACTGTACGTGCCGGTGTCGTCTCTGCACCTGATCAGCCGCTACGCGGGCGGTGCCGAAGATAACGCGCCGCTGCATAAGCTGGGTGGCGACGCCTGGTCACGCGCGCGGCAGAAAGCGGCGGAAAAAGTACGCGACGTAGCCGCCGAGCTGCTGGACATTTACGCCCAGCGTGCGGCCAAAGAGGGCTATGCGTTTAAGCATGATAAAGAGCAATACCAGCTGTTCTGCGACAGCTTCCCGTTTGAAACTACGCCGGATCAGGCTCAGGCTATCAACGCGGTGCTGAGCGACATGTGCCAGCCGCTGGCGATGGACCGTTTAGTTTGCGGCGACGTGGGCTTCGGTAAAACCGAGGTGGCGATGCGCGCCGCTTTCCTGGCGGTTGAGAACAATAAGCAGGTGGCGGTGCTGGTGCCGACCACCCTTCTTGCCCAGCAGCACTTCGACAACTTCCGCGACCGCTTCGCCAACTGGCCGGTGCGTATTGAAATGTTGTCCCGCTTCCGCAGCGCCAAAGAGCAGACGCAGATCCTGGAGCAGGCAACCGAAGGCAAAATTGATATCCTGATCGGTACCCACAAGCTGCTGCAAAGCGACGTGAAGTGGAAAGATCTGGGCCTGTTGATTGTCGACGAGGAGCACCGCTTTGGGGTGCGCCATAAAGAGCGCATCAAAGCGATGCGCGCCGACGTCGACATCCTGACCCTGACCGCAACGCCGATCCCGCGCACCCTGAACATGGCGATGAGCGGCATGCGCGATCTGTCGATTATCGCCACCCCGCCGGCGCGCCGTCTGGCGGTGAAAACCTTCGTGCGCGAGTATGACAATCTGGTGGTGCGCGAGGCGATCCTGCGCGAAGTGCTGCGCGGCGGCCAGGTTTACTATCTCTACAATGACGTCGAAAATATCCAGAAAGCCGCCGACAGGCTGGCAGAGCTGGTGCCGGAAGCGCGCATCGCCATTGGTCACGGCCAGATGCGCGAGCGCGAGCTGGAGCGGGTGATGAACGACTTCCACCATCAGCGCTTCAACGTGCTGGTGTGTACCACCATCATTGAAACCGGGATCGATATCCCGACGGCAAACACGATCATCATCGAGCGCGCGGATCACTTCGGTCTGGCCCAGCTGCACCAGCTGCGCGGCCGCGTCGGGCGTTCGCACCATCAGGCCTACGCGTGGCTGCTGACGCCGCATCCGAAGGCGATGACCACCGACGCGCAAAAGCGTCTGGAAGCCATCGCCTCGCTGGAAGATCTGGGCGCGGGCTTTGCGCTGGCGACGCACGACCTGGAGATCCGCGGCGCCGGTGAGCTGCTGGGTGAAGACCAGAGCGGCTCCATGGAGACCATCGGTTTCTCGCTGTATATGGAGCTTCTGGAAAATGCCGTCGACGCGCTTAAAGCCGGACGTGAGCCGTCTCTGGAAGATCTCACCAGCCAGCAGACCGAAGTGGAGCTGCGCATGCCTTCCCTGCTGCCGGACGACTTCATCCCTGATGTCAACACGCGACTGTCGTTCTACAAACGCATTGCCAGCGCGAAAAGCGAAGGCGAGCTCGAGGAGATCAAGGTCGAGCTGATTGACCGTTTCGGCATTCTGCCGGACGCAGCGCGCAACCTGCTGGATATCGCCCGGCTGCGCCAGCAGGCGCAGAAGCTGGGGATCCGCAAGCTCGAAGGCAACGAGAAAGGCGGCATGATTGAATTTGCCGAGAAGAACCACGTCGACCCGATGTGGCTGATTGGCCTGCTGCAAAAACAGCCGCAGCATTTCCGTCTTGATGGCCCGACGCGTCTGAAATTCACCCAGGATCTGACAGAGCGTAAAACACGCATGGACTGGGTGCGTAACTTTATGCGCCAGCTGGAAGAGAACGCTATCGCTTAAATGATTGCCCCCGCCAGCGTTCGGCTGGTGGGGGACAATTTACAAACTCTTTGCACTTCGCCCAATCTTCCCGACTATACATTCGCCATACTTATCATTAACGCCTTATAAAACAATAACCTTATCATTTGTATGGATTATGATAATGATGACCTATTCGCGTTTTACCCGCTGGATCACGCTGTTTGCGCTGGCCGCAGCGGTTGCCGTTGCGCTGCCCGCGCGCGCTAATACCTGGCCTCTTCCGCCTGCTGGCAGCAACGTTGTGGGCCAGAACCGCTTCCATGTCGTTGAAAATGATGGCGGCTCGCTGGAAGCAATTGCCAAAAAATATAATGTCGGGTTCCTGGCGCTGTTGCAGGCCAACCCGGGCGTTGACCCCTATGTGCCCCGGGCCGGCAGCGTGCTGACGATTCCACTGCAAACCATTCTCCCGGACGCGCCGCGTCAGGGCATTGTGATTAATCTCGCCGAGCTGCGTCTGTATTACTACCCGCCGGGCAAGAATGAAGTCACCGTCTACCCTATCGGTATCGGCCAGCTGGGGGGCGATACGCTTACCCCGACCATGGTCACCACCGTCTCTGATAAGCGCGCCAATCCTACCTGGACGCCGACGGCAAACATTCGCGCCCGCTATAAAGCGCAAGGTATCGATCTGCCCGCTGTGGTTCCCGCTGGCCCGGACAACCCGATGGGGCACCACGCGATCCGCCTGGCGGCCTACGGTGGGGTTTATCTTCTGCACGGCACGAATGCGGATTTCGGGATCGGGATGCGCGTCAGCTCCGGCTGTATTCGCCTGCGCGATGACGACATCAAGACGCTGTACAGCGTGATTACCCCTGGCACGAAAGTGAATATCATCAACACGCCGATTAAGGTGTCTGAAGAGCCGGGTGGCGTCCGTCTGGTTGAGATCCACCAGCCGCTGTCGAAAAACATCAATGACGATCCGCAGACGCTGCCTATTAATCTGAATGCGGCTATGGTGAGCTTTAAAACAAACGCCAACACCGATGGCGCGGTGATGGAGCGGGCGATGGAAGCGCGCTCGGGAATGCCGACCAACGTCACGCGGCATCATGAGATTGCGCAACAGTCGATGTAAATCAGTCATAACGACAAACGCCCTGCATGAGCAGGGCGTTTTTTATTGCAGTGGCATAACGGAGGGTTGCGTTACGCTTATTTGTAGATAACTGCGGTACCGTGCAGGGTGTTAGGACCGGTCACAGAGGTGATGCGGAATGATTTCGCACCCATTTCGTCAGCTTTTTGCGCCAGCTGATCTTCCAGAGAGCCCAGGTTAGTCCCGGCGGTAGCAGAGATGGTACCGACTTTCTGCTGGTCTGCTGGAGTAGACTGAACTTCAACAGCAGCGAAGCTTGCGAAAGAGAGTGAACTCAGAACGGCGGCAGCGATGAGGGTTTTAACGTTTTTCATAATTTTTTACCTTTAGCAGATGATGGTGTGGTCGTTAGTTATTTAATTAACGATCGATAGGTAAATGATAGATGTGATCCAGGTCACACGTCAACCCATTTTTATAATGACCATTAAATTAATTTGTTTTGCCTTATATTTCATAAAGATAAATTAAAATTATTTTTCAGAAATCACTGCTGGTCGTAGCAGGCATTTATTTTTATAATGATTATTCAACAAATCAACAGAGGACCAACGGCATATGACAACCGACGTCACGAGTTGCGCAAAGAAAAGCCGTGGCCGACCAAAAGTGTTCGACAGGGATGCGGCGCTCGATAAGGCCATGACGCTCTTCTGGCAGCATGGGTATGAAGCCACGTCGCTTTCCGATCTGGTGGAAGCAACCGGCGCAAAAGCCCCTACCCTCTATGCAGAGTTCACCAACAAAGAAGGCTTATTCCGGGCCGTTCTGGACAGATACATCTCGCGCTTCGCGGCAAAACATGAAGCGCAGCTGTTCTGTGAAGATAAAACCGTTGAGCAGGCATTGCGGGATTATTTCTGCGCGGTTGCAACCTGCTTCACCAGTAAAGACACGCCCGCGGGCTGTTTTATGATCAACACCTCCGCCACCCTCGCCGCATCGTCGAAGGAGATAGCCAACACGGTTAAATCACGTCATGCGATGCAGGAGGAGACGCTCAGTACGTTTCTGACTCAGCGCCAGCAGCGCGGCGAAATTCCGGCGCACTGCCGTCCGCAGGAGCTGGCCCAGTATCTGAGCTGTATTTTGCAGGGGATGTCGATCAGCGCCCGTGAAGGCGCGACGCTGGAAAAGTTGCAGGGTATTACGCAAACAACGCTGCGCCTGTGGCCAGAACTGCTTAAGCTCTGAAGCAAAAAAAAGCTCCTCAGCCTGAGCGCATGAGGAGCTAAGTTCAGAGAACATCTTTTTTACGCTTTGTTATTCAGTATCAGCTGACCATTACCGTCGAGCGGAATTTGCGTGCCAGGATCTTTATCCATACGGATTTTCCCCTGCTGGTCGCCGATTTTGTAGGTTACGTCGTAACCCAACATTTTTTCAGACTTGTCATAAACGGTTTTACAGCGCTGCTGCGTTGTGGTGTAGGTGTCGTTTTCCTGCATCGCGCCCTGCACCTGGTTACCGGCATAACCGCCACCCAGCGCACCGACAACCGTCGCGACATCCTTACCACGGCCACCACCAAACTGATGACCAATCACCCCACCGGCAACCGCACCCAGCACGGAACCCGCAATACGGTTTTCGTCCTGAACCGGACGACGATGGGTGACAGAAACATTACGGCACTCCTGACGAGGCGTCTTGACCGTCTCTTTAATCGGTGTAGCGGAAACCACCTGCGCATACTGCGGGCCACGATCAAGTACGTTCAGACTGGCAACGGCAGCCACACCCAGCGCAGCTGCGACGCCAATCCCTATACCCGCCAACATTGATTTATTCACGGGACTTCCTCCTTTGTTGCAATTGGTAGCAATTTTGCAGCGCGCTAAGCGCTTCGCCAATAAGACAAAGGATCAAAAAATGGGGCATTGACCTGGGATTACGCGCGTTTAGGAGAACTCTTAAGCGTCAGGAGCGGGATGAACAGCATGATGTGCTAAAAATTCCCTCCGGCGGGCCCGGAGGGAGAGAGAAATTAGTGCAGCTTCAGGCGTGGGCGGATCACGCGGTTGATACGGCCGACCAGCATCATTAAGCCGGTTTTGAAGTAGCCGTGCAGCGCAATCTGGTGCATACGGTACAGAGAGATGTACACGAAGCGGGCGATACGCCCTTCAACCATCATGGAGCCGCGCATCAGGTTACCCATCAGGCTGCCTACGGTGGAAAAGTTGGAGAGCGACACCAGAGAGCCATGGTCTTTGTAGACATAGGCTTTCATCGGTTTGCCTTTCGCCTGCGCCAGGATGTTGTGCAGCACAAGGCTTGCCATCTGGTGCGCTGCCTGAGCGCGAGGAGGCACAAACCCGCCTTCCGGACGCGCGCAGGAGGCACAGTCACCAATGGCGAAGATGTCCGGATCGCGCGTGGTTTGCAGCGTCGGCTCGGTCACCAGCTGGTTAATGCGGTTCGTCTCCAGCCCACCGATATCCTTCATGAAATCAGGCGCTTTGATACCAGCGGCCCAGACCATCAGGTCGGCCTGGATGTATTCGCCGTCTTTGGTATGCAGACCGCCCTCATCCGCGCTGGTCACCATGGTCTGGGTCAGCACGCGCACGCCCAGCTTGGTCAGCTCGTTATGGGCAGCGCCGGAGATACGCGGCGGCAGCGCCGGCAGAATGCGTTCACCTGCTTCCACCAGCGTCACGTTCAGCGCTTCGTTAGTCAGCCCTTTGTAGCCGTAGCTGTGCAGCTGCTTAACCGCATTGTGCAACTCCGCCGATAACTCCACGCCCGTTGCCCCGCCGCCCACGATAGCAATGTTAACCTTGCCGTTGGCCCCCATGTTATTGGTGTACTTCAGGAACAGGTTAAGCATTTCCTGATGGAAACGACGCGCCTGATGCGGGTTATCCAGGAAGATGCAGTGCTCTTTCACGCCTGGCGTGTTGAAGTCATTGGACGTACTGCCCAGCGCCATCACCAGCGTGTCATAAGCCAGCTTGCGCTCAGGGACCAGCAGCTCGCCTTTGTCATCCCGCAGCTCGGCCAGCGTGATGGTTTTATTTTCACGGTTGATATCCACCACGGAGCCCAGCTGGAACTGGAAATGGTGGTTACGCGCATGCGCCAGATAGCTCAGCGCATCCACGCCCTCATCCAGCGACCCGGTCGCCACTTCGTGCAGGAGCGGCTTCCACAGGTGGCTGTGGTTACGATCCACCAGCGTAATTTTGGCTTTCTTACCGCGACCCAGCTTCTTACCCAGCTGTGTCGCCAGCTCCAGTCCGCCAGCACCACCGCCGACAATCACTATCTTTTTCAATGGCGTAGTCAACGTGACCCCCTCAAATTATTAACCAATTGTTAATTAAAAGTTATAGAAATAACCCTTAATTAACAACAGGTTACTGCGCTGAAACCATTCAGATTCATTGAGAATAGCACGTCAGGCGCATTGGTCATACCAAAATTGATATGTATCAAGTTTTGATGGTTTAAAAGTAGACAATTCCGACAAAAAAGAGGCCCGGCACGCTTTCGCGTACCGGGCCTCTATCAGGTTCAGGGAGATCAGCCCAGCGTTTTGAAGGCTTTAATACGCTGCAAATGCGGCGAGATGTTTTTGAACTTATGGGTCTGCTCTTCGTCCCAGACAATTTCGTAGTAATGATGCAGAAGCTCGGCGGCGCGGGAGCTGTTCAGCGCTTCATCATTGCGGGAGAGGATCACCAGACAGCGATCGCGGTTCTTTTCACGGAAATTGCTTACGCATTTGGTTGCGATATCGGCATACTCTTCCGGACGGTCAATCTTGCCTTCCATGTTCTCGTTCGGGAACAGGTTAGGATTGAAAATGACCTGGCGCATATCGCACAAAAAACCGATGCGCTCTGCCCAGTATCCCCCCAACCCTACGCCGCAGATCAGCGGGCGATCGTCGATATTAAGCTGCAACATTTTATCCACTTCTTTCAGCAGATGCTGCATGTCATGCTTCGGATGACGCGTGCTGTAGCTAATCAGCCGAACATCCGGATCGATAAACTGCAATTGCAGCACTTTCTCATGATTACCAGGACTGTTTGAGTCAAAACCGTGTAAATAGATGATCATCGTCTCACCACGCTACGCCTTCCGGGATGAATTAAAGGGCTGCTTTATGTGCCTGCCAGCGCTCGTTCAGGGCTTCGAGCCGGGCGTTTACCGCTTTCCAGCGCGCCGAGTCCATCAGCTCCTGACGACTAAATGAACCTTTATGATACAATTGTGTAACACGCTCAGCATTGATCGGCGACAGGTTATCCAGCACGCTCACCGCACCTTTACGATTATTGCAGACGAGGATCATATCGCAACCCGCATCCAGAGAAGCCTGTCCACGTTCAGCATAGCTGCCCATGATCGCCGCTCCTTCCATGGATAAATCGTCGGAGAAAATCACGCCGTTGAAGCCTAACTCCTGACGCAGCACGGTTTTCAGCCAGTGCGGAGAGCCGCTGGCCGGGCGCGGATCGACATCACTGTAAATGACGTGCGCAGGCATGATCGCATCCAGTTTGTTATCGGTAATCAGCGAGCGGAAAACAGACATATCTTTAGCGCGAATTTCTGCTTCCGGGCGCGGATCGCGCGGCGTTTCCTTATGGGAATCCGCCGTCACCGCCCCGTGGCCCGGGAAGTGTTTGCCGGTGGTTTTCATGCCCGCGTCATGCATTCCGTCAATGAAGCGCGTCGCCATTGCCAGCGCGATACGCGGATCGTCATGATACGAACGCTCACCAATTGCCGCGCTAATGTGGCCCACGTCCAGCACCGGAGCGAAGCTGATGTCGATATCCATGGCGATCATCTCGCTGGCCATCAGCCAGCCAGCGTCCTGCGCCAGTTGACCGCCCTCTTCGGTTCCCAGCAGCGCTGCGAAAGATTGCGCGGCAGGTAAACGGGTAAACCCTTCCCGGAAACGCTGTACGCGGCCACCTTCCTGATCTACCGCGACCACCAGGTGATTGCGCGAAGCCACGCGGATCTGACGAACCAGCTCACGCAGTTGCGCCGGATCGTGATAATTGCGGGTGAAAAGAATCAGCCCCCCTACCAGCGGGTGCGCCAGGATTTCGCGCTCTTCCGCATCCAGCTCAAACCCCTCAACATCCAACATTACTGGACCCACACCAACCTCTCTTATCCTTTCGTTTGTAACTGGCGCCAGGCATCATCTGCCAGCGCAATAAATTGTTCGTCATCTGTTTGCTGAAAGCGCATTTCAAACCAGCCCGCCATGAGCATGATTACCCACGGTCGCCAGCGCGCAACCTGCCGCGTAAGGGCGAGCGCATTCATGTTGGCGTTTCGGGCATAAGCGGCTATCAGCTGTCCGCGCGAGGCCTCGTCGGGCATCCAGACCGCGGCAAGTTCGAGCGCCACGTCACCGTCCCCGGCATATTCCCAGTCGATAAGTTTCTCGCCTGCCGCCGTATGAATGATATTCCCCGCGTGGACGTCCATATGCAGCGGTGCCAGGCGTAACGCCTGCGGCTCTCCTGCTTTACGCAGCCGCTTCAGCTGCGCCAGCCAGAATGGCGTGCGTCGTCCCGGCGCGGCCTGCTGCCAGTAGCGTTCCAGCAAGGGGAGCAACGTTACCCGCCAGCCCAGACGCGGTTGGCGATGCAGATGATACAGCATGGCTGCCAGCGTCGGGGGATCGGGTAGCTCGCGTTTGATCTCACCCGCAATAAACGTCACCGCCATCCAGTCCTTGATAAAGAGATGGGGCTGCGGCGCAAGGTCGGCGGGCAGGCGCTTCAGGGCGCGGAACTGACGACGAAAATGGGAGGCAGGCGCGGCGGCATCGTGATGCTGGCGTAAAACCAGCCGATGATCACCATGCTCAATAATGCAACTCGCGCCGCCAAGCCCGACGGGGGCTTGCGGCGCGATAACACGGTACTGAGGGAAATAGCGCGTCAGGACATCATGACGCGTGCGCTTATTGTTGCGTAACGGCACCTTTACCTGACCAGATAATTTCGCCGGTCTGAACCAGCATTAACTGCATCTGCAACGACGGCGTATTCACGTTACCCGTCGCGTTAGAATAAAGGACATACTGCGCGCCAACGTTGCGGGCAATACCAATGGCTTTACTGCGCGAACCCAGGCTGTCCTGAGGCGACAGACCAAGCTGTTGCTTAGCGACCGCGAGCTGCTGGGCTGAGACCAGCGTAAATTTACCGTTGTTCGCCAGCGCATTGCGCAGCGTTTCCGTTGCTTCGCCCGCATTCAGGGAACCATTCGTACGGTTGTTCACGCTGTCCACCAGCAGGACGCTGCCGGGCGTAACGCCCTGTGCCTGCAACATTTTGCCGACCATCGGCTGCATCGCGCCGTTCCAGTCATAGTGGCGCACGCGCGGCGCAGGCTGTGCAGTATCGTCCTGATGTTCGATCGGGCCAGGCTGCGCCGGAATGGTCGGTACAGACGGCACGGTTGGCACAGGTTCCGCCGGCGTTGTTGGCTGTTCCGTCCCCGGCTTCGCCTGATCCACCGGTGCAGGTTCTTCAGTTCGCGTCACACAGCCTGCCAGAAAGAGTGCGAAGGCACTCAGGAGCGCATAACGGCTCATCGTTTTAATCAAGGTTCACCCCTTACAAATAAAGATAAAGTCTCACCTTATGTGCACCCAGATAGCTGGCGCTGCCGTAGAGCGTGACCGACGATCTTGCCGGAATGGTCACGCTGCGCGGCGCCTCAAGCGGATGCATCTCAAGACCTCTCACGTCATACCAGTAGAAGCGATAATGCACCGTCACTGGCTCTTGCCTTTCGTTATAGAGCGTAGAGGAGGCAGAAGACTGGATTTCGCTAATGGTCAGTGAAGGCTGCTCGGCCGTGATGCCCGCAGCAAGCACTGAAGACTCCATCACCAGCGTCTGTTCTTCACTGACCGGGATGGCAGGACGCGCGCTGCACCCTACCATTACCAGCATCACGATCAGCGCTGCAATACGCCCAATTAACATATTAAAGACCTTTATGTGCCAGCATCGGTCCCAGTGGACGTCCACCCAGCAGATGCATATGAATATGATAGACTTCCTGCCCGCCATGGCGATTGCAGTTCATGATCAAACGGTATCCGTCTTCAGCAATCCCTTCCTGCTCAGCGATTTTCGCGGCCACCGTAAGCATACGGCCTAGCGCCACTTCGTGCTCGGTTTTAACGTCATTGACGGTCGGGATGAGAATATTGGGAATAATAAGGATGTGCGTCGGCGCCTGGGGAGAAATGTCGCGGAAAGCCGTGACCAGTTCATCCTGATAGACAATATCCGACGGAATTTCGCGGCGGATAATTTTACTGAAAATCGTTTCTTCAGCCATGACCTTTTCCTTTTAAATTTAATCTGGCGTCGTGCGTCCGTTGTTAACACACATTGTCTGTTTTACTGCATGACACAACACAAGAGTATGAGCGACTTTCTCCTGTCCTTTCAACCTTCTCCCGTGATTTCTTTCCTGATCGTCCGCCATCTGGCTGAAGAGGCATCGCTTTAGGACATTTCTATTCTGAAACCTGATTTCAGTTCATCCCGAAACATCTGTTTACAGCGTTAATCACAATGCGTATATTTCGCATTTGCATTTTCATGCGCATTTTTAACATAGAAAACGACGTCAGCCCGTGCTAGCGGAGCTGTCGCGCACCACCTTCACCATTCACTAAGGGTTTGATGATGTCTTTCATTAATCACACCAGGGATGGGCAACGCCAGCCTGTCGCAACACCTTCGTTGCTGGCAGCCTGCATTGCTATGGCATTGACGCCAACCGCCGCTTTCGCTGCTTCAACCGAAGATACCGTCGTCATTGACGGAGGTTTTGACAACACACAGGATCTGTCTGCCAGCCAGGATCAGGATTACAGCGTAAAAACCACCACTACCGGCACCAAACTGTTGCTGGTTCCTCGTGATATCCCGCAGTCCGTCAGCGTCATTAGCCAGCAGCGTATGGCTGATCAGAATCTGCAATCTATCGGCCAGGTGCTGACGAACACCACGGGCATTACGGCGCAGGTGCAGGATAGCGACCGTACCGTGTTTTACTCACGCGGTTTTTTCGTCAGCAACTACGCCTATGACGATCTTCCGACGTCCATCAGTGAAGTGTGGAACTTTGGTGATACCGCCGCCGACACCGCAATTTATGACCGCATTGAAGTGGTCCGCGGCGCCACCGGCCTGATGTCCGGGACGGGCAACCCGGCGGCGTACGTTAATATGGTGCGCAAGCATGCGGACAGCCCGGAATTTAAAGGCCACGTCTCCGCCAGCTACGGCAGCTGGGACAAGCAGCGCTACGTGCTGGATCTCCAGGCGCCGCTGGTGGAGTCAGGTAAGGTGCGGGGCCGTCTTATCACGGGTTATCAGGATAACGACAGCTTCGTGGATAACTACCACTACCGGAAGAAATTCCTCTACGGCGTGATGGACGCGGATGTCACCGACAGCACGACCCTCTCGGTAGGATATGAGTATCAGGAAAGCCATACCGCCGACCCAACCTGGGGTGGCCTGCCGACCTGGTACAGCGACGGAAGTAAGACCAACTACAATCGCAGCCAGACCGTCGCGCCTGACTGGGCCTATTCGGATAAAGACAGCACCCGCATCTTCGCTAACCTGACCCAGCGTTTCGATAATGGCTGGGAAGCGCACATCAACGGCATGCATGCTGAAACCAACTTTGACTCTAAGCTGATGTATATGTCTGGTTATCCTGATAAAGAGACCGGCGCGGGCCTGGTGGGTTACGGCGGCTGGAACCGCGGGGAACGTAAACAGGATGCGGTCGACGCCTTCCTGCGCGGCGGCTTCGATCTCTTTGGTCGTCAGCATGAAATGATGTTCGGCGGCAGCTTCAGCCGTCAGCGCAACCATTACGACAATACCATGCCGGATGCGGTATACGGCATGGTTGACGTCGGCAACTTTAAGAACTGGAACGGGAACATTGCCGATCCGCAGTGGACCCCGTGGAAGCTCTACAGCAAAGATGATATTCGGCAGTCTTCAGCCTATTCCTCCGCGCGTTTCTCGCTGGCCGACCCGCTGCACCTGATTCTGGGCGCGCGCTACACCAGCTATAACATTCGCTATAATCCGGCAGGTTCCCCAAACACCCGCCTGGAAAGTACCGAAGATGACGTAACGCCGTACGCGGGCCTGGTGTATGACATCAATGAGGACTGGTCGACCTACGTCAGCTATACCTCCATCTTCCAGCCGCAGGATAAGCGCGACGCCAGCGGACGTTATCTCGACCCTACCACGGGCAAAAGCTATGAAGCGGGCGTGAAGGCCGACTGGTTTAATACCCGCCTCACCACCTCGCTGGCGATTTTCCGCATTGAGCAGGATAACGTCGCAAGCAACACCTATACCTACATGCCGAGCGGTGAGTCGATTTATGAATCGCTGGACGGCGTGGTCAGCAAAGGCGTTGAATTCGAGCTCAACGGTGCCCTGACCGATAACTGGCAGCTGACCTTCGGCGCGACGCGTTACATTGCTGAAGATAAAAATGGCAACGCCGTCAGTTCCGATCAGCCGCGCACGACCATGAAGCTGTTCACTCGTTATCAGCTGCCCATGCTGCCGGCGCTGACCGTGGGCGGTGGCGTAAACTGGCAGAACAAGGTATGGACGGACGTGGAAGGCGGTCCGGCAGGACGTTCCCGCGCGGAGCAAGGCAGCTATGGGCTGGTGAACCTGTTCAGCCGCTATCAGGTCACCAAAGACTTTGCCGTTCAGGCTAACGTCAACAACCTGTTCGACAAAGAATATTACGACTACGTCGGATCGTATGTGGTGTATGGCGCACCGCTGAACGTTTCGGTGAGCGCGAGCTACGACTTCTGAGTTTAAGTCCGGTGGCGCTACGCTTACCGGGCCTACCCCTCATCCAGGGCCGGTCAGGCGTAGCCGCCACCCCGCACCACAAACCGCAGCAATAAAAAAGGCAGCCATTCGGCTGCCTTAGTCTCCCCAGGTCACAGCTTAGTTGTTGCGGATGTACTCATCCATTTCGGTTTTCAGGTTATCGGATTTTGTTCCGAAGATTGCCTGAACACCAGAACCTGCAACAACGACGCCCGCTGCGCCCAGTTTTTTCAGACCCGGCTGGTCTACTTTCGCCACGTCGGCAACGCTCACACGCAGACGAGTGATACACGCGTCCAGGTTAGTGATGTTTTCTTTACCGCCGAAGGCCGCAACCAGTGCAGGTGCCATTTCGCTGGTCGCACCGGCTTTGCTGTCTTCAGTTGCATCTTCACGACCCGGAGTTTTCAGGTCCAGTGCTTTGATCAGCACGCGGAAGACGGTGTAGTACACCACTGCGTAGCCCGCACCCACGATTGGGAACAGCCACAGCTTGCTGCTGTTACCGGACAGAACGATGAAGTCGATCAGGCCGTGAGAGAAGGACGTACCGTCACGCATACCCAGCAGGATACAGATTGGGAATGCCAGACCTGCCAGTACCGCGTGGATGATGTACAGGATCGGCGCAACGAACATGAAGGAGAACTCGATCGGCTCGGTGATACCGGTCAGGAACGAGGTCAGCGCTGCGGAGATCATGATACCGCCCACTTTTGCACGGTTCTCTGGTTTAGCAGAGTGCCAGATAGCAATCGCAGCGGCTGGCAGACCGTACATTTTGAACAGGAAGCCACCAGACAGTTTACCTGCCGTTGGGTCGCCCGCCATGTAGCGTGGGATGTCACCGTGGAACACCTGACCTGCTGCGTTGGTGTATTCACCAATCTGCATCTGGAATGGAACGTTCCAGATGTGGTGCAGACCAAATGGTACCAGGCAGCGCTCAATGAAGCCGTAGATACCGAACGCCACAACCGGGTTCTGGTAAGCCGCCCACTGAGAGAAGGTCTGGATAGCCGTACCGATTGGTGGCCAGATGAAGGACAGGACCACACCGGTGAAAATCGCGGCCAGACCAGAAATGATCGGCACAAAACGTTTACCCGCGAAGAAGCCCAGATACTCAGGCAGCTTGATGCGATAGAAGCGGTTAAACATGTACGCTGCAATCGCACCGGAGATGATACCACCGAGAACACCGGTGTCTGCCAGGTGCTTAGCGGCAATCTCTTCAGCAGGTAAATGCAGGACCAGCGGCGCAACCACAGCCATGGTTTTCACCATGATGCCGTAAGCAACAACGGACGCCAGAGCGGATACACCGTCGTTATTGGTGAAGCCCAGCGCAACACCGATAGCGAAGATCAGCGGCATGTTAGCAAAAACAGAACCGCCTGCTTCGGCCATCACGTGGGAAACTACGGCTGGCAGCCAGCTGAAGTTTGCAGAACCGACGCCTAGCAGAATACCTGCGATAGGCAGTACGGATACTGGCAGCATCAGCGATTTACCGACCTTTTGCAGGTTAGCAAATGCATTCTTAAACATAATTGAGAGTGCTCCTGAGTATTTGTGCTTTTTTTACGCTTTCACGCATTGGCCCGGGGGGAGTACCGCGCCGTGGACAGGACATCTAAGCGCCCTTTATTTATTACACAGAGTAAAATAATTCCCTCTGAGTTTGTTTGACGGCTATCACGTTTCAGTTCAAGACGACCAAAAAACTTGCAGATATTTACATAAAGCATGTCTGGATGTGTCTAAAAACGCTATCACCGCCCTGAATGAGGCGGTGAACTTTACTCGTTTTGCTTATTAATTACGAGCCTAAAAAAAACAGGCGTATCAGACAGATTGCAGGCGGGCGGGGTCGATATGGAACAGGCTGGCGAAGTTTTCTGTGGTCACGCGAGCCAGCTCGTCAATACTGACACCTTTCAGAACGGCCATATACTCAGCAACGTCACGGGTCATCGCCGGCTGGTTCTCTTTGCCGCGATGAGGCACCGGTGCCAGGTACGGGGAATCGGTTTCCACCAGAATACGATCCAGCGGAACATAGCGCGCGGCATCACGCAGCTGTTCAGCATTACGGAACGTAACGATCCCCGAAAACGAGATATAAAAGCCTAAATCAAGCAGCTTACCCGCCGTTTCTCTGTCTTCTGTGAAACAGTGTAGTACGCCACCGCAATCCGTCACCTTTTCTTCCCGCAGGATCTCCAGCGTGTCGGCGCGTGCGTCGCGGGTATGAACGATAACCGGCTTATTCAGTTCACGACCAATACGGATATGGTTGCGGAAGGATTCCTG
The DNA here is from genome assembly GCF_900322725.1 of Enterobacter cloacae complex sp. Lineage (NCBI taxonomy): Bacteria > Pseudomonadati > Pseudomonadota > Gammaproteobacteria > Enterobacterales > Enterobacteriaceae > Enterobacter > Enterobacter cloacae complex sp. Next base: position 3,870,144 of record NZ_LT991957.1, on the reverse strand, counting down.
CTGGCGAGGTTTCGTCTCTGGCGTGTAGAAGTAGTCGAGGCCGGTCTCGCCCATCGCCACGACGCCCTCTTCTGCGGCAAGGCGGCGCAAATCCTCAACCTCGTACGCTTCATCCTGATTCAGCGGATGCACGCCGCAGGAGAAGACAACGTTGTTACGCTCGCCAACCAGTTCACGCATGGTGCGGTAGCCCGGCAGCGTGGTCGCCACGGCCAGGCAAAATTTCACATCGCGCTCGGCGGCTTTCGCCAGCACGTCGTCCACATTTTTATGCAGAGATTGATAATCCAGGCCATCAAGATGGCAGTGTGAGTCGACTAAAAACATAATGTCTCTCTCAGAGGTGGGAAACCGGCGGTATAACATCCGGTTGCAGGTAGTGTTCGATACGCAGTAACTGGTCGGTCAGTAAAAGCTCGCGATTAAGACCGGTTACCGTCAAAAGTTGTTCACGACTCTGGCAGATATCATGAAGGATAGCGTGCAGCGACGACCCGGACAGGCGATTCGCCAGCGTGGTGACCAGCGTCCATACGTCAGGGTTAGTCAGAAGCGTCGCCCCTTGCTGGATTTTGAGCGCATCCAGCAGCAGTGCGGCCAGCCAGTGGAGCCGTTCCGGAGCCTGATCGCTGTTCAGCGCTGGCAGGACGCTCAGCCAGTCATGGTTATCGAGGGCTGATTCAACCGCACGACAAAGCGTTTCACGCTGGGACCACACCTCCGGCTGCAATAAGGCCAGCGCAGCCGCAGGCGCACCGCTGCACAGGCGCAACGCCGAGAGCGCCGCATCCTGTGACACCGTCACTTCACGCTCCAGCCAGGCGAGCGCCCACGACTCCTGGGGGGCTGCAAGGTGGTGAAGACGGCAGCGGCTACGCAGCGTCGCCAGCAGTCGGCCCGGCTCGCGGCAGGAGAGGAAAAACCAGGTATTCTCTGGCGGCTCTTCCAGCGTTTTTAACAGCGCGTTGGCAGCGGCTTCCGTGAGCAGCGCGGCGTCCTTCAGCCACACCACTTTCGCTCCTCCCAGACGCGCATATTCGTACAGTTTCTCACTGACCTCACGCACCGCGTCGATGCCGAGCGTATTCTTGCCCTTCTCGGGTTCGAGGGTGTAATAGTCAGGATGCGTGCCCGCCTGCATGAGCTGGCAGCCCCGGCATTTGCCGCAGCTTTTATGCCCTTCCGGCTGTTGGCACATCAGAAAGCGCGTGATGGCGTAGATCAACGCATCATCGCCCATGCCCGGCAGGGTCTGGATCAGTAACGCATGATGCCCCCGACCAACCTGATAGCTGTTGATCAGCTGTTCAAAGTGCGGGCGCAACCATGGATACCATTTCATGCCTGCTGCTCCTGTACCCACTGCGTAACGGTCTGCTGAATATCACGCGTCACGTCTTCCAGGGATTGCGTCGCGTCGATGGTACGAATGGTACTGTCCTGTCCGGCCAGTTCCAGATAACGCGCGCGGGTGCGGTTAAAGAAGTCAAAAGACTCCTGTTCAATTCGGTCCAGCTCGCCGCGCGCCCGGGCGCGCTTCAGGCCCACCTCAGGGGTCACGTCGAGATACAGCGTCAGGTCAGGACGGAAATCGCCCAGAACCGCGTCGCGAAGCGTAGCCAGCATGGCCTGATCGATACCTCGGCCACCGCCCTGATACGCCTGGGTTGAGAGATCGTGGCGATCGCCAATTACCCATTTCCCTTCTGCCAGCGCGGGCTTGATCACCGTCTCCACCAGCTGAACGCGCGCTGCATAGAACATCAGCACTTCCGCTTTGTCGGTAATAACTTCATCGCCGACGGATTTGATATCCAGAACCAGACTGCGCAGTTTTTCCGCCAGCTGCGTACCGCCCGGCTCGCGGGTGAAGACCATGTCGGCGACGCCAAGCGATGTCAGCGTATCAACCACCACGTTACGGGCGGTGGTTTTTCCCGCCCCTTCGAGTCCCTCAATGACAATGTATTTACTGCGCATTTTTTTCCTTAAGTGCCTTCAGATAGTCCTGAACAGAGCGATTATGGCTGGCCAGGTTGGTGTTAAAGGAATGCCCCCCTTTTCCATCAGCCACAAAATAGAGATACGGTGTCCTGGCCGGGTGCGCGGCAGCCTTCAACGAGGCTTCACCTGGTGTTGCGATCGGTCCAGGCGGCAAGCCGCTAATGACGTAGGTATTATACGCCGTTGGCGTCTCCAGATCTTTTCTGGAAATCTTGCCGCTGTAGTTTTCGCCCATGCCGTAGATAACGGTAGGATCGGTTTGCAAACGCATGCCGATGCGCAGACGGTTAATAAACACCGAGGCAACCTGATCGCGTTCGGCAGCGACGGCCGTCTCTTTCTCGATGATAGAGGCCATCGTCATGAACTGGTTTTGATCTTTATACGGCAGGCCTTCAGCTCGCCCTTTCCAGGCAGACTCTACCGCCGCGACCATTTTATTGTGCGCGCGCTTCAGGATTGCCACGTCCGTCGTGCCTGCCGTGTACATCCAGGTGTCGGGCCAGAACCAGCCTTCGATCCACTCGGGATGGTCGAATTTTAAGGCTTCCGCAACCGTCTGGTAGCGATCGTCCTTGAGCGTATGCTTGATATACGGCGCGTCGCGCAGCTGCCTGAGGTAATCACTCAGACGCATACCCTCAACAAAACGCAGCGGGAACTGGGCTTCTTTACCACTTTCCAGCAGTTGCAGCATCTCGCGCACGGTCATGCCAGGGGTAAAGCGATAGGTCCCGGCCTTAAAGTGGGACAGTTCAGGCTCAATACGCAGCAGCCACTGGAAGACACGTGGGCGGTTGATGATTTTGTCGCCATACAGCTGCTGACCAAGCGCCTGCCGCCCGGTACCCGCTTTCAGCGTAAAAATCGTTTCGTCTTTAATCAGGATCTTGCTGTCCGCCAGCTGACGGACTTTCCACACTCCCGCTCCGCCGGCAATACCGAACGCAACGATAAGAAGGAGGACAAAGCGTAACATTTTCTTCATGACTACCTGGTTTGCTCACATAACGGGGCCAGAAACTGGAACAGCTCGCGGGATGACCAGCACGTGTGGCCATAAGCGCGAACGGGGACAACGGGCATTAGCGCATTGCAGATAACAACTTCATCCGCGGCCAGCAGCGCCTCTTCCTTAGCGTTAACTTCGACAACGCGAACGTCAGCGCGTGCCAGCTGTTGCAAACAAAACTGTCGCATTATGCCGTTGACGCCGGCCTGCTCCAGCGAAGGCGTGAATACGTCACTGCCCTTCCGCCAGAGTAAATTAGCCGCACAGCATTCCGTAATGTACCCTTCGCTGTCAAGAACCAGCGCCTCCCCGGCCTTCGTCTGCTCAAGATGAGTACGAATAAGCACCTGTTCAAGGCGGTTAAGATGTTTTATTCCGGCAAGCATTGGGTTTCGCCCCAGGCGTACCGGGCTCAGCGCCAGCGCTACGCCCTCTTCACGCCAGTGCGCGTAGTGGGAAGGATAATCTGAAACGGAAAGGATCCGCGTAGGATGCAGGCAGGCAGAGCCGCTGTACCCTCGCCCGCCGCTGCCGCGGCTGATGATCACCTTCAAAACGCCGCTTGTTTTCGCTGATGCCAGCCGACGCATCTCGCTTTCGAGAATGCCCCACGCTGAGAAGGGGATCAGTAACGTTTCGCAGGCTTTTTGTAAACGAAGGATATGGGCTTCGAGCAGGCACACTCCACCGTTGAGAATACGCGCGGTTGTGAAACAGCCATCGCCAAACTGGGTCGCCCTGTCGCTTGCCGGCAGCGTTTCTTGCTCAAGGCCATTGATTAAAAACATGGTGGCTCCTTATGCGTGGAGGCACAGTCTGGCAGGATGTTGATAGCCGGACAAGTGGATTTCACCTAATAAAAAAGGCCCGGCAAGCGGACCTTTTTTAACGTCAGTGACTAATCAGACTCAGACCTTTTTGAAGATCAGAGAACCGTTAGTTCCACCGAAACCGAAGGAGTTACACAGGGTGTACTCCATACCGCTCACCTGGCGCGCCTCGTGAGGAACGAAGTCCAGATCGCAACCTTCATCCGGGTTATCCAGGTTGATGGTTGGCGGTACAGCCTGATCGCGCAGCGCCAGGATAGAGTAGATTGACTCTACCGCGCCCGCCGCACCCAGCAGGTGACCGGTCATGGATTTCGTGGAGCTCACCAGTACACGGCTGGCAGATTCGCCGAAGATAGACTTAACAGCCTGCGCTTCTGCTTTATCGCCCGCAGGAGTAGACGTCCCGTGTGCGTTAACGTAGCCAATCTGTGCCGGAGTAATGCCCGCATCACGAATCGCGTTAGCCATAGCCAGCGCGGCGCCCGCACCATTTTCTGGTGGTGACGTCATGTGATACGCATCGCTGCTCATACCAAAGCCAACGATTTCAGCATAAATTTTCGCGCCACGTTTTTTCGCGTGTTCGTACTCTTCCAGTACGATCATGCCCGCACCGTCACCCAGCACGAAACCGTCACGGTCTTTATCCCACGGACGGCTTGCCGCCTGCGGGTTATCGTTACGGGTTGAGAGCGCACGCGCTGCACCGAAGCCACCTACACCCAGCGGGGTACTGGCTTTTTCAGCACCGCCCGCAACCATAGCATCTGCATCGCCGTACGCGATAATACGCGCGGCCTGGCCGATGTTATGCACGCCAGACGTACAGGCTGTCGCGATTGAGATGCTTGGACCACGCAGGCCGAACATAATGGTCAGGTGACCTGCCACCATGTTTACAATCGTAGACGGAACGAAGAACGGGCTGATTTTACGCGGGCCGCCATTCATCAGAGACGTATGGTTTTCCTCAATCAGGCCAAGACCGCCAATCCCGGAGCCGATAGCAGCGCCGATACGGGTAGCGTTCTCTTCCGTAATCTCAAGGCCAGAATCCTGCATGGCCTGAACGCCAGCGACAATTCCATATTGAATGAAGGCATCCATCTTGCGCTGTTCTTTGCGCGAGATGATCTCTTCACAGTTAAAATCCTTTACTAAGCCAGCAAATTTCGTTGCATAGGCGCTAGTATCGAAATGGTCGATTAGGCTGATGCCGCTCTGACCGGCAAGGAGAGCTTTCCAGGTGGACTCTACGGTATTGCCGACAGGAGACAACATGCCAAGTCCGGTCACAACTACACGACGCTTAGACACGTTTGTCCTCCAGGGAGGGATAAAAAAAGAGATTCGTGGGACTACAAAAGATAAAACTCAGGCGGTCGAATGACCGCCTGGAGATGTTCACTTACGCCTGGTGACCGTTGATGTAATCAATGGCAGCCTGAACGGTGGTGATTTTCTCAGCTTCTTCGTCCGGAATCTCAGTATCAAACTCTTCTTCCAGAGCCATTACCAGCTCAACGGTGTCAAGAGAATCTGCGCCCAGGTCTTCAACAAAGGAAGCGGAGTTCACAACTTCTTCCTGCTTAACGCCCAGCTGTTCGCCGATAATTTTCTTAACGCGTTCTTCGATAGTGCTCATACTCTTAAATTTCCTATCAAAACTCGCTTTCGCGATGGTTTTCGTAGTGTATAAAATGTTGAAAAATTTGCAACTAAATCCCGGCAGGTCTTACCACGATTTTACGTTATTTTGAGGCCATTTGCCCAAATAACGCAAATATTTTCGATCGTGATTAAACCATGTACATCCCGCCGTTGACGTGGAGGGTTTCACCAGTGATGTAACCCGCTTCGTCAGAGGCTAAAAATGCAACCGCGCTGGCGATTTCTTTAGGGTCGCCAAGACGACCCGCCGGAACTGCCGCCAGCGTACCCGCACGCTGATCATCCGTCAGCGCACGCGTCATGTCCGTTTCAATAAAGCCCGGAGCAACAACGTTTACAGTAATTCCGCGGGACGCGACTTCACGCGCCAGCGACTTACTGAAACCGATCAGACCTGCTTTCGCCGCAGCGTAGTTGGCCTGACCAGCATTTCCCATGGTACCAACCACAGAACCCACAGTGATAATACGACCATGACGCTTTTTCATCATAGCGCGCATTACCGCTTTTGACAGACGGAATACAGATGACAGGTTGGTTTCGATAATATCGTTCCACTCATCATCTTTCATTCGCATCAGCAGGTTGTCGCGAGTGATCCCGGCATTATTGACCAGAATATCCACTTCGCCAAACTCTGCGCGAATATTTTCCAGAACAGATTCGATAGATGCTGGCTCAGTCACATTCAGTACCAGACCTTTACCGTTCGCACCCAGATACTCGCTGATGGCCTCTGCGCCCTTCTCGCTGGTCGCAGTCCCGATCACTTTCGCGCCGCGCGCAACCAGTGTTTCAGCAATAGCACGCCCGATACCGCGGCTTGCGCCGGTCACCAGGGCAATTTTTCCTTCAAAACTCATGGTATTCCTCTTTTATTGCGAGAGTGCCGCTTTCATTGCTTCCGGCTCGTTAATCGCCGAGGCCGTCAGGGTGTCAACAATACGCTTCGTCAGGCCGGTGAGAACTTTACCAGGGCCGACTTCGTACAGATGCTCAACGCCCTGAGACGCCATAAACTCAACGGTTTTGGTCCACTGCACCGGGCTGTAAAGCTGGCGAACCAGCGCGTTACGGATAGCGTCGGGTGCGGTTTCGCATTTCACATCGACGTTATTCACAACGGAAATCGTCGGTGCGTTAAAGGTCATTTTTTCCAGCTCAACCGCCAGCTTATCGGCGGCAGGCTTCATCAGAGCACAGTGAGACGGCACGCTCACCGGCAGCGGCAGCGCGCGCTTCGCGCCCGCTGCTTTACAGGCGGCACCGGCACGTTCAACCGCTTCTTTATGACCGGCAATAACCACCTGGCCCGGCGAGTTGAAGTTTACCGGAGAAACCACCTGACCTTCAGCAGATTCTTCACACGCTTTCGCAATAGAAGCATCATCGAGACCGATGATGGCAGACATGCCGCCCGTGCCTTCTGGCACCGCTTCCTGCATGAATTTACCACGCAATTCAACCAGACGAACCGCATCAGCAAAGGCAATAACGCCCGCACAGACCAGCGCAGAATATTCGCCGAGGCTGTGGCCCGCCATCAACGCTGGCGCTTTGCCGCCCTGCTGCTGCCATACGCGCCACAGCGCAACGGAGGCAGCCAGCAGTGCCGGTTGGGTCTGCCAGGTTTTGTTCAGCTCTTCGGCCGGACCCTGCTGGGTCAGCGCCCACAGATCATAACCCAGCGCGTCAGAAGCTTCACGGAAAGTCTCTTCGATAACCGGATAGTTTGCCGCCATTTCAGACAACATCCCAACGGTTTGCGAGCCCTGTCCCGGGAACACAAAAGCAAATTGCGTCATTTTTTAATCCTTATCCTAGAAACGAACCAGCGCGGAACCCCAGGTGAACCCACCACCGAAGGCTTCAAGCAAGACCAGTTGGCCCCGTTTAATTCGTCCATCGCGTACCGCTTCGTCAAATGCGCACGGTACCGATGCCGCAGAGGTATTGCCGTGGCGATCGAGCGTCACCACAACGTTATCCATTGACATGCCCAGCTTCTTCGCCGTCGCGCTGATAATACGCAGGTTAGCCTGGTGCGGCACCAGCCAGTCGAGCGCGGCGCGGTCCAGATTATTTGCTTCCAGCGTCTCGTCAACGATGTGGGCCAGTTCAGTGACGGCCACCTTAAACACCTCGTTACCCGCCATCGTCAGGTAGATCGCGCTGTCCGGGTTAACGCGATCGGCGTTAGGCAGCGTTAACAGTTCGCCGTAGCGACCGTCAGCATGCAGATGCGTGGAGATGATGCCCGGCTCGTCGGACTGCCCCAGCAGTACCGCGCCCGCACCGTCGCCAAAAATAATGATCGTGCCGCGATCGGTTGGATCGCAGGTACGCGCCAGCACGTCAGCGCCGATCACCAGCGCATATTTTACCGCGCCCGATTTCACGTACTGATCGGCGATGCTCAGCGCATAGGTGAAGCCCGCACACGCTGCGGCAACGTCAAACGCCGGGCAGCCTTTAATGCCGAGCATGTTCTGCACCTGGCACGCCGCGCTTGGGAAGGCATGCGTGGCAGACGTTGTCGCCACCACAATCAGCCCGATCTGTTCTTTATCAATGCCTGCCATCTCAAGCGCGCGCTGAGCGGCTTCGTAGCCCATGGTGGACACAGTTTCGTCTGGCGCGGCGATACGACGTTCACGGATACCTGTGCGCGTGACAATCCACTCGTCAGACGTATCTACCATTTTTTCAAGATCGGCGTTGGTACGCACTTGTTTTGGCAGGTAGCTGCCGGTACCTAAAATCTTCGTATACATGTACGCTCAGTCACTTTTAGCTAATACAGATCCCAGGCGAGCGGCAATCCTCTGAGGAACTTGTCGCTGCACCGCCTGCACTGCCTGTTCAATCGCGACGGTAAAGGCTCGCTGATTGGCGGCGCCATGACTCTTAATCACGATGCCGCGCAATCCTAACAGACAGGCGCCATTATACTGGTCGGGGTTGAGGTGACTGAATCGCCGCGTCAGGCTTTTTTGTAACCAACGCTTTAATAAAATCAGCCACCAGGACCTTTTTTTACCGTCTCCCTGCGATTTCAGCAGGGAAAGGAACATTCGTACGACCCCTTCCATGGTCTTCAACGTTACGTTTCCGGTGAAGCCATCACACACTAATACGTCCGTTTTGCCCGTCAGCAACTCATTGGCTTCGAGATAACCAATATAGTTGATGGAGGGGACCTGTTTGAGTATTTCCGCAGCGTCGCGGATACTGTCCAGGCCTTTGGTTTCTTCTTCACCAATATTCAATAACGCAACGCGGGGGTTGTTAATCCCGACCACGTCTTCTGCCAGCACCGACCCCATCACGGCAAACTGAGCCAGCATTGTACTATCACAATCTACGTTAGCGCCCAGATCGAGCACCACCGTTTTGCCCTTCTGCTGGTGCGGTAACACCGTCACAAGCGCCGGACGCTCAATGCCCTCAATCGGCTTGAGCAATAATTTCGACAGCCCCATCAGCGCGCCCGTATTTCCCGCGCTGACGCAAGCCTGCGCTCGCCCTTCTTTCACCAGCTCCAGCGCCATGCGCATAGAGCTGCCACGGCTATTACGAATAGCCTGCGATGGCCGGGCATCACTGGCAATAACTGACTGCGCAGGAATAATCTGCAGACGCGAACGTTGTTCAAAGTCAGCTTTTGCAAGTAATGGCGTGATTGTGTCGGGATTACCGACTAATAGAAGTGTGAGTTGCGAATTAGAATTCAGTGCCTGCAATGCTGCAGGCACTGTCACGGTAGGGCCAAAATCGCCCCCCATGACATCTAACGCCAGGGTTAGACGTGTCAAGGTATCGTCGCAGCCTGGTTCGGTAAACTCCCCGTTTGCACGGGGAAGTTCCTCACTAAGCCTAATCACGCTGACGCGTGATTACTTAGTGATAACCTTGCGGCCGCGGTAGAAACCGTCAGCGGTGATGTGGTGACGCAGGTGTTTCTCACCAGAAGTCTTGTCTACAGACAGGCTGGTAACTGCGGTCAGCGCGTCATGGGAACGACGCATGCCACGTTTGGAACGGGTTGGTTTATTCTGTTGTACGGCCATGGACCTTACTCCTCAATTACTTACGCTTTAAGCTGGCTAATACGGCAAATGGGTTTGGTTTTTGCGCTTCATCAGGCAGTTCCCCAAAGACCATGTCCGCCTCGGACACTTCACAGTGTTCAGAATCATGCACCGGAACCACTGGCAAGGAGAGGATGACTTCATCTTCAACCAGAGCCAGAAGATCGATTTCACCGAATTCGTTAACCTCAATCGGCTCATACGCTTCCGGGAGTGCTTCAGCCTGTTCGTCAGAACGAACCGGACTAAAACAATACGTTGTGTGAACATGCTGTACGAACGGTTTCCCGCAACGCTGACATTCGAGCGTTACCGTTACCTTTGCATCACCGGTTAAGACGGCGAGACGCTGGTTATCGATAGCGAACGACATGGAGCATTCTACATCACTGTCCACACTGACTACAGACTCGGCAATACGCTCGGCCTGATCGGAAGAATAAATTCCTTCGTAATCGAGGCGTTTTTGAGCCGTACGAACCGGATCAAGAGTCAGGGGTAATTTTACCTTTTGCATAGGGCGCGCATATTAACTTTGTAACGTCATAGAGTCAAAGAAAAAGGCAACCAGAGCTGCCTTTTGCCAATTATTCGCACACATTGCGGCCTGTAGTTTAAAATGGCTGGCATCGATACGCTATATCTGGTGATAAAAATATGCCAAATCTCGTACTTGCTTCCACTTCACCCTATCGCCGAATGCTGCTGGAAAAGCTCGGGATCCCGTTTGAATGCGCCGCACCCAACGTTGATGAGACGCCACAGCCGGGAGAGTCACCGCGTCATCTGGTGACCCGTCTCGCAAAGGAGAAAGCGCAATCGCTGGCCGAACGCTATCCCGCTCATCTGATTATAGGCTCCGATCAGGTTTGCGTGCTGGACGGCGAAATCACCGGCAAACCGCATACGGAAGAAAACGCCTGCCAGCAACTTCTGCGTGCGCGAGGCAGTATTGTGACCTTTTATACGGGCCTGGCGCTTTATAATTCGGCCAGCGGTCATCTGCAAAGCGAATGCGAGCCGTTCGACGTGCACTTTCGTCATCTTAGCGAGCAGGAGATTATGGATTACGTGCGCCGGGAACGTCCTCTGAACTGCGCAGGCAGTTTCAAAAGTGAGGGGCTGGGGATTGCGCTGTTCGACAAGCTGGACGGTCGGGATCCCAACACGCTGGTGGGACTGCCGCTGATAGCGCTGTGCCAGATGTTAAGACGTGAAGAGTGTAACCCGCTGACGATGTGACCGTTGCGGCCTGATGCCCTCACCCCGGCCCTCTCCCACAGGAAGAGGGAGAAATACATGTAGGCCGGGTAAGCGCAGCGCCACCCGGCACAAAATCAGCCACGCAGAACCTTCAGACAGCGTTTCAACTGCTCATCCAGCGGCGCTTCAATACGGATAACTTCCCCAGTATTAGGATGGGTAAACTTCAGCGCTGCCGCATGCAGGAACAGACGCGACAGCCCCGTACCCGCCAGCTGCTTATCAAACTCGCGATCGCCATAGCGGTCATCAAACGCAATCGGATGGCCCGCAAACTGGGTATGCACGCGAATCTGGTGCGTACGCCCCGTCACCGGGCTACAGCGCACCAGCGTGGCAAATTCGTAGCGCTCTTCTACTTTAAAGCGCGTCTCAGACGGTTTCCCTTCCTGATTAACACGAACAATGCGCTCGCCGCTTTGCAGAATGTTTTTCAGCAGCGGTGCCTGCACCACCTTCACGTGGGACTGCCACTGGCCGCGCACCAGCGCCAGATAATCTTTTTGCATCCCTTTTTCGCGAAGCTGTTCATGCAGGGAACGCAGGGCAGAACGCTTTTTCGCTACCAGCAGCACGCCGGAGGTATCACGGTCAAGACGGTGAACCAGTTCAAGGAAACGCGCTTCCGGGCGCAGCGCGCGTAAACCTTCGATCACGCCGAAGCTCAGACCGCTCCCCCCGTGTACCGCCGTTCCGGACGGTTTATTCAGCACCAGAATGTGGTCGTCCTCATAAAGGATAACCTCGCGCAGTGCCGCGACTTTTTGCAGCTTCGGAGAAACAACCTCTTCTTCACGCTCTGCAACGCGTACCGGTGGAATGCGGATTTCATCGCCCGCCTCGAGCTTATACTCAGGCTTCACGCGTTTTTTATTCACCCGCACCTCGCCCTTACGCAGGATGCGATAAATCATACTTTTTGGCACGCCCTTCAGCTGGGTGCGCAAAAAATTATCGATACGTTGTCCCGCGTCATCGTCGGCGATGGCAACCATTTTTACGGCTGGAGTCTCTGTTTTCATGGTTGGCGATTCTAAATAGCGTCAGGCAATAGCGCCACTCATTTTTCTATGCTTATATTTACTTTTATCCGGAACACTCCGCTTTCGCGCAATCGATTTGGTGGTTATTAAACCAATCACCCCGTTGAAGTGAAGAAACTGTGAGTAACCGGGTGATAATTGGTAAAAGTCATCTTGCTATAACCCGGCGAGCAGTGGAATAATGAATCCGTTTTCCGCGTTAAATCCGGGTTTTGTAAGGATCTCGACGGAATGACCAATTTTGTCTGACCGATCATCCACGCAGCAATGGCGTAAGACGTATTGATCTTTCAGGCAGTTAGCGGGCTGCGGGTTGCAGTACTTCCCGGTATAAGGATTGTTCTCTGGAGAGTTTTCCCAGGCAATTCCCCTGATAATTGCGCTGTGTTTCCGTATGAAATACAGGCAACCGACACTCTGCGCCTCTTAAGCGAGCGACAACCGTGAGGTTGGCGACGTGAATAGACACGAGGCCATCGGTTCATACCCCGGAAAGCGTCACCTTGCCCGCAGCTTTGTCGTCAATGTAAGAATAACGAGTAAGTTACGATGAAAAGAATGTTAATCAACGCAACTCAGCAAGAAGAGTTGCGTGTCGCCCTTGTGGATGGGCAGCGCCTGTACGATCTGGATATCGAAAGTCCTGGACACGAACAGAAAAAAGCGAACATTTACAAAGGCAAAATCACCCGCATTGAACCAAGCCTTGAAGCTGCATTTGTCGATTACGGTGCTGAGCGTCACGGTTTCCTTCCTCTCAAAGAGATCGCCCGCGAATATTTTCCTGCCAACTACAACTCCCATGGCCGTCCGAACATTAAAGATGTTCTGCGTGAAGGTCAGGAAGTTATCGTTCAGATCGATAAAGAAGAGCGTGGCAACAAAGGTGCCGCACTGACCACCTTTATCAGTCTGGCAGGAAGCTATCTGGTATTGATGCCAAACAACCCGCGTGCCGGGGGTATCTCTCGCCGTATCGAAGGTGATGACCGTACCGAGCTGAAAGAAGCGCTGGCAAGTCTTGAGCTGCCAGACGGCATGGGTCTTATCGTGCGCACCGCGGGCGTCGGCAAATCTGCCGAAGCCTTGCAGTGGGACTTGAGCTTCCGCCTGAAGCACTGGGAAGCCATCAAGAAAGCGGCAGAAAGCCGTCCAGCGCCGTTCCTGATCCACCAGGAAAGCAACGTCATCGTGCGTGCCTTTCGTGACTACCTGCGTCAGGACATCGGTGAAATTCTGATTGATAACCCGAAAGTGCTTGAGCTGGCTCGCCAGCACATCGCCGCACTGGGTCGCCCGGATTTCACCAGCAAAATTAAACTGTACACCGGTGAAATCCCGCTGTTCAGCCACTATCAGATCGAATCCCAGATCGAGTCCGCCTTCCAGCGTGAAGTGCGTCTGCCGTCCGGCGGTTCTATCGTTATCGATACCACCGAAGCGCTGACCGCCATCGACATCAACTCCGCGCGAGCAACCCGCGGCGGCGATATCGAAGAGACAGCCTTCAACACCAACCTTGAAGCCGCTGATGAAATCGCCCGCCAGCTACGCCTGCGCGACCTGGGCGGTCTGATTGTTATCGACTTCATCGACATGACCCCGGTTCGCCACCAGCGCGCGGTTGAAAACCGCCTGCGTGAAGCGGTGCGTCAGGATCGTGCCCGTATCCAGATCAGCCATATTTCTCGCTTTGGCCTGCTGGAGATGTCCCGTCAGCGCCTCAGCCCGTCACTGGGCGAGTCCAGCCACCACGTGTGCCCGCGCTGTTCCGGTACGGGTACCGTGCGTGACAATGAATCTCTCTCCCTCTCCATTCTGCGCCTGATTGAAGAAGAAGCGCTGAAAGAGAACACCAAAGAGGTTCACGCCATTGTGCCGGTGCCAATTGCCTCCTACCTGCTGAACGAAAAACGTGCAGCGGTCAGCGCAATCGAAGCGCGTCAGGGTGGCGTTCGCTGCATCATCGTGCCAAACGATGAGATGCAAACCCCGCACTATCACGTGCTGCGCGTCCGTAAAGGCGAAGAGACAAGCACCCTCAGCTACCTGCTGCCGAAGCTGCATGAAGAAGAAATGGCGCTGCCGTCTGACGAAGAACCTGCCGAGCGTAAACTGCCAGAGCAGCCAGCTTTAGCGACCTTCATCATGCCGGAAGCCCCGCCGGAAGCGACGCTGGAAAAACCAGCGGAAAAACCTGCCGTGCAGAAAGCCGCCCCTGCCGCGCCAAAAGCGCAGCCTGAGCAACCGGGTCTCCTGAGCCGCATCATCGGTGCGCTGAAAAAAATGTTTGCCGGCGAAGAAGTTCAGCCTGAGCAGCCAAAAGAAGCGCCAAAAGAAGCGAAACCAGAGCGTCAGCAGGACCGTCGTAAGCGTCAGAACAATCGTCGCGATCGTAACGACCGCAACGAGCGTGGCGATCGTAATGAGCGCCGTGATAATCGTTCCGAGAATAATGAAGGTCGTGAGCAACGCGAGGACAACCGTCGCAACCGTCGCGAGAAGCAACAGCAGAACGTTGAAGATCGTGAAATTCGCCAGCAGGCGGGCGATGAGTCCGAGAAGAGCAAACAGCGTGACGAGCAGCAGCCTCGCCGCGAGCGTAGCCGTCGTCGTAACGACGAGAAGCGCCAGGCTCAGCAGGAAGTCAAAAACCTGAATCGCGAAGCGCCTGTAGAACAGCAGGACACTGAGCAGGAAGAGCGCACCCAGGTTATGCCGCGTCGCAAGCAGCGTCAGCTGACCCAGAAAGTACGTGTCGGTGCTGCTCAGGCGGAAGAAAGCGAAGTCATCGCGGTCGAAGCGCCAGAAAGCACAACGGGTACACAGGTTGCGAAAGTTGATCTGCCAGCCGTGGTGGAAAATCAGGTTGAGCAGGACGAGAGCAGCGAAAACCGTGACAACGCAGGCATGCCGCGTCGCTCACGCCGTTCTCCACGTCACCTGCGCGTGAGCGGCCAGCGTCGTCGTCGCTACCGTGACGAGCGTTACCCGACTCAGTCGCCAATGCCACTGAACGTGGCGTGCGCGTCACCTGAGATGGCCTCCGGTAAAGTCTGGATCCGCTATCCGGTTGCTCGCCCTGAGCAGGCTGTTGAAGAGCAGGCTGTAACCGAAGAGGTGATTGCACCGGTAGCCGCGGCAGAAAACGTCGTGACTGAAGCGGCAACCGTGGCAGAGCCGCAGGTTGTTGAGCCTCAGGCTGTAGAAACGGCGGCACCACAGGCTGTGGAAGTGGAAACGACCCATCCTGAAGTGATTGCTGCACCGGTTGATGCCGCCCCGCAGATTATCGCCGAAGAAGATGCCGTAGTGGCTGAAGAGGTCGTGGAACACGCTGAACCTGCACCAGCAGTGGAAGAAACCGCAGACGTTGCCGTCGAAACGGTTACCGAAGAGGTGGTTCAGGACGTCGAGATTCAGGTTGAACCTGTTGTCGAAGAAGTGAAAGCGCCTGAAGTGAAGCCTGCGCCGGTTGAGGCAGTTGCCGCACCAGCGCCAGCGCACGTTGCTACAGCACCTATGACCCGCGCCCCGGCACCAGAGTATGTGCCTGAAGCGCCGCGCCATAGCGACTGGGTACGTCCGGAATTCAACTTCGAAGGTAAAGGTGCTGCCGGTGGTCACAGTGCAACGCACATGGCTACTGCGCCTGCTACCCGTCCGCAGTCTGTGGAATAACACACCCTAAGACTGAAAGCCGACCTCCGGGTCGGCTTTTTTTATGGCTGCTGCACGGGCTTTCTCATTCCAGTGACCTCCGGCATGATCTGCCGCATCATTTCCAGAAAACGCCGCAAGCGCGCCGGATAGTAGCGGGACCAGGGGTAAACCAGATGCACCGGTAACGCCGCCGGCTGCCACTCCGGCAGCAAGTGCACCAGCCGCCCTTCCTGAATATCATCCAGCACCGTCCAGCTGGAGACCACCGCCACGCCAAGGCCGGTGAGCGCCGTATTGCGGGCCACATACAGGCTGTCGGTACTCAGACGTGGCGTAATGGTCACACGCGCCGTGGCTGGTGATGCCTCATGAAAAAGCTCCACATGACGTTGGTAAAAAGAGCTGATGGCAATCCAGGGGAGGTGTTGCAGATCGTCCGGCGTGTTAACGGCGGGAAAACGGGCCAGCAGCGCCGGCGACGCCACCACCGAGCGCGGTACTTCAGCCAGCAGCACGGACACGGTCGCCGGATCGACTTCAGCGCCTACCCGGATAGCACAGTCCAGGTTGTCGCCGAGGAAATCAACTGATCTATCGTTGAGCATCCATTCGATTGAGAGCAGCGGATAGCGCTGCAAAAATTCGGTTAACGGCTTCAGAAGCTGATCCTGGCCAAACGCGTGGGGAGCCCTCACCCGCAGGACACCGACCGGCTCATCCTCTTTCTGCCCCACCTCGTCTTCCAGCGCCAGCCAGCTGTCAATCACCCGTCGGGCATGCTGATAGCAGCGTTCGCCGTCATCGGTAAGACGGGCTGTATGGGTTGTACGCAGCATCAGGCGCACACCCAGCATGGTCTCAAGCGACTGCAACCGTCGGCTTACCGTCGCCTGGGTTGTTGCCAGCTGGCGAGCCGCCGCAGAGAGTGACCCTGCCTCAACGATGCGAACGAACGTGCGCATCAGCTCTACCCTGTCTATACGCTCAGCTCTTTTCATAGGTTTTATTATCATACGTTCAACGTATAAGCGTTTTACCACTGCGCCCGCTACCGTCGCAAGCCGTCCTGATAAAAAATAGCCGCACACGACGAATGAGGAACATCTTATGAACACCACCACAACCACCACCCAGGCCGTGAGCCACTGGGTAATCGTTATGCTGGCGCTTGGCGCTGGCTTCAGCGTGGCATCCATCTATTATGCCCAGCCTCTGCTGCCGTTGATGGGCACAGACCTGCACCTGAGTATCGAAGGCATGGGTATGGTCCCGACGCTCACCCAGGCGGGTTACGCCTTAGGCATCCTGTTTCTGCTCCCGCTCGGCGATCGTCATGACCGCAGGACCTTGATCCTGATAAAAAGTGCGGCCCTGGCGCTGTTCTTGCTGGGCTGTAGCCTGACCGGACAACTGCACTCCCTGCTGCTCACCAGCCTGCTGATTGGCATGGCCGCTACCATGGCTCAGGATATCGTCCCGGCGGCAGCGATCCTGGCACCGGAAGGGAAACAGGGTAAAACTGTCGGCACGGTGATGACCGGCCTGCTGCTGGGCATCTTGCTCTCCAGAACCGTAAGCGGCGTGGTGGGTGAAGCCTTCGGCTGGCGGGTGATGTATCAGCTGGCCGCCGCAAGTATTGCGCTTGTCGGCGTAGCCATGTGGGCCGTGCTTCCCCGCTTCGCTGTTCACTCCACGCTCAGCTACCCGGCGCTGATGCGCTCCATGGAACACCTGTGGCGTCGCTACCCGGCGCTGCGTCGGGCCGCGCTGGCTCAGGGTTTCCTGTCGATTGCCTTCAGCGCGTTCTGGTCGACGCTGGCGGTCATGCTGCTGGAACGTTATCACCTTGGCAGCGCCGTGGCGGGTGGGTTTGGTATTGCCGGTGCCGCAGGCGCGCTGGCCGCACCGCTGGCGGGTGGCCTGGCCGATAAGCTGGGCGCCGGTAAAGTGACCCAGCTGGGTGCCGCACTGGTCACCGTGTCGTTTGCCCTGATGTTCCTGATGCCGGCGCTGGGTGTACACGGTCAGCTGGTCCTGATAGCGATCTCCGCGGTGGGTTTCGATCTCGGCTTGCAGTCCAGCCTCGTGGCGCACCAGAACCTGGTTTACGGCCTTGAGCCGCAGGCACGCGGACGTCTTAACGCCCTGCTGTTTACCGTCATTTTCATCGGAATGGCGCTGGGTTCGGCATTAGGCAGCAATATCTATACGCTGGCGGGCTGGACGGGCGTGGTTGGGCTGGCGACCCTGTGTGGCGCCATTGCGCTGGCTATCAGAGTGATTGAAAGCGCCCGGGTGCTGTCCGCACAGGCAGAAAGCGTGTAAAAAAAATGCCCAACCCGGATGGGTTGGGCAGACAAAACATGCCCAGTTTCAAGACATGTTCCAAAAGGTCTGAGTATTATCTGTTCATCTGGAACAACGACATACCCTGCATATCGCTAAAGGCTTTATACGAGGCCTGCAACGCCGCCTGCTGCATGGTGTAGGACGAAATCACCGAGTTCCAGTCCACGTCCACCAGGTCACTCATCTGCTGGGTCTGGCCCAGCGCGCGATCCTCACCCAGAGAATCCAGCTTGCCCAGCTCGTCCAGCTTGATGCCAAGGTCGGCGCGCACGGTCAATACATTGTTGAGGGAGTTGCTCAGGCCACGGTTGGCTTTATCAATTGCCGCGGTAAACGCTTCGGCCTTCGTTTCGTCATCGCCAACCGGCGTATTCAGCGCACCGATGGCAGCGTCGAGGATCTTGAACAAATTCGTTTCCTGAGCGCTCCCCGCCGGCTCCGGCTTTGCATTGCTGGTGAAGCTGTCGAAAACTTCAGCGCCCGTATGGCTGATTTGCATCGTTCGCGCGGAGTCAACCTGCTGGCTGATTGGCGTACCGCCGCCCTGATACGTACCGGTCGCCTGGTCGAACGCCGCCGCTTCGGTTTTGTAACCTGAAAAGATATAGCGACCGTTACCGTCCGTGCTGTTAGCCAGGTTCATCAGCTGATCGCGAATACCTTGCAGGTTCGTTGCCAGCGAAGCGCGGTCATCGTCGCTTAACGTGCCGTTGCCCGCATTGACAATCTTTTCCTGAGCCGCCTGGATTGCGGTTGTCACCTGCGATAACACGTTCTCTTCCAGCGAGACTTTCGTCGTAGCGAAGGAGCGCGCCAGTGCATACTGGCTGTTTTGCGTTTGAGCCTGAGAGAGCACAACGGCCTGCGAGGCGGCAATCGGATCGTCAGACGGACGGTTGATGCGCTTACCCGTAGACATCTGCTCGCCGTAGCTGAGCCAGAGGCTTTGGGAATTCGTCACGCCGCGCATGCTCTGCTCATACATCATTTGAGTACTAATACGCATTTTTTATGCCTCAGCCTTAGCGGATATTGATCAATGCATCAAACAGCGCGCTCGCCGTTTGCAGCACCTGCGCATTCGCCAGATAGTACTGCTGATAGCGTTGCAGGTTGCCATACTCTTCATCCAGGTTAACCCCGGAGATTGACTGCTGCTGTTTGGTCAGCTGCGTCACTACGTTCACCTTGGTTTCGCTGCTGGTTTTCAGGGACGCCGTGGTGCTGCCCACCGTACTGACCAGAGCGGCATACGCGTCGTTAAAGGTTTTGTTCCCACCGACCAGCTTGGCGCTCTGCAAATCCAGAAGCTTTTGACCATTGGTATTGTCGCTTTCGCCGCTTCCCTTCGCGGAAGCCATCGCCAGTTTGGACTCGTCGCTGATCGCCACGTCCATATTTACGATGACGTCATTCACCGGCTTCACGATAAAGCTGTCTTTATTATTGGCCGAACCGCTAATGTTGACGTTGAGACCATCGAACGACAGGTTACCGCCAGTATCCGGCTTGGCCGTGAAGCTGGTGTTGTCTGACAGACGGGTGATGGTCCAGTCGGTACCGTTGTACTCAACTTTGTAGTTTGTCGCCTGTACCTTCGTACTGTCCGTCATCGTTGCCGTAACGGCCGCGTTCCCGGTGTTTTTGCCGTTACTCAGCACCGCCGGGGAGCCAAAATCAAACAGCTTACCGCCTGCATCCCCGTTCGCATCAAAGCCCGCCTGGTGCTGGGTATTCATGGCATCGGCAAACGCCAGCGCCATCTGGTTAAGCGTATTTCGCGCCTGATCCAGATCCTGAGAACGGAACGTTAACAGCCCGCCAAGCGACCCCGTGGTGATCTGTTTTTCCGAGATCTCCACGTTGCCCGCGGCGGCATCCACATAGGCAATCGTGGTACGCGCGGGATCCGCACTGGATTTCACCGCGGCAAGCTGGCTTGCGTTGCTGCCCTGTACCAGGGTGTAACCGTTGGCGATAGAAATGTTATAGGTGCCGCTGTCCTGCACGGTCACGTCCACGCCGACAATCTTGTTCAGCTCACTCACCAGCTGATCGCGCTGATCGAGCAGTTCGTTCGGGGATGCGCCCGCCCCTACGCCAGTCAGTCGGGAAATCTGGTCGTTGAGGTTGGCAATCTGCTTCGCGTAGTTATTGATCTGATCGACGCTGGTAGAAATCGCCGTATTAACCTGCGCATCCTGATCGCGGAGATACTGATCGTTGGTTTTGAACTGGTTTACCAGACCATCCGCCTTCCCGAGTACCGTCTGGCGTGCAGCCGGATCTTCTGCGTTACTCACCAGTGTTTGCAGACTTTTAAAGAAATCCTGGAGGTTGGCAGAGAGCGAGTTAGTGGTATCCGAAAGCACGTCGTCAATTTTTGACATCTGCTGGTAGCGCGTGGTCAGCCCGCTGCTCTGGTTCTGCGCCGCGCGCAGCTGGTTGGTGATAAATGAATCATATTCACGCTGAACGCCGGAGACATAAACCCCGTTACCCACCCAGCCGCCGCCGGTCAGGGTGCTGTTTGATGCGCCCAGAATGGTGGTCTGGCGGGTATAACCTGCCACGTTGTAGCTTGAAATATTATTACTGACGGTATTGAGTGCCGACTGCGCAGCACTGAGGCCACTCATGGCGCTGTTAATCAAACTGGACATGGGGGTTCCTTTTATACGTTCAGACACAAGTCCTGATGAAGGTTATCGGCAACCTCCACCGGGACTTGAGAACTTTCAGAACAGATTTTCGAGATCTGTGCTATAGGCTTTGCTGACCTTCTCAGACATGGATTTCAGCTGCTGGATCATGCTGGTCAGCTTGCGGGCATAGTTTGGATCGGTGGCGTAGCCGGCATTCTGCAACGCCTGAGCGCCCTGCTCTGGCGTGGCGGCCTGGGTCACGGCGGTGTAGCGCGGGTTCCGGCTCAGCAGCCCGACATAATCCGATAACGCTTCAAGATAGGAGCTGTAAACACGGAATTTGGCTTTCACCTTCACTGCCGCACCGTTTTCATATTCGGTCGTGGTGATTTCCGTGGTCGGCCCCTTCCAGTTGGAGGTGGCCTTCACGCCAAAGATGTTGAAGCTCGGCTCGCCGTTTTCCCTGCGGATCTGACGTTGCCCCCAGCCCGACTCCAGCGCCGCCTGCGCCAGAATCAGATGGTGCGGGACGCCACTCTCTTCACTGGCAAGACGCGCCGGCAGGGAGAGCTGCGCCAGGAAGACTTTGCTGTCGCCGGAGAGCGGCTCGTCACGCGTTTCTGCCGGCTTCGGCATCGCCTTACGCACCATCTGCGTCAGCGCCTGATTTTGATAACTGGTCACCTTTTCCAGATCAAACTTCATTGGCACCTGCTGCGGGGCCTCTTCAGGCGGCAGCCCCTGAGCGGCTGCGGTCTGTTTCACAATCATGTCCGCCAGGCCGAGCCCCTTTCCGGCGGTCATTTGCTGGGCAATCTGCTGATCGTACATGCTGGTGTAAAGCCGCGTGGAATCGCTGCTGAACATGCCATCTTTTGGCAGCGTTTCACGCATGCTTTTCAACATCATCTGCACGAACATGCCTTCCACCTGGCGGGCAACCGGGCGGATATTCGCCGCCGGATCCTTACCCGCGCTGGTTTTCAGCTCGTTGAGCGACTGGGCATCCCAGGCGGCACTGGTCAACAGTTTGCTATCGGTCAGCATTTAGATGATTTCCAGTTTGGCGCGCAGGCAGCCTGCACTTTGCATGGATTGCAGAATGGACATGAGATCCATCGGCGTTGCGCCCAGCGCGTTCAGGGCGCGCACCACGCTGTTCAGGTTGGCGCTGGAGCGCACGCTCTGCAACGAACCGCCGCTCTGTCGCAAATCAATCTGCGTTTGCGGCGTCACCACCGTTTGACCGCCACCAAACGGCGTGTCCGGCTGGCTGACGTTGGCCGAACGGTTAACCGTCACGGAGAGGTTGCCCTGCGCCACGGCGCAGCTGTCCAGCGTTACTTCGCGGTTCATGACCACCGAGCCGGTACGGGAGTTGATAATGACTTTCGCATCCTGAAGCGGCACGTTCACGTCCATATTCTGGATTTCGGCCAGCATTCGCACCTGGTTACTGCTGCCGGTTGACGTGCGGATCTGTACGGTGCGGGCATCCAGCGCGGTGGCGCTGCCGTAGCCCCGGCTGCGGTTGATGGTGTCAGCAATCTGCTGCGCCATCGTGAAGTCTTCGTTATTCAGTTGCAGATTAATGGTGTTGCCGGTGCCGAACTGGGTCGGCAGTTCACGTTCAATGATGGCGCCGTTGGTGATACGTCCCCCGTTCAGCTGGTTCACCTGCACGCTGCTGCCGCCTGCCGACGCGCCTGCCCCGCCAACCAGAATGTTGCCCTGCGCCAGCGCATACACCTGGCTGTCGACGCCTTTCAGCGGCGTCATCAGCAGCGTACCGCCGCGCAAACTTTTGGCGTTACCCATCGATGAGACTACCACGTCAATGGTCTGCCCCTGGCGCGCAAACGCCGGGTACGACGCGGTCACCATCACCGCCGCCACGTTTTTCAGCTGCATGTTAGTCCCGGCCGGAACGGTAATACCGAGCTGAGAGAGCATGTTATTCAGGCTCTGGGTGGTGAACGGCGTCTGGGTAGTCTGGTCACCCGTACCGTCCAGCCCCACTACCAGGCCGTAGCCGATCAGGGAGTTTTCACGCACGCCCTGCACGCTGGTGAGATCACGAATGCGATCGGCCTGCGCAACGGTAGCCACCAGCGACAGCGCCACGGCGAAGAGAAATTTATACATAGGTCACCTCGCTTACATCGGCGATAGGTTAAGGAAGAAGCGTTGCAGCCAGCCCATATTCTGCGCTTCGTTGATATAGCCGTTGCCGACGTACTCAATGCGCGCATCCGCCACCTGGGTGGACGGTACGGTGTTGGTGCCGCTGATGGTGCGAGGGTTAACCACACCGGAGAAGCGAATAAATTCCGTGCCCTGGTTAATGGCGATCTGTTTTTCACCCACCACGTGCAGGTTGCCGTTCACCAGAACCTGGTCAACCGTTACCGTCAGCGTGCCGCTGAAGGTGTTACTGGCGTTCGCGCCGCCTTTGCCGTTAAAGGTGTTGCCGCCAGAGGCTTCCACATCCGCACGGGCGTTGCCGAACAGCCCTTGCAGATAGCGCGGTACGGTGTCGAAGCCAAAATTGGTTTTGCCGTCGCGGCTGGCGTTCGCCGACGAGCTCTTGCTCGCGCTGACGTTTTCCTGCAACACGATGGTCAGCGTATCGCCGACGTTACGCGGACGACGGTCTTCAAACAGCGGCTGATAACCGTAGTTAATCGGCTGCGCGGTCTGGAAAATGGAGCCGTTCACCACCGGCGCGGGGCCGGGAACGGGTTGGGCGGTAGTCGCACCCTGTACCAATGGTTTAGACGGGATCCAGGCACACCCGCTGAGGGTAACGGCCAGAACAGTCAGGATCGGATAACGAAACGCCGCGTTTTTTTGCATTGCCTTCATCTTCGAAAACAGGGAGCCGGTGCGACGTTTACCGCACCGGGCTACACCTTAGAGTTGCGTCAGTTTTTGCAGCATCTGGTCGGTCGTCGACACTGCTTTACTGTTAATTTCATACGCGCGCTGAACCTGGATCATGTTCACCAGCTCTTCCGCCACGTTGACGTTAGAGGTTTCCACATAACCCTGGTACAGCAGCCCTGCACCGTTCAGGCCCGGCGTACTCTCATTTGGCGTACCGGAAGACTGCGTTTCGGTGTAGAGATTCTCGCCGATGCTTTCCAGTCCGGTATCGTTCATGAAGGTCGTCAGGTTGAGCTGGCCAACCTGAACCGGCGCCGCCTGACCCTGCTGGGTAACGCTGACGATGCCGTCACGGCCAATGGTAATGCTCAGCGCGTTCGCCGGAATGGTGATGGCAGGCTGCACCTGGAAGCCGCCCGCCGTCACCAGCTGGCCGTTCTGATCCACCTGGAACGAGCCGTCGCGTGTATAGGCAGAGGTTCCGTCCGGCAGCTGCACCTGGAAGAAGCCCTGGCCTTTAATTGCCACGTCTTTACTGTTGTTGGTCTGGGACAGGTTGCCCTGGCTGTGCAGACGCTCGGTGGCGACAGGGCGCACGCCGGTACCAATTTGCAGACCGGACGGCAGCGTGGTTTGCTCAGAAGACTGCGCCCCCGGCTGACGAATCGTTTGATAAAGTAAATCTTCAAAAACCGCACGCTGGCGCTTGAAACCGTTGGTGCTGACGTTTGCCAGGTTGTTGGCAATCACATCCATGTTGGTTTGCTGTGCGTCCAGACCGGTTTTCGCGATCCATAAGGAACTGATCATAGGGAGTCCTGTTAACTCATAGCCAGAAGTTGGTTAGCCTTGCTCGCGTTTTCATCGACGCTGCTGATGATTTTCATCTGCATTTCGAAGCGGCGGGCGCTGGCGATCATGTCGGTCATGGCTTCGACCGGTTTGACGTTACTGCCTTCCAGCACGCCGGACATCACGCGGATGGTCGGGTCGGCCTGTAAGGTGGCGCCGCGAGTGGCCTGCGCGGCCTGGGTCAGACGGAACATCCCGTCATCGCCACGCTGCACCTCATTGCCTTCCGCTTTCACCAGCTTCAGACGACCGACAGGCGCAACGGTGTTGGCCGGGTCGCCCGGATTCAACGCCGAGATGGTCCCGTCTGCCGCAATGGTCAGCTCTGACCCTTCAGGCACCGTCAGCGGACCGGCTTCGCCCATCACCGGATGCCCCTGAATCGTAAGCTGTCCGGTGGCGCTCACCTGAATGTTACCGTTACGGGTATACCCTTCTGCGCCGTCAGCCGTTTGCACCGCCAGCCAGCCGTCCTGCTGAAGGGCCACGTCCAGCGGACGCGCGGTGTAATCCATCTGGCCTGGCGTCATGTCGGCACCCGGCGTGGAGGCAGTGACCAGCGTACGCGTGGGCAATGACAGCCCTTCTACCGGCACCGCACGCAGCGCGTTGAGCTGCGCACGAAAACCTGGCGTGGAGGCGTTTGCCAGGTTGCTGGCGGTAACAGCCTGCTGATTGAGCGTCTGGCTTGCCGCGCCCATCGCTGTATATATTGCGTGATCCATTGCGCTTTCCCGTCAGCTGCTTAACGCAGGTTAACCAGCGTGTTGAGGATCTGATCCTGGGTTTTGATGGTCTGCGCGTTCGACTGGTAGTTACGTTGCGCGACGATCATGTTCACCAGTTCTTTACTCAGATCGACGTTGGACGCTTCCAGCGCGCCGTTGGTCAGCGTGCCGAAGTTACCGGAGCCCGCGGTGCCCAGCAGGGCAACACCGGAAGACTGGGTGGCAGACCAGACGTTATCCCCTTCGGACTTCAGGCCTTCGTTGTTGGCGAAGTTAGCCAGCACGATCTGGCCCAGCACCTGGGTCTGTTCGTTCGAGTAGTTACCGACAACGGTGCCGTCATCGTTGATCTGGTAGCTCACCAGGTCGCCCGGCTTATAGCCGTTCTGGCTCGTCGCCACGATGTTGTTCGCACCGGTGTTCTGCTGCATGGAGCTCTGGAAGCTCAGAGAGAACTCGGCAGGCTCCGCACCGCTAATGATGCCAGTGGTAATGTTGATAGCGGGGGTGGCGTTTGGCGTAGCGCTTATCACGCCAGCAGCGTTGTAGTTGTAAACACCCGCCAGGTTACCGTTGCTGTCGAAGCTCATCTGTGCCGTTTTTTTTGCAGGAGAACCCGCTACGCTGCCATCCTGGGTATACACATCCCATTTGTTGTCAGTTGTTTTGACATAGAACAGGTTCATGTTGTGCGCATTACCCTGGCTGTCAAACACCGTCACGGTGCCTTTCTTGTTGTAAGAGTCAGGGTTGGTCGAATCGAAGGCGACGGTTGGCGCGGTATCGGTGGAGTTCAGGTTGATCTGCTGAGAGGCCGTGGTTGTGGACTTCGCCGCCATCAGCGTCGTGGGAATGGAGATCGCCTGCGGATTCGCACCGGTTTGCACCGTAGGAGGCGTGCCTGCAACCGGGTAACCGGTTAACTGAAGCCCCTGCATGTTCACCAGGTTACGGTTTTCATCCAGCTTGAACTGGCCGTTACGGCTGTAGAACACAGAACCGTTAGCGTCCACCATGCGGAAGAAACCGTTCTGGCTGATGGCGACGTCCAGGCCGCGACCGGTGTTGGTGGTCGTGCCGTCAGTGAAGTCCTGGGTGATACCCGCAACCTTCACGCCCAGGCCCACTTTAGAGCCTGCAAACATATCTGCAAAAGACGCAGAACCGGATTTAAAACCATAGGTCGCGGAGTTGGCGATGTTGTTGCCAATGACGTCCAGGTTGGTGGCCGCAGCATTCAGGCCGCTGACCGCTTGAGAAAAGGCCATGACTTACTCCTGATAAGTATGAAGGCTTAGATAATCTGCCGAACTTCGTCGAGTGTGGTGGTACCGGAAGTACCCAAATCCAGTTTGTTGCCATCGCTACCCTTGATGACGCCCTGAACCAGGGCAAACTGTAGCGGCTGCGCCACCAGCTGAGTGGTGCCGTTGCTGGCGCTAATCGCAACCTGATACGAGCCGTTAGGGGCTTTGGTGCCGTCGGTCAGGCTGCCATCCCAGGTAAAGGTATGAACGCCCGCCTTAAGCTCGCCAATCTCAATCGTGCGCACCACGTTACCGCTGGCGTCTTTGATTGTGGCGGTGACTTTGTCGGCAGGCTGCTGCAACTCAACGCCAAACGGCGTCGTGGTAGTGGTGGACGTACCTTCGGTGGTGCTGGTACCCGCCAGGATCGTGGTCCCGGGAATCATCACCCCATGACCGATCAGGTTGGCGGCCTGTAAGGACTGGCTGTTATCGATTTGACCGGAGACAGAGCCCAGCGTGGTGTTCAGTTTCTCAATGCCGCTGACGGTGCTGATCTGCGCAAGCTGCGTGGTCAGTTCGTTGTTCTGCATCGGGTTGGTTGGATCCTGATTTTTCAGCTGCGCCACCAGCAGGGTCAGAAAGCTGCTCTGTAAATCGGAGGCATTGCTCCCGGTAAGGGAACTGGAACCGGTCGCACTGCTGGTGCTGCTGACGCCGGTATTGGTCGGGTCATTCACGTTTACGGCGATGGACATGCGTGTCTCCTTTACTGGCCGAGAGTGAGTGTTTTGAGCATCATGCTCTTCACGGTATTAAGCACTTCGACGTTTGCCTGGTAGCTGCGTGACGCGGACATGGAGTTCACCATCTCCCCGACCACGTCCACGTTTGGCATTTTCACGTAACCGCTGGCATCCGCGAGCGGGTTGCCTGGCTCGTAAACCAGCTTGTCAGGTGCCTGGCTCTCAACCACATCCGCCACCTTCACGCCGCCCGTTGCCGCACCCGGTGCAGCATCCACCTGGAAGACAACCTGCTTAGCGCGATACGGTTGTCCGTCCGGGCCGGTCACACTGTCGGCGTTGGCCAGGTTACTGGCCGCCACGTTCAGTCGTTTGGACTGCGCCGTTAATGCCGAACCGGCGATATCAAAAATATTCAGCAAGGCCATTTACTAATTGCCCCCCTGTAGGACGGTCATCATGCCTTTGATTTGCCCGCCGAGAAGCGTCAGGCCGGTCTGGTATTGCAGACTGTTATCGGCAAACTGAGTGCGCTCCCGGTCCATGTCGACGGTGTTACCATCAAGCGAAGGTTGATCGGGAATACGGTAAAGTAAGTCGGTTGCTGGCGCGGTCATCGCCTGAGCGGGAATATGCCGTGAGGATGTCAGGGCAAGTGAGACACCCGTTCCTTCGGCACGTCCACGCTCCATCACTTTTTTAAGTTCACTGGAAAAATCAATATCGCGCGCCTGATACCCGGGAGTATCCGCGTTGGCGATATTGGCGGCTAAAATCTCCTGCCGCTGGGCGCGTAAGTTGAGCGCTTCCTGCTGAAAACGTAACGCGGCGTCGAGTTTATCGAGCATGTCTCCTCCGCTGATGAGAAAATTTCAGTTCACAGCTTAAATCTCACCCCGTCTCCCCTATCGACGGAATAAGCGCAAAATGCGTCGCTATTTATTGCGTTGATGCAAAACCACTGCGGGTAGAATTTGCTTAATTCTGGACATGGTGGAACGTGCGATGCGGACTTTTAAACGTGGCCTGGCGGCGACCCTGTTGCTTTTAAGCCCTCTGGTGCAGGCTGAGGGATTAGAGGACCAGCTCAATGCTTTCTTTGCGCAGAAGCTGGCCGGCTTCAGCGATGACGTACGCGTGACCGTGCGCACCCCGTCTAACCTTTACCCATCCTGCGAAGCCCCGTCATTTAGCGTAACCGGCAGCACAAAGTTATGGGGCAACGTGAACGTGCTGGCGCGTTGCGCCAACGAAAAACGGTATTTACAGGTTGCGGTACAGGCGACGGGCAATTATGTTGTCGCCGCCGTTCCGATTCCGCGAGGCAGCCTGCTGCAACCTGATAGCGTAACGCTGAAGCGTGGCCGGCTGGATCAGCTTCCTCCGAGGACTATGCTGGACATTAACCAGGCTCAGGAGGCGGTCAGCCTGCGAGATGTCGCCCCTGGACAGGCGATACAGCTCTCTATGCTGCGCCAGGCATGGCGGGTAAAAGCCGGACAACAGGTGATGGTGGTCGCCAATGGCGACGGCTTTAGCATCAACAGTGAAGGAAAGGCGCTGAATAACGCCGCAGTGGCGCAGAATGCCCGGGTCAGAATGTCCTCAGGCCAGGTGGTCAGCGGCACGGTCGGCCCTGATGGGAATATTCTGATTAACCTGTAATCTTTTTAAAGATTTCGCGGCGACTGCCGATAAATATTCAACAAATGATGATGTCAGGCGCAAACGCCGCGAACCCTCGATGAGGACAACACTATGAGCATTGATCGTACATCAGCCCTGAAGCCGGTTAGCACTGTACAACCTCGCGAAACGAATGAGGCTGCCCCGCAGAAAGCGCGTCTGGAAAAAACGTCGACCGCTAACAGCACCAGCGTCACGCTGAGCGATGCGCAGTCGAAGCTGATGCAGCCAGGCAGCAGCGATATCAACATGGAACGTGTTGAAGCGCTGAAAACGGCTATTCGTAACGGCGAACTGAAAATGGATACCAGCAAAATCGCTGATGCGCTGATTCAGGACGCACAGAGTTTCCTCCAGAGTAACTAACCGTATGAGTCGACTGTCAGAAATACTGGATCAGATGACGGTGGTCCTGAACGACCTGAAAACGGTGATGGACGCAGAACAGCACCACCTCTCTTCTGGTCAAATCAACGGCAGCGCGTTGCAACGCATTACTGAAGACAAAAGCTCGCTGCTGGCGACCCTGGATTATCTGGAAAAACAGCGACGCGTTGAGCAAGACGCGAAACGCAGCGCCAATGATGAGATCAACGAACGCTGGCAGACCATTACAGAAAAAACCCAGCATCTTCGCGATCTCAACCAGCATAACGGCTGGCTGCTGGAAGGTCAGATTATCCGTAATCAGCAGGCGCTTGAGGTGTTGAAGCCCTATAAAGAGCCGGGACTGTACGGTGCGGATGGTCAGACGTCTACTGCACGTATTACGGGCGGGAAAAAGATTTCGATTTGACGCAGTAGCGGCACGTCATGAAACGGGGAGCACCGTCTGGTGACTCCCCTTTTGGCGTTTATACCGTGCGGCGGGTGAACTCTTTCACCTTGAAGCCAAGCACCGCCAGCGTGGCAAAATATGCCACTACGCCCACGGCCACCACGGCCATCAGACGCATCAGGCGATATGGCATGGTGCCCTGCGCCCAGTCAGGCATCACGTACAGCATGCCAACCAGCGCTGCCGCCATCACCAGTACCGCGATCACCAGGCGCAGCAGGAAGCTTGCCCAGCCCGGCTGCGGGGTGAAGATATCCTGCTTGCGCAGCTGCCAGTACAGCAGCCCGGCGTTGAGACAGGCCGCCAGACCAATCGACAGTGACAGACCCGCGTGTTTCAGCGGACCAATAAACGCCAGGTTCATCAGCTGAGTCATGATCAGCGTCACAATGGCAATCTTAACCGGCGTTTTGATGTCCTGACGTGAATAGAAGCCGGGCGCAAGCACCTTCACGACAATCAGCCCCATCAGCCCCACCGAATAGGCCACAAGCGCACGCTGCGTCATGGCGGCATCAAAGGCGGTGAATTTTCCATACTGGAACAGCGACACCGTCAGCGGTTTCGCCAGGATCCCCAGCGCCACCGCGCTGGGTAACGCCAGCAGGAAACAGAGGCGCAGGCCCCAGTCCATCAGGCGGCAATATTCATCATGATTGCCGCTGGCAAAACTTTTCGACAGCGACGGCAGCAGAATAGTCCCCAGCGCCACGCCCAGCACCCCGGACGGAAACTCCATCAGGCGGTCGGCGTAATACATCCAGGAGACCGAGCCCGACACCAGGAAGGAGGCAAAGATGGTATTGATGATGAGCGAGATCTGGCTGACGGAGACGCCGAGGATCGCCGGTCCCATCTGTTTGATAACGCGCATTGCCCCCGCGTCTTTGAAATTGATGCGCGGCAGAACCAGCATGCCGATCTTTTTCAGGTGCGGAAGCTGGTAGGCTAGCTGTAGTACGCCGCCGACGGTCACGGCCCAGGCCAGCGCCAGCACCGGCGGGTTAAAATGCGGCGCGGCGAACAGCGCAAAGCCAATCATGCTGACGTTGAGGAACGTGGGGGCAAAAGCCGGAACGGAGAAGCGGTTCCAGGTATTCAGGATGGCACCCACCAGCGACGCCAGTGAAATCAGCAGGATATAGGGGAAGGTGATACGCAGCAGCTGCGTCGTCAGGGCAAACTTATCCGCCGTGTCGGCAAAGCCCGGTGCCGTTACCATGATTACCCAGGGCGCTGCCAGCATCCCAAGAACGGTGACGATCGCCAGCGCCAGGGTCAGTAAACCGGAAACGTAGGCCACAAAAACGCGGGTGGCATCTTCGCCCTGCTTGCTTTTATATTCCGCGAGGATCGGGACAAATGCCTGTGAAAAAGCCCCTTCGGCAAAAATACGGCGCAGCAGGTTCGGCAGCTTAAACGCGACGAAAAAGGCGTCCGTTGCCATCCCTGCGCCAAAAACCCTTGCCACAATGGCATCGCGCGCAAAGCCAAGCACGCGGGAAAACATGGTCATCGAGCTGACGGCCGCCAGCGATTTTAATAAGTTCATTAACGTGAAGTTCCACAACCCTACGGATTTGTAGGCCGGGTAAGCGTTAGCGCCACCCGGCAAAGCCAACAAGCGGCGCTTAGTCTAACCGGATTTTAAGGAATTACTATCAGCAGATGTTACAGCGGGTTATTCCGACATCGCGTCGCGCCAGAGTCGTTCCACAATGCGTTGCGCCAGAATTGCCTGCTCGCCGGACGTTTCAGGCACCGTCTGATTTTGCACGCAGGTGATGAAGTGACGCGCGCAGCCTACAAAGCCGCGCTGCTCCAGCGTGCTCTGCCAGCCGGGAACGGGTAACGCGACCACGCCGTTGCCCTTCTCTTCCCGCCACTCACGCATATCGGTGACGTCATACAGCGCCCCATCCGTAACGGCCTGCACGGACTCGCGCTGACTGCCCGCCCGGCGGTGCATGCTGGTCGTCACCTGCACATGTTCAACGGCAAAATGATGCTCGGCGTAGACCATCTCGCCCTGCTCGTTAGTCAGCAGCGTGCCGCTTTGCAGCCGTGCATTTCCGTTACTCAGCCACAGCGCCGTATCCACAACGTGGAGATAATCATCCAGCAGCGTGAAGCGCAGATCGTTCGGCCCCACGCTGTCGGTACGGTGCTTATCCATTCGCAGAGAGGCAAACGAGCCGGACTGAGCCTTGAGCTGCTGATAGAGCGGGGCGAAACGGCGGTTGAAACCGACCATCAGCGTCAGCTTTTTACGCGCAGCCAACTCAATCAGACGTTCAGCATTTTGCACATTTTCCGCCAGCGGCTTATCCACGCAGACGTGAACGCCCGCGTTCAGCAGCTCGCTCACCACCTGATAGTGTGTTGCCGTAGAGGTATGCACAAATACCGCATCACATTCACGGGCTAAATCCTGTAGCGAACCGGCATAAGGGATGCGCCAGGTTTCGCAGATGCGCTCTGCTTTTTCACGGGTAGGCGACCACGCCCCTTGCAGCGCCCAGTCTGACGCTGCGCCTAAAACGGGCAGCCAGGCTTTTTGCGCAATCCCGCCCAGGCCTACAACGCCAATGCGTAATGTTGTCACGTTTAATCTCCCAGGTGTGCGAGTAAAGCATCCAGACGCTGCTTCAGCCCGGCAACCTCTTCTTCCAGGGCTGCCACGCGTGCGGTCAGGCTGTCGTTTGACGCTGGCGCGTCGGAGTCAGCGGCCAGCGCAGAGGTATCCACGTCGCCGCTGAACAGGTGCATATAGCGGCTTTCGCGCTTGCCCGGCTCGCGGGGTAAGCGCACCACGTAAGGACCGTCATCACGTGACGCCAGCACCTCCAGCGTCTGTTCAACGTCCTGCATATCACGAAACTCATGCATGCGAGAGGCGCGCGTACGCAGTTCCCCCGGCGTCTGCGCCCCGCGCAGCAGCAGCGTGGTGATAACAGCCACTTCCGCAGCGCTGAGTTTTAAATCGCCAAATTCAGAATTACAAAAGCGCTGTTCATATTTAGTGACGCGATTGCCGAAGCCGCTGACGGTACGCAGGTAGTGGCGTTTCACCAGCTCGTCGAGGATATCCTGTACCTCGTGTTCGCCCAGGTTCATCACCGGCTCACGGTTCGTCTTCTGGTTGCAGGCCATCGTGACGGCATTGACGGAAAGGGGATACTGTTCCGGCGTCGTGACCTGCTTTTCCAGCAGGCAGCCAATCACGCGCGCCTCGGCGCCATTTAACTGATATTTCATCTTTTCTCCTTAACGACCTGCGGTCCACTCCTGCGTGGTGAGCGCGGTGAGGACATGGTCCCGCCACTCGCCGTCAATCAGCAGGTAATCTTTGGCATAGCCCTCTTTTTCAAACCCCAGACGGGCCAGCAGATCGCCGCTGCGCTTATTGTGCGGCATATAGTTCGCCATAATGCGATGGATATGCTGCGTGCGCTGCATGTAGCGGATGGCCGCCGTCAGCGCCTCAAACATAAGCCCCTGCCCCTGCCATTTTTGGCCAATGGAATACCCAAGGTAACAGGCGTGAAACGACCCGCGCACCACGTTTGAAAAATTGGCAATGCCAACGATCTCTTTCTCTTCCGGATCGAGAAGCGCGAAATAAAACGCGCTTCCCTGCTTGTGAAATTCCGCAATCATACTGAGGCGCGCCTGCCAGCCGGAGGGGTAGCAGTGGCTCTCGTCCCGAACGGGTTCCCAGGGTTTTAAAAACTGGCGATTCTCGGCGTAATAATCCGCCAGACGCCAGGCATCACGCTCATGCACCAGACGAACGACCAGCCTGTCCGTCGTCAGACGCACTTTTGGCACATTACTGCGATAGCCAAACATCGATACCACTCCTTCCCGTCGATTCTGCTCTGCCAGTTAGCTTTACTATACCTGTGCCTGTGCCTTCTGTGAAAACAGTGACATACCATTTTGATCGCTTTTCACATTTTTCGATGAGAACTCTCTATCAAAGCACCTTTTTGATAAAAAAATATTGTCGCCAGCGGGTATGGGAAAAAGCGTGGCGGCATCGCAGAATGTTAGCGTGCTCACCTTCTGTTTTCCCTGGAGGGAAAATGTCCCGCGTATCACAGGCCAGGAGCCTGGGTAAATATTTCCTGCTCGTCGATAACATGCTGGTCGTGCTCGGCTTTTTTGTCGTTTTTCCGCTTATATCGATTCGTTTTGTCGATCAAATGGGCTGGGCGGCATTGATGGTCGGGATCGCGCTGGGATTGCGCCAGTTTGTCCAACAGGGCCTGGGCGTGTTTGGCGGCGCCATTGCCGACCGCTTCGGCGCAAAACCGATGATTGTCACCGGCATGCTGTTACGTGCGGCGGGCTTCGCCACGATGGCCATCGCGCATGAACCCTGGCTGCTGTGGTTCTCCTGTTTCCTTTCCGGCATTGGCGGCACCCTTTTCGACCCGCCGCGTACCGCGCTGGTGGTTAAGCTGATCCGCCCGCAACACCGGGGTCACTTCTTCTCAATTTTGATGATGCAGGACAGCGCCGGAGCGGTCGTGGGCGCCCTGCTGGGAAGCTGGCTGCTGCAATACGATTTCCGCCTGGTCTGCGCCACCGGCGCGGTGTTATTTATTCTCTGCGCGCTGTTTAACGGTCTGTTTCTGCCTGCGTGGAAACTGTCGACAGTTAAAGCGCCAGTGCGGGAAGGGCTTGACCGCGTGCTGAACGATAAACGCTTCGTCACGTATGTGTTAACCCTGACCGGCTACTACATGCTTGCCGTGCAGGTCATGCTGATGCTGCCGATCATGGTTAATGATATTGCCGGCACGCCGGCGGCGGTGAAATGGATGTATGCCATTGAGGCCTGCCTCTCTTTGACGCTGCTTTATCCGATTGCCCGCTGGAGCGAGCGCCGTTTCCGGCTTGAGCACCGTCTGATGGCCGGGCTGTTGCTGATGACGCTGAGCATGATGCCCATCGGCCTGGTGAGCTCACTCCAGCAGCTGTTTATGCTGATCTGCACCTTCTATATTGGCTCCATCATTGCCGAGCCAGCCCGTGAAACGCTGAGCGCGTCGCTTGCCGACGCTCGCGCCCGTGGCAGCTACATGGGGTTCAGCCGACTTGGACTGGCGCTTGGCGGCGCACTGGGGTACACCGGCGGCGGCTGGCTGTTTGATGCCGGAAAAGCGCTCCATCAGCCGGAGCTGCCGTGGGTCATGCTTGGCATGGTCGGCTTTATGACGCTGATTGCGCTCTGGTGGCAGTTCAGCGATAAACGCAGCACGCGCGGGATGCTGGAGCCCGGCGCCTGACCTTCTGGCGGGAGGAAATTTGCCTCCCTCCACTATCAGTTTTTTCTGCTGGTTTCTGTAGGATCACCCTGACATACTGGCGTGTCAGGACAGATGCGCCGATTTTATGTTGAGGAACGCCATGAAAAAGATCGTTATTGCCGCTGCGTTAGTTGTCAGTGGTCTGCTGGTGGGATGTAACCAGCTTACGCAGTACACCGTCAGTGAGCAGGAAATTAATCAGGCGCTGGAAAAACATAATAACTTTTCAAAAGATATCGGCGTACCCGGCCTTGCGGATGCGCATATCGTTCTGACGAATCTCGCCAGTCAGATTGGTCGCGAGGAGCCTAACAAAGTCACCCTTTCCGGCGATGCCAGCCTGGACATGACTTCGCTGTTCGGCAATCAGAAAGCGGACATTAAGCTGAAGCTCAAGGCGCTGCCGGTCTTTAATAAAGAGAAAGGGGCAATTTTCCTGCAAGAGATGGAAATTGTGGACGCGGTTGTGACGCCTGACAAAATGAAACCCGTATTGCAAACGCTGATGCCTTATCTCAACCAGTCGTTGCAGAACTACTTTAACCAGCAGCCCGCCTACGTTCTGAGCGAAGACAAGAGTAAGGGCGAATCTCTGGCGAAAAAATATGCCAAAGGGATAGAGGTGAAGCCGGGTGAAATCATCATTCCTTTCACCGACTAAAGTCTCCGGGCGCTCAGGCGCCCGTTTTTTTTAACGGAAGTGTGTGCAAACGAAAACGTTTCCGCTTATGATTTGTGTCCGGCAAAAACAGCCATCTTATGACTGATCTCTTTCAAGCCGGAGCTTCCATGACTGTACAATCCCAGGTTCTCAAAATCCGCCGCCCAGACGACTGGCATATCCATCTTCGTGATGGCGATATGCTGAAAACCGTCGTGCCGTATACCAGCGAAATTTATGGCCGTGCGATTGTAATGCCTAACCTGGTTCCACCAGTCACCACCGTCGAGGCCGCGATCGCCTATCGCCAGCGTATCCTTGACGCCGTTCCGGCCGGGCACGATTTTACCCCGTTGATGACCTGCTACCTGACGGACTCGCTGGATCCCGATGAGGTTGAGCGCGGGTTTAACGAAGGTGTGTTCACCGCCGCGAAGCTCTACCCGGCAAACGCCACCACCAACTCCAGCCATGGGGTGACCAGCGTTGACGCCATCATGCCCGTTCTGGAGCGTATGCAAAAACTGGGGATGCCGCTGCTGGTGCACGGGGAAGTGACCCATGCTGACATTGATATTTTCGATCGCGAAGCACGGTTTATTGAAACGGTAATGGAGCCGCTGCGCCAGCGTCTTCCGGGGCTGAAGGTGGTGTTTGAACATATCACGACCAAAGATGCCGCAGAGTACGTCCGGGATGGAAACGAACTGATTGCCGCCACCATCACCCCGCAGCACCTGATGTTTAACCGTAACCACATGCTGGTGGGCGGGGTTCGTCCACATCTGTACTGTCTGCCGATCCTTAAGCGCAATATCCACCAGCAGGCGCTGCGTGAGCTAGTGGCCAGCGGCTTCCCTCGCGCGTTTCTGGGCACGGATTCCGCCCCGCATGCCCGTCACCGGAAAGAGGCGAGCTGCGGCTGTGCAGGCTGCTTCAACGCGCCGACCGCACTCGCAAGTTACGCAACCGTGTTTGAAGAGATGAACGCGCTAGAGCATTTCGAAGCCTTCTGCTCTCTCAACGGTCCACGTTTCTACGGTCTGCCGGTCAATGACACCTTCATTGAGCTGGAGCGTAAAGAAAGCCAGGTTGAAGAGTCGATTGCGCTCACCGATGATACGCTGATCCCGTTCCTCGCCGGTGAAACCGTAAGCTGGACGGTAAAACGCTAAAAAACTGTCGCCCCCTGTTGTCAAACCGACAATATAACTGTATAAATAAACAGTATATTACACAGGGGGCATTTATGCGTATTGAAGTCACCATTGCCAAAACCACCGTCCTGCCTGCTGGCGCACTCGACGCGCTGGCGGGTGAGCTATCCCGACGTATTAGCAGCACTTTTCCTGAAAACGATGGCGCCGTAACGGTACGTTATGCAACGGCAAACCATCTTTCCGTCATCGGCGGCGCGAAAGAAGACAAAGACCGCATCAGCGAAATTTTGCAGGAAACCTGGGAAAGCGCCGACGACTGGTTCATCACAGATTAAAATTTGCTCCCTCATTGTGTTTTTTTGCCGGGTCGCCCCGGCTTTTTTTCGTTTCGTCTCCTGTAAGTTCAAAATATTTCAGCATCTTCTTAGAAAATCGTGAACAAGATGGTGTTTTATTGCTCGAACAATCCTAAAAAGCATAAAAATGTGTTGCTACCCGTTTATTTTTTCCTTCTGAACCCTTATTAATTGATATACTGAAATTGCTTTCAGAAAAACATGCATTGAACCTCAAAGTCGTTGTCTTCTAACACGCATTAAGGGGGTTATAATGGAAAAGAATAGTGAAGTGATCCAGACCCATCCGCTTGTTGGCTGGGATATCAGCACCGTAGACAGCTACGATGCGCTGATGCTGCGTTTGCACTACCAGACCCCAAATCAGCAAAACCGTGATGAAGCGGAAGTTGGACAGACGCTGTGGCTTACAACAGACGTCGCCCGTCAGTTTATCTCTATTTTGGAAGCAGGCATCGCAAAAATAGAATCTGGCGACTATCAGGAAAATGAGTATAAACGGCATTAATCTTATGCCCTTCACTCAACAGGCACCCTCGCGGTGCCTTATTTATTTCGTTCTTGTATAAGCCCACATAGTTAATTACTCTGCTAACAAAGCGTTAGTAAAGAGAAGCCTATGAAATACGATTTGATCATTATCGGAAGCGGCTCCGTAGGATCTGCCGCCGGTTATTACGCCACGCAGGCGGGTCTGAATGTGCTGATGATTGACGCCCACCTTCCCCCCCATTCTGAAGGAAGCCATCACGGCGATACCCGTTTGATCCGTCACGCTTACGGTGAAGGTGAACGCTATGTACCGCTGGTGCTTCGGGCTCAGACGCTGTGGGACGAGCTGGCGGCACGCACCGAGGAGCGCATTTTTGAGCGTACCGGGGTGATTAACCTCGGGCCTGCCAACTCCACGTTTCTGGCGAACGTTGAGGAGAGCGCGAAAGCCTACCGCCTGGACGTTGAGCGTCTGGATGCGAACGGCATTATGGCGCGCTGGCCGGAAATTTCTGTCCCTGAAGATTACATTGGATTGTTTGAAGCCAACTCCGGCGTACTGCACAGCGAAACGGCCATTAAGACCTGGATCGATCTCGCTGCCAAAGCGGGCTGCGCGCAGTTGTTTAACTGTCCGGTCACGGGCATCACCCACCATGCCGATGGTTCAACCGTCACCACGTCTGAGGGTGAATATACCGCCGCACGCCTGCTGGTCAGTGCGGGAACGTGGGTGACAAAACTGCTGCCGGACCTGCCCATCCAGCCGGTGCGCAAAGTCTTCTCATGGTTCCAGTCTGACGGGCGTTACAGCAGCCAGAACAAATTCCCGGCGTTTACGGGCGAATTACCCAATGGCGATCAGTTCTACGGTTTCCCTTCGGAGAAAGACGCACTCAAGATAGGCAAACACAACGGTGGGCAGGTTATTTCCTCTGCGGAAGAGCGCAAGCCGTACGGAGCCTATTCGCAAGATGGTTCCGAAGCCTTCACGTTCCTGCGTAATATTCTGCCGGGCGTAGGCGGGTTGCTTTACGGCGCAGCGTGCACCTACGACAACACGCCGGATGAAGACTTCATCATCGACACGCTGCCCGGACACGACAATACCCTGATCGTAACCGGGCTCAGCGGTCACGGGTTTAAATTTGCGTCGGTGCTAGGCGAAATCGCCGCCCAGTTTGCGCAGGGGATCGCGCCTTCGTTTGATCTCACCCCCTTCGCGCTCTCGCGCTTTGACAGATAATAGGTCCACAGGCTCCGAATAACCGGAGCCTGTTTAGCGAGAGGGGCATGATGCGCAGACTGGTGAATTATCTGATCAATAACATTCGCGAGCATTTCATGCTCTACATTGTGCTCTGGTCGCTGCTGGCGATCGTTGATGTCATCTATATCGTATTCTTTTGAGAATACTCGCTGACATTTACTGACACTCCTTTAAGCTTATTTAACTTCTGTTTTTTTATAAAAATTCATCTCTAATTTATTGAACGAAGCGATTGAATTACATCGCGCAAACACATTCAAATTCGCTGAAATAAATTAAATAAAAATGATTATTCATTTTTTTCAGTTGCATTATTTATTTAACCCGTTCATTTTTAGTGCTCAGACATTTGAGAACGGAAATTCATATGCAATGGCGTAACTCCTCCAGCCGCTACGGAATAATATCCATGTGTTTACACTGGCTATTTGCGCTTGCCGTCTATGCCATGTTTGGTCTCGGCCTCTGGATGGTGACATTAAGCTATTATGACGGTTGGTATCATCAGGCTCCCGAATTGCACAAAAGCATTGGGGTTCTGCTGATGATGGGTCTGGTTATTCGCGTGATCTGGCGACATGTCTCCCCACCCCCACCTGCCCCCAGGAGCCATGGTCGTTTTACCCGCATCAGCGCTGTAGGCGCACATATCGCACTCTATGCCCTGCTGTTCGCCATTCTGATCAGCGGCTATCTCATTTCGACCGCAGACGGCAAGCCGATCAGCGTGTTTGGACTTTTTGACGTCCCTGCCACGCTGGCTGACGCCGGTTCACAGGCTGACACCGCAGGTGTGGTTCATCTGTGGCTGGCATGGAGCGTGGTGATCTTATCGGTTCTGCACGGCCTTGCGGCCCTGAAACACCACTTTATTGATAAAGACGATACGCTGAAGCGCATGCTTGGCCGTTCGTCAGTTGACTCTGGAGCATAAAATGAAAAAACGCCTGTTGGGTATCGCATTAGGTTCGCTGTTATTCACCACCGGTTCGGCTGTCGCTGCTGACTATAAAATTGATAAAGAGGGTCAGCATGCCTTCGTCAATTTCCGTATTCAGCATCTGGGTTACAGCTGGTTATATGGCACGTTCAATGATTTCGATGGCACATTCACTTTCGACGAGAAAAACCCTGCTGCCGATAAAGTGAATGTCACCATTAATACCAACAGCGTCGATACTAACCACGCCGAGCGTGATAAACATCTGCGCAGCGCTGAATTCCTGAACGTGGCGAAATTCCCGCAAGCCACCTTCGCGTCGACAGCGGTGAAGAAAGACGGTGATGAACTGAATATTACCGGTAATCTGACGCTGAACGGCGTAACAAAACCGGTAACGCTGGAAGCGAAATTAATCGGCCAGGGCGACGACCCGTGGGGCGGCAAACGCGCTGGTTTTGAAGCCGCAGGCAAAATTCATCTGAAAGATTTTAATATCACCACGGATTTAGGCCCGGCATCGCAGGACGTGGAGCTGATTATTTCGGTGGAAGGCGTTCAGCAGAAGTCATAAAAAAAGGCCCGGCAGGCTTTTGCGCCGCCGGGCATCGTTTTACTCCGGGTCCGGAATACCCAGTTTGGTATTCAGTCGACCCCGGGATTTATTAAAGATCTTATTCCCGTTCTCGCGCCCGGCACGGCGGCGTCGTTGCTCTTCTTCAGGCAGCAGACTCTCTTCACTGCACAGCTCGCTACAGCAGCCATTGTACTTCTCGGCACAGGCAGGACACTGAATAAACAGCAGATGACAACCGTCGTTTTTGCAGTTGGTATGCGTATCGCACGGCGTACCGCACTGGTGGCAGTGCGCGATCACATCCTCTGAAATTCGCTCGCCCATACGCTCGTCAAACACAAAGTTCTTACCGATAAAACGCACCGGTAAACCCTGCTCGCGGGCGCGGCGGGCATACTCAATGATCCCGCCCTCAATGTGCCAGACTTTATTAAAACCGTTGTGCTTCATCCAGGCACTGGCTTTTTCGCAGCGGATCCCCCCGGTGCAGTACATCACGATCTTTTTGTCTTTATGCTCCTGCATCATCTCTACGGCTTTCGGCAACTGCTCGCGGAAGGTGTCGGCAGGGATCTCCATCGCATTTTCAAAGTGGCCCACTTCATATTCATAGTGGTTACGCATATCGATGAATACCGCGTCCGGATCGTCGAGCATCGCATTCACTTCAGCGGCCTTAAGGTACTCACCCACATTGCCGGCATTGAAGCTCGGATCGTCAATACCATCCGCCACAATACGCTCACGCACCTTCATGCGCAGCACCCAGAATGATTTACCGTCATCATCCAGCGCAATGTTCAGGCGAACCCCATCAAGCGCGGGATCAAACCCGTAGAGAAGATCGCGGAAGGCGCTGACCTTGCTTTCCGGCACGCTGATCTGCGCGTTAATCCCCTCTCGCGCCAGATAGACGCGGCCAAACACGTTCAGGGCGGTGAAAGCCTGGTAAAGCGCATCGCGGGTCGCCTGTGGATCGTTGATGGTGAAATATTTATAGAAAGAGATCGTTGTGCGCGGTTCGGTTTCGGCCAACATGCGCGCTTTCAACATCTCATTCGAAACGCGGTTGTGTAACACTGGCATGGTGTACAAGTCCTGCAATCGTTGAGAAATAAAAATCGGTCGGCATGATATAGCAAACAAAGACAATTTACATCCACACAATTTACGCTACATTTCAGTCAATCTGATTTATCAGACTTAACACTTGCAGACTCTTTCATGTTTCGATGACAGATATTTTGGCTATCCATTAAAAAATGAGACAATAGCCCTTCAGGACGTAAGAACACAGGACAGACATGACCCAGTTACCGAAATTTACTGCCGCGCTTTTGCACCCCCGCTATTGGTTAACCTGGTCAGGGATTGGCTTGTTGTGGCTCATTGTACAGCTGCCTTATCCGATCATTTTCCGCATGGGTAAAGGACTGGGCCGCATTGCTCAACAGTTTATGAAGCGTCGCGCCAGGATCGCGTATCGCAACCTTGAGCTTTGCTTTCCTCAGATGAGTGAATCTGAGCGCCACGACAGGGTGGTGAAAAACTTCGAATCGGTCGGTATGGGGCTGATGGAGACCGGCATGGCCTGGTTCTGGTCGGATAAGCGCATGGCGCGCTGGACGGAAGTGGCCGGCACCGGCATGGATCCCGTGCATCATCTCCAGGCCAACAAGACTGGCGTCCTGCTGATAGGCGTTCATTTCCTGACCCTCGAAATTGGCGCACGCATGTTCGGTATGCAGGCGCCGGGTATTGGCGTTTATCGTCCTAACGACAATCCGGTGATCGATTTGATCCAGACCAACGGACGCATGCGCTCCAACAAAAGCATGATCGACCGCAAAGACCTGAAGGGAATGATCCGCGCCCTGAAATCAGGTGAGGTGGTCTGGTATGCCCCGGATCATGACTACGGCCCGCAATCCAGCGTGTTTGTCCCGTTCTTTGCGGTGGAAGAGGCCGCGACCACCACCGGGACCTGGATGCTGGCGCGGATGTCCAAAGCCGCTATCGTGCCGTTTGTGCCGCGCCGCAAGCCGGACGGTTCAGGCTATCAGCTCATCATGCTGGAGCCGGAACTCGCTCCGCCGCTCGACGACGCGGAAACTACCGCGCGCTGGATGAACGGCATTGTCGAGAAATGCATTATGCTCGCCCCGGAGCAGTATATGTGGCTGCATCGCCGTTTCAAAACCCGGCCTCAGGGCG
Source organism: Enterobacter cloacae complex sp. (assembly GCF_900322725.1). Lineage (NCBI taxonomy): Bacteria > Pseudomonadati > Pseudomonadota > Gammaproteobacteria > Enterobacterales > Enterobacteriaceae > Enterobacter > Enterobacter cloacae complex sp. The sequence goes on along the minus strand of NZ_LT991957.1, from coordinate 3,827,599 downwards.
TCCCTTCTCGTTATTAATCGGCATGCGACCTTCCGGGTCGCATGTTGTTTTAGCTTTAAAAGCTCCCGTCATTGCGGCAATCATAACCCTGGCGCATAATTAGCAGGCTTATTACCTCACTGGTCACGGTGCCCTGCACCCCATAATGCGGATAGTTATGTCCCCCTCAGATGCTCCCATAAACTGGAAACGTAACCTGACGGTTGCGTGGCTGGGCTGTTTTCTCACCGGCGCCGCCTTCAGCCTGGTTATGCCCTTCCTGCCCCTTTACGTTGAACAGCTCGGCGTGACCGGCCACAGCGCGCTGAATATGTGGTCCGGGCTGGTGTTCAGCATTACGTTCCTGTTCTCCGCCATTGCGTCGCCGTTCTGGGGTGGCCTGGCCGACCGTAAAGGCCGCAAAATCATGCTGCTGCGCTCCGCGCTCGGGATGGCAATCATTATGCTGCTGATGGGCCTGGCGCAGAACGTCTGGCAGTTCCTGATCTTACGCGCGCTTCTGGGTCTGCTCGGAGGGTTTATCCCGAATGCTAACGCCCTGATTGCCACCCAAATCCCGCGCCAGAAAAGCGGCTGGGCGTTGGGTACGCTTTCCACTGGCGGCGTAAGCGGCGCGCTGCTCGGTCCGCTGGCAGGCGGGCTGCTGGCCGACCACTACGGACTGCGGCCGGTCTTCTTCATTACCGCCAGCGTGTTGTTCCTCTGCTTCCTCGTGACGCTTATCTGCATCCGCGAGAATTTCACCCCCGTGGCCAAAAAAGAGATGCTGCACGCCCGTGACGTGCTGGCCTCGCTGAAAAACCCAAAGCTGGTGCTGAGCCTGTTTGTAACCACCATGATTATTCAGGTGGCTACTGGCTCCATTGCGCCTATTTTGACGCTTTATGTGCGCGATCTGGCCGGAAACGTCGGAAACATTGCCTTCATCAGCGGACTGATCGCCTCCGTGCCCGGCGTGGCCGCGCTGCTGAGCGCGCCGCGGCTCGGCAAGCTGGGAGACCGCATCGGCCCGGAGAAGATCCTCATCTGCGCCCTGATCGTCTCCGTTCTGCTGCTTATCCCCATGTCGATGGTGCAATCGCCGTGGCAACTCGGGGTGCTGCGTTTCCTGCTGGGGGCTGCGGATGGCGCGTTGCTCCCGGCGGTGCAGACGCTGCTGGTTTATAACTCCACCAACCAGATTGCCGGGCGTATCTTTAGCTACAACCAGTCGTTTCGCGATCTGGGTAACGTCACCGGGCCGCTGGTCGGCGCGGGGGTTTCGGCCAGTTTCGGTTTCCGGGCCGTTTTTATCGTGACGGCAGGCGTCGTGCTGTTCAACGCCGTCTATTCCTGGCTCAGCTTGTCCCGCGCGCTACGCCCGGCGCGCATAACACAACATCGTGACGGCTAATTTTCTTATTCATACTTGCAAAATCATATAATCAGCTATTCTTTCCCTGAATACCTTCACGAAAAACAGGGAGACACTAATGACCATGTACGCCACGCTGGAAGAAGCAATTGATGCCGCTCGCGAAGAATTCCTCGCCGATAATCCCGGCATTGAGGAAGAAGATGCTGACGTGCAACAACTCAATATCCAAAAATATGTCCTACAGGACGGCGATATTATGTGGCAGGCCGAGTTCTTTGCTGATGAAGGTGAAGACGGAGAATGTCTGCCGATGCTGAGTGGTGAAGGTGCGCAGGCCGTATTCGACGGCGACTATGACGAAATTGAGTTACGTCAGGAGTGGCTCGAAGAAAATACGCTGCACGAATGGGACGAAGGTGAGTTTCAGCTCGAACCGCCGCTGGATACGGAAGAAGGTCAGGCCGCAGCGGATGAATGGGACGAGCGTTAAGCTCCCGTTACTCGTACGGGCCGTGGCTGGCATCGATGGGCAGCAATAGCGTATCGAAAATCAGCGAAAACGGCAGATCGAGCACGGTGAGATAGCGCCACGCGGAATCGCGCACATCCCACTGTACGCCGGGATAGTACTGATTCCCGTGGCCCTGTCCGGGGATGGTGCGGCTGATAATGCTGCCGCAGCCGCTGAGCAGGCATGCCATCATCACGACAATGATTATTCTCATGAGTAACCTCTAAAAAAATACCGGCGATTAAGCCGGTATTTTATTTGGCGGGTGGCACTTCGCTTACCCGCCCTACTTAACAACTTATTTCGCCTTCAGCGCCAGCGGGTTCAGCTTCACGTCTTTATAGTAGTTCACCCACGAAGAGTATCTCTCCGGCGCGGACCACACGCGGTAGTGAAGCCTTGCCATCGTCACCGGATCGCTCAGCAGCACCAGACGACGGTCACGGTTAAGCTTTTCTGGCGTCTCGTTCAGCGCCTGCTCAACGTGGCGATCGCGGGCGATCTCCAGCACCTGGCTGGCGCGGTGACGCGCGGTCGCCATTGCAGTTGCAAGGGCGTTAAATGACGGGTTGAACACGGCGTGCATAAAACCATCATCCAGCGTGCGTTTGCGGTTCTGCTCCAGGTAGGTATCGGTATCCACCAGCACCTGCGGCGGAGAATACTCTTCCGGGATCAGGAACAGCTTCCAGCGTTTGGTACGCAGGCCCACCGTCGAACGGCTGGAGATCACCGACACAAACGGCGACAGGATCAGCGAGAATACTATTGGCGCAAGCCAGAACAGGAAACGCAGATCCAGCCAGGCCATCCCGACAGCCCACACCAGCCCCAGCAGCAGCTGAGAGCCGTGGCGCATAAAGGCTTCACTCCACGGCGTGGAGTCATCGTCACGCTGCGGTGAATTCCACACCACTTCCCATCCCAGGAACGCGCTCACCACGAATACCGTGTGGAACAGCATACGCACCGGTGCCAGCAGGACTGAGAACAGCACTTCCAGCAGCAGTGAAAGGGTTACGCGGCAGAAACCACCGTACTCCTTTGAACCTTTACACCAGATCAGAACGATACTGAGCAGCTTCGGCAGGAACAGCAGCACCATGGTCGACGCGAACAGCGCAATCGCCAGCTCCGGACGCCACTGCGGCCACACCGGGAACAGCTGGCGCGGTTGCAGGAAGTACTGCGGCTCCGTCAGGGCATGCACGACCTGCAACGCGGTCGAGAGCGCGAGGAACATAAACCACAGCGGTGCAGAGAGATAGGACATCACGCCCGTCAGGAACACCGCCCGGTGAACAGGGTGCATCCCCTTCACCAGGAACAGGCGGAAGTTCATCAGGTTACCGTGACACCAGCGGCGGTCACGCTTGAGCTCATCCAGCAGGTTCGGCGGCAGCTCTTCATACGAGCCCGGCAGATCGTAGGCAATCCAGACGCCCCACCCTGCACGGCGCATCAGCGCGGCTTCCACAAAGTCATGCGACAGAATGGACCCGGCAAATGACCCTTCACCCGGCAGCGGCGCCAGCGCACAGTGCTCGATGAACGGCTTCACGCGGATAATGGCGTTGTGGCCCCAGTAGTGAGACTCGCCCAGCTGCCAGAAGTGCAGACCGGCGGTAAACAGCGGCCCGTAGACGCGGGTCGCAAACTGCTGGCAGCGCGCATACAGCGTGTCCATACCGGAGGCTTTTGGCGAAGACTGAATGATACCCGCGTTTGGGTTAGCTTCCATCAGACGCACCAGACCGCTCAGGCAATCGCCGCTCATGACGGAGTCTGCATCCAGTACCACCATATAGCTGTACTGGTTACCCCAACGACGACAGAAGTCATCAATGTTCCCGCTTTTACGCTTCACGCGACGACGACGACGACGGTAGAAGATCTGTCCTTCGCCCTGCACTTCGGCAATCAGCTCCATCCAGGCTTTTTGCTCTGCCACGCAGATATCCGGGTTGTAGCTGTCGCTCAGGATGTAGACGTCGAAATGCGCCGCGTTACCGGTCGCCTTCACGGACTCCCAGGTTGCACGCAGCCCTGCGAATACGCGGTCAACGTCTTCGTTACAGATAGGCATGATCAGCGCGGTACGGTGCTCGGGATTCAGGGGTTCATCCCCGACCGTTGACGCGGAAATGCTGTATTTGTCACGTCCCATCAGCAGTTGTAGGAAGCCCATCAGCGCGGTCCAGAACCCGGCGGAGACCCAGCAGAACAGCACGGCGAACAGCAGAAGGATGCCGCTCTGTAAAATGTACGGCAGCAGCTGCATGAAGGAGACCCAGATATCCTGGCCAATCATGTCAGCAGGGTTTATCAGCGCCCAGCCCTGGTACGGCAGAATGGTTTTCATATACCAGGTGGCGACGACCGTTTGCGCCAGCGTCAGCAGCAGCAGAATGTAACGACGAATCGTTCCCACGGTACGCCATTTCTGCTCGGACGCCTGCTGTTCTTTGGTCAGACGCGACAGATAGCGCGGCGTTACGTCACGCCCACGCAGGCGATCCCAGAAGCGGCCCACCGGGTTGGTGCGCCACGGGTCGGGGAACATAGAGGAACGCGTGGCCTTCGGCATTGCCTGTAGCTGGTCACGCCCTTCGTCATCCTTGATCAACTGCCCTTCAGCCAGCGAGTCCGGCCATGCCTGCTCCAGACGTGCCTTCACTGACCCCAGCGGCGTATCATCATCACGGGAAAAGTGACGGTGTTCACCATCCAGCGCGGTGTGAACCGCGCGGATGTCGCTCGCAGGGAGTGCCGCTTTTTCAATGTCCGTCAGCGGCATGGCATCAATATATTCAGATGTATTATTCATTGGCAGGTAGCTGATAGCTCCAGGTTTCACTCAGCGGCTTATCGTTACTGACCAGCGCGGCGCGCATTTCAGTGGTCTGTTTCGGATCTTTCACCTTCACGCGCAGGGTCAAACGCCACCCTTTGGTCACCGGATTGTAGCGCACGGCGTTCTCAACGATTTCACCGTTATCGCCAATGCTCGCCTGTGACGTCACGGCAGTATCCGGCGCCAGTTTTTTCATATCCTGCCCGGTGAAGTCCACGATAAACGCCAGCGTGCCATCCGGCTGACGAATCAGGTTGGACTGCTTCACGTCACCCGTCGAACGACGCGTCTGCATCACGTACGCGTTATCCGGCGCGTGCAGTTTGTCTTCGTCACGGCTGAAGGTGATCGCATACTTGAAGTTCATCTCTTTACCGGCTTCCGGCAGCTGATCCGGTGTCCAGTACGCCACGATGTTGTCGTTGGTTTCATCGTTGGTTGGAATTTCAACCAGCTCAACCTTGCCTTTACCCCAGTCGCCTTTCGGCGTAACCCAGGCGCTTGGGCGCAGATCGTAGCGGTCATCCAGATCTTCAAAGCGGGAGAACTGACGGCCGCGTTGCAGCAGACCAAAGCCCTGCGGATTTTCCATCGCAAAGCTGCTGACCGCGAGGTGTTTCGGGTTGTTCAGCGGACGCCAGATCCACTCACCGTTACCGGCATGGATGGAAAGGCCATTAGAATCATGCAGTTGAGGACGGAAGTTGGTTGCCGGAGACGGCTGATTCGGCCCAAACAGGAACATACTGGTCAGTGGCGCAACGCCCAGCTTGCCCACTTTATCGCGCAGGTAAACTTTAGACTGCACGTCAACCACCGTGTCACGCCCAGGCATGATCACGAAGCGATAAGCGCCGGTCGCACGAGGGGAGTCCAGCAGCGCATAAATTGTCAGACGTTTGTCGGTTGGTTTTGGACGTTCGATCCAGAACTCGCGAAAACGAGGGAATTCTTCACCTGATGGCAGCGCGGTATCAATCGCCAGACCGCGCGCAGAAAGCCCGTACACCTGCCCCGCGCCAATCACGCGGAAGTAGCTGGCGCCAAGCATGCTGACGATTTCGTCGTTTTTATCTTTGCTGTTAATCGGATAAAGCACCTTGAAGCCTGCGAAGCCGAGGTCTTTCACCGTGTCTTTATCGTGTTGCACATCGCCAAAATTGAAATAATCCGGGCTGTACTTGATTTTGCGTACCGCGGTCGCCGTCACTTCATTGATGGCAACCGGCGTGTCGAAGTACATACCCTGGTGGTAAAATTCAAGCTTGAACGGGGTTTTAATATTGTTCCAGTACGCTTTATCGTGATTGAACTGGATCTGCTGATAGTCCGCGTATTTCATGTCGCGGAAAACGGAGGGCAGGTTACTTTTTGGCGCTTCATAGCTCTTGCCCGCCATCGATTTTGCCTGTTTTGCGACATCATCGATGTTAAAGGCCAGTGCAGATGAGGTATACAGTGACAACAGCACTGCAACACCCAACCAACGCATTTTCATCATTTGTGGTTTATGTTTCATAATAAGTAAGCACTTCCCCCTTTGTGTGCTTATATCGATCCGATCCATTTTAATGGAAACTCAGGCAATCCGACAACATTATCACTGCTTTGTTCAGCTCGCTGGCTCATGGATTAAGCAAATGAAAGAACCCGCTTTTCACTTTGCGTGCTTATCCTGGAGACAGGGTGTCGGTCTTGGTGTAGGGTTGGCTCCGAATGTAACCATTATGAGCCTTAGGGATAAGGCGAAAAGTCTGAGAATGCGCAAAGTTATATGAGCACAACCCCTGTACAACGTGAATATTTCCTCGACTCGATCCGCGCATGGCTCATGCTATTGGGGATCCCTTTTCATATTTCACTGATTTATTCCAGCCACACCTGGCACGTCAACAGTCAGATGCCTTCCTGGTGGCTTACGCTGTTTAATGATTTTATTCATGCCTTCCGCATGCAGGTGTTTTTTGTCATTTCTGGATATTTCTCCTACATGCTCTTTTTGCGCTATCCCCTGAAGCGTTGGTGGAAAGTGCGCGTGGAGCGCGTGGGCATACCGATGTTGACGGCCATCCCGCTGCTGACGCTGCCGCAGTTCATTATGTTGCAGTATGTTAAAGGTAAAACGGAAACCTGGTCGAATCTCTCCCTTTACGAGAAATACAACACCCTGGTCTGGGAGCTGATTTCCCACCTCTGGTTCCTGCTGGTACTGGTGGTGTTAACCACGGTGAGCTTGCTGATCTTCAGCCGGCTGCGCCAGCGCGCGAGCTCAACATCCTCTGCCTTTTTCGCCAACATCACTCTGGGCAAGCTGTCGCTGCTGTTTCTTGCGCTGGGGATTGCGTATGCCGCCGTCAGGCGTACCCTGTTCGTTGTCTATCCCCCTGTTCTGAGCGATGGGCTGTTTAATTTCGTGGTGATGCAGACGCTGTTCTACATTCCCTTCTTCCTGATTGGCGCGCTGGCGTTTATTCATCCGCGGCTTAAGGCACTGTTTACCACCCCCTCCCCCTGGTGTGCAGTGGGTGCTGCGCTGGCCTTTGCAGCCTATCTTCTCAATCAGCGCTACGGCAGCGGGGACGCGTGGATGTATGAAACCGAGAGCGTGATAACGATGCTGATGGGCCTGTGGATGGTGAACGTGGTGTTCGCGCTGGGCCATCGCCTGCTGAATTTTAAATCCAGCCGCGTAACCTATTTCGTTAATGCTTCGCTGTTTATCTACCTGGTTCACCATCCGCTGACGCTGTTTTTCGGGGCATACATTACGCCGCATATTGCCTCGAATGCGCTGGGCTTCTTCACCGGTCTGGTCTTTGTGGTTGGCATTGCCATCGTGCTGTATGAAATCCACCTGCGGATCCCGCTTTTGCGTTTCCTGTTTTCAGGCAAACCTCAGGTTAAAGCGGGATAACAAAACGGCGCCATCAGGGCGCCGTTTTTACATCTCAGACATCAAAATAGCTGGCTGCGCTCGGTTAAAATCCGCTGATACAGGTCGGCGGTGTGCTCATCGAAACAGACAAAAATAACTTTTTCCGGCATGGGTTTAAGGGAAAGGTAGTGATAAACGGTATTCACGGCGATATTTGCTGCCGCTTCCTTTGGATAACCGTAAACCCCCGTGCTGATGGCGGGAAACGCCATGGTCTTATAGCCGTTATCGGCCGCAAGCCGCAGGCAGTTACGATACGCCTGCTCCAGAATCTCAGCTTCATGATGGTCGCCGCCGTGCCAGACGGGGCCAACGGTATGGATCACCGCTTTGGCCGGGAGATCCCCCGCCAGCGTAATGACGGCATGCCCCGGGGGGCACTCTCCCTGCTGCTGGCGCACGGTTTTGCATGCTTCCAGAAGCTGTGGGCCTGCGGCCCGGTGAATGGCGCCGTCCACTCCCCCTCCGCCCAGCAAAGAGGAATTGGCTGCGTTGACGATCACGTCAACGTGTACCGTCGTGATATCGCCATGAATAACGTCGATTTGCGGTCTCATAAACACCCTCTGCAACCCGCCCTTTTCTTAAGTGTATCGCAGAGGGAGAGGGAGAAAAACCGTCGTGAAAGAAACGGCTGCTAGCGGTAGTCCACCTGAACAACCGCGAGCGTTTTCTCTTCATTCAGGTATTTCATGGTGACAGCGGCCAGGTTTGAATGAGGATGATGTCCCCGGAGCGCCTCGTCATAACTGATGGTATGCGTTTTCATGCGGTTATTTTCCGGGCAGGAAATCGCAAACTGCTGATGCTGAGGAGCGACTTCGCACGGATCGGCCACCACCGCGCCACGAAAATGAATAACCCCACCATTTTCAATGGTTGCGGAATAAGCCGGAGAAAGAAAAGAGGACAGGATCAGTCCCAGACCAGAAATAATACACGCTGCGGATTTGAACATTATTTGTACTCCTCAATGAAATTCGTCCATGAGGGGTAAAAACGCTCCGTTATGACCTGTGAAGTATCAATTCAAGCAACCCGATTACCGGGTTCTTGATATCAGCATAGCTTACCTGCGCAGCGCCGCCACTTTAATAAATCATTGATTTCATGAATGATTAAAGCGTACTGGCCGGTGCATTCCACTGCTGCGATAAATGGAGCGAATTTTCATCAGAAACGGTGACAATCATTTTTACCGCATCCCCTGAGTAAATATTTAAACCGATCCGCGTTAAATCAATCGGCTGATTAACGGGTATAAGAAGGGTATTTTTCTGCCGCGCCGCCGCCGAACTGTTTTACGTTGATCGACAGTGCAACAAAAAGGCGAGATTTCCGTCTCGCCTTTTTTTATTCACTTACCGCCGAAACGTTCTGGCTCTTCTCGCGTCGGGCTGCCAGCCAGAGGCCGCTGTTCTTCATGGCATAGCCAAACAGTAAACCCAGCATGAGTGAAGGAACCACCAGCTTCCAGTCCCCCTGCCCTGCAAAGGTCGCGCAGGCGCCCATGAACGTGCCAGGCACAAAGGACAACAGCAGATGTTTTGCCTGAACGCACATCAGGAAGGCCACAATACCCGTCATGACGTAACCCAGGATTTCCATATGCGGTGCCAGCGCGCTGCCTTTCATAATGACCAGCGCCCAGACCACGCCACTTAGCAACGTGCAGCCTGAAATAAACAGCCCTTTGAGACCACCCTGCGGGCAGGCGAAGTAGGCCGTGCAGCCAAGGAAACCGGCCCAGCTCAACAAACCGAGCGACACCGCCACCCAACCCCAGAGGCCGGAAAGGATGCCAGTCGTGATTGCAATACAAAGTAATATATTCATGGTGCGCATCTTAGCAGATGCGCACCCGGGAAATGAGATCGGAAGCACATTACGTGCAAGTTGAAATGTATCGTTGCAGAATTTTTGTGATCTAAATCACTCTTCGTTCTCTTCTTCCAGCTCATCCCACATGGCAGCGATAGCGTCACGCGTCAGCGGAGCCAGCGTTCTCCAGAATGGTGACGTAGCGTGCGCTTCCACTTTGCCCAGGAAGGTTCCAACCCACGGCAGGAGATACGTTTCGAACAGAGTTTCAATCGCCTCGTTCTCATCGTCACCAGCATTATCTTCAATCCAGGAGGCCGCCAGCAGCAGCGTACCGATATGATCGGCTGGCATATCCGTCAGCGGCATACCGCGTTCTGAGAGAAATGCCCGCACTTCCGCTTCGGTTGCCCCTTCCTGCCAGGCAGAACGATACGGCGACACGCGACACTCTTCTCCCACGAACAGCGCGTTGTAATCGGTGGAAATCTGCTGCATATCGCAGCTTTTTTGCAAGCGTTCCAGCAGTTCATCCTGTTCCAGCGGCCAGTTCTGCGCCAGCTTACCTTCACGGATCAGGGTAAACAGCGGAACCAGAAGCGGATCCTGCGGCTGGCGGTAATATAAGGTGCCCAGCACGCGGCAAAGGATGGAAAACTCATTCATGTTTTTATTCCATTAGTCATTAAAGATCGGCAAATTCATCAATCGGCGCCATGCCGCGCGACTCAAGGAAGTCGAGCATACGACGCGGCGTGACGTTCAGGATCTGTTCTTCCGGGAAATTCACGTCCTGCAATATTTTCAGGCATTCGCTGAAATCACCCAGCGTAAAGGCCGTGTGAGAATCAGAGCCCAGCGCCACCATTCCGCCCGCGTCACGCACGGCAGCCGCCACGTCGCGACAGTTGGCTTCACTGCCCTTACGCGAGTGAACGAACGAAGAGTTGTTGATCTCCAGTGCCACGCGGTGCTTCGCCGCCGCCTGCGCCACGGCCTGAATATCAATCGGGTATTTAGGGTTGCCCGGGTGGCTGATAATGTGCACGTTGCCGCTGGCGATGGTGGCAATCATCGCTGCGGTGTTGGTCTCTTTATCCTGCGGCGCAAAAACCGGCTCATGGAAACCGGCGAGGATCAGATCTAACGAGGTCAGCATCGGGCCGGTGCAGTCAATTTCACCGTCGGTGTTTTTGATGTTCGCTTCGATGCCGCGCAGTATCCCGATACCGTCCACCAGACGTGGCCAGATACGCATATTCACAAAATGCCAGTAGTGCGGCGCATCCGCCATATCCGGGCCGTGATCGGTGATCGCAAACAGTTTGATGCCTTTCAGCTTCGCCTGAGCGATATAATCATGGAGGTTACTGTAAGCGTGAGTACTGGCGACGGTGTGCATATGCAGGTCAACGGGATACATCTTTCTCTCCTCTGCGGTTTTTCCAAAGGATAGCAGTTATCAGCGTCGAATATTAGCAAAAACCCGGCGAACGCCGGGTTTATCTCAGTAACCTCGCTGTCTGTCGACCTGTCCGGTCACCGCGTTGCCCTTCTCTATTTCGCTGATGGTATGCGAGATGTACGCCACGGCCTCCGCCGGTCGCGTCACGGCCGCAATATGGGGCGTCATCGCCACGCGTGGGTGAGCCCAGAGCGGGCTTTCTGTCGGCAGCGGTTCGCGGCTATAAACATCCAGCATTGCGCCTTTCAGCTTACCGCTGTCCAGCGCTTTCAGCAGATCGTCTTCCACCACGTGCACCCCGCGCGCCAGGTTCATTAAGTAGCTATCGTCTGCCAGCTGGTTGAGGAGCGCGCCATTGATTATGCCCACCGTTTCCGCGGTATTCGGCAGCAGGTTAATGAGTACCCGTGTCTCTTTCAGGAACGCCGGAAGTTCATCCATTCCCGCAAAGCTCTCGACGCCCGGATAATCCTTACGGCTGCGGCTCCAGCAGCGCAGCGGGAAGCCCCACGGGGCGAGCGCTTCTGCGACTTTCGAACCCAGGACGCCTGCACCGAGGATGCCGATGGTGAAATCTTCGCGCTGATAATCCGGGAGCGGTTCCCAGTGGGATTGCTGCTTAAAGGCCTGATAATCGTCGAAGCGGCGGAACCAGTGCAGCACCTGACTCACGGCATATTCCTGCATCTGCTGTCCCATACCGGTATCCTCCAGACGGAACAGGGGAATATCTTCCGGCAGCATTTCAGGGTGAGCCTTCAGCTTGCTCAGGATGGAGTCTACCCCCGCACCAAGGGCAAACACCGCCTTCAAACGGCGGCCCTGTAGCATTTCGACCGGGGGATGCCAGACCAGCGCGTAGTCGGCATGTCCATTATCGCCCCGCTTCCATTCGCGGACGCGTGCGCCAGGCAGTGCCGCCGTGAGCGCGTTGATCCAGTAAGCCGTATCAAAAGTGGGGTGATAGAAGATAATATCCATAGTCATTCCTGCCTTTTATTGCGCTGTTTTATTTTCATTTTCAACTGGATTGCCAGCATAACAAATTTATCAGCGAACCGCGTTGCTGATAAAAGAGGCGCTTTTCGCACATTTCGGAATCAGGTTGCCTGAAGTTTGTATAAACGCGCTAAATTACTGAAAAAGTGGGTTGACGGCAGTACGGCTTTTCCTTACATTAGCGCCCGTCCCGGCAACAACGGGATGACAATATGGTGAGGTGTCCGAGTGGCTGAAGGAGCACGCCTGGAAAGTGTGTATACGGCAACGTATCGGGGGTTCGAATCCCCCCCTCACCGCCATATTCAAGATGAGAGCTCGTACGAAAGTACGGGCTTTTTTCTTTTATATTCTCCGCAAGGGGGTTCGAACTTTGCTTCCTCTGCGGTGAATGTGTCGGGTGGCGCTTCGCTTACCCGGCCTACAGGGACTTTACTCCTCCACCATCCGTGCGTACTCTTCGGTGAGAAAATCCACCAGCGTCCTGACCGACGGCAGCAAACCTCGTCTGGAAGGATACACCGCATGGATCACCTCCCGTTTGGGTTCCCATTCATTTAGCACTCGAATAAGTTCACCTGACGCCAGCTGATCCTTCACCATCAAAATGGGCAGCTGCACCAGGCCTACCCCCGCCATGGCCGCTTCCCGCAGCGCCAGCATATCGGTGGTCACCAGGCGCGGCGTGAAGTGAACTTCTGCTTTCGCGCCTTCCGGCCCGCTTAACTCCCACTTATGCAGATGCCTACCCGCGCCCATGCTTAAACCCGGCCATGCGCTGAGTTCAGAAGGCGCCGTCGGGTTGCCCATCCGTTCCAGCAGTGCCGGCCCGGCAACCAGACAGTGTCCCCTGTCCGCCAGCACCCTTAATACCAGATCGCTGTCATCAAACGGGCGCGGACGAACGCGGATCGCCACGTCCACCCCCTCCGCCACGATATCCACCCGGCGGTTGGTCGCTTCGAGCTGGAGGTTGATCCCCGGATAGCGCGCCATAAACCTCGCCAGCATCGGCCCCACGTGAACGTGCAGCAGGGTCACGGGGCAGGTGATCCTGACCATACCGCGCGGTTCAGCCTGTAAAGCCGCCACCGCCTCCTCCGCCGCTTCGGCCTCAACCAGCATGGCTTTACAGTGCTGGTAGAACGTTTGCCCCACCTCCGTCACCGTAAACTGCCGCGTGGTTCGCTGTATCAGCCGAACGCCCAGGCGTTCTTCCAGCTGCGCGATCCGACGGCTTAGTTTTGACTTAGGCTGATCGAGCGCCCGACCTGCCGCCGCAAAGCCGCCATGCTCCACCACCTTCACAAACCATACGAAATCATTGAGATCCTGCATACGCCTCCATTGTTCCATTTCAGGAACAGTGAATGTCATTTTCGCTATCTACCGGGATATTAACCGTGAATATAAGCTAATTACATCAACAGAACATCAGGAGTTAATCATGAAAAACGTAACAGGCGTCTATACCGCCCCTCGTCCGCACTGGGTCGGTGATGGTTTCCCGGTTCGTTCAATGTTTTCTTACCAGACGCACGGCGAACCGCTGAGCCCGTTCCTGCTGCTGGACTATGCCGGTCCCTACACCTTTCCGGCGGACGGCGCGAAACGCGGGGTGGGCGAGCATCCTCATCGCGGTTTTGAAACGGTGACCATCGTTTACTCAGGCGAAGTGGAGCACCGTGATTCCACCGGCAGAGGCGGCGTAATCGGCCCGGGCGACGTGCAGTGGATGACGGCAGGCGCCGGCATTTTGCACGAAGAGTTCCACTCCAGCGCGTTCTCGCAGAAAGGCGGTGAACTGAAAATGATGCAGCTGTGGGTCAACCTGCCCGCCAGGGACAAAATGGCGACGCCAGGCTACCAGAGCATCACTAAGGCAGATATCCCGGTGATCTCCCTGCCGGATAACAGCGGAACATTGCGCGTGATTGCTGGCCGCTTTGACGATGTCACCGGCCCGGCGCATACCTTCTCACCGCTGAACGTGTGGGATCTCGCGCTGCACCAGGGCAGCCACCTGACGCTCAATCAGCCCGAAGGCTGGAGCACAGCGCTGGTTGTACTTGAGGGGAGCGTGACGGTGAACGGCACTACGCCCGCCGGTGAGGCGCAGCTGGTCGTGTTGAGTCAGAGCGGTGACAAACTGCATCTCGAAGCCAGCAGCGATGCCAAAGTGCTGCTGATGGCCGGTGAGCCGCTGAATGAACCGATTGTGGGCTACGGCCCGTTTGTGATGAACAGTAAAAGCGAGATCGCCGAAGCTATTCGCGATTTTAACTCCGGCCGCTTTGGCCAGATCTAACCTGATAAAGGAGAGCATTATGTCTACACCTGCTAACTTCAACGGTGCGCGTCCCGTTATTGACGTTGATGATGCCGTTATGCTGCTTATCGATCACCAGAGCGGGCTGTTCCAGACCGTTGGCGATATGCCGATGCCTGAGCTGCGCGCCCGTGCGGCGGCGCTGGCAAAAATCGCCACGCTGGCGGAAATCCCGGTGATCACCACGGCGTCGGTTCCACAGGGGCCGAACGGCCCGCTTATTCCGGAGATCCACGCCAACGCGCCGCACGCCCAGTACGTTGCACGCAAAGGTGAGATCAACGCCTGGGATAACCCGGAGTTTGTGGCGGCGGTAAAAGCCACCGGGCGTAAAACGTTGATTATCGCCGGTACGATCACCAGCGTCTGCATGGCATTTCCGTCTATCAGCGCGGTGGCGGACGGATATAAAGTGTTTGCGGTGATTGATGCCTCCGGCACGTACAGCAAAATGGCGCAGGAGATCACCCTGGCACGTGTGGTACAGGCAGGCGTGGTGCCGATGGACACGGCAGCCGTTGCCTCCGAAATTCAGCGGACATGGAATCGTGAAGATGCGGCGGCGTGGGCGGAAGTCTACACCCATATCTTCCCGGCCTATCAGCTGCTGATCGAAAGCTACGGCAAAGCGCAGGAGGTGGTGAAAAACAGCGAAGTGCTCGATTCGCAGCGTTAATCCTGCGCGCTGCGCCATAAGCTGATTAAGGCTTAACCGAACAGGCACGAATGCAGAAAATCTGCTTGACCGCTTTCGCGCAACTCCCTATAGTAGCGCCCCGTTGCCCCCCAAGCGGTCAGGCAGCAAAACAATATGGTGAGGTGTCCGAGTGGCTGAAGGAGCACGCCTGGAAAGTGTGTATACGGCAACGTATCGGGGGTTCGAATCCCCCCCTCACCGCCATATTTGAAGAAGAGCTCGCATGAAAATGCGGGCTTTTTTTTCGCATATTGCACGCATGTGGGGGGATGAGAACCCCCGACCGGGGTTCGACAACTGGCGCAGCCAGTTGGACAGACTGAGAGCGAAGCGAACAGGCTGCCCGCAGGGCGAGCGAAGCGAGTCAATCCCCCCGGGGCAGACTGAGCCGCCTCATCTATAAAAGAAAGCCCGTACAAAGTACGGGCCCGTCTTAACCATTCCTCAGCTATTCAGCTTTCCAGCCGGTTGCTTTCCCTCGGGAGCAGGACTCTGGCCGCTATTCAAACCCTCTTCATCCCTGCGATCCTCCAGCCAGTAATCGGCATTTTTTATCCCAAGCCGAACCGGGTCAAACTGGGGATCCAACCCCTGCGCGTTCTGGGTTTCATAGTCTTTCAGGCTGGCAAACGCTTTTTTATGCAACAGAACAATGGCAATAATGTTGAGCCATGCCATCAGCCCTACCCCAATATCGCCTAACCCCCATGCCAGATCCGCAGTGCGGACGGTGCCATAGACGGTGGAAGCCATCAGACATAATTTCAGCAGGAACGTCAGCCACGGGCGATGAATTTTACGGTTGATGTAGGCGATATTGGTTTCAGCGATGTAGTAGTAGGCAATGATTGTGGTGAAGGCGAAGAAGAACAGCGCGATGGCAACAAAGTAATTACCAAAGCCAGGCATCATACTTTCCATCGCCGTCTGCACATAGCCAGGACCGGCCGCCACGCCAGCAATACCGGTATAGAGGGCAGCACCGTCGACACCCTGGACGTTATACAGCCCGGTAATCAACAGCATAAAGCCGGTCGCGGAGCAGACAAACAGCGTGTCGATATAAACGGAGAACGCCTGAACCAGCCCCTGCTTCACCGGATGGCTTACGGCCGCCGCGGATGAAGCATGCGGCCCGGTACCCTGCGCCGCTTCGTTAGAATAGACGCCGCGCTTCACGCCCCACATAATCGCCTGACCGAGGATGGCGCCAAAGCCAGCTTCAAGCCCGAAAGCGCTTTTCCAGATCAGCAGAATAACCGCGGGAAGCTGATCGATATTGATAGCGATAATCACGCAGGCGACAATAATATAGCCCAGCGCCATAAACGGAACCACCATACTGCTAAAACTGGCGATCCTTTTCACGCCACCAAAAATAATAAAACTTAACAACAGGGCAAGTAATGCCGCCGTGACGTTCGGACTCAGGCCAAAGGCAATATCCAGACTCGCACCAATAGAGTTTGCCTGCACGCCTGGCAGTAATAATCCGCAGGAGAAAATGGTTACGATAGCAAATAACCATGCGTACCACTTCACGCCTAACCCTTTTTCAATATAAAAGGCAGGGCCGCCACGATATTCGCCGTTAATTTTTTCTTTATAAACCTGACCTAAGGTGGATTCGACAAAAGCAGAACTGGCCCCTAAAAAAGCCACTACCCACATCCAGAAAAGCGCACCCGGTCCACCAAAAGTAATGGCGGTCGCTACCCCCGCGATATTCCCCGTCCCCACGCGACCGGCCAGCGTCATCGTCAGCGCCTGAAACGATGATACGCCTGCCTCGGTAGGGCGTCCCTCAAACATCAGGGTAATCATATGTTTAATATGGCGTAATTGCAGAAAGCGACTGCGTAGTGAAAAATAGAGGCCGACACCCAGACATAAAAATATTAACGCCGGGCTCCAGATAACACCGTTAATTGCACTAACCAGTTCGTTCATGTATGACCCTCAGCGTGATGTTCCAGAGGAAACGATCCCCCGGCGTGTTTCTTGTTAGAATTTTGTTTGAACAAGTACGAAACATAGATAATTACCCAGAAGACACCAACTTAATTTTTGCTGCTTAGTCATGTTCTGTGACAACATTCACGTTTGATTTTAACGAACAATTAGCGCGATCATTATATTCATAGATATTTTGTGGATATTATAAATACATATCACACTTTTTCTTTTTGTATGAAAAACGCACATAAGTAATGGGCGGTAATATTATTAATACCGCAAAACGATTTCTAAATCCCGATGAATGCTATAGGAAATAAATATGATTCAAACAAACGTCACTGTTTCAGTGGGAATAAACGAAGCTTCCCGGCATGACGCCGGGAAGAAATGGCTTAAAAGAATGATCTTAATCGGAATAGACTTCCAGCGTGCGTTGACACAGCGCTGAGCGGACGCAGTCTTCTTTTGTGAAGCGGACCACCCCAATCATCTCATCTTCCGCAAAACGTGACATGGCATCGCTGAGGCCGGACTTCACGCCCGACGGCAGGTCACACTGGGTAATATCGCCGTTGACGATCACCGTCACGTTCTCCCCGAGGCGCGTTAAAAACATCTTCATTTGCGCAGCGGTCACATTCTGAGCCTCGTCGAGAATAACGACCGCATTTTCAAATGTACGTCCGCGCATATAGGCGAACGGCGCGATTTCCACCTTGCCAATCTCTGGTCGCAGGCAGTACTGCATAAAGGAAGCGCCCAGCCGCTTCACCAGCACGTCATAGACGGGCCTGAAGTATGGGGCAAACTTCTCCGAAATATCGCCGGGCAGGAAGCCCAGATCTTCATCAGCTTGCAGTACCGGACGGGTAACGATGATCCTTTCCACGTCCTTATGAATCAGCGCCTCCGCCGCTTTGGCGGCGCTGATCCAGGTTTTCCCGCATCCGGCTTCACCGGTTGCAAAGATGAGCTGTTTACTCTCGATAGCATTCAGGTAGTGCGCCTGAGCCTCATTACGCGCCACAATTGGCGATGCGTCGCGGCTGTCCCGCGCCATGCCAATGGATTCTACGCCGCTCATCTGCACAAGCGAGGTGACCGATTCTTCTTCACGCTGTTTATGGCTACGTGAATCCCGTCTCAGCACACGTTTTGCTTCACGACGAGCTTTGATCACTGCTTTTTGTCTTCCCATGGATAGCACCTTGAGTTGTTGGTATTCATCACACGCGCCAGCATCGGCACGATTATGCGCACGAACATCAGAGGGTTGGCTTCCTTGTAAGCCATTGCTTGCATTACCGGATGACGATACAGAACGGCTACGCGCACCGCTATGCACGTCGGTCGAAACAGGTTCTTGAGGTGAAGGAGAGAATTTAGTGGTGAGGAAATCGCTGCCGGAGTCTGAGCCTCCGCGCCGGGTACTGCGGTTGTTGTGTTTACCTTGTCCAGTACAGGACGCAACCATTCGCGATCTCCATAGTGAGTAACATCACTGCCGGGAACTACCGCTGTCTTCTCTTAAGTACATCAGGGATTATCATAAATGCAACATTTATTTTACCTGAATGCAACTTTTCAGACTGCCCCTACATGGAAAATCAGTCTCATATAGAAATATTACAGAAATATAACAATAAGATAGTACAGGAAAAAAATAATGTCCCCGCGAACTGTCGCAGGGACGATTATCAGGCTTCTATCAGACCCTGAGCGAGCCAGGCGTTCGCGTCACGCGCTCCGGGCAGAGCAAAGAAATAGCCGCCGCCGATGGGCTTAATGTACTCCTCCAGCGCTTCGCCGTTCAGCCGCTTCTGTACGGTAAGAAATCCTTTTTCCAGGTCATGCTGATAGCAGACAAACAGCAGCCCCATATCAAGCTGACCGGAGTGGGTCACACCCAGCGAGTAGCTGTAACCCCTTCGCATCATCAGGCTGGATTGCGTCTCCCGGGTGCGAGGATTGGCGAGACGAATATGGCTGTCCAGGGCGATAACATCGCCGTTTGGATCGCGCGCGTAGTCGGGTTCATCGTGCTCATGCTTCATGCCGAGCGGCGCCCCGGTTTGCTTATCGCGACCGAAAATTGTCTGCTGCTCTTTCAGCGGCGTGCGGTCCCAGAACTCCACGTGGAACTGGATAATGCGCACCGCCTGGTAGCTGCCGCCCACGGCCCAGGCCGGTTCGCCCTGATCCGCCGTCACCCAGACTACGTTTTTCATCAGCGCGGCATTGCTGCTGTCCGGGTTGGCAGTGCCGTCTTTGAAGCCCAGCAGGTTCACCGGCGTCTCTTTCCCTTTACTGCGCGCGGCGTGGTCAGAGATAAATCCTTCCCGCTTCCAGCGCACGCTGAGCAGATCCGGCGTGTGCTTGATGATATCGCGCAGGGCGTGGATCACCGTATCCTGGGTATTGGAGCAAATCTGCAACAGCACATCGCCGTGGCAGAGCGCCGCGTCGAGAGAGTCATTGGGAAAACGGGTCATTTTTTGCAGCGCTTTCGGCTTCTGCTTTGCCAGGCCGTAGCGGTCATCAAACAGCGATTCCCCCACCGACACGGTGATGGTCAGGTTATCGGGAGCAATAAACGCCCCAAGGATCCCGGAATCCATCGGTGGCAGGCGCGGATTCGGTGTTTCCGGCGCCGGACCGCCCGCGGTGAGGAAGGCAATGCGCGTGGTCAGCAGCCTGAACAGACGCTCCAGGTCGGCCTTATCGCTCGCCAGCGAATCGAAAGCCACCAGCATCATCGAGGCCTGCTGCGGCGTCAAAATCCCTGCCTGGTGCTCGCCATAAAACGGCTGCGTCTCCCTGCGCGCATCCGGCGACAGCGTGCCGGGCGCGCTCTGCGGTTTCGCCGCCTGCGCCACCGGGCAACCTCCCGCCAGGGCAAACGCGCCGCCCAGCGCCCCTACCCCTTTTAACAACCGACGCCGTGAAGGCTCAGCGACGTCGTACTCGTCATGCTTGTTCATCGTGCTTAATCCAGACCCAGAACGCCGCGCAGCAGGGAGAGATCTTCCGCCAGCGTTGTAATCGGGCCTTTCAGCGCGTTACGGTCGGCTTCGGTCAGCTTGTCGTAGGTTTCGAACCCGTCTTTGGTGCGGTACTTCGCCAGGATGGTATCGACCTTTTTGAAGTTGGCATCCACTTTCGCCAGCAGCTCGCCGTTCTCTTTTTGCAGCTGAGGCCGCAGCAGATCGACAATTTTCTGCGCGCCGTCAACGTTCGCCTGGAAGTCCCACAGGTCGGTGTGGCTGTAGCGATCTTCCTCACCGCTGATTTTGCTTGCGGCCACTTCTTCAATCAGGCCCGCCGCGCCGCCCACCACTTTCGACGGCGGGAAGGCCAGCTCGCTGATGCGCTTTTGCAGCTCCAGCACGTCGGTGTTCAGCTGAGCGGCATATTTCTCCATTCCTTTGGTGGAATTATCGCCAAACAGCGCTTTTTCCAGACGGTGGAAGCCGGTGAATTTCGGATCGGCGGCCTTCTGCTCGTAGTCGTCTTCGCGGGCATCAATGCTGCCGTCGAGATCGGAGAACAGCTCGGCAATCGGCTCGATGCGCTCGTAGTGCTGACGGGTAGGTGCATACAGCGATTTCGCTTTTTCGATATCGCCCGCTTTCACCGCGTCGGTAAAGGCTTGGGTGCCCGCCACCAGGTCCGCCGTCTCTTTAGTGACGTAGGCTTTATAGGCGGTAATGGCGTCGCCAAGGCTTAACAGCGCCGTGCCTTTGGCCGCGTCTGCCGTCGCTGCGCCTTTGACGATCAGCTTACCTTTCGGGTTCGTCAGCAGGCCGCAGGTCATATCATATTCGCCCGGCTGTAGATTGGCGGTCATCTTCTGGCTGAAGCCCGGCGCGATATTTTCGCGCTCTTCCACCACCATCACGCCTTTCAGGATCTCCCACTCCAGCGCCTTCTGGCTGTGGTTCTGAATAATAAACTGGGTTTTACCGCTGTTAACCGTGATGGTCATCGGCTCGCACTGTTTATCGTTGACGGTGACTTTTACCTGCGGGATATCTGCTGCCTGAGCGGCGAAGGCAGACACGAACAGCGCGGCAATGCCTGCGCCTGACGCACTACGACGGAACTGACTGGTCATGACTCTTCCCTTAAAAAGTATGTTGTAACTAATACAGCACTTACGGCGCAACGCGCGACGCCTGCGAGCCGGTACGCGGCGGCATAGCGAACAGGATCAGCGCCGGAACCAGATAGATAAAGTACACTGCCACTTCGCTGACGGTCGGCGTTTCCTGGTAGCCGAAGATCCCTTCAAGCAGGGTGCCGGTCAGCGAATGGGTGGACAGAACGTTACTGAGATCGAACGCCACGTCCTGGAAATGATTCCACAGGCCCGCCTCGTGGAAGGCGCGGATCGCCCCTGCCGCCAGGCCCGCGGCCACCAGCAGAATAAACAGGCTGGTCCACTTGAAGAACGCGCCCAGGTTAAGCCGAATGCCGCCCCAGTAGAGCAGGAAGCCAAGCACAACCGCCGTGACCAGCCCGAGCATCGCGCCCAACGGCGGCCAGATGCCCACGTCCTGCTGAAACGCCGCGAGCAGGAAGAAAACGGACTCCAGACCCTCACGCGCCACGGCGAAAAAGACCATCAGGATCAGCGCCCAGCCGTGGTGGTTGCCTTTTTGTAGGGCGTTATCCACCGCCTGCTCCAGCTGCACCTTCACGTTACGGGAGACTTTGCGCATCCAGAACACCATCCAGGTGAGGATCACCACGGCTATTACGGCAACAATGCCTTCAAAAAGCTCTTGTTCTTTCTGAGGAAATTCACCGGTGGTTTCGTTGATAAGAATACCCAGCCCCAGGCACAGCGCTGCGGCAAGGAAAACGCCAACCCACATCACGCCGATCCAGCGACCGCGCTGGGTACGCTTCAGATAACTGGCGATAAGGCTCACGATCAGGGCCGCTTCAAGGCCTTCACGTAACATAATGAGAAAAGGAACAAACATGCCGACACCTTAAATGTTTATCGCGGTCAACTGATGCAAAGAAACGTAAATTCTAGTGATAGTGATTATCATTACGGCACAAAGAAAAACAAGCGAAATATGTGGAGTTTTGATGACCAGATGTAAACGCATTGCGGAGTAATAATTGCCTGAGCAACCGTTACGTTTATAAGGTATAAAAAATTGCCCATTTACGGTTAACCGGGGCTGTGGCTAAATGTCCGCCTCGAAAACCAACTGAAAATAACCCATGTTTAAAATTGTTCATTTCCTGCTGGCGCTGGTGATTATTCTTGCGCTTGCCTGGCTGGTGAGTTTCGACCGCCGAAAAATTCGTATTCGTTTCGTCTTGCAGCTGATCGTGATTGAAATCGTGCTGGCATTCTTTTTTTTGCATGCGCAAAGCGGCCTGTTCATTATTAAATATGTCTCAGGTTTCTTTGAGTCTCTGCTTAAATTCGCTGCCGAAGGGACGAATTTTGTCTTTGGCGGGATGGGTGAAAAAGGGCTGGCGTTCATTTTCCTGGGTGTACTCTGCCCCATTATTTTTATCTCGGCACTGATTGGTATTCTTCAGCACTGGCGCATTCTGCCGATTTTTATTCGCGTTATCGGAACGCTCCTTTCAAAGCTCAACGGCATGGGCAAGCTGGAATCCTTCAACGCGGTGAGCTCGCTGATCCTCGGTCAGTCTGAAAACTTCATTGCGTATAAGGGCGTGCTGGGCGATCTCTCCTCGCGTCGCCTGTTTACGATGGCCGCAACGGCGATGTCGACGGTTTCGCTGTCGATTGTTGGCGCCTACATGACCATGCTCGACGCCAAATTTGTCGTCGCGGCGCTGATCCTGAACATGTTCAGCACCTTTATTATTCTTTCGGTCATTAACCCGGCCCGCCCGGAAGCCGAACCCGATATCAAACTGGAAAAGCTGCATGAATCCCAGAGCTTCTTTGAAATGCTGGGCGAATATATTCTGGCGGGCTTTAAGGTGGCGATGATTATTCTGGCGATGCTGATTGGCTTTATCGCTCTTATTAGCGCCGTTAATGCCCTTTTCTCCAGCGTATTTGGCATGAGCTTCCAGCAGATCCTGGGTTACGTATTTTATCCGCTGGCGTGGCTTATCGGTATTCCGCTGAGCGATGCCTTAAACGCGGGGAGTATTATGGCAACGAAACTGGTGGCGAATGAATTTGTGGCGATGATTGAGCTGCAAAAAATAGCCCATCAAATGTCCCCGCGCGGTCTGGGTATTTTGTCCGTGTTCCTGGTGTCTTTTGCTAACTTCGCCTCGATTGGCATTGTAGCGGGGGCAATAAAAGGCCTGAACGAGCAGCAGGGTAACGTGGTGTCGCGGTTTGGTCTGCGCCTGGTATACGGTGCGACGCTGGTGAGCCTGCTGTCGGCGAGCTTTGCGGGGTTGGTGCTCTGATGCAATGCCGGGTGGCGCTTCGCTTACCCGGCCTACAAAACAACAACGGCGGGAATTCCCGCCGTTTTCATTAAAACTGCACGCACACCGGCTGGTCGACCCGCATCACCGATTCCTGCGCGAAACGAGACTTATAGATCCCGCGCAACGCTTCGATGTTCTTCTCGCTCTGCGCGTCTTTACCGTGGATCAGCATTAACGCTTTGCTGGGTTCACGCGCCACTTTTCCGTCGTTCCCCAGCCACTGCCCGCGGGCATCAACCACCGTTAAGCCATCGCGAAAACGCGGCGTCACGTCCTGGTCAACAAACTGCTGCCACTCGCTGCCGGTAATCTGCGCCCCTGCCGGGCGATTCAAGCCAAAATAGAGCGTGGTCTGCTGCATCTGGTTATCCGCTTTGCAGGTCTCCACCGCCGCATGCTGCGTGGGAGCGTTACACCCCGCCAGCAGCAGTAATGCTGCCATCATCAACCCTGTTTTAATCATCATTTATCATCTCGAACGGGTGAACGGTCTGTCCCCTCTCCCCTTTGGGGAGAGGGTCAGGGTGAGGGGAAAATTACTCAGCCTGAAGCTTCGTTGGCGGTGCAGAGTGATAGTGCGCATCCGCTTCCGCAAAGCGTTTCTGCATAGAGGCAGACGGCGCTTTACCCAGCAGGCTGAACACCACGATACCGAGGCTGCCGAAGATGAAGCCCGGGATGATTTCGTACAGGCCCAGCCACGCGAACTGTTTCCAGACGATGACGGTCACCGCACCGATGATCATCCCCGCCAGCGCGCCGTTGCGGGTCATGCGTGACCACAGCACGGAGAACAGCACCACCGGACCAAACGCGGCGCCAAAGCCCGCCCAGGCGTAGCTTACCAGCCCCAGCACGCGGTTTTCCGGGTTGGCCGCCAGCGCAATGGCAATCAGCGCCACCAGCAGCACCATAAAGCGCCCTACCCACACCAGCTCTTTCTGGCTCGCGCCCTTACGCAGGAATGCTTTGTACAGGTCTTCCGTAATGGCGCTGGAGCACACCAGCAGCTGGCAGCTCAGGGTAGACATCACCGCCGCCAGGATCGCGGAGAGCAGGATACCGGCAATCCACGGGTTGAACAGGATCTGCGCCAGCTCGATGAACACGCGCTCGGCGTTCTGGTTCACCGCGCCCGCCTGCGCCGGGTTGTTGTTAAAGTACGCAATGCCGAAGAAGCCAACCGCGCACGCGCCCGCCAGACACAGGATCATCCACGTCATGCTGATGCGACGCGCGTGAACGATGGTGTGGTGAGAATCCGCCGCCATAAAGCGCGCCAGAATGTGCGGCTGACCGAAGTAGCCCAGGCCCCAGCCCATCAGGGAGACGATGGCCACGAAGTTCAGCCCTTTCAGCATATCGACGTTTTCGATGCTCTTCTGCTTGATCACTTCCAGCGATTCGCCAAAGCCACCGACGGTGAAAATGACAATCACCGGGGTCAGGATCAGGGCGAAAATCATCAGGCTCGCCTGCACGGTGTCGGTCCAGCTTACCGCCAGGAACCCGCCCACGAAGGTATAAAGGATGGTCGCCGCCGCACCGGCCCACAGCGCCGTTTCATAACTCATGCCGAAGGTGCTTTCGAACAGGCGTGCGCCCGCCACGATGCCGGAGGCGCAGTAGATGGTGAAGAACAACAGGATCACCACCGCAGAGATAATACGCAGAACGCGGCTGTTATCCTCAAAGCGCCCGGTGAAGTAGTCCGGCAGCGTCAGGGCGTTGTTGTTGGCTTCGGTATGCACGCGCAGACGGCCTGCCACCAGCTTCCAGTTGATCCACGCACCGACGGTCAGGCCGATGGCGATCCAGCTTTCGGAGATACCGGAGATGAAAATCGCGCCCGGCAGCCCCATCAGCAGCCAGCCGCTCATGTCGGATGCGCCCGCAGAGAGCGCGGTAACCATTGGGCCTAAGCTGCGCCCGCCAAGGATGTAGTCGTCAAAGTTTTTAGTGGAACGCCATGCCAAAAACCCTATCAGGATCATGCCAAAAATATAAACGAGAAATGTCACCAGCATCGGTGTGCTAATAGCCATTCAAATTCTCCAAAATGTCGAGCGACAACCGTCCGGGTTGCCTTGTTATGTCATCACCGGAACGTAGTGATGTGTGTATGTGTTTCCGTTGGGCGCGCTATCCTGCCGTATACGCTTCCCACTGACAAACGATTTAACACTGCATTTACATGAATTTCATCCCTGGTTTTATACGTCTTTCCTATAGGTTGCACTCGCTCACGCTTTTACGGGTTGCACCTTTAAAAAGTGTTAAGCACCGCATAAAAACTGGCTTCGTAAACCGTCGCGCGTTCTTTTTCTCAGCTAACTAATCGTTAACAATCCATTCATTTTCCAGCTTGCAGCCCAGGTCACATTTAACACGGTTGCACAAAGTTGCAACATGGTGGATATTTCACGCTATCAACAGAACGCTATTACAGAACAACAGGAGTTTTGGCATGGGGATGACCACCATGGGGGTTAAGCTGGATGACGCTACCCGCGAACGGATTAAAACCGCTGCGACCCGCATCGACCGCACACCGCACTGGTTAATCAAGCAGGCGATTTTTAACTATCTGGAAAGACTGGAGAGTGAAGAAGGTCTGCCGGAGCTGCCTGCCCTGCTGGCGGGCGCAGCGAACGAAAGCGAAGAGGCCGTAACGGCCGTTGAAGAGAACCACCAGCCCTTCCTCGACTTCGCCGAGCAGATCCTGCCGCAGTCCGTCAGCCGTGCCGCCATTACCGGCGCTTACCGCCGTGCCGAAACCGACGCCGTTCCGATGCTGCTGGAGCAGGCACGCCTGCCGGAAGCCGTGGCCGCTCAGGCGCACAGCCTGGCGTATCAGCTCGCCGACAGGCTACGTAACCAGAAAACCGCCAGCGGACGCGCCGGCATGGTGCAGGGCCTGTTGCAGGAGTTCTCTCTCTCTTCTCAGGAAGGCGTGGCGCTGATGTGTCTGGCAGAAGCGCTGCTGCGTATTCCGGATAAAGCCACCCGCGACGCGCTGATCCGCGACAAAATCAGCAACGGCAACTGGCAGTCCCACATTGGCCGCAGCCCGTCGCTGTTCGTTAACGCCGCCACCTGGGGCCTGCTGTTTACCGGCAAGCTGGTTTCTACCCATAATGAAGCCAACCTGTCACGCTCGCTGAACCGCATTATCGGCAAGCGCGGCGAGCCGCTGATCCGCAAGGGCGTGGACATGGCGATGCGCCTGATGGGCGAGCAGTTCGTCACCGGGGAGACCATTGCTGAAGCGCTGGCGAACGCCCGCAAGCTGGAAGACAAAGGTTTCCGCTACTCCTACGACATGCTGGGTGAAGCGGCGCTGACCGCCGCCGACGCGCAGGCCTACATGGTCTCTTACCAGCAGGCGATCCACGCCATCGGTAAAGCGTCTAACGGCCGCGGTATTTATGAAGGTCCGGGCATCTCTATCAAGCTTTCTGCCCTGCACCCGCGCTACAGCCGTGCGCAGTATGACCGGGTGATGGAAGAACTCTATCCGCGCCTGAAATCCCTGACCCTGCTGGCGCGTCAGTACGACATCGGCATCAACATCGACGCCGAAGAGGCTGACCGTCTGGAGATCTCCCTCGATCTGCTGGAAAAACTGTGCTTCGAGCCGGAGCTGGCGGGCTGGAACGGGATTGGTTTCGTTATCCAGGCCTACCAGAAACGCTGCCCGTTCGTCATTGATTACCTGATTGACCTGGCCAGCCGCAGCCGTCGCCGCCTGATGATCCGCCTGGTGAAAGGCGCCTACTGGGACAGCGAAATCAAACGCGCCCAGATGGAAGGGCTGGAAGGTTATCCGGTCTATACCCGCAAGGTGTACACCGACGTCTCTTACCTCGCCTGTGCGAAAAAACTGCTCGGCGTGCCGAACCTGATTTATCCGCAGTTCGCCACCCACAACGCCCACACCCTGGCGGCCATTTACAGCCTGGCGGGGCAAAACTACTATCCGGGCCAGTACGAGTTCCAGTGCCTGCACGGCATGGGTGAGCCGCTCTACGAACAGGTGACCGGGAAAGTGGCCGACGGCAAGCTGAACCGTCCGTGCCGTATCTATGCCCCGGTGGGCACCCACGAAACCCTGCTGGCGTACCTGGTGCGTCGTCTGCTGGAGAACGGGGCAAACACCTCCTTCGTTAACCGGATTGCCGACACCACGCTGCCGCTCGACGAACTGGTGGCCGATCCGGTACAGGCCGTAGAGAAGCTGGCGGCGCAGGAAGGCCAGATTGGTCTGCCGCATCCGAAAATTGCCCTGCCGCGCGAGCTGTACGGCGCGGGCCGCGTCAACTCGGCGGGCCTGGATCTGGCGAACGAACACCGCCTGGCGTCGCTCTCTTCTGCCCTGCTCAACAGCGCATTGCAGAAATGGCAGGCCAAACCAATCCTTGAGCAGTCCGTTGAGGACGGTGAAATGCAGCCGGTGATCAACCCGGCAGAGCCGAAGGATATCGTCGGCTACGTGCGCGAAGCCACGGAAGCGGAAGTGGATCAGGCGCTGGAGAGCGCGGTGAATAACGCGCCAATCTGGTTTGCCACCCCGCCGCAGGAGCGTGCCGCTATTCTGGAACGTGCCGCGGTGCTGATGGAAGATCAGATGCAGTCGCTCATCGGCATTCTGGTGCGTGAGGCGGGGAAAACCTTCAGCAACGCCATCGCCGAGGTGCGTGAGGCGGTCGACTTCCTGCACTACTACGCCGGTCAGGTGCGCGATGATTTCGACAACGAAACGCACCGCCCGCTCGGTCCGGTGGTCTGTATCAGCCCGTGGAACTTCCCGCTGGCAATCTTCACCGGTCAGATTGCCGCGGCCCTTGCCGCAGGCAACAGCGTGCTGGCAAAACCGGCGGAGCAAACCCCGCTGATTGCCGCTCAGGGCATTAACATTCTGCTGGAAGCCGGCGTACCGGCGGGCGTGGTGCAACTGCTGCCAGGGCGCGGTGAAACGGTGGGTGCCAAACTGACCTCCGATAACCGCGTGCGCGGCGTGATGTTTACCGGTTCGACCGAAGTGGCCTCCCTGCTGCAACGCAACATTGCTACCCGTCTGGATGCACAGGGCCGTCCGACGCCGCTGATCGCCGAAACTGGCGGCATGAACGCCATGATCGTGGACTCCTCGGCGCTGACCGAACAGGTGGTTGTTGACGTGCTGGCCTCCGCCTTCGACAGCGCAGGCCAGCGCTGTTCCGCCCTGCGCGTGCTGTGCTTACAGGATGACGTGGCTGACCACACCCTGAAGATGCTGCGCGGCGCGATGGCGGAATGCCGCATGGGCAACCCGGGCCGTCTCACCACCGACATCGGGCCGGTGATCGACGCGGAAGCCAAAGCCAACATTGAAAACCACATTCAGACTATGCGTGCCAAAGGCCGTCCGGTGTTCCAGGCGGTGCGCGAGAACGGTGAAGATGCCCGCGAGTGGCAGACCGGCACCTTCGTGCCGCCAACGCTTATCGAGCTGGCAAGCTTCGACGAGCTGAAAAAAGAGGTCTTCGGCCCGGTGCTGCACGTGGTGCGCTACAGCCGTAACAACCTCAACGCGCTTATCGATCAGATTAACGCTTCGGGTTATGGCCTGACGCTCGGCGTGCATACCCGTATCGACGAAACCATTGCCCAGGTAACCGGCAATGCCAAAGTGGGCAACCTGTACGTCAACCGTAACATGGTTGGCGCAGTCGTGGGCGTACAGCCGTTCGGCGGCGAAGGTCTTTCCGGTACGGGTCCGAAAGCGGGCGGTCCGCTCTATCTGTACCGTCTGCTGGCAAACCGTCCGGAAAATGCGCTGGGCGTGACGCTGGCGCGTCAGGACGCTGAATATCCGGTGGACGCGCAGGTAAAAGCCGTGCTGACCCAGCCGCTGGACGCCCTGATTAAGTGGGCTGATAACCGTCCTGAACTGCGTGCGATTGCGCAGCAGTACGGCGAGCTGGCGCAGGCCGGTACGCAGCGTCTGCTGCCGGGCCCTACCGGCGAGCGCAACACCTGGACGCTGATGCCGCGCGAGCGCGTGCTGTGCGTGGCGGATAACGAGCAGGACGCGCTGGTGCAGCTGGCTGCCGCGACGGCAACGGGCTGTGAGGTGCTGTGGCCGGAAGATGACCTGCATCGCGACCTCGCCAAACAGCTGCCAAAAGCGGTCTCGGCGCGCATTCGCTTTGCCAAGGCTGACGCCCTGTTGACCCAGCCGTTTGACGCGGTGATCTACCACGGTGATTCCGACCAGCTGCGCGAACTGTGCGAGCAGGTCGCGGCCCGCAGCGGCGCGATTGTTTCGGTGCAGGGCTTCGCCCGCGGAGAAACAAACCTGCTGCTGGAGCGCCTGTACGTTGAACGTTCTCTCAGCGTCAACACGGCGGCGGCGGGCGGTAACGCCAGCCTGATGACAATCGGATAATCGTGTAAACTCCCCGGTGGCGCTACGCTTACCGGGGCTACACAATAACCGCAGGCCGGATAAGCACAGCGCATCCGGCTTTTTTACATGGAGGGGATGATGAAAAGAGTATTTCTCGCAGGGGCAGCACTGTTGCTCAGCACCAGCGCGCTGGCCAACGAGTGCGACAACGCCACTACGCAGCTTGAACTGAACACCTGTAGCGCGCAGCAGTATCAGGCCGCCGATAAAAAGCTTAACGAGACGTATCAGGCCGCCATCAAGCGGGCGGCAGCACCCCAGCGCGACCTGCTGAAAAAAGCGCAGCAGGCGTGGATTAGCCTGCGCGACGCGGACTGCGCGTTTATCGGTTCGGGCACGGAAGGCGGGAGCGTTCAGCCAATGATTGTGAACCAGTGTCTGGCGGAGAAAACCGTGGAGCGCGAAGCGTTTCTGGCCTCGCTGATGCAGTGTGAAGAGGGCGACCTAAGCTGCCCTCTCCCGCCGGGCAATTAACGCACGCGGATCCCTTCGATAATCATCCGCTGCACGTTTTCGAGGGTGCTCTGGAAAAATGCCTCGTCCTGAAGCGTTTTACCGGTCACCGCCTCAACCTGGGCCGCGAAGTCAGCGTAGTGCTGGGTAGCGGCCCAGATCATAAAGATCAGATGCTGCGGGTCGACCGGCGCCAGCTTTCCGCTGGCGACCCATCCGGCAATAATGGCCGACTTATCGTCCACCAGCTGCTTTAAATCGCCGGTCAGTTCCGCCTGCAACAGCGGCGCGCCCTGTAACATCTCCAGACAGAACAGCCTGGATGCCTGCGGATAATCACGCGACACCTCCAGCTTCAGGCGTATGTACTCCTCGATCGCCACCAGCGGGGCCAGCTCTTCGCGAAATGCCTTGAGCGGCGCGAGCCAGATATCGAGGATCTGCTGCATCACTGCCACATACAGCGCCTCTTTCGACGGGTAGTAGTAGAGCAGATTGGTCTTGGAGACCCCGGCCTGCTCAGCCACCTGCTCAAGACGCGTGCCGTGAATACCAAACTGCGAAAAGGTCTCCAGCGCGGCGCTGAGGATCGCCTGTTTCTTGGCGCTCACCGCCTGCGAACGTTTTCCGGGTGTTTTCACTGCGCCTTGTGTCATTTCCGCTCTCCATTTTCTTTCCTGCGCTCAGCATAGCAAAACCCCCGCCTCGCCACGACCTTCTGCACTCCCATCGCGCATGAGCGCCTGTTTTCTGTGCAATGTTTTTGACCAGTCAGTCCACATTTTTAGCACCCAGATAATCAACCAATAGTTAACACATTAATAAAAAAGCAGATTTTAAAACTGGCACTTCCTTTGCAAAAACGCCGTTACACCTGCGACGTAATGAAGAGAGGTTCGTGATGAAAATTGGCGTATTTGTACCGATCGGCAACAACGGCTGGCTTATCTCGACCACTGCCCCGCAGTACATGCCGACCTTTGAGCTGAACAAAGCTATCGTGCAGAAGGCGGAACACTACCATTTCGATTTTGCGCTCTCGATGATTAAGCTGCGCGGTTTCGGCGGCAAGACCGAATTCTGGGACCACAACCTGGAGTCCTTTACCCTGATGGCGGGCCTGGCGGCGGTAACCTCCCGCATCCAGATTTACGCCACCGCCGCCACCCTCACCCTTCCGCCCGCGATCGTGGCGCGGATGGCCTCCACCATTGACTCCATTTCCGGCGGACGCTTTGGCGTTAACCTGGTCACCGGCTGGCAAAAGCCGGAGTACGAGCAGATGGGGCTCTGGCCGGGGGATGATTACTTCTCCCGCCGCTACGACTACCTAACCGAATACGTACAGGTGCTGCGCGATCTGTGGGGCACCGGCAAAAGCGACTTCAAAGGCGACTTCTTCACCATGAACGACTGCCGCGTCAGTCCGCAGCCGTCGGTGCCGATGAAGGTGATCTGCGCCGGGCAGAGCGACGCGGGGATGGAATTCTCCGCGAAATATGCTGACTTCAACTTCTGCTTCGGGAAAGGCGTTAACACCCCTGCCGCCTTCGCCCCGACCGCCGCGCGGATGAAAGAGGCCGCCGACAAAACCGGGCGCGACGTGGGCTCCTACGTGCTGTTCATGGTCATTGCCGACGAAACCGACGACGCCGCGCGCGCCAAATGGGAGCGGTACAAGGACGGCGCTGACGACGACGCCCTGAGCTGGCTTACCGAGCAGAGTCAGAAAGACACCCGCTCCGGCGCGGACACCAACGTGCGCCAGATGGCCGACCCGACCTCCGCCGTCAACATCAACATGGGCACCCTGGTGGGCTCGTATGCCAGCGTCGCCAGAATGCTCGACGAAGTGGCTGCCGTGCCCGGCGCGGAAGGCGTGCTGCTGACCTTCGATGATTTTCTTAGTGGCGTGGAAACATTCGGCGAGCGCATTCAGCCGCTGATGCAGTGCCGCGCCCACATCCCTGCCGTCACGAAGGAGGTGGCGTAATGACGACGTTAAACGCTCGCCCGGAAGCCATCACCTTTGCGCCGCAGCAGAGCGCGCTTATCGTGGTGGACATGCAAAACGCCTATGCCAGCAAAGGCGGTTATCTCGATCTGGCAGGGTTTGACGTCTCTGCCACGCGGCCGGTGATCGAGAACATCAAAACCGCCGTGCACGCCGCGCGCGCTGCGGGCATGCTCATCGTCTGGTTCCAGAACGGCTGGGACGACCAGTACGTCGAGGCCGGCGGCCCCGGCTCACCCAACTTCCATAAATCCAACGCACTGAAGACCATGCGCAAACGGCCTGAACTCCAGGGCACGCTGCTGGCGAAAGGCAGCTGGGATTATCAGCTGGTGGATGAGCTGGTACCGGAAGCTGGCGATATCGTGCTGCCGAAACCGCGCTACAGCGGCTTTTTCAATACCCCGCTCGACAGCCTGCTGCGCAGCCGGGGCATTCGTCATCTGGTCTTTACGGGCATTGCCACCAACGTGTGCGTGGAGTCGACCCTGCGCGACGGCTTTTTCCTCGAGTATTTTGGCGTGGTGCTGGAAGACGCCACCCACCAGGCCGGACCGGATTTCGCCCAGAAAGCCGCCCTGTTCAATATCGAAACCTTTTTTGGCTGGGTCAGTAACGTCAATGATTTCTGCGACGCGCTGGATCCCCCGCTCGCCCGTATCGCCTGAGGAGAACCGCTATGCCGAAATCCGTGATTATTCCGCCGGGCACCAGCACTCCGATTGCCCCGTTCGTTCCCGGCACCCTCGCCAACGGCGTGGTGTATGTCTCAGGCACGCTGCCGTTTGATAAAGACAACAACGTGGTGTTTATCAACGACCCAAAGGCGCAAACCCGCCACGTGCTGGAGACGATCAAAACCGTGATCGAAACGGCGGGTGGCACCATGGAGGACGTGACCTTCAACAGCATCTTTATCACCGACTGGAAAAACTACGCCGCGATTAATGAAATCTACGCGGAGTTTTTCCCCGGGGATAAACCGGCGCGGTTTTGCATTCAGTGCGGGCTGGTGAAGCCGGACGCGCTGGTTGAAATCGCCACCGTGGCGCACATTGCACAGTGAGGCGGCCATGAAACTGTCTATTTCACCGCCCCCCTTCGAGGGCGCACCCGTGGTGGTGCTGATTGCCGGGCTCGGCGGCAGCGGGAGCTACTGGCTGCCCCAGCTCGCCGTGCTGGGGCAAGAGTATCAGGTGGTGTGCTATGACCAGCGGGGCACGGGAAATAACCCGGATACCCTGCCGGAAGACTACACCCTGGCGCAGATGGCCGACGAGCTTGCGCTGGCGTTAGCCGGGGCCGGGTTCGCCCGTTACTGCGTGGTGGGCCACGCGCTGGGGGCATTGGTGGGCCTGCGGCTGGCCATCGATAAGCCCGACGCCCTTACCGCGCTGGTCTGCGTCAACGGCTGGCTGACCCTCAATGCCCATACCCGCCGCTGTTTTGACGTCCGCGAACGCCTACTGCATGCGGGTGGCGCACAGGCGTGGGTCGAGGCGCAGCCGCTGTTCCTCTACCCGGCAGACTGGATGGCCGCCCGCGCCCCGCGCCTGGAGGCCGAAGAAGCGCTGGCGCTGGCCCATTTTCAGGGCAAAGCCAACCTGCTGCGCCGGCTGCATGCGCTGAAACAGGCCGATTTTAGCCGCCACGCTGAACGCGTTCGCTGCCCCGTGCAGATTATCTGTTCCACCGACGATCTGCTGGTGCCGTCCGTCTGCTCTGCTGAACTGCACGCCGCCCTTCCGCATGCCCGTAAAACGGTTATGCGCCAGGGC
Organism: Enterobacter cloacae complex sp.; assembly: GCF_900322725.1. Classification (NCBI taxonomy): domain Bacteria; kingdom Pseudomonadati; phylum Pseudomonadota; class Gammaproteobacteria; order Enterobacterales; family Enterobacteriaceae; genus Enterobacter; species Enterobacter cloacae complex sp. The sequence continues at coordinate 3,793,529 of NZ_LT991957.1, read as the reverse complement.
GGGCATGCCTGCAACGTGACCGAGCCGGACACCTTTAACACCCTGCTGCTGAACGGGCTTGCCAGCCTGCTGCACAGCCCTGAACCCGCTTTGTAAGGAGTTTTAATGAGCGAAGCCATTACGCCCGCCGCGCTGGAAACGCTGTTTACCGGCGCACGCACCCATAACGGCTGGCTGGATATCCCGGTCAGCGACGAGACGCTGCGCGAGATATATGACCTGATGAAATGGGGCCCAACGTCTGCTAACTGCTCACCGGCGCGCATTGTCTTTGTGCGAAGCGCTGAGGGAAAAGAGAAGCTGCGCCCGGCGCTCTCCAGCGGCAACCTGGAAAAAACGCTCACTGCCCCGGTCACGGCGATTGTCGCCTGGGATAGCGAATTCTATGAGCGCCTGCCCGAACTGTTTCCGCACGCCGATGCAAAGCGCTGGTTTACCTCCAGCCCCGCACACGCCGAAGAAACGGCCTTTCGCAATAGCGCAATGCAGGCCGCCTACCTGATTTTCGCCTGCCGCGCGCTGGGGCTGGACACCGGGCCGATGTCCGGCTTTGACAGGCAAAAGGTCGACGATGCCTTTTTCACCGGCACGCTGCTGAAAAGCAACCTGCTGATCAACATCGGCTATGGCGATATGAGCAAAGTCTATGGACGCTTACCGCGTCTGACCTTCGAAGATGTCTGCGGACTGGCGTAAGGAGCCATCATGACGACACCCGACCAACAAACGTTCCGCGACGCCATGGCCTGCGTCGGTGCGGCGGTCAATATCATCACCACCGACGGCCCGGCGGGAATGGCGGGCTTTACCGCCAGCGCGGTATGCAGCGTGACCGATTCGCCGCCGACGCTGCTGGTTTGCCTCAACCGCGGCGCGTCCGTCTGGCCGACGTTTAGCGAAAACCGCACCCTGTGCGTAAATACGCTCAGCGCCGGACAGGAGCCGTTATCCACTCTTTTTGGCGGCAAAACCCCGATGGAGGAACGCTTTGCCGCCGCGCAATGGGAGACGGGTGAGACGGGCTGCCCGCGTCTGGAGGCGGCGCTGGCCTCGTTCGACTGCCGCATCAGCCAGGTGGTCAGCGTCGGCACCCACGACATTCTGTTCTGCGACATTGTGTCCATTGTTCGCCATCCTGCGCCGCAAGGGCTGGTGTGGTTCGACCGCGGCTACCACGCGCTTATGCGACCCGCCTGTTAACCCGTACGAGGAGACAGATCATGTTCGGACTTCCCCACTGGCAGTTGAAATCGACCTCCACAGACGCAGGCGTGGTCGCGCCGGATGAAAGGCTCCCACTCGGGCAGACGATGGTGATGGGCGTACAGCATGCGGTCGCGATGTTTGGCGCGACGGTGCTGATGCCCATGCTGATGGGGCTGGATCCTAACCTCGCCATTTTGATGTCAGGTATCGGTACCCTGCTGTTCTTTTTTGTCACCGGCGGGCGCGTGCCCAGCTATCTGGGCTCCAGCGCCGCCTTCGTGGGGGTGGTTATTGCTGCGACCGGGTTTAACGGCCAGGGTATTAACCCCAACCTGAGCGTGGCCCTCAGCGGCATTATCGCCTGCGGGCTGGTCTACACCCTGATCGGTCTGGTGGTAATGAAAGTCGGCACGCGCTGGATCGAGCGGATGATGCCCCCCGTCGTCACCGGGGCGGTGGTGATGGCGATTGGCCTGAACCTGGCGCCGATAGCGGTGAAGAGCGTTTCCGGCTCGCCGTTTGAAAGCTGGATGGCGGTGATGACGGTGCTGTGCATCGGCGTGGTGGCGGTCTTTACGCGCGGGATGATCCAGCGGCTGCTGATCCTGATCGGGCTGATTGCGGCCTGTCTGATCTACGCGCTGCTGACGAACGCGTTCGGTTTTGGCAAGCCGGTCGATTTCACGCTGATTCATCAGGCCGCCTGGTTCGGCATGCCGCAGCTGACCTCGCCCACCTTTAACGCTCAGGCGATGATGCTCATCGCGCCTGTCGCGGTGATTCTGGTGGCTGAAAACCTGGGTCACCTGAAAGCCGTAGCGGGAATGACCGGGCGCAATATAGACCCGTATATGGGACGGGCGTTTGTGGGCGACGGTCTGGCGACCATGCTCTCCGGCTCGGTCGGCGGCAGCGGCGTCACGACCTACGCGGAAAACATCGGCGTCATGGCCGTGACCAAAGTCTACTCCACGCTGGTCTTCGTGGCGGCAGCGGTCATGGCGATGCTGCTCGGCTTCTCACCGAAATTCGGCGCGCTGATCCACACCATTCCGGCCCCCGTCATTGGCGGCGCCTCGATTGTGGTCTTTGGTCTGATTGCCGTCGCGGGAGCTCGCATCTGGGTGCAGAACCATGTTGACCTGAGCCAGAACGGTAACCTGATCATGGTGGCGGTGACGCTGGTGCTGGGTGCGGGGGATTTCGCCCTGACGCTGGGCGGATTTACGGTTGGCGGGATTGGCACGGCGACGTTCGGCGCGATCCTGCTCAACGCCCTGCTTTGCCGCCGGAAAAGGGATGTACCGCAAGCGGAAGCCATCACCCCCTGAACCTGAAATAGCCGGGTGACGCTACGCTTACCCGGCCTACATGCCAATTGTAGGCCCGTGCAAGCGAAGCGCCGCCGGGTTAAACGGGCAGAATGCGCATTGTTAGCTATCTGCCCCTTGTTCAGCGCTCAATCCGGCAGTCGCCTTACGTCGTTTTTTTAACTTCAACTCACTCACCAGCACCCCGGCGATAATAAACGCCGCGCCCAACAGCGCCAGCAGCGGCAGACGCTCCCCGGCAATACGCCCGAATATCCCCGCCCACACCGGTTCACCGGTGTAAATGACCGTCGCCCGCGTCGGCGACACGCTGCGCTGCGCCCAGTTCATGGTGACCTGAATAATGGCGCTGAAAATGCCCAGCCCCAGCGCCACCACGATCAGTCCGGTGGACATCGGCGGGACAGACTCCCCTGCCGGTACCATTGTCGCGAACGCCACCAGCGACGCGGTGGCAAGCTGCACAACGGTCACACGCTTGACGTCCACTTTTCCTGCCCAGGCGCTAATCAGAATAATTTCTGCCGCAATGGCAACGGCCCCCACCAGGGTGATGATCTCCCCCGGCCCCAGCGCCAGCAGATTATTTTCCGGCCCGGCTAATAAAATCAGACCGATGAACGCCAGCACGATGCCGATGCACGACATCAGGCCCGGGATCCTGCCGAGGCACAGCCACTGCAATAGCGGCACCAGCGGCACGTACATGGCGGTGATGAAGGCGGATTTGCTGCTGGAGATAGACTGTAGTCCCCACGTTTGCAGGCTGTAGCCCATGGCAATCGCCACGCCAATGGCCACGCCGGCTTTAAGCTCCCGCAGAGTCAACCCGCGCAGGGTTTTCAGCGAGATAAGCGTTACGGCAATGGCCGCCGTTGCAAAGCGCAGCCCGACGAAGAAAAAGGGATCGCTGAGCGTGACCGCGTACTGAACGGCGAGAAAGGTTCCGCCCCAGAACATGGTGATCAGGATCAGGATGGCTTCCTGAGGCTTTATGGAGAAGGTAAAACGGGAAACGGACATGAGACACCAGCACGAAGATTCAATCCTGTAGTGTGCGATGCCTTTGGCGACAGTTCAATGTGACAGACATAAAAAAACCGCCGGGAAACCCGGCGGCAGAGAGTTAACCCGGCGTACTACTTGTTGCTGCCGTGGCTATTTTTACCCCCTTTTTTACCAGCCTCTGATGCGCGCTGAGGGTCATTTTTGAAGTTGCCCCCGCTGGACTGGCCACCTTTACGACCTGCTTCTGATGCTCTTTCACGGTCTTCAGCGAAATTACCTGAACCACCACGATGGTTTGCCATCTCTAACCTCCAGAGTGTGAAACATTAGACATCATATTGCATTCAGTAAAAGAGGATTCTTTCACCTCGCGGCTCAAGGGCAGTGCCTTTATCTGTGCCGCGTGAAGTTAAGCTTAGTGTAATGCGGCTATCCGGCAAGCGAGAGGTAATATTCTGCAACATGATCTCAGCCTTTCGTATGAAATATTGCGCGGGTTATTCATAAGCCGTTCTTATATTTTGAAAAATCCGCGCTGCGAAAGTTGTTTCATTTTGCTACAAAGCACGTATCCAGAAGATATTGTTATATATCAAATAAATGCCGTTCATTTTTGCAGTCTGGCCGTGATGTCATATCTTTAAAGTAACGCAGCGATCCGCTGTCAGAAAAACCAACGAGGAGTGATGCAAAATGGCAAAAGTTCTGGTGCTCTATTATTCCATGTATGGACACATTGAAACCATGGCTCACGCTGTAGCAGAAGGCGCTAACAGAGTAGACGGCGTTGAGGTCGTGGTTAAACGCGTACCGGAAACCATGCAGGCGGAAGCCTTCGCCAAAGCCGGCGGGAAAACACAAAATGCCCCGGTGGCCACCCCGCAGGAACTCGCGGACTATGATGCCATTATCTTCGGCACCCCAACCCGCTTCGGCAATATGTCGGGCCAGATGCGCACCTTCCTCGACCAGACAGGCGGGCTATGGGCCTCCGGCGCGCTGTACGGCAAGCTGGCCAGCGTGTTCAGCTCTACCGGCACGGGCGGCGGCCAGGAGCAGACGATCACTTCCACCTGGACAACGCTTGCGCATCATGGGATGGTCATTGTGCCGATTGGCTACGGCGCGCAGGAACTGTTTGATGTCTCCCAGGTCCGTGGAGGTACGCCCTATGGCGCAACAACGATTGCCGGTGGGGATGGTTCACGTCAGCCAAGCAATGAAGAACTTTCAATCGCCCGCTACCAGGGTGAATACGTCGCGGGTCTTGCCAAAAAACTGAACGGCTAACCCAACAGGAGGACAAGTATGCCAACGCAAGAATCCAAAGCTCATCACGTGGGCGAATGGGCAAGTTTACGCAATACCTCTCCGGAGATTGCCGAAGCCATCTTTGAAGTCGCCAATTATGACGAAAAGCTGGCCGAGCAGATTTGGGAAGAAGGCAACGATGAGGTGCTGATTCGCGCCTTCGAAAAAACCGACAAAGACTCGCTGTTCTGGGGCGAGCAAACCATCGAACGTAAAAACGTCTGAACGTTTCCCCCCGCTCGCGCGGGGGTCTCTTCTATTTCGCCGCGTTATTCATCACCGCATTGAATTTATCAATCGGACAGAAGCCGTTTCCGTCAACCGGACACCCCTTCAGCTCCAGCGTTACGCGCTGAGCAGGGGATTGCAGCGACAGTACGCTGGCGTTCCGCAACTGGGCTGAACTCTGGTAGACATACTCAATTTTCATCAGCTCCTGGTTGCTGTTTTTGTCATGCCAGCGCTGGAAAACAATTTTGCCGCCAATCGGGGTGCGTTCCTGCTGGTCGTGCAGCTGATACGGCCTGAAGTCCAGCGCGGTTAGCAGCGAGGCGATGTTGGAGTCATGTCCCACCAGCAGGGTGATTCTGGGCGCGTTTGCCTGCTCAGTCACCAGCGTTTTATCAATGTACTTCACCAGCGGTTTCGCCACGTTTTGCGCCACCTCCGTCGAGGTAAACAGCGAATCCTGATAGCCGTTTTTCAGCTTCGACAGCACGCGCCACTGCTGATCGGTTTTGATCTCTCCCCAGGCTACCCGATCGGCCGGGAAGCCTTCGTAATATTGCAGGGTGAAGGCATCCACCAGTGAGTTACCCACCTTCAGCGGCCCCGATACGCCCGGCTCTTTTTCATAGTCGGCGCTGAACGTATCTTTTGCCTCCGTCAGGGAGCAGACGTTTTTCTCCTTGCATGACGGCGAGTCGCTGTAGTTTGTCAGCTGTTCCAGCAGCCTGTAGCTTTCATCCAGCTGCATTTTCTGCCGTTCCGTCTCCATCGCCTTCAGCGCTTTCTCACGAAACGCAGGGGAGTTATCGGTAATGACCGGATTGAAGGTGGGGTCCATGGTGCCCATTTTTTCCTGATGATGTACAGGAACGTCGCACCCCGGGAACGCGCCGGTGATAAAGAACTGCGCGGTCGCCACGGTGCGCTGAAGGCTATTAGCGTAGGCATAGACGGTATCCGCTGGCGGGCACTCTCCCGTCTTCACCATCCCCTGCTCTGCCAGCCACTCGCGCATATAGTGGCCCATATACACTTCCAGCACGCCGCCTTTGGTGGTCAGCTGTCCACCGGGTACGTCCCATTCCGGCCACTGCTTCGGCGTGGACTGCTCCAGCACGCTGCCGTTATTGGCGAGCGGCGCGCGCAGGTTATGGCGGCTCATGATGAGTACCTGTTGTAACTGATAACCTTCCGGCGCGTCCTGTGCCTGCGCCCCAAACGTCACTGAAAGCGTTCCTGCCACGGCGACAGCGAGTAGTGCTTTTCTCATCCCTTTTTCCTCATGCGTTTTTATCGTTACGCTGAGTGTGACAGACTGGTGACCGTTTTTTCGGGAAGCATTTCTCAAACTGATGAATACGTTCAGACGCTGATGCCGGTGACGATACCGACATACAGCGCCGCCCATGCGCAGGCTGACAGCAGGCTAACGACGTAAACCTTCATCGCGCTCATCCTGAGCATGCCGGCCGCCAGCGGCACGATATAACGCAGCACCGCCAGGAAACGCGACGTGAACAGCGCGACTACGCCGTTCTTTTGCAGCTGATGCTGTACCCGCAGAAACTTATCGGCATGTTTTGCGGTGAGGCGTGACACCAGCCGGGTATGCCCCATCAGCTGGCCGATATGGTAATTCAGCACCGAACCTGCCGTAGCGCCCATCACCACCGCCAGCCACGTCATGCCGGGATGCAGACTCGACTGGCTGACGGCGATCCCCGCCACCAGCATGACCGATGCGGGCGGCAGCACCGACGAGACCAGCACCGTCGATTTACTCAACGCCATAACAACGAGCAGCGCGAACAGATGCGTCGGATAATGCGTAAAATGATCCAGCAGCGTGTCCAGCCATGCCATTTCACTCTCTCCGGTAACAAATGAATTCTCCATTTAAAAAGAAAACAGTTAAATAAAACCTCAACATGCGTTTAATACTATTCATTTAAACCGTTCTTAAACATTATTAAAATTCCTCAGCAGCGGTTTTAAATAAGCGTATTATCCCTCACGTTTTACAACGATCTCGTTATGGCGAGGCTCCTGTACAAATACACGTTATCGCTCTGGTGGGTTCGAGAGAACCGGCACAGGGTAAAACAGGCACTGTCGAATCAAGGCTTTGTCAGTATAACTTCCCTTACGGGATACGGTGTACAGTGCTGAACCCAGGACGTGGGGATCTCCTTTCCGACATGCCCTGTCTTGCTCGCCCCTGAGAGATTTTATTATTCAAAGGGAATTTACTATGTCTTACGCTATTCACAACCAAAACCCGGCTTTTAATGACAGCGCCATCGCGCAATATATGAATACCGATTTTATTGTTATCGATATTTCATTATGCGTGGCTCTGGCACGCGAGCAGTTTTTCGAAAAATTAAAAGACGATGATATTCCTTCACATATTTTTATCGAGGATAACGGTCGCCTCGCGGGTTTGATTGCCGTTCGCAAATTATTGCAGGCCACAGATACCGTGCAGCCGGTTAAGCGACTGATGATATCGGATTTTATCCAGCTCAAACCGGAAGATGAGCGGGCGGATGTCGCCGGGGTGCTGGCGCACGCGGGTGCGGATGTCGTGCCGGTGCTCACCCACGGCAAGCTGGTGGGCTGCCTCACCGAGCGCGAAATCGCCCACCTGCTGGAAGATGACGTCACCGAAGATGCGCAGCTTCAGGGGGCGACCTTGCCGCTGGAAAAACCCTACCTGGAAACCAGCGCCTTCAGCCTGTGGAAGAAGCGCTCCGTCTGGCTGCTGCTGCTGTTTGTTGCGGAAGCGTATACCAGCTCGGTGATCCAGCATTTTGAAGAGGCGCTGGAATCTGCCATTGCGCTGGCGTTCTTTATTCCGCTGCTGATTGGCACGGGCGGGAACAGCGGAACGCAGATCACCTCCACGCTGGTGCGCGCCATGGCGCTGGGTGAGGTCCACCTTCGCGATGTGGGCCGCGTACTGCGCAAAGAGATGAGCACGTCGTTGATGATTGCCGCCACGCTGGGTCTGGCGGGCTGCGTTCGCGCCTGGATGATGGGTATCGGAATGGAAATCACGCTTATCGTCAGCCTGACGCTGGTCTGCATTACGCTGTGGAGCGCCATCGTCTCGTCGGTGATCCCGATGGTACTGAAACGCTGCAAAATCGACCCGGCGGTCGTCTCCGCGCCGTTTATCGCCACGCTGATCGACGGTACCGGGCTCATTATCTACTTCAAAATCGCGCAGTATACGCTGGGGCTGGAATAACGAAAAAACCCTGCGATATTGCTATCGCAGGGTTTCTGAATTTGGCGGAAGCGTAGAGATTCGAACTCTAGAACCCTTTCGGGTCGCCGGTTTTCAAGACCGGTGCCTTCAACCGCTCGGCCACGCTTCCAAAGTGAGGCGCACTATAAACATCTCTGAGCATGATGTAAAGCAGGAAATTGCATTACCTTGAGCATCTTGCGTCGTTCCCTTCCGCCCAGATGATTTCTTCATCATCGACTGGCTAAAATGTAAACATTTATTTTTACATTCATTACTTTTATCAGTTTTACCGGGTGTGATTTAGACTTTTTTTCGTACAACACCCGTTAACCCAGCCTCACTGCGATAAGTGAGTCCCCATGACTTTATTCAACGGCAATTATGAATTTTATTTTTATCAGTGATAACTATTACCTGTGCCGCGGGGTCTCAAGCGCCATGACATCGACCCATTTAATTCGCGATAAGAAGGATATTCACGATCTTGATGAGGTCGATCCGACGCTGGATTTTATCATTGCAATTGAACAGGATACGTTACGCAATAGCACTATCCAGCAGGTCAAAAAAATCAGGCGTGATTACATTGTCCTGATGCATGAGATAGAAGCGAATCGTGCGGTGAGAATCGACAATATTATCTATTCATCAATGCATTTTAGCGTTCATCCTTTTCAGCAGCTGATGCGATTTTATCGGGCGCTCCGCACACACTCGTTTACGCGACGCGAGTATGACGTGCTGAAGCTTTTTCATCTGGAAAACCATGAAATTGCGAAAAAGCTGCAACTGTCACAAAAAACGACCAGCACCTACCGCGTGAAGATCCTCGAAAAATTAAATATGCGCGCTAAAAACATTCTGGCGATGTCCCGGGTTAAATCGGCGATTGTCGATCAGAAACTGTGACCCGATTTGCCCGTTAAACTCCTTAAACGCACCCTGTCTCCGGTCATGCAGTTCATTGTGGGCAACTGCGGTTGCTCTCAATCACAATACATGTATTATGTTATAACATAACAATTACTGGATTGCGTTCTATGTTTCTTAAAAAAGGGTTATTACTGGCATCGCTGCTTTCCATTGCGCCAGCCGCTTTTGCAGTGACCTCCTGGCCCCTCACGGTTGAAAATTGCGGCATAAAGCAGACCTTTGCGAAGGCTCCTCAGCGCGTCGTGACCGTAGGTCAGCATGAAACAGAATTACTGCTCGCTCTGGGGCTGGAGAAAAAGATAGCCGCGACGTCGGTCTGGTTTGGCAAACTTCCGGCTCCGCTGGCGGAGGCCGGGAAACACCTTCCCCGGCTTGCGGATAACTCACCATCATTTGAAGCCGTAGTGGGACAGAAGCCTGAGCTCGTTCTCGCGCAGTATCGCTGGCACATTGGTCCGCAGGGCGAAGTGGGGACACGTGAGCAGTTTGCGTCGCTGGGGATTAATACGTGGATCTCCCCTGCCGACTGCACGGATAAAGCGGTGACGGAAACGTCAAACGCAGACGGGGCACGAAGCGCGCCGTTTTCGCTGGCGGAAATCACGCGGGAAGTGACAGCGCTGGCGACGATTTTTGATGTTTCCGCACGGGGTGAACAGCTCAACCGCGCCCTGACGGCACGTATCGAAAAGGCCCGGGCGCGCGTCTCCGCAAAACCGCTTAGCGTCGTTTTCTGGTTCTCCAGCAGCCGTCTGAATGGCGATCCCTGGGTGGCGGGAAATTATGGCGCGCCGGGCTGGATCAGCCGTACGCTGGGGTTGAAGAACATTATTGACTCCCACGACGAATGGCCTGCCGTAACGTGGGAACATATTGCCCAATCGCAGCCGGACGTGATTGTCATCGCAGAGATGTCCCGCAGGCTCTACCCTGCCGATGACGTTGCGGTAAAACAGGCGTTCTTACGAAGTGACCCGGTGACAAAGAACCTGCCTGCGGTCAGGAACAACCACATTATTGTGGTGCCGGCAATGTCGTTAAACCCTTCAATGCGTAACGTCGATGCGGTTGAGCTTATCAGCGATCGGCTGGCTTCATTTCAGGACGAATAATGCGTCATTTCTTCACTGACCGCCGCCAGCAGGGGTTACTGGCGGCAGGCCTCCTGGCGCTGCCGCTGATGCTGGTTTTTGCCGCGAGTATCGGTGATATGCCGCTATCGTATGCCATTACCGGAAAAGCGATCCTCAACGGCCTGGGATTGACGTCATACGATCTGCCGCAGCCAGAGGAAGGCATCGTCTGGCAGTACCGCATGAGCCGGGCGCTGATGGCTGCGTGCAGCGGCGGCGGCCTGGCGCTGTGCGGGCTGGTGTTACAGTCGATCCTGCGTAACCCCCTGGCGGAACCTTATCTGCTGGGCATTTCCGCGGGCGCCTCGCTGGGGGCCGTCTGCGTGATGCTTCTCGGCATCGGAGGAAGCGTAATTGGCGTGAGCAGCGGTGCGTTTGTGGGCGCCTGCGCCGCCTTTGCGCTCATCATGCTGATTACCAACGGCATGAGTGAAAGCCCGTCGCGCATTTTGCTGGCCGGCATAGCGGGCACCCAGCTCTTCAACGCTATGACCGCTTATATCGTCAGCACCTCCGCGAATGCCGAGCAATCCCGTAGCGTTATGTTCTGGTTAATGGGTAGCCTGAGCGGCGTGCGCTGGCCGGACGCGCTGCTGGCCCTGACCGTGACGCTTGCGGGTTTACTGGTGGTTCTTCTCTTTTCGCGTGCGCTGGACACCTTTACCTTCGGGGATGAGGTCTCTACAACGCTGGGCATACCGGTCACCGCCGTGCGTATTCTTTTGTTGCTGACCTGTGCCGTCGTTACCGCAACGCTGGTGAGCGCTATTGGTGCAGTCGGCTTTGTGGGGCTGGTCATTCCCCATGTGACGCGCATGCTGAGCGGTCCGGGCCATCGGCGCACGCTCCCGCTGACGTTTCTTATCGGCGCACACTTTATGATCCTGGCCGATATCGTGTCGCGCACGCTGATTGTGCACCAGGTGCTGCCCATCGGCGTGGTGACTGCGCTGGTGGGTGCCCCCGTCTTTATGGCGTTGCTTTATCAGAACCGGAAGGAGCATAGATGAATATTACCGTGGCCGGGTTAACCGTAACCCGACAAGCGCAGACGGTGCTTAAGGAGATCGATCTCAAACTGTCATCCGGGCAGATTGTCGGCCTGTTAGGACCAAACGGCTCGGGCAAGTCTACGCTGCTGCGCTGTCTTGCCGGGCTGTTTCCTCGACTCAGCGAATGTGTTGCGCTTAATGGCACGACGCTTGACATGTTGCCGCTGAAAAAACGTGCGCAGCACATGGCGTTTGTCCCGCAACATGCTGAAGTCGATGGGGAACTGACCGTCGAAGAAATCGTACGGCTGGGACGTACCCCTTACCGAAAGGCGTTTCAAAGAAGTACACGCGAGGATGATGAGGCGGTTGAAGAGGCGATAAGCCTGATGCAGCTGGGCGGATTACGCCAGCGGTGCTGGCAGCATTTGTCCGGCGGGGAACGTCAGCGAAGCCAGATTGCCCGCGCGCTGGCACAGCAGCCGCAGGTGCTGCTGCTCGATGAGCCGACAAACCACCTGGACATACAGCACCAGCTGGAGCTGATGCGGCTGATTTCACGCCTGCCGCTTACCGTCGTGGTTGCGCTGCACGATCTCAGTCTTGCGGCCAATTTCTGCCAGCGGCTGATCCTCCTGAAAGCCGGACAGATATCAGCCACGGGCGTGCCCGAAGAGGTGTTGACCCCAGCGAACATCGAGAACACCTGGTGCGTAAAAGCTCAGGTCTACAAGACCGACGACGGGATAACGATCAGCTACAGCATGGGTGGCATGGCAGAGACCGGGCGCAAAAGCAAAAAACCCTGCGATATTGCTATCACAGGGTTTTCGAATTTGGCGGAAGCGTAGAGATTCGAACTCTAGAACCCTTTCGGGTCGCCGGTTTTCAAGACCGGTGCCTTCAACCGCTCGGCCACGCTTCCTAAGTGAGGCGAACTATAAACACCTCACCGCGCGCTGTAAAGAGTGCGGGCATTCGTTCGCTTTAAAAATAGCCAAAATGCGTTTAATCGGTTGAATTGACGACAGATTGGCCATTTTGGCAGCATACTATCCCCGGCTTAGCGCGAGTGCTTTTTGATGTACATATCTTTGGTGTAGTAGTACCCAAGCTTGTCCGGCGTGAATCCCCCTACCCACGGTTTCACCAGGTGCGTGCGCACGTAGTGATAGACAGGGATCGCCGGTACGTCACGTCCCAGCAGATCTTCTGCCTGCTGGTAGAACTTACCGCGCTCCTGAGCCGTTTTCGATTTCGCCGCATTCACTAACGCCCGATCGTAGTCCGGATTGCTGTACTGAGTGGTGTTTTGGCTGTCCCCGGTACGGAAGGTGTTCAGGAAGGTTGCCGCATCGTCGTAATCGGCAATCCAGGCGTAGCGCACCGCGTCAAAGTTGTGGGTGTGCATGGTATCAAGCATGGTTTTCCACTCCTGATTTTGCAGCTTCGCCTCCACACCGAGGTTCTTCTTCCACATTGAACTGGCGGCAATTGCAATGCGCTGGTGCGATTCCGAGGTGTTATAGAGGAGATTAAAGCTGAGCGGATGGCTATCGTTAAATCCGGCTTCGGCCAGCAGCTTTTTCGCCTCGGCAATGCGTTTATCCATCGGCCAGCTGGCGTAATCCGGGTTCTGTAGCTTGACGCCGCCAATGTCCGGCTGGCTGATCAGCCATGCCGGACGCTGCCCCTGCCCTAACACTTTCCCGGCGATAATGTCTTTATCCAGCGCCAGGTTCAGCGCCCTGCGCACGCGGGCGTCGTTGAACGGCGGCCGGGTGGTATTGAACTGATAATAATAGGTGGCAAGCTGCGGAGAAACGTCCAGCTCGCTCCCCAGCGTTTTCTTCAGCTGAGCAAACTGGTTGATCGGCACCGTGTAAACAATGTCGATTTCGCCCGCTTTGTAGCGGTTAACGTCTGCGGCTTCAGAGGAGATGGGCAGATAGGTCACCTTGTTGATGACGGTATGTGCGTTATCCCAGTAATGTGGGTTCCGCACCGCCACGATGCGTTCGTTAACCACCCACTGTGACAGCTTATAGGCCCCGCTGCTGACGAAGTGCTCCGGTTTAGTCCACTTCTCACCGAAACGACCGACCAGGACTTTATCTATCGGCACCAGAGACGGGTGAGCCAGCATCGCCAGGAAAGCGGCATTTGGCTGCGTGAGCGTAACTTCCAGCGTGGCGTCATTGATGGCTTTCACGCCCAGCGACTCGGGGGCTTTTTTGCCTTCTGCGATATCGGTGCCGTTAACGATACGCATGCTGCCGGGATAGCTGGCATACGGTGAAACGGTTTTCGGGTCGACCAGTCGCTGCCAGCTCCAGACGATATCTTCTGCGGTGATGGGGGTTCCATCGCTCCAGGTGATGCCCGGACGCAAATGAAAGGTCCAGACGGTGTTATCTTTATTTTCCCATTTCTCCGCCAGGCGCGGCTGGATTTCACCTGTTGGAGAGACGCTGACCAGCCCGTCGAATAAATCGCTGATAATATTAAATTCGACATCGCTTTCGACTTTATGCGGGTCGAGCGAGGCGGGTTCACTGCCGTTGTTCCTGACCAGTTCCTGCTTATCTGCCAGTTGGGTTCCTGCCGGCACGTTAGCCGCCCAGGCTGCCGTGCTGGCGCACAGGATCCCCGCGGTTAACAAAGAGAGCGTAAAGTGCGTGCGTGTTTGTGATTTCATTTCCTTCGCCTTATTGTCTGTTTTTATGACGATCCGGAAATAACTCTTAGCGGCCTTAGGGAAATAACGCAATATTTTTCAGTAACCTATAAGAGGTTGATCTGCATCCGCTTTGCAAACCGCACTTCATTCTGAGGACAAGCGATTTTTCAGAAGAAAAAACCAGCATAATCCCTAAGGGGCTGAGTAAAGATGGGTAAAACCACTTTGCGTCTGCCGCGCCGTTTCTTATTCTTTGCGCTAATTACATCTGTCATAAGAGAGTGACTCATGGATCGTATAATTTCTTCTTCACGCGACCGCACATCGCTACTCAGCACGCATAAGGTGCTGCGCAATACCTATTTCATGCTCAGCCTGACGCTGGCGTTTTCAGCCATCACCGCGACGGCCAGCACCGTGCTGATGCTGCCTTCTCCGGGCCTGATCCTGACGCTGGTGGGTATGTATGGTCTGATGTTCCTGACCTATAAAACCGCGGATAAGCCGGTGGGTATTCTTTCCGCGTTCGCGTTTACGGGCTTCCTGGGCTACATCCTGGGGCCAATCCTGAACGCCTATCTGTCTGCCGGAATGGGCGACGTGATCGGTATGGCGCTGGGCGGCACCGCGCTGGTGTTCTTCTGCTGCTCGGCCTACGTGCTGACCACCCGTAAGGACATGTCCTTCCTCGGCGGTATGCTGATGGCGGGTATCGTGATTGTGCTGGTCGGTATGCTGGCGAACATCTTCCTGCAATTGCCTGCTCTGCATCTGGCAATCAGCGCGGTGTTTATCCTGATTTCATCCGGCGCAATCCTGTATGAAACCAGCAACATCATTCACGGCGGTGAGACCAATTACATCCGCGCCACCGTGAGCCTGTACGTGTCGCTGTACAACATCTTCGTCAGCCTGCTGAGCATCCTGGGCTTCGCCAGCCGCGATTAACCCACCGTGCTGTGAACATGGCCCCGCTTATGCGGGGCTTTGTTTTTTTGGTAAACTGATGCGGTTTTTGACTAACGCGTGAATGATTATGTTGAGTTTTGAAGGCAAAGAGATCGAAACCGATAACGACGGTTATCTGAAAGAGAGCAGCCAGTGGAGCGAAGCGCTGGCGGAGAAAATTGCGGAAAACGAAGGAATCACCCTCTCCCCGGAGCACTGGGAAGTGGTGCGCTTTGTGCGCGAGTTTTACCTTGAATTCAACACGTCGCCGGCGATCCGCATGCTGGTCAAAGCCATGGCGAATAAGTTTGGCGAAGAGAAAGGCAACAGCCGTTATCTGTATCGCCTGTTTCCGAAAGGCCCGGCAAAACAGGCGACAAAAATTGCCGGCCTGCCAAAACCGGTAAAATGCATTTAATAGCGAATACTGAAGTCAGCGTATTCCCGGCCGGGTTGATGCGGTTCCGTTAAAACCTTATCAACCCGCGCGCTTCGCGGTCCGCCCGCTTTTAGCCACGCCACCAGCTTCTCAACCTTATCCGCATCACCGCAGGCGACTACCTCCACGCTGCCATCATCCATGTTACGCGCATACCCCGTCAGCCCGAGCTGTAGGGCTTCGCGCTGGGTGCTGTAGCGGAAACCGACGCCCTGTACGAGGCCGTGGACCCAGGCAATGGTGCAAACATTTGACATCATCCTTCTCCTTATCCGACTGGCGCGTTGCATTTCCTCACTGAAGTCGGGAAAATGGCGGCCATTTTACTGGAATCGACAGAATAGCAAATTATGAGCGTACGTTTAGTGTTAGCCAAAGGGCGCGAGAAGTCATTACTGCGCCGTCATCCCTGGGTCTTCTCCGGCGCGGTTGCCCGCATGGAAGGCAAAGCCAGCCTCGGCGAAACCATCGATATTGTTGACCATCAGGGGAAATGGTTAGCACGCGGCGCATACTCGCCCGCCTCTCAGATCCGCGCGCGCGTCTGGACGTTCGATAAAGATGAAACCATCGATATCGATTTCTTTGTCCGCCGTCTGCAACAGGCGCAGCAGTGGCGCGAGTGGCTGGCAAAGCGCGACGGACTGGACAGTTATCGTCTGATTGCCGGTGAGTCTGACGGCCTGCCTGGCGTGACCATCGATCGCTTCGGCAATTTCCTGGTGTTGCAGCTGCTGAGCGCCGGGGCGGAATACCAGCGTGCTGCGCTGATCAGCGCCCTGCAAACGCTGTTCCCGTCATGCGCCATTTACGACCGCAGCGACGTGGCGGTACGTAAAAAAGAGGGCATGGAGCTGACGCAAGGCCCGGTCACCGGCGAATTGCCGCCTGCCCTGCTGCCTATTGAGGAGCACGGCATGAAGCTGCTGGTGGACATCCAGGGCGGCCATAAGACCGGTTATTACCTCGACCAGCGTGACAGCCGTCTGGCAACGCGCCAGTACGTTGCCGATAAGCGCGTGCTGAACTGCTTCTCCTATACCGGCGGCTTTGCGGTCTCTGCTCTGATGGGCGGCTGTGCCCAGGTTGTCAGCGTCGACACCTCCCAGGAAGCGCTGGACGTGGCGAAGCAGAACGTCGAGCTGAACAAGCTGGATCTGAGCAAAGCGGAGTTTGTGCGCGACGACGTGTTTAAGCTGCTGCGTAAATACCGCGATCAGGGCGAGAAATTTGACGTCATCGTGATGGATCCGCCGAAATTCGTGGAAAACAAAAGCCAGCTGATGGGCGCCTGCCGTGGCTATAAAGACATTAACATGCTGGCGATCCAGCTGCTGAACCCGGGCGGCGTACTGCTGACATTCTCCTGCTCTGGACTGATGACGACAGATTTATTCCAAAAAATCATCGCCGATGCAGCAATAGATGCGGGTCGTGATGTACAATTTATAGAGCAGTTCCGTCAGGCCGCCGATCACCCGGTGATCGCCACCTACCCGGAAGGGCTGTATCTGAAAGGGTTTGCCTGTCGCGTCATGTAACTTGAAAAGAGAAATATTGCCCGCACATAGTGTGTATGTGATGTTTCCCGGGAGGTGACTATGATTGCCAGCAAATTCGGTATCGGCCAGCAGGTCCGCCACACCTTGCTTGGATATTTGGGTGTGGTCGTGGATATCGACCCGGAGTATTCCCTTGATGAACCGTCAGCAGACGAGCTGGCGGTTGACGCAGAGCTTCGCGCCGCGCCCTGGTATCATGTGGTCATGGAGGGCGACGATGGTCAGCCTGTCCATACCTATCTTGCCGAAGCGCAGTTGAGTGGTGAATTACAGGATGAGCATCCGGAACAACCCACTATGGACGAGCTTGCTCAGACCATCCGCAAACAGTTACAGGCACCAAGACTGCGAAATTAAAGGTGTAAAAAAGCCCGTCAAGCGGGCTTTTTTTATTTTGCGAGCCCCAGACGGGGGATGTCGATTGCCGGACAGCGATCCATTACCACCTTAAGCCCGGCATCGCGTGCCAGCACGGCCGCCTGCTCATTGATTACGCCCAGCTGCATCCACAGCGTTTTCGCACCAATGGCGATCGCCTCCTGCGCCACGCCCCAGGCCGCCTCTGAATTGCGGAACACGTCCACCATATCCACCTTTTCCGGCACATCCGCGAGCGTCGCATAGCCCTGCTGGCCCAGCAGCGTTTTCCCCGCCACCTTCGGCGAGACCGGGATCACGTGATAACCCTGATCCAGAAGGTATTTCATTACCCGATAGCTTGGACGATCCGGTTTGTCGCTCGCGCCAACCAGCGCGATAGTGCGCGTGGACGTCAGGATCTCGACAATGTCGTTCTCTTTCATGCTCTTCCTCCTGGTTTTTTTCAAAGTGTACGTCAAAGCAGCCATCTCAACCACGCCGTCCCTACAGAAGTATGAGGGCAAAACGGCAGAATATGTCTATATGTTAGTAAACGTGATTATCGAAAAATTTTGATACATTCTTACATGGGTAGTTTGTCTACAGGAGTCTGCTATGAAAACCGGCATTGCCTCGGCTGTGGTTGCGTTGATCATGCCGGTGTGTGTTTTCGCAACCACCCTCAGACTCTCACCGGACGTTGACCTGCTGGTGCTGGACGGGAAAAAAGTCTCCAGCTCCCTGCTGCGAGGCGCAGACAGCATCGAGCTGGATAACGGTCCGCATCAGGTCGTTTTTCGGGTGGAAAAGACGATTCGCCTCGCCGACAACGAACAGCATATGTACATTTCTCCGCCGCTGGTCGTCAGCTTTAACACGCAGCGTATCAGTAAGGTCAACTTCAGGCTTCCGCGTCTCGATACAGAGAAAGAGTCACAGGCCTTTGACGCTTCGCCACGCATTGAACTGGTGGACGGGGATTCCATGCCCATCCCGGTAAAGCTGGATATCCTGGCGCTGACAAACAGGCCCAAAGGAACGGATTACGAAGCAGACACGGCGATCTATAACAGAGCCAGCCGACCCGCCTCCCTGCCTCAGTTCGCTACCATGCTGGCAGACGACAGCACCCTGCTTTCGGGCGTACCGGAGCTGGATGTGCTTCCCCCTCAGTCGCAGACGCTCACCGAGCAACGCCTCAGGTTCTGGTTCCAGAGTGCCGATACGGATACGCGGGCCCGTTTTCTGCAATGGGTGAAACGACAACCGTCGTCGTAAGCCACATTTTTTCGTCCTTTCTCTTGCAGCATCAGTCAGTTCCCGTCATCGTGTAGCGAGGTAACTTCACGGATAAGATTATGGAACTGACAACACGCACACTTCCGGCGCGCAAGCACATTGCTCTGGTTGCGCACGATCACTGTAAACAAATGCTGCTTAACTGGGTTCGTCGCCATCAGCCTCTTCTCCAGCATCATGCTCTTTCCGCCACGGGGACAACCGGTAACCTGATCCACCGCGAAACCGGCCTGGAAGTGAATGCCATGCTGAGCGGCCCGATGGGGGGTGACCAGCAGGTCGGCGCTCAGATTTCGGAAGGCAAAATCGACGTACTGATTTTCTTCTGGGACCCGCTGAACGCGGTGCCGCATGACCCGGACGTAAAGGCGCTGCTGCGTCTGGCGACAGTGTGGAACATTCCGGTGGCGACAAATCTTTCAACGGCCGATTTCATCATTGAATCACCGCAGTTTAACGATCCGGTAGAGATTTTGATCCCGGATTACCCGCGCTATCTTGCGGAAAGGCTGAAGTAGTTTTTTGCCCGGTGGCGCTGCGCTTACCGGGCCGACATGTTACGGCTTTCTCGCTAACGGCACGTCAATACTCTTCAAAATATCGACAAACACCGACGGCTCCTCTTTGTTGAACAATAGCCACACGCGATGCCGCGCGCGGGTTATCGCCACGTACAGCAAACGCCGCTCTTCGGCATCCGGGAAATCTTCGGGAACCGGCAGTAACGCCTCTTCCATCACGGATTCCCGCGCGGGTGCCGGGAAACCGTCGCTCCCCTCTTTTAGCCCCACCACAATCACGTAATCAGCCTGCTGCCCTTTACTGGCGTGAATGGTCATAAAATCGAGCTGTAGTTTTGGCCAGCGCGTCGCCGCTTTTTCCAGCGCCGCGGGTTTGAGGTGGTGGTAACGCGCCAGCACCAGGATGCGCTCATCGGGTTTCGCATAGCCGCTCAGTTTGTCCAGCAGCGGCTCCAGCTGATCCTCCGCCAGCAGGGTGACGGCCTTTTTATCCCCCGGCGTCAGGCTGTTAAGCGGCTTCGACAGCTGATGCGGGTTCTGCTGAATAAAGCGGTTGGCAATTTCACCAATTCGCGCGTTAAAGCGGTAGGTGGTGTCGAGATCGCTGCGGTCGCCTTCACCAAAATAGTGGTGGAAAGCCGTGGTGAGGGAAAGCTGCGCCCCGCTGAAACGGTAGATTGCCTGCCAGTCATCGCCCACGGCAAACAGCGACGTGTGTTTATTCTGCGCCCGCAGCGCCGAAAGCAGCGCAGCGCGCTGCGGCGAGATATCCTGAAACTCATCCACCAGAATGTGTTTCCACGGACTAACGAAGCGCCCTTTTTCCAGAATGATAATGGCCTGATGGATCAGCCCGGAAAAATCGACCGCGTTTTCCTCTTTCAGCGCGGTTTTCCACGCTTTGAGCATCGGCGCCATCAGCTTAACCCGCTTAGAGAATACGGCGCGGATCGCTTCCGGTGCGCTTTCTATCATCTCGGCCTGAGAGCCGCCGTGCATCCGCATCAGGCTTACCCACCGGTCGAGACGGGAACCCAGCCGGCGCGCCAGCTTTTCATCCTGCCAGAAGCTGCCCTCCGGCACCGCCCAGTTCAGCTCCTCTTCAAGCCACTGACGCCAGCCTTTCGCCTGCGCCTTTTTCTCGCTGCACTGCTGACGCCATGTCTTAATAAACAGCGCCTGGCGAGCCTGAGCATCACTCTCCAGCTTGCTGACAACAGGGACTTTTTTGCTGCCCTGTTGAATGATATGTAACGCGAGAGAGTGGAACGTGCGCGCCGCGATATCCTGAGTATGCAAACGCGCCTGAATGCGCTCGTCCATTTCCTGCGCCGCTTTGCGGCCAAAGGCCAGCAGCAAAATCTGGTCGGCAACCGCCTCGCCCGTCGTCAGAAGCCAGCCCGCGCGCGCCACCAGCACCGATGTTTTGCCGCTCCCGGCCCCTGCCAGCACCAGCAAAGACTGCTCGCCATTCACCACGGCGCGCGCCTGGGCAGGATTGAGGGGCGATGATTCCACCGTGCTGAAGAAATCGGCATATTGCGTAAGCATCGCATCGGTCCAGGCCTGATTGTGCCCCAGACGGCTTTTCTCAATATCGCTGAGCCATGCCTGACACTGCCGCCACGCGTCACGGCAGTTATCAAATTCCTCCAGCCGCGCCACGGGTAAAGGCAACGCCGTCAGCGCCTGGGTGATTTTTTGCTGAAGCCCGGCGGTTTGCTGACGCGTCAGCCACTTCTGCTGGGTATTGCTTAACGCGATATCGTCCAGCACCTGGTGCAGTACCTGTGCGGCAATCACGCTCATCTCCTGGCTCCACTGCTGCCAGCGCGCGTTCAGATGATGATGGAAGCGCTGGGTTTCACCCCACTCCGTCCCGTGGAGTCGCACCACTTTCTCTGCCGGCAGGACGAACTCCAGCTCGCCCCACACCAGCCCACGCTTGCAGTGGATGGCCAGCAGCTGATTAAACGGAATAAGGTATTCGTGGCGTTCACCGGAGACTTTCACTCCCGCATTGAGGAGGACAACCTTGTCGTAAGGGTGCTGCGCCAGGCGTTTGCCCATTGAAGTAGCTTTCAGTTCCATATCCTGCCGGATCCACGAGGTAATAATTTGTCAGACAGTTTAACTGCCAGTTTTAAGGTGCTCCAGCCCAAAAAAACGTTACAATCACCAGGCGTTAATCATATCGAAGGAAATGAGGGTTTATGCGTACCGTTCTGAATGTGTTGAATTTTGTCCTTGGCGGTTTTGCCACCACCCTTTCCTGGCTTTTCGCCACCCTGGTGAGCATTGTGCTCATCTTTACGCTTCCGCTGACGCGCTCCTGTTGGGAAATCACCAAACTGTCCCTCGTTCCTTATGGAAATGAAGCCGTACACGTGGATGAGCTGGAGCCGGAAAGAAAAAATGCCCTGAAGAATACCGGCGGCACGCTGCTGAATATTCTGTGGCTGATCTTCTTTGGCTGGTGGCTGTGTCTGATGCATATCTTCGCCGGTATCGCCCAGTGCATTACGATTATTGGCATTCCGGTTGGCATCGCTAATTTCAAGATTGCCACCATCGCCCTGTGGCCGGTCGGACGCCGCGTTGTCCCGGTCGAAGTGGCGCAAGCCGCGCGTGAAGCCAATGCCCGTCGTCGTTTTCAGTAATAAGGACTGGCCGCTCTCATGCTAAGCCCCCTGATTCGTCGCTATACGTGGAACAGTAATTGGCTGTATAACGTCAGGATCTTTATCGCTCTCTGCGGCACCGTGGCGCTGCCGTGGTGGCTGAATGACGTTAAGCTCACCATTCCCCTCACGCTTGGGGTGGTGGCCGGCGCGCTGGCCGATCTTGACGACCGCCTGGCCGGACGTTTGCGTAACCTGGTCATCACGCTGGTCTGCTTCTTTATTGCCTCCGCCTCCGTGGAGCTGCTTTTCCCCTGGCCCTGGCTGTTTGCCTTAGGGCTGACGGTGTCGACCAGCGGCTTCATTTTGCTCGGCGGCCTCGGGCAACGCTACGCCACTATCGCGTTCGGCGCCCTGCTGATTGCCATTTACACCATGCTGGGGGTCTCCCTTTACGATCAGTGGTATCAGCAGCCACTCCTGCTGCTGTTGGGCGCTATCTGGTATAACCTGCTGACCTTAACCGGGCATCTTATTTTTCCGGTCCGTGCCTTGCAGGACAACCTTGCCCGCAGCTATGAGCAGCTGGCCCACTATCTGGAGCTGAAGTCGCGGCTGTTCGATCCGGATATCGAAGAGGATAGCCAGGCGCCGCTGTACGATCTGGCGCTGGCAAATGGCCAACTGGTCGCTACGCTGAACCAGACCAAAGCGTCTCTGCTCACCCGTCTGCGCGGCGATCGCGGTCAGCGCGGTACCCGACGCACCCTCCACTACTACTTTGTCGCCCAGGATATTCACGAGCGCGCCAGCTCCTCGCATGTGCAGTACGCTGATCTGCGCGAGAAATTCCGCTACAGCGACGTGATGTTTCGCTTCCAGCGCCTGCTGTCGATGCAGTCTCAGGCCTGCCAGCAGCTTGCGCGCTCAATACTGCTGCGCACGCCCTATCAGCATGATCCTCGCTTTGAGCGCGCGTTCAGTCACCTGGATGCGGCGCTCGATCGCGTTCAGGCCAGCGGAACCTCGCCGGAGCAGTTCAAAGCCCTGGGATTCCTGCTCAACAACCTGCGAGCCATTGATGCCCAGCTGGCCACCATTGAGTCTGAACAGGCGATGGCGATGCCGGCCAACGATGCTGACAACCGGCTTGCGGATGACAGTCTGAACGGCTTCAGCGATATCTGGCTGCGCCTGAGCCGTCATTTTACGCCGGATTCCGCACTCTTTCGCCATGCGGTGAGGATGTCGCTGGTGCTGTGCGTGGGCTATGCATTTATCCAGATAACAGGGCTGCATCACGGATACTGGATCCTGCTGACCAGCCTGTTCGTCTGCCAGCCGAACTATAACGCTACCCGCCATCGACTTGCGCTGCGTATTGTCGGGACGTTAGTCGGGGTCGCCATCGGTCTGCCGGTGCTCTATTTTGTGCCTTCTGTAGAAGGACAGCTTATCCTTATTGTGATCACCGGCGTGTTGTTCTTCGCCTTCCGCAATGTGCAGTACGCTCACGCCACAATGTTCATCACGTTGCTGGTGCTGCTCTGCTTCAATTTGCTGGGGGAAGGGTTTGAAGTTGCCCTCCCCCGCGTGATCGACACGCTAATCGGCTGCGCCATTGCCTGGGCAGCGGTGAGCTTCATCTGGCCTGACTGGCGTTTTCGAAACTTACCGCGCGTCTCCGACAGAGCAATGAACGCCAACTGCCGCTATCTGGACGCCATTCTTGAGCAGTACCATCAGGGTCGCGATAACCGTCTGGCCTATCGCATTGCCCGCCGCGATGCGCATAACACTGACGCAGAGCTGGCTTCAGTCGTCTCTAATATGTCAACAGAGCCGCGCGCCACGGCAGAAATTCGCGAAACGGCCTTCCGGCTGCTGTGCCTGAACCACACGTTCACCAGCTATATCTCTACCCTGGGCGCCCACCGTGAAAAGCTGACCAATCCGGAGATCCTGGCGCTGCTGGACGATGCCGTTTGCTACGTTGATGACGCGCTTCATCACCAACCTGCGGATGAGCCGCGGGTGCACCAGGCACTGGATGAACTGGTGCAGCGTATTGCACACCTGGATCCGGGGACCGACAACAAAGCTCCGCTGGTCCTACAGCAAATTGGCCTGCTTATCGCTTTGCTGCCGGAAATTTGTCGACTGCGACAGCAGATTGCTACCTGGCGGAATGATGCCCCTGCGACTCAGGCAGCGCATTAAACCACTCCGTAAGCTCCCGGCGAATATCCGCCGGGAGTGCCGCTTCGTGAAGCCCTTCGATGGCGCCTTCAAGCGCGAACAAAACCCGGATGCTCAGCGCCTTATTTCTGGAGCGCATTTTCAGCCAGCTCGTCTTCGCACCCAGCTGTCGTAGCGTCTCTTCATTGGTGATACCCGCTTCCATCAGCAGGACCTCAATCTGAAAAGTCAGGTTTGGCAGGTCTTTTAGCCGGTTACGCTGATGGCGCTGGTAGCGCTCTTTCCTGGCAGCATCGAGCGCAAACGAGGAGAGCTGAAGCAACTTTTCCCTGTTTTGCCAAAGCCCCTCATCCACACGATAGTAATTAAGCAGAACAGGACGTCCTCGTTTCATCAGCGTCAGAAAAGAGGAGGCATTTTTTACACAGTATTTTGCACTCTGCTCACAGGCGCGAAGATAAAGCTCACCGTCAGACACCATTGCAAACACAGCTTCATCCACGGCCAGGGTATAACCGCCAAACAGGGCTCGATGGTGAATTTCACCCAGCGGAGAGAGGTATTCCTGCGATTGATAAATCCGCTCATAGGATATCTTTTTCATGATAATTCCATTTAAAATCATAGAGTAAACACGATATTTCTTACTAACGGATCCGTTAGCAGGAAAATAGGCAACTTATTGCCGTTGGGCAAGATGATTTTTTCAGGTTCACCGGGAATGGATGAAATTTGCGAGTCGCTTTCCGAAAATGAGGTTGATCTTTATGCACACAGGGGTTACTGTATATCCATACAGTAACCACAGGGCTGGAATGAACATGTACACTTCAGGCTATGCAAATCACTTAACACCTTCTACTTCTGCCGCAGGCAATGTTGCGCAGAATTCTATCGGGCGTGTATCGACAGGGCTTATCAGTGAAGTGGTTTACCGTGAAGACCAGCCGCTGTTAACACAACTGTTACTCCTGCCGCTTTTGCAGCAGCTCGGCCAACAGTCTCGCTGGCAGCTCTGGCTGACGCCACAGCAAAAATTAAGTCGTGAATGGGTTCAGTCGGCGGGTCTGCCGTTGGCGAAGGTAATGCAGATCAACCAACTCTCCCCTTGCGATACGGTCGAGTCGATGGTTCGGGCATTACGTACCGGGAACTATAGCGTCGTGATTGGATGGTTACCTGAAGATCTGTCGCAAGAGGAACATTTGCGTCTGACTGAAGCTGCTGAAGAAGGTAATGCGATGGGGTTCATCATGCGGCCGGTTCGTGAAGATTCCTATCGCAGAGGACAACATCCCGGGCTAAAAATTCACTCAAATGTGTACCATTGAGTCATTTTAAGAGTTTTCCTGGAATTTTTTTCGACCGCAGTATGCAAAAAAAGTTCAATGCGCCAAAACTGCGGCAAGGCTTGTCTGACGCGGTTCTCGTTAATTTTACTGCACAAAAATCGTTCAAAAAATGTTAAATATTAGGTATACGGAACTTTTTTTTTCATATGCCTGACGGACTTCACACTTGTAAGTTTTCAGCTACGTTGTAGACTTTACATCGCCAGGGGTGCTCGGCCTAAGCCGAAGATATCGGTAGGTTTATATTTGACCACGCCCCCCGGTGAAGGATTTAACCGTGATTTCTCCGATGGAGATATTCATGGCAAATTTTGGATGATAACGAGGCGCAAAAAATGAAAAAGACAGCTATCGCGATTGCAGTGGCACTGGCTGGCTTCGCTACCGTAGCGCAGGCCGCTCCGAAAGATAATACCTGGTATGCAGGTGGTAAACTGGGCTGGTCTCAGTTCCATGACACCGGTT
The DNA here is from genome assembly GCF_900322725.1 of Enterobacter cloacae complex sp. Classification (NCBI taxonomy): domain Bacteria; kingdom Pseudomonadati; phylum Pseudomonadota; class Gammaproteobacteria; order Enterobacterales; family Enterobacteriaceae; genus Enterobacter; species Enterobacter cloacae complex sp. The sequence continues at coordinate 3,767,685 of NZ_LT991957.1, read as the reverse complement.
GGTACAACAGCAGCCTGAACAACGATGGCCCTACTCACGAGAGCCAGCTGGGTGCAGGTGCGTTCGGTGGCTATCAGGTTAACCCGTATGTTGGCTTTGAAATGGGTTACGACTGGTTAGGTCGTATGCCGTACAAAGGCGACAACGTAAATGGCGCTTTCAAAGCTCAAGGCGTTCAGCTGACCGCTAAACTGGGTTACCCAGTAACTGACGATCTGGACGTGTACACCCGTCTGGGCGGCATGGTATGGCGTGCAGACTCCAGCAACAGCATCGCTGGTGACGACCACGACACTGGCGTTTCCCCAGTATTCGCTGGCGGCGTTGAGTGGGCAATGACCCGCGACATCGCTACCCGTCTGGAATACCAGTGGGTTAACAACATCGGTGACGGTGCTACCGTTGGCGTTCGTCCAGACAACGGCATGCTGAGCGTTGGTGTTTCTTACCGTTTCGGTCAGCAGGAAGATGCGCCAGTCGTAGCTCCAGCGCCGGCTCCAGCTCCAGAAGTACAGACCAAGCACTTCACTCTGAAGTCTGACGTTCTGTTCAACTTCAACAAAGCTACCCTGAAACCAGAAGGTCAGCAGGCACTGGATCAGCTGTACACCCAGCTGAGCAACCTGGATCCTAAAGACGGTTCTGTAGTGGTTCTGGGCTTCACCGACCGTATCGGTTCTGACGCTTACAACCAGGGTCTGTCTGAGAAACGTGCTCAGTCTGTAGTTGATTACCTGGTATCTAAAGGTATCCCAGCTAACAAGATCTCCCCACGTGGTATGGGCGAATCTAACCCAGTTACCGGTTCTACCTGTGACAACGTGAAACCACGCGCTGCACTGATCGACTGCCTGGCACCAGATCGTCGCGTAGAGATCGAAGTTAAAGGTATCAAAGACGTTGTAACTCAGCCTGCGGCATAAGTTATCGTCTTATAAAAAAACCCCGCCATGCGGGGTTTTTTATTATCTGAACAAAAGCAAAAACGTTATTTTTTACCCAGCAGTGCCTGCAAATCGTTCTTCAGCGTCGACATCTGGCTGGCATACTTCTCTTTATGCTCGGCATCTTCAATCAGCTGCACCACCGTTTCCGACAGCGTTTTCCCGCGCCGTTGCGCAAGCCCGGCCAGACGTTGCCAGACCATAAACTCCAGGTCGATAGATTTCTTACGGGTGTGCTGATGCTCGGCATTGAAATGCCGTTTACGACGAGCGCGGATAGTTTGCTTCATCCGGTTCAACAAGGCCGGATTAATATGTTTCTCGATCCAGCCGTTGACCTGTACCGGTTCGTTTTCGAGGGTCAGCAACATATCCACAGCTTCTTGTGCCGCGCTGGCTTCGATGTAGCAGGTGATCAGCTCCCCTTCACGGTGCTTTTTGACCAGGTACTTCCATTTCCAGCCGCTTTCGAGGTTTTCCAGTTGTTGATATTTCATTGCGATCTCAGTGTTACCGTGTAACTCAGTTCAGAATATCAGTTTTTTAGCAATCTGCTGAAAAGAAATCATATCCTGTGAAACGCTGCGGCAGTCCGCATGATGAAAACCCGAATCCTGATTGGGCAGAGTGCGCCGCTTACGGTATACTCCACGGTTTTACTTCTGACTAAAAAACATCAACTTTGACCATTACGAAACTTGCATGGCGTGACCTTGTTCCGGATACCGAAAGCTATCAGGAACTGTTTACACAGCCAGACCTCACAAAAGAACACGAATACATACTTAGCGAGACACAACCGCGTTTGCATTATGCGCTGGAGCAGATGTCATCCCCATGGGCCACATCTCCCTTCATGCTGCTCAAAGCCCCGGAAGAAGCCGAGTATTTGACGCTTCTCGGTGATGCCATGCGCCAGCTGCAGCCAAAAACGAACGCCGTTTTTGGTGGTCAGTATCATATTGCCGGACGCGACGTGACGTTCGAACCCGCCGCACAGGCCGACGGGCTGTTCGCAGCCAAAGGCGAAGTGATTACTGCCAGCTGGGCGGAAGCCGAACAGCTGTTCGGTTGCCTTCGTCAGTTCAATGGCGAGGTGTCACTGCAACCCGGGCTGGTACACCGCGCGAACGGCGGCGTGCTGCTCATTTCCCTGCGTACGCTGCTTGCGCAGCCGCTGCTGTGGATGCGCCTGAAAACGGTAGTGACGCAGCAACGTTTTGACTGGGTAGGCTACGACGATTCACGTCCTCTGCCGGTCTCCATCCCGTCGATGCCGCTGTCGCTGACCGTCGTGCTGACGGGCGATCGCGAATCGCTGGCGGACTTCCAGGAAATGGAGCCTGAACTCGCGGAGCAGGCTGTCTATAGCGAATTTGAAGACAATATTCAGATTGCTGATGCCGATGATATGGCGCAGTGGTGCCAGTGGGTGATGGCCGTGGCGGAACGTTTCGCGCTGCCCTCGCCTGCCAGCGATGCGTGGCCTGGTTTAATCCGCGAGGCCGTACGCTACACCGGCGATCAGGAAACCCTGCCGCTCTGCCCGCTCTGGATCAGTAAACAGCTGCGTGAAGTCGGCGTAATCAGCGGCAACGGTACGTTTACCGGCGAGCAGCTTAGCCAGATGCTGGCCCAGCGCGAATGGCGCGAAGGCTATCTTGCTGACCGTATGCAGGATGAAATTCTGCTGGAACAGATTCTGGTGGAGACCGAGGGCGAACGTATCGGGCAAATCAACGCCTTATCCGTCATCGAGTTCCCAGGACACCCGCGCGCCTTCGGCGAGCCTTCCCGCATCAGCTGTGTGGTGCACATTGGTGACGGCGAATTTACCGATATTGAACGCAAGGCGGAACTGGGCGGAAATATTCATGCTAAAGGCATGATGATCATGCAGGCATTCCTGATGTCTGAACTCCAGCTCGAGCAGCAGCTCCCCTTCTCTGCCTCGTTAACCTTTGAGCAGTCCTACAGCGAAGTCGACGGCGACAGCGCCTCCATGGCGGAGCTGTGCGCCGTGATCAGCGCGCTTGCAGACGTGCCGATTAACCAGAACATTGCGATTACCGGATCCGTGGATCAGTTTGGTCGTGCCCAACCGGTGGGCGGACTGAATGAGAAAATCGAAGGGTTCTTTGCTATCTGCCAGCAGCGCGGTTTAAACGGCAAACAGGGCGTGATTATTCCGGCACCTAACGCTCGCCATTTGAGCCTGAGCCAGGCGATTCTGGATGCGGTAGAGCAGGAACAATTCACCGTCTGGGCCATCGAAGGCGTTGAGGATGCACTACCCTTACTGACGAACCTGGTCTGGGACGGCGAAGGCCAGACAACCCTGATGCAGACCATTCAGGAACGTATAGCTCAGGCGACACAGCAGGATGCTCGTCATCGTTATCCGTGGCCGTTGCGCTGGTTAAGTTGGTTTAGTTCAAACTGATCGGACTTGTTCAGCGTACACGTGTTAGCTATCCTGCGTGCTTCACTAAAATAAGGCTTACTGAGAACATGGTAGATAAACGCGAATCCTATACGAAAGAAGACCTTCTTGCCTCTGGTCGCGGTGAACTGTTTGGCGCGAAAGGCCCGCAGTTACCAGCCCCAAATATGCTGATGATGGACCGTGTCGTGAAAATGACCGAAACCGGCGGCAACTTTGATAAGGGTTACGTAGAAGCAGAACTCGATATCAACCCGGACCTGTGGTTCTTCGGTTGCCACTTTATTGGCGATCCGGTAATGCCTGGCTGCCTGGGCCTCGATGCCATGTGGCAGCTGGTAGGCTTCTATCTGGGCTGGCTTGGCGGTGAAGGCAAAGGCCGCGCGCTGGGCGTAGGCGAAGTGAAATTCACCGGTCAGGTTCTGCCTACCGCGAAGAAAGTCACCTACCGCATCCACTTCAAACGTATCGTTAACCGCCGTCTGATCATGGGCCTGGCGGATGGCGAAGTGCTGGTAGATGGTCGTCTGATCTATACCGCAAACGACCTGAAAGTGGGTCTGTTCCAGGATACCTCTGCTTTCTGATAACGGCTTTTAGCGCCTCCCAGAAAGGCGAAACCTCCGCATTGCGGAGGTTTCTTTTTAAAGAGACGGTATCAGGCAAGTACTGCCCTGTCTCCGATGGCTTCTCGCCAGCCCCCTAGCCATTGGGACCTTTGATTCAGGGCCTGATAGGGACACATTTCTTTAGAACGTCCGGCGATGCCAGCCTGATAACCACGTTGATGAGCCCTTTCCAGGCGATCTCGTTTCTGTCTCTTCATGCCTCGTTTCCCTCATTCTTTTGTCTGGTGGAAAGAAAACAGTGGTTGCAATATGTGCAAGCACAGTTAACGAATACCCCGAATCAGCTTCAGCGTCAACGTTCAAAATTCATACGGGTGTCATATTTGTGAGCTACATGGAAGATCGTTTGTACAAAAAATGTGATGCGGCACAAGTAACAGCCTGAGCGCAAAACGAAAAAAAAGCCGCCATCAGCGCGTCGCTGAGTGCGGCTTTTGTCGATGAATTTTACTTATGGCAGACGGGAAATCTCTCTGGCAATGGCCGCCGACTCCTGTGCCCAGCCCTGTGCCAGCACTTTCACCATTTCGTCATAGCCATCTTTCTGCTGCTTAAGCTCCAGATGGAAAGGACGCTTAATCAGCTGACCCTGGTGATTCAGCAGCCACTCCCCGCTGATAACCACGGCGCCGTCATAGCGGCCGTGAAACCCCGTCACGTTAACATTCAGCGTGTCCTGATCGCTTCCCAGAGGCTGTGAGGCGACTACCCAACCAGGAAGCTGGCTGCTCAGGTTCGCCACCAGCGTATTGCGAAGCTGCTGATCCAGCGGGCTGGCCCACAGGTTATTGTTGGCGATAACGTACTGCACATCGCTGGTCTGGTAGACCACCCCGTTGCCCGCCAGATAATCCGGCACGGCAACCTGTTCAACCCACAGCAGACGACTGCCCTGCGAGGTGCTGCTCTGCGCACCCGGCTGCGCGCTTAGCGGCAGCTGGTAGTAGCTTTTGTTGTCGCTTCCGGAGCTACAGGCCGTTAATACCAGTGCGCCCACGATGATTAGCCATTTTTTCATTGTTTCGCCCTCTTAGGCTCAGGATCCTTTTTATCTTTCGCTTCAAACACCAGCGCGTTGCTCTTTTCATTGAGCGTTTTCAGAACGGGCTGTAGCTCGCGTAAAACCTGATCAAGACGTTGCATATCCGCCACCATCTTGTTGTAGGCCGCCGAGCCCGGCTGGAAGCCCTGCATGCTGCGGTTCAGCTCGCGCAAGGTTTTCTGCATATCCTGCGGCAGCTGCTGCATGGACTGGTTAGCAGTGATCTTGTTGATATTATCCAGCGTGGTTTGCAGACGTTGCATCGTCGCCTGGCTCTGATGCAGTGAACCCGTCGCGGCTTCAAGCATTGGATTCAACGGCAGATTATTAATCTTATCCAGCGTTTCCATCAGACGCTGTTGGATCTGCGCCAGACCACTGCTGACCGTAGGAATGATTTTGTAGCCGCCAAATTCGCGGATACCCGTCATGGCAGGCGCTTTAGGATAGAAGTCCATATCGACATACAGCGCCCCTGTCACCAGGTTGCCGGTTTTCAGCGAGCCGCGCAGGCCGCGGTTCAGCAGGTCGCTGATATGCTCCCCGATATCCTGATCCTCACCTATCTGGTTAATCAAACGCTCAGGTTCGATGCGGATCAGCACCGGAATACGATAATCATCATCAAGCATCTGCTTAAGGCCCGGAACAAAGTAAGGCACTTGTCCCACAGTCCCCAGACGGATACCGCGGAACTCGACTGGCGCCCCTGGCTGCAAGCCGCGTACGGAGTCCTTAAAGAACATCAGGTAGTCAATGTGATCGGTATAGAGCGCATCCTGAATACTTTTTTGATCGTCAAACAGCCTGAAGGCGGTTTTCTCCGCCACCGGTTGTCCGAGATCCATGCCTTCCGGCACGTCGAAACTGACGCCCCCGCCAAACAGCGTAGTGAGTGAGCCCATTTCAACGCGCATACCCGCAGAGGTCAGATCCACCGCGATCCCGCTGTCTTTCCAGAAGCGAACGTTGCTGGTCACCAGGCGGTCATTAGGCGCATTGATAAAAAGCTGATAGCTGATGGTCCGTTTTTGCGGATCGAAGGTGCTTGTTTCAACCGAACCGACCCGATACCCACGGAACAGCACCGGATCGCCCGGCGAGAGCTGACCCGCTTTTTTGCTGTCCAGAATAACGCGGATCCCTTTTGCATCCGGCGGCGCAAGCGGCGGTGAATCCAGCAGCTGATAGTCTGCTGGCTGGGTACCTTTGCTGCCGGGCTGGAGTTCAATGTAAGCCCCTGAAAGCAGCGTCCCTAAACCGCTGATGCCTTCTCTTCCGACCTGAGGTTTCACCACCCAAAAAACGGAATCTTCATGAAGCAGTTTTTCCATGCCGGCATTCAGGCGGGCCTTGATTTCAACATGGGTTAAATCATCCGTCAGGGTCGCGCTTTCGACGACGCCCACATCCACGCTGCGGCTCTTGATGGTGGTTTTCCCGCCCTCAATCCCCTCTGCATTGGTGGTGATGAGCGTCACTTCCGGTCCCTGATGGCTGTAATGATAAAACAGGATCCATGCACCAATCAGCGCGGTCACGATGGGGAAAATCCACACCGGCGACCAGTTTCTGACCTTCTGCACTTTAGCCTCTCCACTCTTATTTTCCATGCTCTTACTCTTCCTCATGGCTTGAATCGGGCTCACGATCCCACGATAAACGAGGGTCGAAGGTCATGGCCGCAAACATGGTCATAATGACGACCAACGCAAACATCAGCGCTCCCATAGCGGGATAAATACTCATCAGCCCTCCCATACGCACCAGCGCAGAGAGAACCGCAATCACGAACACGTCAATCATCGACCAGCGGCCAACAAATTCCACGACCTCATAAATCAGATGCATACGCTCACTGTCACGCTTACCGTGCCCTTTCGCATCCCAGCAAAGCCAGGCAATGGCAATCATCTTCAAGGTCGGAACCATAATACTGGCGAGAAATATGACCCCTGCAACAGGGTATGATCCCTCGCTCCACAGCAAAATGACCCCGGCAAGGATGGTCGAGGGCATTCTGTCGCCAAGCAGATCGGTGATCATGATTGGCAATATATTGGCGGGCAGATAGAGCATGATGGAGGTCACCAGCAGCGCCATGGTCCATTGCAGGCTATTTTTACGCCGCACGTGACCTTTTGTTTCACAGCGCGGACACACCTCGACCTCCGCTGGCAGCACGGCGGTGCAGCAGGAGCAGGAGCGAAGCCCCTGACGGATACCCGGTACGCCCACCTTTACCGTCCGCGAGAGCGTCGGGGCCGGGGCAATATCGTCCCAGGCCCAGCGTCGGTCCACGCACTGGAACGCGCGCAGTTGCAGCACGCAATACAGACACCAGGGAATAAAGCTGCTGCCAATCCCCACGTCGCCGTAGGCCATCAGCTTCACGAAGCTGACGAGGATACCTGCCAGAAAAATTTCCGCCATCCCCCAGCTTTTCAGCTGGAACAGGATGCGCGCGAGTTTGATTTTAAGGGCGGTAGGCATCCTGACGCGGTTGACCAGCAAAAGAATGACGACCAGGCAAAAAGCCGGGACTATCTGAACGAACAGAAGAAAGAAGGTGCCGAGGCTGGCGTAATCTTCCGAGAACATCACGCCTGGAATTTCCAGTAAATCCACCTGGCTTGTCATCCCGCCCACTTTCATAGAGATGAAAGGGAAGAGATTGGAGAGCAGTAACATGAACAGGGCTGCCAGCGCGTAAGCCGTAGGACGCTGCCTTGGCGCGTCCCATTCGGTCGTCAGCGTAGCTCCGCAGCGCGGGCAGGCAGCCTTATGTCCGTGACCAAGCTCTGGCAACGCCACGAGCATATCGCATTGCGAGCATAATATATGCCGATCGGCACGGTGCTGGTCACACATAGATTATCCCTGTTATGCGCCGTTTTTCAGAGACTCAAGGTACTCCCAGCGCTCAAAAGCTTCTTCCAGCGCCTGCTCGGCCTGGGAGAGTTCAGCCAATACTTTCTGAGTATAGTCGTGAGGCTGCGTAAAGAATGACGCATCCGCGACCTGAATTTGCAGTGCTTCCAGCGCCGCTTCCAGTTCTTCCAGACGCTGCGGCAGCCCTTCCAGCTCGCGCTGCAAGTTATAGCTCATTTTAGCTGGAGATTTTTTGGCGGTTTCTGCTTTTGCAACAGCAGGTTCAGCGACATTTTTAGTCTTCGCCTGTTTTTGCACCAGCGACTGCGCTTGCTGACCACGCGCGTCATGATAGCCACCCACATATTGTCCGATGCGTCCTTCACCTTCGAAGATCCAGCACTCGGTGACAGTGTTATCGACAAACTGGCGATCGTGGCTGACCAGCATCACGGTTCCCTGATAACCATCAATCAACTCTTCCAGCAGTTCCAGCGTTTCGACATCCAGATCGTTCGTCGGTTCATCGAGAATCAGTAAGTTACTGGGTTTCAGGAACAGGCGCGCCAGCAAAAGACGGTTACGCTCACCGCCGGACAGCGCGCGCACAGGCGTCAGGGCGCGTTTCGGATGGAACAGGAAGTCCTGAAGGTAGCCCAGCACGTGACGCGGCTTGCCGTTAACCATCACCTCCTGTTTACCCTCTGCGAGGTTATCCATCACCGTACGGTCCGGATCCAGCTCTGCGCGGTGCTGGTCGAAGTACGCCACTTCCAGTTTGGTACCGCAGTGAATGCGACCGCTGTCGGCCTGCAACTGGCCCAGCATCAGTTTCAACAGCGTGGTTTTGCCGCAGCCGTTTGGACCGATAAGCGCAATTTTGTCGCCGCGCTGAACCTGAGCGGAGAAATCGTTCACCAGCACTTTGCCGTCAACCGAATAATTGACGTTCTCCATTTCGAAGACAATCTTGCCCGAGCGGGACGCCTCTTCCACCTGCATTTTGGCGCTGCCCATGACTTCGCGGCGCTCGCTACGTTCGCGACGCATCGCCTTCAGGGCACGAACGCGGCCTTCATTACGCGTACGACGCGCCTTGATGCCCTGGCGGATCCACACCTCTTCCTGCGCCAGCTTGCGGTCGAATTCGGCGTTTTGCAGCTCTTCGACGCGCAGGTTCTCTTCTTTTTCCAGCAGATAGGTATCGTAATCGCCCGGATAGGTCACCAGCTTGCCGCGGTCGAGGTCGACAATGCGCGTGGCCATATTGCGGATGAACGAACGGTCGTGGGAGATGAAGATAATGGTGCCGTTAAAGGTTTTCAGGAACCCTTCCAGCCAGTCAATCGCTTCGATATCCAGGTGGTTCGTCGGTTCGTCCAGCAGCAGCACCTTAGGCCCGCTCACCAGGGCACGTCCCAGCGCGGCTTTACGCAGCCAGCCGCCGGAGAGCGCCGACAGCTCCATATCCGCTTCCAGGCCAAGCTGAGCCAGCACTTCGTTAATGCGGTTTTCCAGCTGCCACAGGCCGTGGTGATCGAGCATCTCCTGCACTTTTGCCAGCTCGTTGAGATTCTTGTCGCTTGGATCGGTCATCACCAGATGCGAAATCTCGTGGTAGCGCTTGAGGTATTCCGCCTGCTCTGAAATCCCTTCGGCCACGAAATCGTACACGCTGCCGGTAACGTTACGCGGCGGATCCTGTTGCAGGCGAGAGACGATCAGATCCTGCTCGTAAACAATACGGCCATCATCCAGCCCCTGCTCACGGTTGAGGATTTTCATCAGCGTCGATTTACCCGCGCCGTTACGGCCCACCAGACAGACGCGCTCGTTATCTTCGATATGCAGTTCTGCATTATCGAGAAGCGGTGCGTCGCTGAACGAGAGCCACGCGCCATGCATACTAATTAAAGACATTTATTTTTCCTTTCAGACCGCGGAGATCAGCCAGCAGTTATGAATTTGACGGTTACGGGCAAAGTCCTGAGACAGCGTTTTTTGGCTGATTTCTTGTGCTTTCAGTCCCAGCTCGGCCAGGCCGTCGTGATCCATGCGGAATCCGCGCTTGTTGTTCGAGAACATAATGGTGCCGCCTTTACGCAGCAGACGCTTCAGGTCGGTCATCAGGCGCAGGTGATCGCGTTGAACATCAAAGCTATCCTCCATACGCTTGGAATTAGAGAAGGTCGGCGGATCGATGAAGATAAGATCGAACTGCTCGTCGGTGTCACGCAGCCAGCCCAGCACGTCGGCCTGTAGCAGGCGATGCTGTCGACCGGTTAAGCCGTTGAGACGCAGGTTGCGCTCTGCCCACTCCAGATAGGTACGGGACATATCCACCGTGGTGGTGCTACGCGCCCCGCCAAGCCCCGCATGAACGCTGGCGCTGCCGGTGTAGGAGAACAGGTTCAGGAAGTCTTTGCCCTTGCTCATCTGGCCCAGCATACGGCGGGCGATACGGTGGTCGAGGAACAGGCCGGTATCGAGGTAGTCGGTCAGGTTTACCCACAGGCGAGCGTTATATTCGCCCACTTCGATGAAGTCGCCCTTCTCGCCCATCTTTTGATACTGGTTTTTGCCTTTCTGACGCTCGCGGGTTTTCAGCACCAGCTTGTTTGGCGAAATGCCGAGTACGGCGATGGTGGCCGCAATCACGTCCAGCATACGCTGGCGCGCTTTTTGCGCATCGATGGTTTTCGGCGGAGCGTATTCCTGAACCACCACCCAGTCCGCATAGCGGTCAACCGCCACGTTGTATTCCGGCAAATCAGCGTCGTACAGGCGATAACATTCAATGCCTTCCTGCTTCGCCCACTTCTCAAATTTCTTCAGATTCTTGCGCAGGCGGTTGGCGTAGTCTTCCGCCACGCCGGACGGTTTGCTGTCCGCCGCAATCTCTGCCAAATGGTAGTTTTTCTGCACGCAGTCCAGCGGGCCGTTTTTCGCCTTGAACTGGCGATCTGCACGCAGTTGCAGGCAGCTCAGCAGTTCCGGCGAGGCGCTAAACAGAGAAAGATTCCAGCCGCCGAAATGCGCCTTCATGTTGCGCCCCAGCAGGCTGTGCAGGGCAATCAGCGCCGGCTCGCTGCCCAGACGCTCACCGTACGGCGGGTTGCTGATAACGGTACCGTACGGGCCTTTTGGCAGCGGATTGGTCAGGTTCGCCACATCCTTTACGTCAAAGGTCACCAGCTCACCGATTCCGGCACGACGGGCGTTGCTGCGCGCGCGCTCAATTACCCGCGCGTCGCTGTCCGAACCGTAAAAGCGAGACGTGTACTCCGCCAGCCCCTTACGCGCGCGGGTCTGCGCGTCGTCTTTAACCTCTTTCCAGATGGCTTCATCGTGCTGCGCCCAGCCTTTGAAGCCCCACTGTCCACGATGCAGCCCTGGCGCACGATCGGTGGCCAGCATCGCGGCCTCAATCAGCAGCGTACCGGAACCGCACATCGGATCGAGCAGCGGCGTACCTGGTTGCCAGCCAGAGCGCATCACGATCGCGGCGGCCAGAGTCTCTTTGATTGGCGCCATGCCGGTGCGATCGCGGTAGCCTCGCAGGTGCAGGCCCGCCCCGCTCAGATCCAGGGAGATGCTCGCTGTGTCGCCGTTAAGCCAGACGTTGATGCGCAGATCCGGGTTTTCACGGTCAACGTTCGGACGTTCTTTATTACGGCGCGTGAAGCAGTCCACAATGGCGTCTTTGACGCGCAGGGCACCGTACTGGCTGTTGCGGATCTCGTCGTTGACGCCGTTGAAATGCACCGCAAAGGTGGCATCCGGCGTGAAGATCTCTGTCCAGTCGATCATCTGTACGCCGGTGTAGAGATCAAGATCGCTGTAGACCTTGCACTCTTTCATCGGCAGCATGATGCGCGACGCCAGACGGCTCCACATCAGGCTCTGGTAAATAAGCCGCGTGTCGCCCTCAAAATGGACACCACCCTGAACCACCTGGCACTCTTTCGCGCCCAGGCCTTCCAGTTCAGTTTTTAACAGCTCTTCCAGCCCACGGGCCGTACTGGCAAACAGAGAATTCATATCGTCACTTTTACTCATAGAAAATTGTCGCGCATTATAGCTAATATGGCGTGTATGTCATAAAGTTGAAGGCTTATTTCTTTAGCGGGAGTGTGCAGTGGCGACGTTATCCAGGCTTTTTATTCATCCGGTGAAATCCATGCGCGGCATCGGCGTGACCCACGCGCTGGCCGATATGAGCGGCTTCGCCTTCGATCGCATTTTTATGGTCACCGAGCCTGACGGTACGTTCATCACCGCGCGCCAGTTCCCGCAGATGGTTCGCTTTACCCCTTCCCCGCTTCATGACGGTTTGCATTTGACCGCGCCGGACGGCTCAAGCGTGGTTGTCCGCTTTGCTGATTTTGCGCCCGTCGATGCGCCAACGGAAGTGTGGGGGAATCATTTTACCGCGCGCATCGCGCCGGACGCTATAAACCAGTGGCTGAGCGGCTTTTTCTCCCGCGACGTTCAGCTGCGCTGGGTTGGACCCGCGCTGACCCGTCGCGTAAAACGCCACGACGCGGTTCCCCTCTCCTTCGCGGATGGATTTCCCTTCCTGCTGACCAGCGAGGCCTCGCTGCGTGATCTACAGCGCCACTGCAAAGCCAGCGTGCAGATGGAGCAGTTCCGCCCAAATCTGGTGGTGACCGGCGCGGACGCCTGGGATGAAGATACCTGGAAAGTCATCCGCATCGGCAGCGTTATTTTTGATGTCGTGAAGCCGTGCAGCCGCTGTATTTTCACCACCGTCAGCCCGGAGAAAGGCCAAAAACACCCTTCCGGCGAACCGCTGAAAACGTTGCAGTCATTTCGTACCGCGCAGGATAACGGTGATGTCGACTTCGGCCAGAACCTGATCCCCCGCTCCAGCGGCGTGATCCGCGTGGGCGACGAGGTCGAAATTCTGACTCGCGGACCTGCACGAGTGTACGGCGCAGGCCAGCAAGATGAAATGGCCGCCCCTGAGACAAACGTCGCCGCTGCGGTGGATATTCACTGGGAAGGCAAGGTCATTCGTGGCAATAATCAGCAGGTGCTACTGGAGCAGCTGGAGCAGGCAGGGATTCGCGTACCGTATTCCTGTCGCGCGGGGATCTGCGGATGCTGTCGCATTAAACTGGTCGATGGTGAAGTGAGTGCCCTGAAGAAATCTGCGATTGGCAATGACGGCACGATCCTGTGCTGTAGCTGTGTGCCAAAAACGAGCGTACAGCTCGAAGCTTAAACCGCCTGCTCGAGGCTGAAGGCATCCACGCGCAGCTGTGGCTTCAGCCTGTCATTCATTACTTTGATGGCGTCGCCTAACTGCATCACTCGCCCGGCAATGGTCACGCCGGGTTGGGCCAGCAGGCAGAGCGCGGCGTTTTCACCGGGTTCAACCACCAGCAAATTCACCTCTTCTTCGGTATCGCTCAGATTGACGCTTGCCGCATCGCCGGTAGCCGGGGTCCAGCTCATACCGTGCGCGAGGAAATGCCAGCTTTTCGGCATTTGTGGTTTCAGGAAACGGATCGCCACCAGCGCATTTAAAACCAGTTCAGCGCGCTGTTCTTTGGAGAGATCGAAGTCGCGGCATTTTTCTTCGAAAGAGAAATAGAGCGCAGCGTCGTCAACGCAAAAGCCTGAAGGAGCAAACGCGTCAGGGGTTAACATTCGGCGCGCAAAACGAGAACGAAACAACATGCCATTGGCTAAGTCGAGCATCATGCGGTCATGCTCTTCACAAAAATACCAGCGCCAGTTATCGTCAGGTTTAATTCGCATGTTTTTCTCCCGTCCCCAAAACGTCCTGTACTAAAAATGTCCTGTTTGCCGCTTCGCTTATAACACTAGTAATAAAAGACTATAATGTCTAAATAAGCAACAATGACGGAATATAAAACAACCAGGGCTGGAAATAAAGCCCTGGTTGTCTGATTAAGAGAAAAGATTAGATATGCGTGACGATTTCTTTAATCAACGGCGGCCCTTTGAAAATAAAGCCGGAATAAATTTGCACCAGTGATGCACCAGCCGCCATCTTCTCACGTGCAGCAATGACGGAATCAATGCCGCCCACGCCAATAATCGGCAGCTGGCCTTTTAATTCCGCAGACAGTGCGCGAATAATTTCAGTGCTCTTTAATTGAACCGGACGTCCGCTTAATCCACCCGCTTCGTCACAGTTTTTCATTCCCTGAACGAGGGAACGGTCGAGGGTTGTATTGGTCGCAATCACACCGTCAATATTATGGCGAACTAAACTGTCGGCAACCTGGATCAATTCTTCAACCGAAAGATCCGGGGCGATCTTAACCGCGACCGGGACATATTTATGGTGGATCGCCTGTAGCGCCGTTTGTTTATTTTTAATGGCGCTAAGAAGATCGTCGAGCGCTTCGCCATATTGTAATGAACGCAGCCCTGGGGTGTTAGGCGATGATATATTCACCGCGATATAACCCGCATAGGCATAGACTTTTTCCATACAAATCAGATAGTCATCTTTACCCTGCTCGACTGGGGTGTCTTTATTTTTGCCGATATTAATACCCAGCACGCCATCAAAATGGGCTTTTTTTACGTTCTCAACCAGACGATCGACGCCAAGGTTATTAAAGCCCATGCGGTTGATCAGCCCCTCGGCTTCAACCAGGCGGAACAGACGGGGCTTGTCATTTCCCGGCTGCGGGCGCGGCGTCACCGTCCCGATTTCGATCGAGCCAAAGCCCATCGCACCGAGTGCATCAATGCATTCGCCATTTTTATCCAGACCGGCCGCCAGGCCCAGTGGATTTTTGAACGTCAGGCCCATGCACTGAACGGGTTTTTCCGGCACGTTTTGACGCACCAGCGCGGCCAGAGGCGTTCCTGTAATACGGCGTAACTGCTGAAATGTAAATTCATGAGCGCGCTCAGGATCGAGCTGGAAAAGGGCTTTACGAACGAAGGGGTAGTACATGAACTCTCCTGGATTCCCGGTGTGCAAACCGGGAGGGGATTATGTGCGATCCCGCCCGGAAAGGGAATTGACCTGTGGCAAAAAAAGCCGTTTAAAACGCAATCGTTTACTTATCGGCACGCTTCTTATGCATTTTTCAGCATTCATCCTGAGGATAAATCATTTAGTGGAATAACCACGCAATGTCACACTCCTGAAAATTGTTATGAATGTTAGATAAAAGCAAACAATTAGTTATAAGGAGCAACCATGCGCGTCATTACTCTGGCCGGAAGCCCACGCTTCCCCTCACGCTCCAGCGCTCTGCTGGAATACGCTCGCGAAAAGCTTAATGCTCTGGATGTGGAAGTGTGTCACTGGAATTTACACAATTTCGCGCCTGAAGATCTGCTCTACGCCCGTTTTGACAGCCCGGCGCTGAAAACCCTGATCGAACAGTTTAAGAGTGCTGACGGGCTGATCGTCGCGACACCGATTTATAAAGCCTCTTTTTCCGGCGCGCTGAAAACGCTGCTCGATCTGCTGCCCGAACGCGCCCTGGACGGCAAGGTCGTCCTGCCGCTGGCCACGGGCGGCACGGTCGCCCATTTGCTGGCGGTAGATTATGCCCTCAAGCCGGTTCTGAACGCGCTGAAAGCCCAGGAGATCCTGCATGGCGTGTTCGCTGACGACTCACAGGTGATTGATTACCAGCATAAACCGCATTTTACGCCGAACCTGCAAACCCGCCTCGACGGCGCGCTTGAAACCTTCTGGCATGCCCTGAACCGCCGGGATCGTCACGCAGCGGCAAGTCATCAATCACAAGGAGTGGCCCATGTTTAAAACCGTTACCCGTATCGGGCTGGCAGGACTGCTGGCAGTGGCATCACTGGCTCAGGCGGCTGAGGCCGCGCCGGAGAGCCTGCGTATCGGTTATCAGAAAGGTAGCATCAGCATGGTGCTGGCGAAAAGCCATGCGCTGCTGGAGACGCGCTTTCCGGAGACCACATTTTCCTGGGTCGAGTTTCCCGCCGGACCACAGATGCTGGAGGCGCTGAACGTCGGGAGTATTGATTTAGGCAGCACCGGCGATATCCCGCCTATCTTTGCTCAGGCTGCCGGGGCGGATCTGGTTTACGTTGGCGTTGAGCCCGCCAAGCCGAAGGCAGAGGTGATCCTGGTACCGGAAAACAGCGATATTAAAAGCGTCGCCGATCTTAAAGGCCATAAGGTTGCATTCCAGAAAGGTTCCAGCTCGCACAACCTGCTGCTGCGCGCGTTGCAGGAAGCCGGCCTTAAATTCACCGATATCCAGCCCGTATACCTGACGCCTGCCGATGCGCGCGCGGCGTTTCAGCAAAAGAACGTCGATGCCTGGGCAATCTGGGATCCGTACTACTCCGCCGCGCTGTTGCAGGGCGGGGTAAGGGTGCTTAAAGACGGCACTACCCTGAAGCAGACCGGTTCGTTCTACCTGGCGGCACGTCCGTACGCAGAGAAAAATGGCGCCTTTATTCAGCAGGTGCTGGATACCTTTACCCAGGCCGATGCGCTGACCCAGAGCCAGCGTCAGCAGAGCATCACGTTGCTGGCAAAAACCATGGGCTTACCTGAACCGGTGATCGCCACGTATCTTGATCATCGTCCACCCACCACCATTGCGCCGGTTAACGCCCACGTTGCCGCGCTTCAGCAGCAAACGGCCGATCTCTTTTATCAAAACCGCCTGGTTCCAAAGCAGGTGAATATTCGCGAACGCATCTGGCAACCCGCTGGCATTGAAGGAAAAAAATCATGAGTCTGAATCTTTTCTGGTTTTTACCCACCCACGGTGATGGACACTATCTTGGTACAGAAGAAGGCGCCCGCCCGGTCGATCACGGCTATTTACAGCAGATCGCCCAGGCGGCAGATCGCATCGGTTTTACCGGGGTGCTGATCCCGACGGGCCGTTCATGTGAGGATGCGTGGCTCGTTGCCGCATCCATGATCCCCGTCACCCAGCGCCTGAAGTTCCTGGTAGCCTTGCGCCCGAGCGTAGTGTCTCCCACCGTCGCGGCGCGCCAGGCGGCAACGCTGGACAGGCTATCTAACGGACGCGCGCTGTTCAACCTGGTGACGGGCAGCGATCCGCAGGAGCTGGCGGGCGACGGCGTCTTCCTCGATCACACCGAGCGTTATGAAGCTTCCGCAGAGTTCACCCGCGTCTGGCGGCGTCTGCTGGAAGGGGAAACCGTTACCTTCGAAGGAAAACATATCCACGTTCGCGATGCGAAGCTCTACTTCCCGCCGGTACAGCAGCCGCGCCCTCCCCTCTATTTCGGCGGATCGTCTGACGTGGCGCAGGCGCTGGCGGCCGAGCAGGTCGATCTCTATCTGACCTGGGGCGAGCCGCCGGAGCTGGTCAAAGAGAAAATTGCCCAGGTACGCGCTAAAGCCGCAGAACATGGTCGTAAGGTACGCTTCGGTATTCGCCTGCATGTGATTGTACGCGAAACCAACGACGAGGCCTGGCAAGCCGCAGACCGTCTGATCGCTCATCTGGACGACGACACCATCGCCAAAGCACAGGCCGCCTTTGTCAAAACCGACTCCGTAGGCCAGCACCGAATGGCCTCCCTGCACAACGGCAAGCGCGAGAATCTGGAGATCAGCCCAAACCTGTGGGCCGGTGTGGGACTGGTGCGCGGCGGCGCCGGTACGGCGCTGGTGGGCGACGGTCCAACCGTGGCGGCACGCATTAATGAATATGCAGAGCTGGGAATCGACAGCTTTATCCTCTCCGGCTATCCGCATCTGGAAGAGGCGTACAAGGTGGGTGAACTGCTGTTCCCGCATCTGGATGTCGCTATCCCGGAAATTCCGCAGCCGCGTCAGCTTCAGTTGCAGGGCGAAGCCGTGGCGAACGCGTTTATCCCGAGAAAAGTCGCGCAAAGCTAAGGAGCCGCCATGTCTGCAATCGCACAAAAATGGCTGCTGCGCGCCGCGCCGTGGTTTCTGCCCGTCGGCATTGTCCTCGTCTGGCAGCTGGCGTCGTCAACCGGCTGGCTGTCGAGCCGCATTTTGCCCTCGCCGGAAGGCGTTGTGGAAGCGTTCTGGTCGCTCAGCGCCAGCGGTGAGCTGTGGCAGCATCTGGCTATCAGCTCCTGGCGCGCCGTAATCGGCTTTTCGATTGGCGGCAGCATCGGCCTGACCCTGGGGCTCATCAGCGGCCTGTCCCGCTGGGGCGAGCGGCTGCTGGATACCTCCGTTCAGATGCTGCGTAACGTGCCGCATCTGGCGCTGATCCCGCTGGTTATCCTGTGGTTTGGCATTGATGAGAGCGCCAAAATCTTCCTCGTGGCGCTGGGGACGTTGTTCCCGATTTATATCAATACCTGGCATGGGATCCGCAATATCGATCGCGGGCTGGTTGAGATGGCCCGCAGCTATGGCCTGTCGGGTTTTGCTCTGTTTACCCATGTGATCCTGCCGGGCGCCCTGCCCTCCATCATGGTCGGCGTACGTTTTGCGCTCGGCCTGATGTGGCTCACCCTGATCGTGGCGGAAACCATTTCGGCAAACTCCGGCATTGGTTATCTGGCGATGAACGCCCGCGAGTTCCTGCAAACGGACGTGGTGGTGGTTGCCATTATCCTTTATGCCCTGCTCGGCAAGCTGGCGGACGTCAGCGCCCAGTGGCTGGAACGTAGCTGGCTGCGCTGGAACCCGGCCTATACCGCTCAGGAGGCGAAAGCATGAATACTGCACGACTGAACCAGGGGACACCGTTACTGCTGAACGGCGTGACCAAACGCTACGGCGAAAACACCATTCTGAATGCACTGGATCTGCATATCCCTGCCGGACAGTTTGTGGCCGTTGTCGGACGCAGCGGTGGCGGCAAAAGTACCCTGCTGCGTCTTTTAGCCGGGCTGGAAGCCCCCAACGGCGGCGACATTCTGGCGGGCACCACGCCGCTGGCCACTATTCAGGATGATACGCGCATGATGTTTCAGGACGCGCGTCTGCTACCGTGGAAAACGGTGATGGATAACGTCGGGCTGGGCCTGAAGGGCAGCTGGCAGGAGGAAGCCCGACAGGCACTCGCCGCGGTCGGGCTGGAGAATCGTGCGGGAGAGTGGCCCGCCGCGCTGTCGGGAGGACAGAAACAGCGCGTGGCGCTGGCGCGCGCGCTGATTCATCGTCCGGGCCTGTTGCTGCTTGATGAACCGCTCGGCGCCCTCGACGCCCTGACGCGGATCGAGATGCAGGATTTGATTGAATCGCTCTGGAAGGCGCACGGCTTTACGGTGCTGCTGGTGACGCATGACGTCAGCGAAGCCGTGGCGATGGCCGACCGGGTGCTGTTAATAGAAGAGGGAAAAATCGGTCTGGATCTGATGGTGGATATTCCACGCCCTCGCCGGGTGGGGTCAGCGAGACTGGCGGAGCTGGAGGCGGAAGTGCTGGATAGAGTGATGAAACGTGGAGTGAGTGAACGGGCATTGATTAAGGCTAATGCCTGATGCCCTCTCCCACAGGGAGAGGGAGAAAACCGATGCCCCGCTACTCCACGTAGGCCCGGTAAGCGTAGCGCCACCGGGCTTTTTTTTTACATCAGGCCAGCGCCTTCGCAATCTTCTCGTACAGATCGCCAGACAGGTTTTCCAGCCCTTTCAACTGCTCAAGCGCGGCGCGCATTTTCGCCTGGCGCTGTGCGTCGTAGCGTTTCAGGCGGATCAGCGGCTCAATCAGACGAGACGCCACCTGCGGGTTACGGCTGTTCAGCTCGGTCAGCATTTCAACCATGAACTGATATCCGCTGCCGTCTTCGGCGTGGAACGCGGCCGGGTTGCTGCTGGCAAACGCGCCAATCAGCGAGCGGACACGGTTCGGGTTGCTCATGGTGAACGAACGGTGCTTCAGCAGGCTGCGTACGTTGCTGAGCACATCGGCTGCCGGGCTGGTGGCCTGAAGGATGAACCACTTGTCCATTACCAGACCATCCTGATGCCACCTGTCGTCGTACTCCTGCATCAGCGCATCGCGGCACGGCAGCTCGGCGGCAACGCTTGCAGCCAGTGCGGCCAGCGCATCCGTCATGTTATCGGCCTCGTGGTACTGCTTGCTCACCAGCGTGTTCGCCAGCTCTGCCTCACCAAACGCCAGATAGCGCAGGCAGGTATTGCGCAGGGTACGCTTGCCAATATCCGCATGCTCCACGCGGTACGCGTCCAGCTTGTTGGCGTTGTAAATCGCCAGGAACTCGTCCGCCAGCTCGGTCGCCAGCGTGCGGGTCAGCGCTTCGCGCACCGCCACGATCGCAATCGGATCGATGATGTCAAACAGCTCGGCGATTTCAGTCGCGGACGGCAGCGTCAAAATCTCAGCCGCCAGCGCCGGGTCAATTTTCTCATCCAGCAGGATGGCACGGAAGGCGTCTGCCACATGAACCGGCAGCGTCAACGGCTGGCCCTGCTGGTAACGGTTCACGTTCAGCTTGATGTAGGTTGCCAGCAGGCTTTGTGCTGCATCCCAGCGCGAGAAATCGTTGCGCGCGTGACGCATCAGGAACGTCAGCTGCTGATCGCTCCACTTGTACTCGAGTTTAACCGGCGCGGAAAACTCGCACAGCAGTGCAGGAACGGGCTGGAAATAGACGTTATCAAAGATAAAGGTCTGCTCTGCCTGGGTCACGTTCAGTACGTTGTGTACCGGATGACCGCCCTTCTGTAACGGGATCACGTTGCCTTCGTTGTCGTACAGCTCCACGCTGAACGGAATATGCAGCGGGTATTTCTCTTCCTGCTCGGCCGTAGGCGGCGTGCGCTGGCTGATGGTCAGCGTGTACTGCTCGGTTTCCGGGTTGTAGTCGTCTTTGACGGTCACAATCGGCGTGCCGGCCTGGCTGTACCAGCGGCGGAAGTGCGAGAGATCCACGTTAGATGCGTCTTCCATCGCCTGGACGAAATCGTCGCAGGTGGCCGCGCTGCCGTCGTGGCGTTCAAAGTAGAGCTGCATCCCTTTCTGGAAGTTCTCTTCACCCAGCAGGGTGTGGATCATGCGGATAATTTCAGCGCCTTTTTCATACACCGTCAGGGTGTAGAAGTTATTCATCTCGATGACTTTATCCGGGCGGATCGGGTGCGCCATTGGGCTGGCGTCTTCTGCGAACTGGAGGCCACGCATGGTACGCACGTTATTGATGCGGTTCACCGCCCGCGATCCCAGATCGGAGCTGAACTCCTGATCGCGGAAAACGGTTAAGCCCTCTTTCAGACTCAGCTGGAACCAGTCGCGGCAGGTGACGCGGTTCCCGGTCCAGTTGTGGAAATACTCGTGGCCGATAACGCGTTCAATATCGAGGTAATCTTTATCCGTTGCGGTATCGGTGCGCGCCAGCACGTATTTGGAGTTAAAGATGTTAAGACCTTTATTCTCCATCGCGCCCATGTTGAAGAAATCGACGGCCACGATCATATAAATGTCGAGGTCATATTCGAGGCCAAAGCGCGTTTCATCCCACTTCATGGAATTAATGAG
Source organism: Enterobacter cloacae complex sp. (assembly GCF_900322725.1). Classification (NCBI taxonomy): domain Bacteria; kingdom Pseudomonadati; phylum Pseudomonadota; class Gammaproteobacteria; order Enterobacterales; family Enterobacteriaceae; genus Enterobacter; species Enterobacter cloacae complex sp. The sequence goes on along the minus strand of NZ_LT991957.1, from coordinate 3,746,285 downwards.
GGAGGTCATTGCCCATGGCGCGCGGTCGAGGTTGCCACGATCGACGAACAGCTCCAGCGCGACTTCACGGCCAGAACGCGTTTTGAAGGTGTCGCGCAGAACATCGAAATCTCCCGCCACCAGCGCAAACAGATAGCATGGTTTCGGGAACGGATCCTGCCACTGCACCCAGTGACGGCCGTTCTCAAGTTCCCCTTCCCCAATACGGTTGCCGTTGGAGAGCAGGTACGGGTACAGCGTTTTGTCGGCAATAATTTTAGTGGTAAAGCGCGCCAGCACGTCCGGACGATCCAGATACCAGGTAATGTGGCGGAAACCCTCGGCTTCACACTGGGTACACAGGGCCACGCCTGACTGGTAAAGCCCTTCCAGCGCAGTATTGGCGGCGGGGCTGATTTCATTCACGATGCGCAGCGTAAAGCGTTCCGGCAGGTTGTCGATGACCAGCTGGTTGCCTTCTTCTTTATAGTCTGACCAGGCTTCATCATTAATATGCAGGGAAACCAGCGTCAGGTCTTCACCATCCAGACGCAGCGGCACGGCTGTCGCGCTCTGGCGCGTCACCTGGCTTACCGCCGTCACGACGGTTTTTGTGGCATCCAGGTCGAAGGTCAGATCGATATCGCTTATCAGGTATTCCGGCGCACGGTAGTCGTGGCGGTATTTAGCTTGTGGCTGTTGTGTCATAGAAAACCTTATGCATCGTTTGTCGAGTAACGATTCAATATATTCCTGTTGTGTAAAACGCGCTATGCAGAATGTTCATCTTTTCAGGCACAACGCCCTTTTTAGCTACATTTTTGTAACACAGGGCACGAAATGCTCTCGACCATAAAGTGTGCTTATGTTGTGATCGGGGTTCAATAAATCACTAAACAGGGTATACTCCGGAGTTGTTTATTGTACTAAACGCTCCCGTGAGAGGATGCTACAGCGCACCTATGACTCAATTCGCTTCTCCGGTTCTGCATACGTTGCTGGATACCGATGCGTACAAGCTGCATATGCAGCAAGCCGTGTTTCACCACTATCATGATGTTCATGTTGCGGCGGAATTTCGCTGCCGGGGTGACGACTTGCTGGGTATCTACGCAGATTCCATTCGTGAACAGGTCGATGCCATGCAGCATCTGGCGCTCACCGATGACGAATATCAATGGCTTTCTGGCCTGCCTTTCTTTAAAGCGGACTATCTGAACTGGCTGCGCGACTTCCGCTATAAGCCGGAACAGGTCACCGTCACCAATGATAACGGCAAGCTGGACATTCGCCTGACCGGTCCGTGGCGCGAAGTGATCATGTGGGAAGTGCCGCTTCTGGCAGTGATCAGCGAGCTGGCCCACCGCTATCGCTCCCCTGAAACCGGTGTGACGCAGGCCGTTGCCGCTCTGGAAAATAAACTCATTGAGTTTAACCAGCTGACCGAAGGGCTGGATATGTCCCGCTTCCGTCTGATGGACTTTGGCACGCGCCGCCGCTTCTCTCGCGAGGTCCAGGAAGCCATCGTCAGACGCCTGCAAAAGGAGCAGTGGTTCGTTGGCACCAGTAACTACGATCTGGCGCGCCGTCTTGATTTAACGCCGATGGGCACCCAGGCGCACGAATGGTTCCAGGCGCACCAGCAGATCAGCCCAGACCTCGCCAACAGCCAGCGCGCCGCCCTCGCCGCGTGGCTTGATGAATACCCGGATCGGCTGGGTATTGCCCTTACCGACTGCATTACCATGGACGCGTTCCTGCGCGACTTTGGCCCTGAGTTTGCCGAACGCTACCAGGGGTTACGCCATGATTCCGGGGATCCGGTTGAATGGGGTGAGAAAGCCATTGCCCATTACGAAAAGCTGGGTATCGACCCAATGAGTAAGGTGCTGGTCTTCTCCGACAACCTTGACCTGGCGAAAGCGATCGACCTTTACCGTCACTTCTCTTCCCGGGTGAACCTGAGTTTTGGGATTGGTACGCGGTTAACCTGCGATATTCCTCAGGTGAAACCGCTGAACATCGTTATAAAACTGGTGGAATGTAACGGTAAGCCGGTCGCGAAGCTCTCCGACAGCCCGGGCAAAACCATCTGCCATGACAAAGCGTTTGTTCGCGCATTACGCAAAGCCTTCGATCTTCCTCAGGTCAAAAAAGCCAGTTAACCGCTTCGGGGAGCCTTCATGGCTCCCCTTCTCTTATTTATTTCTTATTTCTTCTCTCAAGACGGTGAAATTTACTTGTCTGATAGCGGATGGCAGGTAACATAGATATCCCCCCAATAAGGGCGGACAAGTGTTTATTTTTTCCGACTATTAACAGAGAGAATATTATGAGCGTTGTGCCTGTAGCCGACGTACTCCAGGGCCGTGTCGCCGTTGACCAGGAGGTCACCGTGCGCGGATGGGTGCGTACTCGCCGAGATTCTAAAGCTGGCATCTCCTTCCTCGCCGTCTATGACGGTTCCTGCTTTGATCCTGTACAGGCCGTCATTAATAATTCTCTGCCCAATTACAATGATGACGTTCTGCACCTGACAACAGGCTGTTCCGTGATCGTCACCGGTGTTGTGGTGGCCTCTCCGGGCCAGGGTCAGAGCTACGAAATTCAGGCGACCTCGGTGGAAGTGACCGGCTGGGTTGAAGATCCGGACACCTATCCGATGGCTGCAAAGCGTCACAGCATTGAATATCTGCGTGAAGTCGCGCACCTGCGTCCGCGCACCAACCTGATTGGTGCGGTTGCGCGCGTGCGTCATACGCTGGCGCAGGCGCTGCATCGCTTCTTTGACGAGCAGGGTTACTTCTGGGTTTCTACCCCGCTGATCACGGCCTCTGATACCGAAGGTGCAGGCGAAATGTTCCGCGTTTCAACGCTGGATATGGAAAACCTGCCGCGTACGCCGGAAGGTAAAGTCGATTACGACAAAGACTTCTTTGGTAAAGAAGCCTTCCTGACGGTTTCCGGCCAGCTGAACGGCGAAACCTACGCCTGTGCGCTGTCTAAGATCTACACCTTCGGCCCAACCTTCCGTGCGGAAAACTCCAACACCAGTCGTCACCTGGCGGAATTCTGGATGCTGGAGCCGGAAGTGGCCTTTGCCGATCTGAATGACGTGGCAGGCCTGGCAGAAGCGATGCTGAAATACGTGTTCAAAGCGGTTCTCGAAGAGCGCGCAGACGACATGAAATTCTTCGCTGAGCGTGTCGATAACGACGCCATCGCCCGTCTTGAGCGCTTTGTTTCCGCAGACTTCGCGCAGGTGGACTACACCGATGCGGTCGCTATCCTGGAAAAATGCGGTGAGAAATTCGAGAACCCGGTTTACTGGGGCGTGGATCTCTCCTCCGAGCACGAACGTTATCTGGCAGAGAAGCACTTCAAAGCACCGGTTGTGGTGAAAAACTATCCGAAAGACATTAAGGCGTTCTATATGCGCCTTAACGAAGACGGTAAAACCGTTGCTGCGATGGACGTACTGGCACCGGGCATCGGCGAAATCATCGGTGGTTCCCAGCGTGAAGAGCGTCTGGACGTGCTGGACGCGCGTATGCAGGAGATGGGTCTGAACCCGGCGGACTACAGTTGGTATCGCGACCTGCGCCGCTACGGCACCGTGCCGCACTCCGGCTTTGGCCTGGGCTTCGAGCGTCTGATTGCCTACGTGACAGGCGTTCAGAACGTACGTGATGTGATTCCATTCCCACGCACGCCGCGTAACGCAAGCTTCTAACCGTCCACATCAATAATGGCCAGCACTTGCTGGCCATTATTTTATCCTGCAACGTCAGTTTTCGTCAGTCAAAAGTAAGCATCTTTAAACCACAACCCCGCAATAACCTCTACCTGTTACGTTTTGTTTCCACGAAACATCTGGCCACAAAAAAAATAACCTCATTCTTATTGCGCTTAAAGCAATTCTTACGTAATAGCACAAAAAACAATCAATTTCTTAGCCATCTGGATGGCTTTTGCCGATCATAAGAAAAAATGACCCGTTTAACTTCTGTTTATAGGAAAGGCCTTTAGCTAAATTAAATATAAGGAAATCATATATATAAGAATAAAGCGGATGTTTTATTCACCAGACTACGCTGAAATTTGAGGTGCTTCACAAAGTTCCCAAAAATACATATTTAGTTACACATATTTTCTTTTTGTAACTGAATCTTGAAGATTGTAGCACTTTCAGTGTAGCGAAACGCTTCTATGAATGGAAAGATGCCTGTCAGACACATAAAGACACCTAACTCTCATCAATAGTTCCGGAAATATTTATTGACAGAATTTATTGACGGCAGTGGCGAGTGTCATAAAAAAACCAATGAGGGTAATAAATAATGATGAAGCGCAATATCCTGGCAGTGGTAGTCCCTGCCCTGCTGGTAGCCGGTGCAGCAAACGCTGCTGAAATCTATAACAAAGACGGCAACAAATTAGATCTTTACGGGAAAGCAGTTGGCCTGCATTACTTCTCTGATAATGACGGCAGCAATGGCGACAACACTTACGCGCGTCTGGGTTTCAAAGGCGAAACGCAGATCAACGATCAGCTGACCGGTTATGGTCAGTGGGAATACAACTTCCAGGGTAACAACTCTGAAGGCGCAGATGCACAGAACGGCAACAAAACCCGTCTGGCATTCGCGGGTCTGAAATTCGGCGATGCAGGCTCCTTCGACTACGGTCGTAACTACGGCCTGGTCTATGACGCAATCGGCATCACCGATATGCTGCCTGAGTTCGGTGGTGACACCGGCGCAACCGATAACTTCTTCTCTGGCCGTACCGGTGGTCTGGCGACTTACCGTAACAGCAACTTCTTCGGCCTGGTTGATGGTCTGAACTTTGGCGTTCAGTACCTGGGCAAGAACGAGCGTGATATCGCAGTACGTTCTAACGGCGACGGCTGGGCGACCTCTCTGAGCTATGACTACGAAGGCTTCGGCATCGTGGGTGCTTACGGCGCAGCTGACCGTACCAACAACCAGCAGACCCTGGACTGGGGTAAAGGCGACAAAGCTGAGCAGTGGGCTACCGGTCTGAAATACGACGCGAACAACATCTACCTGGCAGCGGTATACGGCGAAATGCGTAACGCAGCGCGCCTGAGCAACAGAGGTTTCGCTAACAAATCTCAGGACTTCTCCGTTGTGGCTCAGTACCAGTTCGACTTCGGCCTGCGTCCGTCCATCGCTTACTACAAATCTAAAGCGAAAGACGTAGAAGGTATCGGTGACGAAGACTACATCAACTACGTCGATATCGGTGCGACCTACTACTTCAACAAAAACATGTCCACCTATGTTGACTACCAGATCAACCAGCTGAAAGACGACAACAAGCTGGGCATCAACAATGATGACATCGTGGCTCTGGGTCTGGTTTACCAGTTCTAATCAACACACCTCATTGTTATATGCTTAATGAACAGGGCTTCGGCCCTGTTTTTTTATTCCTGAGAGAAAAAAATAGCGACTTTTGAAAAGCCGCACGCTTTTCGTCGCAAACGGTTGGCATTTTGTAAATCTACCGTTAACCTGATAGCGGATTTCACTTCTGTAATCACAATGGAACTTCGTCATGTTTGAGAACATTACTGCCGCTCCTGCCGACCCAATTCTGGGCCTGGCCGATCTGTTTCGTGCCGACGACCGCCCTGGCAAAATCAACCTGGGTATTGGTGTATATAAAGATGAAACCGGCAAAACTCCGGTACTGACCAGCGTTAAAAAAGCTGAGCAGTATCTGCTGGAAAACGAAACCACCAAAAACTACCTCGGTATTGATGGTATTCCTGAATTTGGTCGCTGCACCCAGGAGCTGCTGTTCGGCAAAGGCAGCACCATTGTGAGCGAAAAACGCGCCCGCACGGCGCAGACCCCTGGCGGTACCGGCGCACTGCGCGTGGCGGCAGATTTTCTGGCGAAAAACACCTCCGTCAAGCGCGTGTGGGTAAGCAACCCAAGCTGGCCGAACCACAAGAGCGTGTTCAACTCCGCGGGTCTGGAAGTGCGTGAATATGCCTATTACGACGCGGCAAACCACGCGCTGGACTTCGACGGCCTGCTGGCCAGCCTGAGCGAAGCCCAGGCGGGCGATGTGGTGCTGTTCCACGGCTGCTGCCATAACCCAACCGGTATCGATCCTACGCTTGAGCAGTGGGAACAGCTGGCTAAGCTGTCTGTAGAAAAAGGCTGGCTGCCGCTGTTCGACTTCGCTTACCAGGGCTTTGCCCGTGGTCTGGAAGAAGATGCTGAAGGCCTGCGCGCTTTCGCCGCAGTGCATCAGGAACTGATTGTCGCAAGCTCCTACTCCAAGAACTTTGGCCTGTATAACGAGCGCGTCGGTGCCTGTACGCTGGTGGCTGCTGACGAAGCAACCGTCGATCGCGCATTCAGCCAGATGAAGTCCGTGATCCGCGCTAACTACTCCAACCCACCGGCACACGGTGCATCTGTCGTTGCGACGATCCTGAGCAACGATGCGCTGCGCGCAATCTGGGAACAAGAGCTGAACGATATGCGTCAGCGCATTCAGCGCATGCGTCTGCTGTTTGTGAACACGCTGGCAGAGAAAGGCGCTAACCGTGATTTCAGCTTCATCATCAAGCAGAACGGCATGTTCTCCTTCAGCGGCCTGACCAAAGAGCAGGTGCTGCGCCTGCGTGAAGAGTTTGGCGTGTATGCCGTTGCCTCTGGTCGCGTGAACGTTGCAGGTATGACGCCTGACAATATGGCACCACTGTGCGAAGCCATTGTCGCAGTGCTGTAATCAGCACCCACAAAAAAAGCCTGCATCATGCAGGCTTTTTTTATTTAACCGGGTTTACCAGACGGGCATTTCATCCTGAAGGAACGGGTTATGCAACCGCTCATCGCCCAGCGTCGACATCGGACCGTGGCCAGGAATAAACGTCACGTCATCACCTAACGGCAATAACTTCTGCTTAATCGACTGAATCAGCTGACCGTGATCGCCGCGTGGGAAATCGCTGCGTCCTACGCCCCCTTTGAAAATCACGTCACCCGAAATCAGCAGACGCGACGAGTCATCAAAGAAGACGATATGACCGGGCGTATGCCCCGGGCAATGCAACACCTGTAAAGTCACATTCCCTACGTTAACGCGATCGCCCTCGTTCAGCCAGCGGTCAGGTGTCAATGGCTGACAGTCTTCCAGGCCAAACATCCGGCTTTGAGCAGGTAATCCCTGTAGCCAGAACTCATCTTCTTTTTCCGGGCCGATAATCGGCACACCGTAGTGTTCAGCCAGTTCAGCCGCTGCACCCACATGGTCGAGATGACCATGGGTCAGTAAAATCTGCATCAACGTTACACCGCTGGCAGCGACTTCCTGCTTGATTGTCTCAGCGTCTCCGCCGGGATCGACAAGCGCGGCCAGTTTAGTTTGTTCACACCAGATCAATGAACAGTTCTGTGAGAACGCGGTAACCGGAATAATACGATAGTTCATACTGCTCCTGTGTTTCGTTATTACCAGTGCCGAACCGGCCCGGTATCAATATGCACAAAGTTGCTACGTGGGTAGTATCCTACACCACCTGCGCGCATAGATAACGCCGCTTTGCGAATATTGGCTAACGAAACGCCTTCAATATGGAAATCCATCGCCTGCCCTTTCGTGTGATAGCTTTTTTTCGCTACCCCACGGCTGTGGGCGCGCAGTTCATTGTTGGTATCCAGAGAGCGATAGCCAGAAATGAGCTGCACCGGCCTTTTGGTCCCCAGCAGTCCCTGCAAGCGGTAAAGCTGATCGAATAATCCAGGATCGATGGCTTTGATTTTGTTCGCGCGGAAATCACGGAAAAAATGGTTGAGTCTTGCTAATTCATCCTGAATATAGCCTCTGCCATCGAAAAACTCCGCTTTAAGCGTCTCACCAGTATGCAGATTGTTGAGCGTTAAAATACGCGGACGAGGTGTCGAGAGGGTGGCAAATGCTGGCGTCGGAAGGATGGCAGCTGCGCCCAGCGCAACGCCACCTAACGCCAGCAATTTGCGGCGATTAGCGTCAAATTTGTCCATGATAATCAGGTCTACAGGTAAAAGAAATTGTCAATATGCTTAGCGCACGAAGGGCACCATAACTGGCAAAACCTGCTACGTCAAGGCGCCCAACCCCAGTGAATACGCGGCTTGCAGACAGATCGCCTTATATTCACCATAACTTACGACAATCATTTTCACCGAACTACTTCATTTACCTGATTAATTGTTCCGCTTTTGGCAAGATTTGTGCGCCGGATCGCGCTGTCAGATCATAATTGTAAATATCTGTACGATACTGGGTACGTCCGTCTGCCCCCACAAACGCCGTCAGATAGTAAAGATTGACCGGGATATTATGGCGGATATTGACGTAACGCGTATCCCCCTGCTTCAGGGCATCTGATATCCGCGTATCGTTCCAGCCTGCATCCTGCAACAGCATATTCGCCAGCTCCGAGGCCTTATTCACGCGAACGCAGCCAGAACTGAGCGCGCGAGCGTCTTTCTGGAACAGATTATGGTTCGGAGTATCATGCAGATAGATAGCGTCCGAGCTTGGCATATTGAATTTGTAACGTCCCAGCGAGTTATGCGCACCCGGTGCCTGCTGGAAACGGAACGGCAGGTTCGACGGGGTAATCGTTGACCAGTCGACCATCCAGGGATCAATCGTCTCTTTGCTGTTCCAGCCGCGCATCACTGTATAGTTGTGTCGCTCCAGATAACCGGGGTCATTCCAGACCTTAGGCAGGATATCTTTGCGCGCCAGCGTCGGCGGCACGTTCCACGGTGGGTTAACCACCACGTTATTCAGCGCGCTGCTCATCATTGGCGTTTTACGATCAGGTCGACCTACAATCACACGGGACGCCAGCACTTCGCTTCCGTCCTGATAGTAGACCAGCGAGTAGGCCGGAATGTTAACCATAATGCCGGTGGATAACGTGCCCGGCAGCAAGCGCAAGCGCTGGATATTCAGCGCCAGCACCCCTGCCCGCTGGGCCGGAGAGACGTTCAGCCAGTCGCGGGTGGATGGACCAATCACGCCGTCGGCGCCCAGCCCCTGCGCAGCCTGGAACTGCTTAACCGCCGCAACCAGCTCGCGATCGTAAGCGGCAGGCTTATTGCTCTGCGCAACGGCGGTTTTCTCTTTTACCGGCGCTGACGGGCTGACGACCGCGTTTTGCGTCTCGTCGCCTGGCAGGGCAATTTTAGGGCCGCCGTCAAGCATGCCGGACCGTTTCATGATTTCGCGGATCGCAGGCACATCGCTGCTCCACTGCCCCGGACGAAGCGTTGCTGTTCCACGCAGCTGGGGCCACGGGCGGGAATCCGCAACCAGCTCAAGGAGCGACTGATGCATCGTGGCATATTGCGGATGGGCAGGCGCAAGGCTTGCGATAAAGCGCGGCAGTTCACCGTTATCGAGCGACAGTTGCCACTGATTGATGACGGACAGCGCAGGCGTCGCCAGCTTGTACGGTTTACTGCTGTATAGCCAGCGGTTGCCGTTCACCGAAATGCCCGCCACAAACTGTAAGTAGCCCATCATGGCGTCAGACAGCACCACGTCACGCGCCTGTCCGGTCACGGCTGGGTCGGTCAGAAGCTCAACCCAGGTGGTGAACTGCGGCTGAAAACCTGCAATCGCCACTTCAGCCAGCTGCTGCTGGAAGGCACGGACCGCATCGCGATTTTCCCACATCGGCTTCATGTCGCGCGCGGCGTAAAGTAGCGTAAGCTGATTAATATAAGCGGGGGTATAGCCCGAGGGCAGCCCGGTCATCAGCTGCTGGCGTAATGATTCCGTGTCGATGCCTTCCGGCAGCGGTTTGATGCCGGCCATAATGGCCGTCGCCGGAGACTGATCCAGCGGTTGTGACAGCGACGTCGGCTGCACGCCCATCGTCGCGGAGCTGTCAGTCGGTACAATTTCAGGCTCATCGGCCTGAGCGCTAAACAGTGGAGCAAACATCACCGTCAGGCATAAACTCAGCGCAGACAGCTGATGACCACGATTCTTCTTAAGCAACATCCCTTGCCCCCTGTTTTTTACGACATGCCCATTATTCTGGAGCTTTCCTTCAGTATAGAAAGGCATACACGCTGTTGCCTTACCTTATGTAAAGAAGTTTAAAGATAACGCAGCCCTGAACACAAGTTAAGTGAATAAAAAAAGCGGCGCATACGCGCCGCCTTTTGTCTGAGCCGCCTTATGAGGCGTCAGCCGTGCCGGGTAAGGACTCCGGCGGCTGCGGTGCGAAGCCGCGCAGGCCAACGACGTGCACGTGCTCGGTGTGCTGAAACACCTTACGCACCAGTTTATAGGTCGTCCCTTTTTCCGGACTGATGTTTTCCGGCGCCGCGATAATGAGCTGCATATCAAGACGATCGCAAAGCTCAAACAGCGTGGCGATAGAGCGGGCATCGAGACGCGCCGCTTCATCAAGGAACAGCAGGCGGCATGGGGAGATGTCTTTGCCGCGCAGACGACGCGCTTCATCTTCCCAGCTCTGCACTACCATCACCAGAATCGACATACCGGTACCGATGGCTTCACCGGTAGAAAGCGCGCCGGATTCCGCGCGCAGCCAGCCGTCAGAGCCACGGTTAACCTCAACCTCCATTTCCAGGTAGTTGCGGTAGTCCAGCAGCTCCTCGCCGATGGTTTGCGGCGTACGCTGGCCCATGTCAATCTGCGGATTCAGACGCTGATACAGCTTCGCCAGCGCTTCGGAGAAGGTCAGGCGGTTGCTGTTGAACAGATCCTGATGCTGCTCGTGCTGTTCAGACAGCACGTCCAGCAGCGTGGAGTGCGCCTCGCGCACGTTCACGTTCAGACGCACGCTGTTGACCTGGCCAAACGACACGCTTTGCAGGCCCTGGTTCAGCTGACGGATACGGTTCTGCTCGCGCTGAATGGTTTTGCGAATAATGTTCGCCACGCTGCGGGAACTGATTGCCAGCTTCTGCTCACGGGAGGTCAGCTCTTCCGTCAGACGGCCCAGCTCGATCTCCATCTGTTCGATCGCTTCAACCGGATCGTCGGTACGGATGATGTCCTGACGAATACGCTCGCGTAAGTGCTGATACACCGCCACGAAGAACTGGATTTTGCGCTCAGGACGCTTCGGATCTTCGGACATGCGCAGCACGTCGCGCAGGTGTTCGTTATCCGCCACCGCCAGACGCAGCGCGCCCAGCGCCTTATCCGACATAGAACGCAGTTCATCGGCCGACAGATACGCCAGCTCGCGGCGATGCAGACGACGCTCCACGTTATTGTCTTTCACCATGCGCATGACCGCGCACCAGCCCGCCTTCGCGGTCACAACCTGCTCGCGCATCTCGTGATAGTCACGTTCCAGCTTGCGCAGGCGACGCGTCAGGTTGTCCATCTCCGCTTCACAGAAGGTCAGCGCTTTTTCCAGCTGGTTACGACGCGCACGGTTGTTGCTGAGCTGCGCATGCAGCTCATCGCGGCGAATACGTGCCCGCTCTTCTGCACCGCTGTCGGCGCGCACGCCAATGTCCTGCAACTCTTTATGCAGGTCGTTTAACAGCTCTTTCTTGGTGTCGAAGGAGCTTTTCAACGACGCCATCACCTGGCTGTACTGGCTCAGCTGTGCGGCGTGAGTACGCATCGCTTCGCGCGCGCGGGTACGTTCCGCTTCCGCCTGCTCAAGGCGCTGGCGCAGCTTTTCATTAAGATCGCTGTTCCCGCTCAGCATTTCTGCTGAATCGGAGTAGCCGAAGTGCGCGCGACGTTGCACCACTTCCGTCAGGGCAAAGGCCTGCTGACGCGCTTCGCGCTGCACCTGCTGTGACCAGGCGTAATCCTCTTTTAACTGCTCAAACTGTTCCGGGTCGCTCTGGAGAACGGAAACCATCGGCTCCAGCTTCGCCAGCTGATTGCCGTGCTGCTGCACAAAGCGCGCGGCTTCCTGCGCCTCGTCCAGTCGTTCCTGAATTTCATCCACGCGGTCGGGGAGCGTATCGTCCGCCAGCAGGTTAAGGCGCGGCAGGATGCGGTTAAGCGCCGCAACGCCCTCTTTCGCCTGCTCGAACTGGACGCGGCTCTGCTGGTTGTCATTTTCATGGCTGGCCAGCGCACGCTCCAGCTCACCGCGGCGGGTGTTGAGCTTGCGAATTTCGGCTTCCGGATCGGGCTCAAAGGCCACGCCCAGATGGCTGCCGATAAAGCGGCTGAACGCCTGATGCAGACGCTGGGTTTTCTGCACGTCAAACGAGAGGGTCGCAAACCGTTCGGAAAGCGTTTCGCGCTCGGCGTGCAGGCTTTCAATGCGGCTTTCACGCGCGGCGCGGCCAAACAGCGGCAGTTCCGGGAAGCGCGAGTAGCGCCACTGGCGATCGGCGATTTTCACCACCACCGCTTTTTCCAGCTCGTCGACGCTGAATACGCTGTCATCAAACGACTGCGGATCCCCTTCGATGAGGTAGAGATCTTCCGGACAGTCTTCCAGCCCTGCAAGCTGGTCAGAAATCAGCGACAGGTCCGGCACCACAATCGCGTTACGGGACGGACCGTACAGCGCGGAGAAGTACGGCGCATCGTCCAGGCCCACATCGTCATAAATCTCAGACAGCAGCACGCCGCCGAATCGCTCGGCTAAGGCATTCAGGCGCGGATCTTCAGAGCCACCGGGCTGGCTTAAACGCTCGATCTCTTCATCGACGTCACGCTTGCGCGCGCCCACTTCGTCACGCTCAACAATCGCTTCGCGCTCGCGCTCCAGCAGCTGTTGCATGTATTCGGTGACGTCCTGGCTGGACGCAAACTCCTGGCCACACTGCTCGCTAAGCTGGTTCAGGCTGCTTTGTGCCGCCAGCCAGATCGGCGCACGCTGCAAGAGCGTCTTCGAACGGGACTGAAGCTGTTCCAGCTCCTGACGCAGCGTCATACGCTGTTCGCTGGCATTTGATACGGTATCGGACAGGGCCGCAATACGCGCTTCCAGCTCCTGATGCAGGGCCTCAAGCTCGTCAAAATCGTAACGTTTACCCTGGCGTTTGCAGAACTCCGCCAGCAGACGCTCGGCTTCCTGCTGTTCGCGCAGACGCTGTTCCAGCTCGTTGAGGCGCATGCGCAGCGGCTGCACCTGCTCGGCCAGATGGCGCTGATTGACGCCATCGCGCAGCAGTTCGCGGGCAACGTCCCACGCTTCGTTACGCGCGAGCGGACCGTTAATCGCCACCACCAGCTGGTACGCCTGCTCAAACTGGCTGTGCGCGGTTTGCGCCACGCTCATTTTCTGATCGAGAGAAAGCAGTTTTTCGGTGGCTTCCTGCTCTTTGGCCTGGAAGGTATCCAGCCATTCATCAGCGCTTTCCGGGGTCAGGTCCGGCAGGTGGCACAGCTCTTTGGCGCGCTGCAACGCCTGTAGCGCCTGGTTGTACTGGATCGCACGCGTCTGCTGCACGTCCAGCGCCTGCTGGTAATCCGCGAGCTGGCTTTTCAGCTCATCCACTTCCAGCTCGGCGGCTTCAGCGCGGGCTTCGTTCTCTTCCTGCAAATCGGCGGCTTCGGCCACCACTTCATTTTGTTCTTCAAGACGAATTTGCAGCTCGTCAAGATCGGCTTCATAGCGCTCGATTTTTTCCTGCTGACGCAGCGCGGTCTGCACCAGGTTCAGATGATCGCTGGCGGCCTGGTAATCGGCTTCCAGATCCCCTTCTGCACCGTTGTGCTCGCCCAGCTCGCGCGCCATTTCAACATGCTTATACTGCTCGGCCACCAGCTGTTTACGGGAGGTAAACAGCTCGCGGCGGTACTCCAGCGCCTGATCGAGATGAATGCGGCGCTCGTTGGCGTGACGCATGTAATCCGCCGCCACGTAGTTGGTGGCTTCGCTGATCAGGTGCTTAAACAGGTCGCGGTCAGACTGCGTAACGCGAATTGCTTCCAGCGTCATGCGGTTTTCACGCAGCGCAGCTTCCATATCCTGGAAGGCCTTACGCACGCCGCTGTTTTCCGGCAGCAGGTAGTCGCGCAGGGAGCGGGTAATGGCGCTGGAGATACCGCCGTACAGGGAGGCTTCAATCAGACGGTAGTATTTACTACGATCTGACGCGCTGCGCAGTCGACGGGCAACCACGCCGAGATCGAACATCAGGGAGTGGTAGTCGGTGATGGAGTTAAACTGCTTAAATTGCACGCCTTCGATGGCTTCCAGCTTGTCCTTCAGCTCCTGAAGCGTCAGGACGCGCGCCTGGCGTTCATTCAGGGTTTCCGTCAGCAGCGCGGTCGGCTGCACGGAGGTTGGCAGCCCCTGGATCGCAAACGGCTTGATATCCACCTTACGGTCGCGGCCGGCAACCTGTTGCAGACGTACGCCCACAACCACGCGCTGATGACGGGAGTTGATCACGTCCAGCACGGAATAACAGACGCCCGCTTTTAGCTTACCGTGCAGGCCTTTATCACGAGAGCCGCTCGTTGCGCCGGCTTCGGTGGTATTACGGAAGTGCAGCAGGGTCAGGTCAGGGATCAGCGCCGTGACGAAGGCCGCCATGGTGGTGGATTTACCCGCCCCGTTACCGCCGGAGAGCGTTGTCACCAGCTCATCCAGATCGAAGGTTCGGGCAAAGAAGCCGTTCCAGTTGATCAGCGTTAGTGAACGAAATTTACCGCGTTCAATCATTACTCTTCCTCCCCGCTATCCGGCTGATTCTCTTCATGCTCGTCATTGAGCTGCAAATGGTTTTCCACCGGCATCGCTTCACCGTCACGGATCATGCGCAGCTGCGCTTCACGCGCATCGTCACCCGCGCGCACGTCGGCGCCAAAGCGGAAGACCGATTCGGTGATGCGGAATTTGCTGCTGTCGTGGCCCATGAACCACACCATCCCCAGACGGCGCAGGCGGTTGAGGGAGGAACGTACTTTTTCCTGTAATTTCTGACGGTCCAGATCGGACCCCGTCGAACGGTTGTTTACCAGCTTCAGGAGCTTGCTTTCATCCGCCAGCGACAGCAGCTCATCGTAAAGCTCCTGCTGGGTGAAGATCCCTTCATTCGCCAGACGTTCCGGGCTGAGGTAGAGGTAGCAGAGAATTTTGCCGACCATCATGTCCAGTTCGGAAAGCACCGAGCGCGGAATAAGCGTGGTAGAGCGCGGGCGCAGGTAGAAAAACCCTTCCGGCGCGCGGATCAGCTCAACGTTATAGCGAGCGTAGAACTCTTCCAGATACTCCTGGAAGTCCATCAAAAAGGCGTGATTATCCAGCTCGTCAAGGCCAATGTGACGACCGGCACGCAGCTGGCTGTCCAGCGCCGGAAACAACGGATTTGCCAGCGCCTGTGCCAGCTTAACTGGCATCACGTTTTCAATATTTGTCAATGACATGCGCCTGTACCTTGGCTCCGTAATCGTTAATCGGCTGCCACTTCGGCGGCAGTCCGGTGAAATCGGCTTGTGCGATGCCCAGGCGCACCGCCTGGTCTATAACAATGCGGGCTACATCGAAGTGGCGCGCTCGCGGATACTGCGCCAGATAGTCGCGCACCACGAGGCCAAGATCCAGCGGCGCTTGTCTGGTTTTGTAGACAGCGAGCTGTTCTTCGATCATCGCCGCAAGCTGCTCGCGAATTTCGTTAAATTCTTCGTATTCCAGATCCGGCGGCAGTTCACCGGTGACCTCTTCATCGCGCAGCGCCATCTCTTCGTCGCGCATATCCAGCAGACGATCGGCGTTGGCGTAGGTCAGCGCCCACGGCGCGTCAAAGTAGGTCTGTACCGACTGGCGCAGACGCTGTGCAAAGACGCGGTTCTTATCCATGTCGATAGCGGTACGGATAAATTTATGCACGTGGCGATCGTACCCGATCCACAGGTCGATCGACTGCTGGCCCCAGCTGATAATGCGGTCAAGCTTGCTTTGCAGATCGAACACCAGACGGTCGATAAAATGCAGATCGTCGTGCGCCAGCGTCGCGTCCTGGATGCGCAGCAGGTTGGCCTGTAGCTTGTCACCCGCCGCCTCCAGCGTATCCTGCAACTCACGCAGCGTACCGGACGTTTCTGACAGTAAGAGTTCACAGCTGGAAATGGCCGCGCGCCAGTCTTTATTCAGCAGCTGGGCAATATCGTCTTTCACCTGCTGCTGCTGTTCGTCCATCAGACGCTGAGTCAGATCGATACTGTCGAAAATCTCAGCGACCGAGTATTTCAGCGGCGCGTAAACGTTGCGGTGCCAGTGGAATTCGTCACCGTTTTCATCGGCCGCGTCGGCGGCACGCTTCAGCTCGCCTGCAACAATGGAGAGCTGCATGGAGAGACGCAGCGTGGAAAATTCGCGCTGGCGGATGTAGTAATCGGTAATGCCAATGCCCAGTGGCGTCAGACGATAGATGGCGTTTCCTTCCGCCTGCTCGCTGGTAAAGCGGTTCAGCAGACGTTGACGCACCATATCATTGATTGCGTTGTTGGCACGCACGCTAATGGTTTCGCTGGTTTGCTCAAACGCATCACTGACGTGGCGGAACGCGTCCACCAGTTCGCCTTCACTCATTTCGCCATCCAGGCGTTCGCCGTTCAGCGTCGCAACCGCCAGCAGGAAAGAGAGTCTGTCTACCGGCAGCGAGATGGAGAAATCGTTTTTCCTGGCCCAGGCAACCAGTTCGGGGACTGTCTGGGAAAATTCACTCATAGATTATCCTTGCATCTGCGGCTTGCGCGCGGTGACGTGGATATAGCGACCAAGGCTCAGGTAAGGCTCCTGGCGGCAGTACCGCGTCTCTATTTCTGTTAAGGCGTCTAAACAGTCGTCCTGTTTTTGTTTATCACGCAGATAATCATGAAACACCCTCACGCCGGTTTTGCCGGTAATTTCCCAGCCGATCTCCTCCAGCCAGCCATAGACCTGCTGCGGTTCACGGGGGAAATCCGGTGACAGCGTGCGTCGTTTCTTTTTATACATGCCCTGCTGTACGTAGCCAAAATTGCCCACCAGCACGTTTCGCATCAGCAGGCCGTTGGCGTTGTAGAACATCAGCGATAACGCACCGCCCGGGCGCAACATCGACCACAGCGTTTTTAACATCGCCTGCGGTTCGGCGACCCATTCGAGCACAGCATGAAACAATATCAGATCAACCTGCGTTTCCAAATGCTGCGGAATGTCCTGAGCGGCGCAATGTATAAAATGCATGTTGTCGCTCACACCTTTCTCTTCTGCCGCTCGCTCGGCGCGCGCAACCATCTCGGCAGAAAGATCGCACAGCGTGACGTGATGCCCCCGCTGCGCCATCAGAATTGCAGTCTGACCTTCCCCACCGCCGGCATCCAGCACGCGCAACTGTCGGTCACCGAATTCCGCCAGCAGCTTGTCCAGATCCTGCCAGAGGATCGTCTGACGAAGCTGACCTTTGGTGGTGCCATAAATGTTGCGCGAAAACTTTTCCGCGATGTCATCAAAATTGCGATCCCGCATTGGGAGGGTTCCACTCACTGCAAAACCGCTATTTTGTCACACCCGCGCGGAGAATGAACCACTCTGGTGTAATATCACGGGCAATCACCTGCTGTATGGTTAAAAAAGGAACCAAAAAGGATGCTTTTTACCCTAAAAAAATATATCGGAGGCATGATGCTTCCCCTTCCCCTGCTGCTGCTCGTCATCGCCCTGGGGCTGGGATTGATATGGTTTAGCCGCTTTCAGAAAAGCGGTAAATCTCTCGTCACCGCGGGCTGGCTGGCGCTGCTGTTGCTCAGCCTGCAACCGGTCGCCGACGGTTTATTACGCCCGATAGAGAACACCTACCCGACGTGGCAGGGAAACCAGAAGGTGGACTACATCGTGGTGCTGGGCGGCGGGTATACCTGGGACCCTGACTGGGCCCCCAGCTCAAACCTGATCAACAACAGCCTGCCGCGCCTGAACGAGGGGATCCGCCTGTGGCTTGCCAACCCGGGATCGAAGATGATCTTCACGGGCGCTGCGGCAAAAACCAACCCGGTCAGCACTGCTGAAGCAGGGGCAAGAGTGGCTGAATCGCTTGGCGTACCGCGTTCCGATATCATCACGCTGGATAGCCCAAAAGATACCGAAGAAGAGGCGGCGGCGGTGAAACAGGCTATCGGTGACGTGCCGTTCCTGCTGGTGACCTCTGCTTCACACCTGCCACGCGCAATGATTTTCTTTGAGAAGCAGGGTCTGCATCCGCTTCCTGCTCCGGCAAACCAGCTGGCCATTGACGCCCCGCTCAACCCGTGGGAACGGATAATCCCGTCCCCGGTATGGCTGATGCACAGCGACCGCGTCGGCTACGAGACGCTTGGCCGCCTGTGGCAGTGGCTCAAGGGTTCGTCAGGCAAGCCAGGGCAAGAGTGACGTTGCGGCAAGATCGAAACTGGCGCGATTAAAGCGCCCGGTGTTGACCAGCTGCGCCACCTCATCCCAGAGCAGATAGAGCCAGCGCCGCCAGAGAAAGGCTTCCGCAACGGGGGCGCGCTGAAGATAATGCCAGAGCAACTCTTCCGCCGCCCCGCCCTCGCTCAGCCTGAACAGCTCGTACTCGCGCGGCGCCCAGAGCATTATCCCCGGTCCGACCATCGCCAGAAGCTGATCGCTGCGCGAGTCTTTTAGCATGCTGCGCAGCGTGAAGTTGCCATGAATCAGCACACAGTTGTCGTTAAAACCCTCAAACAGCGCGGGCAGACATTCCCGGGTGCGGAACAGGATGCGTTTGTCCTGCATCGTTAAACCGGTGTTGTTGAACTGGTTGAGCGTGCCCCACAGCACTTCAACACGCTGGCGATACCACAGCGGCCAGAGGTTTTCCTGGGTGCTGTCTACCGCGCCAACCAGACCGCGGCTGTCGTGCCGGTGCCAGCCAAGCAGGGCTTCGACAATCTGGTCCTTGAGCTGCTCCCAGCGCGCCGGCGTCCGCGTCGGGGCTTCAACAGAAACCCCGTGTAAACGCTCAAACAGCAGAACATCCGGGCCGGGATGCTCCTCATGGGTCATGACGCCGTAAACCGTTGGCATACGGACCGTTCCTTCCCGCGCCAGCATCGACGTTTTCCAGGCCAGCTGTCTGGCGACGCCCGGCGAGCTAAAACTTCTGGCCATCAGCGGCAGGGGGTTTCCCTGACTGTCATACAACGCCCAGAGCGCGGTATCAGCCTTTTCATTTACGCACTCCACCCGGCTTAGCTTTTCGCCAAGGAGATGACTCAGTTCAGCACGCAGTTGTTCCATATGAGCTTACCCCCATTAAGACTACTGCTTTTATAATGAGCGTGCGAAACCCGGATGTCACCCGGTCGAGATCAATAATGAAAAAGAAAAGGGAGAAGAACATCCCCTCAGAACGAGGGGATGGCTGCGAATTAACGCATTTCGACGCGTACGCGCTCAAGATCTTCAGGGGTATCCACGCCGGTACCAGGGACTTCCTGGGCTACCGCAACGTGAATTTTCTCGCCGTACCACAGCACGCGAAGCTGTTCGAGCATTTCGATATGCTCCAGCGGGCTTGGCGCCCAGGCGACATAGCGACGAATAAAGCCGGCGCGGTAGCCGTAAATACCGATATGGCGCAGGAAGGTTTCGCCGATCGTCTCTTTCGACTGCGCGAAACGATCGCGATCCCACGGAATGGTGGCGCGGGAGAAATAGAGCGCGTAGCCCTCGGCATCCATGACAACCTTCACCGCATTCGGATTGAACGCCTCTTCTGCGTGGTGAATCGGCACCGCAAGTGTCGCCATGCCGACCTGACGCTGGGCCAGGTTGTCGGCCACCTGACGGATAATTGCCGCCGGGATCATCGGCTCATCGCCCTGCACGTTTACAATCACCGTCTCGTCGCTGAAACCGCATTTTTCGACGACTTCCGCCAGGCGCTCGGTGCCTGACTGATGGTCGGCACGGGTCATGCATACTTCCCCACCTGCGGCCTCAACCGCACGCGCAACGTCCGGGTGATCGGTAGCGACAATAACGCGACCAGCACCCGATTCGCGCGCCCGTTCAAGGACGTGCACAATCATCGGCTTACCGTTGATATCCACCAGCGGTTTACCCGGCAGGCGCGTTGAAGCATAACGCGCAGGGATAATGACAACAAAACTCATGGTTTGCTCTCTTCTGCCACCAGCGAACGGGCTTCGTTTTCCAGCAGGACCGGAATACCGTCACGCAGCGGGAACGCCAGGCTGTCCAGTTTGCAAATCAGCTCTTGTTTATCCTGGCTGTAGTACAGTTTGCCGTTGCACACCGGGCAGGCAATAATTTCAAGTAAACGGTGATCCATAGTTCCTCCGTATGGGTAATCCCTAAAGCTTATCACATTCCCTTTTCAGGGAGTGTCTGTTTCCCAGCCACCTCGACAGGCCGTAAACAGCCCCGCAGGCACGCGGCCCAGTACAATGTTGTGCGCCCCCTGCCAGCGCGCAAAGTCACTGAGCGCGGTCGTTAATCCCTTTTCCAGGCCAGCCGTCACCTTTATGCCCTCTTCAAGCCAGAGGGCGATAATTTCAAGCATGCCGGTTTTACGGTGCATTTTAGCGTCCATGCGCCCGACCAGCTGGCCTTTATGCAGCAGCGGCAAAACAAAATAACCATACTGACGCTTTGGTGCCGGGGTGTAGCATTCCAGACGGTAATTAAAATTAAACAGCTGCCCGGCCCGCTTTCTGTCCCAGACAACCGGATCGAACGGCGACAGCACGGCGCTGTGCGTTGCCTGTAGCTTTCCCTCAAGCGCCTGAGGCAGCAGCGGGAACAAATCCGCATGCAGCCACATATCACCTAGCGACGCTACCGAGACCGGCAAAACGCGCTGTTCGCGCTGCCACGTTTCCAGCAGCGGTTTTAGCTGCGGCTGACGCAGGCGATAATAGTCCGCCAGCCACTGTGGGCGAAATATGCCCAGGCTGCGGGCGCTGTTCTCGAGCATAACGGCTTCGGCTGCGTCCTGAGACAGCAGATCGCGCGTATCGTCCCAGTGCGGCATAACGCGGTGCGTAAGGTCATAGACGCGCTGAAAGTTGCGGCGCTCAACCACCATCACTTTGCCGGACGTAAACAGCCCTTCCAGATGGCGCTTGTGCGGTTTCCACTCCCACCATCCGCTTGCGCCTTTTCGCGGGTGCTCAAAATCCGCGGAGCGTACCGGGCCATTTTCCTGAATATGGGCAATCAGCCGCTCTATTTCAGCCGCGTGTTCCACCATCCACGCCTGACGGTATTTCCAGCCCATTTTGTCCGGGGCGAGCATTCGGTGACGCACCAGCGCAAAATCGCTGCGCGGGAGAAAACAGGCTTCATGCGCCCAGTATTCCATCAGTTCGCCCTGACGCAGCGCATCATCCAGCCATTGTGGTGGATAGTTTCCCAGGCGGCTAAACAGGACGAGATACGGGCTACGCGCCACGATGTTAATGGTGTCGATTTGCAGCAACGACATGCGTTGCACGGTAGAGAGGATATCGGCTGGCTGCGCGCGACGGCGGGGCTTTTTCAACAGCCCCTGGGCGGCAAGATGCAGGTTACGTGCGGCTGCAAGTGAGAGTTGCGGTAGAGACATGCGTTTTCCTGTCAGTCAAAGCGCCACCGGAACCGCGTTGAAGTTACTGCACTAACGCGAGCAGTTCCCTGAGCAAATGTTCCGGCTGTTCACCGCTGAGTTCAGCGTCAACCGGCAGATACCACCAGTTTTCTTTCGCAAAGGCCCGGCATTTTACCGCGTCTTTTTCCGTCATGATTAGCGTCTGCCCCGGTGCTGCCAGCCTGTCGACCTCGTCGGCCACCAGCGCCTGGTGATCGGCCAGCGGAACCCGTTTTTCAAGCCTTGCGCCACACTGCTCCAGCGTCGCAAAAAAACGCGGAGGATGACCAATCCCGGCCATCGCAACCAGACGATCCAGCTGCGCGACGTCTTTACGCTCGCCGGTCAGCATATTCACTGCCTGTCCGGGACGAAGATGCATCGGGATCTCGCCCGCTTTGGCTTCACCGCCGTTTACAATCACAGCATCAACGGTCTTCAGGCGCGACGCACGCTCACGCATTGGACCGGCTGGCAGCCACCAGCCGTTGCCAAAACGCCGCACGCCGTCAATAACCACGATCTCTTTGTCACGCGCCAATGCATAATGCTGCAAGCCATCATCGGTAATAATGATTTGTACGCTATGCTGCGCAAGCAGTGCCTTAACGGCACCACTGCGCACCGGCGATACCGCAACCGGCGCACCCGTGCGCTGGTAAATCAGTACCGGCTCATCACCGGCTTCAGCGGTTGTCGTGTCCGGCCTCAGCACCAGAGGATACTGAGCCGCTTTGCCACCGTAACCGCGTGAGACCACGCCCGCGGGGATACCGCGCTTCTGGAGCTGTTCTACCAGCCAGATCACCACCGGGGTTTTGCCGTTTCCACCTGCTGTCAGGTTACCGACCACCACCACCGGTACCGGTGCGCGCCAGGCGCGCTTGATCCCGAGGCGGTAAAGCAGACGAATAGCACCGCTCACCAGGCCATACAGCCAGGAGAGCGGGAGAAGCAGCACCCACAGGGGGGATTCACCCGACCAGATGCGTGCAATCATTGACCGAACTGCATTTTATGGAGCTGCGCGTAAACACCACGCTGTTCCAGCAGGTCCGCATGGCTGCCGCGTTCAACGATAACGCCGTCTTCCACCACCACGATTTCGTCAGCCTGTTCGATTGTCGACAGACGGTGCGCGATAACCAGCGAAGTACGGTTTTTCTGCAATTCATCCAGAGCCGACTGGATAGCGCGTTCAGATTCCGTATCCAGTGCGGATGTCGCTTCATCCAGGATCAGAATCGGGCTGTTGCGCAGCAGCGCACGGGCAATCGCGATACGTTGACGCTGACCACCGGAGAGCAGCACGCCGTTTTCGCCAATGATCGTATCCAGACCATTATCCATTTTGTTAATGAAGTCCATTGCATAGGCCATGCGCGCCGCGTTTTCAATCTCTTCACGGCTGTACTCTTCGGTACGGGCATACGCAATGTTGTTTGCTACCGTATCGTTGAACAGATGCACGTTCTGCGATACCAGCGCGACCTGGTTACGCAGCGACTGTAGGGTATATTCCCGCAGGTCGTGACCATCCAGCAGGATCTCGCCCTGGTCGATGTCGTAGAAACGGGTAATCAGGCTGGCAATGGTCGACTTGCCCGAACCGGAACGCCCCACCAGCGCAACGGTTTTACCCGCCGGAATGGACAGGCTGATATCACGCAGTGCCGGCACTTCGCGGCCTGGATAGGTAAAGGTGACGTTACGGAACTCCAGGTCGCCTTTAGCACGTTCGATCACGCGTGTACCTTCATCTTTTTCCTGTTCGGAATCGAGGATGCTGAACAGCGTCTGGCAGGCTGCCATCCCGCGCTGGAACTGGGCGTTGACGTTGGTCAGCGATTTCAGCGGACGCATCAGCGCAATCATGGATGAGAACACCACGGTAATGGTACCCGCAGTCAGGGTCTCCATGACGCTCGGGAAGCTTGCGGCATACAGGACAAAGGCCAGTGCCAGAGAGGCAATCAGCTGAATGATCGGATCGGAAATCGACGAGGCCGATACCATTTTCATCCCTTGCAGACGCATTCTGTTGCTGACCTTGTCAAAGCGTTTGGTTTCGACTCCCTGACCGCCGAAAATCAACACTTCTTTATGGCCTTTCAGCATCTGCTCGGCGCTGGTAGTAACCTGCCCCATCGTATTCTGCATATTTTTACTGATGTTTCGAAAACGCTTGGACACCACGCGGATAGCGATGGAGACAATCGGCGCCAGCACAATAAGGATGAGCGACAGCTGCCAGCTGTAATAGAACATCATCGCAAACAGACCGATGATGGATGCCCCCTCACGCACAACGGTAATCAGTGCGCTGGACGACGATGATGCCACCTGCTCTGAATCGTAGGTAATACGTGACAGCAGCGTACCGGTTGACTGTTTGTCAAAGAAAGAGACGGGCATCCCCATCATATGGCTGAACAGCCGGCGGCGCATGGTCATCACCACTTTACCGGATACCCAGGAGATGCAGTAGCTGGATACATAGCTGGAGATTCCGCGTAAGATCATCAGCCCAATAACCACCAGCGGCATCCATAGCAGCACTGAACGATCCGTTTTACCAAAACCGTCATCCAGTAACGGTTTGAGGAGCGATAACATAAACGTATCGCTGGCTGCGTTGAGGATTAACGCTACGCCCGCCACGATCAAGCCTGCTTTGAAAGGAGCAATCATCGGCCAGAGCCGGCGGAACGTTTGCCACGTGGAGAGATCTTTGTCGTTATGCATTCAAAAAACCAGCATTTGTTGAAATAGCCGCATATTCTACCCGTTATCTACGGGCGCGCCAAACCACTGATGATACCAACGCGGTAAATAGTGTTCGCGTAAGCGGCGAATGTGCCGACTATGGTGTGAAAACGTCACAGATATCTGCCCTGACTGAGGGGTATCAAGCCACTGATATCCCTCAGTTCGATAGCGCCGAACCACTTTTTTGGAAGGGAAACGCCATGCGTTATAGCGGGCCATTGAGGCCAGCGAAACCTGCCCCTCAACGCGCTGTAGCAGCGGCGTTGAGGATGACGTATTACTTCCATGATGCGGCACCTGAATCAGTGTAGACGCAAGTTGACGCCAGCGGTGGCTCAGCATTCCCAGCTCTGCCTGCGCTTCAATATCTCCGGTCAGTAAAACACTCTGTTCGCCGTCATCAATTTTTACCACGCAGGAGCGGTTGTTACCCTTCGCAGCGGTGTTTTCTGGCGGCCAGTGCGCGGTGAACGTTAGCCCCTGCCACTGCCATCGCTGCCCACGAAAGCAGGGAAGATGCCCGGCCCAGGCCAAAGGGCTCCTGATCCACATTGCGGGCCAGGCGGTTTTTAGCGATGCCAGTCCCCCCGCGTGATCGAGGTGTTCATGGCTGAGGATCACCCCTTCCGGGCTCAGATGGTGCCAGCGTAGCCAGGGGATAATCAGCTGTTGCGCGCTGTCCCCACCGGGCCACGCCAGCCCGGTGTCATACAGAATGGCCTTACCGTGACGCTCAATGACCATCGCCAGCCCCTGCCCTACATCAAGCATATGCAGTGACCAGCTATCGGTTTTATCCCTGTGCCAGAGTGGAAATGCCAGCACCACGCTGCCTGCCAGACAGACGGCGGGAACTGCGCTGAAAGCCCTGAATCGCCAGCCAATAATCAGTAGCCACGGCAGTAACGTCAGGTATTGCCAGCGCTCGTCAACGTCCTGCCAGCCATTCGGTAAACGCATCAACAGCCAAAAAAGCCCTGCCAGAGATTTATCCGCAGCCAGCCAGACGATACTTTCCAGCGCAGCGACCGGAAACAGATGCAGAAACATGCCGAGCAGGATAAGAGGAACTGAAATAAAGGTGACCAGAGGAACGGCAAACAGGTTCGCCACCAGCGAGGATACACTGAAACCATGGAAAATCAGGACCTGAAGCGGCAACAGAAGCAGCAGCATTCCGACCTGCAAATACACTAGCGTCGCCAGTGGCCGCAGGCCCCGACTCCGTTGCCAGGATGGAAGAGGCAACCACTGATACCAAAAAATAAGCGCGGCGACCGCAAACGCGGATAACGCCAGGCTTTGTGACAGCACCGCCAGAGGATCGAAAATCAGGATCGCCGCCACGCAGGTAAGCCAGACCTGCCAGGGCGACCACTGGCGACCGCTCATTTTTAATGCGGCCAGCACCACAAGCGCGATAACCGTGCGCAGCGCAGGCGGCTGCAATCCCGTAAGCCACGCGTAAAACGCAGCAAAAAGCAGACCTGCCAGCAGAGGCATTTGCCAGATAATCCAGCGGCCCGGCAGGAAAAACTGGATGCCCCGAGCCAGTAGCCAGACAGCAGAAGCTGCCAGCGCAATATGCAGTCCCGAAATGGCCATGAGATGCATCGTTCCGGTCTCACGCATCAGGTCTTTTATCTCCCGCGAGACAGACAGGCGCTCTCCCATCCCCAGCCCCAGGATCACGGGCCCCCAATGATATGCGGAAAGCGTATTCTGTAGCGACGTCAGGTATTGCGAACGCAGGCTACAGCGTTCGTCAACGATCGCCGCATGGGTAAACCGTCCGCTCAGCGTCTGGTGTCGGGCGAAGGCATTTTTCTGCGAATCATAGCCGCCATCGTTGAGCTCTCCGTGTACTGCCCTGAGCCGCAGGGTCATCGCCCAGCGTTGGCCGACGCAGACGTTTTGCGGCAGGTAGTTGCCATACAGCGCCACGCCCATGTTAGCCCACACGTGTTCGCCATTGAGGCTGACAATCTTTCCCTGATGCATCGTTGCGCCGTCCGTTGCGGTAATGACTACCTCGGCCTGCTGCGGGCCTTTCGTTAAATGGTTCATCGGCCACACGCTCTCCTGAGCGGCCAGAAATCCCCAGCACAAAAAGAGCACTGCGAGGCCTGAAAACGTAAGCCACTTTTTTTGCCGCAGCGATAACGCAATTCCTGCTGCAATCAGCATCCAGACAGTCTGCAAATCGGGCAAAACGGGTAACCAATAGAGCGGGATTATGGCCAGAATGGCGCAGATACTGATGACGTGGATCCCCATTTTCACCTCCATGTTTCAGGTGATTATGCGGCGGGGCTGGCGCGTCGTCAGACAGAAAAGGCGTGATTTACAGCGAGCGCTGCAACGTTTTTAAGTACTTGCAGAAAAGACAAGCTGAGAATGCGGCGCGTATTCAGAAACGCAGAGGCGAGAGACAAAAAAAGCACCCTAAGGTGCTTTCTTTAAACTCAGTTTAATCCTGATGATTAAACTCAGTTGCCGTAAATATTGGCGCGATCGCGCAGCTCTTTACCCGGCTTAAAGTGCGGAACATACTTTCCTTCCAGCTCCACTTTATCGCCAGTCTTCGGGTTACGCCCGGTACGTGGTGCACGATAGTGCAGAGAAAAACTACCGAAACCGCGGATTTCAATGCGCTCGCCCTGGGCAAGAGTGGTAGCCATATGCTCCAGCATCTCTTTAACGGCATCTTCCACAGCCTTAGCAGGGATATGCGGTTGCTGACTGGCAAGTCTTTCAATCAATTCTGACTTGGTCATGATTCCTCCGGTTCCTTTCAAACCAATTAGCTGAACAGCTCATTAAACAAGGGCGGCCGTAGCCGCCCTTTGTTATTGATTACAGGACGAATCCTGCAATCTGTCAAGTCTGCTCTCCATCCTTCGCGCTGTAAATGCGTTACAGCTCAAATGATGGTGCGAACCTGAACTTACTCGCCTTTAGCTGCTTTGAAAGCTTCAGCCATTGCGTTGTTAGAGAAGTTTGCATCTTCCTGTTTGTTAACAGTTGCGATTGCATCTTTCTCATCAGCTTCGTCTTTAGCACGAACAGACAGGCTGATTGCACGGTTCTTACGGTCAACACCGGTGAACTTAGCTTCAACGTCGTCGCCAACGCTCAGAACCAGAGTTGCATCTTCAACGCGGTCACGTGAAGCTTCGGAAGCGCGCAGGTAACCTTCAACGCCGTCAGCCAGTTCTACGGTTGCGCCTTTAGCGTCAACAGCAGTCACTTTACCGTTTACGATTGCGCCTTTCTTGTTCAGTGCAACCCAGTTGTTGAACGGATCTTCTGCGAGCTGTTTAACGCCCAGGGAGATACGCTCACGCTCTGCGTCAACTTGCAGAACAACTGCTGCGATTTCGTCGCCTTTTTTGTATTCACGAACTGCTTCTTCGCCTGCAACGTTCCAGGAGATGTCAGACAGGTGAACCAGGCCATCGATGCCGCCGTCCAGGCCGATGAAGATACCGAAGTCAGTGATAGACTTGATTTTACCTTCAACACGGTCGCCCTTGTTGTGGGTTTCCGCGAACTGCTGCCATGGGTTGTTTTTGCACTGCTTCAGGCCCAGGGAGATACGACGACGTTCTTCGTCGATATCCAGAACCATCACTTCCACTACATCACCAACGTTAACAACTTTGGATGGGTGGATGTTTTTGTTGGTCCAGTCCATTTCGGAAACGTGCACCAGACCTTCAACGCCTTCTTCGATTTCAACGAAGCAGCCGTAGTCAGTCAGGTTGGTCACGCGACCAGTCAGTTTAGTCCCTTCTGGGTAACGCTTAGCGATAGCTACCCATGGATCTTCGCCCAGCTGTTTCAGGCCGAGGGATACACGAGTACGCTCGCGGTCGAACTTCAGCACTTTAACAGTGATTTCGTCGCCCACGTTCACGATTTCGCTTGGGTGCTTAACGCGTTTCCACGCCATGTCGGTGATGTGCAGCAGGCCATCAACGCCGCCCAGGTCAACGAATGCGCCGTAGTCAGTGAGGTTCTTAACGATACCTTTGACTTCCATGCCTTCCTGCAGGTTTTCCAGCAGCTGATCGCGTTCTGCGCTGTTTTCGGATTCGATAACGGCACGACGGGAAACAACAACGTTGTTACGCTTCTGGTCCAGCTTGATTACTTTGAACTCAAGCTCTTTGCCTTCGAGGTGCAGGGTGTCACGGACTGGACGAACGTCTACCAGTGAACCTGGCAGGAACGCACGAATACCATTCAGCTCAACAGTGAAGCCACCTTTAACTTTGCCGTTGATAACACCGACCACAGTTTCAGCTTCTTCGTAAGCTTTCTCCAGCGTGATCCATGCTTCGTGACGTTTAGCTTTCTCACGAGACAGCAGGGTTTCGCCGAAGCCGTCTTCTACTGCGTCCAGAGCAACGTCAACTTCGTCACCTACCTGGATTTCCAGCTCGCCCTGGGCGTTTTTGAACTGCTCAGCCGGGATGGCAGACTCAGATTTCAGACCGGCGTCAACCAGTACTACGTCTTTGTCGATAGCAACAACAACACCACGAACGATGGAACCCGGACGGGTTTCGATTTCTTTTAAGGATTCTTCAAACAGTTGAGCAAAAGATTCAGTCATGTTTAATCTTCAGGTTAATATTAACGTCCACCTGGCTCCGTGCCGGATGGGGTTGTTTCACATACCCGCCGTCAATCCATTGCAGCGGGGGTACTGCTAAATCGGTCGCGATTACGCGAGTGCCAGTTTTTGGCGCGCATATTGTAGCGCTTTTTCAATCACTTGCTCAATAGTTAAACTGGTAGAATCCAGCACTAATGCATCTTCTGCGGGAACAAGCGGTGCGACGGCGCGGTTACGATCGCGGTCATCGCGCTCTTTTATCTCGGATAAAAGGCGATCAAAGTTAACACTAAACCCCTTTTCCTGCAACTGAAGCATACGGCGTTGAGCACGTTCTTCCGAAGAGGCGTCAAGGAAAATTTTCACTGGCGCATCAGGGAATACCACGGTACCCATGTCGCGGCCGTCGGCGATCAGCCCCGGCGCTTCGCGAAAACCGCGCTGGCGACGTAACAGCGCCTCGCGAACGCGAGGGAAAGCCGCCACCTGAGAAGCCGCATTGGCCACTTCCTGCGTGCGGATTTCACCGCTGACATCTTCCCCTTCCAGGATCACTTCAAGGTTGCCATCAGTAGAGACAAAGCGCACATCCAGATGCGCAGCCAGCGGTACCAGCGCTTCCTCGGACGCAACATCCACATGATGATGCAGCGCAGCCAGCGCCAGCACGCGATAGATTGCTCCCGAATCTAAAAGATGCCATTGCAATGCTTCCGCCATCGCTTTGCACAGAGTACCTTTCCCTGCGCCACTCGGCCCATCAATGGTGATTACCGGGGCAATTGCCGTCATCTTTTTCTCCTTAATTAAGGCATACCGTTAACATGAACGCCGCGCATTATACGCGCCAACGTGCGCAACTGTTAACTTTGCGTGCAAATTCCGAAATGATTGAAGCAGAGTGTAGAAGAAATGAAAGAAGATGACTGTCAGAAAGCGTAAGGAAATGCCGCATCGGGTGATGCGGCATAAGATCATCAGGCCAGGGTGCTAATGCGCGCCAGCTGCTCGAAGTAGTCCGGGAAGGTCTTTGCCGTACATTTCGGATCGAGGATAGTGACCGGCGTATCTGACAGCGCCACCAGCGAGAAACACATCGCCATGCGGTGATCGTTGTAGGTGCCAATTTCGGCAAATTGCAGTTTTGCCGGAGGGGTAACGCGAATGTAGTCTTCGCCCTCTTCGACCTCCGCCCCCACTTTACGCAGCTCGGTTGCCATTGCGAACAGGCGGTCCGTCTCTTTTACGCGCCAGTTGTAAATGTTCCGCAGCGTGGTGGTGCCTTTCGCAAACAGCGCAGCGGTGGCAATCGTCATCGCCGCATCAGGAATGTGGTTCATGTCCATATCGATGGCGTTCAGCTCACCGTGGGTACAGGCGATGAAGTCATCGCCCCAGGTCACCACCGCGCCCATTTTTTCCAGTACGTCGGCAAAACGGATATCGCCCTGCACGCTGTTGCGGCCAATCCCGGTCACTTTGACGGTACCGCCCTTGATCGCGCCCGCGGCCAGGAAGTAAGAGGCCGATGACGCGTCGCCTTCGACAAGATACTGGCCCGGAGACTGATACTGCTGCCCACCGCGAACCACGAAGCGCTGGTAAGACTGGTTTTCCACCTCAACGCCGAAGGTATTCATCAGGTGCAGGGTGATATCAATGTACGGCTTAGAGACCAGGTCGCCTTTAATGCTGATAACGGTAT
Source organism: Enterobacter cloacae complex sp. (assembly GCF_900322725.1). NCBI lineage: Bacteria > Pseudomonadati > Pseudomonadota > Gammaproteobacteria > Enterobacterales > Enterobacteriaceae > Enterobacter > Enterobacter cloacae complex sp. The sequence goes on along the minus strand of NZ_LT991957.1, from coordinate 3,715,621 downwards.
CCTGTGGGGCCAGCGGTGCGGTCATCAGCAGCGCGGTCAGGAACTGACTGGAGACGCTACCGTCCACCTCAACGTTACCCCCGGTAAATCCACCGCGCAGACGCAGTGGCGGGTAATTTTCCTGCTCAAGATAATCAATCTGCGCGCCGCCCTGACGCAGGGCATCCACCAGATGGCCGATCGGGCGCTCTTTCATTCGCGGCTCACCGGTCAGCACAATATTGTTGTTCCCCAGACACAGCGCTGCGGCCAGAGGACGCATTGCCGTACCGGCGTTACCCAGGAAAAGCTCCAGCGCTTCAGCAGAACGTAACGCGCCGCCGTTACCGGTGACTTCACAACGGGTACGATCGTCGGACAGCGTATAATGAACTCCCAACGCTTTCAGCGCATTGAGCATATGGCGCACGTCATCGCTGTCCAGCAGGTTGGTGAGGACGGTGGTGCCGTGTGCCAGAGCCGCCAGCAGCAGAGCGCGGTTCGAGACACTTTTTGAACCAGGCAGATTAATGGTGCCATCTACCCGCGCGATAGGTTGTAACGTCAGGGATTCCATGAAACTCAACTCTCAACTCAACATAATAAAAACCCCGCAGCAACGCTGCGGGGGTGAAAACCAGCCCGTTAACCGTGACGACGTTCGAAGTCGATCATGAAATCGGTCAGGGCTTTAACGCCTTCCAGCGGCATGGCGTTATAGATAGAGGCACGCATCCCGCCAACCACGCGATGGCCTTTCAGCGCGTGCAGACCCGCCGCGAACGACTCTTCCAGGAATACGCTGTCCAGGCTGCTGTCTGCCAGCTGGAACGGTACGTTCATGCGCGAACGGTTAGCTTTCGCCACATCGTTACGGTAGAAATCGCTCTTGTCGATCGTGCCGTACAGCAGTTCGGCTTTCTGCTGATTGATCTTGTCCATCTGCGCCACGCCGCCGTTTTGCTTCAGCCATTTGAAGACCAGGCCGGAGAGATACCAGGCAAACGTAGGTGGGGTGTTGAACATGGAGTCGTTGTCATTCAGGACGGTGTAATCCAGGATTGACGGGCAGGACTTATGGGCTTTCCCCAGCAGGTCTTCACGGACGATGACAATTGTCAGCCCCGCAGGACCGATGTTTTTCTGAGCACCTGCGTAAATGACGCCGTAGCGGCTGACGTCCAGCGGGGTGGACAGAATGGTTGAAGAGAGGTCCGCCGTCACAATGACATTGTCGCCAAAGTCTGGCTCTTCGTGAATGGCGATGCCGTCGATGGTTTCGTTCGGGCAGTAGTGGAGATACGCGGCGTTGTCAGACAGCTGCCACTCGCTCATCGGCTTCACGGCGCGCAGGCCGTCGACGGTGATTTTGGCATCGATGACATTCGGCGTGCAGTATTTGTGCGCTTCTTTTACCGCACTGGCTGCCCAGTAGCCGGCATCGACGTAATCAGCGGTGGTTTTGTCGCCCAGCAGATTAAGCGGGATACCCGCAAACTGGCCGCGTCCACCGCCGTGACAGAACAATACTTTGTAGTTCGAGGGAATGTTCAGCAGATCGCGAAAATCCTTTTCTGCCTCTTCCGCCACCTGAATAAACGCTTTACCCCGGTGGCTGATTTCCATCACCGACGTACCCAGACCGTTCCAGTCACAAAGTTCCTGTTGAGCCTGTTTAAGCACGTCTGCCGGTAACATTGCCGGACCTGAACTGAAATTAAAGACTTGAGCCATTTCCCCTCACCACGCTAAAAGCCATAAGTTATAACTGTGGATATCGGTTTTATCATTCAGTGACACGCGCCGCAATGTCTAAAACTTATGGCCGGAGAAATGTGCCCCTCGTCACACAAAACAATCTGCCGTACCGTTGTCACAAAACCGACAAAATCGCTGTCAGGTAATGCGCTTAGCCCGGCTAACCTTCGTCCATTCTGGATTCGTACAGCGAGGACATAATTGATGATCGCCCGCCTGCATGCCCACCACGTGGCTACATTTTATGCAGGCATACTCGCCCGCCTCAGGTACGGTTTTGTATCGCTCGATAAGCATATCCGGCAGGATGCACAGCCCGGGCCTGACCTCATCGTCGGGATAGTAATAAATGCTGATTTGACCGTTCGTTTCCATAATCGCCAGACGCACCTGCCCCAGCTGTTCAACGCTGCTGATGCGAAGCTCCATAAAGAACTCAAACTCCGTCATATTGGCGCGTTGCACGTTCTCCCAGGCCAGTTGACCATCTTCGACAATCACCACCGGCTTCCCTTCGAACAGATCTTCCAGCTTTTCGCTTTTCGACATCAGCCACATGACCAGCCGGTAGAGCAGCGCGAGCGTCACGAAGACGACAAAGACCGGCACCATAGGCACATCGTCATAAAAGGCAACGTCCCCCGCCGCTGACCCCAGCGTCAGGATGATCAGCACCTCAAACAACGACATCTGCCGGACGCCGCGGCGTCCGGTGATTTTCAGAAACAGGAAGACGAGAACAAAGGTGTAGAAGCTGCGCAGCGCCACTTCACCTAAAAACTCGGGGGGAACTTTATCAAACGCCATCCGCTGGAGATCAAATGCTTTCATTTTTCTATGCCTTAACAGTAGGTTACTGCTTATAAGCATAGCCCAGCCATTTATTTTCGCCGGAGATAGCACCCGTCACGCAAAACCCGTATCATTGCGCGCTTTACGTACGATAAAAGTGAACGCCATGACTCAAACGTTTATCCCCGGCAAAGACGCCGCTCTGGAAGATTCCATCGCTCGCTTCCAGCAGAAACTGACCGACCTGGGCTTTAATATCGAAGAAGCCTCCTGGCTGAATCCGGTGCCCCACGTCTGGTCCGTGCATATTCGCGACAAAGACTGTGCGCTGTGCTTTACCAACGGTAAAGGCGCAACCAAAAAAGCGGCGCTGGCCTCTGCGCTGGGTGAGTATTTTGAACGTCTGTCGACCAACTACTTCTTCGCCGACTTCTGGCTGGGCGACACCATCGCCAACGGTCCGTTCGTTCACTACCCGAATGAAAAATGGTTCCCGCTGACCGAGGACGATGAACTGCCGGAAGGTATTCTGGATGCGCGTCTGCGTGCGTTCTACGATCCGGAAAACGAACTGACCGCCAGCATGCTGATCGACCTGCAATCCGGCAATGAGGAACGTGGGATCTGCGCCCTGCCGTTCACCCGCCAGTCTGATGAGCAGACCGTCTATATTCCGATGAATATCGTTGGCAACCTGTACGTGTCTAACGGCATGTCCGCCGGTAACACCCGCAACGAAGCGCGCGTGCAGGGGCTGTCTGAAGTTTTCGAACGTCACATCAAAAACCGCATTATTGCCGAATCCATCAGCCTGCCGGAGATCCCGGCTGACGTGCTGGCCCGCTACCCGGGCGTGGTGGAATCCATCGCCAAACTGGAAGCGGAAGGTTTCCCAATCTTTGCCTACGACGGTTCTCTGGGCGGCAAATATCCGGTTATCTGCGTAGTGCTGTTCAACCCGGCCAACGGCACCTGCTTCGCCTCCTTCGGCGCGCACCCTGACTTCGGCGTGGCGCTGGAGCGTACCGTGACCGAACTGCTGCAAGGTCGTAGCCTGAAAGACCTCGACGTGTTTACGCCGCCGACCTTTGATGATGAGGAGGTCGCCGAGCACACCAACCTCGAAACGCACTTCATCGACTCCAGCGGTTTGATCTCCTGGGATATGTTCAAGCAGGACGCGGACTATCCGTTCGTGGACTGGAGCTTTGCCGGTACGACGGAAGAAGAGTTCGCCACGCTGATGGCGATCTTCAACGCGGAGGATCAGGAAGTCTATATTGCCGACTATGAACACCTTGGCGTTTACGCGTGCCGTATCATTGTACCGGGCATGTCCGACATTTATCCAGCAGAAGATCTGTGGCTGGCGAACAACAGCATGGGCGCACATCTGCGTGAAACCCTGCTGGCCCTGCCGGGCAGCGAGTGGGAAAAGGAAGATTATCTGAACCTGATCGCCCAGCTGGACGACGAAGGTCACGATGATTTCACCCGCGTACGTGAGCTGCTGGGTCTGGCAACCGGAAAAGATAACGGCTGGTACACGCTGCGCATCGGCGAACTGAAAGCGATGCTGGCACTGGCGGGCGGCGATCTGGATCAGGCTTTAGCCTGGACCGAGTGGACGATGGAGTTTAACCAGTCCGTCTTCTCCGCCGAGCGCACTAACTATTACCGTTGCCTGCAAACGCTGCTTCTGCTTTCTCAGGAAGACGAGCGCGAGCCATTGCAGTATCTGAACGCCTTTGTTCGCATGTACGGTGCAGATGCTGTTGAAGCTGCCAGCGCGGCACTGAGCGGTGAAGAGCCGTTCTATGGCCTGCAAGCGGTTGACAGCGATCTGAAAGCCTTCCCGGCGCATCAGTCGCTGCTGAATGCGTATGAAAAATTGCAGAAGGCTAAAGCCGCTTACTGGTCAGAATAAGCGCATATAACATTAATGGCAGTAGGCGTATTCAACCGCCTGAGCTATATTACGGGGCAATTTCATTGCCCCTTTTTTTTTATTTTTAGGCAATGACATTTAAATGTAATAGTTAAGTTAACCATGGGTAAATATAAAAATACTTACCTGTGCTTTACTGTTACTAATTATAATAAATACTCCATTTTAATTAACTGTTTTAAGGGAGGCTGAAGGAAAAAATTCAACTCTTTTCATAACTTTTAAAATTTATTTTTATACGGATAATCAAATACTTACTCCGCTTTTGCTGTAAAACCATACACACTGCGGGCCTATAAGCCAGGCGAGATATGATCTATATCAATTTCTCTTCTATAATGCTTTGTTAGTATCTCGTCGCCGACTTAATAAAGAGAGAGTTAGTGTGAAAGCTGACAACCCTTTTGATCTATTACTCCCCGCTGCGATGGCGAAAGTTGCCGAAGAAGCGGGTGTCTACAAAGCAACGAAACATCCGATGACGACGTTCTTTCTGGCCATCACGGCTGGTGTGTTCATCTCCATCGCTTTCGTCTTCTATATCACAGCCACCACCGGCACGGCCGGGATGCCTTTCGGCATAGCGAAACTGATTGGTGGTATTTGCTTCTCACTGGGTCTGATTCTTTGCGTCATCTGCGGTGCCGACCTCTTCACCTCAACGGTGTTGATTGTTGTGGCAAAAGCCAGCGGAAGAATTACCTGGGGTCAACTGGGGCGCAACTGGCTCAACGTCTACGTTGGTAACCTGATTGGCTGTCTGCTCTTTGTCCTGTTGATGTGGCTCTCTGGCGAGTACATGACCGCCAACGGCGGCTGGGGGCTTAACGTCCTGCAAACCGCTGACCACAAAATGCACCATACATTTATCGAAGCTGTTGCTCTCGGCATCCTTGCAAACCTGATGGTCTGCCTGGCGGTCTGGATGAGCTACTCTGGTCGTAGCCTGATGGATAAAGCCATGATTATGGTTCTGCCGGTTGCGATGTTTGTTGCCAGCGGCTTTGAGCACAGTATTGCGAATATGTTCATGATCCCGATGGGGATTGTTATCCGCAACTTTGCAAGCCCGGAGTTCTGGACTGCTGTTGAATCAACCCCGGAAAGTTTTTCACACCTGACTATTATGAATTTCATTACTGATAACCTGATCCCCGTCACTATCGGGAACATTATCGGTGGGGGTCTGTTAGTTGGGTTGACATACTGGGTCATTTACCTGCGTGGCGGCGATCATCATTAATGGTTGTCTCAGGCAGTAAATAAAAAATCCACTTAAGAAGGTAGGTGTTACATGTCCGAGCTTAATGAAAAGTTAGCCACAGCCTGGGAAGGTTTTACGAAAGGTGACTGGCAGAATGAAGTCAACGTCCGTGACTTTATTCAGAAAAACTATACCCCGTATGAAGGTGACGAATCCTTCCTGGCTGGTGCAACTGACGCAACCACCAAGCTGTGGGACAGCGTAATGGAAGGCGTTAAACTGGAAAACCGCACTCACGCGCCAGTTGATTTTGACACCTCCGTTGCTTCCACCATCACTTCTCACGATGCTGGCTACATCAACAAAGCCCTTGAGAAAATCGTTGGTCTCCAGACTGAAGCACCACTGAAACGCGCAATCATCCCGTTCGGTGGCATTAAAATGGTTGAAGGTTCCTGCAAAGCGTATAACCGCGAGCTGGACCCAATGCTGAAAAAAATCTTCACCGAATACCGTAAAACCCATAACCAGGGCGTATTCGATGTTTACACCAAAGACATTCTGAACTGCCGTAAATCTGGCGTTCTGACCGGTCTGCCAGATGCCTATGGCCGTGGCCGTATCATCGGTGACTACCGTCGCGTTGCGCTGTACGGTATCGACTTCCTGATGAAAGACAAATACGCGCAGTTCGTTTCTCTCCAGTCTGACCTGGAAAACGGCGTAAACCTGGAAGCGACTATCCGTCTGCGTGAAGAGATTGCTGAACAGCACCGTGCGCTGGGTCAGATCAAAGAGATGGCGGCTAAATACGGCTGCGATATCTCTGGTCCTGCAACCAACGCTCAGGAAGCTATCCAGTGGACCTACTTCGGCTACCTGGCCGCTGTTAAGTCACAGAACGGTGCAGCAATGTCCTTCGGCCGCGTATCCACCTTCCTGGATGCGTACATCGAACGTGACCTGAAAGCAGGTAAAATCACCGAGCAAGACGCTCAGGAAATGATTGACCACCTGGTCATGAAACTGCGTATGGTTCGCTTCCTGCGTACTCCAGAATATGATGAGCTGTTCTCTGGTGACCCAATCTGGGCAACCGAATCTATCGGCGGTATGGGCGTAGATGGCCGTACTCTGGTAACCAAAAACAGCTTCCGCTTCCTGAACACCCTGTACACCATGGGTCCTTCTCCGGAGCCGAACATCACCGTTCTGTGGTCTGAAAAACTGCCTCTGAACTTCAAGAAATTCGCCGCTAAAGTGTCCATCGACACCTCTTCTCTGCAATACGAGAACGATGACCTGATGCGTCCGGACTTCAACAACGATGACTACGCTATCGCGTGCTGCGTAAGCCCAATGGTTGTTGGTAAGCAAATGCAGTTCTTCGGTGCGCGTGCAAACCTGGCGAAAACCATGCTGTACGCAATCAACGGCGGCGTTGATGAAAAACTGAAAATGCAGGTTGGTCCTAAGTCTGAACCTATCAAAGGCGACGTGCTGAACTATGACGAAGTCATGGAGCGCATGGACCACTTCATGGACTGGCTGGCTAAGCAGTACGTGACTGCGCTGAACGTTATCCACTACATGCACGACAAGTACAGCTACGAAGCCTCTCTGATGGCGCTGCACGACCGTGACGTGGTTCGTACCATGGCGTGTGGTATCGCAGGCCTGTCCGTTGCGGCTGACTCCCTGTCTGCAATCAAATATGCGAAAGTTAAACCAATTCGTGACGAAGACGGTCTGGCTATCGACTTCGAAATCGAAGGCGAATACCCGCAGTTTGGTAACAACGACGCTCGCGTGGATGACATGGCAGTTGACCTGGTAGAACGTTTCATGAAGAAAATTCAGAAACTCACTACCTACCGTAACGCTATCCCGACTCAGTCTGTTCTGACCATCACCTCTAACGTTGTGTATGGTAAGAAAACCGGTAACACCCCAGACGGTCGTCGTGCTGGCGCGCCATTCGGCCCAGGTGCTAACCCAATGCACGGTCGTGACCAGAAAGGTGCGGTTGCCTCTCTGACCTCCGTTGCTAAACTGCCGTTTGCTTACGCGAAAGATGGTATCTCTTACACCTTCTCTATCGTGCCAAACGCGCTGGGTAAAGATGACGAAGTACGTAAAACTAACCTCGCGGGTCTGATGGATGGTTACTTCCACCACGAAGCGTCCATCGAAGGTGGTCAGCACCTGAACGTGAACGTGATGAACCGTGAAATGCTGCTCGACGCGATGGAACACCCTGAGAAATATCCTCAGCTGACCATTCGTGTATCAGGTTACGCAGTACGTTTTAACTCCCTGACTAAAGAACAGCAGCAGGACGTTATCACCCGTACTTTCACTCAGTCCATGTAAGTGGAATTGACTGAAATCACGCGTTAAAAAGCGTACAATAAAGGCTCCACGTCAGTGGGGCCTTTTTAGCACCCTCTTCTCCTCAGTCTCTTTTGTCCGCTATCTATACTTTATGGATAACAGCCAAAACAGACTTCAACACAGCCGGCTTTGAGCTGTGCATACTCAGGCCCCGGACGGGCCGATGCTGGAGATATCACCGCAATGTCAATTATTGGTCGCATTCACTCCTTTGAATCCTGTGGCACCGTCGATGGCCCGGGGATCCGTTTCATCACCTTTTTCCAGGGCTGCCTGATGCGCTGCCTGTACTGCCACAACCGTGACACCTGGGATACCCACGGCGGCAAAGAAGTCACCGTTGAGGATCTGATGAAAGAGGTGGTGACCTATCGCCACTTTATGAACGCGTCCGGCGGTGGCGTGACGGCATCCGGCGGTGAAGCCATTCTTCAGGCTGAGTTTGTGCGCGACTGGTTCCGCGCCTGCCACAAAGAAGGCATTCATACCTGCCTCGACACCAACGGCTTTGTACGCCGCTACGATCCGGTTATTGATGAACTGCTTGAGGTAACCGATCTGGTGATGCTCGATCTCAAACAGATGAACGATGAAATTCACCAGAACCTGGTCGGCGTCTCGAACCACCGTACGCTGGAATTTGCCAAATACATTGCCAACAAAGGCGTCAAAACGTGGATCCGCTACGTGGTGGTGCCGGGCTGGTCAGATGATGATGATTCCGCGCATCGTCTGGGCGAGTTTACCCGGGATATGGGCAACGTGGAGAAAATTGAACTCCTGCCCTATCACGAGTTGGGTAAACACAAATGGGTGGCGATGGGCGAAGAGTACAAGCTTGACGGCGTGAAGCCGCCGAAAAAAGAGACGATGGAACGCGTCAAAGGTATTCTTGAGCAGTACGGCCACAAGGTCATGTATTAAGAAAAAGGCCCGGTGAGAACTGGGCCTTTTTATATTCTATTCAAAGACGCCGTTAATAACGGCAGTCACAATCGCGGTACTCAGGGCAATTAAGACGAGGTCGTCCCCCACCACGCGCCATTCATACCCCGGATAGGACGGAAGCTGGCCGAGCATTGAGGCCGGCACGGTTTTCTTTGCAATGCCCGGAGGCAGCGGTTTACCGCGCGCAAGGTTTTTCGCAATGCCCGGAGGCAGAGAGTCATAGCCCGTTAAGCCATAATTCAGCGCCAGATGGCGGGCGCGATCGAAGCTCACGCGCACATCGACGTCGTTACCGACATCTTTGCTGTTTTTGACGCTTTTATCCGATTTTCCTGGATTATCCTGACCCTTATTTTGCTTATTACCATGGTTGCCGGCGTTGCCGTTACCATGATTGCCGCTATTACCTTGTCCGCCACCGTTTCCGTGGCCACCGCCATTCCCGTTCCCGGGGTTAGCCATGACCGGAGCCGTTGCAAACGTTAAGGACAACACTACGGCAAGTGCGGTAGTGGTAAAACGACGAGTAGACATGATGGCTGCCTTTTTGTGGTAGTACGCATTTGAATTATCGCCAGGCAGTAAAAACGCACAATAAGCAAAAGTCTTATATGTGACAGGGACAAAAAAGCCTGTCATCGACAGGCTTTTAATTCATCAGGCGTGTGCCACCGGCGTGGGATGTTCGCCGACTTTGCGCAGCAGCATTAGCAGATAGATAAACGACACGCTGGCAATCATGATAAACAGCAGGTTATCAGAGTAGTTTTGCATGAGCATGGAGGTGAAAGTCGGCCCCAGCAAACTGCCGATGGTGTAGCTCAGCAATAAAGCCTGGTTCATCGCCACCAGCTGATGATGCTCTACTTTCTCACAGGCCCAGGCCATCGCGACCGGATAGAGCGTAAAGCCCGCAGCCCCCAGAATGAACAGCGCAGGCGCCATCGCGGCGTTACTGAGCATGGCGAGGCAGCCCATGATAACCACAAAAACCTGCACGCGTAGCACCAGCAGGCGACCAAAACGATCGGCCAGACGACCGATCGGCCATTGACCTACAATCCCAGCGCTGACCATGACCGCCATCCAGAAACCGATCCCGGAATCGCTGACGCCCTGATGGTTGAGATAGAGCGGCATCAGGCCATAGAGTGAACCCAGCACAATCCCGGAGATAATGCAGCCGTTAACGCCTAAACGCGCCTGACGAAGCCTGAGCATCGGCCAGACGTGCGTAGCTTCCTGATGCTCACTGCCCTGGTTCACGATTCGGGTGAAGAGCAGCGGCAGGACCGCAGCCAGCACCATGCCCGTTACCCACGGCAGTACGCTCATCAGGTCGGTTGGGAATTTGCTGACCATCAGTTGTCCCAGAACGGTACCGACGTAATACACCATCATGTAAGCCGCCAGCAGACGCCCGCGGTTACGCGAGGTGCCGCTGCACATCAGCGCACTTTCCACCACCACCCAGATCATTGCGCAGCCGACGCCCGCAATAAAGCGCCAGACCATCCAGCTCCAGAAGCCGACCATCAGGCCTAAACCGGCGCATCCGACGGCAAAGATCAGCGACGCCAGATAATAACTACGGTTAAAACCAAAACGCTTAATAAGGCTACCCGTTAATAAGGTGCCCAGCAGATTTCCCGTAAAAAAGGACGAGCTAACCATACCCACCTGCCAGGTCGGTAAGTTTTCATGGGCCAGCCAGAGCGGAACGAGTGTGTTTAACACCGCGATCGCCAGGGTCAGCAAAAGCAGGCCACAGAGCAACAAAAGCACCGGGCGGGTATAGGTGGTCATGGATTAAAAACCGTGAGGAAGTTCAGATTTCGTGCGCATCATGCCACTGGCAAAAACAAAGTCAATCCACCGATTCAGGCGTCACGCACGATATGCGCCACGTCGATTTAAAAAACTCATCCTGCTAATGCAAAGCCTGCTACAGATATTAATTATCTATTTGTTTTTATTTATATCCGGGAAATTCTTAAGCGAAACATCAGTTGAAAAATTTCATGAATGAAAAAAGAAAAGCCGGGCGCTATGTCCCGGCTTTATATAACAAAAAATAAAAACTAGCTGGCGATAGCCATACCGACCGTCATATGCAGACCGTAAAACACGCCGCGGCCAATCAGTTCCCCAGCCAGCACCAGTACAAACGCCAGCGACAGCAACGGCAGCGCAGGCTGGTAGCCTTTAAGCTGAGGGGCAACCCAGCAGACCAGCGCCGCCGTCAGCAGCACCACGCGCCAGGCCATCAGCGAACCGTAATCCGGCACCAGGGCCGAAGCCTGTTGAATAGAGCTGTGAATCGTCGCCAGCTCCGCTCCCTGCATCAGCGCCACAACGGTACTGATGACCAGTGCCAGCAGCGAGACCGCAGGCAGCAGGCGCATTGCCCAACCCGTAACGCCGGCCACGCGCAGCAGCAGATAGCCCAGCAGCGGGCCGCCAATGAACATCGTCAGGAAGAAGCTCATCGGTGTCCAGACGCTGTACCAGGTCGGAACGGTGTCAATCGTGTTGTACACCCGAACCATCATCCAGACGAATACCACGCCCAGTACCATGGTGACGATAAGCCACAACGCGCGTAATCCTGACGGCAGCTTGTTCACCGCTGCCAGCAGCCACCCCAGCCCGCCTACGGCAAAGAAGATTGCGCCGCTGGCAATCTCATTACTCAGCGAAGAGGCGCCCACGCGATTCAGGGAGTTGAACGCGCGCATTGGCGAACCCAGGTGCAGCGTGGAGGCGATAAAGCCAATGCCCATCAGCACCCACAGACCAAACATGCTGAGCACCAGACGCTGCTGGCGTTCGGCACTGAGATTGCCTTTCATAAGCGCCAGCGCGAGGACAATAAACCCGCCCACCACGCACTGCCCAAAGACCGTGAAGATCATCAGCGGCCATTCATGCCATCCACTTCCCATCTCACACCTCCTTCGGGTTTGCCAGGTAGCCGGTGGTGTCACCCGTCGGACGGCTGTTGGCGTTAGGTTTGATCACAATACTCGGCTTCGTGAAGTGCGCAGACGGCAGCGGCGCGACGGCGGCAAGCTGGCCGTGTTTTTTGCGCAGCTCCTCAATCGGGCCAAAGTCCAGCGCGCGCAGCGGGCAAGACTCGACGCAGATGGGCTTTTTGCCGTCCGCCACGCGGCTGTGGCAGCCGTCGCACTTGGTCATGTGGCCTTTGGCAGCGTTGTACTGCGGCGCGCCGTACGGGCAGGCCATGTGGCAGTAGCGACAGCCGATGCAGACGTCCTCGTCCACCACCACAAAGCCGTCGTCGCGCTTGTGCATTGCCCCGCTCGGACAGACCTTGGTACAGGCCGGATCTTCGCAGTGGTTGCAGGCAATCGACAGGTAATAAGCGAAGACATTCTGATGCCAGACGCCGTTGTCCTCCTGCCAGTCGCCGCCCGCGTATTCATAAATACGACGGAAGCTGACGTCCGGAGTCAGGTCCTTATAATCCTTGCAGGCCAGCTCGCAGGTTTTACACCCGGTGCAACGGCTGGAATCAATAAAAAATCCATACTGGGTTGTCATCGGTTACTCCTTACGCCTTTTCAACCTGAACGAGGTTCGTGTGGGATGGGTTGCCCTTCGCCAGCGGCGATGGACGCTGCGTAGTGAGAACGTTGATGCAGCCCGCCTGATCGATGCGATTCGCATCCGGGTTATACCAGGCCCCTTCCCCCAGCGCGACAACGCCCGGCATCATGCGCGGCGTCACTTTGGCTTCGATATGCACCTCGCCACGCCCGTTGAAGATACGTACGCGATCGCCATTACTGATGCCGCGCGCTTTCGCATCCATCGGGTTGATCCATATCTCCTGCCGGCAGGCCGCTTTCAGTACGTCAACGTTGCCGTAGGTGGAGTGAACACGCGCTTTATAGTGGAAACCGGTCAACTGAAGCGGGAATTTCTCCGTCAGCGGATCGTTGTAGTTTTCGAAACCAGGCGTATAGATCGGCAGTGGATCGATAACGTCCCCTTCCGGCAATTCCCAGGTCGCGGCAATTTTTGCCAGCTCTTCCGAATAGATCTCGATTTTGCCCGACGGCGTGGTCAGCGGATTGGCCACCGGATCCTCGCGGAAGGCTTTGTACGCCACGTGATGCCCGTCCGGGTCGCGCTGTTTGTACATCCCCTGCTTGCGGAAGGTATCGAAGTCAGGCAGGTCTGGAATGGCTTTGCGGGAGAGCTCATGCAGATGGCGCATCCATCCTTCCTGAGTGCGTCCCTCGGTGAACTGCTGCTCAACGCCAAGACGTTTCGCCAGCTCGGACGTCATCTCATAGATGGTTTTGCACTCGAAGCGCGGTTTGATGGCCTGGTCAGTGAAGATCACATAGGACATGTTGCCGCAGGAGGCGTCCAGCGCAAAATCCATCTGCTCAGAGGCGGTGCAGTCTGGTAGCAGGATATCGGCATACTTCGCCGACGAGGTCATATGGCAGTCGATCACCACGATCATTTCGCACTTCTTATCGTCCTGCAAGATTTCGTGGGTGCGGTTGATTTCGGAGTGCTGGTTGATCAGGCAGTTACCGGCATAGTTCCAGATCATTTTGATCGGCACATCCAGCTTATCTTTGCCCCGAACGCCGTCGCGCAGCGCGGTCATTTCCGGGCCGCGCTCGATCGCGTCAGTCCACATAAACATGGAGATGCTGGTCTGAACCGGATTGTCCAGCGTTGGCATACGTTCAAACGGTACTTCATACGAGCCTTCACGCGCGCCGCTATTACCGCCGTGAATGCCGACGTTGCCGGTCAGAATTGAGAGCATAGAAATGGCGCGGGTGGCAATCTCACCATTCGCGTGACGCTGTGGTCCCCAGCCCTGGCTGATATAAGCCGGTTTGGCTGAACCGATTTCACGTGCCAGCTGAACAATACGTTCGACAGGAATGCCGGTGATAGTGGATGCCCACTCCGGGGTTTTCGCCACGCCGTCGCTGCCCTGGCCAAGAATATAGGCTTTATAGTGCCCGTTAGCCGGTGCGCTGGCTGGCAGCGTCTTCTCATCATAACCAACGCAGTATTTATCCAGGAACGGCTGGTCGACGAGGTTTTCAGTAATCATCACATACGCCAGCGCATTGACCAGCGCCGCGTCGGTACCAGGGCGAATGGGGATCCACTCGTCTTCACGCCCGGCACCGGTATCGGTGTAGCGCGGATCGACGATGATCATTCGTGCGTTGGATTTGGCGCGCGCCTGCTCAAGGTAATAGGTTACTCCGCCGCCGCTCATGCGCGTTTCGCCCGGGTTGTTGCCGAACAACACCACCAGTTTACTGTTTTCGATATCCGACGGGCTGTTGCCGTCTGCCCAGCCGCCGTAGGTGTAGTTCAGGCCCGCGGCAATCTGTGCGGAAGAGTAGTCGCCGTAATGGTTGAGATAGCCGCCGCAGCAGTTCATCAGGCGCGCTACCAGCGTTTTACCCGGCGGCCAGGAACGGGTCATGGTGCCGCCAAGCGTCCCGGTGCCGTAGTTCAGGTAGATGGATTCGTTGCCGTACTCTTTGATCAGGCGCTGCATGTTGGTCGCGATAATATCGTAGGCTTCGTCCCAGCTAATGCGCTCGAACTTTCCTTCCCCACGCTTACCGACACGCTTCATGGGATATTTCAGACGATCCGGGTTATAAACGCGACGGCGCATTGAGCGGCCACGCAGACAGGCACGAACCTGATGTAACCCTTCGTAGTTATCATCGCCGGTATTGTCGGTTTCTACGTATTTGATTTCACCGTCCACCACGTGCATACGCAGTGGGCAGCGGCTACCACAGTTAACGGTACAGGCACTCCACACCACTTTTTCCGGGGCTGAAGCGGGAGACAGAGCCTCCGCCGCCGACGCCAGTCGGGTAAAGGGGAGCGTAAAGGCGCTGCTGGCAACAGCCAGACCGCCTATTGCCGTGGTTTTCATCAACCCACGGCGAGTGACCTCGGCAGCCATTAACGCTTCAGGCGCTTTGATTTTCATAAAGACTCACTTTGGTTGCTCACAAAGAAAAGAGAGGCGGTGCAAACCGCTATGTAGTTTTATATATAACGAAAAGCTACGTTATCGGTGTTTTATGCTAACTTTCGTTCGGAGGAGTATTACTACTTTAGAGGGAGGAGGTATTGCGTCGTATCAAATCAGGGATATAAAAAAAGCGCCCTGAGGCGCTTTTTTGTTTTGAAGCAAAATATTAACCGATGAACTGCTGGCCTTTCATGTAAGGACGCAGCACCTCAGGGATCTCAATGCGACCGTCTGCCTGCTGGTAGTTCTCCAGCACGGCCACCAGCGTACGACCAACCGCCAGACCAGAACCGTTCAGGGTATGGACCAGACGGGTCTTCTTATCGGACTTGCTGCGGCAACGCGCCTGCATACGACGCGCCTGGAAATCCCAGACGTTAGAGCAGGAAGAGATTTCACGGTAGGTGTTCTGCGCCGGCACCCACACTTCGAGGTCGAAGGTTTTGCAGGCGCCGAAGCCCATATCCCCGGTGCACAGCGCCATACGGCGGTAAGGTAGCCCCAGCAGTTCCAGCACTTTTTCCGCGTGGCCGGTCATCTCTTCCAGCGCATCCATCGATTCTTCCGGACGAACGATCTGCACCATCTCAACCTTATCGAACTGGTGCATACGGATCAGGCCGCGAGTATCACGACCGTAAGAGCCCGCTTCAGAACGGAAGCACGGAGAGTGCGCGGTCAGTTTGATTGGCAGATCGTCTTCGTCGATGATCTCGTCACGCACCAGGTTGGTCAGCGGCACTTCCGCGGTTGGGATCAGCGCGTAGTTACTGCTGTCTGCTTCCTCGTCCAGCGGACGGGTGTGGAACAGATCGCCGGCAAATTTCGGCAGCTGGCCTGTACCGTACAGCGTATCGTGGTTAACCAGATACGGTACGTAGGTTTCGCTGTAGCCGTGCTGCTCGGTGTGCAGATCCAGCATGAACTGAGCCAGCGCGCGGTGCAGGTGAGCAATTTGCCCTTTCATCACCACGAAGCGAGAACCGGTCAGCTTAACCGCTGCCGCAAAGTCCAGGCCCGCGTGCATTTCGCCCAGCGTCACGTGATCGCGCACTTCGAAGTCAAACTCGCGAGGCGTACCCCAGCGTTTCACTTCAACGTTGTCGTTTTCGTCTTTGCCGACAGGCACGCTGTCGTCAGGAATGTTCGGGATCGCCAGAGCAATATCGCGAATTTCAGCCTGAAGAACGTCCAGTTCAGCTTTCGCCTTATCCAGCTCTTCACCCAGCTTGTTCACTTCCAGGCGTAATGGCTCAATGTCTTCCCCGCGCGCTTTCGCCTGGCCAATGGATTTCGATCGAGAATTACGCTCTGCTTGCAGATTTTCAGTTTGTACCTGCAAAACTTTACGACGCTCTTCAAGAGCGCGCAGCTTATCTACATCCAGCTTAAAGCCCCGGCGTGCCAGTTTTTCAGCGACTGCGTCTGGCTCATTACGCAGCAGATTGGGATCGAGCATGCTTATCCTGTGCTTATCGAATTAAAAAAGGAAAAAGTGACCACAGCCTGCGGCCACAGAGATATATTGCCAACATTACCGCAACGATTGAACTAACGGTAGCGTTTTATAGGGCTATTTTGATCCTGTCCGGCAAGCCAGGCGAGCTTTTCGCCAATCTTACCCTCAAGACCTCTGTTTGTGGGGTGATAATAGCGGGTTTGTGCCATCTCCTGCGGGAAATACTCCTCCCCGGCGGCGTAGGCATTGGGTTCATCATGGGCGTAGCGATACTCCTGCCCGTAACCCATCTCTTTCATCAGCTTAGTGGGGGCATTGCGAAGATGTACCGGAACGTCGTAATCCGGACGTTCACGTGCATCCGACATCGCCGCTTTGAAGGCGGTATACACCGCATTGCTTTTCGGTGCGCAGGCCAGATAGACAATTGCCTGAGCAATGGCGCGCTCACCCTCCGCAGGCCCGACGCGGGTAAAGCAATCCCAGGCGGAAAGCGCGACCTGCATGGCGCGCGGATCGGCATTGCCGACGTCTTCCGACGCAATCGCCAGGCAGCGGCGCGCGACATATAACGGATCGCCACCGGCGGTGATGATACGCGCATACCAGTAGAGCGCCGCATCCGGCGCGCTGCCGCGCACGGATTTATGTAACGCAGAGATAAGGTCGTAGAAACGGTCGCCTTTATTATCGAAGCGCGCGCTGCGTTCACCGGCAATTTCGGTGAGCAGTTCATGCTTCAATACGCGCTTGCCCGCATCGTTCACTTCGGCCATATCGGCCATCATTTCGAGCGTGTTCAACGCCCGACGGGCATCACCGTTTACCAGGTCGGCAATCGCACGACGCGTCTCGTCCGGAAGAACGATATCCTGCCCGCCGTAACCCCGCGCTTTGTCGTCCATCGCTTGCGTCAGAACCTTTTCGATATCTTCCGTGGTCAGCGATTTGAGCAGATACACGCGTGCACGGGACAGCAGCGCAGAGTTCAGTTCAAACGACGGGTTTTCCGTGGTGGCGCCGATGAAGAAAATCGTACCGTCTTCAATGTGCGGCAGGAAGGCATCCTGCTGGCTCTTGTTGAAGCGGTGAACTTCGTCGACAAACAGAATGGTGCGACGTCCGGCATTGCGGTTTTGTCGCGCCCGCTCGATCGCCTCACGGATCTCTTTCACCCCCGACGTGACCGCCGAGATGCGCTCAACGTCCGCGTTGGCATAGCGGGCAATCACTTCAGCGAGCGTGGTTTTTCCGGTGCCGGGAGGCCCCCAGAGGATCATGGAGTGCAGATGCCCGGCCTCGATGGCGCGCGGCAAGGGTTTCCCCGCAGCCAGCAGATGTTGCTGACCGATGTACTGCGCTAAATTTTCTGGCCGCATACGGGCGGCCAGAGGTTGAAACGCATTATCTGAAAAATCGAGCGACAAATTGCTCACTCATGCCTCTTACTTATTGCGTTGGTCGTCCACCGTTACGCCCTGCGGCGGGGTAAAGGTAAATTTCGATGCATCAACAGCGCCGTTTTGCTGAGACTTCAACTGATAGCTGCTGCGCTGATCGTCCTGCTCAACCGCGCCAAACTGATTGATGGTGCCGTTGCTGCTCACGTTAATGGTGAACTGCTTCAGATTACCGTTGCTGCCTTTTGGCGTCAGGACAAACTCGTCGCCGTTTTGTTTAATGTTGTACTGCTGCCAGTCGCTGGACTGGTTACGGGCAATGAGCATAAACGGCGTATTGCTGGTCGCGTCTTTCAGCCAGGTGGCGGTCGCCTGCTCAACGAACGGGTTGTAGAACCACAGGGTTTTACCGTCAGACACCAGAACGCTTTCATCCGGCTGGGTCATGTGCCAGTTAAACAGATTTGGGCGCTTCACCCACAGATCTCCCTGCCCTTCCTGCACCGCGTTGCCGCTGCCGTCAGTCACTTTTTGCGTGAAGCTGGCGTGGAAGCTGCTCACTTTATCCAGTCGGCTTTTAAGGTCGCTGGCTGCATCAGCCCAGACGCTGCTGGCAACAAAACTGGAGAGTAATGCACAGGCGATGGCGATTTTTTTCATTGTTATTCCTTAAAATACGTCTTCCCGATATGGGGGTTCCGTTTCTATTCTGTACCTGCCCGAAAGCAGGCGACAGAAGAATATGCTTAATTTTTGCTGATTTACCCTTCTTTGCAATCGCTGAAGGTTACTCAAACGGCGGTGGCGCCAGCACCTCACGGTTACCGTTGTGCCCCTGTTCGCTCACGATGCCCTGCGCTTCCATCTGCTCAATGATACGCGCCGCGCGGTTGTAGCCGATACGGAACTGGCGCTGCACGCCCGAGATGGACGCTTTACGTTTTTCGGTGACGAAATTAACCGCCTGGTCGAATAACGGATCCAGCTCTTCGCCGCCGTCAAAACCACCGCCGCCACCTTCACTTTCGCTGTCGGAGGTGATGCCGTCAACGTATTGCGGACGCCCGCGCGCTTTCCAGTCCTGCACAACCGCGTGCACTTCCTGGTCGCGAACAAACGCACCGTGAACACGCACCGGCGAGGTGGAGTTCGGCCCGGAGTAGAGCATATCACCCATCCCCAGCAGCGACTCTGCTCCGCCCTGGTCAAGAATAGTACGCGAGTCAATTTTACTCGACACGGTAAACGCGATACGGGTCGGGATGTTTGCCTTAATAAGACCGGTGATAACGTCCACGGACGGACGCTGCGTAGCCAGAACCAGGTGGATACCCGCCGCACGCGCTTTCTGTGCCAGACGTGCAATCAGCTCTTCCACTTTCTTACCAACGGTCATCATCAGGTCGGCAAATTCATCCACCAGCACCACGATGTAAGGCAGTTTTTCCAGCACCGGATGTTGGGCATCCATGCTGTCACCCGGCTTCCAGTATGGGTCCGGAATCGGACGACCCATGCGCGCCGCCTCGGCGATCTTCTCGTTATAACCGGCAAGATTACGCACGCCCAGCGCCGACATCAGCTTGTAGCGACGCTCCATTTCATTGACGCTCCAGCGCAGTGCGTTGGCGGCGTCCTTCATGTCGGTGACCACTTCCGTCAGCAGGTGCGGAATGCCTTCGTAGACGGACAGTTCGAGCATTTTCGGGTCGATCATGATGAAACGCACGTCTTCAGGCTGCGCTTTGTAGAGCATGCTGAGGATCATGGCGTTCACACCGACCGATTTACCGGAACCGGTAGTACCCGCAACCAGCAGGTGCGGCATTTTCGCGAGATCGGCAACTACCGGATCGCCCGCAATGTCTTTCCCCAGCACCACGGTTAGCGGGGAAGGATTATCGCGGAACTTGGTGTTGTCCAGCACTTCACGCAGATAAACGGTCTGGCGTTTCTTGTTTGGCAGCTCAAGGCCAACGTAAGGCTTGCCTGGGATCACTTCCACCACGCGAACAGCCACGGTCGACAGGGAACGCGCCAGGTCGCGGGAGAGGTTAGAAATACGCGCCGCTTTTACGCCCGGCGCCAGGTTCAGTTCGAAACGGGTGATCACCGGGCCCGGTGAGTAGTTCACCACGTCCGCTTTAATACGGAAGTCAGCCAGACGCGCTTCCACCAGACGGGCCATCTGCTCGAGGGCAAAAGTATCAACCGGCTCGACTTCAGCCGGCGGCGGCGTTAACAGATCCAGCGACGGCAGCGGCGTGCTTGGACGTTGCAGCGGTCGGCTGTCTCCGTTACGCATCAGCAGCGGATGAATCAGGCTCTCCTGCGGCTGCGGTGCCGGCTGCTGGAACTGCGGCTGTGGCGGTTGGGCAGGCGTCTGCGGCTGAGCATACGCCTGCGGCGCCGGTTGTTGCGGCTGCGCGTAAGCCTGTGGCGCTGGCGCCTGACGCACCGGTTCCGCTTCCGGCATTACGCTCGGCGTGAACAGCGGTTCGCTTGGGCCATCATCCACCAGATCTTTCATTGGTGAGAATTCGAAATCCGACAGCGAGAACGGGTTTGCCCCCGAAGGCTGCTCACCGGAATAACGCTGCTGCTGCGTAGCGGCAAACTGGCGCGCCAGCTCCGCTTCGGCCGCATCATCGTCGTCCTGGTGTGAAGGCACGTCGTGCTGATACTCGTCGCCGTAGCGCTGATTCTGCTGGGCGGCAAACTGACGCGCCAGCTCGTCCTGATGCAGTTCGTCTGCATCATCTTCGTAGTCGGAACCACGCGCTTTCTCTTCCGCCATACGCTGGGAAGGCAGTTTAATGCCATAAGAGGCCAGCTCCCGGCGAGTCGGTACGCGCACGCGGTTAGGGCGCGGCAGCTGTGGACCAATGCCCTCTTTCACCTGAGGACGCGGGGCGCTGTCGGTTGCCGGGCTGAATAGCGGAGCGGACGCGGCAGCGGCTGCCGTTGACTGCTTCACGGCTTCAGCACCCGACGCAACGGCTGGCGTAGGATCTACAGGTGGAACGCTGACCGAAGGCGCTTTTGCAACTGGCTCCTGTACCGGCTCGGGCACGGGCTGATACCAGGCGGCAAGCTGCTCGCGCTCACGGGCGCGGCGCTCTTCCACTTCTTCAAAATAGTACAGTGGCGGACGAGACGGCTTCGCTTCCTCGACCACCTCAGGTTCAGGCTCCGGCGCAACGTAGGGCTGTTCATGTACAACGGGTTCTGGCGTATAAGCCTGATACGGTTGTTGCGGCTCGGTGACAGGCTCAGGCGGCTGATACGGCTGCTGCCACTGCTCCTGCTGAACGGGAATATAGCTTTCTGGCTCAGGCGCGATGGTCGGCTCAGGCGTATGGACGCCAGGCGCAGTCTGCCAGTCCACCTGCGGTTGCTGGATCGCGGACTCCGGGGCAGGCACAGGCGAGGACGGCATCACGGCTTCAACAGGTGCAACATAGGCCTGCGCCGCCGTCGTTGCGGCAGCAGCGGCGGCTACCGGTTCAGTCACGGAATGACCATTCAGCAGCGGATCGTATTCGTCATACTCACCCGGCGTGGCGCGATGACCAGAGAACAGTACGTCATCAGGATCGACGACCGCACCGCGATACTCAATCTGCTCGTCTTCATCCATACGTTTGCCGGAGAACAGCGCGGCGTCCGTTTTACGGCCTAACGGGTTCGCAAATTTTTCAGCGACGCGCTGGCGGCGCGCCAGGGCACCGCGCAGAATACGCGCGCGACGAGACTCACGACGCACATCAGGCGCATCGTCTTCGTCATACTCATCTTCGTATTCATCTTCATCGACCCACGTATCGTCACGACGGGTACGGTTGCTGGCGAACGTCAGCAGCGTCAGAATAAAGCTGCCGATCTTCTCAGCAATGCTCACCCAGGACCAGCCGGTAAACAGCGTCAGCCCCGCCGCCCAGATACACAGCAGCGCCAGCGTGCCGCCGCTGCTGTGAAGCATCGGTTGCAGCGCGGAGCTCAGAAGGCTGCCGATCACCCCGCCGGAAGCGAAGTACCAGATATCATCGGCGTTGATCGCCGCCAGTCCACAGGAGGTGAGGATCAGCGCCAGGGCACCAATCAGGCGCAGCGAAACGGCAAAATAATCGATGTAGTCGTCGTTCTGTCGATGACGCCAGGCAAACCAGCATCCGCCAATAATGATGACGGGCAGGGTATAGGCCATCACACCGAAAATGAAAAAGAGCGTGTCCGCAAGCCAGGCGCCGGGAACGCCACCTAAGTTATGGATAGGCTCATGCCATGCGGTTTGTGACCAGCTGGGATCTGAGGGGTTGAAACTGAGTAAGGCAGCCATCAGCCAGACGGCAAAAAGGGCAATAACAATCAGCAAAGCCTCGAGGAGACGACGTCCGCTGCTTAGCTTCGATAGTGTGACTTCTTTGTCTTCAGTGTATTCCTGGCTCAAGAAAGGCTCTCCAGGTATCAGGCATGTCCTGCCTGTGTGCTAAAACGGACAACAGCGCCGGGTATCCCCGGCACTGTTGCTGTATGGATTAACAGGAGTGTAATCAAACTACACTGATTTTGCACCTGTTCCGTGTTAGCGCGTCTTAATAACCAGACGATTGCTCTGTTTGACCTCTTCCATCACCACATAAGTACGGGTGTCGTTCACGCCTGGCAGACGCAGCAGGGTTTCACCCAGCAGCTTACGGTAGGCGGACATATCGGGCACACGGGTTTTCAACAGGTAGTCGAAATCACCGGAAACCAGATGACACTCTTGAATTTCTTCAAGTTTTTGTACAGCGGCGTTAAATTGCTCAAACACATCCGGTGCACCACGATTCAGAGTAATCTCAACAAATACCAGAAGTGAGGCATCCAGATAATGCGGGTTCAGCAGAGCCGTATAGCCCTGGATAAAACCCTGTCTTTCCAGTCGACGCACACGCTCAAGGCACGGCGTCGGGGAAAGTCCCACACGTTTTGAAAGCTCGACGTTGGAAATACGCCCATCCTTTTGCAATTCATTAAGAATGTTACGATCGATACGGTCGAGATCTTTGCCAGGGCGCTTCTTGCTATCTACCATTATTATTGTCTCTCTGTATTCCTTCCCTACTCCTGCCTGGACCCTGTGCACATCACTGTTCAGAGCCTGCACCCGTTATTCATCACATCGCCTGGTTATGTATTTGACGCGATGTGGATTCGGGTTCTGCGGTAAGAAGACCGTTGCCCGAAAGCAGTCACAGACATCACGTATGGCGTCTGTCCACACCATGCGTAGATTTCACTGACCCGGTAAAAATGGCATTTACGTGCATGTCTATTCGGCATGCAGTTCATGCGTTTTTTTTTCTTCCTTGAATGTTTTCGCAAAAGCGCAGGGGATTGTCAAAGCAAAACATCGATTTTTAGTACAAGATGCCGGATATTCATTACGGAGGGGTATTAATCCTCATTTTATTGCCTTATAAACGCGCGATTTTCAGTAGCAGACGTGATATGAACGCATCTGATTCATAGGGCGCGGCTATTGCATATATCGGAAGCAAAACTGCCGTGCTCTTTTTTTACGGCAACAAATTCCCTACAATCCAGCCCATTGCCTGCCAACAACAATGGGGATCTCATGGGCACGACCAAACACAGTAAGCTGCTAATCCTTGGTTCTGGACCTGCGGGATATACCGCAGCGGTCTATGCTGCACGCGCTAACCTGCAACCGGTACTGATCACCGGGATGGAAAAAGGCGGTCAGCTGACCACCACCACGGAAGTGGAGAACTGGCCGGGCGACCCGAACGACCTGACCGGGCCGCTGCTGATGGAGCGCATGCACGAGCATGCCGCCAAATTCGAAACCGAAATCCTGTTCGACCACATTAACAAAGTGGATTTGCAGAACCGTCCGTTCCGCCTGACGGGTGACAGCGGTGAATACACCTGCGATGCGCTGATCATTGCCACCGGCGCCTCTGCCCGTTATCTCGGCCTGCCGTCTGAAGAAGCGTTCAAAGGCCGCGGCGTGTCAGCCTGTGCAACCTGCGACGGTTTCTTCTATCGCAACCAGAAAGTTGCGGTGATCGGCGGTGGTAATACTGCGGTCGAAGAAGCGCTGTATCTGGCGAACATCGCCTCGGAAGTGCACTTGATCCACCGTCGCGACACCTTCCGCGCTGAGAAGATCCTGATCAAACGCCTGATGGATAAAGTGGCGAGCGGCAACATTGTGCTGCACACCAACCGTACGCTGGAAGAAGTGACCGGCGACCAGATGGGCGTGGCGGGTCTGCGTATTCGTGATACGCAGAACACCGACACCGTCGAAACGCTGGAGGTGGCGGGCCTGTTCGTGGCCATCGGCCACAGCCCGAACACGGCTATCTTCGAAGGTCAGCTGGAGCTGGAAAACGGCTACATTAAAGTGCAGTCCGGCATTCACGGCAACGCGACCCAGACCAGCGTTCCGGGCGTCTTTGCGGCAGGCGACGTCATGGACCATATTTATCGTCAGGCGATCACCTCTGCGGGCACCGGCTGTATGGCCGCGCTGGACGCAGAACGCTATCTGGACGGACTGGCTGAACAAGGTAAATAATCTTTACAAGTCAGTAACAAACGTAAATAAAGGCGGCCATTGGTCGCCTTTATTTTTGCTCACGTGTAACATGCAGAAGTCTAATTTCTTATAACGTCACCTGCAAAGTACGCAATGGAAAAAACCCGTCAACAAGAGTTAACACGCTGGCTGAAACAGCAAAGCGTTCTATCCCGCCGCTGGCTTATGATTTCCCGCGTTCTGGGATTCATCAGCGGTCTGTTGATTGTTGCCCAGGCATGGCTGCTGGCCCGCATTCTCAATCATATGATCATGGAGAACATTCCGCGCGAAGCACTGCTATTGCCGTTTATCATTCTGGTGCTGGTTTTCGTTCTGCGTGCGTGGGTGGTCTGGCTGCGCGAGCGGGTTGGGTTCCATGCCGGGCAGCACATCCGCTATGAGATTCGCCGCAAGGTGCTCGATCGGCTCTCGGAAGCCGGGCCTGCGTGGATCCAGGGTAAGCCAGCCGGCAGCTGGGCGACGCTGATCCTTGAGCAAATCGACGATATGCACGATTACTACGCGCGGTATCTTCCCCAGATGGCGCTGGCGGTATTTGTGCCCCTGTTGATTGTTATCGCCATCTTCCCGGTTAACTGGGTGGCAGCGCTGATCCTGCTGGGGACCGCCCCGCTGATCCCGCTATTTATGGCGATGGTCGGCATGGGCGCGGCAGATGCAAACCGCCGCAACTTCCTGGCGCTGGGCCGGTTAAGCGGTCATTTCCTGGACCGTCTGCGCGGCATGGAAACCCTGCGTATCTTTGGTCGCGGTGAAGCGGAAACCGAAAACATTCGCCTGGCGTCGCAGGATTTTCGTCAGCGCACCATGGAAGTGTTGCGCATGGCCTTCCTCTCGTCCGGCGTGCTCGAGTTCTTCACCTCCCTGTCGATTGCGCTGGTGGCGGTTTACTTTGGCTTCTCCTACCTCGGCGCGCTCGACTTTGGCCACTACGGTACGGCGGTCACGCTTTCCGCCGGGTTCCTGGCGCTGATCCTGGCCCCGGAATTTTTCCAGCCGCTTCGCGATCTCGGCACCTTTTATCATGCTAAAGCGCAGGCGGTTGGCGCTGCCGACAGCCTGAAAACCTTCATGGAAACGCCGCTGGCGCATCCTGAGCGTGGTGAAGTGACGCTGAATACGAACGATCCGGTGACCATTGAAGCACAGGATTTTTCTGTTCTGTCGCCTGAAGGCAAAGTGCTGGCAGGTCCGCTGAACTTTACCCTGCCCGCCGGGCAACGTGTGGTGCTGGTGGGCACCAGCGGTTCAGGTAAAAGCTCATTGCTGAATGCGCTATCAGGCTTTATGGCCTACACCGGATCGCTGCGTATCAACAAAACGGAGCTGCGCGAGCTTGATCCTGATGCCTGGCGTAAGCAGCTGAGCTGGGTGGGTCAAAACCCGCAGTTGCCTGCCCCGACGCTGCGCGAGAATGTGCTGCTGGCACGTCCGGATGCGCGTGACGATGAGCTGCAATCGGTCATCGATCGCGCCTGGGTCAGCGAGTTTCTGCCGCTGCTTGCGCAGGGCGTCGATACGGTCATTGGCGATCAGTCTGCCGGGCTGTCGGTGGGCCAGGCACAGCGCGTCGCGGTTGCCCGTGCGCTGCTGAACCCCTGTTCGCTAATGCTGCTGGACGAACCCGCGGCCAGCCTGGATGCACACAGCGAGCAGCGCGTGATGGATGCGCTTAACGCCGCCTCACGCCAGCAAACCACCCTGATGGTGACCCACCAGCTGGAAGGTATTGCCGACTGGGATCGGATCTGGGTGATGGAAAACGGACACATTGTTGAGCAAGGCGATTACGCCGCGCTTGTTGCCGCGCAGGGGCCGTTTGCGAACCTGCTGGCGAATCGTCAGGAGGACATCTGATGCGCGCCCTGCTTCCCTATCTTGCACTGTATAAACGCCACAAATGGATGCTGACGCTCGGTATCGTGCTGGCGATCGTCACGCTGCTCGCCAGCATCGGCCTGCTTACGCTTTCCGGCTGGTTCCTCTCCGCGTCTGCGGCCGCAGGCTTTGCCGGGCTGTACAGCTTTAACTATATGCTGCCTGCCGCCGGGGTGCGCGGCACGGCGATTACGCGAACTGCCGGGCGCTACTTCGAGCGTCTGGTCAGCCACGACGCGACCTTCCGCGTGCTGCAACACCTGCGCATTTATACGTTCAGCAAGCTGCTGCCCCTCTCCCCTGCCGGGCTGGCACGTTTTCGTCAGGGCGAATTACTCAACCGCGTGGTTGCGGATGTAGATACGCTGGATCACCTCTATCTCCGCGTCATTTCGCCCATGGTGGGCGCGTTTGTGGTGATTGTCGTGGTCACGCTGGGGTTGAGTTTCCTGGATGTTCCTATCGCGCTGACGCTCGGCGGCATCATGCTGATGACGCTGATTATTCTGCCCCCCCTGTTTTATCGTGCAGGTAAAACCACCGGGGAAAACCTGACGCGTCTGCGTGGAGAATACCGCCAGCAGCTCACCTCCTGGTTACAGGGACAGGCCGAGCTCACCATTTTTGGCGCCAGCAAACGCTACCGCGCCCGTATGGAAAATACGGAACTTAACTGGCATGAAGCCCAGCGTCGCCAGTCTGAGCTGACCGCGTTTTCTCAAGCGCTGATGATGTTAATTGGTGGGATTGCCGTTATCGCCATGCTCTGGATGGCCTCCGGTGGCGTGGGCGGTAACGCGCAGCCCGGTCCGCTCATTGCGCTGTTTGTTTTCTGTGCCCTGGCTGCCTTCGAAGCCTTGGCCCCGGTCACGGGCGCGTTTCAGCATCTCGGTCAGGTCATCGCCTCTGCGCTGCGCATTACGGACATTGCCGAGCAGGAGCCGGAAGTGAAGTTTAGCGCCGGTCAAACCGCCGTGCCGGAGCAGGTCGCGCTGACGCTCAGCAACGTCACCTTCGCCTACGACAAGCAGGCGCAAAACGCGCTGGAAGACGTCAGCCTGTCTGTTGATGCCGGGCAGCGCATTGCGATCCTTGGCCGTACGGGATGTGGCAAATCGACGCTTCTGCAACTTCTCACGCGCGCGTGGGATCCGCAGCAGGGCGAGATTCGGCTTAACGACATTCCGCTGCCTGGTTTTAGCGAAGCGGCCTTGCGTAAAACGGTCAGCGTCGTGCCTCAGCGGGTGCATCTGTTCAGCGCTACGCTGCGCGATAATCTTCTTCTGGCGGCGCCGGACGCCTCCGACGATACGCTGCGGGCGATGCTGGAACAGGTTGGGCTGCACAAGCTGCTTGAGGACGACGGATTAAACAGCTGGCTGGGTGAAGGGGGTCGACAGCTTTCCGGCGGTGAACTGCGTCGTCTGGCCATCGCGCGCGCCCTGCTGCACGATGCGCCGCTGATGCTGCTGGATGAACCGACAGAAGGTCTGGATGCGACAACCGAGAGTCAAATTCTTGATTTACTGACAAATGTGATGAAAGGCAAAACCGTGCTGATGGTCACTCACCGCCTGCGCGGGCTGGTGAATTTCGATCGGATAATTGTGATGGACAACGGACACATAATTGAGCAAGGTAATCACGCAGAGCTGCTGGCAAAACAGGGTCGCTACTACCAGTTTAAACAGCGCCTGTAGACTATATTTGTAGCGTCCTCTCTCGCGTACTGGAGTTCTGTTGTCATGCGCCTGGTGCAGCTTTCTCGCCATAATATTGCGTTCCCTTCTCCGGAGGGGGCGCTGCGTGAACCTAACGGATTGCTGGCTCTGGGCGGCGATCTCAGCCCGGCGCGTCTCCTGATGGCTTACCAGCGCGGCATCTTCCCGTGGTTTTCCCCCGGCGACCCGATTTTATGGTGGTCTCCCGACCCGCGAGCTGTGCTATGGCCTGGGCAGTTTCACCTGAGCCGAAGCATGAAGCGTTTTCACGCAAAATCGCCCTATCGCGTTACGCTCAACCACGCCTTCGGGCAGGTCATTGAAGGCTGCGCTGAAGATCGTCACGAAGGCACCTGGATAACCCGCGACATCATTATCGCCTACCACCAGCTTCATGAGCTGGGCTACGCGCACTCCATCGAAGTATGGAAAGAGGATGAGCTCGTTGGCGGAATGTACGGCGTGGCGCAGGGCACGCTGTTCTGCGGCGAGTCGATGTTCTCCCGCGCTACCAATGCGTCGAAAACTGCGCTGCTGGTGTTTAGCGAGGAATTTGCCCAACGAGGTGGACAGCTGATGGATTGCCAGGTGCTGAATGAGCACACCGCCTCGCTGGGCGCCGTGGAAATTTCCCGCCGACGCTATATCGAACACCTTGAACAGTGCCGACAGGAGACCCTTCCGCGCGATTTTTGGGTTCCCAGAACGCTCTTTATGCCCAATGCCTAAATGTTTTCCGCATATTTTTTATGAGGGTGTTATAATTACGCCGCAGAGTAGCTTCTGCCTGTTGCCCCGCCGCCGTTTGGGACCCCCGCTTCAGATAACGTCCTGACGTTTATCCTGTCGTCTCCCCTTTACGAATGCGCTTTCCGTTCGGTTGTACCGTGACGCTTGGGCAATACGCTGAAATTGTTTTGCTGCGTTTTAAACGCGCAATTCTTTACTTAATTGATGAATTTCGGCATTATCTTGCCGGTTCAAAACTTGGTAGTGATACCCCAGAGGATTAGATGGCCAAAGAAGACAATATTGAAATGCAGGGTACCGTACTTGATACGTTGCCTAATACCATGTTTCGCGTAGAACTGGAAAACGGTCACGTGGTAACTGCGCACATCTCCGGTAAAATGCGCAAAAACTATATCCGCATTTTGACGGGCGACAAAGTGACTGTTGAACTGACCCCGTACGACCTGAGCAAAGGCCGCATTGTCTTCCGTAGTCGCTAATTGTTTTCGCCTGTAATGGCAGATGAATATTTAAAAGGTCGGGATAATCCCGGCCTTTTTTATTTAGGGTCTTAGTGTGGCTGTGTCGGCAGATG
This sequence comes from Enterobacter cloacae complex sp., assembly GCF_900322725.1. Classification (NCBI taxonomy): domain Bacteria; kingdom Pseudomonadati; phylum Pseudomonadota; class Gammaproteobacteria; order Enterobacterales; family Enterobacteriaceae; genus Enterobacter; species Enterobacter cloacae complex sp. The sequence continues at coordinate 3,686,133 of NZ_LT991957.1, read as the reverse complement.
TATTGTCATCCATGGTTGTACAGGAGCGATTAAATCCCCCGCCATAGAATGAGCCATGTCATGGAGTAATCCCGTCAGGTGCGGCAACATATCGCGGTCAAAATGCGAAACCAGCAGCACGTGGTTTAACGCCCGGCAGTAGTCACATTTCGTTTCGGTATCTTCCAGCAGCCACTCCTTTTGTCGCGGGTTGTTCCGCTTCTTCCTCAAATTCCACCACCTGAAAATCACGCATGGATTCTGCGAGTCCGGTTTTAACTACTTCCAGATAAGCTCCGAGACAGCGGCAAACGGGCTGCGTTTGTGGGAGCGAATGACAGTCGAGCAGGATTTCAGTGAGCAGGTTGCAGCGTTCGGCAAGAGTTGGGAGATCGGGGTTGAGTGAGAGTTCGCTATAGAGCTGAGAAAGATTGTTATTTTCCATTTGATTATGACTCCGTGTGAAATGATGAGATCTCCACCCGAACGCCAACTCAGGTGGCAGACTGAACCGGTTTGGCGTACCGACCCACACGGGAAAATCGGCGCTTCAAAAGAAGCCCCGGTTCAGCCCACCATAATTGAGTCTGCGGATTATATCGCTAGCTTTCAAAAGTGTGAACGAACCTGATGATAGTTGAACGTATCAACATCATTTCTCGTGTGTAATCAGGACGCCAATCCCGGCACCTGATTTTGCAGGTGCGCCGCCATTTTATTACTGTGGATTTATCCAGCAACCAACTTCGAACGAAACTGGAAAGCGCCTCGCAAAATTCCTCTGCGGCCTGATGCCCTCACCCCAGCCCTCTCCCACAGGGAGAGGGAGAAAGGCAGGCATAAAAAAACCGGGCTATTGCCCGGTTTTTAGACCTACGGAAGAAATCAGTGAGCCGCTTCCGGCTTGTGCTTCGCCGCACTCTGGAAATCGTACGTCAGCTCGTTCTTCGCCTGATCCAGCGCCACGGTCACCTGGCCGCCGTCCACCAGCGAGCCAAACAGCAGCTCGTTCGCCAGCGGTTTCTTCAGGTTATCCTGAATCACGCGTGCCATCGGACGGGCACCCATCGCACGGTCGTAGCCTTTCTCAGCCAGCCAGTTGCGGGCCTCCTGGCTCACTTCCAGCGACACGCCTTTCTGATCCAGCTGAACCTGCAACTCGACGATGAACTTGTCCACCACCTGATGGATCACCTCGGTAGACAGGTGATCGAACCAGATAATGTTGTCCAGTCGGTTACGGAACTCCGGCGTGAAGATCTTCTTGATCTCCTCCATCGCATCGGTGCTGTTATCCTGGTGGATCAGGCCGATGGATTTGCGCTCGGTTTCACGCACCCCGGCGTTGGTGGTCATCACCAGCACCACGTTGCGGAAGTCCGCCTTGCGCCCGTTGTTATCGGTCAGCGTTCCGTTGTCCATCACCTGCAACAGGATGTTGAACACGTCCGGGTGCGCTTTCTCGATTTCATCGAGCAGCAGTACCGCGTGCGGATGCTTGATCACCGCGTCGGTGAGCAGGCCACCCTGGTCAAAGCCCACGTATCCCGGAGGCGCACCAATCAAACGGCTGACGGTGTGTCGCTCCATATACTCGGACATGTCAAAGCGCAGCAGCTCGATGCCCAGCGCCTTGGAGAGCTGGACCGTTACCTCGGTTTTCCCCACGCCGGTCGGGCCGGCGAACAGGAAGGAACCAACAGGCTTGTGGTCATGCCCCAGACCAGCACGGGCCATCTTGATCGCTTCGGTTAAGGCCTCAATGGCTTTATCCTGACCAAAGACCAGCATTTTCAGGCGATTGCCGAGCGTGCGCAGCGTATCGCGATCGCTCTGAGAAACGCTCTTCTCAGGAATACGCGCGATGCGGGCGACCACGGACTCGATATCCGCCACGTTCACGGTTTTCTTACGCTTGCTGGCCGGCATCAGGCGCGCACGCGCACCCGCTTCATCAATCACGTCGATCGCTTTATCCGGCAGATGACGATCGTTGATGTATTTCACCGCCAGCTCCACCGCCGCACGCACCGCTTTCGCGGTGTAACGCACGTCGTGGTGCGCTTCGTACTTCGTTTTCAGGCCGTTGATGATCTGCACCGTTTCGTCAACCGACGGCTCGGTGACGTCGATTTTCTGGAAACGACGCGCCAGCGCACGGTCTTTCTCGAAAATGTTGCTGAACTCCTGGTACGTCGTGGAGCCCATCACGCGGATCTTGCCGCTGGAGAGCAGCGGTTTGATCAGGTTGGCGGCATCCACCTGTCCACCGGAGGCTGCGCCTGCGCCGATAATGGTGTGGATCTCATCGATAAACAGGATGCTGTTGGTATCCTGCTCCAGCTGTTTTAACAGCGCTTTGAAACGTTTTTCAAAATCACCGCGGTATTTAGTGCCCGCCAGCAGCGAACCGATGTCCAGCGAGTAGATGGTGCAGTCAGCGATCACTTCCGGCACGTCGCCCTGCACAATGCGCCAGGCCAGCCCTTCGGCAATCGCGGTTTTACCCACGCCAGATTCCCCCACCAGCAGCGGGTTGTTCTTACGGCGACGGCACAGCACCTGGATGGCACGCTCCAGCTCTTTGTCGCGGCCAATCAGCGGGTCGATACCGCCGACGCGAGCAAGCTGGTTAAGGTTGGTGGTGAAGTTTTCCATACGATCCTCCCCGCCTGCTTGCTCTTCACTGTTGTTGATCTGCCCGCTGGGATCCGACGCCTGGTTAGGCTCGTCTTTTCGCGTTCCGTGAGAGATGAAGTTGACCACGTCGAGCCGGCTGACTTCGTGTTTGCGCAGCAGGTAGGCCGCCTGGGACTCCTGTTCGCTGAAGATGGCGACCAAGACATTTGCGCCAGTCACTTCGCTACGTCCGGAAGACTGGACGTGGAAAACCGCGCGCTGCAATACGCGCTGGAAGCTGAGCGTCGGCTGCGTGTCGCGCTCTTCTTCACTGGCGGGCAGCACCGGTGTGGTTTGTTCGATGAAGGCTTCGAGTTCCTGACGTAGCGCCACCAGATCCACGGAGCAGGCTTCCAGCGCTTCGCGGGCAGATGGGTTGCTAAGCAATGCGAGCAGCAGGTGCTCGACGGTCATAAACTCATGTCGGTGCTCACGCGCTCTGGCGAAAGCCATGTTTAAACTGAGTTCCAGTTCTTGATTGAGCATAGGCACCTCCCCCAATTTTATGCCTTATCAGGCCTTTTCCAGCGTACACAGCAACGGATGCTCGTTCTCCCTTGCATAGTCGTTCACCATCGCTACTTTGGTTTCCGCGACTTCGGCAGTGAAGATGCCGCAGATCGCTTTGCCACGATAATGAACGGTAAGCATCAGTTGCGTTGCACGTTCAACATCATAAGAAAAGAACTTTTGTAGCACGTCAATAACAAATTCCATTGGCGTGTAATCATCGTTCATTAACATAACTTTATACATAGATGGCGGTTTTAGCGCGTCGCGCACTTTATCTTCCGCCAGCTGGTCAAAATCCAGCCAGTCGTTGGTCTTACCCATGATGCATAACCACTTTGAATCTACCTCAGATGTTAGATAACAATCATCTATTACTGTCATCCGCGATGTCTGTCACAAACTGTTGCAATAGCGTTAACTGCCTCAAATTTTGGTTGATTATTGTCCCAACTCCAGCGCCAAACCCTTGACGGCGTCTTCCGATTCTCTAAATTGTACAAGCGTGAGTTGGCGAGGTTTTGAACAGCCCCCACTCCACCACCGGTTCATTCCATCTTAATTTATAAGATTTACGAAGGATGTCGAAGCATGGAAATGGGTACTGTTAAGTGGTTCAACAACGCCAAGGGGTTTGGCTTCATTTGCCCCGAAGGCGGCGGCGAGGATATCTTCGCTCACTATTCCACCATTCAGATGGATGGTTACAGGACGCTCAAAGCCGGGCAGTCCGTCCGGTTCGATGTACACCAGGGGCCAAAAGGCAATCACGCCAGTCTTATCGTGCCCGTTGAAGCAGAAACGGTTGCATAGCTCTCTGATTCATTGTGTACACCCCGCAGGCAAAATGCCAGCCCGATCGGCTGGCATTTTTATTTTCGGGTTATTCTCGCGCCAGCGCGTCCACCGGATCCAGCCGCGCCGCGTTTCGCGCCGGCAGCCAGCCGAACAGAATACCGGTGAAGGTGGAACATAAAAACGCCGTCAGGATCGCCATCGGCGAGAAGCCAATCTCCCAGCCCGGTAAGAAGAGCTGGAGCGCAAAGGCGATCATCATCGAGAGCGCAATGCCCATCGCACCGCCCACCAGGCAGACCAGCACCGCTTCAATCAAAAACTGCTGAAGCACGTCGCTGGCTCTGGCCCCGACCGCCATGCGGATGCCAATCTCCCGCGTACGCTCCGTCACCGACACCAGCATAATGTTCATCACCCCGATCCCGCCGACGACCAGCGAAATCACCGCCACCAGCGTCAGGAACAGCTGAAGAGTACGTGTGGTCTTTTCCGCCGTTTTCAAGAGGCCGTCCATGTTCCAGGTGAAGAAATCCTTCTTCCCGTGGCGCAGGGTTAACAGCCGCTCCAGCTGCTGTTCCGCCAACGCGCTGTCGTAGCCCTCCTTCACCCGCACGGTGATGGAGTTGAGCCAGGACTGCCCCATAATGCGCCCGGAAATGGTGCTGTACGGCAGCCAGACGCGCAGGATCTTGCTGCTGCCAAACATCGACTGCTTCTCCTCCGCCACGCCAATCACCGTGGCAGGCATGTTGCCGACCAGTATCACCTCGCCCACTACATTCGTTTTATTAGGGAAAAGTTGCCTGCGCGAGTTGGCATCCAGCACCACCACCTGCGCCCTGCCCGCCAGCTGTTCGGCGTTAAAGGTCGCCCCTTCGCTGAAGGTCATGCCGTAGACGTTGAAGTAATCTCCGCTGACGCCGTTAGCGCTGGCCGCCACGTCGATGTTGCCGTAGCGCAGACGCAGATTTTGCGAGACGGCAGGCGTGGCGGAATTGACCCACGGCTGCTTCTGGATGGCCGCCAGATCGTCATACTTCAGCGCCTGCTGATACTGCGGCTCGTCGTCGCCAAAATCTTTGCCAGGATAGACGTCGATGGTGTTGGTCCCGATGGCGCGAATATCCGCCAGCACCAGCTGTTTCGCCGCATCGCCCACCACCACAATCGACACCACCGAGGCAATACCGATGATGATGCCGAGCATGGTCAGCAGGGTACGCATTTTATTGGCCGCCATCGCCAGCCAGGCCATGGTCAGCGCCTCGCGAAAGCCGCTGGAGAACTGTCCCCAGCCGCCAGACGCGGGCAAGGCTTCCTTCGGCGCGGCCGCTCTGGACTGACGCGGCGGCGGGTTGCTGACAAGCTCCCCGTCGCGGATCTCAATGATCCGTTCGGCCTGTGCCGCCACCTGCGGATCGTGGGTGACGATAATCACCGTGTGCCCCTGATCGCGAAGCTGGTGGAGGATCGCCATCACCTCTTCACCGGAATGGCTGTCGAGCGCCCCGGTTGGCTCATCGGCGAGGATCACCTGTCCGCCGTTCATCAGCGCGCGGGCAATGCTCACGCGCTGCTGCTGACCGCCGGAAAGCTGCGAGGGCTGATAATCCACCCGCTCCGCCAGCCCAAGACGCGTTAACAGCGCCTTTGCACGCTCAAGGCGTTTTTTCCGCTCCACGCCCGCATACACCGCCGGCACTTCCACGTTCTGCGCCGCGCTCAGGTGTGAAAGCAGATGGTAGCGCTGGAAGATAAAGCCAAAATGCTCGCGGCGCAGCTTCGCCAGCGCGTCGCCGTCCAGGGTGGACACGTCCGTGCCGGCCACGCGATAGGTGCCGCCGGTGGGTTTATCCAGACAGCCGAGAATGTTCATCAGCGTTGATTTACCCGAGCCCGACGCCCCGACAATCGCCACCATTTCTCCGGCTTCCACGCGCAGGGAGATGCCCTTCAACACCTCCACCGGCCCGTCGCCGGACGGGTAGCTGCGGCGAATGTCATTCAGCTCAAGCAGCGCCGTCATTGCGCGGCTCCGGGCAGGCTTTCGCTGGTGACCACTTCCTCACCCGCTTCCAGCCCTTTCACCACCACCACGTCGGTATCGTTACGCGCGCCAATCACCACTTCCCGCTCGCGGGTTTCGCCGTTGCGCAGCACTTTCACCTTGTAGCGGTTATCTCCGGCGGATTCGCCCAGCGCGGAGAGCGGAACCGTCAGTACGTTTTTCACGCCGGTCAGCTGAATATGCACCTGAGCGGTCATGTCCAGACGCAGCACGCCCTGCGGGTTTGGCACTTCAAAACGCGCATAGTAGAAGATGGCGTCGTTTACCTTTTCCGGCGTCGGCAGGATATCTTTCAGCACGCCCTCATAGCGGGTTTGCGGATCGCCCAGCACCGTAAACCAGGCTTTCTGCCCCGGCTTAAGGTGAATGACGTCCGCTTCGGACACCTGAGCTTTCACCAGCATGGTGCTCATGTCTGCCAGGGTCAGGATGTTCGGCGCCTGTTGCGCGGCGATAACCGTCTGGCCTTGCAGGGTGGTGATCTGCGTCACTTCTCCAGCCATGGGCGCAACGATTTGCGTGTAATCAAGGTTGGTTTTCGCCGTATCCAGCGAGGCCTGATTCCGCTTAATCTGCGCATCGATGGTGCCAATCTGCGCCTGCTTCACCGCCAGCTCCGTGGCGGCAGTGTCCAGATCCTGTTTCGAGATGGCCTGCGTTTTCGCCAGCGCCTGCTGGCGCGTCAGGGTGACCTGGGCAAGATTACGCTCCGCCTGAGCCTGAGCGCGCTGCGCGCGCAGCTCCATCAGCGTCGCTTCCACTTCGCGGATCTGGTTTTGCGCCTGCTCAGGATCGATCACCCCCAGCAGCTGGCCTTTTTTAACCTTATCGCCAATCTCAACTGACAGGGTTTTAAGCTGGCCGCTGACCTGCGCGCCCACGTCAACTTTACGCAGAGCATCCAGTTTCCCCGTCGCCAGCACGTTCTGTTGCAGCTCGCCCGGACGGACAATCAGCGTTTGATACTGCGGTACCGGCGCGTTCAGCACCTTCCATAACCAGAATCCGCCCGCCAGCACCACTACCGCCAGCAGCAGAAACAGCTTTCTGCGTTTTCCCTTCAGGTTCATAAATATTCCAAATAGTTGTTCTGGCTACCATCAACGTTGATTTTATCTAAACCACTCCTCAACGAAACCCCCGATCCCCGTAATCGTCGGGAATTGTTTACCCGATGTTGATAAAGCGCCTGCTGAAATAGCGACATTCCACCAGAAGCAGGATCTAACATGTCTTCCATCGTCGATACACCCTATTCAACGCTGCCCCAGCCAAAATCAGGCTGGCAACTGTTCAAAAGCCTGGCATCGGGTTCCCTCACGCCGGGGCTGGCGTGGCAAAACCCGGCCTATCGACGTAAGTTTATGTTGCGCTCGCTGGCAACGCCTCTGACCACTGCGCGCCTGCTCGCGAACCTTGCGAAACAGCCCCGTCTGATGCAGCTCCTGCGCGTGCAGCCAGGCCTGCCGTGCCGCCTGCACCGACCGTGGCTGACCGTCAATATGGACCGTCAGCATACGCTGGAGGCGCTGAACGATCACTATCAGATGATGAACCGCCATCTTCCGGCGTCGCTGCTGAACGGCTACCTCTCCAGCCAGGGCATCACGCTGGTGACGTTAACGGGCAAAGAGGAGCAGCAGTTTAGCATTCGCCTGAGCGCGGATGCGTTTCTGGATAAAGAAGGGGAAGCGACCCTTACGTTTTGCGACCACCAGAACACGGTGCTGGCCGAACTGACCTTTACGTTGTGCAAATATGAAGGCAAGACAACGCTGTTTATCGGCGGAATGCAGGGGGCGAAAGCGCATGTCCCGCACGAGCACATTCAGCTTGCGACAAAAGCCTGCCACGGACTGTTCCCAAAACGTCTGCTGGTGGAAGCGGTCATGACGCTGGCAGACGCTTTCCCGGTCGAGCAGATCCTCGCGGTGAGCAACGCCACCCACATCTACCGCAGCTGGCGCTATCGCAAGAAAAAAGAGGGAAAATTGCTTGCTGACTACGACAGCTTCTGGCGCTCTCTTGGCGGACAGCAGCAGGAGAATGGCCACTTTGCTCTGCCTTTAACCATGCCCCGTAAACCGATGGAAGAGATTGCGAGTAAAAAACGGGCCGAATACCGCCGCCGCTATGCCCTGCTTGATAGCCTGATCCAGCAGGTGTCGCAGGCGACCGCCCGCTAATCTGCCCTCCCGCGCGCCAGCCAGAGCACGCGGGAGAACATTTTACGCAGCAGGGTCGGCACCGACTCCACGCCCCGCCTGCCCGCTTCCGTCGCCACTTCAATGGCCAAATCCGGCTTCGATGACCGCTGGATGGCTTTGGCAATCACCCGACGCATATTCATGGGCACGTCTACCGGGATCATCGCCACGCGGTGAAAAACGTCGTCAAATCCCTGGCGGTACATGAAGTGCTCCATGTCCATCGCGGGCAGCGTGGTCAAATGCTCCCGCTCCTCTTCACGATCGTTATTGAGCAGGCTGCGCACGGTCGCCGCGTATTTTTTTCCCGCCTCATCGCCGTCTACCAGCACGTGCCACTCGATCCCCATCCGGCGTGCAAATTTGATCAGCGGCTTTAAGCCGGACTGGGCAAATTCAATCACCTTGATCCCCTCAGCATCAAAGTGGTGTCCGCACTGGCGAGCCAGCTCGTTTATCACCCAGGTTTCGGTTTCCCCTTCCACCAGCAGCCAGCAGCGGGCAAACAGGGAAGAGGCGCGGTTAAAACGGATATGAAACGCAATTCGACGGCCATCTTCGGCATTTAACCCGCCGGGCCCGAGCCGGTAGGCGGTAACGCGCGACGATTCACGCACCAGGCGGCAGACGTACTCTACCGGCGTCAGGGAGAGCAGCTCGCCGGAATTCGTGGTAGTGACACGCTGCAACGGCAGCAGATTCAGAAGATGCCATGCCACGGAAAGCATAATCGGGTGCAGTCGCGTTTCCGGATCTTCCACCAGCAGCAGCGGGCGCGCGTCCCGATCCAGACGCACCGTCCCTTTCGCCTGTAAAAGCGTGGAGAAAAGACCCAGCAGGATCACCCGATGCGTGCGTCCGCCGGGGCGGTCGATCATGCGGTTGATGATATCGAGATAGCGCCAGCTTCGTTGCTCATCGTGCGAGCGGCGGCGCATCAGGCGGTGGCGAGCCTGGCCCGTTCCCTGCTCGGAAAAGTAGTGCTCCAGTAATTGCACCATGGCAGAAAGCCCCTGGCGGATCTGGCCGTCGGTGAGGTTCTGCGGCCGCGAAACCAGTTCCCGGGCGAGAAAATCCAGCTCGCGGGCGGTCACCTCCACCTCTGGCATATTCGGCACGGTGCCGTTACGGATCCGCCGCATAAAGCGCGCGTCACGTAAGCGCAGCACGGGAGACAGGCGGATCAGATGCCGGGCAAGATCGTCAATCTGTTCGAGCGGGATCGGATTTCCCTTCTCATCAAGAAATTCACGCAGGGTTAATACCCCGTCGTTTTGCGCCATTTCGCCCTCAAGGCGATAGAAAATACGGTGGAAACCGTCTTCACAGGGCACCCAGCAGGGGGACATCGGACGAAAACGGCGCACGCGATGGCGACCGGGCTCGGATTCGCGGAAGGTCAGAATGATATGCAGATGTTTTTCTCGTCCGTTGACATCCCCCGGCGGAAACCAGAAGTCGTCATGAACGAAGTGGTACAAGTTCTCTTCGGGCGAAAGCAGCAGCGTCAGGGCATCCAGCAGGCTGGATTTACCCCAGGCATTCTCGCCTATCAGGACGTTGTTCTGTTCCAGCTGTAGTGACAGGCGGTTAATCCCGCGGAACCCGACAATCTCCACACGTTCGAGTAGCATACATCCCCCGCATTTCGGCCACTTTTTCCTTCACGTTATCAGCAGTATAGCGGCAGGCTATGTGTCACGACAGCAGAATATATGCCCGGATAATCATTGGGCCATGCGCGGTTCCCTCCGTTCTGAACAAGGAATGACATCACATTGCCTTAAATCAAATTTAGTGAATTTATTTGAGTGGCGAAGGAAAGTTGATGGTTTCAAAATACTGGCTCTTTGCGTCGTCATCCCTTTATGACGATATAAACCGCGCGCAGGGCTGCGTGCGGAGGTTTATTTTTGAGGTGGTTATGTTCAGAAAATTAGCGGCAGAATGTTTTGGTACATTCTGGCTGGTATTGGGTGGTTGCGGTAGCGCAGTACTGGCAGCCGCATTTCCGGAATTAGGTATTGGATTTGTCGGCGTTGCGCTGGCATTCGGTTTAACGGTATTAACCATGGCCTTCGCCGTGGGGCATATTTCCGGGGGACATTTCAACCCGGCCGTTACGTTAGGCTTATGGGCGGGCGGACGTTTCCCGGCGAAAGACATTATTGGCTATATTATTGCTCAGGTTATTGGCGGTATTATTGCCGCGGCGGTGTTGTATGTAATTGCCAGCGGTAAAGCGGGCTTTGACGCAGCGGCCAGCGGTTTTGCCTCGAACGGTTTCGGCGAACACTCTCCGGGCGGCTACTCAATGCTGTCTGCCATCGTGATTGAAATTGTCCTCACCGCAGGCTTCCTGCTGGTGATCCACGGCGCGACGGACAAACATGCGCCTGCCGGCTTCGCCCCTATCGCGATTGGCCTGGCGCTGACGCTGATCCACCTGATCTCCATTCCGGTGACCAACACCTCCGTAAACCCGGCGCGCAGTACCGCGGTGGCCATTTTCCAGGGCGGCTGGGCGCTTGAGCAGCTGTGGCTGTTCTGGGTGATGCCGATCGTCGGCGGTATTCTGGGCGGTGTGCTGTACCGCACCCTGCTGGAAAAACGCGATTAATTAAGTGCGGCCTGTAATGTCGGGTGGCGCTAAAGCTTACCCGACCTACGTGAGTGTGCACTTTGTAGGCCGGGTAAGGCGTAGCCGCCACCCGGCTTTTTTGTAGCTTTACCTTACAGCCTTTATTGGGTAGTGTCTCTGGCGCTTAACAGACACATAAAAGGACCGGCTGTTCATGTTCTCAGGACTCCTCATCATTCTTCTGCCCCTGATTGTGGGCTACCTTATTCCGCTGCGTCATGAATCGGCCTTAAAGCTCATTAATCGTTTTCTCAGCTGGATTGTTTACGTCATTCTTTTCTTTATGGGGATCAGCCTGGCCTTCCTGGATAATCTGGCGACAAATTTACTTGCCATCCTGCATTATTCTGCGGTCACGGTCGTGGTTATTTTGCTGTGCAATATTGCCGCGCTACTGTGGCTGGAACGCACTATTCCCTGGAAAAATCACCACCATCAGGAAAAGCTTCCCTCCCGAATTGCGATGGCGCTGGAATCATTAAAGCTGTGCGGCGTTGTGGTGCTCGGTTTTTTACTGGGGCTGACCGGCTGGGCATTTTTACAGCACGCAACGGAAGCCAGCGAATATACGCTGATTTTCCTGCTGTTCCTGATTGGTATTCAGCTGCGCAATAACGGCATGACGCTGAAACAGATTGTCCTTAACCGCCGGGGAATGATTGTTGCCGTTATCGTTGTGATCAGCTCAATGGCAGGGGGCGTGATTAACGCCTTTATTCTCGACCTGCCGCTGAAAACCAGCCTGGCAATGGCATCCGGGTTTGGCTGGTATTCTCTCTCCGGTATTTTGCTGACCGAATCGTTTGGCCCGGTGATTGGCAGCGCCGCCTTCTTTAACGATCTGGCGCGCGAGCTGATAGCCATCATGCTGATCCCCGGTCTGGTACGCCGCAGCCGCTCTACCGCGCTGGGCCTGTGTGGCGCCACCTCGATGGACTTTACCCTGCCGGTGCTACAGCGCTCGGGGGGGCTGGAGATGGTCCCTGCCGCCATCGTACACGGCTTTATTCTGAGCCTGCTGGTGCCCATTCTGATGGCGTTTTTCTCAGCCTGATACTGCTTTGGCGGTAGTGACCCTGCCGCCAAAATTGCGCTAAATCAATAACCCTCCACTTAGTACAAGAAAGCACTTTTCTCTGCTGTGGCACAGGCATAACCTTAAACATGTATCTCAAATATAACTTTAACAGGTGTGATTATGTTTTGTGTGCAATGTGAACAAACCATCCGTACCCCGGCAGGCAACGGCTGCTCTTACGCGCAGGGTATGTGCGGTAAAACCGCAGAAACGTCCGATCTTCAGGATCTGCTGATTGCGGCGCTACAAGGCTTGTCCGCCTGGGCCTTCAAGGCCCGTGAATATGGCATTGTCGATCACTATGTCGACAGCTTTGCGCCGCGCGCATTTTTCTCCACGCTGACCAACGTTAACTTCGATTCTCCACGTATTGTGGGCTATGCCCGCGAAGCGATTGCCCTGCGTGAAGCTCTGAAAGCGCAGTGCCTGAATGCCGATGCCAGTGCCCGCGTGGACAACCCAATGGCGGAGCTTCAGCTGGTGAGCGACGACCTGGGCGAGCTACAGCGCCAGGCCGCAGAATTTACCCCCAATAAGGACAAAGCGGCGATTGGCGAGAACATCCTCGGCCTGCGTCTGCTGTGCCTGTACGGCCTGAAAGGTGCAGCGGCCTATATGGAACACGCGCACGTGCTCGGTCAGTACGACAACGATATCTACGCCCAGTACCACAAAATCATGGCGTGGCTCGGCACCTGGCCTTCCGACATGAATGCCCTGCTCGAATGCGCAATGGAAATCGGCCAGATGAACTTCAAGGTCATGAGCATTCTGGATGCCGGTGAAACCAGCACCTACGGCCACCCAACCCCGACGCAGGTCAACGTCAAAGCGACCGAAGGCAAATGCATCCTGATCTCCGGCCACGACCTGAAAGATCTCTACAACCTGCTGAAGCAGACCGAAGGCACCGGGGTTAACGTCTATACCCACGGCGAAATGCTGCCCGCCCACGGCTACCCGGAACTGCGCAAATTCAGTCATCTGGTGGGTAACTACGGCAGCGGCTGGCAGAATCAGCAGGTAGAGTTCGCCCGCTTCCCTGGCCCTATCGTGATGACCTCTAACTGCATCATCGACCCTACCGTGGGCGCGTATGATGACCGCATCTGGACCCGCAGCATCGTCGGCTGGCCGGGCGTGAGCCACCTTGAAGGCGATGATTTCGGTCCGGTTATCGCCCAGGCGCAGCAGATGGCGGGCTTCCCGTACAGTGAAATCGAACATCTGATCACCGTCGGCTTTGGCCGCGAAACGCTGCTGGGTGCGGCAGATTCTCTGATTGACCTCGTCAGCCGTGAAAAACTGCGTCACATTTTCCTGATCGGCGGCTGTGACGGCGCGCGCGGCGAACGTAACTACTTCACCGATTTCGCCACCCGCGTGCCGGATGACTGTCTGATCCTGACCCTGGCCTGCGGTAAGTACCGCTTCAACAAGCTGGACTTCGGCAACATTGAAGGTCTGCCGCGCCTGGTGGATGCCGGCCAGTGTAACGATGCTTACTCAGCCATCATTCTGGCGGTCACGCTGGCAGAGAAGCTGGGCTGCGGCGTGAACGATCTGCCGCTGTCGCTGGTGCTCTCCTGGTTCGAGCAGAAAGCGATCGTCATCCTGCTGACCCTGCTTTCTCTCGGCGTGACCAACATCGTCACCGGGCCTACCGCGCCAGGCTTCCTGACGCCGGACCTGCTGGCCATCCTGAACGAGAAATTTGGTCTGCGTTCCGTGACCAATGTTGAAGATGATATGAAACAGCTGCTGAGCGCGTAAGGAGTAATTCATGACCATGCCAACCTCACAATGTCCGTGGCGGATGCAGGTACATCACATCCATCAGGAGACGCCGGATGTGTGGACGCTGTCGCTGCTGTGCCATGACTACTACCCGTACCGCGCAGGTCAGTATGCGCTGGTCAGCGTCCGCAATTCGGCGGACACCCTGCGCGCCTACACGATCTCCTCAACGCCGGGCGTGAGCGAATACATTACGCTCACCGTCCGCCGTATTGATGACGGTGCAGGCTCCCAGTGGCTGACCCGTGACGTGAAGCGCGGAGATTATCTCTGGCTGTCTGACGCGCAGGGCGAGTTCACCTGTGACGATAAGACGGAAGATAAATTCCTGCTGCTGGCGGCGGGCTGTGGCGTGACGCCAATTATGTCGATGCGTCGCTGGCTGGCGAAATACCGTCCGCAGGCCGACGTGCAGGCGATCTTCAGCGTGCGCTCCCCGGAAGATGTGATTTTTGCCGAAGAATGGCGCAACTATCCGGTGACGCTGGTTGCGGAGAACAATGCCACGCACGGGTTTATCGCGGGCCGCCTGAGCCGCGAATTGCTGCAAAGCGTGCCGGACATTGCGAACCGTACCGTGATGACCTGCGGCCCGGCGCCGTACATGGAGAGTGTGGAGAAAGAAGTGAAAGCGCTGGGCGTGACCCGCTTCTTCAAAGAGCAGTTCTTCACGCCCGTGGCGGAAGCGGCAACCAGCGGGATGAAGTTCACGAAGCTGCAACCGGCGCAGACCTTCTTTGGCCGCGTGGGCACCACGCTGCTTGAAGCGCTGGAAAGCAACAACGTGCCGGTAGCGGCAGCCTGCCGCGCTGGGGTGTGCGGATGCTGCAAGACCAAAGTGGTTTCCGGTGAGTACACCGTCACCAGCACCATGACGCTGACCGACGCGGAAATTGCAGAAGGTTACGTGCTGGCATGCTCGTGTCACCCGCAGGGGGATTTGGTGCTTGCATAAACGGTAACCGTTAACGCCACCGGGCTTTTAGCCGGTCCAGCTCATCTGTCTCTGTAACCCTTGTAGGCCCGGTAAGCGTCAGCGCCACCGGGCTTTTTTGCCGGGTGGCACTGCGTTTACCCGGCCTACGTTGGGCCTGCCGCCTGTAAGGCAAGTCGTAACAAGAGTTTGCCGGGTTCGCCACACGCATTCCATTGCCGTGAAAGCCATCGTTAAATGAAGGTTGTTGCACAGGCAATACAGTCACTTTCTTCTAAGCTTGTAAGCGATATCACATAAAGGAGAAGGACAACCATGAAACAAACCGTGGCTGCATACATAGCGAAAACCCTTGAGCAGGCTGGCGTAAAGCGTATCTGGGGCGTCACCGGCGATTCGCTGAACGGACTCAGCGACAGCCTTAACAAGATGAAGACCATTGAATGGATGCCCACCCGCCATGAAGAGGTCGCCGCCTTTGCCGCGGGAGCCGAAGCGCAGCTCACGGGCGAACTCGCCGTCTGTGCCGGCTCCTGCGGGCCAGGAAACCTTCACCTTATCAACGGTCTTTTCGACTGTCACCGCAACCATGTGCCGGTGCTGGCGATTGCCGCACACATTCCATCATCCGAAATCGGCAGCGGCTATTTTCAGGAGACGCATCCCCAGGAGCTGTTCCGTGAATGCAGCCACTACTGCGAACTGGTCTCCTCGCCGGAGCAGATCCCGCAGGTGCTGGCGATAGCCATGCGTAAGGCGGTCCTGAATCGTGGGGTTTCTGTGGTCGTCCTGCCGGGCGACGTGGCGCTGAAGGCCGCACCTGAAACCGCCACCACCCACTGGTACTCGGCGCCGCAGCCGACCGTCACCCCCGCTGAAGAAGAGCTGAAAAAGCTGGCGCAGCTGCTGCGATACTCCAGCAATATCGCCCTGATGTGCGGCAGCGGCTGTGCCGGTGCGCATAATGAGCTTGTGGAATTTGCCGCTAAGCTGAAGGCGCCAATCGTCCACGCCCTGCGCGGGAAAGAGCACGTTGAGTACGATAACCCGTACGACGTCGGCATGACCGGGCTGATCGGTTTTTCCAGCGGCTTCCATACCATGATGAACGCCGACACGCTGATCCTGCTCGGCACCCAGTTCCCGTACCGCGCGTTCTACCCGACGGACGCCAAAATTATTCAGATCGACATCAACCCTGGCAGTATCGGCGCGCACAGCAAGGTGGATATGGCGCTTATCGGCGATATTAAATCCACCCTCGCCGCCCTTCTGCCGCTGCTGGAAGAGAAAACGGACCGCAAATTCCTCGATAAAGCCCTGAGCGATTATCGCGATGCGCGCAAGGGGCTGGACGACCTCGCCAAACCGAGCGAAAAAGCCATTCACCCGCAGTATCTGGCGCAGCAGATCAGTCACTTCGCCGACGACGATGCCATTTTCACCTGCGACGTGGGTACACCCACCGTCTGGGCCGCACGCTATCTGAAGATGAACGGTAAGCGTCGCCTGCTTGGCTCGTTCAACCACGGCTCGATGGCGAACGCCATGCCGCAGGCCCTGGGCGCAAAAGCGACGGCACCTGAACGTCAGGTGGTAGCGATGTGCGGCGACGGCGGCTTCAGCATGCTGATGGGGGATTTCCTGTCGGTGGCGCAGATGAAGCTTCCGCTGAAAATCGTGGTCTTTAACAACAGCGTGCTGGGCTTTGTGGCGATGGAGATGAAGGCCGGAGGCTACCTCACGGACGGTACCGACCTACACGATACCAATTTCGCCCGCATTGCCGAAGCCTGCGGCATCACCGGCATTCGGGTGGAGAAAGCCTCAGAGGTGGACGATGCCCTGCAACGCGCCTTCTCCATCGACGGCCCGGTGCTGGTGGATGTGGTGGTGGCCAAAGAAGAGCTGGCGATCCCGCCGCAAATCAAGCTGGAACAGGCCAAAGGTTTCAGCCTCTACATGCTGCGCGCTATCATCAGCGGGCGCGGTGACGAGGTGATCGAACTGGCAAAAACCAACTGGCTCAGGTAAAACATTTCACATGACCTCTTAAAGTAAAGGGATGTGAAATGATTGATTTACGTAGTGATACCGTTACCCGCCCGGGTCGCGCCATGCTCGAAGAGATGATGGCCGCCCCGGTCGGGGACGACGTCTACGGCGATGACCCGACGGTCAACGAACTGCAACGCTATGCCGCCGAACTTGGCGGCAAAGAGGCCGCTCTCTTCCTGCCCACCGGCACCCAGGCTAACCTGGTGGCGCTGCTCAGCCACTGCGAGCGCGGGGAAGAGTATATTGTCGGCCAGGGCGCGCATAACTACCTGTACGAAGCCGGCGGCGCGGCGGTGCTCGGCAGCATCCAGCCGCAGCCGATCGATGCCGCGCCGGACGGCTCGCTGCCGCTGGATAAGGTCGCGGCGAAAATCAAAGCCGACGATATTCACTTCGCCCGCACAAAGCTGCTCAGTCTGGAAAATACCCACAACGGCAAGGTCCTGCCGCGCGAAAACCTGAAAGCAGCGTGGGAATTCACTCGCGAGCGCAACCTCGGCCTGCACGTGGACGGCGCGCGCATCTTTAACGCCGTGGTGGAGTATGGCTGCGAGCTGAAGGACATCACCCAATATTGCGACTCCTTCACCATCTGCCTCTCAAAAGGGCTGGGTACGCCGGTGGGTTCGCTGCTGGTCGGCAGCGCAGACTACATCAAGCGCGCCAACCGCTGGCGCAAAATGACCGGCGGCGGAATGCGTCAGGCGGGTATCCTGGCGGCTGCCGGACTGTACGCGCTGAAAAATAACGTGGCGCGCCTGAAGGACGATCACGACAATGCTGCGTGGATGGCGGCACAGCTGAGCGAGATCGGCGCTGACGTGATGCGTCACGACACCAACATGCTGTTTGTCCGCGTCGGCGATGAACACGCTGCGCTGGGCGAATTTATGAAAGCGCGCGGCGTGCTGATCAACGCCTCCCCGGTCGTGCGTCTGGTGATGCATCTTGACGTTAACCGCGAACAGTTAACAGACGTGGTGAAACACTGGCAGGCGTTTTTACAGCGTTAAGGAGCATACCGTGCCGCAACGTATTCTGGTGCTCGGTGCCAGCGGGTATATCGGTCAGCATCTGACCACTGCGTTAAGCCAGCAGGGGCATCAGGTGCTGGCAGCGGCACGCAACACTGAGCGCCTGCAAAAGCGCCATTTGCCTGGCGTAACCTGTCACCCTCTTGACCTTAGCTGGCCGAAGGCGCTTCCCGCGCTGCTGGAAGGGGTGGACACGCTTTACTACCTGGTGCACAGCATGGGCGAAGGCGGGGATTTTATCGCCCACGAGCGTCAGGTGGCGATGAACGTCCGCGACGCGCTGCTGCAAACGCCGGTGAAGCAGGTGATTTTTTTAAGCTCGCTCCAGGCCCCTGAGAACGAGCAGTCCGATCACCTGCGCGCCCGCCAGCTGACGGCGGACACGCTGCGCGGCGCGAATATTCCCGTTACCGAGCTGCGGGCCGGGATCATCGTCGGTGCGGGTTCCGCCGCGTTCGAGGTAATGCGCGATATGGTCTATAACTTGCCGGTGCTGACCCCGCCGCGCTGGGTACGCTCGCGCACCACGCCCATTGCGCTGGAGAATTTGCTCCACTATCTGGTGGCGTTGCTGGATCACCCGGCGGAGCAACACCGCGTGCTGGAGGCGGCAGGCCCGGAGGTGCTGAGCTATCAGGAGCAGTTCGAACATTTTATGCGGGTGAGCGGCCGCAAACGCTGGCTGGTGCCCATCCCCTTCCCGACCCGCTGGATCTCGGTGTGGTTTTTAAACGTCATTACCTCTGTTCCTCCGACAACCGCGAAGGCGCTGATCCAGGGACTGAAGCACGATCTGCTGGCGGACGATCGCGCGCTGCGGGCCTTGATCCCGCAGGAACTGATCCGCTTTGACGACGCGGTGCGCAATACGCTGAAAGAAGAAGAGAAGCTGGTGAACTCCAGCGACTGGGGCTACGACGCGCAGGCCTTTGCCCGCTGGCGACCCGAGTACGGCTATTACCCGAAACAGGCGGGCTGTACGGTAAAAACCTCGGCCAGTCTTAGCGCGCTGTGGGACGTTGTGAACCAGATCGGCGGCAAAGAGCGCTATTTCTTCGGCAATATCCTCTGGCAGACGCGCGGGGCGCTGGATCTGCTGGTGGGTCACCGGCTGGCAAAAGGCCGCCCTGCCGCCCCGTATCTGAACGTGGGCGATACGGTCGACAGCTGGAAGGTGATCATCGTTGAGCCAGAGAAACAGCTGGCGCTGCTGTTTGGCATGAAGGCGCCGGGGCTGGGGCGGCTCTGCTTCACCCTTAAGGACCACGGCGACCACCGTGAACTGGACGTTCGGGCGTGGTGGCACCCGCACGGGATGCCGGGCCTGTTCTACTGGCTGCTGATGATCCCGGCACACCTGTTTATCTTCCGTGGAATGGCGAAACGGATTGCGCAACTGGCAGAAGAAAAGCGGGAAGATAAGTAAATAAAACCCTTTTTCTTTCACCTTTCCCATTGCAACACATCGTAATTCACGAAAGAATGCGCACGAAATTCTTTTCAACACAGTGGATTGTTATGAAGGTACTGGTTACCGGGGCGACCAGCGGCTTAGGCCGAAATGCGGTCGAATTTCTGCGCAACAAAGGCATCAGCGTCAGGGCCACCGGTCGCAACGAGGCGATGGGCAAGCTCCTGCAAAAAATGGGCGCTGAATTTGTCCATGCCGACCTGACGGAGCTGGTCTCTTCTCAGGCTAAGGTGATGCTCGCCGGTATCGATACGCTGTGGCACTGCTCCAGTTTTACCTCCCCGTGGGGGACCCAGGAAGCCTTCGATCTCGCGAACGTGCGCGCCACGCGCCGTCTGGGCGAATGGGCCGTCGCCTGGGGCGTGCGTAACTTTATTCATATCTCCTCCCCGTCGCTCTATTTTGACTACCACCACCACCGCGATATTCAGGAAGATTTCCGCCCGGCGCGCTTCGCCTGTGAGTTTGCCCGCAGCAAAGCGGCTGGCGAAGAGGTGATCGACCTGCTGGCCCAGTCAAACCCGCATACCCGTTTTACCGTCCTGCGCCCGCAGAGCCTGTTCGGGCCGCACGACAAAGTATTCATCCCGCGACTGGCCCAGATGATGCACCACTACGGCAGCGTGCTGTTACCGCGCGGCGGCGATGCGCTGGTGGACATGACCTATTACGAGAACGCCGTTCACGCCATGTGGCTGGCGAGCCAGCCGGACTGCGATACGCTGGTGTCGGGCCGCGCGTATAACATCACCAACGGCGAACCCTGCACCCTGCGCAGCATTGTGCAAAGGCTAATTGCCGAGCTGAAAATCGACTGCCGCATTCGTTCCGTGCCTTACCCGATGCTGGACATGATCGCCCGCAGCATGGAGCGCTTTGGCAGTAAATCGGCGAAGGAGCCTGCGCTGACCCATTACGGCGTGTCGAAGCTCAACTTTGATTTTACGCTGGACATCTCACGCGCGGAGAACGAGCTGGGGTACAAGCCGATTGTATCGCTGGATGAAGGGATTGTGCGTACGGCGGCGTGGTTACGGGATCACGGGAAGTTGCACCGCTAGCCTTTTTGCCCGGTGGCGGCTTCGCCTTACCGGGCCTACAACTGCACCGTACTGTCCCCTCGCCCCTTTGGGCAGAGGGTTAGGGTGAGGGGAAAGAGCAAACACAAAAACGGCAACCCGAGGGTTGCCGTTTGCTTTTACAGCGCCGTCCAGGCGTCAGCCCATGCCAGGCCTGCGCCCGGTTCATAGTACGACGGGGCACTGTTACACCAGCCGCTGTACGGGAACGGTTTGCACTGGAACAGCTTACCGTGGTTGTTCACGATATCACCTGCGTTGTACTTGCTGTTCGCGCTCCAGGCCGGGTAAGACGTGTCTTCTTCAGATGGCGTAGACGCTTTCGCCTTCACGTTCAGCAGGTAAGTCGTGGTGCTGCTCAGCTCGCCGTCGCTGACGGTCAGGCTCACTTCATACTGCTGCGCCGTTGCAGACTCCGGTGCAGTGAAGGTCACTACCGCTTTGTCTTCGCCAGCCACGGTCTGGCCGTCCTGAGCACGCCAGGTATAGGTCAGCGTGTTGCCGTCTGCGTCGCTAGAGCCTTCAGCGCTCAGCGAAACCTGCGCGCCCGCTTCAACGGCACCGATTGGGCCCGCAATCTGCGCAACCGGCGCGTGGTTCACCACGACAGGCTCTGCCGGCGTTTCATCCGGAACAGGCGCTGGCGCAGGGGCCGGCGTTTCATCCTCGGCTGGCGTCGGAGCTGGCGTTGGCGCTGGGGTCACCGGCGTGTCGGCAGAGCCGTCATCGTTCACGATATTCACCTTGTAGTTCTTCTGCACGCACTTAGTGTAGTCACCGTCTTTAAACGCGCTGAACGGCGTCTGGTAGCCCACCAGCTGGCACGCGTAGGTCGAACCGTTTGGCGTATCCGGGCTCCATCCCCAGTCCTGTTCCCAGTAAATCTTCAGGGCGCCCGCACCGTACTCGTCGAACTGCTTCATGTTGGCGCAGCCCAGCACTTCGTTTGCCGGAACCGGTACTTTCAGGTAGTTGGCGAACTCCTTGTAGTACTTAATACGGTTCTGAGACTGGGCAATCTCGGTTGGACCGCCGCACTCAACGCCGCCGTTAATGATCTGGGTGGTGACGCCGAAGCCCGGCACCAGGCCGTTGGCTTTATCGTGATCGTTCGGCTGCCACGTTCCGTCGATAACCTGCAACATGCTTGGTTTTGGCGGCTGCGGGTAGGCGAAGAAGAAGATCGCGCTCGCCAGGTTCAACCAGGTGTCCGCCACCAGCTCAGGCTTGTCGAGCAGGGTACGCACGTCGCCGTACATCGCTTCGGAGAACGGGCCGTAGTTGTAGTTGTAGGACAGCTGCTTCGCGCCGCGACCGAAGTAGCTCAGGAAGTCGCCGTCTTTATCCTTACCGCACGGCCAGGTCTGGCCCTGCCAGACGTCCGGGTTACATTCGCCGTTATAGCCGCCCTTCTGCCCTTCGCTCCAGCCCATCTCACGCACGTGCACCAGCGCCTGACGCCATTCGGCTTCCGGACGCCAGCTTTCGTGGCCGCCGGTTTCCTGGGCAAAGTGGGCAAACATGGTGGCCAGCTCTTTACGGCAGATGGCATCGCTGTCACGACCGTCGTCGTAGGTCTTACACAGCGCCGGGAATTTACCCACGGCCTTCAGGAAGTTGCTGTAGGTATAGGCCTGAGCGCGCAGCGGGAAGAGATATTCCCAGTCGCTGGCTTTCACAATCCCTTCAACGCGCTTAACGTTGTCCGGGTTCGCCGCTCGGCCTGGCTCAATCATTTCGACCTGCGCGTTATCCAGCGTCCTGATGGTCTCCTTAACCGACGTCATGAGCGGGAAATCGGTTAATTCTTTTTCTTTCTTCGCCAGATCGCTGGCTTTCATGGTGTACGGCTCACTGCTGGTTTCCTTCAGATTTGCAGCCTGGGCCATCAATGGCGCCACGCAGGCTCCCGCAATGAGTACACTCAGTAACGTCCTTTTGTTCATTTCAGTATTCCTGTTTATTCAGATTAAACGTTAAAATCCCGGCTTAGGTATTATTCCGTTAATACATAAACCACATTCAGCTGTTTTCACTTTTCGAAGAACACCTTCAGGAATTCTTCAAAAATAAAAAACGTTAATACCGGGCCGCTAATTTCAGCTGCTGGTATTTCGCCCAGACCTTATGGGCATATTTCATGCGCTGCGGATAATTCTCTTTCTTTAACCCGGCGTTATAGGCGCCTACGGCCTCCCAGTTATAGCCATACACTTTAATCATGCCGGAGAGAATCGAGGCGCCCACCATGATGGACGTACACGGCTCCGTCATTAAGCGATACTCATCGATGCCCCGGCTTTCCAGCGCGGTAAAATGCGTGCTGTTAATTTGCATCAGTCCAACATCACGCGTGCCGTCGCGGTTTTGTCCAACCGCATACGGATTCATTCCAGATTCCACATTCGCGATGGCATACAATAAATAAGGATCGACATGATAATAATGCGCCGCTTTATCCCAACAGTTCGCCAGTGCGCTTTGGCTTATTATTAACAATAACAAAATGAGCTTTTTCATTTTTACCTGCTGACAGTATCGGTTATTTCTCCTTACCCACATCCTGTAAAATGAATTTAAATCGCTCACCGCACCGTGACGGGCGCGGTGAGCGTTTATCGGGTCAGATTATTTGCAGTCTGGTGCTGCGCCTTCTTTCACCCATACATCGCTGTTCGCAGGGTTATCACCGCGGGTCCACCATTTCGCACGATAAACATTGCCCTCGTACGTGGTGGTTTCACCGCCGTTATAGACCACATCGGAACGCCAGTTGAATTTCACCTGGCTGACCAGCTCCCACGCTTCTGCGCCGAAGCCAGGCTGGTTGCCCTGAGTCCAGTACTTCGCTTTCCACACCAGGTTGTCGAAGCTCACGATGTCGCCACCGTTGTAGACCTTGCTGGATTCCCAAACCGCATGCTGGCTGGCTGCCGGATCAACTGGCGCATCACAGCTGCCGGTTGCCGGGGTAGTGCCTTCGTCAGACGGAGTATTCCCTTCGTCAGACGGCACGTTACCTTCGTCGGCCGGGGTGGTGTCTTCGTCCACAGGCGCCGGGGCCGGTGCTGCTTTCGGGTTCACCGTTACCTGCACGTTAGACTGCACGCTGGTTTTGCCGTCGGTGACCACAACGCTCAGGATGTAGGAAGAGGTGTTGTTGACCTCTGGCGCAGTAATACGAACGTTGGCGGTATTCGTCCCCGTGGTGTTCATGTCTGCCGGTACGCTCCAGCTATAGGTCAGCGCGTCGCCGTCTGGATCGGTCGCCTGTGCATGCAGGGAAATCGCTTCACCGGATTCCACGGTCACGGCGTCCATGGCATTGATCACCGGTGCCTGGTTCGCTTTCGGCGCTTTGTTCACAACCTGCACGTCGATCGCGTTGCTCAGGCCTTTCGCGTCAGTCACGGTCAGGCGGAACACCAGGTTCTGATCGCTGGTCACAGCCGGTACGCTGAAGCTGGCTTTCGCTTTGGTGCTGTTCGCCAGGGTCACGGTGGCGCCGGAAACCTGCGTCCATTTGTAGGTCAGCGCATCGCCGTCCTGGTCGCTGGAGGCGGAGCCGTCGAGCGTGACCGTCGCCGGGCCCGTTACCGTCATGTCGGTAGCAGACGCGACCGGCGCATGGTTGGTTACAACCGGCTCAACAGGCGTAGAGCTGCCGCCCAGCAGGCTTTCGTTCATGGCGTTCAGGATGTCGCCGTTATCGGATTCGATAGACCACGCGAACAGGCCGCCCAGGTTTTTGTTCAGTACGTATTTGCCCTTCGCGTTCACGGAACGGGCGTTATCGTAGGTCACCAGCTCACCGGTGGATTTGTTGAACACGTACGGTGCTTCTGCCGCTTCGTCGTATTTGTACTCCCAGCCCGGTTTGCCCAGCATCTGGTTCACAATCTGACGGTAGTCAACGATGCCGTTTTCCCACGTGCCCTTGACCGGGCCGGTGGCGGTGCCGGTGAACGGATTGTCGCCGGTGTAGCCGTGAACGCCGGTCCAGCCGCGTCCGTACATGCCTGCGCCAACCACGATCTTGCCAGGCTGTACGCCCTGCTCGAGCATCGCTTTCACTGCGTTATCGGTGGTGTAGTTGGTGTCTGGTTTCCAAGACGCACCGTACAGCGCGGTCTGGTGGCCGAGGTCGGTATTGCTCCACGCGCCGTAGAAGTCGTAGCTCATCAGGAAGATGTGGTCGATGTACTGCTGCGCGGTGTTGTAGTCCACGTCTTCGATCTTATCTTTGCCTGCACCGATAGCGGTGGTCAGCTCGTAGGTACGGCCAGTTTCCGCAGACAGCTCGTTCAGCATCTGGCGCAGGTCGTGCATCAGCGCGGTGTAGGTCGCTTTATCGGTCTGCGGGTTACCCAGTTTAGCGTTTTCACCGCCGCCGCCCGGGAATTCCCAGTCGATATCCACGCCGTCGAACACTTTCCAGGTGGTCAGGAAGTCTTTCACGGACGCAACGAAGCGGTCGCGCAGCACTTTATTATCCATCTGATAGAACGGGTCGGACAGGGTCCAGCCGCCGACGGATGGCAGAATTTTCAGGTCCGGATGGGCTTTTTTCATCGCCATCAGCTGACCGTAGTTGCCTTTGTACGGTTCATCCCAGCCGGTCACGCCCTGCTGAGGTTTCTGCAACGCCGCCCACGGATCGTGGATCGCCACGGTGTAGTCCTGACGGCCCTGGCAGGCGCGCTTCAGAGATTCCAGCGCGCCGGAGGATTTGGCGCTGTCGTTAATGCCGTCGCCGCCGCAGATTGGAATGAAGCCGTACAGCAGGTGGTTGATGTTCGCAGCCGGAATTTTGTCCGCAGAGAAGTTACGGTCGTACACGCCCCACTCGGGGAAGTAAGCGCCAACCACTTTATCGGTGTGCTGCGCGAACGCTTTGTTGTTTTCCAGCAGCGGGGTGTTCAGCGGCAGCAGGTGGCTACCGTCGGTGTCCGCCACGATGATCAGCTTGCTGGCGCTCTTGGTGCAGCCGCTGTCGTTACACAGCTCGACCTGCTCCTGATAGCGTCCGCCTTTTTTCACTTTGAACGTCGCAGAGCCGGCGGTGCTGCCCGCTCCGGTCCAGACGGTCTGGCCGTCCAGCAGCACTTTTGCCGACGTAGGGGCGTCGCCGCTCCACACGTTCCACTCAACCTTCACGTCAACGCCATCTTTATGCACTTTGATGAGGTTGTTGTAGTCCTGTGCCGCCTGATCCACCTCTACCAGCGCAAACTTATCGTTGCCTGATGTAATTGACGGTGTACCCGGTGCCGCTGCAAATACCGAGCTCGTTGCGGCTGCAACAAAAAGCGCCAGATATTTAGGCTTCATAAATTTCATTTTTATTTCCTGATAAATTTATTCGTAACGTAATAATCCATGTCTTCCGTGAGATCATGGATGCGCTTCGCATAATGCGTATTTAACCAACCTGAATGCCGTGAAAAAAAACTTTTTACTGCGTTGTATTCCTCCATAAAAAGATACAAGCCTGAATTCCGTCTAGCTTATATCCCTTACGATACACCGGGCGTAAAGAGACGTCCTTCACTTCCACCGTCAAAAAAATTTATAAAATAACTTGACCACTATATTTAAAATGTGGAAACCAGTTGCTGGCTGATAAACACACTTATTCCAGCAAAGGCGAGATACGGTCCAAAAGAAATAGTGAGGTTATTTTTATTTACATTATTCAGGACGAAATAACCGACAATACCGCTTAACGCTGCCGCCAGCTCAATGGTGGGTAGCGCCTGCCAGCCACACCAGGCGCCCAGCGCCGCCAGCAGTTTAAAATCGCCGTAGCCCAGGCCTTCCCGCCCCGTGACCAAACGAAAGGCCCAGTAGAGCAGCCAGAGCGACAGATAGCCCGCTACCGCGCCGAACAGCGCGTCGTGCAACGGCAATTTATGGTCAAACGCATGGAGCAGGAGACCTGCCCACAGCAGCGGCTGGGTCAGGCAGTCCGGGAGAAGCTGGTGCTGCCAGTCAATCATCGCCAGAGGCAGTAAAAAGAGCGCCAGTAACCACAGGGAAAACAGCGCCTGAACGTCCGGCATGCACCAGGCCGTGACGCCAAAAAACAGCGCGGAGAACAATTCGACCAAAAATAACCGCAGCGGGATGGCCGTGCCGCACTGGTGGCAGCGCCCCCGTAATAACAGCCAGCTGACCAGAGGAATATTTTCCCATGCGGCCAGCGTGTGCTGGCACACCGGGCAGTGCGAGGCAGGAAAGAGCAGATTGCCGCTCCCCTTCTCGTCCATCATCATCCCCGGCAGGCGCTCGGCCACAACGCCCAGAAAACTGCCCATAATCCCGCCCAGGATCGCACTCATCATCGCGAAACTAACCGGACAGGCTTCCCGGATCAGCGAGACGGTATTCATGCGTTTTTTGCCCAGGTGAGCTGCACCTGCGCTTTTACATCGCTGAGGTGATCAACCGGCGTGAGGTTTATTTTTTGCAACCTGACGCCGGAGGTCTGATTAATTTCGCGCAGCCAGCTTTTTAATTCATACACATTTACCCGACTCACCACGAACGATAACGTTTGTCCCTCCTGACGCACGTCCGTCAGTGAAAGGTTAATTTCATGGGCGCTTTTCTCAACCACCGTACGTGGATTATCCGTTTTGACTAACTGGACCTGAAGATGATTTTTATTAATTTCACTGCGCATCCAGTTTAGCGTCTCTTTTTGTCTTTTAAGCGTCGATTTACTATTTTGAATCATATTATCCAAAGGGATGACTCCTGCGTAATACACCGCAGCCCCAAGCAGGGCGACGATGCAGAGTTTTAAAATAACTTTCTCCCGGGCGCTGTAATTCTGATAGCGTGATTTCAGCTGCGCGATTCGCTCTTTCATTTATGTTTCCCTGCGATCATGGCGGTATACGGTTCGGTGGTTGAAACAGGCTGTAAGGTAAAATCGAAATTCTCACGGGTCTGATTAACAAACGCCTGCAACGCGGGCTGGTTTTGCGCGCTGACGCTCAGCGTTAGCGTGTTTTGCTGCGCATCGTATTCCAGCAGGTCGATTTCCATCGCAGGGACTGACTGCCGGGCGGCGGCCAGCTCGTCCAGCTGAAGGAAGATCCCCTTGCTCTGTTTTTTGACGTTCTGACCAAAGTGATATTTGATGTTGGTCTGGTGACGCATGCTGGGGAAATGGTGCTGATACACCTGGAGGATCTCCTCCTGTATCTGGTTTTCCTGCTGCACCAGCATCCAGGCCATCGCAATGCGCGGCCCCAGCAGCAGGCCAACGGACAGCAGGCCCGCCGCCACCGCTGCGGCTTTCATACGTTTCGCGACGCGCCCGTTACCGGCCTTAAGGCTGAATTCACCGTGAAGCAGATTCACGCGACAGGCTTGCCACTGCGGCTGGATCAGCACCAGCGGATGCTGCCAGGCATGCTGCACGTCAACGGTGACGTTTGCAGGCGCGTCGCCGTAGCACCACACTTCGCCTTCGCCGGCTTTCTGCATCAGCAGCGGCAGCAGGCTGGCCTCCATTTCTGCCGCCACGTGGGGCGATAAGCGCAGCCAGTAGCCATTATCCTGCGCGACCAGCGTGCTGCCGCCTGCCGCCACGGGCAGCAGCCAGGCATCAGGCAGAGCCTGAATCACGCTGAGTCCGGCCTCCTGACAGCGGGCCAGTGCCGCGCGCAGGCGGTCGGCGTCAATGGCCACGGCGTCGACCTCGGCCCCCTTTTTGTGAAGCACCGTCCAGTGGAGGGTGTCCACGTCGCCAATCAGCGTCTCCTCCGCCATCCACGAGAAGGCCATCGCCTGAGAAGCCACTTTTTTCGGCAGCGTGAAGTGGCGGAAAATCATGTCGCCGGCGGGCAGCAGGAGACAGACGCGTGCCGCCAGCGGGTGATCGGCCAGCGCCTCCAGGCTGTCGAGCACCTCAACGTGCTCGCTGCCGGACTCACACCACATTATTTTCCCGCCCTCGCGGCTGTCGGGACGAACAAAAAGTACCTGTTTCATAACGTTCTACTTTTCTTATTCAATCATTCGGTAACGGCGCTGCCACGTCACGATCTCGCCGGCTTCGTTATTTATCTGAAGCTGGCTGACCACGCGAAGCGTTAATTCGTCGGTATTGCCGCTGTAGTTCACGCGGAAGTACCGGCTGTTTACAGAAAAGCGATCGGCCACCTGGGGGAGATCGTCTTTGACCTGCGGGAAGGACTGCTCCAGCGCTTTGCTGAACGCTTCCATATTTTCCCAGCCCGATTCAGGCCGCGAATCCAGCAGGCGAACGGCGTCATCCTGCGTGAGTTTTCCGGGGAACATGGCCGCCAGCACGGCGGCCTGTTCCGGTTGCAGGGTGTTCACGTCAACCTTGCTGGCGGCGTCCGGCAGCGCGCACAGCAGCTTGCTCACCTTCGGGTAGGCCGAAGCAGGAAACGCCGGCAGCAGCTTGATTTCAGCGATGCTGCGCATCATCTGGTTTGCCGGTTGCCGCGCGGGCACGACCCCGGCCCACGCGTCGCTTTCGGCGCCCTCTTTCGCCGTTGTGCTGTCACCATCGAGATAATCCACCAGCTGGAAATAGACCTCCTCCGCCGTGCTCTGGCTAAGGCCGCTCTCCGTCAGCAGCTGTTCGACACTCTGCTCTTTACGCGGTTTTTCCACCACGGCGGGCGCGCTTTGTCCCTGGGGTGCGGCCTCGGCGGTCAACAGGTTATTGACGTTAAGGCAGTCCTGGGCGTCTTCCACCTGGCTTACGACCGTGTAGTCTTCACCCCGCATCTCCAGCGGCTGATGCCAGTCGCCGTCCAGCGACAGCGGCTTGCTTTCGCCGCTGGCGTCAGTCTGCAACCGGTCCTTCACCACTTTTTCCTGGGCCTGCATCGCCCAGCGCAGCTGCTGCTGGCTTACCTGATAATGGGTTTTCTGCAAATTTCGGCAGAACTGCTGGCTGATTTTGGCGGCCAGGGCGGACATCATCACCAGTAAAATCAGCACCACCAGCAGGGCAACGCCCTTTTGTTGACGGATCCGGCTCATGGTTTGGCCTCCGGCAAAGGGGCGACATCCGGGGTCGCCACCGGCGCGTCGGCGGCCTTCTCAGGCCCCTCGGCAGCGGCCACCTCCGGCATATCGCCCGGCGTGGTAAACACCCAGCGCCAGGTCTCCCCGTTATCCATCGTCAGCGTCGCCTCCACGCCGTCCGGCAGATGGGCGGCGTCGGGCCAGGACTTCATCCAGCCCTGACGATAAAACTGCCACCGTAACGTTTTCACCCCGCTGACAATCGGCACGTCGTCGGGCTTCACGTCTGCCGGACCGTCAATCACCGGCCAGACGTCGCGATACAGACGCCCCTCCTCCAGCCGCCAGCGCACGCGCTCCAGCTGGACCGTTCCGCTCACGCCGTTCAGGGTAGTCAGCTCAAGGGCATCGCCCTCCTGACGAAACCGCTCCGGCTCATTGCGCGGGGCCCGCGCCTGAAGCTGGAAAAAATCACGCTCCATCAGACTCCAGGCGCGCTGAAGCTGGTTGAGGCCGGCGGCGCTGGCATCCGTCGCCGAGCTGGTACGCATCGCGCCGTCCAGAATTTGCCAGGCCAGGGTGCTGATCACCGCGAAGATGGTCAGCGCAATCATGATCTCCAGCAGGGTAAATCCGCGCTGGCGTCGCGTTTTTTTCACTTGCTCTCTCCCGGCGGAATGACGTGCAGGGAGATGACCGGCTGGCTCTCGTCGCCTTCCGCATAGACGCGAATGGCGTTCGCCCAGACGTTGTCGGCGGTTTTCACCCGCTGCTTGCGCCAGTTCCAGCTGCGCCCGCCCATCATCTCCGTCCCCTGCTGCTCGGCATCCGGGAAGTCGGTTTTGGTGAGCTGTGCTTCCGCCAGCTGGTTTTCCGCCACCCAACTGGCCTGCAAGGTGTCGGCCAGACCATGGGTAAACCGCACGTTCAGGGAGACCGAGTTCATCAGCGCCAGCGCGGCAGTGGAGAAAATCACCAGGGCAACCATCACCTCCAGCAGCGTCATCCCCTTTTGCTTTTTGTTGCCCTTAGTCATCGTTTTCTACCGATACCGGTGCCGCGCCCTGCGACACCACGCGGAAATGGTGCTGTTTGTCGAAACTTTGCAGCGTCAGCGTAAAGCGGCTGATTTCACCGTCCGGTAAAAAGATCACCTGCGGCTCGGACGCCACCGTTGCGGCCAGGCGCTGCGGCGAGAGCGAGACGTGCATCTCTTCCGGCAAATGACCTTTGGTGGTAATACGTCCGGCGGATAATGGCACCCAGTGACGCTCGCCATTTTTATCGTCGATCGTCACCAGCTGATATTTATCCGTGGTCATCACCAGCCCGACAATATTTCCGTCCATGACCGCACGGTCTGAACCATAATCAACGAGGGCTTTTAATTGCTGGCCAAATATATCCGCACCGCTGCGTGAAGGTATGGTTGACACCACCATCATGGCGCAACTGGCAAATATCACCAGCGCCAGAATAATTTCCAGCAACGTAAAGCCGCGTTGATTTTTCATTATTTCTCTTTCTTATCCAGAGACCAGTTGGTAATGTCATCGGCGGTATTCGCTTCGCCGTCCGGACCGGCGGAGAAGACGTCCACCGCGCCGTGTTCACCCGGGCTAACCAGAATATAATCACCGCCCCACGGATCCTGCGGCAGGCGACGGATATAGCCGTCCGCGCGGTAGCCGTTCGGGATTGGCGCGATCTCAGGCTTGGTCACCAGCGCCTGCAAGCCCTGCTCTGTGGTCGGATAGCGGTGGTTATCCAGTTTGTACATATCCAGCGAGCCTTCGAGCGCGACAATATCGCTGGTCGCCTTTTGCTCATCCGCTTTTTCTTTATTTCCCATTAAGTTTGGCACCACCATACTTGCCAGAACGCCGAGAATAACAATCACCACCATTAATTCGAGCAAGGTGAAGCCCGCCTGGCGAGCCAGGTTTTTACGTTTTAAAGCCATGATTTAACCTACCATATTATTAAGTTGCAGAAGCGGTTGTAATATTGACAGCACAATGAATAAAACAATCGTCGCCATGGATACCACCAGCGCCGGTTCAAAAACCGACAGCGTTAATGTAATTCGATGTTGTAAGGCCGATTCCTGATTTTCCGCCGCGCGATCCATTAAATTACCTAATTCCCCGCTCTCTTCGCCGGAGGCAATCATATACAGCATGGTTGGCGGGAATAATTTCGCCTGTTCCAGCGCCGCATACAGCGACGCCCCCTGGCGCACGGTGTCGGCGGCCTGCTCCAGCACCTGCCGGGCATAGAGGTTTTCAATCCCGTCCATCGCGATATACATGCCCTCCAGCAGCGGCACGCTGCTGGCCTGCAAAATGCTCAGGGTACGGATATAGCGGGCGCTGTTGATGGCGCACACCAGCTTTTTAATCGGCGAGCCGTTCACCAGCCAGCTGTGCCAGCGAAAACGGTTTTTCACGTTTCGCACCCAGGTTTTAAAGCCGACGAATGCCCCCGCCAGGCTGCCGGCAATACAGATGCCCCAGGCTTGCAGGAAATCACTGACCGCAATCAGCGTGCGGGTGGTGATCGGCAGCTGCTGCTTCATGTGGGTAAACTGCTCAATCACCTGCGGCACCACCGCCACCAGCAGAATGCTGATGACCGCGATGGCGACCACGGTGAGGGTAATCGGGTAGACCATCGCCTGCGTCAGCTTGCTTTTCATCTTCTGGCGCTGCTCGTTGTACTCCGCCAGCTTTTCCAGCACGTCGCCCAGGTGACCGGTCTTTTCACCGGCCATCACAAGCGTGCAGTAGAGCTTGTCGAAGGTGCGCGGAAACTGGCTGAAGGCGTCGAACAGCGTATGCCCTTCCACCACTTTCTCGCGGATTTCCACCACCATCGCCGCCAGCTTTTTGTCTTCCGTCTGCTTAGAGATGGCCTTCAGCGCGCTCTCCAGCGGCAGCGCGGCGTTCACCAGCGTCGAGAGCTGGCGGGTAAACATCGACAGCACCGGCGTGGAAAGCTTCGCGCCGGTTTTTGCTTTTCCGGCTGCCGCCGCCTCGCGGGTTTCGGTGATGCTGACGGGCATCAGCTTTTGTTCGCGCAACGTCTGGCGAACCTGCTTTTGCCCCTCGGCCTGTAGCGTCCCGCGCTGGGTTTTTCCGGCAGCATCCGTCGCCGTCCAGGCGTAGAAGGCCATTACGCATCCCCCCCACGCTCGGCGGTAACGCGCATGACCTCTTCCAGAGACGTCACGCCGCTAATCACCTTCAGCAGCCCGTTTTCGCGCAGGCTGTAGGCTTGCTTAAACAGCTGCGTTTCGATGGACATTTCGTCCTTATCTTCATGAATGGCGCGGCGCATGGTGCTGTCCACCACCAGAAATTCATGAATACCGGCGCGGCCCTGATAGCCGCTCTGGCGGCAGTGTTCACACCCCACCGCGCGGTAGATCGCTTTTGGCGGCGCGTCCATAAAGCTGAACAGCGCTTTTTCATTGGCGTCCAGCGGACTGGTGGTCCGGCAGTGCGTGCACAGCCGACGCACCAGACGCTGGGCAATGACGCCGAGCAGCGATGAACCAATCAAAAACGACTCCAGCCCCATATCCCGCAGGCGGGTTATCGCCCCGGCTGCGCTGTTGGTGTGCAGCGTCGACATCACCAGGTGACCGGTGAGCGAGGCCTGCACCGCAATCTGCGCGGTCTCCCCGTCGCGAATTTCCCCGATCATCACCACGTCCGGGTCCTGACGCAGAATGGCGCGCAGCCCGCGGGCAAAGGTCATGTCCACGCGCGGGTTCACCTGCGTCTGCCCCACCCCTTCCAGCTCGTATTCAATCGGGTCTTCCACGGTCAGGATGTTGCGTTCATGGCCGTTCAGCGCCGAAAGAATGGCGTACAGAGTGGTACTTTTACCGGAACCTGTCGGCCCGGTGACCAGGATAATGCCGTGCGGGCGGTCAATCAGCCCTTTTAACTTCTCCAGCTCTTCATCAATCAGCCCAAGCTTGTTGATGTCGGGCTTGAGGTTGCTTTTGTCTAGCAGACGCATGACCACGCGCTCGCCGTACTGGGACGGAATGGTCGACACGCGCACGTCGATCGCCTTGCGCCCGATGCGCAGGGAGATACGGCCATCCTGCGGCAGGCGCTTCTCGGCGATGTCCAGCTTCGACATTACCTTGATGCGCGACACCAGCAGCGGGGCGAGCTTGCGCGCCGGCTGTAGCACCGGGCGCAGCACGCCGTCGACGCGGAAGCGAATGCTCAGCGTGCGCTCGAAGGTTTCGATATGAATATCCGACGCGCCGTCCTTCACCGCCTCGCTGAGAATGGCGTTGATCAGGCGGATCACCGGCGAGTTTTCGTCGTTATCGAGCAGATCTTCGTTATCCGGGATCTCCTCGGTTAGCGCCATCAGGTCGATATCCGCGTCCATATCGTCCACCAGCTGCTGCGAAACGCCGCTGCTCTGCTGCCAGATTTTGGCCAGCAGCTCATCGAAGGCTTCCGGCGTCAGGGTGACCGGAACGAACGCACGTCCCAGTACACGGCGCACCTCCAGCAGTGCATACGCCGGGGTGTCCTCACGGATAAAGACCTCGTTGTTATAAAACAGAACGCCGTTATCCTTTGCGTAGCTGCTGCTGCACAGCGCTTTACTCAGTTCGTCCACATTGCCCCCTCCGCACTATTCTTTAAACGGATTGCGCGTGGCGCTGGTTTTCACCGGCGCGGCGCTGGCGTCGACAGGAAACGCGGGCAGGACGGCATTGTCGCTCGGCGCAATGATGCCGAGCTTTTTCTCTTCCAGTCGCTGCATCTGGCGCACCCGGATCTGGTCATATTTCTCCTTCGACGCCGCGCTGTAGTTGTCGTCGTCACGCAGGACGGTGGTATGAATAAACACCATCAGGTTGCGCTTGGACGTATCCTGCGAGGTGTAGCGGAACAGCTGGCCGACCAGCGGGATATCGCCGAGCAGCGGCACCTTAGAGACCGACTGCTTGGTGACGTTTTCCATCAGGCCGCCAAGCACCACCGTCTGACCGCTGTGGACCATCACCTCGTTATTGATGGTGCGGGTGTTGAAGGTCGGGCCGAGGCTGGCGTCTTCCGTCGCGCTGTTGTCAACGCTGGAGACTTCCTGCTCAATCTTCAGGTGGATCATGTCGCCGTCGTTAATCTGCGGCACAATTTTCAGCTTGGTACCGACCGTTTTACGCTCAACGGAGTTAAAGACGTTGTCGCCGCTGGTGGTCTGCGAGCCGGAAAGCACCGGCACGTCCTGACCCACGTTAAACGACGCTTCTTTATTGTCCAGCGTGACCACGCTCGGTGTGGAGAGGATGTCGTTTTTGCCGTCGGTGGAGAGCGCGGTCACCAGGGCGCCGAAGTCGCCGTTAAAGAAGCCGGTCGCCAGGCCGGTGAAGCTCGTTCCCTTCATGGTGCCGTTCTTGATCTGGCTAATCGGTAAGCCGGTGGCGCCGAACTGCACGCCGCCGTGCTTGCCGGTCCACTGCACGCCGAGATCCATGCCGTTACCGTCCTGCACTTCCGCAATGATCGCTTCTACCAGCACCTGCGGACGGCGAATATCGAGCTTGTCGATCACCTTCTCCAGGGAGTTCATCACGTTAGGCTGGGCGGTGATCACCAGCGAGTTGGTTGACTCATCGGCGGTAATATTCAGGTCCGTCGCGGCGCTCGCGGTTTTCGCTTTGGCCGCCCCCGGCTTGTCTTTCAGCTGTTCGCCAATACCGGTCAGCACCGGAACCACTTTGGTGGCGCTGGCGTACTTGAGGTAGAAGACGCGAGTATTCCCCTCGTTGTTCTGCTCGCGATCGAGCTGGTGAATCAGGGAGCGGGTGCGGGTGCGTGCATCTTCCGAACCGCTGATCACCAGGCTGTTGGTTTCGTCATCCGCCACTACCTTGGTGGCGAGCTGCGGCGCGTTCTGCCCCTTCTGCTCTTCATTGTTGAGGTTGTTCAACATGTCGGAGAGATCTTTGGCAGAGGCAAAGCGCAGCGGCACGATTTCACGGCGCTGAACGCCCTCTCTGTCAACGCGCTGCACCAGATCCACCAGGCGGTTCACCACCGAGGCCTTACCGGTTAACAACATCACGTTGGACGGCTCAAAATGCACCACGTTACCGATGCCGGTGGCATCGTTCAGTTGGCGCAGCAGCGGGGCCAGCTCGCGCACCGGCACGTTTTCCATCCGCACCACGCGGGTGATGATCTCGTCACCCTTGCCCGGGTTTTTGCTGTCCGCCAGCGGCGCACCGGCGGTACGCGCCACGCTGGAGCGCACCACTTTGACCATGCCGTTGTCCATCGGGATCACCGACAGGCCGTACAGGTCCAGCACGCTCAGGAAGAACTGGTAATATTCATCTTCCGTCAGCACGTTGTAGGTTCTGACCGAGACGGTGCCCTGAACGGACGGATCGACCAGAATGGTTTTGTTGAGATTGCGGCCTACCGTATCGATAAACTCGCGAATATCGGTATTTTTAAAACTCGCGCTAAAGTTAGCTGCAAGCAGCGAACTGGAATATAACGACAATGCGGTCAGCGCCACGCACGCCCATGGAAATTTCTTCATGTCTGTACACTTGTTAATTGTTTAGAACATTGACCCGAATATTTTCAAGGTGAGCGTGACGCCGAACCACGACCTCCGCCTCTTTCATTTTCGACCAGTTAGCAATAATGCTTTTCGCTTTTGCTTCATCAGTCATATCGACAGAATTAACTTTCACCGCCACATCCCCTTTTTCCAGACCAGACTGGCTGTAGAACGAGGAGGCATTCCGTGGGTTGATCCTGTAGCCTTCCAGCTGGCCCTTTTCTATTAACGGCTTTAACACCAGATAATCATCCAGATGCAAACTGTCTGCACCGGGATCTTTTGTCGATTTGGTCACCGGGCCGCTTTCTGTGCCGCCCTTAAAATAGTCCGGCTTATTTAATGCCAGTACCTGCGTAGCACCTTCATAATTAACAACCACATTATCTTTATTAATTCCCTGAATAAATGCGTCGTTAAAGCCGGTGAGCGGTTCACCCTCGCGGTAGCTTTTCTGGCCGCCCGCCGTTTTGATGACGGCGAAGGAGAGCCAGGCGTCATCGCTGCTCACGATGCCCTCGATTTCCGCCGCCAGCGGGGCTTTTACCGCCGCGGGCACGTTATCCTGACGCACGGCCGCGGTGAATAGCGTAAAGGTTTTTTCCTCACGCAAGGTTTTCAGCGGCTGCTCGTCAGAATTAGCCAACTTATTCGTAACTTTTTTATAATCTTTAAAGGTGAGATACCCTTGCTGTCCGCAAAAAATCAGCAGCACAAACATAATACAAGGCGTTATCCACCGTGACAGAAATGAGAACCTCATTTTTTATCCGGCCTATAGCAAAGCAAAAATAAGCAGCGTCATACTGCGCCAATATGGATGAAAATAGTAATAAGCTGTTGCAAATGCGACCACTGACTTTGCCGCTAACTTTCATAAAGAAAAATATTGACCGTATAAAATCCAGATGTTAGGCACTGCCAGCAGGATATTTTTACCCTGTCTGCAAATTGACCACCTCAGAGCATTAACTTACTTTCTGTGCTGTTGCTATTCCTAATCAGAGACGGTAAGTCGTTATGTATCAGAGCCACTTTAATTTTAAAAACCCGCCATTCAGGACGATCGCCCGTTTATCCGGGGATTTTCTGGTACCTTATCATCAGGATGTGTTTAACCTGCTGAAAGAGAAAACCCAGCAGGCGGGCATTATCGGGCTCTTTAGCGACGACGCGCAGCTCCTGGCTCACTTCAGCGATGCGCTGAAAACCAGCAGCGGCAACGTGCTTGCCATCAGCGCGTTTCCAAAATTGAGTGCCAGTAGCCTGCTGTACAAGCTCAACCCGGGAACGAAAGCGATCGGCAACCGCATGCAGGCGGTGGATGCCATACTGCGCCAGTGGCAGGAGGGAAAAGCGAAATCCAGAGTGCTGACCATCGCCCACTGCGAAGCCATGAAAGAGGGCTGTCTGGAAGTCCTGGGAACGCTGCTCACGCGTGCCCAGGAGCTGAACGTCCGCCTGTCCGTGGTGCTAATGGGCGCAGCGGATCGGGAAAGCCTGATTAAGCAACCTGAACTGCGCGAATATATGCACACCCATCATGTTCTGCGCCCCCTGACCTGCCGCGAATACCTGAGCTACGTGCAGGCGCAGTGCGAAGAACACGGCTGTGAAAATTCGCCGTTAACGCCGGCCCGCGTGCGCAAAATGCACGCGCTGACCAAAGGCAACATCAGCAAACTGAATGCTCTGGCACACCTGGCAATGCTCGCCGCCTGGACGGAACGCGCGGCGCAGGTCAGCCCGCGTCATTTACGCCTGGCGGCGGGAGAGATCCTCCCTGCCAAAAAACACGGTAAGCGCCTGGCGACCGTGGGGCTGTTCGCGTCGGTACTGTTTGCGGCCTGCGGCTGGTATCTGACCTCGTCGATCAACGCGCACCTTCCCATCCCGCTGCCGGTCCCCGTCAGCTGGAAACAGCCGACGCCAAAACCTGAAGCAGCCGTGGTGCCGGTTATCGACAACGAAATGGTGAATCAGCCGGATGCGATGCACCAGCTTTATCTGATGTGGGGGTATGACGCCTCGGCAGAAGAGGCCCTGTGCCATAACGCCGCGAAGGTGAACCTGATGTGTAAGCAGGGGAACGCGACGCCGGACGCGCTGGCGCGGGAGGGGTATCCGTGGGTCAGCGAGCTCAAAACCGGCGGTCACCTTAACTATGCGGTTGTCGCCCGCGTCGGCGACACGTCGATTGACCTGCTCATGAATAACCGGACCTGGCAGGTGAGCCGCAGCTGGTTTAACCAGCATGCGACCGGCAACTTCACTCAGCTGCACCGCCTGACGCCGGAAGGCCAGGACGCGATCGGCGCCGCCAGCGACGGTAAAGACATGGCCTGGCTCGATCAGCAGTTAAGCCTCGCGCTCAGCAAGCCGGAAACGCACGCCCGGATCTGGACCGCAGAGATGATGAAACGCACCCGCGAGTTCCAGCAACAAATGAAACTGCACGTGGACGGCATCCCGGGAGAAGACACGCTGATGCAATTAATGCGCGTGACCAACAGCACGCCGAGCGTACTGATTCAGGCCGCCCGCACCACCGCGGACGCGAAAACGCAGGAGAAAAAAGCCTAATGTCGACCATCTGTCTTGCGGCCCAGCGCAGCTACACAACCGGAGAGGCGGTCTGGTTCTCGTACCGCCTCCCCAGCCTGAAAAACGTATTCGGCAAAACGGTGTTATGGACGTTCGGGCTTTGCGCCATGCTGGTTGCGGGCCTGTATGCACATGTGTACTGGCACCTCCGCCACCCGACGCCCGAACCGGTCAAAGCCAGCGTGGCGAAGCCGGAAACGCAGCTTTCAGATATGCATTACGTGTATGTGAGTAAACCGTTCCCGCATCCGCAGCCTAAACCTGCGCCGGTGCATGTTGATGTTCCGCCCATGCAGGATCTGCCCATAAACAGCGATGATGCCGACTGGCAGCAGGCACCCGACGGCGCGGTGCCGCAGGACACGTCGCGGGATACCCTGCCGGGAACCGAGGCGCACGAGCGCGACATCGCGCCCGCCAGCGCAGGCAGCAACGATGCGTCGCTGGAAGAATTACTTAAGCAGGCGTTGAAAGAACAGGAGCAGGATTATTCGCAGGGAAAAATACCCGCGCCGCCGGTAGACGAAACGCAGGATAATACGCAGGCAAGCATAAAACAGAGCGATAATAGCCGGCCTCCGTCAGTTGATTCAGGAGACCGGCGGGAGCAGCATTAATATTTTTCAGGCAGTGAGGTGAGATTAAGCAGACGACCTTTTTCCACCACAATATACTGGCCTTTTTTAAGGTCGGAGAGAATTTTAATAATGGTGCTGCGCGCCAGGTTAGTGTATTCCTGAATGTAATCATAAACGTTGATATCGCGTTGATGCTGGACAATCAGATCGTTTATTTCATATAAAAATTCGCGAACAACGGAATACGCGCTGCGGGCAACCAGAACATCATCGCGTTTGCTCAGCATGCAGATATACCAGGAAAGCACTTTCGTCAGCTCAGGCCACAGGTTTTTCTCGGTCATCAGCCGGGCGAAATCCTCTTTCTTAATGGAGCGAACCACGGTATTCGCCCGCACAAGGCCGTACATATGGGCAGACTGGTAGTACATTGAGGAGAGGCCGAATATGCAGTATCCCGTTACGCTGAACATACACAGCTCGTCTGACTCACGGCGAAACTCTACCTCACCGCTGACGATAATATGGATGTATTCGGAATCAGCCGTAGAGATTTTTTGCCATTTCTTCAGCGTTTTTTCCTCAACGCCGGAAGTGGCAGCGATAATTTTTTCCATCTCGGCCTGCGGACGTAATTTATTTGCGTAGATTCTTAACATTGTTATACCCGATTTAAGATTTTAATGATTATTAATGGCTCCGGCATGACGCCGAATCCTGAATATGAGTCCTGATGACATTCTCAAGAAAAAAAAGAAAGAATAATGCTTTTATTTATTTTCCAATTTAGTTAGCAAGCTATGTGTCTATATTAAATCCGGATAATTTTAAGTCAATTTACTAAAAGTTAATTGACGATGTACTTAAGATTAATCTCATGGTAAGCAGGGGAATAGTCCTGTTCGGGGGTATTCCGAAGGATTACCCCTGCCCGTATTTTTCTAACAGCGCTTCGGCGATAGCCAGGGATTCAACGTCGGCTACACCGTTCCACAGCTGCGGGCGGAAATGCATCTGAAACGCCATGATGATGCGCTTTTGCTGCGCGGGGGAGCTGTCTTCGGGCACCTCGTAGCCGTAGCGGGCCAGCAGATCGAGCAGCGCCGCGGTATCCACCGGCTCATAACGCGATCGCCCGTTCATATAGAACGCCACGCGCGCCGGATCGGGCCAGGCGCCTATCCCCTGCTGCGCCAGCTCGCGCCACGGGAACAGCGGGCCGGGATCGTCCTTACGCTGCGGGGCAATATCGGCATGGGCCACGACGTTCTGCGGTTTGATGTCGTAGCGGGCAATGATGTCTTTGGCGAGAGGGATCAGCGCCGCGATTTGTGCCGGTTCAAAGGGCACGAAGGTTTTTACCCCTCCAACTTTCTGCCAGCCGCGATTCTCCAGCTCAATTCCCACGGAGGTATCGTTGATGCGGTTGGTGCCGCGCCAGAAGCTAATACCCGCATGCCAGGCAAGCTCGCTCTCCGGCACCAGCTGCCAGATGCGTGGTTTACCGTCCGGCGCGGGGGGTCTGGCGGGGATGAGATAATGGGAGCTGACGTTTTTATCGGTCAGGGTTGCAAGCGAGGTGTCAAAATCGTCTGCGGTGTAGTGAATAACCAGCACCTTTATACGCGGGTAGGCCGCCTGCGCCTGATGGCGCGTATCCAGCTCGTAAGCACCCTTATCAACGATGCCTTTTTCCGCGGCGCATCCTGCCAGCAGCAGCGCCAGCAGGACGGCTGAGAGCGAACGCGTCATCAACAGATCTTCACCGCCGTGCCGCTTACGCTCACCATCAGCATGCTGGCATCTTTACCAACCGTTTCGTAGTCGATATCAATGCCCACCACCGCATCCGCACCCAGCGCCTTGGCCTGCTCGCCCAGCTCCTTAAACGCAATCTCTCGCGCTTTACGCAGCTCTTTTTCATACGCACCGGAGCGCCCGCCGACGATGTCGCGAATGCCGGCAAAAAAGTCGCGGAAGACGTTGGCGCCAAGGATCGCCTCGCCGGTGACCACGCCGCAGTACTCGGTGATCGGTTGCCCTTCCAGGGTTGGGGTCGTTGAAAACTGCATACTTTCTCTCCTTCTTTAGCGTTCAATGCGTTAGCAACTGCATTATCGGTTCGTTACGCTATGATTGAAAGGATAGTTAATAAATAAGGAAATCAACATGCGCTACTCTGCTTTAACGCTTTTAGTGCCCTGCGCGCTGGTGCTCAGCGCCTGCACTACGCCGGTCACGCCAGCCTTTAAGGATATCGGTTCCCGCAGCGGCCCCTGCATCGAGGGCGGCCCGGACGCCGTGGCGCAACAGTTCTATGATTATCGCATTCAGCATCGCGGTAATGACCTCACCGCCCTGCGCCCGTACCTGAGCGATAACCTGGCGAAACTGCTTAACGACGCCTCGCGCGATCCGCAGCATAACGCGCTGCTGTCTGCCGATCCGTTCTCCAGCCGCGCGACGCTGCCCGACAGCGCCGAGGTTGCCAGCGCGTCAACCATCCCGAACACCGACGCGCGCAATATTCCGCTGCGCGTGAAGCTGACGCAGGGCACCCAGACCTGGCAGGATGAAGTGCTGATGATCCGTGAAGGACAGTGCTGGGCCATCGATGATGTTCGCTACATTGGCGGCAGCGTTCATGCCCCTGCCGGCACCCTGCGCCAGTCCGTTGAAAACCGCTAACGCAGCGGCGAAATAAACGTTAACCCCGTAAAATGTCCGGCATTTCAGGCGGAATGCCGACATTTATTCTCGCCCCCCTCCCCCTTCGCTATTTTGTGCTATGTTTAAGAAGAAACACGGGTTATATTTAACTTTTAACGCAGAAATATTGCATAACTATTCTGTCAACGGTACTATCTGCGGCCTCAATTGCTATAGATTGCCTGGATGAGTAAAGACTGCCCCGATGAGTATTAAACTAAACGGCATTAACTGCTTCTACGGCGCACACCAGGCGCTGTTCGACATTACGCTGAGCTGCCCGGAGGGCGAAACGCTGGTTTTGCTCGGCCCAAGCGGCGCGGGAAAAAGCTCCCTTCTGCGCGTTCTGAATCTGCTTGAAATGCCCCGCTCGGGCACGCTGGCCATTGCCGGTAACCATTTTGATTTTGCGAAAACCCCTTCTGATAAAGCGATTCGTGAACTGCGTCAAAACGTGGGCATGGTTTTTCAGCAATACAATCTCTGGCCGCACCTGACCGTGGTACAAAACCTGATTGAAGCCCCGTGCCGCGTGCTCGGCTTAAGCAAGGATCAGGCGATGGCGCGTGCCGACAAGCTGCTGGAACGTCTGCGCCTGAAGCCCTACAGCGACCGCTATCCGCTTCACCTCTCCGGTGGTCAGCAGCAGCGCGTGGCGATTGCCCGTGCGCTGATGATGGAGCCGGCGGTGCTGCTGTTTGATGAGCCGACTGCGGCGCTGGATCCGGAAATTACTGCTCAGATCGTGAGTATTATTCGCGAGCTGGCGGAAACCAACATTACCCAGGTTATCGTGACCCACGAGGTGGAAGTGGCGCGCAAAACCGCCAGCCGCGTGGTCTACATGGAAAACGGGTATATCGTTGAGCAAGGTGACGCGAGCTGCTTCACCAACCCGCAAACCGATGCCTTCAAAAATTACTTATCTCACTGACGTGTTAGGGAAATTATAATGAAAAAAGTATTGATTGCCGCGCTGCTCGCTAGCGTCAGCCTTTCCGCTACCGCAGCCCAGACCATCCGTTTCGCCACCGAAGCGTCTTATCCTCCGTTTGAATCCATTGATGCGAACAACAAAATTGTTGGCTTCGACGTGGACCTGGCCAACGCCCTGTGTAAAGAGATCGACGCGACCTGCACCTTCAGCAACCAGTCGTTCGACAGCCTGATCCCGAGCCTGAAGTTCCGCCGCATCGACGCGGTGATGGCCGGCATGGACATCACCCCGGAGCGTGAAAAGCAGGTTCTGTTCACTGCGCCTTACTATGACAACTCAGCCCTGTTCATCGGT
Organism: Enterobacter cloacae complex sp.; assembly: GCF_900322725.1. Lineage (NCBI taxonomy): Bacteria > Pseudomonadati > Pseudomonadota > Gammaproteobacteria > Enterobacterales > Enterobacteriaceae > Enterobacter > Enterobacter cloacae complex sp. Next base: position 3,642,991 of record NZ_LT991957.1, on the reverse strand, counting down.
CAGAAAGGCAAATACGCCTCTGTCGATCTGCTGAAAGGCAAGAAGGTGGGCGTTCAAAACGGCACCACGCACCAGAAATTCATTATGGATAAGCATCCGGAAATCACCACTGTGCCGTATGACAGCTACCAGAATGCGAAGCTGGACCTGCAAAACGGTCGTATCGATGCGGTCTTCGGGGACACGGCTGTCGTGACTGAATGGCTGAAAGCGAACGACAAGCTGGCCGCCGTGGGTGACAAGGTGACCGATAAAGACTACTTCGGTACAGGTCTGGGTATTGCCGTACGTCAGGGCAACACCGAGTTGCAGCAGAAATTCAATGCTGCGCTGGAAAAAGTGAAGAAAGACGGCACCTACGAAACCATCTACAAAAAATGGTTCCAGAAGTAATTCCTGATGAATGAAATTTTTCCTTTAGCAAGCGCCGCCGGGATGACCGTCGGCCTTGCCGTTTGTGCACTGATTATCGGCCTGGTACTGGCGATGTTCTTTGCGGTGTGGGAGTCCGTTAAGTGGCGCCCTGTCGCATGGCTCGGTTCAGCGCTGGTAACCGTGCTGCGCGGGCTGCCGGAAATTCTGGTGGTCCTGTTTATCTATTTCGGTTCCTCACAGCTGCTGCTCATGCTGTCGGACGGCTTCACCCTTAACCTCGGGTTTGCGCAGATCCCGGTGCAGATGCAGATAGAGAACTTCGACGTCAGCCCGTTCCTGTGCGGCGTAATTGCACTCTCCCTGCTCTATTCGGCCTATGCGTCACAAACGCTGCGCGGCGCGCTGAAGGCGGTGCCGCAGGGTCAGTGGGAATCCGGCCAGGCGCTGGGCCTGTCGAAAGCGGCGATCTTCTTCCGCCTGGTCATGCCGCAGATGTGGCGTCATGCCCTGCCGGGGCTGGGTAATCAGTGGCTGGTCCTGTTGAAAGATACCGCGCTGGTGAGCCTGATCAGCGTGAACGATTTGATGCTGCAAACCAAAAGTATCGCCACCCGTACGCAGGAGCCTTTTACCTGGTACATTGTGGCGGCAGCGATCTACCTGGCGATCACGTTGCTGAGCCAGTACGTTCTTAAGCGTATTGATCTGCGTGCAACGCGTTTTGAACGGAGACCAGGCTGATGCTGGACTATTTACCCGAATTGATGAAAGGGCTGCACACCAGCCTGACGCTGACCGTCGCGTCCATCATCGTGGCGCTGATTCTGGCGCTGATCTTCACCATCGTCCTGACGCTGAAAACGCCGGTGCTGGTGTGGATTGTACGCGGTTACATTACGCTGTTTACCGGTACGCCGCTGCTGGTGCAGATTTTCCTGATTTACTACGGTCCGGGGCAGTTCCCGTCGTTGCAGGAATACCCGGTGATCTGGCACCTGCTCTCTGAGCCGTGGCTATGCGCCCTGATTGCCCTCTCGCTGAACAGCGCCGCCTATACCACGCAGCTGTTTTACGGTGCGATCCGCGCGATCCCGGAAGGCCAGTGGCAGTCCTGCGGCGCGCTGGGCATGAGCAAGAAGGACACGCTGGCGATCCTGCTGCCGTACGCCTTTAAGCGCGCGCTCTCTTCCTATTCCAACGAAGTCGTTCTGGTGTTCAAGAGCACCTCTCTGGCCTACACCATCACCCTGATGGAAGTGATGGGCCACGGGCAACTGCTGTATGGACGCACCTACGACGTGATGGTGTTCGGTGCGGCCGGGCTGGTGTATCTGGTGGTCAACGGCCTGCTGACGCTGATGATGCGCCTGATCGAGCGTAAGGCGCTGGCATTCGAGCGGAGATCGTAGGCCGGGCCCGCCCGGCAGAAAATGCATAAACGTGAATACACGTGACGGATAACCTTTTGGTTATCCGTTTTTTTTTGCCTACCTTTTAATATTTAATCGTTTATATTGCATATAAATTCATTAAATGGCATTGTACGTTCATAAGACCTACAGACGGGAGCAACACAATGAAAAAGTTAGTTCTGGCCGCATTACTGGCAACCTTCGCCGCTGGCGCGTCAGCCGCAGATAAAATTAATTTCGGCGTTTCTGCCACCTATCCGCCGTTTGAATCGCTGGATGCCAGCAACCAGATCGTCGGTTTCGACATCGACCTGGCGAAAGCGCTGTGCAAGCAGATGCAGGCCGACTGCACCTTTACTAACCACGCGTTTGACAGCCTGATCCCGTCCCTCAAGTTCAAAAAATACGATGCGGTGATTTCCGGTATGGATATCACCCCAGAGCGCAGCAAGCAGGTCGCGTTCACCGACCCGTACTACGCCAACTCTGCGGTGGTGATTGCGAAGAAAGGCGCGTACACCTCCTTTGACCAGCTGAAAGGCAAGCGCATCGGCATGGAAAACGGCACCACGCACCAGAAATTCCTCCAGGACAAGCACCCTGAAGTCAAAACCGTAGCCTATGACAGCTATCAGAACGCGATTATCGACCTGAAAAATGGCCGTATTGACGGCGTATTCGGCGACACCGCCGTGGTTAACGAATGGCTGAAAACCAACCCGCAGCTGGGGACGGCGACAGAGAAAGTGACCGATCCGCAGTACTTCGGTACAGGCCTCGGCATCGCGGTACGCCCGGATAACAAAGCCCTGCTGGAAAAACTGAACGGCGCACTGAAAGCGATCAAGGCTGACGGTACGTACCAGAAAATCAGCGAGCAGTGGTTCCCGCAGTAATCGCTTTTTGCCGGGTGGTCTGGCCTACGGGGGTGGTCTGTAGGCCGGGTAAGCGCAGCGCCACCCGGCAATTTCTCACAGCGGCACAAAGAACCTGAACCGCGCCCCGCTTACGGACTCCATCAACCGGATCCCCCCGCCGTGCAGCTCCAGCATTCTTTTCACGATCAATAGCCCTAATCCGCCCCGGTTGTCCCGCGACGCCTGAGGATTTAACGCTGAAGGCCGCTGGAACAGATCGTCCCGCAAGGCCGCATCGACGCCCACGCCGTTATCTTCCACTTCAACCTGCAACCGGTCGTTTTCCTGCCACACCGCCAGACGAATGTCTCCGCCCGGTGGCGTATGGCGTATCGCGTTATCCAGCAGATTCGTCACCACCCGTTCAATCATGGAGACGTCGGCGTTCACCAGCGGCAGCGGACCCGGCACATCAATATGCAGATTTAACTCCCGCGTGCGGGCGGCCAGCTCAAACTTCTGCGCCACGTCGGAAATCAGCTCGGCCATGGCAAAACGCTCGCGCTGGGGCTTGATGCCGCCGTGCTCAAGACGCGCCAGCTCAAACAGCTGCTGCGACAGATGGCGCACCTTTTGCCCCTGGCGCAGCGCGGTGGCAAGGTACTGCTGGTGCTCCTGCGGCGTCAGCGTCGCGGATTTCAGCGACAGCGTTTCCAGATACCCCAGCAGCGAAGTCAGCGGCGTACGCAAATCGTGTGAAATATTGGCGATAAACTCCCGGCGCTGACGGTCGCTGTCGGCCAGCCGATCCCACTGAGAGGTGATTTTGCGCGCCAGCTCAATAAAGGTATTGCGCAGGATCGCCACTTCATCCTGGCCGGCAGGCGCCAGCGGCTGGGCCGCCAGTTGCTTGATCGCGCTGATGCTGTCCTGCTCCAGCCCGACCACGTCCATCGTGAGCTGTTTGACCGGACGCGTCACCCAGTACCAAATGAGCACCCCCGCCAGCAGGCCAAACAGCGCCACCAGCAGCATGGACCACAGCGCCGTACTCCAGAGCGCTTTGTGCCAGGCCGTCTCCGCCAGCGCGTTGAACTCCTCCCCCTGCAAAATAATGTACAGATAGCCCTTCAGCTCGCCGTCCTGACGCAGCGGCGTGGCGCTGAAGATCTTTTTATTCTGACTGCGGGGGTCGTCGCCCAGCACCGGCATCACCGTCCCGCTCAGGAAATTTTGAATCGGCGCAAGGTCAATTTTTTGCCGCTGGATGTGGCCCGGCGGGGCGGCATCAGCCAGGATATCGCCATCCGGGGAGACAACATACAGCTCGACGCTCGGATTAAAGGTCATCAGCCGGTCGAACAGGGGCTTTAAGGCACTGCGATCCACCCTGCCCTGCGCGTCCAGAATCGGTTCCCGCTGGACGATCTGCTGCGCCAGGCCGCCGGAGAGCCGCTGCACCATGGCGTTGCCGTACTGCATGCTGCTGTAGAGCTGCACCGCACAGGCAACGGTAGCGCAGAGCAGCAATAACGCCGTAAACAGCAGCGTCAGGCGCTGGCTCAGGCTAAAGCGACGCATCATGGTTACGCTCCGCAAACTTATAGCCTTTGCCCCAGACGGTGCGAATGATTTCCGGCTCGGCGGCATCTTTCTCAATTTTGATGCGCAGGCGGTTGATGTGGGTATTGACGGTGTGCTCGTAGCCTTCGTGCTGATAGCCCCACACCTGTTCCAGCAGCGCCAGCCGCGAGAAGACCTCGCCGGGATGGCGGGCAAAGAAATAGAGCAGCTCAAATTCGCGCGGGGTGAGATCGACGTGTTGGCCGTTGAGACGCACGCTGCGCGCCAGCGGATCGATAGTCAGGCCGTGCGCCTGGATAATGCCGTCCGTCTGCGCCTGCCCCATCGCCTGCTGACGGCGGAACAGCGCCTTAATGCGGGCAATCAGCTCCTGCACCGAGAACGGTTTTGCCAGATAATCATCCGCCCCGGTTTCCAGGCCGGTAATACGATCGGTTTCACTGCTGCGGGCGCTAATGATGATAATGGGCAGGTAGCGGGTCATCTGGCGGATACGGCGGCAAATTTCCAGGCCGTCGACGTTCGGCAGCATCAGATCGAGGATCACCGCGTCCCACGGCTGTTTTTCCAGAAGCGGTAACGCCTTCCCCCCGTCCGGCTCGTGGGTAATGGTGTAGCCTTCGTCTTCTAAGTTGAGGCGCAGGAGCGCCGCAATATCGTGGTCATCTTCCACCAGCAGGATCTGCTTCATCGGTAAGCCTTTATTCAATTTTTATGACGTAAGCTTACCTGATTTCGCAGGGATGAAGAGTTCACATTTTGTTTAAGATTTCACGAGCAACGTCAGCACTTCGTAATGCGCGGTGTGCGGGAACATATCAAAGAGCTGAACGCGCTCAATGCGGTAACCCGGCAGATTAGCGATATCTTTCGCCATGGTTTGTGCGTTACAGCTGGAATAAACGATGTACTTAGGCGCCATCTGGCTCAGGTAGTCGCACAGTGCCTGGCCGATGCCCCGGCGCGGCGGGTTCACCAGCACCAGCTCCGGCACGTTGCCCTGCCCGGTCGCGAACCGGGTGGAGTCCAGCGCCTGGAAGTGCAGATTGGTTAACCCCAGTTCAGCGGCGGACTGCTTTGCGCAGGCAATCGCTTCGGCGGAGATTTCAATGCCGGTGAGCTGCATCTCAGGCGTGGCGCAGTGCAGGCCAAAGCCGCCGACGCCGCAGAACAGATCCCACATGTGATGAACCTGTAACGCGCGCACCCAGTCGCGCGCGGTGGCGTACAGCGCGCTGGCGACGGCGGGGTTAGTCTGGAAGAAACTTTGCGGACGGATCCACAGCGGCACGCCGTTAAAGTTCTCCGCCAGCGCATGCTGTTCGGTGAAGAAAATCTCTTTCTCCCCTTCCATGATCGCCATGTGCACCGGCTGAATGTTGGCCGTGATCACCCGCAACTGCGGAAGCTGGGCCTGCAATGCCGGCAGCGCTGCGCGCAGCTGCTCCAGCTTGCTCTCTGAGCGCAGCACGAAGCGCAGCATCATGCCGCCGTCGATCTGGCTTTCGGTCAGCAGGAGGTATTTCAGCTCGCCGCGCCTGCGGGCAACGTTATAGGGCGTTAACCCCGCGCGGGCGATAAACGGCTTCAGTGCGGCAAACACCGGTTCAAACGAAGCGGGATACAGCGGGCAGGCGGTGAGGTCTTCCGGCGTGCCGTCACGGTGGAGCATGCCCAGCAGCGGCTTTTCGACGCTGCCGCTGACCACCATTTTGGCTTTATTACGAAAGCCCTGCTCCGGCCCGCTGACGGGTGCGCACCACTCGCCCACCGCGTGGCCGGCAAGCAGCTGCTGTAAATCGGCCATTTTGGCGGTGAGTTGTTGAGAGACCGGCTGTTCTATCCACTGACAGGAGCGGCAGCGACCGGCGTCATAGAGTGCGCACTGCATATGAAAACCTCAAGGAAAACGAGGGCTGCGATTATACACATTATTGCAGGCGGAAGAACCGCCGACTGGAGGCGGGAACATAGAGCAGGCAGAGCACCAGCATGTCCGGCAATTTCTGCATCACTAAGGAATGGAAAATCTCGCGGCGGGAGCCGCCGGGAATGCTGAACAGCTCCGGATAGCCGTAGCCCAGCGAGGCGGCCCACAGATAGCTGGCGGCGGTGATCTGCGTAAGAAAATAGACCCAGCGCGCCCAGTTGCGCCCCTTTACCAGCGAGAACGCGCAGTAGATCTCAATAAACACCAGCATCAGGCTGCTGAGAAACACCAGCGTCAGATTCCACGTCTGCGCGCTGCGATGAATGAACTCCCCCATGCCCCGCGGGCCCAGCGTGTTCATAATCATCAGCACATCCAGGCAGCGGATCATAATAATGGCGAGCGCCGCCACCTGAACCAGCGCAGGGACGTTCGGACGGGCGTGCGAATGACGTGTTTTTTGCAAGAATCCCAATGTTTTTACTTCCCTGAAAAACAGTGCCGCGTCATACGCGGCACATCACTGGAAATAATAATTCCTTCAGCCGCGTCTTGCACGCTGGATATCGCGAACGCGCTGCTTTTCCGCGCGCGCCATCAAATACCAGGCGATAAATCCGACAATTCCGACCACGCCGAGGATGATAGACGCCAGGGCGTTAATCTCCGGATTCACCCCCATGCGCACGCTGGAGAAGACCAGCATCGGCAGCGTCGTCGCGCCCGGCCCCGAGACAAAGCTGGCGATAACCAGATCGTCGAGCGAGAGCGTGAACGCCAGCAGCCAGCCGGAGATGACCGCCGGCATAATCATCGGCAGCGTGATGATGAAGAAAACCTTTAGCGGCGTGGCGCCGAGATCCATCGCCGCCTCTTCAATGGAGCGGTCCAGCTCGCGCAGACGCGAGGAGATCACCACCGCCACGTACGCCGTACAGAAGGTCACGTGCGCCAGCCAGATGGTGAGCATCCCGCGATCCGCCGGCCAGCCGATGGCGTGCGCCAGCGCCACAAACAGCAGCAGCAGCGACAGGCCGGTGATCACGTCCGGCATCACCAGCGGCGCGGTGATCATAAACGCAAAGCCGTTGGCCCCGCGGAAGCGGCCAAAGCGCACCATCACCAGCGCGGCAATCGTGCCCAGCACGCAGGCCATCGTCGCCGCCAGCGCTGCAATGGTCAGGCTTAATCCGACCGCGCTCATCATCGCCTCGTCGTGGAACAGCGCGCTATACCAGCGCGTCGACCAGCCCGCCCAGACGGTCACCAGCTTTGAGCTGTTGAACGAGTAGATCACCAGCATCAGCATCGGCGCGTACAGGAAGGTGAAGCCAATCACGAGGATCAGAATGCGCCACGGAGAGCGTACTACCGGCAAGTTGTTCATCCGCGATCTCCCATCTGTTTCTGCTGATGCTTGTGGAACCACATGATCGGCACGATCAGCAGCAGCAACATGACGATCGCCACCGCCGAGGCCACCGGCCAGTCGCGGTTATTGAAGAACTCCTGCCACAGCACGCGGCCAATCATGATGCTATCCGGTCCGCCGAGCAGTTCCGGGATCACAAACTCCCCGACCGCCGGGATAAACACCAGCATCGACCCGGCAATGATCCCGCCTTTGGTCAGCGGCACGATCACGCTGAAGAAGGTCTTCAGCGGCCGCGCACCGAGATCCAGCGAGGCTTCCACCAGCGAGTAGTCAATGCGCGTCAGGGCGGTGTAAATCGGCAGCACCATAAACGGCAGGTAAGCGTAAACAATCCCGATATACACCGCGAGGTTGGTGTGCAGGATGGTCAACGGCTGGTCGATGACGCCAAGCCACAGCAGAAAGTTATTCAGGATGCCGTTATTTTTCAGGATCCCCATCCAGGCGTATACGCGGATCAGGAACGACGTCCACGACGGTAAAATCACCAGCAGCAGCAAAATGTTTCGCGTTGACGGCTTGCTGTGCGCCACCGCCCACGCCAGCGGGTAGCCCATCAGCAGACAGCAAATCGTCGAGACGGCAGCCACCTGCAACGACTGTAAATAGGCTTCGAAATAGAGCGGATCCTCGGTGAGCTGTAGGAAGTTGCCCAGATTCAGCGTCAGCGTCAGCTGCCCGTCGGCCCACTCCCACAGATCGGTGTACGGCGGGATCGCCCGCGCCATCTCCGCCAGGCTGATCTTAAAGACGATCAGGAACGGCAGCAGAAACAGCAGGATCAGCCAGATATACGGCATGGCGATGACCAGCTTGCGGCCATGCGCCATCTGCACGCGCGCCAGCCAGCGCGCGAAGCCGCCCGGTGTTTTGACGCGGGCTGGAGGTTCAAGTGTACTCATGGCCGCTCCTTATACCGTCAGTACGACGCAGCTGTCCGCATCCCAGCACAGGCTCACTTCATCGCCCCAGGTTGGCTGTCCCTTGCGATACCGGTGCTCGTTCTGTAGCTGGGCGCTGAGCATCTGCCCGCTTTTCAGGCGAACGTGATAAATCGACAGGTCGCCGAGATAGGCAATGTGCACCACTTCGCCCACGGCAAAGTTATAGCCATCGGCGGGCGGCTCATCGCAAAGCATGATTTTTTCCGGGCGCAGGGCCACGTAGACCGGCACGTTGTCCACCACGGAGTTGTCAGAGTCAACCTTCAGCGGGTGCACCAGCCCCGGCGATTCAATCACCAGACCGTCTTCCTGACGCTCCTTCAGCAGCCCTTCGAAGACGTTCACCGAGCCGATAAACTCCGCGCTGTAGCGGGTGGTCGGATGCTCGTAGATCTCTTCCGGCTCGCCAATCTGCACGAACTTACCGCGATTCATGATCGCAATGCGCCCGGCCATGGTCATCGCCTCTTCCTGGTCGTGGGTCACCATCACGCAGGTCACGCCCACGCGCTCGAGGATATCCACCACTTCCAGCTGCATCCGGTCGCGCAGCTTTTTATCCAGGGCGCCCATCGGCTCGTCGAGCAGCAGCAGCTTCGGACGCTTCGCCAGGCTTCTTGCCAGCGCCACGCGCTGACGCTGGCCGCCGGAAAGCTGGTGCGGCTTGCGCTTCGCGAACTCCTGCATGTGCACCAGGCTCAGCATCTCCGCCACGCGCGCGGTGATTTCGGCTTTCGGCAGCTTGTCCTGCTTCAGGCCGAAGGCGATATTCTGCTCGACGGTCATGTGCGGGAATAGCGCGTAGGACTGAAACATCATGTTTATGGGCCGCTGGTACGGCGGCACGCTGGAGAGATCAACGCCGTCCAGCACTATCTGCCCGGCGGTCGGCTGTTCAAACCCGGCGAGCATGCGCAGCAGCGTGGACTTACCGCAGCCCGATGCGCCGAGCAGGGCGAATATTTCGCCTTTGTAGATCGTCAGGCTGACGTCGTCCACGGCATGCTGGCCGTCGAAGGATTTGGTGAGGTTACGAATTTCAAGAAGCGGGGTCAGCGCTTTACGGACTTTCGCCTGCGGGCGGGGGATCGCGTCATTCACGGGGTGCTCTCCGGCATAGATCAACACTGGTGCAAACGCACCGTCAGGGTGCGCATCGCCGGGCGGCGCTAACGCTTGCCCGGCCTACGGGTTGTGTCGGCCCGGTAAGCGTTAGCGCCACCGGACAACGATATCAAACGCCGTTACTTACCGCTTTTCACCTTCGTCCACGCGCGGGTGCGCACGCGGTCGATCTTAGGCTCCTGCACCTTCAGGGTGAACAGCTTGGCAAAGACGTCCGCTGGCGGATAGATCGCCGGGTTATTGCGGATCGCCTCGCTGACCATCGGCACGGAGGCCTTGTTACCGTTAGCGTAGTAAACATGGTCGCTAATGTGGGCAATCACTTCCGGACGCATCAGGTAGTTGAGGAACTGATACGCTTCCTCTTTGTTTTTCGCATCAGCCGGCATGGCGAAGACGTCGAAGAACGCCAGCGCGCCATCTTTCGGAATGAAGTAGGAAACATTCACGCCGTTTTTCGCCTCTTTCGCACGGTTCGCCGCCTGCCAGACGTCACCCGCCCAGCCGATCGCCACGCAGATATCGCCGTTCGCCAGGTCGTTGATGTACTGAGAGGAGTGGAAGTAGCGAATATTCGGACGCAGCTTCAGCAGCAGGTCGGTTGCCGGACCGGTGTAGTCGTCGGCCTTGCTGCTGTTGGGATCTTTGCCAAGGTAGTTAAGCACGGTGGCAAAAATTTCTTCCGGCGCATCGAGGAAAGAGACGCCGCAGCTTTTGAGTTTTTCAAGGTTTTCCGGCTTCAGCACCACGTCCCAGCTGTCCAGCTTGACGTCCGGGCCCAGCGCGGCTTTGACCTTATCCACGTTAAAGCCGATGCCGGTGGTCGCCCACAGGTATGGCATCGCGTATTTATTCTCCGGATCGTGCTTAGCCACCAGCTTCAGCACCTCCGGGTCGAGGTTTTTCCAGTTGGGTAATTTGCTCTTATCCAGCGGCTGGAAAACGCCGGCGGTCAGCTGACGCTCAAGGAAACTTGCCGACGGCACAACCAGGTCAAAGCCGGTGCTGCCCGCCATCAGTTTGCCTTCCAGCACTTCGTTGGAATCGAATACGTCGTAGACCACTTTAATGCCGGTCTCTTTTTCAAAATTGGCGACGGTGTCCGGCGCAATATAGTCAGACCAGTTATAGACGTGTAGCGTTTTTTGTTCCGCAGCGAGCGTACCGGCAGAGACGGCCATCAGAGCACCCGCAACCAGACCCGATAACCATTTTTTATTCAAGGCGATCATATTGTTATTCCTTCTGAAAGCTCGTTAACAAACGAACCAAAACTGTGCAGCCTGAAGATATGCAATAATCATGCATAGTTTGTCGCTCTGCCCGAAATAAATATAACCCCCTTTTTCCGGCAGGATCCGCTCGCTTTTTTAAGCATCGCAAGAATAACTGTAGCCCGTGTCTCCGGCTATAGCCCAGACGAAAAAACGCCTTTTATCAATTTTTTATGCAGATTATGTCTATGTGATAAGCCGAAACGGCCTGAGAGGAGGTGAAAAATTCTTTAAAGAAAGGTTAAAAGCAGCAGAAAAAACGGTGTTATGCAGCCGCTCTGGCAGCGACTGCGCAAAAGTCAGACAGCCTTAGTGGAGAAAATTGGGAGATGCATCATTATTCTCAGCATCATCTTCCGCGCTGTACAGCAGGTGGTGTGCGTTGGCTTCCATCATTACCATGGAAATCTGCTCTTCGCTCAGGCGCATAAACCAGGCGAACTGCTTGAAGGAGAGCCCGGCGCCGGAGAATAAAGACTGGCAAACCACCAGCTTCGGCAGGTTATCATCCTGTATGTCGAGAAACGCTTTGACCGTCAGAGAGCTGGCGTTAATTGCAGACAGATCGGACGCCAGCGCCAGCAGCGCAGAAGGCTTCACTTCGGCCAGCGCCGAGAAAAGAATGACGTCGTTAATCAGATCGATTTTGGCATCAAAAATGCCGTCGAAATTTTGCATGTGAGGCAGATGCAGCGCCTGGCAGGAGTCGCATTCGAAGAAAGTAATACCGGCATCATCGAGCCATTGACGTAACGTATCCAGTGTAGGTACGACCTGTAAATCCATCGCTGTGCAGCCTCTTAAATAAAAACGTTGTCCAGATTACGCAAAAAGTGCGCGCCGATCCATTTAACCGCCCGTTTTCAGGCAAAATCCCGGCGTTGCGTGACGTTCAATCCACGCGATCATTTTACCTGCAATATCGACGCCCGTGGTTTTTTCCACCCCTTCCAGTCCCGGCGAGGCGTTGACCTCCATCACCAGCGGCCCGCGCTCGGCGCGCAGCAGATCGACCCCCGCAACGTCCAGGCCTAACGTCTGTGCGGCTTTCACCGCGATCGCACGCTCGCGCTCGCTGATAATGGCCACCCGCGCAATGCCGCCGCGGTGCAGGTTCGAGCGGAAGTCGCCTTCTTTCGCCTGCCGCTCAATGGCAGCCACCACTTCAGCGCCCACCACAAAGCAGCGGATATCGCACCCTTTGGCCTCTTTAATATATTCCTGCACCAGAATATGGGCATTCAGACCGCGAAACGCGTCGATCACGCTTTCAGCCGCCTGACGCGTCTCCGCCAGTACTACCCCGATTCCCTGCGTGCCTTCCACCAGCTTTATGACCAGCGGCGCACCGCCCACCATGTCGATCAAATCGCTGGTGTCGTCCGGGGAGTGGGCAATCCCAGTGACGGGCAGATCGATCCCCTGGCGCGCCAGCAGCTGTAGCGAGCGCAGTTTATCGCGGGCGCGGGAAATCGCCACGGACTCGTTGAGCGGATAGCTTCCCAGCATTTCAAACTGGCGCAGCGCAGCCGTGCCGTAATAGGTGATCTGGGAGCCAATGCGGGGGATCACCGCATCGAAGTGCGGCAGCTTGCGGCCCTTGTAGTGAATCGACGACGCCGCGGGGTCGATGTTCATATAGCAGGACATCGGATCGAGGATCTCAATCTGATGCCCGCGCTTCGCCGCCGCTTCTCGCAGACGTTTACATGAATAGAGCGTTCCATCCCGGGACAATATGGCAATCTTCACCCTGCACCTCTCTAAAGACATGGTAAAAGCCTGCCTATCATACACGAGGCGCGGGAGGAATGGACTACCGCGTTGCCCAGCCCTGCTTGTGCAGGTAATCAAGAATGAACGGGCGGCTCTCCTTGATAATGGTGCGACGAATATGGTCGCTCCAGGTGTCGCGACGGTTGTTGCTGTCGCGCGTCAGGTAGTAGTTCGCCAGCTCTTCGTCGTATTGATTCAGAACGTCCTGGTCGACCGGCCGGTAGTGGTTTTCATGCACCAGCATCGCGGCAGGAATACGCGGCTTCAGATCCGGGTTGTCCGCCGGCCAGCCGAGGCACAGGCCAAACAGCGGCAGCACGTGTTTCGGCAGCTTCAGCAGCTCGGTCACGCTTTCGATGTTGTTGCGCAGCCCGCCGATATACACCCCGCCAAGCCCCAGCGATTCCGCCGCCGTGAAGGCGTTTTGCGCCATCAGCGCCGTATCGACCACGCCCAGCAGCAGCTGTTCCGCCAGCCCCAGCTCCGCCTCAGGGCAGATTTGCAGGTGACGGTTAAAATCGGCGCAGAACACCCAGAACTCGGCCGCCTGGGCAACGTGCTTTTGTCCGCCCGTGAGCGTCACCAGCTGTTCACGCATCGCCGGATCGGTGATGCGGATAATCGAGCTGCACTGCAAAAAGCTGGAGCTGGAGGTACCGCGCGCGCTGTCGATGATCGCTTCCCGCTGTGCCTGAGTAATTGGCTCATCGGTAAAATGGCGAATGGAACGGTGGGAACGAAGCAGGTCAATGGTTGGCGTCATTTTGTCTCTCTTTGTATTGCGTAAAACGTATGGCAGCCAGTATAGGCAATGATCCCCATGATGTAATTGGCGAAACATAGCCTGACTGTATCAAAGTGACAGGTGAAACCTTCTTTCCATGACCACAGGTTATCGTGCACTATAGGCATTATTCGCCGTCAGGCTTGTTTTTTGAGGAGAGAGAAATGTTTGCAGTAATTTTTGGTCGTCCAGGATGCCCTTACTGTGTGCGCGCGAAAGAGCTGGCTGAGAAACTGACTGAAGAACGTGATGATTTTAACTTCCGCTACGTGGATATCCACGCGGAAGGCATCAGCAAAGCCGATCTGGAAAAAACCGTGGGTAAACCGGTTGAAACCGTGCCGCAGATCTTCCTCGACCAGAAACACATCGGCGGCTGCACCGATTTTGAAGCCTACGCCAAAGAGCACCTTGGCCTGTTTGCCGCTCAGTAAGGCAATCCGAAGACGCCCTCACCCTGAGGGCGTTTTTATTTACGGTGCTTCCGCTGTTGCAGCAGGCTGCGCGTAAATAAGAAACACAGCGCGCCCAGCGCACACCAGAAAACGCCGCTCAACAACCACGCCACTTCCTGCCAGACGCTTCTCGACGAGAGAAACAGCACGCGCATCAGAAGCAAGCAGATGGGCGCCGCAAGGATTGCCCCCAGAAGCGGCATCACCACCTCGCCTTTGCGCGAGAGAAAACTGGCCACGGCCCCCGGCAGAATGAAAAACAGCAGGCCCAGCTCCGGATGACCGGACGCTCTGAAGGCGCCCTTCACGTTAAATGCAAGCGACATGCAAACTACCGTAAACAGCAAAAAACAGCTGATTACGCCAGCCCAGTTTCGTTTAAAGTTCAAACTATCCTCCTGACTTATCTCTATCAAATACAAAAATCGTCCGGTGGACGCCCAGTCAGATAAAGCATTGCGGCAATCCTTGCCAAAACACGCACGGAAGTCGTGCGATAATAGGTGGCTGTCGGTAGCTATTACGATTAAACTAACCGCCTGCTAGTGTTTAGGGTATTTATCAGGAAGCAGGGAGGTTCTCAGTGATTCCCTGACTCTGAAAACAGTAGCCCAAATAGTCCTTTCATTCAACAACTTACTGGTAAACAAGAAGTTAGCCTCCGTGAATATAAACGTCGCAGACTTGTTAAATGGGAATTACATCCTGTTATTATTTGTGGTACTGGCACTGGGCCTTTGTCTGGGTAAATTGCGCCTGGGTTCAGTTCAACTTGGTAATTCCATTGGCGTTTTAGTCGTCTCGCTGTTATTAGGTCAGCAACATTTCAGTATTAACACGGACGCGCTTAACTTAGGTTTCATGCTGTTTATTTTTTGCGTAGGCGTGGAAGCCGGCCCGAACTTTTTTTCGATTTTCTTCCGTGATGGCAAAAATTATCTGATGCTGGCGCTGGTGATGGTCGGCAGCGCGCTGCTGATTGCGTTAGGGCTGGGCAAACTGTTTGGCTGGGACATCGGCTTAACGGCCGGTATGCTGGCCGGCTCGATGACCTCCACGCCGGTGCTTGTGGGTGCCGGGGACACGCTTCGTCATTCTGGCATGGCAGGCACGCCGCTTTCCGTCGCGCTGGACAACCTGAGCCTGGGCTATGCCCTGACCTATCTGATTGGTCTGGTAAGCCTGATTGTTGGCGCGCGCTATCTGCCGAAACTTCAGCATCAGGATCTCCAGACCAGCGCCCAGACCATTGCCCGCGAGCGCGGCCTGGACACGGACTCCAAACGTAAGGTTTACCTGCCGGTGATCCGCGCGTACCGGGTCGGCCCGGAGCTGGTTGCCTGGACTGACGGGAAAAACCTGCGCGAACTTGGGATCTACCGTCAGACCGGCTGCTACATCGAACGAATTCGTCGTAACGGTATTCTGGCTAACCCGGACGGTGACGCGGTGCTCCAGATGGGCGATGACATCGCCCTTGTCGGGTACCCGGACGCCCACGCGCGTCTCGATCCCAGCTTCCGCAACGGGAAAGAGGTGTTCGACCGCGACCTGCTGGACATGCGTATCGTCACCGAAGAGATTGTGGTGAAAAACCACAACGCCGTGGGCCGCCGTCTGGCACAGCTGAAGCTGACCGACCACGGCTGTTTCCTCAACCGCGTGATCCGCAGCCAGATTGAAATGCCTATCGACGATAACATTGTGCTCAACAAAGGCGACGTGTTGCAGGTCAGCGGCGATGCCCGACGTGTCAAAACCGTTGCCGATCGTATCGGCTTTATCTCCATTCACAGCCAGGTGACGGACCTGTTAGCGTTCTGCGCCTTCTTCATTGTCGGTCTGATGATTGGGATGATCACCTTCCAGTTCAGCAACTTTAGCTTCGGCATCGGTAACGCTGCCGGCCTGCTGTTCGCCGGGATCATGCTGGGCTTCCTGCGAGCGAACCATCCAACCTTCGGCTATATCCCTCAGGGGGCGCTGAACATGGTGAAAGAGTTCGGCCTGATGGTCTTTATGGCGGGTGTCGGCTTAAGCGCCGGGAGCGGCATTGGCAACGGACTGGGCGCTGTCGGCTGGCAAATGTTGCTTTCCGGACTTGTCGTCAGCCTGGTGCCGGTGGTGATCTGCTTCCTGTTCGGTGCCTACGTGCTGCGCATGAACCGCGCCCTGCTCTTCGGCGCGATGATGGGCGCGCGTACCTGCGCACCGGCGATGGAAATCATCAGCGACACCGCGCGCAGCAATATCCCGGCGCTGGGCTATGCAGGCACGTACGCGATCGCAAACGTGCTGCTGACGCTGGCAGGTACGCTGATCGTCATTATCTGGCCTGGACTCGGATAAGTCTCAAGTTTGCGCGTGGCTGAAAAAATTTTCGTTACGTGCAGAACTTTTTACACAGGTCACAGTCATAACTATTGCCACTGCTTTTCTTTGATGTCCCCAATTTGTGGAGCCCATCAACCCCGCCGTTTTGGTTCAAGGTTGATGGGTTTTTTGTTGCCTGAGATTCATCCCCTTCCCAATCAGTTGCTTATAACCCTACCTTTATGCCCATGGCGACAGCGTGGCGGCATCGCTGATCGTCTCATGCGGTTAAAATTTGCCTGGTCAATACCTTAAAAGAACACCAATTGAGCGGAAACATGATCGGGTTTGACCTTCCATACAGGCAGCGGGCATAAGCTGTAACGAATAAACCACCTGATGGCAGGAAAAGGAATGGTGTCTTCATTTGGGGACATAGCCAGAAGGCTACATAACGCTCGCTCACCACTCCAATTATGAATAGCTCTTCTGATACCGGAGCTTATTCAGGACCCATGTATGCGTTCACAAATCGCTCGTAATTGTATAGAGGTTATTGATGGTGGATATCGCTATCCTTGCCTGTAAATGGGGCTCAAGACTGCTTAAGGCCGTCTGGTTTGGGTTAATTAGCTTTATGGTAGCGTACATGCTGGGTCCTCCAACAGCTTATATTAATCATGATGTTGCAGCTGCTATTTGCGACTTCATCTATGGTGAAGTTAATGCGGAGACAATGTACGAAACATATATAAATACGGATGTTTTAATTCTGGTTACATCTGCAACGACCCTCTGTCTCATAACAATGAAAATATTCAACAAAACCAGGAATAAATAATCTTCTAACCCCGCCCTGTCAGTCACTTAAAGGCGGTGGCTCAACGTAACTTCACTTCTTTAAGGGCATTTATTTGCCCTTATCCCCCTTCCCTCGCCCGCCATATACATATATGATTTAATGCATATGAATTAAATGTCCTCAGGATGACCAAATGCTTCACCCCCTTCAGCTTTTCAAAACCCTCTCCGACGAAACGCGGCTCGCCATCGTCATGCTGCTGCGTGAAGCGGGGGAACTGTGCGTCTGCGATCTCTGCGCCGCCACCAACGAGCCGCAGCCGAAAGTCTCCCGCCATATGGCACTGCTCCGCGAGGCCGGACTGGTCGTCGACCGACGTGAAGGGAAATGGGTCCATTACCGTTTATCTCCGAACATGCCCGCGTGGGCAGCGTCCGTTATCGATAACAGCTGGAACTGCCTGCGTGAAGACACCCGCCTGAAGCTGAAAGGTAAAGTTCCGGGTTCATGCTAAGCAAAACATATTCACAAAATCAGATATAATGGAGTAAACAATGTTTCTGGCAGGAGCGATTTTTTTATTCACGCTGGTGCTGGTCATCTGGCAACCCAGAGGGCTCAGCATCGGCTGGAGCGCGACCATTGGCGCCGCGCTGGCGCTGGCGAGCGGCGTTATTCATATTAACGATATTCCGGTGGTCTGGAATATCGTCTGGAACGCCACGGCCACGTTTATTGCGGTGATCCTTATCAGCCTGCTGCTGGATGAGTCCGGTTTTTTCGAGTGGGCGGCGCTGCACGTTGCCCGCTGGGGGAACGGTCGGGGGCGGTTGCTGTTTACCTGGATCGTGCTGCTGGGTGCGGCCGTTGCGGCGCTGTTCGCCAATGACGGTGCGGCACTGATCCTCACGCCTATCGTTATCGCCATGCTGCTGGCACTCGGGTTTAGTCAACAAGCCACGCTGGCGTTTGTGATGGCGGCAGGCTTTATCGCCGATACCGCCAGCCTGCCGCTGATTGTCTCCAACCTGGTCAACATTGTGTCGGCAGACTTCTTCTCGCTGGGGTTCAGCGAGTACGCCTCGGTGATGATCCCGGTTGATATCGCCGCGATTGCCGCAACGCTCATCGTGCTGCACCTGTTCTTTCGCAGGGAAATTCCTCCGACGTACGATCTGGCGAAACTCCGGGAGCCTGCACGGGCCATTAACGATCTGCCAACCTTCAGGACAGGCTGGATCGTGCTGCTGCTACTTCTCGTCGGATTCTTTGTGCTTGAGCCTCTCGGCATTCCCGTCAGCGCCATCGCGAGCGTGGGCGCGCTGATTTTGTTTGCCGTCGCAAAACGCGGGCACGCTATTAATACCGGAAAAGTGCTTCGCGGCGCACCGTGGCAGATCGTTATCTTCTCGCTGGGGATGTATCTGGTGGTGTATGGCCTGCGCAACGCCGGGCTGACGGAGCATCTCTCAGACGTTCTGGATCGCTTAGCCGGTTATGGACTCTGGGCCACCACGCTGGGCACCGGATTCATCACCGCCTTCCTGTCATCCATAATGAACAATATGCCAACGGTACTGATTGGCGCGCTCTCAATTGATGGCAGTTCGGCAACAGGTTTGATTAAAGAGGCGATGATTTACGCGAACGTGATTGGCTGCGATCTGGGGCCGAAAATCACCCCCATCGGTAGCCTGGCCACCCTGCTCTGGCTGCATGTACTGGCACAGAAAAACATGATCGTTTCCTGGGGCTACTATTTCCGGACGGGCTTGATAATGACGCTGCCGGTCCTGTTTGTAACGCTTGCCGCGCTGGCGTTACGTCTCTCCGTTACACTGTAGTGAGTACCTGATATGAGCAACATTACCATTTACCACAACCCCGCCTGCGGCACGTCGCGCAATACGCTGGAGATGATCCGCAACAGCGGCACCGAACCCGAGATTATTTTGTATCTGGAGACGCCGCCGTCTCGCGACGAACTGGTGAAGCTGCTGGCTGAGATGGGCATTTCACCCCGCGATCTGCTGCGAAAAAACGTGGAGCCTTACGAAAACCTTGGCCTGGCGGAAGACAGGTTTAGCGACAGCCAGCTCGTTGACTACATGCTGCACTATCCGATTCTGATCAATCGCCCGATTGTCGTTACTCCGCTGGGGACGAGGCTGTGTCGTCCGTCGGAGCGCGTACTGGATATTCTGCCCGACGCACAAAAAGGGGCGTTCACCAAAGAGGATGGCGAAGCGGTTGTAGACGCTTCCGGCAAAAAAATTCAGGGTCGATAACGTCGCGGTTGCCCTGCCGTTAATCGCAGGGCACCTGCTCCCGGGCGATGCGTCCCACCATCGCCCGGATCTCCTCCCGGGTTAGCGGCGCGCGGTCGGTCACGAAGTGCAGCGTCATCCCTTCGATAAACGCATCCAGCGCGCGGGCGGTCGCCGGATCGAACCACTGTTCAAGCGTGGTCTGGCTCATCTTCATCCAGTCCTGCATTACCGTTTTCAACGCGGCGCTGCGGTGCATAAAGGCGTACAGCTGATACATCAGCGCCATATTGTGTGGCGTGGTCACGGCTGAGCTGTGGATCAGCGTGGTAATGGCCTCGCATGCCCTCTCCCGCCCGGTAACGCCCGCGAAGAAATCCCGGTACTGCCGGGACATCTGCTGCGTAAACCACGTGAATGCCTCTTCCAGCAGCGACTCCATCCCGTCGAAATAGTAGGTCATCGACCCCAGCGGTACGCCTGCGCAGGTGGCAATCTTGCGGTGCGTGACGGCATGAATACCGTGCTCTGCAATAGTGTCCAGCGTCGCCTGAAGTATCTTCTCCCGACGGTTAGGGTCGTTCGGTGGTCTGCTCATAAATTCCTCATCCGGTTTGTGTACAAATGTACACAAAGTTGCTAGTGTTGTCGCTATTGTTGTTCTTCTGGTGCTGATCCCAATGACGTTATCTTCTCCCCGCAAAGCCCTGCATCTGCGCATGTGGGCGCTGTTTATGTTCTTCTTCATACCCGGGCTGCTGATGGCCTCCTGGGCGACGCGCACCCCGGCCATCCGCGATACGCTATCCGTCTCGACGGCAGAGATGGGGATTGTGCTGTTTGGCCTGTCGATTGGCTCGATGAGCGGCATCCTGTGCTCGGCCTGGCTGGTGAAGCGCTTTGGCACCCGTACGGTGATCCGCACGACCATGTGCTTCGCCGTGGTCGGAATGGTCGCGCTGAGCGTGGCGCTGTGGTTTGCCTCGCCCCTGATGTTCGCCCTCGGGCTGATGGTGTTCGGCGGGAGCTTTGGTGCGGCAGAAGTCGCCATTAATGTTGAAGGCGCCGCCGTCGAGAAGGAGATGAACAAAACGGTGCTGCCGATGATGCATGGCTTTTATAGCCTCGGCACGCTGGCGGGCGCGGGCGTGGGGATGGCGCTGACGGCGCTGGGCATTGCGGCTAACATGCATATTTTGCTGGCGGCGCTGGTCTGCATTATCCCTATCCTCACCGGCATCAGGGCTATTCCCGCCGGTACGGGACAAAACGCCTCGGATGAACAGAAGTCTGCGGCAAAAGGGTTGCCCTTCTACCGTGACTTCCAGCTAATGCTGATTGGCGTGGTCGTGCTGGCGATGGCGTTTGCTGAAGGTTCCGCCAACGACTGGCTGCCGCTGCTGATGGTGGACGGACACGGCTTTAGCCCCACCTCCGGCTCGCTGATCTACGCCGGGTTTACGCTCGGCATGACCGTCGGGCGCTTCACCGGCGGCTGGTTTATCGACCGCTACAGCCGCGTGGCGGTGGTGCGTACCAGCGCTCTGCTGGGCGGGCTGGGCATCGCGATGATCATCTTTGTGGATGTTGACTGGATTGCCGGCGTGTCGGTGATCCTGTGGGGACTTGGCGCCTCCCTTGGCTTCCCGCTGACCATTTCTGCTGCCAGCGATACCGGCCCGGATGCGCCGACGCGCGTGAGCGTGGTGGCAACCACCGGCTACCTCGCCTTCCTGGTGGGGCCGCCGCTGCTTGGGTTCCTCGGTGAGCACTACGGATTACGCAGCGCGATGCTGGTGGTATTAGGGTTAGTTATTATTGCCGCACTGGTGGCGCGTGCGGTGGCAAAACCGGAAGCAGAAACAACGTCAATGGAGAAGGGATATGAGCGTTAAACTGATTGCAGTCGACATGGATGGCTCCTTCCTGAGCGATGCGAAAACCTATAATCGTGCGCGTTTTCTGGCGCAGTACGCGCGAATGAAAGAGCAAGGCATCCGTTTTGTGGTTGCCAGCGGAAACCAGTACTACCAACTGATCTCGTTTTTCCCGGAGATCGCCCATGAAATCGCGTTCGTGGCCGAAAACGGCGGCTGGGTGGTGGATGCCGGCGAAGACGTGTTTAACGGCGAACTGTCGAAAGCGCACTTCCTGACCGTCGCCACCCTGCTGAATGAGGTGCCCGGCATTGAAATTATCGCCTGCGGTAAAAACAGCGCCTACACGCTGCAAACCTATGACGACCTCTTCAAAGCGGTCGCCGCAAAGTACTATCACCGCCTTGAAAGCGTCAGCAGCTTTGACCATCTCAACGATATTTTCTTCAAGTTCGGGCTTAACGTCTCTGACGAAGAGATCCCGCGTATTCAGGCGCTGCTGCACGAAAAGCTCGGCGACATCATGGTGCCGGTGACCACCGGACACGGCAGTATCGACCTGATCATCCCCGGCGTGCATAAAGCTAACGGCCTGCGGATCCTTCAGGCGCGCTGGGGCATTGAAGACAGCGAAGTGGTGGCCTTTGGCGACAGCGGTAACGACGTGGAGATGTTGCGCCAGGCAGGGTATGGCTTCGCGATGGCCAATGCCAAACCGCACATTAAGGCGGTGGCCCGCTATGAAGCGCCGAACAATAATAACGAAGGCGTACTAAACGTGATTGATAAGGTGCTGGATGGGAAGGCGCCGTTTAATTGATTCCGTGCGCTCCACAGGGAGAGGGAGAACACCCAGCCCGTAGGCCCGGTCAGCGCAGCGCCACCGGGCAAAATTTACTGCGGCCTGATGCCCTCCCCCCGCAGAGAGAGGGAATAAGGATTACGGTTGCAGTGCGCTTCCGACGCGTTTGTCCTTCAGGAACACCACCATCAGCCCTACCCACAGCACGCCGTTGGCGAGGTTAAACAGGCTGAACAGTCCGTTGCCGCCAAACGCGTAAGCATGCTTGCTCACCTCAATACCGACGGTAAAAATCAGCATTTGCAGCATCCCCATCGCGGCGGATACCGTGCCTTTACTCATTTCGCTGGCAAACAGCGTGAGGCGCACCAGACCGGCATTCGCCACGCCAATACCAAACGCGTAAACGCTCAGCCCCGCGGTCATCCACAGGTACGCATGCGACGAGGCAACGGTCGCTACCGCCGCAACGATCAGCCCTGCCGCAATCGGCCAGCCGCCCATAATTATCAGTGAACGCACGGTACGGCGCGCCGTCAGACGCGCCAGCACCAGGTTTCCGATAATCAGCGCGCCAAAAATCGGCACCTGTAACAGGCCATACTCATAGCTGCTAAGCTGCTCGCCGCTGATGATAATGACCGGCGACTGGGCGATCCACGCCAGCAGCGGCAGGCTGACAAACCCCGTCGCCAGCGCGCCCGCGACAAAACGACCGTTTTTCAGCACCGCGTTATAATCACGGCCCAGCTCTTTAAGCGAGAGCTTTTCTCCCAGACGCGTCGCGGTCTCCGGCATCGCGCGGTGCAGGCCAAAGAAAGAGATAGCCGCAAGCAGGGCAAAGAGGACGAACATCCCTTCCCACGGCGCAACGTGCACCCATGCGGCACCCACCAGCGGCCCCAGCAGCGGTGCAATCAGCGCCACGTTCGCCATCAGCGCGGTGATCTTGATACACACCGCCTCCTCAAACGACTCCTGAATGGCGGCATAGCCCACGGCGCCGATAAAGCACAGGCTCACGCCCTGAAGGAAGCGCAGCAGCGTAAACTGCTCAATGTTCTGCGCCAGCAGCGTGGCGAGACAGGTGACGATAAACCACACCACCCCCGTCAGCATCACCGGACGGCGGCCAATACGATCCGACAGCGGCCCTAACAGCCACTGTAAAAACATGCCGCCCGCGAGATAGGCGGTCATGGATGTTGGCACCCACTCAATACCTGCGTTGTACTGCTCAACCACGGCCAGCATGCCCGGCTGGATCATATCGTTGCCGATGTAGGTAGAGAATTCGTAAAGCACCAGACACAGAGGAAAAAGTAACGCCTGACGGCCCAGACGATTACCGGAAGAAGAACGGTTTATCATGCAATCTCTTTAGTATGAAAAAATCGCGATGAGTGTAATGAATTGCTGCTGTCTGAGATAGCACAATAACGTGAGAAAACAGAAATAACGCACTTATCGTTGTTGTTTAAGGTTTCCTTAAGTTGCCCTCGTTAAGATAGCGCTATTTCACGTTATTGACCGAAATTATGACACACGCCGTCAGCCCTTCAGAATTATCTACCTTACCGATAAATAAGACAAAACACCTTTACCGGTTGCCCGCCCGCTTTTATGGTTATCAACTTTTCGTGCTGATCGCCCTCGCGGTGCTTTTTACCTGGCTTTCTCGCGATGAATCGCTCGACCGATGGCTAACCGGCTTCTGGTATGACGCTGCGACGCACCATTTTCCGCTACAGCAAAATCCGCTGCTGGATCTGCTGAACCATCGACTGGCGAAATATGTGGCCATTGCCCTGGCCGTCATCGCGCTGGTTTATGGGGCTTACAGACGCAATGCCCGGCTGGTGACGGCCGCGCTTCTGATGGGGCTGGGCGCGCTTGTTGTAGGAGCCCTGAAAAGCATGAGCCACCACAGCTGTCCGTGGGATCTGGTGGAGTATGGCGGCAAAGCCGTCTCGTATCCCCTGTTCAGCGCAATTCCGGCCGACAGCGGACCGGGACGCTGCTTTCCCGGCGGCCACGCCTCGAGCGGGTTTATGGTCATGGGGCTGTTTTTTGCCTTCTGGCGTGAACGTCCGCGCCTGGCCTGGACCTTTGTCGCGTTGGGGGCCGCTCTGGGGCTGCTGATGGGCTTCGGGCAGGTCATGCGCGGCGCGCATTTTTTCTCTCACAACCTGTGGGCCGGGTGGTGGGTCTGGTTTTCCCAGGTGCTGGTTTACGGGCTGGTTTCTACCTGGTTTGCTAAAGAGTAACGATACGATGCTAGAGAATCTGAACTACGGACTGTTTTACCTGCTCAACGCCACGCCAGCGTCGCCGGAATGGATGATTGATCTCGCCACCTTCATTGCTAAGGATTTGATCAGCATCGTGCCGGCGCTGGCCGCGATCCTCTGGCTTTGGGGCCCGCGCAAACAAGTCACCGCCCAGCGCCACCTGGTGATTAAAATGGCGATGGCCATCGGCGTCAGCGTGCTGGCAAGCTATGTGCTGGGGCTCGCCTTCCCGCACGATCGTCCATTTGTCGAGCACGTCGGCTATAACTTCCTGCACCACGCGCCGGATGACTCGTTCCCGAGCGATCACGGCACGGTGATCTTCACCTTCGCGCTGGCCTTCCTGTTCTGGCATCGCCTGTGGTCCGGCGTGGTGCTGATGGGGGTCGCCGTCGCCGTCGCCTGGTCCCGCGTCTATCTGGGCGTGCACTGGCCGCTGGACATGGTAGGCGGATTCCTGGTGGGGCTGATGGGCTGCGTCAGCGCAGCCATTATGTGGAGCCTCTTTGGGCCGGCCCTTTACCGGGGATTATCGCAGGCCTATCGCGTTCTGTTTGCCCTCCCGATCCGCAAAGGATGGATACGTGACTAACCCCGGTCCGTCAGGTTACACTTGAGCCCCCGCCCTGCGGGGGCTCACTTTTTTAGCCCGAGGATCTATGGAAACACGTCGCGATGACCGCATTGCTCAGCTGCTTCAGGCGC
This sequence comes from Enterobacter cloacae complex sp., assembly GCF_900322725.1. Taxonomy (NCBI): domain Bacteria; kingdom Pseudomonadati; phylum Pseudomonadota; class Gammaproteobacteria; order Enterobacterales; family Enterobacteriaceae; genus Enterobacter; species Enterobacter cloacae complex sp. The sequence continues at coordinate 3,617,983 of NZ_LT991957.1, read as the reverse complement.
TGAAGCGCAGCGACAAGCTGCATCTCAAGGAAGCCGCTACCCTGCTTGGCGTGTCTGAAATGACCATTCGTCGCGATCTGAACAGCGACAGCGCCCCCGTTGTGCTGCTTGGCGGGTACATTGTCCTGGAGCCGCGCAGCGCCAGCCATTACCTGTTAAGCGATCAAAAAACGCGTCTGGTGGAAGAGAAGCGCAAAGCCGCGCGGCTCGCCGCCTCGCTGGTGCAGCCGCATCAAACGCTGTTTTTTGACTGCGGTACGACAACCCCGTGGATCATCGAGGCCATCGACAGCAGCGTTCCCTTTACCGCCGTCTGTTATTCCCTGAATACCTTTCTGGCCTTGCAGGAAAAACCGGCGTGCCGGGTGATTTTGTGTGGCGGTGAGTTTCATGCCAGCAATGCCATCTTTAAGCCGCTGAATATTCAGGACACGCTGAGCAATGTATGCCCGGACATCGCCTTCTATTCTGCGGCGGGCGTGAACGTGCAGCAGGGCGCAACCTGCTTTAATCTGGAAGAGTTACCGGTGAAACACTGGGCGCTCAACGCCGCGCAGCAGCATGTGCTGGTGGTTGATCACAGTAAGTTTGGCAAGGTCCGTCCGGCAAGGATGGGAGAACTGTCGCGCTTTGACGCCATCGTCAGCGATTGCCGCCCGGATGAAGAGCTGGTGTCGTATGCAAAGGCGCAGCAGGTGAAGTTGATGTATTGAGGTTGTGCCGGGTGGCGCTGCGCTTACCCGGCCTACGTTCGAGCCGTTGTAGGCCGGGTAAGGCGAAGCCGCCACCCGGCAAAAACTTAGCTAAACCAGCTGCCAAACCAGCCGTGGAATTTCATCAGCACAAAGTCCCACATCCGGCTAAAGAAGCCGCCCTCTTCTACCGCTTCCATTACCACCAGCGGACGCTGCTCAATGGATTTACCGTTAAGCTGGAAATCAATCGTCCCGACCACCTGGCCTTTTTTCAGCGGCGCGGTGAGCTGTGGCTCGGTCAGGGTATAGCTGGCTTTCAGGTTTTTCAGCTGACCGCGTGGAATGGTCACGGAACCGGCTTCACCCGCGCCCAGGTTCACTTCACTTTTATCCCCAAACCAGACGCGCTGGCTCACGAAGGTGGCATCCGGCTTAATCGGCGTGACGGTTTCAAAGAAGCGGAAACCCCAGGTCAGCAGTTTTTCTGATTCGTTAAACCGAATGCGGTCGGTTTTCGTCCCCAGCACCACCGAAATCAGGCGCATGTCGCCCTGGGTTGCGGAAGCCACCAGGTTATAGCCCGCGCCTGCGGTTGTCCCGGTTTTCATGCCGTCCACGTTAACGTTGCTGCTCCACAGCAGACGGTTACGGTTAGGCTGGCGGATATTGTTGAAGGTGAACTCTTTCTCTTTATGGATGGCGTACTCATCCGGCACGTCGTGGATCAGCGCTTTACCCAGCAGCGCCATATCACGCGCGGTGCTGAACTGACCCGGCGCATCCAGGCCGTGAACGGTTTTGAAGGTAGTGTTGGTCAGGCCCAGCTTTTGCGCGTAGCCATTCATCAAACCAATGAAAGAGTCCTGACTGCCCGCCACGTAATCGGCCAGCGCGATGCAGGCGTCATTTCCTGACTGAATGATTATCCCTTTATTCAGATCGGAAACGGAAACCTGATCGCCAGGCTTCAGGAACATAACGGACGAGCCGCGCAGCGCCGGGTTACCGGTCGCCCAGGCATCTTTCCCGACGGTGACCATGTCGTCCAGCTTGATTTTGCCCGCTTTAATCGCCTGACCTACCACATAGCTGGTCATAATTTTCGTCAGGCTCGCCGGGTCAAGTTTTTCGTCGGCGTTACCTTCCGCCAGCACTTTCCCGCTGGCGTAATCCATCAGGATCCAGGCGCGCGCATCGACAGGCGGCGCTTCGGGCGCTGTCTGTTCCGCCGCGTGGAGCGTTGGGGCAAAAAGGAAAAGCAGCGCCGAGCCTGCCGCCAGGCTGCGCAGAGAGGAAGTTTTTTGCGTCATAAATGCCACCCGAGTGTCCATTCTAAAAATCACGTCACAATCACCGTGTCGCAAGAAGCGATGAGTAATAGCGCACTACAGCGTTCAAAGAAACCTGTTCCAGGTAAAGTTTTTAAAGTTTATGCAATAACATTCAGATACGCTTTGATTGCGGCGATTTTTTTAGCATCTGTTGCGTAATTGTTAGGTTTATCTCACCATGGCGAAAAGCTGACTCGGATTCACATCTCATCGGGAGTAAATATGATTACGCTGTGGGGCAGGAACAATTCAACTAACGTGAAAAAAGTGCTGTGGACGCTGGAAGAGCTGGATTTACCGTTTAAGCAGGTGATGGCGGGCCTGGAGTTTGGCGTGAATAAAGACGCGGACTACCTGGCGATGAACCCAAACGGGCTGGTGCCGCTGCTGCGCGATGATGAGACAGACGCCACGTTGTGGGAGTCCAACACCATCGTGCGTTACCTCGCCGCGCAGTACGGCCAGGGTCGGCTGTGGGTAGAAAATCCGGCCCAGCGCGCGCAGGGCGAAAAATGGATGGACTGGGCAAACCAGACGCTTTCCCCAACGCACCGCGTGATCCTGATGGGGCTTATCCGCACGCCGGAAGCCGATCGTGATTATCCCGCCATTCATGCCGCCCAGGACGCCTGCGAATCGCTGTTTGCCATGATGGACGACGAGCTGGCGAAGCATACCTGGTTCTCCGGCGACGCGTTTGGCGTGGGCGATATCGCCGTCGCCCCCTTCGTCTGGAACCTGACCAATATGGGGCTTAGCTGGACCCCGCGCCCGCACCTTGAGCGCTGGATCCAGCAGTTGAGCGAGCGCCCGGCGTATCGCAACGTGGTGATGATCCCGGTGACCTGATTACGTACCGGACGGGCTGACCTTCAACAGCTGCCCGTCCGACTCGTCGGTCAGCACATACAGATAGCCATCCGGCCCGACGCGCACGTCGCGGATACGCTGATTTTTATCGCCAAGAATGCGCCCGTCCTCCGTCACGGTGTTGCCTTCCACGCTCAGCACGATGACGTCTTTCTCCTTCAGCGCGCCAATAAACAGCTTGTTTTTCCATTGCGGGAAGACGTCGCTATTGTAGAACGCCATGCCGCTGACGGCGGGCGACACTTTCCAGACAAACAGCGGCTTTTCGGTGCCTTCAACATGCTCGCCTTTCGCTTCCGGGATTTTCAGGCCGCTATAGTTGATCCCGTGCGTCGCCAAAGGCCAGCCGTAGTTTTTACCTTTCTCAGGGATGTTGATTTCATCCCCGCCGCGAGGACCGTGTTCGTTAAGCCACAGCGTGTCGCTCCACGGGTTCATCGCCATCCCCTGCGGGTTACGAATGCCATAGGACCAGATTTCAGGGCGCGCACCGGCGGTATTCACAAACGGATTATCCGACGGCACTTTCCCGTCTTCGGTCAGGCGCACCACCTTGCCCTGAAGCTTATCCAGATCCTGCGCCGTCGGGCGCTGGTTGTTTTCACCCAGACCAATAAACAGATGGCCTTTGCCGTCAAACACCAGCCGTCCACCAAAGTGGTTGCCGGTGGAGAGCTTCGGCATCTGGCGGAACACCACCTGGAAGCCTTCGATGCGCGACAGGTCATCGCTCAGCCGCCCGTAGCCCACCGCGGTGCCCGCTTTTCCATCATTACCTGCCTCGGCGAAGCTTAGCCAGATCCGCCGTGACTGTTCAAAATCCGGGGCCAGCACCACGTCCAGCAATCCGCCCTGTCCGCTCGCCCAGACCTTCGGCACGCCAACAATCGGATCGGAGAGCCCGTTCCCTGCCTGCCAGTGCTTAAGCTGCCCGTCTTTTAGCGTGACCAGCAGCCCCTTATTGTCGGGCAGAAACGCCAGCGACCAGGGGTGATCCAGTTTTGTCTGTAAAACCTCCACGTTTACCGGCTCGGTGGCGGCAAGCAGCGAAACGGGAAAAAACAATGCAGGCAGGAAAATCAGCGAAGATCGAGGCATAACACGCTCCTTTGTCGGCTTATGGCTTAAAGATTAGCCACTTCGTCCGGGCGCGTTAGCACTTTTACAAAAGCTTAATCAAAAGGGGGAGTTGCCTCCCCCGGGTTCAGTGGCGGGCAAGCGTTTCAGGCTTGTTCAGACACATGATGCAAAGAGAGAGCGTGGTCAGGCAGTTTTCAAGCTTTTCCGCGTTAACGGCAATAAAATTCGGGCAGTCGTGACGTCCGTTCATCAAACAGACCCCGGCGATGGAGAGCACCTCGGCGGCGCGGCGCAGCGCCGCCAGCTCGCTTTCAACGTAATGCGCTTTCAGGACGGGTGCTTTTTCACGCATGAAATTGCAAAGTTCAAAGACGTTATCACGCAGATTTTCGCTTTCGCTGACTGACATATACCCTTTCGCCTTGCGGAGTTGCAGGTAGGCGGCCAGGTCGATTCGGGCGTTGATCAGCTTGTTAAGCAGATCGCGTTTCAGTCTGTCAACGGACATGCTATTTCCTCCTCTGTCAGCCTTGTTACCCTGTTAAGGGTAAGGTTATTTTTTGTACAGTGTAATGCCTGAGATCAATAAACGATAACTAGTTAACATTCTTTACAATGTTACAACGATTGCCCGACGCAACTGCGCCATCAAGAGTGTATAAATCCCCCGCGATACGCTGTAAAATCCCGCCCTGATAACTCCATAATTGATGAATTTTTAACCTATGAGCAATGTTACGCACCCGCCGAAAATCGGCTTTGTCTCCCTGGGCTGCCCGAAGAACCTGGTGGATTCCGAACGCATCCTGACTGAACTGCGCACCGAAGGCTATGACGTGGTGCCAAGCTACGACAACGCCGACATGGTGATCGTGAACACCTGCGGGTTCATCGACAGCGCGGTCCAGGAGTCACTGGAAGCCATTGGTGAAGCCCTGACGGAAAACGGCAAAGTCATCGTAACCGGCTGCCTGGGCGCGAAAGTGGATCAGATCCGCGAAGTGCACCCGAAAGTGCTGGAGATCACCGGCCCGCACAGCTACGAGCAGGTGCTGGAACATGTTCATCACTACGTACCAAAGCCAAAGCACAACCCGTTCCTGAGCCTGGTGCCGGAACAGGGCGTGAAGCTGACGCCGCGCCACTACGCCTACCTGAAAATTTCCGAAGGCTGTAACCACCGCTGCACCTTCTGCATCATCCCGTCGATGCGTGGCGATCTGGTGAGCCGCCCGATTGGCGAGGTGCTGGCCGAAGCCAAACGCCTGGCCGACGCGGGCGTGAAGGAGCTGCTGGTCATCTCCCAGGATACCTCCGCCTACGGCGTGGACGTCAAACACCGCTCCGGTTTCCACAACGGCGAGCCGGTGAAAACCAGCATGGTTGGCCTGTGCGAGCAGCTGGCTAAACTCGGCATCTGGACGCGTCTGCACTACGTCTACCCTTACCCACACGTTGACGACGTGATCCCGCTGATGGCGGAAGGCAAAATCCTGCCGTATCTGGATATCCCGCTACAGCACGCCAGCCCGCGCATTCTGAAGCTGATGAAGCGTCCTGGCTCCGTTGACCGCCAGCTGGCGCGCATCAAGCAGTGGCGTGAGATCTGCCCGGATCTGACCCTGCGTTCCACCTTTATTGTCGGCTTCCCGGGTGAAACCGAAGACGATTTCCAGATGCTGCTCGACTTCCTGAAAGAAGCGCGCCTGGACCGCGTGGGCTGCTTCAAGTACAGCCCGGTTGAAGGCGCAACGGCCAACGAGCTGGCGGACCAGGTACCGGAAGAGGTCAAAGAGGAGCGCTGGAACCGCTTTATGCAGCTGCAACAGCAGATCTCTGCTGAACGCTTGCAGGAGAAAGTGGGCCGCGAAATTCTGGTCATTATCGACGAAGTGGACGAAGAAGGCGCGATTGGCCGCAGTATGGCGGATGCGCCTGAAATCGACGGCGCGGTGTATCTGAACGGTGAAACCCACGTCAAGCCGGGCGATATTATTCGCGTGAAGGTTGAGAACGCGGACGAGTATGATTTGTGGGGTAGCCGGGTTTAATTTCCCCACACCTCTTTTGCAGGCCGGGTAAGGCGTAGCCGCCACCCGGCACATTCCACAGCACTACCCCTTAATCCTCGGATCCAGCGCGTCGCGCAACCCATCGCCCAGCAGGTTAAACGCCAGCACGGTCAGGAAAATGGCCAGGCTCGGGAAGATCGCCACGTGCGGCGCAATCACCATATCAGCCCGCGCCTCGTTCAGCATCGCGCCCCACTCCGGCGTCGGCGGCTGCGCCCCTAACCCCAGAAACGACAGGCTGGCCGCCGAGATAATCGACACGCCGATGCGCATGGTGAAATAGACCACGATGGACGATACCGTGCCCGGCAGTATATGGCTGAAGAGGATGGTAGCATCGCTGGCCCCCATGCTGCGCGCCGACTCGATAAAAGTCTGCTGCTTAAGCACCAGCGTGTTGCCACGCACCAGGCGAGCGAAAGCGGGAATCGAGAATACCGCCACGGCAATGATAACGTTCGCCATGCCGCTGCCCATGACCGCCACCACGGCAATCGCCAGCAAAATACCGGGAAAGGCAAACAGCACGTCGCAGATGCGCATGATGATGCGGTCCCACCAGCCTTCGTAGTACCCGGCCACCAGACCCAGCACGGTGCCAATCGCGGCGCCTATCAGCACCGCGAATACCCCGGCTGCCAGCGAGATTTGCGCCCCGACCAGCACGCGGCTGAAAATATCGCGCCCGAGCGAGTCCACGCCAAACCAGTGCATCATCGACGGACCATCGTTCAGACGGTCGTAGTCGAAGTAGTTTTCCGCATCAAACGGGGCTATCCAGGGGGCGACGATCGCCACCAGGATCAGCAGTAATACAAACAATCCGGCAACCATCGCAACGGGCTGACGACGGAATCGCCGCCAGAACTCCCCCCACGGCGTACGAATATGATCCGGTCTGATCCCCGGCATAGCGTTAAAAATGGCCTGGCGACGCCAGTTCAGTAATCGCATCTTACTTATACCTGATGGCCGGGTTAATGGCGGCGTAGAGCACATCCACCACTAAGTTGATAAGAATAAACTCCAGCGAGAAAAGCAGGACTTCAGCCTGAATCACCGGATAGTCGCGCATATCGACCGAGTCGACCAGCAGGCGCCCCAGCCCCGGCCAGTTAAAGACCTTCTCAACCACGATAGAGCCGCCCAGCAGAAAGCCGAACTGTAGCCCCATCATCGTCACCACCGGGATCATCGCGTTACGAAAACCGTGCTTCAGAATGACCCATTTCTCGCTGACCCCTTTTGCCCGCGCGGTGCGAATGTAATCTTCGCTCAGCACGTCCACAAACGAGGCGCGGGTAAACCGGGCCATGACCGCCGCAACGGCTGCGCCAAGCGTCATGGAGGGTAATATGTAGTGCTTCCAGGTGTCGGCCCCAACGGTCGGCAGCCAGCCCAGCTCAACGGAGAAAATCTGCATCAACAGCATGCCCAACGCAAATGCCGGGAAAGAGATACCGGTGACCGCCAGCGCCATCCCGAGCTTATCCGGCCAGCGGTTGCGCCAGACGGCGGCGATAATCCCGGCGCCCAGGCCAAATATCACCGCCCAACCCATGCTGGCGAGGGTGAGCCAGAACGTCGGCTTAAAGCGGCTGGCTATCTCTTCCGACACCGGACGACGCGACACCATTGAGATGCCAAAGTCGCCTTGCAGGACGTTGCCCATGTAGCGCAGAAATTGCCTGTACAGCGGCTGGTCAAGACCCAGCTGTTTACGCACCAGTTCGATAACCGTGGCATCCGCTTCCGGTCCGGCAATCAAGCGCGCCGGATCGCCGGGCAGCATGTGGACAAACAAAAACACCAGCACGGCCACAATCAGCAGCGTCGGGATAAGCCCCAGCAGGCGTTTACAAACATAATTCAGCATGAGTTTTATTTTAGATCCGCGTCGTCAAAGCTAAAGCCCGTATCCGGCATGATGTAAAAACCGGTCAGCGCTTTATTGTGGGCTGAGACCAGTTTTTCCACCACCAGCGGCACCCACGGCGACTCTTTCCAGATAATGTCCTGTGCTTCTTTGTACAGGCGCGCTTTCTCTTCCGGTTTGGTGGTTTTCAGGGCATCAGCCAGATCCTTATCCACCTGCGGATTACTGTAGAACGCGGTGTTGAACAGCGTTGGCGGCCAGTTCTGGGAAGCGAACAGCGGCGACAGGGACCAGTCCGCTTCGCCGGTTGAAGCCGTCCAGCCGGTGTAGAACATCCGCACGCCGCTCTCTTTCTGCCCTTTGCCTTCTACTTCCGCCGCTCGCTGTCCGGCATCCATCGCCGTGACCCTGGCTTTAATGCCCACCTGTGCCAGCTGCTGCTGGGTAAATTGCAGCACCTTCTGCGCGGTGCTGTGGTTATGCGACGACCACAGCGTGGTGCTAAAGCCGTTCGGATAGCCCGCCTCTTTCAGCAGCTCCCGCGCTTTCGCCGGATCGTACGGCCACGGCTGGTAGCTCTGCGCATACTCGATGGCTGGCGGCATCACGCCCGTCGCGGGAGTGGCGTAACCGGCAAAGGCCACCTTCACCAGCGCCTGACGGTTAATGGCGTAGTTGATGGCTTCGCGCACTTTCGGGTTATCGAACGGTTTCTGCGTGACGTTCATGCTGATGTAGCGCTGCATAATCGACGGGCTGGCCACCAGCTCCAGCTTGCTGTTTTTCGCCAGCAGCGCCGCCTGTTCGTAAGGGATCGGGAAGGCAAACTGCGCTTCGCCGGTTTGCAGCATCGCGGCACGGGTATTGTTGTCCACGACCGGACGCCAGGTGATGGTATCCAGCTTCGGCAGCCCCTGCTGCCAGTATCCGGCAAATTTTTTCACCTTCACAAAATCGGTCTGGTTCCAGGTGAGCAGTTCGTACGGCCCGGTTCCCACCGGGTGGAAGCCAATCTCTTTGCCGTATTTTTTCAGGGCGGCGGGCGAAATCATCGCCGTCGCGGGATGCGCCAGAATATTGATAAACGCCGAGAACGGCTCTTTCAGGGTGATCTTCACCGTCGCCGGGTCAACCGCCTCGGTGCTGGCGATATTTTTATACAGGTTGTAGCGCTTAAGGCCGTTCTCCGGATTGCTGGCACGGTCCAGGTTAATCTTAACCGCCTCGGCGTTGAAGTCGGTGCCGTCCTGGAACTTCACGCCGGTACGGAGCTTAACGGTATAGACCAGCCCATCGTCCGACACGGTATACCCTTCCGCCAGCACGTTTCTCAGCTTCATCTCCCGGTCCAGGCCGAACAGCCCCTGGTAGAAAGATTTTGCCACCGCCTGGGAAAGGGTGTCGTTAGCGTCATACGGATCCAGCGTCGTGAAGTTAGACCCCACCGCCACCACCACGTCTTTCGCCGCGAACGCGGGAGCGGCGGCCAGCGCAGCCGTCACGCTCGCGGCCAGCAGCCATTTACGAGCAACAAAAGGAACCATTGTGTTCTCCTGCCTGTTGTAAGTTATAACCGCGAGAATGCATTGCCCTGACGCGGTGGTGCGACAAAATGACCGGGACCCACCTCACGCAGCGCCACGCGCTCCAGGGTTTCGCCCCGTTTACGAATATTGCTCGGCATGTCGTCCTGCAACAGCACGCGCTGGGCGTGACGATGCTCAGGATCGGCAACCGGTACGGCGGCCATCAGCTTGCGGGTGTACGGGTGCTGCGGGTTTTCAAACACCGCCCGACGGGGGCCGATTTCAACAATTTGTCCCATGTACATCACCGCCACGCGATGGCTGATCCGCTCAACTACCGCCATATCGTGGGAGATAAACAGAAACGCAATGCCTAAATCCCGCTGTAAATCGAGCAGGAGATTGATGATTTGCGCGCGGATAGAGACATCCAGCGCCGAAACGGACTCATCCGCAATCACCACTTTTGGATTCAGCGCCAGCGCCCGCGCGATGCAGATACGCTGTCGCTGACCGCCGGAAAATTCATGGGGATAACGCCAGGCATGCTCCGGCTTCAGGCCCACGCGCTCCAGCAGCCACGCGACGCGGCGCTGCGCGGCTTCACCGTCGAGCAGGTTGTGCACCCGCAGCGGCTCCATAATCGAGTACCCCACCGTATGCCGCGGATCGAGCGACGCATACGGATCCTGGAAAATAAACTGAATATCCCGCCGCACCGCCTGCAATTTACCGTTGGGGAGGGTGTCGATGCGCTCACCGTTGAAGGTGATGCTCCCCTCCTGCGACTCAACCAGCCTGAGCAGCGCCCGTCCGGTGGTGGATTTACCGCAGCCGGACTCCCCCACCAGCGCCAGCGTTTCGCCCGGCCAGAGGTCAAAACTGACGTTTTCAACCGCATGCACTTCGCGCTTCACGCGATTAAGGATGCCGCTGCGCAGCGGGAAACGGGTCACCAGGTCACGCACTTCAAGTATCGGCCTGCCGGGAACCACCGTATTCTGCTCGGTTTCGTCTTCCTGATGGCCCGGTTCGGTCTGGGACATCAGCGGAAAACGGCGCGGATAATCACTGCCATTCATCGCGCCCAGACGCGGGACCGCCGCCAGCAGCGCGTTGGTATAGGGATGCACCGGCGCATGAAAGACCTGCTCCACCGTGCCGGTTTCCACGGCATTGCCCTGATGCATCACCAGCACCCGATCGGCAATATCCGCCACTACCCCCATATCGTGGGTGATAAATATCACCCCCATCTCCATCTCCTGCTGCAACACCTTGATCAGTTGCAGGATCTGGGCCTGAATGGTGACATCCAGCGCCGTGGTCGGTTCGTCCGCAATAAGCACCGCCGGACGACACGACAGCGCCATCGCAATCATTACCCGCTGGCGCATGCCGCCCGAGAGCTGATGCGGATAGCGGGACAACATGGTGTGCGCCTCGGGGATCCGTACCCGCTCCAGCATCCGTTTCGCTTCGCTGAGCGCCTCATCGCCGCTCAGCCCCTGATGCAGGCGAATCGACTCGGCAATCTGCTCTCCCACCGGGAAGACCGGGTTCAGCGAGGTCATCGGCTCCTGGAAGATCATCGCGATATCCGCCCCGCGCACACCCTGCATCTGGGATGCGCTCAGCTCGTTAAGATCGATAACCTGACGGTTGCGGCGGCGCAACAGCATCTGCTTGCTGGTGATTTGCCCGCCCGTCTGCTCAAGCAGACGCATCAGCGCCAGTGCGGTGACGGATTTACCAGAACCGGACTCGCCGACAATCGCCAGCGTTTCGCCGCGATTGAGCGAAAACGATAAATTCTGGACTGCCGGGATAAACTGCCGCTCTTCCTGAAAGGCAATATTCAGCTGATGAACAGCCAACACTTCCCGGCTGTCCAACTCTTCACTGTGCGGCACGCAATGCCCCCTTATTCACGATAGATGCCTGTGCTGGGCGCATCGCCGGCATATCCCCACGCACGGTACATCCCTTCACTGTTGAACGGCAGCGCCACGTTACCCTCCCGATCCACGGCAATTAAGCCACCTTCCCCACCCAGCGCCGGCAGCTTTTCCATCACCACCCGCTCGCAGGCCTCGCTCAGGCTTAAACCGCCGTAATCCATCAGCGCGGTAATGTCGTAGGCCGCCAGCGCGCGGATAAACACTTCGCCGGTGCCGGTGCACGACACCGCCGCGGTAGCGTTATTGGCGTAGCACCCTGCCCCCGGCAGCGGGCTGTCGCCCACGCGTCCGGGAAGTTTGTTGGTCATGCCGCCCGTTGACGTCGCGGCAGCGAGGTTGCCGGATTTATCCAGGGCCACCGCGCCAACCGTGCCCATCTTGCTGCGCTCATCGAGCGGCGCGGCATGGTCCAGCTGCGTCATCCCCGCAGTGCGGGCCTCCAGCAGCTGCCGGTAACGCTCCTCGGTGGAAAAAAGTTCGGGCGAGACCGTGTCCATCCCGTGCTCAACGGCAAATTTCTCCGCCCCCGCGCCCGCCAGCAGCACATGCGGGCTGTGATCCATCACCAGCCTCGCGGCCAGCACGGGATTGCGCAGGCGACTCACGCCCGCCACCGCACCCGCTTTCAGGGTGACGCCGTCCATCACGCAGGCATCCAGCTCGTGCGTTTCATCACGCGTGAAGACCGCGCCAATGCCGGCATTGAACAGCGGACACTCCTCCAGCAGCCGCACCGCTTCGGTCACCACATCCAGCGCGCTGTCGCCCGCTTCCAGCATGCGCTGGCCTGTTTCCACGATGGCGTTCAGCGCATCAATGTAACGCTTCTCCTGCTCGGGACTGAGCTGTGCACGGGTGATTGCCCCGGCACCGCCATGAATTGCGATAACCGCTTTACTCATTTCGCATCACCCATCAGCCTGGCTGGCTGCTTTTTCTATAAATATCATTATCGTCGACGAATCTTCAGATGATTTTTGAATATAGAAAGACGCAACTGTGATGTAAAGCGTACACCCATCGGGTCATACAGTTAGCCGCACTTTTCTGCCATAATGAGCGCTTTCGTTGTTACTCCGCAGGAGCCCACCATGGATTTTACCGCCGGACTGATGCCGCTTGAGACGGCACTCTCGCAGATGCTTGACCGCATTACCCCACTGCACGACGTTGAGACGCTGCCGCTTGTGCGCTGTTTTGGCCGTATTGCCGCGCGCGATATCGTCTCGCCGATGAACGTGCCGGGGTTCGATAACGCGGCGATGGACGGCTATGCCGTACGTCTGGCGGATCTGCAAACGGGTCAGCCGCTGCCGGTGGCGGGTAAAGCCTTTGCCGGGCAGCCGTTCAACGGCGAATGGCCAGCGGGCACCTGCGTACGCATCATGACCGGCGCGCCGGTGCCAAAGGGCTGTGAAGCGGTGGTGATGCAGGAAGAGACCGAACCAACGGACGACGGCGTGCGTTTTACCGCCAGCGTCAAACCCGGACAGCATATCCGCCGTACCGGGGAAGACATTACCCTCGGCGCGACGGTCTTTGCCGCCGGGCAAAAACTGACCGTCGCTGAGCTGCCGGTGCTGGCATCGCTTGGCATCGCGGAAATTGACGTTGTCCGCAAAGTACGCGTGGCGGTGTTCTCCACGGGAGACGAGCTTCGGCTTCCGGGCCAGCCGCTGCACGAGGGGCAGATTTACGACACTAACCGTCTGGCGGTACACCTGATGCTGGAGCAACTGGGCTGCGAGGTGATTAACCTCGGCATCATTCCAGACGACCCGGAAAAACTGCGCGCGGCGTTTATCGAGGCGGACAAATCCGCCGACGTGGTCATCAGCTCCGGCGGCGTATCGGTTGGCGAAGCGGATTACACCAAAACCCTGCTTGAAGAGCTGGGCGAAATCGCCTTCTGGAAGCTGGCGATTAAACCGGGCAAACCGTTCGCGTTTGGCAAGCTTCCGCACAGCTGGTTCTGCGGCCTGCCGGGTAACCCGGTCTCCGCCGCGCTGACCTTCTACCAGCTGGTGATCCCTTTGCTGGCGAAGCTTTCGGGCAACAAGGCCAGCCCGCTGCCGGAACGTCTGCGCGTGCGGGCGGCAACGCGCCTGAAAAAATCACCGGGTCGTCTCGATTTCCAGCGCGGCATTCTGGCGCGCAACGCCGACGGTGATCTGGAAGTGAGCACCACCGGGCATCAGGGTTCGCATATCTTTAGCTCCTTCAGCCAGGGCAACTGCTTTATCGTGCTGGAGCGCGAGCGCGGCCACGTCGAGGCGGGCGAATGGGTTGAAGTGGAACGCTTTAACCACCTGTTCGGAGGCTGACATGACGGTGGAACTGAGCGACCCGGAGATGATGCGCTACAACCGCCAGATTGTGCTGCGCGGGTTCGATTTCGAGGGGCAGGAGGCGCTCAAGGCGGCCAGCGTGCTGGTTGTCGGCCTTGGGGGGCTTGGCTGCGCGGCGGCGCAATACCTGGCTGCGGCGGGCGTCGGCAGCATGACGCTGCTGGATTTCGATACCGTGTCGGTGTCCAACCTGCAACGCCAGACGCTGCACAGCGACGCGACGGTTGGTCAGCCAAAAGTGGAATCTGCACGCACGGCGCTGGTGCGCATCAATCCCAACGTTCAGTTCACCCTGATTGACGACCTGCTGGATGAAGACGCGCTGTTTGCGCAGATTGCACAGCATGACCTGGTGCTGGACTGCACCGATAACGTCGCCATTCGCAACCAGCTCAATGCGGGCTGCTTTGCCCATAAAACGCCGCTGATTTCCGGCGCGGCCATCCGCATGGAGGGGCAGATTAGCGTTTTCACTTACGCTGAGGGAGCGCCCTGCTACCGCTGCCTGAGCCGTCTGTTTGGCGAGAATGCCTTGACCTGCGTCGAGGCGGGCGTGATGGCGCCGCTCGTCGGCGTGATTGGTTCGTTGCAGGCGATGGAGGCGATTAAGGTGCTGGCGCATTACGGCACCCCGGCAGCGGGTAAAATCGTGATGTACGACGCGATGACCTGCCAGTTCCGCGAGATGAAGCTGATGCGCAATCCGGGGTGTGAGGTGTGTAGTCGGTAAAAAGTCGGGTGGCGGCTTCGCCTTACCCGACCTACAACGGCTCGAGCGGCGCCACCCGGCAACAGCAATACGAACGTAGGCCGGGTAAGCGTCAGCGCCACCCGGCAACAGCGATGCAAACGTAGGCCGGGTAAGCGTCAGCGCCACCCGGCAACAGCAATACGAACGTAGGCCGGGTAAGCGTCAGCGCCACCCGGCAACAGCAATACGAACGTAGGCCGGGTAAGCGTCAGCGCCACCCGGCAACAGCAATACGAACGTAGGCCGGGTAAGCGTCAGCGCCACCCGGCAACATCAATGCGAACGTAGGCCGGGTAAGCGTCAGCGCCACCCGGCAACAGCATCAAATAGACGTCCGTCCAAACGCCCCCTGCCAGTCCTGCTCAAACTTCACAACCGCCGCGTCCACCGCCGGAGAGGTAATAAACTGCTGCGCCACGTCCAGCGGCAGCGTGATGGACTCACACCCCGCCAGCAGGCAGTCCAGCGCCTGACGCGGCGTTTTGAAGCTCGCGGCGAGCACTTTTGACTGCGGCGCGTGCAGGGTCAGCAGCTGTTGCAGTTCGACCACCGTCTGGATCCCGTCCCCGCCCTGCGCGTCCACGCGGTTCACGTAAGGAGCCACATACTCAGCCCCCGCCAGCGCGGAGAGCATCCCCTGCGCTGCGCCGTATACCGCGGTACCCAGCGTCGGGATCCCTTCTGCTTTCAGCATTTTGATTGCCGCCAGCCCTTCAGCGGTCACGGGCACTTTTACCACCAGGTCGTTAACGATCGCGCGCAGCTTACGTGCATCTTCCACCATCCCTTCGGCGGTCGTCGCCATTACCTGAGCGAACAGACGGCCCTTGCCGCCCAGCGCGTCGTGCAGCGCGGGCAACAGCTCTTCCAGGGGCGTTTTCCCTGCCGCCACAATGCTTGGATTGGTGGTCACGCCTGCCAGCGGAAAGATGCGCGCCAGCTTTTTGACTGCCGCAACGTCAGATGTGTCGAGATAAAGTTCCATGATGTCACCCTCAAAATTAGCCTGCACTTACCCTATCACGAGAAAACCTGCTCAGGAATTGACCCATATCAAGATAACTTTCATTCGAAAGTAATTTAATCTTCATATGTAATTAGAGGGCAAGAAAATGATCTTCAATGTACAGCGTTACTCCACCCACGACGGCCCCGGTATTCGAACCGTGGTATTCCTGAAAGGCTGCTCGCTGGGCTGTCGCTGGTGCCAGAACCCGGAAAGCCGCTCCCGCACGCGGGACGTACTGTTTGATGCACGGCTGTGCCTGGACGGCTGTGACCTGTGTCAGCAGGCCGCGCCGGAGTGTATTGAACGTGCGCTGAACGGGCTGGTCATCCATCGTGAAAAATTAAGCGAAGAGACGCTCACTGCCCTCACCGACTGCTGTCCGACCCAGGCGCTCACCGTCTGCGGGGAAGATAAGCAGGTGGAAGAGATCATGGCCACCGTGCTGCGCGACAAGCCCTTCTACGACCGCAGCGGCGGCGGGATCACCCTTTCCGGCGGCGAGCCGTTTATGAACCCTGACCTGGCGCACGCCCTGCTTAAGGCTAGCCATGAGCAGGGGATCCACACCGCCGTTGAAACCTGCCTTCACGTGCCGTGGCATTACCTCGAACCGTCATTGCCCTTCGTCGATCTGTTCCTCGCCGACCTCAAGCATGTTGATAGCGAGGTGTTTAAACAGTGGACCGACGGTTCGGCCAAACGGATCCTGGACAACCTGAAGCGCCTGGCCGCCGCCGGGAAAAACATCACCATTCGCGTGCCGCTGATCCAGGGCTTCAACGCCGATGAAGCGTCTGTTACCGCCATCACCAATTTCGCCGCCGACGAACTCGGCGTCGAGGATATTCATTTTCTGCCGTATCACACGCTGGGCATGAACAAATACACCCTGCTCGGCCAACCCTACTCTGCCCCTGACAAACCGCTGGATAACCCTGCGCTACTGGACTTCGCACAGCAGTATGCCTGCCAGAAAGGGTTAACTGCGACCTTACGAGGATAAACCTATGACCACCCTGAATCTCAACACCCTCAGCGAGCGCATCAAGGCGCACAAAACGGCGCTGGTGCATATCGTTAAGCCGCCGGTCTGTACCGAGCGCGCACAGCATTACACCGAAATGTATCAGCAGCACATGGACAAGCCGATCCCGGTACGTCGTGCGCTGGCCCTGGCCCACCATCTGGCAAAACGCACCATCTGGATCAAGCACGACGAGCTGATTATCGGTAACCAGGCCAGCGAAGTCCGCGCCGCGCCTATCTTCCCGGAATACACCGTCTCCTGGATCGAGAAAGAGATTGACGATCTGGCGGACCGTCCGGGTGCTGGCTTTGCGGTGAGCGAAGAGAACAAGCGTATTCTGCATGAGATCTGCCCGTGGTGGCGCGGCCAGACGGTGCAGGATCGCTGCTATGGCATGTTCACCGACGAGCAGAAAGGCTTGCTGGAAACTGGCATCATCAAAGCGGAAGGCAACATGACCTCCGGTGACGCGCACCTGGCGGTGAATTTCCCGCTGGTGCTGGAAAAAGGCCTCGACGGCCTGCGTGCGAAAGTGGCCGAGCGCCGCTCGCGCATCAACCTGACGGTGCTGGACGATCTGCACGGCGACCAGTTCCTGAAGGCGATTGATATCGTGCTGGAAGCCGTAAGCCTGCACATCTCGCGCTTCGCCGATCTGGCGCGTGAAATGGCCGCCACGGAAACCCGCGACAGCCGCCGCGACGAGCTGCTGGCGATAGCGGAAAACTGCGACGTCATCGCCCACGAACCGCCAAAAACCTTCTGGCAGGCGCTTCAGCTGTGCTACTTCATTCAGTTGATCCTGCAAATTGAGTCCAACGGTCACTCCGTTTCCTTCGCCCGTATGGACCAGTACCTTTATCCGTACTATCGCCGCGACGTGGAGCTGGACCAGAGCCTGGATCGTGAGCACGCCATTGAGCTGCTGCACAGCTGCTGGCTGAAGCTGCTGGAAGTGAACAAGATCCGCTCCGGCTCGCACTCCAAAGCCTCGGCGGGCAGCCCGCTGTATCAGAACGTCACTATTGGCGGCCAGAAGCTGGTTAACGGCGAGCCGATGGACGCGGTGAACCCGCTCTCTTACGCCATTCTGGAATCCTGCGGCCGTCTGCGCTCCACCCAGCCAAACCTGAGCGTGCGCTACCACGCCGGCATGAGCAACGACTTCCTCGACGCCTGCGTGCAGGTGATCCGCTGCGGCTTCGGGATGCCGGCATTTAACAACGATGAAATCGTGATCCCGGAATTTATCAAGCTTGGCGTGGAGCGCGACGATGCGTATGACTACGCCGCAATTGGCTGCATCGAAACCGCGGTGGGCGGAAAATGGGGCTACCGTTGCACCGGCATGAGCTTTATCAACTTTGCCCGCGTGATGCTGGCGGCGCTGGAAGGCGGTCGCGACGCCACCAGCGGCAAGGTATTCCTGCCGCAGGAGAAAGCCCTCTCTGCCGGAAACTTCGACAATTTCGATGAGGTGATGGCGGCGTGGGATAACCAGATCCGCTACTACACCCGCAAATCCATTGAGATTGAGTACGTGGTGGACACCATGCTGGAAGAGAACGTCCACGATATTCTCTGCTCGGCGCTGGTGGATGACTGCATCGAACGCGCGAAAAGCATCAAGCAGGGCGGCGCGAAGTATGACTGGGTTTCCGGCCTACAGGTGGGGATCGCCAACCTTGGCAACAGCCTGGCGGCGGTGAAGAAGCTGGTGTTTGACCAGGGCGTAATCGGTCAGCAGCAGCTGGCGGCGGCGCTGGCGGATGATTTCGACGGGCTGACCCATGAGCAGCTGCGCCAGCGCCTGATCAACGGCGCGCCGAAGTACGGCAACGACGACGACAGCGTGGACATGCTGCTGACCCGTGCTTACGAAACCTACATTGAAGAGCTGAAGCAGTACCACAACCCGCGCTACGGCCGCGGTCCGATTGGCGGTAACTACTATGCGGGCACGTCGTCTATCTCCGCAAACGTGCCGTTTGGCGCGGCAACAATGGCCACGCCGGATGGCCGTAAAGCCCACACCCCTCTGGCGGAAGGAGCAAGCCCGGCCTCCGGTACGGACCACCTCGGCCCGACGGCGGTTATCGGCTCCGTGGGTAAACTGCCTACGGAAGCGATCCTCGGCGGCGTGCTGCTTAACCAGAAGCTGAACCCCTCGACGCTGGAAAACGACAGCGACCGTCAGAAGCTGATGGTACTGCTGCGCACCTTCTTCGAGGTACACAAAGGCTGGCATATTCAGTACAACATCGTCTCGCGCGAAACGCTGCTGGAAGCGAAGAAACACCCTGACCAGTACCGTGACCTGGTGGTGCGCGTAGCGGGATATTCGGCGTTCTTCACCGCCCTGTCGCCGGATGCGCAGGACGATATTATTGCCCGTACTGAGCATACGCTGTAAAAAAACGCCCGGTGGCGCTGCGCTTACCGGGCCTACATTGTCCCTTCGTAGGCCGGGTAAGGCGAAGCCGCCACCCGGCTTTCTGACTTTCATTCGAAATTAAATTTGTGCTCCCCGTCACCTTGTTATTAGAATGTTTCAAAACGCAGTGACCCAGGAGCACAGTATGACCGTTAAAGTTATCGTCACCGATATGGACGGAACTTTCCTTGATGATGCCAAGCAGTACGATCGTGACCGCTTCCAGGCACAGTTTGAACAGCTTAACGCCCGCAATATTGAATTCGTTGTCGCCAGCGGCAACCAGTATTACCAGCTCATCTCCTTCTTCCCCGAGCTGAAAGAGCAGATTTCCTTCGTGGCGGAAAACGGCGCGCTGGTCTTCGATCACGGTGAGCAAATTTTCCACGGCGAGCTGACGCGCCATGAGTCGCAGATCGTTATTGGCGAACTGCTGAAGGATAAAGGGCTGAACTTTGTGGCCTGCGGGCTGGAAAGCGCCTACGTTAGCGACAAAGCCCCGGACGCCTTCGTGGCGCTCATGTCAAAGCACTATCATCGCTTAAAGCGCATCAGCGATTACCGCGAAATCGACGACGTGCTGTTTAAGTTCTCCCTGAACCTGCCGGACAGCGATATCCCGAACCTGGTCGATAAACTGCACGTCTCCCTGGACGGCATCATGAAGCCGGTCACCAGCGGCTTCGGTTTTGTCGATTTGATTATCCCCGGCCTGCACAAAGCTAATGGCATCAGCCGCCTGCTGAAACGCTGGAAAATCTCCCCGCAGGAGTGCGTGGCTATTGGCGACAGCGGCAACGATGCGGAAATGCTGAAGCTGGTGAAATACGCTTTTGCAATGGGCAACGCGGCGCAAAGCATTAAAGACATTAGCCGCTACAGTACCGACGATAACAACCATCAGGGCGCGCTGAACGTGATTCAGGCCGTGCTCGACAACCACTCGCCTTTCGACGTCTGATCCTTTCCTCGCCGGAGCCTCGCTCCGGCTCCCCACTCTTTTCCCGTCCTGTGGCTTGCGTCAAGTTTTTAAACTTGCATTAACTTATTTTTAACTTAAAGTATCACTTGTAGACACTTTTACTTTCGAATGAAAGATGTGAGGCAGTTATGACCTTTACCAGTGAAACCTTGCCGGCGGACCACAAAGCGGCAATTCGTCAGATGAAACGCGAGCTACGGGCCCAGATTGGCGACGTTCAGGCGGTGTTCGACAGGCTCAGCGACAGCATTGCCACCCGCGTGGCGGAAATCAACGCGCTGAAGAATAAAGGCGAAACCGTCTGGCCGGTAATTCCCTTTGCAGATGTGAAAAACGGCACGATTACCGACGCCCAGCGCGAAGCCGTTAAACGTCGCGGTTGCGCGGTGATTAAAGGCCACTTCCCGCGTGAGCAGGCGCTGGCATGGGATCAGTCGATGCTCGACTACCTCGATCTGAACAAGTTTGACGAGGTGTACAAAGGGCCGGGCGACAACTTTTTCGGCACCTTAACCGCCTCCCGTCCGGAGATTTACCCGATCTACTGGTCACAGGCGCAAATGCAGGCGCGCCAGAGTGAAGAGATGGCGCAGGTACAGTCGTTCCTGAACCGTTTATGGACATTCGAGAGCAACGGCAAGCAGTGGTTCGACCCTGACGTGAGCGTAATTTACCCGGACCGCATCCGCCGCCGTCCGCCGGGAACCACCTCCAAAGGGCTGGGGGCGCATACCGATTCCGGCGCGCTGGAGCGCTGGCTGCTGCCCGCTTATCAGCAGGTCTTTGCCCGCGTGTTTGACGGCAACGTCGAGAAATACGATCCGTGGAACGCCGCACACCGTACCGAAGTGGAAGAGTACACCGTGGATAACACCACCAAATGCTCGGTGTTCCGCACCTTCCAGGGCTGGACGGCGCTGTCGGATATGATCCCGGGACAGGGGCTGCTGCACGTGGTGCCGATCCCGGAAGCGATGGCGTACATTCTGCTGCGTCCGCTGCTGGACGATGTGCCGGAAGACGAGCTGTGCGGCGTGGCGCCGGGGCGCGTACTGCCGATTTCCGAGAAGTGGCACCCGCTGCTGATCGAAGCATTAACCAGCATTCCGGCGCTGGAAGCCGGTGATTCTGTCTGGTGGCACTGCGACGTGATCCACTCCGTCGCGCCGGTGGACAATCAGCAGGGCTGGGGCAACGTGATGTATATTCCTGCCGCGCCGATGTGCGAGAAAAACCTCGCCTACGCGAAAAAGGTCAAGGAAGCGCTGGAAACCGGGGCGTCACCGGGCGATTTCCCGTGCGAGGATTATGAGAAAAGCTGGCAGGACCGCTTCACCGTGAACGATCTGAACATTCACGGCAAGCGCGCGCTGGGCATGGCTTAACTGTCGTACAGCCCTTCCCGCTCAACGGCGGTGCGTCGTTTTCCCTGACGTATCCGCCGTACCGATTCCCGCACGGCCAGCGTGCCGTTCAGCAATAATGTTCCGACCGGCGCGTCCGGGCGCATCAGCCGCTGCTGGAGCATATGCACCGCTTCGGTTCCCAGCTCATCGCGCGGAACATGCACCGCCGTTAAGGGAACATCCTGAATCGCCGCCAGATTAAAGCCGTCGATGCTCATCACCGAGACGTCCTGCGGCACGCGCAGACCGTGATTTTGCAGCGCGCTGATGGTGCCTGCCGCCATAAAATCGCCGCCCACCAGAAACGCCGTCGGCAGATCTTTCCCTGTCTGCTGGTGAAGCCACTCGCTCACCAGCTGTTCGGTCTCTCTGGCGCTGAAGCTCGGCACCACCAGCAGGTCGCGCCTGTCGTTAAACTTGAGGTTATGGGCGTGCCACGCGTCGCGGATCCCCGACAGGCGCAGCTCCATGGTGTACCGGCGCAGGCAGAGCACGTTCATCACCTCGCGGTGCCCCATCTCGAACAGGTACTCCGCCGCCCGCTCGCCAATGGCGCGATGATCCGGCGCAACGGCAGGCAGGCGCATGTGGCGGTCCCGGCAGTTAATCAGCATGCAGGGCTTACCCACGTCCACCGCCAGATCGTGGATATGCGGATCGTCGATACCAAGCAGAATGGCCGCCTGGGTATCCGGCTCGTTCATCCGGGCCAGAAACAGCTGCGCGTCGCTGTCGTTCTCCTCCAGCGCGCAGTAACGCAGGCGAACCTCGTGCGAAGCCAGGCCTTTACCGACGCTCTGGATGACGCGGTAGTAAAAGATGTCGGACCGCTCGTCAAAAGCACGCTGCGGGGCAAAAACCACCAGGCTATTTAACAGCAGACGCCCCGCCGCCATGCCGTCCATTACCCCCAGCTCCCGCGCGCACGCCAGCACCTTCGCCCGCGCCTTTTCGCTGGTGTTTGCCTTCCCCGCCAGCACGCGAGAAACGGTGCTGATGGAGAGCTGGGTACGGGCGGCGATTTCGGTGATTTTAAGCCTTTTATCCATTTTGTGATCTGGCTCCAGATGTGAAATGAAAAAATTTTCACAGCATCTTTGTCAGGTAATAACTTAGCTGAACGCCATAATGCCGATAAACGAACCTCAGTTATGAGAAAGTTTGCACAAAATCCACTATTCCCTGCTCATTTTCTTTCATAAGGTGAACCTGTCACACAACTTCCATACTAGTTGTATAGCAGCTTAACACTCTAAAACAGATAACTTTCAAACGCATAACGCTGTGTGACACCTGAACCCACGTCCCCTACCGTCCGTCTTGTGGAGAAGAAAATGAGTCAGGACATCAATAACACTGTTGCGACAAGCAAAACCCGTCGCGTCATTAAGAACCTGCGCTGGTATGTGCTGGTGCTGTTTCTTCTTGGCGTGACCGTTAACTACATCACCCGTAACTCGTTAGGTATTCTCGCCCCTGAGCTGAAGGAGAGCCTTGGTATCACCACCGAGCAATACTCCTGGATCGTCGGCGCGTTTCAGATTGCCTACACCATTTTCCAGCCCCTGTGCGGCTGGCTGATCGACGTTATCGGCCTCAAGATTGGCTTTATGGTCTGCGCCGGGATCTGGGCGCTGATGTGCATCTTCCATGCGGGCGCCGGAAGCTGGCTGCATCTCGCGATCCTGCGCTTCTTTATGGGTGCTTCTGAGGCTGCCGCCACGCCAGCGAACGCCAAAACCATCGGTGAATGGTTCCCGAAATCAGAGCGTCCCGTTGCCGCCGGCTGGGCGGGCGTGGGCTTCTCCATTGGCGCCATGCTGGCCCCGCCTATCATCTACTTTGCCCACGCCTCGTTTGGCTGGCAGGGTGCGTTTATGTTTACCGGCGTGCTGGCGCTGCTGTGGGTGATCCTCTGGTGGGCGTTCTACCACAACCCGGAACAGCACCCGAACCTGAGCCGCGACGAGCTGGCGTTTATCAAGCAGGATAACGAACCTGCGCCGGTCAGGCTGCCCTTTCTGACCGCGCTGAAAACCGTCTCGAAGAACAAACGCTTCTACGGTATCGCCATTCCGGCCTTTATGGCGGAACCGGCCTGGGCAGTGCTGAGCTTCTGGGTGCCGCTGTACCTCGCTAAAGAGCACGGCATGGATTTGAAGCAGATTGCGATGTTCGCCTGGCTGCCGTTCCTGGCCGCCGACCTCGGCAGCGTGGCGAGCGGCTACCTCACCCGGCTCTACACCCGCTGGTTCGGCTGCTCCCGCGTCAACTCGGTGGTGGCCAGCTCCGTCACCGGCGCGTTCCTGATGATTTCGCTGGCCATCGTCGCCGTGACTCGCGACCCGTATATCACCATCGTGCTGATCTCCATCGGCGGCTTCGGGCACCAGATTATCTCCTGCATGCTGAGCGCGCTGGTGGTGGAGTCCTTTGATAAGGGCCAGATGGCGACCGTCAACGGCATGCGCGGCTCGGCGGCGTGGATCGCCAGCTTCCTGTTCTCCCTGTTAATCGGGGTGACCGCCGACAAAATCGGCTTCAACCCGCTCTTTATCGCCATGGGGTTCTTTGACCTGATTGGCGCTCTCTTCCTGGTGGCATTTATTGCTGAACGTCGCGCCAAGCGCGCCTGATAGTGGATGTATTGCATATGAAAACCCTGAAAAACTGGACCGTTGATAAGCAGTCTGCGAATCATCTTGAACTGCTGGTGGATAATCAGCACCGCCTGTGCCTGTACGTGCTGGAACAGAACCTGTTCCGCGTGCTAATCAAACGCAAAGGCGAGCTGGCGCTGGACCGCACCTGGAGTATCGCCCCGGAACAAGACGTGCCGTGGGAAGGCCGCCGTCGTGACGACATAAGCGGTTTTTCCTGCCCGGCCTGGACCCTGACGCAGCAGGATGACACGTTAACGGTGGCAACCGAGCAGCTGCGCGTCACCGTCCACCAGCCCCTGTGGCTGGAGTGGCACTACCGCAATGATGCCGGCGAATGGCAGCCGCTGGTCCAGGATCGCCCGACCAGCGCCTACCTGCTTAACGCTCACGGCGACGGCGTGGCGCACTATCTCAGCCGCCGCAAGGACGAGCGTTTCTACGGGCTGGGCGAGAAAGCGGGTAATTTACAGCGCAACGGCAAACGCTATGAGATGCGTAACCTGGACGCGATGGGCTACAACGCCGCCAGCACCGATCCGCTGTACAAGCACATCCCGTTCACCCTCACCCGCCGCGATGACGTGAGCTACGGCCTGTTCTACGATAACCTGAGCAGCTGCTGGCTGGATCTGGGTAACGAGATCGACAACTATCACACCGCCTATCGCCGCTGGCAGGCGGAAGCGGGCGACATCGACTACTACCTCTTCACCGGCGAGCGCGCGCTGGACGTCACCAAAGCCTTCGTTCGCCTGACGGGGAAAACGCTGTTCGGGCCGAAATGGAGCCTGGGCTACAGCGGCTCGACCATGCACTATACCGACGCGCCGGACGCCCAGAACCAACTGATGAACTTCATCCGCCTGTGCGATGAGCACGCCATTCCGTGCGACTCGTTCCAGCTCTCCTCCGGCTATACCTCGATTAACGGCAAGCGCTACGTTTTCAACTGGAATTACGATAAGGTGCCGCAGCCGAAGGTGATGAGCCAGGCATTCCACGATGCGGGGCTGAAGCTTGCGGCCAACATCAAGCCGTGCCTGTTGCAGGATCATCCTCGCTACGGCGAAGTGGCGGAACGCGGCCTGTTCATTCGTGATTCAGAAACCGATGCGCCTGAACGTTCAAGCTTCTGGGATGACGAAGGCTCGCACCTCGACTTCACCAACCCGCAGACGGTGCAGTGGTGGCAGAACGGCGTGACCACGCAGCTGCTGGAGATGGGCATCGACTCCACCTGGAACGACAACAACGAGTACGAAGTGTGGGACGGGGAAGCGCGCTGCTATGGTTTCGGCAAGGAGATTGCCATCAAGCACATTCGTCCGGTGATGCCGCTGCTGATGATGCGCGCCTCGCTGGAAGCGCAGCAGCGTTTTGCGCCGGAGAAGCGTCCGTATCTGATCTCCCGCTCCGGCTGCGCCGGGATGCAGCGCTACGTTCAGACCTGGAGCGGCGACAACCGCACCAACTGGGACACCCTGCGCTATAACATTCGCATGGGGCTGGGCATGAGCCTGTCCGGGCTGTTCAACGTTGGTCACGACGTGGGCGGTTTCTCTGGTGATAAGCCGGACGCCGAGCTGTTCGTGCGCTGGGTGCAGAACGGCGTGATGCATCCGCGCTTCACCATCCATTCCTGGAATGACGATCGCACCGTGAACGAACCGTGGATGTACCCGGGCGTGACCCCTGCGATCCGCAGCGCCATTGAACTGCGCTATCGCCTGCTGCCGTATCTCTACACCCTGCTCTGGCAGGCGCACGCCGACGACGAGCCGATGCTGCGCCCGACCTTCCTCGATCACGAGCACGACGCGCAGACGTTTGAAGAGTGCGATGACTTCCTGCTGGGCCGCGACCTGCTGGTGGCAAGCGTCGTCGAAGCCGGGCAGCGCAAGCGCCGCGTCTGGCTACCGGACAACGACACCGGCTGGTACGATTTTTACACCCACGCGTGGTTCGCCGGCGGCCAGTCGATCGTTCTCGACGCGCCGCTGGAAAAACTGCCGCTGCTGGTGCGCGCCGGGGCCGGTTTGCCGCTCAGCGATCGCATCCGTCACCTGAGTGCCGATAAAGACGATACCCGTGAGCTGAAGCTTTTCCCGGTGAAAGGCGTCGGCACCACCACAGGGATGCTGTTTGAGGACGACGGCGAAAGCTGGGGCTACCGGAACGGCAACGCGCTGTGGGTGGAATGGGAGATGGTGTGTGACGGATCAACCATCAACCTGAAGGTGAATGCGCGTGGGGACTATCGTCCGGCGTGGAAAGCGCTGAAGGTGTCGTTACCGGCGGGAGAAAAACGTACGCTGCGGGTGAACGGGGTTGAAGGGAGCGAGTGGGTGCTCTGAACATTGCCGGGTGGCGGCTTCGCCTTACCCGGCCTACAAAGTCACCCGTAGGCCCGGTAAGCGAAGCGCCACCGGGCTTTTTTTAGCTCTCGATACCTTTGCTGCGCAGGTAATCTTCGTAGTTACCGGTGAAGTCCACCACACGCTCTGGCGTAATTTCGATTACGCGGGTCGCCAGGGAGCTCACGAATTCACGGTCGTGAGAGACGAAAATCAGGGTGCCCTGATACATCTCCAGCGCCATGTTCAGCGATTCGATAGATTCCATATCCAGGTGGTTGGTCGGTTCGTCCATCACCAGAATATTCGGTTTTTCCATCATCAGCTTGCCGAACAGCATACGGCCCTTTTCACCACCGGAGAGCACTTTGGCGGGCTTTTTGATGTCGTCCTGGCTGAACAGCAGACGCCCCAGAATGCTGCGTACCGCCTGCTCGTCGTCCCCTTCCTGCTTCCACTGGCTCATCCAGTCGAAGACGGTTAGGTCGTTTTCGAACTCATATTCATGGTCCTGCGCGTAGTAACCAATCTGCGCGTTTTCTGACCATTTCACGGTACCGTTGTCCGGTTGCAGTTCGCCTACCAGGGTTTTCAGCAGGGTGGATTTACCCACGCCGTTGGCGCCCAGAATGGCAATCTTTTCGCCCACTTCCAGCAGCAGGTTGAAGTTTTTAAACAGCGGGCCTTCATCAAAGCCTTTGGTCAGCGCCTCAACTTCCAGCGCGTTACGGAACAGTTTCTTGTCCTGCTCGAAGCGAATGAACGGGTTCTGACGGCTGGAGGCTTTCACCTCTTCCAGCTTGATTTTGTCGATCTGACGGGCACGCGATGTTGCCTGACGGGATTTAGAGGCGTTGGCGCTGAAGCGGCTCACGAAGGATTGCAGGTCCGCAATCTGCGCTTTCTTCTTGGCGTTGTCGGCAAGCAGACGTTCACGCGCCTGAGTTGCCGCCGTCATGTACTCATCGTAGTTGCCCGGATAAACGCGCAGCTCGCCGTAGTCCAGATCCGCCATGTGCGTACAAACCATGTTCAGGAAGTGACGGTCGTGCGAGATGATGATCATGGTGCTGTCGCGATCGTTCAGCGTCTGCTCCAGCCAGCGGATGGTGTCGATGTCCAGGTTGTTCGTCGGTTCGTCGAGCAGCAGGATGTCCGGGTTAGAGAACAGCGCCTGTGCCAGCAGCACGCGCAGCTTCCAGCCTGGGGCGACTTCGCTCATCGGGCCGTAATGCTGTTCTACCGGAATACCGACACCCAGCAGCAGCTCGCCCGCACGCGCTTCCGCAGAGTAGCCGTCCATTTCGCCGTACTGCGTTTCCAGGTCGGCCACTTTGTAACCGTCTTCTTCGCTCATTTCGGCGAGACCGTAGATACGATCGCGCTCCTGCTTCACTTCCCACAGCTCCGCGTGCCCCATGATCACAGTGTCGAGCACGGTGAACTCTTCGAAGGCGAACTGATCCTGACGCAGCTTACCGATACGCTCGTTCGGATCGAGCGACACGTTGCCCAGCGTCGGCTCTAAATCGCCGCCGAGGATCTTCATAAAGGTGGATTTTCCGCTACCGTTGGCACCAATCAGGCCGTAACGGTTGCCGCCGCCAAATTTGACGGAAATATTTTCGAACAGCGGCTTACTGCCAAACTGCATAGTGACGTTGCTGGTAACTAACACGGAGAGATTCCTGCGAAAAGTGTGATAAACACGGCATTATGCCACAATTCCGAATTGAGATCCCGTGTTGCGGTAATCCACTAAACTTTAACAAAATCGAAAAAAATGTGATTTCGTACACATCTGAATTCCCAGTTAACGGGAATGCACATATAATGCGCTCCCATTACAGATTCAGTCTTATCAACTCATCGCCAGAATGGCTTAGATACCTCGCATAACATGAACATGAAATTAACAACGCTTTTTGCGGCGGCGTTAGCCGTAGTAGGTTTTTGTAAGACCGCGTCTGCGGTGACGTATCCCCTGCCGACAGACGGAAGCCGTCTGGTGGGTGAAAACCAGGTGGTGACGGTTCCGGAAGGTAACACCCAGCCGCTGGAATACTTCGCGGCGCAGTACCAGCTCGGCTTGTCTAACATGCTGGAAGCTAACCCGGGCGTTGACCCGTATCTGCCAAAAGCGGGCACGGTGCTTAACATTCCGCAGCAGCTGATCCTGCCGGATACCGTTCACGAAGGTATCGTGATCAACAGCGCCGAAATGCGTCTGTATTACTATCCGAAAGGCACCAACACGGTGATCGTGCTGCCTATCGGCATCGGCCAGCTGGGCAAAGATACCCCGCTGAACTGGACCACCAAAGTTGAGCGTAAGAAAGCGGGCCCAACCTGGACGCCGACCGCCAAAATGCACGCGGAATACATCGCTGCGGGCGAGCCGCTGCCCGCCGTTGTACCTGCCGGCCCGGATAACCCGATGGGTCTGTACGCGCTGTACATTGGCCGTCTGTATGCCATCCACGGCACCAACGCTAACTTCGGTATCGGCCTGCGCGTGAGCCACGGCTGCGTGCGTCTGCGTAACGACGACATCAAGTTCCTGTTTGAAAACGTGCCGGTCGGCACGCGCGTGCAGTTCATCAACGAACCGGTGAAAGCGACCTCCGAGCCGGACGGTAGCCGTTACATTGAAGTGCACAACCCGCTGTCCACCAGCGAAGATCAGATCAACAACAACGAAATCGTGCCAATTAAGCTGACCAGCGCGGTGCAGGCCGTGACCTCTCAGGCGGATGTTGAAACGACCGTCGTTGACCAGGCGATTCAGAACCGTTCCGGTATGCCGGTACGTCTGAACTGATTGCGAAACGTCAAAAAAGCGGGCCACGGTGCCCGCTTTTTTTTATCCGTTATTTACGATAACAATGCCGCCATGATCGTAGCGATAATGGCAGTGGGCGTACTCCAGCGGCGTGCCGTCCTCCAGATAGATCACCTGCTCCACCTCCAGCACCGGATCGGTTTGCTCGCAGATCAGATGCTGCATATCCAGCGCACTGGGCTTCAGTGCCCGCACCACCCGATATGACCCCATGATCTTCAGCCCCAGCGTCTCCTGAACGTACTGGAACACCGAACTTTCAAGATGGGCTTTGTTCAGGCCAGGCACCAGATTGAGCGGCATCACCGTGGCGTCCAGAGACATGGGCTCACCGTTCAGCAAGCGCAGGCGGATGAAGTCATAGATCGGCGCATCCGGGTTTATCATCAGCGACGCCTGCTCTTTCTCGTTCGGGAAGCGCAGCTCGAAATGCACCACCTTGCTCGTCACCGTGCCTAAATGCTCCCAGGTTTTGGTGGCCCCGAAGTAGTCGCTGCCGGAGAGATCCCACTGCGATAGCTGGAGAAAGTTTTTGCGAATGAAGGTGCCCTGCCCCTGACGCGTATAGACCAGCCCTTCGACGATCAGCTGGCGCATCGCCTGCTGAATGGTCATCCGGCTGGTACTGAACTCCGCCGCCAGCGCAAACTGGTCCGGCAGCGGTTCATTGGCGGCGTACTGCTGGCTGATGATGCGTTTTTTGATTTCCCGCGCTATGGTGATGTACTTCGCCGCCATCGTCCTTCCTTCTGATTAGTTTTCTGTCCCGCTGTTCTTCAGCGCCACTCTCTCGGCCACCTTGAGGAAAGGCAGGTAGAAGAATACACCAAATACAATGATTGCCAACTGCACCACCACGGCGCGCCAGTCCCCCGCCGTCGCCAGCCAGGCGCTGAGGATCGGCGGCGTGGTCCACGGGATCATCACCACACAGCGCGACATCAGCCCCAGCGTGGTACAGAGCCACGCAAAATAAATGCCGATGGCGGGCAGCAGCACAAACGGGATCATCAGCGGCAGGTTAAAGACGATCGGCAGGCCGAAAATGACCGGCTCGTTGATGTTGAATAAACCAGGCGCCAGCGACAGACGCGCCACCTGCTTCGCCGATTGTTGCCGCGAGAAGATAAAGATGGCGATCAGCAGCGAGATCGTGCTGCCCGTACCGCCCACCATGCCAAACGTCGGCACAAAGATGTTGTTGATGATGTGCGGGATCGGTTGTCCGTTGGCGAAGGCCAGCATGTTCTCGTTGGTGTTGATCAGCAGGAACGGCTCCAGCACCACGCTGTTGACCACCGACTGATGAATGCCGAGCGTGAACAGGAAGTTGCCGAAGCTGTAGATGAAAATCGTCCCCGGCAGGCTGGTGTTGATCAGCCGCAGCGGCTGCTGGATAAAGGTCGTAATGAGGTGGATCAGATCCGTGTGCAGCACGTTAGCCAGCAGTGCCGCCAGCACCGCAAACAGCGACAGCGTGAGAATGGTCGGGATCAGCGCGGTAAAGGATTTGCTCACCGCCGGAGGCACGTTTTCCCCCAGCGAAATGTGCAGCGCCTTCAGCCGCGAAATGGCGATGAACAGTTCGGTGGAGAGCAGGCCAATCAGTACCCCGGCGAAAATCCCGGTAGAGCCGATATTGGCGAACGTCAGCACCTGGGTGACGTTCACCGTGGCCTCGCTGCCGACGGGCGTAATCTGTAAGCGCATCGGCATCATGATGATAAAGCTGCTGACGGCGATAACCACTGCCGAGACCGGATTGTCGAAATCTTTGTTGCGCGCCAGCGACCAGGCAATCATCGGGGCCAGCAGCAGCGCGGCGATGTTCAGCGTGCCGTTGACGATCGCCTCACCCCACACCTTAAACTGTGTGAGCGTGTCGCCCTCAAAAATCCACGGGAACACCACGTTGTTCACCAGCACCGCCAGACCGGCGAGGATGAAAATCGGCATCACCGTGGCGAAGGCATCGCGCAGGGAGCGCAGGTGCACCTGGTTTGCCAGGCGCGCCGAGAACTCAACAAACTTATCGACAAAAGACTGCATGTGCGGTGTTATTTTTGTTTCAGACATAGCGGATAGGTCCCATCAATCAGTCACAAAAACGGCCCGGCAGCGTACGGCTTACATCTCGCGTCCGTTGGTATGGATAACCTGTTTGAACCACGCGTAGCTCTTCTTCGGCACGCGCTTCAGGTCTTTCAGGTCGTGATTCTCACGGTTGACGTAGACCACGCCGTAGCGCTTGCGCATGTCGCCCTGCGAGCTGAGAATGTCAATCAGTCCCCAGCCGAGGTAGCCCATGACCTCTGCGCCATCCTCGAACATCGCGTCCTTCATGGCCTCGATATGCGCCCGGTGGTAGTCGATGCGGTAGGTATCCTCAATCGGGTTGACCCCGTCCCAGGACTCAATCACGCCTATGCCGTTTTCAATCGGGAAGACCGGCATCCGCCAGTCGTTGGCATAGCGGGTGATGATGGTGCGAAAGCCCAGCGGATCGATCTGCCAGTTCCACTCGGTGGCCTTCAGGTACGGGTTATTTTTCTCGCCGTGCAGCAGGTAATCGTTGACCGGCGTGCCTTCCGGGATCGCATCGCTGTCCAGCGTTTTGCTGGCGTAGTAGCTGAAGGCCATAAAGTCGTTCTTCGTGCGCGCGAACAGGGCGAGATCGTCGGCGCGATAGATATCACCAAAGCCCTCCTGCTCCACCACCGCCATCACCGCCGGGCTGTAGCCCTGGCCTGCGAAGACGCGCAGCAGGTTCTGGTTGAGGAATTCGTCGTACTGCTGGGCGCAGAAGATATCGCGCGGCTTGCAGGTGGCCGGATAAATCAGCTGGTGCGCCAGCATGCCGCCCATTAGCTGGCCCGGTTTCGTCTGGTGCAGGTATTCGGTCAGCGACATGTGCGCCACCATCGCATGGTGCTGAAGCTCATACAGCTCGCGCAGAGTCTTCTCGCCCTTCATATAGCCGGAAATGCGGAACGCTTCCGGCATATGGAAAATGTTCTGCTCGTTGAAGGTCAGCCAGTACTTCACCCGGTCCCCGAAGCAGTCGATCATCTTTTTGCCGTAGCGGATAAAGGCCTCCACCACGCGGCGATCGTTGAAGCCGTTGTACTCCTGCGCCAGCGCCAGCGGCATATCGAAGTGGTAGAGGCAGACCATCGGCTCAATGCCGCGGGCGATGAGATCGTCAATAAAGCGGTCGTAAAATGCGATGCCTTCGTCGTTGAACTCGCCGTCACCCAGCGGGCAGACGCGGCTCCAGGAGATCTGGAAACGGTAGCAGTTCATGCCCAGATCCTGCATCAGGTCGAAATCTTCCCGGTAGCGGTGGTAGGAGTCTGTCGCCACCTTCCAGTCGGAGACGTTTTCCCCGGCCTCACGAATGTCGTACACCGACATCCCCTTCCCGCCCTCGTTCCAGGCCCCTTCCGTCTGCATGCTGGACACCGAGTTGCCCCATAAAAAGTTGGCTGGCAGTGAATTGTTCATGCTCTCTCCCTATATGACTAGTCATTTAAAATCTCATGACTAGTCATATAGGCGAAGATGAAATTTCGATCAAAGGGGAGGATCGTTTTTTGTGAGGAGTGTCGGAAAGAAGCCGCCGGGCAGGAAAAATGAATCGCGCAAACCCTGTTACTGAGGCCGGAGCGTAAGCCTATGCAGAATCACATTTCCCGCTCGTGCCACTGGCTGGCCTCATAAAATCATTATTAACTTAATGCGCACGAACCACGGCCCAGGCCAAAAAATAAAAATCTCAACCCTATCAAATGGAAAATGACGCTCATGAAGATATCTACTCGCCGTATCGCATTCGCTCTCAGCTTAGCGTTGCCAGGCTCAATGACTCACGCGGCAACGGTGTATACGGGTGATAAGGTGCAAGGAGTGCCGGTGATCTCTACTCTGGATGTATCAGACCTGACAGCAGGACAACATCGCTTCATGTTCGAGGGGGTTGAGACAGGAACGGGACAGCGCTGGTATGTCCCCATCATGGTGGCAAAAGGTAAAACGGACGGGAAGAAAGTTCTGCTTCAGGCGGGCGTCCACGGGGATGAACTAAATGGCGTGCGCATCGTACAAAAAGTGATGGAACAACTGGACCCCGCGAAAATGAAAGGAAGCGTTATTGGCATTATTGGCCCAAACCGTTCTGGTCTTGAAAGGGTCTCCCGGACATGGTCTGTTTCAACAGATGGGGGTGAGACGATTGACTACAACCGCGTGCATCCCGGAAAAGAAACGGGTAACCCTCCTGAGCGTCAGGCATGGATGATGTGGAATAACGTTTACAAGGGAAATGTGGACCTGGCGATTGACTATCACACCCAGTCTACCGGAACGGCTTATCCTCTGTTCATTTATGCCGACTATCGAAATGCAGATGCCCGGACTATTGCGGAACTTTTTCCGGCAGATCAAATTAAGAAAGATCCCGGCGAAGCAGGCTCAGTGGAAACCACCTTTATTCAAAATGGTATCCCGGCGATAACAGCCGAGACGGGAGAGCCGAGGATTTACCAGCAGGATATGATTGCCCGGGGTGTAGAAGGCGCTCTCAATGTCCTGATCCATTACAGGATTATTGAAGGCAAAATCGGCGCAACCGCCAGCAGCAATAAAACGTATATTGGTAATGCTATCAGTTCAATACGCGCAACCACGGGTGGGTTTGCGGAAGTTTTCGTTAAACCCGGCGATATGGTCAAAGCAGGACAACAGGTCGCCCTCCAGCGAAATGCATTCGGTGATGTTGTCGCGAAGTATTCAGCAGAACGGGACGGCAAAGTACTGGCAATTGGAACAGATGTCATAAGAGAACCCCGAGCCCTGCTGGTAAGGATCCTTGAGCAAAACCCAGCGGCAACCTGCAAAGACGGTTGCTGATTAACGGCAGAGCCCGACGTTGAATCGGCAAAAGCAGCTTATCGTCATTTTCTTCGATATCATCCCCGGCAGGCGAAGCGCCGCCGGGGATGAGCAGCGTTATTGTTGCGCAAGCTGATTGCGACGATACTCCCCCTGCCGCTCCAGCATCCAGCCCGGATATTCACGCGGCAGCGCGCTGACGGCATCCAGCTGCTTAAGCTCGTCTTCGCTTAAGCGGATCCCGGTAGCGGCAATGTTATCGTCAAGCTGATCGACGCGTTTCGCACCAATAATGACGCTGGTCACCGCTTTCTGGTGCAACAGCCACGCCAGGGCGATTTGTGCGACAGAGACGCCCTTGCTCCCGGCAATCTTGCGCATAACGTCCACGCAGTCGAAGGCGCGGTCTTTATTTACCGGCGGGAAGTCGAACGCCAGACGACGACCACCGGTCGCGCTCTGCCCGTCCCGATCGTATTTTCCGCTCAGCAGACCGCCCGCCAGAGGGCTCCAGACCATCAGTCCGACGCCTTCGCTCTGCATCATTGGCACCAGCTCGCGCTCAAGGTCGCGTCCGGCGATGGTGTAGTACGCCTGCAACGACGCAAAACGCGCCAGCCCCAGACGCTCGGAAATGCCCAGCGCTTTGGCTATCTGCCACGCCGCCCAGTTCGAGACGCCGATGTAGCGCACGTGACCATGCTGCACCAGGTTATCCAGTGCGTAGAGCGTCTCTTCAACAGGCGTTGCCGGGTCAAAGCCGTGAAGCTGATAGAGATCGATATGATCCAGCTGCAAGCGGCGCAGGCTCTCCTTCACGCTGCTGATGATGTGATACCGCGAGCTACCGCGCGAGTTCACCTCCGCAGTGCCGGTTTCACCAAACACCTTGGTGGCAACCACCACGTTTTCGCGCGGAATTTTCAGGTTCTTCAGCGCCTGCCCGGTAATCTCCTCCGAACGCCCTTCCGAGTAAACGTCGGCGGTGTCGATGAAGTTAATCCCGGCATCCAGCGCGCGGCCCACCAGCTGCTCGGCCTCACTCTGCTGTAGCTGACCAATCTTGCCCCACATGCCGCCTTCACCCCCGAAGGTCATGGTGCCGAGGCACAGTTCAGAAACAAACAGCCCGGTATTGCCCAGTTTTTGATAACGCATAAGTCATTCCTCGCATGTCGTTTGGGTGTCTGTCAGTTATACCCGCCCCTCTGCCCTCGCGAATGTGGCGTTCCTGTCCGTTTCTTGCCCATTTCTCTGAATTTATCCGCGCGGAGCGTCGCCAAAGACAGCATAATCCGGCAGTCGCACCTGCTGATACGGCTCCCAGCCGCCGCCGAGGGCTTTATAAAGCGCTACCAGGTCAAGCGC
The DNA here is from genome assembly GCF_900322725.1 of Enterobacter cloacae complex sp. NCBI lineage: Bacteria > Pseudomonadati > Pseudomonadota > Gammaproteobacteria > Enterobacterales > Enterobacteriaceae > Enterobacter > Enterobacter cloacae complex sp. The sequence continues at coordinate 3,582,498 of NZ_LT991957.1, read as the reverse complement.
GCTTTGCACCTGCGCCTGCGCGCGCTGCTGTTCGGCCTGGGCCAGCTGACGCTGGGCGTCCAGCACGTCGATAAAGCTGGCGATCCCCTGCCGGTAGCTGTCGCTGGCGAGATCAAAGGCGTTTTGCAATGCGTCGATGGTTTTCGCCAGACCCGCCTCACGCTGCTGATCGGTGCGATAGCTCACCAGCGCGTTTTCGACATCGCCGAGCGCCGTCAGCACCGTCTGGCGATAGTCCAGCACCGCCGCGCCCTGCTGCGCGCGCGCCACCTTGACGCTGGAGACCAGCCGACCGCCCTGGAAAATCGGAATGGTAACCTGCGGGCCGAAGCTGTAGAAGTGGCTGCTCCAGTCGGTCAGCCAGCCGGATTCGCTGTTGCGCAGGCCAAACTGTCCGGAGAGGGTGAAGCTCGGGAACAGTTCAGCCACCGAGACGCCAATCTGCGCCGTGGCGGCGTGGAGGTTCGCCTCTGCTTCACGCACGTCGGGACGGCGGCGGGCCAGCGTCGACGGAATGCCGGTCTGTACGATATCCGGCAGCGCGAGCATCGGCTGCGCTGATTGCAGCTCGGCGTCCAGCGCTCCCGGCGGTTTACCGAGCAGGATCGCCAGCCCGTTCATCGCCTGGCGTTCCTGGGCCTGATACTGCGGTAGCTGGGCTTCAAGATTACCCAGCTGCGCCCGGGCGTTTTCCACGTCCATCTGCGGCGACAGCCCGCCGCGCTGGCGGCTTTCGGTCAGATCCAGCGTCTGCTGCGCGCTCTCAATTTGCGTATTAAGCGTGGCGATGATGCTCTGCGCCCCGCGCAGCTGTAGCCACGCCCGCGCCACTTCGGCCTCCAGCGACACCAGCGCATCGTTACGCTGTTCGATGGCGGCTTTCTGCTGTGCTTCAGCGGCTTCCACCTGACGGCGAACCTTGCCCCAGAGGTCGATTTCCCACTGGGCGTCAAAGCTGCCCTGGTAAAGATTGATCGGCTGCGTCAGCGGGCCAAGCGCGCTTCGCAGCTGCGGATCGACATTATTCAGCTGGTCGTACACGCCGTGGGATTTTAGCTCCCCTTCCAGCCCAAGCTGCTGGCGCGTTGCCTGCACATTGCCATTCACCGACGGGAAAAACGCCCCGCCCGCCTGGTTAATCTGTTCGCGCGCACCGGCAATGCGCAATACCGTTTGCTGTAGCGTCAGATTCCCGGCGATGGCGCGCTCAACCAGGCTGTCGAGCTGCGGCGAGCCGAAGGTTTTCCACCAGCGCGGGTTAGTGGCGGCGGAAGACGTTTGCGATTTCACCGCGCTGTCGCCCTTATCGTTCCAGTGTGTGGTGGCGGGCGGCGCGGGTGGCTGGTAGTCCGGCCCGACGGCGCAGCCCACCAGCAGCATCATTATCATCAGGGGGTGTAAACGTCTGTGTATCATCAGTGTGCTCCTGCACTCCCCTCGCTCTTAACCGGCGAGAGCAACAAACAAAACGGAATCAGTAAGAAGGCCACCGCGCTCAGAATGGTGAAGACGTCGATGTAGGCCAAGAAGCGCGACTGCTCGATCATCGTCTGGTACATCCGCCCGGTGGCAATGCCGGTCGGGTCACCCACCTGAGTGGTGAAGTTCTGGATCGCCTGCGCACTTTCGCGTATTGCCAGCTGGAACTGCTCGTTAAACGGCGAAGCGTGGTAGGCCAGGTGCGCGCTGTGCGCCTGCGAGCGCTCGGTGATTGCCGCCGTCGACAGCGAAATGCCAATCGAGCCGGCCACGTTGCGGAACATGGTAAACAGCGCCGCCGCGTCGGCGTTGAGCCGCCTTGGGATCGAAATAAAGGCGATGGTGGTGAGCGGCACAAACAGGAACCCCAGCCCAATCGACTGGGCGCTGCGGAACAGAACCAGCGTCTCGAAATCGATGTCCGGGGTCAGAGTGCGGGACCAGAAGAACGACACCGCCAGGCAGGTAAAGCCAAAGGCGATGATCCAGCGCGTCTGCACCACCGGCATCAGCTTCAGCACCAGCGGAATAGTCAGCACAATCAGCACCGCGCCGGGCGACAGCACCAGACCGGACCAGGTGGCGGTATAGCCCAAATCCTGCTGTGCCAGCTGCGGGATCACCACCGAGCTGCCGTACAGGATCATCGCCATCCCCGCCATCAGCAGGCTGGAGATCGCAAAGTTGCGATCCTTCATGCAGTGCAGATCCACCACCGGCTTTTTGGCATACATCAGCCAGTAGATCGCGCCAATAATGCCGATCAGGGTCAGTACCGCGAAGGTGCGGATAAAGTTCGAATAGAACCAGTCATCATCTTCGCCCCGGTCGAGCATCACCTGCAAACAGCCAAGGCCGAGGGCGATCAGGCCGATCCCCGTCCAGTCGACGGTGAGCTTCTCTTCCGACTTTTTCTCCCACGGCGGATCTTCCAGCAGCTGGTAGATGGCCAGCACCGTCACGATCCCCACCGGAATATTGATGAAGAACACCCAGCGCCAGGAGTAATTATCGGTGATCCAGCCCCCCAGCGTCGGGCCGAGCACCGGCGCGACGATAATCGCAATGGAGGAGAGGCCAAAGGCTTTGCCCCTGTCCTCCGGCTTGAAGTAGTCGAGCAGCACCGACTGCTGCGTGGGCTGCAACCCGCCGCCGAAGAAGCCCTGCATCACGCGGAACAGGATGATTTGCCAAAGCTCGGTGGCGATGCCGCACAGGAACGAGCAGATGGTGAACATCACAATGCAGATCAGGAAGAACTGCTTGCGGCCAAACAGCCGGCTCAGGAAGGCTGAGATCGGCAGCACGATGCCGTTCGCCACCAGGTAGCTGGTCAGCACCCAGGTGGATTCGTCGTAGCTTGCCGAGAGCGACCCCGCCACGTGCGGCAGCGCCACGTTGACGATGGTGGTGTCCAGAATCTCCATAAACACCGCCAGGGTGACCACAATCGCCACCGCCCACGGGTTACTGGCGGGCTTCCAGTTTTCGTGGCTGCTGTCCGTCATTCCACGGTGACCTTCGGTTCAACCGACAGCCCAAGCGGCAACGGCTTGTTCGGATCCAGCCCTTTATCAATGACGATTTTCACCGGCACGCGCTGCACGATCTTCACAAAGTTACCGGTGGCGTTTTCCGACGGGAAGGCGGAGAAGCGCGAGCCGCTGCCCTGCTGGATGCTGTCAATATGGCCTTCCAGCGCCATATCCGGCCAGGCATCGACGGATACCGTCACTTTATCGCCCGGCTTCATGCGCTCAAGCTGCGACTCCTTGAAGTTCGCCACCACCCACACGTTCGGGGAGACCAGCGAGAACAGCGCCGTGCCCGCCTGCACCAGCGTACCGGGCTGGACGTTGCGCTTAGTGACAAAACCGTCGAACGGGGCGCGGACTTCGGTATAGGAGAGGTTCAGGTTGGCGGTTTCCAGCTGCGCCCTGGCCTGATCGACCTGCCGTTCGCGGGCTTCAACATTCGTTTCCTGCTGGCGGATTTGCAGCTGAACCTGCTCCGCCACTTCCAGCTGTGCCTGCGCGCTGGCAAGACCCGCCTGGGCGCTGCGCAGCTGAGCGTTGGCGGAATCGATACTTTGTTGCGTCGTCGCGCGCGGGTCAACGCCGCGCTGACGGCGGTACTCCGCCTGCGCGTTGGCCATATCCGCCTGCGCTTTCAGTACCTGGGCTTTGGCTTCATCGCGCTGGGCGGGGTATTGCACTTTTGAGAGCGCCAGCTGCGCCTGGGCCTGATGCAGCTGCGCCAGCGCCAGCCCAAGCTGGGCCTGAGCCTGATCGCGCTGGGCGGTGGTATCGCGAGGATCGATCACCACCAGCACGTCCCCTTTCTTCACGCGCTGGTTATCCCGCACGCGAAGTTCAGTTACGTAGCCCGCCGTTTTAGGGGCAATGGTCACCACGTCGCCGTCGGTAAAGGCGTCGTCGGTGGTCTCTTCGTTGCGGGTTAAAAACCACCAGACCAGCGCCACAATCACCATCACGATGACCACAATGCCGAGGATAATTAACGGTTTTTTGCCCGGACGCTTGCGCTCGTTATTGTTTTTATCCTGCTCGTCAGCAGGTGGATTTTGTTCTTCTGCCATAGTTCAGCAACGGTCCTGTCAGTGAGCGGCATCACACTATGCCGTTCACTAAAGCTAGGACGTTGCTATACATTTGCCAGGAAAAACTGACAAATTGCGCACTATATGAGAAGGAATAGTCCGAAACCGATAGCCGCTGACCAGAGCAGCATCGGGATTGACCATAGATGGAAGCGCCACCAGATGCGGCGATCGTTGGCCATGCGCAGGGCGATAAGGTTTGCCAGCGAGCCGGGCAGCAGCCCAAAGCCACCGACGTTGACCGCCCACGCCAGCAGCACCGTAGGGGGGACATAGTTAAGCAGTAAAATGGTGGACGGCACGTTACTGATTACCTGCGAAAGACCAATCGCCGTTAGCCATAATCCCGGCTGCGACAGACCGCTGACGCTCTGGAGAACGTTCTGCAATGCCGGAAGCTGAACCAGCAGGTGCACGTCAATAAACATCGCCATAAACACCAGCAGCAGCGTCCAGTCGACGCTCACCAGCACCCGCCGGGCGAGGAACAGGAAACCGCACGCTACTAGCAGCGCGCCCACCAGCGCCTGGTTTAGCTCCAGCGCGGTGAGGAAAACGATATACAGCCCCAGGCAGCTCCAGACGAGACGCGGCTGCCACTGGGGGCCGGCTGTACCGCTGTGGTACTGCAACGTTTTATTGGGGAAGGCAAACCAGCAGACCACCAGCAGCGTCGCCACGATCGCCAGCGCCAACGGCGCCATCTGCCCGGTAAACGCGGTAAACGACAGGCCCGAGCGTCCCCACAGCAGAATGTTCTGCGGGTTACCGATCGGCGTAAGCAGCGAACCCGCATTGACGGCCAGCGCTTCAAAAATAATCAGGCGGGTAACCGGTATTTCGCACAGCTTACGCAGCGTAAGCGTCAGCGGCACCACAATGAACAGCGCCACGTCGTTAGTGAGAAACGTCGACAGCAGCGCCGCCGAAAAGACCATGAACAGGGCCAGCTTGCGCTCGGTGGCAAAGCGGCGCACCATTTTGCGCCCCAGCACGTCAAAATAGCCGCTCAGCTCAACGCCTTTGGTGAGCATCATCAAACCGCTCAGGGTAATAATGGTGCGCCAGTCTATTGCCGCGGGCCAGGCCTGCGGCCTGAAGGGCACAAAGACGCTGAGCCCAACGCCAATGATGAGTAAAAGATGGAAAAAGCGATCGCGTTTCAGGGCCTGCAAACCGGGAATGTTCATTCAGCGGAGGGACCGTATTTGAGCGTAAATTCGCGGAACTTCACCAGCGTCTCTTCGCTGACGTGGTGTTCCATCCCTTCGGCGTCCCGACGGGCAATGTCCGGGCTGACGCCCAGCACCAGTAAAAAGTTCTCGACGATCTGATGGCGCTCGCGGCTCTCCTGCGCCAGCTTTTCGCCTTCAGCGGTAAGAAACACCCCACGCCAGGGGATCATTTCGATCAGCCCTACCGACGCCAGACGTTTTAACATTTTGGCCACCGTTGGCTGAGACACCCCCAGCCGGGCGGCCATATCGACCTGGCGCGCTTCGCCCACCTCACGGATCAGGTCGGAGATCAGCTCTACATAATCATCAATCAGTTCCCGGCGGTGCGCCTCACGCACCTGACGGAAGCCTTCCACATGCTCTTCAACGTTCACCAGTTGCGTCGTTTTTTTTGTTGTTGGCTTACCTGCGCGACGGTTCATTGTGCTTCCTCAATGGGGTTGACGCTTCCAGCGCCCTGTAACGGAGCGCACATTGTAAACCATAGCTCTACAAGCACAAAAAATTAACGAATTAGCCATAGCTATACAATATAGCCTGTGCTATATCTGTATGTAATGCAGTCACCCTTCACGGATCGAAGGGATCATGAATCAGGAGGTCTTATGAATGAATTCAAGAGGTGTATGAACGTGTTTACCCACTCTCCTTTTAAAGTGCGCCTGATGCTGGTGAACATGCTGTGCGATATGTTTACCACCAAACCGCAGCAGGACGACAAATCTTCCCACTAAGCGGCGTCGCGGTACGCCGCTTCATTTTCCCGTCATTTTTCTCCGGCACACTGTCCTTTTCCCGATTATTTTTGCGGATTTGCAGCCCCCTTCGCAAAACATCTGTTTAGCAACTGTTGACCTTACTTCACGCTCGCACTATCTTCTTGCAGCCCTGCATCCTTTGCGGCTCGCTGAAGCGGACCCCTCATTCCCTTTTCACGCACAGTCAGGCAGGCTTTGACCCTTGGCGCCAGGGTGAGCACATGGCGTTTTCGTGATAGCGATCTATGAACGTAACCCTGATTGATACACTTGTTACCCGCAGCCGGGCCTTAAGCCCGTGGACGGGATTCTATTTTTTGCAATCGCTGCTGATTAACTTTGCCCTTGGCTACCCCTTCAGCCTGCTTTATGCCGTCGGATTCACCTGCATCCTTCACCTGCTGTGGCAAAGCGTGCCGCGCGTGCAAAAAGTGCTTATCGGGATTTGTTCTCTGGTTGCTGCCGCCTATTTTCCGTTTGGCCAGGCCTATGGCGCGCCGAACTTTAATACCCTGCTGGCGCTACACTCCACCAATATGGAAGAGTCCACGGAGATCCTCACGATCTTCCCGTGGTACAACTACGTGGTTGGCCTTTTCATTTTTGCCCTGGGCGTGATGGCGGTTCGTCGTAAGCCCGTCGAGAAAAAGCGGTGGGGTAAAGTTGAAAGCCTGTGCCTGGCCTTTAGCGTGGTGACGTTTTTTGTCGCGCCGGTACAAAACCTGGCCTGGGGCGGCGTGTTTAAGCTGAAAGATACCGGTTATCCGGTGTTTCGCTTCGTTAAAGACGTGGTGGTGAATAACGAGGAAGTGCTCGACGAGCAGGCGCGTATGGCCGAGCTTTCCACAATGAAAGACACCTGGAACGTGCTGGCGGTAAAACCGAAGTATCACACCTACGTGGTGGTGATCGGTGAAAGCGCGCGTCGCGATGCGCTCGGCGCGTTTGGCGGTCACTGGGATAACACGCCGTTTGCCAGCGCCGTCAACGGTACGCTGTTTACCGACTACGTGGCGGCCAGCGGCTCAACGCAAAAATCTCTCGGTCTGACGCTCAACCGCGTCGTGGATGGAAAACCGCAGTTTCAGGATAATTTTGTCACCCTGGCCAACCGGGCCGGTTTTCAGACGTGGTGGTTCTCCAACCAGGGGCAGATTGGCGAATATGATACCGCCATTGCCAGCATCGCGAAGCGTGCCGACGAGGTACAGTTCCTGAAAAGCGGTGACTTCGAAGCGGACAAAAATACGCAAGATGAAGCGCTGTTGAAAATGACCGCGCAGGTTTTTGCCACCCAGCGCACCCAGCCGCAGCTGATTGTTCTGCATCTGATGGGTTCCCATCCGCAAGCCTGCGACCGCACGAAGGGAAAATACGCAGATTTCGTGCAGTCGAAAGAGACCTCCTGCTACCTCTACACCATGACGCAAACCGACGATCTGCTCAGCAAGCTGTACGCACAGCTGCGCAACAGCGGCGACAGCTTCTCAATGGTCTATTTCTCTGACCACGGTCTGGCGTTTAAGGAGCGCGGAAAAGAGGTGCAGTATCTGGCCCACGATGACAAATTCCAGCAGAACTTCCAGGTACCGTTTATGGTGCTGTCGAGTGATGACAAAACGCATCGCATCATCAAAGCGCGTCGTTCCGCGAACGATTTCCTGAAATTCTTCTCCCAGTGGACGGGGATTAAGGCGAAAGAGATAAAAAATGATTACCCGTTTATCTCCGGGAAGAAGGGCCCGCCAGTGTACATTACCAACTTTAAGTTACAGAAAGTCGACTATAACCATCTGGGAACGGATATTTTCGATATTAAGAGTAAGTGATCTCTGCCGTTCCGTGCGATCTGATGCCTTCACACTGGCCTCTCCTACCGGAAGAGGCACAAACACTAAAAACGGCAACCTCTGGTTGCCGTTTTGCTTTATCTTCCATAAAAAAAATCCGCCTCAAAGGGCGGATTTTTTACTGGCTCACCGAAGTGATTAGAAGCGGTAACCTACGCCCGCAATCCAGGTGCCAACGTCAACGTTGCGGATACGGCTCTGCTCATAGGAGAAGTCCAGAGCAACGTTTTCGATTGGGTTGAACTGCATACCTGCGCCATAGGAGAAACCGTAGTCGCTGTTGCTAGCAGTACGGTTCAGACCCTGGTTTTCGGTCTGCTGGAATTTACCGTAGCCAACACCTACAACACCGTAGATGCTTGCCCAGTCATTCAGGCGGTAAGCAGGACCCGCAGTGATGCCGTAGTACTGACCTTTATTGTAAGAGCCATTTTCAGTACGATCTTTCTCGGTGTAAGTGAAAGAACCGATCACACCCAGCGGGTTGTTGTCTTGCTCGTAACGGTACTTCAGGTTGAAACCGTTGGTTTTGTTCATCACGCCCTGCATATCGCTCTGAGCGTAACCACCAGTTACAGTAGAAGTTGCCGCTACAGCGGTACCTGCGGAAACAGCCAGAACAGCTGCCAGTGCTGAAAGACATGCAATTTTTTTCATAACCACCTCAAATGTGCTTCAAGTAAGTCCGTAAGTTTTAAATATATCAAAAAAATCTGTGAAACTCTTTGTCATTCACGATGTCTAATGCGACCTTTCCTGTAACAGAACATTTCCAGCACCAGCTATCTTGTTCAAATAACTCCAGATTTTCACCTTCAAACGCTAATAGTGCGCGTCATCGCCAGAAAGTTCATCCAGATTATTCCTAATCTTTCAGGCGATAAAAGCATCAACCTTTCCTCATTTTACGGATTTTCCCTGGATTTTTTTCAACAGTAGCTCAACCGTCGCAGCTTATTTCCATTACACTGCGACTTTTACCTCTTTTGACAAAAATTGACAGGAGAAAGGATGCCTGGTTTACCCCGTAAATCGTCGGTCTGGATGCCGGTGGTCGTCATACTTATCGCGATGATGTCCATTCAAAGCGGCGCGTCGCTGGCAAAATCGCTCTTTCCGCTGGTTGGTGCGCCGGGCGTTACGGCGCTGCGTATCGCGTTAGGCACCCTGATCCTCGTGGTTATCTTTAAGCCCTGGCGGCTACGTTTTAAAAAGGAGCAGCGCCTTCCCCTGCTCTTCTATGGGCTGGCGCTGGGAGGGATGAACTACATGTTCTACCTCTCTATTCAGACTATCCCGCTGGGGATCGCGGTTGCGCTTGAATTTACAGGCCCGCTGGCGGTTGCCCTCTTCTCTTCTCGTCGTCCGGTGGACTTTATCTGGGTCATACTGGCCGTGCTGGGGCTCTGGTTCCTGCTGCCGCTCGGTCAAAGCGTTTCACAGATCGATCTGACGGGGGCTGCTCTGGCGCTGGGCGCGGGGGCTTGCTGGGCGGTGTATATTCTCACTGGCCAGCGTGCGGGGGAAGAGCACGGCCCTGCGACGGTCGCCCTGGGCTCGCTAATTGCCGCCATCATCTTTGTCCCGATCGGCATGGCGCAGGCCACGGATTCGATCTGGCAATGGTCCATCCTGCCGGTTGGGCTGGCGGTCGCCATTCTCTCCACGGCGCTTCCCTACTCTCTGGAGATGATCGCCCTGACGCGGCTGCCTACGCGTATTTTTGGCACGCTCATGAGCATGGAGCCCGCGCTGGCCGCTATCTCCGGCATGATTTTCCTCGGCGAAACCCTGACGCTGGTGCAGACGCTGGCGCTCTGTTCCATTATCGCGGCGTCAATGGGCTCCACGCTGACCATGCGCCCGGAACCAAAAGTTGAAAAAATAGACCTCAACTAGCCCTTAAATTCTGCATGGCTTACCGGCCATGCAGAATAGAGGTCTCGTCCGCGCTTCAAATAATTTCTTACAAACTCTCTTATATTGCCAAAATATTTCAGCTGCCCGCCTTGTCTGGGAAGGAATTAAGATTGATCTGCATCAATTTATATAAAACATATAAAAGTCAGCAAGTTAAAACTTCAACCCGCCTTTCGCTATTAAACCAATAGGCAGAGCCAAACCGCAGGGAAAAAATCCGGTGCTATACTTAATCCCGTAATTACCTGGGACACAAACATCAAGAGGATATGAGATTATGAGTACCGCTAAACTGGTGAAAACGAAAGCGTCTAATCTGCTTTATACCCGTAACGATGTATCGGATAGCGATAAAAAAGCGACCATTGAGTTGCTGAATCGCCAGGTGGTCCAGTTCATCGATCTTTCGCTGATCACCAAGCAGGCCCACTGGAATATGCGCGGTGCAAACTTTATTGCCGTTCATGAAATGCTGGATGGCTTCCGCACAGCACTGGTGACTCACCTGGATACCATGGCCGAACGCGCCGTACAGCTGGGCGGTGTGGCGCTGGGTACCACGCAGGTGATCAACAGCAAAACGCCACTGAAAAGCTATCCGCTGGATATCCATACCGTTCAGGATCACCTGAAAGAGCTGGCGGACCGTTACGCGATCGTCGCGAACGACGTGCGTAAAGCGATTGGCGAAGCGAAAGATGAAGACACTGCGGATATCTTTACCGCTGCCTCCCGCGACCTGGATCAATTCCTGTGGTTTATCGAGTCCAACATCGAATAATCCCTGCGGATTGTCTGAATAACCCTCGCCCACGGCGGGGGTTTTGCACATTTATGGTGCGCACTTTTGCCCGCAATGGTCGCAAAAGTGAATGAAATGTAATAATCACCTCACACAACCGTTAACGGAAGATTGTTTTTTCGTCAGATTCTGCGCTAAATATCCCCCTGTCAGAAGACCTTAACGAAGCGCACCAAAACGGTGCTCCATTCTGGTGCAAGATGACAGGATTGCCACGCTTTTTGTGCAATGCGTGACATCATCCCCTTTGCAAAACAACAGCTTGTAAAACTGGCATGATTTTTTCATTGTGCCAGAGGTTCTCGCAGGGGATCGCCCCGTGGATATAAAAGGAAATGCTATGAAGTCTGTATTAAAAGTTTCACTGGCTGCACTTACCCTGGCGTTTGCGGTGTCCTCGCAGGCCGCCGACAAACTTGTTGTGGCGACTGACACGGCGTTCGTACCGTTTGAATTCAAACAGGGTGACAAATACGTTGGTTTTGACGTCGATCTGTGGGCCGCTGTCGCAAAAGAACTCAAGCTGGATTACACCCTGAAGCCAATGGACTTCAGCGGTATCATCCCGGCGCTGCAAACCAAAAACGTTGACCTGGCGCTGGCGGGCATCACCATCACCGAAGAACGTAAAAAAGCGATCGACTTCTCTGACGGCTACTACAAAAGCGGCCTGCTGGTGATGGTAAAAGCGGATAACAACGACGTCAAAAGCGTGAAAGATCTCGACGGTAAAGTGGTCGCCGTGAAGAGCGGCACCGGTTCCGTGGATTACGCGAAAGCCAACATCAAAACCAAAGACCTGCGTCAGTTCCCGAACATCGACAACGCGTATATGGAACTGGGCACCAACCGCGCTGACGCGGTGCTGCACGATACGCCTAACATTCTGTACTTCATCAAAACCGCAGGTAACGGCAAGTTCAAAGCGGTAGGCGATTCTCTGGAAGCACAGCAGTACGGTATTGCGTTCCCGAAAGGCAGCGACGACCTGCGTAATAAAGTGAACGGCGCGCTGAAAACCCTGAAAGAGAACGGCACCTATAACGAAATCTACAAAAAATGGTTCGGTACCGAGCCTAAATAACTTTACCTGAATTCAGGTTTGTAACGCCCGGTGGCGCTCACGCGCGCCGGGCCTACGTTTTTCGTTTTTCACCACGGTATACAGGAATACATCATGCAGTTTGACTGGAGCGCCATCTGGCCTGCCATTCCTCTCTTGCTTGAAGGCGCTAAAATGACCCTGTGGATTTCGGTCCTCGGTCTGGTTGGCGGGTTGATTATCGGTCTGGTGGCCGGTTTCGCTCGTACCTACGGCGGCTGGATTGCAAACCACATCGCACTGGTTTTCATCGAAGTGATCCGCGGCACCCCCATTGTGGTGCAGGTCATGTTTATCTACTTCGCCCTGCCGATGGCCTTCACCGACCTGCGCATTGACCCGTTCAGCGCAGCCGTTGTCACCATCATGATCAACTCCGGCGCCTACATTGCGGAAATCACCCGCGGCGCGGTGCTGTCGATTCATAAAGGCTTCAGCGAAGCCGGTCTGGCGTTAGGCCTTTCCCGTCGCGAAACCATCCGTCACGTGATACTGCCGCTGGCGCTGCGCCGCATGCTGCCGCCGCTGGGTAACCAGTGGATCATCAGCATTAAAGACACCTCGCTGTTTATTGTCATCGGCGTGGCCGAGCTGACCCGTCAGGGCCAGGAGATCATCGCGGGTAACTTCCGCGCCCTGGAAATCTGGAGTGCGGTCGCCGTTGTCTACCTGATTATCACGCTTGTCCTGAGCTTTGTTCTGCGTCGTCTTGAAAGAAGGATGAAAATCCTGTGATTGAATTTAAAAACGTTTCCAAGCACTTCGGCCCAACCCAGGTGCTGCACAATATCGATTTGAACATCAGGCAGGGCGAAGTGGTGGTGATCATCGGGCCGTCCGGTTCCGGTAAATCCACCCTGCTGCGCTGCATTAACAAGCTCGAGGAGATCACCAGCGGCGATCTGATCGTCGATGGCCTGAAGGTTAACGATCCGAAAGTGGACGAGCGCCTGATCCGCCAGGAAGCGGGCATGGTATTCCAGCAGTTCTACCTGTTCCCGCACCTGACGGCGCTGGAAAACGTCATGTTTGGCCCCCTGCGCGTGCGCGGAGCCAGCAAAGCGGCGGCGGAAACGCTGGCCAAAGATCTGCTGGCGAAAGTGGGTCTGGCAGAGCGTGCCCACCACTACCCGTCAGAGCTGTCCGGCGGCCAGCAGCAGCGCGTGGCCATTGCCCGTGCGCTGGCGGTGAAGCCAAAGATGATGCTGTTTGATGAGCCCACGTCCGCGCTCGACCCGGAGTTGCGTCACGAAGTACTGAAAGTGATGCAGGATCTGGCGGAAGAAGGCATGACGATGGTGATCGTGACCCACGAAATCGGCTTTGCCGAAAAAGTGGCGTCTCGTCTGATCTTCATTGATAAGGGCCGTATCGCGGAAGACGGCAATCCGCAGGCGCTGATTGCGAACCCACCGAGCCAGCGTCTCCAGGAATTCCTGCAACACGTCTCCTGATAGCCACACACTGAGCCGGGCATGCCCGGCTTTTTTACGCCGGATTGTTCCCAAAAACTCCCCTCCGCGTCTCGCCCTCTATACTTATCATTTTGCACGATATTTTTGTCGGAGGACGCCGTGCCGTGGATCCTGTTACTCCTGTTTAGCCTGTTTAGCCTGTTTAGCGCGCCATCGCTCGCTGTAACCATTCCCGGCGTCACCACCGGAGCCACCGCCACCCAGCAAAATGCGGCCCCAGAACCCGACGCTGAAAAGAAAAAAGCTGCCTACAGCGCGCTTGCCGACGTGCTTGAGAACGACACGTCCCGGCAGGAGCTGATCGATCAGCTGAGGAAGGTGGCCGCCACGCCGCCTCAGGATCCGGTTCCGACCATAGCGCCGCCGGAAGCCGAAGAAGAAAAGACGGTGCTGGAAAACGTCACCGACATCAGCCGCCGCTACGGGGAAGCCCTGTCGTCGCGTTTTGCCCAGCTCTATCGCAACCTGATTGGCACCTCGCATAAGCCTTTTAACCCCCACACCTTCTCCGCAGCCGCCACGCAGTTTTCTATTCTGGCGGGTGCGGTATTTATCTTTTACTGGCTGCTGCGCCTGTGCGTCTGGCCGCTCTACCGGAAGATGGGCCAGTGGGGGCGTAAAAAGAATCAGCATAAAAGCAGCTGGCTGCACCTCCCGGCCATGATTACCGGGGCCTTTATCATCGATTTGCTGCTGCTGGCGCTGACGCTTTTTGTCGGTCAGCTGCTGGCCGACCGTCTTAATACCGGGAATAAAACCATCGCCTTCCAGCAGGGGCTGTTCCTGAACGCCTTTGCCCTGATCGAGTTCTTTAAGGCGCTGCTGCGGCTAATATTCTGCCCGAACGTGCCGGATCTTCGCCCCTTCGCCATTCAGGATCGGAGCGCCAAATACTGGGCGGTGCGGCTGAGCGTGCTGAGCGGATTGATTGGCTACGGCCTGCTGGTCGCCGTGCCGATTATCTCCAACCAGGTGAACGTGCAGTTCGGCGCGCTGGCGAACGTGCTGATCATGCTCTGCATTACCGTCTGGGCGCTGTACCTCATCTTCCACAATAAAAAGGCCATCACCGACAGCCTGCTGAACCTGGCCGATCGCTCCCTCTCCTTTTTCAGCCTGTTTATTCGGGCCTTTGCGCTGGTGTGGCACTGGCTGGCCAGCGCCTATTTTATCGTGCTGTGCTTCTTCTCCCTGTTCGATCCGGGCAACAGCCTGAAATTTATGATGGGGGCGACGTTCAAAAGCCTGGCGATTATCGGCATAGCGGCGTTTGTTTCTGGCCTGCTTTCCCGCTGGCTGTCGAAAACCATCACCCTGTCGCCGCAGGTTCAGCGGAATTACCCGGAGCTGCAAAAACGGGTAAATGGCTGGACGTCGGTGTCGCTGAAGGTGGCGCGCATTCTGACCGTCTGCGTGGCCATCATGCTGCTGCTGAACGCGTGGGGCCTGTTTGACTTCTGGAACTGGCTGCATAACGGCGCGGGGGAAAAGACCGTCGATATTCTTATTCGTATCGCGCTGATCCTGTTCTTCTCCGCCGTGGGCTGGACGCTGCTGGCAAGCCTTATTGAGAACCGGCTGGTGTCGGATGTTCACGGCAGGCCGCTGCCGAGCGCCCGCGCCCGCACGCTGCTGACCCTGTGCCGCAACGCGCTGGCGGTGATCATCAGTACCATCACCATCATGATTGTGCTGTCGGAAATCGGGGTTAATATCGCCCCGCTGCTGGCAGGTGCCGGTGCGCTGGGGCTGGCGATCTCCTTCGGCTCACAGACGCTGGTTAAAGATATTATCACCGGCGTTTTCATCCAGTTTGAGAACGGGATGAACACCGGTGATCTGGTGACCATCGGACCGCTCACCGGCACGGTGGAGCGGATGTCCATTCGTTCGGTAGGCGTGCGTCAGGATACCGGGGCGTACCACATTATTCCGTGGTCATCGATCACCACTTTTGCCAACTTTGTGCGCGGCATTGGTTCGGTGGTGGCGAATTACGACGTCGATCGTCACGAGGATGCCGATAAGGCGAAGCAGGCGCTGCGCGATGCGGTGAGCGAGCTGATGGAGATGGAGGATATTCGCGGGCTGGTGATTGGCGAGCCGTCGTTCGCGGGCATCGTCGGGCTGACGAACACCGCCTTTACCCTGCGCGTGTCGTTTACCACCCAGCCGCTAAAACAGTGGACAGTGCGCTTTGCCCTCGACAGCATGGTGAAAAAACACTTCGATCTGGCGAACGTGAGAGCGCCGGTGCAGACGTATCAGGTATTGTCGCCGCCCGCTTCGCCGCTCCCTCCGCAGGAGCCGACGCTGTAACCGAGCCGGGTGGCGGCTTCGCCTTACCCGGCCTACGATGGGGTGCTATTTGCGGCGTTTGTTATCGTCCATAAAGGTCCAGGCGATAAAGCGGCTCTGCTTCTGGCCCTGCGCCATCTCTTTTTTGACGACCTTCACCGCACCGACGTCGGTGAGCGCACGGTACAGCGGCGGCAGGTTATCGCCACGGGAGACCAGCGTGGTAAACCATTTCACCTGGCGACCGAAGCCTTTACTCTCGGTAATCATGCGCAGAATGAAGGCCACTTCCCCGCCCTCGCACCACAGCTCCTGCTGCTGGCCGCCAAAGTTTAGCGCGCCATCTTCAGCCTGACCCAGGTTACGCCGCTTGCGTTCGCTTCCCGCCCGTGCGGAGGCGGCGGAGTCGTGGAACGGGGGGTTGCACAGGGTGGCATCATAATTTTCGTTCTTGTGAATAATGCCGTTGAAAATAGCGGCCGCATCCTTCTGACGACGCAGGCGAACGGCTCGGCTTAACCCCGGATTAGCGTTAATAATGGCCTGCGCGCTGGCGAACGCTTCGTTACCAATCTCGCTGCCGGTAAATCGCCACTGGTACTCATGCGCGCCTATCAGGGGATAAATCAGGTTCGCGCCGGTACCGATATCAAGAACGGTAGCCTGTTTCGGCACTACGCCATCGTGGTCTTCCGCCAGCAGATCGGCAAGGTGGTGGACGTAATCCGCACGCCCCGGCACCGGCGGGCAGAGAAAGCCTTCAGGGATGTCCCAGTGCGTAACGCCATAAAAATGGGCCAGCAGCGCTTTGTTCAGCGTTTTAACCGCCAGCGGATCGGCGAAGTTGACCGACGGTTCACCGGCTGGGGTCTGAACGATAAAATCCTGCAACTCAGGGCAGCTCTGGCACAGGGCTTTCATGTCGTAGCGGCTACGGTGGCGGTTACGCGGGTGCAATCCCGGCTTTTGGGAAGTCATGGCATTCTCCTTTAAACAGCCGCGTAAGATACCCTGTGACGGCGCGGGGGTAAATATCTCTCTGAGCCGCACAAAAAAACGACAAAAATCAGCCACCTGTATGTCTATGATCTGTCAGCAAATTGTCAGTATTTATCGTTCAAAAAACACGCAGATCATCATCAAATTTTTGCGTTAAATCACACTCGTCAGGCTTCTAAACTAAAAAGGAATCACCTGTTGTTTCCCTGAGGATGTGAAGATGAAAACGTATTTGACCTTTATTATTGCGGGTGCGCTGGCAGGCGCATCGTTCTCTGCCTGGTCCGTTCAGCCTCTGACCGACAGCACCGACACCGGCCAGCTACGCGCTGCCGGGACTGTCTCCGTCAGCCGGGCAAGCAACCTTGATGACCTTCAGGACAAGCTGGCCGAAAAAGCCCGTCAGGAAGGGGCTAAAGGCTTCGTGGTAAATGCCGCCGGTGGCGATAACCATATGTACGGCACCGCGACTATCTATAAATAACCCACCTCCTTCCGGACTGCATCCGTCCTGCGGATGCAGTTCTCTTTCTCTGCGCCTTGACTGTGCGTTTTTTAACCCCATATTGATAATATGGCTTTAACCACTCAGGGGAACAGTATGGCTTCCGGTTGGGCGAATGACGACGCCGTTAACGAACAGATCAACAGTACCATTGAAGATGCGGTCGCGCGTGCTCGCGGCGAAATTCCGCGCGGCGAAAGTTTGACGGAATGCGAAGAGTGCGGGGAACCCATTCCCGAGGCACGGCGTAAAGCCATTCCGGGTGTACGGCTTTGCATCGCCTGCCAGCAGGAGAAAGATTCAAAAAACGCTTCACATTCAGGATATAATCGCAGAGGATCGAAAGACAGCCAGTTACGTTGACTTTCCTTTACCGAAGCTAACCCCACTTGCCGCTTCCTTTACGCTCACGACTTTTAGCGAAGCGCGTAGCAAAACGTGCCCTTGTCATCCGTTCTGTAAAGCGCTTCAGCAAGAAGTGTAAATCGTGCGTCTGAATTTATTAATAATCAATAAGTTATTTGTCATTCAAATTTTTTGAGTAACCACGTCAATTCTCTTCGATTTTATCTCTCGCAAAAAAGCGTGATACTTATCACATCGACGGAACATCGTCCCCTTAACAGAATAACCTGCGAGAACTTAGCCATGAAAACGATCAAATATGCTGTTGCTGCTGTTGCCCTGTCCGCCCTCTCTTTCGGCGCTTTCGCTGTAGAGCCTGTTTCTTCTACTCAGGCACAGAATCTGAATAAAATCGGTGTGGTGAGTGCAGAAGGCGCAACCACGCTGGACGGTCTGGAAGCAAAACTGGCTGAGAAAGCAGCGGCTGCCGGCGCAAGTGGATACACCATTACCTCCGCTAACGGTAATAACAAACTGAGCGGTACTGCGGTTATCTACAAATAATCGAACGAATTTTGCTCCACCCTCACCCTCCCTCTGGTGAGATGCTCCAACCCTCATTGACCCTGTTGTTGTTACCCTTTGTTTGCCCGTCCGCCACTGGACGGGCTTTTTTTTATTTAAAAGGACTGCGCCACGCGCTGCATTCCGGCTTCCACCGTCTCCACTTCTCCCGTAGCCAGCAGGCAGCAGGCCATTTGCAGCCGGATCGACTGCGGAACCGGCACCTTTCCGGCCAGACACTGCACGATCCAGTGCGCGGTAACCTGCGGATCTTTCGATTCAGGCAGAATGACATCGCTGCTTTCTTCTCCACGTTCAAGCACAACGCGGGTCCCGGCAGGCTCAATGAGCATCATCTGCGGACAACGCTGGGGATTGGCGTAAACCTCCCCTTCGGTTCCATGCATCAGCAGCGCCCGCCCACCGATTTCGGCAAAAAATTGCCCGACGCGCGTCACGTACTCCGGATGGGAGACGCTGGAAAGACGCAGCGCGGCGTCTTCGGCAAACGGCGTCACCAGCTTTGCCAGCGTGTGAGCGCTGTTACGTACGCCCATGCGCCAGCGCATGTCCAGTTGCTTTTCCAGCGGCGGGCAGAGCGCACTCACGGGGATATAAACCGGCTGGTTCCCTTCAAGCTTTGCCTGCGCCTGGCCGGCATGGAGGGTCGGTTCGATGCCTAACAGCTCAAGAATGGTTTCTGTCAGCACGCGCGTCGGATCTTCGCTCACGCCATGGACCACCACCGGGAAACCGAGCTTCTGCAACAGAATAGCCAGCAGCGGCGTGAGGTTTGCCTGTTTACGCGCGCCGTTATAGGTCGGGATCACAATCGGCATCGGCTTCGTGACGGGCGGGGTTAAGCGCATTGTCTGCGACTGCATGGCCTCATAAAAGCCGCGCATCTCCGCCTCACCTTCCCCTTTAATACGCAGCGCAATCAGTATGCCGCCCATTTCCAGTTCCGGCACGTCGCCATTCAGCATGTGCGTGTACAACGCACGGGCTGTTTCCTGGTCCAGATCGCGAGCGTGGTTTTTTCCACGCCCTACCTCTTTGATAATTTTGCGGTAATCCACGACATTTCTCCTGACTGCATCATCTTGTTAACAATATAGCCCTGATGACTGGCTGGCCGTTAGTTTTTTATCAGGCAAGGCAACCTTCTGTTTTGATGATAAAAAATAAACACAACCTTTTTTTCAATTATTTGTGATTTCTATGGCTAATTCATAACCATACATTTTTTGATTAAATAACCCACGGAAAGTCATTAAGGGTCAACGGTGAAACGTCCAGGCAACGTTCTCGCCAGAAACATATCAGGATTTGCTATGAACAAGGTTGCTTTAGGTTTAATCATCGCCGCAGCGGTGGGATGTTCTGCGTCCACGTTTGCGGCAACAAACGGTGAAGGACAAATAAACTTCACCGGGGAAATTATCGATTCTGCTTGTCAGGTCGTGAATGGATTAAGTAATCCATTAAATGTGCAGTTGGGTAAAGTGTCTAAAACGGTATTTACCGGTGCAGGCTCTACCAGCACCTTAACGCGGTTTGATATTAAGTTAACGAATTGCCCTGACACGGTCACCTCCGCTGCGATTAATTTCGGCGGTAAGCCGGATGCGAATAACAATTCAACGCTTGCCTTAACGCCAGATACCGATGCGGCGACGGGCGTGGCGATTCAGCTGGTGGATGCGTCAGAGCAGCCGGTCAGCCTGTATACGCCGTCGCAGCAGTATCAATTAACCTCCGGTACGGCGGTTAACGATCTGGAGTTCGGCGCGCGTTATATTCAAACCGGCGCGGCAATTACCGCAGGCCCCGCTAACTCTGTATCGACCTTCACCGTTATTTATAACTGATCTTATCAATCCGGAGAGAGTAATGCTTTTGCGAGCATTACTCTCTCCTCTATTAATTGAGAAATCTTTATGCGCCACGGTTATTTACTGAGCACGCTTTTACTGGTAGCCGCCACTTCACATGCAGGCGTCATTATTAATGGCACCCGGCTGGTCTATCAGGGAGATAAGAAGGAATCTTCTCTTGGTCTTTCAAATCCAGATGCGACGGATTATCTGGTGCAGTCCTGGGTCGATTCCGGCGGTAAAAACCAGGCCAAAGCCCCGTTCCTGATCACCCCGCCGCTTTTCCGTCTGGATGCGCAGGAAGATAACGTTCTGCGCGTGGTGCGTACGGGCGGAAATTTACCGGAAGACAGGGAATCCCTGTACTGGTTGAACATTAAAGCGATCCCTTCTTCAAAGCACGTTGAGGGCGTGAATACGCTGCAAATTGCAATCAACACCCGCATTAAACTGCTGTATCGCCCGTCTGCGGTAAAAGGCCGACCGGAAGATGTGGCGGATAAACTTGAATGGCATCGCGAAGGCAACGACCTGGTGGTGAATAACCCTACGCCCTTCTATATGAATTTCCAGACCGTCACGCTGAATGGTCAGAAAGTCACGAAAGCGACCTGGGCCGTTCCGAAAACGGAAACGCATTTTGCCTTACCGGGTAATGTCGGGGGCGCGAACGTGACGTATTCCATTATTACTGATTACGGCAGCATCAGCCATACGTTCTCGAAATCCGTTCATTAATACTTCCCCGGTAATAAAATAATCATGTACAGCGATAAAAAGCCGTTCACCTGCCGAATTTCTTCATTGCTGGTCATTCTTTGTGGCCTGGCAATGGCGATCTTTGCCCAGCAGGTAATGGCTGATGATTATTTTAACCCTGCCCTGCTGGATATTGATAATCCCCAGCAGGGAAAAACCGATCTGTCCGTTTATGAAAAAGGGCCCGGCCAGGCACCGGGAAAATATGAGGTCGCGGTGTTTATCAATAATAATAAAATTGATACACGCAACGTGACCTTTACGCTTGAGAAAGATCCGCAGGGCAACGGCACGCTGCAACCTTGTTTTAGCCTGGACGATTTAAAAAGTCTCGGTATCAAGACCAAAAAATTTCCGCAGCTGATGGCCAAAGGCCAGTGCGCCAATTTACGCGTCATCCCTGCGGCATCCGCAACCTTTCGCGTTCGCAACCAGCAGCTGCTGCTGAGCATTCCTCAAACGGCGCTGGGCCAGGTGCCTCGCGGTTACATTGACCCGAAAGCGTTTGACGAAGGCATCACTGCGGGCCTGCTTAACTACAGCGCAAATGCCAGCCACAGCCGTGCACGTCAGCGCGGCGAGCAGGATAACAGCAGCCAGTACGTTAACCTGCGTCCGGGTTTGAACGTTGGCGCATGGCGCATTCGCAACTATTCCACCTGGAATCGCAGCACCACGGGTAAGGAGGAGGAACAGAAATTCACCTCCGTTTATACCTATGCGCAGCGCGATATTGTGGCGATGAAAAGCGACGTCACCGTCGGCCAGAGCTCATCGCCTGCCGATGTTTTTGACAGCGTGCCCTACACCGGCGTGGAGCTGAAATCCGACAACGACATGCTGCCGGACAGCGAGAAAGGCTATGCGCCCATTATTCGCGGCACTGCCCACAGCAACGCGCTGGTGGTGGTTCGCCAGAACGGCTACGTCATTTATCAAAACACGGTCGCGCCGGGCGCGTTCGAAATTAACGATCTTTACCCCACCGGAAGCAGCGGCGACCTCCAGGTGACCGTGAAAGAGACCGACGGCAGCGAAAGCCATTTCGTGGTGCCGTTTGCCTCCGTGCCGGTATTGCAGCGTGAGAAAAACCTGCGCTACAGCGTGACCGCCGGACGCTATCGTTCTTATGACAAAGACGTGGAAAAGACTCCGTTTGCCCAGGGCAGCGCCATCTACGGTTTACCCTACGGTGTTACCGCCTACGGTGGCGTGCAGCAGAGCAGCCATTATCAGTCTCAGGCGGTCGGCGTCGGGAAAAACATGGGCGATTTAGGCGCCTTCTCCATTGACGTCACCCGCGCCAAAGCCCTGCTGAAAAAACAGCAGGCCAGCAAAGGCCAGTCGTGGCGCGTGCGCTACAGCAAAGATATCGTCCAGTCAGGCACTAACTTCTCGCTGGCCGGCTATCGCTATAACAGCAAAGGGTTTTACACCCTGGAAGACACCATGGAGTCCTATACCCGCGCTGACGACTGGTCTGCACCGCAGCAGCGCCGCGCCCGCACCGAAGCCACCGTTGACCAGACGCTGCCGGAAGGCTGGGGGTCCCTGACCCTGAGCCTGGTGAAAGAGACCTACTGGAGCCAGAGCCAGAACATGACCTCCGTGAGCGTCAGCTACAACAACAGCTGGCACGGCGTGAGCTACAGCCTCAGCTACAGCATGAACAAAAACACCAACGACAGTGACGAAGACGGCAATGAGGTGACGAACGATAACCAGTTCGCGCTGAGCGTCTCGGTTCCGCTGGATCGCTGGATGCATAACACCTGGGCCACGTACAACCTGAACAACACCAAAGAGGGCACCACGCAGAACATCGGTCTGAACGGTACGGCCCTGAAAGAGGACAACCTGAACTGGAACATTCAGGAAGGGCTGAGCAGTACCGGCAGCGGTAACTCCACCAGCCTTAACGCCGATTACAAAGCAACGTATGGCGAACTGAGCGGCGGCGTCAGTCAGGATAAATATCAGCAGAGCGTGAACGTCGGGCTACAGGGCGGCGTGGTGGCCCACGCAAACGGGATAACCCTGAGCCAGCCGCTCGGGGAGACCATCGCGCTGGTGAAAGCGCCGGGCACGCACGGGACGCACATCACTAACCAGACCGGCGTTGAAACCGACTTCCGCGGTTACACCGTCGTGCCGTTCGTCACTGCGTATCGCCACAACACCATTGCGCTGGATACTGAAACGCTGCCGGACGACGCCGACGTCACCCACGCGGCGCAGATCGTCACCCCAACCCGCGGGGCCGTGGTGCGCGCCAGCTTTAACACTCGCGTGGGCAACCGCGTGCTGATGACGCTCACGCACAACGGCAAACCGCTGCCGTTCGGCGCGACGGTCACCACGGAGGATAAGGACAGCGAATTTATCGTCGGTAATGACGGCCAGACCTATCTCTCAGGTCTGCCGCAGCAGGGGCATCTCGCCGTTTCCTGGGGACAGGACGCGAGCGAGCGCTGCATCGCTGACTATGCGCTAACGGATGAGAAAGAGAAAACCAGCATCATTAACGCTGCCGCGCAGTGTCACTGATCCACCGTTCAGGCTAACGATTATGCAAATGATTAAACAGTGCTTTTTCTTACTGGTTCTCGGGACCGCGGCGTTATTTATGCCGCACGCGAAGGCAACCTGTACGTCGTCCGATTTGCCCCGGCAGATTAACGTCGCCGCCATCTCCGTCTCCAGCACCCTGCCCGTGGGCGCCACTATTCCGGGGACGGAACAAACCGTTCACGTAGCGGGTAACTGCTATAACCCTTCTGACTACGGGCTGCCGATTGTGGCGTGCTACTACGGCTCGGGTCTCGAAATACCGGGGCTCTCCGGCGTTTATGAGTCGGGCGTTGAGGGCGTTGGCGTGGCGCTGATGAATGATAAAGGCCAGCGAATTACCGGCGCGGGAGGTATTTACTGTAATTCCACCGCCACGCCGCTCGGGTTTGTTTCAACGGATTCCAGCGAGGCGTTCAATTTTAACGTGACGCTGGAACTGGTTAAAACGAGCGATACGGTGAAATCCGGCTCGCTTTCTCAGGCGCAGTCAAAGTTTGGCATCGGCGTTTATCAACATGAAGGCATCAGCGATCCGAACACCCTTTCCTATGCCGGGAACGTTGAACTTCAGAACGTGACCTGCTCCGTCCTGCCGAAAAACCTGACCGTAAACCTGGGCGATTTCCCGGTGAGCGATTTTGTCAGCGTCGGGATGCTGTCAAGTCCGGCGCAAAACTTTGACGTTACGGTGAACTGCAACAGCACCGTGCAGCCAGAGGTTAAGGTCACCAGCGCCAACGGCTATGAATCGGCGTTCGAAGGGGTGCTTAAGCTCACACAGCAGACCGGCGTGGCAACCGGCGTCGGGGTGAGAATGCTATTTGATGACCATATCGCCACCTTTGATACCTATGTGAACACGCAAAGCGAGGCCATTGCCAACGAAACGCTGGTGATCCCGTTTGAGGTTCGTTACGAGCAGGTCAGCGATGTCGTTACGCCAGGACCTGCCAACACCGTTGCCACCATCACCCTCGCCTATAAGTGACCGACATGAAAAAGCGTATTGCGATTCTGGCGCTGGGGCTGATCGCCCAGGCCCACGCCGACGATATCCAGATCCAGATTAACGGGAATATTTACGCCAACACCTGCATCATTGACAGCGCCAGCCGCAACCTGACGGTAGATTTAGGCCAGGCGGTGTCGGGCAGTTTTAAAGACGTGGGGGATACCGGCGAGTGGAAAGACTTTTCGCTCTCGGTGTCGCACTGCCCGGCTACGCTTGCGCTTGCCACGGCCTATTTCTACGGCCAGGCCGACAGCGTGCACCCGACGAAATTCGCCAATATCGGCAGCGCAAAAGGGCTGGCGCTGGAGCTGGCCGACCGTCAGGACAAGATCCTGATTGCCCCGCAGGCCGCCTTTAACGCCGCCATTAACCCGAGTGACCACACGGCCACGTTCCCGCTGTCCGCACGCTACTACGCCACGGCCATGCCCGTCACCGCCGGCACGTTCAGCAGCGTGATTCAGGTGACCTTCACTTACCAGTAGGACCGCGCCCCTTAGCACGGATGCTTTTCCTGCGCCCGGCGGCCAGTTTTGCCGGGCGTTTTTTTACCTCCGGCACCTCCGGCTGCTCAATCGGGAAGATCGGCAGCGCGTTCAGCAGCCGCTGACCGTAGCTTTTGGTGAGCAGACGCTTGTCGTAGATCACCACTTCCCCCCAGCAGCCGTGACTACGGATTAATCGCCCCACCTGCTGGATCAGGTTAAACGAGGCGGCGGGCAGGCTTTGCACCTCAAACGGATAGCGATTGAGGCTTTTCAGCCACTCGCCCTCGGTGATCACCACCGGGCTGTCGATGGGCGGGAAGGCGATTTTATGGATATGCACCTGCGTCAGGTAATCTCCCTTCAAATCCAGCCCTTCAGCAAACGACTGTAGCCCCACCAGCACGCTGCGCTCGCCGCTGTCGATGCGCTTGCGATGGGTTTCCACCAGCCGGTAACGGGGCTGGTCGCCCTGCACCAGCAGAAGCAGACGCAGGTCGGTGACGTGCTCCAGGAAACGCTGCATCGCCCGTCCGCTGGCAAACAGCACCAGCATGCCGGGGTATTTTTTGCTCTCGACCTGCTCGCGGAAGTAGGCCGCCATCTCCGCAATATGCTGCTCTTCGTTGTCGATAAGCGGCTCGTACTGCATGCGTGGAATGACCAGCTTGCCCTGCTCGCAGTGGTTGAACGGCGAGTCCAGCGCCACAAAGCGGTCCCCCGCTTTCTCCTTCAGGCCGCTCATCTCCTGCAACCGTGAAAAACTGTTCAGGGAGCGCAGGGTCGCCGACGTCACCACGACGTGCGGCACGCTGCGCCAGATGAGCTTTTCCAGCTGATCGGCTACGCGGATGCCCACGCAGTGGAAGAACAGGTGGGCCTGCCCGTCCCGCACCTCGCGGGTGGCCCATTTGGTGACCGGTGCGCCCGATGCCTGCGCCATGGAGGCCAGCCGCCAGAGCTTGCTCTGGGCTTCAAACATGCCCAGCGCGCGGTTCATTTGCAGCAGAATGCGGTGCAGACGCACCACGTCATGGCTACCGGTTTTCTCGCTGAGATCGTTTAAGAACATCTCCGCCAGCCCGCGCAGCTTTTCGAGGTGCTTCGCCAGCTGCTGGCAAATGTCCATCACCTCTTCCGGCAGCTCACCCATCGCAAAGCGGTGTTCCGCTTCCTGGGCGGCGGGAAGATAGAGGTTGAGGATGTTATTGAGCGAGGAGATAAGGCCGTACACCTCTTCGCAGTGCTCGCTCAGCCGCTCCGGGACCGCCAGCGGCGGCGTGGTTTTCGGGCGGAATTGCTCCATGCAGGTCGCCACCAGCTTGCAGAACAGATCCAGCTGAAGTCGAAACCACGGGGCGGTGATTTCCGCGCTCATCTCCAGCGCATCCCGCGCCACGTCAGGCAGATGGTGGCCTTCATCAAGCACCAGCAGCAGGTTTTTCGGCTCCGGGAGCACCGCCTCACTCTCCAGCGCGGCCATGACCAGCGCATGGTTGGCGACAACCACCTCCGCTTCCTGAATTTCACGTCGGGCGACGAAGAACGGGCATTCCCGGTAGTAGTGACAGTTGCGGTTCAGGCAGCTGGCTTTATCGGTGCTGAGCCTGCGCCACAGGTCGTCGCCGATCGCCTGGCTGGTGTGATCCCGCAGGCCGTCCCACTTGTAGCCATCGAGGTCGGCCTTCAGCTTTGCGCACTGCTCCTGCTCCGCCTTGTTATTGGGCGTCAGCTCGTCATCAAGAAACGCGAGCAGATCCTGCTGCGAGGGCTCGCTGCTGGCCAGCGCCGCCAGATTGCGCGGGCAAACATACCGCCCGCGCCCAAAGGCGGCAGTGAAGCGAAGATCGGGGATGATTTTGCGCAGCAGCGGCAAATCTTTGCTGAAGATCTGATCCTGTAAGGCCACGTTCGCGGTGCTGACCACCAGCGTTTTGTCTTCTTCCCGCGCGATGGCGATGCCGGGAATGAGATACGACAGGGTTTTCCCGACGCCGGTTGGGGCTTCAATCGCCAGATGTCGCCCGTCGTCCCCGGCGAGCGTTTTTGCCACGTCGGCAATCATCTGCCGCTGCGGCGCTCGGGGGATAAAGTCGGGGATCTGCTGCTGTAGCGCCTTATACCAGGCGCCTATTTGCGCTTTCAGCGCGGCGGTTAAAGCCATTGGAAAACCTGAAATACTGTATAAACAGCCACTATTGTGGCACTTTCTCTTCGCCGCCGCAAAAAGAAAAGCCCGGCTTTACGACCGGGCTTCCAGATTACTGCGGATTAGCAGGCTTGCGCGGACGGCGTCGGCGCTGCCCCTCGCCTGCCGGTTTGCCTTCACCGCTGCGCCACGGGTTTTCACCGGCCGGCTTGCCGTCGTTATTACGACGCGGCGGTTTGCCCGCGGATTTTGGCGCGCCGCCTTCGGAACGACGCGGCTGCTGGCCACGACCGCCGCCGCCCTGACCGCGACCGCCGCCCTGACGGCCGTTCTGAATCGGCTCGGCTTTGATGGACGGGTCAACTTCATATCCCGGGGTTTCGATGCGCGGGATCTCTTTCTTCAGCAGGCGTTCAATGTCGCGCAGCAGTTTGTGTTCATCCACGCAAACCAGAGAGAGCGCTTCACCGGTTGCCGCCGCGCGACCGGTACGGCCGATACGGTGTACGTAGTCTTCCGGCACGTTTGGCAGCTCGTAGTTCACCACGTGCGGCAGCTCTTCAATATCGAGGCCACGGGCAGCGATGTCGGTCGCCACCAGCACGCGAATATCGCCAGATTTGAAGTCCGCCAGCGCTCGGGTACGCGCACCCTGGCTCTTGTTGCCGTGGATCGCCGCGCTGCGGATGCCGTCTTTATTCAGCTGTTCCGCCAGGTGGTTGGCGCCGTGCTTGGTGCGGGTAAAGACCAGCACCTGCTGCCAGTTGCCCTGACCGATCATCTGGGAGAGCAGTTCCCGCTTGCGCTTCTTATCAACGAAGTGCACGTGCTGCGACACCTGCTCAGAGGCGGTGTTGCGGCGCGCCACTTCCACTTCCAGCGGGTTATGCAGCAGCTTTTCCGCCAGCGCCTTGATCTCATCGGAGAAGGTCGCGGAGAACAGCAGGTTCTGACGACGCGCCGGCAGCTTGGCCAGCACGCGGCGAATGTCGTGAATAAAGCCCATATCCAGCATGCGGTCGGCTTCGTCCAGCACCAGGATTTCAATGCTGTCGAGCTTCACGGCGTTCTGGTGCTCCAGATCCAGCAGACGACCCGGCGTTGCCACCAGTACGTCAACGCCGCCGCGCAGCTTCATCATCTGTGGGTTAATGCTCACCCCGCCGAACACCACCAGCGAGCGAATATTGAGGTAGCGGCTGTACTCACGCACGTTCTCACCAATCTGGGCCGCCAGCTCGCGGGTTGGGGTGAGGATCAGCGCGCGCACCGGACGACGGCCTTTGGCGTGCGGCTGGTTTTTTACCAGCAGCTCTAGCAGCGGCAGGGTAAAGCCCGCAGTCTTACCGGTACCGGTCTGCGCGCTGGCCATCAGGTCACGGCCCTGCAACACGGCCGGAATGGCCTGCTGCTGGATAGGGGTTGGCTCAACGTAGCCCTGCTCTGCGATGGCGCGCAGAATTTCCGGGTTCAGACCAAGGGAATCAAAAGACATAAAAACTCCGAACCGCCCCGACCATCACAGGTGTAGTTTTCAGGGAGATATAACGAATAAGAGGACAAAAACCACAATGTCGCGAAGGTGCGGAGTGTAGCAGCTTTTGTGACGTGGCGCATAAAATATCCCCGGTGATGGCTCGACGTTTGCGGAAATCAGGCATAATCTTAATCAATCGATTGATTAATTTTTAATGACGCTATGAATACAACCCCAACGACGACCAAAGGCGAACAGGCGAAAAGTCAGTTGATTGCCGCCGCGCTGGCACAGTTTGGCGAGTATGGTCTGCATGCCACCACGCGGGATATCGCCGCCCAGGCCGGGCAGAATATTGCGGCCATTACCTACTATTTTGGTTCAAAAGAGGATTTATATCTCGCCTGCGCCCAGTGGATCGCGGATTTTATCGACACCAGCTTTCGTCCGCACGTGGAAGAGGCCACCGCGTTATTCAGCCAGCCAGAGCCGGACCGGGCGGCCATCCGCCAGCTGATCCTTAACGCCTGCCACAATATGATCCGCCTGCTGACGCACGACGATACGCTGAACCTGAGCAAATTTATCTCCCGCGAGCAGCTCTCCCCCACCGCCGCCTACCAGCTGGTGCACGATCAGGTGATCGCCCCGATGCATAGCCATCTGACCCGGCTGATCGCCGCCTATACCGGACGGGACGCCGGCGATACCGACACCATTTTGCATACCCACGCCCTGCTGGGCGAAGTGCTCGCCTTCCGTCTGGGGCGCGAGACCATCCTCTTACGTACGGGCTGGACACAGTTCGATGAGGATAAAGCCGGGCAAATCAGCCGGGTCATTACCTGTCACGTTGATCTCATCCTGCAAGGCTTAACGCAAAGGAGCCAGAAGTCATGAAAAAACCTGTCGCCATCATACTGGTGGTTGTTGTTTTGCTTGCTGCGGGAATCGGCGGCTGGCTGTGGTATCAGAGCCAGCAGGATCGCGGCCTGACGCTGTACGGCAACGTGGATATCCGCACCGTGAATATGAGCTTCCGCGTTGGCGGGCGTCTCGCCTCGCTGAGCGTTGACGAAGGCGACGCCATCAAAGCCGGGCAGACGCTGGGGATGCTGGACAAAGCCCCGTTTGAGAACGCGCTGATGCAGGCAAAAGCAGGGGTCTCCGTCGCCCAGGCGCAGTACGACCTGATGCTGGCGGGCTATCGTGACGAAGAGATCTCTCAGGCGGCGGCTGCCGTTAAGCAGGCCAAAGCCGCTTATGACTACGCGCAGAACTTCTACAACCGCCAGCAGGGGCTGTGGAAAAGCCGCACCATTTCCGCCAACGACCTGGAAAACGCGCGTTCATCCCGTGACCAGGCGCAGGCGACGCTGAAATCGGCACAGGATAAGCTCAGCCAGTACCGCTCCGGTAACCGCGCGCAAGACATCGCCCAGGCGAAGGCCAGCCTCGAGCAGGCGCAGGCGCAGCTTGCCCAGGCAGAGCTGGATCTGCACGATACCACGCTCATCGCCCCGTCTGACGGCACGCTGATGACCCGCGCCGTGGAGCCGGGCAGCATGCTCAGCGCGGGCAGCACCGTGTTGACGCTGTCCTTAACCCGTCCGGTCTGGGTGCGGGCCTACATTGATGAACCGAATCTCGGCCAGATGCAGCCGGGCCGCGAGCTGCTGCTCTATACCGACGGTCGCCCGGACAAGCCGTATCACGGTAAAGTGGGCTTCGTCTCCCCTACCGCCGAATTCACGCCGAAGACCGTGGAAACGCCGGACCTGCGCACCGACCTGGTGTATCGCCTGCGCATCATCGTCACCGACGCGGACGACGCGCTGCGTCAGGGCATGCCTGTTACCGTGACCTTAAACGACGGGGAACGACATGAATGATGCGGTTATCCAGCTCAATAATCTGGTCAAACGTTTCCCGGGAATGGACAAACCGGCGGTCGCACCGCTGAACTGCACCATTCAGAAAGGCTATGTGACCGGGCTGGTGGGGCCGGACGGCGCGGGTAAAACCACGCTGATGCGGATGCTGGCGGGCTTACTGAAGCCGGACGAGGGATCGGCCCGCGTGCTTGGCCTCGATCCGATCAAAGACGACGCGGCGCTCCACGGCATACTCGGCTATATGCCGCAGAAGTTTGGCCTGTACGAAGATCTGACGGTGATGGAAAACCTCAATCTGTACGCCGATCTGCGCAGCGTCACCGGCGAAACCCGGCAGAAAACCTTCGCCCGACTGCTCGAATTTACCTCCCTCGGCCCGTTCACCGACCGGCTGGCGGGCAAGCTTTCCGGCGGGATGAAGCAGAAGCTGGGGCTGGCCTGTACGCTGGTGGGCGAACCAAAAGTGCTGTTGCTGGATGAACCCGGCGTAGGTGTGGACCCGATTTCCCGCCGCGAGCTGTGGCAGATGGTGCACGAGCTGGCGGGTGACGGCATGCTGATCCTCTGGAGCACCTCTTACCTTGATGAAGCGGAGCAGTGCCGCGACGTGCTGCTGATGAACGAAGGCGAACTGCTCTATCAGGGCGAGCCCACCGAGCTGACGCACACCATGGCCGGGCGCAGTTTCCTGCTGCATAGTCCGCAGGAGTCCAACCGCACGCTGCTGCAACGGGTGCTGAAGCTGCCGCAGATCAGCGACGGCATGATTCAGGGCCGCTCGGTGCGCGTGATCCTCAGCAAAGAGGCGACCGCCGAGAGTATCCGCCAGGCGCAGGGGATGCCTGAGATTGAGATGCAGGAAACCGCCCCGCGCTTTGAAGATGCGTTTATCGACCTTCTGGGCGGGGCGGGAACCTCAGAATCACCGCTTGGCGCCATTCTGCATACGGTGGAAGGCACGCCGGGCGAAACGGTCATCGAGGCGAAATCGCTGACCAAAAAATTCGGCGATTTCGCCGCCACCGATAACGTCAATTTTGCGGTGAAGCGCGGCGAGATTTTCGGCCTGCTCGGGCCGAACGGGGCGGGAAAATCCACCACCTTTAAAATGATGTGCGGCCTGCTGGTGCCGACGTCCGGCAAGGCATTGGTGCTGGACATGGATCTTAAAGTCAGCTCCGGCAAGGCGCGCCAGCATCTGGGCTATATGGCGCAGAAGTTTTCGCTCTACGGCAACCTGACGGTTGAGCAAAATCTGCGATTTTTCTCCGGCGTCTACGGCCTGCGGGGGCGGGCGCAGAACGAGAAAATCGACCGCATGTGCGAGGCCTTCGGTCTGACCGATATCGCGTCACACGCTACCGACGCGCTGCCGCTTGGCTTCAAGCAGCGGCTGGCGCTGGCCTGCTCACTGATGCACGAGCCGGATATCCTGTTTCTTGATGAACCCACGTCAGGCGTGGACCCCCTCACCCGCCGCGAATTCTGGCTGCATATCAACAGCATGGTGGAAAAAGGCGTGACCGTGATGGTCACCACCCACTTTATGGATGAGGCGGAATACTGCGACCGCATCGGGCTGGTCTATCGCGGCAAGCTGATTGCCCACGGCACGCCGGACGACCTGAAAGCGCAGGCCGCCGACGACGCACAGCCAGACCCGACGATGGAGCAGGCGTTTATCACCCTCATCCACGACTGGGATAAGGAGAATGCTCATGCGCAGTAACGCCCTTTCCTGGCGCCGGGTGCGCGCCCTGTGCATCAAAGAGACGCGGCAGATCGTGCGCGATCCCAGCAGCTGGCTTATTGCGGTGGTGATCCCCCTGCTGCTGCTGTTTATCTTTGGCTACGGGATTAACCTCGACTCCAGCAAGCTGCGGGTCGGGATTTTGCTGGAGCAGCAGAGCGAAGAGGCGCTGGACTTCACCCACGCCATGACCGGCTCGCCGTACATCGACGCCACCATCAGCGACAGCCGGCAGGAACTGATCCAGAAAATGCAGGCCGGGAAAATTCGCGGCCTGATCGTCATCCCGGTGGATTTTGCCGCCAACATGGCGCGCCCGGGCGCCGATGCGCCGATCCAGGTAATTACCGACGGCAGCGAGCCGAACACCGCCAACTTTGTGCAGGGCTATGCGGAGGGGATCTGGCAGCTGTGGCAGATGCAGCGCGCCGAAGACCGGGGGGAGACGTTTGAACCGCTGATTGACGTGCAGACGCGCTACTGGTTTAACCCCGCCGCCATCAGCCAGCACTTTATTATTCCGGGGGCGGTGACCATCATCATGACGGTGATTGGCGCGATCCTCACCTCGTTGGTCATCGCCCGCGAGTGGGAGCGCGGCACCATGGAGGCGCTGCTTTCAACCGAAGTGACGCGCGTCGAGCTTTTGCTCTGTAAGCTCATCCCCTACTACTTCCTCGGCATGCTGGCGATGCTGCTGTGCATGCTGGTCGCCGTCTTTATCCTCGGCGTGCCGTACCGCGGCTCGCTGGTGCTGCTGTTCTTTATTACCAGCCTGTTTTTACTCAGCACGCTGGGGATGGGGCTGCTCATCTCCACCATCACCCGCAACCAGTTTAACGCCGCGCAGGTGGCGCTGAACGCGGCTTTTCTGCCGTCGATTATGCTCTCCGGGTTTATCTTCCAGATAGACAGCATGCCGGCGGTGATCCGCGCCGTGACCTACATCATTCCGGCGCGCTACTTTGTCAGCACCCTGCAAAGCCTGTTCCTGGCGGGGAATATCCCGGTGGTGCTGATTATCAACACCCTGTTTTTGCTGGCGTCGGCGGTGATGTTTATCGGCCTGACGTGGATGAAAACGAAAAGAAGATTAGATTAGCCATCGGATTATGTAGGTCGGGTAAGCGCAAGCGCCACCCGACAGGAGGACGACGCGATGTTTCACCGTTTATGGACATTGATCCGCAAAGAGCTGCAATCGCTGCTGCGTGAGCCGCAGACCCGCGCCATTCTGGTGCTGCCGGTGCTGCTTCAGGTTGTACTGTTTCCGTTTGCCGCCACGCTGGAGGTCACCAACGCCACCATCGCGATTTACAACGAAGACAACGGCAAGCATTCCGTCGAGCTGACCCAGCGTTTCGCCCGCGCTAAGGCCTTTACCCATGTCCTGTTGCTGAAAAGCCCGCAGGCGATCCAGCCCACCATCGACACGCAGAAAGCGTTACTGCTGGTGCGCTTCCCGGCGGATTTCTCTCGTAACCTGGACACCTTCCAGACCGCGCCGATGCAGCTTATCCTCGACGGGCGTAACTCCAACAGCGCCCAGATTGCGGCGAACTACCTGCAACAGGTGGTGAAGGATTATCAGCAGGAGCTGATGACGGGCAAACCGAAGCCCAACAACAGCGAACTGGTGGTGCGCAACTGGTACAACCCCAATCTGGACTACAAGTGGTTTGTGGTCCCGTCGCTTATCGCCATGATCACCACCATTGGCGTGATGATCGTCACCTCGCTGTCCGTGGCGCGCGAACGTGAACAGGGTACGCTGGATCAGCTGCTGGTCTCTCCGCTCGCCACCTGGCAGATATTTGTCGGCAAGGCGGTGCCGGCGCTGATCGTCGCCACCTTCCAGGCCACCATCGTGCTGGGCGTCGGGATTTGGGCCTACCAGATCCCGTTTGCCGGATCGCTGGCGCTGTTTTACTTCACGATGGTGATTTACGGCCTGTCGCTGGTCGGGTTTGGGCTGCTGATTTCCGCGCTCTGCTCAACCCAGCAGCAGGCGTTTATCGGGGTGTTTGTCTTTATGATGCCGGCGATTTTGCTATCAGGGTACGTTTCGCCTGTTGAGAACATGCCGGTGTGGTTACAGGATTTGACGTGGGTAAACCCGATTCGTCACTTCACGGATATCACCAAGCAAATCTATCTGAAGGATGCGAGTCTGGATATTGTGTGGGGAAGTTTGTGGCCGCTACTGGTCATCGCGGCCACAACGGGCTCAGTGGCCTATGCGATGTTTAGACGAAACATCGCGTAGCTTTTTCTCTTTGGTGAGCAACGACACCACTGCCGGCCCTGCGAGGATAGCCAGACCCGCCAGGGCCAGCAGCAGGTTATTTTGCAGCACGCGTGACAGCAGCCACAGGACGATCATTGCCGCACCAAAATACCAGGTCGTGGTGAGCTCTTCGAGCACATCACCCACTTCACGCCAGCGCGCGTCGTGGTGACGCTGTAAAAACAGCATCGACAGCACGGTCACGCCGTAAAGCACACATAGCCCTAAGCCCACACGCACCAGCGTGCCGCTCATCCAGCCCATTACAAGTACGGCCACGACCAGTAAATGCAACATTATCTGCCAGCAACTCAAACCGGTTGCGACACGAACGCGTTGTTGCCACTTCATGGCTTCTCTCCTGAAGGATTTTTCTCTGCTAGTTCAGACTACCGCACTTTACGGAAAATTCCGTAACGCCGCATCTTTTTGTGACGCCTACTACACTTTATTTTCATCGGGATAGTCACCCAGGAAGGTGTTTATGAGCAAAAAAACGCAGCATTTCTCACTCAAGGTGCTGACGATTAACATTCATAAGGGCTTCACAGCATTTAACCGCCGCTTCATTTTACCGGAGCTGCGCGACGCGGTACGCACCGTTAGCGCCGATATTGTCTGCCTTCAGGAGGTCATGGGCGCGCACGAGGTGCACCCGATGCATTTCGAAAACTGGCCCGACACGCCACACTACGAATTTCTGGCGGACACGATGTGGAGCGATTACGCCTACGGGCGCAATGCGGTCTACCCGGAGGGGCATCACGGCAACGCAGTGCTGTCGCGCTATCCGATTGAACATTATGAAAATCGCGACGTGTCGGTCGGCGAGAGCGAAAAGCGCGGGTTGCTTTACTGCCGCATCGCGCCGCCGGATCTTGATTTTCCCATTCACGTGGGCTGCGTTCACCTCGGCCTGCGTGAAGCCCACCGCCAGGCTCAGCTTCAGATGCTGGCCGAGTGGACGAATGCGCTGCCCGAGGGCGAACCCGTGGTGGTGGCCGGTGATTTTAACGACTGGCGTCAGCGCGCCAACCATCCGCTGAAGGTCAATGCGGGGCTGGAGGAGATTTTTACCCGCGCCCGCGGTCGCCCTGCGCGGACGTTTCCGGTGCGCTTCCCCCTGCTGCGCCTTGACCGCATCTACGTAAAAAATGCCCACGCCAGTAGCCCGACGGCGCTGGCCTTGCTCAACTGGCGACATCTCTCCGACCATGCCCCACTCAGCGCGGAGATCCACTTATGAAATGCACATGGCAGGAAGGTAACCGTATTACGCTGCTGGAAAATGGCGATAACTTTTATCCGGCGGTCTTTGAGGCGATTAGCCACGCACAGCAGAAAGTATTCCTGGAAACGTTCATCTGGTTTGAAGACGACGTGGGCAGGCAGTTGCACAGCGCGCTGCTGCATGCCGCCCGTCACGGTATAAAAATTGAGGTTCTGCTCGACGGGTATGGTTCGCCGGATCTGAGCGACGAATTTGTTAACGAACTCACCGCCGCAGGGGTAGTGTTCCGCTATTACGATCCCGGCCCGCGTCTGTTCGGCATGCGCACCAACCTGTTCCGCCGAATGCACCGCAAAATTGTGGTGGTGGACGAAACGGTGGCCTTCGTGGGCGGCATCAACTACTCCGCCGAGCATATGTCGGATTACGGTCCTGAGGCCAAGCAGGATTATGCAATCCGTATTGAGGGACCGGTGGTACAGGACATCCAGCTGTTCGTGCTGGAAAACTTACCCGGCAAAGAGGCCGCTCGCCGCTGGTGGCGACGCCGTCATCGCCCTGAAGAGAACCGCAAGCCCGGCGAGGCGCAGGCGCTGTTCGTCTGGCGGGACAACGAGGAGCATCGGGACGATATTGAGCGTCATTACCTGAAGATGCTGGCGAACGCGAAGCGCGAGGTGATTATCGCCAACGCCTATTTCTTCCCCGGCTACCGGATTTTGCACGCCATGCGCAACGCGGCCCGACGCGGCGTGAGCGTGAAGCTCATCGTCCAGGGCGAGCCCGATATGCCGATTGTGAAGGTGGGCGCGCGTCTGCTCTATCGCTATCTGGTTAAAAGCGGCGTGCAGATCTATGAATATCGCCGCCGCCCGCTGCACGGCAAAGTGGCGGTGATGGACGATCACTGGGCGACCGTCGGCTCCAGTAACCTCGATCCGCTGAGCTTATCGCTCAACCTGGAAGCGAACCTGATTATCCACGATCGTCAGTTCAACCAGACCCTGCGCGATAACCTTCAGGGTCTGATCAATAAAGACTGCGTGCGGGTGGATGAATCCATGGTGCCGAAACGCAGCTGGTGGAACGTGGGCATCGGCGTGGTGGTGTTCCACTTCCTGCGCCACTTCCCGGCCATGGTGGGCTGGCTACCCGCGCATACGCCGAAACTGGCGCTGGTGGATCCGCCCGTGCAACCCGAAATGGAAACCCAGGACCGCGTAGAGGCGGAAGATGGAGGGAAAACCTGATGTCGAAATCTCATCCTCGCTGGCGGCTGGCGAAAAAAATCCTGACGTGGCTGTTCTTCATCGCCGTCGCGGTACTGCTGGTGGTGTACGCGCAAAAGGTAGACTGGGAAGAGGTGTGGAAAGTTATCCGCAACTACAACCGGACGGTGCTGCTGGGCGCCATTGGGCTGGTGATAGTAAGTTACCTGATGTACGGCTGCTATGACCTGTTAGGGCGCGCCTACTGCGGGCACAAGCTGGCAAAGCGGCAGGTCATGCTGGTGTCGTTCATCTGCTACGCCTTTAACCTGACGCTGAGCACCTGGGTGGGCGGGATTGGCATGCGCTATCGCCTGTACTCCCGCCTCGGATTGCCGGGCGGCACCATCACGCGCATTTTCTCGCTGAGTATTACCACCAACTGGCTGGGGTATATCCTGCTGGGCGGGGTGATTTTCACCATTGGCGTGGTACAGCTGCCTGCGCACTGGTACATCGATGAAGCGACGCTGCGCATTCTTGGCATCGTGCTGCTGTTGATTATCGCGGCCTACGTGTGGGCCTGCGCCTTTGCCAAACGTCGCCATATGACCATTAAAGGGCAGAAGCTGGTGCTGCCTTCATGGAAGTTTGCCGTCCTGCAAATGGTGGTATCCAGCGCCAACTGGATGGCGATGGGGGCCATTATCTGGCTGCTGATTGGGGAAGATGTGAATTACTTCTTCGTGCTGGGCGTGCTGCTGGTAAGCAGTATTGCTGGCGTGATTGTGCACATTCCGGCGGGGATTGGCGTACTGGAAGCGGTGTTTATCGCGCTGCTTGCGGGTGAGCATGTCTCTCAGGGAACGATTATCGCCGCCCTGCTCGCGTACCGCATGATCTACTATTTCCTGCCGCTGGCGCTGGCAACGGTCTGTTATCTGGTGCTGGAGAGTCGGGCGAAGAAGTTGCGCGCGAAGAATGAGAGGATGTTAGCGAAGTGAATAAGTCGGGTGGCGGCTTCGCCTTACCCAACCTACGGTTCGCCTTTCGTTGGCCGGGTAAGGCAAAGCCGCCACCCGGCATAACAATCCTAGCGACGGTTGCCGAAAATACGCAGCAGCATCAGGAACAGGTTGATGAAGTCCAGATAAAGCGTCAGCGCGCCCAGAATGGCGTGTTTGCGCAGGTTTGAACTGTCGCGAACATCAATTTGTTCACCAATGTTTTTCAGCTTCTGGGTGTCGTAGGCGGTTAAGCCAACGAAGATCACCACCCCGATATAGGTCACCGCCCACATCAGCGCTTCACTCTTCAGCCACAGGTTCACCAGCGACGCCAGCACAATCCCGATCAGCCCCATGAACAGCATGCTGCCGAAACCGCTCAGATCGCGTTTCGTGGTGTAGCCGTACAGGCTCATCACGCCAAACATCCCGCCGGTTACCACAAACGTGCTGGCAATGGAGGAGTAGGTGTAGACGATGAAAATACTGGAGATCGTCAGCCCGGTCAGCGCTGAATAGAGCATAAACAGCGTAGTCGCCATGCCCGCGCTGAGCTTGTGTACCAGCCCGGAGAGAACGAACACCAGCGCCAGCTGCGCAATGATCAGCCCAAAGAAGGTGATTTTGCTGGAGAAGACGAACATCATCAG
This sequence comes from Enterobacter cloacae complex sp., assembly GCF_900322725.1. NCBI lineage: Bacteria > Pseudomonadati > Pseudomonadota > Gammaproteobacteria > Enterobacterales > Enterobacteriaceae > Enterobacter > Enterobacter cloacae complex sp. The sequence goes on along the minus strand of NZ_LT991957.1, from coordinate 3,544,185 downwards.
TTCAGGCGTGTTTGCCGCATACCACGCGATAAACGCGGTAAGCAGCAAGCCGACCGTCATCCAGCCATACACCTGAGCCATGTAGGTTTGCAGCCCGCTACGGGTCTGCTGTACTATCGAATCGGAACGCGGAAATCGGTCCATGATTCACTCCTGATTAAGTAAAGACACACGTTAAGACTAACACATCCTCATAAACCTGTTACCAGCGGCTGGCAGCCTGTTTGTCGCTGTCCCGCGATTCCACCCAGCGCTCGCCTTCCGGCGTCGCTTCACGCTTCCAGAACGGCGCTTTGGTTTTGAGGTAATCCATGATGAACTCCCCCGCCGCAAAGGCGCTTGTGCGGTGTGCGCTGGTGACGCCGACAAAGACAATCTCTTCACCGGGCCACATTTCGCCGATGCGATGGATAACCGTCACGCGCCCCAGCGGCCAGCGGCCTCGCGCCTCTTCGACAATGGCCGCCAGCGATTTTTCGGTCATCCCTGGATAGTGCTCCAGCGTCAGCGCTTTTACGCTGTCGCCGAGATTATGATTGCGCACTTTCCCGGTAAACGTCACGACCGCGCCGTCTTCATCGCGCTCTGCCAGCCAGCTGTATTCGGTACCGACGCTAAAGCGCTCAGGGCCGACCAGAATTCGGGTGTCCGTCATCTTAACCCCCTGTAACCGGCGGGAAGAACGCCACTTCATCGCCGTCAGCCAGCGGGTGCGTAAATTCAACCAGCGTCTGATTCACGGCGGCCAGCAGCTTGCCTTCATCCAGCGCCAGCGCCCAGCGGTCGCCCTGCGCCGCCAGGTGCGCACGCAGGGCAGCGACGTCTGCAAAAGCGCCGTCCAGCGTCAGGCTGTCGGTATTGACCAGCTCACGGACCTGGGCAAAAAAGAGCACCTTAATCATGGTTTTCCACCTTAAAATCACCGGATTTGCCGCCGCTTTTTGCCAGCAGACGCACCGGGCCAATCACCATATCTTTCTGTACCGCTTTACACATGTCGTAGATGGTCAGCGCCGCCACGGAGGCAGCCGTCAACGCCTCCATCTCTACGCCGGTTTTCCCGGTTAAGCGGCACAGAGACTCGATGCGCACGCGATGATGCTCCGGCTGCGCCTGCAAATTCACTTCCACCTTGCTGAGCATCAGCGGATGACAGAGCGGGATGAGGTCCCAGGTACGCTTCGCGGCCTGAATACCGGCGATGCGGGCGGTCGCAAACACATCACCCTTGTGATGGCTGCCGTCGATAATCATCGCCAGCGTCTCCGGCAGCATGGTGACGAACGCTTCAGCACGCGCCTCGCGCACCGTTTCGGCCTTGGCGGAGACATCCACCATATGCGCTTCGCCAGCGGCGTTAATGTGGGTCAGTTGTGACATAGCTTATTTCTTTAAATGAGGATGGAAATTACACGGACGGGTGCGGGCATCCAGCTGCGGGGCAATAATATTTTCCCACGCGGTGCGGCAGGCTTTGGTCGAGCCCGGCATGGCGAAAATCAGCGTATTGTTCGCCATCCCCGCTACGGCACGGGACTGGAGCGTAGAGGTGCCAATCTCTTCAAACGAGAGCATGCGGAACACTTCGCCGAAGCCTTCCACTTCGCGATCGAACAGCGGAAGCAGCGCTTCTGGCGCCTGGTCGCCTGCGGTAAAGCCGGTGCCGCCGGTGATCAGCACCACCTGGACGTCGTCACTCGCAATCCACTGGGAAACCTGCGCGCGAATGGCGTAACGGTTCTCTTTGACGATCGCTTTATCAACAATCTGGTGTCCGGCTTCGTGTGCCGCCTCGCGCAGCCAGTGGCCGGAGGTATCATCCTCTTCACCACGACGATCGGAAACGGTAAGAATAGCAATGCGTGTCGGGATAAATTCCGCGCTTACCTGACTCATCTTCTGGTTCCTTCTAAAGCCTGATTACCCGCCGATATAGGACAGGTTCTGAGTAATGCCGGTGTTGCCCTGATGCAGGAAATGGGTCTGCTTTTTGTGCGTCAGCGCCTCGGAAATGCGTGCTTCAAGTGCGCCCTGTTGGGCATCGTCTTCCAGCAAATCGCGCAGTTCTACGCCACCATCCCCGAACAGGCAGAGGTGCAGCTTGCCAACGGAGGAGACGCGCAGGCGGTTGCAGCTGGCACAGAAGTCTTTCTCATAGGGCATGATCAGGCCGATTTCGCCTTCGTAGTCCGGGTGACAAAAGACCTGCGCCGGGCCGTCGCTGCGCTGGCGGATCTGGTGGATCCAGCCGCGTTTCAGCAGCTCGTCGCGCAGCACCATGCCGGAGATGTGATGCCGACGGAACAGATCGCTACCCTCACCGGTCTCCATCAGCTCAATAAAACGCAGTTGAATGCGGCGCGGTTTGATCCACGCCAGGAAGGTGTCCAGCTGATGATGGTTCACATCACGCATCAACACGGTATTGACTTTGACCTTATCGAAACCGGCGGTGAACGCGGCATCGATGCCGTCCATCACCTGGCGGAACTTGTCCTGGCCGGTAATCGCGTGGAACTGACGGGCGTCAAGGCTATCAACGCTGACGTTAATCGCCGTCAGACCTGCATCGCGCCAGTTCGCTACGTCACGCGCCATGCGGTAACCGTTGGTGGTCACCGCAATCTGGCGGATACGTTCGTTTTCACGCACGGCGGCGATGATGTCGGGGAAATCACGACGCAGGGAAGGCTCTCCCCCGGTCAGACGCACTTTTTCCGTACCGAGTTCCGAGAACGCACGCGTGACGCGGCGTACTTCATCCACGGAGAGAAAGCCGTTGTTGGTGACGCTGCCGGGCTTGTAACCATCGGGCAGGCAGTAGGTGCAACGGAAGTTGCACACGTCGGTAATCGACAAACGTAAGTAGAAAAACTTACGCGCGAAAGCATCAGTAAGTTGTGAAGCCATGTACACCTTTCCAGATCGGGAGGCACAGTCATTTCTTTCTGTACCCTGGTGGCAAATCCGCCACGGCCAGGACGCCATATCTCTCGACACAGGCGCCAGGGCTAGAGTGTATGTTTTCATTTTTGAAAACGTGGTTATGGCGATAGTAGCGTGGAAATCGCCACTTCGCCATTGTCGCTTTTCGCTATATAATCTTATACATAACGATGTTATCGTGCATTTTCACTACAGAATACGCAAAAACCGCGCTTTCGCATTGATATACGTCATTATGGATTGTGAGAGGCATCGTCTTTTAGGAGTAGTTGCGTTACTGTGACGCAAGCTAAACAGGATAAGGAATGGGTATGCGCAATCGCACTTTTGCGGATCTGGACCGCGTGGTCGCTCTTGGCGGGGGTCACGGTCTGGGACGGGTCATGTCGTCGTTATCGTCACTGGGCTCACGCCTGACGGGCATTGTGACAACAACGGATAACGGCGGCTCGACCGGGCGGATCCGACGTGCTGAAGGCGGGATCGCCTGGGGTGACATGCGCAACTGCCTTAACCAGCTCATTACGGAGCCCAGCGTGGCTTCAGCGATGTTTGAGTACCGTTTTGGCGGTAATGGCGAACTTTCCGGCCATAACCTTGGAAACCTGATGTTAAAGGCCCTGGACCACCTGAGCGTGCGCCCTCTGGAAGCGATCAATTTAATTCGTAACCTGCTTAAGGTGGATGCGTTTCTGATCCCGATGTCCGAACAGCCGGTGGATTTGATGGCGATCGATGCCGACGATCACGAAGTGTATGGTGAAGTGAATATCGACCAGCTTCTCCTGCCGCCAAAAGAGCTGATGACCTACCCCAGCGTACCCGCGACGCGGGAAGCGGTTGAAGCGATTGGCGAGGCCGATCTGATCCTGATTGGGCCGGGGAGTTTCTACACCAGCCTGATGCCGCTCCTGCTGGTCAAAGAGCTAGCGCAGGCGCTGCGCAGAACGCCTGCCCCCATGGTCTATATCGGTAATTTAGGCCGCGAACTTAGCCCGGCGGCGGCGAGCCTGTCGCTGGCGGACAAGCTGAACCTGATGGAACAGTACGTCGGTAAGAAAATTATCGACGGTGTCGTGGTTGGGCCGAAAGTGGATGTGTCAGGGATTGGCGATCGCGTGGTGGTGCAGGAGCCGCTGGAAGCCAGCGATATTAAATATCGTCACGACCGCCACCTGCTGCGCGAGGCGCTGGAGAAAGCGATTCAGGAATTGGGTTAACAAAAACCCCGGTGGCGCTGCGCTTACCGGGGCTACAAGAGACGCGAAACCTGTAGGCCCGGTAAGCGCAGCGCCACCGGGCAAAAAACTCACGATGCCGCAATAAACAGATCCCGCAGCTGATGCAGCTGATCGCGGATTTGCGCAGCCTCTTCGAACTCCAGGTTCTGCGCGTGCTGCATCATCTGCCCTTCCAGCTCGTGGATCTTCTGCTGCAACGCTTTCGGCGTCAGCGCAACGGTATCCTCTTCCACCACTGAACGGGCCTTGCCGCGGCCTTTCGCTTTGGTCTTCGCTATGTTCTGACCCAGCGCCAGGATATCCACCACCTTCTTGTTCAGCCCTTGCGGCGTGATGCCGTGCTCTTCGTTGTAGCGCTGCTGTTTCTCGCGACGGCGCTCCGTTTCGCCAATGGCTTTGGCCATCGACGGGGTAATTTTATCCCCGTACAGAATCGCCTTCCCGTTGACGTTACGCGCGGCGCGGCCAATGGTCTGGATCAGCGAGCGCTCAGAACGCAGGAAGCCCTCTTTGTCCGCGTCCAGAATCGCCACCAGCGACACTTCCGGCATATCCAGACCTTCTCGCAGAAGGTTGATACCCACCAGCACGTCGAACTCGCCCAGGCGCAGGTCGCGGATGATCTCCATACGCTCCACGGTATCGATATCCGAGTGCAGATACCGCACCTTCTCGCCGTGTTCTTCCAGATACTCCGTCAAATCTTCCGCCATACGTTTGGTGAGCGTGGTCACCAGCACGCGCTCGTTGATGGCGGAACGGGCACGGATTTCCGAGAGCAGATCGTCCACCTGCGTCGCCACGGGCCGCACCTCGATAATCGGATCCAGCAGCCCGGTCGGACGCACCACCTGGTCCACCACGTCATCACCGGATTTTTCCAGTTCGTAGTTGCCCGGCGTTGCCGATACGTAGATGGTCTGCGGGGCGAGCGCCTCAAATTCTTCAAACTTCATCGGACGGTTGTCCAGCGCCGACGGCAGACGGAAGCCGTACTCCACGAGCGTCTCTTTACGCGCCCGGTCACCACGATACATCCCGCCGATCTGCGGGATCGTAACGTGAGATTCGTCGATCACCAGCAGGCCGTCCGCCGGAAGATAGTCGAACAGCGTTGGCGGCGCTTCACCTGGCCCGCGCCCGGAGAGGTAGCGCGAGTAGTTTTCAATACCGGAGCAGTAGCCCAGCTCGTTCATCATCTCCAGATCGAACTGGGTACGCTGGCTCAGGCGTTGCTCTTCCAGCAGCTTATTGTTCGCCAGCAGCACCTTGCGGCGGTCCGCCAGCTCGCCTTTGATCTCTTCCATCGCCTGCACGATACGCTCGCGTGGCGTCACGTAGTGCGTTTTGGGGTAGATGGTGAAGCGCTGGATCACCGACTCGACGTGACCGGTCAGCGGATCGAACAGCGACAGGCGTTCAACCTCTTCGTCGAACAGTTCGACGCGCAGCGCCATGTCGTCCGATTCCGCCGGGAAGATATCAATCACCTCACCGCGCACGCGGAAGGTCCCGCGCTGGAATGCCTGATCGTTACGGGTGTACTGCAACTCCGCCAGACGGCGCAAAATCGCCCGCTGATCGATAATCATCCCCTGCGTCAGGTGCAGCATCATCTTGAGATAGAGATCCGGATCGCCCAGGCCGTAAATCGCCGACACCGAGGCCACCACCACCACATCGCGACGCTCAAGCAGCGCCTTGGTCGCAGACAAACGCATCTGCTCAATATGTTCGTTCACCGAGGCATCTTTCTCGATAAACGTGTCAGAGCTGGGAACGTAGGCTTCCGGCTGGTAGTAATCGTAGTAAGAGACGAAATATTCCACCGCGTTCTCCGGGAAGAACTCTTTCATCTCACCATACAGCTGCGCCGCCAGCGTTTTGTTCGGCGCGAGGACCATCGTCGGACGCTGGAGATCGGCAATGACGTTGGCAATGGTGAAGGTTTTACCCGAACCGGTTACCCCCAGCAGGGTCTGGTGCGCCAGCCCGTCTTCCAGCCCCTCTTCCAGGCGACGAATGGCCTCGGGCTGATCCCCGGAAGGACGGAAAGCAGAATTCAGTTTGAACGGTTTACTCATTGGCGACGACCTGATGACAGAATAAGCGGCAGGTGAGTAATTTTACTCGTTGTGGCCAGGATTGCCAGTAAAAAACACTGGATGAAAAACCAGTAGCGTGTCAGGATATTTAGCGTAGCACTGAGACGATTAGTGCGTTCGCGAGCCAAATTTCGACTGTGACCCTATAAAACACCAGCCTCAGGGGGTTATCCCCAGAACTATTACTTTTTTAACATTTGTCAAGGGCGGTTATGAAAGTTTTATGGCAACAGGTCTCGCCGGGGTTGAGGGAATTGATTTTATCTAATTCGTTAAAAAATATAGACTATTTCCTAAAGCCGCGTTTCGCATCAATTTGGGCGTAACCCGCGTATTCTCTCGCTTATCGCGTGTTTTCTAACTCTAATGCACAAGGTTATCCACAGGAATAGTGGATAACTGCCTCCAGCCCGTACAGCATGCACTCCCGCAAATTCCCGGTTTTTCCCACGAAGCGGCAATAAAATATTTTTATCACTCTTTTTTGCCTGGAAAACGTTCATTTTTTCATAAGCGTCTGGCGAGATCTTAATCACATTTCCGTCATTTTCACTGCACCACAACCCGACATGCACGGCACCGGAAGCGTGCATTTCGAACAAACGTTGCGCTTTTAGCAGTGAGTTATTCCTAAAAACGGCCTTTTTTTAATCATTATGAAGTTCCTGGCAGGCGTTTTGCAGATATCAATCTGAGCATCACCCCACACATTTTTAAGGAGAGAAAGATGTTGAGTCTGCGTGCTGTAAATCAGTTTTACGGAAGCCAACATACGCTATGGAACGTGAACATCGATTTCCCGCAAGGCATCTGTACAGGCATCGTTGGCCTGCCGGGTATGGGTAAGTCCACGCTCATGAACTGCATTACCGGGAAAGTGCCCGTCGAGAGCGGCACCATCATCTGGCACGAGGCCGGTGCACCGCCGCGAAATTTGCTCAGCCCTGCCTCAGAATGTCCTGCGACGCCAACGATAGGCTACGTCCCGCAGGACCGGCGGATATTTTCCCAACTGACCGTCGATGAAAATTTGCATATCGCCATGCGGGCGACGGGGAAACCCGATCCGGCATTAAAAAATGAGGTATACGCCCTGTTTCCGGAGCTTTATACGCTGCGACAGATCCGGGCCTCTACGCTGTCCCCTGACGACCAGTATCAGCTCGCCCTCGCCAGCGCGCTGGTTAATCGCCCGCGCGTGCTGATCCTGGACGAGCCTATGCATGGCGCAGGTCAACGTTTTGCCCGCAGGCTCGGGCAACTGCTGGTGCGGCTAAATCGGGAGCTGGGCATGACGGTGCTGTTAGCGGAGCAACAGCTGTCGTTCATCCGCCGGGTCGCGGATCGTTTCTGCATGCTTTATCGCGGGCGTAACGTGGCGCAGGGCCACGTTAACGAGTTGGATGACGATCTTATTGCCCACTGGATGGGGCGGGGCATAAGGCGCTGAGGTCAAGATAGCGTCCGGTTTCCGCCTGCTCTGCGCCGTCGGCAAGCCACGGGATCTCCCCGAGGAACGGCGCAGGCAGCATTCGCTTCAGCGTCGCCAGATACTCAGCATGACGTTTGCCCGGCGCAACCACGTCGTTGGCAATCCACCCAGCCAGACGCAACCCGGCCTGCTGCACCGCCTGCGCGGTCAGCATGGCGTGGTTGATGCAGCCAAGCTTCACGCCCACCACCAGAATCACCGGAAGCTGTTCGGCCTGCACCCAGTCAGCAAACGTCTGCTCGTCAGACAGCGGGGTGAACCAACCACCGGCCCCTTCCACCAGCACCCAGCTGGCCTGCGTTTCCAGAGCGCGTAACCCGGAAGAGAGAACCGAAAAATCAATCGGCCGATCTTCATCAGCGCTGACGATGTGCGGCGAGGTGGGTTCAGCAAAGGTATAGGGGTTTACCGCAGAATAGGCCAGCGCAAGGCTGCTGTTACGCTGTAGCGCCAGCGCATCGGTATTGCGTAAGCCTTCCGGCGTCATCTCGCTGCCGGAGGCCACGGGCTTATAGCCCGCCGTCGTTTTACCCAGCAGACGCGCCGCCTGCAACAGCGCGGCGCTGGCAACGGTTTTACCGACTTCGGTGTCCGTGCCGGTAACAAAATAACGTTCAGTCACGTTCAATAATCCCATGAAAAAGATGATAAGAGAGCGGGAACTGGCCCCGTTCCTGCGGCCACGCCAGCTCCAGACGCTGGAGCTGCCCGCGGGTAAGGGGTTTCTTCGCCCGCCCGGCGTGCAGGTGCGTAGCGCCTATGCCCTTAAGAGAGCGCATGGCGCTTAACGCATCGCTAAATTCGAGGGTGACGGTCTGGACCACGCTGCGATAGCGCCAGCCTGCCAGCGCCTGAATGACCTGCTCGTGAGCGAGAAACCGGTTGGCGTGCGGCTGCTCGTCCACCGCCTTCCACGCCTGATTCAGCTCCGGCAACGAACTTTCCAGCAGGGTGGTAAAGGCCACCGTTCCGCCGGGACGCGCCATGCGGTAAAGCTCGCGTAGCGCCTGCGGCAGGCTGGCGCACCACTGCACCGCCAGATGGCTCCAGACGAGGTCAAACTGGGCATCCTCCAGCGGAATGGCCTCAATGTCGGCCACCAGATAGCGGTCTGCTGACTGCTGCTGGCGGGCTTCATCCAGCATCTGCGCGGATAAATCCAGCGCCGTCACGTGGCTGCCGGCTGCGCGCCAGTAGCGGCTGTTGCCTCCTGGCCCGCAGCCGGCATCCAGCACCTGCGCAAACCGGCTCTCACCGAGCGCGGCCAGCAGCCCGCGCGCGCTCAGGCGTTGCAGTTCATCGTGCCGGGAATAGCTTTGCGCTGCCCGGCCAAACGCGGCGGCAACGGCCTGTTTATTGACAGGAGACATGCAGAGCCTCCAGAAGCGTATCGATATCCTGCGGCTCGTGCGCTGCCGTGAGCGTCAGACGCAAACGCGCCGTACCCGGCGGCACGGTGGGCGGACGGATCGCCGTTACCCACTGCCCGCGTTCTCGCAGCATCTGTGCCAGCGCCAGCGCGCGCGGGTTTTCACCCACCATTACGGGCTGAATGGCGCTGCGGGAGTCGGTTAGCCGGAAAGAAAGCTCGCTGACTCCCCGACGAAAACGCTGAATATGTTCAGCCAGGCGCGCGCGGCGTTCAGCGCCATCCTCGCCGCGGATCACGTCCAGCGAGGCAGACAGCGCCACGGCCTGCGCCGGGGGCATGCTGGTGCTGTAGATCAGGTGTCGGGCGAACTGCATCAGGTAGTCGGCCACCGGCTCGCTGCATAACACCGCGGCGCCGCTGACGCCAAAGCCTTTTCCAAAGGTGACCACCAGCAGTTCCGGCCTGACGCCCTGCTGATAAGCGCTTCCGCGTCCCTCCTCGCCGGTAACGCCAATGCCGTGGGCATCGTCAACCAGCAGCCAGGCGTTCTGCTGCTTTGCGGCGTCGTGCAGCGCGGCAAGGGGCGCGCTGTCGCCATCCATGCTGAAGATCCCTTCCGTTACCGCCAGCTGAAGTCCTGTGCAGGGTTTCCCCAGCAGGACGTTCAGATGAGCGGCATCGTTATGGGCAAAACGCCGCAGCTGTGCCGGGCTGAGGTGTGCCGCTTCAAGCAGGGACGCATGGCTCAGGCGGTCCGCGACAATGCGGTCGTCTTTGCCCATCAGGGCGGCAATGACCGCCTGATTCGCGGCAAAACCGGAGATAAACAGCAGCGCTCGCGGGTAACCCAGCCAGTCGGCCAGCGCCTCCTCCAGCGCCTGATGCGCCGTGGTGTAGCCGCTGACGTGCCCGGAGCCACCACTGCCCACGCCGTATCGTTCCGCGCCCTGCTGCCAGGCGCGAACGATCTGCGGGTGCTGGCTCAGGCCAAGATAATCATTGCTGGAGAAATTACAGAACCGCCGGCCTTCCCGGGTGAGAAAACGGCCTGCGCCGTTTTCCACTACCCCGCGTACCCGAAACGCATCCGCTGCCCGACGCTCGTCGAGCGCGGAATTGATACGTGCCTGCCAGGTCATACGGCTGCCGCGTTGTAGAACTGGTCGGTGTCGGCGTTGATAATCTGCTGCTCCAGCTCCTGCTGTTGCTCGTTATCCCCCGCCAGCACCTCTGTCTGGTGCGGGTTCAGCCCCAGCTTGCGGAACAGCTGGACGTCTTTGTCCTCTTCCGGGTTCGGCGTGGTCAGGAGCTTGCAGCCGTAGAAAATAGAGTTGGCCCCGGCCATAAAGCACATCGCCTGGGTCTGCTCGCTCATCTGCTCGCGACCGGCAGAGAGGCGCACGTAGGAGGTCGGCATCATGATGCGCGCCACCGCGATGGTGCGGATAAAATCGAAGGCATCCACGTCCTCGTTATCCGCCAGCGGCGTGCCTTTTACCTTCACCAGCATGTTGATGGGCACGCTTTCCGGCGGGGTAGGCAGGTTCGCCAGCTGTAACAGCAGGCCGGCACGATCTTTTACCGTCTCGCCCAGCCCCACGATGCCGCCGGAACAGACCTTGATCCCCGCATCGCGCACTTTATCCAGCGTGTCCAGACGCTCCTGATAGGTGCGCGTGGTGATGATATTGCCGTAAAATTCTGGCGAGGTATCAAGGTTGTGGTTGTAGTAATCCAGCCCCGCCGCGGAGAGGCGCTGCGCCTGCTCCTCGTTCAGCGTGCCGAGGGTCATGCAGGCCTCAAGCCCCATCTCCTTCACGCCCTTCACCATCTGCTCCAGATAGGGCATGTCGCGGTCATTTGGATTCTTCCACGCGGCGCCCATGCAGAAGCGGGTCGAGCCGGCGTTTTTGGCCTTACGCGCGGAGTCGAGCACCTGCTCGACTTCCATCAGGCGTTCGGATTCGAGACCGGTTTTGTAGCGTGCGCTTTGCGGGCAATATTTGCAGTCTTCCGGGCAGGCCCCGGTTTTGATCGACAGCAGCGTGCTGACCTGCACATGCCGAGGATCGAAGTGCTGGCGGTGCACCTGTTGCGCTTCAAACATCAGCTCCAGAAAAGGTTTATTGAATAATTCAGTGACTTGCGACATCGTCCAGCGTGCGTGGTGAGCCATCGGGCTTCTCCAAAGGGTTTTGTTAATTGTCGGTTCGGTTTATACTTGTAAACCTAAAACTTTTCAAAATGGTTTACAAGTCGATTATGACCCAGGACGATCTCGCCTTCGACAAGCAGCATATCTGGCACCCTTACACCTCCACGACCCGCCCCCTTCCCGTCTATCCGGTGGCCTCTGCCCACGGCTGCGAGCTGCATCTCGCCAGCGGCGAGCGGCTGGTTGACGGAATGTCCTCCTGGTGGGCGGCGATCCATGGCTACAACCACCCGCGGCTGAACGCGGCGATGAAGGCGCAGATTGACCGGATGTCACACGTGATGTTTGGCGGGATCACCCATCAGCCTGCGGTCGATCTGTGTCGCCGCCTGGTCGCAATGACCCCCGACGCGCTGGAGTGCGTGTTCCTTGCCGATTCCGGCTCGGTGGCGGTGGAGGTGGCGATGAAAATGGCGTTGCAGTACTGGCATGCGAAGGGCGAAACGCGCCAGCGGTTTCTCACCTTCCGCAACGGCTATCACGGCGACACCTTCGGGGCGATGTCCGTGTGCGATCCGGACAACTCCATGCACAGCCTGTGGAAAGGCTATCTGCCGGAAAACCTGTTTGCACCGGCTCCGCAAAGCCGCTTTGACGGCGAATGGGACGAGAGGGACATGGTGGGCTTCGCGCGGCTGATGGCGGCCCATCGCCATGAAATTGCCGCCGTTATTCTCGAACCGATTGTGCAGGGCGCGGGCGGAATGCGGATGTACCATCCTGAATGGCTGAAGCGCATTCGCAAGATGTGCGACCGCGAAGGTATTCTGCTGATTGCCGATGAGATTGCCACCGGCTTTGGCCGCACCGGGAAGCTTTTCGCCTGCGAACATGCGGGGATCGCACCGGATATTTTGTGCCTGGGTAAAGCGTTGACCGGCGGCACCATGACGCTCTCCGCCACGCTCACCACCCGGCATGTTGCCGACACCATCAGCGACGGCGACGCGGGCTGCTTTATGCACGGCCCGACGTTTATGGGCAACCCGCTGGCCTGCGCCGTGGCAAGCGAAAGCCTCGCCATTCTGGAAAGCGGCGAGTGGCAGGCGCAGGTGGCGGCGATTGAGGCGCAGCTGGATCAGCAGCTGAGCGCGGCGGCGGAAGCGGAATACGTTGCGGACGTCCGCGTGCTGGGCGCCATCGGCGTGATCGAGACAACGCATCCGGTAAACATGGCCGCATTGCAGCGCTTCTTCGTTGACCAGGGCGTGTGGGTGCGGCCCTTCGGCAAGCTGATTTACCTCATGCCGCCGTACACCATTTCTCCGGAGCAGTTACGCAAACTGACCGACGCAGTGGTCAAAGCCGTTCACATGCCAGCGCATTTCACGATTTAGCCCCATGCGTTACACTTTCTGAATGAGTCAGTAACGAGGGAAATCGGATGAAAATCATCAGTAAAGATTTGCGCGACGGTGAAAAGCTGCCGGAACGTCACGTGTTTAACGGGATGGGCTATCAGGGGGATAACATCTCTCCCCATCTGGCGTGGGACGACGTGCCGCCGGGAACCAAAAGCTTTGTGGTGACCTGCTACGATCCGGATGCTCCGACCGGCTCCGGCTGGTGGCACTGGGTGGTGGCAAACCTGCCTGCGGATACGCGCGTGCTGCCGCAGGGGTCGGGCTCCGACCTGGTCGCCCTGCCGGACGGCGCGATACAGACGCGCACGGACTTTGGTAAAGCGGGCTACGGCGGCGCGGCGCCGCCAAAAGGGGAAACCCACCGCTATATCTTCACGGTTCACGCGCTGGACGTGGACAAGATTGAGGTCGACGAAGAGGCAAGCGGCGCGATGGTCGGTTTCAACGTCCATTTCCATACGCTGGGCAGCGCGTCGATCACGGCGATGTATTCATAAAAAAAAGCCGGGTGGCGGCTACGCCTTACCCGGCTTACATTTCGCATTCGCAGGCCCGGTAAGCGCAGCGCCACCGGGCAAAAAATCACAGCACGGAAGGTAGCAGTCCTGCAAGGGTTCCTTCTTCCAGAAGCTGCATCGCCTTATCAATATCCGGCGCAAAGAAGCGGTCATCATCGTAGTGCGTAACGTGCTCGCGCAGCGTATGACGCGCCTGCTCCAGCAGCGGGCTGGATTTAAGCCCATCGCGCAGATCGATACCCTGACACGCCGCCAGCCATTCTACTGCCAGCACGCCACGGGTGTTGGAGGCCATCTCCCACAGTCGACGCCCGGCAGCCGGGGCCATCGACACGTGATCTTCCTGGTTCGCGGAGGTTGGCAGGCTATCCACGCTGTGCGGATGCGACAGCGCTTTGTTCTCGCTTGCCAGCGCCGCGGCGGTCACCTGGGCGATCATAAAGCCCGAGTTCACCCCACCGTTGCGCACCAGGAACGGCGGCAGCTGGGACATATGTTTATCCATCATCAGCGCGATGCGACGTTCGGACAACGCGCCCACTTCGGCAATCGCCAGCGCGATATTATCCGCCGCCATTGCCACCGGCTCGGCGTGGAAGTTGCCGCCGGAAACCACCTCGTTTTCCTGGGCAAACACCAGCGGGTTGTCGGAGACCGCATTGGCCTCCACCAGCAGCACCTCTGCCGCCTGGCGCAGCTGCGTCAGGCATGCGCCCATCACCTGCGGCTGACAGCGCAGAGAATACGGATCCTGCACCTTCTCACAGTTGTGATGCGAATCGGCAATGTCGCTGGTGTCGGTGAGCAGGTGACGGTACATGGCCGCGGCGTCAATCTGCCCGCGCTGGCCGCGCACCGCGTGAATACGCGCGTCAAACGGACGACGCGAGCCGAGCACGGCTTCGGTGGTCAGCGCACCGCAGACCACCGCGGAGGCGAACAGATCTTCCGCTTCAAACAGGCCGCGCAGCGCAAAGGCCGTCGACGCCTGCGTGCCGTTAAGCAGCGCCAGCCCCTCTTTTGCCGCGAGGGTGATTGGGGTTAAGCCGGCTTTTGCCAGCGCCTCTTTCGCAGGCAGCCACTCGCCCTGCCAGCGCGCTTTGCCTTCACCCAGCAGCAGCAGCGACATATGCGCCAGCGGCGCCAGATCGCCGGAGGCCCCAACGGAACCTTTCGCCGGGATCCACGGGTAAACTTCCGCATTGACCAGCGCCATCAGCGCCTGGATCACACTCAGGCGAATGCCGGAAAAACCGCGCGCCAGGCTATTGATTTTCAATACTATCATCAGGCGGACAATCTCATCATCCAGCGGCTGGCCAACCCCCGCCGCGTGCGACAGCACCAGCGAGCGCTGTAGATTCTCCAGATCGTGCGTAGCGATACGGGTCTGCGCCAGCAGGCCAAATCCGGTGTTAATCCCGTAGGCAGTGCGTCCCTCTGCCACAATCGCCTCTACGCAGGCCACGCTGTCGTTAATGGCACGGTGGGCGCTTTCGTCAAGGGAGAGCGTGACCGGCTTACGCCAGACGTTACGCAGCTGTTTGAGCGTCAGAGAGCCGGGAGTGAGTGTTAAGGCGTTCATGCAGGCTTTCCTTGTGTGGCGTGGATCATCGGCAGGTTCAGACCCTGCTCTTTGGCACAATCAATGGCAATCTCGTAACCCGCATCCGCATGGCGCATCACGCCGGTTGCCGGGTCGTTATGCAGTACGCGGGCAATACGCGCCGCCGCTTCGTCGGTACCGTCACAGACAATAACCATCCCCGAGTGCTGGGAGAAGCCCATCCCGACGCCGCCGCCGTGGTGCAGCGACACCCAGGTCGCACCGCTGGCGGTATTCAGTAAAGCATTCAGCAGCGGCCAGTCGGAAACCGCATCCGAGCCGTCGCGCATGGCTTCGGTTTCACGGTTCGGACTGGCGACGGAGCCGGAGTCCAGGTGATCGCGACCAATAACAATCGGCGCGGAGACTTCACCGCTGCGCACCATTTCGTTAAAGGCCAGGCCGAGTTTTTGCCGCCACTCCAGCCCGACCCAGCAGATACGCGCCGGTAAGCCCTGGAAATTAATGCGCTTGCGCGCCATATCCAGCCAGCGGTGCAAGTGTTCGTCGTCGGCAACAATTTCCTTCACTTTGGCATCGGTTTTGTAGATATCTTCCGGGTCGCCGGACAGGGCAACCCAGCGGAACGGCCCGATGCCGCGACAGAACAGCGGACGAATATAGGCGGGCACGAAGCCGGGGAAGTCAAAGGCGTTATTCACACCCATCTCTTTCGCCATCTGGCGGATGTTATTCCCGTAATCAAAGGTTGGAATACCCATCTGGCTGAAGGCCAGCATCGCGGAGACGTGTTCCGCCATCGAACGCTTCGCCGCCAGCACCGTACCTTCAGGGTCGGTTTCTGCTTTTTGCTGGTAGTCTTCCCACGTCCAGCCTTTTGGCAGATAGCCGTGGAGCGGATCGTGGGCGCTGGTCTGGTCCGTAACCAGGTCTGGACGCACGCCGCGCGCGACCAGTTCAGGAAGGATATCCGCCGCGTTGCCGCACAGGGCAACCGACACCGCTTTTCCTTCGGCGGTGTAGCGTTTGATGCGCGCCAGCGCGTCGTCAAGATCGGTTGCCTGCTCGTCCACGTAGCGGGTGCGCAGGCGGAAATCGATACGGCTCTGCTGGCACTCAATATTTAGCGAGCACGCGCCCGCCAGCGTCGCGGCCAGCGGCTGGGCACCGCCCATGCCGCCCAGTCCGGCGGTAAGCACCCAGCGGCCTTTCAGCGAGCCGCTGTAGTGCTGGCGACCCGCTTCCACGAAGGTTTCATAGGTGCCCTGCACAATCCCCTGGCTGCCGATGTAGATCCAGCTGCCGGCGGTCATCTGGCCGTACATGGCCAGCCCTTTCGCGTCCAGCTCGTTAAAGTGCTCCCATGTCGCCCAGTGCGGCACCAGGTTGGAGTTGGCAATCAGCACCCGTGGCGCATTTTTATGGGTTTTGAATACGCCGACCGGCTTGCCGGACTGCACCAGCAGCGTTTCGTCGTTTTCGAGATTCGTCAAAGAGTCGACAATGGCGTCATAGCACGCCCAGTTGCGCGCGGCGCGGCCAATACCGCCGTAGACCACCAGCTCGTGGGGATTTTCAGCCACCTCAGGATCGAGGTTGTTCATCAACATGCGCAGCGGTGCTTCGGTGAGCCAGCTTTTTGCGGTGAGCGTGGTGCCGCGCGGGGCGCGGACATCCTGCTTGCGGTATTTATCTGACGACATTGTGTGTTCCTCATAAGGGACAGGTGATGCATTTAGATATACTTGTATAGACAAGCACACACAAGGCCGGATTTAACAAAAAAGATACAATTTTGCTATATTGCGTTAGCGATCACGCTTATAAAACTTATGACATAAAATGGCCCTGTAACCGGTAGCGATCCCCCGGGAACAGCAGCTTCGCATGCGACACAATGTGCGTGGACGACCAGGTTCGACGGCGGATCAGCAGGCAGGGATCGTGCTCTTTAATGCGCAACAGCTCGCACTCCTGCGGGGTCGCGCGCACGGCCTCCACGATATGCTCCCCTTCCGTCAGCGGAGCGACGAGCGAGAGATACGCGTGCGGCGTGGTTTGGGTGTAATCCTGGTTCAGGTAGTCCGGTATCCGCTCCGCGTTGACGCAGCGATCCTCAATCTGGACCGGAATGTCGTTCTCATAATGCACCATCACCGAATGAAAAATTCGCGTGCCCTCTTTAACGTTCAGCTCGATGGCCTGCTCGGCGCTGGCCTGCGTCTCTTCAAGCACCAGCACCTCGCAGTGGTGCTGATGGTTGCGGGCGGCAATCTCATCGGCAATGCTGCGGATTTCAAACAGCGCCGACTGCCCTTTGGGCTCGGCCACGAAGGTCCCGACGCCCTGCAAACGCACCAGCAATCCCTCATCGGTAAGTTCCCGCAGCGCCCGGTTGATGGTCATCCGGCTAAAGCCAAACTGTGCGACCAGTTCGGCTTCGGAGGGAATACGATCGTGCGGACGCCAGACGCCGGCAGCAATTTTTTCGCTGATCGCCTTTTTCACCTTCTCATAAAAAGGTGCGGGTGGGCTGGAGGGTTGCTGCGGTGAGCGTGAAAACATGCTGACTCCTGTAATGTGGTTATGCCCACCAGTGAGCAATTTGCCAGGCCAGTCGGGCAGCAAGCTTCGCCCCCTGACCGTCCCGGTCGTAGTGCGGATTATATTCCACCAGATCCGCCGCCTGTAGTTTACCGCTTCGGCAGATACGCTCAATCACCGGTAACAGATCCAGCGCCGGGATCCCCAACGCCGCAGGGGCCGACACGGCGGGCATTTCTGCGGCGGGCAGCACATCGAGGTCAACGGTAAGATAAACCCGATCTGCCTGCGCAAGCACGCTATCCAGCGCGGATAACGCGTCGCGGCGAAAATCAAGATCTTCGACCAGCGTAACGTTCAGCCGCCCGGCTTCCTCCCACAGCGCCTGAGTATTCGCCGCGCGGCTGACCCCCAGGCAGGCGTAGAGAAAGTCCCGCGACTGCGACGCGCAGTACTGCGCCAGCTGGCGGAACGGCGTGCCGGAGGTGGCCCGCTCGGCCTTGCGCAAATCGAGGTGCGCATCCAGGTTAATCACCGCAACGCGATCCTGTGGAAAAGCGTCCAGTACGCCGCGCCCGTGCGCCCAGGCGGTTTCATGTCCACCGCCGAAAACAAGAGTACGCATCCCGGATTGCTGGCACGCGGTTATAGCCTCGCTCAGCGCCTGCTGCGCCGCCTCCAGATCATTGCCCTCAACGTAAATGGAGCCCATATCCACGAGACGCGCATGTCCCTGATGGCTTGCCATATTCGCCAGCGCACCGCGCAACGCATCGGGCGCCCGTGCAGCGCCGGGCCTGCCCTGGTTACGCTTTACCCCTTCATCACATTCAAAGCCCATCAGGGCGATGCCCGACGGTACGGGTGAAAAGCGTTCGCGCTGCTGTATGGTCTGGAAGAGACGTTTTGCGGTGCTGGACTCGGCGCTGTCGTCACGTCCCTGCCACACCTGCGGGGAAACGGGATGCCACAATTTCATGCTACCTGCCCCCGAAACACGCGTTGATATAAAGGATTCCGCCCCGGCTCATAAACCATCTCAACCGGATGGTCCGCCTCCCAGACGACGAAATCAGCCACATAACCCGCCCTTAACTGCCCGTGCGTCTCACCACGTCCTAACGCCTGCGCCGCATGACGCGTCACGCCAGCCCAGGCCTCTTCCGGCGTGAGGCCAAACTGGACGCAGGCCATGTTCATCGCAAGATGCAGGCTGGCAAACGGACTGGTGCCCGGGTTGTAGTCGGTGGCGACGGCCATCGGCACGCCCTGCTTTCTGAGCTGCGCCACCGGTGGACGCTGGCGCTCCTGAAGAAAATAGAACGCGCCGGGGAGCAATACCGCCACCGTACCGCTTTGCGCCATTGCCTGAATACCCACGTCATCGAGATACTCAATATGATCGGCCGACAGCCCTTTATACTGGCTGACCAGCGCCGCACCGCCCAGATTCGACAGTTGCTCCACATGCCCTTTTACCGGAATACCGAGCGCGGTGGCGGCCCGGAACAGGCGCTCGGTTTGCGCCGGCGTAAAGCCAACGTTTTCACAAAACACGTCCACCGCTTCAAACAACTCTTTTTGCCACAGCGCGGGCACGATCTGCTCACAGACCAGCGTCAGATACGCATCCGGATCCTGTCGGTACTCCGCAGGGACGGCGTGCGCGGCCAGCAGCGTCGGGCTGATATCGACCTGATTGTTCAGGCTGAGCTGGCGGGCAACCCGCAGCATTTTCTCTTCGGCTTCGGCATTCAGTCCGTATCCCGATTTGATTTCAACGGTCGTTACGCCTTCATTCATCAGCCGCTGGAGCCGCTGCTGTGCCACGGTCAGCAGCGTTTCCGGCGAACTGTTGCGGGTGGCCGTGACCGTGGCGTTAATGCCGCCGCCCTGCTCGCTGATACGCTGATACGACACGCCGTTAAGCCGTTGCTCCCATTCCGCTGCACGATCGCCGCCGAACACCAGATGGGTGTGGCAGTCAATCAGGCCGGGTGTCACCAGACGTCCATGGAGATCGACACACTGGGAATGCCCGGAGGGAACCTCTGAATCAGGGATAACGGCCAGGATCGTCTGGCCGCGCACGACGAGGGCATGATGCGCCTTCAGGCCATAGGGTTCTGGCTCGCCTGCGGCCAGGGTTGCCAGTCGCGCATTTCGCCATATCACATCGTCGGGATGAAGCTGCTGCATGTGCCCTCCACTTGTCATGGGTTGTATAGACATTTATTTTCATCTGTCGCCTGCTGTCAACCGCCTTGTGGGAAAATGTTATTTATTTGTGATGACTTTCCCGTCACCTCAGGGCAAAAATGCAACTTTTGCCCTTTTTATCTTCCCGTTTCGCTCAACTTAGTATAAAAAAGCAGGCTATTTCGTCTATCCAGATAAGACTTGCATACCCAGGAGCATTACCTTGACTATATCCAGGATTTCCCGTCTGGCGTTGGCACTTGCCTTTGGCGTGACTTTATCCGCTTGCAGTTCAACTCCACCGGATCAGCAACCTTCTGAGCAGGTTGCTCCGGGCACCGCTTCCCGTCCGATCCTGTCAGCGGATGAAGCGAAGAACTTCACCCGTGCGCACTACTTCTCGGCGATGGATCCTAATGCAGCCCCGTGGACGCCTTCTTCTATTAATCTGCCGAAACAGCCAGACTTCGTCGTGGGTCCGGCCGGGGCGCAGGGCGTGACGCACACCTCCATTCAGGCAGCCGTTGATGCCGCCATCACCAAACACAGCGCATCTCGTCAGTACATTGCCATCCTGCCGGGTGAATACGAAGGAACCGTTTACGTTCCTGCCGCGCCGGGAAGCATTACGCTTTACGGCCTGGGTGAAAAAGCGGTCGACGTGAAAATTGGCCTGGCGATTGATTCCGAAATCGACAGCACCACCTGGCGTCATCTGGTGAACCCGGCCGGTAAATACATGCCAGGTAAACCGGCGTGGTATATGTTTGATAACTGCCAGAGCAAGCGTGCCGCCACCATTGGCGTGATGTGCTCTGCGGTATTCTGGTCACAGAACAACGGCCTGCAATTGCAGAATCTGACCATTCAGAACACCCTGGGGGACAGCGTTGACGCGGGTAATCACCAGGCCGTGGCGCTGCGCAGCGATGGCGACAAGGTACAGATTAACAACGTCAATATTCTGGGCCGCCAGAACACCTTCTTCGTGACCAACAGCGGCGTGCAGAACACCCTTCAGAACAACCGTCTGACGCGTACTCTGGTGACCAACAGCTACGTTGAAGGCGACGTGGATATGGTCTCTGGCCGCGGTGCGGTGGTGTTTGAGAACACCGATTTCCGCGTGGTGAATTCTCGCACTCAGCAGGAAGGTTACGTGTTCGCACCGGCCACGCAGTCCAACCTGTTCTATGGTTTCCTGGCCGTGAATAGCCGCTTTACTGCGGCTGGCGATGGCGTTGCCCAGCTTGGTCGCTCTCTGGACGTAGACTCTGCCACCAATGGCCAGGTCGTGATCCGCGACAGCGTGATTAATGAAGGCTTTAACATGGCGAAACCGTGGGCGGATGCGGCGATCTCGAAACGTCCATTCTCCGGCAACACGGGCACGGTGGATGATAAAGAGAACGTGCAGCGCAACCTGAACGACGCTAACTTCAACCGCATGTGGGAATACAACAACCGCGGTCTGGGCAGTAAAGTGGTTGCTGAGCCGAAGCAGTAAGCTGTTTTGCCGGGTGGCGGCTTCGCCTTACCCGGCCTACTCCAGACATAAAAAAACCTCGCATGGGCGAGGTTTTTTTTCGTCTGCGGATCAGTGCGCGTTAATCACAACCCACATTGGACCTTGTCCGACCGCATAACGGCCTTTCTCTTCCAGCAGCCCCTGCACGCCTGTGATTTCATACAGCGCGATGTGGTGGGATTTCTGCCCCGCCGCAATCAGGTATTTGCCGCTGTGGTCGACGTTAAAGCCGCGCGGCTGGGTTTCTGTTGGCTGGAAGCCTTCAACTGCCAGGACGCTGCCGTCTTCTGAAACGCTGAACACGGTGATCAGGCTGGAGGTACGGTCGCAGGCATACAGGTGACGGCCATCCGGCGTGATATGAATGTCTGCCGCCCAACGCGTGTCGGAGAAGTCAGATGGCATCATATCCAGCGTCTGTACGCACTCGATCTGCCCGTTAGGATCTTTCAGTTCCCACACGTCTACCGAGCTGTTCAGCTCGTTAACGACATAGGCATACTGCTGATTCGGGTGGAAGACCATGTGGCGCGGGCCTGCACCTTCCACGGTAGTGACTTCCGCCGGGCTTTGCGCGACCAGATGGCCGTCATCGCTCAGTGTAAACAGGCAGATGCGATCCTGCTTCAGCGCGGGCACCCACAGCGTACGGTTATCCGGCGAGATGTTGGCGGAGTGGCATCCTTCGAGCCCTTCGACCACGTCGACGGTTTCAACGGGAATACCGTCTTCCAGGCGGGTAACGCTCACGCAGCCTGCATTGTAGGAGCCGCTGAAGATAAAGTTGCCTTTGTGGTCGGTAGAAATATGGGTCGGGCTGCCCGGCAGCGGGGCTTCTGCGGTATAGGTCAGGGCGCCATCATCCGGGGAGATGCGGTAGGCCAGCACGCGGAATTCCGGGCGCACGCCGACATAAAGAAAACGTTTATCCGGGCTGACGACCATCGGCTGAACCTGGCCTGGCACATCAACAACCTGAACCAGCGTAAGCGAACCTTCTGTATTCAAACGCCAGACATGGATCTGCTGACTTTCAGGACTGGCGGTATAAACGGTTTGTTTCATGAATACTCCTGATTATTTTTTAACGGTGAATGCTGAATTGTAGTCCGGGATTTTGCAGGGTTCCGCTCTCGGTGTACCATCCCGACAGACCTTAAATTCAACGTTAACCCGGAAGAAAAAATGACCTCGCGAGTGATTGCACTGGATTTAGACGGAACACTGCTTACCCCGCAGAAAACCCTGCTCCCCTCTTCCCTTGAAGCCCTCAAACGAGCCCAGGAAGCGGGGTATCAACTCCTCATCGTAACGGGTCGACATCACGTTGCCATTCATCCTTTTTATCAGGCACTGGGCTTAGATACACCTGCAATTTGCTGTAATGGCACCTATTTGTATGATTATCAGGCAAAAAAGGTTTTAACCTCCGATCCGCTTCCTGTTTCTCATGCGCTGCAATTAATTGATTTACTGGATGAGCACGCAATTCATGGCCTGATGTATGTGGATAACGCCATGCTGTATGAACGCCCTACCGGTCATGTGATCCGCACCAGCAACTGGGCTCTGTCCCTGCCGGAAGCGCAGCGTCCGGTGTTCACGCAGGTTGCCTCCCTGCGCCGGGCGGCGGAAGAGGTTGAGGCCATCTGGAAATTTGCCCTGACCGATGAGGACACCAGCAAACTCAATACCTTCGCGAAGCATGTCGAACATACGCTGGGTCTGGAATGTGAATGGTCCTGGCACGATCAGGTGGATATCGCCCGCAAAGGCAACAGCAAAGGCAAACGTCTGACCCAGTTCGTTGAATCTCAGGGCGGATCGATGCGCGACGTGATTGCCTTTGGCGATAACTATAACGACATCAGCATGCTGGAAGCCGCCGGCACGGGCGTGGCGATGGGCAACGCCGATGACGCGGTGAAAGCGCGTGCTGACGTAGTAATTGGCGATAACACCACCGACAGCATCGCGCAGTTTATCTACACCCACCTGCTGTAATCAGGCGGTGATGGAGACGCTCTTGATTTGCGCGTAAAGCCACAGGCCAGGCCTGATGCCTAACTCATCCCTGGCCCACGGGCTGATGCGCGCCCACAGCGTTCTGCTGCCCACTTCCAGCTGCACTTCTACCTGGCCGTTATCATCAAAACACTGCGCCACTTTTGCGCGCAACACATTGCGGATACTGGTTTGCAGCGGCGGTTGCAGGACCAGTGAGACATCTGACGCCTGAATGCGGATGCGTAACGTCGACTGAATCGGCGTGTCGATTTTGTTAACCCACAGATGCTGATCCCCCAGCGCCAGGGCGGTCATTGCATAGTGCGGATGGTGCTCCAGTACGCTCACCTTCAGAATGCTGCTCTGCTGCTCCTTTGGCAGCCACGGGTGCATAACGCTGCTGCCCCACACCTCTTCGAGATTACCGAAGGCCTTCACCCTCCCCGCTTCCAGCACCAGCACTTTATCGGCCAGATGTAAGATCTCATCCAGCGAATGGCTGACGTACAGCATGGGCACGTTGATTTCCCGCGCCAGACGTTGCAGGTACGGCAGCAGCTCGCGCTTGCGCGGAATATCCAGCGAGGCCAGCGGCTCATCCAGCAGCAGCAGTTCCGGCGCGGTTAACAGGGCGCGGCCAATCGCCACGCGCTGTTTTTCGCCCCCCGACAGCGAAGACGGCAGACGATCCAGCAGCGATTCGATACCCAGCAGCGCCACCAGCTTATCGAACTGTCCGGCCATGCTTTTTGCCATGCCGTAGCGCAGGTTACCGCGCACGCTGTAGTGTGGAAACAGGCGCGCATCCTGAAATACATAGCCGATGCGGCGCTTGTCCGGTGACAGGCATACCTTCTTTTCCGTGTCGTTTAAGACGCGGTTATTTAGCACAATGCGGCCAGACTGGGGGCGCGTCAGGCCGCTAATCGCATTTATCAGCGACGTTTTTCCCGCCCCGGAAACGCCAAAAATCGCGGTGATACCGCTGGCAGGCAGCGTTTCGTTCAGCGTCAGGGTGTGGTTGCCCAGGGTTTGCGTAAAGTTGAGTTCCAGCATCACGGTTTCCCCATCCGTTCACGGCTGAGGCGCGCCAGCCACTCCGACACCAGCAGCGAGACCAGGGCGAGCACAATCGAAATAATACACAGACGGGCCGCCGCACCTTCGCCGCCCGGCGTCTGAATCAGGGTATACATCGCCGACGGAATGGTCCGCGTCTCGCCCGGAATGTTTGATACAAAAGTAATAGTCGCACCAAACTCGCCCAGCGAGCGGGCGAAGGCCAGCACCGTACCGACGATAATGCCCGGTAACGTGAGCGGCAGGGTGATGGTCAGAAATACCCGCCAGCGGCCTGCGCCCAGCGTGCGGGCGGCCTGTTCCAGCCGGATATCCACCGCTTCCAGTGCCAGACGGATTGCGCGCACCATCAGCGGGAAGGACATCACCGCCGCGGCAAGCACCGCGCCGCGCCAGCTGAAAGCAAAGGTCAGGCCAAACCAGTCGTACAGCCACTCGCCGATAACGCCGCGTCGCCCCATGGAGATCAGCAGCAGATAACCGACCACCACAGGCGGCAAGACGAGCGGAAGATGAAGAACACTGTCGAGCAGGGCTTTGCCTGGAAACTTCACGCGAACCAGTAACCAGGCAAAGAACACCCCAAAGGGCAAACTCAGCGCAACCGCCAGGGAAGAGACTTTCAGGCTCAGCAGCACGGCCTGCCATTCAGGTTCGGTCAATATCATTCGTGAGTCGTAAATCCGTAACGTTTAAAGATAGCGGACGCTTCCGGCCCCTTCAGGTAGTCAACGAAGGCCGTCACGGTCGCATTTTTATGTCCATCAACTATCGCAACAGGATATTCCACTTTCTTATGCGAGTCTTCCGGGAAGGTACCCACTACCTTCACGCCTTTACTGGCGACGGCATCGGAGCCGTAAACAATCCCGAGTGGGGCTTCGTTACGCTCCACCAGCGCCAGCGCGCCACGCACATCTTCTGCGGGTGCCAGCTTCGGCGATAAGGTCTCCCATGCGCCCAGCTTTTGCAGCGCTTCCTTCGCATAAATTCCGGCAGGAACATGCTCCGGATCGCCCACCGCCAGACGGCCACCGTTCAACAGACGGGTCCAGTCCGTCTGTTTGTTAATGGCAATGTCGCCCTGCTTGCTGTTTGCGGGCGCGACCACCACCAGGCTATTGCCCAGCAGCGTTTCGCGGGTAGCCGTTTCAACAGACTTTTTCTCCACCGCGTAATCCATCCATTTCTGATCGGCAGAGATGAACAGATCCGCAGGCGCCCCCGCTTCGATCTGGCGGGCCAGCGTGGAAGAGGAGGCAAATGACGAGACAACCTCGACGTTTTTCTCTTTTTTGTATTCCGCAGCAATATCCTGCATCGCGTTAGTCAGCGACGCCGCCGCAAAGACCGTGATTTTTCCTTCATCCGCCAGCGCGTGGCCGGTGAGTGAGAGTGTCAGCGTTGCCCCTGCGAAAAGGCGTACCCATGAACGTGCCATTTGAAGCTCCTGTGCGTTTCGTTATATACAAATAAATATAACGATATATCACAGGCGTTCATAGCGTTAAATCGTACCCATTAGTGCGTAAACTCAAGGAACGTTGTAAAAGATATCGGCGGGAGAGAAATAAACTTGAGAGCAAAACGCCCGGAGTGACCGGGCGTTTTGGAGGAAATCATTGCTGCTTTTTAGGCTGGTCACGACGATGACCAATGTTCGAAAAGACGTTGAACACTTCACCCAGGCCGTAGATGGCACCGAGTATGATAGCCATCACTACTGGCACCATGATTACCGCGAATACCAGACTTTTCAACAACTCTAACATGGTTTTCTCCAGATCTTGTGAACGGCTTATTCTACCCTGAAAAGTAAGAAAAACATCCCCTTTTGTGCGGTGCGCTTTTCGCATCAGGGCATTTGGGTCACAATAGCCTTTTTGCCGGGACCCCGTTATGCAGGCTGAAATTCTCCTCACCCTACGCCTTCAGCAGAAGCTTTTCGCCGATCCGCGACGCATCGCCCTGTTAAAACAAATAGAACAAACTGGCTCGATTAGCCAGGGTGCCAAAAACGCCGGCATCAGCTATAAAAGCGCCTGGGATGCGATTAACGACATGAACACCCTGAGCGAACAAACGCTGGTTGACCGCGCCACAGGCGGAAAAGGCGGCGGCGGCGCCGTGTTGACGCGTTACGGGCAACGTCTGATCCAGCTCTACGATTTACTGGCGCAGATCCAGCAAAAAGCCTTTGATGTGTTAAGCGATGACGGCAATCTGCCGCTGGACAGTCTGCTGGGCGCCATCTCCCGTTTCTCATTACAGACCAGCGCCCGCAACCAGTGGTTTGGTACGGTAACGGGACGCGACCATTCGCAGGTGCAGGAGCATATTGAGATCCTGCTGGCGGACGGTACGACGCGCCTTAAAGCCGCCATCACCGCGCAAAGCGGCCAGCGCCTCGGGCTGAATGAAGGTCAGGAGGTGCTGGTATTACTTAAAGCGCCCTGGATCGGCATCGCGCTGAACCCTGAGCAGGCCGTAGAGGCCGACAATCAGCTATGCGGTGAAATCAGCCACATTGAACGCGGCGCAGAACAGTGTGAAGTGCTGATGACCCTGCCGGATGGACAGTCGCTCTGCGCCACCGTTCCGGTGAACGACGCGGCTGAATTAGTCGAAGGTGCTGTGGTGACCGCATATTTCAATGCCGACCGGGTAATTATCGCCACATTATGCTAAGCGCATTGACAACCCTGACGACTCTGGGTATCCCTGACATCTGTTGCTGCAAAAAATGGGATAACACATGTCATCATTGCATATTTCGCAAGGCACGTTTCGTCTTAGCGATACCCGTACCTTATCGCTGCCAGAGTTAACCTTGCGCGCCGGAGAAAGCTGGGCGTTTGTGGGCACGAACGGCAGCGGAAAATCGGCGCTGGCCCGCGCTCTGGCGGGTGAATTAACCCAGCTGGAGGGTGAGCGTCGGTGCACGTTTACCCGGCTGACGCGCCTTTCCTTCGAACAGCTGCAAAAGCTGGTCAGCGATGAGTGGCAGCGTAACAATACCGATTTGCTCAGCCCCGGTGAAGAAGATACCGGCCGCACGACGGCGGAGATTATCCAGGACGAGATTAAAGACCCTGCCCGCTGTCAGCATCTCGCGGAGCAATTTGGCATTACCGCCCTGCTTAACCGCCGTTTCAAATACCTTTCTACCGGCGAGACGCGCAAAACGCTGCTGTGCCAGGCGCTGATGAGCGAGCCGGAACTCCTGATTCTGGATGAACCGTTTGACGGGCTGGATGTGCCATCCCGCGCGCAGCTGGCCGCGTTGCTGGCAACGCTTAACCACCAGGGATACACGCTTGTGCTGGTCCTTAACCGCTTTGATGAGATCCCTGATTTCATCCATTATGCGGGCGTGCTGGCTGACTGTAGCCTGACCGAAACCGGCGAGAAAGCCGGACTGCTCCGGCAGGCGCTGATTGCGCAGCTGGCGCACAGCGAAAAGCTGGACGGTATCGCCCTTCCGGAGCCGGATGCGCCATCGGCGCGACACGGGCTTGATCCCGATCAGCCGCGCATCGTGCTGCGCGATGGCGTGGTTGCCTATGACGATCGCCCTGTTCTTAATCACCTCAGCTGGACGGTTAATCCCGGTGAGCACTGGCAGATCGTCGGTCCCAACGGGGCGGGTAAATCCACGCTGCTGAGCCTGATCACCGGGGATCATCCGCAGGGATACAGCAACGATCTGACCCTCTTCGGTCGCCGCCGCGGCAGCGGGGAAACCATCTGGGATATCAAAAAGCATATCGGCTATGTCAGCAGCAGCCTGCATCTGGACTACCGCGTGAGCACCACGGTGCGCAACGTGATCCTGTCCGGTTTCTTTGATTCTATCGGTATTTATCAGGCGGTATCGGACAAGCAGCACAAGCTGGCGCAGGAGTGGCTGAATATTCTGGGCATGGACCATCGGGTAGCCGATGCGCCCTTCCACAGCCTGTCGTGGGGGCAGCAGCGGCTGGCATTGATCGTCCGCGCGCTGGTCAAACACCCTACGCTGCTGATCCTGGACGAACCGTTGCAGGGACTGGATCCGCTTAACCGACAGCTGATCCGACGCTTTGTGGATGTACTGATTAGCGAAGGTGAAACCCAGCTGCTGTTTGTCTCCCACCATGCTGAAGACGCCCCGTCCTGCATGACCCATCGGCTGGAATTTGTGCCTGACGGCGAGCATTACCGCTACCTGCTGAGCAAAATCGATTAACCCGTGGAGGGCGCCGCCCTCCGCTTTTCAGACAACCCGCAACAATACTTCTCTATCTCTTTGATCTAAAATGCACGAAGTCTGTGAAAAAGCGCGTGTGAAACCCTGTGTAAACGATACCACTATTTTATCCCATGTCACACTTTTCGCGTCTCTGATATGCTATGGTTAATACATACCATAAGCCTAATGGAGCGAAATATGCGAGTTCTGGTAACAGGTGGTAGCGGTTACATAGGTAGTCATACCTGTGTGCAACTGCTGCAAAGCGGTCACGACGTCGTCATTCTTGATAACCTGTGCAACAGTAAGCGCAGCGTGCTGCCGGTCATTGAACGCCTTGCGGGAAAACAGCCGACTTTCGTGGAAGGCGATATTCGCAATGAAGCATTGATGACTGAAATCCTTCACGATCACGCGATTGAAACCGTTATCCACTTCGCAGGCCTGAAAGCGGTGGGCGAATCGGTAGCAAAACCGCTTGAGTACTATGACAACAACGTCAACGGTACCCTGCGTCTGATCTCCGCCATGCGTGCGGCAAACGTAAAAAACTTTATCTTCAGCTCCTCCGCGACCGTCTACGGCGACCAGCCAAAAATTCCTTACGTTGAAAGCTTCCCGACCGGTACGCCGCAAAGCCCGTATGGCAAAAGCAAGCTGATGGTGGAGCAGATCCTGACCGACCTGCAAAAAGCCCAGCCTGAGTGGAGCATTGCGCTGCTGCGCTACTTTAACCCGGTTGGCGCGCATCCGTCAGGCGACATGGGCGAAGATCCGCAGGGCATTCCTAATAACCTGATGCCGTATATCGCGCAGGTTGCCGTAGGGCGTCGCGACTCCCTGGCGATTTTTGGTAACGATTATCCCACCGAAGACGGCACTGGCGTGCGCGATTACATTCACGTGATGGATCTGGCCGACGGCCACGTGGCGGCGATGCAGCAACTGGCAGATAAACCGGGCGTGCATATTTACAACCTCGGCGCCGGCGTCGGCAGCAGCGTGCTGGATGTGGTGAATGCCTTCAGCAAAGCCTGCGGCAAGCCGGTGAACTACCACTTCGCGCCGCGCCGCGATGGCGATCTTCCGGCTTACTGGGCCGATGCCTCCAAAGCGGATAAAGAGCTTAACTGGCGTGTCACCCGCACGCTCGATGAAATGGCACAGGATACCTGGCACTGGCAGTCACGCCATCCGCAGGGCTATCCGGACTAAGGATTTGTCATGACGCAATTTAATCCCGTCGATCACCCGCATCGTCGTTTTAACCCGCTCAGCGGGCAATGGATTTTAGTTTCACCGCATCGCGCCAAGCGCCCCTGGCAGGGGGCGCAAGAGACGCCTGCAAAACAGACGCTGCCACAGCACGATCCGGACTGCTTCCTCTGTCCGGGCAACACGCGCGTGACGGGCGATAAAAACCCGGACTACAAGGGCACCTTCGTTTTCACAAACGATTTCGCGGCGCTGATGACCGACACGCCGGACGCGCCGGAAAACCACGACCCGCTGATGCGCTGCGAAAGCGCCCGCGGCACCAGCCGCGTGATCTGCTTCTCTCCCGACCACAGCAAAACGCTGCCGGAGCTGAGCGTTGAGGCGCTGAAAGAGGTTGTCAGCACCTGGCAAGCGCAAACGGCGGAGCTGGGCCAGACCTATCCGTGGGTGCAGGTGTTTGAAAACAAAGGCGCGGCGATGGGCTGCTCTAATCCGCACCCGCACGGCCAGATCTGGGCGAACAGCTTCCTGCCGAACGAAGCCGAACGTGAAGACCGGCTGCAAAAAGCCTATTTCGCAGAGAACGGGTCGCCGATGCTGGTGGATTACACGCAGCGTGAGCTGGCGGACGGCAGCCGCACCGTGGTGGAAACCGAGCACTGGCTTGCCGTGGTGCCGTACTGGGCGGCGTGGCCGTTTGAAACGCTGCTGCTGCCAAAAGCCCACGTCCTGCGCATTACCGACCTCAGCGACGCGCAGAAAGACGACCTTGCCCTGGCGCTGAAAAAACTGACCAGCCGTTACGATAACCTCTTCCAGTGCTCCTTCCCCTACTCCATGGGCTGGCACGGCGCGCCGTTCAACGGCGAAGAGAATCAACACTGGCAGCTGCATGCGCATTTCTACCCGCCGCTGCTGCGCTCAGCAACGGTACGTAAATTCATGGTGGGCTATGAAATGCTGGCGGAAACCCAGCGCGACCTGACGGCGGAACAGGCGGCAGAACGTCTGCGTGCCGTTAGCGACGTCCATTACCGCGAATCAGGAGTCTAAAAATGAATCTGAAAGATAAAACACAATCCCTGTTTGCTGAAAAATTTGGCTACCCTGCCACCCACGTTATTCAGGCGCCAGGCCGCGTTAATTTAATTGGCGAGCACACCGACTATAACGACGGTTTTGTGCTGCCCTGTGCCATTGACTACCAGACGGTGATCGGCTGCGCGAAACGTTCAGATCGTATGGTGCGGGTGATCGCCGCGGATTACGGCAACGAAATGGACGAATTTTCCCTCGACGCGCCGATCGTGACCCACGACAGCCAGCAGTGGTCGAACTATGTGCGCGGCGTGGTGAAGCATCTTCTGAAGCGTAACAAGGATTTCGGCGGGGCCGACATGGTTATCAGCGGCAACGTGCCGCAGGGAGCAGGATTGAGCTCTTCTGCATCGCTGGAAGTGGCGGTCGGCACCGTTTTCCAGCAGCTTTATCATCTGCCGCTGGACGGCGCGCAGATCGCCCTCAACGGTCAGGAAGCGGAAAACCAGTTCGTGGGCTGCAACTGCGGCATTATGGATCAGCTTATTTCCGCGCTGGGCAAGAAAGAGCATGCGTTACTGATTGACTGCCGCTCGCTCGGCACCAAAGCGGTTCCGCTGCCAAAAGGTGCGGCGGTGGTGATCATCAACAGTAACTTCAAACGCACCCTGGTGGGCAGCGAGTACAACACCCGCCGCGAGCAGTGTGAAACCGGCGCGCGCTTCTTCCAGCAGCCGGCCCTACGTGATGTTTCTCTCGATGAATTTAACAAGGTTGCCCACGAGCTGGATCCGGTCGTAACGAAGCGCGTACGTCACGTGCTGACGGAAAATGCCCGTACCGTAGAAGCCGCCTCCGCGCTGGCGAAAGGTGACCTGAAGCGCATGGGCGAACTGATGGCAGAATCGCATGCCTCCATGCGCGACGATTTCGAAATCACCGTGCCGCAAATCGACACGCTGGTTGAAATTGTAAAAGCCACGATTGGCGACAAAGGCGGCGTGCGTATGACCGGCGGTGGGTTTGGCGGCTGCGTCGTCGCCCTGGTGCCGGAAGAGCTGGTCCCTGCCGTTCAGGACGCCGTGGCGAAACAGTACGAAGCCAAAACGGGCATCAAAGAAACTTTCTATGTCTGCAAAGCATCACAAGGAGCCGGACAGTGCTAAACGAAATACCTACACTCGCACCGGATGGTCTGCCGTATCGCCTGTTAACCCTGCGCAACAGCGCCGGGATGGTGGTTACGCTGATGGACTGGGGCGCAACCCTACTTTCTGCCCGCGTCCCCATGCCTGACGGCAGCGTGCGCGAAACCCTGCTCGGCTGCGCATCCCCCGAGCAGTATATTGAGCAGGACGCTTTTCTTGGCGCGTCCATAGGCCGCTACGCCAACCGCATCGCCAGAAGCCGGTTTGAGCTGGACGGCGTAGAATATTCCCTGCTTTCAAGCCAGGGTGAAAATCAGCTGCACGGCGGTCCGGAAGGGTTTGATAAACGCCGCTGGAAGATTGTGCAGCAAAATGACGGTGAGGTCTGGTTCTCTCTGGACTCCCTCGACGGTGACCAGGGCTTCCCGGGCAATCTGACCGCAACCGCGCGCTTCACCCTGACCGGGGATAATCGCATCGCCATTGAGTACCGCGCGACGGTCGACAAGCCGTGCCCGGTCAACCTGACTAACCACGCTTACTTCAACCTTGACGGCAACCAGACCGATGTCCGTAACCACAAACTCCAGATCCTGGCGGACGCGTATCTGCCGGTCGATGAGATGGGTATCCCGTATCAGGGGATGAAACCGGTAAGCGGCAATAGCTTTGATTTCCGTCAGCCGAAAACCATCGCCCAGGATTTTCTGAGTGATGACGATCAGCGCAAGGTGAAAGGCTACGACCACGCTTTCCTGTTGCAGGCGAAAGGCGATCTTTCTCAACCTGCCGCACAGGTCTGGTCTGCGGATGAGAAGTTACAGATGACGGTCTACACCACCGCCCCTGCCCTTCAGTTCTACTCCGGCAACTACCTGGAGGGCACCACGGCGCGTGAACATAACGACTACGCCGCCTGGCAAGGTCTGGCGCTGGAGAGCGAATTCCTGCCGGACAGCCCTAACCATCCAGAATGGCCGCAGCCGGACTGCGTACTGCGTCCGGGTGAAGAGTACACGAGCGTTACCGAGTATCATTTCATTCCGCGCGCTTAACGCCCGGCGGCGCTGCGCCTGCACGGGCCTATGAATGTAGGCCGGATAAGCGAAGCGCCGTCCGGCAAAAAAGCCAGGCCCTCACCGCGAGGGCTTTTTTATCTCCGCTTGCTGAAAATAGCGGCGATCGCAGACAAAATCATAACCCTGGATTCACATGCATCTTACACTCTCGAACTATTTTCGCTATGGTTAGGGTTAAGCGTTGCTGCTGGCACAGTCACGGCAATATAATGAGAATTGTTATCATTCAAAATGCTTGAGGAGTAAGAAATGGCTAATACTAAGCTTGTCCTGGTGCGCCACGGCGAAAGCCAGTGGAACAATGAAAACCGCTTCACCGGCTGGTATGATGTTGATCTGTCCGAGAAAGGCGTGAGCGAAGCAAAAGCGGCAGGTAAACTGCTGAAAGAAGAAGGCTTCACCTTTGACTTTGCTTACACCTCTGTGCTGAAACGTGCCATCCATACCCTGTGGAACGTTCTGGACGAGCTGGATCAGGCCTGGCTGCCGGTTGAGAAATCCTGGAAACTGAACGAACGTCACTACGGTGCGCTGCAAGGTCTGAACAAAGCGGAAACCGCAGAGAAATACGGTGACGAGCAGGTTAAGCAGTGGCGTCGCGGTTTCGCGGTAACGCCTCCAGAGCTGAGCAAAGATGACGAGCGCTACCCGGGCCACGATCCGCGCTACGCGAAGCTGACTGAGGCTGAACTGCCACAGACCGAAAGCCTGGCGCTGACCATCGACCGCGTGGTGCCTTACTGGAACGAAACCATTCTGCCGCGCCTGAAAAGCGGCGAGCGCGTTATTATCGCTGCTCACGGTAACTCCCTGCGCGCGCTGGTGAAATACCTGGACAACATGGGTGAAGATGAGATCCTCGAGCTGAACATCCCTACCGGCGTACCGCTGGTGTACGAGTTCGACGAGAACTTCAAACCTGTTAAACATTACTATCTGGGTAACGCCGACGAAATCGCTGCAAAAGCGGCGGCAGTGGCGAACCAGGGTAAAGCGAAATAATTTTCGCCGGACATAAAAAAAGCGTGGAGCAATCCACGCTTTTTTATTGCCCGCGACAGACTCAGCCGCGACGCGCTTTTACCGCATCCGCCAGCTGGCGCAGGATCGCATCGGTATCTTCCCAGCCAATGCAGGCATCCGTCACGCTCTTACCGTAGACCAGCGGTTCGCTGCCCTCAAGATTCTGGTTGCCTTCCACCAGATGGCTCTCGATCATTACCCCAATCACCGCGCGTTCACCGTTGGCGATTTGCTGACAAACATCTGCCCCGACTTCCATCTGCTTTTTGAACTGTTTGCTGGAGTTCGCATGGCTGAAATCGATCATCACCTGCGGCGCCAGTCCCGCTTTCTCCAGACCCGCCTTCACTTCCGCCACGTGTTTTGCGCTGTAGTTAGGCTCTTTACCGCCGCGCAGAATGATATGGCAGTCGCCG
This sequence comes from Enterobacter cloacae complex sp., assembly GCF_900322725.1. Taxonomy (NCBI): domain Bacteria; kingdom Pseudomonadati; phylum Pseudomonadota; class Gammaproteobacteria; order Enterobacterales; family Enterobacteriaceae; genus Enterobacter; species Enterobacter cloacae complex sp. The sequence goes on along the minus strand of NZ_LT991957.1, from coordinate 3,509,854 downwards.
TTACCGCTGGTATTCACAATCGCCGAGTGGCCCCACTTGGTCACCGACAGGAAGCAGTGCGGCGCGCCAGCCGCATTGATGGCATCAATCGCGACCTTGATGGTGCCATCCGTGCCGTTTTTGAAGCCCACCGGGCATGAGAGGCCAGACGCCAGCTCGCGGTGAACCTGAGATTCCGTGGTGCGCGCGCCGATGGCGCCCCAGCTCATCAGGTCAGCCAGATACTGCGGCGTGATCATATCCAGGAATTCTCCGGCCGCCGGGAGCCCGCTGTCGTTAATTTCCAGCAGCAGCTTACGCGCAATGCGCAGACCATCGTTGATCTGGAAGCTGTTGTCCATGTGCGGATCGTTGATCAGCCCTTTCCAGCCCACGGTGGTACGCGGTTTTTCGAAATAGACGCGCATCACGATTTCCAGTTCGTCCTTCAGCTCTTCACGCAGGGTGAGCAGTCGTGACGCATACTCTTTGGCCGCAGCAGGATCGTGAATAGAGCACGGCCCGATCACCACCAGAAGACGATCGTCGCTACCTTTGAGGATCTTGTGGATCGCCTTGCGGGCATGAGACACCGTGTTGGCGGCATTTTCAGTGGCGGGGAATTTTTCAAGGAGCGCTACGGGGGGTAATAACTCATTGATCTCTTTAATGCGTAAATCGTCGTTCTGATAATTCATCTTCTTTCCGGCTCTGCCATATCTTTAGTAATGAAAGCAATGCTTTCAATCTAACTTGTCGGCCTTGAAGTGTAAACGGGCTTTTACACTTCACGCAGATAATTCCTGGAATTCGCCTAAAATTCACCACAAAATAGCGAAAAATGAGATCTGGCCTAAACTTTTTACTTGTAACAGCTGAATTTAAATATTTATACGCGATTCCATTCTGCCCTCACGCAGAAATCCGGGATCTTTCGCCACTGAACAAGATGCACTGTTGGAGAATGTTATCCAGCGTAACGATAAGAACAGGAGCACCATGATGAAAATGACGAAACTGACTACGCTTTTCCTGACGGCAACCCTTACCCTGGCAAGCGGCAGCGTGCTGGCAGCCGATGCAGGTTCATCCGGCAGCAACGGTGACGCGAATGCTGCCGCCGAAGCAGGCCAGGTTGCACCGGATGCAAAACAGAATATTGCGCCAAATAATGTTGATAACAGCAATATCAACACGGGCAATACTAACACCGGCGGTACGAATACCGGCACCATGAACCACGACGGCATGACCAACGATGAGGTTCATAAAAACTCGATGTGTAAAGACGGTAAATGTCCGGACCCCAATGACAAAGTGGGTAGCGATGCCAATACCAAAACGGACGGCACCACTCAGTAAGCCTGTCTAAGAAGAAATAAGGAGAGCGCATGCTCTCCTTTTTTATTTAAGCACTTAAAAACGCTACACTAAAAATAATAATAAATCAGGAAAGATATCATGGCGCATTCCCACTCCCATTCTCCCTCTTCCGGCGATGAAAACGCCAAACGGCTTCTGCTGGCATTTGCGGTCACCGCCACGTTTATGGTTATTGAGGTCATCGGTGGTCTTATTTCCGGCTCGCTGGCGCTGCTGGCCGATGCCGGACACATGCTTACCGATGCCGCGGCGCTGCTTTTCGCGCTGCTGGCCGTGCAGTTTGCCCGTCGCCCGCCCAATGCCCGCCACACGTTTGGCTGGCTCAGGCTGACCACGCTTGCCGCCTTTGTGAATGCGATTGCCTTAGTGGTGATTACCATACTCATCGTCTGGGAGGCTTTTCAGCGCTTTCGGCATCCTCAACCGGTAGCCGGGACAACGATGATGGTGATTGCCATTGCCGGCCTGGTTGCCAATATTCTGGCGTTCTGGATATTGCACCGCGGCAGCAGCGAAAAAAATCTGAACGTGCGGGCCGCGGCGCTCCACGTGCTCGGTGATTTGCTGGGTTCTGTTGGTGCGATTGTGGCCGCGCTGATCATTATGGGCACGGGCTGGACCCCTATCGACCCGATTCTTTCCGTGCTGGTATCGTGCCTGGTATTGCGCAGCGCCTGGCGGCTGTTGAAGGAGAGCGTAAATGAGCTGCTGGAAGGCGCGCCCACGTCACTGGATATTGGCGAACTGAAGCGCAACCTGAGTCGCTCCATTCCTGAGGTTCGTAACGTCCATCACGTTCACGTCTGGCTGGTTGGCGAAAAACCGCTTATGACGCTGCACGTTCAGGTTGTTCCGCCCCACGATCACGACGCGCTGCTTGAACGTATTCAGCATTTCCTTGAGCATCACTATGAGATTGCGCACTCCACCATCCAGATGGAGTACCAGCCTTGCAGCGGGCCAGACTGCCACCTTAACGAGGCGCAGTCCGGCCACTCACACGCACATCACCATTAACGGGAAAGCGCGCGAGAGCCACGCTCACGCGCGCTGTTAATCCACATGCGGCTGCCGTTGAGAGCAATGAAGGTCAGCAGCATGTACTCCAGCGACATAGCATAAACGCCCTGAAGGGCAAAAATCACCACGCTAATCACGTTAATCACCACCCACAACAGCCAGTTCTCAACGTATTTACGCGTCATCAGGATCATCGCCGCAATCGACAGTACCATCATGCAGGAATCCCAGAACGGGAAGGCGTCCGGCTGAAGCTCTGGCAGGGTGACGTTCAATCCCAGCCCCGACATCACCGAGACCGCCACGCGCGTCAGGAAGGCAAATACCGGATCGATAAAGACGGTCATCAGGCCGATAGCCACCACGCAGGCCGCGAGCCAGGCGAGGGCTTTTGGCAACGGCAGCCAGCGGATTTGCAGCTCCGCCTCCTGCTGGCTGTTTTGCCGTGACCAGGCATACCAACCGTAGATGTTGGCCGCGAAGAAGAACAGCTGTAGAAGCAGGCTGGCGTAGAGCTGGATCTGGAAGAAGATGATCGCAAACAGCGTAACGTTAATCAGCCCGAACGCATAGTTGCTGATCTTCTCAAGGCTGGCCAGCCAGATACAGAGTAAACCGGCCAGCGTACCTACCGCTTCAATCCACGACAAGTCATAGCCGCCCGCACCGATGGGGATGTGAACCAGGATGTTCTGTGTACTAAAAAAATCCATTTTTTCTCCGGGGCGTAATAAGTTAAGTACGTAGTGTAGCCGCAAAATCCAGCATGCGGTTAAGCGGAATTAACGCGCCTTCACGCAGGGCAGCATCCAGGTGGATCTCATGCGCAGCGCCACCGTTCTCCAGCCCCTCCGCAATGGCTTTGAGGCCATTCATCGCCATCCACGGGCAGTGCGCGCAGCTACGGCAGGTCGCCCCTTCTCCAGCGGTTGGCGCTTCAAGCAGCTCTTTTTCCGGCACGGCCTGCTGCATTTTGTAGAAGATACCGCGATCGGTCGCCACGATGAGCTGCTTGTGTGGCAGCGTTTTTGCCGCGTTAATTAACTGGCTGGTTGAGCCGACGGCGTCCGCCATGTCGACGATCGACTGCGGGGATTCCGGGTGCACCAGAATCGCGGCCTGCGGGTATAAGGCTTTCATCCGGGTCAGCGCCTGGGTCTTGAACTCATCGTGGACGATACAGGCACCCTGCCAGCACAGCACATCCGCACCGGTCTGTTTTTGCACGTAGTTTCCCAGATGGCGATCGGGCGCCCAGATGATTTTTTCACCCATGCTGTCCAGATGTTCAATCAGCTCAACGGCGATACTGGACGTCACTACCCAGTCTGCCCGGGCTTTGACGGCAGCGGAGGTGTTGGCGTAGACCACGACGGTACGGTCAGGGTGAGCATCACAGAAGGCGGTGAACTCATCAATCGGGCAGCCGAGATCGAGGGAGCATTCGGCATTCAGCGTCGGCATCAGAATCGTTTTTTCCGGGCTGAGGATTTTTGCCGTTTCGCCCATAAAACGAACGCCCGCAACGAGAAGCGTAGAGGCAGGATGTTTAGCGCCGAAACGCGCCATCTCCAGCGAGTCTGAGATACAGCCGCCCGTCTCTTCTGCCAGCTGCTGAATTTCCGGGTCAGTGTAGTAATGCGCCACCATCACCGCATCACGCGCTTTAAGAAGGCGCTTAATTTTCTCACGATAGAACTGCTTCTCATCCCGGCTTAGCGGCGCTGGCTTCGGCGGGAAGGGATAAATTGCGGCTTCGGGATCAAACATCACACTCATTATGGCTTCTCGTTTTACTGGCTTAACAATATTGCCTTTGTTTTGCGGTAGGTAGCAAAAATGACGGCAATGGTGTTTTATATACTAAACAAGATAGCGAATATCAGGTGGAATGTCATCGGGAATTGGTGCCGGCAGCATTTGTCGGGTGGCGGCTTCGCCTTACCCGACCTACAAAGCACTGGGGAACGACAGATAGCAAAAAGGCGCCTTTAGGGCGCCTTTTTACATTGGTGGGTCGTGCAGGATTCGAACCTGCGACCAATTGATTAAAAGTCAACTGCTCTACCAACTGAGCTAACGACCCCTTACGGGATTTTTTCTTCGAAGTGGTGGGTCGTGCAGGATTCGAACCTGCGACCAATTGATTAAAAGTCAACTGCTCTACCAACTGAGCTAACGACCCATTCGGGTGCTGACTTCGAAGATTTTTACTCGGTACCACTAGAAAGTGGTGGGTCGTGCAGGATTCGAACCTGCGACCAATTGATTAAAAGTCAACTGCTCTACCAACTGAGCTAACGACCCGAGTGGTGGGTGATGACGGGCTCGAACCGCCGACCCCCTCCGTGTAAAGGAGATGCTCTACCAACTGAGCTAATCACCCACTCTGTACTGCCGGAACTGCTTTAAGTGGTGGGTCGTGCAGGATTCGAACCTGCGACCAATTGATTAAAAGTCAACTGCTCTACCAACTGAGCTAACGACCCACTTTTGCGCTGCTTTCACGTTGTTTGATATCCCGTGGCAACGGCGGCATATATTACTGATTTAAGAATTCTGCGCAACAAAAATTTCGATGAAGATCACTTAACTGCTTAGGAATCATGCTGCACGACCAGAAATAACGCGATTTCTGGTCATGCGGTAATCAACCCATCGAACTTAAACGTTTTTGCGCTTGTTTAGCGCCGTCGGTGCCCGGGAATTTAGCAACCACCTGCTGATAAACCGCTTTGGCTTTAGCCGTGTCGCCTTTGTCCTGCATGATCACGCCAACTTTAAACATCGCATCCGGCGCTTTCGGTGATTTCGGGTAATTTTTCACCACAGAGGCAAAATAAAACGCCGCATCATCCTTTTTACCCTTGTTGTAATTCAACTGACCCAGCCAGTAGTTCGCATTGGGCTGGTAAGTGGAATCAGGGTACTTCTTCACGAAGTTCTGAAACGCAACGATAGCATCGTCCTGGCGCGATTTGTCCTGCACCAGGGCAATGGCCGCGTTATAGTCCGTATTCGCGTCACCGCTCTGTACAGGCGCTCCAGACGACGCTGAGGCATCTTCCGCAGGTGCAGGCGTCGCCGCACCGCTTTGATCGCCTGCTGCGGGCTGTGCAGCCGCACCGCCGCTGCTCAGGCTATCCATCTGCGACAAAATTTGCTTCTGGCGCTCCACAACCTGATTAAGCTGATACTGACTCTCCTGGATCTGACCACGAAGGGAATCGATATCGTTCTGGTTGTCGGAAAGTTGCTGCTGGAGTTGAGTTAAAAGCTGACTGTGAGCGTTAGAAATACGCTCGAGCTGAGTGACCCGGTCTTCTACCGAGCCTGAGCCGACACTACTGATTGGTGCCTGAGCAAAAGCGGCCCAGGGGGCCGCTATTCCAACCAGTAACGACAGACTCATCAGATGATGTCTGAAGTTACTGCTCATGCAATTCTCTTAGTAAACGAGTACGGCACGACGGTTTTTGGAGTAAGCCGCTTCGTCGTGACCCAGTACTGCTGGTTTTTCTTTACCGTAAGAAACGATGGAGATCTGGTCAGCAGAAACGCCTTTACCCTGGAGGTACATTTTAACAGCGTTTGCACGACGTTCACCCAGGGAGATGTTGTACTCTGGGGTACCACGTTCGTCCGCATGACCTTCTACGGTGACTTTGTAAGACGGGTTGCTACGCAGGAAGTTTGCGTGCGCATCCAGCATTGCAGCGAAGTCAGAACGGATGTCGTATTTATCCAGATCGAAGTAAACGATGTTGTTCTGCTGTAACTGCTGCATCTGAAGACGCGCTTGCTCTTCAGAAGACATATTGCCATTGCCGTTAGCGTCCATACCGGTGCCGGCACCCATCATGCCTTCGCCGCTCTGGTCATTGCTTGCGTTCTTGTTAGAAGAACACGCTGCGATTGCCATTACAGGCAGAGCGATCATCAGCCCCTTCAGCACTTTGTTCAGTTGCATTTCTAAGATTCCTTTAGTAATCAATTAATTATTATTACAGATACGGCGACCAGGCAGGTGATTTTACCTGTCCATCAGTTGCCGGAAGACGCGCTTTGAAACGCCCATCTGTAGAAACCAGATTCAGCACGGATCCCATCCCCTGAGAAGAGCTGTAGATTACCATGGTGCCGTTAGGTGCCAGACTTGGCGTTTCATCCAGGAACGTTGACGACAGTATTTGTACGCCTCCCGTTACCAGATCTTGTTTGGCAATGTGCTGCTGACCACCCGCAGTGCTGACCATTACCATTGTTTTACCATCGGCACTGACGTCAGCATCCTGGTTCTGAGAACCTTCCCAGGTAATGCGCTGCGCTGCTCCGCCGTTGATATTCATTTTATAAACTTGTGGACGACCGGCCTGGTCAGACGTAAAGGCCAGATTCTGGCTGTCCGGGAACCAGGTTGGCTCCGTGTTGTTGCTACGACCATCGGTTACCTGGCGGATCTGGCCAGAGCCAATGTCCATGACGTACAGGTTCAGGCTACCGGTTTTAGACAGGGCAAACGCCAGTTTAGTCCCGTCCGGAGAGAACGCAGGCGCACCGTTGTGACGCGGGAATGACGCAACCTGACGCACGGCACCATTAGACAGCGTCTGGATAACCAGCGCGGAACGGCCGCTCTCGAAGGTCACGTACGCCAGCTTGGAGCCGTCTGGAGACCATGCCGGAGACATCAGCGGCTGCGGAGAACGGTGTACGGTGAACTGGTTGTAACCATCGTAGTCAGAGACGCGCAGCTCATAAGGGAACTGGCCGCCGTTGGTCTGCACAACGTACGCGATACGGGTACGGAACGCACCTTTAATCCCGGTCAGCTTCTCAAACACTTCGTCACTCGCCGTGTGGCCTGCATAACGCAGCCACTGCTTGTTCACTTTATAGGTGTTTTGAGCCAGAACGGTGCCCGGTGCACCGCCGGTATCCACCAGCTGATACGCAACGTTATAGCCGCCGTCTGGTGCAGGCGTAACCTGGCCGACAACTACCGCATCAATACCCAGCGCAGACCACGCAGCAGGCTGAACGTCCTGCGCAGTACCCGGCTGCTGCGGCAGACGAGAACGATCTAACGGGTTAAATTTACCGCTGTTACGCAGGTCAGCTGCAACAATGCCGCCAATATCTTCAGGCGCAGCGCCCGGGCCTGCCCACTGGAACGGAACGACACCGATTGGACGCGCTGAGTCCACCCCCTGGGTGATCTCAATGCGTACTTCTGCGTGCAGTACAGCTGCCCACAGCATTAAAAAACTAACTGCTACACGTAATGCCTGCTTCATCATATCTCCCTTATCTGGGTAACCTTACCCACGATAATTTAGCAGAATGTTAACAAACCCAAATAGACAAAACTACTTATCCTGTTTACGACCATAGACTGTTTTTCAGACTTCCGTTAGAAGAGTTGATTACAGCTTAAAGTCCAGTTTGGCATCTTTTATCTTTTCATAAACAGCCTCGCTAGGCGGTTTAGGAATGTTCGCCGATCTGGCTGCGGCCAGTGCAGCCTGACAGAGCGCAGGATCGCCCCCTTCAGACGTCACGCTTTTCAACCTGCCGTCTGGCGCAAGATTGATGTGCAGTACGCACTGCTTGCCCTGATACAGGCCTGCATCAAAGAGTCGGCTCTGAATCGCAACCTGGATCTGCTTGGCATAAGCGCTGATATCTGCACCTGTTGCCCCACCGTTGGCTCCGGAGGTACCGCTGTCTTTTGACGGCTGTCCATTTCCTTTGGCCCCACCGCCCGTTTTCGGTGCATTCTTACCGGAGCTCAGGTCACCCAACAGGTCGTCTACACCGGCGGCAGCGGCAGCTTTCTCAGCGGCTGCGGCCTTTTTAGCCGCGGCTTTTTCGGCAGCCGCTTTTTTATCGGCAGCGGCTTTCTCAGCGGCTGCTTTTTTGTCAGCGGCAGCTTTTTCCGCAGCGGCGGCTTTTTCTGCCGCAGCTTTCTCGGCGGCGGCCGCTTTTTTCGCAGCATCAGCAGCCGCTTTCTTCTCGGCTTCCTGCGCAGCTTTCTTCGCGGCTTCCGCTTCGGCTTTCTTCTGTGCGTCGGCAGCCGCTTTTTTCGCCGCTTCCGCTTCCGCTTTCTTCTTCGCGTCAGCAGCCGCTTTCTTCACCGCTTCCGCTTCCGCTTTCTTCTGAGCATCAGCAGCCGCTTTCTTCGCCGCGTCTGCGGCTAACTTAGCCTGAGCATCTGCCTTCGCCTTCGCGTCTGCTGCGGCTTTGGCTGCCGCCTCTTCCGCCTGCTTCTGCTGTTCCTGGGCTTGCTTCGCTGCGGCTTCAGCCTGTTTCTGCTGCTCCGCCTGCTCTTTCGCCGCTTCCTGCGCCTGCAAACGTTCTTTCTCAAGCTGCTTCAGACGTTCCTGCTCGGCGGCCTGCTTTTCACGCAGCTCTTCCGCCTGCTGTTGCGCCTGTTTTTCACGCTGTTCTTCCGCGCGCTTTGCGCTCGCCTGCTGCTGTTGCTGACGATTATAGTTCTGCACTACCGCACCGGGATCTACCATGACGGCGTCGATGGATGAGCCTCCACCACCGCCCGATGCATCAATGTGCTCATCGAACGAACTCCAGATCAGCGCTGCAAAAAGAATCACGTGCAGCACTGCGGAGACGATTATCGCTCGCTTAAGCTTGTCGTTCTGTTCGGTTGCCTTTGACACTATCGGTTCCCAAAAACTACGCAGATGATCAAATAGGCTGAGTCATTAAGCCAACTGACTTAACGCCCGCGCTATGTAGCAAGTTCAGCGCTTTGATAATTTCATCATATGGTACGTCTTTCGCACCACCGATTAAGAAGACCGTCTTCGGATTTGACTCCAGGCGTCGTTGCGCTTCAGCAATAACCTGCTCTGGCGGGAGCTGATCCATACGATCTTTCTCCACCACCACGCTGTACTGCCCTACGCCGGAAACCTCAATGATGACCGGAGGATCGTCATTGGTGCTTACCGCCTGTGATTCTGTCGCATCCGGCAGATCAACTTCCACGCTCTGGGTGATGATGGGCGCTGTCGCCATAAAGATCAGCAGCAGCACCAGCAGCACGTCCAGTAACGGAACGATATTGATTTCGGACTTGAGCTCGCGACGACCTCGTCCACGCGATCTGGCCATGGTTTACCCCTTGTTGCTCTCGGTGCTGGTAAACGCCTGACGATGCAGAATCGCGGTGAACTCTTCCATAAAGTTGTCGTAGTTCAGTTCCAGTTTGTTCACGCGCTGGTTCAGACGGTTGTACGCCATCACCGCCGGAATTGCGGCGAACAGACCGATTGCGGTCGCGATCAGTGCTTCTGCGATACCCGGTGCAACCATCTGCAACGTCGCCTGCTTTACCGCGCCCAGCGCGATAAAGGCGTGCATGATCCCCCACACCGTACCAAACAGGCCGATATACGGGCTGATGGAACCCACGGTGCCGAGGAACGGGATATGCGTTTCAAGATTTTCCAGTTCGCGGTTCATGGAGATGCGCATCGCACGCGACGCACCTTCTACTACGGCTTCCGGCGCATGGCTGTTAGCACGGTGTAAGCGAGCGAACTCTTTGAAACCACTATAGAAAATTTGTTCGGAGCCTGAAAGGCTATCACGGCGTCCCTGGCTTTCCTGATACAGACGAGAAAGCTCGATACCCGACCAGAACTTATCTTCAAACGCTTCGGCTTCGCGGCCAGCGGCATTGAGGATACGCGTTCTCTGGATGATGATGGCCCAGGATGCGATTGAAAAACCAATCAAAATCAACATGATAAGTTTAACCAGAAGGCTTGCCTTCAGGAACAAATCAAGGATATTCATGTCAGTCACTGCTTAAACTCCGCGACAATAGACTTAGGAAGCGCACGAGGCTTCATTATGGTTGGATCAACACAGACAATCAGGACTTCAGCTGAGTTCAGTACCGTGTTCTCTGCATTGACTATCCGCTGCGTGAAAACCAGTGAAGTTCCGCGCATTGATGTAATTTCTGTTTGGACTTCGAGCATATCGTCGAGTCTGGCAGGCGCAAAATACTCAAGCGTCATCTTGCGTACCACGAAGGCAACTCGCTCAGCCAACAGCACCTGTTGACTAAAGTGATGATGGCGCAGCATCTCTGTGCGTGCCCGTTCATAAAAAGCAACGTAGCTGGCGTGGTAGACCACACCACCGGCATCGGTATCTTCGTAGTAGACACGTACCGGCCATCGAAACAGCGTTGTATTCACTTTACATCCCGGTAATACAAGAAAAGTTGGAGCTTTCAAACTTCGCTACTATACGCGCGGGAATGATGGTTTGGAATGGGGGAAAGTAAACGGAGAGTAAATTTTTATGGGCTCGGGTAAGCCCATATCGTTAACGGACATTTCTTATTCAGAAGAAGAAGAAAATCAAACCGGCGAGGAGTACCAGATCGGCAATCAGCGGGCAGAAGATGCCCTGCCAGTGAAGCGCTTTCGGACGAAAGCCAACGCCGTGAATGACCCCTGCACACACCGCCCACATAATCAGGAAGCCGTGCCAGATCTCAAGCTCGCTGGTTTTTGCCGCGAAGCGCGACGGGTCCCAGAAAATACAGCCCGCCAGCAGTAATGCCATAATGAGGGAAAGCGCCCTCAGGGGGCGCTTATCCATTACCGCATATAACGTTGCGATAATGTTCATTAGTGCTTTTCTTCACCTGCTTTGGACGCTTCAACATGCTCAAGCGCCAGGGCAGTGATGACACCAAATGCACAGGCAAGAAGCGTCCCTAAAATCCATGCGAAATACCACATATTCAGCTCCTTACTTAGTACATAGAGTGGGTGTTGCTTTCAATATGTTCTTTGGTAATACGACCGAACATTTTCCAGTAACACCAGCTGGTGTAGAGCAGGATAATCGGTACGAATACGCAAGCAACATACGTCATCAGGTTCAGCGTCAGCTGGCTGGAGGTTGCATCCCACATGGTCAGGCTAGCATTCATCATGGTGCTGGACGGCATCACGAATGGGAACATCGCAATACCCGCGGTCAGGATGATGCACGCCAGCGTCAGGGAGGAGAACACGAACGCCAGAGCGCCTTTCTCCAGACGAGACGTCAGCACGGTCAGCAGCGGCAGCAGCACACCCAGAGCCGGGATAGCCCACAGCGCAGGGGTAGTGTTGAAGTTCACCAGCCATGCACCGGCCTGACGCGCCACTTCTTTGGTCAGCGGGTTAGACGGTGCAGTATGGTTGATCGCGGAGGTCACCACGTAACCATCAATACCGTAAACCACCCATACGCCTGCCAGAGCGAAGCAGACCAGCGTCACCAGCGCTGCAACCTGAGCGGTTGCGCGGGAACGCAGGTGCAGTTCACCCACGGTACGCATCTGAAGGTAGGTTGCGCCCTGGGTGATAATCATCGCCACGCTCACCACGCCCGCCAGCAGACCAAACGGATTCAGCAGCTGGAAGAAGTTACCGGTGTAGAACAGACGCATATATTCGTCGACGTGGAACGGTACGCCCTGCAACAGGTTACCGAACGCCACACCAATGACCAGCGGTGGAACGAAGCTACCAATGAAGATGCCCCAGTCCCACATGTTACGCCAGCGGGTGTCTTCAATCTTGGAACGGTAGTCAAAACCCACCGGACGGAAGAATAAAGAGGCCAGCACCAGAATCATCGCCACATAGAAGCCGGAGAACGCAGCCGCGTAGACCATCGGCCAGGCAGCGAACAGCGCGCCGCCTGCGGTGATCAGCCACACCTGGTTACCGTCCCAGTGCGGGGCGATGGAGTTAATCATGATTCGACGTTCGGTGTCATTACGACCGAGGAAACGGGTGAGCATGCCCACGCCCATGTCGAAACCATCGGTGACCGCAAATCCAATCAGCAGAACGCCGATCAGCAGCCACCAGACAAAACGCAATACTTCATAATCGATCATTTGATGACTCCTGTCTTAGCGTGCCGGCTGAGTAGTCACAGCAGACTGCTCGTAGTGGTAGCGACCGGTTTTCAGGCTGCTTGGGCCAAGGCGCGCGAACTTGAACATCAGGAACAGTTCAGCCACCAGGAACAGGGTGTACAGACCGCAAATGAGCAGCATGGAGAAAATCAGGTCGCCTGCGGTCAGGGAGGAGTTCGCTACCGCGGTTGGCAGCACCTCACCGATCGCCCACGGCTGACGGCCATACTCCGCAACAAACCAGCCGGACTCGATTGCGATCCACGGCAGTGGAATACCGTACAGCGCGGTGCGCAGCAGCCATTTTTTCTCGCCGATGCGGTTACGAATGACGGACCAGAACGAGGCCGCGATGATCAGCAGCATAATAATGCCGCAACCGACCATGATGCGGAACGCAAAGTACAGCGGCGCAACGCGTGGAATGGAGTCTTTGGTTGCCATCTGAATCTGCTCTTCCGTCGCGTCGGAGACGTTCGGGGTATAGCGTTTCAGCAGCAGGCCGTAGCCCAGGTCTTTTTTCACGTCGTTAAAGCGATCGCGAACGGCCTGGTCGGTAGAACCGGCGCGCAGCTGTTCCAGCAGCGAGTAGGCTTTCATCCCGTTACGGATACGCTCTTCATGCTGCACCATCAGATCTTTCAGGCCAGTGACCTGTTTGTCGACGGAGCGCGTGGCGATAATACCCAGAGCGTAAGGAATTTGAATGGCGAAGCGGTTTTCCTGCGCATCCTGGTCAGGCACGCCGAACAGGGTAAACGCGGCAGGCGCCGGCTGGGTTTCCCATTCCGCTTCAATCGCGGCCAGCTTGGTTTTCTGCACGTCGCCCATTTCGTAACCGGATTCATCACCCAGAACAATAACGGACAGAATCGCCGCCATGCCGAAGCTTGCTGCGATAGCAAAGGAGCGTTTCGCAAACGCGAAGTCACGACCGCGCAGCATATAGTAGGAGCTGATTCCCAGCACGAACATCGCGCCGCAGACGTAGCCAGACGCCACGGTGTGGACGAATTTCACCTGAGCAACCGGGTTCAGGACGAGTTCAGCGAAGCTGACCATCTCCATACGCATGGTTTCGAAGTTGAAATCAGACGCGATGGGGTTTTGCATCCAGCCGTTCGCCACCAGGATCCACAGCGCGGACAGGTTGGAGCCTAATGCCACCAGCCAGGTTACCGCCATATGCTGGACTTTACCCAGACGGTCCCAACCGAAGAAGAACAGACCTACAAAGGTGGATTCGAGGAAGAAGGCCATCAGACCTTCAATGGCCAGCGGCGCACCAAAAATATCCCCAACGTAGTGGGAATAGTAAGACCAGTTAGTCCCGAACTGGAACTCCATGGTCAGACCGGTTGCCACGCCCAGCGCAAAGTTGATGCCAAACAACTTGCCCCAGAACTTGGTCATATCTTTATAAATCTGTTTGCCGGAGAGGACGTAAACCGTTTCCATGATCGCCAGCAGGAACGCCATACCCAGCGTCAGCGGCACAAACAGGAAGTGGTACATCGCGGTCAAGGCAAACTGTAAGCGCGACAGTTCGACTACGTCTAACATTATGACTCCTTGCTCATCGCATGAAGACTCCGAGAGTGAACCCCGTTAGATAAGGATCCACACGCATGCCCCAATACAAAGTTATCTGCGTCCCTTCTTCGTTGCTTATTCTCCGGAGGGGGAAAAAGCAACGATGAAAGGTTACAAATACGTTAAGAAAAAACCAAATTGATCCCGTAAATATAATACGCTGCAAAACCCTTACAATAAACAGGTTTTTATTCGAACAGATTTACGTTTTTCGACGGCGATCAATTTATAGCAAAATTACCACTTTTCGGCCATTTTGATCGGGAACAATTTAACGCCTTTTGGAGCCTTTTTCCAAGCATTAAACATTGATTTAAATCAAAAACGCCGGCATCTGTTAACGATGTTTCTTTGTGGTATGCATAGTAAAGACCTTGTTAATGACATGTATATTTTTAGGCGCGCAGCGTTATAAAAGGCAGAAGAGAATATAAACAGTTGTGATTTTTATTAACGCGACAGGAAAATCGTATTTTATGGACGACGAAACATATTCTGTTATCCGCTTCACAGTATTTTTTTATTACTTTGCCATCAGAATAAATGATTACATTTTATTCACCTTTAGCAGCATTAAAATTAACACCCCTGTGTGACTTTTTAATGAAAAAAAAGGCCGCACCCCCTGCGGCCTTTTGTTAAGCCAGGTATTACCTCTCTATCCTGACGCTAAAGGTTCGGGACTGGCACGGACGGAACGGACCAGAAATGCCCGCACTCTCCTCCCCTGCCGCGTCGGGCAACTCATTCATGTTCGTTTCGCAACAGGCCAGCACCACGCGGTTCACTGACAGGGCGACGTCGCAGGATTGCGTTTCGGACGGGTTGTAGAGACGCACTATCATCTCGTCACGATCTTCTGCTTTCTTCAGCGCGCTGAGCACGCATCCGTTTGGCGAAAGCGTTAGCAGACTGTAGCTGCCGGGCGTGGTGAAGGCGGTGCGGTTAAGCTTCATTGCGTCCCAGGGGATTTTGTTATAGCAGTGCACCGGCGTTAGCCACGACTTCGCCTGCTGCGCAACGCCGGCACTCACGGGCGTGCCGGTAAACGTGAACAGGCTGAAGCGACAGCGTAGCTGGCCCCGTACCTGCGAATCCGGCACCGGCATTTTGATCCCGGACGGCCTGCCCGGGCGCAAAAGTAAATCCTCTTTTCCAAGCAGCCCCACGCCGCGAAGCAACGTCAGGGCAAATGTTTTTTGATGCTCGCCGGTCACCTCAAATTCGCGCAACCCTTCGGTGAACAGCGCCATCCCGTTACGCCGTTCCTGGAGCACCGCGTAGTTGAGCAGGTTCCACACCGGCAGCGGCGCTTCCTTCCATCCCTCCTCCTGCCAGTTCGCCATCGCTTCATCCCGTACGGGGCGCGTCAGCGAACCGAACTGGGTATCGGCTAATACCGCCTCCGTGGTGAACGGCGTCGGGATCAGCACCCGCACGCGATGGTCATCCGCGTGATTGCCGAGGCGCGCCTCAACGTCGATACGCCGGCTGTTATGGCCGAGCGTGACCGTCAGTTCTGCCTCAAGCATCCCCGTCTGCTGACGCGCAGAACGTTCGGCGAGATTCGCCGGCACGGCCATGCGATGGCGGATCACCGCCCTGCTCTGCCAGGCCTCGTGGATCACCTCAACGTCGTGCTCGCCCTGCGCGGAAGTGAGCCGCCACTCTTCCCGAGAGGGCGAGTAGTCGTACTCGTCGCCATCATCCGAGCTCTCTTCTATTTCCAGCGCGCGGTCATAAATCAGCCCGGACTCTTTGTCGCGCAGGCGCAGCGACCCGTCTTCATTTAACGTTATTTCCCAGAACGCATTTTCCAGCAGCGCCGCCGACGCATTTACTGGCGCCAGCAGCTTGCCGGCCACGTGCGGCTCGATAAACAGCGTGCGGTAGCCCATTGATGGCAGGATCTGGTTGAGCTGGATGTCTAACTCCATAAAGGGCTCATAGTTGCCGTAATGCACAATCTGCCGGTCAATCAGCCCGGGGTCGATCTCGCGCGCGCTGCGGAGGTAATAAGGAATGTCATTCCCCTTATCGTCCAGCAGGCGGAACTGGCTGGCGCGCAGACGTATCGTGGTGTTAATCACTTCCTCGCGCGGCCAGGGCGTCAGGTTAAACATCACCAGTTTGTCTTCATCGCTTTGCGGCATGTTGTCGACAATCTTGCGCATATAGAAGCACGTCAGGTTATCGGCCATGTCTTCCGCCAGCTCGAAGCGGGACATCACCTCGCGATGCACTTTGTCACTACAGCAGCAGCCGATACTGTCGTGGGCGTGATTCTTGAGGATCTCTTTCCACATTTTTTCCAGCAGGCCGTGGTGATACTCAAAGCCCAGCGTCCAGGCAAGCGTGGCCAGCGGCTCAAGAACGTTGACGATTTTGTTTTCTATCCGGGCGTGGGCGATTTTGATGTCCATCCGCGTGGAGCCGATGGTCCGGTGCACCCGCATGTATTTACCGTCAATAAACTCCCCTTTCAGGGTTGCCAGTTCATCGCGGTGCGCGTCGATGTGGTCAAATACCTCCTCGAAGCGGCTCATCACAAACTGACGCTGCGGATAGATTTCGCGAAGCTTATCCATCACCGCAAAAATGTTCTGCTGGAGCGGCATCTGGTCGTGGCCGTTAGGCAGCAAAATTTCTTTCGTCACGGAGGCTTTTTCGAGCACCTCTAACCAGGCGTCGAGCCGTTTCCGCAGCCCGTCTTCATCCTCCGGTAAGTACTTACCAATCGCGTAGCCCAAGGGCAGCACCTGTGCCGTCACTTCGCTGCCGTCCTGGCTTTGCCAGAGAAATTCGGTTTTATCGGTACCGTGCCGCTCGGAGCACCCGCGCCAGAACATGGTGCGCGTGATGCCAAAACCGTTATAAATGTGCGGCAGCTGGGAAGACATGCCGAAGGAGTCCGGCAGATAGCCAATTTTCATCGGCTCGCCAAAGGCCATGCAGTCGCGCATGCCGTACATCAGATTGCGGACAATCGACTCGCCGGAGACAAGGGTGGTATCCGTCTGGGTATACCACGGACCCACGATCAGCTTCCCGGCCTCCACCAGCGCTTTCACGCGTGGCCTGCTTTCCGGCTTCACGGCAAAATAATCTTCCAGCACCGCCGTCTGGCCGTCGAGGACGTAGTATTTGTACTCTGCATCCTGTTCAAGACGGGTGAGGATCTCTTCCATATTATTGACCAGAAGAATACGTGACGCTTCGGTGGTGAAGTACCACTCACGGTCCCAGTGCATATGTGGCGTGATATGAACGCGAGATACAGCTTTCATCTTCGTTTCCTGTCGGTGCGTGTTTAGGATGTAATGTCTTCAGTCACGTAGGTGCCGCGCTTCACGGCGTGACGTCGCCAGAGCAGTAACATGAGCGTAGAGATGGCGGCGCCAACCAGCGCGGCGCCAAACCAGCCCGCAGCGGCCATCACGCCACCCAGCCCGGCATCATGCAGTAAGAAGAGCGAGAAAATGCCCGCTCCCGGCGTGGAAAGCCCAATGCCCATCGCCCCGACAATCGCGCCGGTCGCCATTGATCCCAGAACGAATGAGCCGATGACCCGCAGCGGATCCTCGATAGCCATCGGAATTGCCCCCTCGGTGATGCCCGCCAGCCCCAGCAGCCAGGTGGATTTGCCGGTCTCAATTTCGAACTGTTTAAACAGGCTCGGGGCCAGCATCGTTGACGCCGTCACGGTAAAGGCCGATACCATTTTGACGGAGGCAAAGATCGCATAAGGACCGTAGACGCCGTTGGCCATCGCCCCCAGGCAGAACGCGTAAGAGGCTTTGTTGACCGGGCCGCCCAGATCGAACGAGCACATAAAGCCCAGAATCGCACCCAGAAGCAGCGCGTTCGCGCCGGACAGCCCGTTAAGCCAGGCAGTCAGGGCGTTATTGATCCAGGCCACCGGTTCGCCAATTACAAACAGCATCAGGCTGCCTGCACCCAGCACGCCCATCACCGGATAGAGATAAAAGGTCAGAAAGCCGTTGTAGCGGCTGCTCAGCCGGATGTGGTTTTTCACCCAGCGCATCAGGTAACCCGCAATCAGCCCGCCGACGATGGCCCCCAGAAAACCGGAACCAATCATATTGGCGGCCAGACCCGCAGCAAAACCTGGCGTAAGCGCAGGTTTATCCGCCAGCGAGTAAGCGGTATAGGCCGCGAGAACAGGAACCATCAGAATACCGAGCATCCCGCCGCCCAGTTTGCGGTACATCCACAGCCACGAGTTTTCCTGATCGAACAGATGCTGCAAGCCCAGGATTTGCGCCAGCAGTACCGACACGGCCAGCACCGTGCCGCCAGCGACAATCAGCGGCACCGCAAAGGAGATGCCGCTAAGAAGCGCCTGCTTAAGTTCGGTTTTAACGCGCTTTTTGGTGTCTGTGTCGACATGCGCAGGGCGCGCATCGGATTCTGGCTCTAGCGCCAGCGAGCGCTCAATGAGCGCTTCCGCATGGCGCAAGGGTTCAGCTACGGGTACAGAAATGGTGGGGATCCCCTGAAAGCGTTCGCTCTCTTTGATCGCCACTTCCGCCGCGAAGATACACGCTTTGGCTTCCCGCAGCTGCTGAGCGGTAATGCGCCCCTCAACGCCGTTCGCCCCCTGCTTCTCGACCACCACATTGACGCCGAGCTTACGTCCCGCTTTTTCGAGATATTCTGCGGCCATATAGGTATGGGCGATCCCGGCCGGACAGGCGGTTACGCAGACAACCGTCGGGGCGTCGGCCAAACGCGCGCTTTCCTCTGGCTGCGGCGCATCGTCCAGGGCAGCAAGCAGCACGTCCGCGGTGGTGGCGCTCATGACGCGCGCGCGAAGCGCATCGTCCGCCAGACGGGTGGTGAGCGTGGTTAATAGCTGCATATGCGTCGATCCCGCTTCGGCTGGCGGGATGGCGAGCAGAAAAATCAGCTCCACGCGTTCGGGGCCATCCACCCCCTCCCACTCCAGCGGATCGGCGAGCGTCGCCACGGCAAACGCAGCCCTGCTCACGGCCACCGATTTCCCGTGCGGAACGGCAAGCCCCTCCCCCAGCGCCGTCGGCCCCTGGGCCTCACGCTGGTGGACATCACGCAAAAAAAGCGCCAGATCGGAGACTGCGCCACACCGGGCCAGCCTGCCGGCCAGCGCGTCTATGGCCTCATCGCGACTGCGGAATCGCGCGTTCAGGCAGAGCGCATCTGGATGCGTTAACGCCGTCAGGTTCATCATTATGGTTACTCCCGTAAACAGACTGGCGAGAGTATCGCAGAGCAAATAAGACGATTATGTGATCATTTTCATGTTTAGCGATTATTTGTATTTAATTTGTATTATTTACAATTTCATCCGCCGAGGCATAATCGTCATCAATGGTATTAACGAAACAAGACAACGGGCGTGCATGAGCGGAAAACCGAAATATCGTCAGATCGCGGATACCCTGCGGGATCAGATCCAGCAGGGCGTGCTGGC
Source organism: Enterobacter cloacae complex sp. (assembly GCF_900322725.1). NCBI lineage: Bacteria > Pseudomonadati > Pseudomonadota > Gammaproteobacteria > Enterobacterales > Enterobacteriaceae > Enterobacter > Enterobacter cloacae complex sp. The sequence goes on along the minus strand of NZ_LT991957.1, from coordinate 3,490,445 downwards.
CGCCGGGGACGCGCTGCCGACCGAATCCGCGCTCCAGGCCACCTACGGCGTGAGCCGCGTAACCGTTCGGCAGGCCCTGAAGCTGTTGACCGAGCAGGGCATCGTGGAGAGCGTTCAGGGCAGCGGCACCTACGTTAAAGAGGAACGGGTTAATTACGACATCTACCAGCTCACCAGCTTTTACGAAAAGCTGGCGGACAGACGCGTGGAAACCCACAGCGACGTGCGGGTGTTCGAAGTGATTAAAGCCGATGCGGCGCTGGCGGCAACGATGGCGCTCGCCGAAGGCGATAAGGTCTGGCACGTTAAGCGCGTCCGCTTTATCAAGCAAAAGCCGGTTACGCTGGAAGAGACGTGGATGCCGCTGGCGCTTTTCCCCGATCTCACCTGGGAAGTGATGGAAAACTCTAAGTACCACTACATTGAGCAGATAAAGAAGATGGTCATTGACCGGAGCGAGCAGGAGATCGTCGCGGTAAACCCTACGCCAGAAACCATCGAGGCACTGGGAATCGATCCTTCCCGCCCGATTCTTGAAAAAATCTCCCGCGGCTTTCTTAATGACGGGACGCTGTTTGAGTACAGCCGCAACAGCTTTAAAAGCGACGACTATCGCTTCACCTTAATTGCCCGGCGCCATCATTAAGAGGCGATATCCTAATAGCTTCGCGTTAGGATATCGCTGACATTTAATTATTTGCCATTGCATTTCGTGGTTTATTGTAAAAATGCATTTTCCGGCTATTTATTTCATGAATAGAATTCTGTGCAGAGCATCACATTTATTTTTCGACGCGCGACACCATCAGCGCGCGCATCCCTTGTGGTGGCTGTTTCGCCAGTCTCATACAAATAATCAATAATTACCGCCACTTTTGTTTTTATTTCCGCCGATTTATAGTAGCTGCGGATATAATTTGTCTTTTCCGAATCTGCTTTGCCGCACTCTTAGCGTGAGATTTATCACCTAAGGATGCAGGATATGAAACCGACTCTGATTGCAGTTAGTCTTTTCACGCTGTTCGCTTTTCAGGCCAGCGCAAACGACAGCGCCCCCAGCCCTTCTGCCTATACGAAAGAGCGCAATGCCGCCGTCTATAAAACGCTGGACTTCACCGACCAGCAGGGTATCGCTGACGCGAAACGCGGATTTATCGCCACGCTCACCGCGCCGGTAATTAAAACCGACGGCGGCAAAACCGTAATGAATATTGACGGCTGGTCTTTCCTCAAGGGAGATGCCCCGGCAACGGTTAACCCTTCTTTATGGCGCCACGCCCAGCTCAACAATATTTCGGGGTTATTTAAAGTCACCGATAAAATGTATCAGGTGCGCGGGCTGGATATTTCCAACATGACCATTGTTGAAGGCGACAGCGGCATTATTATTATCGATCCGCTGGTGGCGACCGATACCGCCCGTGCGGCGCTTGAGCTTTATTATCAGCACCGTCCGAAAAAGCCTGTTGTTGCCGTCATATATACGCATAGCCATGTCGATCATTTCGGCGGCGTGAAGGGCGTCGTTTCCGAGAGCGACGTGAAGAGCGGCAAGGTGAAAATCTACGCGCCGGATGGATTCATGGAGGAAGCCACCAGCGAAAACCTGCTGGCGGGAAACGCGATGAGCCGCCGGGCGCTCTATATGTACGGCATGATGCTGAAACCCGGGCCAGAAGGCCACGTGGATAACGGCATGGGCAAATCGCTGGCAACCGGCAAAAACAGCTTAATCGCTCCGACGTATATCGTGAACAAATCCGGCGACCGGGTGAACATAGACGGTATTGATATAGAGTTCCTGCTGGTTCCCGGTACGGAGGCGCCGTCCGAGATGATGATGTGGTTCCCGCAGTTCAACGTGCTGGACACCACGGAGCTGCTGAACCCCAGCATGCACAACCTCTATACCCTGCGGGGCGCCAAGGCGCGTAGCGCGGTGAACTGGTGGAAAGCGCTGGACAAAGCGCTCGTCACCTACGGCGATAAAGCGCAAATCACCATCAGCCAGCACCTCTGGCCTATGTGGGACAACGCCCGCATCAGGAAGTACATGGGCGACCAGCGCGACATGTATAAATACCTGAACGATCAGGTGCTTAATCTGATCAACAAGGGCTATACCATGGATGAAATCGCCGAGACCATCCGCCTGCCGGACAGCCTCGCGAAAAACTGGGCCAACCAGGGATACTACGGCACGGTCAGCCACAATGCCAAAGGCATGTACATGTATTACATGGGCTGGTACGACAGTAACCCCGCTAACCTGAATCCTCTCCCCGAAAAAGAGGCCGCGCCTAAATATATTCACCTGATGGGCGGCGAGAAGCAGGTCTACCAGCAGGCACAGCAGGCGGTGAACAGCGGAGACTATCGCTGGGCCGCACAGCTTCTTAACCATCTGATTTTCGCCAACCCGGAGAACAAGCAGGCTAAGGCGCTACAGGCGGACGTCTTCTCCCAGCTCGGCTGGCAGAGCGAGAACGCGCTCTGGCGCAATGAGTACCTGAGCGGCGCGAAAGAGCTGCGTGAAGGCGTTCCGGTTATCCCGGCCGGGTCGACAATGGACAGCGATCTCACCGCCAGCATTGCCCCTGAAGCCCTGCTTGATTATATGGGCGTGGCGCTTAACGGGCCGAAGGCTAACGGCAAACAGCTGCGCTTCAACTGGACGCTGCCTGACGGCGACAAGTGGGGGATCGCGCTTAACAACAGCGTCATCATGTACCACAAGGATCTCCCCTTCAGCGACCCTGACTTCAGCGTGAAGACCAGCGTGGCCGGGATGTCCCATTTGATAAACCACCAGAAGCCGATGGACAAGAGTATCGCTGATGGCGAGCTCAGCGTCGACGGCAGCACCCAGAAGCTGAAGGAGCTGCTGGACCTGCTGGATACCTTCCCGCAGATGTTCAACATCGTCACCCCCTGACCCTTGCCCGCCCCTGCCCGCGCGGTCGGGGCGTTTATTGCAAAAACATAACGGGACAATGTTATGCAAAAATCTGAACGTCATCTCGTGGTGGCCATTATCGTTCTGATCGCAGGCCTGCTGCTGGTTTTGTTGCCGCTGTACGTGCGGGCCGATAACGCCCGCGACTGGCAAAACCTGCCGAAGGACACCAATCTCATCTTCGGCTATTACAACAATGTTCATACCAATACCTCGCTCGACGGAAACCTTCCCGCCGATGGCGCCAGCGTGGACGCAGACGTGTACGTTTTACGCTACGCGCATTCGTTCGATATCGACGGACGCGTTTCAGCGATACAGGTCATCCAGCCCTACGCCAGCGTGACGGCCTCGCTGGATAATGCCAACTACCTTACCGGTTCGCTCAATCATGAAAATCTCGGCGATACCCAGGTGGTGTTTGCCCATAACCTGTTCGGCGGCCCGGCGCTCAGCGTGGAGGAATTTAAGCGCTGGCAGCCGGAGATGTTCCTGACGGGCGCGCTCTGGCTCACCCTTCCCACGGGAGACTATGACAGCGATAACGCGATCAACATCGGCGCGAACCGCTGGGCCTTTAAGCCCGAGCTGGCGTTCGGCGTGCCGCTCGGTCCGACCTGGCTGGAGCTCAACAGCTGGGTCAGTTTCTTCACCGACAATAACGACTACCAGCAAAACAGCCGCCTGGAACAGCGCCCGCTCTACACCCTCGAGGGCCACTGGAGCTATACCCTCTCGCCCGCGCTCTGGCTCTCGCTGGACTCCAGCTGGACGAAAGGCGGCGAAACCCGCGTTGACGGAACGTTGCAGGACGACGAGCAGGAGAACGTGCTGCTTGGGGGCTCTCTGGGCTTCATGCTGAGCCCGCGTTTTGGGGGGATGATCGCCTACACCGACACCACGCATCAGCGGGATGGCTCGCCGGACGTCACCACCTGGTCATTCCGTCTGCAATATCTATGGTAAGGAGGACAACATGCGAAACCGTTTACTGTTACCCGGCCTGATGATGCTGATGCCGGCTCTCGGCCACGCCGCGGTAGAGGATGCCATTGAAAAAGCCACCAACCCGTTACACCTTTCGACCTCCGTTGCGCTTCAGGATTACTACACGCCTGAGCTTTACAACAGCGATCGGCATCTCAACGATACGCTCTTTCGCGCAACCGTTCCGTTAGCCGCTAACAGCTGGGTACCCGTGCCGCAGATCCTTCGCTTAACCGTTCCGATGGCAACCCGCCCACAGCCGCAGGGCTATAAGACCGGGCCTGGCGATATCAACGTATTTGATATTTTCCTGCTCAAACAGGAGGGGGTAAAAATTGGCGTGGGGCCGCTCATCACGGCAGACTCCGCCAGCGACGACGCGCTGGGCAGCGGCAAATGGCAGGGCGGACTCTCTGCCGTTGCGATCAAATCCACCCCCGGCTGGATGGCGGGCACGCTGGTGCAATGGCAGAAAAGCTTTGCCGGAGACGACGCGCGCGACGACGTAGAGACCGCGACGTTCCAGCCGATCTTTATCTATAAGTTTCAGGGCGGCTGGTATTTGCGCAGCTCGGGCATCTGGACCTGGGATCGGGAGTCGGATGATTATTACATTCCGGTTGGCATTGGCGGCGGGCGCGCCTGGGGAGTGGGAGGAAAAGTGGTCAGCGCCTTTGTCGAGCCGCAATGGACGGTTGCGCACGACGGGGACAATCTGCCGAAATTTACCCTCTTTGCCGGTTTCAGCGTCGTCATGTAAAAAAAAGGCCGCTATTCAGCGGCCAACCATGTCGAAACGGACATTTTTATACTTTAACGCTCCCCATCCGGGGAGCAGAGAGGATTTACTTAATGATGGATTTCAGCGCTTCGCCGATATCCGCCAGGCTGCGAACGGTCTTCACGCCTGCGGCTTCCAGCGCGGCAAACTTCTCATCCGCCGTACCTTTACCGCCAGCGATGATCGCGCCCGCGTGACCCATACGCTTGCCTTTCGGCGCGGTCACACCCGCGATGTAACCCACTACCGGCTTGGTGACGTGATCTTTGATGTAAGCCGCCGCTTCTTCTTCGGCGCTACCGCCGATCTCGCCGATCATCACGATCGCTTCGGTCTGCGGATCTTCCTGGAACAGCTTCAGGATGTCGATGAAGTTAGAGCCCGGGATCGGGTCACCGCCGATGCCTACACAGGTAGACTGGCCGAAACCGTAGTCGGTGGTCTGCTTAACCGCTTCATAGGTCAGGGTACCGGAACGGGACACGATGCCCACTTTACCCGGCTTGTGAATGTGGCCCGGCATGATGCCGATTTTGCATTCGCCCGGGGTGATCACGCCTGGGCAGTTCGGGCCGATCATGCGCACGCCCGCTTCATCCAGCTTCACCTTCACGGTCAGCATATCCAGCGTCGGGATACCTTCGGTAATGGTGATGATCAGTTTGATGCCTGCGTCGATCGCTTCCAGAATGGAGTCTTTGCAGAATGGCGCCGGAACGTAGATCACGGTCGCGGTTGCGCCGGTCGCTTCTACGGCTTCACGCACGGTGTTGAACACCGGCAGGCCCAGGTGCGTGGTGCCGCCTTTACCTGGCGTTACGCCGCCAACCATCTGCGTGCCGTAGGCAATCGCCTGTTCGGAGTGGAAAGTCCCCTGGCTACCGGTGAAGCCCTGGCAGATAACCTTGGTATCTTTATTAATTAAAACGGACATTATTTCCCCTCCACTGCGGCAACAACCTGCTGAGCTGCATCCGTCAGACTTTTCGCTGCAATAATATTCAGGCCGCTGTCAGCCAGTTTTTTCGCGCCGAGTTCAGCGTTGTTTCCTTCCAGACGGACAACAACCGGAACGTTAACGCCCACTTCTTCTACCGCACCGATGATACCGTCGGCGATCAGGTCGCAACGGACGATACCGCCGAAGATGTTAACCAGAACGGCTTTAACGTTGCTGTCAGAGAGAATAATTTTGAACGCTTCGGTTACGCGCTCTTTGGTTGCGCCACCGCCCACGTCGAGGAAGTTCGCCGGCTCGCCGCCGTGCAGCTTAACGATGTCCATGGTGCCCATCGCCAGGCCCGCACCGTTAACCATGCAGCCGATGTTGCCATCCAGCGCCACGTAGTTCAGTTCCCACTGTGCAGCCTGCGCTTCACGCGGGTCTTCCTGAGACTGGTCGCGCATTTCACGCAGATCGGACTGGCGGAACAGCGCGTTGCCGTCAGCGCCCAGCTTGCCGTCGAGGCAGATCAGGTCGCCCTGGGTGGTGATCACCAGCGGGTTGATCTCGATCAGCGCCAGATCGCGCTCCAGGAAGATGGTTGCCAGACCCATGAAGATCTTGGTGAACTGCTGAACCAGCTTACCTTCCAGACCCAGTTTGAACGCCAGCTCGCGACCCTGGTAAGGCATTGGGCCCGCCAGCGGATCGATAGCCACTTTATGGATCAGGTGCGGGGTTTCTTCCGCCACTTTTTCAATTTCCACGCCGCCTTCGGTAGACGCCATGAACACCACGCGACGGGAGCTACGGTCTACGACTGCGCCCAGGTACAGCTCTTTCGCGATATCGGTCGCTGCTTCCACCAGGATCTGGTTAACCGGCTGGCCGTTCGCGTCTGTCTGGTAGGTTACCAGACGCTTGCCGAGCCAATGTTCAGCAAACGCACGGATCTCTTCTTTGCTCTTAACGACCTTCACACCGCCCGCTTTACCACGGCCACCAGCGTGAACCTGACATTTAACTACCCACGGGCCGGAACCGATTTTAGACGCGGCTTCTTCTGCTTCACGCGGGGTAGTACAGGCATAACCCACCGGAGCCGGTAAGCCATACCGGGCAAACAGCTGTTTGGCCTGATATTCATGTAAGTTCATGTGTTCTATCCATCCTTCAGGGTAATCGTTATCTTCAAACCTGTAGACCGGCGCGGTCTGTGCGCCGGCTGACGCTACGCTTATCCGGCCTACAGGGCAGGTGATGCTAAATAGTCACTAAACGTCCAGCAGCAGACGCGTTGGATCTTCCAGCAGCTCTTTAATCGCGACCAGGAAGCCCACGGACTCGCGGCCGTCGATCAGGCGGTGATCGTAAGAGAGTGCCAGGTACATCATCGGCAGGATCTCCACTTTACCGTCTACTGCCATCGGGCGATCTTTAATGGCGTGCATACCCAGGATCGCGCTCTGCGGCGGGTTGATGATCGGGGTAGACATCAGCGAGCCGAATACGCCGCCGTTGGTAATGGTGAAGTTACCGCCGGTCAGGTCTTCTACGGTCAGCTTGCCGTCGCGGCCTTTCACAGCCAGCTCTTTGATTTTCTTCTCGATGTCAGCCATGCCCAGGGTATCCACATCACGCAGAACTGGCGTTACCAGGCCGCGCGGGGTAGAAACCGCCATGCTGACGTCGAAGTAGTTGTGGTAAACCACGTCATCGCCATCGATAGACGCGTTCACTTCCGGGTAGCGTTTCAGCGCTTCAACCACCGCCTTCACGTAGAAGGACATGAAGCCCAGACGGATACCGTGACGTTTTTCAAACGCGTCACCGTACTGCTTGCGCAGGTCCATGATAGGTTTCATGTTGACTTCGTTGAAGGTGGTCAGCATCGCGGTGGAGTTTTTCGCTTCCAGCAGACGCTCGGCCACGCGCTTGCGCAGACGGGTCATCGGCACGCGTTTTTCGCTACGTGCGCCAAGCTGAGGCTGTGCCGCTGGCGCTGCCGCAGGCGCTTTCGCTTCGGCTTTCGCCTCAGAAGGCGCTTTAGCCAGATGCTTGTCGATGTCTTCACGCGTCAGACGACCGCCCACACCGGTGCCTTTGATGGCAGCCGGGTCAAGGCTGTGTTCAGCCAGCAGACGACGGATCGCTGGGCTGAGCGCGTCGTTGGTCTGCTCTTCGAGAGACGCCTGCTGGCGCTGGGCCGGGGTAGACGCTTTCTCTTCAGATTTAGCGCTGGACGCTTTACCTGCGCTATTGCCTTCACGCAGGCGACCCAGGATCTGACGAGAGGTGACGGTCGTACCTTCATCTTCCAGGACTGCATCCAGAATGCCATCCGCTGAAGCCGGTACTTCCAGTACCACTTTGTCAGTTTCGATTTCTACCAGCACTTCGTCGCGGGTTACCGCGTCGCCTGGTTTTTTGTGCCAGGTGGCGACGGTTGCATCTGCTACGGACTCAGGCAGGTCGGGAACAAGAATATCTACGCTACTCATTATGTATCCTTTAATTAATCGACGTTCAGCGCGTCATTGACCAGATCTTGTTGCTGCTTCTGGTGAACGGACATATACCCTACCGCCGGAGAGGCGGAGGCCGGGCGACCTGCATAACGCAGAGCAGACCCAAATGGAATCACTTCACGGAAATGATGCTGGCTGCAATACCATGCGCCCTGGTTAAGCGGCTCTTCCTGGCACCAGACAAAATCATGAACGTGAGCGTACTGTTTCAGCACTTCCTGCATCGCCTGATGCGGGAACGGATAAAGCTGTTCGATACGCACAATGGCGACATCTTTCTGATCGTTCTTACGGCGCTGTTCCAGCAGGTCGTAATAAACCTTACCAGAACACATTACGACACGCTTAACGGCCTGCGGATCCAGCTCGTCAATTTCACCGATGGCCGGCAGGAAGGTGCCGTTTGCCAGCTCTTCCAGGCTGGAGACCGCCAGCGGATGGCGCAGCAGTGATTTTGGTGACATGACCACCAGCGGACGGCGCATACCGCGCAGCGCCTGACGACGCAGCATGTGGTAGACCTGAGCCGGGGTGGACGGCACGCAAACCTGCATGTTCTGCTCGGCGCAGAGTTGCAGATAACGCTCCAGACGCGCGGAGGAGTGCTCCGGTCCTTGTCCTTCGTAACCGTGCGGCAGCAGCATCACCAGGCCGCACATACGGCCCCACTTCTGCTCGCCGGAGGAGATGAACTGGTCGATAACCACCTGCGCGCCGTTGGCGAAGTCACCGAACTGCGCTTCCCAGATGGTCAGGGTGCGCGGTTCTGCGGTGGCATAGCCGTATTCAAAGGCCAGAACCGCTTCTTCTGACAGCACGGAGTCCCAGACCTTGAACTGGCCCTGACCGTTATGCACGTGCTGAAGCGGGGTATAGGTTGAACCGTTAGACTGATTGTGCACCACCGCGTGACGGTGGAAGAAGGTGCCGCGGCCCGCATCTTCACCGGACAGGCGAACCGGAATACCTTCGTCTACCAGCGTCGCATAAGCCAGCGTTTCCGCGCCGCCCCAGTCGAACAGCTTCTCGCCCGCCGCCATTGCCTGGCGGTCGCCGTAAATTTTGGCCACGCGAGACTGCATCTCGATCGCTTCCGGTACGGTGCTGATGCGTTTAGCCAGCTCCTGCAAACGCTTCATTTCGACCTTGTTCGGGTAGCTCTCATCCCACTCGTGGTTGAGGTACGGCGACCAGGTGAAGGAGTGCATGTTCATTGGGCGCAGCTCTTTCACTACGCATTCACCCGCATCCAGCGCGTCGCGGTAGAGGTTGACCATCTCGGTCGCATCTTCCAGCGTCGCCACTTTTTCGCTTTCCAGCTTGTCAGCGTAGATTTTACGCGGCGTCGGGTGTTTTTTGATTTTCTGGTACATCAGCGGCTGGGTTGCACTTGGCTCATCCGCTTCGTTGTGGCCGTGACGGCGGTAGCAGAAGAGGTCAATGAACACATCGCGCTTGAAGGTGTTACGGAAGTCCAGCGCCAGACGGGTAACGAAAGCAACGGCTTCCGGGTCATCCGCGTTAACGTGGAAGATGGGCGCCTGAACCATTTTACCGATGTCGGTGCAGTACGGGGTAGAACGCGCATCCAGCGGGTTAGAGGTGGTGAAGCCCACCTGGTTGTTGATCACGATGCGAACGGTACCGCCCACTTCATAACCACGCGCTTTCGACATGTTCAGGGTTTCCTGAACCACGCCCTGCCCTGTGACCGCCGCATCACCGTGAATGGTGATTGGCAGGACTTTATTGCTGCTCGGCTCGTCCAGACGATCCAGACGCGCGCGCACGGAACCGATAACCACCGGGCTGACGATTTCCAGGTGCGACGGGTTAAACGCCAGCGCCAGGTGAACCTGACCGCCCTCGGTTTCGATATCCGAGGAGAAGCCCATGTGGTACTTCACGTCACCGGTGCCGAGGTGCTCTTTGTGTTTACCCGCAAATTCGTCGAACAGATCCTGCGGTTTTTTACCCAGCACGTTCACCAGCACGTTCAGACGACCACGGTGCGCCATGCCCAGCACCACTTCGCGCGTGCCGCTCTTGCCGGCATGACGAATCAGCTCTTTCAGCATCGGGACTAACGCATCGCCGCCTTCCAGTGAGAAGCGTTTCGCGCCCGGGAATTTCGCGCCCAGATAGCGCTCAAGGCCTTCCGCTGCGGTCAGTTCGTTCAGGAAACGTTTTTTCTCATCTGCTGAGAAATTCGCGTGGCCTGCCACGGATTCGATACGCTGCTGGATCCAGCGTTTCTCTTCGGTGGAGGTAATGTGCATATATTCCGCGCCGATGGAGCCGCAGTAGGTTTGCTTGAGCGCGTCAATCAGATCGCCCAGCTTCATCGTGTCTTTGCCGATAGCAAAAGAACCTACGTTAAAGCTTTCCTGGAAATCGGCCTCGGTCAGATCGTGATAGGCCGGATCGAGATCGGCCACACGTTCCTGCTGCCACAGTCCCAGCGGATCGAGATTCGCATGCTGGTGACCACGGAAGCGATAAGCGTTGATAAGTTGCAGGACTTTAACCTGCTTCGCATTGGTGTCAGGGTCGGAAATCGCAGAAGAGTAACGTGAGGCATCCTTCGCCAGACGACGGAAATAATCACGTGTTTTTGAATGGAATTGATCCGGTTTGACCCCTGTACCAGGCAACTGCTGGAACATGGAACGCCAGTTTGCGTCCACTGAGTCAGGATCGGTTAAGAAGTCTTCATAGAGCTGTTCTATCCAGCTCTGGTTTGAACCAGAGAGGTAAGAAGAGTCCAGCCAGGCTTTCATTGCGCCGTTCTGCATCGTGATCCCTTAAGCATTTTTATGCTTACTTTCGCCGTAGAAACTACCACGTACACACCGTGTACGTGCCGGGGTTCACCTGCGAGCTCTTTTCATTTGGCCCGCGAAGGAACCTTTAGAAACTGTCTAAACTTCAGGGCAGTTTTTAAAGGTTTCTGCAATCTGTCCGCTGGCGCTGCACTTACCGGGCCTACCGTCTCGTAGGCCGGATAAGCGCAGCGCCATCCGGCGTTGTTACTTACGCACTGCGTTGCAACAGCATCGACTTAATATGGCCGATGGCGCGCGTCGGGTTCAGCCCCTTAGGACACACACTGACGCAGTTCATGATGCTATGGCAGCGGAATACGCTGAAAGCGTCACTTAATCCTTCCAGACGGTTCTCGGTTTCGGTATCGCGGCTGTCGATCAGGAAGCGATAGGCAGCCAGCAGACCCGCAGGGCCGATAAATTTGTCCGGGTTCCACCAGAATGACGGACACGACGTTGAACAACATGCACAGAGAATACACTCGTACAATCCATCGAGTTTTTCACGCTGCTCAGGAGACTGTAAATGCTCACGAGCGGGTGGATTTTGCCCATTATTCAATAAGTAAGGCTTAATCTTCTCATATTGTGCATAGAATTGTCCCATGTCCACCACCAAATCACGCACGACCGGCAGGCCAGGCAGAGGACGGATAACAATTTTCTGGCCAGGGCGGTTTAGCGCTGAAATTGGCGTAATGCAGGCCAGCCCGTTTTTGCCGTTCATGTTCACACCGTCAGAGCCACATACCCCTTCACGGCAGGAGCGGCGGAACGACAGCGTAGGATCTTGTTCTTTCAGCTGGATTAACGCATCCAGCAGCATCATGTCACGACCTTCTTCCGCTTCGAGGGTGTAATCCTGCATACGCGGAGCATCGTCTACATCCGGGTTATAACGATAAACTGAGAATTCGAGTTTCATTATCCTGTCTCCGCATTAGTAAGTACGAATCTTCGGCGGGAACGCCGGACGCAGTTTCGGTTCCATGTTAACGCTACGGCGCGTCATGGTTTCCGACTCTGGCAGATACAGGGAATGGCACAGCCAGTTTTCGTCATCACGATCCGGGAAGTCGAAGCGGCTATGCGCGCCACGGCTTTCGGTACGGAAGTTTGCCGACATGGCGGTCGCGAAGGCGGTTTCCATCAGGTTATCCAGCTCCAGGCATTCGACGCGCTGGGTGTTGAACTCGCTGGAGGTGTCGTCCAGACGGGCATTCTTCAGACGCTCGCGAATCGCTTTCAGCTGCTCAAGCCCTTTGGCCATTGCGTCACCTTCACGGAATACCGAGAAGTTGTGCTGCATACATTCCTGCAACGCCTTACGGATTTCCACCGGATCTTCGCCGTTACGGTTGCCGTTCCAGCGGTTGAGGCGTTCAAGAGAGGCGTCGATTTCGTCGTCGGTTGCATCACGCAGCGCGCCCTGCTCGGCGATGGACTCCTGAAGATGCAGACCCACCGCACGACCAAATACCACCAGGTCCAGCAGGGAGTTGCCGCCCAGACGGTTTGCGCCGTGAACGGATACGCAGGCAATTTCGCCTACCGCGAACAGGCCAGGAATGACCACGTCTTCGCCCTGCTCGTTCACGGTCAGCGCCTGACCGGTCACTTTGGTCGGGATACCGCCCATCATGTAGTGGCAGGTTGGGATAACCGGAATCGGCTCTTTCACCGGATCGACGTGGGCGAAGGTGCGGGACAGCTCCAGGATGCCCGGCAGACGGGATTCCAGCACCTCTTTACCCAGATGGTCGAGCTTCAGCTTCGCGTGTGGACCCCATGGGCCATCGCAGCCGCGGCCTTCACGGATTTCGATCATGATGGAACGCGCCACCACGTCGCGACCCGCCAGGTCCTTCGCGTTTGGCGCATAACGCTCCATGAAGCGCTCGCCGTGTTTGTTCAGCAGGTAGCCACCTTCACCGCGGCAACCTTCGGTGACCAGCACGCCCGCGCCGGCAATACCGGTTGGGTGGAACTGCCACATCTCCATGTCCTGCACCGGCACGCCGGCGCGAATAGCCATACCGACGCCGTCACCGGTGTTGATGTGGGCGTTAGTGGTGGACTGATAAATACGGCCTGCGCCGCCGGTCGCCAGCACGGTCGCGCGGGCTTTGAAGTAAACCACTTCACCGGTTTCGATGCACAGTGCGGTACACCCCACCACGGCGCCATCGGCGTTTTTCACCAGATCCAGCGCATACCACTCGGAGAAGATGGTGGTATGGTTTTTCAGGTTCTGCTGGTACAGCGTGTGCAGCAGCGCGTGACCGGTACGGTCAGCCGCCGCCGCGGTGCGTGCCGCCTGCTCGCCGCCGAAGTTTTTCGACTGGCCGCCAAACGGACGCTGATAGATGGTACCGTTTTCCAGACGGGAGAACGGCAGACCCATATGGTCCAGCTCCAGAATCGCTTCCGGGCCGGTTTTACACATATATTCGATGGCATCCTGGTCGCCGATGTAATCGGAACCTTTTACCGTGTCGTACATGTGCCATTCCCAGTTATCTTCATGGGAGTTACCCAGCGCTACGGTGATACCGCCCTGCGCAGACACAGTGTGGGAACGGGTCGGGAACACTTTAGAGAGCAGCGCACAGGTCTGGCCGCTCTGGGAAATTTGCAGTGCGGCGCGCATACCTGCGCCACCCGCACCAATCACAACAGCATCAAATTCTCTGACTGGCAGTTTCATTACACACCCCACACCACAACAAATCCATAAATGACGTAAACCAGCAGAGCAACAACAATAATCAGTTGCAGCGGAAGGCGAATCGCCAGCGGTTTAACGTAATCGGTCAACACCTGCCACATGCCGATCCAGGCATGAATAAGGATGGAGAACAGGGCCAGCAGGGTGAACACTTTGGTGAAGGCCGATCCGAAGAAACCACTCCAGATTTCCCACGTCAGCGTCCCGCTGGTCGCGAAGAAACCGATCATATAGATGATGTAAAGCGTGAGGACGATGGCGGTAGCGCGGACCAGAATGAAGTCATGTACGCCGTTGCGTCCTAATGCGGAGGCGTTGCTTACCATACGAGAACTCCTGCGAGAAGTGAAAGCACGACAGTGATCACAAATGAAATGTTCGCGGTACGTTTCCCGGCCTCGAACGTCTCTTCCAGATAGCCAAAGTCCATCAGCATGTGGCGTACGCCGCCAACAACGTGATAGGCCAGCGCGGTCAGAATGCCCCACATGATAAATTTCACGAAGAAGCTGTTCATGATGGCCGAGGCCTGGAGGAATCCTTCAGGAGAGGAGAGGCTGGTTCCCAGTAACCACAACAAAATACCGACCGCCACAAACGTAATCACACCAGAAACGCGGTGCAGAATGGACGCTATTGCTGTTACAGGGAATCGGATCGTTTTCAGATCCAGATTGACAGGTCTTTGTTTTTTCACATTTCTTATCATGAATAACGCCCACATGCTGTTCTTATTGTTTCCTTCCTCCGGACTGCGATGCGGGTCAGACAGCGTTCCTTTTCTATAACTGCGCGTCATGCAAAACATTGCTTCCAAATGCTAAAACGACACGTTACAACGCTGGGTGGCTCGGGATTGCAGGGTGTTCCGGAGACCTGGCGGCAGTATAGGCCGTTCACAAAATCATTACAATTAACCTACATACAGTTTGTTGGGTTTTCTCTGGAACAGTGATCGGGGTCACGATAACAACATCTTTTTAAATTTTAATCATCTGATTTGACAAATGTTAAACAATATTGTTACAAACGTCATCAGAAAAGGCATATAATGCGCAAAAGTTATGAGGTCTCTCTTTCACCTGACAAATAGTTATGTAACAGTGTGATGGTATTGACCGAAGTTATCAGGACAGTTATTAGTGATATACAGGTTTGAATAATTCGGACTGCAAAAACGCTGATTTGCTGTTGTTTCACTGATATTTCATTCGTTTACCTGCAAGGCGCCATAGCTCTGTACCCTGGTTTCTCCTCGTGAGCTGAGCGGTAAGCCAAATAACAATCTGGTAACGGTGATTAACAGCTGAAGGCAAATCCGGTGAAAAGCAGTCTTAAGCATAAGGCGCTAAGGAGACCGTAAATGGCTGATACAAAGGCAAAACTCACCCTGAATGGTGATGATGCTATTGAACTGGATGTGCTAAAAGGCACGCTCGGTCAGGATGTTATTGATATCCGTACGCTGGGTTCCAAAGGGGTATTCACCTTTGACCCTGGATTCACCTCCACCGCATCTTGCGAATCCAAAATCACCTACATTGACGGTGACGAAGGTATCCTGCTCCATCGCGGCTTCCCCATCGATCAGTTAGCCACCGAATCCAACTATCTGGAAGTGTGCTACATCCTGCTGAACGGCGAAAAACCGACGCAGGCGCAGTACGATGAATTCAAAACCACCGTGACCCGTCACACCATGATCCATGAGCAGATTACCCGTCTGTTCCATGCGTTCCGTCGTGACTCTCACCCGATGGCGGTCATGTGCGGTATCACCGGTGCGCTGGCGGCGTTCTACCACGATTCTCTGGACGTGAATAACCCACGTCATCGTGATATCGCGGCGTTCCGTCTGCTCTCCAAAATGCCTACGATGGCGGCGATGTGTTACAAATACTCCATCGGCCAGCCGTTTGTGTATCCGCGTAACGACCTCTCCTACGCCGGCAACTTCCTGCGCATGATGTTCTCCACGCCGTGCGAAGAGTATGAAGTGAACCCGGTGCTGGAACGCGCGATGGACCGTATTCTGATCCTGCACGCTGACCACGAGCAGAACGCGTCAACGTCTACCGTTCGTACCGCAGGCTCTTCAGGCGCGAACCCGTTCGCCTGTATCGCTGCGGGCATCGCCTCCCTGTGGGGACCGGCGCACGGCGGCGCGAACGAAGCGGCGCTGAAGATGCTGGAAGAGATCAGCTCTGTGGAGCACATTCCAGAGTTCGTACGTCGTGCGAAAGACAAGAATGACTCCTTCCGTCTGATGGGCTTCGGTCACCGTGTTTACAAAAACTACGACCCGCGCGCGACCGTTATGCGTGAGACCTGCCACGAAGTGCTGAAAGAGCTGGGCACCAAAGACGATCTGCTGGAAGTGGCGATGGAGCTGGAACACATCGCACTGAACGACCCGTACTTCATCGAGAAGAAACTCTACCCGAACGTCGATTTCTACTCTGGCATTATTCTGAAAGCGATGGGCATTCCGTCCTCCATGTTCACCGTGATCTTCGCCATGGCGCGTACCGTGGGCTGGATTGCGCACTGGAACGAAATGCACAGCGAAGGCATGAAAATCGCCCGTCCTCGTCAGCTGTACACCGGCTACGAGCAGCGTGATTTTAAGTCTGACATTAAGCGCTAATAAACACGCCCGGCGGCGCTTCGCTTGCCGGGCCTACAAGTGCGAGATGTAGGCCGGGTAAGGCGTAGCCGCCACCCGGCTTTTTTACATCTGGCACCGGGGACACCAGTAAAACGGTCTGGAAGAGATCGTAGCCTTCTCAATCACTCCGCCGCACCGCTCGCACTTTTTCCCCGCCCGATGGAACACCTTAAAGCGGAACAGCGCCCCGTGATGCTTGTTTTCATCTACGATGCCGCGCGTATTGTACGACAGCCGCGGAATGTCCAGCAGCGCGTGCGACAGCGCCTCCAGCTTTTCATCGCTCAGCTGCGACGCCTTGCGCTGCGGCGCCAGCCCCACTTCCCAGAGGATCTCCACCCGCAGGTAGTTTCCCAGCCCGGCAAGAAACGCCTGATCGAGCAACAGCCCGGAAAACTGGCGGTTGCGGAACTGGGGAGACAATAGCCGGGCTTTAACATCGCTCGCCGTCAGGCGCATGTCCAATACGTCCGGCCCGACGCGCTGTAAGAACGGATGCGTCAGCAGTTGCTCCGGCGTTAACATTTCGATATCAGAGGCGCTGTAGAGCAGGATCGCCTTATCCGCCGTTTGTAACCGGACGCGCAGCACGCGCGTCGTTTGCGGCTGCTCGTCCGCCTCCACCACGCGCCAGACGCCGTAAAGCTGATTATGGCTATATAACGTCAGGTTATGGGAAAAGTGCGTGAGCAACGCTTTGCCGCGCGTTTCAATGTGGGTCACCGTCTGTCCCACAAGCTCTGTTTCAAACGGTTTTAGTTGAGGAAAGGCAAACCAGACATCGGTCAGAGGTTTACCCTTTATCGCCGCCTCCAGGCTATCCGCCGCGCGGCGGATCTCCGGACCTTCAGGCATGTTATTGTCCTTTTATCATCAATCTGCGCTGACGAGAATGCCCTCTTCAGAGAACGCCGCCCGCAGGCGTCTCGCAAACTGGAGCGCATGCTCCCCGTCGCCGTGTAAACACACCGTATCGGCCTGAACATTTGCGGATGTTCCATCCACGGCGGTCACCCGCCCGGCGCGCACCATCTCCAGCGTCTGCGCCAGCGCTTTATTTTCGTCGGTAATCAGCGCACCGGCCTGCGTGCGCGGCACCAGGCTGCCGTCCGGCATGTATCCCCGATCGGCAAAGACTTCCTGCCGCGTCGACAGCCCCAGCCGCTCTCCGGCACGAATAAGCTCGCTACCCGCCAGGCCAACCAGAATCAGCTGCGGATTGCAGTCCCGCACCGCGCGGGCTATCGCCTCCGCCAGCGCCGGATCTTTCGCTGCCTGGTTATAGAGCATGCCGTGCGGCTTGACGTGACGCAGCACGCCATGCTCAGCGCGCACTATCGCCTCCAGCGCGCCGATCTGGTAGAGCACCTGAGCGTAGACCGTCTCTGGCGGAAGATCCATCGCCGTGCGGCCAAAGTTCTCCCGGTCGGGAAAGCTGGGATGAGCGCCAATCGCCACGCCGTTTTTCATAGCATTGCGTACGCTTTCCAGCATGGTCTGCGCATCGCCGGCATGAAAACCGCAGGCGATGTTGACCGAGGAGACCAGCGTCATCAGTTCCGCATCGGCGCTGCTGCCCTCCCCCAGATCGGCGTTTAAATCAATCTTTACCATCAAGCCTCCACGCCAGCTGTTCGAGATAGCGCTGCCGATCCTGCCGGGCCTTTAGCGCCTCTTCCAGCGTACACTGCACAAAATGAATCGGCTGACCGAGAGGGATTTGCGCCAGATGGTAGCGATCCGCTTCGATAATGCAGGCAATACGCGGATAGCCGCCGGTAGTTTGCGCGTCGTTCATCAGAACGATGGGCTGCCCGTTGCCCGGCACCTGAATCACCCCCGGCAGCAGCCCGTGGGACAGTAGCTCCCGGTCAGTCGTGCGGGTCAGCGGCTGCCCCTGAAGCCGGTAACCCATACGGTTACTCTGCGGGCTGATCTTCCACGGCGAGCGCCAGAAAGACTCTTTTGAGGCTTCATCAAACTCCTGATATTCCGGTCCCGGCAAGGCGCGGATCACGTTCCCCCACAGCAACTGCTTGACGCCCTGCGTGGTGGTGAAATGGCGCGCTGAGGGCTTAATCGCCAGACGATCGCCATCGCGCAGTAGCCGTCCTTCATGACCGCCCATTCCCGCTTTCTGGTCAGTGCTGGATGAGCCCAACACCTCCGGCACGTCGATGCCCCCCGCCACGGCAAGATAGCTACGCACGCCGTGCAGAGGACGCTTAAGCGTCAGACGCTGCCCGGCTTTTGCCCGCAATCGCCAGCCGGTCCACACCGCTTTGCCGTCCAGCGTTGCGTCACAGCCCGCGCCGGTTAAGGCAAACCAGGTTTCCTCACCAAACTCAATAACGCACTGGCCCAGCGTAATTTCTAACGCCGCCGTGCTGCCCGCGTTGCCTACCAGCAGGTTGGCAATCTCCAGCGAAGGACGATCGAGCGCGCCGCAGTAGCTCACGCCGGACTGACGCAGGCCAAAACGGCCAGCATCCTGTACCGAGGTGTAGAGCCCTGCACGAATAAGCGTTAACATACCCCCTCCTTCTGCGGGATAAAGCGCAGGGTGTCACCGGGACGCAGGAGTATGGGCGCGTCATGGCCGGGTTCGAATAACGGCGTGGACGTGTGCCCGATAAGCTGCCAGCCGCCCGGCGAAGCGAGCGGGTAAATTCCCGTTTGTTCGCCACCAATCGCCACGCTGCCCGCCGGTACGCTCAGGCGCGGCTCAGCCCGGCGCGGGGTGTGCAGCTGGGGCGATAACCCGCCAAGATAGGGGAAGCCCGGCTGGAAACCTAAAAACCAGACAACATAGTCGACTGAGCTGTGCAGCTCGACGACCTGCTTTTCCGTTAATCCACAGTGTTCCGCCACCACGCCAAGGTCAGGGCCACTTTTGCCGCCATAGACAACCGGGATCTCAATCGCCCGCGATTCCGGCTCCAGCGCCTCGCTCTCCTCCCACCAGCGTTGCAGACGCTCAATGGCATCCAGCGCCCCGGTGTGCGGATCGCGTAGCACCACGGTGATATTATTCATACCCGGAATAGCTTCAACCACGCCGGGTAGCTCGGGCAGTCGCTGAGCCAGGCGCCAGATACGCTTTTGCGTGGCAAGCGTCACCGGAGGCTCAAGCTCCAGAACTACCGCGGTTTCACCCAGAAGATAACAACGCGCTCGCTGCACTTAACTACCTCTCATCAGGCCGGATTAGGGATATCAATAAACGTCACATCCAGATCGGTATTTTCCGTCAGCCACTCGCTGAGGGCGCGGATGCCGCCGCGCTCGGTGGCATGATGGCCTGCCGCGTAAAAATGCAGGCCTTGTTCACGCGCGGAATGAATGGTCTGCTCGGAGACTTCGCCGGTAATGAACGCATCGACACCGAAGCGTGCCGCACTGTCAATAAAGCCCTGACCGCCGCCGGTGCACCATGCCACGCGCTTCACGGTATCCGGCCCGGTGTCGCCGCACCACAGCGGACGACGCCCCAGGCGCGCTTCGATCCACGAGGCCAGCTCCAGCCCCGGTACCGGCATCGACAGCTCGCCCCACGGCACCAGGGGTTCAATTTCCCCCATCACGGTAATCCCCAACAGCTGCGCAAGCTGGACGTTATTACCCAGTTCAGGATGCGCGTCGAGCGGCAGGTGGTACCCGTACAGGTTGATGTCATTCGCCAGCAGCGTTTTGAGGCGGTTGCGCTTCATGCCGCGAATAATCGGCGATTCGTTTTTCCAGAAGTAACCGTGATGGACGATCACTGCATCGGCTTCCTGACGCACCGCCTCATCCAGCAGCGCCTGGCTTGCCGTCACGCCGGTGATGATTTTTTGCACCGTGTCGCGTCCCTCTACCTGCAAGCCATTCGGGCCGTAGTCGCTAAACGAGGTGGTGTTAAGTTTTTCGTTAATCAGGCGTTCCAGTTCACTGTTTTTCATCATCACTCTCTCAAGCTTTTCGGGCGGCTTCGTACGCCGCCAGCGTGGCGACGCGCGCCTGTTTATGGTCGACAATCGGACGGGGATAGTTCAGGTTAACGCGCTGTTTATCCGCCCATGTCCAGGGTTCATGAATGGCTTTGGCGGGGACATCCTTAAGCTCAGGTAGCCAGCGACGGATAAACTCGCCGTCAGCATCAAATCGTTGTCCCTGCGTGGTCGGATTGAAGATCCGAAAATAGGGAGCCGCATCCGTACCGGTGGAGGCCGCCCACTGCCAGCCGCCGTTATTCGCCGCCAGATCGCCATCGATCAGCTGAGACATAAAATAACGCTCTCCGGTTCGCCAGTCGATAAGCAGATCCTTCACCAGGAAGCTGGCGGTAATCATTCGCAGACGGTTATGCATCCACCCGGTTTCATTGAGCTGCCGCATAGCCGCATCAACAATCGGGAAGCCGGTGAGTCCACGCTGCCATGCCTGAAGCAGCTTATCATTCGACTGCCACTGTACCTGTTCGGTCCAACGAATGAAGGGACGATGTTTACATAAATCAGGATGATACGTCATCAGGTGACGGTAAAACTCACGCCAAATCAGTTCGTTCAGCCACACAGCACCCGCGCCCCCGTCAAGCGCCTGAGGCTGTTCCGCCAGCAGCCGATGCAAACACTGGCGCGGAGAGAGCACGCCCAGCGCTAAACAGGCCGACAGGCGGCTGGTGCCTTCAATCGCTGGAAAATCCCGACGCGCCTCGTATTGTGCCGCCCCCTGCTTGCAGAACTGACGCAACTGGGCAATAGCCGCTTTCTCGCTGGCGGGGAATAACGCTTCATCGAACGACTGCTGAGGATAATTCACTGTGATTTCAGGCAGACCTGTTATCGTATCCCCTCTCACGGCTGGCGCGGAAACGCACTCGGGTAGCCCCTCTTTCAGGCGCTTGATAAACGCATTTTTAAACGGCGTGAAAACTTTATACATCTCGTGATTGCCGGTCATCACGCTGCCCGGCGCGAGCATCACGCTGTCATCAAAGCCTTCACAAACCACGCCCGTAAGGGTTTTCTCCAGCTGACGGTCGCGCTGCTGCTCGTTAAATTCGTACTGGTAGTTGTAAAAAAGACGCGTTACCGCGTGCTGCTTACAGATTGCCTGCACCGTCTGAAGCTGTGCGGCAAAATCGTTCACCTCTTCATAGATAAGCGGGATGCCTTTTTCGGCCAGTGAATGTTGCAGGTCATTCAAATACGCGCTGAGCAAAGACGCTTGCCGGGGCGCCATATCATGCTGCTGCCACTGCTCTGGCGTGGCGATAAACAGGGCCAGCACATTCGCGTCTTTGGCGCGGCAGGCCGCCGCGAGAGCGATGTTGTCGTGAATGCGTAAATCCGCGCGAAACCAAACCAGATGGGTGGGCATAAAACTCCTGGCAATTGTCCATTATGTCCGTAAGGGCATGCCGTAAAAGGAAAAAGGCATGCATTGAACTACTTTGCCATGAAGTGTAGACGGGATGAAATAAAAAAGGCCGCCCGAGGCGGCCTTACAGACTGCTAACAAAGTGCTTGTTGTGCGTTTCGCCCGGCGGCGCTACGCTTGCACGGGCCTACAGTGAAACATGCAATGCATTGATATCTTTGCACTGTGTAGGCCGGGTAAGCGCAGCGTCACCCGGCAAGTGGGAGGGCTAAATAGATGCCTGTAACCTCTGACGAGGGCCTGAAGCCCCCAACGGACCGCGAATCCCGAGGGACAAAAAAACCGCCACATTGCTGTTGGCGGTTTTTTTATGGCTACGATGTCGCGTCGTATCAGTAGAAATCGCAGGTTGCTTTCTCGGCCTGATCCATCCACACCGGCTTTTCGCTGGTTTTCGCCCAGACGCGGTGCAGGTAGCTGTAAAAACGCGCGCGATCTTTCCAGAACAGCATCACCGGCAGGGCCAGCACGCCAGCCACTACGGCGAAAGTGCGACGCATGAACACGATATGAGCCGGATACTCTTTATAAAGATCCATATTTTCTCCCCTATAGTTGGCCGGAAACGTCATCCGGAAAATTCAAAATTTGTGAGCTGGATAAAATAATATCGCTTTGCGTGTAATTTTACTACTCATCCGACCACTTATTTTCATCCATTTAGTGAATATTTACACTCACGCCGTAATTAAGTTACAAAAAAGTTAACGATTTACTTATCAATAGTTAAATTGTGGGCTTTCCATTTTTATACTTTTTTTACACCCCTCCCCCCGATTTTTGCGAAATCTTTGCGCCGTAAATCCTACCGTTAGCACCATTACAAATGTCACCCGGAGGTGGAGTGTGAGTGCAGGTCTGATTGCCGGCATCGTGCTGGTGTTCCTGTTAATGGCTTATCTGATTTATGCCCTGATTAATGCGGAGGCATTCTGATGGCTGCTCAGGCGTTTTTGCTTATTGCCAGCTTTTTACTGGTGCTGTTTGTGCTCTCCAGGCCGCTGGGAACCGCGCTGGCGCGGCTGATCGGCAACGCGCCATTGCCGGGCACGAGAACGATTGAAAATGTGCTCTGGCGCGTTTCAGGTATAAACGAGGAGGAAATGAACTGGCGTCAGTATCTGATGGCGATACTGCTGCTGAATATCGTGGGGCTTATTGCCCTTTTTGCGATGCTCATGCTCCAGGGGAGCCTGCCGTTAAACCCGCAACGGCTACCCGGTTTATCCTGGCACCTGGCGCTGAACACGGCGGTCAGTTTTGTGACCAACACTAACTGGCAGTCTTACGCCGGTGAAACAACGCTCAGCTACTTCAGCCAGATGGTAGGGTTAACCGTGCAAAACTTTCTGTCTGCGGCCAGCGGTATCGCGGTGATCTTCGCCCTGACGCGCGCCTTTGCCCGCCAGAATGTCAGCACGCTCGGCAACGCGTGGGTTGATGTCACGCGCATTACCCTTTGGGTCCTGGTTCCTGTTGCGCTGCTTATTGCCCTGTTCTTTATTCAGCAAGGCACCTTGCAAAACCTGCTGCCTTATACCCCTTACACCTCGCTTGAAGGAACCGGGGGACTTCTGCCGATGGGGCCAGTTGCATCGCAGGAAGCGATCAAGATGCTGGGGACCAACGGCGGCGGCTTCTTCAACGCCAATTCATCCCATCCGTTTGAAAACCCAACGGCATTGACCAATTTTGTGCAGATGCTGGCGATCTTCCTGATCCCCACCGCGCTCTGTTTCGCCTTTGGTGATGTGGTTAACGATCGCCGCCAGGGCCGCACGCTGCTGTGGGCGATGACGCTCATCTTCGTGGTCTGCGTAGCCCTGGTGATGTGGGCCGAATGGAACGGCAACAGCCACTTCATGCCGCTGGGGGCCAACAGCAATATTAACCTGGAAGGCAAAGAGAGCCGCTTCGGCGTTCTTGCCAGCAGCCTTTATGCGGTGGTCACCACGGCGGCCTCCTGCGGGGCGGTGAACGCCATGCACGACTCTTTCACCGCGCTCGGCGGCATGATTCCGATGTGGCTGATGCAGATTGGCGAAGTGGTCTTCGGTGGGGTCGGCTCGGGGCTGTACGGCATGCTGCTGTTCGTTCTGCTGGCGGTGTTTATCGCCGGGCTGATGATTGGCCGCACGCCGGAGTATCTCGGTAAAAAAATCGACGTTCGCGAGATGAAGTTAACCGCGCTGGCGATCCTGGTCACCCCCGCCCTTGTGCTGCTCGGCACCGCCCTGGCGCTGATGACCGAGGCAGGCCGCAGCGGCATCTTTAACCCGGGCATCCACGGCTTTAGCGAAGTACTGTATGCCGTGTCGTCCGCCGCCAACAACAACGGCAGCGCCTTTGCCGGGCTAAGCGCCAACTCGCCGTTCTGGAACTGTCTGCTGGCGTTCTGCATGTTCGTTGGTCGTTTCGGCGTGATTATTCCCGTCATGGCAATCGCTGGAGCACTGGTGAATAAGAAAATCCAGCCGACCACCGCCGGTACGTTACCGACTCACGGCGCGCTGTTCGTCGGCCTGCTGATTGGCACCGTCCTGCTGGTGGGCGCCCTGACCTTTATCCCCGCCCTCGCGTTAGGCCCGGTTGCGGAAACTCTCTCTTTACGCTGATTTTGCGGAGAATTTGTCATGAGTCGTAAACAACTGGCCCTGCTCGAACCGTCCTTAGTTCGTCAGGCCCTCATGGATGCGGTAAAAAAACTGAGCCCTCGCGTGCAGTGGCACAACCCGGTGATGTTTATCGTCTGGATGGGGAGCTTACTCACTACCGCGCTGACGATTGCCATGGGAACGGGCCACCTGGCGGGCAATGCAGCCTTTACCGGCGCCATCAGCCTGTGGCTGTGGTTTACCGTGCTGTTCGCCAACTTCGCCGAAGCGCTGGCAGAAGGCCGCAGTAAAGCGCAGGCCAACAGCCTGAAAGGGGTAAAAAAGACCGCTTTCGCGCGCAAATTACGTGAACCGAAATATGGCGCGGAAATGGATCACGTGCCGGCGGATGAACTGCGTAAAGGTGACGTGGTGCTGGTGGAAGCCGGCGACATCATCCCCTGCGACGGGGAGGTCATTGAAGGCGGTGCATCGGTGGACGAAAGCGCCATCACCGGGGAATCCGCCCCGGTGATCCGCGAGTCCGGCGGCGACTTCGCCTCCGTAACGGGCGGGACCCGCATTCTTTCCGACTGGCTGGTGATCCAGTGCAGCGTTAACCCGGGCGAAACTTTCCTCGACCGGATGATCGCCATGGTCGAAGGCGCACAGCGTCGTAAAACGCCGAACGAAATTGCCCTGACCATCCTGCTGGTGGCGCTTACCCTCGTCTTCCTGCTGGCAACGGCGACCCTGTGGCCGTTCTCCGCCTACGGCGGTACGGCGGTCAGCGTTACCGTGCTGGTGGCCCTGCTGGTGTGCCTTATCCCCACGACGATCGGCGGCCTGCTTTCCGCAATTGGCGTGGCGGGGATGAGCCGCATGCTGGGCGCGAACGTTATCGCCACCAGCGGACGCGCCGTGGAAGCGGCGGGCGACGTAGGCGTGCTGCTGCTGGATAAAACCGGGACCATCACCCTGGGGAATCGTCAGGCATCTGAATTTTTACCCGCCCCCGGCGTGGATGAAAAAACGCTGGCCGACGCGGCGCAACTCTCCTCTCTGGCCGATGAAACGCCAGAAGGCCGCAGCATCGTGATCCTGGCCAAGCAGCGCTTCAACCTGCGCCAGCGCGACGTGCAGAGCCTGCACGCCACCTTCGTACCGTTCACCGCGCAAACCCGGATGAGTGGGATCAACATTCAGGACCGGATGATCCGTAAAGGGTCGGTTGACGCCATTCGACGCCATATTGAGGCAAACAATGGCCACTTCCCGCCTGAGGTGGACAAGCTGGTTGAAAACGTGGCGCGTCAGGGGGCGACACCTCTGGTGGTGGCGGAAGGAGCAAGCGTGCTGGGCGTGATAGCCCTGAAGGATATCGTTAAAGGCGGTATCAAAGAGCGTTTCGCCCAGATGCGCAAGATGGGCATCAAAACGGTGATGATCACCGGGGATAACCGCCTCACCGCGGCCGCCATTGCCGCCGAAGCGGGCGTGGATGATTTCCTTTCCGAAGCCACACCGGAAGCGAAACTGGCGTTGATTCGTCAGTATCAGGCGGAAGGCCGTCTGGTGGCGATGACGGGCGACGGCACTAACGACGCCCCGGCGCTGGCGCAGGCCGACGTGGCGGTGGCGATGAACTCCGGCACGCAGGCAGCAAAAGAGGCGGGCAACATGGTCGACCTCGATTCGAACCCGACTAAGCTGATCGAAGTGGTGCACATCGGCAAACAGATGCTGATGACGCGCGGCTCGCTGACCACATTCAGCATCGCCAACGACGTGGCGAAGTATTTCGCCATTATCCCGGCGGCGTTTGCGGCGACCTATCCGCAGCTGAACGCCCTGAACGTGATGCACCTGCACTCCCCGGCGTCGGCCATCATGAGCGCGGTGATTTTCAACGCCCTGATCATTGTCTTCCTCATCCCGCTGGCGCTGAAAGGGGTGAGCTATAAGCCGCTGACCGCCGCCGCCATGCTGCGCCGCAACCTGTGGATTTACGGCCTGGGTGGGCTGGTGGTGCCCTTTATCGGGATCAAGGTTATCGACGTGCTATTAACGCTGTTTGGGCTGGTTTAAAGGTGAATCAAATGACGATGTTACGTCCCGCTATACTGTTGTTTATTCTGCTGTCTCTGATTACCGGCGGGCTTTACCCGCTGGTGACCACGGCGCTCGGCCAGTGGTGGTTTAAGGACCAGGCCAACGGCTCGCTGATTATCCAGAACGGTGAAAACCGGGGCTCGCGCCTGATTGGGCAGAACTTCACGGGCGCAGGCTACTTCCAGGGACGCCCTTCCGCCACTGCGGAAAGCCCGTATAATCCAATGGCGTCCGGCGGCAGCAATCTGGCAGGCAGCAATCCCGCACTGGATAAAGCCATCGCTGAACGCGTTGCCGCCCTGCGCGCCGCCAATCCGCAGGCCAGCCGTGAGGTGCCGGTTGAGCTGGTCACCGCGTCGGCCAGCGGGCTGGACTACAGCCTGACGCCGGACGCGGCGGCATGGCAAATTCCGCGCGTGGCCGCCGCCCGCCAGCTGCCCATCGAACAGGTGAGCAAGCTGGTCGCAGAGCACACGCAAAAGCCGCTGGTCAGCTTCATCGGCATGCCGGTAGTGAACATTGTTGAGCTGAATCTGGCGCTGGACGCGCTAAGGAAAAACTAAATGACCGACGAGCCCATGCGCCCGGATCCGGACAGGCTGCTTGAACAGACGGCGGAAGCCCATCGCGGCAAGCTGAAAATTTTTTTCGGTGCCTGTGCGGGCGTCGGGAAAACCTTCGCCATGCTGACGGAAGCCCAGCGGCTGCGGGCGCAGGGGCTTGATATTCTCATCGGCGTGGTCGAAACCCACGGTCGCAAAGAGACGGCGGCGCTGCTGACGGGGCTGGCGACGCAGCCGCCCCAGCGCATTAACCATCGCGGGCGGCTGGTCACGGAGTTCGATCTGGATGCCGCCCTCGCCCGCCGACCTGCGCTCATTCTGATGGACGAACTGGCGCACAGCAACGCGCCGGGCTCGCGTCATCCGAAGCGCTGGCAGGATGTTGAGGAGCTGCTTGAAGCCGGTATCGACGTCTTCACCACGGTGAATGTTCAGCATCTGGAAAGCCTGAACGACGTGGTGAGCGGCGTCACCGGCATTCAGGTGCGGGAGACCGTCCCCGATCCGTTTTTTGATTCTGCCGATGAGGTTGTTCTGGTTGACCTGCCGCCGGACGATCTGCGCCAGCGCCTGCACGAAGGCAAGGTGTATATTGCCGGCCAGGCCGAACGCGCCATCGAACATTTCTTCCGCAAGGGAAACCTGATTGCCCTGCGCGAGCTGGCCCTGCGCCGCACTGCCGATCGCGTTGATGATCAGATGCGCGCCTGGCGAGACCTTCAGGGGCGAGAGCGCGTCTGGCACACGCGGGACGCCATTCTGTTATGCATTGGCCACGGCAGCGGTAATGAAAAGCTGGTCCGCACCGCCGCCCGGCTTGCGGCGAAGTTTGGCAGCGTGTGGCACGCGGTATACGTCGAAACGCCGCAGCTTCACGCCCTGCCGGAGAATCAGCGCCGCGCCATTCTGAGCGCGCTGCGGCTGGCTCAGGAGCTGGGCGCGGAAACCGCAACCCTTTCCGATCCGCAGGAAGATAAAGCCATTCTTCGCTACGCGCGCGAGCACAACCTGGGCAAGATTGTCATTGGGCGTCGCCAGCATCGCCGCTGGTTTAGCCGGGAATCTTTCGCCGACAGGCTGGCCCGCCGCGCGCCGGATCTCGATTTAGTCATCGTCGCGCTGGATGACAGGCCCGCTCCCCTGCCCAACCGCGCGCCGGACGCCCGCGCCTTTGGCGATAAGTGGCGCATGCAGATCCGCGGCTGTCTGGTGGCCGTGGTGCTCTGCGCCCTGATTACGGTGATTGCCAGCCAGTGGCTGATCGCCTTCGACGCCGCCAATCTGGTCATGATTTATCTGCTGGGCGTCGTCGTGGTCGCCCTCTTTTACGGCCGCTGGCCGTCGGTGCTGGCAACGGTGATCAACGTCGTCAGCTTCGATCTGTTCTTTATTGCGCCACGCGGGACGCTTGCCGTCTCGGACGTGCAGTACATTCTGACTTTTGCCGTGATGCTTACCGTCGGGCTGGTGATCGGGAACCTGACGGCGGGCGTGCGCTACCAGGCGCGCATTGCCCGCTACCGCGAGCAGCGCACGCGACATCTTTACGAAATGTCAAAATCGCTGGCGGTCGGCCGCACGCAGCAGGATATCGTTCAGACCAGCGAGCAGTTTATCCGCTCAACGTTTCATGCCAGCAACCTGATTTTACTCCCCGACGAGCACGGACATCTTCGCCCGCTTACCTCGCCTTCGGGCATGACGCCGTGGGATGAAGCGATTGCCCGCTGGAGCTTCGACAAAGGGTTACCCGCCGGTGCCGGAACCGACACCCTGCCCGGCGTGCCTTACCAGATCCTGCCGCTGCGCAGCGCGGATAAAAACCACGGGCTGGTCATCGTGGAGCCGTCTAACCAACGCCAGCTGATGATCCCCGAGCAGCAGCGCCTGCTGGAAACCTTCACCCTGCTGGTCGCCAGCGCCCTTGAGCGGCTGGCGCTTACCGCCAGCGAAGAGCAGGCGCGGCTGGCAAGCGAGCGTGAAAGCATCCGCAACTCGCTGCTGGCGGCGCTTTCCCACGACCTGCGCACCCCGCTCACCGTGCTGTTTGGTCAGTCCGAAATTCTCACGCTGGATCTGGCGGCGGAAGGGTCGAAGCATGCGGTACAGGCCAGCGAAATTCGCCAGCACGTGCTGAATACCACGCGCCTGGTGAATAACCTGCTGGACATGGCGCGCATTCAGTCCGGCGGTTTTAACCTCAAAAAAGAGTGGCTTACGCTTGAAGAGGTTGTCGGCAGCGCGCTGAAGATGCTGGAGCCGGGTCTGGGTGGACGCCATATTGCGCTGAACATGCCGGAACCCCTGACGCTCATACATGTTGATGGCCCGCTGTTTGAGCGCGTCCTGATTAATCTTCTGGAAAACGCGGCTAAATACGCCGGAGCAAAAGCGCAGATTGGGATCGCCGCCGGGGTAGATACGCAGACGCTGCGGCTTGAGATCTGGGATACCGGGCCGGGTATTCCGGCGGGTCAGGAGCGCGCCATTTTCGAAAAATTTGCGCGCGGCAATAAGGAATCCGCCATTCCGGGCGTTGGGCTGGGGCTCGCGATCTGCCAGGCGATTGTCGACGTGCATGGCGGCACCATTTCAGCCGAGAACCGCCCGGAAGGTGGCGCACGCTTTTGTGTTACACTTCCTCTTGAAACTCCACCAGAACTTGATGATTTACCAGAGGATATGTGATTAACGTTCTGATTGTTGAAGATGAGCTCGCTATCAGCCGATTTCTGCGTACCGCGCTGGAAGGCGACGGTTTGCGCGTTCATGAAGCCGGTACGCTTCAACGGGGGTTAATCGAAGCCGCGACCCGCAAGCCGGACCTGGTGATTCTGGATCTGGGGCTCCCGGATGGCGACGGCATTGATTTTATTCGCGAAGTGCGTCAGTGGAGCCAGATGCCGATTCTGGTCCTTTCTGCCCGCACCGAAGAGGCGGATAAAATCGCCGCGCTGGATGCCGGAGCGGATGATTATCTGATTAAACCGTTTGGCATTGGCGAGCTACAGGCCCGGCTTCGTGTGGCGCTGCGTCGTCACAGTGCCACAACCCCTTCTGATCCGGTGTACGCCTTTGGCGATATCCGCGTCGATCTTGCTGCCCGCCGCATTGTGCGGGGAGAAGAAGAGGTTCACCTCACGCCCATCGAATTTCGTCTGTTGGCCGTGCTGCTCAACAACCATGGAAAAGTGCTAACGCAGCGACAGCTCTTAAGCCAGGTCTGGGGACCGAATGCTGTTGAGCATAGTCACTATTTACGCATTTATATGGGACACCTTCGCCAGAAACTTGAAGCCGATCCCGCGCGTCCGCGTCATTTATTAACAGAAACCGGTATTGGCTATCGGTTTATGATCTGAATAAGTATTCAAATCGACCTTAAATAAAGAAAGCCATCCCCCTGAATATGCCATGAAAATAATGCAGAGGTTATTTTCATGGCTATATTCGTCCTTCCCAAACACAATTCAAACACCAATTTAACAACAAGCCAACAAAACAGCATTTTGATCTGCATTATTCATAAAAAACGACTAATTATTTCTGAAATGATCGGTTAATGGTGATCTGATTCACAGTTAATCCCTTTTCCCTGGATAAAATGACCGTGCTTTCAATTACTGAAAGGAAACTGAACATGGAAAACAATAATCGTTTAATGCCCCATATAAGGCGGACAACACATATCATGATGTTTGCCCACCGTAACTGTTTTGACTTTCATCTCTTCAACGCCCGGTAGTCCTTCGACTTCTGGCGCATCTGCTTACAGGTCTTCCTGAAACTTGCTATTTTACAGGCGCTTGCCTGTGAACACCTGCGCTTACTTTCTGCCATTCAGATTCTCCGCAACCGGGCGGACTGAATTCTACTCAGCAAAAAGCAATTAACTGATTTCGTATCAGCGGCCACGCTTTGCTTTTTTTTCCGGAAATAATCGATTTCTTTATTGCAAGAAGTCGAGGGCCCCATATTGCCTGAAATAAAGAGAAAAAGATGAAAACGTTAAAAATTGCCGTCAGCCGTGCCTGTCCTGAATGCTTTACCACGTCGCGTGAAATTGTGGATGTCAGCGCATCGGACTATATTGATGTGGCAGCCGTGGTGCTGGCCGTCAGCGATATTTTCACCGGCGCCATAGAAGAAATAGACGCCACAGGATTTGGTATTCCGGTGTTTATTGCCACCCATAAAGAAGAAAGGGTTCCGGCTGAATATTTGTCCCGTATTCACGGCGTTTTTGAGTACTCTGACACCAGCAATGAATTCTACGGACGCCAGCTTGAGGCGGCGGCGCAGAAGTACGAAACCCAGCTTCGCCCGCCGTTCTTCCGCGCGCTGGTCGATTACGTCCAGCAGGGTAACAGCGCGTTTGACTGCCCGGGGCACCAGGGAGGCCAGTTCTTCCGTCGCCATCCGGCGGGGAATCAGTTTGTCGATTTCTTTGGCGAAACGCTATTCCGCGCCGATCTGTGCAACGCCGACGTGGCAATGGGCGATCTGCTGATCCACGAGGGCGCGCCCTGCATCGCCCAGCAGCATGCGGCAAAGGTCTTTAATGCCGATAAAACCTACTTCGTGCTGAACGGCACCTCCTCATCCAACAAGGTGGTGCTCAATGCGCTGCTCACGCCGGGCGATCTGGTGCTGTTCGATCGCAATAACCATAAATCTAATCACCACGGCGGGCTGTTACAGGCAGGAGCGACGCCGGTTTATCTCGAAACGGCGCGCAACCCGTACGGGTTTATCGGCGGTATTGACGCGCACTGTTTTGAAGAGAGCTACCTGCGGGAGCTGGTGTCAGAGGTCGCGCCTGGCCGCGCGCGGGATGAACGTCCGTTTCGCCTGGCGGTGATCCAGCTGGGCACCTACGACGGCACCATCTATAACGCCCGTCAGGTGGTGGATAAGATTGGTCACCTCTGTGACTACATTCTGTTTGACTCCGCCTGGGTCGGTTACGAGCAGTTTATCCCCATGATGGCCGACTGCTCGCCGCTGCTGCTGGAGCTGAACGAAAACGATCCGGGCATACTGGTTACCCAGTCGGTGCATAAGCAGCAGGCGGGTTTCTCGCAAACCTCGCAAATCCATAAGAAGGACAGCCATATCAAAGGCCAGCCGCGCTATGTCCCGCATAAGCGACTCAACAACGCCTTCATGATGCACGCCTCCACCAGCCCGTTTTATCCGCTGTTTGCCGCCCTGGATATCAACGCCCGCATGCACGAGGGGCAAAGTGGGCGCAACATGTGGATGGACTGCGTCGTGACGGGTATCGACGCGCGAAAACTGATCCTTCAGAACTGTCAGTTTATTCGCCCATTTGTGCCGGAGACGGTGGACGGCCGTCCGTGGGAAAGCTGGGATACGGCGGAAATCGCCACCGATCTGCGCTTCTTCCATTTCGTCCCGGGCGAACGCTGGCACGCATTCGAGGGATATGCCGAGCATCAGTATTTTATCGATCCGTGCAAGCTGCTGCTGACCACGCCGGGCATCAACGCCCGTACCGGTGAGTACGATGATTTTGGCGTGCCCGCCACCATCCTTGCCAACTTCCTGCGTGAAAACGGCATCGTGCCGGAAAAATGCGACCTCAACTCCATTCTCTTCCTGCTCACCCCGGCGGAGGACATGGGCAAATTGCAGCAGCTCGTCGCCCAGCTGGTGCGCTTCGAAAAACTGCTCCAGAGCGATGCGCCGCTAAAAGAGGTTCTGCCCTCTCTCTGTAAACAACATCCGGATCGTTACGCGAATTACACCCTGCGCCAGATTTGTCAGGAGATGCATGAACTTTATGCCCGCCACAATGTGAAACAACTGCAAAAAGAGATGTTCCGTAAGTCTCACTTCCCGCGCGTCATGATGAACCCGCAGGAGGCGAACTACGCGTACCTGCGCGGTGAGGTCGAACTGGTCTCCCTGCGCGATGCACAAGGCCGTATCGCCGCCGAAGGTGCGCTGCCTTACCCACCGGGGGTGCTGTGCGTGGTGCCGGGTGAAGTCTGGGGCGGTTCCGTGCTGCGCTACTTTGCCGCGCTGGAAGACGGGATCAACCTGCTGCCGGGCTTTGCGCCGGAGTTACAGGGGGTTTACATCGAGGAGCGTGACGGGCGCAAAGAGGTGCGCTGCTACGTCATCAAACAACCTGCCGCTCAGCCAGCGCTGCTGAAAGGAGAAAAATTATGAGTAAGGCCAACAAGATGGGCGTAGTGCAACTCACTATTCTCACCATGGTGAACATGATGGGTTCCGGGATCATCATGCTGCCTACCAAGCTTGCTGAGGTGGGGACCATTTCGATTATCTCCTGGCTCGTGACCGCCGTGGGCTCGATGGCGCTGGCGTGGGCGTTTGCCAAGTGCGGAATGTTCAGCCGCAAGTCAGGCGGGATGGGGGGCTATGCCGAATATGCGTTCGGTAAGTCCGGTAACTTTATGGCGAACTACACCTACGGCGTGTCGCTGCTGATCGCTAACGTGGCGATTGCCATTTCCGCTGTCGGTTACGGCACGGAGCTGTTTGGCGCGACGCTGACCCCGGTGCAGATTGGGCTGGCAACCATCGGCGTGCTGTGGATCTGTACCGTCGCCAACTTTGGCGGCGCGCGCATCACCGGACAACTCAGCAGCATTACCGTCTGGGGCGTGATCATCCCGGTGGTCGGTCTGTGCATCATCGGCTGGTTCTGGTTTAGCCCGACGTTGTACGCCAACTCCTGGAACCCGCACCACGTGCCGTTCTTCACCGCCGTGGGCTCGTCCATCGCCATGACGCTGTGGGCTTTCCTCGGTCTGGAATCGGCCTGTGCGAATGCTGAAGTGGTGGAAAACCCGGAGAAGAACGTACCCATCGCGGTTCTCGGCGGAACGCTGGGCGCGGCGGTGATCTACATCATTTCGACCAACGTGATTGCGGGGATTGTGCCCAACATGGATCTGGCTAACTCCACGGCACCGTTCGGACTGGCGTTTGCGCAGATGTTTACGCCGGAGGTGGGGAAAGTCATTATGGGGCTGATGGTGATGTCCTGCTGCGGCTCGCTGCTGGGCTGGCAGTTCACCATCGCTCAGGTGTTTAAATCTTCAGCTGACGAAGGGTATTTCCCGAAAATCTTCTCCCGCGTCACCAAAGCGGATGCGCCGGTACAGGGCATGCTGGCGATTGTGATTTTCCAGAGCGGTTTGTCGCTCATGACCATCAGCCCGTCGCTGAACAGCCAGTTTAACGTGCTGGTCAACCTGGCGGTGGTGACGAACATCATTCCGTACATTCTGTCGATGGCGGCGCTGGTGATTATTCAGAAGGTGGCGAAGGTGGATCCGCGCAAAGCCCGGGCGGCCAATATCGTGGCGCTGATTGGCGCAATTTATAGCTTCTATGCGCTCTACTCGTCCGGCCAGGAAGCAATGCTGTATGGCGCGATGGTGACCTTTATGGGCTGGACGCTGTACGGTCTGGTCTCACCACGGTTTGAACTGAAGAACAAGCATAGTTAAAAAAAAGCCCGGTGGCGCTAGCGCTTACCGGGCCTACGATCGCTGTTGTAGGCCGGGCAAACGCAGTGCCGCCCGGCACACAAACCGCACTTACGCGTTTTTCAGCACTTCGCTGACAATCTCTACCGCTTCTTTCTCAATCTGCTGACGGTGCTCAGCGCCGAGGAAGCTTTCGCAATAGATTTTGTACGCATCTTCCGTACCGGATGGACGCGCCGCGAACCAGCCGTTTTCGGTCATCACCTTCAGGCCGCCGATGGCCGCACCGTTGCCCGGAGCCGCCGTCAGACGCGCGGTGATCGGGTCACCTGCCAGCGTGCTGGCGCTGACCATTTCCGGAGACAGTTTTGACAGGGCTGCTTTTTGCGCAGACGTGGCGCCCGCCTGAATACGGTTATAGCTCGGCGCGCCAAAACGTTCCGCCAGCTCGTTGTAATGTTCCTGCGGGTTCTTACCGGTAACCGCGGTGATTTCCGCCGCCAGCAAACACATGATGATGCCGTCTTTATCGGTTGACCATGGGGTACCGTCAAAGCGCAGGAAGGACGCACCCGCGCTCTCTTCACCGCCAAAGCCAAAGCTGCCGTCGTGCAGGCCGTCAACAAACCACTTGAAGCCCACCGGCACTTCCACCAGCTTACGGCCCAGTGCGTCGACCACGCGGTCAATCATGGCGGAAGAGACCAGCGTTTTACCAACCGCCACCTCTTTGCCCCACTGCGGACGGTGCTGGAACAGGTAGTTGATAGCAACGGCCAGATAGTGGTTCGGGTTCATCAGCCCTGCCGGGGTAACGATACCGTGACGGTCATAGTCCGGGTCGTTGGCAAAGGCCAGGTCGAACTTGTCACGCAGCGCCAGCAGGCCAGCCATTGCGCATTCGGAGGAGCAGTCCATGCGGATCGCGCCGTCTTTATCCAGGTGCATAAAGCGGAACGTCTGATCGACGTGATCGTTCACGATGGTCAGATCCAGCTTGTAATGCTCGGCAATGCGTTTCCAGTATTCGATACCGGAACCGCCCAGCGGATCCACGCCCAGCTTCAGGCCAGCTTTCTGGATCGCGGCCATATCGACGATATCCGCCAGCCCTTCCACAAACGGCTGCACCAGATCCTGCTCTTTCACATGACCGGAGGCCATGGCTTCATCCAGCGAGATACGCTTCACGCCGTTCAGGCCATTTGCCAGCAATGCGTTGGCGCGATCTTCCACCACTTTCGTGACGTTGGTATCTGCCGGGCCACCGTTAGGTGGGTTGTACTTGATGCCACCATCTTCCGGTGGGTTGTGGGACGGGGTGATCACAATGCCGTCAGCCTGCGCGCCCCCTTTTTTGTTGTGTACCAGAATAGCGTTAGACACCGCAGGCGTTGGCGTGAAACCGTTGTTCTCCTGAACAATCACGTCTACGCCGTTTGCCGCCAGCACTTCCAGCACGGAGATAAAAGCAGGTTCAGACAGGGCGTGAGTATCTTTCCCAACATAGCACGGACCGGTGACGCCATTTTTCGCTCGCTCTTCCGCGATGGCCTGAGCAATGGCCAGAATGTGCGGTTCGTTAAAGCTGTGGCGCGCCGCGCTGCCGCGGTGGCCAGATGTACCAAACTTCACTGCGTGTTCTGCGTTGCCCACGACCGGCTTCAGCACGTAGTACTGCGCGGTCAGTTGAGCGACGTTAATCAAATCGCGTTGTTGTGCAGGTTGTCCTGCACGGCTGTGATTTGCCATTGCCTGGTCCTTCTGATGCAAGGGTTAAATTGTACCGCAAACCTTTTCGATCAATTCCGCCGGGAACTGCATGGATTGCATGATATGTTCGATCATGCTGCACTTGCGGCCCGTATTGGTATTCGTGATCACCCAGTATGGCGTACCGGGAACATGTTTGGGCTTGGTTTGATTGCCATTTTGCAGCAGCGTCTGCTCGTCACCTGCGAAGTAAACGCGGGTGCGGCCGTGCAGCGACTCTGTCGCTTCAGCAAAGGCATTGTGATCCAGTGAGTAAAGTGTAGACAGCACCAGCATAAAGCGGTTAACCGCCTTTTTCTGCTCGGCATATTCGTCGGACAGCAGCAGTTCACGCATCGCGCGCACTTTGTCTTTTGCCGGCATGACGGCAGGTTTTACCTGTGCAACAACGCTCGGCTGAGACACGACATCTTTAGTGACGGGAGTGGGCTGTGAGGCGGCGGAAATTTTAAGCATGCGCCGTAAAATGTCGGACGCGCTCTCCCCAATATGCCGCGTCTGGCTGGCAATATACTGATAGAGTTCGTCATCAACTTCGATTGTTTTCATCTTAATCCAGTGCGATATCTTATCTGAATACAAGTCGTTGAGATTATAGGTTCAAATCCCAACAGCGGATAGCGTCAAACCAGGTTGGCGGCAAAAGTCAGATTAAACTGGATCCTTGCCCCCGGGCGGCAGAATGGTCAACATGATACCCTAACCTGACAAACCTAAAAAAAGAACTTTGCCATGAAATTGAATACCCGAGCGCAAACTGCACAATCGCCGAACAATAATTCTCCCATCGTACTGGTTCACGGCCTGTTTGGTAGCCTGGATAACCTGGGCGTGCTGGCGCGCGATTTAGTGACCGATCATGAGATCCTTCAGGTTGACATGCGAAATCACGGTCTTTCCGGGCGCTCGGAAACGATGACCTACGCGGCCATGGCGCAGGATCTGCTTGATACACTCGATGCGAATAATATTCAGAAAGCGACGCTCATCGGGCATTCAATGGGCGGTAAAGCGGTGATGGCGCTCACCGCGCTGGCCCCCGAGCGGATTTCCGGGCTGGTGGTCATTGACGTTGCGCCCGTCAATTACGACGTTCGCCGTCACGATGAGATTTTCGCTGCCATCAACGCCGTGACGGCGTCAGGCGTCTCCACACGCCAGCAGGCGGCTGCCGTTATGCGCGAGCATCTCGATGAAGAAGGCGTGGTGCAGTTTCTGCTGAAATCATTTGTCGACGGACAATGGCGCTTTAACGTTCCGGTCCTGTGGGATCAGTATTCGCATATTGTGGGCTGGGAAACCGTCCCCGCCTGGCCGCACCCTACCCTCTTCATTCGTGGCGGCAACTCTCCTTACGTTACTGATGCGTACCGTGACGCGCTGCTGGCGCAATTCCCGCAGGCACGCGCTCACGTCATTGCCGGTGCCGGGCACTGGGTACATGCAGAAAAACCTGACGCCGTCCTGCGCGCCATTCGCCGCTATCTCACTGATACCGCGAATTGATTAAAAAGCCAGCGACCGGAAGACGACGGGCTTCCAGTCGTTGGCGTGTGGATTTGGGTGATGTATGATGGCGCGCTTATCGCCCGGGCATTAGCAGGGCGGCGTGTATCCCCCGAAGTCTCAGAATCATGGCCAAAGAACAAACGGACCGTACGACACTAGATCTGTTCGCGAATGAGCGTCGACCGGGACGACCGAAAACGAATCCGCTTTCGCGCGATGAACAGCTGCGTATCAATAAACGCAACCAGCTTAAACGCGATAAAAATCGTGGGCTTAAGCGTGTCGAACTGAAGCTGAATGCCGATGCCGTCGATGCGCTTAACGCGTTAGCTGACGCGCGCAACATAAGCCGCAGCGAACTGATCGAAGAGATGCTGATCGCCCAGCTTGAGACGTTACGCGGCAAGGCGTGAGTCAGAAAATCCTCAATATTACCTTTTTCATGTAGCACAGAGTGCAGTCCTGCGTGATAGCTGTTTCCGCAGGGTTGTCTGTTCTGCTATTATTGCCCTTATCCGTGGACAATTTGCGCCACCATACCATTAAGTTTCAAGAGGTTATTTTACTCATGGCAATCATCGGCATTTTCTTTGGCAGTGATACCGGCAATACTGAAAATATCGCAAAAAACATTCAAAAACAGCTCGGTAAAGACGTTGCTGATGTGCATGACATCGCCAAGAGCAGCAAAGAAGATCTCGAGGGCTATGACATCCTGCTGCTGGGCATCCCGACCTGGTACTACGGTGAAGCCCAGTGTGACTGGGACGATTTCTTCCCGACGCTGGAAGAAGTTGACTTCAACGGCAAGCTGGTTGCCCTGTTCGGCTGCGGCGATCAGGAAGATTATGCGGAGTATTTCTGTGATGCGCTGGGCACCATTCGCGACATCATTGAGCCACGCGGCGCGGCGATCGTCGGTCACTGGCCAACGGCGGGCTATCACTTCGAGGCTTCTAAAGGTCTGGCAGATGACGAGCACTTCGTTGGCCTGGCCATTGACGAAGACCGCCAGCCAGAGCTGACCGCTGAGCGCGTAGAGAAATGGGTTAAGCAGGTTCGCGAAGAGTTGAACTTGGACGATATCCTTAACGCCTGATATCCCTGCGGCGCAGCTCCGGTTGCGCCCGTTTTCCAGGTAAAACCGATTAAATTAATTGCTACAAACTTTTAACTTTTTCGCTCAGACCTGTACAATATCCCCCTGGTAAAAAGTGGGTGCCATCGAACAAGTTTATTGGTGATACCACGTTTTTATAAGCATACTTTGCTTGAGACTTGCAGTTTTCATTTAGGCATGGCAGTTCTATAATGAGACGCATTATCCCAAGTGCATTTTCTGTCACTTCTTCTTTTGAAGTGAATCGTTTAGCAACAGGACAGATTCCGCATGACTGACAACAATACCGCATTAAAGAAAGCTGGCCTGAAAGTAACGCTTCCTCGGTTAAAAATCCTTGAAGTGCTTCAGGGGCCAGACAATCACCATGTCAGTGCGGAAGACCTTTACAAGCGTCTTATCGATATGGGTGAAGAGATTGGGCTGGCAACCGTCTATCGTGTGCTGAACCAGTTTGACGACGCGGGCATTGTTACTCGTCATAATTTCGAAGGCGGCAAGTCCGTGTTCGAACTGACTCAGCAGCACCACCACGATCACCTGATCTGCCTCGACTGTGGCAAGGTCATTGAATTTAGCGATGATTCCATTGAATCACGCCAGCGTGAAATCGCCGCCCGTCATGGCATCCGCCTGACTAACCACAGCCTGTACCTGTATGGTCACTGCGCTGAAGGGGATTGCCGCGAAAATGAACATGCGCACGACGCAAAATAAGTGAGTGTTCATACTCTGAGCCAGCCGTGAGGTTGGCTTTTTTTTTGCCTGAAAAAAGCCCGGTGACACTGCGCCACCGGGCGTAAAGCAACTTATTTATTGTTATTGCGTATCTCGTTCCAGATCTTATCGCAACGCTTCGCCACTTCCTGATCGTTACCGGTTTTACGCGCCTGAATGCAGGCCTGGTAATCCATCACGCGAACGTTTTCCTGCGTGGCGAATTGCTCATGGGCTTTGTCTTTTTTCAGCACGTTCAGCACGCTTTGACAGGCCTCAATCTTCTCAGGAGAACCCTGTGCGGTATTGATGCACGCGCTGTAGGCCTCTTTCAGACGGGAGTCCTCTTTCGGCGCCTGATCCTGCACGCATGCCACCAGCCCGAAGGCCAGCAACGCAACGATTACCCTTTTATTCATCATGTTCAGTCTCCATAACGGCGGGACACCGCCCGCCGCAGCATTCATCAGAAGATGGTAAATGGCGCAATGACCATGAATTTCACGTCACGTTCATCCTGGAAGATGTTGCCGTAGCCGCCCGCGTAGCTCGGGATATCGGAGTGGTTGTCATACTGGGTGAAGTGCAGTTTGAACATCGTGCCTTTCGCACGGCCCTCCTGAAGGGTGTAAATCGCATCCAGGCTGTATGAAGACTCTTTCAGACGGTAGTTTGGATCGTAGTACGCGTCTGGCGTTGCCATATCCCCGGGCTTCGCATCCCAGGCGTACGCGTAGGATGCTCCCACTGCCCATCCGGGCAGGTTCCAGTTTTTCAGGTCATACATTGCGCCGAAGAAGACCGCCTTTTCGCCGTCGGCGTTAAAGTCAGAGCGGTTATCCCACCAGATATCCAGACGACCGTTAGAGGAGGCGTAGGTAGGCGTCATACGTTGCAGGAAGTAACCCTGCTGCCCTTCGGCCTTAACCCACGTCCCTTCCAGGCGTAAATCAACCTGGCCGACCTTGTAGCCGAAGGTCAGCGCCTGCAACCATGCGGTACCGTCATAGATATCATTTACGCTGCCATCGCTGACCTTATCGCGCGTGCCGTAGAACTGATAGCTGGTACTCAGCGGGCTACCTGCGATATCAAATTTATAGCTGGCCTTAGCAAAGTACTGATCGATATAGCCTTCAGCCTGACCGAACGCCGCTTCCAGCACCAGATCGTTTTTAAAGTCATACTTCGCGCCAAGAGAGTGGAGATACTCGACTTTGGTTTTTTTATCGTTCTGGTAGAACTTGTCCATCTCAATGTGCCACGGCGCTTTGTACTCGTTGGTCCACATATAGGAGAAGCTCAACGCCCCCGCATCGCCGTAGTCAAAATTAGCGCCGGCTTCCGCCCCCTGATAGGTACCTGGCATAAAGCTCCAGTGCGGCGCTAACAGCGTTTGTCCTGTTGGCTGGATATACCCCCCGCGCGCCCAGACCGGACCATATTTGAATTTTGCCGCCGCTTTATAGAGGCTGATACCGCTTTTATCGCCGGACCAGTCTTCGTCGTAGGCTTTATTGCT
Organism: Enterobacter cloacae complex sp.; assembly: GCF_900322725.1. Taxonomy (NCBI): domain Bacteria; kingdom Pseudomonadati; phylum Pseudomonadota; class Gammaproteobacteria; order Enterobacterales; family Enterobacteriaceae; genus Enterobacter; species Enterobacter cloacae complex sp. The sequence continues at coordinate 3,449,208 of NZ_LT991957.1, read as the reverse complement.
GGAGGAGAACGCAATTTCGTTCGGGTGGCCGCTGTCGCCATTTTCGGCCATTTCAATTGCGGTGAAAGCAGCAATATCAATCCCGAACATATCGGCGGCATATCCCGACTGGAAATCCAGGTTGGCGTTCCAGGTCGAGTGAGAAAGGTTGGTTTTGTATTTATTTTCAGTGACGTCTTTACGGTCACGCTCACGCTGCCAGTAATAAATACCGCCCGTGAGGGTGGAATCTTCAATGAAGCCTGCTGCTTTTGCCTCTGGCGCAATCACCAGGCCCGACATTGCTGTCACACCGGCGATAGCCAGCGCCAGCGCACTACGTTTGCCACTGAACGTACGCATAGATTATTCCTCTTTGACGAATTAAAACGCCTTAAACGGCGAAAAACAGAAAAGACCAAAAGGTCAGGGGTAGTCAGAAATACCCTCGAATTAACTACCGTCTTTAGGTTATTTTTCGCGGCGCGAATTATCAATGCTTTTAATCAGGCAAAAGTCAGGATTATGACGAAGAGCACATATTTCGTAGTGATTTGTAACAATTAGCAGGAGCCGAGTGCTGGCGGGGAACCGGTGGATTTTCAGTAAGTAACGCCATTAATATTTATCTATTTTTATCCCTTTCCGTTTTTCGTAAATAAACAAACTTTTTTTAGAAAAATAAGTAGCACCTCATTGACCCGTTCTGATGGCTTATAATAATTTCGCCTGCGCTTAACGATATGATCGTTAAATAAAAAAACGCCGCATTACGCGGCGTTTGTTTCTCATTGACCAGAGCAGCGTTATTATTCGCCGATCTTAGTCCAGGTATCACGCAGACCCACGGTACGGTTAAATACCGGTTTTTCTGCCGTGCTGTAGCGGCTGTCCAGGCAGAAGTAACCTTCACGCTCAAACTGGAACGCCTTGCCGGCCTCAGCGGCCTTCAGGGACGGCTCAGCATAGCCTTGCTTAATGACCAGCGATTCCGGGTTGATGGTTGCGAGGAAGTCTTCCGCCGCACCTGGATTCGGCACGCTGAACAGGCGATCGTACAGGCGGATCTCAACAGGCAGCGCGTGCTGGGCGCTCACCCAGTGGATTACGCCTTTCACTTTACGGCCATCCGCCGGATCTTTGCTCAGCGTCTCTGCGTCGTACGTACAGAAGATGGTCGTGATGTTACCTTCCGCATCTTTTTCTACGCGCTCGGCTTTGATGACATAGGCGTTACGCAGACGCACTTCTTTACCCATCACCAGACGCTTGTACTGCTTGTTCGCTTCTTCACGGAAGTCAGCACGATCGATCCAGATTTCACCGCTGAACGGCACGTCGCGGGTGCCCATTTCCGGTTTGTTCGGATGGTTAGGCATAGAGACCAGCTCGCTTTCGCCCTGCGGATAGTTTTCGATAACCAGCTTAACCGGGTCGATCACCGCCATCGCGCGCGGCGCGTTTTCGTTCAGATCTTCACGGATGCAGGATTCCAGTGAGGCCATCTCAATGGTGTTGTCCTGCTTGGTGACGCCGATACGTTTGCAGAACTCACGAATGGACGCGGAGGTGTAGCCACGACGACGCAGGCCAGAAATGGTCGGCATGCGTGGGTCGTCCCAGCCTTCAACGTGCTTGTCGGTGACCAGCAGGTTGAGCTTACGCTTGGACATCACGGTGTATTCCAGGTTCAGACGAGAGAACTCGTACTGACGCGGATGCACAGGAATGGTGATGTTATCCAGCACCCAGTCGTACAGACGACGGTTGTCCTGGAACTCCAGCGTACACAGCGAGTGCGTAATACCTTCCAGCGCATCGCTGATGCAGTGGGTGAAGTCGTACATCGGGTAGATGCACCACTTGTTACCGGTCTGGTGGTGTTCAGCGAACTTAATGCGGTACAGCACCGGGTCGCGCATCACGATGAACGGAGACGCCATGTCGATTTTGGCACGCAGGCACGCTTTGCCTTCTTCGAAGCCGCCGGCACGCATTTTTTCAAACAGCGCCAGGTTCTCTTCCACGCTGCGATCGCGGAACGGGCTGTTTTTGCCGGGCTGAGTCAGCGTACCGCGGTATTCACGGATTTCGTCAGCAGACAGCTCGTCAACGTAAGCCAGACCTTTGTTGATCAGTTCAACCGCATAGGCATACAGCTGATCGAAATAGTCTGAGGAGTAGCAGATATCGCCAGACCAGTTGAAGCCCAGCCATTGTACGTCGTTTTTAATCGACTCAACGTATTCGATGTCTTCTTTAACCGGGTTGGTGTCATCGAAACGCAGGTTGCACTGCCCCTGGTAGTCTTGCGCGATACCAAAGTTCAGGCAGATCGATTTAGCGTGACCAATGTGCAGGTAGCCGTTTGGCTCCGGCGGGAAACGCGTGTGCACCGTGGTGTGCTTACCACTGGCCAGATCTTCATCGATGATCTGACGAATAAAGTTACTCGGGCGGGCTTCTGCCTCACTCATCGTGGATTCCTCAAAGCGTAAACAACGTATAACGGCATATGATCTTATAAGCCGGACGTAGTGACAACCCTTAAAACGTTCCAGAAGAAAATAATGGGGGCATTTGCTGCAAAAAAAAGCGGCGGAGGATTTCCCCCGCCGCTAAAGGCATAACTCTACTCAGGAGCGATTACTTGCCTTTAATCTCATACAGTGGCGTCTGGCCCGCAACTACCTGACCCTGCGCCTGGAGTACCAGACCGCTAAAGTCGTCGATGTTGCTGCACACCACAGGGCTTATCATGGAGCGCGCGTTGGCGTTCAGGAAGTCCAGATCCATTTCCAGGATCGGCTGACCTGCCACCACTTCGGCACCCTCTTCTACCAGGCGAGTAAAGCCCTGACCGTTCAGCGCAACGGTATCGATACCCATATGGACAACGATCTCCGCGCCTTTCTCAGTTTCCAGGCAGAACGCGTGGTTGGTGTTGAAGATTTTCACGATGGTGCCGGCTGCCGGAGAGACCACGGTTTTATCCGTTGGCTTCACGGCCACGCCGTCGCCTACGGCTTTGCTGGCGAACGCTTCGTCAGGCACCTGCTCAAGCGCAACCACGTCACCCGTCACCGGAGAAACCAGCGCAGCGATGGTCACCGCATTTGGCACAGCCTGCGGCTTCGCAGCCGGAGCGTCGGCCACTGGCGCGCTGTCCGCTGAGGCGGCAGCAACCGGGCCACGGGCAACCACTTTTTTCATTTCATCGCCGATAGATTCGGCTTTCGCACCCACGATAACCTGGATGGTTTGTTTGTTCAGCTTCACCACGCCAGATGCGCCCAGGCGTTTACACATTGCATCGCTTACGCGCGCAGAGTCGCCCACGGTCAGACGCAGACGGGTAATACAGGCATCAATCGCTTTCAGGTTATCGGTACCGCCTACAGCGGCAATGTAGCTGGTTGCCAGCTGGGTTAAACCTTCTTCGGTATTACTGTTGGCTTCACTGGTTACCACATCTTCTTTCGTGTCTTCGCGGCCCGGCGTTTTCAGGTTAAACATGCGAATAACCGCGCTGAACAGAACGAAGTAGATAACGAAGAAGATCAGGCCCATCACCACCAGCATCCAGACGTTGCTGCTTGCCGCCGGCAGGTTGTACATCAGCACGTAGTCGATGGCGCCTGCGGAGAAGGAGAAGCCAGCATGGATGCCCAGAAGAGTAGCAACGAACAGGCTGATGCCGGTCAGGATGGCGTGCATGAGGTACAGCAGCGGCGCCAGGAACATGAACAGGAATTCGAGCGGCTCGGTCACGCCGGTCAGGAAAGCCGTTACTGCAACGGACAGCAGCATACCGCCCACCATCGGGCGACGCGCTTTTGGCGCAGCCAGGTACATTGCCAGCGCAGCGCCAGGCAGACCAAACATCATGATTGGGAAGAAGCCGGACATGAACATGCCCGCAGTGCCATCGCCTGCGTAGAAGCGGTTGATATCACCGTGGAATACCGCGCCGGCCGCGTTGGTGAACTCACCAATCTGGAACCAGGCGATGGTGTTCAGTACCTGATGCAGACCGGTTGGGATCAGCAGACGGTTAATGAAACCGAAGATGCCCGCACCCATTGCGCCCGCAGAGACGATCCACTCGCCGCCCGCATGGATAGCGTGCTGCACCGGTGGCCAGACGTAGCCAAAGATGGCTGCCAGGATCAGACAGAAAAAGCCCGTCGCAATCGGCACAAAACGTTTACCGCCGAAGAAGCTCAGGAAGTCAGGCAGTTTGATACCTGCCCAGCGGTTGTACACGGCGCCACCGACCAGACCGGTAATGATACCCGCCAGTACACCCATGTTGATTTCCGGGTTGATGGTTACCATCGCTTTCGTGAGGATGAAGTAACCTACCGCCCCTGCCAGTGCCGCAGCACCGGCGCTGTCTTTTGACCAGCTTGACGCCACGCCGATGGCGAAGATCAGCGCAAGGTTGTCAAAAATAGCGCCGCCTGCCTGGGCAATAAACGGCACGTTAAGAAGATCGGGTTGCCCGAATCGCAGCAGCAACGCTGCAACCGGTAGCACGGCGATAGGGAGCTGCAAAGCCCTACCGAGGCGCTGGAAAAAACCTAAAATATTCATCCTATTCCCCCTACGAGACCCATTGTTAAGACTCGCGCATAAACTATGTTTTTATTGTGTCACGAACGATAGATACAGTTGATGATTCACTGGCAGTGTGAGTGTGTGAAAAATTAATTCGTATCGCAAATTAAACACCTATTTTTTGTGATTATTGTCACCAAATATCGTATTAAACCCTCCCTTTCACTGGCTAACGACGAAAACTTATTTTATCATTCAAAAAATCAAGACGGATTGATCCGGCCTGAAAGGTTCCAGGTTACGCTTAGTTCAGGTTGCACTAATCATCCGCCCACTTTTACTTAAACTTTAGAGGTGAATAATGAGACTGATTCCCCTGGCAACAGCTGAACAAGTCGGAAAATGGGCTGCTCGTCATATCGTTAACCGCATCAACGCGTTCAAACCAACAGCCGATCGTCCTTTCGTTCTCGGTCTTCCAACCGGCGGCACGCCACTGACCGCGTATAAAGCGCTGGTTGAAATGCATAAAGCGGGCCAGGTTAGCTTCAAGCACGTTGTGACCTTCAATATGGACGAATATGTCGGCCTGCCAAAGGAACATCCGGAAAGTTACCACAGCTTTATGCACCGTAATTTCTTCGATCACGTTGATATTCCGGCTGAAAATATTAACCTGCTGAATGGAAACGCGCCTGATATTGACGCAGAATGCCGTCAGTATGAAGAAAAAATCCGTTCCTACGGTAAAATCCACCTGTTTATGGGCGGCGTGGGCAACGATGGCCACATCGCGTTCAACGAACCGGCATCTTCACTGGCTTCCCGCACCCGTATTAAAACGCTGACTCATGACACGCGTGTGGCTAACTCCCGCTTCTTTGACGGCGACGTCAATCAGGTGCCTAAATACGCGCTGACCGTGGGCGTAGGTACGCTGCTGGACGCTGAAGAAGTGATGATTCTGGTGCTGGGTGCCGTGAAAGCGCAAGCGCTTCAGGCTGCCGTTGAAGGTAACGTGAACCATATGTGGACTATCAGCTGCTTGCAGCTGCATCCAAAAGCGGTTGTCGTGTGTGACGAACCTTCCACCATGGAACTGAAAGTGAAAACGCTGAAATACTTCAACGAGTTAGAAGCTGAGAACATCAAAGGTCTGTAATTGAATAACCGCCTCTTCTGTCAGAGGCGGTCGCTTTTTTTAACCGGGGGTCGATATGTACGCTTTAACCCACGGTCGGATTTATACCGGCCATGAAATTCTGGATGACCATGCGATTGTTATCGCCAATGGCCTGATTGAACGTGTTTGCCCGCTGGCAGAACTGCCGCCGGAGATCGAACAGCGCTCACTCAATGGAGCAGTAATCTCCCCCGGTTTCATCGACGTACAGCTTAACGGCTGCGGCGGTGTCCAGTTTAACGATACCGCAGAAGCGGTGACGGTTGAAACGCTGGAAATCATGCAGAAAGCCAACGAGAAATCGGGCTGCACCAGCTATCTGCCGACGCTTATCACCAGCAGCGATGACCTGATGAAACAGGGTATCCGCGTTATGCGCGAGTATCTGGCCAAACACCCGAACCAGGCGCTGGGTCTGCACCTGGAAGGACCGTGGCTGAACATGGTCAAAAAAGGCACCCATAACCCGAACTACGTGCGCAAGCCGGATGCCGAGCTGGTTGACTACATGTGCGCCAATGCCGACGTGATCGCTAAAGTGACGCTGGCGCCGGAAATGACCGGCACGGACGTTATCAGCAAACTGGCCGCTGCCGGGATTGTGGTGTCTGCGGGCCATTCGAACGCGACGCTGAAAGAGGCGAAAGCCGGCTTCCGCGCAGGCATTACCTTTGCCACACACCTTTATAACGCGATGCCGTATATTACTGGCCGCGAACCCGGGCTGGTCGGCGCCATTCTGGATGAACCAGACGTCTACTGCGGCATTATCGCCGACGGCTTGCATGTGGATTACACCAACATCCGCAACGCCAAGCGTCTCAAGGGCGACAAGCTCTGCCTGGTAACGGATGCTACCGCTCCGGCAGGGGCAAATATTGACCAGTTCATTTTTGCTGGTAAAACAATATACTACCGGAATGGACTGTGTGTGGATGAGAACGGCACGCTGAGCGGTTCTTCTCTGACGATGATCGAAGGGGTGCGTAACCTCGTTGAGCATTGCGGCATTGCGCTTGAGGAAGTGCTGCGCATGGCCACGCTGTATCCGGCGCGCGCCATTGGCGTCGATAAACAGCTCGGGGGTATTGCGCCAGGTATGGTTGCAAACCTGACGGCGTTCACACACGATTATAAAATTATTAAGACCATCGTTAATGGTAACGAGGTCGTCACTGAGTAAGTAAAAGTATGACACCAGGCGGACAAGCTCAAATCGGTAATGTCGATCTCGTTAAACAACTTAACAGCGCGGCAGTTTATCGCCTGATTGACCAGCACGGGCCAATCTCACGCATTCAGATAGCCGAACAAAGCCAGCTTGCTCCCGCCAGCGTGACAAAAATCACGCGTCAGCTCATTGAGCGCGGTCTGATCAAAGAAGTGGATCAGCAGGCCTCCACCGGAGGCCGCCGCGCGATTTCCATCGTCACTGAAACCCGCAATTTTCAGGCGATTGGCGTCCGCTTAGGCCGTCATGACACCACGCTTACGCTCTACGATCTGAGCAGCAAAGCCATTGCCGAAGAGCACTACCCGCTGCCCGAGCGCACGCAGGAAACGCTCGAACACGCCTTACTGAATACCATCGCGCACTTTATTGAAAGCTGTCAGCGCAAGATCCGCGAGCTGATTGCCATTTCGGTCATTCTGCCCGGTCTGGTCGACCCGGAGAGCGGCGTTATTCGCTACATGCCGCATATTAACGTGGAGAACTGGGGGCTGGTTGAAGCGCTGGAAAAGCGCTTTAAGCTGACCTGTTTTGTCGGGCACGATATTCGCTCCCTAGCGCTGGCGGAGCACTACTTTGGTGCGAGCCAGGACTGCGAAGACTCTATTCTGGTGCGCGTACACCGCGGTACGGGCGCAGGCATTATCTCCAATGGCCGTATTTTTATTGGTCGTAACGGCAACGTGGGCGAGATTGGTCATATCCAGGTTGAACCGCTTGGCGAACGCTGCCACTGCGGTAACTTTGGCTGTCTTGAAACCGTTGCCGCGAATGCCGCCATTGAACATCGCGTTCGCCATCTGCTGGAGCAGGGTTACCAGAGCCGCGTCACGCTGGACGATTGTAAGATCGGCGCCATCTGCAAGGCGGCAAATAAAGGCGATGCGCTGGCCTGCGAAGTGATCGAACAGGTAGGACGGCACCTGGGTAAAACCATCGCCATTGCCATCAACCTGTTTAATCCGCAAAAAGTGGTGATTGCCGGGGAGATCGTGGAAGCCGAAAAAGTGTTACTGCCTGCCATTGAGGGCTGCATCAATACCCAGGCGCTGAAGGCATTTCGCCAGAACCTGCCGGTAGTGCGCTCTACGCTGGATCACCGCTCGGCAATTGGCGCATTCGCCCTGGTAAAACGTGCCATGCTCAACGGGATCCTGCTGCAACATTTGCTGGAATCCTGATCGGACCTTATAGTAACGCCTTCTTTTTTTGATGTCGGATTGTCCATGACCATTAAGAATGTAATTTGTGATATCGACGGCGTGCTGATGCACGACAACGTTGCCGTGCCGGGTGCTGCGGAGTTTCTTCACCGCATCATCGACAAAGGAATGCCACTGGTTCTTCTCACGAACTACCCTTCACAGACTGGTCAGGATCTGGCAAACCGCTTTGCGACTGCGGGCGTTAATGTCCCGGACAGCGTATTTTATACCTCCGCTATGGCAACGGCGGATTTCCTGAAGCGTCAGGAAGGCAAGAAAGCCTACGTGGTCGGCGAAGGCGCGCTGATCCACGAGCTGTATAAAGCGGGCTTTACCATCACCGACGTGAACCCGGACTTTGTTATCGTGGGTGAAACGCGCTCCTTTAACTGGGAGATGATGCATAAAGCAGCTTACTTTGTCGCCAACGGTGCGCGTTTTATCGCCACCAACCCGGATACGCACGGTCGTGGTTTTTATCCCGCCTGCGGTGCGCTGTGCGCCGGCATCGAAAAAATCTCTGGCCGTAAGCCGTTTGTTGTCGGCAAACCAAGCCCGTGGATCATTCGCGCCGCGCTGAATACGATGCAGGCACACTCGGAAGATACCGTCATAGTTGGCGACAACCTGCGCACCGATATTCTGGCCGGTTTCCAGGCGGGGCTTGAAACCATTCTGGTGCTTTCTGGCGTCTCGCAGCTTGATGACATTGATACGATGCCCTTCCGGCCAAGCTGGATTTATCCTTCTGTCGACGAAATCGACGTTATTTGATTCAGAACCACGCCCCAGGGCGTGGTTTTTCATTTCTGGCGTCGTAAAACATACCGCCATCTAACGAAACTCGCCTTTTACTGAATAATCATCAATAAAATCGCCTTCAGCATGCTCTATTTTTAAGATTCGGCAATCGTCATTGCACTATTTACGTTTTCACCCGTAAAACGCTTGCGCGCCCTCCCCCTTTTGCGGCATTTTCATAAGCAAGCAACATCACAATGCAACAGGGTTAACGGAGAAGGTTATGTGTTCTATTTTTGGCGTACTGGATATTAAAACTGACGCGGGCGAACTGCGTAAAAAAGCACTCGAATTGTCCCGCCTGATGCGCCATCGCGGCCCGGACTGGTCAGGCGTTTACGCCAGCGACAAAGCGATTCTGGCTCACGAACGTCTCTCCATTGTTGACGTCAACGCCGGTGCACAGCCGCTGTATAACGAGAAAAAAACGCACGCGCTGGCTGTTAACGGTGAAATTTACAACCATCAGGCGCTGCGCGCCGAGTACGGTGACCGCTACGCCTTTCAGACCGGTTCTGACTGTGAAGTGATCCTGGCGCTGTATCAGGAGAAAGGCCCGGAGTTCCTCGACGAGCTGCAAGGCATGTTTGCCTTCGCGCTGTACGACAGCGAAAAAGACGCTTACCTGATTGGCCGTGACCATATCGGTATTATCCCGCTGTACATGGGGCACGATGAACACGGCAACTTCTACGTTGCTTCAGAGATGAAAGCGCTGGTACCGGTTTGTCGCACCATTAAAGAGTTCCCGGCGGGCAGCTACCTGTGGAGTAAAGACGGTGAAATCCGTCCGTACTACCAGCGCGACTGGTTTGACTATGACGCGGTGAAAGACAACGTGACGGATAAAGCCGAACTGCGTCAGGCGCTGGAAGAGTCCGTGAAGAGCCACCTGATGTCTGACGTGCCGTACGGCGTTCTGCTCTCCGGCGGCCTGGACTCCTCCGTGATCTCCGCGATCACCAAAAAATTCGCCGCCCGTCGCGTGGAAGATCAGGAGCGTTCCGAAGCCTGGTGGCCGCAGCTGCACTCCTTTGCCGTGGGTCTGGAAGGGGCACCTGACCTGAAGGCTGCCCAGGAAGTGGCGAACCATCTGGGCACCGTGCACCACGAAATTCACTTCACCGTGCAGGAAGGCCTGGACGCGATCCGCGACGTGATCTATCACATTGAAACCTATGATGTGACCACCATTCGCGCCTCCACGCCGATGTACCTGATGTCGCGTAAGATCAAGGCGATGGGCATCAAGATGGTGCTCTCCGGCGAAGGTTCTGACGAAGTGTTTGGCGGTTATCTCTATTTCCATAAAGCGCCAAACGCCAAAGAGCTGCATGAAGAGACGGTGCGTAAACTACAGGCGCTGCACATGTTTGACTGCGCGCGCGCCAACAAGGCCATGTCCGCCTGGGGCGTGGAAGCCCGCGTGCCGTTCCTCGATAAGAAATTCCTCGACGTGGCAATGCGCATCAACCCGCAGGATAAAATGTGCGGCAACGGCAAAATGGAAAAACATATCCTGCGCGAATGTTTTGAATCCTACTTGCCGGCGAGCGTGGCGTGGCGTCAGAAAGAGCAGTTCTCCGATGGCGTAGGCTACAGCTGGATCGACACCCTGAAAGAGGTGGCGGCGAAGCAGGTTTCTGACCAACAGCTGGAAACCGCGAGCTTCCGCTTCCCGTACAACACGCCGGGTTCGAAAGAGGCGTATCTGTACCGTGAGATCTTTGAAGAGCTGTTCCCGGTTCCCAGCGCAGCCGAGTGCGTACCGGGGGGGCCATCGGTCGCCTGCTCGTCTGCCAAAGCCATTGAATGGGATGAATCTTTCAAATCCATGAACGATCCATCAGGACGTGCGGTAGGCGTTCACCAGTCTGCTTATAAATAATGTCCAGACCATAATCAGGCCCTCCGGGGCCTGAATTTTTTGCCTCTCTTTTCCCTGCCTAAAAACGATTAATAACCAATAATTGTCGAATATTCGGCCTCGCTGTTCGCAACCTAACCAAACAGTCACATTCCGGCTATTTTCATTGAAAAAGGTGTTGACGCTGCAAGGGTCTATACGCATAATGCGCCCCGCAACGCCGATAAGGTAACGCGAAAAAAAGATGGCTACGTAGCTCAGTTGGTTAGAGCACATCACTCATAATGATGGGGTCACAGGTTCGAATCCCGTCGTAGCCACCATCTTTTTTGCGGGAGTGGCGAAATTGGTAGACGCACCAGATTTAGGTTCTGGCGCCGCAAGGTGTGCGAGTTCAAGTCTCGCCTCCCGCACCATTCCCAGGTAAGCGTTGCACGGATGGGGTATCGCCAAGCGGTAAGGCACCGGTTTTTGATACCGGCATTCCCTGGTTCGAATCCAGGTACCCCAGCCATATTTCTTCGATCATGCGGTTCTCCGCGGTATTGGGGTATCGCCAAGCGGTAAGGCACCGGTTTTTGATACCGGCATTCCCTGGTTCGAATCCAGGTACCCCAGCCATCGAAGATTGCAGTACTGGCTACGTAGCTCAGTTGGTTAGAGCACATCACTCATAATGATGGGGTCACAGGTTCGAATCCCGTCGTAGCCACCATATTTACGTTATCGAATACCATTCGGTAAACTGAACATTGTTGGGGTATCGCCAAGCGGTAAGGCACCGGATTCTGATTCCGGCATTCCGAGGTTCGAATCCTCGTACCCCAGCCACTTTAAAGTCGTTAAGCCGTTTGTTTAACGCAATTGGGGTGTCGCCAAGCGGTAAGGCTCTGGTTTCTGATACCAGCATTCCGGGGTTCGAATCCCTGCACCCCAGCCACTTAAAACAAACAAGCCCGCTCTGCGGGCTTTTTTGTTTTTGTTGCTCAGAATAGTGCGGCCTGATGCCCTCACCCTACCCCTCTCCCACGGGGAGAGGGAATTAAGATTAGAGTCCGAGGGCGTATTTCAGGGCCTGACGCTTCAGACCACCGGCGCGCTCCGCCGCCATCAGTCCGATATTTCGCAATATTCGCACCGGACCCACGTCATTGCTGAACCCGGCATAGAACAGATCCATCCCCGACTGCATAACGAAGTTATCCGCCATCCGGCGCGTCTGGTAGCGCTTGAGTACCTGATGGCTGGCCCAGACTTCCGCGTGAGCGCGTGCGTTGCCCAGCACGTCCAGTAGCGCATCGACGTCACGGTATCCCAGGTTAACCCCCTGCCCCGCTAGCGGATGAATGGTGTGCGCCGCGTCCCCCACCAGCGCCAGCCCTTCACGGGCATATTGCAACGCGTGGCGTCGCATCAGCGGGAATGCACCGGCAGCAACCGGCGTTACGTTCCCCAGACGGCTCGGGAAATGCTGCTGGATTTCACGCTGCAACTGCGCCATTGACAGCCCCTGCAACTGCCGAATACGCGCCGGTTTGTCGTACCACACCAGCGAAGCCCAGTTATCAAACAGTGGCAAGAATGCATGCGGGCCGTTCGGCGTAAAATGCTGCCAGGTGCTTTCGCCCGGTGCGTTTTCTGACTGAACGGTGATCAGCATGCAGGACTGCTGATACTGCCAGGCATGGATCCCAATGCCTGCCATCTGCCTGACCTGTGAATTCGCGCCATCTGCCCCCACCACCAGCTTCACGGCCAGCTCGTCGTCGTTGTCCAGCGTCAGGTGATATCCGCTTTCATGACGATGCAGGGCTTTCAGCGAGGCCGGAACGCGCAGCGTCACCTTCGGATGCGCCTCCAGCGCCTGCCAGAGCGCCTGCTGGAGCACGTTGTTTTCCACCATATAACCCAGGCGCGGCAGTTTCAGCTCGGCGGCGTCAAACAACACGTGGGCATTTTCCCACTCCCAGGTTTCAAGACGACTGTAGGGATGCGCGCGCATCGCCAGCACCGCCTCCCAGACGCCCAGCCCGCGAAGCAGATCAACAGACGCCGCGCTGATGGCGGAAATACGCACGTCCGGCTTGCTGGCAGGATCGAATGCCGGTGGAGCCGCCTGTTCAATAACGGTTACATCAAATCCCTGCTGCGCCAGCCCCAGCGCCAGTGCGCCGCCGACCATACCGCCGCCGACAACGGCAACTTCGGTGTTCAGGAGTGTCATGGTCACTATTCCTTATTGGAGAATGCCTTAAGTTTACCGGATTTTTGCGGTCCTGAGGTTGACAACCTTCATACTGGTCACAACCGCACCAAAGCATTACAATACGCGGCTTGCAATCCTGAGCTGAGCAAGTCGATGACTAAAAAACTCCATATAAAAACCTGGGGCTGTCAGATGAACGAATACGATTCATCCAAGATGGCCGATCTGCTGGATACCACCCACGGATACCAGCTGACTGAAAATGCGAAAGAAGCCGATGTGCTGCTGCTGAACACCTGTTCAATTCGTGAAAAAGCACAGGAAAAAGTCTTTCATGTGTTAGGCCGCTGGAAGCTTCTCAAACGGAAAAATCCGGACCTGATCATTGGCGTGGGTGGCTGCGTGGCATCGCAGGAAGGTAAGCTGATCCGCCAGAGAGCCCCCTATGTGGATATCGTCTTTGGCCCTCAGACCCTGCACCGTCTGCCAGAGATGATCAATCAGGTTCGCGGGAATCGCAGCCCGGTGGTTGACGTGAGCTTCCCGGAGATCGAGAAATTTGACCGTCTGCCAGAGCCGCGCGCGGATGGCCCGACCGCTTTCGTCTCCATCATGGAAGGCTGTAACAAATACTGTACTTACTGCGTGGTGCCTTATACCCGCGGTGAAGAAGTGAGCCGCCCGGCGGACGATATTCTGTTTGAAATCGCTCAGCTTGCCGCCCAGGGCGTACGCGAAGTGAACCTGCTGGGCCAGAACGTTAACGCCTGGCGCGGTGAGAACTACGACGGCACCACGGGCAGCTTTGCTGAACTGCTGCGACTGGTGGCGGCGATTGACGGCATCGACCGCATTCGCTTTACCACCAGCCATCCGATGGAATTTACCGACGACATCATCGACGTCTACCGCGATACGCCGGAGCTGGTGAGCTTCCTGCACCTGCCGATTCAGTGCGGCTCTGATCGCGTGCTGAACCTGATGGGCCGTCCACACACGGTGCTGGAGTATAAATCCACCATCCGCAAGCTGCGTGAAGCGCGCCCGGATATCCAGATTAGCTCCGACTTCATCGTCGGCTTCCCTGGCGAAACCGCTGACGACTTCGAGCGCACCATGAAGCTTATCGGCGACGTGAATTTTGACGTCAGCTACAGCTTCATCTTCTCCGCGCGCCCGGGCACGCCTGCTGCCGATATGGTTGACGACGTGCCGGAAGAAGAGAAAAAACAGCGTCTGTATATTTTGCAGGAGCGTATCAACCAGCAGGCCAACGCGTGGAGCCGTCGCATGCTCGGCACCGTCCAGCGTATTCTGGTGGAAGGCACTTCCCGTAAGAGCATCATGGAACTGTCCGGTCGAACCGAAAATAACCGCGTGGTGAACTTTGAAGGCACCCCGGACATGATCGGTAAATTTGTGGACGTTGAGATTGTCGAAGTGCTGACTAATTCCCTGCGCGGGAAGCTGGTGCGCACCGAGGATGAAATGGGTCTGCGCATCGCACAGACGCCTGAATCCGTCATCTCTCGCACCCGCAAAGTCAACGATTCTGGCGTAGGTATTTACCAGCCGTAATCCTTCTGGCCTGCCCTCCTGGCAGGCCTTGTATTTCCTCTCATCACCCCCAATATCTACCGCAACGCTTGCGCCTTTATTCTATGGCGTGAATAATTTCGGTAATGACCGTTTTATTACGGCGTGTGGCCACAGGTCAGTTAACCAATTAAAGAGGAACAGTTTGAACATAGATACGCGTGAAATTAGCCTTGAGCCCGCAGACAACGCTCGCCTGCTGAGCCTGTGCGGGCCGTTTGATGACAACATCAAACAACTGGAGCGACGTCTGGGTATCGAAATCAATCGTCGCGATAACCATTTCAAACTCACCGGACGCCCAATCTGCGTCAATGCCGCGGCAGATATTCTCCGCAGCCTGTATGTTGATACCGCCCCGATGCGTGGCGAAATTCAGGATATTGAGCCTGAACAGATCCACCTTGCCATCAAAGAGGCGCGCGTGCTCGAGCAGAGCGCCGAGAGCGTGCCGGACTACGGTAAGGCCATCAATATCAAGACCAAGCGCGGCGTCATCAAGCCGCGTACGCCTAACCAGGCGCAGTACATCGCCAACATTCTTGACCATGACATCACCTTCGGCGTGGGTCCGGCGGGGACGGGTAAAACCTATCTGGCCGTTGCTGCGGCGGTAGATGCGCTCGAGCGTCAGGAGATCCGCCGTATCCTGCTGACCCGTCCTGCCGTAGAAGCGGGTGAGAAACTCGGCTTCCTGCCGGGCGATTTGAGTCAGAAAGTGGACCCCTATCTGCGCCCGCTGTACGACGCGCTGTTCGAAATGCTCGGCTTCGAGAAAGTTGAAAAGCTCATTGAGCGTAACGTGATTGAAGTCGCCCCGCTGGCCTACATGCGTGGCCGTACGCTTAACGACGCGTTCATCATTCTGGATGAGAGCCAGAACACCACCATCGAACAGATGAAGATGTTCCTGACGCGTATCGGCTTTAACTCGAAAGCGGTTATCACCGGTGACGTCACTCAGATTGACCTGCCGCGCAACACCAAATCGGGTCTGCGTCACGCCATCGAAGTGCTGGCCGAAGTAGACGAAATCAGCTTTAACTTCTTCCACAGTGAAGATGTGGTACGCCATCCGGTCGTCGCGCGTATCGTTAACGCTTATGAGGCCTGGGAAGAGGCCGATCAGAAGCGCAGGGCCGAACTGGCCGCAGAACGTAAGCGCGAAGCGCAGGAGCATGAACAGAAATGAGTCAGGTGATCCTCGATTTACAGCTGGCCTGTGAAGATAATTCCGGCATGCCAGAAGAGGCACAGTTTCAGAAATGGCTGGATGCCGTTATCCCTCAGTTTCAGGAAGAATCAGAAGTCACGATTCGTCTGGTGGATGAAGCGGACAGCCATGAGCTCAACCTGACCTACCGCGGGAAAGATAAGCCGACTAACGTGCTCTCTTTCCCGTTCGAAGCGCCTCCGGGTATTGAGATGCCGCTGCTGGGCGATCTGATTATCTGCCGTCAGGTGGTTGAGCAGGAAGCCAAAGAGCAGCAAAAGCCGCTGGAAGCACACTGGGCACACATGGTGGTGCACGGTAGCCTGCATCTTCTGGGTTACGACCATATTGAAGATGACGAAGCGGAAGAGATGGAATCCCTCGAGACAGAGATAATGCTTGCTCTGGGCTATGAGGATCCGTACATTGCCGAGAAAGAATAGTCAGTCACTGACTACCATTCCGCCGCGCAGGGACATAGCGCGGCGGTTAACGTTGAACTAACAAGAGAACCCTTAACAAACGCCATGAGCGACGACAATTCACACAGTAGCGACACGACAACCACAAAAAAGGGATTTTTCTCCCTCATTCTGAACCAGCTTTTCCACGGCGAGCCCAAAAACCGTGATGAACTGCTGGAGCTGATTCGTGATTCCGGGCAAAACGATCTTATCGATGAAGATACGCGCGAAATGCTCGAAGGGGTGATGGACATCGCCGACCAGCGCGTCCGCGACATCATGATCCCCCGCTCGCAGATGATTACCCTGAAACGCAACCAGACGCTGGACGAGTGCCTCGATGTGATTATCGAATCGGCTCACTCGCGCTTCCCGGTCATCAGCGAAGATAAAGATCACATCGAAGGGATTTTGATGGCGAAAGATCTGCTGCCGTTTATGCGCAGCGATGCCGAAGCCTTCAGTATGGAAAAAGTGTTACGTCCGGCCGTCGTTGTGCCGGAAAGTAAACGTGTGGATCGGATGCTGAAGGAGTTTCGCTCCCAGCGCTACCACATGGCGATTGTTATTGATGAATTTGGCGGCGTTTCCGGTCTGGTTACAATCGAGGACATCCTTGAGCTGATCGTGGGCGAAATTGAAGATGAGTATGACGAAGAAGAGGATATCGACTTCCGTCAGCTGAGCCGCCACACCTGGACCGTGCGCGCGCTGGCCTCCATTGAAGACTTCAACGACACCTTCGGCACCAGCTTCAGCGATGAAGAAGTGGACACCATTGGCGGTCTGGTGATGCAGGCCTTCGGCCATCTTCCGGCCCGCGGTGAAACCGTTGACATCGATGGTTACCAGTTCAAGGTCGCAATGGCTGACAGCCGACGTATTATTCAGGTTCACGTCAGAATGCCGGACGACTCACCGGTGCCAAAACTGGAAGATTAATGTAAATGGCATTTGCCCCATTATTAGAACGCCAGCGCGTCCGTTTGCTGCTGGCGCTGTTACTCGGAGCCAGCGGTACGCTGGCTTTTTCTCCTTACGATATCTGGCCTGCCGCTCTTCTCTCCCTGATGGGGCTACAGGGTCTTACCCTGAACCGTCGCCCGGTACAGGCCGCGGCCATCGGCTACTTCTGGGGGCTGGGGCTGTTCGGCTCTGGCATCAACTGGGTCTACGTCAGTATCGCGCAATTTGGCGGAATGCCGGGGCCGGTTAACGTCTTCCTGGTTGTGCTGCTCGCCGCGTATCTGTCGCTCTACACCGGCCTGTTCGCGGGTGTCCTTTCTCGTCTTTGGCCTAAAACCAGCTGGCTGCGCGTGGCGATAGCGGCTCCCGTTGTCTGGCAAATCACCGAATTTCTGCGCGGCTGGGTACTGACCGGCTTTCCGTGGTTGCAGTTCGGCTATAGCCAGATAGACGGCCCGCTGAAAGGTCTGGCTCCCGTCATGGGCGTGGAGGCGATCAACTTCCTGTTAATGGCGGTCAGCGGCCTGCTGGTGCTGGCCCTGGTGACGCGTAACGGGAAGCCGCTGGTTGTCGCGCTGATCCTGTTTGCCCTGCCCTTCCCGCTGCGCTATATCCAGTGGTACACGCTGGAGCCCGCGCGCGCCACGCAGGTTTCTCTGGTGCAGGGCGATATCCCGCAGTCACTGAAATGGGATGAGAATCAGCTGCTGAACACGCTGAAAATCTACGCCAACGCCACCGAAGAGGTGATGGGCAAATCACAGCTCATCATCTGGCCTGAGTCTGCGATCCCGGACCTGGAGATCAATCAGCAACCCTTCCTGAAGATGATGGACGATTTGCTGCGCGCCCGCGGCAGTACGCTGATTACCGGCATTGTGGATGCGCGTCTGAACCAGCAGAACCGCTATGACACCTACAACGCGATCATTACGCTCGGTAAGGACAGCGAATACAGCTATACCTCCACCAATCGCTACAACAAAAATCACCTTGTACCGTTTGGCGAGTTTGTTCCGCTGGAGTCGATTCTGCGCCCGCTGGCGCCGTTCTTCGATTTGCCGATGTCCTCGTTCAGCCGCGGCCCGTACGTTCAGCCGCAGCTTCACGCGCACGGTTTTGCCCTGACGGCCGCCATTTGCTACGAGATTATCCTCGGCGAGCAGGTGCGCGATAACTTCCGCCCGGACACCGACTATCTGCTGACCATTTCAAACGACGCCTGGTTCGGTAAATCGATTGGCCCGTGGCAGCACTTCCAGATGGCGCGAATGCGTTCTCTGGAGCTGGCGCGTCCGCTGCTGCGTAGCACCAATAACGGCATCACCGCCGTGATTGGCCCGCAGGGCGAAATCCAGGCCATTATCCCGCAGTTCACCCGTGAAGTGCTGACAACCAAAGTCACGCCAGCCTCGGGCCTGACGCCGTACGCCCGCACCGGCAACTGGCCGCTGTGGATCCTGACCGCGCTGTTCGGCTTTGGCGCCGTACTGATGAGCCTGCGTCAGCGTCGTAAATAATCTTGCCTTCTGATGCCGGGTGGCGCTGACGCTTACCCGGCCACCATTTTTACTCCCGCAGGTCGGGTAAGGCGTCGCCGCTACCCGACAATTTCCTCCCAACCTTCAATTCTGGCACGCCTGTTGCTTTATTTCTTCACGCAAACGCTGTCTGGCTTAACGTGCAACCCTGTCGCACCAGCATCGATCGCCGGTGGCACCGAAACGGTGCAACGGGAGATTATTGCCTCGGAATGGTGCGGCGCGCTTCGCAAAAATAAACAATAACGCAGCAAAATCTTTACATTAAGCCAGACTAAATGTTAACAAGCTTGCATAACACTGCACTCGCATTGCGCGAGATATAACAACATCACAATGGGTATCTATGCGTCACTGGCGCTGATAAGAAAGGAGTTGGGTATGCAATTACGTAAACTGGCCACAGCAATGCTGGTTATGGGAATGTCTGCGGGCGTCGTCCACGCTGAAGACGCTCCGGCAGCAGGAAGCACTCTCGACAAGATTGCCAAAAACGGCGTGATCGTGGTCGGCCACCGTGAATCTTCTGTCCCGTTCTCTTACTACGACAACACGCAAAAAGTCGTGGGCTATTCACAGGATTACTCCAACGCCATCGTTGAAGCCGTGAAGAAAAAGCTGAACAAACCTGACCTGCAAGTGAAGCTGATCCCCATCACTTCACAGAACCGTATCCCTCTGCTGCAAAACGGCACGTTTGATTTTGAGTGTGGCTCGACCACCAACAACCTTGAACGTCAGAAACAGGCTGCTTTCTCCGATACCATCTTCGTTGTGGGCACTCGCCTGCTGACGAAAAAAGGCGGCGATATCAAAGACTTTGCTGACCTGAAAGGCAAAGCGGTTGTCGTGACCTCCGGTACCACATCCGAAGTATTGCTGCACAAGCTGAACGACGAGAAGAAAATGGACATGCGCATCATCAGCGCGAAAGACCACGGCGACTCCTTCCGTACCCTCGAAAGCGGTCGTGCTGTCGCGTTTATGATGGATGACGCCCTGCTGGCTGGCGAACGCGCGAAGGCGAAGAAACCAGACAACTGGGAAATCGTCGGAACCGCGCAGTCGAAAGAAGCTTACGGCTGTATGCTCCGTAAAGGCGATGAAGACTTCAAAAAGCTGATCGATGACACCATCGCTCAGGCGCAAACCTCTGGCGAAGCGGCAAAATGGTTCGACAAGTGGTTTAAGAACCCTATTCCACCAAAAAACCTGAACATGAACTTTGAACTGTCTGACGACATGAAAGCGCTGTTCAAATCACCAAACGACAAAGCTCTTAACTAATTAGAACGACAGGGGCGGGATCTCCTGCCCTCTCGATTGTCGGGAAGCATGGACAGACTATACGTTGAGTGGTCGTTCCCCACTCAGCGCAAAAATTGAGCTTCTCACCAATCTTCGAGGGTAGCGCTGCTACCCTCTTTTTTCTGGAGTTTACTATGTCAATTGACTGGAACTGGGGCATCTTTCTGCAACAAGCCCCGTTCGGCAACACCACCTATCTCGGCTGGCTGTGGAGCGGCTTTCAGGTTACCGTTGCGCTATCGATAACGGCGTGGATTATCGCGTTTCTTGTCGGTTCGCTGTTCGGTATTCTGCGTACCGTCCCTAACCGTTTTCTCTCTTCAATTGGCACGCTCTATGTGGAACTGTTCCGTAACGTTCCGCTGATCGTGCAGTTCTTTACCTGGTATCTGGTGATCCCGGAACTGCTGCCGGAAGATCTCGGCATGTGGTTCAAGGCAGAACTGGATCCTAACGTACAGTTCTTTGTCTCTTCCATGCTGTGTCTGGGGCTGTTCACCGCTGCGCGCGTCTGCGAGCAGGTGCGTGCCGCCATACAGTCACTGCCGCGCGGGCAAAAGAATGCGGCACTGGCGATGGGCCTGACCCTGCCACAGGCCTACCGTTACGTCCTGTTGCCTAACGCTTACCGCGTCATCGTTCCGCCAATGACCTCCGAAATGATGAACCTGGTGAAAAACTCGGCCATCGCCTCAACCATTGGCCTGGTCGATATGGCGGCGCAGGCGGGTAAGCTGCTGGATTACTCCGCTCACGCGTGGGAATCCTTCACGGCGATCACGCTCGCGTATGTTCTGATTAACGCTTTCATCATGCTGGTGATGAACCTGGTTGAACGCAAAGTACGCCTGCCGGGCAATCTGGGGGGCAAATAATGTACGAATTTGACTGGAGTTCCATTGTTCCCTCCATGCCCTATCTGCTGGATGGACTGGCAATTACCTTAAAGATCACCGTTATCGCTATTATTGTCGGTATTGTCTGGGGCACCCTGCTGGCGGTGATGCGCCTGTCGAGCTTTAAGCCGCTCGCCTGGTTCGCCACGGCTTACGTTAACGTGTTCCGCTCCATCCCGCTGGTCATGGTGCTGCTGTGGTTTTAC
Source organism: Enterobacter cloacae complex sp. (assembly GCF_900322725.1). NCBI lineage: Bacteria > Pseudomonadati > Pseudomonadota > Gammaproteobacteria > Enterobacterales > Enterobacteriaceae > Enterobacter > Enterobacter cloacae complex sp. The sequence goes on along the minus strand of NZ_LT991957.1, from coordinate 3,427,986 downwards.
CTGATTGTTCCCGGCTTCTTACAGAATGTGCTGGGTCTGTCGCCGAAAACCGATATCCGCCTGATCTCTGCCATGGTGGCGTTTTCCATGTTTGAAGCCGCCTACTACTCCGAGATCATCCGCGCCGGTATTCAGAGTATCTCGCGCGGGCAGTCCAGCGCTGCGCTGGCGCTCGGTATGACGCACTGGCAGTCCATGAAGCTGATTATTCTGCCGCAGGCGTTTCGCGCCATGGTTCCGCTGCTGCTGACGCAAGGCATCGTCCTGTTCCAGGATACCTCCCTGGTCTACGTGCTGAGCCTGGCAGACTTCTTCCGTACCGCCTCCACCATTGGCGAACGTGACGGAACGCAGGTTGAGATGATCCTCTTCGCGGGCGGGGTCTATTTTGTGATTAGTTTAAGCGCATCGCTGTTGGTCAGCTGGCTGAAGAAAAGGACCGTATAATGATTTCCCTGAAAAATGTTTCTAAATGGTATGGGCACTTTCAGGTGCTGACCGACTGCTCAACAGAAGTGAAAAAAGGCGATGTGGTGGTGGTCTGCGGCCCGTCCGGTTCCGGTAAGTCTACGCTTATCAAAACCGTTAATGGTCTGGAACCTGTCCAGCAGGGTGAAATTGTCGTTAACGGCACCAAAGTGAACGACCGTAAAACCAACCTTGCCCAGCTTCGCTCCCACGTGGGCATGGTGTTCCAGCATTTTGAGCTGTTCCCGCACCTGTCGATCATTGAGAACCTGACGCTTGCACAGGTGAAAGTGCTGAAGCGCGATAAAAAAGCGGCGCGCGAAAAGGGGCTGAAGTTACTGGAACGCGTCGGGCTCTCTGCGCATGCGGATAAGTTTCCGGCACAGCTTTCGGGCGGCCAGCAGCAGCGCGTGGCAATTGCGCGGGCGCTGTGTATGGATCCGGTGGCGATGCTGTTCGATGAACCGACTTCTGCACTCGATCCTGAAATGATCAACGAAGTGCTGGACGTGATGGTGGAGCTGGCGCACGAAGGGATGACCATGATGGTGGTGACGCACGAAATGGGCTTCGCCCGTAAAGTGGCCAACCGCGTGATCTTCATGGATGAAGGGAAAATCGTTGAAGACTCGCCGAAAGAAGAGTTCTTCGCGAATCCGAAATCCGAACGCGCTAAAGACTTCCTCGCTAAAATCCTGCATTAATCTTTTCAGTGCGCAATCTGCGGATTGCGCACTGCTTCACGCTTTAGATCTCTTTTTCTATTCGGCGTCACATCGCAGCGTTAACCTTGTCACAAAATAATGCTAAGAATGGAGAACGCTATGGCACACCCTATAATTCTCGACTGCGATCCGGGTCATGATGACGCGATCGCGCTCGTCCTCGCGCTTGCCTCCCCTGAACTGGACGTCAAAGCTGTCACCTCCTCCGCCGGGAACCAGACACCGGATAAAACCTTGCGAAACGTGTTGCGCATGCTGACGCTGCTGAAACGCACCGATATTCCGGTCGCAGGCGGCGCCATTAAGCCGCTGATGCGCGAACTGATCATTGCGGACAACGTTCACGGTGAAAGCGGGCTGGATGGCCCGGCGCTGCCGGAGCCAGGTTTCGCACCGCAAGACTGCACTGCCGTCGAGCTAATGGCGAAGATACTGCGTGAAAGCGCAGAGCCCGTGACGCTGGTGGCTACCGGTCCGCAGACCAACGTTGCGCTTCTGCTGAACAGCCATCCTGAACTGCAAAGCAACATCGCCCGTATCGTTATCATGGGCGGGTCAATGGGGCTGGGAAACTGGACGCCTGCGGCCGAATTCAACATCTTTGTTGACCCGGAAGCGGCGGAGATCGTCTTCCAGTCGGGCCTGCCGATTGTGATGGCGGGGCTGGACGTGACGCATCGGGCGCAGATTATGGCAGACGATATTGAACGCTTCCGCGCCGTGGGCAACCCGGTTGCAACGACCGTGGCCGAGCTGCTCGACTTCTTTATGGAGTATCACAAAGCTGAGAAGTGGGGCTTCCACGGCGCGCCGCTGCACGACCCATGCACGATTGCCTGGCTGCTGAAGCCGGAGATGTTTACCACGGTGAACCGCTGGGTTGGCGTGGAGACGCAGGGGAAATATACCCAGGGAATGACGGTGGTGGACTATTACTCATTGACGGGAAACAAACCGAATACGACGTTAATGGTGGATATTGATCGGGAAGCGTTTGTGGATTTGCTGGCGGAGAGGCTGGCTTACTATTCTGCGGTCTGATGCCCTCATCCTGGCCCTCTCCCACGGGGAGAGGGAATAAACCTGCGCTTTTACTTAAGGCTCAAACGGGCGACGCTGGAACTGGTCGTGCCCGCATTTCGGACACAGCGACAGCACCTCCGGCGTATAAACGGCCATATGGTGGTGGCACTTCTCACACACCAGATTCCCCAGCCCCACCACTTCGCCGCTGTGATAGACACCGTGGTGGTTTAAATCCTGGAACACCTCGCGCCACTCCAGCTGGGTTTTATCGGTAATATCCGCCAGCTCCTGCCACAGGCTCTCTTTAATGACTCGCATAAAAACGCTGTCGGCGATCTCGTCCTGACTCTCCTCGTAGCTTCGCGCAAACTCTTCCAGGTCACGGCGCACGGCGCGCGTCACCTCTTCCACTTCGGTTCGCGTTAACTCACCCGTTTGCGTCACGCGTGCGCGTGCCTGTTCGACCAGCGCGTCGATATCGCGCTCGCCGTTACGCAGCCGTTCCGTCAGTGTGGCCATCAGTTCACGGTAAAATTGAGCAACCTTGTTCATCATTTTGCCTCCCGGGTAAGTAACTGTCTCTAATAATAGACCTTATTTCGTCACCGCTTTGTCAGGTGAAGCACAGACCCGGTAAATTCCTGCAAAGTGCATTTGCGTGAAAGGCTGTTTTGACGCGGGCGTTTGGGCTATGCTATGCGGATCTGAATTACCACATCCATTGGCTACATTTGTAGCTGTATTGAACACAGGACCACTGGCTGCCATGCAAGAGCAATACCGCCCGGAAGAGATAGAATCAAAAGTCCAGCAACACTGGGACGAGAAGCGCACCTTTGAAGTAACCGAAGACGAGAGCAAAGAGAAGTATTACTGCCTGTCGATGCTTCCCTATCCTTCTGGTCGACTACACATGGGCCATGTGCGTAACTACACCATCGGTGATGTGATTGCACGCTACCAGCGTATGCTGGGCAAAAACGTTCTTCAGCCTATCGGCTGGGATGCGTTCGGCCTGCCTGCTGAAGGCGCGGCGGTGAAAAACAACACGGCACCGGCTCCGTGGACGTACGACAACATCGCGTACATGAAAAATCAGCTGAAAATGCTGGGCTTTGGCTACGACTGGAGCCGCGAGCTGGCTACCTGTACTCCAGAATATTATCGCTGGGAGCAGAAGTTCTTCACCGAGCTGTATAAAAAAGGCCTGGTCTACAAGAAAACGTCCGCCGTTAACTGGTGCCCGAATGACCAGACCGTACTGGCGAACGAGCAGGTTATCGACGGCTGCTGCTGGCGCTGCGACACCAAAGTTGAGCGTAAAGAGATCCCGCAGTGGTTTATCAAAATCACCGCCTACGCTGACGAGCTGCTGAACGATCTGGACACTCTGGATCACTGGCCTGACACCGTTAAAACCATGCAGCGCAACTGGATTGGCCGTTCCGAAGGCGTTGAAATCACCTTCAACGTAGAAAACTACGACCAGACCCTGACTGTCTACACCACCCGTCCGGACACCTTCATGGGTGCGACTTACCTTGCCGTGGCTGCGGGTCACCCGCTGGCACAAAAAGCAGCGGAAAACAATCCGGAGCTGGCAACCTTCATCGACGAATGCCGCAACACGAAAGTGGCCGAAGCCGACATGGCGACGATGGAGAAAAAAGGCGTTGATACCGGCTTCAAAGCAATTCACCCGCTGACGGGCGAAGCCATCCCGGTCTGGGCAGCGAACTTCGTGCTGATGGAATACGGTACGGGCGCAGTGATGGCCGTGCCGGGCCACGATCAGCGTGACTACGAATTTGCTACCAAATACGGCCTGAACATCAAGCCTGTGATCCTGGCGGCTGACGGTTCTGAACCTGACCTCTCCGAGCAGGCGCTGACCGAAAAAGGCACCCTGTTTAACTCCGGTGAGTTTAGCGGCCTGAGCTTCGAAGAGGGCTTCAACGCCATCGCCGACAGACTGGCCTCGCTGGGCGTGGGCGAGCGTAAAGTGAACTACCGTCTGCGCGACTGGGGCGTTTCCCGTCAGCGTTACTGGGGTGCGCCAATCCCTATGGTGACCCTGGAAGACGGCACCGTCATGCCAACCCCGGAAGATCAGCTGCCGGTGATCCTGCCGGAAGACGTGGTCATGGACGGTATCACCAGCCCGATCAAAGCCGATCCTGAGTGGGCCAAAACCACCGTCAACGGTCAGCCAGCGCTGCGTGAAACCGACACCTTCGACACCTTCATGGAGTCCTCCTGGTACTACGCGCGCTACACCTGCCCGCAGTACAAAGAAGGCATGCTGGATTCCGACGCGGCAAACTACTGGCTGCCGGTAGACATCTACATCGGCGGCATTGAACACGCCATCATGCACCTGCTCTACTTCCGCTTCTTCCACAAGCTGATGCGTGACGCAGGCCTGGTCAATTCCAACGAGCCAGCAAAACAGCTGCTGTGTCAGGGTATGGTGCTGGCAGATGCGTTCTACTACGTTGGCGCGAACGGCGAGCGTAACTGGGTTTCTCCCGTTGATGCGATTGTCGAACGTGACGAGAAAGGCCGTATCGTGAAGGCGAAAGACGCTGAAGGTCATGAACTGGTTTATACCGGCATGAGCAAGATGTCCAAGTCTAAAAATAACGGCATCGACCCGCAGGTGATGGTTGAGCGTTACGGTGCAGACACCGTGCGTCTGTTCATGATGTTCGCATCTCCGGCAGACATGACCCTGGAGTGGCAGGAATCCGGTGTTGAAGGGGCCAACCGCTTCCTGAAACGCGTCTGGAAACTGGTTTACGAGCACACCTCTCAGGGCGATGCGCCAGCGCTGAACGTAGCTGCACTGACTGAAGATCAGCAGGCGCTGCGTCGTGATGTTCATAAAACCATTGCGAAAGTCACCGACGATATTGGTCGTCGTCAGACCTTCAATACCGCAATTGCGGCTATTATGGAACTGATGAACAAGCTGGCGAAAGCTCCGCAGGACGGCGAGCAGGATCGCGCGTTAATGCGTGAAGCGCTGCTGGCGGTCGTTCGCATGCTGAACCCGTTCACACCGCACGTTAGCTTTACGCTGTGGCAAGAGCTGAAAGGCGAAGGCGATATCGACAACGCGCCGTGGCCAGTGGCTGATGAATCCGCTATGGTGGAAAACACCACGCTGGTTGTGGTGCAGGTTAACGGTAAAGTGCGCGGTAAAATCACCGTCGCGGTCGACGCAACCGAAGAACAGGTTCGCGAGCGCGCAGGCCAGGAACATCTGGTCGCGAAATACCTTGAGGGCGTTACCGTACGTAAAGTGATCTACGTACCGGGTAAACTGCTGAATCTGGTCGTTGGCTAAGCGCGGGAGGAAACGTGCGACAACTGGCAACAATACTCTTATCTCTGGCGGTGCTTGTCACCGCTGGCTGCGGCTGGCACCTGCGCAACACCACGGCAGTGCCTGCGCAGATGAAAACGATGATCTTTGACTCATCCGATCCGAACGGACCGCTGAGCCGGGCCATTCGTAACCAGCTGCGTTTGAACGATGTTAAGCTGATCGAGAAGGGAACCCTGCGTCAGGATGTTCCTTCGCTTCGCGTCCTGAAATCAACGCTGTCACAAGACACGGCGTCGATCTTCCAGGATGGTCGAACCGCGGAATATCAAATGGTGCTTACCGTTGATGCGGCCGTCTTAATGCCGGGTAAAGATATTTACCCTATCAACACCAAAGTCTACCGTTCGTTCTTCGATAACCCGCAGACGGCCCTGGCAAAAGACGCTGAACAGCAGATTATCATCAAGGAAATGTATGATAAGGCCGCAGAGCAGCTGATCCGTAGACTGCCTGCCATTGCCGCATCGTCGAAAAAAGGCGCTGACGTCATCGAAACACCGGATGCCAGCACGCCGGACATGCTAACGTCGCTGGGTAACTGATGATCAGGTTGTATCCTGAACAACTCCGCGCGCAGCTCAACGAAGGGCTGCGCGCGGCCTACCTGCTACTTGGTAACGACCCCCTGTTACTTCAGGAAAGCCTTGATGCTGTTCGCCATGCGGCAGCCGTGCAGGGCTTTGATGAGCATCATACGTTCCAGATTGATAACAGTACCGACTGGAACGCTATCTTCTCGCTATGTCAGGCCATGAGCCTGTTTGCCTCACGTCAGACAATCCAGATCCTGCTGCCAGAGAATGGCCCTAACGCCGCCATCAACGAACAGCTGGCCATGCTGGTCAGCTTGTTACACAGCGATCTGCTGCTGATAGTACGCGGCAACAAACTCACAAAAGCGCAGGAAAACGCGGCCTGGTTTACCCGGCTGGCCACCAGTGCAGTACTGGTTACTTGCCAGACGCCTGAACAGGCACATCTGCCAAAATGGGTTGCCGCGCGAGCAAAGCAGCACAACCTGCAACTGGACGATGCCGCCAGCCAGCTCCTTTGCTACTGCTATGAAGGCAATCTTCTGGCACTGGCGCAGGCGCTGGACAGGCTCTCCCTGCTGTGGCCGGATGGCAAGCTGACGCTGCCCCGCGTCGAACAGGCGGTGAACGATGCCGCGCACTTTACCCCCTTCCACTGGGTTGATGCGCTGCTGTCGGCGAAAAGTAAGCGTGCCCTGCACATACTGCAACAGCTGCGCCTGGAAGGCAGTGAGCCGGTCATTCTGCTCCGCACGCTCCAGCGCGAACTACTGCTGCTGAACAACCTTAAGCGCCAGTCGGCGCATACGCCCCTGCGCGCCTTATTCGACAAGCATCGCGTGTGGCAGAACCGTCGGGCGATGACCACAGAGGCGATAAACCGCCTGAGCCAGGAGCAGCTGCGTCAGGCCGTGCAGTTGCTGATGCGCGCCGAACTGACGCTGAAACAGGATTACGGCCAGTCCGTCTGGGCGGAGCTGGAGAGCCTCTCTTTACTGCTCTGCCATAAGGCGCTGGCAGACGTATTTATCGATGGGTGATATGCATTCTTTACAGGCAATGTATGGCGGGACCTTCGACCCGGTGCACTATGGGCATCTTAAGCCGGTAGAAATCCTCGCGAATTTGATTGGCTTGCAGCGGGTGATCATCATGCCCAACAATGTTCCGCCGCACCGCCCTCAGCCAGAAGCAACCAGCGAGCAGCGCAAAGCGATGCTCGCGCTGGCTATCGCCGATAAGCCTCTCTTCACGCTTGACGAGCGCGAACTGCGCCGGGATACGCCGTCCTGGACATCGCAAACGCTGCGGGAGTGGCGCGCTGAACAGGGGCCAGTGAAACCGCTGGCGTTTATCATCGGCCAGGATTCCTTGCTCAACTTTCCCAGCTGGTACCAGTATGAAACCATTCTGGAAAACAGTCACTTGCTGGTCTGCCGCCGTCCGGGCTACCCGCTGACCATGCGTGAAGCGCAGCATCAGCAGTGGCTTGACGCGCATCTGACGGACAATATAGAAGACCTTCACAGCCTGCCCGCCGGTAAAATTTACCTCGCCGAGACGCCGTGGTTTGATATTTCCGCAACCCTCATTCGCGAGCGTCTCCAGCAGGGTTTGAACTGTGACGATCTCCTGCCCTTACCTGTGCTGGCCTATATCCACGCACACGGTCTGTATCAGAAAAGTACAGATGCCTGAACATCGCCGGCGAAATTGTCTGTTAATGATTATCCTGCCTTGACAGGCTAAGCCATACTGATATCCTCCGCTGCCAGACTTTCCCGCCGATCGTTGCTTTACAGAAATTGTTTTACAAAAATGGCGATGCAATCTCAGGCGGAGGGTGGGATGATACCCGCCTTCAAAAGCCGGGCGGTGACATTTGTCCCGCGACTGGCGTCAGTTCAGGTATACTGGCTGACCACGAATTCACAGTTGTACAATCTCATTCACCCAGGGGGAAAACTTGCAGGGTAAAGCACTCCAGGATTTTGTTATCGACAAAATTGATGACCTGAAAGGTCAGGACATCATCGCTATCGACGTTAAGGGTAAATCCAGCATCACCGACTGCATGATTATCTGCACCGGTACCTCAACTCGTCACGTTGTTTCGATTGCTGACCATGTTGTTCAGGAATCGCGCGCGGCAGGGCTGCTTCCGCTGGGCGTTGAAGGTGAAGCGACCGCTGACTGGGTGGTTGTCGATCTCGGCGATGTGATTGTCCACGTCATGCAGGAAGAGAGCCGTCGCCTGTATGAGCTGGAAAAACTCTGGGGTTAATGCGTGAAGTTGCAGCTGGTCGCCGTCGGCACCAAAATGCCTGACTGGGTACAAACCGGTTTTACTGAGTATCTGCGTCGTTTCCCAAAAGATATGCCGTTCGAACTGGTGGAGATCCCAGCGGGAAAGCGCGGCAAGAACGCAGATATCAAACGTATTCTCGATAAAGAGGGAGAGCTGATGCTGGCTGCCGCAGGCAAAAACCGCATCGTGACCCTCGATATCCCGGGCAAGCCCTGGGATACGCCGCAGCTGGCGCACGAACTGGAGCGCTGGAAGCAGGACGGTCGTGACGTCAGTCTGTTGATTGGCGGACCAGAGGGGTTATCTCCCGCCTGCAAAGCGGCAGCAGAACAAAGTTGGTCACTCTCTGCGCTGACGCTGCCCCACCCGCTCGTGCGGGTTCTCGTGGCAGAAAGTTTGTATCGCGCGTGGAGCATCACTACCAACCACCCTTATCACCGCGAGTAATGACTGACCAGGGTAACTTAAGCAGCGGATGAAACTACAGAATTCTTTTCGCGACTATACGGCTGAGTCCGCGCTGTTTGTGCGCCGGGCGCTGGTCGCCTTTACGGGGATTTTGCTGCTTACCGGCGTGCTGATCGCCAACCTCTATAATCTGCAAATTGTCCGCTATACCGATTACCAGACCCGCTCAAACGAAAACCGTATCAAGCTGGTGCCCATCGCGCCCAGCCGCGGCATTATCTACGATCGTAACGGCACCCCGCTGGCGCTAAACCGCACCATCTATCAGATTGAGATGATGCCGGAGAAAGTGGATAACGTGCAGGATACGCTGAACGCGCTGAGAAGCGTTGTCGACCTGAACGATGATGACATCGCGGCGTTCAAAAAAGAGCGCGCACGTTCTCACCGCTTCACCTCCATTCCGGTAAAAACCAACCTGACAGAAGTGCAGGTCGCCCGTTTTGCCGTTAACCAGTACCGTTTCCCCGGCGTGGAAGTCAAAGGCTATAAGCGCCGCTACTATCCTTACGGCTCCGCGCTGACGCACGTGATTGGCTACGTCTCCAAAATCAACGATAAAGACGTCGAACGCCTTGATAAAGACGGCAAGCTGGCTAACTACGCCGCAACCCATGATATCGGCAAGCTGGGCATCGAACGTTATTACGAAGATGTCCTGCACGGCCAGACCGGTTATGAAGAGGTTGAAGTCAACAACCGTGGTCGCGTAATCCGTCAGCTAAAAGAGGTCCCCCCGCAGGCGGGACATGACGTGTATCTGACGCTCGACCTGAAGCTCCAGCAGTATATCGAAACGCTGCTGGCGGGTAGCCGCGCCGCCGTGATCGTGACCGACCCGCGTACCGGCGGCATTCTGGCGATGGTTTCCATGCCAAGCTACGATCCGAACCTCTTCGTGGACGGTATCTCCAGCAAAGATTACTCCGGCCTGCTCAACGATCCAAACACCCCGCTGGTGAACCGCGCTACGCAGGGGGTTTATCCTCCAGCCTCAACGGTTAAACCGTATGTCGCCGTGTCTGCGCTGAGCGCGGGCGTCATTACCCGCAATACCAGCCTGTTTGACCCGGGCTGGTGGCAGTTGCCTGGCTCTGAGAAACGCTACCGCGACTGGAAAAAATGGGGACATGGCCATCTGAACGTGACCAAATCACTGGAGGAGTCTGCGGATACCTTCTTCTATCAGGTCGCCTACGACATGGGTATTGACCGTCTGTCTGAATGGATGAGCAAATTCGGCTACGGGCATTACACCGGTATAGATTTGGCGGAAGAGCGTTCCGGCAACATGCCAACCCGCGAATGGAAGCAGAAGCGCTTTAAAAAGCCCTGGTATCAGGGTGACACCATTCCGGTGGGGATCGGCCAGGGTTACTGGACGGCAACGCCGCTGCAAATGAACAAGGCGATGATGATCCTCATCAACGATGGCGTAGTGAAAGTGCCGCACCTGCTGCAAAGCACCGTTGAAGACGGCAAAAAAGTGCCGTGGATACAGCCTCATGAGCCACCGGTGGGTGACATTCATTCCGGATTCTGGGAAATCGCGAAAGACGGTATGTACGGCGTAGCCAACCGCCCTAACGGCACGGCGCACAAATATTTCGCTGGCGCACCGTATAAGGTTGCCGCCAAATCGGGTACTGCACAGGTCTTCGGTCTGAAAGCGAATGAAACCTATAACGCCCACAAAATTGCCGAACGTCTGCGTGACCACAAGCTCATGACGGCGTTTGCCCCTTACGATAACCCGCAGGTTGCGGTGGCGATGATTCTGGAAAACGGCGGCGCAGGCCCGGCGGTGGGTACCATCATGCGTCAAATCCTCGACCACATCATGCTGGGTGATAACAACACCGAACTGCCTGCTGAAAACCCGGCAGCCGCTGCGGCGGAGGACCAATAATCATGACGGATAATCCGAATAAAAAATCGCTGTGGGATAAGATCCACATCGACCCAGCCATGCTGCTGATCCTGCTGGCTCTGCTGGTGTACAGCGCCCTCGTTATCTGGAGCGCCAGCGGCCAGGATATCGGCATGATGGAGCGTAAAATCGGCCAGATCGCCATGGGCCTGGTCATTATGGTGGTGATGGCGCAAATCCCACCGCGCGTGTATGAGGGCTGGGCGCCCTATCTCTATATTTTCTGTATCATTTTGCTGGTGGCGGTAGACGCGTTCGGTGCCATCTCGAAGGGGGCGCAACGCTGGCTGGATCTGGGGATTGTCCGCTTCCAGCCGTCGGAAATTGCCAAAATCGCCGTTCCGCTGATGGTGGCGCGCTTCATTAACCGCGACGTCTGTCCGCCGTCGTTGAAGAATACCGCCATTGCGCTGGTGCTGATTTTCCTCCCGACGCTGCTCGTGGCCGCACAGCCTGACCTCGGTACCTCGATTCTTATCGCCCTCTCCGGCCTGTTCGTTCTGTTCCTGTCCGGCCTGAGCTGGCGACTGATCGGCATCGCGGTGGTCCTGCTGGCTGCCTTCATCCCTATTCTCTGGTTCTTCCTGATGCATGATTACCAGCGCCAGCGCGTGATGATGCTGCTCGATCCCGAGACCGATCCGCTGGGCGCAGGCTATCATATTATTCAGTCGAAGATTGCGATTGGCTCCGGCGGCCTGCGCGGTAAAGGCTGGCTGCACGGTACGCAGTCGCAGCTCGAATTTTTACCGGAACGCCACACCGACTTTATCTTTGCCGTTTTGGCTGAGGAGTTAGGGCTGGTCGGCATCCTGGTGCTGCTTGCACTCTACGTGTTGCTGATCATGCGTGGGCTCTACATTGCCGCGCGTGCGCAGACCACCTTTGGCCGGGTCATGGCGGGTGGGTTAATGTTGATTTTATTCGTTTATGTCTTCGTAAATATTGGTATGGTGAGTGGTATTCTGCCGGTTGTTGGCGTACCGCTGCCGCTGGTGAGTTACGGGGGCTCGGCACTGATCGTGTTGATGGCCGGGTTTGGTATCGTGATGTCGATCCATACCCACAGGAAAATGTTGTCCAAAAGCGTATAAAAATAAGGGGATCGCAATGCGTAAGCAGTGGCTGGGTATCTGCATCGCAGCAAGTTTACTTGCCGCCTGTACAAGTGATGATGGTCAGCAACAGGCAACCGTCGCGCCGCCGCAGCCTGCGGTCTGTAATGGCCCGATTGTTGAAATTAGCGGTGCCGATCCCGTTTATGAACCGCTGAACGCCAGCGTGAATCAGGATTATCAGCGCGACGGTAAAAGCTATAAAATCGTTCAGGATCCTTCCCGCTTCAGCCAGGCGGGATTTGCTGCCATCTATGATGCTGAGCCAGGCAGCAACCTGACCGCCTCAGGTGAAACTTTCGATCCGATGCAGATCACGGCGGCACACCCGACGCTGCCCATCCCGAGCTATGCGCGCATCACTAACCTGGCGAACGGCCGAATGATCGTGGTGCGCATCAACGATCGTGGCCCTTACGGCAACGATCGCGTGATTTCCCTGTCGCGCGCGGCGGCCGATCGTCTGAACACCTCCAATAATACGAAAGTGCGTATCGACCCGATTATCGTGGCGCAGGACGGTTCGCTGTCTGGACCAGGCACAGCCTGTACCACGGTGGCGAAGCAAACCTACGCCCTGCCCGCTCGCCCGGATCTGAGCGGTGGTATGGGGGGCGCGTCAACGCCGGCAGAGCCCGCACAGCCGCAGGGTGAAGTGCGCGCCATCAGCAACGATACGCTGCAAAGTGAAGATGCGACAGGCGCCCCGGTGAAAAGCAGCGGCTTCCTTGGCGCACCCACCACCTTAGCGTCGGGCGTGATTGAAACGAATGAACCTGCTCCAGCGCCTGCGCCTGTCGTTACTGCGCCCGCAGCACAACCCGCCCCGGTAACTGCGCCGGCTGCGACGCAGACTGCTGCGCCTGCGGCGGCGAGCGGCAGCTACGTGGTTCAGGTTGGCGCCGTCAGCGATCGGACGCGTGCAGAGCAGTATCAGCAGCGCTTAAGCCAGCAGTTTGGCGTGCCAGGGCGCGTTGAGCAAAACGGTGCGGTATGGCGTATCCAGATGGGCCCGTTTGCCAGCAAAGCACAGGCCGCGTCCCTGCAACAGCGTTTGCAGAGCGAGGCGCAACTCCAGTCGTTTATCGCTGTTACGAAATAATTAATCGGTGGTATCCGAAATGTCAGTTTGTGTAAACCACGTTAACACTCTCATGATGAAAGTCGGATGCCTGCCCGTATAGCATTTGCTATAGTAAGGCACTTTTTTTAATTCCATCACGGATGTCGTAGTTCTGACCATGAAGACCACTTTTTCTGCTCGTTTTGTGCAGCGCATGGCGCTGACCACGGCCCTTTGCGCTGCTGCGTTCTCCGCCGCTCACGCTGATGACCTGAACATCAAGACCATGATCCCTGGCGTTCCGCAGATCGACGCGGAATCCTACATCCTGATTGATTACAACTCCGGCAAAGTTCTGGCAGAACAGAACGCCGATGTCCGCCGCGATCCGGCCAGCCTGACTAAAATGATGACCAGCTACGTTATCGGCCAGGCGATGAAGGCAGGTAAATTCAAAGAAACCGACCTGGTGACTATCGGTAACGACGCGTGGGCAACCGGTAACCCGGTGTTCAAAGGTTCATCGCTGATGTTCCTGAAGCCAGGCATGCAGGTTCCCGTCTCTCAGCTGATTCGCGGTATTAACTTGCAGTCCGGTAACGACGCCTGCGTGGCAATGGCCGACTTTGCCGCAGGCAGCCAGGACGCGTTTGTGGGTCTGATGAACAGCTACGTCTCCGCGCTGGGCCTGAAAAATACCCACTTCCAGACCGTTCACGGCCTGGATGCGGAAGGCCAGTACAGCTCCGCGCGTGACATGGCGCTGATTGGTCAGGCGCTGATCCGCGATGTGCCAAACGAATACTCTATCTACAAAGAGAAAGAGTTCACCTTCAACGGCATTCGTCAGACCAACCGTAACGGCCTGCTGTGGGATAACAGCCTGAACGTCGACGGCATTAAAACCGGTCACACCGACAAAGCTGGCTATAACCTGGTGGCTTCCGCTACTGAAGGCCAGATGCGTCTGATCTCCGCCGTGATGGGGGGACGCACGTTTAAAGGACGCGAAACAGAAAGCAAAAAACTGCTGACCTGGGGCTTCCGCTTCTTCGAAACCGTGAACCCGCTGAAGGCCGGTAAAGAATTTGCTTCTGAGCCCGTCTGGTTTGGCGATAACGACCGTGCTTCCCTGGGCGTGGACAAAGATCTCTATCTGACAATCCCACGCGGGCGCATGAAAGATCTGAAAGCCAGCTACGTGCTGAATACCACCGAACTGCACGCCCCGCTGCAAAAGAATCAGGTTGTGGGTACCATCAACTTCCAGCTGGATGGCAAAACCATCGATCAGCGCCCACTGGTGGTGCTGGAAGAAATTCCTGAAGGCAATTTCTTCGGCAAAATCATTGATTACATTAAGCTGATGTTCCATCACTGGTTTGGTTAAAAATTGAACACTTGAAAGTGTGATTTTGATCCCCATATACTACGTATCAGTAAAACTCCCGCCCCGTGGCGGGAGTTATTATTTTTTATACACACGCCGGAGCTGACATGAAAACCAAACTTAACGAACTGCTTGAATTCCCTACCCCTTTTACTTACAAAGTAATGGGTCTGGCGAAACCTGAGCTGGTTGATCAGGTGGTTGAAGTGGTACAGCGCCATGCGCCGGGCGACTACTCTCCATCAGTCAAACCGAGCAGCAAAGGTAACTACCACTCGGTCTCAATCACCATTACTGCAACACACATTGAGCAGGTAGAGACGCTGTACGAAGAGCTCGGCAATATCGAAATTGTTCGTATGGTACTGTAGTCCCTCTGCGGTTGCCCGGTTTGCCGGGTAACCCCTTTCCCCGCTGTGATATACTCCCCGTTACCTATTCTCCCTTGTCTTCGGAGACATCCTTTTGTACCAGGATAAAATTCTTGTCCGCCATCTTGGGCTACAGCCTTACGAGCCTGTTTCTCAGGCTATGCATGACTTTACCGATACGCGCGATGACACCACGCCTGACGAAATCTGGCTGGTTGAACACCTGCCGGTGTTCACTCAAGGCCAGGCAGGAAAAGCCGAACATTTATTAATGACGGGCGATATCCCGGTGATCCAGAGCGATCGCGGTGGGCAGGTGACGTACCACGGCCCTGGCCAGCAGGTGATGTATGTTTTGCTTAACCTGAAACGCAGAAAGCTGGGCGTGCGGGAGTTGGTTACCCTACTGGAACAGACCGTGGTGAACACGCTGGCTGAGTATGATATTGACGCTCATCCTCGCGCCGATGCGCCGGGCGTCTATGTTGGAGAGATGAAGATCTGTTCGCTGGGGCTGCGTATTCGTAAAGGCTGCTCGTTCCATGGGCTGGCGTTGAATATCAATATGGATCTGACCCCCTTCCAGCGCATCAACCCGTGTGGGTATGCCGGTATGGAAATGACGCAAATGCGCCAGTGGGTTGATACCGCCACGCCTGACAATATCCGCCCCGTGCTTCTGAAGAACTTTTTAGCGCTGCTTAACAATCCTGCTTACGAATATATTACTGCTTAACACCCATCCGTCAGTGGCTCGATTATTTGACGAGCCACGTCTTAATAAACGCATTTACGCTTTACAATAAACCGCATATTCTATATTTTCGAGTCGCCCATATATTAGCGACCCATATTAATTAGAACCTTAATAGAACCATTACCGGGTATCGTGTAACGTGCGTGACAATCACCCAACTGCTTGTTTTCGATAAACAATGGAAACTTACGAAAGACTTTACTGATCTCTGCAAGCATAATAAATAAATTCAACTATCATTCATATTGTGAATGGATACGGAGTAAGAGCGTGGAGCCTACTAATTTACCAGCCAAACGCCTGAATGAAACTGGCGGCGAAGATAAGCCGCAAATTTTTCGGACTTTACGTAATATTGATCTCAATTTACTGACTATTTTTGAGGCGGTATATGTCCACAAAGGTATCGTTAATGCTGCGAAAATTCTTAATCTCACGCCCTCTGCTATTAGCCAGTCCATTCAAAAATTGCGCGCGATATTTCCCGATCCGTTATTTATTCGTAAAGGCCAGGGCGTAACCCCAACCGCATACGCCACCCATCTGCATGAGTACATCAGTCAGGGCCTGGAGTCGATTCTGGGCGCGCTGGATCTCACCGGCAGTTACGATAAGCAAAGAACCATTACCATAGGCACTTCACCCTCGGTGGGCGTTCTGGTCATGCCGGCTATTTATCAGGCTGTGAAACAGCATGCGCCGCAGCTGCTGATCCGCAACGTGCCCGTAAACGATCCGGAAACACAGCTGGCGCAATTCCAGACGGATCTGATCATCGACAGCAATACCTTCGCGGCCAGAGCATTAGGGCATAACGTTCTTTATTCCGACTCGCTGGCGCTCGTTTGCCGTCAGGCTCACCCTGCGTTAAGCGCACCATTGACGCCAGAAAATCTGCGTCAATACGAACATGCCACGTTTATGGCCGAGGGACAGGGACAAGATCCGCTGCGACAGCGTATTAACGAACTGTTCCCGGACCGTCTGATCAGCTTCAGCAGTTACAATATGTTTACCCTCGCGGCCCTGCTTGGCAGCAGCGATTTGCTCTGTATCATGCCCGTGCGTCTCTTCACTCTGCTGCAAAAGTGCTGGCCGCTGGAGAGCATTCCGCTGAGCCAGCTCGCTACGGAATCTGTTGAAATCTCACTGCATTACAACAAGCTAAGCCTGCGCGATCCGGTCCTGGAAAACGTCATTAACGTGATCCGTCAGGCTTTCTGATCCTGCCTTTCAGCACAAGCCCCTGCCGCATGCGGGGCAAAAGGCACAAAACAACAACTATTTTACAAATTGGCGACCTGGCAGGCTGCTTTCACGCCCCTATAAATGATATACTGCCTGTCGTTCGTTCAAAAATAGTTGATAATTACAACATTCCCTTGAATTGAAACGCTTTCCTTCGATATTCGCAACTGGAACACGCACGCTATGAGTAAACCCATTGTGATGGAACGCGGTGTTAAATACCGCGATGCCGATAAAATGGCCCTTATCCCGGTTAAAAACGTGGCTACAGAGCGCGAGGCGCTGTTAAGAAAACCGGAATGGATGAAAATTAAACTTCCGGCTGACTCTTCGCGTATCCAGGGGATCAAAGCGGCGATGCGCAAAAATGGCCTCCACTCTGTCTGTGAAGAGGCCTCCTGCCCTAACCTTGCTGAATGTTTCAATCACGGTACCGCGACGTTTATGATTCTGGGTGCCATCTGCACCCGCCGCTGTCCGTTCTGTGACGTTGCCCATGGCCGTCCTGTTGCGCCTGACGCAAACGAACCGCAAAAACTGGCGCAGACCATTGCCGATATGGCGCTGCGTTATGTGGTTATCACCTCCGTTGACCGTGACGATCTGCGCGATGGCGGTGCTCAGCATTTTGCTGACTGCATTACCGCCATCCGCGAAAAAAGCCCGAACATTAAGATTGAGACGCTGGTGCCGGACTTCCGTGGCCGAATGGACCGCGCGCTCGATATTCTGACCGCGACGCCTCCAGACGTGTTCAACCATAACCTGGAGAACGTGCCGCGTATCTACCGCCAGGTGCGTCCTGGTGCAGATTACAACTGGTCTCTGAAGCTGCTGGAGCGCTTTAAAGAAGCCCATCCGCATATTCCTACCAAGTCTGGCCTGATGGTGGGTCTGGGTGAAACCAACGCTGAAATTATTGAAGTGATGCGCGATCTGCGCCGCCATGGCGTGACGATGCTGACGCTGGGCCAGTACCTACAGCCGAGCCGTCACCACCTGCCCGTACAGCGTTACGTGAGCCCGGATGAGTTCGATGAAATGAAAGCCGAAGCGATGGCGATGGGCTTTACCCACGCGGCCTGCGGCCCGTTTGTTCGCTCCTCTTATCACGCCGATATGCAGGCGAAAGGCGAAGAAGTTAAATAAACCTGTAAAATTTGCTTACAGTAAAACAAAAAACCGGCCTCGTGAGCCGGTTTTTTTATGCAAGCCTTGCAGCATTGCCATTACTCTTTGTGCGAAAGCTTCTGTGCGGTGATGTCATCTTCGGCACTTTTCTTTGCTGCCGCGTCGTCATCGTTCATTGCTTTCTTAAAGCCCTTAATGGCAGCACCCAGGTCTCCACCCAGCGTGCGTAACTTCTTGGTACCGAACAGCAGGACGACCAGTGCGGCAACCACCAGCAGTTTGGTAATACTAATCTCACCCATAAATACCTTCTTTACATGAAACAGGCTGCATTCAGCGCCAAAGAAACCTGAACGTATTAACGGTCATCAGGCGCGCGCACACAATAGCAATCTGTAACAAGGTGAATCAAGCATTGTTGAAAAAAACATCATATTAATTGCGGTGGCGCAAATCTGCGGTTACGCAGAACAGGTAACTGCTGACGCGCAAGCGCGATTCGGTCTGATGTTATCTCCGTCAGCAGTAGCGCAGGCGACTCCGCCGCCGCCGCAACGGTCACTCCCAGCGGATCAACAACCCTGCTCTGCCCGATATTCCTGTTACCACATTCCCCTGCGGCAACCACATAACAGGTGGTATCCAGCGCGCGTGCGGTCAGCAGCGTGGCCCAGTGATGCTCCTTAAGCGGGCCTCTGACCCACGCGGCGGGCAGCACCAGCACCTCTGCCCCCTGCAATGCCAGGTTCAGCGCCAGCTCGGGAAAACGGATATCGTAGCAGGTCATCAGGCCAACCTTAAAACCGTCCACCTCAATCAGCGGCGGAATACTACTTCCCGGATCGACCAGCCGCGACTCCTGAATGCTGAACGCATCATACAGATGTAGCTTGGCGTAACTCGCGACAATCGCACCTTCACGAATCGCCACCAGCGTGTTCACCGCACGTCCCGGCGTGGAGGGAACATGAATAGTCAAAATGGTGGTGAGCGCGTTGCCAGCGCTCTCGGCCAGAAGTCGTTTCAAAAACGCCCCTTCCAGCATTTGCGCAGATTTGACCGACAGGTCCGGATCGCTATCATCGCGCGCCAGTAACGCTTCCGGAAGCACCAGCAGCGCCGCCCCTTTTTGCGTTGCCTGGTCCATCAGGGAGACGCATTTGCGCGCATTTTCATTCCAGTCCGGCGTCACCGCGAACTGCCCTACTGCTACATACATAATTGTCTCCCGGTTAAAAACAGCGTTACACTCGACGCATTCACACAGCAAACAGCAGGTAATGACAGTGTTACAACTACTTATAGCCGTTTTTATTGGTGGGGGCACGGGTAGCGTTGCGCGGTGGCTCTTAAGCATGCGGTTTAACCCTCTGCATCAGGCCATTCCGATGGGCACACTGGCAGCAAATCTGCTTGGCGCATTTATTATTGGCATGGGGCTGGCGTGGTTCAACCGCATGACTCATATCGACCCGATGTGGAAGGTGCTGATCACGACCGGTTTCTGCGGCGGCTTAACGACGTTTTCGACCTTCTCTGCGGAAGTGGTATTTCTGTTTCAGGAAGGACGGATGGGCTGGGCGCTGACGAATATCGCCGTTAACATGCTTGGCTCGTTTGCGATGACCGCGATCGCATTCTGGTTATTTTCCTCCGCCAGCGGACAGTAAACGCGGCAACCTTAATGTTGGCTTAACTTTTCTCTGTCACTCTTGGCGCAATACTGACTGAGGGTGAAAGCATGAAAGAGAATCTGTTGAGCGCGGGCATGGTACTGCTAAGCGTTGCGATCGTCGCCAGCTTTCTAAAAATCTATCTTATGGGTTGATTCAGAACGAAAAAAACCCGCTCATTGAGCGGGTTTTGAAATTCTTGCTGACGCGTCTGAATTACAGAGCGATTACGTTAGCAGCAGAAGGGCCTTTGGCACCGTTAGTGATTTCGAACTCTACGCGCTGACCTTCAGCCAGAGTTTTGAAACCATTAGACTGGATTGCAGAGAAGTGTACGAACACGTCTTTGCTGCCATCTTCAGGAGTAATGAAACCGAATCCTTTGGACTCATTAAACCACTTAACGTTACCTTTAATCTTAGACATCAAAATTACCTTTACATTAAAAAACGACACAAATGCTGTGTCGGGTATCAGTACAACAATTGTGAGGCGTTTTGTCCAGCGGATCTTTGATAAAAAGTGACAAAAGTCGCGTTAATTTTTGCTGTCCGATTTTTATCCTTTACATTTCAATGCCTGTGCGTTTTTTGGCCGATTCATCACCCAAAATCAGTTAAAACTGGAACCGCATCCAGGCAAAGTAAACGTTACCGTTGTTATACGTACCCGGTATGTAGGTCATCTGAAACGTCGCCGGGCCATAACCGATAGAGGCAAGCGGCAACAGCACCGGGACAGGAATGTATTTCCAGTTATCACGCGCCGTCACCCCTGCCGTATAGCCTAAACCCAGATGGAAATTGTCGTCTGATAACGGACGCCAGGTTTTTTCCCAGCCGTAGCCGCCAATAGGCTCCCATTTGTTGTAGGAGTCCTTAAACGCCATCAGGTACAGGCCATGCCAGTTGCCTTTTTCATCCCAGCGAGACTGACCGAAGCCAGCCCCCCAGGGACGCTCGTTATAACGGTCTGTTTTTTCTTTATCGTAGGCAAAACGGGCGTGCCACGTAATGGCCGGAATATAGAGATCGTAATGCTCGGGTTCCTTCCATGTTTGCGCGACGTTATCCGTGAAGGTCGTAAACCAGCCTTTATCCGCTGTATTACCCTCTGCATTTACAACGGACGCGAACGATAACTGCCCAATAATAAACAATAAAAGAAGGGGGAATTTAAATCGTACAATCACAGTGCCATTACCCTATTTCGTATTCAGTGCAAACCTTAACACAGGATACTTGAATGAACGCTTAACGGCATGGGGGGGAATTCTTAATTAACAATCCGGTGCTGAGAATAGTCTGCGTACCGGAAATCTGCCTGACTGAATAATCGCATGCAGATGGCATATTTAACTCTGATGTAACAATTTATGCTGCGCAGGAATATCCGATACCCTCAGCCGTGGTGCGGTAATCTTCCTGCCGCCATCGCTGCGACGGTACAGCGCCGGGCCGCGGCCAGGGCACGTTCGCGTGCTTCAACGCTTTTCGAAGCGAGATGCTGGGACAAAAGCACGCCACACCCCAAAAAATTAACAATTACATATCAATTTAATGACATATAATCTCTATTCATCTGGTCAATAAGGACATAAGATAAATGACGCAGGATGAGCAAAAATATCATCATCATTGCCTTTAGTCGTCGCTTTCTTGATTTTAATCAGCAAGGACTGGCCATTTATTCGGCACATTTCAGGCTGCTTTTTTATTGATTATTTGTCCTCTCGGGCAGCAAGGATACAGGGGAAATCATGCTTACTTTTCTCGAACTCCTCATTGGAGTCGTGGTCATTGTCGGTGTAGCACGCTACATCATTAAAGGATACTCTGCCACCGGCGTGTTATTTGTCGGCGGCCTTGCGCTGCTCATCATTAGCGCGCTAATGGGTCATCAGGTATTACCCGCCAGTGAAGCCAGCACGGGATATACCGCCACCGATATTGTGGAATATATAAAAATTCTGCTGATGAGCCGCGGCGGCGATCTGGGCATGATGATCATGATGCTCTGCGGTTTTGCCGCCTACATGACCCATATCGGCGCGAATGATATGGTGGTGAAGCTGGCCTCTAAGCCGCTGCAATATATTAACTCCCCCTACCTGCTGATGGTCGCGGCCTATTTCCTGGCCTGCCTGATGTCGTTAGCCGTTTCCTCAGCGACAGGCCTCGGCGTGCTGTTGATGGCGACGTTATTCCCGGTGATGGTTAACGTCGGGATCAGCCGTGGCGCAGCGGCGGCTATTTGCGCCTCTCCGGCGGCGATTATCCTCTCCCCTACTTCCGGTGACGTAGTGCTGGCCGCAAAAGCGGCGGAAATGTCGCTGATTGACTTCGCCTTCAAAACCACGCTGCCGATCTCTATTACCGCTATTCTCGGTATGGGCGTGGCGCACTTCTTCTGGCAGCGCTATCTCGATAAGAAAGAGAACGTCAGCCATGAAATGATGGACGTCAGCGAAATCACCACTACCGCCCCGGCGTTTTATTCTATTCTGCCGTTCACCCCGATTATTGGCGTGCTTATTTTTGACGGCAAATGGGGTCCGCAGCTGCACATCATCACTATCCTGGTGATCTGTATGCTGCTGGCGGCCATCCTCGAATTTGTCCGTGGCTTTAATACCCAGAAAGTGTTCACTGGTCTGGAAGTCGCCTTCCGCGGTATGGCGGACGCCTTCGCGGGCGTGGTAATGCTGCTGGTTGCCGCAGGGGTATTTGCCCAGGGGCTGAGCACCATCGGCTTTATTCAGAGCCTGATCTCTATCGCCACCTCGTTCGGCTCGGCCAGCATTATCCTGATGCTGGTGCTGGTGGTGCTGACCATGCTGGCGGCGATGACCACCGGCTCCGGTAACGCGCCTTTCTACGCCTTTGTTGAGATGATCCCTAAGCTGGCACACACCTCCGGCATCAACCCGGCTTACCTGTCCATTCCAATGCTTCAGGCCTCTAACCTGGGTCGTACCATCTCTCCGGTATCGGGCGTGGTGGTTGCGGTTGCGGGAATGGCAAAAATCTCTCCGTTCGAAGTGGTAAAACGCACGTCAGTGCCGGTGCTGGTTGGTCTGATTATCGTCATTATTGCCACCGAAGTGCTGGTTCCCGGCGCTGCCTAAGCGAAATTCCTGGTTTCCAAAAAGCGCCTGCGGGCGCTTTTTGTGCTTTAATAACCCCCAGAAATTAATCGCGCCCAACCAATCAGGAAAGCAAATGTTCAGGAAGGATATCGTTATCCCGTCTGGCGCAGTAGCGCTTGTACTCTGTGTCTTCTCACTCCAGGCGGACCCTCTTAAAGCCACGCAGTACGGCGATTTCGATCGCTACGTTCTGGCGCTTTCCTGGCAAACCGGATTTTGCCAAAGCATGGTCGAACGTAACCGCGACGAACCGGACGAGTGCCGGCTGCAAAAAGAGAGCAGCAACAAAACCGATTTTCTGACCGTCCACGGCTTATGGCCCGGCCTGCCGAAATCGATCGCTGCTCGCGGCGTGGATGAACGCCGCTGGATGCGCTTCGGCTGCGCCACGCGTCCGGTGCCGAACATGCCGGAAGCAAAAGCCAGCCGCAAATGTGCCGCCGCAGAAACCGGACTATCGCTCTCGGGCGCGGCAAAGCTAAACAGCGTGATGCCCGGCGCGGGCGGCAACTCCTGCCTTGAACGTTATGAATACGCGAAACACGGCGTCTGCTTTGGTTTTGATCCCGACGCCTACTTCGGCACCATGGTGCGCATGAACCAGGAAGTGAAGAGTAGCGCGGTAGGGGAATTTCTGGCGGAGAACTACGGCAAAACCGTACGCCGCAGCGACTTTGATGCCGCCGTGGCCAAAAGCTGGGGGAAGCAGAATGTAAAAGCCTTCAAGCTTACCTGCCATGGCAATCCTGCCTATTTGACCGAAATGCAGATCTTGCTGAAATCCAGCACCATAAACCAGCCGCTCTCTGCCGGCTCCTTTGCTCCGCAGCCGCATCCGGGCAACTGCGGTAAACAGTTCGTCATCGATAAAGCCGGTTACTGATTGTTCCTGCGAGCGTCCGGGCGTACCAGATCGAACCGATGGCTGTCGCTGATGGCGTAGTAGGCCGTCGGTCCACCCGCACGCAGAATGGGCTGCGCTTTTGCGGTCTGGTAAATCCCCTCTTCCAGCAGACTTTCGGCGATGTGGACGCCCACCACTTCGCCGAGCACCAGCCAGGTATCAATCGGCGTCCCGTCCGCGCCGGTAAGCTGAATGCACTGCGATAATCGACACTCGAAATTAACCGGGCTTTCCGCCACGCGCGGCGCGCCCACAAGCTGGCTGGCTACGGGCGTCAGGCCGGCAAAGGTAAATTCATCCTCACCATGAGGCAGCGTGACGGAAGTTTCATTCATCGCCTCGGCCAGATCGCGCGTCGCGAGGTTCCAGACAAACTCACCCGTTTCGGTAATATTCCGCACGCTGTCTTTCCAGCCGTTGCTGGAAAAACCAATGATTGGGGGGCGATAGTTAAAGCAGTTAAAGAAGCTGTACGGGGCCAGGTTCAGCTGTCCGGCCTTATCACTGGATGAGATCCAGCCAATCGGACGCGGGCCGATAATGGCATTCAGCGGGTCGTGCGGCAGGCCGTGCCCCTGAGAAGGTTGGTAAAAGTACATATCGCTCTCTCTACGGTGGGCTGCAAAGCGCATTGCCCGGGTTCGGTCTTCCCAGACTAACGAAATTTCCGTTCAGCGTGAATCGGGGGCCGGGTTTATTGCCAAAAATTCATATGGCGCATGATTGTGACGTTCATCACTTCAAACTTACGGGTTCAGACAGTATCATCAGATAAGTTAAACCCTCGCTGCCAGACGGCGAGGGTTTTCTTTTGGATTGGTTTCTGCGTTACACGCAGCATTAACGACATGGAGTAAAAATGTCCAGACCTACGATTATCATCAATGAACTCGACGCAGAACGTATTGACCGCCTGTTGGAAAAACCAGAATTTGCCTCGCTGCCGGTAGCGGATGCGCTGAACGAGGAGCTGGACCGGGCGCAGATGTGTACGCCTGAAACCATGCCGCATGATGTGGTCACCATGAACAGCCAGGTGAAGTTCCGCAACCTGACGACCGGGGAAGAACTGACCCGCACGCTGGTCTACCCGGCGCAGATGACCGACAGCAGCACGCAGCTTTCGGTGCTGGCCCCCGTGGGCGCGGCGCTGCTTGGGCTGCGCACGGGCGATACCATCCACTGGGAACTCCCGGGCGGCGCCTCGGCCCACCTGGAAGTGCTTGAGCTGCTCTACCAGCCCGAAGCCGCGGGCGATTACCTGCGTTAATCCCTTCTGAACAAGCGACCCCGCTTTGCACAGAGGATGCGTCTGCATCCTCTTTCCGCAAAATCACCCGAGAGTGTCAGTGAGAGGCCTCACACGACGCCGCCGGGGAAAGCATTCACCAGCCCTTTCACCTTCTGCTGTGCGGCCTCCGGGGTATCTGCGCCAGGCACAAGGATCACCTTGCGGCACTCCTCCTCGCGTTTTTCGAAAATCTTATAGGCGCGCTCCGCGTCGGCCAGCGGAAGGTAATGGGTCACAATATCTTCCGGCGTGAGCAGCCCCTTTTCGATGAGCGGCAGCAGCTCTCCCAGCCAGGCATGGACGTGCGTCTGGCCCATCTTAAAGCTCAGCCCCTTATCGAAGGCATCGCCAAACAGGAAGCCGTGAATAAACCCGGCATATACGCCCGGCACGCTGACCACGCCACCGCGTCGCACCGCCGCAATGCACTGGCGCAAGGCTTTGCCGCTGCTGCCTTCAATTTTCAGGTTACTGAGGATCGTTTCCGTCGTGCTGCCTTTGGCCTCAAACCCAACGGCATCAATGACCGCATCTACCCCGCGCTGCCCGGCCGTTTGCTCAATGATTTTCTCCGCCGCGTCGTTATCGTCATCAAAGTTAATCGGGATGGCGCCATAGCGCTCCTGAGCAAACCGCAGCCGGTAAGGGTGATGGTCAACCACGAAAATCTGCTCTGCGCCAAGCAGACGCGCGCAGGCAATGGTCAGTAGCCCCACCGGTCCGGCCCCGAATACGGCGACGCTGGAGCCTTTCTGGATCTGGGCGTTTTTCGCCGCCTGCCAGGCGGTTGGCAGAATATCGGACAGGAAAAGCGCTTTGTCATCAGACAACAACTGCGGCACTTTAAACGGCCCCACGTTACCTTTCGGCACGCGCACGTACTCAGCCTGTCCGCCCGGCACGCCGCCGTAGAGATGGCTGTAGCCAAACAGCGCCGCAGGAGCGGGAATTTGCTTTTTGTTCAGCGCCGCGCCCTGCCCGCGGTTCGTGTTTTCGCAGGCCGCGTACTGCTGCATCTGACAAAAAAAGCAGTCGCCGCAGGCGATCACAAACGGGATCACCACCCGGTCGCCTTTCTGCACGTTTTTCACCTCGCTTCCGCACTCCACCACTTCGCCCATAAATTCATGACCAAAGATATCGCCGTGCTGGACCTTGGGAATTTTTCCGCGATAAAGATGCAGATCAGAACCACAGATCGCCGTGGCCGTTACGCGCAGGATGATATCGTCTGGCTGTTCAATGCCCGGGTCAGGCACGTTATCAACCCGAACATGGTGTGGACCGTGATAGGTGAGAGCTTTCATGCAACCTCCGAAAGGGTGTGGGTTAGCTTATAAAAGGGTAGCTACCCCACGGGATCTGCCCCGGAATCCGGCTGTTTTGAGATTTATCCTGGCGAAATGAAAAAGTGCTGTCGGGATTACAGAAACCATTTATATTTTGTGGTTGAATGATTTCAGCGTTTATAAACAAGGAGAAACGGTTATGTATCAAACAATCATTATGCCGGTTGATGTTTTCGAAATGGAACTGAGTGATAAAGCTGTACGTCACGCGGAATTTCTCGCGCAGCAGGACGGAATTATTCATCTTCTGCATGTCTTACCGGGCTCTGCCAGCCTGAGCCTGCACCGCTTTGCTGCCGACGTGCGTCGTTTTGAAGAGCATTTACAGCACGAAGCCGAAACGCGCCTGCAAACCATGGTCGGGCATTTCAGCATCGATCCTTTCCGCATTAAAACTCACGTTCGCTTCGGCAGCGTTCGCGACGCCGTCAACGAGCTGGCCGCGGAGCTGAATGCGGACGTAGTGGTGATCGGTTCGCGTAATCCTTCCATCACCACGCACCTGCTGGGATCGAACGCGTCCAGCGTGATCCGCCACACCCACATTCCGGTGATGGTCGTCAGATAAAAAAAGAGGCCACCTTCTGGTGGCCTCTTGCATTGCAGGTATAGTCTTGCTTTCTTTTGTTATGCGGTTTTGGTGCGGATCAGGTAATCAAACGAGCTCAGCGACGCTTTCGCACCTTCGCCGGTGGCGATGATGATCTGCTTGTACGGCACGGTGGTGCAGTCGCCCGCCGCAAATACCCCTTTCACGCTGGTTTCGCATTTCGCATCAATGATGATCTCGCCCATGCGGTTGCGCTCAATCGCGCCTTCCAGCCAGGTGGTGTTTGGCAGCAGACCAATCTGAACGAAGATCCCCGCCAGCGGTACACTGTGGATATCGCCGCTCACGCGGTCGCGGTATTCCAGACCGGTCACCTTGCTGCCGTCGCCTTTCACTTCCGTCGTCTGGGCATTCAGCACAATGTCGACGTTATTCAGGCTACGCACTTTGTCCTGCAACACCTGGTCCGCTTTCATCTCTGGGGCGAATTCGAGCAGGGTAACGTGTTCAACAATCCCCGCCAGATCGATAGCTGCTTCCACGCCGGAGTTACCGCCGCCGATCACCGCTACGCGTTTGCCTTTGAACAGCGGGCCGTCGCAGTGTGGGCAGTAGGTCACGCCTTTGGTGCGATACTGATCTTCACCCGGCACGTTCATGTTGCGCCATTTCGCGCCGGTGGCAATGATCACGCTGCGCGCTTTCAGCACCGCGCCAGAGGCGGTTTCAATCTGGTGTAAGCCACCTTCTACCGCCGCCGGAACCAGTTTGCTGGCGCTCTGGCTGTCGATGACGTCCACAGCGTAATCGCTGACGTGCGCCTTCAACGCACCGGCCAGCTTCTGACCTTCGGTTTTCGGCACGGAAATGTAGTTTTCGATGTCTACCGTATCGAGCACCTGACCACCGAAACGCTCGCCCATCAGGCCGGTGCGGATCCCTTTACGTGCGGAGTAAACCGCTGCCGCCGCGCCCGCAGGGCCGGAACCGACAATCAACACATCGTACGCATCGCGTTTGTTCAGCTCTTCCGCCGCGCGTTTTTCCGCGCCGGTATCCACTTTCGCGACGATTTCCGTCAGCGTCATGCGGCCCTGACCGAACTCCTGACCGTTCAGATACACCGCCGGAACGCCCATCACGTTGCGATCGGTGATTTCATTCTGGAACGTGCCGCCGTCAATCGCCGTATGCTTGATGCGCGGGTTCAGAACCGACATCAGGTTGAGCGCCTGCACCACGTCCGGACAGTTGTGGCAGGAGAGCGAATAATAGGTTTCAAACTCAAAATCACCGTCGATATCGCGGATCTGCTCCAGCAGGGTCTGCGCTTCTTTAGACGGATGACCACCGGTCCACAGCAGCGCCAGCACCAGTGAGGTAAATTCATGTCCCAGCGGAGAGCCGGCAAAACGCGGTCCCTTGTCCGAGCCCGGGTTAGTAATCAGGAAAGAAGGTTTACGAACCGCAAGCGAATTGTCTTCTTTGAAGGTCACTTTCGGCGACAGCTCAGCGATCTCTGCCAGCAGCTCTTTGATTTCTGCCGATTTCGCGCTGTCGTCCAGCGTGGCAATCAGCTCAACGGGTTTGGTCAGTTTCTCAAGGTAGGCCTTGAGCTGGGTTTTCATATTGGTGTCGAGCATGGTTCTTCCCTCTCTTAAGACGTCATCATGCAAGCTGCCTTTGCGGGCGGCCTGAATGCAACTTGCATCATGGTGCTGGAATGAAATGGGCGCGGGTGCGCCCATTGATTACCGGAGGCACTTCGTTTACCCGGCCTACGATACCGTAGGCCTGTGCAAGCACAGCGCCGCCAGGCTTTACAGACTTAGATCTTGCCGACCAGGTCTAAAGATGGCGCCAGAGTTGCTTCGCCTTCTTTCCATTTCGCCGGGCACACTTCACCTGGGTGAGAAGCTACGTACTGAGCCGCTTTCACTTTACGCAGCAGGTCAGATGCATCACGGCCGATACCTTCAGCGGTAACTTCGATAGCCTGGATAATACCCTGCGGGTCAACAACGAAGGTTGCACGGTCTGCCAGGCCTTCATCTTCACGCATGTTGTCGAAGTTACGGGTCAGGGCGCCAGTCGGGTCGCCGATCATCGCGTATTTGATTTTCGCGATAGTTTCAGAGCTGCTGTGCCACGCTTTGTGAGTGAAGTGGGTATCGGTAGACACTGAGTAAACGTCTACGCCCAGCTTTTGCAGTTCGTCGTAATGGTCAGCAACGTCGCCCAGTTCAGTCGGGCAAACGAAGGTGAAGTCAGCCGGATAGAAGAAGAAGACGCTCCAGCGACCTTCAGTATCTTTCTCGGTAACTTCAATGAACTCACCGTTTTTGAACGCCTGGTTTTTGAATGGTTTAATTTTGGTGTTAATCAAGGACATCTGTACTTCCTCCGTGTTTTCGTTGAGATGTAAGGTAACCAACTTTGCTCATCGGGGCTAATGCGTATGCTTTATCAAATCAATCAGCCAAACCTTACAACGGCAACAAGACAGCAAGGTGAACTCTTTACAGGAAAGCCTGAAAGTAAAAAGGCCGCCTCAACGGGCGGCCCTGATACCTGAATTCCCCGCAGGTACATTCAGTGCCAGCCGAAGCTGGCGTTACGTTGCGCTCTACTTACCTTGTATCAAGGCGGTAACAGCACCCTGATTACACCACCCGTACAGGCATTGAGCAATCCTTAACAGGGGCATTCCTGTCTATGGCTCTGATAGGTTTAACCGAACAGTCATCCGACCTGACTAAATCATAACGGGTGATGAATAAGAGGCAATATATAAATGTCAATTACCCTTTAATTTATTATCGCTCTGTTCAAAGATAAAATTATCTTAATCACATCTGAAGTTCTATTTCATTAATGCGACAGCGTGATATATTAAGATGACTTAAATATCTTTTTAAGTCGTTAACCAAAAGGATTGTAAATGGTTAGCTTTAATCTATAGTTATCAACAATATGTCATACCCGCACACACGGCACAGTCAGGATGAAACATGGCAAACCTTTACGATCTTAAAAAGTTCGATCTTAACCTGTTAGTTATTTTTGAATGCATTTATCAACATCTTAGCATCAGTAAAGCAGCGGAAATGCTTTATATCACCCCTTCCGCGGTAAGCCAGTCGCTTCAGCGCCTGCGTGGACAACTGAACGATCCGCTGTTTATTCGTTCCGGTAAAGGCATCACCCCGACGACCGTTGGCATCAATCTGCACCAGCATCTTGAGAAAAACCTCAACCAGATAGAGCAGACCATCAACCTGATGCACGATGCCGACATCAAAAAGAAGTTTGTGATTTATTGCTCGCAGATGGTCTCTCCGGGCTACCTTTATGAACCCATCCGGCTGCTGATGTCTCAGGAAAATTACGAGGTAGAACAACGCGATATGCTCGTTTCGGCAGAGTCTGCGGAGGATTTACTGGCCTACCGCAAAGCCGACCTGATCTTTACCGTTTCGCCGGTCAACAGCCGCGCCGTGGTGTGCTCTCACTTCGTGACGATTCCGTCTGTGCTGTTTTGTCGCCAGGATCATTCGCGCCTTGACGGCGAGGTCACGCTGGACCTGCTAAAGCAGGAGAAATTTACCTTCTACCAGAGCACTAATCCGGGTATTAAGGAGCTTCAGGGCCGTGCATCGGACATTTATCCTGACAGAAATATCGCCTTTCGCACGGACTCCATGAGCTCGTTTGTCTCTATGGTCAGCATGTCGGACCTGTTAGGGTATATCCCGCTTTCTATTTTTGAAACGTATAAATCATCGCTCGGGTTAAAACGGCTTATCCCTCCGTTTGAATTACCGGATATTCCTATTTATATGCTGTACAATCGCTCGTCGCTGAACAGCACCGTTTTTTCAACATTCATTGAAAAAATGCATAAGCTGGCGCATTAACCGTATCAATATAATGAACCACCGCCGCCCGTGAGCAGGCGCACGATATAGCAATGATGACTTGTGAATACAGACAGATAATACGATTATTGGCGTTCAATAATGTAAAAAGTCTTCAATACGCAGGACGCGATTCATCATGTCTCTCTATAAATTACCGCTTCAGGAAAATGTTCTGGAGGCGTCTACAGAACGCATAAACTGGACGCTTCAGAACCTGACGCGGGTCTGCGTCTCTTTTTCTGGCGGAAAAGATTCAACGGTTATGCTCCACCTTGTCGCGCAGCAGGCGCGGCGCTTAAAGCGAAAAATCGACGTGCTTTTTCTGGATTGGGAAGCACAGTTTTCAAGCACTATCGAGCACATCGAAAACATGCGTGTGCTGTATCAGGACGTTATCCATCACTTCTGGTGGGTGGCTCTGCCGATCACCACGCAAAATGCGCTGTCCCAGTTTCAGCCCGAATGGCAGTGCTGGGAGCCGGGCACCCGCTGGGTTCGCCTGCCGCCTGAAGATGCCATTACCGACCCTCAGTACTTCGCTTTTTATCAGCAGGGAATGACCTTCGAAGCCTTCGTCCGGGACTTTGCCGAATGGTATGCGCGAAGGCGCCCCGCCGCAGTGATGGTGGGCATCCGCGCCGATGAATCTTACAACCGCTTTCTTGCTATCGCCTCCGCCCGCAAGCAGCGCTTTTCCGATGACAAACCCTGGACAACCGTCGCGCCCGGCGGGCATGCCTGGTATATCTATCCTCTTTACGACTGGAAAACCGCCGACATCTGGACCTGGTTTGCCAAATCCGGCTGTCCCTATAACACACTCTACGACCTGATGTACCAGGCCGGCGTGCCGCCGCGCTATATGCGCATCTGTGAGCCCTTTGGCCCCGAGCAGCGCCAGGGGTTATGGCTCTACCACGTCGTGGAGCCCGATCGCTGGGCCGCCATGTGCGAACGCGTAAGCGGCGTGCGCAGCGGCGGGATCTACGCCGGGCACGACAACCACTTTTACGGCCACAGGAAGATCCTCAAGCCCGACCACCTGAGCTGGCGCCAATACGCCATGCTGTTGCTCAACAGCATGCCGCAAACGACCGCTGAACATTACCGCAATAAGGTCGCGGTGTACCTGCACTGGTATCAGAAGCGCGGGATGGCGGATATCCCCGAAACGCAGGAGGGCGATATTGGCGCGAAGGATATCCCCTCATGGCGGCGGATATGCAAGGTTCTGCTGAATAACGATTACTGGTGTCGGGCGCTCTCGTTTAGCCCAAACAAACCCAGGCACTATCAGCGCTACAGCGAACGAATGAAATCAAAACGCAAGGAGTGGGGAATTTTATGCAACAACGAATAATCAGCGAAATGGAAGCGTACCTTCAGACGTTAAGCGATGAGAAAAGAATTGACGCTATCAATGCGTTTCGCCAGGCCATCCATCAGCTCAGCCCGTTTCGCGATCAGCCCGTCGACTGCGTGCTGTGGATCAGGCAGGACGACATCAGCGCCAACGACTACAACCCCAACAACGTGGCGCCACCGGAAAAACGGCTGCTCAGCAAATCGCTGGAGCTGGACGGCTTTACCCAGCCCATCGTGGTGACAGAAAGCGAGCCGGCGCACTATGAAATCGTGGACGGATTCCATCGCCACGAAATCGGCAAAAGCAGGGCCGCGCTGAAGCGCCAGCTCAGGGGCTATCTGCCCGTCACCTGCCTGCGCAAAGATCGTCAGCAAAAGCTTGATCGGATGGCGGCCACCATTCGCCATAACCGCGCGCGGGGACGCCACCAGATTAACGCCATGTCCGACATTGTGCGGGAACTGGCCCAGCTAGGCTGGAACGACGAAAAAATCGGTAAGGAGCTGGGGATGGACGGCGACGAGGTGCTGCGCCTCAAACAGATCAACGGCCTGCTGGAGCTGTTTGCAGACCGTCGCTATTCCGAAGCCTGGACGGTGAAATAGTCAGAGCGTCGCCAGACGCTCCGCCGCCGCCAGCAGCGTCGATTCCTGCTTCGCAAAGCACAGGCGAATCAGCTTGTGCGGGAAGGGATCGGCGCAGAACACCGACAGCGGAATGGCCGCCACGCCCACCTCCTTCGTCAGCCACCGGCAAAAACTGACGTCGTCCAGATCGGATATCGCGCTGTAGTCCGCCAGCAGGAAGTAGGTCCCTTCGCAGGGCAGGATTTCCAGGCGGCTTTTGCCGAGCGCGGCCACGAACAGATCCCGACGCGCGCGGTAAAAATCCGGCAGCTCGCGATAGTGCTGCGGTTCACTGCGCAGCATGTCCGCCAG
The DNA here is from genome assembly GCF_900322725.1 of Enterobacter cloacae complex sp. Classification (NCBI taxonomy): domain Bacteria; kingdom Pseudomonadati; phylum Pseudomonadota; class Gammaproteobacteria; order Enterobacterales; family Enterobacteriaceae; genus Enterobacter; species Enterobacter cloacae complex sp. Next base: position 3,394,923 of record NZ_LT991957.1, on the reverse strand, counting down.
CGCCAGCTGGGCGGGCGTGTTGACCGCAAAGGTCAGGTACTGGTGCACCTTACGCAGCTCCGCGCTGATGGCCGCCGGGGCCACGCAGTACCCCACTTTCCAGCCGGTCATATGGTAAGTCTTCCCGAATGACGACACCGCAACCGCGCGCTCGCGAAGCTGCGGATGGGCCAGCACGCTGGCGTGCCCTTCCGCCGCAAAGCAGATGTGTTCGTAGACTTCATCGCTCAGGACGTAAATTTCCCGCTCGGCGATGGCCTGCCACAGCGCGGCAAAATCGGCCTGTTGCCACACCGTCGCCGACGGATTATGCGGGGTGTTCAGGATCACCAGACGAGTTTTATCACTCAGCAGCGCGGCGAACGCCTGCCAGTCAGGACGAAAGTGCGGCGGCTGGAGCGCCACGCGCTTCACCACGCCACCGGAGAGTTCAACCGCAGGCGCATAGCTGTCGTAGCTCGGGTCAAAGCAGATCACTTCATCCCCAACGCGCACCAGCGCGGTAATGGCCGCATAGAGCGCTTCGGTCGCCCCTGCGGTCACCGTGATATCGCTGTTCGCATCGGGCTGATAGCCATACAGCGCCGCCGTTTTGTCGGCAATGGCTTCCCGCAGCGCCTGCACGCCGGTCATCGGCGCATACTGATTCGCCCCCTGCGCCACGTGGTGTGCCAGACGTTCCTGTAGATATTCCGGACCGTCAAAATCGGGGAACCCCTGCGAGAGGTTAATGGCGTTGTGCTGCTGCGCCAGGGCGCTCATCTGCGTAAAGATGGTGGTACCGAGGTTAGGAAGTTTACTCTGCGGGATCAATGCGTTATTGCTCATGTTGTCGTGCCTGCTTGTAATACTTATGTTGCTGCCACTATAACACGATGTTAATCTTTGGCAATCAAGACGCTTAGACGTCTAAACCATATCAATATTCCTGGCCGAGGGGTAAAAGGAAATGACAGACAACCTGCTGCTCACACACCTGGTCGACGCCTGCCGCTGGATAGGAGCCAAAGGCTGGGCACCCGCCACCGGCGGCAATATGTCGGTGCGTCAGGACGAGCACCTCTGCTGGCTCAGCGAGTCCGGCAGGGACAAAGGCAGCCTGACCACCGACGATTTTCTACAGGTTGAGATCGCCACCAACCGCGCGCCGTCTGGCCGAAAACCCTCGGCAGAGACCGGTCTGCACACCCTCATCTATCGCCTGTTCCCGGAGGCTAACGTCGTCCTGCACGTTCACACCGTTAATGCCACGGTGCTGTCGCGTCTGGTCAAAGAAGCCGAGCTGAATATCAGCGGTTTCGAGATGCAAAAATCCCTCGCCGGACAGACCACGCATCTGGATACCGTCGCCATCCCGGTGTTTGATAACGACCAGGACATCGACGCCCTCGCCTCGCGCATCGCCCATTACGCCCAGGAGCGTCCGCTTAATTATGGTTTTCTTCTGCGCGGTCATGGCTTAACCTGCTGGGGACGTGACGTGGCCGAAGCCCGCCGTCATCTGGAAGGATTAGAATTTCTATTTGAATGCGAAATGCGTTTACGACAACTGGAGAGAGTATGATTCGCGCGATTGTGACGGATATTGAAGGGACCACCAGCGATATCCGTTTTGTCCATGATGTTTTGTTCCCCTATGCGCGTGAGCGGCTGGCGGCCTTCGTGACCGCGCAGCAGTACGCCGAGCCGGTCAAATCAATTCTGGACAACCTGCGCGATGAAATCAGCGATCCGCATGCCGGCGTAAGCGAGCTTATCAACGTGCTGTTTAGCTTTATGGATGAAGACCGCAAATCAACGGTGCTTAAAGCCCTGCAAGGCATCATCTGGCAGGAGGGCTACATCAACGGTGACTTTACCGGCCATCTCTACCCTGACGTTCTGCCCGCGCTGGAAAAATGGAAGGCGCAAGGAATTGATCTCTATGTATATTCCTCAGGCTCCGTTGCTGCGCAGAAACTGTTATTTGGCTACAGCGACGAAGGTGATATTACTCATCTGTTCAGCGGCTATTTTGACACCCACATCGGCGCCAAGCGCGAAGTACAGTCTTACCAGAACATAGCGGCGCAAACGGGCATCGCCCCGTCGCAGATCCTGTTCCTGTCGGATGTTCATCAGGAGCTGGACGCGGCTGAACAGGCGGGTTTTCGCACCCTGCAACTGATTCGCGGTGAAGATGACGGCGCGAGCCATCACCATCAGATCCACCAGTTTGACGAGATTAATCCGGAGCAGATCCCTTCATGAGCGCATTGACCATTTATTCCGATAAAGACGCAAGTCAACACCTGTGGCACAGCACCGACGCCGCCGAGATCGCTCAACAGCTGAACGCTAAGGGCGTGCGCTTTGAGCGCTGGGCGGCAGACCGTGATTTAGGGCAGGATCCTGCGCCCGAAGCCGTGATCGAAGCGTATCAACATGCGATCGACAAGCTGGTGGCGGAGAAAGGCTACCAGAGCTGGGATGTCATCAGCCTGCGCGCCGACAATCCGCAGAAAGAGGCGCTGCGCGCGAAGTTTCTCAACGAGCACACCCACGGCGAAGACGAAGTGCGCTTCTTCGTGGAAGGTGCGGGGCTGTTTTGCCTGCATATTGGCGATGAGGTGTACCAGGTACTGTGCGAGAAAAACGACCTGATTTCCGTGCCCGCCGGCACGCCGCACTGGTTTGATATGGGATCAGAGCCGAACTTTACCGCCATTCGTATTTTCGACAATCCGGAGGGATGGGTGGCGCAGTTTACCGATAGTAACATCTCCCAAAAGTATCCTACGCTGAGTTAATAAAGATAAGAGGTCCATGCTAAACGACCTCATATCTTTTTAACCACACCATTAGCTCCATTTAATTTACCCCCCCTTTAGCGTACTAAATATATATTCATTTTCTTGAAAGCAAATAGGCATATACGTTCTACCAAGCATTGCCATTGGCAGTTGAACATCGCATGCTATATTGTCCGCATGCGAAACGGGCTGTAAAACACACAATTTTGTATACCAGAAAGATGTCATCGCAGATGATGTACTATACCACCGTGAAGAAAAGCCCCTCATCTCATTAATAATTCCTAACATTATTAATTCTCTTTCCTCTTTTGTACAACACTCTAAATAATACATTGTTATAGCAAAGTCAATATCGCAAACCCTTATTTCATTAATGAATTCAGAATTTAATTCTTTTATCTGAAACCATTCCCTCCATAATTCATAAGCTATTTTCCACGTGGACATTCTAAACGACTCTTCTGCATACAAAGAAAACTCAGACATACATTCAGAAACAGCCTTTCGGCCTCTATTATCAGAATTCAGGCCGTAAAGATGTAACGATATCGAATTAAAATAAAGCGTCATTAAACTCTCAGAATTTATAGAAGCCAAGGCTTTTCCTAAAGGTTGTTGTAAAGTCGGATACCTAGAGGGAAATGTATTAAATATCTTCATAAAATGCTTTGATAATTCTAAATTAGCAAAAACATTCATAATCAATTCACTAATACGATCTTTATTGATTTTTTCTTTCCTAATTCCATTAAATGGAAAGATAGAAGCAATCGTATAAAAATTGATGCATGCGGAATTTGTTGAAAGTGCCAACTTCAGTGCTTTATCTTCCCCCAAATAATCGAACACTCCCCACAATACTGGGACATCCCTATGTCTATTTAAAGCGTCAATCAACATTTCACGGAAATTATAAAAAAGAAAATCAACAGAATTCTTAATGAAAGGATTTAGAAATAACTTGTAAACGTGAGCCTCGCGATGAAATTCATTGTAAATTGAATACCAATCGTTTTTTACAATTATATCATTTATGTAATTCTGTTTTTCAATATTATGGAAATGTGTATCACAACCATAATCAACAGAACTCTTTGATGCAGTTATCATCTCTATCGACGTTGAAAAAAATAACTTTGGGTCACTATGGAGACGATTATTACCCCAAAAAACCTCAGAACCTATAGTTATATCGATAATATAGTAAATGGCAATAACTTCAAATTTATCATTGACACCCCCATTGAAGATAATACATTCAATCCATTTCAAAAAAAGCAATGCATTATTGGAATAAACAGTGCATCCAGTTCTATTCATAAAGATAAATTCTGACAATCCATCTACGCTTTCTGCACGTAACAATAAATGTTCCATGCAATTACAATCTTCTTTTACAGCACAAATAACCTCAGAAAAATAAAGAGCCAATTGATCTTCTACTAATTTATTATCATTTATCATATGTACTCCAAACTAAGCAATCAGGATGTTGTATAACACCCCACAATTCCTCAAATGCATCAGCTATCAGTTGAGCATCACTTACTTTTTGTAAAATATGATGTTCTCTACCTACACTATTTATCGAGGTACCTATTGACCAAGCCATTGGTTCATTTTCGGTATAAGGAAAAATTAAAAAACGATCATGAAAGTTCCACCCTTTGTTACCGCAGGGTTTCCTTACCTCAATATTTAATCCTAACAATGTTTGTGGTGGAAGTGTGGCCAAGCGTACAAATGAGTCAGAAATATATTCGTCCATACTTGCATCTTCTTGAGCATTAGAACACATTGCATCAGCAGTTACTTTTGAAGAGTATTTTGAGGAGGTTATCGCTCTCATTTTCGATTTCAAACATGTATTGTAGAATAATGTTTCCAGCAAATCATCACCATTAAGATACGGATCCCACAAACAAACACCATTTTCCCCATATTTGTTTATCAAAAAACGGATATCACTTAATGCTCGAGTTCGTTCACTTTCTCTGTATTTGCCCTTTGCGTTATATTGGACAAAATATTTTTCATTTAAGAGTTGCTCTCGTTCGCTACGATAAATACGAATCGAAGACCATTTTTTAACATGACTATCTTTTTCTCCAATCATACTGTTTTGGGGAATATAAAGTTGTATTTTATCGAATCCACCATTTTTTAAAGGAATAATTCTTGGACTGCCATTAATTGCTCTCATATTCAATGCAATTCTTTTAATAAATGACGAAGGCCGAACTCCATAAAGAAGGACTTTATGAAAAGGATCCCATATCGTCATTTCGTAAGGGCTGCCATACTGACTTGGGAAAATCATTTCACTTTGCTCAGCGCTAAGCACCGTGGAGTAAAATGAATCAATATTTGAATCACGATCCATCCTCCTAAAAGTAATATACACATCTCTTTTTTTAGCAGAGGGATGCCAAACAAGTTTGCAATGTAAATTTTCATTATCTGGATAGGTGCGAACTCTCGCGCGAATAATATTTACTGGAATTTGTATTAATACACTGCCTAATTTATCAGAAACTGATGCAATGCTAAACGGAATCAACTTACTAACTTTAGAAGATAATTCTTGAAGAACTGGAGGATTATCTAAAAGGAAATGAAGTTCATTTTTTTCTTCATTTTCTAATTCAATCAATAAAGAACCACCAAAAAAATTATTTTTTAACAGTTTATTTATTACATTAGAATCGTAACTATCTGCTGGGATGAATTTATATGGATTAATTTTATAGTGACAAGCGGGCAATGTATCTTCACAACTTAGCCATGTTCTATCATTTATTAATTTTTTAATAAGCAATAAAATAGTTTCAAGCGTGATATAATATTTTTTAATTCCAAAATACCAACTCTTTAAAGAGGATACTTTTAAATCATCTTTCCCATTCAAATAGCTTATCTTTTCAAACTCAGGATTAGTGACATTTTCATAAACGAGATGCGTTAAAACATTTATTACTTCGCGGCTATTTTTATTTAATGCAAATAATTCAGTAACTTCTATACAATTATAAAAACCTAATACCCCCTCCGTAGTTAATCTATCTATATCAAATATTAGATCATTTAGCTCATCCATACTTTTACCTCATATATTTTCTTTACAAATAACTAAAAGTAATGCTTATTTTATTGCTTCCATGACTTCATGAGAACCATATCACGTATTATCTTTTCAGTATCTAACCCAACCAAATATGCTAAATGCACAAACTCCACCACGTCCAACCTGCGCTCACCGTTTTCCACTTTAGCAATAAACGATTGTGGTTTTCCCAGTGCCTCCGCAAGCTGCGCCTGAGTCATCCCCTTCTCTTTACGCGCTTTCTTCAACGCATTGATAACACGCTGGTATTCATCCGAGTAAACTGAAGCCATTGTTCCGATTCCATACAAATATCCTGAAATCGAATATCCTCCCGTTGCCTTTTTATCCCAAAATAGGATAATTGGGCGCATAACGAACACATGTAAGGAGGACACAATGCAACATCAGAACTGGCACCCGGCCGATATTATCGCTGCACTAAAGAAACATGGAACAAGCCTGGCTGCGTTGTCCCGGAAGGCTGGCCTTTCCTCATCCACACTGGCAAACGCACTTACCCGACCGTGGCCCAAAGGTGAATTGCTTATCGCACAGGCGCTAGACATTTCGCCCGATGTGATATGGCCGGAAAGATACTTTGATGAAAAGGGAGAGCCAATATTTCGTCAGATGAGGAATACCAAAAGGAGAAATCTTTCTTCAACATGATCCATGCATTCTCCCCCTCACCCCAGCCCTCTCCCTCAAGGGAGAGGGGGTCCATGAGCACTATCGTTTCAGCCCCTTCACATACCCCACCAGCTGATCCAGCACAATCCCCCATCCTTTGTGGAAGCCCATCTGCTCGTGCTGCTCGCGGATTTCCTTCGTTGGGTGTCGCGCAATCGCCGTATAGCGGGTTTTGCCCTCGCCCATATCCTCCAGCAGCAGGATCGCCGTCATAAACGGCTTCTCGGCCGGTTTCCAGCCTTCGGTATAACCGTCGGTAAAGACGAGCTTGTTCCCCGGATCGATTTCAAGAAATACGCCGCGGTTATCCATCCGCTGCCCGTCCACCTCAAACACGGTGTTGAACCGCCCGCCCACGCGCAGGTCGAGGTCGCATTCGGTCACCTTATGGGGAGCAGGAATGAAGAAGTTTTTGATGTGCTCTGGCGTGGTCCAGCAGAGCCAGAGCAGGTCGCGCGGTGCATCCACCACGCGCTCCAGTTTTAAGTCTGTTTCAGGATCGAGCGTCACGATGTTGTCCTCTTAAGGGAACCCCTTAAAGGATAGCCGGACTCAGGCAAATTTCCCTGCCGCCACCTCATCCGGCGTGACCACACCCGTGTCCAGCACCCAGCCGCTAATCAGCGAGGCAGGGGTGACGTCGAACGCCGGGTTATATACCGCCGCGTTTTCCGGCGCCCACTGCACCGCGCCAAAGCTTCCGACGACGCCCGTCACCTCGCTGGCGGCGCGCTGCTCGATGGGGATCGCATCCCCGTTCGGGCAGGCCGGGTCGAGCGTCGTTTGCGGGGCGGCGACGTAGAACGGAATGCCGTGGAATTTCGCCAGCACCGCCAGCGAATAAGTGCCGATTTTATTCGCCACGTCGCCGTTGGCGGCGATGCGATCGGCTCCCACCCACACGGCGTCCACCTGCCCTTTCGCCATCAGGCTGGCGGCCATGGAGTCGGTAATCAGCTGATACGGCACGCCCAGCTCGCCCAGCTCCCATGCAGTCAGCCTGCCGCCCTGCAACAACGGACGAGTTTCATCCACCCAGACGTTGCTGACTTTACCTTCCTGATGCGCGCGGGCAATCACCCCCAGCGCCGTACCGACGCCCGCGGTTGCCAGCCCGCCGGTGTTGCAGTGGGTCAGCAGACGGCTACCGGGTTTCACCAGCGCGCTGCCCGCTTTTGCAATCGCATCGCAGAGCTGCCGGTCTTCGTCAATCAGGCGCAGCGCCTCAGCCACCAGCGCCGGAACGAAATCCTCCTCCCACAGCGCAAGCTTCATGCGGTCGAGGTTATTCATCAGGTTTACCGCCGTCGGGCGTGCGGCGCGAAGCGTGTCCAGCGCCGCCGCCAGCGCGTCGCGGCTTTTGCCTTTTTCAGCCAGCAGCGCCAGCAGCAGGCTTGCAGAGAGACCAATCAGCGGCGCGCCGCGCACCCGCAGAGCGTGAATATGCCCGACCAGCGCCTCCACCGTTGAGGCATCCAGCCAGCGTTTCTCCTGCGGAAGCGCCTGCTGGTCGAGAATAAAGAGCTGATTATCCGCCACCCGCAGGCTGGTCGTCTGTAATGTCTGCATGTCGTTAATTCCCTGTTGCGTTGTTGTAGCACATTGTGTCAGGATGAAATCCAGATGTATAGACGTCTACATGTCTTAATTAGTTAACTCATGAGGAGCAGGCCATGTCGCAATACCGTACCTTTACCGCTCAGGACGCCGTGGAGTATGCCAGGCAGTTTGGCGGGCTTGACGATCCGTCATCGCTGGTAGAGGCGCAGGAAGTGGGCGACGGCAACCTCAATCTGGTTTTTAAAATTTTCGACAGCGCGGGCGTCAGCCGCATCATCGTCAAACAGGCGCTGCCCTACGTGCGCTGCGTCGGGGAGTCCTGGCCGCTGACGCTGGATCGCGCCCGCCTCGAGGCGCAAACCCTGGTCGAGCATTACAGGCATAGCCCGCAGCACACCGTAAAAATCCACCACTTTGACCCGGAACTGGCGGTGATGGTGATGGAAGATCTCTCCAGCCATCGCATCTGGCGCGGCGAGCTGATCAACAATGTTTACTACCCGCAGGCGGCGCGGCAGCTGGGTGAATATCTCGCTCACACCCTGTTCCACACCAGCGACTTCTACCTGCATCCGCACGAGAAAAAAGCGCAGGTGGCGAAGTTCATCAACCCGGAGATGTGTGAGATCACCGAAGATCTGTTCTTCAACGATCCGTACCAGGTTCATGAGCGCAATAACTACCCTGCCGAGCTGGAAAATGACGTCGCCGCCCTGCGCGACGACGCCCCGCTAAAAATTGCCGTGGCCTCCCTGAAGCACCGCTTCTTCTCGCAGGCCGAAGCGCTGCTGCACGGCGATATTCACAGCGGCTCGATTTTTGTGGCCGACGGCAGCCTGAAGGCCATCGACGCCGAGTTCGGCTACTTTGGCCCGATAGGCTTTGACGTCGGCACCGCCATCGGCAACCTGCTGCTCAACTTCTGCGGTCTGCCGGGGCATCTGGGCATTCGTGATGCCGCCGCCGCGCGCGAGCAGCGCCTGACCGATATTCAGGAACTGTGGAACAGCTTCGCGGAACGTTTCCAGGCGCTGGCAAACGAGAAAGCCCGCGACGCCGCACTCAGCGCGCCGGGCTATGCCTCCGCGTTCCTGAAAAAAGTCTGGCACGATGCTATCGGCTTCTGCGGCACCGAACTCATTCGCCGCAGCGTCGGGCTTTCCCACGTCGCGGATATCGACAGCATTCAGGACGAGGCGATGCGCCACGAATGCCTGCGCCACGCCATTACGCTTGGTAAAGCACTGATTCTGATTGCCGACCGCATCGACAGCGCGGAAGCGCTGGTGGCAAGGGTGCGGCAGTACAGTTGAGTGCCGTTTGTTTGCCGGGTGGCGGCTGCGCCTTACCCGGCCTACATTTCGCACACGGCAAAAACTCACCCCAGATACTCAATCACCGACAGCCCGCCGTTATAGTCCGTGCTGTAAATAATCCCCTGCGCATCCACAAACACGTCGCACGACTGGATCACCTGCGGGCGATTCGGCCGCGTGTCCATCATTCTCTCCGGCGCGGCGGGCACCAGCGCCCCGGTTTCCACTGGCCGATACGGGTTGGAAATGTCATACGCGCGTACCCCCGCGTTCTGATACGTCGCGAAAATCAGCGTTGAGCTGACGAAGCTTCCGGGCCGGTTCTCATGCAGGTTGTGCGGGCCGAAATGCGCCCCTTTTGCCACGTAGTCGGTTTCATTCGGCTGCGGGAAGGTGGAGATGCTCACCGGGTTCGACGGCTCGCGAATATCAAACAGCCAGATCAGCTTCTCACCGTCCTGCTGGTTATCCAGCACCGCTTCGTCCAGCACCACCAGCAGGGAGCGGTCCGGCAGCGGCAGCGCGGTATGCGTCCCGCCGCCAAACGGCGGGCTCCAGTTGCGGTGGCTAATAAGCTTAGGCTGGGTACGGTCCTTCACGTCCAGCAGCGTTAAGCCGCCGTCGCGCCAGCTGCCGTACGCCGTATCGCCCGTGATAATGGCGTGGTGCAGCGCGTAGCGCTTGCCCTCCGGCCAGTTGGGCTGTTCGCCTGCGGCCTGGTTCATCCCCGGCAGCCACCAGCGCCCTGCCACCTCGGGCTTACGCGGGTCCGCCAGGTCAATGGTCAGGAAAATGTAGTCGGTAAAGCCGTCGATCAGCGCTGACACGTACGCCCAGCGACCACCCACGTACCAGATGCGGTGTATGCCGATACCGCTCAGCGACAGAAAGCCAATTTCGCGCGGTGCGTCGGGGGTTGAGATATCAAACACCCGCAGCCCGGCGCTCCAGCCTTTATCCTGCACGTCGCTGACGGTCTCCCCCACCTGACGGGTGTAGTAGACCTTCTCGTCGGCAAAGCGGGCATCGGCAAACAGATCCCGGGCGTTGATCACCAGCAGCAGATCGTCATGCGCCTGGAGGTGCACGTTCCAGGTGCCCGGCGGCGCAGGCATATAGCCCGCGGGTTTCGGATTTTTTGGATCGCGCACGTCCACAATCGAAAAGCCCTGCGACACCATATGACCGATATACGCGAAGCCGCGATGCACCATCAGCTGAACGCCGTCCGGGCGACCGCCCTGGTCGCTATGGCCGATTAGCCGCATATTGCGGCTGTATTCGGGGGTGGGTAATTGAGACACCTGAGCTCCTTATGCCCGGTGGCGCTGCGCTTACCGGGCCTACGGGTGCAAAATGTAGGCCGGGTAAGGCGCAGCCGCCACCCGGCTTGGTTTACTTGTTTTTAGCGGCAAGCGTCGCAAACCACGGCGCGATAAAATCGTCCGTCTGGCCCCAGCCCGGAATGATTTTGCCCAGCGACGCTACGTTCACCGCCCCCGGCTGCGCGGTCAGCAGCGCCTGCGGGATCGCGGCGGCTTTGAAGTCGTAGGTGGCAGGCGTGGCTTCCCCGGCAATCTTGTTGGCGATCAGGCGCACGTTGGTCGCGCCAATCAGCTTCGGATCCACCGCCACGCTCACTGCCCACGGGCTACCCGGCTCGCGCATCAGCTGTAAGTCCTGGTTGGAGATGTCAATGCTGTAGAGCTTGATCTCGGTGCGGCCATTCTCCTTCAGCGCCTTATACGCCCCCTGGCTGAAGGCGTCCCAGGTGCCCCAGATCGCGTCGATTTTGCCTTTCGGGTATTTCGCCAGGATCGCCCCCACCTTGTTGGCGGTATCGCCCTGCACGTCAGAAGAGACCGCGCCGATGGACTCCAGCTCTTTAATCTCCGGGTACTGCTTTTGCAGTTCTTTATACGCCGCCTGACGGCGCTCCATCGGCGGGAAGCCCGCCACCCACAGCTTGACGATGTTGGCCTTGCCGTTGAAATCTTTCGCCAGCTGGCCGAAGGAGAGGTTCGTCAGGGAGGCATCGTCCTGCTGGGTGACGGTCACGCCCGGGATCTCGCCGTTAACGGCGGTATCAAATACGGCGACCTTGATCCCGGCATCCACCGCCTTCTTCACCAGCGCAGTGGAGTACGGATCGCGGCCCTGCGACAGGATGATCCCGTCATATTTCTGGCTGATGGCCTGGTTAACAAAGTCCTGGAATTTGGCGTCATCCCCGTTGCTCAAAAAGGTGCTGACCTTAAAGCCGAGCTTTTTCCCTTCCTGAATCGCCCCGGCAACAAACTGCGTGGTGTTGTCGTCCGAGCCGAGGTTACGGATCACCGCGATGCGGATCGGGCCGTCATGACTGGCAATGGAAGCCGGAACCGGCGCGGGCGTGGCCGCAAATCCCGGCAGAGAAGTGAGTAACCCCAGTGCCACCAAAGAGAGCGCAATCTTTTTCATTTATTATCCCGTTGTGTTGTCAGCGTTTTTGTATGTAGGTAATCGCCAGCGCTACCGCGAGCACCAGCCCTTTTATTATGTCCATGGCGTAATACGGCACGGAGAGCATCACCAGCCCGTTCGACAGTACACCGAGGATCACCGCTCCCACCAGCGTGCCCAGCGCGTTCGGCTTGCCGGACCCGGCCAGCGAGAAGCCGATCCACGCCGCTGCCACCGCATCCATCAGATAGCCGCCGCCCGCATTGACCTGCGACGATCCGATGCGGGAGGCCAGCAGAATGCCGCCCAGCCCCGCCAGCAGCGAGGCAATCACGTAGGCCGCCACCTTGTAGCGCGTGGTGCGAATGCCCGAGAGGCGCGCCGCTTCCGGGTTGCCGCCAATGGCGTACATCCGGCGTCCATGGGTGGTCAGCGACAGCCCCAACTGCGCCAGCAGCGTCACCGCCAGCATGATGATGACAATGGTCGGCACCTGCCCCAGCAGGCCAAACGCCGCCGGAATGGTCCCTTCCGCCATGTCGCCGCTCGGCAGTACCATGTTCTCGGTAATCGACCCGCCGTAGCTGTAGGTCATCGCCACGCCCTGAATGACAAACAGGCTGGCGAGCGTGGCGAGCATGTCAGGAATGCGCAGGATGACGATCAGGAAAGCGTTAAACAGGCCGACCAGCGTGCAGAGCGCAAGGGTGATCACAATCGACTCGGTAGTGCCGAAGCCGTGCCAGACGAAAAGCGAAATCACCAGCGCGTTCGCCAGCGACGCCGTGGAGCCCACGGAGAGATCGAACCCGCCGACGGTCAGGGAAATCGACACGCCAACGGCAATCACCGTCACGATGGCAATCGAGCGCAGAATATTGATGATGTTGTTCGGGTCGAGAAAGCTGTCCGACGCCAGGCCAAAGACGGCCACCAGCGCGACGACGGTGAGCAACATGCCCCATTTATAGAGAAAATCAAAAAGTTGCTGACGGCCAGACGCCGCCGCGGTCACTGAAAGGGCCTTGCTCACGACGCCGTTCCTCCGGTTGAATAATAAAGTAGTGTCTCTTCACGAGCCTCGGCCCCGGCGATTTCCGCCACGATGCGCCCGTCCCACAGCACGCAGATGCGGTCGCACAGCCCCACCAGCTCGGCGAACTCGCCGGAGGCGTAAATCACCCCTTTGCCCTCGCGCGCCAGGCCGTCAATCAGCTGGAACAGATCGGTTTTGGCCTTCACGTCCACGCCTTTGGTCGGCTCGTCGAAAATCAACACGCTGGCGTCATTACGCAACCATTTGCCAATGGCAACCTTCTGCTGGTTACCGCCGGACAGACGGCGCAGCACCTGCCCCGGTCCCCGAGCGCGCACGCCGATGCGGGCAATGACCTCTTCCGCCCAGCGCCACGCCTGACGATGACCAAACAGACTCCAGCGCGAGAAGCTGTTATCGGCGCTCACGGCAAGATTCATGCTTACCGTCTCGTCGATAAAAATACCCTCCTTGCGCCGCTCCTCCGGCACCAGCGCCAGGCCGCGCAGCACCGAGTCTGCCGGATCGCGCGGTTTCCAGGCCTGATGGTTCAGCTCGCCGCGCGCCACGCGGCTTTTGCTGGCGCCAAACAGCGCCTTGCAGAGTTCGGTTTTGCCCGCCCCCGCCAGCCCGGCAATGCCGAGGATTTCGCCTTTGCGCAGGTGCAGGGAGATGTCTTTCAACAGGACATCGTCGTGAAGCCCGTCGACGCGCAGCAGCGTCTCTTCGCCGTGCGGCGGTCGCGCGGGCGGGTAGATATCGCTCAGCTCGTGGCCCAGCATCTTCTCGACGATCGCTTCTCCGCTGAGATCCGCCATCGGGCCGGACTCAATCAGCTTGCCGTCGCGCAGCACCGTTAAGGTGTCGCAGATGGCCTTCAGCTCGTGAATACGGTGGGAGATAAACACCACGCCAATGCCCTGCTGTTGGAGACGTCTTACCACCGCAAACAGACGCTCGCTTTCGTGCGCGTCCAGCGGCGCGGTGGGCTCATCAAGAATGAGAAAACGGCAATGGTGCGACAGCGCCCGCGCCAGCAAAATCTGCTGCTTTTCGGCAAGGGTGCAGCTGTCGATGGAACGGCGAACGTCCAGCGAAACATCCAGCTGCGCCAGCGCCTGCCGCGCCTGCTGGCGAACGGCGCGCCAGCTGTAGTGATGTCCCGGCTGCGCCAGCTGGTCGAGCATAATGTTCTCCGCAATGCTCAGCCCGGGGATCAGCGCCACGTCCACCTCCTGCTGCACCAGGTGGATGCCCAGCCGTTTGGCGTCCAGCGGCTCGCGGATACATACCGGCTGGTTGTTAATGCAGATTTCGCCTTCATAACGATCGTGCGTCCCGCACAGTACCGCCATCAGCGTCGATTTCCCCGCGCCGTTGGCCCCGGTCAGCGCATGCACCGACCCGCCGTTCAGGGTAAAGTCCACGCGCGACAGCGCCTGAAAGCCGGAAAAGGCCAGGCTGATACCGCGCATCTCAAGGCGACTGGAAACCATCCGCGTAAATCCTTCATTACTCTTCTGATTTAGCGAATTTTTCACAGCTCCGGTTGACTGACAACGACGGAAAAGGCATAAGATAAAGCGAAATATTATTAGCCATCCGGATGTCCAGACATAACATCGGGTTAGCGCTTGCTAAAATAAGGACAACTTCATGAGCAACACCGATATTCGCGTCGTGCCCGGCCCGGCGAACTACTTTTCTCACCCGGGAAGCCTTGCGCGCCTGGATGATTTCTTTACCCCGGAACAGCTTTCCCGAGCGGTGTGGATCTACGGCGAGCGGGCGATTGAGGGCGCGCGCCCTTATCTGCCGCAGAGTTTTACCGCGCCGGGGGCAAAACAGCTGCTGTTTAAGGGCCATTGCAGCGAGCGTGACGTCACCCGTCTGGTGAACGAAGCGGGAAGCGAAGCCAGCGTGGTGATTGGCATCGGCGGCGGCGCGGTGATGGATACCGTCAAGGCCGTGGCTCGTCGTCTGGGCGTGCCGTTCGTCGGCATTCCCACCATCGCCGCCACCTGCGCAGCGTGGACGCCGCTCTCCGTCTGGTACAACGATGCCGGTCAGGCGCTACAGTTTGAGATTTTTGACGACGCTAACTTTCTGGTGCTGGTGGAGCCGCGGATCGTTCTGAACGCCCCGGCGGAATATTTGCTGGCGGGCATCGGCGATACGCTGGCGAAGTGGTACGAAGCGGCGGTGCTCGCTCCTCAACCTGAGATCCTGCCGCTCACCGTGCGTCTCGGCCTCAACGGTGCGCTGGCGATCCGCGACGTGCTGCTGGAGCGCAGCGAAGAGGCGCTTGCGGACCAGCAGCGCGGCGAACAAACGCAGGCGTTCCGGGACGTGGTGGATGCCATTATTGCCGGCGGCGGTATGGTTGGCGGTTTGGGGGAGCGCTATACCCGCGTGGCGGCGGCGCACGCGGTGCATAACGGCTTAACCGTGCTGCCGCAGACGGAAAAATACCTGCACGGCACAAAAGTGGCCTACGGCATTCTGGTGCAGAATGCCCTGCTCGGCCAGGACGACGTGCTGGCGCAGCTGGTGGCGGCGTACCAGCGTTTTAATCTGCCGACCCGGCTTCGCGAGCTGGACGTCGACATCAATAACCGCGACGAGCTGGATAGGGTTATCGCCCACACCCTGCGCCCGGTGGAGTCGATTCACTATTTACCCATTACGTTAACGCCTGAGGTTCTGCGCGCCGCGTTTGAGAAGGTGGAATCCTTCAGCCGTTAATCGCGCCGACGGGCTATACCTAATGATGATTCTCACCACTCTCGTAACGAGGTCATCATGCAGATCGATTTAACAGGTAAAAAGGCGCTGGTTACCGGTGCCAGTCGTGGGCTGGGCCGGGCGATTGCGCTGTCGCTGGCGCGCGCCGGTGCTGATGTGGTTATCACCTACGAAAAATCCGCCGATAAAGCCCAGGCGGTCGTCGATGAGATTAAGGCGCTGGGGCGGCACGGCGAGGCCATTCAGGCGGACAGCGCCAGCGCGCAGGCAATTCAGGATGCCGTCACCCATGCGGCGCGTTCCCTCGGGGGGCTGGACATCCTGGTCAATAACGCCGGTATCGCGCGCGGCGGCCCGCTGGAGTCCATGACGCTGGCGGACATCGACGCCCTCATCAACGTCAACATCCGCGGCGTGGTGATCGCTATTCAGGAAGCGCTGGTGCATATGTCTGACGGCGGGCGCATCATCAACATCGGCAGCTGTCTGGCGAACCGCGTGGCACAGCCGGGGATTGCGGTCTACTCAATGACCAAATCTGCCCTCAACTCCCTGACCCGCGGACTCGCTCGCGATCTTGGCCCACGCGGCATTACCGTGAACCTGGTGCATCCCGGCCCGACCAACAGCGATATGAACCCGGAAGACGGGGAACAGGCTGACTCACAGCGTCAGCTTATTGCTTTGGGGCACTACGGCCAGCCGGAAGACGTCGCGGCGGCGGTCACCTTCCTCGCCAGCCCGGCTGCGGGGCAAATATCCGGTACCGGTCTGGACGTCGACGGCGGTTTGAACGCCTGATCGCAAATTTTCTGCAAGCCTCTGTCTACCGGCAGAGGCCTTCTCGAGCGCTCTCGACGGTTCGCGTTTTGCCGCTTTCTCACGGTTTTTCTCCGCTCTACAGTACCCCATAAGAAATTCGGAATTTATCTAATAGTCTTATTATTTCCTTGTGTTTTGTGTGGGCGTACAGTGGAGGTACGGATGAAGATTGTGTGGTCAAAGAATGCAAAGAAAGAGCTTTCCAAAATTGATGGCCGATATCAGCGAAGAATCAAAGCAAAACTTGCTGAACTGGACGATCGTTCAGCTCCCCGGCCCGATATCAAAAAAATATCGGCGACAGAAAATCATTTCCGGCTACGCGTTGGCGAATACCGCATCCTGATTACACTTCGGGACAATCCCAATACCCATTGTTATGTTTTGGCCGTCAAGCGCAGAACATCAACAACTTACCTGCACGAGGAGAAAGCCACCTATGGCTGTTCAGCTAATTAAGGACGATAACGGAAAAACACAGTTCGTGGTCATGCCCTATCACGAATACTTTCGTATGTGCTTACAGATGGCAGAGATCGACGACGAAACCGATGAGGATCTGGAGGATATCGAAGTCGAACACGATTGCTATGATGACGTGGAATTGCCCGGAGAAGTATGCAGCATCATGACCTGGCAGAACGTCAGCCTACAGGCCGCGTGGCGCATTCTGCGCGGCATGTCCCAGCAGGAGGTCGCTGAGAAACTTGGCATCACCCAGTCCGCCGTGTCACAGCTGGAAGCGCTGGACTCCCGCCCGCAAAAGCGCACCCGCGAAAAGCTGGCGGCAATCTACGGCTGTAAACAGGAGCAGATCAGCCTCTATTTACCAAAAGAGGGTTAACAGCACTTCGCCCCGCCCTTGCCGCCGTAGCGGGCGTCCTGGCGATCGCGGAAAAACTCTTCGTACGTCATTGGCGTCTGGTCCGGGTGGTTGACGCGCATATGCTCGACGTAGTTGTCGTAATCCGGCACGCCAATCATCATTTTGGCGGCCTGGCCCAGGTATTTACCTGCTTTGGAGAGGGTGTCGAACATAATTCTGGTCTCACTGGAAATGTAGGCCGGGTAAGCGCTAGCGCCACCCGGCACACGGGTTAATGCGCCCCTTTCGCCTGGGTCACAATCTCGTCCAGGTTTTCAGGCATGGGCTCGTACGGCGTCTCTTTCGCCGTCGGCGTGTCGACCTTCAGCGCCGCCAGCGCGGTTTTCAGAGAATACAACGCCAGCACCACAACCACCACCATAAAGAAGATGGTCAGCCCGGCATCCAGACGGTTGTTGAACACCAGCTGCGACAGTTGCGATTCGGTGTACTGCGCCGGGATCTTACCGCTATCGATCATCGCCTGGAACTTGTTGGCGATGGCCAGGAAGCCCACCTTGTTGTCCGGGCTGAAGGCTTTTTGCCAGCCCGCCGTCAGGGTACAGATCAGCAGCCACGCGGTTGGCACCAGCGCCACCCATGCGTAACGCTGGCGCTTCATCTTGAACAGCACCACCGCACAGAGCATCAGCGCCATACCCGCCAGCATCTGGTTGGCGATACCGAACAGCGGCCACAGGGTGTTGATCCCGCCCAGCGGATCGACCACGCCCTGATGCAGGAAGTAGCCCCACGCCAGCACGCACAGCGCCGTCGCCAGCAGGTTAGCCGGGAGCGAATCGGTCCGCTTCAGGTTTGGCGAGATCACCCCCAGCAGATCCTGGAGCATAAAGCGCGCCGCACGCGTACCGGCATCCACCGCCGTCAGGATAAACAGCGCCTCGAACAGAATGGCGAAGTGATACCAGAAGGAGACGTCCATCAGCCCGCCCAGCGCGCCGTGCAGGATGTAGGCCATGCCCACCGCCAGCGTCGGCGCCCCGCCCGCGCGGGAGATAATTGACTGCTCGCCCACCTCATTGGCGATATGCGTCAGCGTTTCCGGGGTAATGGCAAAGCCCCAGCCGCTCACCACCTGCGCGGCAGAGGCGACCACGTCAACGGTGCCGGCCGGGGCCAGCACCGCCATCGGGCTGTTCATCGCAAAGTACACGCCCGGATCGATAATGCAGGCGGAGACCAGCGCCATAATCGCCACGAAGGACTCCATCAGCATGCCGCCGTAGCCAATCAGGCAGGCCTGATTCTCGTTGGCCAGCATCTTCGGCGTGGTCCCGGAGGCAATCAGGGCGTGGAAGCCGGACACCGCGCCGCAGGCGATGGTGATAAACAGGAACGGGAACAGGTTGCCGGTCCAGACCGGGCCGGTGCCGTCAATGAATTTGGTCAGCGCAGGCATGGTCAGAGTCGGGCGCATAATCAGAATGCCGATGGCCAGCCCGACGATGGTGCCGATTTTCAGGAAGGTTGAGAGGTAGTCGCGCGGGGCCAGCAGCAGCCACACCGGCAGCACCGCCGCCACAAAGCCGTAGCCCACCAGCATCCAGGTCAGCTGCACGCCGGTAAAGTCGAAGAACGGTGCCCAGGTCGGGCTTTCCGCCACCCAGCCGCCGGAGATAATCGCGAACACCAGGAATACCAGGCCAATGACCGAGACTTCCCCGATGCGGCCCGGGCGCAGGTAGCGAATGTAGATCCCCATGAATAGCGCCAGCGGAATGGTAAAGGCGACGGTATAGGTTCCCCACGGGCTGTGGGTCAGCGCTTTCACCACGATCATCGCCAGCACCGCGAGGATAATCACCATGATCATAAAGGTCGCCACCAGCGCGATGACCCCGGCGGTCGCGCCCATCTCCTCTTTCACCAGCTCGCCCAGCGAACGACCGTCGCGACGGGTGGAGACGAACAGCACCATAAAGTCCTGCACCGCGCCCGCCAGCACCACCCCCGCGAGGATCCAGATCATCCCCGGCAGATAGCCCATCTGCGCCGCCAGCACCGGCCCCACCAGCGGGCCTGCACCGGCAATCGCCGCGAAATGGTGACCGAACAGCACTTTTTTATCGGTCGGCACGTAGTCCAGACCATCGTTGTGGCGAACGGCAGGCGTCATGCGCGTGCCGTCTACGCCCAGTACCGTCTTTGCGATATAGCGGCCATAAAAACGGTACGCGATGAGATAAATGCAGACGGAGGCGACGACGATCCAGAGCGCATTGATCTGCTCCCCCCGGTTGAGGGCGATATAGCCCAGGGCAAAGGCTCCCACAACGGAGAGCACCGCCCACGTAAGGTATTTCCCTGAGTTGTTCATAGCTGTTATCCGTTGTTGTGAAACAGTGAGATGTTACATTTTGTTTCTAGAACAACGGATAAAATTTAACAACTTTGAAACGCAATAATGCGTGGTCAAACCAGAGATTTACACTACAGTGTTAAGCCGATCACTTTAAGCTGAATGACTTACCCCAGCACCATCGTGCTCAACCGACAGGTACAGCACCGCCGCCCCTGCTCGTCGAATACCACGATCTCCCAGCTCTGGCTGGAACGCCCCAGATGCAGCGGCTGACACACGCCGCGTACCTTGCCCTGCGACACCGCGCGGTGGTGCGTGGCGTTCAGCTCCGTGCCCACCACGTTCTGCCCGTCGCGGGTCATCAGAAAACCGGCCATTGAGCCCAGCGTTTCCGCCAGCGCCGCCGAAGCGCCGCCGTGCAGCAGGCCAAACGGCTGATGAGTACGCGCATCTACCGGCATCTCCGCTTCCAGCGTGTCGTCTCCGAGGCGGGTATAGACGATGCCCAGGTGCGCCACCATCGTGTTCTGGCTGGTGGCGTTCAGCTCGTCGAGGGATAAATGACGTTTCCAGATCATCACGCCCCCAGCGTGGAGCCGCCGTCCACCACGATATCCTGCAAGGTAATATGGCTGGCGGCATCGGACGCAAGGAACAGCACGGTTGCGGCAATCTCCTGCGGACGGGCGATTTTGCCCAGCGGAATGCCGAGCTTGAACTGCTCGCCAAAGCCGCGAATGCGCTGCTGCTCCGCGTCGTCGCTTTTCCACAGGGTGCGCTGCATGTCGGTATCCGTGGAGCCGGGCGACACCAGGTTACAGCGCACGCCGCTGCCCGCCAGCTCCAGCCCGACGGTCAGCGCCAGGCTTTTCAGCGCCGCCTTCGACGCGCCGTAGGCGCTCATCCCGATGCGCGGAGTGTGCGCCGCATCGGAGGCCACGGTCACTATCGCCCCGCCTTGTTGACGGCGGAACTGGCCCATCGTCTGCTGAAACAGGTTAAACGCGCCGCCGACGTTAACCGCGAAGGTCTGCTGCCAGTCCTCCAGCGAGAGCTCGTCCGTCGCGCCCATACGCAGAATCCCCGCCGCGTTAACCAGCACGTCGAGGCGCTCAAGGGTGCCGAGTAAACGCCCGCAGACATCGCCCACCTGCGCCGCGTCCGCCACGTCCAGCGTTTCGGTGGCAAACGGATAATCGTCCTGCGGAAAGGCCAGATCGAACCCGGTCACCCGCGCACCCGCCTCCACAAAGGCCAGCGCGGTCGCATAGCCAATACCTTTACCCGCGCCCGTTATCCAAACCGTTTTACCGGTAAAATCGAACCCGGCCATCACTTCACCTCACGGGAGAGCAGCGCCCACCAGGCGTCGAGGGTCGGATTTTTCGCCAGCATCACGAAGTCGATGTCGCCGTGCACCTTGCGCCAGCGCGCGGCCAGCGCCATCATGCGCACCGAGTCCAGACCGTAGTCGATCAGGTTTTCGTCATCCATCGGCTCGTCGGACTCGTCCAGCAGCGGCAGGATCAGCTCGCGCAGCGCGGCTTTCGTTGCCGGAACGGACGGCAGCAGCTCGTCGGTCATCACCACGCGGCCCGAACGTCCGGCCACGTATTTCAGCGACATCAGGTGCTCGTCACGGGTGAAGTCCGCCAGCGCGTCGGCGATAAAGAACGGCTTGATATCGCGCATAAAGGCGTCGGTGGCGGTGGTCATGCAGCCGATGTGGGCATACACGCCGGTAATCAGCAGCTGGTTGCGGCCGGTCTCTTTCAGCATTTGCTCCAGCGGCGAGCGGTGAAATGCGCTGTAGCGCCACTTCACCAGCACGGTGTCCGCTTCGTCCGGCGTCAGTTCAGCCACGATGCGCTGCTGCTCCGGCGAGCGGGTCAGCCCCGGCCCCCACATGTCGTTCAGCAGGGCACGGTCTTCATCGCTCTGCTCTTTCGGCTGCGCGGTGTAGTACACCGGGATATTGTGTTCTTTGCAGTACGCGCGCAGTTTAGCGATGTTCGCCACCACCTGCTGCATCATGTCGCTATTTTCGCCCCAGAAGTTCAGGAAATACTCCTGCATATCGTGGATCAGCAGTGCGGCGCGCTCCGGCTCAAACGCCCAGTTCACCTTGTTGGTCGGCAGCTCTGCGGCGGTTGGCAGCGCGTAAGCGGTTAATTTTGGAATGGCCATTCTCTGTTCCTCAGCCCCGGGCGCGTTCAGCAAGCCACAGGCGCAACTGTTTCTTATCAACTTTGCCGACCGGCGTGAGCGGAAGCGCATCCACGCTCTCCACGCGGTCCGGCAGCTTAAATTCGGCAACGCCCTGCTCGCGCAGGAAGCGGCGCACCTCAACCGCGCGCAGGGGTTGTTTCACCACCAGATACGCACAGCTTTTTTCGCCCAGCAGGCTGTCCTCCATGCTCACCAGCGCGGCGTGGATCACCGCTTCGTGGCGCAGCAGCAGGTTTTCGATCTCTTCGGCGGCAATCTTTTCGCCACCGCGGTTAATCTGATCTTTCTCGCGACCCTGCACGGTGATGTAGCCCTGCTCGTCGATGGCGATCAGATCGCCGGAGCAGTAAAAACCGTTGGCATCAAAGGCGCTGGCGTTGTGCTCCGGGCTGTTGAAATAGCCGCGGAAGGTGTACGGGCCGCGCGTCATCAAACGTCCGACTTCCCCGCGCGGGAGCGGGTTGCCGTCCTCGTCCGCCACCCATACCTCGTCGTCCGGACACATTGGGCGGCCCTGAGTGTTGATGATGCGTTCCGGCGCATCGTCGAGGGCGGTGTAGTTCACCAGCCCTTCCGCCATGCCAAACACCTGTTGCAGCTGGCAGCCGATTTCCGCCGGGATACGCGCCGCGAGCGTGGCGGAGAGCCGTGCGCCGCCTACCTGGAGCAGCTTCAGCGACGCAAGCTGGGCGTTGCCCGCCCCTTCAGCGATCGCCTGCAACCACAGGCTGACCGCCGGCGGTACCAGCGAGGTCACGTTAACCTGATGCTGTTCAATCAGCGGGAAGCAGAGCGTGGCGCTCGGATCGTTCGCCAGCACCACGCAGCCGCCCGCCGTGAACACGCCTAACGATCCTGGCGAACTCATGGCGTAGTTGTGCGCTGCGGGAAGCGCGTTCAGATAGCGGGTCTGCGCAGTGATACCGCAGATTTCGTTGCTGCGACGGATGCTGTAGTCGTAGTCGTTATGCGTACGCGGGATCAGCTTCGGCGTGCCGGTGCTGCCGCCGGAGAGCTGGAAGAACGCCACTTCGTCGGCGGGCGTCGGGTTAGGGATAAAATTATCCGCCGGACGGGCAATCGCCGCTTCCAGCGCGCGATCGCCCCGATCGCCACGCAGCAGTACCCCGCGCACCGAGCGATGTTCGTCGATAAACGTATTAAGAAATTCGTCGCCTGCGAACAGGGCGTGGTCGCGATCGGCAATCAGCACGGCGGGTTTGATCTGCACCGCGTAGGCGTTCAGTTCGCTGCGTTGATGGCTAAAGAGCGCGTTGACCGGCGCGACGCCAATTTGCAGCAGCGCAAAGAAAGTGATGTAAAACTCGGCCACGTTGCCGAGCTGCACCAGCGCGGTCTCACCGCGATGCAGCCCCTGCGCCTGGAGGGCAGACGCCAGATTCGTCACCGCCTCATTAAACGCGCGGTAGGTGATGTGGCGATCGCCGTCGATAATCGCGACCGCATCGCTTTGCGCATGGTCCGTCAGGATGTGGGTCAGGGGCAGATCCTGCCAGTAACCTTTTTCACGGTAGCGGCGGGCAAAATCCTCAGGCCAGCGGGTAAAAGGGATGGTCATGGGTATTCCTTAGTGCAAACCAAACACGTTAAGCATGGTGGAGAGCTTCACGCCCGTCTCGCGCCACTCGCCCACCGGGGAGGAAGCAGGCACAATGCCCGCGCCGGCAAACAGGCGAACGGTATTTTGATGCAGCCGCGCACAGCGGATGGTCACCACCCACTCGCCGTTGCCTTCGCTGTCGCACCAGCCAACGATGCCGCCAAACAGTTCGCGGTCGAAGGGCTCCAGCTCGGCAATGAGTTCTTTTGCCGCCTGATGCGGGAAACCGCTCAGCGCCGGGGTCGGGTGCAGCAGGCAGGCGAGCGTCAGGGCGTTTTCGTTTTCACGCGCCTCGCCTTCTACTGGCGTCGCCAGGTGCCACAGCGTCGGGGTAGTGATGAGCTGCGGGGAAGCCGGCATGCTCAGTTGATGGCTGCGCGGTTCCAGAATGGTTTTCATCGCCTGAGTGACCAGGTCGTGTTCGTGACGATCTTTTTCAGAGGCCAGCAGCTTATTGCCCGCCTCGCGATCCAACACATCGTCCGGCTGACGCCGCGCGGAGCCTGCCAGCGGCAGGGAGCTAAAGTGCGCGCCCTCTTTGCGCAGCAGCAGCTCCGGGCTGGCGCCCAGCAGCACGCCGCCATCTTCCAGCGGCACGTGGAAGTTAAAGCTCGCCGGGTTCTGGGCGATCAAACGCTCCATCAGCGCACCGCTATCGATGGTTTTGTCGGTAGCGATATCAATCAGGCGCGACAGCACCACCTTATTCACCTGCGGCGTGGCGGTGAGCGACGCGGCGCGGGCGACCATCTCCTCGAAAACCGGCTGCGGTGGGATCTCGGTGCGTTGTTGCACGTTCAGCGTCTGTGCGCCGGAGGCGTAGCGTGCGGTCTGCTGACGCGCAGGACGAGAGAAGGTCTGCCAACGCTGCGGAATAAACAGCGACGACGGTTTGCGGGTATCGAAGGGGATCGCCCCTACCATTACCGGATGGGCAATGCCGCTGTTTTTCGCATTTCTGAAAGCCTGAGCCAGTTTTTGCTGAAAGGCCCCCGCCGGATCGTCACCGCCAACGGCGGGTTCAGAAAAACGGGCGAAACAGCCGGACGTGGTAAAACTGCGGTAAGGCGACATAAAGAAAAAGCTGTCTGATTGCAGCGTGGTCGCGGTGTGCTGAACTTCCTCAGCCAGGGACGTGTCCATATCATCCTCCTTAAAATGATAAAAGAAGCAATAATGATTATCATTTATATTTTCGTCGGCTAACCTAATCCCACAGCGCGCCGCTGTCAACCGTCGGGCCATTAACTTGTGCGACAAACGCTTGCATCCCTTCCCGGCAACCATGAAAATGAGAAGCATTATCTTCAATAAAAACAGGATGCCGCTCTGTGAAAATCGCTGCCGTTTGCCGCAATGCCCTTCTTCTGACAGGACTTTTTGTTTTAGGACTAACCTCAGCCGCCGCCGACG
This sequence comes from Enterobacter cloacae complex sp., assembly GCF_900322725.1. NCBI lineage: Bacteria > Pseudomonadati > Pseudomonadota > Gammaproteobacteria > Enterobacterales > Enterobacteriaceae > Enterobacter > Enterobacter cloacae complex sp. Next base: position 3,369,960 of record NZ_LT991957.1, on the reverse strand, counting down.
ACTGGCCGCGCCAGGTCACCGACAGCCGCGGCGTGCACACGCTTGAGAGCAAGCCGACGCGCATTGTCTCCACCAGCGTGACCTTAACCGGCTCCCTGCTGGCCATTGACGCGCCGGTCATCGCCAGCGGTGCGACCACGCCCAACAACCGCGTGGCGGATGCGCAGGGGTTCCTGCGCCAGTGGGGCGATATCGCGAAACAGCGCAAGGTTGCCCGGCTGTATATCGGCGAGCCAAGCGCCGAAGCGGTGGCCGCCCAGATGCCGGACCTGATTTTAATCAGCGCCACCGGCGGGGATTCCGCGCTGGCGCTCTACGATCAGCTCTCCGCCATCGCCCCGACGCTTATCATCAATTACGACGACAAAAGCTGGCAGGAACTGCTGACCCAGCTGGGCACGATGACCGGGCATGAAAAACAGGCCGCTGAACGCATCGCCGCATTCGATAAACAGCTCGCGCAGGTAAAACAGCAGATGAAACTGCCGCCGCAGCCGGTGAACGCCATCGTCTATACCGCCGCTGCGCACACGGCGAACCTGTGGACGACAGAATCGGCGCAGGGCAAGCTGTTACACCAGCTGGGCTTTACGCTGGCGGCGTTACCCGATGGGCTGCACACCTCAAAAAGCCAGGGCAAGCGTCACGACATTATTCAGCTGGGTGGAGAAAACCTGGCGACAGGGCTGAACGGCGAAGGGCTGTTCGTATTTGCCGGCGACGAGAAAGACGTGAATGCGATTTACGCCAACCCGCTGCTGGCGCATTTACCGTCGGTGAAAAACAAGCGCGTCTGGGCGCTGGGAACGGAGACGTTCCGCCTGGATTATTACAGCGCGATGCTGGTGTTACAGCGTTTAGATTCAATTTTTAAATAAGTGGCACATTCCCCGTAGGCCCGGTAAGCGCAGCGCCACCGGGCGTTTTGTCGGGTGGCGGCTACGCCTCACCCGACCTACAGGGGCTGAACCGCCGCAATTCCACCAGCGTCACCAGTAAGATCGCGCCAACCATTGCTAACACAAACCCGCTGCTGCTCGCCGACGCCACCGGAGTCATTATTGCTCCCAGCCCGCCGAGGATCGCCGCGCCAATCGCATCGCCCGTCACGTTCTGCGCCGTCCACAGGCCGTTAATACGCCCCAGCATCCCTTCCGGCGTCTGGGTCTGGATCAGGGTGTACTGTAAAAGTGAGCTGACCGCGCTCAGCCAGCCGAAAATCACCAGACACATTACCCCCAGCGCCCAGACCGGCATCAGGCTGAAGAAGCCGATGGCGATAAACGAGGCCAGCGTCGCTACCAGCATAATCAAGCCCGGACGCGCGCTTTGGGCCAGGTTACCGCTGGTCAGCGCTCCGCAGGCCGCGCCGAGCGGAATGGCGGCGTATAGCACGCCAATCTCAGAGGCGCTCATCTGCCACTCGCCCGCCAGCGCCGGGTAAAGCACGCGCACGGCGCTCGCCATCGTCAGCAGGCCGCCGAGCAGTGCAATGCCGCCAATCAGCGGGTTGCTGAACAGAAAACGAATCGCGGCCATCAGCGATTTCAGCGGGTGCTCGCGCGGCTGCGGCGGCGGTGGCAACAGCGGCAGACGCAGCAGCGTCAGCGTGGTGATAAAGGTTCCCGCCGCTGCAAGGCCGTAGTTCCACGCCACGCTGCCAGTGGCCAGCAGCAGGCCGCCGACCATCGGCGAAATCACCGAGCCGAGGCGCACGGTGAGCATGGTGATCGCCCCCGCCTGCATCAGGTTCTCGCGCCCCACCAGCGCGGGCGTCGCTGCCAGCAGCGCCGTCACGCCGAGCGAGGCGAAAAAACCGTCCCACAGGCCAAGGGCATAAATCGCCACCAGCGACGGCTCCGGCAGCATCGCGTTCAGACACAGCCCGATAAAGCCCACCCCGCAGGTACCGCGCGCCAGCAGGATCAGCTTCTTACGCTCGTAGCGATCCGCCAGCACGCCGCCGACCATCAGGCCGATAAACATCGCCCCGCCGGTAAAGGTCACGGATAACCCCACCAGCCAGCTGGAGTGCGTCATGGTCTGGATCTGAACGGGCACGGCGACGCCGAGCAGGCCGAGGGACAAAATGGAGATAAAGCGAGCTATGAAAACGGCGCGATACGCCGGGTGCGTTTTCAACAGGCTGAGGTTAAGCAGCCAGGATTTTTGATTCATGACAAGGCCTTGAGTCTATTTCTACCAATTCCATGGGCGCACATGCTAACATAGCCAAATAAGATAGATAACGATAATCACTATCATTATCAAATCATGGATGTTGCTATGTCGTTTTCCTCTTCTGCGGTGCGCGCCATTGCCGTGCCCGTATTATTGCTACTGCTAATCCTTGCGATTGCACTCAGCCTGCTGGTCGGCGCTAAACCGCTGCCCGCGTCCGTTATTGTCGATGCGCTCTCCGGAACCTGTCAGAGCGCCGACTGCACCATCGTGCTCGACGCTCGCCTGCCCCGTACCCTTGCCGGACTGCTGGCCGGCGGCGCGCTCGGCCTTGCGGGTGCCCTGATGCAAACCCTTACCCGTAACCCGCTGGCGGACCCCGGTATTCTCGGCGTGAACTCAGGCGCAAGCTTTGCCATCGTGCTCGGCGCAGCGCTGTTCGGGTTAACGTCGCCCTCTGAACAGCTGGTGATGGCTTTCTGCGGCGCGCTGGCGGCCTCGCTGGTGGTGGCGTTTACCGGCAGTCAGGGCGGCGGCCAGCTCAGCCCGGTACGCTTAACCCTGGCAGGCGTGGCGCTCGCCGCAGTGCTGGAAGGTCTGTCCAGCGGTATCGCCCTGCTCAACCCGGACGTGTATGACCAGCTGCGCTTCTGGCAGGCCGGTTCGCTGGATATCCGGACCCTTGAAACCTTAAACGTGGTGGCGATCCCGGTCATTATCGCCGCCGTCGTGGCGCTGTGTTTAAGCCGGTCGCTGAACAGCCTGAGCCTCGGCAGCGACACCGCGACCGCCCTCGGCAACCGCGTGGCGCGCACGCAGCTGACGGGCCTGCTCGCTATCACCGTGCTGAGCGGTAGCGCAACCGCCGTGGTCGGTCCGATCGCCTTTATCGGCCTGATGATGCCGCACATGGCGCGCTGGCTGGTGGGCTCGGACCACCGCTGGTCGCTGCCGGTCACGCTGCTGGCGACCCCTGCCCTGCTACTGTTTGCCGACGTGCTGGGCCGCCTGCTGGTGCCCGGCGAGCTGCGCGTCTCGGTGGTGAGCGCGTTTATCGGCGCGCCGGTGCTGATCTTCCTGGTACGTCGCAGATGCGGGGGTGGCGCATGATGGCTCCGTCCCGCCGTTTACTCACCAGCGTCTTCCTGCTGGCTATCGCCATTACTCTGCTGGCGGTCTGGAGCCTGCAAAGCGGTGCCGTAGCGCTTGATTTCGCGCAGGTCTTTCACGCCCTTACCGGCAGCGCGCCGCGTAACATCACCATGGTGGTCACCGAATGGCGACTGCCGCGCGTGGCGATGGCGATTCTGGTAGGCGCGGCGCTTGGCGTCAGCGGCGCGATTTTCCAGTCGCTGATGCGTAACCCCCTCGGCAGCCCGGACGTGATGGGCCTGAATACCGGCGCGTGGAGCGGCGTGCTGGTGGCGATGGTGCTGTTCGGGCAGCATCTGACGGCCATTACCTTTACGGCGATGGCGGGCGGCATTCTGACCTCGCTGTTTATCTGGGCCCTGGCCTGGCGCAACGGCATTGACACCTTCCGGCTGATCATTATCGGGATCGGCATCCGCGCGATGCTGATGGCGTTTAACACCTGGCTTTTGTTGCAGGCGTCTCTGGAAACCGCGCTCTCCGCCGGGCTGTGGTATGCCGGTTCACTTAACGGCCTGACGTGGGGCAAAACCTGGCCCGCCGCACCGCTGATTTTACTGATGTTTATCGGCGCCCTGCTGCTGGTACGCCGGATGCGCCTGCTGGAGATGGGCGACGACAGCGCCTGCGCGCTGGGCGTGAGCGTTGAGCGTTCGCGCCTGATGCTGATGCTGGTGGCGGTATTGCTGACCGCAGCGTCCACCGCGATTGCCGGGCCGATCTCGTTTATTGCCCTTGTCGCGCCGCATATCGCGCGGCGTCTTAGCGGCACCGCACGCTGGGGCTTGACCCAGGCTGCCCTGTGCGGTGCGATGCTGCTGCTGGCCGCCGATCTCTGCGCCCAGCGGCTGTTTATGCCTTATCAACTTCCGGTGGGCGTGGTGACCGTCAGCCTCGGCGGGATTTACCTCATCGTCTTGCTCGTTCAGGAGTCACGCAAGAAATGACAGATTCAACAACCCGCTTGCGCGGCGAAAACTTGACCCTCGGCTATGGCAAAAAAATCATTGCCCGTGATTTAACCGTCGCCATTCCGGACGGCCACTTCACCGCGATTATCGGTCCGAACGGCTGCGGCAAATCGACCCTGCTGCGCACCCTGAGCCGCCTGATGTCGCCGACAGAGGGCAGCGTATTCCTCGACGGAGAGCAGATCCAGCGCTTCGCCAGCAAAGAGGTGGCCAGGCGCATCGGGCTGCTGGCGCAAAACGCCACCACGCCGGGAGATATCACGGTGCAGGAGCTGGTCTCGCGCGGGCGCTACCCGCACCAGCCGCTGTTTACCCGCTGGCGCAAAGAGGACGACGAGGCCGTGAAGCGCGCGATGCAGGCAACGGGCATCACCGATCTGGCTCAGCAAAGCGTGGATACCCTCTCCGGCGGACAGCGACAGCGGGCGTGGATCGCGATGGTGCTGGCGCAGGAAACCGCCATTATGCTGCTGGACGAGCCGACGACCTGGCTGGACATCAGCCATCAGATTGACCTGCTGGAGCTGCTGAGCGAGCTGAACCGCACGCAGGGGTATACCCTGGCGGCGGTGCTGCATGATTTAAATCAGGCCTGCCGCTACGCGACGCATCTGATTGCGCTGCGCGACGGCGAGATTGTGGCGCAGGGCGCGCCAAAGGAGATTGTGACGCCAGAGCTGATCGCGCGGATCTACGGCATGCGCTGCATGATTATTGACGATCCGGTGGCGGGTACACCGCTGGTGGTGCCGTTAGGTCGGCGGTAATTGCCGGACCCGGCCTACAGTCAGCTCCCGTAGGCCGGGTAAGGCGTAGCCGCCACCCGGCGCTGTTGACGTTACTCCAATATTTCCTTCAACACCGGTCCTATCTTCTCGAACGCCTGCGGTGAAATGATATCCACGTGGGCGCAGTCCTGGCTGTAGACCTCCAGCTCGCCCACCCACGGCGCCCAGGCCGTATGCGGATCCATCGTTCGCGTACGTTCGGCAACAAACAGCGTCGCTTTACCGTCGAACCGTGAGCTGTGCGCGGTGGTGAGCAGCCGCACCGCGTCCGCGTAGTTGCCTTCAATGGTGTTAAACAATTCGCTGGAGCCCTGCCCCTGCTGGGCGGCGATAAACGCCTGACGCTCGCGCTCGATCTCCGCCAGCACTTCCGGGTCTAGACCGTTGGCCTCTTTCTCCGCCCAGTTCTGGGTTTCCGGCGGCCAGGTATCCAGCAGACCAAGGAACGCCACCGCTTCGCCCTGCTCGCGCAGACGCGCCGCAATGCCCTGCGCCAGCGTGCCGCCAAGCGAATAGCCGAACAGATAATACGGTCCCTGCGGCTGCTGCTTACGCAGCGTTTTCAGGTGATGTTCGATCACGCCATCGAGATCCGCGCACTGCTGCATCGGGCCGTTTGGCCGCGGCGACTGAATGCCGACGATGGACCAGCGCGGGCTGAGGTAACGCGCCAGGACGCTGAACTGCCAGGCAAAGCCGGACGCCGGATGGAAGCAGAACAGCGTCGGGCCGTTGCTTTCACGCAGCGGCAGCAAGGTTTCATACCCCAGACGCTGCGCCTGTTCGTCGCTCAGTTGCGAGTCCAGCAGCGCGCTGAGCTTGCCGACCGTCGAGGCGACCATAATCTGCCCCGGCATGACCTTGCGGCTGAACGCACGGCCAAGCTGAGCCGCGAGGCGCATCGCCAGCAGCGAGTGGCCGCCAAGGGCAAAGAAGTCGGCGTCGATATCGTTCACTTCGCAGCCCAGCAGCGCGGAAAACGCCTGCGCCACGGCGGCTTCGGTTTGCGTCTCGGGTGCGCGACCGGAGGTTTTGCTGGTCAGCTCCGGCAGCGGCAGCGCCTTGCGATCCAGCTTGCCGTTGGCGCTCAGCGGCAGCGCGCTGATTTGCAGCAGCACCACCGGCACCATATGCGGCGGCAGCTGTGCCCTGAGCGAGTCCAGCAGCGCGTCGCGATCCAGCGGCAAACCGGATTCGGACACCACATACCCCACCAGCTGGCGGGCATCGCCGCCCGTTGCCGCTGCCTGGTTGAACACGCACGCATGCGCCACGGCCTGGGCCACGTCAGGCAATGACAGCATCGCCCGGTCGATTTCGCCCAGCTCAATGCGCTGACCGCGGATTTTCAGCTGGTCATCGCTGCGGCCCAGATATTCCACCGCCCCGTTGTCCAGCCAGCGGGCGACGTCTCCGGTGCGATACATCCGCTCGCCTGGGGCAAACGGATCGGCAATAAAGCGGCTGGCGGTGAGGTCGGGGCGTCCCAGATACCCCTGAGCCAGCTGAATGCCGGTGAGATACAGATCGCCCGACACGCCGAACGGCACCGGGCGCATCATCGCATCCAGAATGCGCAGCCCCGTATTCCACACCGGGAAGCCAATCGGTACGCTGTTGCCTTCCACCGCCGCCAGCTCCGGGCCGTACGCCGGATACCAGCTCACGTCCACCGCCGCTTCGGTTGGGCCGTAGAGGTTGTGCAGCGGTACATGAGTGAGCTGCTCCCACTCGCGGCACAGCGCCGTTGGCAGCGCCTCGCCGCTACAGAACACCTGCTTCAGCGTCCTGCAACAGTCGACGTTTTCCGGCGTCAGCGAGGCGACAAATGCCGCCAGCATCGACGGCACGAAGTGGGTGGTGGTTACGCCATATTCTGCGAAGAAGCTCTGCATCGCCTGCGGATCGCGGTGTGCGTCCGGTTCGGCCATCACCAGCTTAGCCCCGGCGATAAACGGCCACCAGAACTCCCACACCGACACGTCAAAGCTGCACGGCGTTTTCTGCGCCACGACGTCATCCGCCGCCAGTGGATAATGATCCTGCATCCACTTCAGGCGGTTAACGATGGCGGTATGCCCCACCATCACCCCTTTCGGGCGTCCCGTTGAACCTGAGGTAAAGATGATGTACGCGGTCTGCTCCGGCTTCGCCAGCCGCAGAGGTTCAGCGTCCGTGGTCGGCAATAGCATGTTGTAACTAAGCGAAGGTATCGGCAGATCGTTAAAGCGCGGAAGCTGCGCGTCGGTGGTAATGAGAAGCGACGGTTTCGCGTCCTCCAGCATCATCCGCAGACGATCGTCCGGGTAGCCGGTATCCAGCGGCAGCCACGCGGCTCCTGCTTCAACAATGCCGTGCAGCGCCAGGGTCAGGAACACCGAACGCGGAAGCGCCACCGCCACGCTGTCGCCGGGCTTCACGCCGCGCGCGCGCAGCAGGGTTGCCAGCGCGACCACCTGCTCGCGCATCTGGCGGTAGTTCAGCTCAATATGGGCATCCGCCAGCGCGGGGGCGTCCGGCGTTTTGTTTGCCTGCTCCGCCACCAGATCCGCCAGCGTGGTGGAAGGCAGCGCCAGGCCGGTATCGTTGATGCGCGCCAGCCGGGCGTATTCCTGCTCGGATACGGTTTCCACGTCGCCACAGCGCAGGTCCGGGTTCGCGGCAAACTGCGTCAGCATCGCGTTCAGGCGCGAAACGTGGCGCCTCAGCGTCGCGTCGTCGTAACGCTGCCTGTTGGCGAGGATCTCAATGCTTAATCCGCCCTGCTCGTCCGGGAACAGCGCCAGCTCCAGATCGTTCACCGGGCCGGTCGCCAGCGTGTGGGTGATGGCCTCCACGCCGTCGATATCCAGCTGATAATCGAACACCTTCACGTTCAGCACCGGCCCAAACAAGGGTTCGTCCCCTGCGGCCCGCCCGCTGTCGCGCACGATCTGCTCGGCGTCGTAGCGCTGATGGCGGCGCATTTTTTTCAGCTGGTTCGCCAGGCGCAGCGCCAGCTCCGGCAGGCTCTCAAGCGGATTAATATTCACCGCCAGCGGCAGGACGTTAAGCACCGGGCCGGTTGCGGTCAGCGCGGCGGACCCCATGCGGCGCATAAAGATAAACCCGGCGGCGTAGTCCAGCCGTCCGGTGAGGCGGCCGAGCCACAGCGCCGCCAGCGCAAGCGCCAGATCGGTGCGCTGTGCCTGCCCGGCTGCCTGCGCCAGCTGGCTAAAGGCGCGAGCGTCCATGGCAATTTTCAGGCGCAGGATGTCGGTAGTGGCGGCGCGTCCCGGCAGCGGCGCGGAGGAGAGCGAGACCGGAGGAGGAAGCTGTTTGCGCTGCCCGGCCCAGAAAGCACCGTCGCGCTGCCATGCCTCGCTGTCGCGATAGCGCTGATACTCGTCAACAACCTCGGCGAACGGGGTAAACGGTGAGGCTGGGGTGGGTTCCCCTTTCTTCCATGCAGCGTAAATTGCGGCGATCTGGCGGGTAATCGCCGGGAAACTGAAGCCATCCACCACCAGGTGGTGATAGCGCTGATACCAGTACCAGCGGTTGTCTCCGACCTGAATCAGCTGATGGAAAGCGAGCGGCTGACCGCTGTCCACGCGCAGATCCTGACTGAGATCGGCCTCCATCAGCGCCACGGCAGCGTCGTGAGAATCAACGCGAACGATGGACGGCTCCGGCAGGATCAGGGTCTCATCGACCCACTGCCAGACCTCGCCGTTATCTTCAGCGAAACGCGTGCGCAGGGTATCGGCCTGCATCATGCCTTCAGCTATGGCTTTTGCCAGCAATGGCGCGTCGATATTGCCTTTCAGCTCGGTGTAGTGCGCCACGCTCCAGGCGTTTGGCAGCGAGGAAAGCTGCTCTGCCATCCAGATACCCGGCTGGGCGGCGACGAGAGGAAGACGGTTCATGCGCACTCCCCCGCAAAACAGGACGGCTCAAGCGTCTGCCAGCGTTGCGCCAGCCACTGCTGGCACGCCTCCTGAGAGTGCGGTTCGCAGACCACGCGCCAGCCCGCGGGCAACTCGCACTGCTGCGGCCACAGGCTGTACTGCCCCTGGTCATTTTGCAAAATGGCGAACTGTCCCTGCGGATTATCGAAAGGATTGCTGAATTCCATACAGACTCCGTTATTGAATGAGCGGCTGCCAGAGGGTCATCAGCCCCTGCGTCAGCCCACCGCGCCAGCAAAGCGCATCGTGTCCGCCGTCAACCTGACGCCAGAATACCGGTTGCTGTGCGTGTAGTTCGGCGTAAATCGCCTGGTTTGCGCGCAAGATAAGCGGCTCATTGCGCCCGGCCTCAAGGACGATGCGCAGCCCGCGAGCGGTTTTTTCACCCGCTTTAAGTTGTTCGATGAGCAGCCCGTCCTGCTGTGCACCGCGGTGCGGCCACCAGTAAGATCCGGACTGGCTGAGGATGCAGCCAAACCGCTGCGGCCAGTTAAGGCCGGCATAGAGCGAAGAGAGCCCGCCGAAGCTCTGGCCCGCCACCACGGTGCGATCGGCGCGATCGCTGAAGGGCGCAATGCTTTTCACCTGCGGGAGAAGCTCTTCCTGCACCGCCAGCCAGAAATCAGGGTTGCAGGGCAGCTCGCGGCTGCGGTGCGCGGTGTCTATCACGTCGATCAGCACGTAAACCGCTGGCGGCAGTTTGCCTTCACGGGTGAGCGACGCCAGCGCGGGCCAGACGGGCATGCTTTCGGCCCAGAACTGCCCGTCGAGGAAGACCGCCAGCGGGCGACCGGGGTTATCATCGCCGGTGGTAAAAATCCACACGCGGCGACGGTTCTTCAGGCGCGCGCTGTCCCACGTAATGCAAACGGGCTTTTTATAAGGCGTATCGGGATGGTTCCAGCCTGGCTGAACGGGGGCCGCAGGCATTTCCAGCGCCGAGACGGCGTGCCCGCGCCCGCCGCGCCAGCTCTGCACATTCAGCGGGTCAGAAATTGCGTGCGGCAGCAGTTTTCGCCAGCCTTCGCGCAGCGCCATGCGGTCCGGCTGATCGCCTTCAAACACTGCATCGGCAAAATCGTTTTCGTTATCGGAGGGGATAAAACAGTAGCTGCCGCGCCATTCGGGGCTGAACTCCCCCTGCCAGTGCCAGACGTCGGTATCCGGGATACGTTCAAGCGATTGCGGGCGAGCATTCTGATGGTGGTCGGTCACGCCGGTAACGTAGAGCCAGACGCGCTTGACCGTTGAGCTCTGCTGGGTTCCTGCCGGGTCCCGCCACCAGAATGTGACGCGATAGTTTTCCTCATGACGTTCCCATTCCGGCCCGTTTTTCGACTGCCACCACGCCTCACTTCCGGTTGTTAACGCCGTCACCCTTATAACCCCATGTTTAACAATATTTTTTGTTTCAGAGCAAATTTTATTGATAATATTATTGATAACTATTTGCATTTGCAATAGCGTATTGCCCGCGCTGTGGGAAGCGCGTTCATAAATAACCATAAAAGCGGGACGTACAATGAATAAGAAGATTCACTCTCTGGCCTTGCTGGTCAATTTAGGGATTTATGGCGTCGCGCTGCCCGCCATGGCAGACGACAACGCCGCCTCCGCGCAGCACGAAGACACCATGGTGATCACCGCCGCCGAGCAGAATTTGCAGGCGCCTGGCGTGTCGACCATCACCGCCGATGAGATCCGCAAAAACCCGCCCGCGCGGGACGTGGCGGAAATCATCCGCACCATGCCGGGCGTTAACCTGACCGGGAACTCCACCAGCGGCCAGCGCGGGAACAACCGTCAGATCGACATTCGCGGCATGGGCCCGGAAAACACCCTGATCCTGATCGACGGCAAGCCCGTCACCAGCCGCAACTCCATCCGCCTGGGCTGGCGCGGCGAGCGTGATACCCGCGGCGATACCGGCTGGGTGCCGCCGGAGATGATCGAGCGTATCGAAGTGATTCGCGGTCCGGCCGCCGCGCGCTACGGTAACGGCGCGGCGGGCGGCGTGGTGAACATCATCACCAAAAAATTCGACGACCAGTGGCACGGCTCCTGGAACACCTACCTGAACGCGCCAGAACATAAAGACGAAGGTTCTACCAAGCGCACCAACTTCAGCCTGAGCGGCCCGCTGGGCGGCGACTTCAGCTTCCGCATGTTCGGTAATCTGGACAAAACCCAGGCCGACGCGTGGGACATTAACCAGGGTCATCAGTCTGACCGCACGGGCGCTTACGCCAACACCCTGCCCGCGGGCCGCGAGGGTGTAGAGAACAAAGACATCAATGGCGTGGTGCGCTGGGACTTCGCGCCGATGCAGTCGCTGGAGTTTGAAGCGGGCTACAGCCGCCAGAACAACCTGTATGCGGGTGACACGCAGAACACCAACAACGACAACGCGCTGGTGAAGAAAAACTACGGTAAAGAGACGAACCGTATTTATCGCCAGAACTTCGCCGTGACCTGGAACGGCGGCTGGGATAACGGCATTACCACCAGCAACTGGGCGCAGTACGAACACACCCGCAACTCACGCCTGGGCGAAGGGCTGGCGGGCGGTCTGGAAGGCCTGTTCAACAGCAATAAATTCACCGATACCGATCTGGCCGACGTGATGCTGCACAGCGAAATCAACCTGCCGATTGATTTCATTGTGAACCAGAACCTGACGCTCGGCACCGAGTGGAACCAGCAACGGATGAAGGATTCAACCTCCTTCACGCAAACCCAGCAGGGTGGCACCATCCCGGGCATGAGCGAAGACCGTAGCCCGTACACGTCAGCGGAGATCTTCTCCCTGTTCGCTGAGAACAACATGGAGCTGACCGACAGCACCATGCTGACCCCTGCCCTGCGCTTCGATCACCACACCATCGTGGGCAATAACTGGAGCCCGTCCCTGAACCTGTCGCAGGGTCTGGGGGATGACTTCACCCTGAAGATGGGGATTGCGCGCGCCTACAAAGCACCAAGCCTGTACCAGACCAACCCGAACTACCTGTTGTACAGTAAAGGCCAGGGTTGCTACGCCAGTTCTGACGGCGTGGGCTGCTACATGATGGGTAACGACGATCTGAAAGCGGAAACCAGCATCAACAAAGAGATTGGCCTGGAGTGGAAACGCGACGGCTGGCTGGCTGGCGTGACCTGGTTCCGCAACGACTACCGCAACAAGATTGAAGCGGGCTACGCGCCGATTGGCCAGACCTCCACCGGTAAAGTCACCACCGATATCTACCAGTGGGAAAACGTGCCGAAGGCGGTGGTGGAAGGTCTGGAAGGCTCCCTGAACGTGCCGGTCAGCGACACCATCAACTGGACCAACAACATCACCTATATGCTGCAAAGCAAGAACAAGGAGACCGGCGATCGCCTGTCGATCATTCCGGAGTACACGCTGAACTCGACCCTGAGCTGGCAGGTGCATCAGGATGTGTCATTGCAGTCGACCTTCACCTGGTACGGCAAGCAGCAGCCGAAGAAGTACAACTACAAAGGTCAGCCGGTGACCGGGTCTGAGAAAGACGAAGTCAGCCCGTACAGCATCGTTGGCCTGAGCGCCACTTGGGACGTGACGAAAAACGTTAGCCTGACCGGCGGCGTGGACAACGTCTTCGACAAGCGCCAGTGGCGCGCGGGTAATGCCCAGACGACCGGAAATGCCACCACCGGTGCGTATATGTACGGTGCGGGTGCCTACACGTATAATGAACCGGGTCGCACCTGGTATATGAGCGTGAATACGCGTTTTTAAGGCACTGAAGTCAATCCTTCCCTCTCCCCTCCGGGGAGAGGGTCAGGGTGAGGGGAAAAACCATGCACACCACCCACAGCACATTTTCCCTCGCCGGCCTCACCCTCCACCGCATCACCTTCGCCCCCGCCACCTTCACCGACGCCGATCTCCTCTGGCTCCCCCATCACGCGCAGCTCGCTGATGCCGGACGTAAACGCAAGGCTGACCATCTGGCAGGACGCATCGCCGCCGCGCACGCCTTGCCTGACCACACCGTTCCCGCCATCGGCCCCAGCGGGGAACCGCTCTGGCCTGACGGCGTTTCCGGCAGCATCACCCACAGCGGCACCCAGGCCATGGCGGTAGTGGTTCGCGATCGACACGCGCTCATCGGCATCGACTGCGAAACCATTCTGCCCGAAAATGAAGCCAGAGATATTAAGGACGGCATTATAGATGCCCAGGAAGAGCACGTGCTTTCCCGCTCGGGTTACCCGTTCGCCCTCGCCCTGACGCTGGTTTTCAGCGCCAAAGAGAGCCTGTTCAAGGCCCTCTTTCCCCAGGCGCAGACATATATGGGTTTTGACAGCGCCCGCGTTACCCTGCTCGACGATAAGACGCTTACGCTGGCATTGACCCGTCAACTGGCAGGCTTTAACGAAGGCACCGCCTTCACCCTGCACTGGCAGCAGCACGGCGAGCAGGCGATTACCCTGCTGTCACACGTTCCTGCCGACGCGCCTTCACGCTGGTCACCACAAACGTCACGATAAACACCACCGCGAACAGCACCACGATGGTCGGCGCGGGCGCGCTGTCGAGATAAAACGAGGCATACACGCCGCTGACCGACACCAGTACTGATACCGCCACTGCCACCAGCAGCGCCATGTGAAAGCGTCGGGCGATCAGCACCGCCACCGCGCCGGGGGCAATCAGCAGCGAAATCGACAGAATGATCCCCACCGCCTTCAGCGTCGCCACGATGGTCAGCGAGACCATGCACAGTAAGCCGTAGTGCAGCCAGCGGGCGCGCAGTCCGCTCGCCTGCGCCTGCTGATAGTCAAAGCAGAACAGCAGGAAATCGCGCCACTTCAGGCCAATCACCAGCGCAATCAGCCCCGCCACGACGCCGCTTTGCAGAATGTCCATCCCGTTAATGCCCAGCATATCGCCGAACAGAATGTGGTCGAGATGCACCTCAGGCTTGACGGCGATATAGAGGATCAGCCCGGCGCCGAACATCCCGGAAAAGACAATCCCCATCACCGTATCCTGCTTGATCCGGCTGTTGTCCTTCAGGTAGCCGGTGGCGATCGCGCAGAACAGACCGGCAACGAATGCACCCACCGCCAGCGGCAGGCCCATCACCCACGCCAGCACCACGCCGGGAAACACCGCGTGGCTCATGGCATCGCCCATCAGCGCCCAGCCTTTCAGCACCAGAAAAACCGACAGCAGCGCGCAGGGTACGGCCACCAGAAGTGAAATCAGCAGCGCGTTATTCATGAACGCAAACTGGAAGGGTTCAAGGAGCAGCGCCATCATGGGTGTGCCTCATTCGCGCGACGGCGGCTGGCGAGCAGCCCGTGCTTCGGCGCAAAGACGAACGCCAGCAGGAACAGCAGCGTCTGGGCGACAACGATAATGCCGCCGGTGGCGCCGTCCAGGTAATAGCTGGCCCACGCGCCGAGGAAGCTGGTGAGGCTGCCAATGGCGACGGCAATCATCAGCAGGCGCGGGAAGCGGTCGGTGAGCAGCCACGCGGTTGCGCCGGGCGTAACCACCAGGCAAATTACCAGAAACGCGCCGACGGTTTGCAGCGCCGCCACGGTAGAGACCGCCAGCAGCGTGAAGAACAGAACCTTCAGGCGCGCCGGGCGCAGGCCGATGGCGCGGGCGTGGTTCTCATCAAAAAAGGTCACCATCAGATCTTTCCATTTGAACAGCAGGATAACCATCGACACCACGCCGATAATCGCCAGCTGGACGATATCCTCCGGGGCGATAGCCAGAATATTGCCGAGCACGATGGTCTGAATATTCACCGAGGTCGGGTTGAGCGAGACCATAAACAGCCCCAGCCCGAAAAAGGAGGAGAAGATCAGCCCGATGATGGCGTCCTCCTTCAGGCGGCTGCGCTGGTTGAGAAACAGCATGCTGCCCGCCGCCAGCCCGCCCGATAAAAACGCCCCCAGCGAGAAAGGCAGCCCGAGCATGTAAGCCCCCGCCACGCCCGGCACGATGGAGTGCGAGAGCGCATCGCCGATCAGCGACCAGCCTTTGAGCATCAGGTAGCAGGAGAGAAACGCGCACAGCCCGCCCACCATCGCCGAGACCCACATCGCGTTGAGCATGTACTCATAGCTGAAGGGTTCGAGAAGCGCGTTCATTTGGCCTCCTGCCGGTGCGTGACGAAGGGCCGCTCATCGTCGGTAATGATGCGATCTTCCGAGCCGCTGAGCAACACGTGGCGCAGCACGCCGCTGAAGGCGCGCTCAAGGTTTTCGGCGGTGAAGGTGGTTTCCGTCGGACCGCTCGCCAGCACGGTGCCTTTGACCATCACCGTGTAATCGCAAAACTCCGTGACCGAGCCTAAATTGTGGGTCGAGACCAGCATGGTTTTGCCCTCGTCGCGCAACTCGCGCAGCAGGCTGATGATTCTGGCTTCGGTTTTGACGTCCACGCCGGTAAACGGTTCGTCGAGCAGGATCACCTCGCCCTGCTGGGCAATCGCCCGCGCCAGGAAGACGCGCTTCTTTTGCCCGCCGGAGAGCTCGCCAATCTGCCGATGGCGCAGCTCGAGCATATCCACGCGCTTCAGGGCGTCGGTTACGATCTGCCGATCCTGCGCTTTAGGACGCCGCAGAAACCCCATATGCCCGTAGCGGCCCATCATCACCACGTCCTCGACCAGCACCGGAAACGACCAGTCGACCTCTTCCGACTGCGGCACGTAGGCGACCAGGTTCTGGCGCAGCGCCCGGTGAGGCGGCAGCCCATGGAGGCTGATGCTGCCGCTCGCCGCCCGCACAAAACCCATCACCGCCTTAAAGAGCGTGGACTTGCCGGAGCCGTTGACCCCCACCAGCGCGGCAATCGATCCGCCGGGCACGCTGAACGACGCATTGCGCAGCGCCGTGTGGCCGTTGCGGTAGGTCACGGTCACGTCCGTAACGACAATCCCCTTTTGCATGGTCACTCCTTCATGCCGTCGCGAATGCCCTGCACCAGCGTGCGGGTGGTCACGTTCAGCAGGTCGATATAGGTCGGCACCGGGCCGTTTTCCGCGCTCAGGGAGTCGACGTACAGCACGCCGCCGTAGTGGGCGCCGGTTTCCCGCGCCACCTGACGCGCCGGCTTATCGGAAACCGTGCTTTCGCTGAATACCGCCGGGATGCGATGTTTCTTCACCAGATCGATCACCTTGCGCACCTGCTGCGGCGTGCCCTGCCGATCGGCGTTGATCGGCCACAGGTAAAGTTCCTTCATGCCCAGATCCCGCGCCAGATAGGAGAAGGCGCCCTCGCTGGTCACCATCCAGCGCTTGTCTTCCGGGATAGCCGCCACCTGCTTGCGCAGCGGTTCGAGGGTCGCGACGATCTTCTGCTTGTAGGCGTCAGCGTTGCGCTGATACGTCTGCGCATTCGCCGGGTCGTACTTCACCAGCGCGTCGCGGATGTTATCGACGTAAATCAGCGCGTTGTCCGGCGACATCCACGCATGCGGGTTGGGCTTGCCGTCGTACGGCCCCTCGCTGATGCCCATCGGGGTGATGCCCTGGGTGACAATCACCTCCGGCACGCCGTTCAGATGCTGATAAAAACGCTGGAACCACAGCTCCAGGTTCATGCCGTTCGCCAGAATCAGCTGCGCCTTTTGCGCGCGCTTGATATCGCCCGGCGTCGGCTGGTACTCATGGATTTCAGCGCCCGGTTTGGTGATGGAGGTGACGTCTGCGGCATCCCCCGCCACGTTTTTCGCCATATCCGCGATGACGGTAAAGGTGGTGATGACCTGGAACTTTTCAGCCGCCAGCGCGCCCGTGCTGGTCGTAGCCGTGAGCAGCGCGCCGAGCAACAGACGCTTTAATCCTTGCAGTGGGTGCATCGCAGAAGTCTCCTGAGGTGGTTAAATTCAAAGCAAAATTAGCCCGTGCTATAAGGTATAGCACAGGCTATATTTAAATGAAAATGGTTATCATTAAAGTTATGTCAATGAAGAGCGTGCCTGATGGCCCTTCGCTTATCAGGCCTACGGAAAAGCAGTTTTGGAGTTTTGTAGGCCGGGTAAGCGCAGCGCCACCCGGCATAAGGGCGACTCACTGCCCGGCAAGTGCCTTATAAAATGCAGGATTCTCCCGAATCACATTAAGTATCTTCGCCGCCAGCCCGGTTGGGTTGCGGCGTTTAGACTCCCAACTTTTTATCGTATCGACGCTCGTGCCAAGCGCCTTCGCCATTTCGCTTTGCGTGATATTGAGCTGCTCTCTGATGGCGCGCACATCAGCAACTTCATAGCGGGTTACTCGGGAAGCGGCTTTTCTTCCGTTATGGATCTCAACGGCCTCTTCAAGCGAAGATTTTAATTCATTAAAAATACTCATTATCAGCCTCCACCTGCCTGATTGGGGTACATAGTACACCTCTCATTTACGGCACTGGAAGCAGTATTTTTCAGAATGGAAGTCAGCTTTTTAAGTTCTGCTTTCTCTGCCTCTGTCAGGCTGTCCTTTATGCATTTTGGATAGGCCATAATGAAATAGATCACCTCCTCCGTGGCAAGAAAGTAAATCACTCTGATCCCCCCTCTCTTTCCCTTTGAGCCTGCCGCCATCCTTATTTTACGTAAACCCCCCGTCTGCTGGATCAGGTCACCTTTATCAGGCCAGGCAATAAGTTCCTTTTGCAGATCCTTTAATTCATCATCCGTAGCAATGCTTTTAATCTGTCGGGTAAAGAGTGATGTTTCGATAAACTCTATCGCATGACTCATCCATAGTTCCTTCCCTAAACGCAGCAAAAGCCCGAATGCTTCAGCATCAGGCTCTTGCTGCATGGTTACTCTTCCTTGAGTAATGCTGCGCCAAATAACTGTATTTATATACAGCTTAAAGGTATTTTAAGAATCCATTTAAACATCCGGGAACATCACGCTATTCCCCGGCGCTTCCCTGTGCAGATGGATAAAGTTCAGGTGCCGTTCATACTGGTCCAGAATGTCCGTAATCACCTGCTCCTTGCTGTAATCCATCAAATCATTCCCCTGGCTCCCTTCCAGCAGGAACGTCTCCAGCCGGTAGTAGGTTGATTTCCCGCTGCGCGCCCGGTAGGTAAACCCAGGCACCGAGTACTGCTGCGGCCAGATCTGATAGACAAAGTTCTGCTCGTCGCCCTGTGCACCAGCAGATCCAGGTGCCCCAGGGTTTCGCCCTCCTCCGGCGGCAGGTTTTTCAGCTCCACGTACGCACCGCGCAGCTTCAGCTCCTGCGCTACCTCTTCCATCGCCGGGAAGCAGACGGTTTCCATCATCTGGCTGGTGTAGCGCGTGCCCGGGTAGTTCATCAGGCGCGACAGGCGCTTCTTCCAGCTCAGCCGGTCCTGGGCGCCCATCGGCCGCGGCGCGGTGTCGCGGCTGGCGCTTTCGCGGCGGTAGTCTTCTACCTTGAGCGATTTATACAGCCCGGCCATCACGAAGAAGATCACAAAGCTGAACGGCAGGCCCATGATCACCGTGGTGTTCTGCAACGCCGAAATGCCGTTGGTCATCAGCATGCCGAGCGTCAGCAGGCCGATGGCGACGGACCAGAAGATGCGCAGCCAGTTCGGCGCGTCGCTGTTGATGTCCTTCAGCTTCGAGGTGAAGTTCCCCAGCACCAGCGCGCCGGAATCCGCCGAGGTGACGTAAAACAGGAGGCCGGTAATGGTCGCTACCGAGGCGCTAAAGGTAAACGCCGGATACTGCGCCAGCAGGCTGTAGAAGCCGCGCTCCGGGTGCGCCATCGCTTCCTGGGCAAAGGTTGCGTTGCCGTGGATGATCTCGTGCAGCGCGCTGTTGCCGAAAATCGACAGCCACAGCAGTGTAAAGGTGAACGGGATGATCAGGGTGCCCATCACAAACTGACGAATGGTGCGCCCGCGCGAAATACGCGCCAGGAACAGGCCAACAAACGGCGACCATGCGACCCACCACGCCCAGAAGAACAGGGTCCAGTTGTTCATCCACTCCACCGGGCGGTCAAAGGCGAAGCTGTTCAGCGTCATGCCCATGAAGCGGTTCACGTAGTCCCCCACGTTCAGTACCAGAGCGTTGAGCAGGAATGACGTGTCGCCCATAAACAGCACGAACAGGATCAGGCCCAGCGCCAGCGCCACGTTTAGCTCAGAGAGCACGCGGATGCCCTTATCCACGCCGGAGGTCACCGAAATGGTGGCGATAATCACCGAGAGCGCAATCAGTGCCGCTTTCGCCGCCATTGAATCCGGGATATCAAACAGCACGCTCAGCCCATAGTTGAGCTGGACCACGCCAATGCCGAGCGTCGTCGCGATGCCGAAGATGGTGCCAATGACCGCCGCGATATCGACGCTGTGGCCAATCGGGCCGTTAATTCTTTTCCCGAAAATCGGGTACAACGCGGAGCGGATGGTGAGGGGCAAATTATAACGATAGCTAAAGTATCCGAGCGCCATTCCCATCAGGGCATACATCGACCATCCTGTCAGGCCGTAGTGGAACAGCGTCCAGACCATCGCCTGTCGCGCGGCCTCCATCGTCTGCCCCGCCCCTTCCGGCGGCTGCATATACTGCGTGACCGGTTCGGCTACCGAGAAGAACATCAGGTCGATGCCGATGCCCGCGGCAAACAGCATTGCCGCCCAGCTCAGCAGGCTGAACTCGGGCTTGGACTGCTCTGGCCCAAGCTTCACCGAGCCGAAGCGCGAGCAGGCAATGCAGACCACGAAGACGATATAGAGCGTCGCCGCCAGCAGGTAGTACCAGCCGAAGGTCTTCGACACCCAGTTCAGGGTGCGGCCAATCCACTCGGCAGAAAAATCGCTAAAGAAAATGGTCGTCAGGGAAAACAACAAAATCAGCCCGGCGGACGTATAAAAAACGACCGGGTTGATTTTGTCTTTTTCTCTGTCTTGTGAAAGGTCTGTCATCCAGTATCCCCACTATTTTTGTAACTATTGAAATCCAAAATCGCAACAATTAAGACACATTTTATATTGAA
Source organism: Enterobacter cloacae complex sp. (assembly GCF_900322725.1). Lineage (NCBI taxonomy): Bacteria > Pseudomonadati > Pseudomonadota > Gammaproteobacteria > Enterobacterales > Enterobacteriaceae > Enterobacter > Enterobacter cloacae complex sp. The sequence goes on along the minus strand of NZ_LT991957.1, from coordinate 3,349,936 downwards.
CGTCCAATCAAAAACCGCTTTAATAGATTACCAACGCTGATGAATGGAGTGGCAAAAATGCCCAAAGTGGGGATGCAGCCGATCCGGCGCAGGCAGCTTATCGACGCCACGCTGGAAGCAATTAATGAAGTGGGAATGCATGACGCAACCATCGCGCAGATCGCCCGTCGGGCGGGCGTGTCCACGGGGATCATCAGCCACTATTTCAAAGATAAAAACGGCCTGCTGGAAGCGACCATGCGCGACATCACCGGCCAGTTGCGCGACGCGGTATTAAGCCGCTTACGCGCCCTGCCGAACGGCAGCGCGGAGCAGCGTTTGCAGGCGATTGTCGGCGGCAATTTTGATGAAACCCAGGTCAGCGGCGCGGCGATGAAGGCCTGGCTGGCCTTCTGGGCGAGCAGCATGCATCAGCCGATGCTCTACCGTTTGCAGCAGGTCAGCAGCCGCCGGTTGCTCTCAAACCTGGTGTACGAGTTCCGCCGCGAGCTGCCGCGTGAACAGGCTGAAGAGGCGGGCTACGGGCTCGCCGCGCTGATTGACGGGCTGTGGCTGCGCGCCGCGCTGAGCGGCAAACCGCTGGACAAAACCCTCGCGCAATCGCTCACCAGCCACTTTATCAGCCAGCATTTACCGACCGAATAACCGAGGAGGAAGCATGTCCCGAATGGCAGAACAGCAGCTTTATATAAATGGTGGTTATACATCCGCCACCAGCGGTCGCACCTTCGAGACCATCAACCCGGCCAACGGTGAAGTTCTGGCGAGCGTGCAGGCCGCCGGGCGTGAAGACGTGGACCGCGCCGTAGCGAGCGCAACGCGCGGGCAAAAAATCTGGGCGGCGATGACCGCCATGGAGCGCTCGCGCATCCTGCGCCGCGCCGTCGATATCCTGCGCGAGCGCAACGACGCGCTGGCGAAGCTGGAGACCCTCGACACCGGTAAGGCGTATTCCGAGACCTCAACCGTGGACATCGTCACCGGCGCGGACGTGCTGGAGTATTACGCGGGGCTGATCCCGTCGCTGGAAGGCAGTCAGATCCCGCTGCGCGACACCTCATTCGTCTACACGCGCCGCGAGCCGCTGGGCGTGGTGGCGGGCATCGGCGCGTGGAACTACCCGATCCAGATCGCCCTGTGGAAATCTGCCCCTGCGCTGGCGGCGGGCAACGCGATGATCTTCAAGCCGAGCGAAGTGACCCCGCTCACCGCCCTGAAACTGGCGGAAATCTACACCGAGGCGGGCCTGCCGGACGGCGTGTTTAACGTCCTGCCGGGCGTGGGCGCGGAAACCGGCCAGTACCTGACCGAGCATCCGGGCATTGCCAAAGTCTCCTTCACCGGCGGCGTCGCCAGCGGCAAAAAGGTGATGGCTAACTCCGCGGCCTCGTCCCTTAAAGAGGTGACGATGGAGCTGGGCGGCAAATCTCCGCTGATAGTGTTTGACGATGCGGATCTGGATCTCGCCGCAGACATCGCCATGATGGCCAACTTCTTCAGTTCCGGACAGGTGTGCACCAACGGCACCCGCGTGTTCGTGCCTGCAAAATATAAGGCCGCGTTTGAGCAGAAAATCGTCGAGCGCGTGGGCCGCATCCGCGCGGGCGATCTGTTCGATGAAAGCACCAACTTTGGCCCGATGGTCAGCTTCCCGCACCGCGACAGCGTGATGCGCTACATCGCCAAAGGTAAAGAAGAAGGCGCGCGCGTGCTGTGCGGCGGCGACGTGCTGAAGGGCGACGGGTTTGATAACGGCGCGTGGGTAGCCCCGACCGTGTTCACCGACTGCACCGACGAGATGACCATCGTGCGCGAAGAGATCTTCGGCCCGGTGATGTCCATCCTCACCTATGAAAGCGATGAAGAAGCCATTCGCCGCGCCAACGACACCGACTACGGTCTGGCGGCGGGCATCGTCACTGCCGATCTGAACCGTGCGCACGGCGCGATTCATCAGCTTGAAGCGGGCATCTGCTGGATCAACACCTGGGGTGAATCCGCCGCGGAGATGCCAGTTGGCGGCTACAAGCACTCCGGCATTGGCCGTGAGAATGGCGTGATGACGCTTCAGAGCTACACCCAGGTGAAGTCCATCCAGGTTGAGATGGGTAAATTCCAGTCCATATTTTAACCGGGAGGTTTATTTGCAATTTGACTACATCATTATCGGGGCCGGCTCTGCCGGCAACGTACTGGCTACACGACTGACTGAAGATCCGAACACCACCGTCCTGCTGCTTGAGGCGGGCGGGCCGGACTACCGCTTTGACTTCCGCACCCAGATGCCCGCCGCGCTGGCCTTCCCGCTCCAGGGCAAGCGCTACAACTGGGCGTATGAAACCGAGCCAGAGCCTTTCATGAACAACCGCCGCATGGAGTGCGGACGCGGAAAAGGGCTGGGCGGCTCGTCGCTGATCAACGGCATGTGCTACGTGCGCGGCAACGCGATGGATCTGGACAACTGGGCGAAAGAACCGGGTCTGGAGCACTGGAGCTACCTCAACTGCCTGCCCTACTACCGCAAGGCGGAGACGCGCAACGTGGGGCCGAACGATTACCACGGCGGCGACGGTCCGGTGAGCGTCACCACCTCTAAGCCGGGCGTAAACCCGCTGTTTGAAGCAATGGTGGAAGCAGGCGTGCAGGCGGGCTATCCGCGCACCGACGATCTCAACGGCTACCAGCAGGAAGGCTTCGGCCCGATGGACCGCACGGTTACGCCGCAGGGCCGACGCGCCAGCACAGCGCGCGGCTATCTGGACCAGGCAAAACCGCGTCCTAACCTGACCATCCGCACCCACGCCATGACCGATCGCATTATTTTTGACGGCAAGCGCGCGGCGGGCGTTGAGTGGCTGGAAGGCGAAAGCACCATTCCGTCAAAAGCGACGGCGAATAAAGAAGTCCTCCTGTGCGCAGGCGCCATTGCGTCTCCGCAGATCCTCCAGCGTTCCGGCGTGGGCAACGCTGAGCTGCTGAAGCAGTTCGATATCCCGCTGGTGCATGATTTACCCGGCGTGGGGGAAAACCTGCAGGATCACCTGGAGATGTATCTCCAGTATGAATGTAAAGAGCCGGTTTCCCTCTACCCTGCCCTGCAATGGTGGAACCAGCCGAAGATTGGCGCGGAGTGGCTGTTTGGCGGCACCGGCGTAGGTGCGAGCAACCACTTCGAAGCGGGCGGGTTTATCCGCAGCCGCGAGGAGTTCGCGTGGCCGAACATTCAGTATCACTTCCTGCCGGTGGCGATTAACTACAACGGCTCCAACGCGGTGAAGGAACACGGCTTCCAGTGCCACGTTGGCTCCATGCGATCGCCAAGCCGCGGGCACGTGCGCATCAAGTCGCGCGATCCGCACCAGCATCCGGCAATCCTGTTCAACTATATGTCCCACGAGCAGGACTGGCAGGAGTTCCGTGACGCGATCCGCATCACCCGCGAGATCATGCACCAGCCCGCGCTGGACAAATACCGCGGTCGGGAAATCAGCCCGGGCGTCGAGTGCCAGACCGACGAACAGCTGGACGAGTTCGTGCGTAACCATGCTGAAACCGCCTTCCATCCGTGCGGCACCTGCAAAATGGGCTACGACGAGATGGCGGTGGTTGACGGTGAAGGCCGCGTTCACGGGCTGGAAGGGTTACGCGTGGTGGATGCGTCGATCATGCCGCAGATTATTACCGGCAACCTGAACGCCACCACGATTATGATCGGTGAGAAAATTGCTGATGCCATTCGCGGGCGCGAGCCGCTGGCGAAGAGCACGGCGGCGTATTACGTGGCGAATGGCGCGCCGGTTCGCCGATAAGACATTCCCCCTCTCCCCGCCAGGGCGAGGGGGAAAGGATTTACCCTTCTGGCATCGCTGAAGAGTGGTGCGATGAAATTTTCCACGCTTTTCCATCCCACGCGTAGGTGAAGGTATAACGTGCGGTCACGGACGTTTTATCGGCAAAGGTAAACGTGTAGGTCCCTGTATCAATCGCTTTATTGCAGCCGAGACGAATGGTGCGGCTATCAATTTTCCCAAACGGCTTCTTCTTCAGAAAATCCTGGAAGTAATCCACGCGCTCCTGATCGGTCAGCCGGACCTGATTGGATATGGTAGGTAGCAAAACCGCATCGCTCAGGTAATTCTCCGCGACCTTATGGGCATCCCCAGTCTGGAGTGAGGCATTCCATTTATCAAAAAGCGCTTCAATTTGCTGATTATCCGCTTTTACGCAGTCAGGCGCACTCGCGGCAAAAGCAGAAGTTGAGGCAACACCGAGAAGTACGGTAAGAGAAACGAACGTTTTCATAAACCATTTTCCTTATGTGGTTTTTTCCTGTGAAGCGCACTATCCCGATTATCCCGATGCGTGACAATATCCATTACTTATTATTACGTTTTTTACAGAACGACAAATTAGGTCAAATTATATCCAATCGAGTGACCGTCCTCTGATTGCTCCCCTCAGCCATTCTCCGGCTGCCCTCCTTCAGGCCAGAGAAGGTGCGCTGGCTCACACAAATTAAACAATGAGTTTAATTTGCAACTTATTGTTGATAATATTTTTCCCCCCACCTGGGAAACCGGAGTATCAAAAAACAGGCAGCTGAATGAATACCTATCTTTTTCTTTTATTATCAATTGTATCTGAAGTCATTGCGACGACGGCATTAAAACTATCCGACAGCTTCACCCGATTGTGGCCCTCCCTCATCACGGTGATTTTTTATATCATTGCGTTCTGGTCATTAACCATCCCCATGAGAACAATCCCAACGGGAATTATTTATGCGGTGTGGTCAGGGGCCGGGATCGTACTGATTAGCCTGGCAGGATGGATTATTTATGGTCAAAAGCTGGATATGGCGGCCCTGACAGGAATAGGCCTTATTATTGCCGGCGTGATGGTGATAAATCTGTTTTCGAATTCAACAGGGCACTGAGCGGCAGCTTTATCCCGTCAGGTATCACGTCGCCCGGTACACTTTATGATCAAAAATCTTTTAATCTGCTTCGTTGTGTTTCTCTTTCTGGCGTTAACGCTTGAAATTCTTTATATCGAAAAGCGTCATGTTAATTTTTTTCGCGATGGGGTAAGAAGCGTCGAGGAGGTGCTGTCTCTCTGGGATGAGCATTAATCAGACTCTCCCTATATCCTTCGCCTGCATCAACACCGTGAAGACGTTTTTGTGAAAATTTCAACGTAACGTTTTATTAATGTAAATTATTGCCGATATATTTGACAGAAGAATTAGTCGATGCATATCGGCATTAATCCGATGGATAGGCAATATCTATTATGTACTCTTTACGGAGGTAGCTAAACTGCTTTCAAAGAATATAATATTTGTTAAAAAGGTAAATGAGTGGAAACAACAAAATTATGGATTTCGTTAGGGACGATTGTCAGCCCTATTACTGGAACGTTTTTCACTAAAATAGTTACACAACATAATCATAAATATCTGCTCTGGTATAATGGCGACTATCTTATCAAGCCGGGAGATAACATTAAGGTTAGTAACAAAGGCTTTGTTATTTCCGGGCAACTACGTTCGGTGAACATTATTCAGATTGATAAATACAGCCCAACGCTCTGGCGGGTTATGCACAATATGTCCAGCTGTCCGGGAGACAGAGAACCTGAAAATCCGTATTGTACGACCACAACCCGCTGCATTTTCAAATCCTGCCCTCACGGCAAAACGCGTCATGCCCTTCAAAACCGCTGAGAATACGTTTCCCTGAGCCTCTTTCATCAGAGGCTTTTTTTTACCTTAAATATTAATACCTTAATTGATCAGCGACCGCCTGACACGGCATAAAATCTGTGTGCTCTCAATACATTTATCAACTTTTTGTTGATAATTAAACACTATCAATATACTTTAAGGTCAGTGAGGTTTTAAGCACGACATCTGACCATGCCAAACATAAAGGAACAACGATGAAATCAGATTACGCCAAACAGATTGAACTGATTTCCGGGCCGCTGGAAGCGGCGATGGAAGCGCTTGCAGGTACGTTGTCGGCGAACCATGAGATAGTCCTGCACAACCTCACCATGCCAGATCAGTCCGTGGTAAAAATCATCAACGGGCACGTCAGCGGCAGACAAGCGGGTGACAATCTTTTGTCCGGCCCTGAAAAAGACAAAGGCTTTGCCCTGCTGCTTAAAAACAGCAAAGACAGCACCCCGGTCACGGTAAAAAATTATAAAACCGTCACGGCGTCCGGACGGATCCTGAGCAGCGCCTCGACAATTTACTACAGCGAGGAAGGCGTACCGTTGATGGCCTTTTGCATCAATATCGATACCTCTCCTTACGAGCAAATGCGCAAGTGCCTGGACGCGATAACGGGCAGCCCGCTTGCCGATTCAGACCCGCAGGATATGAACCTGGGCGGCATCATCGAGCAGTCAATCCAGGAAATCATCGATAAACATTCGGTCCCGGGCAAAAAGGTTCAGAAAGCGCAGCGGCTTAAAATAGTCGCTGAAATGCATGCGAAAGGCATTTTCAAAATGCGGGGTGGCGTCCAGCACGCGGCGCAGGCCCTGGGCGTGACGCGCTATACGGTTTATAACGATCTTGAGGTGATGGGTGAAAAATAACAGTCCCCGGCGCATTCCGTTTTACCAGGTTGACGCCTTCTCTGACGGTCCCTTTACGGGCAATCCCGCGGCCGTCTGCCTGCTGGATGCCTGGCCGGACGCGCATGTTCTCCAGCGTATCGCGACGGAAAACAATCTTTCCGAGACCGCGTTTGTGGTTAAGCAGGACGACGGCTTCGCGCTTCGCTGGTTCACCCCTGCGGTAGAAGTGGATCTTTGCGGCCATGCGACGCTTGCCGCTGCGAGCGTTCTCTTAAGCCGTGACCACGCCTCTGCAAGCGTGCGTTTTTTCACCCGTAGCGGCGAGCTGACCGTCACCTCGGAGGGTGAGCAATACACGCTGAATTTCCCGCAGGCGATCCCGTCCCGCATTACCGCTCCGGAAGGGTTGTTTAAGGCGCTAGGGCTGGAGGAAAACGCCGGAGAAACCTGGCAGGCGTCCGATCTTATCGTCGTCATTGATGATGAAGACAGGCTGGATGCGCTGAAGCCTGATTTTTCCGCGCTGGAAAGGTTTAACACGCGCGGCGTGGTGGTTACTGCCGCCTCACGCACCTTCGATTTTCGCTCCCGCTGGTTCGGCCCGCAGGTGGGAGTAAATGAAGATCCGGTGACGGGTTCTGCCCACACCTTTCTGGCACCGTTGTGGAGCGAAAAACTGTCGAAGAAGACGTTGCGCGCGCAACAGGGCGGAAGCCGTAAAGGCGAACTGATTTGCCATGTTAAGGACAACGGACGCGTAGAGCTCTCAGGCAAAGCGTGCCTGATGATTGAAGGAACCTTTATTCTGTAAGCACACGGACGTGCTGCGTAAACCCGGGTGAAAGGGTTCAGTCGGGTTATTGCTGCGAATTATCATAAACGCTTTATATTTTATTAAATAGCGTGAGGTCTGTTCATGTCGCCTTACGCTTAACCTGGCGCTCGGGAAAAATAAATAACGTTGTCATTACGCAGGTATATTTTCCTGAACTGCTTTTTTGCTGTTTATTTGTCACTGGCACGCTATTACTGCCGTGGCCACGGCTTAAGAGAACGCTCGCAGGCTAAATGAGAGAAAATCATGTCAACGAAACCAGATGAAAGATCTAAAGCGGCCGTTACACCCCTTGAACGTCGCGTTGTTATTGTGACGCTCCTGTTTATGGTTTTGATATATACAGTGTTACTGATATCTCCCTTTTTTATGAGGTGAATGTCAGTAACCTTATTCGGCCCCGGTGGTCTTTTTAATTACAGGCATTAAAATGAAAAATTTAGCAGCAGTAATGAGTCTGGCACTGATGACCCTGACGGTTACAGGGTGCTCCAGCGACTACGTATTACAAAAGAAAAATGGCGAAATGATTATTACCCACGGAAAGCCGGAAGTCGATGATGACAACGGTTTAATTACCTATGAGGACGTTGCGGGCAATGAACATGCTATCAACCGCGACCAAATTATCCAGATGATCGAGAAATAACGTTCGTGGGCAGAGCAGCCGCATTGCGGTCTGCCCGCGATACCGTTCTAGCGAAATGCCTCAAGCCGCTTAATCTGATGCCCTTGCGCGTCAAAATTCTCTGCTGCCAGCCACGCGCGCAGCGCCGCGTCCCTCTGCGGCCATTCGCCGTCAATAATAGAGAGCATGTCGCTGTCGCGGTTACGCCCCTTACGCACCAGCTTCTGGCGCAGACGTCCTTCCCAGACAAACCCCAGCCGCTCCGCCGCGTTGCGTGAGGCGGTGTTCATCGAATCGCACTTCCACTCCAGCCGACGGTATTTATGCTCGAAGGCATTTTTCAGCAGCAGCCACACCGCTTCGGTGCCAATGCGGGTGCCTTTCATTCTGCGCGACCAGGTCACATGACCGATCTCCACCGAGCCCTGGAACCGCTCTATCGCCATGTAGCAGACCAGCCCCACGGCGCGCTCGGTGCGCAAATCAATCACGGCATAGGGCACCAGATCGTCATCCAGCACTTTGCCGAGCACCCAGTGCGCGGTGGCTTCCACGCTCATGGGCTGGCTGCTGGCAAGCCACGTCCAGTCGCTGTCGTCGCCCAGGGCATACGCTTCATACAGATCCGCGGAATGGCGATCGGCATCGAGCGGCTCCAGACGACAATACTGACCAACGAGCGCGGTGCGGGCCAGCGCGCGGGCGCATTTCCAGTCCGGGACGATATCGTTAACGGTTTGACCATGTTGATTGATTTCGGGCACGGCGATGACTCCCTGAAAGGTAAGGAGTGTGTTATAGCAGGTTAAAAAGCGGACGAAAAGAGAGGAAATGCAGGCCGGGTAACGTGGAACCGCCACCCGGCATAAGATTACTTCAGCAGTTTTACCGTGGCGTCGATGTCGATTTCATCTTCGGTAAAGATCATCGTCGTGTTCTGGAAGGTGGTGATCGCCAGCTTCTTCACCGTACGCATTTCGCCCGGCTTCTTGTCGGATTTTGGTTTGATGCTGTTCATCAGCAGCCCCACCGAGAGCACCGCGTTCTCTTTGTCGATTTTGGTCTCAACGGGCTCTTCCTCGCTGAATACCACGAAGGACTTGATCGAGGTGAGCTTCACGCGCTCGCCCGCGATATAAAGATGCTTGCTCTCTGGGATCACCTTCACCGCATACGCGGAAAGGCCTTTGGTATTGGTGGTTGGCTCGAAGGTCACCGCCGCATCTTTTTTAATCAGATCAGGGTTGGCGACCTTAATCACATGAAAATAGCGGTTGTCGCCGTTTTCATCTTTGATAAATCCAAAGCCTTTATCTTTAAACCACGTTGTGATTGTACCGTTCATCGCTGTTACCGCCTGTCAGATCTCAAGACTAAAGTTTTGCAGCGCGCAGTGTAATCCACAATGGCTGAGGAGACAAAAAAAAGCCCCTGCACGGGAGCAGGGGAAAGTTCATGTCAGAGCTTATCGTTATTTTTTAGTTAAACACCATCCCGCCGTCTATCAGCAGGGACTGGCCGGTCATGTAGTCGGAGTCTGGCCCCGCAAGGTAAGAGACGCACGCGGCCACGTCTTCCGGCTCGGACAAACGGCCAAGCGTGATGCGTTTGGCAAAGGTTTCCGTGCCATAGCCAAGCGGTTTACCCGCCGCCTCGGAGACCTGACGGTCAATTTCCGCCCACATCGGCGTTTTAACGATGCCCGGGCAGTAGGCGTTAACGGTGATCCCCAGCGGGGCGAGATCCCGCGCGGCCGTCTGGGTCAGGCCGCGTACCGCGAACTTGCTTGAACTGTATACCGCCAGTTCCGGGTTACCGGTATGCCCCGCCTGGGAGCAGGCGTTGATGATTTTGCCGCCGTGCCCCTCTTTGCGAAACGCGTCAATTGCGGCCTGAATGCCCCAGATCACCCCTTTCACGTTGATGTTGTAGACCTTGTCGACAATCTCCGGGGTGATGGATTCGATGGGGGTAGACGGCGCAACCCCGGCGTTATTGACGATGACGTTGAAGCCGCCCAGCTCGGTGCGGGCTTTCTCCACGGCCGCAAACACCTGGTCGCGGTCAGAGACGTCCACCTTCACGGCGACGGCCTTCCCGCCGCTGCGGGTGATTTCATCGGCAACCGCTTTCGCCGTCGCTTCGTTGTAATCGGCGATAGCGACGGCAAAACCATCCTTCACCAGACGAAGCGCGATCGCTTTGCCAATCCCCTGGCCGGAGCCGGTTACGAGAGCCACTTTTTGCATTTCTCTGTCCTTATGTTGATTCACAAAATCTGGCTGAGATGGAGCTGGCCCATCAGCAGCGGGTTATCGCTGTAGTCGACGGGAATGGCCACCACGGCCGGGCCATCGACATCCATTGCCGCACGCAGCGTCGGTTCAAGCGCGTCGGCACTCTCGACGGCAAAACCTTTTGCGCCGAACGCGTCGGCATAGGCTTTGAAGTCGACCGGGCCGAACTCCACGCCGGAAAGCCGCTGGTATTTTTTCTCTTCCTGGATCGCCACCATGTTGTAGGCGTTATCCACCCAGATGATGTGCAGCACGTTGGCGTTGAGGCGTACGGCGGTTTCCAGCTCCATGCTTGACTGCAAAAAGCCGCCGTCCCCGGAGACTGACACGACCTTGCGCCCCGGGTTGACCAGCCACGCGCCAATCGCCCACGGCAGCGCCACGCCCATGGTCTGCTGACCGTTGGAGATCATCACCTGACGCGCGCGGAAGCTGTAGAGGTAGCGGGCGATCCAGATGTGGAAGCTGCCCATATCGACGGTGAGCGTCACGTCGCTGTTCACGATGTCCTGCATGGCGCGCACGATGCGCAGCGGGTGCAGGGCAAACTGGTTAAGCGATGCGCCGCGGCGGTCGAGGAGGTCCCGCTGGTGCTGGCGATCGACCAGAATTTCCGAGGCGCGCTGGCTCAGCTCCAGCTTGCGATCGATCCGGCTGGCGAGCAGGTTCAGCGTGGCGGCGATATCCCCCACCAGCTCCAGATCGGGAACATACTTGCGCTCCTCATAGGCGGGCAGCACGTCAATGTGCACCAGCGTGGCGTCGCCGCTGTTCCACATAGAAGGCTCGTACTCCACCGGGCTGTAGCCGATGCAGATAATCAGATCCGCCAGATGCAGCAGCCGGTCGCCCGCCTGGTTGTTAAACAGGCCGACGCGTCCGGCAAAACGGGTGAAGTGTTCCTGATTGACCGCCCCGGCGGCCTGGTAGGTGCTGGTGACCGGGATACGGCTTTTCTCCAGCAGCTTGCGCAGCGCGGCGCTGTTCGCGGGCTGGCTGGCCATCAGACCGAGTAAGATGACCGGGTTTTTGGCGTTTTCGATAAGCTTCGCCACGTCGTTAATGGCGGATTCCGGTGCCGGCCCCATCAGCGCGGGACCGCTCGCGGGCAGGATCGCCCCCGTAGTGGGCTGGTCGACAATATCCTGCGGCAGGCTGACAAACGCCCCGCCCGGCCTGCCGTGCTCGGCGGCGCGAAACGCGTTGGACACCACCTCGGCAATCGCGTCCGGGGAGTTCACTTCTACGGCGTATTTCGTCACCGGGCTGAACATCGCGACGGTGTCCATGCTCTGATGCACCAGCTTGGCTTTATCCGCCCGCTTCACCGCCCCGCCCAGCGCGACCACCGGGTCGCCTTCGCTGTTGGCGGTGGCGATGCCGGTGATCAGGTTCGAACAGCCCGGCCCGGAGGTGACCAGCGCCACCCCGGCTTTACCGGTCAACCGCCCCACTGCCGCCGCCATAAACGCCGCGTTGGCCTCGTGGCGTACGGGAATGATCTCGATGGAGGAGTCCAGAAGGGAGTCAAAAACCTTATCGATTTTCGCCCCCGGTATCCCGAACACCTGCTTCACGCCCTGCGCTTCCAGCTGGCCGACAACCATATCGGCGCCGTGCGCCCACTGACGTGACTGTTTCTCACTGTTCACGGTAGTTCTCCTGTTAGTTTTCGACGGCGCGGATAGCCGCATCAAGGTTGCTGGGGTGCAGGTTGGCCTGTAAAAACGCGCTGTCGGCAGGCAGGTCAATCATCAGCTTGTGGATTTCACCGAAGGTGAGTACGCCGCTTTCCAGCTGGTAATCGAGCAGATGGCCGCCGCCCTGTCGGTCGTCGGTGATGAAGTGTTCGTGATAGCCCGCCACGTTTATCCCCTGCATATGCTGCGGGGTACGGAACCCCACCAGCACGCCCTCGCGCTGGTTAAAGCGGAACACCGGCTGGTCGTCCAGCACGTCGGTCATCGCCCGGTACGGCGGCGTCTGGCGCGGAACGGTGCGGGTGTGGGCATGGCGGAAGTTGCCGTCGATGCGCAGCGCGCAGAACAGGTTATCGGAGGGGATCTGCTGGTCGATCACGTCGTGGATCTGCTGACGGCTGACCGGCTCGTCGAAGGTTTTGCGGTACTGGGGCTGGAACCAGGTCATTACCGCGAACGGCGTTTTCTGCTCCGGCTTCGCGGCGCGGGCGCTGCCGTCGGCGCGCAGCTGGTACACCTGGCTGCTGAAGGCAATCATTTCGCCGTCCAGCTCGTTAAAGGTGCCGAGGCCAAAATCACCGTGTGCCAGCAGGTCGGCGATGGTGGTCTCTCCTTCGTACACGCCGCTTAGCAGGGCGCTCATTAGCGATGTCTGATAGATCACGCTGTCAGGATGTTGAGCCGAGAACCCGCGCAGGGTCTCGCATAAACTCGCCTCACAGTCGCATGCAGATGAATGCATCATCATGCTCGTCCTCTTCAACTTTATTTATAAAGGTTAAATAAATGTTGACCCGATTCAGCAGAGAGTTCCAATATAGAATCCATGCTGGTTTGAGACGTTTTTGATATGGAACTTCGTTATCTGCGCTATTTTGTCGCGGTAGCACGCGAGCGACACTTCACCAGGGCGGCCAACGCGCTGGGTATTTCACAGCCTCCTCTGAGCCAGCAGATCAAACGGCTTGAGGAGGAAGTGGGCACGCCGCTGTTCAGGCGCCTGACGCGGGGCGTGGAGCTGACCGAAGCGGGAGAAGCCTTCTATGAGGACGCCTGTAAGATCCTGGCGCTGAGCGACGCCGCGCTGGAGAAAGCCCGGGGCATCGCGCGCGGGCTGAACGGCAGCCTGTCGATTGGCATCACCAGCTCCGACGCTTTCCATCCCAAAATCTTCGCCCTGATCCGCCAGTTTCAGGTGCAGAACATGGCGGTGCAGGTTCATCAGGTGGAAGCCAACATGTCGTCGCTGACCACGATGCTGGCGGAGGGTGAGCTGGATATCGCCTTTGTGCGCCTGCCGTGCGAAAGCAGCAAGGTGTTCGAATTAAAAATCCTCGACCGGGAGCCCATGGTGGTGGCGCTGCATCGCGATCATCCCCTGGCGACGTGTGGCGATCTGGCGCTGGAGGAACTTCGGGATACGCCGGTGGTGCTGTTCCCGCAGGAGGTCGCACCGGGGCTGTACGACCGCGTTTACGGCAGCTGCGAGCGGGCCGGAATCGATATGCAGCACATGCTGCAATCTTCACAACTTTCCTCTTCCCTGAGCATGGTCTCCGCCGGCGGCGGGTTCGCGCTGGTACCGAAATCCATGGCGGCCATTTCGCCGCCGAATGTCACCTACCATGCACTGCGCTCACCAGAGCTTTATACCGATATCGCGCTCTGCTGGCGGCGGTTTGAACGCTCGCGGACGGTGAAGCGGTTTCTGGCGATGATGAGCGAGGGGTAGCTACGGTGCGGCTGTGCCCGGCGGCGCTGCGCTTGCGCGGGCCTACGGTTCGTGTCGCGGGTTGGTTGGCTTGTTCGCGGTTTTGTAGGCCGGGTAAGGCGTAGCCGCCACCCGGCAATGACTTTCTGGAAGCCGCCTCGCAAACTTTTAAGCAACCTTGTGTAATTCAGGGTTATCCCCTTTCCTTCCTTTTTTCACCGCCGTAAAGTGCCTGCGTTGCGACACATCCGTAACCGGGCGTAGGAACCCGTTTGATCCTACCCACGTAATGTGGACACGGCCCTAAGCGAGGTTCTGGTTTTCAAATTGTTCGGGACTGAGTCCGCCACAGGCACTGTGTCGGCGCCACCGATTGTAATCACACTCGATATAATTAAACACCGTCATCCGCATGATTTCCCGGCTGATAAGGCGTTCCCCGTGGATACATTCCACCTTCAGCGAGTGGAAGAAGCTTTCCGCGCAGGCATTGTCGTAACAACATCCTTTGGCACTCATGCTACCGTGCAGATTATGCCGCTTCAGTAACGCCAGATAGTCTGCCGAACAGTACTGCCCGCCTCTGTCCGTATGCACGATGACATTTTCCGGGCGCTTACGTCGCCAGAGTGCCATCTGTAGCGCATCGCAGGCCAGCTGCGCTGTCATCCGCGACGACATCGACCAGCCGATGACAGCACGGGACCACAGGTCAATGACCACCGCCAGGTACAACCAGCCTTCGTCCGTGCGCAAGTACGTGATGTCACCCGCCCACTTCTGATTCGGGCCACTCGCGTAAAAATCCTGTTTCAGCAGATTTTCAGACACCGGCAGGCCATGTTCGCGGTATCGGACCGGGCTGAACTTCCGGGCCGCTTTTGCGCGAAGCCCCTGACGCCGCAGGCTGGCGGCAATGGTTTTGACGTTGTACTCAGGCAGTTCGTCAGCGAGACGAGGCGCACCATAACGCTGTTTTGCCTCAGTGAATGCCTGACGGACAGCAGTATCACAGACGAGCCGGAACTGCTGACGTGGTGTTATCTGCTGACGACGCAGACGCCACGCATACCAGCCGCTACGGGCGACCCGCAGTACCCGGCATATGGCTTTGACGCTGAACTCAGCCCGATGTTTTTCAATAAAGACATACTTCATTTCAGGCGCTTCGCGAAGTATGTCGCGGCCTTTTGGAGAATGGCCAGCTCCTCTGCCTGTTCCGCCAGTTGGCGCTTAAGACGGGCAATTTCAACGGACATTTCCTGCTCACGTTCGGAAGAGCTGCGGGCATTGTTAATCTTACTGCGCCATGCGTAGAGCTGGGATTCGTACAGGCTGAGTTCCCGGGCAGCGGCAGCAACACCGATACGTTCCGCAAGCTTCAGGGCTTCGTTGCGGAATTCAGGCGTGTACTGTTTGCGGGGCTTCTTACTGGTTGATGCTGGTTTTGTCATGAGTCACCTCTGGTTAAGAGTTTACTCACTTAGTCGTGTGTCCACTATTCGTGGGTAAGATCAGTTAGCATAACATGACATTTTTTAGACAAAGAGGATGCTAAATGGCAACTACCCCTGAATTTTCCTACGCGCTTTCTGATGAAAGTGCTGTTCATCAGCTCATCAACCACCCAATTTCCGATTCTGCGGATCTCTTCGAACTGGCCGATGCCTGCGCCGCTTACGTAAGCGTACTGGTGGAAACTTACGACGCAGTGACATTTGCCACGCTATGCGAGCTCCTACTGGCTACGCTGAAGCGGCTGCGCGAATGCTGTGACTCGGCACTTCCGCCGTATCTGGTTGAACGGCTCATTGCGGGGGAAAAGATCGCCTCCTGCGTGCCGGAATGTTGGCAAGAAACGGCGCTACAGGTGGATTATGCCGTGGCGTTAACGCTGGCGGTGATGGGCGGGACGTTGCCTGCGAGCGTGGCGAAAGAACTCACCGGGCTGTTGCATGATATGGTCTGGCTGCTGGCGGAGTTTGTGAAAGAGCCTTATATAACGGCGCACTGAGGCGGGTGATGGGAGAACGTAATACTACTGGGTAATATGTAAACTCCCGGGCGGGCAGGTTTATCCCACGGAGAGCCTGTCAATTCTTAGTCCCATCACTGCTATGAAGGTTACGGTGGGGAGCAGTCAAAAATATACGAGACGGAAATCAGCTCACACGATAAAAATCTAGCTTTACACCATCAGATGTACGGCTTGCAGAACAGATAAAAATTGATGTCCTCAGCCATTCAAGTTCAGGCGAATCGACCTCAAAAACAGGCACCGTTTTAAAATAAATGTCAGAGGGTAAAATGTGATTGAAAAAACTCATGTCTTCGGTAAAAAGCAAATGTGTAAACTCTGCTGGCACTTTGCGTATACCGTTATTTTCAATATAAATTGTCCCTTCTGAGACCTTTAAAGCATACCTTGCAGAAAGTCGGCAGACTCCATTAGGCTCTATGATCTGACTATCAACACCACCAGGCAGAACCTCACCCGTTAGTCCCCCGGAAACTTTTCCACTCAAAATAGGTATTAACTGACGCTTTCCTGTCACAGGAGAGTTAGAAACAACGATCGGCCGATCGACAACAATATCAACACTGAAAGAAAATTCGAGTTTTGGCTCCATGAGATCCTCCTAAGACTTCACTCTATAGCAATAGCCACACACAAAATAGCGCAAAATGTGAATTGATTTCATCACATATTTAAATCATTAAGGTTGTTGAAAAAACAACTACAGTCACAACACCCCACAGGGAAACCGTGTTAAACCTTTTTCAAAAATCCAGGGCGGACAAGGTTATTACGATCCGGCCTATGCTTTAAAGCGCGGTTATGCTCAGAAAATCATAAGACCGTCTGGGTTCAGGTCAGCAACATGGCGAAAAGCATGCGAGAATTCCGCTTAGCTGAAGCAGCAGCGTGCAGCGCATAATGACGGGTGAAATGGCGAAAAATGCACTGTTACCCTTGTTAAATTGGGCAACCACCCTGTTCTCACCTATACAGAACTAAGCTCCCCCAATTATTTTGATGTTAGTAAAAGAAACTTTGTTGAATGCAATGAACTGTTTTGTGTAAAGCAGCGCACGGATAACCTTTTACAAAGGGCGGGTATACAACGGGAGCCCATACGTAATCCAAAGCGATTAACTAATCACTTATTCACCCTACGCGCGCGCATTCAATCATCATTCAATTAAAGATGATTATTAAAATATTATTAATACCCTGGCGTAATGATATCAGTCCGTGAAATGTTTACACTGTTGACTATATAGTTGCCTACGCCAGACAGCTGTGGCACAGGTATGGACATTTTTCCTTTATATATGTTCAGTCCTGGATGTTGATCCAGGAGATTTTTAGAGGGTTACCGATATGGGGAAATAATGACCTCGCTCACATGCAGGTAACCTGCTGATTTGAATAGATTATTTTCCTAACCATGTTGCAATATATTGTTCGGGGTTACCATTTGTTAATTTAGATTCATTTATGTTGCCAGAGTTTTAAGCGGATTTAACGCGCTGTTTTGACTATTCCTAAATCCACCTGGTTAGGATATGGCTTAACGCCTTTAATTGATAATAACAAGTCATTGAAAATTAAGATAATTTTTGGTTGTTTTTTATATAAATCCATAAAGAAACTTTAATTAGATAAATGTTCTGACGTTTAAATATTGTTAAAAAACAGAGAATGAAAGCAACATTTTATTATCATATAGATTTTTATCGCCCAGAATTTAACATTAAAAGTTATAAATGTGTTGAATATTATTATTTTGGTATTTTATTTTGATAAACCTGTCTCATTGCCACCTTTTTTTTAATGAAATACTATTTTTCTCGTACCTGGTGAACAACAATTCATTGTAAAGATATGAAAAAAAGTGTCATGGATATGAGATGGATAGACCTCTAAGGAGTGGCCGTGCCCTTTTTCTCAGACGTTATTCTATATGGATATAATATTTTTCAAAATCTGGAGTACAGGCTTTCTACCAGAACGTTAATCAACATCAAAAATGGGCGTATCAAAAGATTTGGAGCCACTAAAGCCAGACTTTTCGAATATTTGCTGTCTGAAATGGACACGGGTGTTGTGTATGATGAAGATATTATCATTCATGTATTTTATGATAATGGATTACGCTGTTCAAAATCATATTTACTGTCGATGGTAAAGAAGATTCAGCTTGCATTTAACAGCGTTGGCTTTGAAAGGTATCCATTCTCAAGGCTGGACGGTAAAGCATATAAAATAGAACAGGATGCTCTGGAACGTGTATATGTTGTCAAAAAACAATCATTTATTAAAAATGAGATTAGCTCGAAAGGACAGAAGCAGTGACAGCTGTACTTGTTTTTACCAGAAATTTTGCAATGCGTCAGGCGATAATAGCACTATCTCCTGAAAATAGACAGATTTTCTTCTTTAATAATCGTCTGGCATTTTTAGTTTGCGCGACGGTTTTTGATAAACCCTATATTATCATCGATACGGTTCATGAAACGGGAGAGAATATTCGCTGGCTCCACTCGCGCCTGGCTGCGAGGGGATTATCCAGGCAGACCCATTTTATTGTACCAGAAAACATTGCCGCAAATAGCTTCCTTAAAGCATTTGGGCTAATAACGACAATCAAAGAACTAAAGAAGATTTGCAGCCGTGCAGCAAAATTCACCCTGGTAGAGTCATCCTGTAGTTTAGTTAATGTATTGCATCAAAGATTGAAAGATACTTTATCAGAAGATTATTTTGATTTTCTGGTAAACATTTACGACCCAACAAATAAAATTTATTTGCGTAAAAACAGATCTGACACCAATAGATTACAGTATGTAAAGAGCCGTCTTTTTTTAGGTAGCAGCCTGGAGTTAAAGCAACTTATTTTAATGCTGTCTTCTGAAGGGGTTTCCAGAAGGGCTTTTATGTAAATTATAAGTAGCAACCTTATCTATTAATGTGTTTTTTGGTCAGAAGTATTCCTTTTGATCTTCTTGAATATTTTTATAAGGCGGTATTAAACCGCCAATCCTGCTATGGATAACGTCCGCAGCAGATATTTGTTCAATCATAAGGATATATAGCTATGCAAAATAAAATGCCCCGTCTTGTTCGTAATGTGCTGGCAGCTGCTGTCGTCACCGGTATTTCCTTTGCGGCTCATGCTGCCGATGGGAAGATTAATTTTACCGGAACTATTCTGGATTCGGCGTGCACGGTTAACACAGGTACTGCTACCCAGACTGTTGACCTCGGACAAATTCCCAAGAGCTCATTCAGCGCAAAAGGCGATGTAGCGGCAGCAACTCGCTTTACTATCGTGCTTGATAATTGCCCGACGGCGGTTAAAACCGCATCAGTTAAATTTGATGGCACAGCTGATGCTAATGATACCAGCATACTTGCGCTTAGCTCAGGTCAGACGGCCAAAGGAGTAGGCGTCGCGCTGTATGAAAAAGATGGCGTTACGCCCATCCCTCTCGCCACGCTGTCTAAAAGCCTGACGCTTGATACCACGGCTTCAAACAGTAATCAGATGGCATTTGTTGCCAAATACAAGGCAACCGAAGCTACGGTTACAGCCGGTACGGCTAATGCCTCATCAGATTTTACTATCACCTACCAGTAAGACGTTCGGGCGTGCCCGCTGCACGCCCGCCTGTTTCCCGATGGGATCATGGAGTTGTAATATGAGCCGTCTCCTTCACGCTATTCTTTTACTCACTGCTTGCTTATTCACCCTTTCAGTCAATGCTGGCATTACTGTTGGCGGCACACGGCTGATTTACAATGGTGAAGAAAACGAAGCGTCAATATCGGTGATTAATAGTAAGAACTCAATTCCTTATCTCATTCAGTCATGGATTGAACTGGAAGAAAATTCACCTGCTAAAGTACCTTTTATTGTCACACCACCGCTGTTTCGTCTGGACGGAGAGCATGAAAATACCCTTCGTATTATTTACACCGGGGAACAGATGCTGCCGCAAGATCGTGAATCCCTCTTTTGGCTTAACGTAAAGTCGATTCCATCTATGGAAAAATCGGATCACAACCAACTGCTTATTGCCGTTAAGACGCGCATGAAGCTTTTCTATCGGCCGGCAAAATTAGCAACCGACAAGGTAAATGACGCCTGGAAAAACCTGCACTATGAGCGTAGCGGAGATCGGATTGTTATCTCTAATCCAACCCCCTATTACGTGTCGTTGTTTTCTTTAAAAGTGGGCAGTCAGGCTATTGAACACCCGCCGATGGTAGCACCGTTCGGTACGGCACATATCACCGCTGCGGGACGGGATGTTACCTGGAAAGCGATAAATGATTTCGGCGGCGTTACTGAAGAAGCGCGTCAGAGATTGCCGTAATTAAGAAATAGATTCAGCCATGTCATCCGAGCAGGAAAGCAAAGTGAAGACTGACTTTAATTGCCGAAAATTAATTAAACCGGAAATGAAAGCTTTTAAAGTTATCCGGCTGTCTGCTATTGCCCTGTTAATTTCCGGTCTGTTTCCTGCAAAGGCAGGTGAATTATATTTTATGTCTGACGCGCTGGAAAAGACGCACACATCGGCAAAAAACATTGATCTAAGCCGTTTTGAACATGGAGAGCAGTTGCCCGGTACCTACAGGGTAGAAATCTGGCTTAACAATGAATATGTTCGGACGGAGAATATTTCTTTTGTAGCCCTGAATGGTGTGGGGCTGGCGCCTGAGCTAAACCGCGGCATGCTTGAGATGCTTGGTGTACGGACCCAGCTTTTTCCGAAGCTGGCGGCACTGCCGGAAGGAACGATTATAACCAACCCTGGCGCATTTATACCTGATGCCAGCGCTCGCCTGAATTTTGATAAGCAAAGGCTGGATATATCCATTCCTCAGTCAGCGCTTAACATTCGTGCACGCGGCACGATTGACCCTTCCCGTTGGGATCAGGGGATCCCGGCGCTGCTACTCAACTACAGTGCCAATGGCTCGCGCAATTGGGTAAATCAGGGAAAGACGCAGGATCAGCTTTATCTGAACCTACAGAGCGGTCTGAATCTGGGGCCCTGGCGGCTACGTAATTACAGTACCGCCACTAAAAGTAATAAAGAGCATGATTTTTCGTCCGTCAGTACGACGCTGAGCCGCGATATACAATTTTTGAAAGGACAGCTACAGCTTGGCGAAACAAGCACGCCGGGAGATATTTTCGACAGCATTATGTTTCGGGGCATACAGATTTATTCAGACGACACCATGCTGCCCGAGAGCATGCGCGGTTTTGCGCCAACGATCCGTGGCATTGCCCGCAGCAATGCGATGGTCACCGTTAAGCAAAACGGCTACACGATTTATCAAACCTATGTCGCGCCGGGCAGCTTCGAGATACGCGATCTTTATCCTACTTCAACCAGCGGCGATCTTGAGGTTACGGTTGCCGAAGCCGACGGCAGCCAGCAGCGATTTATCCAGCCTTTTTCGGCAGTACCCGTCATGCTGCGTGAGGGGCGGTTAAAATACTCGCTGAGCGGCGGTGAATACCGTACCACCAAAGATAATGCGCAGAAGCCCTCATTTGGTCAGGGTACCCTGGCCTGGGGCGTGTCAAACACGCTTACTCTTTATGGCGGCATGCTGGGCGCAGATAACTATCTTGCCGGCGTACTGGGTGCGGGCTTAAGTTTTGGTGAGATCGGGTCGCTTTCTGCGGATGTTACCCTGGCCGATAGCAAGCTTAAGCAGGACGAAGTCAGGCGAAGCCGTGGACAATCCTATCGGGTGCAGTATTCGAAAACGGTGACGACCACTGATACCACGGTAACGCTGGCCAGCTACCGATATTCCACCGAGGGGTTTTATACTTTTCAGGAGGTAAACGACTACGCCAGCCAGCGCTACAACAAACGAAGCCGACTACAGCTTAATCTTAATCAGTCCTTGATGAACTGGGGAAGCTTTTATATTAGCGCCTACCAGCAGGACTACTGGCGACGGGAAGGGTATGAACGCAGCATCAGTACGGGCATTAACACCAGCATCAACGAGATCGGCTATTCGCTGAGCTACACCTACAGCGAAACCCCTGGCGTGTCGCAAAAGGAACAGATCCTCGCCTTCAGCTTGCAGGTGCCGCTCAGTAAATGGTTGCCGAAAAGCTGGGCCAGCTACAGCGTGAATGCCCAAAAAAAGGGCGGCGAAACGCATCAGGTGGGGCTGAGCGGTACAGCGCTTGCTGATAACAATTTCAGTTATTCGCTTCAACAGGGGTATACCTCATCGGGGAGCCAGTCCAGAAGTTCGGTCAGCGGCACCTATAAAGGCGGCTACGGCACCGTCAGCGCAGGTTATAACTACAGCCGGGATAACAGCCAGCTTAACGTTGGTGTGCAGGGCGGTATTGTCGCTCATGAAGACGGCGTAACGTTCTCGCAACCGCTCGGCGACACCGTTGCGCTGGTGAAGGCCGAGGGGGCATCAGGCCTGAAGGTGCGCAATAATCCGGGGGTGAAAACCGACTGGCGCGGCTACGCGATTGTTCCCTATACCAGCGCTTATCAGGAGAACCGTATCGCTATTGATACCCGTTCGCTCGGACCTGATACCGATATCGCAGAATCTGTGGTTAACGTGGTACCGACCCGCGGCGCGGTTGTGCGCGCAACGTTCAATGCCAGAACGGGCTACCGCGCGTTAATTAAACTGCGCTACAAAAATGGGCCCGTACCCTTTGGATCAATGGTCAAGCTGGAGGGCCGTGACGTGATGAGCATCGTTGGTAATGATGGTGAGGTTTACCTGAGCGGTCTGAATAACGGCGATCGTATTTCAGCGACCTGGGGTCAGATAAATTGCCAGACAACGATAAAACATGAAAACCGCCCCGGGGCTATTCAACGTATAACCGCGCTATGTCAGTGATAAAAAGTCAGAGAATGAATTATTGCGAGGATAGCTAACAACTTTAATACGCGGTTTTATAGATGAATATCGCTTCAGTGATGTTGTGGAAAAGCATTTTCCGCAACATTGCCAGACATAATTAAGGAATTCGCTGTGCGCACATTTTTTAAAATTATTAGCCTCATTGCAGGCAGTTTTATGTCGGTCAATACTTACGCTTTATGTACAGCATCGGATGTCAACGTTAACTTCGATCAAAATATTCTTATTCAGCGGGATGTACCCGTCGGAAGTGTGCTGGGTTCGGTAACGGTTAACCATCCCATCAACTGCGATGCGAAAGGTCAAACCACAGCGGAAGGGTCCTGGGCAATTCAGCTGGCGCCAACAAATATTGACAATGGTGCTTCGGTGATAGCGGGCGTACGGGCCACAAACGTTGAAGGAATTGGATTACGCTGGAAAAACTATTCCAGTACCACCGGGGCTACGGGCACCGTTACTAACGGTTCGCTGAACCTGAGTACCTGGCAGCGAGGCATATCGCAAAAAGGGGCAACCTTCAATGATACCTTTGAGCTGGTCAAAACGGCGTCAACGCCCAGGACGGGCATAATTTCCCCACTCGTCATTGCGATTCAGTACAGCACGCCAGTAAGTAAAAACGTACAGCGACAGCCTCTGTTTAAATACCTTATATCAGGCGTCAATACCAATACCGTTTCGTGTCTGGTACAGGATAGCAATTTAAATATTGATATGGGATTTGCCGTTGCCTCTAAATTTAATGGCATTGGCAGTACCCAAAACCCAGTAAATTTCAATGTATCGCTTAATTGTGATGCACAAACATCTGTGAACGTAACGCTGGATAATGTCTCGGTACTTGCAGACGCCACCAACGGAGTATTAGGCCTTAGCAGCGCATCCACTGCCAGCGGGGTTGGCATTCAGATTTTGCATCAAGATTCACCTGTGAAATTTGGCAGCATGATCAATCACGCTATCACGACTTCCAATGGGGAAATCGTGAATATTCCATTTAAGGCTGCCTACTATCAGACGGACAAAAACATTCAACCCGGAACAATAAACGCTACGGCATCCTTCACGATGACCTATCGATGATATTTGAGTCTAAATACGTGGGTAAGACTTTTAATATAATTTAGCGCGCACGCTTATATAAATTATCAATGTCAAAAGTGCGCCTGTATAAGCAAGGGAGTAATTATCAATATGGTGGTCAGCTGCCTATCCCATTTTAAGCGAAAGCACGGGATATATATTGTGCTTTTCATGCAGCCAGGACTGGCTGCGGGAAGTGAGATGAATACGAACGATCGCGCCATGACGGTCAGGGAGAGTGTCTATCGCGCGCTGCATGAGGAAGAAATCAGCCGTGAAGAAACCCTCTTCCGGGCAAGAGCTGGCGCAGGCGCTAAGCTGGCTCAGGTGCTGGGGCAGGACGCTTCCGCCGATCGCATCAGCGCCGTCGGCGGCAGCATGGCCTCAGGATTATTCAGCTCGGCCGTTCAGCAAAGTCTTTCTTCATTTGGCACGGCAAGAGTGAAGCTGAATTTAAGCAGCGCGCACCTTGACGGCAGTGAATTTGATTTTTTACTGCCCCTATACGAAAACCGCAGCCATCTGTTTTTTTCCCAGACGGGGATTAGGCGGATCGACGACAGAACCATGGCGAATCTCGGCATGGGGTATCGATTCTGGCCTTCTGACTCCGCCATGTTCGGTGCCAATATGTTTTATGATTACGACGTCAGTCGCCAGCATAAGCGCCTGGGCACAGGTCTTGAGTATGCACGCGATTTCTTTCGCGTTTCTGCCAATGGCTATTACCGGCTCAGCGACTGGAAGCGCTCGCGGGATCTCACAGACTACCACGAACGCGTCGCTAATGGCTTTGATATCCGGACAGAAGCCTGGCTACCGGGTTTGCCTCAGCTTGGCGGAAAAATTACCTGGGCTCGGTATTATGGCGATCAAGTCGGTATTTTTGGCCCGGATGATCTTCAGAAAAATCCTCAGGTACTGACCTTAGGTCTGAATTACACCCCTGTCCCCCTGGCGGGAATTTCACTGCAAAAAACGGTTAACACGCGTGGCGGCGGTGACGAATTTTCCATAGGGTTGAACCTCTCCTGGCAGTTTGGTTTGCCGCTCAAAACGCAGCTTGATCCGGAGCGTGTTCGCTTTAACCGCACGCTGGCGGGCTCTCGCTATGATCTGGTGGACAGAAACAACGTTATTGTTCTGGAATACAAAAAGGATCGCCTGTTTTCCGTGGCTCCGCATCACAAGGTTTCAGGCGTTGAAAGCAGCCAACTCGCGTTAAACCTGGACATCTCTTCGCGCTATGCCGTGGCCGGAATTGGCTGGCAGGGTCAGGATTTCTTCGCCGCAGGTGGCGATATCACCAATGTAAACGGCGCCTATGTCATCGTTCTGCCCGAATGGCAAACAACCGGCAGTAATCACTATCTGCTGGAGGGGCGTGCCATTGATGAAAAAGGCAACTTATCAGCACCGTTCCGCGTTGAGGTGGATGTTTTGCCATTGGATGTCAAAATCTCGCTGGCTGGCGACCTCAAGGGTGAAGAGGGACAAACGCTGGCCCTCGGCCTTAATGTTCGCAGTACCGGCACCATCGGTAAAGTTGACTGGAAGGCACCGGAATTTCTTGCCGCCGGAGGCAAGTTTATCCAGACCCGTGCTCCAGAAGCGGACAATCTGAGCCTGAACTATAGCGTCGTTCTGCCACCCTATAAGGCTAGCGGTGAAAACAGTTATCCCATAGAAGTAACGGTGAGTGACAGCGAGGGGAACGTTTCTAACACCGCTTCAGCCCGGATCGTGGTTGAACCGCGCTCTATTGTGCTCACCGTTCCGCCAGAGGTGGAAGGTAACGAGGGGGAGCGTATTGCACTGCCGCTGACGATTGATGCAAAAACCGCCGTCACCCGGCTCGACTGGGAGGCGCCCGAGTTTGTTGCCCATGGGGGTAAAGTCACCGTCGAAAAAGATAAAGTCTGGCTGGATCTGCCTGCATGGTCGGACTCGGGCTCCAACCAGTATGCAATTACCCTTACCGCAGGTGACGACCAAAACCACCGTTCCGCGCCGGTTACCGCCACGGTTTCTGTGGCTTCAGCGGCCATTAACCTTGTTCTCGATGAAAATCTGACGGGTAATTCTGGTGAGGAGCTCATCGTTACGCCACAGGCCAGCGCCCAGTCCGGCATCGATCGCATCGAGTGGCAGGGTGAGGCATTTTTCAGCGCTGGCGGAAAAATTACGCAGGACGGCACAAATGCCTGGCGGTTCACCCTGCCCTTATGGAAAAAAGAGGGGGCCAACCGCTATTCCGTGCGCGCTGTCGCGTGGGATAAGTCTGGCCACTCATCGACACCGGTCACCCTGACAATTGTGGTTGAGCCTGGCGCGATTGTGCTCACCGTTCCGCCAGAGGTGAAGGGTAATGAGGGAGAGCGTATTGCGCTGCCGCTGACGATTGATGCAAAAACCGCCGTCACCCGGCTCGACTGGGAGGCGCCCGAGTTTGTTGCCCATGGGGGTAAAGTCACCGTCGAAAAAGATAAAGTCTGGCTGGATCTGCCTGCATGGTCGGACTCGGGCTCCAACCAGTATGCAATTACCCTTACCGCAGGTGACGACCAAAACCACCGTTCCGCGCCGGTTACCGCCACGGTTTCTGTGGCTTCAGCGGCCATTAACCTTGTTCTCGATGAAAATCTGACGGGTAATTCTGGTGAGGAGCTCATCGTTAAGCCGCAGGCCAGCGCCCAGTCCAATATTGATCGCATCGAGTGGCAGGGTGAGGCATTTTTCAGCGCCGGCGGAAAAATTACGCAGGACGGCACAAATGCCTGGCGGTTCACGCTGCCTTTATGGAAAAAAGAGGGAACCAACCGCTATTCCGTGCGCGCTGTCGCGTGGGATAAGTCTGGCCGCTCGTCGACACCGGTCACCCTGACGTTAGAGGTGCAGCCTGTCAGCATTGCCGTTTCGGCGCCCGACACGCTGACCGGAACCGAGCAGGAAACGGTGGATACCACCATAAACGTGGTGTCAGAAGGAACCACCGTAAGTGATGTCCAGTTCAGCGCGGAGGATTTCCTTGCCGCAGGCGGTAAGATTACCGGCACACTGCCTGACTATCATTTTGTCATGCCCGCATGGCAGGCAACGGGAAGCAACCACTACAGCATCACGGTTACCGGAAAGGATCCGCACGGCAATATCAGCGAGCCGACGAAAATAGAGGTTGTCGTCAGCCAGGCGCCCTTCACCATCACCGCGGAGACGGCTGTCACGGGCTTTGAGGGCAGCACAACCGAGGTGACGCCCGAGGTTCAGAGCCTGTACGGCGTCGCAAATTACCAGATTGAGGCTTCCGCCTTCAAATCCGCTGGCGGCACCATTACGGAGAAAGAAGGGACCTTCATGCTGACCTTGCCGGGCTTTATCGTGGGCGGCGAAAACCGTTATCCCGTTACGATCCGCGCCGTTGACAGAAAAGGCACGGTATCCTCGCCGCTGGAGCTGAACGTCGTCGTCACCACCCAGCTACTTGATGCAAACGGTCAGTGCTCTGTCGTCGGTGGCGGAGAAGGCTATGCGAGCCGGATAGATAAAGACAGCGTGAATTATCAGGAGGCTACTGACTATGCCACACTAAAGGCGCTGGTCGATGCCGGCACCCCCTATATCTATATTCCCGGCGATGTTGAAATTGAATTACCGGTCCGGCAAAACGCGCTCTTCATCAAAAGCGGAACCACTATTTTTAGCGATCGTGGGGCAAACGGCAGCGAAGGAGCGCGCCTGAGTATTCCTTACATGAGCGAAGAAGAAAATAAATTCCCGATTATCATGATGGACAGCAATACGCGTATTTCGGGTATCCGATATGAAGGCCCCTATAAAGGAACCCTGACGAAAAATACCACTATTGGTATCCAGACCGTTGAAGGCAGCCATAATGTTGAGGTCGACAATATGGAGCTATGGGGATGGCCCTGGGCTGCGGTGAGCGTGAAAAAATCAACGAATGTGCGGGTTCATCACAGCTATATCCATCAGAATATTAAAAAAGAGCTCGGGTATGGCGTGGTTGTGCAAAACGGTAACGCCACGGCAGAGGTTGCCTGTAACCTGTTCAACAGTAACCGGCATTCAATTGCCGGAAGCGGTATGGCTGGAGAAGGCTACGCGGCGCACCATAACCTGGTGCTTAACGGTGGCGAGCTCGGCGCTTATCATCAGTTTGATATGCACAGATATCAGTCAGCAGGCGCCGGTGCGTTTATGGAAGTCACGCAAAACTGGTTTGATTATGGGCGCTACGGTACCAGCAATCGCTCCTCAATTGGCGTGCGTGGTCAGCCTTCAAGAGGGCCTATTACCGTGACCGATAACTGGTTCAGTCAGCCCTGGAAGAATGGAACCCAGTATGCCGTCGCGGGAGAATATGGCACCTGGGTCCCTACCGTTGAATCAATACTGGCAACCAATAAATTCAGTGTTAAGTTCAACTATCTAAATAAAGGGAGCAACCAGTGCGTTATTGACTGGTTAAGTTACAGCCAGAGCATTAACTGTGCAGCGGTAAATTAACCGTGAACACGTGACATACCCATCCACACGGATGCAGATTCGTAGTGAGTATGGGTAATGCCGATAACGCGCTGAGTAAAATAATAATACAGGGAGATTCCCTGTATTATTATTGCGGCGGCTCATTGCCGTCCGGCCGTAGAAATTCCCGCCCTAAAGAGCGGAGAGATTGTCAAAGGATTTTCAATGATCAAACACGTCAAAATATTTGTATTAACTTTTTTTTATTCAATTTCGTCGTATGCTTTATCCCTCGAAAATTCAGCTATCAGGTTGTTTTGCCCAATGCGCGGTCAGATCGAGGTCATCCTTCACCGCTACGAACACTCACAGGAATCATGGGGGGGAAATCAGTTTGAAACAGGAGCGGGACACTTTCGCAAGGGTTCGCTTCTTATCTTCCCCTTTGCTAATCTTGACCAGATGATTTTTAACCAGACCACCGGGCAATTTTCTTTCTGGTATGCAGACAGTGAAAAACTGGTACGCTGCCGCCTGATAACGCTCACAAATACTTACCCTGTCGATATACCTTATTTCCGCAATTGATGCCCCCTGTCCTAAAAAATGCCAGTCAAATTTCGCGGAGCCCAACCTAAGCTGCGTAAGTTTGAGATCATATTTTCACTCTACGGTTTACATGCTCTTACATACCTAAACGCTGTGTCCAATGAAAGCATCTATACTTTTATTTCACGTTGCGGGGCAATATCTAAGTACTCAGGAGATGTGACATGACAGACTTTAATAAAGATGATCTCTCAGGTTTCACTGGTAAACACCTTGTCTATACTTATGACAACGGCTGGAACTACGAGCTTTACATTAAAAATGAAAACACGATCGATTACCGAATTCACAGCGGTATGGTCGGTGGCCGCTGGGTCAAAGACCAGCATGTCTACATCGTTCGTGTCGGTAAGGAGATCTATAAGGTATCCTGGACCGAGCCAACGGGTACTGATGTCAGTCTGATTGCCAATCTCGGAGACAAGCTTTTCCATGGAACCATATTCTTCCCTCGCTGGGTTATGAACAATCCAGAGAAAACGGTTTGTTTCCAGAACGATCATCTCGACAAAATGGAAGAGTATCGCAGCGCGGGTCCTGCCTATCCGACTGAAGTCATTGACGAGTTTGCAACCATTACATATGTCAATGACAGCGGTGTAAATAATGAATCTGTTATTAATTGCCCGCCTGACCAGTTACCCGATAATTTTCCAGAGAATCTAAAAAAATAACTCTCGCGTATTGTTAATCTGATTTATTAAAAAGGCTGCTTCATTGCAGCCTCCATCACACTGTTTTTTTGTGCATTAAATCAATCTTGCAACCCCCCTCCCGCAATACGGTACGCCGAAATAACTTACCTGGTCATTCAGGAAATCCTTCTGTAATCGATGGATAGTCAGACATAAGTCACTCCCCTGTTGCAAAGCCTGCTATCCGTTATACCACCACGAGACGAGCGCGCCACACCCATTGTCTATACTCAACACACAACAGACAACGGAGTGCGCCATGCCTTTACCTGATTTCAAATCCTCTGAACCCTACACCCTCGGCATCGAGCTTGAACTCCAGGTGGTGAACCCGCCGGGCTACGACCTGAGTCAGGACTCTTCCGCGCTTATCGCTGCCGTCAAAGACGACATCAAAGGCGGTGAAGTCAAACACGACATCACCGAAAGCATGCTCGAAATCGCCACTGGCGTGTGCCAGACCATCGACCAGGCGGCAGCGCAGTTCTCGGTAATGCAGCAGAGCATCCTGCGCGCGGCGGCGGAGCAGCATATTCAGATCTGCGGCGGCGGGACCCATCCGTTCCAGAAGTGGCAGCGGCAGGAAGTGTGCGCCGATGAACGCTATAACGTCACGCTGGAGCGCTTTGGCTATCTGATTTTACAGGCGACGGTGTTTGGCCAGCACGTGCACGTGGGATGCCGAAACGGGGACGACGCCATTTACCTGCTGCACGGCCTGTCGCGCTTCGTGCCGCACTTTATCGCCCTCGCCGCGTCCTCTCCCTATATGCAGGGCACGGACACTAGGTTTTCCTCGTCGCGTCTCAACATCTTCTCCGGCTTTCCGGATAACGGCCAGATGCCGTGGGTCAACAGCTGGCAGGAGTTCGAGGGGCTGTTCCGACGCCTGAGCGCTACCAGCATGATCGACAGCATTAAGGATCTGCACTGGGACATCCGCCCCAGCCCGCACTTCGGCACCGTGGAGGTACGGGTGATGGATACCCCGCTGACGCTCGGCCACGCGATTAATATCGCCGGGCTGATCCAGGCGACGTCTCACTGGCTGCTGACCACGCGGCCCTATAAGCATCAGGAGCGGGATTTTCTGCTGTACCGCTTTAACCGTTTTCAGGCGTGTCGCTACGGGCTGGAGGGGGTTCTGACGGACGTGCATACCGGCGAGCACAAAACCGTGGCGGACGATATCGCCTGGCTGCTGGAGCAGGTTGCGCCGTCGGCCGAGAAGCTCGGCGCAACGAGCGCCATCAAGGAAATTGCCCTGCTGTTAAAGCAGGGCAAGAGCGAGGCGCAGCGCATGCGGGACTTCATCGCCGACGGCGGCTCGCTTATTTCTCTGGTTCAGAAACACTGCGAGCTGTGGGCGACGAGTCCGTAAGGCCGTGGCCCCACTCGCGCAGGCGCTGGAACAGCACGAACAGCGCGGGGATAAACACAATCCCTACCACGGTTGCCACCAGCATGCCGCTGAACACCGTGGTGCCAATGATGCGGCGGCTCTGGGCACCCGCCCCGGTCGCCAGCATCATCGGCAGGACGCCGATGATGAACGACACGGCGGTCATCATCACTGCGCGGAAGCGGCGCGATGCCCCTTCCCGCGCGGCATCGACAATCGCCATCCCGTCCATCCGCCGCGCGCGGGCGAACTCCACGATAAGAATCGCGTTTTTCGCCGCTAACGCGATCAGCAAGACCAGACCGATCTGCACGTAGACGTCGTTGGCGTAGCCCGCCAGCCATAGCCAGACCAGCGCCCCGCCGATGGCGAACAGCACCGAGAGCATCACGCTCGCCGGGAGCGTCCAGCTCTCGTACTGGGCGACGAGGAACAGCCACGCCATCACCACCGCCGCCAGCACAATCCATACCGCCTGGTTGCCGGTCTGCTGCTCCTGATACGACATGCCGCTCCAGGCGTAGTCGTACCCCGCAGGCAGGCTCTGCGCCAGAATTTCGCCCATCGCCGCCATCGCGGTGCTGCTGCTTACCCCTTCCGCTGCCGAACCGCTTACCGATACCGACGGGAACTGGTTGTACTGCTGAACAAATGGCGCGCCGACGGTCGGCGTAATGGTGACGAGGATGCTCAGTCGCACCCGTTCGCCGCTGTTGCTGCGCACGAACAGCTCGCTGATTTGCTCCGCGCGCTCGCGCCACTGCATCTCGTTCTGCATCACCACGTGGTAAACGCGGTTGTTGACGCTGAAATCCCCGGCACGAGTGCCGCCGAAGGCGGTTTGCAGGCTGCTGAAGATGCGCGACACCGGCACGTCGAGCCGGGCCGCGCGCTCGCGGTCAACGGTCAGCGTCAGCTGCGGCACGTTGCTGCTCCAGGTGGTGAACACGCGGCTCAGCTGCGGATGCTGGTTGGCTTTTGCCAGTACCTCACGCGTAACGCGCTCCAGCTCCGCCGGGCTCTGCCCCGCCTGCGCCTGAATGCGCAGGTCGAAGCCAGAGGCATTGCCCAGCCCCGGCAGCGTCGGCGGCGCGAAGGTCATGATGGTCGCTTCCGGCAGGGCCAGCAGCTGGCGCTGAAGGGTGCCCATCACCTCATCCAGCGGCGGGCGCTCGCTCCAGTCCTTCAGCATGATGGAGATAAACCCGCCGTTCGACGCGCTGGTGCCGTTGAGGATGTTAAACCCGGAGACCTGAATCACGTCTTCCACCGCCGGATTTTTAGCGATCAGCTCGCGCGCGGAGGTCATCACCGCTTCGGTGCGCTCCAGCGAGGCCGCCTCCGGCAGCTGGACGCTGGCGAAGAAGTAACCCTGATCTTCCTGCGGCAGGAAGCCCTTTGGCATCGACATAAAGCTGAACGCCACCACCGCTGCCGCGCCTGCGGTGGCCAGCAGCGCCAGCCACGGACGCCGGTTGAATACGCTCACGATCCGGGTGTAAAGCGTGCGCGTGGCGTCCAGCCCACGGTTGAACCCACGGAAAATGGCGGCAGGCTTCGCCGGACGCGGGCGCAGCAGCATGGCACAAAGCGCGGGCGTCAGGGTCAGCGCCACCAGGCTTGAGAGCGTGACGGCGGTGGAGAGCGTCACCGCGAACTGGCGGTACAGCTCGCCGACGATCCCCGGCAAGAGCGCCACCGGCACAAACACCGCCAGCAGCACCAGCGTGGTGGCAATCACCGGCCCGGCAATCTGGCGCAGCGCCAGCGCGGTCGCCGCCGTGCGGCTCTGCCCTTCCGCCATCAGGGTTTCGACGCTCTCAACCACCACGATGGCATCATCCACCACCATGGTCAGCGCCAGAATAATGGCGAACAGGCTCAGCGTGTTGGCGGAGTAGCCGAGCGCGTAGAGCACCGCAAAGGTGCCCACCAGCGACACCGGAATGGCGAGGGCGACAATCAGCGTCGCGCGCCAGCTTTGCAGGAACAGGGAAACGACTACTACAACCGCCAGCATGGTCAGCGCCAGCGAGACGCCAATCTCTTTAATGGTGGCGGCAACGAAGGTGGTGGTGTCGAATTTCACTTCATAGACCAGGTCGTCCGGGAAGCGCGTCGAGAGACGCTCCAGCTCCGCGCGCACCGCGTCGGCCACGCGCAGGGCGTTAGCGGACGGCGTCGGGTAGATGCCAAGGTAAGCAGAGTCATGCCCGTTCAGCTGGGCGCCCGAGCTGTAGCTGCGCGAGCCGAGCTCAATGGTGGCCACGTCCTTCAGGCGCACCAGCTGGCCCATCTCCCCGGCGCGAATAATGATGTCGGCAAAGTCTTCGGCCTGGCTTAAGCGCCCCAGCCCGTTGATGGTCAGCGTCTGCTGCTGGCCGTTGAATACCGGTGGCGTACCGATCTGGCCCGCCGCCCCCTGCACGTTCTGCTCGCGCAGCGCCTGCGCCACGTCGTCGGTCGTGACGTTCAGGGCGTTCATGCGGTCCGGACGCAGCCAGATGCGCATGCTGTAGTCCCGCGCGCCAAACATCTGCACCTGTCCCACGCCCGGCAGACGCGACAGCGCCTCGCGCACCTGCGTGCTGGCGTAGTTGCTGACAAACAGCGGCGTGTGGGTGTTGTTCGGTGAGTAAAGGCTTACCCCCATCATCAGGTTGGTGGCGCGCTTGCGCACCTGCACGCCGTTTTGCTGTGCCTCGGTCGGCAGCTGCGCCACGGCCTGCGCCACACGGTTCTGCACGTCAATGGCGGCGAGGTCCGGATCGGTACCCGCCGCAAAGGTGATGTTCAGGCTGTAGGTGCCTTCATCCGAACTGGTGGACTCCATATAGAGCATGTGATCCACCCCGTTAAGCTGCGTCTCCAGCGGCGTGGCGATGGCCTCCGCCACGTCAGCCGAGCTGGCGCCCGGCCAGCTGGCAGAGACATTCACCACCGGCGGGGTGATCTGCGGGTACTGCTCTACCGGAATGATCCTCAGCGCGATGGCCCCCAGCAAGGTGATGACCAGCGCAATCACCATCGCGAAGCGCGGGCGTTTGATGAAAAACGTCAGCATGATGGCTCCTTAATTGAGTATCTGGACGGCAGCGCCGGGGTGCACGCGCTGCGCGCCGTCGGTAATCGCTCGCTCACCGGGATTCACGCCGGAGGCAATCTGAAACTGCTGGCCGATTTGCCCGGCAATTTTCAGCGGGCGCCTTTCGGCTTTGCCGTCGGCGTTAACCACCCAGGCGAAGAACCCGTCGCCGTTCTGCTGGACCGCGGCGGCAGGCAGCGTCAGCACCGGCTGCTCGCTCGCCGGACGCAGATAGACATTCACGTTGCCGCCGGGCAGCAGCTGGTGGCGCGGGTTCGCAAACTCGGCGCGCAGCATTACGCTGGCGGTGCGCGGATCGATGCGGTTGTCCACGGACGTCAGTTGCCCGCCGACGCGCTGGCCGTTGCTGTCGATCAGCGCCTGCCAGGCCTGCTTCATGGCGCTGATATCCGCGTGCTGTCCGGCTTTGGTGGCAAATGCGCCCTCTTCCAGCGCAAAGGCGATGCGGATGGGATCGAGCTGCACCACCTCCACCAGCACGCCGCTGGCAGGATTCACCAGGCTGCCCACGTGGAACTGGCTGTGCCCCACGCGACCGTCAATCGGCGAGGTGATGCGGGTGTAGTCCAGGGTGACGCTGCGGGTATCGAGCCGGGCTTTCGCCTGCTCCAGCGCGGCGCTCGCCACGTCGCGCTGCATGCGGGCGTTGTCCACGTCGTGACGACTGATAGCGTTGCTGCTGCCCAGACTTTCGAAGCGGGAAAGCTGCTGCTGCGCCTGACGCAGCGTGGCTTCGGCGCTTCTCACTTCGGCCTGCGCCAGACGCAGGACGGCACGCGGCTCGGCGTCGTCCAGCTCAAACAGCACGTCGCCTTTTTTCACGTACTGCCCGTCGCGGAAGTGGATTTTCGTTATCACGCCTTCCGTACGCGCGCGCAGCTCAACGGTGTGAATGGCTTCGATGCGGCCCGGGATCTGGCGCTCGGCGGCATGGGCGGTCTGCTCCACGGTGGCGACGCGAACGGGAATAGCCGCGGCGAATGCGGGTGGCAGCGTGCAGGCGAGGAGTGCGAACAGGAGCGGGAATTTCATGGGAGTACCTCTAATTTGTACCCCTCACCCCGGCCCTCTCCCCAAAGGGGCGAGGGTGTTCAAGTTCCCTCTCCCCTGTGGGGAGAGGGTTAGGGTGAGGGGGATCTTTGTTATGCAGCCTTACGGAACCTGCGGGTCAGTCGCTTCTCGATTTCGACGACGAAGAACATCACCCCAGCCACCGCCAGCGTCACGAACCAGTAGCGCAGCGGCAGCGCTTCGGTGCCGAACAGCATCTGCATAAACGGCAGGTAGATAATCGCCGCCTGGAGCAGGAACAGTACGCCCGTCACCAGCCAGATCCCTTTGTTCGCCAGCAGGCCGCGGTTCAGGGAGAACCCGTCAGTGTTGCGGCAGTTAATCATGTAGACCCACTGGGCGCAGACCAGCATCTGAAGCAGCACGGTGCGGATGAACTCCGCGCTATGGCCGCGCGGGGCCAGCCAGGCTTCAAGCGCAAAGGCGGCGATGGCAATCATGGTGCCGACAAAAGCCACGCGCCACACGGCGTAGGCGTCCATCACGTGCTGCCCGGTCTGGCGCGGCGGGCGGCGCATAATGTTGCGCTCGGCGGCCTCAAAGGCCAGGCCGAAGGAGAGCGTGGCGGAGGTCGCCATGTTCATCCACAGAATCAGCACCGGCGTCAGCGGAATGATATTCCCCGCCAGCAGCGCAATCACAATCAGCAGCCCCTGCGCCAGGTTGGTCGGCATAATGAACAGGATGGTTTTCTTCAGGTTGTCGTAAACGCGACGCCCCTCTTTCACCGCGCTGGCGATGGTGGCGAAGTTATCGTCCGTCAGGACCATGTCTGCCGCCTCTTTGGTGACTTCCGTGCCTTTGATGCCCATCGCGATGCCGACGTCCGCCTGGCGCAGCGCCGGGGCATCGTTTACGCCGTCGCCGGTCATGCCGACGATTTCGCCTTTATCCTGCAACGCTTTCACCAGGCGCAGCTTATGCTCCGGGCTGGTACGGGCAAAGATGTCGTATTTCACCGCCGCTTCCGCCAGCTCGGCATCGTCCATTTTCTCCAGCTGATAGCCGGTGACCGCCTGCTCACTGTTGGTGATCCCCAGCATCTGGCCGATGCTCATCGCCGTCTGCGGGTGATCGCCGGTGATCATCTTGACGCGGATCCCCGCCTGCTGACAGGCGTTAATTGCATCAATCGCTTCCGGGCGCGGCGGATCCATCATTCCGGCAATGCCGAGGAAAATCAGGCCGTGGCTCAGGTCGTCGTGCGTTAACGCCTGCTCGCCGTTCGCCGGCTTGAACGCCGCGGCAACCATGCGCAGCCCCTGACGCGCATAGCGCTCCATCTCCGTTTCCCAGTACGCGCGGTTGAAGGCTTCCGCGCCGTTACGCGTCTGCTGCTGGTCGCACAGGGCGAAAATGACGTCCGGCGCGCCGGTAATCAAAATCTGCTCCTCACCGCCAATCTGGTAGTGGGTGCTCATATACTTGTACTGCGAGTCGAACGGGATCTTGTTGATAAGGGTGGTCATCACCGGTGCGAGGTGGGCTTTCGCCGCCAGCACCTTCAGCGCGCCCTCGGTCGGCCCACCGGTAATGCCCCACAGGCCGCGCTCGTCCTGAATCAGCTGGCTGTCGTTGCACAGGTCAACGGTGCGCAGGTACTGCTCGAGCACGGTGCCCGGCTGGATCTGTACCGGCTCATCGCTGCCTTCCAGGTAGATATTGCCCACCGGCTCGTAGCTGTTGCCGTCCACGCGGTAGCAGGTATCGGCAGTGATGATGGCTTTGACCGTCATCTCGTTCATGGTCAGGGTGCCGGTTTTGTCCGAGCAGACCACGGTCATCGCGCCCAGGGTTTCAACCGTCGGCAGCTTGCGGATAATCGCCCGCTTGCGCGCCATCGCCTGCACGCCCAGGGAGAGGATGATGGAGATAATCGCCGGCAGGCCTTCAGGTACGGAGGCGACCGCCAGGCTAATGAGGGAGAGCAGCAGCTCGCCCATCGGGATCTCGCGGAACACCAGGCTGAAGACGAACAGCGCAGCCATCATTGCCAGAATAATGGCGAAGATGGCTTTGCCCAGCTTGTCCATCTGCACCAGCAGCGGGGTGCGGTGTTTTTCAATGCCCGCCATCATCTGGTTGATGTGGCCGAGCTCGGTCTCCTGGCCGGTGGCAATGACCACGCCCACGCCGCCGCCCGCGCTTACCGTCGTACCGGAAAAGACCATATTGGTGCGGTCGCCCAGCGGTAATTCGCCGTTAAGCGGGTTCGTGTGTTTATCCACCACCGTGGATTCGCCGGTCAGGATCGCCTCTTCCACGCGTAAATTATGCGCTTCGATTAAACGCATATCCGCCGGAATACGATCCCCTGCGCGCAATACAATAATATCGCCCGGGACGATTTCCGTCGTCGGGATAGTTTCATGGTTGCCGTTACGAATAACGCGCGCCTCGCTGGAAAGCATATTGCGAATACTTTTCAGCGATTTTTCCGCGTTGCTTTCCTGAATGTGGCCAATTAGCGCATTGATGACCGCCACGCCCAGAATAACCAGCGTATCAACCCAGTGGCCCATTACCGCCGTTAATACGGCAGCCGCCAGCAGGACGTAAATCAGCACGTCGTTAAAGTGCGCGAGAAAACGCAGCCAGCCCGGCTTGCCTTTTTTCTCCGGCAGCGCGTTTGGGCCATGCTTTTGCAGACGCGCCTGCGCCTCGGCGCGGTCAAGGCCGCTGGCCTGGCTTTGGGTCTGGGCAAGCACCTGCTCTATGTTCTGCTGGTACGCCTGTCCGCCTGCGGGTGGCATATTCTGTGAGAAATTTTTTTTGGTCATGGTATTTTTCCTTCAATATCCGGTGGTCGGAAGCCGGAATTCCTTTCTGGCTTTAATTAATTCATTTTTAAGACTTGCGGGTTAAATTGATCTACCGCAATATAATGACGACAAGGTTATTCAAAACTGATTTAAATTATTTCGATGCGCTGATTTTTACAAAATATTTCTAAACCAACACTAAACGAGGAGGAACCATGTTTGGTATTTATCGCGGACGGCGCCTGGCGTTATACATTGTCGCAGCCATTGTTATTGCGACGTTAATTGGATATAGCACCTATAGCTTTGTAAAATTATTTTCGTAAAGAAGACGTTTATTTACATTACGCGATATTAATTTAATCGTATCGGCGTTTATATTCTTTTTTGGCTATTTATTCGATGAATAACGGTGGGCTGTGTCTTAATTTTGCCAGCCGGGATGATATTGCTTTACGTTTCAGGATGCCGGACAATGACATTTTTAACTGACGATTAACATTACGATGAAACACCCGTTAGAATCGCTGATTACCGCGGGGGGCATTTTACTGATGGCCCTGCTCTCCTGCCTGCTGTTACCTGCGCCGTCGCTTGGGCTGGCGCTGGCGCAAAAGCTGGTTCAGACCTTTCATATGGTCGATCTGAATCAGCTTTACACCATTCTGTTCTGCCTGTGGTTTTTACTGCTCGGCGCCATCGAATTCTTCATTCTGCGTTTCGTCTGGCGCCGCTGGTTTTCACTGGCGTCGTAGGCCGGTGAAATCGCGCATCCCGTGGATCAGCGCTTCGCACCAGGCCGCGTAGTCGTGGCCGCTGGACCACGGATGGAAACTGACGCTATAGCCTTTTTCCCTCAGCACCTGTTCAAAATCCTTCGTGGTGCGATAGATGCCACCGCCCGGCCCCGCGGTTTCAAACTTCCCGGCCTGTAACCAGAAACGCACCGGATACGGCGGAGACTGCTGGTACTGGCGCGTCAGCCAGCCGGGGGCTTCACCTTTTGGCGCCCACCAGTAGGAACCGGAAAGACTCAGCACGTTGCCAAACAGCCGCGGGTAGCGTAGCGCCACCCAGGAAGAGGCGATTCCCCCGTAGCTTGACCCCGCCAGCACCGTTTTTTGCCGCTGCATCGCGATGCCCTGTCCGCGAAGCCACGGCAGCAGCTCGTGCGCCATGAAATCGGCGAAATCCGGGTTCGGCGGCAGTTCGTTGCCGCGTCGGGCATGATCGAGGCTGTCGATAAACACCACGTTAATGGGGGGCAGATGGTGCCGGGCAATCAGGCCATCCAGCACGTTGGCAAAACGGTACTCGTCCTGATAAATCTGTCCGTCGAAGAGGATGAGCGTCCAGCGCGCGGGCTGCGCGCCGCGCGGTTTGTAGATCATCACTTCACGGGAATTGCCGAGGATAGTGCTGTTCAGCATCTGGCGGCTCAACGTTCCGTGCACCAGCGGCTGTGCCGTAGCCTGAACGGAGCAATAGCGCGCCGGGCTGAGATCGAGCAGGGAAAAGCGATTCCAGCGATCCGCCTTCTGTTCACCAAAGGTGTTCGGGTTAAGCGGATCGGCCTGCGCGCTCACCAGGATCGCGCGGCGCCTGTCGAGGGCAGAACCTTCCACGATCGGTACATCGGGGGCGAGCTTGTA
Organism: Enterobacter cloacae complex sp.; assembly: GCF_900322725.1. Taxonomy (NCBI): domain Bacteria; kingdom Pseudomonadati; phylum Pseudomonadota; class Gammaproteobacteria; order Enterobacterales; family Enterobacteriaceae; genus Enterobacter; species Enterobacter cloacae complex sp. Next base: position 3,310,359 of record NZ_LT991957.1, on the reverse strand, counting down.
CTGCATCACCGTGTCAGCGGGCACCACGTAGCTGCGAAACCAGACGTCGCTGTTGCCCAGGCGGAACAGCGGATCGTGATCCCCCGCCGGAGAGCCGAGAATGAACACGTTATCGCGCGCGCCGCGCCACAGAAAGGTCACGCGCTTATGGCTCGCGTCAACCGGCTCCACCATCGGCGTGCCCTGCCGACGCTGCGCCTGCCAGAACGCCTCGGTACTGCCACCGGCAGAAATAGCGTTTGCCAGCGCCTTCAGCGTCGGGCTTTCAGGCGCCAGCCTCTGTACGCGCGGCAAGGCGGAAGTCTCTTTCATCCGCCACTGAAAACGCCACGGCTTTCCCGCTTCGCCGTGCAGCACCAGCGAGGTGCGCTGTTTCACCGGCAGGGCAAACAGCAGCGTGTGTTCGCCGTCGGCAGGCCCGCCTTCGACCAGCGTGCGAATGCGGCGGTTTTGTCCGTCCAGCAGGCGCGCATCCGTCACGCCGTTCAGCGTGGCGGAAACGTAATTTTCACCCAGTTCGGGCAGCAAAAAGCAGACTTCGCCGCTGGCATCAAACTTTCCCTGAACATCCCCCAGCAGGGAAGACTCCTCGCACGTTGCCGCCACCGCGGGCAGCGCGCCGATCCCCACCAGCAACCCACTCCATACGCTCTTCATTACCGCTTGTTTCCCAACGAAATTTGGCATTAACGCTAATGCAAATGGTAATAATTTGCAATATCACCTACAGCGTTTTACCGGTGATGTCAGGACGATCGCAGGTGTCGGTATGGGCTACAACGGCAGCGAGGCAATAAAAAAGCCGGGTGGCGGCTACGCCTTACCCGGCCTACATGCCGTCAAATTTAATGTGTCTGGCTGTGATTTTCTTTGCGGTACGCGCCGGGCGGCTGGTTGAAGGTGCGGGTGAAGATGCGCGTAAACGTCTGCTGCGAGTCAAAGCCGTAGCGCAGGCAGATGTCGTACACGCGTTCGTTTGATTCACGCAAATCGCGCGCCGCCATCAGCAGCTTGCGTTCACGGATATAGCGCCCCAGACTTTCGCCTTTGTATTGCATAAACAGCCGCTGTAAATGCCACTTTGAGTAGCCCGCGTGGCGGGCAATCTCTTCAATACGTAACGGCTGGTGCAGGTTGTCATCGATCCATTCGACAATCGTATCAATGACCTGAGCGGAAATCGTCATACTGCTCTCCCCCTCTGATTCTCGCTTAAACATTATTCCCACCACTCGCGAAATTTTTGCGTGGAATCACTCACCCGGACAGGCTCGCCCAGCTCCGGCGTCAGCAGCCGGTAGTTTTTATCCTTACTGGCTTTCGCCAGCTGGATCAGCGGATCGTTCCAGGTATGTTTCGCCAGCACAAAACGCCCGTTATGGCCCGGTACGATCGCTTTAGCATTGAGATCTGCCGAGGCCTGCGCCGTTTCTGCCGGATGCATATGGATGTACTTCCAGTCCTGGTCGTACTGGCCGTTTTCCATGATGGCTAAGTCAACGCCGCCAAACTGCTCGCCAATCGCTTTGAAGTGCGGGCCGTAACCGGAGTCTCCGCTGTAGTAAACCTTCCGCTCCGGGGTGACAAACATAAAGCTGCCCCACAGGGTCTGGTTACGCTTAATGCCGCGCCCGGAAAAGTGGCGTGCGGGCAGGACGTGAACCGTCAGCGCATCGCTGATGTGCACAGACTGATTCCAGTCCCGCTCGTCAATAATGTCCGGGTTCATGCCCCAGTAGCGCAGGTGTGAGCCCACGCCGAGCGGCGTGACCACGCGCTTCACCTTCGGCAGCAGCGCCCTGATGGTGGCGTAATCCAGATGGTCATAGTGATCGTGAGAGATAATCAGCAGGTCGATCTCCGGCATGCTCTGTGCGTTCCACGGGTACTCCCCCGTAAACGCTTTATTGAGGAAGGAGAACGGCGCGGCGTAATTCCCCAGAACCGGATCGATCAGGATGCGTTTTCCCGCAAGCTGCATATACCAGGAGGAGTGGCCGAGCCACACCAGCGTGTCCTGTTCAGGCGACAGGCTGGCCAGTTCAGTTTTCACCAGCGGCAGCGGCTGAGCAGGACGAGCATTTTCGGTTTTACGGGTAAGAAACTGCCACCACGCCACCAGCATATTTTGTTGCCCGGTAAAGCCCGGCGTAGGGAGCGTGTTGTGGAATTGCCCGTCGCGATAGTGCGGGGAAGCTTCCACTTCAGAGAGCTGCGCACCCTGCGGTGGCTGACCAAATCCGGCATTCAGTACAAACGGTAAACTCGCCGCTGAAGCAATAATCATGACTAACACCACGCAGATGAATAGAGGCTTTTTCATTTCCTGACCCGCCAACGCGCCCCTTCCGATGGTTTGCGCGGGTGACACTTGATTATGAGTGAGTAAGCACTCATTATAGATAGGATGCTTACGCCGTCAAGAAGGTTTTCGATCTTTGACATTCCGCGTTGCAGCGTAACAAAGCACGTGTTTCAATCAGGGCTTTTACAATTGACGGGAGGAAAAATTTAGTGGCACGTCCGAAGAGTGAAGATAAAAAACAGGCCTTACTGGAAGCAGCAACCGCTGCATTTGCGCAGTCAGGTATTGCCGCCTCAACGGCGTTAATTGCCCGTAATGCGGGCGTCGCTGAAGGGACGCTGTTTCGCTACTTTGCTACCAAAGACGATCTGCTGAATGCCCTCTACCTGCATCTGAAGCAGGATCTTTGCCAGACCATGCTGGCGAACCTCGATCGCACCATCACCCTGCCGAAAGAGCACACCCGCAATATCTGGAACAGCTATGTGGACTGGGGCATTCGTAACCCCGTGGCGCATGCGGCTATCCGCCAGATCGGCGTCAGTGAAAAGCTGAACGCGGAAACGGAGCAGGCGGTGAAAGACATGTTCCCTGAGCTGCATGAGCTGTGCCGCCGTTCGATTCGCCAGGTATTTATGTCCGACGAGTTTAAGACCTTCGGTGATGCCATGTTCTTATCGCTGGCGGAAACCACCATGGAGTTTGCTACCCGCGATCCGTCCCGTGCCGTCGATTTTAAAGCGCTGGGCTTTGAGGCCATGTGGCGCGGGCTTGCTGAGGAGGATAACGATGGACGGTAAAACGTTGCAGGCGCACGCAAAACGCGTCGCACTGGAGATGCCCTTCACCGAACATTGCTGGCCGTTTGGGCCGGAGTATGACGTGTTTAAGGTGGGCGGGAAAATTTTCATGCTGATGGCGACCGTACGCGGTCGGCTCCACGTCAGCCTGAAGTCCGATCCGGAAACATCGCTGCTCAATCAGCAGATCTACCGTGGCGTGGAGCCCGGCTACCATCTCAACAAGAAGCACTGGATTTCCGTGTACGGCACCGACGACGTTACGCCTGAGCTGGTCACCGACCTGATTACGGACTCGTGGAACCTGGTCGTCGACAAACTGCCGAATAAAGACCAGAAGCGGATACGCCCGACCTGATTGTTCGCCTGAGGCGAACAGTATAAGCGCTCGAATCGCACTTATCTTTTCCCGCTTCGCGCGGTAATCTGCTTTCCTTCCACGCCCGCCTACGGGCGAATTTCATCACCAGGAGTTGTTATGGATATTATTTCTGTCGCCCTGAAACGCCACTCAACCAAGGCGTTCGACCCCGCTAAAAAACTGACCGCAGAAGAAGCGGAAAAAATCAAAACGCTGCTGCAATACAGCCCGTCCAGCACCAACTCCCAGCCGTGGCACTTTATTGTTGCCAGCACTGAAGAGGGTAAAGCGCGCGTGGCAAAATCCGCGGCGGGCACTTACGTGTTCAACGAACGCAAAATGCTGGATGCCTCTCACGTAGTGGTGTTCTGCGCGAAAACCGCGATGGACGATGCCTGGCTTGAGCGCGTTGTCGATCAGGAAGAAGCCGATGGCCGTTTCAACACGCCGGAAGCCAAAGCCGCGAACCACAAGGGCCGCTGCTACTTTGCCGACATGCACCGCGTGGATCTGAAAGATGACGACCAGTGGATGGCGAAGCAGGTTTACCTGAACGTCGGTAACTTCCTGCTGGGCGTGGCCGCAATGGGCCTGGACGCGGTGCCGATTGAAGGCTTTGACGCGGCTATTCTTGATGAAGAGTTTGGCCTGAAAGAGAAAGGCTTCACCAGCCTGGTGGTGGTCCCGGTCGGGCATCACAGCGTGGAAGATTTCAACGCCACGCTGCCGAAGTCTCGTCTGCCGCTGAGCACGATTGTGACCGAGTGCTGATCGCTTCTTGCACGCCGGATTCCGGCGTGCAAGTTATTAATAGAGCGTAATCTGCGGATGCTTCACCCCACACACCATCGCATAACGCGTTAATGTATCGAGACTCGCCCGGGTAATATTCGCTTCCATTCTTGATACCGTTGGTGCGCTGACGCCCATCCGCTCCGCCACCTGGGCGCGCGTCAGGCCAGCATGACTGCGCCATTGCGCCAGCATCTCCTGCAAACGCTCCTTGCGCTCTTCTGCATCAAAGGAAGCCTGAACCTCTGAATCGCTTAACAGTTCAGCCCTGAGTTCATCCCAGTCAATAATCTTCTTGCTCATTCAACATCTCCTGTTGTCGCTTCAGTGCCAGACGAAGTTCAGCAGAGAGCGTTTTTTGCGTCTTCTTGATAAATATCCCCATCGCCGTCGGGTTAGCGAGTAATTTATCAAGCTGGCGGATCAGCTTCGCCTGTACTCCCGAAGGCAGAAAGAGGGCCCCTGATATTAGCATATAAGGCAATTTGCATTAAAGGCTAAGTCACGCATTGATTCCCTGAAAGCGCCTCGCAAAAAACTTATTTCCCCTGCCCGGCAAGCCACGCCATCGCCCGCTCTCCCGCCTCGTCTACCGGGAGATACACCAGCAGCCGCGATCCGTTTCGCGGCGCGGAGTACCAGTACATCTGCTGGAGATGGAAATCCCCCAGTTCAGGATGGGTAAATAGCTTGAGCTGATTCTCCACGCCGCGCACGTCGTTGCGCTGGTGCCACAGGGTTTTGAACTCCTCGGAAACCGCAAAAAAACGCGCCAGCTTCGCTTCCCAGAGCGGGTCGCCCCGGTGTTCGGCCATTGCCGCGCGGAAATAGGAGACGAAAATCGGCAGCACGTCGTCACGTTTGCCGAGCCGCGCGCGCCACGCTGGATGGGTGAGGAAGAGATAAATACAGTTGCGATCTTCCGGCGGTATGGCGTTGAAATCGACGCCCATCAGATGCCCGAAGCTGTCGTTCCAGGCCACGATATCGAAATTCGGTTTCTGAATGCTGGCGGGTTTTGGCATCAGCGTATCCAGCAGGCGACGCGTGCCTTCGCTGATCCCCTCGCAGCAGACCGCCTGCGGGGCTTCACCCGGCGGCAAACCGGCGAGCACAAAAAGATGTCGGGCTTCGGTCGGGGTGCATTGCAGCGCTTTTGCGATGGCGGCCATCACCGCGCTGGACGGGTTGACGTCCCTGCCCTGTTCCAGCCAGGTGTACCAGGTGACGCCGACGTCCGCGAGCATCGCCACCTCCTCGCGGCGCAGGCCCGGCGTGCGGCGGCGGCCGCTGCGCGGTAAGCCGAGGCGCTGCGGGTCAAGGCTTTCACGCCGGGCACGTAAAAAGGCGCCCAGCTGCTTGCGGGTGTCATCCTGGAGAGAGGTGACAGGTTCAGACATCAGCGCCATAAAATCTCCTGCATGGTAGTGCCAGTACCAGTATAAGCAAGAACTGGTACCCGTTTATCAGATGGTTGATGCTACGACTCTACGCTGTTTGACGCAATGGAGTCACCATGAATACGTCAGTTGTTTCACCGGGTCGTGCGGGCCTGATACTGCTGTTAACCGGCCAGATGCTGCCGCTGATTGATACCTCAATCACCAACGTGGCGCTGGATTCCATCACCCAGTCGTTACACGCCACTGCTACCGAACTGGAGCTGATTGTCGCCCTCTACGGCGTGGCCTTCGCCGTCTGTCTGGCCCCCGGCAGCAAGCTGGGCGATAACCTTGGCCGCCGTCGTCTGTTTATGTGGGGCGTGGCGAGTTTTGGCCTGGCCTCGCTGCTGTGCGGCATGGCGGGCAATATTGAACAGCTGCTTGCCGCGCGCATTATTCAGGGTGCGGGCGCCGCGCTTATCATGCCGCAAATTCTTGCGACGCTGCATGTCACGTTAAAGGGGACGGCACACGCCAAAGCGATCAGCCTGTTCGGGGGGATCGGCGGGATTGCGTTTATCGTCGGCCAGATGGGTGGCGGCTGGCTGGTGTCGGCGGACATCGCCGGGCTGGGCTGGCGCAACGCCTTCTTTATCAACGTGCCGATTTGTCTGGTGGTGCTGGCGTTAAGCCGTCGCTACGTGCCGGAAACCCGCCGCGATACGCCGTCGCGCATTGACTGGACCGGAACCGTCCTGCTGACGGCGATACTGTGCTGTCTGCTGTTCCCGATGGCGCTCGGCCCGCAGTGGCACTGGTCCTGGCCGCTGAAGGCCGCGCTGATGGCGATTGTGCCGCTGGCCGGGTTAATGGTGCTGAACGCGCACAAAAAAGAGCGTGAGGATGCCCACCCGCTGATTGCGCCGCGCCTGTTGCAGCTGCGCAGCATTCGCTTTGGCGTGCTGATTGGGATGCTCTTTTTCAGCGTCTGGTCCGGGTTTATGTTCTGCATGGCGCTGACCATGCAAAGCGGTCTGGGGATGGCGCCGTGGCAGTCCGGAAACAGCTTTATCGCGCTCGGCGTGACCTATTTTATCTCTGCCTGGTTCGCCCCACGCCTGATTGCCCGCTACAGCACCAGCGCCATCCTGCTGACCGGGCTTGCGATTCAGCTTGTCGGCCTGGTGGCGCTGATCGCCACGTTCCGCCACTGGGGAATGCACAATACCGCGCTGACGCTGGCCCCGGCTACCGGGCTGGTGGGTTACGGGCAGGCGCTGATTGTGAACAGCTTCTACCGCATCGGGATGCGCGATATCCAGCCTGACGACGCAGGGGCCGCGAGTGCGATTTTAAGCACCCTGCAACAAGCTGCGCTGGGGCTTGGCCCGGCCATTTTTGGCGCAATTTTGCTGCACGGGCTGCACACTCATCACGGCGATTACACCCAGGCGGTCAACGTCTTTCTGATGGTGGAAACGGCCATGATGGTGGTGCTGGCGCTGGCCACGCTGCGCATGCGCCATCGCCTGAGTTTACCGGTCGTCAAGGCCTGCCCGACGACAAAATAAAACAGCCTGAATTTGCATAATAGATCCGCAGCCGCCATTATGGGGCTGCATCAATACAGGAGACGTTATGCAGGAATTAATTGCTCAGGTTGAAGAGTTAGGGATTGAAATTAATCACACCACCTCTTTAGTGATTATTTTTGGTATTATTTTTCTTACCGCCATCATTGTTCATTTTATTCTGCACAAAGTGGTGCTGCGCGCCTTCGAGAAACGCGCGCAGGCCAGCAGCCATTTATGGTTGCAGATCATCACTCAGAACAAGTTATTTCACCGTCTGGCGTTTACCCTTCAGGGGATAATCGTCAACGTTCAGGCGGTACTGTGGCTGCAAAAAGGCAGCGAAGCAGCGGAAATGCTCACCACCTGCGCAAAGCTGTGGGTGATGGTATATGCCCTGCTCTCTTTCTTCTCGCTGCTGGACGTCATATTCAATCTGTCGCAGAAAATGGCCACCGCGTCGCAGCTGCCGCTGAAGGGCATATTCCAGGGCATCAAGCTGGTGAGCGCCATTCTGGTGGGGATCTTAATTATCTCCCTGCTGATCGGCCAGTCTCCCGCCATTCTGATAAGCGGCCTGGGTGCGATGGCTGCCGTTCTGATGTTGGTATTCAAAGATCCGATCCTGGGCTTAGTGGCCGGCATTCAGCTCTCCGCCAACGACATGCTCAAGCTCGGTGACTGGCTGGAAATGCCGAAATACGGCGCCAACGGCACGGTGACGGATATCGGCCTGACCACCGTTAAGGTGCGCAACTTCGACAACACCATTACCACCATCCCGACCTGGGCGCTGGTCTCCGACGCGTTCATCAACTGGAGCGGTATGTCCGCCTCCGGCGGCCGCCGCATTAAGCGCAGCCTGAATATCGACACCACCAGCATTCATTTTCTCGACGAGCAGGAGCAGCAGAAGCTGATTCAGGCGAAACTGCTGAAGCCCTATCTGGCCGCGCGCCATGAGGAAATTAACCTGTGGAATCAGCAAAACGGGGAAGGAGAATCGGTATTAAACCTGCGCAAGATGACCAATATCGGCACCTTCCGCGCCTACCTGAATGAATATCTGCGTAACCATCCGCGTATTCGTAAAGATATGACGCTGATGGTGCGCCAGCTGGCGCCGGATGCCAACGGGCTGCCGATTGAAATATATGCCTTTACCAATACGGTCATCTGGACGGAATACGAAGATATTCAGGCCGATATCTTCGACCATATTTTCGCGGTAGTGGATGAGTTTGGCCTGCGTATTCATCAGTCACCGACCGGAAACGATATTCGCTCGCTGGCAGGGGTTATTGCCAGATAATCAGGCGCTGGCGCGGGAAATAAAGCGCCAGCCCATCATCACCCTTTCCGTGGGCGCATCCGGGTTGTCGATCTTATTTAAGAGCAGATCGACCGCCTTGCGCCCGATATCCCGCGACGGCTGTTCGATGGTGGTAAGTGAAATCATGTCCGCCAGCTCCGTACCGTCAAAGCCGACCACGGCAATATCCTCCGGCACCCGCAGACCTGCCTGCTGAATGGCGCGCAACGCGCCCGCCGCCAGCGTATCGGAAACGGCAAATACCGCGTCCGGCGGATTATCTTTTAACAGGTTTTGCATCGCCGCCATGCCCGCTCTGGAGCTGAGCTCACTGGCGTACTCCACCGCCTGATAGTCCAGACCCCGCAGGTGGATCACGCTCTTATAGCCGCGCTCGCGCAGACGGGCATATTTGTAGCTGAGGTCGTGGTTGATCAGCGCGATGCGTTTGCGTCCTCCGTCGGCCAGCTGGCTGACAACGTGCTGGGAGGCATCAACATCGTTTATCCCCACGCAGGAAACCGCCCCCGCATCCGCGTATTCGGCGCACTGCACCCACGGCGCAGAACCAATCAGCGCCGCCAGTTCCGGCAGTTTTGAAAATGCATCCATGGTAATGATGCCGTCGACGATTTTGCCCGACAGCAGGCTTAAGCCCGAGCGGGAGCGCTCAATGTCCGAGCCGGAGTTGCACAGCAAAATGCGATAGCCGTTCTTTTCCGCCTCGGCTTCGATGCCCTTCACCACTTCGGCGCAGAACGGGTTGGCGATGTTCGAGACCATCACCAGGATCATATAGCTGCGGGCGGTGCGCAGCTGACGCGCCAGCAGATTGGGCTGATAGTTACTCTCCTGGATCGCCTGCAAAACGCGCTCGCGGTTTTTCGCCTTCACGGTATCGCTGTTGTTCAGCACGCGGGAGACCGTTGCCACGGAAACCCCGGCCAGCTGAGCGATTTTCTGAATTGACATAGCGACGATACATCCTGCGGTTAGCGTTTTGTGCAGGCTATCATAAATTCGTTGCCCGGCGAACCGGGCAATGCGTCAGCGTTCCACGCGCACCCAGCGCTGCTGCTGATGACTTTTCACAATAGCATCAATGATATACATCACGTTTGCGCCATCGTGGAAGGTGGCAAACTGCGCCGCCTCAGGCATTACACCGGCCTGCACGGCACGGTAAAACTGCGCCATCATATTCTTAAAAGCATCCGGCCAGCCTTCAATGTGCCCACCGGGGAAGTGGGCGCTGTCGGCCACGTCACGGTTCATCAGGCCTGGATCGTCGGTGAGCGTCTGGTTGGCCCGGTCGCGATGGCCGATCCACAGCTGCTGCGGGATCTCCTGATCCCATGCCACCGACCGCTCGCTGCCGTTAATTTCAAAGGTCAGACGGTTTTTTCGCCCGGCGCTCACCTGCGAGACGCTAAAGCTGCCTTTGCTGCCATCGTCAAAGCGGAACAGCACCGAGCCGAAGTCTTCGGTCGTGACCGGTTTGTCTTCATACTCCGCCTGCTCGTCATGGGAGAAGGTCTGATGACCGCCCGCGCTGGCCTTGCGCGTCGGCCAGACGATGGATAAATCAGCCATCACCTCGGTAATGCGCCTGCCGGTCACATACTGCACCGTATCGCACCAGTGGGAGCCGATATCCGCCACCGCCCGCGATGCGCCGCCGAGCGCGGCATCCACCCGCCAGTTGTAGTCGGTTTCCAGCAGCATCCAGTCCTGGAGGTAGCTGCCGTGTGAGGCAAAAATCCGCCCGAGGCTGCCCGCGCGCATCATGCTCGCCGCCTGACGCACCATCGCAAACTGGCGATAGACGAAGCTCACGCCGTGCACCACGCCCGCCCGCTCCGCCAGCGCCACCAGCTCGCGCGCCTCCTCAGGCGTCATGCACAGTGGCTTTTCGGAAAACACGTGCTTGCCCGCTCGCAGGATCTGGCGGTTAATCTGTGCGTGCAGGTGGTTCGGCGTGCAGTTGTGCACCACGTGCAAATCAGGGTGCGCGAGCAGCGCCTCAACGCTGCCGTACGCGTGCGGTACGTTTAGCAGGCGCGCCTTTTCCTGTGCCTTAACGAGCGAGCCGTCGCACAGCGCGACCACCTGAACAAACCCGAGGCGCCTGAGCGCCTCGATATGTGCCGGGCCAATAAACCCGCTGCCGACGATCCCGACATTAATCATGGCTGCCCCCTGCGGCGAAATCGTCAAACGCCCGTCCGGAAACGGGAATGATGTGGCGGCGGATAAATTCGCTGCCTTCACTCGCCCCGGTATCGCCATCCTTCATGCAGCACTCCCACTCCAGCACCGCCCAGCCGTCATAGTCGTACTGGGTCAGCTTGCTGAAAATGCCTTTGAAGTCGATCTGCCCGTCGCCGGGCGAGCGGAAGCGTCCGGCGCGGTTGATCCACGGCTGGTAGCCGCCGTACATGCCGCTGCGCCCGCTGGGACGAAACTCGGCATCCTTCACGTGGAACGCTTTAATACGCGCATGGAAGATGTCGATAAAGGCCAGATAGTCCATCTGCTGGAGCAGCATATGGCTTGGATCGTAGAGAATGTTGCAGCGCGGATGGTTGTCCACCAGCGCCAGAAAACGCTCGAAGGTGACGCCGTCGTGCAGATCTTCCCCCGGATGCAGCTCAAAACAGACGTCCACGCCCTGTTCGTCGAAGGCATCCAGAATTGGTCGCCAGCGATCCGCCAGCGCCTGGAACGCCTCCTGAAAACGCTGCTCGTTGTGCGGCGGCCACGGATAGAAAAACGGCCACGCCAGCGAGCCGGAGAAGGTCGCGTGCGCCTTCAGCCCTAATCTTGCCGAGGCGACCGCCGCCTGCTTCAGCTTCTCCGTGGCCCACGCCCGACGCGCAGCATCGTTACCGCGCACGGACGCGGGCGCGAAGTGGTCAAACGCGTCGCTGTAGGCGGGGTTCACCGCCACGAGCTGCCCTTCCAGATGGGTAGACAGTTCGCTGATCGCCAGCCCGTGCGCGGCCAGCTTAGCGGCGATGTCGTCGCAGTAGGCCTGGCTCTCTGCGGCTTTCTCCACGTCAAAGATGTGCGGATGGTTGCAGGGGATCTGCACTGCTTTGTAGCCCTTCGCAGCCGCCCATCCGGCCAGCCCGTCAAGGGTGTTGAACGGCGCCTTCTCGCTAATAAACTGCGACAGAAAAATGCCGGGTCCTTTCATCGTCCTCATACCACCTCCTGAACGTTACGCCTTATCATCGTCATACTTAAACGTGAGAAGGAAAATCAGCGCGATCGCCGCGGCCGCCACCGCCGGGATCCACCAGAATGTTACCCACGCCTGCGGCACGGTCTGCCCTGCCACCAGGCGGTTATAGAGCGCGCCGGAAATCTGCGAGCCGAGCAGCATGCCGATGCCGTAAGTGAACATCACGATCATGCTCTGGGCCTGGCCTTTCACCTTTTCGCCCGCCACCCGGTCGGTGTAGATAAAGCCGACGACAAAGAAGAAATCGTAGCAGACGCCGTGCAGCAGAATGCCGAGATACAGGAGAATGCGTCCTTCCTCGCTGACGCCCAGCGCGAACATGGCGTAGCGCACGAACCACGCCAGCATGCCGATCAGCAGCATGACCTTCACCCCCAGGCGGCGGAACAGCAGCGGAATGACCAGCATGAAGACGATCTCGGACATCTGCCCGAAGGACATGGCGGTGCTGACGTCGGCAATTCCCGCATCCGCCAGATACGAGGCGGTGTAGGCGTAATAGGTGCCGAGCGGAACGGAGATCAGCATCGCGCAGACGGAGAAGACGAAAAAGTGGCGGGTTTTGAGCAGCGCGAACGCATCCGCGCAGAAGAGATCCCGCACCTTCACCGGCAGGCCTTTCGCCGGCGCAGGCGTGTGCGGCAGCGTCAGGCTGTAAAGCGCCAGCAGCACGGAGCTGGCCGCCGCCACCTGAAAGATGGTGACGCTGGACGCCACGCCGGTGACGCCGATGAAAATGCCCGCCACGATCCAGCCGATGGTGCCGAACACGCGCACCACCGGGAAGGTTTTATCCACGTTGGCCAGGCTGTGAAACGCGATGTTGTTAGTCAGCGCCAGCGTCGGCATGTAGCAGAGGGTGTAGCCAAACAGCAGGCCAATCAGCAGCGCGCCGTTCCCGGCAATTAGCGCTCCCGGCACGAACAAAAGGATCGCCGCGCCCGCGAGGTGCATCACCGCCATCACCTTCTGCGAGGCGAAGAAGCGGTCCACCAGCATGCCGAGCACGAACGGCGAGAGAATGGAGGCGATGGGCCCGGCGGAGAACGCATCGCCAATCAGCAGAGACATGTTGTACTGGGTCATCACCAGGCCGAGCGTGACCGACCAGCTACCCCAGATAAAAAATTGCAGAAACATCATCAGCGACAGCCGCGGCACCAGCAGCCGGTGCTGTGTTATCGCCTTTTCACTACCGTCAGTTGACACCATGATAAGCCTCGCCCGGGTAAAGTAATCGATTACAAAACGGTTCATATAAAAAGTAATCGATTACAATTTAAAGATCCTGCGGATCGAAACAGAATTGGGAGGGGGGTCACGATAAAGGTGAAGGGGTTGCCGGGTGACGGCTGCGCCTTACCCGGCCTAAAAATAACGTCCCCGGACATGTAGGCCCGGTAAGCGAAGCGCCACCGGGCGTGAAGGCGGGTGCGGTCAGGTGCCCTCACCCCGGCCCTCTCCCACAGGGAGAGGGAGAAAACCGCGCTACTTTTTGCGTGAAAGCTTAAAGGCAACAAACAGGAACACCACCCATACCGGCAGCAGCATTGCTGAAAGTCGCATCTCATTCATGGTGCACATCAGCACCAGAATCAGCCCCAGGAACGCAATACAGATATAGTTCCCCGCCGGGTAGAGCAGCGCTTTGAACTGCGTCTCGCGTCCCTTACGGCGCATCGCCGCGCGGAAACGTAGGTGCGCGAGGCAGATCATGATCCAGTTCAGCAGCAGCGTCGCCACAACCAGCGCCATCAGCAGGCCGAAGGCCTCTTTCGGCAGCAGGTAGTTGATCAGCACCACCAGCGAGGTGATAGCGCCAGAAAGAAACAGCGAATTGACCGGTACGCCGCGACGGCTGACGCGGGTAAGGAATTTCGGTGCGTTGCCCTGTACGGAGAGGCCAAACAGCATACGGCTGTTGGAGTAGACCCCGCTGTTGTACACCGACAAAGAGGCCACCAGAATGACGAAGTTCAGCGCCGAAGCCACCACGTTGCTGTTCAGGTCATGGAAAATCATCACAAACGGGCTGCTGTCGGACTTCACTTCCACCCACGGGTAGAGCGCCAGCAGCACCACCAGCGAGCCGATGTAGAACAGCAGAATACGGTACACCACCTGGTTGACTGCTTTCGGAATGCTTTTGTGCGGGTCGCGCGCTTCAGCCGCGGTAATGCCAATCAGCTCCAGACCCCCGAAGGAGAACATAATGACCGCCAGCGAGAGGATAAGCCCTTTCCAGCCGGTCGCCAGGAAGCCGCCGTGCTGCCACAGGTTGTCGATAGTGGCTCGCTCGCCGCCGTGGCCGGAGAACAGCAGCCACAGGCCAAAGCCGATCATGCCGATAATTGCCAGCACCTTAATCAGCGCAAACCAGAACTCGGTCTCACCATACAGGCGCACGTTCACAAGGTTAACGGCGTTAATAATGATGAAGAAAGCCGCCGCCCAGATCCACGTGGGCACGTCCGGTAGCCAGTACTGCATGTAGATGCCGGCGGCGGTCAGCTCCGCCATGCCCACCAGCACGAACATCACCCAGTAGTTCCAGCCGGAGAGGAAGCCTGCGAACGGGCCCCAGTATTTATAGGCAAAGTGCGCGAAGGAGCCGGACACCGGCTCTTCAACGACCATCTCGCCGAGCTGGCGCATGATCAGGAAGGCGATGATCCCGGCGATGCCGTAACCCAGCAGAACCGCGGGACCGGCCATCTGAATGGCGGGGCCGATGCCGAGAAACAGCCCGGTACCGATTGCGCCGCCGAGGGCAATTAACTGAATATGTCGATTTTGCAAACCACGTTGCAGCGTCGGATTCTGATCCGACGAAGCTTCAGCGCTACCATGGCCTGAAGCGGATGACGCGTCTTTCACGCCCTACCCCTGTCTCTTTTTTAGAAGGGGCACGTTTTAACACTTCATGCTGGTGGTAGCAAGCTTAACGCCGGGCCAGCGCATGCGCCCGGCGCGTAAACGTCACGAGCCGATGATCCCGCCGTCCGCTTTCACGATCACCACCGTGGACGATCGCGGGCGTCCGTTCGGGCTGGCGTCCGGCCAGTTTGAGACAGCGCGAGGATTGGCCGGGTCGGTAATATCATCCCCGCCCTCCCCCGGATGCTGAATGTTGATAAACAGCGTGCGGTTGTCCGGCGTAAACGCAATGCCGGTGATCTCACACCCGCGCGGCCCGGTCAGGAAACGGCGATACTCGTTGGTGCCCGGAATGGTCGCCACCATCTGGTTATTGCCCATCCCCTCGTAGGCTTTCTTATTAATGGTGCTGGAGGAGACATCGGTCTGGATCCACAGCACGCCCTGGTGATCGAACGACAGGCCGTCGGGGCTGCCGAATTCCGCGCCCTGCATGGAGCCTTTGGCCTTCGGATCGTCGCCGTCGGTACGCCCGGCCATAACCAGAATATCCCACTTAAAGCGTGCGGCAGCAGGATCGGCCCCGTCTTCATGCCAGTGCATAATATGCCCAAACACGTTGTTGGCGCGCGGGTTGGCGGCATCCACCGGCGCTTTCCCCTCTTTCCCGCGATCGCTGTTGTTGGTGAGCGTACAGTAGACGCTGCCGCTGGCGTGCGGATCGACGGCGATCCACTCGGGGCGATCCATCTTCGTCGCGCCCACCGCGTCGGCCGCCAGGCGGGTTTTAATCAGCAGATCGCCCTGGCTTTCAAACCCGTTGCGCTTATCCAGGCCATTTTGCCCGAAGATCAGCGGCAGCCAGTCGCCGCTGCCGTCCTCGTTGAACCTGGCGACGTACAGCGTGCCGGAGGTCAGCAGCTGCATACTGGCTTCCCGGTTCGCCGGATCGTATTTTTTGTCCGAGACAAACTTATAGATGTACTCGAACTTCTGATCGTCACCCATATAGACCACTACGCGATTATCGGCGGCGAGCGTGACGGCTGCCCCCTCATGCTTGAAGCGTCCGAGCGCGGTGTGCTTGCGTGGCGTGGAGGATGGGTCGTAAGGATCGATCTCCACGACCCAGCCGAAACGGTTAGGTTCGTTAGGCGTTTTATCGACGCTGAACCGCTCATCCACTTCGTTCCAGCGGTAGGATTCATCGCTGTCGCTGATGCCGTAGCGTTTTTCCAGCGGATTGAGATCGGCTTTTTTCACAAAAATATCCGACCAGTTCTCCTCGCAGGTGAGGTAGGTGCCCCACGGTGTATGGCCGTTAGCGCAGTTTTGCATGGTGCCCAGCACGCGCTCCCCCTGCGGGTCGGCGGCGGTTTTCATTAAGTCCTGATGCCGCGCCGGACCGGTAAGCTGCATCGGCGTATTGACGGTAATACGGCGCGCGAACGAAGACGGACGAACCACCTCCCAGCCGCTGCCCGCTTTTTTCACTTCCACCACCGACACGCCCATCGCGTTCTGCCCCTTGCGGGCTTTGTCGAGGCTCCAGTTCGCCGTACCGTCGGTAAACAGCATCCCGTTGTCGATATATTCATGGTTCATCGCCAGCAGGCCATGCTCCGGGCTTTGCCCCCCCTGCGGCAGGCTAAACCACGCCATGCCGTCGTGATGCATGCCCGCCTGCGCGGCCTGTTCGTCCGTGGTGTTGCTGGCGTCCGGCTTAAAGGCCGGCATGTTGTCTTTGAGACCCGTCGGATCGCCCCAGCGATAGAACGGGCGGGCAATATAGCCTTCCGGCACCCTGACCGTATCTTCGGTGGAAACAGAGATGCTGGTAAACCCAAGCGACACCGCTTTTGCCAGCGCGGACGGTTTTGAGACCGCGGCAATGGCGTTCTCAGGTTTGATCAGAAACGGGAATGATACGGCGGCCCCCGCAACGGCCCCCATCTGGAGAAAACGGCGGCGGGAGAGGAACATCTCCGCAACCTCGGAAAATACCGGGTTAGCGCTGCGGTTACTGATATCGTCTTGATGTTCTTTTTTGAAAACAGATTTGAGGGGTCTGCCCATAGCGGCTTCCTGTCATTGGCCAAGAGGTAAAAGAGTTGGCGACCAGTGTAAGAAGCTTTTGTTACAATTTTATAACACGATGACGAAGGGATTGGGGCGTCCCTGCCCCGGATAACGAGGTGGAACGCTTAGAACTCGTAGCCCACCGAGACCTTAAAGGTTCGCGGCTCGCCCTGAGTGATGTAGGTACCGGAATCGTCCACGCTTGACCAGTAGTTTTCGTTGGTCACGTTGTCGATGCCTGCGCGCACCGTCATCTGGTTTTCATTGTGGTTTACCGCGAAGCGATAGCGCATGCCCAGATCCAGCGTGGTGTAGCTGTCCAGCTTTTTGCTGTTCGCGAGATCGGCATACTGCGTGCCGGAGTGGTTAACGCGCGCGGTGGCCGTCAGCCCCTCAATCGGCCTGATATCGTACTCCGCGCCCAGCACGGCGTAGAAGTTCGGAATACCGATCGCATCGTTCCCCTGATTCACGCCATTTTTGGTTTTGGTCAGCTCGGCCTGAAGCCAGGTGGCGCTGGCATTCAGACGCATCCCCAGCATGGGCTCGCCGAAGACGTTCAGCTCCACGCCACGGTTGCGCTGTTCAGCGTCCAGGCCAAAGTGTCCGCTGTCGTCGAGGATAGCAGACGGCATTTTGATTTCAAACAGCGCCAGGGAGCCGCCCACGCGGCCAAAGTCTGCCTTCACGCCCACTTCATTTTGCTTAGAGTGAACGATACCGGTGCTCTGGCCGTAATTGGTGGCGGTGTTAGGTGCGGTTTCACCGGGCTGTAACGCTTCGGTATGGTTAGCGTAAAGGGAGATTTCCTCCCACGGTTTGTAAACCACGCCGTAGGTTGGCATCCAGCGGCTGCCGTCGAAACCGTCCGCGTCGTTTTCCGCGCCGGTGATTTTGTTGTACCCGCGAATAACCACCTTCTGATGGCGCGCGCCGGCGGTGAACAGCAATTTATCGTCCAGCACGCCCAGGGTGTCGCTCAGCAGCCAGCCCTGGGTACGGGTGCGCCCGCTGGTCAGCGGATCGCTGTATTTGCCGCCTGAGCCGCTGAAGTTGGTGCTGTCCGGCATAGCCACGCCGGTGTTGTGGTAGATGTTGGTGGTCGGGTTATCCTTCGTCGCCGACATCTTCCACGCAATCTTTTCGTTTTTGGTCATCGCGGAATAGCCGACGTTGACCTTGTGCGATACGAAGCCGGTAGTGAAGTTACCGCGAATGCCCGCCATCCCGCTGACGGAATCGCTGATGCGGTTGGTGTCGAGACGGCTGACCGTTGCGTTACCGCTCTTGTCCACCAGCTTCGGCGCGCTGTAGATCCCTTCTTCGTGCGCGTGCTGCGCGCCGAGGCCGGTATAGGCCGTCCAGCTGTCGGTGATGTCATACTCGCTGCGCCACATCCCGTACTCGTTTTCGATATCGCTGTAGGCCCACTTCTGCGAGAAGTTGCGATCGTTTTTCGGCGGTTCAGGCACGAAATCCACCGCCGAGATGTTGACGCTGGTCGGGCTGCCGTGGAAGGTTTTCTTCTGATAGCCGAGATCCAGCGAGGTGCGGAAGCGGTCGCCTTTGTAGTCCAGGCCGGTGGAGAGCAGCGTGGTGCGGCGGCGGTCGTTCGGAACGCCGGTTTCGCCTTCACGATGCACGAGGTTCACGCGCGCGCCGAACTGGTCGCTATCACCAAAGCGACGCCCCGCATCCAGCGTGGTGCCAATCTGGGAATCCGAGGTGTAGTCCACGCCCACTTTCGCCTGCGGTGTTTCCCCGGCATGCTTTGGCTCAAGGTTAATCATCCCGCCCACGCCCGAGCTTGCCGCGCCGTTCATCAGGGCGTTTGCCCCTTTGAAGATCTCAATGCGGTCGACCATCTGGGCATCCACCACCTGACGCGGCAGCACACCGGAGAGGCCACCGAAGGTCATGTCGTCGCCGTCAAACTTCAGGCCGCGAATACGGAAGGTTTCCGCGCTGTTGCCGTAACCCTGCACAAACTGCACGCCCGCGTCGTTCGCGACTACGTCAGCAATGGTTTTTGCCTGCTGATCTTCCACCAGCTTCGAGGTGTAGCTGATGATGTTGAACGGCACGTCCATGGCGTTCTGCTGACCGAGCATCCCCATACGTCCACCGTTGGCCACCTGCCCGTCAAGGAAGGCGGGCACCAGCTGGTCACCGCCGGGTTTAAAATCACTCCCCGCGGTGGACTGGACAACGATGGTGTCTTCTTTTTTTTCATCCGCCGCAAAGGCGGAGTGGGTAACCGCGCCAATGGCAATCGCCAGCAGCGTTTTGTGCATTGTGGTGTTGTTCATAGTTAACTCGTTTAACGTGCGCGCAAAAATGACCCGTTGTCGGGCCTTAGAATTTATTAAGAGAAATGCAAATGAGAACTATACGTATTATCCATGCGTTATCAAGCGTAAACGCGCGTTTCTTTCTGTGTAAACGGTGAAAGTAAGACGGGAGGGTATGCAGGCGGGAGAAAGCGTGACGCACAGCCACCCCGCGTACGGGGGTGGCTGATCAGGCATTATTTTTTCTTGTAGATATCGGCGGTGCCGTGAATTTTGTTGTTGGTGTTACCGGAGGTCAGCACCAGCACATCAGCGCCTTCTTTATCGGCTTTCTCGACCAGCTCTTTTTTCGCATCATCGACAGAGACTTCGTTAGCGGTGCTCACGGTACCGATTTTTTCGTACTGCGATTCAACTTTTTCGAATTCGTTTTTTGTCATCATTTCAGCCGCAAAGGCGTTGGTGGTAAACAGAAACGCGGTGCCCAACAAAATAGCAGTCGTTTTTTTCATAACCTTTTTCCTTGAGATTAATGAGCAACTACGAAAAGGCCCCACGCGAAACGGTGAGGTGTAATGAGCATGGTAGAGGAACGGCAAAAATGCCATAGCGTAAGAAAAATACTGTTATAACAGCCAATTATGCTGTCAAAAATGTGAATTAACGCTTTTTTTTAGCGTTGTTGTCCCAAATATGTCCAACAGCGGAAATCAGGAGAATGTGAAGGAGGCTTAAGTGTATGATATTTAATGGCACGCCCTGTAGGATTCGAACCTACGACCTACGGCTTAGAAGGCCGTTGCTCTATCCAACTGAGCTAAGGGCGCACGGAGAAGAGTATACTTCGCGGTGGTGAAACGCCTGGAATTATACGGTCAATGCGTAGTGAGTCAATGCCTTTTCCGCCTTCTCTGCCGATAATGACTAGCTGATTGTAAATACGGCTGTTTTTTCAACATTTATGCTCCTTTTACGGGCTGCGAAAAGGCTTAGCCGCTTTTAAGTAACGCCTGCTGTTTTCCTGTTTACTTCGCCGTCACACTGTCCTGCGGTATCCCGGCCACCTGGAGGCTGGAAGTGAACAGGACGACGGAGTGACAGCGCCAGACCAGACAGGTTTCCCCTCGTGCATGCAGCACATCTCACGCGACATTACAGGCATCAAGCTTGAACCCATTGTCGCCCTCTCCTCTTCCCGCACAATTGGGGCCGAAGTGCTCAGCGTGCTGTCACCGCATCAGCAAAGCGAAGACTTTTTCCGCGACTGGTCCGCCGCCCGGGCGCTTATGCTGCTGGAAGCCCAGATCGCTGCGTTAAAAAAACCCTCTCCCTGTGACAACCTTTTCATAAATGTGCCGATAACCGTTCTGACCATCCCGGATATGTTCCAGCGTTTACTGCAACTTAACAGCCCGCCGCTGAACATTGAACTCGTGGAGCCTGCCTCGTTCTTTTCCCTCTCAGACCCGACACGTCTGAGGGTAAGTTGTGCGCTTCAGCAGTTGACGGCGCAGGGGCATCGGATCTGGCTGGATGATATTGATGAAGCGTCAGGGCGCGCATTTTTATCCTGCCGTCTGCCGTTAAGCGGAATCAAAATCGATAAGATGGCTTTCTGGCGACTACGTGCAACGCCAGCGCTGACGCAGCTGGTCGCGCTTTGTTCAAAAATTGCTGCCAATGTGCTTATAGAAGGCATTGAAACAGAAAAGGATCGTGAGTGTGCGCTTCAGGCTGGCGCGCGCTTCGGTCAGGGATATTATTGGCCATCCTGGAGATGGCAGGAGGACTGAACGGTCATCGCCAAGAGGGAAGCTATGCGAATGACAGTACGCCGTTACCGGCGTCGTCGGACAGGAAGTGATTCACTGGGTTCTACGCACTCGCCTTTTGCTCTCCCATTTTTTGATCGTCTCGAATATTTGAGCCAGTCAATCAACCAGACCCGCAAAACCGATGCTCCCTTTATCGTTCTGGTCACACAGGATAACTTTTTCCGTTCCGGTTTTCTGAGCGGGCATTCGCCCCTGAGCAATTGCTGCGACTACTCCACGCTGGAAGCAGCCCTCAGCGATTTGAATCAATGGCCTTCATCACGTCTGGTGGTAGACGTAGAGAGCCGCGCCTCGCCGCTGATTGACCTGCTGGACCGATTACGACGCCACAGCCTGTACCCTCCCTTCCTCACCCCCTACCTGCTCATCCGCGCCGATGATTACGATACACGCCTGTTTTGCAAAGCGGCTGGCCCTTTTCACGTGCTTGAACGGCAGCTTTCGGCGCTGGCTATGCAACAAACGTTGCTGGAGCCGCCGTCTCCCGTCGGCCACCGGAAAGAGTGGTTTTCCAGGGAAGAATGGCCAATCTTACAGGCGCTGTCGCAGGGTCGCTCCCTGCGTCAGATCGCGCAGATACAGAACCGTCCCTATAGCCGCATTATTTACCGTCTCAGCTGCATCCTGGCGAAACTTGGGCTGAACCATCGTCACGAGTTGCTACATCTTCTCAACAACCTCTCAGATTTCACGTATTAACGTATTCAATAACCCCTTAATTCCTAAAGACCTTTAGGAAAATACTTAGGATATATGTTAAATTTTTGTGTTTTTTAACAAAACTTTCGATTTTATAACTATTCCTAATTCTTCGCCCTCAACCGCGCGAAATGCTGTTTATATGCTCAATCAGAGTACTTTTATCCAGGGGTTAAGGACCTGACGTTTTCGTTAACAGAGTGATAATGGTGTAAAAACAAGCGATTTACGTGTAAATAAACGCGATGAGAGGTGAAGAAAACAGCAGATAGTGCTGTTCTTACGCCGGGATCTTAAGCCTGGCCTGAGGCGTTTATAAAGGGGTGATGACGTGCGAAAGCGCGGATATCAGGGGTGGCGAGCGGGCAGGATGACCTCCGTCACAGACTGCGTATTGTTAACATTTTAGCAACATACAGTAATATCGTTTATTTTTTGTTATTACATAAAGATGAAAGTGTGTGGTAAATGCAATATCAGGACATTTTTGCTAAATTTAAAAAGGTAGCGATTCAGATCCAGAAGATAATAATCAGCAATATATGGATATTAATTTACAGGCTTTTCGGACATTACTTAAACGGTATAATAAGACGTGTTTGACACACTAATAAGAAAAATCATTTTGCCATAACCAGCCTTATGAGATAACTGCGCTGAGGCATCGATATCACACTACGTAAACAAGGATGCTTTCGCTCTTCCCCGGGACATTTACCGTAGAAGGATCTGCGCAATTATCCTTCCGGCTTTTCGAGAGTTTTTACAAAACTCAGCATAACGCTTTTAACAATCTGAGGCATAAAAAATGAAACCGGCATCCGTTATCATTATGGACGAACACCCTATCGTCAGAATGTCGATAGAAGTCCTGCTACAGAAAAATAAAAACATCCAGGTAAAACTGAAGTCAGGCGACAGCCACGAAGTGCTTGACTGTATACGCAACCACCCTATCGACCTGGTCATTCTGGATATTGAAATGACGGGCACGGATGGGTTCGTATTATTGAAAAGAATCAGGAACTTAAACAAAGACATTAAGGTGCTTTTCCTCTCTTCAAAATCAGAAGCCTTCTATGCCGGTCGCGCCATTCGCGCCGGGGCCAATGGTTTTGTCAGCAAGCGAAAAGATTTGGGAGAAATTTATAACGCAGTGGAAATGATACTGATGGGCTATTCTTTTTTCCCGTCAGAAACGTTGAGTTTTATAAATCATCTGGGCTCCCGGACAGGCGCCGCTGTGGATATGCCTTTATCGAATCGTGAGGTGACGGTTTTGCGGTATCTGGCGAACGGATTATCTAATAAGGAGATTGCCGATCAATTATTACTTAGCAACAAAACAATTAGCGCCCATAAGTCTAATATCTTTTCGAAGCTGGGCGTGCAGAGTATCGTTGAATTAATTGATTACGCGAAAGCGCACGAATTATTGTAACCTGACACTCTCCCTGCAACGGATAACCGTTACAGGGAGAGTGGATATAATTAATTATAATTAATCATGAACGTTGCATCGGCGTCAGCCCGGCCCGGCTGCGGATTATCCGCCGTGGCGATATAATTGGCATAAAACGACAGCTCTGCATTTCCCTGCGCATCCACCGATACCGTCTTGCTGGCCTGCTGCAAGGCGAGGCGCGTTTTATCCCGGTCGAGGATCTCCACGGCCACGTTGCTGGCCGCGCTGGCATCATTCAGCGCCAGCAGGCTGTTATCATGCCCGTCAACCTTCCCCGTAAACGTGACCGAAGCCGCCCCGGGAGGGCATCCGGTCAGCTTGAGGGTGAACGGCACGGGCTGCGTCCGGCTTCCCGTAGTGCGAAGCTGTTTCGTTGGCCAGGTGCCGAGCGTGACGGTCTTATTGCTGTCGTCCCCCTCCGCCACGCAGGTAAAGTCCACAATATTGCCGTAAAGCTGAATGTTAATTTCCCCAAGCGCCGTCTCTGCATGCGCATGTGCGCAAAGCGTCAGGAGCGCCAGAGAGAGATACCGCATCCCGTTTCGCATTCCCGCTCCTTAGTCGTAGTCGACGCGTAGATAGCCGCGAGAGGTAAAACGCCCCTCGGCAGGTTTTTTACCGGTCACGCTGACGGGCCATGCACGGATCCCAACCTGCGCCTGCGCGCTGTCGTCCAGGCGGAACGGAATTTTGCTGGTCAGGTTGTTCGGCGTCAGCGGCACGCCATTGCTGTTGGCAATCACAAAGCCCACATCCGCGTTATCGGAGACCAGCGTGCTGCCTGAAACCTTCTCCGCTTCGACGCGCATCGTGAGCATGGCGTTCGCCTCCACGTTGGTGCATTTTATGCCGATGGTTTTGCTTTGCGCTGAGACCCCCTCCGGCTTATTCCCGATGCCCGCTTTACTGAACAAGGAGGCGCCGATGTCCCCGAAATCGAACTCCACCACATTCCCGGCATTAATTTCACAGCTCTGGGGCACCTGAATGGTCCCGCTGTAGCTGATGGTATAGACCGGCGTGGTGAGCGGATCCGAGGAGGTGGTGGTAACGTAAACCCGGAACATGGTCGCCCGCGGGATCACCACCATATTGATAAAGCGCCGGGTCACCTTAAGCCGAAAGACGAGGCTGGAATCCTGAACGCCAAACGGTTTGTTTTTAGACACGTTCGGGTGGCTCCCCATCTGGATGTAGGTTTTGGGGGGATAAAACGTGCCCGCGTAGCTGTCGGTGATTTTCATCGCCCCGTCCAGATAGTCGTTAAGCTTCAGATACTGGTAGCCATCGCTGGTGCCCGTGACCGGGAAATCGGTCACATAGCTGCGCTTGGTGGTGTTCCCGGACGTTCCCTTAGGGCAGACGGCGTTTACGCCCACCCACTGGGATTTCTCGCTGAGCGTAACCACCTGCCCCACCTGGTTATTGGCGCTGTTGAATTTATCCGTCAGGTCGTAATAGACCTCCGTCGGCACGCCTTTTTCATTGACACAGACGGTGGCGAGCGCGTCAGTTACCGGCAATAACGCCAGAAGGGATAACCCCAGATAATGGATTTTATTCACAGCGGATCCCCTTAAGTGTGATCGCCTGTTGCAGGCTCTGTTCTGGCAAGCTGTAGGGCGCACGACACTGGGACTGCTTTCCGTCTCCCCACTGAATCAGCAGCTCCCCTTCCAGCGGCAGCCCGCTCAGGTAAATCTGCCCGTCATCGCCCACCATGCTGGTTACGCCGCTCTGCGTCTCACGCACCACCGCACCAAACGGTACGGGCTGGTTATCGCGCTTCACGGTGAGCAGCGCGCGCACGCCGATGCGGGTATCGAAGCTGGCGCGCACCAGCGCACCGTTCGTCGGCACGACGCTGGACACGTTATTTTCAATGTCGGTGTTGTTACTCATGGTGTTGGTATCAAGCGCCACGCGGTTGTAACGGTACACCGTGGCGTACGGCATCACCGCATAGCCACGCCAGTCGGTTTTCACCCCGGTCTGGTTTTCGACGCTCACGCCCGACGCGCCCGGCGCTTTGATCAGCACGTTGGTATCGCCCAGCGGCTGGCTGAACGTTACGCCGTCGGAATGCCCTACCACGCCACCGGAAAGCTGCCAGTTGAGATCGTGCTGATCCCGGGTGTAGTTGTAGCCCACGCCCAGCGTGCCGTAGGTGGCCTGCCAGTTGGCGCTGGCGCTGCCGCTTGCGCCGTTATTGCTGGCGTGGCCCTGGGTGACGCTATAGTTCAGGTTGCGATCTTTCAGCAGTGTTCCGCTTATGCCGGTCTGCCAGCTGGTATCACCGTTGCTGTTTCGGCTGGAAGAGGCCGTGGCATAGGCTCTGTCGATCGCGCTATCGCGACGGAAGCCGTGACGGGTGAACAGGCTGAACGGTACGGAGACGTTGAACGAGGCGATACGGTCGGTTCCGTCAATGCCGACGGCCTTGTTCCACGACCAGGATAAGGCATAGCTGACCCCTTTCACCCCGCCCGCATAGCCGAGCTGGTACCAGACGTTGGACTCGCTGGTGCCCCAGTAACTCTGCTGGCTGCCTGAAACGTACACCGAGCCGTAATCGCCGAGAGACTGGGAGATATTGAGCTGGAAACGCCCTTTTTTATTCAGCGTCAGGTTGTGATAGCTCTGCACGTCCGGCACGCCGTCATCATCCTTATCGTCGCCATACTGATAGCCTTCCATTGTGCGCCAGGCCACATCGTCGAGGGTGTAGAAGCCTTTGGTCGAGTAGCGATAGCCCAGCAGCTGGAAGTTGGTGCCGAATCCGTTAAGGGATTTGGCGTACAGGAAACGCAGGGACTGGCCTTCATGGCGGCTGTCATCCGCCAGCTGGCTGCGGGCGTGCGTGAGGTCAAGTGAGACCGCGCCCCAGTCACCGAGGTTTTTCCCCGCGCCAATGGCGATTGCGGTATACCGCGAGGCCAGCTGCGTACCGCCGTACAGCGTGTAGCCGTCGGCAAGGCCGGCAATCATCGTTCCCTGCGTAAAGAACGGCGTGTCCTGCTCGCTGTTGCCGCTGCGATAATCCCCCGCCACCAGATCGTATTTCCAGCGTCCTTCACGCTGGAGCAGCGGTACGGTGGAATACGGTACGGTGTAGCGCTGCTGGCTGCCGTCCTTCTCTTCCACCGTCACCTCAAGGTCACCGCTGGAGGAGGTTGGGTTAAGGTCGGTAATGGCGAAAGCACCCGGCTGAACATAGCTCTGGTAAATCACGTAGCCGTTCTGGCGGATCACCACTTTGGCAGGGGTGCGGGCGATTCCGCGCACGGTAGGCGCGTAGCCTTGCAGGCTGTCCGGGTACATGCTGTCGGAAGAATAGAGCCGACCGCCGCGAAAACCGACGCTGTCGAAGACATCGTTGCCGGTATTGCTGTCGCCGAGCACCAGCTCGCTTTTCAGCGGAATGACCGTACGCTGCGCCCAGGTGCCGATATTTTGCCAGCTGCTGTGCCGCTGGCCGTTGCTTTCGGTATAGCGCCACGCGCCGTTATTGCGTAATCGCCACGCGCCATAGTTCAGCCCACTTTGCAGGTTCAGATAATAGCTGTCGTCTTCGCTGCCCCGGTTGCCGGTAAAGCTGTAGTTCACCAGCGCGGCGGGGATGCCCTCATCCCACTGTTCAGGCGGAATATACCCCCGGGCGCTGTTTTGCATCGCCACCTGAGGCAGGCTGACGTTAAGGCGCAACGAGGCGAAGTTGAACGCCGTTTCGCTGCCGGGAATAGCCGTGGTAAGCGGAACGCAGGTGTCGCCCTGCACGTTGCTGAGCTCCGGGAAGGCGGCGATATTCACGCCAAAGCGATCGAGCATCGCGCGCGTAATACACGGCGACAACCCGCCCGCGACCGGCGGCGTGTTGTCGGCTTGCTCAAACCGCACGTCCTGGGTGCCGATAAATTCATCGTTACGCCAGATATCGACGCGATAGACGCCCGGTGCCTGCTGGTGGCCCTTTTCAAAACGCGACAAATCCGCCACGTTCGCCGCGTCATCGGAGAGAAACGCCGGGTTAAAATAGCTGTCGCCCCAGCCAGCGTGTGGCCAGAGCGTTGCCATCAGCGCCAGCGCAACCGGGCAGTAACGCCATTGAGTGTTCATCGCCCTGTCTCTGCTCACAGGCTGACGCTACGCGCCGGCGTAATGGCACCGTAGTCGTTCACGCTCTGCCAGGAGAGCGTGCCGCTCGCGGCGGCGGGCAGTACCTGCTGTGCCGAGCTTTTAGGCGCAACCATTAGGTTATCGAGCGTCTGGCCGCCGAGCTTCAGGTTAACCAGCGTTACGTAATACGGCGAGGCATTGCTCACCTTAAGGTGGTTGCCGACGCGCTCAAAGCGCAACTGCGAAAGCGCCTCTTCCGGCGGCATCGCCAGGTTAGCCGGGCGTACAAACAGTTTGATGCGTGACAAAATGGCCAGTTGCAGGACGTTGTTGCCGTCCTGGTGCGTTTTGCTGACCGATGGAATCGCTTTGACGTTCATGTAAAAGAGGGATTCGCGATCGGCGGGCAGCGCCGGGCCTGCGTAAATAATGCGCAGGGTGTTTTCGCTGGCCGGCTCGCTGACAAACAGCGGCGGCGTGACGACAAAGGATTTTTCCTTTTGCCCGCTGGCGTTTTCTATCCACGCGTTAATTAAATAGCGCTCTTGTTTATTGCTGTTGGTGATCGCCAGCGACGTTTGTTTTGCATCGGCCGGATAAATAACGCGCGTCGCGCCCAGCGCAATTCCGCCGGACGCATTTGCGCAGGCAGACATCATCATCAAAATAAAAGTTAAAAACAGTCCAGGTTTAATCAGGGTGTTCATCACAACCGTACCTTTAATAATTAGTTCGCAGGCGTCAGGGATAAATCAACGTAAACCAGACATTCGACTGAATAGTGCCTGGTACCAGGTGTTCGGAAATAGCCCGATAGCGGGCGCTAAAATGAAATGCCAGTTCGCGGGTATCAATGGGTAACCAGCTCACCGCCGTCGCGTTCGGGATGATTTGCCGTTGCTGTTCGTCAAAAAGCGCCAGCCCGACACCGCTGCTGACCGCGTTTTCCCCTGGCCGCGATGTCGCCAGGAAAACCTGCGGATCTTCTGCCGGTGTGACGCCCTGGAACTGGATCCCGACGGTGCGGGAGACGTCCACGCTACAATCCAGCAGACGTACGGTGAAAGGCACGTTAACCGTGGAAAAGCTGCCGACGCCGGAAAAGGCGTTTGTGCGGTATTGCCCCATATCCACGCGCATATTCTGGCTGTCCGGGGCCACCGCGCAGCCGCCGTTGACCAGCTCTCCTCTGAGGTGAACTTTGCCGCCGTCGATCACCACGGTATGTGCGTTTACCGCTGAGGCAACGGCAAGGGCGCACAGCAATATCCCAGTCCTTGTCATCCTTCGCTCCCGGTATAAGCGATTAAAAGACCTCTTCCCTGAGGCCAACCACATCCCTGTACAAAGGCATTACTCGTATTTCATTACGAATGTTGCGTCCGCGTTTGCCTGGCCTGGCTGGGTGGTCGCAGCCGTAGCTTTATAGCGCGCGGTGAAGTTCAGGGTGTTAGTCCCTTCAATCAGGCTCTGTGCCGCAGAGAAGGTGGCACCGTCCGGGGTCAGCGTGGTGGATTTGCTGTCGAGGATCTCAATGCCTACGCCCTTCGCGGAGTTGTCGTTATTACCGGAGGTTACCGCCAGCAGGGTTTTGTCGGTGGCGTCGATCTGGCCGGTGAACGCAACAGCAGCGGTTTTCGCTACCGCAGGATCGCAGTCGTTCAGTTCGATGGTGAACGGAATATTGGAGGTGGTGTCACCCACTTTAGTGAATTTCGCAGTACGGTACTGGCCGAGATTAACGGTCTGCTCAGAAGAGTCAGTATTTACTGAACACGCGGCATTGACTAATTCACCTTTAAAATGCACCGTACCACCGTTAACAGATACAGGCGTTACAGGATCTTCTGCGTGAGCGGCACCCGCGACCAGGGCCAGAGTTGCAATAACAGTAGAAGCAATGTTGCTGAGTTTCATGTCTATTCCTTTAAAATGTAAATAACCCTTCCCGCACATATTCGGGAATAAGAAATACGTTCAATTAAAAAATTGAAGGCTTATTTCGGAGAAGACAAAGTAGCTCAGTAATC
This sequence comes from Enterobacter cloacae complex sp., assembly GCF_900322725.1. Lineage (NCBI taxonomy): Bacteria > Pseudomonadati > Pseudomonadota > Gammaproteobacteria > Enterobacterales > Enterobacteriaceae > Enterobacter > Enterobacter cloacae complex sp. Next base: position 3,281,197 of record NZ_LT991957.1, on the reverse strand, counting down.
TATTTTGTAATATGTCAAAACGCTGCCATTTTGCCAGGTCACATCCTAATCCCCCCTAAGAAATTGGCCATGCCCTGAGAAGGGGTTTTGCAGGCTATCGGTGAAATCTCGTAAAGGGTGACTGACAGCGGCGCTCGCTTCTGACAAAATACAGGCAATCCCCCCTTCTAACGTTACAGACGGAATCTTCTCTCTGATGGCAGCAAAGATTATTGACGGTAAAACGATTGCGCAGCAGGTGCGCTCTGAGGTTGCGGAAAAAGTGAAGGCGCGTACAGCCGCTGGATTTCGCGCGCCAGGGCTGGCCGTTGTGCTGGTTGGCAGCAACCCGGCTTCGCAAATTTATGTCGGCAGCAAGCGCAAAGCGTGTGAAGAGGTAGGCTTCGTCTCCCGCTCCTACGATCTGCCGGAAACCACCAGCGAAGCGGAGCTGCTGGAACTGATTGACACCCTGAATGCCGATAAAGCAATCGACGGCATCCTGGTTCAGCTGCCGCTGCCTGCGGGCATTGATAACGTAAAGGTGCTGGAGCGCATCGCACCGGACAAAGACGTTGACGGTTTCCACCCGTATAACGTGGGCCGCCTGTGCCAGCGCGCGCCGCGCCTGCGTCCGTGCACTCCGCGCGGCATCGTGACGCTGCTGGAGCGTTATAACATCGACACCTACGGCCTGAATGCCGTGGTGATTGGCGCCTCCAACATCGTGGGCCGCCCGATGAGCATGGAGCTGTTGCTGGCGGGCTGCACCACCACCGTGACCCACCGCTTCACCAAAAACCTGCGTCACCACGTTGAAAACGCCGATTTGCTGATCGTCGCGGTCGGCAAGCCGGGCTTTATTCCGGGCGAGTGGATTAAAGAGGGCGCCATCGTCGTGGACGTGGGTATTAACCGTCTGGAAAACGGCAAAGTGGTCGGCGACGTGGTGTATGAAGATGCCGCGGCGCGCGCGTCTTACATTACCCCGGTCCCGGGCGGCGTAGGCCCGATGACGGTAGCAACACTGATTCAGAATACCTTGCAGGCGTGCGAGGAGTATCACGACGTAGAGGACGCGTAATCATGGCAACTTTTTCTTTAGGTAAACACCCGCACGTTGAGCTGTGCGATCTGCTGAAGCTGGAAGGCTGGAGCGAAAGCGGCGCGCAGGCGAAAATCGTTATCGCCGACGGGCAGGTGAAAGTGGACGGCGTGGTGGAAACCCGCAAGCGCTGCAAAATTGTCGCGGGTCAGACCGTGAGTTTTGCAGGACAAAGCGTGACCGTGACGGCGTAAGCCGTTTGATGCCCGGTGGCGCTGCGCTTACCGGGCCTACGTACTGTCTCCGGTTGTAGGCCGGGTAAGGCGAAGCCGCCACCCGGCAATTTCTGTCTCTATCTCCTCACATCCATCGCGGTTATTTATCGATCAACTTCAAATAATCACGATTCCCTCTGGCGAAACGTGAAAATTAAGTTGCGCGATTTTCAGACTTTCCCCACGATGAGTAGAACGTTCTACTAAAACGTTCTACTAACAATAACAGCGCGAAAAAAGCACTATTCGGGGGAAATCAGCATGAGTCTGATATCAGGGTTTGTTAAATCGTTGTCTAAGCTGTCGATGATTGGCCGCGCCTTAATGCTGCCAATTTCACTGCTTCCCGCTGCGGGCCTGCTGCTGGCCTTCGGCGATAAGTTCCACCTGCCGCTGATGATGAACGCCGGCGGGGTTATCTTTGATAATCTGCCGATGCTGTTCGCCATCGGCTCTGCTGTCGGTCTGGCCTCGGAATCCGGTATTGCCGCACTCTCTGCGGCGGTCTCGGTGTTTGTCACCAATATCACCATCAGCACGGTGCTGAGCATTACGCCGGAAATGGCCTCTCAGGGCGGGAAATACGCCATGGTGGTCGGCATCCCGACGTTGCAGATGGGCGTCTTCGGCGGCCTTATCTGCGGCATTCTCGCGGCCTGGTGCTATAACCGCTTCCACACCATGCAACTGCCGGAGTTCCTTGGCTTCTTCTCCGGGAAGCGCTTTGTGGCGATCGCGACGGCGTTTCTGTCGTTCCTGCTCGGCCTACTGCTGCCGTACGTCTGGCAGCATATTCAGTCCGGGATAGACGCCCTGTCCGTGGTGGTGAACGGCGATAACCAGGCGGCCTCGACCTTTATTTTCGGGCTGGTGGAGCGCGCGCTGATCCCGCTCGGCCTGCACCATATCTGGTATCCCTCCTTCTGGTATTCGTTTGGGGATTACACCACTCAGGCGGGTCAGGTGATCCACGGTGACCAGACCATCTGGTTCAAGATGCTCGAAGAGGGGGTAAAATCCTTCAGCAGCGACACCTACCAGAACGCCGGGAAATTCATGCAGGGCGAGTTCCCGCTGATGCTGTTCGCGCTGCCTGCCGCGTGTCTGGCGATGTACCACGAAGCGCACACGAAGAATAAGAAAATCGCGGCCGGTATTCTGTTCTCTGCGGCGCTGACCTGTTTCCTGACGGGGATCACCGAGCCGGTGGAATTCACCTTTATCTTCGTGGCCCCCATCCTTTACGTCTTCAACGCCATCATGGCGGGGCTGGCGTATATGGCCATGTACCTGATGCATGCGCATATTGCCAAATCGTTCTCCGCAGGCTTTATCGACTACCTGTCGTTCGGGATCCTGCCGTCGTTTAACGGCTATCAGACCAACTTCCTGAGCGCCATTATCATCGGCATACCGATGGCGCTGGTTTACTACTTCACCTTCCGCTTCGTGATCCGTCGCTTCGACGTGAAAACGCCGGGCCGTACGGAGGTGACCGCCAGTGCGAATGACAAGTCCGATTCCGAACTTGCCACCGAAATCATCGGCCTGCTGGGCGGCGCGCAGAACATTGATTCCGTCGGCTCCTGCATAACGCGTCTGCGTCTGGAAGTGGCGAAGAGCGATGCGGTGGACAGAGAGGGCCTGAACGGGCTTGGCGCGCGCGGCGTGGTGTTCGTGGGCGACAACGGTATACAGGTGATTTTCGGGGCCAGAGCACAGTTTATCGCCCAGACCATGTCCACCATGATTGGCAAATAATAAGATGCCTGAAGAAGGCGTCTCCTGTACGCTGGGGGGCGCCTCTTATCTGGCTGATAATCGGTAAATTTCAGGGAGCGGTTTTGAAGAAAGTCAGCATTATTGATGTTGCAAAGCATGCGGGCGTGTCGGTTTCTACCGTTTCGCTGGTGCTGCGCCAGAAAGGGAAGATCTCAGAGGCGACGATCGGGAAGGTCAATGCCGCCATCACAACGCTGGGCTATGTTCATAACGTCGCCGCTGCCAACCTTCGCGCCAACACCTCCAACTTAATCGGCCTGATCCTGCGCGACTTCAGCGACAGCTTTTCCATCAAAGTGATGGCGAGCATCGTTCAGGAGCTGGAGAAACAGGGTTATATGGTTTTTCTCGGTCAGCCGCTGAACGACGGCGAACATCTGGAACGCACCCTGCTGTCGTTTAAGCAGCAGGGCGTCGCGGGCGTCATCTACCTGGCGTCGGATACCCGCGCCGCCGCTCTCCCGGAACACATTCGCCACTGCCCGCTGCCGCTTGTCGCGGTTTCGCAGTCGTTGCTGGAAGAGAAATGCAACCTGGTGATGCGCGATAACCGTCAGGCGGCGAACCTGGCCGCGCGGTATCTTATTGAGCGCGGGCACCGCAACATCGCCTACATCGGCGGGCGCGACGGATGTCGTATCCGCGAGCAGCGCCTGCTCGGTTTTCGCAGCGCGATGACGCAGAACGGGCTGGTCTGGCGTGAGGAATATTCTCCCGCCTGCACCGATGATACGCAGGCGGCGGCCATGGCGACCCGCCAGCTGCTGGAGAAGAACAATACGATTACCGCCCTGCTCTGCCACTCGCCGGATGCGATGCTCGGTTCAATCTCCGGCATTCACCAGGTGGGGCGCACGGTGGGTAAAGATGTTTTCCTGACTCAGCAGGTGGCGCTGATCGGCTTTGAAGATATGCTTCACGTAAACCTCACGTCGCCGTCACTGACTTACGTTTCGTCTGCCAGCGAAGAGACAGGCCGCCAGGCGGCGGGGCTGATGATCCGCAGGCTGAAAGAGTCGGATCTGCAAACCCAGCGCATCACCCTCTCCGGGCAGCTTATCGCGCGGGAATCGGCGTAAAATCAGAATTTGACACGGGTTTATTGCGGCGGTTCCACTGTTATATTCCCATGATTTGCCATGGATACATGCAATGCCTACCGTTATCACCCACGCTGCCGTTCCTCTGTGTCTCGGCTTAGGGCTCGGAACCCGCGTCATCCCACCCCGCCTGCTTTTTGCCGGGATCGTCCTCGCCATGCTGCCCGACGCCGACGTACTGGCGTTTAAATTCGGCGTCGCCTACGGGAATATTTTTGGCCACCGCGGTTTCACTCATTCGCTGCTGTTTGCCTTTGTGGTGCCGATACTCTGCGTGCTGGCCGGACGACGATGGCTCAGGGCCAGCCTGACGCGCTGTTGGCTGTTTTTAACCGTGTCGTTGCTGTCGCACAGCCTGCTGGACTCCGTTACCACCGGCGGGAAAGGCGTCGGCTGGCTGTGGCCGTGGTCAGACGAGCGCTTCTTTGCGCCGTGGCAGGTGATCAAGGTCGCGCCGTTTGCGCTGTCGCGCTATACCACGCCGTACGGGCATGAGGTCATTATCTCGGAACTGCTGTGGGTGTGGCTGCCGGGGGTGGTGTTGATGGGGATGTTGTGGTGGAAACGAAGGTAAAAAAAGCCGGGTGGCGGCTGCGCCTTACCCGGCCTACTTTTTACCCGTAGGCCCGGTAAGCGAAGCGCCACCGGGCGTTAAAGACTTACTTACGACGCCAGGTCGTCCCCTGCGGGCCGTCTTCCAGAATGATGCCCATCTCGGTCAGACGGTTACGCGCCGCATCCGCCGCCGCCCAGTCTTTCGCCTGACGCGCTTCCAGACGCGCTTTAATCAGCGCTTCAATTTCTGCCACTTCGCCGTCGTCTGCCTGCGCGCCGCTTTGCAGGAACGCGTCCGGCTCCTGCTCCAGCAGGCCGAGTACGGAAGAGAGCTTACGCAGATGAGACGCCAGCGCATTCGCCGCCGCCATATCTTCTGACTTCAGGCGGTTGACCTCACGCGCCATGTCGAACAGCACGGAGTAGGCTTCCGGCGTGTTGAAGTCGTCGTTCATCACCTCAACAAAGCGCGCTTCAAATGCTTCGCCGCCCGCCGCAGGCACAGATTTGTCGGTGCCGCGCAGCGCGGTGTACAGACGCTCCAGCGCAGCGCGCGCCTGCTTCAGGTTCTCTTCGCTGTAGTTCAGCTGGCTGCGATAGTGACCAGACATCAGGAAGTAGCGCACGGTTTCCGCGTCGTAATACTTCAGCACGTCGCGCACGGTAAAGAAGTTGCCCAGCGATTTAGACATCTTCTCGCGGTCAACCATCACCATCCCGGAGTGCATCCAGTAGTTCACGTATTCGCCGCCGTGGGCGCAGGTGGACTGCGCGATTTCGTTTTCGTGGTGCGGGAACATCAGATCCGAACCGCCGCCGTGAATGTCGAAATGGTTGCCCAGCTGCTTGCAGTTCATCGCTGAACATTCAATGTGCCAGCCCGGACGCCCTTCGCCCCACGGGGATGGCCAGCTCGGCTCGCCCTCTTTGGACATCTTCCACAGCACGAAGTCCATCGGGTTACGCTTCACGTCAACCACGTCCACGCGCGCGCCGGCCTGAAGCTGGTCCAGATCCTGGCGGGAAAGCGCACCGTAGTTTGGGTCCGTCGGCACCGAGAACATCACGTCACCGTTGTCCGCCACATAGGCGTGGCCGCGTTCGAGCAGCTTTTCAGTGAGCTCGATGATTTCATGAATGTGGTGGGTCGCGCGCGGCTCGCTGTCCGGGCGCAGAATATTTAAGGCATCAAAATCCTTGTGCATTTCGGCGATCATGCGATCCACCAGCGCGACGAAGCTTTCGCCGTTTTCATTAGCGCGCTTGATGATTTTATCGTCGATGTCGGTGATGTTGCGCACGTACTTCAGGTTATAGCCCAGGAAGCGCAGGTAGCGTGACACCACGTCGAACGCGACAAAGGTACGGCCATGGCCGATATGACAGAGATCGTAAACCGTAATACCACACACGTACATGCCGACTTCCCCGGCATGGATAGGTTTAAATTCCTCTTTCTGGCGCGTCATTGTATTAAAGATTTTTAACATCGAAGATTCCATGTAAACACGTGTGTGGATTGTTTGTTCCTTATAATACCCATAATTGGGAGCACGGTCAGCACACAATGCAAGGTGATCGTGTCCTGTGGTTATGCTATAACAAGCCCCTATATGTGACCCGAGCACGGGTCGACGCACCACAATAACGGAACAGGATGCAAAAATGGTTACTTTCCACACTAATCATGGCGATATCGTAATCAAAACCTTTGATGATAAAGCGCCTGAAACAGTTAAAAACTTCCTGGACTACTGCCGCGAAGGTTTCTACAACAACACTATTTTCCACCGTGTGATCAACGGCTTTATGATCCAGGGCGGCGGTTTCGAGCCTGGCATGCGCCAGAAAGAGACCAAAGAAGCGATCAAAAACGAAGCGAACAACGGCCTGAAAAACACCCGTGGTACGCTGGCAATGGCCCGTACTCAGGCGCCACACTCTGCAACCGCACAGTTCTTCATCAACGTAGCGGACAACGACTTCCTGAACTTCTCTGGCGAAAGCCTGCAAGGCTGGGGCTACTGCGTATTCGCAGAAGTGGTTGAAGGGATGGACGTGGTCGACAAGATCAAAGCCGTTTCTACTGGCCGCAGCGGTATGCACCAGGACGTTCCTAAAGAAGACGTTGTGATTACAAGCGTGACCGTCAGCGAGTAATTCGTGGCGACACTCTTTATTGCAGACCTGCATCTGCAAACAGAAGAACCGGCGATCACCGCCGGTTTTCTGCGTTTTTTACGCGGCGAAGCGAAAGGCGCCGACGCGCTGTACATTCTGGGCGACCTGTTTGAGGCCTGGATCGGCGACGACGACCCGAACCCGCTGCACCGTGAAATGGCAGCCGCCATTCACGCGCTGGTGGATTCCGGCGTGCCCTGCTATTTCATTCACGGCAACCGTGATTTCCTGATAGGCCAGCGCTACGCCCGCGAGAGCGGCATGACGCTGCTGCCGGAAGAGCAGGTGCTCGATCTCTACGGTCGCAAGGTGCTGATCATGCACGGCGACACGCTCTGCACCGACGATACCGGCTACCAGGCGTTTCGCGCCAAAGTCCATACCCCGTGGATCCAGAAAGTATTCCTCGCCCTGCCGCTGTTTATCCGCAACCGCATTGCCGCCAGAATGCGCGCGGGCAGTAAAGCCGCCAACAGCAGTAAATCGCTGACCATTATGGACGTCAACCCGCAGGCAGTGGTTAACGTGATGGAAAAGCATCGCGTTCAGTGGCTGATCCACGGCCATACCCATCGCCCGGACGTGCACTCTCTTATCGCCAACGGCGAGCCCGCTCACCGCGTGGTTTTAGGGGCCTGGCACAGCGAAGGTTCGATGGTAAAAGTCACGCCGGAAGGGGTGGAACTGATCGCCTTCCCGTTTTAACGTCTTCCCGTCTTTTCGCCCATTTCTCGACCACGCAACCGTTTTCCTTGCCGGTATTACATGCTATTCTCTGTGCCCTCGAAAGCAGTGTGTTCCGCACCACAGGAGTTTTAAGACGCATGTCTTCCCGCAATAATCCGGCGCGTGTCGCCATCGTGATGGGGTCCAAAAGCGACTGGGCTACCATGCAGTTCGCCGCCGAAATCTTTGAAATCCTGAATGTTCCGCACCACGTTGAAGTGGTTTCCGCACACCGCACGCCGGACAAACTGTTCAGCTTCGCCGAAAGCGCCGAAGAAAACGGGTATGAGGTGATTATTGCCGGTGCGGGCGGCGCAGCACATCTGCCGGGCATGATTGCCGCCAAAACCCTGGTGCCGGTGCTGGGCGTGCCGGTGCAGAGCGCTGCGTTAAGCGGTGTCGATAGCCTTTACTCTATTGTGCAGATGCCGCGCGGTATTCCCGTCGGTACGCTGGCGATTGGCAAAGCGGGCGCCGCCAACGCCGCGCTGCTCGCCGCGCAGATCCTGGCGACGCACGATACAGCGTTACATCAACGCCTGACGGAGTGGCGTAAAGCCCAGACCGACGAGGTGCTGGATAACCCGGATCCGCGGGGTGCAGCATGAAGCAGGTTTGCGTTCTGGGTAATGGTCAGCTTGGCCGCATGCTGCGTCAGGCCGGCGAACCGTTGGGGATTACCGTCTGGCCCGTCGGGCTGGACGCCGAGCCGGAAGCCGTGCCGTTCCATCAGAGCGTGATCACCGCCGAAATTGAACGCTGGCCGGAAACCGCCCTGACCCGCGAGCTGGCGCGCCATAACGCCTTTGTGAACCGCGACGTATTCCCGATCATCGCCGACCGTCTCACGCAAAAGCAGCTGTTCGACAAGCTCGGCCTTGCGACCGCGCCGTGGCAATTGCTCTCTGATAAAAGCGAGTGGGATGACGTGTTTGCGATGCTGGGCGAACTGGCGATCGTGAAGCGCCGCGTCGGCGGCTATGACGGTCGCGGGCAGTGGCGTCTGCGGGCGAACGACACCGCCGAGCTGCCGGACGACTGCTACGGCGAATGCATCGTTGAGCAGGGCATCAACTTCAGCGGCGAAGTGTCGCTGGTTGGCGCGCGCGCGCATGATGGCCGCACGGTGTTTTACCCGCTGACGCATAACCTGCATCAGGACGGCATTCTGCGTACCAGCGTTGCCTTCCCGCAGGCAAACGCTGGCCAGCAGGCGCAGGCGGAAGAGATGCTCTCCGCCATCATGCACGAGCTGGGCTACGTGGGCGTGATGGCGATGGAGTGCTTCGTCACGCCGTCGGGCCTGCTGATCAACGAGCTGGCGCCGCGCGTGCACAACAGCGGCCACTGGACGCAAAACGGCGCCTCCATCAGCCAGTTCGAGCTGCACCTGCGCGCTATCACTGACCTGCCTCTGCCGCAGCCGGTGGTGACCAGCCCGTCGGTGATGATCAACTTGATCGGCACCGATCTGAACTACGACTGGCTGAAGCTGCCGCTGGTGCACCTGCACTGGTATGACAAAGAGGTGCGCCCGGGTCGTAAGGTCGGTCACCTGAACCTGAACGATACCGACACGGATCGCCTGAGCGCTACGCTGGAAGCGATCGTCCCTCTCCTGCCGCCGGAATACGCAAGCGGTATTGTCTGGGCACAGTCAAAGCTCAACTAAGACATCTGCGCCGGGGAGTTGACCTTCCCCTTCCCCGGCGTACAATTCCCGCCCATTGCTGCTCAGTTTTCTTCTGGAATCACCATGAACGATGGAACGGACTATCGCGCGATCCTCGCGTCCGATACCCCTTTAATCGACGTTCGCGCGCCGATCGAATTTGCCCAGGGTGCGATGCCCGCCGCACTCAACCTGCCCTTAATGAACGACGACGAGCGTGCCGCCGTCGGTACCTGCTATAAGCGCCAAGGACCCGACGCCGCGCTGGCGCTCGGCCATAGCCTGGTGAGCGGCGAGACGCGGGAGGCGCGCATTAACGCCTGGCGCGAAGCCAGCCTTGCGCACCCCGAGGGCTATCTTTGCTGCGCCCGCGGCGGGCAGCGCTCGCATATCTCCCAGGCCTGGCTTAAGGAAGTGGGTGTCGATTACCCGCTGATCCGCGGCGGCTATAAGGCTCTGCGTCAGACGGCCATTCAGATCACGGTCGAGCAGTCGCAAAAGCCGATGGTGCTTATCGGCGGCTGTACCGGCAACGGTAAAACGCTGCTGGTGAAGCAGCACGCGCAGGGCATCGATCTGGAAGGGCTGGCGCACCATCGCGGCTCGTCGTTTGGCCGCACGCTCACGCCGCAGCTTTCCCAGGCGAGCTTTGAAAATCACCTCGCCGTTGAGCTGCTGAAAAAAGACGCGGCGCGCTGGGTGCTGGAAGATGAGGGCCGGATGATTGGCTCCAACCATCTGCCGGAGTGCCTGCGCGACCGCATGGCTGAAGCGCCTATCGTGGTGGTCGAGGATCCGTTTGACGTTCGTCTTGAGCGCCTGCGTGAAGAGTACTTCGACCATATGTGGGCGGACTTTTCTGCCGCCTACGGTGAAGACGCGGGCTGGAAAGCGTACAGCGAATACCTGCATCACGGACTTTTTGCCATTCGTCGCCGTCTGGGGCTGCAACGCTTCGCGGAGTTTACCGCCCTGCTGGACGCCGCGCTCGTCGAGCAACAGCGAACTGGCAGCACTGACGCACACTTCAGCTGGCTTGTGCCGCTGCTGAACGACTATTACGACCCGATGTACGGCTATCAGCTGGAGAAAAAGGTAGAGAAAATTGTATATCGCGGGACGTTCGAAGACATTGCCGAATGGCTTAATCGCTGAAAAATAAAGCCGGGTGGCGGCTACGCCTTACCCGGCCTACGCGTGCATTTGTAGCCCCGGTAAGCGCAGCGCCACCGGGGAACAAACAACTTAGAAGTCGTAACGCAGACGCACCAGGTTCATGTCGCCCAGGTTGTCGGTGCTGGAGGTGAACACGTGTTCGTAATCCACGCGGAAACCGTAGTCCAGCTGGAAGCTGATACCCACGCCGTTGTCGATGCGCTGGTAGTTACGGCCGTTCACGTACTCAATGCGGTCACCCATGAAATAAGGCTGGATGGATTTCACCGCATACTGGCCGACCGGGAATTTGTACCCTGCGAAGTATTCAATACCCCATGCGTCACCGGCGAAGTAGTCGTTAACGGACACTTTTTTGGTGGTCATGAAGTTCTGATACCAGCCGCCGCCCGCGGAGAAGGTCCAGTTATCCGGGGTCCAGCTCAGCGCAGTACCGACAATGTTCTGGTCGTAGGATTTGCTGTCGCCGTTGTCCGGGTTACGCATGTCCGCGCGGGTGTAGTTCCACGCTGCGCCCCAGGTCAGATCGGTAGTCAGGTGGTAATCGATACCCAGCGAGCCGCCGCCTTTACGCTTGTAGCGCAGGCCGTTGCCCGGCAGGTATTCACTGTCCTCAAACAGGTAAGATGCATAGATATCCGCATCGCCCACGGTTTTCTTGTACTTCAGCATCTGGCGTGAACGGTAAGAGCCGTCGTAGTCGCCGTTGATCCCGTTACCCGGCGCCTGGCCGATCATGTCGTAGTCCCAGATATCGGTTTTCGCGCCCACCACATCATAGTACACGCTGTTCTGCTGGCCGAAGGTCAGCGTGCCCCAGGTGTCGCTCTTCAGGCCGGTGTACAGCATACGACGTGAGGTGTCGTGCGCGCCGTCGGCGTAGTGGTTATCCCAGTTAAACTGCGCCGGAATGTTCACACCCAGCTCGTAGTAGGTGATCCAGCTGATGTCATCGAACAGGTAGTAGTCTGCCGCGAAACGGAAGCGGGTACCGCCGTCAAAGCCGTTACGCTTGTAGCCGTTTTTGCCGTCATCGCCGGTCATGTTCTGGAACTGAGGACGAATACTGCCGCCAACGGTGAAGTTCAGGCGGCTCAGCGGGTTACCCGCCTGCGGATCCTGTTTCAGAAGAGTGATTTCCGCCTGGGATGCGAAAGAAGCCAATGCCACTGCTGCGCCGATCGTTGTCGCCAGCGCTGTTTTTCTTATAGTCATTCTTTTTCCTTGATAGACACGCTGCTAAATATTTAGCTGGTGAATATTAACCGGAAATATTCGGGCTGTGTGGGCGGGTTTTTAATGTTTTGTGCTACTAAATGCAGGGTCATTAACGATTTGTGCCGTTAAGCGGTGACGCACCAGCAGATATGCCGGTGCGTCATCATCACGTCAGTAAACTAGCTGACAAACTGGCGGAACAGCGCTTTACCTTTCAACAGCCGGGTGCCGAGCCAGCCGCCGCACAGGGACAGCAGCACGGCGCCGCAGACGGGCAGCGTTACCCACAGCCGCCAGTCAGGCTCCCACGGGAAGTCGAAGACTTTCGTCTGGAGCACCGCCAGCGCGGTTTCCGCACCGATGGCCGCCACCAGCCCCGCCACCAGCCCAAGCAGCGCAAACTCGCTCCACAGCGTGGCGCGCAGCAGTCGCTTACCGGCGCCCAGCGTGCGGTAGACCACCAGCTCCTGATGTCGCTGGCGCATGCCGACCTGCACCTGCGCCAGCAGCAGCAATATGCCGCAGATCGTCACCAGCACCACCATCACCTCCAGCGCGCGGCTTACCTGCTCCAGCACCTGCCCGACCTGTTTAAGGATCGCGCCGATATCCAGCAGGCTCACCGTCGGAAACTCCCGGTTAAGCTGCGTCAGCATGCCGTTGCCGTTTTCCCAGCGGAAGCTGGTCAGCCAGCTCTGGGGCTGTCCGTCCAGCGCGCCCGGCGGGAAGATGAAGAAGAAGTTTGGCCGCAGGCTTTCCCAGTCCACCTTGCGCAGGCTGGTCACTTTGGCGCTGAAATCCTGCGTGTCGCCGGTAAAGGTCACGCTGTCGCCCAGCCCCACGTTCAGACGCTTCGCCAGCCCCTCCTCCATCGACACTTCCCCCGCCTTTGGCGGCCAGGTGCCGGCGACGATCGGGTTATGGTCCGGACGCTTCTCCTGCCAGGTCAGGTTCAGCTCTCGGTTGAGCGATTCGTCTTTGTTTCCTTCCGTCGACTGGCCGTTGATCTGCGTCAGGCGGGCGCGCACGATCGGATAGAACGACTCGGGAATAATGTGATGCTCGGACAGGAAGCCCTTCAGCGGCGTCACCTGCTCGGGCGCGATGTTGATCAGAAAATAGTTCGGGCTTTCCGGCGGAAGCTGCTGCTGCCAGCGATCCAGCAGATCCCCGCGCAGCACCAGCAGGAGCGCCAGCAGCATAAACGACAGCGAGAACGCCGAAAGCTGGCTGAGTGTGGACCACGGCTGATGCAGCAGACGATTAATCGCCAGACGCACCGGCAGCGATTTCACCGTCAGCTTTTTTAGCAGGCTGAGCAGCACCCAGCCCAGCGCGCCGCACAGCAGCGCCAGCACGACCGCACCCGCCAGCACCGCCCACAGCAGTGTACTGCCGCCCATCAGCCAGGCCAGCAGCCCGACCGCCACCGCAATAATCACCGGCAGGTAGAACTTCATTGGCCAGACGTTGGCCACCACGTCGCGGCGCAGCACGCGCAGCGGCTGGGTGGCGAGCAGCAGCCAGTACGGGCGCAGCCCCACCAGCAGGGAGATCACCGTCATCGCGCCAATGGCCCACAGCCACGGCCAGAGGCTGGCAGGCGGCAGCGCGGCGGGCAGTACCGGTTTGAGCAGCACCATCAGCAGTTTTTCAAACAGCAGCCCGATCGCTCCGCCGGTAATGGCCGACAGCGCCAGCACCATCAGCCACTGGCCGACAATCAGCTTGCGCAGCTGCGCCCGCCCCGCGCCGAGGGTTTTGAGGATCGCCACCAGATCGTAACGGCTGCGGCAGTAGTGCCCCATCGCCACGGCGACGGCCGCAACGGCCAGCAGCAGGGTTAACAGCGCCGACAGCAGCAGGAACTGCTGGGAACGTTCAAGAGATTTGCCTAGCGCCCCTTCATCCTGCTCCAGCCCGTACCAGCGATGTTCCGGCTTGAGCTGCGGCAGAAGCCATTTTTCATACGCCTCCAGCTGTGCGGGCGTACCGCCAAACTTATAGCGCCAGGTGACGCGGCTTCCCGGCTGGACGGCGTTGGTTTTCGCGACATCGGCGGTGTTCATCAGCAGGCGCGGCGCGAGCTGAAACGGGTTAAAGCCGGAATCGGGCTCCTGCACCACTTCCCCGGCAATTTTCAGGGTGGCATCGCCAACGTCAATACTGTCGCCGGGCTTCAGGTTAAGAAGCGCCATCAGACGCGAAGCCAGCAATACCGTACCGGAGGCCGGTTTTAGCCCCGGCGGGCTGGTTTGTAGCTCGCCGTACATCGGGTAGATGTCATCCACGGCCTTCACGCTGGCAAGCTGCGGCGTGTCGCCCGCAAAGGTCATGGTCTGGAAGGTGATTTGCTCCCCGACCTTCAGCCCTTCCTTGCGCGCTTCTTCGATCCAGCCCGGCGGGACGGGTCGGGAACTTTGCAGCGCCCGGTCCCCCGCCATAAATTCGCGGCTCTGCTGGCTAAGCCCTTTTTCCATGCGATCGCTGACGCTGCCGAGCGCCAGCACGCAGGCCACCGCCAGGCTCAACGCCAGCCAGACAATCAGCAGCGAGGGCGAGCGCCATTCGCGCCAGAACCAGCGGGCAATCATGCTTCCTCCTGAAGAATACCGTTCACCAGCCGCAGGCGGCGGTCGCAGCGGGCGGCCAGCTGCGGATCGTGGGTAACCAGAATCAGCGTGGTGCCGTGCTCGCGGTTGAGCGAAAACAGCAGATCGGCAATTTTATCCCCGGTTTTACGGTCGAGGTTGCCCGTTGGCTCATCGGCAAACAGCACTTCCGGGCGTCCGTTAAACGCCCGCGCCAGCGCCACGCGCTGCTGCTCACCGCCGGACAGCTGCGCCGGAAGGTGGTCAAGCCGCTTCCCCAGCCCAAGCTGTTCCAGCAACGCTTTGGCGTGATCGCGGCTTTCGCGGGTATTTTCGCCGCGCAGCAGGCCCGGCAGCTCGACGTTTTCCAGCGCGTTGAGGGTTGGGATCAGCATGAAGGACTGAAAGACAAACCCGATATGCCGGGCGCGCAGCGCGGCGCGCGCCTCTTCATCAAGCGCGTGAAGGGGCTGGCCGACCAGGTTCACCTCGCCGCTGCTACCATCGTCCAGGCCGGCCAGGATCGCCAGCAGCGTGGACTTACCGGAACCGGATTCGCCAATCAGCGCGATGCTTTCGGCGCGTTTGACAACGAGTTCAACTCCGGTAAGGATGGAAAGCTCGTGTTCTCCCTGACCGACGGACTTCTTAAGACGATGAACTTCAACAATGTTTTCCGCTGGCATTTGCCCTTCCTGTTTTTGATGCTGATGACCTTCCGCGCGGCGGCTGCGGACACGTTACTGGTGCTGGGCGACAGCCTGAGCGCGGGCTATCGTATGGCCGCCAGCGCGGCCTGGCCCGCGCTGCTCAATGATAAATGGCAGTCCGGGACGTCTGTCGTTAACGGCAGCATCAGCGGTGATACGTCGCAGCAGGGCCTGTCGCGCCTGCCTGCCCTGCTCAAACAGCATCAGCCGCGCTGGGTGCTGGTTGAACTGGGCGGCAACGATGGCCTGCGAGGCTTCCCGCCGCAGCAAACCGAGCAAACGCTGCGGACCATTTTGCAAACCATTAAGGCCGCTAACGCCCAGCCGCTGCTGATGCAAATTCGCCTGCCCGCTAACTACGGTCGTCGGTATAATGAGGCGTTTAGCGCGATCTATCCTAAGCTTGCCAAAGAGTTTGATATTCCGCTGCTGCCATTTTTCATGGAAGAGGTCTATCTCAAGCCCCAGTGGATGCAGGACGACGGCATTCACCCCAATCGCGATGCCCAGCCGTTTATTGCCGACTGGATGGCAACCCGGCTGGCACCTTTAGTAAAACATGACTCGTCAAACAGCTGAGAACCTGACAGGTAAAGTTATGCAAAAATCGGTCTTAATAACAGGATGTTCCAGCGGAATTGGCCTTGAAAGCGCCCTTGAGCTGAAGCGCCAGGGGTTTTGGGTACTGGCAGCCTGCCGTAAACCCGAAGATGTCGAACGCATGAGAGGGCTCGGTTTTACCGGCATCCTGCTGGATCTGGATTCGCCGGAGAGCGTGGAGCAGGCCGCCGATGAGGTTATCGCCCTGACCAATAACCGGCTTTACGGCCTGTTCAACAATGCGGGCTATGGCGTCTACGGCCCGTTACAGACCATCTCGCGGGAACAGCTGGAACAGCAGTTCTCCGCTAACGTTTTCGGCGCGCATCAGCTCACCATGCGCCTGCTTCCCGCCATGCTGCCGCACGGCGAAGGGCGGATTGTCATGACCTCCTCGGTGATGGGCCTGATCTCCACGCCGGGCCGTGGAGCTTATGCCGCCAGCAAATACGCGCTGGAGGCGTGGTCCGATGCGCTACGCATGGAACTGCGCCACAGCGGCATTAAGGTCAGCCTGATTGAGCCCGGCCCTATCCGTACCCGGTTCACGGAAAACGTTAACCAGACGCAGGCAGACAAGCCGGTCGAAAACCCCGGTATTGCCGCACGCTTCACGCTGGGGCCGGAGGCGGTGGTCGCCAAAGTGCGTCACGCCTTTGAGAGCGACAACCCCAAAACGCGCTATCCGGTCACGCTGGTGACCCATGCCGTCGGCTGGTTAAAACGCCTGCTGCCGGGACGGATGATGGACAAAATTTTGCAGGGTTGAGTTGAAGCGATGACGCTTACCCCCATGTAAAGAGTAAACCGACAAAAGAGAATGCCGCATGTCCGTACAGAATATCGTCAACATAACTGAAGCTAACCTGCAACAGACGCTCGAACAGTCAATGGCTAAACCGGTGCTGTTCTACTTCTGGTCTGAACGCAGCCAACACTGTCTGCAACTGACGCCGGTCCTGGAAAGCCTTGCTGCGCAATACAACGGCCAGTTCATTCTGGCGAAACTGGATTGTGACGCCGAACCGATGGTGGCATCCCAGTTTGGCCTGCGTGCGATCCCGACCGTCTACCTGTTCCAGAACGGTCAGCCCGTCGATGGCTTCCAGGGACCGCAGCCGGAAGAGGCGATCCGCGCCCTGCTGGATAAAGTCCTGCCGCGTGAAGAAGAGCTGAAGGCGCAGGAAGCGATGGCGCTGATGCAGGAAGGCAAATACGACGAGGCGCTGCCGCTGTTAAAAGACGCGTGGCAGCTGTCGAATCAAAACAGCCAGATTGGTCTGCTGCTGGCAGAGACCCAGATTGCGCTGCACCGCCCCGAAGACGCGGAAGCCGTTCTGAAAACCGTTCCGATGCAGGATCAGGACACCCGTTATCAGGGCCTGGTGGCGCAGATTGATCTGCTGAAACAGGCGGCGGATACCCCTGAAATTCAGCAGCTTCAGCAGCAGGTTGCGGACAACCCGGCGGATGCGGCGCTGGCAAGCCAGCTCGCGCTCCAGCTGCATCAGGTGGGGCGTAACGAAGAGGCGCTGGAACTGCTGTTTAGCCATCTTCAGAAAGACCTGGGCGCCGCAGACGGTCAGGCGCGGAAGATGTTCCAGGAGATCCTGGCCGCGCTCGGTACCGGTGACGCCCTGGCGTCAAAATATCGTCGTCAGCTGTACGCGTTGTTATATTGATGCACTTTGCCCGGTGGCGGCTTCGCCTTACCGGGCCTACAAAAGCACGAATCGTAGGCCGGGCAAACGCAGTGCCGCCCGGCACAATCAGCGCACGTTTTTCAACGGCGTCACCACCAGCTGGTGGCGTGCGTTGTAGAACTTCCGATAGGTCAGATAGCAGGCAATAATCGTCGACAGGCTCGCGGTGGAGAGCAGCATAAACGTCACCATTATCTGATACTTAATCGCTTTAACCGGATCGATACCGGCAAAAATCAGCCCCGACATCATGCCCGGCAGACTGACCAGCCCCACGGTTTTTGCTGAATCCACCGTGGGGATCAGCGAAGAACGAATGCTGTCGCGAATCAACCGCGCCGAGGCCACCTTCGGCGTTGCCCCCAGGCTTAGCTTTTCCTGAAGCTGCTGCTGCTCGCTGCTGAAGCATTGCCCCAGATTGTTGTAGCACAACCCTACCGCCACCATCGCGTTACCCGCAATCATCCCGGAAATGGGGATCACCTGCATCGGCGTAAATTCTATCGAGCCGGAGAGCACCAGCACCGCCAGCGTTAACGCGGTCCCGGTGGTAATCGCGATAAACGACGAGATGAACGCTTTATCGATGTATTTACTGCGCTTTTGCGCATTCCACGCCGCGTTGAAGCAGATAAACAGCACCATCAGCAACGTCAGTACCGCATGGTTGACGTTGAAGATGTATTTCAGCACGTAGCCGACGATGATGAGCTGGATGACCGCGCGGGCGATACTCCACAGAATATCTTTCTCCAGCCCCAGCTTTTCCCGGTAGCTGACCACAATCGCCACCAGCACCAGTACCATCGACAGCGCCAGCGATTCGTTCGTTATATTATGTTCACCCACGGTTAGCCTCCTGCATTTTCCCGCCCTGCGGCCTGAGCGTGATGACATCATCCGCATGGCTAATTTCGTTTGAATCGTGCGTCACCCACAGCACGGCAATATCCTGTTCACGGGCGTAGCGAAGAATAATCTCATTCACGTTGCGCTTGTTGGCGTCATCCAGTGCGCTGGTGATCTCGTCCAGCAGCAGCACCTTCGGCAGGAATTGCAGGTTACGGATCAGCGATACGCGCTGCTTTTCCCCGCCTGACAGGTCAGAGATCGATTTGGTCAGCGTCTCCGGCGAAAGCCCAAACCGGGCCAAATCGTCGGCAAACGTTTCAGGTTCAGGCGTTTGGTTGCGGATTTGCCAGGGGAACACCAGATTGTCGTACACCGTATCGCCAAACAGGGACGGCGTCTGCACGCAGTAGGACACCTGCTGGCGGTAGCGTTCCGGTGTAAGCGTGGCGATATCCTTCCCTTCAAACAGGATCGTTCCCTCCGTTGGGCTCAGTAACGAGGCCACGATTTTCAGAAGCGTGCTTTTGCCGCAGCCGGAGGGGCCGGTTATGAGCTTAAATTCGCCCGGTGAAAGGCAAAAATTGACGTGCTGAAGGATCGTGTTGTCACTCACGCGAAAGCCAACATCCCTGATATCCAGAAGATTTTTTTTATTATTCATTCCGATTCCATTTAACGCTTTTAAGAGAACAGCCTGTAGCATAATCCTTTCAGGTTCACAGTGCGAATAGCCTTAAGCTATGGCTAGTGTTAAACTTTTTGTTTGCTCATTGTCACCTCTATCACTACAGGTAGTAAGCCGCATGACACATATTTTTTATGAGTTTTCCTCCCTGAAGCCAGGCGTGCCTGATGTCGAAACATTAATGGAAGTCATCAATTCGTCGGAACTCACGCGTTTTGTTATGGGTGCAGAGGTTGTCGATTTTGTTAAGAAGGCACTCATCGTTAACACCACGATTGGCAGCTTTAAGAACTGCTATTTTGCTTTCGATGACGGGGCTTACTTTCTCGAATTTGACAGCAAGGGTAAATCCAGACGCTTTACCGAGGTGCCGGACTGGTTCGTTTCGCCTGCTGAATTTGCCCGCTCGCAATGGCTGATCAACCATGACCTGGCCGATGTGAAGGCGACGGCGTTTATTGACGTGCTGATGTCCTACCCGCTAAAAGAACGCCGGGCGCACTGCAATCTGCTGTTTGGTCTGGATCTGCATAAGGTCAATGTGGTTCCGGCGCCCGCCGCGCCTGTGGGAAAAATGGGCAATAAGAACGGAAAAACCACCAAGCCTCGCGTCACGGATCTCGGCTCTTTTGAGCTTTTTACCGCCTTCTTTGCGCGCATGAAAACCGCCGTCAACGCTAATGCATTCCCAACGCTACAGGTGCTGACCGGTCAGGAGAATCTTGCCAAAGCGCCGCACAGCCTAAAGCAAGGGATCAGAACCTGGTTTAAAGCGATCACTGGCGATCTGCCGCCGAACAACAAACGTGTCGGAGCGGGCAATGCAGTGCTGTTCTGCGCCCCGATCCGCGAACAGATCCAGCAGATAGAGGCTATTGGCCTGGAAAAATACTATCAGGGCTTATCGAAAGCCATCGCTGACGCCGGGGATGGGTTTATCACCGACTTCAGCTACACCTGGTCAGAAGACTAAGCGTCTGCGCCCTGCTCTCCTGGCGGGGCATTTTAATTTTACCAGTCCGGTTCCCACCTCTTTACAGGGGCGAAATCCCGCCCGTTAACCGATATACTAACGTTCAACAATTACGCAATTTTTCCCGCTACGGCATGCAAAACAGGAGGTTTTTATGCTCATCGTTGTCCCTGTCCTTATTTTCGTTGCGCTGGTTATTGTGGGCGCAGGCATCAAAATTGTCCCGCAGGGTTACCAGTGGACCGTCGAACGCTTCGGTCGCTATACCAATACCCTTCAACCTGGTTTAAGCCTGATCGTCCCCTTCATGGACAGAATTGGGCGCAAGATCAACATGATGGAGCAGGTCCTGGATATCCCTTCCCAGGAAGTCATCTCGAAGGATAACGCCAACGTTACCATTGATGCGGTGTGCTTTATTCAGGTGATAGACGCGCCGAAAGCGGCCTATGAGGTGAGCAACCTGGAGCTGGCGATCGTCAACCTGACGATGACCAACATCCGTACCGTGCTGGGCTCGATGGAGCTGGACGAAATGCTCTCCCAGCGTGACAGCATCAATACCCGCCTGCTGCATATTGTGGATGAAGCTACCAATCCGTGGGGGATCAAGGTGACCCGCATTGAGATCCGCGACGTGCGCCCACCGGCAGAGCTAATCGCTTCCATGAACGCGCAGATGAAGGCCGAGCGTACCAAGCGTGCCTATATCCTTGAAGCCGAAGGGGTGCGCCAGGCCGAGATCCTGAAAGCGGAAGGGGAAAAACAGTCGCAGATCCTGAAAGCCGAGGGCGACCGTCAGTCTGCCTTCCTCCAGGCGGAAGCGCGTGAACGTTCGGCAGAGGCGGAAGCCCGCGCGACGCAAATGGTATCCGAGGCGATTGCCGCCGGGGATATCCAGGCCGTGAACTACTTCGTCGCGCAAAAATATACCGATGCACTGAAGGAGATCGGCTCTGCGAACAACAGCAAAGTGGTGATGATGCCGCTGGATGCCAGCAGCCTGATGGGATCTATCGCCGGGATTGCCGAACTGATCAAAGACGGCGGAAACGAGCGTAAAAAATGATTGAACTCATCGTTGCACATCCACATGCGTTCTGGCTAAGCCTCGGCGGCCTGCTGCTGGCCGCCGAGATGCTGGGCGGCAACGGTTATCTGCTGTGGAGCGGCATTGCCGCGGTGATTACCGGGCTGGTCGTCTGGCTGCTGCCTGTCGGCTGGGAGTGGCAGGGCGCGCTGTTTGCCGTACTGACGCTGGTGGCCGCCTGGCTGTGGTGGCGCTGGCTGAACAAACGCGTTCAGGAGCAGAAGCCAGTCGACGCGCATCTCAACCAGCGTGGGCAGCAGATCGTGGGTAAACGTTTCACGCTTGATAACGCGCTGATCAACGGACGCGGCCATATGCGCGTGGGGGACAGTTCGTGGCCGGTCGTGGCCGATGATGACCTCAGCGCCGGAACGCGGGTTGAGGTCATTGCGGTGGAAGGTATTACCCTGCGGGTTAAAGCCTGTTAGGCGTGGGTTTTGCGGTGGCAGCAGCCGGAAAGATTGTCGATAATCGGGCAGTCGGCGCTGTCATCTCCCGGGCAGGATTCCGCCAGCTGTAACAGCTGCTCACGCATTGCCTGTAATTCGATAATATGGCGTTCGATCTCCGCCACTTTTTCCAGCGTACGTTTTTTCACGTCGGCACTGTGGCGCTTCGGATCGTTAAACAGGTTTACCAGCTCCCCGCACTCTTCCAGGTTGAATCCAACCTGTCTGGCCTGGCGCAGTAACGTCAGTTCATCAAGATGCAGTTGCGTATAGCTGCGGTAGCCGTTCTCACTGCGCAACGGTGGCGTCACCAGCCCTTTCTCTTCATAAAAGCGAATCGCTTTGCTGGTTAAGCCGGTTTTTTTCGCAACATCGCTGATATTCACATTTCCCCCTTGACCTTCCCCTTGATGGAAGGTTTAACCTTCATAACAGTTAGCGAAAAGCAAAGTGAAGGTCAACAATTGACCAGAACATTATACGGGAGTTTTGTTATGTCTCACACTATTGACCTGACGCTTGACGGCCTCTCCTGCGGCCACTGCGTCAAACGCGTTAAAGAAAGTCTGGAGCAGCGCCCTGACGTGGAAAGCGCTGAGGTGACTATCGATCATGCCGCCGTGACCGGCAGCGCCAGCGCCGACGCGCTGATTGATACTATCAAACAGGCCGGTTACGGGGCGGAGTTAAGCCACCCAAAGGCTAAACCGCTGGCAGAGTCATCATCCCCGTCGGAAGCACTGACAGCGGCCACTCCTGAGCTTCCGGTAGCGGATGACATTGATGACAGCCAACAGCTGCTGATCAACGGCATGAGCTGCGCCAGCTGCGTTTCACGGGTACAGAATGCCTTGCAGGCGGTCCCGGGCGTAGCGCAGGCACGGGTAAACCTGGCGGAGCGTACTGCGCTGGTGATGGGCAGCGCCTCCGCCGCAGATTTAGTACAGGCCGTTGAGAAAGCGGGCTACGGGGCGGAGGCCATCGAAGATGATGCCGAGCGCCGCGAGCGCCAGCAGGAAACGGCTATCGCCACCATGAAGCGCTTCCGCTGGCAGGCGATCGTCGCCCTGCTGGTTGGTATTCCGGTGATGGTGTGGGGCATGATGGGTGACAATATGATGGTCACCGCCGATAACCGCACCCTGTGGCTGGTGATTGGTGTCATTACCCTTGCGGTCATGGTGTTTGCAGGCGGGCATTTCTACACCAGCGCCTGGAAGAGCCTGAAAAACCGCACGGCGACGATGGACACGCTGGTCGCGCTCGGGACGGGGGCCGCGTGGCTCTATTCAATGAGCGTTAACGTCTGGCCGCAGTGGTTCCCGATGGAAGCTCGCCACCTCTACTATGAAGCGAGCGCGATGATTATTGGTCTGATTAACTTAGGCCACATGCTCGAAGCCCGCGCTCGCCAGCGCTCGTCGAAAGCGCTGGAAAGATTACTCGATTTAACCCCGCCGACGGCCCGCGTGGTGACGGACGACGGGGAGAAAAGCGTTCCGCTTTCGGAGGTGCAGCCGGGTATGACGCTGCGCCTGACTACTGGTGACCGCGTGCCCGTCGACGGTGAAATTACCCAGGGCGACGCCTGGCTTGATGAAGCCATGCTGACCGGTGAGCCGATCCCCCAGCAGAAATCCCAGGGCGATGCGGTGCATGCGGGTACGGTGGTGCAGGACGGAAGCGTGCTGTTCCGCGCCAGCGCCGTTGGCAGCCATACCACCCTGTCGCGCATCATCCGCATGGTCCGCCAGGCCCAGAGCAGCAAGCCGGAAATCGGCCAGCTTGCCGATAAAATTTCCGCTATTTTTGTCCCCGTGGTGGTCGGCATTGCCCTGTTCAGCGCGGCGATCTGGTATTTCTTCGGCCCGGCACCGCAGATTATCTATACCCTGGTGATTGCCACCACGGTGCTGATCATCGCCTGCCCTTGTGCGCTTGGCCTGGCCACGCCGATGTCGATTATCTCCGGCGTCGGTCGCGCCGCCGAGTTTGGCGTGCTGGTCCGTGACGCCGACGCGCTACAGCGGGCAAGCACGCTGGACACCCTTGTCTTTGATAAAACCGGTACGCTCACCGAGGGCAAACCCCAGGTGGTGGCCGTCAAAACCGCGGGCTGTACGGAAGCGGATGCCGTGCGCCTTGCCGCGGCGCTGGAACAAGGTTCCAGCCACCCGCTGGCGCGCGCCATCCTTGAGAAAGCCGGCGATGCCCGCCTGCCGCAGGTAAGCAACTTCCGTACCCTGCGCGGTTTAGGGGTCAGCGGGGAAGCCGAAGGGCATACGCTGCTGCTGGGTAACCAGGCACTGCTGAATGAAAACGGCGTTGATACGTCCGCGCTGGAAGCTGAGCTTAACGCGCAGGCTTCTCAGGGGGCGACACCAGTTCTGCTGGCGATGGATGGACAGGCGGCGGCGCTGCTGGCCGTGCGCGATCCGTTACGCCAGGACAGCGTGGATGCCCTACAGCGCCTGCACCGCGCGGGCTACCGCCTGGTGATGTTAACCGGTGATAATCCGACGACCGCTAACGCCATCGCCAGAGAAGCCGGGATTGATGAGGTGATTGCCGGCGTGCTGCCGGACGGCAAAGCGGACGCCATCAAGAACCTGCAAAGTCAGGGTCGCCAGGTGGCGATGGTGGGCGACGGTATCAACGACGCCCCGGCGCTGGCGCAGGCTGACGTAGGCATTGCGATGGGCGGCGGGAGCGATGTTGCCATTGAGACTGCGGCGATCACCCTGATGCGGCACAGCCTGATGGGCGTGGCGGACGCGCTGGCGATTTCGAAAGCCACGTTGCGCAACATGAAGCAGAACCTGCTGGGGGCATTCATCTACAACTCACTCGGCATTCCGGTTGCCGCCGGGATTTTGTGGCCGCTGACCGGCACCCTGCTGAACCCGGTGGTCGCGGGTGCGGCGATGGCGCTCTCGTCCATTACCGTGGTGAGCAACGCCAACCGCCTGCTGCGGTTTAAACCGAAGGATTGAACCTTGTTCTCGTACGCGCTAGCATGACCCTTTCCGATCATGGAGCGCGTATGAGTCTGTTTAGCCGTATAAAAGCATCGTTTCGCGCCCTCTTTCCCCGCCGTTATGCCTGGCCCGGCATGGATATTTCGCTTCCGGGCGGACGGCATCTGCACCTGGTGGGAAGCATCCATATGGGCACACAGGATATGTCACCCCTGCCCGCCGGCCTGATTAAACTGCTGAAGCGCGCCGACGCGCTGATCGTCGAGGCCGACATCTCCGGCCACGAGTCGCCGTTTGCCGGGCTGGAAAGCGACCTCCCGCTGGCGGAACGGCTGGACGATGCCCAGCTCGCGGAACTGACGCGCATTGCCAACGAGACGGGCGTATCGCTATCCATGATTGATACCCTGCCGCTGTGGCAAATCGCGATGGTGTTACAGGCCACGCAGGCGCAGCGCCTGGGCCTGCGCGGCGATTACGGCATTGATTATCAGCTGCTGAATATGGCACGGGCGCGCACTATGCCCGTCATCGAACTGGAAGGGACGGACAGCCAGATAGCGCTCCTGCGTCAGCTTCCGGACGACGGACGTATGCTGCTGGAAGATACCCTGACCCACTGGCACACCAATGCGCGGCTTCTGCAAACCATGATTGGCTGGTGGCTGGACGCGCCGCCGGCAGACGGCAAGCTGGCGTTACCGTCGACGTTCAGTGAATCGTTGTATGATGTGCTGATGAACGCGCGTAACCAGGCGTGGCGGGAGACGCTGTATGCCCTGCCTGCTGGTCGTTATGTCGTCGCGGTTGGCGCGTTGCATTTGTACGGCGAAGGGAATTTGCCGTCGCTGCTGAAGTAAAAAAATGGCCAATATCGCTATTGGCCCGTCAAAGAGGAATTTCATCGTTTTTATTATACCGAAGTGACCTTCGGTTGAGCCGATTGTCGCTCAAAGTGACCATCACTGCCAATACTATTGCGCAAGATGGTGCTATTTTTTAGACAAACGTCAGGCGTATGCTGCTGGTATGAATCGTCTGTCGTAAGAAGGATAGCCATGACTCCCGCCGTTAAATTACTCGAAAAAAACAAAATTTCTTTCCGGATCCACACCTACGATCACGATCCGAACGAAACCAACTTTGGTGATGAAGTGGTGCGCAAGCTGGGGCTGAACGCGGACCAGGTCTACAAAACGCTGCTGGTCGCGGTGAATGGCGATATGAAGCACCTCGCCGTGGCGGTGACGCCCGTCGCCGGTCAGCTTGATTTGAAAAAAGTGGCCAAAGCGCTGGGGGCGAAAAAGGTCGATATGGCCGACCCGATGGTTGCGCAACGCACGACCGGATATCTTGTCGGCGGGATCAGCCCGCTCGGCCAGAAAAAGCGTCTGCCGACGCTGATCGATGCGCCTTCGCAGGAATTTGAGACGATCTACATTTCTGGCGGCAAGCGCGGGCTGGATATCGAACTGGCCGCGGGCGATCTGGCGAAAATACTGGACGCGACGTTTGCGGATATTGCGCGCCGGGATTGAATAAAAAGCCCGGTGGCGCTGCGCTTACCGGGCCTACATTCGAATCGTAGGCCGGGTAAGGCGTAGCCGCCACCCGGCAACAAAACCACTACTGCCAGCTCACCTCGCCCTTCGGCTCATACGCGTTCACGTCAATCGGTGAATTCTGCTGGATAAACTGCTTCAGCACCTCCGCATCAATAAAGCCGGTATTCACATAGCCCGGTTTGTTATCAATGTGCGGATAGCCGTCGCCGCCGGTGGCATTGAAGCTTAACGTTGCCAGGCGGTAGGTTTTCGCCGGATCAACAGGCTCGCCCTTGATCTTGAGATCGTTGAGCTTGCCGTCCTTCGCCACGAAGCTGACGTTAGCAAACTGCGGATACGCCCCCGAGTCCGGCTTCATCTGCGCCACGGCCGTCAGGTAGTCAATCACCTCTTTCCCGCTCATGTCCGCATACACCACCACATTGCCAAACGGCTGTACCTTCAGCACGTCTTTATAGGTGATATTTCCGCCTTCGATGGAATCACGAATACCGCCGCCGCTCATCACGCCAAAATCCGCATTCGTGCGCGCCATCTGTGCGGCCAGCACCAGACGCCCCATGTTGGTCTGCACGAAGCGGACTTTGCTGCGGTCCCCTTCCAGACGACCGTTAAGCGTGCCAATTTTCACGTCCAGCTGCGCTTTCCCTTTGCTCTGGAACGGCGTCAGCAGGGAGAGCATCTGCTGGTTTTCAGCGATCTCTGGCGTGTAGAGTACGCGCTCACTTTTGCCGTCCGGGTAGGTGACTTTCTTCTTCAGGTTCACCGGGATGAGCTGATAGTGCACCAGCTTCATCTCGCCGTTACGGAATTCAAAATCCGCGCGGCCAACGTATTTCCCCCACTCGTGGGCCTGCACGATCCAGATCCCGTTTTGACGGTCCGGCGCGCACGGCGTGCCCGGCACGTAGTCCACCTGTTTTTTATTCTCGGAAGCCATGCAGACCGGATCCTGCGAATGGCCGCCCACAATCATCGCCAGCGAGCCCGCTGGCAGGCTGCGCGCCATCTCTACGTCGCCCGGCGCGTTGGAGCCGTGCTCGCCGTTATCGTAATGCCCCATGTGGGTGGTCGCGATAATCACATCCGGCTTTTCATTCTGCTGCAACTCCTGGATCACCAGCTTCGCTTCGTCCGCCGGTTTACGGAATTCAATGTCGGTAAAATATTCAGGGTTGCCAATTTTGGCCGTATCGTCAGTGGTTAAGCCAATGACCGCAATCTTCAGATCCTGACGCTTAAACAGCGCCCACGGTTTAAACAGGCGCTCGCCGGTGCTTTTCTGATAAATATTGGCGGAAAGGAACGGGAATTTGGACCACTTCTCCTGCTGGCGCAGCACGCTCAG
Source organism: Enterobacter cloacae complex sp. (assembly GCF_900322725.1). NCBI lineage: Bacteria > Pseudomonadati > Pseudomonadota > Gammaproteobacteria > Enterobacterales > Enterobacteriaceae > Enterobacter > Enterobacter cloacae complex sp. The sequence continues at coordinate 3,253,944 of NZ_LT991957.1, read as the reverse complement.
CGGATTATCAAACTCGTGGTTTCCGACCGCCATCGCGTCGTAGCCGATTAGATTCATGCCGCGAAAATCAGGCTCGGCATCCTGTAAATCCGACTCCGGTACGCCGGTATTAATATCCCCGCCCGACAGCAGCAGCACGCTGCCGCCCTGGGCCGCGACCTCTTTGCGAATGCCGTCCACCAACGTTTTTTGCGCCGCCAGGCCATATTCACCGTATTCGCTGCGCCAGAAATGGCCGTGATGATCGTTAGTATGGAGAATGGTAATTTTATAGGTTTTATCTTTTTCATACGCCTGCGCGGGCAGGCTTGTCAGCCCCCATGCGGCGATGAGCGCCAGCGCGACGCCACGCTTTATTAACTTCATCTTCTCTCTCCCTGACCCATAGACAAACGCAAAAATTACAGTGACTCACAAGAATAGACAAATAAGTTTTCAGATTTGCGACTTTCTTCAAATGTCACGGACGGGTATGTTAGTCGGATAATAATTACTCCCTGCATCTCTAATAACAAATTGACGTGGTATTTATGGCAATCAGTGAATCAACCCAGCCTGTTCAGGGCGCTCCGGCGTCGCCGCCGAAATCGCGCACTTCCTTTAAAGTATTAGGCGCAATCAGTCTTTCTCACCTGCTCAACGACATGATCCAGTCGCTGATTCTGGCGATCTATCCGCTGTTGCAGTCCGAGTTCTCATTAACCTTCGTGCAGATCGGGATGATTACCCTGACCTTCCAGCTGGCCTCTTCACTGCTACAGCCGGTGGTGGGCTACTGGACGGACAAATACCCGATGCCATGGTCGCTGCCCATTGGTATGTGCTTCACCCTAAGCGGGCTGGTGCTGCTGGCCATGGCGGGCAGCTTTGAGGCAGTTTTGGTTGCCGCGGCGCTGGTGGGTACCGGTTCATCGGTATTCCATCCGGAATCGTCCCGCGTGGCGCGTATGGCCTCCGGCGGACGTCACGGGCTGGCGCAGTCTCTGTTCCAGGTGGGGGGCAACTTTGGTAGCTCCCTCGGTCCTCTGCTGGCGGCGGTAATTATCGCGCCCTATGGTAAAGGCAACGTGGCGTGGTTTGTGCTGGCCGCGCTGCTGGCGATTGTCGTGCTGGCGCAAATCAGCCGCTGGTATGCCGCGCAGCATCGCGTAAATAAGGGTAAGCCTGTAGCGAAGGTTATCAACCCGCTTCCGCGCAACAAGGTGATCCTGGCCGTCAGCGTGCTGCTGGTGCTGATTTTCTCGAAATATTTCTATATGGCGAGCATCAGCAGCTATTACACCTTCTATCTGATGCAAAAATTCGGATTATCGGTACAAAACGCCCAGCTTCACCTCTTCGCCTTCCTGTTTGCGGTGGCGGCAGGCACGGTGATTGGCGGGCCTGTTGGCGATAAAATTGGGCGTAAATATGTGATTTGGGGCTCTATCCTCGGCGTCGCGCCGTTTACCCTTCTTTTACCGTACGCAAGTCTGGAGTGGACCGGGATTTTGACGGTAATTATTGGTTTTATTCTCGCATCGGCATTCTCAGCCATCCTGGTCTATGCGCAGGAGCTGCTGCCGGGACGTATCGGTATGGTTTCCGGCCTCTTTTTCGGTTTTGCCTTTGGCATGGGCGGCCTTGGCGCAGCCGTGTTAGGGATGGTTGCAGACCACACCAGCATCTTCCTGGTTTATAAAATCTGCGCTTTCCTGCCACTTCTGGGGATGTTGACCATATTCCTGCCTGACAACCGCCATAAAGCGTAATTTCACGGCTGCCAAAGTTAAACTTTGGCAGCCGGATAACCTGATGCCATAAGGCTTTCCTCTGACTCCTCCCCGCAAACTTAGTAAAACCTGCCCTTTTTCACGCTTATTGCCTTTTTATTCCTGTTTCAACAATTATTCATAAACATAAGGGTAAAAATTGTCATAAACTATTAATCGGCTTTTTGGTATTTGCACCAAAAATGGATCACCCATCGCGAAAGGAGACGGAATGCACCACGCCACACCGCTTATCACCACCATTGTTGGTGGACTTGTGCTCGCTTTTATCCTCGGCATGATTGCCAACAAACTGCGTATTTCGCCCCTGGTAGGCTATTTGTTAGCAGGCGTGCTGGCAGGACCGTTTACGCCTGGTTTTGTCGCAGATACCAAACTTGCACCGGAGCTGGCGGAACTGGGCGTTATCCTGCTGATGTTTGGCGTCGGTCTGCATTTTTCGCTGAAGGATCTGATGGCGGTAAAGTCGATCGCCATACCGGGAGCGATCGCCCAGATAGGGGTGGCGACGCTGCTGGGCATGGCGCTTTCGGCGGTGCTGGGCTGGTCAATCATGACCGGCATCGTATTTGGGCTGTGTCTTTCAACCGCCAGTACCGTGGTGCTGCTGCGCGCGCTTGAAGAGAGACAGCTGATAGACAGCCAGCGCGGGCAAATCGCGATCGGCTGGCTGATTGTAGAAGATCTGGTGATGGTGTTGACGCTGGTGCTGCTGCCCGCCGTCGCCGGGATGATGGAAAAAGAGAATATCGGCTTCGCCTCACTGGCGCTGGATATGGGCATTACCATCGGTAAGGTGGTAGCGTTTATCGCCATCATGATGCTGGTGGGCCGTCGTCTGGTGCCGTGGATCATGTCCCGCAGCGCCGCTACCGGCTCGCGTGAACTGTTTACGCTTTCGGTCCTTGCGCTGGCGCTGGGCATTGCCTTTGGCGCCGTCGAGCTGTTCGACGTCTCCTTTGCGCTGGGTGCGTTCTTCGCCGGGATGGTGCTGAATGAGTCCGAACTGAGCCACCGTGCCGCGCACGATACCCTGCCGCTGCGCGATGCGTTCGCGGTGCTGTTCTTTGTCTCCGTCGGGATGCTGTTCGACCCGATGGTCCTGATTCATCAGCCGCTGGCCGTGCTGGGCACGCTGGCAATCATCATCTTCGGTAAGTCGCTGGCGGCCTTCTTCCTGGTGCGGATGTTCGGCCACTCGCCGCGCACGGCGCTGACCATCGCCGCCAGCCTGGCGCAGATTGGTGAGTTTGCCTTTATTCTGGCCGGTCTGGGCATGGCCCTGAACCTGCTGCCGCAGGCGGGGCAAAATCTGGTGCTGGCGGGGGCGATCCTCTCCATCATGCTGAATCCGGTATTGTTTGCCCTGCTGGAAAAATACCTCGAGAAGACCGAAACCCTCGAAGAGCAGACGCTGGAAGAGGCAACGGAAGATGAGAAGCAGATCCCGGTGGATATCTGCAACCACGCGCTGCTGGTCGGCTTTGGCCGCGTCGGCAGTCTGCTCGGCGAGAAGCTGATGGCGCAGGGCATTCCGCTGGTGGTGATTGAGACGTCACGCACGCGCGTGGATGAGCTTCGCGAGCGCGGCATTCGTGCGGTGCTGGGCAACGCGGCTAACGAAGAGATTATGGAGCTTGCGCATCTGGACTGCGCCCGCTGGCTGCTGCTGACGATCCCGAACGGGTACGAGGCCGGTGAGATCGTGGCGTCCGCGCGCGAGAAGTGCCCGGGTATTGAGATCATCGCCCGAGCGCACTATGACGACGAGGTGGACTACATCACCGAGCGCGGCGCGAATCAGGTGGTGATGGGCGAGCGTGAGATTGCAAACACCATGCTGACGCTGCTGACGAAGCCGCCGGTTGAAGAGGCGGTGACGGGGTAAAAAAAGCCTGCTGGCGCTACGCTTAGCAGGCCTACAAGCAGCCCCGGTAAGCGTAGCGCCACCGGGGTTTTCTTTTAACAATCAACGATCCCAGTACGCCTCTTCGAGGCTGTCTTCCCGTTCCGGCAGCCCTCGCGTTAAGCGCGGCGAATGCTGGTTCAGCACCTGATAGCTCACGCGGTTCGCGTACTTGCACACCTGCGCCAGCGAGGAGTAGGTCAGCCAGGTGAACTTGTGTTTGCTGGAGTTCGGCACGTTGGTTTTATGGTAGGCGTTAGCGGTGATGTCGTGCAGCAGCGCGGCCAGCGCGCCGTCGCCCGCGCCGTTGGTGTTCATGATCTTCTCGGGACCGCCCATATACGGTGCGATGTGGGAGAAGATGCGCAGCGGGTTTACGCAGTCTTTATGACGCATGGCGCGGCTGAATTCGTACTGGTTAAATTCGGCAATCGCCCCCGGCAGCAGCGGGTGCTGGGTTTTGCGCTTGCTCTCTTCTTCCGTGAATCCCGCCATGTACAGCCCAACCGGACCGGCGGTGCAGAGCACCAGATCCACCCAGTCCAGCGCTTTATCGGACGCCAGCAGCGGATCGCTTTCGCCGGTCAGCGCTTCGGCCTCTTCTTCGTTCATCGCCAGAATGGAGACGTGCTCCTTCAGGAAGGCCTGCCACCACGCCGGGTTGTCGGCAATCACGAATTTGGTGCCCAGCGTCAGGACCACCGGCACGTTGTATTTCTTCGCGTACTCAATCGCCTTCATGGTCGCTTCAGGCATCGGCTCGCCCGGCTTGCAGCGCACCAGGTAGGAGGTCAGCACCAGCGCAGACGCGCCCGCGATCACCTCTTCCGGGATACTTTCGGCGCGCAGCTTGTTCATATGGCCTGGGCTGATGGCGAAGGTCCGTTCGCCGGAATCGCTAATCAGCGTAAAACAGCGGCCAATCGGCCCGTCAACGCCCTGCAAATAGTTCAGATCGGTGCGGCTGGAGGTATTGCACAGGTAGCGGTAGGCATAGCCACCGATTTCGATATTGCTGCACATCACGCCAAGCAGGACCGAGCGGTCATCTGCCAGCACGGAGTAGTTGTGCATGGTGTTACCGATGGTGCCGCCGGCAAACTGGTGGGTGATGAGATTGTCGCGCTTCAGCTCCTGATACAGCGCTTCAGCAACGTCATCCTCAATCACCAGCGAGTGCCCGGCGCTCAGACCATAACGAGCGACAAACGCGTCATCCACTTTGGCTTCAATGTCCACCAGCGTCTGATCGATACCCACCACCCAGGCTGCGCTGGTTTCGCTTTCCGGCTGGATTTGCTGTAGCAGCGGATCGCGGGCATCGACGGGGAAATAGTGTTTGGACTTACGTTTACCGGGAAATTTCATGGTCTGAACTGTGTAAAGAATACGGGCCGGGAATGGTAGCACAAACCCGGCCCGTAACGCGATCAGCGGCGAGTGGTGACCAGCGACACCATCATGTCGATGTGTTCAGGGGAGTCGTTAAGCGCCGGAATGTATTCGTATTTCGTTCCGCCCGCCTCCATGAAGAACTCTTTGTTCTGGACGGCAATCTCTTCCAGCGTTTCCAGACAGTCCGCCGAGAAGCCCGGCGACATCACCTGAATATGCTTCACGCCCTTCTCGCCCAGCATTTTAAGCGTTTCATCGGTATACGGCGTGAGCCACGGCTCGCGGCCAAAGCGCGACTGGAAGGTCATCATCACTTTCTCCGGCGGCAGGCCGAGCGCAGAGACCAGCTCGCGGGTCGTATCGCGGCAGCGCTGAGGGTAATCATCCCCTTCGTTAGCGAAACGCTGCGGAATACCGTGATAGGAAAGCAGCAGCAGATCCGGCTCGCCATGTTTTTCAAACGACGCGCGCACGCTGCTGGCGAGCGCCTGAATATACAGCTCGTTATCGGCGTAGTCGCGGATAAAGGTAATACCGGGAATACGGCGGCGGGTCGCCAGAATGCGCGCCAGTTCATCCCAGACGGCAGCCACCGTGGAGCACGAATACTGCGGGTAAAGGGCGAGCACCACGATGTGCTCAACGCCCTGCGCCAGCAGAGAATCGACGGCGCTGGCCAGCGAAGGCTTACCGTAGCTCATGCCGAGCGCAACGGGCATGTCCGGCAGGCGGGCGGCCAGCGCTTTTTCCTGACGACGGCTGTAAACCATCAGCGGCGAGCCCTCTTCCATCCACACGGACTGATAGAGCTTTGCCACACGCGGAGAACGAATCGGCAGAATAACGCCACGCAGCAGTGGCCACCACAGCAGTCTTGGGGTATCCACGACGCGCGTGTCGCTTAAAAATTGTCGCAGGTAGCGTTTTACCGCCGCTGGAGTAGGTGCTTCTGGGGTGCCCAGATTGGCAAGCAGGATGCCGGTTTTCGCCTGACTCATTCACGCCTCTTAACCATTTGATAGGTTGTCAATTGTAGCGGAAATGCGTTTAAACGAAACCCATTGCTGTAATAGGTAAGATGAGAATTTTTCTCACCCGGAATTCCGGGTGAGAGAGGTGCGGTTAGCCGAGGATTTTTTCCAGCTCTGCACGTACGTCAGCCACGGCTTTGGTGCCGTCAACTTTTGCGTATTTGGTGTTACCCGCCTGCGCTTCTTTGGTGTAGTAGCCGATCAGCGGCGCGGTCATCTGATGGTATTCCACCAGGCGCTTACGCACGGTCTCTTCCTGATCGTCTTTACGGGTGGTCAGCTCTTCGCCGGTCACGTCGTCTTTACCTTCAACCTTAGGCGGGTTGAATTTGATGTGGTAAACGCGGCCAGAAGCAGCGTGCACGCGACGGCCAACGATACGGTCAACGATCAGCTCGTCCGGCACGTCGAACTCCAGCACGTAGTCCACGTTGATGCCCGCTTCTTTCATGGCGTCAGCCTGAGGAATGGTGCGCGGGAAGCCGTCCAGCAGGAAACCGTTGCGGCAGTCTTCCTGAGCAATGCGCTCTTTGACCAGCGCGATAACCAGCTCGTCGGTCACCAGCTTGCCTGCATCCATGATGTCTTTAGCTTGTTTGCCCAGCTCGGAGCCAGATTTAACAGCGGCACGCAGCATGTCACCGGTAGAGATTTGCGGAATACCGTATTTCTCCATGATGAACTGAGCCTGAGTTCCCTTACCCGCGCCCGGAGCGCCAAGCAGAATAATACGCATTGCGAAAATCCCCTCAAATGTCGATTCAATTTTTCAAAAGCGCTAAACAATACCACCAGAACGGGTATCGCTCAAGGAAGGCGGGGAGGCTGAAACGGTTAATGAGGGGAGATAATTTGGGAGAGTGCGGTCTGGTGCCCTCACCCCGGCCCTCTCCCACGGGGAGAGGGAGAAGACCAGGGGAGACGTGGTCAGTTACGCCAGCAGCAGCGCATTCACACGTTTAATGAACAGGTTAGGATCTTCCAGGGTGCCGCGCTCGGCCAGCAGGGACTGATCCAGCAGCAGCTCAACCCACTCGGCGAAGCGGGCTTCGTCCTGAGTATCCGCCGCGCGTTTCACCAGCGGGTGATCCGGATTAAGCTCAAAGATATATTTCACTTCCGGCACGGCCTGGCCCGCCGCAGCGAACAGTTTCGCCATCTGGGTGCTCATTTCGTCCGCATCGGTGGTGACAATCGCCGGAGTATCGGTCAGACGGTGCGTGAAGCGCACCTCTTTCACGCGGTCGCCCAGCAGGGTTTTCACGCGCTCAACGAACGGCTCCAGCGCCTTCTCGGCTTCTTTCGCGCTTTCGTCCACTTCATCCGCCAGCTTGTCGATGGACTCGTCAGCTTTGGCAACGGACTGGAACGCCTTACCGTCGAACTCGGTCAGGTAGTTCATCATCCACTCGTCGATGCGGTCAGACAGCAGCAGCACTTCGATGCCTTTCTTACGCAGCAGCTCCAGGTGCGGGCTGCTCTTCGCTGCCGCATAGCTGTCGGCGGTGATGTAGTAGATCTTCTCCTGTCCTTCCTTCATGCGGGAGACGTACTCTTCCAGCGACACGGTTTGTGCGGAAGAGTCGGTGTGCGTAGAGGCGAAGCGCAGCAGCTTAGCGATAGCTTCCACGTTCGCGGTGTCTTCCGCCGGACCTTCTTTCAGCACCAGGCCGAACTGTTTCCAGAAGGTCTGGTATTTTTCCGCGTCGTCTTTCGCCAGTTTTTCCAGCATCTGCAACGCACGTTTGGTCAAGGCGTTACGCAGATTACGGGTGACGGTGCTGTCCTGGAGGATTTCACGAGAGACGTTCAGCGGCAGATCGTTGGAGTCTATCAGGCCACGAACAAAGCGCAGATAGTTCGGCATGAACTGCTCGGCGTCGTCCATAATGAAGACGCGCTGCACGTACAGCTTCAGGCCGTGCTTGTGATCGCGGTTCCACATGTCCCACGGTGCCTGCGCCGGAATGTACAGCAGGCTGGTGTACTCCTGCTTCCCTTCCACGCGGTTGTGGCTCCAGGTCAGCGGGTCGGTAAAGTCGTGAGCGATGTGCTTATAAAACTCGTTGTACTCGTCGTCTTTGATTTCAGCCTTGTTACGCGTCCACAGCGCCTGCGCCTTGTTGATTTTCTCCCAGGAAACCACGGTTTCACCGTCTTTCTCTTCCTGTTTTTCAATCTCTACCGGCAGCGCGATGTGGTCGGAATATTTGCTGATGATGGAGCGTACGCGCCAGTCGTTCAGGAAATCATCTTCCCCTTCGCGCAGGTGGAGGGTGATTTCGGTGCCGCGATCCGCTTTGGTGATGTCATCAACGGTGTATTCGCCTTCCCCTTTGGATTCCCACAGCACGCCGTTCTCGGCGCTGTCGCCTGCCGCGCGGGTGCGCACGGTGACTTTGTCCGCCACGATGAACGCCGAGTAGAAGCCCACGCCGAACTGACCGATCAGCTGGCTGTCTTTCGCCTGGTCAGAGCCCATGGACTCGAGGAACGCTTTGGTGCCGGATTTAGCGATGGTGCCAAGGTGGTCGATCACCTCGTCGCGATTCATCCCGATGCCGTTATCGGCAATCGTCAGGGTGCGGTTCTCTTTATTGAAAGAGACGCGCACGCGCAGCTCGCCGTCGCCTTCATACAGATCCGGGTTGGACAGCGCACGGAAGCGCAGCTTGTCCGCCGCATCGGAGGCGTTGGAAATCAGCTCACGCAGGAAAATTTCTTTGTTGGAATACAGGGAATGGATCATCAGGTGCAGAAGCTGTTTCACTTCTGACTGGAAACCACGGGTTTCTTGTCCTTTCATCTAAGTCGACCTCAACAATGCCATTTAATGGGGTTGTAAAACGTTGAGTGAGAGATGGGGATAAGGGGGGAAATTTTCAAGCGGAGGCCGCGCACGCAGCCTCCGTTTGGTCAGAAAATAATCTTGTGACGTCCGGCCAGAGAGTGCGACAGCGTGGTGCCGTCGACCATCTCCAGCTCGCCGCCAACCGGCACACCGTGGGCGATGCGGCTGGCGTCAACGCCGTACTGCGCGCACAGCTCGGCGATATAGTTGGCGGTTGCCTCCCCTTCCACCGTGGGGTTGGTGGCGAGGATCACCTCTTTGATCGTCTCGGACTCAAGACGCTGTTCAAGGCGATCGAGACCAATATCGTCCGGGCCAATGCCGTCCAGCGGGGAGAGGTGCCCCATCAGCACGAAATAGCGGCCGGAGAACTGCCCGGTTTGTTCGATGGCGTAGATGTCCGCCGGACTCTCCACCACGCAAATCTGGCCGTTTTCCTGACGACGCGGGTTCGTGCAGATGTTACAGACGTCCTGCTCGGTAAAGGTCCGGCAATCCGCACAGTGACCAATTTCTGACATGGCGCGGGTCAAAGCCTGCGCCAGGCGCATCCCGCCGCTGCGGTCGCGCTGCAATAGCGTAAACGCCATACGCTGCGCCGACTTCGGGCCAACGCCCGGCAGGCAGCGCAGTGCTTCCATTAACTGCGTGAGCAGCGGACTGGTTTGCATCAGAACGGCATCTTAAAGCCCGGCGGCAGCTGCATACCGCTGGAAACAGAGGCCATTTTCTCTTTCTGGGTTTCGTCGATACGGCGAGCGGCATCGTTAAACGCGGCTGCAACCAGATCTTCCAGCATCTCTTTGTCGTCTTCGAGCAGGCTCGGGTCGATTTCAACGCGACGGCAGTTATGCGCACCGTTGATGGTCACCTTGACCAGACCGGCACCGGATTCACCCGTGACTTCCAGCTGAGCGATCTCTTCCTGCATCTTCTGCATTTTTTCCTGCATCTGCTGAGCCTGCTTCATCAGGCCACCCAGACCGCCTTTTCCACCAAACATAGGCTTCTCTCTTCTTTCACGTTAAGGATTACAACCGTAAGTCAGACTCACGATCAAAGGGGGCGAATACTCTCTTCATCCAGATCGGCGTCGAAGAACCGGCGCAGGGTCTGGATGTTGTTATCCGCGATAATCGACTCGCGCGCCTGCGCGAGCTTCTCTTCATAAATCGCCTGTCGCCACTCGAGCGGTGTTTTCACCGCCGGATTATCATCTTCAATGATAGTCAATTCAACCGGCATGCCCTGTAAAGCGGCGAGCGCCTCGGCCAGCGCCTTTTGCGCGCCGGGGGAGTTGAGGTGCCGCTGGCCGGGACGCAGGTGCAGACGCACCTGATTGCCTTCCTGCTCTTTCCAGGCGTTCAGCGCGACCTGCTCCACCAGTTTCGGCAGTTGCAGTTTGCTGACCTCAGCGGCCCAGGCGTCGCGCGCGATGGACTCTTCGGCAAGCCTGGCGGAAAGCTCCGGCGTTTTTTCATGCTCCAGCGCCTTTTTCAGCGCTTTCGGCGTGGCGACCACTTCCTTGACCGTCTCAACAACGGTGGTCGCCTTCCAGCGGTAAGCCTCTTCTTTAGCCGGGGCTTTCTGCTCGAGCGCGGACGGTGCCGGGCGCGACTGTACGCGCTCCGTTACCGAAGCCAGTCGTTCAAGCGCGGCGTTGTTCACCGGCCGCGCTCTTCCTGGCGCTGCCGGTTCACTCTTTTTTGGTTTGGTTGCTCCCTGCGCACGCTGCAACTGGCTTCGTGCGGCAAGCACCGAACTGGTGGCATCCGACAGCGGCACGTTTTGCGGCGGCGGCGATGCCGGCTGCGGTGGCACCTGCTGCGGTGACATTACCGCGGTCGGCGCAACCGGCGCAAAGGACTGTCGGGGCGTTTCCGGCTCCGGCAAGGGCATACGCGGATGGAAAGCCAGCGCGCGCAGCAGCGTCATCTCAACGCCCATCCGGCGATCCGGCGCAAACGGCAGCTCTTTGCGGCCAATCAGCAGGGTTTGATAATAAAGCTGCACGTCAGCCGGCGGCACGGTGCGCGCAAGTTCACGCATCCGCTGCTCAATGGTCGCCATGTCCGCGCCAATGGCCGACGGGGACAGTTGCAGCATCGCCACGCGGTGCAGCAGGCTGAGCATCTCGACCAGCAGCGCTTCCCACTCAATACCACGGGCGGCGGCATCGTTGACGAGCGTCATCACCCGCTCACCGTTGGCGGCGATCATCGCTTCGATAAGCGACAGCGCCTGATCGTCATCCAGCGTGCCGAGCATGGTGCTGACCGCCTCGGTGGAGAGCTTACCGTCACCGCTGGCAATCGCCTGATCGGTCAGGCTTAGCGCATCGCGCAGGCTGCCGTCCGCCGCACGGGCCAGCAGTTGCAGCGCGCGCGGTTCATGAACAATGTTCTCTTCATCGAGAATATGCTCAAGCTGAGCGCGGATCTGCTCAACGTCCAGCGCCTTCAGATGGAATTGCAGGCAGCGCGACAGGATCGTGACCGGCAGCTTTTGCGGATCGGTGGTTGCCAGCAGGAATTTAACGTGCGCAGGCGGCTCTTCCAGCGTTTTCAGCAGGGCGTTGAAGCTGTGGCGCGACAGCATGTGCACTTCATCGATCAGATAGACCTTGAAGCGGCCGCGCGCCGGGGCGTACTGCACGTTGTCGAGCAGATCGCGGGTGTCTTCCACCTTGGTGCGCGAGGCGGCGTCGATCTCGATCAGATCGACAAAACGCCCCTGCTCGATCTCGCGGCAGTTGTCACACACGCCGCACGGGGTGGCGGTGATCCCGGTTTCGCAGTTCAGACCTTTTGCCAGCAGACGGGCAATAGAGGTTTTACCGACGCCGCGGGTGCCGGAAAAAAGATAGGCGTGATGGATGCGACCTAGCGACAAGCCGTTCGCCAGGGCCGTCAGCACATGTTCCTGACCGACAACGTCAGCAAAGGTTTGTGGTCGCCATTTACGGGCTAACACCTGATAACTCATGGGCAGGCTCTGCAACGCTGGAAGGTGAATTAATGGAGGGGAATGCTATCACAACCTCACCCATTGAGCGAGGTTGTGAGATACGGGATTAATGACCCGGGAAAGGCACCAGGCTGTAGCTGGTAATACCCTGTTTTTCCAGGCGCTGCTCGCCGCCGAGATCGAACAGGTTGATGATGAATGCCGCGTCGGTCACTTCACCACCCAGACGACGGATCAGCTTGACGGTCGCTTCAATGGTGCCGCCGGTGGCCAGCAGATCGTCCACCACCAGCACTTTGTCGCCGGGCTTGATGGCATCAACGTGAATTTCCAGCTGATCGGTGCCGTATTCCAGCTCATAGCTCTCGGCGATGGTTTCACGCGGCAGTTTGCGCGGCTTACGCACCGGCACAAAACCCACGCCCATCGCCAGCGCAACCGGTGCGCCAAACAGGAAGCCGCGGGCTTCGGTACCTACTACTTTGGTGATCCCGGCGTTTTTATAACGCTCGACCAGCAGTTCAATGCTGAGCGCGTACGCTTTCGGGTCTTCCAGCAAGCTGGTGACATCACGGAAAAGAATGCCAGGCTTTGGATAGTCCTGGATACTTTTGATGCTATTTTTCAGATATTCAAGCTGCTGTGCAGTTGCGGTCATCGGTTTGTGCCTAAATGAAACAGTGTTACTCACGGCGCGCGACGAGTCGGTCAAAGTAACAGTTGTTTAACCTTTGACCAGGCGCACCTGTGCTCGAAAACGGTCGAATTTACTGGCTGCGCGCCATAATTGCAACCGCCATGATGAGGCTTCAGTGCTTTTGTTGCTTTTCATCAACCACGGGGATCCGCCACATGAAGATCAGCAGGCAGGCCAGGATCGCCAGCAGCAGAATACGCACCCACATCATTTTCACCAGCCATAACGAAACGGCGAAGGTGATCAGGATAAAGGCAATGGCGCGCGGCTTAGCCCCAGGCGGCATGGCCCGGTGTTTTTGCCAGTAGCGCAGGTAGCCGCCAAACCACGAGCGGTACAGGAGCCAGTGGTGAAAACGCGGCGACGAGCGGGCGAAGCACCAGGCGGCCAACAGGATGAACGGCGTGGTCGGCAGCAAGGGCAAAACCACACCTAGCGTACCCAGCACTACCGCGAGCCAGCCAATGATGATTAAAATAGTACGCTGCATAATGCGAATCGTTATCAAACTGAACGGCTACTTTACCACTGGAGAGCGCATTGAAAACAGCACTGCTTCTTGAGAAGCTGCAAAATCAGCTGATCGCTCTGCGGGCGCAGGCCACGCCGCTGATGGGACACGCCACGCTGAAACCGCGCTTTGACCGGCAGCTTTTCCGCACCCACAGCACTCTCATTCAGGATTACCTTGCTGAGATGCAGACCAACCTCGATGAGCTTCGCCACGCGGTTGAGCATGAACAGCAGGAACAGGTGGCGTGGCTTGCAGCGCATCTTACCGAGCAGATCACCGCCCTGCACCGCGAACTCGCCGCCTGGCCGCTACGGGCGTGGGACAGCGCCTCGCCTGGTCTGGGAAAATGGCAGCGCAAGCGGCTGGAGACCCAGGAGTTTGAGCGGCGTCTGTTTGAGATGAAGCGCGAGCGCGAAGCCCGCCTGAACAACAGCGAAACGCTGGAAGAGCAGCAGCTCTTAATGCGTGAAATCAGCGCGCTGCAAGGCCGTATCGTCCGCTGCCGTCAGGCGCTGGACGACATTGAGCGCGTCATTGAACGCCTGACCCGTTAACAGGAGCCACACTGATGTCACTGGAAAATGCCCCCGACGAGGTCAAGCTGGCCGTCGATTTAATTATGCTGCTGGAGAATCATGAGATCCCGCCGGAGACGGTGCTGAAGGCGCTGGAGATTGTGCGGCGAGATTTTGAAGGAAAGGTGAAGGCCGGTTGCCCTCACCCTGGCCCTCTCCCTTGAGGGAGAGGGAAAATAGTTTAGGCGGGAGTCGGATCGTCACCCTTAATCTCGCGCTTCACTTCCGTATGCTCGTCACCTTTCTCGTTGCGCAGGTGCACCTCAAGCTGGTTAAAGGCGATATTGATGTTGTTTTCACGGCACAGGCGATCGATGGTGCGGTTCAGCTCGTCGACGGTGTAGCTGCGATCGCGCAGTTCACGCACGTATAAGCGCAGCTCATGATCCAGCGTGCTCGGCCCAAACGTGGTGAAAAATACGTCAGGGGCAGGATCGTGCATCACTTTCGGGTGCGAGTTAGCCGCTTTCAGCAGCACCTCTTTGACCTTATCCAGATCTGAGCCGTAGGCCACCCCGAGGCGGATCACTACGCGGGTGGTCGTGTCGGAGAGGGACCAGTTGATCAGTCGCTCGGTCACGAAGGCTTTGTTCGGGATGATCACCTCTTTACGATCGAAGTCAGTGATGGTGGTCGCACGGATACGGATCTTGCTGACGGTCCCGGAGAAGGTGCCGATGGTGACGGTATCGCCGATACGCACCGGACGTTCGAACAGGATAATCAGGCCGGAGACAAAGTTACCGAAGATCTCCTGCAAGCCGAAGCCCAGACCCACCGACAGCGCCGCCGCCAGCCACTGAAGCTTATCCCACGAGACGCCCAGCGAGCCGAATACCGTCATCGCCCCGACAATAATAATGACGTAGTTCAGGATGGTGGTAATGGCATACGACGCCCCCTGACGCAGGTTCAGCCTTGAGAGCACCAGCACTTCCAGCAGGCCAGGCAGGTTGCGAATCAACGCCCAGGCAACCACTGACGACACCAGCGCAAAGAGCAGGCTGCCCATGGTGACGCTTTTCATTACCGCAGCGCCCGCTTCGGTGCCGTTGTATTGCCAGAGGGTGATACTGTCGAGGTAGGCGAAGACGGTAATGAGATCAGACCAGATGGCCCAGAACATCACCGCAAACAGCGCGATCATCACCAGCATGGTAATACGCATCGTTTGCTGGTTGACCTGCTCCAGCGCAATAGTCGGCTCTTCCTGCGGCTCAGCCCCTTCAGCCCCCTCTTTAACCTGATGCTGTCGACGGGCAACAGCACGACGATAAGCGATGCGGCGCGCCGCCACGCTCAAACCGCGCAGCACGGTCTGGAACAGCAGGTTCCACACAATCACCAGATAAACCGTTTCAATCCAGCGACCTGACAGACGAAGCGTGGTATAGAAGTAACCCGTTGCCGTCAGCACCATCAGCGCCAGCGGAATGAACGCCAGCACCGTTACGGTAACCAGGCGAAGATTGTGGGACTCTTTATCACGCCAGCTATCGCGGCACATCGGCCACATCAGGACGGCTATCAGCAGCAGGTTCAGCATAATCACCAGCTGTCCGAGCACGTCATCCATCAGATGCAGCGGAGAAAGCTCGGCCACAACGGACCAGAAGTGCAGCGGCAGCAGCGCGAGGCTGATACGCACAATCTGGCGACGCCAGTGGCTGGTAAGTTTCTCCGGCATGTTGAAGTGGCGGACGGCGACGCCATCTTTTTCCAGCACTTTCCAGCACAGGCCAAACACCAGCCAGAACAGCGCCAGCTTTTTACTGAACGCCCACAGCAGGTCGCTGATATTGAGCTGCATGGTCAGCAGGATCAGGCCGACGGCGAGGATCAGCAGGCAAACCGGCAGCGCGCGGATCAGATCGATCAGGATCGCTTTCGGCGTGTGCAGCTGGCTGTCGTTACGCAGTTGCCCCACTTCCGAGGCCAGCTTCGCCTGATACTGTTTCAGCCATTTCAAACGCCAGCGGATCACGCCGGCGATAAGCAGCAAAGGCAGGCCCGCCAGGAAGGCAATCATCACCGCAGGCCAGGCTTTCTCCCAGTTCACGGTAATTTTCATGCTTTTGATCTGGGATTTCAGCGTTTCAGGGAAAGATTTAAACCAGTCCCAGTCCATGGGTTTGTTGCTGTTCACCCAGAAAATCTGCTGGGTCAGGATCTCCTGTAGGCTTTTAGATACGCTCATCAGCTGCTGCTGGTTGATTTGCAGGTTAATCGCCATCATCAGCTGGTTGCCCAGCTGCTTATTAAGCTGATCGAGCAGTTCGCGGCGCATATCCACCACCTGCAACAGCGCGTCGTGAACTTCACCGTTCACTTCACTTGAATGGCCCTCTTCCACTTTGGCAACAAACGTGTCGCTCTGGAACAGGGCATCGCGCTGCTGGTTAACGTCAAACTGTTCAAGACGCAAATCCGCAATGCGGTTGGTCATGTCCTCCAGCTCGTCGGCGGACGGCAGCGTCTGCTGCTGCTGGTAGAGAATGCGCGACAGCAGCAGGCTGCCCTTCAGGACGGCAATCTGCTCTTTGATATTGCGCTCGGCCTGCAAAGCGCGATCCAGCCAGTTTTTGACTTTAATATTCTGCTGCACCAGCGCGCTGCCGCTTTCAGTTGCCTGAATCAGGCGTTCGCTCAGCTGATGGTTAATCTCCAGCTCCTGCTTCACCAGCGGATTGGCCTGGATGCGCGCCGTTTCGTCTGGCGAAACCGCTTCCTGCGCCGTTTTTTCGGTCAGCGTCAGGCGCTTGCTGTTCACCGCTTCCTGCAACAGCTGAAGCTGATGCTCGAGCCGGTTGATATTCGCGTTCACGTAGTCACGCTGTTTTTGCAGCGCGTCCTGCAACACCGTGTTGCCTTCCAGACTCTTACGCTGCTGTTCAATCTCCGCGTTCAGCAGTGTCTGCTGAATGTTCAGCAGCGTTTGCTGGCTCGGACGAAGCGCCCCTTCCCCCACGGTGATGCCATTCAGACGGTTACGTATCTGCTGGAGCTGTTGCGATGCGGAATACATGGCGTTCTGCACGCGCTCAGGCTGGGTTTGCAGTGAAACCAGCTGGCTGTTGTAGGTCGAGAGATCGGACTGCGCCGTTTGAAGATCGTCCAGCAGTTGCGCCACGCGCGACTCAAGCTGGCGCAACGACAGGGTGGCGAGCGTTTTCCGGGTTTCATCATCGTTATCAACGTCGCTGAGCGCGTTCAGCGCCTCCGTTGCTTTACGCATGTTCTCCGGTGCCTGAGCAACCTTCTGCCGTAGCTGGGCCGTTTCGGCTTTGATGCGATCGATCTTATCCAGCGTTTCCAGGGTTTCCGTCAGGTCCTGCTGAACGAGCTTTTCCTGAGCGGAGAGATCTTTCTGTTTATTCAGGGTGTCGAGTTGCGACTGAACCTCGGCACGCGTCGGAACGTCACTGCCGTTGTCTGCACGGGCCCAGGAATGCGGTGCGGCTGCAAAGAAAAACAGCAGGATCAAAAAAACGGCCAGAACAGAATGTGTCGAGCGATAGGTGTGCAGCATAGTCGTGAATGTGATCTGAGAAATGACCGAAAATAGTCGGGCGTGAAGAATATCACGCCCGCCTGAAGCAGAATAGCGGGAAGGTTATCCTCTAAGACATTTCCTGGACAGGTTCAGGCAGTCAGCGGCGGTTCCTCGCTGCGGAGAGTCGGACAAAGCTGGCACATCTCAAGGAAGATCGCGACGTAGCTGCGTGCCTCTGCTTTCAAATCAAACGACTGCGGAGCAAAAAGCCAGTTTTCCATCAGGCCGGAAATATAGCTGCGCATCAGGATCGCCGCCCGGCGCGTTAACAGCGTGGCGGGAAGCATGTCGGCCTGCATACATTCCTTAAGAACCTTCTCGATGCGGTCATAGCTTTCCAGACACAGGTCGCGCTGTGCCTGCTGAACCACCGCCATTTCGCCAACAAATTCACATTTATGGAAAATGATTTCCATCATCAGACGTCGGCGTTCTTCCACAACGGTCGCTTCAAGGATATATACTAATATTTCTCTTAATACTGAGAGTGGATCGTGAGGGAATTTTGCCCGATACTCAGTCTCAAGATCGCTAATGCTGGACTCTGAAAGCTCCCAGATTTCACCAAACAGATCTGACTTGTCTTTAAAATGCCAGTAAATCGCTCCCCGCGTGACGCCCGCGGCCTGAGCAATCTGCGCCAGCGAGGTTGCCGAAACACCCTGCTGTGAGAACAAACGCATTGCCACATCCAGAATGTGTTGTCGGGTTTCCAGCGCTTGTTGTTTGGTTTTTCGTGCCATACGTTGATGAATTTACAGGAGTCAGATTTACATACATTTATGAATGTATGTACCATAGCATGACGATAATATAAACGCAGCAATGGGTTTTTAGACTCAGGACCCTTGATCAATTTGAAATCGGACACTCGAGGTTTACATATGAACAAAAACAGAGGGTTAACGCCTCTGGCGGTCGTTCTGATGCTCTCAGGCAGCTTAGCGCTTACAGGATGTGACGACAAAGAGGCTCAACAAGGAGCTCAGCAGGTGCCAGAAGTTGGCGTGGTGACGCTCAAATCCGAACCTCTCCAGATGACAACAGAACTACCGGGCCGCACCAGCGCCTACCGCATTGCGGAAGTGCGTCCGCAGGTGAGCGGTATCATCCTGAAACGTAACTTCACCGAAGGCGGTGATGTCAAAGCAGGTGAGTCTCTGTATCAGATTGATCCAGCAACCTACCAGGCGTCTTATGAAAGCGCTAAAGGCGATCTGGCGAAAGCAGAAGCGGCAGCCAAAATTTCGCAGCTGACGTTGAATCGTTACAAGAAACTGCTCGGCACGCAGTACATCAGCCAACAGGATTATGATTCTGCCCTGGCCGATGCGCAGCAAGCCAACGCGGCCGTTGTGGCGGCGAAAGCGGCGGTAGAAACCGCGCGTATCAACCTGGCCTACACCAAAGTGACCTCCCCTATCAGCGGTCGCATTGGTAAATCTGCCGTCACCGAAGGTGCACTGGTGCAGAACGGTCAGACCAACGCGCTGGCCACCGTGCAGCAGCTTGACCCGATCTACGTTGACGTTACCCAGTCCAGCAACGATTTCCTGCGTCTCAAACAGGAGCTGGCCAGCGGTCAACTGAAACAGGAAAACGGTAAAGCCAAGGTTGAACTGGTTACCAACGACGGTATCGAGTTCTCGCAGACCGGTACACTGGAATTTTCTGATGTGACCGTCGATCAGACCACCGGCTCAATCACCATCCGGGCCATTTTCCCGAATCCGGATAAAACGCTGCTGCCGGGTATGTTCGTACGCGCGCGTCTGGAAGAAGGGACGAACCCAACCGCCATTCTGGTTCCTCAGCAGGGTGTGACCCGTACGCCACGCGGCGATGCGAGCGCGCTGGTTGTGGGTGCCGATAACAAAGTCGAAACGCGCAATATCACCGCAACGCAGGCGATTGGCGACAAGTGGCTGGTAACGAAAGGTCTGAAAGATGGCGATCGCGTGATTGTAACCGGTTTGCAAAAAGTTCGTCCTGGCGCGCAGGTCAAAGCTCAGGAAGTGAAATCTGACGACAAACAACAAGCGTCTGCCGCTGGCCAGTCAGAACAAACCAAGTCTTAACTTAAACAGGAGCCGTTAAGACATGCCTAATTTCTTTATCGATCGCCCCATATTTGCGTGGGTGATCGCCATTATCATCATGCTGGCCGGGGGACTTGCGATCCTGAAGCTGCCTGTTGCGCAATATCCAACGATTGCGCCACCGGCAGTAACGATCTCCGCAACCTACCCGGGCGCTGATGCGAAAACGGTGCAGGATACCGTTACGCAGGTTATCGAACAGAACATGAACGGTATCGATAACCTGATGTACATGTCCTCAAACAGTGACTCAACCGGTACGGTTCAGATCACCCTGACCTTTGAATCCGGTACGGATGCGGACATTGCACAGGTTCAGGTGCAGAACAAATTGCAGCTGGCGATGCCCCTGCTCCCGCAGGAAGTGCAACAGCAGGGCGTGAGCGTCGAGAAATCGTCCAGTAGCTTCCTGATGGTTGTCGGCGTGATCAACACCAACGGCACCATGACGCAGGAGGATATTTCCGACTACGTGGGCGCCAACATGAAGGATGCCATCAGCCGTACGTCCGGTGTGGGTGACGTTCAGCTGTTCGGTTCTCAGTACGCGATGCGTATCTGGATGGATCCGAATAAGCTGAACAACTTCCAGCTGACGCCGGTTGACGTGATCAACGCCATCAAAGCGCAGAACGCCCAGGTTGCCGCCGGTCAGTTAGGCGGTACGCCGCCGGTGAAAGGCCAGCAGCTTAACGCGTCTATCATCGCGCAAACGCGTCTGACCTCTGCGGATGAGTTCAGCAAAATTCTGCTGAAGGTGAATCAGGACGGTTCTCAGGTTCGCCTGCGTGACGTGGCGAAAGTGGAGCTGGGCGGCGAGAACTACGACGTTATCGCGAAGTTCAACGGCAAGCCGGCATCTGGTCTGGGTATCAAACTGGCGACCGGCGCGAACGCCCTGGACACCGCGACGGCTATCCGTGCAGAGCTGAAGAAGATGGAACCGTTCTTCCCGTCAGGTCTGAAAATCGTTTACCCGTATGACACGACGCCGTTCGTAAAAATTTCGATTCACGAAGTGGTAAAAACCCTGGTTGAGGCGATCATCCTCGTCTTCCTGGTTATGTACCTGTTCCTGCAAAACTTCCGCGCGACGCTGATCCCAACCATCGCCGTACCGGTTGTATTGCTCGGGACCTTCGCGGTTCTGGCGATATTTGGCTACTCGATAAACACCCTGACGATGTTCGGGATGGTGCTCGCCATCGGCCTGCTGGTGGATGACGCCATCGTGGTGGTCGAAAACGTCGAGCGTGTGATGGCGGAAGAAGGCCTGCCGCCGAAGGAAGCGACCCGTAAATCGATGGGTCAGATCCAGGGCGCGCTGGTCGGTATCGCGATGGTACTGTCTGCGGTATTTATCCCGATGGCCTTCTTCGGTGGCTCAACGGGTGCGATTTACCGTCAGTTCTCCATCACCATCGTGTCAGCGATGGCGCTGTCCGTGCTGGTTGCGCTGATCCTGACGCCAGCCCTGTGTGCGACGATGCTGAAGCCGATTCAGAAAGGCGGTCACGGCGAGCACAAAGGGTTCTTCGGCTGGTTTAACCGCATGTTTGATAAGAGCACGCACCACTACACCGACAGCGTGGGGAACATTCTGCGCAGCACCGGTCGTTACCTGCTGCTCTACATCATCATCGTGGTAGGGATGGCCTTCCTGTTCGTTCGTCTGCCAAGCTCGTTCCTGCCAGATGAAGACCAGGGCGTGTTCCTGAGTATGGCTCAGCTTCCGGCCGGTGCGACGCAAGAGCGTACGCAGAAAGTGCTGGATGAGATGACCGACTATTTCCTGACTAAAGAGAAAGACAACGTCGAATCCGTGTTTGCGGTTAACGGCTTTGGCTTCGCGGGTCGTGGTCAGAACACCGGTATTGCCTTCGTTTCTCTGAAAGACTGGTCTGAACGTCCGGGCGACGAGAACAAAGTTGAAGCGATTACCGGCCGTGCAATGGCTACCTTCTCGCAGATTAAAGACGCGATGGTCTTCGCCTTTAACCTGCCCGCGATCGTGGAACTGGGTACGGCGACCGGCTTCGACTTCCAGCTGATTGACCAGGGCGGTCTGGGCCACGAAAAACTGACTCAGGCGCGTAACCAGCTGTTTGGCGAGGTGGCAAAACACCCTGACCTGCTGGTGGGCGTGCGTCCTAACGGTCTGGAAGATACGCCGCAGTACAAGATCGATATCGACCAGGAAAAAGCGCAGGCGCTGGGTGTGTCCATCAGCGACATCAACACCACGCTGGGTGCTGCCTGGGGCGGTAGCTACGTCAACGACTTCATCGACCGCGGTCGCGTGAAGAAAGTGTACGTCATGTCCGAAGCGCAGTACCGCATGCTGCCGAACGATATCAACAACTGGTACGTTCGCGGTAGCGATGGCCAGATGGTGCCGTTCTCATCCTTCTCAACGTCACACTGGGAATACGGTTCGCCGCGTCTGGAGCGTTATAACGGTCTGCCGTCGATGGAAATCCTCGGTCAGGCAGCGCCGGGCCGAAGCACCGGTGAAGCCATGAACCTGATGGAAGAGCTGGCCAGCAAACTGCCTGCGGGTATCGGCTACGACTGGACCGGCATGTCCTATCAGGAACGTCTGTCCGGTAACCAGGCCCCTGCCTTGTACGCCATTTCACTGATTGTGGTGTTCCTGTGTCTGGCGGCACTGTACGAGAGCTGGTCGATTCCGTTCTCCGTTATGCTGGTGGTTCCGCTGGGGGTTATCGGTGCGCTGCTTGCTGCAACGTTCCGTGGGCTGACCAACGACGTATACTTCCAGGTGGGCCTGCTGACAACCATTGGCTTGTCGGCGAAGAACGCGATACTTATCGTCGAATTCGCCAAAGATCTGATGGAGAAAGAAGGTAAAGGCCTGATTGAAGCTACGCTGGAAGCGGTTCGTATGCGTCTGCGTCCAATCCTGATGACGTCCCTGGCGTTTATCCTGGGCGTTATGCCGCTGGTTATCAGTTCAGGTGCAGGCTCCGGCGCGCAGAATGCGGTAGGTACAGGCGTTATGGGCGGTATGGTCACCGCGACGGTGCTTGCGATCTTCTTCGTGCCGGTGTTCTTTGTGGTGGTTCGTCGCCGCTTCAGCCGTAAGAATGAAGATGTTGAGCACAATCATTCGGTAGAACATCACTGATACCGGTTTCACATGATAAAAAGGCCGCATTTGCGGCCTTTTTCATTTTCAGAAAAGATCATAAAATAGACCTATTGTCGTTCTATTTATTTTCTTCATTTTTATAAGGCCTGGCATAATAGGCCGAAAATCAATACGAAGAACTCAGCATTCTTTTATTATCATTTCGCGGCGTAAATTATTCGGACTATTCCTAACTTAAAGAAAATATCTGAGATATCTGGTTCCGGACTTCACATCAAACTTTGCGCTAACTCAATGAATTTTAAGGAACCGATAAAAAACTGCGTTTTTTACTGATTAAAGCGTTCCCTGCTAAAGGAACATTTGCGTAAAGGCTCGCACAGTAACGTTTTAATTGTAATTTTTCGTAATAGCGCGATGAAATCTTGATCAGAGTGGCTTATAGTTAGAGTTATCAGGAACACAGCTCCCGTGTAGCTAAGCAAGTTGTATCCATCCCGACATGATGTTCGGTGAGTAAAAAATCACTCAGAAGGGGATGCGCTATGGACGAGTACTCGCCAAAAAGGCATGATATCGCGCAGTTGAAATTTCTCTGCGAATCCTTGTACCATGACTGCCTCGCCAATCTTGAAGAAAGTAACCATGGCTGGGTGAACGATCCAACGTCTGCTATCAATTTACAGCTAAACGAGCTGATTGAGCATATCGCTACCTTCGCACTTAATTATAAAATTAAGTACAATGAAGATAATAAGTTGATAGAGCAAATTGATGAATACCTGGACGACACCTTTATGTTGTTCAGCAGCTACGGCATTAACGCACAGGATTTGCAGAAATGGCGTAAATCAGGAAACCGTCTATTTCGCTGCTTCACGAATGTCAGCAGAGCTAATCCGGTTAGTCTTTCCTGTTAAAATTATTACAATTACTAAGGTGAATTTATGTCTGATAAACCATTAACTAAAGTCGATTATTTGATGCGCCTGCGACGCTGCCAGTCAATTGACACACTCGAGCGGGTTATTGAGAAAAATAAATACGAGCTGTCCGATAATGAACTGGCGGTATTTTATTCAGCTGCCGACCATCGTCTTGCTGAACTGACCATGAATAAACTGTATGACAAGATCCCCACTTCGGTATGGAAATTTGTTCGTTAATCGTTGAAGAGAGACTGTAAAGGCACTACGCCCGTTGTTAAGCTAAATTTACCTTCGAACTACGCTTCAAGTGCAAACGCCAGGTTCCCGTGTAAAACGTATCTATGCTCAAGAATGTTGTGACTACCGTCACAGCCATTTTTAGGGAACGTTCCCTTTCTGGCTAATCCTCTTTACGCTACGTAAAACGATTCCAGTGAGGTTCCCATGAGTGAAGAAAAACAGAAGATGATTGCAGGTGAATATTACCGCCCTAGCGACGACACGTTAAGGGCTGACCGTTTACGCGCGCGTCATCTTATTCACCGCTATAACCATACCGCCCCCGATGAGAAAGCCGAACGACGCGCCTTGTTAGCTGACCTGCTGGCTCAAAGCGAAGGCGCCTATATAGAGCCGAGCTTCCGCTGCGACTACGGCTATAACATCTACCTGGGCAACAATTTTTACGCTAACTTCGACTGCGTTATGCTGGACGTCTGCCCTATCCGCATTGGCGATAACTGTATGCTCGCGCCGGGAGTGCACATCTATACGGCCACGCATCCCCTGGACGCGACCGCGCGTAACAGCGGGCTTGAGTATGGCAAACCGGTCACCATAGGCCACAACGTCTGGATTGGCGGACGGGCGGTCATTAACCCGGGCGTGACCATTGGCGATAATGCGGTTATCGCGTCCGGTGCGGTTGTGACCAAAGACGTGCCGGCCAATGCGGTCATGGGCGGAAATCCCGCGAAAATCATTAAAATGCTCTAAGGCCACCCTGAGTAACTGTTATGCTTTTTCCCGGCATAACTGTTACTTTCCACGCCTGACCCCCTCTCATAAAATAGGCAGATCACCTGTATTTTCAATATGTATAAAGGCAAAAAATGACAGAGATACAGCGCCTGCTTACCGCCACCATCGACGATCTCAATGCCCGCGAAAAGCGCGACAATCGCCCGCGCTTTAGCATCAGCTTTATCCGTAAACACCCCGGACTGTTCGTTGCGATGTACGCCGCCTGGCTGGCAACGCTTATCGTCATGCTGCGGTCCGAAACGCTGGTCGATTCCGTCTGGCTGCTGGTTGTGCTGTTCGTGGTGTTTAACGCGTTCTTCTTTTTCGACGTTAACCCGCGCTACCGGTATGAAGATATCGACGTGCTAGATTTCCGCGTGTGCTACAACGGCGAGTGGTACAACATGCGCTACGTGCCGCCCGAGCTTATTGACAGCATCATGCGCTCACCTTCAGTCGAGGCCGGGCTTAAAGAGAAGCTGCAAAAAATGGTGGCGAGGAAGGGAGAGCTTTCGTTTTATGACGTTTTCACGCTCTCTCGCCCTGCTAACGGCTAGCAGGGCTGTTGCCGGAGAAGAGGCGCTAAGCATCCGCTTAGCGCCTTTTTTTACGTCCCTGTACGGCCTTAAAGCGCGGATTGGATTTGCAAATAACGTAAAGACGCCCTTTGCGCCTGACGATCTGGCAATCCGGATGCCGTTGCTTTGCGCTACGCAGTGAGTTAAGTACCTGCATGGTTAGCCTCGCTTCGCATCAAGAAAGCCGCCAAAACGCTTGCGGAAGCGCGCCGCGCTGCCGTCCGTGGAGAAGGTCTTCTGCTTCCCGGTATAAAACGGATGCGATTTTGATGAGACATCAAGGGTGACGTAAGGATACGTTTCGCCGTCGAGCTCGATTTCCCGGTCCGTCTTAATCGTTGAGCCAACGCGGAAGTATTCATTAGCCGTGGTGTCGTGGAACACAACGGTGCGATAGGCTGGATGGATATTCGGTTTCATATCTGACTCTCATGTATTGTTATAACATAACAAAATACTAGCCGAGCCTTGCTGTAAAAACAACCCCCAGGACGATCCAGCGCACTTTTGTCTTTTATCCAAAGGTGGATTCAGATACCTGCCTGCGACTTTCGCATGCTATAACTATATCATTTAGCACTAAAATCTTTCTCCTCTGGCGCGCAAACTCACTGCCCTTCATGGGCAAATGGGAAGGAAAAACGGCATGCGAACCCGACATCTGGTGAGCCTGGTCACGGGCGTACTGATCATTTCTGTGCTGGTCCCCGTTTGCCTCAGTATCTGGCTGGCGCATCGTCAGGCAGAGGAAAAGTTTGTGGAGGCGCTGGACGGCTATGCCTCGCGCGTTCTGATCCGTACCGACAGAGTCGTCGTGCAGGCTAAACAGGCGCTCACGCACCTACAGTCGTTCAACGCCCCGCCTTGCACTCCCTTGCATTTACGTGAAATGCGCCGGGTCGCGTTCTCCTGGCGCTATGTTCAGGAAGTGATGTATGTCGATAACCTGAAGCCGCTCTGCTCTTCCCTGGAACAGTCGAGTAATACGGAGGCTCTGCCGCCTCCGGTGCGCATCACCGAGGACGGTTACAGCACGTGGCTCACCTCGCAAAACGACCTCGGCATTCACCGCTATATGGTGGTGATCGGAAAAGGGCATTATCTGGTGATGGTCGATCCGGCATCGCTTGTAGATGTCGTTCCGTTCGGCGAAATCTCGATGGATGCCGCCCTGGTGGGCAACACGACACAGCGCATATTTGCCAGAAGTCATGTCCTCGATCCGCATATCCTCTCGATTGTTAAGGATCGGCAGGAGATGACGAGCGTTCAGTACAACGGCTCGATGTACATTCTGAAGCCCGTGCCCGAGCTGGGGTTTACCGTCATTGCCTGGGCCTCGCTGAAGCCGCTGGCGGAAGCCTGGCATCAGCAGCTGCTCATCTGGCTGCCGGCTGGCGTGCTGATTAGCCTGGCGGCGGCCCTGATTGTTCTGCGGATCCTCCGCCGGCTACAGTCTCCGCGTAACCGCCTGATGGACGCGATAAACAACCGGGAGATCCAGGTTCACTATCAGCCCATCGTGGCGTTGTGCAGCGGCAAACTGGTAGGAGCCGAAGCGCTGATGCGCTGGCCGCAGCCGGATGGCAGCAACCTGTCGCCAGACATATTTGTCCCTCTGGCTGAGCAAACGGGGCTGATTTCCCAGTTAACGCTGCTGGCAATCGATAAGATCTTCGACGAGCTGGGCGACTGGCTGCATCATCATCCGGAGCTGCACATTTCTGTTAACCTGGCCCCAGCCGATTTAACGTCCGTGGAGCTGCCGCGCCTGCTGAGCCAGCTGCTGAACAAATGGAAAGTCCACCCGCAGCAGATAGCGCTGGAGTTAACCGAGCGCGGCTTCGCCGATCCCGCCGTCAGCGCCCCGGCCATCGCGGCGTTTCGCCGTGCCGGACACGCCGTCTACATTGACGATTTTGGTACAGGCTACTCCAGCCTGAGCTATCTCCAGGATCTGGATGTCGATACCCTGAAGATCGATAAATCTTTCGTGCACGCGCTGGAGTATAAAAATGTCACCCCGCACATTATCGAAATGGCAAAATCGCTTGAGCTGGCGATGGTGGCAGAAGGCATCGAAACGGAAGGACAGATTGCCTGGCTGCATCGCCACGGCGTGCAGTACGGACAGGGCTGGTACTACAGCAAGGCGCTGCCTGAGGCGGAATTCATTCTCTGGGCCGAGCGTAATCTCAACAGCGGCTCCGCCTGAGCGGAGCCGGTGCTTTTATTCAGCCGTTCTGCTGCCAGCAGAAGGTGTAGCGCAGCTGCCGGTTTTGCAGAAGGAAGTCCGGCGCCACGCTCGGGCTCCAGGAATCATCTCCCCCTACGCCCATGTGGAAGGCGTCCAGGTTCAGCCAGCAGCCCGGCTCTTCCCGTAGCAGATGCTGATGCGTTGTCTCATGCAGCTGCTGCTGGCTGTAGCGGCTCACGGAGAAATGGAACCGCCCCTGCAACCGATGCGCGCCAAACGCCAGCTCGCGGGTGTCGCAGCGCAGGCCGTTCTCCGTCGGGAAGATATACGGCGTGTGCATGGCTTCCAGCGGAAGCGTCCAGCGCCCCTGCTGCGCCGCCAGCTTTCTGTCCGGATAATTTTCCAGCGGCCCCAGCCCCAGCCAGCGCACGGTTTCCGGGACATCCACCAGCATAACGCTCAGGCCCACGCGAGCAGGCTCGGGAATATCAGACGCTACCGTCACCTGCACGTCACCGTGCAGCGCGCCGCGATCGTCAATCCGCCAGATCTTACGGCTGACAAACAGCGCTTTCCCCCGGGATTCCCAGACGTGCTGCGTGGTCACCACCACCTCACGGGCGTGCTGCTCCGCTTCACACTGGAGAAGGCGCGGCGACATCTCATACATCCCCGCCGCCTTCCAGCGCTCCACCCACGCGTTCGGATCGATGCGGGTCGCCTCGCTGACGCCGATATCATTGTCCAGCGGCGCGCGGGTAAAATTATCCGTTAGCGGAGAACGGAGCGTTTCAGCCCCCACGTTCCACCACTGGGTCAGGTTTCCGGTAAGGCGGCTAAACTGCCAGCGCTGCTGCTGATGGACAATCTCCAGCGCCTCGCCGCACGTGGTTAGCTGCGGGGCCGTACCTTCCACATTCGCGGGCGCAACGTATAGCGGGGCCGGGAGCGGCCATTGATCCCAGGCACAACGGTGGCCGGACGGCGACCACGGCGTCTCCTGCGGCTGGACGACTTCCACATTGAGCCAGACCTCACCCGGCTCAGCAGCAAGTTCAGGCAGCGGGATCTCGATGCGTTGCGCCTCCTGGGGCGCGACAGAAAGCGTCAAGCCGCCACAAGCCACTACCGCACCGTCACGCGCCACCGACCATTGCAGACGTTCGTTGTCGGTATGACGGAACAGATAATCGCTCTGTACCTCGACGACCAGCGGAGAGGTGCTCACCAGCGTAAAGGTAAAGAACTGCTGGGCACGCTGCGCCTCGAAAAGGGCGGGATGCGGGGTGCGATCGGGGAACACCAGCCCGTTGAGGCAGAACTGACGATCGTTGGGCTTATCGCCAAAATCGCCGCCGTAGGCCCAGAATGCCGCGCCATTTTCCTCTTTTTTGGTTAATGCCTGATCGACCCAGTCCCAGACAAAGCCCCCCTGCAACCGGGGATGGCTGCGGAATGCCTGCCAGTAGCTGGCAAAGCCGCCAAAGCTGTTGCCCATCGCGTGGGCATACTCGCACAGGATCAGCGGACGGGTTTCGTCCGGCATGCCGATCCACTTTTTAATCGACCACTTTGGCACCGCCGGGAACGGCTGATCCTGATCGACGCGGGCATACATCGGGCAAATAATATCGGTTGCCGCCGTACAGGCGCCGCCGCCTTCGTACTGCACTGGACGTGTGGGATCGGTGGTTTTCAGCCAGCGGTACAGCGCATCGTGGTTCGCTCCATGACCAGATTCGTTTCCTAAAGACCAGATGATGACTGACGGATGATTCCGGTCCCGCTGCACCATACGCGTTACGCGCTCGCTCATGGCGGGCAGCCAGCGCGGATCGTCCGCCAGGCGGCTCATCGGCACCATGCCATGGGTCTCGATATTCGCCTCATCAACCACGTACAGGCCATAGCGATCGCAAAGCGTGTACCACAGAGGATGGTTCGGATAATGCGAGCAGCGCACGGCGTTGAAGTTATGCTGCTTCATCAGTTCAATGTCGCGGCGCATGGTCGCCTCATCCATCACCTGCCCCTTCTCAGGATGATGTTCGTGACGGTTCACGCCGCGGATCAGCAGCGGCTTGCCGTTGAGCTTCAGCAGACCATTGCTGATTTCGACGCGCCTGAAGCCGACATCGCAGGCTTCGGTCTCCAGCACACTGCCCTGCGCATCACGAAGCGACATTGTCAGACGATAGAGTTCTGGTGTTTCGGCGCTCCACAGCGCGGGATCGTTCACGGGCATCGCAACCGTGAGCCGCTCCGCCCAGCTGCCCCGTTCATCGACGATGGCCGATCCTGGCTGCTGCGAGGTTTGCGCGCAGGCTTCGCCGTTACGCCACAGGGTAAACGCCACCTCACATTCGGCGTAGCGTGAACCTTCCAGCGCCACGTCAACCCGGAGTATCGCCCGATCGCATTCGGCATTCAGATCGGTCACGACCTGATAATCGGCAATCCGCGTTTCCGGCTTATGCAGCAGCGAAACGTCACGGAAAATGCCGCTCATCCGCCACATATCCTGATCTTCCAGGTAGCTTCCGTCGCACCAGCGTAACACCATCACCGCCAGGCGGTTTTGCCCCGGTCGCAGCACCGCGCTAAGGTCAAACTCCGCGGGCAGACGACTGTCCTGCGAATAGCCTATCCATTGGCCGTTACACCACAGATGAAAAGCGGAATTGACCCCGTCAAAAATAATGCGGGTCTGTCCGCTGCGCGGCCAGGCGTCATCCACTTCAAATGTGAGCGAGTAACAGCCGGTAGGGTTTTCAGCCGGAACATACGGTGGGTTCACATTTATCGGATAGGTGACGTTGGTATAAATGGGGGTATCAAATCCCTCCATCTGCCAGTTCGACGGCACGGGCATCTCAACGGCGTCAGCAAGATCGTCCGTTACCCAGGCCTCGGGAACCTGCTCTGGCGCGGCGAAAAAGCTGAATTGCCAGACGCCGTTAAGCGAGCGCTTGCTCAGCGAAGGCTTATCCACCCGGGCGTGTATTTCATCGCGCCAGCTATGAAAAGGCGCGTGTGCGGCCAGACGGTTCCATTGCGTCACGCCGGGGTTTTCCCAGTCACGACGAGCCAGAAGTGTGCTGAGGGTCAGCGGTAATGTAGAAGACATATCAACCTCTTTACGAAGCGCTCACAATTTTAGTCAACATGCCCTGGTAAACGGTGGCGGTAAAGGCTTTGATCGTCACCAGGCGAGCCCGATCACAAAAGCGCTAGCTGCGCGCCAGTTTCTCCGCCAGCAGCGCCAGCGTTCTTAGCTGCTGCGCCAGAT
Organism: Enterobacter cloacae complex sp.; assembly: GCF_900322725.1. Taxonomy (NCBI): domain Bacteria; kingdom Pseudomonadati; phylum Pseudomonadota; class Gammaproteobacteria; order Enterobacterales; family Enterobacteriaceae; genus Enterobacter; species Enterobacter cloacae complex sp. Next base: position 3,223,456 of record NZ_LT991957.1, on the reverse strand, counting down.
CTTCACGATCGGCCTGCTGCGTCGCGTGCGGCGCGGTGGAGTGACGAACGATCAGCGTAACGGGAAGCTGTTTTTGCCAGCGTTCGTCGTGGGGAGTGGGCGCCAGGAGCCACTCCACGCTGCGCTCACCGGCCTCGCGGAACGCCTGCCGAATGGTGGTCAGCGGGGGGGAAAACCATGCGCTGTCGGCCGTATCATCAAATCCGACCACCGAGATCTGACCCGGTACCGCAATCCCTTTTTCCGCACAGGCGCGTATAACGCCGAGCGCCATCTGATCGTTCGCAACGAGGATCGCGTCGGGCAGCGCCGGGCCCGATAAAAGCTGATGCCCTTTCTCGTAGCCGGAGGCCGCGCTCCAGTCGCCCTGCGCCACTGCAAACGCCTCCACGGAGGCCTGAGCGAGCGCGGTTTTCCATCCCGCCAGACGCGCCCGGGCAGAGACGGAACTTTCCGGACCGGCGAGCAGCGCAATTCGCCGATGCCCCAGCGAAAGCAGATGCTCCGCCCCCAGGCCAGCGCCCTGTTCGGCATTGAACACGAGGCTGTTCACCCTGGCTGAGGGGGAAACATCGAGAAAAAGAACCGGGATCGGCGAAGCCATTTCCTGAAGCATTTCTGCCTGTGCATCTTCCAGCGGAACGTTCACCAGCAGCGCCTCCACGCGCTGCGCCAGTAACGCCTGCAAAGCAGCCTGACACTGCGCGGGCTGTTCCACCATAGAGATGAGCACGCTTGCCCCCTGCTCCACTGCCCGGGATTTTACGGCTGAGACGATTTGCGACGGCGCATGCAGCGCCAGATCGGTCGTTATCAACCCGAGCGTGCGGGTGCGTTTCCCGGCCAGCTGCTGCGCGCCACGGTTAGGCACATAGTGTAGCGCCGCCATGGCCTGGCGGACCTTTTCCCGCGTGCGGGCAGAAACGTGTTCCGCGTCGTTAATCACCCGGGAAACGGTCTGATAAGAAACGCCCGCCTCGCGGGCAACGTCATAGAGAGTGATCGCTTTCATACATTCTGGCGTCGCAAAAAGTGTAACCACTATTCTGACACAGTTACGCCATTATAGCCTGTGAGCGCTTCGCAAAATTAGACAATCCGCTCCGGCTGCGGTGCTTCCTGAACGCGCGGCCTATGGCGAAACCACGGCAAACAGAGCTGGATCAGCGGGCCGATGGTTAACGCATACAGCACGGTTCCAACGCCAAACGCTCCCCCGAGGAGGTAGCCGATGATTAACACGCTCACCTCGATCGCGGTACGCACGCTGCGAATCGACCAGCCCAGCCGGGCATGTATACCGGTCATCAGGCCGTCACGCGGGCCAGCACCAAAACCCGCCCCGATATACATCCCGGTGGCAAGGGCGTTAACCACAATGCCTGAAACCAGCAGGATAATGCGCACGGGCAGCGAAGTGAGTTCCGGGATCAGAGCCAATGACGCATCAGCCGCCAGGCCGATACAAATCACGTTACTGACCGTACCCAGCCCCGGAAGCTGGCGCAGCGGGATCCACAGCAGCAGCACCGCTGCTCCGGTTAAAATAATCACCGTGCCGATACTCATCCCGGTCTGGATGGCGACGCCAAGGTGGAAGACATTCCAGGGGTCTACCCCCAGATCCGAACGAATAAACATCGCGGTTGAAAGCCCGTACAGGCCTAAACCGACATAAAGTTGTACCAGACGACGTACCATTTTCTCTTCTCCGAAGAACCCGGTTCCATCTTCGGTGAAAATGGCACTATGATTAATGTCCAGTTTTCAAATAGTGGACTGCTCATGTCATCACGTCGTTTTGGTAGCCAGTCTCTGGTTCGCCTGTTAGGGCACTGGCAGCAAGCCTCTTCCCGCACCCCGCTGTGGCGCCAGCTGGCTGACGCGCTACGCCTGTTGATTCTGGATGGCAGGCTGGCGCTAAACACTCGCCTGCCCGGTGAGCGGGAGCTGGCCGCCGCACTGGACGTCAGCCGCACCACCATCAGCAGCGCGCTGGCACATCTGCGGGAAGAGGGGTATCTGGAGAGCCGTCAGGGCAGCGGTTCGCGCGCGATCCTGCCCGACAGCCGCGCGGTGCCCACCCTTTCCACTGCCAGCGCGGCGCTTGATCTCTCTACCGCCGCGCTCAACGCGGGGCCCGAGATCCACCAGGCCTACGCCCACGCGCTGACGGCCCTCACGCCGAACCTGGCGCTAACCGGGTACGATCAGCTCGGGCTCCCGGCGCTGCGTGAAGCCATTGCCGCCCGCTACACCGCACGGGGTTTGCCGACCCGGGCAGACGAAGTGATGGTGGTGAACGGCGCCGTCAGCGGCTTCGCCCTGATCTTAAGAATGATGACCGGTCCCGGGGATCGCGTGGTGGTGGATCATCCTACCTACCCGCTGGCGATCGCCGCCATTCAGGGGGCGCTCTGCCGGCCCATGGGCGTCTCGCTGCCTGAAACGGGCTGGGATACCGATGGTTTTGCCGCAACGCTTGCCCAGACCGCCCCGCGTCTGGCCTATCTGATGCCGGATTTTCATAATCCGACGGGGCGCTGTATGGATGCCGCAACGCGCCAGACCATAACCCACATTGCCGCGCAAACCCGCACCACGCTGGTCGTGGATGAAACCATGGTCGATCTCTGGTTCGATGCTCCCCCACCGCCGCCGCTGGCCGCCTTTAACCCGGAGGCCGCCGTAATAACGCTGGGTTCCGCTGGAAAAAGCTTCTGGGGTGGGCTTCGTCTCGGCTGGATCCGCGCCTCGTCACGCACTATCGCCACGCTCGCGCAGACGCGCGACACGCTGGATCTGGGCTCACCGGTGCTGGAACAGCTGGCCACGCTGTGGCTTATCGAAAACAGTGAAACTTTTCTGCCCGCTCGCCGGAAAATGCTGGCAGAACGGCGCGACCGCTGCGGCCAGATGCTGCGGGAACATTTTCCCGAATGGCGGTTCCAGGAAGCGGAGGGAGGACTTTCATACTGGATAGAGTTACCCGGCATGCTGGCGACGCAGCTGGCGGCACGCGCCGAGACGACGGGCATCATTATGGGCACCGGCACGCGCTTTGGGCTTTCAGGTGCGTTTGACCGCTACCTGCGCATGCCCTTCTCCCTCAATCCGCCAGAGCTTGAAGAGGCATTATTGCGGATTAAACCGTTGTGGCTTGCCTTAAACAGAAGTACACCGCCAGTAAAACGGAGCCTGGTATAAATTTTTCACCAGAAACAATAAAAACTGCTGACTGTAACGCATGCAGTCAGCAGTTTTCATGAAGAACAACTTAATGTTGAGGAGGAATCGGGAAGCCTTTCAGTGAAATAATGAAATTATCCCCTTCTTTCTTTATTTTTGCACCGGTATCACACCAGTCAGATGCAATTCGAAAGAACTCGTCACTTCCTACATTCCAGCCAAGACGAACATGTTTCACGTAGCCGGAACGTAACAGATTACAGGCCTCGTTGTAGTCGCTGGCCGTCGATAGTTGTTGTTTCATTTTCTCTTCTTCAGAAGTTTACGTAGTGCTTTGATTTCTTTAGGAGTAAATGGAGTTACGCTCTCTTCTTCCGTATGCTGATTATCAATATCCTCTTCCGATACTCCCGCCTCTTCTACCGCTTCAAATGCCAGCAGCAGCAGTTTCTCTGTGGTCACGCTTAAATTCTCATTATTATCTTCCGCATAGTGGCGAAGTCTTTCTTTTAGCGCTTCATCAATTTTAACGTTTAAAACCGCAGTAACCATGATTGTCACATCCTTTCGGAACACGTGTTTAATTTAATACACGAAGATATGTATGTTATCCAGATATATATTTTTTTGCTTATGACAACAAAAAGACGCCCGATAATAAAATGACAGTCTATTATTACAGGTTTATGACAATATTATTTCAGTTAAATGAAAAACATATTACGACACAGCATAAAGGCGTACTGTTTTCAGGGTTTAATAAGCGGGAGGATTGGTGAGGAACACAAATGGGTGGGGGCCCTGCCAGCTACATCCCGGCACCCACGTCGTCTGCCCTGGCTGCTTCCTTCCGGACCTGACCTGGTGAACAGAGTAGCGTTGCGGGAGAACCAACAGAGCCCCCATTGAGAGCGTTGATAACCAACGCGCTGGCGCATTATCCCTGTGGAGCACTACAATTGCAAGCCGCTGGCAACCGGATGCTGGATTATTGCGCAAACTGCCCCTGCAATCTGCTTTATCTTCGTTTACCCTACCCCTTCGCTGATTTTCCGCAGGAGAAACAATGGACGAACATGACACTTTCCCACAACGAGTGTGGCAAATTGTGGCCTCAATTCCGGAAGGTTATGTCACTACCTATGGTGAAGTTGCCCGACTCGCAGGTTCTCCACGCGCGGCGCGTCAGGTTGGCGGTGTGCTAAGAAGACTACCGGAGGGGAGCACGTTACCGTGGCATCGGGTCGTCAACCGCCATGGCGCGATCTCTCTCACCGGACCAGACTTGCAGCGCCAGCGTCAGGCATTACTCTCAGAAGGGGTTCAGGTGTCCGGGTCAGGACAGATTGATATGCAGAAGTATCGGTGGGAGTACTGACGCCCTCTTCAGGAGGCCTGAAGAGGGCGAAAGAAAATTACAGCTGAGTCGGCGCTGTTGGCAGAGCCGGCTGGTTGGTCTGAGGCGCAACGGGCACTGCCGTTTGCTGGACAGGAACCAGGGTCAGGTCGATTTTGGTGCCGCCTTTATTAACCGCTTCCTGCACGGTATCGGTGATAAAGACCAGCTTATCGTTGATCGTTACCGCCGCGCTCAGGAGGATACGCGCGTTAGGCTGCACGTCAGACGGGTTATACGGCAGCACGAAGCTGAACGGCGCCTGTTTACCTTCTGTACGAACCGCGCGCTGGGCCAGCACTTTCGACGGTGCATCCGCCAGAGAGGCATCGGACAGCGTAACCGTGAGTACCGCGTCCGGCGGCAGAGCAACTTTCTGCTTGATCCAGATAGTACCGGATACGTTAGGCTGTCGAATGGCTTGCTGTGAAAGGGTGTTAATCCCGTTTGGGGTTGCCGTTGGCACCGGGACATCGGCACTCTTATCCGCACAGGCGGACAGCGCTACCGCCATTGCAACACCGCTTAACATAGGCACGAGTTTCATTGAAGTCTCCTTATCATCAATGCACCGGCGGGATCGATCCCATCCGATGTCGTTTTATTCACATAACGTAAACAAGTGTGGCACAAATCACGGATTAATGCCTAATTTTGGCCTGGTATTAAGATAATTCCACCCATCGGACCACTCTCGTTTCTGCGTTATACTCTGCGTATCTTTCGCCACGGCGTTTATTGAGGACCACTATGAGTCAGGCACTGAACAATCTGCTGACATTGCTAAACCTGGAAAAAATAGAAGAAGGGCTATTTCGCGGACAGAGCGAAGATTTAGGCTTACGCCAGGTTTTTGGCGGCCAGGTCGTGGGGCAAGCGCTGTATGCCGCAAAGGAGACCGTCCCGGCAGACCGTCTGGTGCACTCGTTCCACAGCTACTTTTTACGCCCTGGCGACAGCGCTAAACCGATTGTGTACGACGTGGAAGTTCTGCGTGACGGCCAAAGCTTCAGCGCCCGCCGCGTGGCGGCCATCCAGCATGGAAAACCCATCTTTTACATGACCGCCTCGTTCCAGGCGCCAGAGCCGGGGTATGAGCATCAAAAAACGATGCCCCCTGCCCCGTCGCCGGACGATCTGAAATCGGAAACCGACATCGCGCGCGCGCTCGCGCATCTGTTGCCGCCGCAGGTAAAAGAGAAGTTTCTGTGCGATAAGCCACTGGAGATCCGCCCGGTAGAATTTCATAACCCCATGAAGGGTCACGCTTCCGAGCCCACCCGTCAGGTGTGGATCCGCGCCAACGGCAGCGTTCCGGCAGATTTGCGCGTGCACCAGTATCTGCTCGGATATGCGTCGGATTTCAACTTCCTGCCGGTTGCGCTACAGCCGCACGGCGTGGGATTCCTGGAAAAAGGGATGCAGGTTGCCACGATTGACCACTCTATGTGGTTCCACCGTCCGTTCGATATGAATCAATGGCTGCTTTACAGCGTGGAGAGTACCTCTGCGTCCAGCGCGCGCGGCTTTGTACGCGGGGAGTTTTATACCCAGGATGGCGTGCTGGTGGCCTCGACGGTCCAGGAAGGGGTCATGCGTAACAGAGGATGATGTAAAAAAGCCCGGTAACGCTACGCTTACCGGGCCTGAGGATCCTGTTTTTGCAGGCCGGGTAGACGAAGCCGCCACCCGGCAAAGCACGCAAATCATGCGTTATAAGCATTCTCGCCGTGGCTGTTGACGTCCAGACCTTCGCGCTCCTGCTCTTCCGGCACGCGCAGCCCGACGGTCATATCGGCCAGCTTGTAGCCGATAAAGGCCACCACGCCCGACCAGACAACGGTAATGGCAATGCTTTCCAGCTGGACCAGCACCTGATGCATCATGGTCACGCCTTCCGCGTAACCCACGCCGCCGAGAGACTGCGCCGCGAAGATGCCCGTCATTACGCAGCCGATGATGCCGCACACGCCGTGCACGCCGAACACGTCGCACGGATCGTCAACGCGCAGAATACGTTTCAGCGCGGTAACGCCCCACAGCCCCGCCAGACCGGCGACGATGCCGATCAACAGCGCGCCGCCCACGCCCACGTAACCGCACGCTGGCGTGATGCCCACCAGGCCGGCAATCGCCCCGGAACAGGCACCCAGCAGCGATGGCTTGCCGCGAACGGCCCACTCGCCAAATACCCAAGAGAGGATAGCGCCGGCGGTTGCCACTACGGTATTCACGAAGGCCAGCGCGGCGATTTCGTTAGCGGCACTGGCTGAACCGGCGTTGAAGCCGAACCAGCCAAAGTAGAGGATGGCTGTGCCGGTAAAGACCATCGGCAGGTTGTGCGGTTTGAACGCTTCTTTCCCGAAGCCCACGCGTTTGCCAATCAGGTATGCGCCGACCAGGCCTGCTACCGCGGCGTTGATGTGCACAACGGTACCGCCCGCAAAGTCCAGCGCGCCATGGGAAGCCAGCAGACCGCCGCCCCAGACCATATGTGCAATCGGGATATAGGAGAGCGTCAGCCAGACCACCACAAAAATCAGTACCGCAGAGAAGCGGATACGCTCGGCCAGCGCGCCCACAATCAGCCCCACGGTGATGCAGGCGAACGAGCCCTGGAACGCGACGTGAATATACTGATAGAAGCTGCCCATCACCGCGGTCAGCTCGATATTTTTCAGCATCGCCCAGTTAACGTTGCCGAAGAAGGCGTTACCCTCGCCAAAGGCCAGCGAGTAACCGTAAACCACCCACAGCACGCACACCAGCGCGAACGTGACGGCAACCTGCGTCAGCATGGAGAGCACGTTCTTGCCGCGGATCAGGCCGCCGTAAAACAGCGCGATGCCCGGAATCGTCATGAACAGCACCAGCGCGGTGCAAATCATCATAAACGCGTTATCGGCTTTGTCTGCCACGGCAGGTGCAGCCATTGCCAGGCCCGGCAGCAGCGCCAGCGACCCCAGAGCTGTTTTCATTGTTGTTCTCTTCATTTTCTCGATCCCTTTCACTGTGTGCCAGGAGTTACTTACAACGCCGCTTCGTCAGATTCGCCGGTACGGATGCGAATGACGCGCTGTAGTTCAGCAACGAAAATTTTGCCGTCGCCAATTTTGCCGGTGTAGGCCGCTTTGCTGACCACATCAATCACCTCATCAAGCTGATCGTCGGCAATCGCCACGTCAATCTTCACTTTTGGCAGGAAGTTAACGCTGTATTCCGCCCCACGATAAAGCTCGGCATGACCTTTCTGACGCCCAAAGCCTTTCACTTCGGTGACGGTCAGCCCCTGAATACCCATGGAAGACAGCGCTTCGCGCACGTCTTCGAGTTTGAATGGTTTGATTACCACCGTAACCAGCTTCATAAATCCCCTCCAGTCAGAATTCGGTAATGGCCGCAGCTAACACGAAAGGGACATTGCAAAGGGTGTGCCAGAAGTGAAATGTGAGAAGGAAAGCGGCGCGGCGCGCATGCTCAGAGAACGGGTGAAAAAAAACGCACCATGACGGTGCAGGGTGCGTTTCCGTTTTGCACCAACAGGTATGTCTGTTAGCACATTGCCTTGGAATGGTGCATCAGGCGCTGAGTGACTCATCCTCGCGCACGCTGGCGGCCAGCTCGTCGCCTGCCAGCTGCAACTGATACATCTGCCAGTAGCGCCCTTTTGCCTCAAGCAGCTCCCTGTGCGTTCCCCGTTCAACGGCCTGACCACGGTGCAGCACCAGAATGGTATCGGCATCGACGATGGTTGAGAGGCGGTGGGCGATCACCACAAGCGTGGTGCGATCCCGCACGGCAGCCAGCGCCTGCTGGATCGCCTGTTCGGTACCGGAGTCGATGCTGGCGGTCGCTTCATCCAGAATCAGCACCTGCGGCGTCTCAATCAGCACGCGCGCCAGCGCCAGGAGTTGCTTTTGCCCGACGGAGAGGTTGTTGCCCTGCTCGCCCAGCCGGGTATAGATCCCCTCGCTTAAACCGCGCGCCAGATCCGCCAGCTGTACCGTCTCCAGCACCTCCCAGACCTGCTCAGGTGTGAACGGTCGTCCCAGCGTCACGTTGGCATAAAAGGTATCGGCCAGCACCACCGGATCCTGCTGCACCATCGCAACGCCCTTGCGCAACGCGTTGTGGCTAAGCGCGGCAAGAGGCCGTCCGTCCAGACGGATCTCCCCCTGCGTCAACGGATAGTAGCCCATCAGCAAACTGGCGAGCGTGCTTTTGCCGCTGCCGGTATGCCCAACCAGGGCGACAAAACCGCGCGACGGCACATCCAGGTTGATATCCTGCAAGACAAGCTGGTCGTCGCGATAGGCAAACGAGACATGATCGAACGCGATAGATCCACTTTCCAGCGGGCGGTCGTCATCGCCATAGGTTTGACGCGGCCTGTCCATCAGCTCGAACACACGCTCGCCCGCGACCACCGCCTGTTGCAGCATCGACTGCTGCGTGGTGAGTTCAATCAGCGGCTCGTTGAGGCGTCCGAGGTAGCTGATAAACGCGTACAGCACCCCCACCTCAATGGTTCCGCGCGTCGTCAGGCCAAACAGCATCAACAGCCCGCACAGCACCAGCGCAGAGAAGAGGCTCAGCAGCGGGCGTAACAGGAAACCGTCCAGACGTAACGTCTGCATCCGCGCCATATAGTGCGAGCGGCTGGCTTCCCCCATTCGCTCGCCAAAACGCGCCTGCTGGCGAAACTGCTGGATAACGCTCATGCCGTTGATCACTTCGTTGAAGCCATCATTGATATCCGCAAGGTAAGCGCGCACGCGACGAACAATCGGCGTGCTGTAGCGCTGGTAAATCACCATCACAATCAGCACTGCCGGGAAAATAGCGATCGCCACCAGCGCCATTCGCCAGTCAAGGCTGAACATCGCCACCAGCATCGCACCGATCAGCGCGGCACTGCGCAGAACCGTTGCGACAACGGTGACGTACAGGTCGCGGATCACTTCGGTGTCGTTAGTGACACGCGAAATAACCTGTCCGACCGGCTGGGTATCAAACTCGCTCAGCGGCTGGCGCAGCGCGGCATCCATCACATCCGTGCGTAGCTGCTGAACCACGCCCACTGCGGCCCGGTTAAACAGCAGCGACTGCGCATAGTGTAGCCCCGCCGCCGTCAGCTGTAGCCCGACATACGCCACGCCCAGCCCCGCCACCAGCCCCAGCGGCAGATAGCGCTTCGCCACCATGTTATCGATGAAATAGCTGATTAGCAGCGGGCCGGTCACCTCTGCAATCGCGGCGATCCACAGCAACAGCACGGCGATGGAAAGCGGTTTGCGCCACGGTGAGCCATAGGCGAGCAGCCGTTTTAACGTCGGCCACATCTGTCCAAACTTACGCATCGGCGACCTCCTCATCCAGCGCGGCTTCAAGCTGTTGATAGCGGTACATATCCCGATACCAGCCGGTCTGCCCGGCGAGCTGCTCATGCTGACCACGCTGGGCAATATGTCCGTGCTGAAGCACCAGAATTTCACTGGCTTCGGTAAGCGCCGACAGACGGTGCGCGCTGATGATGACCGTGCGCCCCTCCCCCCACTGGCGAAGGTTATGCAGAATTTGATGCTCGGTACGCCCATCAACCGCCGACAGCGCATCATCCAGAATCAGGATCTCAGCGTTCAGCAGCAGCGCGCGGGCGATGGAGATACGCTGCTTTTGTCCACCGGAGAGCATCACGCCCCGCTCCCCCACTTCCGTATCGTAGCCCTGCGGCAGGCGCAAAATATCCTCGTGGACGCTGGCCAGGCGCGCTACGTGCTCGATCTCGTCCTGCGTCGCCGTCGGGCACCCGAGCGCGATATTGTTGGCAATGGTGTCTGAAAACAAAAACGGCGTCTGGCTAACGACCGCCAGGCGGCTGCGCCAGTCATCCAGCAGCAGGCGCGGCAGGGGGACATCGTGGAAACGGATATCGCCTTCGCTCACGTCAAAATGGCGCTGAATGAGTGCCAGGAGGGTACTTTTTCCGGACCCCGTCGGGCCGCAGATGCCCAGCATCTGACCAGGCCGCAGCGTGAAGCTGACGTTTTCAAGCACCGGGTGTTCCGTTTGCGGGTAGATAAAGGCGCGAACGTCAGCCTTCAGGATACCCGGACCTTCCGGTACCGGCTCGCTGCCATCGTTCACCACCGGCACTTCCGCCAGCATGGCGCGGATACGGCTGTAGGCGGCGCTCCCGCGCTCAACGATATTAAACATCCAGGCCAGCGCCAGCATCGGCCAGATCATCAGCCCGAGGTACATCGCAAAGCTGGTTAGCTGACCGAGGGTCATCGTGCCCTGCACCACCATCCAGCTGCCGCCGCCAACCGCCAGCAGGTTCGCCATGCCAATCGCAATATAAATTGTCGGATCGAAACGGGCGTCAATCCGCGCCACGCGCATGTTTTTCGCGCCGGTGTCGGCGGCGTCTGCGGCAAACAGCGCGGACTGCCTGTCTTCCAGACCAAACGCTTTGATCATGCGGATGCTGGTCATGCTCTCCTGGGTGCGATCGTTCAGCGATGAGAACGCCGCCTGCGCCAGCTTGAAGCGTTCATGGAGCTGCTCGCCGTAGCGGTTAATCGCCAGCGCCATCAGCGGCATCGGCAGCAGCGCCAGCAGAGTGAGCTCCCAGCTAATTTGCGTAGACATCACAATCAGTACCGCACAGCCCATCACCAGGGAATCCACCAGCGTTAATACCCCTTCGCCGGCGGCAAACACCACGCGATCCACGTCGTTAGTGGCGCGGGCGATGAGATCCCCGGTACGGTGACGCAGATAAAACTCAGGGTGCTGGCGGCTCAGCTGGCGGTAAAAATCTTCGCGCAGCTCCACGGCAAGCTGGTAGGACGCGCCAAACAGCAGCACGCGCCAGACATAGCGCAGCAGGTAAACCACCACGGCCGTCAGCACCAGCGTGCCGACCCACATCATCACCCGTGCGGCGGTGTAATGTTGTTCGGTAACGCCATCCACGACGTATCCCACCACTTTGGGCGGGAGCAGTTGCAGGATGGCAATGATGATAAGCAGGGCCACCGCGCCGAGGTAGCGTTGCCACTCCCGACGAAAGTACCAGCTTAATTGGGCAAATAATCGCACGCGGTATTTTCCTGAAGGTATTTTATGATGTTATTCAATGGGTAATGCTGTGGTGTATTTAATCTGTTCCATGGCAAAACTGGAGGTGACATCGGACAAGCCCGGTACGCTGTTGACCAGCCGCTTGTAAAAATCATCGTAGCGCTTCATGTCCGCCACCTGAACGCGCATCAGATAGTCGTATTCCCCCGCCATGCGCCAGAAGCCGAGCACCTCGGGCATATCGGAAACCTGCGTGACGAAGCGGCTGTACCATTCGCTGCTGTGATGCTGCGTTTTTATCAGGACGAAGGCGGTCAGTCCAAGCCCCAGTTTTTCGGGATCCAGCAGCGCCACGCGTCCCAGCAGAATGCCATCATCTTCCAGCTTCTTGAGGCGCTTCCAGCACGGCGTGGTGGTCAGATTAACGGCATCTGCCAGCGCCTGCAAAGAGAGGGTGCAGTCGCTTTGCAGCAAAGAAAGCAGCTTGCGGTCAATTTTATCTAGCATACCCACCTCGCAGAGAAAATTATTCTCCATACATTCTATTTTAAAGGCCAGATAGCAACAATTTTTTCTGTGCTTTTCGCTATGCTGTGCACAAAATGACAAACGGATAACTACGATGAATAGCACCTGGGTTAAACATGCCATCAGCGAAATAAATGCCGACTATCAGCGCTCGGCAGACACCCACTTAATCCGCCTGCCTCTGCCGGGATTTCCCGGTATTCAGCTCTATCTAAAGGATGAAAGTACCCATCCTACCGGCAGCCTGAAGCATCGCCTGGCGCGTTCACTCTTTTTATACGGTTTATGTAACGGCTGGATTAAAGAAGGCACCACGATTATTGAATCCTCATCCGGCTCTACTGCCGTTTCCGAGGCCTACTTTGCCCGCCTGCTGGGCCTGCCGTTTATCGCCGTGATGCCTTCCTGCACGGCGAAACGCAAAGTCGAACAGATCGAATTTTACGGCGGACGCTGCCACTTTGTGGAAAGCGCCTGCGAAATCTACGCGGCCTCCGAAATGCTGGCCCGCGAGCTGAATGGTCACTATATGGACCAGTTCACCTTCGCCGAGCGCGCCACAGACTGGCGCGGCAATAACAACATTGCGGACAGTATTTTCCGCCAGATGACCCACGAACCGCATCCGGTTCCGTCGTACATTGTGATGAGCGCCGGTACGGGCGGAACCTCCGCCACCATCGGACGCTACATTCGCTGTCAGGGCTACGATACCCAGTTGATGGTGGTCGATCCGCAGAACTCGGTGTTCCTTGATTACTGGCAATCCCGCGATGCCGGCCTGCGTAGCCCCGTGGGTAGCAAAATCGAAGGGATTGGTCGCCCGCGCGTTGAACCCTCGTTCATTCCGGACGTCGTTGATGAGATGCTTCGCGTGCCGGACGCTGCCAGCGTCGCGACGGCGCACTGGCTGGAGACACAGCTTGGCCGTAAGGTCGGGGCCTCAACCGGCACCAATATGTGGGGCACGCTTCAGCTGGCGGCGAGGATGCGTGAAGAAGGCCGTACCGGCTCTGTCGTCACGCTGCTGTGCGACAGCGGTGAGCGCTACCTGGAGACCTATTACAACGCGCAATGGGTACAGGCCAATATCGGCGATGTTGAACCGTGGCAAGCGCAGATTTCTCAGCTGGTGAAATAAAAAAAAGCCAGACTTAAGCCTGGCTTGCTGGAAGGATCTCGCTATTCGGGGGAATATGGGAGGTTATTTTTGTCCAGCCAATGTGTCAAAAAATGGGACACCGCTTCGTTACGACAGTGTCCGATAACCGGTAAATGAGGGAGCGCGGCGATAAGTTGCGGCATCGCGTTCCCCATAATCAGCCCACGGCCAACGCTGCCCAGCATCTCGTGGTCGTTCATGGCATCGCCAAAGGCCATGCAGTCCTGCATCGTCAGCCCAAGATGGTCGCTCAGCACCGCCAGCGCAGAACCTTTGTTACAGCCCACCGGCAACACTTCAAGACAGTCCACCGCTGAGAAGGTCAAATGTGCCCGGTCGCCCAGCGCCTCGTTAAGCTGAATGCGCAGGCGGCAGAGGTCGTCGTGATCGCCGCAGAAGCAGATCTTGGTCACCTTGTGCGCCGGAATACGGCGCAAATCGATAAGCTGATACTTAAAGCCGCTGTAGACGTGCGCGTGCAGCAAGTCCGGGATCTCGCGCCCGGTAAACCAGCCTTCATCGTTAAAAACGTGCACGCTGGCCTGGGTATCCCAGGCGCTGTGCAGGACAATATCGGCCACTTCCGGGTTCAGATCCTGACGGTGCAGCACCTCGCCGTCGACGGAGTGAATGCGCGTCCCGTTGCCGGTGATCAGGAACGCATCGAGGGAAAATGTTCCCAGCAGATGGCGCATTTCAAGGACATGACGACCGGTGGCAAACGTCAGGGTGACTTCACGCTCGTGCAGGCGCTTAAGGGCGTTGAGGGTTTTCTCCCCTAAACGGTGATCCGGCATTAACAGCGTGCCGTCCATATCAAATGCAGCGAGCCGAGCCATGATTACTCCCGAAATGTGATGCGGTTAACTTGTGCATCAGTATTACGTGAGATATACGGAAGTAATAGTGAATAGATGATAATTATTGTTCCGGGTTTTCCATGCGCCAGCTTAACCGTCTTAACCAGTATCAACGTCTTTGGCAACCCTCCGCCGGCGCGCCGCAGCAGGTGACCATCAGTGAACTTGCCAGCCGCTGCTTTTGCAGCGAGCGCCACATTCGCACCCTGCTGCGTCAGGCGCAGGAGGCGGGCTGGCTAAGCTGGCACGCCCGGTCCGGACGAGGAAAGCGAGGGGAGTTACTCTTTCACGTCACCCCGGATTCGTTGCGTAATACGATGATGGAAGAGGCGCTGAAAAGCGGGCAGCAGCATAACGCCCTGGAGCTGGCCCAGCTCGCGCCTGAAGATTTGCGATCGCTGTTGCATCCGTTTCTGGGCGGGCAGTGGCAGAACGATACGCCAACGCTGCGTATCCCCTATTATCGCTCGCTGGAGCCGCTTCAGCCGGGGTTTTTACCTGGCCGGGCGGAGCAGCATCTTGCGGGACAGGTGTTCTCTGGCTTGACGCGTTTCAACGGTAACAGCAGCGAACCTACGGGCGATCTGGCGCATCACTGGGACGTTTCTGCTGACGGTCTGCGCTGGCATTTCTATATTCGCTCCACCCTGCACTGGCATAACGGCGATAAAATTGAGACGTCGCAACTCCAGCAAAGCCTGACGGCGCTGTTATCGCAACCCGGCATGGGCACGCTTTTCCGGAGCGTCCTTCGCATCGAAACCACGCATCCACAGTGCCTGACGTTTATTCTGCATCAACCTGACTACTGGCTGGCGCACAGGCTGGCAACCTACTGTAGCCGTCTGGCGCATCCCCGCCTCCCCGGGGTTGGCAGCGGCCCCTTCCGTCTGAGCGTTTTTGAGCCCGAGCTGGTGCGTCTGGAAAGCCACGAGCAGTATCACCTCAGCCATCCGTTGCTTAAGGCTATAGAGTACTGGATCACACCACAGCTTTTTGACTACAGCCTGGGTACCAGCTGCCGCCACCCGGTGCAAATCGCCATTGGTCAGGCCGACGAGCTGGCCAGTCTGCGGCTGGTGAGTAACAGCACCAGCCTGGGCTTCTGTTACCTCACGCTGAAGCAGAGCGCGCGCCTGAGCGAGCTTCAGGCAAAGCGGCTGATTAATATCATTCATCTCTCAACGCTTCTGCACACGCTTCCGCTGAACGAAGGGCTTATCACGCCTACCGGGGAACTGCTTCCCGGCTGGGCGATCCCCCAGTGGCCTGATTTAACCGATGTTGCGCTGCCAGAGGCATTGACGCTGGTCTACCACCTGCCGGTGGAGCTTCACACCATGGCCAGCCAGTTAAAGGCATACCTTGCGCGGCAGGGTTGCGAGTTGACCGTCATCTTTCACGACGCCAAGACGTGGGACGGGTGCCAGCCGCTTGGCGAGGCAGACATGATGATGGGAGACAGACTGATTGGCGAAGCGCCGGCGTACACGCTTGAGCAGTGGCTCCGCTGCGATGCACTCTGGCCGCATCTGCTGAGCGCACCGGCATACGCCCATTTACAGGCCACGCTGGATGCAGTGCAGATGCAGGCCGACGATCGTGATCGACACGCAGGGCTTCAGGCCATATTCAGCCGGTTAATGGAAACTGCCGTCCTGACGCCGCTCTTTAACTATCAGTATCAAATCAGCGCCCCTCCGGGCGTCAACGGGATACGCCTTAACACCCGCGGCTGGTTTGACTTCACCGAAGCCTGGCTCCCTCCCCCAAACGCGTGAAGAAGCTGGTCGCCGCTGTAGCCAGGCGTTAACATGACGCTTTTACCGTAACTGTCGAGATGATCTATGAAACGTGCCGTCGTCGTGTTCAGCGGAGGACAAGATTCCACAACCTGCCTGATTCAGGCGCTTCACCAGTATGATGAAGTTCACTGCGTCACTTTTGATTATGGACAGCGTCATCGCGCTGAAATTGATGTCGCTCGTGAACTGGCCCTGAAACTGGGCGCCCGCGCGCATAAAGTGCTGGACGTGACGCTGTTAAATGAACTGGCCGTCAGCAGCCTCACCCGTGACAGTATTCCGGTCCCTGATTACGAGCCGGATGCCAGCGGCATTCCGAATACCTTCGTACCGGGCCGCAACATTCTGTTCCTGACCCTGACGGCAATCTATGCCTACCAGGTAAAAGCCGAAGCGGTAATTACCGGCGTGTGTGAGACCGACTTCTCCGGTTACCCGGACTGCCGGGATGAGTTCGTGAAAGCACTCAATCACGCCGTGGATCTGGGAATGGCAAAAGAGACCCGCTTCGAAACGCCGCTGATGTGGCTGGATAAGGCCGAAACCTGGGCGCTGGCCGACTACTGGGGCAAGCTGGATGTGGTTCGCAACGAGACCCTGACCTGCTACAACGGCATTAAAGGAGACGGCTGCGGCCAGTGTGCCGCCTGTAACCTGCGCGCAAACGGGCTGAATCATTATCTTGCGGATAAAGCGGGCGTGATGGCCGCAATGCAGAAAAAGACCGGGCTGAAATAGGGCTACCTGACCGTGCTGTCGAACAGTTTTACGCCGGCAGCACGGGTAATTTTCATCAGAGTAGACAGCGTTGGGTTGCCTTCTTCGGACAGGGTTCGATATAGCTGCTGACGTGAGAGTCCCGCTTTGGCTGAAATTTCCCCGATACCGCCACGCGCTTCGATGACACGTCTGAGAGCAATCAAATAGGCCGGGATCCCCTGATCTTCGTAAATTTCATCCAGTGCAATTTGCAGATACAGCTGTGCGTAAGAAGGATTTTCGCGCAGCATCTTCACTACGGCTTCATCATGGCTGACGGTACTCGAGAATTTTCGCTCGCTTTTGTTCATTGGGTTTATCCTTTAGATGATCCTTCCAGTAGTCTATTGCCAGCTTTACATCCGCTTTCTGGCTCTTTTTGTCACCGCCGATCAGCAACAATAAGATTTCCCGATGTTGTACTGCAAAATAGACTCGATAACCGGGACCACAATCAATCTTCAGTTCCCAGACGCCCTCTCTGAGATAACGGTAATCACCGAAGTTCCCCTTCTCCGCGCGGTCGATTCGCAGAAGGATCCGAAACGCCAGCTCCGGATCCTTTCGCCTCATTTTTGTTACCCAATCCTCAAACGGTATCTTCCCGTCACGGGTCCGGTAGCGTTCAACAACGTAGTCCCTGTTCATTATTTTATCCCTGAAAATCCTTTTTGTCTTTTATAAAAGACAAAAGTCTACGCGATCATCAGCTCCAGCTTTTCGCGCAATTCTCCTTCAAGCGGCAACGCTTTCTGGGTTTTGAGATCAATGCAGACAAAGGTGATCAGCGCGTCTGCCACCACCTGTCCTTCAGGCTCCAGCGTGACGACCTGGCTCAGCACGCCGCTTTTGCCATTCAGCTGCTGTACCTGACTGGTCACGGTAAGCACATCCCCCAGCACGGCCGGACGACGGTAGTTAATGTTGATGTTAGCGACCACAAACGCGATGTTGTTTGCAGTCAGCCACTGGAAACTTTCGCTGTTTTCCAGGCCGCCCCAGCGCGCCTCTTCAAGAAACTCCAGGTAGCGGGCGTTATTGACGTGCTGGTAAACATCGAGATGATAACCACGGACTTTGATTTGTGTTTGCATAGCGCAATAGCCTTTCGTTGTTATAGGATCAGAGGTCATAACTGGTATGACCTCTTTATCCTGGCAAATTTTTGCCGCAGTGCAAGTGATTACGCGATTACAACGTCAGGTGTGCGAGATTGCGCTCAACCAGCGCGCTGCCCATCCCCGGGACCTGCTTGAGATCGTCAATGGTTTTAAAGGGGCCATACTCTTCGCGATAGCTGACGATGGCCTGCGCTTTTTTGAGCCCCACGCCATTCATCGCCCGGGCCAGATCCTCCGCAGAGGCAGTATTGATACTGACCCGCGAACCCTCGTCCTCGGCCGCTTTGGTGCTGGCCGTCGCGTTGGCTTTAACATGACCTTGCGACGTCGCATCCGCCTGGTTTTGTACAGCCTGCGCTTTAGCGGCGGGGGTTGCAGCCAGCGCTCCCGCACTCATCCCGGAAGTGGCAATCGCCAGGGTAATTAACAGTGCTTTGATTCCAGATTTCATGCTGCTTTCTCCTTGTTTGTTGACAGCCAGGCCACGATAGCCGCACGGGGAAACAGGCACAAACAGCAGATTGCAGAAATGGAAAAGGCCGCGAAAGCGGCCTTTAGTTTTTGCAGAGCGTTACGAAAATCTGCGAGCAGGTACGAAATTATTGCTCCTGGGTAACCACATCACCCAGCTTGATTTTGGCTTCTTTACGCAGGTTGCTCATCATCGCTTCGAAAGCAATCTGCGCATTGTTCTGGGTAATACCCTGAACCATAGCCTTCTTCTGCGCGTCCGGCAGCGTGCCGGCTTTCACTTCATCCAGCGCCAGAAGAACCACATTACCCTGCATATCGGTCGTGGTACCAAAGACAGGTTTGTCCTTCGCCGGCAGGCTCAGACCAAACGCCGCCTGGCTGACAGGATCCTGACCGGTACGGCTCAGCGTTTTGGCTTCGCCAAAGCTCAGGCCAGCCGCCTTCATCGCATCACTCTTACCGGCTTTCAGATCGGCCAGAATTTTCTCTGCATCCAGTTTTGCCTGCTGTGCCGCTTTATTATGTTTCACCAGCGCCACCACCTGATCTTTCACTTCCGCCAGCGGTTTCACCGCCTCGGCTTTGTGCTCGCTGACGCGCAGAACAAACGCACGGTCACCGTCGACGGTAATGATGTCTGAGTTGCTGCCCGGCGTACCGTTCTCGCCCACCAGACCCCCATTGAAGATGGCATCAGAAACCGGTTTGAAGTTCAGTTCTTCCGGCAGGTTTTCGTGGCTGAACCAGCCCGTCTCAACCGCTTTAACGCCGGCAGCCTGCTCCGCGCCCGCCAGTGATTCGTTGTCGTTGCTTGCGGCATCGCTCACTTTCTGTTGCAGCGCGTAGAAGGCGTCAAGCGCTTTCTCCTGCTTCACTTTCGCAGCGATATCGTCCCGCACCTCAGCCAGCGGCTTGGTTTTTGCCGCAGTGATATCGTCAAGGCGCGCCACCAGGAAACCAACGGAGGATTTGATCACGCCAGACAGCTGGCCTTTCTCTTTCAGGCCGGCGTTTTTCAGCTCATCCGGGGTGGTTGCGTCTTCCAGCCAGCCCATATCCCCGCCGTTTTTGGCAGAAATAATGTCGGTGGATTTTGCTTTCGCCACGGTCGCGAAATCTGCGCCTTTGTTCAGCTCGTCCAGAACGGCTTTAGCTTCTGCTTCCGTTTTGGTCTGGATCACGCTGTAGCGGTTACGCTGCGGCTGGGTGAACTGATCCTGATGCTGATCGTAATAAGACTGGATCTCCGCGTCAGTCGCGTTTTCCTGCATCGCCGCCGCGTCCAGCTTGATATAGCTTACGCGGAACTGTTCAGGAGAGATGAAGTTGTTCTTGTTTTGCTCGTAGTAAGCATTAACTTCAGCGTCGCTGACCTGCTGTTTCGCCGCCAGCGCGTTGACGTCAATCGTCGCTTCGCGCACCGCGCGTTGCTGCGCCACCAGCGCCGCCAGCTCTTCCGTTTCGCCTTTCAGCATGAAATCGGTACCCACCACAGCGTTGATCAGCTGTTGCGTGGTCAGCTGGTTACGCAGCGCCTGCGCGTACTGGTCAGCCGTCATACCCATCTGGTTAACAATGCTGTTATAGCGCGCGTTGTCGAACTTCCCGTTAGACTGGAAAGCCTGCGTCGAGAAGATGGCTTTTTTGACCTGCTCATCGCTGATGCCCAGACCCAGGCTTTTCGCGTACTGGTCCAGCAGCGCTTCGTCGATAAGGCGGTTCAGCGTCTGCTGACGCAGGTTTTTCATATAGCCTTCGTTGGCTGCGAGTTCAGAGTATTGGTCGCCCAGCTGCTGCTGCATGCGGTTACGTTCACCAGCAAAAGCGTTCTCGAACTGCCCACGGCTAATTTCCTGGCCGTTCACTTTTGCGGCGTAGTTCGCGCCACCGCCGATGAGGTAACTACTCACACCGGTCAATATGAACGACACGATAATGATACCGAAAATAATCTTGAGCACGAGACTGTTAGCAGCCGTGCGTAAGCTGTCCATCATGGTGTAACAACACTCCGCTGTAGGTGACTGGTTACCTGACGCTGACGGAAAATCCTGACCGTCGCGCGTAAAGGCGTATTGTGACAAGAAAACAGGGCAATTGTCAGCCCACAACTCGCATAAACTCGCACAAATCAGGCCTGGACAAACAAAAAAGGCACATCAAACGATGCGCCCTTGTACTTTTCAGCTTCCCTGAAGCGGGAAAGCAATCAGTTTACTGCGTCTTTCAGCGCTTTACCTGCACGGAAACCCGGCACTTTAGCGGCAGCAATGGTGATCTCTTTACCGGTCTGAGGGTTGCGGCCAGTACGGGCAGCGCGCTCTTTAACCGCAAAAGTACCGAAGCCTACCAGTGCAACGTCGTCCCCAGCTTGCAGAGATTCAGTAACAGAAACAATTAAAGCATCTAAAGCACGTCCAGCTGCAGCTTTAGAAATATCAGCACCCGCAGCAATTTTGTCAATCAGTTGAGATTTATTCACTGTTCTCTTCCTCTCTTTATAATTTATATCGCACCTGAATCCTTCACAGCGCGACCGCGCAGCAGTTATATCAGTCCTGCTATGACCTTACAACACCCGTTGTTGATGGCTTACCCAATCAGCAATCTAAATTAGCTATACAAAAAAAGGCTGGCAAGTACGAAATGACTTACCAGCCTTGTTTTTATTGACGCTCTTTGCGCGAGGTCACTATTTTGCGGTTACAACCTGCATTCCGGACGGTTCATTTTGCAGTGCGAGAGTCAGAACTTCCTCAATGCGTTTCACCGGATGGATCTGCAAATCAGCAATAACGTTGTCCGGAATCTCTTCCAGATCGCGTTTATTCTCGTAAGGGATCAATACGGTTTTGATCCCACCGCGGTGTGCCGCCAGCAGTTTTTCTTTTAACCCGCCGATCGGCAGAACCTGGCCACGCAGGGTGATTTCACCGGTCATGGCCACATCGGCACGAACCGGGTTACCCGTCAGGCAGGAAACCAGCGCCGTACACATGGCAATACCCGCGCTTGGACCATCTTTCGGCGTCGCCCCTTCCGGAACGTGAACGTGAATGTCGCGTTTTTCGTAGAAATCAGCGTTGATGCCCAATTTCTCCGCGCGTGCGCGCACCACGGTCAGCGCCGCCTGGATGGACTCCTGCATCACTTCACCGAGCGAGCCGGTGTAGGTCAGCTTGCCTTTGCCCGGCACGCAGGCGGTTTCGATGGTCAGCAGATCGCCGCCCACTTCCGTCCATGCCAGACCGGTCACCTGACCCACGCGGTTTTCGTTGTCCGCGCGACCATAGTCGAAGCGCTGAACGCCGAGGTAAGCATGCAGATTGTCACCGTTAATCACGATGTGTTTCAGGCTCTTATCCAGCAGCAGCTGTTTCACTGCCTTACGGCACAGCTTGGAGATCTCACGCTCAAGGCTACGCACGCCCGCTTCACGGGTGTAGTAACGAATGATGCCCACAATGGCGCTGTCCTCAACGGTCAGCTCGTTAGCTTTCAGCGCGTTACGCTCAATCTGCTTCGGCAGCAGGTGCCGCTTAGCAATGTTCAGCTTCTCGTCTTCCGTATAGCCGGACAGACGGATCACTTCCATACGGTCCAGCAGCGGTGCCGGAATGTTCATGGAGTTGGAGGTCGCCACGAACATCACATCGCTCAGGTCGTAGTCGACTTCCAGATAGTGATCGCTGAACGCGACGTTCTGCTCTGGATCAAGCACTTCCAGCAGCGCCGACGCCGGATCGCCACGCATGTCCGAAGACATTTTGTCGATCTCATCGAGCAGGAACAGCGGGTTTTTGACGCCCACTTTCGCCATCTTCTGAATCAGCTTGCCCGGCATCGAACCAATATAGGTACGACGGTGGCCGCGGATTTCCGCTTCATCACGCACGCCGCCCAGCGCCATACGGATGTACTTACGCCCTGTCGCTTTGGCGATGGACTGACCCAGAGAGGTTTTACCCACCCCTGGCGGTCCGACCAGGCACAGGATCGGGCCTTTGATTTTATTCACACGGCTCTGTACCGCGAGGTACTCAAGAATGCGGTCTTTCACGCGTTCCAGGCCGTAGTGGTCGGTATCCAGGATCTCCTGGGCCTGACGCAGGTCTTTTTTGACCTTGCTGCGGGCATTCCACGGAACCTGTACCATCCACTCAATGTAGCCGCGAACAACGGTCGCTTCTGCCGACATCGGAGACATCATTTTCAGCTTCTGCAACTCGGCTTCGGCTTTCTCTTTTGCCTCTTTCGGCATTTTCGCCGCGTCGATCTTACGCTTCAGCGCTTCGTTTTCGTCCGGCGCGTCGTCCATCTCGCCGAGCTCTTTCTGAATGGCTTTCATTTGCTCGTTCAGATAGTACTCACGCTGCGATTTTTCCATCTGCTTTTTGACGCGGTTGCGAATGCGCTTCTCAACCTGGAGCAGATCGATTTCAGACTCCATCATCGCCATCAGGTATTCCAGACGTTCGTTAACGTCGGACATTTCCAGCACGGACTGTTTGTCAGCCAGCTTCAGCGGCATGTGTGCAGCGATGGTATCCGCCAGACGTGCAGGATCGTCGATGCTGTTCAGCGACGTCAGCACTTCAGGTGGGATTTTCTTGTTCAGCTTGATATAGCCTTCAAACTGGCTGATCGCGGTGCGTACCAGCACTTCCTGCTCGCGCTCATCCAGTTCCGGTGAATCAAGGTACTCCGCCTTCGCAGAGAAGTGCTCGCCATCATCTGACAGAGTGGTAATACGCGCACGCTGTAAGCCTTCTACCAGCACCTTCACGGTGCCGTCCGGCAGCTTCAGCATTTGCAAAATAGAGGCCACGGTCCCGACGGTGAAAAGATCGTTTACACCCGGCTCATCCGTTGATGCTTCCTTCTGCGCCACCAGCATGATTTTTTTATCATGATCCATGGCGGCTTCGAGGCAACGGATAGATTTTTCCCGCCCTACAAATAAGGGTATGACCATGTGCGGATAAACCACCACATCGCGCAACGGCAATACGGGGATTTCAATGCGTTCAGAACGCTCAGGATTCATAGAGCTCTCTCTTAGTTTAGTGTCCGCCAGGTAAGCTGGTCATGTCACTGTGCTTCACACAACCATTAACATGTAATCCAGTATATGGGGATGTTTCCCATACATTCAACGCCATGAATACGGAAAAAGTAAAGGGGAGATAAAATCCCCCCTTTTTGATTAACTGATTGTATGAGTTGGTGAATTATTCGCCAGATGCCTGCTGCGCTTCCGGTTTGCCGTAAATCAGCAACGGCTTGGTCTGGCCACCAATGACGGACTCGTCGATCACGACTTTTTCGACGTCTTCCATAGAAGGCAGATCGTACATCGTGTCGAGCAACGCTGCTTCTACGATAGAACGCAGACCACGCGCGCCGGTTTTACGCGCCATCGCTTTCTTGGCAATCGCGTCCAGCGCTTCGTCACGGAATTCCAGCTCAACGCCTTCCAGATTAAACAACGCCTGATACTGCTTAGTCAGCGCGTTTTTCGGCTCTTTCAGGATCTGAATCAGCGCGTCTTCGCTCAGTTCATTCAGGGTCGCCACCACCGGCAGACGGCCGATAAACTCTGGGATCAAACCGAATTTGATCAGGTCTTCCGGTTCCACCTGCGCCAGCAGCTGACCTTCGTTTGGTTTTTCAGACGTGGCTTTCACCGTTGCGCCAAAACCAATGCCGGAGCCGGTTTCAACACGGTGAGAAATCACTTTATCCAGGCCTGCAAACGCACCACCGCAGATAAACAGGATCTTGGAGGTATCAACCTGCAAGAACTCCTGCTGCGGATGCTTACGCCCACCCTGTGGTGGAACAGCCGCAACCGTACCTTCAATCAGCTTCAGGAGCGCCTGCTGCACGCCTTCGCCCGATACGTCACGGGTGATGGACGGGTTGTCTGACTTACGAGAGATTTTGTCGATCTCATCAATATAGACGATCCCGCGCTGGGCTTTCTGCACGTCGTAATCGCACTTCTGTAGCAGCTTCTGGATGATATTTTCAACGTCTTCACCCACATAACCGGCTTCGGTCAGGGTGGTGGCATCCGCCATGGTAAACGGAACATCCAGCAGGCGCGCCAGGGTTTCCGCCAGCAGCGTTTTACCGGAGCCGGTCGGCCCGATCAGCAGAATGTTACTTTTACCCAGTTCCACGCCATTGCTGGTATCGCCGTTACGCAGACGTTTGTAGTGGTTGTATACCGCCACCGCCAGCACTTTTTTCGCCTGCTCCTGACCGATGACATAGTCGTCGAGGTGGTGGCGAATTTCGTGTGGCGTTGGCAACGCGCTGCGCTCACGGTGCGGCGCGACTTCTTTAATCTCTTCGCGAATGATGTCGTTACATAAATCGACGCATTCGTCGCAGATATACACGGACGGCCCGGCAATCAGTTTACGCACTTCATGCTGGCTTTTGCCGCAAAAAGAGCAGTACAGCAGTTTGCCCGAACCATCTTTGCGTTTATCTGTCATGAGTCCAAACCTCTTTTTAAGTTCTATGTGCCGCACATGACGACGCAAATGCCATTCTCAGACGCAAGCTGCTTACTGGCAACGTGCCGCCCTACCTTAGTATAGCGGCACACTCGCGTCGCGGGCATCAATTACGATGGGTCAAAATGGAGTCGACTAAGCCGTACTCAACTGCCTCTGGTGCAGAGAGGAAGCGATCGCGCTCGGTATCGCGCTCGATCTGCTCAAGAGGTTGACCTGTATGCTGCGCCATAAGTTCATTCATGCGCGATTTTACTTTCAGAATTTCTCGGGCGTGGATTTCAATATCCGTCGCCTGACCCTGGTAACCACCCAGCGGCTGGTGAATCATCACGCGGGAATTTGGCAGGCAGAAACGCTTACCTTTCGCCCCTGCGGTTAACAGGAAGGCACCCATGGACGCCGCTTGCCCCATACAGATGGTGCTGACGTCCGGCTTGATGAATTGCATGGTGTCATAAATGGACATGCCCGCCGTAATCACACCGCCTGGCGAGTTGATGTACAGGTAAATGTCTTTTTCCGGGTTTTCCGCTTCCAGGAACAGCATCTGCGCCACGATCAGGTTAGCCATATGGTCTTCCACCTGGCCGGTCAGAAAGATAACGCGTTCCTTGAGCAGACGGGAATAGATATCGAAAGAACGCTCACCGCGTGAGGTCTGTTCAATAACCATTGGCACCAGCGCCATATGGGGTGCAAAGTTATCTCGTTCGCCACTGTATGACATTTCCGTCTCCTGGTTCAAAATTGAAAACACCTGCTGTACTGATTGTAACCTTATGGACGGATTATCAGCCAGTCTCAATCATCGTGATTACATACTAATGGGGGTCGCCACGCCCTATTTCAAGCATAACAACGTTTTGTTGTAACGCTAACACTGAAAGGGCGTTTTAGCACCCTTCCAGGACTCAAGCTGCGATAAAAAAAACCCGTCGCCGGAGGGCAACGGGTTTTTTGTTCAAACTTTAAACCGTTGGGGCGAAATTACGCCTGCTGGTTCATCAGTTCGGTGAAAGAGGTCTCTTTTTCGGTCACTTTAGCTTTCGCCAGTACCGCTTCAACAGCCTGCTCTTCCAGTGCGACGTTGCGCATGTTGTCCATCAGCTCTTTGTTCTTACCGTAGAACTCGATCACTTCTGATGGATCTTCGTATGCAGACGCCATCTCTTCGATCAGGCCTTTCACACGCTCTTCGTCAGCTTTCAGCTCGTGGGTACGGATCACTTCACCCAGCAGCAGGCCAACAACAACGCGGCGTTTCGCTTGCTCTTCAAACAGCTCGCGCGGCAGTTCCATCGCTTGCTGCTGGTTGCCACCGAAACGCTGTGCAGCTTGACGGCGCAGAACGTCGATTTCGCTGTCGATCAGGGCAGCAGGAACGTCGATCTCGTTCGCTTTTACCAGACCTTCAATCGCCTGAGATTTCACACGGTTACGTACAGCGCCGTTCAGCTCGCGCTCCATGTTCTTACGCACTTCGGTACGCAGGCCCGCAACAGAACCATCTTCAACGCCGAAACGCTTGATGAATTCTTCAGTCAGTTCTGGCAGTTCGCGCTCTTCCACTTTCTTCAGGTTGATGACGAACTTCGCTGCTTTACCTTTCAGGTTTTCAGCGTGGTACTCTTCAGGGAAGGTCACGTCGATGGTGAACTCTTCGCCCGCTTTGTGGCCTTTGATACCGTCTTCGAAGCCTGGGATCATACGACCCTGGCCCATCGCCAGTACGAAATCAGACGCTTTACCGCCTTCGAACTCTTCGCCGTCTACAGAACCGGTGAAGTCGATGGTTACGCGGTCTTCCGCGTCAACAGCGCCTTCTTTTTCTTTCCAGTTCGCCTGCTGCTTACGCAGGGTGTCCAGCATGCCGTCAACGTCTTCATCGGTCACGGAAACGATCGGTTTTTCAACTTCGATAGATTCCAGACCTTTCAGCTCAACTTCAGGGTACACTTCGAACTCTACGGAGTAGGTGAAGTCTTCGCCCTGCTTGTATTCGCCTGGAACGTAGTTCGGCGCGCCGGCTGGATTGATTTTTTCTTTGATGATCGCGTCGATAAAGTTACGGCTCATCAGTTCACCCAGCACATCCTGACGCACGGAAGCGCCATAACGCTGAGCAACAACATTCATTGGTACTTTGCCCTTGCGGAAGCCGTCAATACGTACTTTTTTTGCTACGTTGACCAGCTCGCTTTTCACAGCAGTTTCGATGCTGTCAGCAGCGATAGTAATCGTTACACGGCGGCCAAGGCCTTGAGTGGTTTCAACTGAAACTTGCATCTTGTTACCTCAAAAAAATCACAGTGCTCGGTCAACTCTGAATCTGTCTGTTATACCGGGATGCTCTCTTATGTGCAGATTCACATTCCCTGTCGCCAGAATCATCCCGAAGACATTCATTAAGACGCGGCATTATAGCGGCATCACTTAGGTGAGTCGAGAACGGTTGGCGTATGTAGCTGCGGCTTTTTTCACACTTTAAGGCTATTTTTAGCCTCAAAAACGCACCATCCGCTCAAAACTCAGACAAAACAAAACGGCCCGAAGGCCGTTTTGACGAAATCTGTATGCAACATACTGGAAAAACTCCGGCGGTTGCAAATCCGATTTATCAGGCGATGGTGCCTGCACCGCGACAAGGCGGAGATGCGAATACCGTATCCTGTAGCCCTTCCCACTCCTTAATGGTGTAAGTGTGCAGCGCCAGGGCATGTACGGTTGTGGAGAGTTCTTCCGTCAAGGTGCTGTAGATCAGGCGGTGTCGGTTCAGGAAACGTTCTCCCGTGAAGCGATCGCTGACCAGAACCACTTTGAAGTGGCTTTCAGAACCTGCCGGCACGTTATGACGATAGCTTTCGTCGACAACTTCGAGAAACACAGGGTTGAACGCTGCCCTTAATTTTTCTTCTATCTGTTCACGTATCATCATGAAATCACTCCTCCGACAACGCTAAGATGTCACCCATCCCTTTAAATATTAGCCGCTTTTACCGTTTCCATTACACCTTGACAACAAATATTTAGCTTTCGTCTGATTTTCTCAGTCAAACGAATGAAGTTCACTATGAAGTTCATACGTTTTGTCACTCACAGGCAGAGAAAAGCGGAAAGCTGGTCAGTTTTCGGACAAGGCGATGAATTTACATGCGTTGACCACTTCCACTGGCCGTTGGCGATGTTATGATGGCGGCAATTTTTCTCTATTTGCTTACGATTCGTTGAGAACCCAAAAATGTTAAAAAAAATCTTCTTTCCGTTGGTAGCACTCTTTATGCTCGCCGGCTGCGCGACCCCACCGACGACGATCGACGTTTCACCAAAAATTACCCTGCCTCAGCAGGACCCAAGCCTGATGGGCGTCACGGTCAGCATTAATGGTGCCGATCAGCGTCAGGATCAGGCGCTGGCGAAAGTGACCCGCGACAACCAGCAGGTCACCCTGACCGCCTCCCGCGATCTGCGCTTCCTGTTGCAGGAAGTGCTGGAGAAACAGATGACCTCCCGTGGCTACATGATTGGCCCGAGCGGCGCGGTTGATCTGCAAATCATCGTGAACAACCTGTACGCTGACGTTTCCCAGGGCAACGTTCGCTACAACATCGCGACGAAAGCCGATATCGCCATCATCGCTACCGCGAAGAACGGCAACAAAATGAATAAAAACTACCGTGCAAGCTATTCTGTTGAAGGCGCATTCCAGGCGTCTAACAAAAATATCGCTGACGCGGTAAACAGCGTGCTGACTGATACCATTGCCGACATGGCACAGGACACCAGCATTCACGACTTCATCAAGCAGAACGCCCGTTAATCCTGCTGACTGACCCGGTGCTTCACCGGGTCAGCTCATAAGAATATGTCCAGTCACTACTTACGCATTTTCCAGCAACCCAAATCAGCTATTCTGCTGATCCTTGGTTTCGCCTCCGGTTTACCGCTTGCGCTCACCTCCGGCACGTTACAGGCGTGGATGACGGTCGAGAACATCGATCTTAAAACCATTGGTTTCTTCTCGCTCGTCGGTCAGGCCTACGTCTTCAAGTTCCTGTGGTCGCCGGTGATGGACCGCTATACCCCGCCGTTCCTCGGTCGCCGTCGCGGCTGGCTCGTAATAACGCAGGTTTTCCTGCTGATCGCGATCGCCGCAATGGGTTTCCTTGAGCCGTCAACGCAGCTGCGCTGGATGGCCGCGCTTGCGGTGGTCATCGCCTTCTGCTCCGCGTCCCAGGACATTGTTTTTGACGCCTGGAAAACGGACGTCTTGCCCGCGGAAGAGCGTGGTGCCGGTGCGGCAATCAGCGTGCTGGGCTACCGCCTGGGTATGCTGGTTTCCGGCGGCCTGGCACTCTGGCTTGCCGACCGCTATCTCGGCTGGCAGGGAATGTACTGGCTGATGGCCGCTCTGCTGATCCCCTGCATTATCGCCACGCTATTTGCGCCTGAACCGAGCGATGTTATTCCGGTTCCCCGCTCGCTGGAGCAGGCCGTCGCAGCACCGCTCCGCGACTTCTTCGGTCGCAATAATGCCTGGCTGATCCTGCTGCTGATTGTCCTTTATAAGCTCGGCGATGCTTTCGCCATGAGCCTGACCACCACCTTCCTGATCCGCGGCGTCGGGTTTGATGCGGGCGAGGTCGGCGTGGTGAACAAAACCCTGGGGCTGTTTGCCACCATCGTCGGCGCGCTGTACGGCGGCGTATTGATGCAGCGCCTGACGCTGTTCCGGGCTCTGCTGATCTTCGGCATCCTTCAGGGCGCATCGAATGCCGGCTATTGGCTGCTGTCGGTAACCGACAAGAATATGATCAGCATGGCGACGGCCGTATTCTTTGAAAACCTGTGCGGCGGTATGGGCACCGCGGCCTTTGTTGCCCTGCTGATGACGCTGTGCAATAAGTCATTTTCCGCTACCCAGTTTGCGCTGCTCTCAGCGCTTTCCGCCGTCGGGCGCGTCTACGTTGGCCCTGTCGCAGGCTGGTTTGTTGAAGCTCACGGCTGGCCGACGTTTTATCTTTTCTCGGTGGTCGCGGCCGTGCCGGGAATTTTATTGCTGCTGATTTGTCGTCAGACGCTGGAATATACCCAGCGGACGGAACATTTCATGCCGCGCACGGAATATCAGGCCGCCTATCGGTTTGCGCTGCGTCTGATGATGGTAGGCTGCCTTGCGCTGGTACTGTGGCTGGTGGTGCTCATTATTAATGCAACGACCGGTCTATCGCTGCCTTTTGAAGCGCTGCTGCTGGATATTGGCGCGCTACTGGCCCTTGCGGGCATCCTGACGGGCGGCACGCTGGATTTCATGTCGCTGCGTAAAACCCGGATGACCTGAAGAAAAAAGCGAAAGGTTATTTCCCGTTGTAATAACGACCCGAAATTATAACGGTGAAATAACCGCCCTCGGTAAAAAAAATATTTGTTGTTTTGTGCGGGATAGCATTCGGAAATTATTGAAGCTTATTTCGCTACGCTATTTTCCATTAAACGATTCAGCTTTTGAAAGATTGAATTTTCGTTTTTTAGTTGTCTTTTTATTGATAATTAATTGTTAATTATTTGTGTATTTTCAACAATGGTTATACCAATTGTCCCTTTTAAGGTATGCTGGGGCACCCTTTCGTTATAACGCCCATACCGTGCGGCTTCCCTCCTGAAACGCGACATAATTTGCAACACTTGTGACATGTGCGGCAGAACCCGGTAACACCTTCCTGACACAGGGCTAATGATGTTTACAGTAATGTAACCTTCCCGTAAAATGCCCCCACACTTTAAACGCCACCAGACTCCCGTGGAATTGAGGTCGTTAAATGAGACTCAGGAAATACAATAAAAGTTTGGGATGGTTGTCATTATTCGCAGGCACTGTATTACTCAGTGGCTGCGATTCTGCACTACTAGACCCCAAAGGACAGATTGGACTGGAACAACGTTCATTGATACTGACGGCTTTTGGCCTGATGTTGATTGTGGTTATTCCTGCCATCTTGATGGCTGTTGGTTTCGCCTGGAAGTATCGTGCGAGCAATAAAGATGCGAAGTATAGCCCTAACTGGTCACACTCCAATAAAGTGGAAGCTGTGGTCTGGACGGTGCCTATTCTGATCATCCTGTTCCTTGCCGTGCTGACCTGGAAAACCACTCACGCACTTGAGCCAAGCAAGCCGCTGGTTCACGATGAAAAACCCATTACCATTGAAGTGGTCTCCATGGACTGGAAATGGTTCTTCATCTATCCAGAGCAGGGCATTGCTACCGTGAATGAAATCGCCTTCCCGGCGAACACTCCGGTTCAGTTCAAAGTGACCTCCAACTCCGTAATGAACTCCTTCTTCATCCCACGTCTGGGCAGCCAGATTTACGCGATGGCCGGTATGCAGACTAACCTGCACCTGATCGCGAATGAAGCAGGCACCTACGACGGTATCTCCGCCAGCTATAGTGGCCCGGGCTTCTCGGGTATGAAGTTCAAAGCTATCGCTACGCCAGACCGCGCGACTTTCGACCAGTGGGTTGCAAAAGCGAAGCAGTCTACCAACACCATGTCTGACATGGCGGCGTTCGAAAAAGTGGCTGCACCTAGCGAATATAACAAGGTGGAGTACTTCTCTAACGTGAAACCGAATCTGTTCAAAGATGTTATTGGCAAATTTATGGATCACGGTATGAGCATGGACATGACCCAGCCTGAAGGCGAGCACAACACGCACCAGGGTATGGAAGGCATGGACATGAGCCACGCGGAAACCGCTCACTAAGGGGCCGAGGAAGAAAATGTTCGGAAAATTGACATTGGATGCGGTGCCGTACCATGAACCCATTATCATGGTTACGATTGCTGCAATTATCATTGGTGGCGCGGCCGTACTGGGCCTTATCACTTACTTCGGTAAGTGGAGCTACCTGTGGAACGAGTGGCTGACTTCGGTCGACCACAAAAAACTCGGCATCATGTACTGCATCGTCGGTATCGTCATGTTAATTCGTGGCTTTGCGGATGCGATCATGATGCGTAGCCAGCAGGCGCTCGCTTCTGCGGGTGAAGCAGGCTTCCTGCCGCCGCACCACTACGATCAGATCTTTACCGCTCACGGCGTTATCATGATCTTCTTCGTGGCGATGCCGCTGGTTATCGGTCTGATGAACGTTGTCGTTCCGCTGCAAATCGGCGCGCGTGACGTTGCGTTCCCGTTCCTGAACAACCTGAGCTTCTGGTTCACCGTTGTCGGCGTTATCCTGGTTAACCTGTCACTGGGCGTGGGCGAGTTTGCTCAGACCGGCTGGCTGGCTTACCCGCCGCTTTCGGGAATTGAGTACAGTCCGGGCGTCGGCGTTGACTACTGGATTTGGGCGCTTCAGCTCTCCGGTGTCGGTACCACCCTGACCGGTATTAACTTCTTCGTGACCATCCTGAAGATGCGTGCACCAGGTATGACGATGTTCAAGATGCCAGTATTTACCTGGGCATCTCTGTGCGCCAACGTACTGATTATCGCGTCATTCCCAATTCTGACCGTCACCATCGCGCTGCTGACCCTGGATCGCTATCTGGGCACCCATTTCTTCACGAATGATATGGGTGGCAACATGATGATGTACATCAACCTGATTTGGGCCTGGGGTCACCCGGAAGTGTACATTCTGGTTCTGCCTGTGTTCGGTGTGTTCTCCGAAATCGCGGCAACCTTCTCGCGTAAACGTCTGTTTGGCTACACCTCGCTGGTGTGGGCAACCGTGTGTATTACCGTTCTGTCGTTCATCGTCTGGCTGCACCACTTCTTCACCATGGGTGCGGGCGCGAACGTAAACGCCTTCTTCGGTATTACCACCATGATTATCGCGATCCCAACCGGGGTTAAGATCTTCAACTGGCTGTTCACTATGTACCAGGGCCGTATCCAGTTCCACTCAGCCATGCTGTGGACTATCGGCTTCATCGTGACCTTCTCCGTAGGCGGGATGACCGGCGTACTGCTGGCGGTACCAGGCGCTGACTTCGTTCTGCACAACAGTCTGTTCCTGATTGCGCACTTCCATAACGTTATCATCGGCGGCGTCGTCTTCGGCTGCTTCGCAGGTGTGACCTACTGGTGGCCTAAAGCGTTTGGCTTCACGCTGAACGAAACCTGGGGTAAACGCGCGTTCTGGTTCTGGATCATTGGCTTCTTCGTGGCGTTTATGCCGCTGTACGTGCTGGGCTTCATGGGTATGACCCGTCGCCTGAGCCAGCAGATTGACCCGCAGTTCCACCCAATGCTGATGGTTGCAGCGGGCGGTGCGGTTCTGATTGCCTGCGGTATCGCGTCTCAGCTGATTCAGTTCTACGTTTCTATTCGCGACCGCGACCAGAACCGTGACCTGACTGGTGACCCGTGGGGTGGCCGTACGCTGGAGTGGGCAACCTCTTCTCCACCTCCTTTCTATAACTTCGCCGTTGTGCCGCAGATCCATGAACGCGACGCATTCTGGGAAATGAAAGAAAAAGGTGAAGCGTACAAGCAGCCTGAGCATTACGAAGAGATCCACATGCCGAAAAACAGCGCTGCGGGCATTGTGATTGCCGCTTTCGCGACGGTATTTGGTTTCGCAATGATCTGGCACATCTGGTGGATGGCGATTGTTGGCTTCGCTGGCATCGTAATCAGCTGGATTGTGAAGAGCTTTGACGAGGACGTGGACTACTACGTACCAGTCCGTGAAGTTGAAAAGCTGGAAAATCAGCATTTTGACGAGATTTCTAAAGCGGGGCTGAAAAATGGCAACTGATACTCTGGCGCACTCAACTGCCCACGCGCATGAGCATGCGCACCATGATGCAGGACCGAATAAAGTTTTCGGTTTCTGGATCTACCTGATGAGCGACTGCATCCTGTTCTGCTGTCTGTTCGCAACCTATGCCGTTCTGGTGAACGGCACAGCGGGCGGCCCGACCGGTAAGGACATCTTTGAGCTGCCGTTCGTTCTGGTTGAAACCGCACTGCTGTTATTCAGCTCCATCACCTACGGCATGGCGGCTATCGCCATGTATAAAAACAACAAGAGCCAGGTTGTCTCCTGGCTGGCGTTGACCTGGCTGTTTGGTGCTGGCTTTATCGGGATGGAAATCTATGAATTCCATCACCTGATTGCGGAAGGTTTCGGTCCGGATCGCAGCGGCTTCCTGTCGGCGTTCTTCGCGCTGGTCGGCACCCACGGTCTGCACGTGACCTCGGGCCTGATCTGGATGGCGGTTCTGATGTTCCAGATCTCCCGTCGCGGCCTGACCAGTACTAACCGTACCCGTATTATGTGCCTGAGCCTGTTCTGGCACTTCCTTGACGTGGTATGGATCTGTGTGTTCTCTGTTGTCTATCTGATGGGGGCGATGTAATGAGTCATTCTAACGATCATGGCGCTTCCCACGGCAGCGTAAAAACCTACATGACAGGTTTCATCCTGTCGATCATCCTGACGGTGATCCCGTTCTGGATGGTGATGAACGGTTCTGCATCCAAGCCGGTTATCCTGGGAGCAATCCTGGTGACCGCAGTGATTCAGATTCTGGTGCATCTGGTTTGCTTCCTGCACATGAACACCAAGTCCGATGAAGGCTGGAACATGACGGCCTTTATCTTTACCGTGATTATCATCGCTATCCTGGTAGTCGGTTCCATCTGGATTATGTGGAACCTTAACTACAACATGATGGTTCACTAAGAGCGGCGAGTATGTTTAAGCAATACCTGCAAGTCACGAAACCAGGCATCATCTTTGGCAACCTGATCTCCGTAATCGGAGGGTTCCTGCTGGCCTCTAAAGGCAGCATTGATTACACCCTCTTTATTTACACGCTGGTCGGTGTGTCACTGGTGGTTGCGTCCGGTTGTGTATTTAACAACTACATCGACATGGATATCGACAAGAAGATGGAAAGGACCAAAAATCGGGTGCTGGTTAAAGGCCTGATTGCCCCTTCCGTCTCGCTGGTGTACGCCACCTTGCTGGGTATTGCTGGCTTTATGCTGCTGTGGTTTGGTGCTAACCCGCTGGCCTGCTGGCTGGGGGTGATGGGGTTCGTGGTGTATGTGGGCGTCTACAGCCTGTATATGAAACGTCACTCCGTCTACGGCACGCTGATTGGTTCTCTCTCCGGCGCTGCGCCGCCGGTGATTGGCTACTGCGCCGTCACGAACGAGTTCGACAGCGGTGCGCTCATCCTGCTGGCTATCTTTAGCCTGTGGCAGATGCCGCACTCCTACGCCATCGCGATTTTCCGCTTCAAGGATTATCAGGCGGCGAACATTCCGGTTCTGCCGGTCGTGAAAGGTATCTCGGTTGCCAAGAACCACATCACGCTGTACATCATCGCCTTTGCCGTGGCAACGCTGATGCTCTCTCTGGGCGGTTACGCCGGATATAAATATCTGGTGGTAGCGGCCGCGGTGAGCGTCTGGTGGCTCGGCATGGCCCTGCGCGGCTACAAGGTGGAAGACGACAAAGTCTGGGCACGCAAGCTGTTTGTGTTCTCGATTGTCGCCATCACCTCCCTGTCCGTGATGATGTCCGTAGACTTTATGGTGCCGGACTCGCAAAACCTGCTGACTTACGTCTGGTAAGTTTATGTGATGATGAAAAGGGTGCTTCGGCACCCTTTTTTATTCACCAAATCCATTAATCACGCATGTAATATTTGTTAAATAAGCCTTTATTTACCCCGCCCCTTCCCCGCACTACACTATGGCCTGCTTTTGAACTGAGGTGGTAATGAACGATTATAAAATGACGCCAGGCGAGCTGCGTGCGACCTGGGGTTTAGGGACTGTTTTCTCGCTGCGGATGCTTGGCATGTTTATGGTCCTGCCCGTTCTGACCACGTACGGCATGGCGTTACAGGGTGCCAGCGAAGCGCTGATTGGTCTGGCGATCGGTATCTACGGCCTGGCGCAGGCAATTTTCCAGATCCCCTTTGGCCTGCTCTCCGACCGCGTGGGTCGCAAACCGCTGATTGTCGGCGGGCTGCTGGTATTTATCCTGGGCAGCGTCATTGCCGCCCTCTCCCACTCCATCTGGGGCATTATTCTTGGCCGCGCCCTGCAAGGGTCCGGTGCCATTGCTGCTGCCGTGATGGCGCTGCTGTCAGATTTAACCCGCGAGCAAAACCGCACCAAAGCCATGGCGTTTATTGGCGTCAGCTTCGGCGTCACTTTTGCCATTGCCATGGTGCTGGGGCCGATTATCACGCATGCGCTCGGCCTGCACGCTCTGTTCTGGATGATTGCGGTGCTGGCGACCATCGGGATCGCGCTCACGCTGTGGGTTGTGCCAGACAGTAAAAATCACGTCCTCAACCGTGAATCCGGGATGGTTAAAGGCTGCTTTAGCAAAGTCATCGCCGAGCCGCGTCTGCTTAAGCTTAACTTCGGCATTATGTGTCTGCACATTCTGCTGATGTCCACCTTCGTCGCCCTGCCCGGCCAGCTTGCCGCAGCAGGTTTCCCGGCGGCCGAGCACTGGAAAATTTATCTGGTCACAATGCTAATCTCGTTTGTCTCCGTTGTGCCCTTCATTATTTACGCCGAAGTGAAGCGCAAAATGAAACGCGTCTTCGTGGGCTGCGTGGCATTACTGCTGATTGCCGAGATTGTGCTGTGGGGCGCCGGCCCGCACTTCTGGGAGCTTATCGCAGGCGTACAGCTGTTCTTCCTGGCGTTTAATCTGATGGAAGCCCTGCTGCCCTCGCTGATCAGCAAAGAGTCTCCGGCAGGATACAAAGGCACCGCGATGGGCATTTACTCTACCAGCCAGTTCCTCGGGGTGGCGATCGGCGGCTCGCTTGGAGGCTGGGTGGACGGTCTTTTTGATTCCCAGACCGTTTTCCTCGCCGGTGCGCTGCTGGCGATGCTCTGGCTGTTTGTGGCCAGCACCATGAAAGAGCCGCGCTATGTGAGTAGCCTGCGGGTAGAAATTCCCGATGAGGTGACAATCGGTGATGCGTTAAAACAGCGTCTGGAAGCGACAGAGGGCGTGAGCGAAGTGCTGATTGTCCCGGAAGAGCGCAGTGCGTACGTCAAAATTGACAGCAAAGTGACGAACCGCTTTGAGGTGGAGCAGGCGCTGAAGGCCTGAAAAAATGCCCGGTTTAGCCGGGCATTATTGTCTTAATCGCGGAAGTTTTTAAACTGGAACGGTTGCCCCAAATCGCCGCCGCGCACCAGCGCCATGACGGACTGGAGATCGTCGCGAGATTTTCCGGTTACGCGAATTTCTTCGCCCTGGATCTGCGCCTGCACCTTCAGCTTACTGTCTTTAATCAGCTTCACGATTTTCTTCTGCACGGCACTTTCAATGCCCTGCTTCAGCTTCGCTTCCACAAACCAGGTTTTACCGCTATGAACGAAATCTTCCGGCACATCCAGTGAGGTCCCTTCGATGCCGCGCTTGAGCAGCTTGGCGCGCAGGATATCCAGCAGCTGATTGACCTGGAAATCAGACTCGCTCAGGACTTTGATCGTCTTGTTAGCGTCGTTCAGTTCAATCGTCGCCTCAACGCCGCGAAAATCGAAACGTGACTCAACCTCACGGATCGCGTTATCTACGCCGTTACGCGCTTCCTGCAAATCAACTTCAGAAACAATATCGAAAGATGGCATCTTTTCTTCTCCCTTCATTTTTGTTGCGTTGCATAATACCCGCAACGAGGCATAACGAGAAGCTTAGCTGATGCCGCTATACTTAGCGTCACAGCACCTGGCACCGTTGCAGGTGAGGAGGAACAATGAAAGTAACAGTGCTTGGATGCGGAGCCCTTGGCCAACTCTGGCTTACAGCGCTATGCAAACAGGGACACGACGTACAGGGCTGGCTGCGCATTCCTCAGCCCTATTGCAGTGTGAATGTGATGGGTACCGACGGTTCAATTTTTAACAAGTCTTTGACGGCAAACGATCCGGAATTTCTCGCCACCAGCGATCTGCTGCTGGTCACGCTGAAGGCCTGGCAGGTCTCCGATGCGGTGAAAAGCCTGGCCGCCCAGTTACCTGAAAGCACGCCAATCCTGCTGATCCACAACGGCATGGGTACCATTGAAGAGCTAAAAACTGTCCGGCAACCGCTGCTAATGGGGACAACCACCCACGCGGCACGTCGCGACGGTAGCGTCATTATTCACGTAGCCAGCGGTATCACCCATATCGGTCCTGCGCGTGAGCAGCCCGGCGATTACAGCTATCTTGCCGATACGTTGCAATGCACGCTGCCTGACGTCGCCTGGCACAATAACATTCGTGCGGAACTGTGGCGCAAGCTGGCGGTCAACTGCGCGATCAACCCCCTGACCGCCCTGCTGGACTGCCCTAACGGTGAACTGCGTCAGCATTCGGATCAGGTGGCGCTGATTTGCCGGGAAGTTGCCGACGTGATTGAGCGCGAAGGCTACCACACCTCAGAGACCGATTTACGTTATTATGTCGACCAGGTCATTGAGAGTACGGCAGAAAATATCTCTTCAATGTTGCAGGATGTCCGGGCGATGCGGCATACCGAAATTGATTACATTACCGGTTATCTGTTAAAACGCGCCCGGGCACACGGCATTACCGTTGCCGAAAACAGCCGTCTGTTTGAGTCAGTAAAACGAAAGGAGAGTGAGTATGAGCGCATCGGCACTGGTATGCCTCGCCCCTGGTAGCGAAGAGACAGAAGCGGTCACCGCCATTGATTTAATGGTGCGCGGCGGTATCAAAGTCACCACCGCCAGCGTCGCTAGCGACGGCGATCTGACGATCGTCTGTTCCCGTGGGGTGAAGATCCTGGCGGATGCACCGCTCGTACAGGTGGCGGACGGCGATTACGACATTATTGTCCTGCCGGGCGGCTTAAAAGGCGCGGAGTGTTTCCGCGACAGCCCGCTGCTGGTTGAAACCGTTCGTCAGTTTCATCTTTCCGGGCGTATCGTCGCGGCAATCTGTGCTGCCGCAGGCACGGTGCTGGTTCCACACGACATCTTCCCCATCGGCAATATGACCGGCTTCCCCGGCCTTAAGGACACCATTCCGCAAGAGCAGTGGGTGGATAAGCGCGTGGTCTGGGATCCGCGGGTTAACCTGCTCACCAGCCAGGGGCCGGGCACCGCCATTGATTTTGGCTTAAAGATTATTGACCTGCTGGTCGGGCGCGAGAAAGCGTACGAAGTGGCGTCATCGCTGGTGATGGCGGCGGGGATTTATAATTACTACGAGTAAAAAAGCCGGGTGGCGGCTACGCCTTACCCGGCCTACAAGTGCACGGTACCGTAGGCCCGGTAAGCGAAGCGCCACCGGGCAATAGGCTACGGGCGATACACCTTCACGTTCGCGAAGCCCTGCTCACGCAGGTACAGCGCCTGCAAACGGCTCATCACCCCGCGCTCACACCACAGCAGATACGTTTTGCTCTGGTCGAGATCGCCAAATTGGGTGCTCAGCTTGTAGAACGGCAGAGAAACCACGTCCACGCCTTCCACCTGCAACGGCTTGTCATCCTGCTCGTCAATCGAGCGGATATCCAGAATGGCATCGTTAGCGCCGAAGCCGCTGACGGTTTCCACCTCAACCACGTCCTGCTCGGTCTGCTGGGCAATCTCGCGGATATCAATGTTGGACGCTTCCGCCACCACTTTTTCCAGAATGCTGAAATCGAAGTTCTCTTCTTCCGCTTCGATCTTCGCCTTCACCGCCTTGATGGTTGGGCTTTTTGAGATCACACCGCAATATTCCGGCATGGTACGGGCAAAATCTTCAGTACCGATTTTGCGCGCCAGATCGATGATGTGCTCTTTATCGTGCGAGATCAGCGGACGCAGGATCAGCGTATCTGATACGTTGTCGATAAGACGCAGGTTGGTCAGCGTCTGGCTGGAGACCTGGCCCAGCGCTTCGCCGGTGACCAGCGCCTGCACGCCGTAGCGCTCGGCCACTTTGGACGCCGCGCGTACCATCATACGTTTGAGGATCACGCCCATCTGGCCGTCATCCACTTTTTCAAGGATTTCGCCCACTACCGGCTCAAAGTTGATCGCCACAAAACGCACACGGTGGGAGCTGCCGAAACGGTTCCACAGGTAATGCGCCACCTGACGGACGCCAATTTCATGCGCCGCGCCGCCCAGGTTGAAGAAGCAGTAGTGTACGCGGCAGCCGCGACGCATCAGCATATAGCTGGAGACGCCGGAGTCGAAGCCGCCGGAGATCAGCGACAGCACATCTTCCTGCGTGCCGATCGGGAAACCGCCAATACCTTCATAACGGCCCTTAACCAGCAGCAGACGATCGTTCTCGATCTCAAGGTTAACGGTGACGTCCGGGTTAGTCAGGCGCACGCGCGCCGTCTCAACGTGCTGGTTCAGACCGCCGCCGACGTAGCGCTCAACTTCAATCGAGCTAAACTCGTGCTTACCGCGACGCTTCACGCGTACGCAGAAGGTTTTGCCTTCGATCAGGTCGCGGTACTGTACCAGCGCCTTTTCGAAGATATCGTGCATATCGCTGAACGGAACGTCTTCCACTTCCAGAATATGATGAATACCTGGAATACGGGTCAGCGCGTCGCGAATATCAAGACGTTTGCTTTCGTCTTTCGCGCGGACTTCAACGTGGTCCCAGTGACGCACCACGGCGAGCGTTTCGTCGTAGTGTTTTAAAACGTTACGAATGTTCCCGGTGAGAATTTTAATAAAGCGCAAACGCACAGATTGGCTTTTGATGGTGATTTCAGGGAACAATTTAATGATAAACTTCATGGCGGCAATGTTTCTTAGGCAAGCTTATAAAGGCTTGTAGTGGAAAATGATACAGCAGCCCACACCCGTGGCTGCATCCAGGCGCGCAAGTATACCACCATCGCGCCACTCGCGTTATTTGATAATTGCCCCGAGTCCGTTACCATGTTGGGGCGAAGAATATAAGAGTTAATTCACTATGCCGAAGAAGAACGACGCACCGGCCAGTTTTGAAACTGCGCTGAGTGAGCTTGAGCAGATTGTTACCCGCCTCGAGAGCGGCGATTTACCGCTGGAAGATGCCCTCAACGAATTTGAACGCGGTGTGCAGCTTGCGCGCCAGGGGCAGGTAAAGCTCCAGCAGGCCGAGCAGCGTGTGCAGATCCTGCTTTCCGACAGCGAAGACGCTAAAACCACGCCATTCACACCGGACGCCGAGTAAATGGATTTTTCCAACGCGCTTCTGGCGCGCGTCGTTCGCGCCAACGACGCCCTGCGCCGTTTTATTGAGCCGCAGCCTTTTCAGAACACTCCACTGGTTGAAGCCATGCACTATGGCGCACTCTTAGGAGGTAAACGCCTGCGTCCGTTCCTCGTGTATGCCACGGGCAACATGTTTGGCATCAGCGATAACACGCTGGACGCCCCGGCAGCCGCCGTGGAGTGCATTCACGCCTATTCGCTGATCCACGACGATCTCCCGGCGATGGACGATGACGATCTGCGTCGCGGTCAGCCGACCTGCCACATTAAGTTCGGCGAAGCGAATGCCATTCTGGCGGGCGATGCTCTGCAAACCCTGGCGTTCTCAATTCTGAGCGATGCGCCGATGGTTGAGGTAAGCGATCGCGATCGTCTGGCGATGGTGTCCGAGCTGGCGATGGCCAGCGGCGTCGCCGGCATGTGCGGCGGCCAGGCGCTGGATTTAGAAGCTGAAGGTCGTCAGGTGACGCTGGAACAGCTGGAGCGCATCCACCGTCACAAAACGGGCGCACTGATTCGGGCAGCCGTTCGCCTGGGCGCGCTGAGCGCGGGTGAACGCGGGCGCAAAGCCCTGCCGATTCTGGACAGATACGCAGAAAGTATCGGTCTGGCATTCCAGGTTCAGGATGACATTCTGGATGTGGTGGGCGATACTGCAACATTGGGAAAACGTCAGGGTGCGGATCAGCAGCTTGGCAAAAGTACCTACCCCGCCCTGCTGGGCCTTGAGCATGCCCAACGTAAAGCCCGGGATCTGATAGACGATGCCCGCCGGTCGCTGAATGAGCTGGCCGCGCAATCGCTGGATACCTCGGCACTGGAAGCGCTAGCGGACTACATAATCCAGCGTGATAAATAAACTATATATCTCGATGAGCCTTTGATGAGTTTTGATATTGCCAAATACCCGACACTGGCGTTAGTTGACTCCACTCAGGAGTTACGTCTGTTGCCGAAAGAGAGTCTGCCGAAGCTGTGTGACGAGCTGCGTCGCTACCTGCTCGACAGCGTTAGCCGCTCCAGCGGCCACTTCGCCTCCGGGCTTGGCACGGTTGAGCTGACCGTGGCGTTGCATTACGTCTATAACACGCCGTTCGATCAGCTGATCTGGGATGTGGGCCACCAGGCCTATCCGCACAAAATTCTGACCGGACGTCGCGATCAAATTGGCACCATTCGCCAGAAAGGTGGCCTGCATCCGTTCCCGTGGCGCGGCGAGAGCGAGTTTGACGTGTTAAGCGTCGGCCACTCATCGACATCCATTTCCGCGGGCATCGGGATTGCCGTTGCCGCCGAAAAAGAGAATAAACAACGCCGTACCGTCTGCGTCATTGGCGACGGGGCGATCACCGCTGGGATGGCTTTTGAAGCCATGAACCACGCGGGCGATATCAAGCCGGACATGCTGGTTATCCTCAACGATAACGAAATGTCGATCTCCGAAAACGTCGGCGCGCTGAATAACCATCTGGCGCAGCTGCTTTCCGGCAAGCTTTACTCCTCCCTGCGGGAAGGCGGGAAAAAAGTCTTCTCCGGCGTGCCGCCGATCAAAGAGCTGCTCAAGCGTACCGAAGAACACATCAAAGGCATGGTCGTGCCGGGCACGCTGTTCGAAGAGCTGGGCTTTAACTATATCGGCCCGGTGGACGGGCACGATGTGCTGGGTCTGGTGACCACGCTGAAAAACATGCGCGATCTGAAAGGCCCACAGTTCCTGCACATCATGACCAAAAAAGGGCGTGGCTACGAACCGGCGGAAAAAGATCCGATCACCTTCCACGCGGTGCCTAAATTTGACCATACCAGCGGCTGCCTGCCGAAAAGCAGCGGCGGAATGCCGAGCTACTCAAAAATCTTTGGCGACTGGCTGTGCGAAACGGCGGCAAAAGATAACAAGCTGATGGCGGTCACGCCTGCCATGCGTGAAGGCTCCGGTATGGTCGAGTTCTCCAAAAAATATCCGGACCAGTATTTCGACGTCGCCATCGCCGAGCAGCACGCGGTTACCTTCGCGGCAGGGCTGGCGATTGGCGGCTACAAGCCGGTGGTGGCGATTTACTCCACCTTCCTGCAACGCGCCTACGATCAGGTGATCCATGACGTTGCCATCCAGAAGCTGCCGGTGCTGTTTGCTATCGACCGCGCGGGCATCGTGGGGGCCGACGGCCAGACGCACCAGGGGGCGTTTGATCTCTCCTTCCTGCGCTGCATCCCGGACATGGTCATCATGACGCCAAGCGACGAAAACGAGTGTCGTCAGATGCTGTATACCGGCTACCACTATCAGGACGGCCCCTGCGCGGTACGTTATCCGCGCGGCA
The DNA here is from genome assembly GCF_900322725.1 of Enterobacter cloacae complex sp. Classification (NCBI taxonomy): domain Bacteria; kingdom Pseudomonadati; phylum Pseudomonadota; class Gammaproteobacteria; order Enterobacterales; family Enterobacteriaceae; genus Enterobacter; species Enterobacter cloacae complex sp. The sequence continues at coordinate 3,180,000 of NZ_LT991957.1, read as the reverse complement.
ATGCCCTTGGCGTTGAACTTCAGCCGCTGGAAAAGCTGGACATCGGTAAAGGTCTGGTGAAACGTCGCGGCGAAAAAGTGGCGATACTGAACTTTGGTACGCTGATGCCGGAAGCGGCAAAAGTCGCTGAAACCCTGAACGCGACGCTGGTGGATATGCGCTTTGTGAAGCCGCTCGATGAATCTCTGATTCTGAGCATGGCGGAAAGCCATGACGTGCTGGTAACGCTGGAAGAGAACGCCATCATGGGTGGCGCGGGTAGCGGCGTTAACGAAGTGCTGATGGCGAACCGTAAATGGGTTCCGGTGCTGAATCTCGGCCTGCCGGACCACTTTATCCCGCAAGGTACTCAGGACGAGGCGCGTGCCGACATCGGCCTGGACGCCACCGGTATCGAAGCCAGAATCCGCAGCTGGCTGACCTGATCCCTCCCCTTTTCTGCTCCTGCTATGCTTAAACGTATTGTTTAAACAGCAGGAGCGGAACCATGCAATACACGACATTAGGAAAAACGGACCTCAGGGTGTCCCGGCTTTGCCTGGGCTGCATGACCTTTGGCGAGCCTGACCGGGGAAATCACGCCTGGACGCTGCCGGAAGAGAGCAGCCGCCCCATCATCAAGCGCGCCATAGACGGCGGCATCAACTTCTTCGATACCGCCAACAGCTACTCTGACGGCAGCAGCGAAGAGATTGTGGGCCGCGCCCTGCGTGATTTTGCCCGTCGGGATGAGATTGTGGTCGCCACCAAGGTTTACTACCCGTCAGGCGATCTGACTGAAGGCCTTTCTCGCGCGCAGATCCTCCGTTCCATCGATGACAGCCTCAGACGCCTGAACATGGATTACGTCGACCTGCTGCAAATCCACCGCTGGGATTACAACACGCCGATTGAAGAGACGCTTGAAGCGCTGAACGATGTCGTAAAAGCGGGTAAAGCGCGCTATATCGGCGCGTCGTCCATGCACGCGTCGCAGTTTGCTCAGGCGCTCGATCTCCAGGCGCAGCACGGCTGGGCGCGCTTTGTCACTATGCAGGATCACTACAACCTGATTTACCGGGAAGAAGAACGCGAGATGCTGCCGCTCTGCGACCAGGAAGGCGTGGCGGTGATCCCGTGGAGCCCGCTGGCGCGCGGACGCTTAACCCGTCCGTGGGGAGAAACCACGGCGCGGCTGGTATCGGATGAAGTGGGTAAAAATCTGTACGACAGCACGGAAGCCAGCGATGCGCTGATTGCCGAACGTTTAGCCGGGATCGCCGACGATATCGGCGCAACGCGCGCACAAGTGGCGCTGGCGTGGCTGCTGGGCAAGCGGGGTGTCGCCGCACCGATTATTGGTACATCGCGGGAAGAACAGCTGGACGAGTTGTTAAGCGCGGTGGATTTATCGCTGACGCCGGAGCAGGTTGCCGAGCTGGAGACGCCGTATCAGCAGCATCCGGTGGTGGGGTTTAAGTAAACACTTGCCGGGTGGCGCTGCGCCTACCCGGCCTACAAATAGAGTGCGATCGTAGGCCGGGTAAGGCGAAGCCGCCACCCGGCAAAACACTCACCCAAAATGATCGTACCCTTTCCAGTCAAGCGTAACCGGGGCACCATCACGGACAAACAGTAGTCCTTCGCTCTCCGGCATCACCTGCCCAATGCAGGTAAATTTCGCTCCCAGATGCGCTAACGCCACGTCCAGCGTCCCGCGGTTCAGTTCGGGAACGGTAAAGCACAGCTCATAATCTTCCCCACCGGATAACGCCCAGCGCAGCGCCTGTTCAGGCTCGGCATGGCGACGCAGCGGCTCTGACAGCGGGAACAGATCAAGATCGATACGGGCGCCCACGCCGCTGGCTTTCAGGATATGACCAAGATCGGAGATCAGCCCGTCAGACAGGTCGATAGCCGAACTGGCCCGCTCGCGCAGCGCCTGACCGTGCAGAATACGCGGCGTTGGCCGCAGGTGACGCTTCACCAGGTACGCCGCATCGTCCGCATCTTCAACCGCTAAACGGTTCTGAAGGATCGCCAGACCTGCCGCGCTATCTCCCGGCGTACCGGTCACGTAGATCCAGTCTCCCGGTTTTGCGCCCGAGCGCTTGAGCGCGCGCCCGGCAGGCACATAACCGTGAATGGCCAGGGTCATCGATAGCGGACCCGCAGTGGTGTCACCGCCAATCAGCTGCATATCGTAATAGTTCAGCTGTTCAAACAGCGCATCGCTGAACGCTTCAAGCCAGGCTTCATCCACCTCCGGCAGGGTCAGGGCCAGCGTCAGCCAGGCCGGGTCGGCGCCCATTGCCGCCAGATCGCTGACGTTGACCGCCAGCGCCTTATACGCCAGGTCAGCAGGATCGATATCGGGCAGGAAGTGACGCCCACATACTAAGGTGTCGGTGCTGATTGCCAGCGTCTGTTTTTCGGGAACATTGAGAAGTGCACAGTCATCGCCAATGCCGGTTTCAACATCAAGACGAGAGGTTCTGACACGGTCGAAATAACGGGCAATCAGGGAGAATTCGCCGCATGCCATACGTTATGCCTCAGCAAATAAAATAAAAAACCGGAGCCGCACTGCCGTTTCGGCAATGCAGGACTCCGGTTTGCGGATCACTTTTTGTGGGGACGGATCGCAGGTGCGGCTTTATCAAGTACGCCGTTTACAAACTTGTGGCTGTCTTCAGCACCGAAGGTTTTCGCCAGTTCGATCGCTTCGTTGATGGCCACTTTGTACGGCACATCGTCACGTTTAGACAGCTCAAACAGCGCGATACGCAACACTGCTTTTTCCACCTGGCCCAGCTCTTCGAGCAGACGGGACAGGTATGGCTTCATCAGGCCATCGAGATACGCGCTATTAGTCGCCACTCCCGACAGCAGTTCACGGAAGTACAGAACGTCAACGTCTTTCACGTCCTGTTCTGACAGGAACTGGTATTCAACATCAGCGATGTCGTTCTGGGACAACTGCCAGGAGTAAAGTGCCTGGACGGCACATTCACGGGCGCGGCGACGAGCAGCAGGTTTCACGGAATTCCCCTTACAAAAAAATCAGGCCTTAATGGCTTTCAATACATTGATCATTTCAAGCGCGGTCAGTGCAGCTTCTGCACCTTTATTACCGGCTTTGGTGCCAGCACGTTCGATGGCTTGTTCAATACTTTCGGTGGTCAATACGCCGAACGCGACAGGAATTTCAGCATCCTGCGCAACGTGCGCCAGACCGTTGCTTGCACCGCCCGCAACGTATTCGAAGTGCGCAGTGCCGCCACGAATAACGGTACCCAGCGCAATCACCGCGTCGTATTTACCGGTTTTCGCCAGCGCGCCCGCCGCCAGTGGCAGTTCATAAGCGCCTGGAACCCAAACAACGGTAATGTTGTCATCTTTAACCTGGCCGATACGTTTCAGGGCGTCAACCGCACCTTCCAGCAGGCTATCGTTGATGAAGTTGTTGAAACGCGCAATGGTGATGGCGACGCGAGCGTCCGGGGTAGCTACAGCAGCTTCAATAATGTTCATACTCTTCCTTTACGGGTTCATTTGGCCCCGCAGGGGGGCGGATTTTATCATAATACTTTGCGCACTGCTTCCCTATTTCGGGAGCAATTACGCTGTCGTTAAATGGAGGCAGACATCCGGACCCACCGGACGAATCTCGCTGAATGTGAGTTGCGGCGCATCGGCCAGTTTTTCAAGGCCGGGCAGCACAAACAGGCCGCGGGCGTCGTTACCTAACAGTTTAGGCGCAACATAAACGAGAAGCTCATCCACCAGCCCCGCCTGGAGCAGCGCGCCGGCGAGCGTCGGCCCGGCTTCGACCCAGATGCTGTTGACCTGCTGTTTGCCGAGCAACATCATCAGCACCACGAGATCCAGATGTCCGTTATGCTCCGGCACCATAATGCTGCGCACGCCTTCCGGCCACTCGCGCGTATCTTCCTTCGTGCGCGCAATCCAGGTTTCACCCGGCTGCTGCACGATGCGGTGCTCCGGCGTCACGCGGTTCTGGCTATCAATAATAATGCGCAGCGGCTGGCGCAGGTTCTCCTGCGGGTAGAGCGCCTGGGTATCCGCATTCAGCTCATCCCAGCGCACGGTCATCGCCGGATCGTCAGCCAGCACCGTTTCACTGCTGGTGAGAATAGCATGGCTTTGCGCGCGCAGACGTTGCACATCGCGCCTTGCCTGCGGGGACGTGATCCACTGGCTCTCGCCGTTGGCCATCGCCGTGCGGCCATCCAGTGAGGCACCCAGCTTAAGCTGAATAAACGGGAAGCCGGTGCGCATGCGTTTCAGGAAGCCTTTGTTGATGGCTTCCGCATCCTGCATCATCAGGCCGTGGCTGACGTCGATCCCTTCCTGTTGCAGACGATAAAGGCCGCGGCCCGCCACCTGCGGGTTAGGATCCTGCATAGCGGCGACCACGCGCGAAACCCCTGCCGCAATCAGCGCTTCACAGCACGGCGGCGTGCGCCCGTGGTGGCTGCATGGCTCCAGCGTCACGTAGGCCGTCGCGCCTCGCGCTTTCTCCCCCGCCATACGCAAGGCATGCACTTCAGCATGTGGCTCGCCTGCGCGGTAGTGAAAACCTTCCCCCACAATCTCGCCATCTTTAACAATGACGCACCCGACGTTGGGGTTAGGGTGAGTGGTAAACCGACCGCGCTGCGCCAGCTTCATGGCTCGCGCCATGTACATCTCGTCGTGCATGGGCTTAATCCTGTAAGCGGGCGATCTCTTCGCCAAACTCTTTGATGTCTTCAAAGCTGCGGTAAACGGAGGCGAAGCGAATGTAGGCGACTTTATCGAGCTTTTTCAGCTGTTCCATCACCAGATTACCAATCATTTTGCTCGGCACTTCGCGCTCGCCTAACCCGCGCAGATAAGATTTAATGTGGTTTAACGCCATTTCGACGTCATCGGAGCTGACGGGCCGTTTTTCCAGCGCCTTTAGCATCCCGCTGCGCAGTTTTTCTTCATTGAACGGTTCGCGCACATCGTTACTTTTTACCACGCGCGGCATGACCAGCTCTGCCACCTCGAAGGTGGTAAAACGCTCGTTGCACACCAGACACTGCCGGCGACGGCGCACGGAAGACCCTTCGCCTACAAGACGTGAGTCGATGACTTTGGTATCCACGGCGGAGCAAAATGGGCAATGCATACGATGTCCCTGTTATCTGGTTAACTGATTTCTATTTTACCCTGAACTGGCCCGACAACAAAGGAAGAGCTTTTTGAGACAAAGGATCTATGCCTGGCGGCACTATCCTGTCTACCATTGCAGCACTCTGTGATTTCAAGGAATTAAACGCAATGACAAGACGTTACCTGAAAATCGTGCTGGTGGGGAGCCTGTTCACGCTCAGCGCCTGCGCACAGCAAAGTGAAGTCCGCGAGATGAAACAAAGCGTGAATACGCTCAACGTGGCGATGAACAAACTTAACCAGGAAACCGTGAAGATCACCCAGCAGAACGCGCTGAATGCCAAATCCAGCAATGGCGTTTATCTGTTGCCAGGGGCTAATACGCCTGCCCGACTCAACAGCCAGATTGGCATGTTAAAAATGTCTCTGGTGAATGTTGCTGCCAATGCGGATGGTACGCGCGCAACATTGCGTATCCAGGGTGAGTCCAACGATCCGCTTCCGGCCTTTACCGGCACCGTCGAGTGGGGACAGATCCAGGGCACTACCGAGAACTATCAGGAAGTGAACGTGAAGAACCAGCTTTTCACCGCCCCCGCCAGCACGCTGGCACCAAGCGACGTGGACATCCCGGTTCAGCTGAGCGGCCTGACGCCGGAACAGTTAGGCTTTATCCGCATTCACGACATTCAACCCGCCGCGCAATAACCTCCCCTTCTAGCGGAGTGAAATGTCACTCCGCTAACATTTACATTTCGTATGGATTGGCAACATAAATGATTGCCGCTACAATCCTGCCCGTCTAAAGTACGCAAACGTGAACGCAATCGATTACGTATGTGAGAGATATGTGAAACACCACATATTTTTGTGAGCAAGGATTCCTATAATAGGCTCCGCAGAAACACGAAATATTTAGAAACGCAATTCGCGCATTTTTCACTCCCGGAAGGGAATTTCAATCAGTGGCATGATTATGAAAAAAACATTACTCGCAGCCGGTGCAGTTCTGGCACTCTCCTCCTCTTTCACGGCTAACGCTGCGGAGAATACCAAGCCAGAATATGTTTCTGACTGGTGGCATCAGAGCGTTAACGTTGTGGGCAGTTACCACACCCGTTTCGGACCGCAGATCCGTAACGATACCTACCTTGAGTACGAAGCGTTCGCTAAAAAAGACTGGTTTGATTTCTACGGCTACATGGATGCACCGGTCTTCTTCGGTGGTAACACCGACGCGAAAGGTATCTGGAACCATGGTTCCCCTCTGTTCATGGAGATCGAGCCGCGCTTCTCCATCGACAAGCTGACCGGCACCAGCCTGGCGTTTGGTCCGTTCAAAGAGTGGTATTTCGCAAACAACTACATCTACGACATGGGCCGCAACAAGTCCGGTCGTCAGAGCACCTGGTATATGGGTCTGGGCACCGACATTGAGACTGGCCTGCCAATGAGCCTGTCCATGAACGTGTATGCAAAATACCAGTGGCAGAACTACGGTGCCGCGAACGAAAACGAATGGGACGGCTACCGTTTCAAAGTGAAATACTTTGTGCCAATCACCCAGCTGTGGGGCGGTAACCTGAGCTACATCGGCTTCACCAACTTTGACTGGGGTTCAGACCTGGGCGACAACGACTTCCGTGATCTGAACGGCAAGAAGGCGCGCACCAATGACTCCATCGCCTCCAGCCACATCCTGGCGCTGAACTACGATCACTGGCACTACTCTGTTGTTGCGCGTTACTGGCACAACGGTGGTCAGTGGAACGACGACGCCAGCCTGAACTTCGGCAACGGCGACTTCAGCGTGCGTTCTACCGGTTGGGGTGGTTACCTGGTGGTGGGTTACAACTTCTAATCAGTGCGGATTCCGCCCGGTGGCGCTACGCTTACCGGGCCTACGATCCGAATATAGGCCGGGTAAGGCGTAGCCGCCACCCGGCTTTTTACTGCCTCACCTTGCGTAAAAAATCTGCCAATGACCTGCCCGCACTTTCGCTAAACCGCCTCTCCGTCTGAACAATATTGAGGCATCGGTCGAGCCGGAAACAGCGATAGTCATCGCGCCGTTCACACCACGCCGCCAGCAGCCAGCGCTCTCCCCAGAAGAACAAGCCCAGCGGCTGAACCTCGCGCTTTGAGAGCTGCCCAGCCTCATCACGATAATGCAGTGCCAGCACGCGCTGTGCGGAAATCGCCTGATGGATCACGTCGAAACCACTACGGGAATGTGGCTGAAGGGCAATATCCGGCGCGTAAATCCGCGTCTGCTCAGCTTTGCGGCGGCTCTCTTCTGACAGGATCGCCAGCACTTTTTCCTGGGCCGACTCCAGCTCGCGCGACAGCGATTCCCCGCCCCAGGTTTTGAGCAGGCGAATCGCCACCATCAGCGCCTCGGACTCTTTGTTGGTCAGCATCAGCGGGAGTAAATCAAAACCCGACATCAGCCGATATCCGCTTCCCGCCTCGCCTTCCACCGGCACGCCGGAAAGCGACAGGTCGCGGATATCGCGGTACACCGTGCGCTCGGACACGCCAAGCCTTTCCGCCAGATGCGCTGCCGTTGTCAGACGTCTGCCCCGAAGGATCTGCACAATCTGGAACAAACGGTCAGCGCGTCGGGTCATCGGTTTACTCTCATACCGGTTGATGGAGGCCGACGCGATTACCTTCGCTGTCGGCAAACAGGGCTATAGTGCCAATGCCTTGCGGCAGTTCCAGCGGGCCAAACACGCACTCACCGCCCGCAGAAGCAATACGATCGAGCGTGGCCGCCAGATTGGCAGTATGCAGGTAAATAATAGCGCCCTGCGAAGACGGTGTAACGCCGTCAAATTTCGCCAGCGCGCCGCCGGTGGCCGGATCCTCGTGCGGGAAAATCGCCAGATCAGCCACGTCCATCTTCTCGCGCCGCAGCGCGACCTGCATCACCGACTCATAAAATTTGATGGCGCGATCCATATTGGCGACCGGAATTTCAAACCAGTTAATAACACTTTTCATACGTCCTCCTGCCTGTTGTTAGGGTTGAGAAGGAGTCTACGACAGGGCTCCTGACAGCATACTGTCAGGAGTGTTTGTGAGATGCAGACAAAAAAAATCCCGGCCAACAGGCCGGGATTTCGATGCCGCGTAAGACGTTCGCTTACGGCAGAATAGACGGCTGATCCGCCCCTTCTTTCTCGACTTTCTGCTGGATCAGATGCTCGCGCTTCATGCCCAGCTTCAGCGCCAGCGCGGACGCCACGTAGATAGACGAGGCCGTACCGATAGACACACCGATCAGCATGGTCAGCGAGAAGCCTTCCAGCACCGGGCCACCGAACAGGAACAGCATCAGGATCACCATCAGGGTGGTACCGGAGGTGATCAACGTACGGTGCAGCGTCTGGGTCAACGACACGTTAAAGATTTCGTACGGCGTACCGCGACGGATCTTACGGAAGTTTTCACGAATACGGTCAGATACCACGATACTGTCGTTCAGTGAGTAACCGATAACGGACATCAGGGATGCCACAATTGTCAGGTCAATCTCAATGTGGAACAGAGACAGTATGCCCATGGTGATCACCACGTCGTGCGCCAGGGCGATAACCACGCCTGCCGCCAGTCGCCACTCAAAGCGGAAACCGACGTAAATCAGGATTGAGATCAGCGCCACCAGCAGCGCCATCGCACCGGTCTGCGCCAGGTCTGCACCGACGCTCGGGCCGACGAACTCAATACGCTTAACCGTCGCGTCCTGGCTGGTCGTTTCGTTAATAACCTGAACGACCTTGCTGCCCAGCTCCTGGCTGCCGTTGGCATCGTGTACCGGAGGCATACGCACCATGATGTCGCGGCTGCTGCCAAAGTTCTGTAGCAGCGGCTCTTCAAAGCCCGCCTTTTGCAGAGACTCACGCATCTGGTCCATATCGACCGGTTTTTCCAGGGTAATTTCGATCACCGTACCACCGGTGAAGTCCAGACCCCAGTTAAAGCCTTTCACGCCCATAATGACGATGGACAAAATCAGCAGAAAACCTGAAATGCCGAAGGCCCAGTAGTCCCAGCGCATAAAGTCCCAGACTTTACGGCCGTGGTTCAATTGTTCAACAGTATATTCCTGTGCCACAACGCACTCCTCAGATAGACAGCTTTTTGACGCGCTTGCCGCCGTACAGCAGGTTCACGATGGCACGGGTGCCGACAATAGCGGTAAACATCGACGTTGCGACACCGATACCGGTAGTAATCGCAAAGCCTTTGATCGCGCCAGTACCCACTGCATACAGGATAAGAACCTTAATCAGTGTTGTTACGTTCGCATCGAAGATGGAGCTGAACGCCCCTTTGTAGCCTTCTTCAATCGCCTGCTGTACAGAACGACCGTTGCTCAGCTCTTCTTTGATACGTTCGTTTATCAGTACGTTGGCGTCGACCGCCACCGCAAGGGTCAGGACGATACCCGCGATACCCGGCATGGTTAGCGTCGCCCCCGGCAGCAGGGACATGATGCCGATGATCAGCACCAGGTTAGCAATCAGCGCAGACGTCGCAATCAGGCCGAACTTCTTGTAGAAGAAGATCATGAAGATGATGGACACCGCCAGGCCGGCCAGACACGCTTCCAGACCCTGTTTGATGTTCTGCATACCCAGGGTTGGACCGATGGTACGTTCTTCAACAATCTGAATTGGCGCAATCAGCGCACCGGCACGCAGCAGCAGAGAGAGCTGACGCGCTTCGTTCGGGTTGCTGATACCGGTGATACGGAAGCTGTTACCCAGACGAGACTGGATGTTGGCGATGTTAATCACCTCTTCCTCTTTCACCAGCACCGCACGGCCGTTGGCGTCTTTCTTACCGCTGTCTTTGTACTCCACGAACAGGGTCGCCATCGGCTTGCCGATGTTGTCCTTGGTGAAGTTAGACATGATGTTGCCACCTGCGCTATCAAGCGAGATATTCACCTGCGGCTGGTTGTACTCATCCTGGCTTGAAGTGGAGTCGGTGATATGGTCACCGGTCAGGATCACGCGTTTGTACAGCACAACCGGCTGGCCTTCGCGGGTCTGTTTCACTTCGGAATCGCCCGGGACACGGCCTGAGGCCGCAGCAGCCTGATCGACGTTGGAATTCACCAGACGGAACTCCAGGGTCGCTGTCGCACCCAGAATCTCTTTCGCACGTGCGGTATCCTGGATACCCGGCAGCTCAACCACGATACGGTCAGCACCCTGACGCTGTACCAGTGGCTCAGCCACGCCCAGCTGGTTTACACGGTTACGCAGAATGTTGATGTTCTGCTGAACGGCGTATTCACGGGCTTCACTCAGACGCGCGTCGGTCATGACCGCACGCAGCTGGTTGCTGCCCTGAGAGGTGATCACCAGATCGCGGTGACGCTGAGACAGATAAGTCACAGCCTGATCGCGTGCCGCGCTGTCGCGGAACGTGATGCTCATACCGTAGTTATCTTCTTTGCGTACGGTGGTGTACGGAATGCCCTTATCGCGCAGATCGCTGCGCAGGCTGTCGATATTCTGTTCCTGTAGCTTGCCGAGCGCGGTATCCATATCCACTTCCATCAGGAAGTGAACACCACCACGCAGGTCAAGACCCAGTTTCATTGGCTCTGCGTTCAGCGCAGCCAGCCAGCGCGGGGTTGCAGGAGCAAGGTTAAGCGCCACGACGTATTTATCACCCAGCACGCCCATCAGCGCTTCACGTGCGCGGAGCTGCGTGTCGGTGGTGTCGAAGCGAGCAAGAATTGCGCCCTCTTCCAGTGCCACAGACTTAGCGGTAATTTTTTCTTCTTGTAACGTTTTCTGGACCTGGATCAGCGTTTGCTCACTGGCGGCGACACCGCGCGCGCCAGTGATTTGAACGGCCGGATCCTCACCATACAGGTTGGGAAGCGCGTACAGCAGGCCGACGATAATCACGACGACCAGCATGATGTACTTCCACAAAGGATAACGGTTTAACACGGCAGTTCCCTTTGGGAAAAGTTGGGATTACAGCGCCTTCATGGTGCCTTTCGGCAGAACGGCAGCTACGAAGTCACGTTTGATAACCACTTCAGTGGTGTCGTTGAGGGCGATAGCAATGTAGCCGTTTTCCGCTACTTTGGTAACGCGACCTACCAGGCCACCATTGGTCAGGACTTCATCGCCTTTCGCGATGGAGTTCATCAGGTTTTTGTGCTCTTTAGTACGCTTCTGCTGTGGACGCAGGATCATGAAGTAGAAGATCAGACCGAACACAACCAGCATCAGAATCAGAGACATCGGGCTGCCCTGCGCTGGTGCGCCCGTTGCTGCTACCGCATCAGAAATAAAAAAGCTCATTCAAATTCCCTCATTATTAAAATTAATCAACGTTCAACGGTGGAACATCCCGCCCCTGACGTTGGTAGAAATCGGTCACGAAGCTCTCTAATTTACCCTCTTCGATAGCCTTACGTAAACCAGCCATTAAGCGCTGATAATAACGAAGATTATGAATGGTATTGAGACGCGCGCCCAAAATCTCGTTGCAACGATCGAGATGATGCAGATACGCGCGAGAATAATTGCGACAGGTATAGCAATCGCACTCGGAATCGAGCGGGCTGGTGTCACTCTTATGCTTCGCGTTACGGATTTTCACCACGCCATCGGTAACGAACAGATGACCGTTACGTGCGTTTCGGGTAGGCATCACGCAGTCGAACATATCAATGCCGCGACGTACGCCTTCCACCAGATCTTCTGGCTTACCCACCCCCATCAGGTATCGTGGTTTATCCGCCGGGATTTGCGGGCAGACATGCTCCAGAATGCGGTGCATATCTTCCTTCGGCTCACCCACAGCCAAACCGCCGACAGCGTAGCCATCAAAGCCTATCTCTACCAGACCTTTAACGGAGATATCGCGTAAATCTTCGTAAACGCTGCCCTGAATAATGCCGAACAGCGCATTTTTGTTTTGCAGGGAATCGAAACGGTCACGGCTACGCTTCGCCCAGCGCAGGGACATCTCCATGGAGCGTTTCGCATAGTCCCAGTCCGCCGGGTATGGCGTACATTCGTCGAAGATCATCACGATATCGGAGCCGAGATCGTACTGAATCTCCATCGATTTTTCCGGATCGAGGAAGATTGGATCGCCGTTGATCGGGTTACGGAAGTGTACGCCCTGCTCGGTGATCTTGCGGATATCGCCCAGGCTGAAGACCTGGAAACCGCCGGAGTCGGTCAGGATCGGGCCTTTCCACTGCATGAAATCGTGCAGATCGCCGTGGAGCTTCATGATCTCCTGGCCCGGACGCAGCCACAGGTGGAAGGTGTTGCCGAGGATAATCTGTGCGCCCGTGGCTTCAACTTCTTCCGGCGTCATCCCTTTTACGGTGCCGTAGGTGCCAACAGGCATAAACGCGGGGGTTTCCACCACGCCGCGATCAAACACCAGGCGACCGCGACGCGCGCGACCGTCGGTGGTATCGAGTTCAAATTTCATTTTTTCTCCGACGTCAGAAAAACAGTCCAACGTTGTCATACGGTGCCGCGGACTTATTCCCCGACACGCTCATTCAAAGCCTGCGGATTGTACGTGATAAACATCGCGTCACCGTAGCTAAAAAAGCGATATTTTTGTTCTACCGCAGACTTGTAGGCATTCATCGTATGCTGATACCCCGCAAACGCGGACACCAGCATAATCAATGTAGATTCAGGCAGATGGAAGTTGGTCACCAGCGCATCAATGACTTTGTATTGATAGCCCGGGTAGATAAAGATCTGCGTATCGCCAAAGAACGGCTCAATCAACTCGCTTTTCGCAGCCTGCGCGGCGCTCTCAAGGGAACGCACGGATGTCGTACCGACAGCCACGACGCGGCTGCCGCGCGCTTTCGCCGCCAGCACCGCATCCACAACCTCCTGCGGCACTTCGGCGTACTCAGAGTGCATGATGTGGTCTTCGATGCTGTCCACGCGCACCGGCTGGAACGTACCCGCGCCGACGTGCAGCGTCACGAAGGCCATCTCAATGCCTTTGGCGCGCAGCTTTTCCAGCAGCGGTTCATCAAAGTGCAGGCCCGCGGTCGGGGCCGCCACCGCGCCAGGCTTCTGGCTGTAGACGGTCTGATACAGTTCGCGGTCGGCCTCTTCATCCGGGCGCTCAATGTACGGCGGCAGCGGCATGTGGCCGATGGTGTTGAGGATATCAAGCACCGTGCGCTCGTCGTCGAACGCCACCTCGAACAGCGCGTCGTGGCGCGCGGTCATGGTCGCTTTGATACTCTCGTCATCGCCCAGCAGCAGCTCAGCACCCGGCTTCGGCGCCTTGGAGGCGCGAATATGTGCCAGAATACGTTTATCATCGAGCATACGTTCGACCAGCACTTCAATCTTGCCGCCGCTGGCCTTACGGCCAAACAGGCGCGCCGGGATCACGCGGGTATTGTTAAAGACCAGCAGATCGCCAGGGTTGAGCTTGTCGAGCAGATCGGTGAAAGTACCGTGCGTCAGCGCGCCCGTTGGCCCGTCCAGTGACAGCAAGCGACAGCTGCTACGCTCAGGCATGGGGTAGTGAGCAATCAGGGATTCAGGTAGTTCAAAGGAGAAATCGGCGACGCGCATGACGTATACTCGTGACTTAAAAACAGGCGGCATAGTCTAGTGCTCGAGCCCTTTTGCTGCAACAACTAGCCGCCACCGGACAAATAAAACGCATGAATTTTCTCGCTCACCTGCATCTGGCTCACCTCGCGGACAGCTCCCTCTCCGGCAATTTGCTGGCCGATTTCGTGCGCGGCAACCCCGCGGAAGACTATTCCCCCGAGGTTGTCGACGGGATTTTTATGCACCGCCGCATCGATGTTTTGACCGATAACCTGCCGGAAGTAACGGAAGCCAAAGCCTGGTTCCGCCCCGAAACGCGACGCGTGGCGCCAATCACGCTCGACGTAATGTGGGATCATTTCCTGTCGCGCCACTGGTCACAGCTGTCGACTGACATGACGCTGCCAGAGTTTGTGCGCTACGCCCACGCGCAGGTCTCGATCATTTTGCCGGACTCCCCGCCGCGCTTTGTGAATCTGAATAACTATCTGTGGTCTGAACGCTGGCTGGAGCGATACCGCGAGATGGATTTTATTCAGAACGTCCTGAACGGCATGGCGAGCCGCCGCCCGCGTCTGGACGCGCTGCGCGACTCATGGCATGACCTGGATGAACATTACGACGCGCTGGAAACCCGCTTCTGGCAGTTCTACCCGCGTATGATGATGCAGGCAAAAAATAAAGAACTGTGATGCCGGTTTGATTGATAGGTAAAAACTGGTGGAACGATTGTTACCACCTCTTTGTCTTATTCCCGCGCAGTCTCTATACTGGCCCGCGTTGCGTTCCAAATAACCTTAGTATCTACAGGAGAATCATATGGTTCTGGTAACTCGTCCGGCCCCGGATTTTACAGCTGCCGCAGTTCTGGGTAACGGTGAAATCGTTGAAAACTTCAACTTCAAACAGCACACCAACGGTAAAGCAACCGTTCTGTTCTTCTGGCCAATGGACTTCACTTTCGTTTGCCCGTCTGAGCTGATCGCGTTCGACAAACGTTACGAAGAATTCCAGAAGCGTGGCGTGGAAGTGGTTGGCGTCTCCTTCGACTCTGAATTTGTACACAACGCATGGCGTAACACCCCTGTCGAAAACGGCGGCATCGGTGCGGTGAAATACGCGATGGTTGCGGACATCAAACGCGAAATCCAGCAGGCTTACGGTATCGAACATCCGGACGCTGGCGTTGCACTGCGTGGTTCTTTCCTGATCGACGCAAACGGCATCGTTCGTCATCAGGTTGTGAACGATCTGCCGCTGGGTCGTAACATCGACGAAATGCTGCGCATGGTTGACGCGCTCCAGTTCCACGAAGAGCACGGTGAAGTGTGCCCGGCTCAGTGGGAAAAAGGTAAAGAAGGTATGGCCGCTTCCCCAGACGGCGTAGCTAAATACCTGTCTGAGAACGTATCCAGCCTGTAATCGGCACGGTTTACGAAAAACCCGCGAATACGCGGGTTTTTTTATGCCTTATGCGGCGCCGTCTTTTTTTACCTCGCGCCAGACTCGCCATGCCATCCCCGCAAGCAGCAATACCCCGGCGATCAGTACGCCCCAGACCATCAGCGTTTTCATCCGGCTTTCCTGCTCTGCCGCAGACGTCGCGGTTAAACGCGCCTCGCCACCCAGCGGGACAGCCTCCAGCGTATCGGCCATCGGCAGGGCTGCCAGATCGTAGGTCTTACGCAGCCCGGACGGGATCAGCATATCCATTTCCACGCTTGCCGGTTTAGCGGCCCCGTTCCCCCACGCGAGCAGGTACGGCCCTTTTCCCTGCGCGTTGAACACCAGATCGTAGCGCACGCGTTGCCCGGTCACGCCCGGCAGGTTCTGCGGCAGGCGCGCGTTCAGGGCGTTAATTTTCACCGCCTCGATCAGCCCGCCCGGAAGCGAAACGGGTTCAGACGTTTTACCGCCAAGCTGGTAGATCACCTCTTTTTTCAGCGTATGCCACCGATCTTTGTCCGAACTCCGCCAGGTTATTTCTACCGGGAGAACGCCGTCGCCATTCAGCATGAAGCCAATCGCACTGAGGGGTTGCGGATGCGTCCAGCGCCACACGGCTTCGCTTTCGGATACACGCTCTCCCTCTCCCGCCAGGCTAATGTGTTCAGATTCCGCCTGTGCAGGGGCGTTAATGGCGTTGACGCCGGTTAGCGTCAGGGCAGAATGCCCCGTGTTCAGCACCAGAAGCAGATAACGATTCGCCTCAGGGGATAACACCAGATCGGTATTGATGCGGTCGAGCTTAAGGCGATCCTGCCCGCTCATCACGTCCAGCAGCGGCATCTCTTCGCGCAGGGTAGACCAGTTTTTCAGATCCTCACCGTAATAGACCGATGCGGTCCCCTGCCACGAGCCCTGCGGCGCGTCCCAGATCAGCTGGAGCTGAGAGAGCGGAACCTCAGCCGCGTTTTCCGGCAGAGTCAGCAGATAGTGCTGTCCGGCCGCCGCCGCTGTCTGCCCTTCCAGCACAATTTCCACGCCATTTCTGGCCCGCAGCATAATTTTCTCGCCGTTGTTTTCTTCCCCGCCCGGCGAGGCGTTAAGCGCAAAAAGGCGCAGAGGCGTTGTGGTCGGTGCCGGCTGCGGACGCGTTGTGGTAACCAGGCTGAACGGTACCGCCTCACCCGCCTGGTTAAACACGCGAACGTCGCGCAGATCGGGCGATGTGCTCTGCTGGTAGACGGACAACGGCAGCGTGACCCGATACCACGGCGACGCTGTTGAGGTATCAAGGGACAGGCCGAAGGCATAATCCCGGGGAGATTCCGCCGGTGCGCTCTCGCTTATCGCCGGACCGGACTGGGCCAGCAGTGCCGCACAAACAACCGCTTTCATCCATTTCATTTTTCTTCTCCTGCTTTAGGCGGTAGCGGCGAGAAATAGCCCACAATCAGGACCAGGATCGCCACGCCAATAAACGCGACGGCGCGCGCCAGGCCGCCTCCGCCCGCGCTGTCCACCAGCATCAGCTTGAGCATGACCACGCCCAGCAGCGTCGCACCGCCAAGCCACTGCTGGCGGGAGGCCCGACGGGTGGCGCGGATCATCACCACCAGCGCGCAGAACATCCAGAACAGGGCAAAGGTGGTCTGAATAAGCCGCGAATGCCACAGCGATTCCATGTTCCAGGCCACCTCGCCGTACCACGCCAGGGCGCGCAGCAGCGCGCCGTTAAGCCACCAGAAGCCAAGCGCCATTAGCGCAACGGCGGGCCACGGTCGGGACTGCGCAAGCGATGCCGGATAGTAGCGCGCCACGGCCCGATAGAAGACCACCAGCCCCAGCAGGGCGAACGCAGCCCCTTCCTCAAGCGGGTTCACCAGCGGCAGCCAGGTCTGACGATAGACCACGCCGTCCTGGAAGTTGGTGACCACCAGCAATACCAGGAGCACCACAACCACCGGTATCATGCTAAGACAGGCATAGAGTGCAGGCCAGACCCGGAACGGCCACGCGCGATGCCGAACGGCCGCGGAGAGCGCCATAATTACCCCACCGCCAACAGCCATGGCGATTCCGCTTCCCCAGGCCGCCATCCCCCACGGCAGGGAGCGGGCAAACCAGTAAAGCTCAGCGCCCAGCGGCAGCAAAATCATCCACAACAGCGACAGGTGCAGCCCCATCGACAGGCGCGGAAGACGTTTTTCTTCGTCGCGCCGCAGCAGCATAAGGGCAGCAGGAAGCGCAATACACCAGGCCAGATTTGCCCAGCCGGCCGCCAGGATCTGCTGGTGCGAGACCTGATACAGCACCATCAGCAGCATCATCGGCCACAGCAGCCATTTACTGGCATCCAGCTCCCGCCATGCCAGACGCGCGGCAATTTGCCGCCAGCCCCAGGCCGACGCCGCCGTCAGCGCCAGCACGCCCGCCAGAACCGCTAATTCCGGCTTGAGGATCAACTGCGACGCGCCCATCAGCGCCACCAGCCAGAACAGCAGCGCCCAGCTGCCCGGCAGCGCGATTTTCCGCCACAGCCAGGCCGCAGCCAGCCAGCAGAGGCTGAGCACCGCGAAGATCAGCAGCAGGCTCAGCGACGTGACGCCGTTCATCTGCGCCCACATGGCGCTGCCGAGCGCCAGAACCAGCAGCGCCGTCCCGCTATAACTCATGCGCCTCTGCTGCTGTTGTACGCCCAGCCACAGGATGCCCAGCCCTTCCAGCGCCCAGGCCATCGCCGTCCAGCGTGCCGACAGCGCCAGCGGGATGGCAAGCGTGGCAAACCCGCCGCCAATCGCCAGCGCCGCCATAACCAGCGGTCGTCCGATGGAGGGGTAACGCCGCAGCGCGAGAAACGCCAGCGAGAGGTAAAACGCACCGTAGCCCAGCGCGCTGAGCGCCGGGCCGTACGTCCAGTGCGAGGTCATGCCGTACTGCATCCCAAACCCCACCAGCGGCGGGGCAAACAGCAGTACGCCGTCAATAATCTGCTTGCCCTTTTCCTGCGCCCGCAGCGACAGCGCTACGCTAAACACGCCGAAAATCAGCGTATTGGCGATCAGAAACAGTTGGCAGATGACGTAGTCTTCAGGCTGGTAGTAGCTCAGCCCCCACAAGCCGCCAACGCCGAACGTAAAGAGCAGCCCGAGCAGATTGAGCTCGCGCCAGTGCTGCCAGATGCTGATGACGAGAATGCCGATGGACAGCAGAAGATAGAAGGAGAACAGCGCCACAAAGCTTCCCCCGCCCGTCGACAGAAGCAGCGGGGCGAGATACCCGCCGAGGCTCGCCAGCATGGCAAGGCTCAGGGCCCTTTGCAGAACGGCCAGCCCAACGCTCGCCGCGCAAATCACCACCAGCAGCGCAAACGCCAGGGTCATCGGCAGCATCTGCCACAGCCGGAATGCGCCAAAGACGGTCAGGTAGAGTACGCCGGTCGCCCCGCCCTGTAGAATAAGGGCATAGATACGCTGCCTGTGCCGCAGCCGCCAGCCAATGACCAGCAGAACCATGGCAAACAGCGCCGTGGCAGCAAGGCGCAGCTCAAGCGGGAACAGTGAATGTTCAACGGTATAGCGCAGCAGGAAAGAGAGACCCAGGAAGAGCAGCACAATCCCCAGCTTCGCCAGCGGATTGCCCTGCATGAACCAGCGCGCCAGCGAGGAGAGAATGCCGCCGAAGGCAGAAGGCCGTTTTGCCGCCCGTACAGGTGCAGGTTTTGCTTCGGTGACGGGCGGTTCGGGACGCCAGGGATCGACAGGTGCGGTAACGGCCTCTGCCGCTGGTTCCTCCACCGGCGTGACGGCCTGCACCGGCTCCGGCACTTTTTCAGCCACACCACGCTGCTCAAGCGCCTCAATGCGCTGGCGAAGCCGGGCGATCTCCTGCTTCGCCGCCGTGCTTCGGTTAAAGCCGATAACCGCCAGCACGGGTGCCACTACCAGCGCAAAAACCAGGAACAAACAGCCAAGGATGTAAAGCTCGTCCATGTTTCCACCTTCACCGTAAACGATCCGTTAAGATTGACACAAATAGTTGCATTTGCGCCATCTTAAAAGGTGAAAACCCGTCTGCCTGCGGTTAACCGCCGAACCAGACCGCCGCAGAGATAGCGGGAAGCGTGAGCACGCTCTCCAGGAACGTCGCTTTGCCCTCTTTACTCTTCCACGTTTTACCGGCCAGCAGCGGGGAATTGTCCAGCACGACTTCGCACGCCTCGCCCCGGTTGATTGCGACCAGCACGCGCTGCTGGTTGTAGACGCGGACAAACACCACCACGTTATCGTGGGCGTACATCACCTGACAGCCCCCGTAGCGCAGGGCCTGGCTCTGCTTGCGCAGCGTCGCCATGCGCTGGTACAGGCTGAACAGATCCTGATCCTGCTTTTCAGGCTCCCACGGGAAGGTTTTACGGCAGAACGGATCGTTGTTGCCGTCCAGCCCGACTTCATCGCCATAGTAGATGCAGGGTACGCCCGGCCAGGTGAAGAGCCAGGTCACCGCCAGCGGCAGGCGCGCCACATCTTTACCCAGCAGCGACTTAAAGCGCGCGGTATCGTGGCTGTCGAGCTGGTTGAACATCCGCAGCTGCTGCTGATGCGACAGGCTGGCGCGATAGTTATCCATCCACGCCATGCAGGTTTCGGCGTCAATATGCTGCGGATCGTAAGAGATATCGGTGTTTGCGAGGAACCCCCACAGCGGGAAGGTGAAGCCGCGATAGTTCATCGCCGCGTCTTCCGCATCTGCCTGCAACCACTGGCGCGCGTCGCCAAAATGCTCCCCGAAAACGAATGCCTCCGGGCGGGCCATTT
This sequence comes from Enterobacter cloacae complex sp., assembly GCF_900322725.1. Taxonomy (NCBI): domain Bacteria; kingdom Pseudomonadati; phylum Pseudomonadota; class Gammaproteobacteria; order Enterobacterales; family Enterobacteriaceae; genus Enterobacter; species Enterobacter cloacae complex sp. Next base: position 3,160,004 of record NZ_LT991957.1, on the reverse strand, counting down.
TTGCCGAGCGGGTAATGGCGGCGACATGCTGTAGATTATTTCGCGCCCCACCCGCTTCCCCCAGCATATGCACCACGTCAAGCCGCCAGCCGTCCATATTCCACGGTGCCCTGAGCCAGTGGCGCACGATGCTGTCTTCCCCGCCGTAGATCTCGTTCACCAGCGAGGGCGACTGGAAATCGAGCTTCGGCAGGCTCGGGTAGCCCAGCCAGTCCAGAGCGCGCCCCTCCTCGTCAAAACTGTACCAGTCACGCTGCGGTGAGTCAGGATTATGGCAAGCGCCCCCCATCGACTGATTGTGACGATCAAACCAGCCGTGAGAATCCCCGCTGTGGTTGAACACACCATCGAGGATCAGACGCATACCTTCTTTTTGCGTGTTATGACGCAGCCGCAGCAGCGCCTCGTCACCGCCAAACTGCTCGTCAACGTGGCGATAATCCTGAGTATCGTATTTGTGCACGCTTGGCGCTTTAAACACCGGGTTCAGGTAGAGCGCCGTCACGCCGAGCGTTTTCAGGTACGGCAGTTTTTCGCTGATACCGTCGAGATCGCCGCCATAAAAGGTTGATCCCCCCGCCTGGGCGGTCAGCGGCTCATCCCATTTTTTCAGGATGATGTCGTGACCGGCCGCATGATGGTAGTAGACCTTGTCCTGATCGGCGGTGCGCTTTTCGGAACGCGCAAAGCGGTCCGGGAAAATCTGGTAAAAGACCTGATCGTTAACCCATTGCGGGCCGCTATCGGGACAGTCCACCGCAAACTGCTCCAGGCGCGCGGGCGGAAAACGGCTAAATCCCTGCGGGGTAAACCACAGCTGACGGTTATTCCACAGCAGCTTAAAGCCGTAACGGCGTCGCGGCTGCCCGCTGCGCAAATCGATATTTGCCCGCCACGCCGTGATGCCCGGCTGCGGCTGGCTGCGCACTTTGTGCATTTTCAGCGACGTTTCTTCATTATCCACTTCGGCGCGCAGCGTCACGCGTTCAGGCTGATTTTCCCCCGCCAGCCAGAGCGTAATCACAAGGTTGTCTTTGTTTTGCTTAACAAATGGGGCAACCGGAAGGTGCCAGGCGTTTAACATCACGAATCCCCTTTGATGAAATTGACGTCACCTTGCCACAGGGTTGTTAAGGTTAGCTCACCATGACGGAATTTATTGGGGGAGGAGGACGGGGGATGAGACTTTTTGCCGGGGCAAAAGGGCGTGTAGGCCGGGTAAGCGCAGCGCCACCCGGCATTTTTATCTTACTCTGCTTCCGCCAGCTGACGGTCGCGGCGGCATTTAAACATCCAGCCCACCAGCAGCAGGACGATCCACGCAAAGCCCACGTACAGGGAGATACGGGTATCCGGGTGATAACCAATCAGGCCAATGATGAAGACCAGGAAGATAAGGCCGACGATGGTCGTTGGCACGCCCCCCGGCACTTTGAACTTGAGCGCTTTGGCCTCTTCTGGCGACAGGCGGCGACGGAACGCAATCTGCGACAACAGGATCATGATCCACACCCACACGGTAGCGAAGGTCGCCAGCGACGCGATTACCAGGAAGACGTTCTCCGGCATGATGTAGTTCAGGTAGACCGAGAACAGCAGCGCCACGGTCATCACCAGCACCGTTACCCACGGAGTGCCGCGACGCGACGTTTTGGCAAACACCTTCGGCGCGCTGCCCTGCTCCGCCATGCCGTGCAGCATGCGGCCCACGCCGAACACGTCACTGTTGATGGCCGACAGCGAGGCGGTCAGCACCACAAAGTTGAGAATACTGGCCGCAAACGCAATGCCCATATGCTGGAAGGTCAGAACAAACGGGCTGCCGTTGGTGCCCACCTGGTTCCACGGGTAGATGGACATAATCACAAACAGCGTGCCCACATAGAACACCAGGATGCGCATCGGCACCGAGTTAATGGCGCGCGGAATGGACTTCTCAGGGTCTTTCGCTTCCCCGGCGGTGATGCCGATAATCTCGATACCGCCATAGGCGAACATGACCATCTGAAGCGACATGACCATCCCAAGCCAGCCGTTGCTGAAGAAGCCTCCGTTGCTCCACAGGTTATGAATGCCGGTTGGCTGACCGCCGTTACCGATACCCCAGATAATGATGCCGAAACCGGCGAGGATCATGATGATAATGGTCGCAACCTTGAAGAAGGAGAACCAGAACTCCAGCTCGCCAAACACCTTCACGCTCATCAGGTTAACGGCGCAGATGATCAGTACCACGCTCAGCACCCAGATCCAGTGCGGCACGGCGGGGAACCAGACCCCCATATAGATACCAAACGCCGTTACGTCAGCAATCGCGACAATCAGGATTTCGAAGCAGTAGGTCCAGCCGGTGATAAAACCGGCCAGCGGGCCCAGGTTTTCCTGCGCGTAGCGTGAAAACGAGCTTGCAGACGGGTTATGAACCGACATCTCACCCAGCGCACGCATGATGATATAAGCCGCGGCGCCGCCGATGATGTAGGCCAGCAGAACGCTTGGACCGGCCATTTTGATGGCATCTGCCGAGCCATAAAAAAGACCGGTGCCGATAGCCGAGCCCAGCGCCATAAAGCGGATGTGGCGGGTGCTCAATCCACGTTTAAGTTTGTTAGTGCTTTCCATTAAAATCTTGCCATTCAACACGAAAAAAACAAAAAACCACGGGGCCTTAAGCCCCGTGGTTAAACAATTTGTTGCCGTTGATTAATGAGCGTTGGAGGTTACCTGACGCCCGGCAGCACGGTCCCAAACAATCGCCAGAACCAGCGCAACAACGGAAGGCATCAGCCAGGCCAGGCCCTGCTCGGACAGCGGCAGACGCTGTGTCCAGGCTGGCAGGATTTCTGCAAATGCTGATGCTTTGATCCCGTCAAGGATACCAAAAATCAGGCTGATAAACATGGTTGGCGCAATAATTCGCGTAGAGTTATGCCACCACGGACGCGTGAAGCTCAGCACGACCAGCACGATACATGGCGGATAGATCGCCGTCAGCACCGGAATGGATACCTGAATCAGGTGGCTCAGACCGAGGTTCGACACCGCCATGGAGAAGATGCCGAGGATAAACACCAGCGTGCGGTAAGAGAGCGGCAGATACTGGGCGAAGAACTCTGCACAGGCGCAGGTCAGGCCCACCGCCGTCACCAGGCACGCGAGGAAAATCAGCGCTGCCAGCAGCATGCTGCCTGCCCCACCAAAGGTGTGCTGCACGTAAGCATGCAGGATCGCCGCGCCGTTTGCGCTCTGATCGACCAGCGTTGCGCTATCTGACCCCAGACGGAACAGCGCCAGATACAGCAGCGTCAGGCCGACACCGGCCATCAGGCCAGCCCAGATGGTGTAGCGGGTCAGCAGACGCGCTTCGGTCACACCGCGAGAACGCGCGGCGTTAACGATAACAATACCAAACACCATCGCGCCGAGCGTATCCATCGTCAGATAGCCATTCACGAAACCGTTTGAGAACGCCGCGTTCTCATACGCGTCCATCGCGGAGCTGATAGGACCCGCAGGCCAGACGATAGCCGCAACCGCCAGCACGATCAGCGCCACAATTTTCAGCGGTGCCAGGAAGTTCCCTACGGTATCCAGCAGTTTGCCCGGATAGAGAGAAACCAGAATCACGATGGCGAAGTAAATCAGGCTGTAAATAAACAGCGGCATCGCACCGTCACCGGTCAGCGGAGCGATACCCACTTCAAAGGAGACGGTCGCCGTACGCGGGGTTGCGAACAGCGGGCCAACGGCCAGATAGCAGACGGTTGCCAGCAGAACGCCGGCCACTTTGCCAATCGGGGTGCTGAGGCTGTCCACACCGCCGCCCACTTTCGCCAGCGCGATGACGGTCAGTACCGGTAGACCCACGGCAGTCAGCAGGAAGCCAAACGCAGCCGTCCAGACGTGTTCACCCGCCTGTAAGCCAACCATTGGCGGGAAAATGATGTTGCCTGCGCCAACGAACAGCGCAAATGTCATAAAGCCCAGCGCGATAATGTCACGCGATTTCAAGTGATGGGTCATAAAACCTTACTGCCTGTGGATGTGGTGTTGAAAACGTTGAGATTTTCGCCATCCCTGACGGGACAATGCAGCGGAAAATTTGCTCAATTTCAGCGGGATATGCTCCCGTCCTGGCGTGGAGAAGAATAGTTTTTCGATTTACCACGCATATACAGTCGGTCTGACAGTATATGGGGGGCAATTTAAACGCTTATAACGTTTAAAGGCAAGGAGGGATCGTAAAACCAGAACAATATGCCAGCATGAAAATGCAGACCAAAATAATATGCCATGTATAAGAAAAACTCATGGCTAATCATGCGAACAAAAAAGCAGCAGCCGTATAATATTCAGCCGCGTTTCGCTTGACTGCAAAGCAAACGAGCCAGCAAACGCTGGCCCGTGGAAAGGTAAACTGACACGCCTGCCATCAGGCGCTTTTTTTGGCAATTAATCGTTCCGGAAGCACGAAGCTGAAGCGCGTGCCCTTGCCCAGGGTACTTTCGATATCAAGACGGCTGTCGTGGTGGCTCACCGCATGCTTCACGATTGCCAGCCCCAGTCCGCTTCCCCCGGTCTGCCGCGAGCGCGCTTTATCCACCCGGTAGAACCGTTCGGTAAGACGCGGGAGATGTTCTGGCCCAATCCCCGGGCCGTTGTCCTCGACGCTAAATTCAGCGCCCGCCGGGGTATGCTGCCAGCGCACCGTAATATGCGTCCCTTGCGGGGTATGATTCACGGCGTTATACACCAGATTTGAGATAGCACTGCGCAACTCATCTTCACTGCCAAGCACTTTCAGCGTGTTATCAACGTCAAAAGCCAGCGTGTGCTGATTATGGCTCAGCGTTTGGGCCTCGCGCTCTACCACCCGCAGCATCATCGGCACGTCAATGATGTCGTTTAGCGCCAGCGACGGGGCTGCCTCAATCTTTGAAAGCGTCAGCAGCTGTTTGACCAGCCCTTCCATGCGGAACGTCTGCTCCCGCATGGTATGCAGCGCTTTCTCACGCGGCGCCCCCTCCAGCGTTTGTTCCTGCATCATTTCCAGGTAGCCCTGAAGCACCGTCAGCGGCGTACGCAGCTCGTGACTGACGTTAGCAAAGAAGTTACGGCGCGCGCCCTCAAGCTGGTGCATCTGGGTTACGTCACGCGCCACCATCAGCCACTGCCGATCGCTGTAGGGCATCACGCGGATTTCCAGATGACGACCGTTGTTGAGCTTAAGGTTATGCGGACGGGTAAAATCGCGCTTTTTCAGATACAGCGTGAACTCGGGATAACGCAGAAGGTTAAGGATATTTTGGCCATTATCATCCGGCCAGCGCAGGCCCAGCAGCTGTTGCGCGAGGCCATTACACCAGAAGATGGTCCCTTCTTCCGTCGTCAGGATCACCGCGTCCGGCAGCGACTCCGCGCCGCTGCGAAAGCGTTTGATCAGGCTTCCCAGCTCACGACGACGCTTTTTATTACGCATCTGCATCTGGTGCAGGCCGTAGAGCAGCGGCTCCCAGCTCCCGCTTCCCGGCGGAGGTGTCATACTCCTGTCGACCCATAGCCACCATGACAGGCGCAGTAAATTCCAGAAATGCCAGACGAGCAGTCCCGTCACGGCCACCAGTAAAAACCACGGCAGATAGCCAAAAACAGCCCCCAGAATGAGGGCCGGAATACAGCATAAGATCAGTTCAAAGACGAGCCTTTTCCATGACAGACGTTCCAGCACGCGTCACACTCCTGTCATTGTTCAGAAACGGGTCGAGAAACGATAACCCGTGCCGCGGACCGTCTGTACCATGCGATCGTGGCCGCTCAGTTCCAGTGCTTTACGCAGGCGGCGAATATGGACGTCAACCGTTCGGTCTTCGACATAGACGTTAGTTCCCCAGACGTTATTCAGCAACTGTTCGCGGCTGTAAACGCGTTCCGGGTGTGTCATAAAGAAGTGAAGGAGTTTAAATTCGGTGGGCCCCATATCGAGGGGATTTTCACCGGTCATGACCCGGTGTGAGGTAGGATCGAGGCTCAGCCCCTGCATCTCAATCACCTCTTCCACCGCCATCGGTGAAATACGGCGCATCACCGCTTTGATTCGAGCCACCAGCTCTTTCGGGGAGAACGGTTTGGTAATGTAATCGTCCGCGCCGGTTTCCAGACCGCGCACGCGATCCTCTTCCTCACCGCGCGCCGTCAACATCACTACCGGGATATCGCGGGTCATCGCCTCGCGCTTAATATGCTTGATAAACTGCAATCCGGAACCGCCAGGCAGCATCCAGTCCAGCAGGATCAGGTCGGGCCAGGGTTCATTCAGCTGGTTCACCGCGCTGTCATAATCTTCCGCTTCAACCGGCTGGAAGCCATTTTGTTCAAGCACGAAGCACACCATTTCACGGATCGGAGCTTCATCTTCTACGACCAGAATACGTCTCGCCATACTTTGCCCTGTCTTATCGTATTTAAGTTACAAGTCTGTAATGCGGCGTCATTATGCGTCAGATTTATGACAGATTTATGAAAAACATTACCACGGTAAATGGCAAACTGTTGTTTTATTACAGCGGTTATTTTCCGCTCCCCGAAAGTTTATAATCCTGCTTTCTTATTATTGCCACGGATCTCTTATGCGCATACTTCACACCTCAGACTGGCACCTGGGTCAAAATTTTTACAGCAAAAGCCGCGCCGCGGAACATGAAGCGTTCCTGAACTGGCTGTTGGAGACGGCTCAGGCTCACGAGGTGGACGCAATCATTGTGGCGGGCGACATTTTTGATACCGGATCGCCGCCGAGCTATGCGCGTGAGCTGTACAACCGTTTTGTGGTCAACCTCCAGCAAACCGGTTGTCATCTGGTGATTGTCGCCGGAAACCATGATTCCGTGGCGATGCTGAACGAATCCCGCGATATTCTGGCGTACCTCAATACCACCGTGGTAGCCAGCGCCGGCCACGCGCCGCAGATCCTGAAAAAACGCGACGGCACGCCGGGCGCGGTGCTGTGCCCTATCCCGTTTTTACGCCCGCGCGATATCGTGCAAAGCCAGGCCGGCCTGTCCGGCAGCGAAAAGCAGCAGCATCTGTTGCAGGCCATCACGCGCTATTACCACCAGCAACATACGGAAGCCTGTGCCCTGCGCGGTGAACAGGCCATTCCGATCGTTGCCACCGGACACCTCACCACCGTCGGGGCCAGTAAGAGTGACGCGGTGCGCGAAATTTATATCGGTACGCTGGACGCGTTTCCGGCGCAGAACTTCCCGCCCGCTGACTACATTGCCCTCGGGCACATTCACCGGGCGCAAATCATCGGCGGCTGCGAGCACATCCGCTACAGCGGCTCGCCCATTTCGCTCAGTTTTGACGAAACGGGCAAAGCCAAATCCGTGCATCTGGTGAGCTTCACCGACGGCAAACTCAGCGCCGTTGAGACGCTTGAGGTGCCGGTCACCCAGCCGCTGGCGGTGCTGAAAGGCGATCTGGCCGCCATTACCGCCCAGCTTGAACAGTGGCGCGGCGCAGCGCTTAGCCCGCCCGTCTGGCTCGATATCGAAATCGCCACCGACGACTACCTGTACGATATGCAGCGTAAAATTCAGACGCTGACGGAAGATCTTCCCGTGGAGGTGCTGCTGGTACGCCGCAGCCGCGAGCAGCGCGAGAAAATTCTGCTGAGCGCTCAACGTGAAACGCTGAGCGAACTCCGGGTTGAAGAGGTGTTCGCGCGGCGGCTTGCGCATGAAGAGATGGACGAGGCCAGGCAAACGAGGCTTAACGAGCTGTTTGCCCAGACCCTGCATACCCTCAATGACGAGGAAGAAAACGCATGAAAATTCTGAGCCTGCGTCTGAAAAATCTCAATTCACTGAAAGGCGAGTGGAAAATTGATTTCACCGCGGAGCCGTTCGCCAGCAACGGGCTGTTTGCCATCACCGGTGCCACCGGCGCAGGTAAAACCACGCTGCTGGACGCTATCTGCCTGGCGCTCTACCACGAAACGCCGCGCCTTAATAAGGTCTCCCAGGCCCAAAACGACCTGATGACGCGCGATACCGCCGAATGTCTGGCAGAGGTGGAGTTCGAGGTTAAAGGCGTCGCCTATCGCGCTTTCTGGAGCCAGAACCGTGCCCGCAACCAGCCGGACGGAAACTTACAGGCACCGCGTGTGGAGCTGGCCCGCTGCGAAGACGGCAAAATTCTGGCCGACAAAGTCACGGATAAGCTGGAACAAACCGCCGCACTGACCGGGCTGGACTATGGACGCTTTACCCGCTCGATGCTGCTCTCTCAGGGGCAGTTTGCCGCTTTCCTGAATGCGAAACCGAGCGATCGCGCTGAGCTGCTGGAAGAACTGACCGGCACGGAAATTTACGGCCAGATTTCCGCCATGGTCTTCGAAAAACATAAAGCGGCACGCAGCGCGCTGGAGATGTGTGAAGCGCAGGCCGCAGGCGTTGTGCTGCTGAGCGAGGAACAGCAGCAGCACTTGCAGCAAAGTTTGCAGGCACTCACTGACGAAGAAAAGATCCTGCTGGCCCGGCAGCAGAGCCAACAGAAAGATTTTCAGTGGCTTACGCGTAACGACGAGCTAATACGTGAACAGCAGCGCGCAGCCGTTTCGCAGCAGCAGGCGCAACAGGCTCTGACGGACGCCGCTCCCCAACTGGCGAAGCTTCAGCTGGCCCAGCCCGCCGCCCAGCTGCGCCCCCTGTGGGAGCACCAGCAGGAGCAGACCGCCCGCCTGTCGCAGACCACAGAGCGAATTGCTGAAGTAAATACTCGCTTACGCGACAGAGCGGCACAGCGCGCGCGTATCCGCAACGGTGCGCTGCGCAACCGTGAACAGTTGCAGACAGAGCACACGGCGCTGACGCAGTGGCTGACCGAACACGATCGTTTCCGTCAGTGGGGACAGGAAATTGCCGGCTGGCGGGCGCATTTTACGCAGCTGAGTCGCGATAAAAATCAGCTCGCGGCCCAGTCGGCGCGCATTGCTGAGCTCCGCCAGAAGCTGGCCGGGATGCCGGAAAGTACGCTGACGCTGACGGCTGAGGCCATCACAACCGCAATGGAGCAACAGGCACACACGCGGGCGCTTCGCCAGCGCCTGACCGCGCTTCACGCTCGCTATCAGCCGCTGCAAAAACGGCTGCGCCAGAATGCGGAAAGCGTGAAGAAAGCACAGGCTGAGCAGGTCACGCTCAACGACACCCTGACCCTGCGCCGTCAGCAGTATAAAGAGAAAAATCAGCACTTTGTCGATCTTAAGGCGCTCTGTGAGCGTGAAGCGACAATCAAAGATCTTGAGAATTATCGTGCTCAGCTGGAAGCCGGTAAGCCTTGCCCGCTCTGCGGCTCATGCGAACATCCGGCCGTGGTGCAGTATCAGGCACTCGAACTGACAGACAATCAGCGCCGCCGCGATGCCCTCGAAAAAGAGGTTGCCGCGCTGAAAGAGGAAGGGTTGCTGGTGCTCGGGCAGGTCAATGCGCTGACCCAGCAGATCCAGCGCGAGACAGCGGAAGCCCAGTCCCTCTCTCAGGAAGAGCAAGCACTCACTAAAGAGTGGCTGGAGGTCTGCACTTCCCTGAACATAGCGCTGAATATTCAGGATGATATCGCCCCCTGGATGAGCGAACAGGAGCAGTACGAACGCCAGCTTTATCAGCTAAGCCAGCGTCTGACGCTGCAATACCAGCTCAATGAACAGGAAGGACAGGCGCGCCAGCACCAGCAGCAGCTGGCGGCGACGCGTCAGGCGCTGGCGGCCTCGTTACGGTCGCTGTCGCTTTGCGAGCCCGATGAGGGTGCTGAAAACGCCTGGCTCAGCGCGCGCGAAAACGAATACGCCCGGTGGCAGGAAAAACAGGCCCAGCACGGTACGATTCAGGAGCGTATTAACGCCCTGATGCCCATTCTGGATACGCTGCCGGTTTCTGATAATGCAGAAGCCGACGCGGTGATCCCTGAAAACTGGCGTGCGATCCACGACGAATGCGTGTCGCTGCAAAGCCAGCTCGCCACCCTACAGCAGCAGGAGACCCTGGAGCGTGAACGGCTTCAGCAATCGCAGGCTCAGTTCAGCGCCGCGCTGACCGCGAGCTGCTTCGCCGATCGCGAGGCATTTCTCGCCGCCCTGCTGGATGATGCGTCGATCCGCCAGCTTGAACAGCAAAAGCAGACGCTCGAGAACCAGCTTCAGCAGGCCATGGCGCTCTCGGTACAGGCAAGCCAGCAGCTTCAGGCGCACCAGACACAACGCCCGGAGGGGCTGGAAACCGATCTCGCAACCCTTCAGGCACGGATACAGCAGCTGGCGCAGCAGCTTCGGGACAACACCACGCATCAGGGGGAGATCCGCCAGCAGCTCAAACAGGACAGCGATAACCGTCTGCACCAGCAGGCGTTAATGCAGCAGATTGAGGAAGCGGCGCGTCAGGCCGACGACTGGGGCTATCTCAATGCGCTGATAGGCTCCAGCACCGGCGATAAATTCCGTAAATTTGCCCAGGGGCTGACGCTGGATAACCTGGTGTGGCTTGCCAACCAGCAGCTCAACCGTCTGCACGGCCGCTACCTGCTCCAGCGTAAAGCGAGCGACGCGCTGGAGCTGGAGGTGGTCGACACCTGGCAGGCCGATGCGGTACGCGATACGCGCACCCTTTCCGGCGGGGAGAGTTTCCTGGTCAGCCTGGCGCTGGCCTTAGCGCTTTCCGATCTGGTCAGTCACAAAACGCGGATTGACTCGCTGTTCCTGGATGAAGGGTTCGGCACGCTCGACAGCGAAACGCTGGATACCGCGCTGGATGCGCTCGACGCGCTGAACGCCACCGGGAAAACCATCGGCGTGATCAGTCACGTCGAGGCAATGAAAGATCGTATTCCGGTGCAGATCAAAGTGAAGAAGATCAACGGACTGGGATACAGCAGGCTGGACAGGGAGTTTGCGGTGGGTTAAATGATAGGGCGCTGCGGTCTGGTGCCCTCACCCTGGCCCTCTCCCCGTGGGAGAGGGTACAAAAACTTGCGTTGCTGTTTTGCGTTTATTCCGGCCACAACCACGCTGCGCCGCGCACGCCGCTGGAATCACCGTGGACGGCTTTGCGGATCGGCGTTTCGCACTCGCCGCCAAATACCCACTGTTTTATCAGCGTGGGCACCGTCGCGTACAGCCGGTCGACGTTGCTCATGCCGCCGCCCAGCACAATCACGTCGGGATCGAGAATATTGATCACATGCGCCAGGGATTTTGCCAGCCGCATTTCGTAGCGGCTGAGCGCCAGTTCAGCCACCGGATCCTGCTCCTCAACCAGACGCATAATCTCGTTACCTTTCAGCGGCTGGCCGCTCAGACGATGATAATCGGTGGCAAACCCCGTCCCGGAAATAAAGGTCTCAATACAGCCCTGCTTGCCGCAATAGCACGGTACTTCGGCGCGGTATTTGAGTTCATCTTCGTCCATCCACGGCAGCGGGTTGTGTCCCCACTCGCCCGCGGTGCCGTTGCCGCCAATATGCGAGCGTCCGCTGATAGCTACGCCCGCCCCGCAGCCGGTGCCGATGATGACCGCAAAAACGGTCTGCGCGCCTGCCGCGGCGCCATCGACGGCCTCGGACACCGCCAGGCAGTTGGCGTCATTTGCCAGACGCACTTCCCGGTTCAGACGTTGACTTACGTCTTTATCAAACGGCTGACCGTTGAGCCAGGTGGAGTTGGCATTTTTCACCACGCCAGTATAGGGCGATATGGAGCCGGGGATCCCAATCCCCACCGTCCCCGTCTCGCCCGTTGCCTGCTCTGCCATATCGACCAGGCGGGCAATCGTTTCGAGGGTCTGGTGATAATCATCGCGCGGCGTAGGCAGACGGTGGCGAAACAGTTGCTCTCCCTGCTCGCTCAGCGCAATAACTTCTGTTTTGGTGCCGCCCAAATCAATCCCAATACGCACAAGACACTCCTCATTATTTTGATTATCAACAGAGTAGAAGCCTGCTTCCCGATTAGCAATGCAAGCGATGCGACAATTCGTTATCATGCCCGCTGATTTAACGACAAGGCCGTGGAAATTATCATGCTGTGGTTCAAAAATTTGATGGTTTACCGTCTCAGCCGCGACGTTTCGCTGCGTGCAGAAGAGATGGAAAAACAGTTAGCCGCTTACTCCTTTACCCCTTGCGGTAGCCAGGATATGGCAAAAACCGGCTGGGTTCCGCCAATGGGTTCTCAAAGCGATGCGCTGACCCACGCCAGCAGCACGGGGCAAATCATCGTTTGCGCCCGTAAAGAAGAGAAGATCCTGCCAACGCCCGTGGTTAAGCAGGCGCTCGAAGCGAAGATCTTCAAGCTGGAAGCTGAACAGGGCCGTAAGCTTAAAAAAACCGAAAAAGATTCGCTGAAGGATGAAGTGCTGCACTCGCTGCTGCCGCGCGCCTTTAGCCGCTTTAGCCAGACCATGATGTGGATCGATACCGTTAACGGGCTGATCATGGTGGACTGCGCCAGCGCCAAAAAAGCGGAAGATACGCTGGCGCTGCTGCGTAAGAGCCTTGGCTCATTGCCGGTGGTTCCGCTGGCGCTGGAAACGCCGATTGAGCTGACCCTGACGGAGTGGGTGCGCAGCGGGACGGCCGCTCAGGGCTTCCAGATCCTTGATGAAGCAGAGCTGAAAGCGCTGCTGGAAGACGGCGGCGTGATCCGCGCGAAGAAACAGGATCTGGTGAGCGACGAAATCGCCGTGCACATTGAAGCGGGCAAAGTGGTGACCAAACTGGCGCTCGACTGGCAGCAGCGCATTCAGTTTGTGATGTGTGATGACGGCTCGGTGAAGCGTCTGAAATTCTGCGATGAACTGCGCGATCAGAACGAAGATATCGACCGCGAAGATTATGCCCAGCGCTTTGACGCAGACTTTATCCTGATGACCGGCGAGCTGGCGGCGCTGATCCAGAATCTGGTGGAAGGCCTCGGCGGCGAAGCGCAGAGGTAATTCTCCATCACCCTCTCCCCAACGGGGAGAGGGAAAAAACATCACTTCAGATAGCGGCACAGATAAGAGGTTGGCTCTGCAACCTGTAAATGGAACTCGCTGTGGCCCGGCACGTTGAATACCTGCCCGGCGCTAAAGACTTTCCACTCCGTTTCACCCGGCAGTAAGACGTTCAGCGCGCCGCTGACCACCGTCATCTCTTCCGCTTCTGCGGTGCCAAAGGTGTATTCCCCTTCTGCCATTACGCCGACACTGGCGCGGCCAGTGCTGCTGCTGGTAAAACCAATGGATTTCACTTTACCGGAAAAGTATTCGTTACTTTGAAGCATGAACTGGCCCTTATATTTATAGAGAAAAATCCACTATAGGGGCCATGCTCATGACCTGTCACGCAAAATTCATTACACCAGTAATTCCGACGCCAGGCGCGCCATCAGGACGTTAGAGAGCAACACCGGAACATCCAGCGCCTTTTGCAGTAAATCACGATGCCGCTGATGGAACCCCAGGCAGTCCAGCATCAGGACATCCGCCCCTCTGTCGATCAACTCCTGTCCAGCCGCAATCAGTTTCGCTTCGCTGTCCCAGAACGGATTTGCCAGCGCGTACAGCGGAGTGTGCTCAAGCGCGGCCCACTTCACCGTCTGGTTATCCAGCAGTTCTTCAACGGGAACGATGACCCCAACCTGGTGACCATCCACAATTGACGCCACCAGTGGCGGAATGATCCGCATCGGTTCGAGCAGAATGGCGTTACGCGCGCTAAGCCCTTTAATCGGTGCCGTGCTCATCAGCAAAATGACGTCATAGTCTTGATTATCGAGCACTTCGATCACGCCCTGTAGCGCGCGCTCAATTTTCTGGCGCGACACATGCGCCAGTTTACCGTCGCTTAATAACGTTGCCAGGGGCTCATCCCCCGCCTCGACAGCGTAGTCTTCCATGACCTCTTCCCGACTCATCTTCCCTAACAGGCTAAGATGCTTAATCTGTTGTTCAGAGATATGCTCCGTGAGGAGCGGTAATACTTCGCTTACAGGGACCACACCGATTGTGAGGATCGCCAACGTCGCCTTCATTTTGATCGCCTTTCGTTACTACCACAACTGCCACACAGGTACAGGCTCACTACGCTGCACCGTTCATTTATTCAACAAAACAGCACCAAGCGTAGCAGGGGATCTCTACACCGTAGTGTAAAGATCGACTGGCCTTTCCGAATCCACCTGTAATAACTAAATATTAACTGCTACTTAACATTGGCGATAAGTTAAAAGTGTGATGCAGGCACGGTTGTAACGAATTCGGACTTTTATCAGGACTTCTCTGGATCCTCATAGCGCCGTTTCGCATCCCGCGCTTCCTGTTCGGTTTCATGTTCGCTGATCAGCGAATCCGGTTTGGGGTGATCGGCACGCAGCTGATACCAGGTGACGGTCTCATCGCCATTACCTTTTTCAACGGTAACGATGCGGGCTTCACGTGGATAGGGAGGTCTGGTTGGCATAGCTCATCCTTTTTTTATGTCTGAGCTATGAGTATAGACGGCTGTTAGCTGGCGCAAGCCAAACGCAGGGCGGTAATAATCTGAATCGCAACTTTTTCGGGTGACGCCGAGGCATCCACAACATGGTGTGCCGCCTCGCGGTATAGCGCATCGCGTTCGGCGAGCACGTCGCTGACCTCTTCACTCAGCGGTTTCGCGGTCAGCGCCGGGCGCTGCCCCTCTTCCGGAAACGCTTCCAGCCGCCCCACCAGCGTCGACACCGGGGCACAGAGGTAGATCACGACACCTTTTTCGCGCATAAACTGACGATTGTACGGTGCCAGAATAATGCCCCCACCAGTTGCAATCACGGTTGACGGTGCGGTCACCGCTTCCAGCGTAGCCGTTTCGCGCGCGCGAAAGCTCTCCCACCCCTCATTCTCCACGATATCGGCGATGGTCTGACCGGCATTCTCCTGGAGCCAGTGGTCAGTATCGACGAACTGACTCTGGCACAAACGCGCCAGCTCCAGACCAACGGTCGTTTTCCCACAGCCGCGAGGGCCAACTAAAAAGATGGGTGGGTTCATAACCAGGTGTTCCCCTTGATGCCGGATAACTGAAGGCTGTAAAGAAATGATTGCAGAAGATGTTGCGCTAACTTTACTGCAAAGCGGTACGGAATGACAAGCCTGTGGAAGCCACACTGTACCACAAAACAGCCCGGAGGATGTCTACGCCGGGCGGCGTTTCACTTCCAGCAGCCATTTATCCAGCTCGGCGGCAAACTGCTGGCGATCGCGCTGCGACAGGCTATCTGGCCCACCGGTCTGCACGCCGCTGGAACGCAGCGTATCCATAAAATCACGCATGGTAAGTTTCTCGCGGATCGTTGCCGGAGAATAACGTTCTCCACGCGGGTTCAGCGCCGCCGCCCCTTTCGCCAGAACATCGGCCGCCAGCGGGATATCTGCGGTGATCACCAAATCCCCCGCGCTGCACAGGCGTACTATCTCGTTATCCGCCACGTCGAACCCGGCCGGAACGCGCAGAGAACGAATGTATCTGGAGGGCGGCACGCGGATATTCTGGTTCGCCACCAGCGTCAGCGGCATCTGCACGCGCTCGGCAGCGCGAAATAAAATCTCTTTGATCACGTTCGGACACGCGTCCGCATCAACCCAAATCGCCATAGTCTCTCCCCAATATGATTCTGGCGACTATTGTCGCCTGCATTTCGTTGTTAAGCTATCAGTGAGAGATAACAACGCATAATAACGGAGAGACGTGATGGATAAGAAAATCGGGTTTATCGGCTGCGGGAACATGGGTAAAGCTATCCTCGGTGGACTGATTGCCAGCGGCCAGGTGCTGCCGGGGCAGATTTGGGTCTATACCCCGTCACCGGATAAAGTCGCGGCGCTGCGTGATGAGTATGGTATCAACGCCGCAGAAAGCGCGCAGGAAGTGGCTCAGGTAGCGGACATTGTCTTTGGCGCCGTTAAGCCGAATATCATGATTAAAGTCCTGAGCGAGATCACCTCCAGCCTGAATAAAGATACCCTGGTGGTGTCGATTGCCGCAGGCGTGACCCTCGATCAGCTCGCCCGCGCGCTGGGCCACGACCGTAAGATTGTTCGCGCCATGCCAAACACCCCGTCGCTGGTGAATGCCGGCATGACCTCCGTGACCCCGAACGCCCTGGTGACGTCTGAAGACGTGGCGGATGTACTGAATATTTTCCGCTGCTTCGGCGAAGCGGAAGTGATTGCCGAAGCGATGATCCACCCGGTAGTTGGCGTGAGCGGCTCGGCGCCGGCGTATGTCTTTATGTTTATCGAAGCCATGGCGGATGCCGCCGTGCTGGGCGGCATGCCGCGCGCGCAGGCTTACAAATTTGCGGCGCAGGCGGTAATGGGCTCGGCCAAAATGGTGCTGGAAACGGGTAAACATCCGGGCGAACTGAAAGATATGGTGTGCTCGCCGGGCGGCACGACCATTGAAGCCGTGCGCGTGCTGGAAGATCGTGGCTTCCGCTCCGCCGTGATCGAGGCGATGCAAAAATGCATGGAAAAATCAGAGAAGCTGAGTAAGTCCTGATGAGTAACGCCGCCGGAACGGTATGAGTCATCCAGTAAAAGCTGCTGGTGCCCGCTTCCCGAATGTGCTCGTGATTTCATAACATTCATCGCTCATCTTTCTTGGGAAAATTATGAAACCATTTCCCCAGCTATAGTGAGAGAATGACAGCGAAAGTATGAAATTTTGGGTGAGCCACTATCGTGGCTCACCCTTAGCACTACGCCTGTTTCTTCAGGCACGCGCTCATGAACTTGCTGCGATCGTCGCCTTTTAGCATCTGCTGCGTCGCCTGAGCATTACACTCGCGCATTTTTTGCTGCTGCGGGGTCAGGCTTTTTTCACCCGGTTTGGTCGCACCCTTCTTAAGGCAGTCGCTCATATACGTTTTACGGGCATCCCCTTTCAGACTTTGTGATGTGGCCTGTTGGTTACAGGTCGTCATGCGCTGCTGCTGGGGCGTTAACGTTTTCTCTTCCGCGTGTGCTGAGGCCATCAGGCACAGGCCAGAGAGCAGGGTAACCAGTATTGTTGTTTTCATTGCACCATCCTTTATGTGAAGTTCCACGTTAAGTCTGGTTCGTTACGGGAAAAAAACCACCCTGCAACCATGATTTTCGCCGGGCTTACCGGTTATTTCAGTTCCGTCGCGGTGCGA
Source organism: Enterobacter cloacae complex sp. (assembly GCF_900322725.1). Lineage (NCBI taxonomy): Bacteria > Pseudomonadati > Pseudomonadota > Gammaproteobacteria > Enterobacterales > Enterobacteriaceae > Enterobacter > Enterobacter cloacae complex sp. The sequence goes on along the minus strand of NZ_LT991957.1, from coordinate 3,142,792 downwards.
TTATCATTACCCGGTTATGCCGGAAGGACAAAAGTCATTAATAACGTAAATAATGCGGTGAAAAGTGTGCTCTGCTTCAATTTAATAACCCCATGACAAGTGGGTAAAAATAAAAACAGCGCGACGCCAGGCATCCTGCATGACAATTATGTGACACGTCATTTTCACCTCTGGCAGGTTAGCTGCGAGGATGCCTTAAAAGCTTCTTTACGTATTGTTGAAGCAGCTCCGCATCTTCTGCGGGCACCTGTGAATCAGGGCGAGCGTTCTCCAGCGCGCCTTCAACGTTGTCTATCAACGCTTCCTGCTCCGGTTTTGCCATCTGTCGCAACAGTGCCGTAACGACAATTTCCAGCGCCTCGACCTGGGCTACCAGCTCTTTCGACTCTTCTTCCTTTTGGGCAAGCTTAACCAACAACTCAGCAATGAGATTTTTCATGGTGCTATTTCCTTTTGTGATTCCCCCTGAAATTAACACCCTCATTGAATAATGCAAAGCATGGATTGATTTTCTCTTATGCAAAAGTGACATCGCTGCCAAAAAAGATATTCCGAACCGGGAGCGAAACGTTTTTCTAAAAGAAACGCGCCGCATTTCGTTATATAAAAATGCGGCGTTCATAAGAATAAATAATATATTATCGTGTTTACCGGGCTGACTTTGCCTCAGCGATTTGCCTGCGACGGCGTAAGGCAAAGGCCAGTTGAATAATATTAATAAGTACCACCACCGCCGTTGCGGCAAATACCCAGCGGAAACCCGCCATCGCCGAAACCGATGCGCCAATCAGCGGGCCCGCTACGTTGCCTAAATACATGAACGACTGGTTGTAGCCAAAAATGCGGCCTGTTACCTGGTCACTGGAATATTTCACCAGCAGCGTCTGAACCGCAGGCAGCATGGCGCCATCCGCAAAACCAAGCAGGAAGCGCAGCACGCCGAGCTGAAGCGGTGTGGTGACGAACGACATGGCAAAGAAGAGGATCACGGCGATGATGAGCGTTGCCATCAGAATGCGCGCCGTACCGATCCTGTCACCCAGTTTTCCCAGACGCGGCGCGGACATCAGCGCCGACACGCCCGGCACAGCGGCAATCATCCCGCTCAGAAAAGCAATGTTGCTGCTGTCCGGCGCCATCGACTTGATAAACAGCGCCAGAATCGGCCCCACCGAGCCGTTGCAGAGCTGGATCACCATCGTGGTGACAAAGAGGCTGATCATCAGGCCAGGATAAGGCAGCGAGGCGAAAACCGCCTTTCCGCTCAGTCGTTCGGATTTACTTACAGCAGGCCGCCCGCCCTCTTTGATCAGAAAAAGGGTGACCATAAAGCTGATTGTCAGCAGGATGGCGGTAATGATAAAGACCGCACGCAGCCCGACATGGTCAGCCAGGAAGCCGCCGAGCAGCGGGCCGCCAATCACCCCGCTGATCTGTGCCGTGGAAAGCGTGCTGAGCGCCCAGCCGCTCCGCTCGCGCGGTACCTGCGAGGCCACCAGCGCCATGGCGTTCGGAATGTACCCGGAAGTCAGCCCCATAATCGCCCGCAGAATAAACAGCTGCCAGACGTTGGTGGCAAAGGCCTGGAGCAAAATGGCTATCGCCATCCCCAGCGAGGCGCGGAGCAACATCAGCTTGCGCCCCTTACGGTCCGCCAGACTTCCCCACATCGGTGACACTATGGCAGATACCAGAAACGTCACGCTGAACGTCAGGCCGGACCACATGGAGAGCGCTTCATGGGAAGTGACCCCCAACTGCGACACGTACAGCGGCAGGAAGGGCAATATCTGGCTGATAGCCAGTCCGGTGAAAAAACAGCAGAACCAGACTGAGATGAGGTTAACTTTCCAGGATTCCATAACAGAAATAGTCTTCATTTTTAGGCGAATTCGCCGACAGATTAGCAAGTTACGCGCGATGGCATAGCGCCAGAGGTGCGGCCTTGCAGACTTTGGTGTTTTATCTTCCCAGTCATCATATTTGTGAAATAAGTCACAATTTATCCACTTTTCGGTGGAAGATTATGCTTCATCGACATAATCCGTATCCGCGCATCCCTAAATGGAAATGGTTGGCATGGGCGGCATTATAGTTCGGCCCCAGACCGTTACCGTAATAGCCGCAGCTTGCCGACAGCAGCGCCTGTAGCCAGGGCTGCGTCTTTTCCGCTTTCCAGCCATTGAGAATGGTAACGCGCTGTCCGTTTGCCAGCCGGAAGGCGCTGATGTCCAGCGCATCCGCCGTGGCATGTTCACTGCGCCGCGCATCCGGGCGGCTATAGATATTGCGGCAGGCAAAGCTGCCCAGATGTTCAATGCGCGTAAGCTCGCTTCCCGTCCAGGTTTTGGTGAGCGGTCGGGCCTGCTGGCTGACAAACAGCGCCGAGCTTAGCGCCAGCGGGCAACTGGCAAGAAAGCTGCCGTTCAGGCTGACGGGTCCAAAATCGCGCACGCGCACCACGTTACTCAGCGGGCACTCCCCGGCGCTGTCAGCAACAGCCTGAGTACGGATAAGCTGGCGTTGATTCGCCTGCGCTAACAGATTTTCGCACGCCTGCGGCGTTAAGCGCCGAAGTTTAAACTGGGTTATTTTTCCGGGCGGATCGTCAAGCGTAAGCGGCACGAAAGGATTGTAATGCGGCGGCAACCAGCGGTAGCCCACCGCGGCGATCCCGGCAATAACGATAAGAATAAGCAGACCTTTTCCTCTCACGCGCCCCCCTTCAACATCCCTTAAAACATTATGGCAGAAGGCCGCGAAACCCGCCGGGCATCGTGGTATGTTATTGGCTTTTCGTCAGACTGGAAGAGAGTGAGATGGCAAAGCAGCGCGTAGGTATTGTCTTTGGGGGAAAATCGGCAGAGCACGAGGTGTCATTGCAATCGGCTAAAAATATCGTTGATGCGATTGATAAAAGCCGTTTTGACGTGGTGCTGCTGGGCATTGATAAACAGGGCCAGTGGCATGTTAACGATGCCAGCCAGTATCTGCTACATGCTGACGATCCGGCGCACATCGCCCTTAATCCTTCTGATATCAGCGTCGCAACGGTGCCGGGCGTGGAACAGGGACAGCTTATTAATGCCGGGAACGCGCAGGCGCTGGCACAGATTGACGTAGTGTTCCCCATCGTTCACGGCACGCTGGGCGAAGACGGTTCCCTGCAAGGGATGTTGCGTATGGCGAACCTGCCGTTTGTCGGCTCCGATGTGCTTGGCTCTGCCGCCTGCATGGATAAAGACGTCACTAAACGTCTGCTGCGCGACGCCGGTCTGAACATTGCGCCGTTCGTGACGCTTACGCGTGCCAACCGCGATAAACACAGCTTCGCGCAGATCCAGGCGCAGCTTGGCCTGCCACTGTTCGTGAAACCCGCGAATCAGGGCTCTTCCGTGGGCGTCAGTAAAGTGACCAGCGAAGCGCAGTTTAACGATGCCGTTCGTCTGGCCTTCGAATTCGACCATAAGGTGGTGGTTGAGCAGGGAATTAAAGGTCGCGAAATCGAGTGCGCTGTCCTGGGCAACGATTTCCCCCAGGCGAGCACCTGCGGTGAAGTGGTTCTGAACAGCGACTTCTATTCCTACGACACCAAATATATTGACGACAAAGGTGCCCAGGTTGTGGTGCCCGCCGCACTCGATCCCGACGTTAACGACACGATCCGCGCGATCGCCGTTGAAGCCTATCAGGCGCTGGGATGCTGCGGGATGGCGCGCGTCGACGTGTTCCTGACGCCGGATAACGAGGTAGTGATTAACGAAATCAACACCCTGCCGGGCTTTACCAATATCAGCATGTACCCGAAATTGTGGCAGGCCAGCGGGATAAGCTATCCGGAACTGATCACCCGCCTGATTGAACTGGCGCTGGAACGTCACGCCGCTGACAGCGCCCTGAAAAGTTCGATGAACTAACGGTTACTCGACGTTCTCTGCCGTCGTCGTCTCATCGGGACGACGACGGATAATGAATCCCGCCAGCCAGAAACTGATGACCCAGGTCACCAGCCCCACCGCATAGGTTTGCCAGCCTTTCGCTTCAAACCCCAGCAGCCCGACAACACCGTTAAGAATAAAGATCAGCCCGATCGCAAAGGCGTAGTAATGCCAGTCACGGCGTAGTTTGGAAGTGAGCTTCATGACAACTCCGGCAGAAAAAAACCATCCTCTCACAGTTTACTGAAGACGTCTGTGGCGGATACGTAAATTCTGAAATGCAGCACAGTTTCACTTATGTTATCAATTTGTGACATGATGCATAAATAGACAATCCAGGAGGAATCCTGAGCCGACTTTCCCACGATTCTGATATTGACAAATGCTATGACCTGTCACACTCACCCTGTACGACGCGTATTAAAACAGAGTGTTATTTTCGGGAGGTCTTATGGCAGACTTTACATTGTCGAAACCGATTTTTGGCGGAAAACAACCAAAAACCTCCACTGCGGGGAACATTGCCTATGCCCTGTTTGTTCTGTTTTGCTTCTGGGCTGGAACCCAACTGCTGAATATGCTGGTGCACGCTCCTGGCGTGTATGAGCACCTGATGCAGGTTCAGGATACCGGCCGCCCGCGCGTTGAAATCGGTTTAGGCGTGAGCACCGTGTTCGGGCTCATCCCCTTCCTTGCGGGCAGCATGGTGCTGGGCGTCATTGCACTCGTCCTGCGCTGGCGCCACCGCCGCTGATTACAGTCCCATACAGCGAGCCCGACGATCGTCCACGCGTTTCGCGAACCAGGCGGTCGTCAGGTTACGCGTGATCTTCGGGCTTTCCAGCTGAATGCCCGGCAGAATGGCTCTTGGTAATGCCTTCCCACTTTTCTTCTCGGCGAGCGCAAAGACCTGCTTATACAAATCCGTTTTCTCAAACGCCAGGCTATCGCCCTTCTCCAGCTGACGACGGATATCGCTGTTGCTCATCTCCAGCTTCGTCGAGAGTTTACGCACCGCACGTTCGGTGGTGCCCGCCTCGCTGCTGCCGTAAGCAATGAGATCGCCGTCCAGAGCCAGCTTCACACCGCTGGCGCGGCTCACCGCATTCTGGAAGGCTGCATTTCGGCTGGCATACCAGCCCGCGTTAAAGTCCGCAAAACGATACAGCGGTTTATCGTAGCTGGCCGGATAATTCAGCAGATGATACGTTCCAAACCACAGACCCCCGCGCAGGGAGAAGACTTCCTGACGCACCGTACCGTCGATATCCCACGGATAGCCGTCGGTATGTTTTTCCGCAAATGCGATACTGACCTGCATCGGGCCGCCGGTATGCACCGGATTCAGCGAACCGAACAGCTTCTGCCCCATCGGCACCATACTGATCAGGTCGTCGAAAATGGCGCTCAGCTGTTTCTCAGTTTTCACCGTATCCAGCCGTTCGCTGTAGCTTTTACCGTTTGGCGAGGTGATTTTAAGGGCGGTATGCACCAGGAAAACCGGGATATGCATCGATTCGGCCCGGCGGTCGATCTCCTTCCAGGCAATTTTGTTCAGGCCAGGCACGACAGGATCTGACTGATACATCGATTCCTGTTGCGCCACCGCCAGCACCGAGCAGATATTCTCCTCGGTAGGCGCAATCTTCTGGCTTTTGAAGGTCGTTGCCAGCGCATCAGCCCACTCGCTGCGATCCTTCACGCTGGCGGGCATTTTTTGCCGCACCACGCTTGCCACATCAACGGGCTTCTCGCCTTCTTTGAGCGGGGCGGCCCCTTTATCGGCACAGCCCGCCAGCACGAAGGCAGCGAGTAACGTCAGCGGTAATCCACGTGGTACGGCAAATGGCATAGCAATTCCTTTTTAACCTAATGTATGGGTGACTTCCTGCAAGTCCTTATCGTCCAGCTCACGCTCGAAACTGCGTAAACGTTTATAGATGGACATCAGCTCCACCAGCGTAGTCCAGGAGCTTATCAGGTACTGGAACGAACCGCGAACCTGACCAAAGACGTTGGTGATTTGGGTCATCAGACCGAGCGTGATCGTACCCGCAACGATGGACGGGAACAGCAGGAACAACCCGAAAACGTTATCCACCTGAAGATAAAGAATGCGCGCGATATTGAAATACATGTAATGGAAATAGAGGCGGAAGTAGTTACGACGTACGGCGCCAAACAGCTCGCGCACGGTAGGCGGTGACGCACGGTTGGCATCGTCTTCGCCATACACCAGCTCTTTACGGTAGGCCGCTTCCACGCGCTGGTTTTTAAATTCCAGCCCCGGCAGCTTGATCCCCACGACCGCCAGCAGCCCCGTTCCCATCAGCGACCAGACAATCGCGGCAATCACCAGGCCATATGGCAGATGCCCGACAATCGGCAACTCCGGAACGTGCGACGAGAGCGTCACCAGCACCGGCAGGAAGGCGATAAGCGTCATGATGGCGTTGATAAAGCTCACGCCCATATCTTCAAGCGTTGAGGCAAAACGCATGGTGTCTTCCTGCACACGCTGTGCGGCACCTTCGATATGACGCAGGTGCTGCCAGTGCGCCATATAATGTTCGTTCATCGCGGTACGCCAGCGGAACACATAGTGACTGACGAAAAAGTTATTCATCACACCGATCACCACGGCGATCAGGGCGATGCCGAGGAAGATCCCTACCTCATGGTAGAACTGGTTTATGGTCACCTTATGCGGCGAACTCAACGCCGTCTGGATCAGATCGTAAAACGGCGCATACCAGGCGTTGACCGCCACGCCCACTTCCACCAGGAACCAGGTGACAAAGATGATTAACGACGTGCCGAGAATCGACCAGTATTGCCAGCGGTGAGGAGAATAGATGAACCAGAACATGGCGAACAGCCCTACGCAGAGCAGGTAGTAAGCGTAGAAAAGCAGATAGCTCATGGACCAGAAGCGCGCTGCGCTAATGGGGATCTCGCCCGTTGCCCCCGTAAGACGGGTCAGCCACGCGCCGCCACCGGCCTGCCAGAAAATGACAGCCAGCAGTGCCCAAATAAATGCCGACAGGAAAAAGGGCCCCGGCTTTGGGAAAAATGACTTAAACATTGTGCTTCCTTCTTGTTGTTATGGCTGTTGCTGTGTTCAACATATCGCCACGCGAAACCTTGCCTGTGCCAGCCGCCCGGCTCAGGCAAAAAAGTCAGACCTGCGGGTGAATTATTAGTTCGCTTTCCCGTTTTCAGGAATTGTTTCGGTGCGTTTCATTCGCAACAGCAACCGTAGCGTCTATCATACGGTCGATGTCACAAAATGGGAGTCTGACCGCAAGTAAATTGTTCAAATTTACCCACGGTTACGTTTTTCTCGCTATCGTTATGCAAATCGGGCCATTGCCCGACGCCGATTAGTAGTATAAATACCCGTAACTCTCCTTATTCACTTGATGGATGCTTTTCGTTGAAACGTTGTCTGCTCTCTTTCGCCGCGCTGTGTGCGGTGACCCTGTCCACCGCCCAGGCAGCCCAGCCTCTGACGGCCCCGGTTCTGGCCTCTGACATTGCCGATCGCTACGCGAACCTGATTTATTACGGCAGTGGTGCGACGGGAATGGCGCTGGTCGTGATCGACGGTAACCAGCGGGTGTTTCGCAGCTTCGGTGAAACACGACCGGGAAATAACGTTCGCCCGCAGCTGGATTCCGTCATCCGCGTCGCGTCGATAACCAAGCTGATGACCAGTGAAATGCTGGTGAAATTACTCGATCAGGGCGTGGTGAAACTCGACGATCCGCTCAGCAAATATGCCCCACCCGGCGCGCGCGTGCCGACATATCAGGGCACGCCGATCAGACTGGTAAACCTGGCGACCCATACCAGCGCCCTGCCGCGAGAACAGCCTGGTGGCGCCGCGCATCGCCCTGTTTTTGTCTGGCCAACCCGCGAACAGCGCTGGAATTACCTGAGCACCGCTACCCTGAAATCGGCTCCGGGCTCGCAGGCCGGCTATTCTAACCTCGCGTTTGATCTGCTGGCTGACGCTTTAGCGTCGGCATCAGGCAAGCCTTACCCTCAACTGTTTGAAGAGCAGATCACGCGTCCGCTGGGGATGAAAGATACCACTTACACTCCATCTCCGGACCAGTGCAAGCGACTGATGGTGGCAGAAAAAGGGGCCAGCCCGTGTAATAACACGCTGGCCGCCATCGGCAGCGGTGGGGTTTATTCAACCCCCGGCGACATGATGCGCTGGATGCAGCAGTTCCTCTCCTCGGATTTTTACGCGCGCAGCAATCAGGCTGATCGGATGCAGACGCTCATCTACCAGCGTGCCCAGTTACGTCGCGTCATCGGTATGGACGTTCCCGGTAAAGCCGATGCTCTCGGCATGGGTTGGGTGTACATGGCACCAAAAGAGGGCCGCCCGGGTATTATTCAAAAAACCGGTGGGGGTGGCGGATTCATCACCTACATGGCGATGATTCCGCAATCAAACGTAGGCGCTTTTGTGGTAGTCACCCGGTCGCCGAACACCCGCTTCGTGAATATGAGTGATGGCGTAAATAACCTGGTGGCCGAGCTCAGCGCCAATAAAGCGCAGGTTCTTACGGCCTCTAACTGATCTCAATAGTCCGTGGGCAAACGGTTGATGCTGATAAGTTTGCCCCGGCTCATATTGATGTAGTTGCCCTGTCGCAGCGCCGCCAGCACTTCCGCAACGACCGAACGTGAAATACGCGTGCTACGCTGAATATGATTCATAACACCAATTTTTGAACGTAGCGTATCATCCCACTCGGCCATATTGATCAGCATCGCCCGTATTTGACTGTAGGAATTATTTCCGACCAGCTGTATATCACGTTTTCCCAGTATATGATTTAGCCATGACAGCCAGCAGAAAGCTTCTTGCCAAAGCTGTGCTTCCTGAATAAGTTGGCACGCAGTAGAGGCTGGTAAATAAAATCCAGCGCAAGGTGTTTGTGCTATCAGAGAATATTCAAGATAGCTGTCATTTATCCATGCACTTAAACCATGAATGTACGGTGCTCGCGCAATACCCACCAGTAATTCGTCTGATTTACGGTGGACGGCTGTCATGCCGGACTGTATTACAAAGGTCAATGGTTCATCATCATTATTGCCGGGAGTTATTAATTGCTGTGGTTCGTTCTTAAATGGGGTACCGGCGACTTCCAGACACTTTATGAGCCGGCTTAATTCAGAAAGTGGTTTCGCATTAACGTTCATGCATACCTCAAGTCATCTGTATATGTCGGTTCTTTATTATTTTTAAAGCACATAAAAAAGCGGGGGCAAAATCCCCCGCGCTTTCTGTATTACCAGGTATATTTCACACCCAGGTTCGCTCCCCAGTTCTGGTCAACGTCGCCGCCGCCCAGATAAGTCGCATCAGTGTATGCACTGAAGTTTTTCGTGAAGCTGAACTGCGTACCCAGACCTACGCGAACCGCAGAGCCTTCCACGCCATTATCAATGCTGTCGTCGTTGATATCCGCCTCGTTGTCGGCATCGTCATACACGTACGCCAGTTTGAAGTATGGCGTTAACGCCTGCTCGCCACCGTAGTTGAAGGTATAACCCGCATCCAGGCCAAGTTCATAACGCATGCTGTCGTAAGACTGACCATCGATACGCATGTCGTTGCTCAGCTGGTAGTCTTCGCCTGACTGGAACAGACCAGATACCGCCGCGTAAGGGGTGATGTAGCCTGACAGGTTTGGTTTCCAGTCATAGCCCAGCTTCATCCCGAAGCCAACAGCGTCAGAGGTGGTGTCACCGTCAACATACTGACCATTGCTCATGGTAGCAGAGAGGTCGTTGTTAAAGCGGGTGTAGTTCAGTGAGCTGTCGAGGAAGACGTTGTTCGCAAACGTCGCAGACGCGTAGATCATCGCAGTCTGGCTGTCCTGATCGACCTGACCAGTACGATCGCTGATATCGCCCTTCGCGAAACCAGCCGCACCACCGACGATCCACTTCGCGTTATTACCGTCAATCTGAGTATCCAGACCGACCATAATGCCGCTTACGTCCTGATCGTAGCTAACGGTGCCATTATCCGCGTCAAAGTTGCCGCCAAAATAGCTTACCCACGCTCCGCCGTTATCTGCCAGGCCGTGACGGCTGTTGGTCAGACGCGTACCCACGGTATCCTGTTGCAGATTCCAGATGTTGGTATTAGCAGAAGGAATGCTCAGCGCCATGTTGGCGTAGTCAGTCAGCTCTTTCTGCTGGAGAACAACGGTGTCACCCTTCTGCTGCGCCTGATAGGTGTAAGCACCTAAATCGGCTTTGTTTGCGGCAGTAAAGCTGGCTGCGGTATCCGCGTTATTGTCATAGACGCGAATGATCTCTTTGTTTTCGTAATCAGCAACGGAGCCTGCACCGGTGGCATCGTCGATGCGCACTTTATAATTACCGGCAACGTCACCGTTCACCGCCAGATGACCGTCAGAGTTCAGCGCGACAACACCATAGTCGTATTCCGCTTTGTAACGATCGTTGGTGATGTAGCGTGCGTTGTTCAGGTCGCTGTTCAGCACATAATCGCGGCTGGCAACGTTGAGCACACCACCATCGGTGAGCACCATGTTGTGCGTATCAACCTGACCCAGACCCAGCGCCAGCTCTGCTCCGTTGTCCACGCTGATGGTGTTGGCATACAGTTCAGCGGTTTCTTCGGTCAGCGCCGCACGGCTATAGCTGTCCAGATAGAGGCTGTCGGTGGCTACGGCCCCGCTGTCGCCAATATTCAGGGTTGAAGCATTGGTCAGGGTGATTGAATCCGCCAGCAGGCCGGAGTTTTCAACATTGACCTGAGACTGGTTGTTCACCGTCAGCGCATCAATGTTAGAAACCTTGCGGGTATCCCACTCGGAACCGTTATCCAGCGCCACATTGAACAGCCCGCTCTGGTACACCTCTTCACCGGCAACGTGGCCGTTGCTGTCAAAGGTAGAATCAGGCCAGATGCTATTCGGCGATAACGCGTGCCAGTCTACGTTGCTGTAGCCCTGGCCATACATCTGCGCAGTGCCGATGGCTTCAACGCTGGACTGCGCTGCACCGACCCACTTGCTGCCGTTAGTCAGCGTAACATCCAGTGTATCGGTACCGTCCCAGCCGTTGGTGGTTGGGTTATAGACGCCATCTTCAGTGGTATCCGTTGCCGGATCGCCATTCTCGTAGAAGTTGTTATCAAAGGTGCTGGAGAAAAGAATGTCACCCGTTACGGTAGAGTGATCGAAGGTCGCGGTGGTCTGCATGGCGTTATCAGACGCGCCGGCCGCAACGATCAGCGCCGCATCATCCGCAGCCGAGGCGTTGGTTTCACCGTAGTCGCTCGGCTTAGCCGTTTGACCGTAGAACCCGTTGGTGCCCAGATCGCTGTACGCACCAGAGGTCAGCACGGAGTCTTTCACCACCAGCGTATCGGTAAAGACATTGCTGCTGTTAGCAACGCCTTCAACGCCGTCGTACGGAGTGTTATCCAGTTCCTGATAACCCTGCGTCAGGGTGATACCCGCGACGTGGGAGTTGTTCTGAATAACGATATCAGATTCAACGTCCAGAGTGATCGCGTTACCCAGACCATAGGTGTCCAGATAATGCGTTTCAGTATTCTCGCCATTGACGACATCATACGCGTAATGCTCGTAGGCATCGTTGATGGTGGAGTTATCAACGGTCAGGCTAAAACGATCGTACTGGGAATGCGTGGTACCGTCGGTATCCACGCCATCTGCACACGTCGTGGTCATACATTCTGACGTGATCATGCCGTTAATGGTGCTGTTAGAAATACTCAACGCGTTCGCACGGCCATTGACACCATCATCCAGATAGTAAGTCGAAATAACACCGTTTACGGTTGATTTATTGATGACCGGATAAATGTCACCATCATGTGTGGCATCTGAATAATCCCAGTCAGCATAACCATAATACCAGGGAGTTGACGCAGTATTGTCATATCCAAAAGTATTATAGGTCGTGCCGGATATATCTTTCGCATTGGCCTGAGAAGCGATAGCCAGTGTGCAGGCTAATGCAAGTTGTGATACAACCAGTTTCTTTTTCCATGTTTGCATTGGGTCATCCCTCCTCAGGGACGTAAGCAAGTTTGTCCATCAAATCATTTGGCAATGTTTAATTGCGGAAAGAATTATGCAGTTTCACTTCGAAAAGGTTCAATGAATGATTCAATTAAGTCCGTATCCAGACAACTAAGCTTAAAAACCCAGCACAATATCAATCATTATGAATAAATATTATAAATTCAACTGATTGCAAACCACTTCGGTCGGTTCGATACCTATCATAAAATACAATAAATCATTAATAGTTATAACCTCCATCTAATATAGAAGCTTCGCCAATATTTCACACCACGTTAAACCCCATAATAAGACGTATAATATAGACAAAATGCATGTGAAGAATATTAGTCGATTTCGAAAATCTAAAAGACAACTTTAGTAAAACACCGCTTCCCGCTTTCAGGTACACTATACCTCTTTGTTCCACAAACATCAGGCATACCATGACCGATTTAATTGCACGTCCCCGTCGCCTGCGCAAGTCACCCGCACTGCGCGCCATGTTTGAAGAGACAACACTGAGCTTAAACGATCTGGTGTTGCCGATTTTTGTTGAAGAAGAGATCGATGACTACAAAGCCATCGACGCGATGCCGGGCGTGATGCGCATTCCTGAGAAGCATCTGGCCCGCGAGATTGAACGCATTGCCAACGCGGGGATCCGCTCGGTGATGACCTTCGGTATCTCCCACCACACCGACGCCACCGGCAGCGATGCCTGGAAGGAAGATGGCCTCGTGGCCCGCATGTCGCGTATCTGCAAAGAGAGCGTGCCGGAGATGATCGTCATGTCCGATACCTGCTTCTGCGAATACACCTCTCATGGCCACTGCGGTGTGCTGTGCGATCACGGCGTGGACAACGATGCGACCCTGCTGAACCTCGGCAAGCAGGCGGTGGTTGCCGCCGCTGCGGGTGCGGATTTCATTGCGCCGTCGGCGGCAATGGACGGACAGGTTCAGGCTATTCGTCAGGCGCTGGATGCGGCAGGCTTTACCGACACCGCCATCATGTCCTACTCCACCAAATTCGCTTCTTCGTTCTACGGCCCGTTCCGTGAAGCGGCGGGCACGGCGCTGAAGGGCGATCGTAAAACCTATCAGATGAACCCGCTGAACCGCCGCGAAGCGATTCGTGAGTCTCTGCTGGATGAGGCTCAGGGCGCAGACTGTCTGATGGTGAAACCGGCCGGCGCGTATCTGGATATCCTGCGCGACATTCGCGAACGCACTGAACTGCCGCTGGGCGCTTACCAGGTGAGCGGCGAGTACGCGATGATCAAATTCGCCGCGCAGGCGGGTGCCATCGACGAAGAGAAAGTGATCCTCGAAAGCCTGGGGGCGATCAAGCGCGCGGGCGCGGATCTGATCTTCAGCTACTTCGCGCTGGATCTGGCCGAGAAAAAAATCCTCCGCTAATCTTCACCAAACTGCAATACAACCGACATCTCCTCCTTCTACTGTCTGGGCAAGACGGCAGGAGGAGTGATCAATGTTTAGTCTCGACAGCGTTCTTGATGACCTTTGGCCTCAGGCGAGGCCCGCACCCTGGCAAAAAAGTCTGTTAAAAAGACTGCTCCACGAAGACGAATTTCAGCAGTTTGCCGCCCGCCACCTTCACCTGAAAGGGCTGGATATGGTGGAGCAGGTTCTGGAACACCTTGATATTCTCTGCACCGTTTCCGCCCGCGATCTCGAACAAATCCCCGAACACGGCCCACTCATTGTGATAGCTAACCACCCGACCGGCACCCTGGATGGGCTGGCACTGCTGTACGCCGTTTCGCGCGTGCGCCGCGACGTTAAGGTTGTCACCAACCGGATGCTGTCCCACCTTGAGCCCCTCAGTTCGTTGTTTATCCCCGTGGATAATATGGGCGGAAAAACCGCAAAAGCCTCGCTGATACAGATGGAGCAGCACCTGCAAAACGCCGGCGTGCTGATCTTCTTCCCGGCGGGCGAAGTCTCCCGCCCAACGCGCAAAGGCATCCGCGATAAAAAATGGCATCCGGGCTTTATCAAGCTGGCCAGCAAACTGCGGGTGCCGTTACTCCCGGTACATATTCAGGCGCACAACAGCCTGCTGTTTTATGCCAGCACGCTGGTATCGCCCACGGTATCCATGCTGCTGCTGATGCAACAGATGTTTCGCCGTCGTCACAGCCAGCTGCCGATCAAAATCGGCCAGCAGATTGCCTGGAATGACAGGTTTAGCGCTACCCTTTCATCGCGTGAAATGGCCGAGCATTGCCGTCAGCACGTGATACGACTTGGCAAGGGATTGCCTGGCGTCTTTAAAACCCAGTGCGCCATTGCCCGCCCGGAAGATCGGGCCACGCTGAAGCGCGAACTGGCGCAGGCCGAGTGTCTGGGCAAAACCAGCGATGGTAAAACCATCTACCTGTGGCAGCGCAACGGGCAGGAGGAGGCACCTCTTCTGCGCGAGCTGGGACGGCTGCGCGAGATTGCCTTTCGTGCCGTGGAAGAAGGCAGCGGCAAGCGCCGGGATATGGACAGCTACGATGATGACTATCTGCACCTGATCCTCTGGGATGATGACGATCTGGAGATTGTCGGCGCGTATCGCTTTATGCCGACGGCGATGCAGGTTGAAAAGCGCGGCGTTGACGGGTTGTACAGCTACAGCCTGTTCCACTACGACGAAAAAATGCAGGACATACTGGAGCACGGCATTGAGCTGGGGCGCAGCTTTATACAGCCGCGCTACTGGGGACGTCGCGGTCTGGACTATCTGTGGTCAGGCATTGGCGCCTATCTGGCGCGCTATCCGCACTACCGCTACCTGTTTGGCCCGGTGTCTATCTCCGGCGGCTTACCGCCTGCCGCACGGGATCTGCTGGTGGCGTTTTATCGCCTCTGGTTTCCGGCCAGCCATCCCTTAGCCGCTTCGCGTCAACCCTACCCGGCCTCACTTCCGGACGTGCTGGCACAGTTTGGCGGAGTGGATTACGTGGACGACCTGACAAAGCTGAAATCCCTGCTGGGCAATCTGGGATGCGGCATTCCGCCGCTCTATAAACAGTATTCCGAGCTATGCGAGCCAGGCGGCGTGCAGTTTATCGATTTCGGCAGCGATCCGGCGTTCAATAACTGCGTTGACGGGCTGGTGCTGGTGGATTTGTGCTATCTGAAGGCGAACCGCTATCAGCGGTACATTGAGGCCCATCTGTAGCCCATTGCCGGGTGGCGGCTACGCCTTACCCGGCCTGCATGAACTGCGGTAACGACGGGTTATGGACGGTAAAACGGCTTATCCCCCAGTATCGTCGCCCGCTGCATAATCCTTCGCTGCGGCAGGTAATCGGCATTGGCGTAATGCTGCGTAACGCGGTTATCCCAGATCGCCAGATCGTTCTCCTGCCAGCGCCAGCGCACCTGAAATTCCGGTTTCGTGATATGCGCAAACAGGAAGCTGAGCAGCGCCTCGCTCTCTTTTTCCGTTACGTCCACAATGCGCGTGGTGAACCCTTCGTTCACAAACAGCGCCTGCTTACCCGTCACCGGATGGGTACGCACTACCGGGTGCAGCAGCGGCGGATGTTTTGCGACCGCATCCAGCCAGCGCTGATGCTCCTCTTCCGTCTTACGGTACTTATACTCCTGGAACGATTTTTTAAAATCATGCTCTGCCCGCAGGCCACTTAGCAGGGTCTGGAACGGCGCGGAGAGCGCCTCAAACGCCGCAATGCCGCTCGCCCACAGCGTATCGCCGCCGGTCTCTGGCAGTAATTTTGCTGCCAGAATGGCCCCGGCTGGCGGTGTGTCGATAAAGGTGACGTCCGTGTGCCAGTTGTCATTATCGGGCGGATTATCGTTATGGGTGTCCAGCACGATAATTTCTTCCACCCCTTCCGCATGCGGGTAGACCGGGTGGATATGCAGGTCGCCAAAGCGCAGGGCCAGCGCGCGCTGCTGCTGCGGGGTAATGGCCTGATCGCGCAGGAACACCACCTGATGGCGCAGCACCGCGTGATACAGCTGCTCAAACTGGTTATCGCTCAGCGGACGGGTTACGTCCAGGCCCGACACCTGCGCGCCAATGTACGGCCCCAGCGGGGTAATCGTCAGACGTTCACTCATTGTATTTCTCCATGCCAGGGCGTCAGGCGACGCTGTAGCGCGCGCAGTCCCAGTTCTAATCCAAAGGCGATCGCGGCGATCACCGCGATCCCTGCCAGTACCACGTCAGTCGCCAGGAACTCTCCCGCCGACTGCACCATAAATCCAAGCCCGCGCGTGGCGGCAATCAGCTCTGCCGCCACCAGCGTAGACCAGCCCACCCCAAGGCCAATGCGCAGCCCGGTCAATATCTCCGGCAGCGCGCCCGGTAAAATGACGAACAGCAGCACCTGCGCGCGGCTGGCACCGAGCGACTGCGCCGCGCGTATGCGTACCTGTTGCGCACTTTTTACGCCAGCCAGGGCCGACATCGCGACCGGCGCAAAAATCGCCAGGTAGATCAGTAAGATCTTTGACGTCTCGCCGATGCCAAACCAGATCACCATCAGGGGCAGATAAGCCAGCGGCGGAACGGGCCGGTAAAGCTCTATCAGCGGATCGAGAATGCCGCGCACCGTCGGGCTCAGCCCCATCGCGATCCCCACCGGAACGCCAATCATCACCGCCGCCAGCAGCGCCACCAGAATACGCGCCAGGCTGGCGCCTAAATGCTGCCAGAGGGTGGCATCCATAAAGCCCTGCGGCCCGGCGATGGTCATCAGTTTTTCCAGAACCTGGCCTGGCGGGGGCAGAAACAGCGGACTGATCCACTGCTGAGCGGCAACCGCCCACCATACCGCCAGCAACACCGCCAGCGTGCCGACGCTTAAGGCGATCCGGCGAGAGAACGGCCAGCGTAAGGCGAGGCGCGCCCGCCGCGGTTTTTCACTGAAGACAATGCTCATGAGAAGGCCTCCCGCTGCTCAAACACGCGGCTCAGGATGTATTCCCGTTTTTCGATAAACAGCGGGTCGGATTTAATGCTGCGCACCGGTTCTCCCGCAACATAGCGTCGGGCAAATTCAAGCGGCAGGCGCTCCAGCACGCGTCCCGGCCCCGGAGAGAGCAGCACCAGCTCCGTCGCCATAAACACGGCCTCTTCGATATCGTGGGTAATTAACAGCACCTGCTTGCCGGTTTCATGCCACAGGCGCAGCAGCAGGGTTTGCATCTGCTCTCGGGTGAAGGCGTCAAGCGCCCCGAAAGGTTCGTCCAGCAGCAGCAGCTGTGGATTGGCCGCCAGCGCACGGGCGATCCCAACGCGCTGACGCTGCCCGCCCGAAAGCTGCCAGATAAAACGTTTTTCAGCCCCCTCCAGCCCGACTTTTTTTAGCATGTCGCGCGCCGTACTCAGGCGCTGTTCACGCGCCACGCCAGCCAGTTGCAGACCGAACGCAACGTTTTCCTGTACGTTTCGCCACGGCAGTAGCCCTTCGTTCTGAAAGACCACGCCGCGCTCTGCGCCCGGCCCCGTGACCCGTTTCCCTTCCAGGTGGATCGTGCCGTGCTGATACGGTACAAACCCGGCGATCAGGTTCAGCAGCGTGGTTTTCCCGCAGCCGGACGGCCCCAGCACGACCAGCAGTTCACCGCTGTCCAGCGTCAGGTTGATCTCTTCCAGGGCGGGTTTGCCGCCGTAATCGGCAGACAGGTTGGTAATGTTCAGCATCGCAGCCTCCTTACTTCACAAAGCGATCGGTCACGAACTGGCTGTAATCCGCCGCCACCGCAGGCACTTTGCCCTGCTCTTTCAGGAACGTTGCGGTGTCGACAATCGCTTTGTTCACCGGCCCGTTCAGCTGCTGGGCCTGCTGAGCCGGCGTCAGATAGGTGTTGCCCTTCACCAGCCCCGGCACGTCTGCTTCCGGCACGCCGCTCAGTCGTGAGAGTTTCTCCAGGTTGGCGGGCTGTTTAAGCCATTCATCGGGGTTATTGATATACGGCTGCTGGGCGTCGATGGCGCTTCTGGCGAAGGCTTTCACCACTTCAGGGTGTTTTTCGGCAAAGTCCTTACGCACTACCCAGACATCAAGGGTTGGCGCACCCCATTGCCCCACTTTTTCGGAGTCGGTCAGCACGGTGCCGTCTTTTTCCAGCTCGTTGACGGCGGGCGCCCAGACGTATGCTCCGTCAATGTCGCCACGCTGCCAGGCTGCGATAATCGCCGGTGGTTGCAGGTTAATGATCTGCACCTGCCCCGGCTTGATGCCCCAGTGTTTCAGCGCGGCCAGCAGGCTGTAATGCGTGGTGGAGATAAACGGCACCGCGATGCGTTTACCAATCAACTCTTCGGGTTTCGTGATGGTTTTCTTCACCACCAGCGCTTCTGAATTTCCGAGCTGCGACGCCAGCAGGAAGACTTCAATCGGTACCTGCTGGCTGGCGGCAACGGCCAGCGGGCTGGAGCCCAGGTTGCCAATCTGCACGTCGCCCGAGGCTAACGCCCGCACAATCGCCGCGCCGCTGTCGAACTTGCGCCAGTCGACTTTTGCCCCGCTCTCTTTGGCGAAGGTGTTATCCGCCTGCGCGACTTTCGCCGGTTCCGCGGAAGTCTGATACGCCACGGTGACGTCCACCGCCTGCGCCTGAAATGCCCACAGCGCCAGCGCGCCGAGTAATGTGATCCGCGATGAAATAGCCATACTCTCTGCTCCCCTTGTTGTTATAAGGGCAGTATTTCCGGCGCAAGAATTTTGATAAAGGAATAAAAAAGCATCGCTAATGACGATTCGTTTTTAGAAAAAAAGCGGGAAAGGATAGTGAATTTTGTGCGGTTGGTTTGTGCCGGGTGGCGCTGCGCTTACCCGGCCTACGGTTCGTGCAATTTGTAGGCCGGGTAAGGCGCAGCCGCCACCCGGCAAAGACCTCAGCGCTGAACCGTCAGCGCAGCAATATCTTTCGGCGTGGTCCGGCAGCATCCGCCGATTAATTTCGCGCCCGCCGCCAGCCACTGCGGTAAATACCCCGCCAGCGTTTCGCAGGCTTCACCGTGGTGATGCCACGTTTTACTCACCGCATCGTAATGCTCCCCGGAGTTCGGATAGACGACCAGCGGCAGCGACGTCAGGCTGTGCAGATGCGTCAGCGCCGCCGTGGTGTTTTCCAGCGCGATACAGTTAATCCCCAGCGCGACAACCTGCGGGTAGCTTTCCAGCGCAGAAACGACATCCCGCAGCGGCGTTCCGTCGCTCAGGTGCTCGCTGTCACGCAGGGTGAATGAGAACCATGCCCGTGCGCGCGGATACGCCGTCAGCAACGCGGCCAGCGCCCTGATTTCCGGGAACGAAGGCAGCGTTTCACAGGCCAGGAGATCCGCGCCCGCATCCAGCAGCGCCTCCACGCGGGGGCGGTGGAAGGCGGTAAATGCTTCAGCGCTACGCACGTAGTCGCCGCGATACTCGGAACCATCGGCCAGATACGCGCCGTACGGCCCTACGGAACCCGCCACCAGCAACGTGCCCGCCTGTGGGTTCTCCGCCAGATACGCCTCGCGCGCCTTACGCGCCAGCTCTACGCTTTTGCCGATCAGCGCCCGGGATTGCGCTTCGTCCAGCCCGCGAGCGGCAAAGCCTGCGGGTGTCGCCTGATAGCTGGCGGTGATCGCCACCTGTGCACCCGCGCGGTAGTAGTCGAGGTGCACATCGCGGATCAGTTCAGGGTTTTCCATCAGCACTTTGGCCGACCAGAGGCTGTCGGCAAGGTTACAACCGCGCGCTTCCAGCTCCGTTGCCATCGCCCCATCCAGCACCACAAACGGCTGTTTTTCAAGGAGGGCGGTAAGCGGATTATTCTGCGACATGTTCAGGCTCCTGCGTAGTCAGAGTTCGGGTCAGGTAGTACGCACCATAACACAGGGCGACAAACGGAAGCCCGCAATAAAGGGCAATACGCTGGCTGGGGTCAAACCACAGACCAACGCAGGCGACCAGGCACAGAATAAAGCCGAGCACGGGCACCAGCGGATACCATGGCGCGCGATACTGCAACGCGGATAGCGGCTGGCCGGACTGCACGTGACGGCGACGAAACATAAAGTGCGACGCACAGATGCTGATCCACACCGCCACCACCGCAAAACCGGAAATGGCTGACAGGGCCACAAACACCGTATCCGGCGCGACCACGCTGGAGAACAGCGCCAGCACGCCGCCCAGCATGGACACGGAGAGCGCCGTCAGCGGCACGCCGTTTTTGTTGACGCGGGCAAAGCAGCGCGGCAGCGTTTTCTCGTTAGACAGGGACCACAGCATACGGCCAGAGGCGTACAGGCCCGAGTTCGCCGCCGAGAGGATCGCCGTCAGGATCACGAAGTTAAAGATATCGGCCGCATAGGGAATGCCGACCTTTTCAAAAACCAGCACGAACGGGCTTTTCTCCACGCCAGCCTGCTGCATGGGGATCAGCGCCGCCAGCACAAACACGGTGCCGATAAAGAAGATGATGAGCCGCGCGATGGTGGTGCGAATAGCAACCGGAATGACCTTGTGCGGATTTTCCGTCTCCCCTGCCGCGATGCCGATAAGTTCCGTCCCGGAGAAGGCAAAGTTGACCGCCACCATGGTCATCAGGATCGGCAGACCGCCGTGCGGGAACCAGCCTTCGGCGGTAATGTTGCTCAGCCCCGGCGCGGCAGAGCCGTCCGCCATCGGGATAAAGCCAAAGATGGCCGCGCCACCGAGAATAATAAAGGCGACGATAGTGATGACTTTCACCAGAGAGAACCAGAATTCCCCTTCGGCAAAAAAGCGCGTGGAAATCACGTTAAGGCCAAAAATCACCGCGCAAAAGATCACGCACCACGTCCAGACGGGAACCTGCGGGAACCAGTACTGCATGCAGAAACCGGCTGCGGTAAAGCTCGATCCCAGCGCCACCGTCCAGGTGAGCCAGTAGAGCCACGCCACGGTATACCCCGTCGCCGGGCCGAGATAGCGGGCGGCATAGACGTGAAACGCGCCGGTTTCCGGCATCGCCACTGAAAGTTCGCCCAGACACTGCATCACCAGCCAGACCACCAGCGCACCGATCAGGTACGCCAGCAGCGTGCCCGCCGCGCCGGTTGTCGAAATAATGTATCCGGTATTGAAGAATAACCCTGTGCCGATAACGCCACCCAGCGAGAGCATAATCAGGTGGCGGGTTTTCATGGTGCGCTTAAGCTGCCCGTTTTCTTGTTGTGTTTGCATGTTACCTTCTAAACGTATGGACATCTAAACATCCAAAGAAGAGGTGTTATACCGCGATTGTTAACAAAAAGCCACCCGCCGCGACTTCAGCGCAATTATTGGTAAATCCCTAAATCAGTTCTATAGTCGACACAGTTTCTTCTTCACCAGGACTTACTATGCGCTTTAACGGACTGACCAAAGGTTTCTTTATTCTTATCCTGGCCCTTGTTACCTGGGCCTTCTTTGACGTGCTGTCTCCCTATTTCTCGGCGATTCTGTGGGCCGCGATCCTGACCATCATTTTCAACCCGGTGAAAAACAAACTGCGTACCGCGCTGGGCGATCGCAACGGGCTGGCTTCACTCCTCACTCTCGGCATTATCTGCCTGATTGTGTTTATTCCGTTGATGGTGATCCTTTCATCGCTCGCGGTGGAACTGAACATGGTTTACACCAAGCTGCAACAGAACAATACGCAGTTCCCGGAAGTGATCGCCGGTATCTTCAACCGCCTGCCGGACTGGGCCAGCGGCTTCCTGGCGGATCACAACCTCACCAACGCCGCGCAGATCCAGAAAAAACTTTCCGATGTCGCGCTACAGGGCGGGCAGTATCTGGCGGGCAGCGCGTTCCTGATTGGTAAAGGAACGTTCGGCTTTGCTATTAGCTTCGGCATTATGCTCTATCTGCTGTTTTTCCTGCTGAAGGACGGGCCGTATCTGGTGCGCCAGATCCTCGACTCGCTGCCGCTGTCTGACTTCGCCAAACAGCACCTGTTCGCTAAGTTTGTCGGCGTGTCGCGCGCCACGGTAAAAGGGACGGCGGTCGTGGCGGTGGTTCAGGGTACGCTCGGCGGTATCGCCTTTGCCATCGTGGGTATTGACGGCAGCGTACTGTGGGGCGCGCTGATGGCATTCCTCTCTCTGGTGCCTGCCGTCGGGTCGGCCATCGTCTGGGTTCCTGCCGCCATCTTCCTGTTCGCCACCCACCAGCTGTGGCAGGGCCTGTTCATTGTGGGCTTCTTCGTCATTATCGTCGGGCTGGTGGACAACCTGTTGCGTCCGCTGCTGGTGGGCAAAGACACCAAAATGCCGGACTACCTGATTTTGATCACCACGCTGGGCGGTATGGAGCTGTACGGGATTAACGGCTTTGTGATTGGGCCGCTGATTGCCGCCCTGTTTATCGCCTGCTGGAACCTTTTCTCCGGGCGCGATCACGAAGGCAATGCCGAGGAGCTTGACGCAGACTTTATCGAAGAGGGAAGAAACCCTCCGGATCTCTAAAGCAGACGTTCTGAAAGGCGGCCCCAGGCTGCCTTTTTTTTCGCCATAAATCAGCGGTTTTCTATAATCTGAATGAACGCTCTTTCATTTTTGTCGCAGAGGAAACCAACAGGTGCGAATCGCCACGATCACAAACTGGGCTTATGGCGTCACGGTGTGCCTGACCATTGCCTCCGGCATCGTCATGCTGATGGCTTCTCATGCCGATAACATCGAACGTGAAGCCGTTAAACAACGCCAGGTCTTCGATCAGCTGACGGAGGAGATCGAGACAGACACCTGGATGCTCTCCGATCTGGCGCGACTTTACGTCATCCAAAAAGAGCCCGAGGTGCTTGAGAAATATCAGGCGAAAGAAGCCGAGCTGAAAAATATTGAACACACGCTGCGACAGCTCAAAAACACCGGGGCATCGGGTGAAGAGCTGGCGCTGCTGTACGACGGACTGAAAATTGTAGACGAACTCCAGGATGAACAGCAGTCAGCCATTGACGGCATCGCCCGGGGCGAGGAACAGCAGGCCGTTGCGCTGCTTTTTGGTAAGAGCTATGAGCGGGAACTCGAACGGGCACACAACAATATCGAACGCTTTCGCATGCTGCTGGACAAGCGCATTATTGCCGACGTGCAGGCCGCAACCCAAACGTCCAAAACGCTTCGAACTGCCTCGGAGGTGATGGTCGGCCTGACTGCCCTGCTCTTCTTGTTTGTGATGGGCTTTATCCTCAAGCGACGCGTACTCCGTCCGGTGGTGCGTCTGAGTGACGTGGTGCATCGTCTGGCTTCGCAGGATTACGCCGTCGAAACGCCGAACTTCACCCAGGTTGATGAAATTGGCGATATGGCGCAGGCCATCCGCATCTTCCGCGAGAACGGTCTGGCAAGGCAGCGGCTGGAAAAAGAGCGCGATGCTGACTGGGCCATCCGCGAACTGCTGGCGCGAATGACCCAGCGGTTGCAGGGCTGTGAAAACTTTGCCGACGTGATGAACGTGGCGGAGCTGTTTGCGCCCAATATCGCGCCGGGCGTTTCCGGGCGTCTGTATATTCTGGAACGCGATCCCTGGCAGATGCGCTGTGCGGCCGAATGGCTGTCGCCCGAAGGGGATAAAAAACCGTTCCATCCTGACGAATGCTGGGCCGTCCGGCGTGGCCAAAGCCATCCGCCGGTGAACGGCGAGCCGGATATCAGCTGTTATCATCTGCCTGAATCACAGGCACAGCAATCGCTGTGCGTTCCCTTAATTGCTCAGGGCGAGGCGATTGGATTGCTCTCATTCCAGAACATCACGCCTGAAACCGCGCCGTCCCGCGCCTATCTGGAACTGATGGCCGAGGCGCTGGGACTGGCGCTGGCCAACCAGCGGCTGCGCGATGCGCTGCTGGAAAAAGCCCTGTTCGATCCCCTGACGGGCCTGCGTAATCGCCACCATCTGGAAGATACGTTACGTACTCAAATGAAGCAGGCCGTGCGTAACGAGGAGCCGGTAAGCTGCCTGATGATCGATATCGATCACTTCAAGAGCATTAATGACCGCTTTGGTCATGAGGCCGGCGACCTGGTGATCAAAAGCGTGGCATCCATTATTCAACGGACGGTGCACGATACCGGACTGGCCTTCCGCTACGGTGGCGAAGAGTTTCTCGCGCTTCTTACCGGTGCGGATGAGGAAGCAGCGCACGCCGCCGCAACGGAGATCTACAACGGTGTGCATGCCCTTTCGCTACGCTACGGGCTTTCGGAGATTGGCCCGGTGGATGTGTCGATCGGGATCGCCAGCTATCCGCAGCACGCCCAGGGCGATAACCTGCTGCGCGCGGCGGACGTTGCGCTCTACCGGGCGAAAGAGCTGGGGCGCTCGCGGATTGTCAGCTTTGGGATGCTGGAGGCGGGCTAACGGGGTTATTCGTGTCCAGGTTCAGGAGCGCGCGATCGCCCAAAGCACCACCATACCCAGCGAATTACTCCGCTTTTCCACGTACAGGGTGCCATCGATAAAATAATATCCCTGCGGATAACAGATGCGGATCTCTCTCTTGAGTTCCGGCTCATAAACTGCCGCCCCCGAACAACGATTTCGGCTTCCGGATTCATACCGGTAAGGTTGGCTCCAGGCAGAGTATTCTCCGCCCAGTAGCCAGGCAGCGGTAAAGATGACGAAAATGGCAACCGGCAGGCTGAAGATGATGAGGCCGAGATACATTTTGACAACATCAACGATGGTTTTGTCTTTAAATACCCTCTTCGCGATGAATATCACCATCGCCACCAGCGGCAGCAGCAATGTCCCAGCCGCAAGATACTGCTCCCCCAGGACCGAAAGAAATGTCACGCGGTAAATCTTGATTGACCAGACAACAAAGCCAAATATCAACGCCAACCCGCCAACGATGAGTGGAATTAAAAAGGCATAGCTATCTTTTTTCATGATGGACGGTTCCTTGTCATGCATCTGCGGTAAGAAGATTAATCATCGCTCGGGTGGCTGCCGACTGACGACGCTGCGGCAGTAAATGAGCCATATTCAGCAACGGCAATGAAGACGCCGGCATCGCCTGGACAATCACATTTTTGGCTCGTTCTACGCTTTCACAACGAATGTTTTTCACTCCGCTAATTTATTCCCCGCAGAACAATGAGTAAAGCGCCCTCACGCATCATCAGAAAGTAAAAATTATGGATCTTCAACTCAGCGGTAATAAAGCTCTGGTTACAGGCGCAACGGCAGGTGTTGGCCTGGCCATCAGCCGGGATCCACATTGATGCACAAGCTAAAGCCTGCGTCAGTTCACCCCGGCAGAACGGCTTTGCTGACCAACCGAATAATCGTTAAATACCCCTGCGCCACCCGACGGGTGGCGTTTTAACATCTTGCCCATGATGGATAAACATGGGGGGAGAGAAAATATATAAACTAGTAGGATAACTAAATTATAATTCTTATACTTATGATAAAACGTGGAGGCTGAAATGCGATTAATCCTACTGCTGTGCTGCTTTTTAGTGCAAAGCGTCACCCTGGCTGCTGAGTTGCCAAAACCTGCTGGTAAACCCATTTTAACCATTTACGGTAATATCGAGAACACGAATGAAAGTGGAAAAGCCGTGTTTGATATCGCCAGCCTTGAAAAACTCGGTATGGTGAGCTTCCAGACATCATCCCCCTGGTACAATGGCCGCACTAAGTTTGAGGGTGTTCCGATGAGCAAACTCATGGATTATGTGGGTGCCAAGGGTAACGTGGTCAATGTTATTGCGCTTAATGATTACGCGACAGCCATCCCGCTCAGCGACTTCAAAAAATACAATGCCATACTCGCTTTAAAGGTTAATGGCGAATATATGCGCATCCGCGATAAAGGTCCGGCATTCATCGTATATCCTTATGACAGTCTTCCTGAATTAAATAACCAAATATATTACTCGCGCTCGGCATGGCAGGTCAGCAAGATGAAGATTGAATAGCAGTTCAGGAGAACATAATGAACAGGATACTGGTTGGTATCATTTTTTCTCTTTTTATCACGACTGGATATATTGCTTTTCTGGTTTACGATCGACAGCAGGAGCTCCAAAAACTGACTCATTACACGGAGTCATGGTCTGTCGCCCAACTGGTATCCGAATATTATCGCTTTGAATCATGGCTTGGTCTGTACGCAACCGATTCCGACGACGTTACGATAGACCAGGTCCGCATGCGCCTGGAAATTATGCTAAGCCAGAACGATCTGTTTAAGGAGGGGGATTTAGGGCATTACGTTAAAAACGTTCAGGCGCATCGTGACCTCGCGTTAAGGCTCGATCAAATACTTACCTATCTGGATGGTAACCTCGAAAAAATGAGCCATTCGGACGTAAAAACATACCTGCATACCATGCATTTACTGGACGCTCCGCTCAGCCAGCTATCATCAAGCGCGTTAACGAAAGATATTAGCACGATTAACAGTACCAACCATAAAATACAGATCCTGTATTATATTTACTCCGCTCTCTCTTTACTGCTGATCATCCTGAGTATTATTCTGGGCTTTTTAACAATTTATCAAAATAAAAATATTCTGAAAGCGCACAGGCAGGTTGAAAGTCTGGCAGAAGAGCTCCAGTTATCCAAAGAGACCCTACAGGTTCAGAATTCAAAACTGGAGTATGACGTTTACCATGATTCCCTCACCGGCATGAAAAACCGTCTCTACTTCTGGGATGACCTCAGCAAACTTAATCTTGAGGCCGAGGAAAATCATATCCCCGTCACGGTGATGTTATTTGATTTAGACCGCTTCAAAGAGGTCAACGACACCTATGGTCATGATGCTGGCGATTTACTGTTACGCCAGGTATCCAGACGACTGACCGCCATGAGCAGTATTTCAGACACCTTTTACCGTTTAGGCGGAGACGAGTTTGCTTTTTTAGCCAGCGGATTAACCGAAAGCGAAGCCGTTTCGCGCGCAAGAGAAATCAGCGAGAATATCAGCAAGCCCTACACAATTAATAATCAGCTCATAAAAATTGCCACCTGCGTGGGCATTGTTTTATCAGATAATGAACGACGCGCTGATTATCTTTATAAGTTCGCCGATCTGGCGCTCTATGAGGCCAAAAAGGCAGGCTCACAGCAGATTAAAGTTTTCCGCCAACGAATGCTTCAGAAGTTGCAGGAGAGCAGAACGCTTGAAAACGATATGGCCAAGGCGATAGAGAACAATGAGTTTATTGTTTATTACCAGCCTATTGTGAATTCCATCAGCAAGGAAATTTACGGCTATGAAGCGCTGATTCGCTGGATGCATCCTGTAAAAGGAATGCTCTCTCCTGATAGCTTTATTTTCGCTGCTGAAAAAACAGGCATGATCAACGAGATAGGCAAAACCGTACTCAAACTGGCCTGTAGGGAAGCGGTCTCCTGGGCTGTTCCGGCAAGGATCTCCGTAAACGTCTCGCCTGTCCAGTTGGGCAGCAAATCATTTATTAGTACGGTGCAGTCCGTTCTGACAGAGACCGGGCTACCGGCTAACCGTCTTGAGTTAGAGGTCACAGAGTCATCACTCTTCAGCGACAGAAATAATCCTATTACCATTCTCAAAAAGCTACGCTCATTGGGCGTAAGAATTTCCATCGATGATTTTGGCACGGGATACTCATCGCTCTCACGACTCAGTGAACTGAATTTTGATAAAATCAAAATCGATAAATCTTTTGTCAATCCGATATCTACGCAAGACGATGCGCTTAATATTGTAAAACTTATTACCGGGATGGCTAAAAGCCTTAACATGGGTGTTATTGCCGAGGGTGTTGAGACCGAAGAGCAGCTTGAGCGCCTTCAGGCTTTGGGTTGCGAGCTGGTGCAAGGGTATCTTTTCAGCAAACCACAGCCTCAGGTGGACAGCAAAATTAAGCACGGCCTGGAATGATCTCTTTGCTCAACCAGCTAACTTCGGCGAACCATACCTGATAGCCCAACTGCGACTTGACTCAGGTTGAGTCCAGTTGATAGCAAAGATAAATTAAGGCTAGAAGCCCCATTATTTGGGTTATAAATTGATTTCGGTAGACCAGGGATGTGTTTGAAATGGTGCGATAATAGGAACATAACACAACCCATCCAACCATTGATAAATATACATATTTTCTTGTTTCATCTTTATAAATGCCCCCTTTTGTGCCCCCACCTTGTTTTTCATGCGACTCGATGAGGTTTTCATTGAGTCGCCAATCTCACCAGTTTCTTCACAAACCGTGCAAATCTTCTCGGCTCTTGAAGACCCCCTCACTGCCGCGAATGACTAAGAACAATATTACTTACTTCCCGATAAGAGCAACTTTTCATTAATCCACATGCTCTTCTGGCATGAAGGATATCTGTCACGGTCAAATATGGTACTTGTCCCTGTGAGCTAAATCCTCTGCGATCAATGCGAACCAGTTCGTACTTATCTACCAGGAAGTTGACTGCATCGGCCAGGATAATCCCAGCATCAATATGTTCCTTAATTACAGTTTCATCACTGAACGGCGTGTCGTTCAGTGTCAGACCATAGTGCTGTTCAAGCAGACGAGTAAGTAACATTTGCCAGACTGCAACGGGCGACAGGCAGGGCTTCGCCGCCCGCGAAATTGTAGCAGGTAGATTTTTCATGTTTGCTCTCGTGAAATTTGTTAGCGTTGAGTGGGATAAATGGCGATGTATACGTAGCCGCAACTACCAAGGGTATCGGCTTCGCAGGTGAAACCGTTGTGGTACAGAGTGACACAGTGGGCATGGCGAGAATTCATTTCACCAGTGGTCAGCATCGATTCCATCTGACGGATAAAATGCGGAAATACGATATCCAACTTCAGGCATTCGGCGTCACTGAACTTACCGGTGATACTAGCCCGGTCAGCCAGATAGTGCAGCCGGTTGCCTTCCTGAACTAATCTGACTCCAAGCCGTGGAACAATATCGCTTTTTATCCCCCATTCATGGGCTGGTATTAATGACATGAAAACCTTCCTTTAAAGCAAACTAAGTTCAGCAAAAGACACCACCTCGTTTCCGATTACAAGATGATCCAGCACGCGCACTTCCACCAGTGCCAGCGCTTTCATAATCCTCTGAGTAATATGTTTATCCTGCTGGCTGATTTCTGTCGTACCAGACGGGTGGTTGTGAGCCAGAATGACCGCAGCAGCGTTATGTCTCAGGGCTGATTTAACCACTTCGCGGGGATGCACTTCGGTATGGCTGAGCGTGCCGGTAAACAGTGTTTCTCGTCCCAGCAGGCAGTGTTGATTATCGAGATACATCACGATGAAGACTTCCCTCTCCAGGTGCGCCATCTGCAGTTGCAGCCAGGTTTTTGTGAGGCTGGTGGAGGTAAATGACTCACTCGGTTGACGCAGGTATTTCTCAACCAGTCGTAATGCCCTTCGCATTACGCGCTGCTCGTTTACCGGAAACACCGGCGATAAATTGGATACAGACATAATGGTTCCTTAAAACAAAAGGCCCCGCTGGTTTTTTAGCGGGGCCTGAAGAATGATAAAAAGTTTCATGACGCGAGATGCAACATATTCTCGGCCATCACCCACAGAGCACGATTGAGCTTCACATCTCCGTCGATACCGTTTACCGAACGGGTATGAGCACGCTTACCGCTGATCGTGCGCCCCGAAAGACCACCTTTAATCAGGTTTTCCTGAATACGCTGGTAAGTGGTCCACAGGTCGTTGCTCTCGTCCTGCCAGCGACGTGGCGAAAGTATCTGCGATTCCGTCACCGGTTGATGCTCTTCACCAAAGCGATAGGTTAATGCTGCTTTCGCCATTGCCTGCTGTGCGGGTGGCGGCAACAAAAGCGACTGCATGGCATCGCGTTTCTCTTCTACGCGGTCAAATATCCCCAGTACTTCGTAGGCTCCTTCAATGACTTTCTCGACTACGTTGCCTTTGTGCGGCACCCGCACCTCACCGAAACTCTCCCCGCATACCAGCCCGTTCTGGCATACGGCACGAAATAACCCCGGCAGCATCTGGTAAGAGCTGGAACCATCATGGCTGTTCAACAGGATAATTTCTGGCACCTGTTTGCCGGTAATTTGTCCTTCCCGGCGCAGACGAAGCATGTGTTTCGTGTGCTCTCGTTTACTTTCATCCCGGACGCGGGTCTGGCAGGCAAAGAACGGACGAAACCCTTCACGTTGAAGGTTATTCAGCAAAGTAATAGTGGGAATGTAGGTGTAGCGTTCGCTCCGGGATTCATGCTTTTCTTCGCTGAAGACGCTTGGCACATAATGGGCCAGTTCGTCGCGGGTTAATGGGCGGTCACGACGTACAAGGTTGACTGCACCAAAGCGGCTGGCTAAACGTGTCATAGTTAATTCCTTTAAAAATGGGCATAAAAAAGCCACTCCACTGGAGTGGCTTCGGATGGAAGATAAATTATTCAGGGAGAAGCTGGTGGCTGGTCTTGCTGTGGCGACAGTTCACTGTCAGGTAATGTCGGCGGAGTTAGCTTGTCGATCTGGTAATGTTGTAATCGCTGCAGAATAAAGGGTTTACTGTACTGGAAGTATCGAAGACACCATTCGTACTTCACGACTCGCCTTATGATCAGAGGCAAGCGTTCATACGCTTTGCTGCACACCGATAAAACAAAGGCATCATCATTAATTCTGTCCTCTGCTATTGCAGCCAGCCCTTTGATAAAGGAGCGCTTCAGCTTTTGTCGAGAATTAGCTTTCAGGTGAACGTCGGAAGGCGATAGTACGTGTGATCCAGGAGCTTGCACACAAACCGTGTTGCCAGATAGGGGCTTTTTCAGGCAAGAGTGGCGAGTTTTTTTATGAGCCTTATCAGGCTAAGGGTCATCAGGCTGGCTCCCAATGTTTGGCATACGACCGACTTACTCCTTAGCAGAGTGAGTCCTGCAACGCTAAAAACAACGGGCCAGGTCAGATCCAGTGATTGTGTATCTATATCGTCAGGGAATTTCGGGTATTTCATAGGACTGTCCATAATACGTCCGGTATCGCGGGTAGCGTATACCGGACCGGGTAAATAATTAGGGGAGATCGACGGAAGCTATTTCCTCAGAAGCGTTTGTGGGACCACTGTAAACGCCGACGTATTCATTTAGAGGGAAGATAATTACTGCATTATTCTTCGGATCAAAAGTGCAACCATTTAATCCTGCAATTGCAGCAGTTTTCCCTGAGTTTTTATTTTTCACAATCAGTTTATTGTCTGCACAGTTGCTGGCTTTAACAAAACTCACTACATAACCGTCCTGCTCAGCGACGGTTTCAGTCGTCGTTAGTTTTGGCTCAGGGCTACGTCCTGTCTGCCCACTTACGCGCTCGCGGCTGTAAGGAACATATTGAACAGCGTCGTTACGCATGGTTGGCGGGTCGTTGTTCATGCTCAGGTAAACAGGGCAGTCAGCAGCGCCCACTGCACAGCTCTTACTGAAAATAGTACGAGACGGCCAGCCTTTAGTGCCAATGTAGGCTGCACCAGTTTCATCCAGGCAGTAAGTTTCCTCCCATGCATAGTCTTTATTTTGGCCCGGCATGGTGCGGGTGGTAATAAGGCAGGTCAGAGCTTTCACTGGCTTACCGTCGTAGCGGATAAAGTTTTGCTCCAGCGGTGCACCCGGGTACAGCAGGGGCGATATGTTTGCAGCCGCAGCCTTATTTTGCGCATCAACCGAAGCACTGGCCTTTCCGCTATGTTTTACGTTCACGGCCTCGTTGTTCATGTCCCGCAGCATTTCGCCGCCTTTTTCTGTCAGAAAGAAGGTATAGCGCTCAGGATGAATGTTCCCCTGAATAGTGATAGCAGAGCTGAATGCCGGGAGCGAAAGGGTGCAGACTAAAACCAGGCGTGAAATGAATGTCGCCATAAAAGATATCCTTACTGATGATTAACAATGTGGGAGCATGAGTTACTGGAAGGGGTGATTAATGGCTGATGCAGTCTTCCCAGTTGAGGTCCGACAGAGCGTCCCTGAGCCCTGCGGTTTTGAACGGGTGAGATACGGGTTTATTCATCCGGGTGATTTCAATTTGCCCATGGTTGCCTGTGTTTTTGAGCGCTATAAAAGCCGCCTCATCTAGCGGGTAATGAACAGCGTTGATATTGATTCCCATGGATTCTTGTCCATTATCTGGTATATCCATTGGCTCCTTATCAGACCCGCTGTAGCTCACTATCAAATTGCTGTCCCGGCAGGTGATCGTCATACGTTCTCCGGCGCTATTGTCGGCGTTAAGTTCAAACTCCATCGCATTGACAGTGCCAAACCAGTTGCCCCATTGCTGCTCCTGGCCCATGGCGTGCACAACACAGCTAAACAATGTTGCACCGAAAAGAAGTACAGATGTGATCTTCAACATAGAAATTCCTTACTATTGTTTTACAAACGAAAAATGGCCTTTTGTAGTACAAAGGGCCATTCGATCGTATGCATTTTGTCCGGGGCGGGATAATCGTTATTACTGATCAGTTACCAGGAATTGATCGTTATTATCTATGCAAATAACGATCAATAATTCACTATCGATAGGTAGTGACTATCATTATTTGAAGTATCGATCGGTGTTGCAGATCAATGCGGTGAGACACTCCAGAATCTGTCCGGAATGATCTCACCGTGGTAATACAGGTCTGAAAAAAAATGGGATGCGTCAGAACGCGGGGATGCTCAGTCTTCGTCCTTGTCACCTTCCATCATCGCTTTTTGCAACCTCGTCCAGATTTTTTTTGAGGTTGAGCCCGGATTTTTATCTGGCATCGGTGCTGAGTGTTCATCACTGCGAGGTAATTTCCCCATACGTTTCAGAGCTTCCCCAATGGAAATATGCGTAACCTGGCCATCGCTGGAATTATCAGTAGGAGAGGCGTGCAGTACCGTTGCATTATGAGTTTGACAGTCCTTTTCTTCCTTTTCCGTTATTTCATTGACCGGAGCATATTGGCTATAGGACTGTATTTCCGGTATGAAGGACATGTTACTGATAGTAGCAAGCTCGGTAAGTGTTGTGACTGTAAATGGTTCAGAAACGGGATTGGGCGCGGATGTTTTATTCTTTATCCGGGCACGCAAAGATGCTTTTCTTTCTCTGGTATCAGAAGTTGCTCTGTACTGATGTACCTGCCATGCCTTTTTAAAACGTTGCATAAATAGTTCATCTTTTAAAAACAAATAAATGAACAAAAAATAAAACTTAACAGCCATGTATTTTTCAAAGGAGCCTGACGGCCTCAGCATGGACAGCATACTGCTGTTAGTAAAAGGTGCCGGATTGGTTTCTCCTGTATAATGCCCCTCACGGTCTTTTCTCCGGGTATTCATTCGACTTCTATCTTTCTGAATGTATTTCCATGCCCAGTCGCATTTTTTCTTGCTTTTTGGTGAAAGAGGGAAATTTATACTCGAAGGATAAATTTCCTCCCACTTGTTACGAATCTGGCGCATCAGATCGAGCCTGGCTTTAAGGGTCGCAGGTGCACGGTCAAAAAAATCCTCTATAACTGATAGACGCTCTTTATTATCGACAGGGTAAGCATCCAGTTCCAGTTTATTGTAAAGGGAATCATGTATATTGGGATAGCGTTGGTTCCTTATTCTACCAACTATAAAAACGTCCAACTCAAGCAATTTGAATGAATCGTGTATCTGGCTTTTGATAAACAGCCATGTGAAGTAGCAAGCATCAGGTGATTTTTTTACCCAAGAAAATTCAGATGCGGGTATCTGGAGTGATTTAAACTCATTAAAATCTATTGTGTAGATCCTCTTAACCTCATTATCTTTTATCAGTCGCACAGCCTGATTAATTGCCTCTTCAGCGATTTCAATATTACTGCCAAATATGTCATCTGCATTGTAAATGTTTTTAGTTGATGCCAGTTTATTGGTCAGTATGGCCAGATCCTGATCAGATAGATACCACAAGAATAATCTCATGGCCCTCCTGTTATTTATTATTGCACTGTGCAGTGAATTTTCCACAAGTTACGTCCTGTAATACGTTTCGATTAAATTTCAATCATCATAAGGTCAGGTATAAAAATAGTCAAAAAAGAAGAGTGAAAACTAGTTATTTTCATAGCTATAAACGTAGTTTTTTATGTAGTAAAAAATGTAGTACATGACTGGCCTGTAAGTCTCGTAACGTCAGGGCTTTTACCATATTTATGGATGTGATTTCAGCATGGATTTCTGCTTCCAGTTTATCAAAGTGTGACGACAGGGTGACTTCTGAGCATCTGCAGTAAAAGGTTGCAGCTTTTCAAATGCTGCCCAGATCACTGGGAATGTAAAATCGTACATACGCGACCAATGACATGAAAGGATGCCGACCGGTGTCCTCCTGATAAATTACGGAAACATGTCATGAGCACTATTAATATTCACGAAGATAAATTCGTTAGCATGCAGTTCATTACTGAACTGACAGGGTTATCTGATAAATGGTTTTATAAGCTGGTGCATGAAGGTAAGTTTCCAAAGCCGGTGAAGTTTGGTCGCAGCTCCCGCTGGATTGAAAGTGAAGTAAAAGAGTGGATCGAGGAGAGGATTAAATTATCGCGTTCTGGTTCTATTGTAATCTTTAATGAGGAAAACAAGTAAGCCCTTTCCTTATGAAAAACCAGCTAACTTCGGAGTGAATTCTAAATATAGAATGTGAATATCTCCTGGAATTCAGCGGTCGTTTAATACACCAGTTGTGTTGGTATGGTAATATATACTCATCAGTACATACCTGCTATACATGCGTAATATAAACATCAACACCAAGTATCACACTAAAATAAGCAACAATAATTACCACATAAACTTCATTAATATCACATCAGTGATATATGTCCGATACGTTTATCAGTTAAACATGGCATCTACACTCTAACAATCTGAAGTGATATCACTCCCATCCTTTAAAACATTATGGCATCAGCAATGATGCTCTTCATTCTGAGAAAAGAAACAATGAATAATATCTATACACTCAATATGAACCATGCACCATTCAACACTCATTACTTACATCGATTGTCGAATGTCATTCATAACGCTGTGCGTGAACATCCAAGAACAACAGCCATTCGTGTTGACCTTCATGTACCCAATTATAAAGATACCGGTGATAGCATTTCTTGCATCATCGATATGAATAAAGGACTCATGTCCCGTTTTATTGAAGCACTTGATGCCCGTATACAGATATTCCTGAAGAACAAAAGTAAAAATGGCATGAGAGTCTATCCGTGCCATTTACGCTACGCCTGGGTTAAAGAAATTGATAAAGATAAAAGTGATAAACCACACTGGCATGTGGTGTTATTCCTCAATAAGGATGCCTTTCTCGGTCTCGGTGATTATACGGGGAATGATTATAACGTGGCCTCTATGATTCAGGCTGCATGGTTGAGCGCTTTAAAGCTACCTTTAGCTACTGAATATTTAACGCTGATTCACTTCCCTGATAATCCCTGTTATCACCTGAATATCAATAATCCTCCAGCCTACTCTGAGTCATATAACGGTTTAATGTACCGCCTTAGCTATCTGGCAAAGGAACGTACGAAAGTATACAGCAATGAGGAACGGTCATTTGGCTGTAGCCAGTCTTGATCGAACAGGGGCTGGTCAGGGTGTTACCGCCAGCCACATCTCTCAACCAAACACAAAGCCAGCTAACCATGCTGGCTTTTTTATTTTTCTCCGGAGTTCATGATGAATTACTTCGTTTTAGCCACTCATGCCGTCACCGCAAAGGGCGAATGGGTTACACCAGAATCTGTTCAACAGGTTGATTTTGATTCAATGTATTGTATTTACTGCAAACTGCAGATCGGCGTTCAAGTTGATCCACTGACATCTACAAAAACGTTTGTGCACCTACCGGGACATATCAACAATGTTGCTCGGCTCAAAACATGTCGATTTAACAAGCTACAAACAGCACCAGAGCAAACCTCGCTAAAAATCATCCCAACTTCGGAAAAGCCCATTCGACCTACCAACACGAAGATAAGGCAATGGCGATGCTGCTGGTGCCATGTTTGTTGGCATGGAGAGAAGATATGTCCTCAATGTGCTGACTGGATCTATGCAACTGATGTGTAAGAGCTGTATCGATTGCTTGACGCCAAAAAGCGGAAGTTATGCCAAGTAATTATTAAAACAACATCCGGCTCCAAAAGACCTATTGAAATGCGGTCAGCAAAACAGATACATTACGCACGTTGTTACCTTGTATCACCAGGATGTCGTTGACTGTGTTTTTTAGCCGTGAAGTCATTTCCAGAATCGTGCTTATCATCATGGCTGTTGCCGTGCTGAGCAGTTCGCTTATGGCAAAACCACAGGCTATGTATAACGTTCAGGATACAACGTCTGTCAGTGAGCATCAGCACGACAGCGATGAGCCGCTGAATGAACACGATCCGCTACTGTTCCACTCGCACGGTAATGTGCATCACCTCAATGCCGATCATTCCCACGATCTGAACAAGCTCTTCACTCTGACTGCCTTGCAGGCCTGGAACGCAGGTATGCGCGCGACGTTTGCACTGAGTTCAGAACAAATTCTGCGAATGCCACAGGCCACCCCCGAACGCCCTCCGAGATCCCTGTCTGCGTAATAACTGCTGTTAATTCGTTATTATTCAAACTGTAAGGATTTTGTATGAACACCTGCCTTAATTTACAAGGCCGGTTGAGCGGTGGCCTGTTTTCGACTCAGGCGCGTTCGGCTTGTCTGTTTTTCTTATTGTTATTGCTTTTCTACAGCCAGGGTGCGGCCGCACATGGCGTAGCCGAAGGCGACAAAGGGTACATTCAGGAAATCACCGGGATTAACATCATCCCGTTTATCTACCTTGGCGCGAAGCACATGGTCACCGGCTACGATCATCTGCTATTTCTGTTCGGCGTGATTTTCTTTCTCTACAAAATGCGTGATATCGGGCTGTACGTCAGCCTGTTTGCTATCGGGCACTCCACGACGCTGCTTATTGGTACGTTCTTTGATATCAGCGTCAGCGCCTATCTCATTGATGCCATTATCGGACTGTCCGTGGTCTACAAAGCCCTTGATAACCTTGGCGCATTCCAGCGCTGGTTTGGCTTTCAGCCTAATACGAAGATGGCTACGCTTATCTTTGGTTTCTTCCATGGCTTTGGCCTGGCGACCAAAATCAAGGAGTTCGAAATTTCCCCCGATGGCCTTTTCGTCAACCTGATTGCCTTCAATGTCGGGGTCGAGATAGGTCAGCTTCTGGCGCTGAGCGCCATCCTTATCATCATGAGTTACTGGCGGCAGACGGCGAGCTTTTTCCGCCATGCCTACACCGCCAACGTAGTGATGATGAGCGCCGGTTTCCTGTTAATGAGTTACCAGATTTGTGGCTACATTTTAGCCTGAGGGAGAAAAGAGAATGTATAACACCGATTTACCGACCCGCGCAGAGCTGCCGTCTGCGATGAAGCTGATGCAGTCCACTATTCTGGCGGCTATCGTCGCTTTGACGCTGCTGATAACCATCGTGATGCCTTCAGAATACGGTATCGATCCAACGGGCGTTGGCCGTCTGCTGGGCCTTAAACAGATGGGCGAAATCAAAACGCAGCTGGCGGAGGAAGCCGCCACGGACAAACAGGCGAGTACGAGCCAGTGGGGACAGTCAACCACTCCGGTGAATGAACGTCCGGTGCCGGATAACCCGCCGACAATCACGCAAAACAACTATCCGGAGCTGAGCGTTCCGGCGACAACTCGTGCGCCAGAAGCCCCAACTGCCGGTTCTCAGCGCAATCAGCTGTTAATTACTCTGAAACCGAATGAGGCGGCTGAAGTTAAGATGGAAATGCGTAAGGATGCCCGGGTGACTTACCAGTGGACAAGCTCTGGACCTGTCAACGTGGATGCACACGGCGATCCGGTTAACGCACCGAAAGGGTTTTACCACGGCTATGGTAAGGACCGGCAGATAACCTCAAGGGATGGTGTGTTGCAGGCCGCCTTTGACGGTAAGCACGGCTGGTTCTGGCGAAATCGTGGTTCACAAACGATTACTATCCAGCTTGATACCAATGGCGAATACCAGAGCATTAAGCGCGTAATCTGATTAATCAGGCCCGCATTATGCGGGCCTTTTTACACACTTCGGCAATACAAGACTTTACACTCCAGCCTCTTACATCCCCCCCAGGGGGATGCTAATATTTTTAAACCGTTGTCACTGTCCATTGAGAGAAGCACTCAGCGATGTACCTGATGTTTAAACGTTCACCCCGTTATATTCTGATGATTGTCATCATGGCCGTTGGCATGATGATGTCGTCGATGGGCACGTTTGCGTCACACGGTACCAACGGCCTGACAGGTTACGAGATGAATCTGCATGATGCAGAAGTCACCATGACAGTGCAGGATCACTCCCACGACTCGGATATCCCTCAGTCTGGTCACGCAGGCCATCATCAGACAGACCATTTCCATGAAACCCCTCAGCAGCCGCCCTCTGTGGAGATCACCCTCTCTCCTATAGCAGACAGATGGTTGCCGCTCGCCGATCTTCGCAGCCCGGTTAAGGCTACGGACATAATTTACCGCCCTCCAAGCACCCGCAAGATCTGATCGCTGTTGCCGGTAGCAGTTTGCTGCCTGGCGTTTACCAACTTCAGATTTAGCGGAGAAGCTATGTACACAGACTCCATACAGGCGCGTCGTGAGATTGCGCGTAATTTTACTGAACTTAATTATCGCATTAACCCTCTGCACTGGCAGACACTGTGCATGGGCGTGAATCGCGATCTCCAGGCCAAAAAACTGCGTCCGAACGTCCCTGTTCCTTCGCGGCGTAAGGTCATTCCGTTCCTGAAAATGATGCACAAAGAAACGGGTTCGATGCTGAAAGCTATTCTTGCTTTTGGTTTCGATGGTCCCTGGACCTCCAGCGGTGGTTCTTTTCGTCTGGCGCGAGAAATTGGGTTCGACATTGCCCACCATGCGAAAAATATTCACCACAAAAACGGTACCGTCACCTTCCTTGAAATTGGTGCTGCCTGGGCAGGTTTTCGTGCTGAAGAAGCGACCAGCCATCAGGCGACGATTTCCGGGCTTGCCCAGAGTTTCAGGGAGCAGCTTGGGGAGAGTGCATTCCTGCATTTCACCAATCTCACGCCATGGCACGAATCGCTGCCAAAGGGGGTGACTGAGCATCCCTACGTGACGGCAGCCGGTCTCTGCGCACTGGAAAATCGCGGCGTTCAGGCCGGTGGGGTCGATATTATTTATTCCCAGGCCGCAGCCTATTTCGAGCAGGACTACACAACGTTCCTTCGCAGCGCAGCCCGTCTGCTGAAAGGGGATGGCGTCTTAATCTTCAACCATGATCCTGTTCTGGCGAGCGCGATGGATGAAGTCGCGTGGGAGCACGGACTGCGGCTGGTCAGACGTAAGCAAATGGGCGGAATGAATGGCGCGATTGCCCGTTATCACCGGCTTCGTTCATCCCCAGTGAGTCAAATGGTTTTCCCCGGCGTAAACCGGGAACAGGACGATGAAGTGGTCTGTGAATCACTGGTTATGTCGGCACTTCGTCGCAGCGTGGAGGTGTAACGCCCGATATGTTGACGCGCAGACATTTTCTCACCACCACAGGAGCGTTGCTGATGACAACATTACTGCCGGGGGAAACCCTGGCAGCCTCTCTGGCCGAAAAAGTCAGTGATACATGGCAAAGAATTATTGCTCGCCGCACTGCTAAGGAGACGATAACGCCGGGCTGGATTTTGCAGTCGCTCGGGCTTCAGCCGGGCTCAACGGAACTGCGGAGAGCCATTTTTGAACTGGTCAGGCGCGTGCCCTATCAGCTTGGGTCATGGAATAACCAAAGCATGAGCCTGTTTGAGCAGGGTTTTGGCGACTGTCGTCATAAAGCCGCCGCGGCCGAACGATTGCTGGTTGCCGGTGGGATTACGGCGAAGAGAAAACTGGTGCAGTTTGACTGGGCTGATTTACCCGTTCCTCCGGAAATACTGGCTATTTTGCCGCAAACCCAGGGATTTCATGACACAGTAACTTTTGAGTTAAACGGGAAAACCTGCCTGTTTGATGCCACCTGGGATATCGCCCTGCGCGGCGCGGGCTTCCCGGTGATGCCTTCCTGGGATGGCAACTCTGATACCTGGTCGGTGACCTCCCGGATGTCGACGCAGCAAACCGTACAGATGCCACAGCCCGGTCAGGATATTTACAGCGCTAACCAGATGAGCTGGCCTCAGCGCGAGAAAACCATGGCCTTCAATCAGGCGCTGAATAGCTGGCTGGACGACGTTCGGGCTAACCGTGATGACTGGTGCACCATCGTCCATAGCGATGTTGAAGCCACGCGGCTGAGTCTGAAAACCTGCCTGGGACTTCTGAGTTAACACCTTTCTCGTCAGAAGGGGCTTCGCAAGGAAGCGGTGATAACACCTTCGACACTCTTTATGCTGCTTCAGGTATAACGCTGGGATACCTGAAGCTTTTTTTATTCTAAATATCAGATGATTGGTCAACTTCCTATCCTCCCCACCAGGATAATGCTTGTCATTTTTTTCAGGTCGCTCTATGCTTTCAATATCCCCCCCAGGGGGATATAAATTTAAGCCAAGAGAATTCCTGATGCTCAATATTCTATCTAATCGTACCTATCGCCACCTGTTTATGGCACAGGTTATCGCCCTTATCGGCACCGGTCTGGCGACCGTCGCGCTGGGTCTGTTAGCTTATGATCTCGCCGGAGACAGGGCCGGTGCTGTGCTGGGTACCGCGCTGGCGATCAAGATGAGCGCCTATATTCTGGTTGCGCCGGTGGCGGCAGCCTTTGCCGACAAATTCCCGCGTCGCACTATGCTGGTGACGTTGGATCTGGTTCGCGCTCTGGTGGCTATTGCGCTGCCGTTCGTCACCCAGATCTGGGAAATCTATATTCTGATCTTCGTACTTCAGTCTGCCTCGGCGGCGTTCACGCCAACCTTCCAGGCAACTATCCCGGATATTCTTCCTGACGAACGCGAATATACGCGGGCGCTGTCTTTGTCGCGTCTGGCCTACGATCTGGAAAGCGTTATCAGCCCAATGCTGGCGGCGGCGCTGCTGACGGTCATGAGCTTCCACAATCTGTTTGCCGGGACGGCGGTCGGGTTCCTCGCCTCTGCGGCTTTGGTTGTTTCCGTCACATTACCAAAGATGAAAGCGTTAACGGTTAAACGCAGCATCTATGACAAAACGACGCGAGGCATGCGTATCTTCCTGAAAACACCAAGACTGCGTGGCCTGCTGGCACTCAACATGGCCGTAGCAGCGGCGAGCGCGATGGTTATCGTCAACACCGTTGTTCTGGTTCAGGCTGATTTTGGTTTCTCACAGCGATCTACCGCCATTGCTCTGGCCTTCTTCGGTGTGGGTTCCATGGTGTCGGCGCTGGTTCTCCCAAAACTCCTCGACAAAATGAGCGACCGCATGCCGATGCTTGTGGGGACCGCGCTTTTAGTGATTGGACTTGGGCTGGGTATTTTCCTGAAGGATTACGTCACGCTGGTTGTGCTGTGGGCGCTGCTGGGTGTGGGCTATTCGCTTTCTCAGACGCCAAGTGGTCGCCTGCTGCGCCGCTCATCAACGGCTGAAGACAGACCTGCGCTGTTTGCTGCCCAGTTTGCACTGTCGCATTCCTGCTGGCTGGTCACTTATCCGCTGGCCGGGTGGGTAGGTGCCACATGGGGAACACAGGCTTCGTTTGTCGCCCTGACTATTGTGGCCGTGCTGTCGCTGCTTGCCGCCGTACTGATCTGGCGTCCTGAGCATGAAGCTTACGCTCAGATTCACCGTCATACCGATTCAGACACAACCCATGAGCATGATTTCGTCATCGACGATGAACATCCGTCATGGCCGAAGAAAGATAAGTAATTAACCCAAAAAGACAAAGAATCAGGAGAGGATAAGCCGATAAAAAGTGTGACCCTGGCGTTGATACACATTATCTTATCCCCTCCACCTGGAGAGGATAAATCATGACCGTTCACGCATCACACCCTGACATTATTAAAAGACTTAAACGTGCCGCAGGGCACCTGAAAAGTACCATCCAGATGCTCGAAGATGAAAGAGCCTGTCTGGATATCGCCCAGCAACTGCACGCAGTGGAAAAGGCGATAACGAATGCGAAGCGTACCTTAATTCATGACCATCTGGATCACTGCCTGGAGGACGCCCTTCATGCCGACCACAGTGAGTCTGATAACACGCTTAGCGAATTTAAAGAGATAACTAAATATCTTTAAGGCAAGCGAAACATGACTGATTTTTCTGCTCTTTTACAGCAAGGCGTGGCGAATGCCTGGCTGTTCATCCCCAGTGCGATCCTGCTGGGTGCGCTTCACGGACTGGAGCCGGGACACTCCAAAACGATGATGGCCGCGTTTATTGTGGCTATCAGGGGAACGGTGAAACAAGCCGTATTACTGGGGCTTGCCGCGACCATTTCTCATACGTCTGTGGTCTGGCTCATTGCTATGGGCGGGATGTACATCAGTCAGAAATTCACCGCCGAGTCCGCTGAACCCTGGTTCCAGCTGATTTCAGCCATCATCATTCTTGTCACGGCGGCATGGATGTTCTGGCGCACCTGGCGCGGTGAAAAACTGTGGAAAATGGAGCAGGAAGAGGAACATGGCCACGGCCATCACGAACATGACGAAACCCGCATAATCGATACCGGCCACGGCAGCGTTGAACTCTCTATTTTCGAGGAAGGGCAACCGCCTCACTGGCGTTTACGCACACTCAGCGGCAGGAAATGGGAAGCCAGCAATATCTCTGTGGCCACAAGGCGGGGGACTGGAACGTATTCTCAGGTTTTCGACTTCGTTGAAAAAGACGGGTTTATGGAATCAGTCCTGGCAATCCCTGAGCCACACAGTTTCGATGTGCGCCTGTCTTTAGGCCATCGTGGGCATGTACACGATTATGATGTGGAGTTTCGCGAGCATGAGCACGGTCACGACCATGACCACTCCGCGCTGGAGGGGCTGGATGTTAATTCCCGCGAATACCAGGACGCTCACGAAAAAGCCCATGCTAACGACATCAAAAAACGTTTTGCCAATCGCAGCGTAACCACAGGGCAGATTATCCTGTTTGGGCTAACCGGTGGACTCATTCCTTGCCCGGCGGCCATCACCGTTCTGCTGCTGTGCATCCAGGTGAAGGAATTTACGCTCGGCGCTGCACTGGTACTGTGTTTCAGTATCGGCCTGGCGATTACGCTGGTTTCTGTGGGTGCAGCGGCGGCGTTTAGCGTTCGCCAGGCAACCAAACGCTGGAGCGGTCTGGATACTCTGGCACGCCGAGCCCCATACTTCTCAAGCGTACTGATTGCCCTTGTCGGCATTTACATGGGCTACCATGGCTGGATCGGCGTTACCCGCTGATTTTCTCTTGTAAAAGCCACATGCCTGAACCCACCGACCGGTGGGTTTTTTTATCTCTGAAGCCTGTCACATTTTTATCCCCCCGCAGGGGATAGCAATTGAGCTTTTATAGACGCTCATTTATGATTAAGTTATCCCCCCTGGGAGGATGTGAAATCATAAATGGAACCTGCTATGCAAAAACAATACTTCAGTCATATTCGTCGCCAGTTCGTCAACGTCACCGGCGTATTGCTCGCTTCATCCATCGCCATTCCAGCCCTGGCAGCGCAAGGCGGTTTCTCCGCAGAGAAAGATCCAGTCGCCACTGAGCGCATGTATGCCGGTCATAAGGTTCAGCAGGAAAACAGTCAAAGCCGCATTCAGGCCGTGTCGTCAATGCACGAAGGGGCGTGGATCACGCTGGAAGGCAATGTCATCAGCCAGCAGCAGGAAGAGTGGTACACCTTCCGCGATCCAACCGGAACCATCAAAGTTCGTATTCCGCAGAAAGTCTGGAACGGGCAGCACTTCGATGCGCAGGATCTGGTGCGGGTGAGCGGGCAGATAAGCCGTGAGAATGGCACCACGAGCGTTAATGTTGAAGTGATTAAAAAGCCTTAATGTGAAGAGTCATTAGAACTGTGAGTTCAACGGGTCGATGGAACGCTATCTTTATAGCAGCATATGCCAGTTCAAATACCATTAACGCTTTCATTCTAATACCTCACATTTGAATAAACACATATGTACAGGCAAATTTTTTAAATACAAACAGCCTTACTGCTACCCGAGCAGTTTGCTGATGCCAGCTTACGGGCGATGGCCTGTACGTCGTCCTGTTGGCTTAACCAAGCCTGCTCAATTACCTGAGCAGCCCAAGAAGAAATATGCGGAGATAAGCGGTAGTGAACCCACTTGCCCTGCTTGCGATCCAGCAATAGGCCACTTTCCCGAAGCATCGCCAGATGACGAGAGATCTTAGGCTGCGACTGTTCCAGCGCCGTGCAAAGTGAAATCATCTCCAATTTTGCTAATCATAGGTTTACAACAATGAATGAGAGGATATTATCACTAAGAGTGTTCATCATGGATGAGAGGAAAATGAGTTCGACACAGCAAGATTACCTCTACAGACAGTTCTTTCGGTTAAAAGTACACGAATGTATGGGAGACAGTTTTCAGGCGCTCTTTTCGAAGGTTATGCAATACGCAACTCCTGGCTTTCAAGCTGTTTCCCCTTGGGGAAACTGGGGAGATGGCGGGAATGATGGGTGGATTGCTCATGAAGCTCATTACTTCCAAGTTTATGGG
Source organism: Enterobacter cloacae complex sp. (assembly GCF_900322725.1). Lineage (NCBI taxonomy): Bacteria > Pseudomonadati > Pseudomonadota > Gammaproteobacteria > Enterobacterales > Enterobacteriaceae > Enterobacter > Enterobacter cloacae complex sp. The sequence continues at coordinate 3,098,012 of NZ_LT991957.1, read as the reverse complement.
CCTAAACCTTCAAATCAAACCAAAGAGCTAGAAGCTGTTAATAAATCGATTGGCGACTTTGATAAATTAGTCGCCAAATGGGGGAAAGTATCAAAATATACTTTTGTAATGAATGATTATTTTAAGGGTATTCCAGCACCTGTTGGACTTTCATTAAATTCGCTTGCAATCAGTAAAAGTCTTAATCACGCAGGTGCAATGGGCGGGATGGAGCTCCTTCAAAAATTTATGTCATTATCTGAGGGTGAAAAGCAAGATATTGTAGGTTTCATTCCTGAGGTTGATTTGGATTTTACAGATAGTCGAGCTGTTGGCGAAGTGTTGACTTTTTTAGCACAAAAATCTTCTTCACCCATAAATTTTTTAAGTGAAACCGCCCCGGACTTCGAAGATAAAATAAAAATAAATGGTATTACAAAACCAATAAAGAGCAGGCTGGAATCTTTTAGTTATCAACTATATTTGATAAATGAATTTTTAGATTCTGTTGATAGCGGTCTTGAACAAACTATAGCTCAAGAAGTTAAAGAAACTTATGCAAGAAGCAAATTGGCGATAACTGAAGATAACCACAATTATGCAGATTTAAGATACACTTGGATGATAGATAAACTCCTTCCCCCTCAAGTTACCACAAGTGCGGTCGCGAGTTATCGATTTGCAGCAGAGTTAATTTTAGCTAAATATTTTGAGACATGTGATGCTTATGAACATCCAAGCAATGCTTCTGCCACATAAGCATGTTAGGTTTAGTAACTCCCTAATTGCGATTGCAGGATACACCCGTTCGTTAATTGATGGACCGGTATCCATAGAAGAACTATGGACAAAAGTAGAGCGAAAAAATAAATCAACGATAATCACGCCCTCTTTTACACAATTTATGCTTGCCGTAGACATTCTTTTTTGCATCAAACAAATAATGCTAGATAACGAAAACAGAATAATGCCAATATGCAGCATTGATGACAAATTACAAAATAAGGAAAGTTAAATGAAGTTAATTCGCTTAACTTGCGATCAGCCAACCTTTCATCCAGTGCATTTCAATGACACAGGGCTAACGTTGATTATTGGTGATAGCTCTAAAGAAAAAGAAGGCAGTAGTAACGGAGTCGGCAAGACACTTATTCTCGGCCTCGTTCAACATTGCTTAGGCGCTAATGCTGATAAAAAATTAACTTCAGCAGTTCCAGATTGGTGGTTCTCGTTACTTTTTTCTCATAATGGAGTTGAATACTTAATATCTAGAACGGGAAATGGGAAAAAATTATTATTAAATGACAAAACAATATCTCTAAAAGCATTTAAAGATCTATTAGACAAAATAGGGATATTTAATCTTGAGAATAACATTCCGTATTTATCATTTAGATCTTTATTTAAGCGTTTTTCGCGATATACCAGAGATGACTGCATCAGTCCAACTAGGACAAAAAAGGAGCAAGACTTTGAAGCATTGCTTCGCACCGCATTTCTTCTCGGCATAGATCATAATTTAATATTATCCAAAAGAAATAATAAGCAAGAACTGGATAAAGTAAGTCAATCCCTAAAAAATTGGCAAGACGATGATATTCTTAAAGACATGTTTAGAGCAGGCTCTCAACCTAAAGTACGCTATGAATGGCTAGAAAGAGAGATCCCAAGACTGCAAGATGAACTTAATACATTTCAAGTTCACGAGCAATACAGAGCTATTGAGAATGAAACAAACAGTTTAACTATAAAATTACGAGAAGTTGAAAAAAATAAAAATATAGCTGAATTTAAAGTTAGTAATATAGAAAAAACTTTATTATCACACCCTGATATTTCAAGAGAAGATCTTCTTGAACTGTACAATGGCTTACAAGAGATTTTCAAGCCAGAAACATTGGCCCATTTTGAGTCAGTTGAAAATTTTCACAAATCATTATCTTTTAACAGAAAGAAAAGACTTGAAAATGATAAAATAAAACTTTTGTTAGAAATTGAATCTCTTAAAATTGACATTAATGATATTTCGGCATTACGTGATTCATATTTGGAATCCCTGCAAGGCAAGAAAGCATTTGATGAATACGCAGTCATAGCGAGACAACTGGCTGAATTTAAAGAAGAAAAAGAAAGGCTGCATGATTATTTAAATTTCTCTATTAACCTTCAAAAGAAAGCTCAAAATCTAAGAGAAAGAAAAGTTGAACAAGACAGATTAGCGGTGAACTATGCTTCTACAAATCCTCTTTCAGAATATGATAAATTTTTTGCTGAACTCGCAGAAATAATGTACCCGAGGGTACCAGCAGGAATAGTTTTAGATGTTAATACTGGTGACAACAAAATCCGTTATGATCTAAGCATCCAAATCGAGGGTGATGATTCGGATGGGATCAATGATGCTAGGATATTATGCTTTGACTGGTTAGTATTTACATGTGGCGAAAACCATGCCATGGATATGCTATGGCATGATAATCGTCTTTTTGCCGATATAGATCCAGGTGTTCGCGCAAGATGGTTCTCTTTTGTCAATCAGTCATTAAAACGAAGCGGAAAGCAATATATAGCATCTTTAAATACTGAAAACTTTAATGCTATGGAAACAACTTTATCTGAAATCGAAATGTTAGAACTGAAATCAAAAATTGTCCTTACTCTTCGTGGTGATAAAGCAGAGAATAAACTTCTCGGCATTCAATTTGGAAGTAAAAAGTAATCCTCAGGCAGGCACTGCCTGCCGAGTATCAGTTGCTTGCTCGTTATCGGTAGCAGTATTAACCGACCTCGAGACTCAAAATTCACTCTCATCTTTTTTCTGTAATGCCACACCAAGGCTATCAAACAATTTTTCTCCAAGAGCTTGTGCGTGATCCAGCAACATTTCTAAATCTTGTTCGGTGATCACTACCGAATTACCTTCTTTATCTTTTCCGCCACGATGGACTAAATGATTACGCTTTTGTGTAGCTATTTCTATCGCATCTATTGGCCACTCTTTATGTACATTAATATCAAATGTAGCTTTATAACGACCTACAACTTTGTTTGTACTATGCCAACTTGCACTAATCAGATGTTCTTTGATTGCTTTAATCAATTCCGCCCTCATGTTTTCAATAGATTCTCCTTTGAATGGCAAAGCCAATATTTCTTTACTTACCTTAAATTCCGTCTTACCTTTTTCTATGAAATCTTTAAGGTATGAGTCATTTTTATCTATGGAGTTAATAAACAACTCAACATAAAGAGTTTCCAAAGCTGTAATGACGTTAATGTATAAGATGCTAAGCAGATGTTCTTTTTGCTTATCTTTAAATTCGCCTTTAGCCAGCATTTTTATTCCATCAATGCTTTCAACGAACTTAGAAAAGGGTTGTTCGGAAGATGTAACAGCATCGTACAAGTCTTCGTCGTACCAATCATTAATATTATTTGAATTACCTGACCACTCGTAGCACTGTTCTTGTAAATCATTAACTAGTTCTTGGATATAATCAAATTTCACGTACCCTTCAAACATCGCTTGCAACTCTTCACTTGCTTCGTATGGGCCACCATAAATGTAAGCATATCCGCCTTCACGGGATTCATACGGACAAGAGTTTGCGGGATCTTCGAAATTTTCAAAAAACCAATTCCGCATAACTTCAAGTTGATTTGCTTTACTTATATATTGCAGAGATTCGAGCGGGACTTTTTTACCATTAACATTAAAGACAACTTTCACGATACAACGCCTCTTTGAAAAAGTTATAACATTTTGACTCACTCCTCAGTGACTAACATAGCATGATTTTCATCTCTAACCTCCGCAGATCTTCACATCCTACGGTACAACAAAAAATTTGCGTAAAGCATTAACTTCGAAGGCAAAAAATAAACTCACGTTGGTTCAGCCTCTTCGATGAGAAGAGGCTCTACTTGCCCCTTACCACTCTATCAAGCAATCAAGCTAATAGCTGCATAAGCTAGGGGTTAGCTGGAATTTGCCTACTTGACCGATGAAATCTGCATACCACTGCATCATCTCCCTTCGCCCTTCTAGATACAACGCATGGTTATACGTCCCTCGAATCGCGTTCTTATCAACATGCGCAAGCTGGGTTTCGATCCATGCCGTATTGAACCCTTCCTCGTGCAAAATCGTACTCATCGTGTGACGGAAACCATGCCCCGTTACCTTCCCCGTATACCCAATCCGTTTGAATACCTGATTAATACTCGCTTCGCTCATCGACTTGCGGGGATCATTACGCCCTGGGAACACCAGCGGATATTGCCCTGACATAACTTTGAGTTGCTGTACGATTTCCAGCGCTTGGGTAGAGAGAGGCACAAGATGGGGCCGCTTCATTTTCATTCGTTCGGCAGGAATTTCCCACACCGCTTTTTCAAGATCAAACTCACTCCAGAAAGCACCTCGGAGCTCACCGGTGCGTACTCCCGTAAGAATCAGCAGACGTGCTGCAAGAACAACTAACGGGCTTCCTGTATAGCCTGCGAGAGCTTTAAAGAAGTCTGGTAACTCCTCAACAGTAAGGAAGGGATAATGCTTCGATTCATGCCCTGACATCGCGCTGGTTAGATCCGCTGCAGGATTGTATTCCGCACGACCGGTGACGATGGCGTAACGAAAAACTTCGCTGCAGCGCTGGCGAACCTTCTTGGCCTTCTCTGTCGCGCCACGGTTTTCCATTCGACGTAGCACATTCAGCAGAACCAAAGGTTTGATATCATTCACCGGCTGCTGGCCGATATAGGGGAAAATATCTTTATTGAAGGCTTCGATAATGTCAGAAGCATACCCTTCTGACCATCGGCTCACCTTCGTTCCGTGCCATTCAAGCGCCACTGCCTGAAACGTATTATTGAGCTGGACATCGCGAACCAACTTTTCTTCTTTCTTAGCAAACGATGGATCGATACCCTCGGCCAGTTTTTTCTTGGCTTCATCTCGTAGTGCCCTCGCTTGTGCAAGGGACACTGCTGGATAGACACCAAAAGCCATACGCTTCTCTTTTCCATTGAAGCGATACTTCATCCGCCAATATCTGGAACCAGAGGGAACAACCTCAAGATACAAGCCAGCACCATCTGCCAGCTTGTAGGCCTTCTCTCTGGGTTTAGCGGCGTCTACCTGCCGTGCATTTAGCTTCATTGGGGGCATCTCCCTGGACCGAACACAGAATGCCCCCACTTATGCCCCCAACTGTAACTTGATTCCGGTTGAGTCCAGTTGATAACAGGAGATAAGATACGGGCTAGAAACCGCATTATACGGGCTTTAAGTTGATTTCGGTAGACTTGAGAAGAGTTTGAAATGGTGCCGATAATAGGAGTCGAACCTACGACCTTCGCATTACGAATGCGCTGCTCTACCAACTGAGCTATATCGGCCCTGAGAGGCCGGTTACGAGCGTAACCACGGGGCAAAAGAGTAGATCTAACCGGGTGATGCGTCAATGCCCTTTTGAATCAAACGGCTATTTTTGCATCACCCGAGATTATTTACGCACGAATGGTATCATCACCGAAACCGATCCACTTGTAGGTGGTCAGCGCTTCCAGCCCCATCGGCCCCCGGGCGTGCAGCTTCTGAGTGCTCACAGCCACCTCCGCGCCTAGACCAAACTGGCCGCCATCGGTGAAGCGCGTCGAGGCATTCACGTAAACCGCAGACGAATCCACTTCATTCACAAAACGATCGGCATTGCGCAGGGTGCGCGTCAGGATCGCATCAGAATGCTGGGTGCCGTGTTCACGAATGTGCGCAATGGCGTCATCGAGATCCGCAACCATCTTCACGTTCAGATCCAGCGACAAATACTCATCGTCGTACTGCTCCGCGTTAACCGGAACAACCGTCGCCGGGCCTTCCTTCAGCAGGGCGAAAGCCTTCTCGTCCGCATGCAGCGTGACGCCACTATCTGCCATCTGCTTGCTCAGCGCAGGCAGGAAAGTACTGGCGATGCCCTGATGCACCAGCAGCGTTTCCACCGTATTACAGGTGCTTGGACGCTGGGTTTTGGCGTTGACGATGATTTTAAGCGCAGGTGCGATCTCTGCGGTGTCATCCACCACAATATGGCACACGCCGATACCGCCGGTGATCACCGGGATCGTCGACTGCTCACGACACAGCTTATGCAGACCCGCGCCGCCGCGTGGGATCAGCATGTCGATGTATTTGTCCATGCGCAGCATCTCATTCACCAGCGCACGATCGGGGCTTTCGATTGCCTGCACGGCACCCGCCGGTAAGCCGCACTCTTCCAGCGCCTGCTGGATGACGTTGACCGTCGCGGCGTTGGTGCGCCAGGTCTCTTTCCCGCCGCGCAGAATGGCGGCGTTACCGGTTTTCAGGCACAGGGTGGCGACATCCACCGTTACGTTTGGACGCGCTTCATAAATCACGCCGATAACACCGAGCGGCACGCGACGACGCTCCAGACGTAACCCGCTGTCGAGCACGCCACCGTCAATCACCTGCCCTACCGGATCTGCGAGGTTGCACACCTGACGGACGTCGTCGGCGATACCTTTCAGACGCGCCGGGGTTAGCGCCAGACGGTCAAGCATCGCTTCGCTCAGGCCGTTGCGACGCGCTTCCAGCAGATCCTGTTCGTTAGCGAGCAGGATCTCCTGCGACTGAGATTCCAGATAATCAGCGATTTTTTCCAGCACACGGTTTTTCTCGCGGCTGGAAAGGAGCGCCAGTTTATAAGAGGCGGCTTTCGCGGCTGCGCCCATTTGTTCCAGCATGTTCAGGCTCCTTAACGAATAATCATGTCGTCGCGATGCACAGCAACCGGGCCATATTCATAGCCCAGGATGGCGTCGATCTGCTGGGAGTGGTGACCCGCAATCCGACGCAGCGCGTCGCTGTTATAACGACTGACGCCATGAGCGATGTCGCGACCTTCAAGGTTACGGATTCGGATCACTTCACCACGCGAGAAGTTACCTGTCACGCTTTTAATTCCTTTTGGAAGTAATGAGCTTCCTCTTTCCAGAATAGCGGCAGTAGCGCCTTCATCCACTGTCAGTTCGCCAGCCGGAGGCGCGCCAAAGATCCAGCGTTTTCGGTTTTCCAGCGGGGAGGCCTGGGCGTGGAAGCGTGTGCCCACAGAGATGCCTTCCATCACGTCACCAATGACGCCAGGGCGGCTGCCTGCGGCAATAATGGTGTCGATACCGGCCCGGCACGCCACGTCCGCGGCCTGGAGCTTGGTGCCCATACCGCCGGTGCCCAGCCCAGAAACGCTGTCACCCGCGATGGCGCGCAGTGCGTCATCAATGCCGTGAACGTCTTTGATCAGTTCTGCCTGTGGATTAGAACGCGGGTCAGCGGTAAACAGCCCCTGCTGATCGGTCAGAAGCAGCAGCTTATCGGCCCCTGCCAATATCGCCGCCAGCGCAGAGAGGTTATCGTTATCGCCTACTTTGATTTCAGCGGTGGCAACTGCGTCGTTTTCGTTGATGACCGGAACGATATTGTTATCCAGCAGCGCGCGCAGCGTATCGCGGGCGTTAAGGAAACGTTCTCTGTCTTCCATATCCGCGCGCGTCAGCAGCATCTGCCCCACGTGAATGCCGTAGATGGAGAACAGTTGTTCCCAGAGCTGGATGAGTCGGCTTTGTCCCACGGCGGCCAGCAGCTGTTTGGAGGCGATCGTCGCGGGGAGTTCGGGGTAGCCCAGGTGTTCACGCCCGGCGGCAATCGCCCCGGAGGTCACAATCACAATACGATGCCCTGCGGCATGCAACTGAGCACACTGACGTACAAGCTCAACAATATGGGCACGATTCAGGCGGCGCGATCCGCCCGTTAACACACTGGTACCGAGTTTTACCACCAGCGTCTGGCTGTCACTCATGATTCTCTGCCGTTCAACAATAAGGGAAAATGATGTCAGTCAGACGTTTTAACAGGTGTCAGCCCCGTTGCCAACTGCCTTAGCACATCACCCGTCACTTTGTTGCGCGGGATCAGGAAGCGTAGCGGCAGATTTTGACAATTTTATTACCGAAAAATTAAAACATACTTTTTTAGACATATTCTTACTTTGTCATAAAAGTTTCACCCACGGACGATAAAACCCTTCCTGTTTTTCACGGGGTAATAAGTTGAATCTTATTGCTCAGCGAATATTAGCGCGTTTGTATAAAATCAGGATTGAAAATGAAAAAGAGCACTCTGGCATTAGTGGTAATGGGCGTAGTTGCTTCCGCATCTGTTCACGCAGCAGAAGTTTATAATAAAAACGGTAATAAACTGGACGTGTACGGCAAAGTAAAAGCAATGCACTACATCAGTGATGATGACGCTAAAGATGGTGACCAGACTTACGTTCGTTTCGGCTTTAAAGGTGAAACGCAGATTAACGATCAGCTGACGGGCTACGGACGTTGGGAAGCAGAATTCGCGGGCAACAAAGCAGAAAGCGATTCTTCTCAAAAAACACGTCTGGCATTTGCTGGCCTGAAACTGAAAGACTTCGGCTCTCTGGATTACGGTCGTAACCTGGGCGCGCTGTATGACGTCGCCGCCTACACCGATATGTTCCCTGAGTTCGGCGGTGACGGCCTGGCACAGACCGATAACTTCATGACCAAACGCGCCTCCGGCCTGGCTACCTACCGCAATACCGACTTCTTTGGCATGGTTGATGGTCTGAATATGACCCTGCAATACCAGGGCAAAAATGAAAACCGCGACGTGAAGAAGCAAAACGGAGACGGCTTCGGTACCTCTCTGAGCTATGACTTTGGCGGCAGCGATTTCTCTGTGATTGGTGCATATGCCAGCTCCGATCGCACCAACGAGCAAAACCTTCAGGCGCGCGGCGAAGGTAAAAAAGCAGAAGGCTGGGCGACCGGTCTGAAATACGATGCCAACGATATTTACCTGGCTGCTATCTATTCCGAAACCCGCAACATGGCCCCTATTTCCGGCGGTTTTGCGAATAAAGCGCAAAACTTCGAAGTGGCCGCGCAATATCAGTTTGACTTTGGTCTGCGTCCATCTCTGGGCTACGTGCAGTCTAAGGGCAAAGATATCGAAGGTATCGGCGATGAAGATATCGTGAAATACATCGACGTCGGTGCGACGTATTATTTCAACAAAAATATGTCTGCGTTTGTTGATTATAAAATCAACCAGATCGATGACGATAATAAACTGGGCGTAAGCAGCGATGATATCGTTGCGCTGGGCTTGACCTACCAGTTCTGATGTTGTGGTAATAAAAAAACCGGCGCTGAGCCGGTTTTTTTGTGCCCGGTGGCGCTGTGCTTACCGGGCCTACAGGAAAGTACATCTTGTAGGCCGGGCAAGGCGTAGCCGCCACCCGGCGCGGTGACATCATCAGGCGGTCAGCTTCACCGCTTCGCTGGAAAAATCATCCGCAGGTTCCAGCTTCAGATCCAGGGTGGCCAGCAAATCACGCGCCCTGCCGTGGAACTCTTTAAGCGTGTGTTCCAGGCGGTCAATCACCTCCTGATCCTTGATGGACGTCGCCTGCCAGTACCCGTCTTTATTAAATAGGCCAAACTGATAGCTATAGGTAAAACGGTTTTCCTGTGCTTCCATTTCCATCCACCAGCCCCAGAACTCACGTTTTTCGGGTGCAGGCTTCACGTTGACGCAAACAGCCAGGCAGTCGAAAAAAAAGCGATTCTCTTCACACTGCTCTTCTCGAATATACGGGCCAAGAGCCATGAACTTCTTAATCAGTCTACTTTTCGGGTGTCCACTCGGTAACGTCATTGCGATCTCCTTTTGTGAAGCACTGTTTTACCAAACCAACGAAATTTAGCAAACTATTAACACAATCTCTGCGTGATCCAGCGTGTAATCTCTTTCAGCGCTTTGTCAAAATTCTGGTACACCGGGCTGAAGGGTACCTCCAGCAATTTGCCATCCGAAGATGACGACGTGATTAAGCGTGACTCCTCTTCCGGGCTAAACGGATCGTTCTTCCAGAAGCCGGACATCATCGGGGTTGGGCACCGGCGGCCCAGTAAGCCCTGCGTTTTTAATGAGTACCGATTAAGTTCAATGCGTAACGCTTCATCTGAAGCATCATGCATGCCAAGCCGGCTCGCCAGCACGTCCAGATACATCTCAGGAACGTTACCCTGACGCTCGGGATCGCTTAACAGCGCATGCACCACCGGGCCAAGGCAGGCGACGGCCTTCAGGCGGGAAGATTCAAGGTAGGCCAGCCGAACCGCCACGTTAGCGCCGAAGCGGAAACCAAACGCGCCCACCCGGGTGTGGTCAACCCACGGAATATTCTCCAGCGCTTTTAACGCATGCTGGTGCAGCAGACTGGAATCCTGAGTGAGCTTCCACTTGGATGAAAAACCGATCGAAGGCATATCCAGCGTCAGCATGGCGATCCCGTTTGGTGCGAAGTAGCGCTCATACAGGCTGTAATAATCGATTTGCAACGAATCCAGGCCGCCGCACATCAGAACCGTCGGGAACGGGCCTTCGCCTTCCGGCATATGCAGGAACCCGGTTACCGGGCTGCCGCCGGGAATGGTGAACTCAATTTCACGCATCCGGCCAGGCAAACGCTGGGCGGCCTCTTCATAGGCGCGGTTGGCCAGCGCCTGCGCCTGCTCCGCCAGCTCGTCGCCCTTAAGATGTGGGTAAGCAGCGATGCTGTACAGGTTTGCCGCATGCAGCCAGTGCTTGCCGCTGAGCGCCGCGTCCTCTTCCTGGCTCGCTTTCTGCTGCCAGAGCATGGCCTGCTTCGACCATTCATAGATCCAGTTCCCACCACGGTAGCCCACCACCGTATCGTAGAGATCGCTGTCGGTGCGCTCAGACTCGCTCATCACGATACGCGCCTGCATGTCGAGAATTTCACGCGGATCGATGCCGCGCCATATCCACATCAGGCGGTTAATCATGCGGTACCAGTGAGGCACGTTCTTACCGTCTAACGCTGACTGGACAGCAGGCATTGTTCCCGGATTAAACCGACGCACCAGCGTCGACGTTTCAGGGTGCTTGAAACGAGGTTTGAAGAGAGTTTCGGTGAGATTCGCCTGCGTCATTGCGTTGCCTCCATGGATACGTCATATGTAGACCATTGTAACGCGTGGCAGGCCAAAAAGAACAACGCCCGGCATAGCCGGGCGTGTAAAGTTACGTACTGAAATTAACGGCCTGAGATAGGCGGTACGAAGACCACGCCCATATCCCATGGCTGTTCAATCCAGGTATCCTGCGGGATATCAATGACGTAATCATCAACCAGTGGGCGGCCCGCTGGCTTCGCGAAGATAGTGACGAAGTGCGCTTTTGGATACATTTCGCGGATGGCTACCGCGGTACCGCCGGTGTCCACCAGATCGTCGATAACGATGAAGCCTTCACCGTCGCCTTCCGCGCGTTTCAGCACTTTCAGCTCGCGCTGGTTGTCGTGATCGTAGCTGGAGATACAGACGGTATCGACATGACGAATACCCAGCTCACGTGCCAGCAGCGCCCCCGGTACCAGACCGCCACGGCTGACGGCAATAATGCCTTTCCACTGTTCGGAAGGCATCAGACGCGCAGCCAGTTTGCGTGCGTGAATCTGCAACATGTCCCAGGTGACGACGTATTTTTCGCTCATGTGAAGTGTCCCAGCCTGTTTATATACGGCTTAAAAAAAATGAGGGTGAACCAGGTTGCGCGAGATTATAGAGATCTGACGCACTAAAAACCAGTGTTACGCGCCAACAGCCTGAGTTTTTACATGCTTTATGCTACCAGCCACGGGAGAAAGTGGTATTCTCAGTTGCATCTCGCAAGCCCGTCTTGTGGTAACAATCAACCTGCTAACCCTGTGACCTGCAACATTGTTTTGCAGCGCATCGACAAGGAGACCTATCGTGTCTGAACTGTCTCAATTATCTCCGCAGCCGCTGTGGGATATTTTTGCCAAAATCTGCTCCATTCCGCACCCTTCCTATCACGAAGAACAGCTTGCCGAACATATTATGGGCTGGGCAAAGGAAAAAGGTCTGCACGCCGAGCGTGACCAGGTTGGCAACATTCTTATCCGCAAACCTGCCACCGCAGGTATGGAAAACCGCAAGCCGGTTGTCTTGCAGGCGCACCTGGACATGGTTCCGCAGAAAAACAACGACACCGTTCACGACTTCACCAAAGACCCGATCCAGCCGTATATCGACGGCGAGTGGGTGAAGGCGCGCGGCACAACGCTGGGCGCGGATAACGGTATTGGTATGGCTTCCGCGCTGGCCGTGCTGGCTGACGACAGCGTCGAGCACGGTCCGCTCGAAGTGCTGCTGACCATGACCGAAGAAGCGGGCATGGACGGCGCGTTCGGCCTTCAGGCGAACTGGCTGCAAGCGGACATTCTTATCAACACCGACTCTGAAGAAGAAGGTGAAATCTACATGGGCTGCGCGGGCGGGATCGACTTCATCTCTACCCTGCCCCTGTCCCGCGAAGCGGTTCCTGCCGGCTTCGAAACCTTCAAGCTGACGCTGAAAGGATTGAAAGGCGGCCACTCCGGCGGCGATATTCACCTGGGCCTGGGCAACGCCAACAAACTACTGGCACGTTTCCTGGCGGGCCACGCGGCTGAGCTGGATCTGCGCCTGGTGGACTTCAACGGCGGTACCCTGCGTAACGCAATCCCTCGCGAAGCCTTCGCGACCGTGACGGTACCCGCGGCGAAAGCGGACGAGCTGAAAAAACTCGCCAGCGCATATCTGGATATCCTGAAAAACGAGCTCTCTGAGAAAGAGAAAAACCTGACCGTGGTGCTGGAGTCCGTTACGACGGATAAAGCCGCGCTGACCGCGCAGTCTCGTGACACGTTTGTTCAGCTGCTGAACGCGACGCCAAACGGCGTGATCCGTAACTCTGACGTGGCGAAAGGCGTGGTGGAAACCTCCCTGAACGTGGGTGTGGTGACCATGGGCGACGACAGCGCGGAAATCATCTGCCTGATCCGTTCCCTGATCGACAGCGGTAAAGAGTACGTGGTGAGCATGCTGGAATCTCTGGGTACCCTGGCGGGCGCGAAAACGTCTGCCAAAGGCAGCTACCCGGGCTGGCAGCCGGATGCAAGTTCTCCGGTTATGGCACTGGTGCGTGAAACCTATCAGCGCCTGTTCAACAGCACCCCGAACATTCAGGTTATTCACGCGGGTCTGGAGTGTGGTCTGTTCAAAAAACCGTATCCGGACATGGACATGGTTTCCATTGGGCCAACCATCACCGGGCCACACTCGCCGGATGAGCAGGTTCACATTGAAAGCGTTGGGCATTACTGGACGCTGCTGACTGAACTGCTGAAGGCGATCCCTGCGAAGTAATTTGTCGTCTGTTGCCCGGCGGCGCTACGCTTGCCGGGCTTACGATGAGTGCAATCTACAGTCCCAAAACCAGCTGACGCTCCAGCTGCGGATCCAGCAGCGTAACGTGCAGTCCCACCAGCCTCACCCCTCGCCCGCCTCGTCGTTCTTCCCACGCCTTTTTCGCCGTTGCGATAAGATCTTCTTTGTTCAGGCGCGGCCAGACGTGCTCCTGCGTCGTCTGCTGAAAGTCGTTGAATTTCAGCTTGATGCCCTGACGGGCAATCAGTAAATCAGGTTTCACTTTGATCAGCCGTCGCTCCAGCTCTGGATAGAGCTGTTCCGTAATGATGGTTTCACATGCCGACCAGTCATGAATATCTTCGCTTAACGTGCGTTCAACCCCGACCGATTTACGCAGCCGTTCGTTGTTTACATCGCGGTCGTCAATGCCCTGACTGCGCTCCCACAGTACGCGGCCAAACTTGCCAAAACGCTTAAGCAGCAGGGCCAGATCGCTTCGCTGGACGTCTTCGCAGGTGCGTAGCCCCATACTTTCCAGCTTCGCGGCGGAGACTTTACCCACGCCGGGGATTTTACTGAGGGGCAGCGTTTTCAAAAACGCCGGCACCTCTTCCGGGGTGATGACGTACTGGCCGTTGGGCTTATTTAAATCGGAGGCGATTTTGGCGAGAAATTTGACCGGCGCGACGCCCGCCGATGCCGTCAGATTCAGCTCGTTAAAGATAGTCTGGCGGATCTCCTGCGCCATCAGGGTGGCGGAGCCGTGGCAGTGCAGGCTGTCGGTGACGTCCAGATAGGCCTCATCCAGCGACAGGGGTTCAATCAGCGAAGTGTAGCGGGAGAAGATCTCACGAATATGGCTCGACGCTTCTTTGTAGGCTTCAAAGCGCCCCGGCAAAAGGGTGAGGTGCGGGCACAGCTTCAGCGCCATCGCCGTCGGCATGGCGCTGCGCACGCCAAATTTGCGTGCAGGATAGTTCGCGGTGCTGATCACACCGCGCTGAACACGACTGCCGCCAATGGCGATAGGGATGTCCCGCAGCGCGGGGTTGTCACGCATCTCCACTGCGGCAAAAAAACAGTCCATATCGACATGGATTATTTTGCGCATTGATTACACCACACATGTATTTATATACAGTATAACAAAAGGCAAAAAATGCGTCAGCTATTTTCCTTTCTCACGATTGTCATAAATCCATGTTACAAATAACCCGAATAAAGTCTTTATATTCATATATTTAAAGAAAATACATAGAGGGTTATCATTGATGAGGAAAATACTTTCGGTGTCGTTACTGTTTCTGGCGAGTGCGGCATCGGCTCATCCCGAGATCGTTGCTCACCGGGGGGGTACGGCGGATGCCCCTGAAAACACCCTGCCTGCAATTAAGCTCGCGCTCGAAAATAAAGCCGATATCGTCTGGATAACCGTGCAGCTTAGTCGGGATGGCGTGCCGGTTCTGTATCGACCGGCTGACCTGAAAGCGTTAACCCGCTTGCAGGGAAAAGTATCACAGTTTACCGCTGAAGAACTGGCAAAGGCGGATGCCAGCGTAGAATGGAAAGATAAGGGCCTGGCGAAAAACATGCTGAATACGTCAGTACCTACGCTGAAGTCGGTACTGACGGCCTGGCCAGACACGCGGTTTTTTATTGATATCAAATCTCCGGACGCCGATCCGGCGACAATGGGCAACGCGCTGCTTAACGTACTGAAAGAGACCAACAGCCTGAATCGTGTTCGCGTTTATTCAACCGAAGATCGCTATATGGCAGCATTGCCTGTCGAAATCCCCCGCTTTGTCACGCGCAGCGAAACCCGTACACGACTGGCCACGGTGTCATTGAGCCACGAATGCCTGCCGCCTTCCCAAAAAATGGACGATTACTGGTATGGGCTTGAGTTAAACCGAAAAGTAGAGGTGGTCGAGAAATTCACTTTAGGCGAAGGCGTCTCTCCTGCAACATTAACGTGGGACAAAGAGGCCGTTGACTGCTTCCGCTCTCAGGGCAATGCCCATCTGATTTTTATCGGCGTTAACTCTGAAGAGGATTACCAGAAGGCGAAAACACTGGGTGCCGAAGGGGTTCTTGTAGACTCACCAGCTAAAGCCAAAAGCTGGGCAGAATAAATGATAAAGGCCGCACGAAGCGGCCTTTTTCTAAATGATCCTCTGCTGGTCCCGGGCCATTCGTTTTTTCCGCGCATCGCACGGTTCCGGACAGTCGCAAACTTTCTCTATTCCGATGGAAGAGATGCCTCCACAGCTGCCCTGAATGCTTTTACGCTTGATGATCCAGCCTAAAGACATCCCGAATATCACCAGCACAAACACTGCAAAGGTCGCCAGAAAGGTCAACATAATCAGCCTCCGAAATCATCGAGCATGATGTTCTCATCTTCCACGCCCAGATCTTTGAGCATCTTAATCACGGCGGCGTTCATCATTGGCGGACCACACATATAGAACTCGCAGTCTTCCGGTGCCGGATGCTGTTTGAGGTAGTTTTCATACAGCACGTTGTGGATGAAGCCCGTGTAGCCTGTCCAGTTATCTTCCGGCTGCGGATCGGATAGCGCCACGTGGAAGGTAAAGTTAGGGTTATCACGCGCCAGCTGTTCAAACTCATCGTCGTAGAACATTTCGCGCAGCGAGCGCGCACCGTACCAGAAGCTGATTTTACGCTTGCTGCCGAGACGCTTGAGCTGGTCAAAGATATGCGAACGCATCGGCGCCATACCCGCGCCACCGCCGATAAAGACCATTTCCGCATCAGTATCTTTAGCGAAAAACTCCCCAAACGGACCGGAAATCGTCACCTTATCGCCAGGCTTGAGGGACCAGATATACGACGACATCACGCCCGGCGGGGCATCGGGCACATTCGGCGGCGGCGTGGCGATACGCACGTTGAGCATAATGATCCCCTTCTCTTCCGGATAGTTAGCCATGGAATAGGCGCGCAGCGCGGGCTCTTTTACCTCGGAAACAAAGCGGAAGAGATTAAATTTATCCCAGTCGGCCCGGTACTCATCCGGCACGTCGAAGTCAGCGTACGCTACGGTGTGTGCCGGACACTCAATCTGGATATAACCACCCGCACGGAACGGGACGCTCTCCCCTTCGGGAACGCGCAGCTTGAGCTCTTTAATGAACGTGGCTTTGTTATCGTTTGAGATAACTTCGCACTCCCATTTTTTCACGCCGAAGATCTCCTCCGGCAGCTCAATCTTCATGTTCTGGCGCACCGCGACCTGACACGCCAGACGGCAGCCCTCTTTCGCTTCACGCTTCGTGATATGCGACAGTTCCGTTGGCAGAATATCGCCGCCACCCTCTTTCACCGTCACGCGGCACTGCCCGCATGAGCCGCCTCCACCGCAGGCTGACGAGACAAAAATCCCGTTCCCGGAGAGCGTATTAAGCAGCTTGTCCCCTGCCGGAGTGCGGATCTGGTTCTGCGGATCGTCATTGATATCAATGATCACATCCCCGGAATTAACCAGCTTTGCGCGCGCCGCCAGAATCAGCCCTGACAGCACCAGTACTATCAGCGTGAACATCACCACGCCAAGAATAATTTCCATCTGTTAGCCCTTATAGCTGCACACCGGAGAAGGACATAAAGCCCAGCGCCATCAGGCCGGTGGTGATAAAGGTGATCCCTAAGCCACGAAGCCCCGCAGGCACGTTGGCATATTTCATTTTTTCACGGATCCCCGCCATGGTGACAATCGCCAGCATCCAGCCGATACCGGAGCCGAAGCCATACACAACCGATTCACTGAAGTTGTAATCGCGCTGAACCATAAATGAAACACCGCCAAAAATGGCGCAGTTCACGGCGATCAGCGGCAGGAAGATCCCCAGCGCGTTGTACAGCGACGGGAAATACTTATCGAGGATCATCTCGAGGATTTGCACCAGCGCCGCAATCACTCCGATAAAGGTGATGAAGTTCAGGAAGCTGAGATCAACGCCCTCCACCAGCGCGCCATCGCGCAGCACGAAGTTGAACACCAGGTTGTTAATCGGAACGGAAAGCCCCAGCACAACGGTGACCGCCACGCCCAGGCCAAATGCCGTCGAGACCTTTTTAGAAACGGCAAGGAACGTACACATGCCCAGGAAGAACGCGAGCGCCATGTTTTCAACAAACACCGCGCGCACAAATAAACTCAGGTAATGAGCCATTGTCGGTTACTCCTTTTCCTGCTGTTCAGGCTTCAGCGTACGAATCAGCCAGATCAGCAAACCGATAATGAAAAATGCGCTTGGGGCCAGCAGGAACAGGCCGTTCGGCAGATACCAGCCGCCGTTCTGTACCGTATCCAGCACCGGAATGCCAAACAGCTTGCCGCTGCCAATAAGCTCGCGCAGGAAACCGACCGTCAGCAGGATCACGCCGTAACCCAGCCCGTTGCCGATACCGTCCATAAAGCTTGCCAGCGGCGGCATTTTCATCGCATAGGCTTCAGCACGCCCCATCACGATGCAGTTGGTGATAATCAGGCCGACAAACACCGAAAGCTGCTTCGAGGTTTCATAAGCAAAGGCGCGCAGGAGCTGATCGACCACAATCACCAGCGAGGCAATGATCGCCATCTGGACGATGATCCTCACGCTATTGGGAATATGGTGGCGAATCATTGAGATAAACATGCTGGAGAACGCCGTCACCAGCGTTACCGCCAGCGTCATCACCACCGCCGTTTCCAGCTTGGTGGTCACCGCCAGAGCCGAGCACACGCCCAGCACCTGAAGCGTTATCGGGTTATTGGCTAACAGTGGGCCAATCAGCACCTTTTTAACTTCTTTCAGTTCACCCGTATCAGCCATTGTTCAGCGCTCCTTCACGTACGTTCTTCAGGAAGGGACCAAAGCCCAGTTCACCCATCCAGAAATCAAAGCTGTGCTGCACCCCGTTAGAGGTGAGCGTGGCGCCGGAAAGACCGTCAACGGCGAACTCATCGCCGGGACGTGCGCCCCCTTTCACCACCTTGAGCGCAGGCTGGCCGTTGTCGTCGAGCACTTTTTTACCGACAAACTGTGCGCGCCAGTTAGGATTCTCAACTTCGCCCCCCAGCCCCGGCGTTTCGCCCTGATCGTAATAAGTAATGCCTTTGACCGTGCGGCCATCCGTATCCAGTGCCACAAAGGCGTACATCATTGACCACAAGCCGTTGCCGTAGATGGGCAACACGATTTCCTGTATGCGCTTTTGCTCGTCACGGACGAGGTAAATCTCCGCGACATTGCTGCGGCGCTTGATGCCAGCCGGATCCTGCGAGGCGTCAAGCACGGTGCTCATCTGCGGATCCTTTAACGCCAGCGCCTGGTTATATTTCGCCGGGTCTTTATCCATCAGTTCGCCGGTTTTTAAATCCACCAGCCGGGCGGTAATGCGTTCTGCAAACACGGCCGCGACGTCATCCTTCGTCATGCCTTCCTGCATCAGCCCGGCAACGGCCAGGATGTTGCGCTGTTTATCCAGCGCGCGCTGTTCCTGCTGGAGCGGCTTTAACCCTACGGCAGAGCCCGCCACGACAATGGAGCAGACCAGGCACAGTACCAGCACCACCAGCAGCGTTTTGCTGATGCTGTCGTTATTTTTGATTTCAGCCACGCGCCTTCCTCCGCTTAATGTTGGCGCGCACGACCAGGTAGTCAAACAGCGGCGCAAACAGATTGGCAAACAGAATGGCCAACATCATCCCTTCCGGATAGGCCGGGTTGACCACGCGAATCAGTACGCACATCACCCCAATGAGCGCGCCGTAACACCATTTCCCACTGTCGGTAAACGAAGCCGAGACGGGATCGGTGGCCATGAACATCATGCCAAACGCAAAGCCTCCCAGCACGAGGTGCCAGTACCACGGCATGGAGAACATTGGGTTAGTGTCTGAACCAATGAAATTGAACAGCGTGGCGGTGAGTACCATCCCGAGCATGACGCCTGCGACAATGCGCCAGGAGGCCACGCGGCCAAAGAGGATGATGGCCCCGCCTATCACGATCATCAGGGTAGACACTTCACCGATAGAACCTGGAATATTGCCAAGAAACGCATCTAACCAGGTGACAGGCTGGCCGGTGGCATTATTGACCAGCGTTTCGCCGCCGCCTGCCGCCCACTGTGAAAGTGGCGTAGCGCCCGAGAATCCGTCCGCAGCCGTCCACACCAGGTCGCCAGAGATTTGCGCCGGGTAGGCAAAGAACAGGAACGCGCGCCCCGCCAGCGCCGGGTTGAGGAAGTTACGTCCGGTCCCGCCGAAGATCTCCTTGGCAATGACCACGCCAAAGCTGATCCCCATCGCCGCCTGCCAGAGCGGTAGCGTGGGCGGAACAATCAGCGCAAACAGAATAGAGGTAACAAAGAAACCTTCGTTGATCTCATGCTTGCGGATTATGGCGAACAGCACTTCCCAGAAACCGCCCACGATAAAGACGGTCATATAGATCGGCAGGAAGAAGACGGCGCCCAGGGTCATCATGCTGACCCAGCCGGCATCTGCCGCAAAGCTTACGCCAAGAGACTGCGCCAGACGGTAGTGCCAGTCAGACTGAATCACCTGCGCCAGCTGCTCTGCATCGTACATATGGTGCAGCGCCGGGATCGTCTGCAATCCAACGTTATACATCCCCCAGAACATCGCCGGAAAGACCGCAAACCAGACCAGAATCATCATTCGCTTGAGGTCGATGGCGTCGCGAACGTGCGCCGCGCCTTTCGTCACCAGCCCAGGGGTATAGAAAATGGTCGTTGTCGCTTCATACAGCGGGTAGTACTTCTTCAGCTTACCCTCGGTAAAATGCGGCTCAATTTTTTCGAAGAGGTGTTTTAAGCCCATGGTTATCCTTCCTGCTCAATGCGGGTTAACACCTCGCGCAATACGGGTCCGTATTCGTATTTACCTGGACACACATAGGTACACAGCGCCAGATCTTCTTCGTCCAGCTCCAGGCAGCCCAGCGCCTGGGCACCGTCGGTATCGCCGGCCAGGAGATCGCGCAGCAGCACGGTAGGCAGAATATCCAGCGGCATAACGCGTTCGTAGTTGCCAATCGGGACCATGGCGCGCTCGCCGCCGTTCGTGCTGGTGGAGAAGTTAAACAGCTTATGACGCAGGAAGTGACCCAGCGTGGTGCGGGTCACGGAGAATTTTTCCGCGCCAGGCAGCACCCAGCCGAACAGCTCTTTCTCGCGCCCTTCAAGCACTACGCTCACCTGAAGATGGAAGCGGCCCAGCCAGGCCTTCGGGCCTGTCGCGTGCCTGCCGCTTAGCACCGAACCGGAAATAATGCGGTTTTCGCCCTCTTTCGTTTCGCCAGCCAGCAGCGCAGTTAAATCTGATCCAAGCAGCGTACGAACCAGACGCGGCTGGGTTGCCTGAGGGCCACCGATGGCAATGATGCGTTCCGCGCACAGCTCACCCGTGGTGAACAGCTTACCGATAGCAATAACGTCCTGGTAATTGAGATGCCAGACCTGTTTCGTCAGGCTCACCGGCTCCAGGAAGTGAATATGCGTTCCCACCAGCCCGGCCGGGTGCGGGCCGGCAAATTCATTAAAAGCGACCTGCCCCTGCGGATGCCCGCCCAGCTTGCCGCCGCTGGCCTGGCAGACATGCACTTTGCCCGGCGTCAGGCGCGTTAACACGGTGAGACCGGCATCGAAAGCTTTTCGTTCGGCCAGGATAATAGGCTGCGGATCCGCGCTGAGCGGGTTGGTGTCGATGGCCGTGACGAAGATAGCGGCGGGTACGGTGCCTGGCACGGGCGTTTTGCTATAGGGACGCGTGCGAAGCGCCGTCCACAGACCGGACTCCAGCAGTTGCGTCTGCACCGCGTCGTGGCTGAGGGTAGCGAGATCGGCGGCGTCAAAACGCGCAAACTCGCGTTTTTCGTCACCTTCAATTTGAATAACGACCGATTGCAGGACGCGACGCTCACCACGATGGATGGCCACGACGGTGCCGCTGGCAGGGGCTGTAAACATAACGCCAGGATTTTTTTTATCCTCGAAAAGCGCCTGTCCTTTTATTACGCGATCGCCTTCCTGTACCAGCATCGCAGGACGCATGCCCACGTAATCATCACCCACAAGAGCGACATGGTGAATACTGGCGCCGGTTGTTACGTGCTGTTCAGGCACGCCAGAGATTGGCAGATCGAGTCCTTTTCTGATTCTAAACATGTGGTTAGCAGGTATCCATGAACAACAATCCAGAGTGGCCGGAGTGTACCATTTCCCGCCCCTGCAAGGGCAGCAAATCCGCCGTCTGGCGCGCTGAAATGCGAGCTATTGCGCAAAGTTCCTGGAGTCACGGCAATTTGAATGGGTTATAAAGTAAAACTAATTTGTAAACGCAAAGGTTGGCTCTTGCGAAAATCTCCATCGGTGCTAATGTGAGCGCTCCTGTCCAGATTAGTCTGATTTCGGGTGTCTTTTGCCGTTCTGGCAAGTTGGTCATAGTTTTATCAAGGAACCAGTAGTATGCGTAAAATCGCATTGTTCATTGCGATGCTTCTGATACCGTGCATGTCGTTTGCCGGGCTGCTCAGCAGTAACAGTTCAACGACGCCGGTCAGCAAAGAATATAAACAGCAGTTGATGGGATCCCCGGTTTATATTCAAATCTTCAAGGAAGAGCGCACACTCGATCTGTTTGTCAAAATGGGCGAGACGTATCAGCTGCTCGATAGCTACAAAATTTGTAACTACTCTGGCGGACTGGGGCCAAAACAGCGTCAGGGCGACTTTAAAAGTCCGGAAGGGTTTTATAACGTTCAGCGTAATCAGCTAAAACCGGACAGCCGCTTCTATAAAGCGATTAACATCGGTTTCCCCAACGCCTTCGACCGCGCTCACGGTTACGAGGGTAAATACCTGATGATCCACGGCGCCTGCGTGTCTGTCGGCTGTTATGCGATGACGGATTCCGGCATTGATGAGATTTTCCAGTTTGTCACCGGCGCTCTGGTCTTTGGTCAGCCGAATGTTCAGGTCAGCATTTATCCGTTCCGTATGACGGATGCCAACATGGCACGCCATAAGTACTCTGTGTACACGGATTTCTGGAAACAGCTAAAACCGGGCTATGACTACTTCGAGCAGACCCATAAGCCGCCGGTGGTATCCATCGTCAATGGCCGTTACGTGGTGAGTAAACCGCTCAGCCACGAAGTGGTTCAGCCGCAGCTTGCGTCAAACTACGCGGTCCCCGAGGCAAAATAGCACCCACTCGCCTGGCATGATCTTTTGCCAGGTTTCGTTGCCCGTCAGCGGCTGCGTTGCAATGACGGTGACCACATCGTTCGGTGTGGTCTCCTTCTGAAAATCAATTTCCACATCCTGATCGAGCAACGTGGCGACGCCAAACGGCGCGCGGCGCGTGATCCAGAAAAGATTCGTGGAGCAAAACGCCATCACGTAACGCCCGTCTGACAGCAGCATATTGAAAACGCCCTTCTCGCGTAATTCCGACGCCAGCGACGCAATGTATTTAAAAACGGCGGCCATGTTGCCGGGCGTGCGCGGGTAGCGCTCGGTCAGCTTGTGCAGCAGCCAGCAAAACGCTTTTTCACTGTCGGTTTCGCCAACCGGTCGAAAATTCCCGGTTTCCAGCGATTTATAGCCCGTAAGCTGGCCGTTGTGCGCGTAGGTCCAGTTCCGGCCCCACAGTTCACGGGTAAACGGATGGGTATTTTCCAGCGTCACTTCACCGCGGTTGGCCTGACGAATATGCGCGATCACCGAACAGGATTTAATGGGATAGTCCTGCACCAGTTTGGCAATCGGTGAGTTAAAGCTGGGCTGTGGGTCTTTGAACGTGCGACATCCTTTGCCTTCGTAGAAGGTAATGCCCCAGCCGTCTTTATGCGGCCCGGTTCCTCCACCGCGCTGAACTAGCCCGGTGAAGCTAAAGCAGATATCGGTTGGCACATTGGCGCTCATCCCGAGCAGTTCGCACATAGATTACCTCCACAACAGCAGGGGGCACCGGCGCCCCCCAGCGAAGCCTTACTTAACCATCTCTTTTTCGATTAACTGAATCAGGATGTGGATCACTTTGATGTGAATTTCCTGAATGCGGTCGGCATAACCGAAGTGTGGAACACGGATTTCAACGTCCGCCGTACCGTCCATCTTACCGCCATCTTTCCCGGTCAGGGTGATCACCTTCATGCCTTTCTCACGCGCCGCGTCAATCGCTTTGATCACGTTAGCGGAGTTACCGGACGTGGAGATCCCCAGCAGCACGTCGCCTTCGCGGCCTACCGCTTCAACGTAGCGGGAGAAGATGTGGTCGTAACCGAAGTCATTGCCTACGCAGGAGATGTGGCTGACGTCGGAAATCGCAATCGCCGGGTAGCCCGGACGGTTTTCGCGATAGCGTCCGGTCAGCTCTTCAGCAAAGTGCATGGCGTCGCAGTGGGAGCCGCCGTTACCGCACGAAAGCACTTTGCCACCGGCTTTGAAGCTGTCGGCCAGCAAGACCGCCGCGCGCTGAATAGCGTGAATATTGGCATCATCTTTCAGAAAGTTCGCCAGCGTTTCCGCCGCTTCGTTCAGTTCGTTACGAATAAGATCCTGGTACATGAGGATAATCCTTCAGTATTGATGAAATAACACAGTGGAGTGTACCGGATAGCGCTAAAAGCGAGAAGCTAAAGCCATGCGAATCGTCCGGCGTTTTGATTTTTTGTGCCGGCTAAAACGCGAACAATGTGAACCAGGTTGTAATTATTTTGTAAACACATTGCTAAAGGAAATGACATCAACTACAACCATATCATCACAAGTGGTCAGACCTCCTACAAGCAAGGGAGCTTTTCTTTATGATGATTTTGAGCATTCTCGCAACCGTTGTTCTGCTCGGCGTGTTGTTCTATCACCGCGTCAGTTTATTCCTGAGCAGCCTGATTCTTCTGGCCTGGACGGCTGCACTTGGCGTCGCTGGCCTGTGGAATATCTGGGTCCTCGTCCCGCTGGCAATTATATTGCTGCCGTTCAACCTGACGCCGATGCGTAAGTCGATGATCTCCGCGCCGGTGTTTAAGGGCTTCCGTAAAGTGATGCCGCCGATGTCGCGTACGGAGAAAGAAGCGATTGATGCCGGCACCACCTGGTGGGAAGGCGATCTGTTTCAGGGCAACCCGGACTGGAAAAAGCTGCACAACTATCCGCAGCCGCGTCTGACCGCCGAAGAACAGGCCTTTATTGATGGCCCGGTGGAAGAAGCGTGCCGCATGGCCAATGACTTTGCGATCACCCATGAAATGGCCGACCTGCCGCCGGAGCTGTGGGCGTACCTGAAAGAGCATCGCTTCTTCGCGATGATCATCAAAAAAGAGTACGGCGGCCTGGAGTTCTCCGCTTACGCTCAGGCTCGCGTCCTGCAAAAGCTGGCGGGCGTTTCCGGGATCCTGGCGATCACCGTTGGCGTACCAAACTCCTTAGGCCCGGGTGAGCTGTTGCAGCATTACGGTACGGAAGAGCAGAAAGATCACTACCTGCCGCGTCTGGCGCGCGGTCAGGAAATCCCGTGCTTCGCGCTGACCAGCCCGGAAGCCGGTTCTGATGCTGGCGCAATCCCGGATACCGGCGTGGTCTGCATGGGCGAATGGCAGGGCCAGCAGGTGCTGGGCATGCGCCTGACCTGGAACAAACGCTATATCACCCTGGCGCCTATCGCCACCGTGCTGGGCCTGGCCTTTAAGCTCTCCGACCCGGAAAAACTGCTGGGCGGCGAAGAAGACCTGGGCATTACCTGTGCGCTGATCCCAACCTCAACGCCGGGCGTGGAAATTGGTCGTCGTCACTTCCCGCTGAACGTGCCGTTCCAGAACGGCCCAACCCGCGGTCAGGATATCTTTGTCCCGATTGATTACATCATCGGTGGTCCGAAAATGGCCGGCCAGGGCTGGCGTATGCTGGTGGAATGTCTGTCTGTGGGCCGCGGCATTACCCTGCCGTCGAACTCGACAGGCGGTCTGAAGTCCGTGGCGATGGGGATTGGCGCGTACGCTCATATCCGCCGCCAGTTCAAAATTTCTATCGGCAAGATGGAAGGCATCGAAGAGCCGCTGGCGCGTATCGCGGGCAACGCTTACGTCATGGACGCCGCAGCCTCGCTGATTACTTACGGCATTATGCTGGGCGAAAAACCTGCCGTGCTGTCGGCGATTGTGAAGTACCACTGTACCCACCGCGCACAGCAGTCAATTATTGATGCAATGGATATCGCTGGTGGTAAAGGCATTATGCTGGGCGAAGGCAACTTCCTGGCGCGCGGTTATCAGGGCGCACCGATTGCCATCACCGTGGAAGGGGCAAACATCCTGACCCGCAGCATGATGATCTTCGGCCAGGGGGCGATCCGCTGCCATCCTTACGTGCTGGAAGAGATGGCCGCCGCGCAGAATAACGACGTGGATGCCTTCGACAAACTGCTGTTCAAACATATCGGTCACGTCGGCAGCAATGAAGTTCGCAGCTTCTGGCTCGGCCTGACGCGCGGGCTGACCAGCGCGACGCCGACCCGCGATGCAACCAAACGTTACTACCAGCACCTGAACCGTCTGAGCGCTAACCTGGCGCTGCTGTCTGACGTCTCCATGGCCGTTCTGGGCGGAAGCCTGAAGCGTCGCGAGCGCATCTCCGCCCGTCTGGGTGATGTGCTGAGCCAGATTTTCCTGGCCTCTGCGGTGCTGAAACGCTACGACGATGAAGGCCGTCAGGAAGCGGATCTGCCGCTGGTGCACTGGGGCGTACAGGATGCGCTGTATCAGGCCGAACAGGCGATTGACGATCTGCTGGCAAACTTCCCGAACCGCTTTGTGGCCGGCGCCCTGCGCGTGGCGATCTTCCCGACCGGACGTCATTATCTGGCGCCGTCCGACAAGCTGGATCACAAAGTGGCGAAGATCCTCCAGGTACCGAGCGCAACCCGTTCCCGTATCGGCCGCGGTCAATACCTGGCGCCTACCCCGCATAACCCGGTAGGTTTGCTGGAAGAGGCGCTGCTGGACGTCATGGCCGCCGACCCGATTCATCAGAAAATCTGTAAACAGCTGGGCAAAAACCTGCCGTTTACACGACTGGACGAGCTTGCAAAACAGGCGCTGGCGGGTGGCATCATCGACAACAGCGAAGCCGCGCTTCTGGTGAAAGCCGAAGAGAGCCGTCTGCGCAGTATTAATGTGGATGATTTCGAACCAGAAGAGCTGGCGACGCAGCCGGTAAAGCTGCCGGAGAAGCACCGCAAACCTGAAGCGGCATAAGGCATCCCGCTCCCACAAACCCCGCCCCGTGCGGGGTTTTTTATTGCCACATTTTCTCGTAATGACGTGCTACAGTGTCAAAAGGTATTTTTTTAGGAGCCTGTATCGTGCCTGGTTTAAAGATTTCTGTTTTGCAGCAACCTTTAGTGTGGATGGACGGCCCCGCCAACCTTCGCCATTTTGATCGCCAGCTGGAAGAGATAACCGGACGCGACGTGATTGTTCTGCCGGAGATGTTCACCACAGGTTTCGCGATGGAGGCGGCAACACAGTCTATGCCGCAGGACGAGGTGGTGTCCTGGATGCACGCCAGGGCGCAGGATACCAACGCGCTGATTGCCGGAAGCGTCGCGCTCCAGACCGGGCGCGGAGCGGTTAACCGCTTCCTGCTCGTCGAGCCGGAAGGGAACGTCCACTTCTACGATAAGCGCCACCTGTTCCGCATGGCGGATGAACATCAGCATTATGAAGCCGGCAACGAACGCGTGGTATTTGAATGGCGCGGCTGGCGTATTCTGCCGCTGGTCTGCTATGACCTGCGCTTCCCGGTGTGGTCACGCAACCGCAACGATTACGATCTGGCGCTGTATGTCGCCAACTGGCCCGCCCCACGCTCCCTGCACTGGCAGGCTCTACTGACAGCGCGCGCGATTGAAAACCAGGCGTACGTCGTTGGCTGTAACCGCGTAGGAACGGACGGCAACGGGCATCACTATCGCGGTGACAGCCGGGTGATCAGTCCACAGGGCGAGATTATTGCCACCGCCGAGCCGCATCAGGCGACACGAATTGATGCTGAGATTTCGTTAACGGCGTTAAGGGAGTATCGGGAGAAGTTTCCGGCGTGGCAGGATGCGGATCCGTTTAGCATTGGCTGAATAAAAGCCGGGTGGCGGCTGCGCCTTACCCGGCCTACAAATCAGCTCACCAACGCCTGCCCGTCTTTGCGGCTCTCCGTCGCAGCCACGTAGTGCCCTTCCGGCATACGGTAAATCACCTGCGCGCCGCCAAAATTGTAATCCTGGAGCGGATCTTCCACCACGATCTGGTGTCCGCGCTCGCGCAGCGCCGCGATGGTATTGCGATCGAAGGTCGATTCAACAATCACTTCCCTTCCCTGCACCACGCGCCAGCGCGGGGCATCAATCGCCGCCTGCGGGTTTTGCCCGTGCAGCATAATGCGCAACGCCATCTGCATGTGCCCCTGCGCCTGCATCGGGCCACCCATCACGCCGAAGGACATCAGCGGCTTGCCGTTACCGTCCATCGCAAAACCCGGGATGATGGTGTGGAAAGGACGCTTGCTGCCCGCCAGCGCGTTCGGGTGTTTGGGATCGAGCACAAAGCCGCAGCCGCGGTTTTGCAGGCTGATACCCGTATCCGGCACCACAATGCCTGAACCGAAGCCCATAAAGTTGGACTGAATAAACGAAACCATCAGCCCGCTGGCGTCCGCGGTACTGATATAGACCGTGCCGCTCTGCGTCGGCGATCCGTACACGAAATCAGAGGCTTTATCGTGGTCGATAAGCGCGGCGCGCGACTTCAGATAATGGTCGCTCAGCAGCGCTTTGGCGGCGAACTCCATATGCTCTTCATCCGCAACGTAGCGATCGAGATCAGCCAGCGCCAGCTTCATTGCCTCAATGGAGAGGTGCAGCCCCTGCACGGAGTCCGGGTGATGTTTCTCGATGCCGCACTGCTCCAGAATGCCGAGCGCAATCAGGGTGGCGATCCCCTGACCGTTTGGCGGCAACTCCTGCACCGACCCGCCCGCGAAGTCGCGCGACAGCAGTTCCACCCAGTCCACGCGATGGTTTGCCAGATCTTCAGCCGTCAGGTGTGCACCGTGTGCTTTGGCAAAGGCGGCAATTTTCTGCGCCAGTTCGCCACGGTAAAACGCGTCGCCGTTGGTTTTGGCGATCAGCTCCAGCGTGTTCGCCTGCGCCGGATTACGGAAGATCTCGCCCACGCGCGGCGCGCGGCCTTCCGGCGCGAAGCAGGCGCTAAAGCCCGGCTGATCTTTCAGCTTGTTGTAACCGCGCTGCCACAGATGCCCGATGAGCGGGGAGACGGGAAAACCGTTACGCGCATACTCAATGGCCGGCTGCGCCAGGGTGGTGAGCGGCAATGTGCCAAAACGTTCAGCCAGCGCTACCCAGCCCGATACCGCCCCCGGTACGGTTACCGCGTCCCAGCCGATTTCCGGTACGGCGGTTTTTCCGACAAACAGATCCGCATGCCAGCTGGCCGGCGAACGACCGGACGCATTCAGGCCGTGAAGTTTTTCACCGTCCCAGACAATCGCAAAAGCATCGCTGCCGATGCCGTTGCCGGTCGGCTCGACAACGGTCAGCGCCATGGCGGTGGCAACCGCCGCATCAACGGCGTTTCCGCCCAGCTGTAGCATCTTCATTCCCGCCTGTGCCGCCAGCGGCTGCGAGGTGGCAACGGCGTTGTGGCCCATCATCGGCGGGCGTCGTGAATCGTAACCGGTTGTAAAATCGAGCGCTTTGGTCATCATGACTCCTTAGTCGTGGCGCGGATCGAGCGCATCGCGCAGCCCGTCGCCGAGTAAATTAAAGCCCTGAACGGCAAGGAAAATCGCCACGCCGGGGAAAACGGACATCCACGGCGCCTGCTCCAGAAACCCTTTGGCGGTGTTGAGCATGGAGCCCCAGGATGGGTTCGGCGGCTGTTGCCCTAACCCTAAAAACGAGAGGCTGGCTTCGGCGATAATCGCCGAGGCAATGGCCAGCGTGGCCTGTACCAGAATCGGTGACATCACGTTAGGCAGAACGTATCTGATAATGATCCAGCGGTCCGGCAGGCCAATCGCCCGCGCGCCGTCGATATACTCTTCGTTGCGAATGGCGATCACCTGGCCGCGCGTCAGGCGGGCGAAGATCGGCATCGCCGAGAGCCCAATGGCAATCATGGCATTCGTCAGGCTTGGGCCTAAAAACGCCCCCAGCGCGATCGCCATGATCAGGAATGGACAGGCCAGCAGTGCCTCGATAAAGCGGGAGATCACCCCGTCCCACATCTTCTGGAAATACCCCGCCACCAGCCCCAGCGGCACGCCGATGACCACCGCGATCGCCACCGACATACAGCCTGCCATCAGCGAGGTTCTCGCTCCCCAGATAATGCGGGACACGATATCGCGCCCCAGCTCGTCGGTGCCGAACCAGTACATCGCCGAGGGCGCCTTGCGCACCGCGAGGAAGTTAGCCTTTACCGGGTCAAACGGCGCGATCCACGGTGCCAGCAGCGCCACCAGCACAAAAAAGCCCACCACAATCGCGCCAACCACCGCACTTTTATTGGCGAGGAATTTTTTCAGCACCCGGTTTTGCGCGCGCGGCAGCGCGGGCGCTACGGTTTGCGTCGTCAGTTCCGCCATGATTAACCTCGCATTTTCGGGTTGATAAGGACGTAGAGCACGTCAGCCAGCAGGTTGAGCATCAGGAAACCGATCGCCACGATCAGCACCACGCCCTGCACCACCGCGTAATCGCGGTTGAACACCGAGTCGACGATCATTTTGCCGAAGCCCGGAATGGTGAAGACCTGCTCGGTCAGCACCGCCCCGCCCAGCAGCTCGCCGAACAGCAGCGTGGTGAGGGTGATCACCGGCACCAGCGCGTTGCGAAAGGCGTGCTTCAGGACCACCGCTTTCGGCAGCAACCCCTTAGCGCGCGCGGTGCGGATGTAATCCGCTTTCAGCACCGCAATCATCGACGCACGGGTATGGCGCATCAGCGTTGCCGCCAGGCCGGTCCCGAGCACGGACGCGGGCAGCAGCAATGTCCGCAGGTTCTGGATCGGATCTTCACTGAACGGCACATAACCGGACGCAGGCAGCCATTGCAGGTTTACTGAAAAGACCAGAATCAGCAGGATCCCCAGCCAGAAGTGCGGTATTGAGATCCCCGAGATCGCCACAAAATTCGCCCCGTGATCGACCCAGCTGTTTTTGTTCACCGCCGCGAGGATCCCCATGCTGATACCAAACACCAGCGCGATAATCATCGCCAGCAGCGACAGCTCCAGCGTGACCGGCAGCTTGCTGGCAATCAGCTGCGTGACCGGCTCATGAGTGCGTAAGGAGACACCCAGATCGCCTTGCAGCGCGCGCGTCAGCCAGTGAAATACTGCACGGGGATCGGCGCGTCCAGATTCAGCTCAGCACGCAGCTGGGCGATCACCGCCGGATCGCGCTCCTCCCCGGCCATGGCGATCAGCGGGTCGCCGGGCAGCAGCTTTTGCAGGCCGAATACCATCATGCTTACCAGCAGCAGAGTGGGAATAGCCAGCAGCAGACGTTTGCAAATCAGTTCCAGCATGGGTTCTCCTCAGGAGGTTTATTTCGCCAGCGTTAAGCCAGCCAGACGCACAATGCCGTCCGGGTACGCTTTGAAGCCCTGCACGCGCTTGTTCAGGCCAAAAATGCGCGGTTCGAAGTAGAGGTAGGCAATCGGCATGTCGGTTTGCAGTTGCTTCACCACCTTGTCGTACAGCGGCTGGCGGGCGGCCTGATCGGTACTCTGGCGCGCCTGCGTTAGCCATTCATCCACCTGAGCATTGCTGTAGCGGCCATCGTTAAGCGTGCCTTTGCTGTTGATAAAGCCGTAGATGCTGCCATCTGGATCCGGGCG
The DNA here is from genome assembly GCF_900322725.1 of Enterobacter cloacae complex sp. Lineage (NCBI taxonomy): Bacteria > Pseudomonadati > Pseudomonadota > Gammaproteobacteria > Enterobacterales > Enterobacteriaceae > Enterobacter > Enterobacter cloacae complex sp. The sequence goes on along the minus strand of NZ_LT991957.1, from coordinate 3,066,721 downwards.
ACCCGACCAGCCGGAGAAGCTCAACTGGTAGTCACCGCTCTGCTGGCGATCCAGCAGCGTGGCGAACTCGGTCATTTGCAGGTTCAGGTTAAAGCCCGCCTCTGCCACCATCGCCTGCAATACCTGGCCCACCTGCTGTGAGGTTGGGTTGTTCGGCACCAGCAGATTAACGGTCAGCGGCGCGGTGATGCCTGCGGCTTTCAGCAGCGCTTTGGCTTTGTCGACGTCACGCGGGGGAACCGGAAGATTGACGTGATACGGGCTTACCGGCGAAAACGCCTGGTTTGCCGGAGTGTAGAGCCCCTCGAACACCACCTGGTTTAAAGCATCGCGATCGATGGCCTGAGAAAATGCTTCACGCACGCGGGCATCTTTGAAGGGATCGTTCGCCGGGACTTTGCCATTGTTAATGTTGAAAGTGATGCCCTGGTATCCGAGGCCCGTTACCTTCGCCAGCGCCAGTTTGCTGTCGGCCTCGACGGTTTTGACGTCGCTGGCGGCAATGCCTTCGGTTAGATCGAGATCGCCCGCGCGCAGGTTCGCCAGGCGCACGGAAGCATCCGGGATCGGCAGATAGATTATTTTATCGAAGTGGTAGGCGTCTTTGTTCCAGTAGTTGTCGAAGCGGGTCAGCACAATGCGATCCTGCGACACGCGGCTGTCGAACTTATACGGGCCAGAACAGACCGGATGCGCGGCAAAATCGGCTTTTTTCGCGGCTTCTGGCGCCATCATTGCGCCTGCGCGATCGGTGAGCTGCATCAGAAGTGCGGCATCCGGCGTTTTCAGGTGCAGGGCTATCTGCATCGGGCCGGTGACCTCCACTGACTCAACGGAAGAGAGTTCACTTTTACGCAGGGAACCTTTTAACGTCAGGGCACGGTCGAGGTTATATTTCGCGGCGGCGGCATCAAATTTTTCACCGTCGTGGAAGGTCACGCCATCACGGAGATCCAGGGTCAGCGTTTTACCGTCATTGCTCCACGCCCAGGATTTTGCCAGTCCCGGCACCACCTTGAGATGTTCGTCCACGTCCACCAGCCGGTCACACAGGGAGGCAAACACGAAGCGGCCATAATAGGTACGCGCCAGATGCGGGTCGAGCATGTCCGGGTCTGCGCCCAGGCCGATTCGCAGCACGCTTTCAGAATGGGCGGGCAGCGCCGCGCCAAGCAACATAACACTTCCCAGTACGGTCAAAAGAGAATTACGCATTGTCATTATCATGAGTTCCTTGAAGGAAGGGAGGAGTGAGTGGCCGCGTGTTCAAACAGCGCGCGGCGGCGCAAAAATGCGGCGGATGGCGGTACGATCTGGATAACGCTGCGATCGCGGTTAATCTCCTGCCAGCGGTGGCAGGCGACCTGACGCCCGCCGTCGATGACCTGATTAATCGGCTCGACCTGACGGCATTCATCGGTAACGTAGGGGCAACGGGTGTGGAAACGGCAGCCGGAGGGCGGATTAGCCGGGTTCGGTAAATCACCCTGCAACAGCGGCGCATCCCGCGCTACGCCTGGCTGCATTTGCGGTGCTGAGGCAATTAACGCCTGAGTATAGGGATGCAGCGGCGCGTCGAAGATGTCGTCGACGGTGGCCAGCTCGACGATTTGCCCAAGATACATCACCGCCACGCGGTCGCTCATATGACGGATAACCGCCAGCCCGTGGGCGACGATCACCATCGTTAGCCCCAGCTGGTGCTTCAGGCTTTCCAGTAAATTCACCACCTGTGCCTGAACGGAAACGTCCAGCGCAGAGACCGGTTCATCGCCCAGCAGCAGCGTTGGGCCCGACGCCAGCGCGCGCGCAATGCCGATACGCTGGCGCTGCCCGCCGGAAAATTCGTGCGGATAACGCCCGGCCCAGGCCGCGGGCAAGCCGACCGTCCTGAGCAGCTCGGCAACGCGGTACTGGCGATCCGCTTTTTTCATGTTCTGATGCAGCCACAGCGGCTCACCGACAATCTGCTCTACCGTCATGCGCGGGTTCAGCGAGGCGAAGGGATCCTGAAAGATGATCTGTAGCTCACGCCGAAGCTGGTTCAGACGAGTACCTGAGGCGTGGGTGATCTCCTCACCCTGATAAAATACGCGCCCTTCGCTGGCACTCAGCAGGCGCAGCAGCAGACGACCGAGGGTGGATTTTCCGGAACCGGATTCGCCGACAATGGCCAGCGTTTCGCCAGGCATCACCGACAGCGAAACGCGGTCGACAGCCGTAACAAAACGGGCCGGCGTAAACAGTTTTTTCGGGCCGGGGAAAAGCTTGCTCAGATCGCGGGCTTCAAGAATGGGCGTGGTCATGCAATTTCTCCCAGGGCAATGTGTTGTTCCAGCGGCACGCGGATGCAGGCAACCTGATGGCCCGCGCCGAGCGTAGTGAGCGGTGGTTTATCAGCATGACAGCGCGTCTGCGCGAAGGGACATCGGGTGGCAAAGCGGCAGCCTTGAGGCATGGATTCCGGCAGCGGGACCGATCCGGGAATGGTGGAAAGCTGGCCCTTGCGTGCGCCAAGGGAGGGGATCGAGCCCATCAAGCCAATTGTGTACGGGTGCTGCGGGTCGGCAAATATCGCCTCGACGCTCCCCTGTTCCACCACCTGTCCGGCGTACATTACCGCCACCTGCTGCGCGACTTCGGCCACCACGCCTAAATCGTGAGTGATCATCAGCACCGCCGTGCCCGTTTCTTCTTTTAGGGTATTGAGCAGGGCGAGAATTTGCGCCTGAATGGTCACGTCCAGGGCGGTAGTGGGTTCGTCAGCAATCAGTAATTTGGGATGGTTTATCAGGGCCATCGCAATCATCACGCGCTGGCGCATACCGCCGGAAAGCTGATGCGGGTAAGCCTTGAGGCGCATCTCTGCGGCCGGGATCTGCACCTTCTCCAGGATCTGTAGCGCAATCGTCATCGCCTCAGCCCGGGAGAGCGTTTGATGGCGCATCACCGCTTCACTGAGCTGATCGCCAAGCGTGAAGGCCGGGTTGAGCGAGGTCATGGGCTCCTGGAATATCATCGCCAGCTCGCTGCCGCGCAGATCGGCATACTCGCGCGGCGAGAGCTTGCGCAGATCGTGGCGGCGGAAATGCATCTCCCCGCTAACGATCCGGGCGCTGGCAGGCAATAACCCCATCAGCGCCAGGGAAGTGATGCTTTTGCCGCAGCCGGACTCGCCCACCAGCGCCAGCGTCTCTCCCGCCCTGACCGTCAGCGAGATGTCTTCGAGCACGCTTACCGGCGAGCCCGCGAATTTAACGTTGAGGTTTTGCAGCCGCAGTACGGGCGTGGAGTCCTTAAAGGGTATCGTCGTCATAGCGTGGAATCGTCCTCAAGGTGGATAGCCTGAATCAGGGCGGTTTGCAGGCTGAGCAGGTGTTCGCGCATGGCGGCGGCTGCTTCATTAGGCTGGCGATGAATAATCGCTGACATGATGTTGTGATGGTGGTCGTTGTAGCTATCGACACGTTCAGGGGTGCGGGCAAGTTCGCGTAAATGCTGCCAGCCGGGCTCCCGGCGGACGGCATCTATCGCATCGAAAAGCCCCAGCATCAGGCGGTTGCCTGCTGCTTCCGCAATGGCGCGGTGAAAAGCGCTATCCCACAGTTCGTTGAGATCGCGGTCATCCGGGCTGACCTTATCAATGCGTTCCAGCATGCGCTGCATGAGCGCGAGGTTTTCCCTGGTGGCACGCAGTGCCGCAAGTCGGGCTAAGCCGGGTTCGAGCTGTAGTCGAGCTTCCATGACTTCAAGCAGGTTGGTTTGCTGAACCAATCCCTGAAGCGCCAACGGCTCAACAGGGGCAGCCGGACCAATGAAGGTGCCCTTGCCCTGCTTGCGCCAGATACGCCCTTCCTCTTCCAGCACGTCCAGCGCGCGACGCACTTCACGTCGCCCTACGCCGAGCGTGTCCGACAGCTCACGTTCAGTGGGCAGCGGAATGCCTGGTGTTGACTCGTGCTGGTTGATAAGCCCGCGCAACTGCTCAAGCGCGGTGCTGGAATTTGCTAAAAACCGTGAAGGCTTTTCCATATTGGTTCGCTCGCTTTCATCATCACTTTATTTTTATCAACGATAAGTTATTGATATGAAGCACTACTTATCGTGCTAATGATTAAGCAATAAGCGAACCAATAGCGTATTGGTTCAGAGGTTTTCTTAAAAATGATCGGTAAATGAATGATTTTTTATGAATTATTTTTACACAATTATTACATAGCAAAGTGGGATTAGGAGAGGGGATGGGCAAACAATGCACAAAGGTAGTGCAAATAACGCACTAATACCGTGCATATGTTAATAAATTGCATGGCCTATATTAACTTTTTGTTAACGAAAATAAGAAGAGAGATAAGCAAGTGTAGGGAGTATAAAACGACGAAAACCTGAATCATTTCTGATTCAGGCTTTCTGAATAGTGGCGGAACGGACGGGACTCGAACCCTGTATTGAACCATATGAAAAATATAGATAAAGTTCATCTCATCTTCACTTTAGGCTCATTTTCAAAAACTGAAAAGCGGGCGTTTTTTTAGACGAGACCAGTTATCCTGATATCACCATTCTACAGTGTGTAGCAACATTTCTATACAGGAAGCTCTCTTCCATGTGTACAGATATGACTGCCAGAAAATTGAACATCAGAATGGAAATTATTTACCATGAAACAACTTGTCTTACGTTTCAGTTCTGTGGGTAACCGCCAAAAACGCGCTCTATAATTCTTGACGCCGTTTTTCATCAAAGATACCTTTGAAACCGATAATATGACTTTCGCCACGTCTCATTCGATATGTGAAAACTTTTTACTATACAGTAACTCACCTTTACCGTTTCCAACATCAGCTGTTTTTCAGCTCCACTTTTGAACTAATTTACTTCATTATCCGCTAAATTGAGCCCCATCGCATACTCTCTTTGCCTTACCGCCATTTTTATTGTTTTCAAAAAATTGGTCAGCCACAACCATTCCTACCTCAAGGTATCACTGTTCCTGCTTACTCCAGCCATACAGTGATTTCGGGCCACTTTTTTTATCCAGCTTTGATACTTTGTCTTCTGTCCGTTTTCCGATATATCCGCTTTTCCCTGTTATTATGATTTTGTCTCTGATCATATATCAACCTGACGCTTTATCCCTTTGCTAGCTGGATTTTAATCTACATATATGACTTTATTCGCCAACGGCTTCACAAAGATGCGCCACTTCAGGATCATCTGCATCCCTACAATCTTTTGGCCGAGCAAAAGCCTGAATAACTATTTTTTCACCATATTCATCACAATCATTACGTTGTAAATCAACATCTTTCTGGCGATATCCATACATCGGGAGGATATCAGGATTGCGACGAATTTCTTCTTCGGTATAAATTTTTCGAAGTTTTTCCATTGTAAAGACAGACGTTTCTTGATCAATAATATTGGCATCATTTAAAGACATATAATCATTTTCACCAGGATTACGGCCCAGAGTCCAATTAGAAAATATATAATTATTCTCTTTCCAGAAAACGACTGCACTTCGGCGACCATCAGGCCAGTCATAACCTAGCATGCAAAAATGATTATCATTCTGACTTTTACCTTCCTTTAATATAAAATATTCGAGAGCATCCTTATAGACCTCTTTATAGGGTGTTGTCGCAGTTATTTTGTATCTGGCAACTGGCTTTGAATTAAAGATACCCCAGTCATCAGCCTTTGACACAAAAGAGCTAAACAGGAAAATAACGATAAGAACAGATCTCATAACAGCTCTCAATCATTGTTGGGTTTATTAGGGTTATCGATAAATTTCTTTTGTAGCCCATAGAAACTCTGACCTGACAGATCAAATAAGTGCTTAAAATTTCTCCCTGGGCTGGAACTCCCCTGAGTTCGCCAGCTATAAACCTTTTCACCAGTGGTAACACCTGAATTTTCCCCGCTAGCAATCTTGATTGCAGCCTGAATTAGATTACGATACTTTGTAAAATTTTTACTATTACCCTTATTACGTTCATTGAAGAATGCGTCAATATTTTTCTGGACACTTGGTTTCAGAACTGGGTAATTCCGAAAGCCTTCAATAACTCTTCCAGACTTGATTAATCCGATCAGGGTTGGATTATTTTTTGGAACATCAAGCAAATAGGGATGGGAGAATTTAAAACGATTATATAATGCCTGCCTCATATATTGCATAGCCTTAATAGCATCTGTTTCGTTATATCCTGAACCACTTGGTCTTTTGGTTTCTGCTAATAATACCAGTAACATAGCCTTTTGTTCAGGATTTAAGTCTTTTGGCATTGAGATTGTACTCATTACCTCTATTGTTAAATTTGGAAAACAACCATTAAAATGTCCATTAGCAGGAATACAACTATTCATATATTTGCTTGATTTAGCAGACGACTCACGAGCATGGATTATGACGAAACCTTCTTTTATCGCAGTAATCTGAATGCTTTGCTCCCGTTGATTTTGGCGGGAAGACTGTGTGATTGAAACGATTCCCTGAACGGACGCTCCTAAAACGAGATGCTGCCCATCGCTGCCAAATCCATTTATTTTTAAATAGAGCGATTCTTTTGGTGTCAGATCAAAATGATAGTTAGCCAGTGGGTTTTTGTTGGCTCGTGTACTAATAAAAATATCATTGTTTGCCATATTAAAATTCTCCCATATGAATAAAATCAACCAGGTTTAAGGCGTGAACTTAAATGACAGCGCATTTATAGTCACTCTCACTCCCCAAGTGGGTGACTATAATTCTTTGAATTCCTTTTTTGCTACGATTCCATTGAACTGCTACCACTTTCCCGTCATCAAGGAAAAAGGATTGCATAAAATCACTCTCCCTGACATCAGTAAAATCATCACTTAATTTTCCAATAACAGTATCTTGTGTTTCATTAATAACATCTAATGAATATGGAGGAGTATCAGTCCACACATTATTATCACCAGAGAGAACAAACTCAACCTCATGAAGAAACCAACGCGAAACATCACCTGTAATATCGTATAATGCATGGGGATGGCTAAAAATAAAAACCACACCAAAACTATCAACATTAATAATATGTTCCTTTGTTAACTTACGAGGTAATAATGCATAAGGTTCTAGATTGAAATGTTTTTCGAGGGAATTACACCAGTCAGCAATATTAGATTTACTAACTCTTGCACAAATAGCATCAGCAAGAGTGACATATCCTCCGTTCAAGGAGGATAGATTTAATGCATTACTCATCATTAATCTCCTTATCTCCACGACCAGTAAATTTCAGAAGTTGCTCACATTTCCCTGTCAAAAAGCAATAACGGCACACAGAATATGTGCCAACAAGGAGCATATAATCACCTGAGATGTCTATTAACAAATCATCTACGATTATATCAGGGTCTGTAGCTAATATAGCATTTTGTATATCTGGTCGAACTAAATTTTCTTTATACTGAAATAAACCCTCACTCGTTCCAAAATAAAAAACCCCATCATGTTTCGAGATGCAATTTATAGACATCAAATCAGTAGATTTACTTCTTTCATAGAAACTACATCCATCCTTACTTACGAGCAGATGTCCCTCTAAACCTCCCATAATAATAGAACCATCATGATCAATAAATATTGAACTTAATGTTCCAGTCTCTGGTATGTTAATGCTATCCCATTTATTTCCATCATAATGAAAGATAACTCCATTTTTAGATTTCGGAGTATTGACACTTCCGCATACATAAATGGTATTATCACCTGTACCTTTTATATCCCATAAGCATCTCATATCTGTATATTTGAACTGCTCATTATTCAACCACTCCAGTGTCGCAGTCACAGAATCAATGCCATCTCGTAAATATCTATTCTCTTGATACTCTATCATTTTGCAAACAATATCATGGGAAGAGATACCATTTCTCAAACCTTCATCAATGAACATCCATTTATTTTTCTTTATCCTCTTACAAACAACTCCATCATCGCCACAACCATACAACGTACCATCGATCACAGACAGTTTATTGATATTCACTTCATGAGAATTATTTATTTTCTCTCTAAAAAAACCATTTTTTTGGACAAAATATATTTCGGACTCTGAAGATAACAAACAAACACCATCAAAATCCTCAACGTCATTTTTATATCTAACAAAAGCTTCTACAGATATTTTTATGGTAATAGAATCAAATGATGCTTTTTCCCCATCATCGCGCCATAAATTTATTTCGATATGTTTATCACCATACTCAAGATCGCCATCACGTGATAATAATATAATGTTATTATCATCTAAGATACATCCACCATACAACTTAATATACTTATCTATAACCATATATTTAATTATCCAAATAATATTTAATATATTTTACCTAGAACATTAAGAACATTAGGTGATGAAGGTGGCTTCTTCGTTGCTCGTAACAACAAATTATGATCAATTCCCATAAACTGTAGGTTTACCGCAGCAACGATTTGAGCCGAACACTCAGGCTTGACTCTAGCAACAGTAGAAATGCTTAGATTCTTGATATACGCCAAGGTAAGGGTCCCTGGTATTTTTGAAGTTTTTCCATCCCTAGTTATATCCTTATCTGCTTTATGAACCTCTCTGTGTTCATTAAATCCTTTTCTTTCCTTTCCCGTAAGACATATAGACACACCACTATCTAAAGTCGGTAACGCTGGTTTAGTTTTAATTCGCTTCTCTTTTTCATCCCGCCTACCATACCGTAACGTATAATCCGGTACAATATGGTGGGCTTCACTTCCTGTGGGGCACTTTTTCCTTATGGCATTATATGGCCCTACCATACACGGACCATCTTTTTTCTTCTTCCCTTTGGCTTTTCCACCACTTCCAATTTCTGCTTTCTTTTTTCCCGTCACCGAGTTTTTTACCGAACTCGCCGCAGTTTTCCTCTCAGCATTACGTATCTGTAGCCCTTGTCCATAGGGCATGCCTCCCGCTCCAGCAAGTGCTGGCGTCGGCATTCCAAATTCCGTTCCGCGAAATCGCCCCCCCGCAGCCGAACTTTTTCTTCCGGCTCCCGATGCCCCTCCAGAACGCCCCACTCCCATGGTCCTTACCATGACTGACGCGAATTGCACATCGGCACTGTTATATGCAACATCAAACCCGGCCAGTGCCTTATCGCCATACCCTTCAGCTATCGCCCGGAATGACTCATACTGATCATGATGTAAGGCACTTACAGCCAACCATTGCCCACGAAATTCAGTGTTCAAGTCAGACGAATCAATAAATCCTTTCTCTTCCTCAGTCTCAGCCGATACTACCGGATTCGCTTCTTCCGCCGTTTTCTCTGGTACGGGGGGTTGCCCCACGATTTTACCTGTCGTATTCCCTGTTCCCATTATACTACTTCCCGTTCATCCAGAAATCGTCACCATGACGCAAAATCTGTTTTTTCCCTGCCCGCACCGTTTTACTGTGTTCCTGCGGATAACATTTCCCACCCACTGTCCCGCTTTTCACCCCTTTTGCCTGACCTGCGGCGTCACCCTTTGTTGTCGGTACAAGACTTTGATTTAGTACGACCAGCGGCATACCATTTACCCTGACAGAAGACACTACCTGTACCGCTTCATTTAGTTCTGCTATTACGGGGTAAGGCACCGGCGGCGTTGATGGCCCAATCGGGGTTTTACATACATCGGGTACTGTGCTGATTACTTTCCACAACCCGTCTTTTCTGGCTATAAAATTATCAGCCACCGCTACACCTCCCACTGTGGATACAATTTTTTCTGCAACAGTCCGGGCTGTGTTTCGTAACGCAGCTCCATCACTCTGACGCTGGATTCCACAGGCAGAACATAGCGATATGTCATCCACATCTGCATAAGTTGCGTATCTATCACTAGGGTGTCTGCCTGCATAGGCTGAGGAAGCAATTCTCCGTCACTCATTCGGAGGAGAATAAAAGAGAAATGGTTCGGCAATGAAAAAGTAACCAACCCATCATGTGTCAGGTTCATCAGTTCAAAGCGACTTTCTGGTGCAGGAAAAGCAATCTGTTGATCGATCGGAGCTGCATTCCAGTAACCAAAATCAAAGTCATCCGGCAGATAAGGATGCCGTTCTTCGAGCCACTGTTGATCATAAGTTCCGGCGAGGCTCAGGCGGGGTTTCCAGGCTCTGCCGATAATCCCGAGTCCGGCTGGCTGAAAAGGCAATTGAGACAGGTCAGCACTTCCATTGACCAGTTGAGTAAAATGATCGTCAGTAAAGGGATGGTGAGCATCCACTATGCGCGGGGCTGCATAGCTTTTCCTGTCAGTGGCATTCTGGTACCAGTGCTCGGTATATCCACACCCCAGCGGATTTCCCATATGGACGGTGTGTGCAACCGGAGGAGTAATATGATCCGGATGTTCCCGCCGCTGTTCCTCCGTTAACCGCTTTTCGCGGATAATTCTGTCAATCGATTCATCCCCTTCATCAATACGGCATTCACCGCCAAACGCATGGCAGTAATCCAGCTCCAGCTCCGTGAAAGGCCTAAGAGGGGTCTGCCGCCAGTGCATAAAAGGTGTGTATGGATTTACCCGTTCGAATTCGCTTTCACCACGTATCAATAATGTCTTGTCCAGCAGCAAATTGCCGTTGGGAGTGACCAGACGAACTGAAACAGGAAATTGCTCACAGGCAATCCCCCCTGGAGCACAGGCAATACCGTTAATGATGACATCACAACGCGGTTTCAGCGGCGCGAGATCGCTTTCCCGCAGGACCTGAGAGGCATTAACTGCACCTCTGTACTTATCTTCCAGACATAACGGAATAACGTCTTTATCTATAACAGACATGCGATATTCACTACCGCTGCACTGCTGAAGCTGATACCCCACCTTCATTGCAACAACGTGATATTCGCGCTGTTCTTTATCCAGCATAAAGTAGTTCAGGGCAGAAAAAGGGGTCAGGTTTCTGAATTCCATTTTCACTATCCTCAGTTCAAATCAATGTCTTTGCCGTTGATTTGTACCGGGCCAGTGGCATCAAACAGGAAATTTGTTCCTTTGATGGTGACTCTCCCTGCGCTATCCATTCTCAGCAGACTGGCGCCACACTTCAGCTCAATAACATCACCTGAATCAATAGATGAACTGTTTGTCACTGTCAGGGAAAAATTTTCTCCCACGGTAATGGTCTGCGACTTCAGTACATCCTCAGTATCATTGCCCACCACCTGACTATTCTGATCATTACCCACATCCTTACGGCGGTTATTCGTGACATCCAGCTTCTGATCGTTCTTAACGGTGACAGTCTGATCGTTATTAACGGTGATCTTTTGATCGTTGGCGACGCTAACACTCTGGTCGTGACCACCCTCTTTTTTTCCGCCCACCTTTACCGTCTGTCCAACCCCCACCGTAATACTCTGGTTATTACCAATCGTTTCGGTGTGATCCATCTTCACATCGGTGGTACGGTTATTCAGCACCTCGGTGTCCATGTTTTTCTGGGCATGGATATACACCTGTTCATTCGATGTCGCATCCTCAAAGCGGATTTCATTAAATCCACCGCCCTTATACGTCTTCGAGCGGATACTCATCTGGGTTTTACTGCCCGGAAGGCCACCCTGCGGCTTGTTATCCTCACGATAGGTCCGTCCCATGATGATGGGCTGATCCGGGTCACCGTTGAGAAAATCAACAATCACTTCCTGGCCCACTCGGGGAATGGCAAGATTACCGAACCCCGTTCCGGCCCATGCCTGAGACACCCGCACCCAGCAGGAACTGTCCTGGTTCGCTTTGTTGTAGCGGTCCCAGACGAACTTCACCCGCACGCGTCCGTATTCATCGCAGAAGATTTCTTCTCCCTCCGGTCCCGTTACTGTTGCCGACTGCGGGCCGTCCACTCGCGGTTTGGGCAGCGGTGCCGAATGCCATGTTCTGTCTGCCGGCATCACGTGAACCTGATTTGTGAGCGTGGTACCTTCTCCCGCAGAGCCAGGAACCGCCTGTGGTTGTTCGCCGTGCATATAACAATTCACCACCTGCCATGTCCTGTTCAGGCTGTCCAGCGGATGCTCCGACATCGTAAAGCGCATTCCCGGCCACAGCTTCGGTGAACCGGTGTTGCACAGCGCCGTCTCGGCACCATTGCGCAGACCTTCCACCTGCCTGCGGGTAAATTCCATCCCGTGCTGCTCATTTTTGAACCGTCCCGGATAGTCAAAAATCTCGTACTGGTCACTCTGCCAGTCGGTATTTTCCCCCACGTGCTTAAACTGCCCACGCCATCCGGGGCGTTTAAAGGTGTAATCCTGCGATACCACAGACGAAGGGCTGACCTGGAAACTGTGGCTGAACTGGTCAATATGGTCGGTGGTCGTGCCGGAAGACTTATCGGGGTTGTACTGTATTTCGAGGGGGCCAGGGAGATATGACACATTATCAGCCAGGATGAGCCACTGATTTTCGCCATCGTCAGCGTATTCTTCATAAAAGAAGATACCCTCCTCCGCCATCAGACGAAGCAGGAAGTCATAATCCGTTTCACCATACTGGACGCAGAACTCGCGCGGCGGATGCTCGTCTCCCAGCAGGGGGCTGTATTCAGTGACGCCATTCTCTTCCAGCAGCGTGGTGATGATGGTTTCGATATCCTGATTCTGAAAACTGCGAAAATTCTGCCGCAGGGCGCTGCGCCAGAACGGGGGACGGATTTCCAGCCAGTAATCCGTCCGCTGACCATCGAACTCACCCCGGCTGAAAGCGGTGACAATACCTTTTACATGGCGAAGGATTGTTTCCCCTTCCCATATTTTCAGAATTGCCGTTTTCTCCGTCACCATCTCGTGGCTGAGGGAGGTGAAATATTCACTAGAAACGCTCACATCAAGACGAAAAAGTGTAGAGAGCGACTCGTTCAGGTTAAATTCGACCACCGGAAACATATTCGGCGGGAGCCCTTCAACATCCAGAGTAAAACGTAATCCTTGTGATGACATAACAACCTTCCTGATCCCGCAAATAACTGAGGTATACCGTAACTTCACGGCATGACAAAAAACAGACTTTTGAAACCAGCCACCCATTATGAGAGAATCGAGAAAAAACCATACCCTACATCATTGAACAACATACATTCATCGCATAAATATAAGACAAACCATTCAATCGTTTACTCAAAAATTAATTTAAGTATCCAATAACGCCCACTTAATATACTTGACCAAGATCATGCAAACTTATTTGCAGCATTATACTTTTAAATTTATAAAGCTAGTTCCTCCCCACAAGAGGCCCAATAGTCTGATAGATAGCGGATTTTTTACATAAAGCACAACGCAAATAACTGTACGACCCTATTTTTTTATTTAAAAAAATGAATCGAAGCAGTAATATAAATTATACAACTATATCATTAATATATTATTCAAGAGGATTATGTATATGGGAGCAAGAAAATGACGCCCCCCATCACAAAGAATAAATTAATAACTGTCATATCCCAATACAGAGGACTAGCGTCAGAAGTTGCTCTTCCTCTCAACATTTAGTCACGGGTGACCCAGGTAAGGCAGACAACACATCTCTGGACGAAAGGCATGTAGCGTTTGTAAACAATAACAAATTCAACTTAGTTATAGCAAAGACAAGAACCAGTCTGAATTTTAACGTCAGAAAGCCGAAACATGGACTGTCGGTATTATTTACGGCTCGATGCTGGACGAGGTGGGTGAAAGCGCCACCGATATCGAGGTTATGATCGTTAATAAATAGATTTGGCCTCCGTGGCACCGACAGCAACCGGACGCCGGCTGCCCGTTGCCACACTGCTGCAACTGCTGATTTCGCGTTTTCGCCATTCGCACCGCATAAAGAAAAAAACCAGACTGATAGTTCCCCCTCTTTCGTAAGTTCCTCTTGGAAGTATTCAGCCTGTGACAAAACTGAAGAAAAAGACCGGACAGCTTTATCTAATGATTCTTATGGCATTCCAGCCATGCCTGGGATCTCACCGAATATTCCTGTTCAACTGACTTTTCTGCGGGTTTTACTTTCTGAACTTAGAAAGTCGATAACGGACGGGTAAGAACAGCCATAAAACGCACTCCTTCAATCTCTGTGAAGAAGTAAGCAATATTCTGTTTTTATTGAATTTTCTCCGCATAAAGCCTGATATGGGCCTGCGAAATTTATGTCTTTTGAGCGCAGGACTGTAGGCTTTGGCTTCCCCGGTATCGGGGAGAGAAGAGTACAGACGAAAAAAAACCGTATCCTGTAAACAGCGATACGGTTTTCTTTACTATATCGGATGTTATGAAACACCCGAAAACTGAATAGTGGCGGAACGGACGGGACTCGAACCCGCGACCCCCTGCGTGACAGGCAGGTATTCTAACCGACTGAACTACCGCTCCACTGTTCCCGTTTGGGGAACGAGGCGAATATTACGGTCTGCCTCGTAACTCGTCAACGCTTTTTCTCAGGTTTTGAATCGTTTGCTGCAAAAATCACCCAAACGGTGATTTAACAAACGTTTCCGCCTTTTTTCACCCACGCCACAGACAGCTTCCGCCCTTCTTCTGAACTAAATCGAGGCGAGATTCGTGGTTCATCAGCTCTTCATCACTGGCTAAAACAACCCGCAGGCGATTCGCCTGACGCACGACCCGCTGAATACCGCCTTCGTCCCGCGTCTGCTGGGATTCATTTTCCATACTGAATTTTATCGATGTTTGCCCGCCGGTCATGGTCAGGTAAACATCGGCCAGGATCTGGGCATCGAGCAATGCGCCGTGCAGGGTTCGCTTGGTGTTGTCTATCTCATAGCGAGAGCACAGGGCATCAAGGCTGTTACGCTTGCCGGGAAACATCTTCCTTGCCAGCGCCAGGCTATCCGTAACTTTACAGAACGTATTGGTCTTTGGAATATCGCGGTTGAGCTTGCTGAACTCATAGTCCATAAAGCCGATATCGAACGATGCGTTATGAATGACAAGTTCCGCACCTCTGATGTAGTCGAGAAATTCATCCGCGACATCGGCGAAGGAGGGCTTATCCAGCAAAAACTCATCGGCAATCCCGTGAACGCCGAACGCTTCCGGATCCACCAGCCGATCGGGTTTGAGGTAAACGTGGAAGTTGTTGCCCGTAAGACGACGGTTCACCACTTCAACGGCACCAATCTCAATGATTTTGTGCCCTTCGTAGTGGGCGCCAATCTGGTTCATACCGGTGGTTTCGGTATCAAGAACAATCTGGCGAGTAATTGCAGTGCTCATAGCGGTCATTTATGTCAGACTTATCGTTTTACTGAACGTTTCAAATACAGGAAGTCTACCAGAGATGCGTAAACAGGTAGAAATTTTCACCGATGGATCTTGTCTCGGTAACCCAGGACCCGGCGGTTATGGCGCCATTATGCGTTATCGTGAGCATGAAAAAACCTTTAGTGAAGGCTATTTTCTCACCACCAACAACCGCATGGAGCTGATGGCGGCCATCGTGGCGCTGGAAGCGTTAAAAGAACATTGTGACGTGGTGCTGAGTACCGACAGCCAGTATGTTCGCCAGGGCATCACCCAGTGGATCCACAACTGGAAAAAACGCGGCTGGAAAACGGCAGAGAAAAAGCCGGTCAAGAATGTCGACCTCTGGAAGCGTCTTGATGCCGCCCTCGGTCAGCACGAAATCAAATGGGAATGGGTTAAGGGCCACGCCGGGCACCCTGAGAACGAACGCTGTGACGAACTGGCTCGCGCGGCGGCATCCAACCCGACCCATGAGGACGCAGGTTATCAGCCTGAATCCTGATCACGGCTTTTTGTACTGTCGCGTGGCACCCACAGTCTGGCGGATCCGCGTTTTTGATTTGCTTTGCTTCATCGGGTTGAGCGTAAGGGGGATCGTCCTCTTACGCGCGACAATATACTGCATGCAGCCCAGCGCGGGTAAATGGGTGCTGAGTAAAACACCGCCTTTTCGCGTCCAGGGAATGACCTGAAAACCGCCGTAGCTCAGCACTTCAAAATTCAGCAGTGAAAGCCAGTCCAGCTGGCGCATCATAGTAAACATCCGGCTGTTATACGGCGGCGTGCGGCGAAGTACGGGTGTTAGCTTGCGTAGCCCCATCAGACTCAGCGGATTAAAACCGCTCAGGATCAGCCAGCCGTCGTCAATCAACACGCGGTCGGCTTCCCGCAGCAGACGATGGGGATCGCTACACCAGGGCAGCGCGTGGGCGAGCAGACAGGCATCGATGGATTTTTCCGCAAACGGCAAATGCAGCGGATCTGCTTTCACCTGAACCGGGGAACCCTTAAGCGATACGTTAACCTGATGCGAGATAGCGCAGCTTTCGGTATTGATTTCTGCGCTGAGATTGCCAATCTTAAGCAGGTGAAAACCATACATTTTCGCGAGCCAGGGTTTAAGTTGAAGTTCTAAAGCTTCGCGATAATATTCACCCCAGGGCAACTCTGCCCAACGATCCGGTGGTGCGACAGTCTGAGGTATCCTTGCCGGTTTCATCAAAACACCCGCCACGCTATAAGAGGTAATGCATGAATCTTATCAGTATTTCCGCCTTTCAGGACAATTACATCTGGGTTTTAGTCGACGACGATCGCAGATGCATCATTGTGGATCCCGGCGAATCCACTCCGATCCTGGACGCAATAAATGAAAACGGCTGGCAGCCGGAGGCGATTCTCCTCACCCACCACCACAATGACCACGTGGGCGGCGTTCCCGATCTGCTTGCGCAATATCCTGGTCTTGCCGTGTATGGGCCGGCTGAGACACAAAACAAGGGCACAACGCAAGTCGTTAGCGAGGGCGAAAGTGTCCAGATTCTTGGGTGGGAGTTTTCCGTATTTGCTACACCAGGTCACACTTCTGGACATCTTTGTTTCTACAGTAAACCTTATCTGTTTTGCGGCGACACGCTGTTTTCAGGGGGGTGCGGAAGGCTTTTTGAAGGCACGCCAGAACAAATGTATCAATCTTTACAAAAAATTAATGCATTGCCTGCCGACACCGTAATTTGCTGTGCCCACGAGTATACATTAGGAAATATGAAGTTTGCTGCGAGCATCTTACCCGAGGATCGGGCGATTCAGGATTATTACCAGAAAGTGAAGGAGTTACGTGCAAAAAACCAAAAAACACTTCCCGTAATTCTGAAAAATGAGCGCCAAATAAATTTATTTTTAAGAACGAATGATGTTGATTTAATTAATAAAATTAACCAAGAAACAAATTTGCAACAACCAGAAGCGCGTTTTGCATGGTTAAGGTCAAAGAAAGATAACTTCAGATAAATGCGGGTTGCCTTTTCAAAATTTCGCCGTTATCATCGCTCGTCTTTTAAGCAACTATTGACACACACATGAAGGCAAAAGCGATATTACTCGCCTCTGTCCTGCTTGTTGGTTGCCAGTCACAGAACGGCGGCAACGTACAGCAGCACGCACAGAGCCTTTCTGCGGCTGGTCAAGGGGAAGCAGGGAAGTTTACGAGTCAGGCGCGATGGTTGGACGATGGGACATCCTTCGCGCAGGAACAAGACTTGTGGGCCTCTATTGGCGACGAGCTAAAGATGGGAATTCCGGAGAACACCCGGATTCGCGAACAGAAGCAGAAGTATTTAAGAAATAAGAGCTATCTCCACGATGTAACATTACGGGCAGAGCCGTATATGTACTGGATAGCCGGGCAAGTTAAAAAACGTAACATGCCTATGGAACTGGTACTACTACCCATAGTGGAGAGCGCTTTTGACCCGCACGCGACGTCTGGCGCCAATGCCGCAGGCATTTGGCAGATCATTCCGAGCACAGGGCGAAATTATGGTTTAAAGCAGACCCGCAACTACGATGCGCGTCGTGATGTTGTCGCTTCAACGACAGCCGCTCTCGACATGATGCAACGTCTGAATAAGATGTTTGATGGCGACTGGTTATTGACTGTCGCAGCGTATAACAGTGGTGAAGGTCGTGTACTGAAGGCAATGAAAGCGAATAAAGCGCGTGGTAAATCCACAGACTTCTGGTCGCTCTCACTGCCACAGGAAACAAAGATTTACGTACCGAAAATGCTGGCCCTGAGCGATATTCTCAAGAACAGCAAACGTTACGGTGTACAACTGCCAACACCAGACGAAAGTCGTGCACTGGCGCGTGTCCGCCTCAGCAGCCCGGTTGATATTCAACAGGTTGCCGATATGACGGGTATGTCGGTAAGTAAATTGAAAACCTTTAATGCAGGTGTTAAAGGCTCTACGCTGGGTGCAAGTGGCCCGCGCTATGTGATGGTTCCGCAGAAACACGCAGAACAGTTACGTGAGTCTTTAGCTTCGGGGGAAATTGCAGCCGTTCAGTCCACGCTGATCGCTGATACGTCGCCTGTAAGCAGCCGCAGCTATAAGGTGCGTTCAGGTGATACGCTTTCAGGTATTGCATCACGTCTTGGCGTGAATACGAAAGATCTCCAGCAGTGGAATAATCTGCGCGGGTCGGGTCTGAAAGTGGGTCAAACGCTGACCGTAGGTGCAGGTAGCAGCGCACAGCGTCTCGCTAAAAACAGCGATAGCATTACCTATCGCGTGCGTAAAGGCGACTCGCTGTCCAGTATTGCTAAGCGTCACGGCGTAAACATCAAAGATGTGATGCGCTGGAACAACGATACGGCCAACCTGCAACCTGGCGACCAGCTGACGCTGTTTGTGAAAAACAGCGCTACGCCAGATTCCTGATAGTACGATCGCTTGTTAAAAAGGCACCGATTCCCCTCGGTGCCTTTTTTGTTTATCTCGCTTTATGCGCTTCGGCCATGATGGTGTCGCTGGTAAACGAACCATCCCCATGCAATTCAAAGTACGCCTTCACGTCAGCAGAGGCGCTCTCCTGATACAATCGGATCGCCTGCGTTAATGCCTCCGGTGTGCGCATCCGCGCAATCCATGACGTAAACTCCAGCGGCAAACGGTCGGTTATCAACGAGCGTGAAATCAGGCCGGCTTCGGTGATAAACGTAAGCCACTCTCCACTGGAGTAGTTTTGCACGTGCGAGGTATCACGCAGCGCTTCAACCGTCTGAAGCCAGATATTCCGCACCGGATGTCCGGGAGACATCACGTCCATGATGATGAAGATCCCGCCCGGTTTGAGCACGCGTTTCACTTCCCGTAATGCCTGACCCACATCATGCCAGTGGTGTGCAGAGTAACGGCTAATCACAACCTCAAACGACGCATCCTCAAAGGGTAAAGATTCAGCGTAGCCCTGGCGTGTCGTGACGTTATTCAGCCCTTTTGCTTTCGCCGCCTCAGCAACCACGTCCAACATCTGGCTCGATAAATCATACGCCGTTACCTGGCCGACATGCTGTGCGGCGGTAAAACTGGCGTGCCCCGCCCCGCAGCCTAAGTCCAGCACGTGCGCGTCAGGAAAGGCGGCGAGCCGTTCGCCAAGACGCACCAGATCGCGGCCAGAAGCGTGCACGGCGCTGCTCAGATAGGCACTTGCCTGAGAACCAAACTGTTTTTCGACGTTGTCATGATGGGAGTGTGTTGTTGTCATGTTGCTGTCCTTTTATGGGTTAAATAATAAAGGGCAGCACCCGCACAGGCCTGCCCCACGGCAGACCTGACGCACCATTATTTATCAGGTTTGCCGGGACTGAATTCAACGAGTAGAGGATTATGATCGGAGGCGCGCGTCACCAGTACGGAGGCGTCGTGCACGCTTAAACCACGATAGAAAACGAAATCGAGAGGACGGCCAAACGCTTTCTTGCGCTGGTCATCGCCAAAACGCACTTCACGCAGCGACATTTCACGCGCAAAGCGGTACAACGCGTTCATGCGCGGACGGCTCCAGGCATTAAAGTCCCCGGCCATAATGATTGGCCCACTGTGATGAGCAATCTGATCGCCAATGGGAAGTAACTGCTTACTATACACATCAACGCCCAGGCTGAAGTTTACCGCATGAATGTTTACCACCATCAGCAGACGGGTATCAGGCAACGGATAGACCGTGACTAGCGCCGATTTTGCCAGACGCAGGATTGGCTCACGTTCACGCAGCGGGCAGCAATAGACCGGATGTGCGGCTGAAAGGGTCATTACCCCAGATGGATGCTGTGGCAGAACAAAGGCAGGCACCTGATCGGCTGCAAGATAGTTTGTTGTTGCAAACCTTACCAGATCAGGCGTGGTTTGCGCCTCCTGTAACAGAACCAGGTGCGCATCTTTGCCGAAATTTTGAAGTACGGATAACCACTCCGCACGCTGTTGCTTGAAGATGTTCCACACCAGCACGCGAATTTTATCGTCACTGCTTAAGGGAGTGCCCGCAGGTAATGCCTGGCTGAGGCTCGCAAACGACCCCGGAGGCAAGATCCTCTCCGCAGGCATTCCGGCAACATAACGCATGGCATAGGTATTTTTTCGCACTTTTGGAAACGGCCTCTATAACATGAACCAGCCCGGAAAACGGACTGGTTCTAATGTTATAGGGATTTTAGGTCACACTTTCAACGCAATTACTGAGAAACCGCTTTCCAGTTTTGTAAGCAAGCACTTACTGATACTCATCCCAGCGCGACGCGAGCAGGTTTATCAAGACGTCCACTCAGAGCAATCAGGAAGAAAGCGACAAGCACAATCACTGCGCCAATCCACGGCGTCTGGGTTAATCCAACGTGTTCAACCGTCTGCCCACCGATAACCGAGCCGAGTGCGATACCGATATTGAATGCGGCAATATTCAGGCCGGATGCGACATCCACCGCATTGGGGGTATAGCGTTCCGCTTTCTGCACAACATAGACCTGCAATCCCGGTACGTTACCAAACGCGAATACCCCCATAACCAATACCGTTACCAGCGCGGCGTATTGCATCGATGCGGTGAACTGGAAAATCATCAGCAGAACAACCAGTGCGGCGAAGATGAACTTCAGCGCCGGTACCGCACCATGCTTATCCGCAAGCTTGCCGCCCCAGATATTGCCGATTGCGACGGAGATACCGTAGCCCAGTAAAATCCAGCTCACTGCCCCCGGGGAGAAACCAGCCAGCTCCTGCATCATCGGCGCAAGGAAGGTGAACGCAGTGAACACGCCACCATAGCCCAGCGCCGTTACGGCATAGATAAGCAGCAGGCGCGGGTGTGTTAGAACCTTAACCTGATCGCTCAGGCTGGCACTCGCGCGCCCCGGGATATTCGACGGGACCAACAGCAGGCTGGCCACCAGAGCAATGACGCCCAACAGCGATACCGCGAGGAAGGTTTCACGCCAGCCAAAATGTTGTCCGATAAACGTGCCTAACGGCACGCCAGTAACCAGCGCGACGGTTAAGCCACCAAACATAATCGCAATGGCTGACGCCGCTTTCTCTTTTGGCACCAGGCTGGTTGCAATCGTGGAACCGATAGAGAAGAAGACTCCGTGCGCGAGGCCTGTCAGCAGGCGAGCAATGACCAGCGTGGCGTAATCCGGTGCCTGCCAGGCCAGAATATTGCCGGCGGTAAAGAGCACCATCAGGGCGACTAACAGTTGTTTACGCGGGAATCGGCCGGTCAGCGCCGTCAGCACAGGCGCCCCAACAGCGACACCTAACGCATAAATAGATACCAGCAGCCCGGCAGAGGGCAGCGAAATGGCAAGTTGATGAGCAATGGTAGGGACCAGTCCTACAATAACAAATTCGGTCGTGCCAATTGCAAAGGCACTGATCGTCAGGGCAAGAAGCGCCAGTGGCATAAAATACTCCGTCTCTACAGGATTAAGATGACAGGCAGTATGCGCCAGTGTTTAAATAACAAAAATGGTTAGAATCTCAATAGAATTTTGCAGGTGGTGCAATAATGAAGGCAACATCGGAAGAACTGACTATCTTTGTCGCCGTGGTCGAAAGCGGGAGCTTTAGCCGCGCCGCCGAACAGCTCGGGCAGGCGAACTCAGCCATCAGCCGCTCGGTGAAAAAGCTGGAAATGAAGCTCGGGGTAAGCCTGCTTAACAGAACAACGCGCCAGCTCAGCCTGACGGAAGAAGGTGAGCGTTATTTTCGACGCGTGCAGTCCGTTTTGCAGGAGATGGCGGCGGCAGAAACGGAAATCATAGAATCACGCAGCACGCCGCGTGGGCTGCTGCGCATAGATGCGGCGACGCCGGTCGTACTGCATTTCCTGATGCCGTTAATCAAGCCCTTCCGGGAGCGTTACCCGGAGATGACCCTGTCGCTGGTCTCTTCTGAGACATTCATTAACCTGATTGAGCGTAAAGTTGACGTGGCGATCCGCGCGGGCACTCTGACGGACTCAAGCTTACGCGCGCGCCCCCTGTTCGCCAGCTACCGCAAAATTATCGCGTCACCGCAATATATTGCCGAGCATGGCAGACCGGAGACGGTTGAAGAGCTGAAGCAGCATCTCTGTCTGGGTTTTACGGAGCCTGTAAGCCTGAATACCTGGCCTGTCGCCTGCCATGACGGGCAGCTTCATGAAATTACCTGCGGCATCTCTTCTAACAGCGGGGAAACGCTGAAGCAGCTGTGTCTGCAAGGGAATGGGATCGCCTGCTTATCCGACTATATGATTGATAAGGAAATTGCAGCTGGCCAGCTAGTTGAGCTGATGGCTGATAAACGCTTGCCTGTAGAGATGCCTTTTAGCGCGGTGTATTACAGTGACCGAGCGGTAAGTACGCGCATACGCGCATTTATCGACTTCCTGAGTGAGCATATAAAAACAGCTCCCGGAGGAGCTGTGTGAGGGTTAAGGGCACAGAGGGAGGGTTTTATTAATCCCAGTCTGGTGCTAACCCTTCCGGGCTGACCAGACGATCGTTGCATTCCAGTGCTGCGATCGCTTTTTTATCTTCATCATCAAGCTGGAGATCCCACGCTAACAGGTTACTTGCCAGGTTTTCACGTTTGGTTGAAGACGGGATCACAGCATAACCTTCACCCATCGCCCATGCCAGGATCACCTGTGCAGCTGTCGCATTGTGTTTTTCAGCGATGCGCGCTATGACTTCATCTTTCAGGGCCTTACCATAAGCCAGCGTCATGTACGAGGTGATATGAATACCATGCTGTTTCGCCCAGTCCACTACGTTGCGGTTTTGCAGGTAGGGAGAGAGTTCAATCTGGTTAGTAGCAATATTCTCTTTACCCACTGCGGCAATGGCTTTTTCCATCAATGGGATAGTGAAATTCGAGATACCAATTTCACGCGTTAAGCCCTGCTCTTTTGCTTCCAGCAGCGCCTGCATAAACTCTTCTACGGAGACGGCATCGCCAGGTGATGGCCAGTGGATCAACGTCAGATCAACATAATCAGTACGCAGCTTTTTCAGACTTTCCTTCAGGCTTGGGATCAGCTTGTCTTTGCTGAGGTTCTCAATCCAGATTTTGGTGGTGATGAAAAGCTCGTGGCGCGGTACGCCGCTCTCTTCGATGGCCAGGCCTACGGCAGCTTCGTTGTCATAAATCTGCGCCGTATCAACGGCGCGATAGCCCAGTTCCAGAGCGGTTTTAACAGATGCGATAACAACGTCGTCCTTCAGGCGAAAAGTGCCGAGACCCAGTGCAGGGATAGTCATATGATTCCTCAATCGTTATGTTCGTAAACTGAGGAGGATTATCGCTGTGGTTGTTATGTCGAAAAAGATCGTAAAACGCAGAGGATTTTTGCTAATTTCGCAATAGTTAAACGACAGATAAGAAAAAAGCCCTGAGCGTTAGCTCAGGGCTTTTAATAAGTGGCGGAACGGACGGGACTCGAACCCGCGACCCCCTGCGTGACAGGCAGGTATTCTAACCGACTGAACTACCGCTCCACCGAATACTTCTGTAACCACCGGATTAATGCACCGGCTCACTACTTAATTTGATGCCTGGCAGTTCCCTACTCTCACATGGGGAGACCCCACACTACCATCGGCGCTACGGCGTTTCACTTCTGAGTTCGGCATGGGGTCAGGTGGGACCACCGCGCTAAAGCCGCCAGGCAAATTCTGTTATCTGTATCAGGCTGAAAATCTGTCTCTTCGCCAAAACATCTTCGGCGTTGTAAGGTTAAGCCTCACGGTTCATTAGTATCGGTTAGCTCAACGCATCGCTGCGCTTACACACCCGACCTATCAACGTCGTCGTCTTCAACGTTCCTTCAGGAGACTTAAAGTCTCAGGGAGAACTCATCTCGGGGCAAGTTTCGTGCTTAGATGCTTTCAGCACTTATCTCTTCCGCATTTAGCTACCGGGCAGTGCCATTGGCATGACAACCCGAACACCAGTGATGCGTCCACTCCGGTCCTCTCGTACTAGGAGCAGCCCCCCTCAATTCTCCAGCGCCCACGGCAGATAGGGACCGAACTGTCTCACGACGTTCTAAACCCAGCTCGCGTACCACTTTAAATGGCGAACAGCCATACCCTTGGGACCTACTTCAGCCCCAGGATGTGATGAGCCGACATCGAGGTGCCAAACACCGCCGTCGATATGAACTCTTGGGCGGTATCAGCCTGTTATCCCCGGAGTACCTTTTATCCGTTGAGCGATGGCCCTTCCATTCAGAACCACCGGATCACTATGACCTGCTTTCGCACCTGCTCGCGCCGTCACGCTCGCAGTCAAGCTGGCTTATGCCATTGCACTAACCTCCTGATGTCCGACCAGGATTAGCCAACCTTCGTGCTCCTCCGTTACTCTTTGGGAGGAGACCGCCCCAGTCAAACTACCCACCAGACACTGTCCGCAACCCGGATTACGGGTCTACGTTAGAACACCAGCCATTAAAGGGTGGTATTTCAAGGTTGGCTCCACGCAGACTGGCGTCCACGCTTCAAAGCCTCCCACCTATCCTACACATCAAGGACCAGTGTTCAGTGTCAAGCTATAGTAAAGGTTCACGGGGTCTTTCCGTCTTGCCGCGGGTACACTGCATCTTCACAGCGAGTTCAATTTCACTGAGTCTCGGGTGGAGACAGCCTGGCCATCATTACGCCATTCGTGCAGGTCGGAACTTACCCGACAAGGAATTTCGCTACCTTAGGACCGTTATAGTTACGGCCGCCGTTTACCGGGGCTTCGATCAAGAGCTTCGCGTTGCCGCTAACCCCATCAATTAACCTTCCGGCACCGGGCAGGCGTCACACCGTATACGTCCACTTTCGTGTTTGCACAGTGCTGTGTTTTTAATAAACAGTTGCAGCCAGCTGGTATCTTCGACTGATTTCAGCTCCGTCCGCAGGGACTTCACCTACATATCAGCGTGCCTTCTCCCGAAGTTACGGCACCATTTTGCCTAGTTCCTTCACCCGAGTTCTCTCAAGCGCCTTGGTATTCTCTACCTGACCACCTGTGTCGGTTTGGGGTACGATTTCGTGTTACCTGATGCTTAGAGGCTTTTCCTGGAAGCAGGGCATTTATCACTTCAGCACCGTAGTGCCTCGTCATCACACCTCAGCGTTAAAAGGTACCGGATTTACCTGGAACCTCCGCCTACATGCTTAAACCGGGACAACCGTCGCCCGGCTGACATAGCCTTCTCCGTCCCCCCTTCGCAGTAACACCAAGTACAGGAATATTAACCTGTTTCCCATCGACTACGCCTTTCGGCCTCGCCTTAGGGGTCGACTCACCCTGCCCCGATTAACGTTGGACAGGAACCCTTGGTCTTCCGGCGAGCGGGCTTTTCACCCGCTTTATCGTTACTTATGTCAGCATTCGCACTTCTGATACCTCCAGCAACCCTCACAGGCCACCTTCAACGGCTTACAGAACGCTCCCCTACCCAACAACACATAGTGTCGCTGCCGCAGCTTCGGTGCATGGTTTAGCCCCGTTACATCTTCCGCGCAGGCCGACTCGACCAGTGAGCTATTACGCTTTCTTTAAATGATGGCTGCTTCTAAGCCAACATCCTGGCTGTCTGTGCCTTCCCACATCGTTTCCCACTTAACCATGACTTTGGGACCTTAGCTGGCGGTCTGGGTTGTTTCCCTCTTCACGACGGACGTTAGCACCCGCCGTGTGTCTCCCGTGATAACATTCTTCGGTATTCGTAGTTTGCATCGGGTTGGTAAGCCGGGATGGCCCCCTAGCCGAAACAGTGCTCTACCCCCGAAGATGAATTCACGAGGCGCTACCTAAATAGCTTTCGGGGAGAACCAGCTATCTCCCGGTTTGATTGGCCTTTCACCCCCAGCCACAGGTCATCCGCTAATTTTTCAACATTAGTCGGTTCGGTCCTCCAGTTAGTGTTACCCAACCTTCAACCTGCCCATGGCTAGATCACCGGGTTTCGGGTCTATACCCTGCAACTTAACGCCCAGTTAAGACTCGGTTTCCCTTCGGCTCCCCTATACGGTTAACCTTGCTACAGAATATAAGTCGCTGACCCATTATACAAAAGGTACGCAGTCACCCCATAAAGAGGCTCCCACTGCTTGTACGTACACGGTTTCAGGTTCTTTTTCACTCCCCTCGCCGGGGTTCTTTTCGCCTTTCCCTCACGGTACTGGTTCACTATCGGTCAGTCAGGAGTATTTAGCCTTGGAGGATGGTCCCCCCATATTCAGACAGGATACCACGTGTCCCGCCCTACTCTTCGAGTTCACAACAAGTGTGTTTTCGTGTACGGGACTATCACCCTGTACCGTCGGACTTTCCAGACCGTTCCACTAACACACAAGCTGATTCAGACTCCGGGCTGCTCCCCGTTCGCTCGCCGCTACTGGGGGAATCTCGGTTGATTTCTTTTCCTCGGGGTACTTAGATGTTTCAGTTCCCCCGGTTCGCCTCGTTAACCTATGTATTCAGTTAACGATAGTGCAACGGATTGCACTGGGTTTCCCCATTCGGACATCGACGGGTCAAAGGTTCATATCACCTCGCCGTCGCTTTTCGCAGATTAGCACGTCCTTCATCGCCTCTGACTGCCAGGGCATCCACCGTGTACGCTTAGTCGCTTAACCTCACAACCCGAAGATGTTTCACTTCTGATTGCGAAAATTTGAGAGACTCGAACACACATGAGCTGTGTGTCGTTTCAATTTTCAGCTTGATCCAGATTTTTAAAGAGCAAAACTTCGCAGTGCACCTTTTCAGGTTCACTCTGAAGTTTTCTTGTGTTCGCAGTAAAAGATGGTGGAGCTATGCGGGATCGAACCGCAGACCTCCTGCGTGCAAGGCAGGCGCTCTCCCAGCTGAGCTATAGCCCCATCGTAGTCACCTCTGTACCGGTAATTTTTGTTGAGGCAAGGCGTGGTGACACGAAGCATACTTATGTATGTGAGTGTCGCCGCAACGCAGCATCAGCAAAAATTTGGTAGGCCTGAGTGGACTTGAACCACCGACCTCACCCTTATCAGGGGTGCGCTCTAACCACCTGAGCTACAAGCCTGTAGAGGTTTTTTACTGCTGTTTTTCATCAGACAATCTGTGTGGACACTACAAAGGCAGGTTCTTTAAGGTAAGGAGGTGATCCAACCGCAGGTTCCCCTACGGTTACCTTGTTACGACTTCACCCCAGTCATGAATCACAAAGTGGTAAGCGCCCTCCCGAAGGTTAAGCTACCTACTTCTTTTGCAACCCACTCCCATGGTGTGACGGGCGGTGTGTACAAGGCCCGGGAACGTATTCACCGTGGCATTCTGATCCACGATTACTAGCGATTCCGACTTCATGGAGTCGAGTTGCAGACTCCAATCCGGACTACGACGCACTTTATGAGGTCCGCTTGCTCTCGCGAGGTCGCTTCTCTTTGTATGCGCCATTGTAGCACGTGTGTAGCCCTACTCGTAAGGGCCATGATGACTTGACGTCATCCCCACCTTCCTCCAGTTTATCACTGGCAGTCTCCTTTGAGTTCCCGGCCTAACCGCTGGCAACAAAGGATAAGGGTTGCGCTCGTTGCGGGACTTAACCCAACATTTCACAACACGAGCTGACGACAGCCATGCAGCACCTGTCTCAGAGTTCCCGAAGGCACCAAAGCATCTCTGCTAAGTTCTCTGGATGTCAAGAGTAGGTAAGGTTCTTCGCGTTGCATCGAATTAAACCACATGCTCCACCGCTTGTGCGGGCCCCCGTCAATTCATTTGAGTTTTAACCTTGCGGCCGTACTCCCCAGGCGGTCGACTTAACGCGTTAGCTCCGGAAGCCACGCCTCAAGGGCACAACCTCCAAGTCGACATCGTTTACGGCGTGGACTACCAGGGTATCTAATCCTGTTTGCTCCCCACGCTTTCGCACCTGAGCGTCAGTCTTTGTCCAGGGGGCCGCCTTCGCCACCGGTATTCCTCCAGATCTCTACGCATTTCACCGCTACACCTGGAATTCTACCCCCCTCTACAAGACTCTAGCCTGCCAGTTTCGAATGCAGTTCCCAGGTTGAGCCCGGGGATTTCACATCCGACTTGACAGACCGCCTGCGTGCGCTTTACGCCCAGTAATTCCGATTAACGCTTGCACCCTCCGTATTACCGCGGCTGCTGGCACGGAGTTAGCCGGTGCTTCTTCTGCGGGTAACGTCAATTGCTGAGGTTATTAACCTCAACACCTTCCTCCCCGCTGAAAGTACTTTACAACCCGAAGGCCTTCTTCATACACGCGGCATGGCTGCATCAGGCTTGCGCCCATTGTGCAATATTCCCCACTGCTGCCTCCCGTAGGAGTCTGGACCGTGTCTCAGTTCCAGTGTGGCTGGTCATCCTCTCAGACCAGCTAGGGATCGTCGCCTAGGTGAGCCGTTACCCCACCTACTAGCTAATCCCATCTGGGCACATCCGATGGCAAGAGGCCCGAAGGTCCCCCTCTTTGGTCTTGCGACGTTATGCGGTATTAGCTACCGTTTCCAGTAGTTATCCCCCTCCATCAGGCAGTTTCCCAGACATTACTCACCCGTCCGCCACTCGTCAGCGAAGCAGCAAGCTGCTTCCTGTTACCGTTCGACTTGCATGTGTTAGGCCTGCCGCCAGCGTTCAATCTGAGCCATGATCAAACTCTTCAATTTAAAAGTTTGATGCTCAATGAATTAAACTTCGTAATGAATTACGTGTTCACTCGTTGAGACTTGGTATTCATTTAGTGTCCGAGGACATTAAGAATCCATGTCACTTTGAGTGCCCACACAGATTGTCTGATAAATTGTTAAAGAGCAGTGCAACGCGGCTTTCGCTCACCGTTGCGAGGTGGGGTATATTACGCTTTCCTCTTTCAGAGTCAACCCGTTATTTCAGGATTTTTTCTCTTCAGCCGACCGGGTTGTCCGTGAAGTGATTCACATCCGCCGTGTCGATGGAGGCGCATTATAGGGAGCCGCCGAGGAATGACAAGCGGAAAAATGCATTTTTATTTCAACCGCTCACCTTTTCACCAAAACGTCTATTTTTGGTGCTTTTTAATCTCTTTTGGCAGATCTGCCAGACTATTTATCACCCAGTCGGCTGCATTTTCTGCTTCTGGCGTGACTGGTTTACCGGTCCGCACTAATACTTTGGTTCCCACACCTGCCGCCGCCGCTGCCTGCATATCTTCCAGTTTATCGCCCACCATATAAGACGCGGCCATATCAATGTGCAGGAATTCCTGGGCAGAGATAAACATGCCCGGGTGTGGCTTACGGCAATCACAGGTCTGACGATACGCTTCTACGGTTCCCTGTGGATGATGCGGACAATAATAGATGCCATCAAGATCGACGCCGCGATCGGCCAGAGACCAATCCATCCATTCCGTCAGCGTTTCAAACTGTGCTTCGGTGAATTTCCCCCGGGCGATACCGGATTGATTAGTTACCACCACCAGCGCGTAACCCATCTCTTTCAGCTGGCGCATGGCATCTATTACGCCCTCAATAAATTCGAACTCATCAATCTCATGGACGTAACCGTGATCCACATTAATAGTGCCATCACGATCGAGAAAAATTGCGGGTACAGATTTTGCCACCGGTTTGCTCCTGAAAAAGGCTTGTTCAGCTAGTATCTCATGAATCGCAGCGCAATAAAGTGCTCATCGCACAGAGTTGGATTGATTTAGACGTCTGGATGCCTTAACATCCATTTTGTTTACGGTCATACCCCGTATCTGGCAGAAGAAAATGCCACGGCTAACTTACTTACGATAAAAATAATCTAATGATTAAACTTTCCAATATCACCAAAGTGTTCCAGCAGGGGAACCTTACCATTCAGGCACTGAACAACGTCAGCCTGCATGTGCCTGCTGGTCAAATTTATGGCGTCATTGGCGCATCGGGTGCAGGTAAAAGTACGCTGATCCGGTGTGTTAACCTGCTTGAGCGCCCAACCCAGGGCAGCGTAGAAGTTGGCGGCCAGGAGCTTACAGCGCTCTCCGAAAAAGAACTCACGAAAGCACGTCGTCAGATCGGCATGATTTTCCAGCACTTTAACCTGCTGGCCTCACGCACCGTTTTCGGCAACGTGGCGTTGCCGCTGGAGCTGGACAACACGCCGAAGGAAGAAGTTACGCGTCGCGTCACCGAGCTGCTGGATCTGGTTGGGCTGGGTGATAAGCATGACAGCTACCCGGCTAATCTCTCCGGCGGTCAAAAGCAGCGCGTGGCGATTGCGCGCGCGCTGGCAAGTAACCCAAAAGTGCTGCTGTGTGATGAAGCCACCAGCGCACTGGATCCGGCCACTACGCGTTCTATCCTGGAACTGCTGAAGGACATTAACCGTCGTCTGGGCCTGACTATCCTCCTTATTACGCACGAGATGGACGTGGTGAAGCGAATCTGCGACTGTGTCGCCGTCATCAGCAATGGTGAGCTGATCGAGCAGGACACGGTCAGCGAAGTGTTTTCACATCCTAAGACGCCGCTGGCTCAGCAGTTCATTCAGTCCACGCTGCATCTGGATATTCCGGAAGATTATCTGGAACGTCTGAAAACAGACGCTGCGGCGGACAGCGTCCCAATGCTGCGCATGGAATTTACGGGCCAGTCCGTAGACGCCCCGCTGCTTTCCGAAACCGCGCGTCGCTTTAACGTGAACAACAACATTATTAGCGCGCAAATGGATTACGCCGGCGGCGTGAAGTTCGGCATCATGCTGACGGAAATGCACGGCACGCAGGAAGAAACCCAGGCGGCAATTGCCTGGCTGCAAGAACATCATGTAAAAGTAGAGGTACTGGGTTATGTCTGAGCCGATGATGTGGCTACTGGTTCGCGGCGTTTGGGAAACGCTGGCAATGACCTTCGTATCGGGCTTTTTTGGTTTTGTGATTGGGCTGCCGGTCGGCGTGCTGCTGTACGTCACACGCCCGGGTCAAATTATTGAAAACGCGAAGCTGTATCGCACGCTTTCTGCGCTGGTCAACATTTTCCGTTCTATACCGTTCATTATTCTGCTGGTGTGGATGATTCCGTTTACTCGCGTGATTGTCGGGACGTCGATTGGTTTGCAGGCGGCAATTGTCCCGCTAACCGTAGGCGCCGCGCCGTTTATTGCCCGCATGGTGGAAAACGCCCTGCTGGAAATCCCAACGGGCCTGATTGAAGCTTCCCGCGCCATGGGTGCAACGCCAATGCAGATCGTTCGTAAAGTTCTGCTGCCCGAGGCGTTACCTGGGCTGGTGAATGCAGCAACCATCACGCTTATCACGCTGGTCGGTTACTCCGCAATGGGCGGTGCCGTGGGTGCCGGTGGTTTAGGCCAGATTGGGTATCAGTACGGCTATATTGGCTATAACGCTACCGTAATGAATACCGTTCTGGTATTGCTGGTTGTGCTGGTTTACTTAATCCAATTCTCTGGCGATCGTATCGTCCGGGCTGTTACGCATAAATAACGTTACAAACAACACAAACTCGACGAGTTAAGGATATAACATGGCGTTTAAATTTAAGACCTTTGCAGCAGTAGGCGCACTGATTGGTTCGCTGGCACTGGTGGGTTGCGGTCAGGACGAAAAAGATCCAAACCACATCAAGGTAGGCGTTATTGTCGGTGCAGAGCAGCAGGTTGCTGAGGCCGCGCAGAAAATCGCGAAAGAAAAATACGGCCTGGACGTTGAGCTGGTGACCTTCAACGATTACGTTCTGCCGAACGAAGCGCTGAGCAAAGGCGACATTGACGCTAACGCCTTCCAGCATAAACCGTACCTGGATCAGCAGATCAAGGATCGCGGCTACAAGCTGGTTGCTGTCGGTAACACCTTCGTTTACCCGATTGCCGGTTATTCCAAGAAAATTAAATCTCTGGATGAACTCCAG
The DNA here is from genome assembly GCF_900322725.1 of Enterobacter cloacae complex sp. Taxonomy (NCBI): domain Bacteria; kingdom Pseudomonadati; phylum Pseudomonadota; class Gammaproteobacteria; order Enterobacterales; family Enterobacteriaceae; genus Enterobacter; species Enterobacter cloacae complex sp. The sequence continues at coordinate 3,034,476 of NZ_LT991957.1, read as the reverse complement.
CCGGGTTCACAGGTTGCCGTCCCTAACGACCCAACCAACCTTGGCCGTTCGCTGCTTCTGCTCCAGAAAGTGGGCCTGATTAAACTGAAAGAAGGTGTTGGCCTGTTGCCGACCGTTCTGGACGTCACCGAAAACCCGAAAAATCTGAAAATTGTTGAACTGGAAGCCCCTCAGCTGCCACGTTCTCTGGACGATGCACAGATCGCGCTGGCCGTTATCAACACCACTTACGCCAGCCAGATCGGTCTGACCCCTGCGAAAGATGGCATCTTCGTTGAAGACAAAGATTCCCCGTACGTCAACCTGATCGTGACTCGCGAAGACAACAAAGACGCGGAAAACGTGAAGAAATTCCTTCAGGCATATCAGTCTGAAGAAGTTTACCAGGAAGCCAATAAGGTGTTTAACGGCGGCGCTGTTAAAGGCTGGTAATCTCACCTCAGTGTAATATCATCAAGACGGGCATTTGCCCGTCTTGTCATTTGTGCGGTCAACTGCTTCAATATCTGACGTTTTGATTATCCACTGAGGAATTATTATGCGTGCTTTACCGATCTGTCTTTTAGCACTGATGCTGAGCGGCTGTTCTATGCTAAGCAGATCTCCTGTTGAACCCGTTCAAAGCACTGCAACCCCGCCAAAAGCGGAGCCAGCAAAACCGAAAGCGCCTCGCGCTGCGCCGGTACGTATTATTACCAAAGCCGACGAGCTGGTCGGTAAGCCATTCCGTGAACTGGGCGAAGTGAGCGGCGAATCCTGTCAGGCAACGAATCAGGACTCCCCTCCAAATATCCCAACAGCCCGCAAGCGTATGCAAATCAACGCGTCGAAAATGAAAGCCAACGCGGTGCTGTTGCACAGCTGTGAAGTCACCAGCGGTACGCCAGGCTGCTACCGTCAGGCGGTATGCATCGGTTCTGCGCTTAACATCACGGCGAAATGAGTGCATTTCAGTTCGAGCAGATAGGCGTTATCCGCTCTCCTTATAAAGAAAAGTTCGCCGTGCCGCGTCAGCCGGGTCTGGTCATTAACGGCGGCGGCGAGCTGCATCTCGTCGCGCCCTACAATCAGGCCGATGCGGTGCGCGGGCTTGAGGCGTTCAGCCATTTATGGGTGGTTTTTGTATTTCACCAGACCATGGAAGGCGGCTGGCGTCCGACCGTGCGCCCGCCTCGTCTGGGCGGTAATGCCAGAATGGGGGTTTTTGCCACCCGCTCAACGTTCCGACCGAATCCAGTTGGGATGTCGCTGGTCGAACTGAAAGGGATACGCTGTCAGAAAGATCGGGTGATCCTGGAGTTAGGCAGCCTTGACCTGGTAGACGGCACGCCGGTCATTGATATTAAGCCTTACCTGCCCTTTGCCGAAGCGCTGCCGAATGCGCATGCAAGCTATGCTCAGGACGCGCCGCAGGCAGATATGCCTGTTTACTTTACGTCTGAAATAGCGACGCAAATCGGCCAGCTGGAAAAACGCTATCCTCGTCTGCGTGACTTTATCGTTGAAGTGTTGGCGCAGGACCCTCGTCCCGCCTACCGCAAAGAGGAAGACGCCGGAAAAACGTACGCCGTCTGGCTGCTGGACTTTAACGTGCGCTGGCGCGTGACTGATGCGGGTTTTGAAGTGTTTGCCCTGGAACCCAGGTAATTTTGTTCTCCTCTCTTTTGGCATCTTTGCCACACTGGTAAACTAAACCACTTTTTTTGTGTCAGGCTGGCGTTTCAGCCTGTTCCAATCGTCGAAATGGAACCGTAACAACATGCGTACTAGCCAATATCTGCTCTCCACTCTGAAGGAGACACCTGCCGACGCCGAGGTGATCAGCCACCAGCTGATGCTGCGCGCCGGGATGATCCGCAAGCTGGCCTCCGGGTTATACACCTGGCTGCCGACCGGCGTGCGCGTCCTGAAAAAAGTCGAAAACATCGTGCGTGAAGAGATGAACAACGCCGGTGCAATCGAGGTGTTAATGCCGGTGGTTCAGCCTTCTGAACTGTGGCAGGAGAGCGGTCGCTGGGAGCAGTACGGCCCGGAGCTGCTGCGTATTGCCGATCGTGGCGATCGTCCATTTGTTCTCGGCCCAACGCATGAAGAAGTGATCACCGATCTGATCCGTAACGAGCTGAGCTCTTACAAACAGCTGCCGCTGAACTTCTTCCAGATCCAGACCAAGTTCCGTGACGAAGTGCGCCCACGCTTTGGCGTTATGCGCTCTCGCGAATTCCTGATGAAAGACGCTTACTCTTTCCATACCTCTCAGGAATCTCTGCAAGAGACCTACGACAAAATGTACGCGGCTTACAGCAAAATCTTCTCCCGCATGGGGCTGGATTTCCGTGCTGTACAGGCTGATACCGGTTCAATCGGCGGCAGCGCCTCTCATGAATTCCAGGTTCTGGCGCAGAGCGGCGAAGACGATGTCATTTTCTCTGACTCCTCTGATTACGCCGCCAACATTGAGTTCGCAGAGGCGCTGGCACCAAAAGAACCTCGTGCGGCAGCAACCCAAGAGATGACGCTGGTTGATACCCCAAACGCGAAAACCATCGCCGAGCTGGTTGAGCAGTTTACTCTGCCTATCGAAAAAACGGTCAAAACGCTGCTGGTGAAATCTGCTGAAGGCAGCGCTTACCCGCTGGTTGCCCTGCTGGTCCGTGGCGATCACGAGCTGAACGAAGTGAAGGCCGAGAAGCTGCCGCAGGTTGCCAGCCCGCTGACCTTCGCGACGGAAGCCGAAATTCGCGCCGTGGTGAACGCAGGCCCAGGTTCTCTGGGTCCGGTGAATATGCCTGTTCCTGTGGTGATTGACCGCACCGTTGCGGCAATGAGCGACTTCTCTGCGGGCGCAAACATTGACGGGAAACACTACTTCGGCATCAACTGGGATCGTGACGTGGCGACGCCGGAAGTGGCTGACATCCGTAACGTGGTCGCAGGCGATCCAAGCCCGGACGGCAAAGGTACCCTGATGATCAAACGCGGTATCGAAGTAGGTCACATCTTCCAGCTGGGCGATAAGTACTCGCGCGCAATGAACGCTGCGGTTCAGGGCGAGGATGGGCGTAATCAGGTTCTGACCATGGGCTGCTACGGCATTGGCGTAACCCGCGTGGTTGCTGCCGCTATTGAGCAGAACTATGACGAGCGCGGTATCGTCTGGCCGGATAACATCGCACCGTTCCAGGTGGCGATCCTGCCAATGAACATGCACAAGTCATACCGCGTGCAGGAGCTGGCCGAAAAACTTTACGCTGAGCTGAGCGCGAAAGGTATCGACGTACTGATGGATGACCGTAAAGAGCGTCCTGGCGTAATGTTTGCTGACATGGAACTGATCGGTATTCCGCACACCGTCGTCATCGGCGACCGTAACCTCGACAGCGACGAGATTGAATACAAATACCGTCGCAACGGCGAAAAACAGATGATCAAGACGGGCGACATTCTTGATTACCTGGTGAAAGCCATCAAAGGTTAAGAAACAAAAAACCCCGCAAGCGCGGGGTTTTTTAATGGCTAAAACCTATTTGCTTTCGCAGTTTTTACCCGCAGCAAACTTCGCGTCTTTATCAGCAACCAGCGTTTTCACCAGCTCGCCGCTATCCGGGTTTGGCTCCAGCGTAAAGTGCCCTTCAACCGTCAGCAACACGGGCTTACTGTCATTGCCGCGCGCGACGGCATAGTCACGCTCCAGCTGGGCATTGTTCGCCACGCTGACTTTCTTACCGGTTGCGCAATCCGTGAAGATCGCCGCATCCGCCATGTAGAAATACATCCCTCGCATCGCCATTGGGGTTGCGGGCAGGGACGCTTTCACCGGGGCCAGCGTGTAATTGAACTGGGATTCAATCGGGTTGCCTTCGCGATCGAGCATCTCCATCCCCTCGCCTTTGGCGCGAAAATAGGTTTTATCGCCCGTGGTATCGGTCAATACCAGCTTCTCAGCCGTACGCGCCCACGTTCCGTAAGTTGCAAAAGATGACGGCTCTTTCGCTCCCTGATATCGCTGGTTCATTACCCAGGTGCCATCTTTTTGCAGGAACAGGGAAGTTTCGATGCCTTCACAATCTGCACATGGCAATACGCCGCGCCAGCTCTGCTGCATCGGCTTTAATTCTTCATTTTGCGTTGGCGGTAATACCTGTGTTTCCGAACGGTTGTTACAGCCAAAAAGCGCGAACAGGCTCGTCACGGCCAGCGCTGATAATAATGCTTTTTTCACAATACATTCCTTATGAAAAAGGGTGTCCCTTTCGTCACATTACGGGTGACGGACTTTGCCACGCAGTGATTTTACGGTGGATTTTTGCGCCTTCGATGACAATCGACGTTCTTTCGATGCCCGCGTTGGACGCGTTGCCCGGCGGCTTTTTTGCACGGTTGTTAATTCTTTTATGACCGCCGCCAGTCTGGAAAGTGCCGCTTCCCGGTTCATTTCCTGGCTGCGATATTCCTGCGCTTTGATCACGATCACCCCCTCGCTGGTGATCAGGTGATGGCTGGCGGCAAGCAGACTTTCTTTATAATACTCTGGCAGGCTGGAGGCCCGAATGTCAAAGCGCAAATGGATAGCCGTTGAGGCCTTGTTAACGTGCTGGCCCCCTGCTCCCTGAGCCCGGATGGCAGTGATCTCCAGCTCGTTATCAGGAATGCTGACGTTTCGGGACAACACAATCATGATGCGGGCTGCCAGGCCGTAAGATGAATTTCCAGATTATTCTGAGAATCAGAAAGCCAGATAGCGCCGTCCTGAATGGTTGCCTGGAGCGCCATTGTCCGGCTGGCGAACGCGCTCAGCTGTGCCAGCTGTTCATCATCCAGATACCAGACGGTAAGATTTTTGAACTGCGCACACTTATTTTTGTTTTGTTGCCACCAGATCTCCGCGGCGCGCTGGTTGTAGGCAAACAGCGCCACCTCTGCGGACTGGGTGCATGCCTTTTTGATCCGGCGTTCATCCGGAAGGCCAAGCTCAATCCATAAGTCGATACCCAGGTGATCGTTGCGTAACCAGGCTTCCGGTTCATCTTCCGCGCTTAAGCCACGGGTAAATTGCAGGCGGTCATCGGCATATTTAATCCACGCCAGCAGGCGCAGCATCATGCGCTCCTGGGTTTCAGAGGGGTGACGCGCCAGCGTCAATGACGCATCCAGAAACTGGTTACGGTCAAGATCCGCCACGTTGACCACAGCTTTATAAATTGTCGCTTTCAGCGCCATGAGAGAACTCCTTTCGAATCAGGCGTACATTGTAGCGAAAACCGCAGCAAAAGGCTGTTACGAGGTGGTGAATCCCCCCTTATCAAGGCGCTGATAATGCTTAAATGAGTATGGTATAGTCACCTTGCTAAACCGAGTTTAACTTCGTAGGCTTAATGATATCTCACAGTAAGTCAGTGCGCTGGCAGGAGGGGATGTGAATAATTATTGTGAGTTGATTCGCAGACGGTATGCGGAAATCGCCAGCGGAGATCTGGGGTACATCCCGGATGCGTTGGGCTGTGTATTGAACGTGCTAAATGAAGTGGCCTCTGATGAGAGCCTTTCTGAATCGGTCAGGGAAAAAGCAGCGTATGCTGCGGCGAATTTACTGGTGAGCGATTATGTCGATGAATGATACCTATCAACCCATCAATTGTGATGACTATGACAACCTCGAACTCGCCTGCCAGCATCATTTAATACTGACGCTGGAACTCAAAGATGGCGAAGTGCTAAAGGCAAAGGCCAGCGACCTGGTTTCCCGTAAAAACGTGGAATATCTGGTTGTAGAAGATGCAGGTGCAACCCGCGAGCTGCGCCTCGACAGGATTGCCAGTTTCAGCCATCCGGAAATCGGCACTGTCGTGGTGAGCGAATCCTGATAACCAACGGGCAGCCAGGCTGCCCGTTACGCTTTCCACTCAAAATTCACACCCGCTTCAGCCCACCCCTCTTCCGTGATGAACACCCCTGCCGCCGCCACGAGCGTATCGCCGTAAAACAGGAGCGGCGTGGTATCACGCTTCCAGGGCGGAACGTTATTCTCCTGCCAGATTTTCTTCAGCTTACGCCCACCGTTACGCCCGACGATATGCAGCATGCCGCTGGCCCTGAAGCGAACGGTGACCTTCTCGTCCGGCTCGGGTAAACGCACGTTACCTGAACGGCTCAACGCAACCACGCCCGCATTCAACGGTAGCGTTAATGCTTTCTCCGGCGACGGCCAGTCGAGCACAACGTCTGCCAGCGACGGCGCGGATTTTACCCACCAGAGCCGGTCCTGGTAGCGCCTGACGTCAAAACCGTTCAGGTGTATACACGGCGCGGCATCTTCCCTTGCCTGGGCGACCTCGTCCCAGATACGGTTGAGCATCGCCCGGGACGGCATAGCCGCACGGTGAAAAGCCAGCCAGCGACGGATCAGGGCAGCCCGACGCGCGGGGCTCATCATCTTCAACGGCGCAATATCCAGCGCGCCGTCAGCGGTAATCAGCGCAGTCAGCTCCTCGCTCAGCAGCTCATCCAGCAAGCTTTCCTGTTCAGCACACAGTATGGCGCTTCTGGCTGCCGCTTCGGAAAAATGTGCCCAGCGCTCGGTCAGAAGCGGTAAAACGCGCAAACGCAGGAAGTTACGGTCATAACTGTCGTCCTGATTGCTTTCGTCTTCTATCCAGCGCAGATGATAGTGATGGGCCCAGGCCTCCAGTGACGCGCGCGTCTCGTTCAGCAGCGGGCGGATGAGCTCTGTTCCGGCAAAATCAGCGCGCTCAGGCATGGCGGATAAGCCCGCGGGCCCGCTCCCCCGCTTGAGCGCCAGTAAGAAAGTTTCACACTGATCGTCCAGATGCTGGGCGGTAACCAACGCTTCTCCAGACCGCAATGCGCCGGAAAACGCAGCGTAGCGGGCTTTTCGCGCCTGCGCTTCAACGCCCAGCCCTTCCTCCTCCAGCGTGACCCGTTCCACGATCAGCGGGATTGCCCACGCTTCGCACACCGCTTCACAGTGCGCCACCCAGTCATCAGCATGGGGACTCAGGCCGTGATGGATATGCATCGCCCGCAGCTGGACGTCAGGCTCGCGGTCGCGCCAGAGCTTAAGGCGATGAAGCAAAACGGTGGAATCCAGGCCACCGCTGAACCCCACCAGCAGCTGGCGGTAGGGCGAAACGGCGTGCGCGATAGCGGGTAAGGTCATAGGAAATCACACATAAAAAATGCCCGAAATGAACGGGCATTATCACACATGACGGCGATTACTGCTGGTAAAGCTCCAGCGGCAGGCCGTCCGGATCGTTGAAAAAGGTGAAACGCTTATCGGTAAAGGGATCGACGCGAATCGCTTCACAGGCCACGCCGTGGGCTTCCAGATGTTTTACCGCGCTGTCCAGATCGTCGACGCTGAAGGCCAGATGGCGCAAGCCGCAGGCTTCCGGGCGCGAAGGACGAGCGGGCGGGAAAGGAAAAGAGAACAGCTCAATCACATATTGCCCGTTCAGCGCCAGATCGCCTTTCCAGGAGTCGCGCTCCTCACGGTAGGCCTCGCTTAACAGCGTGAAGCCGAGTACGTCACAGTAGAATGCCTTACTTTTCGCGTAATCGGTGGCGATAATCGCAATATGATGAACAGCTTTTAAACCCAGCATAGCTTCTCCTTTTTATGATGCCCTGAACGTTACAACCGACAGCTGGCCCCTGGCAAGCGGCCCCTTTTATTTTAGGACTCTCACCCAGTACACGCCGTTATCATCGCGTTTCGCGCCGTGGATATCCGTCTCAAAGCCCGGATAGTGGCGCCCCACCGAACAGAGCATCAGCAGGAAATCGAGCACTGACCGGCTCTTCTCGGTGATCATCTCGCCCGGCATCAGCAACGGCACGCCCGGCGGATAAGGCAGGATCATATTGGCCGATACCCGTCCCACCAGGTTCTCCAGCTCAATGGTTTCCACCTCCCCTTTCACCTGCTGCTGCCACGCCTTGTGCGGCGTCAGCTTCATTTCCGGCAGCACGTCAAAAGCCTGGAGCATCAGGCGCGGCAGATCGTGCTGGCGGATCAGTCTGTGGATCCCCTGCGCCAGATCCTGAATGCGCATATTGCGGTAAAAGTCAGGATCTTCCGCGTAGAGATCCGGCAGCATGTTCTTCACCCGCAGGTTCAGATCGTACGCGCGCTTGAACTCCATCAGCCCGCGGAGCAGACCCATCGCGCGGGTTTTATCGATCCCAATACTGAACAGGAACAGCAGATTGTAAGGGCCGGTTTTTTCCACCACCACGCCGCGCTCGTCGAGGAACTTCGCCACCAGCGCGGCAGGGATCCCCTCATCGCCCATCACGCCCTGCTCGTCCATGCCCGGCGTCAGGATCGTCACCTTAACCGGATCGAGGAACATATGGCCCGCATCGGCATCCCGGAAGCCGTGCCAGCTCTCCCCCGGCGCGACGGGCCAGCACTCCGCCTCGTCGATCTCTTCCGGCTGCCAGATATCAAAGAACCAGCCGTCCGCTTCATCTTTGAGCCGCTGAACTTCTTTGCGGAAATGCAGCGCCCGCTCCACCGAACGGTTGATCAGGCGTTTACCCGGATTTCCGCGCAGCATCGCCGCCGCCGTTTCGATGGACGCTACCAGCGGATAGCTCGGTGAGGTGGTGGTGTGCATCATAAAGGCTTCGTTGAAGGTATCCTCGTCGTACTCGCCCTTGATGTGAATGAGAGACGCCTGGGAAAACGCGGCCAGCATTTTGTGCGTCGACTGCGTTTCGAAAAAGACCTTGCCCGGCACGCGCTCGCCGCTCATCCCGCTTTTGCCCGAGTAAATCGGGTGGAAGTTGGTATAAGGCACCCACGCGGAATCAAAGTGGATCGACGGCACGTCCAGCGTCTGCTTGATCCAGTTAGTGTTATACAGCAGCCCGTCATAGGTGGAGTTGGTGATCACCGCGTGAACGGGCCAGCTTGCCTCAGGGGTCGCCGCGACCTTATTTTCGATGGCGGCATGGGTGAACTCTCGACGAGGAATGCCGCCGAGAATTCCCAGCGCGTTACGCGTGGGCGACAGCCAGAGCGGCACCACGTCACTCATCATCAGCAAATGCGCCAGCGACTTGTGGCAGTTCCGGTCAATCAGCAACGTGCTGCCGGCAGGCGCGGCGTACATCCCGACGATTTTGTTCGACGTCGAGGTACCGTTGGTCACCATGTAGCTTTGCTCGGCGCCAAAGGTGCGGGCGATGTACTCTTCAGCTTCCAGATGCGGGCCGGTATGATCCAGCAGCGAGCCCAGCTCGGTCACTGAAATCGACACATCCGCCTTCAGCGTATTGCCGCCAAAGAAATCGTAGAACAGGCACCCTACCGGGCTTTTTTGATAGGCCGTCCCCGCCATATGGCCTGGCGTGCAGAAGGTGTACTTTCCTTCTTTCACATAGGTGAACAACGCGCGCGTAAACGGCGGCGTGATGTTATCCAGATATTCTCCGGTGTACTGCTGAATGCGGGTCGCAATGTCCTCAGCCACGCCGAGCGCGTACTCGAAGAACCACAGCGCCATGCGCATATCGTGCGCGCTCACGTCCATGGTCGAGTGGGTGTTGATAAAGGCGTACAGCGGAAGATATTCGTTGAGCTTATTGATCTCGCTGCACAACTCCATGTCGTATTCGTCCCAGTCGAATATCACGCCACAGATGCGCGGATTATGTTCGATGAATTTCAGCAGGTCGGCGCTGTTTTGCGGCCAGATCAGCTGATAACCGCGTGCCTTAAGGGCCTGTTCAAGCTCCTTGATGGGTTCGTCTTTATAAAAGACGCCGTGTGGCCCCATGATGGCGATGATGTTCATGGTTTACCTCCTTGAAAAACATCAGATAAGCATAGTTAAGGTAAACGGCAGGTATAAAAAAAGCCGCAACAATGTGCGGCTTTTAGGATAATTGTGAGGCTTATGCGTAACCGTAGGTCATCAGACGCTGGTAACGACGGTTGAGCAGATCTTCTTTGCTCAGCACGTCCAGGTCCGCCAGGTCTGCCAGCAGCTGCGCTTTCAGGGACGCGGCCATCACTTCTGGCTTACGGTGTGCGCCACCCAGCGGTTCAGGGATGACGGTGTCGATCAGCTTCAGCTCTTTCAGACGCGGGGCAATGATACCCATCGCTTCCGCAGCCAGCGGCGCTTTGTCGGCGCTTTTCCACAGAATGGAGGCACAGCCTTCCGGAGAGATAACGGAATAGGTGCTGTACTGAAGCATATTCACTTTATCGCCCACGCCAATTGCCAGCGCACCGCCGGAACCACCCTCACCGATAACGGTACAGATGACCGGTACGCTCAGGCGAGACATCTCACGCAGGTTGCGTGCGATGGCTTCAGACTGACCGCGCTCTTCCGCGCCAACACCCGGGTAAGCACCCGGCGTGTCGATGAAGGTGATGATTGGCATATTGAAACGCTCAGCCATCTCCATCAGACGCAGGGCCTTACGGTAGCCTTCTGGTGCTGGCATACCGAAGTTACGACGGATCTTCTCTTTGGTTTCACGGCCTTTCTGGTGACCAATGATCATCACCGGACGTCCATCCAGACGCGCGATACCGCCAACGATAGCTTTATCGTCAGCGTATGCGCGGTCGCCTGCCAGTTCGTCAAATTCGTCAAACGCCAGGCGGACATAATCCAGGGTGTACGGACGCTGTGGATGACGCGCCAGCTGGGCGATCTGCCATGCGCCGAGATCGGCAAAGATTTTGCGCGTCAGCTCTACGCTTTTTTCGCGCAGACGATGCACTTCTTCGTCGATGTTAATATCCAGTTTTTCATCCTGACGGCTAACTGCTGTCAGAGAATCGATTTTCGCTTCCAGCTCTGCAATCGGCTGTTCGAAATCAAGGAAATTCAGACTCATAGTATTCCTGTATTAGTCAAACTCCAGTTCCACCTGCTCCGAACCAATGAGGCCACGGAGATCGTTCAGTAAACGATCGCTCGGAGAGACACGCCACGTTGCACCAAAGCGCAACCGCGCACGTGCATCCGCCCTCTGATAGTAGAGATGTACTGGAATGGTCCCCGAGCGGTGGGGTTCCAGAGACTGACGGAGTCGGTTTAAAAGCTGGTCATCAATTTGCCTGTCCGTCAGCGAGATAGCAAGCCCGCGAGCATATTTTTCCCGGGCTTCGTCAATGTCCATCACTTCGCGGGCGGTCATTTTAAGCCCCCCGCTGAAGTCATCAAAGCTGACCTGTCCGCTGACGATAAGTATGCGGTCTTTTTCCAGCAATTGCTGGTATTTATCCAGCGCGTCGGTGAACAACATCACCTCCAGACGCCCGGAACGGTCATCCAGGGTACAGATGCCGATACGATTGCCGCGCTTGGTGACCATTACCCTTGCAGCAATCACGAGCCCCGCAGCCGTGGTGATTTTACCACGTTCTGTCGGATGCATGTCTTTAAGCCTGTGGCCGCCGACATAGCGCTCAATTTCTTTAAGATACTGGTTGATCGGGTGCCCCGTCAGATACAGACCTAACGTTTCCCGCTCTCCATCCAGCACTACCTGTTCTGGCCACGGCTGGCAGTTGGAATAGGACTGCTCGATCTGCTCTGGCTCTTCCGCCAGCACGCCGAACATATCCGCCTGGCCAATGGCTTCCGCTTTCGCATGCTGATCGGCCGCCTTCAACGCATCGCCGAGCGAGTTCATCAGCGCGGCGCGGTGCGGCCCCAGCCTGTCAAACGCGCCGGACATGATCAGTTTTTCCAGCACGCGGCGGTTCAGTTTTTTAGTATCGGTACGGGCGCACAGATCGAACAGCTCACGGAAATAGCCGCCGTTATTACGCGCTTCGATGATCGCCTCGATCGGCCCCTCACCCACGCCTTTGATCGCGCCGATCCCGTAGACGATTTCCCCGTCATCGTTAACGTGGAAATGGTACAGACCCGAGTTAATATCCGGCGGCAGGATCTTCAGCCCCATGCGCCAGCACTCGTCCACCAGGCCAACCACCTTCTCGGTGTTGTCCATATCGGCGGTCATGACCGCCGCCATAAACTCAGCGGGATAGTGGGCCTTGAGCCACAGCGTTTGATACGACACCAAAGCATAGGCGGCGGAGTGGGATTTGTTAAATCCGTACCCGGCGAATTTCTCCACCAGGTCGAAGATTTTCATCGCCAGTTCGCCATCGACGCCGTTTTTCTTCGCCCCGTCTTCAAAGATGGAACGCTGCTTGGCCATCTCTTCCGGCTTTTTCTTACCCATCGCACGACGCAGCATGTCCGCGCCGCCAAGGGTGTAACCAGAAAGCACCTGGGCGATCTGCATGACCTGTTCCTGATACAGGATGATGCCGTAGGTCGGCTCCAGTACCGGTTTCAGGCTTTCATGCTGCCACTGCACGTCCGGGTAGGAAATCTCTTCGCGCCCGTGTTTACGGTCGATGAAGTTATCCACCATCCCCGACTGCAACGGGCCCGGACGGAACAGGGCCACCAGCGCGATCATATCTTCGAAGCAGTCTGGTTGCAGACGCTTAATCAAATCTTTCATGCCGCGGGATTCAAGCTGGAAGACGGCTGTCGTCTCCGAGCGTTGCAGCATGTCGAAACTTTTCTTGTCATCAAGCGGGATAGCCGCGATATCCAGCGGCGGCTCGCCGTTCTTCTCACGGCGGGCGTTGATCATCTCCAGCGCCCAGTTGATGATGGTGAGCGTACGCAGGCCGAGGAAGTCGAACTTCACCAGCCCGGCGTATTCCACGTCGTTCTTGTCGAACTGGGTTACCGGATGCTGGCCCGCTTCGTCGCAGTACAGCGGCGCGAAGTCAGTAATTTTGGTCGGGGCGATAACCACGCCCCCCGCATGCTTACCGGCATTTCGCGTCACGCCTTCGAGCTTGCGCGCCATGTCGATCAGCGCTTTGACTTCTTCATCAGCTTCGTAGATTTCCGGCAACTGAGGTTCGGCTTCAAAGGCTTTCGCCAGGGTCATGCCCGGATCGGGCGGCACCAGCTTCGAGATACGATCGACGAAACCGTACGGGTGGCCCAGCACGCGGCCCACGTCGCGGATAACCGCTTTCGCCGCCATCGTACCGAAGGTAATGATCTGCGAAACCGCATCACGACCGTACATATCGGCCACGTGCTCAATCACCTGGTCGCGTTTTTCCATGCAGAAGTCGACGTCGAAGTCGGGCATGGAGACACGTTCCGGGTTAAGGAAACGTTCGAACAGCAGGTCAAATTCCAGCGGATCGAGGTCGGTGATTTTCAGCGCATACGCCACCAGCGAGCCGGCACCGGAACCACGGCCCGGGCCTACCGGCACGCCGTTATCCTTCGACCACTGGATGAACTCCATCACGATCAGGAAGTAGCCCGGGAACCCCATCTGGTTGATCACCTGGAGTTCAATATCCAGGCGCTCGTCATATTCAGGACGCTTCTCTTTACGGACCGCTTCATCCGGGAAGAGGAATTCCAGACGCTCTTCAAGGCCCTCTTTCGATTTCATGACCAGGAAATCTTCCGTGGTCATGTCGCCCGTCGGGAACTGCGGCAGGAAGTATTCGCCGAGACGTACGGTGACGTTACAGCGCTTGGCAATTTCTACGCTGTTTTCCAGCGCTTCCGGGATGTCCGAGAAAAGCTCGCACATCTCTTCTTCGCTGCGCATGTACTGCTGCGAGGAGTAGTTGCGCGGGCGTTTCGGATCGTCGAGGGTAAAGCCGTCATGGATCGCAACGCGGATTTCGTGCGCGTCAAAATCGCCCGCCTCGAGGAAGCGCACGTCGTTGGTGGCCACCACAGGCAGGCCACGCGCTTCCGCGAGGGCGACTGCCGCATGCAGATAGCTCTCTTCGTCTGCGCGCCCGGTGCGGATCAGCTCCAGATAATAGCGATCCGGGAAATACTCTTCGTAGAACGAGACGCACTGATCCACCAGCGCGCTGTTACCGCGCAGCAGGCTTTTGCCGACATCGCCCATACGGCCGCCGGAGATCAGCAGCAAACCTTCGTTCAGCTCCGCCAGCCAGTCGCGGTCAATCCACGGACCCAGCGCACCGTAGCCGCGCTGGTAGGCTTTCGAAATCAGCAGAGTGAGGTTCTGATAACCCGTGTTATTCATGGCTAACACGGATATTTGCGTCATCTCATCGCCGAGCAGGTCGCTCTGCACGTGAAAATCCGCGCCGACGATGGGTTTTAATCCTGCGCCATGCGCCGTTCCGTAGAACTTCACCAGGCCACACAGGTTGGTAAAATCGGTGATCGCCAGCGCAGGCATGCCAAGCGAGGCCGCCTTTTTTACCAGCGGCCCGGTCTTAGCCAGCCCATCGATCATGGAGTAGTCGCTATGCACCCGCAGGTGTACGAAACGTGGTTCAGCCATCTTCAAATCCCGCGTTACTTAATTGCTTGCGTCTTGATTCAGGACACCAGTCCCAGCGCGCGTTTCACCGGGCCAAAACTGCGCCGATGATGTTCAGTTGCGCCATGTTCAGCCAGCTTTTCCAGATGGAAAGCCGTTGGATATCCCTTATGCTGGGCGAAACCATACGCGGGATAGGTGAGGTCCAGCGCGGCCATTTCGGCGTCGCGCGTCACTTTGGCAATGATTGACGCCGCGCTGATTTCTGCGACGCGGCTATCGCCTTTAACAACAGCCATTGAAGGCATCGGCAGCGCCGGGCAACGGTTACCGTCAATCAGCACATACTCGGGCACAATCTTCAGGCCCGCAACGGCACGCTGCATCGCCAGCATGGTGGCATGCAGAATGTTCAGATCGTCGATCTCTTCCGGCTCTGCGCGCCCGAGACTCCAGGCCAGCGCCTTCTCTTTAATTTCATCGAACAGCGCCAAGCGACGCTTTTCGCTCAGTTTTTTCGAGTCGTTCAGGCCCACGATCGGGCGGGCGGGATCGAGGATCACCGCCGCGGTCACGACCGCACCCACCAGCGGGCCACGACCAACTTCATCCACACCGGCAACGAGGTGGGTATGGGGATAGATAAATTCCATCATTGTGCTAACTCCAGCACCGCATCGGCTGCCTGCTCATCAGCATTACAGCGGATCAGTTGATGCAGCTCACGGAACGTATCGTGCATCTGGTGGCTGGTTTTACCGTTGGCCAGCAGCGGCAGTAATGCATCTGCCAGCGCCTGCGGCTGGCATTCATCCTGCAACAGCTCTTTCACCAGCTCGCGACCCGCAAGCAGGTTTGGCAGAGATACGTAATCTGTTTTCACCAGACGTTTTGCCAGCCAGAAGGTAAACGGCTTCATGCGATAACCGACCACCATTGGGCATTTTGCCAGCATACACTCCAGCGCAGCCGTGCCGGAAGCCAGCAGCGCGGCATCGCTTGCAAACATGGCCTCACGCCCTTTCCCGTCCAGCAGGCGGACGTGAAGATCCGGAGCAACGTCGGCTTTGATACGCTCAAACTGCTCGCGGCGTTTGGCATTCACCAGCGGCACCACCACTTCAAGATCGGGGTAAGTCTTGCGAAGAATTTGCGCCGTTTTCAGGAAATCAGCGCTGAGCATTTCCACTTCCGCGCCCCGGCTTCCCGGCAGCAGCGCCAGACAGTGTACATCGTGCGGGATGCCCAGCTCGTCACGCGCGGCGTTTTTATCCGGATCCAGCGGCATGGCATCCGCCATGGTATGGCCGATAAAACGACACGGGACGTTAAATCTGTCGTAAAACGCTTTTTCGAAAGGCAGAAAAGCCAACACCAGATTGGTGGACCGTCCGATTTTGAAAACGCGTTTCTGTCGCCACGCCCAGACGGACGGACTGACGTAATGGATAGTTTTGATACCCTGCTTTTTCAGGTTCCCTTCAAGGGTAATATTGAAATCAGGCGCATCAATACCGACAAACACATCGGGTTTGAGGTCGGTAAAACGGCGGGTAAGATCGGCGCGGATATGCAGCAGACGACGCAGGCGCCCCAGCACCTCGACGATGCCCATCACGGCCAGCTCTTCCATTTCGTACCAGGCTTCACAGCCCTCGGCCTGCATCAGCGGACCAGCCACGCCAACAAAGCGGGCGTTGGGTACGCGGGCTTTCAGCGCACGGATAAGACCTGCACCAAGAATATCGCCGGAGGTTTCTCCGGCGACCAGGGCGATGGTAAGCGGACGACTGTCGACCATTAACGAATCAGACCACGCGTGGAACGTTCAAAGAATTCCATGAACGCCTTCACTTCATCGTGCTTATTCGCCAGTTCGGCAATTTCCGGCTTCGCCTCTTCCAGCGTTTTACCGCTACGGTACAGCAATTTGTACGCGTTGCGGATCGCTGTAATCGCTTCGCGGCTGAAGCCACGACGCTTGAGGCCTTCGATGTTCACGCCAAACGGCGTGGCATGGTTGCCCTGCGCAATCACAAACGGTGGGACGTCCTGCGCCACACCGGAGCATCCGCCAACCATCACGTGTGCACCAATGATGCAGAACTGATGGACTGCGGTCATGCCGCCAATAATTGCGAAGTCATCAACCGATACGTGTCCCGCCAGCGTTGCGTTGTTGGCGAGAATACAGCGGTCACCCACGGTACAGTCATGTGCAATATGCGCATTAACCATAAACAGGTTGTCGCTGCCCACCTTCGTCAATCCACCGCCTTGCGTTGTACCACGATGAATGGTGACGCTTTCGCGAATGCGGTTACGATCGCCGATTTCCACACGGGTCGGTTCGCCAGCATACTTAAGATCCTGGTTAACTTCGCCGATGGAGGCGAACTGATAGATCTCATTATTGCAGCCAATAGTCGTATGACCATTCACCACAACGTGAGATTTCAGTACTGTACCCTCACCAATTTCGACTTGGGGTCCAACGATACAAAACGGGCCAATGTGGACGTTTGCGCCAATGATGGCACCCGTTTCCACAATGGCGGTAGGATGAATAAAGGCGGATTTATCAATCACGTATCAGGCCTCCCGGCTACGCGCACACATCATTGTCGCTTCGCAAACAACTTTGCCGTCAACCATAGCTACGCCTTTAAAGCGAGTCAGGCCGCGACGCGTTTTTTCAAAAGTGACTTCCATGATCATTTGATCACCAGGCACGACCGGACGCTTAAAGCGCGCTTCATCGATACCCGCGAAGTAATAGAGTTCACCCGGCTCCAGTTTACCTACGCTTTTAAACGCCAGAATACCAGTAGCCTGTGCCATCGCTTCCAGGATCAACACACCCGGGAAGATAGGCTTACCAGGGAAGTGCCCCTGGAAGAACGGCTCGTTAACGGAGACATTTTTCACTGCGCGCAGAAAACGACCTTCTTCAAAATCCAGCACACGGTCTACCAGCAAAAACGGGTAGCGGTGCGGCAGAAGTTCTAAAATCTCTTCAATATGCAGAGTATGAGTGTCAGTAGTCAAAATACTCTTCCTGTCAAATGTACTAAGTAGCAATAATAACACGGCCTGCCGGTTTATAAACAAAGCCGACAGGCCGGGAAATTTAGCGTTAAACGGATGAACGCTTAGTCTTGTTGATCGATTTTGCGCTCAATCGCTTTGAGTCGCTTGCTCATATCATCAATATTCATCACCAGAGCAGCTGTTTTACGCCAGACCTTGTTCGGTTGCAGCGGAATACCCGAGGAGTAAACGCCGGGCTCAGTGATAGGACGCATCACCATGCCCATCCCCGTCACCGTGACTTTGTCGCATATTTCCATATGGCCATTGATCACGCTGGCACCGCCAATCATGCAGTAGCGGCCAATTTTCAGGCTGCCTGCCATGATAACACCACCCGCAACTGCGGTATTGTCGCCAATCACAACGTTATGTGCAATCTGGCACTGGTTATCAATGATAACACCGTTACCAATAATGGTGTCGTCAAGCGCACCACGGTCAATGGTTGTGCACGCGCCGATCTCAACGCGATCGCCAATAATCACGCGACCCAGCTGAGGGATCTTAACCCAGTTACCCCGATCGTTGGCGTAACCAAATCCGTCAGAACCAATCACCGTGCTGGACTGAACGAGACAATGCTCGCCAATCTCAACCTCATGGTAGACAGAAACATTGGCCCACAGACGAGTCCCTGCGCCAATTTTCGTATTTTTTCCAACAAAGCAGCCAGGGCCAATCACCACGTTATCGCCCAGCACAACGCCGGACTCGATAACGGCGTTTGCGCCGACTGCTACGTTGTTACCCAACTGCGCCGTCGGATCAATCGCAGCACTGGCTGCAATGTTCTGTGCCGGCTGCGGCGTGGTATCAAGAATTTGGGCCATACGTGCATACGTCAGGTAGGGATTTTTCACTACCAGCGCAGCGCAAGCGGCAAACGGAAGATCGTCCTGCGTCAGAACAACGGCAGACGCCTGGCACTGGGCCAGGTGTTCACGGTACTTAGGGCTTACCATGAAGGTAATAGTGCCTGCTTTAGCTGATTGCATGGACGCAACAGCGGTGATGACGATATCGCCATCACCGTGTAATTCTGCATCCAACTGCTGAGCTAAATCAGCCAGTCGAATTGAAGGCATTACTTATTTAACCTGTTTCAGAACATCAGCGGTGATGTCTTTAACATCGCTGCTGTTGAATGCAACGGCGTTCGCATCAACAACCAGATCGATGCTCTGATCGGCTGCTACTGCTTTAACGGCAGACTGAATGCGAGTCACCAGCTTGCCACGCTCTTCGTTAGAACGACGCTGACGATCCTGCTCGAAAGCCTGCGCTTTCTGAGAGAAGGTCTGGCGCTGAGACATGACGTCTTTTTCCAGTTTGCTGCGCTCGCTCGCTTTCATGGTAGAACCATCACGCTGTAAACGCTGCATCTTGGACTGAAGATCACCTTCCATACGTTGCAGTTCGCTCGCACGGCCTTTGAATTCGTTTTCCAGCGTTGCAGAAACACCGGTTTTCTGCGCGACCTGCTGGAACAAATTACCCATGTTGACGATTGCAATTTTGTCCGCTGCCTGAGCAGAAGTTGCCATCGCTAAACCGAGACCTGCAGCTAATAACCACTTTTTCACAATTAACTCCTTACCATCCCATTGGCACCCGTGGGGTGCCGTTCTTTGCGTGGCAAGGCGACCGTTTTACCGATCGCCGGTTGTCAGCGCTACACTGCCAACGCATTCCATTGCAGCGGATTATTACCAGGTTTTACCAATGTTAAACTGGAACTGCTCCGCTTTGTCTCCATCGTATTTCTTAAACGGCTGGGCGTAAGAGAAGACCAACGGCCCCAGCGGTGACATCCATTGTAATGCGATACCTGCGGACATGCGAATGTTGCCCGGATCGCTGTAGTCCGGAACGCCCGCTGCACGCATCTGGGCGGTGTTCTCCCAGTTGGTATCCCACACCGTACCTGCATCCATAAAGAAGGAGGTACGGACAGAGTTCGCGTACTTATCGCTGATAAACGGCGTCGGCGTGATGAACTCGAGGCTCGCCACGGCCATGGCGTTACCACCTACCGCATCATCAGAGCTACAGACCTGTTTAGGATCGCGGCTTGCGCAGTTATCTTCGTCATTACCGCCGTAGTAAACCGCTTTCGGACCAATGTTATTGGACTGGAAGCCACGAACGGTGCTTGAACCACCGGCGTAGAAGTTCTCATAGAACGGCAGTTCTTTGCTTCCGATACCGTCACCATAGCCCCAGCGGGTACGACCCAGCACGACCCACTTGTGGTCGTCATCAATTGGGAAGTAGGACGCCGTATCCAGCGTGACCTTATAGAACTCGTTATCGGAGCCCGGGATCGTCACTTTACCGTTCAGGTTGACGCGTGAACCTTCCGTTGGGAAGAAACCACGGTCAAGACGGTTGTAGGTCCAACCGTAGTTGAAGGTGAAGTCATCCGCGGCGAAACCGTTGTCATCGCTGGACGTACTCGCCGACTGGCCGATGGAATCCAGATAACGCCACATCGCCACCTGCGGTTGCATGTTGGACAGGTCGTTATGCACGTACCCTAAACCTGCACGCAGGGTGTTGTATTCGTTAACCGGGAAGCCGAGCGTACCATCCAGACCATAACTCTTGTTGGTATACGAGGAGAGGTCCGCGTCGTCCGCTTTAAAGTCGTTATAGAAGATACGACCGCCCAGGCTTACACCGTCAACGGTGAAGTATGGGTTAGTTACGGAGAACTCAGAATAGGTCTGGTAGTCGTTTTTCGTCCCGTTGATCCCGACAGAGTAGCCTGTACCCAGCCAGTTATCCTGCTGAACGCCAACCTGGAAGCTCACGCCACTTTCAGTACCGTAACCAATACCAAAGTTGAAGCTACCGGTATTACGTTCTTTAACTTTATAAACAACGTCAACCTGATCCGGACGGCCCGGTACACGCTGCGTATCGGTATCAACCGTTTCGAAGTAGCCCAGACGGTTCAGACGCTCTTTACCCTGGTCTACCAGATCGCTTCCCAGCCATGCCCCTTCCATCTGGCGCATTTCACGGCGCAGAACGGAATCTTTGGAGGTGTCATTACCTTCGAAGCGGATCTTACGCACGTAGAAACGGTTGCCCGCATCAACGTTAACGTGAAGCTTAACGGTTTTATCCGTGTCGTTAATTTCCGGCTGCGTTTGCACGCGCGGATACGCATAACCATAACGGCCGAGCAGCTTCTTAATGCTGTCTTCCATTTTGGTCACTTTAGAACCGCTGTACAGATCGCCCGGCTGAATTTTGGTCAGAGATTCAATTTCAGCTGAATGCCCTGCCAGGTTGCCGCTGACTTCTACACCCGAAAGCGTGTACTTATCGCCTTCTGTGATGTTAACGGTAATGTAGATACCTTTCTTGTCCGGAGTCAGACTCACCTGAGTTGAATCGATGTTGAAACGGGCGTAACCGCGATCCAGGTAGTAGCTGCGCAGGGTTTCAAGGTCACCCGCCAGCTTCTGTTTCTGGTATTTACGATCGCCCACCACGTTCCACCACGGTACTTCGTCACGCAGCTGGAAGTTGGAGATCAGTTCGTCGGTGCTGAAGGCGTGGTTACCCACGATGTTGATCTGCTGGATCTTCGCAGAAACACCTTCCTGGAAGACCAGCTTCAGGTCAACACGGTTACGCGGCAGCGGAGTGACAACCGCTTTCACGCTCGCGCTGTACTTACCGACGCTGTAGTAGAAGTCTTCCAGACCTTTTTCAATGTCTGCAAGCGTTGTGCGATCCAGTGATTCCCCCACACGAACACCCGATGCCTCAAGGTTCTGCTTGAGCATGTCATCTTTCACCGACTTGTTACCGGAGAAAGTGATGCTGGCAATCGTTGGACGTTCTTTTACCTGAACCACCAGCGTATCACCATCGCGCAGGACGCGGACGTCCTCAAAGTTGCCGGTGGCAAACAGAGCACGGATGGTGTTACTGATATCTTCATCATTAACCGTATCGCCGGGGCGCACAGGCATACTGAGGAGGGCCGCACCAACGGCGACACGCTGAAGGCCTTCGAAATGAATATCTTTCACTACGAACCCGTCAGCACCGTATACGGTCGCGCTGCTAAACAGCAGCGACGCTATGAGCAACTTTTTCATCGCCATCGTTATTATGCGTTCTTCCTAACTAACTCTCTTACAACCGAGAGAAATCATTGAAAAGTGCAAGCCCCATTAACAGCACCAGCAAAATCGAGCCAATGCGATAACTAAAGTCTTGAACTCGCTCGGATACCGGTCCGCCTTTTAGCTTTTCAATCGCTAAAAACAGCAGATGGCCCCCATCTAATACGGGAAGCGGGAACAGGTTGATTATCCCCAGGTTCACGCTAATCAGCGCAAGGAACATGAGATAGTAAATCACCCCGAACTCCGCTGACATCCCAGCCCCCTGAGCAATCGAAATTGGCCCACTGAGGTTGTTCAGTTTGACATCACCGGTTATCAATTTCCCCAACATGTTGACCGTTAGCTTCATCAGCTGCCATGTTTTATCCGTGGCCTCAACGATGGCGCTAAACGGCCCATACTGGCGTATTGTCTTGTACTCATCTGGCAGTGGGATCACTTTCGGCACAACGCCGGCAAACCCTTCCGCCTTACCGCCGCCCGATTTGGTATCCGGGGTGAGGGTCAGCGAGAGCGAACTCCCCTGCCTTTCCACTTCCAGCGCGAGCGGCGTGCCTGGATTATCGCGCACCAGAGTAACAAAGGTCATCCATTGTGTTAATGGTTGACCATCGACTTTAACGATCCTGTCACCCGCTTGTAAACCTGCTTTACTTGCCGCCGAATGAGACTGTACTTCGGCTAACACCGGCTCGATCTGCGCGCCGCGCGGGCGAATCCCCAGTGCGGCGACGGGATCTTCTTTATCAGGCTCGAAGCGCCAGTGGCGTAAATCCAGCACTTTTTCCTGCCGCTGGTCGGAACCAAAAGGCGATACGCTGACGGTTGTCTGCTCATCACCGATTTTGGCGACCAATTGTAACCTCACGGCATCCCAATCAGGGGTTTCGATACCATCAATCGCTTTAAGTTCCATTCCCGGTGCAATTTGCGCCGTTGCCGCAATGGAACCCGTGGTGATTTCGCCCACAACCGGGCGCACGCCAGGCACGCCGATGATAAACACCAGCCAGTAGGCGAAGATAGCAAAGATGAAATTGGCTACCGGGCCGGCAGCGATGATGGCAGCACGTTGTCCAACCGTTTTGTTGTTAAACGCGCTATGTCGAAGTTCCGGGGCGACGGGCTCAACGCGTTCGTCGAGCATTTTGACGTAGCCGCCCAGAGGAATCAGAGCAATGACAAACTCGGTGCCATGCTTATCGGTGCGCTTCCAGAGCGATTTGCCAAAGCCAATCGAGAATCGCTCTACCCGCACACCACAGCGCCGGGCAACCCAGAAATGGCCAAATTCATGCACGGTAATCAGTACACCCAGTGCAACAATGAACGCCGCCAGATTCCAGAGAATGCTCAGCATAAAACCTTCCGTTATATCGTCCCAAACACCAGTAAAAGCAGGCAAGCAAACACTGGAACAGCCGCTGTCAGGCTGTCAATGCGATCCAGTATTCCGCCGTGTCCTGGAATCAGGTGACCACTGTCCTTAATCCCTGCTTCACGCTTAAACATACTCTCGGTTAAATCACCCAGTACCGATGCCAGCGCCGCGAAAATCGAACATATCAGCAGCGTTGAGGGGGCAACCTCAAGATTCGCCCAGACGCCATAGCCCCAGGAGATGATCGCCGCCGTAAACAGGCCGCCGATGAAGCCTTGCCAGGTTTTACCTGGAGAAACTTTTGGCGCCAGCTTATGTTTGCCAAACAGTTTACCAAACATATAGGCCCCGGAGTCAGCCCCCCAGACGAGAATCATGACATAAAGCAGCCATATCGCGCCGCTGTAGTGGTTTTCGTCATAGTGCCAGGCGCGCAGCGCAACCATTCCCCAGAAAAACGGAACGATGGTGAGCAGGCCAAAAATAAGGCGCAACACTTTAGAGTTACGCCAGATTGCCGCAGAGCCCGGATAGAAAAGCACTAAAACAAGCGCAGCAATCCACCACGCCAGCGATATCCATAAAGATCCGGCCACCAGCGGCTGGTGAACGTCGTGATGGTATTCAGGCAAGGTATACAGCATCAGGGCCAGTAAAAAACCACAGAGTACCGCCAGCCATACCCGCTGAGTGCGCGAGGTAAAGCCGCTAAGCTGCCCCCATTCCCACGCGGCGAGCATACACACCACCAGCGTAACAATAGCGAATCCCACCGGAGGCAGTAAAAACAGCGCTGCGATAACGACGGGTATTAATACAAAAGCGGAAATCAGGCGATACTTCAGCAAAAGCTACCCCCATCAGGCGTTATCGCCACCAGGCTCGGTGCCGCCGAAACGACGCTCTCGATTGGCAAAGGCATGCAGCGCACCTTCAAAGTCTTGTTCATCAAAATCTGGCCAAAGAACATCCGTAAAGTAAAGTTCGGCGTAGGCAATTTGCCACAGCAAAAAGTTACTGATGCGATGTTCCCCCCCTGTCCTTATAACCAAATCCACGGGTGCCAGTTCATTCATGCAGATTTGCTGACTCAGCGCCTCTTCATCAATCTGGTCGGGTCTTAGCAGCCCTTCCTGAACCTGCTCAGCCAAATGCCGAACCCCCTGGATAATATCCCAGCGTCCGCCGTAATTCGCCGCGATATTGAGCGTCAGGCCGGTATTATTTTCCGTCAGCGCTTCTGCTTTGCGAATCCGTTCCTGTAGACGTGAGTTAAAACGACTGGTTTCGCCAATAATACGCAGGCGGACGTTGTGGCGGTGCAGGCTTTTTACTTCGCTATCGAGCGCCCACACAAACAGTTCCATCAACGCAGTCACTTCCTGCGCAGGTCGATTCCAGTTTTCACTACTAAAAGCATAGAGCGTTAACGCATCAATGCCGTTATTGGCGGCAAAAGAAACGGCGCGGCGAACAGATTTCGCCCCAGCTTTATGCCCAAAGGCTCGTATCTTCCCTTGTCTTTTCGCCCAGCGGCCATTGCCATCCATGATGATTGCAACATGGCGACAGCCATGTGCTGGCAAGTTTTCGCTTATTGGTTGATTCGCAGACAACATAACGCGTTTTTAGTCCCTGAAAGGATTTAACGGTACACAGGAATACTGAAGCCTATACATAAAAAAGCCGTGTCAAACCACGGCTTACCTGACCACTTAAAGCCAAATACCTGCGATCAGGTGGCGCAGACTATATCACTGAAGCCCAACGCTAACAAATAGCACGACGACTAGTGCTTGCTTTATCACCAGCTTGCGAGACGTGTCACCTGTTTACGCGCAACAATGCGTGCCTGTGCATCCACGGCCAGCACCTCTTCCACACTTTGTGGCTCACGCAGATCCATCATCTCCAGCACGGTTAAATTCAACGCGGCGATATCAGTAAAGCGGATCTGCTGATTCAGAAAGGCTTCAACGGTCACTTCATTGGCTGCATTAAGCGCTGTTGTCGCCGCCTGCCCCTGATCGAACGCCGCCATCGCCAGCTTCAGGCACGGATATCGGTCGTAATCCGGCTCGCTAAATGTCAGTGAACTCAGCTTGCAAAAGTCGAGCGGCTTTACGCCGGATTTCACGCGGTTTGGCCACGCCATCGAATGAGCAATAGGCGTACGCATATCCGGTTCGCCCAACTGCGCCAGCACGCTGCCGTCCTGATAGCGCACCATTGAGTGAATCACCGACTGCGGGTGGATCAGCACTTCCATCTGTTTCGCCGACGCGTTAAACAGCCAGCGAGCTTCAATGTATTCCAGACCTTTATTCATCATGGTGGCCGAATCGACGGAGATCTTACGCCCCATCGACCAGTTCGGATGGCGACACGCCTGATCCGGCGTCATTGCGCGCAGTTCAGACAGTGGCGTTTCACGGAACGGGCCACCAGACCCGGTAAGCAGAATCGACACAACCCCATTCTGCTCGAGGTCAGCGTACCCCAGGTTCTGCTGAAAAGGTTGAGGCAAACTCTGAAAAATCGCGTTGTGCTCGCTATCGACCGGCAATAGACGCGCCCCACGCTGTTTTACCGCCTCCATAAACAGGCGTCCGCAGGTAACCAGCGACTCTTTGTTCGCGAGCAGGACATCTTTTCCCGCATCAATAGCGGCAAGCGTCGGCAGAAGACCCGCCGCCCCGACAATTGCCGCCATCACCTGATCAACCTCATCCAGCGCCGCCATATCGCAGGCCGCCTGTTGCCCGCTGAGCACCTCGGTACGGCTGCCCTTCTCCAGTAACAGCGCTTTCACCTGCCGGGCGCTCTCTTCATCATCCATCACCGCAAAACGGGGGGTAAACTCCAGACATTGCTCGACCATTCGCTGCACGTTTTTTCCGGCCACGAGAGCGGTCACGGTATAGCTGTCAGGGTTATGACGAACAACGTCAAGAGTGCTGCAACCGATAGAGCCAGTCGAGCCGAGGAGAGTGAGATGCTTCATGAGATGCCCAAAAGTTAGACCAGATAAAAGCAAAACGCCGCCAGCAAGACTCAATGTCCTTCTGAACGGCGTTTATCAGTGTACAGCGAAAATCAGAACTGCATCAGTTCCGCTTCTTTTTCTGCCAGCGCCGCATCAATTTTCTTGATCGCCGCGTCGGTCATTTTCTGAATGTCGTCCTGTGAACGACGATCGTCGTCTTCGCTGATCTCTTTTTCTTTCAGCAGCGCTTTCACTTTATCGTTCGCATCGCGACGCACGTTACGTACGGAAACGCGACCCTGCTCAGCTTCACCACGCACGACTTTGATCAGGTCTTTACGACGCTCTTCCGTCAGCGGAGGCAGTGGAACACGAATGTCCGCGCCCGCTGAGCTTGGGTTCAGACCCAGGTCAGATGCCATGATGGCTTTTTCAACGGCCGGGCTCATCGAGCGATCGAACACGTTGATTTTCAGGGTACGGGTATCTTCTACCGTCACGCTCGCCAGCTGACGCAGTGGCGTTGGCGTACCGTAGTATTCTACGATGATGCCATCCAGCAGGCTTGGGGAAGCACGGCCAGTACGGATTTTGCTGATTTGGTTTTTGAACGCTTCTACGCATTTGTCCATGCGTACTTCAGCATCTTTTCTGATGTCGTTAATCACGTTACGAATCCTTGAAAACTTGTCTCAGGCAGACTATCCGCCAGCACAGCGCTACAGGTGTGCTAAGTATAGTCGCGTTTAAATCATGACAGCGCCAAAGGCGCGTCCAGGTAAGATACCACTACAAAGTAAAGCGGAATCTTACCTGTATTTATCGTCGACGGAAATTATTCCGTGATCAAAGTGCCTTCTTTTTCGCCCATAACAACGCGACGCAGCGCGCCAGGCTTGTTCATGTTGAAGACACGAATCGGCAGTTTGTGGTCACGAGCCAGCGTAAAGGCGGCAAGATCCATCACTTTCAGCTCTTTATCCAGAACTTCGCTGTAGCTCAGCTGATCGTACATGGTCGCAGACGGATCTTTTGCCGGATCGGCAGTAAACACGCCATCCACTTTGGTCGCTTTCAGCACCACATCGGCTTCGATTTCGATACCGCGCAGGCAGGCAGCGGAATCGGTGGTAAAGAACGGGTTACCCGTACCGGCGGAGAGGATCACCACGCGGTTGTTGCGCAGCAGGCTGATGGCCTCTGCCCAGCTGTAGTTATCGCATACGCCATTCAAAGGAATCGCGGACATCAGGCGAGCGTTCACATAGGCGCGATGAAGCGCATCACGCATCGCCAGGCCATTCATCACGGTTGCCAGCATACCCATGTGGTCGCCCACAACGCGGTTCATCCCCGCTTTCGCCAGACCAGCACCACGGAAAAGGTTGCCACCGCCAATGACCACGCCAACCTGAATACCCAGTTCGACCAGTTCTTTGATTTCCTGTGCCATGCGATCAAGGATGCTTGCGTCAATACCGAAGCCTTCCGATCCTTGCAGCGCTTCGCCACTCAGCTTAAGCAGAATGCGTTTGTACACGGGTTTTGCATTGGTAGCCATGTTTCTTTCCTGAGACTGTCAACGATTAAGATGGGGTTAATTCTGGCGACATGATATGTCGCATATCAGCACAGCGATACTGGAGCCTGTCTGATTTCGTGAGACGGGTGACAAAAAGAAGCCGCCCTCAGGCGGCTCCTTTTGCATCATTAAGACTGCTTGGACATTGCAGCAACTTCTGCTGCGAAGTCAGTCTCAACTTTCTCGATGCCTTCGCCCACTTCGAAGCGGATGAAGCCAGTCACGTCAGCGTTGTGCTCTTTCAGCAGCTGAGCAACAGACTTGCTTGGATCCATTACGAAAGGCTGGCCAGTCAGAGAAACTTCGCCGGTGAATTTCTTCATGCGGCCTTCAACCATTTTCTCTGCGATTTCTTTTGGCTTACCGGACTGCATCGCGATGTCCAGCTGAACCTGGTACTCTTTCTCTACCACTTCAGCAGACACGTCTTCTGGCTTAACGAATTCTGGCTTGCTTGCAGCGATGTGCATTGCCAGCTGTTTAACCAGCTCTTCGTCAGCGCCTTTAGCCGCAACCAGAACACCGATACGCGCGCCGTGCTGGTAAGAGCCCAGAACGTCACCTTCCAGGGAAGCAACGCGACGGATGTTGATGTTCTCACCGATCTTAGCAACCAGCGCAACACGCTCTTCTTCGAACTGTGCTTTCAGTACTTCAACGTCAGTGATTTTGCCTGCAACCGCTGCGTCCAGAACTTTGTTAGCAAATGCCTGGAAACCAGCATCTTTAGCAACGAAGTCAGTCTGGCAGTTAACTTCCAGAATGATGCCGTAGGTGCCGTCGATTTTGGTGATGATCACGCCGTCAGCAGCCACGTTGCCTGCTTTCTTAGCTGCTTTGATCGCACCGGATTTACGCATGTTTTCGATTGCCAGCTCGATGTCGCCGTTCGCTTCGGTCAGCGCTTTTTTGCAATCCATCATGCCTGCGCCAGTACGCTCACGCAGCTCTTTTACCAGGGATGCGGTAATTTCAGCCATTCTTAAATCCTCGGGAGATGTGAACTGCCCGGCCGGGAGCCAAACAGTATAAATTGAAAAAAGGGGCCGATAATGGGCCCCTATTCATACACGGTACTAATAAGGGGTAAAACCTTATTATTCAGCTTCTACGAAGCTTTCTTCCGCCTGAGAAGCCAGATCCTGGGAACGGCCTTCACGAACGGTAGCAGCTACAGCGCTCAGGTACAGGCTAACAGCACGGATTGCGTCGTCGTTACCCGGGATAACGAAGTCAACACCGTCCGGATCGGAGTTGGTATCAACGATAGCGAATACCGGGATACCCAGGTTGTTAGCTTCTTTGATTGCGATGTGCTCGTGGTCTGCATCGATTACGAACAGCGCGTCTGGCAGGCCGCCCATATCTTTGATACCGCCCAGGCTGTTTTCCAGCTTGTCCAGCTCACGAGTGCGCATCAGCGCTTCTTTCTTAGTCAGCTTATCGAAAGTACCGTCCTGAGACTGGGTTTCCAGATCTTTCAGGCGCTTGATGGACTGACGAACAGTTTTCCAGTTGGTCAGCATGCCGCCCAACCAGCGATGGTTCACGAAGAACTGGTCGCAGCTGTTAGCAGCATCTTTCACAGCTTCGCTTGCAGCGCGCTTAGTACCAACGAACAGAATCTTACCTTTACGGGAAGAGATCTTGTTCAGCTCAGCCAGGGCTTCGTTGAACATTGGTACAGTTTTCTCAAGGTTGATGATGTGAACTTTGTTACGCGCGCCGAAGATGAAAGGCTTCATTTTCGGGTTCCAGTAACGGGTCTGGTGACCGAAGTGAACACCAGCCTTGAGCATGTCGCGCATGGAAACAGTTGCCATGTTTAAAACCTCTATATTAAAAGTTGGGGTTATGCCTCCACGTATCCCATATTACCGACCCCGAAGGGCACCCCGGAATATGTGCCGATACGTGTGTGTTGTTACACAAAGTGAGATTTGTCGCTCCCGTCCAGCCTGTGTATCTGAGATGGATCGGAAGTCCGGCGCGCTTTATACCATAAAACACGGTCGGAAACCAATAGTTGTTGGCTGAGTGTGCTGTTAATGATTCTCAATTTGGCACGGGGTGCGCCTGACTGATACCATTGACAACACTTACACTAGTATTGTCGAAAAAATCGACACCGATGGACAGATTACATGGCTATCTCTATTAAGACACCTGAAGAAATTGAAAAGATGCGCGTCGCCGGTCGTCTGGCCGCGGACGTGCTGGAAATGATCGAACCGTTTGTGAAACCGGGCGTCAGCACTGGCGAACTGGATCGCATCTGTAACGACTATATCGTCAACGAGCAGCACGCGGTCTCCGCCTGCCTGGGCTATCACGGTTTCCCGAAATCCGTCTGCATCTCTATCAATGAAGTGGTTTGCCACGGCATTCCGGATGACGAGAAATTGCTGAAAGATGGCGACATCGTCAACATCGACGTGACCGTCATTAAAGACGACTACCACGGTGACACCTCTAAGATGTTCATCGTTGGCAAGCCAACCATTCTGGGCGAGCGCCTGTGCAAGGTCACCCAGGACAGCCTCTACCTGGCGCTGAAGATGGTGAAGCCGGGCATCCGCCTGCGCACTATCGGCGCGGCAATTCAGAAGTTCGTGGAAGCGGAAGGTTTCTCCGTGGTGCGCGAATACTGCGGTCACGGCATTGGCCGCGTGTTCCACGAAGAGCCGCAGGTACTGCATTACGATGCTGACGACGGCGGCGTGGTCCTGCAAAAAGGCATGACCTTCACCATTGAGCCAATGGTCAACGCGGGCGATTACCGCATCCGCACCATGAAAGATGGCTGGACGGTAAAAACCAAGGACAGAAGCTTGTCGGCCCAGTACGAGCATACTATTGTGGTAACAGACAACGGCTGCGAAATTATGACGTTGCGCAAGGATGACACCATCCCGGCGATACTGACGAACATTGAGTGATAAGAAGCCGGCGAATGCCGGCTTTTTTAATGGCGATAGCTTTTTCTTATGGGTGGCGCACGATGAGTAATCTTTTACCCGAACAGTATGCTAACACGGCTCTTCCCACCCTCCCCGACCAGCCTGACAACCCGGGCGTCTGGCCGGCGCATGAGCTGACCTGCGCGCATATCAAAGCCCATATGGCGGTTTTCCATCGCTGGCTGGGTAGCGCGTTTGACGCAGGCGTGTCAGCCGAGCAGCTCATTGAAGCGCGTACCGAGTTTATCGACCAGCTCCTGCAACGTCTGTGGATCGACTACGGTTTCGGGCAGGTGAGCGACGTCGCGCTGGTTGCGGTCGGCGGTTATGGCCGGGGTGAACTGCATCCGCTCTCTGATATCGACCTGCTGATCTTAAGCCGTAAAAAATTGCCGGACGATCGGGCGCAAAAAATCGGTGAACTGCTGACTCTGCTCTGGGACGTAAAACTGGAGGTGGGCCACAGCGTGCGCACGCTGGAAGAGTGTCTGCTGGAGGGGTTATCTGACCTGACCGTCGCCACCAACCTGATTGAAACCCGCCTGCTGATTGGCGACGTGGCGCTGTTCCTCGAGCTGCAAAAGCACATATTTAGCGACGGCTTCTGGCCCTCGGAAAAATTCTTCGCCGCAAAAGTCGAAGAACAAAACCAGCGTCACCAGCGCTATCACGGAACCAGCTATAATCTTGAGCCGGATATCAAAAGCAGCCCCGGTGGCCTGCGCGATATCCACACGCTGCAATGGGTCGCCCGACGCCATTTTGGGGCAACTTCGCTGGACGAAATGGTCGGTTTCGGTTTTCTGACCGAAGCGGAACGTAACGAACTCAATGAGTGTCTGCACCTGCTCTGGCGCATCCGTTTTGCCCTGCATCTGGAAGTCACCCGCTATGATAACCGCCTGCTGTTTGACCGCCAGCTCAGCGTGGCGCAGCGCCTGAATTACCAGGGCGAAGGCAACGAGCCGGTCGAGCAGATGATGAAGGATTTCTTCCGCGTCACCCGCCGCGTATCTGAACTCAACCAGATGCTGTTGCAGCTGTTCGATGAAGCGATCCTCGCGCTGACGGCGGATGAAAAACCGCGTCCGATTGATGACGAGTTTCAGCTGCGCGGCACGCTGATCGATCTGCGCGACGAAACGCTGTTCATCCGCGAACCGGAAGCGATCCTGCGAATGTTTTACACCATGGTGCGCAACAGCACGATTACCGGGATCTACTCCACCACCCTGCGCCACCTGCGCCATGCACGGCGTCATCTGAAGCAACCGCTGTGCTACATCCCGGAGGCGCGCTCGCTGTTCCTGAGCATGCTTCGTCATCCGGGCGCCGTCAGCCGCGGTCTGCTGCCGATGCACCGCCACAGCGTGCTGTGGGCCTATATGCCGCAGTGGTCGCATATTGTCGGGCAGATGCAGTTTGACCTGTTTCACGCCTACACGGTAGATGAGCACACGATCCGCGTCATGCTGAAGCTGGAAAGCTTCGCTAAAGAAGAAACGCGATCCCGCCATCCGCTGTGCGTTGATTTGTGGCCACGTCTGGCGCACCCGGAACTGATCCTGATTGCCGCCCTGTTCCACGACATCGCCAAAGGACGCGGCGGCGACCACTCCGTACTCGGTGCCCAGGACGTGCTGAAATTTGCCGAGCTGCACGGCCTGAACTCGCGCGAAACGCAGCTGGTGGCCTGGCTGGTCCGCCATCATCTGCTGATGTCGGTTACCGCTCAGCGTCGTGACATTCAGGATCCGGAAGTGATCAAGCAGTTCGCCGAAGAGGTACAAACGGAAAACCGCCTGCGCTATCTGGTCTGCCTGACGGTGGCCGATATCTGCGCCACCAACGAAACCCTGTGGAACAGCTGGAAGCAAAGCCTGCTGCGCGAGCTGTACTTCGCCACCGAAAAACAGCTGCGTCGCGGGATGCAGAACACCCCGGACATGCGTGAGCGCGTGCGTCACCACCAGTTGCAGGCGCTGGCCCTGCTGCGCATGGATAACATCAACGAAGAGGCGCTGCATCAGATTTGGGCGCGCTGTCGCGCCAACTATTTTGTGCGCCACAGCCCAAACCAGCTTGCATGGCACGCCCGACATCTGCTGAAGCATGACCTGACGAAACCGATGATCCTGCTCAGCCCGCAGGCCACGCGCGGCGGGACGGAGATCTTTATCTGGAGCCCGGACCGGCCCTATTTGTTTGCTGCGGTCTGTGCAGAGCTGGACAGGCGTAACCTGAGCGTTCACGACGCGCAGATTTTTACCACCCGCGACGGCATGGCCATGGACACCTTTATTGTGCTGGAGCCGGACGGCAGCCCGCTCTCAGCCGATCGTCATGAAGGAATACGCTTCGGTCTGGAACAGGCGATTACCCAGCGCAGCTGGCAGCCGCCGCAGCCGCGCCGTCAGCCGGCGAAACTGCGCCACTTTACCGTCGATACCGAGGTGAATTTCCTGCCGACCCATACCGATCGTAAATCGTTCCTGGAGCTGATCGCGCTCGACCAGCCAGGTCTGCTCGCCCGCGTCGGCCAGGTTTTTGCCGATCTGGGAATTTCGCTTCACGGCGCCCGAATTACAACCATTGGCGAGCGAGTAGAAGATTTATTTATAATCGCCACCGCCGACCGGCGTGCCCTTAATAATGACCTGCAACTTGAAGTGCAACAACGGTTGACAGCAGCCCTCAATCCAAACGATAAAGGGTGACGTGTTTTTTAGTGAAATGGAAAGAGTAAACAATGCAGCAGTTACAGAACGTTATTGAGTCCGCTTTTGAGCGTCGCGCCGACATCACTCCGGCAAATGTGGATACCGTGACCCGTGAAGCGGTTAACCAGGTTATTTCCCTGCTGGATTCCGGCGCACTGCGCGTGGCAGAAAAAATCGACGGTCAGTGGGTCACTCATCAATGGCTGAAGAAAGCTGTGCTGCTCTCTTTCCGTATCAACGATAACCAGGTTATCGACGGAGCAGAAAGCCGCTACTTCGATAAAGTGCCAATGAAATTTGCGGACTACGACGAAGCGCGCTTCCAGAAAGAGGGCTTCCGCGTGGTGCCACCGGCGGCGGTTCGTCAGGGTGCCTTCATCGCACGCAATACCGTGCTGATGCCATCCTACGTGAACATCGGCGCCTACGTTGACGAAGGCACCATGGTAGACACCTGGGCCACCGTCGGTTCCTGCGCGCAGATCGGTAAAAACGTTCACCTGTCCGGCGGCGTGGGCATCGGTGGCGTTCTGGAGCCACTTCAGGCCAACCCAACCATCATCGAAGACAACTGCTTCATCGGCGCGCGTTCCGAAGTGGTTGAAGGCGTGATCGTCGAAGAAGGTTCAGTGATCTCCATGGGCGTCTACATCGGTCAGAGCACCCGTAT
Source organism: Enterobacter cloacae complex sp. (assembly GCF_900322725.1). Taxonomy (NCBI): domain Bacteria; kingdom Pseudomonadati; phylum Pseudomonadota; class Gammaproteobacteria; order Enterobacterales; family Enterobacteriaceae; genus Enterobacter; species Enterobacter cloacae complex sp. The sequence goes on along the minus strand of NZ_LT991957.1, from coordinate 3,000,578 downwards.
TTACGACCGCGAAACCGGTGAAATCCATTACGGCCGCGTACCAGCCGGTTCCGTTGTGGTCTCCGGCAACCTGCCGTCTAAAGACGGCAAATACAGCCTGTACTGCGCGGTTATCGTGAAAAAAGTGGACGCGAAAACCCGCGGTAAGGTGGGTATCAACGAACTGCTGCGCACCATCGATTAATCAGGTATAACAAAAAGCGGGGGCAACCCCGCTTTTTTTATATCTGAAGGTGGCGGAAATAGATTTTTTCGTTAATTATTCATAGGTTATGTTGAGATCAAGGGTACCGCTATGTACGATAATCTGAAAAGTCTGGGCATTACCAATCCTGATGAAATTGATCGTTATAGTCTCCGCCAGGAAGCGAATAACGATATTTTGAAAATCTATTTTCACAAGGACAAAGGAGAGTTTTTCGCCAAAAGCGTGAAGTTTAAATACCCACGCCAGCGTAAGACCGTTGTCGCTGACGGTATCGGTCAGGGATATAAAGAAGTACAGGAAATCAGCCCTAACCTGCGCTATGTGATCGACGAACTCGATCAGATCTGCCAGCGCGATCGCAGCGAAATCGATTTAAAACGTAAGATCCTTGACGATCTTCGTCACCTTGAAAGCGTCGTCACTAATAAGATCAGCGAGATTGAAGCAGATCTTGAGAAATTGACGCGTAACAAATGAGCCGTTTTATTGCCCGGTGGCGCTTCGCTTACCGGGCCTACGAACGCATGTAGGCCGGGTAAAGCGAAGCCGCCACCCGGCAAACAGCATCATCTCTGTTCATCCAGCTGCAACGCCACATACAGCAGCAGCCGGTCGTCAAAATTCCCTAAATCCAGCCCCGTCAGCTCCGAGATGCGGTTTAGCCGATACTCAAGCGTATTACGATGAATAAACAGCGCTTTTGACGTTGCCAGCGGCTGAACGTTATGCCGGAACCACGCCTGCAACGTGCGGCGCAGCAGACCGTTGTTGTCCATTGCTTTCAGACGCACCAGCGGACGCGCCAGCTCGTTGGCCTGCCAGCCACCGCGCAGGCTGTCGAGCAGGACCGGCAGCATCAAGTCCTGATAGAAATAACTGCGGCTCTCCGGCATGCGCTGTTTACCTACCATCATGGTGGTGCGCGCGGTTCGCCATGAACGGGCGATACTCCCCGGACCGGTAAAGTAATTCCCCAGCGCGACGCGAAAACGGAGCTGACCGTTCTCCTTCATGCGCTCGATGAGCAGCTCCACGCGACGACGATGATCTTCCGCGTCCCAGCGACCAAACTGGTTAAGCGCAGGCTTAAGCACCACCATTTCCGTCAAAGAGACAATCGCCACCAGGTTGTTACGCTCCGGCGTCGCCAGCATGTTTTGCAGCTGCTGGAGCTCTACCATGGCGCTGTCTACGCCAAGCTGACCGCTATCTACCTCGATGACGGCAACCACGCGGGGCTGGTTCAGGTCAATGCCCAGACGCTGCGCCCACTCGCTCAGGGCAGGCGTATGCTCCTCCGCCTGGATCAAATTCATCACCAGCTCTTCACGCAGGCGGCTGTCCTGGGCAAGCAGGTGCATCAGGCGCGACTGCTCCAGCATCATCTCCGCCGTCATGCAGACCAGCTCGCCGTATTTACGCAGCGATTCAGGATCGCCGGTCAGACCGATAACGCCAACAATTTCCCCTTCCAGACGCAGCGGCAGGTTGATCCCCTGACGGACCCCGTGCAAATGTTTCGCCACGGCGTCGTCAATGTCGACCACGCGCCCCTGAGAGAGCACCAGCAACGCCCCTTCGTGCAATTCACCAATACGCTCACGATCGCCGCTGCCGATAATGCGCCCGCGGGCATCCATTACGTTGATATTGGTATCGATGATGCGCATGGTTCGCGCCACGATATCCTGCGCCATTTTGGTATCCAGATGCCAGCCAGCCATATAACCCTCCCGTGAGCAGAGCTCAAGCATAGGGAAGTTCAGCTAAGGCTGCATTGTGCAGATGCCCAAAGGCAGAGAGAGATGTATGGAGTTGTGGGAAAGGTCACAGAAACGAGAAAGCCCCTGCGAACAGGGGCTTAAGAAGATTACTGCATCAGGAGATAAATAGAAGTATCACCACGCTGAATATTCAGCGCCAGCACGGAAGGCTTGCTGTCGAGAATTTTGCGCAGTTCAGCAATGTTTTTCACCGGCTGCTGGTTAGCGCCCATGATCACATCACCTTTTTTCAGGCCGATACGGGCAGCAGGTGAGTTCGCTTTCACGTTGTTCACCACCACGCCTTTATCTGCCCCTTTGTTGCTCATCTCGGCACCTTCAATACCGCTGAAGATGGTGCTGGAATCCACCTGATTCTGGCTGCTCTGCTGAAGTTCCAGGCTCACGTTGACCGGCTTACCTTCACGCAGCAGGCCGAGGGTCACTTTACTGCCGATTGGCATAGAACCAACTTCCGCACGCAGGGCGGCAAAGCTGCTGATCGGCTTACCGTTCAGAGAGGTGATCACGTCACCCGCTTTGATACCGGCCTTCGCCGCCGAGGAGTTCGGCATGACCTGGCTTACAAACGCGCCGCGCTGAGCGTCCACCTTCATCGCCTTCGCCAGCTCTGAGTTCAGTTCGGTACCCATGATACCCAGCTCACCGCGTTTCACCTGCCCATACTGGACCATCTGCGCAGTGAGGTTTTTCACCATGTTACTCGGAATAGCGAAGCCGATACCGATGTTGCCACCGTCCGGTGCGAGGATAGCGGTGTTGATACCGATCAGCTCGCCGTTCAGGTTCACCAGCGCACCACCGGAGTTACCGCGGTTAATGGCCGCATCCGTCTGGATGAAGTTTTCATAGTTTTCTGCGTTCAGGCCACTGCGTCCCAGCGCAGAGACGATACCCGAGGTCACGGTTTCGCCCAGACCGAACGGGTTACCGATGGCGACGGTGTAGTCACCGACGCGCAGCGCGTCGGAATCGGCAAGCTTAATCGCCGTCAGGTTCTTCGGATCCTGAATTTGAATCAGCGCGATGTCGGAGCGCGGGTCTTTACCGACCACTTTGGCATCGAATTTACGGCCATCGCTCATCTGCACTTTAATAACGTTCGCATTATCTACCACGTGGTTATTGGTCACCACGTAGCCTTTGGCTGCATCAATGATCACGCCCGAGCCAAGTGCCATGAATTTCTGCTGCTGGCCGCCGCCCATGCCGTCATCCCCTGCACCGCCGCCCTGACAGAACGGGGAGCTCTGGAATGGCGAACCGTCCTGGCAGAATGGCGAATTGTCGCCGAAGAACTGCTGGAAATTACGCGGCATACGCGGCGTATTGACGGTTGTGCTGCCCTCAACGTTAATACTCACCACCGATGGCATCACTTTTTCGAGCATCGGGGCCAGGCTTGGCATCTGCTGCGCAGTCGCTGCCGAGGAAGCTGTCTCGGCTGCCGTCGCTGCCAGAGGAGACAGCGCTAAACCTAAACTCAGAGCCAGTGCACTCATTGCTAATGTGGTTTTTTTCATGTTTCTCAATCTCGATTTACCAGATAACGCAAAATTGCTGTGTAACTCAGATTCGTTTTATACCGCTTAGTTCCGGGATTAAGTTTATGGAAAAAGTAAAAATTTATTGGTCGTCTTTACAAAACTCATAGCTTATTCAACGGCCATCAGCTTGCGGTATTCATCCCAGGCATACAAATCGGTCATCCCGCTGATATAGTCCTGGATAAGCCGGCAGCGATAATAATATTCCATTACCGGCCATTGTGAAGAATGGCGATCTATTTTACTGACGGCTTCAATGTATGCCAGCCTGTGACGGGTTGAAAGCTTCTGATAGAGGCGAGATTCAATTGGCAAACGGCGAACACGCTCGTTTTCTACCAGTTCGCTGAACTCATCGACCGTCAGCTGGAGCAGTGGGCCATAGATCTCCAGCAACCCACTGATAACCCGGTATCCTTGCAGCTCGAGCTGTTCGACATCCGGGTGGCTGAAAACATGGCGAACCGCCACGTTTTTATATAATTCAAGAAGCTGACTAAAACTGCTCTCATCTTCCAGCAGGGCGTGATTAAATTCCCCGCTAAATATCATCGGCAAATTATCAATAAAACGGGCGGCCGCATACGGCACCAGTTTATTCAGCGTATTGACCCGCAAATACATAAAGAACTGATCTTCGGTGCTGCGGCTCAGGGTATTTGAACGCGATTTCTCCCACGCATTTTCGACGACCTGCGCAAACAGAGACCCTTTTTCATGCTCCCCCCAGGCATCATGAAGATGCTGATACAGCTCTTCGACGCTGAATATTCTTTTTTCAACCGCGTCTTCCAGGTCGGCCACGCAATAGGAAATATCGTCGGCGGCTTCCATAATCCACGTCAATGGAAAACGGCCATTCGGCGTCAGCGAAAGTTCTTTACGCAGCCGTTCAACGTACGCTTCTTCCGACAGGTAATAGCCCGGTTTTTTCATCAGGTAGCTATGGGTGGCGGGCGTTTCCCCCATCCACCACGCGGGACGCGTGTATTTCAGAATGCAGCCCACCTGCGCCCAGGTCAGATTCATGCGCATCAGGAAGTGCACCAGGCGAATACCCTGCGCGTTACCTTCAAAATGACACAGATCCTGACGCACCTTGCGGCGCAGGTCGTTCAGGCTCTCTTCGCCCTCGCGCAGGCATAAATCGCGGACCACGCAGCGGTCATCGCTAAGCGGCTGGCTTATGGCGTCAGAGGGAAAAAGCCGCTGTTTAAACCAGTCATTTATAGCGGCCTCGCCGAAATGACCAAAGGGCGGATTGCCGATATCGTGCATCAGGCAGGCCATCTCAACGATGCTTTCGAACGGCCCGGTCAGTTCATCCAGCCCGTAGGTTTCCAGCAGACGTTGCTCTTTGAGACGGCTGAGGATCTCTTTTGCAATGTAGCGCCCCACCTGCTGCACTTCCATGGAGTGCGTTAACCGCGTACGCACCGCAGCGTTACGCTCCAGCGGGAAGACCTGGGTTTTTTGCTGTAACCGGCGGATAGCAGGCGAGTTGATGATGCGTCCGCGATCGCTTTCGAAAATACGCAGGATCTCATGTTCGCTCTTATCGCCCTGCGGCGAACGGAAACGTCGGTGCCAGTTAATTTTGGTGCGAAAATCGATTGGTGCCATGTGCTCCCCCGCGTGAGAATGCGTTTCCCCTTAACCGCATGATAGACTATGCATCTTAACAAGGCACATCGCGAGTAAATCTATGAAAATCGGCATTATTGGTGCAATGGAAGAAGAAGTTACGCTGCTGCGTGACAAAATTGAGAACCGTCAGACCCTCTCCCTCGGTGGCTGTGAGATCTACACCGGCCAGCTGAACGGCGTTGACGTGGCTCTGCTGAAATCAGGCATCGGTAAAGTTGCAGCGGCCCTGGGCGCGACCCTGCTGCTTGAGCGCTGCAAGCCTGACGTTATCATTAACACAGGCTCTGCGGGCGGTCTGGCGCCGACGCTGAAAGTGGGTGATATCGTGGTTTCCGACGAAGCGCGTTACCACGATGCAGACGTCACCGCATTTGGCTACGAATATGGCCAGCTTCCGGGCTGCCCGGCCGGGTTTAAGGCGGATGATAAGCTGATTACCGCCGCTGAAAGCTGCATCAACGAGCTGAACCTCAACGCGGTACGTGGCCTGATCGTCAGCGGCGATGCCTTTATCAACGGCTCTGTCGGTCTGGCGAAAATCCGTCATAACTTCCCGCAGGCTGTCGCCGTTGAAATGGAAGCCACGGCCATCGCGCACGTGTGCTATAACTTCAGCGTGCCGTTCGTGGTCGTTCGCGCGATCTCTGACGTGGCGGACCAGCAGTCCCACATCAGCTTCGACGAATTCCTGGCCGTTGCGGCAAAACAGTCCACCGTGATGGTGGAAACCCTGGTGCAGAAACTGGCGCGTGGGTAAGGTGTTCTTCAGGGCGCTGGCCGCCCTGCTTCTGCTCGCCCCGGCCTGGCTCACCGCCGCGCCGCGGGTGATTACCCTCTCCCCTGCCAATACGGAACTGGCGTTTGCCGCGGGGATCACGCCCGTTGCGGTGAGCAGCTTTTCCGATTATCCCCCGCAGGCCGCCCATATCGAACAGGTTGCCACCTGGCAGGGAATGAACCTGGAACGCATTGTGGCGCTCAAGCCCGACCTCGTCCTCGCCTGGCGCGGCGGTAATGCCGAACGGCAGGTGAACCAGCTCTCATCGCTGGGAATAACCGTGAAATGGGTGGATGCGGTGAGCATCGAACAGGTGGCGCAAGCCCTGCGTGACCTCGCGCCCTTCAGCCCGACCCCACAACGCGCCGGGCAGGCAGCACAGCAGATGCTCAACGATTTTGCCGCGCTAAAAGCCCGGTACGGCACGCAGCCGAAACAACGCGTTTTTCTGCAATTTGGCAGCCAGCCGCTGTTCACTACCGGGAAAGGTTCGATCCAGAATCAGGTGCTTGAGACCTGTGGAGGTGAAAATATCTTTGCCGAAAGCCGGGTGCCGTGGCCACAGGTCAGCCGTGAGCAGGTTCTGACGCGACAGCCGCAGGCCATTGTGGTGGTCGGAAATGCGAGCGACATTCCCAAAATTAAACAATTCTGGCATCACCAGCTTAAAATTCCGGTGATCGCCCTCAACAGCGACTGGTTTGAACGCGCCAGCCCGCGTATTATCCTCGCCGCAAAACAACTCTGCGCCGAACTGGCAGAGCGTCACTCAAACAGATAAATACCCTATTCGAGGATTTAACGATGCTCGTGTATTGGCTGGATATTCTTGGCACAGCCGTTTTTGCTATCTCCGGCGTTCTGCTTGCCGGAAAACTGCGCATGGATCCCTTTGGCGTACTGGTGCTCGGCGTCGTTACGGCGGTAGGCGGCGGAACGATCCGCGATATGGCGCTGGCAAACGGCCCGGTATTCTGGGTAAAAGATCCGACGGACCTGGTGGTGGCAATGGTCACCTGCCTGCTGACCATCGTGCTGGTGCGTCAGCCGCGCAGGCTCCCCAAATGGGTGCTGCCGGTGCTGGACGCCGTCGGCCTGGCCGTCTTTGTGGGCATAGGCGTCAACAAAGCCTTTATTGCCGGGACAGGGCCGCTGGTGGCGATCTGCATGGGCGTACTGACCGGCGTGGGCGGGGGGATTATTCGCGACATTCTGGCGCGAGAAGTCCCGATGATCCTGCGAACGGAGATCTACGCGACGGCCTGTATCATTGGGGGAATCGTTCACGCCACGGCGTATTACACCTTCGCTGTCCCGCTGGAAAACGCGGCGATGCTGGGGATGGTGGTCACACTGGCGATCCGTTTAGCGGCGATACGCTGGCACCTGAAGCTGCCGACGTTTGCGCTGGATGAAAATTCAAGGTAGGGGTTGTTGATAAGCCCGGTGGCGCTGCGCTTACCGGGCCTACAATCCGCATTCAGGCTTAAATGCTGAACGATGAACCACACCCGCAGGTGCTGGTTGCGTTCGGGTTCGTCACCACAAAGCGCGAACCTTCCAGACCTTCAGTGTAGTCCACTGAACCGCCCACAAGATATTGCAGGCTCATCGGGTCAACCACCAGCGCGACGCCCTGTTTCTCGATAGTCATATCACCATCGTTGACCTGGTCGTCAAAGGTAAAACCATACTGGAAGCCACTACAGCCGCCGCCGGTAATATAAACACGCAGTTTAAGGTCCGGATTGTCCTCGTCGGCAATCAGGGTTTTCACTTTTTTCGCTGCGGCTTCGGTAAATTCCAGCGGCAACGCTACGTCATCACTCATCTTATGCTCCCATGAATACTGCGACTGCTATTGGGTAAAAATCACCCAATTCTTTTTGTCATTATCTAATACCCTGGTAATTCATTCAAGTATTCTGCTTCAGGGCCTGTTCAGCCTCCTGTTTTGCCAGGGTACGGGCAAGAATGGTGGAGTATAGCGGTTTTCCACCCAGGAATTGGGCTAATAGTGTCGCGCCAAGGCAGGTAATGATCATTGGCAAAATGAGCTGGTAATTGTCGGTCATCTCCAGCACCAGCACGATCCCGGTCAGCGGCGCGCGCAGGGAGGCCGCCAGCAGCGCCCCCATTCCAGCCACCGCAAACGTCCCCGCATCCAGATGATAGGCCGGGAAGCCAACCGCTGCCGCCATGCCAAACGCCGTGCCCAGCAGCGTTCCCAGCGCCAGCATCGGGGCAAAAATGCCGCCCGGCGCGCCGGAGGAGAAGCACAGCACGGTCGTGATCACCCGCGAGATAAACATAAACAGCAGCAGCCCCACGCTGAAATTCCCCGCCGCGGCAATGGGAATCAGCCCGAAACCGCCGCCCGCCGCGTTCGGTTCGATAAAGCCGAGGATCCCGCACACGCCGCCAAGCAGGCCTCCCACCAGCACCCATTTCGTGGTATTTCCGCCATGGATGCGCTGAAACATATCCTGCGCACGTAAAATCAGGGTATTGAAAAGCGGGCCGACGATGCCAAAAATCATCCCAAGAACCAGATACAGCCACAGGGTATTGACCGGGGCATTGGTCAGCTTGCCAACCTCAATCACCGCCCCTTCGCCGTTAAAGAGGCGAAAGACAATGCTCGACATAATCACGCCGGTAAACACCGCTTTAATGGAGATCAGGTTGTAGCGGAACTGGGCGCGCATCTCTTCGATGATGAACAGGATACCCGCCAGCGGTGCGTTAAACGCGGCAGACAGCCCCGCCGCCGCCCCCGTCGCCAGCAGCGTATGGCGCGCTTCAGCGCTGCGCATGCGGAACAGGTCGCCGACCATCCGCCCGACGTTACCGCCCAGCTGTACCGTTGGCCCTTCGCGCCCCAGCACCATGCCCGCCCCGAGCGTCCCCATCCCGCCGATAAATTTCACGGGAAGCACGCGCCACCAGCGAACCGGACGCAGCTCTTCCAGCGCCCCTTCAATTTCGGGGATCCCCGAGCCGCCGGCTTCGGGCGCAAATTTACGCACCAGGAAATACCCCACCATGGCGAACAGCGCCGAAAGGCCAAATGCCAACACCCAGACCAGCCATTCCCGATCCGCAAAGCTGGCAACGGTACCGATGCGCCAGTTGAGCACCGCGTTGACGGCCTTTTCAAACGCGACGCCCACCAGCCCGGCCAGCGTACCCACCACGGCGGCTGCCAGCAGAATGGCTAACGGGGTTTTGTCACGGTTGAGCAGCCGCCGGATGCTGACCCGGTGCTTCGCGCGCGTAAATTGTTGTTGTTCAAAAGAAGGCGTGTTCTCGTTCATTACCTGTTCTGTTTCGTCATACAAAAGGCCGCAAGGATTCTACCAGAGACAATCCCCTCGTCCCCTGAAAAATACTTAACAATTGTTAAGCCCGTTGAGGGGCAAAAATTTTATAACCTCTTCTGGATCACTTAGAATAGTCCTCTTAACTTATTTCTACGAACCAGGAACGACGCCATGAGCAAGTCTGAAAACCTCTACAGTGCAGCCCGCGAGCTAATCCCGGGCGGCGTGAACTCTCCGGTGCGCGCCTTTACCGGCGTGGGCGGCACCCCGCTGTTTATCGAACGTGCGGACGGCGCGTATCTGTATGATGTGGATGGCAAAGCCTATGTCGATTACGTCGGCTCCTGGGGCCCGATGGTGCTGGGGCATAACCACCCGGCGATCCGCAACGCGGTGATTGAAGCCGCTCAGCGCGGCCTGAGCTTCGGCGCGCCAACCGAGATGGAAGTTAAAATGGCGGAGCTGGTCACCGAGCTGGTGCCAACGATGGACATGGTACGTATGGTGAACTCCGGGACCGAAGCCACCATGAGCGCTATCCGCCTGGCGCGCGGTTTTACCGGCCGTGACAAAATCATCAAGTTCGAAGGTTGTTATCACGGCCACGCCGACTGCCTGCTGGTGAAAGCCGGTTCAGGCGCGCTGACCCTCGGCCAGCCGAACTCCCCGGGCGTGCCGGCTGATTTCGCGAAGCACACGCTGACCTGCACCTATAACGATCTGAACACCGTTCGTGCGGCGTTCGAGCAGTATCCGCAGGAGATCGCCTGCATTATCGTTGAGCCGGTGGCGGGCAACATGAACTGCATTCCCCCGCAGCCAGATTTCCTGCCGGGCCTGCGCGCGCTGTGCGATGAGTTTGGCGCACTGCTGATCATCGACGAAGTGATGACCGGCTTCCGCGTAGCGCTGGCGGGCGCGCAGTCATATTACGGCGTAGAGCCGGATCTGACCTGCCTCGGCAAAATCATCGGCGGCGGCATGCCTGTCGGCGCGTTTGGTGGCCGTAAGGACGTGATGGACGCGCTGGCGCCAACCGGTCCGGTTTACCAGGCGGGCACGCTCTCCGGTAACCCGATTGCGATGGCGGCGGGCTTCGCCTGTCTGACCGAAGTCGCCCAGCCGGGCATCCACGAAACCCTGACCGCCCGCACGACGCAGCTGGCGAATGGCCTGCTGGAAGCCGCAGAAGAAGCGGGCATTCCGCTGGTGGTGAACCACGTTGGCGGGATGTTCGGGATTTTCTTCACCGAAGCGAAAACCGTGACCTGCTATCAGGACGTGGTGAAGTGCGACGTGGAACGCTTCAAGCGCTTCTTCCACCTGATGCTGGAAGAAGGCGTGTACCTGGCCCCGTCAGCGTTTGAAGCGGGCTTTATGTCCGTGGCGCACAGCGAAGAAGATATCAATAACACCATCGACGCGGCGCGTAAGGCGTTTGCGAAGCTTTAAGGGCATTGCCGGGTGGCGCTAACGCTTACCCGGCCTACGATGTTCTCCCTCTCCCCGTGGGAGAGGGTCGGGGTGAGGGCATCAGGCCGCACCTGACTACCGACTCTGCTTTCTCAACAGATAAATAAAATACGGCGCGCCGATAAATGTTGACAGCAGGCCCGCAGGGATCTGATACGGGAACAGCACCATCCTTCCGCACCAGTCAGCAAAGACCAGGATCGCCCCGCCCGTCAGCGCAGACATGACGATATGCGGCATTGTCCGGCGAAAGCCCATCATACGGGCGATGTGCGGCGCCATTAATCCAACAAAACTGAGCGGGCCGATAGTCATGGTGGCCGTCGCCGTCAGGCACGCGGCCAGCAGCAGCAGGGCGATACGCGTTGGCGTCAGCGCCAGCCCGACCGCGCGCGCGGTGTCACCGCCCAGCGGCAGAATGGTCATCCAGCGACGGCACAGCGGCACTATCGCCAGCAGCACGACCATCACGATCCCCGTATGCACCACCTGGCTGCCGGTGGCGTTGTACGTTGAACCGGAAATCCAGGTCAGGATCTGCGCCATGCGCGGATCGCCGCTCGCCTGCAACATCATCAGCAGCATGGTAAACGCGGTGCTGAGCGCCATCCCGGCCAGCAGCATACGATGAGGCGAGAATCCGCCCCGCCCGGAGGCGATCAGGATAATCATCAGCGTCGCCGCCGCACCGATACTGCCGGCAGGCATCAGCCAGCCGAACGCATTTCCCGGCACGAGGAACAGCATCAACACCACGCCAAACGCGGCACCGGAGCTGATCCCCAGAACTTCCGGACTTGCCATCGGGTTGCCGGTCAGGCGCTGGATAATACAGCCCGCCACCGCCAGCATCACGCCCGCAATCAGCGCGGAGAAGATCCGCGGCCAGCGCCACTGCATAAGTTCATTCAGCAAATCACCGGTAGCCCAGTGCCAGCCGGTAGCGTCGCGCCCCAGCGAGAGCGCGGCGAACGAAGCGATCGCCAGCACCGCCAGCCCGGCAAGGCTGAACAACACTATCGACTGACGTTCTGCCGAGACCTTATCCCCGGCGTCCATCGCCGGCGCGCTAATGCTGCGCAGGCGCGGCAGCAGCCAGAGCAGCAGCGGCGCGCCGATAAGGGCCGTCACCGACCCCGTGGAGACCTCCATCCAGACGCGCGCCAGCCAGAGAATGAGCTGATCGGAAAGCCAGAGGATCAGCGCGCCAATCAGCGGCGCCAGCATCAGGCGCGCCAGAAGACGGCGCGCGCCGAGCATTTTTGCCAGCAGCGGCGCAAACAGGCCGATAAACCCGATGATGCCGACGGCGTTAACCAGCAGCGCGCTCAGCACAATCGCCAGCGTCAGGGCCGCCAGGCGGGCCAGCGACAGCGCCAGCCCCAGGTTGCGCGCCACGCCGTCATCCAGCCCCATCAGCGTGAGCGGGCGCAGCAGCAGCAGCGTGAGCACCACGCCGCCAAACAGCTGCGGCCACAGGCGCTGGACGATACTCCAGTCGGTCTGGGTGAGCGTGCCGGTGCTCCACATAAACATGCTTTGCAGCTGGTCATGGTGAAACAGCACCAGAAGCTGGTTGATTGCGCCGCAGTAGAGGCTGACGACCAGCCCGGCGAGGATCAGCGTGACCGGCGAGAGACGTTTTCCCCAGGCCACGCCAAAGACCAGCGCGCCCACGACGCAGGCGCCTGCCAGCGCGGCAAACTGCGAGGTTAACGCCCCCGGCAGGGTCCAGAGGGTAGTGATGGTGATCCCCAGCTGTGCGCCCGTCGCCACGCCCAGCGTGGTGGGCTCCGCCAGCGGGTTACGCAGCACCTGCTGGAACAGCACGCCCACCAGTCCCAGCCCCGCGCCGACCAGCAGGGAGATACTAAGACGCGGCAGCAGGCTGTAGTGGAAGAGCATCTGCTGAATATTGTCGATATCTGGAGCGGCAAACGCGGCCGCCCACTGTTCGCGTGGCAGTGCCGTGGAGAGGTTGAACCCGGTTAGCGCCAGCGCCGCCAGAAAAATCAGCCCCAGCAGCAGCGCCGGGAAACGGGCAATACGCGTACTCATGCTCTGCCCCCCATCACGTTGTCCAGCACGCGGGCAAAGTGCATTGCCGACAGCGTCGCACCGTAAAACCATACCGCAGGAGCGCGCAGGAAGCGCTGCTCGCGAACGAACGGCATCGCCTGCCAGAGCGGGGTTGCCATCAGGGTTTGCATTTCACGCTCGTTGCCGTGGTCAAAGCACAGCACGTCGACGTCGCGAAACACCGCCAGGCGGTCGATGCCCACGGCGGTGCTTCCCCAGAACGTCATCTCGCCTTCCCAGGCGTTGCGAATGCCGAAGCTGTCGAGCACCTCCTGGAACAGGCAGTTCTTTCCGAAGACCAGCATATGGCGGGCGTCCAGCAGCGTCACCATCAGCAAAGGCCGATCGCCTCGGCGGGCAAAGCGCGGCTTAAGGGACTCAATCAGCGCATCAAACTCATCGAGATGCTGTTTTGCTTCCGCTTCCCGGTTGAGGAACTGGGCCATCTCGTGGATAGACTTTTTTGCCATGGTCAGCGGCTTTTTACCGTCGCTAAAGGAAAAGCCTCGTCCCGGCGCAATCTTCGCCATGATCTCTTCCGACGGGCCATACCCCGCAGACCAGAACAAATAAGACGGTTTCATCTGCGTGAGAAGCTCAAGGTTTGGCTCCGTGCGCAGACCGATATCGATGACGGAGTCCGGCAGTTTTGGCTCATTCACCCACAGGGTATAGTTGGGAATATCGGCCACGCCGTAGGGTGTGATACCCAGGGCCATCATCAGCTCGACGGGTAACCACTCCAGCGCCACGATGCGGTGCGGATCGATAGCGGCGGCGCGGGCCGGGGCCAACTTCAACAGCAGCGGCGAGAGCGCCATGGCCGTCAGCAGGCGACGGCGGCTAATGTATGTTGAATCCAGCATCAGTAAACAAAGCTCACGGGAGCTGCCCCGGCAGGGTGAGGCAGGATCCCCATTGGAATACCGTAGATATGCTCCAGCGTTTCGCTGCGCATCAGCTCGTCAGGCGTGCCCTGAGCGATCATTTCACCGCCGCGCAGCGCCACCAGATAGTCGCAATAACGTGCCGCCATATTGATGTCGTGCAGAACGGCAATCACCGTCAGGCCGCGCTGCTGGCTTAAGCGATGCACCAGCGCCAGCACGTCAACCTGATGGGCAATATCCAGCGCCGAGGTAGGTTCGTCGAGCAGCAGGCAGCGGCTGTCCTGCGCCACCAGCATCGCGATCCACGCGCGCTGACGCTCGCCGCCGGACAGGCTATCCACCAGACGGTGCGCCAGCGGTTTGAGCCCGACCAGCGCAATCGCCTCTTCCACTTTCTCTCTGTCAGCGACGCCAAAACGCCCGAGCGCACCGTGCCACGGATAACGTCCAATCGCCACCAGCTCGCGCACCGTCATCCCCTCCGCCTGCGGCAGCTGCTGCGGCAGATAGGCCACCTTGCGGGCAAAGGCCTTACTGCTCCAGCTTGCCAGCGGATGGTCATCCAGCAGAATGTCGCCCTCGGACGGCGGCTGATGGCGGCCCAGCATCTTGAGCAGGGTCGATTTGCCAGAACCATTGTGGCCGATTAAGCCGGTAACTTTACCTGCGGGAAAGGTCAAAGAGAGCGGATGCAACAAGGTACGCCCGGGTACGCGAAAGGAGAGATTGTTGAGCGTGAAGGTGGAGTCGGATTGCGTTTTATTATCCTGCATGTCAGCCAACTTAAATAAAAAGGGCACGGCGAACCGTGCCCATAAAGAGGTTAGAAGCGGAAGGTCGCGGTGGCGACAACCTGGCGTCCTGCTCCCCAGTAGCATGCATACTCGCTGTAGCAGCTGGAGACGTACTCGCGGTCAAAGATGTTGTTCACGTTGACGCCGACGGAAGAGCCCGGCAGACCAAAGCGTGCCAGATCGTATTTCACCGTCGCATCCGCCAGAGCATAGCCCGCAACGTTAAAGGACTCATAGGCTTTAGGCGACGCCGAAGAGTAGTAGGAAACGGTGTCACCGATATAACGCGCGCCCGCGCCGACGGTCAGACCGCTCAGTGCGGTCTCGTGGAAGGTGTAATCTGCCCACAGGGACGCCATGTTGCGCGGCACTTCCGCCGGACGACGTCCTTCATACCAAGTATCGTGGGTATATTCCGCATCGGTATAGCTGTAGGCCGCCGTCACGTTCACGTTAGCCGACACCGCCGCTTTCGCTTCCAGCTCAAAGCCACGGGAGCGAATTTCACCGCCCTGCACGCTAAAGCCGCTGGTCGGGTTCGCCGGATCGGCGGTCAGGTTGTTGTTTTTGGTCAGCTGGTATACCGCTGCCGTCACTACAACAGGCAGATCTTTCGGCACATACTTCACGCCCGCTTCATACTGCTTGCCGCGAGCCGGATCGAACGGTTTGCCGCCCTGGGTGGTACCCGAAATAGGCTCGAAGGATTCGCTGTAGCTGAAGTATGGGGTGATCCCGTTGTCGAACAGGTAGTTAATCCCCCCGCGCCAGGTGAATGCCCGATCGTTGATTTCCGCAGTGGTCCCGTTATTACGGTTAAAGGCAGACGTTTTCGCAAAGTCATAGCGGCCACCCATGGTGAGTACCCACTTATCCCATTCCGCCTGATCCTGCGCATAGAGTCCGGTCTGCTCCTGGCGATTGAGCATGGCATACGGGAAGTTCACATTGACGTTCGCGTTGCCGTGCTGCGGATTATTCATGCTGATGGGATCGGCAGTGCCGTAGTCAGCATCAATGTCATTGCGCATGCGAAGGTAATCCACACCCGTCAGCAGCGTATGGTCAACGGCGCCGGTCGCGAATTTTGACTGGAGTTGGGTATCAACCGTAAACGAGTTCAGGTCTTCATCGGAACGTACATACGCACGGCTGATCTGGGCCGGGGCGATATAGCCGTTACCGTAAACTGAACGGTAAAGCGTGTTGATTTTGGTATAACGCAGGTTCTGGCGCACGGTGAAGGTGTCGTTAAATTCATGCGCGAAGCTATACCCCACCATTTTCTGACGGCGGGAGATCTTGTTGTCTTCATCGCCTTCGTTGAAGTTGGTCGGCAGCTTATGCGCCTTTCCGGCTGCATCATAGTAAGGCACGACCGTACCTTCACGCGGCAGCCAGCCGTAGTAACCTGCATCCGGATCGCTCTGGAAGTTGCTCAGGAAAGTGAAGTCGGTTTTATCATCGGGGCGCCAGCTGAAAGACGGCGCGATCGCGTAACGAGTAGACTTCACCATATCCTGCTGCGCGTTCTCGCTGCGTCCCAGGCCGGTCAGACGGTATGACCACACGCCGTTATCGTCAATCGCGTCGCTGAAATCAAACCCGGTCTGCCAGAGGTTATCCGTCCCCATTTTGAACTGAATTTCTTTCAACGGTTCAGTAGTCGGACGCTTGCTGACCATGCTTACCACGCCGCCCGGATGGCTTTTACCATACAGTACGGACGTCGGGCCACGCAGCAGCTCTACGCGCTCAAGGAAGTACGGATCCATGGACGCTTCAGAGTAGTTGTCCCCCTGCAACTTCATACCATCCAGATACTGGTTGGTATTCACGGTGCTGGAGGTAGTGAAACCACGAATCGAAACCACATCGTAAGTTGTGGATGAGCCGCGCGTTGCGAAAACGCTTGGGGTATAGGCCAACGCCTGTTTAACCGTCCCCGGCTGTTTCATGTCCATCTCTTCGCGTGTAACCACGGAAATAGACTGCGGGGTTTTCTCAATCGGTGTATCGGTTTTCGTCGCCGTTGCGGTACGTTTTGCCGCAATCGTCGGTGCAGGACCCCAGGCACTTTCCTGTGCAGCCGGTGCGGCAGTCACGGTGATGGTTTCTTCTTTCTTGGGGGTTTCAGCGGCCTGTGCGTAAGCAGACATGCCGGCAACCGCTGTGGCTACGACGGCTGCGATTTTACGCAGCGACGTGTTAATTGGCTGAGCAGTATTGGAAAGCGCCATGATGGATCTCTGATGAAAAAGGTGAATGATAACGTAAACGAGAATTATTATTATGACCGCAGAATAATATGCGAAACGCTGGCGGCATAGCAAGCGATATGCGGCCCTACAAGAATTGAGGGTTTAAGAAATAACCAGATGAAAAGAGAGGGTTAAAAAGTGTGGCGAAATGATCGCAAAAACCCGCGCGGGCGGGCGGCGATTAGCGATAAAAAAGTTCAAAAGTAGCAACCGCATCAACCTTGCCCGCTTTCACCTCTCCCGTTTTGACGTAGCGCGCTTTCAGCGGAATTTCCACGGGCACGTTATCCTGCGTGCTGGTTATCGCCGTATAGCTATGGTCGAATTGCAGCACCGTATTATTGCCGTCCAGAATCTGGATCCCGACTCCCGCGGCGGCATGATCCCCGGCGGCAATGCCTAACGTATTCCCGTTTGTAACGCCCGTCGATCCTGTGCTCGTAAACTGATAATCCACCTTTGTGCCTGCCGCACACTCGCTTATCTCAATTTTAAAGCTGTTGTCGGTCAGCACGTCGGTGTACTGGCCGGTGAAATCCTGCGTATTAACGGTCTTCAGCGGGACGTAAATATTCCGGTCGACCAGGTTACAGGTATTGGTCGTAATGCGCACGCTGGTGGGCGAGAAGCGCATTTCGCCGATAACCGCGCCGCCCAGCGTATCCTGCGCGGTTAATCGTCCGGTATCGAGGTTCCCCTCTTCAACATTCCCGATCACCAGCAGCTGCGCGGCGGCGCGGAAGGCCAGTACCTGATGCGAATAGCCATGCATGGTTCCCAGAAAGTCCCATGGGCGCACGAGATCGCCTGACGTATAGCTGGGGTGCTTTTCCGTGGATGAGGCAGCGCGGATCCCGATTCCCGGCACGTTGGTTCTGTACACGCCGGGCATGACGTCTTCGCGCGCGTCGGCGCTGGTGATGGACAAATAGCCGCGGCGGATCTGGGCGTCGGCGCCACCGCAATCCACGGTAATTTCATTACTTTCAACGCTACCGTCATAAATCACGGTGCCCACCGGCGCGTCGGGCGCGACGGCGATGACCGCAGGCAGCTGGAACGTGACGACCCCGCCGTTGCCCTCGCCGCCGCTAAAGCTACAGCTGGCACTCGCCGGGTGAATAAAGATAACCGCGCCCAGCGCCAGCGCGCAGGCGATAAGCGAGGAAAATGAAAAGCGTAGACGCATTGTTTGACCCATTTTATTGGCAGTTTACCGTTGTTTTAAAAATGCCTGTCGCGCCGTCGGCGGGCACGTCGAGCGTGCCGCGGCACTGCGCGTCCCCCTCTTCTCCCCACTGCACGTTAAACGCTGTGCTGCCGCGCAGCCCGGTTAAATATACTTCCCCTTCGTCTCCCACGATGGCGGTCGCGTTTTGCAGGGCGAGCACGGCCCCGAACGGCACGGCCTTGCCCCGATGAAGCAACGTGACCAGCGCCCGCCGCCCGACGCGCGCGTCGAACGTTGCGGCCAGCGCCGCCCCTTTCGTCGGGACAAGATCCTGCGTCGCTGCCTCAATATCGATATCGTCCCGATCCTGGGTATTTACCGTGATGACGTTATGCCGGTAGGCCGTCAGCGACGGGACAACGGCGTTGCCAAAGCGATCGGTTGAAATCCCCCGACCGTTCTGAACCTTAACGTTGTCGCCGCCCTCGATATGCACAACGGCGAACGCGTCGCGGACTGGCTGCCCTAAGGTCACGCCATGTCCATGCGCCACGACGGAGCCCTGCGCGCTGTAGTTCCACTGCCGGTTATCGCCGCTATAGCTGTACCCCAGCCCCAGATCGCCGGAGGCTCCCCGATAACGGCCGGACAGGCTGCCGCCGTAGCCGGTGTCATGATTTGCGTACGTCTGCTGAAGGCTGTAGCTGAGCTTATTATCCTCAAGCGCGGTGCCGCCGAGCCCCACCTGATGCGAAACAAAACCTCCGCTGGCGGTGTTGACGCTGTAGCTCGCCCAGGCGTTGGGTAGCCAGTGGGAGAAGGGAATATTCAGCGTCAGGGCCATCTGCCGGTCAGCATCCGCATCGGGCGTCCGGGTAAGGCTGTAGCTTAATGACCAGGAGATGTCTCGCCAGCTGGAGCTCAGCCCGGCGCTGACGCTGCGCTCGCGGCCATCCATGTCCCAGTAATCCTGCTGATAGGTGTTCAGGTAAGCCGACCCCCAGTCCGAAAGGCGCTGAGAAAGATTAAGCTGCATACGGCTTCGCCGGTTGTTGGTCAGGCGATAGGTATAAATCCCGTCGTCAATCTCACCGTCGCGCTGGTCGATCGCCTCCTGAAAGGTGTAAAAACCGGCCGTGGAGTAGCGGTAGCTGGCAAGCGTGACGGTGGTATTCGTATCCGGAATATCTTTCGCATATTGCGCGCGCCAGGATAATCCGCTCGCGTCATCACGGCCGTCATCAAAAGCGGTGCGGGCACCCGTGACATCCACCGATGCCGAACCGAAGCGCCCCAAATCCGCCCCCGCCCCGACCAGCGCCGCGTGATACAGCGACGCACCCAGCACGCCGGTATAGGCCGTTATGCCATACGGAAAGCCATAGATCGCCGTTCCCTGGGCAAACGCAGGCGCATCCTCGCCCTCGCTGCCGCGATAGCGCCCCATCGCCAGAGAATATTTCAGGTTTCCTTCGCGCTGGAGCACCGGCACCGACGCGCTGGCCTGGATAAAGCTGTGCTCGCTGCCATCCGCCTCTTCAACGGTCACTTCCAGATCGGTGCCCGATGCCACCTGGCTCAAATCACGGATCGCGAACGGCCCCGGCGAGACGTTGCTCTGGTAAATCGTGTAGCCGTTTTGCTTCACGGTGACCTTCGCGTCGCTGTTCGCAATGCCGCGTATGGCCGGAGCAAAACCCTGCTGGCCGGTGGGAAGCATGGATGTGTCGGTCTCGAGTTTCATCCCGGTCATTTGAATGCTGTCGAAAAGTTCACCGTTGGTATAGGTCTGGCCAATCTCCATCTGGCTTTGCAGCGGCTTAACGTCGCGCTGTAGCGTGGTGGCGATAGCGTCCCAGCCGGCAGTATCGCTCCAGGTACTGTTGTTGCGCAGGCGCCATGCGCCCACGTTAATACCGGAGTCCAGGCCCAGCCAGGTTGACGAGGTTTTGCCCCCGCTATAGCGCTGCTGCGAACCGCTAAGCTGGTAGCTGGTCCAGGCCGCCGGAGTACCGTCATCCCACAGCTTAGGGCTGATGGCCCCCGCCGTTGCCCGATCGCGGTACATCTGGGGGATAACCAGCGTCAGCGTCTGATTATCCTGATTAAATTCGTAGCGGGCATTTTTTATAAAACGGGAGATATCGTCGATGTGCGCCGCGTCGTCCAGCCCGGCCATATCGGCAATGGCATCCACCTTTACCCCCAGCGCGCGCAGCTCGGCTTTGGTCAGCTCAGGCAGCAGGCGCTGTTTGTCCGCCGAGAGAACATACGTTACGGGGCGCTTATCCAGAACATCCCCGTCCCAGAGGATCGTGGTCTGATAACTGCCGGGCAGCAGGCCGTTATCATTGATGAAATTTTTCAGCGTCGCGGTATTTTCAAGCGGCGTATCCAGCTCCAGAATCCGCAGATTGAAGTCGTCATCAGCCGCGGCAGGCTGGATCGCGGCCAGCAATGCCAGCGCGATCCCCTTCAGAACCTGTTTGAGCCGTGACGATGATGACATACGATACCAGCATGATCGGTTTACAGTGCCTGACTGCGTTGAGGGGTTTGCGCGCCGAAATCGTTGATTGCCGTCCACGTCACGGCACCTTTTGCCGAACCGGGCAGGGCGAAACGCTGCTCGCTGAATGGCGCAACCATCATGGAAATCGCTCCCGGCGTGGCTTTGTTATCCACCACCGGCACGCTTTTGCCGCCAACGGCCAGCTCGCCAAATGAGACGTAAAAAGGCGTTGAATTTTTTGCAATCAGAGTGTCACCCTGACGGCGAAACGTGATTTTTTCGAAGGCGTGCAGCGCGTCCGTTTCTTTCAGCTGCGCAGGGCGCCAGAACAGCTTCAGACGCGTCTTCATCGCAAACTGAAGGGTATTCTTATCTTTTAATTCCGGCGATAAGGCCGAAACGGATTTAACGTTAGCCAGAAATAGCGACTCCCGATCCGCAGGCAGGCTTTTTTTATCGCCGGTAAAAATAATATGTAAAAGCGTCTGGCGATTTTCCTGTAATTTATACACGGGAGGCGTGATAACAAAGGGGGCTTTCGCATTATCGGGATAGCTCATCCAGCTCTGTACCAGATAACGCGTATGAGGATCTTTATTTTTGAGGGCAATTTGCACTTCAGACTTATTCGATGGATAAACGATTCGCGTTCCACCGAGAACCACGCTGGCCTGCGCTGTACAGCAGGAAATAACCAGGCAGCCGCATAACACTTTAATTAAATGTTTCATCCTGCGTTCCAGAAGGCAGCCTTTTCAGGCTGCCTGATTTTTTTAGCGATAAACAACCTCGAACGTGGCAGAGGAGGCATAATGACCCGCCGTTGGCGCGTCTTCTCCAACCTGAATAACCTTCGCGGTGTAGTTAAAGACGGAAGCAGCCTGTCCCGTCGCATCGTTCGCAACGTCAGTGCCCGCGTCAGGGGTAGATCCGTCAAAAATCACGTCCCCTTTCGTGCCATTCTCATTGCTGACGATAATACCGACGTTGGTGGCATTACCTTCACCGGTCAGATCGTTCTGAAGACGTTTGTAAGCGGCGTCCGTGGTGGAGCCGCTGAACTTCAGGTTCAGTTTTGCGACCAGCGGGTCACATTTCTTCACCTCAATTTTGAACGCTTTTGACGTTCCCACCGAGCCGTCGCCGCTATAATCCGAAGGATAGGTATCGGCAAACGTTATGGTCGATGCATTCGTACCGGTGCCATCAACGTTAATTTCGCAGGTATCCGCAACAATTTTCCCGGCAAAGTTCACCGTGCCGGAATCATTCGATGCCAAAACCGGAAGCGACAGCGCCGCCAAAATGCTTCCGCCCAGTAAAGAAGTAATAATATATTTACGCATAACAATATCCTTATATTTGCTGATGAAGGTATCCATTCCCGGCAAAGCGAATTTGCATCAGAATGTCAGGTAAAGCGAGACATCATTCATTTTTCACCCCATCCAAATAAGAATGTCCTGACGAATGATGAATTTCATGGCGGGATTACATCAGATTATTCTTTATCATGTCCAGCGTGCAAAAGGGTAAAATCGGTCACGATTATTACAACCTCCTGATTTATAAAACCAGGCTAAAAGATTAATAATTCTACAATCAGTATTTAATAATTATAATAAAGCAACGGAGAGAAATAAAAAAAGCCGCTTTACGAGAAAGCGGCTTTTAAATTCAGGGAATTAATTAATTTCCGCCGAACATGTCCTTGATCCAGCCGGCGACGCCGTCGCTGTCTTTCTTCTCGTCCTGCTGCTGCGGCTGTTGCTGCTGCGGCTGCTGAGGCTGAGAAGACTGATCAAACGGATTGCCCGTTGGCTGCTCAGGCTGGCTTTGCTGGCACAGCGCATCCGGATTGGTCGTCCAGACCGGCAGCGAACGCACGCCGCCGCCGCAGATGAAGTTACCTGAGCTGTCCACGCCCATATCGACGATATCTTCCGGCGCAACGAGGTTCAGCGGCACCGGAGACTGATTTGCCAGATAGCGCTGGTAAATCGACATTGCACCGCTTGCACCATACAGTTTGGTCGGCTGGTTGTTGTCGCGACCCACCCAGGTGATCACCACTTCACGACCGTCAATACCGGCAAACCAGGTATCAACGTTGTTGTTGGTGGTCCCGGTTTTACCTGCCAGATGCAGACCCGGATACTTCGCCCCCAGCTGACGCCCGGTACCGCGCTGTACAACCTGCTGCATCGTCCATAACGTCATATAGGCTGCCTGCGCCGGAACCGCGCGCTCAGCCTGCGGGAAGCTTTGATACAGCACGGAGCCATCTTCCGCTATCACCGAACGCAGGGCGGAAAGCGGAGCACGATTACCGCCGCTGGCGATGGTCTGGAACGCCTGGGCCACTTCGATTGGCGTCAGGTTAAGCGCCCCCAGGATCATGGCCGGAACAGGGTGCAGCTGATCTTTCGGCACGCCCAGCTTCTGCCAGGTATCGGTGATGGCCGGCAGGCCCAGCGCCATGCCGAGGTTAACCGTCGGCACGTTCATTGAGCGGGTTAACGCATCCACCAGCATCACCTGACCGCTGAACTGCTTATCGTCGTTCTGTGGAGACCATACCTGACCGTTAGGCTGGCGCAGGGAGATAGGCGCATCGGCAATCCAGGTGTTCAGGCGATAGAGGTTCGGCTGGCTCAGCGCGGTCAGATAGGTCGCCGGTTTTGCCAGAGAACCAATCGAACGACGCGCCTGCATCGCACGGTTATAGCCCGCATACTGCGGCTCGGCGCCGCCCACCATGGCGCGAACTTCGCCGGTGTTGCGGTCAACCACCACCATCGCGGTTTCCAGATCGCTCAGCTTACGCTGCTTCTTCAGAACCGGAATACCTTCCACCGCCGCTTTTTCTGCCGCATCCTGCGCCACGGAGTCAAAGGTGGTAAAGATCTTCACTCCGGAGAGATCTTTTACTTTATCTCCGAGCTTAGATTGCAGCTCCTGACGCACCATCTGCATAAAGGCAGGCTGCGGGGAGATCACGCCACCGCGCGGCTGAACGCCCAGCGGACGCGCGCTCAGCATGTCGTACAGCTCTTGGTCAATCACCTGCTGCTGTTGCAGCAGACGCAGCACCAGATTACGACGCTCCAGCGCCAGTTTCGGGTTGCGCCACGGGTTATAGATTGACGCCCCTTTGACCATGCCCACCAGCAGCGCCTGCTGATCAAGGCTCAGCTCTTCCACCGGACGGCCAAAGTAGTACAGGCTCGCCAGCGGGAAGCCGCGGATTTCGTTATCGCCGCTCTGGCCGAGGTACACCTCGTTCATGTACAGCTCAAGGATACGATCCTTGCTGTAGCGCGCATCCATCAGCACGGCCATGTACGCTTCGTTGGCTTTACGCCAGTAAGAGCGTTCGCTGGAGAGGAACAGGTTTTTCACCAGCTGCTGGGTAAGCGTACTCGCCCCCTGCACCGTACGCCCGGCGGTCAGGTTCGCCAGCACCGCACGGCCAATGGAGTAGAGGCTGATACCGTCGTGCTCGTAGAAGTGACGGTCTTCGGTTGCCAGCAGGGTATCCACCAGCAGATCCGGGAAGCCGTTACGCGCCACGAACAGGCGCTGTTCGCCGTTTGCGGACGACAGCATGGTGATCAGGCGCGGATCGAGACGGAAGAAACCGAACTGGCGGTCGTTATCCATGTTCTCAATGGTTTCCAGGCGATCGCCGTCAAAGGTCAGACGCGCGCGCACCTGGCCCTCTTTGCTGTCCGGGAAGTCGAACGGACGGCGGATCATCTCAATGCTTTTCGCCTGGACGGTAAATTCGCCCGGACGGGTCATTTTCGTGACCTGACGATACTGCGTAGCTTGCAGCAGTTTCACCATCTCGTTTTTGCTGATAGACATGTCCGGCTCAAGGTTCACCATGCGACCATACACTGCCGCCGGCAATTGCCAGACTTTCCCGTCGATACGGCTGCGGATCTTCTGATCCAGATACACGCCGTAAATCGCGATCAGAACAACAAAAACAATGAACAGCTTCAGCAGCAGCCAGAACCAGCCGCGCTTCCCACGAGGCTTACGCCCTTTGCCTTTCCCTTTACGCGGCATCGGTTCTTCATCCTCATAATCGTCTTCATAGTCATCGTCATACTCCTCATCTCTGAGGCGACGACGGCTTACCTTTTCTTTCGCCGGACGCGCTGGCTTTCCCTTACGTCCTATTGGCTCGCGGTCATTCCCCGCCATGCTTTTTCTCCGCAACATTCAGGCGCAAAGGCCAGATTTTCTTATCTTGCACAGGTCAGTGAAAGAAGAAATCTCTCAAAGTTTGTTTGTCACTCTCCCCGTGGGAGAGAGCCGGGGGTGAGGGCATCAGGCCGCACTCCCCTTTTCGACTCATCACGAATATTTCTTCGTGCGCCGCGTCGGCGCGGTATTCGCCGGATCGTCCGGCCAGACGTGTTTGGGGTACCGCCCTTTCATCTCTTTCTGCACGTCACGATAGCTCCCCGCCCAGAACGCGCCCAGATCGCGGGTGATCTGCAAGGGACGATGCGCGGGCGAAAGCAGCTCAAGCACTAACGGCACGCGCCCTTCAGCGATCGACGGCGTGGTGGCCTCACCAAACATCTCCTGCATCCGAACCGCCAGCGCCGGAGGATTATCCTCATGATAACGAATAGCAATCCGGCTCCCGGTTGGCACAGTGTAATGCCCAGGCAGTTCACTATCCAGACGTTGACGTAACGACCAGTCCAGTAAATTCTGTAACGCTGCCTTAACATCAAGCGCCTTAAGGGCGCGCAGCGAGTGCACGCCGCTCATCTGCGGCAGCAGCCACTGTTCAAGCGTCGCGAGCAGGGTATCGTCATCCACCGCCGGCCAGGCGTATTCCGGCAGCCACTTCGCGGCGCAGTGCAGGCGAATGCGATACTGTTCAGCTTCCGGCGTCCAGTTCAGAACGCTCAGCCCTTTTTCCCGGATGCCGTTCAGCATCGCCTGGTGTAACTCTTCTTCCGACGGCTTCGCCAGCGGTGTCGTCCCGAGCGTCAGTTTACCAATCTGACTACGACGGAACGCCTTCAGCGTTCCCTGAGCGTCATCCCATTCCACGATGTCAGATTGCTGAAGCAGCTGCGGGCAGGCACGCGTCAGGGCGTCAATATCCACCGCAAGCGCCTGCAAGATGCGCGCATCCGGGGAATGGCTGCCCTGTAGCAGCAGAGGGGCAATGAGCCATTCATGACGCGTCAGGGCATCATCGCTATCGAGCATCGCGCCCATCCCGTTTGCCAGCTGATAGCGGCCGTCAAGCCCGCGGCGGCGCGCAATCCTGTCCGGAAAGGCCTGTGCCAGCAGAGAAGTCATTTTATCGCTGTCAGGCGATCCTCCCCGGCTCTTCAGACGATGACATAGCTGCTGTGCCCGCTGCTGCCAGTTTCCCTGATTGCGTGAAAAGGCCTGCCCCAGATCGCTGCTGCCGGCGCGCGGCGGCTCCTCAAGAATAGCCGCCAGTTTTGCCGCCGTGGCAATTTCATCTTCGCCCTGCGCGGCCACCAGCATCGCTGCCAGTCGCGGATCGTTGCCCAGTTCCGCCATTTTCTGGCCGCGCGCCGTCAGACGTTCACCTTCCAGCGCGCCAAGCTGGGTCAGCAGGCTGCGCGCGGCGGTGAGGTTCACGACAGGCGGAGGATTAAGCCAGGTGAGCTGGTCAGGGTCCGGGCAGCCCCACTGCATCAGATCCATCACCAGCCCGGAGAGATCGCTTTGTAAAATTTCAGGCGTGCTTTGTAGTGCCGCACGCTCCGCCTGCTCGGCGCTCGTTAAATGCAGACAAATACCCGGCTCAAGACGCCCGGCTCGCCCTGCGCGCTGCACCATCGAGGCCTGGCTAATGCGCTGCGTCAGCAGCCTGGTCAGCCCGGTGCGCGGATCAAAGCTGGCGACCCTCTCCTGCGTACTGTCCACCACAAGGCGAATGCCTTCGATGGTCAAACTGGTTTCGGCAATATTGGTCGCCAGCACCACTTTGCGCTGCCCCGCCGGGGCGGGAAGGATTGCTTTGCGCTGGTCGCTTAACGACAGGGCGCCATACAGCGGACAAAGCGCAACATCGCTGCTCACCCGTGACGCCAGCTGTTCCTGTACGCGCTGGATTTCACCTACGCCGGGTAAAAACAACAGCAGCGAGCCGGGCTCCTGGCGGAGCAGTTCGGCGGTGGCGATGGCAACGGCTTCGTCAACGCGCTGATGCGCAGGCAGCGGCTGATAGCGGCGCTCAACCGGAAAGGCTCGTCCTTCGGAGGCAATCATCGGCGCGTCGGGGAGCGTCTGCCGGAGCCGCTCGTTATCCAGCGTCGCCGACATAATCAGCAGGCGAAGGTCGTCGCGCAGCCCCTGCTGTACGTCAAGCAGCAGCGCAAGGGCCAGATCGGCCTGTAGGCTGCGCTCGTGAAATTCATCAAGGATCACCAGCCCGACGCCGGTCAGCTCCGGATCGTTTTGCAGCATGCGGGTGAGAATGCCTTCGGTGACCACCTCCAGCCGCGTGGACGCGCCAACGCAGGTTTCGGCGCGCATCCTGTACCCTACCGTCTCGCCCGGTTTTTCATTCAGCAGTTCCGCGAGGCGCTGCGCCACGTTGCGCGCGGCCAGCCTGCGCGGCTCCAGCAGAATAATTTTCCCGCTGATGTTCCCCTCACGCAGGATTTGCAGGGGCAGCCAGGTGGATTTACCCGCTCCCGTGGGCGCGCTGAGCAAAACCTGTGGCGCATGTTCTAAGGCGGCAAGAAGCTCAGGAAGGACGACGGCAACGGGCAAAGAAGACACTTACGGCTCCAGAGGGTTAACATTAATCGGCGTACATTGTAGCATCGGCGCATATCATTACCGAGTCTTGCGCATGTCTGAGTCAAAACGGCTGTTCTTCGCCATTGAATTACCCGCCTCGCTTCAACGGCAAATTGTTCGCTGGCGCGCCAGCCACTTCCCGGCAGAAGCGGGCCGCCCTGTCGCCGCCGCCAATATGCACCTGACGTTAGCGTTTCTCGGCGATGTAAGCGCTGAAAAGCAGCGCGCCTTAAGCGCACTGGCCGGACGCATTTCCCAGCCGGGGTTTACGCTGCATCTTGACGATGCCGGGCAATGGCTGCGCTCTCGGGTGGTCTGGCTGGGGACGCGTCAGCCCCCTCGCGGGCTGCTCCAGCTCGCCAGCATGCTGCGAGCGCAGGCCGCGCGCAGCGGCTGTTACCAGAGCCCGCAGCCGTTTCATCCCCACATTACCCTGCTGCGCGATGCGGGTCATGCCGTTGCCATCCCGCCACCGGGCTTTCACTGGTCCTTTGAGGTGAAGGAATTTGCGCTTTATGAATCTGCCTTTGTACAAGGACGCACCCGCTATACTCCGCTCCAGCGCTGGACGCTGGGCGACACGCTAAGGAATCCTGATGAAGTTTAGCCCTGCACTCCAGCCCGCCACGCTGATCCAGCGTTACAAACGCTTTCTCGCTGACGTAATCACGCCTGAGGGCGAAACGCTCACGCTGCACTGCCCTAACACCGGCGCCATGACCGGTTGCGCCACGCCGGGCGATACGGTCTGGTATTCCACTTCAGAAAATACTAAACGCAAATATCCCCATACCTGGGAAATGACCGAAACGCAAAACGGGGCATTTATTTGCGTTAATACCCTGCGCGCCAATCAGCTGGTTAAGGAATCCCTGACCCATGGAACCCTTCCTGAACTTGTGGGTTACGGCACGCAAAAAAGCGAAGTGAAATATGGCGATGAAGGCAGCAGAATTGATTTTATGCTCCAGGCGGAAGACCGGCCTGAGTGCTATATTGAAGTGAAATCAGTGACGTTAGCAGAACAGGAAAACGGCTTCTTTCCGGATGCGGTAACGCTACGTGGCCAGAAGCATCTGCGAGAGCTAATGAGTGTGGCGGCGGCGGGCAAGCGCGCCGTGTTGCTGTTTGCGGTTCTGCATTCAGCCATTGAACGGTTTTCCCCGGCCCGTCATATTGATCCTAAATACGCGCAATTGTTGAATGAGGCACAAAAGCAGGGGGTAGAGATTTTGGCTTATAAAGCGGAACTTTCTGCCGATAATATGACTCTGAGATCCTCTCTTCCCATTGTCTTATAAGGGATTAGACGATTGACTAATAAGTGTTCTGGCCGCGTGCGCAAATACGCTTTTCCTCACAGGGTTGTCAAGTGTTACGTTTAGATAATTGCCATACGGAAAAGCATCTGCTATTTATAGCGACCTGATTTTTCCCCCAACATGGGGATCGATAGTGCGTGTTAAGGAGAAGCAACATGCAAGAAGGGCAAAACCGTAAAACATCGTCCCTGAGTATTCTCGCCATCGCTGGGGTGGAGCCGTATCAAGAGAAGCCGGGCGAAGAGTATATGAACGAAGCCCAGCTGTCGCACTTCAAGCGTATTCTTGAAGCATGGCGTAATCAACTCAGGGATGAAGTCGATCGCACCGTTACACATATGCAGGATGAAGCTGCTAACTTCCCGGATCCGGTCGACCGTGCCGCTCAGGAAGAAGAGTTCAGCCTCGAACTGCGTAACCGTGATCGCGAGCGCAAACTGATCAAAAAGATCGAAAAAACGCTGAAGAAGGTCGAGGACGAAGATTTTGGCTACTGCGAATCCTGCGGTGTTGAAATCGGTATTCGTCGCCTGGAAGCGCGTCCAACAGCCGATCTGTGCATCGATTGTAAAACGCTGGCAGAAATCCGCGAAAAACAGATGGCCGGTTAACGCCTGCCCTCTCACTACTGCAAAGGCGGGAGTCTCTCCCGCCTTGTTACCGTTGATATGTCTGAATCTCACTATATCGGGCGCTTTGCGCCATCTCCCTCCGGTGAATTACACTTCGGCTCATTAATTGCCGCGCTCGGCAGCTACCTACAGGCTCGCGCCCGTCAGGGTAAATGGCTGGTCCGCATTGAAGATATCGATCCTCCGCGTGAAGTTCCCGGTGCAGCAGAAACCATTCTGCGTCAGCTGGAACATTACGGTCTTCACTGGGACGGCGAAGTGCTCTGGCAGTCTCAACGCCATGATGCCTACCGTGAACGCCTGGCATGGCTTGCTGAACAGGGTCTTTCCTATAACTGCACCTGCACGCGCGCGCGTATTCAGAGCGTGGGTGGCGTTTACGACGGCCACTGCCGTACGCTGCAAAACGGCCCTGAAAATGCCGCCGTACGGCTGATACAGCGCTCTCCGGTGACGCAGTTTACCGACGTGCTCTCAGGCACCCTTCAGGCGGATGAACGCCTGGCGCGTGAGGATTTTATTATTCACCGTCGTGATGGTCTGTTTGCCTATAACCTGGCAGTCGTCGTCGATGACCATTTTCAGGGCGTCACGGAAATCGTGCGTGGAGCGGATCTCGTCGAACCTACCGTGCGGCAGATATCGCTTTACCAGCAGTTTGGCTGGACGGTGCCGGATTACATCCATCTGCCGCTGGCGGTCAATGAACAGGGGAATAAGCTGTCAAAACAGAATCATGCCCCGGCGCTGCCTGACGGCGATCCGCGCCCGGTTTTGATCGACGCGCTGCGATTTCTCAACCAGAATGTAACGCAGGAATGGCAGGATCTGAGTCTGGATGAATTGCTGAAAAGAGCGGTTGCTGGCTGGACGCTAATGGCCGTGCCAAAAATCCAGCATTCTCAAATGCGTTGCGCTGAGCTATGATTAGCCGCTTTTTTGATAACAAAACACACTACGAGGTGTACTATTTTTACCCGAGTCGCTAATTTTTGCCGTAAAGTGCTGAGCCGCGAAGAGAGCATGGCGAACGACGCTATTGCACAGCCACACATGTCGGTCGTTCCGCGTGAGCAGCACAACATTTCCCGCAAAGATATCAGTGAAAATGCCCTCAAGGTGCTCTATCGTCTGAATAAAGCAGGCTACGAGGCCTATCTCGTCGGCGGCGGGGTTCGCGATTTACTGCTGGGCAAAAAACCAAAAGATTTCGACGTGACGACCAGCGCCACGCCTGAGCAGGTGCGTAAATTATTCCGCAACTGCCGTCTGGTTGGCCGCCGTTTCCGTCTGGCGCACGTGATGTTTGGCCCGGAAATTATTGAAGTGGCGACCTTCCGCGGTCACCACGAAGCGGGCGTCAACGATCGCACCACTTCCCAGCGCGGTCAAAACGGCATGCTGCTGCGCGACAACATCTTCGGCTCTATTGAAGAAGATGCTCAGCGTCGCGATTTCACCATCAACAGCCTTTACTACAGCGTGGCGGATTTCACCGTGCGTGACTACGTCGGCGGCATGCAGGATCTGAAAGACGGCCTGATTCGTCTGATCGGCACGCCAGAAACGCGCTATCGCGAAGATCCGGTCAGGATGCTGCGCGCCGTGCGTTTCGCCGCCAAGCTGAACATGCGTATCAGCCCGGAAACCGCAGAACCTATTCCACGCCTGGCAACGCTGATTAACGACGTGCCCCCTGCCCGTCTGTTCGAAGAGTCATTAAAGCTGCTCCAGGCAGGCTACGGGTTTGAAACCTACAATCTGCTGCGTGAATACAACCTGTTCCAGCCGCTGTTCCCGACCATTACCCGCTACTTCACCGAAAACGGTGACAGCGCAATGGAGCGGATGATTGCGCAGGTGCTGAAGAACACTGACACCCGCATTCATAACGATATGCGCGTTAACCCGGCATTCCTGTTCGCGGCCATGTTCTGGTATCCGCTGCTGGAAACGGCGCAGCGCATCACGCAGGAGAGCGGTCTCGCCTATTATGATGCGTTCGCGCTGGCGGCAAACGACGTGCTGGACGAAGGCTGTCGCACGCTGGCGATCCCGAAACGTATTACCACGCTGGTGCGTGATATCTGGCAGCTTCAGCTGCGCATGTCCCGCCGTCAGGGTAAACGCGCCTGGAAGCTGATGGAGCATCCGAAGTTCCGCGCCGCGTTCGACCTGCTCTCTCTGCGTGCTGAAGTGGAAAGAAACCCGGAGCTACAGCGCCTGGCGCAGTGGTGGGGCGAGTTTCAGGTTTCTGCACCACCGGAGCAAAAAGATATGCTTACGGATCTGGATGATGAGCCGGCACCGCGCCGTCGTCACCGTCGTCCGCGCAAGCGCGCACCGCGTCGTGAAGGCACGGCATGACCCTCGCGTATATCGCCATCGGCAGCAATCTGGCCTCTCCGCTGGAGCAGGTTAACGCTGCCGTGCAGGCGCTGGGGGAGATCCCGCAAAGCCGCATCGTTGCTGCCTCTTCGTTTTACCGTACGCCACCGCTCGGCCCGCAGGATCAGCCTGACTATCTGAACGCCGCCGTGGCGCTGGAAACGGCCTTGGATCCTGAAACGCTGCTGGATAACACCCAGCGCATTGAGCTACAGCAGGGCCGCGTCCGCAAAGCCGAACGCTGGGGGCCGCGCACGCTCGACCTGGATATGATGCTTTTCGGCCACGAGGTGATTAACACCGAACGCCTCACCGTTCCGCATTACGACATGAAAAACCGTGGGTTTATGCTCTGGCCGCTGTATGAAATCGCCCCCGATCTCACCTTCCCTGACGGCATCTCGCTGAAGACCGTTCTGCAAAACCTCAACGTGGAAAAACCGGCCCGCTGGTAATCCCGCGTCACCGTCGATTAGCCATTTGTTAATTGTGGTTAATCGATTGCCTAAAATCATTGTTCCCTCGAATGTTACTGTTAGAATGCGCAAAGATTCGCTTTTGGGCCATCAGGAAACAGTATGAAACCAACCACCATCTCCTTATTGCAGAAATGCAAACAGGAAAAAAAACGCTTCGCCACCATCACCGCGTATGACTACAGCTTCGCAAAACTGTTTGCCGAAGAGGGGATCAACGTCATGCTGGTCGGAGATTCGTTAGGGATGACGGTACAAGGGCATGATTCCACTCTGCCGGTCACGGTCGACGATATTGCATACCATACCCGCGCCGTGCGCCGGGGTGCCCCCGCCTGCCTGCTGCTTTCCGATCTGCCGTTTATGGCGTACGCCACCCCGGAACAGGCCTTTGAAAATGCGGCAGCCGTGATGCGCGCCGGCGCCAATATGGTCAAAATTGAAGGCGGCGCCTGGCTGGTGGACACGGTGAAAATGCTCACCGAACGCGCCGTGCCGGTTTGCGGGCACTTAGGGCTGACGCCGCAGTCAGTAAACATTTTTGGTGGCTATAAGGTTCAGGGGCGCGGCGATGCGGCGCAGACGCTGTTCGATGACGCCGTGGCGCTGGAAGCCGCCGGCGCGCAGCTGCTGGTGCTGGAGTGCGTGCCGGTTGAGCTGGCTAAACGCATCACCGAGGCGCTGTCGATTCCGGTTATCGGCATCGGCGCGGGCAACGTCACCGACGGCCAGATTCTGGTGATGCATGATGCCTTCGGGATCACCGGCGGACATATTCCAAAATTCGCCAAAAATTTCCTGACAGAAGCAGGCGACATGCGCGCTGCGGTGCGGCAGTATATTGCCGAGGTTGAGTCCGGCGTGTATCCGGGCGAAGAACACAGTTTCCATTAAGGAGTCATGGTGTGCTAATCATAGAAACCCTGCCGCTGCTGCGCCAGCATATCCGCCGGGCGCGTCAGGAAGGTAAACGTATCGCACTGGTCCCAACCATGGGCAACCTGCACGACGGCCATATGAAGCTGGTCGATGAAGCGAGAGCCCGTGCAGATATCGTGGTAGTCAGTATCTTCGTTAACCCGATGCAGTTCGATCGTGAAGACGATCTGGCGCGCTACCCGCGCACCTTGCAGGAAGATTGCGAGAAGCTCAAAAAACGTCATGCGGATATCGTCTTCGCGCCGGCTCCGGCAGACGTTTATCCACAGGGAACCGGTGAAGCGACCTACGTGGACGTACCGGGCATTTCCACCATGCTGGAAGGCGCCAGCCGCCCGGGCCATTTCCGCGGCGTCTCCACCATCGTCAGCAAGCTGTTTAACCTAGTGCAGCCGGACATCGCCTGCTTCGGTGAGAAAGATTTCCAGCAGCTGGCGCTGATCCGCAAAATGGTTGCCGACATGGGCTACGACATAGAGATTGTCGGCGTGCCGATTGTGCGTGCAAAAGACGGCCTGGCGCTCAGTTCCCGTAACGGCTACCTGACCGCCGAACAGCGTAAAATTGCGCCGGGCTTAAGCAAAGTCATGAATACCATGGCAGAGCAGCTGCTGGCGAAAGAGTTAACCGCAGAAGAGATTGTTGCTCTGGCTGAACAAGCGCTGAACGACAAAGGTCTTCGCGCTGACGACGTGCAAATTCGGGATGCCGACACGCTTCTGGCGCTGTCAGAGACCAGCAAACGTGCGGTAATTCTGGTGGCGGCATGGCTCGGCCAGGCCCGCCTTATCGACAACAAAGTGGTTGAGCTGGCGTAGTTTTTTCTACCCGGAAGATGAAAGGTAAACGTAATGATTCGCAAAATGCTGCAAGGTAAGCTTCACCGTGTGAAAGTCACTCAGGCCGACCTGCACTATGAAGGCTCCTGCGCGATCGACCAGGATTTTCTCGACGCGGCGGGTATTCTCGAAAACGAAGCGATTGATATCTGGAACGTGAATAACGGCAAACGCTTCTCCACGTACGCGATCGCCGCCGAGCGCGGCTCTAAAATCATCTCCGTGAACGGCGCGGCGGCACACTGCGCGGACGTGGGTGATATTGTGATCATCGCCAGCTTCGTCATGATGTCTGATGAAGAAGCGCGCCGCTGGCAGCCAAAGGTCGCTTACTTTGAAGGCGATAACGACATGAAGCGCACCGCTAAGGCGATTCCGGTTCAGGTTGCCTAGTTATAATCCTTGTTCTTTTATTTACATTACCCGAATATCATTTCGGGTAATGTATTAATCGTAAATATGCCCCTCATAAATATAATTTCTTTCAAATACTGAATTAACTACCCATCACCACCATAAATAATACAAGAGCCTTTATTAAGACTTATACCATAAAATCACCTTAACTTATTTTTAAGTAATTCTAATGCACCCGCCCTATCTTCCCTCCCGCGCTTCCATTACCATTTTCGTCGCGAAATATTAATTCGGCAAAAACATATTCTTTTCATATGTTTAACTCTCAAAAATTTAATATGGATATAATGATGTCTTTAAATAAATTAGGTTTGGCTACAGTAGTAGCACTGGTTCTGAGCGCAGGTTCTGCAATGGCTGATGAAGGTATCCCTTCTGATACCGGCACCGTAACTTTCCACGGTATGGTTTCCAACAATACCTGTAAAGTCTCTCTGGACCAGAAGATTAACCAGGAAGGCAATGATTTCGACGTTAACCTGGATACCGTATTTGTAAAAGACTTCGGTACTGCACTGGGTACCACCAGCACACTGGGCGAAAAGAAATTCGCTCTGACGCTGACTGGCTGTGATTCCGCAACAGTGGCCAAAGCCTCAGCACAATTTGATTCATGGGCAGGTTCTGCATCAACCGACGGCGGCCTGCTGGTTCCACCAGGCAACACCCAGGGCGCAGCGAAGAACGTTAACCTGGTACTGTCGAACGACGGTAACTCCGTAACTGAACAAGTCAAACTGGATCAGGCTAACAACACTCAGAAAGCCACCATCGATGCCAACGGTGCAGGCGCACTGTACTACCGCGTAGCCTACACCCAGGGTCAGGGCTGGGATGCAGCAAGCAACCCGGTTTCTGCTGGTGTTGTTCAGGCACAAGCTGCCTTCACTATGATCTACGAATAATGTCCAGAACATAGTTTAAAAGTACGTCTTACCCCCTGACATCCGTCGGGGGTTTATTTAATAGCATTCCAAGGGAAGTGGAAAAATGTTAGTCAAAGCAATCATTAAGGGATTAAAAGTCGTCTGCCTGTCGGCAGCCGTTTTCGCATCATTCCAAGCAAGTGCCGATATCGTGATTTCTGGCACGCGAATCGTCTATCCGCAATCGCAGAAAGATGTCATTGTCACGTTAGACAACCGCGGTAAAAAACCGCTGCTGGTACAATCATGGCTCGATGATGGTCGCGATGATACCAACCCGCAGGAACTAAAATTACCGTTTATCATTACGCCACCGGTTTCCCGAATCGATCCGCAAAAAGGTCAATCTGTTCGTATCGCCTATTTAGGTGGATCGCTGCCGCAGGACAGAGAATCCCTGTTCTGGTTCAACGTGCTTGAGATCCCACCGAAATCAAAAGTGAAAGAGGGTGAGAGCCCAAACCTGCTCCAGCTGGCGTTCCGTACGCGCATTAAACTCTTCTTCCGTCCTGATGGCCTGAAGGGTACGCCAGGCGATGCCGCAGCCCACGTCACCTGGTCGCAGCAGAAGCAAGGGAATGCTGTAAATTTGGTCGCACATAACAATTCGCCTTACAACGTTTCCATTGCAAACGTCACGTTGAAAACAGGCACTAAAACGTATCAGGTTGAACACAAATCTGTTTTGCCATTTAGCACGCAGGCAATGCAGGTTAAGGGATTAACCAATACCGTTGCGGGCTCTGTGTCTTACGAAGCCATTAATGACAATGGCGGCTCAGACACTTTCGACGCCAGCATTAAATAAGCAACTCACAGCCCCATTATAAATATAAGTTGTTTGAATACTTCGGGTATTCAAACGTGACCTGATTGGTAAAATCATGTTATTTCAACGATCACTTTTATGTCTCGCTATTTGCGCTGCACTGCCGCTGTATGCCAGCGAAAATGAAAATAACGCTGTCGACAACATTTCCGAATCAGATTCAGCCGTTGAATTTAACGACCAGTTTCTTATCGATAATAGTGGGAGTATCAACGTCGATCGTTATGCTTACGGTAACCCGGTTCTGCCGGGAACCTACCGCGTCAAGGTCAATTTGAATGGCAAGTCAAAATCCACGCTTGAGATAAACTTTGTTGATAATAAAACGCCGCGCGCCTCGGCGTGTCTGACGAAACTTATCCTGTCCCAATCAGGCATTGATACCAGCGTCTTGAAAAATGACGAACAGGATGACGAAACGGCCTGCGTAAACATCAAGGAAAACTATCCCGGCGCGTCTGCAAACTTTGACAGCGGCAAACAGGAGATAGACCTTAATTTCCCGCAGATCTACGTGCTTAAGCAGCCCGCAGGCTATGTCGACCCCTCGCTTTGGGAAGACGGCGTGCCGGCGGGGCTGCTCTCTTACGATCTCAACGCATGGCATAGCGAAACGAGCGGGACGAGTTCGGATACCGCCTATGCGGGGTTGCGCTATGGCCTGAACATGGGACCGTGGCGCTTGCGCTCTCGCGGCAGCCTGAACTGGGAAAGCGACAACGGTTCCCACTATTCGAGTCAGGACATTTATCTTCAGCGCGATATCACGCCCCTGAATGCACAGCTGGTTTTGGGTGATTCCTTCACCCGCGGCGACGCTTTTGATTCTGTAAACCTGCGCGGTGCGCGCATGTATAACGACGATCGCATGCTCCCTCAGGGGGCATCTGGCTACGCGCCCGTCATCCGCGGCGTGGCTAACAGTAACGCCAAAGTCAGCGTGGTCCAGAGCGGCAACAAGATTTATGAAACCACCGTCCCGCCGGGCGCATTTGAGATTAACGACCTCAGCACAACGGGCTATGGCAACGATTTGATTGTCACCGTTGAGGAAGCGGACGGAAGCAAACGTACGTTTACCGTGCCGTTCTCCTCTGTCACCCAAATGCTTCGTCCAGGCTCAAGCCGTTGGGACGTGGGCTTAGGAGAGCTGAGCGATGATTCACTGCGCGACAAACCCAACGTGGGTTACGCCACCTACGCCTATGGTCTGAACAACACGTTTACCGGCTACGTGGGTGCACAGTACACGGATATGGATTTCTACGCCGGGCTGCTGGGTCTGGCCATGAACACCAGCATCGGTGCATTTGCGTTCGACGTCACCCAGTCACATGCGGATATCGACGGCCTCGGTACGCTCAAAGGACAAAGTTACCGGCTGACCTACAGCAAAATGCTGGAAACAACCAATACCTCGTTCAACGTGGCCGCGTATCGCTTCTCCACGGAAGATTACCTCAGTCTGAATGATGCCGCCTCTCTACAGGACGGTATTCATAACGAGGAGTACGGCAACCGCACCTACGACAGCAACGCCGAGCTTTACGCTGACTATCAGCGTACGAAAAATCAGGTGCAGATCAGCCTTAACCAGCCCCTGAACAGGAATGGCGAAGACTATGGATCGCTCTACGTCAGCGGTACCTGGCAGGATTACTGGAACAACACCAGCTCTACGTCTGACTACAGCCTGGGCTATAACAACAGCTTTGCATACGGTAGCTACAGCGTGTCGGTCCAGCGCACCTATGACGATTCGGGCGAGAAAGACGATAGCGTGTATCTCAACGTCAGTGTTCCGTTCAGCGTATTCAGCAAAGAGAGTTCCCAGACGGGCGGCTTTAACAACATCAACATGAGCCTGCGCTCAGATTTAAAGGGTGGCACCAGCTTCAACTCGACGGCGAGCGGCAGCACCCAAAATAACGACCTGAGCTACTCGGTCAGCGAATCGTCAAGCGGGGGCAACTTCGGCAACCTGAACCAGATCAGCGGCTTTAGCTCCTGGAATAGCCCGTACGGGCCGCTCGGCCTGTCAGCCTCCTTTGGTGATGACAACAGCAAACAATACTCGGCGAGCTACAGCGGTGGCATGGTGGTTCACTCGGGCGGCGTGGTCCTTGCACCGGGCAGCATCGGCGAAACGGATTCGCTGGCACTGGTAAAAGCCAGCGGCGCCAAAAATGCGCGTCTGGGCTACGGCCAGGGCCGCATTAACAGCTCGGGCTATGGAATCATGCCGTCGATGTCCGCCTACCGGGAAAACCGGGTTTACCTGGATATCAGCACCCTCGAAGCGGATGTTGAAATCAAAAACACCAGCGCCGTCACCGTGCCGCGAAACGGTTCCGTCGTGTTAGTTAATTTTGAAACGGACGAGGGACGTTCGCTGGTACTGGATCTGCATCGTTCTGATAAAGGCTTCATTCCGTTAGGCGCCGACGTGCTGAACGAGAAAAACGAGCCTATCGGTACGGTCGGTCAGGCAGGTCAGGCCTACGTGCGCGGCGTAGAAGATAAAGGCGTCCTTCGCGTGGTATGGGGCAGTGACGGTACCAGTACCTGCACCGTGCGCTATCAAATCCCGGCCGATGCGAAGAAGGTTGGCCTCACCACCCTTCTGAATAATCAGCAGTGTCAAATGTAAAGCTTTAAACAGGGAATAACATCCATGGGAAATAATATGAAGAAACAACATTGCGGTTATTCGTTAATCGCATTAAGTCTGTTAGCGATGTCGGGTGCAGCTGCGGCCACCGAGCTGAACGTTAACTTTACCGCCA
The DNA here is from genome assembly GCF_900322725.1 of Enterobacter cloacae complex sp. Classification (NCBI taxonomy): domain Bacteria; kingdom Pseudomonadati; phylum Pseudomonadota; class Gammaproteobacteria; order Enterobacterales; family Enterobacteriaceae; genus Enterobacter; species Enterobacter cloacae complex sp. The sequence goes on along the minus strand of NZ_LT991957.1, from coordinate 2,961,738 downwards.
ATATTCGCGAAACCACCTGTGATATGAAGCTGGTGGGGGGCGATGGTTCAAATACAGCACAAACGCTGACGCTGGGTAACAACGGTCAGGCGCGTATTGATGATATTCGTGCGGGTAACGTCACGGCAAAGTTCAAAATTGCCATTATTGATTGCCCATCATCCTTACGTACTCTGAAAACAACCGTTAAAGGCTCGCCGGCATCTTATTTAAAAACAGGGCTTGTTAACCAGCTTAAAGGGGCGGGTTTCGCTAACTATTCTGCGGTAGAAATTGCGCGCGAATCCGCACCAACAGCACCATTCACCGTTAACTCCACCGATGATTCCAAACGTCTGGTCTGGACGCAGGAGGAAATCACAAATAAAGAAGTTCCGCTGATAGCCACCCTGCGTGAAACCTCTGCTAATGAATTGACAATTGGTCAATTTCAGACTGTCGGTACCTTTGAATTTACTTACGAATGATCTGAGCAGGAATACGGAGCACTATCATGAAATTTAACTCAGCTTTTATCGCCCTGTCCGTTTCTGCCGTTTTATTCTCTGGCATGACAAACGCGGCCATTACGGGTACCGGCAGTGTAGAAATGACCTTTAAGAGCACGATCACCTCTGGCACCTGCGCAGCAAATATGGTTAACGGAGCAGGCACGACAGCAACAGAAATCGGCTTTGGGGACGTATTCAAGTCCGACCTGGTTAACAAAACCCGCGTGGAGCCGCTGAAAATTAGCCTCAGCAATTGTTCAGGCGTAACGAAAGCAACGGTCACCGCAACAAAAGGTGCCGGCGGCGCTTGTACCGGTAACGCCGCGAACGGCGACTCGTTCTCTGGCGGTTCTTCAACGGGTTTTGAAGTCTGGTCAGGCGAAGTGGATAGCGGCAAGCTGCTGAGCTGCGGCACACCACCGGCGGCTCAGGAAGTCACCATCACTGATGGTGCAGGTGAATTCCCAATGAAATCCCGTATCGTCATTGCGAAAGACAAAACCATCGCTGACGTAACGGCAGGCACAGTAACCGCGCCAGTGACCTTTACTATCGCTTATCCGTAATCCCAGGAACCCTTATGCCACAATCACCGTTTATATTATACCAGCCCGGTCTTGTGTTGCTTATGGCTCTGGCTGGCGGGAGTCTGCCTGGCGTAAGCCAGGCAGGTGCTGGGCTCGACGTAAATCTTACAGCCAATATTGTTAATAGCACCTGCAAGTTAAGCGTCGAGAATGGCGGAGAAATTTATCTCCCCAACGTAATGCGGAATTGGTTTTATAACGCTGATGGTAGCGATCGGTATACGGCTACCGATGATGCAAGCGGAACCCCTTTTAAGATCCATGTTGATGATTGCTACGGAGACAGCAGCACGGCTAAAAAGCTGAATTTTAGCTTCTCGCCACAATCAGGATTTTGGCCGGGACAAAACCAGGTATTTAAAAGTGAAGAGACTGTTGCAGGGGCAGCCAAAAATGTTGGCGTCGTCCTTTTCTCGGAGAAAAATAAAACCAACGTTTTAAACAGCGATGGTACGTCAAAAGTCGTCTATGACGTGAGTGGTCAAGGTACCGCATTTTTAAGGGATTATCAGTTCTACGTCAGATATCAGAATGTCGGGGTTGTAACTGGCGGTATTGTCACGAGCAAAGTGCTGGTTGATGTCACTTACGAGTAATAACCAGAACAGGATACGGATGAGAATGTTCAACTATATAATACATAAAAATATTTTTAAAAGAACGATGGCTTTTGTCTCTACATGTTTATTATTATCTCTCAGTCCAATTAGCTGGGCAGGGGAGTGTCGAATAAATAATGGACATGGCGGAACAACTACGCTTGTCAATTCCCAATACTCTGGTGCTACGGTGCGACTCCCTCCACCAGTCGCTTTTACCGCAATCGCCTCATTTATAGTTAATCTGACACCAGGAATTCAGGGTAAATGTGGTCCAGGAGACGATGATTATAATCTTCTGTCACAAACAAACCCTGAGTTGTTGAAGGGTGGGTGGAACGGTAGTGCCATGTTCGAAACAAATATCCCCGGCATCTATTATCTCGTTAGGGTTCGCGTTTCGGAAGGCGGAGGTGCGGGAGGATATTTTGCGACGAACACCACAGGTTGGGCCACCGTCGCCGGGTCCGACAGAAGTGACCCTTGGGATGAGAAATGGCTTAACACACAGGTGGACGTCTTTATTAGTGATGGCTATGTTGGCAATCCAAATAAAACAACCGTAATAAAGCCTAAGGCTGGCACACTCGGAAAAATGGCACTTGGCACTGATCCAAATGATAGCAATAACAAACCCTACACGTTTATGGTCACTGAGGACTCATTCCAGATCCCCATCGTGCTGCCAACCTGCGATATCGCCATGCTGTCAGACGGCACGGACACGGTGAATCTGGGGGATTATTTTGTTTCCGATATCAAAAATAACAACGTCAAAGACGTGCCCTTCTCCATACATTTAAATAGCTGCACCAGCACGACGAAGTTTACCACCAAGCTTACGACCACAAAGCTGACGGGCACAGGCAACGATTTGCTGGGCAACACCCTTACATCGGGGGCGGAAGGCGCAGGCGTGCGGATCATGTATAACGGAAATTCGCAGCTTATTCCAAATAACGCGAACTCGTCGTACATCATGACGGATACCACCGTTCCCGGCTCGACGCAGATTAACTACGTGGCTCAGTTGGTCGCGAATGGCAGTACGGTCAAGCCCGGCGCGTTTAAGGCTACAGGCGTGTTCACCCTCTCCTACGACTAATCCCTACCCCTGCGGCTGATTACTGATCAGCCGCGACATCGTCTCCAGCGAATCCGTTCTTAAGATATACAGGCGTTTCAGTAAGAACGGATTATCCCCCGGCTTCACCTTCCCCTTCATCGTCGTCACGGCCAGATGGAAACCGGCATCATTCGCCGCCTTTATCGCTTTTTTGTCATAGCCGCCAAACGGATACGACAGATACAGCACGCGCGGATTGAACTGCGCCAGCGCACGCCGCGAGCGTTCAAAATCAAACAGGATCACATGATAGCTGCGGCTCAGTAAGATGGGATGTTTATACCCATCCACGCGATGCAGAAAATGGGTGTGAGACTGGATGTCGAACACGTCCTGGATGCTCTTAATTTCCTGAACGCTCATGAACTGTAGCGATTTTGGGTCCCACTTTTGCGGATGGCCCTTGATACGGGATGAAATAATAAACGCCGTCGCGTTGAAGCCATACTTTTTCAGCACCGGATACGCGTAGCGGCTCACCGATTTGAGGCCGTCGTCAAAGGTGATCACCACCGCTTTCGCGGGCAGATTCATTTTGTTACGCACGTACCCTTCCAGCTGGTACATCGTCAGCGTGGTATAGCCTTGATCGCGTAGCCAGGCCATCTGGTTATTAAACGCGCGTACGCTGGTCGTCGTGGAGGTGTGGCGAAAACGGGTGTTCTCTTCATCACGCAGAATATGATGGTAGGTCAGAACCGGCAGCCCGTTATCTTCCTGCGCGTCCAGGCTACTGATCCACGCCAGACGATTGCCGATACGGATCTGGAACCAGGTCTGGTTCAGGCGGTCTTTCAGCTTATTCAGGATCGGATAGCGAAGATTGGCGCTTAAGGTGCCAAACGGCGCGCTTCCGCTGCTGGGAGCATTGTAGACAGGCGTGTCTTTCCAGGTGATGAGGTTTTGATTACTGAGCGGCTTATTGAGGTCGCCCAGGCTATCCTCAACGCGTTGTTTACCCTGCACTTTCTCAAGGTGGTCTTTATCAATAAAGCCCGTGCCAAATCCAAAACGAAATTCGTAGTAATCAGCTGCCGCCGGAAAAACGGCGAGGATCTGCCCGGCGCGGACGTTACCCACGTTCACCACGGCGTTACCCACCTGCGCCCATATGGCCGCATCTTCAGTGGTTTGCATATATTGAGCAGGCAGGCCTTGCTGACTGGTCAGGCTGGCAGACGCCCCACCGGATACCAGTAGCAGAAGGATAAAGATAACGCGCATGAGCATGGGATATAAATCGACACGGAAAATCAGCCGCCATTGTAGCAAAAGCGTCATCAATACCAATGTTTAATGCTTATACAGATCGTGAAGCAGAACGAAAGGCGGGTTTTTCTGCTGCTGGTGCCATAAGCTACTCACGCCCGGCAAGCCCTGCGCCACAATGGCGTGGCGAAACTCAGCGCTGCTCAACGTTGCGCGTAGCGGGTACATGACTTCGAGTAATGGCAGGCTGATACCGGAGATCACTTCACAATTATCGTGCTTGTGGCTCATTAACGCCGCTGAACGATAAGGCGCCGCGCCCGATCTGTCGGTGAGAAAAATCACCCCATCACCGGTGTCGGTTTCATGCAGCGCGTCGCACATCATTCGGCTGAGCATGTTGGTGCTTAGCCCTCGCCAGTAGTTTACCGCGCGGCATTGCGCCAGGGGACCAAATCGGGCCTCCAGCTTCAGCAGCATTTCCTGCGCCACTTCATCGTGGCAGGTGATCACCCATCCCAGCATAACGTCTCTCCTTAGCAGGCGAGTAGTTTACCGGAGTGAAGGTTAGTTTATGGTGATAACTGTCAAAGAAAGTGCCCGGCAGACGGTACGTCGCCGGGCAGAAGGCAGAGGTTTAGCTACGCAGGCCGCGACCACGCTGGATCAGATACCAGCACAGCAGGTAGAACGCCACGATAAACACCGCCAGCACGACAACGGTGGTGAACAGCGGCACGTCGGTAATGCCGAGGAAACCGAAGCGGAAACCGCTGATCATATAGACAATCGGGTTCAGGTGCGAGAGCGCCTGCCAGAACGGCGGCAGCAGCGTCAGGGAGTAGAACACCCCGCCGAGGTAGGTCAGCGGCGTCAGCACAAAGGTCGGGATCAGGCTGATGTCGTCAAACGTTTTCGCGAACACCGCATTCAGCAAGCCGGCCAGCGAGAACAGGATTGCCGTCAGCAGCAGCGTCAGCGCCACGAACAGCCAGGAGTGAACCTGGAACGGCACGAAGAACAGAGAAATGGCCGTTACCAGGATCCCCACGCACAGCCCGCGCGCCACGCCGCCGCCCACGTAACCGGCGATGATGACGTGCGTTGGCACCGGCGCCACCAGCAGCTCTTCAATGTTGCGCTGGAACTTGGCGCTGAAGAACGACGACGCCACGTTCGCATAAGCGTTGGTGATCACCGCCATCATGATCAGGCCCGGCACGATGAACTGCATATAGGTGAAACCGTGCATCTCACCGATGCGGGAACCAATCAGGTTACCGAAAATGATGAAGTAGAGCGTCATGGTGATAACCGGCGGCACCAGGGTTTGCACCCAGATACGCATAAAGCGGTTGATCTCTTTCGCCCAGATGCTTTTCAGCGCGACCCAGTAAAGATGCGTCATGCCTTGTCTCCTTGTTTATCGTGCACCAGAGAGACAAACAGCTCTTCCAGTCGGTTCGCTTTGTTACGCATACTTAATACCTGAATGCCCTGCGCGCTCAGCTGTGAAAACACGCTGTTGATCCCCTGCTCGCGCAGCACTTCCACTTCCAGCGTCGAGGTATCGACCAGACGGTAGTTATACCCCTCCAGCTTCGGCAGCGCGCTTTTCGCCGCCAGATCGAGGATAAAGGTCTCTGATTTCAGTTTGGAGAGCAGATTCTTCATCGAGGTGTTTTCCACCAGCTCGCCGTGCTGGATAATGCCGATATTGCGGCACAGCATTTCCGCCTCTTCCAGATAGTGCGTGGTCAGAATGATGGTGGTGCCTTTATCGTTCAGATCCTTCAGGAAGCCCCACATGGATCGACGCAGTTCAATATCCACCCCGGCGGTCGGCTCATCGAGAATAAGCAGCTTTGGCTCATGCATCAGCGCGCGGGCAATCATCAGGCGGCGCTTCATTCCTCCGGACAACATTCGCGCGCGTTCGTTACGCTTTTCCCACAGATCGAGCTGTTTCAGGTACTTTTCGCTGCGCTCCAGCGCCTCTTTACGCTCGACGCCGTAGTAGCCCGCCTGGTTAACCACAATCTGCTGCACCGTTTCAAACGGGTTGAAGTTAAACTCCTGCGGCACCAGCCCAAGCTGACGCTTGGCGTTGACCACGTCTTTTTGCAGATCGTAGCCAAACACGCTGACGCGTCCGGAAGTTTTATTGACCAGCGAGCTGATGATCCCGATGGTGGTGGATTTCCCCGCCCCGTTCGGCCCCAGAAGCGCGTAGAAATCTCCCGCTTCGACTTTAAGATCTATCCCGCGCAGCGCCTGAACGCCTCCCGGGTAGGTTTTTTTGAGCTGTTCCAGCTCCAGTGCAATCGCCATGAATTCAACTTACCTTAAGTTCTGACACACGTTGTGTGGTTTCATTAAAAGTCGGGTTACCCTATAGTAGCGCAACGCAATCACTTGGTTACAGGTCGCTAACCTCCATGAACGACATAGATACACTCATCAGCAACAATGCACTATGGTCAAAAATGCTGGTGGAGGAAGACCCCGGATTTTTTGGAAAACTTGCACAAGCGCAGAACCCGCGCTTTCTCTGGATTGGATGTTCCGACAGCCGCGTCCCTGCCGAACGTCTGACCGGTCTTGAGCCTGGCGAACTGTTTGTTCACCGCAACGTTGCTAATCTGGTTATTCATACCGATCTCAACTGCCTTTCGGTTGTTCAGTATGCCGTTGATGTTCTGGAGGTCGAGCACATTATTATCTGCGGCCACTACGGCTGCGGCGGCGTGCAGGCGGCGGTCGAAAATACAGAGCTGGGGTTAATCGATAACTGGCTGCTGCACATTCGTGATATCTGGTTCAAACATAGCTCACTGCTGGGCGAAATGCCGCAGGAACGCCGTCTCGACACCCTGTGCGAGCTGAACGTGATGGAGCAGGTATACAATCTGGGCCACTCTACCATTATGCAGTCGGCGTGGAAACGCGGGCAGAAGGTCTCTATTCACGGCTGGGCGTACGGTATTCACGACGGCCTGCTGCGCAATCTGGAAGTGACCGCCACCAACCGCGAAACGCTGGAGCAGCGTTACCGCTCGGGGATTGCCAACCTCAAGCTTAAGCACGTTAACCACAAATAAACAAAGCCGGGTGGCGGCTGCGCCTTACCCGGCCTACACGTGCCCTTCGTAGGCCCGGTAAGCGGAGCGCCACCGGGCAACACGCCACGATTACTCGTCCAGCATCACGACCTTGCCAACATACGGCAAATGACGATAACGCTGGGCGTAATCAATGCCGTAACCCACGACGAATTCGTCCGGGATGGAGAAGCCAACGAACTCCACCGGCACCTGTACTTCACGGCGCTCAGGCTTATCCAGCAGGGTACAAATCGCCAGCGATTTTGGTCCGCGCAGGCTCAGGATCTCCCGCACTTTAGAGAGCGTGTTGCCGGAGTCGATGATGTCCTCAACGATCAACACATCTTTGCCACGAATATCTTCATCCAGATCTTTCAGGATTTTCACATCACGGGTTGTGGACATGCCGCTGCCGTAGCTGGAAGCGGTCATAAAATCGACCTCGTGCGGTACCTGCACTTCACGGCACAGGTCTGCCATGAACATGAAAGAACCGCGCAGCAGACCAACCAGCACCATTTCGCTGCCGCTGTCCTTGTAATGCTCGGTGATTTGACGACCCAGTTCGGCGATACGCGCTTTGATCTCGGCTTCCGGGATCATCACTTCAACAGTATGTTTCATATTACTAACCAAATGATTTTAATGAAAATCTCTCAATGCGGATGATTCTTGCTCCGGCATCGATACGCAAGCCAGCCATTATATCAGTAAATGGATAAGCCTGGCGTATGAGTTATAAAAGCAATATTTGTGATTCCGATCACAGTTGTTAATACCTATAATTAATTGCTAGCAAATAATTAACAAAACTGACGAGTACTTTTCTATGGCTGAAACAAAAACTAAGCAGCCGCGTCTACTGGTAACATTAACAGCCGCGTTTGCCGCATTCTGCGCGCTGTATTTGTTGATCGGTGGCGTCTGGCTGGTCGCTATTGGCGGCTCCTGGTACTACCCGATTGCGGGTCTGGTTATGGTTGGCGTAACCGTCCTGCTGTTGCGGAGAAAACGTTCTGCTCTGTGGCTGTATGCCGCCCTGCTCCTTGCCACCATGATCTGGGGCGTGTGGGAAGTCGGGTTCGACTTCTGGGCGCTGACGCCGCGCAGCGACATTCTGGTCTTCTTCGGTATCTGGCTGATCCTGCCGTTTGTCTGGCGTCGTCTGATCGTCCCGTCCAGCGGTGCCGTAGCCGGCCTGCTCGTTGCCCTGCTGATTAGCGGCGGTATCCTGACCTGGGCCGGTTTCAACGACCCGCAGGAGATCCACGGTACGCTGAACACAGAATCTACGCCAGCCGCGGCTATTTCGCAGGTGGCTGACGGCGACTGGCCCGCCTATGGCCGTAATCAGGAAGGTCAACGCTACTCCCCGCTGAAGCAGATCAACGCGGACAACGTGAAAAACCTGAAGGAAGCCTGGGTATTCCGCACCGGCGACCTGAAAATGCCGAACGATCCGGGTGAGCTGACCAACGAAGTGACCCCGATTAAAGTGGGCAACATGCTCTACCTGTGTACGGCGCACCAGCGTCTGTTCGCGCTCGACGCGGCCACCGGTAAAGAGAAATGGCACTTCGATCCACAGCTGAACTCCAACCCGTCGTTCCAGCACATTACCTGCCGCGGCGTCTCTTACCACGAAGCGCGCGCGGATAATGCCAGCCCGGAAGTCATTGCCGACTGTCCTCGCCGCATTATGCTGCCGGTTAACGATGGCCGCCTGTTTGCCATTAACGCTGAGACCGGCAAGCTGTGCGAAACCTTCGCCAACAAAGGTATCCTGAATCTTCAGACCAATATGCCGGACACCACGCCGGGTCTGTATGAGCCAACCTCCCCGCCAATTATCACCGATAAAACCATCGTGATTGCCGGTTCGGTAACGGATAACTTCTCTACCCGTGAAACCTCCGGCGTTATCCGTGGTTTCGACGTGAACACCGGTAAACTGCTGTGGGCCTTCGACCCGGGCGCGAAAGATCCAAACGCAATCCCGTCTGACGAACACACCTTTACCTTTAACTCGCCGAACTCCTGGGCACCGGCCGCGTATGACGCGAAGCTGGACCTGGTTTACCTGCCAATGGGCGTGACCACGCCGGATATCTGGGGCGGTAACCGCACGCCGGAGCAGGAACGTTACGCCAGCTCCATCGTGGCGCTGAACGCAACGACCGGTAAACTGGCGTGGAGCTATCAGACCGTTCACCACGATCTGTGGGATATGGATATGCCATCCCAGCCGACGCTGGCGGACATTACCGTTAACGGCAAAACCGTTCCGGTGATTTACGCCCCGGCGAAAACCGGCAACATCTTCGTGCTGGATCGCAGCAACGGTAAGCTGGTTGTGCCTGCGCCGGAAAAACCGGTTCCACAGGGCGCTGCCAAAGGCGACTACGTCACCAAAACGCAGCCGTTCTCTGACCTGAGCTTCCGTCCGGAGAAAAACCTCAGCGGTGCGGACATGTGGGGTGCTACCATGTTTGACCAGCTGGTATGCCGCGTGATGTTCCATCAGCTGCGCTACGAAGGGATTTTCACCCCACCGTCAGAGCAGGGTACGCTGGTCTTCCCGGGTAACCTGGGGATGTTCGAATGGGGCGGGATCTCCGTTGACCCGAACCGTCAGGTCGCTATCGCTAACCCAATGGCGCTGCCGTTCGTGTCCCGTCTGATCCCACGCGGTCCGGGTAACCCAATGGAGCAGCCGAAGGATGCGAAAGGCAGCGGTACCGAAGCCGGTATCCAGCCGCAGTATGGCGTTCCTTACGGTGTGACTCTGAATCCGTTCCTCTCTCCGTTCGGTCTGCCGTGTAAACAGCCTGCCTGGGGTTATATCTCCGGCCTGGATCTGAAGACCAACAAGATTGTCTGGAAGAAACGTATTGGTACGCCGCAGGACAGCATGCCGTTCCCAATGCCGGTTCCGGTGCCATTCAATATGGGTATGCCAATGCTGGGTGGCCCAATCTCCACCGCCGGTAACGTGCTGTTCATCGCGGCGACCGCAGATAACTACCTGCGCGCGTACAACATGACCAACGGTGAAAAACTGTGGCAGGGCCGTCTGCCGGCCGGTGGCCAGGCAACGCCGATGACCTATGAAGTGAATGGCAAGCAGTACGTTGTCATCTCTGCGGGTGGTCACGGTTCGTTTGGTACGAAGATGGGCGACTATATTGTCGCGTATGCACTGCCTGACGACGCTAAGTAATGAAAAAGCCCGGTGGCGCTAACGCATACCGGGCTTTCGGGTGTCCTATGTAGGCCGGGTAAGGCGAAGCCGCCACCCGGCTTTTTTTATACGGTAAAGCCCAGCATCATCCCCGTATCTTCATGCTCCAGCAGGTGACAGTGCGCCATATAAGCAAACTCTTTCGGCGCCTCGTGGTCGAACTTCACCAGCACCTCGCTGACGCCGCCTTCCACCCTCACCGTATCTTTCCAGCCCGCGCGATGCGCGTCCGGCGCTTTACCGTTCTCGGAGAGAATGCGGAACTGCGTGCCGTGGATATGGAACGGGTGCAGCATCATGTCGCCTTCGCCTGAAATGACCCAGCGCTCAAACTGCCCTTTCGTTGCGGCGAACATCGGTGTGTTCATATCGAACGCCTGGCCGTTGATACGGTTGGCGTTGTGGAAATCGAAACCATGACCGCCGTGATCCATGCCGCCCATTTTGCCGTGGTCCATATTCATGTGGCCCATCATCTGGCCGTGGTGCATTCCCGCCATGGCCTGATTGCCATACTTCTTCATCAGCGCCTGCATGCCCATCATGTCGAGCATCGGATCCATAGAGAGCTGAAGCTTACGCTGCGTCAACCCATCCAGCGACGGGAGCGCAGGCAGCGTGGTCAGGGTGTCCGGCAGCGTGCCGGAGGCGGTGATCTGTAGTGGCTGAATGCGCAACACCGGGTGTGGTTTATTAAACGGCGCGACGGCCATCCCCATCTGGCTGACCGGCAGGGTCACGAGATCAAACGCTTTGCCATCGCTGATATCCACCAGCACCTCGAAGCGTTCGCCCATCAGCATCGGCAGCTCGCTCACTTTTACCGGTTCCGGCAGCAGGCCGCCGTCGCTTGCCACCACGTAAAGCGGGCGCTTATCGCTGGTGGCGAAGTTCAGCGAGCGGGCGTTACAGCCGTTAAGCAGGCGTAAGCGCAGCCAGCCTTTCGGGGCGGCATGCTGTGGGTAGATTGCCCCGTTGGTCAGCAACGTATCGCCAAACCAGCCCACCGCCGCGCTCATCACATCCAGCTGATAGTCAATTTGCCCGTCAGCGCTGAATTTTTTGTCCTGCACAATCACCGGCACATCGTCGATACCCCACTGTTTTGGCAGGCGCAGGAGACGGCTTTCGTCATCCTCAATCAACACCAGTCCGGCCAGCCCCATCGCCACCTGATGGCCCGTTTTGCCATGCTGATGCGGATGGAACCAGCAGGTTGCCGCCCGCTGGTCAGGGGTAAAGGTTACGCTGCGTTTACCCCCAGGCTTGATAACCCCCTGAGGACCACCATCCACTTCGCCCGGGACTTCCAGCCCGTGCCAGTGCAGCGTGGTCTCTTCAGAAAGCGAGTTATGAATGTCTACCGTCACCGCTTTCCCTTTTCGTAGCTGCAACGCCGGGCCGAGCAGATTGCCGTTATAACCCCACGTCGTCGCGGCGTGTTGCCCGAACGTGGTTTTGCCTGCCTGCACCACAAGCTGGATGCGGCTGCGGGCATCTGCGCTGAGTAACTCAGGGATCGGTAAAGCAGGTCTGTCGGCGGCAAAAACAGCGCGGCTCCAGAGCGGTAACGCGCTGGCAACCCCCAGCGCGGCAGAATATTTTAAAAAATCACGACGTTGCATGTGCATTTCCTTATTTCCAGGCGGCGATCTTTTGAGCATAAACCCTCCCCTTACCGGAAGGTCAAGCACGGCGGCAATAATAAAGATCGTCGGCCTGGCATCAAGTATGCTAACGTTAATTTTCCGTGATGCAGTGGTAAAGGCAATGAAGACGTTTTTCAGAACAATTTTGTTCGCCAGCCTGATGGCGATGTGTGCGAACAGTTACGCGCTTAGTGAAAACGAAGCAGAAGATATGGCCGATCTGACGGCAGTTTTTGTTTTTCTGAAGAACGATTGTGGTTACCAGAATTTACCCAATGGGCAAATTCGTCGCGCACTGGTCTTTTTTGCCCAGCAGAACCAATGGGACCTCAGCAACTACGACAGCTTCGACATGAAGGCGCTCGGTGAAGACAGCTACCGTGATTTAAGCGGTATCGGTATTCCCACTGCTAAAAAATGCAAAGCGCTGGCACGCGATTCACTCAGCCTGCTCGCCTACGTGAAGTAACCTTCCCGACGCCCCTTGTTGACCCGCTAACCGCCTCACGGCGGTTTTGTGTTGCGCCCATCTGCCGGATGTAATGGATGTTAACGAAGGAGGTGCTCCCCATGACCGATAAAACGGTATGGCAAGAAACGCTGCATGACCAGTTTGGTCAATATTTTGCCGTGGATAACGTGCTCTATCATGAGAAAACCGATCATCAGGATCTGATAATCTTCGAGAACGCTGCCTTTGGCCGCGTCATGGCGCTGGATGGCGTGGTGCAGACCACCGAGCGCGACGAGTTTATCTATCACGAAATGATGACCCACGTCCCGCTGCTGGCCCACGGCCACGCGAAGCACGTGCTGATTATTGGGGGCGGTGACGGCGCCATGCTGCGTGAAGTCTCTCGCCACCAGAATGTCGAAACCATCACCATGGTGGAAATCGACGCCGGGGTGGTGTCGTTTTGCCGCCAGTATCTGCCAAACCACAATGCCGGCAGCTATGACGATCCGCGCTTTCAGCTGGTTATCGACGATGGCGTCAATTTTGTTAATCAGACCACGCAAACGTTTGATGTCATTATCTCTGACTGTACCGACCCTATCGGCCCCGGCGCGTCGCTGTTTACCTCTTCGTTTTACGAAGGCTGCAAGCGCTGCCTGAAACCTGGCGGGATTTTTGTGGCGCAAAACGGCGTCTGCTTCCTGCAACAGGATGAAGCGCTGGATAGCCACCGTAAGCTGAGCACCTATTTTAGCGACGTCAGCTTCTATCAGGCGGCGATCCCGACCTACTACGGCGGGATTATGACCTTTGCCTGGGCGACGGATAACGACGTCCTGCGCCATCTCTCCACCGAAATCATTCAGGCCCGCTTCCACCAGGCCGGACTCACGTGCCGATACTACAATCCGGCGATCCACACCGCAGCCTTTGCGTTGCCTCAATACCTGCAAGACGCGCTGTCCTCAAAGGAGGTGAACTAATTGAAAAAGCTTAAACTGCATGGCTTTAACAATCTGACCAAAAGCCTGAGTTTTTGTATTTACGATATCTGCTACGCCAAAACGGCAGAAGAGCGCGATGGTTATATCGCCTATATCGATGAACTCTACAACGCCAACCGTCTGACCGAGATCCTGTCAGAGACCTGCTCGATTATCGGCGCGAACATCCTGAACATTGCGCGCCAGGATTATGAGCCTCAGGGTGCGAGCGTCACCATCCTGGTCAGTGAAGAGCCGGTTGACCCGCAGCTGATCGACAAAACCGAACATCCCGGCCCGCTGCCCGAAGTGGTGGTGGCGCACCTCGATAAAAGCCATATCTGCGTTCACACCTACCCGGAAAGCCACCCTGAAGGCGGACTGTGTACGTTCCGCGCGGATATTGAAGTGTCGACCTGCGGGGTGATTTCACCGCTGAATGCGTTGAATTACTTAATCCACCAGCTGGAATCAGACATCGTCACCATTGATTATCGCGTGCGCGGTTTTACCCGTGATATCAACGGCATGAAGCACTTCATCGATCATGAGATCAACTCCATTCAGAACTTCATGTCCGATGATATGAAGTCGCTGTACGACACGATGGATGTGAACGTCTATCAGGAAAATATCTTCCATACCAAGATGATGCTTAAAGAATTCGACCTTAAGCACTATATGTTCCACACCAGGCCGGAAGATTTGAGTGAAGAAGAGCGTAAGGTCATTACCGACCTGCTCTGGAAAGAGATGCGCGAGATCTACTACGGCCGCAATATTCCGACCGTGTAAACGTGACCCGAAGCAGGGATGCTTCGGGGAGTTACTTCTGTTTCATAAAGTCGCGGTAGGCGTTCACCACTTTCAGGAAGTCTTCCACACCGCACAGCGACAGGCTCTCTTCGTCGTAGTAGCTCATCCCCTCTTCCATCTCATCCCCCGAAAACTCAAGCTGGTTGGCGCGCACCATCACCTCTTCGCCATCCATCCACAGGGTGTACTCATGCCCGGCACGTTGCCAGGAGCGTTCACTGCCTTTCACCGTTTCCGCCGCCTGTTCGACTTCATCCAGCAGCGCGAGGTTCTCTTTCACCTCTTCGTTAAACCAGTGCCCAACGGCTTCGTGCCCCATCGACATTCGCACTTTCACCACGCCGGTGATGTCGCGCAAAAATTCGTAATCCATAGCGTTTTCCTCTGCAAAGCCATTAGGGTAATTATCGCAGCAGAGAGGAAGAAAAAAAGCGGGAGAGGTGGGAGGAATGAAAATAAAAAACCCACCGACGTTGCGATGGGTTTTGTAGGCCCGGTAAGCGTAGCGCCACCGGGCAATGGGTCAGGTGCGGTCTGGTGCCCTCACCCCCAGCCCCTCTCCCACGGGAGAGGGTAGCATTTATACCGCCGTCTGGAAGATCACCCCGTCAGCCTTCTCGGTGTACTGAGAGAGCTGGTCGAAGTTCAGATAGCGATAGGTATCCACCGCCGTCTTATCCACCTGCGCCACAAAGGTCTGGTACTCTTCCGGCGTTGGCAGTTTGCCAATCAGCGCCGCAACCGCCGCCAGCTCCGCAGAGGCCAGGTAGACGTTCGCACCGGTACCTAAACGGTTCGGGAAGTTACGGGTAGAGGTGGAAACCACCGTCGCACCGTCGGCCACGCGCGCCTGGTTGCCCATGCACAGGGAGCAGCCAGGGATTTCGATACGCGCCCCGCTCTTACCGAACACGCTGTAGTAACCTTCTTCCGTCAGCTGTGCCGCGTCCATACGGGTTGGCGGCGCCACCCACAGGCGGGTCGGCAGCTGGCCCTTATGGGTATCCAGAAGCTTACCGGCGGCGCGGAAGTGGCCGATGTTGGTCATGCAGGAGCCGATGAACACTTCGTCGATCTTATCGCCCTGTACGTCTGAAAGCAGACGCGCATCGTCAGGATCGTTTGGTGCGCACAGGATCGGCTCTTTGATATCCGCCAGATCGATGTCGATCACCGCCGCGTACTCTGCGTCAGCGTCGGCTTCCAGCAGCTGCGGATCCGCCAGCCATTTCTCCATGCCCTGAATACGACGCTCCAGCGTACGACGGTCGCCGTAGCCTTCTGCAATCATCCACTTCAGCAGCACGATGTTGGAGGTCAGATACTCGATAATCGGCTCTTTGTTCAGCTTGATGGTACAGCCTGCCGCAGAACGCTCGGCGGAGGCGTCGGTCAGCTCGAACGCCTGCTCAACTTTCAGATCCGGCAGCCCTTCAATTTCCAGAATGCGAC
Source organism: Enterobacter cloacae complex sp. (assembly GCF_900322725.1). NCBI lineage: Bacteria > Pseudomonadati > Pseudomonadota > Gammaproteobacteria > Enterobacterales > Enterobacteriaceae > Enterobacter > Enterobacter cloacae complex sp. The sequence goes on along the minus strand of NZ_LT991957.1, from coordinate 2,946,024 downwards.
CAGAGAAGATGTTTTTCTTCCCTTTCTTCTCAACGGTCAGCAGCCCCTGTTTGATGGCGTACAGCGGGATCGCGTGAACCAGGTCGCGCAGCGTGATGCCCGGCTGCATTTTGCCCTTGAAGCGCACCAGCACGGATTCAGGCATGTCGAGCGGCATTACGCCGGTCGCCGCTGCAAACGCCACCAGGCCGGAGCCCGCCGGGAAGGAGATCCCGATTGGGAAACGGGTATGGGAATCACCGCCGGTGCCCACGGTATCCGGCAGCAGCATGCGGTTCAGCCAGGAGTGGATGACGCCATCACCCGGGCGCAGGGAGACACCGCCGCGGTTCATGATGAAGTCCGGCAGCGTGTGGTGCGTGGTCACGTCAACCGGCTTAGGATACGCCGCCGTGTGGCAGAAGGACTGCATCACCAGGTCAGAAGAGAAGCCCAGGCACGCCAGGTCTTTCAGTTCATCACGGGTCATTGGGCCAGTGGTGTCCTGAGACCCCACGGAGGTCATCTTCGGCTCGCAGTAGGCGCCAGGACGGATACCGGCAACGCCGCAGGCGCGACCCACCATTTTCTGTGCCAGCGAGAAGCCGCGGTTGCTTTCCGCCACGTCTTTCGCCTGACGGAATACGTCACTGTGCGGCAGACCCAGCGCTTCACGCGCTTTGGTGGTCAGGCCACGACCGATGATCAGCGGGATACGGCCACCGGCACGCACTTCGTCGATCAGCACGTCGGTTTTCAGCTCGAAGCTTGCCAGCAGTTCGTTGGTTTCGTGGTTGCGCACTTCGCCCTTGAACGGGTAAACGTCAATCACGTCGCCCATGTTCAGGTTAGAAACATCCACTTCGATCGGCAGCGCGCCCGCATCTTCCATAGTGTTGAAGAAGATCGGTGCAATTTTGCCGCCGAGGCACAGGCCGCCGCCGCGCTTGTTCGGCACGTGCGGAATATCGTCGCCCATGAACCACAGCACGGAGTTGGTTGCGGACTTACGGGAAGAACCAGTACCCACAACGTCGCCGACGTAGGCCAGCGGGAAACCTTTTTGTTGCAGCGCTTCGATCTGTTTGATCGGGCCCACTACGCCCGGCTGATCCGGCTCGATCCCTTCACGGGCGTTTTTCAGCATCGCCAGAGCGTGCAGCGGGATATCAGGACGAGACCACGCGTCCGGTGCCGGAGACAGGTCATCGGTGTTGGTTTCACCGGTCACCTTAAAGACGGTCACGGTAATTTTTTCAGCCAGCGCAGGGCGGCTCAGGAACCATTCGGCATCGGCCCAGGACTGCATGACCTGCTTCGCGTAAACGTTGCCCGCTTTGGCTTTTTCTTCCACATCGTAGAAGTTATCGAACATCAGCAGCGTTGAAGAGAGCGCTTTGGCGGCAATCGGTGCCAGCGTGTCGTTATCCAGCGCATCAATCAGCGGATGAATGTTGTAGCCGCCCTGCATGGTGCCGAGCAGTTCAATCGCTTTTTCAGGAGTAACCAGTGGGGAGGTGGCTTCGCCTTTGGCAACGGCGGCAAGGAATCCGGCTTTTACGTAGGCAGCTTCATCTACGCCAGGCGGTACACGGTTGATCAACAGATCTAACAGGAATTCTTCTTCGCCCTTAGGCGGGTTCTTCAGCAGCTCGACGAGCGCGGCCATTTGGGTTGCATCTAAAGGTTTGGGTACAATTCCCTCGGCGGCACGTTCTGCTACGTGCTTACGGTATTCTTCTAGCACGACGGTTCTCCTCGCTCTCATTGTCATATGCGGCGGGCGTTCTCTTCACGCTCCTGTGAGACAGCAGTTTGTAGGGTAAATGCCCGATACCGCGTCGGGCAGCATAGCAGGATTTCTGCACAGTGTTAATCTGTTTACAAAAAAGCAACATTAAATTATTTGCTGAATCGTTAAGCATGGTGTAGCGGGGAGACACGTCGACTTTCGCTCTCTTTCCCTGCGTCTTTTTTAGCCACCAGATATAATTGTGTAATAAATGCACACACTCTTTATCCGGACGCGCCGGGTGGTTTCCCAAGAAAAGTCAAAACGGTAAAACACGGGTGAATGATACTCGCGGCAACAGCAACGCCTCCCGGCACTGCACTCGTCTCGTTGGAGCCATTTTATGAAGTTGCCTTTTAAACCCCATCTTCTTGTTCTGCTTTGCAGTGCGGGACTGTTTGCCGCCTCGGGCGTCATGTTTGTTAAAAGCCGCGTAACGGAGCCTGCTCCGGTTGCACAGCCCTCTGCCCCACCGGCAGCCCAACCTGCTGCCGTCGCTACCCCGGCCTACACTGCTGCGCAAATCGACCAGTGGGTTGCTCCTGTCGCGCTTTACCCGGATGCCTTGCTGTCGCAAATCCTGATGGCGTCGACCTACCCGTCTAACGTTATACAGGCCGCGCAGTGGTCAAAGGATAACCCCAAAATGCAGGGGGATGCCGCCATTCAGGCGGTCGCAAACCAGCCATGGGATCCCAGCGTAAAATCGCTGGTCGCCTTTCCTCAGCTGATGTCGCTGATGGGTGAAAATCCGCCGTGGGTACAAAACCTGGGGGATGCGTTTCTCGCGCAGCCGAAAGATGTGATGGATTCAGTACAGCGGTTACGCCTGCTGGCTCAACAAACGGGTGCGCTACAATCTACGCCGCAGCAGACGGTCACCACCGTCACGAAGGCTGTACCGACAAAAACTGCGACAACCGCAACCCCCTCCAGCCCAACGGTGATCAAGATTGAATCCGCCGATCCGCAGGTGGTGTATGTCCCTACCTATAACCCGAATACGGTTTACGGCACCTGGCCTGAACCCGCGTACCCGCCGGTCTATCTCCCGCCCTCACCCGGCGAACAGTTTACCGACAGCCTCGTTAAAGGGTTAGGCTTCAGCCTCGGGGTCGCGACAACCTACGCCATCTTCAGCAATATCGACTGGGATGACGACGACTGGGATAACCATCATCACGATGATGACTGGGACAATCACGGCGGCTATAACCGTAACGGTGATAACAATATCAATATTAACGTGGATAACTTCAACAGAATCAGCGGGCAGCACCTGAACGGCAATGACCGCACCTGGCAGCACAACCCTGCTTATCGTGAAGGCGTGGCTTATCCGAATAACCAACTGGCTAACCGTTTTCACTCCACGAACGCGGCGACGGGATTAAGTGCGACCCTGCAAAGGCCGGTCAATCGCGACAGCCAGCGCCAGGCTGCTCTCAGCCAGATGGAAAAAGCGACGGGAAAAACGTTCCCACAATCGACACATACGGGCACGCGAGATGCTCAGCGTCTGGCCTCAACGCAGCAGCTTAAGCAGATATCACAGAGCAATAATTTCCGCGGGTATGACGCCAGGCCGCAAGCCGTACAGCGGACCAGCGCGCCGCAGCATGAAAATCATCAGGCTCCTGAGAAGCGTATTACGCAGACGGCGCGGCACCCTGCCAGCGCACACCGCGCCAATGCCCTGAGCGGCAACGACAGCCGCTCGGCCTCCTGGCAGGCCCAGCAGCAGCGCGGGGCGCAAAGCCGCCACCTGTCGGCGCAGCAGCATCCCCGACAGCGCACCGCCGACCGTACCGAACACCGCGAATTCCGTCATCGTTAAGGGAACCGACATGAAAAGTAAACTACTCAGTGGAATGGTGTTGTTCATGGTGTCGGCAGCGGTTATGGCGCAGCAATCCTTCAGCTCGCCGGATCGGGCGACCCGCGCGCTGGCAACCGCCATCAGCGAGCACAACGAAAGCGCGATGAGCGCGCTGCTCGGCGAAAAATGGCGCGACGTTCTGCCGCCCGAAGGGGTGGATCCCGATGCCGTGGATCGTTTTCTGAGAGACTGGAAAGTTCGCCATGAAACCGTCGTCAATGGCGACGTGGCGCACCTGGCGGTGGGCGAGAACGGCTGGCAGCTGCCGATACCGGTAATCAAAACCGCCTCAGGCTGGCAGTTCGACATGCAGAAAGCCGCTGAAGAGATCCAGACCCGCGAAATCGGTCGCAACGAGCTCGCGGCCATCGAAGCGCTTCACGCCTACGTCGATGCGCAGCAGCGGTACTTTGCACTGAACCAGAAATACGCGCAGAAAATTGTCAGTTCTGAAGGGAAAAAGGATGGGCTGTACTGGCCCGTCTCGCCAGGCGATGCGCCAAGTCCGCTTGGTCCGGCGTTTAGTCCACCACAGCCGGGGGCGGGTTACCATGGCTATCGCTTCCGCATCCTGTCGGATAAGAATGGCTTTGCCATGGTTGCCTGGCCCGTGAGCTACGGTCAGACGGGGATAATGAGCTTTGTTGTAAACCAGGATGATCAGGTCTATCAGGCTGATCTCGGTAATGACTCAGCGCAGAAAGCGCAGGCTCTGTCTGAATATCACCCGGATAAAACCTGGCAGCCTGTCGCCCCCTGAACGCAGCGCATAAAAAAAGCGGCCTGAGGCCGCTTTTTCATCTGAAGAAACTTATTTCTTCTTCGCTTTCGCGTTTGGCAGGTCGGTGATGCTACCTTCAAACACTTCTGCCGCCAGGCCCACGGACTCGTGCAGAGTCGGGTGCGCGTGGATGGTCAGCGCGATGTCTTCCGCGTCACAGCCCATTTCGATAGCCAGACCGATTTCACCCAGCAGCTCGCCGCCGTTGGTGCCGACAATCGCACCACCGATCACGCGGTGAGTCTCTTTGTCGAAGATCAGCTTGGTCATACCGTCTGCACAGTCGGACGCGATAGCACGGCCAGAAGCAGCCCACGGGAAGGTGGCGGTTTCGTAGCTGATGCCTTTCTCTTTCGCTTCTTTCTCGGTCAGACCGACCCATGCCACTTCTGGCTCGGTGTACGCGATAGATGGGATCACTTTCGGATCGAAGTAGTGCTTCATGCCGGCGATAACTTCAGCGGCAACGTGACCTTCGTGAACGCCTTTGTGCGCCAGCATTGGCTGACCGACGATGTCGCCGATAGCAAAGATGTGCGGCACGTTGGTGCGCAGCTGTTTATCAACGCGGATGAAGCCACGGTCGTCCACTTCCACGCCCGCTTTACCGGCGTCGAGGTTTTTACCGTTCGGCACGCGGCCGATAGCCACCAGCACGGCGTCGTAACGCTGTGGTTCAGCAGGGGCTTTTTTGCCTTCCATGGAAACGTAAATACCGTCTTCTTTCGCTTCAACGGCAGTCACTTTGGTTTCCAGCATCAGGTTGAATTTCTTGCTGATGCGCTTGGTGAAGACTTTAACGATGTCTTTGTCAGCAGCCGGGATCACCTGGTCGAACATTTCAACCACGTCGATCTCTGAACCCAGCGCATGGTACACGGTACCCATTTCCAGACCGATGATACCGCCGCCCATCACCAGCAGGCGCTTAGGAACGGTTTTCAGCTCCAGGGCATCGGTGGAATCCCACACGCGCGGATCTTCATGTGGAATGAATGGCAGTTCGATTGGGCGAGAGCCTGCCGCGATGATCGCGTTGTCGAAGTTGATCACGGTTTTGCCGTTTTCGCCTTCCACTTCCAGGGTGTTCGCACCGGTGAATTTACCCAGACCGTTAACCACTTTTACCTTACGGCCTTTCGCCATGCCAGCCAGACCACCGGTCAGCTGAGTGATAACTTTCTCTTTCCAGGTACGGATTTTGTCGATGTCGGTTTTTGGCTCGCCGAAGACGATACCGTGTTCAGCCAGCGCTTTGGCTTCTTCGATAACTTTCGCTACGTGCAGCAGCGCTTTAGAAGGGATACAGCCGACGTTCAGACAAACACCGCCGAGGGTGCTGTAACGTTCTACGATGACGGTTTCCAGACCTAAATCCGCTGCGCGAAATGCTGCGGAGTAACCTGCCGGGCCTGCCCCAAGTACTACGACCTGAGTTTTGATTTCTGTGCTCATCATGACCTCTTAATGTATACCCGTCGTCCACCGGGTCGTTCTATCCGCCCGTATTTTACAAAATTGTTAACAATTTTGAAACAACAAACGGCTCACGAATTATCGCTTTCACCAATAACCTCAAAAGCCCCATGAGATTATCAGAAAAAAGCCGGCCGATTGGCCGGCTTTTCGATTACATCACCAGGCGGCGAATGTCGCTCAGGGTGTTGTTGATGATGGTGATGAAACGCGCACCATCAGCCCCGTCGATCACGCGGTGGTCGAAGGACAGAGAGATTGGCATCATCAGACGCGGCACGAACTCTTTGCCATTCCACACCGGCTCCATCGCGGACTTGGACACACCGAGGATAGCCACTTCTGGCGCGTTAACAATCGGCGCGAAGTGGGTGGTACCCAGGCCGCCGATGCTGGAGATAGTGAAGCAGCCGCCCTGCATTTCGCCGGCAGTCAGCTTACCATCACGCGCTTTCTTGGAGATGGTGGTCAGTTCACGGGACAGCTCGGTAATGCTCTTCTTATTCACGTCCTTGAAGACCGGAACAACCAGACCATTTGGCGTATCTACCGCAACACCGATGTTGATGTATTTCTTCAGCGTCAGCTTCTGGCCGTCTTCGGACAGGGAGCTGTTGAAGCGTGGCATCTGCTCCAGAGCAGCGGCAACGGCTTTCATGATGAAGACCACTGGGGTGAATTTCACGTCCAGCTTACGCTTCTCGGCTTCGGCGTTCTGCTGTTTACGGAACGCTTCCAGATCGGTGATATCGGTTTTGTCGAAGTGGGTAACGTGCGGGATCATCACCCAGTTACGGCTCAGGTTCGCACCAGAGATTTTCTGGATACGGCCCAGCTCCACTTCTTCGATTTCGCCGAACTTGCTGAAGTCCACTTTCGGCCATGGCAGCATGCCCGGGATACCGCCGCCAGCGGCTGCAGCTGGTGCAGCTTCGGCGCGTTTCACCGCGTCTTTCACGTAGGCCTGAACGTCTTCGCGCAGGATACGACCCTTACGGCCGGTGCCTTTCACTTTCGCCAGATTCACGCCGAACTCGCGCGCCAGGCGACGGATCAGCGGAGTCGCGTGGACGTATGCGTCGTTTTCAGCAAACTCAGATTTTTCTGCTTTTGCAGCAGGGGCAGCGGCTGGTTTAGCAGCCTGAGCCGGTGCAGCAGCAGGGGCTGGAGCAGCCGCGGCAGCCGGAGCTGCGGCAGGCGCAGCGCCTTCCACTTCGAAGACCATGATAAGCGACCCGGTAGACACTTTGTCGCCGGTGCTGATTTTGATCTCTTTAACGGTACCGGCGAACGGCGCAGGTACTTCCATAGAGGCTTTGTCGCCTTCTACGGTGATCAGTGACTGTTCAGCGGCAACTTTATCGCCCACTTTCACCAGCATTTCGGTAACTTCAACTTCGTCACCGCCGATGTCCGGTACGTTAACGTCTTTCGCACCGCCAGCAGCCGCTGGTGCAGCCGCCTGAGCCGGAGCAGCTTCCGCTTTCGCTGGAGCCGCAGCGCCTTCAGCGCCCGCCACTTCGAAGACCATAATCAGGGAGCCAGTAGACACTTTGTCACCGGTGTTGATCTTGATCTCTTTCACGGTACCCGCGAACGGCGCCGGTACTTCCATAGAGGCTTTGTCGCCTTCTACGGTGATCAGTGACTGCTCAGCTTCAACTTTGTCGCCCACTTTCACCAGGATTTCGGTGACTTCAACTTCGTCACCGCCGATGTCAGGCACGTTAACGTCTTTCGCGCTCGCGGCAGCTGCTGGAGCAGCGGCGGCCGGAGCGGCTTCTTTCTTCTCTTCCTGCGCAGGTGCAGCAGCTGCTGCACCGTCGGCGGAATCGAAAATCATGATCAGTTTGCCGGTCTCGGTTTTATCGCCAACGGAGACTTTGATCTCCTTAACGATGCCAGCCTGAGGAGACGGGACTTCCATAGAGGCTTTGTCGCCTTCTACGGTGATCAGCGACTGTTCAGCTTCAACTTTGTCGCCCACTTTGACCAGGATCTCGGTGATTTCAACTTCATCAGCCCCGATGTCCGGTACATTGATTTCGATAGCCATTATTCTTTTACCTCTTACGCCAGACGCGGGTTAACTTTATCTGCATCGATGTTGAATTTGGTAATTGCGTCCGCAACCACTTTCTTATCGATTTCGCCACGTTTAGCCAGTTCGCCCAGTGCTGCTACCACCACGTAGGAAGCATCAACTTCGAAGTGATGACGCAGGTTTTCGCGGCTGTCAGAACGACCGAAGCCGTCAGTACCCAGTACGCGATAATCATCAGCTGGAACGTAAGTACGAACCTGCTCAGCGAACAGTTTCATATAGTCAGTAGACGCCACCGCTGGCGCGTCGTTCATCACCTGAGCGATGTACGGAACGCGTGGGGTTTCCAGTGGGTGCAGCATGTTCCAGCGCTCACAATCCTGGCCATCACGCGCCAGTTCAGTGAAGGAGGTAACGCTGTACACGTCGGAACCGACGCCGTAGTCTTTCGCCAGGATCTGCGCTGCTTCACGAACGTGACGCAGGATAGAGCCGGAGCCCAGCAGCTGAACTTTACCTTTGCTACCTTCAATGGTTTCGAGTTTGTAGATACCTTTACGGATACCTTCCTCGGCACCTGCTGGCATTGCCGGCATGTGGTAGTTTTCGTTCAGGGTGGTGATGTAGTAGTAAATGTTCTCTTGCGCTTCGCCGTACATGCGCTGCAAGCCGTCATGCATGATGACTGCCACTTCGTACGCGTAGGACGGATCGTAAGAGATACAGTTCGGGATAGTCAGAGACTGAATATGGCTGTGGCCATCTTCGTGCTGGAGACCTTCACCGTTCAGGGTCGTACGACCAGAAGTACCACCGATCAGGAAGCCGCGAGCCTGCTGGTCGCCTGCCTGCCAGCACAGATCACCGATACGCTGGAACCCGAACATGGAGTAGTAGATATAGAACGGGATCATCGGCAGGTTGTTGGTGCTGTAAGAGGTCGCAGCAGCCAGCCAGGATGCGCCTGCGCCCAGCTCGTTGATACCTTCCTGAAGGATCTGACCTTTCTCGTCTTCTTTGTAGTAGGCAACCTGCTCACGGTCCTGCGGGGTGTACTGCTGGCCGTTCGGGCTGTAGATACCGATCTGACGGAACAGACCTTCCATACCGAAAGTACGTGCTTCGTCGGCGATGATTGGAACCAGACGATCTTTGATCGACTTGTTCTTCAGCATCACGTTCAGGGCACGAACGAAAGCGATGGTGGTGGAGATCTCTTTGTTCTGCTCTTCCAGCAGCTGAGAGAAGTCTTCCAGCGCCGGCAGTTCCAGCTTCTCGGTGAAGTTAGGCTGACGAGCAGGCAGGTAGCCTTTCAGCGCCTGACGACGTTCGTGCAGGTACTTGTGCTCTTCAGAACCTTCCGGGAAGGTGATGTAAGACAGGTTTTCTACCTGCTCATCGGTCACTGGAACGTTGAAACGGTCGCGGATGTAACGCACGCCGTCCATGTTCATTTTCTTAACCTGGTGAGCGATGTTTTTACCTTCTGCGGTATCACCCATGCCGTAACCTTTGATGGTGTGGGCCAGGATTACGGTCGCTTTACCTTTGGTTTCCTGCGCTTTTTTCAGTGCAGCGTAGACTTTCTTCGGATCGTGACCGCCACGGTTCAGGGCCCAGATCTGCTCATCAGTCCAGTCTGCAACCAGTGCTGCGGTTTCAGGGTATTTACCGAAGAAGTGCTCACGTACGTACGCACCGTCTTTGGATTTGAAGGTCTGGTAGTCGCCGTCAACGGTTTCGTTCATCAGCTGGATCAGCTTACCGCTGGTGTCTTTACGCAGCAGCTCATCCCAACGACCGCCCCACATGACTTTGATCACGTTCCAGCCAGCACCCGCGAAGATGCCTTCCAGCTCGTTGATGATTTTGCCGTTACCGGTTACCGGACCATCCAGACGTTGCAGGTTACAGTTGATGATGAAGCACAGGTTGTCCAGCTTCTCACGGGTTGCGATGGTGATCGCACCTTTAGATTCTGGCTCATCCATTTCACCGTCGCCCAGGAAGGCGTAAACGGTCTGCTCAGAGGTGTCTTTCAGACCACGGTGTTCCAGATACTTCAGGAATTTAGCCTGGTAGATCGCACCGATTGGGCCCAGACCCATAGAAACGGTCGGGAACTGCCAGAACTCAGGCATCAGTTTAGGGTGCGGGTAAGAAGACAGACCTTTACCGTGAACTTCCTGACGGAAGTTGTTCATCTGCTCTTCAGTCAGACGACCTTCCAGGAAGGCACGCGCATAGATGCCCGGAGAGATGTGGCCCTGGAAGTACACCAGATCGCCGCCATCTTTCTCGTTAGCTGCACGGAAGAAGTGGTTGAAGCACACTTCGTAAACGGTCGCTGAAGACTGGAAGGACGCCATGTGGCCACCCAGCTCCAGGTCTTTCTTGGATGCGCGCAGAACGGTCATGATGGCGTTCCAGCGGATAGCAGAACGGATACGGCGTTCCAGATCCAGATTGCCCGGGTATTCCGGTTCGTCTTCGACGGCAATCGTGTTTACGTAGTTGTTAGCCCCTGCACCTGAAGCTACTTTCACGCCGCCTTTGCGCGCTTCTGAAAGCAGCTGATCAATCAGATACTGAGCGCGCTCAACACCTTCTTCACGGATGACCGATTCGATCGCCTGTAGCCAGTCGCGAGTTTCGATCGGATCCACGTCATTTTGGAGACGTTCTGACATGGGGGTATTCCTTATCTATCTAATACGTTGATTTGTCTGGAACCTGTCCCATTGTATTTTCCCCAGAAAACACAATAAGACAGGTTCTGCGTTTAGTTGCCGCGCTCTAAAAGTACCTGGCGCTTAATCCTTTCGTTGCTGTATGCGGCGTAATGAACGTTCGCGACGCGATTGTTCACGGCTGCGATCCAGCAAGATTTCCTCAATGAAAGCCAGATGGCGGTGCGACGCTTCACGCGCCTGCTCCGGTTCCCCGGCCATTATCGCCTCGAATACTCGGGTGCGATGGTTGCTTACCAGCGGGAGCATCTCCCGACGGGCATACAACAATTCAAAATTCTGACGAACGTTCTGGGCCAGCATCGGCTCCATGCAGCGTAGCAGATGGAGGAGCACCACGTTGTGTGCTGCTTCGGTGACGGCAATTTGATACTGGACGACGGCGCTGGACTCGGCGTCTAAATCGCCGGACTGCTGTGCCCGTTCAATGGCCTGATGCAGCTCGCGAATACGCACGCGATCTTCATCAGTGCTGCGAAGGGCGGCGTAATAGGCCGCAATACCTTCCAGCGCGTGACGGGTCTCAAGCAGATCAAACTGGGATTCTGGGTGGTCAGAGAGAAGTTCGACCAGCGGATCGCTGAAGCTCTGCCACAGGCTGTTTTGCACAAATGTTCCGCCACCCTGGCGACGGAGCAACAGACCCTTTGCTTCGAGACGTTGAATCGCCTCACGCAGAGAGGGACGTGAAACGTCGAACTGTTTGGCCAGCTCGCGTTCTGGCGGGAGCTTCTCGCCCGGGCGCAGTGTCCCTTCGAGAATTAAAAACTCCAGCTGCTGCTCAATCACATCGGAAAGTTTTGGTTGGCGAATTTTGCTGTAGGCCATATTCCCTGTCTTACGCCTTTTTGCCCGGAGTCAATTGGTCTTACCAATTTCATGTTCGTATCGCTAAAGTAACAAAGTATTCACCTTCTGTCCATATTGGTTTTGATTGAAATCAGTAAACCCGGCAGATTTTAACAACCTTACAGAACTAACGTTTCAGGAATGTAACTTTGCACAAATGAAATGGTTACTCCCAAAGAGGCAGTTTTAACCATAATTAAACGAGGGTTATTGCAATCTGAAGCGATTCAACAGGGCAAAATATGAAAATTCGCCCGCTTTTGACGCATTTCTATTCTATAGGTTGGGTATGAGGGGTTAACGTACCGATTTACAATTGGTTTCTTTTTATTCAAGTCGTCTTCATCCCTTCATAAAGCAGGTGCATTCGGCTGCGCTTACCACTATTCTGGCGCTAACGGAAGCCATCTCCGCTTTTTTCGGTATCGTTAACCGTAAAGAAATAAATACAGAATATGGACTTTCATAATTACACACGCACAGCGTGAACATAACAACCACACACGAGGTTTCAAATGGAAGCTCAACAGCATGGCGATCAGCTAAAGCGCGGCCTTAAAAACCGCCATATTCAGCTCATCGCCCTGGGCGGTGCTATTGGTACTGGCCTGTTTCTGGGCAGCGCATCCGTAATCCAGTCTGCCGGTCCAGGCATTATTTTGGGTTACGCGATTGCGGGTTTCATTGCTTTTCTGATTATGCGCCAGCTGGGTGAAATGGTCGTTGAGGAGCCGGTCGCAGGCTCGTTCAGCCACTTTGCCTACAAATACTGGGGTAGCTTTGCGGGCTTCGCCTCCGGCTGGAACTACTGGGTTCTGTACGTTCTGGTTGCCATGGCCGAGCTAACCGCGGTCGGGAAGTACATTCAGTTCTGGTATCCGGAGATCCCCACCTGGGCGTCAGCCGCGGCCTTCTTCGTTATCATCAACGCCATTAACCTGACCAACGTAAAAGTGTTCGGCGAGATGGAGTTCTGGTTTGCGATTATCAAAGTCATTGCCGTGGTGGCGATGATCATCTTCGGCGGCTGGCTGCTCTTCAGCGGCAACGGCGGCCCGCAGGCCACCGTACGCAACCTCTGGGAACAGGGTGGCTTCCTGCCGCACGGCATGACCGGCCTGGTGATGATGATGGCGATCATTATGTTCTCCTTCGGCGGTCTTGAGCTGGTGGGCATCACCGCTGCGGAAGCCGACAACCCGGAGCAGAGCATCCCGAAAGCGACTAACCAGGTGATCTACCGTATTCTGATCTTCTATGTGGGCTCCCTGGCGGTACTGCTCTCCCTGCTGCCATGGACGCGCGTCACGGCGGATACCAGCCCGTTCGTGCTGATCTTCCACGAGCTGGGCGACACCTTCGTAGCGAACGCGCTTAACGTCGTGGTGCTGACCGCCGCGCTCTCTGTTTATAACAGCTGCGTTTACTGCAACAGCCGTATGCTGTTCGGCCTGGCACAGCAGGGCAACGCGCCGAAAGCGCTGCTTACCGTTGATAAACGTGGCGTACCGGTTAACACCATTATCGTGTCGGCGGTCGTGACGGCGCTGTGCGTGCTGATTAACTACCTGGCCCCGGAATCGGCCTTCGGCCTGCTGATGGCGCTGGTGGTTTCCGCGCTGGTGATCAACTGGGCGATGATTAGCCTCGCGCACATCAAGTTCCGCCGCGCCAAGCAGCAGCAGGGCGTCACCACTCGCTTCCCTGCCCTGCTCTATCCGCTGGGGAACTGGGTTTGCCTGGTGTTCATGGCGGCCGTGCTGGTTATCATGCTCATCACCCCCGGCATGGCAATCTCCGTTTACCTGATCCCGGTCTGGATTGCGATCCTCGGCGTGGGCTATCTGGTGAAGCAGAAAAATGCCAAAACGGTGAAAGCGCACTAAGTGTTTTCTCGCTGCGCCCGTCCTGCCGGGCGCAGCGTCTTGTTACCTTCCTCACAAATTCACGCCAACAGCAAAATCATCCATATCACCGCCCTTATACTGCAACGCATATATTCGTTTGCCAGCGAATAATTCTCTCCATACCGAAACCCGGAGAGCTGTCGATGGATAACAACAAACTGTCAGTAAAAGAAAAGATCGGCTATGGCATGGGTGACGCCGGATGCAACATTATCTTTGGCGCCATCATGTTATTTGTTAACTATTTTTATACGGATATTTTTGGTCTTGCGCCTGCGCTGGTTGGCGTTTTGCTGCTTTCTGTACGCGTCATCGATGCCGTAACGGACCCGATCATGGGGGCGATTGCCGACCGTACCCGCAGCAAATATGGCCGGTTTCGTCCATGGCTGCTGTGGGTTGCCTTCCCCTATGCGCTGTTCAGCATCCTGATGTTTACCACGCCAGACTGGAGCTATAACAGCAAGGTTATCTATGCGTTCGTCACCTATTTCCTGCTGTCGCTGACCTATACCGCCATCAACATCCCGTACTGCTCGCTCGGGGGCGTGATCACCAACGACCCGAAAGAGCGCGTTGCCTGCCAGTCCTATCGTTTTGTGATGGTCGGTATCGCCACGCTGCTGCTCTCCTTAACGCTGCTGCCGATGGCCGACTGGTTCGGCGGGGATAACAAAGCCAAAGGCTACCAGATGGCGATGACCGTGCTGGCGCTGGTGGGTACCTGCATGTTCCTGTTCTGCTTCGCCACCGTGCGCGAGCGCGTACGTCCGGCGGTGCAAACCCATGACGAGCTGAAAAATGATCTGAAGGACGTGTGGAAGAACGACCAGTGGGTGCGTATTCTGCTGCTGACGCTGTGCAACGTCTGCCCGGGCTTTATCCGCATGGCGGCAACCATGTATTACGTTACCTGGGTAATGGGTCAAAGCACCCATTTTGCCACGCTGTTTATCAGCCTGGGCGTTGTCGGCATGATGTTTGGCAGCATGCTGGCGAAAGTGCTGACCGACCGCTGGTGTAAGCTTAAAGTCTTCTTCTGGACCAACATCGCGCTGGCGATCTTCTCCTGCGCCTTCTACTTCTTCGACCCGAAAGCCACCGTCACCATCGTGGTGCTCTACGTCCTGCTCAACATCCTGCACCAGATCCCCTCCCCGCTGCACTGGTCCCTGATGGCCGACGTGGACGACTACGGCGAATGGAAAACCGGGAAGCGCATCACCGGGATCAGCTTCTCCGGCAACATCTTCTTCCTCAAGCTGGGCCTGGCGATTGCCGGGGCGATGGTGGGCTTCCTGCTCTCCTGGTACGGTTACGACGCGGGGGCGAAAGCGCAGAGCGCGGATGCCATCAACGGCATCGTGCTGCTCTTTACCGTCATTCCGGGCGTCGGGTATCTCATAACCGCTGGCGTGGTGCGTCTGCTGAAAGTTGACCGGGAGACGATGAAGCGGATCCAGGAAGACCTGGAGAAGCGCCGCATTAACTATCGCGAGCTGAACGAGTATCAGGAAATCAGCGCCGCTGAGACTAAATAAGGAAAGCCGAATGCAAACCTGGCCAAACCCGTTTATTGAACAACGCGCCGACCCGTACATCCTGCGCCACGACGGGCAATATTACTTTATCGCCTCCGTGCCGGAGTACGATAGGCTGGCGATCCGCCGCGCGGACTCGCTGGAAGGTTTACGCAATGCCGAAGAGGTGGTGGTCTGGCGCAAGCCTGACGCCGGCCCGATGAGCCAGCTGATCTGGGCACCCGAACTGCACCACATTGACAACAAGTGGTACATCTATTTTGCCGCCACGCATACGCAGGCGCTCGACAAGCTGGGGATGTTCCAGCACCGCATGTTTGCGCTGGCGTGCGCCGACGGCGATCCGCTTACCGGGTCGTGGGTGGAAAAAGGGCAAATCAAAACGCCTTTCGACACCTTCGCGCTGGACGCCACCACCTTTGTTCATCAGGGCAAACGCTGGTACCTGTGGGCGCAAAAAGACCCGGATATTTCCGGTAACTCCAATCTTTACCTGTGTGAAATGGAAAATCCGTGGACGCTGAAGGGCGAACCGGTGATGCTCAGCAAGCCGGAATATGACTGGGAGTGCCGCGGGTTCTGGGTTAACGAAGGCCCGGCAGTGCTGTTCCACGGCGATAAGCTGTTCATCAGCTACTCCGCCAGCGCCACCGACGAGAACTACTGCATGGGATTACTGTGGATAGACGTGAACGCCGATCTGCAAAACCCGGCTAACTGGCAGAAATCCCCGCGCCCGGTGTTCGTCACCAGCTATGAAAACCGGCAGTATGGGCCAGGCCATAACAGCTTTACGCAGACCCCTGAGGGCGACGATGTGCTGGTCTACCACGCGCGAAACTACACTGAAATTGAAGGCGATCCGCTGTACGATCCCAATCGCCACACTCGCCTGAAGCGCGTCCGCTGGGACGAAAACGGGATGCCTGATTTCGGCATCCCGCCTGCGGATACGCTGTAACGGCTTCGGCGCGCTGGCTTAAACCAGCGTGCCGTAAATCGTCAGCAGCGCCACCACCACCACCACCACAAACGACGTTTTCTTCGCCATCGAGACGGCTGCTTTTGGCGTTTCGACTTTGTCCGCGTGCGGCTCACGCGCCAGCGAGAACTGCGCCAGGCGCGTTAACACCTGATACTGCGACGTATGGCGGTCCGCAAGGGAGGCAAACCACGCGGGCAGCGCTTTTTCGCCGTGACCGATAAGGGCATAGACCACGCCCACCAGACGCACCGGGATCCAGTCGAGCACGTGCAGAATGGCATCAATACCGGAAAGCAAACGCTCATGCGGGGTCAGATAACGGGCAAGCCAGGTCTGCCAGGCGCGCAGGAACGCATAGCCCATCAGCAGAACCGGCCCCCACGGGCCGCCCACCACAAACCAGAACAGCGGCGCCAGGTAATAACGGAAGTTGATCCACAGCAGCGCGTTTTGCAGCTCGCGCAGGAACTCACGTTCATCGCAGTCCGGCGGCACGCCGTGGATCATCGTCAGCTCGCTTGCCATCGCGCCGCGCGCGTGGGCATCGTCCCGTGAGGCGGCTTTCAGGTAGGCATGATAGTGCATACGCACCTTGCCCGCGCCGATGCACAGCACGCCCAGCAGGATCCACACCACCAGCAGCGGCACGTTGAAAAAGAGGCCGTAAAGCGCGCGCAGCAGCAGGAATGTAATGACCATCACACCGGCCGTCATCAGCAGCGTGCGTAGCATGGAAAAATGCCTGATGCGGCGGAATAACACTTCCAGCCGGTGATCCAGATGCCAGTGCTCGCCGAGCTTAAACAGGCGTTCGGCGATCATAACCAGCAGCATGGTAAACAACGTCATGTTATCTCCTTATCTGACGACGTGGTAAGCATGGCGTGAAACCGGGGCCAGTCAAACGCCGGGCCGGGGTCAGTTTTTCTTTCGGGGGCGATGTCGCTGTGCCCCGTAATATTGTCTGCAATGGCGGGATAAAGCCCGACTAACGTTTTCGTCACAGCAACCAGTTTCTGATATTGCGCATCGGTATAAGGCGTGGTGTCGGTGCCTTCCAGCTCAATACCAATGGAAAAATCGTTGCAGCGCTCGCGTCCTTTGTACATTGACACGCCCGCATGCCAGGCTCGCTTATCAAAGGGAACATACTGAACCACTTCGCCGTCACGACGGATCAGGCAGTGCGCCGATACGCGCAGGTGTGCAATCTCAGCAAAGAAAGGGTGGGCATCGGGATCTATCGTTCCAGTGAATAACGCGTCGATCCATGGACCGCCAAATTCACCCGGCGGGAGACTAATATTATGAACCACCAGCAGTGTGGGTTTTTCATCCTCCGGGCGGCAATCGTGGTGCGGCGACGGTACATGTCGCGCGTCTACCAGCCATCCGTTTTCTAACAACATGCTGGAACTCCTTATCTATGGTGCTGTTACTCGGTTCAGAGTAGCATGTTTCAATATTATGATTCGTTACCAATTTGGAGTTTTATCATGCCGCCTCGCCGCTATAACCCCGACCACCGACGTGACGCGCTTCTGGAACGTATTAATAGTGATATTCCGACAAGCGTTGCCCATGCTCTGAAAGAAGACTTGGGCGGCGACGTCAGCGCCGATAACGATATTACCGCCCAATTGTTGCCAAAAGAGACGCGCTCGCACGCGGTCATCATCACCCGCGAAGACGGCGTATTTTGCGGCAAACGCTGGGTTGAGGAGGTCTTTACCCAGCTGGCGGGCGACGAGGTGCAGGTAACATGGCACGTTGACGACGGTGATGCGGTCAGTGCGAATCAGCCCCTTTTCGAGCTGGACGGTCCGTCCCGCGTCTTGCTGACCGGCGAACGCACCGCGCTCAACTTTGTGCAAACGCTCTCAGGCGTCGCCAGCGAAGTGCGCCGCTACGTTGACCTGCTGGAAGGGACCCGCACGCAGCTGCTGGACACCCGTAAAACCCTGCCTGGCCTGCGCACCGCGCTGAAATACGCCGTGCTCTGCGGCGGCGGCGCAAACCATCGTCTGGGCTTATCCGACGCCTTCCTGATCAAAGAGAACCACATTATTGCCTCCGGCTCGGTGCGCAAGGCAGTAGAAAAAGCCTTCTGGCTGCATCCGGATGTGCCGGTCGAAGTAGAAGTGGAAAATCTGGACGAGCTGGACGAGGCCATCAAGGCGGGGGCTGACATCATCATGCTCGATAACTTCGACACGGAGCAGATGCGTGAAGCGGTCAAACGCACAAACGGCCAGGCGCAGCTGGAGGTGTCCGGCAACGTGACCTTCGACACCCTCCGCGAATTTGCTGAAACCGGCGTCGACTACATCTCCGTTGGCGCGCTGACCAAGCACGTACGCGCCCTCGACCTCTCGATGCGCTTCAAATAATTTGCCCTCCCCCTCTCCGCCCGGAGGGGGGAAATACGAAACCGCTCGCAATTACGCTGTCCATCTCTGCAACGCTGAATCATTTCCCTGAAAGCCCCTTCACGTTCACGCTTTTGCCCCTCGTTTCTGCGTCCCGGCACTGCCAGAGTAGCGCCACCTAACGTAAGGAGCAGACATGAACAGACAACAAGGATTTACGCTGATTGAGCTAATGGTCGTCATTGGCATTATTGCCATCCTGAGCGCGATTGGCGTCCCGGCCTACCAGAACTACCTGCGAAAAGCGGCGCTCACCGATATGCTGCAAACGTTCATTCCCTACCGTACCGCCATTGAGCTTTGCGCCCTGGATCGTGGGGGTGTGGATCGCTGCGACGCAGGCACCAATGGAATTCCCTCTCCGACAACCACGCGTTACGTTTCGGCGATGAGCGTGGCGAAGGGGGTCGTATCGTTAACAGGGCAGGAAAGTCTTAACGGACTCGAAGTGCTGATGACGCCGATCTGGAGCGACGGTAACGGTATGAAGGGCTGGACGCGCGACTGCAAAATTGCGTCCGACAGTGCGCTCAGACAAGCCTGTGAAGATGTTTTCCGCTTCGACAACAACTAGCAGGAGTGGGCAATGAATACCGAACAACTTATGACGCTCTGTCAGCGCCATCACGCACTGCTGCTCGCAAGCGACACCGACACAATCAGCATTGCGGTGGTGGGTAACCCTGCCTCTGAGCTGATGGAGGCGTTACGCTTCGCCACACAGAAGCGTATTGATATCGAGT
The DNA here is from genome assembly GCF_900322725.1 of Enterobacter cloacae complex sp. NCBI lineage: Bacteria > Pseudomonadati > Pseudomonadota > Gammaproteobacteria > Enterobacterales > Enterobacteriaceae > Enterobacter > Enterobacter cloacae complex sp. Next base: position 2,926,869 of record NZ_LT991957.1, on the reverse strand, counting down.
GCTGGACGGCCGAGCGGATGGAAAAACGGCTACAGCCCGTCTCATTATCCCATCTGCCGGGCATAGCGCCGAACTCAGCCGCAGATGTGCTCAACACAACGTTGCAGCAGGCAGTAAACCAGCGGGCCTCCGATATCCATATTGAACCGACGGACAACGGCTACCAGATCCGGTTGCGAATTGACGGCGTACTCTACCCGCAGCCGCCGATCCCTGCCGCCCTCGGGACGACGCTTGCCGCACGCCTGAAGGTGCTGGGCCAGCTGGATATTGCAGAGCGTCGGCTGCCGCAGGACGGTCAGTTTACGGTGGAGCTGGCAAGCGTCCCCGTCTCTTTTCGTATCGCAACCCTTCCCTGTAGCGGTGGAGAAAAAATCGTGCTCCGCCTGCTTCATCAGGTACAGCAAGCTCTGGAGCTTGAACAGCTGGGAATGAGCGCAGACCAGCAGGCCCGTTTTGCCGGAGTGCTTAACAGCCCTCAGGGTTTAATTCTGGTCACCGGCCCGACCGGTAGCGGGAAAACGGTGACGCTGTACAGCGCGTTGCAGGCTCGGAATACCCCTGACGTCAATATTTGCAGCGTGGAAGATCCGGTGGAAATTCCCCTTGCAGGCTTAAACCAGACGCAGATTAATCCGCGCGCGGGGCTGACCTTTCAGAGCGTGCTGCGCGCGCTGCTCAGGCAGGATCCTGACATCATTATGGTGGGTGAAATTCGCGACGGCGAAACGGCAGAAATTGCGATTAAGGCCGCGCAAACCGGGCATCTGGTGCTGTCCACCCTTCATACTAACTCGACGACTGAAACGCTGGTCAGGCTGCAACAGATGGGCGTAGCACGCTGGATGATCTCCTCGGCACTCTCGATGGTAATTGCCCAGCGGCTGGTACGCCGTTTATGTCCGTACTGCCGGCAGGAAACCAGCCGCCACGCCGAACTGCCGCGCACGCTGTGTCCCCGTCCGCTTCCTCGCTGGCAACCCACCGGCTGCGATCGCTGCTATCACGGTTTTTACGGTCGCGTAGCCATTTTTGAAGTGCTGGTCATCGACGATGCGCTCCGTCAGGCCATTGCCAGCGGAGCAAGTACGGAGGTGATTGGCTCCAGCGCACGACAGGCGGGAATGGCCTCTTTGTTTGAGCATGGCTGCATGGCCGTGGAGCAAGGGCTGACCACGCTCGAAGAGCTGTTGCGCGTACTGGGAATGCCCGATGGCTGCTAATTCGCTCTGGCGCTGGCGTGCTCTTACCCCCGAGGGGGACGTGCAAACGGGCACCCTCTGGGCCATCGACCGTGACGCAGCTTTCACCGCACTGGTGCTTAAACAGCTGCACCCGCTGGCGCTCAAGCGCTGCCAGAGACGCCACCGATGGCAGGTGCAGCACTGCTACGAGATTTTTCGCCAGCTCGCCACGCTGTTACAGGCCGGACTCACGCTGTCCCAAAGCCTGCAAATGCTGGCGGAACAGCATCCTCTGAAACAGTGGCAGGCGCTGCTGCACAGTCTTGCTGATGACCTCAGTGAAGGTTGCGCCCTGTCAGAGGCCATGAAGAAATGGCCAGAGGTGTTCAGCCCCCTGTATGTCTCAATGGTGAAAACGGGTGAGCTGACGGGAAAGCTCGAAGCGTGCTGCCGTCAGCTTGCGCAGCAGCAGAAATCCCAGCAGCAGCTCAGTGCAAAGGTGAAGAAAGCGCTGCGCTATCCAACGATCATTCTGACGCTGGCCGTTTTCGTGGTGCTGGCCATGGTCACGCTGGTGTTGCCCGAGTTTGCTGCAATCTACAAAACGTTTAACACCCCGCTCCCTTTGCTCACGCAGGCAGTGATGGGGCTGGCGGCCTTTGTTCAGACGCATATTCTTACCCTTGTCGCCCTGCTCATCATATTGGCTATCATCGCCTGTAAACTGCGGCGGCACCCGCACTGGCAGTATGTCTTGTTATATGTACCGGTAATGGGCACGCTGACGCGCGGGCAAAAGCTGGGACAAATTTTTACCGTGCTGTCATTAACCCAGCAGGCTGGCATTACCTTTTTACAAGGGCTGGAAAGCGCGGAGGAGATCGTTGAGCGTGGCTACTGGCAGGAAAAACTCCGCGCGATACGCAGCGATATCGAACAGGGCATGCCCGTGTGGTCCTCCTTCCAGAAGGCCTCTGTTTTCACGCCACTGTGTATTCAGCTCATTCGCACAGGCGAAATATCGGGTTCGCTTGATGTAATGCTGATGAATCTGGCCCGTCACCATACGGAGCAGACATTTCAGCAGGCAGACAATCTGGCGGCGCTGCTTGAGCCTCTGTTACTTGTCGTGACGGGACTGATTATCGGCACGCTGGTGGTGGCAATGTATCTGCCGATTTTTCATCTGGGGGATGCAATGAGCGTGGGGTAGCGCTGGCGCACGGACGCGCGCCAGCCGTAGCCGTCAGAGGCTATTAAATACGCGGTTTTCCTGCTCCTGAACGCGGATAAACGTCGTGCGTTTAGTCAGCTCTTTCAGGCGGGAAGCCCCAACGTAGGTACAGGCGGAGCGCAGACCGCCGAGAATATCGCGCGCCGTGTTCTCGACCGGGCCACGCAGCGGCAGCTTAACGGTTTTGCCTTCCGCCGCACGGTATTTGGCTACGCCACCCACGTGACGGGTCATCGCAGATTCAGAGCTCATGCCGTAGAACAGCATGAATTTCTCGCCGTTCTCTTCCACTACGGTACCGCCGCTCTCTTCGTGGCCTGCCAGCATGCCGCCGAGCATCACGAAGTCTGCGCCGCCGCCAAAGGCTTTCGCGACATCGCCCGGCATGGTGCAGCCACCGTCGCTGATGATTTGGCCGCCCAGACCGTGCGCGGCGTCAGCGCATTCAATGACCGCAGACAGTTGCGGATAACCCACACCGGTTTTCACGCGCGTGGTGCATACGGACCCCGGGCCAATGCCCACTTTCACAATGTCGGCGCCGGAGAGGATCAGCTCTTCACACATTTCCCCGGTCACCACGTTGCCCGCGATGATGGTTTTGGTTGGCCAGGCTTCACGCGCCTTGCTGACGAACTGGACGAAATGCTCGGAATACCCGTTTGCCACGTCAATGCAGACAAAATTCAGCGCAGGATTCGCGTTCAGGATCTGTTTGGTTTTCTCGAAGTCGGCATCAGACGTACCGGTCGAGACCATCACATGCTTCACCACGTCAGCGGAGGCGGAGGCGACAAACGCATTCCACTCCTCAGGGCTATAGTGTTTGTGTACCGCAGTAAGGATGTCGAATTGCGCCAGTGCGGTCGCCATCTCGAAGGTCCCGACCGTGTCCATGTTGGCCGCGATAATCGGCACGCCAGACCACGTCTGACCGGAATGCTTAAAGGTGAATTGACGTTCAAGTTCAACGTCTGAGCGACTTTTCAGTGTAGAGCGTTTAGGGCGGATAAGAACGTCTTTAAAACCTAACTTCAGATCTTCTTCGATACGCATGTGCGGATTCCTGGGGTTAGAGGCAAATTTATTAAAAGCACAACTCCAGTGACACTATCATACGCACTAATACCTGCTCCGCAAGACTGCGAAATTCTCTTTTTTTACGCTACAATCCTATAAATTTACCTGGTAAAAAGCGGGTAAAGAGAGCTAAACATTGGCTGTTATAAGTTTGAATTTTAAGCAACTGATTTTAAAAATGAATAATTCCCAGGATCCGATTTAATGGGGTATATCGTCGCATTAACCGGCGGCATCGGTAGTGGTAAAAGCACCGTTGCGCAGGCGTTTGCTCGTCTCGGCATCACGATTATCGACGCCGACATCATTGCCCGTCAGGTGGTAGAACCCAATACACCCGCCTTAAACGCCATCGAAGCGCATTTTGGTCGCAGTGTTATACAGGCTGACGGCACCCTGAATCGTCGGCAGCTGCGCGAGTGCATATTTTCCGATCCAGTGGAAAAAGCCTGGCTTAATGCCCTGCTCCACCCCATTATCCACCAGGAAACCCAGCGTCAAATTGCCGCAGCCCGTTCGCCCTATGTGTTGTGGGTGGTCCCGTTACTGGTTGAAAATCAGCTTCATAATAAAGCAGACAGAACGCTGGTGATTGACGTTTTCCGCGAAACGCAAATCCAGAGAACCATGGCGCGTGACCACGTTTCACGCGAGCATGCTGAACAAATTCTTGCCGCACAGGCCACGCGCGAAGCGCGCCTCGCCGTTGCGGATGATGTTATTGATAATAACGGCGCACCAGATGCCATTGCATCGGATGTTGCTCGTCTGCACGCGCAGTATCTGACCTTCGCCGCGCAGGCCGTTGCACAGGAAAAACCATAATGTCGACTCATATCCTTTTTGAGCACCCGCTTAACGAAAAAATGCGTACCTGGCTACGCATAGAATTCCTTATTCAACAGCTTTCACAACATCTGCCCGTCAACGATCACGCTACCGCGCTGCATTTTTTCCGCAACGTGGGCGATCTGCTGGATGTGATTGAACGCGGCGATGTCCGCACGGAGCTGTTGAAAGAGCTGGAGCGCCAGCAGCGTAAATTGCAGGCCTGGGCCGAAGTGCCGGGCGTGGATCAAAGCCGAATTGACGCCTTACGTCAGCAATTGAAAAACAGCAGCACTACGCTGATGGCTGCGCCGCGCGTTGGGCAGTTTTTACGAGAGGACCGTCTCATTGCGCTGGTGCGCCAGCGCCTGAGCATACCGGGCGGGTGCTGTAGCTTTGACCTGCCAACGCTGCATATGTGGTTGCACATGCCGCAGGAGCAGCGCGATCGTCAGGTAAACAGCTGGCTGGGCAGCCTGGAGCCGATGAATCAGACGTTATCGCTGATCCTCGATCTTGTGCGTAACTCTGCCCCGTTCCGCAAGCAAACCAGTCTCAACGGTTTCTATCAGGACAACGGCGACGACGCCGATCTTCTGCGTCTGAATCTGGCTCTTGGCGAGCAGCTTTACCCGCAAATTTCCGGGCATAAAAGCCGTTTTGCGATCCGCTTCATGCCGCTGGACAGTGAACATGGCACCGTGCCGGAACGCCTCGATTTTGAACTGGCCTGTTGTTAAGGAGTGCCGATGTCTGACGTAACCACCGTAAACTGCCCAACCTGTGGGAAAACTGTCGTCTGGGGAGAAGTGAGTCCGTTTCGCCCGTTCTGCTGCAAGCGCTGTCAGCTTATAGACCTGGGCGAATGGGCGGCGGAAGAGAAACGCATTCCCAGCGAAGGCGATCTCTCCGATAGCGATGACTGGAGCGAGAACCAGCAGTAAGCTCTGAAGCCTGCTGGCGCTTCGCTTAGCAGGCCTACAGGTTGCCCGTTAGCCGGGATATGACGGGCGCATTTGCCGGAGGAAATTTTTCGGCATCACTCGCGTGAAGCGTAACCCAGCCACCCGGTTGCCCCTCTTTACCCCACGGTTCCCCATCCCAGCTTTCCACCAGCCAGAACCACAGCGTGATGTGCCTGTCCGGAAACTGGTATTCCAGCTTATCAAACAGCGTTGCGCCAATCGGAGTAATGCCGACCTCTTCCTGAAGCTCGCGCACCAGCGCCTGCTCCGGCGTTTCACCGGATTCAATTTTCCCGCCCGGAAATTCCCATTTGTTCGCCATGTGCGCATCGGCGGCGCGTTGGGTTATGAAGATCTGATTTTGCGGGTTGCGAATGATCCCGACAGCAATTTGCAGTGTTTTCATCGTGTCACGTCCATAAAAAAGGCGCAGAAGTCTGCGCCTTTTCGAGTGGTTATGTCTTAGCTCAGGCGGCCGTGGCACGCCTTGTATTTTTTGCCGGAACCGCATGGGCACGGATCGTTACGACCGACCTTACGATCGCCCGTCTGCGCGGCGATTGCCGCTGCGGCTTCGCTTTCATCGGTCTGGTGGCTCAGCTGCTGCATCTGCGCCAGACGCTCAGCTTCTTCACGGCGCTGCTGCTCCATCGCTTCCACCTCTTCCGGCATACGCACCTGAACCTTGCTCAGGGTGCTGATGACTTCATACTTCAGCGATTCCAGCATGGCAGCAAACATGGCGAAGGATTCACGCTTGTACTCCTGCTTCGGATCTTTCTGCGCATAACCACGCAGGTGGATACCCTGACGCAGGTAGTCCATTGCCGCCAGGTGCTCTTTCCACAGGGAATCCAGCGTCTGCAACATAACGCCTTTCTCGAAGTGACGCATCATCTCAGCGCCAACCACTTCTTCTTTACGCTTGTAGACGTCCAGCGCGGTTTCGTAGATACGCTCGCGCAGCGTCTCTTCGTGCAGCTCAGGCTCTTTGTCCAGCCACTCTTTGATAGGCAGCTCGAGGTCGAAATCATTTTTCAGACGTTCCTGCAAGCCTTCGATATCCCACATCTCTTCCAGAGACTGCGGCGGAATGTGCGCGTCGATAGTGGCTTTGAACACATCTTCACGAATGCTGTTGATGGTTTCGCTCACGTCAGACACGTCCAGCAGTTCGTTACGCTGGGTGTAGATTGCACGACGCTGGTCGTTGGCCACGTCATCATATTCCAGCAGCTGCTTACGAATATCGAAGTTGCGGCTTTCCACTTTACGCTGGGCGTTGGCAATCGCTTTAGTCACCCACGGGTGCTCAATGGCTTCACCAGGCTTCATGCCCAGTTTACGCATCATGCCGGACACGCGGTCGGAGGCGAAAATACGCATCAGCGCATCTTCCATAGACAGGTAGAAACGGGAAGAACCGGCATCACCCTGACGGCCCGCACGGCCACGCAGCTGGTTATCGATACGACGAGATTCGTGACGCTCGGTACCAATGATGTGCAGACCACCGGATGCCAGCACCGCGTCGTGACGCACCTGCCAGTCGGCTTTGATCTGCGCGATCTGCTCTGGCGTTGGGTTTTCCAGCTCTGCGACTTCAGCCTGCCAGCTACCGCCGAGCATAATATCGGTACCACGACCCGCCATGTTGGTGGCGATGGTCACGGCAGCCGGATAACCCGCCTGAGCTACGATATCCGCTTCTTTTGCGTGGAACTTAGCGTTCAGTACGTTGTGTTTAATGCCCGCTTTGGTCAGCTCGTTAGACACCACTTCGGATTTCTCGATGGAGATGGTCCCCACCAGTACTGGCTGCCCCTTCGCAGTGCGATCGCGAATATCTTCGATGATCGCCTGAATTTTTTCCGCTTCGGTCATGTATACCAGGTCCGGCATATCCTTACGGATCATTGGACGGTTGGTTGGCACCACCACGGTATCCAGCTTGTAGATAGAGCTGAATTCAAACGCTTCGGTATCTGCGGTACCGGTCATCCCCGCCAGCTTCTCGTACAGACGGAAGTAGTTCTGGAAGGTGATGGATGCCAGCGTCTGGTTTTCGTTTTGAATGTCCACGCCTTCTTTCGCTTCCACGGCCTGGTGCAGGCCATCAGACCAGCGACGGCCCTGCATGGTACGACCGGTGTGTTCATCGACGATGATGACTTCACCGTCTTTCACGATATAGTCAACGTCGCGGGTGAACAGCGCGTGCGCGCGCAGTGCGGCGGTCACGTGGTGCATCAGCATGATGTTGCTCGGGGAATACAGGGACTCGCCCTCTTCCATAATGCCTTCAGCCACCAGCAGCTCTTCGATTTTCACCAGACCGCGTTCGGTCAGGTTCACCTGGCGCGCTTTTTCATCCACGGAGAAGTGACCTTCACCCTGGAAGGTATCGGAGTCTTCTTTCTCCTGACGCAGCAGGTGTGGAATAATTTTGTCGACTTTACGGTACATCTCGGAGCTGTCTTCGGCCGGGCCGGAGATGATCAGCGGGGTACGCGCTTCATCGATCAGAATGGAGTCAACCTCATCCACCAGCGCATAGTGCAGCTTACGCTGGACGCGCTCTTCCGGGCTGAACGCCATGTTGTCGCGCAGGTAGTCGAAGCCGTATTCGTTGTTCGTTCCGTAAGTAATATCCGCGTTATAGGCTTCACGCTTGGCGGGTGCCGGCAGGCCGGACATGTTAATGCCGACGGTCATGCCGAGGAATTCGAACAGTGGACGGTTGTTTTCGGCGTCACGCTGCGCCAGGTAGTCGTTGACGGTAACAACGTGAACGCCTTTCCCGGTCAGCGCGTTCAGGTAGGCCGGCAGCGTAGCGGTCAGGGTTTTACCTTCACCGGTACGCATTTCCGCGATGCAGCGCTCGTTGAGCACCATGCCGCCCAGCAGCTGTACGTCGAAGTGACGCATGCCAAACACACGCTTACTCGCCTCACGAACGACGGCAAAGGCTTCCGGGATCAGGCTTTCTAAGGTTTCGCCTTTTTCCAGGCGCGCGCGGAACTCCGCAGTTTTCGCCTTCAGCTCATCATCAGAGAGCTTCTCCATCGCCGGTTCCATACCGTTGATGACGTTTACAGCTTTGCGCATACGGCGCAGGGTACGATCGTTACGACTACCAAAAACTTTGGTTAATAATTTGATTAGCATAATAAATTCTCAAACGCCCCAGACGGGCAGATAAATTAAGGTATTGAAAAAGATTAATTTAGCTGAGGCGCAGAGGCCCGGCACGGATGCCGTGAACCTGGCTAATCCATGTCGAAACAGAGAAAGAGGAAGGGGGAACAAAATCGGTTTGTGCCGTCAGGCTTACGGCCACAGGCGGCTGATTGTCCTGCGTCAGCAGCGCATTAAGCGTATCGAGCAGGGCAAGATGCTGGGCCTGAACCGGCAGCGTTTCTTCAGCAACGGGCATCGTCTGCGGCGCCATCGCGAACGACAGATGGCGGATAACCGTGCGAATGGCGTGTTGCTGCCAGTAATCAACGGAGAAATTTGGACGACGGCTGGCTTCAAGCCAGGCGAGATTAGTAAAGTTAACCCGCGTGGTGAGATCGTGTTTGGTCGTCGTGGAACGTGCTGGCGTTGCCGCGTCTGCACTGTTGCTGAGCACAGGCAAGCCGAGACTCGCCGCGACCATCCCTAATAAGAGATGCGGCCAGAAGTAACGTCTGCCAAATTGTCGCCAGCGCGTCAGTATTCCGCTCACTTGCTCCACCACGTTCGCCCGCCGGTGCAGGCTGAATTCAGTAATTCTTTTTTTAGCGCCCAGATATTACCACTAAAGCCAATACACGGCAGCAGGAATGACACCTTGCAGCAGGTAAAAACGGTCAATAATGCAGCGAACACACCGTTATTCGGCACCTGACACGCGCCAGGGGTGAGAAGGGCAAATCAAAGAAAGGCAGAAATAAAAACGACTGGCTTCCCTGGTCGGAGAGAGTACCAGGTGAACCAGTCGCTTTTCTTACGAAACGGGTTTAACCGTTACGCCAGGACCATAGTCGGTGCTTTGAACGCCAGCGGCAGTTCAGCTTCGTCTTCGAAGGTCACATATTCCCAGGCTTCCTGTTTTGCCAGGACTGCCTGCAACAGTTTGTTGTTCAGTGCATGACCGGATTTAAACGCGGTAAAGGCACCAATGATATTGTGACCACACATGAAGAGGTCGCCGATCGCATCCAGCATTTTGTGACGAACAAATTCATCTTCAAAACGCAGGCCGTCTTCGTTCAGTACGCGATAATCGTCAACAACGATGGCACAATCGAAGCTGCCGCCCAAGCACAGGCCGCGGGACTGCAAATATTCGATATCACGCATGAAGCCGAAAGTACGCGCTCGGCTGATCTGACGCATAAACGCATCCGCAGAGAAGTTCATCGCGTAGCGCTGGGTGCTGGAATCAATCGCCGGGTGGTTAAAATCGATGGTGAAGTCCAACGAGAAACCATTGTACGGTTTGAATTCAGCCCATTTGTCGCCATCTTCGACGCGAACGGTCTCTTTAATGCGAACAAATTTCTTCGCGCAGTTCAGTTCTTCGATGCCGGCATCCAGCAGCAAATAAACGAACGGAGCAGCACTCCCGTCCATGATCGGGATTTCTGGCGCATCGACTTCAACAATAATGTTGTCGATACCCAGACCCGCCAGGGCGGCGTTCAGGTGCTCTACGGTAGAAATCCGCACGTCATGCTCGTTCACCAGACAAGTACAGAGCATAGTATCACGCACAGATTTGGCATCGGCCGGAAAATCTACCGGTGGATTCAAGTCGGTGCGACGATAGATGACCCCGGTATTGGCCGGCGCAGGGCGTAACGTCAGTGTGACTTTCTTGCCGGTATGTAAACCGACACCCGTCGCCTGAACGATACGTTTAAGTGTCCTTTGTTTGATCATCGTATAATCTCGCCAAATTAACTATCCAACCGAGAGTGTATATCACTAACGGTGGGCCAGTTTAGCACAAAGAGCGCAAATCCCCAAATTCCAGCCAATTCTTAGTCAGCTTGCTTACGCAGGAACGCCGGGATATCCAGATAATCTGGCTCTTTTGCCGTTTGTGGTGTCGGGTCGTTCACCACTTTCGCCGCCGGTTTTTGCTCCTGAGTCAGAGGCGCCATACCGTGCTGCTGGTAACGATCCATCACCGGCTGCTGAGTCTGTTTGTTGGTTACCAGGGTGATCTCAGGACGCTTGTCCATACCGATACCGGTGGCGACAACAGTCACACGCAGCTCGTCGTTCATTTCCGGATCAAGTGACGTACCGATTACCACGGTCGCGTTGTCAGAGGCGAACGCACGGATGGTGTTACCCACGGTTTCGAACTCATCCAGACGCAGGTCAAAGCCAGCGGTGATGTTGACCAGCACGCCGCGCGCACCGGACAGGTCGATATCTTCCAGCAGTGGAGAAGAGATCGCCATTTCAGCCGCTTCTTCCGCACGGTCTTCGCCGCTTGCCACGCCAGAACCCATCATCGCGTAGCCCATTTCGGACATCACGGTGCGAACGTCTGCAAAGTCAACGTTCATCAGGCCAGGACGGGTAATCAGTTCAGCGATACCCTGAACCGCGCCTTTCAGCACGTCGTTTGCTGCGCCAAAGGCGTCCAGCAGAGAAATACCGCGCCCCAGCACTTTCAGCAGCTTGTCGTTCGGGATGGTAATCAGAGAGTCCACGTGCTTGGACAGCTCGGTGATACCCTGCTCCGCGAAAGCCATACGTTTCTTGCCTTCAAAGTTGAAAGGCTTGGTCACGACAGCAACGGTCAGAATACCTAAATCTTTTGCGACTTCCGCCACAACGGGTGCTGCACCGGTACCTGTACCGCCGCCCATACCCGCTGCGATGAAGACCATGTCAGCACCATCCAGTGCAGCGCGCAGCGCTTCACGATCTTCTTCAGCCGCGTTACGGCCCACTTCCGGGTTAGCCCCTGCTCCCAGACCTTTGGTGATGCCACCACCGATCTGAATGGTCTGGCCAACAGCCGTTTTACGCAGTGCCTGTGCATCGGTGTTCACCGCGAAGAATTCAACACCTTCAATGCGCTCGCGCACCATATGCTCTACGGCGTTACCGCCGCCGCCACCGACGCCGATGACTTTAATCACCGCGTCGTTGGTTAATTCCATTGGTTCAAACATAGTTTCTCTCCGTTGTGCCTGTCGCCCGAGACCGCTAATTCTCTCCGGTCTCTTAAAAAATTAAAATTCTTTTCGCAACCAGGTGTTAAGTCGTTTGACCCACGACCCCACCGAGACGCGTTTTTCCACCTCTGCTTCACCACTTAAATGGGACTCTTTCCCGTAGTGCAGCAGGCCCACCGCCGTTGAATAGTACGGCTCCTGAGCATAATCCGTTAAACCGGTAATATTCAGCGGCGCACCGATACGCACCTGCGTATGGAACACGCGCTGAGCGCAGGCCGCAAGACCTTCAATTTGCGCTGCCCCGCCGGTTAATACAATCCCCGCCGCGAGATGATGTTTCACACCCTGCTGGCGAAGCTGTTCCTGTAACTGCAAAATCTCTTCGTTGACCAGGTTGAGCAGCTCGGTATAGCGCGGCTCAATCACCTCTGCCAGGGTCTGGCGTTGCAGGCTGCGCGGCGGTCGCCCACCTACGCTCGGCACTTCAACGCTTTCGTCTTTACCGACGATAGAGCCCAGCGCGCAACCATGGCGCACTTTAATCGCCTCTGCGTCGCTCGGTGGCGTACCAAAGGCATAAGCGATATCGCTGGTCACCACATTCCCGGCATACGGGATCACTTTGGTGTGGCGCAACGCACCGCCGGTATAGACAGCCATGTCCATTGTACCACCACCAATATCCACCACACAGACGCCCAGTTCACGTTCGTCTTCGGTCAGCACGGAATAGCTCGCGGCAAGACCGGCGAAAATAAGTTGGTCAACTTTCAGGCCACAACGTTCAACGGCTTTTACAATGTTCTTCGCCATATCGTTGTGACATGTGATCAGGTGCACTTTTGCCTGCATACGTACGCCCGACAGACCGACCGGATTCTTGATGCCTTCCTGGTAGTCGATCGCGTATTCCTGCGGGATCACATGCAGTACACGGTGCTCGTCGCGAACGCGCACGGATTTCGCCGTGTGGACAACGTTCTCAACGTCTTCCTGCGTCACTTCTTCTTCGGAAATCGGCACCATACCGATTTCATTCTGGCAGCTGATGTGCTTACCAGAAAGGGCCAGATAGACAGAGGAAATCTGGCAATCTGCCATCAATTCAGCCTGGTCGATGGCGCGCTGAACGCATTTCACCACCGACTCAAGGTCGTTTACCCCACCTTTATCCATACCACGGGACGGGCAGCTGCCCACGCCAATGATATTGACCATACCGTCGGGCAGAACTTCCCCTACTAAAGCGGCAACCTTCGCGGTGCCAATCTCCAGTCCTACTACCAATTTTCTGTCCGTCGACTTGATCATTGTTGTTCTGCCTGTACCTGTGCCTGATTCTGTTGCTGATTAGGTTCCTCGACCGGAGCCGGCTCCCAACCGACTGCTGCGCCTGAGTCATAGCGCAAATCAACGTAGCTTATCCGTTTGCCATCCGTCTGCGCCTGCTGCTGTAAAACCGGGTAAAGTTCTACAAAACGCGCCAGACGTTTCATTGTGTCGCCGCGGCCAAGGTTAAGCTTAATGCCGTTCGTAAGCGTCAGCTGCCAGGAGCGGCGCGCCGTCATCGCAGCTTCTTTTAACGCAAAACGATCCTTAGCCAGCACCTGCCCCATCTCACGAAAACCCTGCAAGACTTCGTTTTCGCTGCCTTCCGGGCCATACAACATCGGTAAATTCTGCTTGTTGACACGATCGCTCGGGACGCTGAACGAATTTCCGTCTACGTCAACCATATGCTGATCATTCCAACGCGCAATCGGCACATATTCAACCAGATGAATCTTCAATTCATCAGGCCATTGTTTTCTGACACTCGCCTGTTTAATCCAGGGCAGACGTTCAATCTGACTCTGAATAATGTTGACGTCCTGCGTCATAAAGGTGCCAGGCGACCCCAGTGCCAGAATAGACTGGCGAATGTCATCGTTACGCGTGTAGTGACGTTCCCCGGTCACCACCAGCTTCGACAGCGGCAACCGCTGCGCGTCTTCCATCCAGCCCAGCACCATCCAGCCGCTGATAAACACGGTGCACAGCACTCCGAGCAGGAAGATGATACCTGCAAGACGCGTACCATTACTCCGGCGCGAAGAAGTGTATTCTTCTTCCTCGCGGTTGCGCGTGTTCAATGCAGCCTGAGACATATCAGCCCGCCTGGTCCAGAATACGTACGACTAACTGCGAGAAACTCATTCCTGCCTGACGCGCCGCCATTGGCACAAGGCTATGGCTGGTCATACCCGGAGACGTGTTTGCTTCCAGCAGATAAAATTGCCCGTCACCGTCGAGCATTACGTCGATGCGTCCCCAGCCACGGCATCCCAGAACATTCCAGGCTTTAAGCACCAGAGACTGTAATTCGGCTTCGCGTTCTGCTTCAAGGCCACCAGGACAGAAATATTGCGTCTCATCAGAGAGATACTTCGCCTCATAATCATAGAAGACTCCCGTAGGTTGGATGCGAATTGACGGTAAAATTTCTTCGCCAAGCATCGCGACGGTAAATTCCGGCCCGCTGAGCCATTTTTCAATCAATACTTCTTCATCATGTTGAAATGCCAATGCTAAAGCGGACGCTAAATCGTCAGCTTTATCCACTTTGGACATTCCCACGCTCGACCCTTCGCGGCTCGGCTTGACAATAACCGGTAAGCCCAGCGCGGCAATGCGTGTATTAATGTTGTCCGACAGGCCTAATTCATATTCGCGACGCGTCAGTGCAACCCATGGCGCAACGGGCAGGCCCGCGCCCTGCCACAGCAGTTTGCTGCGCAGTTTATCCATAGAGATGGCAGATGCCATCACGCCGCTGCCGGTATACGGCATACCGATAAGCTCCAGCAGCCCCTGTAACGTGCCGTCTTCACCGCCGCGACCGTGCAACGCGATGAAGGCTTTATCGAAGCCCATCGCTTTCAGCTGCGTAACGTCTACGTCTTTCGGATCAACCGGGTGCGCGTCGACGCCCCCTTCACGCAGGCCCGCCAGCACGGCAGCGCCCGAATTCAGAGAAACCTCGCGTTCGGCGGAGGTGCCGCCAAACAGGACAGCAATCTTATCAGCCATGACGCTCGTCCTCCTGAGTTTGCGGCTTCAGTTTGATTTCAGCTAAGGTACGGGCGATTTTGCCGATATTTCCCGCACCCTGAATCAGGATCAGATCGTTGCCTGTCAGGACCGGGGCAAGCATTTCTGCTACCTGTGCCGGGTCGGGGACCAGAATAGGATCCACTTTACCTCGTCCACGGATGGTACGACATAAAGAACGACTGTCCGCACCTGGAATCGGATTTTCGCCTGCGGCATAAACGTCCAGCATCAACAGGGTATCGACCTGCGAAAGCACGTTGGCAAAATCGTCGTACAGATCGCGGGTACGTGTGTAACGGTGCGGCTGGAAGATCATGACCAGATTCTTTTCTGGCCAACCCGCGCGTGCCGCTTTGATGGTGGCGTCCACTTCGGTCGGATGGTGACCGTAGTCGTCTACCAGCATCGCAGAACCTGGCTTACCGTTTACCGGCTCCAGTGGGAATTCACCGAGGAAGTCGAAGCGACGGCCCGTTCCCTGGAAGCTTTCCAGCGCGCGCAGGATCGCCTCATCGTCAATGCCTTCTTCTGTCGCAACCGCCACGGCCGCAGCCGCATTCAGGGCGTTGTGGCGTCCCGGCGCGTTCAGGGTGACACGCAGCAGGTCTTTGTCCTGACGTGCCAGGGTGAAATGCCCCTGCGCACCAATCTGCTTGTAATCTTCTACGCGTACGTCAGCGTCTTCGCTGAAACCATAGGTGGTGATTTGACGCCCGACGCGCGGCAGCAGCTCGCGGATCACCGGATCGTCCACGCACATTACCGCACGGCCATAAAACGGCAGATTGTGCAGGAAATTAATAAAGGTTTGCTTTAAGTTCTCGAAGTCGCCCTGGTAGGTATCCATATGGTCAGCTTCGATATTGGTGACAATCGCCACCATGGGTTGCAGATGCAGGAAAGACGCGTCGCTCTCATCCGCTTCCGCAATCAGATAACGGCTGTGACCCAGACGCGCATGTACGCCAGCGGCTTTCACCAGCCCACCGTTGACGAACGTCGGATCGAGACCCGCTTCCGCATAAATGCTGGAAACCATCGCCGTGGTAGTGGTTTTGCCATGCGTACCGGCCACCGCAATGCCGTGACGAAAACGCATCAGTTCCGCCAGCATTTCCGCGCGACGGATCACCGGAATGCGCGCCTCGTGCGCCGCAATGATTTCCGGGTTATCTGCGGAGATGGCGCTGGATACCACCACCACGCTCGCATCGCTCACGTTTTCCGGGCGATGATTGAAATAGATAGTCGCCCCAAGCGACGCCAGCTGCTGCGTAACAGGGTTTGGCGCCAGGTCAGACCCGCTGATCTGATAGCCTTCGTTAGCTAACACTTCGGCAATACCGCCCATGCCAGCACCACCGATGCCGACAAAGTGAATGTGCCGGACGCGACGCATCTCGGGCACGATAGAACGCAGTTTTGCCAGTTGTTGTGTATTCATTCTCTAAACGCCATCGACTACTTCAAAAAAATCGTGCAGCGCAACACGCGCTGCGAGAATTATGCCTGGGCTGCCAGGCTCACTTCTTTTGCCACCCGTTCCGTTGCATCCGGGATAGCGGTCGCGCGCGCGCGTTGCGCCATCTCCAGTAATACATCCCGGTTCCAGCCCGCCAGGGTAGTGGCGACCGCCTCAGCGGTAAATTGTGGCTGCTCAAAAATTTTCGCCGCGCCCGCTTTCTCCAGCGGCAGCGCATTCCAGTACTGCTGTCTGTCTTTGTGCTGGAACGGCACGAACAGCGCAGGCAGGCCGGCGGCAGCGATTTCGCTCACCGTCAGCGCGCCCGAACGACAGACCACGACATCGGCCCAGGCATAGGCTGCGGCCATGTCATCAATAAATTCAGTGACCTTATGCTGCGGCTGACCTTCTGACGCGTAGGCCTGCTCAACGGTCTGCTGTGCGCCCTTCCCGCTCTGGTGCCAGATGGTCACGGTATCACCCAGTTTTGCGGCAACCTGCGGCATCGTCTGGTTTAAGATACGTGCGCCCTGTGAACCGCCAACCACCAGCACGCGCACCGGTCCTTCGCGACCGGCCAGACGCACCTCCGGCAGCGCCAGCGCCAGCACGTCTACGCGCACCGGGTTCCCTACGACATCTGCTTTCGGGAATGCCCCAGGGAAGGCCTGCATCACTTTGGTGGCAATTTTCGCCAGCCATTTGTTGGTCAAACCGGCAATACCGTTCTGCTCGTGCAGAACAACGGGGATCCCCAGCGACCACGCCGCCAGTCCGCCAGGGCCGGAAACGTAACCGCCCATACCCAATACGACGTCAGGCTTAAAACGCTTCATAATGGCGCGCGCCTGACGCCAGGCGTTGAAAATACGCACCGGGGCCAGCAGCAGCGCCTTAATCCCTTTGCCCCGAAGGCCGGAAATACGAATAAAGTCGATCTCGATACCGTGCTTCGGTACCAGGTCGGCTTCCATGCGGTCTGCGGTTCCCAGCCAGCGTACCTGCCAGCCCTGATCCATTAAATGGTGCGCAACCGCCAGCCCCGGGAACACGTGTCCGCCGGTACCGCCTGCCATCACCATTAACCGCTTCGGTTGATTCATCGTGAACCTCGTGTAAACGCCTGGGCTTTCTCCAGACGCGTTTCATAATCTATGCGTAACAAAAACATGATGGCCGTCGACATGATCAACAGACTCGAACCACCATAACTGATCAGCGGCAGCGTCAGGCCTTTGGTTGGCAGCATACCCGCTGCGGCCCCAACGTTTACCAGCGCCTGGAAGCTAAACCAGATACCAATTGAGCAGGCCAGAAAACCGGAGAAGCGGTGATCGATCTCCAGCGCTTTACGGCCAATCGACATGGCGCGGAAAGCGACGAAGAATACCATTAATAGCGCCAATACCACACCGATATAACCCAGTTCTTCCCCAATGATGGAGAAGATGAAGTCGGTGTGCGCCTCCGGTAAATACTCCAGTTTTTGCACCGAGTTGCCCAGGCCTTGCCCCCAGACTTCGCCGCGACCAAACGCCATCAGCGACTGCGTCAGCTGATAGCCGCTGCCGAACGGATCTTCCCACGGGTTCCAGAACGAGGTTACGCGGCGGATACGGTATGGCTCGGCCAGAATCAGCAGCACAACCGCCG
The DNA here is from genome assembly GCF_900322725.1 of Enterobacter cloacae complex sp. Taxonomy (NCBI): domain Bacteria; kingdom Pseudomonadati; phylum Pseudomonadota; class Gammaproteobacteria; order Enterobacterales; family Enterobacteriaceae; genus Enterobacter; species Enterobacter cloacae complex sp. Next base: position 2,909,179 of record NZ_LT991957.1, on the reverse strand, counting down.
AGATCCCCATTCCGATAATGGCGATGAACTGCCACAGCTTTGCGCCCGCCAGGAACAGCATCGCCAGCGTTGTGACAAACAGTACGACTACCGTACCGAGGTCGGGCTGCGCCAGCAGCAGGATCGCGAGCACCAGAATCACGCCCATCGGTTTTAAGAAGCCGCGCAGGTTGTTACGAACCTCGTCAACTTTACGCACCAGGTAGTTCGCCAGGTAGCAGAACAGAGAGAGCTTGGTGAACTCCGCAGGCTGAATACGCAGTGGACCAAAGGCGATCCAGCGCGATGCCCCGTTAACGGAGCTCCCGACCACCAGTACAATCAGCAGCATAATAATCGACGCAATCAGCATGGCCGTACTGTGCCGCTGCCAGAACGTCATCGGCAGGCGTAAGGTGATCATCGCCAGGCAGAACGCCAGAATGATGTACAGCCCGTCACGCTTGGCAAACAGGAACGGATCGTTTGCCAGACGTTGTCCAACGGGCATTGACGCCGAGGTGACCATGATAAAGCCGATTGCTGCCAGACCCAGCGTGAGCCAGAACAGCATACGGTCATACATGATCAGGCTGTCGGAATCTTTATCCCGGGAAGCCATCACCCAGCCTTTCAGCGCCTCAAACAGCCACACCAGGATGCCAAATCCTGGCAGGCGCGGCATTCTCAGGCGAGGGAGTGAAAAACGCATCAGCCTAACTCCTTCGCCAGGCGGGTAAAGAGATCGCCCCGCTGTTCGAAATTCTTAAATTGGTCGAGGCTGGCGCAGGCAGGCGACAGCAGCACCATATCGCCGGGCTTCACGCGCGGGGCAATAAGGCGCATCGCCTGCTCCATGGTCTCGGTTTGCTCGGCAACCTCAGGACGCAGCGCCGCCAGCTCGCCACCGTCGCGGCCAAAGCAGTACAGGCGCACGTTATCGCCGCCGAGATACGGCTTCAGCGAGGAGAAGTCGGCCGATTTACCGTCGCCGCCCAGCAGCAGGTGCAGCGTGCCGTCAACGTGCAGGCCGTTCAGCGCGGCCTCAGTGCTGCCCACGTTGGTGGCTTTTGAATCATTAATCCAGCGCACGCCGTTGTGCTCCAGCGCCAGCTGGAAACGGTGCGCCAGGCCGGTAAAGGTGGTCAGCGCTTTCAGGCTGGACGATCGCGGCAGGCCAACGGCATCCGCAAGCGCCAGCGCCGCCAGGGCATTGGTGTAGTTATGCTGGCCGGAAAGTATCATCTCTTTCACGTTCAGCACCTTCTCACCTTTCACCCGCAGCCAGGTTTCGCCCTGCTGACGGTTGAGGTGATAGTCACCCATGTTAATACCGAAGCTAATGCAGCGATCGTCCGCGCCGCGCACCGGCATGGTGAGCGCATCATCGGCGTTCACCACGCAAACGTTGGCATTTTCATAGACGCGCAGCTTGGCCGCGCGGTACTGCTGCAAGCCGAACGGGTAGCGGTCCATATGATCTTCGGTGACGTTAAGGATCGTCGCCGCCGCCGCATGCAGACTTGAGGTAGTTTCCAGCTGGAAACTGGAAAGCTCCAGTACAAACAGCTCACACCCTTTATCGAGCAGCATCAACGCGGGCAGACCAATGTTACCGCCCACGCCGACATTTTTACCCGCCGCTTTCGCCATCTCACCCACCAGCGTGGTGACGGTGCTTTTACCGTTTGAACCGGTAATGGCAACGATCGGGGCCTGCGCCTCCCGGCAGAACAGTTCGATATCGCCAACGATCTCAACCCCGGCATCCGCCGCGGCGCTCAGCGAAGGATGCGCCAGCGCCATGCCCGGGCTGGCAACAATCAGATCCGCGGCCAGCAGCCACTCATCATTCAGACCACCCAGGTGGCGTTCAACCTGCTCCGGCAGCTTGTCCAGACCCGGCGGAGAGACACGCGTATCCATCACGCGCGGTGTCACGCCACGCGCAAGGAAAAAGTCCACGCAGGAGAGCCCGGTCAGGCCCAACCCGATGATAACGACTTTTTTGCCCTGGTAATCTGCCATGATTAACGTACCTTCAGCGTTGCCAGGCCAATCAGCACCAGCATCAGCGAAATAATCCAGAAGCGCACAATGACGCGCGGCTCCGGCCAGCCTTTCAGTTCATAGTGGTGGTGAATCGGTGCCATACGGAAGATGCGCTGACCGCGCAGCTTGAAGGAACCGACCTGCAAAATCACCGACAGGGTCTCAACCACAAACACACCCCCCATGATCACCAGCAGGAACTCCTGACGCAGCAGCACGGCGATAATGCCCAGCGCGCCACCCAGGGCCAGCGAACCGACGTCGCCCATAAAGACCTGCGCCGGATAGGTGTTGAACCACAGGAAGCCGAGACCCGCCCCGACAATCGCCGTACAGACGATCACCAGCTCACCCGCGTGACGCAGGTATGGAATGTGCAGGTAATTAGCAAAGTTCATGTTACCGGTCGCCCACGCTACCAGCGCGAAACCGCCGGCGACAAAAACGGTTGGCATGATGGCCAGGCCATCCAGACCATCGGTCAGGTTGACGGCGTTACCGGTGCCGACGATGACAAAATAGGCCAGCAGAATGTAGAACAGCCCCAGCTGCGGCATCACGTCTTTGAAGAACGGCACCACCAGCTCGGTGGCCGGGGTATCTTTACCCGCCAGGTACAGCGCGAACGCCACGCCCAGCGCAATCACCGACATCCAGAAATACTTCCAGCGGGCGATCAGGCCTTTGGTGTCTTTGCGCACGACTTTGCGGTAGTCATCCACAAAGCCGATGATCCCGTAGCCAACCAGAACCGTCAGCACGCACCAGACGTACGGGTTAGACGGATAAGCCCACAGCAGAACGGACACCACAATCGCGGTCAGGATCATAATCCCGCCCATGGTCGGCGTACCGCGCTTGCTGAAATGCGATTCCGGACCGTCGTTACGCACAACCTGGCCGAAAGAGAGTTTTTGCAGACGGGCAATCATGCGCGGGCCCATCCACAGCGAGATGAACAGCGCAGTCAGCAGGCTGACGATGGCGCGAAACGTCAGATAGGAAAAGACGTTAAAGCCTGAATAATATTTGACCAAATGTTCGGCCAGCCAAACTAACATGTCCCGTTCTCCTGTAATGCGTGCACAACCTCTTCCATGGCGGCACTACGTGAACCTTTAACTAAAACAGTCACAATTTGTTTTTCTGCAATCAGCGCCTTCAGGCGTTCAATCAGTGCAGATTTATCGGCAAAATGTTCGCCAACTTCACTGGCATCAGAAATAGCCTTGCTCAGCGTGCCGGCGCTCAGTACGCGGTCAAGTCCTGCCGCTTTCGCCGCTTCGCCAACCTGAATATGGCAGGCTTCGCTTTCATCACCCAGCTCGGCCATATCGCCCACAACCATCACCCGATAGCCCGGCATCTCAGACAGCACCTGTACGGCCGCCGTCATGGAGCCGACGTTGGCGTTGTAGGAGTCATCCAGCAGCAGTTTGTTTTCAGCCAACTGAATCGGGAACAGACGTCCCGGCACGGCTTTTAAGTTTGCCAGACCTGCTTTGATCGCATCGTGTGAAGCACCTACCGCCATCGACAGCGCTGCCGCAGCAAGCGCGTTAGCGATGTTATGACGCCCCGGCAGCGGAAGCAGCACGTCAATGTCGCCCGTTGGGGTAGAGAGGGTGAACTCAGTACCGTGTGACGTCACATGAATGTTGGTCGCCGAAAAATCGCTGTTTGCCGCGTTTGGCGAGAAGCGCCAGGTCTTGCGTGAACCGATGATGTTCTGCCAGTTCAGCCAGTCGTTGTTATCGGCATTCATGATGGCGATGCCGTCATCCGGCAGACCGGTATAGATTTCACCTTTCGCTTTCGCCACGCCTTGCAGCGAACCAAAACCTTCAAGATGTGCCGCCGCCAGGTTATTCACCAGCGCCGCTTCCGGACGCGTCAGGCTCACGGTCCAGGCGATTTCGCCCCGGTGGTTAGCCCCTAACTCAATCACCGCATATTCATGCTCTTTGCTCAGGCGCAGCAGCGTCATCGGCACGCCGACGTCGTTATTAAGGTTGCCCGCCGTATAAAGCGTGTTACCGCACTGGCTGAGGATGGCCGCCGTCATCTCCTTAACGGAGGTTTTTCCCGACGAGCCCGTCAGCGCCACTACGCGGGTCGGCACCTGCTGGCGAACCCATGCCGCCAGCTCGCCAAACGCCAGGCGCGTATCTTTCACCACAATCTGCGGCAGATCGATATCGAGCTTGCGGCTGACCAGCAGCGCGCCGGCGCCGTTATCTTTGGCCTGCTGTGCAAAATCGTGGGCGTCAAAACGTTCGCCCTTCAGCGCCACAAACAGGCAGCCCGCAGTCACTTTACGGGTGTCCGTGGTCACGGCCTCAATGGTCAGATCCTGACCATGCAATGCCCCCTGCAATACCGCAGCGGCCTGGCTTAAGGTAATGCTAATCATGCCACCACTCCCAGCAGACGCGCTGCCGTCACGCGGTCCGAGTAATCCAGACGACGATTGCCGACTATCTGATAATCTTCATGACCCTTACCGGCCAGCAGAACCACATCATTCTCCTGCGCCTGCATAATGGCGTTAGTCACGGCCTCCGCACGGCCTTCGACCACGCGCGCGCGGCCCGCATCCAGCATGCCGGCCAGAATGTCGTTGATAATGGCACGCGGCTCTTCGGTACGCGGGTTGTCATCGGTCACCACCGGAATATCCGCGAACTGCTCGGCGATCGCGCCCATCAGCGGGCGTTTGCCCTTGTCGCGATCGCCGCCGCAGCCAAATACGCACCAGAGCTTGCCTGCGCAGTGCAGACGCGCCGCTTCCAGCGCTTTTTCCAGCGCATCCGGCGTGTGGGCGTAATCCACCACCACCGTCGGCTTGCCCGGCGCGCTGAACACTTCCATTCGGCCACAAACCGGTTGCAGACGCTCAGCCGTTTTAAGCAGATCCGCCATCGGGTACCCCAGCGCCAGCAGCGTCGCCAGCGCCAGCAGCAGGTTGCTGACGTTGAAGGCCCCCATCAGGCGGCTTTCAATCTCACCTTCGCCCCAGGTGGAAGCAAAGCGGATCGTCGCCCCGCTATCGTGGTAGTTCACCTCGACCGCCTTCAGCCAGCGGCCATGGCAGTTCGGGTTAATATGATCTTCCATCGACACCGCTACCGCATCCGGCAGTTTTTCCAGCCAACGGCGACCGACTTCGTCGTCGGCGTTAATGATCGCCTGTCCGTGGTGGTGAGTGGAATAGAGCAGCCATTTCGCCGCTTCGTAGTGTTCCATATCACCGTGATAATCAAGGTGATCGCGGCTCAGGTTGGTAAAGACGGAGGCGGCAAATTTCAGCGCCGCCACGCGATGTTGTACCAGACCATGGGAAGAGACTTCCATCGCGGCAAAGGTCGCTCCCTGCTCTGCAAGGCCCGCCAGCACACGCTGCACATCAACCGCCGAGCCGGTGGTGTTTTCCGTCGGGCTAACTTTGCCCAGAAGACCGTTCCCCACCGTGCCCATGACGGCGCCGGTTTCGCCCAGAAGCTGCGCCCACTGCGCCATCAGCTGGGTTGTGGTGGTTTTTCCGTTGGTTCCTGTCACGCCAACCAGCTTTAACTGCTCGGAGGGTTCGTGGTAAAAACGTCCTGCCAGCGCGGAGAGACGCTCATTCAGCTGGCTGAGATAGATGACCGGCACGCCGTGCATTTCACGGATCTCACCGTCTGTTGCCTCATCTTTGGCCTCTGCAATAACGGCAGCAACACCTTGCGCAATCGCCTGCGGGATATAACGACGCCCGTCCGCCTGATGACCTACCACTGCCACAAAAAGATCGCCAGCAGCCGCTACGCGGCTGTCCAGTACCATCTCTCGCAGTGCTCGCGCAGGTAGCATTGGCACCCACGGAGCAAGAAGGTCGCGCAAATTACGATCTGCCACCTGTTCCCTCGCCTTGATTAATTACAAATTCACTTTTTTCGCCCGTCGCCAGCGCATCCGGTTCAATGTTCATGGTGCGCAACACGCCGCCCATAATAGCCCCGAATACAGGCGCGGAGACGGCGCCGCCGTAGTACTTACCCGCCTGCGGATCGTTAATGACAACCACCAGCGCAAAACGCGGATTGCTTGCAGGCGCTACGCCTGCGGTATAGGCAATGTATTTGTTGATATAGCGGCCGTCCGGCCCCACTTTTTTAGCCGTACCGGTTTTAATGGCGATACGGTAGCCCTTAATCGCGGCCTTCACGCCGCCACCGCCAGGCAGCGCAACGCTTTCCATCATATGCACAACGGTACGCACGATAGATTCAGGGAAAACACGCTCACCCGGAACCGGTGGATCAACTTTGGTGATCGACAGCGGGCGATAAATGCCATAGCTGCCAATCGTTGCGTAGACTCGCGCTAACTGTAACGGGGTTACCATTAGCCCGTAGCCGAAAGAGAAGGTGGCCCTCTCTATGTCAGACCACCGTTGTTTTTGAGGATATAAGCCACTGCGTTCTCCGACCAACCCCAAATTGGTCGCCTTTCCCAGCCCAAAACGTGAGTAAGTATCTACTAACGCTGAGGACGGCATCGCTAACGCCAGCTTTGACACACCGACGTTACTCGACTTCTGTAAGACCCCGGTCAGGGTCAGTTCGCTGTACCGCGCCACGTCTTTGATTTCGTGACCGTTAATTCGGTAAGGGATGGTATTCAGAACGGTATTTTCGTTGACGATGCCTCGCTGTAGAGCCGTCATCACCACCATCGGTTTTACGGTCGAGCCGGGTTCAAACACATCGGTGATTGAGCGGTTACGCATCGCATCTTTTGCTGTACCGGCAAAATTATTTGGGTTGTATGAAGGGCTACTGGCCATCGCCAGCACTTCACCTGTCGCCACATCCACCAGCACGGCACTGCCCGATTCCGCCTTGTTAAACGCGACGGCGTTGTTCAGCTCGCGGTAGACCAGCGCCTGCAAGCGCTCATCAATACTCAGAGCAAGGTTGTGCGCGGCCTGACTGTCTGTCGAGGAAATGTCTTCAATGACGCGGCCATAGCGGTCTTTACGTACAATTCGCTCGCCAGGCTGGCCGGTCAGCCATTTATCGAAGCTTTTTTCAACGCCCTCGATCCCCTGGCTGTCGACGTTAGTGAAGCCAATGAGGTGAGCGGTTACTTCGCCGGAAGGATAGTAGCGGCGGGATTCTTCACGAAGATGAATGCCCGGCAGCTTCAGCTTTTTAATATAGTCAGCCATATCAGGGTTTACCTGACGGGCCAGATAGATAAAGCGCCCTTTCGGGTTGGCATTCACGCGGGAAGCCAGCTGGTCCAGCGGCATTTTTAACGCGTCTGCGAGCGCCTTCCAGCGGTTATCCAGCGAGATCCCGCCGGCGTCGTGCAGTTCCTTCGGATCGGCCCAGATTGCCTTCACCGGCACGCTTACCGCCAGCGGACGGCCGGAGCGGTCGGTGATCATCCCACGAGAGGTAGAGACTTCCTGTACGCGCAGAGAACGCATATCACCCTGACGTACCAGCATGTCGGGGGCGATAATTTGCAGCCACGCCACGCGGCCCAGCAGGAAACCCAGCGCCAGTAAAATGCAGCCGCAAAGCAACGCAAAACGCCAACTGACAAAGTTGGCCTGTTCTTCCTGACGTTTTGGTTTTAGCGTTTTTGCCGCTGCTTTCATGCGTCGCGTTTTCCCTTATTTTTGTACTACGATATTTTCCTGCGAGGGATCAACATGCTGCAATTGCAGCTTTTCCGTTGCGATCCGTTCAACCCGGCTGTGATCGCCGAGCGCATTTTCTTCAAGGATCAGGTTTCGCCATTCAATATCCAGCGCATCGCGTTCCAGCACCATCTGCTCGCGCTGCGCAGTCAATAAACGGGTATGGTGCGCGGTAGTGACCACCATGATTGCCGTCACAATGATGCAAATGAACAAGCAGAGTGGCAGCTTCCCAAACCGCAAAAGATCGTCGCCGATCACGCCAGGCAAGGCATGGCGCTCGTTGCTTCCTAACGATCCCTTAACTTTGCTTAGGGTCTCTGTCACTCTGCCGATCATGCGTTCGTCCTCTCTGCAATGCGCAGCACTGAACTACGGGCACGTGGATTCTCTGCCACCTCTTCTTCGCCCGGCATCAACTTGCCTAATGCTCGCAACTGACGGCCGCCCAGTTTCCTGAGTTGTTCTTCCGTCATCGGCAGCCCCGCTGGAACCTGTGGACCGCGGCTCTGTTCACGCATAAAACGCTTCACGATGCGATCTTCCAGCGAATGGAAGCTGATGATGGATAACCGCCCACCCGGGGCCAGCACGTCGAGCGAGCTTTTTAGCGCCAGCTCTATTTCCTCCAGTTCACTGTTTACCCAGATGCGAACCGCCTGGAAGGTACGGGTCGCAGGATGTTTGTGCTTATCCTTCACCGGCGTTGCCGCCGCGATGACTTCTGCCAGCTCTTTGGTGCGAGTCATAGGCTCAATACGGTTGCGCTCAACGATGGCGCGCGCGATACGTTTGCCAAAACGCTCTTCGCCGAAGGTTTTAATCACCCAGGCGATATCCGCTTCGTCGGCGGTTTGTAACCACTCGGCGGCAGACTGACCGCGGGTGGGATCCATGCGCATATCCAGCGGACCGTCGCGCATAAAGGAGAAGCCGCGTTCTGCATCATCAAGCTGTGGTGAAGAGACGCCAAGATCGAGGAGGATCCCGTCGATTTTGCCGGTCAGGTCGCGCTCGGCAACATAATCCGCAAGCGCAGAGAAAGGTCCATGCACGATGGAAAAGCGAGGATCATCGATGGTTTGCGCAACGGCAATCGCCTGCGGATCGCGGTCAATTGCCAGCAGGCGTCCTTCCGCTCCAAGCTGAGAGAGGATCAAACGCGAGTGACCACCGCGACCAAAAGTGCCATCGATATAAATGCCGTCCGGACGAATATTCAGGCCGTTAACGGCCTCGTCCAGCAGCACCGTTGTATGTTTATAATTTTCCATCATATTTATAGTGACAAGTCCTGCAACCGTTCCGACAATGTTGCGGAATCAGATTGCTCAGCGTCGATATCTTCCTTGACCTGTTGATACCAGGTCGTTTCGTCCCACAGTTCAAACTTGTTGAACTGCCCGACCAGCATCACTTCTTTTGTCAGACCAGCATGTTGCCGCAACACCGGCGCAATCAATAATCGCCCGGCGCTATCCATCTGACATTCACTGGCATGACCCAATAACAGCCGCTGCACGCGGCGTTCCTGCGGGTTCATGCTCGACAGTCGCGACAGCTTTTGCTCAATGATTTCCCATTCAGGCAAAGGGTAAAGCAGCAGGCAGGGGGAGTTGATGTCAATGGTGCAAACCAGTTGACCCGAAGCGTTCTCAATCAGCTGGTCGCGGTATCGGGTTGGTACCGATAAACGCCCCTTGCTGTCGAGATTGACTAACGTTGCTCCACGGAACATGCCAGCCTCACCCCTCCTCACCACTTTAACCCACAAATTCCCACCTGAAGGAGTTTACGGAGCGAGGGAAAAGCTTGTCAAGCCAGGACTCTCTCTATACCGGGGCGAAAGCACCGTATTTACAGAGCAAGAGTGACCTGGCTAATAACTACACAACTGGCGAGGCAAAATTAACGTTATGAATATTTGTAAGAAAAAAACCGAATATGCACACGAGCGTTAAGACTCACTCAATATCATCGCAGGGAAATATAAAGTGTCAGTTTGCGACGCGGGCAGCATTTTAAGGCATATTGGCGGGTGATGACAGCCTCAGATGAGCGATAAGGCGATAAGGTGCCCTTCAGGTGCCGTAAGGCCTGGAGACGTTTTAAAAAATGGCTGAATATTCATCGGCTGGCGCCTGTTTGTAACAAAACAATACAAACAAAATCTTTTATAGAGCAATAAAAGGTCTTTTATAAGCCAAAAAAGATTCAGAAAAATAGCAGGCTATCTTTCATAAGGAATAATCTTAATTTTTATCGGGATTTTAATTTACGTAATAAATGTACAGCTAAGGGGCAGTTTTCACTCCCCCCGCTGAGATATTAATGACGGCTCAAAATTCCGCGCCGATAGAGATTACGTTTGATGCGCGTCAGCCCGGGTTTCGGCTTACGGGGTTCATCCAGGCTTGCCAGAACGATCTCCAGCACCCGCTCGGCGACGTCGCGGTGACGCTGGGCCACGGCCAGCACCGGACATTGCAGGAAGTCGAGCAGTTCGTTATCGCCGAAGGTCGCAATCGCCAGATCGGATGGCAGCTTGCCATCGCGACGTAATGTGACGTCCATGACCCCCTGCAACAGGGCAAACGAGGTGGTAAACAGGGCCTGCGGCATGGGGTGCGTTTCCAGCCATTTTTCGAACAGCTGAGCAGCCGCTTCGCGCTCATAGCTGTTGGCATACAAATAGTGAACGTCACGCGGATCGTCTTTCCATGCGGTACGGAACCCTTGTTCACGCAGGAAGCTCACAGAGAGTTCAGGCAACGCGCCAAGATACAGTACCGTTTCAGCCGGGAAGGTACGCAGCTCGGCAGCCAGCATTTCTGCATCGTCCTGATCGGCACCCACTACGCTTGTGAAATGCTCACGGTCAAGCGCACGATCCAGCGCCACAATAGGGAACGGATCGTTCGCCCAGCGCTGATAGAAAGGATGCTCTGGTGGTAAAGAGGTCGACACGATGATGGCGTCAACCTGACGTTGCAGCAGATGCTCAATGCAACGCATTTCGTTGTCGGGCTGATCCTCGGAGCAGGCAATCAGCAACTGATAGCCACGCTGGCGAGCCTGGCGTTCCAGATAGTTGGCGATGCGGGTGTAGCTGGTGTTTTCCAGGTCCGGGATCACCAGGCCAATCGAGCGGGTGCGCCCGGCACGTAAACCTGCGGCGACAGCATTCGGATGGTAATTATGCTCACGAACGACTGCCATCACTTTCTCAACGGTCTTATCGCTGACACGATACTGCTTTGCTTTACCGTTAATCACATAGCTGGCCGTGGTTCTCGACACGCCGGCGAGCCGGGCGATTTCATCCAGTTTCACAATTGCCTCTCAAAAAAGAAAAAAGTCCATGGCCCTGTCAAGGTTATGGTTAAATATTTTAACATCTAAACGCAGAATAGCCTTCACGGCAACCGCTTTTGTCTGCGTTGTCGGCGGATTACGCAAAAAAAAGCCCGGCTTTGGCTACCGGGCTGAAAGAGGCGAACCTTTTGCGCTACTCACGCATGATTTTATCGCCGCGCGAGAGGCCAACAACGCCAGAGCGCGCAACTTCAACTATTTTTGCCACATCCCTGACAGACGCCAGGAATGCGTCCAGCTTATCGCTCGTTCCGGCAAGCTGCACAGTATATATAGAAGGCGTGACGTCGATGATCTGCCCACGGAAGATATCCGTGTTGCGTTTGACCTCTTCACGGCCGTAACCGCTGGCCTGGATTTTCACCAGCATCACTTCACGTTCAACGTAAGCCCCCTGCCCCAGCTCGCTGACGCGCAACACGTCCACCAGCTTATGCAGCTGCTTTTCGATCTGCTCAAGCACTTTCGCATCGCCGACGGTCTGGATCGTCATGCGGGAGAGCGTGGGATCGTCGGTCGGTGCAACGGTCAGGCTTTCAATGTTGTAGCCACGCTGCGCAAAAAGCCCAATGACGCGCGACAGTGCGCCCGACTCATTTTCCAGTAATACAGATAATATCCGGCGCATATCAGGTTCTCTCCGTTTTGCTTAACCACATTTCATCCATACCACCGCCGCGAATATGCATCGGATAAACGTGTTCTGAGCCGTCAACGATCACGTCCATGAAGACGAGGCGATTGTTTTTAACGTGCTCAAGCGCTTCGCCGAGCTTCGCTTCCAGCTCTGACGGATCGGTTACCCGCATGCCAATATGGCCATAGGCTTCAGCCAGACGGACAAAATCCGGAAGTGACCTCATATAAGACTGAGAGTGACGGCCGGAATAAATCATATCCTGCCACTGCTTTACCATGCCGAGGTAACCGTTATTCAGATTCAGCACCAGCACTGGCAGTTCATATTGCAGCGCGGTAGAAAGCTCCTGAATATTCATCTGAATACTGCCGTCACCCGTCACGCAGATGACCGTTTCGTTCGGCAGCGCCAGCTTTACCCCCAGCGCGGCGGGCAGGCCAAAGCCCATCGTGCCCAGCCCGCCTGAGTTGATCCAGCGACGCGGTTTATCAAACGGGTAATACAGCGCAGCGAACATCTGATGCTGGCCCACGTCAGACGTCACATACGCATCGCCGTTCGTCAGACGCCAGATCGTTTCGATCACCGCCTGCGGCTTGATGCTCTCACTGTGCGTGTCGTATTTAAGGCACTGACGGCTCCGCCATAGCTCGATTTGCTGCCACCAGTCGCGGATCTCGTCCAGCGGTTGAGACGCGGATTCCTGCGCCAGCAGATCTAACATCTGCTCCAGCACCTGACGGGCGTCACCCACGATCGGTACATCTGCCGGCACCGTTTTAGAAATAGAGGTAGGATCGATATCAATATGCAGCACCGTCGCATTCGGACAGTATTTCGCCAGGTTATTGGTGGTGCGATCGTCAAAACGCACGCTGACGGCAAAAATCACGTCAGCGTTGTGCATTGTCATATTGGCTTCATAGGTGCCATGCATACCCAGCATGCCCAGCGCCTGACGGTGGGTAGCCGGGAATGCCCCCAGCCCCATCAGTGATGACGCGACAGGAAGATTAAGCTTCTCGATCAGTTCGCGTAGCTGCGTTTCACAGGCCGCATTGACGGCGCCGCCGCCCACATAGACTACCGGCTTTTTCGCAGCCAGCAGCGTTTGCAGCGCACGCTTAATCTGTCCTTTGTGCCCTTGCGTCGTTGGATTATACGAACGCATGCTCACCGACTCAGGCCACAGGTAAGGCAGTTTGTTCGCCGGGTTGAGAATATCTTTTGGCAGATCGACAACTACGGGCCCGGGACGACCGCTGGCGGCCAGCCAGAAGGCTTTTTTCAGTACGCCCGGGATGTCTTCAGTTTGCTTAACCAGAAAGCTGTGCTTCACCACGGGGCGTGAGATCCCCACCATGTCGCACTCCTGAAACGCATCATAGCCAATCAGTGACGTCGCCACCTGTCCGGAAAGAATGACCAGCGGAATGGAATCCATATACGCCGTCGCGATGCCGGTAATGGCATTGGTCGCCCCCGGCCCGGAAGTGACCAGCACAACACCCACTTCGCCCGTGGCGCGGGCCAGACCGTCAGCCATATGCACAGCGGCCTGCTCATGACGAACCAGAACATGATCGATACCGCCTACCGTGTGCAGCGCGTCATAGATATCGAGAACTGCGCCTCCAGGATAGCCGAACACCTGCTTCACGCCCTGATCGATAAGCGATCGGACGACCATTTCCGCGCCAGACAACATCTCCATGCTTTGCCTCCAGGCTTTTGTTATAGACGGTCTACAGAATTCATTTCCGCGCCGTCTTCTGACAGGGTTAACCCATCTTATAATTTGCAGAGTGATTGCTACCTTAACCGCTCGTTATGAGGCAGGCAATTAGCAAACCGGTGGCGGTAACGGATAAGAAAAGCAGAATAAACAGGTGTCAGATACGAATATGGTGTATTCGTCTGGAATGCATGGAGACAATAATAATTCATCTCTTAAAAAGAGGAGGGATCAGGAAATCATCTATTTTTGAGCATGTCTGAGTGAATGAAAAAAATGAAAGCAGAACAAAATTTTGTCCACATGAAAAATCACAGAATAAACCGCACGGTGCCATGCGGTTTATTCACCCGAATTTAGCGACGACAAATAGCGATCAGCAGCTCTTCCATCCACTGATGCCCTTTATCCCGACCCGCGGCTTCATGCCATGAAAGGTAACAGGTACGGCTATTAAGCTTGAGCGGCAGAGGTAAAATTTGCAGGTCCAGCGAATCGGAGAACTCTTCAGCAAGCCAGCGCGGTGCGATGGCGACTAAATGGGTCTGAGAAACGACGTTTAATACGCTGACCATGGCCATCCCCTGATAGGCCACGCTGGCTTGTTTATCGGCGGTGTCATACCACGGCTGACTGAATGAGGCATATCGGTCAAGCGCAACAACGGCGTGCTGCTCGCTGTAAACATCGCTTTCACGCAGCGGCGAATTCATACGGGGATGTTTTTTACTGGCAACTAATACCATTTCATCTTTGAACAATGGAACGCAGGCAAATTCTGGACGGCGGAACTCTTCATAGCCCAGAACAAACTCTGTTTCCTGATAACGAAGCTGGTGTTCAGTGTTTTGATTTAATGATGATTTAAAAACGAGGTGAATATTTGGGGCGATCTGTTCAACTTTATTATATATAACAGACGTCAAATAATTGTCTAACGGACTGCAAACACAGAGATGGAAAACTCGCTCGCTGCTTAAGGGTTCAAAGCCCGAACCGGGAAGCTCATTTTGAACCAGCTGTAGCGCCTGACGAATGGAACCGAATAGCTGGAATGCACGCGCCGTGGGCTGTATCCCCCGTCCATAACGTACAAATAACTCGTCGTTAAACATCACCTTAAGTCTGGCTACGGCATTACTCACGGCAGGTTGAGACATTCCCAGAGATTGCGCTGCTCGTGTAATATTCTGCTCCTGCATCACTGCATCAAATACCGTTAACAAGTTAAGATCCACTGTGCGTAACTGAGGCTTAACCCCATCATAAGACTGTGGTTGGTTAATATTATTTTCTGGCATTTCTGACTCCACCGTCACGCTAAATTCCCTTTGCCAAAGTACAGTAATAAGTTCGAAAAATATGATTTACCATGCATATACAACAAGCGAAAGAGAATTATTTAAAATTCGGAATATATAAAGAGCCCTCGTTTCTGGCGTGGCATTACGCCGCCCAAAAACGAAGCGCTAAAAACGTTCAAATGATATCTTAAACTTTAATGCAGGCATGAAACCATAAACCAGACAAATACACAATCACCGCCCTCGTGAATAACGACTTAAGTATTATTAAACTATTAATGGCATAGGCCGCTTTTTCATTAACAAACTGATATCAATATTGATCATTTACTCACCCGCAACTCATTCACGTCACTTATAAATCAACAAGATGAAACAGATTTCTTTTCACAGCATGTCGGTAAAAATACTGTGTTCAATTGCTACCAATTATATTCAAATTATTCCAGAGATGAATCTTCAGTCCAATAATAGACAATAAAGTCGGTTAGCCATGCCAAAACCAGCACAATTAGCTAACGTACTTACCTTGTACTGAATAGCCGTTTTGCCTGTGAGGGGTTGACATGCGTCAGCGTATCCAGTACCACTAAAAGCATAACGCATTCACCTGGAGCACGATTCATGATTCGCACCCTTCGTTTCACCGGTCTACTACTACTAAACGCATCCACTGTGCGCGGTAGACTGGCGGGCGAAATTCAGCGTTGAATCGTCTTCAGTAAAACTAAAAACCCGCGCCACTGCGCGGGTTTTTTTATGCTCGTAGCAAGGCGCCCTAAGACTGACAAGGACCTAACCCATGAGCCAGCAAGTCGTTATTTTCGATACTACTTTACGTGACGGTGAACAGGCGTTACAGGCGAGCCTGAGTGTTAAAGAGAAACTGCAAATTGCGCTGGCCCTGGAACGCATGGGTGTAGACGTAATGGAGGTCGGTTTTCCTGTCTCCTCGCCGGGTGATTTTGAGTCAGTGCAGACCATCGCCCGCACCATCAAAAACAGCCGCGTGTGCGGTCTGGCGCGCTGCGTTGAGAAAGATATCGATGTGGCCGCGGAATCCCTGAAAGTTGCAGAAGCCTTCCGTATTCATACGTTCATTGCCACCTCACCTATGCACATTGCGACCAAGTTACGCAGTACGCTGGATGACGTGATCGAACGCGCGGTTTACATGGTCAAACGCGCGCGTAACTACACTGATGACGTTGAATTTTCCTGTGAAGATGCTGGCCGCACGCCGATTGACGATCTGGCCCGCGTGGTGGAAGCCGCCATCAATGCCGGTGCCAGAACCATCAACATCCCGGACACCGTCGGCTACACCATGCCATTTGAGTTCGCCAACATCATTACCGGCCTGTACGACCGCGTTCCAAATATTGATAAAGCCATCATCTCCGTGCACACCCACGATGATTTGGGCCTGGCGGTGGGTAATGCCATCGCCGCCGTCCACGCCGGTGCGCGTCAGGTTGAAGGCGCAATGAACGGCATTGGTGAACGTGCCGGCAACTGCTCGCTGGAAGAAGTGATCATGGCGATCAAGGTGCGCAAAGACATCATGAACGTGCACACCCGCATTAATCACAACGAAATCTGGCGCACCAGCCAGACCGTGAGCCAGATTTGCAACATGCCGATCCCGGCCAACAAGGCGATTGTTGGAACCGGCGCGTTCGCCCACTCCTCCGGTATTCACCAGGACGGGGTGCTGAAGAACCGTGAAAACTACGAAATCATGACCCCGGAATCCATCGGTCTGAACCAGGTTCAGCTGAACCTGACCTCACGCTCTGGCCGCGCGGCGGTGAAACACCGTATGGAAGAGATGGGCTATCAGGACAGTGATTACAACATGGATCAGCTGTACGACGCCTTCCTGAAGCTGGCCGACAAGAAAGGCCAGGTATTCGATTACGACCTGGAAGCGCTTGCATTCATCAACAAGCAGCAGGAAGAGCCAGAGCATTTCCGTCTGGACTACTTCAACGTGCAGTCAGGCTCAAGCGATATCGCTACCGCCTCCGTCAAGCTGGCCTGCGGCGAGGAAATTAAAGCGGAAGCCGCCAACGGTAACGGCCCTGTGGATGCCATTTACCAGGCGATTAACCGCGTTACCGAGTACGACGTAGAGCTGGTGAAATACGACCTGACGGCGAAAGGGCACGGCAAAGACGCCCTGGGTCAGGTTGATATCGTCGTCAACTACAACGGTCGCCGCTTCCACGGTGTGGGTCTGGCGACAGATATTGTCGAATCCTCCGCAAAAGCGATGGTGCATGTCCTGAACAACATCTGGCGCGCCGCCGAAGTCGAAAAAGAGTTGCAACGCAAAGCTCAGAATAAAGAGAACAACAAGGAAACCGTGTGATGTCGAAGAATTACCATATTGCCGTGTTGCCGGGTGACGGTATTGGCCCGGAAGTGATGGCACAGGGGCTGAAAGTACTGGAAGCCATTCGCTCGCGTTTTGCGATGAAAATTACCACCAGCCACTACGATGTCGGCGGTATTGCGATTGATAACCACGGTACGCCGCTGCCAAATGCAACGGTGGAAGGCTGTGAAAATGCCGATGCCGTGCTGTTTGGCTCCGTGGGCGGCCCGAAGTGGGAACACCTGCCGCCGGCCGGGCAGCCTGAGCGCGGCGCGCTGCTGCCGCTGCGTAAACATTTCAAGCTGTTCAGCAACCTGCGTCCGGCGAAGCTGTACCCGGGGCTGGAAGAGTTTTGTCCGCTGCGTGCGGATATCGCGGCCAACGGTTTCGACATCCTGTGCGTGCGTGAGCTGACCGGCGGCATCTACTTCGGTCAGCCAAAAGGCCGCGAAGGCAGCGGTCAGCATGAAAAAGCGTTTGACACCGAGGTCTATCACCGTTTTGAAATTGAACGTATCGCCCATATCGCCTTTGAGTCGGCGCGCAAACGCCGCCGTAAGGTGACCTCCATCGATAAAGCGAACGTACTCCAGTCGTCTATTTTGTGGCGCGAAATCGTCAGCGAAGTGGCTAAGCAGTACCCGGACGTTGAGCTGTCGCACATGTACATCGACAACGCGACGATGCAGCTGATTAAGGACCCGTCACAGTTTGACGTCCTGCTGTGTTCTAACCTGTTCGGCGATATTCTCTCGGACGAGTGCGCAATGATTACCGGCTCGATGGGCATGCTGCCCTCTGCCAGCCTGAACGAAGAAGGCTTTGGCCTGTACGAGCCGGCGGGCGGTTCCGCGCCAGATATCGCCGGCAAAAACATTGCCAACCCGATTGCGCAAATTCTTTCGCTGGCCCTGCTGCTGCGCTACAGCCTGGATGCAGGCGATGCAGCAACCGCAATTGAAAACGCCATTAACCGCGCGTTAGAAGAAGGCGTCCGTACCGGTGATTTAGCACGCGGCACGGCGGCAGTCAGTACCGATGAAATGGGCGACATCATTGCCCGCTATGTCGCTGAAGGGGTGTAATCATGGCTAAAACGTTATATGAGAAGTTGTTTGATGCGCACGTTGTCCACGAGGCGCCAGACGAAACCCCGCTGCTGTACATTGACCGCCATCTGGTGCACGAAGTGACCTCCCCTCAGGCCTTCGACGGACTGCGTGCGCACAAGCGCCCGGTGCGTCAGCCGGGTAAAACCTTTGCCACGATGGATCACAACGTCTCCACCCAGACCAAAGACATTAATGCTTCCGGCGAGATGGCGCGCATCCAGATGCAGGAGCTGATCAAGAACTGCAACGAATTTGGCGTGGAGCTGTACGATCTGAACCACCCGTATCAGGGGATCGTCCACGTGATGGGACCTGAGCAGGGTATTACGCTGCCGGGCATGACCATCGTCTGCGGCGACTCCCATACCGCGACGCACGGCGCGTTTGGCGCGCTGGCGTTCGGGATAGGCACCTCTGAAGTTGAACACGTTCTGGCGACACAGACCCTGAAACAGGGACGCGCCAAAACCATGAAGATTGAGGTGAAGGGCAAAGCCGCACCGGGTATCACCGCGAAAGATATCGTGCTGGCGATTATCGGCAAAACCGGCAGCGCAGGCGGCACCGGTCACGTGGTTGAATTCTGCGGTGACGCTATCCAGGCGCTGAGCATGGAAGGTCGTATGACCTTGTGCAATATGGCCATTGAGATGGGTGCCAAGGCAGGGCTGGTCGCACCGGACGAAACCACCTTCAACTATGTGAAGGGGCGTCTGCATGCTCCGAAAGCACAGGATTTTGACGACGCGGTCGCGTACTGGAAAACCCTCAAAACGGATGAGGGGGCAGTTTTTGATACCGTGGTGACGTTGCAGGCGGAAGAGATCGCCCCCCAGGTCACCTGGGGCACCAACCCGGGCCAGGTCATCTCCGTCAATGACAGCATTCCTGACCCGGCTTCCTTCGCCGATCCGGTCGAACGCGCCAGTGCGGAAAAAGCGCTGGCCTATATGGGGCTGAAACCCGGCGTACCGCTGACTGACGTGAGCATTGATAAGGTGTTCATCGGCTCCTGCACTAACTCCCGTATCGAAGATTTACGCGCGGCGGCTGAGATTGCTAAAGGCCGCAAAGTGGCGCCCGGTGTGCAGGCGCTGGTTGTGCCGGGTTCCGGTCCGGTGAAAGCCCAGGCGGAAGCGGAAGGTCTGGATAAGATTTTTATTGATGCAGGCTTTGAGTGGCGCCTGCCGGGCTGCTCCATGTGTCTGGCGATGAACAATGACCGCCTGAATCCGGGTGAGCGTTGCGCATCCACCAGCAACCGTAACTTTGAAGGCCGTCAGGGCCGGGGTGGACGCACCCACCTGGTCAGTCCGGCAATGGCCGCCGCCGCGGCAGTCACCGGTCATTTCGCCGATATTCGCAGCCTGAAATAAGGAGACAATCATGGCAGAGAAATTTACCCAACATACGGGCCGTGTTGTCCCGCTGGACGCCGCGAACGTTGATACGGATGCGATCATTCCTAAGCAGTTTTTGCAGAAAGTGACGCGCACGGGCTTTGGCGCGCACCTGTTCAACGACTGGCGTTTCCTCGATGACAAAGGCGAAGTGCCCAACCCGGAGTTCGTCCTGAACTTTCCGGAATACAAAGGCGCGTCGATTCTGCTGGCGCGGGAAAACTTTGGCTGCGGATCGTCGCGTGAACACGCTCCCTGGGCGCTGACCGACTACGGCTTTAAGGTGGTTATCGCCCCGAGCTTTGCGGATATCTTCTACGGCAACAGCTTCAACAACCAGCTGCTACCGGTGACGCTGAGCGACGAGCAGGTCGATGAACTGTTTGCGCTGGTGCAGGCGAATCCGGGGATTTCGTTTGAGGTGGATCTGGAAGCGGAAGTGGTGAAAGCCGGGGATAAAACCTATAGCTTCAGCATTGACGCGTTCCGTCGCCACTGCATGCTGAACGGTCTGGACAGCATTGGCCTGACGCTGCAACACGAAGAGGCTATCTCCGCCTACGAGAAAAAACAGCCTGCGTTTATGGGGTAGAAGCAATGGCCCGCAGGGCGCGGGCCATTGATAAGGGTGCGTTGAGGCGTAACCACTTTTGAGTGGCGGGGAAACCTCTCCCCGCCCATACCGCTAACGTTTTGCTTCGTAAGCCAACACTGCCGCCAGCTCTGTTTTCTCCTGTCTGAAATGCAGTTCGCACAGCGAGTCGCGCACCATCCAGGTGAAGATCAACAGCGTCGAACAGATCAGAAACAAACCTAACAGCAGAGTACGTTTTGGCATTCCAGCCTCCTTATTGCTTTTCGGCAATGAAGAGACTAACCTCGCAATGATCGTTGTGAAGTTGGTCTCCCCATCAGTTTTTTGATGTGGGACTCTCCACTGTTTGCCTCTTGCGAAAGCCTGAGGCAAACAGCCTCAAGCACCCGTCACGCACTCTATGCGCCTTCTTTGTATCTGTCAGAAAATCGTTTCATTTCGTGAAGCCGCCTTCCAGAATCAAACGTCTTTAACCCGGCACGTCAACACCAGCGTGACAATCGAAATCGCCGCAATCACCCAGTATACGGATGCATGGCCATAGCTTTGCGCCAGCGCACCCTGAATTACACCCGCCAGGATCACGCCAGTCGAAATACTGTTGGTAAACAGCGTGGTCGCCGAGCCAGCGCGTCCAGGCATGAGATCCTGGAACCAGAGCATGCCTATCCCGGCGACAATCCCGATAAACACGGCATTAAACAGTTGCAGCGCCAGCAGTGCGTTGTGCGAGTGGAAGAAGATCAGCCCGATATAGAACATCACCCCGGCGGCAACCGCCACCACCATCATTTTGCGTTTTCCGAAGCGCTTGACGTAATATCCCGCCAGAATCATTGCCGGAATTTCCAGCCCGGCAGCGGTACCCATTAAGAGCCCCGCAAGCTTGTCCGGCAGCCCCAGATCGCTGCTGATCCACAGCGGCATGTCGATGATGTACATGGTGTTGCAGGTCCACATCAGCGTGGAGGCGATAAACAACATGCGGACGTTTTTATCCTGCCAGCCGCTTACCTGCGTGATGGGTTTGTCCGAGGCCTGCTCCACGCGCGCCACCGACGGCAGCGCAAAGGCAATCAGCGCCAGGCTGATGGCAAAAATCCCCGCAGCGATGGAGAACATGGCGGTGAAACCGTAGTTCAGCGCCAGCATGAACGCCAGCGGAGGGCCGATGACCCACGCGAGAGAGAGCTGGGCACGCATCACCGAACTGAACATCACCACTTCCCGCGCCGAGTTGTCGGCGTACTCCCGGGCCAGAGCGAACAGCTGCGGCATAGCGGTGTTTGCCAGAGAAGCCAGCAGCACGCCGCAGGTGATGAGGGTCAGGTAATGGCGGTTGAAGGCAAACAGCAGCGCGTTGCCCACGGCCACGGCGCAGCAAAAGAGGATCAGTTTGCGGCGATCGCCCTGGCTGTCGGATCGTTTCGCCAGCCACAGGCTGACGAGGATCCCGGCAATGGCGTTGACGGTATAGAACAGACCCACCCAAAACGGCTGCGCCCCCACCTCACGGCTGAGAAACAGGCTCAGCGTCGGTGCCTGTAGCGCACCGGCCACGCCCATCATAAAGGCCACCAGCATAAAAGCGGCGTACACGCCGTTCAGGCGTCGCCCCATCGTCATCAACCAGAGCATGCGCAAGTCCTTGTGAAAGCGAATCGAATTTGGGTGAAATAGTAAACGAAAAAAGCCAGCAAAAACATTTTGCTGGCGGGTGATTAGCACCAATACTCAGTCACACATGATCGAGGCGAGTTAGCGAGAAGAGGTCGGTTTCGTAACGTCCCACTGCATCAGATCTTCCAGGATTCTCAGCCGCTGCTCTGCGCACTGGCGGGCCAGCCAGGACACTCCCTTTGTCGCTGAAAAATAGTGCTGATAAAACTGACGTGCGGTAGACCTCTTCATAATTTACCTCCTCGCTTCATCGGGAAGAATTATTGGCCTAATATAGGGATAAATAAATTGCTGGTTTTTTGTCAGGAGTTCCCCTTTTATGCCTTCCGGTCGTCTGCAACAACAATTCATCCGCCTGTGGCAGTGCTGCGAGGGGCAGTCGCAGGAGACCACGCTGAACGAACTGGCCGAGCTGCTTAACTGCTCCCGGCGTCATATGCGCACCCTCCTCAACACCATGCAGCAGCACGGCTGGCTCAGCTGGGAAGCGGAGGCGGGACGCGGCAAGCGCTCGCGCCTGACGTTCCTTTATACCGGCCTGGCGTTGCAGCAGCAGCGGGCGGAGGACTTGCTGGAGCAGGACCGCATCGATCAGCTGGTCCAGTTGGTGGGCGACAAAGCCGCCGTGCGCCAAATGCTGGTCTCGCACCTGGGACGCAGCTTTCGTCAGGGGCGCCACATTCTGCGGGTGCTTTACTACCGCCCAATGAAAAATCTGCTGCCCGGTACGGCGCTGCGTCGCTCTGAAACCCACATGGCCCGGCAGATATTCAGCGGCCTGACGAAAATAAATGAGGAAAACGGGGAACTGGAAGCGGATATCGCCCACCACTGGCAGCAGCTTTCCCCGCTGCACTGGCGCTTCTTTTTACGACCCGGCATTCATTTCCACCATGGACGCGAGCTGGAGATGCGTGACGTCATCGCCTCTTTAGAGCGCGCCCGCACGCTGCCGCTCTATTCGCATATCACGCGGATCCACTCCCCAACGGCCTGGACGCTGGATATTGAGCTATCGCAGCCGGACAACTGGCTTCCGTGGCTTCTGGGCTACGTGCCCTCGATGATCCTGCCTGCCGAGTGGCGATCCCTGAACAATTTTTCCAGCCAGCCGATTGGTACAGGCCCCTACTCCGTTACGCGCAATAACAGCAATCAGTTGAAGATCCGCGCCTTTGATGACTATTTTGGCTATCGGGCGCTGATCGACGAAGTGAACGTCTGGGTGTTACCGGATCTCAACGAAGAGCTGAGCGCAGGCCTCACCCTGGAAGGGCCAACAACCAGCGAAAAGGCGTTCGAGAGTCGCCTGGAAGAGGGCTGCTACTATCTGCTTTTTGACAGCCGCAGCCATCGCGGGGCGAATCACGACGTCCGCAAGTGGATCAGCCATATTCTGGCCCCCGCTAACCTGATTTATCACGCTGAAGAGCAATACCAGACCTGGTGGTTCCCGGCCTATGGCCTGCTTCCGCGCTGGCACCATGCACAGCCGGTCCGCAGCGAGAAACCTGCCGGACTGGAGACCATCACCCTCAGCTACTATCGCGATCACATTGAGCACCGGTTTATCGCAAGGATCATGAGTAAGCTGCTGGCAGCCGAGGGGGTGACGCTGGCGATACAGGAAGTGGACTATGATGAATGGCACCGTGGGGATGTGGTCAGCGATATCTGGCTCAACAGCGCGAACTTCACGCTGCCGCTGGATTTCTCGCTCTTTTCACACCTGTATGAAGTGCCTCTTATTCAGCACTGCATCAGCCGGGACTGGCAGCAGGACGCCGCAAGGTGGCGGGCAGGAGAGATGGATCTGGCCGCCTGGTGCCAGGAGCTGCTGGCCGGGCAGACGATCGTACCGTTAATTCACCACTGGCTGCTGATCCAGGGGCAGCGCAGCATGCGCGGCCTGCGGATGAACACCCTGGGCTGGTTTGATTTTAAATCCGCATGGTTTGCGCCGCCGGAGCCATAACGCTTTCGTAATATTCACCAAATCATTACAATAGCGCCGTTCTCAACGGGGTGCTGCATCACTGATGTGCGCTGAGATAATACCCGTCGAACCTGATCCGGATAACGCCGGCGAAGGGATTTGAGGCTGTTTCTCAAAATCCTTTGCCACTCAACCCTGAGGTGCAAAGTGTTAAAAAACGTTCTTCCTCTGCTGGCGCTGTTTGCGCTGCCTGTTTTTGCTAAACCTGTTTTGACGGTCTATACCTACGACTCCTTCTCCGCCGACTGGGGCCCCGGCCCGGTGGTGAAAAAAGCCTTTGAAGCCGACTGCAACTGCGAGCTGAAGTTCGTGGCGCTGGAAGATGGCGTGTCGCTGCTCAACCGTCTGCGTATGGAAGGCAAAAACAGCAAGGCCGACGTGGTGCTCGGGCTGGATAACAACCTGCTGGACGCCGCCACGCAAACCAGACTGTTTGCCAAAAGCGGCGTAGCGGCAGATGCCGTCAACGTGCCGGGCGGCTGGAAAAACGACACCTTCGTTCCCTTCGATTACGGCTACTTTGCGTTCGTCTACGATAAAAACAAGCTGAAGAACCCGCCGAAGAGCCTGAAAGAGCTGGTCGAAAGCGACAAGAAATGGCGCGTGATTTATGAAGATCCGCGCACCAGCACGCCGGGTCTGGGCCTGCTGCTGTGGATGCAGAAAGTCTACGGCGACAAAACGCCGGAGGCGTGGCAGAAGCTGGCTGCGAAAACCGTTACGGTCACGAAAGGCTGGAGCGAAGCCTATGGCCTGTTCCTGAAAGGCGAAAGCGACCTGGTGCTGAGCTACACCACCTCTCCGGCCTACCACATTATTGCCGAGAAGAAAGATAACTACGCCGCCGCGAACTTTGCCGAAGGGCATTATCTCCAGGTGGAAGTGGCGGCGCGGACCGCTGCCAGCAAGCAGCCAGAACTGGCCGAAAAATTCCTGAAATTTATGGTCTCCCCGGCATTCCAGAACGCCATTCCGACGGGCAACTGGATGTACCCGGTTACCGACGCGGCGCTGCCGGCAGGCTTTGAGAAGCTGAACAAACCGCAGACCGCGCTGGAATTTACGCCGCAGCAGGTTGCCGCTCAGCGCGCCGCATGGATAAGCGAATGGCAACGCGCCGTCAGCCGCTGATCCCCGGCTGGTTAGTGCCCGGACTGATTGCCGCCATACTGATGGTGGTCGTCAGTCTGGGCGCGTTTCTCGCGCTGTGGTTTAACGCGCCAGAGAGCGATCTGCTCGCGCTCTGGCACGACAGCTATCTCTGGCACGTTATCCGGTTCTCCTTCTGGCAGGCGTTTCTCTCCGCGCTGCTGTCAGTCATCCCGGCCATTTTCCTCGCCCGCGCCCTCTATCGCAGACGTTTCCCCGGCAGGCTGGCCCTGCTGCGCCTGTGTGCCATGACGCTGATCCTGCCCGTACTGGTGGCGGTGTTCGGGATTCTGAGCGTATACGGTCGCCAGGGCTGGCTGGCCTCCCTCTTCAACCTGCTTGGTCTGGAATGGACCTTCTCCCCTTACGGCCTGAAGGGCATTCTGCTGGCGCATATTTTTTTCAATATGCCGATGGCGACGCGCCTCTTTTTACAGGCGCTGGAGAACATTCCCGGCGAGCAGCGCCAGATTGCCGCCCAGCTTGGCATGCGCGGCTGGTCGTTCTTCCGTTTTGTCGAATGGCCGTGGCTGCGACGTCAGATCGCCCCGGTTGCCGCGCTGATCTTTATGCTCTGCTTCGCCAGCTTTGCCACCGTCCTTTCGCTCGGCGGCGGGCCGCAGGCCACCACCATCGAGCTGGCGATCTATCAGGCCTTAAGCTACGACTACGATCCGGGGCGCGCCGCGCTGCTGGCGATCGTGCAGATGGTGTGCTGCCTGGCGCTGGTGTTACTCAGCCAGCGGCTGAGCAAAGCGATCCCCGCAGGAAGCAATACCCTTTCCGGCTGGCGCGATCCGCAGGACAGCCTGCACAGCCGCATCGCGGACGTGATGCTGATCGCGCTGGCGCTCCTGCTTCTGCTGCCGCCGCTGCTGGCCGTGATCGCCGATGGGCTCAACAGGAATGTGGTGTCGGTACTGCAACAGCCGGTCCTGTGGCAGGCCACGTGGACCTCGTTGCGCATCGCGCTGGCAGCCGGGCTCCTGTGCGTGATCCTGACCATGATGCTGCTCTGGAGCAGCCGCGAGCTTTACGCGCGCCATGCCCGCAAAGCCGGACACGCGCTGGAGCTGACGGGTATGCTGATCCTGGCGATGCCGGGCATCGTGCTGGCGACCGGCTTCTTTTTACTGTTTAACAGCACCATCGGCCTGCCGGAAAGCGCCGACGGCATCGTCATTTTTACCAACGCCTTAATGGCCATCCCGTATGCGCTGAAGGTGCTGGAAAACCCGATGCGGGATGTTAACAGCCGGTACAGCGCCCTGTGCCAGTCCCTTGGCATTATGGGCTGGCGGCGGCTGAAAGTGGTTGAACTACGCGCCCTGAAACGGCCGCTCGCCCAGGCGATGGCCTTCGCCTGCGTGCTGTCGATTGGGGATTTTGGCGTGGTGGCCCTCTTTGGCAACGAGGATTTCCGCACGCTGCCGTTTTGGCTTTATCAGCAAATTGGCTCCTACCGCAGCCAGGACGGTGCCGTCACGGCGCTGCTCCTGTTACTGCTGTGCTTTGCCTTATTTACCGTTATCGAAAAACTTCCGGGGCGTGATGTTAAAACTGACTGATGTAACCTGGCTTTACGAGCACCTGCCCATGCGTTTTACCCTTTCCGTTCGTCAGGGAGAGCGAATTGCGGTGCTTGGCCCAAGCGGGGCCGGAAAAAGTACCCTGCTCAATTTGATTGCCGGTTTTTTGCAGCCTGCCAGCGGGTCGATAGTCATTGATAATGGCGAGTATACCTACGCTCCGCCGGCTAAGCGCCCGGTGTCGATGCTGTTTCAGGAAAACAATCTGTTTAATCACCTTACGGTGTGGCAGAACATCGCGCTGGGAATCGATCCGGGGTTAAAGCTCAATGCTGCGCAGCGTCAGAAGCTGGCGGCGATTGCCGAACAAATGGGCCTGTCCGCGTTGATTACCAGACTGCCCGGTGAGCTTTCCGGCGGCCAGCGTCAGCGCGTGGCGCTGGCACGCTGTCTGGTGCGCGAACAGCCGCTGCTGCTGCTCGACGAACCCTTCTCGGCCCTTGATCCGGCCCTGCGACAGGAGATGCTCTCGCTGGTTGAGGAGGTTTGCCAGCGCCAGCAGATCACGATGCTGATGGTTTCGCACAGCATTGAAGATGCCGCACGCATCGCGCCGCGATCGGTAGTGATCGCGGAGGGACGGATTTTGTGGGATGGCACGACCGACGCCTTAATGAGCGGGAAAGAAATCGCGTCAGGATTACTGGGTATAAAACCGTAGGCCGGGCAAACGAAGTGTATGACCGGATACATAGGTGACAGATCAGACCGGGAACATAGGTAACACATTTTAGTCTATCCGGAGCACACTCTGGGTTTTCCGGTCATAGTACGCAAGCGTTATTCCGTTAAAGATGATGGCCTCAAGGCCATCATCTTGTTCTTCCAGCATGATGTACTCATCCGTCAGCGCTTCACTCAGGAACACCGTCCCCTTTTTCCCCATATAGAGTGTCCCCCTCGATTTCACCCTGTAGACCTTACCTCCTTCCGGATAAGCATAGTCAGGAACACTGCCATCCCAGTGCCGGTTCGAGGGATGCCATACCGTTCCGGGCGTTGCACCCGCCAGGGCTTCATGCGGCCTTTCGTAGTTAAATTCTTCCCGGTAATCACTGAACCACCGCTGTTGTTCTTCCATCGTCATGAAGGTGTTGCCCTGTTTCACTGCACTTTTCAGGGAACGGTGCATTCGCTCATGGCGGCCATTTTCTTCCGGATGACCCTTTCTGATACGCTCCGGCCTGATGCCCAGCTTGATTAGCCAGACGGCAAGGCGACTTAATCCGGCTATTCCTGTTCCCGCGAAGGGCTGACCGTTATCGGTTCTGAGCACTTCCGGCAGACCGTATTCCAGGAACGCATCTGTCAGGCACTGTCTGACGAAGGGCTCACTCTCCCGGTCCGTTCCCCGGCAGCTCAGAAGATACCGGCTGTGATTGTCGGTCAGGGTGAAGGGATGGCAGTACTCTCTGCTCAGCAGCCTGAACTTACCTTTAAAATCAGCGCTCCAGACCTGATTGTTTTCACTGATGATGGTCAGGGGCTGGCGATTGCCCGGGGTTCTGCGTTTTCGCTTTTTATCCGGAACCAGGCCTTCACGCTTGAGGATATCGCCGACAGTGCTGGCAGCAGGTACGGTAAAATCGACATGATGGTTGAGGAGCCACATCCGCAGTTTTTTGGGGCCCCAGTCAGGGTGTTTTTGACGCAGGGCAGTCAGGTGTCCGACGATATAATCGGGAACCGTCCGGGAGTGGGAGCGTGGCGCACGCGACCGGTCAGAGAGAGATGACAGGTCAGAAGGGTCAAACCGCTGAAGCCATTTATAGCCTGTTTTACGGCTGATGCCAAAAAGACGGCAAAGAGCGGAGAAGGAGTCCGTACCTGCATGGCAGGCACGGATAAAATCAAGGCGTTGCATAGGTCGGGTCTCAGTCCAGGGCATAGCGAGTCTCCTCTTCTATGCCAGTTATAACTGTTACCCATGTATCCGGTCTAAAGTGTTACCCATGTTTCCGGTTCATACCGAAGTGCCGCCCGGCGTTTAACGGCTCACCACCTTCAGCAGGATCTCGCCATACACCGGCATCAGCGGGTGACGAATCAGCGCGACCAGCGCCACCACCGCCACGCCCAGCGTCAGCGGGGCAAGCCAGAGCAGGCGCGTGCGCGGGAGATAGCGCGTCAGGCGATCGACGCTGGCTTTCGCGCTGCGCCATAGCCGCCAGCAGAGCCAGACCGCCAGCCACAGCAGCACCGCCGTTCCCAGCAGCAGCCATTTGAACTCACCGCTTTGCATACCGTCAGGAATATCAATGGCCGCGCCTGCCAGAATACCCGGCAGGAAGTAGAACGGCGGCCAGAAGACGCAGCCAATGATGTTCGGCACCACGAATTTCGCGACGGGCAGGTCCAGCATCCCGGCAACCATCGGCACCAGCGGACGCGTTGGGCCAACGAAGCGCCCCACGAGGATGGTGAACATGCTGTGCTGATGCAGCGCATGCTCGGTTTTATCCAGCAGCGCTTTGTTCTTCTTCATGAACGACCAGCGGTGCAGCGGCTTCTTAAAGCGCCAACCCAGCCAGAAGGAGATCCAGTCCCCCAGCAAACAGCCGATAATACCGGCCATCCACGCCTGCCAGAAATTGACCTCACCGCTGCCGATAAGCGCCCCAAGCCCCGCCATCATCACGGTGCCGGGCAGGATCAGCCCGACCAGCGCCAGCGATTCCAGAAACGCCACCAGCGCTACGGCGATGAGCGAATACATAACGGACTGGGTAATAAAATGTTCCAGCAATGCCTGCATAACTATTCCGGTCAGAAAACGAATCAGCGATTCTGCTTAGCGCCCTGCACCGCGTCAAGGCAACAATTGTCTGAATAGTTTACAGGGTGCTTTCTGAGTTCACCTGTATGTTTAGCTTTTTTTACCGATTATTCACATCCCGCGCGAAATTCACTGGGGCTGGCACCGGTGCACTTCTTAAACACGCGAGAAAAATAGAGCTGATCTTCAAAGCCCACGTTACGTCCGACGGTGGCGATAGGCATTCGGGTGGTGCTGAGCAGCAGTTTCGCCTGGCTGATGCGCTGATCCTCACGCCAGCTGAGCACGCTCACGCCAAGCTGCTGGCGGAACAGGTGTGACAGGCGAGACGGCGAAAGACAGACGTGCTGGGCAACGCTGGCGATATCAAACTGGCTGTCGGCCAGATGGTCGCTAATGTACTGGCAGGCATCACGGACGCGGTTATCCAGCGGCGGGTTAAGCGATTCGTTGATCGCCTCCATGCGGCGCAGCAGCACCTGCTCAAGCAGGTTGATCGCCAGCAGCTCGGCATAGCGCCCGCCCGCCTGCCCCGCCTCAATAATTTGTGCGAACAGCTCACGAAACTGCGTCAGATGCGCCTCATCCGGACGATAAAAACCGGTTTGCGCGAAAATAGCCGGCCATGAGAGCCACTCCTGCCAGTAGGCGCGCGGGCGGAAATAGACCCACTGGTGATACCACTCTTTGGCATCCGGGTGACGCCCGTAGTGGTGGATCTCCCCCGGCGGGAACAGCAGCATATCGCCCGGGCGGCAAACAAACTGCCGATCGCCGTTTTTGATCACCCCTTCCCCGCGTACGGTCAGGTTCAGAATATACCCTTTCATGCCGAGCGGTCGGTCGACGTAAAAATCGAGATACCCCTCGGCCTCAATTGGCGTCAGCCCCGCCACCAGATGGGCATTAAATGAGTATCCCGGCAGCAGGGGATCGTTTTGCGGTTCGGCCATAGATTCAGTTCTCCAAAGGGTCCTGAAGGAAACCATTTGTCCATATCGATAAAAGCAGTATAAAAATGGCCTGCGAAAAGATCCAAAAAGCATCACGCCTCTTTTACGTCCGCCATGTTTCAGCCTTTTCCCCTGATTTTTCTGCCGACACGGGCAGAGAAGCAGTAACAAAAGTGTCTATAAGTGCGGCAGAAATGTCCACATTGAATATTTGCACGGCGTCACACTTTCCGTTGCTACAGCAATTTAGTCCATAAGATTAGCGGATCCTGCCTGACGATTTTTGTCCCCAGTCTCTAATGTTCTTCCATACCTGTTTCGGATGGAGCAACACCATGGCAATTGCAATTGGCCTCGATTTTGGCAGCGACTCGGTTCGCGCGCTGGCAGTGGACTGTACGACTGGCCAGGAGATAGCAACCAGCGTTGAGTGGTATCCGCGCTGGCAAGAGGGGCGCTACTGCGATGCGCCAAACAACCAGTTCCGTCACCACCCGCGCGATTACATTGAATCGATGGAAGCGGCGATCAAAACCGTGCTGGCTGAACTGACGGACGCCCAGCGGGCCGACGTCGTGGGGATTGGCGTCGACAGCACTGGCTCAACGCCGGCCCCTGTCGATGCCGAAGGCCGCGTGCTGGCGCTGCGCCCGGAGTTTGCCGACAACCCGAACGCCATGTTTGTGCTGTGGAAAGACCATACCGCCGTGGAAGAGGCGGAAGCCATCACCCGCTTATGCCATCAGCCGGGCAAGACCGACTACTCACGCTATATCGGCGGAATTTACTCCAGCGAGTGGTTCTGGGCCAAAATCCTGCACGTTACCCGCGCGGACGCTTCGGTCGCCCAGGCCGCGGCATCATGGATTGAGCTGTGCGACTGGGTGCCCGCCCTGCTCTCCGGCACCACTCGCCCGCAGGATATCCGCCGCGGACGCTGTAGCGCCGGACATAAATCCCTGTGGCATGAAGGCTGGGGCGGTCTTCCTCCGGCAGCGTTCTTCGATGAGCTTGACCCGATCATCAACAAAAACCTGACATACCCGCTCTTTACCGACACCTTCACCGCCGATATTCCGGTCGGCACGCTCTGCGAAGAGTGGGCGACGCGTCTCGGCCTGCCGCAAAACGTGACCATTTCCGGCGGCGCGTTCGACTGCCACATGGGCGCCGTGGGCGCGGGTGCGCAGCCTAACACGCTGGTGAAAGTGATTGGCACCTCCACCTGCGACATTCTGACGGCAGATAAGGCCAGCGTCGGAGACCGCGCGGTAAAAGGCATCTGCGGCCAGGTTGACGGCAGCGTGGTGCCGGACTTTATCGGCCTTGAAGCGGGTCAGTCCGCGTTTGGCGATATCTACGCCTGGTTTGGCCGCGTGCTCGGCTGGCCGCTGGATCAGCTGGCTGCCGCGCATCCTGAGCTGAAAACACAGATTATGGCGAGCAAAAAACAGCTCCTGCCGCAGCTCACCGAAGCCTGGGCAAAAAATCCGTCTCTCGACCACCTTCCGGTGGTGCTGGACTGGTTCAACGGACGCCGCACGCCGTTCGCGAACCAGCGCCTGAAAGGGGTGATTACCGATCTCAACCTGGCGACCGACGCGCCCGCGCTGTTCGGCGGCCTGATTGCTGCCACCGCGTTCGGCGCGCGCGCCATTATGGAGTGCTTCACCGAACAGGGCATCGACGTGAACAACGTGATGGCGCTGGGCGGTATCGCTCGTAAAAACCCGGTGATTATGCAGGCCTGCTGCGACGTGCTGAACCGTCCGCTGCAAATAGTGGCCTCCGATCAGTGCTGTGCGCTGGGCGCCGCGATTTTCGCTGCCGTGGCCGCAGGCGTGCATGCGGATATCCCGACCGCGCAACAGCATATGGCGAGCGCCGTCGAAAATACGCTCCAGCCGCAGCCTCAGCAGGCACAACGCTTTGAACAGCTTTATCAGCGCTACCAGCAATGGGCAAAAAGCGCCGAACTTCACTATCTCCCTGTCGCCGCCCCGGCCAAAAGTACCGCGGACACTACGGCAACCCTGACACATTAAGGACACGATAATGACCATTTTTAATAATTATGAAGTGTGGTTTGTGATTGGCAGCCAGCATTTGTACGGGCCGGAAGCGTTGCAGCAGGTGACGAAACATGCGGAGCACGTTGTGAATGCCCTGAACGCGGAAGCCAAACTGCCGTGCAAACTGGTACTGAAGCCCCTGGGTACGACGCCGGACGAAATCACCAACATCTGCCGCGATGCCAACTACGACGACAAATGCGCCGGCCTGGTGGTGTGGCTGCACACCTTCTCACCGGCCAAAATGTGGATCAACGGCCTGGCAATCCTCAACAAACCGCTGCTGCAATTCCACACTCAGTTCAATGCCTCCCTGCCGTGGGACAGCATCGACATGGACTTCATGAACCTGAACCAGACCGCGCACGGCGGTCGCGAGTTCGGCTTCATCGGCGCGCGCATGCGCCAGCAGCATGCCGTGGTGACCGGCCACTGGCAGGACGGCCAGGCACAACAACGCATTGGCTCCTGGATGCGTCAGGCGGTCTCTAAGCAGGACACCCGTCACCTGAAGGTGGTGCGTTTTGGCGACAACATGCGCGAAGTGGCGGTCACCGACGGTGACAAAGTGGCCGCGCAGATCAAGTTTGGTTTCTCCGTCAACACCTGGGCGGTGGGCGACCTGGTGCAGGTAGTGAATGACATCAGCGAGGGTGATGTTAACGCGCTGGTAGATGAATATGAAAGCAGCTACCGCCTGACGCCTGCGGCGCAAGTTAACGGCGACAAGCGCCAGAACGTGCTGGATGCCGCACGCATTGAGCTGGGCATGAAGCGTTTTCTGGAACAGGGCGGCTTCCACGCCTTTACCACTACATTTGAAGACCTGCACGGCCTGAAACAGCTGCCGGGTCTGGCAGTACAACGTCTGATGCAGCAGGGCTACGGCTTTGCAGGCGAAGGCGACTGGAAAACTGCCGCTCTGCTTCGCATCATGAAGGTGATGTCGACCGGTCTACAGGGCGGCACCTCCTTTATGGAGGACTACACCTACCACTTCGAGAACGGCAACGATCTGGTGCTCGGCTCGCACATGCTGGAAGTGTGTCCCTCCATCGCGGTTGAAGAGAAACCGATCCTTGACGTGCAGTACCTCGGCATTGGCGGCAAAGCGGATCCGGCCCGTCTTATCTTCAACACCCGTACCGGTCCGGCCATCAACGCCAGCCTGATCGACCTCGGCGACCGCTTCCGCCTGCTGGTGAACTGCGTCGATGCGGTTGAAACCCCGCACTCTCTGCCGAAGCTGCCGGTCGCCAATGCCTTGTGGAAAGCGCAGCCGGACCTGCCAACCGCGTCAGAGGCGTGGATCCTGGCGGGTGGCGCGCACCACACCGTCTTCAGCCATGCGCTTGACCTGAACGATATGCGTCAGTTTGCCGAGCTGCACGACATCGAGCTGACCGTGATTGATAACGACACCCGTCTGCCAGCCTTTAAAGACGCGCTGCGCTGGAACGAAGTCTATTACGGTTCAAAACGCTAAGTACGCAATGCCCGGTGGCGCTGCGCTCGCCGGGCAGGGAGACAACCATGTTAGAAGATCTCAAACGTCAGGTACTTGAAGCTAACCTGGCGCTGCCAAAACATAACCTGGTGACCCTGACCTGGGGCAACGTCAGCGCCGTTGACCGGGAAAAAGGGGTATTCGTGATCAAGCCTTCGGGCGTGGATTACACGGTGATGACCGCAGAAGATATGGTCGTGGTCAGCATCGAAACGGGTGAAGTGGTCGAAGGCAACAAAAAGCCCTCATCCGATACGCCGACTCATCGCCTGCTGTATCAGTCCTTCCCGACCATCGGCGGCATCGTGCATACCCATTCGCGTCACGCGACCATCTGGGCGCAGGCGGGCCAGCCCATTCCGGCCACCGGCACCACCCACGCGGACTACTTTTACGGCACCATTCCCTGCACGCGTCTGATGACCGATGCGGAGATCAACGGTGAGTACGAATGGGAAACCGCGAACGTCATCGTCGAAACCTTTGAAAAACAGGGGATCGACGCGGCGCAGATGCCCGGCGTGCTGGTGCACTCCCACGGCCCGTTTGCCTGGGGGAAAAATGCGGAAGACGCGGTGCATAACGCGATCGTGCTGGAGGAAGTCGCTTACATGGGGATCTTCTGCCGCCAGCTGGCGCCGCAACTGCCGGATATGCAGCAAACCCTGCTGGATAAGCATTATTTGCGCAAGCACGGCGCGAAGGCGTACTACGGGCAGTAATTATGGTAAAGATGTCTGAACATCAGGCATCTTTACCATTCATCAAATTAATTATTAATAATTGAAAGATAAAAACATGATATTTGCTCATCAACATTTCTTTTGTTACAACAACGTATCGAAAAGGAGATTGATAGATGAGCAACAGGAAAGATATTACTGACGGGGCATTCGCAACCACAAAAAAAAATGGCCTTATTTACACCGAAGAATTAGGATGGGTAGATTTAGGTCATGCCCAAGGGAATGATGCGAGAAGGTTAAAAAGCAAACTAGATCAAGAATGGCACTCGACATACTATAAAGAATTTAATGATTGGTATTTCCCGGTTTCCTATAATCAGGAAATGATAGCACGTAAAACTATTTTAGGCATGGATCTATCCTTTCATACAGGCGTCTTTACAAAAATTATGGTTCGCTCATGCCTTTCCCCATTTATGAAAGCAAGAGTCGCCTTGACATTGATGTATGGGACGGCAAAAAGATTCGAAGCATGGCAAAATTCCTTCCTCTTTCGCTGGTATACTGACAGCGGTTTTAGTGCGGAAGACTTACTTTCAGATTTAGTTGGTTTTTACCGTGTTTTTGGTTCAGGCTCCGATCCACTCTGGCTAGCAAAACCTGTGTCATATCAGACAGCAATTCAGATATGGGATGCAAGTGGTTCACCCGGAAAGTTTAAGAACAGAAAATTTTCTCCTTATTTATTTCAAAAAAAGGTGCCCTTTAAATATGGCAAGCCTATAAAAAGAGAACTGCCTAAATGGATGAATTATATAAATCCATTAGACCACGCAAACTCAGGATTACTCTATAATGAATATAAGAACAGCCCCATAAAAAGCTACTTTCGCAAAGACAATCAACTAAATCATGAACTTTACGGAACCATATCAATAAAAAACAGTAAAACTTACTCAACCTCCCCTTTTGAAAGGCCATTATTTTTTCTACTAAATCCTCATACACCAGTAAGTCGTTGGTGAATTATGAAAAGATACATGTTTATACTCGCAATCTTGCTCCTGGCTCCTTTTTTGCTTTTCTTTAGTGCTTTTGCATTTAAAGCTGGAGACCATCATTACAAACGTGATGATTTATTCTCATGGTGGCTCTATACCCCTGATGCGCTAAAAGACGCGCCACAATTATCAACAGATATGATATTTAGCTATAGCTATGATATTGATCATCAAGAAACAATAGTAAGCATCCAATATAAAAACATAAAAGACATTACTAAGCAGGAACAAAAAATATTTAACTTCATTAATAAATTCAATGGGATTAGCAAATATAACTGTTCATGGGTTTATAAAAACCATAACGATTACAGCAATGATTATCAACGCTATTGTGTATATAAAAAAGGCAATACTCTGGAACTTGAGTTTTTTGAAATCGCAAAATAAACGCTGTATAAAAACACAGCAAACCAGGCTATAATCAGGCCTGGTTTTGTTTTGTGGGATCGCAGCGTGGCACAGGCGCAAGAAGGCTTTTTACTGACCCGACACTGGCGGGATACTCCTCAGGGCACCGAGGTCGCGTTCTGGCTGGCGACGGATAACGGCCCGCTGCACGTTACCCTGCCGCCTCAGGAGTCCGTGGCGTTTATCC
This sequence comes from Enterobacter cloacae complex sp., assembly GCF_900322725.1. Classification (NCBI taxonomy): domain Bacteria; kingdom Pseudomonadati; phylum Pseudomonadota; class Gammaproteobacteria; order Enterobacterales; family Enterobacteriaceae; genus Enterobacter; species Enterobacter cloacae complex sp. The sequence goes on along the minus strand of NZ_LT991957.1, from coordinate 2,872,848 downwards.
CTGAAGGCCACGTCGAGAAGGTAAAGCAGCTGCTGCGCGGTGAAAACGGCTGGCGTCTCACGCCTCTTGAGCTAAAAGATTTCCACCTTCAGCCGGTGTATGGCCTTTACTGCCGCGCCCATCGCCAGCTGATGCGCTACGAAAAACTGCTGCGCGAAGCGGGCGTGACGCTCTACGAAGCGGATATCCGCCCGCCGGAACGCTTTCTGATGGAGCGGTTTATCACCGCGCCCGTCTGGGTGGACGGCGCGGAACAGAATGGCAGTCTCGTGAATGCGCGCCTCAAGCCTAACCCGAATTATCGCCCGCCGCTCAAGTGGGTCTCGCTGGACATCGAAACCACCCGTCACGGCGAACTGTACTGCATTGGCCTGGAAGGCTGCGGGCAGCGGGTTGTCTATATGCTCGGGCCGCCGAACGGCGATGCGTCCGCGCTGGATTTTCAGCTTGAGTACGTCAGCAGCCGCCCGCAGCTGCTGGAGAAACTTAACCAATGGTTTGCCGAGCACGATCCGGACGTGCTGATAGGCTGGAATGTCGTCCAGTTTGACCTGCGCGTGCTGCAAAAACATGCCGAACGTTATCGCATTCCCTTAATACTGGGACGCGGCAACAGCGAGCTGGAGTGGCGTGAGCACGGTTTCAAGAACGGCGTTTTCTTTGCCCAGGCCAATGGTCGCCTGATTCTCGACGGCATCGAGGCGCTAAAATCCGCCTTCTGGAACTTCTCGTCATTCTCCCTCGAAGCGGTCGCCCGGGAGCTGCTCGGCGAAGGGAAATCCATCGACAATCCCTGGGACAGAATGGACGAGATTGACCGGCGCTTTAACCAGGATAAGCCGGCGCTCGCCACCTATAACCTGAAAGACTGCAAGCTGGTGACGCAGATTTTCCACAAAACCGAGATCATGCCGTTCCTGCTGGAGCGCGCGACGGTGAACGGCCTGGCGGTCGACAGGCACGGCGGCTCGGTAGCGGCCTTTAGCCACCTCTATTTCCCACGAATGCACCGCGCGGGCTACGTCGCACCCAACCTTGGCGACGTACCTCCACAGGCCAGCCCCGGCGGCTACGTGATGGATTCTCGGCCCGGGCTGTATGACTCGGTGCTGGTGCTGGACTACAAAAGCCTGTACCCATCGATTATCCGCACCTTCCTCATTGACCCGGTAGGGCTGGTGGAGGGGATGGCACAGCCAGATGATGAACACAGCACCGAAGGTTTTCTCGGGGCACGCTTCTCGCGCGAAAAACACTGCCTGCCGGAAATCGTGGGAAACATCTGGCACGGCCGCGACGAGGCGAAACGCCACGGCAACAAACCGCTCTCGCAGGCGCTGAAAATCATTATGAACGCCTTTTACGGCGTGCTGGGTACCAGCGCCTGCCGCTTCTTTGATCCGCGTCTGGCGTCGTCCATCACCATGCGCGGGCACGAGATTATGCGCCAGACCAAAGCGCTGATTGAATCCCGGGGCTATGACGTCATTTATGGCGATACCGACTCCACCTTTGTCTGGCTGAAAGCCGCCCATTCGGAAGACGACGCCGCGCAAATCGGCAAAGATCTGGTCGCCTTTGTGAACGACTGGTGGCGCGAAAGTTTGCAAAAAGAGCGGTTAACCAGCGCATTAGAGCTGGAGTTTGAAACCCATTTTACCCGCTTTCTAATGCCAACCATTCGCGGAACCGACCAGGGCAGCAAGAAGCGCTACGCCGGGCTGATTCAGGAAGGTGAAGCGCAGCGGATGGTGTTTAAGGGGCTGGAGACGGTGCGCACTGACTGGACGCCGCTGGCGCAGCGGTTCCAGCAGTCGCTCTACCTGCGAATATTCCGCAATGAGCCTTATCAGGATTACGTGCGCGACACCATCGCCAGCCTGATGGCGGGTGAACTGGATGACCAGCTGGTGTATCGCAAACGCCTGCGCCGCCCGCTGGTGGAGTACCAGCGTAACGTTCCCCCTCACGTGCGCGCCGCGCGGCTGGCGGACGAAGAGAACGTTCGTCGGGGACGCGCGCCGCAGTATCAGAACCGGGGGACGATAAAATACGTCTGGACGACGAACGGACCGGAACCCGTTGATTATCAACAGTCGCCTCTCGATTACGATCACTACCTCACCCGCCAGCTTCAGCCGGTTGCGGAGGGAATTTTACCGTTCATCGACGACGACTTTGCTACACTAGTGACAGGACAACTTGGGCTATTTTGACGCGTGACGAAACCGTTGCCATCCAGTACCATAGCGCCCTTTCCATTCCCGGACCCATTTTTCGATGACCGTCTTTTTTGACGGGGGTCGAACTATTGCCTGCAATTAAAGATTAGAGCCGAACAACTATGCCTTTTACACTTGGTCAACGCTGGATCAGCGATACAGAAAGCGAACTTGGATTAGGAACCGTCGTTGCCGTCGATGCGCGCATGGTTACCCTCCTTTTCCCTGCTACCGGTGAAAACCGCCTGTACGCTCGCAATGACTCCCCTGTTACCCGCGTAATGTTCAATCCGGGTGATACCGTGACCAGCCATGACGGCTGGCAGCTAAAGGTTGAAGACGTAAAAGAAGAGAATGGACTGCTCGCCTACATCGGAACGCGCCTTGATACCGACGAGACGAACGTCATCCTGCGTGAAGTGCTGCTCGACAGCAAACTGGTGTTCAGCAAGCCGCAGGACCGTCTGTTTGCCGGGCAAATCGACCGAATGGATCGCTTCTCCCAGCGCTACCGCGCGCGTAAGTTCCAGAGTGAACAGTACCGCATGCCGTGGAGCGGCCTGCGCGGTCAGCGTACCAGCCTGATCCCCCATCAGCTGAACATCGCCCATGACGTGGGCCGTCGCCATGCACCTCGCGTGCTGCTGGCTGACGAAGTGGGCCTGGGTAAAACCATCGAAGCCGGCATGATCCTGCACCAGCAGCTGCTCTCTGGCGCTGCCGAGCGCGTGCTGATTGTGGTGCCGGAAACGCTGCAACACCAGTGGCTGGTCGAGATGCTGCGCCGCTTTAACCTGCGCTTCTCCCTGTTCGACGACGAGCGTTATGCCGAAGCCCAGCACGACGCGGACAACCCGTTTGAAACCGAACAGCTGGTCATTTGCTCCCTGGACTTCGTGCGCCGCAGCAAGCAGCGCCTGGAGCATCTGTGCGATGCTGAATGGGATCTGATGGTCGTCGACGAAGCCCACCACCTCGTCTGGAGCGAAGATGCGCCAAGCCGTGAATACATGGCGATCGAGCAGCTTGCGGAGCGCGTACCGGGGGTTCTGCTCCTGACCGCAACGCCGGAGCAGCTGGGTCTTGAGAGCCACTTCGCCCGTCTGCGCCTGCTCGACCCAAACCGTTTCCACGATTTCGAGCAGTTTGTTGAAGAGCAGAAAAACTACCGTCCGGTAGCGGATGCCGTCGCGCTGCTGCTGGCAGGTAATCGCCTCTCTAATGATGAACTCAACACTCTGAGCGATCTGATTGGCGAGCAGGACATCGAGCCGCTGCTTCAGGCCGCGAACAGCGACAGCGATAACGCCGGATCCGCGCGCAAAGAGCTGATCGACATGTTGATGGACCGTCACGGCACCAGCCGCGTGCTGTTCCGCAACACCCGTAACGGCGTGAAGGGGTTCCCGAAACGCGAGCTGCACACCATCAAGCTGCCGCTGCCGACCCAGTATCAGACCGCAATTAAAGTCTCCGGCATCATGGGCACCCGTAAATCGGCGGAAGATCGCGCGCGCGACATGCTCTACCCGGAGCAGATTTATCAAGAATTTGAAGGCGACACCGGCACCTGGTGGAACTTCGATCCGCGCGTGGAGTGGCTGATGGGCTACCTGACCGCGCACCGTTCCCAGAAGGTGCTGGTGATCTGCGCCAAAGCCGCCACCGCGCTTCAGCTGGAACAGGTTCTGCGCGAGCGCGAAGGTATTCGCGCCGCCGTGTTCCACGAAGGCATGTCCATTGTTGAGCGCGACCGCGCTGCGGCCTGGTTTGGTGAAGAGGACAGCGGCGCACAGGTTCTGCTGTGCTCCGAAATCGGTTCTGAAGGCCGTAACTTCCAGTTTGCCAGCAATCTGGTGATGTTTGATCTGCCGTTTAACCCGGATCTGCTGGAGCAGCGTATCGGCCGTCTGGATCGTATCGGTCAGGCGCACGACATTCAGATCCATGTTCCGTATCTGGAGAAAACCGCTCAGTCCGTTCTGGTTCGCTGGTATCACGAAGGGCTGGATGCGTTTGAACATACCTGCCCGACGGGCCGCACCATTTATGACCAGGTGCATAGCGATCTGATCGGTTATCTCGCGGCGCCGGAAAATACCGACGGCTTTGATGAGCTGATCAAATCCTGCCGCGAGAAGCACGACGCGCTGAAAGCCCAGCTGGAGCAGGGGCGCGACCGCCTGCTGGAGATCCACTCCAACGGCGGTGAAAAAGCGCAGCAGCTTGCCGAAAGTATTGAAGAACAGGACGACGACACCAGCCTGATCAGCTTCTCCATGAACCTGTTCGACATCGTCGGCATTAACCAGGACGATCGCGGCGAGAACATGATCGTGCTGACCCCGTCCGATCACATGCTGGTGCCGGATTTCCCGGGCCTGCCGGAAGATGGCTGCACCATCACCTTTGAGCGTGATGTGGCGCTGTCTCGCGAAGACGCACAGTTCATCACCTGGGAGCACCCGCTGATCCGCAACGGTCTGGATCTGATCCTCTCCGGCGATACCGGCAGCAGCACCATCTCCCTGTTGAAGAACAAAGCGTTGCCCGTGGGCACGCTGCTGGTGGAGCTGATCTACGTTGTGGAAGCGCAGGCACCGAAACAGCTTCAGCTTAACCGCTTCCTGCCGCCAACGCCGGTGCGTCTGCTGCTGGATAAAAACGGTACGAACCTGGCCGGCCAGGTGGAGTTTGAAAGCTTCAACCGCCAGCTGAGCGCGGTCAACCGCCATACCGGCAGCAAGCTGGTGAATGCGGTGCAGCAGGACGTGCATGCCATCCTGCAACTGGGTGAAGCCCAGGCCGAAAAAGCGGCCAGAGAGCTGATCGATGCGGCCCGCAGCGAAGCTGACGAGAAGCTGTCAGCTGAACTGTCGCGTCTGGAAGCGTTGAAAGCGGTGAACCCGAACATTCGTGACGATGAACTGGCCGCGATTGAGAGCAACCGTCAGCAGGTGCTGGAAAGCCTGAATCAGGCGGGATGGCGTCTCGACGCCCTGCGCCTTATCGTTGTGACGCATCAGTAAGCGGAGCACAAGATGGTAATGGAGCCCTACAATCCCCCGATGGAACCGTGGCTGGTCATTCTGTATCAGGATGAGCACATTATGGTGGTCAACAAGCCAAGCGGCTTGTTGTCCGTGCCGGGCCGTCTGGATGAGCACAAGGACAGCGTGATGACGCGCATTCAGCGCGATTATCCGCAGGCCGAGTCTGTCCATCGTCTGGATATGGCCACCAGCGGCGTGATTGTGGTGGCGCTGAATAAAGCGGCTGAGCGCGAGCTTAAACGTCAGTTCCGCGAGCGCGAGCCGAAGAAGCAGTATGTCGCCCGCGTGTGGGGCCATCCGGCGCAGGCGGAAGGGCTGGTGGATTTACCGCTGATTTGCGACTGGCCGAACCGGCCAAAGCAGAAGGTGTGTTATGAAACCGGCAAGGCCGCGCAAACCGAGTATGAAGTGCTGGAGTACGCGCCGGATAACACCGCCCGCGTCCTGCTGAAGCCGATTACCGGGCGCTCCCACCAGCTGCGCGTGCATATGCTGGCGATGGGTCACCCCATTCTGGGAGACAGATTTTATGCGCCGCCGGAAGCGCTGGCGTTAGCGCCGCGCCTGCAACTGCATGCGCAGACGCTCACCATCACCCACCCTGCTTTCGGCAACACCATGACGTTTAAAGCCCCGGTGGACTTCTGAAAAAAAAGCCCGACGCTGTGTCGGGCCTTTTTTTATTTAAAACCTTTCTGCTCTTTAATCAGCTCGTAGGCTTTCTGGATTTCCTGCGCTTTCTGTTTCGCCATCTCCATCATCTCTGGCGGCAGGCCTTTCGCCACCAGCTTATCCGGATGGTGCTCGCTCATCAGCTTACGATACGCGCGTTTGATGGTCGTGACATCGTCAGACGGCTTCACGCCGAGGACGTTACAGGCATCTTCAAGCGTAGGGCCACGCTGCGCCTGCTGCCAGCCGCCGCCGGACGATTGCTGCTGATAACCGCCGCCAAAGTGCGCACCACCCTGCATCATGCGCAGGAACTGGTCGAACTGCATGCGGGAAATGCCCAGCTCTTCGGCAATCACGTATAAGACGTCCCGTTCATTCGGATGCAGAGAGCCATCCGCGAAAGCGGCCTGGATTTGAATTTCCAGAAACATCCGAATTAAATCAAAGCGCCCGAAACAGATGCTACGGAACTGCCGCATTTTTTCTCGCAGCGGGTAGTTATCTGATTTACCAATCCGGAACGCATTCTGCGCCGCGATGCGTGATTCACCGTGCAGATTCATGCGATCCATAAAGACGCTGGCGACCTGAATGTCGGCTTCCGTTACGCGCCCTTTTGATTTGGTTAAATGCCCCATCACCTCGAAGGTGGTGGAGAAAAAGAGTGACTGGCGCTCGCGCTGGTTGGCAAACCAGGCCATTTTGCGGCTGCGTGCCTTATCAAACATATGGCCGATAATGAGGCCAAGAACGACGCCCCAGAATCCGGCACCCATAATAATTGCGAACGCAACGCCGATTATTTTACCCCAATACTGCATATACTCCCCGAATGGTCATGTTCCTGGCCGACGCAACGCCATCATTACAGTGGTCGCGCCACGGTCAATTGAGGGACATCGCCTATAATTTGCATTATCATACTCGTCATTCGATAGCGAGCCTAACACTCTGGCGCGCAAACGGGCAGGATTAACGCTGGTACTGCGCTGATGAGTAAGATAGTCTCTGAGCGTTTGTAAGCCGTAGCCACTGATGACGGAACAATAAAATACAACGTATGAAAAAACGTATCCCCACCCTTCTGGCCACAATGATTGGCACCGCCCTGTATAGCCAACAGGGGCTCGCAGCCGATCTCGCCTCGCAGTGTATGCTTGGCGTCCCAAGTTACAATCGCCCACTGGTGAAAGGCGATACGAATGACTTACCCGTCACCATTAATGCCGACAGCGCAAAAGGTAATTATCCTGACAACGCGACCTTTACGGGCAATGTCGATATTAACCAGGGAAACAGCCGTCTGCTGGCTGACGAAGTGCAATTGCACCAGAAGCAACCGGAAGGTGCCCAGGCGCCTGTCCGTACGGTGGATGCGCTGGGTAATGTGCACTATGACGACAATCAGGTCATCCTGAAAGGTCCGAAAGCCTGGTCCAATCTGAATACGAAAGATACCAACGTCTGGGAAGGTGATTACCAGATGGTGGGCCGTCAGGGTCGCGGAACCGCAGACCTGATGAAGCAGCGCGGCGAAAACCGCTACACCATTCTCGAAAACGGCACGTTTACGTCCTGTTTGCCTGGGTCAAATACCTGGAGCGTCGTGGGCAGTGAAGTGATCCACGACCGTGAAGAACAGGTCGCCGAGATCTGGAACGCCCGCTTCAAGCTTGGCCCGGTGCCGATTTTCTATAGTCCTTACCTGCAACTGCCGGTGGGCGACAAGCGTCGTTCGGGCTTCCTGATCCCGAACGCCAAGTACAGCACGTCGAACTACTTTGAGTTCTACCTGCCGTACTACTGGAACATTGCGCCCAACATGGACGCCACGATCACGCCGCACTATATCCACAAGCGCGGTAACATCATGTGGGAGAACGAGTTCCGCTATCTGACCAAGGCGGGCGCGGGTCTGATGGAATTTGATTATCTGCCATCAGATAAAGTGTTCCAGGACGAGCATCCTTCCGAAGGCGATAAGCACCGTTGGATGTACTACTGGAAGCACGCCGGGGTATTGGATCAGGTATGGCGCTTCAACGTCGACTATACCAAGGTCAGCGATCCGTATTACTTCAACGACTTTGACTCTAAATACGGGTCCAGTACCGACGGTTACGCCACGCAGAAATTTAGCGTGGGCTACGCCATTGAGAACTTCGACGCCACCGTGTCGACCAAGCAGTTCCAGGTATTTGATACGCAATCGCGCAGTACCTACGGTGCAGAGCCGCAGCTGGACGTGAACTGGTATCAGAACGATGTGGGTCCTTTCGACACGCGCGTTTATGCTCAGGCGGTTCATTTCGTCAACACCAACTCTGATATGCCGGAATCAACGCGTCTGCATATCGAGCCGACGATCAATCTGCCATGGTCAAACGACTGGGCGAGCCTGAACACCGAAGCCAAGTTGATGGCCACCCACTACCAGCAGAAGAATCTGGACTGGTATAACAAACGCTATGGCACCGATCTTGAAGAGTCGGTAAACCGTACGCTTCCGCAGTTCAAAATGGACGGGAAGCTGATCTTCGAACGTGATATGGGCCTTCTCGCCGATGGATACACCCAGACGCTTGAGCCGCGTATGCAGTATCTCTACGTGCCTTATCGCGATCAGAGCAAAATTCAAAACTACGACTCGTCTTTCCTGCAATCAGACTACAGCGGCCTGTTCCGTGACCGTACCTACGGCGGCCTTGACCGTATTGCGTCTGCTAACCAGTTAACGACCGGCGTCACAACGCGCGTTTATGATGATGCTGCCGTTGAACGTTTTAACGTTTCTGTTGGTCAAATCTACTATTTCACCGAGTCTCGTACCGGTGATGACGACATTAACTGGGAGAAAGACAACAAAACGGGCTCACTGGTATGGGCAGGCGACACCTACTGGCGCATGACGGATCGTTGGGGTCTGCGCGGTGGCGTTCAGTACGATACACGACTGGACAATATCGCGACGGGCAGCGCTGCCATTGAGTATCGTCGTGATGAAGACCGCATGTTGCAGTTGACGTATCGTTACGCCAGCCCGGAGTATATCCAGGCGACGCTGCCTAACTATGCGAATACGGACCAATACAAAGACGGTATTTCACAGGTAGGTACTGCCGCGAGCTGGCCGATCGCCGATCGCTGGTCAGTCGTCGGGGCCTACTACTATGACACGAATGCCCAAAAACCTGCCGACCAGATGTTAGGTCTGCAATATAACTCCTGCTGTTACGCAATACGTGTCGGTTACGAACGCAAACTTAACGGCTGGGATACGCAAAACAGTCAGGGCAAATACGATAACGTGATTGGCTTTAATATCGAGTTGCGCGGCCTGAGTTCTAACTACGGTCTGGGCACGCAGCAGATGCTGCGCTCGAACATTCTGCCGTATCGTAGTTCATTGTAATGTGCTTGATTTACAACGTAATCCGCTTTGCGGTTAATTGAAATGGAAAAAGTATGAAGAACTGGAAAACGCTGCTACTCGGTGTCGCTATGGTTGCGAATACCAGCTTCGCGGCCCCACAGGTTGTCGATAAAGTCGCGGCTGTGGTTAACAACGGCGTCGTGCTTGAAAGTGACGTTGACGGTTTGATGAAATCTGTAAAGCTCAATTCGGGCGAAGCAGGTCAACAACTTCCGGATGACGCCACGCTGCGCCACCAGATCCTGGAACGTCTGATCATGGATCAGATTGTCCTGCAAATGGGCCAGAAAATGGGCGTGACGATCTCTGACGAGCAGCTCGATCAGGCGATCGCCAACATCGCAAAGCAGAACAACATTACCCCGGATCAGATGCGTAGCCGCCTGGCCTATGACGGCATCAGCTATGCCACCTACCGTAATCAGATCCGTAAAGAGATGCTGATTTCAGAAGTGCGTAATAATGAAGTCCGTCGCCGCGTCACCATCCTGCCTCAGGAAGTGGAAGCTCTGGCAAAACAGGTGGGTAATCAGAATGATGCCAGCACCGAGCTTAACCTGAGCCACATCCTGATCCCACTGCCGGAAAACCCAACCTCCGATCAGGCGGCTGAGGCAGAAAGCCAGGCGCGCGCTATCGTTGAGCAGGCGCGGAATGGCGATGACTTCGGCAAGCTGGCCATCACGTACTCTGCTGATCAGCAGGCGCTGAAAGGCGGCCAGATGGGCTGGGGACGTATTCAGGAGCTGCCATCCCTGTTTGCACAGGCGCTGAGCACGGCGAAGAAAGGCGACATCGTCGGTCCTATCCGTTCCGGTGTGGGCTTCCACATTCTGAAAGTGAACGATCTGCGCGGTCAGAGCCAGAACATTTCCGTCACCGAAGTTCACGCGCGTCATATCCTGCTTAAACCGTCTCCGATCATGACTGACGATCAGGCCCGTGCGAAGCTGGAACAGATCGCGGCAGACATCAAGAGCGGTAAAACCACCTTTGATAAAGCGGCAAAAGAGTTCTCTCAGGATCCTGGCTCTGCTAACCAGGGCGGCGACCTGGGTTGGGCGGCAGCCGATATTTACGATCCGGCTTTCCGCGATGCGTTAATGAAGCTGAACAAAGGCCAGATGAGCGCACCAGTGCACTCCTCCTTCGGCTGGCATCTGATCCAGCTGATGGACACCCGCAACGTGGATAAAACCGACGCGGCACAGAAAGACCGAGCGTATCGTATGCTGTTCAACCGTAAGTTCTCTGAAGAAGCCGCAACCTGGATGCAGGAACAACGCGCCAGCGCTTACGTGAAGGTCCTGAGCAACTGATGAAGCCGCATCGTGTTGCGATCACTCCCGGCGAACCCGCCGGGATTGGGCCTGACCTTGTGGTTCAGCTCGCCCAGCGTAGCTGGCCAGTCGAGCTGGTTGTCTGCGCTGATGCAACACTGTTACAAGACCGGGCAGCCTTGCTCGGTCTGCCTTTAACGCTCATCCCATACGTTGAAGGCCAACAGCCCGCACCGCAGCAGGCTGGCACCCTCACCCTGCTCTCTGTTCCGCTTCGTGCACCTGTTGTCCCCGGTGAGTTACACACCGAAAACGGCCACTACGTTGTCGAGACGCTGGCGCGCGCCTGTGACGGGTGTCTGAAGGGCGAATTTGCCGCCCTGATCACCGGTCCGGTGCATAAAGGGGTCATCAACGACGCGGGCATTCCGTTTACCGGGCATACCGAATTTTTCGAAGAGCGTTCGCACAGCCCGAAAGTGGTCATGATGCTGGCAACCGAAGAAATGCGCGTTGCGCTGGTTACGACTCACCTGCCCATCAAAGCCATTCCGGATGCCATTACGCCTGAACTCCTGCGTGAGATCATCGGCATTTTGCATCACGATCTGCAAACCAAATTCGGCATTCCGCAGCCGCATGTGCTGGTTTGTGGCCTGAATCCGCACGCGGGTGAGGGCGGACATATGGGCACCGAAGAGATCGACACCATCATTCCGGTACTTGAGGAGATGCGGGCGAAGGGGATGAACCTCAGCGGGCCATTGCCTGCCGACACCCTTTTCCAGCCCAAATACCTGGATAATGCTGACGCCGTGCTCGCGATGTACCACGATCAGGGTCTGCCCGTGCTAAAATACCAGGGCTTTGGCCGCGGGGTGAATATCACCCTCGGTTTACCCTTTATTCGAACGTCCGTTGACCACGGTACTGCGCTTGATCTGGCAGGCCAGGGAAAAGCGGATGTCGGCAGTTTTATTACGGCGCTTAATCTCGCCATCAAAATGATTGTTAATACTCAATGACTAATCGAGTCCATCAGGGCCACTTAGCCCGTAAACGCTTCGGGCAAAACTTTCTCAACGATCAGTTCGTGATCGACAGCATCGTCTCTGCCATTAATCCGCAGAAAGGCCAGGCCATGGTCGAAATCGGCCCGGGTCTTGCCGCGCTGACCGAGCCGGTAGGCGAACGCCTTGACGAACTGACCGTTATCGAACTTGACCGCGATCTGGCCGCGCGTCTGCAAACGCATCCGTTCCTCGGGCCGAAGCTGACGATTTATCAGCAAGATGCGATGACCATGAACTTCGGCGAACTGTCAGAAAAAATGGGCCAGCCGCTGCGCGTGTTCGGTAACCTGCCGTACAACATCTCCACCCCGCTGATGTTCCATCTGTTTAGCTATACTGATGCCATTGCCGACATGCACTTCATGCTACAAAAAGAGGTCGTTAACCGTCTGGTTGCAGGGCCGAACAGTAAGGCGTATGGTCGTTTAAGCGTGATGGCGCAATATTATTGCAACGTGATCCCGGTTTTAGAAGTACCGCCTACCGCGTTCACGCCGCCGCCAAAAGTGGATTCTGCGGTGGTACGCCTGGTGCCGCATAAAACGATGCCGTACCCGGTCAAAGACCTGCGCGTGCTGAGCCGTATTACCACTGAAGCCTTTAACCAGCGTCGTAAAACGATTCGTAACAGCCTTGGCAATCTGTTTACCGTTGACGTGTTAGCTGAGTTGGGTATCGACCCGGTAATGCGTGCGGAAAATATTTCCGTTGAGCAGTACTGCAAGCTGGCTAATTACATCAGCGACAATGCGCCGCCGAAGGAGAGCTAAGCCATGATTGATTCGCCCCGCGTCTGTGTTCAGGTTCAAAGCGTCTACATTGAGTCCCAATCCACACCGGATGAAGAACGTTTTGTCTTTGCTTATACCGTAACCATTCGCAATCTGGGGCGGATGCCCGTGCAGCTGCTCGGGCGCTACTGGCTTATCACCAACGGCAATGGCCGCGAAATTGAAGTCCAGGGTGAAGGTGTGGTCGGTGAACAACCTCATATCGCCCCTGGCGAAGAGTATCAGTACACCAGCGGCGCGGTAATTGAAACGCCGCTGGGCACCATGCAGGGCCATTACGAAATGGTCGATGCCGACGGTAATGCCTTCCGCATTGCCATTCCCGTATTCCGTCTCGCCGTACCTACACTTATTCATTAATCTAATGTCTACATATCTGATTGGCGACGTTCACGGTTGCTACGATGAACTGATCGCATTATTAAAACAGGTCGACTTTATTCCCGAGCAGGACACGCTCTGGCTCACAGGCGACTTAGTGGCGCGCGGTCCAGGCTCGCTGGACGTCCTCCGCTATGTCAAATCTCTGGGCGACAGCGTGCGGCTGGTGCTGGGCAACCACGATCTGCATTTACTGGCCGTATACGCCGGGATCAGCCGTAATAAGCCGAAAGATCGTATTACCCCTCTGCTGGAAGCACCGGACGCCGACGAGTTGCTCAACTGGCTGCGTCGCCAGCCGCTGCTCCAGATTGACGAAGAGAAAAAACTGGTGATGGCCCATGCCGGCATCACGCCTCAGTGGGATCTTGAGACGGCAAAAACCTGCGCGCGCGACGCGGAAGCGGTGCTGGCGAGCGATTCCTATCCGTTCTTCCTCGATGCGATGTACGGCGACATGCCGAACAACTGGAGTGATGACCTCAGCGGCCTGGCGCGACTGCGTTTTATCACCAATGCGTTTACGCGGATGCGCTACTGCTTCCCTAACGGGCAGTTGGATATGTATTGCAAAGATACGCCGGAAAATGCCCCTGCGCCGCTTAAGCCGTGGTTTGCCATTCCGGGCCCCGTGACGAATGAATACAGCGTGGTATTTGGCCACTGGGCCTCGCTGGAAGGGAAAGGTACGCCGGAAAATATCTATGCGCTGGATACCGGATGCTGCTGGGGTGGGGATTTAACCTGCTTACGCTGGGAAGATAAAACTTACTTTGTGCAGCCATCCAACCGACAGCTGGACTTAGGTGAGGGTGAAGCGGTCGCTTCCTGAGGACGTTTATCCTCTCCCACCGGGAGAGGATAAAACCGTTAACGACGTTCCAGAATTTCGAAGCAGTAGCTGTGTGAGTTTTGCGCATCCGCATCGTGAAACTCGCTGAACACGGACTCCCACTCATCCGGATCGTAATCCGGGAAATGCGTATCCCCTTCCACTTCCGCATCAATGTGGGTCAGATACAGCTTCTGCGCTTTTGGCAGGAACTGCTCATAAACACGACCGCCGCCGATCACCATGATCTCTTCGGCATCACCGCAGGCGGCAATCGCTTCATCAACGGACTTAACCCACTGAACGCGATCGTCTGTGCCCGGCTGGCTACTGATCACAATATTCTTACGCCCTGGCAATGGACGACCAATCGACTCCCAGGTCAGGCGGCCCATCACTACCGGCTTGTTTAACGTCGTACGTTTAAACCATGCGAGATCGGCAGGCAGGTTCCACGGCATGGCGTTTTCCATGCCGATAACGCGGTCTACCGCCAGCGCTGCAATCAGACTGATCATTGAAAATTTCCCGGATGCAAAAAATTGCCGCCACTATACGGAAAGCTTAATCTTTCGTCGACTGGCGGCAGGGTAAAGAATTAGAAATTTTTTAATATTGCTGGCAACTCCACTTCACGCGGAGGGTTTACTCTCCGGTTCATCTTCCGGATTACCGGTATGCTTGCCCTCTTCCGTTCCTTGCCAGCCGTGGCGCTGAACCAGCGACAGGTGATTACGATCCTCGTTAATGATCTCCGTCAGCATGGTGCTGGTGCGTTTAAACACCGCTGCGCGTTCGGTTGCCGTACTGCTCGCCATCGCCACCATCTCTTCCACCATCTCATGATTAAAACGGCGGAACAGATCGGCACGCTCACGCGCTTCATACGCGCCAAGCCCCAGGCTTTCCAGCGCCATACGGCCCGATTTGAGCGCCCCTTCGAAGGTTTCACGCTCCGGTGCCGCCACTCCCGCCTGACGCAGCTGGATGTAGTGATCCACATCGCGCGCACGCGAGATAATCGTCAGGTTCGGGAAGTGCTCTTTGACCAGCTCAACCATCTGCATGCTGGTCTCAGGATCGTCGATGGCGTTAATCAGCACCTCGGCCTTCGCCGCGCCGGCGGATTCCAGCAGGTCAACCCGGGTCGCATCGCCGTAAAACACCTTCATATCGAACTTACGCAGCGTATCGACATGGTCGGGATCGTGATCGAGGATAACCATTTTCACACCGCTGGAGAGCAGTAAACGGCCAGTGATTTGCCCGAAGCGGCCAAACCCAGCGATGATTACGCGCGGCTGCTCTTCGTCGATCTCGTCGGCTTCTCGTTCCTGTTCGCTTCCCGCTTTTTCCAGACGCGTCAGCAGCACCAGCAGGATCGGCGTTGCGGCCATCGACAGCGCGACCGCCAGCGTCAGGGCTTTTGCCCATTCCGGATCGAGCACGTTGGCCATTTGCGCCGCGCCAAAGACCACGAATGCAAACTCACTCCCCTGCCCCAGCAGCACGGCAAACCAGCGGCGCTGCGGTTTTGGCACGTTTAACGGACGGGCAATCAGCCACAGCATGGTCATTTTAATAACCAGGAAGCCCACCAGCAGAATGATGATGCGCAGCGGATGGGTGACCAGCGTTCCGAAGTCGATAGACATCCCGACGCCGATGAAAAACAGCCCCAGCAGCAGCCCTTTAAACGGCTCGATATCGCTTTCCAGCGCGTGCCGGTATTCGGAGCTTGCCAGTAAAACGCCCGCGAGGAAGGCACCCATCGCCATCGACAGCCCGGCCTCTTCCAGCAGCAATCCAAAACCAAACACCAGGAATAACGCAACGGCGCTGAACACTTCGCGCAGGCCAGAGCGCGCAACAAAGCGCAGCAGCGGACGCGTTACGTAGCGGCCCAGCAGGATCACCAGCGCCAGCGCGCCGACAACCTTCAGCGCCGAGAGGGCAAATGCTCCCAGCGTCGTTGACGCACCGCTGGTTGCCAGCAGCGGGATCATCGCCACCAGCGGGATCGCAGCAATATCCTGGAACAGCAGAACGGAAAAGGCGCTGCGACCCATTTGCGAGACAGTCAGGTTACGCTCGTTCATTGCCTGCATGGCAATCGCCGTCGAGGAGAGCGCCAGCGTCATGCCGATCAGCTCCGCGACTTTCCACTCCATGCCTAACAAAATGCAGAATCCGCCTAACAGCAGGCCGCAGGCCAGCATTTGCAGAGCGCCTCCGCCAAATACCGAGGCGCGCAGCTTCCACAGCCGCTGCGGATCCAGCTCCAGACCAATCACAAACAGCATCAGCACCACGCCGATCTCTGCAAAATGCAGGATCGACTCGGCATCCGTCACCAGGCGGAAGCCCCAGGGGCCAATGACACATCCGGCAATCAGATAGCCGAGGACCGAGCCCAGCCCCAGACGCACCGCTACCGGCACAATTAATGCCGCCGCGCCGAGGTAAATCAGCGCCTGTATCAGCGTATGGCTATCCATTGTGCGCCTCCTGCCACTCGAGTAAACGTTGTTTGTAGTGACGAGCCTGCGCCTGCAAGGTTTCATCGTCGCAGATAAAGGTACAGTGCATTGCAAAAGGCGGAAGCCAGGTCAGGCCACAGTAAAGGGCGGTAGCCTGAAGCGGCTGCGCCAGCACCTCAAAACCCGGGAAAGCGCCAATTTCAAAGTGGCTTTCACCGCCGCCGGTGGTTACGGCCCACATCAGGCTTTTGCCCTGAAGCGCTTTGCCGTTGTGTCCGTATGCCCAACCGTGCGAGAAGACTTTGTCGATCCACAGTTTCAGCAGCGGTGGCGTACTGTACCACTGCATCGGATGCTGCCAGACGATCAGATCGGCACGAGAGAGCGCCTCCTGTTCGGCGGCGATATCGATATTAAAATCGGGATAGAGTTGATAGAGGGAACGTATCTCTACGTTTTCGAGCGTCCTTGCCTGCTCAAGCATCCGCTTATTCGCGTGCGAGTGCTGCGGATAAGGGTGCGCATAAATTATCAGAATCATTGAGTAGCCTGTTGTTTTACTGCCTTCTTTTACCAGAAGAGTGTAGACAGTAATTCAACAGGCTAATAGTGAATATTATTGACGGGCTAACGTCAGAAAACTGAATTAGTTATCCAGTTCGCCCATGGATTTCACCTGGTCGCGGTTAATTTGTTCAGTCTGACCGGTTTCGGCGTTTTTGTACGACACCAGCCCGGTATCGTCATCCACCTGCGGTTTCCCGTCGGTGACAATTGTTTTGCCATCGGTGGTTTTTACGGCCTGATTGGACGAACAGCCCGCTACGGTGAACATTGCGGTGGCAGCCAGAACGGAAGCGATCAGTAGTTTATTTTGCATGGTGTTTTCCCCTGCTCTCAGTTGAATTTTCGTTATCGACCTAACTATTTTAGGCTAACTGACTGAAAGCGGATGAAAAACCAGAAGGTTCTTAAGATGGGTAAAGAAAACCGTAGGGCGGGTAAGCGAAGCGCCACCCGCCATATGCCCGGCGGCGCTACCGCTTGCCGGGCCTACGCAGATTATTTGCTAATCTGAGCGTGCATTTCCTGCACCGAAATCACCTTCTCGGTGGCGTCCGCATTCAGCGCCATGGCCGTCGCGAAACCGCCGTTCAGGGTGGTGTCGTAGTGCACTTTGTACTGGAGCGCGCTGCGGCGAATCAGCTTGGAGTCTTCAATCGCCTGGCGACCTGCGGTGGTGTTAATGATGTAGGTGTACTCGCCATTCTTGATGCGGTCCTGAATGTGCGGACGACCTTCATGCACTTTGTTCACCAGACGCGGGTTGATACC
Organism: Enterobacter cloacae complex sp.; assembly: GCF_900322725.1. Taxonomy (NCBI): domain Bacteria; kingdom Pseudomonadati; phylum Pseudomonadota; class Gammaproteobacteria; order Enterobacterales; family Enterobacteriaceae; genus Enterobacter; species Enterobacter cloacae complex sp. The sequence continues at coordinate 2,855,293 of NZ_LT991957.1, read as the reverse complement.
CGCTTCACCCAGCACAATCGCCGTACCGTGGGTTGCGTCCAGCTCGAAGCCCTGTTTCAGCAGCTTGGCGGCCAGGTCAACCACGCGCTCTTTATCGCCTTCGCGAACGGAGAGCAGCGCACGGCCCGATTTTCTCATGGTAGAGCTGCTGCCCAGCTGCGCCTTGGCAAACGCTTCTGCGAAGGTACGGCCCACGCCCATCACTTCCCCGGTAGAGCGCATCTCTGGCCCTAACAGCGGGTCAACGCCTGGGAATTTGTTAAACGGCAGCACCACCTCTTTCACCGAGTAATACGGCGGGATGATTTCTTTGGTGACGCCCTGCTGCGCCAGCGTCTGGCCAGCCATCACGCGCGCCGCCACTTTCGCCAGCGGAATACCGGTTGCTTTAGAGACGAACGGTACGGTACGCGCCGCACGCGGGTTGACTTCAATCAGGTAAACTTCGTTGTCTTTCACCGCGAACTGAACGTTCATCAGGCCACGAACCTGCAACTCAAAGGCCAGCTTCTGCACCTGCTGGCGCATCACGTCCTGAATTTCCTGGCTCAGCGTGTAGGCCGGCAGAGAACAGGCGGAGTCACCGGAGTGCACGCCTGCCTGCTCGATATGCTCCATGATGCCGCCAATCAGCACCATTTCGCCGTCGCAGATAGCATCCACGTCCACCTCAACCGCGTCGTCGAGGAAGCGGTCAAGCAGCACTGGCGCATCGTTGGAAACGCTCACCGCCGTCTGGAAGTAGCGGCGCAGGTCGGCTTCGTCGTAGACGATTTCCATCGCGCGGCCGCCCAGCACGTAGGACGGGCGCACCACCAGCGGGTAGCCAATCTCTTTCGCCTTCTCAACGGCCATTTCAATGGCGGTTACGGTGGCGTTCGCCGGCTGTTTCAGCTTCAGACGGTCAACCGCCTGCTGGAAACGTTCACGGTCTTCCGCGCGGTCAATCGCGTCCGGGCTGGTGCCGATAACCGGCACGCCTGCGGCTTCCAGCGCGCGCGCCAGCTTCAGCGGAGTCTGGCCGCCGTACTGCACGATCACGCCTTTTGGCTTCTCGATGCGCACGATTTCCAGCACGTCTTCCAGGGTTACCGGCTCGAAGTAGAGGCGGTCGGAGGTGTCGTAGTCGGTAGAAACGGTTTCCGGGTTACAGTTGACCATGATGGTCTCGTACCCGTCTTCGCGCAGCGCCAGCGAGGCGTGTACGCAGCAGTAATCGAACTCGATGCCCTGGCCGATACGGTTTGGACCGCCGCCCAGCACCATGATCTTGTCGCGGTCGACGGACGGGTTCGCCTCGCACTCGTCTTCATAAGTGGAGTACATGTACGCGGTATCGGTCGAGAACTCTGCCGCACAGGTGTCCACGCGCTTGTAAACCGGGTGCAGGTCATACTGGTCGCGCAGCTTGCGGATTTCCGCTTCACGCACGCCCGCCAGTTTAGCCAGACGCGCATCGGCGAAGCCTTTACGCTTCAGCATGCGCAGGAAGTCTGCGTCCAGGCCGTTGATGCCCAGCTCCGCCACTTTCTCTTCCAGACGCACCAGCTCTTCAATCTGCACCAGGAACCAGCGGTCGATGTTAGTCAGGTTAAATACGCCGTCAACGGACAGGCCCGCGCGGAAGGCATCGGCGATGTACCAGATACGCTCTGCACCCGCGTCTTTCAGCTCGCGGCGAATTTTGGTCAATGCTTCAGGGTCGTCCAGGCTCACTTTCGGGTCAAAGCCGGTCGCGCCCACTTCCAGGCCGCGCAGCGCTTTTTGCAGGGATTCCTGCTGCGTGCGGCCAATCGCCATCACTTCACCCACAGATTTCATCTGGGTCGTCAGACGGTCGTTAGCGCCGGCGAATTTCTCGAAGTTGAAGCGTGGGATTTTGGTCACAACGTAGTCGATAGACGGCTCGAAGGAGGCTGGCGTGCGGCCACCGGTGATGTCGTTCATCAGCTCGTCGAGGGTATAACCCACCGCCAGCTTCGCCGCCACTTTCGCAATCGGGAAGCCGGTGGCTTTAGAGGCCAGCGCGGAGGAACGGGACACGCGCGGGTTCATTTCGATAACGATCAGACGACCGGTTTTCGGGTTCACCGAGAACTGCACGTTAGAGCCGCCGGTTTCCACGCCGATTTCACGCAGTACCGCCATCGAGGCGTTACGCATGATTTGATACTCTTTGTCGGTCAGCGTCTGGGCTGGCGCAACGGTGATGGAGTCGCCGGTGTGGATCCCCATCGCATCGAAGTTTTCGATGGAGCAGACGATGATGCAGTTGTCGTTTTTATCACGCACCACTTCCATCTCGTACTCTTTCCAGCCAATCAGCGATTCATCAATCAGCAGTTCTTTGGTTGGGGAGAGATCCAGGCCGCGCTCGCAAATCTCTTCGAACTCTTCGCGGTTGTAGGCAATACCGCCGCCGGTGCCGCCCATGGTGAAGGAAGGACGGATGATGCACGGATAACCTACTTCAGCCGCAACGGCCAGCGCTTCTTCCATGTTATGCGCAATACCGGAACGCGCGGTGTCGAGGCCGATTTTTTTCATCGCCACGTCGAAGCGGCGACGGTCTTCAGCTTTATCAATCGCGTCGGCGGTTGCACCGATCATGGTCACGCCGAACTCTTCCAGCACACCCTGACGCTCCAGCTCCAGCGCGCAGTTCAGCGCCGTCTGGCCGCCCATGGTTGGCAGCACCGCGTCCGGACGCTCTTTCTCGATGATTTTGCGTACCACTTCCCAGTGAATTGGCTCGATGTAGGTCGCATCTGCCATTTCCGGGTCGGTCATGATGGTGGCCGGGTTAGAGTTCACCAGGATGACGCGGTAACCCTCTTCGCGCAGGGCTTTACACGCCTGCGCGCCGGAGTAGTCAAATTCACAGGCCTGGCCGATCACGATCGGGCCAGCGCCAAGGATCAGGATGCTTTTTATGTCTGTACGTTTTGGCATGGTCTTCTCAGCTCCTGATTATTTAGCGGTCTTACGGTATTGCTCGATAAGTTCGATGAAGTGATCGAACAGCGGCGCGGCATCGTGCGGGCCCGGGCTGGCTTCAGGGTGGCCCTGGAAGCTGAACGCAGGCTTATCGGTGCGATGGATGCCCTGCAAGGTGCCATCGAACAGGGATTTGTGCGTCACGCGCAGATTAGCGGGCATCGAGGCTTCATCGACGGCAAAGCCGTGGTTCTGCGCGGTAATCATCACCGTGTTGTTGTCGATGTCTTTCACCGGGTGGTTCCCACCGTGGTGGCCAAACTTCATCTTCACGGTGTTGGCTCCGCTCGCCAGCGCCAGCAGCTGATGGCCGAGGCAGATGCCGAATACCGGAATATCGGTTTCGAGGAAGGACTTGATGGCGTCGATAGCGTAATCGCACGGCGCCGGGTCGCCTGGGCCGTTAGAAAGGAAGATGCCGTCCGGGTTCATCTTCAGCACGTCTTCAGCGGACGTTTGCGCCGGAACCACCGTCAGGCGGCAGCCACGGTCAACCAGCATACGCAGGATGTTGCGCTTGGCACCAAAATCGTAGGCCACCACGTGGACCGGCAGTTCGTTCTCTTTTTTCGCTTCCGGCAGGTCGCCTTCCAGCGTCCAGCTCCCCTGCGTCCAGCTGTAGGCTTCGGCGGTAGTCACTTCTTTCGCCAGGTCCATACCGTTCAGGCCCGGGAAGGCTTTCGCTTTTTCCAGCGCCAGCGTCGCGTCGAGGTTATCCCCTGCGATGATGCAGCCGTTCTGTGCACCCTTCTCGCGCAGCAGACGCGTCAGCTTGCGGGTATCGATATCGGCAATCGCCACAATGTTATGGCGCTTCAGGTAAGAAGAGAGGTCTTCGGTGTTGCGGAAGTTGCTGGCAATCAGCGGCAGGTCACGAATGACCAGGCCTTGCGCATGTACCTGAGAGGATTCTTCGTCAGCCGCATTGGTGCCGACATTGCCGATATGAGGATAAGTAAGAGTAACGATTTGGCGAGAATAGGAAGGATCAGTGAGGATTTCTTGATAACCGGTCATTGAAGTATTGAAAACGACTTCCCCAACCGCCGAACCCGTTGCCCCTATGGCCCGACCGATAAACTGGGTTCCGTCTTCCAGAACCAATAGCGCTGACTTAATCAAAACACCCTCCAGAGAATATTCACTCACTTTATTTGCATATTAATTCATAACCACGTCACGAATCAATGCAAATGTGTTGCCAGCGGATTTTTGGCAAACGGCGGCATTCTGGGGATTTGGCATGTAAAAGTCAACTTAAAACGGGTATTTTGTTTATTCTTTTGCATGACTGGCGGCTTGAATGGGATTTAAAGGGCAAAAAGATCAGGTAAATCATCCTGGGAAACGCTTGCGCGGTAGGTTTTATGGAATTTGAGAGGCGGGAGTGATAAAAAGTGGACCAAATGGTCAAAATTTACATTCAATTCACAGAATAATGGCATAAAACTTAGCTTTATAACCATTAACAACCAAATTTCATCTAAAACAGATAAAATAAGAGGGCAATAAATTATTGCCCTATGCAATCAATACATTACGACTGCAATAACCACATCACGATGGGTAATAATGCTTACAAATTAGTGAGATCAAGCACATCTCGCATATCAAAAAGGCCCTTTTCTTTCGATTTCAGCCACAACGCGGAACGTACTGCGCCATTGGCGAACGTCATGCGGCTTGACGCTTTGTGTGTAATCTCAACACGTTCACCAATATCGGCGAACATCGCCGTATGTTCGCCGACGATATCGCCTGCCCGGACGGTTGCGAAACCAATGGTGCCCGGCACGCGTTCTCCGGTATGCCCTTCACGGGAATAGACTGCGATGTCTTTTAAATCTTTATCCATTGCATAAGCAATCGCTTCGCCCATCGCCAGCGCCGTGCCTGATGGGGCATCAACCTTATGACGGTGGTGCGCTTCAATAATCTCAATGTCGGTGTAGTCGCCCATCACCTTCGCCGCCTTTTCCAGCAGCTTCAGCATGACGTTAACGCCTACGCTAAAGTTCGCGGCAAAGACAATCGCAATGTCGGTGGCTGCATCCTGAATGGCCTGTTTACCCGCATCATCGAAGCCGGTGGTGCCAATCACCATCCCTTTACCGTGCTGGCGGCAAAACGCCAGGTGAGTCAGCGTACCTTCCGGACGGGTAAAGTCGATGAACACGTCAAAGTCATCTTTCACCGCATCAAGGCTGCTCTGAACGGTAACGCCTGTCTTACCCGCGCCGGCCAGTTCACCCGCATCGGATCCCAGCAGGGATGAACCTTCACGTTCCAGCGCCGCGCCGAGTGCCACGCCTTCCATTTGTATTGCCGCCTGAATCAACTGGCGACCCATACGTCCACCCGCGCCCGCAATGGCGACACGGATCTGTGCATCATGCATAGTTATTCTCTTACGTTAAAATGATGTAAACCGTTTTCAGATTAACCAGCCTTCGTAATGGCTGCCAACTGAAAACACCTATAATTAGAATTTAACGTGAAACCGACTCAGATATCAGTAAAAGACATGATTTTGTCGTCACGATAAAGTCCGGGGCAAAAAAAAGGCCAGCACAGGAGGTGCTGGCCTTTCATCAGAAAAGAAGTTATTCCACTTCGCGGGCGTCGATTCGCAGCTCTTTCGGCACTTCGAAGACGATATTCTCTTCGCGGCCTTCGAGCGGAACGGCTTCACCACCGCCCAGCTCTTGCAGGCGGGCAATGACGTTTTGCACGAGGATATCCGGCGCAGAAGCCCCTGCGGTGACGCCGACGCAGGCCGCGTTTTTAACCCACGCTTCCTGGATGTCCGTTGCGTCGTCGATTAAAAACGCCGCCTTGCCCATTCGCTGTGCCAGTTCGGCCAGACGGTTAGAGTTAGAGGAGTTTTTTGAACCGACCACCAGCACCACGTCCGCCTGTTCCGCCAGCGCGCGCACCGCTTCCTGACGGTTAGTGGTGGCGTAGCAGATATCATCCTTACGCGGCCCGACGATTTTCGGAAAGCGCTGGCGCAGGGCGTCAATCACGTCTGAGGTGTCGTCTACGGAGAGCGTGGTCTGGGTCATAAACGACAGACGCGCTTCGTTTTTCACGTTCAGCGTCAGGACATCTTCCGGCGACTCAACCAGATACATCCCCCCTTCCGGGTTGCTGTACTGGCCCATGGTACCCTCGACTTCCGGGTGACCGGCGTGACCAATCAGGATCGACTCTTCACCGCGACGGCTGGCGCGCGCCACTTCCATATGCACTTTGGTGACCAGCGGACAGGTGGCGTCGAAGACGGTCAGATCGCGGCTTTTGGCTTCGTTACGCACGGCCTGCGATACGCCGTGCGCGGAGAAGATCAGGATAGCGCCGTCCGGCACTTCGCTGATTTGCTCGATGAAAATCGCCCCGCGCTCGCGCAGGCTGTCGACCACGTAGCGGTTATGTACCACTTCATGACGCACGTAAATCGGCGCGCCGTAAATTTCCAGCGCGTTTTCAACAATGCTGATAGCGCGGTCTACACCGGCGCAAAAACCGCGCGGGTTAGCCAACAGGATCTGCATTTCAGGCCTCCAGTGCCGGATCGATCTCCAGCACTTCTACATCAAAATGAACGGTACGCCCGGCTAGCGGATGGTTGAAGTCAACGGTGATGGAGTCCCCGTTGATTTCGCGGATCACGCCAGGCATTTCGCTGCCGTCCATAGCGGTAAAGAGCATAATCGCTCCGATTTCCGGCTCGCCCGCATCCATAAACTCACGGCGCGAGAAGTACTGGATCAGATCCGGGCTTGGCACGCCAAATGCCGCGTCCGGCTCAAGCGAAAACGCCTTTGTCTCGCCCTCTTTCAGACCCAGAAGCTGCTGCTCAAGGCCTTCAGACAGGGAGGTGTCGCCCAGACGAAACAGCGCCGGTTTGCCGTTATTGCGGGTGGATTCAGCCGTGGAGCCGTCATCCAGCTTCAGCGTGAAGTGAACGAGTACCGCGCTGTTGCTCTGTACGGATTTAGACATGCAAATTGCTCGCTTGTTTTGCCCGGTGGCGCTGCGCTTACCGGGCCTACATTAACCGTAGACCGGGATCGCTACGCGTCACCCGGCTGGTTTGGTTACGCCTGCTCTTTCGCCGCCGGTTTAGGCAAGAAGCCTTCCAGCACGATTAACGCCGCACCGATGCAAATTGCGCTATCGGCGAGGTTAAAGGTCGCGAAGTGCCAGTTGCCGACGTAGAAGTCGATCATATCGACCACAAAGCCGTGCCACAGGCGGTCAAACAGGTTGCCCAGCGCGCCGCCAATGATCAGCGCGTAGGCGATGTTATTCAGCTTTTGCGTTGCTTTCGAGCGGTACATCAGCACCGCCAGCACAACGCAGATACCCATTGCGATACCTGCGAAGAACCAGCGCTGCCAGCCACCGCTGTCGGCCAGGAAACTAAACGCCGCGCCGTAGTTGCGGGCGTAGTGCAGGTTAAGCGACGGGAACAGCGGGACCGTATCCCCCAGAGCAAAGTTCTGGAGGATCAGGAACTTGCTGCCCAGATCGATAATCAGCACCACCACCACCAGCCACAGCCAGCGCAGTCCTGTTGAACAGAGAGTTTTACTCATCAGGCAAACTTACGTTTTTCGCCGTCACCGGCGACGTTGCTTACACAGCGTCCGCAGATGTCTGCGTGTTCCGCCACCTGACCGACATCGGTAGTGTAATGCCAGCAACGCGGGCATTTCTCACCGTCGGCTTTGCTCAGTGCGACCTTCAGTCCTTTGAGCAGTTCGCTCTGCTGAGCCTCAGCAGACGCGTCAGCATAATCCGCAACTTTCGCACCGGAGGTCAACAGGACAAATCGCAATTCATCGCCCAGCGCCGTCAGCTTCGCCGCCAGCTCCGGTTCGGCGTACAGGGTTACTGCCGCTTCCAGAGAGCCGCCGACTTTCTTGTCAGCACGCGCCTGCTCGATAACCTTGTTCACTTCGCCACGCACTTTCAGCAGCTCGTCCCAGAAGGCATCGTTCATCGCTTCGGTGCTGGAGAGATCGAACAGACCTTCGTACCACTCGCCGGTGAAGACATACTTCTCACGCTCGCCCGGCAGGTAACCCCAGATTTCATCGGCGGTGAAGGACATGATCGGCGCCATCCAGCGCACCAGCGCTTCTGCGATATGGTACAGCGCAGACTGACAGCTGCGGCGCGCCACGCTGTCCGCTTTCGCGGTGTACTGACGGTCTTTGATGATGTCGAGGTAGAACGAGCCCATCTCGATGGAGCAGAAGCGCATCAGGCGCTGCACCACTTCGTGGAAATCGTAAGACTCGTACGCTTTCAGGATGTCTTCCTGCGCCGCTTTCGCGCAGCCTACCGCCCAGCGATCGAGCACGACCATCTCTTCCGGCTTCACCATATCTTTTACCGGATCGAACCCATTGAGGTTCGCCAGCAGGAAACGCGCGGTGTTACGGATACGACGATAGCTGTCGGCAGCACGTTTCAGGATCTCGTCGGACACCGCCATTTCGCCGGTGTAGTCGGTAGAGGCTACCCACAGACGCAGGATGTCCGCGCCCAGCTTGTTCATTACGTCCTGCGGTGAAACGGTGTTACCGATGGACTTGGACATCTTACGGCCCTGGCCATCCACGGTGAAGCCGTGGGTCAGTACCTGACGGTAAGGTGCTTTGCCCTTCATGGCGGTGGAGATCATCAGCGATGACATGAACCAGCCGCGGTGTTGGTCAGACCCTTCCAGATACATGTCGGCAGCGTGACCGGCGAACTCAGGGCGCACGTCAACCACGGAGGCGTGGGTTGAACCGGAGTCGAACCACACGTCCAGAGTATCCGGCACTTTCTCGTAGTTATCCGCGTCCGCGCCCAGGATGTCGCGGGCGTCGAGATCCCACCACGCCTGAATGCCGTCAACTTCAACGCGCTTCGCCACTTCTTCCATCAGTTCCAGGGTGTTCGGATGCAGTTCCTGCGTCTCTTTGTGCACGAACAGCGACATCGGCACGCCCCAGGTACGCTGGCGGGAGATACACCAGTCAGGACGGTTAGCCACCATGGATTCGATACGCGCCTGGCCCCAGTCCGGGATCCACTGCACGCCCTTGATCTCTTTCAGGGACTGCTCGCGCAGTCCTTTCTGATCCATGCTGACGAACCACTGCGGCGTCGCACGGAAGATGATCGGCGTCTTGTGACGCCAGCAGCACGGATAGCTGTGCTGCATTTTTTCAACGTGCAGCAGCGCACCGCGTTCACGCAGCATCTCAACGATGATGTCGTTGGCTTTAAAGACGTTGATACCGTCCAGCGCCGGATAGGTGCCAGGCAGGTAAGACCCGTCCGGGCCAACCGGGTTGGCGATTTCCAGACCGTATTTCAGGCTGATGTTGTAATCGTCAGGACCGTGACCGCCAGCGGTATGCACCGCACCGGTACCCGCGTCCAGCGTGACGTGGTCGCCCAGGATCGCCGGAACGTCGAAGTCCAGGAACGGGTGTTTGAAGCGCATCAGCTCCAGCGCGTCGCCTTTCACGGTGCCCAGCACGGTGTAGTTGGTGATGTTCGCGCGCTTCAGCACGCTTTCAACCAAATCTTTCGCCAGGATAACCGCGCGGCCGTCAACCTGCACCAGCGCGTACTCAAACTCGCCAGAGAGAGAGATTGCGCGGTTGGCTGGCAGCGTCCACGGGGTAGTGGTCCAGATAACCAGCGAGATCGGGCCGCTTACGCCAGGCAGACCGAATTTAGCTTTGATCGCGTCCTGATCGACCGCTTCGAAAGCCACGTCGATAGAAGGAGACGTTTTGTCGTAATACTCCACTTCGGCTTCTGCCAGCGCAGAGCGGCAGTCCACGCACCAGTGCACCGGCTTAGCGCCTTTGTGCAGGTGACCGTTACCGATGATTTTGCCCAGCGCCCGGATGATGTTGGCTTCGGTTTTGAAGTCCATGGTCAGGTACGGGTGCGACCAGTCGCCCAGCACGCCCAGACGGATAAAGTCTGCGCGCTGGCCGTCAACCTGGGTGGCGGCATATTCGCGGCATTTCGCGCGGAACTCAGCGGCGGTGAACTTCTCGCCTGGCTTGCCGTACTCTTGCTCAACTTTCAGCTCGATTGGCAGGCCGTGGCAGTCCCAACCCGGAACGTAAGGCGAGTCATATCCCGCGAGTCCTTTGGACTTCACGATAATGTCTTTCAGAATCTTGTTTACAGAGTGACCAATATGAATGCTGCCATTCGCATATGGAGGGCCATCGTGCAGAATGAAGGTTTTTTTGCCTTTTTTGGCTGCACGAATGATGCCGTACAGGTCATCATCGGTCCAACGCGCCAGCATTCCCGGTTCGCGCTTGGCGAGATCGCCGCGCATCGGGAACCCTGTTTCCGGCAAATTCAGGGTTGATTTATAGTCACTCATCAGATTCTCGGTTCCGTATTTATCACGTAGGCAGTTAAGCCGGTTCTAAAGCCCAAAAAACTCGCGGGCCGTCAATTCATCTCGCGCGATTTGCGCCTTAAGTTCATCCAGCGAAGCGAATCGCTGTTCATTGCGTATTTTTTTACGCAGTATCACATCTATATGGCGACCGTAGAGGTCCATTACAACGTCCAGCAGGTGTACTTCTAACTGTTGACGCACACCGGCAACCGTTGGACGCGTGCCAATGTTGGCGACGCCGTAGAAAGGCTTCTCGCCCAGTCCTGCCACTTCCACCGCATATACCCCTTTAACCGGGGAGACCTGACGACGCAGCGGTATGTTCGCCGTCGGGAAACCTATCGTGCGGCCCAGCGCATCGCCATGGACCACGCGACCTGAAATCGTGAACGGGTGGCCCAGCAGCGTTTCTGCCGTGTCCAGATCATCGTTCGCCAGCGCCTGGCGTACCGCCGTGCTGCTGACGCGTACGCCGCCCTCGCAGAAGGTCATCGTACTGGTGACGTCAAACCCGTACTCCAGACCAGCCTTCTGTAATAACAAGAAATCGCCCTGACGACCAGCGCCAAAGCGGAAATCATCCCCTACCGCGAGGAACTGCACGCCAAGCTGCCTGACCAGCAGATCGCTGACAAAGTTTTGTGCGGTCAGCGCGGCAAATCGACGGTCGAAACGTACGCACAGGACGTAGTCCACGCCGGACTCCGCCAGATAGCGTAACTTCTCGCGCAGGCGGGTCAGCCGTGCGGGGGATTTCTCGCCCGCAAACAGCTCCAGCGGCTGAGGCTCGAAAATCATCACCACGACGGGCAGGCCTCGCGCCTCGCCTTCTTTACGCAATCCCTGCAACAGCGCCTGATGCCCACGATGCACGCCGTCGAAATTACCAATGGTCAGCACGCACCCGCGCGGGGCTTGACTGAGATTATGTATGCCGCGTATCAGCTTCATGACTGGCTCAAAACAGTGAAAATCGCCAAAGTATACCTTGTACAGCGGTTAAGGTTAACCGGCGATTGTTCACGCGAAACAGAAAGCCGTATGATTTCATCACGCTGACCTTTCACAGCAAAAAAATCTGCCCGCGAACAGCGTTTTTTACGCCGAAAAGCTGTATTCACGGACGACAAGCTGGTAGAATCCTGCGCCATCACTACGTAACGTAGCGTCGCCACATTAACGGCGCTTATTTGCACAAATCCATTGACAAAAGAAGGTATAGAGGGCATATTCCTCGGCCTTTGAATTGTCCACATAGATCATATTTGGGAGTTGGACCTTGGCTAATATCAAATCAGCTAAGAAACGTGCCGTTCAGTCTGAAAAGGCTCGTAAGCACAATGCAAGCCGTCGCTCTATGATGCGTACTTTCATCAAGAAAGTATACGCAGCAATCGAAGCTGGCGACAAAGCTGCAGCGCAGAACGCATTTAACGAAATGCAACCAATCGTGGATCGTCAGGCTGCTAAGGGTCTGATCCACAAAAACAAAGCAGCGCGTCATAAAGCAAACCTGACCGCGCAGATCAACAAACTGGCTTAATCGCCACTTGTTGTTGCTTGTTTGAAAGAACCCGCTTAACGCGGGTTTTTTTATGTCTTCAGATTGCCGGTGGCGTAAACAGCGCCGAGTAGTCCCGGTTGCAGATACGCTGCACCGCGGGGTGCTGAATCATCCTTTCGGCGAATATGGCGTGATACTCTTCCATCACGTTTTCCACCCTGCCAATCTCCGTAATCTTGTCGTCTGAATAGAGATCGTGCGCGTACAGCGTCGGGGCAACGAAGATCGCGTTGTGCGCCTCGCCAAAGGCTTTCATCAGCGCGGCATCGTCAAACTCACCGAGGATTTCCACGTTCAGCCCCTGGGAGTTAAACCAGTTCAGCAGCTTACGTCCGAGCATTGACCGTCTTCCCGGCACCAGCAAACGGCGCTCTTCCAGGCAGGCCGGAAACGGTTTTTCCGGGGGCGGATTGATGCACCAGAAGCTGACGCCGCATTCGCCAATTTTCACCGAGAACAAGCCTTCCTGCTGGGTGGAGTCGATGGGGCAATCCGAGATAATCATATCCAGCTTATGCTGGCTCAGCTGTTCCAGCAGCATCTCGTGGGTGGACTCAAAGCAGCGTAAATGAATCTGTTCATCTTCCACCACCGCCGCATCCAGCACGCCGCTTACCAGCCGTTTGGATAGCGCATCCGCCACGCCCACGTCAAAGAGCAGGTTAGACTCTTTGCGATAGTTAACGATATCCAGCATCTCCTGGCTCAGGGTGAACATCTTGTCCGCGTAACGGAACACCAGCTCACCCAGCTCGCTCGGCTCAATGCCACGCCCTTTCCGCTTAAAAAGCTTGCCCTGCAAGCGCTCTTCCAGGGCTTTGATTTGTCCGGTAATGGTCTGTGGCGTCAGGTAGAGCGCCTCAGCGGCTCCCACGACCGAGCCCTGCTTGTAGACATGCCAGAAGTAATAGAGATGGTTGTAGTTCAAATGAGACATCACGTTTTCACTCCCTGATAGTTTATCGGGAGGAGGCTTCCCTCCTCCCGGTTTCCCGTTATGCCTGGACAGCCTGTCCGGACAACTTCACCTTCAACAAGGTATAGCCGATAACCGCGGCCAGCAGCGACCCGATAAGAATGCCGAGTTTCGCCCAGACGATAAGCTCAGGCGCGCTTGCGCCAAACGCCAGCGTCGAGATGAAGATCGACATGGTGAATCCAATACCGCACAGCACCCCGACGGCCATAATCTGACTAAAGGTGGTCCCGTTTGGCAATGACGCCAGCTTAAGCTTCAGCGCCAGCCAGCAGAACAGGCTGATGCCCAGCGGCTTACCGATAAACAGACCGGCGATAATACCCAGCGGCAGCACGGAGGTGAGGCCGTCCAAAGTCACCCCTGACAGGGAAACGCCCGCATTGGCAAACGCAAACAGCGGCAGGATCATAAAGCCTACCCACGGGTGAAGCACGTGCTCTAACTGTCTGGCAGGCGATTTGCCGTCCTGCTCCTTCAGTGGGATGAAGAAACCAACGATGACGCCCGCCAGCGTGGCGTGCACGCCGGATTTCAGCACCGCCGTCCACAGCACCATTCCCACCAGGATATAAATGCCCGTGCGTCGGACGTTGAAGACGTTCAGCAACGCCAGCACCGCGATAGCCACGGCCGCCACGCTCAGCGACAGAACGGACAGATCGCTGGTGTAGAACAGCGCGATAATCACGATAGCGCCCAGGTCATCGATAATCGCCAGCGCCATCAGGAAAATTTTCAGTGCTACCGGGACGCGGCTACCGAGCAAGGCTAATACTCCGAGCGCAAACGCGATATCCGTTGCGGCCGGGATCGCCCAGCCGTCGCGCGCAACCGGATCCTGCCACGTGAACGCGAGGAAGAGCAGCGCCGGCACGATCATCCCGCCAATCGCCGCGATCGCAGGGAACGCCGCGCGCTGACGGCTGGCAAGCGAGCCGCTCACCAGCTCACGTTTGACCTCCAGGCCCACCAGCAGGAAAAATACCGCCATCAGCGCATCGTTGATCCACAGCAGCATGTTTTTGTTGATTTCCAGCGCCCCGACCTTCAGCTCGACGGGCGTTTCCAGAAATGCGTGATAGAGATCGCGCGTCATACCCATATTGGCGAGCAGCATGGCGGCCGCAGCAGCAATAATCAGGATGACGCCGCCGGATGCCTCACTGCTAAAGAAACGGTGTAGTAATTTCACGTTAATTCTCTCTTTTACAACAATACCTCGGTAAAACCATAATATCAGCGCAAACAGATCGGTAAAAACAGATTAATATTGGGTATGGATTCAGTTTAACCGAGCAATAACGCTGTAAAGAAAAAGCCCGAAATCGCTTCCGGGCTTTAAAGGATAGTAACCAGCTGACGGGTTAGCGGGTTAAATCATCGAAGAATTTTTTGACGCCATCGAAGAAGCTTTTGGAGCGCGGGCTGTTTTTCTCACCCGTCGGGCCGCCAAAACTTTCCTGAAGCTCTTTCAGCAGCTGTTTCTGCTTGTCGTTCAGGCCAACTGGCGTTTCGACTACCACGCGGCATAGCAGGTCGCCCTGCGCGCCACCGCGAACGGATTTAACGCCTTTGCCGCGCATACGGAACAGCTTGCCGGTCTGCGTTTCGCCCGGCACCTTCAGGTTCACGCGACCGTCCAGCGTCGGCACTTCGATTTCGCCGCCCAGCGCCGCCATCGCGAAGTTGATCGGCACTTCGCAGTACAGGTTGTTGCCTTCACGCTCGAAAATGGCGTGCTGCTTCACCTGAACCTGAACGTACAGATCGCCTGCCGGTGCGCCGTGCTCGCCCGCTTCGCCTTCGCCTGCCAGACGGATGCGGTCGCCCGTATCAACGCCTGCCGGGATCTTAACGGACAGGGTTTTGGTTTTCTCAACGCGACCGTGGCCGTGACACTTGTTGCACGGATCTTTGATCAGCGTACCGCGACCGTGACAGTGCGGACACGCCTGCTGCACCGCGAAGAAGCCCTGGCGCATCTGCACCTGACCGGAACCGTGACAGGTTGGACAGGTTTGTGGCTGAGTCCCCGCTTTCGCGCCGCTGCCGTGGCAAACGTCACACTCTTCCAGCGTCGGAATACGGATCTCTTTGGTGACGCCGCGAACCGCTTCCTCCAGCGTCAGCTCCATGTTGTAGCGCAGGTCTGCGCCGCGTGCCGCGCGCTGACGACCACGACCGCCGCCGAAGATATCGCCGAATACATCACCAAAGATATCGCTGAAATCAGCGCCGCCGCCGAAGCCGCCGCCACCAAATCCACCGCCGCCCATGCCGCCCTGTTCAAAGGCCGCGTGACCATACTGGTCATAAGCCGCGCGTTTTTGCGCGTCGGTCAGGACTTCGTAGGCTTCTTTAATCTCTTTAAATTTGGCTTCAGCCTCTTTATCACCCTGATTGCGGTCCGGATGATATTTCATGGCCAGGCGCTTATACGCCTTTTTGATTTCACGCTCTTCCGCAGTTTTCGGAACGCCTAAAATCTCGTAATAGTCTTGCTTTGCCATTGGTTTTTTTAAGCCCCTTAACATGCGAGCACGGGCGTGGAGAATTCTCCTACGCCCGTGCCGATTAATTACCCTGCATCAGGGCGATTATTTTTTATCTTTCACTTCTTCGAACTCAGCGTCGACAACGTCGTCGTCTTTCGCGTTGTTCGCCGAAGCATCAGCGCCCGCCTGCTGCTGTGCGTGCTGCTGCTGAGCGATTTCCATCAGTTTCTGAGAAACCTGTGCCAGCTCCTGCATCTTCGCTTCGATGTCCGCTTTGTCTTCGCCTTTCAGAGACGTTTCCAGCGCGCTCAGTGCAGTTTCGATCGCAGTTTTGTCTTCCGCTGGCAGTTTATCGCCCGCTTCTTCAACCTGCTTACGGGTGCTGTGCAGCAGATGGTCACCCTGGTTACGGGTCTGAACCAGCTCTTCGAACTTACGGTCGGATTCCGCGTTAGCTTCGGCATCACGAACCATTTTTTCAATTTCCGCTTCGTTCAGGCCAGAAGATGCCTTGATAGTGATCTTCTGCTCTTTACCGCTGTTTTTGTCTTTCGCAGACACGTGCAGGATACCGTCAGCATCGATGTCGAAGGTGACTTCGATCTGTGGCATACCGCGTGGCGCCGGGCTGATACCGTCCAGGTTGAACTGACCCAGAGATTTGTTATCTGCCGCACGCTTACGCTCACCCTGAATCACATGGATGGTTACCGCAGACTGGTTGTCTTCAGCGGTAGAGAACACCTGGCTGTGTTTCGTCGGGATAGTGGTGTTTTTGTTGATGAGCGGAGTCATCACGCCACCCATGGTTTCGATACCCAGAGACAGCGGGGTAACGTCCAGCAGCAGTACGTCTTTCACTTCACCGGTCAATACACCACCCTGAACCGCAGCACCGATAGCTACCGCTTCGTCCGGGTTCACGTCTTTACGTGGCTCTTTACCAAAGAATTCAGCCACTTTCTTCTGAACCATTGGCATACGGGTCTGACCACCTACCAGGATAACGTCCTGAATGTCAGACACGGACAGGCCAGCGTCCTGCAATGCAACTTTCAGTGGCTCGATAGAACGGTTCACCAGGTCTTCTACCAGGCTTTCCAGTTTCGCACGGGTCACTTTGATGTTCATGTGTTTAGGACCGGTCGCGTCTGCGGTGATGTACGGCAGGTTCACGTCGGTCTGCTGAGCGGAAGACAGTTCGATCTTCGCTTTCTCAGCGGCTTCTTTCAGGCGCTGCATCGCCAGCGGGTCGTTACGCAGGTCAATGCCCTGATCTTTCTTGAACTCGTCAACGAGGTAGTTGATCAGACGGGTATCGAAGTCTTCACCACCCAGGTGGGTATCACCGTTGGTTGCCAGAACTTCGAAGGTTTTTTCGCCGTCAACGTCGTCGATTTCGATAATAGAGATATCGAAAGTACCACCACCCAGGTCGTACACCGCGATAGTACGGTTGCCGACTTCTTTATCCAGACCGTAAGCCAGCGCCGCTGCGGTTGGTTCGTTGATGATACGTTTTACTTCCAGACCTGCGATACGGCCAGCATCTTTGGTTGCCTGACGCTGAGCATCGTTGAAGTAAGCAGGTACGGTGATAACAGCTTCAGTTACCGGTTCGCCCAGGTAATCTTCTGCGGTTTTCTTCATTTTCTTCAGCACTTCAGCAGAGATCTGCGGAGGTGCAGTTTTGGTGCCTTTCACATCAAGCCATGCATCGCCGTTATCGGCTGCGATGATTTTGTAAGGCATGATGGAAACGTCACGCTGAACTTCTTCGTCCTGGAAGCGGCGGCCAATCAGGCGTTTGATCGCAAACAGGGTGTTTTGCGGGTTTGTCACTGCCTGACGTTTAGCCGGCTGACCAACCAGAGTTTCACCATCCTGGGTATAAGCAATGATAGAAGGCGTGGTGCGATCGCCCTCGGCGTTCTCCAGCACGCGTGCAGTAGTGCCATCCATAATCGCTACACAAGAGTTGGTAGTACCCAGGTCGATACCAATAATTTTACCCATCTAAACGTCTCCACTAAAAATTCAGTCAACATGTGGTTGTGTACCTGTAATAAGGGCAGAACGTGCTTTTTCAACTGCCCAGATTTGATTTTTTTCAGGTCCACACACTGCGGTTGCTTACAAGATGGGGTCGCAACGTCATCCATCAAGGGGGAGACATAAAAAAATTTTTAATTTCACCCTGATGAGATCATAGACGGCACCGATGCCGCCCATTATGATGCCGCGCCCTGTCAGGTAGAACTGACGCGGGTTTAACCATTTCACCATTTTAATGATGATTTTTTTGAGGACTTATGGGCAACACTAAGTTGGCTAATCCGGCTCCGCTGGGCCTGATGGGTTTTGGCATGACCACCATTCTGCTGAACCTGCACAATATCGGGATGTTCCCGATGGACGGCGTAATCCTGGCGATGGGCATTTTTTACGGCGGTATCGCGCAAATCTTCGCGGGCCTGCTGGAATATAAGAAAGGCAATACCTTCGGCTTAACCGCCTTTACCTCTTACGGTTCGTTCTGGCTGACGCTGGTCGCGATTCTGCTGATGCCTAAAATGGGCCTGGCGGATGCGGCAAACGCCCACTTCCTGGGTGTGTACCTGGGACTGTGGGGCGTCTTCACCCTGTTCATGTTCTTCGGCACCCTGAAGGCGAACCGCGCACTGCAATTCGTCTTCCTGAGCCTGACCGTGCTGTTCGCCCTGCTGGCAATGGGTCACCTGGCGGATAACGAAGGCATCGTTCACGTTGCCGGCTGGGTCGGTCTGGTGTGCGGCGCAAGCGCTATCTACCTGGCAATGGGTGAAGTGCTGAACGAACAGTTCGGCCGCACCGTATTACCGATTGGTGAAAAACACTGATCCCTCTGTCGTGCCCGCATCGCGGGCACGATAACCCCCAGACTGACGAAGCCATATCCCCAATACCAGCCCCATCAGCGATAACGCCAGCACGTACCACGCTGGTGCGAGCGGCGACACGCCCATCAACACCGTAACCACTATTGGCGTCAGCCCACCGAAAATGGCATACGAGACGTTATAAGAGAACGAGATCCCGGTGAAGCGTACCTCCGGCGGGAAGGCACGGACCATCACGTACGGTACGGCGCCAACGACCCCCACGCACAGCCCAACGATGCCGTACAGCAGGAACAGCTGTTCAGGATGGGTGCCCGCCAGATGATAAAAAGCCCAGCTCGACGCGGCCAGCAGCAGGCTGCCGACGATAAAGGTCACGCTGGCGCCAAAACGATCCGCCGCCAGCCCGGCGGCCAGACAACCAAAGCAGAGCATAATCGTCGCGATGCTGTTCGCCTGCAACGTTACCGCAGGCGCAAAACCGTACTGCTTTTGCAGCCAGACCGGCGACATCAAAATGACCACCACGATACCCGCAGACAGCAGCCAGGTGAGCAGCATCGACACCACCACCGCTTTTTTATGCCGCACAACCACCGTTTTCACCGGCAGTTCTTGTGCCAGCGTCTTCCGCTGCTGCATTTCCAGAAATATTGGCGTCTCCTGCAACCAGCGACGCAGGTACATCGCCACCAGCCCGAACGCTCCACCCAGCAGGAAAGGAATACGCCAGCCCCAGTCGTGAACGGACTGCTGCGTCATGCTGGTATTGATGAGGGTTGCCACCACGGAGCCAAGCAGAATGCCAACCGTTAGCCCGGCCGTCAGCGTTCCGCACGCAATGCCGATGCGCCGCGCCGGGACGTGCTCGGCGACAAACACCCACGCGCCCGGCACTTCTCCACCAATGGCCGCGCCCTGGAGCACGCGCATCAGCAGCAGCAATAACGGAGCGATAATGCCCATCGACGCATAGGTCGGCAAGAGGCCAATGGCCAGCGTCGGCACGGCCATCAGCAGAATACTCAGGGTAAACATCTTCTTGCGCCCGACCAGATCGCCAAAGTGCGCCATGACGATGCCGCCCAGCGGACGCGCCAGATAACCGGCAGCAAAAATGCCGAAGGTTTGCACCTGGCGCAGCCATTCCGGAATATCCGCCGGGAAGAACAGCGCACCCACGACGGCGGCGAAGAAGACGAAGATGATGAAGTCGTAAAACTCCAGCGCGCCGCCTAAGGCAGCGAGCGTGAGGGTTTTGTAGTCCTGTCGATTCAGAGGTCGGGCGTTATGTGACATAGCGAACCATTGTGCGTGTGTTGTGGATTTATTTTTACAGCAATCGTAAAGAAAAAATTACTATATAGTAAATCCATTTACACGCTACTGCCGCTGGCGCGAATGTCACATTTTAATCAACTTCAGGAGATTGTCTCGCGGCGGGCGCTTTTCGGACGAAATGCTGCTACCACGTTGTCGTCAGTTTCAACGTACGGCCCGTCAAGCAGCTGTATACAATACGGTACACTTGCAAAGATGCCGTGGACGATGACGCTGCCATCCTCGGCCTTTAAGCCTTCCAGCGTCTCTTTGATCGACTTCGGCTGCCCCGGCAGGTTCAGGATCAGCGCCTGTTTGCGGATCACCCCGACCTGACGGGAAAGAATGGCCGTCGGAACAAAGTGTAGACTGATCTGGCGCATCTGTTCACCGAAGCCCGGCATTTCCCGATCGGCGATAGCGAGCGTCGCGTCAGGCGTCACGTCGCGGCGCGCGGGGCCGGTTCCGCCCGTCGTCAGCACCAGGTGGCAGCTCATCTCATCCACCAGCTCGCACAGGGTCTGCTCGATGATCGGCTGCTCGTCCGGGATCAGGCGAGTCTGGATCTCAAACGGGGTAGTCAGCGCGCTGCCCAGCCATTCTTCCAGAGCAGGGATGCCTTTATCCTGATAAACACCGCTGGAGGCGCGGTCAGAAATCGACACTAGGCCGATGCGTAAGGTATTCATATCCATTCCATTCAAAAAGTACTGATTAATGGGAATGATACACGCAGAGAGAAAATTCAGACAGAGGCGGGGGAAAGACGCGTGACCGGGAGCCCGGTCACGCAGAATGATTACAGCAGGTCGCCGATCATTTTTTCCAGTTTTTCCTGGTCAATAGCAAACTTACGGATACCGTCCGCCAGCTTGTCTACTGCCATTGGATCCTGGTTATGCTGCCACAGGAACTCGGATTCCGTGATGCGCTCCGGGCGCGCTTTCACTTCACCGGTGTAAGACAGTTTACGCTCGATAGCGCCTTCGCTTTCTGCCAGCTCTTTCAGCAGCGCAGGGGCGATGGTCAGGCGGTCACAGCCGGCCAGCTCGATAATTTCACCGACGTTACGGAAGCTTGCGCCCATCACAACGGTCTCATAGCCGTGCTGTTTGTAGTATTCGTAGATTTCCGTCACGGAAATCACGCCTGGATCTTCAGACGCCGCGTACTCTTTCTTGTCGGTGTTGGCTTTATACCAGTCCAGAATACGGCCCACAAACGGAGAAATCAGGTATACGCCAGCTTCGGCACAGGCACGCGCCTGCGCGAAGGAGAACAGCAGAGTCAGGTTACAGTTGATCCCTTCTTTTTCCAGCTGCTCGGCGGCGCGAATGCCCTGCCAGGTAGAGGCCAGTTTGATCAGGATACGGTCGTTGCTGATGCCCGCATCGTTGTACAGTTTGATCAGGCGTTTTGCTTTGGCGATAGAGGCTTCGGTGTCGTAGGACAGGCGAGCATCAACTTCAGTTGAGATACGGCCAGGAACCAGTTTCAGAATTTCCAGACCGATGTTCACCGCCAGTTTGTCGGTAGCATCCACAACCTGCTGCGCGCGGTCATTGCTCTGCGCTTTCGCCCAGGTCACCGCTTCGTCGATCAGTTTGCGATACTCAGGGATCTGCGCAGCGTTAAGGATCAGAGAAGGGTTGGTTGTAGCATCCTGCGGCTGGTACAGCTTCATTGCCGCAATATCTCCGGTGTCAGCGACGACAGTGGTGAACTGACGAAGGGAGGTCAATTTATCCGTCATGATAGTGTTTCTCTTTTAACGTTCCCTGGATAATTCACACTACCGACAGCCTGCCAGCAGCGGAAAAATGACAGGTTTACTTGTTAGGGGGATGTAACCGGTCTGCCCTGATGATAACACGAGTGAGAGGCAGCGCAACCGCAGACAGTGCGCTTAGGCAGAGTATGATAAACTCACAATATTAACAGGCTGCTAAGTAACAGCATGCACAATCAGTGGTAGCGCTTACATATTCACGTTGGCATCAACAAGAGGGACGTTAGTGCCTGATTTCTTTTCCTTTATCAACGAAGTCCTCTGGGGTTCGATCATGATTTACCTGCTTTCAGGGGCAGGTATCTGGTTTACGTGGCGCAGCGGGCTGATTCAGTTTCGCTATATCCGCAAATTTGGCAGAAGTCTGAAAAACAGCGTCACCCCGCAGCCGGGGGGTTTGACCTCGTTTCAGGCGCTCTGTACCAGCCTCGCCGCACGCATCGGCAGCGGTAACCTGGCCGGTGTAGCGCTGGCGATCGGCGCGGGCGGTCCGGGCGCCGTGTTCTGGATGTGGGTGACGGCGATTATCGGCATGGCCACCGCCTTTGCCGAGTGCTCGTTGGCCCAGCTCTACAAAGAAAAAGACAGCAAATGCCAGTTTCGCGGCGGACCTGCCTGGTATATGGCTCGCGGGCTGGGAATGCGCTGGATGGGCGTTCTGTTCTCGATCTTTTTGCTGGTGGCGTATGGCCTGATTTTCAACACCGTTCAGGCAAATTCCGTCGCCCACGCGCTGCGCTTTGCCTTCAATTGTCCGGAGTGGCTGACGGGGGGCGCGCTTGCCCTTCTCACCCTGCTGACCATTGTGACCGGGCTTAAAGGGGTTGCCCGCCTGATGCAGTGGCTGGTTCCCCTGATGGCGCTGCTGTGGGTGTCCACCAGCCTGTTGGTATGCGCGATACACATAGACGAGGTGCCGAACCTCATCGCCACCATTTTCAAAAGCGCGTTTGGCTGGCGCGAAGCGGCGTCCGGCGCGCTGGGTTACACCGTTAGCCAGGCCCTCACTGCCGGGTTTCAGCGGGGGATGTTCTCCAACGAAGCGGGAATGGGCTCCACGCCAAATGCCGCCGCCGCGGCCGCATCCTGGCCCCCGCATCCCGCCGCGCAGGGCATTGTGCAGATGATTGGCGTCTTCACGGACACCATTGTTATCTGCTCCGCCAGTGCGATGATAATGCTGCTGGCCGGCGCCGTTGAACATCCATCCGGCAGTACGGCAGGCATTCATTGGGTACAACAGGCGCTGGTCTCACTCGTTGGCGGCTGGGGCGCCGGTCTTGTCGCCCTTGTCGTGGGGCTTTTTGCCTTCAGCTCCATTGCGGTGAACTATATCTATGCCGAAAACAACCTTGTCTTCCTGAACGTCGATTCGCGTCTGGCCCGCAACGTCCTTCGCGCGGCTGTGCTGGGGATGGTGTTCGTCGGCTCCCTGCTCAGCATGCCGATGGTCTGGCAAATAGCGGACGTCATTATGGCGCTGATGGCCATCACTAACCTGACGGCCATTTTGCTGCTTTCGCCGGTTGTAGCGCTGATCGCGCGGGATTATCTGCGTCAGCGCAAGCTCGGCGTGCCGCCCGTCTTTGACGCCACACGCTATCCCGAAATCGAGTCACAAATTGCCCCTGGCACCTGGGATGATTTGCCGCGGCAATAACAGCTATCGATCAAATCAGGGCGATTTTTTGTTAAAGTCGCTCTAAATTTCCTGCAAGGACTGGATATGCTGATTCTGATTTCACCTGCAAAAACGCTCGACTACCAGAGCCCGCTCGCCACTGAGCGTTATACCCAGCCGGAACTGCTGGACTACTCGCAACAGCTAATCCACGAGGCGCGTAAACTGTCGGCTCCGCAGATCGCCTCGCTGATGAGCATCAGCGATAAACTCGCCGACCTGAACGCCATCCGTTTTCACGAGTGGCAGCCTGACTTCACGCCCGACAACGCGCGCCAGGCGCTGCTGGCCTTTAAAGGTGACGTCTACACTGGCCTGCAAGCAGAAACGTTTAGCGAAGCCGATTTCGATTTTGCCCAGCAGCATCTGCGCATGCTGTCCGGCCTGTATGGCGTACTGCGCCCGCTGGATCTGATGCAGCCGTATCGTCTGGAGATGGGTATTCGCCTGGAAAACGCCAAAGGCAAAGATCTGTACCACTTCTGGGGCGATGTGATCACCGACAAGCTTAACGCGGCGCTGCAAGCCCAGGGAGATAACGTGGTGATCAACCTGGCCTCCGATGAGTACTTCAAATCGGTGAAGCCGAAAAAGCTGAATGCGGACATTATCAAGCCGGTGTTCCTCGACGAGAAGAACGGCAAATTTAAAGTGATCAGCTTCTACGCCAAAAAAGCGCGCGGTCTGATGAGCCGCTTCATCATTCAAAACCGCCTGACAAAGCCGGAGCAGCTCACCGCTTTTAACAGCGAAGGGTATTTCTTCGACGAGGCATCGTCAGGCAAAAACGAGCTGGTGTTTAAGCGTCACGAGCAATAAAAGACAACCCCGCCAGCTGGCGGGGTTTGTTTTAATGGTGTTTCCTGTCCGGGCCCGGACGATGATCGTCATGACGGTGGCGATCGTGACGATCGCGATGTTCATCGTGCGGACGCCAGTGGTTGTCGCGCCAGTCATAGTGCGCTTTCCACCAGTCATGGTCGCGCCAGCGGCCGCCATCCCAGTAGTGTCCGTTATTATCCCGATCGCCAATTTGCAGCTTTACCGCAGGCACGAGGGTGATCTCAGCGGCCTGCACCGCCATGGGAGCGACCAGCATCAGTGAGAGCGCGATGAGTGCAGGTTTCAGTGTAGACATAGGTGACTCCTTATTCTTCTTGCCCAGCGTGGGCCGATGTAAGGAGAGTACGTGATGGAAACGGCGGATGTTATTCTCTGCAATCCTAAACGCTAAGTGGCCGCATTTATTGGGAATTTCTGCTTTTTTCCTGCTGTTTTTCTCCTTAATTTCTCCATAAAAAAGCCGGGTGGCGGCTGCGCCTTACCCGGCCTACGGACCGGAGCTGTCGTTGCCGGGTGGCGCTGCGCTTACCCGGCCTACGATTGGGTTCGTTGGGGTCGTTGTGGATCTTGTAGGCCCGGTAAGGCGTAGCCGCCACCGGGCAAGAGAATCACGCTCGGGTCATCATCAGCTTACGCAGTGCCGCAAAATCTGCCGGCAGCTCATGGGACAGCAGCGGCAGATCGGCGCGCTCGGCCAGCTCTTTTGGCAGCGGCAGCGTTTCACCCAGGATCGCTTCCACGCTCTCCTTAAACTTCGCCGGATGAGCGGTTCCGAGGAACAGGCCATACTCGCCCGGCTGAAGCGCGTCGCGCAGCGCACGGTAAGCAATCGCCGCGTGCGGCTCAGAGGTATAGCCCACGGCTTTCAGCTCACGCATGGTCGCTTTGGTGGTTTCATCCGTCACCGCAGCATAGCCGAGGTCGCCCAGACGCCAGACCTTACGGCGGAACAGCTCTTCTACACGCGGCCAGTTGTTAGGCTGTGACACATCCATCGCATTGGAGAGCGTGGCCTGCGTCGCGTTCGGCGCCCATTTCCCGTCTTTCAGGTAGCGTGGTACGGTGTCGTTGGCGTTAGTGGCGGCAATAAAGCGCTTCACCGGCAGACCGAGTGATTTCGCCAGTAGGCCCGCCGTCAGGTCGCCGAAGTTGCCGCTTGGCACGGAAACCACCAGCTGATTGCGCGCGTCCTGCGGCAGCTGCGCCACCGCTTCGAAGTAGTAGCAGATCTGCGCCAGCAGACGGCTGATGTTGATCGAGTTGGCGGAGTTCAGACCCAGCGCCACCTTCAGCTCTTCGTCGTCGAAGGCCTGCTTCACCAGCGCCTGACAGGCATCGAAATCGCCGTCGATCGCCACGGTTTCAATGTTGCCCCCAAGGGTGCAGAACAGTTTTTCCTGAAGCGGACTGATTTTGCCCTTCGGATAGAGGATCACCACGCGGACGTTTTTCAGGCCGTAGAACGCATGGGCCACCGCCGCACCGGTATCGCCGGAGGTCGCGGTCAGAATCGTCACCGGTTTGTCGCCGCTGATGTGGGTCAGCATCTGCGCCATAAAGCGGCCGCCGAAGTCTTTAAACGCCAGCGTCGGGCCGTGGAACAGCTCCAGACAGCCAACGTCCGGCTCAACCTGCTGAACCGGAGCCGGGAAAGCAAACGCCGCACGCACGCGCTCTTCCAGCAGCTCCTGCGGGATTTCATCGCCGATAAACGCAGACAGAATTTTGGTGCTGCGGGTGACAAAGTCCTGCTTCAGCAGCTCATCGATTTCGGTCAGCTGGAATTCCGGCAGGTCGTGCGGGAAGAACAGCCCCTGATTTTTGCCCAGCCCCTGCGTGACCGCCTGCGCGAAGCTGACCTGCTCGTTATGATCTTTAAGGTTGTAGAGTTTCATTCGTTATCCCAGTACTCGTGCGCCAGCCGTGTCCAGACGGCAAATATGAACAAAGCCTTCCTGATTTTGCAGGTAGTGTTTAGAGAGCCAGTCCGCCACGCGCTGCGCGGTGTCTGGTTTGTCGCACAGGGCGAACAGCGTCGGGCCGGAGCCGGAGATGCCGCATGCCTGCGCGCCGATATCCATTGAAGCCTGTCGCGCCTCGTTAAAGCCGGGCAGCAGCTTCGTGCGGTACGGCTCGGCAATCACGTCTTTCATGAGTTTCGCCGCCAGCTGCGGCTGGCGGGTGTAGCAGGCGTGAATAAAGCCCGCCAGGTGACGCCCGTGAGCAATACAGTCCTGACGACGATACTGCGCCGGCAGGATCGCGCGCGCTTCAGCGGTCGAGACCTTAATGCCCGGATAGGCCAGCACCCACAGCCACTCGTCAAACCCGGGCACCTGCTGGCTGATGATGCCATTTTCTTCAATCATCAGCTGCATGCCGCCGAGGAAGCACGGTGCCACGTTATCATAGTGAATACTGCCGGAGATGCGCCCTTCCAGCTCACCCATCAGCGCCAGCAGACGGCTGTTGTTCAGCGGCTTGCCGCAGTGCTCGTTCATCGCCACCAGCGCGGCGACTACCGAACACGCGCTGGAGCCCAGTCCCGAGCCAATCGGCATGCTTTTTTCCAGCGTCATGGCGACCGGCACGTTTTTGCCGATCTCCTGACAGAAGCGTTCCCAGCACTGATAAACAATATTCTCGCGTGGTTCAGGCGGCAGCTTGCTGGCGAAACGGCCAACGTTATTCAGGCTGAAGCGCTCTGCCGCCTCAACCGTTACCGTATCACCCAGCAGCGAACCGTCCACCGGCGTCACCGCCGCGCCCAGCACGTCAAATCCGACGCTCATATTGGCGCTGGAAGCCGGGGCATATACTTTAACCATCTTAAACTCCTAACTTCCATGACAGGGTACGCAGCAGATCGGCAAACACGCCCGCCGCCGTCACATCATTCCCTGCGCCATAGCCGCGAAGCACCAGCGGCAGTGGCTGATAATAGTGGCTGTAGAACGCCAGGGCATTCTCGCCGTTTTTCACCTTGTACAGCGGATCGTTGCCATCCACTTCGGCAATCTTCACCCGGCAGACGCCATCCTCTTCAATGTTGCCAACATAGCGCAATACCTTACCTTCATCACGGGCTTTCGCCACGCGTGCGGCAAAGGCATCGTCAAGCTGAGGTAAATTCGCCATAAAGGCGCTGACGTCGCCGCTGTCATCAAATTCTGCTGGCAGCACCGGCTCAATCACGATATCCGAAAGCTCCAGCTCGCGGCCCGTTTCGCGCACCAGGATCAGCAGCTTGCGCGCCACGTCCATCCCGGAGAGATCGTCGCGCGGATCCGGCTCGGTGTAGCCCAGCTCGCGCGCGGCACGGGTGGCTTCCGACAGGCTCATGCCTTCATCCAGCTTGCCGAAGATAAACGACAGTGAGCCGGAGAGGATGCCGGAGAAGCGCTGCAATTCGTCGCCCGCGTTCAGCAGGTTTTGCAGGTTCTCAATGACCGGCAGGCCCGCGCCCACGTTGGTGTCGTACAGGAACTTGCGGCGCGACTTGCTCGCCGCCAGACGCAGCTGGTGATAGTAATCCATCGACGAGGTGTTGGCCTTTTTGTTCGGCGTCACCACGTGGAAACCTTCGCGCAGGAAGTCGGCGTACTGGTCGGCCACGGCCTGGTTCGAGGTACAGTCGACGATCACCGGGTTGAGCAGATGATACTCTTTCACCAGGCGGATCAGGCGGCCCAGGTTGAACGGCTCTTTCGCCTCTTCCAGCTCCGCCTGCCAGTTTTCCAGGTTCAGACCGTGGACGTTAGTGAGCAGCGCTTTCGAATTCGCAATTCCGCAGACGCGCAGATCGATGTGCTTTTTCTTAAGCCACTCCTGCTGGCGCTTCACCTGCTCCAGCAGCGCACCGCCGACGCCGCCGACGCCAATCAGGAACAGCTCGATGACCTGATCGGTGTTGAACAGCATCTGGTGAACCACGCGCACGCCGGTGGTCGCATCGTCGTTATCGACTACAACTGAAATTGAACGCTCGGAAGAGCCCTGCGCAATCGCCACGATGTTGATATTGGCACGCGCCAGCGCGGCAAAGAATTTAGCAGAGATACCGCGCAGGGTGCGCATGCCGTCGCCAACGACGGAGATCACCGCCAGACGCTCCTGAATAGAGAGCGGCTCCAGCAGCTCCTCTTTAAGCTCCAGATAGAACTCTTCTTCCAGCGCACGCCGGGCGCGCAGGCAATCGCCCTGCGGTACGCAGAAGCTGATGCTGTATTCGGAAGAGGACTGGGTGATCAGCACCACCGAGATCCCGTTGCGGGACATGGCGGCAAACACGCGTGCAGCCATGCCGACCATCCCCTTCATACCCGGGCCGGAGACGCTGAACATCGCCATGTTATTCAGGTTTGAAATGCCTTTCACCGGCAGGTCATCTTCATTCGCGCTGGCGCCAATCAGCGTGCCCGGCGCTTGCGGGTTACCGGTGTTTTTAATCAGGCATGGGATCTGGAACTGAGCAATCGGGGAGATGGTGCGCGGGTGAAGTACTTTGGCGCCGAAGTAGGAAAGCTCCATCGCTTCCTGATACGACATGGACTTCAGCAGCCTGGCGTCCGGCACCTGGCGCGGATCGCAGGTATAAACGCCGTCGACGTCAGTCCAAATCTCACAGCAGTCTGCGCGCAGGCACGCGGCCAGCACGGCGGCGGAGTAATCAGAGCCGTTACGGCCCAGCACGACTAATTCGCCCTTCTCGTTCCCGGCGGTAAAGCCCGCCATCAGGATCATATGGTCAGAGGGGATTTTGCTCGCGGCGATACGGCGGGTTGATTCGGCAATATCCACGGTGGATTCGAGGTAGTGGCCCACCGCCAGCAGTTTTTCAACCGGGTCGATGACCGTCACGCGGTGACCGCGCGCTTCCAGCACGCCCGCCATGATGGCGATGGAGAGTTTTTCACCCCGGCAAATCAGCGCCGCGTTGATGCTGTCCGGGCACTGACCCAGCAGGCTGATACCGTGAAGGACATGTTTAATCTGGGCAAATTCGAGTTCAACGGTGGTTTTCAGCTGCGCCAGCGGGAAGCCCGGCTGGGCATCTGCCAGCCCCTGAAGCAGCTCGGTGAAGATACGCTCAGCGTCGCTGATGTTCGGAAGTGCATCCTGACCACCAATGGTTTTTTCAATCATCGCCACCAGGTGGTTCGTGATTTTGGCCGGGGCAGAGAGCACGGTGGCAACCTGCCCCTGCCTGGCGTTGCTTTCCAGGATATCGGCAACGCGCAGAAAACGCTCCGCATTTGCCACTGACGTACCGCCGAACTTCAACACTCGCATGGTTCTACCTCATTTCCTTTAGCCGAAAAAAAAGCCCGCACTGTTCAGGTGCGGGCTTTTTTCTGTTTTTCCTGTACGCGTCAGCCCGCATCGTTACCTGTGGTAATGATGGTGGTTGTAGTAATGGTGGTGATGCTGATGCGTTTCATGGATGTTGTGTACTCTGTCATTATTATCTGTCTGTGCTCTATTCTTTTAGGGTTAAAGGATCGGGCACCTTAAGTCAATGAATTTTTACTTTGATCACAATTCGGGACATTCTCACGTCCCGCTGCGAGCAGATTTATTTTCATCCGAATACCCCATATGCAACCCCAGTTATCAGCGAGATCGGCCATATTAAAAACTTATGACAGCATTTTACTCGGCTAATTTTTTTTCAATATCATGGAGCAATCGGTGCAGCATTGCCGTGTCGCGCTGTTCAAGACGTCCCAGGCGCTGCTGCAACCAGTCCACCATTTTCCGATCGTCAGCCACGCCCAGCTGCATAAGCAGTTTGTCAGCGCGAACGCGCAGGGCCGCCAGCTGGTTTTCATCCGTTGCCGTCACCGGTGGCTGAGAAATTTGTATTAAGGATGCTAATTGATAGCAGTAAACCATCACCGCCTGGCCCAGATTAAGTGACGGATAATCCGCCACCATCGGCGCGCCCGTCAGCACGTCAGCCAGCTCCAGCTCTTCATTCGTCAGCCCCGAATCTTCGCGCCCAAACACCAGCGCGGCTTTCTCCAGCCACTGGCTTTTTTCTTCCAGCATGGGCACCAGTTCAGCAGGCGTGGCGTAATAGTGAAACTTCGCCCGGCTGCGCGCGGTGGTCGCGACGGTAAACGAAATATCGTGCAGGGCGTCAGCGAGCGTCGCGTAAGTGTTTATATTATCGAGAATATCACCCGAACCGTGCGCCACCCACCGTGCGGCAGGTTCCAGATGCGCCTTGCTGTCCACGATACGCAAATCGGTAAAACCCATGGTCTTCATGGCACGCGCCGCAGCGCCAATATTTTCAGCTCTTGCTGGTGCCACCAGCACAATCGACAGATGCATTTATGCTCTCTTTTTAATCAGTTAGCAGGTAAAAATGTGATTCACTTCAACATATTACGCAGCACGAATTTACAATTTTGCAACACAAATCACCGAAATAGCGTTTCATAACAATTAAAAAAAGCTAAACTATTTTGTGACTGAACAATCAGTTAGAATGTTAACAGAAGTCTATTATCCTTATGTTTTGTAATGATAATGACTATATGAATACTCTTTTCTGATTGGATTCGTATCGTTTATCAATCAATGTCCGCAACTAGTTGGTTTATTGAAAAATTGTGACAAAGGCTAGCATTCAGCTACGATGATTTCATCAAACTGTTAACGTGCTACAATTGAACTTGATATATGTCAACGAAGCGTAGTTTTATTGGGTGTCCGGTGTCACTTAGCCTGTTATGTTGCTGTTAAAATGGTTAGGATGACAGCCGTTTTTGACACTGTCGGGTCCAGAGGGAAAGTACCCACGACCAAGCTAATGATGTTGTTGACGTTGATGGAAAGTGCATCAAGAACGCAATTACGTACTTTAGTCACGTTAGGCCGATCATGTTAATTTGCGACATGCATCAGGCAGGTCAGGGACTTTTGTACTTCCTGTTTCGATTTAGTTGGCAATTTAGGTAGCAAACATGCAGACCCCGCACATTCTTATCGTTGAAGACGAGTTGGTAACACGCAACACGTTAAAGAGCATTTTCGAAGCAGAAGGCTACGATGTCTTTGAAGCGACCGATGGCGCAGAGATGCATCAGATCCTTTCTGAAAATGATATCAACCTGGTGATTATGGATATCAACCTGCCGGGCAAAAACGGCCTTCTTCTGGCGCGCGAGTTGCGTGAACAGGCGAACGTCGCGTTGATGTTCCTGACAGGCCGTGACAACGAGGTTGATAAAATTCTTGGTCTGGAAATCGGCGCGGACGACTACATCACCAAGCCGTTTAATCCACGCGAGTTAACCATTCGTGCACGCAACCTGCTGTCCCGCACCATGAATCTGGGTACGGTCAGTGAAGAGCGTCGTAGCGTCGACAGCTACAAATTCAACGGCTGGGAACTTGATATCAATAGCCGTTCGCTGATTAGCCCGAACGGTGAGCAGTATAAACTGCCGCGCAGTGAATTCCGCGCGATGCTGCACTTCTGCGAAAACCCGGGCAAGATCCAGTCCCGTGCAGAACTGCTGAAGAAAATGACCGGTCGTGAGTTGAAGCCACACGATCGTACCGTTGACGTTACCATCCGTCGTATTCGTAAACATTTCGAATCTACGCCTGATACGCCGGAAATCATCGCCACGATCCATGGTGAAGGCTATCGTTTCTGCGGTGACCTACAGGAATAATCCGTCACGTCACGCAGTAAAAAACGGCGCATTTGCGCCGTTTTTTTTATCAATGCCACGGCATAATGGGCACCGCGCTGATCGCGTTTTTCGGTGAACCTTCCACGACTTTGTCGGAATAAGCCAGATAAGCTAACGTGTTGCGTTTCGCATCGTAGAAACGCACCACCTGTAGCTTTTTGAACACCAGCGAGGTCCGTTTCTGGAATACGACGTCGCCCTGCGCTTTGCCGTTTTTGATTTTGTCGCTCAATTCAACCGGGCCGACCTGCTGGCAGGAAATGGCCGCGTCAGACGTATCCTCAGCCAGCCCCAGTCCGCCTTTAATCCCGCCCGTCTTTGCCCGGCTGACATAGCAGGTGACGTTTTTAACATCCGGATCGTCAAAGGCCTCCACCACAATTTTGTGGTCCGGCCCAAACATTTTGAACACGGTATCCACAGAGCCCACCTGTTCAGCCTGCGCTGCGCTTCCCGCCATGAGTACCAACGCCGTAAAGAGTAAAGCCTTGTATTTCATATTGTTACCATTCATAAAAAATTACGCTGAGCGATTATTCAACACGTTAGCTAAAAATGTAGCAAGATCACAGGATTAGAATATATCCGCACATAAACCCCTACAAAAAGCATTTATGCGCAAAAAAAACACTGAATGCTAAAACGTCAAAAAATGCTATTATCCGCTAACCTGTAAACAGGCACCTGCGGCAGTTTTAAGGATGAGGATAGTATATGGATCAGGCTGGAATTATTCGCGACCTGCTCACCTGGCTGGAAGGTCATCTCGACCAGCCATTGTCACTGGATAATGTGGCGGCAAAAGCAGGCTATTCCAAGTGGCATCTGCAAAGGATGTTCAAGGATGTCACCGGTCATGCTATCGGTGCCTATATTCGTGCACGTCGGTTATCAAAGTCTGCTGTTGCGTTGCGCCTGACCGCGCGGCCCATCCTCGATATTGCCCTGCAATATCGCTTCGATTCACAGCAAACCTTTACCCGCGCCTTTAAGAAACAGTTCTCGTTAACGCCAGCGCTTTATCGCCGCTCGCCTGACTGGAGCTCCTTTGGTATGCGTCCGCCGCTGCGTCTGGGCGAATTTGCGATGCCAAAATATGAAATCATCACCCTGCCGGAAACGCACCTGGTCGGCACCACCCAGAGCTACTCCTGCTCCCTGGAGCAGATCTCCGAGTTCCGCCATCAGATGCGCGTTCAGTTCTGGCGCGAATTTTTAAGCCACGCGCCGGCGATCCCGCCGATTCTGTATGGCCTGAACGAAACGCATCCAAGCCAGGAAAAAGACGACGAGCAGGAGGTGTTTTATACCACGGCGCTCACGCCTGACATGGCGAACGGGTACATTCATGGCTCGCAGCCTGTCGTGCTGGAAGGCGGCGAATATGTAATGTTCTCATACGAAGGGTTAGGAACGGGCGTTCAGGAGTTCATCCTGACCGTTTACGGGACCTGCATGCCGATGCTGAATCTGAATCGCCGTAAAGGTCAGGACATTGAGCGCTACTATCCGGCACAGGATGCTAAACCGGAAGAAGGCCCTATCAATCTGCGTATGGAATTCCTGATTCCGGTACGTCGTTAACGCTGTAATTCGTCCAGTGCAGGGGCATCAAGATGCGAAATGTCCCCTGCCGTTTCAACCACCCACCCCGATGCCAGCCAGGCGCTTTCCTGATAGTCGATACGGGAAATGGAACAGTTGCGCAGACGTAAACGGCGCTCGGCGTAAGCCGGCAGACCGAGAATGGTGCTCACCAGGCAACCCAGCGCGATACCGTGGCTCACCAGCAGCGGACGGCTACCTGCCGGAAGCTTCAGGCACTCGGCCAGCGCGGCATGCATACGCACGCTCAGCTCCTGCATGGATTCCCCCTCCGGGATGCGACCATCTTCGGTACCGTTCACCAGCATGCGACGCCAGCCCTCTTCGGTTTCCGTCAGCGTATCGATGGGACGTTTTTCCAGCACGCCCATATCCAGCTCGCGCAGGCGCGGTTCGAGGGTGACGTCACAGCCACAGGCATCGGCGATGATGCGTGCCGTCTGCTGCGTGCGGCCTAAATCACTGGAGATAACGTGAGTGATGCCCAGCGTTCTGGCGCGCTCCGCCACCTGCCACGCTTGTTGCACACCCTTGTCGGTGAGAGGACTGTCTGACTGCCCTTGAATACGTCGCTCGGCGTTCCACTGCGTTTCACCGTGGCGAACAAGGTATACCTGTAACATGCTTTTTTTCCGTTATACTGCGATGAATTTTTTAATCGAGCTTAATTATGCACCATGTTGTCTCTGCTACCACCAATCCTGCCAAAATTCAGGCAATTCTAAGGGCATTTGAAGAGATCTTCGGCGAAGGATCCTGCCATATGGACGCCGTCGGCGTCGAGAGTGGCGTGCCGGAACAGCCGTTTGGCAGCGAGGAAACGCGCGCTGGCGCACGAAATCGCGTGGCGAATGCAAAAGCCGCCGCACCCGACGCTGACTTCTGGGTCGCGATTGAAGCGGGCATCGACGAAGGGGCAACCTTTAGCTGGGTTGTCATCGAAAGCCGCGAGCAGCGCGGCGAAGCGCGTTCAGCCACCCTGCCGCTGCCGGAGATCATTCTGGAAAAAGTCCGCGCAGGTGAAGCGCTCGGGCCGGTGATGTCACAGTACACCGGTATTGATGAGATTGGACGTAAAGAAGGGGCGATTGGCGTCTTTACCGCCGGCAAGCTCACCCGTTCGAGCGTTTATCACCAGGCGGTGATCCTGGCGCTGAGCCCGTTTCATAACGCGATTTATCGTTAAGTTTGTTGGCCGGATAAGGCGAAGCCGTCATCCGGCGTTTTTCAGCAATACCGCTTCCAGCCACTGGCGCAGCTCAACCGGCGCAGACTTCAGGCTGTTCGATCCACGGGTGATCGTCGCGATGCCCGCGCCCAGCTCGTTTTTCAGCTCGCGCTGGCTCATCTCACCGCGTAATAGCTCTTCAATAATCCGCACGCGCGTGCCCAGCGCCTCACGCTCGTCCGGCGTAAGCATCAGCTGCATGAGGGGTAGGTGCAAATCCTGCTCGTAAGACTGTCGAAGCAGCTCCACAAAACGAAGCCACTCCTGATGACGCTGTTCGGCCATGGCCGAGGAATACGGGGAATGCTGGGTCATGTTATGCTGCCTCTTGTACTCATTAACGAGTACAGCATAACACAACCCACGCCGATCAGTAACGTCTCTGCCACTCGGCATCGCTCATCAGGGCATCTTTCTCCCCCATGAAGTGCCGATAGTAGGCGTCATACGCCAGCACGTTCTTCACGTATCCGCGCGTTTCCGAGAACGGAATGCTTTCAACGAACGCCACGGCGTCGAGTCGCCCTGCGCTGTTGCCGAGCCACGTCCGCACGCGCCCAGGCCCTGCGTTGTACGCCGCTGACGCGAAGATGCGGTTATTACCGAACTGCTGATAGACATACTGCAAGTAGCTGGTACCGATGTTGATGTTGGTATCCGGATCCAGCAGCTGGGACGGGCTGCTGTATCCCGGGATATTAAACATCTTCACCGTGTGCGTCGCGGTGCCCGGCATAATCTGCATCAGGCCGCTGGCCCCCACCGGAGAACGCACTTTCGGGTTCCAGGCGCTCTCCTGGCGTGCGATCGCCATCGCGTAGCTCTGCGGGATATCTTTGTCGCGGGTGTAGCGCTCAAAGAGATCGTTGTACGCCAGCGGGAAACGCTCCTCAAGATGATCCCACAGCTTGCCGGCGATCGTCGCCTGTACGCTCAGATCCCACCAGCGATTATCAAACGCGTAGCGGGCAAGCTGCGCCTTCTCATCGACGGTACGGCTGGTAACCAGATTGGCCCACTCGCTGCGCGCGGTATTATCCAGATTCCAGTACATCAGCTCGCGCACGCGGGCCATTTCTGGCCCCTGGGTCAGCGCCGGGTTCGCGTTGGCGGGCGCTTTGTCGATTTTAAGCGTGTACTCCTCACCCAGACGCTGTGCCGCCGCCATCGGGTAGAAGCCACGCTGCTGCATCAGCGAGTGAAGAATATCTTTGGCTTCGTCTTCACGGCCACGCTCCAGCAGCAGGTCCGCCTGCCAGTAACGCCACTCATCTTTCTCTTTGGCATCCATCGGCAGACGCGCCAGCCAGGTATTGAGGCCGCGGCGGTCGCCCGTGCCCAGCGCCATGCGCACGCGGCGCTCCACTAGCGAAACGGAGTTTGAACGCATCACCGCATCGTCACGCCAGCGCGCCTGTTCGTCGGTGACATCCGTGCCCATCAGTCGCCACGCCACAATGTCGCGCAGCTCCTGGGTTTGATCGTCATTAAGCTGCTGAGCCTGCACCAGCTGCGGGATCATCAGCCGCGCGTTTTCCACATCGTCACGCGCCACGCTGGCAAAGGCCACCGCCGCCATTTGACGGGTAAAATCGGTCGCGCCGGTGGTACGCGCAAACGTCAGCACGGTGTTGGGATCGTTTGCCAGACCGATAACGGCAGACGCAATGGTCTGATAATCCGCTGGCATCTGGCCCGCCAGCACGTTGACCAGTCGGGTGTTTCCGGCCTTCATTGCCAGGCGAATACGTTCCAGGTAAGCGAGCGGATCCTGCTTGCCCGAGGCGCGCCAGGCGCTGAAAAGCGGGTCACAGGCGTTTGGCTGGCTTTTGCCCGTCAACCACAGATCTTTCGCCCCGGCCCAGGCTTCCTCCTGCTGACCGGTCGCCCATTTCGCATAATAGTAATTACACTGCGCTTCCGTCGCACCCGGTTTATCCGGGCTGAAGGCCAGCAGGCCGCGCCAGTCTTCACGACGGGCCAGCTCGTTCACGAACCGGGATTTCAGGGTGCGCGCAGGCGGCAGGGTCGGGTTCGCCTGAATGAAGTTATTCACGGTGACGGTCGGTTGATTCATGAGATCGTCCGTGATCTGGCGATACTCAAGGTACGGATACAGCGGATAATCCTTCAGCGTCGGCATCAGCGCCTGCACGGTATCCATCTGCTTGTTGTCCCATGCCTGTTTAATCTGGGCATAGCGGTTACGTTGTTCATCCAGTGAATCGGCATGCACCGCCTGGCTTACCGCCATTACGCATACGCTGGCAGCCAGCAGACGCCAGACCACCCGTTTGGCTTTTTCCACAAGCTCTTCCTCATTGTTTTTCGTTAGTTGCAGCGTCTTGCCACGTCAAAGTTACCTCAACTTATGCTAACCAGGCATCCCACAACGCGCCACGTCGTGGACACTTTTTTACCTTTCTTGCGCGTTTTAACACTCCCGACGTTCCTGGCTGGGATTAGGGCGTGAAAAAGGCTACACTTCGAGGCTGAAATTCATTCTCATCACGATAAAAGAGGCGAAGTCCAACGTGGCTCAATTCGTTTATACCATGCATCGTGTCGGCAAAGTTGTCCCGCCGAAACGTCATATTCTTAAAAATATCTCGCTGAGCTTCTTCCCGGGCGCAAAAATTGGTGTTCTGGGTCTCAACGGTGCCGGTAAGTCCACCCTGCTGCGCATCATGGCCGGCATCGATACAGACATCGAAGGTGAAGCCCGTCCGCAGCCTGGCATCAAGATCGGCTACCTGCCACAGGAACCTCAGCTGAACCCGGAGCACACCGTGCGTGAATCCGTTGAAGAAGCGGTGTCCGAGGTGGTTAACGCGCTGAAAGGTCTGGATGAAGTGTATGCCAAATACGCCGAGCCGGATGCGGACTTCGACAAACTGGCCGCTCAGCAGGGCAAATATGAGGAAATTATCCAGGCGCACGACGGTCACAACCTGAACGTGCAGCTGGAGCGCGCGGCGGATGCCCTGCGTCTGCCGGACTGGGATGCAAAAATCGCGAATCTCTCCGGTGGTGAGCGCCGCCGCGTGGCGCTGTGCCGCCTGCTGCTGGAAAAACCAGACATGCTGCTGCTCGACGAACCAACCAACCACCTGGATGCGGAATCCGTGGCCTGGCTGGAGCGCTTCCTGCACGACTTCGAAGGTACCGTAGTGGCCATTACCCACGACCGTTACTTCCTCGACAATGTCGCCGGCTGGATCCTGGAGCTGGACCGCGGTGAAGGGATTCCGTGGGAAGGCAACTACTCCTCCTGGCTGGAGCAGAAAGATCAGCGTCTGGCGCAGGAAGCTTCTCAGGAAGCGGCGCGCCGTAAGTCTATTGAGAAAGAACTGGAGTGGGTTCGTCAGGGCGCGAAAGGCCGTCAGTCCAAGGGCAAAGCCCGTCTGGCGCGCTTCGAAGAGCTGAACAACACCGAATACCAGAAGCGTAACGAAACCAACGAACTGTTTATCCCGCCTGGAGCACGTCTGGGGGATAAAGTGGTTGAAGTGACCAACCTGCGTAAGTCATACGGCGACCGCCTGCTGATCGACGATCTGACCTTCTCCGTACCGAAAGGTGCGATTGTGGGCATTATCGGTCCGAACGGCGCGGGTAAATCGACCCTGTTCCGTATGATGTCCGGTCAGGAGCAGCCTGACAGCGGCTCTATCACCCTGGGTGAGACCGTTAAGCTGGCCTCCGTGGACCAGTTCCGCGACGCGATGGACAACAGCAAAACCGTGTGGGAAGAAGTCTCCGGCGGGCTGGATATCATGCGTATCGGCAATACCGAGATGCCAAGCCGCGCCTATGTTGGCCGCTTTAACTTCAAGGGCACCGACCAGGGCAAGCGCGTGGGCGAGCTGTCCGGCGGTGAGCGTGGTCGTCTGCACCTGGCGAAACTGCTTCAGGTTGGCGGCAACGTTCTGCTGCTCGATGAACCGACCAACGACCTGGACATCGAAACCCTGCGCGCGCTGGAAAACGCCCTGCTGGAGTTCCCGGGCTGCGCCATGGTTATCTCGCACGACCGCTGGTTCCTTGACCGTATCGCGACCCACATCCTGGACTACCAGGACGAAGGTAAAGTGGAGTTCTTTGAAGGTAACTTCACCGAATACGAAGAGTACAAGAAACGCACGCTGGGCGCTGACGCGCTGGAGCCGAAGCGTATTAAGTACAAGCGTATTGCTAAGTAAGTGCCAAAAAAAGCCGAGTGGCGCTCACGCTTACCCGGCCTACGGTTCTGCTCTGTTTGTAGGCCGGGTAAGGCGAAGCCGCCACCCGGCTTTTTTATTTGCCCACGTAATACCGCTTCACCTCGTCAAACTGCATCGCAAACTCGATATAGCTCATCAGCGCGGGCGAATTGAGCTTACGGCTCGGATAGGCCAGCCACAGATCGTTTCCCTCAACGCTCCACTCCGGCAGCACTTTCACCAGCGCGCCCCTTTCGATTTTGTCTTCCAGCAGGAATGCGGGTAACAGCGTGATCCCCGCTCCGGCAATCGCGCATTCGCGGGCGTACACCAGGTTATCCGTCAGATGGGCGTTATCCGGCAGAAAGCGATAATCCTCGCTCTCGCTCTGCAACAACCACTCAGCCCAGGATTTATGGGTAATACAACGGTGATCCACCAGCTGTCGGGGATGGGTTAACGGCTCCCGGCGCGCCAGATAGTCGGGCGATGCCAGCATGTAGCGTGGACAGTGCCCTATCATGCGGCCGATCAGGGAAGAGTCCTGAGGTTTCCCGGTTCGCAGGGCAACGTCGAAACCCGACTCCACCAGATCGAGGACATCATCTGAAATTGAGACATCGAGCGAAACGTCAGGATAGCGAAGCTGGAACTCGGCATTCATATGCGCCAGCAGGGTCGCGCCAATCCCCGCCGGACACGTAATACGCAGCCGTCCGCTGGGGTTTTCGCGCAGGCGCTGAATGGCATACTCCGCCCGCTCGCTGGCCGCCAGCATCTCGCGACAGTGCACCAGATAGTGCTCGCCCGCGAACGTCAGGCTGATCCTGCGCGTGGTGCGATTCAGCAGACGGATCCCCACCTGTTGTTCAAGCTGGCTGATGCGCTGGCTGACGCTGGATTTCGGCAGCTCAGCTTTCAGCGCCGCCGCGGTAAAGCTGCCCATTTCTGCCACCAGCGCAAACAGCGCCATATCCTGAAGCTGTTTAAACATGATTGTTCACCCCGTGCGAACGGTGAGCTCTGGATTGTCCATCTTATCACGCAGCTGACCCCTTACCAGACTAGCCTCAACAAGACGCATTTCATCGAGGAGCACAGGTCAGTAAAATGATTGCGCCGCAGGGGTATATGCGTGGGGAGGTAGTGGTTGAGTTCTGAGTGGATAATTCTCCTCACCCTAACCCTGCTCCCCCATCATCTCCTTCACCAGCTCGACGCAGCGCAGGAAGCGGGTGTCATAATCCGACTCTTCCACATGCACAAACTCAACGTTGTTTTCGTTAAGCATCTCAACCAGCATGGTCTGGAACTCGCGCCTGTCTACCGAGCTGCCCAGGCTGCGCATGCCGTCGGCCACCCACGGCGTGTTGTTTTCCAGCAGGATCACCAGGTCAAAGCGATATTCGTCAATCAGCGCCTGCACAAACGGGTGCTCGCGTCCTTCGTACTTTTTACAGAACGCCTGTGTGGTGACGAAATCAGTATCAATAAACGCGACTTTGTTGGCGTATTTCACCGCAAAATCAATGTACTGGGCGTGCCCCAGCGCAATTTTATCGTAGTCGGAATACTGCAATGCCATCTCGTCACCGCCGAGGTGTGAGAAGACATAATCGCGGCCATACTCCCACGCGCTGGTGGTGTTGAAGATATTCGCCAGCTTATTGACCAGCGTCGATTTGCCGCTCGACTCGCCGCCAAGGATCGCCACCGTACGCACGAAGAACGGCTTCACCTCGGTCGGGATGTAGTCCCAGTAACGGAACGGGTTCTCGCGGATCTGCGCCCCGCTGATGTTCATAAAGGTGCGTTTAGGATCGATCAGCACCGTCTCGATGCCCAGATGCTCGCGGAACTGCGGCGCGTCGGACTCTTCAGAGGTGTAGATCCAGTTAGGCGTAATGCCCTTCTCTTCCATAAACGCTTTGACGCCGTTGCTCCACACGTCCCAACCGTGCGGATACGGCTCCATGCCCTCTTCATTAAAGGCATGAATGCGGATATTTTTCTGATACTTAAACGTCTGAAGCAGCCAGCGCAGGCGGTCCGGCACCGTGGGCTGCTGCGACATGGCGCTGTCTTCAAACAGCTGGCGATCGCGGGTTTCGTCGTAACCCATGATGATATGCAGCTCGTCGACCTGGCTACAGGCGCGCTGGATCAGATAGATATGCCCGGTATGCAGCGGGTAGAACTTGCCGAACACCACGCCTATATTCTTTTGCATCCGCGGAAATTCAAGCCCCAGAAAACGGTGCAGCGCTTCAAGCTTCTGCGCGCTGGGGCTTTTGATTTTGGCGTTCAGCAGTTGGCTCAGGTAGCCCTTGGTCATGCCGCTGGCGTCCGCCACCTGCTGCAACGTGCAGCCCTTCTGGCGGATCGCGGTCTTGATGTAGTCAAATGATGACATAAATTACGGTGCCTCCTGCAAAATCGAATACGTAATTATAAGTCGTCAAAGACATTTAACGCATCTGCGAGTTTTTTAACGCCAAAAACCTGCATCCCTTCCGGGATTTTTTTCGGCACGTTGGCGGCCGGAACAATCGCGCGGCGGAAGCCGTGTTTTGCCGCTTCGGAGATACGCTCCTGTCCGCTCGGCACCGGGCGAATTTCGCCCGCCAGCCCCACTTCGCCAAACACCACCAGATCCTGCGGCAGTGGCCTGTCGCGCAGGCTGGAGACCATCGCCAGCAGCAGCGCCAGGTCCGCGCTGGTTTCGGTCACCTTCACGCCACCCACCACGTTGACGAACACATCCTGATCCGCCATTTGCAGGCCGCCGTGACGGTGCAGCACCGCCAGCAGGATCGCCAGGCGGTTCTGTTCCAGACCGACCGCCACGCGCCGTGGGTTGCCCATCATCGAGTGATCCACCAGCGCCTGAATTTCGACGAGCAGCGGACGCGTCCCCTCCCACAGCACCATCACCGAACTCCCGGACGTAATCTCGTCGCCACGGCTCAGGAAGATGGCCGACGGGTTGCTGACTTCGCGAAGCCCCTGCTCGGTCATGGCAAAAACGCCCAGCTCATTCACCGCGCCGAAGCGGTTTTTGTGGCTGCGCAGGGTACGGAAGCGGGAGTCCGCATCGCCGTCGAGCATCACCGAGCAGTCGATACAGTGCTCCAGCACCTTCGGACCCGCCAGCGAGCCGTCTTTGGTGACGTGGCCGACCATCACAATCGCCACGCCGCGCGTTTTGGCAAAGCGCGTTAAATACGCAGCCGTTTCACGCACCTGCGCCACGCTGCCCGGCGAGGACTGAATGTCCGCCATGTGCATCACCTGGATGGAGTCGATCACCATCAGCTTCGGCTGCTCTTCTTCGGCGATCATGCAGATCTGCTCGATGCTAGTTTCCGACAGCATATTCAGGTTACCGGTCGGCAGGCCGAGACGGTGAGCG
The DNA here is from genome assembly GCF_900322725.1 of Enterobacter cloacae complex sp. Lineage (NCBI taxonomy): Bacteria > Pseudomonadati > Pseudomonadota > Gammaproteobacteria > Enterobacterales > Enterobacteriaceae > Enterobacter > Enterobacter cloacae complex sp. Next base: position 2,813,149 of record NZ_LT991957.1, on the reverse strand, counting down.
CGCATCGCCACCTGCTGGAGGGATTCTTCACCCGTCACGTACAGGGTTTTCATCTGTTCGGCGAGCTTGCAGAGCGTTTGCAGCAGCAGGGTCGATTTGCCCGCGCCCGGGTTACCGCCGATCAGAATCGCGCTGCCCGGCACCACGCCGCCGCCGAGCACGCGGTCAAATTCTTTGAATCCGGTTGAGAAGCGCGGCAGCGCCTCAAGGCTGATATCCGAAAGTTTTTGTACCTTCGACACGCCTGCATTGCCCGCATAGCCGCTCAGCCGTTCATTGCGGGCCACGCTCGGCGAAGCCGCCACACCACGCACTTCGGTGATGGTGTTCCAGGCATGACAGGCGCTGCATTGCCCCTGCCAGCGCGGATAATCCGCACCACATTCATTACAGACAAATGCGCGTTTTGGAGCTTTCGCCACGGTTTACCTCGTTATTTCTGTGCGGCCTGCGTGCCGGGTGGCGCTAACGCTTACCCGGCCTACAGCGCAGACCGTTATTTCTGGTTGATGCTGCCGGAGAGAATGCAGAACACCCCCATCAGGTCAGCGTGACGAATAGTGACTTCCGTCTTTTCATTCACTTTTGGCTTGGCGTGGTAGGCAATACCCAGACCGGCAGCTTTGATCATCGGCAGATCGTTCGCGCCATCGCCGATGGCGACGGTCTGCTCGACCGGAACGTCATATTTTTCAGCCAGACGCGTCAGCGTACTGGCTTTGTACTGCGCATCCACGATGTCGCCGATGACCTGACCGGTCAGCTTGCCGTCCATGATCTCCAGCTCGTTTGCCACCACGGTGGTCAGACGCAGCTTGTCACGCAGGTAATCGGCAAAGAAGGTGAACCCACCGGAGGCAATCGCCACTTTCCAGCCGAGCGTCTCCAGCTTGAGCACCAGCTGCGTCAGCCCCGGCATCAGGGGCAGTTCATCGCGCACCTGACGCAAAATGTTCGCATCGGCTCCCTTCAGGGTCGCCACGCGTTGTCTCAGGCTGGCGGTGAAATCCAGCTCGCCGCGCATCGCGCGCTCGGTGACGTCCGCCACCAGCTCGCCGCTGCCCGCCAGTTTAGCGATCTCGTCGATACATTCGATCTGAATGGCGGTAGAGTCCATGTCCATCACCAGCAGGCCCGGCGTTTTCAGGTGCGGGATCTTGCCGAGCGGGGCAACGTCCAGCCCGGCATCGTGCGCCAGGCGCGTGGCGCGCTGCGTCAGGGAACCCGCGAGGCGAATGACCTGATAATCTTCCACGCACCAGGCCGCAACGATGACCATCGCTGCGCCCAGTTTGGTTTGATACTGGGTCAGGCGTTGCTTATCCAGGCCGCGTCCGTACAGCAGCCAGCCGCTACGGCCAGCGTGGTAATCGAGGGGCATCACCTCATCGCCACTTAACGAGAGCGGCAATCCTGGCCATAAAGAGACATCCGTTGGCAGGTCGCACCAGGTAATGTTCGGCATTGAAGCTCCTGTAATTTCGTTCGCGCCGGAAGGTTCCAGAGGGAAAATAACGCATGAGGCTACCCTGTAACCATCACTTCTGGCAACATTAAGCCGTAAATTTTCAGCAGGTGGAATATGGCTCGCGCAAAACTGAAATTCCGGCTTCATCGCGCCGTGATTGTCCTGATCTGTCTCGCCCTGTTAGTGGCGCTGATGCAGGGGGCATCCTGGTTTAGCCAGAATCACCAACGGCAACGTAATCCGCAGTTTGAAGAGCTGGCCCGCACGCTGGCGCGCCAGGTGACGCTTAACGTCGCGCCGTCTATGCGCACCGAAACGCCGGACGACAAGCGGATAGCCCAGGTATTGCGCCAGCTCACGGAAAACAGCCGTATTCTGGACGCAGGCGTGTACGATGAACAGGGCGACCTGATTGCCCGCGCGGGTGAGCATGTCGACGTGCGCGACAGGCTGGCGCTGGACGGCAAAAAAGCCGGCGGTTATTTCAATCAGCAAATCGTCGAACCTATTGAGGGCAAAAATGGTCCGCTCGGCTATTTACGCCTGACGCTCGATACCCACACCCTGCCAACCGAAGCCAAACAGGTGGATAACACCACCAATATTTTGCGCTTGATGCTGCTCCTCTCGCTGGCGATTGGCGTGGTACTGGCGCGTACGCTGCTGCAAGGCAAACGTACCCGCTGGCAGCAGTCGCCGTTCCTGCTAACCGCCAGCAAGCCGGTTCCCGAAGAGGAAGAGAGCGAGAAGAAAGAATAGTGATAAAGTAGGCAGATGATTCGGAAAAGGAACTCTGCCATGACGACGTTACGCCTGCTTATCTCTGACTCTTACGATCCCTGGTTTAACCTGGCGGTGGAAGAGTGCATCTTCCGCCAGATGCCCGCCACTCAGCGCGTGCTGTTTCTCTGGCGCAACGCCGATACGGTCGTCATTGGCCGCGCGCAAAACCCGTGGAAAGAGTGTAACACCCGCCGTATGGAAGAGGACAACGTCCGCCTGGCGCGCCGCAGCAGCGGCGGCGGCGCGGTGTTTCACGATCTGGGCAATACCTGCTTTACCTTTATGGCGGGCAAGCCGGAATACGATAAAACCATCTCGACCTCCATTGTCCTCAACGCGCTCAATTCGCTCGGCGTGAAGGCCGAAGCCTCCGGACGTAACGATCTGGTCGTGAAAACGCCCGAGGGCGACCGGAAAGTGTCAGGCTCCGCCTACCGCGAGACCCTGGATCGCGGATTCCACCACGGTACCCTCCTGCTGAACGCCGACCTGAGCCGTCTGGCGAACTACCTCAACCCGGACAAGAAAAAGCTCCAGGCGAAAGGGATCACCTCCGTACGCGGTCGCGTGACGAATCTGGTGGAACTGCTGCCGGGCATTACCCACGAGCAAATTTGCGATGCGATCCGTGAAGCCTTCTTTGAGCATTACGGCGAGCGCGTGGAGGCGGAAGTGATCTCCCCCGATAAGACCCCCGACCTGCCCAACTTCGCTGAAACCTTTGCCCGCCAGAGCAGCTGGGAGTGGAACTTCGGCCAGGCACCGGCGTTTTCACACCTGCTGGACGAGCGCTTCACCTGGGGCGGCGTCGAGCTGCACTTTGACGTGGAAAAAGGCCATATCACCCGTACGCAGGTGTTTACCGATAGCCTGAACCCGGCACCGCTGGAGGCACTGGCGGCACGTTTGCAGGGCTGTTTGTATCGGGCGGATATGCTGCAACAGGAGTGTGACGCGTTACTTGTTGATTTTCCGGAACAGGAACAAGAGTTGCGGGACTTATCGGCGTGGATTGCGCAGGCAGTACGCTAGTAAAAAGGCCCGCTGGCGCTGCGCTTAGCGGGTCTTGAAAACCGTAGGCCGGGTCAGGCGAAGCCGCCACCCGGCACAACAGCTTTTACTCTTTATCGCCCAGCAGAACGGATTCCAGCGCGATTTTGATCATGTCGTTGAAGGTGGTCTGACGCTCGGCAGCGGTGGTCTGCTCGTGGGTACGGATGTGGTCAGACACGGTGCAGATGGTCAGCGCTTTCGCACCAAACTCAGCCGCCACGCCGTAGATACCGGCCGCTTCCATTTCTACGCCCAGGATGCCGTATTTTTCCATCACGTCGAACATGTCGCCTTCTGGCGAGTAGAACAGATCGGCAGAGAACAGGTTACCCACGCGCGCATCGACGCCCAGTGCTTTTGCCGCGTCAACCGCGTTACGCACCATGTCGAAGTCGGCGATTGCCGCAAAATCGTGATCCTTAAAGCGGATGCGGTTAACTTTAGAGTCGGTACACGCGCCCATGCCGATCACCACGTCACGCAGCTTAACGTCCATACGCACCGCACCGCAGGAGCCAACGCGGATGATTTTCTTCACGCCGAAATCGGTGATCAGCTCTTTGGTGTAGATGGAGCAGGACGGGATACCCATACCGTGGCCCATAACGGAGATCTTGCGGCCTTTATAGGTACCGGTGAAGCCCAGCATACCGCGCACGTTGTTCACTTCACGCACGTCTTCGAGGAAAGTTTCTGCAATGTGCTTCGCGCGCAGCGGGTCGCCAGGCATCAATACGACGTCAGCGAAATCACCCATTTCTGCATTAATGTGAGGAGTTGCCATCTTCAGTTCCTTTTCATTTGTTTTTTTGCCCGGTGGCGCTTCGCTTACCGGGCCTACGGTTTTGTAGGCCGGGTAAGGCGCAGCCGCCACCCGGCAATGACATCAGAACATAGCCTTGCCATATTCCATGTCAGACGTACCAAAGTATTTCGCAATCGTCTGGCCGATGTCCGCGAAGGTTTCACGGTGCCCCAGCGAACCCGGTTTTACTTTCGGGCCGTACACCAGCACCGGAATGTGCTCGCGGGTGTGGTCGGTACCGGTCCAGGTTGGGTCACAGCCGTGGTCGGCGGTCAGGATCAGAATGTCATCTTCCCCCACCAGCTCCATCAGCTCTGGCAGACGGCGGTCGAACAGCTCCAGCCCTGCCGCGTAACCTGCTACATCGCGACGGTGGCCCCAGGAGGAGTCGAAGTCCACGAAGTTGGTGAAGACAATGGTCTTATCACCCGCCTCTTTCATCTCTTTGATGGTAGCGTCGAACAGCGCATCCAGACCGGTCGCTTTGACCTTTTTGGTAATGCCGCAGTTGGCGTAAATGTCCGCGATTTTACCGACGGAAACGACCTGACCGCCTTTCTCGTCGACGAGCTTTTGCAGCACGGTAGGTGCCGGTGGCTCAACGGCCAGGTCGTGACGGTTACCGGTACGCTGGAAGTTACCCGCTTTGTCTCCGATAAACGGACGTGCGATCACGCGGCCAATGTTGTAGCCGCCTTCGGTCAGCTCTTCACGGGCGATTTCGCACAGTTCATAGAGTTTATCCAGGCCAAACGTCTCTTCGTGGCAGGCAATCTGGAACACGGAGTCAGCAGAGGTGTAGAAAATCGGCTTGCCGGTTTTCATGTGCTCTTCGCCGAGCTGATCCAGAATCACGGTACCGGAAGAGTGGCAGTTACCGAGGTAGCCCGGCAGGTTGGCGCGCTTCACCAGCTTATCGAGCAGCTCCTGCGGGAAGCTGTTCTCGTGATCGGAGAAGTAACCCCAGTCGAACAGCACCGGCACACCGGCGATTTCCCAGTGGCCGGACGGGGTATCTTTCCCGGAAGAGAGCTCGTGCGCCCAGGCGTAGGCGCCAACTACTTCCGCGTTACCGTCCATACCGGCTGCGATTTTACCGGTAGAGCCTTCATGCGCTTTTACCAGCCCGAGGCGGGTCAGATTTGGCAGGTTCAGAGGGCCTTTACGACCGTTATCCGCTTCGCCTTTTGCACAGGCTTCCGCGATGTGACCCAGGGTATCGGAACCCACGTCACCAAAACGTTCTGCATCTTCGGTTGCGCCGATGCCGAATGAGTCCAGCACCATAATAAATGCACGTTTCATAATTGTTCTCCGTACTTAGTGCTTCATAAAAATGCGATCAGATCAGTATACCGCTATTCAGTGATACGACGATAGACCGTCGGTGTGGTTTCCGGTGCTTTATCGTCAAGAGATATTGCCGCTTTCACCGCTTTCGCCGCGTCCTGCCAGCTGGCTTCGTCCTTCGCGTGGATCACCGCCAGCGGACGTTGACCGTCAACGCTGTCGCCCAGACGGGCCATATCGGTAAAGCCGACGCTGTAATCAATGGTGTCCGATGCCTGACGACGACCGCCGCCCATAGACACAACAGCCATGCCGAGCGCGCGGGTGTCCATGGCGGAGACAAAGCCTTCGCTGTCCGCGTAGACCGCCTTGCTGAGCATCGCGGTTGGCAGGTATTTCGCATAATTTTCCACGAAGTCGGTCGGGCCTTTCTGCGCCGCCACCATACGGCCAAAGATCTCCGCCGCTTTGCCGTTGTCCAGCACCGCCTGAAGCTTCGCACGGGCTTCCGCATCGTCTTTGGCCAGCTTGCCGGAAATCAGCATCTCCACGCACAGCGCCATGGTGACGTCGAACAGGCGCGGGTTGCGGTATTCACCCGTCAGGAACTGCACGGCCTCGCGCACTTCAACCGCGTTACCGGCGCTGGAGGCCAGCACCTGGTTCATGTCGGTCAGCAGCGCGGTGGTGCGCACGCCTGCGCCGTTGGAGACGCCAACGATCGCTTCGGCAAGCTGAGCAGAGAGTTCATAGGTCGGCATAAACGCGCCGCTGCCCACCTTCACGTCCATCACCAGCGCGTCCAGCCCTTCCGCCAGCTTTTTGGCGAGGATAGAGGCGGTGATCAGCGGAATGGAGTCTACGGTGGCGGTAATATCGCGCGTCGCGTAAAAACGCTTGTCTGCCGGCGCAAGAGAGCTGGTCTGGCCGATAATCGCCACGCCAACGTCTTTAATAATCTCGCGGAAGCGATTGTCATCCGGGAAGATATCGAAGCCCGGAATGGCTTCCAGTTTGTCGAGCGTACCGCCGGTGTGGCCCAGGCCGCGCCCGGAGATCATGGGAACGTAACCGCCGCAGGCTGCCACCATAGGGCCGAGCATCAGCGAAGTCACATCCCCCACGCCGCCGGTGGAGTGTTTGTCCACAATCGGGCCGTTGAGGTTAAGGCTTTTCCAGTCCAGAACGGTTCCTGAATCTCGCATCGCCATGGTCAGCGACACGCGCTCAGGCATCGACATATCGTGGAAGAAAATGGTCATCGCCAGAGCAGCAATCTGCCCTTCTGAGACGGTGTTGTCACGAATGCCGTTGATGAAGAAGCGGATCTCTTCGTCGCTTAAAGCAAGACCATCACGTTTTTTACGAATAATTTCTTGTGCGAGAAACACGGTAACCTCCATGCGGAATCGGGGGAGTTGTGGCGGGTACACTTACCCGCCCTACGATCCTGTGGGCCGGATAAGCGAAGCGTCATCCGGCATTGTCTGGCAATCAGTAGCTGCTTGCGCTCTTACCGTCGCCGTGACCCAGCGCTTTCAGCAGGCTGGCCAGCAGGCTGGACGCGCCGAAACGGTAGTGACGGGAATCCGCCCAGTCGGCACCAAACAGCTCGTCGGCAATCGCCAGGAACTGCTGCGCGTCTTCGGCGGTACGTACGCCGCCCGCAGGTTTGAAGCCAACGGTTTTGGATACGCCCATATCGCGAATGACTTCCATCATGATGCGCGCGCTTTCCGGCGTGGCGTTGACGGGCACTTTACCGGTAGAGGTTTTGATGAAATCTGCGCCAGCGTTGATGGAAATTTCAGATGCTTTACGAATCAGCGCTTCTTCTTTCAGCTCGCCGGTTTCGATGATCACTTTCAGCAGCACGTTTGCCGCCGCACAGGCGTCTTTACAGGCTTTCACCAGGTCAAAGCCAACCTGCTCATTGCCGGCAATCAGCGCGCGGTACGGGAACACCACGTCAACTTCGTCTGCGCCGTATGCAATCGCCGCGCGGGTTTCCGCCAGCGCAATCTCAATGTCGTCATTGCCGTGCGGGAAGTTAGTCACGGTTGCAATGCGCACGTCCGGCGTGCCCTGCTCTTTCAGCGTTTTGCGGGCAATCGGGATAAAGCGCGGGTAGATACAAACGGCGGCGGTGTTACCCACTGGCGTTTTCGCCTGATGGCACAGGGCGATGACTTTTTCATTGGTGTCGTCATCGTTCAGGGTGGTCAGGTCCATCAGCTTCAACGCGCGCAGGCTGCTTGCAGTTAAATCGGTCATAACATTCTCCAACGGCAGTGCCGTATCAATTTTACCTTGCGGGTCTGTGAGTATTCTAACATTCACCCGCCTCTACACTTCGACATTCATCACAGTTAATGAAAACTGTGTGCAAATTTGCATTACTGTAATGAGATCTTCTTCAAACTTTCATGCGCCAACCGCCGACTAAAGCAGCGATACCCCCTGTCGGATCAAAGGCGCCACCGGGCTGGCTTTCTACAATTCGTTCACCATCCGCAGAACCCTCAAGGAAGTTGAACATGCCCGACGCCCTGCAACAACGATGCCAGCACATTGTGACAAGCCCGGTGTTAACCCCGGAACAAAAACGTCATTTTCTGGCGCTGGAAGCGGAAAACAATCTGCCCTATCCCGCTCTGCCAGAGGCGGCACGCGCCGCGCTGGATGAGGGATTTATCTGCGACATGTTCGAAGGCCATGCGCCTTACAAACCGCGCTACGTGCTGCCGGACTACGCTAAATTCCTGGCTAACGGTTCAGAATGGCTGGAGCTGGAAGGGGCGAACGATCTGGATGATGCCCTCTCGCTGCTCACTATCCTTTACCACCACGTTCCGTCCGTCACGTCCATGCCGGTCTATCTGGGCCAGCTCGATGAAATCCTCAGTCCTTATGTTAAAATTCTAACACAGGATGAAATCGATAGCCGAATAAAACGTTTCTGGCGCTATCTGGACCGCACCCTGCCAGACGCCTTTATGCATGCCAATATCGGCCCGGCGGATACGCCCGTCACCCGCGCCATTCTGCGCGCAGATGCTGAACTGAAGCAGGTTGCGCCGAATCTGACCTTTATCTACGACCCGGACGTTACCCCCGACGATTTGCTGCTGAGCGTGGCGAAAAACATTTGTGAGTGCAGCAAGCCGCATATTTCCAACGGTCCGGTAAATGATAAAATTTTCACAAAAGGTCGCTATGGCGTGGTGAGCTGTTACAACTCCCTGCCGCTCGCGGGCGGCGGCAGCACGCTGGTGCGCCTTAACCTGAAAGCGATTGCGGAGCACAGCCACTCCCCGGAAGACTTTTTCACCCGTACCCTGCCGCACTACTGTCAGCAGCAAATCGCAATAATCGACGCGCGCTGCGATTTTTTATATGAGCAGTCCGGCTTCTTTGAGAATAGCTTCCTGGTGAAAGAGGGGCTGATTGACGCCGATCGTTTTGTGCCGATGTTTGGCATGTACGGCCTGGCCGAAGCGGTGAACGTACTGTGCGAGAAAGCAGGCATAGCGGGACGGTACGGTAAAAGCGAGCAGGCCAATGCGCTGGGCTACCGCATCAGTGAACAGCTTGCGGCGTTTGTTGAAAACACGCCGGTGAAACACGGCTGGCAGCATCGCGCAATGCTGCATGCGCAGTCAGGGATCAGTTCTGATTCGGGCACCACGCCGGGGGCGCGTCTGCCGTACGGTGACGAGCCGGATCCCATCAGCCACCTGCTCGCCGTAGCGCCGCACCATAAACACTATCACTCGGGGATCAGCGATATTCTTACCCTGGATGAGACGGTCAAACGCAATCCTCAGGCGGTGGTGCAACTGTGCCTGGGGGCGTTCAATGCCGGTATGCGTGAGTTCACCGCGAATGTGGCGGGAAACGACCTGGTGCGCGTTACCGGGTATATGGTTCGCTTGTCGGATCTGGAGAAATACCGGGAAGCGGGTTCGAGAACGAACACCACGTGGCTGGGCGAAGAGGCCGCGCGCAATACCCGTATTCTGGAACGTCAGCCGCGCGTGATTAGCCATGAACAACAGATGCGCTTTAGTTAGTCAGGTTATCCCCTTCTCCTGCGTGGACGGACCGGGCAGCCGCCTGGCGCTGTTCCTTCAGGGCTGTAACCTGCGCTGCAAAACCTGCCACAATCCGTGGACGATAGGGCGCTGCAACGACTGCGGCGAGTGCGTTCCTCACTGCCCTCATGACGCGCTGACTCTTCAGGCCGGGCGCGTCTGGTGGCAGGAAAGCCACTGTCAGCAGTGCGACACCTGTCTGCACCTGTGTCCGCAGCAGGCGACGCCGATGGCGCAGCGCTACAGCGTCGAGGAGATCCTCGCCCAGGTCCGCACGTCTGCGCCTTTTATCGAGGGCGTGACCGTCAGCGGGGGTGAAGCCACCACACAGCTGCCGTTTGTGGTGGCGCTGTTCACCGCGATCAAAGCCGATCCATCCCTGCGCCATCTGACGTGCCTGGTAGACAGCAACGGCCTGTTAAGTGAAACCGGCTGGCAAAAGCTGTTACCGGTGTTTGACGGCGCGATGGTGGATCTGAAAGCCTGGGGCAATGAGCATCACCGTTTTCTGACCGGGCGCGAAAATTCGCTGATCAAGCAGAGCATCCGCTGGCTGGCCGAGCGTCATCGCCTGACGGAGCTGCGCCTGCTGGCGATCCCCGATCGGTGTGATTATCTGCAACATCTGCCATCGCTGACCGCTTTTATCCACGCGCTGGGGAACGTTCCGGTGCGGATCAACGCGTTTCATGCCCATGGGGTTTACGGGGAGGCGGCGCAATGGCGGAGCGCCACGCCGGAGGACGTCGAGCCGCTGGCGCGGGCGCTGGAACAGCAGCACATTACGGTGATCCGCCCGGCTCTTTATCTATAGCGTGATGCCAAAGACCGCGCGGGTATTTTCCAGCAGCGCGCCGGCAATCACCTCTTCAGGCTCCTGACGCAGTTCACACAGCACGTCAAAAACGCGCGCCGCCTGCTCCGGGCGGTTGGGCTGGCCCTGAAAACCATTCAGCGGCATGTCAGGCGCATCCGTTTCCAGCAGGAGCGAAGACAGGGGGAGTTGCGCCATCACGTCGCGGGTTTTGCTGGCTCGCGGATAGGTGATGGTGCCGCCGACGCCAATCTTATAGCCCAGCCCGATAAAACGCTGCGCCTGCTGAAGGCTGCCGGCGAAACCGTGGACCACGCCCGTGCGCGGCAAATCGATGCGCTTCAGGTGCATCGCCAGTTTGTCATGGGTACGTCTGGAGTGGAGGATCACCGGCAGATCGTGGCGCTTTGCCAGCCGGAGCTGCGCATCCAGGATCGTCTGCTGGCGTTCAAACTGCGGATCTTCACGATAGAGATCGAGGCCGATCTCCCCGATGGCAACCAGCTTCTTATCCGCGTTTTGCAGCGTGGCATCCAGCCTGTCGATATGTTCGTCAAGGTGGTGCTCAATCACGATCGGATGCAGACCCAGCGCGGCGTACAGCGCATCGTGAACGCGGGCAAGTTCCAGGACGTTCTCAAACCTCGCCGCCTCAATAGCCGGGACAATAATGGCCCTCACGCCGGCCTGAGCCGCGCGCGCGATACTTGCGGCTTCCTCACCGCTAAACGGGGGGAAATCAAAGTGGCAATGGGTATCGATAAAGCAGTGCGTCACGCCAGATCCTCGTTATCGAGTAAACCATCGTTGGCCTGTGGCGCGTCCACCAGCGGCATCGCCACCGCGTCATTGGCCACAACGGCGGGCGGCAATATGATGCTTTTATGCCGATGAAGAGGCGGTTGCTCGGCCAGCATTTTCCCGACGGTCGCCAGGAAGTAACGCCCGCACAGCCGCCCCGTTTTGTAGTCCATACGCAACGCAGGCAGCCGGCTGCCCAGCGCCATGCTCAGCAGCGGCTTAGGCGGATAAATTTCAAAGATGCGCAGCTTGCCCGGGGGTTTTTCAATAAAGCGCTGCATCGCGCCGTAGGTCGTTTCATGCTGCTTTGCGATATTTACCAGCGGTTGCAGGCTGCTGTCGCCCAGCCAGCGTTCCATACGCTTAAACCACTGTGGGGTGTAATACATCTGCGAAGGCACCGTGCGGATCACCACAATGGTGTTCGCCCCGCGCCGCGCCGCCTCCTGTACCGGTACCGCGTCGCTGATACCGCCATCAAGATAGCTGATCCCCTCCAGCAGCGCGCCGGTGCGGTAGAAACCGGGGATCGCGCTGGAGGCGCGGATGATATCCAGCCAGTTATCTTTCTGCGGCGAAAAGTAACCCGGTGAATAGTCATCGCCGCGGCTGGCGCACATCCAGAACTCTTTTCCGGTATCGAACAGTCGTGACGCGGTATCCATGGCCAGCGGCATCTGGCTGGAGGTGGCATCCAGCAGCCAGTCGAGATCGATCAGGTTCCCGCCGCGCACGAAGCGTACCGGGTTGAAGAACGCTTTGGAGGTGGTGTAGCGCATAATCACTTTGCGCGCATAGCCGGGCTGGTTACAGACGTAGGCAGAGAGGTTCTGCGCCCCGGCAGAAGTGCCGAAATAGAGATCGAACGGGTTAAACTCAGCGCGCATAAATTCGTCCAGCACGCCTGCTGTGAAAATACCGCGCTGTCCGCCCCCTTCACAGACCAGCGCAAGCTGGCCTGCATGGAATGGTTTTAACGTCAGCGGCGCAATATTGCCGATCGTCACGGGAATTCGCTGCCCCACCTCTGCCTTCCTGTTTTCATTATTATGTTCAGACACAGTAACGCAGATCCCTGCCGGTTCTCAAACGAGAAAAAGCCAGTCACGAGGACTGGCTTGAGTTTGTTTAATGAATATTGCGTTTGCTACGGGCGACGTCGACCCGTAAACAGGCTCACCAGGAACAGAATAATACCGACGACGAAGACAATTTTCGCTGCCCATGCCGCGGTACCCGCCAGTCCACCAAAGCCCAATGCGGCGGCAATTAACGCGATAACCAGAAATATAATGCCCCAACGAAACATAAGCCTCTCCTTTACCATAGTTAATGTCGGCCGCTAAACGTGAGCGCTCAGGCCACTCACCGGCGTTTTTCCAGAGTCGTTTTTATTTCGCCCGCGGCGTTAAGCCAGACGGGCGAGTGGTGCTGCTTTACTTCGTTTTCAGATCGTTTTTAACGCTTTTCACACCATCAATCGCTTTCGCAATTGATTCAGCACGATCGCTTTGTGCCTGGTTCTCAACCGTACCGGACAGCTGAACCACACCATCGGTGGTTTCAACTTTCACCATACGGGATGGCACGATGTCGTCAGCTAACAGTTTAGCTTTGATTTCGCTGGTAGTTGCTGCATCTCCGGCATAACCCTTCACCGAAGACTCTTTGCTGTCACGTACGTGCAGTTTGTCGCTGACGGAGCTTACGCCCTCAACGCCTTTGGCCACTTTAACGGCCTCTTCGGCCTGGGTCTGGCTTTCAACGAAACCGCTCAGGGTGACAACCTTGTTGTCGGTTTTAACAGAAATATCGGTGCTCTTAATGGATTCATGATCCACCAGTGCGGCTTTCACTTTTGCTGTGATAGAGCTGTCATCCATGAAATTACCGACTTTATTCATAGAGCTATCGATTTTTTCCCCTGCGGTATTAGCGGTATTTTGCGCTTTATCCATGGTGCTGGTTTCCGCCAGTGCAGAACCGCTTACCAGGACACTACCCAACGTTACAGCCAGCAGAGTTTTAGAAATCTTCAGTCTTGTCATATTCATCGATTTATTCCTGTGTTTTGCCCGTTATTCGGGCGACATACTTCCCTAAATCTTGGTTTTATATATTGCGAATTAACACACGGGCGAAATGGAGAACCAGTGGACATGCATTGAACAGTTAATTCATCCATGCCCGGTGCTAAACACTCAGTTAAATATAGATCACAATTACGGGGGTGCATTCAGAATTGGGGAAAAAACGAACGAATAGCGAAAAATTGCGTTGAATTAAGAACATTCCGCAAGGGTTTAATAACACAGGAATTAAAGAAGAGCACGGCGGCTGCCGTGCTCTGAGAGGGAATTAATGCTCGCGCGTTTTGCGGAACTGAACGTCAGGATAACGTTCCTGCGTCAGGTTCAGGTTCACCATGGTCGGGGCGATATAGGTCAAATTATCGCCGCCATCCAGCGCCAGCTGAACTTCGTTTTTACGCTTAAATTCTTCAAATTTCTTCACGTCTGAACACTCAACCCAGCGCGCGGTCGCCACGTTCACCGATTCGTAAATCGCTTCCACGTTGTACTCGCTCTTAAGACGGGCAACCACCACGTCAAACTGAAGCACACCCACCGCGCCCACGATCAGATCGTTGTTGGCGATTGGGCGGAACACCTGTACAGCCCCCTCTTCGGAAAGCTGAACCAGCCCTTTCAGCAGCTGCTTCTGCTTCAGCGGATCGCGCAGGCGAATGCGGCGGAACAGTTCCGGCGCGAAGTTCGGGATACCGGTGAACTTCATCATTTCGCCCTGCGTGAAGGTATCGCCAATCTGAATGGTACCGTGGTTGTGCAAACCAATAATATCGCCCGGATAGGCTTCTTCCACGTGCGAACGGTCGCCCGCCATGAAGGTCAGCGCGTCGGAGATCACTACGTCTTTGCCGATACGCACCTGACGCAGCTTCATGCCCTTCTCGTATTTACCGGACACTACGCGCATAAAGGCGACGCGGTCGCGGTGTTTCGGGTCCATGTTGGCCTGAATTTTAAAGACGAAGCCGGAGAACTTCTCTTCCTTCGCTTCGACTTCACGGGTATCGGTTTTACGCGGCATCGGCTGCGGGGCCCACTCAACCAGACCGTCGAGCATATGGTCAACGCCGAAGTTGCCGAGGGCGGTACCGAAGAAGACCGGGGTAATTTCGCCGCTCAGGAACAGCTCTCTGTCGAACTCGTGAGAGGCGCCTTGCACCAGCTCCAGCTCATCGCGCAGCTGGGCGGCCAGCTCTTCACCGACGGCGGCGTCCAGCTCCGGGTTGTCCAGACCTTTTACGATGCGGACTTCCTGAATGGTGTGGCCCTTACCGGTCTGGTACAGGTAGGTTTCGTCTTTATAGAGGTGATAAACCCCTTTGAACAGCTTGCCGCAGCCAATCGGCCAGGTGATGGGCGCGCAGGCGATCTTCAGCTCGTTTTCCACTTCATCCATCAGCTCCATCGGGTCACGGATGTCACGGTCAAGTTTGTTCATAAAGGTGAGGATCGGCGTATCGCGCAGACGGGTCACTTCCATCAGCTTGCGGGTACGATCTTCAACACCTTTCGCGGCGTCGATCACCATCAGGCAGCAGTCCACCGCCGTCAGGGTACGGTAGGTATCTTCGGAGAAGTCTTCGTGCCCCGGGGTGTCCAGCAGGTTCACCAGGCAGTCGTGATACGGGAACTGCATCACGGAGGTGGTAATCGAAATACCACGCTGCTTTTCCATCTCCATCCAGTCAGATTTTGCATGCTGGCTGGAGCCACGGCCTTTAACGGTACCCGCGGTCTGGATCGCCTGTCCGAACAGCAACACCTTCTCGGTGATGGTCGTTTTACCGGCATCCGGGTGCGAGATAATGGCAAAAGTGCGGCGTTTGGCCACCTCTTGCAGATAAGGAGACAACGTCATAATCAATTCTTCTTAGGTAGGCGCGGCAGCAGGCCGCGCATCATGGAATACGAAAAATGCGGCTATTTTACCCATCAACAGGGGGCAGGCAATCATTGTTTACACAGGAGCTGCTCCAGTTCGTTCAATGACGTGACGGTCCAGGTCGGCTTGATGCCTTCCGGCAGCTCGCGACAATGCGCGTTCAGCCAGACGGTCGACAGACCCGATCTCATACCCCCAAGAATATCAGATTCTGCGGTATCGCCCACCATTAGCACGCGATCGCGGTCAGGATTGCCAGCCTGCGCCAGCGCATAATCGAAAATACGCGGATCCGGCTTCGGTACGCCCACCTGCTCGGAGATCACCAGCGCGTCGAAATGATCGCGCAGGCCGGTACGCTCAAGGCGGATCTGCTGAAGCGCGGTAAAACCGTTGGTGATGATCCCAAGCTTCACCTTTCCTTTCAGCGAATTCAAAAGGGAAACGGCGCCGGGCAGCGGCGCGCAGATATCCGCCATCGCATTCAGGAACGCCTCGTTCAGCGCCCCTGGACTGACTTTTAACCGCTCCGCCCACGCGTCAAAACGCTGATGCTGAAGCTGTAACGCGGTGATGGCTCCGTTCTGGTAGTCCACCCACAGCGGTTTATTCACCGCCTGATAGTCCTGAAAATCTTCAGCGGTGAAGGTCACGCTATAATCGAGAAACATCCGCTGTAGGCCGCCGAACGAGTCAAACGTAAACAGCGTTTCGTCGGCATCAAAGAAAATCCAGTCCCATTTCATCGTTACAACCTTATTTTCGTTATCCAATCGGCAGAGCCATGATAATGGCGTCTTCACGTCCCTCTGCGGTGGGGTAGTAGTTACGGCGGATGGTCGCCTCGTTAAAGCCTAAGCTTTCATAAAGTGCGATGGCGGCGACATTAGACGCGCGCACCTCCAGCCACAGAGTGAAAACGTCACGGGTTTCCAGCTCACGAATGAGGTGCTCAAGCAGTTCTCTGCCCAGCCCGCGGCGCTGGAAAGCGGGATCGACCGCGATATTAAACAGCGTCGCTTCGTCCAGAACAACCTGCGTAATGGCAAACGCGGCCAGGGTGCCGTCCACGTCCAGGCGCAGATTTAAATAGCGTTCGCCCTGATTGCTGGCAAACGTCTTTTCGCTCCACGGAAAGGCATGGGCGCGGGTTTCAATCGCGAACGCGGTGGTCAGGTCAGCCGTCGTGAGGGAAGAAATCGTGTTCATATTCACAAATTTGTTGCCATAGCGCGCTACGCGCCTTTGGGTTGGCTTTCAGTTCGTCCAGCGCTGGCGAGCTGATCTGGCTGCCTTCAAGGGGTAGCTCATCCACCGCCCCGATTCGCCAGCTGTTACAGCGGCTGTCAGGGGGAAGCATCGCGACGCTTTCGGGCGCCAGCTGTAATACCTGATCGTTTGTCACCTTCAGGCTGCGAAGGACATCTTCAATCAGGGGTTCATTCAGGGCAGGCGGCGCGTCTGCCACCATCACCAGGCGGACATGCGCAGGGATGGAGATGGCTATTTCGCCCCGCAACGCCGTCGGGCGACGCAAAGCCCACTGGGTGATGCCCAGCTGCTGCAACTGCCAGTCTCGTCGGGATGTCATAGCGAAAACTCCTGTCTCTCAGGCGCGCAAATATAGCAAATGTGTCGAAACTGCGCCATCTACCTACTATAATCCCCGCCTGAGTTTATTGAGGAACAATTCATGTCTGCATTTACCCCGGCAAGTGAAGTCTTGCTGCGTCACAGTGATGATTTCGAAGAAAGCCGTATTCTGTTTGCCGGAGATATGCAGGATGACCTGCCCGCGCGTTTCGACTGTGCTGAAAGCCGTGCCCACACCCAGTACTACCACCACTGGCAGGTGCTGAGCCGCCAGATGGGCGAGCGCGCGCGCTTTAGCCTGGTGGCGGAGCAGAGCGATATTGCTGACTGCGATACGTTCATTTACTACTGGCCGAAGAACAAACCGGAAGCCCAGTTCCAGCTGATGAACCTGCTTTCTCTGCTGCCGGTCGGCTGCGATATTTTCGTCGTCGGTGAGAACCGCAGCGGAGTGCGTAGCGCAGAGCAAATGCTCGAAGCCTACGCGCCGCTGACGAAAATCGACAGCGCCCGTCGCTGCGGCCTGTATCATGGCCGTCTGGACAAACAGACAACCTTTGATGCCAACGCCTTCTGGGACGAGTATCAGCTCGACGGCCTCACCATCAAAACGCTGCCGGGTGTATTCAGCCGTGACGCGCTTGATACGGGCAGCAAGCTGCTGCTGTCCACCCTGACGCCGCACACCAAAGGCAAGGTGCTGGACGTTGGCTGTGGCGCGGGCGTGCTGTCAACGGTTCTCGCCAGCCACTCGCCGAAGGTGCGTTTAACCCTGTGTGACGTGAGCGCTCCGGCGGTGGAAGCCAGCCGCGCCACGCTTGCGGCGAACGGTATTGAAGGCGACGTTATTGCCAGCAACGTCTTCTCCGACGTGACCGGTCGCTTTGATATGATCATCTCTAACCCGCCGTTCCACGACGGTATGGAAACCAGCCTTGAAGCGGCGCAAACGCTGATCCGTGGCGCAACCCGTCACCTTAACAGCGGCGGCGAGCTGCGTATCGTGGCGAACGCCTTCCTGGCCTATCCGAAAGTGCTGGATGAAACCTTCGGCTTCCACGAGGTGATCGCCCAGACGGGCCGCTTTAAGGTGTATCGCACCGTAATGACGCGCCAGGCGAAAAAGTAATCCCCGCCTTTGTCCGGCGATGGCTGACGCTGCCATCGCCCATTTTTGCAGCAATCAAAACAACGTGCGCAATTTTCTGTTGACGTAAAGCTGAAAACATCTAGAATGCGCCTCCGTGGTTACGATACTTTTACAGTGTCGATGGTATGCGAAGGTGGCGGAA
The DNA here is from genome assembly GCF_900322725.1 of Enterobacter cloacae complex sp. NCBI lineage: Bacteria > Pseudomonadati > Pseudomonadota > Gammaproteobacteria > Enterobacterales > Enterobacteriaceae > Enterobacter > Enterobacter cloacae complex sp. The sequence continues at coordinate 2,795,184 of NZ_LT991957.1, read as the reverse complement.
TTGGTAGACGCGCTAGCTTCAGGTGTTAGTGTCCTTACGGACGTGGGGGTTCAAGTCCCCCCCCTCGCACCATAAATCACGTTGATATTGCTCGCACTGGGCGAAGGTGGCGGAATTGGTAGACGCGCTAGCTTCAGGTGTTAGTGTCCTTAGGATGTGGGGGTTCGAGTCCCCCCCCTCGCACCAACGAGGCGATATCAAACCAGTAAGATGACTGTGCGAAGGTGGCGGAATTGGTAGACGCGCTAGCTTCAGGTGTTAGTGTCCTTACGGACGTGGGGGTTCAAGTCCCCCCCCTCGCACCAATTATCTTACATCTTCCCGGCAGTACCTCTCGTTTTCCCGGCTATTTCAGACTCATCAAAATCACCAGTATTCCACTGACCAGCGCAACGCAAGACGGCAGCAGCACGTAATGCCGAAGCTGTTTATGCCAGATCATCGCCGACGTCACCAGCAGCCCTGAAACAATGATCGCCTTCCAGACGTCAATGGAGAGATCGGCAAACGTCAGGCCGCCAAGGATGACACCAGGCAGTAAAATCCCCCACCCACTTCCCAGCGCTTTGCTCAACATGGTTTATCCTCTCACACTGATAATGATAACCAATATCATATGATAATAATTATCACCTGTCAGCATGCGCGGGCACAAATTGCTTCTACATTCGCTTTCCAATAATGACAGAGAATGTGTAAGGTGATAAATTGCACACCTGTTAACTTTCTATAAAGTTTTTCTGATAATAAGAATTCAATTTCCTTGCATCCATAACGAATAAATAACGCCTGGCGCATTGTTTTAATTGAGTTTTAATAAAAACGCACGCATATGACATCACAATCCTGGCTGTCTTTGGTCAACAAGAAATATCAGTTATCTTTACGTTTATTTTTATTTCTGAATGCCGCCTCAGCGCTGTTCTCGATAACAAACCCGCTCTATTCCGTGCGCGTGTTATCGGTGCCCCTGGTTGCCGTATTGACTATCAGCACCGGCTTACTCATCTGGCACTGGAAAAACAGCGCGCGGAAAATAAATATTCCTGCGGTTTCCGCGATTTTCGGCTTTTTATGGGCCTGGCAGATCGTGTCTAAATTTTTAGTTATCACGCACGATCGCGCGCCGTTTTTAATGATGGCGCTTTTAACGGTGCTTTTTATAGGGGCTCTGGCGTTTGCCAGTAATATCAAAGCATTTACGCTACATTCATTACCCGCGTTTATTATCTGCCTGTGGTTAAGCCCTGCCGAAAACTGGCTGAGAATGACCTATTTCTTCGCGCTGCCTATGGTCGCCATTGGCATTCATCACGTGATCCAGCGGCGCAACGACCGTTTCGCTCAGGAGCTGCTCTCCGAGCTGCTGGAGGAGCGTGAAACCCTGACCGATCTCAGCATGATGGACCCGCTGACCGGCTTGTATAACCGTCGTGGGCTGCAAAGCCGGCTGGAGAATCTCCCCACGCCCGACGGCGGCGAGCACTTCGTGCTGCTGATGGATATCGACCATTTCAAAGCCTATAACGACCATTACGGCCATATGATGGGCGATCAGGCGTTGATCCGCGTCTCGGCAGCGATCCGCGATGCCGTGCGTTCACGCGACGTGGTCGCCCGGTTTGGCGGGGAAGAATTTATGGTTCTGTTGAGTAACATTCCGCTGGAGCAAGCACGCCAGACGGCAGAACGCATACGCCAGAAAGTTTACGATCTTAAAATCCCCCATATGTTCAACGAAAGCGTCGCCACTAACGTGACCATCAGCATTGGCATTGCCATGTACGAAGGTGAAGACGTTGAGGGTGCGCTGGCGAAAGCCGATAAAGCCCTCTATGAAGCCAAACACATGGGACGCAACAGCATTCTGATGAGCGAAGAGCTGCATACCGCCTGACCCCCCTCACAGAGCCAGGATAAATCTCTTGCGCTCGGTTTTATCTATAGTTAGGATTGGCAATCATTATCATTTAGATTTGTAATCCACACTATGGCGACTCGTACTGCACACATCGTTGAGCCCCTGCTCTGGCGCGCTCCACTCTCCGCCGGGGAGACGACGCTTGCCGACGCCATTCGGGAAAAAATCGCCGTAACGCGCGCCCATCTGCTGGATTTCATCAAGCTGGATGAAGCCCCCCCGCATCACGCTCTGACGCTGTCCCAGTGGCAGCGTCCTGCCGAGCTGCGCTCTCTGCTGGCGGCCTATTCCGATCATATCTACCGTAATCAGCCTACGCTTGCGCGGGAAAACAAACCGCTGCTTTCCCTCTGGGCTCAGTGGTACATCGGGCTGATGGTGCCGCCGATCATGCTGGCGTTGTTGACCCAGGAAACCATGCTCGATCTCTCTTCGGAGCATTTCCACGTCGAATTTCATGAGACCGGGCGTGCCGCCTGTTTCTGGATTGACGTGCATGAGGATCGCAGCGCGATGCACCTGTCTGCGCAGGCGCGTATGGAATCGCTGATTACGCGCGCGCTGGTTCCGGTGGTGGATGCCCTGGAAGCGACGGGAGAGATTAACGGCAAACTGATCTGGAGTAATACCGGATATCTTATCCACTGGTATTTGACGGAGATGAAGCCGCTGCTCGGCGACGAAAAAGTGGATGCGCTGCGTCAGAGCTGTTTCTTTGCCAAACAGCTTTCAGATGGACGGGATAACCCTCTTTACCGCACCGTCGTACCGCGTGAAGGACTTCTGGTGCGTCGTACCTGCTGCCAGCGCTACCGTCTGCCGGACGTGCAACAGTGCGGCGATTGTACGCTTAAGTAGTTTGGCCCGGCCTGTTGCCCTCACCCACGGGGGAGAAGCAACAAACACTAAAAACGGCAACCTGCGTTGCCGTTTTGCTTTTACCTACGCTATCTGCTGATTTTCCTCTTCCCCGTTACGCTGTGCTTCTTCCGCTTCCTGCTGAAGCAGCTGCTTCTCGTACACCTTGAAGAACGGGAAATAGATAATGGCGGAAACGCAGGCCAGGACCAGCACCAGAATGGCGGCGCGGAAATCCCAACCCAGCGCCCAGGCCGCACCAACCGGAGCCGGCGCCGTCCACGGCACCACGGAAATCACGCGGCCAATCAGATCAAACTTCATCGCTGCCCATGCCAGCACGGCGTTGACCATTGGCGCCAGCAGGAAAGGAATAAAGAACACCGGGTTCATCACAATCGGCGTGCCAAAAATCACCGGTTCATTGATGTTGAATATGCTCGGCACCACGCTGAGGCGGCCAATCGAACGCAGGTGCGCGGAGCGGCTGCGCAGGTAGCAGAACACCAGCCCCATCGTCGCGCCGGACCCACCGATAACGATAAAGAACGTCCAGAAGGCCTCCATAAAGATGTGTGGCAAAGGCAGGCTCGCCGCCAGTGCGGTCTGGTTCGCCCCCAGGTTGGTCAGCCAGAACATTTGCAGCATCCCGGAGACAATCGCTGCGCCGTGGATCCCGGCAAACCACAGCAGGTGGCCAATCAGCACCGCCAGCAGGATGGCAGGCAGCGAGTCAGCCGCAGAGACCAGCGGCTTAAAGATCGACATAATGGCCTGCGGGATCAGCATGCCGAACTGCGACTGGATCAGCAGGCTCAGCGGATAAAGCGTCAACACCACAACCAGTACCGGGATCAGCAGGTCAAACGAGTTTTTGATCATCGGCGGAACCTGGTCCGGCAGGCGGATCCCGATGTTGTGTGCCTTCAGAAAACGCATCATCTCAACGCAATAAATCGCCACCAGAATCGCGGTGAAAATCCCGGTCCCTCCCAGGCTATCGACTGGCAAAGCGCCTTTGGTTTTAGGGGCCGCCACCAGCAGAAACGCCATTAGCGACAGCATGGCGCACATGAACGGATCCAGCTGATGGGTTTTAACGTAATGTTTGCCCAGGTTGTAGGCGATAGCCGCACAGATATAAAGGGACATCACGCCCATCGTCATATCAAACGGCGTCAGAATTTGTCCTTCAAACTGCTTCGCCATATCCAGCCAGGCGCGGGCAAAACCCCAGGTGGTATCAGGCGAAAAAGGAGGATAAGCGAACACTAATAAAAACGAACCCACGATCATAAACGGCATCGCCGAGATGAACCCGTCGCGAATCGCCATCACATGACGCTGAGAAGAGATCCGCCCGGCAACGGGGCTGACGTAATTCTCAACGAAGCGGAAAATCAGATTAAATGCAGCATGGTTGGCAGACATAGCAGATCTCCTGTCAGACGTTCGTTTCGGACGTTCTCACGTCACACGTTGTTCCATAATTCAGCGTCACAACCTTGCCGGATCGTGTACCCGCGGTACTGCTCAAACGGAATGGTTTCATAATTAGCTCTTATTATTAGATACAGGGGAAGTTACACCCTCAGTATTAATCTCTGCATCACGCTCTGCAACCGGTTACTGTAACCGGTTTCTGTGAATGTGAAGACGATCCAGAAATCGACCCTGACGAATATTTGTTACTTAAGGGATATTTACAGCGACTAAATTCTTATGACAGATTACGCAGGATATTTGTCAGGAGGAATCAATGAGTTTGCAGTCTGTACAGCAGTTTTTCGCCGAACACGCTCCGGATATAGAGATCATTGAGCTTAATCAAAGCACAGCGACTGTTGCACTTGCTGCTGCCGCGCACAACGTTGAACCCGGCCAGATTGCCAAAACGCTATCACTGAAGATTAAAAATGACGTGATTCTGGTGGTCGCAAAAGGCGATGCGCGTCTTGATAACAAAAAGCTCAAAGAGACATTCGGTGCAAAAGCCCGCATGCTCAGCAGCGATGAGGTCGTCACCCTGACGGGTCATCCTGTGGGCGGCGTCTGCCCTTTCGGGCTGGAAAACCCCCTCTCTGTTTACTGTGACATCACATTAAAACAGTACGCGGAAGTGTTACCCGCAGCGGGTGCCATCCACAGCGCGGTGCGTATCTCGCCCGACAGAATGGCGGAACTGACCGCAGCAAAATGGGTCGATGTCTGTATTTGAACGTTGCGCCAGAAGCACTCTGGCGCACCTCTTAACGCTAAGAGAAGGAAGGAACGGTGAGAGCGGAACGACGCACTTCCCTGACGGGGAGATGCGCCAGGATATCCGCCGCATCCAGTAACCCCACGTCAGAATTGACGCCCAGCTTTACCATTGCGTTAAACTTATGCGCCCGAATGGTTTTAATATTGCGTTCAAGCTGTGCCGCTATTTCAGGGATCGAAAAACCCGATGACATATAGCGCAGTATGGCCCTTTCGGTTGGGCTTAGCATGCGATTCTGGCTCACACACCAGTGACTAAACACGTTGTCATTCACCTGATGTGTTTCGCTGAGCAGTGTCTCCAGCCCCTCCAATAACTGCTTTAGCGGAACCGATTTACTGATGATCCCATGTAAGCGAGAAGGCGAAAGATGGCTGACCAGCCTCGCCTCCATTTCATCAGAAGCCAGCACGATACGCTGGACGTCGCTGTGGGTGAAGGTGAGATCCCGCAAACAGGCCAGACAGTTTCGCCGCTCTTCACGCTCATCAGACAATGAATAAATTACCGCAAAGAATGAGATTTCCGAGAGCGCCGCTTTGAAGCTGTCGAATCTGCTAAACAGATGCACCTGGTAATGGCTCAGGGCAGGCATCGCAAAGAGATGCCTCAGCCCCACAGCGCTCATTGAGCAACTTTCGATGACGGCGATATGTTTTGTTGCAGTGGTCTTTTCCATTCCTCAAACTCTCCATAAGCCGACATTAAACTGAGTTCTCGCATACCCTGAGTACTGCTTATCCACGCGTACATATCGGCATTGCTGCGCAGTGATAAGCGGCGCATTGCACTGTTTTTCTGTGCACTGATCGTCTTATTACTTTTATTCAGCAGCGTGGCTATTTGGTTGATTCCCCAACCTTTACCTAATAAACGCAACACCTTACGTTCAGAGTGGGTGAGCGCGATCGTTTGCTCACTCTCCTCTTCAATATCAGGATTTTCTGGTATTAATAACGTCTGGCTTATTCGCTCGGCACGTTCACTGCCCGCGCGAATAGCGTTAATAACGCCTTCAATCGGTTCCATATCCGAAAGCAGCGTGCTTTCCGGGCGCATAAGCAGCTCTACCGCAAGCGGATAAAGAGGACGCGAGACGAGAAAAATCCAGTGAATATCCCGGTACTGATTCATTAATCCATAATACTGCTCAAGCGTGCCACGCGGATTACGATATTCACCCGAAATATCGGCAATAACGACCCCAGCGCGACGCAGCTGGAGTAGCGTCAACTCCTGCATCGAACGGCAATACGTTATCTCAAAATCGGGAAAATGGCGCGTCATGACGCCCCCTAACCCATTTTGCATTACGGGTACTCTACTGATCACAACTCCGTGTTTACCATTCAATGGCAACATAGACCCTCCATGTCTTTAATACATTAATTTAATAACGTGAAAACCCTACGAGGTTAAACACGCCTGTCTCCCTAAGTACAAAACGGCTTAATACTCGCACTCGCTAAGATATGTCGCTTGGGTTATGAAACGCCCAATACAGGCTTAATATCGCATAAAGACCATAAATATTTAATTAAAAACACCTGAAAATATCGACAATATGAAATTAGAAATACTTAATATATTGTTTATATATGTTCTTCGTTTATATTCATTAAATAAATAAAATACGTTTTCTCTTCCAGACTTCAGACGCGCAGCCAATCGCACAAATCTTGATCTGGCCCAGCACAACGGTCACCGCACTTTGTGTTAAAAGTAAGCAATCTCTCTTCTTTTCAGGGCGTTTCATGCAGGCAGATCGGTCTACGCAGCGTGCCGCAACGCGGCTATGTATTCAGTGCGGGCTTTTCCTCTTACAGCACGGGGCCGAAAGCGCCCTCGTCGAAGAACTTTCCACGCGCCTCGGGCTGGCGCTGGGGATGGACAGCGTGGAGAGTTCCATCTCGTCAAATGCCATTGTGCTGACCACCATTAAGGACGGACAGTGCCTGACCTCCACGCGTAAAAATCACGATCGCGGCATTAACATGCACGTGGTAACGGAAGTGCAGCACATCGTGATCCTCGCCGAACACAAGCTGCTCGATCTCCGGGAGATAGAAAAACGTTTCAACCAAATCAAACCCCTGCGCTATCCGCGCTGGCTGGTTGTTTTGATGGTGGGGCTGTCCTGCGCCTGCTTCTGTAAGCTCAACAACGGCGGGTGGGACGGCGCGGTAGTGACCTTCTTTGCCAGCAGTATCGCGATGTACGTCCGCCAGCTTCTGACCCACAGGCAGCTGCATCCGCAGATTAACTTCTGTATTACGGCCTTTGTGGCGACAACCGTCTCCGGCCTGCTGCTGCGCCAGCCCGTCTTCGCCAGCACGCCTACGGTTGCGATGGCCGCCAGCGTATTGCTGCTGGTGCCGGGTTTTCCCTTAATCAACGCCGTCGCCGATATGTTTAAAGGCCATATCAATACCGGTCTGGCGCGCTGGGCGATAGCCAGCCTGCTGACGCTGGCAACCTGTATCGGAGTGGTCATGGCAATGACGATGTGGGGGTTACGCGGATGGGCGTGATAGATTTTCTGCTCGCACTGTCGCAGGACATGCTCCTGGCAGCCCTTCCCGCCGTTGGATTTGCGATGGTGTTTAACGTCCCACAGCGTGCGTTACCCTGGTGCGCGCTGCTCGGCGCCATTGGCCACGGCTCGCGTATGGTGATGATGACCGCGGGCTTTAATATCGAATGGTCGACGTTTATTGCCGCCATGCTGGTCGGCAGCATCGGTATCCAGTGGTCACGCTGGTATCTGGCACACCCGAAGGTGTTCACCGTGGCGGCAGTCATTCCTATGTTCCCGGGCATTTCGGCCTATACGGCCATGATTTCCGCCGTAAAAATCAGCCACTTTGGCTATAGCGAACCCCAAATGATCCTGCTCCTGAGCAACTTCCTCAAGGCTTCGTCGATTGTGGGCGCGCTCTCAATCGGTCTGTCTATACCCGGATTATGGCTTTACCGTAAACGTCCGCGTGTTTAATAAAATCGCTTGCAATTGTATCGCGCGCTATCTATATTCATTTCATGGACGCAAAAACGAACGACACCACCGATGCGCTTCTGCTGGATAACCAGCTCTGTTTTGCCCTCTATTCGGCAAACCTGGCGCTTAACAAGCTGTACCGGCAACTGCTGGCACCGCTTAACCTGACCTACCCGCAATACCTGGTGATGCTGGTGCTGTGGGAGCAGGATGATATTACGGTGTCGGACATTGGCGAGCGGCTGTTTCTGGATTCCGCCACGCTGACGCCCCTGCTGAAACGCCTGGAAAGCGCAGGACTGATCTCCCGCCAGCGCTCCCGTCAGGACGAACGTCAGGTTGCCGTCACCCTGAGCGACGCGGGTCGGGATCTGCAACAGCAGGCCGTGACGATCCCGCATGCCGTGGGCTGCGCCGCGCAGTGTGATACCGACACCATGCTGGCACTTAAACAACAGCTCGAACTGCTGCGTCAACAGCTGCATCGCGCGTAAGGCTATACTTTACGCGTCTAATTGTAACCATATACATCGCGCGCTATTTAATAGCGCACTTAAACACAAGATGAGGAACCTGCCATGTCTTTAGAAAAAGTTGTCTACACTGCCAAAGCCAAAGCAACCGGAGGCCGTGACGGTCGCGCAACCTCTTCCGATGGTGTCCTGGACGTCAAGCTGGGCGTGCCAAAAGAGATGGGTGGCATGGGGGGAGAAGTCACTAACCCTGAGCAGCTGTTCGCGGCGGGCTACTCTGCCTGCTTCCTGGGCGCGATGAAGTTCGTTGCAGCCCGCGATAAATTCGCCCTGCCAAAAGACGCTTTTATTGAAGGCGAAGTGGGGATCGGGCCGCTGCCAACCGGTTTTGGTATCGAAGCGAAACTGAACATCCACGTTGAAGGGATGGACGCCGCGGAAGCCAAAAAGCTGGTGGATGCCGCCCACATCGTATGCCCGTACTCTAACGCAACGCGCGGCAATATCGACGTGACGCTCAACATCATCGCGTAAACAGCGCCTGTGATTGTTGCCCCGGTAGCGCAGCGCTACCGGGGAAATCCTCTCCTTTCCTCCCCTCTCTCTGTGCTACCATAACCCTCAATCACGCCCGTAGTAATCAGTTGAGAAAGTGTTATGTCCTCCAGAATCCTGACCACCAGCATTGCTGGCATTGATGCCTTTATGCGCGACCCTCGCGGTGCGTTGACGCGCGCCGAAGGCGGCACGCTCGCGGTATTTGCCGACAACGCCCCGGCGTTTTATGCGGTCACGCCGGAACGTCTGGCGCAGCTTCTGGACATTGAAGCGAGGCTCTCGCGCCCGGCGAGTGACGTCATGCTGGATAATCAGTTTTTTGACGAACCCACCAGCGCCCCGGTGACCGTGCCGATGGGGAAATTTCCCATGTACGCCGGCTGGCAGCCGGATGCCGATTTTCAGCGCCAGGCGGCCTTATGGGGAATAGCCCTCTCGCAGCCCGCGACGCCGGAAGAGCTGGCGGCCTTTACCGCTTACTGGCAGGCTGAAGGAAAAGTATTCCACCATGTTCAGTGGCAGCAAAAGCTTGCGCGCAGCCTGCAAATCAACCGCGCCAGCACCAACGGCCAGCCAAAACGTGATATCAATGCCTTTTCAGAACCGGACAAAAAAATTCCTGATGGATTCCGAGGTGCGAAATGAAAAACGTCGGCGACCTGATGAAACGTTTGCAGAAGATGATGCCAGCCAACGTGAAGCCCGCCTTCACCACCGGTGAAGAGCTGCTGGCGTGGCAAAAAGAGCAGGGTGAAATCCGTGCGGCTGCCCTCGCCCGCGAAAACCGCGCGATGAAAATGCAACGCACCTTTAACCGCTCGGGCATCCGCCCCCTGCACCAGAACTGCTCCTTCGACAATTATAAGGTCGAATCGCAGGGGCAGATGAACGCCCTTAATCAGGCGCGCCAGTACGTGGATGAATTTGACGGCAACATCGCCAGCTTCATCTTTAGCGGTAAGCCCGGCACCGGGAAAAATCACCTGGCGGCCGCTATCTGCAACGAGCTGCTGCTGCGCGGGAAATCAGTGCTGATTATCACCGTGGCCGACATCATGTCCGCCATGAAGGACACCTTCAGCAACCGCGAAACCAGCGAAGAGCAGTTGCTGAATGATTTAAGTAACGTGGATCTGCTGGTGATCGACGAGATCGGCGTCCAGACCGAATCCCGCTACGAAAAAGTGATCATTAACCAGATTGTCGATCGCCGTTCGTCGTCAAAACGCCCCACCGGTATGCTGACGAACCACAATATCGACGAGATGACCCGCCTGCTGGGCGAGCGGGTGATGGACCGCATGAAGCTGGGCAACAGCCTGTACGTCATCTTCGACTGGGACAGCTACCGCAGCCGCGTCACCGGCAAAGAGTATTAAGACATTTCCAGGGAGCGCCGGAGGAGCAGAGGTATATACTGGAGCCCCTTCCGGCCCTATTGAGTAAGTCATTATGAAAAAACAGTTTCTTATCAGCATTCTTTCTGGCGCCCTGCTGGTGGCTGGCGCAGCGCAGGCCGCTTCATGGCAGGAGTCGCTTTCCAGCGCGGCGAATGAGTTAACCAAAGAGAGCGGCACGTCTCAGGGCGGGCTGTCCGCCTCATCCCTCACCGGTCTGCTGGGCAACAGTTCCCAAAGCCTGAGCGCCGGCACGATGAACAACGCGGCGGGCATCCTGGAATACTGTGCGAAGCAGAAGCTGGCGTCCGTGACCGATACCGAAAACATTAAGAATCAGGTGCTGGGCAAGCTGGGCCTGGACACCCAGGAGCAGAAAGCGGATACCAACTATATGGACGGTATTCAGGGCCTGCTGAACGCGCAAAATGGCCAGCAGCTGAACCTGAGCACCCTTGGAAACTCCTCTCTGGCAAAACAGGTGAAAACAAAAGCCTGCGATCTGGTGCTGAAACAGGGCGTTAATTTCCTTTCCTGACCCCCGTTTTCTGCCACAACACGCCGCGTTTATGACGTTACTCCTTCAGCGCGGCGTGAAGCGTGCATTTTTCTCTTTCTCTACCGCCTCAGCGTCCGTCTGTCAGGATGCGACCGTCCTCAAAAAACCGGTTTTATAAACCAAATCCTAACCACAGCACACTTTCGTGACACTAAAATTGCAGCTAAGCGACATCGCAATTACAGTGTATTACCCAAAAAAATAAGCTATTAGCCGGCTAAGCGTCCGGCATGATGAGGATCTGCTGTTGTCAGAGTTACTATCCCTTGTCCTTTTTCTGGCATCCATCGGCGTTTATGCCTGGAAAGCCGGTCGTCACACCTGGTGGTTTGTTGCCACCCTGGTCGTGCTCGGCATTTTTATTGTTTTAAACATTACCTTATATGCCAGCGACTACTTTACCGGCGACGGTATTAACGACGCGGTGCTCTACACCCTGACGAACAGCCTCACCGGCGCAGGCGTGGGCAAATACATTCTCCCCTGCCTGGGGCTGGTGGTCGCGCTGGTGGGTATTTTCGCTGCGCTGGCCTGGGTGCTGCGCCGTCGCCGTCACCGCCCGCATCACCATGGCTACAGCCTGCTGGCGCTGTGCCTGGCGCTGGCCTCCGTGGATGCCAGCCCGGCCTTCCATCAGATTACCGAGCTGGTAAAATCCCAGTCGCGCGATGGCGATCCGGACTTCGTGGCCTATTACAAAGAGCCGGCGAAAAAAATCGACAACCCCAAACTCAACCTGGTCTACATCTACGGGGAGAGTCTGGAGCGCACCTGGTTTGACAACGAGGCGTTTCCGAACCTGACGCCGGAGCTCGGCGCGCTGAAAAATCAGGGCCTCGACTTCAGCCACACCGCGCAGCTGCCCGGCACGGATTACACCATTGCCGGGATGGTGGCCTCCCAGTGCGGCATCCCCCTGTTCGCCCCGTTTGAGGGTAACGCCTCCGCCTCAATGTCGAGCTTCTTCCCGCAGAACGTATGCCTCGGCGATATCCTGAAAAACTCGGGCTATGAAAACTACTTTATGCAGGGCGCTAACCTGCGCTTCGCCGGGAAGGACGTGTTCCTGAAATCCCACGGTTTCGATCACCTGTACGGTTCTGAAGAGCTGAAAACTACCGTGGCCGATCCGGCTTACCGTAACGACTGGGGCTTTTACGACGATACCGTTCTGGATGAAACCTGGAAGAAATTCGAGGAGCTTTCTCGCGCCGGTAAACGCTTCTCGCTGTTTGCGCTGACCGTTGACACGCACCACCCGGATGGTTTCGTCTCGCGCACCTGTAAGCGTAAGGGCTACGACATTGACGGCAAAAACAATAAGTCATTCAGCGCCGTAACCTGTAGCCAGGAGCATATCGCGGCGTTAATCGAGAAAATTAAAGCGTCGCCCTATTTCAAAAATACGGTCATCGTCGTGTCGTCTGACCATCTGGCGATGAAAAACAGCGCCTGGGATGAGCTGAACAAGCACGATCGCAGCAACCTGTTCTTTGTACTGCGCGGCGATAAACCGCAGCAGGAGGTCATTGCCGCTAAGCGTAACTCGATGGATAACGGCGCTACCGTGCTCGACATTCTGGGCGGCGATAACTTTATCGGCCTGGGCCGCAGCACGCTGTCGGGACAGTCCCTGTCGGAAATCTTCCTCAACATGAAGGAAAAAATCCTCGCCTGGAAGCCGGATATCATTCGCCTGTGGAACTTCCCGAAAGAGATAAACGATTTCACCATCGATCGGGATAAAAAAACGATCGCCTTCTCCGGCAGCCACTTCCGCCTGCCTCTGCTGCTGCGCGTGTCGGATAAGCGCGTCGAGCCGCTGCCGGAAAGCGAATACTCCGCGCCGCTGCGCTTCCAGCTGGCGGAATTCGCCCCGCGCGATAATTTCGTCTGGGTCGACAGGTGCTACAAAATGGGCCAGCTCTGGTCGCAACAGCTGTCGCTGTCCACCGACTGGTGCGTTTCTAAGGGGCAACTCGGCGGTGAGCAGACCGTGCAACACGTTGACAAACCGCAGTGGCAGGGAAAAACCGCGTTTAACGATACGGTCATTGATACCGCACGCTATCAGCGCAACGTTGACCTGCTGAAAATCGTCGACAACGACATTCGCTACAAAGCAGACAGCTTCATCTTCAATGTTGCCGGCGCGCCGGAAGAGGTGAAGCAGTTCAGCGGAATATCACGTCCCGAATCCTGGGGGCGCTGGTCTAACGCACAGCTGGGGGATGAGGTGAAAATTGAGTATACCCATCCGCTGCCGGAGAAATTCGATCTGGTGATCACCGCCAGGGCATTTGGTCCCAATGCAAACCGCCCTATTCCGGTGCGCGTCGGTGATAAAGAACAGATACTGACGCTGAGCAATGATGTCTCCACCAGCACGCTGCATTTCGATAACCCCTCGCGCAGCAATACGCTGGTGATCGTGCCGCCAGACCCGCAGTCCACTAACGAAGGAAATATCCTCGGCCATGCCCCGCGCCAGCTTGGGATCGGCATGGTGGAAATCAAAATCGTCAAAAACAGCGGCTAACGCGCACAAAGCCCGGCTTCCAGCCGGGCATTTTTGAAATTATATAATCCTTTATAATGTTTATAAATTAGATAAAAACGCTATATATAAGCAATTTTTATTTATAAATATCCCGCCAAATTCACAATTTATAAAATGTGCAGCTTCTGAATTTACCACGGAGCGTTACGCACTTTTATCATGCTAACCGGCTACAAGTTCGAATCCATCCGGGCACTGCGCAGCGAAAACGTCATTGCCTGGGAGGTATTGTCCACGGCGATGCCTCACGTCGATCTCGAAGACTATTTTTGCTCAATGTCCGCGACGCAGCGTAAAGCGCATTTCTTTGCGCAGCTTCGTCATGCCATGTTCTGCGAAGCGGGCGACAAATATTATCTCAACGCGACGACGGATCTGCTGCTGGAAACGGACTTCCTGGTCAGGCTGAAAGAAGAGACGCCCAGCCCGGAGAGGCTTGCTATCGAAGTCACCGATCTTCACAGGCTGGTACACCTTGACGATACGCAAAGCCGGGCCCTGCGGACGTGCATCGCCACGCTGCACCAGTGGGGAATAGAAGTGTGGGCCGACGATGTGTGCGAAGACATTCTTCCCGACCTGCTTGCCAGCCAGATCCGCTTCTGCGGCGTAAAAATTGACAAGCACACCTTCTGGAGCGGACGCACCGAGCGGGAAAAGTTTTTACAGCTCACCCGCCAGTGCAAACGTCTCGCCGGCAAGGTGTTGATAGAAGGCATCGAAACCGCGGGGGATTTCGCACTGGCCCGCGCCAGCGTGGCCGATTACGGCCAGGGTTATCTGTGGGGCAGATCGTGACGTCTTGTATCGTTAACGCTGGCTATCAGGTCATCGTCCTGAGCGAAAACGCCTATTTATGGCTTGGCCTCGAGTGGCTCATCTCGACGGCGGTCACCCCTCGCCCTGATATGTACTGGATCAAAAACGCGAGTCCGGAAGGGCTTGTGCGCCTACAGGAGCGCCTGCTGGATACCCATGCCGGCGTGGACTGGCTGGTATTTACCGATGCGGACCGGGTCAGCGATGTCAACGCCTTCCTGCGCGGCGAGCGGGCGAGAGCGGTGGCGGACAATGTATCACTTGCCCAGCTGAGCCGCTGTTTTAGCGACACGACCTTCACCTTCGAAAACACCGCCACGCTGACGTATCAGGAGATGCGGGTTTGCATGCTGTTTCATAAAGGATTTAGCCCGGCACGTATCGCGCAAATCCTCAATAAATCACCAAAAACGATCTACACCCACAAGCGTAACGCGATGAACAAATTTTGCTGCCATACCCTGGCGGAGTTTCATCGGAAGCTCTGCCTGCTGGACGCTCAGTCCTCTTCTTTGTCAATGCACCGTTAATCACGTTAGGAAATACAATCATGAGAATTATCTCCACCGCTGTATGTTGTTCAGTTCTCCTGCTTCCTGCCGCTGCAATCGCCGCAGACAACAGCACCGCGAGCGCGACGATGCACGTCTCACTGGAGGTGGTAAAGTCCTGCACCCTCAACGCCAACGATCTCAACTTCTCGCGCCACGGTACGGATGAAGCCGGTGAAATTGAGGCCAGGACGCAGGTCGATATCGTCTGCACCAACGGTACCCCGTTCACCCTTTCCGCGACCAGCAGCGACAGCAGCGAGAACGGGACCTTCTGGCTGAAGCCGGAAAACGGCGAAACGGGCGCGCAAAAGATTGCGTGGAAGCTGTTTGCTGACGAAGGCAAACAGACGCAAATCACCGGCACCGGGGGACTCACCGATACCGGCAACGGGATGAAACAGGAAGAGACGCTGTATGGCGTGATTGATGCGGGCGCCCTGACGACTGCCCAGGCGGGTACCTACAGCGACGATGTTACCTTAAACCTGGAGTACTGATCGTGCGTCGCTTTCTTCCCTGCTTCATTATCTGGCTCATGATGCTGGCGCTGCTGTCACGCTACGCGCTGGCCGCCACGCTTCAGGTCGCGCCCGTGACGCTCGACATGCAGAGCGGTCAACGCGCAACGGCCGTTTACCTCACGAACAGCGGGAAAACGGCCATCCACGCTCAGATACGGGTGTACGAATGGTCCCAGAAAAACGGCAAGGATGTGCTGGAAGCGACCGAGGAAGTCGTCAGCAGCCCGGCGATGACCTCGCTGGCGCCGGGCCAGCAGCAGCTGGTGCGTATTATCGTGATGCAGCCGGGTGCTCATGAACAGGAACAAAGCTACCGGCTGATCATCGATGAGCTGCCAGACGCCGCGTCCCGTGCGGCCAACCCCAGCGCGGTCCACTTCCTGCTGCGCTATTCGATTCCGGTCTTCATCGCCGGAGGCCAGACAACGCCCGTCAGCCAGGCTGTCCTGAGCTGCGAACAGGCCGACATTCCGGCCACGCTGCGCTGCTATAACGCCGGAAACCGCCATATTCGCCTCAGCCACCTTCAGGTGCTGACGGCCGACGGGCAGGTTGCTGCCGCAGTCAAAGGACTGGCGGGCTATGTGCTGCCGGGACAGACCGCGCTTGTGCCGCTTAAGCAGACTCCCCACCACGCGCTCAGCGCGTTACGCGCCTACATCAATGACGATCGCCATGCCAGCCAGATCCCACTGCGCCCGCTCGCTGCTCGCGCTCCTGCTTTGGCTACCGCTCATGCTGCCAGCAGCCCGGGCTGAACCTCCGGTTGACGCCGTTCAGTGGCTGGCCATTACCGTAAACCACGCCCCGCGCGGCGAGCTGTGGGCCTGCCGCGTAGAGGGCGATGCGTTGTGGATTGGCCGCAGCGACATCGCAAAGCTGGGGCTTCGCGCCCCGGAAGGCCGCAGCGAGTGGGTTGAACTGACGTCCCTGCCGGGCCTGAAGGTCAGCCTCGACGTGCTTTCGCAGCAGGTGTCCATCAGCGCCGAGGCGAAGGCGCTTGAGGGGCAGCAGCACGTGACGTTCGGGAGGCCTCCCTCGCAGTACCGCTATCCTGAAGCGCAGCCCGTCAGCGCCTTTACGCTCGGGTACGCGCTCTATGCCAGCGAGTCCGAGGGAAAACGCCAGCTTAACGCGCAAACCATGCTGTCCGCCTCCGGGCCGCTGCCCGGCCTGTTCAGCAGCAGCTTTTCCAGCCATGCCGGGGAGGAAAACAGCGCGGGTCGCCCCACCCATACGCGCCTTGAAACCCGCTGGCAGCGGGATAACACAGACTCGCTGACCAGCCTGGCGCTGGGGGACAGCATCACCACCGGCACCCGCTGGAGCCGCCAGGTTCGCTTCGGCGGGCTGCACTGGGCGCGCAACTTTGAGCTCAATCCGCAGCTCAACACCGAACCGCGCAGCCGCTACAGCGACACGGCCGTGTTGCCTTCAACGGTCGATCTTTACATTGACGGCCTTAAGCAGAGCAGCCAGCAGGTAACGCCGGGAGATTTTCTGCTCGATACCCTGCCCGCCTTTACCGGCAGCGGGCAGGCGCAGGTGGTGATTACCGACATCAACGGCCAGCGGCGCACCGTTCAGCTCGATTTATACGGCGCGCCGGGAATGCTGGCGGAGGGGCTCAGCAGCGGCTCGCTGGACATCGGCTGGATGCGGCAAAACTATTCGCTGCGCTCCGATGATTATGCCGCCTCGCCGATGCTCGACGCCGGCTGGCGCTATGGCGTGAATAACCAGCTAACGCTGGCGCTGCATACGGAACAGCAGCGAAAGCTGCGCAACCTGGGAACAGGCGCAGACTGGCTAATATCCCCCAGTGCGGGCATTCTCAGCCCGCACGTTGCCCTGAGCGACAGCACCTACGGTAAGGGGATGCAGTGGGGCATCGGCTGGCAGTGGAACGGTAGCGGAACAGGATTTTCCGCCAGCACCGTTCGTACCGATGCCGCCTTCGCCGATAACGCCCGCATGAGCGGGGCCGAGCCCGTCCAGCGCAGCGACAGCGTATGGGTCAGCCACGCATTTCCCCACTTCGGCACGCTGGGTGCGGGCTGGGTGCAGCAAAATATACAGGGCAACCGGCAGCGCTATCTCAATGCCTCCTGGTCCGTTTCGCTCCCGGCCCATCTCTCTACCACGCTGAGCTATACCCGCTCGTTTACGGACGGGTCGAGCAACATCCAGCTTATGCTCTCCGTCCCGCTGGGCCGCCAGAATACCCTCTCGGTTCAGGCCAGCCGGGAAAGGCCGCGCGTGGACTATCGCCACCAGCCAGACAATCAGGCGGGCGGCTGGTCCTGGCAGTTGGGGCAGGGCTTTGGCCAAAACCGGGAAAGGTATGCAGACGTGGGCTACCTTGGCCGCGCCGGAGAGTGGCACGTCGGGCTGGAGCAGAGTACTAACGCGGTCAACCAGTACGCCTCGGCCGAAGGCAGCCTGACGCTGCTGGACAACAGCCTGCACGCTTTACGCTACAGCCAGCAGAGGCTGGCGCTGGTCTCCACGCGCGGTATCGGGCACGTGCCGGTGATGCTGGAAAACCGCCGGGCGGGCGAGACCGATGAGAAGGGATACCTTCTGCTGACCGACCTGCCGCGCTACCACAACAGCAAAGTCACCATCGATCCGCTGGATCTGCCGCCCGACGTCATCGCCCCCGTCACCGACATGTATGCCAGACCGGGCAACGGCAGCGCGGTAAAAGTCGATTTTAACGTCCATCGCGCCGTGACGGTTCAGGCCCGGCTGGTCGACAGGCGCCGCCAGCCGCTGCCGCTGGGCAGCGTCGTTTCAACGCCACACGGCGCCACTATCGTGGGTCGCGACGGGTTTATCTGGCTTGAAGATCCGCCCCTGCCGGGCGAGCTGGTGGTGAAAACCGGTGAAGGCGAGTGCCGGGTCACGCTTCCGGCCCCGCGCACCGCGTCAACCGTAATCAATATTGGAGAACAGCTGTGTCAATAAAAACGCCGTTAACATTGTTGCTTGTGCTGTCCATGAAGGCGATGGCGGCAGCGTGCTGGATTACCTCCCCCGCGGTGATTAACTTCGGCAACGTCGTGCCGGGTAACGCCGCCTCGACCAACACCGAGGTAAAGTTTAGCTGTCAGGCCGACAACTTCGGCACGGCAGAGTACATCAACGTCTGTCTGAGCAGCATCGACGCCCCGCCCTTTCAGATGCTTTCGACGGGCGACCAGGAGGGAAAGCAGTACACCCTGCTGTTTCGCCTGCTTAACGGCCTCGCGCGATCGCAGGAGCTGGGCCCCGCCAGCCGCGGGGATCTCATCCAGCAGTCCATCACGGCGCGAAGCAACGCCAGCGTCAGCGGCAGCTTTCCGCTTATCGCCACCCTGCCGGCGGGGCAAAGCCAGCTCCCCGCGACCCACTATTACAACTACAACATGAACCTGCGCATCGCCTGGCACAGCGCCACCCGCCAGGATGCCCTGCAAAGCTGTGCAGACGGCTCCGCGGAGGGGGAACAGGTGCAGGGCGGGAGCAATGCGCAGGCCGAAATCAGCGAGGGATGCTACATAGAGCGTGTCACCCCGCTGAACTTCGGCACCCTGACCAGCACCACCGCGCTGCGCCCCACGCGCTCGACGGCAACCCTCACCACGCGCTGCCCGGCCGGAACCGCATTCACGCTTGCCATGGGGAAAGGCAATCATGCCAGCGGCGACTGGCGGCAGCTTTGCAACGATGAGGGGCAGTGCCTGCGCTATGGGCTCTGGCAGGATGCGGGGGCGACGCAGCGCTGGGGCGATCAAAGCAGCGGCGATACGCTGAACGTCACCAACCCCGCCGGCGGCACGCAGGACTTTACCGTTTACGGGGAGGTTCCGGCCCAGCCCCTGAGCGGGACGGGGGAGTTCATTGACGACGTGATAGTCACGCTGACTTATTAAACTCACCAAAAAACCGTCTGGATCAATGTTATCGGTAACAGTGGCGCTAAAATAACCAACAACGCTGTTTACTCAGGCGTAATGCCTGTTTTTTTTAATTGAATATCTCTGTTTGTATTACAACAACTTATGAAATACCTGCTTGCTGACGCCCTCGTTTACAACGACGAGGACGGTACCATTGCTCCTGTTAATGCGCCGGACGAGGATGCGCAGATCCTCACCTGTACGGCCAATACCATCCTGAAGCTGCTGGTGAAGCATCACGGGAACGTCGTTGAACGGGAAACGTTCCTTAATGAGGTCTGGGATCGGCGCGGGCTTCAGGGATCCAACAACTCGTTAAACCAGTACATCAGCATCTTGCGCAAAATGCTGGCCAGCCTGCTTCCCGACGTGCTGTTTATCGTCACGGTGCCGAAAACGGGCTTTATGCTCTGCGCGGACGTCACGGTCACAGCGCTGGAGGAAGAGGCGCCGGCGGGCGAAACGACGAAACCGACATGGCGCGTTCGTCCGGAACTGCTGTTCTGCGGCGCGCTCACGCTGGCGATTGTTGCGCTGTGTGTCTGGATAACGGCCATTAAGCCAGATGCCCCGCAGAGTGAAATTCACCTGCTTACCCATATCGACACGTGTCCGGTTTACACCTTTACGCCGCTGGCGGATGTGTTCCACGACAGGGCAATTGCCCTGGCGCAAAAGCTTCAGCAGGACGGTCATCTCCCGTGCCTGAAAAATTCGATCTTTTACATGCACATTCAGAGAACGCTTTTCTACGGTCACGAAGGGCGGCTGGTGCTATCCCAGTGCTCGCTCACGCACGATAAAGCCAGCGCCTGTCGTACGCTTTACTATTACGAGTGGTGATATGAAACACAAAAAAGTGTGGCTAATACTGGTCCTCAACCTGCTGCTTCTGGGCGCTGCGCTGGCGTGGTATTACTACACGCCCCCGCTGTCGGTGGCCTGCGATGGCAACCTGACCTTCTCCGACAGGCGCGACAACCATGAATTCACGTTCGACGGGGAGATCATAATGCGTTTTCACCCGGATAAAACGGGCTACATCACGCTAAACGGCAACGTCGAGAATGCCCCGAACAGCTGGGAGATTTCTCGTCAGGAGATGTTTAAATGGCGGCACGTGGAGGGAGAGCTGTATGAAATTATTATTCAAAAAGTGGAGCGCTTCAGCCATGACGCTATGCCGCCGGGGGTGTTTGAAAAGTACGTCGCGGGCCTGACGCTGGGGAAAAAAAGGCTTCTGACGATAGAGCGCACGCCGCAGAGCGCGCTGGTGATCAGCAATTTTTACTCGCCGGTGCTGGTTTGCTCGGAGTAATAGCGGTCGCTCAGGCTATACTTCCCGCCATGAATATTGAAATCCGCCCCACAACCTGCGATGACGCAACCGCCCTGCCCGCGATCGAACGCGCGGCAGGGCAGCGGTTTCGCGACGTTCCTGAGCTGGCCTGGCTTGCCGACGGCGACGTAATTTCGGTTGAGGATCACCTCGGCTATGCCGCGCGGGGATTAAGCTGGCTGGCGCTGGCTGACGGGTGCCCGGTGGGCTTTATTCTCGCCGAAGCCCATCCATCATCGCTGTTTATCGTGGAACTGTCGGTTGATCTGGACTGGCAGGGACAGGGGATTGGACGCCGGTTGATTAACCGTGTTGCAGAGTGTGCCCGCGCGTTGGGGCTCGCCTCGCTGACGTTAACGACGTTTCGTGATGTCCCGTGGAACGCGCCGTTCTATGCGCGGCTGGGGTTTGACATGATGGCAACGCTGACGCCGGCGCTGCGTCAGAAACGTGAAGAAGAGGCGGCGCACGGTTTAGCGTATGGTTCCCGCTGCGCCATGCGTCTGCCTCTGTAAAATCGCCCGGTGGCGCTGCGCTTACCGGGCCTACAAAAAAGCGATCCCACACCGTAGGCCGGGTCAGGCGTAGCCGCCACCCGGCAACACGCACATCCCGTAGGCCGGGTCAGGCGCAGCCGCCACCCGGCAAAACGCACGATCCGTAGGCCGGGTCAGGCGTAGCCGCCACCCGGCAAAACGCACGCGATCAGAACGTTTCCCAGTTATCGCCCGCATCTGCGGTCGCCGGTTTACGCGCTATCACCGGTGCGGCAACGCTTTTCGCGGAGGCGAACTCGCGCGCCTTCATCTGCTCCTGCTGGATACGGAACACCGCAACGGCCTGCGTCAGACGGCTCGCCTGCTCTTCCAGTGCCGCCGCCGCAGCTGCTGACTCTTCCACCAGCGAGGCGTTCTGCTGGGTCACGCGGTCCATCTCCGCCACCGCCAGGCCGACCTGGTCGATACCGCGGCTCTGCTCGTCAGACGCAGAGGCAATCTCGCCCATGATGTCCGTCACGCGGGTAACCGCATTCACGATTTCACCCATGGTTTCACCGGCGCTTTCCACCAGCGTTGAACCCACTTCCACCCGGCCAACGGAGTCCTCAATCAGGCTCTTGATCTCGCGCGCCGCCTGGGCGCTACGCTGCGCCAGATTTCGCACTTCACCTGCAACTACCGCAAAACCACGGCCCTGCTCGCCCGCACGCGCCGCTTCTACCGCCGCGTTCAGCGCCAGAATGTTGGTCTGGAAGGCAATGCCATCGATTACGCTGATAATGTCGGCAATCTTCTGCGAACTACCGGCGATGTCGCGCATCGTCTGCACCACATTATCCACCACTTTACCGCCTTTTTGCGCCGTCTCAGAGGCGCTCAGCGCCAGGTTGCTCGCCTGACGGGCGTTCTCGGCGTTCTGCTTCACGGTGGCAGTCAGCTGTTCCATGCTGGCCGCCGTCTCTTCCAGAGAGGCAGCCTGCTGCTCGGTACGGGATGAGAGATCGTTATTGCCCATCGAGATCTCGCTCGCGCCGCTGTAAATGGCGTTTGCGCCGTTACGCACGTCACCCACGGTACGCACCAGTTCACCCTGCATATGGCGCAGGGAGTCGGCCAGCTCGCCCATCTCGTTGGAGCCTTCCACGTCGATGCGCTTCACCAGGTCGCCGCTGGCGATATGACGAATGCTGTCGATCAGACGGTTCAGCGGCGATATCAGCGCCTGCTTAATGCCCAGCCAGACGGCGACAATCACCACCAGCACGGCAACCAGCACGCTAATCAGCACCCAGATAGCCTGGCGGTAAGAGCTGTTGCTGTCTTCAACCGCGGTCTGGTACAGCGCGTCGTTCTGTTGCAGGTAGGAGACGTACTGCTTCTCAAAGCCGTCCTGATAGCTCTGGGTCGGCTGGTCGAAGAACGCATTGATCTTGCCTGCCCCCAACAGCTGGATCAGCTCGGCCAGCGCGCCGTGGTAGATATCGTAATTACGTTTAATTTCCAGCGCCGCAGCGTCGCTCTGACGCGGGTCGCGCGGCAGCGCTTCGTAATCCGCCCAGTTTTTTTCCGCCTGCTTCAGGGACGCAGACGCAATTTGCATCAGCTCGGCGACGGTAGAGCCGCTGCCGATATTGTTCTGATCCATCATGTAGCGGATACCCGCGCGGTTCAGGGTATTACGGGTTTGCAGCAGCGCCACCCAGCTACCGTTCAGGGTGGATTGTTGCTGTCGAATGGTTTGCAGGACGGTGAAATTCTCTTTGTCATGCTTCAGGGCATTGAAGAAAAGACCACCGGACGTGAGTTGTAAAAGGCCAAATATCGCTAAAACCAGCAGTAAGCTGGTGACAATCTTGATTCGGTTTAACATGTTTTCTCTTTCCTCAGGCAGATACAGAATATTCGGCCTGGCATGAGAAAACTTTACGAAAATCATCCTGGAATTTAGGGTTTTTACGCTTCGTCCCGCGCGGCGATATGTCGGTTTCCGAGTTCAATAAACTCTTCCAGCAGCGCCGTGAGCTGCTTCATCTTCTCTGGCGTATATTCCGCCTCAATCTGCTGGTACGCCTCTTCCACCTGCGCCTGAGCACGCTGGTACAGCGCGTTACCTTCTTTCGTCAGCGACACGTACAGCTTGCGCTGGTCGTTCACCGGCTTTAAGCGCAGCACCAGACCGTCGCGCTCCATGCGCGTCAGAATGCCGGTCAGGCTCGGGCGCAAAATGCAGGTGCGAAACGCCAGATCGTGAAAATCCATGGAGGGATGCTCGGCCAGCACGCGGACGATACGCCACTGCTGCTCGGTCAGATTATGCTGCTTCACTATCGGGCGGAAGTAGCCCATCGCCGCTTCACGCGCCTGCAACAGCGCGATGGTTAATGAATCATGCATAGCCTTCCCCTTACATCATTAACAAGTAAACAATTCAAAACAGATGCTTTTATCAACAGCACGTTTTTACCTAAAAAGTCTAACAGAAACAACGCGCTTTTTTTAATGCATTGATTCAATGATACATTTATCTGTTTATGTAAATTTATTGTTACTCATATCACAAATTATTCACTTCTGATTGCGAAACGTTCAGCAAAAGCATAAAACCAAATCATTAACATATTAATGAAATCCAAACCGGATATCCGGTCTGAGGAGTATGGGAATGAAAGGTACTGTTTTTGCCGTGGCGCTAAACCACCAGAGCCAGCGTGCTGCCTGGGCAGAGGCGTTTGAAAAAGCCCCCTATAACGCGCCGCCAAAAACGGCGGTATGGTTTATCAAGCCACAC
The DNA here is from genome assembly GCF_900322725.1 of Enterobacter cloacae complex sp. Taxonomy (NCBI): domain Bacteria; kingdom Pseudomonadati; phylum Pseudomonadota; class Gammaproteobacteria; order Enterobacterales; family Enterobacteriaceae; genus Enterobacter; species Enterobacter cloacae complex sp. The sequence continues at coordinate 2,771,132 of NZ_LT991957.1, read as the reverse complement.
AACACCGTTATCCGCGCAGGCGAACCGATTCCTTTTCCGCAGGGGGAAACGGTGTTAAGCGGTGCGACGGTGGCGCTGGTGGTGGGAAAAACCGCCAGCAAAGTACGCGCTGAAGAGGCGGCGGCGTACATCGCCGGGTATGCGCTGGCCAACGAAATCAGCCTGCCGGAGGAGAGCTTTTATCGCCCGCCCATTAAGGCCAAATGTCGGGATGGATTTTGCCCGCTCGGAGAGCCTGTCGCCGTTGATAGCGTGGACAACCTGACCATCATCACCGAGATCAACGGCCGCGAAGCGGACCACTGGAATACCGCCGATCTGCACCGCAACGCCGCCGAACTGCTGAGCGCCCTGAGCGAATTTGCCACCCTGAATCCCGGCGATGCCATATTGCTCGGCACGCCGCAAAGCCGCGTCGAGATCCGCCCGGGCGATCGGGTACGCATTCTGGCAGAAGGATTTCCGCCGCTGGAAAACCCGGTGGTGGATGAGCGCGACGTCGCCCTTACCCGTACCGCGCCGCCGCACGCCACGCTGTTTGCCCTCGGCCTTAACTACGCCGATCACGCCAGCGAGCTGGACTTCAAGCCGCCCACCGAACCGCTGGTGTTTATCAAAGCGCCGAACACCTTTAACGGCGACAACCAGACCTCGGTGCGTCCAAACAATATCGAATACATGCACTACGAGGCGGAGTTGGTGGTGGTTATCGGTAAAACCGCGCATAAGGTGAGCGAAGCCGAGGCGATGGAGTATGTCGCGGGCTATACGGTCTGCAACGACTACGCCATCCGCGACTACCTGGAAAACTACTACCGCCCGAACCTGCGGGTAAAAAGCCGCGACGGGCTGACCCCCATCAGCCCGCACGTCGTGCCGAAATCAGCGATTCCCGATCCGCACAACCTTCGTCTTCGCACCTACGTCAACGGCGAACTGCGTCAGGAAGGCTGCACCGCCGATCTCATTTTCAGCATCCCCTACCTGATTGCGTATCTGAGCGATTTTATGACCCTGCAACCCGGCGACATGATTGCCACCGGCACGCCGAAGGGGCTGTCCGACGTGGTGCCGGGCGATGAAGTGGTGGTGGAAGTGGAAGGCGTGGGCCGCCTGGTAAACCGAATTGTCAGTGAGGAGACTGCAAAATGAAAAAGATTAACCACTGGATCAACGGTAAAAACGTCGCCGGAAGTGAGTACTTCCACACCACTAACCCGGCCTCCGGCGAGGTATTAGCGGAAGTCGCCTCCGGCGGTGAAGCGGAAATTCATCAGGCCGTTGCCGCCGCTAAAGAGGCGTTCCCGAAATGGGCCAACCTGCCGATGAAGGAGCGCGCGCGCCTGATGCGTCGCCTGGGCGAACTGATTGACCAGAACGTGCCGGACATTGCCGCAATGGAAACCGCCGACACCGGCCTGCCGATCCATCAGACCAAAAACGTGCTCATTCCGCGCGCCTCGCACAACTTCGAGTTTTTCGCTGAGGTGTGCCAGCAGATGAACGGTAAAACCTACCCGGTCGACGACAAGATGCTCAACTACACGCTGGTGCAGCCGGTGGGTGTCTGCGCGCTGGTGTCGCCGTGGAACGTGCCGTTTATGACCGCCACCTGGAAGGTCGCGCCCTGTCTCGCGCTGGGCAACACCGCGGTGCTGAAGATGTCCGAACTTTCGCCGCTGACCGCCGACCGACTGGGAGAGCTGGCGCTGGAGGCGGGCATTCCGGCGGGCGTGCTGAACGTGGTGCAGGGCTACGGCGCCACGGCGGGCGACGCGCTGGTGCGTCATCACGACGTGCGCGCCGTCTCCTTCACCGGCGGCACCGCCACCGGGCGCAACATCATGAAAAACGCCGGGCTGAAGAAATACTCCATGGAGCTGGGCGGCAAATCCCCGGTGCTGATATTTGAGGATGCGGATATCGAGCGCGCCCTGGACGCCGCGCTGTTCACCATCTTCTCCATCAACGGCGAGCGCTGCACCGCCGGCTCGCGCATTTTCATCCAGCAGAGCATCTACCCGGAATTCGTCAGGCGCTTCGCCGAACGCGCCAACCGCCTGCGCGTGGGCGATCCAACCGATCCGAACATCCAGGTTGGCGCGCTCATCAGCCAACAACACTGGGAAAAAGTCTCCGGCTATATCCGCCTCGGCATCGAGGAAGGTGCCACATTGCTGGCGGGCGGCCCGGACAAACCGACCGATCTGCCCGCGCACCTGAAAGGCGGCAACTTCCTGCGCCCGACGGTGCTGGCGGACGTCGACAACCGCATGCGCGTGGCGCAGGAGGAGATCTTCGGGCCGGTGGCCTGCCTGCTGCCGTTTAAGGACGAAGCGGAAGGCCTGCGCCTGGCGAACGACGTGGAGTACGGCCTGGCGTCGTACATCTGGACCCAGGATGTCAGCAAGGTGCTCCGTCTGGCGCGCAACATTGAAGCGGGCATGGTGTTCGTGAACACCCAGAACGTGCGCGACCTGCGCCAGCCGTTTGGCGGCGTGAAGGCCTCCGGCACCGGGCGCGAAGGCGGCGAGTACAGCTTTGAGGTGTTCGCGGAGATGAAGAACGTCTGCATCTCCATGGGCGACCATCCGATTCCAAAATGGGGGATCTGACAATGGGCAAGCTAGCGTTAGCGGCAAAAATCACCCACGTGCCGTCGATGTACCTTTCCGAGCTGCCGGGGAAAAACCACGGCTGCCGCCAGTCGGCCATCGACGGGCATAAAGAGATCAGCAAGCGCTGCCGCGAGCTGGGCGTGGACACCATCATCGTGTTCGACACCCACTGGCTGGTAAACAGCGCGTACCACATCAACTGTGCGGATCATTTTTCAGGCGTCTACACCAGCAACGAGCTGCCGCACTTTATCCGCGACATGACGTATGACTATGACGGCAATCCGGCGCTCGGGCAGCTGATCGCCGACGAAGCGGTGAAGCTCGGCGTGCGCGCCAAGGCGCACAACATCCCGAGCCTCAAGCTGGAGTACGGCACCCTGGTACCGATGCGCTATATGAATGCGGATAAGCACTTCAAAGTGATTTCCATCTCGGCGTTCTGCACGGTTCACGACTTCGCCGACAGCCGCAGGCTGGGCGAGGCCATCGTCAGCGCCATCGAAAAGTACGACGGCACCGTGGCGGTGCTCGCCAGCGGCTCGCTGTCGCACAGGTTTATCGACGATCAGCGCGCCGAGGAAGGGATGAACAGCTACACCCGCGAGTTCGACCGCCAGATGGACGAGCGCGTGGTCAAGCTGTGGCGTGAAGGCCAGTTTAAAGAGTTTTGCAGCATGCTGCCGGAGTACGCCGACTACTGCTACGGCGAGGGCAACATGCACGACACGGTGATGCTGTTGGGGATGCTCGGCTGGGACAACTACAACGGCAAGGTGGAGTTTCTCACCGAGCTGTTCGCCAGCTCCGGCACCGGCCAGGTTAACGCCGTTTTCCCGCTGCCCGCGTAAGGAGTCGTTATGCCGCACTTTATTGCTGAATGTACCGACAACCTCCGCGCGCAGGCCGACCTGCCGGGGCTGTTCGCCAAAGTGAACGAGGCGCTGGCCGCCACGGGGATCTTCCCGCTCGGCGGCATCCGCAGCCGCGCCCACTGGCTGGACACCTGGCAGATGGCGGACGGTAAGCATGATTACGCCTTTGTGCATATGACGCTGAAGATTGGCGCGGGCCGGAGCCTGGAGAGCCGTGAAGCCGTGGGGGAGATGCTGTTTACGCTGATCAAAACCCATTTCGCGGCGCTGATGGCGGAGCGCTATCTGGCGCTGTCCTTCGAGCTCGACGAGCTGCACCCGACGCTCAATTACAAACAAAACAACGTACACGCGTTGTTTAAGTAGACATCTTTTTCGCCCGGTGGCGCTTCGCTTACCGGGCCTACAACGGCTCGAACGTAGGCCGGGATCGCTACGCGCCACCCGGCAACAGCCGCACAAAGGATACGCCATGCTCGACAAACACACCCATACCCTGATCGCCCACCGCCTGCATCAGGCGGAACAGTCCCGGGAGCAGATCCGCGCGATCTCGCTGGAGTACCCGGAGATCACGATTGAAGACGCCTACGCAGTCCAGCGCGAATGGGTGAGCCTGAAAATTGCCGAAGGCCGCGTGCTGAAAGGCCACAAGATTGGCCTCACTTCGAAGGCGATGCAGGCCAGCTCGCAGATCAGCGAGCCGGACTACGGCGCGCTGCTGGACGACATGTTCTTCCACGACGGCAGCGACATCCCCGTTGACCGCTTTATCGTCCCGCGCATTGAAGTGGAGCTGGCCTTCGTGCTGGCAAAACCGCTGCGCGGCCCGAACTGCACGATCTTCGACGTTTACAACGCCACGGACTACGTCATCCCCGCGCTGGAGCTGATCGACGCCCGCTGCCACAACGTTGACCCGGAGACCCAGCGCCCGCGCAAGGTGTTCGACACCATCTCCGACAACGCTGCCAACGCCGGGGTGATCCTCGGCGGTCGTCCGATTAAGCCCGACGCGCTGGATCTGCGCTGGATCTCCGCCCTGCTCTATCGCAACGGCGTGATTGAAGAGACCGGCGTTGCGGCAGGCGTGCTTAACCACCCGGCGAACGGCGTGGCGTGGCTGGCGAACAAGCTCGCGCCGTACGACGTGCAGCTTGAGCCCGGACAAATCATCCTCGGCGGCTCGTTTACCCGTCCGGTTGCCGCCAGCAGAGGCGATACCTTCCATGTTGACTACGGCAACATGGGCTCCATCAGCTGTCGCTTTGTGTAAGGAGGCGACCATGCAAAACGCATTCAAAGCGGCGTTGAAGGCGGGCCGTCCGCAAATCGGCTTATGGCTGGGGCTGACCAGCAGCTACAGCGCCGAGCTGCTGGCCGGGGCCGGTTTTGACTGGCTGCTGATCGACGGCGAACACGCGCCGAACAGCGTGCAGACCGTGTTAACTCAATTACAGGCCATCGCCCCTTATCCCAGCCAGCCGGTAGTGCGTCCGTCGTGGAACGATCCTGTGCAGATCAAGCAGCTGCTGGACGTGGGGGCGCAAACCCTGCTGGTGCCGATGGTGCAAAACGCTGACGAGGCGCGGCTGGCGGTAAGCGCCACCCGCTATCCGCCTGCGGGCATTCGCGGCGTCGGCAGCGCCCTGGCACGCGCGTCGCGCTGGAACCGCATCCCGGACTATCTTCATCAGGCTAACGACACCATGTGCGTGCTGGTGCAAATCGAAACCCGCGAGGCGCTGAAAAACCTGCCGCAGATCCTGGACGTGGAAGGCGTCGACGGTGTGTTTATCGGCCCGGCGGATCTGAGCGCCGATATGGGCTTTGCCGGCAACCCACAGCACCCGGAGGTGCAGGCCGCCATTGAGCAGGCGATCGCGCAGATCCTCAGCGCGGGCAAAGCGCCCGGCATTCTGATGGCGAATGAACAGCTGGCGAAACGCTATCTCGGCCTCGGCGCACTGTTTGTGGCGGTTGGCGTGGATACCACCCTGCTCGCCCGCAGCGCCGAAGCGCTGGCGGCCCGCTTTACCGACGTCACCACAGCAGTTGATAACAATAAATCCGTCTACTAAACGTACGATGTGGAGCGCAACATGACGACCTCAACCCTGCATAATAAAGATGTAGAACATCGCGCAATCAATAAGCTGTTCCGTCGTTTGATCGTGTTTCTCTTTATCCTGTTTGTTTTCTCGTTTCTCGATCGCATCAACATCGGCTTTGCCGGGCTGACGATGGGCAAAGATCTGGGCCTCACGTCGACCATGTTTGGCCTGGCCGCGACGCTGTTTTACGTCACCTACGTGCTGTGCGGGATCCCCAGCAACATCATGCTGGCGAAGGTCGGCGCGCGCCGCTGGATCGCCGGGATCATGGTGGTGTGGGGCATCGCCTCCACCTGCACCATGTTCGCCACCAGCCCTGAAACGCTTTACGTCTTGCGCATGCTGGTGGGCATTGCGGAAGCCGGTTTCCTGCCGGGGATTCTGGTCTATCTTACCTGGTGGTTTCCGGCCTATCACCGCGCCCGCGCCAACGCGCTGTTTATGATCGCCATGCCGGTGACCATGATGCTTGGCTCGATCCTCTCCGGGTACATTCTGGCGATGGACGGGATGTGGAACCTGAAGGGCTGGCAGTGGCTGTTTCTGCTGGAGGGATTGCCGTCGGTGGTGCTCGGCGTGGTGACCTGGTTTTACCTCAACGACACGCCGGATCAGGCCACCTGGCTGGATGAAGACGAAAAGCAGGCGCTGAAAACGATGATCGCCCGCGAGCAGGAGGTCGCCATCGCCCAATCCGTCACGCCGCGATCGACGCTTCGCGAGGTGCTTACGCCCGCCGTGCTGCTCTACACGCTGGCCTACTTCTGTCTGACCAATACGCTGAGTGCGATCAACATCTGGACGCCGCAGATCCTGCAAAGCTTCAACACCGGCAGCAGCAATATCGTGATTGGCCTGCTGGCGGCGATCCCGCAGTTTTGTACCATTCTCGGGATGATCTGGTGGAGTCGCCGCTCCGACAGGCTGAAAGAGCGAAAAAAGCACACCATCCTGCCGTACCTGTTTGCAGCGGCGGGATGGATGCTGGCCTCCGCGACCGATCACAGCCTGATCCAGCTGCTTGGCATCATCATGGCCTCAACCGGATCGTTTACCGCCATGGCGATATTCTGGACCACGCCGGACCAGGTTATTAGCCTGCAATCCCGCGCGGTGGCGCTGGCGGTGATCAACGCCATCGGCAACGTCGGATCTGCCGTCAGCCCGCTGCTGATTGGTATTCTGCGCGACGCGACCGGCAGCTTCAGCTCCGGGCTGTGGTTCGTGGCGGGTCTGCTGGTGGTCGGCGCGCTGGTGCTGACGCGCATCCCGATGACGCAGCGGGTTCAACAGAGGAACGAGCATGTGCCAGAGCCCTATCGCCAACATTGATATCAGCAAGGAGTACGACGAAAGTCTGGGCTCCGACGATGTGCACTACCAGTCGTTCGCGCGCATGGCGGCCTTTTTTGGCCGCGACATGCAGGCGCACCGTCACGACCAGTATTTTCAGATGCACTTTCTCGACACCGGGCAGATTGAGCTCCAGCTCGACGACCACCGCTATTCGGTGCAGGCGCCGCTGTTTGTGCTGACGCCGCCGTCGGTGCCGCACGCGTTTATCACCGAATCCGACAGCGACGGCCACGTGCTGACGGTGCGCGAGGATCTCATCTGGCCGCTGTTAGAAGTGCTCTACCCCGGCACGCGGGAAGCGTTCGGCCTGCCGGGGATCTGCCTGTCGCTTGCCGACAAGCCTGACGAGCTGGCGGCGCTAAAGCACTACTGGCAGCTCATTGCCCGGGAATCCACGGCACAGCTGCCGGGCCGTGAGCATACGCTGGTCCTTCTGGCGCAGGCGGTCTTTACCCTGCTGCTGCGCAACGCGAAGCTCGACGACCACGCGGCCAGCGGCATGCGCGGCGAGCTGAAGCTGTTTCAGCGCTTTACCCAGCTGATCGACACCCACTATCACCAGCACTGGACGGTACCGGAATACGCCAGCGAACTGCACCTCACCGAATCCCGCCTGACGGACATCTGCCGCCGCTTCGCCAACCGCTCGCCGAAACGGCTGATCTTCGACCGGCAGCTGCGCGAGGCCAGGCGCCTGCTGCTGTTTTCCGACAGCGCGGTCAGCGAGATTGCCTGGCAGCTGGGATTTAAAGATCCGGCCTATTTCGCCCGGTTTTTCAATCGCCTGACGGGCTGCTCGCCCAGCGCGTATCGGGCGCAGAAAGTACCGGTTTCCTGAGCGCATCGCGGTATGTAGGGCGGGTAAGCGCAGCGCCACCCGCCAAAAACCCGCACAGATCACAAATCCCAATCCCGCCCGAAAAGTACCCGCCGTTGTCCCAATCGTCCCTTCACGTTCCGCCCCTCTCACGCTTCAATTAAACAACAAAAACAAAACATAAATTTAACAACCATCTTCCGATACGAGGTCCCTATGAAGCCTGAAGATTTCCGCGCTGATGCCAAACGTCCGTTAACCGGCGAAGAGTATTTAAAAAGCCTGCAAGATGGCCGTGAGATTTATATCTACGGCGAGCGCGTTAAGGACGTCACTACCCACCCGGCATTTCGCAATGCGGCGGCGTCCATCGCCCAGATGTACGACGCCCTGCACAAGCCAGACATGCAGGATACGCTGTGCTGGGGCACCGACACCGGCAGCGGCGGCTACACCCACAAATTTTTCCGCGTGGCGAAAAGCGCCGACGACCTGCGCCAGCAGCGCGACGCCATCGCCGAGTGGTCGCGCCTGAGCTACGGCTGGATGGGGCGCACGCCGGACTATAAAGCGGCGTTCGGCTGCGCGCTGGGAGCGAACCCTGCCTTCTACGGTCAGTTCGAGCAGAACGCCCGCAACTGGTACACCCGCATTCAGGAAACCGGCCTGTACTTTAACCACGCCATCGTCAACCCGCCGATCGATCGCCATAAGCCGGCGGACGAGGTGAAGGACGTTTACATCAAGCTGGAGAAAGAGACCGACGCCGGGATCGTTGTCAGCGGCGCGAAGGTGGTGGCGACCAACTCGGCGTTGACCCACTACAACATGATCGGTTTTGGCTCCGCGCAGGTGATGGGCGAAAACCCGGACTTCGCGCTGATGTTCGTCGCTCCCATGGACGCCGAAGGGGTGAAGCTGATCTCCCGCGCCTCGTACGAGATGGTGGCAGGCGCAACCGGCTCCCCGTATGACTATCCGCTCTCCAGCCGCTTCGACGAGAACGACGCGATTTTGGTGATGGATCACGTGCTGATCCCGTGGGAAAACGTGCTGATCTACCGCGACTTCGACCGCTGCCGTCGCTGGACGATGGAGGGCGGCTTCGCCCGTATGTACCCGCTTCAGGCCTGCGTGCGCCTGGCGGTGAAGCTCGACTTCATCACCGCCCTGCTGAAGAAATCCCTGGAGTGCACCGGTACCCTGGAGTTTCGCGGCGTGCAGGCGGATCTCGGCGAAGTGGTGGCGTGGCGCAACATGTTCTGGGCGTTGAGCGACTCCATGTGCTCCGAAGCGACGCCGTGGGTGAACGGCGCGTACCTGCCTGACCACGCGGCGTTGCAGACCTACCGCGTGATGGCGCCAATGGCCTACGCGAAGATCAAGAACATCATCGAACGCAACGTGACCTCCGGGCTGATCTACCTGCCGTCCAGCGCGCGGGACCTGAACAACCCGCAGATCGACCAGTATCTGGCGAAGTACGTGCGCGGCTCCAACGGGATGGATCACGTCGAGCGCATCAAGATTCTGAAACTGATGTGGGACGCCATCGGCAGCGAGTTTGGCGGTCGCCACGAGCTGTACGAGATTAACTACTCCGGAAGCCAGGACGAGATCCGCCTGCAATGCCTGCGTCAGGCGCAAAGCTCCGGCAACATGGACAAGATGATGGCGATGGTTGACCGCTGCATGTCCGAGTACGACCAGCACGGCTGGACCGTGCCGCACCTGCACAACAACACTGATATCAACATGCTGGATAAGCTGCTGAAATAGCGCAGCGGGAGGTTTCAATGCAATCTGAAGAACGCCTGCGTTTTCGCGACGCGATGGCCAGCCTTTCGGCGGCGGTCAATGTGGTCACCACCGAGGGCGACGCCGGTCGCTGCGGTATTACCGCCACTGCGGTCTGTTCAGTAACGGATACCCCGCCCTCGGTCATGGTCTGCATCAACGCCAACAGCGCCATGAACCCGGTCTTTCAGGGCAACGGCAAACTGTGCGTCAACGTGCTGAACCACGAGCAGGAGATCATGGCCCGCCACTTTGCCGGAATGACGGGCATGGCCATGGAGGAGCGCTTCGCGCTCTCCTGCTGGCAGAAAGGCCCGCTGGCGCAGCCGGTGCTGAAAGGCGCGCTGGCAAGTCTGGAAGGGGAGATAACCCAGGTGCAAACCATCGGCACCCATCTGGTCTATCTCGTGGAAATAAAAAACATCATTCTCAGCAGCGAGGGGCACGGCCTGATCTACTTCAAACGCCGTTTCCACCCGGTGATGATGGAGATGGAAGCCGCGGTTTGATCCCATTGCACAAAAAGCGCTGCGTTTCCGCACAGGCGTGAACGGCCACGCCCGAAGCGCCAGATTATCCTTAGTGATCTCAATCACATATTTCTTTCCGCCGGGGGTGAGCCTTAACCACTCGCCCCCGCTTTTGACCGCTCACGCATCGCTTTCAACCACTCACCCATTTACCGTGCTTTACGCGTGCGGGGATCTGGCACGATCGCTCCAGCATTAATCAATACCTCCTCACAACGAACCCTGACCCTTTTTTCTTTACATAAAAAACCAGGTCTTACTATGGATACTAAAAAACTACTCAAGCACGTGCCCTGGGCCTTACTCGGGATCCTCGGTGCTTTCTGTCTGGCGGTTGTCGCATTACGCCGGGGCGAGCACGTCAGCGCCCTGTGGATCGTGGTCGCGTCGGTTTCCGTCTACCTTGTGGCTTATCGCTACTACAGCTTATACATCGCGCAAAAGGTCATGAAGCTCGACCCGACGCGCGCCACCCCGGCGGTCATTAACAATGACGGCCTGAACTACGTGCCAACCAACCGCTACGTGCTGTTTGGTCACCACTTTGCCGCCATTGCAGGCGCGGGTCCGCTGGTCGGCCCGGTGCTGGCCGCGCAGATGGGCTACCTGCCGGGCACGCTCTGGCTGCTGGCGGGCGTGGTGCTGGCGGGGGCGGTGCAGGACTTTATGGTGCTGTTTATCTCCTCGCGCCGTAACGGTTCGTCGCTGGGCGAGATGATCAAAGAAGAGATGGGCCGCGTGCCGGGCACTATCGCCCTCTTCGGCTGCTTCCTGATCATGATCATCATCCTGGCGGTGCTGGCGCTGATCGTGGTGAAAGCGCTGGCCGAAAGTCCGTGGGGCGTCTTCACCGTCTGCTCGACCGTGCCGATTGCGCTGTTCATGGGCATCTACATGCGCTTCCTGCGCCCGGGCCGCGTGGGTGAAGTGTCGGTCATTGGTATCGTGCTGCTGGTCGCCTCGATCTACTTCGGCGGCGTGATTGCGCACGACCCGTACTGGGGCCCGGCGCTGACCTTCAAGGACACCACCATCACCTTCGCGCTGATCGGGTACGCGTTTATCTCCGCCCTGCTGCCGGTGTGGCTGATTCTGGCTCCGCGTGACTACCTGGCAACCTTTCTGAAAATCGGCGTGATCGTCGGGCTGGCGATCGGGATTGTGATCATCAACCCGGAGCTGAAAATGCCGGCGGTGACCCAGTACATTGACGGTACCGGTCCGCTGTGGAAAGGCGCCCTGTTCCCGTTCCTGTTTATCACCATCGCCTGCGGCGCCGTTTCGGGCTTCCATGCGCTGATCGCTTCCGGCACCACGCCGAAGCTGATGGCCAACGAAACCGACGCGCGCTTTATCGGTTACGGCGCGATGCTGATGGAGTCCTTCGTGGCGATCATGGCGCTGGTGGCGGCGTCGATTATCGAGCCAGGCCTGTACTTCGCGATGAACACTCCACCGGCGGGTCTTGGCATCACCATGCCAAACCTGCATGAGATGGGCGGCGAAAATACCGCGCTGATCATGGCCCAGCTGAAAGAGGCCAGCGCACACGCGGCGGCAACCGTCAGCTCCTGGGGCTTCGTGATCTCGCCTGAGCAGATCATGCAGACCGCGAAAGACATCGGCGAACCGTCCGTGCTGAACCGTGCCGGTGGCGCGCCGACGCTGGCCGTGGGTATCGCACACGTGTTCCACAAAGTGCTGCCGTGGGCGGACATGGGCTTCTGGTACCACTTCGGTATTCTGTTCGAAGCGCTGTTCATCCTCACCGCGCTGGATGCCGGTACCCGTGCAGGCCGCTTTATGTTGCAGGATCTGCTGGGCAACTTCGTGCCATTCCTGAAGAAAACCGACTCTCTGGTGGCGGGTGTTCTGGGTACGGCGGGCTGCGTAGGCCTGTGGGGTTACCTGCTGTATCAGGGCGTTGTCGACCCGCTGGGCGGCGTGAAGAGCCTGTGGCCGCTGTTCGGCATCTCTAACCAGATGCTCGCAGCCGTAGCTCTGGTGCTGGGCACCGTTGTTCTCGTGAAGATGAAACGCACCAAATACATCTGGGTGACCGTGGTTCCTGCGCTGTGGCTGCTGCTCTGCACCACCTGGGCGCTGGGTCTGAAGCTGTTCAGCACCAACCCGCAGCTGGAAGGCTTCTTCTTCATGGCTAACCAGTACAAAGAGAAGATTGCCGCAGGCGGCGCGGATCTGACCGCGCAGCAGATTGCCAACATGAACCATATCGTGGTGAACAACTACACCAACGCGGGTCTGAGCATTCTGTTCCTGGTGGTGGTGTACAGCATTATCTTCTACGGGATTAAAACCTGGATGAAAGTGCGCAACGCCGATGGCCGTACGGATAAAGAGACCCCGTACGTGCCAGTGCCGGAAGGCGGCGTGAAGACCTCTTCACACCATTAAAAAAATGGCGGGTGGCGCTACGCTGACCCGCCCTACAACGGTACTGTAGACCCGGTAAGCGTAGCGCCACCGGGCTTTGTCTTATCAGGATGCATTATGTTTGGTAACTTAGGCGAAGCGAAAAAATACCTCGGTCAGGCGGCGAAGATGCTGATTGGCATTCCGGACTATGACAACTACGTTGAGCATATGAAGACCAACCATCCGGATAAGCCGTACATGACCTACACCGAATTCTTCCGCGAGCGTCAGGAAGCGCGCTATGGCGGAAGTGGAGAAGGCGGCGTCCGCTGCTGCTAAAGGAGAGACCATGACCCCGATTGCCGTTACCCTGCTGACCGGTTTTCTCGGCGCAGGCAAAACCACCCTGCTGCGCCACATCCTGAACGAGCAGCACGGCTTCAACATCGCCGTGATCGAAAACGAGTTCGGTGAAGTCTCGGTGGACGATCAGCTGATTGGCGATCGCGCCACGCAAATCAAAACCCTGACCAACGGCTGCATCTGCTGCACCCGCTCTAACGAGCTGGAAGACGCCCTGCTGGATCTGCTCGACAGCCGCGATCGCGGCGACATCGACTTTGACCGTCTGGTGATCGAATGCACCGGCATGGCGGACCCGGGCCCGATTATCCAGACCTTCTTCTCTCATGACGTTTTGTGCCAGCGCTACCTGCTGGACGGCGTCATCGCTCTGGTGGATGCGGTCCACGCCGACGAGCAGATGAACCAGTTCACCATCGCCCAGTCTCAGGTTGGCTACGCCGACCGCATTCTGCTGACCAAAACCGACGTGGCGGGCGACAGCGAAAAACTCCGCGAGCGCCTGACGCGCATTAACTCACGCGCCGATTTACACGGTAACGCACGGCAATATCGACCTGTTACAGCTGTTCAACACCAACGGCTTTATGCTGGAAGAGAACGTCACCACGAAACCGCGCTTCCACTTTATGGGAGACAGGCAAAACGACGTGGCGTCGATTGTGGTGGAGCTGGACTACCCGGTGGACATCAGCGAAGTCTCCCGCGTGATGGAAAACCTGTTGCTGTCGTTTGCCGACAAGCTGCTGCGTTACAAAGGGATGCTGTGGATCGACGGCGAGCCAAACCGCCTGCTGTTTCAGGGCGTACAGCGCCTGTACAGCGCCGACTGGGACCGCCCGTGGGGCGATGAAGCGCCGCACAGCGTGATGGTGTTTATTGGAATACAGCTGCCGGAAGAGGAGATTCGGGCAGCATTTGCGGGGCTGAAGAAATAAAATAAATCAGGGCCAATATTTAATGGCCCTGATAAATTATTGTTTCGAACTTTCAATCCTTTTGTTCTCTTCACTCTGGCAGAGAAGCAAGATCACGGCACAAGCGCCGATGACCATAGCTGTATTTCGTTGAATAAAGAGAACATCTGTCATCCCCATTAGAAGTAGCGCTGACATATAAAGCAACAACCCAACGTTGATCTTATTCTTTTTTTCACATGAAACTAAAAAACCAATAATATAAAACAGTATAATAGCAATAACGCCTAACAATCCCTGCAAACTAAAGCTTTCAATTATATCATTGTGGAAGTGATATTTAATAGCCCTGACTGCCTCTGCACTTTTATAGTTGTTTTCAATATATTGTCTTGCATTATTATAACGCTGTTCTGCATCCTGACCGAAAAGAGAAAACCTCGCTGCATGCAGTCCTGCATCAAGCATAACATAACGTGCACCCAAAGATGTATTGGCGTTATTTTGTTGTAATTGCTGAATATTATCATAGGCCTCAACAATTCTTTTTTGCATCTTATAGCCGATGCCACATCCAATCACCGATAATGCCAGCAATGCTAAAAACCAATAACGAGGCTTTACATTTCTCAGTTCAAAACAGGCCAGAGCAAAGCAGACGATGAAAAAAGTACCTATAGCACCACGGGTTTCTGTCATCAGTAATAAATAAGAGAATACAAAAAATATTAAAAGGTAAAATACGGTACGGTAAAGTTGATTTGAAACTGCTTTTTTAATTAGAGATAAACATAGAACTGACTGAATAACCATAATATAAGCAGCAGTCGTGGCAGCATCGGCAAGAAGTTTAATTCTGGTAACACCAGCAGCTTGTTCCTGATAACCAAACCAAACCGTGAGTAAACTTAGCGCAAGACTGATGGAAGCAGCAAATTTCCAGCTTTGAAGTGAGATATTACTTACTGACTTAAGCAAATAAAATGCCATCACTCCGGACAGAATCAACAATTTCCCACCAGCATAATAGTTATCTTTAATGTCCTGTAAGTGCACTGAGGGAAATTTCACAGACCAAATTAGCTTACTGGCCCCCAGAAGCACAATGCTCAATAAAAAAGCTATCGCGATTTTATTGCCCAATAGCCACTGACGAAAATCCTTCCAGCGTTCCAAAAAAATAAGGCCAAAAATCGAAAGGTAACAACCTATGTAAAACAACTTTCTTGGATAGGCCTCCATAAAAAGATCGCTACCAATTGAAAACACAATAAGAATGAAAATAAGGTTAACATTAAACTTTTTAATATATTCACGACTTAACATGACTTGCTTGCCTTTTTTCCAGGAAACGTACTAAATGATACCGAACGAACATGCAGAAAGCTTCTATAAACTGTTTCTTATTATTAAGCGTTTTATAGCATTTCTTAAGTTCTTGCGCACAACGTGGTTTTACATCTTCAACATCACACCAGGGTGACATTTTTTTATATTTGCGATAGTGAGCACTAATTTTCTGTTGATTCCATAGCTGCCATGGTTTATCACTACCAACATAATGTAACAAAACTGTTTCCTTGGGAGGCTCACGCATGAAATCCCCTTTTTTGTGCCCGGCCTTTATTTGACAGTTATATTTTTCATCTATTAACTTAACTTTTTTGTACAGGACAACGTTAAGGGCGTCCTGATCAAAATACTTAAAGCCCTCCCCTCGTTCCAATAAACACTCAAAGACTTTTTGCGATATTTTATTTTCATTCCACGTTTCTGAATCGACATAGAGAACTCCAGAGTTAAAATAATCGCAACCAGATATATTAATAGATTTTGAAAGAGTAACCTGATGCTCAGGCTCCCTGACAGCACAGCAAATATCATTTCTCGGTTTAACATGCTCTAATAACTCATAAATACTGTTTAATGCTACAATATCAGCATCAACATATAAAAAATAACGATACTCTTTAATTAAATACGGCGCTAAAAGGCGGAAGTAAATTGAGACCGGGAAAATTGAAGTTTTAGGAAAAACATCCAGAGCGTCAGCAGACACAATAATTATTGTAAGTGCATGCTGAGTACCTTTAATGACAGACTGTAATCTGGAAAACTCTACTTCATTGCTTTTATCCGTAATAATAAAAAAATGCAGAGGTATTTCCGATGTATTTTTAACAATTGATAACAACGAGATCCCACAGTGTGTTAAAAAATTTTCGTCGATACCATACACGACTGCTGAATATTGAACTTCAATATCTAAATTAAAATCCGTTACATGCGCGCTCAATACATTTTCGTTTAAATTAAAGATAGTTGGATTCATCATTATTTATCGAGCTCAAAAACACTTATAATACATAAGATAACAAATATTAACTCCCTTCCCCAGTACTTTTTATAATTTGTTTAGCAATCATACTAAACATGATAACCCTAGAAAATCACAGAGGGTAACCCACTGAAAAATCAATAAAAAAGCACTATGATCATAGTCATTTGACCATAGCGCTTCTTTACTTAAGAAATGGCTGTTAAGCGTTAGCTACTCGCTCTCATTTCAACGCCTCCGGCAGCGTCACAATCCACAATTCGCTGTCAGATTCTGGCGTCTTCAGCGGCTTCACGCTGAGCGTGGTCTCCACCGGTTTGTCATCCAGCGTCAGCTTGCCTTCCGCGTTTACCCGATAATCCTTCAGCTTCTTGCCGTCGACCGGGTTCTGCATCGCGACCTTCACGCCAAAGTCGTTATCGTTCGCCACCGCAAGCGTTTTGCCGTCTATCAGCGCCAGTCCTTCGGCCTTTTCCTGCTGCCAGCCCAGGGCACGCAGATCGACCACCTGCGTTTTTGCGGCAAGGGTAATGCCGCGCTGCGCCAGCGTTTTCTCATCGTCAAACTCCGGGTAGTCGCCCGGCTTGTCGAAGGCGGTCAGATCGCTCGCCTTGCTCAGATCCACCTTGTAGATGAGGTTACGCATCGCGTCGTTTTTATCCTCACCCTGTTCAATCAGCAGGACAGTGTGGTTATCCAGCGCCACGATATCGCCGATTTTAGCGTCGCTGTTTTTGCTGTAGGCCGCGCTGTCAACGGGGTAACCGTACATCGCGGTTTTCCCGGTCACCGGGTCGAAGCTAACCAGACGCGTAAACAGCGCCTGCTTTTTGCTCTTACCGTCGATATCCAGCGTGCTTTGCACGGCGGCGATAATGCGCCCGTCCGGCATCCGGGTGAGGCCCTCAAAACCACGGTTTGCCTGGCGCCATTTGATGATGTTTGGCAGACCGCCCGCAATGGATTTCTCCCCTTCCGCCGCCTGCGGGCCGTGGATCGCGAGGATTTTCCCTTTGCTGTCGATATTGATCAGGAACGGACCATACTCATCGCACAGCCAGTAACCGCCCTTCCCGTCCGGCGTGATGCCTTCCGTATCCAGCCCACGGTTATCGCCTTTGAGCACGTTTAAGGTGTCGCTGAACGCCACTTCATTGGTCGAGCCAATCACGCCGCTTTCCAGCGGCAGGCCGTTAATCTCGCCTTTATCATCATGCAGCGGGCGGGCATCCACGGCCTCCGCTTTGCCGTTCTGGACGCGGATGGTCATTAAGAGCGGAGCGAAATCCGGCGTAACAAAAATTTTGGCTTCGTTTTTGCCCTTCTTTGGCGCGTCGGCGTTTGGACCGCGATCGGTCACGGTCGCGAAGGTCAGGGTATCGCCCTGCTTGCCGGTGAACAGCAAACCAGAACCCACCCCCACAGGAAGCCCGTTCGGAAACGCGCTGGCAAACGCACCGCTGTATTTAACATGCGAGCCTTCGGGGAAGCTGACGACGTAGCGCTCCGCGGATGGCTGTGCCGCCAGAGCAGAGAAAGAGAGCGCACAACCGATTAGCACAGGAATGATTTTTCTTTTCATATTGTTAGCACCCAGTAAGTGAAGCCAACAACGTAATGAAGAAACGTGTCAGAAAAATGACATGTAACGACAGCGGATCGGCAAAGAAATACGTATAGCAATCACCAGAAATGTAAACCTCTGTCTTTATCTGTGACAGCTGAAATATTTTTGGAAATTATTAGAAACTTAATTAATTCACCTCAAACGGCTTTCTTCGCCTCGTTCATTAAACGTTTAGCCAAAAATATAAACTTTCCCTAAACGCGAATGGATTGGGGATTGACGATTTGCCTTACAAACATCTCATCAACATTTAAGATTAAAAAACCCAACAAAAACAGCATAAAACTGCGATACCCATCACATTTGCAGTCATAAACATCCCTTGTTAAGGTGCCCTCAGATTAATTTGATGACGAGGAAACACTCATGAAAAAGCTTAACGTTCTCATCCTTTCTGCTCTCACCGCCGTATCGGGCTCCGCACTGGCAATGGGCGGCAGCATTGAGCAGGGTAAAAACTTTACCAACCTGAATGTGGAAATGGGCAAATCTACCTCTGGTCTGTACACCGAAGGTAACTGGCTGAAAAACACCGACGACGGCACCACGACCGGTGGCGTGGGTGCAGGCTACAACTTCGAGGTCGGCCCGGTGATGCTGAACGCAGGCGCTAAGGCCCTCTACGTTGGCCCGAAGAAAGGCGATAACGGCGTGGCGTTCCCGGTAGGCGGCGGTGTGAACGTTGCCCTGACCGACAGCATCAGGGTATTCGGTGAAGGTTACGTTGCGCCAGACGGCCTGAACAACAGCGTGAAGAACTACGTTGAAGCTAACGGCGGCGTAAGCTGGACCCCGGTCAAACCGGTTACGCTGAAAGTGGGCTACCGCCACGTGAGCGTTGATGGCAAAGACGGTCGTCCAAACCACACGCTGATTGACGGCGCATATGTTGGCGGCGGCGTGTCCTTCTAAGACTGATTGCCCGTTTCGCCCGGCGGCGCTACGCTTGCACGGGCCTACAATGAAGGGTGCAATAGAGTAAAATTATTGCACATTGTAGGCCGGGTAAGCGCAGCGCCACCCGGCAAGAAAGGCGATGAAACTGTTAATAAAAAACCTGCCGGATGGCAGGTTTTTTTTTATTTCCGACATTACTTGCGAACAACCACCAGCTTCTGGTTCACAAACTCTTTGATCCCCAGGTCCGACAGCTCGCGTCCGTAACCCGAACGTTTTACGCCGCCGAACGGCAGTTCTGCCGCCGTATCGGTGAGCCAGTTGATGTACACCATCCCGGTCTCAATACGCGACGCCATTTTTTTCGCGCGCTCGATATCCTGGCTGAACACCGCGCCGCCCAGACCGTAGTGCGAGTCGTTGGCCAGAGCGACCGCCTCGTCATCATTTTTCACTACGTAGATCTGCGCCACCGGGCCAAAGAACTCTTCGAAGTACGCCGGGTTCTCACGCGATATATTCGTCAGGATCGTCGGTTCGAAGAAGCTCCCGTCACGCTGTACTGGTTTACCGCCATAGTGCAGCGTTGCGCCGTTTTTCACCGCCTCGTTGACCTGTTTGGTCAATGTTTCAAGCGCGTCTTTCGACGACAGCGGCCCCAGCGTGGTGCTTTCGTCCAGCGGATCGCCAATCTTCACCTGCTTAAACGCCTCGGTGAATTTCTCGAGGAACGCGTCTGCGATGCTCTCGTGCAGGATAAAGCGCTTCGCTGCGGTACAGACCTGCCCGGCGTTATTAAGCCGCGCGTTAACGCCGATCTTCACGGCCTTCTCCAGGTCCGCATCGTCCAGCACCACGAATACGTCGTTCCCGCCCAGTTCAAGGGTCGATTTTTTGATGTGCTTCGCTGCCTGCGCCGCAACCACGCTACCCGCTTTTTCAGAACCGGTCAGCGCCGCCCCCTGTACGCGATCGTCGGCGATGACGTTTGCTACCTGATCGGACGAGATAAACAGGTTGGTCCACGCCCCTTCCGGCGCGCCCGCTTCACGTACCAGATGGGCAAAGGTCTCGGCACAGTGCGGCACGATGCTGGCGTGCTTGGCGATCACCGGGTTACCTGCCGCCAGGTTTGGCGCCAGAACGCGCATCAGCTGATAGTACGGGAAGTTCCACGGCTCTACGGCCATCAGCACGCCGATGGGGTGATGTTCCACCCACGCTTCCCCGAGTTCAGACGGATATTTCACCGGGGCCAGGAACTGCTTCGCATTGTCCGCATAGTAGCGGGCAATTTGCGCGCACAGCTTCACTTCGCCGCGGCTTTGTTCGATGAGCTTACCCATCTCCTGACTGGCAATTTTCGCCAGCTCCTCGGTGCGCTCGTCGATCAGGTCGGCAAGCTTATGCAGTACCGGCAGGCGCTGACTGATGTCGCCTTTGGCCCAGTCAGAATGATAGAGCGCATCGGCCGCCTTCAGCGCCGCTTCTACATCCGCGTCGGTATGTGAGGGGTATTCTTTGATGAGCTGGTTGGTGGCAGGATTTACTGTCTGGTAAGCCATATCGAATCTCCTTGTTTTACCGCTTAGGGTATTAAGGGTAGTCAATGTGACTGGCTATGAAGGTAAAGTTGGGTATATACGGAAGGTTCTTAGTAAGACGCTGCCAGGGCAGACGCATACATGGTATAAAAAAAGCTCATCACTGGAGCTCTTATGACCGATACCCGCCACATCCGCCAGACCTTTCATCGCGCCGCAGGTCTTGAGCTGCGCAGTACGTGGCAGAGCACCCGGGCGTACAAACGTCATTGTCATCCGCAGCTCTCCATCGGCGCGATTATGGAAGGCCAGACCTGCTGCGTCAGTCATGGCAGAGAGTCTATCCTGAACCCCGGCGATCTCATTGTCATCCCGGCTTACGCGCCGCACAGCTGCAACCCCGTCAACGGGCAACCGCGCAGCTACCATATGCTCTATATCGACACCGATCTTCCCGTGGCGTTCCAGGTGATTCGCGACCCTGCGCTCTTCAAGCGCTACCTTGATGTTGTTGAGACGATGTCACCTGCATCCGTGGACACGCTACTTTCTGCTCTTCCCCGCTGCGTGGAAAACGCAGACGCGCTTCGCTCTACCAGTCAGCACCTTCAGCAGGCATTTCTTGCCGACCTGGCCGCACCACCTTCGCTTGACGAACTTGCGCAACGATTCTCGCTGCGCAAAGAGACGCTGATCCGCACCTTCCGGCAGGACACCGGCCTGACGCCGGTCAGCTTTCTCAACGTCTCCCGCGTGGAGTTCGCCAAAGCGCGGCTGCGTGCCGGAGACGACATTGCCGACGTCGGCTACCAGAGCGGGTTTGCCGACCAGAGCCATTTTCATAAGACCTTTGTCAGCTATACCGCGGCCACGCCGCGTCAGTATGCGACAGGCCGATCAATATCTGACAATAAATAGCGTTTGCATCACCGTAGGCTGACCTCAGATTGTTAACCGAGGTTGCTATGGAACTGTTCTTCCCTTCCGCTTTTCTCGCCCTGGCGCTGGCGCATTTTGTCGCCCTGTTAAGCCCGGGCCCGGACTTCTTCCTGCTGGTGGGCTACGCCGCGCGCTACCGACTGCGCGGCAGCGCCGGGTTGTGCTTCGGTATCGCCGCGGGTAACGGGCTGTATATCTTACTGGTGATTATCGGCTGGAGCGCACTGCGCCAGTTTGCCTGGCTGTTTACGCTGATAGAGCTCTGCGGGGCGCTGTATCTGCTGTGGATCGGCTCGCATCTGGTGCGCAGCCAACCGCAGGCGCTGGCGCTTGCAGAAACCCGACAGCGGTGCCCTTCTTTGATGAAGCAGATCCTGCTGGGGCTGGGGTCGGCGCTGTTAAATCCGAAGAACGCGCTGTTCTACCTGGCGCTGATGACGGCGTTACTCGGTCCGGACGTCACGCTGCTTCAGCAGACAACGTGCGGCGTCTGGATGGTGACGGTGGTGCTGGTGTGGGATCTGGCACTGGTGTCGATGATGGGGCTATCGGCGGTGCAACAGAAGCTTAGCCGTTCGCTGTGGTGGATTGAGCGCACGGCGGGCGTGGTGCTAATGGGGTTTGGTGGGTGGGTGCTGTGGCGGTTTTTGCACATTCCCCCCGTCTCCCTCTATCCTTAACCCATGGAAAAAATAGCTGAACTCAAACGCGCCAAGCTTCTGGCGCTGTCGCTGCTGCTGATTGCCGCTGCGGCCTTTATCACCACCCTGTTCCTGCCGCAGACCTTCTGGGTACGCGGCGTGAAGGCCATTGCCGAGGCGGCAATGGTCGGCGCGCTGGCGGACTGGTTTGCCGTCGTCGCGCTGTTTCGCAGGGTGCCCATTCCGTTCATTTCACGCCATACGGCAATCATCCCGCGCAATAAGGATCGGATTGGCGACAATCTCGGTCAGTTCGTGCAGGAGAAGTTTCTGGATACCCAGTCGCTGGTCGCGTTAATTCGCCGCTACGAGCCGGCGCAGATGATTGGTGCCTGGTTCAGCAAGCCCGACAACGCCCAGCGCGTCGGGCTGCATCTGATGCAGGTGATGAGCGGTTTTCTTGAGCTGACCGACGACGGGCGCATTCAGCGCCTGCTCAAACGCGCGGTGCATAAGGCTATCGACAAGGTCGATTTCACCGAAACCAGCGCCGTGATGCTGGAAAGCATGACTAAAAACAACCGCCATCAGGTGCTGCTGGACGCCATCATCAACCGCCTGATTACGCTGATTCAGCGGGAAAGCACGCGGGAGTTTATCTCTGACCAGATTGTCCACTGGCTGAAGACCGAGCACCCCCGCAAAGCGATGGTGCTGCCCACCGAGTGGCTGGGCGATCAGAGCGCAGAGATGGTGTCGAACGCGGTTAACACGCTGCTGGACGATATCAGCCACGACCGTACGCACCAGATCCGCCGGGCATTTGACCGTGCCACGCTGAAGCTTATCGACAACCTGAAAAACGACCCGGAGATGGCGGCCAAAGCCGACAACATTAAGCACTATCTGAAGAATGATGAAGCGTTTAACCGTTATCTGGGTGAAATGTGGGCCGACCTTCGCCAGTGGCTAAAGGCGGATATGCAAAGCGAGGACTCGCGCGTGAAGCAGCGCATTGCCAACGCCGGGCTGTGGTTTGGTGAGACGCTGTCGAATGATGCCAGCCTGCGCGCGTCGCTGAACGAGCATCTGGAACAGGCGGCGCACCGCGTCGCGCCGGATTTTGCGGCGTTCCTGACGCGCCATATCAGCGACACGGTGAAAAGCTGGGACGCCAAAGATATGTCACGTCAGATCGAGCTTAACATAGGCAAAGACCTACAGTTTATCCGCGTCAACGGCACATTAGTGGGCGGGACGATTGGCCTGATCCTGTTTTTACTCTCGCAACTGCCCGCCGTGCTGGCGCACTAATCCGCTTTTGGCGGCGCGATAACGTAGCGCGTCGCTTCAAAGCGGTTCAGGATCAGGTGCACCAGAAAGACCATCGTCAGGGTGACCACCAGCGCGAAGGTGACGGAGGTGATGCGGTACAGATCGCTGAACACCAGGTCGCTGTCCGGGTGCATGTTCTGTCCGAACATGATGCCGATGGTGGTAATACTGGCGAAGCCTACCCCGGCGCCAACCTTCTCCATCACGTGCAGACGTGCCCCAAACGCCAGCCCAAGGCCGATCAGCGGCATCATCAGCAGCATATGGCTGCTGTGATCGTACAGAATAAGCTGAACGACAAGGATATAGAGACACCCCAGCACCACGCCGACCACGCGCCAGATAGAGCTGATCACCGAGCCGCGATAGTGCATCGGGAACAGGATCAGAATGCCCGCCATCAGCGCCGACAGGGAATCGCTGAGATCGCTTATCTGGAAAACCACGAAAATCAGCGTCGCCACGGTGCCGGAGAGCAGCGACTCATGGCGCACGCGGGCATCGTTTTTCTCGATCAGCGGCGGCGGCTTACGCGGCTCAACGTCCGGCAGCAGGTAATTCATCAGCGCGCTCAGACACACCGCCATCACGCTCGCTTCGATGTTAGAGAACAAAAGCGTGTGCCAGTTAGTGGTGGGGTAGCTCATAAAGTTGAGCATCACGCTCTGGCATACCACGCCCATTGAACCGAACAGGAACAGCGGCCCCTTGCTCATAAAGCGAAAACGCATCACGTACAGGGCGAACACCACCAGCGTCATAATGACCGGCCATTGCGATAAATAGCCGATGATAATCACCATTTCGACGCAGTTCAGCGACGCGCTGAAGATAAACTGCTTCGCCACGTGACGGTTAAATACCGGCACCAGCGAGAGGAGCATGATCGGGTAGACCACGAAGAACACGCCGTAGCTGGTGTTGTAGAAGCTCGAAATGCTCAGCGCAATCATCCCAGCGAAGACGATGCGCAGGGTCTGGCGAAAGTCGTTTGCCGTGTAGACAATGTTGCCGTGCGGGGTGAAGACCCGCGCCAGGGTGCTAATAGACATAGTGAAGCAGGCTCACCAGATGGATTTGCATCCCGGAGAAGAATCGCGCAAACGGCCCTTCGCTATTATAGAGCTGCACGGTGGCGCGTGCGCCGGTCGGCAGCGGCTTCGGTAAGGCTTCATCCAGCGCCACGTGAATGCGCATACGCTGGGCATCACGCACCCAGCGGTTGGACGTTTCCGGTTCAGAGAGTTGGCCGTTCACCGCCTCCTGGCCTGCGAGGATCCCCGCGTCGCTGCTGGTCACGTGGGCGCGGAAGACCTGCCCCGGGAAGGCGTCAAACACCACGGCAGCGTCCGTCCCCTGGTGGGTATGACGCAGGCTCTTCTCGCGGAAATCCGCCACGATATCGGTCTGGGTGTTCACCAGCGCCAGCGCGGCCGAACCGGACGAGGCGTAAAAACCGGGGCTTAATTGCAAATTACTGACCGTACCGTCCGCCTCGGCGTAGACCTTCGTCCAGCCAAGGTTCAGCTCCGCGTCATCCAGCGCGTTACGGTATTTTTGCAGCGTCACGTTACGGTGCTCGTCCCGCTCGCCGCGCTGAATGCGCAGGTTATGAATATTCGCCTGAATCGAGCTAACGGACTGCTCGCTGCTCTGCCAGGTGGTGCGAACTTTATCCAGATCCGCCTGCGACACGTTCTGCAAGGTGCTCAGTTTCTGGTAGCGGTCGAAGGTCACCTTGTCGTTACGCGCCGTCAGCACGGCGGTTTTCAGGCTGGCCTGCGCCGCGGCAATCTGCGCATCCAGCTGATCGTTAGACAGACGCGCCTGCTCCAGCGCGATTTGCGCCGCTTCGACCTTATTGCGAAACGGCGTGGGGTCGAGCTCAAACAGCAGATCGCCTTTCTTGACCTGGCTGTTATTGTGGACATGTACCGCCGCCACATAGCCTGAGACGCGCGCGGACACCGGGGTCACCACGCGCATCACGGTGGAGTCCGGCGTCAGCGGGATCCAGATATCCGCGACGATAAAGTAGACAAACATCAGCAGGAAAGAGGCAATACTCACCCTTACCCAGCGGGCAAACTTTTGTTCAGGAGTCATTATTTTTCGGTCTTATTATCTTCTTCGCGGATTGTCCGCAAATTGCAGGCGATTTGATTGAGTGTGGCGCTGAAAATGTCGATATGTTCCGGCGCAATGTTTTGCGATACGCGCGCCTGAAACGTCTCGATCACCTGAGTAAGCCTTTCAAGGATGGCTTTGCCCTCGGGCGTCAGCGTCAGCAGCCGGATACGCTTGTCGTATGGCGAGACGGTGCGCAGCAGATAACCCTGCTTTTCCAGCTGCGTCAGCGTGCGCATCAGCGGGGGCAGTTCGATACCCTGCACTTCCGCCAGCTCGCTGACCGAGACGTTATCCCCGAGCTGATGAAGCTGCATCATCACCGTCCAGCTCGACTGGGTTAGCCCGGTGTCGAGAATGGCGTCGTCGATGACGGCGCGCCACTGACGCACGATCATCGCCATCCGCATGCCCATCGGCCTGCGGCTAAACAGATCTTCTTCACGCATGGGAAATCCTCTCGTAATACGCCATTACGATAATAGTTATCAGGGTAAGTATCAAGAAACGAGAAGTTAAAGCGCAGGAATTGCGAAAGAGAGTTCGCCCTCTCAGGGTGGGCTGAATGATATGCACGGATCAATCCCCTCGCCCCTTTGGGGAGAGGGTTAGGGTGAGGGGATCAGGCCGCACTGTAGGCCCGGTAAGCGCAACGTTATCGGGATTATTCCAGATTAGCCTTATTCAGCCCATATGCCGCATCCAGCGAGCCCGGCTCCATGCGGGAGGTAATGCCCAGGCGGTTCCAGGCGTTGATCGCGACAATGGCGAAGTTCAGCTCTGAAATCTCCACGTCCGAGAAGTGCTCCGCCACGCTGCGGTACAGCGCGTCGCTCACCCCGTGTACGCCAATCTGGGTCAGCGCTTCGGTGAAAGCCAGCGCGGCTTTTTCGCGGGCGCTGAACAGCGGGGATTCGCGCCACGCCGCCAGATGGTACAGGCGCAGCTCGCGCTCGCCGGCAATTTTGGCCTCTTTCGAATGCATATCCAGGCAGAAGGTACAGCCGTTCAGCTGCGACACGCGGATGTCGATCAGGTGCTTCAGCGCCGGGTCAATGGAGGTTTTCGCCACTTCCATGCTCAGGGCGGAAAGCGCGTTGGCGAGTGCAGGTGTGGCTTTGTGGTGGTTTACGCGAGTGCTCATTGTCTTTCCTCTTTTTTTGCCGTTTTTGTCATGCGATGAGGCAAATCTACGCCGTTAATGACATAGTAAAAAGACACAAAAAACATGAAATGAGGTAGGACATGAAGCCGGGCTATCACGAGATTTATACCCGCTACCGCGATAACATCACGCGCGGCGTGCTGAAGCCCGGCGACAAGGTGCCTGCCATCCGCGTGCTGGCGGAAGAGCTGAAGGTCGCGCGAAAAACCGTTGAAACGGCCTATGCCATTCTGACGGGGGAAGGGTATCTGGTAAGCCAGGGCGCGCGCGGGACGCGGGTGAACCCGGATCTTCTGCTGCCCGCGCAAAACGCCCCCGCAGAACAAGCGACCGGCACGCTGCCACCGTCGTTGATTAGCCAGCTCGAACGGGCCGGTTTTTTGCGTCCCGGCATTCCCGCGCTCGACAGCTTCCCCTACAAAAAATGGCTTCTGCTGGCGGGCCAGGCGACGCGCGCCATGCGTCAGGATGAAATGCTCAATCCGCCGGTGCTGGGCTGGTATCCGCTGCGCGAGGCGATTGCCCGCTACCTGAATATCTCGCGCGGGTTATCCTGCACTGCGGAACAGGTGCTGATTACCAGCGGCTACAGCGGCAGCCTGCGCCTGATCCTCGACACGCTCGCCAGCCGCAGCGACAAGGTGGTGTTTGAAGATCCGGGCTATTTTATGGGCCAGCAACTGCTCAAGCGGATTGTGCCCCGCCTGCACACCGTGCCGGTCGATCGCGCAGGGATGGATACGGACTACCTGCTGCGCAATCACCCCGATGCCCGCTTCGCCATTGTCACCCCGTCGCACCAGAGCCCGCTGGCGGTAACGCTCTCCCTGCCGCGCAAGCAGCAGCTGCTCGACTGGGCCAGCCAGAACGAGGCGTGGATCGTTGAAGACGATTACGACGGAGAGTTTCACTACACCCGCAAGGTGCTGCCGTCGCTGAAAAGCCTCGACCAGCACGACCGGGTGATCTTTATGGGCACCTTCAGTAAAACCATCATGCCGTCGCTGCGCATGGGCTACGTGGTGATGCCCGCCAGCACTGTCGACGCGTTTACCGACTGCGCGGACATCCTCACCAGCGGCCAGCCGGTGCTGACGCAAAAGATCCTCACCGCGTTTCTCAACGAGGGGCATTTTTTTCGCCACCTCAAGAAGATGCGTGCCCTCTATCAGACCCGCCGCGACTGGATGATAGCCGCCCTGCGTGAGGTCTATGGTGACCTGTTCTTCACCGAACAAAACGACGGCGGGATGCATATTGTCGCGTTCCTCGCAAAGGGAAGCGCGGACCGGGAGATCGCCCGCTGCTGGCAGGAACACCAGCTCCAGGTAAATGCCCTCTCGGCGTGGTATCGCGGCTCGGGCAAACGCTACGGGCTGGTAATGGGCTATAACAACGTGCGGACGTATCAGGAGGCGGTGGATTTACTGGAAAGGCCGAAACGGCAGACGCTTGAACTGTTGAGCTGAACATCGCCGGGTGGCGGCTGCGCCTTACCCGGCCTACGATCCGCGTTATACATCATGTCGCGATAACCCTACGTCCCTGAGCTGCTCGTCGCTCATCTGGCTCAGGATGCGGCGGGTCCGGTTGATGCGATACCAGTTGCGGATCGTTTTGCCGATCCAGACAAACACGACGAACGGACGTTTTGAACGGTTCTCGTAGAATTCCATGATGCTCTCCTCACTGTGCCAGTGGGGTTATCATCCTGGAAATCGGCCTGCGCAATACAGATGCAAAAACAACTTTTGTTTAACATACAGATCCGCTAAAACGGTATCTGCATGCCGTTTTTTGCGGCAATCTGTACTGGTTTAACAATCTGTATGGTGAAAATAAAGGATACAGCATGACGCGCTATCAACACCTCGCCAACCTTCTGGCAGAACGCATTGAACAAGGGCTGTATCGCAGCGGCGAGCGTCTGCCGTCGGTGCGCGCCCTGAGCCAGGAGCACGGCGTGAGCATCAGCACCATACAGCAGGCCTACCAGATCCTCGAAAACCTTCAGCTGATCACCCCCCAGCCGCGCTCCGGCTATTTTGTCTCGAAACGCAAAGCCCAGCCGCCCGTTCCGGCGATGACGCGCCCGGTGCAGCGCCCGGTGGACGTCACCCAGTGGGATGAGGTGATGATGCTGCTGGACGCCCGCGCCGACAAAGAGATGATTTCGTTTGGCGGCGGCTCTCCGGATATTAACCAGCCAAGCCTGAAGCCCCTGTGGCGCGAGATGAGCCGCCTTGCGCAGCATAACCCGAGCGAGATGCTGAGCTATGACGTGCTCGATGGCCGCCTTGAGCTGCGCGAACAGATCGCCCGCCTGATGCTGGACGGCGGCTCTACCGTCGCGGCAAACGAGATTGTCATCACCAACGGCTGCCACGGCGCGCTGTCGATCGCCCTGCTCTCGGTGTGTAAACCGGGGGACATCGTGGCGGTGGAGTCCCCGTCGTTTCACGGCACCATGCAGATGCTGCGCGGGTTTGACATCAAGGCGATTGAAATACCTACCGATCCCGAGACCGGGATCAGCATTGAGGCGCTCGAGCTGGCGCTGGAGCAGTGGCCGATCAAGGCGGTGATCCTGGTGCCCAACTGCAACAACCCGCTCGGGTTTATCATGCCGGAAGCGCGCAAGAAGCAGGTGCTGGCGCTCGCCCAGCGGCACGATATCGTGATTGTGGAGGATGACATTTACGGCGAGCTGGCGGCGGAGTACCCGCGCCCGCGCACTATTCACTCGATGGACATTGATGGCCGCGTGATCTTGTGCAGCTCGTTTACTAAGACCGTGGCGCCGGGCCTGCGCGTCGGCTGGATTGTCCCGGGGCGCTATTACGACCGGGTGATGCACATGAAGTACGCCGCGGGCGGGTTTAACGTGCCGGGCACCCAGATGGCGGTGGCGGCGTTTATTCGCGACGGCCATTACCATCGCCACGTGCGCCGTATGCGCCAGATTTATCAGCACAATATGGAAACCTACACCTGCTGGGTGCGGCAATATTTCCCGGCAGAAATTTGCGTCACGCGCCCGCAGGGAAGCTTTCTGCTGTGGGTCGAGCTGCCGGAGACGGTGGATATGGTGTGCGTCAGCAAGCAGCTGTGTCGGCTGAAGATCCAGGCGGCGGCCGGGTCGCTGTTTTCCGCATCAGGGAAGTACCGCAACTGCCTGCGGATCAACGTGGCGCTGCCGCCGACGGATAAACATCGCGAGGCGTTGAAAAAGATGGGTGAAGCGATTGTGATTGCTATGGAGGAGTAGTACGTTTTTTTGCCCGGTGGCGCTACGCTTACCGGGCCTACGGGATAGAGTAGGCCGGGTAAGGCGAAGCCGCCACCCGGCAAAATCAACGACTCAGAACTTCCACGAAACGCTGCCCACAATGCTGCGTTCTGCGCCGAAATAACAGTAAGAGAGTGAGTTACACGCCGCAACGTAGCTTTTGTCCGTCAGGTTATTGACGTTCAGCTGCGCACTCACGCCCGTGAGCCCCACTTTCGACAGGTCATACCCCACGACCATGTCCACCAGCGTGTACGACGGAAGCGTATGGGTGTTCTGGCGATCGCTGGCGATCCCGTTGACATAGCGCACGCCGGAGCCGATGGTCAGGCCGTCCAGCGGGCCGGTTTTGACGTCGTAGCTCAGCCAGGCGCTGGCCATGTTACGCGGGGCATAGACGGCGCGCTTGCCCTCCTCTTCCGGGCTACTCTTCTTATAGCGAATATCCGTGTAGGTATACGCCGCCTGCATGCGCAGGCTGTCGGTCAGCTGACCAATCGCCTCCAGCTCAACGCCTTCAGATTCGATTTCACCGATGGAACGGTACGGATCGGTCGGCTCCTCTTTGGTGGCAATGTTCTTCTGGTTGATGCGGAACACCGAGGCGCTGAACTGGCTATTCATCCCCTCCGGCTCATACTTCACACCCGCTTCCCACTGCTTGCCCTTCATCGGATCCAGGATATTGCCCTGCTCGTCGGCAAAGCTGGTCGGCGTAAAGGCGGTGGAGTAGCTGACGTACGGGGCAACGCCGTTATCAAACAGATACAGCAGCGCCGCGCGGCTGCTGAAGTTGTTTTTATCCAGATCGCTGCGGGTGTGGTTGAAGTTGTCGACGTTCGACACGCTCACCTGGTCGTAACGCCCGCCGAGCGTCAGGCGCCAGCGGTCAACGGACATCTGATCCTGTAGGTAGTAACCGGTCTGGCGAAGCTTATGCTTTTCCCTGCTGTACTGGGTGATGTAGTCCGGCTTTGCGCCGTAAACCGGGTGGAAGGCGTCAATCGGCGGGAAGCCGCCGTAGTAGCCGGTCACGTTGTTGGTGCGGTCCTGGTAGTCCATGCCGATCAGCACGCGGTGGTTTACCGCCCCGGTGTCGAAGCTGCCGTCGACCTGGTTATCCAGGGTGATAGCATTCATCTTCTCGTCGGAGCCGGAATAGCCGCGGTTCAGCTCGGTGTCATTCAGCCAGCCTGCGGCATACACCTGGTTCAGCTCCACTTTGGTGTGCAGGTAGCGCAGCTTCTGGCGCACGGACCAGCCGCTGTCAAACAGGTGCTCAAGGTTATAGCCGACCATGTTTTCCCGACGATCGTACTTGTCGTAATCGTCTTCACCTTCAAAGAACGTGTTGGAGATTTTCTTCCCGCTGTGCGGCACAACGGTGCCCTCATACGGCAGGCCGGAGTGGCTGCCGCCTTCCGGATCGCGGTGCAGGTAGGCCATCAGATCCAGACGGGTGTTATCGGTGATACGCCAGGTCAGGCTCGGCATCAGCGCGTAACGCTCTTCCTTCAGCGGATCGAACTGGGAATCGGCATAGCGGGTCATCCCGCTGAGGCGCACCGCCACGCGGTCGTTATCATCAACCGGGCCGGTGACGTCGAACATCGCCCCACGCTGGCTATTGTTTCCGGCAAAGAGCTTGATCTCCCCGCCCGGATCGAACGATGGCTTACGGGAGGTAAGCGCCACAATCCCGCCCGGCGATGAACGGCCATAGAGCACGGAGGCCGGGCCGCGTACGACTTCGATACTGTCCAGGAACCACGGATCAACCACCAGCGAGCTGTGGGAGTTGGTGTCGCCCATCATCTTCAGGCCGTCCAGGTAGACGTTGTCCAGGCTGCCGTCAGAGAAGCCGCGCAGCACCATGTAGTCAAAGCGGTTAGACGCCCCAATCTGGTTGCTGTAGACCCCCGGCGTGTAGCTCACGGCCTGACGCACGCTGGTTGCGCCCTGCTCTTCGAACTGCTCGCGCGTGACGATAGAGACCGACTGCGGAGTTTCAATATCCGGCGTTTCAAGCTTGGTGGCCGCAGACTGCATCTGCGAGGTCACCACCACGGTGTCAGTTTTTTGCGCATCCTGCGCCAGTAAAGGAAAAGCGACGCTACCGGTAACCCATCCCACCAGCAGTGCCAGACGCGATTTAGCAAACATAACCCTCTCCAGAGATATTTCTTATTGTTAATAAGAATTATTACCTTTTTGAGAGTGCAAACGGCTATGCGCGCCGCCAGGTTACGTATGCGCGATGCTAAACCGCACGGGATGCGTTCGCGCGATGGGCGAAATTACGTTAGCGGAGTTTGCGCACGTCGCCCGGAGAAATCCCGTAATGACGACGAAACGCGGTGGCGAAGTTGGTGGCATGCTGATACCCGCACATCCAGGCCGCCTGCTGCACGCTGTGGCCCTCCAGCAGATAGCGGCGCGCCAGCGCAAGGCGACAGTCGCGGAGATAATCGAAAAGCGTACAGCCGTAGCGCTGACGGAACTTGCTGCGCAGGCTGCTTGGGCTCATTGCAGCCAGGGCTGCCAGCTGCGCGAGAGTATGATCCCGTTCAGGAGATTGTTCCAGCATGCTCCGCACGCGTTCCAGACGCGCATGATCAGGGCGGCTCGGGCAAGGCTGCTGGCGCTGATTCAGGCCGTAGCCGAGCAGCTGGTACATCAGCCCCTCCAGCAATAGCTTCCGCGCGAGCACGCTTCCCCTCTGCTGCTGCGCATGCTGAATGCCTGACATAACAAACTCGGGAACGTGCCAGACAAACGTGGGTGTATTCAGGTTTTGCCATTCCAGCAGCAGCGACTCAAGCAGGGCTTCACGCCCGGCTTCATGCGGGTACACGCCAAACGAGAGCGTTTTCAGCGAGCTGTCGGCGTCGTGACGCGCGCTCATCACCTGTTCCTCACTCAGACGGGCGCTGAACGCCATGCCGGGACGCACGTGATAGTCGATACCATTGAGCGCGATCGTAACGCACCCTTCCAGGACGACCAGCATATAGAGCGGGCTGCTGTGGCGGGATGTGGTTTCGTAGGGTTGTAATACATGCACGTCGGAGTGGGTCAGCGAAATGCCGGACGAGAGCGTCATCTCTTCCACATTCCCCTGCAACACCGGGCTGCCGCTGACCTGCTCCCCTTTTAACAGCGGGAAACGGTAGTCGATGCCGTAGCGCTCGCCGAATATCTGAAAATCTTCAACAAAAAATAGGCGTTTCGCTGATCTATTTTCACTCTGGAGCATAATTCGGGGCCTGCATCGGGGAAAGGTCAGGCAAAACAGTACCATCCCTTTGCCATGTCAGCAATCACCGGGCGCAGACACTATTACGCTCCGGACAAAGCCGGAGCGAAGGTATATATTTCTTAACGAGAAATATATTTTATGCTTCTTGCCACTCAGCAAAAACCTCTTTATGGTTTTTGGTCAGGACAACTTTATTATCTTCGACCTTATCGACCCAGCCGAGAGGAATAAAGTGGTGCTTGCCGCCCGATTCCGGGTCGCTCTTCGCAAGCTTGATACGCTCACCGTCTAAATGGTCCACAACCCCGACGTGCGTTCCGCAGCTGGCGACAACCTGAGTGTGATCCTTAATTGCGCTTTTATCTACCATAATCATTCTCCTGTTTCGGTTATTTGCCTGTTGCACGAAATTAACTGTAGCGCATAAATTCAGGCTTAAAAGGCTTATTAGCATTTTGAAACATCATTGACAGAATGAAATATTATGTCTATTTAACGCCGAATTGAAAAAATAAGAATGAGATGAATTATTACCGACTGATTATTTCCCGTTCATAATTAAATTATCGCAACCAACGAGGAGGTATTTATGACGATTCGCAACAATAATCGGGCAGAAATTTCGCTGGCTCTTGGTGAAGCGGTCTTAGACATCGTGCAAAAAGGCCATGAGGTATCGCGAGAGAATCTGGCCCAGGCGATGAAAATCAAAGCGGAGAAAGAGCGCGACGACGAGCGACTTTTGAACTACTGGAAGGCGTGTAACATGCTGGTTTGAACGTAGCGGCGTTTAGGCTGACTAAACGCCGCCTGCTGTTACTCGTCGAAGAACCAGTAGCCCTGGTTAATCAATCCTGTCAGCTCGTCCACAAACGCCGGATTATTCAGCGCGTCGCCCAGCTCGGCCTGGCCGAGCTCGGTGTAGCGGCACAGCGCGTCAGCCCCGTTCATATCCGCCGTTTCCAGCTGTTCACTGTTAATAAAGACGCTGCCGTTGACGTTCAGCACGCGCAGCCCGCTCAGGCGGGAGAGCGTTTCGCCCCCTTGCAGCGCGTCGAGCACCTCTTCCGCTGAATACGGCGGCTCGGCGGCGGCAATATCCAGCTCGTGACGCGGCGTGGAGACGAAGCTGCCAAACCATTTCGTGAAATCGTCCGGTTTGCTAATCATGTCGATCATCATCTGGCGGATACGATCGAGTTCATACTGCTCGACGCGGCCCGGGTGTTCGCGGCAGGTCAGATCCGGATCGCTGTAGTGCTCGCCGCCCAGATCGTTTTCCAGCGCGTAATCAGCAAAGCTGCTGATCAGATCGCGGCCGTTCGGCCCGCGGAAGCCGACGGAGTAGTTGAGCGCGGTTTCATGGGTGAAGCCGTCATGCGGGAATCCAGGCGGAATATAGAGGATATCGCCCGGCTCAAGATCTTCGTCGATGATCGGCTCAAACGGATCGACATGCAACAGCGCCGGATGCGGGCAGAACTGACGCATCGGCAGCTTGTCACCCACGCGCCAGCGACGGCTGCCCATCCCCTGGATGATAAACACATCGTACTGATCGATATGCGGCCCCACGCCGCCCCCCGGAACGGAGAAGGAGATCATCAGGTCATCAAGACGCCAGTCCGGCAGCACGCGGAACGGACGCACCAGTTCGGCGGCGGGCATATGCCAGTGGTTCACCGCCTGCGCCAGCAGGGACCAGCCGGTTTCACCGAGGTTATCGAAATGCTCAAACGGACCGTTGCTCGCCTGCCACTTGCCGTTGGCATGGCTTACCAGGCGGCTATCGACTTCCGGCTCCATCGCCAGACCCGCCAGCTCGTCCGGCGTAATCGGATCGACAAAATTCGGGAAGGCATTTTTCAGCACAACGGGTTGTTTTTGCCAGTATTTTTCAAGAAATTCCGGCCAGTTCAGGTTCAGTTGATACGCCATGGTTAGCACCAGTGAGAGGGTAAACAGGCGCGATTATAGGGGAGACGGCTGGGGGGGAACTTGTCATGGGTCAAACGAGCGCGCGTAGGTCGGGTATGGCGAAGCCGTCACCCGACGCACGCGCGGGCTAAAACTTAATCCAGGTTCAGCTCGTCATAATGGGTAATCAGCTTGCCCACAATCCCGTAGTCCAGCGCTTCCGCCGGCGACATCCAGAAGTTGCGGTCAGTGTCTTTCTTCACTTTCTCCAGCGGCTGGCCGGTGGCGTCAGCAATCAGCTTGTTCACGCGTTCCAGCATGCGGATGATCTCGCGCGCTTCGATCTCGATATCCGTCGCCTGACCTCGCACGCCGCCCAGCGGCTGGTGGATCATAAAGCGAGTATTCGGCAGCGAGTAGCGGTGCTCTTTTTTCGCTGCCAGGAAGATGGTGATCCCGGCGCTCGCCACCCAGCCGGTGCCGATCACGTGCACTTCCGGACGGATGAACTTAATGAAGTCGTGGATGGTGTCGCCCGCTTCCACGTGGCCGCCCTGGCTGTTGATGTACAGCTTGATCGGATCGTTACTGACGCTTTGCAGCAGGATCAGCTGGGTGATGACCTTCTGGGCCAGCTCCTGGTTAATCTCGCCGGAGATGACAATCGAACGGGATTCCAGCAGTTTTTGCTGTAGAGCGCCCGCGCCGGTCGTTCCTTCCGCTTTTTCTTTATCGTCACTGCTTTTCAGTGTGTAGTGCATTGTTATGTCCTCAGCTTGTCGCGCTCAAAACCAGAGTGTAGCCTGTTTTACCCGTCTCCGTCCTCACTCAAAAACATCGCGGGTTAAGATGCATATCGCCTTGCGGGCGTTCGGGTTCCGCAACCGGAAAGTCTCTAAAAACAGCGTTTCGATACTAACTAAATCGCCACATTTTTATTACACTTTCATATCATCTTCATATTGATAAATGATAATGATAATTAATGTGTTAGTATGAATGAGCATAGCAAACAGTCCCTTACGTTCATTTCGGGGCCGTTTTTATTCTCAATGATTTACTGAGCGCACACCGGGGCGGTGAATGGAACACATAGTTTATGTGGTTGATGACGATGATGCAGTCAGGCAGTCCGTTATCAGGCTGCTGGAATCCGCGGATTTACACGCCCTTGGCTTTTCCTCGGCAGAAGCCTTTCTTCAGCACCCCTTTGACGATTTGCCCTCCTGCGTGATCCTCGACATGCAAATGCCCGCCATCTCGGGTTTTGAAGTGGCGGACGCGCTGAAAGACAGCGGACGCGAGATCCCGATTATCTTTCTCACCGGCCACGGCACTATTCCCATGTCGGTGCGCGCCATTAAAGGCGGGGCTTATGAATTTCTCACCAAGCCCGTCGAATCCAGCGCGCTGCTCGACGCCATTGAATCCGCCCTTCAGCTGGCGGAAAACAACGCCGTGCGCAACAAAGAGCACTACGCCCTGAAGCAGCGCCATATGTCCCTCACCCCGCGCGAGCGTGAGGTGCTTGAGCTTGCCATCATCGGCAAGCTCAACAAGCAGATCGCCGCCGAGCTGGGCGTCAGCGAGATAACGGTAAAAGTGCACCGCCGCCGGGTGATGGAGAAAATGCAGGTTCGTTCCGTGGCCGAGCTGGTCAGGGCCGTCGAGCGCCTGACCCAAAGCCAAACCGTGGAATAACCCTTACGCCTCCGGGCCGGCAAGCGGCAGCGCGAAAGCAAACACCGTGCCGTGCGGCTCCCTGCGGCGCGCGCTCAGTTTTCCCCGGTGCCGCTCAATGATGCTGGCGCTGATGGTCAGCCCCATCCCCATTCCCTGCGCCTTGGTGGAGTAGAACGAGTCGAAGATCCGCTCGGTAAGCTCCGGCTCAATGCCGCTGCCGGTATCGGCAATCTCGAAGATCACCTTTCCTTCAATGCCGTTCGCGGTGGAGATCGTGATGCTGCACGGGCGATCTTTTATCTCCGCCATCGCTTCCACCGCGTTCATCACCAGGTTAAGCAGCACCTGCTGGATCTGCACGCTGTCGCCAATAATAAAACTGTCATGAGCGTTCAAAAGGTAATCAACGCTAATGTGTCGCAGCTCAAGCTCGCTGCGGGAAAGCATAATAATATGGTGGATCAGGAAGTGCAGATCGATGCGCGTAAGCGTGGGATCCTGCTTGCGGGTCAGGGACTGAATGCTGCGGATGATCTCCCCCGCCCGCTCGCCCTCGGCGGCGATTTCCTCCAGCCCCTCGCGCACCTTGTCGAGCCGTGCCGGATCGCGGCCAAGCCAGCGCAGGCTCGCCCCGGCGTTCGAGACAATCGACATCAGCGGCTGGTTGATCTCGTGGGCGATCGAGGAGGTCAGCTGCCCGACGGTGGTGGCCCGGGACACCCGCGCCAGATCCGCCTGCGCCACCCGCATCGCATCCTCCGCCGCCCGCTGGCTGGTGATGTCGGTGATGATGCCGTAATACTCGTTCACCTCGCTGCCCACGCCCACCGGATCGCCAATCCCCAGAATGTAGCGCACGGAGCCGTCGGTGCGGATAATGCGAAACTCCGCGCGCATGGACAGCCCGTCGCGCACGCTCTGGTTAACGAGGGCGCCAATCCGGCCATAGTCGTCCTCATGGACGTAGGTCAAAAACTCCGCCATTGACAGCATTTTTTGCTGTTCCGGCAGGCCGAGAATGCGGGCGTACTCTTCGGAGATAAACATCAGATCCTGCGCCAGCTCCCAGCGCCAGCTGCCGGTGTGGCTGATCTGTTCCCCCAGCATGAGGGACGTCTGGCTGGCGCGCAGCTCTTTCTCTACGCGCCGACGGTGGATGTTTTCCGCCAGCAGCTCGGCGTAAAGCCGCGCCGTCTCCAGCGAAACCGCCGCCTGCGCGCCCAGCAGGCTGACCACGCGCGAGTGCTCGGCGGTAAACACCTCCGGCATCAGGCGGTTTTCCAGATACAGCACGCCCACCAGCCGCGCCTGCTTGAACATCGGCACGCACATCACCGCAGCGCCGGACGTCACCAGATACGGATCCTGGCTGAACGGGTGGAACGCCTCCGGCTTGCCGGTGCGGATCTCCTGCCCGGTGCGGATCACCGCAGCCAGCACCGACAGCGGCATGTCCGTCGCCATCGGTGACTCTTTCACGATGCGCACCCGCACGCCGTCGGTGCTGGTCCAGGCGCTGGCTTCAATTTCCGGTATATGATTATCGCTGACGCGCAGCAGCAGGCCGCGCTGCGCCCCGGCCCGTTCGAGCAGCAGCGTCATCAGGTTTTCGATTAAGCGTTCGAGGTTAATCTCTTCGGACAGGGCGCGCGAGGCTTTGATGACGCTCTGTAAATCGCGGATCACCTCGTCCTGGGCGAACGCCACCGACTCATACGCCCGGCTCTGCCCGGAGGCCAGCAGGTGCGGGAAATCCTGCTCCAGCTGGCGCACCTTGGCCTGCGCCCCGGCGCGGCCCCAGGCGGCAATCGACCCGCGGAAATGGGCGTCGGAGGCGGTCGGGTAGCCGCAGGCCAGCGAGAAACGCCCCGCCAGCTCGTGCGCCAGGGCATTGATCGGGTTAAACCCGCCCTCCCGCGAGAGGCGCACCGCCTTTTCATACTGCTCCAGCGCGATGCTGTTCATGCCGTCCAGACGGACGATTTCGGCGTAAATCAGCGCCTCTTTATCGGCAAACGTGCCCGGATTGATCCGCGCCCAGAGGGCAATTTTGTCGTAGTGGTGATGAATGCTGCGGCGATAATCCGCCGAAAAGGTCTCCGGCGTGAGCTGGCGCGAGAGGGCCAGCGCGCTGTAAAGATGGTAATCCAGCAGATGGATATGGCCCGGCGCGGACCACGCATACCAGCCCGCCATCTCTAAATCCGCCTGCGCGTCGGCATATTCGCCGCAGGTAAAGTGCGCCATCCCGCGATAGAGCCAGTACCAGAACAGCATGGTCGACGTTTGCTCGGGCGCCTGCTCCGGCGGTGCGGGCAGCAGATCGTCAGGCAGCGCCTGGGCGGCGCTCCAGGTGCCCGTCACCGGCGTGCGTAAAAACTCCACGTAGCGGCGCTGAATGTGCAGAACGGTTTCAATGTCCTGGAAATCCGTTTTACGCACGAAGGCCAGACCGCGATCGATGCTGGTAAGCACGCCGTCCAGATGATCGCCCCGGGAGAGGAAGTTAATGATTTGATGACAGGCTGCGAAGCAGGCCATCGTCGTGTCGCCGTGCGTCACCGCTGAGGTAAAACAGGCTTTCGCGCACTCGATAGTGTACGACAGCGGCTGGGTCCAGACGCTGAGCTGGTCGAGCGGCAGCAGGGTTTTGGCTTCATAAGCATCATAGCCGTGGCGGTTTACCAGCTCGCGAGCCAGCGTGCCGTACTCAAACCCGAGACGGTATTCGGCGTAGCGGTGGCCAATCAGCACGCCAAACCAGGCCATCGCCGTGGTGGATGCCCCGGTAATGCCGTGGTCGAGCGTGAGGTGCATCATCCGGCACAGGAGTAAAAAGTGCAGCCGCGGGCAGGTAAAGCTGGCGAACATACTGGCGCTGTAAAGCAGGTTCATTACCGCTTCAGTCTCTGCATTCTTCATCAGCGTCAGCTGAGAAAACGGGTTCTGCGGCGCGTCGGCGATGCGTTCGCAGAACTGCTGCCAGGCCTCGTCACAATCGGCATTTTCCGGATAGCGGCTGACCTGGATCCCGAACACGCCCAGCCAGCACAACGAGGCCTCCAGCGCCAGGCGGATCTCCGACTGGCGCATATAGACTTCCGCCAGCAGGTTGGCCGCCAGCGCTTTCTCCGTCAGCCCGCCCGGTGAGCCGAGGATCGTATCGCACAGCGCGCGCGTACGCTCCAGGTGCCCGAGCGCAAACTCGCAGCCCGCCTCTTCGATATCCAGCATAAAGTCCGAGACCGGACCCGCATTCCCCAGCGCTCTGGCGGTCTGGATATAGCTCAGGGCGGAGAGGTAATCCCCGGTACGCTTCGCACGCCGCGCGGCCTGGAGGCTCAGCTCACGGAATTTCTGGCGCTGCGGCGCAGGCTGGATGCAGT
The DNA here is from genome assembly GCF_900322725.1 of Enterobacter cloacae complex sp. NCBI lineage: Bacteria > Pseudomonadati > Pseudomonadota > Gammaproteobacteria > Enterobacterales > Enterobacteriaceae > Enterobacter > Enterobacter cloacae complex sp. Next base: position 2,731,222 of record NZ_LT991957.1, on the reverse strand, counting down.
CCAGCGCGGCGCTGACGTGGTGAACCGCGCGGAACAGCAGCTCATTGCCTGCCGCCTGGCGCGCGGCGTCCGCCAGCAGGCTGGCGGTGGTCAGGTGCAGATGACTTTTCTCGCCCTCATCCAGCAGGGCAAAGGCGGCTTCCTGCACCCGATCGTGGGTAAAGGCGTACTCTTTTTCCGTCAGCACAATCAGCTGAGCGGTCACCGCCGGGTGAAGCGCGTAGCGGATTTCCGCCGCCGACAGCCCCACCACGCGGCACAGCATCTCCAGCTCGCCCGTACAGCCGAGGCAGGCGATGCTGCCCAGCAGACGGCGCGTTTCGTCAGGCATCTCCTTGAGCTGTTCCAGCACCAGCGTCACCACGTTTTCGGTGTAGTGCCGGGCGCGGATCGCCTGAAGATCGTAATGCCATTTACCCTGATATTTGTTGTGCACTATCAGCCCGTCATCGACGATGCGGCGGAAAAATTCCTGCACGAACAGCGGGTTGCCGCCGGTTTTTTCATGGATCAGCTTGGCAAGATCGGTGGTGCCGGCGCTGCGGGCATGAAAAATTCCTCCGAGCCAGCGCGCCACGGCCTTCACCGACAGCGGCTGCGGAACGATCGTCGTGGCGTGCTGCGCCGCTTCCGGCAGACTCGCCAGCGCGGTCTGCAAGCTGGGGTCAGAAAGCGAACTGAGGTCGCGGTGCGCCACCACCACCAGCAGCGGAATGGCGCCGCAGGTACGCAGCAGGTGATCGAGCGTTTGCAGGCTGGCGACGTCGATCCACTGCACATCATCCAGCAGCAGCACCAGCGGCGTGCCCTGGGTGGTGAAGGTTTTCACCAGCGCCAGCACCATATGGCTGAAGCGCGCCCGCGCGTCGATGGAAAACGTATCCGCTGAGAAACGCGGTTTGTTCTCCAGGAGTAAATTCAGCTCCGGCACCAGGCTGACGGCCAGCTCCTCGTAGCCTTCCAGCGCGCGCGTCAGGCGGATCTTCCACGTCGCCACCTCCCCGGCTGGCAGCCCGAGCAGGTGCAGCGTGAGCGTCCGAAACGCCGAACTCAGCACGCCGTAGGGCAGCGTGGGGGAATATTGATCGACCTTGCCCACCGCCAGCAGCACCTTGCGCTGTTGCAGCGATTTCAGCGTGGTGGCGATCACGGAAGATTTGCCGATCCCCGACGGTCCGCCAATCGTAACCAGTTCCGGCGCACCGCTCTGGCTCACCCGCTCAAACGCGGCGATGACGTCGCTGGCCTGCGGATGAGCGGAAAAAAGCGAATCGGCCAGATGGATCGCCGGAGAGCGATCCTGCTGGCCGGGAATAAAGTCGACAATTTCGCCTTCAACGGTCAGCGTCGCCTGGCAGCGCCTGAGGTCGGCAATCAGCCCGTCGACGGTCTGATAGCGGTTCTCCGGATTCTTCTCCAGCAGCTTAAGGATGATGGTCGACAGCATGCCGGGGACATCCGGGCGCACCCGGTCCGGCGCAAGCGGCTCAGAGGCAATGTGGTAATGCGCCCAGCTGGTCTGGTCATCCGCGCTCAGTTCAAACGGTAATCGCCCGGTCAGAAGTTCATACAGCACGATACCCAGGCTGTAGAGATCGCTCCGGCTGTCGACGGCGCGCCGGGTACGGGTGGTGTGTTCCGGTGACATGTAGGCGGGCGTGCCGCCAGACGCGGCAAGCCGGGTCTGGGAGAACGCGTCGGAGGTGCCGCAGGCGAGGCCAAAGCTGCACAGACGGCAGGTGGCGTCATGGTGAATGAAGATCGACCCGGGTTTGATATCGCCGTGGATCAGGTTGTGCAGATGCATCTGGCGCAGGGGACCGCAGATGCGGATTGCCATCTCAATAAAGCGGGCGATCCCGGAAATCGCCTTACCTGCCCGGCACGCCAGCAGTTCAAAGCAGAACGGCGCGTAGACCAGCGCAAAACGTCCGCGGTACTGGGTAGAAGCGACGGGCCGGATGGCCCAGCCGTCATGAAGCCGATCGCGCAGGGCAAACTCGTTCTTCAGCAGGCGGGTTGCCCGCTCCTCTTCTTCATCGCTGACCGCGGTGGCAATAATAAACGAACCGCCGGACTGGGGATGCCGCGCGTTCATCCAGGAGATGCCGCCCTCCTGCGCCAGCACGGTAAAAATAACATCCTCTTTCAGAACAAAAGCCCGCCCTTCATGGAGACTTCCCCGGGCGGGCCAAAATGCAGGCGACGTATGTTCGTTCATCCGCGATCCTTATTGTCGGCGGGTCAGCTCCCGCTGAATATGATCCAGCAGAATATCGATGTTAATCGGCTTACGCAAAAATGCAGCGGCGCCCAGACTGAGTGCATACCGCTGCATATTTTCATCAGCATGGCCGGAGATAAACAGTATTGGCGGCGGCGGCGCGGCCAGCAACCGCAGCTTCTCAAACAACTCGATGCCGTTCATGCCGCGCAGCTTGATGTCGGCGATCACCAGCGACGCGCCGGTCAGGGCGAGAGGGTGGCTTAAAAACACCTCTGCCGAATCGAAGGTATCGGTAGCATACCCTTCCGATTGCAGCAGATTACTGAGCCCGCTGCGAACAGAGCGTTCGTCATCGATGATGGCAATGCGCCACGGCAGCGTCATGCTGTCTTTCCTCAAACAAATCGTTACGCGTCGCGGCTTTCCTTCGCGGGCGCGGGGGGCGCAGTACCGCTGATTTTCGGTACGCATTCATGACGAAACCAGGCCAGGGTCAGCGGTTCGCGGCTCACCAGACGACGCCCAATGGGGAGCAGCTGTTCACCCACCAGCATGCCGAACAGGCCTAGCAGCGCGACGACCGGCGGCGCCGGAGAATGCACGTCAAGCAGGGCGTAAAGTACCCCAGCCACGACCCCGCACACCAGCGAAATAATCCAGGCCTTCATGATGACGCTCCGGTCGGGTGTTGAACGTGGGGAACCGTCACCTGCACGGCAGCCGGATTATCGCGGGATAAAAGATGACGCATCGCCTGTTCGCCTGCCAGCATGCCCAGCAGGCCAATCAGCGCCAGCGCGGGCGGCGCGGGGGACCGCACCTTCAGCACGGCGTACATCAGGCCAATCAATACGCCTGCCGCGAGGGATATCAACCCTGTACTCATTGAGAACTCCAGAGAAAAAGGCGCGGCGAGCCGGATGAGGGACCAGCCCGCCGACGAGGCTTAGCGTGCCGGGACCGGCGCTAAGGTGCGGTGCTCGCTCTTCTGGCGAGACGGCGCTTTGTGCACCATGGTGTAGGCGTAGTCCACGCCCATGCCGTAGGCGCCGGAGTGCTCGCGCACGATATCCATCACCGCGGTGTAGGTCTCTTTGTGCGCCCAGTCACGCTGCCACTCCAGCATGACCTGCTGCCAGGTCACCGGGATCACGCCCGTCTGGATCATGCGCTGCATCGCGAAGTCGTGGGCCTCTTTGGAGGTGCCGCCGGACGCGTCCGCCACCATATAAATTTCGTAGTCGCCTTCCAGCATCGCGCACAGGGCAAAGCTGTTGTTGCACACTTCGGTCCACAGACCGGCGACAACCACTTTCTTCTTGCCGTTGGCCTTCAGCGCGTCACGCACTTTCTGATCGTCCCAGGAGTTCATGGAGGTACGCTCCAGAATGTCCTGGCCCGGGAACACGTCCAGCAGCTCCGGATAGGTGTTGCCGGAGAAGCTTTCGGTTTCAACGGTGGTGATGATGGTCGGGATATTGAACACTTTTGCCGCTTTCGCCAGCGCCACGGTGTTGTTTTTCAGCACCTGGCGGTCAATAGACTGCACGCCAAACGCCATCTGCGGCTGGTGGTCGATGAAGATGATCTGACAGTTGGCAGGGGTTAAGACTTCGAGCTTTGAAGTGGTCATAAGATTATCCAGTGAGGTTAAAGGTTAAAATCGTCGCGAAAAGCACGCCGATAAAATCGCATTCATCCTATGACCCACGCCGCCGGGGCGTAATTATCTCTTCGTATAGTTAACCTTAGGTATAGTTATACTTTGGTATACCTATCCTATTGTATAACTGGATCTTTCCCGAAACCGGTTCCCATAATCCTGACCATTCCCCTCTTAGTCTGGAGCTATTATGGTTACCCTCGGTAAAGCCGATCTCATTCTGGTTAACGGCCAGTTTCACACCGTCGATCGCGAGAATCCCCTCGCGGAAGCCGTTGCCGTGCGCGACGGGAAATTTCTGGAAGTGGGTACCGTCGCCGAGGTGATGCAACACCACTGCGACGGCACTAAGGTGGTTGATTTGAAAGGCCACACCGCCATCCCCGGCCTGAACGATTCGCACCTGCACCTGATCCGCGGCGGGCTGAACTACAACCTCGAGCTGCGCTGGGAAGGCGTGCCGTCGCTGGCTGATGCCCTGCGCATGCTGAAAGAGCAGGCCCTGCGCACACCGTCGCCGCAGTGGGTACGCGTGGTGGGCGGCTGGAGCGAGTTCCAGTTTGCCGAGCGCCGCATGCCGACGCTGGATGAGATTAACGACGCCGCGCCGGATACCCCGGTCTTCATTCTGCACCTGTACGACCGCGCCCTGCTCAACCGCGCCGCGCTGAAGGTGGTTGGCTATACCAGGGATACGCCAAACCCGCCGGGCGGCGAGATCCAGCGCGACGCCAACGGCAACCCGACCGGGATGCTGATCGCCCGCCCGAACGCCATGATCCTCTATTCAACCCTCGCCAAAGGGCCGAAGCTGCCGCTGGAGCAGCAGGTCAACTCCACGCGCCAGTTTATGCGCGAGCTGAACCGCCTGGGGCTGACCAGCGCCATCGACGCGGGCGGCGGCTTCCAGAACTACCCGGAAGATTACGAGGTGATTGCCGAGCTGCACGAGAAAAAGCAGATGACCATCCGCATCGCCTATAACCTGTTTACCCAGCGTCCGGGCCACGAGCTGGAAGACTTTGAAAAATGGACCGACATGCTCACGCCGGGCCAGGGCAGCGACTTCTTCCGCCACAACGGCGCGGGCGAGATGCTGGTCTTCTCCGCCGCCGACTTTGAAGATTTCCTCGAGCCACGCCCGGATCTCGCGCCGGGCATGGAGGACGAGCTGGAGCGCGTGGTGCGCCATCTGGTGGAGCACCGCTGGCCGTTCCGCCTGCACGCCACCTACAACGAATCCATCAGCCGCATGCTGGACGTGTTCGAGAAAGTGAACCGCGACATTCCGTTCAACGGGCTGCACTGGTTCTTCGACCACGCCGAAACCGTATCGCAGGCCAATATCGACCGCATCAAAGAACTGGGCGGCGGCATTGCCGTGCAGCACCGCATGGCCTTCCAGGGCGAGTACTTTGCCGAGCGCTATGGCATTGAAGCCACCCGCCACACGCCGCCGGTGGCCAAAATGCTTGAGACCGGCGTGCCGGTGGGCTTAGGCACCGACGCCACCCGCGTGGCGAGCTACAACCCGTGGACCGCGCTCTACTGGCTGGTCTCCGGTCGTACCGTTGGCGGGATGCAGATGTACGATCACAGCGCCCGTCTGGACCGCGATACCGCCCTGATGCTCTGGACCCAGGGCAGCGCGTGGTTCTCCAGCGAGCAGAATCAGAAGGGGCAGATAAAAGCAGGCCAGCTCGCGGATCTGGCGGTGCTCAGCAAAGACTACTTCCGCGTGCCGGAAGAGGAGATCAAGGGCATTGAGTCCGTCCTCACCGTGGTGAACGGCGATATCGTCTATGCCGCTGGCACCTTTGGCCCGCTCGCGCCGCCGGCCATTCCGGTCCTGCCCGAGTGGTCCCCGGTGGTGAAAGTGCCCGGCCACTACCGCAGCGCGCCGCCGCAGGCCGCACGCGTGGGTATGAGTGTGGCTCACCACTGTAGCGGCCCGTGCGGGGTTCACAGCCACCAGCATGATTTTGCCCGCACATCAGAGATGCCGGTATCCGACGATAACGCTTTCTGGGGGGCGCTGGGTTGCAGCTGCTTTGCATTCTGATGAAACATTATGACGCTTCGCCCCGGATCGATCCGGGGCTGTTTTTCCTGCGCCTGACCGGCAGCCTGCTGTTGCTTTACGTGCACGGCCTGCCGAAGGTGCTCCACTTTAGCGAAGAGCTGACGCGCATCGAAGATCCGTTTGGCTTCGGGCCGTATGCCAGCCTGATCCCGGCGATCGTCGCCGAGGTCATCTGTCCGCTGTTTATCATTGCAGGCGTCTATACCCGCCTGGCGTGCCTGCCGATTATCGCCGTGCTGCTGGTGGCGATGCTGGTGGTCCACCCGGGCTGGTCGATTGCCGAGGGGCAGTTTGGCTGGCTGCTGCTGATTATCTTCACCACCCTCGCCCTCACCGGGCCAGGCCAGTGGCGGTTGCAGCGTAAGGCGACGGAGAGGTTCGCATGACCCAGGTTAACGACGTTCGCGACGCACACGTCGAGACGACGCCCGCACCGGCGGCTTCGCCATGGCAGCCGCTGAGCCAGCCGGTGTTCCGCATGCTGTGGATCGCCACGGTGGTCTCTAACGTCGGCTCATGGATGAGTGACGTCGGCATCAACTGGAGCATGCTGACGCTCAGCGCCGATCCGCTGGATATCGCGCTGGTGCAGGCGGCCAGCAGCCTGCCGATGTTCCTCTTCGCCCTGCCGTCCGGGGTGATGGCGGACATCGTCGACCGGCGTAAATACCTGCTCTTCTCCCAGCTGTGGGTGTTCATCGCCGCCGCCGGGCTGACGGTGCTCTCTTTTACCGGACACGTCACCCCCACCGTTCTGCTGGCGGCAACGTTTCTGCTGAGCGTGGGCGCGGCCATGAGCTCGCCGCCGTTCCAGGCGATTGTGCCTGATCTGGTGAGCAAGCCCGAGCTGGGTTCCGCCGTGGCGCTTAACTCGCTCGGGGTCAACATCAGCCGGGCGATTGGCCCCGCGCTGGGCGGTTTTCTGCTGTCGCTGGCCGGGCCGTGGATGGTATTTGCCCTGAACGCGCTCTCCGTAATGGGCGTGGCGTGGGTACTGTGGCGCTGGCGTCCGGCGCCGTCCGTGCAGCGCCTGCCACCGGAGCACTTCTTCTCTGCGGTGCGGTCCGGCATCCGCTACGTGCACGCCGCCCCGGTGCTGCGTAACGTGCTGGTGCGGACCGTGGCCTTTTTTGTCTTCGGCAGCGCGGGCTGGGCGTTACTGCCGCTGGTGGCGCGCCGCGAGCTGGGCTTAGGCCCGGCGGGGTACGGCGTGATGCTGGCGTGTATCGGCCTGGGGGCGATTGCCGGAGCCATCCTGCTGCCGCGCCTGCGCCAGCGGCTGAACGCCGACCGCCTGATGGTGGCCGCCAGCCTGACGTTTGCGATCACCATGCTGGCGCTGGCGTTCGTGCGCCACTTCTGGCTGCTGAACCTGTTTGAGTTCTTTACCGGCTTCGCGTGGATTGCGGTGCTTTCCACCCTCAACCTCGGCGCGCAGCGCAGCGCCGCCCGCTGGGTAAAAGCCCGGGCGCTGGCGGTTTATCTGACGGTGTTCTTCGGCTCGATGACCGCAGGCAGCGCCGTCTGGGGCCAGCTCGCCTCGCAGTTTGGCACCCCGACCTCGCTGGTGGTCGCCACGCTGGGGATGGTGCTGGCGAGCGCAACGGTGTTCCGCTGGAAGCTGGAGAAAGATCCGGATTTAAATCTCGACTTGAGCGGCCAGCCGCTGGACGGCGTGGAGATTGAACTCCCGAACGAGCGCGGCCCGGTGCTGGTGTCGCACGAGTACATCATCGACCCACAGAACGCGAAAGCGTTTTTGCAGGCCGTGCACGAGCTACGCCGGGTGCGCCGCCGCGCCGGGGCGATGAGCTGGGCGGTGTACGAGGATATCGAACGTCCGGGGCTGTTTATCGAGACTTTCCTGATGGGTTCCTGGATCGAGCATTTGCGCCAGCAGGAACGCCACACCATGAATGACCTCCTGTTGCAAAGCCGCGTTCTGGCTTTTCATCAGGGCACAACATCACCGGCAATTCGCTATCTGGTCGCGCCGGTATAACCATAACAATCACCTGCACAGGAACACACTATGGCACTGTTTAAGGCAAAAGACGGCACGCAGATTTACTACAAAGACTGCGGCGCGGGCAAACCGATCCTCTTCAGCCACGGCTGGCCGCTGGACGGCGATATGTGGGACAGCCAGCTGAACTACCTGGCGGAGCGCGGCTTCCGCGCCATCGCCTTTGACCGTCGCGGCTTTGGCCGCTCGGATCAGCCGTGGACCGGCTACGACTACGATACCTTTGCGTCCGACATCAACGACCTGATTACCACCCTGGACCTGCGCGACGTGACGCTGGTGGGCTTCTCCATGGGCGGCGGCGACGTGACGCGCTACATTAACAACTACGGCAGCGAACGCGTAGCCGGGCTTGCGCTGCTGGGCGCGGTAACGCCGATTTTCGGCAAATCCGATAGCTACCCGGAAGGCGTGGATCAGAGCGTGTTCGACGGTATTCGCGACGGACTGCGCAAAGACCGCGCCCAGTTCATCAGCGATTTCGCCACGCCGTTCTACGGCACCAACGCCGGGCAGACCGTTTCCGCGGGTGCCCTGACGCAGACGCTGAACATCGCCCTGCTGGCGTCGCTGAAGGGCACCATCGACTGCGTGACCGCCTTCGCCGAGACCGACTTCCGCCCGGATATGGCGAAAATCGACGTGCCGACGCTGGTGATCCACGGCAGCAACGACCAGATCGTGCCGTTTGAAAGCACCGGCAAGCTGGCGGCGGAGATGATCAACAACGCCACGCTGAAGGTGTACGACAACGCCCCGCACGGCTTCGCGCTGACCCACCAGGACCAGCTCAACGAAGATCTGCTGGCGTTTGTGAAGTCGCTGTAAGCGGTTACCGCTTCCCACCGCGTTAACGCTCGTGGGCGCGTTGTGTTTCTGTTCAGACTTTGTCCAGCTACATACGCGCCCCGAAATAGCGACGCTCGCAACGATTGAACAGAATAATTTCCTGCCGGAAAAGAAATGATGAATTTACAAATAATCAATTGACTGCATGGCATATTCTGCAACGCCATGAAGCGAAACCTACGTCTGGATTTTAATTCTCTCCCCGAGTCATAAAAGCGTTTTTTATCTCCCCGCGCGCAATATAATTCCGTTTCCCTCAACCCGCCGTAAATTTTACAAAGTGCTTTAATATAAAAGACTTAAATTTACTGTTTGACTGAATAACTTTAATTATTCCTTCCGGCTAAGATCGAGCAGGCCGATCGATTGTGGATCATTGATAGGACTTATCAATACCTTAAAATCGATCGGAATTGGCGATCATTTTTGCTTTAAAAATGCCTTAAAGACATATAAAATCGCCGACTTACTTTATAAATCCTATTTTAAAGAGTTACCTGTTTTTTACTTGTAATTTTAATGTTAACTAGTGTGGTTGAAGTGAAAAACATATTCCCGAGGCGGAAAAATAATTTCCGCAAAGAGATTCACATTACGTTCTTTATTGTAATCCTAACGACTGCGCTGGGCGGCATAATTGCAAACGTTCTTCAGTGGAAGAATCAAGAAAGAGTTTATGACAATATTTCACTACAGATAACCGAAGATAAGAAAAATGAGATTGAGTATATTATTCGGTACGTTGAGAGGAAATTTAATAACCTGACGAGGCTTCTCGAAAAAAGCAAGAGCCCTGATAGTCTCTTTAACGAGAAAATCCATCTGCGAGAAAATCTCATGGGTGCCTTTGGGCTTATTCCTGCGGTTTCGTCAGTCTACATCGGGGATACAAAGGGCCGCTTTTTAGCCGTACCGTCGTTAGAGCTGGAAACCGGCCTGAAGCCAGGCGGGAGGCCGTGGTTTGTACGCCCCACCGACGATCTCTCCAGCGTGAAATATTCGGGAGGATATCGCGATCTGCAAACGGGCCAGCGCGTTTTCTCCGTGTCCAGGGCGCTTTTTATCGAAAACGGCTATTACGCCGTGATTGGTATGGACGTCAACCTGCTCAGGCTCGGCGTTCTCTATGAAAAAATGCGCCATACCATGCCGGCCGATCTCTATATTCTCGACGAGCGCGGCAACCTGGTGATTGGTGACGAAAAACGCTGGCAGACGTTGCCGCAGCAATCATTCACGGCCCTGGAGGGGAACAGCGGAGTGCTAAGCCAAACCCTCAACGGAAAACGTTTCTACTATAGCAAAATGCGCGAACCGCACTGGACCGTGCTCATGGCGGTTGATGATAAAGTCCTCGCGGAAACGCTTTACCGGGAAAGCGTTTTGCCGGCGATCACGCTTCTGACGATGCTGCTGTTTCTGCTGTTTTGCTGGTGGCGGTCGCTCGAAATCCTACAGATTTTCTACTTCAACCTCCTGAACAAGCTCAAGGGCCACAGCAGCAGCGTGGATAATCTTCTTGAAGAACAGATCCGTAAGAGCAGCAACGAGCTTGGGATGATGGAAACCTGCGCGAAAACGGATGGCCTGACGGGCTTATTAAATCGTCGCGTCTTCGACCGCGATCTCCATGACGCACTGAAGCGCCCTGATTTGCCTGTTTCCCTGGCGATGGTGGATATCGATAACTTCAAGCTCATCAACGATACGTATGGTCATCTCATTGGGGATGATGTGCTTCGTGTCTTCGCATCCATGGCGATCCAGTCTCTCGAGAGCGAAGCCATACGCGTGTATCGCTATGGCGGAGAAGAGTTTGCAATCCTCTTCCAGGGGCTCCCTTTTGCAGAGGCTAAACGCGCGCTGGAAACCTTCAGGCATGCATTTGCCGCACGTAAATGGCGAGATAATCTCTCATCCGTGTCGTTCAGCGCCGGGATAAAGCAATGGGAGGGAGAAAAGCTGGCTCCCTTTGTCGCGGCGGTGGATAAACTGCTCTATCGGGCAAAGGAATCAGGGAAAAATAATATCAACGGTGACGGCGGCAAGAAGGACGATAATCAATGAAAAACTTGAGTATTTATGCAACGCTTAACCGCCTGTTTTTAGGTCTGGCCATCTGCTCAATATTCTTATTCGCCCTTTTTTATTTGAGTCAACGGGTCATTATTGCTAATTCATACCATCAGATGAACGATGATTATATTAGCAACATGCGCAACTATGTACTCCAGCGGCTAACCGGATATCAAGAAGAGACAAAATTTATCGCGGAAACCATCGGTGCGAATGAATCCTTAGCGACCATCATTAGTGGGAAGAATGAGACTAAAATGCTCAATACCTTTCAGATGCTCCCACACATCGGCGCATTGACCGTGAGCGACATGGAGGGACACTATCTTCTGCTGCCCCAAACGTTTTCCAGAAAGCTCGATGTTAGCTTTGATCCACGCGAGCGCCCCTGGTTCATCCGCAGGGCAACCTACGGTTTACGGCCGGAATTTACCCTCCCCTATCGTGATATTTTTAATAATCAGCCGTGGATTAGTATCTCTTTACCGATCTTTTATAAAAATACTAAACAGGAAGGAGTCGTATCCCTCTCAATAAACCCTCAGGTATTGACGGACCTGCTGAAAGTTTCAGTGGGCCCTTCCAGGGGTAAACTGTCACTGGTGGCGCATGACGGGACGTTTATTGCCGGCACGCCGCCTGCGGTCATGCCCAGCCAAACCGATCTCAACGGCGAAGTGGGATCCTATGAAAACGTTGAGGCAGCCTATTACTACGTCTCCCTGACGCATCCCAACTGGTACATTGTTTATGAAGTTCCGAAAAGCATTCTCAATGGGATGATCAACGACGAAAGCAGCGCGGTACTGTACGCGGCGGTATTCTCGCTGCTCATGCTCCAGCTGTGCTGGATCCGCATGCGTGCAAATGCCAATCGTATTGAAAAACATTTTACCGGCCAGCTGGTGCAAAACGGCGACGACACAAGGCATGTCAGCCTGCCATCGGCCCTGAATCATCTCTCTGAGAGACGTAATAAACTCAGGAAGGAATCGATCCAGGACGGTTTAACCGGCCTGTACAACAGGCGGGCGTTTGACAAGCTGCTACAGGAAAGCAGCCAGGATAAACATCTCTATCTGGCGATAATTGATATTGATAATTTCAAAGCGATAAACGATATCTGGGGACACCCGATCGGCGACGAGGTGCTAAAGCGGATGGCCTCCATGGCAATGCTGGCGTTTCACCATCAGGGAATGTTTCTCTTCCGCTACGGCGGCGAGGAGCTGGCGGTAGTATTCCGGGACGTTGCGCCCGCCGTCGCCCTGCATGCTCTGGAAACACTGCGTAAAGCGGTCGAGCACTATAAATGGGACAATGGCCCTGAGCAGGTCACATTCAGCGCCGGGTTCTGCCAGTGCAGGGAAGAAGATGTTCAGCTGATGCTGGCTACCGCAGATGCGCTGCTTTACCAGGCAAAGCGTAGCGGTAAAAACAGAATCATCTGCGAGGCCGGGTTGGAACCGAACCTTACCTGGTAACCTGTCCGAGAGAATAAAAATGCCCGCGTGGTTTCACGCGGGCATTTTTTTACGCGTATTTTCCTCGCCTCATTCAGGCAGGAGAGGCCGCGTCACGATCGCAGCAATACTCCACGAAGGCACTGAAGGGAAGCGGCTTTGAATAATAATACCCCTGGAAAAAGTCGATATTGTTCTCCAGCAGCCAGCTAACCTGATAATCGTATTCCACCCCTTCGGCCACCGTTTTAATGCCCATTTGCTTCGCCATGGCAATCACGCAGTTGATTAACGGCGTTGAAGCGGCGGGTGAAATTTGATTGATAAACATACGGTCTATCTTGATGCTGTCCGGGTTAAGCGTGCTTATCCATGACAGATTCGAAAAACCGGTGCCAAAGTCGTCCAGAGAAATCGATACGCCCTTTTCACGAATAAACTTAATCTTATTCAAAAGATCGTCATTCATCTCAATTCGTTCATTTTCCGTAAATTCAAAAACCAGCCGTAATCCCATCTCACGAAAACGTTGTGCAAAACAGGTGGTAAATGCGCCAAAGCTGTCAAGCGACAGATGAGAATGGCTGATATTGACATTAAAAATGAAGCCTTGCGGCCAGATATTTCCCGCCTGACGACAGTCAGCCAGCACCCGATTAAGCAAATTTTCGGTCATCATGCCAATAAGATGATTTTTCTCCGCCAGGGGAATAAAAATATCTGGCCTGACAAACCCGAGGTCATGGTGTTCCCAGCGCGCCAGGATCTCCGCGCCGATGACGCGATTATCGCTGGCGGAAATAATAGGCTGATAGTGCGGTTTAATATGATCGTTAATGATTGCGGTAGCCAGATGCTGTTCAAGTGAACGACGGCGTGACATGACCATCCAGGCCAACAGCGTAAGCAAGAAAGACGGAGCAATAATCAGAAAGAGATATATCCAGGACTGGCCGATCTCCTGCCAGACCTCGAGCCTGTCAGGTAAACGCCAGGAGAGGGTATAAAAATCGGAGGCCTCGTGCCGGGTATAGTCCGACAGGATCCTCTCCGCCTCTTGCCCTTTTAAAATGCCCTGTTTGGTCAGAAGATTATCGTTAATCTGTAAGACGAATCGCCGATCGAGATTGGCATTTCCCATGATCCCCCACAGATAACGAAGATCGGCGGAGACGATCACTCCCCCTCCCGGCAAACGCTGGTATAACGACAAAACGGGAATACCCACCGAAGCCATTGTATTATCAATTTTGATGCCGTCCGTACCAAAGCTGCTGAGGTTCACCCGATGACCAATGTTATCAAGAAGCGAGGAGCAATATATTCGGTCTTTATTCAGCAGGTTAACCACCAGCATTCGCATTTCGTGGGCCGTTAGCGTATTGAGCTGGTTCTGAAGCCGCGCATCGCACTTCTTATTTATCCACTGATCGGCCTTTCGGGCAACGTCCTGCGCTTCGGCGAGTAAACTTTCAACAGCATTTTGAATCGGTACCGTCTGCTGGATAATTTGCGCCTCAAGCTGGCGCTGCGCAACGAAGAAAGTTAACAAGGTCGCCAGAGCCATCGACGACAAAGAAAATAACGCAAGAAGAAAATATCTTCTGCGTTGGGCTTTGCCCGCGTTAATTGTGTTCATGTTGTTCCGTCTGTCCGGGGAAACGATCCGTTTAACGTGAAGCGCCTGTTACACGCTCTTTTTGTTTTTGCATATATTCGTTAATAAAACGCTCTTTACTCAGCGGTCGTGAGAACAGATACCCCTGCCCGTATTTTACGCCCAGCCTTAACATGCTGGATAACTGAGTGTAATTCTCGACACCTTCAAGAATAACGTCGGTATCGTGCTGGCTTATTACCTGCAAAATCTCTTTAGTGGACGCCTCGTTGCCCCGTGCCAGGCAGGCGCGATCGAGCTTAATATAGTCGGGGCTCCATTCTGCCAGACGTGTATTAAGCGCATCCAGCGTGCCTATTCCATCCCAGGCAATATGGAGGCCCCCTGTCTTTAGCGTTTCAAGATTCTGTCTGGCAATATCCGATAGAGGCCCTTCGCCATGCGTAATTTCACAGACGAGCTGAAGTGCTGAAATCGCCTGTTTTTCAACAATGCTCATTGTCTTACGGCCAAAGTCGGGCGTATTGATCTGAACGGATGAGATATTAAAAGTATAAAGATAAGAGGTGTCCGTCTCCCCGTGCTTTTTGGCCATAAACGACAGGGCCTTTTCCAGAACGTAATACCCCATCTCCACGATAGTGCCGTTTTGTTCCAGAAGCTGGATAAATTCAGCCGGCGGGACAACGTTGCGACGATGGGTGCCACGCACCAGCACTTCGCCACCAATACAAATAAAGCGAGATAAATCAAAAATGGGCTGAATAACAAAATCAATGCCGACATCAAATTTTGCATCTTCTACACAGCGCACGACGTAATCGGTACTTTTTTCCATATCGACCTCGCAGAAATAAATTTTTTAATCAAAGCGGCCGCAGAAGGTAAGAACTTAAATGCCGTAAGATTCGATCGCGGGCGTACGAAAAGAGGGTACGGGCGCAAACCGGTCAGAAAACGCCTTTTTGCCGAATGGCCTTCATCTTCTGCGCCGGTGCGTTCAGGCTGCTCAGCGCAATCTCTTCCGTCTGTCCGTTTTTTACGCTTTCAGCGGGTTGGACGCTGCCAGCGCCCCCCGAGCTTAGCTTCCGCAACAGCCGTGTTTGCTGGTCCAGCAGTGTTTTCAGGTGAACGACCTCGCTGCGAAGCTGCGTCAACTCTTCACGCGACGCCTCATCCAGCGCGGCTGGCGGTTGCCGTTGCAGCGCGTCGGACATGAGCGCGCGCAGCTGACGCAACTGCTGTTTGCTGAAATCCGCGTTTGCTTTTGCCGGGTCTGTCTCCACGGGAGCAGACCCGTGGGCAGGAAGCAGATCGGCGCTGGAAAGCTCCTGAAACAGGGCATCCAGGGTGAGCCCTTCGCGGCCAAGGGATTCCGCGATATGGCTGCAAAGTAGCGGGTTCAGGAGCTGCAACTGAAGGCCGGCCAGGTAAACGTTGCGGTGGAAACGACGCATCTCCATCTGGGTATCTTCAGAATTGCTTCCCTGAAGCTTAATGGCCTCGTGCCATTTTTTAAGCTGTAGCATTGCGCGCATGTCCGCGCGCGAATGCTCAGGCGACAAATGAAGGGTAAAATTTACCCGCCGAATTGGCCCGTTACTCATCGTCACCCACCTCTGCCATATGCGGCAGGGCGACCTCCTCTACCTCCGAATCGGCATGATAGAGGCAAATTTCCCGCGACAGTGCGCTCTGAGGATTATCGATGGCGATCACGCGATCCCCCAGCGTGGCATAGGTTTCACGAACGGCCTTTTCAACCAGATGTGCGCCCCCGCCAACCAGATAAACGCGATTCGGGTTTTTGGAGAACTTCTTCGCTTCGTAAGCCACCTGATCCCCCAGCTCCTGAATTTTGATTTCAATTCGTTCCAGGATATCTGTAATGCGAGATTCATCGTTAATGACGCTTTTCACGAAATCCATATCATGGCGACGTTTGATGAGCTCGTTAGCAACAAGGTAGCTGGAGTCGCTATCGGCAGCGGCTAACAGCTTACGCGTCGCGTCAGTCACCATGGCCACGCCAATTTCGTTGTTACCGTAGATCGCAGAAACATCATCAAACTCACCAACAATAACGCCCATATCCAGCGTGGTGCCGCCGCAGTCAATCACCAGTGATTTGGTGAATTCATTGACCCGTGAGTTAAGCAGGTGAGAAAGCGCCGCAGGTAAACTTTCCGGCATCACCTGAACATCGACGATGCGGAATAATTCGCCTTTATTCAGCGAGATATCCCGCATCAGATTGCGCCGTTTTGCGTCAATGCGGCTTTCGTTGCGCTGGCAGTCATCTGGGTTGTAGTACTGCGTGATCGGCAAAGTCACGATGATTTCAACCTCGCATGGGGCAATTCCCGTTTGCAGCAGGGCGTGGTGAACGGCCAACAGGTTGAGATCGTCATACTGATAGTCGATGTGCGTGGTCGAAAGCGCCTTGTCGGAGGTCGCGTCGTACGTATATTTCGTCGTTCCAATGGTGTAGTTGTACACCGACTGTCCACGCAGTAGCGCAGCGCTTTTCCAGTCTTTGCGGAAGGAATTTGGTGATACCACCGTTTTCAGAATGCCGTCCTGGATCCAGCTGATTTTGACGTTAGTGGAGCCATCATCAATGGCGAATTTCATACGTTTTGCAGTCATTATTAAAGTCTCATTTCAGGTATGTAAGAAGGCTTTCTGCACGGCCTTACAGGACGCGTCGTGCACCTAAATAACGTTTTTGCCAGAAGTCATCGGTGAGTTGACTAATACGGATAGTGAGCCCGGTTCGCGGGGCTTCGATAAACTGCCCCTCGCCGAGATAAACGCCAACGTGATCGGCTCCCGGCCGCTGGTTGATATTGAAAAAGACCAGATCGCCCTTCTTCAGGTGCGGCTGTCGCACCGGCTTTAAGCGGTTGTCCTTGTACATGCTGTTCGCCGTACGCGGCAGCTTTTGCTCCAGAACATGGTTGAAGGCGTAAAATACCAGGCCACTACAGTCGAAACCTTCGTGCGGGCTTGCCCCGCCCCACTGATAGGGTTTTCCAAGCTGGCTTTCCAGACGGTGAATAACGGTGCGTAACTTCGTCTGGCTCTCTCTCATGCGGCGCGGATCCCGCGCCTTTTTCATTATTTTTTCTGAGCTACCGAGCGCACCGGGCGACCAGCGTACGTGCATAGCCAACGTCTTTCGGTTGCTCGCCCGCTCCGCCCGTTTCCTCTCACGCTCGCGGGCTATCTGTCCGGGCGTGGGCGGCAGCCGGTTTTCGCGCTTTTTCGCTTCCGCAAAAAGCCGGTCACGGTTTGCCTTACGCTTCTGAGCCTCGGCGGAAACTGGTGATGCGGATAACGTCAGCGGCTGCGCCTCAACCGGGGTTATCGAACCGACCAGCGTGACCATCAGGAAGAAAAAGCGCACCAGACGGACGTAATCAGTCCGTTCAGGTACGAAAGTGAGGAAGCGAGGAAAACGTTTCACAGCGATAGTCTGGACGTTACTGACGATGGTTAAGCTTATCTGCCAATGGCTTAATGACTTTCTCGCCCTGGTGTCCGAAGAACTGATACAGCGAATCGCTGGCCGAATGGGTCAGCACCATGATCTCAATTCGTCGGTTCTCGGAACTCAGGGGGTTGTCCGGGTCCAGCAGCACCTGGTCAGCCATGCCGCTTACCTGCAATACTTTTTCCGGATCAAGGCCGCCGCGCGTCAGCACGGCACGGGCCTGCATCGCACGTTCGCCAGAGAGCGCCCAGTTGTTGTACAGCTCCTGATCGCGAAAACGGGTTGCATCGGTATGGCCTGTGATCACAATCTTGTTTTCAATTTTGTTAAGCTCAGGCGCAAACTCGGTCAGCAGACGTTTGAAAAAAGGCGTCAGAATGGCGCTGCTGCGCTGGAACATTTCGCGTTTACGATCGTCGGTTATCAGGATACGTAACCCCTGAGGCACCACTTCCATCTTGAGGTTCGCCTGCGCGTTATAGGCGGAGGTGATCTTCATGATAACGCGCGCCAACTCCTCAATTTCGTTTTGAGAGCGCACGCTGACGTCTTCAAGCGTATCCGCATTTTTCGCCAGCGCCTCGAGTTCCTTGCGTTCCTCCGCGACGGCCGCGGCCGCGCCCTCATCCTTATCCTCGTCATCCTCATCCTCATCCTCATCGCTGCTGCCGTTATGCTGGTGAACGAGGGGGATCTGGCTGCCTCTGTTGAACTCTTCCTGGGAAATCTGAATGATGGAGCTGCCTTCAAATATCGACTCGCCGTTCAGCCGCGAGACGATCTCTTTACGTTCTTCTTCTGTTACCGCCCCCATAATCCAAAGCACCATGAATAGCGCCATCATCGCCAGGGTAAAATCGGCAAAGGCCACCTTCCACGCCCCGCCATGAAAAGCATCATGGCTTTTGCGCGACGAGCGTTTGATGATGGTGGTATGTTCTTTATTACGACCGCGCATCAAGCATCACCAGTCATCTGGTTTACCCAGCCGTCAAGTGTGGCAAAGGTGGGTTTGGTGTCCATCGGTAGCATTTTGCGGCCCGCATCCACCGCCAGCAGCGTCGGTTTACCGGCAACATGGTTGACCAGCACGGTGCGGACGCACTCCAGCACCGCAATCTGCTTTTTGGTGCGCTGCTCCATGGCGTTTGCGACAGGATCCATCAGGCAGTAGCAGAAAAACACGCCCAGGAAGGTGCCGACCAGCGCGGCGGCAACCTTCACGCCGATGACCGCAATGGAGCCGTCGATAGACTGCATGGTGATGATAATGCCAAGCACCGCGGCACAGATGCCGAAGCCGGGCATCGCTTCTGCCGTACGCTGTAGCGACCGGGACGGCTGAAGCAAGTTTTCCTCCATCGCGACCAACTCTTGCTCAAGGATGCCTTCCAGCTCGTGCTCGTTGATCTTGCCCATCGCCATCAGGCGGAAGTTGTCAGAGATGAACGTCACCAGCGCGTTGTCGTGAAGCATGAGCGGGTACTTCTGAAACAGCGGGCTGTTCTCGGGCGACTCAATATGTTCGTCCAGTACCTTCAGGCCACCATCCTGCACCAGCTCCAGCAGTTCATATAAGAGCATGAGCAGCTGGCGCTGGTACTCATTGGTATATTCATTCTTACGCATGATGCCGCGGAACTGGCGATACATTTCCCCCATCACCGCAGGCGGGTTCGCCAGCACCATCGCCCCCAGCCCCGCGCCAAGAATGATAATGATTTCACCCGGTTGCCAGAACGCCGTGAGTTTGCCGCCAGACATAAGAAAACCGCCAACAACGCAGGCCATAATGATTAAAATACCTAAGAGTTTCTGCATACACCTTTCACTTCTGGAAAAAAGACTGAATTTTTTGGGCGATTTTTTTATTGAGCTGACAGACCCTGGCTTCCGTTAAATCAAGGACCAAAGCGATCTCTTTAAGGCTCATTTCATGCTGGTAATAAAGCGTCAGGATCAGCTGTTCGCGTTCATCCAGCGCCGCCAGCGCACTGCGCAGCGTCCGGCTAACGACGATTTCATCCTCCAGCTTGCGGCTATCCAGCGCGCTGGTGTGAACATCATCGCCTAACAGCTCATCCAGGCTCTCTATGGTTTTGGCGCAATCCAGCAACAGGTACTCCTGGTACTCTTCCGCAGAAATGGAGAGATGACGTTTGATATCCTCAAACGTGGGCGTACGCCCGAGTTGACGCGTCACGTCGCGGATATCGTCATTGAGTTTGTGCGTCTTTTGCCGCAGGCGCCGCGGACGCCAGTCAAGCGAGCGGAGTTCATCCAGTATCGCGCCGCGAATACGCTGTGCCGCATAGGCAGCAAATTGCTCGTCCGGATGACCATAGCGACGCAGGGCGGTTAACAGGCCCATGAGCGCGATCTGCTCCATATCTTCTTGACCCATCACGCTGCTGGTCTGGTACGACAGCTGTTTCACAATCTTTTTGACCAGCGGCAAATAGGCGCTGAGATAGCGCCCTTCATCCGCGGGGGTCAGCGTTTCGTTCGCGACAAAATCCATCATTTGCATTGCGGTGCCGCTTTCACTGGAAGACCATTTTGCTGATGATGACGTCCTCGAAAGGAACGCTCATCTTCAGGCTCTTGAAACGGGCTGCGTAGGCGTCCTGTAGTTTTTTATGCAGTTGTTCGACGCTCATTGCGCGCACCACGTCGTAATCCAGGTCTGAGAGCAGGCTTACCGTGGCGCCGCGAACGGCAGGGATCATCTCCTGCGCTTTACGCGTACTTTCCGCATCGCTGGTCGCCAGATTGAGCTCAAGCAACAGATAGCGTTCTTTATGCCCGGTCCCTCTTAGCGTGATGACCACATTTTTGATCTCCACAAACTCAACGGCGCCTTTCTCAGGGCTGGAAAACATCCCGGACAGGAAGCTCTTACCCGTGGTTTCATCCAGACGAAGCAGATGCGTGCCGACCACCGTCATACCGGCGGCCAGCATGGCGGTCACGAGGGCGATGATAATGCCGAAAGAAAGCGTTTTTGCATTCATAGTGTTCTGTGCCTTATACCGTCAGAAGGACCGAGTTATCGTGGCGAGCGTCGTCGCCGTTCGGGGAATGAGCAGCAATCTCTGCACCTGCCAGAATGGCGTCCTGCTGCCCGTTAAATGGATGTCCTCTTCCCTGCTGTTGTCCTCCGGACTGGGAAGAGACCTGGACGTTAACCTGGACAAAGTTTTGCTCCGTCAGGCTCTGCCGAAGTTCGTTGCTTGTCTGCTGTAAGGCACGATAAACCTCGGCATGACTTGCGTTGATTTGTACCTGTACACGTCCGCTATCGATTTGCATCGCGATGTCGATTTTGCCCATATCCGGGGGATCGAGACGGATAGTGGCATGCTGAATTTGCTGCTTAACCTGTACCTGAAGGCGCTCTCCCAGCGCGCTTTGAAGTTGCTCGCTCCAGCGTGAAGGTTCAGGATCCATCTTCAGCGTCGTCGCGGGCAGGGATGGCGTGGAGGTCACAGCCGCGCCGACGGACGGTGCCGGAGAGGGTGATGCTGACGCTGGCGTTGACGTTGCTACCGGCATCACCTGCGTCAGGTCAGCAGCTGCCGGTTGCGAAACGACGTGTGCAACAGTGGCGGCTGGCACAGCGTCCACGCCTGCCGACTGCGGTGCGGGCTGCGTTAGCGGTGTTAGCGGTTGCTGCGTCGGTGCTGAGGCAAGCGGAACGCTTTGTGAAGCCAGTGACGTATGCTGGACCGACAGCGCGCGCGCGGCGTCACTCTTTGGCTTTACTTCCAGCGTCAACGCAGGTGGCGTCGCGCTTACCGCCAGCCCAACAGGGCTATCGGTGAAGGTCGGCGAAGCGGCTCGCCCCGACATGAGCAGCGTCTCAAGCAACTGCTGACGCGCATCATCCTTTAGCAGTGACTCGGCAGAGGGCGGAGCATCCTCCTCGGACAAGAGGGGTCGCTCTTCGCCCGGCAGCATCGGGGCAGGCGCGCCCTGTCCCGCCAGTAAGGTACCGATCACGTTGGATAACGCGTCATTAAAGTCCGCCGTCGGCTGCCCCGCCTCAGGATCCAGGACCGCCAGAGGTGTAGATTCGGCCTGCATAAGCAGGCCAGACCCGATGAAGGTGCCCTGAAAAAGATTGAGAATATCCATTAGCCCCCCTCCACGTCGCTAAACAGCGCATACGCCGTCGCGCCCTCGCGGTTACGTAACGCAAGGTCCATTTTTTCCGCCAGGATGTCGCTTTGCCCCTGGCAGTAGTCGCGCGCCTGCCGGTGCAGTTTTTTCAGGTGATCCAGCGCCTGACGCTCGTGAGACGAGAGGGGGCGATCCCCGAGCCCGGTCAGGAACTCAGCGATGCTGGCATCCACGTTCATGACGGCGGGCCAGTTATGGTTTTCCGTTGCGTCACGCAGCGCTTTTGCCAGCGTCTGGAGGGTGTGAAGCGTGCTCATTTTCCCTGGCCCATTTTTTCCCAGCCCTCCTGGATATTGCCCAGAATCACTTCTACCTCCTCAATGATTTCTATTGAGAGCTTGTGGCTGGCGTCATACAGGCGATACACGCAGAAGTCGTATAGATTCGCCAGGCTCAGCGCCAGCTCGCCCCCTTTTTCGTAATCCAGCGAACTGGTCAGCGCATTCAGAATATCGATGCACTTATTGATGCTTTGCGCCTTACGCTCAAAACGGCGGGCCGCAATATGGCTTTTGGCGCGCACAAGCTCGTCCATCAGGCCGTTGAACAGCATCAATACCAGCTGATGCGGATTCGCGGCGGCGGCCTGGAGCGCCAGATCCGATTGTTGATAAAGGCCGTATCCTTCCTGTTCGTTACCGTACATAGCAGCGAAATTCCCTCAGAATTAACTAAACAGACCCATGGTGTTGTTCATCTGCGTCATCAATGACTGCAACTGCGTAAACTGCTTCAGATAGCGGTTGTAGGCAGACTCATAGCGCGATTCCATCTTTTCGGTTTTGGTATCAATCTCGGTCTGTTCGCGATCGAGTGTCTCCTGTCGCCCTTTAAGCAGGCCGCTGGAGCTGCTGAGATATTTATCCAGCGCTTTATCCATCGTCTTGATTAAGCCGTCGTTGCCGTTGAAGAACTGGGTGAGCGTTTGCGGATCGCGTTTGAGCTGTTCTTCAAAGACGTCAGAATCGAGCGTGAGCTTGCCGTCTTTGTCGGCGGAAATACCGAATTTGGTCATGTTTTGCATGCCGTATGTGCCGCGCAGCAGCCCGCTCAGCTCGCTGGTCAGAGACGTGATGCTGGCGTCGCCCGCAAAGGCGCCGCGCGAACTGCCGCTGGTAGACGTCAGTTCGGAAATGGTGCTTTGTAGCGTGTTAAAGGCATCGATAAAGGTCTGGACCTGCGTTTTGGTCTCAGCGGTATCCGTATCGATGGTGATAATCAGTGGCTTATTGTTTTCGGTTGTACTGGTGAGCTTGATGGAGACCCCGTCAACCAGATCGTCCAGCGTGTTGGAGCTGCTGGTGTATTCCGTAGGCGAATCGCCCAGAGTGAATTTGGCGTCCCGGCCACTGGTGATGATCTCTTCGTTATCAAAAATGTCCTGCCCGCTGGTCATGCCGCTGGTATCCAGCTGGATATCGTATTTGGAACCGCTCTGATCGCTATTGAGAATCAGTGAGACCTTGCCATCGATGCGCATCAGCGAGGCGGTGACGCCGTTTTGCCCTTCGGCGCTGGTCGTTGAGTTAGACGCGCTTGGAAAATCCGTGCCGTTAATCGCATCGGCGAGATCGCCGAGGTTTTCGAGATCGTCCATCTCAATCTCAATGCTTTCGCCATTAAGATTGATTTTCAGCGTACCGGTCGCGTTCTTGACGGCCTCATCGTCCAGCCCACCGTAGCTTTTCTGCTGGGCGGTCGCTAACTGGTTAACGTTGATACTGTATGTCCCTTTACGCGCGCTGGCGTCGGCGGTGACGGTCGCAATCCCTTCCTGGTTCAGCGTGGCGGAATTTTTGAGCACGCTGGCGCTACTGGAGTTCAGGGCGGTAATCGCACTGCGGAAGGTCGTCATCGCCGAGCGTAGTGATGAGAGCGCTTCTTTCTGCGCCTCCAGCGTTTTGGTCTTGGTCGTTATTGAGTTCTGGAGCGGAAGAATATCAAGGCTTGCCAGCTGCGAAGCGAGATAAGTGGGATCAAAATCAGACATGTTTCATTCTCCTGGCACGCAAACCGTGATTGACTTGCCAATAATTAGCAATTAGCGTGCCAACTTTTTAATCGTTTAAAATCAATTAATTATAAAAAACCAGGAATACGCTTTTCCGCTTTAAAGACGAAGCCGGCTGGTAAGCGGATACAAAAACACCGCCATACAGCGGTGTTTTAACTGCGTTAATGTGGGATGAATTAGCCCAGCAGAGAGACCACCATGCTGGACATGCTGTTGGACTGTTTCAGCATGGACATACTGGTCTGCGACAGCAGCTGGTTACGCGTCATGGAGGAGGCTTCCGTTGCGTAGTTCGCATCACGGACGTTACTTAATGCCAAATCCGTATTGTCCTGCATGTTTGCGAGGTTCGAAGCCGCATAGCTAAGACGGTTGATACTTGCACCCATTTTGGAGCGGACGCTGCCCACATCATCAAGGGTTTTCTCCAGGTCTTCCATCAACGCTTTCGCGCCCGCAGCATCTTTAATTTCAATTGAGCTGGTAGATGCACCGCTCGCACCGCTCGCGGAGATCGTGTATCCAGACCCGTTGAGGCCATTGAAATTGCCGCTGCCGTCAATCAGACCGGTGCTCGCACCGCTCGCACCACTCGCACCGCCTGCACCGCCCAGCTCAGCGCTCAGATCGACCTTCATGGTTTCATCGGCGGAAGAACCGATCTGGAAGCTTAACTCTTTACCGAACTTACCGGAGGCGCCGAACAGCTTCTCACCCGCATAAGAGGTATTTTTCATAATGTTGCCCAGCTCGGCGTTCAGGTCGTTCAGCTCGGTGTTGATGGCATCACGGTCTTTCTGGGTATTCGTGTCGTTCGCCGCCTGGGTTGCGAGGTCCTTCATGCGGTACATGATGTTGCTTACTTCATCAAAAGCCCCTTCCGCGGTCTGCATCATCGCAGTGGAGTCAGCAATGTTACGCTGAGCAACGGTCATACCGTTGGACTGGCCCTGCAAGCGGGTAGCAATTTGCAGACCTGCCGCATCGTCCGCCGCGGAGTTAATGCGTTTACCGGTGCCCAGACGCTCCATAGAGGTGGTCAACAGCTTGTTCGCATTGTTCATTGCATTGGTGGATGCCATGGAGGCGGCGTTGGTAAAGATAGACATTGACATATGTATATTCCCTTTGTCGTTCAGGTGGTTCAGATGTTGTATTGACTAAAGACGACACAGGTGAAATGAACATTAAATCGCTGACGTTCGTTCGAACAAAAATTAAACACGATGAAAATTAAGCGATTGTTTTATCTATATTATTTTACGAATGCCGGCGCATAAAATACCGCATGGGGAGGGAAAAATGGCAGGAATCGCCTGTCCATGCCGCTCTGACTCACGCGTTAAACTGCTTTAATTTTCTTTATCTATTTTTAGCGGCTTTTACATAATGATAATTCTATAAAAAACCTTAATTTATATAGTTCTTTTTCGCATTATTCTTTAGCGAAATTATAAGAAGGCGCAAATAAAGCGACACAACCGCGCCTAAAATTAAACGCTGAATTTTATTTTTTAAACAATAATTATTCAACTTTGAGCCAGAACAAACACACCACAATATTAATACCATGTATTCACTCTATAACCATATTATTAACATTAGGAATATTTAATAATTTCTGTTAACGTTGTGGTTACTAATCCTAATAACCAGGTAGACTTTTCCTAAATTTGAGTTGCGTGAAGCAGTTGGATCACGTAAAAATAGGCGCGGAAAAAATTATTCCTTCCTTGTGCCCTGTATATTGGAAGAGAAAATCTTCTGTTAGCATAATTTTTACAGATCATATGGAAGCGCATAACATCCTCTGACGTGGTTCACCGCAGGTACGCGGCATTCATTAAGAATCCTAAATGGAGTTGATAGAACAATCTGTTCATAACGGATTGCGACCGGCTATTTGCCGATTTGTTACTCTTATTCCTGGAATGGTGGAATCCATTACGCATACATGAATAAACGCTATTGTTCCGTAAACAACTGGCTGATTGATGTTGCTTCAGGCTCGATTCTCCATTTAGCTAGCGGAGAACGTAAACGCCTGGGTGAATATCAACTCAAGCTACTGGATATACTGTCGCAGAACGCGGGGAAAATATTTACTCGTGAGGAGCTGACCACGCTCGTATGGGAAAGGCGCGTGATCGGTAATAACAGTTTGCCGAATGCCATTCACGCGCTGCGCACCGCGCTGGAAGATGATGGTAAAAATCAACGCATCATCAAAACCATCCCACGGCGAGGCTACCTGCTTGAAGCAGAATATTGTTGCACGGTTGAGAAAGATGAAGAGGAGGTAAGCCAACCGGAAGAGCTCCTCGACGGGCAGGAGGAAAGTGCGGCCGGGCAGCGTGCTCTGCTCCCTGTGGCGCAGGAAGCCAATGAGGATAAGGTACCGAATGAGACGCTGCTGCGGGTCATTGAACCTAAAAAGGGTCATCGCCGTCTGTTCTCATTTATGCTGGTCATTCTGTTCACAGCCTGTATCACGCTTTTGGTTAGCGGGTATTTTGCTGGCAGCTTTGGCGAGCGTCTGAATGCACGTGAACTTCACCAGGGCATCTATAGCAACATTCGGATCTATTCCGTGGAGTCCAGGGTTGAGCCAGCCTATATGGCGGCCAACCTCTACAACAAGCTTAAGGATTCGCTGTATACCCTCAATCAGCAGATAAAAATGAAATCAGCCACGATGGAGGTCTTTTTTTACGGCAACACCCCCACGCTAAATTACAGCTTCGTGCTCACGAACGGGTGCGATCAAAAACAGCTGGCGATGGTCATTTACCACTGGCGTGTCGATCCCGTAAGGCTGAACGATCTGATCCTGCGCGAAACCAGGAGAAAGTTGAATGAAATGGCAACATGCAAAACGAATTAACTATCTGATTATCTCAATAACGTCTCTGTTGGTGCTGATCGTGTTGGCATTCAAGCTGCTTATGCCCAATTCGCCCGCCGGGAACCGTGACGTGTCGGCTAACTTTGACCTGGGCATGTATGATTTGATGTCTCAGAGTAAGGAGGTCTACAACGTCAATTTGCAGACGACCCGTAATGTGCTGCTGATGAGCATCACCAGCCCGGACGATAACCGTATCATGATGAAAGGTAAGCTGACGCCGACGAAGGAGATTCATGGCCGAATCTACTTCACAATGACGCCCATCTTCTATGGCGCACGCCAGAGCAAGCTGATGATTGATGGCCTTGCCGATCAGTTAATGAATTCAGGTTACTACTGGATGGAGTCGGTATCAGCCAAAGAGCGCCCCATCGTGGTGGGACAAAACGGAGCGATATTCCTTCATCCGCTCCCCCGGTAAGCGGGCCCCCGCTTACCGTTGTCCCAGCAAATTTTTTACCGTTGCCAAATGCACGTTAGCCTGTGCGCCCAAAGCCTGCGACAGCACGCCATAGCTGTTGCGGGCCAGCACCTCTCCCAGATGACGCGATGCCTCAAGCGCCTGTCGGGTATCGTACGCCGTCGCCATTTCACCGATTCGCGAGCTGACGCGCTCCTGATGGTGCCGCAGCTTGCTGCGCTGGGTCGTGACGTGATCCAGGCTGTGCTGGAGCTTCATTTGCCCTTCTCGCTCGCGTCGCGCGGCAATATCAAGAAGTTCGTCACTGCTTGCGCTTTCCGCCTGGGGCGCCAGCAGCGTGAAGGCATCCGCCGGATAGTGGTGATTTTCGCCGCGAACGCTAAGCTGCTGACTCACCCGCTCCCAGCGGCTTTCATCCACGCTAAATAACAGTTGCCCACCTTGCGTTTGAGAGGCATGGATCCCCAGACGCCCCAGCCCGACGTTCAGTTTCGTCAGCGTCTGACGCGGCGTCGCCTCTTCCGGCAGCGCTATTGCAACCATCTCCCTTTGGCGACCCCCGAGCGAAAAGACAAGCGTTTCGCCAGCCGGATCGCTCAGGAGTTTTTCGCTCCCCGGCAGCGTGAATTCCACCGTGCTTTTTTGCTCAAGCGAAGCCCGTAGCTGGCGATCGACCGTTCCGCCAGAGAGCTGCGTTCGCCGCGAAAGATGTTTTTGCAGCGCCGCAGCCTGCGCGCCGCTATCACCGCCACGGGCGACCGACTGGCGAAGCTTAAGCAGCTGCGCCTCGGTCTGGGCCAGATAGCTATCGGCCTGCTGAACGGAAGTGATCTGCTGGTTAAGCTGTACGTTATAGCGCATAGGCCGACGCGAGAGCAGCGCAGATTCAGGAAATGTGCTTCGGGACGGCGCCACGGTAGCGGGCAGAACGCGGCTAACCGTCTGCGGTGCATCAATATTACCTCGCCCGGCCGTCGCCG
Source organism: Enterobacter cloacae complex sp. (assembly GCF_900322725.1). Lineage (NCBI taxonomy): Bacteria > Pseudomonadati > Pseudomonadota > Gammaproteobacteria > Enterobacterales > Enterobacteriaceae > Enterobacter > Enterobacter cloacae complex sp. The sequence continues at coordinate 2,703,216 of NZ_LT991957.1, read as the reverse complement.
GGGAGGAGGTCGTAATGGAGGCGTTTTTTAAACTTACCTGCATAATAATTTACAACAAACTGAAGAGGTTAAGCTGGCTCACCTTGCTATAAGCCTGACTGGAGATCTGCATTGATATGGTATACAGCTGCAAGTTAATGGTGGCCGTCGCAGGATCTGCGCTGCCCAACTCATTCTGTACCAGCTCATTGGAGAGGCTGACGTCGGTATGCGCGTCGTCAATTAACGTCAGGCGGTTCTGGCGGCCCCCAAGATCGGTCAACAGCGATCCAAGGTTATCGCTGGTCGACTGCACCATGTCTATCATGGCTGTCACCTCGTCCTGGTAGTCGGCATAACTGGCGTTAGGATCCTGCATCTTTTGGCTCAGCGCTTTCAGATTGTTAAGCATCTCAAGGTCGTTACCGCTGCTGGAGAATGCACCAGCAACGTTCGTGTTTTCAGTGATGCTTACGCCGTTAGCAACCTGCGTTTCCCGCGTGCCGTCGTTTCCTCCATACACATACTCGCCCAGCGTTTCGTCCCAGGTTACAGCTTGCTGATCGGTCTTCGTCCCGGAAAAGAGATAGCTTCCACTCTCATTTTTGCTGTTTAACGTGGCCACCAGCGAATCGAGCATGGACTCCAGCTCGATGCCATACCCGGCGATGTCTTTCTGGCTGAGTGTACTGTTGTTAGCCAGCTTAAGCCTGTCGCCAATCGCCAGCACTTCGTTACTGAGCGCCGTAATGTGTGACTCCTGCACGGAGAGTGCGCCGCTCAGGCTCGCGATGTTGCTCTGATACTGTTTAATGGCGGACTGCTCCCGGTTCAGCTGTACCAGACGGCTGGCAGCAACCGGATCGTCAGAGGGAACATTGACGCGTTTTTGAGTGGCCAGCTGTTCCATCAGCTTACCCACTTTAACCCCCGTTGTTCCCAACTGAGCCAGCATGGCGTTAGAGTGGTAAAGACTGCTTATACGCATAGGTTAGTGCTCCTGATTGCGTTTAAAAAATGCTCAACAGATCGTTGAAAATTTCATTTCCAGCGGAGATAACTTTCATGTTGGAGGTATAGGCCTGCATATATATCTGAAGGTTGATAGCTTCCTCATCGAGGTTTACCGCACTGACGTTGTCACGCTGAGTTTGCGCCTCGGTATTGACCGCAACCGCCGCCTCCATTTCCGTCTGGTTCTGCTTACTGGCGATACCGATGCTCGAAATAATCGCCGCCGCTCCCTCGCTCAGGCTCATATTGCCCAGGCCCGGAATAGTGGTTTTTTGGTTTTTCAGCTTGATGAGTTCATTAAGGTTATCGCCATTACCCGGCTCATCCGCTTTGCCCGAAAGCGCCAGCTCTTCCGGCTCCAGATCGTTGACTTGCAGAATGCCCGCCGGATTGGTCGGGTCGAAGGTAAACAGGGGCTTACCCGGATCGCCGTTGAGATCGTAACCCTGAGCCAGCTGATTGTTGAACAGATCCGCCAGCGACTCCGCCATCCCCAGCACCGCATCGTTCATCTGCTTCAGGGTGCCGACTTCGTATTCATAAAGCGCGCCCAGCTGGCCGCCCGTGGACGGGTCAAGGGAAAACTCGCTGCTTGAAAACGTCAGGGTCAGCGTATGATTACCCTGACTGTCAGTCCCCGCGCTCAGCTGGCCGGCAGTCTTCCCGCTGACCAGCGGCTGACCGTTGCTCAACGAAACCGTGTAGCCGCCGCTATCTTCAGTGACCTTAACGTCCGTCATGGAGCTGAGCTGCTTAACCAGTTCGTCTCGCTGGTCACGCAGCACGCTGCTGTTACCGCCAGTAGAATCCATCTCAATGATTTTCTGGTTGTAATCCGCAATGCTGCTACTGAGCGTGTTTATCTCCTGCACGACCGCATCGCGCTGGGTATTGATGGAGCTTTTCTGGCTGTTAATGAAGTCATTCACGCTGTTGAAGCGGGTCGCGAGGCTGTTCGCCTGGTTCAATAGCTGCTGGCGTAACGCCTGCGACTCCGGCTCCTGCGTCAAGGCGCTCAGGGCGCTAACGAGATCGTCCAGGCCATTGCCCAGGCTGGTTGAGTCCGTACCCAATACCTGCTCCAGCGCGCTAATGTACTGATTACCCGTGCTGTAGAAATTGGCCTTACTGTTGGTTTGCCAGACCTGATTCACCAGATACTGGTTGGAGATACGACGAATACTGTCCACCTGGACGCCGCTTCCCGCCGAAAGCCCCGTCTGTCCCATCGGGCCTATGGCGCTCTGCATAATCCCTTGTCGACTGTAGCCGGGCGTAAGATAGTTGGCGGTATTGTTAGATGTCACGGTCATGCCCAACTGGGCAGCCTGCAACCCGCTGAAGGCAATATTAATCATGCTCATGGCTTACTCCTGCCCGCTGCGTCGGTAGTGTGACGGGCGTATTAAATGCTGGCGTTTGCTCCTGTAAAGCGGCCATGTCGACCGCATTCTTAAGCGGGGAAACCGTCTGCGGAGAGAGCTGGTTAACGATCATTTGTGTCATGCCGGTACTGCGCATTGACGCCAGCTCTGCCGCAAGCCTGTCGTCATGAAAATCCCGCATCATCCGTTGCTGTTTGCTGGTGAAGGGATTATCTTCGCCCAGCACGTCCGAGGCCTTACGCATCTGCGAGAGCATCGAACGCAGCATAATGGCTTCGAATTGCTCGGCAGCCTGTTCAAGGTTTTGAGGTTTCATCTGCCCGGTAAAATCACCGGGCAAAATAGTCTGCTGCCGGTTGATTGCGCTTAACATCACATCACCACCAGTTCTGCTTCCAGGGCACCTGCTTCATGAAGCGCCTGGAGAATGGCCATCGTATCATCCGGCGCTGCGCCCAGACTGTTGAGGGTATTAACGATGCTGCGTAAGCTCGTCCCGGCGGGAACGGTAACCATCTGGCCGTGGCCACGATTCACGCTCACGTCGCTTTGCGGTGACGCAACCGTCTGCCCCTGGCCGAACGCATTTGGCTGACTGACATTCGTCGATTCCCGAATGGTTACGGTCAGGTTGCCGTGAGCCACAGCCGCCGCACGCACGATAACCCCATCGCCGATCACCACCGTACCGGTACGGGCATTGAACACAACGCGCGGACGCTGTTTGCCCGCATTAATCTGTACATCTTCGAGGGAAGACATAAACGCGACCCGCTCTCCGGCGCCCATCGGCGCGCGTACCGCCACATTGGTGGCACTTTGCGCCGTCGCGGTTCCGGGCCCGAACGCATTGTTCAGGGCGACCGCAACGGCATTGGCGGTTTTAAAACTCGGGCGCTTAAGGTTGAGCATCACCATCGGTTCCTGATGGAAGTCGGTGGGGATCTCTCGCTCTACGGACCCCCCGTTTGGTACGCGACCCACGGTCGGGGTATTAATCGTGACGCTGGAGCCGCTATTTCCCTCGGCTTTAACCCCGCCGACCACGACGTTCCCCTGCGCCAGCGCATAGACTTCGCCGTCAGCACCGCGCAACTGGGTTAACAACAGCGTACCGCCGCGCAGGCTTTTCGCATCACCAATAGAGGAAACGGTAACGTCGATGGTCTGCCCGGGCGAATATCCCGGCGGCAGCGTCGCGCTGATCGCCACCGCCGCGACGTTTTTGACTTTAGGATCGATCTTTGTCGGTAGCTGTACGCCGAACTGACGCAGCATGTTGGTTACCGACTGACTGGTAAACTTCACCTGGTTTTTATCACCCGTGCCGTCTAGCCCTACCACGAGGCTGTACCCGATCAGCTGGTTTCCGCGCACGCCCTGAATATCCACCACGTCGCGCAGAGGCTGCGCGACGGCGGCACCACAGATAAGACAGAGAAGTACCAAAATGCGCTGTAACATCATGGCCTCCATCAAATTGGGAACAGCGGATGATTAAAGAAGCGAACCAGCCAGCCCGCCGCATTGGCATCGCTGAGCGCGCCGCGTCCCGCGTAGGAAATGCGCGCATTGGCAATACGCTGCGACGAAATGGTGTTATCGCGTTCGATATCATCGGCGCGCACCAGGCCGGTAACGCGGATATACTCATCGCCCTGGTTAAGGGTTAACCACTTCTCGCCACGCACGGCGAGGACCCCGTTTGGCAGCACCTTATACACCGCAACGGTGATGGCACCCCGCAGACTATTCTGCTGCTGTGACGTCGCGTTACCGTTAAAGTTACGCTCACCGTCTACTGTCCCGGAAAGCGTATCGGCGGAATGGCCGAACGCTTCCGGAATGCCGAGGGAGACATCGTTTTTCTTGCCGTAATTGGTACGCGCCTGCTTGCTAGCCTGCGTGGACTCGTCCAGCTTAACGGTCAGAATGTCACCGATGCGGTAGGCGCGGCGGTCCTGAATAAGCGACCAGTTATAGTTGCTGTTATATACCCCTCCACCGCGTACCCGGGTATCAGGCATGGCAAAGTCTTCCGGCGGCGCGTACGCCGCATCGTCTTTCTGGACCAGCAGCGCGGGGCTTTCACACCCCGACAGTGCCATCATCAGCAAACCCACTGCTACCTGCTTTTTCATCTCTCTCACTTTACTTGCTCTGCCGTTACATGGACTGGGTGACAAACTTCAGCATGTCGTCTGCGGCAGAAACCATTTTGGCGTTCATTTCATAGGCACGCTGGACGGTGATCATGTCCACCATTTCCTCTACAACCTGCACGTTTGAGCCTTCGAGCGAGCCCTGCTCCAGTAGACCGAGCGCATCCTCTCCCGGCACCCCCTCAACCGCCTCACCGCTGGCGGCAGTTTCGCGATAGAGGTTGCCGCCAATCGCTTCCAGTCCGGCTGGATTAACAAAGTTCACCAGCGTCAGTTGGCCGAGCTCGACCGGTTCATCTTCCCCCGCAACCGTTGCGGTAATCGTGCCGTCCTTCGCAATCTGGATGTCGCTGGCATTTTCAGGAACTTCAATCTGCGGGATTAACGGCAGCCCCTGAGCATTCGTCAGAATGCCGTCCGGCGTTTTTTGCAGGTTGCCCGCACGCGTGTAGGCGATATCCCCATTGGCGGTTTCTACCTGGAAAAAGCCCTGACCGGAGATCGCGACGTCCAGCTTCTGGCCCGTGTTCTGAATACTTCCCACGGTAAACTCTTTCTGAGTGCCGACGATTTTGACGCCGGTCCCGAACTGGATGCCCGTGGGGGCAATATTGTTTTGGTCCAGCTGGCCGCCCGGGTTGCGCTGGTTTTGGTAAAACAGATCGGCAAACATGGCGCGTTCGCGTTTAAAGCCAGGGGTGTTCACGTTCGCCAGGTTGTTAGAGATGGTGGTCATTCTGGCGTCCTGCGCCGCTAACCCGGTTTTACTGATCCATAAAGCGGGATTCATCTTTATTCCTTCATGAAGTCATTAAGAGACGCGAAGCAGGCGGTTACCTGCGTTAGCAAGATCTTCCGCCGCTTTCATCATTTTGATCTGCGCTTCAAACTGTCGTCCTAGCGCAATGCTCGAGACCATTTCGCTGATGGCCGACACGTTGGACGACTCCAGGTGTCTGGCCGCAACGGTCACCTCCTCATCGCGCGGATTTTCCGTCGCGTTGGTGATAAGAAAACCGGCGTCGTTTTTACTCAGCGCCTCAGCGGGAATGTTCACCAGCTTGATGCGGTCAACGTCTAACGGCGTCGCAATATCGGCCTCCTCCGGCACGATGCTGATTACGCCATCCTCGCTGATGCTCAGTGAGGCGAAAGGCGGTAGAACAATCGGGCCATTGTCGCCTTCCAGCGGCAGACCGTTGATGGAAAGTTCGCCGTCGGCGTTCACGTTGATTTGTCCATTGCGGGTATACACTTCCCGGTTGCCGCTCCGCAGCGCGATCAATCCATCGCCCTTGATGGCAATATCCAGCTCACGCCCGGTTTCACGCACCGCGCCGGGTGACATATCTACGCCACCCTGCGTGGGCTGCGCCAGATAGCGGGAAGCGTACCCTTCCCCGGCAATCTGCTTCGCCACCGCATTATCTAAATCGCTGCGAAATCCCTGCGTATTCACGTTGGACAGGTTATTCGCGTGGATCTGCTGCTGATTGAGGCTCCGCGAAGCCCCGCTCACGGCGGTAAAAAGTAAGCGATCCATAAATTACACGGCCTGGAATAGCGAGTTCATCATGGTGTCGTTGGTGCTGATGACCTTCGTGTTCGCCTGGTAATTGCGCTGCGCGGTCATAAGCCCAACCAGCTCAGAGGTCAGGTCGACGTTTGAGGATTCGAGTGCCCCGGAGACGATTGAGCCCAGCAGTCCCGTACTCGGTGCACCGGTCAGCGGCGCGCCGGAGCTGGCGGTCTGAGCCCAGGTGGTACCATCCTGCGACTGAAGGCCGTTCGGATTGGTAAAGTTGGCCAGTACAAGCTGCCCCTGAAGCAGGCGCTCGCCGTTGGAGAAGGTGGCATAGACACAGCCATCCTCGTCGATCGCCTGCCCGGTACGCTCACCCGACGCATAGCCATCGCTTTTGTTTTTGCTCACGGAGAAATCGGAACCAAACTGAGTCGAGCCAGAATAGTTAAGCGAAACGCTGATATCGTCCGCGCCGGCGATAGCCGCATCCAGCTTAACGGCGCTGGTTGGAGAGGTCAGCACACCCTGGCTGTTGAAGGTCAGGGCCTGCGTGACGGCAGCACCGCTGCTGTCGGTTACCGCCACGTCGTCCATGTAATAGTGGACTTCCCAGGTATTGGTGCCGGTTTTGACAAAATATTGGTTCAACGTATGTTCGCGGCCCAGTGAATCATAGACCTGAGTGGTATAAGAGTTGTTGTAGGTCGTGTTGTTTTTCGGATCGAACGGGGTGGTCGCCGGAACCTCCGCACGTGCATCCATGTTTGCCGTAAAATCAATGCTGCCGCTCGCTTTTGCCGGAATCGAACCGCTGCTGATATTCAGATTACCGATCGTGCCCACCTGTAGCTTGCCGTTGGCATCAACCGGATACCCCTGTAAATACATTCCCTGGTTGTTCACCAGGTTTCCGTTACTGTCGGTATTAAAATAACCGGCACGGGTGAAGGCGGTCGTTCCAGCGCTGTCCTGGACCATGAAAAAGCCATTACCGTTAATCGCGAGATCGAGCGCGCTACCGGTGGAAGTGATGCTTCCTCCTTTGGTAATGCTTTGCGTGACGGCTGTTACCCCAACGCCCAGCGGCTGGCTTTCAGCATACAGCGCGGAAAACTCTGCGCGGCCCGACTTAAAGCCTACGGTGCCGGAGTTGGCAATATTATTTGAGATAGCATTAAGCTGCTCAGTAACCGCGTTCAGTCCAGAAGTTGCAATACTAAAACTCATAATCGTTCCTGTTTAATTAACGGCCTGATTCACTTCAGGCTTTATCTTTTGAGGCTTCGTCTGTGGAAGTCTTACCAAACTGGCTAATGTTGTTGTAGGCAATCTCGCCCATACCGCCGACGTTCAGCACCGTTGCGCTACCGTCAAGCGGGATACGCACATTTTTGACGATGCCGCCCACCTCGATCTGCACGGTTTCTTCCCCCGTATCGGTCACCACGCTCAGGGTGTATTTTCCTTCGCTCAGCCCAAGCTCCTGCGGATCGATAGTGAAGTCCACGAGGCCGGCTTCCTGCTTGCCCAGTTCGATTTTTTGCTCAACGCCGGCAGCATCTTTCACAATTACCGTCACAACGTTGGCTGAATGTTCCAGCGTCAGGCGTCCATTAAGCGCCGTTTCACCATCGCTCTCGATCGTGTTGGTCTGCACCATGACGTGCTGGCCCACCAAATTGCCGGTGGCCAGGGTCTGTAGGTTATCCATCAAGACGGCGTTGTTCGCCATCAGCTGTGATACCGTCTCCATGGACTGCACCTGCGTCAGCTGGGCAAGCTGGCTGACGTATTCCGTTCCGTCGGTCGGGTTGAGCGGATCCTGATTTTGAATCTGGGCCACAAGCAGCTGCATAAACATGCCCGACATCCCTGAGACGGTGCTGTTGCTGGCCACATTTGGCGCGGAGCTGGTGGCCTGGCTGCTGCTGTAGGTGCTTTCAACATTCATGATTACGCTTCTCCAAGCCGCAGCAGGCTTTGCTGCATGCTTTTGATGCTGTTTAAAACTTCAACGTTGGTTTCGAACCCGCGCGAAGCAGACATCATGTCCGCCATCTCTTCCACGACGTTGACATCCGGGTAGTAGACGTAACCTTCGGTGTTTGCCATGGGATTATTGGGCTCGTAGCGCTGGACCGCATTGCCGGTTTCAACGACATCCATGACCTGAACGCGGGCTCCGCTTAGCGCCTTGTCACGCATTAATTCATCGTTCTGATAAACCGCTGCGAAGACCGGGCGCCTTGCCTTATAGGTGTCGGCTTCCGTAGCCGAGGCGGTTTCCGCATTCGCGAGGTTGCTGGCAATAGTGTTAAGACGCACCGTTTGCGCCGTCATCGCCGACCCCGAAACGCGATAGATATCCGAAAAAGACATATTTCGTCGTTACCTGTTCTGGATTACTTGCCTTCAATGGCCTTTTTCAGGCCCGTGAATTTCATGTTTAAAAAAGCCAGGCTCATCTGATAGTCCTGCGTGTTTTTGGCAAATTCAGCCTGCTCGACATTCAGTGACACGGTGTTTCCGTCTGACGAGGGCTGATACGGCACGCGATACATCTCCTGCGGCGAAGACGGCAGGGAAAAACTTGACCGCGACCGTTGCATCTCTGCGGCAAAGTCAATATCTTTAGCCTGGAAGTTGGGGGTATCGACGTTTGCCAGATTGGCTGATAGCAACTCTGCTCGGGAAAGTCGAAGCGCTACAGCCTGTGGATGAACGCCCAGGGCTTTGTCAAAAGTTATACTCACAATTCACTCCCTCTGATGCTAAACCTGCACGATGCACAACAATGAAAGCAATAATCGTGCCAAGGTTGCAATTCCATGATTTATATAATATTTAAAGATTTTTTCACCCAAAGTATGAAGCGGCATTTCCGCTTATTCGCTGCACTGCCGCTGCTTATCACTAACCTTTCAACTGCCTCGGCTAACGATACGGCGCCCCTCAGCGCCCGTAAGCAAATCTATGCAGCCGCTCAGAGCCATACGGCATCGCTGATTCGTCAGGAGGCCCGGCGGAAACACTGGCCCGACTATCAGGCAAAGATGAACATCTTTATTCCCGCCGAAGCATCGCAATATCGCTCATGCAGTCAGAAACTCGCGGTATCCCATTACGGCGGTGAAAACCCTGACTTCTACCGTCTGCGTCTCAACGTGAGCTGCAACGATCGTCAGGGGTGGGAGACCGCCGTGACGGTGAAGCCGGATATCTACCTGCCGGTAATCATTGCTAAAACCGCCCTTGAACGAGATCAGGTGCTCAGCGAGGAAGACGTCACGACAAAAAAAAAATCAACATCAACAGCACCCGCGGGGAGTATCTGACGCAGGTAGATGATGTTGTCGGCATGACGGTGAAACGCCGCATCCGCGATCGCCAGCCCATCACAAAACATCAGTTAGACATGCCGTTGCTCGTCGAGCGCGGCCAGCGCGTGATGATGGTGGCGGTACAAAATGGCGTGGAAGCGCGCACGGTTGGCGAGGCCATGAAGAAAGGACGTAAAGGCGAGACCATTAAGGTCAAAAACCAGAGCAGCGGAAAGGTCGTGACCGCCGTTGTGACGGAGAGAGGCGTTGTGCAAACGGTTAACGATTCCACCCTATAAAAATCTTTCCGCCGCGTTTAAGTTTTCGCTTTCGCAGGCCGCTTATTTCCTGCAATGGCAGAGGAAATCAGGCTTCCGCAGAGCAAGATTCATGCGCAACCACAACGAAAGAAGAAAATGAGGGCAAAGCGATGAAAATTTCAACAACACAATTCAACCTGGCCACCGCGATTAATAAGGCCAGCAGCGCAGAACAAACGCCTACCGTGGCACAGGAAGGTTCAGCTGTGGTTCGCAGCGCCGCTATCGACCCGGTCCTTGGCGAAGCGCAGACCCAGCTTAGCGCACTGCCGGAAGTTGACATGGCGCGCGTCGCCGAAATGAAAGATGCCATCAGCAGCGGCAAAATCAGCATCGACGTTGATTCGCTGGCGACGGCTATGCAGAAGTATTACCAGAGGTAACTATGACTAACGCCGCACAGCGCGTTAAAGCCCTGATTCAGGGTATGACCGAAGACAGAAAACACTACCAGACGCTAGGCGAAATGCTTATGGAGCAGCGTCATCATATCATCGCCCGCAATGCTGCATCGCTGGATAGCGTCAACGCGCAAATTATGGCGCTATACCAGCAAATTTCACACAATAGCCAGCAACGTCGACGCCTTCTTGAACAGCTCGGCATCACTGCCAGTGGCGAAGGCATGAAAACCCTCATTGCCCGCCTGCCCTCCTCTCATCAGGCCCCCGTCGCGGCCCTGTGGCAGACGCTTCAAAAACAGGTTGAAGACTGCCAGCATCGCAATGAATACAACGGCACCCTGATGAACATGCAGCACGATATTCTGCAAAATTTGCTGAACAGCAGCGAACCGGAAAACTGGCTGTATCAGCAAATATAGTTCTGATAACCGCTACGCAAGAACGTCTGATGAATGTTCATCGCTCAGTACAGGGCAGCAGTTATAAAAACGCTGTCATTTTCTTACTGGTTTAGATTCTAAGGAAACGTTGCACATGGATATCGACTGGTCAGTTTTTGACAAAGTCATTTATATCAACTTAAAAGAGCGTCACGATCGCAAAAACACGATCAAAAAAGAGCTTCGGTCGCTCGGTATTCCGCCCCATCTGATTCACCGCGTTGAGGCAACCCGCCATCTTGTCGGGCAAATTGGACGCGCACGCTCCCATCTGGCGGCGGTTGAAACGGCAATCTCAGAAGGGTGGGGAAATATTCTTATTCTCGAAGACAATATGATCTTCGACACCACCGCTGAGGCAAAAGAGCGCCTCAACGCGTTCCTGCAAACGCTGAAGAAGATTGACTGGCACTGCGCCCTCTTAAGCACCCGTTACAGAAAGGTCATCACACTTAAAAGCACGGACCGGATAGTGAAGCCTGTCGACGCGGGCTCCGCCTGTGCCTATGCCGTTCACCGCGATTATCGTGACACCATGCGTGCTTGCTTTGCCACGGCGACGGGATATTTGCTCAAGGGAGGCAGCCCCCATGAATATGCGCTTGAAAATACATGGCTGCCGTTAATGCAGCAGCACCGATGGATCGGTATGTACCCTGTCGCAGGGCATCCCGCGCCGGGAATGTCCGACACGGAGGGGTGTGTCGTTGACCATACTGAACATTATTACAAAGAGCTTTCGGTAATAGCATTATGAGAATACCTAAGATCATTCATGTTGTTTGGATCGGCGACGAAACCAAAACGCCGCGAAAGATGATTGATACCTGGAAAAAAAACAATCCCTCATGGACGGTAAAAGTCTGGAATAATGCCGCGCTACGCCAGACTAAATGGATTAATAAAAAGCATATCGACGCGATGATTAAATCAGGGAGGATGTGCGGGGCGGCAGATATTATGCGTTACGAAATTCTTTTTAATCACGGCGGATTTGCGGTGGATGCAGATTCGATATGCCTGCGTCCCCTTGAGGACTGGCTTTTTGACAGCCAGGTCTGCGCCAGCATGGAAAATGAGATCGTCCGTCCTGGCCTTATCGCGAACTGCTTTGTGGCATCAGAGCCACGGTCGGCACTGATGGCTGAATTAATCATGCGGCTTGAGCAGAAAAAAAGCGTCATTTACGATTTGCCGTGGATTGTAACGGGGCCGAAATTCCTGACGGATACCGTCCGGGAACTGGGATACGCGAATATTACCTACTGGCCAAGCCACTACTTTTTACCCCAACATTTTACCGGACAACGATATCTCGGACCGGGGCGTGCCTTTGCACATCAGCTGTGGGGGACGACCAATGGTCTGAATGAAACGCTCTTCGAGATAGACGTTCCCGAGTCTGCGTAATCATCAATAACAGGCAAGACGGCCCGACAAGCATCGGGCCGCACGTCTGAACAGATTCGCCCGTTATTCCGCCGGGCTCCTCTTCTTCTGGACACGTCGATCGAAGAACTTATCTGACGCGATAAAGCGCTGGATGCGCGAATAAAAATCATCGGGCATGAATCCACTCATGCAGGCATAGGACCTGTTATTGGGGCACCATTCATCAAACTTCTCATTCGAGCCCAGACGATAGGAGCTGGCGCAATGGTAATAGCTACAGGGGATATCCACCGCCAGTGAATTCCAGCCCTGCTCACCGTGACGCCAGGGCAAACGATACTCTCCGGGCACAACCGAATAGAGGGCGCAAATAGCAATATCGGTTGCCCCCGCTAACGCCACGGGTCCGGAATCACAGGCGACAAGCAGTGTAGCCTGGGTCATTAAATAGGCCGTTTCCAGTATCGTAAACCGATCGATGGCATTCACCACGGCAGCATTTTCAATCTCCAGCGCTTTTTTATGGGAGTAAAAGTTGGTATTACTGCCGATCAGCACCACGGACCATCCGTCGTCGACGAAACGCGCGATAAGCGCTTCCCAGTATTGCTGTGGCCAGGTTCGGTTTGGCACGCCTACGTTAGGGTGAACCAAAACGATTTTATCCGCCCCCGTTAAGCCGTGGTCGTTCATAAACGCGTCAACATGCCGCTTATCAAGCGCGTCAAGCAACAGGACAATCGATTTCCTGCTATCGTCGACCGGCTCGCCCCCAAAGGCGTCCACAAAAGAATCAATCTGATGCTTTTTGTCGAGAATATGTTTTACGTGGCTTGGTAAGTGGTATTGCCCCAGCTGCTGCGCAATATAAATGTCTGCCGCCTGCTGTTGAGTAAAGTACTGAGGTTCCCAGAGCTCATCCACCCAGGGGCAGAGCGATAATAGATCGTGATAAATTTTGGGCACGATACAGATAAATGGGCCTTCCAGCCTGTCGCGAAGCGCGTTGAGCGCTCCAGCAGCAAACAGGACATCCCCCATGGACTCAGCCAAAAGAAAGATATGCTTTGTAGAATAGTTACCAGCTATTTTTCTCTGCGTTTCATTAACATAACGGAAGGTTTTTTTAGCGAAACCATTTAGGGTAAGATAGCGGCCCAGCGTTGCATTTTCTGAAAAATTCTCGTGCTCATGGAAAAATATTTTTTGGATGCTTTTTGCCGGCGCGAGAAAAAGCTCAAAGACCGGGAATCCGTAAACGTTGCGTGGCGCAACGCCTGCCAACAATAAAGATGCAAAAGTGATATTATCAGGCAGCGCAATGACATTCGCGCCACTTACGTTTAGCGGAATCGGTCCTTTACTATTCAGGATAACGATATAATCAACGCTATCGGCATCAATTTCCTGTTGTAAACAGGCGCCCTTTCCTTCCTGCCCCAGGAGATGCGTTTCACCATCATCAACGAAAAATAATGTTTTTTTCTTTTCGTTCATTTCACGCAATGAATCCAGAATAACATTATCCACGCCCAGCAACCTGAGTGCGCCTGCGGCTGCATCAGCGTTAATGCTGTTAAGCAGATGACTCCAGTAGCGAAACTGCGGCGCTGCAAAAAACTTTTTATACGTATTCCGGTGGAAATCAGACAGGTAATAGGTTGTGTTTACCAGAGCGTTAAACAGATAATTATAGACCGGGCTCCACTCTGCGCTATGATGCGTAACATTGCGCTTTAACTGCTGCGAAAAGCCGCGCACGTCCAGCCCTTCATAGAGGAGTTTATTAAGCTCTTGTCGAAAAACGGCGTCAACGATGCGCGTCTCATAGAGGCAGAAGGCGAGCCGGAACGCGTGCGCCTTCTGACTGAAAGCCTGGAGTAGCGGAAAGTTGATCGACTTACCACAGTGGACAGGCGCATGGATCGTGACGGCGTCTGCGTTGATTTTGCAGGCAAATTGAGAAAGAGTATTACACCACTCATCCGTAACGGCGGCCGGGAAATCACATACCATGACATTTTTGTCATTATGTAACCCAGGATACTTTTTTTTCAAAAAGAAAAGGTAATAATCATTCTGACTGACGTTTTTTGCATAATCTATAATCGGGAAAAGATGCCAGGCATCTTCATCCTGAATATATATATTCAACTTCACCAAGAAATTCGACTCCATTCAATACCAAAGCGTGCGCGCAGGGTGATAAACGCCATTTCACATGGCGTTTATAAAACAATTATCGCGACGTGTTAGTCGCCAATTTTTTTAATGACAATTTCGATACCACTCTCTGCAAACGGCGTTCTGGTCTGATCTATGCGCGCAACATTTGTTAAATAGCTCTGATTCAACAGCTCAATCTTTTGAATTTCATACGTTCCATTTAACGTGTTGAGCAGGTCCAGAACATTAATCGACACGGGAGACCAGCTTTTCTTTTTCGCTAAAGTAAACGTATGTTTGTGATCGAAGTTATAGGTTGAAGGCCAAACGCCTTGCTCATACATATCTTCGTCAGGAATGGTGAGGATCATATGGCCGTTTGGCTTTAAAACGCGGAACCAGTTATTTATCGCGATGGTTGGATCAACCATATGCTCCAGACAGTGTGCAGAATAGACGAAATCAAAAGCATTATCCGGCACATTATACAGGAACTGCGCATCACCCTGTGGCATATCATAAAGCGTAACCGCTTTAATTAACGGGAAAAGCGATTGATAAATACCGATACTGTCGTTGCCTCCGCCAATATCCAGCCCATAGCCAACCAACCAGCGAGTCGAAAAGCGTGAATCGTGCAGACGGCGGTTAATCGACATCGACGTGGTGCCCGGCACGCCTGGCGTTACGCTGAACGTCGCGGTCGGATCGCCCGGGAAAATATAAGGGACAAGCACATTTTCACCCCAGGCTTTCGGCCACAAAATCACGTATCCCGTGTCATGCGGCAATAAGTGTATTTCGTGCGTAGCGCTGAAACCATTTAAGAGCTTGATGAAAAGCTCGCGGCTCTCAAAATCATTCTCCGCGATGTCGCCAATCGGCCCCTGATAGACCTCTCGTTCCTTAAGATAAATACGATAATCGTCAATAATAACTACGCTGTTGTTGCACTTACCCTGTAGCGCGAGCAGTTCATTGAGCAAGGGGAGTTTCGTCTCCTTGTCCCATTTGTCAGTTTTATAGTCCTCATAACCAAAATCCGCGCCGGGGTAATGGGCATCAAGGAAAATTAAACAGCGGTTCTGTTCCAGCGTCTGGTTAACGATGTCGGACTGGATAAAATCCGTACTGTCGGAGAGCGCGACGGAAATCTTCTCATTCTGTATCGCCTGGCTGTGCAGATCGGGATAGATTTCACACGATAGCGCTTTAGAAAAGCCATAGGCGATAGCGGCTCGACACGAGACCCCTTTACCATACCCCGTCTCAATAAAATGGGTGACGCCATAATCAGAGACCAACGTATTTACCGGAAAACGTACAATATTACCCATTCGCGAGTATCCTTTAATGTTGTTATTTGTTTCGTGCCGTTCGGGTGTATTTCGCGTAAACGGCAGCGCAGGCGCCACTATAGAAGCGATAATCCATACAACAGGCTGTAGTCGGGGGTATTTTGTGTTTCCCCTGCCGCATTCTTCAGGTGCCAGTCGCGCAGGGCGCTAACAAGCGGCGCGATATCCTCCTGCGCCAGGGCCTTCTGCTCTGCGCGGAAGGCACACAGCATCTTGAACTGGAATACCTGACGTGCCAGATCTAAAAAGGCCTGACCGTAACTGGCGCAGTCAACGCCGGGAAACACGTCATGATAGAGTGAATAGATAATTAAATTGCGCATGATGTATGGGTTATCGTGGAGGATCGTCGCTTCTCCCCAGGCCGCTTCCAGCTCATGCAATCGGTCGGTCAAGCGGGATGGCTGCATTACTGACAGCTCGCTCAGCTTCAGCGCTACGCCTATTTTATCCACCATGGGTAAATTCAGATCCAGGCGCATCGTGCCCATCTCTTTTAACGTGGCAATGCGATGCTCATTAATCGGCGGCAGCATCGTGAACTGCTGGGTCAGAACACCCTGCTCTGCTAACAGGCTCAGCTGCGCGCCCATCTCTTCAAGCAGCGCCGGAGAAAGCTCGCCGTTATCGCGATAATGTTGCGCTTTGCTGAGGAGCACGCCTATCCCATACAGGCTTACTTCGAGCGACAGCGCCGGATGAATGGCCAGATTAATGCACTGCTGATTTAACGTTTCGCTCCAGCCTGACAAGGCTTCTTCTGCGCTCGCGGCAATCTTTGCCTCGTGCAGAACAAACGCGTCAGGACTCAGCAGCATTTCATGCGCCGCCGTCTCGCAGCGAATATCCAGGCTATCGCGCTGCTGATTTTTAAACTTCACGCTGCTGTGCGGCCACGCGTCATCGGCATCCTTACAGGTTGGACAGTCGCAGCGGGTCTCACGCGCGTCAAAGCGCAATACGAATTCGGGTTGGTATTGTTCAATCAGTTCCATGTCTGTTCTCTTCCAGCGATAGCGTCTTAAGATTGTTTACGGAAAAACCAGTGGGTGCAGTCGATCACCTTTCCGTTTTGTGGATCGGTCCAGTGCTGTAGGAAGGCGAAGCTCGGGCTAAAGCCGAGCCATAGTGCGTCATAACGCATAAGCACCTTCCAGCAGCGGTCCAGGCTCGCCTTCAGCGCTATGGTCTGTTCATAGGCATCCAGCAGTACGGTGTAATAGTTCGCATTTACTGCGTAAGCGCAGGCGCAGCCGGCACTGTAAATACGGGCCACCCCTTGCAGCGACTGGGTCGGAGTGAAGTTGTCATAGCGCCCTCCCAGCAACAGCATCTGCCAGTTGATCTGATCCAAACCGTTGAGCAGTTTATTGATGTTGGTAACCACGTTTTCTTTTCTGACAAAGCGCAGCTTTGCATCAAGCAGCAGCACATTTTTCCAGCCCTGCTGCTGCGCCTTTGCAATCACCTGATAATGCGTTTGCAGCTCGCTATCCTCAGGCGAGCTTCCCTGCGCGTTGGCAACGGTCCAGAGCTGTTCTTCTTTAATCCCCAGGGATTTCAGGTTTTCGCAGCAGGCTGGCAGCTCGGCTTCCTCGAGGGGATCGTAAAGCACGGCAATTTTCTCAAACGCGCTCCAGTTCACCTGGGTGTTGAGCGGCGCGGTGCTCAGGCGACGATAATGAGCCAGAAGGTTGGGATCGCTGACGAAGTCTTCCAGCGTCAGGTCCACCGGCGTGGAGGAGCTGAGCACAAAGTCTTTATCGTACGTATTACTGCTATGTGAGATACACAGGATCGCCTGTTTTGGGTCAATCTGAAGAACCGGCGCGGTAAAGTCCTTCAGGAATCCCACCTCTTCCGCCAACGAGGCATCGTCAAGGTAGCGATGCTTTTTGAGGAAGTTACGGTGGTAGCCAAAGGTACCGTTGAGCGCATGACGCGGGCCAAACCCGTGGGTCATATAGATTTTGTCGAGATGGCTGTACCAGATGTAAATCCGATCGCTGCCGGAGAACAGGGCCTTATTTACCTGCATCTCCGCAACCTGATGGGAAATTTTATTTGGCGGATAATAGTCATCATCATCAAAGCAGATGATGTATTCCCCTTTCGCCAGGTCGTTGAGGCGGTTACGCTTGTTACCCAGCACCAACCGCTCGGGGCTGTGAATATAGCGCACGTTAGCCTGAGCCGGATCGACCATCATCTCCACGAGATCGGCATTGCTGACGGGCGAGTCGTCAAGAATGATCAGCTCGCGCTTTTCGGCAGGGTAGTCCTGATACTGCCAGATATAGAGCAGGTAGGGCAGAAACTCGCGGCGGTTATAGGTTGGGCAAATAACGCTCACAAACGGCGTCGGCAACGGCTGAGTGCGCTTATTGCGCGCCATAAGCGCGTTAATCAAAGAGGAGTGGGCGGGCTGTTTTACAGTCTTCATAACACTTATCGTTGACGTGTGGTGATCTGCTGCTGGCGCAGCCAGCATTGAGCAGAAATAGAGTCGGTCATTTTTTGTTCGCGGCGATTGTGCTCCTGCTGGCGATCGCGGCGTTTCGCCTCCAGCACGAGCTCAAGGCTCTTCTCGCGCCTGGCTTCGGCCACAAGCGTCCCCTGCATCTTTTGCGCTTCCAGATTTGCCAACGCATGTTCTTGCTTCTGCCAGTCGATAACCCGCTGGATAACGTGCTTGTACGTCGACTGGTTACTCATCATCACCGGGCTGTTGAGGTTCGAATTCGCCATGCCGGACGCGAGGGAAGAGAGTGAGTCGATATTTTTCTCGAACCGCTGGCAAAGCTGTTTTTGCGTAGCCAGCTTGAGGCTTAAATCATCGACGGCGCGGGAGCGCATAAGATGCAGCTGTTCTAGCGTTGAAATAAGTTTGCTCATCATTCCTTATCCTGCGTTTGCCAGCGCACAGAGATCGCTGATAGTGGGCGCCAGCAATGCCGCATCCTGAACCTCCTGCTGTAGGAAGCCGACGATGGCCGGAGAGAGTCGAACGGCTTTGTCCGCCAGCGCATCCGCGCCGGCAACATAGCCGCCCAGCGGGATCAGCGGTTTGATATTTTGATATTCCGCGTAAAGCTGCTTAACGGTGCGGGCGGCCAGCTGGTGCTCGCGCGCCGTCACCTGGCTCATGCAGCGGCTGATTGACTGGCCTATGTCGATGGCCGGGTAATGCCCCGCCTCCGCCAGGTGGCGTGATAGCACGATGTGACCATCGAGTACCGCTCGGGCACAGTCGACGATCGGATCCTGCTGATCGTCCCCTTCCGCCAGCACGGTATAGATCGCCGTCATCGATCCTGTGCTCTCGCTGTTACCCGCGCTCTCCACCAGCCGGGGGATCATGCTGAACGCCGAGGGCGGGTAGCCCTTGGTTGCGGGGGGCTCACCCAGCGAAAGCGCAATCTCGCGCTGCGCCATCGCGTAGCGGGTTAAGGAATCCACCAGCAGCAGAACGTCTTTCCCTTTGTCGCGGTAGTAACTGGCAATGGTGTGGCACAGTTCGGTCGCCTTAATGCGCATCAGCGGCGATTCATCCGCCGGCGCGGCAACAATCACCGATTTCGCCAGTCCTTCGGCCTGGAGGGAATTTTCAATAAACTCCTTCACCTCGCGGCCACGCTCGCCAATCAGGCCCACCACGACCACCTCGGCCTGCGTATAGCGGGTGATCATCCCCAGCAGAACGCTTTTTCCCACCCCGCTACCCGCCATGAGTCCGACGCGCTGGCCTTTACCGATGGTCAGCAGTCCGTTGATGGCCCGCACGCCCACGTCCAGCGGCGACTCCACCGGCTGGCGCTTAAGGGGGTGTACCTGGGGAAGCTGGGAAGACAGTAATGTATCCCCGCCGAGCCTGCCTTTTTCATCCAGAGGTTCGCCGAGGCCGTTCACCACCCTGCCCAACCACGCGTCGCCAATCATGATGCCTTCGCTCTTTCCGGCAGGAAAAACGCGCGCGCCAGCAATCAGCCCGGACGGCTGCTTAAAGGGCATCAGGAAGGTGACGTCCCGATCGAAACCGACAACCTGAGCGTCAATCATGTCGAGCTCAACGCTCTCCACGTGGCAGAGCTGGCCTATCGCCAGCCGGCAGCCCACGCATTCGAGGAGGATACCGTTAACCCGTACCAGACGACCCGCAACGCGTGCCAGATCAATCTGTTCGATAGAGCGCAGCGCGTGTTCAAAATCAAGATTGCTCATGGCTCTCTTCTGGCAGTAGTTTTTCTTTTAATACGGAGACACACTGGTCGAGACGGTGCTGGCAACCAATGTCCATCTCGGTAGACTCGGTCACTACGCGGCACTCCCCGAGCGCCAGCCCCGGGTCCGCAGCCAGGCCCCACTCACGGGCTTTTTCGGGCTCCGCTTCGCTAATGCGGCGGAACTCTTCAGCGTTAAGCAGGACGCGAATCTGTTCGGGCGGCTGCGGCAGGCTGGTCAACGCTTCCTCAACCAGCGCTAAAAGCTGGGTTGGATGGAGCGACAGCTCGCAGCGAATAACCTGCCGGGTGACCTTTTCGACCAGCTGTAGCAGCTCTTCGCGACGGCGCTGCTCGTAATTGTCCAGAAAGCGCTGAACGTTGGCGGTCATCTGCTCGAAGGGCGTTGCCGCCTCAAGAAACAGCTGGCGGGCCTGAAGCGCCCCTTCAGCCTGCCCTTTCGTCATGCCCTCTTCAAAACCAAGCCGCATGCCTTCCTGGTATCCCGCCTGCTTACCCTCTTCCACGCCCTGCGCAAAGCCCTGGTTCATTCCCTCCCGAAATCCCTCCTCAAGCCGCTGCTGATATTCAGCGGGGTTCAGAGAGACCGGCTCGTTTCCGGCTCCCGGCACGTCGGGCACGTTCACTCCCTTTCTTAACGGAGGGAACTTATACGGCCGCGGCTTTACGTCGGTTGGCCGGGCGGTAAACACGGGCTGCGGCGAAATACGCCGTTTTGTAAACATGGCTTATTCCACCGTTTGCTCTGCGAAGAGCTGTACCTGGATTTCACCCTCATCCACCAGCTGACGCAGCGTTTGCATGATCTCTTTACGCACCTGCTCAATGCGGCTGATCGGCACCGGACCAAGGCGCGTAACGGTGCTTTGCAGCAGCGTTACCTGACGCTTCGGCATAACGTTGAAGATCGCTTCGCGCAGGACCTGCTCGGTTCCCTTGAGCGCCACGGCCCAGTCTTCAATAGGCACTTCGTCTATCAGACGCTGTAGCGTGACCGGAGACTGACGGCTGAGGATAAAGAATTCGTACATTTCGTCCTGAAGCTCTTCAACGACGCTCTCATCGCGTTCACGCAGCTGGTCCAACAGCTCCTGCTGATTCTCAGGAATGCGGTTGACGATATCCGCTGCGTGCTTGATCCCTCTCAGCTTCGAACCATGTTCAGAGAGAACGGCAATGCCGCGATCGATCAGCCGATCGAGTTCATCAATCACGTCGCGGTTGATGTCGTCCAGCCGGGCAATACGGTAGATAATTTCATCCTGTCGCTCGCGCGGCAGCACGCCGAGCACGCCCGCGGCGATATCCGGCGGCAGGAAGGCAAGAAACACGGCCTGCATCTGCAAATGCTCATGCTCGATCAGCGCCGCCAGCTGTGGGGTATCAACCCACTGTAGGCGAGCCATGCGGTAGCGGATCTCTTCGCCATAGATGCCGTTGATCACGCTGCGGGAGATCTCGCTGCCCAGCGCCTTCTCCAGAATGCTGCGCAGATAGGAACGCGAGGCGCCGTTAATCCCGCTCTGCTCACTGTAATCAGAGAAGAAATTATTCATGGCCTGCCGCACCTGGCTCATTTTGACATCGTGGAGCCGCGCCATGGTGTCGCTCAGGAGCATCACCTCTTCCCGGTTAAACTTCTGCATTACCTGCGCTGCGGCCTCTTCGCCCACGCTCATCAGCAGGATAGCGGCCTGTTCAAGGGGGCTACGGCCAGCAGAACTATTCATTTGATTTCGCGTTGCTTCGGTCATTGCTGTTAATCCATTGTTTCAGAACCTCCGCTACACGCTCCGTTTCGTTCTGGGCGAGAACCTGTAGATACTCGACTTTGGTTTCCAGACCGGAGCTCTGCGGCGGCAGTTTGTCGTCATTGATATTGAATGCCGCTTTTGGCAGCACAGAAAGTTCATCTTCCTGCGGCGGTGTTTCCGTTGTTATGACAGGTAGTTCCTGCACATCAGCCTCGTGTTCAATACGTTCGCGTCGTCCCAGGCGCTTAACGAGTGGGCGCACGCCGAACAGCAGCGTCAACAATGCCAGCAGGCCAATCCCCAGATTTTGTCCCCAGAACTGCATATCAGGATCCTGCCACCACGCCAGCACCTCGGTTTCTACCGGTTTCTGTACGTTGAAGGCCAGCACATCCAGCGTCAGCACATCGCCACGCGTTTTGTCGATGCCCGCCGCGCTCTCCACCAGACGGGTGATCGAAGCCAGCTGTTCCGGGGTCGCGGCGGCCAGCGCCGGGGCTGATTTATTCAGCGCAACGGCCACGCTCAGCTTTTGCAGCTTGTAACCGGGATGGCGGATATGGCGAATATCGCGATCGAATACGTATTTACGCTGTTCCTGACTGCGCGCGGAAAGCTTGCGCGGATCGGAGGACGGGCTGGCGGTCGCGGTATTACCAGCGGTCGCCTCGCCGCCCGCGGCCTGTGCCGCAGCAGCCTGAGGATTCTGGTTAACCGGACGGTTGCTCAGCGACCCCGGGATACCAAACGCCATCTCATTGGTGATGTTCTCCTGGCTCAGCTGCTCGTCGCTCACCTTCGGTTCTTTGCCCAGACGCTCCTGCGTCTCCTCTACGCGGCTTAAATCGACGGTGGGTGCAACGCTAATGCGGAAATTGTCGCTGCCCACCAGCGACGTCAGCAGGCTGGAGACATTTTTGCTGGTATCTTCGCGAATACGCTGCGTCACATCGTTAGCAAGACGCTTTTCGCCGAGGGTGCCATCCTGGCCCTCAATACCGCTCGACAGCAGGTTGCCCGCCTGATCGACCACACGCACGCTGCCCGGTGCCATACCGGGCACCGAGCCAGATACCAGCTGGACGATCGACGCAACCTGCTGATCATCAAGCGTTTTGCCATAGCGCAGCTGAACCAAGACCGACGCGCTGCTATTGGGTTTGTTCGTCAGGACAAACGAGCTGGATTCGCTTAGGCCAAGATGGACGCGCGCATGCTCGACCGGCTGGAGCGCCATAATGCTCTTTGCAAGCTCGCCTTCCAGGCTGCGCTTGTAGCGCACGTTCTGGACAAACTGGCTGCTTCCCAGCATCTCCTCTTTATCCATGAGCTCATAGCCGTCCGGCATGATCGCACTGATACCCTTAGCGGCCAGCGCCATACGCGCCTGAGGAAGTTTGCTCTCTGCGATCAGCACCTGCCCGCTGTTGGGGTCGATACGGTAGGGAATATTTTCCCCCCCCAGCACCTCAACCACCTGTGAGACAGGAATGTTTTCCTGCGCGCCATACAGCGCAACATAGCCCTGGTTGCGGTTCCACAGGGAGGCAACAATAGCGATCGCTAACGCCGCCCCCCCGGCAATCACCCACAGTCGGGTACTCATCAGGCCGGCAGGCAGGGAGAGCGCGGAAAGACGATCTTTGATTTTGTTTAACACGGTACAAACCTTACAGCGGAGTATTCATCACTTCGTCGAGCGCGCTGTTAAGCTTGTTGCGCACCTGCATCATCGCCGAAAAGGCCACGCTGGCTTTTTGGCTCTCAATCATCGCGCCAGCCAGGTCGTCGCTCTGACCCATATCAATGGCGGTCTGCTTTGCGCCCGCGCTGTGCTGTAATGCATCCACCTGATTGATGGCGTTATCCAGCACGCGAGAAAACGAGACGCTATGCGTACCGGCAGAGGCGTTTTGAGCCGGCGCAATGGTTGGAAACGTGCTGACCTGACCGGCAGAGGCCAGTCTGGCCGTTTGCCGCATCTGGTTCAGCAACATCTGCTGCGTGGTTTGCATACCTACAGCGCCTATCTTGTCCATCATTTTTCCTTACAAACTTCAGGAATAGCATTCAATATCAATGCCTTCATCGCGCATCGAGGCAAGGCGGTAGCGCAGCGCTCTCGGCGTAATCCCTAAAAACTCAGCCGTTTTCGATTTGTTGCCTTTATGGCGTTTAAGCAGGTCGATGATGTATTGATACTCCGCCAGACGACCGTGAAGCTTAACGTCCTTAATGGCGGAGCTGCCGCTCTCCTGCTCGCGATAGGCAGGCATAAGATCGACCGCTGGCGTTTCAGGAAGCGGGACGCGGGGTTCGAGACCAAAATCTTCTGCGGTTATCTCTTCCCCGTTACTCAGGATCATGCCCCGCTGAATCACATTCTCCAGTTCGCGGACGTTACCCGGCCAGTCATAGCCCAGGAGTGCTTTACGGGCCTCTTCGCTCAGGCGGATATTGCCCTTGTGGAAAGCGCGATATTTATCAATAAAACGCTGCACCAGCGGCAAAATATCCTGCTTGCGCTCGCGCAGCGGTTGAATATGAATAGGCACAACAGAAATACGGTAGAATAAATCCTGGCGGAAACGACCTTCGGCGATTTCCTGCTGCAAATCCTTATTAGTGGACGCAATCAGGCGAATATCCAGAGGGATACGCTTATGGCTTCCCAGACGCTCAACCTCCTGCTCCTGCAAAACGCGCAATAATTTCGCCTGCAAGGAGAGCGGCATATCGCCAATTTCATCCAGCAGCAGCGTACCGCCATTAGCCTGCTCGAATTTACCCGCCACGCTGGCGACAGCCCCGGTAAAGGCGCCCTTTTCATAGCCAAATAAAATGGCTTCCAGCATGCTTTCCGGAATTGCCGCGCAGTTAACACCTACGTAGGGGGCATCGTCACCGCAAGCGTGCTTATGGATATATTTGGCGATGCACTCTTTTCCAGTTCCTGTTTCGCCGGTAATCAATACCGAAACATTATATTTTGCAACGCGCCGCGCCAATGAAATTACGCCAACGCTGGCAGGTGAAACAGCGACAACGCCATCTACATTACGGTTTTCACGCCCAATGATAATGTTCATATTTTGAGCCCAAGTAATAAAACAATGTAACCAACAGCACGTTAGAAATTTATTAATAAAATGATAACAAACTTATTTTCCACACTTGCGCTACAAGGAGAAACTAATAAGCTATTAACAATGAAAGAAAACAAATATCTGCGTACTCTTCACAGGAAGCAAACCTTCCCTGAAAATGTGTTGCCTAGTATACGTTTCCGTTGAGAATTGTCTTATTTTTAATGTGTATTAAAGGATTAATCAATATAAAACAAAGAGTTATAGATGTTATTAAACTGAATTAATCCTAATTAATTATGGATTAATAACCGGAATAGTCTTGAAATAAAATGACTACAGATGTCTAATTCTCACTCTGAAAAAAAGCGTGTGAATGTGTCTTGCGGTGTGTGAGCCTCTATTTATCTATAGCGACACAAAACCACCTGAAATCGTTTTTTTTCAGAAAAAATTTTTACGTATGGTCGAAGAGCCCATCAGCGCGTCGTAAAAACGCACAACGGTTTCATCATGCATTGTTATTAAAGCGGAATGATTATGTACCCTGCTACCCAGCGCATCAGAATCCATCAGCAGGATAGTCTTCCTGAGCTGGAAATACTTGATATCAGCAAACTTGGTCGTCCATGGCATAAACTTCCTAAGTCCATGAACGACAGCTTTGACATCCTTGATGCACGCCTTGGCATTTACTTCCTGAAAAAACTTCGGGTAAACGCCACGCTGGAATCAATGACATTTACTGTCGACCGTCATTTTAAAAATGCACAGATTTTTTCCACTCCCTATGGAAATCTCGGGTTCGTTATCGATCGCCTGCTGCTGCTAAATATCCTGCACGACTACTACGGTCTTAATAAAGACAGCGTGCATATTGAGCCAGATGAATCGATGCCGGTAACGAAAACGGAAGAGCGTTTACAAAGCAAGCTGGGCCAGGAGCTCACGTCGCTGATCATCTGTAAAGAGACGCTGGGTGAAGATCTCGAGATTAAAGTGGATTATTCCACCGTCATTAATCAGTGGCCGTGGTGTATTACGTTTAATCTGGAAGGGTATAAGCACGGTAGTTTCAGCATACTGCTGGATAGCCACCACATTGATCAGATGCTGGCAAATTTGCGCTCGCCCGTATCAAAAGAACACCGGCAGCGAAAAACGGACTCGTTGAGTCCCGCTCAGCTGGAGCGCCTGTTTGATAGTTTACCCATCAAGCTGAACGGTCGGTTAGCCAGCCTGAACCTCACCGTGGCGCAAATTGCCGACATTAAACCCGGGGATATTATCCCCATCACCATCAACGAACCGATGCCCGTTTTTATCGGTAAAGAGCAGATTTTCGAAGCCACAATAGCCGAAGATTACGGCAAGCTTTTCTTCTGCGACATCCATGAAAAGACGCCCGAGAAACAATATGAGTGATTTGCAACATGAGCTGAGCCAGTCTCTGGATTTGGACGATCTCAACCTCAGTGATATGCCGCAGGACGCGCCGGCGGAAGGCACTATCCGCAACGATTTACAGCCTGAGCCTTCACACGCGTCGATGACCGATATGCGCCGTATGGCGTTGTTTAGCCGTATCCCGGTTACCCTGACGCTGGAGGTCTCCTCCGTGGATATTCCGTTGTCGGAGCTGATGAATATCAGCAGCGACTCGGTGATCGAGCTGGACAAAATGGCCGGCGAGCCGTTAGACATCAAGGTCAACGGCATCCCGTTTGGGAAGGCGGAAGTGGTCGTACTGAATGATAAATATGGCCTGCGGATCATCGATTTCAACACCAAAGAGCTGGGCGAGCTGACCCGATGAACCGCGAGCTTATTCTGTGGGGCATGACGCTGCTGCTTTTCGGCGTGCTGTTTAATCAGCAGGCGATGGCGGCGAACGGCGATATCACGCTGCTCAGCACCGCAGCCAACGGCGATGGCCAGGATTACAACGTAAAGATTGAGATCCTGATCCTCATGACCTTACTCGGCCTGCTGCCGATTATGGTCCTGATGATGACCTGCTTTACGCGTTTTATTATCGTGCTGGCCATTCTGCGCCAGGCGCTGGGCCTGCAATCCAGCCCGCCGAATAAAATCCTGACCGGTATCGCCCTGGCCTTAACGCTGCTGGTGATGAGACCGGTGTGGACCACTATTTATACCGATGCGGTTGAACCCTTTCAGAGCGATCGCATTACCCTGAAGCAGGCGCTGGTCAATGCTGAAGCACCGCTGAAGCGGTATATGCTTGCCCAAACCAATGAAAAGGCCATGGCCCAAATCATGACGATTGCGGGCGTGGAGGGGGATGCTCGCGAACAGGATTTGACGATCGTGACGCCCGCTTATCTGCTGAGCGAGCTGAAAACCGCCTTCCAGATTGGCTTCATGATCTACATTCCTTTCCTGGTGATCGATCTTATTGTCGCCAGTATTCTGATGGCAATGGGGATGATGATGTTGTCGCCTCTCATCGTTTCACTCCCCTTTAAGCTGATGCTCTTCGTGCTTTGCGACGGCTGGACGCTGATCGTCGGCACGCTCACCGCCAGCGTGCGGGGATTATAGCCATGATGAATATGGACACCGCCGGCGACATCATGGCGACGGGCCTTCACCTCGTGCTGATGATCTCTGCCGTTGCGATTGTTCCCAGCCTGCTCATCGGCCTGTGCGTCAGCATTTTCCAGGCCACGACCCAGATCAACGAGCAGACGCTCAGCTTTTTGCCACGACTGGTGGTAACGCTGGGCGTGCTCGTTTTCGCCGGAAAATGGATATTGACGCAGCTGGTGGATTTTACCGTCCAGCTCTTCACCCAAGCGGCCGCGCTGGTTGGTTAAAACACGATGGCTATTGATATTCACGCGCTGATCGCGCCGCTAATGGCACTGGTGCTCCCTTTTTTCCGTATCCTCGCCTTTATCCAGTTCGCGCCGGTTCTCGACAACCGCGTCTTCTCGCGCCGCGTAAAAATCGGTACCGCGCTGGCGCTGGCTATTGTAATTGCCCCCATGCTGCCGGAGCGGGTCGTGCTCACGGAACTGCTCTCGCTGCGCTCGGTGTTACTGATTGGCGAACAGCTGCTGTGGGGCATGCTCTTCGCGACGATCCTGCATCTGGTCTTTGTCGCGCTACAGACGGCCGGGCATATGCTTTCCATGAACATGGGGCTGGCGATGGCCATGATGAACGATCCGGTTAACGGCAGCTCGACAACGGTGATTTCACAGATTATCTACGTCTTTTGCGCCCTGCTGTTTTTCATCACCGACGGCCATCTTCTGCTGGTCACCATCCTGTACAAAGGGTTCACCTACTGGCCCATCGGGCAGGCGATTAACCAGCCGACGCTGATGCTGGTTGCCCAGGGCCTGGGATGGATTATCGCTGCCGCCGTGCTGATTGCGCTCCCGACAACTTTTGTCATGCTGATCGTTCAGGGAGGGTTTGGCCTGCTGAACCGCATTTCACCGACGTTAAACCTGTTCTCGCTCGGTTTCCCAATCAGCATGCTTTTTGGGCTTCTGTGCATCTCGATGCTGGTCACGAACATTCCTGACCACTATCTCAACATGACTAACGACATACTGGCGAAGCTTGACGCCATAAGGGTGCAATAGTGTCCTCCAGCGGCGATAAAAGTGAAAAACCCACCCCCGGGAAACTGCGAAAGGCGCGGGAGAAAGGGGATATTCCCCGTTCAAAAGATCTCACCATGGCGGTGGGGCTTGTCGCTTCCTTTATTATTTTGGCGACATTCCTGCCTTACTATCGCCAGCTTATCGGGGAGTCGTTTACCGCCGCCGCACACATGGCGAGGGATATCGATAACCCTGGCGTGCTGAGTCAGTTTCTTATGCTTAACCTGAGCGTGATGCTGCGCTTTATCGCAACGCTTGTTCCTATCCCGGTAGCCTGCATCATCGCCAGCCTGATCCCCGGGGGATGGCTGTTTACGCCTGCCAAATTAAAGCCCGATTTTAAAAAAATCAGCCCGATAGCCGGTACAAAGCGACTGTTTTCCGCCAGCCACTATACGGAAGTGGGCAAAATGCTGCTGAAGTGTTCGGCGATACTGGCGGTGCTGTACATGATGGTGGGCGATAACATGGCGGCACTGCTGAATCTGCAACGCCTGTACCTGAACGAGGCCATTCTCCGGGGATTTGCGATTTTCCATCACGTTGTCAGCTATTTCATCGCTGTTATCGTCTTTTTCTCCCTGCTCGATGTGCCGCTCAGCAAATTTATGTTTACCAAAAAAATGCGCATGACCAAGCAGGAAGTGAAGGAAGAGCATAAAAACAACGACGGTAACCCGCAGATCAAGGGTCGAATCCGTCAGCTACAGCGACAGATGGCGATGGGGCAGATTACCCGCACCGTACCGACCGCCGATGTGATCATCACCAACCCGACCCATTATGCGGTAGCGCTGAAATACGATCCGCAGCAGGCGGAAGCTCCCTACATCGTCGCAAAAGGGATTGACGATGTCGCGCTGTGGATACGAGAAGTCGGTGCCAGCCACCGCATTGAGGTCGTGGAGTTTCCACCGCTGGCGAGAGCGGTTTACTACACCACCCGCGTTAACCAGCAGATACCGGCTCAACTCTTTCGCGCCATTGCGCACGTGCTGACCTTTGTGATGCAGCTGAAGTCCTGGCGTGAAGGCCGCATTGAGCAAAAACCCCGCCTGAACAGGCAAATAGACATTCCTCAAGAGGTATTTAAACACCATGGCGAACGGTAAGTTATCCAACGTGTTTGGCATGCTCCGTAAGGGGCAGATTGCTGTGCCTATCCTGCTTCTCTGCGTTCTGGCGATGGTGATCCTGCCGCTGTCGCCGCTGATGCTGGATATTCTGTTTACGTTTAACATCGTGCTGGCCGTCATTGTGCTGCTGGCCTCGGTCAATATGCAGCGCCCGCTGGATTTTGCCATCTTCCCAACGCTGCTGCTGATCACGACCCTGATGCGCCTGACGCTGAACGTGGCCTCCACGCGCGTGGTTCTCCTTAAGGGGCATGAAGGGGAAGGCGCGGCGGGTAAAGTCATCGAAGCCTTCGGACAGGTGGTCATCGGCGGCGACTTCGTCGTGGGTTTTGTGGTGTTTATCATCCTGATGATAATTAACTTCGTCGTCGTGACCAAGGGTGCAGAGCGTATCTCGGAAGTCTCGGCTCGCTTTACGCTGGACGCCCTTCCCGGCAAACAGATGGCGATTGATGCCGACCTGAATGCCGGGTTGATCAACCAGCAGCAGGCCCGCAGCCGCCGTCAGGAGGTCGCCAAAGAGGCGGACTTCTACGGCGCGATGGACGGGGCATCCAAATTCGTCCGCGGCGATGCCATTGCCGGGATCATGGTTCTGATCATTAACGTGATTGGCGGGATCTGCATCGGTATTTTCAAATACGATTTAGAGGCCAGCGTCGCTTTCCGTCAGTACGTCCTGCTCACCATTGGTGACGGTCTGGTCGCCCAAATTCCGTCCCTGCTGCTCGCCACCTCCGCCGCCATCATCGTGACGCGCGTCAGCGAAGGCAATGACATCAGCGATGAGATCAAGACGCAGCTTCTTTCGAAACCGAAAGTGCTCTACACCGCCGCGTTTGTGATGTTTATTCTGGCGATTGTGCCCGGCATGCCGCACGTTGCCTTCCTGAGCTTTACCGCGCTGCTGCTGTTTGCCGCCTGGCGTCAGAGCAAGGTGGTTCAGCCCGCCGCACCGGAAATGGACATGGAGGCGATCAACGAGGCGCTGGCCCCCGACACCTCCACGGCCATCACGTGGGACAATATCCCGCTGGTTGAGCCGATCGGTCTGAGCCTCGGCTACAAGCTTGTCACCCTGGTTGACGAGTCCAGAGGTAGCCCGCTTTCGCTGCGCGTCAGGGGGGTAAGGCAGGTCATTTCCGAACTGTGTGGGGTGCTGCTGCCGGAGATCCGCATACGCGAAAACTTCCGGCTAAAACCTTCGCAGTATGCGATTCACGTCAACGGCATACGCACGGCAGTGGCTGAAGTTCAGGCCGAAAAGCTGATGGCGATCCCCGGAACCGAGCTGTACGGTGAGATTGATGGCGTGCTGGACACCGATCCGGCCTACGGTATGGCGATCGTCTGGATCGATCCCGACCAGAAGGCGAAGGCGCTCAATCTGGGGTATCAGGTCGTGGATTGCTCAAGCGTGGTCGCCACCCACGTCAACAAGGTCGCGCGTGAATATTTACCGGAGCTGTTTAACTATGACGACATCACGCATCTGCACGCGCGCCTGGCCCAGCAGGCTCCCAAGCTTGCCGAAGACTTAAACGCCGCGCTCAACTATAGCCAGCTGCTGCGCGTTTATCGCCAGCTTCTGCTTGAGCAGGTTTCGCTGAAGGACATTGTGACCATCGCCTCAACGCTGTTGGAAAGCTCGGCCATCACGAAAGACCCTCTGCTGCTTACCGCCGACGTGCGCTACGCGCTTCGCCGCGCGCTGGTGCATAACATTAACGGCGATCGCCCTCAGCTGGCTGCTTATACGATCGATAATCAGCTGGAAAACCTGCTGCTCAGCGCACTGAACCAGGCCCAGCAGGCGGGTAAAGTTGCTCTGGATAACTTCCCGGTCGATCCCAACATCCTGACGCAGCTTCAAAATACGATGCCAATGATCTACGAGCAGATGAAAGCGAAAAATATGCCTCCGCTGCTGCTGGTCACGCCGCAGCTGCGGCCGCTGATCTCGCGTTATGCCCGCCTGTTCGCTAAAGGGCTACACGTACTTTCCTACAATGAAGTGCCTGACGATGCGGATTTAAACGTCGTTGGCACGCTGGCGTAAAGCTCAACACGCGTCCTGGAAACAGGACGTGACGCTTAATGCTCCATGTAGCGCATGCGCCATTCCGCTATGGTGCGCGGCATTTTGCTGAGGTCATTATGCTGCGTGCTGTAGTAATAGAAGGTCAGTTTGCCTTTTTCATCAGGAGCAATGCGGGCAGCCCAAATATGGCTGGCGTTATACATAATAAGTGCGGTGCGGGTATTGGCCGCCCCGCGCAGCCAGGACGAAATGACCGTGGCGCCAATATTGTCGATATCTTTGCGGTATATATACGCATTAGCCGTCTGAATAAATTTCTGATAATCATCCCCCACCAGCGCACGAAATCGTTCTTCCGTTTTCGCATCGGGCAGGATTTGCAGCGAGAGCAGCGTTGCTTTTGGGCGCGGGTCCTTTTCTGACCGGGCGTAAATACCGTCAATAAAGGCCCCGTTGGGCACGGAGAGACTACATCCTCTTTTGCCGCTACTAAAAGCCTGAAGCACACCGCTGCTTTCGGGGATCAGCAGCACTTTGCAGCGTTTACTTTCCGCCATATTGTCGATGAGCAGCATGCCGTCGACCTTGCGCGCTTCGGCGGTATAGGTCTCTTTATTCAACCCAGACCAGATGCGAATATCAACATTGACCGTCCAGTCGGCGTTGTGACTGAATTCAATCACCCCGCCGTTCATATTTGCCGCCTGGG
This sequence comes from Enterobacter cloacae complex sp., assembly GCF_900322725.1. Taxonomy (NCBI): domain Bacteria; kingdom Pseudomonadati; phylum Pseudomonadota; class Gammaproteobacteria; order Enterobacterales; family Enterobacteriaceae; genus Enterobacter; species Enterobacter cloacae complex sp. The sequence goes on along the minus strand of NZ_LT991957.1, from coordinate 2,671,143 downwards.
TATTCCACCAGCGCCCCTGCCAGAGAAAGTGCGGAGGGGCTTCGGCCAGCTTGCCGATTCCCGCGAAGTAGGCGTGCTCTATACAGCTTTCTGACGTGCACTTTTTGAGTGACGTCTGCCATGCCAGATATTCCTGATGAACAACGTGTCCGTCGCGGCGCACCAGCATATCGCGATAGTAAGTTGTCATAATGTTATTAAGCCAGCTGAGATTCTCACTGCTACAAATCGTGTTCTCAAGAGGGGTCGCCGCACGCTGGCAGTTAACGGCAAACGCACTGGTTGCCATTAATGACGCGATAAGTATGCCTAAAACATTCATGAACTTTATCATAGCGGGTACTTTTTAACCGAAAAAGGGCGGGTATTTTGGCTAAATCGCGCTCACGTTGCAATAAATCAAATTAAATTATTGACGAACTAAATATATAGAAAAACGGCTAATGTAGATTTTTACAATAATAATTTTCAGCAATGTAAAAATTATCTCCTACTTACGTTAAAAATAAAGAAACCCGGTAACGTGAATACCGGGAACAGGTATTTTTGTGCCGGTGTTTCATGAACGTTGAGATGATGCGGTAAACACCATGCCCGCGTAGGGCTTCTCGCGACACGCCGCCAGCCGCGCGGCGAGGCTGCCCACGTGCAGCTCCAGCTTGTGCCCGTCCGGGTCGAGAAAATAGAACGACGCCCCCTCGCTTTTGTTCTGCTTCCAGACGGTGACGCCCGCCTGCTCAAGCCTTTGCGAGAACGGTTCAAAATCCTCTTCCGCCACGGTAAATGCGTAATGCGTGTAGTCGCTCTCCTGCGGCGGCACGTACCGGCGCGCCTCGTCGTACGACAGGCAAACCCACAGATCGCCGCAGGTAAGATAGGCCCCGGTATTCCAGCGGGCGTGCAGCGTCAGGCCCAGCAGCCCGTGCCAGAAGGTGACGCTTTTTTGCAGGTCGCTGACCGCGAGGGTCAGGTGGTTGAGAGATTGCAGCATGACGTGCCCTTTTGTTTTTCGCGCCGGACGTGATACGGTAAAGAGATGAACATAAACCACGCCGTCCTCACCGTAAACCGCTGGTGGCTGCCTTCTTAAAGGCGGCACGGAGTTGTTTTCCCATTTTCAGATAGCCGCCGAAAGGCGGCTATCGCACACAGAAGACCCCTTTCGGCATTGCAACGTTAAGGAGTCTTTATGAACGCACCCACCATCCTCACCGGCGACCGCCCAACCGGCCCGCTGCACCTCGGCCACTTCGTCGGATCGCTGCGACAGCGCGTGGCGCTCCAGCACACGCACAACCAGTTTGTGCTGATTGCCGACCTCCAGGGGCTGACCGACAACGGCAGCAACCCGCAAAAAATTCGCGACAACATCCCCGAAGTGCTGGCCGACTACCTCGCCGCCGGTATCGACCCGAACCTGACCACGATCTGCCTGCAATCCGCCCTGCCCGCCCTCGCCGAGCTGACGATGCTGTATATGAACATCGTCACCGTCGCCCGCGTGGAGCGTAACCCGACGGTGAAAAACGAGATTGCGCAGAAGGGCTTCGCCCGCTCGCTGCCGGTCGGGTTTATGGCCTACCCCATCAGCCAGGCGGCGGACATCACCGCGTTTAAGGCCGAGTGCGTGCCCGTCGGCGACGACCAGCTGCCGATGATTGAGCAGACCAACGAGATTGTGCACAAGATGAACAGCCTGCTGCCCGCCCCGGTGCTGCGCCACTGCAAAGCGATGCTGAGCGACACCAGCCGCCTGCCCGGCATCGACGGCAGCGCCAAGATGTCGAAATCGCTTGGCAATACGCTGCACCTTTCGGCCAGCGAAGAGACCATTCATCGTGCGGTGAGCGCCATGTACACCGACCCGAACCACCTGAAGGTGAGCGACCCGGGGCAGATTGAGGGGAACGTGGTCTTTACGTATCTCGACGCGTTTCATCCGGACAAGGAGAAAGTGGCGGCGATGAAGGCGCACTATCAGGCGGGCGGGCTGGGTGATCGAGCGTGCAAGAACGAGCTGGAGGGGTGTTTGCAGGAGCTGATTGCGCCGATGCGGGAGCGGAGGGCGATGTATATGCAGGATAAAGGCGAGCTGATGGCGATGCTGAAGCGCGGGACCGAGCGGGCGCAGGGGGTGACGCAGGCGACGTTGAAGGAGGTGAAGGTTGGGCTGGGGGTGCCGGTGTTTTGAAGGCGGTATAATAAAGAATCCCGGCTCAGGGCCGGGATATTTATCAGGCGTTGCGCTTAATCACCGGAATATCGCCGGTGTCATTTAATGCGCCTGGAAATGTTTTTAACCACTGCGCGACTTTCTGCTTATTTATATTCACCACGCTCATACCTTCCAGGCATCCCCATAATTCTCTTGTATGCTGTGGCGTAATCACAATGCAGTCTTTCATGGCGCGGATTTTTACGGGCATACCGTTGATAAAGCCAGCGCGCTTTAACCAGTCGCCGCCCAGCAGAAGATATTTCATGTCTATGCGCGCATACAGTTCGCAGCAGGCGGCGCTGTCCTGCGGCGTTTCGGCGCGGGGATGGACGGGCGCCGCGTTAGGCGGGTTGCCGTGCAGACGCCGGGCGCTGTTTTTGCGTACCAGCTCGCGGTTTTCAATCATGCCGGTGAAAGCGTCTGATTCTGTTTTGCAAACAGTAAACTCTGGCTTAAAATTCGTCGCAGCCATTTTCAACTTCTCCGTAGTTGTTGGTGGTTAGCGGTATGGGGGTGTTGCAGCACCTTCATATCGCGAATTCCTCGTTAAATATTCTTTGATACTTCCTTTGCCGTTCGGCGTAATTTCTGGTGCTCATTATACAGGGCTGAATATAAATACAGCGGTTTTGGGTGGGGTAAATTTGGAATTTGCGAGGAGGATTCAGGAAATTACGGTAGGTATTTTTTTAATTCGCGAAATAACAACACTTTTGCCTGAAAATCACTTCAACTCGCCTCTTTCAGATATCTGTTCGTTCTCAAACCTGGCGCTAATGCCGCATCGGTTGCCTCAACACCCTCCTCTCAGACCTCACAAAAATTCATCAAACCTATAGATTAACGATTTACATCACCCTGATTTTGTTATGTGATCCTGTTACAGGCTTTAGTAACGCCCTGCCCAGCCAACCGTAACAGGACTTCATCGATGGAATTTTATCAGGCCGATCCGACGCTTGAGAACTACTGGCGTGGTGTGATCCTTTTTGGAAGGAACGTCGCATCTTACAAGTTCGCGCTGGCGTCTGCGTTGTATGAAGTGGATAAGACGGGCAGCGATTTGATAACGCTCGACCAGCTTGCCGTTCTGTTCAGCCGCTATCTTTGCGAGCACCTGAAGCATGCGCCAAAACAGATCACCTCCCGCAGCAGCCAATTTCTGGAAACCTGCCTGAAGTTCAACAGAGGCGAAATCACCCACGCCCAGCTCATTGAAGCGACGGTGCGCCTTGGCTTTAACAACGTGATCGATGCCTTTCATTACGTGAACCAGGGCGAGATCGATAAACGTTTTTTCCTTGATGAGCGCAAAACCCACAACGGGATCCGCCTGACGGATAACTTCTTTAAACTGGGCGAACGCCTGCAGTATAAAAACCTCGCCTTTGAAACCAATGCCCGCTGGAACCTGGTGGAACAGGCCTGGTCGATGGGGATTTCACGTAACCTTGTGGGCGTGGAGTTCGACGAAGATAATCAGCTGTTGTTCACGAGGGTAAATGCGCGTCGCGTAGACATCACCAGCTGTCGCGATAGCCTGAATGGTTACCAGAAAGGACGGTGTTTTTACTGCTTCAAGCCCATCAGTCTGGTACCGGGAGACGCAGAACTGGCGGACGTCGACCACTTTATTCCCTGGGCTGCCCGCCATGAAGTGAGCAATATTAACGGCGTATGGAACTTAGTGCTGGCCTGTCGGTGCTGTAACCGTGGCGTCGAAGGCAAGTCGGCACGCATTCCCGAGCTCAGGCTCCTGCAGCGGTTGCACACCCGCAATGAGTATTTTATTCAGAGCAAACTGCCGTTACATGAGACGATTGTTCTACAGACAGGGCAACGTCCTGAAGCACGGAAAAGCTTTCTTCAGCGCAACTGGCAGGCCGCGCTGGAAAAACTTATCCATACCTGGAAACCCAACGCGGAAGGCGAGGTAACGTTTTAATGACACTTCACTACTACCAGAACCACGCACAGGAATTCTTCGATGGCACGGTCAATGTCGATATGACCCCGCTTTACGCGGCCTTTACCCAACATCTGCCTCACGGTGCTCGGGTTCTGGATGCTGGCTGCGGTTCAGGCCGGGACGCAAAAGCCTTTCATGAGATGGGTTATGTGTTGGATGCTTTTGATGCCTCTTCCGCGATGGTGGAGCTGGCAAAGCAACATACCGGGCTACCTGTGAAGCTGATGACGTTTTCAGAAATCGACGGTAAGGCGCAGTACGATGGGATCTGGTGCTGTGCCTCTTTGCTGCATGTCCCCTCTTCTGAGCTGCCTGCGGTGATGCAAAAGCTTGCGGATGCGCTTAAGCCTGGCGGCGTATGGTACGTGTCTTTTAAGTATGGGAACGGTGAACGCGTGCAGGGTGAAAGACGGTTTACGGATCTGGATGAAGAGGGATTGCGGGCGTTGGTGAAGGCGGTTCCGGAGATGGAGTTAACTTCGCTGTGGGCGACTCAGGATAACCGCCCGGACAGAGATGAGACATGGCTGAATGGTATATTACGAAAAAACGCCGCTTGATTATCAGGCGGTGCTAATCGATACGGAGTAAATTAACTCAGTCATTCATCACCTTGGTCAGCTCAACTTCACCCGTGGTGGCATTGAAGTACAGATAGAAAATGTCCCCTTTTATCTGATCGGGTTTTGACCAGATCTCCTTCTCCCCAAGGCGACGCTTTTCCTTTGTGTATCCCAGCGTTTCGAGATATGCGCGCAACGGTGCTGCACCAGTGGCCCCTTTAAAAAAGATGCTATTTGAAGGGGCATAACCATCGCCGGGATGCGCCTCAAAATAATAGTCGTCCGTTACACGCGGAGCGTTTTCAATGTCCTTATCTGTCAGCGTGTGGTAGTGGAAAAAGTCATTTTCTGTGTAAACCGTCGTTTCATCCGAACCCGATGCCACGAGCCAGACAAACAACCATCCAAGGATAAAGACGGTGGTAACCGAGAGTGCACACCACTTCAGAACTTTTAAAAGGATTTTCATGGCTTAGTCCCCATGAATGAGAGCGATGTCCCATCGTTTGTAATGACCTTAACCACTCCGGATGTGAAATCATCCCACGGTCGAAGCCATGTCATAAAATGCGGAAGATTGACCTTATACGGCTGATGCCGCACACATTGGTCCTGCGGATCAGGAAAAAGAATCGGACGGAAGCCACGATTTTTATGGGAACCGATAGCGCCGTAGTAATCCCAGCGGCGAACGGCTGATGCATAGCTCACGGGCTTGAGACGATAGCCGTACCGGCCAGGAAGAATTGCGCGATAGAACCCGAACAGATCAGATACCAAATCCTCGCCGCTAAAGCCGCTGTCCGTATACCAGGAGAACGATCGCAGGCTTTGTAGGCCTTCGAATCTGGATGCGGTGTTCATCATCATCGCCAGCATGATTCTATTAATGTCGTCAGTACTCCTGCCACGCTTGATTTCCCAATGGGAGAACTTCCCGACGCCGAACCGCGATTTGAATTTTAAGACGCCCATATCTTGCCGATACATGATGGAATAAGATGGCTTACCGCTACGCTCTCCCTCAACGAATTGACGTTTGAGCGCCACCACGTCATTGCCACGGGCATGTCCCATATCAAGCCAGCCTAACACCTCGGTGTAGACGATCCCTCTGTCGAGAACGTCAAAGAGTGCCCCATCCTTAATCTCTCTTCTGGTGCTCATGTTTACATCTCCATATGTAGTCTAATGGGCTATGTTATAGACGATTTTTAATTCAGTCCAGCCAACTGGTAGAAAGGGAAATCGATGCTGTATGTCTGTAATTCTGAAAGGTAAACCGGGTTCATTTACAAGAGCTGTAAATCACGCATCGCTTAAAAGCTGATACGCAAAGCCGTGCGTACAAACGCAGGAAGGCATATGACAAGTCGTCCCCAGATGATAATCAACGTGTTACAGGCTAATCCCGGCCAGCAGTTCACTGCCCGGCAACTGGCGCAGAAAATCATTGATCACTACAGCGCAGAACTGGCTGAAAAACGTAAAAATCCACGTTTTGCCAGCGATGAGGCTTTTTTAAGCCAAATTACCGCTGAGGTTGGTGGCAGTCGGACTGTTAAAGCGAAAGCCATGTGTCCGCAAGTGATGACGCGTGATAAGCCAAGACCACGATTGTTTTATGGGGGGAAACTGTGGTTGAACAGGTGGATGCCAATATTGCCCCCGAACCAACGGTTGAAACGGTTAGCTTTACCGAGCATTCGTTGTATCCGATCCTGATTGATTATCTCTCTCAGGAAGAAGGTCTGTTGTGCCGCCGTATTGACGAAAAGCGTTCTAGCAACAATAAGGGACTGGGAGGAAACCATTGGTTATACCCCGATATTGTTGCGCTGGAGCCCCTGGATAAAGAGTGGGATGATGTAGTTCAAATCTGTGTTCATCATAGTGAAGGGCGTTTGACAAGACTGTGGTCTTTTGAGGTGAAAAAGCAGCTAAACCGTAGCAATGTGCGTGAATGTTTCTTTCAGGCAGTCAGCAATTCCAGTTGGGCGCATTTCGGTTATCTGGTAGCGACTGAAATTAACGAAGATAAGCAGCGTAGTGTGGAGCGTGAACTTCAGATGCTCTGTGCGTTGCACGGTATTGGTGTGATCCTCTTGGATCCGCATGATTTCTCTAATAGCCAGACGTTGATTCCGGCGCGTGAACGTACCAGTGTGGACTGGCAGTCAGTTGACCGTTTGGTGGAAGAGAATCGGGATTTTAAAGATTTTATTGAGCTGGTGGGGGAATACCATCAAACCGGAAAAGTCCACAAATCATTGTGGAACAAATAAATCATAAATTTTCCCTGTAAGTCTTTTACGGGGTGAGCATAAGCATTCAGGAATTATTCATGCAAAACAGTGAGCATTAGAATGCTTGTTGGGTTTATCTGGACATTGCAAACAAACTGAGCGGCCCTGCCCTGAGTACATAACGCTAGTTTCCTGCAACGATACGCCAAACTATCTGGAGCGTCTTCGAGGGATATTAAGATAAGCCAATAGCACTCATTGAAACCAGTTCCAGTTTTGCGAGTGTTTTCGAGCTTTTAGGGTATCTCATCTCCGGTTTGTAAAGACCGTTAATTTCGCCGGGTCGACATGTTAAATACTACTATCAGTTTACCGCCAGACAAAAAGCCTTTCCCGAGAGGTTGCTGAGTAGAGACATGCGCTGTTCTCAAACTGGGTGGAAAACTGTTTCTGCCAAAGTCCCACACTGTATTACGTCAGTAATTACTACCGTTGATACCACTGCGGCTTCATGCTGATACCGATTTCCTGATGGTGGTACTGCTGCTGAAGGAGATGGTATGAAATCTAAAAGTTGCCCTTCATTCGAGGTAACAGAGTAAAACAACACGATCTTCGTCTTTACGACAGGTATAGGACCATGGTCGAAACCCCACCAACTTGATAAACTCTCTCGTAAATTCTTACGGGGCAGAAACTATTTGGACGATTGTGTCGTCACCTCTTTGCCGCGTTACATGCATTGTTTTCACCGGACACCATATGGCTATCAAGAAGAACGAACTTTACTCCTCCCTTTGGGCGAGCTGCGACGAGTTGCGTGGCGGAATGGATGCTTCACAGTACAAAGACTATGTGTTGACCCTACTGTTTATGAAGTACGTCTCTGACAAAGCTAAGGGCAACCCTTACGCGATGATTGAAGTGCCGGAAGGTGCAAGTTTCGACGATATGGTTGCTCTCAAGGGCAACAAAGAAATTGGCGAAAAAATTAACAAAACCATCAGATTACTGGCTGAAGCTAATGACCTGAAAGGTGTTATTGACATTGCCGACTTCAATGATGAAGACAAGCTAGGTAAAGGCAAGGAAATGATCGACCGCCTTTCCAAGCTGGTAGCAATCTTCGAAGGGTTGGATCTCTCAGCCAACCGCGTTGACGGAGACGATCTGCTGGGTGATGCCTATGAATATTTGATGCGTCACTTTGCTACAGAGTCAGGTAAATCCAAAGGGCAGTTTTACACTCCTGCAGAGGTGTCACGTATTCTGGCGAAAGTGATTGGCATCAGCAAGCAGACACCACAGGATGCTACCGTTTATGATCCTACCTGTGGTTCAGGCTCACTATTGTTGAAAGCCAGTGACGAAGCCGGTCCGAAAGGGCTAACCATCTATGGACAAGAGATGGATTATGCGACCAGCGCACTGGCCCGCATGAACATGATCCTACATGACAACGCCACCGCTAAAATCTGGAAAGGTAACACTCTGGCCGATCCACACTGGAAGGATGGCAACGATAACCTGAAAACCTTCGACTTTGCTGTAGCTAACCCCCCTTTCTCCAACAAAAACTGGACCAGCGGGCTAGATGCTGCGAATGATACTTTTGACCGTTTTGTCTGGGGGACTCCACCTGAAAAGAACGGCGACTACGCTTTCCTGCTGCACATCATCAAGAGTCTCAAGAGCACCGGTAAAGGCGCAGTTATCCTGCCTCACGGCGTTCTTTTCCGGGGCAATGCCGAAGCTCGTATTCGTGAAAACCTGCTAAAACAAGGTTATATCAAAGGTATTATTGGCCTACCTGCTAACTTGTTCTATGGCACAGGAATCCCAGCCTGCATCATCGTCATCGATAAAGAAGATGCTCGACTCCGAGCGTTCAATCCTAATGATGAGAGTCAGCAAGGCATCTTTATGATCGATGCCAGTAAGGGCTTTATTAAAGACGGCAATAAAAATCGCCTACGCGCCCAGGATATCCATAAAATTGTCGATGCATTTAATCATGAGCAGGAAATTCCCCGCTTCAGTCGCATGGTACCGCTGTCAGAAATTGCGGCCAACGACTTCAACCTCAATATCCCTCGCTATATCGACAGTAGCGATCCGGAAGATCTACATGACCTTTCGGGGCATTTGGCTGGTGGCATTCCCGATCACGATATCGATGCTCTCAGTGCTTACTGGAAAATTTTACCGACTTTACGTCAGGAACTGTTCGAACCTGCGAGGCCTGGTTACAACAATGCACGAGTCGAAGCAAGTGAAGTAAAGACCACTATCCTGGCACACCCGGAATTTGCCGCTTTCAGAGCCGGGGCACTGATCCCCTTTGAAAAGTGGTTTGCAGGTTGTCAGCTTGATGAAATTGCTCGCGGTGACTCACCGAAACAGCTGATTGAAGAGATTGGTGAGCGACTACTCTCTGCTTATGCTTCTGAAAACACAACTGACGTGCCGCTGCTGGAGAACTACGCGATTTATCAGTTACTGATGGATTACTGGATGGAGGTGATGCAGGACGATGTTTATGTCCTGAGTCAGGATGGCTGGCAGGCGGGCAAAGTACTTCGTGAACTTATTGTCGAAAAAGGCGAAAAACTCAAAGAAACGCCGGACCTAGTGATAGGTAAGAAAAAGTATAAGGCTGAACTGTTGCCGCCAGCACTTATAGTGGCTCGCTATTTTACTACCGAGCAGCAGGAGCTCGATCAACTACAAGTCGCTTATGACGAAGCTGTTCAAGCACTGGAAAGCTTCCTTGAAGAGAACAGCGGCGAAGATGGGTTACTTGCTGATGCAATGAACGACAAAGAAAAAGTGACCGCTGCCAGCATTAAAGCACGACTTAAGGTCGCCACGGATAAAGAAGAAAAGGCGATGCTGAAAGCCACTCAGACGTTGTTCGATGCTGAAACCAAAGCCAAAAAAGCGCATAAAGAAGCACAGGAAAAACTGGATCTTGCTGTATTTGCCCATTATCCAAAGCTCGCTGATAACGAGATAAAAATTCTGCTAGTACAGGATAAATGGAAGGCCAGCCTAGCTGATGCTTTGGAAGCGGAGATCGAGCGTGTTATACAGCGGCTTTCGAATCGAGTGAAAGAACTTGAGGAGCGATATAGCATTACTCTACCCAATCTTACTCAAAGTGTGGCTGAGTTAGATGGCAAAGTTTCAGCTCATCTGAAGATGATGGGTTTGGAGTGAGCAAGATGAATAATCAAAACAAACTACATGGCGAAAATGTGATTCCAGCTGGCTATAAGCGGACGGAAGTAGGGGTAATTCCCAATGATTGGGTTGAAATAGACCTGAATTCAATCGTTTCTGGATTAGAAGCTGGAGTAAGCGTTAACTCTATCGATCAGGTTGATGCCTACTCGCATGGAAAGCACATACTTAAAACATCATGTGTATCCAATGGACATTTTGATGGATATGAAAAAAAATCTATCCTGCCAACTGATGTAAAGCGGGCTAAATGCTCCCCTGTTAAGGGAGGGATAATTGTCAGTCGGATGAATACACCTGCCTTGGTTGGGGAGGTTGGGTATGTTGCGGAAAGCAATCTAGATAGTTTTTTGCCAGACCGATTGTGGCAAATGAAATTCAAAAAGGATGTTGCTCACAACCCTAAGTGGCTGGCTACATTGCTTAGCTTCCCTCCTTTTTCAAAAAAAATAAAAGACACTGCCACTGGCACAAGTGGAAGCATGAAAAACATCTCGAAGAGTGCTTTTTTATCTTTGAAACTTCCTTGGCCAACATTAAAAGAACAGAATATTATCGGTACAGTTCTCTCCGATGCCGATGCTCTAATTACCGCACTTGAGCAGTTGATTGCCAAAAAGCAGGCCATCAAAACAGCCACCATGCAGCAGCTACTGACTGGTCGAACCCGCTTGCCACAATTTTCTAAATATCATGATGGGGCTATCAAAGACTATAAGACCAGCGAACTAGGGAAGATCCCGAAAGATTGGAAGATCACTAGCATTGGGGATTTATTCTCTATTTCTGCAGGAGGAGACTTGAGGGTCGATGAGTTTTCAGATATTAAATCTGAACTACACCCACATCCTATTTATTCAAATGCTATTAGCAATTTTGGCCTATATGGATATTGTCAAAGTTACGATTACATAGGGGAATACCTGACAATCACAGCGCGAGGAGGAATTGGCCACGCTGTAGCACGAAAAGGCAGTTTCTGCGCAATAGGCCGCTTATTGGTCCTAAACCCAAAAGGAACTTCCAACGTAAAATTTTTTGAAGAGTATATAAATCAGTACTTATCGTTTGCGAATGAAAGCACTGGAGTTCCTCAGCTTACTGCTCCTCAGGTTGCAAAATACTTAGTTAATTGCCCTAGTATTGAAGAACAAACAGCCATCGCCACCATCCTTTCAGATATGGATGCTGAACTATCGATTCTCGAGCAAAAACTGGCCAAGGTCCGCGATTTAAAACAAGGAATGATGCAACAGCTGCTGACCGGACGCATACGTTTACCGTTGGATCACCAGCCATGAAACATACCCTTGATAAGACAGTTCTGTCGGTCAAGGGTTTGCTTAGTCTGACTGACGTAACAATTCCGGCCTATCAGCGTCCTTATAAATGGACGGTAAAAAATATCAGCGAACTGTTTGCGGACATAAACAGTCATCTCGATAAATCGGCCTACCGCTTGGGCTCAGTAGTGTTTCATCAGCCTGAGAGCAATGAAGAACATAGACTGGATATCGTCGACGGTCAGCAACGAACTTTGACATTAATGCTGGCAGTATGGGCCATTATCGAAACCCGACTTGCTGAGTTGGAACGTCAGGATTTGCAGGAAGCGCTAACCCAGCTAAAGCCCTCCGTTGAAAGTTTTATGGTACGGCAACGCTTTGCCAGTCAGGTATCGGAATACAATCTGTACCAGAATTATCAGGAGCTAAAACGTAGGGTTAGCCATCGAGAATTCAGCGAGCAACATATTGATTTTCTCCTCAATCGCTGCCAGTTGGTGGTCTTTGTGCTGACTGACCTGTCTGAAGCCTTTCAGTTCTTCGACTCACAAAATGCCCGAGGACGGGATCTGGATCCACACGATCTGCTTAAGGCCTTCCATCTACGTGAATTCGCCAGCCATGAGGTAGAACTGAAAGCTGCTTCCGTTGCCCATTGGGAAGGATTACCCAGCGATGACCTGGCTAATCTTTTCGCATCCTATCTCTACAGGGTACGTCAGTGGTCGCAGGGAAATTCAGCTCGTTTCTTTGGTAAGGATGAAGTCGGCCTATTCAAAGGGATCAACCTTGATCAGATTGGTCAGTTCCCTTATGTGGAATCTTTGCGCATAGCTCACCATTTTGTAGATGACTATAACAATCAGTATCAGCGCAAGATTGATGGCCAGAAAATGCGTTTCCCTTTCCATCTGGATCAAATGGTTATCAATGGAAGACGTTTTTTCGAAATGGCAGAACACTACCAGCAACAGGTATCGGCAATTATCTCCAGTGAGCATGCCAGCACTCATACTCAAAAGCCGTTAATGATTCAGGGCATAATCCTTGGTGAAATGGCAACTCAGATACTAAGAACATTAAATAGCTATCGAAATCGCTATCGAACAGGGGATCAATATATACGCACTATGTTTGATTGTGCTCTGATCTTTTATATCGACAAATTTGGTGGGCAGTCGTTATCTGCAGCGATTGAAAAAAGCTTTATCTGGGCCTACAGATGCCGAATCCGACAGCAGGTGGTACAGCTAGCAACTATGGATAAGCACGTGCTGGAAAATAATCTGTTCCGGGTAATCAAAGAAGCCAGAGTACCTGGTGATGTGCTATCTATACCATTACTCACAATTCGGGCTTCAGAAAATAATAATAACCGCCGTACCGGTAACCATGAGCAAGACGAGCTGGTGAGGCTGTTCAAGGAGATGAACTACTATGAGTGATGCAAAGGTAACATCCTTTACGGTCAGATCATTACTGGGTGATGCATCTCGTTATCTTATCCCCATGTACCAGCGTAACTATGCCTGGGGAGAAGGTGAGATCACTCAACTTGTGCAGGACATACTCGACTACCAGCAAAAAAGCCTGCATAGCCCTCTCCCTCAAACTTACTACATAGGTACCTTGGTCGTGTTCACTCGCCCTGATGGGCAGTCAGAGATAATCGACGGACAGCAACGTTTTACGACCCTATCACTTCTTGCTAACTGGTTAAAAAAACACACTAAATCCTCGCTCGATATGAACTGGTACCAAGGCATTAACCTAGGGTTCGAGAGTAGACCAAAATCCAGTGAGACCTTTGCCCGCCTCTGGCAAGGCGTGGAACCACATAAGCTTCGAAGCAAGGAATTTAATGAAGGGCTGATCAAAGGCTACGAACTTATTGGCAAGGTTCTACGCGACTTGAAATTAGTTGGTGAGTCATTAACTCATTTTTGTACCTATCTGTTCGACCATGTACAAATTGCCCGAATAGAAGTGCCTGCTGATACCGACCTCAATCATTTTTTTGAGGTGATGAACAACCGAGGCGAGCAACTTGAAAAACATGAAGTGGTGAAAGCGCGACTGATGGCTGTGCTCAACGAGATAACGGACCAGCAAGCTCGGCAGAGCAGCCTGAACACCCTCTCACGAGTTTGGGATGCTTGCTCTAACATGGAACGTTATGTCCAGTACGGTTTTACACCAGCCGAACGTCATCAATTATTTGGGCAGGAAAATTGGGGGCAATTTGTGCCTGCTGATTTTAATTCCCTAGCTGACATGCTTATCCCACCGGCTTCGGAGCTTGGCACAAGAGAAAACCAAACAAACCGCACACTGGCTGACATTATCAAGTCATCTTCAAACTTCAGTGGTGATAGAGGTGAAGAAGATGAAGGTAGCTCAGAGCGTTTTAATAGTGTTATCAACTTCTCCAACTTCCTGCTCCAAGTGTTGCGTGTCTGCAGCAACATAGGCAAGAACAGAGTAGATGTTCCGCTTGACGACAAACAATTAATCGAACAGTTCGAACTTCGGCTGTTAAAGCAGAATGAACCGGTTAAAGCGGTACAGGATTTCGTCTTTGCACTTCTCAAATGCAAATATCTTTTTGATCAGTTCGTGATAAAACGAGAGTTCGCCAAAGGTAGCGATGGCTGGAGTTTGAAGCGCCTGCGTTGGTATTCGGAAAAGAGCACCAGCTATACCAATACGTTTAATGAAGATGATGGTAGCTATGTAGACATCAACCGACAGATTCTGATGCTACTTTCCGCATTCCATGTTTCAACCCCTACTCTGGTTTATAAACACTGGTTGAATGGAGCTTTGTATTATCTGTTTAATGCCCATTCCGCTGAAAACCAGATAGATGTAAGGAAGTACCTCGGTTATCTGGAGCATCTCGCCTCCGCGTTTATCTTTCAAAACTTCCTGGCAGAGCAAAAACCAAAATCATATTTTGAGATTATCTACGGTAAAGAGGCACCTCTCCAACCAGTGGTACTGTCGGACAAGACTCAGAAGAAGATGCGCTTTGGTATGATAGCAAACAACCTGGTATTCAATTACCTGGACTACTTACTGTGGTGTCGTGACAGAAATAAAGCTGAGGTAGTGAAACGTTTTGAATTTACCTTCCGAAGTTCAGTAGAGCATTTCTACCCTCAACATCCCATAGATAGCTCTAGGACATTACCAGATACATCGTTGCACTCCTTCGGCAACCTCTGTCTGATTAGCCACAGCAAAAATTCGCGACTGAGTAATTTCCAGCCAAAACAAAAGCAGGAGCACTTCGAAGCGAGTCTCGAACGGAATGAAATTGATAGTCTGAAACTGCTCGCCATGATCGAGCTGATGAAAAAGAACAATAAGTGGGGGGAAGATGAAATCGCCACTCACGAAGCAGAAATGCTGGCAGTGTTAACCAGTGGTAGTGATAGCGTATTTAGGGAGGTGTTATGAACAGTGTTGGTCAACGTGAACGCATGACACAAAAACGTGTTATCCAGTTATTCACCGATCATCTCGGTTATCACTATCTTGGTAACTGGCACAAAAGAGAAGACAACCGGAACATCGAGCCTGCCTTAGTTTCGGCCTGGCTAACAAAACGCGGTGTTTCAGAAGTCCTAATCGCCCGAGCATTACGGCAGCTGGATCGAGCCGCAAGCCTCGGTGAAGGTCGTATCCTCTATGATGCAAACAAAGAGGTGTATCGCCTGCTACGCTACGGCGTAAAGGATAAAGAAGGTGCAGGTGAGCAGAATCAAACCGTGTGGTTGGTCGACTGGAAAAATCCTGACGCCAATGATTTTGCTATAGCTGAAGAAGTGACCTACAACGGCGAAAATAAAAAGCGCCCGGATTTGGTGTTATATGTTAACGGTATTGCGCTTGGCGTCATTGAGCTTAAACGTTCTACAGTGTCAGTCTCAGAGGGTATCCGCCAAAACCTCGATAATCAGCAAAAAGCCTTCATCCGCAACTTCTTCACTACCATCCAATTGGTGATGGCCGGTAATGATTTAGAAGGGCTTCGCTATGGTGTAATCGAAACACCGGAGAAATATTATCTCCAATGGAAAGAAGCCGCTGAGTCCCCCCATTCCAACATGCTCGATCGCCATCTGGCCCAGATATGTAATAAACAGCGCCTGCTGGAATTGATCCATGACTTTATCGTCTTTGATGCTGGGGTGAAAAAAACCTGCCGCCATAACCAGTATTTTGGCGTCGCTGCAACGAAACCTTTTATTCAGCGCAATGAAGGCGGCATCATCTGGCATACCCAGGGCAGCGGTAAAAGTCTGACTATGGTTTGGCTGGCAAAATGGATCAGAGAAAATATCACCGATAGTAGAGTGCTGATCATAACCGACCGCACAGAGCTAGATGAACAAATCGAAAAAGTCTTCAACGGCGTGGAAGAGGAAATCCTTCGCACCCGAAGCGGAGCAGATTTGGTAACTCGCCTTAATCAAACCAAACCCTGGCTTATATGTTCGCTAGTGCATAAATTCGGCCGCCACGAAGAGGATGACATAGAGGCCGACACTGACGATTTCATCGAACAAATAAAACGAAATATCCCTGCCGATTTTAGCCCGAAGGGAAAATTATTCGTGTTTGTGGATGAGTGCCACCGAACCCAATCCGGCAAATTGCATTCGGCAATGACAAGCATTTTGCCAGATGCACAATTTATCGGTTTCACCGGTACCCCGCTGATGAAGAAAGATAAGAAGAAGTCAGTGGAGGTCTTCGGGCCTTATATCCACACTTATAAATTTGATGAAGCAGTCAATGATGGGGTTGTACTGGACCTGCGCTACGAAGCTCGTGACATCGATCAGCGGGTCAAATCTCAGAAAAAAGTCGACCAGTGGTTTGATGCTAAGACATCTAAACTTTCTCGCCTTGGCCAGCAGCAGCTCAAGCAGAAATGGGCATCAATGCAGAAGCTATTGTCGAGCCGCTCGCGACTAGAACAGATTGTCGCGGACATCCTTCTCGATTTTGAACAAAAGCCACGACTCGCCGACGGCCGCGGTAACGCTATGCTGGTTTGTTCCAGCGTCTATCAGGCCTGCAAATGCTATGAGATGTTTAGTGAAGCTGGTTTTGCCGGTAAATGTGCGATTGTGACGAGCTACCAGCCAAATGCCAGTGAGATTAAAGGCGAGGAGAGCGGTGAAGGACTGACTGAGAAACTGGCCAAGTACAACATCTATCGCAAAATGCTTGCGGAGTATTTTGAACAGCCTGAGGCTGAAGCAGCCAAACGTGTGAGTGATTTCGAAAAAGAGGTCAAACAACGCTTCATCAAAGAACCAGGCCAGATGCGGCTTCTGATAGTCGTTGATAAGCTATTGACTGGCTTTGATGCTCCGTCAGCCACATACCTCTATATCGACAAGAAAATGGCCGATCACAACCTTTTCCAGGCGATATGTCGCGTTAACCGGTTGGATGGTGAAGATAAAGAATACGGCTATATTGTCGACTATAAAGACCTTTTCCGCTCATTGGAAAAAACCGTACAGGACTACACCGCAGAAGCCTTTGACGGCTACGACAAAGAAGATGTAGCCGGTTTACTGAAGGATCGATTGCAACAGGCAAAAATCGATCTTGATGGTGCTCTGGATGCCGTTCGCACCCTCTGCGAACCAGTAAAAATGCCACGCAATCAACTTGATTATCAGCATTATTTCTGTGGGGATACAGGAGCATCGATAGAGCAGTTATCTGAGAAAGAAGCTTTACGTCTGACATTGTATCAATCCGTGGCGAAGCTTATCCGTGCTTTTACCAATCTGGCAGGTGAGCTAACAGATGCTGGTTATAGCGAGCAGCAGGCAAATCATATCCGCATCGATGTTGAGTTTTATACAAAAGTCCGCGATGAAATCAAAATAGCCAGTGGCGATTTCGTGGACATGAAGCAATTTGAGCCAGGTATGCGGCAGATGCTGGATCTTTGGGTGGATGCCGATCCTAGTGAAACCCTTATGGATTTTGAGGAACTAGGACTGCTTGAGTTAATTATTGAACGTGGAGAAAAAGCACTGGATGGACTTCCAGCCGACATGCGTGACAACCAGGAGGCCATGGCTGAAGCGATTGAAAATAACGTTCGCAGAACTATTGTTGATGAAAACCCCGTCAACCCGAAATACTACGAAAAAATGTCGGTATTGCTTGATGAACTGATCGCCCTTCGTCGCCAACAGGCTATCTCCTATCAGGAGTACCTGGAACAGGTACGCGAACTTGCAAAGCAGGTAAAACATCCGCAATCTGGAAGTAAAAGTTCTTATCCAGTAAGCATTGATACTCTCGCTAAGAAAGCGTTGTATGACAACCTGGGGCAGGATGAAGTCTTGGTAATAAAGATAGATACTGCAGTGCGTCACACCAAAAAGGCTGACTGGTATGGGGATCGTTTTAAAGAACGCGAGATTAGTTTCGCTATTGCGGAAGAACTCATAGGTTATTCAGTGACGGTCGCTGATGTAATGGCCCTGGTGAAGGCTCAGAAGGAGTACCGCTGATGTCATTGGTTACCTTTGGTGAGCTCACTCTCGATTTGCAACGTAAGCCAATCAAAAACCTGCATATCAGCGTACTGCCTCCGGATGGCCGAGTGAGAGTATCGGCCCCCGTCTCACTGTCAGACACAGCTATCAGGATGGCTGTTGTCAGAAGGCTGGTATGGATCCGACAGCAGCAAGCACAATTTCAGGCTCAGCCGCGCCAGAGTGAACGAGAAATGTGTAGTGGCGAAACACACTATCTTTGGGGAAGAGGATATCGCCTGGATGTAGTTTTAGTGGATAAGCCCGCTGAAGTGAAACTACAGGGTGGCTGGATACGAATGAAAGTACCTCCACATTATGATACGGCCCAGCGGGAAGCAGTTCTCAACCAGTGGTATCGCGGTATTTTAAAACAAAGACTGCCTAAGTTAATGGCAAAATGGCAGCAAGAGGTAAAGGCTGAAGCCAGTTTTGTTGGCATCAAGCGAATGAAGACTAAATGGGGTAGCTGTAACCCCCAAACCGCACGTATCTGGATCAATCTCGAACTGGTGAAAAAACCTCCTGAATGCCTTGAATTCATTGTGGTTCACGAGCTAGTTCATCTACACGAACGCAAGCACAATGAGCGTTTTATCGGCCTGATGAACATGTACCTCCCGAACTGGCGCGAACACAGAGCAAAGTTGAATAAGATGCCCTTGGCTTATAATCATTGGGGGTATTGATCAACGGGGAGCAGAGCAGTGACAGAGCTCTCTAAATGTAAGATCCAGATGAATTATTTACTATTGGCTCCGTAAATTTCTCTATAGTCTAACAATCAAGAGTTTGGAATATAAACAGCACAACTGGTATGTTAAAGTCATTGTGAAAATGTGGTCATTCGGGGATATCTGGATATTACACAAGGAGTTCAAATGGGTATCAGTGTACAAGTTCTACAAGCCAATCATGGTGACTGCATCCTGGTAACACATGAAAGTCTGAATGGCGTATGGAACCTACTAATTGATGGAGGCAACGCTGCTACCTTTCAGTTCGGCCAAAGAGGTCGTTATAGCGGTGCTCTTCGCTGTGTGCTTGATGAACTCAAGGAGAAAGGGCAAAAAATTGATTTAGCGATTTTAACTCACATCGATGATGACCACATTGGCGGCCTGTTAAGAGCATTTGAGACACCGGGCTATCTGAGTGAAATGGTGTCGTCAATCTGGTTCAATTCATCGCGGTTCATTACTGACTACTTCAATGTTGCCGAAATTTCAGACAACGATATTCATCTCCGGGACGATTCGCCCCTGACGAGCGTCAGGCAAGGTAAAAACCTGGAAACACTGTTGAATGAAATCAGTTGCACGCGGCAACCTGTCGTAATGGCTTCTCAAAAAATCATAAAAGGTCCTTTCACATTTACTATATTATCTCCCGATGAAGACAAGCTCAGGAGACTTCTTCATAAGTGGCCTGATGACCCTGATCCAACTACTACCTCAGGGCATGCTACTGATTACGACTTGAGCCTTGATGACATTTGGGCTGATGATATATTTGAAAATGATCCTTCTGATTACAATGGCAGTTCTATTGCTTTCATTCTTGAAGCTGAGGGGAAAAGAATGCTTTTTCTCGGCGATGCTCATGACAAAATTATTGTGCGTAGTCTCCGGGCACTTGGATATAGTGAGACGAGAAAACTGCCGCTTGATTTTGTAAAGATTTCTCATCATGGCAGTCAGTACAATACCAGTTCAGAATTTCTTTCATTGCTAAATACACACCGGTTCATTATATCTACCAATGGAGCTATGCACGGACTACCTAATAAAAGAACTATCGCCCGAATTTTGGCCTCTGGTAGTGGGAATATATATTTTAATTACTCTGAAATTATTTCGCCATTACTGCATGAAGATGAGACCGAAACCTATTCCTCACGACTCGTAGCACTTGACGGAAAAATCAGGCTATAAAATGACCGCATCAGAAATGACCGCATCAGAATTAATGGCTTCCTATTGCGTCGTTGTAAATAAGGGCAGCGGCGTTCTGGTCAATGCCATGTCTCAGGATTATTCTTACGTTCTTACGGCAAGGCATGTGTTAACAGAGGCCAACGCTAAACCTGTCGTCACAGACGTTCAAGGTAGAGAGCTCAAGGTTTTATCAGTTCTGAATCACACCGATCAAAGTCATTCAGACACATATGACTGTGCCGTGATACAGGTTGAGTATATTCCAACAGTTGCACAACAATCATTCCCAGCCTCATCATTGCCTGATATGGCACCTCTTAAGCTTGTCGGTTTTCCGGGAACAGAGAGAGGAAGTACAGACCCAATGAAAGTCCAAGACGGACATATGACAAGCGTAAGGGACCATTTGATTGTCTTCACAGTCAGTGGCACACCAGGGAAAGATGCAATTGATGGTATGTCTGGTGGTGGTATTTATCATGTAGCCAATGAACGTCCCTATTTGGTGGGGGTTGAATTTGGTATGGATAGTATCAACAAGCATCAACAATATGGTCGTGTTCAATGCCAAGGGCTAGTGAGATTTGAAGAAATCATCGAGGCAAATAATAAAGCCCCCATTATACCAGCCTATTTGGAATGTTTTTCGCGTCTGAGAGAACAGATATTCAGTTTTAATGTTATTAATAAAAATACTATTATTAATTTAAAGACTGAGTTACTTAACTTTGCTGATAGCCTTGTCGCTCAAGGGATACCGCCTCCGTTCGAGCTCATGACAAAATATAAAAACGATTTAATAATCGGACCTTTTCAGCCTGCTGATATAAAAGATAAAAGGTTATGGATTGCTTATTTCGAATTTTTGATAATTTGCGCAATTCTGGATAATGTAAGCACCACTGACTATTGCTATATTAAAGAATTAGAGCGACGCCGAAGAATCCTATATACAAATGATGGTTCTAACTGGGTTGGTAAGCTAGACATAATTCTAAAAGCCGCTAGAAAATTTCTTGATAAAGACGGAACTGTGATTGTTGCGTCTCCAGAACAGGGAGCTGATTTATTGCCAGATGGATTTGAAGTGGACAGAGTTATACAAAATATCGCACTGGTTCCGGGAGCCGGACCTCTTGCCCCTATCGATCAGGTTGAACGGGCGATGTACAAAAGTTTTGTATTGACACACCTCGAGGGACTTCGTAAACAATGCGTCGTACGTAATGAAAGACTTTTTGCAAATACCGAACCTGGTGTTGCTCAGTTGCGTGCGTTTAAGGAGCACTTCAATGCATTTATTAAATAAAGAACACGACTTAAATTTCCTGCATACAAAATTCAAAGAGATGAGTTTTCAGCTTTTTGTTTCAAATGATGAAGGTTCATATATCTCTTGTGTGGCATGCTGGTGTGAAAGTGCTTCCCAAGTTGTTGACAACTGGAGTGCCATCCAGAACTATTTATCTGTTTATTATCAGCCCCCGGGGGATATAGCGTTATGGAATATTTACCTAGCATTTTTTTGTACAGAAACGCTTCCAATATGGGAGAAATATAAAATTGAAAATGATAAGTATGCTGTCAGAAAGTTGGTACTCGATGGAACTGGAACCATTCTTCCTAATGCTGAATCCCTGACTCTTCTAAACAACCACTTGTTAGGTGCTGATCTGGAGCTTACCGAACGAAACAAGGGTACAGAGGATGAGTTTTCCTTATCTTTGGGTGATTATGTTCGAGGTACTCCTTTAGATTCAACTTTTGAATCAAGAGAGACTCGAGCCCGAAGAATCGATAACATAATTGAATTTCTGAGCAAAAATGAAAATAAAAAAAGTTGAGATCGAAGGTTTCCGTGCCTACAAATATAAGGAGGATGGAATTTTCGATTTTACGAACGATGATGAAATGCCTTCTAACTTTGTTGCAATTTATGCTCCTAATGGTTTTGGAAAAAGCTCCTTTTATGATGCAGTTGAATGGGCGATTACGAATCATTTGGAAAGGCTTGGTGGTGACTATAATCGTTCAAATCATGAACTCGCAGCTAAAAGTACTAAAGAAAAGGGCATAGCTCAAAAAATCCTACGCAATAAGGATGTTGATAGCAGTATACCAACACGCGTTACAGTTACCACCACCCTCCCAAAACCGTTCAACCGAAACCTTAGAGCGCCACGTTCAAATTCAAGTGATATCAGAATCGGTGTAAATAAGAATAAAGAAAATGAATACTTCAGAAAAATTATCCTAAGCCAAGATGAAATTGATCGATTTTTAAGGGAGGCTAAACCGCAGGATCGATATAATCGTTTCATGGAAAGTTTTGGGTGTGATGCCGAGATTGCCCGTCAGGAGTTAACAGTTTTAATTAATGATAACAAGGTTGTACTAGCTGATCTGGAAAAAGAGAGAAACAAACTTCTAGATCAACTACATGAACCAGTTGATGTATATATGTTCGAACAATTTAATAAAATTGTGTCTGAATTGAATAAAGACGATGAAAATTTGATCTTGGTGGATGATCAATTCTCATTAAATACTCAACATGACATGGTTTCAGCCATCATAACCCGTACTCAAGAATTAAAAAAACAAGCTTCTGCTAATATCAATTTGCGAGAATCACTAACTAAATATTTTTCTAAATTGCCAGAATTAAAACTTAATCTTAGCCTAATCAAGGAGCAACAACACAAGCTGCTTAAATTTAGTAAAGGATTGCAGGAGGCTGAACGATATCAGTCATTGTTAACTTCATACTCGACTATTCAGAACGAATACCAGTACGCAAGCCAGCAATTGCTAACTCTTAATGAAGTAGCTGAAAACTTAAAAGTTTTTCTAGATACTCAATCAGAAATAACAAATGCCACTGAAAAACGCTCCTCGCTTTCTAGGCAACATACTTATGAAGCAACCATACTTGTTGATCTTCAACATTCACTCAGCAAACTTGATTCAGACTTAACCGAGGCTGATAATCGCTCATTGCTTCTACGTACGGCGTTAGATAATTGCTCCTCTATTTATTCTGAAATAAATGTACAACAAGAACGACTAAAAAAACTTAGTGCTCAAGTTGCAAATACAAATTTGTCATTAACTCTAAATAAGAATCTTCGAGATAATATTCAGGTTGAGTTAACAACGATATCTTCCCTCACGGTTAATTCGGAATCATTGCTTAATTCTGATTTAAGCTCAATTAATTTTGATAAGCTTAAACTAGATGAATTAGGGCACATTTCTGAAGAACTGAATGCGTTACTACTGCACGATCAATCTATTAAGAAAACTCAAATTTCTTTAGCCGAACAAATGGGGCTTCATGAACGTCTGGTTACCTCTGGTCTAGAGTATCTGAGTATATGGCCCACTAATATTTGCCCTTTATGTAACAAGCCGCATGATTCTGAGTCGGCTCTCCAAAAAGAAGTAAAGAATACAGAACTATTGTCAATTCTAAGTAAGGAGAATGCAGAAAAACTCAATGCTTCCACTAAACGACAAAGCTTACTCAAAGCCAAGATGGATGCAATCGTCCAAGAGGCCGTTAGGATTCAGATGGATCGCCTTTCTGATCTAAGAACTAAACTTAACGACCTAGGTTTGCAAGTATCTAAGCTAGAAGAGCAAAAATCATTACTTCAGGCAGAGGTCAACTCTCTACAGTTGCAAATCAAATCCCTTCAACTTTCTGTCTGGGAACTTACTAAAGAAGAACTCATATCTCGGACAGAAGCCGAACTCAAAGATCTTACTTTAAAGAAAGAAGAATTGCTTAATAGTAAAACAGTGTTAAGCCAAAATATTGATGAAAAAAAATTACTCATAACGCAGATTGAGTCATCGATTAAAATGCTTAATTTACAAATCCAAACCACTTCCTCTAAATCAGCTTATCAAAAGGTAAATGTTTACCTTACTGAAAATAGCTTGCAGCCACATGAATTTAAAACATATTATGTCGAAAAGCGAACGGCAATTGAAAAATGCAGAAAGGAACATTTATCTAATGCAAAAAAAATTGCTGAGCAGTCAAAATCCCTGAAAGAGACTATGATTGCTAACGAAACTGTGACTGATATTGAGGTATTATCCGCAGAGAAAAAGCAGGCAGAAAGTCATATCGCTGAGTATGAATCATTTATACAGTCTTTCGTTGCGTCTTTAAATCAAATGATTGGCCCGCAGGATGGCAAGACTGCCGATGAGATAGGAAATACTATAACCGAAACCATTAATCTCCAGATACTGCAATATCGAAGAATTGATAGCAAACTGAAAAAATTTGAACTGTTATCAGAACTATTGAAAGCAACAGAGTTGTATTTAACAAATCAAGTGCTCCGTGAAAACCTTACCACCGTGGAGAAACGCTTAACTCAGAGAAATCAAGTTGATAAAGTGCTGCTGGCTGAGAGAGAAAAGGTTATTGATGAACTTAGAAAGCTCATAAGAGAGTTCTTCTATGAAGATCTTATTGATTCTATTTACAGAAAAATCGATCCACATCCATCCCTCAAAAAAGTTGAGTTCCGCCCAGATTTTGAGACATCAGATCGTCCTGGATTAAATATTGTTCTCAGCGATAAGGAAGGGAAAACCGTGTCGCCAATTCTTTTTTTCAGCGCTGCTCAGCTGAATATTCTCAGTTTAAGCGTATTTTTGGCTAGTGCACTTCATGCCAAGGATGATAATGGTGATCCAATAGATGTCATTATGATTGATGACCCGATACAGTCAATGGACTCAATTAATGTCTTAGCCACAATTGATCTCCTACGAAGCATTTCTGTTCGTTTTAATAAGCAGATTATAATCTCAACACATGATGATAACTTCTTTAAATTGCTTCAGCGCAAGATCCCTTCACAAGTAATGGGTTCAAAATTCCTTAAGCTGGAAAAATTTGGTGTTGTAGTTCCTGTCGAATCATTGAGTAATTAATAGCTAATAAAAATATGACCATATACTGGGCCCGTCCCGGACCAGTATATGGGACAAAATGGTCTGAATTAATCCTACGTAGCCCCTTTAGACCATCCCCCTTCTTGGGGGTAAAGATTGTGAAATTATTATGTTCACAATAAAATTGATTATTTTATAAAAACTAATGATTTACTGCTCACTGATAGTGAGTAGCCGTGTCTATCGGTCATGATTTTTATTTAGGAATAACGGAAAGCATATTCTTAACATGTCTTCTGTTTTCATTAATCGACCAGCCCTGCTGCCCTACTTCGCAAAATCAAACGGACTAATCCCCTTATCACGATTAGCGTCAAGAAAATCTGCCCACCACTGCAGCATCAATCTGCGCTCCCCCAGATGTTCCGCTTTATGGATGTAGGCAGCCCTAACAGAGCTACGCTCCTGATGGCTCATCTGCCGCTCTACGGCATCCCTCGACCATAGACCCGATTCAATCAATGAGCTACAGGCCATTGTCCTGAAACCATGCCCACAGACTTCCGTTTTTGTGTCATAGCCCATCACTCGAAGAGCCTTGTTCACCGTGTTCTCACTCATAGGCTTACGAGGGTCGTGATCGCCCACGAAAATCAGCTCTCGATTCCCGTTCATGCATTTGATCTTTTCCAGAATAGCTAAGGCCTGACGCGATAAGGGAACAAGATGAGGTGTCCGCATCTTTGAACCACGCTGAGAATGTTTAACACCTTCCAGCTGTTCACGCTCTCCGGGAATCGTCCACATAGCCGTTTCAAAATCCACTTCTGTCCAGCGAGCAAAACGTAGCTCGCTCGAACGGATGAAAACCAGTAACGTCAAATCCACAGCTAACCGCGTTAATGGTCTGCCGGTGTAGTTATCAATACGATGGAGTAACTCAGGAATGCGGTTGAGATCTAGCGCAGCGCGATGCTTTCGTTTAGCTGTTGCGATCGCACCAGCAATCTCTTGTGCAGGATTGTAATCAATTAAGCCGTTCTGTACCGCAAAGCGCATTATTGCCGTTGTTCGCTGTTGAAGACGCGCAGCCACTTCAAGGCGTCCTGACTTTTCCACTGCTTTAATTGGAACCAGTAAGTCACGAGTACCAATATCTTTGATATTTCGCTTCCCAACTGAAGCAAATAAATTGTCTTCGAGGCTTTTCAATACACGAGCACTATGCGATGCCGACCACTTCTGATTACTGGCGTGCCAGTCTCTGGCAACCACTTCAAAAGTTATCGCCTCTTGCTCCTGCTCTACCTTAACGGCTTTCTTGTTTTCACTGGGATCAACGCCATTAGCTAACAGCTTACGGGCCTCATCCCTGCGTGCCCTGGCATCCGCCAGCGAAACCTCAGGGTATTTCCCAAGCGCCAGCATCTTCTCTTTACCACCGAAGCGATAACGAAGCCGCCAGTATTTGGAGCCGTTAGGGTGAACCAGCAAAACCATGCCATCACCGTCAGTCAGTTTGTAGGCTTTTGCTTCAGGCTTTGCCGAACGAACCTTCACATCACTCAGAGCCATAATGAGTATCCTTTCAAGGGTTCTGTGTGGGTACAAACATTATCGAACCGGGAAATACCCGCAGTTGTACCCGCATCAGTAAGTTGATGTAGATTGAATCAGGTTGACTTAGGTTGAGTGAAAAAGCGAGGAAAGCCTTGCGGATACTGGATTTCAGGCACAAAAAAAGACGTCCGTTGACGTCTATTGATGTTCCGATGGTGCCGAAGGCCGGACTCGAACCGGCACGTATTTCTACGGTTGATTTTGAATCAACTGCGTCTACCGATTTCGCCACTTCGGCACTGAAGGGGATGCGGAAACGTTGTGGATTATACCTGTCGCGCGCCGCCATGCAAGCGACGACGCGCGAAACCCGCGCTAAGTGCCCAAAAAACCAGCTACCTTCGTCACTCCAGCTCAGACACTGCCAGCCGAATCACCCCTGCCGCCTTCTGCTCCGGCAGCGCCAGCACCTTTGCCCACATCGCCTGCACCATATCGCAGGAGAGCTTTTCCTTGCCTTCCGCCTTCTCCGGCATCTGCAACAGCTGGATGTCCTCGCCGTACTTATCGGCAAGCGCCTTCATAATCGGTCGGACATCCTCGACAGCCGCCTCGCGTTCGGCCTGGGTCACGGTGTGGCGGTTTTTGCCGTAGGCCGCGCGCATCATGTCGGCATCGGCCTGCATGCGCCGGGTCATCAGGTCTTTATCCAGCATGCGCATCGGGTTGATGCCGCCCTTCACCATCGGGTAGAGGAAGCGGAAGCAGGCGTCGTCGCTCACCTTCTGGATGGCGGCGGTCTGCTCCATGTTGATGGTCATGTAGTTCACCACGTTGGCGTCCGGGGCATTTTGCAGGCGCGTCATCTGCAAATGCAGGATCTGCGGCTGGATGGTGTCGATAATGTGCTGCTCCGGCTCGCCGGCCTTTTGCAGGGCGGCCATCTGGTCGAGGATGCGCTGATGCAGCACAGGCTCCTGCTCCTTAATCACCTGCCAGGCGGGCATCGCGTTAAGGGCGGTATCAATTTGCGCTTCCGGAGCGCGCTGCCTGTCGAAGAAGACCCAGAACGCCACGGCGGCAGCCGCGACAACAACAATGACCGTACTGATCCACGTTTTTTTCATCTCGCATCCTTATCCTTGCGTTATGCCGTTTTACACCGGCACGCCGCTGTGGAAGCGAAACTCGTGGTCCGGTGTCGAGATAAGTGTGGCTTCAATTTCGCCAAAATGCTGTATGCGCGGTGAGATATCGTCGTCGCTTACCTGCCGGGCCAGCGTCAGGTAATCCTGATAGTGGCGCGCTTCCGAGCGCAGCAGCGAGAGATAGAACTTCTGCAAATCGTCGTCGAGGAACGGGGCCAGCGCGGCGAAGCGTTCGCAGGAGCGGGCTTCGATGTAGGCGCCGCAGATGAGCTTGTCGATCAGCGTCAGCGGTTCGTGAGTGCGCACTTCCTTCAGCATCCCTTTGGCGTAGCGGCTGGCAGTGATTTTGACGTACGGAATGTCGCGCGCCAGCATCACCTCGCGCACCTGCCAGAAGTGGTGCAGCTCCTCTTTAATCAGCAGCACCATGCTGTCGATGAGCGCCTGGCCCCACGGGTCGTCGGTTTTGGGCATCACGCTTTTGCCAATCTGCCTGTGCAGGGCGATGAAGTCCGGCTCCGGACCGTCGCGGAAGGTGAACTGTTCGTAGGGCTTGAGCCAGTCGAGCAGCGCGTCGGCACCGCTTTCATCGGCGACGTATTTACGCACCAGCAGCAGCGCGGTCTGGGCGGCCTTGAGCTCGCACACCATGTGGTCGGTGAGCAGCAGCGGCAGGTTCGCCGGGTCTCGGGCTTTATCAATCCATGCTTGCGGGGTCGGGCACTGGAGGAAGTTGAGTACGGGGGCGAGTATCTGCGGGTAATCCATGGTTCTGCCTTGAAAAAGCGGTGGCGCGCGCCACCGCCTGAATCACTTAGTGACGCACACCGTCGTCGTCTTCGTCGACGTAATCTTCGTCGTCGCCTTCTTCGCCGTCTTCACCGTTCGGATCTTCGAAGTAGGTTCCCCAGCCGTCGTATTCCACTTCAAACTTCTCGGCCAGGTTCATCAGCTGTTCGACCTGCGCGTCGATCAGCTCCGCCTTCAGCGCGCCTTCGCTCAGGATGTCGCAGCAGATGATGGTGTCGCCCTCTTCCACTTCCAGCTCTTCAGGCTCGGTCACTTCGTAACCCAGCTTGAAGGCTTCCACGGCCATTTTTTCCAGCGCTTCAAAGTCGTCCGCAGAGAAATGGTGTTCGATGGTGTACAGCGCGTCCGGATCGCTACCGTCTTCCAGCAGTTCTTCAATAATCAGACGCGTCTCTTCGCGTTGCTCTTCCAGTAATTCCGGGTTTGCCATGGCTCAATCCTCTTTAAAGTGCGGCAGATACTTCTATTTTCACACACGGACGGGTTTGCCTCCACCTTTGTTGGAAAGATTTATGAAACGGGGTTGCAAATGAATAATTACACATATAAAGTGAATTTTAATTCAATAATTGGCGTTTGCCATGCGAGGATAAAATGGCCGATTTGTACAAGAAACACTTTCTGAAATTGCTCGACTTTACCCCTGCACAGTTCACTTCTCTGCTGACCCTTGCCGCACAGCTCAAGGCCGATAAAAAAAAGGGCAAGGAAGTACAGAAGCTTACCGGTAAAAACATCGCGCTCATCTTCGAAAAAGACTCGACCCGTACACGATGCTCTTTCGAAGTTGCCGCATTTGACCAGGGCGCTCGCGTTACGTATTTAGGGCCGAGCGGCAGCCAGATTGGGCATAAAGAGTCAATTAAGGACACCGCGCGCGTACTCGGGCGGATGTACGACGGCATTCAGTATCGTGGTCACGGCCAGGACGTCGTCGAAACGCTGGCGCAGTATGCGGGCGTGCCGGTGTGGAACGGGCTGACCAACGAGTTCCACCCGACGCAGCTGCTGGCGGACCTGCTGACCATGCAGGAGCACCTGCCGGGCAAGGCGTTTAACGAGATGACGCTGGTCTACGCGGGCGACGCGCGCAACAACATGGGCAACTCGATGCTGGAAGCGGCGGCGCTGACCGGGCTGGATCTGCGCCTGGTGGCCCCGAAGGCCTGCTGGCCGGAAGAGAGCCTGGTGGCGGAGTGCAGCGCGCTGGCGGAGAAGCACGGCGGCAAAATCACCCTGACGGAAGACGTGGCGGCGGGCGTGAAGGGCGCGGACTTTATCTATACCGACGTCTGGGTGTCGATGGGCGAAGCCAAAGAGAAGTGGGCGGAGCGGATTGCGCTGCTGCGGGGGTATCAGGTGAACGCGCAGATGATGGCGCTGACCGGCAATCCGAACGTGAAGTTCCTGCACTGTCTGCCCGCGTTCCATGACGACCAGACCACGCTCGGCAAGCAGATGGCGAAGGAGTTCGACCTGCACGGCGGGATGGAGGTGACGGACGAGGTGTTTGAGTCGGCGGCGAGCATCGTGTTTGACCAGGCGGAAAACCGGATGCATACGATTAAGGCGGTGATGGTGGCGACGCTTGGGGAGTGATCCCCTCTCCCACGTTATTGATTCGGTGCGCTCTTCTTGCCGGGTGACGCTGCGCTTACCCGGCCTACAAGTCCCGTAGGCCCGTGCAAGCGAAGCGCCGCCGGGCAAACCGGCTCCCCTTCATTGATTTTTCACCCCGAAAAAGGTACGTTTTCGCCTTCATTCCAGCGTGGACATGCCAGCATTATGCCGATTATTCAGTCTGTTGAACGTGCGTTGCAGATCCTCGACCTGTTCAACGAGCAGGCCACCGAGCTTAAGATCACCGACATCAGCAAACTGATGGGGCTGAGCAAGAGCACCCTCCACTCGCTGCTGAAAACCCTCCAGCTTCACGGCTATATCGATCAGAATCCGGAGAACGGGAAATATCGCCTCGGCATGAAGCTGGTCGAGCGCGGTCATTTTGTCGTGGGCTCCATCGATATCCGCCAGAAGGCGAAAGGCTGGCTGACGGAGCTGTCACAGCGGACCGGGCAGACCACCCATCTGGGGATCCTGGACGGGCGTGAAGGGGTCTATATCGAGAAAATTGAAGGCAAGCTGGCCGCCATCGCCTATTCGCGCATCGGCCGCCGCCTGCCGGTTCACGCCACCGCCATCGGCAAGGTGTTGATTGCCTGGCTGGGCGAGGCCGAGCTGAACGCCCTGCTGGAGGGCTATCAGTACACCACCTTTACGCCTTCCACCCTCGCCTCTCGTGAAGCCTTAATGGCCGCCCTGGCGCAGACCCGCGAGCGGGGCTATGCCCTGGACAGCGAAGAGAACGAGCAGGGCGTGCGCTGCGTGGCGGTGCCGGTGTGGAACCACGAATCCCGCGTGATTGCCGCCCTGAGCCTGTCGACGCTCACCTCCCGCGTGGACGACGCCGAGCTGGCCCGCTTCCGCGAGCAGCTTCAGCAGGCCGGGCTCGAGCTCTCACGCGCGCTGGGCTATGCCGGCTCGTAGGTGAAGTAGTTGAAGTCCGCGTGACAGCCGTCGCCGCTGATGTCCTCGCAGTGCAGCCCCACAAACGCGCCGGTAAAGAAGCCGCGCCCGCCGATGTAGTCGTCCGACAGCTTCCACGCCTCATACGTCACCGGCACGGCGTGCCACGTCTCGCCGTCGAACGAGTAGCTGTAGCGGTAGACCAGCGTATCCACGTCCACGCGCAGCCAGACGCTCTCCGCATGTTCCGGCACCGGAATGGGCTGCTCGTGCAGCGGCCACGACGGTACGTTGTGGTCGAGCTGGATCACCTTGATGGTTCTCCCCTGCCCCTCCTCGTAGTCCACAAAGCAGTAGCTCCAGTTTTTGCTGTTGTAGTAGCAGGTCAGCCCCGCGCTCTGCTGGAAGTGAACCGGCGAGAACTGCATCCGCGTCTCGGCCCGGAAGGTGAAGTGCTGCCAGCGGCGCGCCACGGTCGACTGGGTGAAGGTCGAGTTGAGCGAGTCGTTGCCGTAGAGCCGTAAGTAGCCTGGGCGCGCGGTGAGCGAGCCGAGGGTGTCGTCGAACGGAATGCGCAGGGTCTGTAGCTGCGGGTCAAGCGTGCTGTCGTCGAAGTCATCCCGCCAGTTACCCTGATCGGCTGTGGGCTGCTCCGCCACCTGCGGGCCGGGCACGGTCGGCTGCGCGTGTTTGCCGCCTTCCACATACGGCCAGCCGTCGCGCCACGCAATGCGGGCGATGCCGGTCTCGCGCCCCAGCGGGCAGTAGCCGCGCCCGCCGGAGGACAGTAGCGGCACGCCGGGCAGGCGCAGCGGGCGGCTGGTGAGGTAGGCCATATACCATTCTCCCGTATGGGTTTGCAGCAGCGAGCCGTGGCCGCTCTTTTGCAGCGGGTTCTCCGGCAGGTGCCAGCTGGTCATCATCGTCACGTCCGGGTGCAGCTCGTAGGGCCCGTCGATATTTTTGGAACGCAGCACCACGACGGCGTGTTCGTAGCTGGTGCCGCCCTCGGCAACCATCAGGTAGTACCAGCCCGCGTGGCGATAAAGATGCGCCCCTTCGGTGTAGCAGAGTGGCGTGCCGGTAAACAGGGTTTTGCGCTCGGGCGAGAGCGTGCCGGTCTGCGGGTCAAACTCCTGCATCACGATGGTGTTGTGCGGGTTGCTGTGGTGGCGCGGCCCCCACGGACGGTAGAGGTAGTACTTGCGGCCATCGTCGTCGTGGAACAGGGACGGGTCAAACCCGCCGTTGCCCATCGGGATCGGCTCGCTCCATGGCCCTTCGATGGACGGCGCGGTGACGAGGAAGTTGCGGCCATTTTTCCACGGCGAGTCGACAATCTTCACGTCGGTATAGAGCAGCCAGAATTTGCCGTCGGCGTAGCTCAGGCACGGCGCCCAGATGCCGCCGGAGTCCGGGTTACCCTTCATGTCCAGCATCGACACGCGATCCAGCGGGGTGCTGACCAGCGACCAGTTTTTCAGGTCGCGGGAGTGGTAGATGCGCACGCCCGGGAACCACTCGAAGGTCGAGGTGGCGATGTAGTAGTCCTCGCCCTGACGGCACAGGGACGGGTCCGGGTTGAAGCCGGTCAGGATCGGGTTAGTAATTTCCATGTTGCCTCCGGTTAATGGGATGCGGCTGTCGCGGCGTCGGGTACGGCCTCGCCCTGCGCCGCGCGGTGTTTGATCAGCTGCTGGCTGATGGCCTCCACGCGGTCGTCGGTGAGCTTGTAGAACGACAGCATGATGAACATGCCCGCGTAGAGCACCACCGGCACCACGCAGAACAGAATTTTGATGGTGGTGAGCACCTCAACCGGCTGCACGCTGCTGCTGGCGGAGTAGTTCACCCAGGCCAGGATCCAGCCCACCACCGCCCCGCCAATCGCCAGGCCAATCTTCAGGCTGAACAGATAGGTCGAGAACACCAGCCCGTCGAGGCGACGCCCGCTGCGGCTCTCCTCGTAATCCACCACGTCAGAGGCCATCAGCCACTGTAGCGGCGTGGTGGTGTTAAAGACGAACAGGAACAGGATGTTAAGGGCGAAAATCAGCGCGATGTGCTCGGCCGGGGTGAAGAAAATCAGCAGGCTGATGAGCGAGTAGGCGACGATGATCCACCTGAAGGCGGTGACCCGGTCAAAGCGGCCCAGCAGGCGGGACGAGCAGAGCGAGCCGAACATGGTGGCGAGGCTGCCGTAGAGTAAAAACTGGGTCGCCATCTCCGGGTGATCCATCACGTATTTCACGAAGTAGAGCGTCGCCCCGCCGCGCACCACGTTGGAGCAGGTCGCCATCATCTTGAACGCGCACATGATGCGCCACTGGCCGTTGCCGAGCAGCAGCTTGAGATCTTTCGCCACCGACGAGCCCGGCTGCACCTCAAAGGTGTAGCGCTCTTTGGTAGTGAAGAAGCAGACGTAGAGCAGCACCACGCCGGTCAGCCCCAGCACGCACATGGCGCCAAAATAGCCCACCTGCTCGTCCCCCTTGCCGATGATGCTGACCAGCGGCAGCGCGATGCCGCTGATGGCGAGCGAGCCCGCCGCGGCGAGGAAGAAACGCCAGGACTGAAGGGCGTGGCGCTCTTTCGGGTCGGCAGTGATCACCCCCGGCATGGCGCAATACGGGACGTTAACGAAGGTGTAAACCAGAGTCAGGAGAATGTAGGTCGCGCAGGCGTAGATGATTTTGCCCTGCGCGGAGAAGTCCGGCGTGTAGAAGGTCAGCATGCAGACGATGCCAAACGGGATGGCGCCCCACAGCAGGAACGGGCGGAACTGGCCGTGCCGCGTGCGGGTGCGGTCTACCAGCAGCCCCATCAGCGGGTCGGTCACGGCGTCGAGCACGCGGGAGACTAAAAACAGCGTGCCCATTATGCCCGCGGAGAGTCCAAACACGTCGGTGTAGAAATAGGCCAGCAGGAACATCGTGGCCTGCCAGACGAAGCCGCAGGCGGTGTCACCCAGCCCGTAGCCAATTTTGTCTTTCATGGTTAATTGCGTCATCAGAATTACACCCTTTGGTAGTGTGCTGAATTACAACATCGTGTTAATGGAGTGTAATGAGCTGTTCAATTAACCAGCAATGGTCATATCTTATTTCTGAATTACGTTATTTTGCTTTTGTGACGCCAACGATATATCTCAAACCATTGTTTTAAATGGTAAATTACAGATGTGAAAAAGCCGTCCGCGGATTATTTTCCGCAGACGGTTTTATCTCACAAAATAATTAAAGTCCGAGCGCTTTTTTACCGGCGTTAATTACCTCGATGATTTTATCGGTGTCATAAATACAGCCTTTCCAGGTGCCGCCGCTCACCGACTGCAATGCCGCCCACAGCCGGGTATCGTCCGGCAAAAAGTCGTGGGCGTGCAGGTCCGGGTGCGTCTGCCGCCCTGCCAGCTCGCGCGCGCCCTCCTCTGGCGTCAGCGGGTTATCCGCCGTGCCGATAAAGTTCACGCTGCCTGATAATGTCAGGCGGTCAACGGCAATCTCGATGATGTCGTTGTCGCGCAGCTTGCCAATCGGCCCGCCCGCCAGCGCCTCTGGCGACACGTGCCCGAAGCAGGCGCCCGTCGACACGCCCGAGAAGCGCGCATCGGTGATTAACGACACCGTTTTTCCCCAGGAGATATGCTTCAGCGCGGAGGTGAGCTGGTAGGTCTCTTCCATGCCGGTGCCGGACGGCCCGCCGCCGATCACCACCATGATATCCCCCTGCTTAATCTCTTCCCGCTTGATGGCCTTGATCGCCTGCGCTTCCGAGACGAACACCCGCACCCGGCCGGTGTGGCGGTAAACGCCATCGTCATCCACCACCGACGGGTCGATCGCCGTGGCCTTGATCACCGATCCTTCCGGCGCGATGTTGCCCGTCGGGAAGCAGACCGTCGAGGTCAGCCCTTTCGCTTTAGCTTTCTCCGGCGGCAGGATCACGTTATCCGGCTCCACGCCGTCCTGCTCGCGCAGGCACTGGCGGAAGCGCTTACGGCGCTCGGACGTCTGCCACCAGTCGAGGTTCTCGCCCACCGTCTGGCCGGTGACGGTCATGGCATCCAGGTGCAGCAGGCCGAGATCGCGCAGGTGGAGCATCACCTCCGGCACGCCGCCCGCGAGATACGCCCGCACGGTCGGGTGGTAGTCCGGGCCGTTGGGCAGCACGCTCACCAGACGCGGTACCCTGCGGTTGACGCGCGTCCAGTGCTCTACGTCCGGGATCGTACAGCCCGCCGCGTGGGCGATGGCCGGAATGTGCAGCAGTAAGTTCGTGGAACCGCCGAATGCCGCGTGGATCACCATGGCATTTTCGATGGCTTTATCGGTGAGGATATCGCGCGTGGTGATGCCGCGGTTATCCAGCTCGCTCACCGCACGCGCCGACTGGCGGGCGATCTCCAGCCACACCGCCTGCCCGGACGGCGCCAGCGCGGAGTGCGGCAGCGCCAGTCCCAGCGCCTCCGCCACCACCTGCGAGGTGCCCGCCGTGCCGAGGAACTGACACCCGCCGCCCGGCGACGCGCAGGCGCGACAGCCCAGCTCGGCGGCCTCCTGCAAGGAGAGCTCGTGGTTGGCAAAGCGCGCGCCGATGGTCTGCACCTTGCCCGCATCTTCCCCCACGGTCGGCGGCAGCGTCGCCCCGCCCGGCACCAGAATAGTCGGCAGGTCGTGCATCGAAGCCAGGGCGATCATGGTAGCGGGCAGCCCTTTATCGCAGGTGGCCACGCCGATCACCGCCCGGCGCGTCGGCAGGGAGCGGATCAGGCGGCGAAAGACGATCGCCGCGTCGTTGCGGTACGGTAGGGAATCAAACATGCCATGCGTGCCCTGCGAGCGCCCGTCACACGGATCGCTGACGAAGGCCGCAAACGGGATCCCGCCGTTGCGCGTGATCTCCTTCGCCGCCGCCTGCATCTGCATGCCGATCTCCCAGTGTCCGGTGTGGTAGCCCAGCGCAACCGGGCGCCCGTCCCCGGCACGAATACCGCCCTGGGTACCGATAATCAGCACCTCTTTGCCGGTCAGCTTATTGGCGTCCCAGCCCATCCCGGCGTTCTGCGTCATGCCGAACAGGTTGCCGCTGGGGGATTCCATCAGCATCTGCGGGGTCAGCGGCAGCGCGCCCTGCGGCCCCGCCGCGTGGGTGATCACCGCATAAAACGCATCGTCCTGTGGGGTGAAAATTTTCTCAATGGTCATCGGTATCGTCCGGCTCAGCAGAGCTTGAGCTGTT
The DNA here is from genome assembly GCF_900322725.1 of Enterobacter cloacae complex sp. Classification (NCBI taxonomy): domain Bacteria; kingdom Pseudomonadati; phylum Pseudomonadota; class Gammaproteobacteria; order Enterobacterales; family Enterobacteriaceae; genus Enterobacter; species Enterobacter cloacae complex sp. The sequence continues at coordinate 2,634,901 of NZ_LT991957.1, read as the reverse complement.
GTAACAGGGTTTTCAGCTGCGCCTTACGCGGCTCGTCCAGCGCTGACGCGGGCGGTAGCACGTGCGTGGAAATCGGGCGGCCGCAGAGCACAATCGCCTCTTTAATGACGTTCACAAACGGCGTATCCAGCTGATACATCTGCGGTATTTGCAGCAGGGTCTGATGATACTCAGCCGCTTTCGCCACGTCTTTATCCCGCCAGGCTTTCAGAAGATTCACCGACACCTGCGGGGCAAAGTTGCCGCTGGCCGAAATCGCCCCGTCGCCGCCGAGCAGCAGGGTATTAAACAGATGATCGTCGTAACCGCACAGCACGGTGAAGTGCGGATGAGCGGCTTTAACGGTGAGGATCATGCTGCGCAGGTGGGCGACGGAGTCGATGGTGTCTTTAATGCCAATAATATTGCTGCGCGAGTCGGCGAGGGTTTTGACCAGCGCCGGAGTCAGATCCTGCCCGGTCAGCGCCGGGAAGTTATAGAGCATCACCGGCAGCGTGACGCTGTCCGCCACCTGCTCGAAGTAGCGGATCAGGTTCGCTTCCGACACCTTCCAGTAGTAGGGGTTGATCACCACGATGCCGTCCGCGCCCGCCTGCTGCGCGTGCTGGCTGAGTTCAATGGTTTCCCGGGCGTTGGTGCCGCCGGTGCCGATCAGCACCGGCACCCGGCGATCGACATGATCGATAGCAAAGCGGGCAATGGTTTTACGCTCTTCGGCGCCGAGCTGGGAGAATTCGCCGCCGCTGCCCAGGAAGAACAGGCCGTCAACGCCCGCAGCGATGAGGTCGTCGATCAGCGCGGCGGTGCCCTGCTCATCAAGCTGGCCGTCGGCGGTAAATATGGTGGAGACAGGGGGAATGATTCCCGTGAACAACGCGGACTGCGGCATGAGATCTCCTTGTTGAATCATTTTGTTCTACATTATAGAACAGTGTTCATTAATTTAACGATCATACTATGACGCAGAAAAAGGAGAGGTAAATGAGAAGGGAAGAAGGAGTGTAGGAAGTTTAAGCTGGATCACATATTGCCCGCTCGCCCCTCATCCGGCCCTCTCCCCAAAGGGGCGAGGGTTAGGGTGAGGGGTAAAGAATTACTCCACCAGCATTTTAACAACCACTTTTCTGACCTTAGCAGGCTCCCCCACCGCGCACAGCGGCTTATGCACTTCGCCCGGGTAAAACACCACGAAATCCCCTTCGCTCAGCACCACGGTTTTCTCCTGCTCGCCTTTCGGCAGGAACGCGATGTCTTTGTCCGCCAGCCAGTCGGTGTCCGGCGTACCGTGCGGCAGGGTGCTGAACGTCATCCCTTCCTGACCCTTCAGCACGATCTGGATATCCAGATAGCGCGCATGGTACTCGGCGCGGCGCTCGGCGAAAGGCTGGGTCATGTCTTCTGACACCAGATAAAACAGGCGGACGCCGTTGATGTCGTGCTTGCCGGTCGGCGTCGCGTCGGTAACGTGCGCCTTAACGTGCTCAATGGCCTGGCGCAGTTCTTCTGGTAGCCAGGACTGGAGATGATGAATGTTGCCCACGATCATGGTATAGCCCTCAAATTAAAACACTGTTTCATTTCCATCTTTTATACGAAAATTGTTCTCCCCCCGCCAGCCCTTTTTAGGCAACTTTTGCGCAAGCGCATGTTTATCGGGAAATGTGTTAATTTGCTGTTAATAGCAGTCAGGCATTTATGCAGTGGTTATGCATAACCTCACCCGGCTCGCGCCACTGAATCAATATAACCAATTGAAATTACAGCCTAAAACACAAAACCTGCGGCCACGTCACACTTTACCACTCTGGTTATTTCCTTTATAACACCATAATTATTTATTGATTTTTCTTAAGTCCAAAATAGTTAATTGCATTAATTGCATAGCCATTCTCACCTTGATATTTTATCGTTTAAAATCAACAGTATAAATAAATATGTCCAAATATTTAATTCTACAAAATAATAACAACCTCAAATAATGCCACCCGTTTCCGCTTAGCTATTCATCCTCCAGTAATAACAATTTAATCATTATCTGATGCGAATCATGCAAATGAAAACAAACGCCTTAATATCGGTTTTCGCGTGAGCAATGTCACAATAACCGTTATTTAAGCGCCTACTATAAATCACGAAATCAATTGAGCTTAGCCGCCATGTAATTAAACACATCACATGGCGCATGCCCTTTTTATTCTGAAAAACAGTTAAAGGAATAATTATGGAAAAGCATTACGTCGGTTCTGAAATTGGTCAATTGCGTAGCGTTATGCTGCACCGCCCTAATTTAAGCCTGAAGCGGTTAACCCCCTCAAACTGTCAGGAGCTGTTGTTTGATGATGTACTGTCGGTTGAACGGGCGGGTGAAGAGCATGACATCTTCGCAAACACGCTGCGCGAGCAGGGTGTGGAAGTCCTGCTGTTGACCGACCTGCTCACGCAAACGCTTGATATTGCAGATGCGAAAGCCTGGCTTCTTGAAACGCAAATTTCCGACTATCGCCTCGGGCCAACCTTTGCCGGCGACGTGCGCGGCTGGCTGGCGGATATGCCGCACCGCGAACTGGCGCGGCGATTAAGCGGGGGATTAACCTACGGCGAAATTCCGGCAGCCATTAAAAATATGGTGGTGGATACCCACACGGCGAATGATTTTATTATGAAGCCGCTGCCGAACCACTTATTTACCCGCGATACCTCCTGCTGGATTTATAACGGCGTGTCCATTAACCCGATGGCGAAACCCGCCCGCCAGCGTGAAACCAATAATCTGCGCGCGATATATCGCTGGCATCCGGCATTTGCCGACGGCGATTTTATTAAGTATTTCGGCGACGAGAATATTAATTACGACCACGCCACCTTAGAAGGCGGCGACGTACTGGTGATTGGCCGCGGGGCGGTGCTGATCGGCATGTCCGAGCGCACGACGCCGCAGGGCGTTGAGTTCCTCGCCAACAGCCTGTTCAAACACCGCCAGGCCGAGCGCGTGATTGCCGTTGAGCTGCCAAAACACCGCTCCTGCATGCACCTCGATACGGTGATGACCCATATCGACGTGGACACTTTCTCCGTCTATCCGGAAGTGGTGCGTAAAGACGCCCAGTGCTGGACGCTCACCCCGGACGGACGCGGCGGCCTGCTGCGCACGCAGGAAACCGACCTGCTGCACGCCATCGAGAAAGCCCTCGGCATTAACCAGGTCCGCCTGATCACTACCGGCGGCGACGCCTTTGAAGCCGAACGCGAGCAGTGGAACGACGCCAACAACGTTCTGACCATCCGCCCGGGCGTGGTGATCGGCTACGAGCGTAACGTCTGGACCAACGAGAAGTACGACAAAGCGGGCATCACCGTGCTGCCGATCCCCGGCGACGAGCTGGGACGCGGTCGCGGCGGTGCGCGCTGCATGAGCTGCCCACTGGAACGCGACGGAATTTAAGGAGCCATCATGGAACGAAAACCCACTCTGGTTGTGGCCCTGGGCGGCAACGCGCTGCTCAAGCGCGGCGAGCCGCTGGAAGCGGATATTCAGCGTCAGAACATCGAGCAGGCCGCCCGCACCATCGCCGGATTAACAGAACAGTGGCGCGTGGTGCTGGTGCACGGCAACGGGCCGCAGGTCGGGCTGCTGGCATTGCAGAACAGCGCCTACGACAAAGTGACGCCCTACCCGCTGGACGTTCTCGGCGCGGAAAGCCAGGGGATGATCGGCTACATGCTCCAGCAGGCGCTGAAAAACAATCTGCCGCAGCGTGAGGTGAGCGTCCTGCTCACCCAGGTAGAGGTGGACGCCGCCGATCCGGCCTTCAGCAACCCGACCAAATACATCGGCCCGGTGTACAGCGAAGCCCAGGCGAAAGCGCTGGCCGCAGAAAAAGGCTGGACGTTCAGGGCCGACGGCGCCTATTTCCGCCGCGTTGTGCCCTCTCCACAGCCGAAGCGCATCGTCGAGAGCGACGCCATTACGGCGCTGATCCAGCGTGACCACCTGGTCATCTGCAACGGCGGCGGTGGCGTGCCGGTAGTGGAAAACGCCAACGGCTATCGCGGCGTTGAGGCGGTGATCGACAAAGACCTCTCCGCCGCCCTGCTGGCGCGCCAGATCGAGGCCGATGCCCTGCTGATCCTCACCGATGCCGACGCGGTGTACCTCGACTGGGGCAAGCCGACCCAGCGCCCGCTGGCGCAGGTGACGCCGGAACTGCTTAAAGACATGACGTTCGACGCCGGATCGATGGGGCCGAAGGTCGCCGCCTGCCGCGAATTTGTTGAGGCCTGCGGCGGGATTGCCGGGATCGGCGCGCTGGCCGACGGCGCGGAGATCCTGGCGGGCGAGAAAGGCACGCTGATTCGTAACTGAGCACTCATTTAAAAAGGATTTACCCATGACCATCAACCTGAAAAACCGCAACTTCCTTAAACTGCTGGACTACACCCCGGCGGAAATTCAGTACCTGATCGACCTCGCCATCGAGCTGAAGGCGGCCAAAAAAGCCGGGCGCGAAAAGCAGACGCTGGTCGGAAAAAACATCGCCCTGATCTTTGAAAAAACCTCCACCCGCACCCGCTGCGCCTTCGAAGTGGGCGCGTTTGACCAGGGCGCGCAGGTCACCTACCTCGGCCCAAGCGGGTCGCAGATCGGTCACAAAGAGTCGATGAAAGACACCGCCCGCGTGCTGGGCCGCATGTATGACGGCATCGAGTACCGCGGCTACGGCCAGGCCATCGTCGAGGAGCTGGGCGAGTACGCGGGCGTGCCGGTGTGGAACGGCCTGACCGACGAGTTTCACCCAACGCAAATTCTGGCGGATCTGATGACCATGCTGGAGCACTCCCCGGGCAAAACCCTGCCGGAGCTGAGCTTTGCCTACCTGGGCGACGCGCGGAATAACATGGGCAACTCCCTGATGGTCGGCGCGGCCAAGATGGGGATGGATATCCGTCTTGTGGCGCCGAAATCCTTCTGGCCGGAAGCCGGGCTGGTTGAGCAGTGCCGCGCCATCGCCAAAGAGACGGGCGCGCGCATCACCCTCACCGACGACGTGGAAGAAGGCGTGCACGGCACCGATTTCCTCTACACCGACGTGTGGGTCTCCATGGGCGAACCGAAGGAGGCCTGGGCCGAGCGCGTCAGCCTGATGAAGCCGTATCAAATCAACGCGGACGTGATGAAGGCCACCGGCAACCCGAACGTCAAGTTCATGCACTGCCTGCCCGCGTTCCACAACGAGCACACCAAAGTGGGGCGCGAAATCGAGGTGGCGTACGGCCTGAAGGGGCTGGAAGTGACGGAAGAGGTCTTTGAATCACCGAACTCCATCGTCTTCGACGAAGCAGAAAACCGCATGCACACCATTAAGGCGGTCATGGTGGCGACACTCGGCGACTAATCACCGCCCGGCGCGCCGCGAGGTGCGCCGGGTTTCAGGAGAACATCATGGGCAAGTTCAAGTTTCCCTCCGCTTACACCATTCTCTTTTTTCTGATTGCCGTGGTGGCCGTGCTGACGTGGATTGTTCCGGCCGGGCAGTACCACATGGCGATGAACGAGGCGCTCGGCAAAGAGGTGCCGGTTGCCGGCACCTATGCGCACGTGGCATCGCACCCGCAGGGGCTGGTGTCGGTGCTGATGGCCCCGATAGCCGGGCTGTACGATCCGGAATCCGGCCAGGCCGGAGCGATCGACGTCGCGCTGTTTATTCTGATCATCGGGGGATTTCTCGGGATCGTCACCAAAACCGGAGCGATTGACGCCGGGATCGAGCGCGTCACCACTAAGCTGCGCGGGCGCGAAGAGTGGATGATCCCGATCCTGATGGCGCTGTTTGCCGCAGGCGGCACCATTTACGGCATGGCCGAAGAGTCGCTGCCCTTCTATACCTTACTGGTGCCGGTGATGCTGGCGGCGCGGTTCGATCCGGTGGTTGCCGCGTCCACCGTGCTGCTCGGGGCCGGGATCGGCACGCTCGGCTCTACTATAAACCCGTTCGCCACGGTGATCGCCGCCAACGCCGCCGGGATCCCCTTCACCAACGGGATCATGCTGCGCATCGCGCTGCTGGTCATCGGTTGGATCATCTGCGTGGCGTGGGTGATGCGTTATGCCCGCAAGGTGCGCAAAGATCCGTCGCTGTCGATCGTGGCGGATAAACAGGAAGAGAACCGCGCCCATTTTCTCGGCAACAAGGGCGAGCAGTCGCTGGAATTTACCCCGGTGCGCAAACTCATCCTGGCGATCTTCGCCCTCGCCTTCGCGGTGATGATCTACGGCGTGGCGGTGCGGGGCTGGTGGATGGCAGAGATCTCGGCGGTGTTCCTCGCCAGCGCCATTATCGTTGGGCTTATCGCCCGCATGAGCGAAGAGGAGCTGACGTCGACGTTTATCAACGGCGCGCGAGATTTGCTGGGCGTCGCGCTGATTATCGGCATCGCGCGCGGTATCGTAGTAATGATGGATAAGGGCATGATTACACACACCATTTTGCACAGCGCCGAGGGGATGGTTACCGGATTATCGACGGTGGCGTTCATTAACGTGATGTACTGGCTGGAGGTGGTGCTGTCGTTTCTTGTGCCTTCTTCGTCCGGCCTGGCCGTTCTGACGATGCCGATCATGGCACCCCTTGCCGATTTCGCTAACGTCAACCGCGACCTGGTGGTTACGGCTTACCAGTCGGCGTCCGGCCTCGTTAACCTTGTCACCCCCACCTCTGCCGTCGTGATGGGCGGGCTGGCTATCGCCCGCGTGCCCTACGTGCGCTATCTGAAATGGGTCGCGCCGCTGCTGGGGATTTTGACGGTGGTGATTATGGTGGCGTTAAGCCTGGGCGCGTTGTTGTGATTTGCCGGATGGCGCTGCGCTCATCCGGCCTACGGATCGGTGCGGTGCCACCGGTTATTTCGGGAACTGATATGGGAACTATGATGGATTACGAAGAGTACTCTCCCAAAGAGCAACTACAGCTAACGGTCTGCCAGCGTCTGATCGCGGAAAAGAGCTATCTCTCTCAGGAAGAGATCCGCCGCGACTTGCAGGAGCGGGGTTTTGAGACCATCAGCCAGTCCACCGTTTCACGTCTGCTCAAGCTGCTCGGCGTCATAAAAATTCGCAATGCCAAAGGGCTAAAGATTTATTCGCTGAATCCCCAGCTGCGCCCTGCCCCCGACGCCGCGCGCACCGTCTCCGAAATGGTGGTCAGCGTGGAGCACAATAGCGAATTTATCCTTATTCATACCGTCGCCGGATATGGCCGCGCGGTGGCGCGTATTCTGGATTATCACCAGTTACCGGAAATTTTAGGCGTGGTGGCGGGAAGCAGTATCGTCTGGGTCGCGCCCCGGGTGGTGAAGCGTACCGCGCTAGTGCATAAGCAAATTAATTATTTACTCAGAATGCATTAATATTCATAAAGAACCGTTTGCATTGAGTAAAGCGTGCATTAAATCGCTTGATCCCAAAAACGAGCTGCGTATAATGCCCGACAATTTGCCGGGAGGAAGCATGGTCAAGCGTGTACGACATAACGTCTTACCGCGTCTGAAATCAGACGCTGGCCTGCCGTTTTTCTTCCCGTTGCTAGACCTATTCCCAGAGCCCCTCATTTGAGGGGCTTTTTTTTGCCCGGCGTCAGGAGATAAACATGAATCCGCTTTATCAAAAACACATCATTTCCATAAACGACCTCAGCCGCGAAGAGCTGGAACTGGTTCTGGAAACCGCGGCAAAACTGAAGGCCAATCCGCAGCCGGAGCTGCTGAAGCACAAGGTGATCGCGAGCTGTTTCTTTGAAGCGTCGACGCGCACCCGCCTTTCCTTTGAAACCTCCATGCACCGCCTGGGCGCGAGCGTGGTGGGCTTCTCGGACAGCAGCAACACGTCGCTGGGCAAAAAAGGCGAAACCCTGGCGGATACCATTTCAGTGATCAGCACCTACGTGGACGCGATTGTGATGCGCCACCCGCAGGAGGGTGCGGCGCGCCTGGCAACCGAGTTTTCCGGCGGCATTCCGGTGCTGAACGCCGGTGACGGCGCCAACCAGCATCCGACGCAGACCCTGCTGGACCTGTTCACCATTCAGGAGACGCAGGGCACGCTTGAGAACCTGAACATCGCCATGGTCGGCGACCTGAAGTACGGTCGCACCGTCCACTCCCTGACCCAGGCGCTGGCGAAATTTAGCGGCAACCGCTTCTTCTTCATCGCCCCGGACGCGCTGGCGATGCCGCAGTACATCCTCGACATGCTGGACGAGAAAGGCATTGCGTGGAGCCTGCACGCCAGCATCGAAGAGGTGGTGGGCAACGTGGATATTCTCTATATGACCCGCGTGCAGAAAGAGCGTCTGGATCCGTCCGAATACGCCAACGTGAAGGCGCAGTTCGTACTGCGCGCCAGCGACCTCGACGGCGCGCGCGACAACATGAAGGTGCTGCACCCGCTGCCGCGCATCGATGAAATTGCCACCGACGTGGATAAAACGCCGCACGCCTGGTACTTCCAGCAGGCCGGGAACGGCATCTTCGCTCGCCAGGCGTTACTGGCACTGGTTCTGAATCGCGAATTAGCTCTGTAAGGGGAGACGACCATGACACACGATAACAAACTCCAGGTTGAAGCCATCAAGCGTGGCACCGTGATTGACCACATCCCTGCGCAGGTGGGCTTTAAGCTGCTGACGCTGTTCAAACTGACCGAAACCGACCAGCGCATCACCATCGGCCTGAACCTGCCGTCCGGCGAAATGGGCCGTAAAGATCTGATCAAAATCGAAAACACCTTCCTGACCGACGAGCAGGTCAACCAGCTGTCGCTGTACGCGCCGGACGCCACGGTTAACCGCATCGACGATTACGACGTGGTGGGCAAATCCCGCCCGAGCCTGCCGGAGCGTATCGAAAGCGTGCTGGTCTGCCCGAACAGCAATTGCATCAGCCACGCCGAGCCGGTCTCCTCCAGCTTTGCAGTGAAAAAGCGCGCCAATGACATCGCGCTCAAATGCAAATACTGCGAAAAAGAGTTTTCCCATTATGTGGTGCTGGCCAACTAATTGAGGTTGGTAATGAAATCCCGGCTGTTATAATGGCCGGGAACATTCTTAACGCTGTAATTCTGGAGAAAAAATGAGCAAAGTACTCGCGACGGAAAATGCACCAGCGGCCATTGGCCCATACGTTCAGGGCGTTGATCTGGGCAGCATGATCATCACCTCTGGCCAGATCCCGGTAAACCCGAAAACCGGTGAAGTACCGGCCGACGTGGCGGCGCAGGCGCGTCAGTCGCTGGAAAACGTGCAGGCTATCATTGAATCTGCGGGCCTGAAAGTGGGTGATATCGTCAAAACGACGGTGTTCGTGAAAGATCTGAACGACTTCGCCACCGTTAACGCCACGTACGAAGCGTTCTTCACCGAGCACAACGCCACCTTCCCGGCGCGCTCCTGCGTGGAAGTAGCGCGTCTGCCAAAAGACGTGAAAATTGAAATTGAAGCGATCGCCGTACGTCGCTAATTTATTTCAATAAATAAAAGGCAGCGCACGCTGCCTTTATTATTGCGACCATTTTTACTCTCTGTACGAAATGACATATTACTTGTCCGATTATTAGAATCCCCCCGCCTAGTAATATTCTCTTTTTATGGATGAGTAATGAAACTTTCAAAAATCGCACTTGCGCTCGCAACACTGACCGTTGCGTCTTCCGCATTTGCCCACGGATATATTGAATCTCCTGCCAGCCGCGCCTATATGTGTAAGCTGGGTCAAAATATTGATTGCGGCTCCGTACAGTATGAACCGCAGAGCGTAGAGAAAACCTCCGGCTTCCCGACCGGGGCAGAGCCAGCAGACGGACACCTCGCCAGCGCGGGTATCTCTCAATACTCTCAGCTGGATAAGCAGAGCCTGAATGCGTGGACTAAAAACCCAATGACCGCGGGCCCGCATGAATTTGTCTGGCACCATACTGCGCCGCACAAAACCACCAACTGGCGTTATTACATTACCAAACAAAACTGGGACCCAAATAAGCCGCTCACTCGCGATCAGTTTGAATTAACCCCGTTCTGTACAATTAACGGAAATAGCCAGGCGCCAGCCGTAACTAAATCCATGACCTGTAATGTTCCTGAGCGCACGGGCTATCAGGTCATTTACGGCGTATGGGAAATTGCAGATACCTCAAACAGCTTCTATCAGGCTATCGAAGTTGATTTCGGCAATGGCGGCAACGTGACCCCGGACGAAACGCCTGCGATCGTATCCGAGTGGAGCAAAACCCTGAGCGGCCAGATTGCCGGTAATAACCTGAACGTGGGCGATAAAGTTATCGCACGCTTCTTCGACGCCCACGGCGAAGTGACCGCCATGCGCACCGAGATGACCATCGGCTCTGCTGAGCAGGGCGACGCTAACCAGTGGTCCTACGATCTGGCGCAGAAGATCAACACCGCGCAGCACGACGTGCGCGTCGGCGTGAAGGATGAAGCCGGTGACATCAGCCCGGTTCACGGCGCTAACAGCGTCTTCGTGAAAGACGGCAGCACCTTACAGTCCGTTGCTATCTCTTATGAAGAGCAGAAAGCGCAGGTGAGCGAGAGCATCGCCGTTACCGATCTGCAATACAGCAAAATCGAACATGGCAACGCGACCGTGACCTTCCACGTGAATACGCAGGGCGACGTGAATTTTGAAGCACACGTGATGAACCACCACGGTGCGGAAAAAGGCTACCTGAAGCAGGACATGAACAATAGCAATCAGGACGTCACCATGACCCTGACCGACGTGACCGCCGGCCACCACATGCTGAAATACTACGCGACCAATAAAGACGGCACGATGTTCGCGCAGGACGTGCTGAACCTGATGCTGGAAAGCGATGCAGCCGCGGACAGCACCGGTCACCACGACTTTACCTTCCCGGACAATATCGCGTCTTACAAGGCAGGTACCGTGGTACTTCAGCCTAAAGACGGTAAGACCTACGAATGTAAGCCTTTCCCGTACAGCGGCTACTGCGTACAGTACAGCCCAACCGCAAACCAGTATGAGCCAGGCGTTGGCGCACACTGGAAAGAGGCATGGGTTCTGAAGAACTGAGTAGCCTTTACGCCCGGCGGCACTTCGTTTGCCGGGCCTACACGCCACCGGGCATGTGTGTTACTGATTCCGCGTGGCGCGTAGCAGCGTCTCCAGCGGATAGACCGCTGCAATCACCACTTCGTCCTGAATCTTCGCCGCGCTGTCCAGCTCGCTCTGGATCGAGGCGATCTCTTTGTCGTCCAGCGTCCCCTGACGCGCCACCAGATCCGTCAGCCTCAGGCCAATCGAGGCCAGCTTATCCACCTCCTGAATCACCGGTTTGATGGCCTTCAGCTGATAGCTGTTTTCGCTCAAGGCCAGCACGTCGCTGGTGTTGTTCTGCCAGCGGTTAAAGACGTGGCGCAGCGCCTCGGCGCTTTCCGTGTCTTCCGCGTCGCTGACCAGACGGTCGGCCCATTTATTCATCTGACGCACGGTAGCACTTTCAGCGTTTAGCGCGTCCGCGAGCCGGTTGAGCGGCTCGAACTGATGATAGTTTCCGGCCTGGAACTTGAGATGCTGGCGGGTGTAATACTGCGCCGGCTCGAGCGCTTGGGCGAGGATTTGCAACGGCAAGGTATCCGCATTATTTGCCAGCCGCGTGAACTGTACCTGCTGCTGGGTATGCTGCTGTAGCCCAACCGACACCGTGGACCAGCTGTCCATCGCCTGTAGCCGGGTATACATGTTGTCGACGTCGTTCACGTCCTTCGCCGACCACAGCCGCTCCGCCACCGCAAAGGCGCGCGGCCACAGGCGGATGTCCAGCACCGGCGCGACCACGTTTTCCGCCCACAGCGCGGCTTCACCGCCGAGCAGATTGGCCTCGTTCGCCGGGTCCGGCACCACGGGCGGTATGCCTTTTGGCACCTCGTCCAGACGCGTTCCGTCAATCGGGTAGCGGGCGTTGCCCACCAGGAAATAACCGCTGAGCTTATCGTTCGCAACTGAAACGACCGGGCGCGTTTCACCCATCCAGGTGTCAACGGTAAACGTCACCTGGTTGTCGCCTCGCCACTGAATGTTATTCACCGCCCGACGCGATTTCCCGGCAAAATCAATAAATCCGCGCCATCCGGCGTCGCCTTTCACCAGCGTAAAGCTGCCTTCCACCGGCTTGCCCTTCAGGCGCGGCATGGAGAAAGCCCAGCTCTGAGCGCTGTCAGTGTCCGCTATCACATCCACGCCATTGAGCCCCTGCGGCACGATTTCGTTGCGGTAGTGATAGGCGGTGGACTGGGGCTGGTCGAGGTAGAAGCCGGTTGAGAGAATGCCCTTATAGCCGTTCTGCGCTACCTGCCCCAGCGCGTCCTGCCCCTGCCAGGACTGGATCAGAATGCTTTTCGGCAGATCGGGATGGTAGATCTCATCCCAGCCGACCATCTGCCGGTGGTGCTTCTCGAGGATCGTCTCCAGCTTGCGGTTGAAATACGCCTGCAACGCGTGGCTGTCCGCCAGTTTGTTGTCGCGCATAAATCGCTGGATCGCCGCGTTCGCCTTCCACTGGCTGTCGTCCACTTCATCGCCGCCGATATGCAGATACGGATCGGGGAAGATCGCCGCCAGTTCGCTGACCATCGCGTCGGCAAAGGTGTAAGTCGCCTCTTTGGTGGGGTCCAGCACCGGCTTCAGCACGCCCCAGTGGCGCTCCATGGCGTACGGCCCCGGCGCGCTCATCAGTTCCGGATAGGCGACGGCAATCGCTGAGGCGTGGCCCGGCATATCGATCTCCGGCACCACGCGTATGCCGCGTTCGGCAGCGTAACGCACAATCTCGCGCATCTGCTCAGGGGTGTAGAACAGCCCGTCGCTGGCAAGCTGGGTTAATTTTGGATAACGCTTCGAGGTAAAGCGCCAGCCCTGATCGTCAGTCAGATGCCAGTGCAGAACGTTGAGCTTAGCCGCGGCCATACCGTCGATCTGGCGCTTGATATCGGGTAAGGGGATGAAATGGCGCGCCGAATCGAGCAGCAGCCCGCGCCACGGGAAGCGCGGCGAATCTTCGATGGTAACCCACGGAATCGAGGTGTTTTCGGCACCGTTCTGCATCAGCTGGAGCAAAGTTTCCATTGCGCGCAATGCGCCAAAGCGGGTGTTGGCGGAGATGTTCACGCCGTTGGCATCGACCTTCAGGGTATAGCTTTCATCGCTGTCCGGCAGCGGCTGCGGCTTCACCTTTTTAGCGATGGCGATGCGGATGGTCGGCTTGTCAGGTTTTTCGGCCTGCGGCTGTAGCGTCCAGCCGGTTTGCAGGGCAATGCGCTGGCGCAGGCGGTTGACCGCATTCCCCAGATCGTCGCCGCTGACGCTCACGGAGAGTTGATTGTTAAGCACCAGCGCGCCCTGCGTCGTCGGGCGTTCCACCTTCGCAGGCCAGGGCATCAGGGGAAGGTCGCCTGCCGGCGCGGCAAAAGCGGAGGCGCCGAGCATAAGCCCGGCGGTTAAGAGACTGTACCGTAACATGAATGTTCCTTATCTGACGGGCCAAATACAGGCAAAACATTCTGTTAACATGCGTACAAATTGTCGTCAAGCGAATGCGCCGACGGAGATCACAGGTTGTTGAATTTGGGAGGAAAGCCAGATGCCGGGTGGCGGCTTCGCCTTACCCGGCCTACGTCTGGATTGTGGCAAAATGAGCTTACTGCCACCCATATCGACGCGCATAGAATCCTTTCACCATCTGCGTCAGCACCATATAGCCCGCGAGGATCGCCACCAGCCACGGGAAGTAGCTCAGCGGCAGCGCCTGAAGTTGCAGGTAACCTGCAAGAGGCGAGAACGGCAGCGCGATCCCGAGCGCCATCACAATGCCCGTCATTACAATCAGCGGCCACGCGGCACGGCTCTGGATAAACGGAATGCGGCGGGTGCGGATCATGTGCACAATCAGCGTCTGGGACAGCAGCCCTACCACGAACCAGCCGGACTGGAACAGCGTCTGGTGTTCCGGCGTGTTGGCGTGGAACACAAACCACATCAGGCAGAAGGTCAGAATGTCGAAGATGGAGCTGATCGGCCCAAAGAACAGCATAAAGCGCCCCAGATCGGCGGGGTTCCAGCGCTGCGGCTTCTGGATCTGCTCGTCGTCCACGTTATCAAACGGGATCGCTACCTGAGAGACATCGTACATCAGGTTCTGGATCAGCAGGTGCAGCGGCAGCATCGGCAGGAACGGCAGAAACGCGCTCGCCACCAGCACGCTGAAGACGTTACCGAAGTTGGAGCTGGCGGTCATTTTGATGTACTTCAGCATGTTGGCGAAGGTGCGACGCCCTTCGATGACGCCCTCCTCAAGCACCATCAGGCTCTTTTCCAGCAGGATGATATCCGCCGCCTCGCGGGCAATATCCACCGCGCCGTCCACGGAGATGCCGATATCCGCCGCACGCAGGGCTGGCGCATCGTTGATGCCGTCGCCCATAAAGCCCACCACGTGCCCTTCACGACGCAGCAGCGTCACAATGCGCTCTTTGTGCATCGGCGTCAGGCGGGCAAACAGCGTGGTGCGCTGGGCAAGCTGCGCCAGTTCGTCGTCGGAGAGGTGCTCAATGTCGCTCCCCACCACCACGTCGCCCGCGTCCAGCCCCACCTCGGAGCACACTTTGGCCGCCACCAGCTCGCTGTCGCCGGTCAGGATTTTGACGGTAATACCGCTCGCCTTCAGCGCCTTCAGCGCGGGGGCGGTGGTCTCTTTCGGCGGATCGAGGAAGGCGATGTAACCTTCGAGGATCAGGTCGGATTCGTCGATACGCTGATAGTCACCCTCGCGCGCGGGCAGGAATTTGCTCGCCACCGCCACCACGCGCAGCCCCTGACGGTTCAGGCTATCGGTGACGCGCTTGATGCGGCGCAGCATGGTGTCGTCCAGCGGCACGATCTCTCCGTTATGGCGCACCTGCGTTGAAACGTTCAGGATCTCCTGCAACGCCCCCTTGCAGATCAGCTGATGCACGTCCGGCTGCTCGCTCACCACCACCGACATGCGGCGGCGCTCAAAGTCGAACGGGATTTCGTCCACCTTCTGCCAGCGCCCAGAGAGCATGCGGGCAGATTCTTCATCCACGCCTTCCAGCACCGCCACGTCGAGCAGGTTTTTCAGCCCGGTCTGGTAATGGCTGTTCAGCCACGCGCTGTACAGCACGCGCTCGCTGGTCTTCCCGGCAATATCGGTATGATTCTCCAGCACAATTTTGTCCTGGGTCAGGGTGCCGGTTTTATCGGTGCAGAGAATGTCCATCGCGCCAAAGTTCTGGATGGCGTCGAGGTGTTTGACGATCACCTTTTGTTTAGAGAGTTTGACCGCCCCGCGCGCCAGCGTGGAGGTAACGATCATCGGCAGCATTTCCGGCGTCAGGCCGACGGCCACGGAGAGCGCGAACAGCGCCGCTTCCCACCAGTCGCCTTTGGTGTAGCCGTTGATCAGCAGGACAATCGGCGTCATGACCATCATAAAGCGGATAAGCAGCATGCTGACGCGGCCAATGCCTTTCTGGAACGCATTCGGCTCGCTCTCCTGCTCGCTGACGCGCCCGGCCAGCTGCCCAAACCAGGTGTTACCGCCGGTGGCGGTGACAATTGCCTGCGCCGTGCCGCTGACCACCGTGGTGCCCATAAAGCACAGGGTGTCGCACTCGAGCGGGTTCATCTGCTGCGGGTCGCGGGTCCGCGCGACCTTCTCCACGGGCAGGGATTCACCGGTCAGTGAGGCCTGAGCGACGAACAGATCCCGCGCCTGGATGATGCGCAAATCCGCCGGGATCATGTCTCCCGCCGCCAGCTTCACCAGATCGCCCGGCACCAGCTGGTCAATGGGCAGCTCAACCCAGGCGTTTTCGCCGAGATCGTTAATCACGCGCGAGACGGTCGCGGTGTTGCTGACCATCGCCTTCAGGGCGTCTGCCGCTTTGGTGGAGCGCGCTTCCTGAATAAAGTTAAGCAGCGTGGAGATGCCCACCATCAGGGCGATCACGCCTGCGGCAAACAGATCTTCAGTGGCGTAAGAGATAATCCCGAGCACCGTCAGCAGCAGGTTGAACGGGTTGCGATAGCAGAGCCACAGGTGGACCCACCAGGGAGAGGGTTTCTGCGCCGGGATTTGGTTGTCGCCATGTTCCGCGCGGCTTTTTAACACTTCTTGCGCGTTCAGCCCTTCCGGGTGGCCGCCAAAGGCGCGCCAGACTTCGTTTTCATCCATCGCCGCCACGTTCAGGCAGCGCTCGGTCAGGGAAGCGGGAATCGCCGCTCCCGCCATGGTGTTGGCATTTGGCAGCGGATCGCGCGCAATCAGGCGGCGTGGCAGATGGCGGCTCAGCTGCGTAAACAGCTGCCGGGTGATATTTTTCAGCATAGTCATTCCCCCGCATCCGCAAAGGCGGACGCAGTCTTTCCCGCAGGCGTGGCAAAGCCTTACCTGTCAGGCACTTAATTTAACAAGCAGGAACGTATGAACGTTGCTGCCTCACGCCGGTGAGACAGCAAAAGGCTGGCTTACCGGAAAGAAGGTTTTCTCCTGGTCAGGAGAGGTACGGGATCGGGATCCATGTGGCCTCCGGTAAGTAAAAAGAAGAGTGTCGGCACGCAGTATAGAGATTTATCCATACCGTTTGTGGCTAATCGGGCGGTATTATAACGCCCTGCAAATAAACCAAACGTAAACCAGACTTTGCCCATAGCGAATTCGCAGGATAGCATTAGGCTCAATTGACTATTTTATCGTTGTTACAGGGAATACAGCATGCAGAACCGCCTTACGATTAAAGATATCGCGCGTTTAAGCGGCGTGGGGAAATCGACCGTCTCACGCGTGCTGAACAACGAAAGCGGTGTCAGCGAGCGCACCCGCGAGCGCGTCGAGGCGGTGATGAATCAGCACGGTTTTTCCCCTTCCCGCTCCGCGCGCGCCATGCGCGGGCAGAGCGATAAAGTGGTCGCCATTATTGTCTCGCGTCTGGATTCCCTCTCCGAAAACCTCGCCGTGCAGACCATGCTTCCCGCCTTTTACGAGCAGGGCTACGATCCAATCATGATGGAAAGCCAGTTCTCCGCGCAAATGGTGGAGGAGCATCTGGGTATGCTTCAGCGCCGCAACATTGACGGCGTGGTGCTGTTCGGGTTTACCGGCCTGAAAGAGGACGTGCTGAAGCCCTGGCAGCCGTCGCTGGTGCTGCTGGCGCGCGACGCCAGCGGGTTTGCCTCCGTTTGTTATGATGACGAAGGGGCGATAGTGATCCTGATGCAGCGCCTGTATGAACAGGGCCATCGGCATATCAGCTATCTCGGCGTGCCGCATGCCGACGTCACCACCGGCAAGCGTCGCCATGAAGCGTATCTGGCGTTTTGTAAAAAAAACAACCTCCCTGCCGTGGCCGCGCTGCCGGGGCTGGGCATGAAGCAGGGATATGAGCAGGTCGCCAGCGTGCTAACCCCACACACCACCGCCCTGGTGTGCGCCACGGATACCCTTGCATTAGGCGCGAGCAAATATTTGCAGGAGCAGCGCATCGGGGAGCTGCAATTAGCGAGCGTGGGAAACACGCCGCTGATGAAGTTCTTACACCCGGAGATTATCAGCGTTGACCCCGGCTACGGCGAGTCTGGCCGTCAGGCTGCCGCGCAGCTGATCGAGCAGATCAACGGTCGTGCAGA
Organism: Enterobacter cloacae complex sp.; assembly: GCF_900322725.1. Classification (NCBI taxonomy): domain Bacteria; kingdom Pseudomonadati; phylum Pseudomonadota; class Gammaproteobacteria; order Enterobacterales; family Enterobacteriaceae; genus Enterobacter; species Enterobacter cloacae complex sp. The sequence goes on along the minus strand of NZ_LT991957.1, from coordinate 2,617,171 downwards.
GCCGCGTCAGATCGTTATTCCTGCCCACCTCTCATAACCTTCTTGAATGGATTATTGTGATCTCCGCCCGATTTCGGGAACGTTCCCATTTTCGCCGTCACGCTGAAAGAGTAGGCTTGCGCTCAGGTCATTACCCCTATCAACCGGTCATGAGGTTTCATGATGAGTAAAGTCAAACAAGCAGATATCGATCGGCTTATCGTCCTGGTCGGCGGACGCGAAAACATCGCCACCGTCAGCCACTGCATTACCCGCCTGCGCTTCGTGCTGAACGATCCGGCCAAGGCCGATCCGAAGGCCATTGAAGAGCTCAAGATGGTTAAAGGCTGCTTCACCAACGCCGGACAATTCCAGGTGGTGATTGGTACCGAAGTGGGCGATTACTATCAGGCTCTGCTGGCGACTACCGGGCACTCTTCCGCCGATAAAGAGCAGGCGAAGAAGGCGGCGCGCCAGAATATGAAATGGCACGAGCAGTTGATTTCCCACTTCGCGGAGATCTTTTTCCCACTGCTGCCGGCGCTGATCAGCGGGGGCTTAATTCTGGGCTTCCGTAACGTTATCGGCGACGTGCCGATGAGCGACGGCAAAACCCTGGCGCAGATGTACCCGGCGCTGCAAAGCATCTATGACTTCCTGTGGCTGATTGGCGAGGCGATCTTCTTCTATCTGCCGGTCGGGATTTGCTGGTCGGCGGTGCGCAAGATGGGCGGCACGCCGATTCTGGGCATCGTGCTGGGCGTTACGCTGGTCTCTCCACAGTTAATGAACGCTTACTTACTTGGTCAGCAGGTGCCGGAGGTGTGGAACTTTGGCCTGTTTACCATCGCCAAGGTGGGCTATCAGGCGCAGGTGATCCCGGCCCTGCTGGCGGGTCTGGCGCTGGGCTTTATTGAAACGCGCCTGAAGCGCATCGTGCCGGATTACCTCTATCTGGTGGTGGTCCCGGTCTGCTCGCTGATCCTGGCGGTGTTCCTGGCGCATGCCTTTATCGGTCCGTTTGGCCGCATGATTGGCGACGGCGTGGCCTTCGCGGTCCGTCACCTGATGACCGGCAGCTTCGCGCCAATCGGTGCCGCGCTGTTCGGCTTCCTGTACGCTCCGCTGGTGATCACCGGTGTACACCAGACCACGCTGGCCATCGATATGCAGATGATTCAAAGCCTCGGCGGTACGCCGGTCTGGCCGATTATCGCCCTGTCTAATATCGCGCAGGCGTCTGCGGTCACCGGCATCATCATCGTCAGCCGTAAGCACAACGAGCGTGAGATCTCCGTTCCGGCGGCTATTTCCGCCTACCTCGGCGTCACTGAACCGGCGATGTACGGCATCAACCTGAAGTACCGCTTCCCGATGCTCTGCGCGATGATCGGCTCTGGTCTGGCGGGCCTGCTGTGCGGCCTGAATAGCGTGATGGCGAACGGAATTGGCGTCGGCGGCCTGCCGGGTATCCTCTCCATTCAGCCCGCTTTCTGGCAGGTATTTGCGCTGGCCATGGCGGTGGCGATTATCATCCCAATGGTGCTGACCACCGTGGTTTACCAGCGTAAGTTCCGTCAGGGCACGTTGCAGATTGTTTAATTCCCTCTTTCGGGGCGCAGTTGCGCCCCTTCGCATTTGCAGGAAAGCACTATGAATACCCTTCCTCACTGGTGGCAGAACGGCGTTATCTATCAGATTTACCCAAAGAGTTTCCAGGACACGACCGGCAGCGGCACGGGCGATCTGCGCGGCGTGACGCAGCGCCTGGACTACCTGAAAACCCTCGGCATTGACGCCATCTGGCTGACGCCGTTCTACATCTCCCCGCAGGTGGATAACGGTTACGACGTGGCGAACTACACCGCCATCGACCCGACCTACGGCACGCTGGACGACTTTGACGAGCTGGTTGCCGAGGCGCACGGTCGCGGCATCCGCATCGTACTGGATATGGTCTTTAACCATACCTCCACGCAGCACGCCTGGTTCCGCGAATCGCTGAACAAAGAGAGTCCGTACCGCCAGTTTTACATCTGGCGCGACGGTACGCCGGACGTGCTTCCCAACAACTGGCGCTCGAAATTTGGCGGCAACGCCTGGCGCTGGCACGCCGAAAGCGAGCAGTATTATCTGCATCTCTTCGCGCCGGAGCAGGCGGATCTCAACTGGGAAAACCCGGCGGTGCGTGCCGAGCTGAAAAAAGTGTGCGAGTTCTGGGCCGATCGCGGCGTGGACGGTTTGCGTCTCGACGTCATCAACCTGATTTCGAAAGATCAAACCTTCCCGGACGATCCCTTCGGCGATGGTCGTCGCTTCTACACCGACGGGCCGCGCATTCACGAATATCTTCAGGAGATGAGCCGCGACGTCTTTACCCCGCGCAACCTGATGACGGTAGGCGAGATGTCTTCCACCTCGCTGGAGAACTGCCAGCAGTACGCGGCGCTCGACGGGCGCGAGCTGTCGATGACCTTTAACTTCCACCACCTGAAGGTGGACTATCCCGGCGGCGAAAAGTGGACGCTGGCGAAGCCGGACTTCGTGGCGCTGAAAACCCTCTTCCACCACTGGCAGCAGGGAATGCACAACAAAGCGTGGAACGCGCTGTTCTGGTGTAACCACGATCAGCCGCGCATCGTGTCGCGTTTTGGCGACGAAGGTGAACACCGCGTGGCGGCGGCGAAAATGCTCGGCATGGTGCTGCACGGCATGCAGGGCACGCCGTACATCTATCAGGGTGAAGAGCTGGGTATGACCAACCCGCACTTCAGCCGCATCACCGACTACCGCGACGTGGAGAGCCTGAACATGTTCGCCGAACAGCGGGCTAACGGCCGCGATACCGATGAACTCCTGGCGATTCTGGCGAGTAAATCCCGGGATAATGGCCGTACGCCGATGCAGTGGGATGCCTCGCACAGCGCGGGCTTTACCGCGGGCGAACCGTGGATTGGCGTCTGTGATAATTACGAAACGGTGAACGCCCGCGCGGCGCTGGACGACCCCGGTTCGGTGTTCTACACCTATCAGTCGCTGATTCGCCTGCGCAAATCTCTGTCGGTGCTGACGTGGGGGGATTATGAGGATCTCCTGCCTGAGCACCCTTCCCTGTGGTACTATCGCCGCCAGTGGCAGGGGCAAACGCTGATGGTGGTAGCGAACCTGAGCCGCGAGCGCCAGCAGTGGCAGCCGGCCCCGGTAGAGGGAGCATGGCGGGTGGCGCTCAGTAACTATGAAGAGGTTCCCTCCCGACCCGATACGCTGCAACTGCGCCCGTTTGAAGCCATCTGGTGGGTGCAGGAATAAATATCAGGAGGGACAGCATGCTGTCTCTCTTTTTTTATGTTTAGCGATACGCTAAATGTACGACGATAGCTTTTACATCATGGCGTGCCAAAAATAAAAATAGCCCTGCTAATTAATAACCTCGGCAGGACATGATGAAAAAGACAATTATTAAAGTAACGTGTATTAGCGCATTATTATTGAGCACACAGGGATGGTGCGGAAATACGTCCGTCGACCTTCGCTTTGGCCATAATACGCGCTCTGACGTAAATGATTCACGTATTAAGGTTATGCATCAGGCGGATAACGGTTTTTACTTTTCCGTTGAAGCTGCACAAAACCACAACGATACCTTTTTTGGTGATACCGACCGAAATAACCCTGATGACAAAGGATTAACGGAGGCGGCACAGGAGATTGAAACGCGCTGGCGCTTCAATCTGGGCAATGGCTTTGCCGTTGCGCCTGGCATGGTGACGGTTTTCACCCCCAGTAATACCCACTATCGTCCCTTCATTCAGGGCTGGAAAGCGTTCGATAACGGTCTGAACCTCTCTGCCCGCTATCGTTATAACACCATCAATGACGCGCACAGCGACAAAGAACTCGACGGCAGCGGCTATACCCGCCGTCAGTCACACCAGTTCGACATTTGGTTCGCCTATAACATTGGCAAATTCGGTATGTCCTATAACCCACGCTTCCGCTGGCAGGATAACGTCGATCAGGGAACCGGGGATGACACCTACTGGGAGCATACCGTCGCGTTCAACTACAGCCTTGACGACGGCTGGACGCCTTACGTTGAGCTGGTGTCACTGGATAAAACCTATATCAACAATGACGGCAACCATGAAAATGATTATGCCGTACGTCTGGGGATAGTGAAGCAACTCTGACGGCCTGGCTACACCGTATCGTGCTGTAGCAACCTACAGCCGATACGGTCCACGGCGCTTAACAGTTCAAGCTGTCCTTCCCGCTGATACAGCGATACCGCGTTAATGTCGATCACTAGCGGCCAGCATAGCGATGAGATCGCCGCCAGCGTCGACCCCTCACGGGTAATCGCAATAATCTTTAACCCTTTTCGTAGCGCGTTACGCGCCATTTCAATCAGCGACTGCGTCTCCCCGGATTTACTGATCAGTACCAGCGTCCCCTTCGATACCCGTGTCAGCTGGTGCATATCATTCAAAATGAGGTGCGGCAGACTCGCCAGGGATAAAAAACGCGACAGATAGTTGAGGCTGGTGAGTGAAGCACCGCGCGCGTACAGATAAATATGGCTGGAATGGGTAAGCAGCCTGGACACCTCCGCCACAATATCGTCCGCCTGCGGCCCAGCGTCGGGGGCGGCAGGCGCTGCGGTAAAATGATCGCGTAAAAAACGATACCGAAGCTCGGTATAGCTTTTATAGCCCATTTTTTTACACACTCGATTAACGGATGTTGTCGTTGTAAAGGTATCCCGGGCAATCTCTTTTGCCGATATATTAGAAATATTAGACGCATGATACTGAATGTATTCAAATATCAAACGTTCACTTCCCTGAAATGAATTCATATATTACACCCTGTTTAATCCCGGCATGATATTAACATAACAGAAAAATAGCCTCTGGAAGACGCTTCACATAATGCAGCGCCGCGTATCACGATACGTAATTAGTATTAGCAAACATTAAAAACTGTTTTAGGTTCTCTTTATACTTTCCCGGTTTTCACATCCAGGGAATCATGACAATGACGAAACAAAAAGTTGTCGCGGTGACGGCCTGCCCGACAGGTATCGCACACACCTTCATGGCGGCGAATAAAATTATTGCATGGGCTAAAGAGCACAATATTGAGGTTAAGGTCGAAACGCAGGGCAGCGACGGCGTAAAAAATCGCTTAACAAAACAGGATATCGCCTCCGCCACGGCCATTATTCTGGCCACCGACGTTCCCATTCAGGATGCCGAGCGTTTTGAAAACATTCCCCATCTTCAGACCCGCACGCAAGCGCTGATCAAGCATACCGATCGCTATCTGCGTCAGGCGCTGGCCATGGAAAAAAACGTCACCGCCTCCTCCGTAGCAGACGACGACGAGCGCCAGCATTCGGCTTACCAGATTTTTATCGGCCATATTATGGCGGCCATCAGCTATATGCTGCCGGTTGTGGTCATGGGCGGGCTGATGATGGCGACGGCCAAAATCACCGGCCAGTTTATCAACATCGACCATTCGCCGTTCAGCGTGCTGGATAAAGTGGGCTTTATGACCATTAAGTTCATGTATCCGGTTTTCGCCATGTACCTGGCATTTTCCATTGCCGGAAAACCGGCGCTGATCCCCGGACTTATCGGCGGCATCATGTCAGACGAGGTCTACAAACGCTTCTTTGATATTGAAGGCTTTATGCCGTCCGGCTTTTTCGGCGCGATTGGCATCGGCTTTTTCGTCGGCTATCTGGTGCGCTGGCTGAATGATTCCATTCACGTCCGCCAGCAGCTCACCACCATCAAGACTATGCTGGTCGTCCCGCTGATCACCGGCATTACGCTGGTGATGGTCATGGAATATTTGATTAACCCGATTTTTGGCTCGCTTAACCAGCTGATGGTGGTCTTTTTTACCTCGGCAGGTGACACCGGGCGCGGATTCTATTCCGCGATGATCGCCGCAGGCACCGCGTTCGACCTGGGCGGCCCGGTCAATAAGGCGGCGGGTTCAGTCGCGCTCGGCCTGAATGGCATGAGCGAGACGTTTGATTTAACCGCCCGCGAACTCTCCATCGTGATCCCCTCCATTGGCGTCGGCTTTGCCGCTTTTCTTAACGGCCGCTTTGGGCTACCGGATGTCTTTAGCCAGGAAGAGAAAACCGTTGGCAGCACCTCGTTATTGCTGGGCGTGATTGGGATCTCGGAAGGCGCTATCCCGTTCATCCTGAAAAACCCACGCCTGATCCCGGTGTTCATGACCGGTGCCGTCGCCGGCGCGCTGGTCGCCATCACCCTTGGCGTGAAGCAGACGCTGCCGCTGCCGGCCATCTGGGGCTGGCCGCTGGCGACTAATGTGGCGGGCTACCTGGCGAGCGTCTTTACTGGCGCACTGATTTGCGCCCTGGGTGTGCTCTATGTCAGCCCAAAGAACGCCAGCTAAGGGGAAGGTCATGAATCAGATCCACGTCATTGCCCATACGCACTGGGATCAGGAGTGGTATTTCACCCGTCAGGACAGCATGGTGCTGGCGTCATATAACTTTGCGGACGTCATCGACACGTTGGAGCAGGACCCCGCTTACAGCTGCTACCACCTTGATGGGCAGATGGCGGTAGTGGAGGATTTTCTCGCCATCAATCCCGATTATCGCGCCAGGCTGGAAAAACTGGTCAAAGAAAAAAGGATCTTTGTAGGACCGTGGTATACCCAGACGGACACCTACAACGTGCATGGCGAATCCATTATTCGCAATCTTAAGTACGGCATCTTCGCCGCCCGTAAGCTGGGGCACGCCATGCAGGTTGGGTATCTTCCGGACACCTTCGGCCACAATGCGCAAATGCCCACGATTTTGCAGGGCTGCAATATCGACAACATCGTCTTCTGGCGCGGCATCGATCACGACAGACAGGCGAAAAGCAGCCAGTTCCTGTGGCGGGCGCCGTCAGGTGCGACCGTTATCGCCTGCGCGATGGCATTCGGTTACGGCGCGGCTAAAAACATCTCTTCAGACGCGGGCCATTTGCAGGGAAAAATCTTCCCGATGGTCAATCTCCTGCGCTCGCGGGCCGGAATAAATGACCTGCTGCTGCCCTGCGGCGGCGATCAGGTCAGTATCGACCCGGGGCTGCCGAAAATTTTACAGATCGCCAGCGCACACTCCCCCAATGAAGACCGGTACGTTATCAGTTCGCTGGAGCGCTACGTCGACATTCTGCGCGCGCAGCGTGAACAGTTTGAACGCTGGGAAGGAGAGCTGAAATCGCCGCGCTATACCCGCATCCATAAAACGATCGGATCCGTACGCTACGACATCAAAAAGAAAAATGATGATGTTGAGCAGTTCATCCTGCGACAGCTGGAGCCGACAATCGCCATGGCGCGTCATCAGGGGCTCCCGGTGAACCTCTCGGTGGTCGATACGCTCTGGAAGAAGCTGTTGCGAAGCCATGCCCACGACTCTATCGGTGGCTGTAATAGCGATACCACCAACCGCGATATTCTGCATCGGCTGGAGCAAACCGAACAGCTGTGCCACAGCCTGTGGAACCTGGTGGTAAAAACCCTGAGCGTCACCTGCGCTCGGGAAGGCGACCTGCTGATTTTCAACCCGCTGGGCACCCCAACGCGACGCGTGGTGATATCCACACTCTATAGCCAGGCTGAAAATATCGCCCTGAAATATCAGGGGCAGTCTATCCCCTTCGACGTCCTGAAAAGAGACGTTCTGCCAGGCGGAACGGCAGTCTCCCTTAACGCCGAAGGCGAATGTGAAACGCCCCTTCCCCCTTATTATCGCTGGCACGTTGCTGTGAAAACACCGGTTCTGCCGCCGGTCGGCTATCTCAGCATTAACGTTGAAGATGACCCGGCGCCTTTCCGGCAGCCTGAACAGACAACCGGCAGCGAGATAGAGAATGCGCATTATCGATTAACGCTGGCCGACGGAACGCTCACCCTGCACGACAAACGCAGCGGCAGATGCATCCCCTCGTTCTTTACCCTTGAAGACTGTGCGGATGCGGGCGACAGCTACGATTTCTCACCGCTCGCAGGCGATACGCCGACGCGATGCGACCATTTCACGCTTGTCGACTGTCTGAAAACGCCGCTTATCGAAAAGCTGATCGTTGAAGCCACCCTGTTTCTTCCGCTGGATCTCGCCGGACGCCAGGGTACTGCCCGAACGCCGCTATCCCTTCGTCTGGAGTGCACATTACGCGAAGACGATCCGAACCTGTACGTCGAAGCTTCGCTGGAAAACAGCCACTGCGATCACCGGCTACGTTTACTGATCGGCAGCGATATTCACACCCGGCACGCTATCGCCTCGCAGCCCTTCGCGATAATCCAGCGCGAAACGGGGTATGACGAAGAAAACTGGCGAGAACACTATCGCGAAATGCCCGTGGATATCGAAACCAGCGAGGGAATCATTGCAGTCGCGGAAGCGGGCAAAGCGCTGGTGGTGAATAGCCGCGGCATGAAGGAATTTCAGATAATCGGCAGCGCGCCGGCTGCCATTGCCCTGACGTTGTTTAAATCCACGGGCGTGCTCGGGCGCAACGATCTCGAATGGCGGCCGGGCCGGGCGTCCGGCATCAATAATACGGTGGTCGAGACCCCCGATGCGCAGTTGCTGAAACCGTTGTGCTTCTCGTTCACCGTCGCGCTGGCCGACAGCGCCGATCATCTCACGCTTCGTCAGCTGGAAAACCAGGCAGCGGGACAGCCTTTCACCTATCAGCGGCAAACGCTGCATACGCTCGATCACCGCCTTGAGCGCTTTTCGTTGCGTCTGCCCGACCGCAGGCTTCCGGCAGAATTCTCATTATTGAGCCTGCCGGAGCCGCTCATTCTCTCTGCCCTGCCCCATGCGCAGCAGGCCTCTGGCACGGTCGTCCGGGTGTTTAACGCCGGCACGCAGCCGGTTCCCGTCCCGACAAGTCTGGCGGGGCTTCGTCAGATCAACTATCTGGAAGAGCCCGTGCAACCGGTAACGGCGATCTCTCCTTCCGCGACATGCGATTTTTTGATTGAGGCTTAATATGAACTTGCTTGCATTGACGCACCCCGATCTGGTTTTTATCAATCCGCCGCACCGTACGCCTGAAGCGCTGATCCGCTGGCTGGCCGAGCCGCTCGCCAGGCGAAAAATCATTAACGATGAAGCGGCATTTATCCAGAGCGTTTTACAACGCGAAAGTGAAGGCCCTACCGCGCTGGGCGAGGCGCTCGCGGTCCCTCACGGAAAAGCCGAGACGGTGCAGCAGGCGGCATTTTGTCTGGCGCTCTTTGACGACCCGATAAGCTGGCCGGGCCTGGACGGTGATGAAGCGGTGAGAATGGTCTTTCTGCTCGCCATTCCGCCAGCGGAAGCAGGCAGTACCCATATGCAGCTGCTGACGTCGCTCACCAGCCTGCTGGCGGAAGACAGGGTGCGGGAGCAGCTTCTGGCGGCGCGCACCCGGGAAGAGGCATTGTCCGTCCTGAATGCTGAAGCACCGCCAGAACAGGACGATGGCCCCGATCGCTCCTTTCTCATCCCCGTGGTGCTGGGCAGTATCGCTACCGCAGCCTTTTTACAGGCAGGGTTGAGCTGGATCTGCGGGGCGAGTTAAACGTGAAGCGCTCAGCACACGCCGTGCTGAGCGCTTGTTTTTGTTGAATAATTAATCAGATTTTTCCTGCACGTATTTACAATTGCTCCAGCGCCCGCCGTTTGTACTCTCGTCTTTTTACTTTGTTCTGAATCAAAAAAATCGCAAACATGTTTGATGCAAATCACTATATGTAGCACTTAAAATGCGTCCCAACCCAACATATTGTATCTATCGTCTACAATTCCAACAACAAGACGGCGCTTACGCTGGCCGGAATTGTGGATAACACACGCTGGGAACGCGGGAAGCCTTTGGCGCGGCGGGAAATACGCCCGGTGAATACTTCCCCACCTTTGTGGATAACCTGTTTTTAAAATGGAGTGATCATGACACCGCATGTGATGAAACGTGATGGCTGTAAAGTGCCGTTTAAATCAGAGCGCATTCAGGAAGCCATCCTGCGTGCAGCTAAAGCAGCGGGAGTCGATGACGCAGATTACTGCGCCACCGTCGCAGAAGTCGTTAGCAGCCAGATGCATGAACGCAGCCAGGTCGATATCAACGAGATCCAGACCGCGGTTGAGAACCAGCTGATGGCGGGGCCATACAAGCAGCTGGCGCGCGCCTACATTGAGTACCGCCACGATCGTGACGTCCAGCGTGAGAAACGCGGTCGCCTGAACCAGGAGATCCGCGGCCTGGTGGAGCAGACCAACTCTTCGCTGCTCAATGAAAATGCCAATAAAGACAGTAAAGTGATCCCGACCCAGCGCGACCTGCTGGCCGGTATCGTCGCCAAGCACTATGCCCGTCAGCATCTGCTGCCGCGCGACGTGGTCTCGGCGCACGAGCGCGGTGAGATCCACTACCACGATCTCGACTATTCGCCGTTCTTCCCGATGTTCAACTGCATGCTGATTGACCTGAAAGGCATGCTGACCCACGGCTTTAAGATGGGTAACGCCGAGATTGAACCGCCGAAGTCCATCTCTACCGCGACGGCGGTTACGGCGCAGATCATCGCCCAGGTAGCCAGCCATATTTATGGTGGGACCACCATCAACCGCATCGATGAAGTGCTGGCCCCGTTCGTGACCGAGAGCTTCAACAAGCACCGTAAGACGGCAGAAGAGTGGCAGATCCCGGACGCGGACGGCTATGCGCGTTCCCGCACCGAGAAAGAGTGCTACGACGCGTTCCAGTCGCTGGAATATGAAGTGAATACGCTGCACACCGCCAACGGGCAGACGCCGTTTGTCACCTTCGGGTTTGGCCTGGGTACCAGCTGGGAATCGCGCCTGATTCAGCAGTCTATCCTGCGCAACCGCATCTCTGGCCTCGGCAAAAACCGTAAAACTGCGGTGTTCCCGAAGCTGGTGTTCGCCATCCGCGACGGCCTGAACCACAAGTTTGGCGATCCGAATTACGACATCAAACAGCTGGCACTGGAGTGCGCAAGCAAGCGCATGTACCCGGACATCCTGAACTACGACCAGGTGGTAAAAGTCACCGGTTCGTTTAAAACGCCAATGGGCTGCCGCAGCTTCCTCGGCGTGTACGAGGATGAAAACGGCGAGCAGATCCACGACGGGCGCAACAACCTGGGCGTGATCAGCCTTAACCTGCCGCGCATCGCCCTGGAAGCCAAAGGTAATGAAGAGGCCTTCTGGACGCTGCTGGACGAGCGCTTGCAGCTGGCACGTAAGGCGCTGATGACGCGCATCGCCCGCCTTGAAGGGGTCAAAGCCCGCGTTGCGCCCATCCTCTATATGGAAGGTGCCTGCGGCGTGCGCCTGAAAGCGGACGATGACGTGTCTGAGATCTTCAAAAACGGACGCGCGTCGATCTCTCTCGGCTATATTGGCATTCACGAAACCATCAACGCGCTGTTCGGCGACAAGCACATCTATGACAGCGAGGCCCTGCGCGAGAAAGGCATCGCGATTGTGCAGCGCCTGCGCGATGCGGTAGACCAGTGGAAAGATGAAACCGGCTACGGTTTCAGCCTGTACAGCACGCCAAGCGAAAACCTCTGCGACCGCTTCTGCCGCCTGGATACCGCCGAATTTGGCATTGTTGAAGGGGTGACAGATAAAGGTTACTACACCAACAGCTTCCACCTCGACGTGGAGAAGAAGGTGAACCCGTACGACAAGATCGACTTCGAGGCGGCCTATCCGCCCATCGCGAACGGCGGTTTTATCTGCTACGGCGAGTACCCAAACATCCAGCACAACCTGAAGGCGCTGGAAGACGTGTGGGACTATAGCTACCAGCACGTACCGTACTACGGGACTAACACCCCAATCGACGAGTGCTACGAGTGCGGCTTTACCGGTGAGTTTGAGTGCACCAGTAAGGGCTTCACCTGCCCGAAATGCGGTAACCACGATGCGGCCCGCGTCTCCGTGACCCGCCGCGTGTGCGGCTATCTCGGCAGCCCGGATGCCCGTCCGTTTAACGCCGGCAAGCAGGAAGAGGTGAAGCGCCGGGTGAAACATCTGGGGAATGGGCAGATCGGTTGAGCCACTGCCGCATTTATGCCCGGTGGCGCTACGCTTACCGGGCCTACAATCCGCACTCACACTGTACCCGGCTTGGTTAACCGCTATGAACTACCATCAGTACTACCCCGTCGATATCGTCAACGGCCCCGGCACCCGCTGCACCCTGTTCGTTTCAGGCTGCGTTCACGAGTGCCCCGGCTGCTACAACAAAAGCACCTGGCGCCTGAACTCGGGTAGGCCGTTTACCGCTGAAATGGAAGACCGCATCATCGACGACCTGAACGACACGCGCATTAAACGTCAGGGGATCTCGCTCTCCGGCGGCGATCCGCTCCATCCGCAAAACGTGCCGGATATACTGAAGCTGGTGAAGCGCATCCGCCGCGAGTGCGCGGGAAAAGATATCTGGGTCTGGACGGGCTATAAGCTGGATCAGCTCAATGCGCAGCAGAAGGAAGTGGTGGATCTGATTAACGTGCTGGTGGACGGCAAGTTCGTGCAGGATTTAAAAGACCCTATGCTGATCTGGCGCGGCAGCAGCAACCAGGTTGTGCATCATTTGCGGTAAATGAAGGCGGATATCCTCTATCCGCCTGGCTTCAAAACCGGCTCAAACTCTCCATCGCCTCAGCCTTAAACGCCGCAAAATCCTCGCACTGGCACAGGCGCGCCATCGCGCGCTCGCGCAGGAAGGTGACGAAGATGTCGTAAATCGCCATTGCCTCTTCGTATTCGCTTTTGCTGATGGCGAGCAGGAAAATAACGTGCGCCGTTTCATCTCCCCACTGAATGCCCTGCGGGGCGAGCACGGTGTAGACCACCGTTTTTTGCGCCAGCAGGCCGAGGGAGTGCGGCAGCGCGATGCCGTCCCCGAGCATGGTGCTGACAATCGCTTCACGCTCGATGACCGAATCCAGAAACTCCGCGCCGACAAAGCCTTCGCTTTCAAGCTGCCCGCACAGTTCGCGGAACAGCGTTTGCCGATCAACGGGCTTGTCGAGAATGCGGAAATGGGTCGCGTCGAAGTATTTCTCCAGCATCCACGGGCGGGTGCGGTCCACCAGCACCAGCTTGCCGATCTGCTCCAGCTGATAATCGGTCGGGAACGGGGCGATTATCACCACCGGCTTGGACTTTTCGCTCACGCGAGCGGTGGAGATCACAAAGTCTTCACCGATGGCATCCGCAAGCTCGTACTCGCGCAGAGTGAGCGTGCGCGTCACCTCAATCTGCGGGTATTTACGCTGAAGTACCGCCTCGATCATGCGCACCATCGCGTTACCGGCGTCGCACACCAGCAGCACGCGCGGCTGGCGCTGGTAGCCAATGTTGTAGTGGCGCTCCAGCCCCACGCCGATGTGCAGCACCAGAAAACCAATCTCGTTCTCGCTGATCGCATACGGCGTGTATTTCCCCCAGCTCGACACCGCCGCGAGGGTCATATCCCACGCCATCGGGTAGTGCTGCTTGATGTTGTCCAGCAGCGGATTGGGGATCATGATTTGATAGCGCACGCGGGTGATCATGGTTTTGATGTGCGTGAGCAGATCGGCGTGCAACTGCGCATCGCTGAGCAGGTTGTAGTTATAGTGGGTGTTGATGTAGCGCAGGATATAGTTGACCAGCGCTTCGTCGTCGTCGGCGTTAATCGCGCTCGGGGCAATCTCCTGGATCTGCCGCGCCGCGATGTGCACGCACAGCCAGCTCTCTTCCGATGGCGCAAGCGCCTTGCCCGCCAGCTCCTGGATGGCTACCGCGATATCCTTCGCCGCCTCGCGCACGTTCTCTTCCACGTCTTCCGCGTGGAATTCCGGCAGCGGATACCCCTCGCTGATGCGCCGCACCGACACCGCGCAGTACAGGCGCAGGAACAGCTCGCCTTCGTCGGTCAAACGAATGTGATGGCGCGTCAGCGCATCATGCAGCACCGGCACCATCTTTTCCGCCACGCCCGCATTCAGCGCCACGTCGGTCACCAGCGGGTTCAGGCTGTCCTGCTGCGCCAGCTCCCACAGGAGGTCGGTCAGGCAGGCGCGGATCGCCATCTCGCTGCCAAACAGCTTCATGCCGTGGCGCGGGCGGGTTTCCAGCGTCAGGTTGTAGCGATGGAACCACTCGCGCACTTCCACCATGTCGCTCTGCAAGGTGGCGCGGCTGACGAACCACTCGTCGGCCAGATCCTCCAGCTTAAGGGAAAATGCCGAGGTGAGAAAACGCACCACCAGATAGTGCACGCGCTCCGGCCCGGTTCGCGGAATGCGCAGCGCGCGCGGGTGGGAGGCCTGCAATTGTTGGTAGCGCTGGGCGTCATCAATTTTAAGCTGATAGCCGCTGCCGCGGCTCAGGATAAACTGCGCCCCGTGGCCTGACAGCAGCGCGTTGAGGGCGGTGATGTCCGCCCGGACGGTTCGCGTGGAGACCGACAGCCGCTGCGCCAGCTCGTCCTGCGGCAGCGTCTCGTTTTGCAACAGATCGAAAAGTTGCGCTAAACGTTGGTTCGGAAATCGCACGTCGTTGTCCTCTTACTGCTCAGGGTGAAATGACCATCTGGGATGGGCTGCCGACCGGGGTATAGTCTGGCTCGGCGCTCAGCTTGCCGTCCGGCGCCACGCGGAAACGGGTAATGTTGTCGCTGCGCTGGTTCATGACGTACAGCCAGCGCCCCTGCTTATCGAGCGTCAGGGTGCGCGGATAGTCACCCCGCGTCCAGACATCGTCCTGATGCGTCAGCGTCCCCTCTGCCGTTACGGTAAAGTGCCCGATGCTGTTATGCAAACGGTTAGCGACATACAGCTGTTTACCATCGGCGCTTAGCGCCAGCCCGGCAGCAAAACTGGTGCCTTTGTAACCGTCCGGCAGGGCTGAAACGGTTTTACCCTCTTTTAGCCTGCCGTTGCTGTCCAGGGCATAATGGGTGAGCGTAGAGGCCTCTTCGTTAATCAGCCACAGGGCATCGCCTTTCGGCGTAAAGACGAAGTGGCGCGGGCCAGCGCCTTTCGAAGAGGCGCTGATAAACGGCGGATCGTTCGGGATCAGCTTTCCTGCTCGATCGTCAAAACGGTACTGATAGATACGATCCAGACCAAGATCGGTGGAAAAAACGTATTTCCCGCTCGGATCGGCGGCGATCATGTGCGCATGCGGGCCATTATGATCGCTGATCGCGAAACTGCCCTCAACGGCAGCTTCCGGCTTCGCCGCGCCCGGTTCGCCTCGATCCTGATGCGTGTCCGTGGCGTCGCCCAGGCTGCCGTTTGCGTTAATGGGGAGCACCGCGACGGTTCCGCTGACGTAGTTCGCTACCAGCAGATGCCTGCCGTTCGGCGTCAGGGAGAGATACACCGGCCCGGCGCCGCCGGAGGCCACCTGATTCAGTTCGCTTAGCGCGCCGTCATCGCCGATGCGCAGCGCCTGCACCACGCCCTGCTCCACTTCGCTTGCCAGATACAGCGTTTTACCGTCTTGCGAAAGGGTTAACTGCGCCGCATTCGGCAGTTTGCTCACCAGCGTTTTGTTATCGAGCGCGCCGGTTTGCGGGTCAACGGTAAAACGGTACAGCCCTTCACCGTTCGGATTATAGGTACCCACCCAGGCGTATTGCGTCTGGGCGACAGCGGCGGTGGCGAGCATTGAGAGTGAAGCGACGAGCAGGTTACGGGTGTGCATGGTGGCTCCTTTGGGTGTGTGCGGTGTTTCACCCCTCACCCCGGCCCTCTCCCCAAAGGGATGAGGGTTAGGGTAAGGGGTAAGGTTTTATTCTACTTCACCAGCTTCTTCGTCATTTCCAGCAGCGTACGCACATCTTCCGGACGCGTATCACCGCTGGCTTTGTCGATAATTGAACTGTAGATGTGCGGGATGATTTTGCTCACGCCCGCGTCGAGGGCAATCTGCATGATCGCCTCAAAGTTCTCCAGATCGATCCCCCCGGTTGGCTCCAGCCAGAAGTCGTGACGGGCGCAGGCTTCCGCCACCGCCTGGTATTCGTCACGGCACTTGAGGCCGCCCATTGGGAAGTACTTGATCGAGCTGCCGCCGAAGTCTTTCAGCAGGGCAATCGCCGTTTCAACCGGCACGATGCCGTCCGGCGCTTTGCTGCTCAGCGGGCCGGTGGAGATTTTCACCATGCCGACGGTCCCGGTCGGAGAGACCAGGCCGTTGACCACCGATTCATTCTGCCCCAGCAGCGCGCGGCTGGCGGCCACACCGGTAAAGACCTGGTTGACGTGCTGCGGCTGCACCTGGCGGGAGATTTCACTCACCATCGCCGACTGGTTCGGATCGCCCGCGCCCAGCCCCACGGAGAGCGCGTTATCAATCAGCGCCGCGTATTCACGCATATCCGCGACCGCGCTCGCCACGTCCGGGTAATTTTTGGAGAGCACGCCCACCAGCACATGACCTTCCGCCGCCTCGTAAATGGCGCTGGCGTTGGCCTTTGAGCCGGCCAGCACGTTCAGGCAGACGCGGTCACGGTAAAAATTGGGGGTCAGTTTCATGCGTTTTTCTCCTGTCCTAACACTTCGCTAATGCGGCGGTACACGATGTTCAGCTGGTCAGCGCTCACGCTGCGCACGTCCGCTTCGATAATCCCTTCGTTGGCCTTGTAGCCACGGAAGTAAATGGCGTATTCCCCCTGCTTCAGCTGGGCGACAAGGTCGCCGGTGCCAACGCCGGTGGTGGCTTCGTCAAACTTAATCTCGGTGCGGGCGATGTCGCGACCGGCGCTGTCCCAGACCACGCGCGCGGTGACGCCGTTCAGGGTGTTGAGCGCGTCGATAAACGGCGTCATCTTCGCCACCATCTCAGCACCGCTCTCTTTGGTAGCCGTCAGGTAGTGTTCGATGGCGCAGGTCAGGCCGAGGATCCCCTCTTTACCCACCTTCATAGCGCGGCCAATGCCCGCCGTCTGGCGCTTCACCCACTCAACGTACTGGGTTTTGCCGATCACCAGGCCGCTGGTTGGCCCCTCGATCGCCTTCGCGCCGCTGTAAATCACCAGATCCGCGCCGGAACGGTAGTACGCGTGCAGATCTTCTTCCGCCGCGGCATCAACGATCAGCGGCAGGGAGTGTTTACGCGCCACGACCGCGGCCTGCTCGACGCTGAGCATGCTTTTCTGCACGCAGTGGTGGGACTTGATGTAGAGGATCGCCGCGGTGCGCGGGGTGATGGCCGCCGCCAGTTGGTCGGCGGAGCATTCGTTGGCGTAGCCCGCTTCCACCAGCTTGCCGCCGCCCAGCGCCACCATGGTGCCGACCGGCGCGCCAAAGTTAACGTTGTGGCCTTTCGGCAGGACGATTTCATTGTTCTCGATTGGCGTGACGTGCAGGTTTTCCAGCAGCCAGTCGCTGTCTTTCACCAGCACCGCCGCTACGGACTGGGCTATGCCCGCCGACGCGCAGGAGACCACCGTCGCGCCTTCCACATCCAGCAGCTTCGCGATGTATTCCCCGGTTTTGTTAACCAGATCCTTCATCTCGAAATAGTGATTCATGCCGTCCATCGCCGCCTGCACCACCTCCGGGCGCGGCGTGGAAACGCCCAGCGCCGTCATGCGGCCAGAGGTGTTGATAACCTGCTTTAAATTATACTTCTCATAAATCGAAGGCATGTTCCGTGCTCCCTTGTTCGGTCATGTAGCCCTTGCCCGCGCGGATCGCGGCAAGCGGCACCAGAATGTGTTCAGCTTGCAGAGTGTCGTTTTCAGCGTCCGTCAGCACCGTCGGCTGGCGTTTAATCATGAATAGCGTCAGGTCGGCGTCGAGGCCAGGCTGAATGCGGCCCTTGCGCGTCAGGCGCAGGCCGTCTGCGGCGTTCGCGGTGACGCAGTCAATCACCTGCGGCAATGACATGCCGATGGCGAGGAATTTCGACATCACGCTTGCCAGCGAGCCGACCGGGCCGTTGATGCGGTTGCGGCAGTAGATATCCGAGCTGATGGTGTGCGGCAGAATACCCATCGCGATGGCGCGTTTCGCCACCTCAAAGCTGAAGCTCGCCGTGCCGTGGCCGACGTCCAGACGCACGCCGCGCTTCAGGGCGGAGGTGATGGAGGCGCGCAGCTCGCCGGACGGCGTCAGAATGCGGTTAGGCTTGCCGTTGTAGCAGTGGGTAATGATGTCGCCCGAACTCAAGAGTTCAGCGATTTCGTCGAGATTCGGCGGGTTGTTGCCGATGTGCACCATCAGCGGCAGGTCGCCGTTCTCTTTCTGGATCGCTTTTGCGCGCTCCAGGGGCGTGATGCCATTCTCGCCGACCACGCTGCTGCTCATGCGCGCCTTCAGGCCGACGATAAAATCCGGGTGGCGCTTCACCGCCTGCTTCACCGCATCGGCGTCAATGTTCGCCATGTTGGCCAGCTCGTTCTGGGCAATCAGCCCCACGCGGGAGATGTTCAGCAGGGCAAAGACGTCGGTGGAGGCTTTGCGGGTAATTTCGTAAAAATCGTCCACGTCGTCGGCACCGGTACTGCCCGCGTCCACCACGGTGGTGACGCCGGTGGCAATGCCCACGCTGTCCGGCTCGTCGTGATAGATCGGGGAGTTCGGGTAGCAGTGAACGTGGGAGTCAATCCAGCCCGCGCTGACGTACACGTCACCGTTAAGCTCAACCGTTTTACGGGCGGGAGCGTCAATTTCGCCCGTCGCGGCGATCTTCCCGTCCTGAATGGCGATATCGGTCAGGGTATCGTCGGCGAGGCGCGCACGGCGCAGGAGTAAATCAAACATGGGGTTCTCCTGATAGGGCGGGCGCAGATGCACCCGCGGGTATTAAAGGGCGACCGGGAACAGCCAGCCCAAAATCATTGCGCCGAGGATGGCACCACCGGTAATCGGCTTCTGCCAGATGTAGAACAGCAGCGCGCCCACCAGCGAACCGACGCCGATAGGAATGGAGGCGGTCATCGCGCTGAGGATAATCAGCGGCCCGAGGAAGCGGCCGGAGGCGTTACCCGCGCCCATCAT
Organism: Enterobacter cloacae complex sp.; assembly: GCF_900322725.1. NCBI lineage: Bacteria > Pseudomonadati > Pseudomonadota > Gammaproteobacteria > Enterobacterales > Enterobacteriaceae > Enterobacter > Enterobacter cloacae complex sp. The sequence goes on along the minus strand of NZ_LT991957.1, from coordinate 2,598,112 downwards.
CACGTCTGCCCCGTAGGTGGAGTTACTCTGGTTGATGGTGAACTTACGCGCCAGGATGATGACGTAGCCAATCGCCAGACCAATCACCAGGCCGGTGATCAGCGAGGCAATGAAGTTGGTCACCGGGAACATGATCCCCGCGCCCAGCAGCAGCGCCGGTACGCCGAGGCCCACGCCGGTCTGGATAGCGCCGCCGATATCAAGAATACCGACCAGCGATCCTTCAATAATGCGGGCGAACAGGAAGCTCGCGCCGAACGCCGCCACCGCGCCGTAGACGCCGGTATCGATTCCCGCTTTCAGCATCGCCACGAAGGCCACTTCGTTAAACGCGCCGATGCCGTAGAGGTAGTACATGTGCGTCCCGGCGAAGACGCCGGAGGAGAGCAGGCCAACGAAGATCGGGAACGACCAGTCGGCATACCAAAAACCTTTATTCTGTTCCATTTAGAGGCTCCTGTTATTTACCGCTGAGCGAGTTGTGGATCATGTCGAGCCAGTTCGGCACGGTCAGATGGAAGGATTCAATCATCTTCATGTCGAAGCCGCGGAAGAAGCCGCTCAGCACGAACAGCAGGACGATCGCCGCCATCATCACTTTGGTGACGTGGTTCCAGCCGCTCTCCTCAACGCCTTTACCGATCAGAATGCCGAGAACCAGACCCGGTACGGCGTTCCCCATGATCAGCTGCGCCGCGCCGCCAAAGATGGTGGCCCAGAAGCCCGATTTTTTACCCGCGTCGATGGCCGCCAGCCAGAAGATCACCGGCATTACGGTGTTGACCAGCAGGTTCGCGGCAGGCACTAGCACCTTCACGGCGGTGACCTGAAGTGCGGCCGGCACGGAGGAAGCGGTCAGGTTAAGGAAGGTCACGACGATCATGCCGATGATGCCGCAGGCAATCGCCATTTTGCGGGGATCGTGCAGCGTTTCGCCGACGTTACGGTTTTTGATCATCAGCGCGGCAGCACCCCAGTTCGGGATGATGCGGTGGTCAACGTCCTGTGTGAAGGCACCTGCGGCCACGGAAGAGGCCCAGGCGTTAAAGAAGAAGCCTAATCCAAAGGAGAAGTGGGAGGCCGGATCCCCTTCGCAGGAGTTCAGCTCCCCCAACGTACGAAACGCGCCCATACCCTGAGTGGTAGGCGCATGAAACATGCGTGCAGCCCCGGCTCCCACACCGACGCCAACCAGGCCGCCAATGATGAGCGATTTTATTAATATAATTAAGAACATCAGTCTGCCCTTTTATGAATAATCAGCGTTGCGTGACGAAATCCACCTGGTCGAGATTGATGGCGGTCACGTTGACGGTCACATCCAGCTCCACGCTGTAGGTGCGTCTTTCCCGGCGCAGAAAGAAGAACAGAAACGCTTCTTTTCGCACCGCTTCTTGCGCCTGAACAACCTGCACATCCTGTGGCTCAATACGCAGTAAGATATGCGGTGAGGCTTTCATCACCGCGGCCTGAACGTGGTTGAGCGCGTCGGCAAAGGCGCGCGCTTTGGCGTCGCCCTTCCCCTTCACTCTCACCGTGGTTGTGAACTGTTCTTTCATGCTTATGCGCCGTGCTTCTTCTGCCACGCCTGTACCAGACGCTCGCCCAGCTCTTCTTTATCCATAAAGCCAAAGCCCAGCACGTTGCAGCCTTCGTTGATGGCGGTCACGCCCTCATCCACGGAGCGCATGCCGTATTTGGCCTTGTAGCCATATTTGGTTTGTGCGGTGATGGCGCCCGCGCCGCCGCTGCCACAGAAGGAGATGCCGAAGGTGGCATTTTCCGCTTTCATCACGTCACCGAGCTTCATGTCTGCCGCCATGCCCGGCACGACAACCGCGCGTCCACCGGCTTTTTCCACACCCGCAGCCACTTTCTGACCTTTACCCAGGCGATCGCCAATCACGACTGTAATCTGTTCCATGTGTTGCTCCTTAAAGGTTGTCTTTCGCGACTTCGAAGTGAACGGAGAGCAGCCAGGCCTCTTCATCAGGAAGGTTGCCAAACTGCGCTACCACTTCACGGGCAAGTTGCATTGAATCTGGTGAAATTTCGTCGAAAAGCTCTGCTTCAACCTCCGGCAGCGGCTCGCCGGTCACGGACCGGTGCGCCATTGCGCGAACGTGGGAGGTCAGCATCTGCTCCTGTACCGCGTTGGGGATGATATTGTGCCGGGCCAGCAGAGCATAAACCTGCTGAAGCATGGTGTTCGCGAGCTGCTCAGTCTGCACCGCCTGTTCCCCAACGTCGTTCATTACCGCTCCGTTACTCACTCGTCTTACCCCGTTAATGGCTCTGGAATAAAACTAACGTTGCAGGTGCAGGGTTTGTAGCGAGTTGTTTTCCACTTCGAAGTGGAAAGGCGAGCCGCGGCAGTGATCTGTGCCACATAAATGCGGTGAATCTGGATAAATCGCTGTATTTGCGTGATGAATATCACGCTATCTGGCGGCAAATAAGGGGTATGCAAAGCGGAAAAGATTACGAGCGGGCTCGTAGAAATGTGACGTGGATAAGGTTTTATTATGGGGGTTGGGTAGAGTGGCTGCGGGTGCTTGAGACTGACCGTCTCAGGCATGGGACGGAAAGGAGCAAGGATGCGGGGGCGCGTAATGCGCCTCCGCATACGGAGAAAGGACGTACAGCTCAGGCACCCAATTAACGATACTTTTTGTGATACGCGTTGCGGGTCGCCGCAAACTGGTCGGCCGCCGCCTGGGCTTCTTTGACTTTGCCTTCGTTAGCCAGCTTCAGCGCACCGTCGATCTGGCTGACCAGCACGTCAAAGCCGTGACGATAGTCTTTCATCTCAGCGCTGTCTGCTGCTTTGCTTTCCAGCTTCGGCGGCGTCGCTTTTTGCGCGTCCAGCGCCGCTTCACGCATTTTGGTCAGCGCGTCCTTCATCTCGGCGGCATTGTCGGTTTTCTGCACCACCTTCAGATTTTCACTGAGGGTGTCCATGTTGTCTTCGAGATCGGCAGCAAACGCGGACGAGCCAAGAACCAGCGTTGAAGCCGCGACGATCGCTAACAGGTGTTTACGCATTGCTCACTTCCTTTTTTATTATTAAACACGCTTTTACGGGTATTACTGACCGGCGATTTTCATCTCCGGCAGCAATACAGAACCACACTGAATATTGCTGCGTGTTTCAATATCGTTACCGACCGTAACAATATTGCGCCACATGTCCTTGAGGTTGCCGGCGATGGTGATTTCGCTCACCGGATACTGAATTTCACCGTTTTCGACCCAGAAGCCCGCCGCACCGCGAGAATAGTCTCCGGTGATGCCGCTCACGCCCTGCCCCATCAGCTCGGTCACCACCAGGCCGGTGCCCATCTCTTTCAGCATCTGCTCAAAGTTCAGGCCCTGTCCGGCAATGCGCCAGTTGTGGATCCCACCCGCGTGCCCGGTGCTTTTCAGCCCCAGCTTGCGCGCGGAGTAGTTGGTCAGCAGCCACTGGGTCAGCACGCCGTCTTTAACGATATCCCGGCGTTCCGTGCGCACGCCTTCGCTGTCGAACGGCGTAGACGCCAGCCCTTTCAGCAGGTGCGGATGCTCTTCGATGGTCAGCCATTCCGGCAGGATCTGCTTGCCCAGCGAGTCGAGCAGGAAGGTCGATTTACGGTACACCGAACCGCCCGCAATCGCCCCCACCAGATGACCAAACAGGCCGGTCGCCACTTCATTGGCAAAAATGACCGGGGCTTTCATGGTGGAGAGCTTACGCGGTGAGAGGCGTGACAGCGTGCGTTCGGCACACTCTTTGCCCACCCACTCGGGAGACTGCAAATCCCCCAGCGCGCGGCCAATGGTATACGCGTAATCGCGCTCCATATCGCCGTTCTCTTCGGCGATCACGCAGCTGGACAGCGAGTGACGGGTTGAGCAGTACCCCTGCAACATGCCGTGCGAGTTACCGAACACTTTGATGCCGTAGTGGCTGTTAAAGCTGCCGCCTTCGGTGTTGGTGATGCGTTTGTCGGCCTGCAAAGACGCCTGCTCGGCGCGCGAGGCCAGCTCAATGGCTTCGTCCGGGGTCACTTCCGCCGGATGGAACAGATCGAGATCCGGCGCGTCAAACGCCAGCAGCTCTTTATCGGCCACGCCAGCGTAAGGATCCGGCGAGGTGTAGCGGGCGATATCCAATGCCGCCTGCACCGTCCGGGCGATGGCATCCGGGCTGAGATCGGTAGACGACGCGCTGCCTTTGCGATTCTGGTGATACACGGTGATCCCCAGCGCGCCATCGCTGTTAAATTCTACGTTCTCCACTTCGCCATAGCGGGTGCTCACGCTAATGCCGGTGGTTTTGCTGACCGCCACTTCGGCGCCATCTGATTTGCCTGAAGCGAGCGTCAGCGCGGTGGAGACGGCTTCTTCCAGGATCTTACGCTGCGCTTCAACTTGTGAGGTTACTTTCATCGCAAATGCCATACTGTAAGAGAGAGTTAAGTGAAGTCTAACAGAGAACCGTTTTTCAGTGCGCGTCTTAACTGGTAACATTAGCCTCTTTTTTTAAGGAGCCTGACATGACTAAGCAGCCCGAAGACTGGCTCGACGACGTTCCCGGTGATGACATCGAAGACGAAGATGATGAGATCATCTGGGTCAGTAAAAGTGAAATTAAACGTGACGCCGAAGAGTTAAAACAGCTTGGCGCAGAAATGGTAGAACTGGGTAAAAACGCGCTGGATAAGCTCCCGCTCGACCAGGATCTGCGTGATGCCATTGAACTGGCACAGAAAATCAAGAAAGAAGGGCGTCGCCGCCAGCTTCAGCTTATCGGTAAACTGCTGCGTCAGCGTGACGTGGAGCCGATCCGTCAGGCGCTGGATAAGCTGAAAAACCGCCATAACCAGCAGGTTGCGCTGTTCCATAAGCTGGAGCAGATCCGCGATCGTTTGATCGAGCAAGGTGATGACGCGGTACCAGAAGTGCTGAACCTGTGGCCGAATGCCGACCGCCAGCAGCTGCGATCGCTTATCCGCAACGCGAAGAAAGAGAAAGAAGGGAATAAGCCGCCGAAGTCAGCGCGCCTGATTTTCCAGTATCTGCGCGAGCTGTCTGAGAACGAAGAGTAATCTGTGCGGGTTTGCGCCGGATGGCGGCGTAAATGCCTTATCCGGCCTACAAGGTCGTGCGAAAAAATGTAGGCCCGGTAAGCGCTAGCGCCACCGGGCTTTTTTTTACGCTGCGGCCGCGGCTTTCTTCGCCAGACAGTCCAGCAGCTTCTGATGGATCCCACCAAACCCGCCGTTGCTCATCACCAGAATGTGGTCGCCAGGCTGTGCGGCTTTCACCACCATATCCGCTAAGACATCCACGTCCGCACTCCAGTGCGCCGGCTGAATGCAGGCATCGGCCACTTCGGCCACCTGCCACGGAATATGCTGCGGTTGCAGCAGGAAGACCTCATCGGCACGCCCTAAGGACGGCGCGAGATCGTCTTTGCAGATCCCCATTTTCATGGTGTTTGAACGCGGTTCCAGTACGGCCAGAATGCGCGCGGTGCCGCCGACTTTGCCACGCAATGCGGCAAGCGTCGCCAGAATGGCGGTTGGGTGGTGCGCGAAATCGTCGTACACCGTCACGCCGTGGGCTTCACCGCGCAGTTCCAGACGTCGACGGGCATTGATAAATGTGCCCAGCGCACTGGCGGCATCCGCAGGCAGAACCCCCACATGACGCGCCGCCGCTATCGCCATCAGGCCGTTGTGCATGTTGTGTTCGCCCACCAGGCCCCACTTCACTTCACCGACTTTCTCACCGTCGAGCAGCACGTCCCACTCGGAGGCATCGGCGTTCAGTTTTTTCGCCTGCCAGTGGCCCTGCTCGCCCACCAGCTCCTGCTCGCTCCAGCAGCCCATCGCCAGGGTCTGCTTCAGGTTGATGTCGTTCTCCGGCAGGATGATACGGCCCTGGCCCGGCACGATGCGCACCAGATGGTGGAACTGTTTCTGGATCGCCTTCAGGTCGTCAAAGATATCCGCGTGATCGAACTCAAGGTTGTTGAGGATCAGCGTGCGCGGGCAGTAGTGCACGAATTTGGATCGCTTGTCGAAGAATGCACAGTCGTATTCATCCGCTTCAATCACAAAGAACGGGCTGTCGCCCAGACGCGCGGAAACGTCGAAATTCCCCGGCACGCCGCCGATCACGAAGCCCGGCTTGTAACCGCAGGCTTCGAGGATCCAGGTCGCCATGCCGGCGGTGGTGGTTTTGCCGTGCGTCCCGGCAACGGCGACCACCCAGCGGTCGCGCAGGACAAAATCATGCAGCCACTGCGGGCCAGACATGTACGGGATATTGCGTTCCAGCACTGCTTCAACGCATGGATTCCCACGGGTCATGGCGTTGCCAACGATCACCAGATCCGGCTGCGGCTCCAGCTGGCTGGCGTCGTATCCCTGAATCAGAGAAATTCCCTGCTTCTCCAGCAGCGTGCTCATCGGCGGATACACATTGGCGTCCGAACCTGTCACTTCATGGCCCAGCGAGCGCGCCAGCATTGCCAGTCCGCCCATGAAAGTGCCACAAATCCCCAATATATGAATGCGCATACGTCACTATCCTTCTTCAATGTGGCGCACATTTTACCCACATGTCAGCGGCTGTGAAACGCATTTCAGGTAAATCCGTATTTTGCTGGCGCGATTCACCTCTGCGCTAATATTTGAATGTTTGTTAAGATTGTTGGACATCAACCGCTTTACTCAACATAAGATGCAGGGAAAGTGTTATGAAAACGTTAGGTGAATTTATTGTCGAAAAGCAGCACGAGTTCTCTCATGCTACGGGTGAGCTCACTGCTTTGCTGTCGGCAATAAAGCTGGGCGCTAAGATCATCCACCGCGATATCAACAAGGCCGGTCTGGTCGATATCCTGGGTGCCAGCGGTGCCGAGAACGTTCAGGGTGAGGTTCAGCAAAAACTCGACCTGTTCGCCAATGAAAAACTGAAAGCAGCACTGCGCGCGCGCGACATCGTTGCGGGTATCGCCTCTGAAGAAGAAGATGAGATCGTCGTCTTCGAAGGGTGCGAACACGCGAAATACGTTGTTCTGATGGATCCGCTCGACGGCTCCTCCAACATCGACGTTAACGTTTCTGTTGGTACCATTTTCTCCATCTACCGTCGCGTTACGCCGGTTGGCACACCGGTGACGGAAGAAGACTTCCTGCAACCGGGCAGCAATCAGGTTGCTGCCGGCTACGTGGTGTATGGCTCGTCCACCATGCTGGTGTACACCACCGGCTGCGGCGTGCACGCCTTTACTTACGATCCGTCACTGGGCGTGTTCTGCCTGTGCCAGGAGCGTATGCGCTTCCCGGAGAAGGGCAATACCTACTCCATCAACGAAGGCAACTACATCAAATTCCCGAACGGCGTGAAGAAGTACATCAAGTTCTGCCAGGAAGAGGATAAAGCCACGCAGCGCCCGTACACCTCGCGCTATATCGGCTCGCTGGTGGCGGATTTCCACCGCAACCTGCTGAAGGGCGGGATTTACCTTTATCCAAGCACGGCAAGCCACCCTGACGGGAAGCTGCGTCTGCTGTACGAGTGCAACCCGATGGCGTTCCTGGCCGAGCAGGCGGGCGGCAAGGCGAGCGACGGTAAAGAGCGTATCCTGGATATCGTGCCGGAAAGCCTGCACCAGCGCCGTTCGTTCTTCGTCGGCAATAACCATATGGTGGAAGACGTTGAACGCATGATCCGCGAATTCCCGGACGCGTAAGGCGTAAAAAGGGGAGCCTGACAGGCTCCCCTTTTTTTATCATGCCGTTTGCGCCGTCAGCCTGAAGGAGGCCATCGCCTCCATCAGCTCGCGCGACTGCGCCTCCAGGGAACGTGTTGCCGCAGAGGATTGTTGAACCAGCGCCGCGTTTTGTTGCGCCGTTTCATCCATCTGATTAACGGCGATATTCACCTGCTCAATGCCGCGGCTCTGCTCCTGAGACGCCGTTGCAATTTCTCGCATCAGTTTGGTCATACGCAGCACTTCGGTGGCGATCTCGTCCATCGTCTCACCGGCCTGTTGCGCCAGCTCGCTGCCCTCGTTCACGTGGGTTTGCGAATCGCTGATAAGCGAGCGGATCTCCTTCGCGGCATCGGCACTGCGGCTGGCGAGATTGCGCACCTCACCCGCCACGACCGCAAAACCCCGTCCCTGCTCGCCCGCACGCGCCGCTTCTACGGACGCGTTCAGCGCCAGAATATTGGTCTGGAAGGCGATCCCATCGATAACGCTCAGGATATCGGCGATGCGCGCCGCGCTGCCGGAGATATCGCGCATCTTCTCAATGACGTAGCACACCATTTCGCTGCCGCGATCGGCGGTGTCGGAGACCGACTGCGCCAGCTGGTGCGCCTGCCCGGCGTTTTCGGCGTTACGTTTCACCGTGGCGGTGATCTCTTCCATACTGGCGGCCGTCTGCTCCAGCGACGTGGCGGTGGATTCCGTGCGCTGGGCAAGGTTCAGGTTCCCGGCCGTCAGCTCGCGGCTGCCGGTATCAATCTGCGAGCTGGCGTCGCGCACGCGCAGGACGGAGCCCATCAGCGACTGACGCATCTCTTCGATGGCCGCGTTGAGGCGGTTAAATTCCTGGCTCGCAGGCGCGTTCAGGGCGTAGGTTAAATCCCCTGCCGCCACGTGCTCCAGCTGGGCAATTGAGGCTGAAAGCGGCTTGAGCAGCATATGGCGCAGCACCAGCCAGGCCAGCACGATAATGCCTGCCGTCAGCAGCGCCGCGACGATAATCAGGATCAGCACGCGGGTTTTACTCGCCTGCACGGCGCTCACTTCCGCTTTGCCGCGCGCCTCGCTCCACGCCTGGAACGCCTGCATATCATTATCAAACTGCTTCGCCACCGGCACCAGCTTGCTTTCCAGCAGATCATAATAGCCGTCCGCGCTTTGCTCGTTCAGGGCGTTCAGCATCGGGGTGATGCCCTGCTGGTTGTACACCGCCAGGCTCGCGGCGACCTTATCCAGCAGCTTTTGTCCCTGTTCATCCGCCACGCCACCGCCGATCACGCCCTTCAGCGTTTTCTGTGCCAGCGTCACTTCCTGGTTAATGGTTTTGACCGCCTTGGCCGCATCGTCCAGCAGGCCGACCTCCATCATGCGGACGGCCTGACCTGCCTCGTTACGCGCGCGCAGGATCAGCGTGTAGCCGGCATTCAGCTGCACCATCTGTTCACCCTGAAGGTGATTGATGCGCTGGAGAGAAGCGGAGCTTTGTGTAAGGGCATAAATGCCGATGCCGCTGACAATCAGCAGCAGAAGGGTCATAACGGCCAGTAAAGAGAGCAAGCCGGTACGAATCGATAGCGTTTTAAGCATGATGTTATTTCCGGTAGCGAGATATTTCTGGGCATAAAAAAAGAGTATCGGCCGCTACCGGAAAATGTTTAGACTTTAAGCAATTTCAGCATGTTATCGCCCTGTTACAGAGGTATTTACACGGGTAACAGGCGAGCTTAGGCGGTTCTCCCACAGCACCGTCAGGCCGCGCTGGAGCGCGATAAAAATAAACAGCAGAATGCCGATGGCGATTTTAGTCCACCAGGAGCTAAGCGTGCCGTCGAAGTTGATGTAGGTCTGAATCAGCCCCTGGATCGCCACGCCAAATAGCGTGCCGAGCACCGTCCCCACGCCGCCGCTGAGCAGCGTGCCGCCGATGACCACCGAGGCAATGGCGTCCAGCTCAACCCCCACCCCCGCCAGCGCATAACCTGCCTGGGTGTACACCGAAAACACAATCCCCGCGAGCGTGGCAAGGCCGGTCGAAAGCATGTAGATGCGGATAGTGGTGCTGCGCGTGGAAATCCCCATCAGGTTCGCGGACGTGGCGCTGCCGCCAATGGCATACACCTGATTACCAAACCGGGTACGGTGGGCGAGGAAGATCCCGATCACCACCACGCCCAGCATCAGCAGCCCCATCGCGCTCAGGCGCCCTCCGCCGGGAATTTTCCACGCCAGGCTGGAGAGCGTGTCGTAGATCGGATGGTTAATCGGAATCGACTCCTCCGACACCAGATAGCTCACGCCGCGCAGGAAGAACATCCCGGCAAGGGTGATGATAAACGCCGGGATTTTCAGCGCGTCGATTAAAAGCCCCATAAAGGCGCCGAACGCGCAGCCCATGGCCAGCACCAGCGGGAACGCCAGCAGCGGCGAAATGCCCCAGTAGCCAATGGCCTTGGCAAGGAACACGCCGGTAAAGGCGATCACCGACCCAACGGAGAGGTCGATCCCGCCGGAGAGGATCACAAAGGTCATGCCGACGGCAATAATCCCGAGAAACGCGTTATCGGTCAGAATGTTGCAAATCACCCGCGTGGAGGCGAACCCCGGGAACTGGGTCAGGCAGTAGAGGTAGCCCAGCACGAACACGCCCAGCGTGATCGTTAACGGCAAATTACGTTTTATCATGACCGCGGATCCCCTTAATGAGAGTGATAAAGCGCGGCGACTGCACGATAAGCACGATAAGCACCACGACCGCTTTGACGACCTGATTGAGCTCCGGCTGGAAGCCGGAGAGCAAAATACCGGTATTCATACACTGAATAATCAGCGCCCCCACCACCGAGAGCAGCAGGTTAAACCGTCCGCCCATCAGCGATCCGCCGCCGATCACCACCGCGAGGATCGCGTCCAGCTCCAGCCAGAGTCCGGCGTTGTTGGCATCCGCCCCACGAATATCGGCGGCCACGATCACCCCGGCAATCGCGGCGCAGACGCCGCTCAGGACGTAGGTCAGCATCACCATCAGCCGGGTATTCACGCCGGCGTTTTTCGCGGCCCGAATGTTAATCCCCACCGCTTCGATGAACATCCCGAGCGCCGTTTTGCGGGTGAAAAGCCAAAAGATAACCAGCGTCACGAGGGCAACGATCACCGGCGTCGGGAAGTACAGGACGTTACCGCTGCCGATCCACGCCAGGCTCGGGGAGCTAAAGGTGACGATTTGACCGGAGGTAATAAGCTGCGCCACGCCGCGCCCGGCCACCATCAAAATCAACGTCGCGACAAACGGCTGGATCTTGAGTACCGCGACCAGAATGCCGTTCCACAGCCCGGCTAATACGCCGGACCCCAGCGCGGCGAGCAGAACCACCGGCAGGCTGTGCCCGGCAACGGTCATCGAGGCGGCGGTGGCGCCCGCAATCGCCATTACCGCACCGACGGAGAGGTCGATCCCGCCGGTGGCAATCACCAGCGTCATGCCAATCGCCAGCAGCGCTACGGGCGCGGCACGGTTTAAGATGTCGATCGGGCTTCCAAACAGGCGGCCATCCTGCACGACGATCTGGAAAAAATGCGGGGCTACCAGGCTATCCACCAGCAGCACCAGCAGCAGCGCCACGATTTGCGGCGTGCCGGTCGGCCAGCTGAAGCAGCGCTTCGCTTCGCCAGTTTGCGAAAGAGAACGGGACATCACATTTGACTCCTTACGCCGCGATGGCATTCATGATCGCCGGAACGGACAGCTTATCCAGCGGGATCTCAGCCACCTGCCTGCGATCGCGCATGATAATGACGCGATCGGCATAGCCAACCAGCTCCTCCAGCTCAGACGAGATCACCAGCAGCGCCAGACCGTCGGCACACAGCGTTTCGATAAGCCGGATGATTTCGGCGTGCGCGCCCACGTCGATGCCGCGCGTGGGCTCGTCGAGGATCAGGAACTGCGGTTTGGTCAGCAGCCAGCGAGAGAGCAGCACCTTCTGCTGGTTGCCGCCGGAGAGAAACTCAATGGGCTGTTCGGCGCTCGGGGTACGTATACCGAGCTGGCGGATAAAGCGCTCGGCAATGGCGTTTTGCTCTTTACGCGGTATCGGACGCAGCCAGCCGCGCTGGGCCTGTAGCGCCAGAATGATGTTTTCCCGCACCGAGGCGGCGGCAATAATTCCGTCCGTTTTCCTGTCTTCCGGGCAGAAACCCACCCCGAGGCACGACGCCTGATGCGGCGAGCGTAGCGTTTGCGGTTTGCCTTTGATCAGCGCCGTTCCGCTGTCGGCGGGCCTGATCCCGAAGATCACTTCGGCGGTTTCGGTGCGTCCGGAGCCTAACAGACCCGCCAGACCCACAATTTCGCCGGGGCGCACCTCCAGGTTAAACGGCGCGATGGTTCCTTTTTTGCCGTAGTCGTGAAAGGCGGCGATCGGTTTTTCGCTCAGCAGCGTGCGGCCCGCGCGCTGGAGTGCGTTGGTCTCCAGCTCGCGGCCCAGCATCATTTTGACCAGCTCAATCTGCGGCAGCTCGCGGGTTTCCCGGCAGCCGACAAAGCCGCCGTTGCGCAGCACCGTAATGCGATCGCTTACCTCGTAAACCTGATCGAGGAAGTGCGTAACAAAGATCAGGCTCACGCCCTGATCGCGCAGCTGGCGCATCAGGGTAAAAAGCATCTCCACTTCCTGGGTATCGAGGCTGGCGGTGGGTTCATCGAGGATCAGCACTTTCGCCGAGAGATCGATAGCGCGACAGATCGCGACGATCTGCTGCATCGCCACGGAAAAGCGGTTCAGCGGTTCGCGCACGTCGAGAGAGAAACCATAAGATGCCATCAGCTTCGTGGCGCGCGCTTCCATCTCTTTGCGGCGCAGCAGGCCAAAACGTCTGGGCTCGCGGCCTATAAACAGGTTGTCCGCTACCGACATGTTTGGCAGCAGGTTCACTTCCTGGTAGACCGTGCCGATCCCCAGCTGCTGGGCATGCGCGGTATTCTTTGGCGAAATCGCATTACCTTCCAGCCAGATAGTGCCGCGATCGGCGTGATATACCCCCGTCAGGGTTTTAATCAGCGTCGACTTCCCCGCGCCGTTTTCGCCGAGCAACGCCATGATCTCCCCTCGCCGCAGGCTGAAATCAACGTTATCCAGCGCCTTAACGCCTGGGAAAAATTTACTCAGGCCCTCGGTGCGGAGGATTTCCTGGTGTTGTTCGGTGGTCATGATTCCCCCTGCATTAAGCCGGATGACGCTACGCTTATCCGGCCTACAAATGAGCGTATCGCAGGCCGGGTAAGCGCAGCGCCACCCGGCAATGTCACTGATCAGTAGCCCATATTTTTCTTCTTCTCTAACTCTTCTTTCGCCGTGTCCGGCAGGTAGAGCGTGGATTTGGTGACCGTTACTTTTTCAGGCACCGTGCCGTCTTTCTTGAATTTCTCCAGCGCGTCGAATGCCGGGCCCGCCATGTTTGGCGTCAGCTCAACGCTGGCGTTCGCTTCGCCGTCAATCATCGCTTTGTAGATGTCCGGCACGCCGTCGATCGAGCCGGTAAGGATATCTTTGCCCGGCTTCAGGCCCGCTTCTTTGATGGCCTGAATGGCGCCGATCGCCATGTCGTCGTTGTGGGAGTAAACCATGCAGATATTTTTGCCGTTATTTTCTGCCTTAATGAAGCTTTCCATGACCTCTTTACCCTTGCTGCGGGTGAAGTCGCCGGACTGAGAACGGACGATCTTAATGTTTGGCGCGCTGGCGATGGCCTGCGCGAACCCTTTCTTGCGGTCGATCGCGACGCTCGCACCAACCGTTCCCTGCAACTCAACCACGTTACACGGCTTGCCATCCACCTGCTTCACCAGCCAGTCACCAATCAGTTTGCCTTCCAGCACGTTATCGGCGGTGACGGTGGTCATATAGAGAGATTTGTCTTTTACGTCGATGGAACGGTCGAGCAGGAAGACAGGAATTTCAGCATCTTTGGCTTCCTTCAGCACCGGCTCCCAGCCCGTCGCGACAACCGGGGCGATAAAGATGGCATCCACGCCCTGGGCGATAAATGAACGCACCGCTTTAATCTGGTTCTCTTGCTTTTGCTGACCATCGGCGATTTTCAGCGTAATACCGCGCTTTTCAGCCTCACTTTTCGCCACGTTCGTTTCAGCGGCGCGCCAGCCGGATTCAGATCCGACCTGCGAAAATCCAACGGTTAACGGTGCGGCCATCGCCATAGACGACATGGCTGCCGAAACTGCTGTAACAAGAAGTAAGCGCTTCCACATATGAACGTCCTCGTAGGGTAGGTTATTGTTGGTTAAAAGATGTTCTGCGGATGAACTATAGCCAATGGAATATGTTACGGATTGCGTTACGTCACACTTCAGAAAAGTGAATAAAACGTTAATCACAAGTTTGTAATCGCTTTCATTTCCACATTTAAAATGCGGCTGAGTTTATGGATTATCCTGTCATGGAAACGGTCTGAAAAGTGAAGGCGCGGGAGAGATAAGACGAAAACAGGCGAAGACTTTCAGCGCCAGTTGGCTATAATACTTGCCACTTGTTTACCATCCATTTTGAAGGACACCGACATGAGCTTACTCAACGTCCCTGCGGGTAAAGAACTGCCAGAAGACATCTACGTGGTTATCGAAATCCCGGCCAACGCAGATCCAATCAAATACGAAATCGACAAAGACACCGGCGCGCTGTTCGTTGACCGTTTCATGTCCACCGCCATGTTCTATCCGTGCAACTACGGCTACATCAACCACACCCTGTCTCTGGACGGTGATCCGGTTGACGTACTGGTCCCAACGCCATACCCATTGCAGCCAGGCTCCGTCATTCGCTGCCGTCCTGTTGGCGTGCTGAAAATGACCGACGAAGCGGGTGAAGATGCGAAACTGGTTGCCGTACCGCACACCAAACTGAGCAAAGAATACGATCACATTAAAGATGTGAACGACCTGCCAGAGCTGCTGAAAGCGCAGATCGCCCACTTCTTCGAGCACTACAAAGATCTCGAAAAAGGCAAATGGGTTAAAGTTGAAGGCTGGGATAACGCAGAAGCGGCGAAAGCAGAAATCATCGCCTCTTTCGAACGTGCAGCTAAGAAGTAATTCTTACTGCTGATACTAAGCCCCGCGCGTCGGGGCTTTTTTGTGCCTTTCGATTCCGGCAACCCGTGCGATTGGGAAGTATCGCCCGGCGGCGCTACGCTTGCACGGGCCTACACTGTACAGTGCAAGTCATTGATATTACAGCCACAAAAAACAACGCCACCTTACGGTGGCGTTGTCGTTTTTCAGAACTGGTCTCTGTCTAACCAGTTACCGCTTTCAATCAGCGTTAACCCGTCGACCGAACGTTGGTACACATACATCCATGCACTGCCGTAAGGCGTCTGGATCAACTGGCGAGCGTATTCACCGCCCCTGGTGCGCAAGGCATCAAGTTCGGCCAGCGTAGCATTATCAATACGATAAACTTCACCCTGTACCGTTCCGTTCCCCGGAACCGCGCCTGGATAGTGGCCCAGACTGTACAGCTGATAGTTTTCGATTGTGTAATTTCCCAGCAACTGGGCGTTGGTCATCCAGTGGCTGTTGCCTTGCTTGGTTCGTAAACTGCCGTAAACAAATATTCGCATTGCTAAAACTCAAACTGATAGAGCAGATCTAGTGCCTGGTCTACGCCGGACACTGCTTCCAGATATAGCTTAGGCATCAGGCGGTAACGTAACGTGAGTGTAGCCAGTGAGTCAAAGATCCCCACGCCATATTTTACCTGTAGACCCGGCAGTACATAGCCGCTGACCACTACCTGCGAAGAGTCACCCACGCCCTGAGTGTCCAGCGCCAGATTGCTTACGCCAAACGTCTCGCCGATTTTACCCACAACCTGACCACTTTGTGCAACCCCCAGACCGACTAACATTGACGTCATTGCCGCACCATCGCCCTGCTGGCTATCCAGACCCTGTCCGCGCAGCAGGTAAGAGAGCGCTTCCTGTTGCGACATGGCCGGGTCAGAGAAGATCTCTGCCTTAGGTTCGTCGGCGGAGCCCGTCACGCGCACGCCCGCAATCACATCATCTTCGGTGGCTTCCGGGTTACGGATCGCTTCGATATTCAGGACCGGCTGATCCGGTGGACCGGAGAACAGCAGCTCACCTTTACGCACAATCAAATCCTGACCGTAGGCATGGAAGCGCCCTTCAGGAATATTGATTTGTCCATTCAGGCCCAGCCCCTGCTGATCCTGCGCCACTTTCAGGTCACCCGTGAGTCTCGCCTTCAGCCCAAACGCGTCCAAACGCACGTTATTCCCCACGTGCACGATAAGATTACTATTGATCGGTATGCCAGCGCTCTTCTGTTCAACAGGTTTCAGATTTTCATTGAGCATAACTTCATCACTGGAGACGCCAACCGCGCTTTCCGGCACCTCGTGAACCACGATGCGCGCCCACGGGACATCGACGCGGCCATCCAGCGTGAAGAGGCTTGGCGTTGCCTCAAAGACCACGTCTGGCGATACGTCCAGCCGCACCATCGGCGGTACCGTGATACGCACCCTGCTGCCTTTGGCCGCAATACGGGCGCGCCAGTTATCAAGCTGGCTCCAGTCTGCATCGCCGCTCAGGTTGATTTGTCCCTGCTGCGTCAGCACTGAACCACTGAGGGTTGAGCTTTGGCCGTTAAAGTTCATCGCAAGCTGGCTTGGCTGCATATCGAACGGCATAAAGTTACCGTCGATGTCCACGCCGCTTAGCCGCATCTGGCCAAACAGCTGCGGGCTTTGCGCATCTCCCGCCAGGCGCAGGTTGGCGCTGAGCATACCCGCCGCTTTTTCACCTCGCGAGAAAATCGGATTCACCATCGCCAGGTTGAAGTTGCGAATATTGACGTTGCCGCCGAGGTTGCGCCGCCCTTGCGGATCGGTAATTTGTACCTGACCGTCAAGCTGACCGTTGTTGGTCAGACGAATAAGCCACCCCAGCTCCGCGCGGTTGTTACGCAGGTCGGCATTCAGATTCAGGGTGTCGAACGCCACCGGCAGCGGCGCGTCATTGACCTCCTGCGTGACCTTCACGTTACGCCCGGAGAGACTCACGCTGCCCTGCGGCAGGCCCTCTTTGGTAGTGTCCCACGCGACGTCCGCTTTACCGCTAAAGACCCCGCTCGCCTGGGTGGTTTCCGGCATAAACGGTTTCAGCATGGCCAGGTCAAAACGGTTGAGGTTGATCTGCGCGCGTCCTTCCGCGCCCGCATCAATGGTCTGCGGCACGCACAGCTCGGCGTTCGGGTTGGTCCAGCAGTGCGGCCCAATGCTGATTTTCTGCTCTGCGTTGCGGTAGTCCAGCGCGATGGATCGGGACAGCACCAGCGGGCCAACCGGCGTGCTGAAGCGGGTGTTGTCCAGCTGCCCTTTCCAGCGCGTCGCGTTGCGGTCAAAGCTGCCGGTCAGGTGCAGCTGCCCGGAGACCGGCTCGCCCTGCACGCGCAGCTGGAGATCGTGCTGCTTCTCGTTACCTTTCGCCGCCAGCGTCACCAGGCTGATGTTCACGTCCGGCTGAGAAATACGCTCCACGCGCAGGTCGAGGCTACCGCCGATCTGATCGGTGGATTTTACGTCCCCTTCGACGCGCACGCGGGCAATGGAGAGTTCCTGCCAGCGCAGATTGTTAGCGGTAATGTCGGCCAGCAGCTGCGGCGCTTCCACCGTACCGCGAACCTTCACTAACCCTTTCGCCGTACCGCCAAGGCCCGGCAGGGCGTTATCAAGGTTTGGCGCGTCGATGGTGGCATCCAGATCGAGGTCTTTCACCCCCAGCTCGCCTTTGATATCCGCCGTGTTGCGGCCCAGCGCCACGTGCAGGCCCGGGATCACCCACTGGAGATAGCTGTTGCCCTTAACCGAGCCCTCTACGTTGACTTTGTTCTGCTTCACGTTGCCGGTCAGCTTGATTTCCGGCACGTCCATCTGCCAGGTGCCGCCGTACAGGCTGCCGCGAGTTTTGATCAGGCCGTCGAGTTTTGACGGCCAGTCCGGTACCTCTTTGGCGGTGTTGATCCCGGTCAGCTTCAGCTCGCCGCGCCAGCTGATCGCCTGCTGCCAGTCGAGCAGCGCGGTCAGCTCGGTTTTTCCTTCCAGCGCTGCCACGGTCAGCTTGTCGAGGTTTACCTGCAACTCGTTACCCTTCGCATCCAGGGTGATATCGGCGGGCGGTACCCCCTGCCCCTTCACTGCCGTGCGGAACGACAGCGTGTAGTCGGTCATTTTGCCACTCAGCTTCAGCTTCAGATCGTCGGCCTGGAACTGCTTTTCGCCGGTGAATGGCCAGTAAAGCTGCTTGCTGACAATCTCAAGGTTGAGCGGTAAACCGGCTTCTGCCAGCTGGGTTTGCCCACGCAGCACCATATCCACCGGGCCGGACAGGTTCACGCCGAACTCAAGCTTCTCGCGTAACGCACCGCCGACCTTCACCTTCACCTTTTCGCCCTTCAGCGGATCGATGTTCAGGGCGCTGTTCAGCGTAATATCTACCGGCCAGTTGTCGCGCAGCTGCGCGTTGCCTGAGGCGTTCACCGAGCCCTGACTGGAGTCGATATCCAGCGCGTCGAGCTTCATGTTGCCGTCGATGCTGCTGACTTTAAGCAGCATGTTGTAGACCGTCAGATCGGTGTCACCCGTCAGACGCAGCTGCTCGCCCTTAAACTCTTCGATATTGAGGTTCAGCGGCAGATGCACGTCGGTCATCTCCGGCAGCACCGGTTTCGAGAAGAGATCTTTCAGCGTTTCACCCAGCGGTTTTTCTTCCGGCTGCGGGTTCTGGATCTTCGGCTCGACGATCTCTTCCTGCGCCACGTCGGCCACCTTCGGCAGCGCAATCAGCAGCCCTTGCAGGGAGGTTGGGGTCAGGGTGAGGTTTTTCTCCTGCCAGCGCAGACCGGAGGTGAAATCCATCACCGATACCGTCGTATCGTCGATTTTGACGTTGACGTTATCCAGCGCAACCCGGTAGAGCGCAATCGGGTACGGCGTGGAGAGGTTAAGCGGGCCGCTATCCTCTTCCTCGACGGGCTCAGACTTCGGCATTTTTTTGGAATCTATCGCCACGTTTACGTCTTTTAACGACAGATCGTTTACGCACAGCCTGCTGTCCCGCAGGCAGCCCAGCTTCACCGCCAGATGAAACTCGCCCGCGTTCACCGCCACGCCGGGCTGTTCATAGCGGATATTTTTCAGGCGCAGATCGCGCCAGCCGCCCGTCACCTGGCCGATTTCCAGCCCCGGCACCCAGCGGTTCGCGGCGTTAAACAGCAGATGCAGGCCCGTGGTGGTGCCCACCAGAAACGCCACCGTGCCCAGCAGCAATACGATAAAAATCAGCACTCCGAGGCTTATCTTCTTCCATAAACTCATAATTCAGGCCCCAGACCGATGTAAAACTGTAAACCGTGTTCTTCTTTGTCACCCACCGGAACGGCGAAATCGAGCTTGATCGGCCCGACCGGTGACTGCCAGCGCACGCCTACGCCCGCGCCGGTTTTGAAATCGCTGCGGCGGATGTCGTTTACCGCTTCACCGCTGTCGACAAACATGGCGCCCCACCATTTGCCGCTGACGTTGTACTGGTACTCCAGCGAGCCGGTCGCCAGCTTAGAGGCCCCGGTCAGCTGGCCTTTTTCGTTTTCAGGTGAGATCGATTTGTACTTATACCCGCGAATGCTGCGGTCGCCCCCGGCGAAGAAGCGCAGGTCCGGCGGAACGCGCTCGAAATCACCCGTCTCAATCCAGCCGAGATTGCCGCGCATCACAAAGCGGTGTTTGTCATACAGCGTGCGGATCCAGACGTTTTGCGCCTGAAAGACGGAGAAGTCCACGTCGGATCCCCAGGCGGTGTTGGAATAATCGATGGAGTAGCGCTGGGAATCGCCCCAGGTTGGCATCAGGCCGCCGCGCGAGCGTGTGCGGCTAATCATCACACCCGGATAAAGCAGCATGGTGGTGTTGGTGACGTTGGCCTGGGTAAAGTGATCGAGGCTCCAGCGCAGGTTAATGGCGCGCTGCCAGCCGCTGGAGAGATCCCAGAAGCGTGAGACCGCAAGCGTTGTCGAGTCCTGCTCGGTATCGTTCAAATCGGTGCGCTTAAAGCCGCCCTGCACCAGGTAATATTGCTCAAGCGGGTTTTTCAGCAGCGGCATTTTGTAGCTGAAGTCCAGTTGCTGTTCAGGCGCAGAGAGGCTGACGCTGGTAGTCAGGCTGTGGCCGTAGGAGTTCATCCACGGTTTTCTCCACGACGCCTTCACGCGCGGGCCGACGTCCGTGGAGTAGCCGACACCGGTCTCAATGGTGTTCTCGGTGCGCGGAGAGACCACGCCATGCAGCGGTAATACCTTCGTTTTACGGGATTTTTCAAATTCAGGCGCCACCACCACGGAGTTAAACCAGCCGGTAGCGGACAAACGACGGTTCAGCTCGCCGAGGTCGCTGGACTGGTAGTAGTCGCCCTTTTTGAACGGCACCAGGTTTTGCAGATACTCGTCACGGATCTGCGATCCTTCGAAGGTTACATCGCCAAACCGATAGCGTTCGCCGCTGTCGTAGTCGATATCCCAGAATGCCTGACGTCGCTCAAGCGCAACGCCCAGCTGGCTTTTGTTGAATTTGCTGTCGAAATAGCCTTTACGCAGGGAAACGTTGGTCAACGACTTTTTAAAGCGATCGTAATCCCCGTGATTGAGCACGGTGCCCACTTTCGGGCGGTTGCTAAGCAGATCCAGGTAGTCCCGATCCGTGCGCGCACCGCCGCGCAGCACCACGTTCGTGCCACCAATCAGGACGGGTTCGCCCGGCGAAACGCGGGCAATCAATACCTGACGCCCCTTCGCCGGCGGCGGGCGTAAGTCGAAATCGATGGTGGGTTCGTAGTACCCCAACGCCTTTAAGCCTTCGCGAATGGCGTCATCCACGCGCGCGCGAAAACGCCGATCCGGCGTCACTTCATCGCTCTGGATGGTAGAAAGCTGCGCACGCACGTTTTTTTCCAGCGCCCCGGATAACCCCTCAACCTGCAAACGGACATTCGCCGCGCTGGCAATCCCGCTTGTCAGCATTAAACTGACTAAACATAACTGGCGGATCTTTGTCACGTTTTCTCCTGAATATCCCTGTTTCCACCCTGGAAGCAAATGCAGTGCCGCTCCGCGGCAAAATACGGCCTGCTGGCCAAAAACCCAAATTACGGGTTGAAAAAGGGTGCAACACCCAAATATTTCTTATGATTAAATCTAGACTCATTCATCGCATTTATTGTGTTCAATTAAACGCTTCGTGACAACCTTAACCGAAACAACGCTACCCGGGAGGCCCCACCGTGAGTTTATTCGATAAAAAGCATCTGGTATCACAAGCCGATGCGTTACCGGGACGCAACACCCCTATGCCAGTGGCGACATTACACGCCGTAAACAACCATTCAATGACAAATGTTCCTGATGGAATGGAGATCGCCCTGTTTGCCATGGGCTGCTTCTGGGGCGTAGAGCGCCTGTTCTGGCAGCTGCCGGGCGTTTACAGTACCGCTGCGGGCTATACCGGAGGGTATACGCCTAACCCAACCTACCGCGAAGTCTGTTCCGGCGAAACCGGGCATGCCGAGGCGGTCCGTGTGGTGTATGACCCGAGCGTTATCAGCTATGAACAGCTGCTCCAGGTGTTCTGGGAAAACCATGATCCGGCGCAGGGCATGCGTCAGGGTAACGATCACGGCACCCAATACCGTTCGGCTATTTATCCGCTCACCCCAGAGCAGGAGGCTGCGGCCCACGCCAGCCTGACGCGTTTCCAGGAAGCGATGCAGGCCGCTGGCGATAAACGCCAGGTGACGACCGAAATCGCTACCGCGAAACCGTTCTACTATGCCGAAGACGATCACCAGCAGTATCTGCATAAAAATCCGTACGGCTACTGCGGGATTGGCGGCATCGGCGTTTGCCTGCCTCCACAGCACGCCTGATTACTGCACTAGCGCCACGCGAGCCGCGTGGCGCATAACTCAACCACACTCCCCGCCGCAGGCCCACCTTATTTGTCGAAAACGTGACCTCTGGCAGATTTACACGCCTTTACGCTATACTACCGCTGAAATAATCGGCTCAACGCTACGAGCTGACTTCAATGTGTCTTCACACGAATGGTATCAACTCCCCTTCTGAGGATCTGGCGAGAAGCCAGATAAACTATGTTAAACAGTATTTTAGTAATACTTTGTCTTATTGCCGTCAGTGCATTTTTCTCGATATCGGAGATCTCGCTGGCTGCCTCCCGTAAAATCAAACTGAAGCTGCTTGCCGACGAGGGCAACATCAACGCATCACGCATTTTGAAAATGCAGGAAAATCCCGGCATGTTCTTTACCGTGGTGCAGATTGGCCTGAACGCGGTCGCCATTCTTGGCGGTATCGTGGGCGATGCAGCATTTTCTCCGGCGTTTTATAGCCTCTTTGTAAAGTACATGTCCGTAGAGCTGGCCGAGCAGTTGAGCTTCATCCTCTCCTTCTCGCTGGTCACCGGTTTGTTCATTCTATTCGCGGACCTGACCCCGAAACGCATCGGTATGATTGCGCCAGAAGCTGTGGCTTTGCGTATCATCAACCCGATGCGCTTCTGTCTGTACGTCTTCCGCCCGCTGGTGTGGTTCTTTAACGGCCTGGCGAACGTCATTTTCCGCATCTTCAAGCTGCCGATGGTGCGTAAAGACGACATCACATCCGATGATATTTACGCCGTGGTTGAAGCCGGGGCGCTGGCAGGCGTGCTGCGCAAGCAGGAACACGAGCTGATTGAGAACGTTTTCGAACTGGAATCCCGTACCGTTCCCTCTTCCATGACCGGCCGTGAGAACATCATCTGGTTCGATCTGCATGAAGATGAGCAGAGCCTGAAGACCAAAGTGGCGCAGCATCCGCACTCCAAATTCCTGGTCTGTAACGAAGATATCGACCATATCATCGGCTATGTGGACTCCAAAGACCTGCTGAACCGCGTGCTGGCAAACCAGAGCCTGGCGCTGAACAGCGGCGTGCAGATCCGCAATACCCTGATTGTGCCGGACACCCTGACGCTCTCCGAAGCGCTGGAAAGCTTCAAAACTGCGGGTGAAGACTTCGCGGTGATCATGAACGAATATGCGCTGGTGGTGGGCATTATCACCCTCAACGACGTCATGACGACGCTGATGGGCGACCTGGTCGGCCAGGGGCTGGAAGAGCAAATTGTGCAGCGTGACGAGAACTCATGGCTGATTGACGGCGGTACGCCGATTGAGGACGTGATGCGCGTGCTGGATATCGACGAGTTCCCGCAGTCCGGAAACTACGAGACCATCGGCGGCTTTATGATGTTTATGCTGCGTAAGATCCCGAAACGTACCGACTCGGTGAAGTTCTCCGGCTTCAAGTTTGAAGTGGTGGATATTGATAACTACCGCATCGACCAGCTGCTGGTGACGCGCATTGATAGTAAACCGACCGTGCTGGTGCCGAAACTGCCAGATGCGGAAGAGAAGGTGTCGGCGTAATCCTTCGCCTGCCCCACAAACATCAACGGCTCCCATCGGGAGCCGTCTTTTTAACGACTACTGCATAGCACGTTGGTTAAGCCATCTCAGTTTGCAGACGCATAACCTGACGGTTGACTTCGGACATCACAGACAGGTGCTGTTTGTCCTTCACTTTTGGGATAAGGATTTTGCCCTTATCGAACTCAAAAGCGCCAACATCCTTGATATACAACCGTCCACGGAACAGGATCTTCACGTACTTCGCCACCTGAAGCGGGTTGTAGCGTTGGAAAATTTTCATTCTTGTATCTCCTGCGAATCATACGCCCTTGCGGTGCCACAATCGGCCCGACTGTCCTGAGCGCAAATTTTGATGCCCAATGACTATAGACCAGAACCTCGTACTTACCCAGTGTGCATAAGTTTATTTACCGTTTGATTACAATTATTCAGAATAATCTTTGCAAAGCGTGATGCAGAGCAGTATATGCCGTCGTTTTTGCGTGGATATGTGCGTTCGCCCGCAAACTGGCATCGGGATTGCGGGAAAAGCCCATTGATCGCACTTATGATTAAAAGCGCATGACCAAGTGGTCGGATCACCTGCTCACAATAAGGAAACACCATGACCCTACGTAACCTCCTGGCAGCAGCTTGCCTGTTGCTGCCGCTGATGGCTTCCGCACACAACATTGAAAAAGGAGAACGCGTTCCGCCAGTCGGTATTGCTGACCGGGGAGAATTGATTCTCGACAATGATAAGTTTAGCTATAAAGCCTGGAATAGCGCGCAGCTCGCAGGCAAAGTGAGAGTTGTACAACATATTGCCGGACGTACATCCGCAAAAGAGAAAAACGCGACCCTTGTGGAGGCGATCAAGACCGCAAAACTCCCGCACGATCGCTACCAGACCACCACCATCGTGAATACCGACGATGCGATTCCCGGCTCCGGGATGTTTGTGCGCTCAAGCCTCGAGAGCAATAAGAAGCTCTATCCGTGGTCGCAGTTTATTGTCGACAGCAACGGCGTGACGCGTAAGGCGTGGCAGCTGGAAGAGGAGAGCTCAGCGATTATCGTGCTGGATAAAGCGGGCCGCGTGCAGTGGGTTAAAGACGGGGCGCTGACGCAGGATGAGGTGCAGCAGGTGGTTGCCCTGCTGCACAAGCTGCTGGATCAGTAGAGTGACACCCGGAAGCCCGGGTTCAGGAATGACTCGCGCGGGGTATAGTCCAGCGGCTTACCCTGCCAGTCATGCACATGCGCGCCCGCCGCTGCGGCAACGGCGTGGCCTGCGGCGGTATCCCAGACGTTAGTCGGCCCGAAACGGGGGTACAGCTGCGCCTGCCCTTCTGCCACCAGGCAGAACTTCAGCGACGATCCGATCGACGTCGTCTGGTGTTCGCCCAGCTGTTGCAGGTACTCTTCCAGCTCGCTGTCGCTGTGCGAGCGGCTGATCACCACCAGCGGAGGACGGGCATCGCGCACCTGGATCTGCTTACGTACGCTGCACTCTTCCTTCCAGGCTTTGCCTTCCGCCGCGCTGTACATCACCTTCATCACCGGGGCGTAGACCACGCCGAGCACCGCCTTTCCTTTTTCAATCAGGGCGATGTTGACGGTGAACTCACCGTTACGCTTGATGAACTCTTTCGTACCGTCCAGCGGATCGACCAGCCAGTAACGCTGCCAGTGCTGACGTTCGTCCCAGCTCTGGGGCGCTTCTTCAGAAAGGACCGGAATATCCGGCGTCAGGGCCTGCAAGCCTTTCAGGATCACCGCATGCGCCGCGATATCCGCCGCCGTCACCGGGGAGTCGTCCGCTTTGCTGACAACGTCCATCGGTTTTGCACCGTCGTACACCTGCATAATGGCATCACCCGCATCCCGTGCGAGCTGACAAATTTTATCTAACATTCTCCACCTCTTCGTTAACGCAGTGGGCATAACTTATTGTTTTAGTTATATCGTAATGTGAACAATTCCGCTATCTGTGAAGCAATTCTGGTTTCAGCGCTCTTTTTTCTGGCAGCATTCACACTTCTGTAAGCAACAAATACTACATACATATTCTTTTGTGGCTTGGATCGAAAAAAGGACTCCTCAGATGATTAAGTTTAGCGCAACGCTCCTGGCAACGCTGATTGCGGCCAGCGTTCAGGCAGCGACGGTGGATCTCCGTATTCTGGAAACGACCGATCTGCACGGCAACATGATGGACTTCGATTACTACAAAGATACGCCTGTCGAAAAATTCGGACTGGTACGTACGGCAAGTTTAATCAACGCCGCCCGCGGTGAAGTAAAAAACAGCGTGCTGGTGGACAACGGCGATCTCATTCAGGGCAGCCCGCTCGGCGACTACATGGCGGCGAAGGGGCTGAAGAAAGGCGAGATCCATCCTGTTTATAAGGCAATGAATACGCTGGACTATGCCGTCGGCAACCTCGGTAATCACGAATTTAACTACGGCCTGAAATACCTGCACGACGCGCTGGCAGGGGCAACGTTCCCGTACGTTAACGCCAATATCATCGACGCTAAGACGGAGAAGCCGCTTTTTACCCCTTACGTGATTAAAGAGACCGAAGTGGTCGACAAGGACGGTAAAAAACAGACGCTGAAAATCGGCTATATCGGCTTTGTACCGCCGCAAATCATGACGTGGGATAAAGCCAACCTCGACGGGAAAGTGACCGTCAACGACATTACCGAAACGGCGCGCAAATACGTGCCGGAAATGCGTGCGAAAGGCGCGGACGTGGTGGTGGTGGTGGCCCACTCAGGCCTGTCGGCAGATCCGTATCGGGCGATGGCTGAGAACTCGGTGTATTACCTCAGCCAGGTACCGGGCGTCGATGCGATCCTGTTCGGCCACGCCCACGCCGTCTTCCCGGGTAAAGACTTCGCCAGCATCAAAGGCGCAGATATTGAAAAAGGCACGCTCAACGGCGTGCCAGCGGTGATGCCGGGGATGTGGGGCGATCACCTCGGGGTGGTGGATCTGGTGTTGAACAACGACAGCGGAAGCTGGAAAGTCACCCAGTCGAAGGCGGAAGCGCGCCCGATCTACGACGCGGTGGCCAAAAAATCACTCGCGAATGAAGACAAAGCGCTGGTCGACGTCCTGAAGCACGATCACGACGCCACGCGTGAATTTGTCAGCAAGCCGATCGGTAAATCCGCCGACAACATGTATAGCTTCCTGGCGCTGGTACAGGACGATCCGACCGTGCAGGTAGTCAACATGGCCCAGAAAGCCTACGTCGAGGACTATATTCAGGGCGATCCGGACCTGGCCAATCTGCCGGTACTGTCTGCCGCGGCGCCATTCAAAGTGGGCGGACGTAAGAACGATCCGGCCAGCTACGTTGAGGTGGAAAAAGGCCAGCTGACCTTCCGTAATGCCGCGGATCTCTACCTCTATCCCAACACCCTCGTGGTGGTGAAAGCCACGGGAAAAGAGGTGAAGGAGTGGCTGGAGTGCTCTGCCGGGCAGTTCAATCAGATCGATCCGCACAGCAGCAAGCCGCAGTCGCTGATTAACTGGGACGGTTTTCGCACCTACAACTTCGACGTGATCGACGGCGTGAAGTATCAGATTGATGTTACCCAGCCCGCGAAATATGACGGCGAATGCCAGGCCATTAATCCGCAGGCGGAGCGCATTAAAAACCTGACCTTCAACGGCAAGGCCATTGACCCGAATGCTACCTTCCTGGTGGTGACCAACAACTACCGCGCTTACGGCGGTAAGTTTGCCGGTACGGGTGACAGCCACATCGCCTTTGCCTCGCCGGACGAGAACCGCTCGGTGCTGGCGGCGTGGATTAGCGCAGAGACGAAAAAGGCGGGTGAAATTCATCCGGCGGTGGACAACAACTGGCGTCTGGCGCCAATCCACAGCGACACGACGCTGGATATTCGCTTTGAGACATCGCCGTCCGATAAAGCCGCCGCGTTTATCAGGGATAACGCGCAGTATCCGATGAAAAAGGTCGCGACGGATGATATCGGGTTCGCGATTTATCAGGTGGATTTGAGCAAGTAGTGTAATTGCCGGGTGGCGGCTTCGCCTTACCCGGCCTACGGGCTCTGGGTTTGCGCGCCTCCCGGCTTTTACGCCGCACGCTCATCCCGATTCGCCATCACCTGCGGCGTCTTCACCTCAATCCAGTCCGCCAGCGCGGCGACTTTCTCGCTGACCTCGATACCCATCGGGGTCAGACTATACTCCACGTGCGGCGGCACAACCGGATAAGAAACGCGGTTAACAAACCCGTCCTGCTCCAGCGCCTGGAGCGACTGGGCCAGCATTTTCTCGCTGACGCCGCCCATCTTGCGGCGCAGGTCGCTGAAGCGATGCGTGCCCTGACGCAATGCCACCAGGATCAGCACTCCCCAGCGGCTGGTAACGTGTTTGAGCACCTCCCTTGACGGACACTGTTCCGCAAAGAGGTTGCCATCGCGCATTTGCTCGCTGAGCGTCGGTACCGTTGTTTTCATACTTACCTTTTTGTACGTACTTACTAAAAGTTAGTGATGGTGATAGTGTGCCACAACACCAGACAAACACGAAGGAGATTCATCATGATCGCGATTACCGGCGCAACCGGCCAGCTTGGCCAACTCGTTATTGAAGAACTGCTGAAAACCGTTCCGGCCAGCCAGATCGTGGCTATTGTGCGTAACCCGGCAAAAGCCGACGCCTTAAGCCAGCGGGGAATGGTGGTACGTCAGGCGGACTATACCGACCAGGCCGCGTTCACCACCGCCCTGAACGGCGTGGATAAGCTGCTGCTTATCTCCTCCAGCGAAGTGGGCCAGCGCGCCGCACAGCATCAGAACGTGATTAACGCCGCCAAAGCCGCTGGGGTGAAACTTATCGCCTACACCAGCCTGCTGCATGCGGATACCTCCCCGCTGGGTCTGCACGTTGAACACGTAGAAACCGAGAAAGCGCTGGCTGAATCCGGCGTACCTTACACCCTGCTGCGCAACGGCTGGTATACCGAAAACTATCTTGCGAGCGTGCCGCCTGCCCTGGAACACGGCGTATTTATTGGTGCCGCAGGTGAAGGCAAAATTGCCTCGGCGACCCGGGCGGATTACGCGGCGGCGGCAGCAAAAGTGGTTTCTGAAGAGGGTCATGCCGGCAAGGTGTATGAACTGGCGGGCGACAGTGCCTGGACGCTGAGCGAACTGACGGCGGAGCTGAGCAGACTGAGCGGCAAGCCGGTGGCGTATCAGAACCTGAGCGAAGCGGACTTCGCCGCCGCGCTGAAGGGCGCTGGCCTGCCTGCCGGGCTGGCGGATATGCTGGCGGATTCCGACACCGGCGCGTCCAAAGGCGGCCTGTTTGACGACAGCCGTACCCTGAGCAAACTGATCGGTCGCCCGACCACGCCGCTGGCGGAGAGCATCAAAGCGATTCTGTAATTGTTAAGAATTGGTTATTTTTGGTGGCATCACTTCGGGTCATCTCTGATAATGAGGCGATGACCCACGAGGAGGCTCACCGTGCAAGGCGTACCGGAACAGTTTACTGATGAGAGAGACAGCGCGCGCTTTCGCCATCTGGCGCAGCTGCCGGGTCTGGAGCTTTATCACGCCCATATCTCTGACTACGCCTTCGAGCCGCACACTCACGAAGCGTTTGGCATCGGCACCATTGAAACCGGCGCCGAACGCTTCCGCTATCGCGGTACCCAGCATCTTGCCGCGGAAAAATCCGTCGTGACCATGAACCCGGACGAGATCCACACCGGAGAATCCGCCACCGAAGGCGGCTGGCGCTACCGGATGATCTATATCGAACCCGACCTGCTGGAAGAAGTCACCGGCCTGCGCCACTGGTGGTTTAGCGACGTCACGCGTCACGATCCGCTGCGTTCGCAACAGATAGGCCAGTTGATTTATGGCCTGTGGCACACGGACGATCCGCTGGCGCAGAAAGGATTGCTGCTGGATCTGATTGAGACGTTCCAGCCGCTGGCCCGTCATGCGCCGGTAGCCCGGGAGGGCGCGCACCGCTTCGAGCGCGTTCGCGACTATCTGCACGACAACTATATGCGCGCGCTCACCCTGGACGAGCTGGCGAGCGTCGTTTCGCTCAGTCCGTACCATTTCCAGCGCCAGTTCAAAGCCCATTTCCACGTTACGCCACACCAGATGCTGATGGCGATTCGCCTGTGGCGCGCAAAGGCGTTTCTCACTCACGGCATGCCTGCCGCCGAAGTCGCCGCCGCAACGGGGCTGACCGATCAGTCTCACCTGACCCGCGCCTTTACCCGCCGCTACGGCATTACGCCCGTGCGTTACCAGAAGCAGGTTTCGCCGCGCTAATGCGCAACCTCATACAATACGCACGCATCTGTGCCTCCTACACTGGCTACAACATGTATTACTGTGGATGGAAAGATGATTAGCGGCGTGTTGTATGCCCTGCTTGCAGGGTTGATGTGGGGACTGATTTTCGTCGGCCCGCTGATAGTGCCGGAGTACCCGGCGATATTGCAGTCGACCGGACGCTATCTGGCGCTGGGGCTGATTGCCGTGCCGCTGGCGTGGCTGGGGCGTGCGCGTCTGCGCCAGCTGAGTCGCCAGGACTGGCTCACCGCGCTGGCGCTGACGATGATGGGCAACCTGATCTACTACGTCTGCCTGGCCAGTGCTATTCAGCGCACCGGCGCGCCGGTTTCCACCATGATTATCGGCACGCTGCCGGTCGTCATTCCTGTTTTCGCGAACCTGCTGTACAGCCAGCGTGACGGCAAACTGGCGTGGTCAAAAATGGTGCCCGCGCTGGTATGCATCGCCGTGGGGCTGGCTTGCGTGAATATTGCCGAACTTCGCCATGGTCTGGAAAATTTCAGCATGTGGCGTTACGGTTCAGGGATCTTTCTGGCGGTTATTTCGGTGGTCTGCTGGGCCTGGTATGCCCTGCGCAACGCACGCTGGCTGCGGGAAAACCCGGATAAGCATCCAATGATGTGGGCCACGGCGCAGGCGCTGGTCACGCTTCCCGTCTCGCTGCTGGGCTATGCGGGTGCGTGTGTCTGGCTGGGTAGCCAGCATCCGGATTTCGCCCTGCCCTTCGGACCGCGCCCGTGGGTATTCGTCGGGTTAATGGTTGCGATTGCTGTGCTGTGTTCGTGGGTGGGCGCGCTGTGCTGGAACATTGCCAGCCAGAAGCTGCCGACGGTGATATTAGGGCCGCTGATTGTCTTTGAGACGCTGGCCGGGCTGCTCTATACCTTCCTGATGCGCCAGAGCATGCCGCCGCTGTTAACGGCCTGCGGGATCGCGCTGCTGGTCGTTGGGGTAGTGATTGCGGTGAGAGTGAAGCCGGAAAAACCGAGGGTTGTTCCGGCGTCGGAGGGGTGAGCTTTTCGCCCAGCGGCGCTTCGCTTGCAGGGCCTACAAAACCGTAGGCCGGGTAAGCGTCAGCGCCACCCGGCACAATGTCAGAACGTTTCCCAGTTCGCTTCAGATGCCGTTGCTACGGGCTGCGCCTTAGGCGCGTAAGCCTTCACGGGCGCGGCTTTAACCGCCTGGTTGCGGGTGATCTTAAATACCGCCACCGCTTCGTTCAGGCGCGCGGCCTGATCTTCCAGCGCCGCTGCCGCTGCCGCAGACTCTTCCACCAGCGAGGCGTTCTGCTGGGTAACGCGATCCATCTCCGCTACCGCCTGGCCCACCTGATCGATACCGCGGCTCTGCTCGTCGGAGGCTGAGGCAATCTCGCCCATGATGTCCGTCACGCGCGTAACCGCATTGACGATCTCCGCCATCGTCGCCCCCGCTTCATTCACCAGCTGAGAGCCCGCGTTAACGCGCTCGCCGGAATCATCGATCAGCGCTTTGATCTCTTTCGCCGCCTGTGCGCTGCGTTGTGCAAGGGTACGCACCTCGCCCGCGACAACCGCGAAGCCACGCCCCTGCTCGCCCGCACGCGCCGCTTCGACCGCCGCGTTCAGCGCCAGAATGTTGGTCTGGAAGGCGATACCGTCAATCACGTTGGTGATCTGCGCAATCTTGCTGGAGCTGGTGGCGATTTCATCCATCGTACGCACCACGCCCTCGACCACGTTTCCGCCCTTCTTCGCGGTGGAAGAAGCATCCAGCGCCAGACGCGACGCCTGACGCGCGTTATCGGCGTTTTGCTTCACGGTAGCGGTTAGCTGCTCCATGCTGGCTGCCGTCTCTTCCAGGGAGGCGGCCTGCTGCTCGGTACGGGACGAGAGATCGTTACTGCCGGCCGAGATTTCACCCGCGCCGGTGTAGATTGTATCTGCGCCTTCGCGCACCACGCCCACCGTATTCGCCAGCGCGGTCTGCATCTCCTGAACGTTACGCGCCAGGATCGCCATTTCGTTTTTACCATCAGCGTGAATCGGCTGGGTTAAATCGCCTGCCGCAATGGCGCGGATGTGGTTGATCACCTCTTCCAGCGGTAACAGCAGCACGCGGCGCATAGCAATCCAGCTGGAGATAATGACGGCTACCACCAGCAGCATGACCGCAGAAAGGATCCACAGAATCCGCTTGTAGTCGCTTTCATTGTCCTTGATGCCTTTGTCGGTGAGCGCGGCCTGCGCCTCGCGCCACTCGCGGTAGACCTTTTGCATCGCGGTCTGCTTGTGTTCGGCATTTTGTTTGAACATCTCTTCCAGGTTGCCCTGACCCAGCAGAACGTTCATCTGCGTCAGCGTGGCGGAGTAGATGCGATACTGCTCTTCAAGCCTATCGGCCAGGTGCTCGTCCATGCCCGGCGTTTCCGGCAGCGCGTAGTATTTATCGTAATGGGTCTGGGCATCGGCCAGCAGGTTTTTCGCGGTATTGACCAGCTCGTTCAGCTGCCCGCCGTTAATCTGAGATGCCATGCTGCTTTGCAGACGCAGCATGCCACGGTTGAGGGTAACGCGCGCCTGGTTAAGGCTGATCCAGGCGTCGGTCAACTCCGCGACGTTCTGGCTGGAAAGCTGAGAAACGGTGAAGTTCTCTTTATCGTTATTGAGCGCATTAATGAAAATGCCGGCTGAGATCAGCTGCATGATGCCGAGCACGAGCAGCACCGAGATGAGAAGAGTAATGACTTTTATACGTTTGAACATGCGTTGCCTTTTGATATGCAGGTATTGTCTGACCTGTATCTATCGGCACGTGCGGCAGGTTGTTTACTGTTTCTCCACCTTAAAAAACTTTCGAAAGCTTTTTTCTGCATTCAATCAGCAGGTTAAAAGCACGCTTTTTTTGTGATCGTCCTCTCACTTTTACCCTTGCCTCTAAAGGGTTATAGTATCGCCTTAAAGATGCATTTAAAATGCATCTTATATTTCTGATGATGAGGTAACTCCTATGGCCTTCCGCGACCAACCCTTGGGCGAGCTGGCGCTCTCCATCCCTCGCGCTTCTGCGCTGTTCCGTAAATACGATATGGATTACTGCTGCGGCGGTAAGCAAACGCTGGCGCGCGCAGCGTCGCGTAAAGAGCTGGATGTAGAAACTATTGAAGCGGAGCTGGCTAAGCTGGCAGAACAGCCTGTCGACAAAGACTGGCGCACCGCGCCGCTGGCTGAAATCATCGACTACATTATCGTGCGTTACCACGACCGTCACCGTGAACAGCTGCCGGAGCTGATTTTACAGGCCACCAAAGTAGAGCGCGTTCACGCCGATAAACCTTCCGTACCGCGCGGCCTGGCGAAATACCTGACCATGCTGCACGAAGAACTTTCCAGCCACATGATGAAAGAAGAGCAGATCCTCTTCCCGATGATTAAACAGGGAATGGGAAGCCAGGCGATGGGGCCCATCAGCGTGATGGAAAGCGAACATGATGACGCGGGGGAACTGCTGGAGGTGATCAAACACACCACCAACAACGTCACGCCGCCACCTGAGGCGTGCACCACCTGGAAAGCCATGTACAACGGCATTAATGAGATGATTGACGACCTGATGGAGCACATCAGTCTTGAGAATAACGTGCTGTTCCCGCGGGCATTGGCTGATAAATAAAAAAGCCCGGTAGCGCTAGCGCTTACCGGGCCTACAACGTCCTCGAACGTAGGCCGGGTAAGCGTCAGCGCCACCCGGCACATGCTTAACGCATGCCTGCCATACGTTTCTTACCGATAAACAGCCAGCCCAGCCCCAGCGCGATAAACCACAGTGGCGTGACGATCAGCGCCTGACGGGTATCGTCTTCCAGCGTCAGCAGCACCAGCACAAAGACGAAGAACGCCATGCACACCCAGCACATCAGCTTGCCCAGCGGCATCTTGTAGATCGACTTCTCGTGCAGGTGTGGACGCTGCTTGCGGTACACCAGGTACGAGCAGAGGATGATGGTCCAGACGAACATGAACAGGATCGCCGACACCGTGGTGATCATGGTGAACGCGCCGATTACGCTCGGGTTGACGTAAAGCATCACCACGCCGCCCAGCAGGCAGATGCAGGAGAAGGTCAGCCCTTTCGCCGGCACCGCGCGTTTTGAGAGTTTGGCAAACGCGCTCGGGGCAACGCCCTCCTGCGCCAGTCCGAACAGCATACGGCTGGTGGAGAACACGCCGCTGTTCGCAGACGACGCCGCAGAGGTAAGCACCACGAAGTTAATCAGGCTTGCCGCCGCCGGCAGACCGACCAGCACAAACAGCTCAACGAACGGGCTCTTGGTTGGCACCACCGAGCTCCACGGCGTCACGGACATAATGATAATCAGCGCGAATACGTAGAACATGATGATACGCAACGGGATGGAGTTAATCGCGCGCGGCAGGGATTTCTCCGGATCTTTGGTTTCCGCCGCCGTTGTGCCGACCAGCTCAATCCCCACGAACGCGAACACCGCAATCTGGAAGCCGGCAAAGAAGCCGCTGATGCCTTTCGGGAACCAGCCGCCGTCATTCCACAGGTGGGCAAACGACGCCTGAACGCCGGTTGGCGACTGGAAGTGCGTCAGCACCATCACCAGCCCGACGACAATCAGCGCGATGATGGCAACGATTTTGATCATCGCGAACCAGAACTCCATCTCACCGAACATTTTTACGGTGGCGAGGTTAAGGCTCAGCAGCAGGATAATCACCGCCAGCGAGGCCACCCAGTCCGACAGGCCGGGGAACCAGAACTGCGCGTAGGCCGTGATGGCGACAACGTCCGCCATACCGGTGACCACCCAGCAGAACCAGTAGGTCCAGCCGGTGAAATAGCCTGCCCAAGGACCGAGCAGGTCGGACGCGAAATCGCTGAAGGATTTATATTCGAGGTTCGAGAGCAGCAGTTCACCCATTGCACGCATCACGAAGAAGAGCATAAAACCGATGATCATATAAACGAAGATGATCGACGGGCCGGCAAGACTGATGGTTTTGCCCGATCCCATAAACAGCCCGGTGCCGATGGCGCCCCCAATGGCAATGAGCTGAATGTGACGGTTTGTGAGATTTCGCCGTAGCGACTGTTCAGACGTCGCCTCTTCCGCGGCGGCGACTTTGACCTGATCTACCATGTGATATTTTCCTGTTTATGCCTGTCTGTGTTGTTACGGCTCTTCTGGCCTTTAAATACGCCAAATAAATGACGGTCCCTTTGTAAGGACTAATCGATAGTAGGTAAGAATCGGCGGGATGAATACTATGATTTGGATATTATGTTAATAATATGTTGAAAGTGAGTGTCATATCACTCATACAGCGCGAAACAGCTCACAAAAATACACGTAACAGTTTCGTTTGCAATACAAAATGTTGATTCCGTCGTAACTCCAGGTTTTATCGCTATTTTCCTCTCCCCGACTGGAGAGAGGAAAATAAGAAAAACCGATTACAGGATTTCCAGCAGCTCGACTTCAAACACCAGGGTGCTGAATGGCGGAATGGACGCGCCAGCGCCGCGCTCGCCGTAAGCCAGGTTGTGCGGGATGGTCAGTTCCCACTTTGAGCCTACCGGCATCAGGGTCAGGGCTTCGATCCAGCCTGGAATAACGCCGTTAACCGGGAACTCAGCCGGTTCGCCACGCGCAACGGAGCTGTCGAACACGGTACCGTCGATCAGCTTACCGGTGTAGTGTACGCGAACGTGGTCGGTACGCGCCGGGATAGCGCCATCACCCTGATTGATTACGCGGAACTGCAAGCCGGATTCGGTGCTGTTCACGCCTTCACGCTCGCGGTTCTCTTCCAGATATTTAACGCCTTCTGCCGCCATCTCTTCGAAACGCGCGCGACGCACGGCGTCAGCACGTTCATGAATTTCACGCAGCGCACGGTGCACAACGTCAACCGGCACGGCGGGTTGCTTGCCTTCCAGCGCATCAGCGATACCCGCCACCAGCGCTTCCGGTAACAGACCTTCCAGGCCGGATTCGCTCAGCTGCTGTCCTACCTGCAAGCCGATGCCGTAGCTTGCCTGCGCTTCGATAGTGTCAAAAGTCGGGGTGGTCATGGGTTTTCCTTCCATCACATTTAAAGTAGCGGGCAGCATATCAGCCATGCCCTTATGGGTAAAACTTTGTCTTAAGTAAAGGTGACAAACAGCGGCGAAACGGAAACAATAGTAGCCGTCAGGATTTTCCCAAATATATGTCACGAAAGCTGGCTTTGTTACGCCCATCAGGCAGTTAGCAAACTACACTTCTCAGGACAGGATAAAAAGACGCGGAGCAGGAGGAGAGCCATGCCCGGGCGATTTGAACTGAAACCTACCCTGGCGAAAATCTGGCATGCGCCGGATAACTTTCGCATCATGGACCCGCTGCCGCCTTTGCACCGCAGAGGCATTATCATTGGCGCGCTGCTGATCGTCATCGGCTTCCTGCTTCCTTCCGGCAGTGACAACGTTGATACCGCGCCGGTCAGCCGGAACGCGGAACTGGATATCCAGTCGCAAAGCCAGCCGCAGCCGGATTCACAGCCGATGCAGACGCAGCTGGTCACACCCTCTAACGAGCCGGGCCAGGTTGCGCCGGTTGAACCTGAACCCGTTCAGGAAGATCAGGAGCAGGCCGCCGCTCCTTCAGAGCCGCAGGCGCAACAGCCGACCGGCATTGAGCAGCAGTGGCGTTCGTATCGCGTAGAGTCAGGGAAAACCCTTGCCCAGCTGTTCCGCGACCACAATCTGCCGGCAACGGATGTGTATGCCATGGCGCAGGTTGAAGGGGCAGGCAAACCGCTCAGCAACCTGCAAAATGGTCAGATGGTGCAGATCCGCCAGAATGCCAGCGGCGTAGTGACGGGGCTGACCATTGATACGGGGAATGGTCAGCAGGTGCTGTTTACCCGTCAGCCGGACGGCAGTTTTATCCGGGCACGCTAGTTCCCGTAGGCCGGGTCAGGCGAAGCCGCCTCCCGGCACGTCATTTCTCAGGCGCTCCGCTTGTTCACCCACCAGATCCCCGAACAGACCAGCACCAGCGCAATCGCATATTTGATGTCCAGAATGTTTTCGCCGAGGAAGATGGCGGAAAGCACCGTCCCTGCAACAGGAATGACAAAGTTGAACGGAGCAATCATGCTCACGCGGTTCACCTTCAGCAGCGCGCTCCACAGGGCGAAGGCCACGGATGAGAGCAGGGTCAGGTATCCCAGCACGGTGACGGCCTTCATGCTGTGCACTTCCAGCGTCCCGCCCGTGATATAGCCTCCCGCAACCAGTGCCGCCCCGCCTATCGCCAGCTGCCAGCCCGTCATCACCGTCGGGTCAACGGTCTGGGAAATACGTTTCCCGTAAAGCGTGGCGGCAGAGAGAATAAAGGCCGCCAGCACGACAAATCCGTCACCTTGCCAGACAAACTGGAAATCACGTAACCCGCCGTGGAAGTTCACCAGCATCACCCCGGCGAAGCCCAGAACGCAGCCCAGCGTTTTGTTGTAGCTGAGTTTGTCATTGTGGTAGATAAAGTGCGCCAGCAGCACGCTGAAGAAGGTGCCGGTGGCATTCATGATCGAGCCGTTCACCCCGGTGGTGTAGGCCAGACCGATATAAAAGAAGGTGTACTGGATGGTAGTCTGGGTAAGCCCAAGGATCGTGAGCTGGCCAAACTGCGTGGGCGTGAGCCTGCCTATCGGTTTTCGCTGGGCCAGGGCAAAGAGCAGCAGCAGCGCACCGGCAAACAGAAAACGGTATCCGGCAAAGACGACTTTGGATGGGATATCATCGGTCGCGATCTCAAAAAGTTCGTAGCCGCTTTTAATGGCCGGGTAAGAGCTTCCCCAAAGCAGACAGCAGAGCGTGGCGCAGGCATAGGCCACATTTCGACGGGCAAAGACGGGCGTGGGCAGAGCGGTATCCATGACAAATCTCATAAATAAAATTGCGTTTCAATTTATTATCAGAGAATGCGTCAGGAATAGCGACCTTACAATAGCAAAACATGACGTAGCGTCACGCTAAAAAGCAAAACGCCGGCACAAGGCCGGCGCTTCGACGTGAGCAGAGTAAAAAATTACTCAGCTACTACGTTAACAACCAGTTTAGCGAACACTTCGCTGTGAACCTGGAAGTCAACTTCGTGCTCACCAGTGGTACGCAGAACGCCGTTCGGCATGCGAACTTCGCTCTTAGCCACTTTAACGCCTGCCGCAGTGACTGCATCAGCGATATCGCGGGTACCGATGGAACCGAACAGTTTACCTTCGTCGCCAGCTTTAGACGCGATGGTAACGGTGCCCAGTGCGTTGATTGCTTCAGCGCGAGCGTTAGCAGCCGCCAGAACGTCAGCCAGTTTGGCTTCCAGTTCAGCACGACGTGCTTCGAAAAACTCTACGTTTTTCTTAGTAGCTGGAACAGCTTTACCCTGTGGTACCAGGAAGTTACGAGCGTAACCCGCTTTAACGTTTACCTGATCACCCAGGCTGCCCAGGTTTGCTACTTTATCAAGCAGAATAACTTGCATTACCTTATCCTCTTAAAGTCGTATTAATGGACCGTGCCCGATTACTGATGACGATCAGTGTACGGCAGCAGAGACAGGTAGCGAGCGCGTTTGATAGCGCGAGCCAGCTGACGCTGATATTTTGCACGAGTACCGGTGATACGGCTTGGGACAATCTTACCGCTTTCGGTGATGTAGTTTTTCAGCGTTGCGATATCTTTATAGTCGATCTCTTGAACGCCTTCCGCGGTGAAACGGCAGAACTTGCGACGACGGAAATAACGTGCCATTTGGCTAGTCTCCAGTATCTATCAAATCAATCTGCTCGGCATGCAGAACCATTTTGCTCAGGCCGTTCTTTGCCTTGTGGCAAGAGATGAACCCCTGAACGATTACTGCGCTACCGACCGTTAAACTGTGAGTAATGGCCTGGTTTTCGTGTCCGCTAATAATAACGGGCATTTGACACCACGCCTGCCGGTGAAACCCGGCTTCCTCTTGCACAGAACGATGCTCAAGCACGAACTGGCAATGCGGAATTCCTGATGGGCTGACCTTTCGAAGGGGGGTCCTGCACACGGTGCCGGACAACACCAGACGGTTGGTCATCAGAAATTACTCTTCAGAATCCCCAGCATCAGAATCATCTGCGGTTTCGTTTGCGAAATCATCGCGACGCTCACGGCGCTCGTCTTTCGCTTTAACCATCGGAGATGCTTCGGTCACTGCGTGTTTGGTACGCATAACCATGCTGCGGATAACGGCATCGTTGAAGCGGAAGGTAGTTTCCAGCTCATCAATCACTTCCTGCGGCGCTTCAACGTTCATCAGAACGTAGTGAGCTTTGTGCAGTTTGTTGATTGGGTAAGCCAGCTGACGGCGGCCCCAGTCTTCCAGACGGTGGATCGTGCCTTCTGCACCAGTGATGGCAGCAGAGTAACGCTCGATCATACCCGGAACCTGTTCGCTCTGGTCAGGATGGACCATAAAAACGATTTCGTAATGACGCATCGAATTGCTCCTTACGGATTATTCAGCCTCCTGTCTGGGTCAGCCGAGGCCCGGGGAGGCAAGGAACGTGTTAAAGGTCGGCTGAAAAATTGACGCGTCATAATACTTGCGCCCCCCGCTAAACACAAGGTGATTGCACAAATAATTCGCACAAAGCGTAAAGCTGATCTAAGTGGGTGATTTAAAATCACTCGCATCAGAAGCGCTGTTTTTTTGAACAACACCATCAGAAATGGTCACCCATCGCAACCAGAGGAGCGATTACACTTTAATCAGAATCCCTTAAACAGAGAAGGAGCGCATTACCCCGTATCACCGCACGCAGTCGTGGAGCGCATATCATGAAAAGAATCGCAATCGCCATTTTGGCTGCGCTTTTGCTCAGTGCAAACGCAATGGCAGCCATCAGGATAGACAGCCGACAGGCCAGAAACATGGATGATGTGCAGAGCTTAGGCGTAATTTACATCAATCATAACTTCGCCACTGAAAGTGAAGCAGATCGGGCGCTGAATGAAGAAACCGACGCGCGGGGCGCAAAATACTATCACGTCATCCTGACACGTGAGCCCGGCAGCAACGGCAATATGCACGCCAGTGCAGATATCTACCAGTAACGTTTTATCGCCAGCACCAGGAAAGCCAACGAAAATCAAAGCAATATATGACTTGCCCCCTGCGCGGGGGCTTTTTTTATGAATGGCCCCGGAATACCACCGGTTACAGCTGTTTCGGTATTCCAGAGCACATATTCACTTCTGCCCGTAATAAGCATTGGGTCCGTGCTTACGCATGAAATGCTTGTTCATCAGGTAATCATCAATGCCCTGAAGCTGCGGGTTAATGCCGTGCGCAATCCACGCCATTCGAGCCACTTCTTCCATGACCACCGCGTTATGCACGGCGTCATGCGCATCTTTACCCCACGAGAACGGACCATGCTGGTACACCACAATCCCCGGCGTGTGCAGTGGTTCCGTCTCACCCAGCGTTTCGATAATGACCCTGCCGGTGTTGAGTTCGTACTCACCTTCGACTTCAGCCTGCGTTAACGCGCGCGTGCAGGGAATATCACCGAAGAAGTAGTCCGCATGGGTTGTGCCCAGCGCCGGAATTGCCAGCCCAGCCTGCGCCCAGGCGGTCGCGTGCGTGGAGTGGGTGTGAACAACGCCCCCCAGAGACGGATAACGCTGGTACAGCGCCAGATGGGTTGCCGTATCTGAAGAAGGACGCCATTTGCCCTCAACGACGTGTCCTTCGAGGTCAACCACCACCATATCTTCAGCGCTCATGGCATCATAGGCTACGCCGCTCGGCTTAATCACCACCCGCCCCTGCTCGCGATCGATGGCGCTCACGTTGCCCCAGGTGAACGTCACCAGGCCATAGCGCGGCAGCTCCATATTGGCCTCAAAGACCTGCTGTTTTAGCTTAAGCATGTTCCGCCTCCAGCAGGCCTGCCCGCGCCATCCGCTCGCGCACCCAGTCCCTGGCTTTCGCCACTTCTGCCGCCGGGTCGTCCGCAGTTTCGCTCCACATCTCAATCAGATAAGGCCCGCAATAGCCGGTCTGTTTGAGCGTCTGGAAGCACCGTTCGAAATCCACCACCCCGGTGCCGAACGGCACGTTTTTAAACACGCCGGGACGGGTATCTTTGACGTGCACCGCAACGATATGCCCGATGCCCGCCTGAAGCTCCATCTGTACGTCGTTATCCCATGCCGACAGGTTGCCGATATCCGGATACAGCTGGAACCACGGGTTGTTCAGGTAGTGTGCGTAGCCCAGCGCCTTGCTGATGGAGTTCATCAAGGGATAATCCATGATCTCCATCGCCAGCGTCACCTGCGCGCGGCTGGCCATCTCAACGCTCTCTTTCAGGCCGTCCCGGAAACGACGGCGCGTTTCATCGTTGGCGTCCTGATAGTAAACGTCGTAACCCGCCAGCTGGATCACGCGGATGCCGACATCCTGCGCAAAACGAATGGCTTTGCGCATGATCTCCAGCCCTTCAGCGCGCACGGCATCGTCTTCACTGCCAAGCGGAAAACGACGGTGCGCGCTCAGGCACATGGATGGCACCCGCACGCCGGTTTCGGCAATGGCGCTCACCAGCGCCAGACGCTGCTCGCGGGTCCAGTCCAGGCGAGAAAGGCGCTCGTCCGTCTCATCCACCGACATTTCGACAAAATCAAAACCCAGCTGCTTCGCCAGCTGTAACCGCTCCAGCCAGCACTCCCCCGCAGGGAGTGCCTTTTCATAGATGCCAAGCGGGACCTGTTTTGACAACATACCCGCTCCTTAGCCCCAAAGCTGAGCGATGGAGCGTTTGAACTGACGCGCCGCTTCCACCGGAGATGCCGCGTCGCGAATGCTGCGGCCGGCAATAAAGACGTGGATTGGAATACCCTTGAACAGCGGCAGATCTTCCAGCGCCAGGCCACCGGTAACGGTGACTTTGAAGCCCATATCGGCCAGGCGTTTGATCGCGCTGATATCGGCCTCGCCCCACGCCACGCCTGCGGCCTGCGCATCGCGGCTGCGGTGATATACCACCTGCTGGATACCCGCGTCGCGCCACGCCTGCGCCTGCTCC
Source organism: Enterobacter cloacae complex sp. (assembly GCF_900322725.1). Taxonomy (NCBI): domain Bacteria; kingdom Pseudomonadati; phylum Pseudomonadota; class Gammaproteobacteria; order Enterobacterales; family Enterobacteriaceae; genus Enterobacter; species Enterobacter cloacae complex sp. The sequence continues at coordinate 2,556,304 of NZ_LT991957.1, read as the reverse complement.
CAGGTCCAGAAACCGGTCAGCTCTATTTGCACGTCGCCGTTAAACTCTTTTGCCACATCCAGGGCACCTTTCGCGGTGTTGATATCCGCACAGCAAATCACGGTGACCCAGTCAGCGTTGGCTTCGAAGCACATGCGAGAGAGAATTTTGCCCGCATCGGCGATTTTGGCATCTGCGAGCACGATTTTATGCGGGTAGAGCGCTTTCAGGTCGCGAACCGCGCGAACGCCCTCGCCTACGCACAGAATGGTGCCCACTTCGATGATGTCGACTTCTTCCGCAATCAGGCGGGTGGTTTCGTAGGCGTGAGACAGCGTCTGGTTATCCAGCGCGACCTGCAACATTGGTAATGACATATTCAATTCCCTCTTAAACTGCCGCCGCAGTGGCGTGATCAATTAAATCCAGTACTTCCTGCGCGGTACGGCAGGCGCGTAAACGGTCGAAATTGGCTTCGTCCTCAAACAGATTGACGATTTGCATGATCCCCACCTCCTGGTGGGTGTTGGCATCGACAGCCGCCATGGTGATGAGGATATCGACCGGGTCGTTATCTTCGTGGTTGAACACCAGCGGCGTTTTCAGCGTCACCAGCGAAAAACCGGTTTTCCTGACGCCCTCTTCCGGACGTCCATGCGGCATGGCCAGCCCCGGGGCAATCACAAAATAGGGGCCGTGCTGCGCCACGCCGTCCAGAATGGCCTGGTAATAACGCGGCTCGACAACGTCCGCCTTAACCAGCAGATCCACGCTCAGCTTCACCGCGTCCTGCCAGGTGCTGGCGTCGGCCTGTAAAAGGATGGAGTTATTATCTGCCAGCGAATCACGTAGTTTCATGTGGCGTCCTTACTTCACGTCCTGTGGGAAGTGTTCTTTGATCACGTCCAGCAGTTTTGGTCCAAAATCCGCAGGCGACAGCATGTTGCGCACGCCTACCACGTATTTGTTACCCGAGACGCTAATCTCACCGGCAATGTGCGTTGAGGCGATGATGATGTCCGCGCCGTTCAGTTCACTTTTGTATTCACCCACTGCGCAGCTGTTCACCGTGTGGTCAATGTTTGACTGGGTTAAAAACTGGTCCACTTTCATTTTCATGATCATGGAGCTTCCTTGCCCATTGCCACACACAGCCAGGATACGTACGGTCATAATCGAAACTCCTTAGTGAGCAGAAACTTCTGCTGTTTGTTTTTCCGCATCTTCTTCAGCCCGCAGCGAACGGCCAGCGAAGAACATATAAGTCAATGCAATCAGGATGATGACGGCCATAAAGACCAGCCCGACGGAGGCAAAGCCCTGCATCATCGGCGGTGCCAGAATTGACCAGTCCGCCATGCCCATCCAGGCGCTCATTCCAGTGAGCTTGACCGCCCACACGCAGCCGAAGATTTCAACCATGCCCATCACCAGGCAGATCTTGAGCGCGGCGCGCCATCCGCCGAAGTGGTTCGCAAACACGCCGATGGTGGCGTTGGAGAAGAACATCGGGATAAAGCCGGGAATAATCAGGATGGAGGAGCCACAGCCCACCAGGATGCCGACTGCAATCAGCTGGCCGATGGTGCCCCACATAAAGCCCCAGACCACGGCGTTAGGCGCAAAGCTATAGATAGCCGCACAGTCAATCGCCAGTACCGCGCCAGGGATCAGACGCTGGGAGATACCGTTGAACGCCTCAGAGAGTTCGGCAACGAACATGCGCACGCCCTGGGTGATGATGAAAATGGCCACGGCGAAAGAGAAGCCGGTTTGCAGGATATAGACCGTCCAGTGGGTTTTACCCGCCATGGCCTGCACCACGTCAATGCCGAAGGAGAGCAGAATGGCACCGAAGAAAAGGGTCATCACAATCGCCGTTGAGACGATGTTGTCGTGGAAGATATTCAACCAGCCAGGCAGTTTGAGGTCTTCGACACTCTCCTCTTTTTTGCCCAGATAAGGCGCAACTTTGTAGGCAATCCAGGAGGCGAACTGCTGCTGGTGACCGATGGAAAAGCCGCAGCCGTCCGTGACGTCCTGCGTGGGCTTGTACATCATGTTGGAGGTGATGCCCCAGTAAAGCGAGACCAGCACTGCCGTGCAGATGACCGTGGTCCACATTGGGTAGCCAAAGATATAGAGAGAAACGGCAATCAGCCCCGCCTGCTGGAACATGATGTGTCCGGTAAGCATGATGGTACGAATGCCGGTGATGCGACGCAGGAGCACGTAAATGATGTTCAGCGCCAGCGCGAGCAGTACCGCATACCCAACCCAGCTGTACGCATCACCCATGCGATCGATAGTGGCCATCATGGACGCGTAAGTGTCAGAGATGGCGCCGTTAATGCCGTACACCTCGGACATTTTGGCAACGACCGGCTTAAACGTGCTGGTCAGAATGCCAGACCCCGCCTGCAACAGCATAAAACCAATGATGGTTTTGATGGTGCCTTTGATTATCACGCTGACGCTTTTGCGCAGCAGGATGTAACCCAGGCACGTCACGATACCCAGCAACAGCGGGGCGTTGGTCATTACCTGATTAAAGAACACGGTAAAGACGTTGTAGAGGATCTCCATAACTCTCTCCAGAAAGTGAGAACACAAGGGGTAATCCTTGTGTGGTTGGTGCCATCACTCTATTAATCACAAATAATCACCACAAGATTGCATTTGATTATTTGTGACGGATCACGCAATTTATTTCCATAGCTTTTGTAATGATTTTCACTACCGATGAAGCACAACCAATTAATTCTTAAAATTCACCAGGTTAATGATATATAGCGGTTATCTTACCAACGAACAGAGGGTTTTTCTGTGATGTGACGAGGGGAATTTTCCGCACACCAGCCATTGCAAATCGATGCAAACAGTGCCAGCATTAATCACAATAAATCACATAATGATTATTTTTGATTAAAAGCAGGAGTCAAACGATGAGTAAAGTGGAAACCATCACCCGTGAATCATGGATCCTGAGCACCTTTCCAGAGTGGGGTAGCTGGCTGAACGAAGAGATCGAGCAGGAACAGGTTGCTCCTGGCACCTTTGCGATGTGGTGGCTGGGCTGCACCGGCATCTGGCTGAAGTCAGAAGGCGGCGCCAACATTTGCGTCGATTTCTGGTGCGGCACCGGCAAGCAGAGCCACGGCAATCCGCTGATGAAAAAAGGCCACCAGATGCAGCGTATGGCCGGGGTGGAAAAACTTCAGCCGAACCTGCGCACCACGCCTTTTGTGCTTGATCCTTTTGCCATTCGCCAGATCGACGCCGTGCTCTCTACCCACGATCACAATGATCACATTGACGTAAACGTGGCGGCTGCGGTGATGCAAAACTGCGCGGACGACGTACCGTTCATCGGGCCGCAGACCTGCGTGGATTTGTGGATCGGCTGGGGCGTACCACAAGAGCGCTGCATCGTGATGAAGCCGGGCGACGTGGTGAAAATCAAAGACATTGAAATTCACGCCCTGGATGCTTTTGACCGCACCGCGCTGATTACCCTGCCTGCCGACCAGAAAGCCGCAGGCGTACTGCCAGACGGGATGGACGAGCGCGCGGTGAACTACCTGTTCAAAACGCCTGGCGGCTCCCTGTATCACAGCGGAGATTCCCACTACTCTAACTACTACGCGAAGCACGGCAACGAGCATCAGATTGACGTGGCGCTTGGCTCCTACGGGGAAAACCCGCGCGGTATTACGGACAAAATGACCAGCGCGGATATGCTGCGCATGGCGGAAGCGCTGAACACCAAAGTGGTGATCCCGTTCCATCACGATATCTGGTCAAACTTCCAGGCCGATCCGCAAGAGATCCGCGTCCTGTGGGAGATGAAAAAAGACCGCCTCAAGTATGGCTTCAAGCCGTTCATCTGGCAGGTTGGCGGCAAATTCACCTGGCCGCTGGATAAAGACAATCTTGAGTACCACTACCCGCGTGGCTTCGATGATTGCTTTACTATTGAGCCAGACCTGCCGTTTAAATCCTTCCTCTGATTGTGAAGCCCAGTCGCCAGACCCTGCGTCTGGCGATGTCATTTTTATTTTAGTAATTTCACGCTATTTCAAATATTATCTTTTCAAATCAATTCTTATCGGAATAGCTCATGACGGAAGCGCAACGGCATCAAATTTTACTGGAACTCCTGGCGCAAACAGGGTTTATCACCGTCGAGAAAGTGATCGAACGTTTAGGGATCTCCCCCGCTACCGCGCGGCGGGACATCAACAAGCTGGATGAGAGCGGCAAGCTGAAAAAAGTCCGCAACGGCGCAGAGGCCATCAGCCAGCAGCGTCCACGCTGGACGCCAATGAACATTCACCAGGCGCAGAATCACGATGAAAAAGTGCGGATTGCCCGAGCGGCGTCACAGCTGGTGAATCCCGGCGAGAGCGTGGTGATCAACTGCGGCTCGACGGCGTTTCTGCTGGGCCGCGAGATGTGCGGCAAGCCGGTGCAAATCATTACCAACTACCTGCCGCTGGCCAACTATCTCATTGACCAGGAACATGAAAGCGTGGTGATCATGGGCGGCCAGTACAACAAGAGCCAGTCCATTACCCTTAGCCCGCAGGACAGTGAAAATAGCCTTTATGCCGGGCACTGGATGTTTACCAGCGGCAAGGGTCTGACGGCGGATGGCCTGTATAAAACCGATATGCTCACCGCAATGGCGGAACAAAACATGCTTAACGTGGTAGGCAAGCTGGTGGTGCTGGTTGACAGCAGCAAGGTCGGTGAACGCGCCGGCATGCTTTTCAGCCGCGCCGAGCAAATCAGCATGGTGATCACCGGCAAAAACGCCAACCCTGAGATCCTCAGCAAGCTTGAGGATCAGGGTGTTAAGGTGCTCCGCGTTTAAAGATGCTGGCGGAAAAACGCCACCGTCCCCTCCAGTGCTGCCGGGGTAATGCGGTGCCGGACACCGGCTCCCCACTGGCAGGTCAGATTGCTGTCCAGCCCTTCGCGCTGTAGCGCCTGTTGCAGACGGAACGTTTCACCGGGCGGTACAACGTCGTCGGCATCTCCATGCCAGAGCAGCAGCGGACGATCGGCCAGCCGCGAAAGCGCGTGGCAGACGTCCCATTCAGACAACAGAGCCTCAATCTCCTGAGGTGCCTGCGGCGGAAACAGCGTCTTTGCCAGTGACGTAAAGTAGCCCGACCCCATCAGGCAAGCCACGGACGTCACCTCAGGATGCCTGGCCATGATCCCCAGCGCCGTCATTCCCCCCATTGATGCGCCTGCGACCGCCAGCCGTTTCCCCTCCACCAGCCCCGCCTGTAAGAGCGCGTCACGCAGCCCGGCGAACTCGGCCAGATTGCCGTGCAGCGTTTGCCAGAACAGCCCCAGCCGCGCCTGCTCATCGCCGTTAAAGCGTGCACCATGGTTCGGGGCATCAGGCATGACGACGCGAAAGCCGGCCTGCGCCAGCGCGACGGCAAAATAGCTGTAGACCAGCTTCGAGGAGAGAAAGCCATGATAGAAAACCACCGCCGGCAGCGGTTGTTCACCTTTACCTGCCGGAAAAGCATGGAGGATTTCATGGTCATTCAGGCGGCGCGTTTCAATTTCAATCATTGTCGATCCTGTGCTGATGAATGATTCATAATGTTGAGAGCTGGATTACGGTTTCACGATATTTTCATTCGAAATCTACGTTCCAGATAACACTTCGGGAACATTCCCCCAAAACTAAATTCGCAGACAACTACACTATGGCTATCAGGAAAAGAGACAGGGCTATGCGCAGGCTTACCGCTTTATTGCTGGTCACACTGCTCGGCGGATGTTCCGTATTGCAGGGTACGCCAGAACCGGCACCGCCGGTTACCGATCGTCCCCAGGAAATTCGTCGTAATCAGACGGAAGGATTACAACGCCTGGGAACCGTATCCGCGATGGTTCGCGGTTCACCGGATGATGCAGAAGACGCAATTGAAGCGCAGGCCGTTGCCGCAAAAGCAGATTATTACGTCATCATTATGATTGATGAAACCATTATTACGGGACAGTGGTACGCGCAGGGAATTTTGTACCGTAAGTAGGCATCATCATTTGAACGACCTTTACACTGCTTTTCGTCCGTAGACATTTTCCTGTCCACAATAAACTGCATGCCAGCAACAACGGAAATGCGTTTATTCGCGAAGGATTGCCCGGCGGATACCGGAGACACGTGAAAAGGAGCTGACGATGAAACGAACCCTTGCTTTAACGACGCTATTACTTTCAGCAGGCCTGCTGAGCACCACGGCGCAGTCAGCCGAATTTGCCAGCGCGGATTGCGTCACGGGCCTGAACGAGATTGGTCAGATCTCCGTTAACAATATAACGGGGAGTCCGCAAGACGTGGAACGTGTCGTCGCCCTGAAGGCCGATGAACAGGGTGCCTCCTGGTATCGCATCGTCCAGATGCAGGAAGATCACCATGTTAATCTCTGGCGCGTACAGGCCATTCTTTATGCATAATCCCTTCCGATAAAAGCCACTTAATTTTAGTGGCTTTTCACTTTTGCAAATTTTTTATCTCTCCAGAAACGCAATAAAAACAATCTAGTAACATTCAGTTACAGTAAAAAGATAAACGTTCTCTCCGCTCTGCCGTTGAACAGCCATACCTTTTCAATGATGAGCAATTTATGATCACTTTTTTCCGTCGGGCAGGTCTGGGCACGAAGCTATCGCTGCTTACAGGTGCAAGTGTCGCCACGCTTTTTTTGCTGTTCACTTTCCTGTTGAGCCACAACGCCAGCCAGCAGCTTGAAGATCTTGCGGTTGAAGACCTGCATAACCAGTCTACCGGCATGGTGGATATGGTAGAGATGTTCAACACCAGCCTGAGCGAAGAAGTTGAAAGCTATACCCGTCTGTTCACCACCTTTTTGCCACAGCCACTGAACAGCGACAGCAGCCAGAGCCGGACCATTAACGGCCTTACCGTTCCTCTGCTGAAGGGCGGTGAAACGGAGTTGCATGAAAACAATTCGCTTTCTGATGACTTCCTGAGCCGAACGGGGGCTATCTCGACGCTGTTTGTCCGCAGCGGTAACGATTTTATTCGCGTGGCGACGTCGCTGCGAAAAGAGAACGGTGACCGCGCGATCGGAACCGTTCTGGATACCACCAGCCCGGCATTTGCCGCCGTCACGAAAGGGGAAGTCTATCGTGGTCTCGCTCTGCTGTTCGGCAAGCGCTACATCACGCAATACCAGCCTGTTAAGAATGCGGAAGGCCAGGTTATCGGGATTATCTTTGTCGGCGTGGACATCACCCATTCGTGGAACGTCATGCGCGAGAAAATCCTTAACCGTCGTCTGGGCGAAAGCGGTCATTTCTACGTGCTGGACCGCAGCAGCGGTAAAACGCGCGGACAGTACCTGTTCCACGCCAGCGAAGAGGGCAAACTGCCCGCCTGGGACGCCGCGACGCAGCAGCAGCTTCTGAGTGACAAACCCGGCACGCTGGAACGCGTGAGCGCGGATGGCCGTACGCTCAAAGTTGCCTACACGCCGCTGGCGGGCTGGAACTGGACCATCGTGGGTGAAGTGGACAAGGCCGTACTGCTTTCAAGCGTCACCACCCTGCGCGATCGCTTCCTGATGGCGGGCGTGGTGTTATCCGCACTCTTCGCGGGCCTGTTCGTTATCCTCATTCGCCGGATGCTGACCCGCCCGCTGCGCGCGGTAATCGAGCTTGCCCGGCAGTATGCCGCAGGCGATCTGCGTGCCAGCCTGCCGGTCACGCGACAGGATGAAGTCGGCCAGCTGGTTGACGCCATTAACGGCATCGGCGGCGGTCTGCAAAAAATTGTCTTGCAGGTCCGCGAGGCCGCAGGCGAGATCCATCTGGGAACTAACGCGCTGGCTTCAGACACCGGCGAGATCTCCGAGCAGATCAACAAGCAGGCCAGCAGCGTTGAGGAGACCTCCGCCAGCATGGAGCAGTTAGCCGCGACCGTGCAGCAAAACGCCGCTAACATGGAACAAACGCAGCAGCTGGTGGGTGAAACCTCGCGCGCGGTGCATCAGGGTGGAGAGACGGTGACCCACGCGGTATCCACCATGGATGATATTCGCGACGCATCAAAACGCATTGAAGACATCACCCGCGTGATTGAGTCCATCGCTTTCCAGACCAATATTCTGGCGCTCAATGCGGCGGTAGAAGCGGCGCGGGCGGGCGAACACGGCAAAGGTTTCGCCGTGGTGGCGCAGGAAGTGCGCGCCCTGGCGGCACGCAGCGCCAACGCGGTTAAAGAGATTGAACAGCTGATTGGCGACACGCTGAACAAGGTAAGCGAAGGCCACGCGCTGTCTGAAAAAACGCGCCTGGCGATGGACTCCATCATTGTTCATATAGATAACATCAGCCAGCTTGTCACCGAGATCAATCACGCGTCCCGCGAACAGTCTGCGGGTATTCGCCAGGTGAATCTGGCGATGACGCACATCGGTGAGGCATCGCATATTAATGCCGATCGTATCTCACGCAGCGAGCAGACGGCACAGACGTTGCGCGAGAAGGGTTCGCACCTCACCCGGCTGGTGAGCCTGTTCCAGCTGAAGGCTTAACCGACCCGGCCCGTGGCGCGCAGCAGCAGGTCGTTTTGCACCTGCTCGCTCATCAGCGTGCCACCCCGGCCATCCAGCATCATGCGGCACCACGCCTGCGCTACGGGCGGCGATGCGTACCGCAGCATCTGGCTTCCGGCGCCCAGTAAAAAGAGCTGCTGCGCGATCTCCCTGCCCTGCGCTTCCTGTGGCTTACGCAGCTTCTGCTGTAGCTGCCGCCAGCTGCGATCGAAGTGCCTGTCCTGGCCTTTTACCTGCGCAAAATCATCGGCGAGCAGGTCGAAAATGCCTGGCTGCTTCGCCAGCACGCGCAGGACATCCAGGCACATAATATTGCCAGAGCCTTCCCAGATGCTGTTAACGGGCATTTCACGGTACAACCGCGGAAGCTCACTCTCTTCGCAATAGCCTGCGCCACCCAGCACCTCCATTGCCTCTGCCACAAACGGTATGCCCGCTTTGCAGACGCTGTATTTTGCCGCCGGCGTGAAAAGCCGCGCCCATGCGGCTTCCTGCGGATCGGTACGGTTGTCCCACGCCCGGGCGAGTCGGAACAGCAGCGCCGTCTGCCCTTCCAGTACCAGCGCCATCCGGCTTAGCACCTCGCGCATTAACGGCTGGTCGATCAGATTTTTGCCGAAGGTCTGCCGCTGATGGGCATGATAAAGCGCCACCGAGAGCGCACGACGCATCAGTCCGTGACTGCCAAGCGCGCAGTCGACGCGCGTCAGCCCGCCCATCTTCAGAATTTGCCGGACGCCTTCTCCCTCTTCGCCCAGCAGCCAGCCGGAAGCATCGAGAAACTCAGCCTCACTGCTGGCATTCGAGCGGTTGCCGAGCTTGTCCTTCAGACGCTCCAGACGCACCGCGTTGCGCTGCCCGTCGGGCAGAAAACGCGGGACAAAAAAGCAGGACAACCCGCCTTTCGCCTGCGCCAGCACCAGATGCGCATCGCTCTGCGGTACGGAGAAAAACCATTTGTGCCCCACCAGCCGGTAACTGCCATCGCTGCATTTTTCTGCTTTGGTGGTGTTGCTGAGCACGTCCGAACCGCCCTGCTTTTCCGTCATCCCCATGCCGATCAGCAGGCCGCGCTTTTGCGCGCCCGGGGCGAGATGGGGATCGTAACGATCGCTCATCAGCGGGGTTAACCAGTCCTGAAAGGGGTTGGGCAGCAACTGTTGCAGCAGCGGCGTGGCGGCAAAGGTCATGGTTACCGGGCATAGCGTTCCCGCCTCCACCTGGGCATGCAGCACGAAACGCGCGGCCCGGGCGACGAACGATCCTTTTCGCGCCGCCTCTTCCCACGCCAGGTTGTGTACCCGGTTGGCGCAAAGCCCCTGCATCAGAAGATGCCATGCCGGATGAAAGCGGACGTCATCCAGCCGCGCTCCCGTGGCGTCATATCGCAGCAGTTCCGGCGGGTTAACGTTCGCCAGCCTGCCCAGCTCCAGCGACTCCGCCGTGCCCAACTGCTGTCCGATGCTGGCAAGAAGATCCAGATCCCACTCCGCCCCTTCACGCGCTACCGCATCGCGCAGGGCGCAATCAGAGAGGAAAAGGTTGCTGTTCGATAGCGGTGCAGGTTGATTAAAAACGGTATGCGTCTGCCAGTGCATGCTGTCTCCCTCCTTTCATTGGCAATAAAGGTAAGTATGGACAGAGGGCAAACGCGCTGCATGGGAGAGGAGTCACACGATGGCGATCGTGTTGATATCATCCGTGAAATAGCTCACAGAACATAAGAATAAACTATTTCATTACTTCGCTAATGCTGAATAATTTATTCTTACCCCGTTTTTGTGAGGATCGTTATGCAACAGGATGCGCACAAGCGTGCATTAATTGCAGGCTCCATCGGCAACTTCATTGAGTGGTATGAATTTGCGGTTTACGGTTTTATGGCAACCGTCATTGCCAGAAACTTCTTCCAGCTTGAAGGGGAAGCGGAGCTGACCAGCCTGATCCTCACCTGGGCCTCGTTCGCCATCGCCTTTTTCTTCCGCCCGCTGGGTGCGGTGGTCTTTGGCCGCATTGGCGACAGGATTGGCCGCAAGCCGACGCTGATTATTGTGCTGATACTGATGACGCTCGCCACCGCCGCTATTGGCATTGTGCCGGTCTACGCCAGTATCGGCATTGCCGCGCCGCTGATCGTTACGCTCCTGCGTATTCTGCAAGGACTGTTCGCGGGCGGAGAGTACGGCGGTGCGGTTTCGTTAATGACAGAGTTCGCCCCGCGCGGCAAGCGTGGCCTTTACGGGGCATGGCAGTCCTTCACCGTGGCGCTCGGGCTGTTAGCGGGCGCAGGCATTGTCGCGCTGCTCTCTGCCCTCCTCACGCCTGAAGCCCTGCACGACTGGGGCTGGCGCATTCCGTTCTTCCTGGCGTTGCCAATGGGTGCGGTCGCGCTATGGCTGCGGGTGAGCATGGAAGAGACGCCGAGCTTTGTGCAGCAACGGGAAAAACCGGTTATGACTCAGGCCAGCACCGCCGCCACGTTCAAAACCATTCTGATGGGCATTGGCCGGGTGATGGTCTGGTCTGCGGCGGGATATACCTATCTGGTGATTATGCCGACCTATCTGCAATCTGCGCTGCACACCGGTTTCAACCAGGCGCTGCTGATTGCGGTGATTTCTAACATTGGGTTTGCGCTTACTATCATTCCGTCGGGCATGCTGAGCGACAGGATCGGGCGGCGAACGGTGATGATTATCGCTACCGTGCTCCTGCTGATCCTCGCCCTGCCGCTGCTGAAAATTTTGCAGGCAGAATCGAGTACGCTGGCAGTTAAAGCGATGGTGGTGCTGATTGCGGGCGGTCTGGTGGGGATGCTGGCAGGGCCGGGACCGGCAATGCTGTCTGAGATGTTCCCCACGCGCGTGCGTTATACCGGGCTGGGGCTGGCCTATTCGTTATCGAACGCGATTTTTTCGGGCTGTGCGGGGTTAATCATTACCGGGCTGATTAAGCAGACGGGCAACCTGGACATTCCGGCCTACTACGTGATGGCAACGGCGGTGGTGAGTATTTTCGCGCTGATGACGCTGAGGAAGGATGACCATTTGCGGTCGTTAGAGGAGTGAGGTAAATGCCCGGTGGCGCTGCGCTTACCGGGCCTACGGTACCGTGCCTTTGTAGGCCGGGTAAGGCGAAGCCGTCACCCGGCATAAAAGGCTATCCGCGCTGGCGCACCGCTTCAAACAGGCAGATGCCCGTTGCAACGGAAACGTTCAGGGATGACACGCTGCCCGCCATCGGAATGCTGATCAGCTCGTCGCAGTGCTCGCGGGTCAGGCGACGCATGCCTTCACCTTCAGCCCCCATCACCAGCGCCATTCGGCCGGTCATTTTGCTCTGATACAGGGTGTGATCCGCTTCACCGGCCGTGCCGACGATCCAGATATTCTCTTCCTGCAACAGACGCATGGTGCGCGCCAGGTTAGTCACGCGGATCAGCGGAACGTTTTCCGCCGCGCCGCAGGCCACTTTTTTAGCGGTCGCGTTAAGCTGCGCGGAACGATCTCTTGGCACAATCACCGCATGCACGCCTGCTGCATCGGCGCTACGCAGGCACGCACCCAGGTTGTGCGGGTCGGTTACGCCATCAAGGATCAGGAAGAACGGGTTATCCAGCTCAGCGATCAGATCCGGCAGATCGTTCTCCTGATACTGACGGCCCGGCTTCACGCGCGCGATGATGCCCTGGTGCACCGCACCTTCGCTTTTCTCGTCCAGATACTGGCGGTTCGCCAGCTGGATCACGACGCCCTGCGCTTCCAGCGCGTGGATCAGCGGCATCAGACGTTTGTCTTCGCGCCCTTTCAGAATAAAGACTTCCTGAAAACGCTCCGGTGCGCGCTCCAGCAGGGCCTGCACCGCGTGGATGCCGTAAATCATTTCACTCATTGATGGTTCTCGTAATAAATATTTCCCCTCTCCCGTTGGGGAGAGGGTCAGGGTGAGGGGAAATTACTCCGCCTGCTGTTTCTTCGCCGCGCGCTTCGCTTTGGTCGCGGCCGCTATTTTCTGGGTTTTAGTCGACGGCTTTTTCGCTTTTCGGGCGTCTTTTTTTGCCGCCTTGGGCTTCTGCTTCTTTTCGCCACGGAAGGCGCTGTCTGGCTCAAAGTTTACTCTTTTACCTGCCTGACGTCGCTTGCCGCCCGCTTTACCGTTGCCGCCTTTTTTCGCTTTCTCGCGCTCGGTTTTGCCGACGTTACGCGGAGCACGCTCGCTGGAGATGAGGCTGAAGTCGATCTTACGGTCGTCCATATTTACGGCTTCAACCTTCACTTCCACCCGATCGCCCAGACGGTAGGTCTGGCCGCCGGATTCGCCGATCAGACGTTGACCGACCTGATCGAAACGGTAGTAATCATTATCGAGGCTGGAAACGTGCACCAGACCGTCGATAAACAGCTCATCCAGACGCACGAAGAAACCAAAGCCGGTGACGCTGGCAATCACGCCTTTAAAGACGTTACCAACCTGATCCAGCATAAAGTCACACTTCAGCCAGTCCGCCACGTCGCGCGTCGCTTCATCCGCACGGCGCTCGGTCATGGAACAGTGCTGACCCAGTTGCAGCATCTCTTCCATGGAGTAGTGATACCCACCGGTTTCAGTCGTGTTGCCTTTATGGCCCTGCTCGTGCGCCAGCAGATACTTGATCGCACGGTGCAGCGACAGATCCGGATAACGGCGGATCGGCGAGGTAAAGTGCGCGTAAGACTGCAACGCCAGGCCAAAGTGGCCCCGATTTTCCGGATCGTAAATCGCTTGCTTCATGGAGCGCAGCAGCATGGTTTGCAGCATTTCCGCGTCAGGACGATCGCTGATGGATTCCAGCAGCTCGGCGTAATCGCGTGGCTCAGGCTTATTACCGCCAGGCAGCTCCAGGCCGAGCTCAGCCAGCACGGAGCGGAATGAGGTCACGGCTTCCGTGGTTGGCTTGTCGTGGATACGGAACAGCGCAGGCTCTTTGGCTTTCTCAACGAAACGGGCCGCCGAGATGTTCGCCAGGATCATACACTCTTCAATCAGCTTGTGGGCATCGTTACGCTGGGTCTGCTCGATACGCTCGATGCGACGCTCGGCGTTAAAGATAAACTTGGCCTCTTCACTCTCAAACGAGATCCCACCGCGCTCTTCGCGCGCCTGATCCAGCGTTTTATAGAGGTTGTGCAGTTCTTCAATGTGTTTGACCAGCGGCGCGTACTGTTCGCGCAGATCCTGATCGCCCTGCAACATATGCCAGACCTTGGTGTAGGTCAGGCGCGCATGGGAGCTCATCACCGCTTCGTAGAACTTGTAGCCCGTCAGTCGACCTTTGCTGGAGATGGTCATTTCGCAGACCATACACAGGCGGTCCACCTGCGGGTTGAGGGAACAGAGGCCGTTAGAGAGCACTTCCGGCAGCATCGGTACCACCTGCGACGGGAAGTACACCGACGTACCGCGGCTGCGCGCTTCGTTATCCAGCGGCGTGTGTGGACGCACGTAATAGCTTACGTCAGCGATAGCCACCCACAGACGCCAGCCACCACCGCGTTTTTTCTCACAGTACACGGCGTCATCGAAGTCGCGGGCGTCTTCACCATCAATGGTGACCAGCGGCAGGGAGCGCAGATCGACGCGGCCAGCTTTGGACTCTTCCGGCACTTCTTCACGCAGGTTTTCAATTTGATCTTCAACCGCTTTCGGCCAGACGTACGGAATTTCATGGGTACGCAGCGCCATATCAACGGCCATGCCGGTGCCCATATTATCGCCCAGCACTTCGACGATTTTACCCACCGCTTTGGTGCGACGGGTTGGGCGCTGGGTGAGTTCTACCACCACCACAAAGCCCATGCGCGCGCCCATCACCTCTTCAGGTGGGATCAGAATATCGAAGCTCAGACGGCTGTCATCCGGCACCACAAAGCCGACGCCCGCATCGGTAAAATAGCGGCCTACAATCTGGCTGGTTTTTGGCACCAGTACGCGCACCACGCGCGCTTCGCGGCGGCCTTTACGGTCAGCGCCCAGCGGCTGCGCCAGGATCTGGTCGCCGTGGATACACATCTTCATCTGTTCAGATGAGAGGTACAGATCGTCTTTACGGCCTTCCACGCGCAGGAAGCCAAAGCCGTCGCGGTGACCAATAACGGTGCCTTTCAGCAGGTCGAGGCGTTCCGGCAGCGCGTAGCACTGGCGGCGGGTAAAGACCAGCTGGCCGTCGCGCTCCATGGCGCGCAGGCGGCGGCGAAGGGCTTCAATTTGCTCTTCACCTTCAATGTTTAATTCAACGGCAAGTTCTTCACGATTGGCGGGTTTTTCGCGTTTTGTTAAGTGTTCAATGATGAACTCGCGGCTGGGGATAGGATTCGCGTATTTTTCGGCTTCGCGTTCCTGGAAAGGATCTTGTGACATGTCGGTTCCTCCGTTGTCAGCTCCGGTGAAAATTTTCTTCATTCCACCAGCAATAATTTATAAAGCGGTTGATTCTCTTCAACCAAATCGGCCAGCGTGTAGTTATCCAGTTCCATGAGAAAACTTTGCACGGCCTTTGAAAGCGCCTGTTTCAGGCGGCAAGCGGGCGTAATGTGGCAGAACGCGCTGCTACAGTTCACCAGAGATAGTGGCTCCAGTTCACGTACCACATCGCCAATACGGATACTCTGTGCCGGTTTACCGAGACGGATCCCTCCATTCTTCCCGCGGACGGCAGCAACGTATCCGGCACGACTAAGTTGATTGATTATTTTGACCATATGATTACGGGACACACCGTATACCTCTGTGACTTCAGAGATACTGGTCATCTTCCCATCGGGTAACGACGCCATATAAATCAGCGCGCGTAAGCCGTAATCGGTGAAACTTGTTAACTGCACATCAACCTCAGGAAAAAGGGAAAACGCGGTTAAACCGCAGAGATATTCATTAATGATGATAAACCAGCCAGATAGTTAGCGGCTAATTTATTTGACAGACGGGGCGAAAAAGCGGAGATCCAGGAGCGGTCGCCGGATGGCGCTGCGCTTATCCGGCCTACGGGTCTCCCCGCAGGCCAGCAGTCACGAAGATTATGCGTCGAACGGGTCGCGCAGGATCATCGTTTCAGTACGATCCGGGCCGGTAGAAATAATATCGATCGGCACTTCGGTCAGTTCTTCAATACGCTTGATGTAGTCCAGCGCAGCTTTTGGCAGGCCGCTACGCTCTTTCACACCGAAGGTGGTCTCAGACCAGCCCGGCATGGTTTCGTAGATTGGCTCAATGCCTTCCCAGTCGTCAGCGGCCAGCGGCGTGGTGGTCACTTCGCGGCCATCCGGCATACGGTAGCCTACGCAGATTTTCACTTCTTTCAGGCCGTCCAGTACGTCCAGCTTGGTCAGGCAGAAGCCAGACAGGGAGTTGATCTGCACGGCGCGACGCACAGCAACCGCGTCCAGCCAGCCGGTACGACGACGACGACCGGTGGTCGCGCCAAACTCGTTACCCTGCTTGCACAGGAACTCGCCGGTTTCATCAAACAGCTCGGTCGGGAATGGACCCGCACCCACGCGAGTGGAGTATGCTTTGATGATGCCCAGAACGTAATCCACATAACGTGGGCCCAGGCCGGAGCCGGTTGCCACGCCACCCGCGGTGGTGTTAGAGGACGTTACGTACGGATAGGTACCGTGGTCGATGTCCAGCAGCGTACCCTGCGCACCTTCAAACATGACGAAATCGCCACGCTTGCGCGCCTGGTCCAGCAGATCGGACACATCAACAACCATACCGGTCAGAATGTCTGCGATCGCCATGACGTCATCCAGCACTTTCTGGTAGTCAACAGCGTCAGCTTTGTAGAAGTTCACCAGCTGGAAGTTGTGATATTCCATCACTTCTTTCAGTTTTTCAGCGAAGGTCGCTTTGTCGAAGAGATCGCCCACGCGCAGACCGCGACGTGCAACTTTGTCTTCGTAAGCCGGGCCGATACCACGACCGGTGGTGCCGATGGCTTTCGCGCCGCGCGCTTTTTCACGCGCCACGTCCAGCGCCACGTGATAGTCCAGGATCAGCGGGCAGGCTTCGGAGAGCAGCAGACGCTCACGAACAGGGATACCACGGTCTTCCAGGCCTTTCATCTCTTTCATCAGCGCAGCGGGAGACAGCACAACGCCGTTACCGATGATGCTGGTGACGTTTTCGCGAAGAATGCCTGATGGAATAAGATGGAGGACGGTTTTTTCACCGTTGATTACGAGAGTATGGCCTGCGTTGTGACCGCCCTGGTAGCGTACAACATATTTAGCCCGTTCAGTCAGAAGATCGACAATCTTCCCTTTACCTTCGTCACCCCATTGGGTGCCCAGTACGACGACGTTGTTACCCATTTTTTTCAAAATCACCGTTTGCTTAAAAATGGATTCTACCATCGCTTTTTCAGATATACAGCACTTTTTGACCCTAAAATATGCCAATTGCGGTTAGTTTTTGATCAGCCAATCGTTTTCCTCAACATGTAGTAGATAACGATACCGGCAACCACAAGACCGCCGCCGAAACGACGCAAAATAGTGTCCGGCAGTTGGCTCATTGTCGCGATCATCCGACGCCAGGCGCGCGGATAGAGCATAGGGCCGAGGCCTTCCAGCACCAAAACCAGAGCCAGCGCGAGCCAGATCGTAGAATTCATTTTTCATCCTCATAAAAGAAAACCACCGCTCCGTGAAGAGCGGTGGTTTGAATACTCAAACGAGCCTGAGTTTATCGCGTTGCGTTGGCCGGCGTCTTCATATAACGGAAGAAATCGCTGTCCGGGCTGAGCACCATCACATCCTGGTTGCTCTTGAAGCTATTCTCGTAAGCACGCAGGCTACGGATGAAGGCGTAGAAGTCTGGATCCTGGCTGAATGCATCGGCAAACAGCTTCGCCGCTTCGGCATCACCTTCACCGCGCAGGATACGACCCTGACGCTCAGATTCCGCCAGCGTCTTGGTGACTTCATAGTCCGCTGCCGCGCGCAGTTTTTCCGCTTCTTCCTGACCCTGTGAACGGTGACGACGGGCTACCGCTTCACGCTCGGCGCGCATACGGTTGTAGATCGCCTCGGACACTTCCGCTGGCAGGTTGATCTGCTTGATACGCACGTCAACCACTTCGATACCCAGTGCCGCCATACTGTTCGGGTTGATCACCGGCACTTTACCGTTGGTTTCAGCCTGAACGCGTTCAGCCGCTTTGGCAATCGCATCATCCGCCGCCGGGGTTTCGACTTCATCTTCAGTGCCCGCAGAACCGGAGTTCAGCGCATCACGCACTTCCAGCGTCAGACGACCGCGAGAGTCTGTCACGATGTCTTTCACATCCAGACGACCAATTTCAGAACGCAGACGGTCAGAGAACTTACGCTTCAGCAGCACTTCTGCCTGAGAAACGTCACCACCGCCCGTTGCCAGGAAGTAGCGGCTGAAATCGCTGATACGCCATTTGATGTAGGAATCAACGATCAGGTCTTTTTTCTCTTTGGTCACGAAACGGTCGGCCTGGTTATCCATGGTCTGGATACGCGCATCGAGCGTTTTCACTGACTGAATAAACGGGATCTTGAAGTGCAGACCCGGCTCATAAATCACCGGACGCTTGTCACCGTCACGCACGACGCTGCTGAACTGGAACTTGATCCCACGCTCGCCCTCTTTCACCACAAAGATTGAGGTGTAGAGCACGACCAGTGCGATGATGATGATCGCAATAACTGACTTACGCATCCTTATTCCCCCTGACGCTGGTAGTCGTTACGCTGCGCGTTAGCGCGGCGTTGGTCCATAATGTCACCATCGTTCGAAGAAGGCGTTGTGTTCGCGCTGGTGCTGCCAGACGAGGCTGGCGGCAGACGCAGCAGGTTGTTCGCACCGCTGTTGTCTTTCGCTGCCGGTGCAGAACCGCCTTTCAGCATCTGATCCAGCGGCAGAACCATCAGGTTTCCGCCCTTGCTGTCGTTAACCAGCACTTTGCGGGTGTGGCTCAGCACTTTTTCCATGGTCTCGATATAGAGACGCTCACGGGTAATTTCCGGAGCCGCTTTATATTCCGGCAGGATGCGCGCGAAGCGAGCCACTTCACCCTGAGCTTCCAGGATGGTCTGGGTCTTATACGCGCGCGCTTCTTCCAGAATACGCTGCGCCTGACCGTTAGCACGCGGCTGAACTTCGTTGGTGTACGCTTCCGCTTCACGGATATACTGCTGTTCGTTTTCACGTGCGGCAATCGCATCGTCAAACGCGGCCTTCACCTCTTCCGGCGGACGTGCAGCCTGGAAGTTGACGTCCAGCAGAGTAATACCCATGTTGTACGGACGGATGGTCTCTTCCAGCTCGCGCTGGGTATCGCTACGAATAACGGTACGACCTTCGGTCAGAATACGGTCCATGGTGTATTTACCGATCACACCGCGCAGGGCGCTGTCGGTCGCCTGACGCAGGCTGTCATCCGCGCTGGTCACGCTAAACAGATAACGTTCTGGATCGGTCACGCGGTACTGCACGTTCATTTCAACGCGCACCACGTTCTCGTCAGACGTCAGCATCACGCCGGAGGCGGCCAGTTCACGGACGGACTCCACGTTAACCGCGGTCACGTCATCGATGAAGGTCGGCTTCCAGTTCAGGCCCGGCTCAACCAGATGGCTGAACTTACCGAAACGGGTTACCACGCCGCGTTCTGCTTCTTTAATGGTGTAGAACCCGCTGGCTGCCCAGATGATTACCACCGCAGCGGCGACAATGCCCACCACGCGGCCACCCATCGGCGGGCGCGGACTCTGAGTGGAATTACCACCCGAGCCAGAACCTTTTCCTCCGCCAAGGCCACCAAGCTTTTTACTCAGTTTGCGGAAGATATCATCCAGATCCGGCGGCCCCTGCTCGCGACCACCTTTGTTGCCATTTCCCCCAGAGTTGCCGCCTTGATTATTGCTGCTTCCCCACGGGTCGCGGTCTTGTCCGTTATTACCGGGCTGATTCCACGCCATGTATATGCTCCATATTTGTTATGCAAGGGCGAATTTTCAGGCTTCCCCTTTCTGATCAGACGATATAGTCCGCCAGCGCAGGTTCTTGTTTACAGAGGCGACGCCAGTCAACGATCGGCATACGCACCTGCATCCCCACGCTGCCGTCATCCTCCATCCACTCTTTTTCTATCGCCTGAAGCTGATAAAACCGGCTGCGCAGCCTGCCTTCCTGTGGCGGCAGTCGCAGCGTGTGCTGAGCTACCTCACCGGAAAGACGTTCTGTCAAAGCCTGGAAAAGCAGTGGCACACCAATCCCGGCCTGAGCAGACAGCCAGACCCGAATCGGTTTGTTCTCTTCATCACGGTCGATACGCGGCTCGAAATCGTCCAGCATATCGATCTTGTTCATCACCAACAGGGTGGGAATTTCGTGGGCGTCGATCTCTTCGAGCACCACGTTCACCGCGTCGATGTTCTCCTGTACGCGTACGTCAGCCGCATCAATCACGTGCAGCAGCAGGGTCGCCTGACGCGTCTCCTGCAACGTCGCTTTAAACGCCGCAACCAGATCGTGCGGCAGATGGCGGATAAACCCGACGGTATCCGCCAGTACCGTTTCACCGACGTCTGCAACGTCAATACGGCGCAGCGTTGGGTCCAGGGTCGCAAACAGCTGGTCTGCGGCATACACCTGGGCCTCGGTTATCTGGTTAAACAGGGTGGATTTACCGGCGTTGGTATAGCCCACCAGCGACACCGTTGGAATGTCGGCTTTGGTTCGCGCCCGACGCCCCTGCTCGCGCTGTTTCTCTACACGTTCCAGACGTGAAAGGATCTGGGTAATACGCCCACGCAGTAAACGGCGGTCGGTTTCGAGCTGGGTTTCACCCGGGCCGCGCAAACCAATCCCGCCTTTTTGTCTTTCAAGGTGTGTCCAGCCACGCACCAGACGCGTCGCCAGATGGCGCAACTGCGCCAGTTCAACCTGCAACTTACCCTCGTGGGTACGCGCACGCTGAGCAAAAATATCTAAGATCAACCCCGTGCGATCGATAACACGGCATTCGCAGAGAGCTTCCAGGTTACGTTCCTGAGCCGGAGACAGCGCATGATCAAACAGCACAACAGATGCGCCGGTTGCTTTTACGGCATCCGCAATTTCTACTGCTTTACCTTCACCAACAAAATACTTCGGGTGCGGCGCTTTACGGCTACCGGTAATCACCTGCATTGCTTCGACACCGGCGGAAGAGACCAGAGATTCAAACTCCTGGAGGTCTTCCATATCTTTGTCTTGCGAAAAATAGATGTGTACCAGCACCGCCTGCTCACCGGCGTCATAACGGTCAAACAAGCGTAAACCTCTCTAAAAAGATCAGCGGGGAACGCAGGATCCCTGGCCCCCCGTGTGGAAAACAGCCCAAAACCTTATTCGGTTTCTTCGCTGTCCTGCGCAGGAGCAGATGAACCCTGCGCGTTGCTGCCATGATGGTAGTTACTGCCAGTGCCGCCGCCAGCGTTATTGCTGTGATGAGATACCGGACGGGACGGAACAACAGTAGAAATCGCGTGCTTGTAGACCATCTGGCTGACCGTGTTTTTCAACAGGATCACGAACTGATCGAAAGACTCAATCTGACCTTGCAGCTTAATACCATTCACCAAATAAATAGAAACTGGAACACGTTCCCGACGCAATGCGTTCAGGAACGGATCTTGTAAAGATTGCCCCTTAGCCATTCTATCTTTTCCTTATATGCTTGTTTTGTACTTAGAACCTTGCGATTCTGAAAAATTGCGCACGATACGGCTTAATTGTACACATTCAGTCAGCGATATCACCAATAACCTCAATCACTTCGTTTAACGCCTGTTGTGGTTTTTCACTGTCTAACCAGTGAACGCCCTCCCAACCGCGCAACCAGGTGATCTGGCGCTTCGCTAACTGTCTCGTGGCGCAAACACCTCGATAAACCATTTCATCGTATGAAATCTCGCCTTCAAGATAAGACCACATCTGGCGGTATCCCACACAACGAATGGAAGGCATGTCCGTATGCAAATCTCCACGGGCAAAAAGCGCCCGCACTTCTGCTTCAAAATCTGAAGCCAACATCTGATGAAAACGCTGCTCAATTCGTTGATGGAGCAGTTCACGGCTCGCCGGGGCGATGGCGAACTGATGCACCTGATACGGCAGAGCGTCTCCTGACGTTTGCGTCAGTTCCGTTAAAGTTTTACCCGAAATGAAAAAAACTTCCAGTGCCCGGGAAAGCCTTTGCGGATCGTTTGGGTGGATCCGCGCTGCGGCAACCGGGTCAATCTCTTCCAGTTGCTTGTGCAAAACGTCCCACCCCTGCTCAGCCGCCTGCTGCTCAATCTTCGCTCTCACTTCCGGATCGGCCGATGGCAGAGGTGATAACCCCTCCAGCAGGGCCTTGAAGTAGAGCATCGTGCCGCCCACCAGCAGCGGTATGCGTCCCGCAGCGGTAATCTCGGCCATCTCGGCCAGGGCGTCGCGGCGAAAATCTGCTGCGGAATACGCCTGTGCCGGGTCGAGAATATCCAGTAAACGGTGCGGCGCCGCACGCAGTTCGTCTGCGTTGGGCTTCGCCGTGCCGATGTCCATCCCTCGGTAAATGAGGGCTGAATCAACGCTAATCAACTCTACTGGCAAAACTTTACGTAACTCAATGGCTAACGCCGTTTTGCCGGAGGCCGTTGGCCCCATCAAAAAAATCGCCTTTGGCAGGCTCGCCTTACTTACGTCAGTCATGTTTCAGGGCGGTCATCGCCGTTTGTAAATCAACAGGTTGTAACAAACCACCCGGCGGCGCTTTCACCAGCTGCGGGCAGAGGCGTTCTACCTCCGCCAGCACGGTAATCGCCTGCGCCATACTCCACGGTGAATGTTCGCTGGCCAAATGGCGGGCGATCCACTGCGCGGTGTCGGCGGCATCAAACGTCGTTTGCTGCGCCAGGTAGCCTATCAGTTCAGGAATCAAGTTTTGTAAATTTTGTTGGCGTAAGGGTAAAGGCACCGCGCGAATTGTCACATGCTGCGCGTCCAGTACGATTTCTATGCCCATTTCAGCCAGCTGAGACTGTACGCGCCGCAAAACCCCTGTTTCTTCAGGGGATACTTTCAGGCGCACGGGGATCAGCAGCGGCTGCGCGCAGGCGGCATTAACCCCCGGGGTTAGCTGCGCCTGTTTGAGCCAGCGCTCCGCCACGGAAAGCGCCAGCAGCAGCAGTTTGCCCTCGCGTTCAAGCAGCGCCATGTCGGGAGCAACAATGGTCAGAACCCGACCAAAACTCTGGCTATGTCCATCCAGCGAAGGCGTTGAAACTGTAATGTGCTCTTTATGCTCAACGGACGGGGTATCCAGCAGCTTGCGGTATAGCGCCCCCTGCTGTTTTTGATAGCCCGGCTGGGCGTTGGGATAGTTAGCGCCGGTCGGTCGCGGCGCGTTGCCCGTCGAGGCTAAACGCGGCGCAGCCGGCTCGCGCGCTACCGCCGGTTCGGCAAAATGGTTACGTCCCGCCGCCACGCGGTTTTCCGGCAACGGACGCGGCGCGGGCGCTTCTTCTGCCAGCGGCAACGCCGGCTCGCCCCGCTGCTGCAATACCGCAGCAACGCCCTGATAGATAAAATCGTGCACCAGGCGCGACTGGTGGAAGCGCACCTCATGCTTGGCGGGGTGTACGTTCACGTCGACCTGATGCGGGTCGATCTCCAGATAAAGCACAAAGGCGGGCTGCTGATCGGCGCCGAGCTTGTCTTCGCAGGCCTGGCGAATGGCGTGGTTAATCAGGCGGTCGCGCATCATGCGGCCGTTGACGTAGCAATACTGGATCTCAGCAAAGGCGGCGCTGCTGGCGTTCGGATCGGCAACCCAACCGCGAAGAGCCAGATCGCCATGCTGCCACTCAATGGCCAGCGCTTTTTCCAGGAACGGTGCGCCGCAGATAGCGCCCAGCCGACGCTCCTTTTGCCCGCCTTCCGCCACCGCGCGATACTGGCGCATCACCTTGCCGTTATGACTAAGGTTGATGGTGACATCAAAGCGCGCCAGCGCAATGCGGCGGATGATCTCGTCGATATGTCCGAATTCGGTCTTCTCGGTTCGCATAAACTTGCGGCGAGCGGGCGTGTTATAGAAGAGATCCAGCACTTCCAGCGTGGTGCCGACCGGGTGCGCCGCAGGTTTAACCGTGACGTCCATATCGCGCCCTTCGGCGTAGGCCTGCCAGGCTTCCTGCTGGTCGGCCGTGCGGGAGGTCAACGTTAAGCGAGAAACGGAGCTGATACTGGCCAGCGCTTCGCCGCGAAAACCCAGGCTGATAATCGCTTCCAGATCGTCAAGGGAAGCAATTTTGCTGGTGGCATGACGTGCCAGCGCCAGCGCCAGCTCGTCCTTTTTGATGCCACAGCCGTTATCACGAATGCGGATGAGCTTAGCGCCCCCGCGTTCAATATCGATATCAATGCGGGTCGCCCCGGCATCAAGGCTGTTTTCCACCAGCTCTTTCACCACCGATGCAGGGCGTTCCACCACCTCACCGGCGGCGATTTGGTTCGCGAGCTGCGGCGGTAGAACCTGAATCGGCATGAACTCTCCTTAATTAGTCGCGGTCATCTCGCCCGGCAGCGCGGCGCTCGCCGTCTGGGCTGCCCCACCCTGCGGCGCAGACTGAAGCGGATGCGCGTCAAAGTATTTACGCAGACCGTTGTAAATCGCTTCGGCAATTTGCTGCTGATAGCTGTCGCTGCCCAGTAAACGCTCTTCACCGTGATTACTGATAAAGCCCGTCTCGACCAGGATCGACGGAATATCCGGGGAGCGCAGCACGCCGAGGCTTGCATGTTCCGGACGACGCTTATGCAGCGATCCGACGCTTTGCAGCTGGTTCAGTACGTTAGTGGCGACATCATACCCGACGCGCTGAGAATGACCGAACTGTAAATCCAGTACCGCCTGGCTGAGATACGGATCGGCCTGGCTGTTTGCCAGCACATCGCCCGCCCCGCCTAACAGTTCAGACTGCTTCTCGTGCTCTTCAAGCCAGTTCGCCATTTCACTGTTGGCGCGGCGGTTGGACAGCACCCAGACCGACGCGCCGGTGGCGTTACGGTTCGGCGCAGCATCCGCATGAATCGAGACCAGGAAGTTGGCGTTTTGCTTACGCGCCACATCCGAGCGTCCCATCACCGAAATGAAGTAATCTCCATCGCGGGTCATCACCCCTTTAAACATCGGATCGTCATTCAGAAGCGCACGCAGCTTACGGGCAATGGCGATGGTGACATTTTTCTCCCGCGTACCGCCTGGGCCAATCGCGCCAGGATCTTGCCCGCCGTGTCCGGCATCGATGGCGATAATCACCTTATCGCCACTCACCGGCGTACGCCGCGCGCTAACCGCCGGACGCGTCACCGTGTTGCTGCTGGTCACCGCGGTAAGACGATCATTTTGTGATTTGAACGGATTACGGGCCGGCTCAGACGGCCTTGGGGTATAAACCGGCGCTTCCACGCGTTTTGCCACAACGGGTGCAGGCGGAGGCGGCGGCGGAACGTCAGCATTAATGGTAAAGACCACCGTATAATTCGCGCCGTTTTGCTGCTTAACCGCCTTCGTTTTGCCTTTTTCGGTGAGATCGACCACCAGCCGCAGAGACTGCGCATCTTTCGGCGTCCCCGAACGGATGCTTTTCACCAGATTGTTGCCGCTGAACTGGAGCGGCAGCCCCTGGATCACCCCGGACTGTTTAATATCGAGCGCCACGCTGCGGCTTTCGATTTGTGAGAAAGCATATTCAGGATCGCCCATAAAGCTGAACGTAATGCGGGCCTGGCTATCGCCGTTCGACACCTGAATATCTGAGAGGCTGGCCGCCCCGGCCTGCGCGCACAGCAGGACCGTGGCAGCAAACACCCAACCTTTAACGCGATTAATCATCCCGTTATCCCTACGCTCAACCGGCTAAACGCGCCAGTAAGGAACAGCCTGATGAGGAAACCGCACTGATGCGCGCCTCACGCCCTTGTGCCTGGTAATCTAAGTGAATTTCGACATCCGGGTCAGGCAGCACACCCGCACCTTGTTGCGGCCACTCCACCAGGCAAATGGCGTCGTTGGCAAAGTAATCGCGGATCCCCATAAATTCCAGCTCCTCCGGGTCCGCAAGACGATATAAATCAAAGTGGTACACCATGATATTTTCAAGCGTGTACGGTTCTACCAGCGTATAGGTCGGGCTTTTTACGTTCCCGTTATGGCCTAACGCCTGCAAAAAGCCACGGCTGAAGGTTGTTTTACCCGCGCCTAAATCTCCATACAGATAAATGACGGTCGCCCCCTGACAGGCCTGCGCCACGCGCGTGCCGAGATCTAAAGTGGCTTGTTCATCAGGTAAAGGAATCGCTCGATTAGTCATTTTCTACGTCAATCACATCCGGGTTAACAACACGCCGCAGCGTGCAAAAAAGATCGGTGGCCAGCATACCGCGCGTTCCATAACGAGCAGCCAGGCCGTCAGCCGCCGCACCATGGGCCACGCAGCCAGCACAGGCTGCATCATAAAGGGGAAGTTTCTGTCCGAGCAATGCGCCAATGATGCCGGAGAGCACATCGCCCATGCCACCGCTCGCCATGCCTGCATTACCGGCATCAATAATGCCCATGGCATCATCGCTGGCGATAACGGTCCCCGCCCCTTTCAAAACGGCAACACCTCCGTAACGTTTTACCAGACGTTGGGCAGAAAGTAAGCGATCGCTTTCAATTTCTGCCACGCTACAGTTAAGCAGCCGTGCGGCTTCGCCGGGGTGCGGCGTCAGAATGCGATTGTGACGCTTATCCGGATTTATTGCCAGAAGGTTAAGCGCGTCGGCATCCCATAACATCGGTTTACGAAAATTCTCGGCTTTTTGCAGGGCCTGTTTACCCCAGCTCTGTTGCCCAAGCCCCGGACCAATCACCACCACGTCCGCCCACTCCAGGCCCTCTTCAATCGCCTGCGGGGTAAGCTCGTGGACCATCAGCTCCGGCCGCGCAGTAATAATGGGGGGAATGTTTTCGCTGCGGGTCAGCACGCGCACTAATCCGGCGCCGCAGCGCAACGCGGCCTCTCCTGTCATACGAATCGCACCCGCCGTGCCATGATCGCCACCAATAATCAGCAGTCGGCCATGGTCACCCTTATGGGAGGTGGGACGACGCGGCGGTAGCCACTGTGCAAGCTGAGACGCATCAAAGCGGGTGATGTGGGTATCCTGTCCCGCCAGCCAGTTTTCAAGCCCCAGGGCGTTGTGGTGTAACGTGCCCACGACATCCCGCGCTTTTCCGGTAAGCAGCCCCGGCTTCAGGGCGATAAAGGTCACGGTGTGCGCAGCCTCAATCGACACGTCCGGTGTCGCGCCGGTTTGCGCCATCAGGCCGGAGGGAATATCCAGCGCTACCACCGGTGCGGGGTGCGCGTTGGCGCGCGTAATCAGCGCGGCGACGTCATCGCGAGGCGCGCGCATCAGTCCTGTCCCCAGCAGACCATCAACAATCACGTCTACATCATCGGGCCAGACGATATCAGGCGCATGGATAACGCCTCCCGCATTCAGCCAGGCTTCTCGCGCCATGCCTGCTTCTTCCGGTAGCGGCTTGTCGCTCTCCAGCGCCAGCAGGATGACGCGCAGCCCCGCCGCTACGGCAAGACGCGCTACCACATAGCCGTCGCCACCGTTATTGCCGTGACCGCACAGTATCAGGTAGTGCGAGGCATCCGGGTAAGCCGTGCGCGCCACGTTAAATGCCGCCTCGCCTGCACGCTGCATCAGTTCGTAAAGGGTAATGCCCAGGCTGTCTGCGGCCTCTTTTTCGGCCCGACGAAGGTCATCCGCATGCCAGATGGAGTGTGGTATACTTGCGGGGTTTTTCTTCACAGTATGGTCCGTCATGTCACAGCCCCTCGATCTCAATGAATTAGCGCAAAAAATAAAACAGTGGGGTGCTGAACTGGGCTTCCAGAAGGTCGGTATTACTGACACCGATCTCTCTGCCAGCGAGCCTAAGCTACAGGCATGGCTGGATAAACAATACCACGGCGAGATGGAGTGGATGGCGCGTCACGGTATGATGCGTGCCCGCCCCCACGAGCTGTTGCCGGGTACGTTGCGCGTCATTAGCGTACGCATGAACTATCTGCCCGCTAACGCGGCCTTTGCGCGCACGCTAAAAAATCCCTCGCTGGGTTACGTCAGCCGGTACGCCCTGGGACGTGATTACCACAAACTTCTGCGCAACCGTCTAAAAAAGCTCGGGGAAACCATCCAGCAGCACTGTGTTTCGCTGAATTTTAGACCCTTTGTTGATTCTGCGCCTATTCTTGAGCGCCCGATCGCTGAAAAAGCAGGGCTTGGCTGGACAGGTAAGCACTCACTTATCTTAAGCCGCGACGCGGGCTCATTCTTTTTCCTGGGTGAACTGCTGATTGATTTACCCCTGCCGGTAGACGGTCCGGTGGAAGAAGGCTGTGGCCGCTGCGTGGCCTGTATGACCATCTGCCCTACGGGCGCGATTGTTGAACCCTACACCGTTGATGCGCGCCGCTGTATCTCTTACCTCACTATCGAGCTGGAAGGCGCCATCCCAGAGGAATTTCGCCCGCTTATCGGCAACCGCATCTACGGCTGCGATGACTGCCAGCTGATTTGTCCGTGGAACCGCTATTCACAGCTGACGGACGAAGAGGACTTCAGCCCGCGTAAAGCGCTGCATGCGCCACAGCTTATTGAACTGTTCGCCTGGACCGAAGCCTGGTTCCTGAAGGTAACGGAAGGGTCCGCCATACGTCGTATTGGCCATCTGCGCTGGCTGCGTAATGTGGCCGTTGCGCTGGGTAATGCCCCGTGGGATGAAGCCAATCTTCAGGCGCTCGGAAGCCGCAGAGGTGAGCACCCACTTCTTGATGAGCACATAGAGTGGGCGATTGCGCAGCAAATTGAAAAGCGAAATGCCGGCGTGGTTGAAGTCCAGTTACCGAAGAAACAGCGTCTGGTCAGGGTGATTGAAAAAGGGCTTACGCGGGATGCGTGATATATTCACAGCCTGTGAATAAAAATAAAAAGTGAGGCGCCATAAGGCTTAGCAAACAGGTCAAGTGATCTCAATAACATTTTGAAATCAAAATTTCTTCATACAATACAGTCGATTACGAAGATATTATTCACCCTGCTAACATTTTGTACAGACTGGTTTGATCGTGGTTTCTGTGGATAACTCTGTTTACAAGAGTATTTCAGGTACAACAGAAAAAGTCCCCAACGAAGCATTTCGCTGTGGATAGTTTGAATATGAAGAAGAATTTGGAGCGGGAAACGAGACTCGAACTCGCGACCCCGACCTTGGCAAGGTCGTGCTCTACCAACTGAGCTATTCCCGCTTGGGTGTTCTGGTGCTGTGCGTATCTTGCGATACTTTCAAATTTTGGAGCGGGAAACGAGACTCGAACTCGCGACCCCGACCTTGGCAAGGTCGTGCTCTACCAACTGAGCTATTCCCGCTTGGGTGTTCTGGTGCTGGCGTATCTTGCGATACTTTCAAATTTTGGAGCGGGAAACGAGACTCGAACTCGCGACCCCGACCTTGGCAAGGTCGTGCTCTACCAACTGAGCTATTCCCGCAAATCTGTACTGCTTTTGTTGCTGTCGTAACGTGTAATTCTCTGTCGTTACGGGAGGCGCATTATACGAGAAATCCGTTTAGCTGCAACCCCCCTCAAAGCGATTTTTTTGAAATTCAGTTCAAGTGCTTATTAAATCGGCAAGCTGAACAATTTAACGACAAAATACAGGCCGCGCAACGCGCCGGATCGCAAAATCAGAGCTTAATAAAGTTTTCGCGATAGTACGCCAGCTCCGCAACAGACTCGCGGATGTCATCCATCGCCTGGTGCGTCCCCTGCTTTGTGAAGCCGTCGAGAATTTCCGGTTTCCAGCGACGGGCCAGCTCTTTCAGGGTGCTCACATCCAGATAGCGGTAGTGGAAGTAGGACTCCAGCTCCGGCATGTACTTAAACAGGAAACGACGATCCTGACCAATGCTGTTGCCACAGATAGGCGATTTTCCTGCCGGCACCCACTGCTTCAGAAACTCAAGCGTCGCCAGCTCCGCTTCGCGGTCACCCAGGGTGCTGGCCTTCACGCGTTCCACCAGCCCGCTGCCGGTATGGGTACGCACGTTCCACTCATCCATCAGCGCAAGCTGATCGTCGGACT
Source organism: Enterobacter cloacae complex sp. (assembly GCF_900322725.1). Classification (NCBI taxonomy): domain Bacteria; kingdom Pseudomonadati; phylum Pseudomonadota; class Gammaproteobacteria; order Enterobacterales; family Enterobacteriaceae; genus Enterobacter; species Enterobacter cloacae complex sp. The sequence goes on along the minus strand of NZ_LT991957.1, from coordinate 2,526,467 downwards.
GGTGCACGGCAATCGTTGGGCCTTCCGCCAGAATATTGAGGTTGGCATCGGTGACCAGTGTGGCGATCTCAATAATGCGATCGCGCTCGGGATCCAGGCCGGTCATCTCCAGATCGATCCAAATCAGGTTGTTTTCGTCCGCGCTCATGTTATTTTCCACCCTTCTCGCTTAACCGGCAGTAGCAGGTTAACTAGTATTAATTAGAGTGTATCATAGAGGTTTTGCCCGCTATGGGCGACCAGGAGCCAGCGCGATTGAGTAAAAATAAACTCTCCAAAGGGCAGCAGCGCCGTGTGAATGCAAATCACCAGCGCCGTCTTAAAACCACTACGGAGAAGCCCGATTACGACGACAACCTGTTTGGCGAAGCGACAGAAGGCGTTGTGATCAGCCGCTTCGGCATGCACGCCGATGTCGAATCCGCCGACGGGGATATCCACCGTTGCAATATCCGTCGCACCATCCGTTCACTGGTGACCGGGGACCGCGTGGTCTGGCGTCCGGGCAAGGAGGCGGCGGAAGGGGTAACGGTTAAAGGTATCGTTGAAGCCGTGCATGAGCGCACGTCGGTCCTTACCCGCCCTGATTTCTACGACGGCGTGAAGCCCATTGCCGCCAACATTAACCAGATCGTGATCGTTTCGGCGATTTTACCCGAGCTTTCTCTCAATATTATCGACCGTTACCTGGTGGCCTGCGAAACGCTACAGGTTGAGCCGCTCATCGTGCTGAATAAAATCGATCTGCTGGATGACGAGGCCATGGCCTTTGTGAATGAGCAGATGGATATTTACCGCAACATTGGCTATCGCGTTTTGATGGTTTCCAGCCGCACCAAAGACGGCCTGAAGCCGCTGGAAGATGCGCTGACCGACCGCATCAGCATCTTTGCTGGGCAGTCCGGCGTGGGTAAATCCAGCCTGCTTAACAATCTGCTCGGCCTTCAGCAGGAGATCCTGACCAACGATGTGTCGGACGTCTCCGGGCTGGGCCAGCACACCACCACCGCCTCACGTCTCTATCACTTCCCGCACGGCGGCGATGTGATTGACTCCCCGGGCGTGCGCGAATTTGGTCTTTGGCATCTCGAGCCGGAACAAATCTTTAACGGATTTGTCGAATTCCATGACTATTTAGGCGCTTGCAAATACCGCGACTGTAAACATGACAACGATCCGGGCTGTGCCATCCGTGAAGCGGTGGAGAACGGTGAAATTGCGGAAACCCGTTTCGAAAATTATCACCGCATTCTCGAAAGCATGGATCAGGTAAAAACGCGTAAAAACTTTTCTGATTCTGATAACTGACAACTAAGCTAAGCGTCGCTAAAATCGTCCCCTTTTTTCAGGTTCCGGCAGCGCGCTGCCGGATCAGGAACGACAAAACAATGGCCTGGAGGCTACCTTGTTAAACTCATTTAAACTTTCGCTTCAATACATTCTGCCTAAACTGTGGCTCACTCGCCTGGCGGGCTGGGGCGCGAGCAAACGAGCAGGCTGGCTGACCAAACTGGTCATCGACCTGTTCGTGAAATACTACAAGGTCGACATGAAAGAAGCGCAGAAGCCGGATACGGCAAGCTACCGCACCTTCAACGAATTTTTTGTGCGTCCGCTGCGCGACGAAGTGCGTCCGCTGAATACCGACCCGAACGTGCTGGTGATGCCTGCTGACGGCGTGATCAGCCAGCTGGGTAAAATTGAAGACGACAAAATTTTGCAGGCGAAAGGCCATAACTACAGCCTGGAAGCGCTGCTGGCCGGTAACTACCTGATGGCGGATCTGTTCCGCAACGGTACGTTCGCCACCACCTATCTCTCCCCGCGCGACTATCACCGCGTTCATATGCCGTGTAACGGTATCCTGCGCGAGATGATCTACGTGCCGGGCGATCTGTTCTCCGTAAACCACCTGACGGCGCAAAACGTCCCGAATCTGTTTGCCCGCAACGAGCGCGTCATCTGCCTGTTTGATACTGAATTTGGTCCAATGGCGCAGATTCTGGTGGGTGCGACCATCGTAGGCAGCATCGAAACCGTCTGGGCGGGCACCATTACGCCGCCGCGCGAAGGCGTGATCAAGCGCTGGACCTGGCCTGCCGGCGAAGAAGAAGGTTCTGTGGCCCTGCTGAAAGGTCAGGAGATGGGCCGCTTCAAGCTGGGCTCAACGGTAATCAACCTGTTCGCACCGGGCAAAGTTAACCTGGTCGAGGAGCTGAAAAGCCTGTCCGTGACCAAACTTGGCCAGCCTCTGGCCGTATCGACTGAAATCTTTGCAACGCCAGACGTTGCGCCAGCCCCGTTGCCGGAAGAAGAGATTAAGGCCGAGCACGACGCCAGCCCGCTGGTTGACGACAAAAAAGACGAAGGCTAACAACAGAAGGATCGCTGACGTGCGCCCGATTATCGTATTACTGATGGCCTGGTGCCTCAGCATGGGGGCGTACGCAGCGACGGCCCCCGACGCCAAACAGATAACCCAGGAGCTGGAGCAGGCAAAAGCGGCGAAACCCGCTCAGCCGGAGGCCGTTGAGTCGCTCCAGTCTGCACTGAACGCGCTTGAGGAGCGGAAAGGCTCCCTTGAGCGCGCACAGCAGTATCAGCAGGTTATCGACAACTTCCCCAAACTCTCTCAGACCCTGCGTTCGCAGTTAAACAACCTGCGCGATGAACCGCGCCAGGTACCCGCGGGGATGACGTCCGAGGCGCTGAATCAGGAGATCCTGCAAGTCAGCAGCCAGCTTCTGGAAAAGAGCCGCCTGGCTCAGCAGGAGCAGGAGCGGGCGCGTGAAATTGCCGACTCCCTCAGCCAGCTTCCACAGCAGCAAACCGACGCCCGCCGTCAGTTAAATGAGGTGGAACGCCGCATCGGGACGCAGACGGGCAACACACCGCAGAATCAGGCGCAAAATCTTGGGCTACAGGCTGAATCCGCCAGACTGAAAGCGCTGGTCGATGAACTGGAGCTGGCACAGCTTTCTGCCAACAACCGCCAGGAGCTGTCGCGGATGCGTTCCGAGCTGGCGCAGAAGCAGAGCGAACAGCTTGATGCGTATCTCCAGGCGCTGAGAAATCAGCTCAACAGCCAGCGTCAGCGTGAAGCTGAACGTGCGCTGGAAAGCACCGAGTTATTGGCCGAAAACAGCGATAACCTGCCTGAAAGCATCGTCGCCCAGTTTAAGGTTAACCGCGAACTTTCTGCGGCGCTGAATCAGCAGGCGCAGCGTATGGATTTGGTCGCGTCGCAGCAGCGCCAGGCCACCAATCAAACCCTTCAGGTGCGTCAGGCGCTCAACACGCTGCGCGAACAGTCCCAGTGGCTTGGCTCGTCTAACCTGTTGGGCGAAGCGTTACGCGCGCAGGTCGCGCGTCTGCCGGAGATGCCAAAACCGCAGCAGCTTGATACTGAGATGGCGCAGTTGCGCGTTCAGCGTCTTCACTATGAAGACCTCCTCAACAAGCAGCCGCAAATCCGCCAGATCCGTCAGGCTGACGGACAGCCGCTTACCGGCGAGCAGAGTCGTATTCTGGAAGCGCAGCTGCGCACCCAGCGCGAGCTGCTGAACTCCCTGTTACAGGGTGGCGATACGCTGATCCTTGAGTTGACCAAGCTGAAAGTGTCGAACAGCCAGCTGGAGGATGCGCTGAAGGAGGTCAACGAGGCCACGCACCGTTATCTCTTCTGGACGTCCGACGTGCGGCCGATGACCTTCGCCTGGCCGATTGAAATCGTGCAGGATCTGCGCCGCCTTATTTCGCTGGATACCTTCAGCCAGCTTGGCCTTGCCAGCGTGATGATGATAACCAGTAAGGAGACCATCTTCCCGCTGCTGGGAGCGCTGATTCTGGTGGGCTTCAGTATTTATTCCCGTCGCCACTTCACCCGTTTCCTCGAGCGCTCCAGCGCCCGTGTGGGAAAAGTGACCCAGGATCACTTCTGGCTGACGCTGCGCACGGTGTTCTGGTCAATTCTGGTCGCGTCCCCGCTGCCGGTGCTGTGGATGACGCTCGGATACGGCCTGCGTGAAGCCTGGCCTTATCCCCTTGCCGTCGCGATTGGGGACGGCGTAACCGCCACCGTCCCGCTGCTGTGGGTCGTGATGATTTGCGCCACGTTCGCGCGGCCAAACGGTCTGTTCATCGCTCACTTTGGCTGGCCGCGTAATCGCGTTGCGCGGGCGATGCGTTATTACCTGATGAGTATCGGGCTGATTGTGCCGCTGATTATGGCGTTGATCATGTTCGATAATCTCAATGACCGGGAGTTCTCCGGCTCGCTGGGACGTCTGTGCTTTATGCTGATCTGCGGGGCACTGGCGGTGGTAACGCTCAGCCTGAAGCGCGCCGGGATCCCGCTCTATCTCGATAAGAGTGGCAGTGGCGATAACATGTTTAACCGTCTGCTGTGGAACCTGCTGCTCAGCGCGCCGCTGGCGGCAATGCTGGCGGCAGCTGTCGGCTACCTCGCTACGTCGCAGGCGCTGCTGGCGCGACTGGAAACGTCGGTGGCTATCTGGTTCCTGCTGCTGGTGGTTTACCACGTTATTCGCCGCGGCATGCTGATCCAGCGTCGTCGTCTGGCGTTTGACCGCGCCAAACATCGTCGCGCAGAAATTCTGGCCCAGCGTGCGCGCGGCGAAGAAGAACCGAACCACGTCAACAGCACGGAAGGAGCAGCGGAAGCAGACGACGTTGAACTGGATCTGGATGCTATCAGTACCCAGTCCCTGCGGCTGGTGCGCTCAATTCTGATGCTGGTTGCCCTGCTGTCGGTAATTTTCCTGTGGTCGGAAATTCACTCCGCGTTTGGCTTCCTGGAGAACATCTCGTTGTGGGACGTGACGTCCACGGTACAGGGAGTCGAAAGCCTGGAGCCCATCACCTTAGGGGCCGTGCTGATTGCGATTCTGGTGCTGATCATCACCACGCAGCTGATACGTAACTTCCCTGCTCTGCTGGAGCTGGCGCTGTTGCAGCATCTGGATTTAACCCCCGGCACGGGCTATGCGATCACCACTATCACCAAGTATTTAATCATGCTGTTTGGTGGGCTGGTGGGCTTCTCGATGATTGGTATCGAATGGTCAAAACTGCAATGGCTGGTTGCTGCCCTGACCGTAGGCCTGGGCTTTGGTTTACAGGAGATCTTCGCCAACTTCGTGTCTGGTCTGATCATTCTGTTTGAAAAACCGATTCGAATTGGCGATACGGTGACCATCCGCGATCTGACCGGCAGCGTCACCCGAATCAACACCCGCGCTACCACCATCAGCGACTGGGACCGTAAAGAGATCATCGTCCCGAACAAAGCGTTTATCACCGAGCAGTTTATCAACTGGTCGCTGTCTGACTCCGTCACGCGTGTGGTGCTGACCGTACCGGCCCCGTCGGATGCCAACAGCGAAGAGGTGACGCAAATCCTCTATACGGCTGCTGAACGCTGTTCGCTGGTAATCGATAACCCGCCGCCGGAAGTCTTCCTGGTTGATTTGCAGCAGGGGATCCAGATTTTCGAGCTGCGTATTTACGCCGCCGAGATGGGCCACCGTATGCCGCTGCGCCATGAGATCCACCAGCTGATTCTGGCTGGCTTCCGCGAGCACGGGATCGATATGCCGTTCCCACCGTTCCAGATGCGTCTGGAAACGCTGGACGGACGTAAGACGGGAAGAACCTTGACGTCAGCGGCGCGTTCGCGCCCGGCGGGAAGTTTGTAATCCCTTTCCCCCTCCCTGTCGAGAGGGGTTTTTCATCCGCTATGCCACTTCCGCCACGCAGATCGTCATGCGACGGCGGTAGTTTTCATAAATCCCCATTGCCAGCATTGAGAAGAAAATCGGTCCGCCAACCATCCACAGCGTGCTGTTCCAGTCATTTGCCTCAACCACGGGCTGAATGACGGTAAAAATGTTGGCGAACGCAACGACCAGCACCACAACGGTGGTCGCCACCAGCGTCGCCGCGCGGGTTTTGAAGATCACAAACGGACGCTCCAGATCCTGCTTCGCCTTAAAGAACGGAAACGCCAAGGCCAGGAAAAGGTACGGAAGCGTCATTGACACGTTCGCCATCAGGGTCAGCTTGTTATAGAAGGCCGACGCGGTATCGCCGCCAAAGGACACCAGCAGAATGAACACGCACACCAGCAGGCACTGCATCCACATAGCGTTAGCAGGCATACCGGCAGCATTGAGCTGGGTCATCCGTGCGGGCCACAGCGCCTTTGGCGTGCCCTGAATAATCGCTTTCAGCGGCGAGTAGATCAGCGTGAAGAACGCGCCGGTATAGGCGAGGAACATCGACAGGCCGGTAATGCGCGCAAACCAGATCCCCAGGGTAGCCGATGCTTCCGGCGTCAGGTGCATGGCGTTACCGAGCGTCATCCCCAGGCTTTTCATCAGCACGTAGGTGATGTTCCCGAGGTTGGTGGTGTTATTGCTCAACACCTGCTGCCAGTTGGTGCTGACGCCCCAGAGGAAAATCGCCAGCGAGTAGCCAATGGAAATGACGATGGCGGCAAAAATAATGCCTTTGGCGAAGTTCTTTTCCGGGTTTTCGGTTTTGTCGACCAGCCCGCCTACGGCTTCAATACCGCCGTAAGCAAAGATGGCAAACACCACGAACGAGAGCATGGCCAGCCCGGACTGATACCCCGGATTAGGCGATGAAACAAAGTTGACTTCCTGGGCGAAATGCCCGCCGTTCAGGCACAGAATGGCGATACTGGCCAGCAGCAGCACCAGATTCAGACACATCACGGAAATCCCGCCAACCGCGGTGATACGGGCTATTTTGTTGATGCCTTTGGAGGCCACCAGCGTGACCACCACCATCCAGCACACCGCCAGAATACCCACCACCTGCGTGGAGCTCAGCCCCGCCAGGGACCAGACCTGCGTTTTGTCCGCACCGAAGAGAAACGTCGAGAACGGCACCCAGACCTTGGCTGCCGTGCTGACCATCCAGACGACGTAGGATGAAAACCACATGAATGTACCAATAAATGCATAGCGTGGACCGACGCTGTTGTTCATCCACGAATAGATGCCGCCCTCTTCTTTCCGGTAAGCCGAGCCCATCTCCGCCATCATCAGCGCAAACGGGATAAAGAAGAACAGAGCGGAAACGATATAAAACGGCGTCGCGCTGTAGCCCATCAGATAAAAAGCGGACGGGCTATTGGCAAAGCCAAAGACTGACGTAAAAATCATCAGGATGAGCCCGGTAAGGGTCATTTTTTTGAGTGAGTGGGACATATAACCATCCGAAACGGAATTAAACTGCGCGGATGGTAGCAGATGACCAGACAAATATTGTGGCTATACGAGTCAAATTAAGAAAAAGACCCGCGTATAGAGAAAATAACAGTTTTTAATATGGCAAGTTAAATGACCGGGTAAGCGACAGCGCCACCCGGCAACTCTTTAAGCGCGATCGACCGTAAAGGCGATCACGTCGCCCAGCTGTTCCGCGCCCAGCGCGAGCATCACCAGTCGATCCACGCCCAGCGCCACGCCGGAGCAGTCCGGCAAACCGGCCTTAAGCGCTTCCAGCAGGTTGGTGTCAATCGGCTGCTGCGGCAGACCGCGCGCGTTGCGCTTGCGGTTATCCTGCTCGAAACGCTGCTGCTGTTCGCGCGCGTCGGTCAGCTCGTGGAAACCGTTCGCCAGCTCAATGCCTTTGAAATACACCTCAAAACGCTCCGCCACGCGGTGATCTTCGGTGCTGATCTGCGCCAGCGAGGCCTGGCTGGCCGGGAAGTGATAGACAAACGTCGGGCGATCTTTACCAATTTGCGGTTCAACGCCAAAGGTGAACAGGAGTTGCAGCAGCGTGTCGCGGTCCTCTTCGGTATCCGCCACGTTGCTCAGATCCAGTTTTGCCGCCACCTCACGCAACTGGGTTTTATCAGCCGACAGCGGATCGATTTCCAGATGGCGCTGGAAGGCCTGCTGATAGGAGAGCGTTTCAGCTTCCGCGCAATCCAGCACCTGTTGCAGCAGATCGTCGACTTCGTTCATCAGGCGATACATGTCGTAGTGCGGGCGGTACCACTCCAGCATGGTGAATTCCGGATTATGGTGCCGGCCCATCTCTTCATTACGGAAGCTACGGCACAGCTGATAAACCGGGCCACATCCGGCCGCCAGCAGACGCTTCATATGGTATTCCGGGCTGGTCATCAGATACAGATTCATGCCCTGAGAGTGGCCAGGGCCAACAAAACGGGTTTCAAACGGGACCAGATGAATATCCGTGACCGTCGCCTGACTCATGCACGGCGTTTCCACCTCCAGGACGCCGCGATCTGCAAAGAAGCGGCGGATCTCCGCCATAATTGCTGCGCGCTTCAACAGGTTTGGAATGGATGCGCTCGGCTGCCAGGTGGCCGTTTCGCTCATGAGTTTTTCTCCGTTTTCAGACAAGGGCACGAAGTCTACTCGTAAGCTGGGGCAGAGACAAATTTTGCACAGTAAAAGTCCTTTTTCATTACACAGAAAAATACTGTGACGCCATTCATCAATCACGATGATAAATCACCGCACAGAACAGCAAAAAAATCGAACGCGTCAAATTTCCCTCACATCTACGCGGTTATACTGTTATACCCATAAAGGAGCAGTGGAATCGCTTCCGCAATCGCCCGTTCGGGCAGGTGAACGTCCTTTAGTTCATCGCGTTGCGGGAAAACAAAAATCTGGAGGAATGTCGTGCAAACTTTTCAAGCCGATCTTGCCGTAATAGGCGCTGGCGGGGCTGGATTACGCGCTGCAATTGCTGCGGCACAAGCCAATCCTAACGCTAAAATCGCATTGATTTCAAAAGTCTATCCGATGCGCAGCCACACGGTAGCCGCAGAAGGAGGATCCGCCGCCGTCGCGCAGGATCATGACAGCTTCGAATACCATTTCCACGACACGGTTGCAGGGGGCGACTGGCTTTGCGAACAGGATGTCGTTGATTATTTCGTTCACCATTGCCCAACGGAAATGACCCAGCTGGAACAATGGGGATGCCCGTGGAGCCGCCGTCCGGACGGGAGCGTCAACGTTCGCCGCTTCGGTGGCATGAAGATCGAACGCACCTGGTTTGCCGCCGATAAGACCGGCTTCCACATGCTGCACACCCTGTTTCAGACCTCCCTCCAGTTCCCACAAATCCAGCGCTTTGACGAACATTTCGTTCTCGACATTCTGGTCGACGACGGTCATGCGCGCGGACTGGTGGCGATGAACATGATGGAAGGCACGCTTGTCCAGATCCGCGCGAATGCAGTGGTCATGGCGACCGGCGGTGCGGGCCGCGTGTACCGCTATAACACCAACGGCGGCATCGTCACCGGTGACGGTATGGGCATGGCGCTCAGCCACGGCGTGCCGCTGCGCGATATGGAGTTCGTCCAGTATCACCCAACCGGCCTGCCCGGCTCCGGTATTCTGATGACGGAAGGCTGCCGCGGTGAAGGCGGTATTCTGGTCAACAAAAACGGTTACCGTTATCTACAGGATTACGGTATGGGCCCGGAAACCCCGCTCGGCGAGCCGAAAAACAAATACATGGAACTTGGCCCACGCGACAAAGTTTCTCAGGCTTTCTGGCACGAGTGGCGCAAAGGCAACACCATCTCAACGCCGCGCGGCGACGTGGTGCATCTCGACCTGCGCCACCTCGGCGAGAAAAAACTGCTGGAGCGTCTGCCGTTTATCTGCGAGCTGGCGAAAGCCTATGTGGGCGTCGACCCGGTGAAAGAGCCGATCCCGGTGCGTCCAACCGCGCATTATACGATGGGCGGAATCGAAACCGACCAGCAGTGCGAAACCCGCATCAAAGGACTGTTTGCGGTGGGCGAGTGTTCCTCCGTGGGTCTGCATGGCGCAAACCGTCTGGGCTCAAACTCGCTGGCTGAACTGGTGGTCTTTGGCCGCATGGCGGGCGAATGCGCAATGGAGCGTGCCGCTACCGCAGGCGACGCCAACAGCGCGGCGCTGGATGCGCAGGTTGCAGACGTCGAAAAACGGCTGAAAGACCTGGTGAATCAGGAAGGTAACGAAAACTGGTCGAAGATCCGCGATGAGATGGGCCTGTCGATGGAAGAAGGCTGCGGGATCTACCGTACGCCAGAGCTGATGCAGAAAACCGTCGACAAGCTGGCGGAGTTGCAGGAGCGCTTCAGGCGCGTGCGCATCACCGATACCTCCAGCGTCTTTAATACCGACCTGCTCTATACCATTGAACTGGGCCACGGCCTGAACGTCGCGGAATGTATGGCGCACTCTGCCCTGGCGCGTAAAGAGTCGCGCGGCGCGCACCAGCGTCTGGACGAGGGCTGCACCGAACGTGACGACGTCAATTTCCTTAAACACACTCTCGCCTGGCGCGATGCGGATGGCACCACCCGCCTGGACTACAGCGACGTGAAAATCACCACGCTGCCACCAGCGAAACGCGTTTACGGTGCAGAAGCAGAAGCCGCCGATAAGAAGGAGAAGGCGAATGGCTGAGATGCAAAAACTGAAAGTTGAAGTGGTGCGCTACAATCCGGAAGTGGACGCCGCGCCGCACAGCGCTTTCTACGAAGTCCCTTACGACGAGCAAACCTCCCTGCTGGATGCGCTCGGCTATATCAAAGACAACCTGGCGCCAGACCTGAGCTACCGCTGGTCCTGCCGCATGGCAATCTGCGGCTCCTGCGGCATGATGGTCAACAAAGTGCCGAAGCTGGCGTGTAAAACCTTCCTGCGTGATTACACCAAAGGCATCAGGGTTGAAGCGCTGGGCAACTTCCCGATTGAGCGCGATCTGGTGGTCGACATGACCCACTTTATCGAAAGCCTCGAAGCGATAAAGCCGTACATCATCGGCAACCCGCGTACGCCGGATCAGGGGCCAAACACCCAGACGCCCGCGCAGATGGCGAAATACCATCAGTTTTCCGGCTGCATCAACTGCGGCCTGTGCTACGCCGCCTGTCCGCAGTTTGGCCTGAACCCTGAGTTTATCGGCCCGGCCGCCATTACCCTGGCGCACCGCTATAACGAGGATAGCCGCGACCACGGCAAAAAAGAACGTATGGCACAGCTTAACGGCCAGAACGGGGTCTGGACCTGCACGTTTGTGGGTTACTGCTCTGAAGTCTGTCCGAAGCATGTCGACCCGGCCGCCGCCATTCAGCAGGGAAAAGTGGAAAGCTCGAAAGACTTTCTTATCGCTACCCTGAAACCACGCTAAGGAGTGCATGATGACGACTAAACGCAAAGCCTACGTGCGGCCAATGCCGTCCACCTGGTGGAAAAAACTGCCGTTTTATCGCTTCTATATGCTGCGTGAAGGCACGGCAGTTCCCGCGGTCTGGTTCAGCCTCGAACTGATGTACGGGCTTTATGCTCTCAAGCACGGCCCGGAAACCTGGGCCAGTTTTGTTGGCTTCCTGCAAAACCCAATCATCGTGGTTCTGAATCTGATTGTGCTCGCAGCCGCGCTGCTGCATACCAAAACCTGGTTTGAACTGGCGCCAAAAGCGGCAAACATCATTGTAAAAGGCGAGAAAATGGGACCGGAGCCGGTTATCAAAGGGCTCTGGGCGGTGACCGCAGTTGTCTCTGTGGTCATTCTGTTTGTCGCGCTGTTCTGGTAAGGAGACTATCGTGATCAATCCAAATCCAAAACGTTCAGACGAGCCGGTCTTCTGGGGGCTGTTTGGCGCAGGCGGCATGTGGAGCGCCATTATTGCCCCGGTCATCATCCTGCTGGTCGGGATCATGCTGCCGCTGGGGCTGTTCCCGGGCGATGCGCTGAGCTACGAGCGCGTGCTGGCCTTTGCGAGCAGCTTTATTGGCCGCGTATTTCTCTTCCTGATGATCGTCCTGCCGCTGTGGTGCGGCCTGCACCGTATCCACCATGCGATGCACGATCTGAAAATCCATGTGCCAAGCGGTAAATGGGTCTTCTACGGTCTGGCGACCATTCTGACGGTGGTCACGCTGATTGCCGTGGTCACCATCTGACTGCACTGGCCCGCCGTCCGGCGGGCTTTTTACTTTTTCATCTTTCCTGCCAGCCACCCGGAAAATTCCCGCATTGCGGGCGTTTCTGCCCGGGACTGCAATCGGGTCAGCCAGTAACTGCCGAGCTCAATTTGCGTTGCAAAGGGCTGCACAATGCGCTCGCTGGCTAACAGATGGGTAAACATATCGACAGGCGCGATGGCAATGCCCACTCCCGCCTGAGCGGCCTCCAGCATGGTCACGGACGAATCAAACACCATCACACGGTGCGTTGGCGAAGGGGGATGCTCGCCGGCCGCATGCATCCACGCGGACCATTCGTCGCGCCGGTAGGAGCGCAGCAGCGTAAACCTGAGGATATCGGCCGGACTGTGCAGACGGGCGGCAATATCCGGCGTACACAGCGGGGCGAGCGGCGCATGACAAAGAAATTCAGCCTCGGTGCCGTGCCACGCCCCGCCGCCGTAGCGGATCGTGTAGTCAAGCCCTTCGGCGGCCGGATCGACGCGGTTATTATGGGTAGAAAGCTGAAGATCGATATGCGGATAGCCACGGCGAAAATCGTCCAGCAGTGAGAATAACACCCCGGTCGCGAACGTGCCCACCACGCCGATTTTCAGCTTCTCCTGCGCACGATGGTTAGCGAAGCGATCCAGCATACCGGCTATACGATCGAACGAATCATTCAGCACCGGCAGTAAATTTTCGCCCTCGATAGTCAACAGCAGCCCGCGCGAAACGCGAACGAACAGCTGACAGTTCAGGTGCTGCTCCAGCGTCTTCACATGCTGGCTAATGGCGGAATGGGTCACGTTCAGCTCAATGGCCGCATGCGTAAAGCTGAGATGTCTTGCGGCGGCTTCAAAGGCTCGAAGCGAATTGAGAGGGAGATAGCTTCGCGTCATGGTCTCTTCCGTTAGAAAAATTAACAGCTAATGCTAAATTTAACCGTTTGTCAGGTGCAGTCAAATCTAACAGACTACGCCTGTCTGACGGGCCCGGACATCCCCTTGACTCGCTATTACGGAAGATTACTGATGATGAAAAAAACCCTTTGCTGCGCCGTGCTGCTCGGCATCTCTTGCTCTGCCCTCGCCGCGCCAGTGTCCGAACAACAGCTGGCCGAGGTGGTCGCGAAGACGGTTACGCCGCTGATGAAAGCCCAGTCTATTCCCGGTATGGCGGTGGCCGTTATTTATCAGGGTAAACCGCACTATTACACGTTTGGCAAGGCCGATATCGCAGCCAACAAACCGGTTACCCCTCAGACCCTGTTCGAGCTGGGCTCTATAAGTAAAACCTTCACCGGCGTTTTAGGTGGGGATGCCCTTGCTCGCGGTGAAATTTCGCTGGACGATCCGGTGACCAAATACTGGCCTGAACTGACGGGCAAGCAGTGGCAAGGGATTCGAATGCTGGATCTCGCGTCCTACACCGCCGGTGGCCTGCCGCTACAGGTGCCCGATGAGGTGACGGATGACGCCTCCCTGCTGCGCTTCTATCAACACTGGCAGCCACAGTGGAAGCCAGGCACAACGCGCCTTTATGCCAACGCCAGCATCGGCCTGTTTGGTGCGCTGGCGGTCAAGCCTTCCGGCATGCGCTACGAGCAGGCGATGACCGAGCGAGTCTTCAAACCGCTGGCGCTGCATCACACCTGGATTAACGTGCCGAAAGCGGAAGAGGCGCATTACGCCTGGGGCTATCGTGACGGCAAAGCGGTACACGTTTCGCCGGGGATGCTGGATGCACAAGCCTATGGCGTGAAAACCAACGTGCAGGATATGGCGAACTGGGTCATGGCAAACATGGCGCCAGAGAACGTTGCTGATGCCTCACTTAAGCAGGGCATCGCGCTGGCGCAGTCGCGCTACTGGCGTATCGGTTCAATGTACCAGGGCCTGGGCTGGGAGATGCTCAACTGGCCCGTGGAAGCAAAAACGGTGGTTGATGGCAGCGACAGTAAGGTGGCGCTGGCCGCCTTGCCTGCGGTCGAAATAAATCCTCCGGCTCCGCCTGTAAAAGCCTCCTGGGTGCACAAAACCGGCTCGACGGGCGGGTTCGGCAGCTACGTGGCCTTTATTCCTGAAAAGCAGATCGGCATCGTGATGCTCGCGAATAAAAGCTATCCGAACCCGGCACGCGTTGAGGCGGCGTACCATATCCTCGACGCGCTATAGTAAAACATTGCCGGGTGGCGGCTTCGCCTTACCCGGCAAAACCCGCTGCACAATCTTCCGCATTTTTCCTGCTGTCATCTACACTTAACAAAAAAACGGTAAGGAAACTCCTATGCGCATTCTGCCTGTTATTGCCGCAGTAACAGCCGCGTTTTTAGTGGTTGCTTGCAGTTCCCCAACTCCTCCGCCTGGCGTCACGGTAGTCAGTAATTTTGACGCACAGCGCTTCCTCGGCACATGGTATGAAATCGCCCGTATGGACCATAAATTCGAACGGGGCTTAGAAAAAGTTACGGCCACCTACAGCGCGATGGATGACGGCGGGATCCAGGTCGTCAACCGCGGCTATAATCCGGACCGGCAGATGTGGCAGCAGACGGTGGGTCAGGCCTATTTCACCGGCGCGCCTAACCGTGCGGCGATGAAAATCTCTTTCTTCGGTCCATTCTACGGCGGATATAACGTTATTGCGCTGGACAGAGAGTACCGCCACGCGCTGGTTTGTGGGCCGGATCGCAACTATCTTTGGATACTCTCCCGCACACCAACAATCACGGCGGAAATGAAGCAGCAGATGCTGGGCGTTGCGACCCGGCAAGGGTTTGACGTGACGAAATTAATCTGGGTAAAACAGCCGCATTAGTGCGTACTCAGTTTTAACCCAATGATGCCCGCGACGATTAATGCGAGGCTGGCGATGCGCGCCAGGCTCGCAGATTCCCCCAGCAGCAGAATGCCGGTAATGGCAGCCCCTACCGCGCCAATTCCCGTCCAGACAGCGTAAGCCGTTCCCACTGGCAAGGTCCGCATTGACCATGACAGCATAACGATACTGACAATCATCGCGGCGATGGTAATGACGCTGGGCGTCAGGCGGGTAAAACCGTGGGTGTATTTCAGACCAATTGCCCATACCACTTCGAGCAAACCGGCGATAACAAGAACGATCCAGGACATTTCAGGCTCCTTAACTTAGAGACAAGTTGGGGCCGTCCCCGATGAGTGACGCGCTTACGGGTCGTCCCGCAAGGCAGAAGTTGCACCTTATATTTTGGTTAGCGCGGTATTTTTTTTCAAACTTTTTTTGCTGAACGCGTTAAGGCAAGAAATAGCCTCAGTAAGGCGCGCAGTTCAGGCATTTATAACTCATCCGACTTCTCTATGATGTTATGCTTTCTGATGGCAGGAAGCCAAACCACTAGCCGACTGCGAATATTGTATGTTCAAAATTCTTTTGATTGACCGCTGTCACTTCACCCGCGCGGGATTTGAAGCATGGGCCAATCATTCAGACCTGCTGTCAGGTCATTTCGTCGTAACCGGGGTGAATAACCTTTTCCTCGCCAGAGAGCATATTCTGCAATGGAAACCTGCACTGGTCATCGCTGATTTATCTGGCTTCCGGCAAGATTTACACCATTTTCAGCAACTGTCCTCCCTGCTGATTGCCAGCGAAACGCTGCCTTTTATTTTGCTGCAATCTGGGCAGGAACAGGCGATGACGGATTATCTGGCGCAATACCCGATATGGTCTTCACTCTCTAAAAATACCGATCTGGAAGGACTGGCAGCGGTGATTAACGACGCGCTAACGTCATGCGCAACCCCGGAGCTTCCGGAAATGGCAGCACCGTTACTGACGCGTCAGGAAGAGAGAGTTCTGACATTGTGGATGGAGGGCGCAAGCAACCAGAAGATTGCCAGTCATCTGCGCATTAACGGCAAAACGGTGTACACATACAAACGCAATATCCGCATGAAGCTTCATATGGATACGCGCTACTCCCCGTTTTTATCGCTACAGGAAGTGGAGAATTGACGGTACGGTGAATTCACTGCCGTACCGTCGTTGTCATTAGTTCTGAGCTTTAGTTGCTGCGCCAGAAATAGCGTTACCACCGTCGGAGATATCTTCCCCTACGCCACGGGTGGTGTTACATGCAGTCAGTACCGAAGAAAGCACCAGAACAGAAAAGATCGCTGCAATTGTTTTCTTAACCATAATATCTTCCTTTTATAGCCAAAGTTATTTTGTGTATAGCAACTTAAGAATAGACAAGATCTTGTCGTTTGACGGAAAAGGAAGAATTTTTAGGAAAATTAGACGGAATTAGCTGGCCGCATGGGAAATGATATGGCCGAGATCCTGGATATCTTCACCCACGCCACGCGCGGTGTTGCAACCGGAAAGCATTGCGCTGGAGAGCGCGAACAGAAGCAGAATTTTAACGGTACGTTTCATCTTCCCTGCCTGCAAAATCAGGCGCAGCGGGCGCTGCGCCTTACATCACGACGTAAATTACTTCACGCGGGATACGTATTCGCCGGAGCGGGTATCCACTTTGATCACTTCACCGATCTGTACGAATAGCGGTACTTTCACCACTGCGCCGGTAGACAGGGTAGCTGGCTTGCCGCCGGTACCTGCGGTATCACCTTTCAGACCTGGATCGGTTTCAACGATTTCCAGCTCAACGAAGTTCGGCGGGGTAACGGCGATAGGCTGACCGTTCCACAGGGTCACGATGCACTCAGCCTGATCCAGCAGCCACTTAGCGTTATCGCCAATGGCTTTCGCGTCAGCAGACAGCTGCTCGAAGGTTTCGTTGTTCATGAAGTGCCAGAACTCACCGTCGTTGTACAGGTAAGTCAGGTTCATATCGACAACATCAGCGCCTTCAGCGGAGTCAGTAGATTTGAAGGTTTTCTCAACACGGGTACCGGTCAGCAGGCGACGCAGCTTAACGCGCGCAAATGCCTGGCCTTTACCTGGTTTAACGAATTCGCTGGCTTCAACCGCGTACGGTTCGCCGTCCATCATGATTTTAAGACCAGCACGAAAATCGTTGCTATAGTACGTTGCCATAAGGCCCTCTAAATTTGTTAACTGGTAGCTAAGCCACAAAATGGCGCATATTGTAACCCTAAACACCCCGTCCAGAGAAGATTGGTTATCGCAACTTGCCGATGTAATCACCAGTCCTGATGAATTGCTGCGTCTTTTAGACCTCGATCAGCACCCGGAGTTGCTTGCTGGCCGTGAGGCAAAGCGACTTTTCGCCCTGCGCGTTCCCCGCGCGTTTGTCGCCCGAATGGAAAAAGGCAACCCTGACGATCCATTGCTAAAACAAACGCTGACCTCTCAGGATGAGTTTATCACTGCGCCGGGATACAGCACCGATCCGCTGGAAGAGCAGAACAGTGTGGTACCGGGTTTGCTGCATAAATACCGCAACCGTGCGCTGCTGCTGGTTAAGGGCGGCTGTGCGGTAAATTGCCGCTACTGCTTCCGCCGTCACTTCCCCTACGCTGAGAATCAGGGTAATAAGCGCAACTGGCAGGTGGCGCTGGACTATATCGCGGCGCATCCGGAACTGGATGAAATCATCTTCTCCGGCGGCGACCCGCTGATGGCAAAAGATCATGAGCTGGACTGGCTGCTGACTCAGCTTGAGACCATTCCGCACATTAAGCGTCTGCGCATTCACAGCCGTTTACCGATCGTCATCCCGGCGCGTATCACCGACGCCCTGGTCACGCGCCTGGAGCAGTCCCGTTTGCAGGTGCTGCTGGTGAACCATATCAACCACGCGAATGAAATTGACGCGGACTTTCGCGCGGCGATGGCGCGGCTGCGAAAAGCGGGCGTGACGCTGCTGAACCAGAGCGTATTACTGCGCGGCGTGAACGACAGCGCCCGGGTGCTGGCCGATCTCAGCAATGCCTTATTTGATGCGGGCGTCATGCCCTATTATCTGCACGTTCTTGATCGCGTTCAGGGCGCGGCGCACTTCATGGTGACGGATGAAGAGGCCCGCCAGATTATGCGCGAACTGTTAACCCTGGTTTCAGGTTATATGGTGCCGAAGCTGGCACGCGAGATTGGCGGAGAGCCGAGTAAGACGCCGCTGGATTTGCAGCTGCGGCAGCAGTAAAAGGCAGGTGGCGCTACGCTTACCTGGCTACAGATCAAGCGGCAGCGCCATCAAAGGTTTAGATCAGTTCGGGCACTTATAGACCTGGCCGTTCATCTGGCTGGCGGTTGGCACAAAGCTGGACAGCATACCCTGCGTCGGGCTGCTTACCCCGTAAATCACGTTGCCGCCCATAGCCGCCGCCTGATTACGCAGGGCATTGGCAGCACCGCGCATAGAGCCGCCCTCTTCGCCGTGCTGCCCCGACATCCAGTTGCTCTGCTCACCAGTGGCGGTGCCTAACAGCTGGCATTCGCTGCCCGGCTTATCTTCCACAAAGCGAACGCTCTGGCCCGCTGCCGTCAGTTCATTGCTGGTGCTACACCCCGCCAGCAGCAATGCTGCACCTACAATCCCTGCACAGACTTTAATGCGCATGTTATTCCTCGTTTTCAATAAGCTGGACAGTAGTTGTCCGCGTGTAAACCTTATACTAAAAAGATGACCAAAAGAAAAATGCTGAGCATTTCTGCGAGCCAGATTCCGCTGGCACTCCTCCGACATCTTAAATGAATTCTGATAATAACCTTTGGGATATCGTGTTTTAGCCCCCGATCGTTTTTAGTGATGCGACGTACAACTTTTGTACGCATTTCAAAAAAGGGGGTTTCATGAGTGCATCATCCTCAGGAGAGGAAAAAGTGACCTGGGTGGGCTATCTGGCGTTCGTGCTCACCATCGTATTTTTCTCAGGCTTTTTCGCCAAAAGTACCGAATGGTGGCGCGTGCTGGATTTTACCGTCTTAAACGGCAGTTTTGGACCGGTGAACGGCGCGCTGACGTTTCGCGGCGAGGGTGGGACGGGAGCGAAAGACGGTTTTTTGTTTGCTCTTGAGCTGGCCCCCTCGGTCATTCTGTCGCTCGGGATCATTGCCGTCACCGAGGGGCTGGGCGGGCTGCGCGCCGCACAACAGCTCATGACGCCCATTTTACGCCCGCTGCTCGGCGTGCCGGGTATCTGCTCTCTGGCGCTTATCGCCAACCTGCAAAACACCGATGCCGCCGCCGGAATGACCAAAGAGTTGACCGACGAAGGGGCGATTACCGACCGTGAACGCGCCATTTTCGCCACCTTCCAGACCAGCGGTAGCGCCATCATTACCAACTATTTTTCGTCCGGTGCCGCACTTTTTGCCTTCATTACCGTTCCGGTGATCGCGCCGCTTGCCGTCATTCTGGTGTTTAAATTTGTTGGCGCGAACTTTTTGCGTCTGTGGATCGCGCACAGGGAAGTTCGCCGCGTTCAGGAGGAAAAATGATCGCCCAGCCGCGTAAAAATATCATGGACCTGTTTATCGATGGCGCCCGTCGCGGCTTTACCATCGCCACCACCAGCCTGCTGCCGAACGTGGTTATGGCGTTTGTTATCATTCAGGCGCTCAAGGTCACCGGCCTGCTGGATATCGTCGGCAGCGTCTGTGAACCGATCATGTCGTTGTGGGGGCTTCCGGGGGCAGCGGCAACCGTCCTGCTGGCCTCGGTGATGAGCATGGGCGGCGGTGTGGGGGTCTGCGCCAGCCTGGTGGCTGCCGG
The DNA here is from genome assembly GCF_900322725.1 of Enterobacter cloacae complex sp. Classification (NCBI taxonomy): domain Bacteria; kingdom Pseudomonadati; phylum Pseudomonadota; class Gammaproteobacteria; order Enterobacterales; family Enterobacteriaceae; genus Enterobacter; species Enterobacter cloacae complex sp. The sequence continues at coordinate 2,506,775 of NZ_LT991957.1, read as the reverse complement.
CACGCTCAACGGGCACGATGCCACCATCCTGCTGCCCGCCATCTATCTGATGGGCAATCCGGTGCAAAACACCGGCCGCTGCCTGGGCACCGCAGGCGTTAACCCGAAGTATTATCCGCACATCATTACCGTCTGCGTCATTAACGCCCTGCTCTCAATGTGGGTGATGCAGCTACTCTTCTGAGGAGATAAAAATGGATTTTTCAGTGCTGGAACCGCATCTTTTCCGCAATGCGCATCTTTACGCGCCGGAGGATCGGGGGCGTTGCGATCTGCTGATCGCAGGGGGAAAAATCGTCGCGATTGAAAAAACGGGCCACGCCACAACGAAGCCAGACTGTCCTGAACGCGATCTTGCCGGAGCAGTGGTTTGTCCGGGGTTTATCGATCAGCACGTACACCTGATCGGCGGCGGCGGTGAAGCTGGTCCGCACACCCGGACGCCGGAGGTACGGTTGTCCGCGCTGGTGGCGGCGGGCATCACCTCCGTTGTTGGCCTGCTGGGCACCGACGGCGTGACCCGCCATCCCGAGTCGCTGCTGGCAAAAACGCGGGCCCTTGAGCATGAAGGGATCAGCGCGTGGATGCTGACAGGCGCGTACGGGCTGCCTTCTCCGACGATTACCGGCAGTGTCGAAAAGGATGTGGCGCTGATTGATAAAATCATCGGCGTGAAATGCGCGATTTCCGACCATCGCTCTTCCGCACCAGCGGATGATCGGCTCGCAAATATGGCCGCCCAGTCACGCGTCGGTGGGCTGCTGGGCGCCAGGGCGGGGATATCCGTGTTTCATCTCGGCAACAGCCCGAAACTGCTCGAGCCGCTGCTTAACATCCTGAATAACGCCGACGTGCCCCGCACGAAGCTGCTGCCAACCCACGTCAACCGCGCCCGGCCACTGTTCCTCGCCGCGCTGGATTATGCCCGCGACGGGGGCTATATCGACATCACCACCAGCATCAGTGAGCCCATTGATGCCGCCACCGCCATCGCGACGGCCCGCGAAGCGCAGGTGCCGTTTAACCGGCTTACGCTCAGTTCGGACGGTAACGGCAGCCAGCCGATTTTTGACGCTAACGGCAACCTGGTGGGCATGGGCGTGGCGGGATTCGAGTCACTGCCGGAAACATTACAAAAGCTGGTCAGTCAATATCACCTGCCGCTGGAGGAGGCGCTTCTGCCGTTTACGCGTAACGTGGCGGAGTTTCTCGGCCTGGAGCACAAGGGGCGGCTCGCGCCCGGATGCGATGCCGATTTGCTGGTGCTGACGGATGACCTGAAGATCCGCGAGGTCTGGGCGAAAGGCCGCCAGATGGTGCGCGAAGGCGTTGCATGCGTGAAGGGAACATTTGAGTAGCGCAATAAAAAACCCCGGGCATTGCTGCCCGGGGTTCGTTCTGAGAGGTTCAGAACAACATGATTACATCATGCCGCCCATTCCACCCATGCCGCCCATACCACCAGCAGCACCTAAGTCAGGCGCATCGCCTTTAGGCAGGTCGGTCACCATGCACTCGGTCGTGATCATCAGGCCAGCTACAGATGCCGCGTATTGCAGAGCAGAACGGGTCACTTTAGTTGGATCCAGGATACCGAAGTCGATCATGTTGCCGTATTCTTCAGTTGCCGCGTTGTAACCGTAGTTACCTTCCCCTGCTTTCACGTTGTTCGCAACCACAGACGGCTCTTCACCGGCGTTAGACACGATCTGACGCAGCGGAGCTTCCATCGCGCGCAGCGCGACTTTGATACCCACGTTCTGGTCTTCGTTCTGAGCAGTCAGGCCAGCCAGCTTAGCGGCTACACGCACCAGCGCGACACCACCACCAGCAACCACGCCTTCTTCTACCGCAGCACGGGTCGCGTGCAGGGCGTCGTCAACGCGTGCTTTCTTCTCTTTCATTTCAACTTCGGTCGCAGCACCAACTTTGATTACCGCAACGCCGCCTGCCAGTTTCGCTACGCGCTCCTGGAGTTTTTCACGGTCGTAATCGGAAGTTGCTTCTTCGATCTGCTTACGGATCTGACCAACACGGCCCTGAATAGCGGCTTCTTCACCCACACCGTCGATGATGGTGGTGGTGTCTTTGTTGATCACAACGCGTTTCGCCTGGCCCAGGTCTTCCAGGGTCGCTTTTTCCAGCTCCATACCGATCTCTTCGGAGATCACGGTACCACCGGTCAGGGTAGCGATATCCTGGAGCATCGCCTTACGACGATCGCCGAAGCCAGGCGCTTTAACCGCAGCCACTTTCACGATGCCGCGCATGGTGTTAACCACCAGGGTCGCCAGCGCTTCGCCTTCAACATCTTCAGCAATGATAACCAGCGGCTTGCCTGCTTTCGCAACGGCTTCCAGCACTGGCAGCATTTCGCGGATGTTGGAGATTTTCTTATCAGCCAGCAGGATGAACGGGCTTTCCAGCTCAACAGCGCCAGTTTCTGGCTTGTTGATGAAGTATGGGGACAGGTAACCGCGGTCGAACTGCATACCTTCAACCACGTCCAGTTCGTCTTCCAGACCGGTACCGTCTTCAACGGTGATCACGCCTTCTTTACCGACTTTATCCATCGCTTCAGCGATCAGTTTACCTACGGTTTCGTCGGAGTTAGCGGAGATAGTACCAACCTGAGCAATAGCTTTAGAGTCAGAGCACGGTACGGACAGCGCTTTCAGTTCTTCAACAGCAGAGGCGACAGCTTTGTCGATACCACGTTTCAGATCCATCGGGTTCATACCCGCAGCAACGGCTTTCAGACCTTCGGTGATGATGGCCTGCGCCAGAACGGTCGCGGTGGTGGTACCGTCACCGGCAGCGTCGTTCGCTTTAGAGGCAACTTCTTTCACCATCTGTGCACCCATGTTTTCGAACTTGTCTTCCAGCTCGATTTCACGTGCAACAGAAACACCATCTTTGGTGATGGTTGGCGCGCCGAAGGATTTGTCCAGCACTACGTTACGGCCTTTCGGGCCCAGAGTGACTTTCACTGCGTCTGCCAGTACGTTTACGCCGCGGAGCATTTTTACACGAGCGTCGTTACCGAATTTTACGTCTTTAGCTGCCATGTTCTTATTTCCTCAAATTCGTACAGTTTCGTGCGTTAATTACGCTTCAACAATTGCCAGAATGTCGCTCTCGGACATGATCAACACTTCTTCATTGTCGATCTTCTCGGATTTCACGCCGTAGCCATCGTTGAAAATGACGATGTCACCAACTTTAACGTCCAGTGGCTGCACAGTTCCGTTTTCCAGGATGCGGCCCTTACCGACAGCGATGATTTCGCCACGCGTTGATTTTGCTGCTGCTGAACCGGTCAGAACGATGCCGCCAGCAGACTTGGTTTCAACTTCTTTACGTTTGACGATCACACGATCATGTAACGGACGAATACTCATTGATAGCTCTCCTTTGAGAAAGTCATTATCAGTTATGGATGACGCCGGTCCGCATGCGGTTTTCCGGCTAGTGCCCTGAGAGATGGGGATAGCTTTTTACCCCTTCAAGGGGTAACCGAAAAAAAATTTGCGAAAGTGTTACCATCCACTCTCTTTTGATGGTGGCGGGACGAGGCAAATGAGTGGACTCAGGCAGGAGTTGGGGCTGGCGCAGGGTATTGGCTTACTCTCAACGTCCTTGTTAGGCACGGGAGTATTTGCGGTTCCCGCTCTGGCGGCGCTGGTTGCCGGCAATAACAGCCTGTGGGCATGGCCGGTACTGATTGTGCTGGTGTTCCCGGTGGCGATTGTGTTTGCCATACTCGGGCGGCACTTCCCCAGCGCGGGCTTGCTCACCTGGCATCCGAGTTTAAACAGCCCGAGCGTGACTTCCCCCGCGCGCTGATGATTGGCCTGCTGCTGGCGGGCACCGTGTATTGGGCCTGTACGGTACTGGTGCTGCACTTTAACGCCTTCGGCGAAGAGAAAGCCGCTGCCGCGTCGCTGCCGGGCATCGTGGTGCAGCTGTTCGGCGTTAAAGCCCTGTGGGTGGCCTGCGTGATTGGCTATCTCGCCTGCTTTGCCAGCCTCAATATCTATATCCAGAGCTTCGCCCGGCTGGTATGGTCTCAGGCACTTTATAAACCGGATAGCCGACTCGCACGCCTGTCTAAACGTCAGCTTCCGGCGAATGCGCTGAATACCGTACTGGGCTGCTGCGTGGTGAGTTCCCTGGGCATTTATCTGCTCGACATCAACCTTGACGCGCTGATTGTCTACGCCAACGGTATCTTCATCATGATCTACCTGCTGTGCATGCTGGCGGGCTGTCGGCTGCTGAAAGGACGCTTTAAGGCGCTGGCGGCGGTCGGGTGTGTGCTGTGCCTGCTGTTGCTGGCGATGGTGGGGTGGAAGAGCGTGTACGCCATCATCATGCTGGCGGGGCTGTGGGTGTTTTTACCGAAGCGGCAAAATTCGCAGGCCCGGTAAGCGAAGCGCCACCGGGCCACAAACTCACCGATCGTCTTTATGATCTAACCGGTCGCGCTGCTCATCCTTACGCTGGTATTCCCCTTCAAAGGTATCCCCCGGGCCGGTGCTGAAACCACCGCCCGGCATACGGCTGAAACGCAGGTGCGGCAGCAGCTTCATGGTCAGGTGCTTCTGTACTGGCGGCAACAGCAACAGCAGGCCGAGGAAGTCGGTGAAGAACCCAGGCAGGATCAGCAGCAGGCCAGCAATAATCAGCGACACGCTTTTGATCATCTCGGCTGCCGGGCTTTCGCCTGCGGCCATCTTCTGCTGCATTAACAGGAAATTTTTGAAACCCTGATTGCGCACCAGCGACATGCCGATGACGGAGGTGAAGATCACCAGAATCAGCGTCAGCAGGACGCCCAGCACGTGGGCAACCTGGATGAAAATCGAAATTTCAATGTAAACATAAAGAAAGAAAGCAATAAACGGTATCCAGCGCACTGGCATCTCCTGTGTGGCAGGTGCCTTCTGGCCCCTGTCTGAATGTGTTCGCGAAGCGCGTAGATAAGAGATGGTGACGGTTAGCCAAAATTCAATCGGTTTGCACGGATATTTTTTTTGGAAATATTAAAGCGGTGACCCATTTCACAGATTAATAATTATCATGAAATCGGGTCGATAATAAGTGATCCAGCTTACGGCAATTCGCTATCATCAGCATATGATCTCGAACATCTGGCCGATTGAGGGAATAATCGTCGGTCAGAAAATATTCAAAACCACATATATACTGTGTGTTTAGTACAATCCATCGGCAGCTTGAAAAGAAGGTTCACATGTTAAACAACATTCGTATCGAAGAAGATTTGTTGGGTACCAGGGAAGTTCCAGCGGATGCCTACTATGGTGTTCACACTCTGAGAGCGATTGAAAACTTCTACATCAGCAACAGCAAAATCAGCGACATCCCTGAATTTGTGCGTGGCATGGTGATGGTAAAAAAAGCCGCGGCTCTGGCGAACAAAGAGCTGCAAACCATTCCTAAAAGCGCTGCAAATGCGATTATCGCCGCATGCGATGAAGTGCTGAACAACGGCAAATGCATGGATCAGTTCCCGGTTGACGTCTATCAGGGCGGCGCAGGCACCTCCGTCAACATGAACACCAACGAAGTGCTGGCGAACATCGGCCTGGAGCTGATGGGGCATCAGAAAGGTGAATACCAGTACCTGAACCCGAACGACCACGTTAACAAATGTCAGTCCACCAACGACGCGTACCCAACCGGATTCCGCATCGCGGTGTATGCTTCTGTCGTCAAACTGGTCGACGCGATCAATCAGCTGGGCGATGGCTTCCAGCGTAAAGCCGTTGAGTTCCAGGACATCCTGAAAATGGGCCGTACCCAGTTGCAGGACGCGGTCCCCATGACCCTCGGACAGGAATTCCACGCGTTTAACGTGCTGCTGAACGAAGAGACCAAAAACCTGCTGCGCACGTCCGAGCTGCTGCTGGAAGTGAACCTGGGCGCAACCGCCATCGGTACACGTCTGAATACGCCGGATGGCTATCAGCAGCTGGCGGTACAGAAGCTGGCTGAAGTGTCCAACCTGCCGGTTGTGCCTGCGGAAGACCTGATTGAAGCTACCTCCGACTGCGGCGCCTACGTGATGGTGCACAGCGCGCTGAAGCGTCTGGCGGTGAAACTGTCCAAAATCTGTAACGACCTGCGCCTGCTCTCCTCTGGTCCACGCGCTGGCCTGAATGAAATCAACCTGCCAGAGTTGCAGGCGGGTTCGTCCATCATGCCAGCTAAAGTTAACCCGGTGGTGCCGGAAGTGGTGAACCAGGTTTGCTTCAAGGTTATTGGTAACGATACGACCGTCACCATGGCTTCCGAAGCCGGTCAGCTCCAGCTGAACGTGATGGAGCCAGTGATTGGCCAGGCGATGTTTGAATCCATCCATATTCTGACCAATGCCTGCTACAACCTGCTGGAAAAATGCATTAACGGCATCACCGCCAATAAAGAGGTGTGTGAAGGTTACGTGTATAACTCAATCGGCATCGTCACCTACCTCAACCCGTTCATCGGCCACCACAACGGCGACATCGTCGGTAAGATTTGTGCCGAAACCGGTAAGAGCGTGCGTGAGGTCGTTCTTGAGCGAGGATTGTTGACCGAAGCCGAGCTGGACGATATCTTCTCCGCCCAGAACCTGATGCATCCGGCCTATAAAGCGAAACGATATACCGATGAAAGCGAACAGTAACCGTTCAGGCTAAGCTTCCGAAAGGCACGTCACTTGTGACGTGCCTTTTTTCTTTATGGGCGTTACCAAAACACAACAATTCAATATCAACTTGTTAATAAGCAAGGCAGGTCTTTATGTTTGGAGCAGAACTCGTCATCGTCCTGTTGGCGATTTATTTGGGCGCACGACTCGGGGGTATCGGCATCGGTTTTGCCGGCGGTCTCGGGGTGCTCGTACTTACCCTGATCTTTCAGATTAAACCCGGCGCAATCCCTTTTGACGTTATCGAAATCATCATGGCGGTTATCGCTGCCATTGCGGCCATGCAGGTCGCTGGCGGTATGGACTACCTGGTGAGCCTGGCGGAGCGTATGCTGCGTCGCCATCCTAAATACATCACCTTCCTTGCCCCGCTGGTGACGTGGTTTATGACCATTCTCGCCGGCACTGGCCACACCGCGTTCTCCACGCTGCCGGTGATCACCGAAGTGGCCAAAGAGCAGGGCATTCGCCCGTCTCGCCCTCTCTCTATTGCCGTGGTGGCGTCCCAGATTGCGATCACCGCCTCGCCAATCTCAGCCGCCGTGGTCTTTTTCGCGGGGATCCTTGAGCCGATGGGCGTGAGCTACCTGACGCTGCTGGCGATCTGTATTCCGGTCACGCTGATTGCGGTGATGATCACCGCCGTGCTGTGTAACTTCCTCGGCGCCGAGCTGAAAGACGATCCGGTTTACCAGGAGCGCCTGGCAAAAGGCGAAGTGAGCCTGCGCGGAAGCCAGGTCTTCGAGCTGAAGCCGCACGCGAAACGCTCCGTGCTGCTGTTCCTGATCGGTATCGTCGCCGTGATGTTTTACGCGACCGCCATCAGCGATACGGTAGGTCTGATCCAGAACCCGGTTCTGCCACGTAACGAAGCCATTGTGGTCTTCATGCTGACCATCGCGACGCTGATTAGCATCACCTGTAAAATCGACACCAGCGAAGTGCTGAACGCCAGCACCTTCAAATCCGGTATGAGCGCCTGCGTGTGCGTGCTGGGCGTGGCGTGGCTCGGTGATACCTTCGTCAAAGCACACATCAGCGATATCCAGACCGTTGCAGGCGACCTGCTGCACAACTATCCGTGGCTGCTGGCGGTGGTGCTGTTCTTCGCGGCGACGCTGCTGTATTCCCAGGCCGCGACCACCAAAGCGCTGATGCCTGCGGCACTGATGCTGGGCGTTACGCCGCTGACGGCGATTGCCTCTTTTGCGGCCGTTTCCGCCCTGTTCGTGCTGCCAACCTACCCAACCCTGCTGGCCGCGGTTGAGATGGATGACACCGGCTCAACCCGCATCGGTAAGTACGTGTTTAACCACGCGTTCCTGATCCCGGGCGTGGTGGCGATTACGCTCTGCGTGATCCTCGGCTTTATCATCGGTGGCATTGTGCTGTAAACGGTTAGCCGTTGTAAAAATAGTTAAAATCGGGCCGCTCTGCGGCCCGTTTCATTAATGACCAATCGCATGGCGTGATATAGTGAAGACTTTCGTGATGAGGAGGTCGACTTGTGAACACGCCTGATGCTGTTGTTGTACTGTGTACCGCCCCTGATGAAGCCTCTGCCCAGGATCTCGCCGCCAAAGTGCTGGCCGAAAAACTGGCTGCCTGCGTCACGCTTTTACCCGGCGCAACCTCCCTTTATTACTGGGAAGGCAAGCTGGAGCAAGAGTACGAAGTCCAGATGTTGCTCAAAACCAATCTGACTAACCAGCAGGCGCTCCTCGACTGCCTCAAGTCTCATCATCCATACCAAACCCCGGAGCTGCTGGTGCTGCCAGTAGTCCACGGCGATAACGATTATCTCTCATGGCTCAACGCTTCTTTACGCTGATCCTGCTGCTGTGCAGCACGTCAGTTTTTGCCGGGTTGTTTGACGCACCCGGCCGTTCGAACTTTATTCCAGCCGACCAGGCGTTCGTTTTCGACTTTCAGCAAAACCAGCACGATCTCAGCCTCACCTGGCAGGTGAAAGAGGGTTACTACCTCTACCGCAAGCAGGTCAGCATCACGCCAGCAAAGGCTGACGTTGGCGCATTGCAGATGCCCGCTGGCGAATGGCACGAGGACGAGTTCTACGGCAAAAGTGAAATTTATCGCCAGCGCTTAAGCGTGCCCGTCACGGTGAATCAGGCGGATAAAGGCGCTACCCTGACGGTGACGTATCAGGGGTGTGCCGACGCCGGGTTCTGCTATCCGCCGGAAACAAAAGTCGTGCCGCTGAGTGAAGTCAAAGGCGTAGCCGCGGCTTCTCCGCCTCATGCGAGCGAAGAGGCCAAAGGCCGCGCTGACCTGCCTTTCTCCGCGTTATGGGCGTTACTGATTGGTATCGGCATCGCCTTTACGCCCTGCGTACTGCCCATGTACCCGCTTATCTCTGGCATCGTGCTGGGCGGCAAGCAACGCCTTTCCACCGCCCGCTCGCTGGTGCTGGCCTTTATCTACGTGCAGGGCATGGCGCTAACCTATACCGCGCTTGGCCTCGTGGTCGCTGCTGCTGGATTGCAGTTCCAGGCAGCCCTTCAGCACCCTTATGTGCTTATCGGGCTGTCAGCGGTGTTTATTCTGCTGGCGCTGTCGATGTTTGGCCTGTTTACCCTGCAACTGCCCTCTTCCCTGCAAACCCGACTGACGCTGATGAGCAACCGTCAGCAGGGTGGCTCTGCGGGCGGCGTGTTCGCTATGGGTGCCATCGCCGGTCTGATTTGTTCTCCCTGCACCACCGCGCCGCTGAGCGCCATCCTGTTATACATTGCCCAGAGCGGCAACCTGTGGCTCGGCGGCGGCACGCTGTACCTCTACGCGCTCGGCATGGGCCTGCCGCTGATCCTGGTGACGGTGTTTGGCAATCGTCTGCTGCCGAAAAGCGGCCCGTGGATGGAGACGGTGAAAACCGCGTTCGGTTTTGTCATTCTGGCGCTCCCGGTATTCCTGCTGGAACGCATCATCGGTGATGTCTGGGGTACACGTCTGTGGGCGATGCTCGGCGTGGCCTTCTTCAGCTGGGCGTTTATCGTGAGTCTGGGTGCGAAGAAGCCGTGGATGCGTCTGGTACAGATCCTTCTGCTGGCGGCCGCGCTGGTGAGCGTCCGTCCTTTGCAGGACTGGGCGTTTGGCACCCCGACAGGTCAGACGCAGGCTCATCTGAATTTTATACAGATTAAGAACGTGGATGACCTTAACCGCGCCCTGACGCAGGCGAAAGGCAAACCGGTCATGCTCGATCTCTATGCCGACTGGTGCGTGGCCTGCAAAGAGTTTGAAAAATACACCTTCAGCGATCCGCAGGTACAACACGCGCTGAGCGATACCGTTCTGCTTCAGGCGAACGTTACCGCCAACAGCGCGCAGGATAAGGCGCTGCTGAAGCAACTTAACGTGCTCGGTTTGCCTACCATCCTGTTCTTCAACGAACAGGGGGCAGAACAGCCGACGCAGCGTGTAACCGGGTTTATGGACGCGACGGCATTCAACGCGCATTTGCGCAATCGCCAACCGTAAACAACACTTTAGACGGGACAAACCGTTGGGAATAGCGGAGGAGATAACCGTGCAACGCGAAGACGTACTGGGACAAGCCCTGCAATTACTTGAGATTCAAGGGATCGCCAGCACCACGCTTGAGATGGTAGCCGACCGTATCGATTACCCTCTGGATGAACTTAAGCGCTTCTGGCCGGATAAAGAGGCGCTGCTTTATGATGCCCTGCGCTATCTCAGCCAGCAGGTGGATATCTGGCGCAGGCAGCTGATGCTGAATGAAGAACTGACCACCGAGCAAAAGTTGCTGGCACGCTATACCGCGCTGACGGAGTGTGTCACCAACAACCGTTACCCTGGCTGCCTGTTTATCGCCGCCTGCACCTACTTCCCCGATCCCGGACATCCTATCCATCAGCTGGCAGATCAGCAAAAACGTGCGGCGCACGAGTTCACACACGAGCTGCTGACCACACTTGAAGTGGATGACCCGGCGATGGTCGCGAAGCAGATGGAGCTGGTGCTGGAAGGTTGCCTGAGCCGTATGCTGGTGAACCGTAGCCAGGCTGATGTGGATACGGCGCACCGTCTGGCGGAAGATATTTTGCGGTTTGCACAGTGCCGTATGGGTGGTGCACTGACCTAAGCCAGCATTCCCGTCCAGGCGGAGATAAACAAACACAGCGCCATCACGCGCTGAAATCGCACCATCGCCACGGTGGTGCGGAAAATCCGGTTTACCGCCTTCCCCAGCCACGCCCAGCACAACAAACAGACCACTGAGATCGTCAGGAACCATAGCGCCATCAGCGCAATATCCCGTAATGCATGGTCGCTTGCCGGCGCAAACAGGCTGACGACTGCCAGCGCCATCATCCAGGTTTTCGGATTCACAACCTGTAATAACGCCGCCGCCCGGGCGGTAAATCGTACAGGGCGTCTGGAGGAGAGATTCGCGGCCGGGGCGCTAAACAGCTGCCAGCTCATCCAGGAAAGCCACAGCACGCCCGCCCAGCTCATCACCTGACGTATCAGCGGATACTGGCGTAACGCTTCTCCTGCCCCTGCGCCGGAAACCAGGACAATAGCGCTGGCGGCAATACACCCACCGAGGATCGCAGGTACCGTATTTTTTACGCCAAAGTGCTGACTGTTAGCCAGCACCAGAATATTGGTTGGCCCCGGCGTAATGGAGGCGACAAACGCAAACAGCAGAAAGGATAATAAATTCACAGGTGGCTCCTTTTTAGTAGAGCCATGAATGTGCCGTTATTTTCTGGAAACGTCTGGAAGGTTTGTGCACAACCGACGGTAGTGTGCCGGAGAAATACGGTACGCCCGCTGGAACCAGCGACCAAGATGGCTTTGATCGGCAAAACCCACTGCCGTGGCAACATCAACAGGCAGTCCCCCACACGCCAGCATCTGTCGGGCCTTTGCCAGACGCAGCTGGATAAGCCAGGCGTGCGGCGCGAGGTGAAACTCGCGCTTAAAGCAGCGGGTGAGGGTAAAGCGATCCGTCCCCGTCTCACGCGCAAGGTCTGATAGCCCCACGTTTTCGCCGATATGCGCATAGAGATAGTCACGGGCACGATGCGCCACGGCGGAGCTTTGTAACTGAGACGGAAGCCTCTTACGCCAGTGGCAGTGGGCTGTAATCTGAGAGAGCAGGTTATCCATTGTGCTTTGCTGTACGATTTTCATTTCATCGTTATGCAACGAGGCGAACGTATCACCGATAGAGCGCACCAGCTGAGGCTCCCGCGTCAGCGTTTGGGCAAAGTGGAGGGTGTAGCTCCCGGGAGTCGCGTCGTACAGACCCTGAAGCGTACGGGTGAGCCAGCGTTCATCGAGATAAAAGGTCAGATAAGTAAAGCCACCCTCTACCGGCGCATCACCGTCATGGATTTCACCAGGCTCAAGTAAAAAAGCATCGCCCGGCTGGCTATGGTGCCGTTCACGCCGACAGTGGAACTGCTGCGTGCCGGAAAGGGTTATTCCGACCAGATAGCTGTCGTGCCAGTGGGGATCAAAGGCGTGCCCTTCGAAATGTGCCTTGATTGTTTCAATACCTGTTTCTGCATGCTGACGCAGCTCAAGCCAGTCATTTGCCATACTGCCCTCCTCTTTACCGTCAGCATTGTCATAGCTTGCCTGAACTGTCTGGAAGATTTGTGCAATTTCAGCGCACAAACGGACAGATTGCCGCAAACTTAAGCAGTTGAACAGCTTTTCCCGAAATAATGTTGACGATCGCGCGCGATTGCGGTTTAATGCGCTCCGTTGCCCGGATAGCTCAGTCGGTAGAGCAGGGGATTGAAAATCCCCGTGTCCTTGGTTCGATTCCGAGTCCGGGCACCACTATTCAAAGAACCCAGCCTATGGCTGGGTTTTTGCTTTTCTGCGTTTATCAAAACCTTACCTTATTTTTATTCCTGTTATCTCTTCCCGGTAAGATCGTGCGATTAGCATTGCCCGGTGGTGCTGCGCTTACCGAGCCTACAAAACCTGTAGGCCGGATAAGGCGAAGCCGCCATCCGGCTTGATTTCCGGCGCACAAAGCAAAAAACCCCGCACCTTACGGTACGGGGTTCTTCTTGTTTGATGCCTGGCAGTTCCCTACTCTCACATGGGGAGACCCCACACTACCATCGGCGCTACGGCGTTTCACTTCTGAGTTCGGCATGGGGTCAGGTGGGACCACCGCGCTAAAGCCGCCAGGCAAATTCTGTTCATCTGTATCAGGCTGAAAATCGTGTCTCTTCGCCAAAACATCTTCGGCGTTGTAAGGTTAAGCCTCACGGTTCATTAGTATCGGTTAGCTCAACGCATCGCTGCGCTTACACACCCGACCTATCAACGTCGTCGTCTTCAACGTTCCTTCAGGAGACTTAAAGTCTCAGGGAGAACTCATCTCGGGGCAAGTTTCGTGCTTAGATGCTTTCAGCACTTATCTCTTCCGCATTTAGCTACCGGGCAGTGCCATTGGCATGACAACCCGAACACCAGTGATGCGTCCACTCCGGTCCTCTCGTACTAGGAGCAGCCCCCCTCAATTCTCCAGCGCCCACGGCAGATAGGGACCGAACTGTCTCACGACGTTCTAAACCCAGCTCGCGTACCACTTTAAATGGCGAACAGCCATACCCTTGGGACCTACTTCAGCCCCAGGATGTGATGAGCCGACATCGAGGTGCCAAACACCGCCGTCGATATGAACTCTTGGGCGGTATCAGCCTGTTATCCCCGGAGTACCTTTTATCCGTTGAGCGATGGCCCTTCCATTCAGAACCACCGGATCACTATGACCTGCTTTCGCACCTGCTCGCGCCGTCACGCTCGCAGTCAAGCTGGCTTATGCCATTGCACTAACCTCCTGATGTCCGACCAGGATTAGCCAACCTTCGTGCTCCTCCGTTACTCTTTGGGAGGAGACCGCCCCAGTCAAACTACCCACCAGACACTGTCCGCAACCCGGATTACGGGTCTACGTTAGAACACCAGCCATTAAAGGGTGGTATTTCAAGGTTGGCTCCACGCAGACTGGCGTCCACGCTTCAAAGCCTCCCACCTATCCTACACATCAAGGACCAGTGTTCAGTGTCAAGCTATAGTAAAGGTTCACGGGGTCTTTCCGTCTTGCCGCGGGTACACTGCATCTTCACAGCGAGTTCAATTTCACTGAGTCTCGGGTGGAGACAGCCTGGCCATCATTACGCCATTCGTGCAGGTCGGAACTTACCCGACAAGGAATTTCGCTACCTTAGGACCGTTATAGTTACGGCCGCCGTTTACCGGGGCTTCGATCAAGAGCTTCGCGTTGCCGCTAACCCCATCAATTAACCTTCCGGCACCGGGCAGGCGTCACACCGTATACGTCCACTTTCGTGTTTGCACAGTGCTGTGTTTTTAATAAACAGTTGCAGCCAGCTGGTATCTTCGACTGATTTCAGCTCCGTCCGCAGGGACTTCACCTACATATCAGCGTGCCTTCTCCCGAAGTTACGGCACCATTTTGCCTAGTTCCTTCACCCGAGTTCTCTCAAGCGCCTTGGTATTCTCTACCTGACCACCTGTGTCGGTTTGGGGTACGATTTCGTGTTACCTGATGCTTAGAGGCTTTTCCTGGAAGCAGGGCATTTATCACTTCAGCACCGTAGTGCCTCGTCATCACACCTCAGCGTTAAAAGGTACCGGATTTACCTGGAACCTCCGCCTACATGCTTAAACCGGGACAACCGTCGCCCGGCTGACATAGCCTTCTCCGTCCCCCCTTCGCAGTAACACCAAGTACAGGAATATTAACCTGTTTCCCATCGACTACGCCTTTCGGCCTCGCCTTAGGGGTCGACTCACCCTGCCCCGATTAACGTTGGACAGGAACCCTTGGTCTTCCGGCGAGCGGGCTTTTCACCCGCTTTATCGTTACTTATGTCAGCATTCGCACTTCTGATACCTCCAGCAACCCTCACAGGCCACCTTCAACGGCTTACAGAACGCTCCCCTACCCAACAACACATAGTGTCGCTGCCGCAGCTTCGGTGCATGGTTTAGCCCCGTTACATCTTCCGCGCAGGCCGACTCGACCAGTGAGCTATTACGCTTTCTTTAAATGATGGCTGCTTCTAAGCCAACATCCTGGCTGTCTGTGCCTTCCCACATCGTTTCCCACTTAACCATGACTTTGGGACCTTAGCTGGCGGTCTGGGTTGTTTCCCTCTTCACGACGGACGTTAGCACCCGCCGTGTGTCTCCCGTGATAACATTCTTCGGTATTCGTAGTTTGCATCGGGTTGGTAAGCCGGGATGGCCCCCTAGCCGAAACAGTGCTCTACCCCCGAAGATGAATTCACGAGGCGCTACCTAAATAGCTTTCGGGGAGAACCAGCTATCTCCCGGTTTGATTGGCCTTTCACCCCCAGCCACAGGTCATCCGCTAATTTTTCAACATTAGTCGGTTCGGTCCTCCAGTTAGTGTTACCCAACCTTCAACCTGCCCATGGCTAGATCACCGGGTTTCGGGTCTATACCCTGCAACTTAACGCCCAGTTAAGACTCGGTTTCCCTTCGGCTCCCCTATACGGTTAACCTTGCTACAGAATATAAGTCGCTGACCCATTATACAAAAGGTACGCAGTCACCCCATAAAAGAGGCTCCCACTGCTTGTACGTACACGGTTTCAGGTTCTTTTTCACTCCCCTCGCCGGGGTTCTTTTCGCCTTTCCCTCACGGTACTGGTTCACTATCGGTCAGTCAGGAGTATTTAGCCTTGGAGGATGGTCCCCCCATATTCAGACAGGATACCACGTGTCCCGCCCTACTCTTCGAGTTCACAACAAGTGTGTTTTCGTGTACGGGACTATCACCCTGTACCGTCGGACTTTCCAGACCGTTCCACTAACACACAAGCTGATTCAGACTCCGGGCTGCTCCCCGTTCGCTCGCCGCTACTGGGGGAATCTCGGTTGATTTCTTTTCCTCGGGGTACTTAGATGTTTCAGTTCCCCCGGTTCGCCTCGTTAACCTATGTATTCAGTTAACGATAGTGCAACGGATTGCACTGGGTTTCCCCATTCGGACATCGACGGGTCAAGGGTTCATATCACCTCGCCGTCGCTTTTCGCAGATTAGCACGTCCTTCATCGCCTCTGACTGCCAGGGCATCCACCGTGTACGCTTAGTCGCTTAACCTCACAACCCGAAGATGTTTCACTTCTGATTGCGAAAATTTGAGAGACTCGAACACACATGAGCTGTGTGTCGTTTCAATTTTCAGCTTGATCCAGATTTTTAAAGAGCAAATATCTCAAACATGACTCGCAAGTCAGTTTTGAGATATGACGGCAGGTGACTTTCACTCACGAACCAGCAAGTGGCGTCCCCTAGGGGATTCGAACCCCTGTTACCGCCGTGAAAGGGCGGTGTCCTGGGCCTCTAGACGAAGGGGACGTACAGTCTCAATCGCAAGACGCCTTGCTATTTACTTTTCATCAGACAATCTGTGTGAGCACTACAAAGGCAGGTTCTTTAAGGTAAGGAGGTGATCCAACCGCAGGTTCCCCTACGGTTACCTTGTTACGACTTCACCCCAGTCATGAATCACAAAGTGGTAAGCGCCCTCCCGAAGGTTAAGCTACCTACTTCTTTTGCAACCCACTCCCATGGTGTGACGGGCGGTGTGTACAAGGCCCGGGAACGTATTCACCGTGGCATTCTGATCCACGATTACTAGCGATTCCGACTTCATGGAGTCGAGTTGCAGACTCCAATCCGGACTACGACGCACTTTATGAGGTCCGCTTGCTCTCGCGAGGTCGCTTCTCTTTGTATGCGCCATTGTAGCACGTGTGTAGCCCTACTCGTAAGGGCCATGATGACTTGACGTCATCCCCACCTTCCTCCAGTTTATCACTGGCAGTCTCCTTTGAGTTCCCGGCCTAACCGCTGGCAACAAAGGATAAGGGTTGCGCTCGTTGCGGGACTTAACCCAACATTTCACAACACGAGCTGACGACAGCCATGCAGCACCTGTCTCAGAGTTCCCGAAGGCACCAAAGCATCTCTGCTAAGTTCTCTGGATGTCAAGAGTAGGTAAGGTTCTTCGCGTTGCATCGAATTAAACCACATGCTCCACCGCTTGTGCGGGCCCCCGTCAATTCATTTGAGTTTTAACCTTGCGGCCGTACTCCCCAGGCGGTCGACTTAACGCGTTAGCTCCGGAAGCCACGCCTCAAGGGCACAACCTCCAAGTCGACATCGTTTACGGCGTGGACTACCAGGGTATCTAATCCTGTTTGCTCCCCACGCTTTCGCACCTGAGCGTCAGTCTTTGTCCAGGGGGCCGCCTTCGCCACCGGTATTCCTCCAGATCTCTACGCATTTCACCGCTACACCTGGAATTCTACCCCCCTCTACAAGACTCTAGCCTGCCAGTTTCGAATGCAGTTCCCAGGTTGAGCCCGGGGATTTCACATCCGACTTGACAGACCGCCTGCGTGCGCTTTACGCCCAGTAATTCCGATTAACGCTTGCACCCTCCGTATTACCGCGGCTGCTGGCACGGAGTTAGCCGGTGCTTCTTCTGCGGGTAACGTCAATTGCTGAGGTTATTAACCTCAACACCTTCCTCCCCGCTGAAAGTACTTTACAACCCGAAGGCCTTCTTCATACACGCGGCATGGCTGCATCAGGCTTGCGCCCATTGTGCAATATTCCCCACTGCTGCCTCCCGTAGGAGTCTGGACCGTGTCTCAGTTCCAGTGTGGCTGGTCATCCTCTCAGACCAGCTAGGGATCGTCGCCTAGGTGAGCCGTTACCCCACCTACTAGCTAATCCCATCTGGGCACATCCGATGGCAAGAGGCCCGAAGGTCCCCCTCTTTGGTCTTGCGACATTATGCGGTATTAGCTACCGTTTCCAGTAGTTATCCCCCTCCATCAGGCAGTTTCCCAGACATTACTCACCCGTCCGCCACTCGTCAGCAAAGCAGCAAGCTGCTTCCTGTTACCGTTCGACTTGCATGTGTTAGGCCTGCCGCCAGCGTTCAATCTGAGCCATGATCAAACTCTTCAATTTAAAAGTTTGATGCTCAATGAATTAAACTTCGTAATGAATTACGTGTTCACTCGTTGAGACTTGGTATTCATTTATCGTCTTGCGACGTTAAGAATCCATGTCACTTTGAGTGCCCACACAGATTGTCTGATAAATTGTTAAAGAGCAGTTGCGACGCGCTTCAGCGCTCTGTCGCGAGGTGGCGTATATTACGCTTTCCTCTTTCAGAGTCAACCCGTTATTTCAGGATTTTTTCTCTTCAACCGACCGGATTGTCCGTGAAGTGATTCACATCCGCCGTGTCGATGGAGGCGCATTATAGGGAGTTCCCGAGCGACCGCAACAGAAAAGTTGCAAAAAAATGGCTGACTGCTGTATTCCCCAGCAAAACCCCGCCTTATACCCTTTTACGCACAGAGTTATCCACAATCCATTGACGATCCTTGTGTGATCCACTCAATTGAACACTATACTAGCGGCAAATATTTCTCTCATGGGTCAACATCATGACGACACAGCGACTTCATCGAGACTGGCGTATCCCAACCGCCGGGCTCACCGTGCTGGTGTTGCTTACGGCAGGTTTTGTTCTTCATACTCACTGGAATGCTTTTATACAGTGGTGCCTCGCCACCCAGATCGCCCTGCACCGTTATCTGGTGATGTATCTGCTGCAACTTAATAACCATCAGTACAGCGGTGGGCTGTGGTTGTTAACCGGTGCATTTCTTTATGGCGTACTCCATGCTGTTGGACCGGGGCACGGCAAATTTATCGTCGCCACGTATCTCACTACTAATAAAGAGAGCCAGCTCGCGGCGCGCGTCGTACCGTTTATCGGTAGCCTGATGCAGGGCGTCAGCGCGATCCTCTTTGTCTTTATCCTGGCGGTTGGATTGAACCTCGCGTCAGGGGATATCAGCACCAGCCGTTGGTATGTCGAGAAAATCAGCGCCGTACTGATTGCCGCCTTCGGTGCGTTTATCATCTATCAGGCGCTAAGCAGCCTGCGTCCGCGCAAAATGGCGATTAACGCCATCAAGCCGCTTCACCAGCATGATGAACGCTGTGGCTGCGGCCATCACGGCGTAGGGGTGGATCTGGCAAAAAGCGACTGGAAAACCCGTCTGGGCGTGGTGCTGGCCATTGGCGCACGCCCGTGCAGCGGGGCAATTATGATCCTGATGTTCTCGAATGCGCTCGGCATCGTTAGCTGGGGGATTGCTGCTGTGATGACAATGTCGCTGGGCACGGCGCTGTCGATTATGGGGCTATCGCTGGCGGTACGTTACGCCCGTGAACGAACAGTCGCCTGGTTTGGCGGCGGCTCTTCGCTGAACTGGATGGTGCCGATGGTCAAAATTGCCGGAGGGGTTGTGCTGATCCTGTTCGCGACTGTCCTGTTCCTGACGGTGATCCCCATTAGCGCCAACGGGGATTACATCGCCGCAGGATGCTAATAAAAGAAAACCCGCCAGCGGCGGGTTTTTTTATCACTCGTTAATTCTCGGATGCTGGTCAACCAGGCGAGAACGTTTTTTCTGGAGCTCTTCAATCTCTGCGTCTATATCTTCAATCTTCTGCTCTACGTTATCGTAGTGCTCGCGCAGGATCTCCTTCGCTTCCTGAATATCAGACGCCGCAGGCGTTGCCCCTTTCAGCGGACGGTTCGCCGTCTCCTTCATGGTAATACCGGTAATCAGGCCGATCACCGCGATGACCATCAGATAGTAAGCAGGCATCATCAGGTTCTGCGTGCTCTCCACCAGTGAAGCGGCAAGCGTCGGCGTCAGGCCCGCAATCAGAACGGAGATATTAAAGGCCGCCGCCAGCGCGCTGTAGCGAATATGCGTCGGGAACATTGCCGGCAGCGTAGAAGCCATTACCCCAATGAAGCAGTTAAGGATCACCGCCAACATCAGCAGGCCGGCGAAAATCAGCCCCAGCACGTTGCTGTTAATCAGGATAAAGGCCGGAATAGCCAGCGCGAACAGCGCGACGCTACCGAGAATGATGAATGGCTTACGGCCAAAGCGGTCACTCAGCAGGCCCATAATCGGCTGCACGAACAGCATACCCACCATGATGGCGATAATAATCAGCACGCCGTGATCTTCCGAGTAGTGCAGGTTATGCGACAGGTAGCTCGGCATATAGGTCAGCAGCATGTAGTAGGTCACGTTGGTGGAAATCACCAGACCGATACAGGTCAGCAGGCTGCGCCAGTGTTTGGTCGCAATCTCCTTGAACGACACTTTCGGACCGTCCTGCAACCCTTCGCGGTCGCCCTGCTCCAGCTTTTCAACGTGCTGCTGGAACGCAGGCGTCTCTTCCAGAGCGTGACGCAGGTAAAGACCGATGATGCCCAGCGGCAGCGCCAGGAAGAACGGAATACGCCAGCCCCAGTCGAGGAAGTTCTGTTCACCGACGACGGTCGAGATCAGAACCACAACCCCTGCGCCCATGACGAACCCGGCAATCGAGCCAAAGTCGAGCCAGCTGCCCATAAAGCCGCGTTTACGGTCCGGGGAATACTCGGCGACAAAAATCGATGCGCCGGTATATTCGCCGCCAACCGAGAAGCCCTGCGCCATCTTACAGATCAGCAGCAGGATAGGCGCCCATATACCAATGGTCGCATAGGACGGAATAAGGCCGATACAGAATGTACTTATCGACATGATGACAATGGTAATAGCCAGGATCTTCTGGCGACCATATTTATCACCCAGCATGCCGAAGAACAGGCCACCGAGAGGACGAATAAGGAAGGGAACAGAGAACGTACCCAGCGCGGCAATCATCTGCAAGCTGGGATCGGCACCGGGGAAGAACACTTTACCAAGCGCGTAGGCAACGAAGCCGTAGACACCAAAATCGAACCACTCCATCGCATTACCGAGCGAGGCCGCTGTAATCGCTTTGCGCAGTTTCGCGTCATCAATAATGGTGACATCGCGCAGCGTGATGGGTTTTACTTTTTTCCTTCTAAGCATAGCTTTCCTCGTAGACTCAGCCCCGTCCAATTCACAGCGCATTTCAGGCTGTGAACGCGAGATCCGCTCCATGCGAATCTCCTTATTCAAGCGTAGCAGGTTTACTTACATTGACGTTTTATGTCGATACAACCGAACCTGTTGACGCCTGTCAGGGCAGTTAAAGACCTTTTTACCCTACCAGCGTTTATATATGTGATCAACTTCACATATATTTTTCCTGCGCGTAAGTTGGCTTCAGGTTTTGTCAATTCACTATAAATAAGGTCATTCTCAACCCCCTTATCAAACACATCTTAACGCCCGTTATTATTCCTCTTAAAACGAAAAACAATCACATTTCTTCACACCGAATTTACACAAAATTTAATTATTAACAGCGTGGATTCCTGTTTACTTCCAATATGTGACGAAGATAACTAAAACAGTGTTTTATTTTCATTGAATCACAATTCCAAAGATCGCATGATAAATCAGAACACGTTATCTCAACGGCTTTCACATGAAGGAACACAGAAAGCCTTAATGTCGCTTTACAGCATAAGTCACGAATCGATTGTTCCCCGCAAAGGGCAATTTATTGAATTTGTTGATCTATTTTTTGAGATTTCCGCCAGCCACGCGGGCGAGATGTGAGGGTTAATGATGAAGATTAAAGCAACAATAGAACGCATCCCGGGTGGGATGATGCTGGTCCCGCTGGTACTTGGTGCGATATTAAATACGCTGGCCCCGAACACCGGTGCTTATTTTGGTGGTTTTACAAAAGGTATGATTACCGGAACGGTTCCGATTCTGGCAGTCTGGTTCTTTTGTATCGGCGCGTCTATTAACTTGCGTGCAACAGGTACGGTATTACGTAAATCAGGGACGCTGGTCATTACCAAAATTGCGGTCGCCTGGGTCGTTGCCATGATCTGTGCGATGTTCATTCCGGAGAATGGCATTCAGACCGGCTTCTTCGCCGGATTATCCGTTCTGGCCATTGTCTCCGCAATGGATATGACCAACGGCGGACTCTATGCCAGCCTGATGAATCAATATGGTACCAAAGAAGAATCGGGTGCGTTCGTGCTGATGTCCCTGGAATCGGGTCCGCTGATGACCATGTTGATTCTGGGTTCTGCCGGCCTTGCCTCTTTTGAACCACACCACTTTGTCGGGGCGATCCTGCCGTTCCTGATTGGCTTTGCGCTGGGCAACCTCGATCACGATCTGCGCGATTTCTTCAGCAAAGCCACCCCGGTACTGATCCCGTTCTTCGGCTTCGCGTTGGGCAATACCATCAACCTGAACGTAATTCTGGAAACCGGCCTGCTGGGGATTGTGCTGGGTGTTGCCGTCATCATCATCACGGGTATTCCGCTGATTATCGCAGACCGCGTCATCGGGGGCGGCAACGGAACCGCGGGCGTGGCCGCTTCTTCAGCCGCAGGCGCTGCGGTAGCCAACCCGGTGATTATCGCCCAGATTAACCCGGCCTTTGAACCGGTTGCCGCGTCCGCCACGGCCCTGGTTGCCGCCAGCGTGATTGTGACGGCGATTCTGGTCCCGATCATCACGGCGCTGTACGCCAGACGCTTTGGCCATGTGCCTGAGACCCAGGCAGAACCTAAAGCGGTAGAAATGCACCACTAAGCCGTTCGCCCCCTCCTTAAAAGAGGGGGCAATCACGCACCAAACATCTCTTCCACCATGCCATCCACCAGCCGTTTTGCCGAACAGAGTCTCGGCATGCCCAGCGCCACCGTTTGCCAGCTCTGCGTCACTGACCAGCCCACCGGATGTTTATCCGCCTGACACCAGTCCCCCAGCCAGCCCAGCATACCTTTATATTCCAGCAGGCCAGGAGAGGCGGGCGTGGACAGCCACTGATGGTAAAAATGCCGGGTCGCGGGAGAGGCATTAATCCCCTGGGCCAGATAGTTTGCGGCCATGCTGCGCAGGTTATCTTTCAGCATGGCCGCCACATCGCCATTCGCCAGACGACAGGCATCGCCAAAAGCGCCCCAGCGCAACTCTTCCAGCGCGATAAAGCAGCGGCCAGCCAGCGACCAGCCGTCATACTGCCCGGCTCGCCAGCGGGTAAAAATTTGTTCGCTGTGCTCACCCGCCTGAACTATGAGGCCGCGCTGCGCGAGCGCTTTCTCTTTATAGGCGGCACGCTGGTTGAAACGGGCGGAGAGCGCTTCGTACTGTTGCAACAATCCGGGAGACTGAGAGATGCGTGGATTAACCTGCTGGCGCAGGGCTACCAGCCTGTCTGCCATACGGGTCAGCGCAAGGTGTCCGGGGTCGAGCATACCGACCAGTTTCTCCGCCAGCCCCAGCCGTAGTGCTGCATTTTCGTTGAGCATTCCCGCCATTGCCCACGGCCGCAGCCGGGTCTGCGTAACAATCTCCTGCGTCAAACGCTCACGAAATTGCAGCTGCTGTGGCCCCAGAAGAGAGTGACGTGCAGCATCCGCCCCCTGGACCAAATCGACCATAAATTTTGGATGAATACACTCCAGCGTCCGCCCGGGACCGTCCAGTAGCCGTGTTGTCATGGTTGCTCTGCCGCGAAAAGGGTTTGAATATCATCGCGTAACAGTCGGGTATCTTCCTGAATCCACGCCGCAGTGGTCATACTTTGCTTCAACAACTGGCTAAGCGCTCGGGTTGAGTGCTCATTCTGCTGCCGCACGGCAAGGCTATCACGCAAGCTTTCCTGTAACCCGGTCAGGCATAACGAAAACTCCGCAAAGAACGTTGCCATACCCGCCGTAACAGAGACATCGACCTGCGCGGCCAAAGCTTTACGGATTTGATCGCAAAACTGATCGGTATGCTGCGTAAATTTGCCACGGAGCTGAGCGATGTCGATAACATATCGGGTGCGCGTCACCACGTACTCTTCCCAGCCCCAGCCGGGATGATTGAGCCAGCGCGCGACGGTATCGCGCACGCTGCCCGCCCCTGTTGGCGGAGTGGCGGGAGGGATGTCCTGCACAATGGCATCATTAAACAGGCCGCGCGTATTGAAATTAAGCTGGTTTGCCTGAAACGCAGGAAAGCTAATCCGCGCCCGAAAGCCGGCATGACTGAGCTGTTCTTTAATTCGCGTCTCGATGGGGCGCATCGCCTCATTCAGCGATCGGGCCAGCGTGGATTCCAGCTGATCGAAGCGTAACGCCAGCTCCCGGCCGATTTTGCTCTGCGCATCCAGCATAATCCGCTCGCATGACGATCGGATCTTACTCAGCACAATCTGCGCCTGCCCTTCATCGTCAAGCACCAGCTGTTGGATCGCATCCGCGTCGTCTGCACGCAAACGGGCTGGGTCGCCTCCCGCTAAATCAAGAACAGACGGGCGGCTAAAGATGTCGGCCAGCGCCTGGTGAAGCTCACCTTTCTGACGAAGCAGGAATGCGTCCGTTGCGTTGAGCGCCTCTTCTACTTCATGCTGGACTTCATCGCCCACCACGCTCTGCCGCTGATGCAGCATCGCCATATCCTCTTCCAGGCGTGTAATATTCCGCTCCAGCTCATCAAAGGCGACCGTCAGTCCCTGATGGCGAAAATCCAGGTATTCTCTGGCGTTTTGCGCATAATTGAGCAGCTTATGCGAGGCCGACCGCAGCGCGAACAGCGAGGCGTTGGCGTAAGCCGCGTAAATCAATTTACGGATCGGTTGTTCGAACAGCGAATCCTCCCACAGCAGATCCGCCGCATGGCGAATATGGTCAATATCGTCCAGATCGGCCGTTCGCCAGCGGCGACCCAGCGCAGCCTCGGCAAAATCCTGCACCCAGGGCTGATCCTGATGATCGGGTAGCCGCCCGTGGAAGTTCATCTCATAGCGGGCACGGTTCGCCAGATAGGCCCACATGGACGAGACCGGATAAATTTTCCCTGGAGAGATATTTCCTTTCATCAGCGTGCCGGAAATCATCGCCCGCACCTGCTCTTCATCGTCGCTGTTACGATCTTTCTGGTCGAATTTATTGACCAGGGCATAAAGCGGCACGGATTTCCCCGCCGCCGAAATTGCCTGACGAACCTCTGCATCAGAAATGGATTTAAGCTGGGTATAGTCCATCACCGCCAGCACGGCGGAGGCGCGCGCCAGCTGTTCGCTGAGCATTTTTTGCAGGTGCGGCTGACCGGCCTCGTTCGGCCCCGGCGTGTCGAGCAGCGTCAGTTGCCCCAGGTGCGCATCCAGACCGGCGAGGTGCATAAACTCCACCTCAATCACCGGTATATGTTCAATCGCGGCATACTCAGAAAAAGGAAACTCCACGCCCAGCGCCTGGGAAAGCCGCACCAGATCGTTCAGGCTTTTCAGACAATGAAAGATGGGCTCCGCGCCGAGGTGGTGTTTTTCAAACGCCTCGCCTTTTTCGATGCGCTCCAGCAGCGTATTCATGTCCTTGTCGATCTCCAGCCGCCGCGCCAGCTTGCCGCGGTCGTTATCGCACAACTTCTTCTGTAGCTGGGAGATCAGGGTATCAATAGGCGAAACGTGCAAAAAATGCAGCACCGGCTCCTTCTGGCCCGGCGTGTGGCGGATCAGCGTGGGAAGTGCCGTCATCGGACGATTGCGGTTCGGCAGTACTTCAGTGCCCACAATCGCATTAATGGTGGTCGATTTTCCCGCCTTCATGGTACCCACAATCGCCAGCACCATTTCGAGGCGGGTTATTTTGCGTAATTCGTTATTCAGCATCGCCTGCTGCGCGTCGACGCCCCGGGCGCTAAAATGTAATGGCAAAACGTTGTTATTAACGCCGCTCATGGCAGCGGCTGTGCTATCCAGCTTTGCAATCGGCATTGATTTTAATGAATCAAGATTGTTCAGCGCGAGCTGTAACAAACGTTCAGCTTCCTGGCTTAATTCAAATATGGTCTGTGTGTGCATGATAAAAGCCTTTCCTTAACGCAAATTTATTACTTTTATTAAGCCACATTGTTTTAATTATACTTTTCAGGCTTATATGATCACGTATGGAAAACATGTTCATTTAATACAACTAACTGAAGGTAATGAGAATTTAAATCCCGACTTGTAATACGTGTAAAACATCCCTCTGGCCAGAAAGCCAAAAGTGAATAGACAAAACGCATTTTCAGGAAACATCAGGATATATCATCGTTATTTACCCACCAAAAAAGAGAGGTATTCCCTGACGCCAAAAGATGTATGGCCTCAGAGAGGGAGATAAATAACGGCTTGTTCCTTCACCTTATCCGAAATGGCCCAGCGTAGCAATTTGCTGTAATAAAATATTCGATATATTTAACATCCCTTCGCTCTCTTCCGTTCAGGGCATACGCTTCTTTTTATTCACTGACGGTACGCGTCATCTCTGGCGCGCTGGCGCACTATTTTCCTTAAACAATATCACCGACAAAAGTGGGGATTTGCGTTATACTCGCTGCCTTTTTCGGCATACTGCCGTCATTTAGCTGGCATTTTCCAGCGTGTTAACACTTTTGAGGATACCAACATGCAACTTCCCCACTGCCCGAAATGCAATTCTGAATATACCTATGAAGACAACGGCATGTTCGTTTGCCCGGAATGCGCTCATGAATGGAACGATGCGGAGCCAGAGCAGGACAGCGATACGCCGATCGTAAAAGACGCGAACGGCAATCTGCTGGCAGACGGCGACAGCGTTACCGTTGTGAAAGATCTGAAGGTAAAAGGCAGCTCCTCCATGCTGAAGATCGGCACTAAAGTCAAAAATATCCGTCTGGTTGAAGGCGATCATAATATTGACTGCAAAATTGACGGCTTCGGTCCGATGAAACTGAAATCTGAGTTCGTGAAAAAGAACTGATTTACCCGCCCGGTGACGCTTCGCTTACCGGGCGTTCGGGAACTACACTTAACGGGCTTTTCCTACGTGAGGTAAAGATTATGCCGTTAAGTCCCTACATCTCTTTCGCCGGTAACTGTGCGGAGGCCACCGCCTTCTATCAGCAGGCCGTCGGCGCAGAACTCCTCTACAAAATCACCTTCGGCGAAATGCCTAAAGACGAAAACAGCGAAGAAGGCTGTCCGTCAGGCATGCAGTTCCCGGATTCCGCCATCGCCCACTCTAACGTCCGCATCGCGGGCAGCGATATTATGATGAGCGACGGGATACCGCCTGGCAGCAACGCGCAATACGCGGGTTTCACGCTGGTGCTCGACACCCAGGATGTATCGGAAGGCAAGCGCTGGTTCGACAACCTTGCCGACGGCGGGAATATCGAAATGGCCTGGCAGGAAACCTTCTGGGCGCACGGTTTCGGTACTGTGACCGATAAATACGGCGTGCCGTGGATGATTAACGTCGTTAAATCGTAGGCCGGATAAGCGCAGCGCATCCGGCAAAAGCGTCCGGTGGCGCTGCGCTGACCGGGCCTACGGTGATTGTCATCAAATCCCCCTCAACTCTTCAACTTTCCGCAACCGAGACTTAACCCAAATGTCATATTGATGCGCCAGCATGAGGCCACATTTATCGTGAGGCCCAGCACATGCACACTGTCATCCGCGTCGAGAAACTGAGCAAAACCTTCAATCATAACAAGGCGCTGCATGCCGTTGATCTGACCGTCCAGCAGGGCGAAATGGTAGCGCTGCTGGGGCCGTCCGGTTCAGGAAAATCTACCCTTCTGCGCCACTTAAGCGGCCTTATCACCTGTGACAAAACGCCGGAAAGCCGCGTCGAGCTGCTGGGTAACACCGTGCAGCATGCGGGCCGTCTGGCGAGCGATATTCGCAAAAGCCGCGCCCAGACGGGCTACATCTTTCAGCAGTTCAACCTGGTGAACCGCCTGACGGTGCTCGAGAACGTGCTGATTGGCGCGCTCGGCAGCACCCCGTTCTGGCGTACCTGCCTGCGCTGGTTCTCCCCTTCCCAGAAACAAGAAGCCTTACAGGCGCTGACTCGCGTCGGCATGGCGCATTTCGCCCACCAGCGCGTGTCCACGCTGTCCGGCGGGCAGCAGCAGCGCGTCGCCATCGCCCGCGCCCTGATGCAGAAAGCCAAAATCATTCTGGCCGATGAGCCCATCGCCTCGCTGGATCCGGAGTCGGCGCGCATCGTGATGGAAACCCTGCGCGACATCAACCAGAACGACGGCATCACCGTGGTGGTGACGCTGCATCAGGTGGATTACGCCCTGCGCTACTGCGAGCGCATCGTCGCCCTGCGTCAGGGCCACGTGTTCTTCGATGGCGCCAGCCACCAGTTTGATAACGAACGTTTTGATCATCTCTACCGCAGCGTAAACCGCGTCGAAGAACGCGCGCAGGCTGCTTAACGCCCCGATAACGAGGAATGGAAATGAACTACAAAGCCGTTGCCGCGCTGGCCTTCACCAGCATGTTCAGCATCAGCACCCTGTTAAGCCCGGCCTACGCCGAAGAGCAGGAAAAAGCGTTGAACTTTGGCATCATTTCAACGGAATCACAGCAAAACCTGAAGCCGCAGTGGGAACCGTTCCTGAAAGATATGGAAACCAAACTGGGGATCAAAGTGAACGCCTTCTTCGCCCCGGACTACGCGGGCATCATTCAGGGAATGCGCTTCAACAAAGTGGACATCGCGTGGTACGGCAACCTCTCTGCCATGGAAGCGGTGGACCGCGCCAACGGCCAGGTCTTTGCCCAGACCGTTGCGGCAGATGGCTCCCCGGGCTACTGGAGCGTGCTGATCGTCAACAAAGACAGCCCGATCAACACCCTTAACGACATGATCGCCAAACGCAAAGAGCTGACCTTTGGTAACGGCGATCCGAACTCCACCTCCGGCTTCCTCGTCCCTGGCTACTACGTCTTCGCGAAAAACAACATCTCCGCCAGCGACTTCAAGCGCACGGTGAACGCCGGCCACGAAACCAACGCCCTGGCCGTAGCGAACAAGCAGGTGGACGTTGCGACTAACAACACCGAAAACCTCGACAAGCTGAAGACCTCCGCGCCGGACAAGCTGAAAGCGCTGAAGGTGATCTGGAAATCACCGCTGATCCCGGGCGACCCGATCGTGTGGCGTAAAAACCTCTCCGAAAGCACCAAGGACAAGGTCTACGACTTCTTTATGAACTACGGCAAAACGCCGGAAGAGAAAGCGGTGCTGGCGCGCCTGGGCTGGGCACCGTTCCGCGCGTCCAGCGATTTGCAGCTGGTGCCGATTCGCCAGCTGGCGCTGTTTAAACAGATGCAGGGCGTGAAGGACAACAAAGGGCTCAAGGAAGAAGAGAAAACCAGCAAGGTTTCTGAGCTTCAGGCGCAGCTCGACGATCTCGACCGCCTGACCGCCGCGCTCGGCGCAATGACCAGCGTGAATAAAGCGGTGCAGTAACGCTTTTCGCCCGGTGGCGCTGCGCTTACCGGGCCTACATTTTGGATCGTAGGCCGGATAAGCGTCGCGCCATCCGGTACACAAAGACCCACGGAGTCAAACATGCAAACCATCACCCTCCCGCCGCCGAAGCGCAGCTGGTTCTCGCTCATAAGCTGGGCCATTCTGCTGGCGGTGCTGGTTATCTCCTGGAAAGGCGCAGAGATGGATCCGCTGCTGCTCTTCAAAGATTCCGGCAATATGGCGACCTTCGCAGCCGACTTCTTCCCGCCGGACTTCAGCCAGTGGCAGGACTACCTCGGTGAAATGGCAATCACCCTGCAAATCGCCGTCTGGGGCACCGCCCTCGCCGTCATTCTCTCCATTCCCTTCGGCCTGATGAGCGCCGAGAACATCGTGCCGTGGTGGGTATACCAGCCGATGCGTCGCCTGATGGACGCCTGTCGCGCCATCAACGAAATGGTCTTTGCGATGCTGTTCGTGGTGGCCGTCGGTCTGGGACCTTTCGCGGGCGTGATGGCGCTGTTCATCCACACCACCGGCGTGCTCTCCAAGCTGCTCTCGGAAGCGGTTGAAGCCATCGAGCCCGGCCCGGTGGAAGGCATTCGCGCAACCGGCGCCAACAAAATCGAAGAGATCCTCTACGGCGTCCTGCCGCAGGTGATGCCGCTGCTCATCTCCTACTCGCTGTACCGCTTCGAGTCCAACGTTCGCTCCGCCACCGTGGTCGGCATGGTGGGCGCAGGCGGGATTGGCGTCACGCTGTGGGAAGCGATTCGCGGTTTCCAGTTCCAGCAAACCTGCGCCCTGATGGTGCTTATCATCGTCACCGTCAGCCTGCTGGATTTCCTCTCTCAACGTTTGCGTAAGCACTTCATCTGATAAGCGAGGCTTTGATTGGTATGCACTTATCCAGACATCCGACCAGTTACCCCACCCGCTGGCAAGAGATTGCGGCCAGGCTCGAAGTGGAGCTGCGCACGCACTACCGCTGCGGTGATTACCTGCCCGCCGAGCAGCAGCTTGCCGACCGCTACGAAGTGAACCGCCACACCCTGCGTCGCGCCATTGACCAGCTGGTCGATCGCGGCTGGGTCCAGCGCCGTCAGGGCGTCGGCGTGCTGGTGCTGATGCGCCCGTTTGACTACCCGCTCAACGCCCAGGCGCGTTTTAGCCAGAACCTGCTCGATCAGGGCAGCCATCCCACCAGCGAAAAGCTGCTTTCGGTCCTGCGCCCGGCCTCCCGCCACGTGGCGGACGCGCTCGGGATTCAGGAGGGAGACAATGTCGTACACCTGCGCACGTTGCGCCGGGTCAACGGCGTGGCGGTCTGCCAGATTGACCATTACTTCGCGGACCTCACCCTCTGGCCCGTGCTGCAACATTTCGCCAACGGTTCCCTGCATGATTTTCTTCAGGACGCGACCGGCATTGCGCTCAAGCGCACCCAGACGCGCATCAGCGCCCGTCGCGCGCAGGCGAAAGAGAGCAAGGTGCTCGAAATTCCCAATATGGCCCCGCTGCTCTGCGTGCGCACCCTCAACCACCGTGACGGCGAGGTCAACGCAACGGAATACTCCGTCAGCCTGACCCGCGCCGACATGATTGAATTCACCATGGAGCACTGAATGCACTTCGACACCTCCACTCGTCAGCGCTGGATGCGCGTGCTGGCCCACAGCCAGCCTGCTGCGCTGGCCGCCCGCATGAACGCTCTCGGCCTGACGCCGGACTACGACACGATCCGCGCGCCGGAGATCGGCCTGGTGCAGATCCAGGCACGCATGGGCGGCACCGGCGAGCGCTTCTTCGCTGGCGATGCCACTCTCACCCGCGCGGTGATCCGCCTTAACAGCGGCACGCTGGGTTACAGCTACGTACTTGGGCGCGACAAAACGCACGCCGAGCGCTGCGCGGTGATCGACGCGCTTTTACAGGAACACCCGCATTTCCAGACGTTAATGGAAACCCTTATTGCCCCGCTGGAAGCTGACCGCGCCGCACGCCTTGCCGCGCGTCAGGCCGAAGTGAACACCAGCCGGGTCAACTTCTTTACGCTCGTTCGCGGAGACAACGCATGACGCTTCAACCTGCCTTTACCCTGGCCGTCCAGGATGCCCAACAAAGTTTCCGTCGCCTGCTGAAGGCCATGAGCGAGCCCGGCGTGATCGTCTCGCTGCACCAGCTTTCGCAGGGCTGGCTGCCGCTGAACCTCGCCTCTACCAGCGTGCTGCTGACACTGGCGGACAACGACACCCCGGTATGGCTGTCAGGCGCATTGCTGAACGATATCGCCAGCCAGAACCTGCGCTTTCACACCAGCGCGCCGCTGGTCGAGCAGCCCCAGCAGGCGGTCTTTGCCGTGGCCGACGAACAGATCAGCCATGAACAGCTTAACGCCCTGAGCGAAGGCAGCGCCGTCGCACCGGAAACCAGCGCCACGCTGATCCTGCAAGTTTCCAGCCTGAGCGGTGGCCGCATGCTTCGCCTGACGGGCGCAGGCATCGCCGACGAGCGGATGGTCGCGCCCCAGCTGCCGGAGTGCATCATCCATGAGCTGACCGAGCGTCCGCACCCGTTCCCGCTCGGCATTGACCTGATCCTGACCTGCGGCGAACGCCTGCTGGCGATCCCGCGGACCACTCACGTGGAGGTGTGCTGATGTACGTTGCCGTCAAAGGGGGGGAAAAGGCGATCGCCGCCGCCCATGCCTTACAGGAGCACAGACGCCGGGGGGATGACGCGCTTCCCGAACTCAGCGTCGCCCAGATTGAACAGCAGTTAAATTTGGCCGTCGACCGCGTAATGACCGAAGGCGGCATCGCGGACCGCGAGCTTGCAGCGCTGGCGCTGAAACAGGCCAGCGGCGATAACGTGGAAGCTATCTTTCTGCTGCGCGCCTACCGCACTACGCTTGCGAAGCTGGCGGTGAGCGAGCCGGTGAACACGGCAGAAATGCGTTTAGAGCGCCGCATTTCAGCGGTGTACAAAGACATTCCCGGCGGCCAGCTCCTTGGCCCGACCTACGACTACACCCATCGTCTGCTGGACTTCACGCTGCTGGCGAACGGTGAAGCCCCTCAGCTCAACGCCTCTGACGCTGAACAAGACGCCTCTCCGCACGTTTTTAGCCTGCTGGCAAACCAGGGGCTGGCGAAGGCGGAGGAGGACACCGGCAGCACACCGGATGACATCACCCGCACGCCGCCGGTCTACCCGTGCTCACGCTCGTCCCGCCTGCAACAGCTGATGCGCGGCGACGAAGGGTATTTGCTGGCGCTGGCCTACTCCACACAGCGTGGGTACGGGCGCAACCACCCGTTCGCGGCAGAGATCCGCAGCGGCTATCTCGACATCGACATTGTGCCCGAAGAGCTGGGTTTTGCGGTGAACATCGGCGAACTGCTGATGACCGAATGTGAAATGGTCAACGGTTTTGTCGCGCCAGACAATGAAGATCCGCACTTTACCCGTGGCTACGGGCTGGTGTACGGCCTGAGCGAGCGTAAGGCGATGGCGATGGCGCTGGTTGACCGTGCGCTCCAGGCGCCGGACTACGGCGAGCCAGTCTCCGGCCCGGCACAGGACGAAGAGTTCGTGCTGGCCCACGCGGATAACGTTGAGGCCGCAGGCTTTGTCTCGCACCTCAAGCTGCCGCACTACGTCGATTTCCAGGCCGAACTGGAACTGCTGAAACGCCTGCAACGGGAGCGCGCCAATGGCTAACTTAAGCGGCTACAACTTTGCCTATCTGGATGAGCAAACGAAACGCATGATCCGCCGCGCCATTCTTAAAGCAGTGGCGATCCCCGGCTATCAGGTGCCGTTTGGTGGCCGTGAAATGCCGATGCCGTACGGCTGGGGCACCGGCGGCATTCAGATCACCGCCAGCGTGATCGGCGAAGCGGACGTGCTGAAGGTCATCGATCAGGGGGCAGACGACACCACCAACGCCGTGTCGATCCGCCACTTCTTTAAGCGCGTAACGGGCGTCAACACCACAGAGAAAACCGAGGATGCGACGCTGATCCAGACCCGTCACCGCATCCCGGAAACTCCGCTGACCGAAGATCAGATTTTGATTTTCCAGGTGCCGATCCCGGAGCCGCTGCGCTTTATCGAGCCGCGGGAAACCGAAAGCCGCACCATGCATGCCCTGGAAGAGTACGGGATCATGCAGGTCAAACTGTATGAAGACATCGCCCGCTTCGGCCATATCGCCACCACCTACGCCTACCCGGTGAAGGTGAACGGCCGCTATGTGATGGACCCGTCGCCGATCCCGAAATTCGATAACCCGAAGATGGACATGATGCCTGCCCTGCAACTCTTTGGTGCCGGACGTGAAAAACGCATTTACGCCGTACCGCCGTATACGCGTGTCGAAAGCCTGGATTTTGACGATCACCCGTTTACGGTGCAGGAGTGGGACGAGCCGTGCGCCATCTGCGGCTCCAAACACAGCTATCTGGATGAAGTGGTGCTGGACGACACGGGCAAACGTATGTTTGTCTGCTCCGACACCGATTACTGCCGCCAACAGAGCGAGGCGAACGGCCAATGAAACCGCTGCTTTCGGTTAATAACCTGACTCACCTTTATGCGCCGGGCAAAGGCTTTAGCGACGTGTCGTTTGAGCTGTGGCCGGGCGAAGTGCTGGGTATTGTCGGCGAGTCCGGCTCCGGTAAAACCACCCTGCTGAAGTCTATCTCCGCGCGCCTGACGCCGCAGAACGGCGACATTCTGTATGAAGGCAAATCCCTGTATGCCATGAGCGAGGCCGAGCGCCGCCGCCTGCTGCGCACCGAGTGGGGCGTGGTGCATCAGCATCCGATGGACGGCCTGCGCCGTCAGGTGTCGGCGGGAGGCAATATCGGCGAACGGCTGATGGCCACCGGCGCGCGCCACTACGGCAACATCCGCACCACCGCGCAGCGCTGGCTGGAGGAGGTGGAAATCCCCGCTTCGCGCATCGACGACCTGCCAACGACCTTCTCCGGCGGTATGCAGCAGCGCTTGCAGATTGCCCGCAATCTGGTCACCCATCCGAAGCTGGTGTTTATGGATGAACCGACCGGCGGGCTGGACGTCTCCGTGCAGGCGCGCCTGCTCGACCTGCTGCGCGGCCTGGTGGTGGAGCTGAACCTGGCGGTGGTGATTGTCACCCACGATCTGGGCGTTGCGCGCCTGCTGGCGGACCGTCTGCTGGTGATGAAGCAGGGCCAGGTGGTGGAAAGTGGGCTGACCGACCGCGTGCTCGACGATCCACATCATCCGTACACCCAGCTGCTGGTGTCGTCGGTGTTGCAGAACTGAGGGTGCTGTTGCCGGGTGGCGCTGTGCTCACCCGGCCTACGAACACCGCACCTGTAGGCCGGGTAAGGCGAAGCCGCCATCCGGCAAAACGAATCGCGAGGCCAAAATGATCCACGTTGAAAATGTCAGTAAGACCTTTGTGCTCCACCAGCAAAACGGCGTCCGCCTGCCGGTACTGCAAAATGCCTCGTTAGAGGTCAGCGGCGGCGAATGCGTGGTGCTGCATGGCCATTCCGGCAGCGGGAAATCCACTCTGCTGCGTTCCCTGTACGCCAACTATTTGCCGGACGAAGGCCATATCCATATTTACCATAACAATGAATGGATCGATCTGGTCCAGGCCCCTGCGCGCAAAGTACTGGAAGTGCGCCGTACAACGATCGGCTGGGTCAGCCAGTTCCTGCGGGTGATCCCGCGGATCTCCGCCCTGGACGTGGTGATGCAGCCCCTGCTGGATATTGGCGTCCCGCGCGAAACCTGTGCCGCTAAAGCCGCCAGCCTGCTGACGCGCCTCAACGTACCGGAGCGTCTGTGGCACCTCGCCCCGTCGACCTTTTCCGGTGGCGAACAGCAGCGCGTGAACATCGCGCGCGGCTTTATTGTCGACTATCCGATTTTACTGCTGGATGAACCCACCGCCTCGCTCGACGCTAAAAACAGCGCAGCGGTGATGGATCTGATCGAACAGGCCAAAGCGCGCGGCGCGGCGATCGTCGGGATCTTCCACGACGACGCCGTCCGCAATCGCGTGGCGGACAGGCTGCACCCAATGGGGACAAACGTATGATTATCAATAACGTCAGGCTGGTGCTGGAAAATGAGGTCGTGAACGGCTCGGTTGAGATCCGGGACGGCGTCATCCGCGCGTTTGCCGAAACCCAGAGCCGCTCCCCGGAGGCGATGGACGGCGAAGGCGGCTGGCTGCTGCCGGGGCTGATTGAGCTGCATACCGATAATCTGGACAAATTCTTCACTCCCCGCCCGAAGGTGGACTGGCCCGCCCATTCGGCGATGAGCAGCCACGATGCGCTGATGGTCGCCAGCGGTATCACCACGGTGCTGGACGCGGTGGCGATCGGCGACGTGCGCGACGGCGGCGATCGTCTGGAAAATCTGGAAAAGATGATCAACGCCGTGGAAGAGACGCAAAAGCGCGGCCTCAACCGCGCCGAGCACCGCCTGCACCTGCGCTGCGAGCTACCACACCACACCACGCTACCGCTGTTTGAAAAGCTGGTCGGGCGCGAGCCGGTGTCGCTGGTTTCGCTGATGGATCACTCCCCGGGGCAGCGCCAGTTCGCCAACATAGAAAAATATCGCGAATACTATCAGGGCAAGTATTCTCTCAGCGATGCGGAGATGGCGCGCTATGAAGAAGAGCAGCTGGCGCTGGCAGCCCGGTGGTCGCAGCCGAACCGCCTCTCCATTGCCGCGATGTGCCGCGACCGCAACATCGCGCTTGCCAGCCATGACGACGCCACGCACGATCACGTACGGGAATCCCACCAGCTTGGCAGCGTGATCGCCGAATTCCCCACCACGTTCGAGGCGGCTGAAGCCTCCCGCAAGCACGGTATGAACGTGCTGATGGGTGCGCCGAACATCGTGCGCGGCGGCTCGCACTCCGGCAACGTGGCGGCAAGCTCGCTGGCCTCGCTCGGCCTGCTGGATATCCTCTCATCTGACTATTACCCCGCCAGCCTGCTGGACGCGGCCTTCCGCGTCGCGGACGATGAAGATAACCGCTTTACGCTGCCGCAGGCGATCCGTCTGGTGACGAAAAACCCGGCCAGCGCGCTCAACCTTCACGATCGCGGTGAGATTGCCGAAGGCAAACGGGCAGACCTGGTGCTGGCGCACCGTAAGGGCGAGCACATTCATATCGACCACGTCTGGCGTCAGGGAAAAAGGGTGTTCTGATGGGAAGACTCATCTGGTTAATGGGCCCGTCCGGCTCCGGGAAGGACAGCCTGCTGTCGGCGTTACGGCAGCGAGAACATTCACAGCTGCTGGTGGCGCACCGCTACATTACCCGCGCGGCGAACGCCGGGAGTGAAAACCATATCGCCCTGAGCGAGCAGGAGTTTTTTACCCGCGCCGGGCAAAATCTGCTGGCGCTGAGCTGGCACGCGAACGGCTTTTATTACGGCGTCGGCATCGAGATCGACCTCTGGCTGCACGCGGGCTTCGACGTGCTGGTCAACGGTTCACGCGCGCATCTGCCGCAGGCCATAGCCCGGTACGAAGCGGCGCTGCTGCCGGTCTGTTTGCAGGTTTCTCCGGATATTCTGCGCAGCCGCCTGCAAAGCCGGGGGCGCGAAAATGCGCGTGAGATCGACCAGCGGCTGGAACGTGCGGCGCGCTACACCCCATCGGGCTGTCACGTCCTCAATAACGACGGAAGTTTACTACAGTCAGTCGAGACCTTTTTATCGCTTATTCGCCAGAAGGAGAGACAGCATGCCTGACTGCCAGCTTCGCCCCGCCACCGCCGACGATGCGCAAATTGTTTACGCCCTGATCTGTGAACTGAAGCAGGCAGAGTTCGATCACCAGGCGTTTCACGCCGGATTCCTGGCCAACCTTCAGGATCACAATATGCGCTACCAGCTTGCCGAGCTGGACGGGCAGGTCATCGGCATGATCGGCCTGCACATGCAGTTTCACCTGCACCATGCCCGCTGGATCGGCGAGATCCAGGAGCTGGTGGTGATGCCGCAGGCGCGCGGACTGAAAGTGGGCAGCCAGCTCCTGGCCTGGGCAGAGGACATCGCGAGGCAGGCCGGTGCCGAGCTGACCGAACTTTCCACCAGCGTAAAACGCGTGGATACGCACCGTTTTTATGTTCGTGAAGGGTATACGCAAAGCCATTTCCGCTTCACCAAACCGCTGTAGAGGTGCGTTATGAGTCTGACCATCACGTTAACGGGAACCGGAAGCGCACAGCTGGTGCCGGTGTTTGGCTGCGACTGTGCCGCGTGCCGAAGGGCGCGCTTGCAGGATAATTATCGCCGTCGCCCCTGTAGCGCGGCGGTCAAATTCAACGATGCGGTCACCTTGCTGGACGCGGGTATTCCGCACCTGATGGACGACTGGCCTGCGGGCAGCTTCCAGCAGTTTTTGCTTACCCATTATCATATGGATCACGTTCAGGGGCTTTTCCCCCTGCGCTGGGGCGTAGGCGCCACCATTCCCGTCTACGGTCCGCCAGACGAGGCAGGCTGTGACGATCTGTTCAAACATCCGGGCATCCTGGATTTCAGCCACACGGTTGAGCCGTTCGTGATGTTTGAGCTACAGGGCCTGCGGGTGACGCCGCTGCCGCTCAACCATTCTAAACTCACGTTTGGCTATCTGCTGGAGTCCGCCCACAGCCGCGTGGCGTGGCTGTCTGATACCGCCGGACTGCCGGATAAAACGGTGACGTTTCTGCTTAACAACCAGCCGCAGGCGATAATCATCGACTGTAGCCATGAACCACGTCCGGAGACGCCGCGCAACCACTGTGATTTAAATACGGTGATGGCCCTGAACGAGGTGATTGGCTGTCCGCAGGTGATCCTGACGCATATCAGCCATCAGTTTGACGCGTGGATGATGGATAACCCGCTGCCGGACGGCATTGAAGCGGGATATGACGGGATGGTTTTGGTTCTCGACTGAGTTCTGCCGGGTGGCGGCTGCGCCTTACCCGGCCTACGCTCCAGGTTTTGTAGGCCTGCGTAAGCGAAGCGCCACCAGGCTTTAGCCTCGATCGTAATCATCCTCTAGCCGACGCTCATCCTCTTCTAACCGACGCCTGTCGTCATCCAGCTGGCGCTGACGCTCGTCTAAACGCTGGCGTCGATCCTCTAACTGCCGGCGACGATCGTCGTACTGCCGACTGTCGGTTTGACGGCTGCGATCGTAACGATCGTCGTCATCGTCATTACGGCTGCTGCCGGGGTTATAGGCGTCGTTGATCGCCTGCTGAATATTGCCAATGGCATCATCAATCACATCAGCATGTGCCAGCTGGCTGGTTAAAGTCAGCAAGCCAAATAACAGGGCGGTAGAGTAACGTTTCATAAGGCCAGACTCGCAGGTGAACTGGCCTTAAGGTAATAACTGGCTATTGGCGGGAGTAGCGGAGGAATCTCAAATTGCCCTCACCTGCGCCGCGCCGCTCAGGCTTGCCGACATCTTTTTGACGTGACGGAAATTCAATCCACGTCACATCCCTGCCCTTTCGACACGTCAATTTTGACGATTGGCTGTTTTTCGTCAGGGTTTTGCTCCGCAAACGGCCGTAACGTCAGGAAATACCCCTATTAAAAACATGGCATAGATGCTGCATAAAGGGCAGGTAAGAACTGTTTAACGGGAGCAAAGTGATGAAAAAGGTCGTCACGGTTTGTCCTTATTGTGCCTCAGGTTGCAAGATCCACCTGGTGGTCGATAACGGCAAAATCGTCCGGGCGGAAGCGGCGCAGGGTAAAACCAATCAGGGCACGCTGTGCCTGAAAGGGTATTACGGCTGGGATTTTATTAACGATACCCAAATCCTCACGCCGCGCCTGAAAACCCCCATGATCCGCCGCGAGCGCGGTGGCAAGCTGGAAGCCGTCTCCTGGAATGAAGCGCTGGATTATGTCGCCACGCGCCTCAGCGCCATCAAGGCCAAGTATGGCCCGGATGCGATTCAGACCACCGGCTCCTCACGCGGGACGGGGAATGAAACCAACTATGTGATGCAAAAATTCGCGCGCGCCGTTATTGGTACCAATAACGTCGACTGCTGCGCTCGCGTCTGACACGGCCCATCGGTTGCAGGTCTGCACCAGTCGGTCGGTAATGGCGCAATGAGCAATGCCATCAATGAGATAGATAACACCGATCTGGTGTTTATCTTCGGTTATAACCCGGCGGATTCTCACCCTATCGTCGCGAACCACGTGATTCGCGCCAAACAGAACGGGGCGAAAATCATCGTCTGCGATCCGCGCAAAATCGAAACCGCGCGCATTGCGGATATGCACATCGCACTGAAAAACGGCTCGAACATCGCGCTGTTGAACGCGATGGGGCACGTCATTATTGAGGAAAACCTGTATGACCAGGCGTTTGTCGCCACGCGTACGGAAGGGTTTGAAGAGTACCGGAAAATTGTCGAAGGCTACACGCCGGAGTCGGTAGAGTCGATAACCGGCGTGAGCGCGCAGGCGATCCGCCAGGCCGCACGCATGTACGCCGGGGCCAAAACCGCCGCCATACTGTGGGGCATGGGCGTCACCCAGTTCTATCAGGGCGTGGAAACCGTGCGTTCCCTGACCAGCCTCGCGATGCTGACCGGAAATCTGGGTAAAGCGCATGTCGGCGTGAACCCGGTGCGCGGTCAGAATAACGTGCAGGGCGCGTGCGACATGGGCGCGCTGCCGGACACGTATCCAGGCTATCAGTACGTGAAGTACCCGGAAAACCGCGAGAAGTTTGCGAAGGCCTGGGGCGTGGAGAGCCTGCCGGAACACACCGGATACCGCATCAGCGAGCTGCCGCACCGCGCGGCGCACGGCGAAGTGCGGGCGGCCTACATCATGGGTGAAGATCCGCTCCAGACCGATGCCGAGCTGTCCGCAGTGCGCAAAGGCTTTGAGGATCTGGAGCTGGTGATTGTCCAGGATATCTTCATGACCAAAACCGCGGCGGCGGCGGATGTGATTCTCCCGTCGACCTCCTGGGGCGAGCATGAAGGCGTCTACACGGCGGCGGACCGCGGCTTCCAGCGCTTCTTTAAGGCGGTCGAGCCGAAGTGGGATTTGAAAACCGACTGGCAGATCATCAGCGAAATCGCCACCCGCATGGGCTACCCGATGCACTACAACAACACCCAGGAGATCTGGGACGAGCTGCGTCATCTCTGCCCGGATTTTTACGGGGCAACCTATGAAAAAATGGGCGAGCTGGGGTATATCCAGTGGCCGTGCCGGGACGAATCGGAGGCCGACCAGGGGACGTCTTATCTCTTTAAGGAGAAATTCGATACCCCGAACGGGCTGGCGCAGTTCTTCACCTGCGACTGGGTCGCGCCGATCGATAAACTCACTGACGAGTTTCCAATGGTGCTCTCCACCGTGCGCGAAGTGGGCCACTACTCCTGCCGTTCAATGACCGGCAACTGTGCCGCGCTGGCGGCGCTGGCGGACGAGCCGGGCTACGCGCAGATCAACACCGCCGACGCCGAACGGCTCGGTATTGAAGATGAAGCGCTGGTGTGGGTGAATTCGCGCAAAGGTCGCGTCATTACCCGCGCGCAGGTCAGCGACCGTCCGAACAAAGGGGCGGTCTACATGACCTACCAGTGGTGGATTGGCGCCTGTAACGAACTGGTGACGGAGAACCTCAGTCCGATAACCAAAACGCCGGAGTATAAATACTGCGCCGTCAACGTGGAGCCGATTGCGGATCAGCACGCGGCGGAACAGTATGTAATCGACGAATATAACAAGCTGAAGGCCCGACTGCGTGAAAGCGCAATGGGTTAATACTGTTAAATAATCGCTGACTAAATGGGGTGAGATATTCACCCCATTATTATTTCTGGCATCAATATTAATTACATCTATATATATTTCTGAAGGCGTCTCGCAGAAAAATGTAATTTGCGCGGAAATAAATTACATCTTTGCATTTTAATTCAGAGGGATAAGATATGCGGCGGGTGCTTAAGACTTTCTGTCTTGAGCATTGTTGAGGGACAGAAAGTGGAAAGCCCCGGGAAATTTTTATTTACCCGAGGCTACCCCTCAACAACCAACAGGTTGAGAGTAGCCTCTTATTCTTTTGTAAGCAAGGAGTAAAAGGCATGACGCCATTAAAAACTGCGTTAGGCATCGTCTTTATTATTTGCCTGACGATAGTGATCTTTACCTTTATTACTCGCGATAAGTTCTGTGAGTTTTCAATAAAGAGTGAACATCAGGAGGTGGCGGCAAAATTAGCCTGCACCGCGGGCTAACCTCTTCGGGCGGAACGCGTGTTCCGCCCGGCTTGTGGGATGCTGAGGTCTTAACGCACCCGTTTTTTTCTTCTGTCGCCGCGATTATACTGCGCGGCGTGTACCCAGATGATAAGAATCCATGAAAACCCTTTTTCTGATGTTGTTCTTTTTAACCGCATTTGCCCATGCCGATGAGATTGGCGGCCAGTATAAAAAGCAGGCTGAAGCGGGCAATGCGCGCGCGCAGTATTATCTCGCCGATACATACTTCAGCTCCGGTGACAAAATGCAGGCAGCGCTATGGGCCGAGAAAGCCGCGAAAGGCGGTGATGTCGACGCCATGGGGTTACTCTCGCAGATCCTCTTTACGCAGGGGGATTATGCTCAGTCCAAAACGCTGGCGCAGCAGGCCACCATCGCAGGCAGCAAGCGCGGCACAATTATGCTGGCGCGCATTCTGGTGAACACGCAGGCGGGTAAAACCGACTATCCCCAGGCCATCAAGCTCCTGCAATCGGCGACTAAAGATATCGATAGCGACGCGGCGGTGGACGCGCAGCTGCTGCTGGGGCTGATTTATGCCAACGGTGTTGACGTCCCTCAGGATGACGCGCAGGCCGCGTCGTGGTTTAAACGCAGCTCGTCACTGTCACGTACCGGCTATGCGGAGTACTGGGCAGGAATGCTGTTCCAGCAGGGGGAGAAAGGGTTTATCACGCCGAATAAGCAGAAAGCGCTCTACTGGCTAAACCTGAGCTGTACCGAAGGGTTTGATACGGGGTGTGAGGAGTTTGATGCGTTGAGCGGAGAATAACGTGCCGGGTGGCGGCTTCGCCTTACCCGGCCTACAAAACCCGTAGGCCCGGTAAGCGCAGCGCCACCGGGCTTAGGATGTTACTGGTCAGCCGTCTTATCAAAACGACCCAGCACCTCGCGTTCATACGCCAGCGCTTTTTTACGGTCGAATTTGTGTTCCCACTTGGAGATAACCAGCACCGCCAGCGCGTTACCTACCACGTTCAGCGCGGTACGCGCCATGTCGAGGATACGGTCTACACCGGCGATGAACGCCAGGCCTTCCAGCGGAATACCCACGCTGCCCAGCGTCGCCAGCAGCACCACGAAGGAGACGCCCGGCACGCCTGCGATGCCCTTTGAGGTCACCATCAGCGTCAGAACCAGTACGATCTCCTGCCACAGCGACAGGTCAATGCCGTACAGCTGCGCGATAAAGATCGCCGCAATACTCTGGTACAGCGTCGAGCCATCCAGGTTAAAGGAGTAGCCGGTCGGCACCACGAAGCTCGTTATCGACGCTGGCGCACCGTACGCCTCCATCTTCTCGATAATGCGCGGCAGCACGCTCTCGGAGCTTGCGGTGGAATACGCCAGAATCAGCTCATCCTTCAGGATGCGGATCAGGATCCAGATACTCAGCCCGCACAGGCGCGCCACAATCCCCAGCACCACCAGCGCGAAGAACAGAATGGCGAAGTGCACCAGGAGCACCAGCTTCGCCAGCGGCCACAGGGAGGCAAAACCGAAGTTCGCCACGGTCACGGCGATCAGCGCAAAGACCCCAACCGGCGCATAGCGCATGACCATGTGGGTGACTTTGAACATGGTTTCGGAGATAGAGCGGAACACGGTCACCAGCGGCTCACGGTGCGTTGCCGGCAGGGAGGAGAGCCCCAGACCAAAGAGGACCGAGAAGAAGATGATTGGCAGCATCTCGCCTTTCGCCATCGACGCGATAATGTTGGTCGGCACCAGCGACAGGATCGTGCCCATCAGGCCGTGAGCGTGGCTCTGCACGTCAGCGGTCGTGCTTTGATATTTCGAAATATCCACCGTCGCCAGCTGCGACATATCGATCCCGGAACCTGGCTGGAATACGTTCGCCAGGGTGATGCCAAGAATGATGGCAACCGTGGTGATCACTTCGAAATAGATAATGGTTTTTGCACCGATGCGGCCTAACTGCTTCGCATCACCTACTCCGGCAATTCCGACCACCAGCGTCGAGATCACAATGGGCACCACAATCATCTTGATCAGATGAATAAAGATATCGCCCGCAGGGGAGAGAAGGTTCGCAATCAGCCACTCGCGGCTGTCGCTATGATAATGGAGGTAACTGCCCAGCAAGATGCCCAGCACAAGGGCCAGCAGGATCTGCCAGGCCAGGCTGACTTTCAAATTTTTCATAGAAACTGACTTCCTCAATGAAATCTCCGCACCAGCAAAACTGCATGAATATGGAGACATACTGAAAGGGTATGAATTGTGTTGCGTTGGTTTATGGGATTTTTTAACGCGCCGTATGAGTATCATTTGCACGGCATGCTGCGCAAGCCTTAAAGAACAAGGCATTTCACTGCAAAAAGGGTCACTGGCGGTAATTTATAGCAATTCGCATAAATAACCGTTTGTTATACAAAATATTTTCACTGCAAAAAAGTGAATAATTCTTCAGATGAATTATTTCCCTTCAAAGTTTCATTCGCTCAATTTTCATACGCTTCAGACAATGCGTGATCTGTCGCCCAAATACTAAACAAAGCTTGTAAAGCCCCTACTATTAACGTTTTTGCGACATATTATTAACATCTTACAAGGAGAAAAAAAGCCATGAGCCAAATACACAAACACGACATTCCCGCAAACATTGCGGACCGTTGCCTGATAAGCCCGGAGCAGTACCAGGAGAAATATCAGCAGTCTATTTCCAGCCCTGACGCGTTCTGGGGCGAGCAGGGCCAAATCCTCGACTGGATCAAACCTTATCAGAAGGTAAAGAATACCTCTTTCGCGCCGGGTAACGTCTCCATTAAATGGTATGAAGACGGCACGCTGAACCTGGCGGCGAACTGCCTGGACCGCCATCTTGCCGAACGCGGCAACGAAACGGCCATTATCTGGGAAGGCGACGACGCCTCTCAGAGCAAACACATCTCCTATAAAGAACTGCACCGCGACGTCTGCCGCTTCGCCAACGTGCTGCTGGCCCAGGGCATTAAAAAAGGCGACGTGGTGGCTATCTATATGCCCATGGTGCCGGAAGCCGCGGTGGCTATGCTGGCCTGCGCGCGCATCGGTGCGATCCACTCCGTGATCTTCGGCGGCTTCTCGCCGGAAGCGGTTGCCGGGCGCATTATTGACTCGAATTCGAAGCTGGTGATCACCGCTGACGAGGGCGTGCGCGCCGGTCGCGGTATCCCGCTAAAGAAAAACGTCGATGAAGCGCTGAAAAACCCGAACGTGAAGTCCATCAATAACGTCATTGTCTTCAAACGTACGGGCGGCAACATCGACTGGCACGAGGGGCGCGACCTGTGGTGGAGCGATCTGATTGAAAACGCGAGTGACCAGCATCAGCCGGAAGAGATGAACGCGGAAGATCCGCTGTTTATCCTTTATACCTCCGGCTCCACCGGTAAGCCGAAGGGCGTACTGCACACCACCGGCGGCTATCTGGTGTACGCCGCGACGACCTTTAAATACG
Organism: Enterobacter cloacae complex sp.; assembly: GCF_900322725.1. Taxonomy (NCBI): domain Bacteria; kingdom Pseudomonadati; phylum Pseudomonadota; class Gammaproteobacteria; order Enterobacterales; family Enterobacteriaceae; genus Enterobacter; species Enterobacter cloacae complex sp. The sequence goes on along the minus strand of NZ_LT991957.1, from coordinate 2,461,896 downwards.
TTTTCGACTACCATCCGGGCGACATCTACTGGTGCACCGCTGACGTGGGCTGGGTCACCGGTCATAGCTACCTGCTGTACGGCCCGCTGGCCTGCGGCGCAACGACGCTGATGTTTGAAGGCGTACCGAACTGGCCGACCCCGGCGCGCATGTGTCAGGTGGTTGATAAGCATCAGGTTAACATTCTCTACACCGCGCCAACGGCAATCCGTGCGCTGATGGCGGAAGGGGATAAAGCCATCGAGGGAACTGACCGATCTTCCCTGCGCATCCTCGGCTCCGTAGGCGAGCCGATCAACCCGGAAGCCTGGGAGTGGTACTGGAAGAAAATCGGCAACGAGAAGTGCCCTGTGATGGACACCTGGTGGCAGACCGAAACCGGCGGCTTCATGATCACGCCAATGCCGGGCGCCACGCAGCTGAAAGCCGGTTCCGCCACCCGCCCATTCTTCGGCGTGCAGCCTGCGCTGGTGGACAACGAAGGCAATCCGCAGGAAGGCGCCACCGAAGGCAACCTGGTGATCGTCGATTCCTGGCCAGGCCAGGCACGCACCCTGTTCGGCGACCATGAGCGCTTCGAGCAGACCTACTTCTCGACCTTCAAAAACATGTACTTCAGCGGCGACGGTGCGCGCCGGGATGAAGACGGTTATTACTGGATCACCGGACGCGTGGACGACGTGCTGAACGTTTCCGGCCACCGTCTGGGTACGGCAGAGATTGAGTCCGCGCTGGTGTCGCATCCGAAGATTGCCGAAGCGGCGGTAGTCGGCATTCCGCACAACATCAAGGGCCAGGCGATTTACGCCTACGTCACGCTGAACCACGGTGAAGAACCGTCGCCGGAGCTGTATACCGAGGTGCGCAACTGGGTCCGTAAAGAGATCGGCCCGCTTGCCACGCCGGACGTACTGCACTGGACAGACTCGCTGCCGAAAACCCGTTCCGGCAAGATTATGCGCCGTATCCTGCGCAAAATCGCGGCTGGCGATACCAGCAACCTCGGCGATACCTCAACGCTTGCCGATCCTGGCGTGGTGGACAAACTGCTCGAAGAGAAGCAGGCCATCGCAATGCCATCATAATTTTTTCTCCCTCTCCCCTCACCCTCTCCCCATAGGGGAGAGGGAACTAAAACAAACCAACCTTACCTCTGGAGATTTCTGTGATGAATAACGATATTTGTCAGCAGATAGAGAATAGTGCGCACTACAGGGAGCTCGTCGAAAAACGGCAACGGTTTGCCTTCATCCTTTCCATCATCATGCTGATTATCTACGTCGGCTTTATTCTGCTGATCGCCTTTGCACCGCAGTGGCTCGGGACGCCGCTGCACGCCGGAACCAGCGTTACGCGCGGTATCCCCATTGGCATTGGCGTTATCGTTATTTCGTTTGTGCTGACGGGTGTGTACGTCTGGCGTGCGAACGGTGAATTCGATCGTCTTAATAAAGCAGTACTGCAAGAGGTAAAAGCATCATGAAGCGAGTCCTGACGGCGCTTGCCGCCACACTTCCCTTTGCTGCCCAGGCGGCGGATGCCCTTACCGGCGAGGTTCAGCGCCAGCCCACCAACTGGCAGGCTATCGTCATGTTCCTGATTTTCGTGGTGCTGACGCTGTACATTACGTACTGGGCATCGAAACGCGTGCGCTCCCGTAACGATTACTACACCGCGGGCGGCAACATAACCGGCTTCCAGAACGGGCTGGCGATTGCGGGTGACTTTATGTCTGCCGCCTCGTTCCTCGGGATCTCCGCGCTGGTTTACACCTCCGGCTACGACGGCTTGATCTACTCCCTCGGCTTCCTCGTCGGCTGGCCGATCATTCTGTTCCTGATTGCCGAGCGCCTGCGTAACCTTGGTCGCTACACCTTTGCCGACGTGGCCTCCTACCGTCTGAAGCAAGGCCCTATCCGCATGCTGTCCGCCTGCGGTTCGCTGGTGGTCGTGGCGCTGTACCTGATTGCCCAGATGGTGGGCGCAGGCAAGCTGATCGAGCTGCTGTTCGGCCTGAACTACCACGTCGCGGTGGTGCTGGTGGGCGTGCTGATGGTGATGTACGTTCTGTTCGGCGGCATGCTGGCCACCACCTGGGTGCAGATCATCAAAGCCGTGCTGCTGCTGTTCGGCGCCAGCTTTATGGCCTTCATGGTGATGAAACACGTCGGCTTCAGCTTCAATAACCTGTTTACCGAAGCGATGTCGGTACACCCGAAAGGAGAAGCGATCATGAGCCCGGGCGGGCTGGTGAAAGATCCGATATCCGCGCTTTCGCTCGGTCTCGGCCTGATGTTTGGTACTGCGGGGCTGCCGCACATTCTGATGCGTTTCTTCACCGTGTCAGACGCGCGTGAAGCGCGCAAGAGCGTGTTCTACGCCACCGGTTTCATGGGCTACTTCTACATTCTGACCTTCATTATCGGCTTCGGCGCGATCATGCTGGTGGGGGCGAACCCGGCGTTTAAAGACGCGGCGGGCGCGCTGATTGGCGGTAACAACATGGCGGCGGTGCACCTGGCCGACGCGGTGGGCGGTAACCTGTTCCTCGGCTTTATCTCCGCCGTGGCCTTCGCCACCATCCTTGCGGTGGTCGCCGGGCTGACGCTGGCGGGCGCGTCTGCGGTATCGCACGACCTCTACGCCAACGTCTTCCGTAAAGGCGCGAGCGAGCGCGACGAGCTGAAGGTTTCCAAAATCACCGTGCTGGTACTGGGCGTGGTCGCCATTCTGCTGGGCATTCTCTTCGAGAAGCAGAACATCGCCTTCATGGTAGGGCTGGCCTTCTCGATTGCGGCGAGCTGTAACTTCCCGATCATTCTGCTCTCCATGTACTGGTCAAAACTGACCACCCGTGGAGCGATGATTGGCGGCTGGCTGGGGCTGCTGACGGCAGTGGTTCTGATGATCCTCGGCCCGACGATTTGGGTGCAGATCCTCGGTCACGAAAGCGCTATCTTCCCGTATGAATACCCGGCGCTGTTCTCCATTGCCGTGGCGTTTATCGGGATCTGGTTCTTCTCGGCCACCGACAACTCGCCGGAGGGTAACCTGGAGCGTGAGAAATTCCGCGCCCAGTTTATCCGCTCGCAGACCGGCCTGGGCGTTGAGCAGGGCCGCGCGCACTAAGCCTTTCTCCCCGGTCATGCTGGCCGGGGAGCTTAAAACATCACCCACGCCACCAGCGGCGCGATTAACACCATCGTCACGCCCGACAGCATCATCACCAGGCTTGCCACCACGCCCTCCTGCTGACCGAGTTCATACGAACGCGCCGTCCCCGCACCGTGCGACGCCGCGCCAAAGCCCGCCCCTTTCGCCATCCCTTCCCGAATGGACAGCCGCAGAAACAGCATATCGCCCACCGCCATGCCGAATACGCCGGTGACGACCACAAACAGCGCCACCAGGTCCGGCTGTCCGCCGAGCGGTTTGGCGGCCGCCAGCGCAAACGGCGTGGTCACCGAGCGCACGGCCAGGCTGCGCTGAATTTCATCGGAGAGGGTAAACAGCCGCGCCAGCCAGACGGAGCTACAGACCGCCACCACCGTCGCGGTGACGACGCCCGCGCTGAGCGACATCCAGTGGCGTTTGATAATCGCCAGGTTGTCATACACCGGCACCGCAAAGGCGATAGTCGCCGGGCCGAGCAGCCACAGCAGCCAGTGGGATTCACCAATGTAGTTCTGCCAGGAGATATGGCCGAAGACCAGCATCAGCACCAGCAGGATGGGCGTGAAGACCAGCGGCATCAGCGGCAGCGTGCGAAAGCGGCGATACAGGCGCTTGTTGGCAAAGTAGATGGCGACCGTCACGATCAGGCACAGTACGCTTATCTGAAAGTTAGTCATGCTTTTGCCTGCTGATTTCGAACCGGTACACTTTATCCACCACCCAGGCGGTGGCCCCCAGCACCATCAGCGTGCTCAGGGCAATAACCGCGAAGATGCGCCAGCCGTCGACCATCAGCAGCTGCGCATAGTTCACCACGGCGACCACGGCCGGAACGAAAAACAGCAGCATCTCCGCCAGCAGCCAGCGCGCGCCGGCGCGCACCCAGCTGAGGGGCAACGCGCGGCAGAGGATCAGCGCCAGCATCAGCACCATCCCCACCAGGTTAGCGGGTAAAGGCAGGTGCAGCCAGTCGACAAGATATTCCGCAAAAACAAACAGTCCCGCGTAGAGCAGTACCTGAACCGGGACCTGGAGTCGTTGCACAACGGCAGGCGTAACACGGCTTAACGCCACGGCCATGGGTTTTTTCCTCAGAATTGAGACGAGGCGCCAGTATAGTGAGCGTACGTCATCGACTGAAATGAATTAAAATCATCGAAGGTATAGTTTCGAGGAATAATCATGGACATAAGAACGCTGCGCTATTTTGTCGAGGTGGTTCGCCAGCAAAGTTTTACCCGCGCAGCGGAGAAGTTGTTCGTTACCCAGCCGACCATCAGCAAGATGCTGAAAAACCTCGAGGACGAGCTGAACTGTACCCTGCTTATTCGTGACGGACGCAAGCTGCTGCTGACCGATACCGGGCGCGTGGTGTTCGAGCGCGGGCTGGCGATCCTGGCAGAGTTCCGCCAGCTGGAGGCCGAGCTTGGCGACATCAATCACCTGACAAAAGGGCTGCTGCGGCTCGGCATTCCGCCGATGGTCGGCATGATGATGGCCGGGCCGATAAGCCTCTTCCGCCAGCGCTACCCCGGCGTTGAGCTTAAAATTTCTGAGTTTGGCGGCCTGACCGTGCAGCAGGCGGTAATCAACGGCGAGCTGGACGTGGCCATGACGGCCCTTCCCGTGGAGGAAGAGAGCGGGCTGGCAACGCTGCCGCTGTTCAGCCATCCGCTGTGCGTGCTGGTGCCTCGCTCCGGCGACTGGCTGAAGGTTGAGTCGGTGAACCCCGAGCGGCTCGGCGAGCACCCGCTGTTGATTTACAACGAAGATTTCGCCTTAAGCCGCCAGCTGATGGCGCTGTTTAATCACCATAACGTGAAGCCCCGCATTGCGGTGCGCAGCGGCCAGTGGGATTTCCTCGCGGCAATGGTCCAGGCGGGCGTGGGGATTGCCATTCTGCCGCAGCCGATTTGCGAACGGCTGGATAAAAACACGCTGCGCTGGATCCCGCTGGAGAGCGACCTGCACTGGCAGTTAGGGATGATCTGGCGTGAAGGGGTGTATCTGTCGCACAGCGCACAGGCGTGGCTGCAATGTTGTGAGGGGTTTTGGGTGCGGTCTGAATAGTGCCGGGTGGCGGCTTCGCCTTACCCGGCCTACGGTTCAAATGTAGGCCCGGTAAGCGCAGCGCCACCGGGCAACAACGCGCTACTGATTCTCTATCAACAGCGCTTCCAGCAGATCCAGATCGTGCAGCAGCTTTTGCAGCGTCTCGTTGCTGATCTGACGCGTCGCGCGCAGGTGATACAGCTCGGCACGCTCGGAGCGCAGCGCCGCCAGGCGGAAACGACGCTCGAGGTTTTCTTCCTGCAACGAACTTTCCACGTCGTTACGTCCGTCAGCACGACGGCGCAAATTACCAATCACGCGTGAACTGACTTCCTTCAGCAGCTGGTTATCAATGTTCTCTTCGGCATCGGCTGCCAGACGCTCCTCCATCTTCTCAATGGCGACAATCGCGACTTCCGCCGTCGCCGCGCGGGCAATCCGCTCTTCTTTATGCTGCTGCGAAGAGTCACCCGCATCAATGTGTTGCAGCAGAATCGGCAGCATAATCACGCCGACGAACAGCGAGAAGAGGATCACGCCCGCCGCCAGGAACACCAGTTCGTAACGCGCCGGGAAGACGTCGCCCGTTGGCAGGAGCAACGGAATGGAGAGCACACCGGCAAGAGTGATCGCCCCGCGCACGCCGGCGAAAGAGGCAATCAGCAGCTCGCGCGTGGTCCAGGAGCCAAACTCCATCGGCTTTTTCGTCAGGAAGCGGACGCTGAATTTTTTCATCGTCCACAGCCAGCCGAAACGCACCAGCATCAGCGCAAGGTAGATGAGCACGATATCGGTAAACAGCATCCAGACTTCAACGTTCGGATCGGCTTCTGCCGCGATCAGCGAAGATTCCATAATGCCCGGCAACTGTAGACCCAACAGCAGGAAGACCATGCCGTTAAAGACAAATTCCAGCATCGCCCAGGTACTGTTTGCACGCAGGCGCATCGCCAGCGGCGCGCGGCGCATCACGCCGGAGCGGGTGATGGTCATCCCCGCGGCTACCGCTGCCAAAATACCCGACACGCCGATATGTTCGGCAATCAGATAAGAGGCAAACGGCAGCAGGAACAGCAGAACAATTTGCGTCGCCGGTTCATCGCCGCCCCAGCGGCTGAGGAAGCGCAGCGAACGACCGTACAGCCAGCTCACCACAAAGCCTGCGAGGATCCCACCAATCGCCACCTTGAAGAATTCCAGGGTGGCGCCACCAATGGTAAAGACCATGGTGCCCATGGCTACCGCCACGGCAAACTTTAGGGCCACCAGGCCGGAAGCGTCGTTCATCAACGCTTCACCCTGCAAAATGCCCATGATTTTCTTTGGAATGCGCCCTTCGCCTACGATGCCGGACAGCGCCACGGCGTCGGTCGGCGACAGCACGGCGGCCAGCGCAAAGGCGGGAATTAACGGGATACCCGGTACAGCCCAGTAGATCAGGAAACCTATCCCGACCACGGTAACGACCACCAGCGCCAGCGCCAGACCGAAGATCTCTCGCCCGTGCTCAAGAAATTCGCGCGTCGGCGTTTTCCACCCATCGGCAAACAGCAGCGGCGGGATAAACAGCACGAGGAACAGTTCCGGATCGAACTCCACGTGCAGACCGAACGTCGGCCACGCCAGCAGCGCGCCGATGGCTATTTGCATTAAAGGCAGGGGGACCTGGAAGGGCAGTACGCGTGTAACCACCCCGGATAATGAGACCACAAGGGTCATGATGAGTATTGTGAAGAAAATTTCCATGCGTTCCCTGTTTGCTGTGTTTCTTTTTAAGCCAAACCTGAGGCGTCGTGCCTCTTATTCTATCCTCTCCAGAGTAACGCAAAAGGCAACGGGATGAGTCCTGAAAATAAAAACGGGCGGCCTGAGCCACCCGTTTTCGCATCAATGGATAATTTAGATTGCCCAGCCGCCCGCGTAGAACGCGACCAGCGCAACGGCGATCACCACGGTGCCGATGTTCAGCTTGCGCCACTCACCGGAGACCAGGCGGCCAATCACCAGCGAGGCGAAGCCGATCATGATGCCGGTCACGATGTTACAGGTCAGCACGATGAATACTGCGGTGATCAGGCCGGACATGGCGTCGACAAAATCCGCGAAGTCGATTTTCGCCACGTTGCTCAGCATCAGCAGACCGACGTACATCAGCGCTGGCGCGGTCGCATACGCAGGCACCAGGTAGGAGAGCGGAGAGAGGAACAGGATCAGCAGGAACAGCACACCAACGGTGATGGCCGTCAGGCCGGTTTTACCGCCTGCCGCCGTACCCGCTGCGGATTCGATGTACACCGCAGCAGGCGCCGCCCCCACCAGACCAGAGAAGACGCTGCTCAGGGAGTCGGTGGTCAGCGCTTTGCCGCCGTCGATAATCTGGCCGTCTTTATCCAGCAGGTTAGCCTGCCCCGCCACCGCGCGGATGGTGCCGGTGGCGTCAAACACCGCCGTCATCACCAGCGCCAGCACGCTTGGCAGGATCACCGGGTTCAGCGCGCCCACGATATCCAGGCTGCCGATCAGGGAGTTGCCGTTGTCGTCGCTCAGCGACGGCATGGCGAAAATACCGGAAAAGTGAACGGTCGGGTCGAAGATCAGCCCGACGATGGACACGCCGATAATGGTCAGCAGAATGCCGCCCGGCACCTTCAGTTTTTCCAGGCCGATAATCACCGCCAGCCCCACCAGCGACATGATCACCGGGAAGCTCGCAAAGTTACCCAGCGCAACCGGCAGGCCGTCCAGCGGATTCTTGATGACCAGACCCACGCCGTTGGCGGCAATCAGCAGCAGGAACAGGCCAATACCGATACCGGTGCCATGCGCCACACCCTGCGGCAGGTTGCGCAAAATCCAGCTGCGGATGCCGGTGGCAGAAATCACGGTGAACAGCACGCCCATCAGGAACACCGCGCCGAGCGCTACGGGGACGCTGATCTGCTGGCCCAGCACCAGGCTGAAAGCGGTAAACGCGGTCAGGGAGATGGCGCAGCCGATCGCCAGCGGCAGGTTCGCCCACAGCCCCATCACGATGGAGCCAACGCCCGCTACCAGACAGGTGGCAACGAAGACCGCAGCGGGCGGGAAGCCGGCTTTGCCGAGCATGCCCGGCACCACGATGACGGAGTACACCATCGCCAGAAACGTGGTCAGACCGGCAACAACTTCCTGGCGCACGGTACTGCCGCGAGCAGAAATTTTAAACATGGCGTCAAGTGAACCGCCGGTACGCGCAGATGGCGTAGACATAGAAAACATCCCCTGAAAATTTTTATTGAAAGTCCGTAAGCGTGGTGGAGACTCCACTGCCAGCGAAACGTCAAATCCTTGTGCTGCGTTTGCGACGAAAGGGGCGTCACAAAAAAAGCAAACGTTTAGCTCCGCGCTTACAAAACGGGTGGTCAAATGTAGGCAAACGATTATCTAGCCTAATACCCGCCCTTTTCAACTGAACTTTCTCGTTTTTCGCTAAAATCACCTCATGGCGATGAAGAATTAAGCAGAGGATGCGCAAACGTTATCGTCCATGCGCAATTTCGTTACATTTCACGCCTCGCCGGGGATGGTCAGCGGGCCGCCTTTCTCCAGCGTGGTCTGCCAGCCCGGGCGCGCCTCCACGTTCTGTTTCCATGCCGCTATGTGGCTGAGATTGTCGATACCGCCCCGCGCCAGCAGGGCGAAGATCGGAAAACTCATCTGGATATCCGCCATGGACAGCGCGTCGCCGGCAAACCAGGGGTTTTCGGCAAGATGCGCGTCAATAAAGCGCGCGTGCGTTTCCAGCTGGCGGTTGAGATATGCTTTCTGCACTCCCTGCCCCAGCGCTTTGCCCAGCGTGCGCAGGCCAAATGGTACCGGAGGCTTACCGAGGCTGTTAAACACCAGCTTCATTAACAGCAGCGGCATCAGTGATCCTTCGGCGTAATGCAGCCAGAAACGGTACTGCACCTTGCTGGCGGGATCTAACGGTTTGAATCGTGATTCCGGATCGTACGTTTCCTGAAGATATTCCAGAATCGCCCCTGATTCGGCCAGAACCAGTCCGTTATCTTCGAGTACCGGGGATTTTCCCAGCGGATGCACTTTTTTGAGCGAGTCTGGCGCGAGCATGGTTTTTTCGCGCTGGTAGCGCACGATGTCGTACGTCAGACCCAGCTCCTCCAGCGCCCAGAGGACGCGATGGGAACGAGACTGGTTAAGGTGGTGGACCGTTAGCATGATGTTCTCCGGTGATTGCTACTTTTTAACTATAGAAAACTGAACAACTTCACGAAAAAAATTCGGCTAAAATCCGATCGTCTGCGGTGGCAAAAACGGCGGCCAGACATAAAATTAAAGTGTCAGTACAAACCGGAACCTCCTCCACAAGCTCGACACGAGGGGTACTGATGTCGGGGGAAACCCTCCCGTGAACCAGCGGGATAGAGAGAAAGACAAAGACCGGAAAAAACTAAAGCGCCCTTAGTGGCGCTTTAGTTCTTTATGCTTGTTGCCTGGTGGCGCTGCGCTTACCCGGCCTACATTCCCGGACTTGTAGGCCGGGTAAGCAAAGCGCCACCCCGCGAAGGGGCCGCAGAATCTCAATCCTCCTCCAACAGACGCGCCCCCGTTCCCTGCTCGCCCAGCCTGTCGCCCGGGTTACGCAGCGGACAGTCGCTACGTGATAAACACCCGCAGCCAATGCAGCCGTCCAGTTCATCGCGCAGGGCCACCAGCGTGTGAATACGACGATCAAGCTCTTCACGCCACTGGGACGACAGCTGCTTCCACTCTTTCGCGCTCAGCGAGTGTCCTTCCGGCAATACGCCGAACGCGTCGCCGATGGTGGCCAGGGGGATACCGATACGTTGCGCAATTTTGATAATCGCCACGTAGCGGAGCACGTCGCGGGTGTAGCGCCGCTGGTTTCCGGCGTTACGGATACTTTTTATTAATCCTTTGCTTTCATAGAAGTGGAGCGCCGACACCGCCACGCCGCTTCGCTTCGCCACTTCACCGGGGGTTAACAGTGCTTTGATGCGCGGTAATCTCTTTTCCATAAAACCTCTTTACCTCAAGTTAACTTGAGGAATTATACTCCCCCGCAGAGAAAACGACGAATCAACCGAGAAAGTTGTATCTACAGAGGGGCAACCTTATGTCGCATCAGCAAATTATTCAGACGCTTATTGAATGGATTGATGAACATATCGACCAGCCGTTGAACATTGATGTGGTCGCTAAGAAGTCGGGCTATTCGAAATGGTATTTACAGAGAATGTTCCGCACCGTGATGCATCAAACGCTGGGTGACTACATTCGCCAGCGCAGGCTACTGCTGGCGGCGCAGGCGTTACGCTCAACGCAGCGGCCCATTTTTGATATCGCAATGGATCTGGGCTATGTGTCGCAGCAGACCTTTTCCCGCGTCTTCCGCCGCGAGTTTGACCGGACGCCGAGCGACTACCGCCACCAGCTTAATTAATGCGCGTTAACGCGAGGATTGCTGCTGCCAGGCCATAAATGCCTGGGGCGGCATCGCTTTCGCGAAGTGCCATCCCTGACAATACTGCACGCCTCGCTTCAGCAACCAGCTGACCTGCTCGGCGGTCTCCACCCCTTCCGCAATGGTTTTCAACCGCAGGCTTTGCGCCATCTCAATGATGTGCTCAGCAATAAGGTGGCTGGTGCTGTTAGTGGCTAAGGTATCGATAAAAGATTTATCGATTTTCAGAATATCGACATTCAGGGAATAGAGATTATGCAGGTTTGAGTAGCCGGTTCCGAAGTCATCGATTGCCACCTCATAGCCCGCCTGGCGAAACGCCTGGATAACCGGCGTGGTTTTTGGCACGTCGATAAACCCCCGCTCCGTCACCTCTATTTTGATCTGCTGGGCGCGAACCGAGTAAAAGCGGGCTTTATCTGAGATCAGGGCGATAAGACGCGAAGAGTGGAAATCCGAAGCCGACAGGTTAATCGAGACATACAGCTCGGGATGAGCGGCAAGAAAATACCCAAGATCGCTGAACACCTCCTCCACGACGTAATCGGTGATGCGCGCGATCATGCCCTCTTTTTCTGCCAGCGGAATAAATTCGGCCGGGCTCATGACCTGCCCGTTAAATCCAGGCCAGCGCAATAGCGCCTCCGCCCCGACGCACTGATTATTTTTAATATCAATAATGGGCTGATAATGTACGCACAGCTGGCGATTATTCAGCGCCCGGTGCAGAAGACGACCAGGCGAATTGAGTTCGCGGTGTGTACGCGACCACACCAGCAGAATAATTATGCTGCAAATCATCCCCAACGGTAGCGTCAGGGTAGCCTGATGATAAAGCGTTTCATAAAAACGGGCACTGGACGTTGAAACGATGGCCGCAATGGGCCGCTGCCCGGATTTCACGATCGTATAAAAACGGTCATCCTGCTGAAAAGTCGTTTCCTCATGCCGAATCATCGAATGCAATAAAGGGATATTGGTTTTCTGGCTAACGGAAAAGAATGCATTGCTGACGGTGTCATATACTCCCCACGACAGGGAACGATCGTCTGACATCACCTCACTGTACGATAGCGGATTGACCACGACGACATAATTTCCGCGCTGCACATATATCATTTTATAGCCATTAAAAAATGGCGTATCGCGAAAATAATAGATGGAAACGTCAGGTTTCCGTGTGTAATTGGCCGCGGGGATGGTGTAAGGATGGTCCGGTGTATAAATGGTTGAACAGAGAAAATTCTGACCTTCAGCATATATTAAATCAGCAACAAAAAGACGACCGCGGGAAACGTTCAACATATATTGACGATGCGCTGGCGTACAAACTTTGCCCTGATATTTTTCCGCGTCTTCCCGGGCCAGATCAACCTGTTGAATAACCCGTTCAGTTTTGTTTAAAGCCAGTTCAGCGAACGTGCGCAGCTGGGAGCTGATTTCCGACTCGGCTCTTAGCTGGGCAAACCATAGCGCAAGCATCACCGGCAGCATAACTACCATGATAATCCCTGCCACTTTGAGCATCTTGCGCTGCGCGCTACGATTCATTTCCCGCTCTGTATCCCTGCATGATGTACGCCTGTAGCAATGAAGGCCGGCTGCTTTGATAAACAGGCGATTACGTTGCATGAATCACAGGAAGTTAGCAACTGACTTTTGCTATTAAAAATCCTAAAATTCGTGATGCCGATAATATTCTCCCGTAAGCCAAACTAAAAGTATTGGTTTCGTTTTCGATAAGAAGAATAATTCTTCGCGATGGGCGTTAAAGTTCCCTAACTGAAATAGCCTGCTATTTTTTCTTTTGCTGATTTATAAATAATCAGATGCCAGAATCGATTTTCCTCTTCCCGTACGCCTGGCGTCATATAATGGTTTATCGGCACGCATCACTATGGCTGAAGTATCCCGTTGCCCCTGACACACTTCAGCCATGCGCGGCTCGTCAGCGGACTCAACACTGACTCAGGAGGGGCTTGCCCCCAGTGCACGTTGCGTTGCGACGTCAGCTTCGCCAGGGCCAGCATGCTGTCGTTAGTCATCTCGCGCCTTTATCTTTCACAGGTCATTAATCGATAGACTGACTGCTGTAAACCCTTTACAGCCGATCGTGTATTGCAAAGGTTTTGCTATCTGAATGAATTAAATATAAAAATTCACCGCAGACGCTGAAGTGAGCGTCGACGATATATTTTCCTGAGTTATAAAACCACTTTTACTCCACGCAGACACTGGCGAATAAAACAGCAAATGTGATATAGTTCACACATCTTATGTAACGAGAAACATTGTTTCATTTCAGTTCGTCTGTTTTGTCGAGGATGGGTTATATGGCAACCATTACCACCAGCATGGTGCTCCTGCGCTGGCCGTTGTTGAGCGCGGTTTTGATGTTCCTGGCCAGCACGTTAAACATTCAGTTCCGAAAGTCCGACTATGCAGGTCTTGCTGTAATTAGCACCTTGTTGGGATTGGGCGCCGCATGCTGGTTCGCGACAGGTCTGCTCGGCATTACGCTGGTGGATATGGCCGCCGTCTGGGAAAACATCAAAGTAGTGATGGTTGAAGCCATGAGCCATACCCCACCAGACTGGCCGATGGTGATTACCTGATCGCCTGTTAATAAAAAACCCAGACTGGTGTCTGGGTTTTTTTGTGCTTTACGCGTCTGGATATCAGAACGGGATATCGTCGTCGAAATCCATTGGCGGTTCGTTAGACGGTGCCGGAGCAGACTGCTGCTGCGGACGAGACTGCGCGCCGCCGCTGAACTGGTTGCCGCCCTGAGGCTGCTGAGGCTGACCCCAACCACCCTGCTGCTGGTTCTGACCGCCACCTGCCGGTGCGCCACCGCCCTGACGGCCACCCAGCATCTGCATGGTGCCGCCCACGTTCACCACCACTTCCGTGGTGTATTTTTCCTGACCGGATTGGTCAGTCCATTTGCGGGTACGCAGTTGGCCTTCGATATAGACCTGAGAACCTTTACGCAGATACTCCCCGGCCACTTCAGCCAGTTTGCCAAACAGCACAACGCGGTGCCATTCGGTCTGCTCTTTCATTTCACCGGTCGCTTTATCACGCCAGGATTCGGAAGTAGCCAGCGTAATGTTGGCAACTGCGCCACCACTCGGCATGTAGCGTACTTCCGGGTCCTGGCCCAGATTACCGACGAGAATCACCTTGTTTACGCCTCTGCTGGCCATGTTCGTGTCTCCTGAATACGTTTCTTAATAGTGTAAACGCGCGAGTGTACCATTTCCATGCGACACTTTGATAGTTGCGTAGCATGTTCCAGAGTTCTCTCGCGGACTCGACATTGTTACACAGTGAATCAGAAAATGCATTCCAATACTGTATATTCAAACAGGTCATTTTGTGTCATAATTAGCCGTTTCTGACAGCCGTTTGTCCTTCAAACAAATCAGGCAATCCGTGTTCCAACCGGGAAAGGTGAATGGATAAGATCGAAGTTCGGGGCGCCCGCACCCACAATCTCAAGAATATCAACCTCATAATCCCTCGCGACAAACTCATCGTCGTGACCGGGCTTTCGGGGTCTGGCAAATCCTCACTGGCTTTCGACACCTTGTATGCCGAAGGACAGCGTCGTTACGTTGAATCGCTCTCGGCGTACGCGCGTCAGTTCCTGTCGCTGATGGAAAAACCGGATGTCGACCACATTGAAGGGTTATCCCCTGCTATCTCCATTGAGCAGAAATCCACGTCGCATAACCCGCGTTCCACGGTCGGTACCATTACCGAAATCCACGACTACCTGCGCCTGCTGTATGCGCGCGTAGGCGAGCCGCGCTGCCCGGACCACGACGTCCCGCTGGCGGCTCAGACTGTCAGCCAGATGGTGGATAACGTGCTGTCGCAGCCGGAAGGCAAGCGCCTGATGCTGCTGGCGCCAATCATTAAAGAGCGTAAGGGTGAGCACACCAAAACGCTGGAAAACCTGGCAAGCCAGGGCTATATCCGCGCCCGTATCGACGGTGAAGTGTGTGACCTGTCGGATCCACCAAAGCTGGAGCTGCAAAAGAAGCACACCATTGAAGTGGTGATTGACCGCTTTAAGGTGCGTGAAGATCTGGCGACGCGTCTGGCGGAATCCTTTGAAACGGCGCTGGAGCTCTCCGGCGGCACGGCGGTGGTCTCCGATATGGACGACGCCAAAGCGGAAGAGCTGCTCTTCTCCGCCAACTTTGCCTGCCCGATTTGCGGCTACAGCATGCGCGAGCTGGAACCGCGCCTGTTCTCATTCAACAACCCGGCGGGCGCGTGTCCGACCTGTGACGGCCTTGGCGTTCAGCAGTATTTCGATCCGGACCGCGTGATCCAGAACCCGGAGCTGTCGCTGGCGGGCGGTGCGATTCGCGGCTGGGATAAGCGTAACTTCTATTACTTCCAGATGCTGAAGTCGCTGGCGGAGCACTACAAATTCGACGTTGAAGCGCCGTGGGCCAGCCTGAGCGCGAACGTGCACAAAGTGATCCTGTTCGGTTCCGGTAAAGAGAACATTGAGTTCAAATATATGAACGATCGCGGCGATACCTCCGTGCGTCGCCACCCGTTCGAAGGGGTGCTGCACAATATGGAGCGCCGCTACAAAGAGACCGAATCCAGCGCGGTGCGCGAGGAGCTGGCGAAGTTCATCAGCAATCGCTCCTGCGCCACCTGTGAGGGCACGCGTCTGCGTCGCGAAGCGCGCCACGTGTTTGTTGAAAATACGGCGCTGCCGACCATCTCAGACATGAGCATCGGCCACGCGATGGACTTCTTCAACAACCTGAAGCTTTCCGGCCAGCGCGCGAAAATTGCCGAAAAAGTGCTGAAAGAGATCGGCGACCGCCTCAAGTTCCTCGTGAACGTCGGCCTGAACTACCTGACGCTTTCCCGCTCGGCGGAAACGCTCTCCGGCGGTGAAGCCCAGCGTATCCGTCTGGCGAGCCAGATTGGCGCCGGTCTTGTGGGCGTGATGTACGTGCTCGATGAGCCCTCTATCGGCCTGCACCAGCGCGACAACGAGCGGCTGCTCGGCACGCTGGTACACCTGCGCAACCTCGGCAACACGGTGATCGTGGTGGAACACGACGAAGACGCCATTCGCGCGGCAGATCACGTGATCGACATCGGCCCGGGCGCGGGCGTGCACGGCGGTCAGGTGGTGGCGGAAGGGACGCTGAAGGACATTATGGCGGTGCCCGAGTCGCTGACCGGCCAGTACATGAGCGGCAAGCGCAAGATTGAAGTGCCAAAACAGCGCGTCGCGGCGAACCCGGAAAAAGTGCTGAAGCTGACCGGGGCGCGCGGCAACAACCTGAAGGACGTCACCCTGACGCTGCCTGTCGGGCTGTTTACCTGCATTACCGGCGTGTCCGGTTCCGGTAAATCGACGCTGATCAACGATACGCTGTTCCCAATAGCGCAGACGGCGCTGAACGGCGCGACGCTGGCCGAGCCTGCACCGTACCGCGACATTCAGGGGCTGGAGCATTTCGACAAGGTTATCGACATTGACCAGAGCCCGATTGGCCGCACCCCGCGTTCCAACCCGGCGACCTATACCGGCGTCTTTACGCCCGTACGTGAACTCTTCGCTGGCGTACCGGAAGCGCGTTCACGCGGGTATACGCCAGGTCGTTTCAGCTTTAACGTGCGCGGCGGCCGCTGTGAAGCGTGCCAGGGCGACGGCGTGATCAAGGTTGAGATGCACTTCCTGCCGGATATCTACGTGCCGTGCGACCAGTGCAAAGGCAAGCGCTATAACCGCGAAACGCTGGAAATTAAGTACAAAGGCAAGACCATCCACGAAGTGCTGGATATGACCATCGAAGAGGCGCGCGAGTTCTTTGACGCCGTCCCTGCGCTGGCGCGTAAGCTGCAAACCCTGATGGACGTGGGCCTGACCTACATTCGCCTGGGGCAGTCAGCAACAACCCTGTCCGGCGGTGAGGCGCAACGCGTGAAGCTGGCGCGTGAGCTCTCCAAACGCGGCACCGGCCAGACGCTGTACATTCTGGATGAACCGACCACCGGCCTGCACTTTGCGGATATCCAGCAGCTGCTGGACGTGCTGCACCAGCTGCGCGATCAGGGCAACACCATCGTGGTGATTGAGCACAATCTGGACGTGATTAAAACCGCGGACTGGATTGTCGATCTCGGCCCGGAAGGCGGCAGCGGCGGCGGTGAAATTCTCGTCTCCGGTACGCCAGAGACCGTTGCAGAGTGCGAAGCCTCGCACACCGCGCGCTTCCTTAAACCGTTGCTGTAATCGTCACACGGAGAGCTGCTGTCGGATCGTTTCCGGCAGCAGTTCCACCGCCTGTTGATACGACGCATCCACCAGGTAGTAAATTTGCGAATCTGGCAGCGAGCCGTCGAGAAACACCGTACTCCAGTGCGCTTTGTTAAGATGCTTACTTGGCCTGACATCATTGTGCTGCTGGCGCAGTAAATCGGCCAGTTCCGGACTGGTTTTCAGTGATGCCGCAGGCCGCGCCTCCACCTCTTTCACCATCGCAAACAGAACATCACCCACTTTGATCTGCGTGGCTTTCCAGTCGCTGTGAACGCTTTGTTCCGCGCCCGGCTTGCTCATGCAGTACTGAAGTATCTCCGAAATTGTCATCTTTATTCCCCTTGTAGCGTTGCGATAATTTTACGCGAACCACCGTGAATGCGATGTTCTCCCAGCCAGATCCCTTGCCACGTGCCCAGCAGTAACCGCCCGTTGTGAACCGGCAGCGTCAGCGAGACGCCCAGCAAAGAGGATTTGATATGCGAAGGCATATCATCCGCCCCTTCGTAATCATGCTCATACGGGGCGTTATCCGGGACGGCTTTCAGAAAATGCCGCTCCATGTCAGACCGGACGGTGGGATCGCAATTTTCATTGAGCGTGAGAGAAGCAGACGTGTGCTGGAGCAGCAGATGCAGCAAACCCGTTTTGACGCGCGACAGGTCGCGGATTTGCCCGATGACTTCGTCCGTCACCAGGTGAAAACCGCGTGATTTTGCGCTTAAGGTCAGGGTCTGTTGATACCACATATGCTGCTCCATTATGAAAGGTGAATCTTTCTAAGTGTGCAGCAAGAAAGCGAAAGGTAAAACCCGCGCGGCGAGATTTGCTTAAAAAAGCACCCATCCCGCCGTTAACGCATCAGTATTCGGAGTTAACGATCACCTCTTCGCCAAATTTTCCGGCCATCGGCAGCGGCCGGTAGGTAGAGTTCGAGGCGCGTAACACCCTGATGCCTCTGGCCCCCACGTCGTGCGCCGCCGTGATGTCATTATCGGAATCCCCGTAGAACACTTTGATGTTTTTCTTTTCCAGCCACTGGGTTTTGGTGTTTTGCCCTTCACGATCGCCGGCAAAAATGACCGGGTTCATGCTGGAGGCCGGGATCAGGAAATCATCCTGGAGCGTTTTCGAGACGGTTTCCGTTTTGGTCTGGCTACGTCCGGTCACGAAGTAAATGCTGTCGCCGCGCTTTACGTGCATGGCGATCAGCGCGCGGGCAACCTCTTTCGGGATACTGAACTCATCCCAGCCGTTGTTCATCTTTTCCCAGAATTCCGGGTTTTTCAGATAGGCTTCGCTGTCCGGCGAGTAGGTTTTTTTGCCGCGCCAGAAACCGGGGCTGGAGAAGAGCACGGTATCGTCAATGTCGAAGCCCACGGCCATGGGCGGGCGGCCCGTCAGGCTGTTTTCGATTTGTGCCACGGAAACCCAGTGAATGGGCGCCTGTTCGGCAAGAATGGCGGCGGTGGTTCCGGTGTAAAGCGGCGTCGGGGCAGAAGCCCGCGCAACAACGGTACTATTAAGCGAGAACAATAAGCAGGCGGCGCTGAGCGCCAGTGTGATCTTGCGCATATTTTCCCCTGAATATTCAGTTTGTTATCGTTTTATTTTGAGCGGATGGTCAAAAAACTATCCGACCATAACCCCAGCGGGAGGGGAAGGAAAGGAGTTTTTAGTTATGAAGCTGAATAAAAAGAAGACGATCACAAAGCGTGGACGGGACATGACTGGCACCGGCGCGAACAAAAAAGCCGGGTGGCGGCTGCGCCTTACCCGGCCTACATATAGCATGCAAGTAGGTGAATACTTACATTACGGATGCAAAGGCCTGCGCCACGCGCTGGACGTTGCCAGCATTTAGCCCCGCCACGCACATACGTCCGCTGGCGATCAGGTAGACGCCGAACTCGTCACGCAGGCGATCGACCTGTGCAGCGCTCAGTCCGGTGTAGCTAAACATCCCGCGCTGCTTAAGCAGATAGTCGAAGTTCTGCCCCGGCACCGCCTCTTTCAGCACGTTAACCAGCTCCTGACGCATCGACAGAATGCGCTTGCGCATCGCTTCCACTTCCGCAAGCCAGGTGGCTTTCAGCTGTTCGTCGCCCAGAACGGTCGCCACCACCTGCGCGCCAAAGTTCGGCGGGCTGGAATAGATACGGCGGACCGTCGCTTTCAGCTGGCCGAGTACGCGCCCCGCGGCTTCGGCGTCTTCACACACCACGGACAGACCGCCGACGCGCTCGCCGTAAAGGGAGAAGATTTTTGAGAAAGAGTTGCTGACCAGCGCCGGCAGACCCGCGCTGGCAATCGCGCGAATGGCGTAGGCGTCCTCCTCCATGCCCGCGCCAAAGCCCTGATAGGCGATGTCGAGGAACGGGATAAGGTCACGCGACTTCAGTACCTCAATTACGGCATCCCACTGTGGATTGGTGAGATCGGCTCCGGTCGGGTTATGGCAGCACGGGTGCAGCAGCACGATGCTGCGCGCCGGCAGGGTGTTCAGTTTTTCCAGCAGCGCGTCAACGCGCACGCCGTTAGTTTCGCTGTCAAACCACGGATAGGTCGCAACCTTAAAGCCCGCGCCTTCAAAGATGGCCACGTGGTTTTCCCACGTCGGGTCGCTGACCCACACGCCTGAATCCGGGAAATACTTTTTCAGGAAATCTGCGCCTACCTTCAGCGCACCCGAGCCACCCAGCGTCTGGATAGTCGCCACGCGCTTTTGCGCGAGCACCGCGTGGTCCGCACCAAACAGCAGCGGCGCAATGGTATTACGGTAGGTATTTAACCCTTCCATCGGCAGATAAAGCGAAGCCCCGTGCGGGGTTGCGTTAAGACGCGCTTCGGCTTCGGCAACGGCTTTCAGTTGAGGAATGATGCCGTCCTCGTTGTAATAAAGACCAATGCTGAGGTTCACTTTATCGCTGCGAGGATCTTCTTTGAAACGCTCCATCAAGGAGAGAATAGGGTCGCCGGCGTAGGCGTCTACTTTCTGAAACACGCGATGTTCTCCGGATTATTATGAGGCAGGGTTTTCAACAATAAACCGGAAGCAGGAGAAGATCGAGGGGATGTTAACAGAAGCGGGATGCATCGCATCCCGTTAAAGCTCAGTCGATGTATTTCATCGCCACCCGCGACGTCAGACGCGTAATAAGTTCGTAAGCACTCACTTTTGTAATCTCAGCAATGCGCTCGACGGGCAGCCCTTCACCCCACATCACCGCATCGTCGCCCGCTTTATCCTGCGCGTCGGGTCCCAGATCGACACAAATCATGTCCATCGCCACGCGGCCGACAATCTTCACTTCGCGGCCATTAACCAGCACCGGCGTGCCCGTTGGTGCGGCGCGGGGATAGCCGTCGCCGTAGCCCATCGCCACCACGCCAAGCCGCGTGTCGCGCTCGCTGGTCCAGGTGCCGCCGTAACCTACCGGCTCGCCTGCTTTGTGCTCACGCACGGCAATCAGCTTTGAAACCAGCGACATCACCGGCTTAAAGCCGAAGTCCGGTCCCCAGGGTTTGTTCTCAAGCGGGGAAACGCCATACAGGATAATGCCCGGACGCGCCCAGTCGAAGTGGGACTGCGGCCACAGCAGAATGCCGCCGGACGCCGCAATGGAGCGCATTCCCGGCTTGCCTTCGCAGAAGGTGTTGAAGATATCAAGCTGCTGCTCGGTGGCGCCGCATTCAGGTTCGTCGGCACGGGCAAAGTGGCTGACGATATTGACTGGCTGACGCACATTTTTGCACTGGCACAAACGCTGATAAAACGCCTCCGCGTTTTCCGGGCGCACGCCCAGACGGTGCATGCCCGTATCGAGCTTCATCCAGACGGTGACCGGCTCGCTCAGTTCAGCCGTTTCCAGCGCGGCCAGCTGTTCTTCGTTATGGACCGCCGTGTGCAGCTGCTGGTCTGCAATGGTCGGCAGATCCGAGGCTTCAAAAAAGCCTTCAAGAAGCAGAATCGGTTGCGTAATGCCGCCTTCGCGCAGGCGAAGGGCTTCTTCGAGACGGGCGACACCAAAGGCGTCGGCATCGGGGAGCGTTCGCGCGGTCTCAAGAAGACCGTGTCCGTAAGCGTTCGCTTTCACGACTGCAACGAGCTTGCTGGCGGGCGCCAGTTCTCGCAGACGTTGCAGGTTGTGTCGCAGAGCGCGGCGGTTAATCACAACAGTTGCCGCTTGCATTTGAATTCCTTAGAAATTACTCATCATCATATTGAGGACCGGCATAGTTGTCGAAACGCGACCACTGGCCGTTAAAGGTGAGACGCACCGTACCGATGGGGCCGTTACGTTGCTTACCAATAATAATTTCGGCGATCCCTTTCAGGTCGCTGTTCTCGTGATAGACCTCATCACGGTAGATGAACATGATTAAGTCGGCATCCTGCTCAATGGAGCCGGATTCACGCAGGTCGGAGTTGACCGGGCGTTTGTCTGCACGCTGTTCCAGGGAGCGGTTAAGCTGCGACAGCGCCACCACCGGAACGTGCAGCTCTTTAGCTAACGCCTTGAGCGAGCGGGAAATCTCGGCGATCTCCAGCGTACGGTTGTCGGAGAGCGACGGGACGCGCATCAGCTGAAGGTAGTCGATCATGATAAGGCCGATGCCGCCGTGTTCACGGGCGATGCGGCGCGCGCGGGAGCGCACTTCCGTCGGCGTCAGGCCGGAGGAGTCATCGATGTAGATGTTCCGTTTTTCCAGCAAAATGCCCATGGTGCCGGAGATACGCGCCCAGTCCTCGTCGTCCAGCTGGCCGGTACGGATGCGGGTCTGATCCACGCGCGACAGGGATGCCAGAGAACGCATCATAATCTGTTCCGAGGGCATCTCAAGACTGAAGATAAGCACCGGCTTATCCTGCAACATCGCCGCGTTTTCGACGAGGTTCATCGCAAATGTCGTTTTACCCATCGACGGACGCGCCGCGACGATAATCAAATCCGATGGCTGAAGACCCGCCGTTTTTTTGTTGAGATCGTCATAGCCGGTGTTCACCCCCGTCACGCCATCGTGCGGCTGCTGGAAAAGCTGCTCTATACGCGCAACGGTGGCGTCGAGCACGTCGGCAATGTTTTTCGGGCCTTCGTCTTTGTTGGCTCGGCTTTCGGCGATTTTAAAGACGCGGGATTCCGCCAGGTCGAGTAGATCTTCGCTGGTGCGGCCCTGCGGGTCGAAACCGGCCTCGGCGATCTCGTTCGCCACCGAAATCATCTCGCGGACAACCGCGCGTTCGCGGACGATGTCAGCATAAGCGCTAATGTTCGCGGCGCTTGGCGTGTTTTTTGACAGTTCTGCCAGATAGGCAAAGCCGCCGACGCTGTCCAGTTGCCCCAGGCGCTCCAGCGATTCTGCGAGCGTAATCAGGTCAATCGGGCTGCCCGACTCCTGCAAACGCGCCATTTCCGTGAAGATATGACGGTGCGGACGGGTATAGAAATCTTCTGCAACGACGCGCTCGGCAACATCGTCCCAGCGTTCGTTATCCAGCATTAAACCGCCCAACACCGACTGTTCCGCTTCAATCGAGTGCGGCGGGACTTTTAACCCGGCGACCTGATAATCACGTTCACGGGGTTCAGTCTGTTTGTTGAAGGGTTTGTTTCCTGCCATAGTGAATGGAGTTACCGAGATAAAGAGTGGGTCGAAAGATTACCACATTCTGGAGGAAGCATGGCAACACGTATTGAATTTCACAAGCATGGTGGCCCTGACGTACTCAACGCGGTGGAGTTCACCCCCGCCGCGCCTGGTGAAAATGAAATCCAGGTTGAAAACAAAGCGATTGGCATTAACTACATCGATACCTATATTCGCGGCGGCCTCTATCCGCCTCCGTCGATGCCGAGCGGGCTGGGCACCGAGGCGGCCGGTATCGTCAGCAAAGTGGGTAGCGGGGTCAAGCACATCAAAGAAGGCGATCGCGTGGTGTACGCGCAGTCTGCGCTGGGCGCTTACAGCTCCGTCCACAATGTTCCGGCCGAGAAAGCGGCGCTTCTGCCGAATGCGATTGGCTTCGAGCAGGCCGCCGCCTCATTCCTCAAAGGGCTGACGGTCTATTATCTGCTGCGCAAAACCTATGAAATTAAGCCCGATGAGCAGTTTCTGTTCCATGCTGCCGCTGGTGGCGTGGGCTTGATTGCCTGCCAGTGGGCGAAAGCACTGGGCGCGAAGCTGATCGGCACCGTGGGCAGCGCGCAAAAAGCGCAGCGTGCGCTGGACGCGGGCGCCTGGCAGGTGATCAACTACCGGGAAGAGAGCATCGTTGAGCGGCTAAAAGAGATCACCGGCGGCAAAAAGGTGCGCGTCGTGTATGACTCGGTGGGGAAAGATACGTGGGAGTCTTCGCTGGACTGCCTGCAACGTCGCGGGCTGATGGTGAGCTTCGGTAACGCCTCTGGCGCTGTCACCGGCGTCAATCTCGGCATTCTGAATCAGAAAGGGTCGCTGTACGTCACACGCCCTTCCTTGCAAGGTTACATCACCAACCGGGAAGAACTTGAGGAAGCCAGCAATGAGTTGTTCTCGCTGATTGCCAGCGGCGTCATCAAAGTAGACGTGGCGGATGCGCAGAAATTCGCGCTAACCGATGCACAACGCGCGCATGAAGTGCTGGAGAGTCGGGCAACGCAGGGATCAAGCCTGTTAATTCCCTGAGCCATAAAAAGAAATTGGGCTTCCCGTGGGAAGCCCTTTCTTTTTTTAGTTCGGCTGTATGTAGGGTACAGCTCGATGAATTCTTTAGCGGCAGCCATAGTGACAGATTCGATAAGTAAATCCTATTCTGTTCTAAGGATTGCTGCCGGAAAAGTTGCAGGTATGTGACGAACCCCTCAATACCTTAGTAACGGAAGCGGTTATTACGCTGATAAGTGGGCAGTTTTGGTGATTTAATCGCCCGTATCGCCCATACCACCGCAATCGCCAGAAGTAACCACGGCAGGAGCTTAATCGTCAGGGCAAATAAGCCGCCGACAAACATTACCACCGTGGCCACAACGAGCGCGGCCAGAATACCGAGCAGCGACACGCCCGTGACCATCAGCATGATAAAAAAGCCAATCACAAAAAGTAGTTCCAGCATGGTGCTCTCCCACGAGTTCCCGAATGATGCTGCGATCATTACAAGAAACGTGCCAAAAATAAGTTATTGTTCTGAAAGCAAAACGCCCTGCAATCTCTTGCAGGGCGTGGCGTAATTGACCATCTTTTAGCGAAATTTAACGTTTATCCGCAACCAGACGCAGCGCGTGTTCCAGAACCTCAATGTCCGCACCGGCTTTATGCGCGTTCTCGCTGAGGTAACGACGCCACTGGCGCGCGCCAGGAATGCCCTGGAACAGGCCAAGCATATGGCGGGTAATATGGCCCAGGTACGTACCCTTACTCAGCTCGCGCTCAATGTACGGATACATAGCGCGCACCACGGCCACCGGATCGGTATCGGCACCTTCAATGCCGAAAATTTCCCGGTCGACCGTCGCCAGAATGCCCGGATTCTGATACGCCTCGCGTCCGACCATCACGCCATCCATATGTTCAAGATGCGCTTTGGCCTCGTCCAGCGAGGTAATGCCGCCGTTGATCGACATAGTCAGGTGCGGGAAGTCGCGCTTCAGCTGATACACGCGCGGGTAGTCCAGCGGCGGGATCTCGCGGTTCTCTTTCGGGCTAAGGCCAGAGAGCCAGGCTTTACGGGCGTGGATGATAAACATCTCGCACTCGCCCTTCCCGGACACCGTGTTGATGAAATCACACAGAAATTCGTAGCTGTCCTGGTCGTCGATGCCGATACGGGTTTTGACCGTGACCGGAATAGAGACGACGTCGCGCATCGCTTTGATGCAGTCCGCCACCAGGTTTGCATTACCCATCAGGCACGCGCCGAACATACCGTTTTGCACACGGTCGGACGGGCAGCCAACGTTGAGGTTAATCTCGTCATAGCCGCGCGCTTCAGCCAGCTTCGCACACTGCGCCAGCGCAGCCGGATCGCTGCCACCGAGTTGCAGCGCAACCGGATGCTCTTCTTCGCTGTACGCCAGATAGTCTCCCTTGCCGTGAATAATTGCGCCGGTAGTGACCATTTCGGTGTAGAGCAGCGTATGGCGGGAGAGCTGACGCAGGAAATAGCGGCAGTGTCTGTCCGTCCAGTCGAGCATCGGCGCGATGGAGAAACGGTGCGCAGGGAAAGCGGTCTGGAATTCTGACGACATGGCGAACTTTTAAGCATCTGGTGGAAAAGGGGCGCTACTATAGCACAAAGAAAAGCCGGAGGCGCAGCGCCTCCGGTGTACTTTAGAACGTCATACTCAACTGTGCCCCTGCGCCCCAGGTCTCGTCTTCGCCATAAAGCCCCATCAGGTCAACATGAACGGAGCTGAACGGCGCAAAACCGAGGCCGCCGGTAAAGACGTTGCTGTCGTTACCTTTCATGTCCGCACGATAACCGGCGCGCACCGCCAGCCAGCTCAGCGGTGTGACTTCTGCACCAATGCCAGCGTACTGGGACGTATCTTCGCTTTTGAAGCCTTTGGTCTCGGTCAGGTCGCCGTCTGCGGTCAGGGTCACCAGATCGTTATGCCAGGCCGCTCCGGCGGTCACCAGCGGACGGATCTGGTAGGTGTCTTTATAACTCACCACCTCTCCCGTGCGCCCGTTGCGGATGCGGATATCTTTGGTATCGATATCGCGGGACATCAGGTTTTGCCCGCTCACGCCGACCGTCCAGTTTTCACCGAAATCAGCGGCAATACCGGCATCGACGTTGAAGCCGGTGTCGTCGGTACGGTAGCGGCTGTCGTTCCACTTATTACTGTCGTAATCGTAGATTGAGGTGGTGTAGTTATAGAGCCAGGTTTTTTGCAGCTTTGGCATAACGCCAACGGAAACCGGAACGCCGCCAAGATCGAACTGGCGGGCCACCGCAATACCGTAGTCGGACACAATCGCCGCCCGGCCAGAGGCCGTCGAGTTGAGGTTTTTGGTGATTTGATCGGTACCGTTTAGCGCAGCGTCAAGCGCCACACCGGCCGCCACCGCGTCGCTTCGCTGGATGCCACGCAGATAATCAATGTCCTGCTGGTCGATAGAAGTGCTCACGCGCCCGTGGGCATAGCCTTTCGCCATAAAGGCCACGGAAAGCACGTCGTTAGGAATGCTGACGGCAATCCCCGCCCCTGCGGTGGCGTGCGCGGTTTTGCCTTTCAGGTAGTCCAGCTCATCCGCGAGATCTTTCGCTGCGCCCTGGAACTGGTTGATTGAGCCTAACGGGTTGGTGATGATTTCAATCGGCGTCAGGCTATCCACCACGTCCTGATAGCGATTGATTTTGTCATTGATGGTATCAATCTCGTCCTGAAGATTGTCCTCATCGGTCACCTGCACGCCGACGGACGGCAAAATAACCGTCACGTCATCCTCAGGTTTTGACTTTGCCAGCAGCGCCGGGTTGATCAAGGCGCCGCTGCCATAACTTCCGGCCGCTACGCCCGTGCCACCCATTGCGTCGCTACGCGCTTCCGTCCAGGTATTGGCTGCTCCCGCCTGATTTGCCATAAAAAAGGAGACAGCGATGCTAACCATCGAAAATTCAAAATGTTTTTTCACAGTGTGCTCGTAAATAGTTTGTTATTAGTTAACCCTGTCTGTTATCACCCAAACAGGAACGAACTATTGCTGTGAATAAGTACAAAAAGACCCGCTATTTCCCTAAGTTAAATTCCATCCCGGCCTGTTCTAATGTGTGACGACCATCAATATTTATAGAAGAGGAAATTATTTTCGCCCAGGTTTTCCATCGTGCGGCCCAAAAAACTGAGGCGGATGGTCTACCCAGCGGTCTTCGCGCGTTGCGGCATAAACCGGATTAAGCGGATAGTAGATGCGGTTGTGCTTTTTATTGGCCTCGCCCACTACCAGTAAGCGCACCTCTTCCTCGGTATTGTTGATAAAGGTATGGCACACACCCGTGCCGGCAGGAAACCCGACGCTGTCGCCAGGTTCGAGCTTCCACAGATAGCCATTGATCCAGGCCTCAGGATAACCCTCCAGAACGTATACAAACTCTTCTTCATCACTTTCCGCATGCGGATAAGACGTACGGCGTCCGGGCGGCAGCCGTTCATGGTGAATACCAATGCGGCCGAGACCCAGCTTGCGGGCCAGCGGCGCGCCAATTGAGAAACGTTCGTTGCTGTCAGGATAAGTGGCGTCATCGGCACCTTCCACGTCCCGCCAGTGCCGAATACAGTCAGGTCTTTTCATTGCGCGATCTCCCGATTTACGATGCGTCAGGTATAGCACAGCCTGGCGGATCTCGGTGTTTTTACCAGAACATGATAAAGTGAGGGTTTAACCCCTTACCACATCCGAGGTGACCGATGGACAAGTCCACAAAAGAGCTGTTAGCGCAAGCTGAAAAGCTGTGCGCGCAACGCAATGTGCGCCTGACCCCACAGCGCCTTGAGGTCCTGCGTCTGATGAGCCTGCAACAGGGTGCCATCAGCGCCTACGACCTGCTCGACCTGTTACGTGAAAGCGAGCCGCAGGCAAAACCGCCAACCGTCTATCGGGCGCTGGATTTTCTGCTGGAACAAGGGTTTGTGCATAAGGTGGAGTCAACAAACAGCTATGTGCTGTGCCATCTTTTTGACCAGCCGACCCACACGTCCGCCATGTTTATCTGCGATCGCTGTGGCGTGGTGAAGGAGGAGTGTGCGGAAGGGGTGGAAGATATTATGCATACGCTGGCGGCCAGAATGGGCTTTGCCCTGCGCCATAACGTAATCGAAGCACACGGTTTATGTTCTGCCTGCGTGGAGGTGGAGTCATGCCGCCATCAGGATGCCTGTCAGCACGATCACTCAATCCTGGTGAAGAAAAAGCCGCGTTAAGGCCAAAGAAAAGGCGGCTCATGGCCGCCCTTGGGGATAGTGCCGGTTACCAGCGGTAGTCGTTACGGGTTTCCCAGTCTTTGACTTCGTTTTCCGCCTGATCTTTTTCGTAACCGTAGCGCTCCTGGATTTTACCTACCAGCTGATCGCGCTTACCTTCAATGACGGTCATATCGTCATCCGTCAGCTTACCCCACTGTTCTTTCGCTTTACCTTTGAATTGCTTCCAGTTGCCGCCGATTTCGTCTTTATTCATAATCGTGTCCTCGTGTTAAGCGTCTATGAGTATCGTCCGCTTCGTTCTTTTCTGCTGGACGTGATTATTATTGTAGTTAAGGATTCGGAAGTTATTTTTATATTCGGAATCTTTAACCGCTACGATATATCGTGTCGGGCAGGAAACCAGGTATTGTTTCGCCAGTGACGATGCCAGATAACGGCCAGCGAAAGGCCACGCAATGCGAGAAAAACCGCCAGCGCCAGCCACAGGCCATGATTGCCAAGATACGGCACGGACAGCAACGTAAGGCCGAAGCCCGCCGCCGCGACGGCCATGCTGTTGCGCATCTCCGCCCCTCGCGTGGCGCCAATAAACATGCCGTCCAGCAGATAGCACCACACGCCCACCACCGGTAATACCACCTGCCAGAGGATGTAGCGATCGGCAAGCGCCTGAAGCGCGGGCAGCGAGGTAAGTAGCGCGACAATATGCCCACCAAAACAGGCGTAAACCAGGGCAAAGATCAGCGCCACCAGACCCGCCTGACGGCAGGCAGCCCGCCACACCTCGCGTAGCTGGCCGCTTTCACGCGCGCCGTATGCCTGCCCGGAATGCGCCTCCACGGCGTAAGCAAAACCATCCAGCGCGTAAGCGGTAAAGGTCAGTAAGGTCATGAGCACTGCGTTGACCGCGACGATTTCTGGCCCAAGCCGCGCACCAAAAACGGTTAACGCACCAAAACAGAGTTGCAGCAGGAGCGAGCGCAGCATGATGTTGCGATTAAGCGCCAGCAGCTTACGCATATTGCCGCGCCAGGCCGTTTTCAGAAGATCGAGGGTGATGCCGCGCATCGTCAGCACGCGCCAGACCATCCACAAACCGATCAGCAGCGTACCGTACTCAGCAATCGCCGTGGCCAGCGCCGCGCCGCGAACGTTCATGTGCAGTCCCATTACCAGCCAGAGATCGAGCACAATGTTAAGCAGGTTGCCCACCACCAGCAGGATCACCGGCGCGCGGGCGTACTGCACGCCCAGTAACCAGCCCAGGAGGACCAGGTTTGCCAGGGAAGCGGGCGCGCTGAGCCAGCGAATTTCGAGGAAGCGCCGGGCCTGCTCCAGCACGGCATCACTGCCGCCCACAATATGGAGCGCCAGATCAATGAGCGGCGTACGCAACAGGACGATTAACGCGCCGGCACCGAACGCCAGCATGAGCGGCTGAACCAGCGCACGCGCCAGACGCAGGGGATCTTTTGCACCATACGCCTGGGCCGTCAGGCCTGTTGTACTCATGCGCAAAAAGAGCAGCAGCATAAAGAGGAAGCTGGTCGCCGTTGCGCCGATCGCGACGCCGCCCAGATAAATCGGCGAATCCAGATGCCCGATTACCGCCGTATCCACCAGCCCCAGCAGGGGAACGGTAATATTGGAAAAAATCATCGGTAGCGCAAGACGCCACAACGCCTTATCGGCAGAAGTTAGCAATGCCATGGAAATTACCGGAATCAGAAAATAGGCCAGGCTGTAGAGGAGCTACAGCCTGTCAGGAAGAGATTACAGCCATTCACCGTTGCGGATAACGCCTACCGCCAGGCCTTCAATGGAGAAGCTCTGCTCGCGGAGATCCACCACAATTGGGGAGAATTCGTTGTTTTCTGGCAGAAGCTGAACGGTATTACCTTGTTTTTTCAGGCGCTTAACCGTCACTTCATCATCAATGCGCGCTACCACGACTTGCCCGTTACGCACGTCCTGCGTTTTGTGTACCGCAAGCAGATCGCCATCCAGAATACCGATATCTTTCATGGACATTCCGCTAACGCGCAGCAGGAAATCGGCGCTCGGCTTGAACATGCCTGGGTCAACCTGATAGTGCCCTTCAATATGCTGCTGTGCCAGCAGGGGTTCACCTGCGGCGACGCGGCCCACCAGCGGAATACCGGTCTCTTCTTCCACCAGCAGACGAATACCGCGTGAGGCACCGGAAACAATCTCAATCACGCCCTTACGCGCCAGCGCTTTAAGGTGCTCTTCGGCAGCATTAGGAGAACGGAAGCCCAGACGCTGTGCAATTTCTGCACGCGTGGGTGGCATACCCGTCTGGCCGATATGATCCCGAATGAGATCAAACACCTCTTGCTGCCTGGTCGTTAACGCTTTCATACCGCCCCCTGGGTGTATATACAGTTATGCTGTGAGTATATACAGTCAAAGGCGATTTTGGAACCAAAAACTGCACAAAAAACCAGGGACTTAATTATTCCTCGAGGCTCATCGGAAATGCGACCAAAGCAGCGTGACCCAGGTGATCGCCGCGGTGATAATCGACAGCAGCACGGCAGCGGAACCCATGTCTTTCGCCCGGCCAGACAGTTCATGGAATTCCGACCCTATCCGGTCAACAACGGCCTCAATAGCGCTATTAAGAATTTCCACTATCATCACCAGAAGGACAGAACCGATGAGAAGCACGCGGGTGATAGCATCAACATCAAGGAAGCAGGCGATGATAACTGCAACGATCGCGGCAACCGCTTCCTGGCGGAAGGCGGCTTCATTAACCCATGCGGCGCGAAAGCCTTTCCATGAATAACCGGCAGCTTTAATGATTCGGGTTAACCCAGTGGTATTATTGGCCATCTAAAGAACCTTTTATGAGAAATAGCGTCAGTAACTAAAGCTTCAGCGCGTTTTGCTGCAACCTGAAGTATGACGGGTAACAACAGAAATTTTGCGCGCTTTCTGTTATCCTTGCGCCGCAATTGCATTATTAACCAGAGGCTTTACATCGTTTATGTCCGGCTGGCCACGAATTTACTACAAATTACTTAATTTACCATTAAGCGTACTGGTAAAAAGTAAGTCTATCCCAGCAGAACCCGCGCTGGAATTAGGGCTCGATACGTCACGCCCTATTATGTACGTTTTGCCTTATAACTCGAAGGCAGACCTGCTTACGCTTCGCGCTCAATGTCTGGCGCACGATTTACCTGACCCGCTTGAACCCCTGGAAGTCGACGGTACGCTACTGCCGCGCTACGTGTTCATCCATGGCGGGCCGCGCGTGTTCACCTATTACACGCCGAAAGAAGAGTCCATTAAGCTGTTCCATGATTACCTCGATCTGCACCGCAGCAACCCCGATCTGGACGTACAGATGGTGCCGGTGTCGGTGATGTTTGGTCGTCGTCCGGGGCGCGAAAAAGGGGAAGAGAACCCGCCTCTGCGTATGCTCAACGGCATTCAGAAGTTCTTCGCCGTCTCCTGGCTGGGACGCGACAGCTTTGTCCGCTTCTCGCCTTCCGTTTCACTGCGCCGCATGGCGGATGAACACGGCACCGATAAGATCATTGCGCAAAAGCTGGCGCGCGTTGCGCGTATGCACTTTGCACGTCAGCGCCTGGCGGCCGTTGGTCCACGTCTCCCGGCACGTCAGGATCTGTTCAACAAGCTGCTCGCTTCCAAAGCGATTGCCCGTGCCGTAGAAGACGAAGCGCGCAGCAAGAAAATTTCACACGAGAAAGCGCAGCAGAACGCGATCGCGCTGATGGAAGAGATCGCCGCGAACTTCTCCTACGAGATGATTCGTCTCTCAGACCGTATCCTCGGCTTCACGTGGAACCGCCTCTACCAGGGGATTAACGTCCACAACGCCGAGCGCGTGCGTCAGCTCGCGCATGACGGCCACGAGATTGTCTACGTGCCCTGCCACCGCAGCCACATGGACTACCTGCTGCTCTCTTACGTGCTCTATCACCAGGGGCTGGTGCCGCCACACATTGCCGCCGGTATCAACCTGAACTTCTGGCCAGCAGGCCCGATTTTCCGCCGTCTGGGGGCGTTCTTCATTCGTCGTACCTTCAAGGGCAACAAGCTCTACTCCACCGTGTTCCGTGAATACCTTGGCGAACTGTTTAGCCGCGGCTATTCCGTTGAGTACTTCGTGGAGGGCGGGCGCTCCCGTACGGGCCGACTGCTCGATCCGAAGACCGGCACGCTGTCGATGACCATTCAGGCGATGCTGCGCGGCGGTACGCGTCCTATCACGCTGGTGCCTATCTACATCGGCTATGAACACGTGATGGAAGTGGGTACCTATGCGAAAGAGCTGCGCGGTGCGACCAAAGAGAAAGAGAGTCTGCCGCAGATGCTGCGTGGGCTGAGCAAATTGCGCAACCTCGGTCAGGGCTACGTGAACTTTGGCGAGCCCCTGCCGCTGATGACGTATCTGAACCATCATGTTCCGGAGTGGCGCGAATCTATCGATCCTATCGAAGCGGTGCGTCCGGCCTGGCTGACGCCGACGGTCAACGGCATCGCATCCGAACTGATGGTACGCATCAACAATGCCGGTGCGGCGAATGCCATGAACCTGTGCTGTACCGCGCTTCTGGCTTCTCGCCAGCGTTCACTGACCCGCGAGCAGCTGACCGAGCAGATTGATTGCTACCTCTATATCATGCGTAACGTGCCGTACTCCGTGGATTCGACCGTGCCGTCTGCTACCGCCAGCGAGCTTATCGATCACGCGTTGCAGATGAACAAGTTCGAAGTGGAGAAAGATACCATCGGTGACATCATCATTCTGCCGCGTGAGCAGGCCGTGCTGATGACCTACTACCGTAACAACATCACGCATATGCTGATGTTGCCGTCGCTGATGGCAGCCATCATTACCCAGCACCGCCGCATTTCGCGTCAGGAGTTGCTGCGCCATATTCAGACCATCTATCCGATGCTGAAAGCGGAGCTGTTCCTGCGCTGGGGTGAAGATGAGCTGGCGGCAGAGCTCGATAAAATGACCGCAGAAATGCATCGTCAGGGGCTGATTACCATCAGTGATGATGAACTGCATATCAATCCGTCACGTTCTCGTACCTTGCAGCTACTGGCATCCGGCGCGCGTGAGACGTTGCAGCGCTACGCCATCACCTTCTGGTTGTTGAGTGCAAATCCGTCAATCAACCGCGGTACGCTGGAAAAAGAGAGCCGGACGCTGGCTCAGCGCCTCTCCGTTCTGCACGGCATTAACGCTCCGGAATTCTTCGACAAAGCGGTATTCAGCTCCCTGGTGCTGACGCTGCGCGACGAAGGGTATATTAGCGATACGGGCGATGCCGAGCCGGAAGAGACGATAAAGGTTTACCAGATGCTGGCAGAGCTGATTACCTCGGATGTGCGTCTGACGATTGAGAGTTCGACGCAGGGCGAATGATGTTAAAGCCGGGTGGCGCTAACGCTAACCCGGCCTACATGTTCTGCTAAATCGTAGGCCGGGTAAGGCGAAGCCGCCACCCGGCTTTTTTATGACCAGTAACTCATCGCCAGCCCCATAAACAGCACCAGCCCGACGTAGTTGTTATTCAGAAACGCTTTAAAGCAGGCTTCACGCTCGCGCTTCGCGATCAGCTTCTGCTGATACGCAAACAGCAGCCCCGCCACCAGCACGGACCAGTAAAACTCCCAGTTCAGCCCGTTCAGGCGACCAATCGCCACCATCAGCGCCAGCACCGCCACCTGCAATATGCCGATGATCAGTTTGTCGTGACGGCCAAACAGGATCGCCGTCGATTTAACGCCGATCTTGAGATCGTCATCGCGATCGACCATCGCGTACTGGGTGTCGTACGCAACGGCCCACAGAATATTTGCCAGGAACATCAGCCAGCAGCTGAGCGGAACAGACTCGCTGACCGCAGCAAATGCCATGGGGATCGACCAGCCAAATGCCGCACCCAATACCACCTGCGGCAGATGGGTGTATCGCTTCATAAACGGGTAGACCCAGGCCAACGCCAGAGCCGCAACGGACAGCAGAATAGTCATGGTGTTAAGCGTTAACACCAGCATGAAAGAGAGAAGCACCAGCACGACAAACAGGATGCGCGCCTCTTTCCCGGTCACCTGACCGCTCGGCAGAGGACGATTCGCGGTGCGCTTAACATGCCCATCAAATTTTCGGTCAGCATAGTCGTTTACCACGCAGCCCGCAGCGCGCATCAGCCAGACGCCCGCCACAAACACCGCCAGGATCCACAGCGGCGGTATGCCCGGCGTGGCAACCCACAGCGCCCATAAGGTCGGCCACAGCAGCAGCAGCGCGCCAATCGGTTTATCGGTACGCATTAAGCGGTGATAGGCCAGCAGCTTATTCTGCGTCAGACTCCACTCCATTTTCTCTCCCTCTTAGTACAACGGCGATGCAGGCAAAAAGAGTTCCGTCAGTATTAACGGCTTGCCACTCAAACGAAGACGGGAACGGCGCCCCCATAAATCGGCATCGCAACCAATTTCAATAAAATCACGGGTCAGTTCAGACGAGGTGAACAGATAACGCCCAAGCGGCGTCTTGCCGAGGCGTTGCAGTGCCAGCTCCGGCCCGGAAAGTGTAGACTCGGGAACCACCGTTCGCCCGGCAAGCCACGGCTCGCCATCCGCACACAGTAAAATTTCACGCAGCCAGTAGCGTTCTTCTTGCGGCAGGAGCGGCAACTCGCTGGCAATCTCCTCAGGCGAGACAAATCCTTCCTGGATCATCGTCACCGTGACCGTTTTACCCTGTTGCTCAAAACGTTTTGTCATGGAATCTTCCAGCAGCAGCCAGTCAAGCTGCTCCGGATCAAGCGCGGGTATTTGGTCGAAATAGCGTAGCGCACGCAGCTGCGTTAGCGCGGGGTGTGACATGCCAGACTCTCCGATACATAACGTAAAGGCATTGTATCGCAGATTGGCGAAATGAGGACGAGCAAACCAAATTTAGCGATCACTATCGCAACAATGATGCAACTAAGCCAAAAAAAGTGCGCCCGTTAAGGCGCACTAAACTACTGACAAAATCAGCACTGTGGGGAGACGGTTACCCCTTGCCTTTTACACTGCTGATAAAGGTGGAACGGGCAGTGGTTGAACCTAAACGCTCGGCTTCATCAAGCAGCTTCAGCGCTTTGTCGACATCGCCGTTTTTGACCGCCTGCTTGATGGCGTTGTTAAAGTACGTTTCAGTATCGTTAAGCACCGGCTCGGCTTTTTTCGTCGGAGCCGGGGCTGCGGCAGGCGCTGCGGCTGGTGCGGCATAAACAGGCGCGGCAGTATTGCCCACCGTTACCGGGCCCGGGCCAGATGAACCAAACAGCGGGCCTACGAGTACGCTGGAGGCGCTGTTGGTAGAGACTTTCAGCTTAATCAGGCCATCGGTGGTATGACGGGCATGCGGGTCTGGAATATCCGGGACGGCGTTACCGGTGCCTTTCGCATAGGCTTTTGCCGGATCGACCAGCTTCGTGGTTTGCTGCAAATCTTTTTCGGTTGTGAACACCAGAACGTAGATCTTCTGCTGGCCCAGGGCTGGCGTCAGGCGCATAACGCCTTCCAGCCGGTCAGCGCTCATTACGCCCGGCTCCTGATAGCTAAAGTAGGTGCTCGGGAAGAAGGCCGATGGCGTCATGTTCTGATCGAGGATCAGCACGTTCGGCGCAAAAACGCTGGTCTGTTTATTCACTTCGCTGGTCAACGTCAGGGTCAGCTCGCCGATGTTAGCGGGCACGCTGAACGCCGCAACCGGGCCGCTGATGCCGGGAACGTTCAGCGACTGGCCGCCCGCAGCAAGCTGAGTGGTTTGCGTTTTTGATTGATCGACTGGTGTCCACACCAGCTGCTGAAGCGCCGCCGCCGGAATCGCTGGCGCAGCGCTGGTATTTTGAGGAACAAAATTCACATCTGCAAAGGTGACCGCAGGCGCACAGGCCAGCAGCCCCGCAGAGAGGCACAGCGCGACGAGACTTTTCTTCATTTTCATTGTTATTACCTCTGATAGCGTGAGCGCTGCGGTGGCCAGGCAATAGCGCGCAGCACCCTAAGGAGAGAGGGGCTTACGCCCCTCTTTTCAGGTTATTACGTCAGGCTTGACGAATTACCACCAGATTTCCATCTGGGCGCCGAAGGTCCACTCATCGTTGTCGCCACGGCTGAAGGTTTTCGCGGACGTGTCGCTATACGCTACGCCAGAGGTGTAACCTGCACCTGAGTCGTTGTTCGCGTAGCCCCATTTCTCATCCCACTTCGCGTAGGTTGCGAAGACGCGGATAGCCGGACGGGACCAAATGCTGTCGCCTGCCTGCCACTGCTGCGCCAGGGTGATTTTGTACTGGCTGTTTTTGTCGTCAGTTTTCTGAGACTTAACGTTGTCGTAGCCCACTTCCAGCAGGGTGCTCATGATCGGCGTCCATTTGAACATTGGACGAACGCCCACGGTCCACCACTCGGTACCGTTGTTGTTATCACGATCGATGTTCTGGTACATACCGACATACATCAGGTCCCAACGGTCTGCCAGGGTGATTGCACCGTGGTCCAGCACGCGCCACATAGAGCCGTCGTTATCGATGCTGCCGCCCTGCGGAATACCTTTACCGTTAGAGGTCATGGAGTCCGTACCGTATTGCAGCACGAACTTGTTGAAGCCTTTCATCATGCTCTGGGTGTGTTCAGCGGTGAACAGCCAGCCATCTTTAGAGGCGCCAGGTTGCAGATAGTAGTCGTCAGGAATGTTGGTGTGACCGTAGTCAACGCCCAGCTCCAGCGTACCGCCCGGGTTGGTCTCCAGACCGGCTAAGCGAACGTCGAAGACGTCGTTTGGTACCACGTTGTCATAAATACGGTCACCGTTCGCGTCACGATCGGCGAAGGTTGCAGAACCGCCGGACTCAGAAGAACGGGTGGCGGCCAGAGAGAGCTTACCAAAGCCCAGATCGATGTTTTCAATACCGGCACCAGGACCAGAGATATCCCAGTAGTAGAAGTCGATCATGTGTACGTCATGACGCTGATAGAAACGCTTACCGGCCCAGATGGTAGAGCCTGGCAGCCATTCAATCAGGTTTTTACCCTGCACGTTAGCTTCACGGAAGGCCGGGCTGGTGGATTCCCAGTCGTTCTGCTGAGAAACGGAGTACGCTACGTTGGTGTCGAAATAGAAGCTCTTGTCGCCTTCTTTCCACACTTCCTGGCCCAGCTTCAGCTCGGCGTAGGTTTCACATTCGTTACCGAGACGGTATTTACTTTGTGCACCTGTTGCCTGGAAACATTGTTGTTCACCGCCACTTCCGGTCCAGCCGATGCCGGAACGAGCATAACCTTTAAAGTCTACGGCGCCCGCCTGGGCAGACAGGATGCCTGCCGCAATGGCGACAGCCAGAGGGACTTTGCGCAGAGTAATCATTATTCTATCTCCTGAGATCATTGCTTTTCTTTGTAATTGGAATGCTTAAACGCCTGGCTCTTTGTGCAGCCGACGACATGCTGTGCCATCCTCACGGAACAGATGGCAACGCTCTGGCGGCAAACCGATAGCGAATGTGGCACCCTCTTCTACCAACACCACGTCATTCTGGCGGTAGACCAGGTTCTGACGGATGGCGGGGATCTGGATATGAATCTGTGTTTCGTGACCAAGCTGTTCGACGACCTGAACCTCACCTTCCAGCGTCACATCCGCAATGTGGCTTGGCAGTAGATGCTCAGGACGGATACCAAGGGACATATTGGCCCCCACCTGTACGTTGGCGCTGTCGACCGGCAGCCAGACCTGCTGACGGTTTGGCAGCTCCACCTGTACCTGTTCAATCGCCGTCGCGGTCACTTTGACGGGCAGGAAGTTCATCTTTGGCGAGCCAATGAAGCCCGCTACAAAGCGGTCTGCCGGGTAGTGATACAGCTCCAGCGGTTTACCCACCTGCGCCACGCGACCGGCGTCCAGCACCACGATTTTGTCGGCCAGCGTCATCGCTTCGACCTGATCGTGGGTGACGTAAATCATCGTGCGGCCAAGGCGCTTGTGCAGACGGGAGATTTCGATACGCATCTGGACGCGCAGGGCGGCATCCAGGTTAGAGAGAGGTTCATCGAGCAGGAAGACGCGCGGCTCGGCCACCAGCGTACGGCCAATCGCCACGCGCTGACGCTGACCGCCGGAAAGCGCTTTCGGCTTACGCTCCAGCAGGTGCGCCAGCTGGAGCACTTCCGCCACCTGAGTGACGCGCTGGTTAATAATCTCTTTTTTCGCGCCGGCCAGCTTCAGGCCAAAGGACATGTTCTCGGCAACGGAAAGATGCGGATAAAGCGCATAAGACTGGAACACCATGCCTACGCCACGTTCGGCAGGCGGGATGTCGTTCATTCGGGTATCACCAATAAACAGATCGCCACTGGTGATGGTTTCAAGACCGGCAATCATACGCAGCAGAGTCGATTTACCACAGCCTGATGGACCCACGAACACCACAAACTCACCTTCGTGGATGTCCAGATTGATGTCTTTTGACACCACTACGTCGCCCCAGGCTTTCGTTACATTACGCAGCTGTACGCTCGCCATGCCCTTCTCCCTTCGTTACAACCTGTCACCGACAGAAACATTCAAGATAAGTTCACTATGCGTGTTCCATTACTTTCGTGAATCCTCCACCCCCCGGCTTTTTTGTGGGGGAGGAGGCGGGAGGATGAGAGAGCAGGCTCTGCGACCGCAGCGGAGGGGCTGAGGCGAAAATCGTGAAGCGGCCTGCAAAATTCAGTGGGTTTTTATGTGCGCCAGCACTCATAACTTAAATTTATGTTACAGGGATCACACAAACGGGGGGTGGGGCGTAGGGACTGGGAGGATGGAAAGAGGATGTCAAATAAGGAGACTGAGTCACGTTGAACCACCTTATGTATCCACGAGCACATCACCAATAAAGGATGGCAGATATGAAGATCAAGACTGGCGCACGCGTTTTCGCATTGTCCGCCCTCGCAGCAATGATGATTTCCGCACCGGCTCTCGCCAAAATTGAAGAGGGTAAGCTGGTTATCTGGATTAACGGCGACAAGGGCTATAACGGCCTGGCCGAAGTGGGCAAAAAATTCGAGAAAGACACCGGTATCAAAGTGACCGTAGAGCACCCGGACAAGCTGGAAGAGAAGTTCCCGCAGGTTGCGGCCACGGGCGACGGTCCGGACATTATCTTCTGGGCGCATGACCGTTTCGGGGGCTACGCGCAGTCTGGCCTGCTGGCTGAAGTCACGCCAGATAAAGCCTTCCAGGACAAACTGTTCCCGTTCACCTGGGACGCCGTGCGCTATAACGGCAAGCTGATCGCTTACCCAATCGCGGTTGAAGCCCTGTCACTGATTTACAACAAAGACCTGGTGCCAAACCCACCGAAAACCTGGGAAGAGATCCCTGCCCTGGATAAAGAGCTGAAGGCGAAAGGTAAATCTGCCCTGATGTTCAACCTGCAAGAGCCGTACTTCACCTGGCCGCTGATTGCTGCCGACGGCGGCTACGCGTTCAAGTTTGAAAACGGCAAATATGACGTGAAGGACGTGGGCGTAGACAACGCGGGCGCGAAAGCAGGCCTGACCTTCCTGGTTGACCTGATCAAGAACAAACACATGAACGCGGATACCGACTACTCCATCGCGGAAGCGGCGTTCAACAAAGGCGAAACCGCGATGACCATCAACGGTCCGTGGGCCTGGACCAACATCGACAAGAGCAAAATCAACTACGGCGTGACCCTGCTGCCAACCTTTAACGGCAAGCCGTCTAAACCGTTCGTTGGCGTGCTGAGCGCGGGTATCAACGCCGCCAGCCCGAACAAAGAGCTGGCGAAAGAGTTCCTGGAAAACTACCTGCTGACCGATGAAGGTCTGGGTGATGTGAACAAGGACAAACCGCTGGGCGCCGTGGCGCTGAAATCATTCCAGGATCAGTTAGCGAAAGATCCGCGCATTGCGGCCACCATGGATAACGCCCAGAAAGGCGAAATCATGCCGAACATCCCACAGATGGCCGCGTTCTGGTACGCCACCCGTACCGCCGTCATCAATGCTGCCAGCGGTCGCCAGACTGTTGATGCCGCGCTGAAAGATGCTCAGGGTCGTATTACCAAGTAAGCAGAAGAACGGCGGGTGGCGCGTACGCTGCCCGCCCTACAACTACGGCACGATCCGTAGGTCAGGTAAGCGCAGCGCCACCTGACGAAAAGTTTCCACCGTTGTAGAGGAAGAACCCCATGGATGTCATTAAAAAGAAACGCTGGTGGCAAAGCGACGCGCTGAAGTGGTCAGCGATAGGTCT
Source organism: Enterobacter cloacae complex sp. (assembly GCF_900322725.1). NCBI lineage: Bacteria > Pseudomonadati > Pseudomonadota > Gammaproteobacteria > Enterobacterales > Enterobacteriaceae > Enterobacter > Enterobacter cloacae complex sp. The sequence goes on along the minus strand of NZ_LT991957.1, from coordinate 2,421,631 downwards.
GCTGTGTCTGCTGGTGGGTTACCTTGTTGTTTTAATGTACGTGCAAGGGGAATACCTTTTTGCCATCATGACGCTGATTTTAAGCTCGGTTGGCCTGTATATTTTCGCCAACCGTAAAGCGTACGCGTGGCGCTATGTTTACCCTGGCGTGGCCGGGATGGGGCTGTTTGTCCTCTTTCCGCTGATCTGCACCATTGCCATTGCCTTTACCAACTACAGCAGCACCAACCAGCTCGCGCAAGAGCGCGCCACCCAGGTGCTTCTGGATCGTTCTTATCAGGCCGGTAAGACCTTTAACTTCGGTCTGTATCCTGAGGGAGACGAGTGGAAGTTAGCGCTCACTGACGGTGAGAGCGGCAAAAACTATCTTTCCGACGCGTTCAAATTTGGCGGCGAGCAAGAGCTGGTCTTAAAAGAGGCCGAAGCCCTGCCGGTAGGCGAACGCGCGAACCTGCGTATCATTACCCAGAATCGCCAGGCGCTGACGCAGCTCACCGCCGTGCTGCCCGATGACAGCAAAGTAACCATGAGCTCGCTGCGCCAGTTCTCCGGTACGCAGCCGCTTTACACCCTGGCGGATGACGGCACGCTGACCAACAACCAGAGCGGTGTGAAGTATCGTCCGAACAACGATATCGGTTTTTATCAGTCTGTGAATGCCGACGGCAGCTGGGGAGACGACAAGCTCAGCCCGGGCTATACCGTCACCATCGGCTGGGATAACTTTACCCGCGTGTTTACCGACGAAGGCATCCAGAAGCCGTTCTTCGCCATCTTCGTCTGGACGGTAGTCTTCTCCATCCTGACCGTGATCCTGACCGTTGCCGTGGGCATGGTGCTGGCCTGCCTCGTGCAGTGGGAATCCCTGAAAGGGAAAGCGATTTACCGCGTGCTGCTGATTCTGCCGTACGCCGTACCGTCGTTTATCTCGATTCTGATTTTCAAAGGGCTGTTTAACCAGAGCTTCGGTGAAATCAACATGATGCTGAGCGCGCTGTTCGGCATCAAACCGGCCTGGTTCAGCGACCCGACCACCGCCCGTTCGATGATTATCATCGTGAACACCTGGCTGGGTTATCCGTACATGATGATCCTGTGCATGGGGCTGCTGAAGGCGATTCCGGACGACCTGTACGAAGCCTCGGCAATGGACGGCGCGGGCCCGTTCCAGAACTTCTTCAAGATCACGCTGCCGCTGCTCATTAAGCCGCTGACGCCGCTGATGATCGCCAGCTTCGCCTTTAACTTTAACAACTTCGTGCTGATTCAGCTGCTGACCAACGGTGGCCCGGACCGTCTCGGCACCACCACGCCGGCGGGCTATACCGACCTGCTCGTGAGCTACACCTACCGTATCGCCTTTGAAGGCGGCGGCGGCCAGGACTTTGGTCTGGCAGCGGCCATTGCCACCCTGATCTTCCTGCTGGTTGGCGCCCTGGCGATTGTGAACCTGAAAGCCACACGTATGAAATTTGACTAAGGAGGGCATCGATCATGGCTATGGTACAACCCAAATCTCAGAAGCTGCGCCTCCTCGCGACGCACTTAGGCCTGCTGATGTTCATCGCAGCCATCATGTTCCCGCTGCTGATGGTTATCGCCATCTCACTGCGCTCGGGTAACTTTGCGACCGGGAGCCTGATCCCGGATGAAATCTCCTGGGAGCACTGGAAGCTCGCGCTGGGCTTCAGCGTTGAGCACGCCGATGGCCGCGTTACTCCGCCGCCGTTCCCGGTGCTGCTGTGGCTGTGGAACTCGGTGAAAGTGGCGACCATCACCGCGATTGGCATCGTCACGCTCTCCACCACCTGCGCTTACGCTTTCGCCCGCATGCGTTTCCCGGGCAAAGCGACGCTGCTGAAAGGGATGCTGATTTTCCAGATGTTCCCGGCGGTGCTGTCGCTGGTGGCGCTGTACGCCCTGTTTGACCGTCTGGGTCAGTATGTGCCGTTTATCGGTCTGAACACCCACGGCGGCGTGATCTTCGCCTATCTTGGCGGTATCGCCCTGCATGTGTGGACCATTAAAGGCTATTTCGAAACCATCGACGGTTCGCTGGAAGAAGCCGCCGCGCTGGATGGCGCCACCCCGTGGCAGGCGTTCCGTCTGGTGCTGCTGCCGCTGTCTGTGCCGATTCTGGCGGTGGTGTTTATCCTGTCGTTTATCGCGGCGATCACCGAAGTACCGGTCGCCTCACTGTTGCTGCGCGATGTGAACAGCTACACCCTGGCCGTTGGCATGCAGCAATACCTCAACCCGCAAAACTACCTGTGGGGCGACTTTGCCGCGGCGGCGGTACTCTCTGCCATCCCGATTACCGTAGTGTTCCTGTTGGCCCAGCGCTGGCTGGTCAACGGCCTGACGGCGGGCGGTGTGAAAGGTTAAGTTTCATCTGTTATGCCACTGCAACCCTCAACTTTAGACGTATTGTATTGAACCAACTTGTGACTGTTGTTAGGCGCTCTTCGGAGCGCCCTTTTTTTATTCGCGTTTCAGCCGCTTCGAGTTGCACAGCCAGAGGGTGATCACCAGCAGCAGGATCGCCGCCGAGTAGATCAGCACGTCGAGCGGGGATTTATGATCGACGATGATCAGCCGCACAATGGCGGTGATGCCAATGTAGATGAAATAGCGCAGCGGGAAGTGAAAGCCGGACTGGAAGTACTTCACAATCAGGGCAATAAACTCGAAGTAGAGGAAGTAGACCACCAGCCCTTCCACCAGCGCATATTTGCTGGTTTGCTCAGGGGCAAATAGCACATCAGCCAGATGTACCGTCTCTTTGCCGAGAAAGACGACCAGGATCAGGCCAAGGCTCAGCAGACCGAGGTTCAGCACGGTCTGGAGTATCGTTGAGATGAACTCAACGCGCGGGCGAGTCAGGGATGTCATACAGCACCTCATTCTCCAGGGCGAGGTTCCTGTATAACGCAAAAATGTGACGGGGATCTATATTTTTTGTTTATGTTTGGCGCATTCGCCCGGTGGCGCTGCGCTTACCGGGCCTACAAAAACCGTAGGCCGGGCAAACAAGCATCAGCGGAAGTTAATGTTCTTATCGCTGGTCATGTCATACAGCTGGAACTTACGTCCAAGCTGCTGACCACCGTCACGCGTCAGCGGCGTCCAGCCCACTGCCGCACGGCTGCGGGTCGGACCGGATGAGAACAGATCCAGCGGAATCGACACGTACACCCCTTTGGTGAAGTCCCCTTCCCCGTATTCGTCCGGCGAAACGTTGGTGATGGTGGCGTAGCCGCCCACCACGACGCCGCTGTCGAAGTGTTTGGAGATATCCAGCGTGCCGCCCTTATCGCCCGCCAGATACTGCCCGACACTGGCTTTCACCAGCACGTCCTGCGCGAACGACGGCGTCCAGTAGGCGGTCAGGTGACCGGTTTTGACGCTGTAGTCGGTGAACTTCATCATGTCCTGCGCGCTGCGCCAGTCACGCTGTTTCACGTAGTTGGCGTCAATCCCGAAGGCCCAGTTGCTGTCGACAGGACGATACAACACTTCCGCCCCCGCGCCGCCAAACATGGTTTCCAGATAGCCACCGTAAACCTGGCCGTAGAAACCGTTGCCGAAGTACTGGAAGTAGTTGGCCTGGAGGTTATTCACGTAGATATCGTTCTGCACGTATTCACGCACGCGGGTACGCACGCGCGGCAGTTTTGAATCGTTCGGCGGGTTGGTGTAATTAAATTTGTCGTAGTTGTTGGCAAGGTTGCCGAACAGGCTACCGGTGGTCAACAGGTGGTCGGTCACCCACAGATCGGCCGTCGCCATCGCGCCCAGCTGATACATGTAGAAGTTTTCCGGCCCGCCGACGGACTGGTTCAGCACCGGATCGATATGGAAATCGAAGCGGGGCTTATCGATATACCAGCCCTGCTCGGTACTCTCCGGCACCACCGGCTCAACGCGTTTTTGCACCAGCTCGGTTTCATGTCCCAGCGGCTCGCCTTCAAGATGACGCTTAAGGCTGGCAACGTCGGTTTCGGTTGTGACCTGCGGCATGTTGAGACGGTTCTCCGTCACGCGGATCGTGCGGATCCCCTCCGGCAGATCGTTCATAACGATCCGGTTGGCACGCTCGATCCCTTCGCGGGAATCACGGTATTTCACCTGCTCGCCGGTGACGTACAGCGTATCGCCTTTGGTCTGGATCTTCGGATCCGCCAGCCCCGCGTTATATTTCAGCAGCGTCAGCTGATTCGCCACCACGGAGTGCTGAATGATCGCATCCTGCGGCTCCGGCTGGTATTTAGGCCGCGGGTTGTCATTGTAGCGCGGACGCATATCGTTAAAGTTGGTGCGCAGCGTGAAGCCAAACATCAGGGTATTGCCGCGCTCGTAGCTGAGGTTAACGTCGGCCCAGTCGGTCACGCGGTAAATGGCGCCGACGTTAAACTTGCTCTTCTGCTCAATCTTGCCGGCAAAATCTTCGCTGTAGTTATTGCCTTCATACTCCAGCTTCAGGCGCAGCGGCTGCCAGGGCGTTTGATACTCTACGCCGCCAAACAGCGAGGCCGGGCCGTGGAACATCTGGTCGCCGTTGATGGAGCCCGCTTTTTTGTAGCTGTTATCGCGGTAGCAGTATTTGTCGCTGTAGGAGCAGAACGGATTGGTTACGTTGCCGCTGGTACCAAGATAACCCCAGCCGAGACCCAGCGAGAAATCAAACGGCCCCCAGGCTTTACTGGCAACGATGTATTCCGCATCAAACAGGCCGGTACCGCCGATATCTTTTGCACCGACGGAGACCTGCGGCATCCAGTAGCTCTCTTCCCACAGGCGCAGCTTCACGTCGAAGGCTTTGTCTTTATAGGTCTGATCGCCGGAGAAGGCGTCGACGCTGCTGTACTGTTTCGTTCGCACGTCGGTGTAGCGCAGCGTGGTCTCCAGCCAGGGGAACAGCTGCACGGACGCAGAATAGTAGCGGTACTGATCGTTATCGCGATAGTTAAGGCTGATTTCCCCCTCGCGCGCCATCCGCGCGGTCGGGGTTTGCAGTAAGCCCACGCCGCCAAAATCGGACTGCGACGGGCCAATCGGTGCCGGATACGTTTCTGCATGACAGGCGGCACTCACGCACAGTGCAAGCATGCTGTAGAGATAGGTTTTTTTCATTATTCCGGTATCCGCTGTATCAGGGAGCGAAGGATATCGGCATTAAGCCCGTCATACGCTTTCGTCCAGAAATGGTCGGCAAAACCGACAAAAATGATGCTGCCCGGCATGGGTTCGATATGGCGTTTATTCCAGTAAGCCACCGGCGCTTTCTGCGTATGCCCGTCCGGATAGACCACCCAGGCATAGCTGTTATCGGCACCGCTGAGCAGGCTTTGTTCGTCAAGATAGCTCGCGACGTCCCGGCCCGGCGTAAACGGCTTAATGCCAGGGCTGCTGATGAGCCCCATCACGGTGACGGTGGAAGGCTGAGCCGGAAGCCACAGGGTATAGCCCCCCTCCAGCGACGGATTGCCGTTTTCCGCGACGCGCACCTCATCCGGATCGAGGTTCACCTTCTGCCGGCCCGTCACCTTCAGGGCCTGAAGCTGCTGGCGCAGGCTGTTGATGGCCGCGGCATCGTCGGCGTCTTCCTGCTGTGCCAGCCCGGATAATCTGGCGAGCAGCGCCTGATGTCTTTGTTCCGCGACAATCGTCGCCTGACGCTCGCTGATAACGCCCCCGGTCCACCAGCTTTTCGCCAGTCTCGGCTGACCCACCAGATCGAGCAGATGCCCGGCATTGGTTAAGGTTTTGGGTTTTTCGCTGTCCGGGGTGTAGACCTGTACCGTTCCCGCAGACCACGCCAGCGGCGAGGCAAGGCTGGCGAGAAGCGCAACGTGGATGAGCGTTTTCATGATTTCGCCGCCTTGATCAGGGTGGTCTTCACCGGGAAGAAACCGGCACCGAGATACTGCAAGGACTGGCGGATTTGCCCCTCTTCGTCCACCCAGAAGCGGTTATGCCAGGTGGCCTGGTCGGTTGTCACCTCTTCATCTAGCACGCGAACCTGCGTTTCGTCGCTGCCCACCTTTACGCTGTCCGTACCGTCCCAGCGGAAAGTGGAGCGGGCCGTGGCATAACGCACCTGTTTGTGTTCGGTCCAGCCCATCGTGCGCGTCCAGCTTGCGCCATCGACAATCTGATTCGGCTTAATGAGCGGATCTTCAGCCAGGTTGTTCACCTCGATCAGGTTGTCGCCGCCGAGCAACGTTTTCACGATTCGGGAATGCTGCGTGACGATGGTGGCCTGATCCTGCGTCACCCATTTCTGCTGCCCGTTTTCATCGAAAGCGAGCACCACAAACAGTTGCGGACCATCGTTTAGCTGCATGTACTGGCTGGCATACGGCATGTTCTGAAGTTCGTCATCGGTCAGATGCACGCCCGGCGTGCCGAACATGCTGTCCCACAGTGAGTTGCCCAGCCCTTTAGTGGTAGCTGAGCACGCCTGCAACAGCAGGCAAATCAGGATGATTGCAGGTCGCTTCACGACTCTTCTCCGAAGGGGCGAAATAACCACACCGAAGTGTGGTTATGATTAAAACACCCGGTATTACTGGGTGCTGGTCGTCGTAGTGGTCGTGGTTCCGGTATTGGAGCCATCACCGCCACCGGTTGCCGCCAGCGCGACACCCACGGCTGAACTTACGGCGCTGGTGCTGGCTGCGGTAGAACTTCCCGCAGACGCAGACGTCGCTGCCGACCCTGCTGCTTCCCCGACCTGGACCGGAGCTGCATAGACAGACGTCGCCGCAAGTGCAGATATGGCAAAAATGCCATACAGTACTTTCTTCATAACAATTTCCCTTCAATGAATGAATGGAGATTTGCCCGAAAGAAATTCAGGCGGATTCGAGTATACACAACTAACGCTGAGGGTTTACCGTACGGGGAAATAGGGAAAGGGTTTTCGGACTAATGGATAAAAATGAAACGAAAGAAGAATAGATAAAATATATAACCACTATAAATCAGCTAGTTATAATATAAACACGCTAAAGTATTTCTGCGTATTTTCTTAAAATAAACCGCAGCAATTAACGGGTTAGACACGTTTTTCGGATTAAACTCAGACCCGAAATTTGAGTTAACTAACAGACATCAGGAATTATCCGATAAAAAAATGCCGGCATAGCGCCGGCATTTTTCATGACATATTTATTACCCACGCCATGCTTTATAGCGGTTAATCAAACCGTTGGTGGAGCTGTCGTGGCTGTCGATTGCTTTATCGTCGTCCAGCTCCGGCAGAATGCGGTTTGCCAGCTGTTTGCCCAGCTCAACGCCCCACTGGTCAAAGGTGAAGATATTGAGGATAGCGCCCTGGGTGAAGATCTTGTGCTCGTACAGCGCAATCAGCGCGCCCAGGCTGAACGGGGTGATTTCGCGCAGCAGGATGGAGTTAGTTGGACGGTTGCCTTCGAACACCTTGAACGGCACAACGTGGTCCAGCGTGGCCGGATCTTTACCCTGGTCACGATACTCCTGCTCAACTACCTCGCGGGATTTGCCGAACGCCAGCGCTTCGGTCTGGGCGAAGAAGTTAGACAGCAGCTTCTGATGGTGGTCGGACAGCGGGTTGTGCGTAATCGCCGGGGCGATGAAATCGCACGGTACCATTTTGGTACCCTGGTGGATCAGCTGGTAGAACGCATGCTGGCCGTTGGTGCCCGGCTCGCCCCAGATGATTGGGCCAGTCTGGTAATCCACCGCGTTGCCGTTACGGTCAACGTACTTACCGTTGGATTCCATGTTGCCCTGCTGGAAGTAGGCCGCAAAGCGGTGCATATACTGGTCGTACGGCAGGATCGCTTCGGTTTCAGCACCGAAGAAGTTGTTGTACCAGATACCGATCAGCGCCAGCAGCACCGGCAGGTTTTTCTCAGGCGCGGTGGTGGAGAAGTGTTTGTCCATCGCGTGCGCACCGGAGAGCAGCTCAACGAAGTTATCGAAGCCGACGGACAGAATGATGGACAGGCCGATTGCAGACCACAGAGAGTAGCGGCCGCCAACCCAGTCCCAGAACTCGAACATGTTCGCTGTATCGATGCCGAACTCGCCTACCGCTTTACCGTTGGTGGAGAGCGCCGCGAAGTGTTTCGCGACGTGCTTTTCATCACCCGCGGTTTTCAGGAACCAGTCGCGCGCGCTGTGGGCGTTGGTCATGGTTTCCTGGGTGGTGAAGGTTTTGGACGCCACCAGGAACAGGGTGGTTTCCGGGTTCACTTTTTTCAGCACTTCGGCGATGTGAGTCCCATCGACGTTAGAGACGAAGTGCATGTTGAGGTGGTTTTTGTAAGGGCGCAGCGCCTCGGTCACCATGAACGGGCCGAGGTCAGAGCCGCCGATACCGATGTTCACCACGTCGGTGATTGCTTTGCCGGTGTAGCCTTTCCAGCTGCCGGAGATGATCGCTTCAGAGAAGGTTTTCATCTTTTCCAGCACCGCGTTCACTTCCGGCATCACATCTTTGCCGTCAACGATGATTGGAGTATTGCTACGGTTACGCAGCGCCACGTGCAGTACGGCACGATCTTCGGTGCGGTTGATCTTCTCACCAGAGAACATGGATTTGATGGCATCAGCCAGCTCGGTCTCTTTCGCCAGATCTTGCAGCTTCGCCAGCGTCTCTTCGGTGATACGGTTCTTGGAGAAATCCACCAGCATCAGGTCATCGAAGGTGGCGGAGAACTTGCTGAAACGATCGGCATCTTTCGCGAACAGATCCGCGATGGTGACGTCTTTCATTTCATCAAAATGTTTCTGTAGTGCCTGCCATGCAGCGGTCTGCGTTGGGTTGATGTTTTTCATAGCAATACTCTTCTGATTTGAGAATTGTGACTACGGTCGATTGTAGCGCCTGCAAATAAAAATTGTGATGGTTTTTATGCCATTGCCCTGGTCTGCATCAAACGCAGGTGAAAAGACCCGAAAAGTATAGCTGCTGTCGCGCCCTTCCGGCGTGGCGAAATGTCGGTCAAAAGGGGGTAAAAAGGAGCATAAAATATGGGCCTGTTATAAGTCCTGTTTCTGAGGGGTACCCCCCCATGAAAAATCCGCATAATCCCAGCATTGACAGGACCTCCCCCGCATTTTATTTATAGGGCCGTATTTTGCGCCTGCACCTGTCCTCGCTTCACTCTTGTGCCAAGGTCGCTCTATTCATTCCCTGACACGAGGTTGTTATGACGAGTTTTGTGGTCGCCAAGTTTGGCGGCACCAGTGTGGCAGACTACGCTGCCATGAACCGCAGCGCCGATGTGGTGCTGGCCGATCCGAATACCCGCCTGGTGGTGCTGTCCGCCTCAGCCGGCGTGACGAACCTGCTGGTTTCGCTGTCTGAAGGACTGGAGGCGACCGAGCGTTTCGTGAAGCTGGATGCGCTACGCAAAATTCAGTTCGACATCCTTGAGCGTCTGCAAAACCCGAACGTCATTCGTGAGGAAGTGGAACGCCTGCTGGAAAATATTACCACCCTGGCAGAAGCCGCGTCGCTGGCCACCTCAACCGCGCTGACCGACGAGCTGGTCAGCCACGGCGAGCTGATGTCCACCCTGCTGTTCGTTGAGATCATGCGCGAGCGCAATATTCAGGCGCAGTGGTTTGACGTGCGCAAAGTGATGCGCACCAGCGACCGCTTTGGCCGCGCCGAGCCGGACGTGGAAGCGCTGGCCGAGCTGACCAGCCAGCAGCTTGCCCCGCGCCTTGATGAAGGCATTGTGATCACCCAGGGCTTTATCGGTAGCGAAGCCAAAGGACGCACCACTACGCTGGGCCGCGGCGGCAGCGACTACACCGCCGCCCTGCTGGGCGAAGCCCTGCACGCGACCCGCGTGGATATCTGGACGGACGTGCCGGGTATTTACACTACCGACCCGCGCGTGGTGTCTGCGGCAAAACGTATTGACGTGATCGCCTTTGAAGAAGCGGCGGAAATGGCCACCTTCGGCGCGAAAGTGCTGCATCCGGCCACGCTGCTGCCTGCCGTGCGCAGCGACATTCCGGTTTTCGTTGGTTCCAGTAAAGATCCAAAGGCGGGCGGGACGCTGGTCTGCAAGAAAACCGAGAACCCACCGCTGTTCCGCGCGCTGGCCCTGCGCCGCAAGCAGACGCTGGTTACCCTGCACAGCCATAATATGCTGCACTCCCGCGGCTTCCTGGCAGAAGTGTTTGGTATCCTGGCGCGCCATAATATCTCCGTGGATCTGATCACCACCTCGGAAGTGAGCATCGCACTGACGCTCGACACCACCGGCTCCACCTCTACCGGCGATACCCTGCTGACGCAATCGCTGCTGATTGAGCTGTCCGAACTGTGCCGCGTGGAAGTGGAAGAAGATCTGGCGCTGGTTGCCATCATCGGTAACAAGCTGTCGCGCGCCTGCGGCGTGGGCAAAGAGGTCTTCGGCGTGCTCGACCCGTTCAGCATCCGCATGATTTGCTACGGCGCCTCCAGCTATAACCTCTGCTTCCTGGTCCCTGCCGATCAGGCCGAGCAGGTCGTGCAGAAACTTCATCAGAATTTGTTTGAATAAAATTCGTTAGCACGATAAACAATACCAATAAGCCGGGCACAGACCCGGCTTTTTTATTACAAAACAACACGACAATACTGCAAGGAATTCACTATGTTATCCGCTATCACCCGGCTGTTCCCGCTATGGGCGCTGCTGCTCTCCATACTCGCGTATTACACCCCTAGCACGTTCACGGGCATTGGTCCGTGGGTCACCACGCTGCTGATGCTGATTATGCTCGGCATGGGCGTACACCTGAAAATCGACGATTTTAAACGCGTGCTGTCTCGCCCGGCGCCGGTTGCCGCGGGTATTTTCCTGCACTACCTGGTGATGCCGCTCGCGGCGTGGCTGCTGGCGATGGCCTTCAAAATGCCACCGGACCTTTCCGCCGGGATGGTGCTGGTGGGCAGCGTTGCCAGCGGTACGGCATCTAACGTGATGATCTTCCTGGCGAAAGGCGACGTGGCGCTGTCCGTCACCATCTCGTCCGTTTCCACGCTGGTGGGCGTGATTGCCACACCGCTATTAACCCGCCTGTACGTGGACGCGCATATTCAGGTGGACGTGATGGGCATGCTGCTCAGCATTTTGCAAATCGTGGTGATCCCGATTGCGCTGGGGCTGATTATCCACCATCTGTTCCCACGCGTGGTGAAAGCGGTTGAGCCGTACCTGCCCGCGTTTTCGATGGTCTGCATTCTGGCGATCATCAGCGCCGTGGTAGCCGGTTCCGCCTCGCACATTGCCTCGGTGGGCTTTGTGGTGATCGTCGCGGTGGTGCTGCACAACACCATCGGCCTGCTGGGCGGATACTGGGGCGGGAAGCTGTTTGGCTTTGACGAATCCACCTGCCGCACGCTGGCGATCGAAGTGGGAATGCAGAACTCCGGCCTGGCGGCGGCGCTCGGAAAAATTTACTTCTCGCCGCTTGCAGCCCTGCCGGGCGCGCTGTTCTCCGTCTGGCACAACCTGTCTGGTTCGCTGCTGGCGGGCTACTGGTCCGGTAAGCCGATTGATGAACAACCGAAAAAAGATGCGCTGAAACAGGGTTAATTAACCCGGCTTGCTTTACACTGGAGCCTCCCCATCAGGAGGCTTCAGCAATGGCGACACCACGATTGACCCAGAAAGACATGACGGAAGCCGAGCAGCGCGAACTGAAAACGCTTCTTGACCGCGCCCGCATCGCGCATGGCCGCACGCTGACGAATGCCGAAACCAATCAGGTTAAAAAAGAGTACATCGATAAGCTGATGGCACAACGTGATGCCGCGGCGAAAAAAGCCCGCAAGCTGAAAAAAGAGCAGGCTTATAAACCGGATGCAGAGGCAACCTTTTCCTGGTCCGCCAGCACATCAACCCGTGGAAGGCGCTAATCAGCGCCCTTTCTTTTTGCGCCCCGGCTGGGTAAAGCGTTTTCCGTTGCCCGGCTTGCCTCGCCCTTTCTCTTCCGCCTGCGGTGCCTTAACCACCGGACGTTTAATCGCCTGCGTTTTCGGTTTGGCTTTGGCTTTGGCTTTCGGCTTCGCTTCGGACGAGGAGTTTTCGATAAGCTTGAACAGCTCAATCAGCTCGTCGTCCGTCAGGTCGCGCCACTCGCCCAGCGGGATCCCGGTCAGGCTGACGTTCATGATGCGCGTGCGTTCCAGCTTCGTCACTTCATAACCAAAATACTCGCACATGCGGCGGATCTGGCGGTTTAAGCCCTGCACCAGGGTAATACGGAAGGCAAACGGCGCTTCTTTTTTGACCTTACACTTCTTCGTCACGGTGCCCAGAATCGGCACGCCTGCGCCCATCCCGCGAATGAACTCGTCCGTCACCGGCTTGTTCACCGTCACGATGTACTCTTTCTCGTGGTCGTTACCGGCACGCAGAATTTTGTTCACCAGGTCGCCGTGGTTGGTAAGGAAAATCAACCCCTGAGAGTCTTTATCCAGGCGACCAATCGGGAAGATACGGCTGCTGTGGTTAACGAAATCAACGATGTTGTCCCGCTCGCCATCTTCCGTGGTGCTGACAATCCCAACCGGTTTGTTCAACGCGATAAACACCAGGTCTTCGGCATCACGCGGTTCGATGACCTGACCATTCACTTTAACCACATCGCCAGGCACCACCTGATCGCCGATGGTGGCGCGTTTGCCGTTGAGAAACACGTTACCCTGTTCAATGTAACGGTCAGCCTCGCGACGTGAGCAGATCCCGCTCTCGCTAATGTATTTGTTTAATCGGGTTGATTGAGTTGGCAGCATAGTTTCTCCTGTGAAGGGCGAAATATACCTTACCTTGCGGCTGACAAAAAAGACCTAGTAACCGTTGATCAGAAAATCGAGTGCATCACGCAATGAAGCACTGCTGTCAGTGAGATCGGAAACGCGTTCACCTAACTCTTTTGAAGAGATGCCTGACAGCATATGCATCATGACCACGCAGGGCTTACCCGCGATTTCAACGACAGGGCACACTTTCGCAGGCGGACGAATGCCGCCCAGCTGGCTTAATTCTACGGCGGGAGCAACCAGTACATGTTTCATCACATTAGCAACAGGGTGCTGCATATTGATAAGCCATGGATAGGCATTTTTCCCATTCCCTGCATTCTCATAAGCAAAATATTGCTCCATCAGAATGACCTCTGAAAGTCGCTGAAAGAGCCGTTTTCATCAACCCACTGGTTGATGGCCTCTATAGACGCTTTATTTTCTGCTAACCACTCTGCGCGCTGGTGCGCACGAAACTGTTCCTGTAGGGCGGCAGTGAGTACAGCAGAGAGATTAAGTTTGAGACGTCGCGCTTCTTCAAGAATGTCAGGTGCTAACGAAACATTGACGGATTTTTTTATGCCGTTAGTAGTGCGCATGATAACCCCCATTGGAATGCGCATGAATTGGCGAAGTGTAGCGTAATAAACGAGCATTTTCTATTCCCTTAAAAATGTAAGGTCTGAAGAGTAAAATGCTCTTTAGAGTGTGTCACGCCTCGCAAATGGGTTTTGCGAGGCGCTTTCAGAGATTAATACTCATCCCGCTCGTCGTCTTCATCCGGTTGTTCCATCACGCTATACGCCACCGCGCAGAACAGCGAGTTAAGACGCTTCATATCCCCCAGCAGCCCCAGGTGCAGGGAGCTGGTCTCGATGCTCTGAACGTTCTGCTGGTGCAGACGCTCAACGTGGGCGTGCGAGTATCGGCGGTTAAGAATGCGGAAGCGATGCTTGTTGCGACGCAGGCGGCGCGCGCTCGGCACGTCGCTGGAGAAGAACACCGACATCGCCAGCTTCAGGTTGCTCACCAGCTTTTCGTGCAGCGCTTCCAGCTCCTTCAGCCCTTCTACGGAGAACGCCCGACGCGCAGCCAGGGATTTGTCCGCGATTTCGCTGCCCATACGCTCGACGATGTCCGAGGCCTGCTCCAGGTTAAGCGACATCTCAATGATTTCCGCCCAGCGGCGGGACTCCTCTTCCGCCAGCTCGTCCTGGGGGATGCGTGCCAGATAGAGCTTGATGGCGGTGTACAGCACGTTGATATCGTCCGCCAGCCTGCGCAGCTCCTTCTCCTCGCGCGGCTCGCCGTGCATCACCTTTTTCAGCCCTTCGAGCATGGTTTCCATCGCGTCGCCCATGCGCAGCGTTTCGCGGGCGGCGTTGGCGATGGCCAGCGCGGGCGTGTCCAGCACCGAGGTATCGAGATGCTTCGGCTTGAGGCGCGCGTCCAGCTCCGGTTCATCACGAATCAGACGTTCGCAGAAGCGGGCCATTGGAGCAGCAAACGGCACCATCGCCAGGCAGCGCACCAGGTTATAGAAGACGTGGAAGTAGATCACCAGCTCCGCTTTCGGCAGAGAGATGTTATCCATCAGGTTGGCCAGCGGATGCACAAACGGCAGAATGATCAGGCTGCCCACCAGCTTAAACAGTAAACTTCCCAGCGCCACGCGGCGGGCGGCAGCATTGGCGGCGCTGTTGTTGAGCATCGCCAGCAGGCCAGAACCGAGGTTGGCGCCGATCACCAGGCACAGCGCCACCGGGAAAGAGATGGCCCCCGCAGCGGTGAGCGTCGCCGTCAGCAGAACGGCTGCCAGGCTGGAGTAGCTGACGATGGCAAACACCGCGCCAATCAGCGCATCCAGCATAATATCGCCGGTTAACGAGGCGAAGATGACCTGCACGCCGTTGGCCTGGGTGATCGGCGTAACCGCCTGCACAATCAGCTCCAGCGCCAGCAGGATCAGCCCGAGGCCGATGCCGACGCGTCCGAGCTGCCCGGCACGACTTTGCTTACGGCTGAGGAAGAAAATGACGCCGATAAAAATCAGCAGCGGCGACAGCCAGGAGAGATCGAAGGTCAGGATACGCGCCATCAGCGCGGTCCCCACATCAGCGCCGAGAACGATCACCAGCGCCGGAGCGAGGGCGACCAGATCCTGCGCCACAAACGAAGTGACGAGCATGGTGGTAGCATTACTGCTTTGCACCAGCGCCGTGACGCCAATACCCGCGCAGAAGGCGAGCGGCTTCTTCTCAACGCTGCCGCTGAGAACGGTACGTAAACGTGCGCCAAACACGCGCATTACGCCGGTACGAACGATATGGGTGCCCCATACCAGCAGTGCGACTGCGGAGAGCAGGTGTAACAACGTCAACACGGTTGGTTTTCCTCCTTATCGTTATCTGTTTTCCTGAGGTTTGTTGCGCGTTGTCTTGCCGGATGGCGGCTACGCCTTATCCGGCCTACGCGTAGGCCCGGTCAGCGCAGCGCCACCGGGCAATGTGGTAAGAACCTTCTTCCAGTATAAGGGTTTAAACGTAAGAAAGAGACAGGGCACCCTGGAGGTGCCCTGTTTGTTGTAAGGAAAAGTGACGTTAGTCTGCGTCGTAGCCTAAATTCGGCGCCAGCCAGCGTTCTACCTCTGACACGCTCATGCCTTTACGCTGGGCGTAATCTTCAATCTGATCGCGCTGAAGCTGCGCCACGGCGAAGTACTTGCTGTCCGGGTGGCTGAAGTACCATCCGGAAACGGACGCGCCCGGCCACATAGCAAATGACTCGGTGAGCTTCATGCCCGTATGCGCTTCTACGTCCAGCAGTTTCCAGATAGTGCCCTTCTCGGTATGTTCCGGACAGGCCGGATACCCCGGTGCCGGACGAATGCCCTGGTAGTTTTCGCGGATCAGCTCCTCGTTGCTGAGGTTCTCATTCGCCGCGTAGCCCCAGTACACCTTACGTACGCGTTCGTGCAGGTATTCAGCAAAGGCTTCCGCCAGACGGTCGGCAATCGCTTTCACCATGATTTTGTTGTAATCATCATGCTGTGCGTCGAACGCATCCGCCAGCGCATCTTCTTCCAGACCCCCGGTGACGGCAAACGCGCCGATATAGTCGGCTTTCCCGCTCAGCTTTGGCGCAACAAAATCCGCCAGGCAGTAGTTGGCAAAGCCCACTTTCTCCGTTTGCTGGCGCAGGTGATGGCTCACGGCCAGCACGTGGGTGCGGGTTTCATCGCGATAGATTTCCACGTCGTCGCCCACGCGGTTTGCCGGGAACAGCCCCACCACGCCGCGCGGATTGAGGGCTTTCTCTGCGCTCAGCCTGTCGAGCATGTCGTTGGCATCTTTAAACAGGCGTTTCGCCTCTTCGCCTACCACCTCGTCTTCCAGGATGCGCGGATATTTGCCCGCCAGCGACCAGGTCATAAAGAACGGCGTCCAGTCGATGTAGTTGCGCAGCGTCTCAATGCTGGCGCCCACCTCCTGCACGCCCAGACGGTGCGCGACCGGCGGCGTATAGCTTGCCCAGTCGAAGGCCAGGTCGTTATCGCGCGCGGCGGCGAGCGTCACCGGCGGCGTGCGCGGTTTCTTACGGCCGTGCTGAATGCGGACGGTTTCGTACTCTTTGCGGGTGCGGGCGACAAACTCATCGCGCTGGGTATCGGAAAGCAGCGCGGAGACCACTCCCACGGTGCGCGAGGCGTTTTGGACATACACCGTCGGCCCGCTGTAGTTTTGCTCGATTTTCACCGCCGTGTGGGCTTTCGAGGTGGTGGCCCCGCCAATAAGCAGCGGAATGGTGAAGCCCTGACGCTCCATCTCTTTCGCCACGTTGACCATTTCGTCCAGCGACGGCGTGATCAGCCCTGAAAGACCAATCAGGTCAGCGTTGACTTCGCGTGCGGTCTTGAGGATTTTATCCGCCGGAACCATCACGCCGAGGTCAATAATCTCGTAGTTATTACACTGCAACACCACGCCAACAATGTTTTTGCCGATGTCGTGCACGTCACCCTTCACGGTGGCGATAACCATTTTACCGTTGCTGGAGCCCTTCTCTTTGCTGGCTTCGATAAAGGGTTCCAGATAAGCCACAGCCTGCTTCATGACGCGGGCGGATTTCACCACCTGCGGCAGGAACATCTTGCCCTCGCCGAACAGATCGCCGACCACGTTCATGCCGTCCATCAGCGGCCCTTCGATCACCTCAATCGGGCGGGCTGCCTGCTGACGCGCTTCCTCGGTATCTTGCTCGATGAACTCGGTAATCCCTTTCACCAGCGAGTATTCCAGACGCTTTTTCACGTCCCAGGCGCGCCACTCGGCCTGCTGAACGGTGGCTGATTCATCCGACTTGCTGCCGCGATATTTTTCCGCCAGTTCCAGCATGCGCTCGGTGGCGTCGTCACGACGGTTGAGGATCACGTCCTCGACGGCGTCGCGCAGCTCGGCAGGCAGATCGTCGTAAATCGCCAGCTGGCCCGCGTTAACGATCCCCATATCCATTCCGTTGCGGATGGCGTAGTAGAGGAACACGGCGTGGATCGCCTCACGCACCGGGTCGTTACCACGGAACGAGAACGAGACGTTCGACACGCCACCCGAGATCAGCGCATGCGGCAGCTCGCGTTTAATGTCTTCACACGCGCCGATAAAGTCCTGGGCGTAATTGTTGTGCTCTTCAATACCGGTCGCGACGGCGAAGATGTTCGGGTCGAAAATGATGTCTTCCGGCGGGAAGCCCACCTCTTCGGTCAAAATCTTGTAGGCGCGGCGGCATATCTCAGTTTTGCGCTCGCGGGTATCAGCCTGGCCCACTTCATCGAAGGCCATCACCACCACGGCGGCCCCGTAGCGGCGCACCAGCTTCGCGTGGTGAATAAAAGTATCGACCCCCTCCTTCATCGAAATGGAGTTGACGATGCCTTTACCCTGAATGCATTTCAGCCCTTTTTCGATGACGTCCCATTTGGAGGAGTCAATCATGATTGGCACGCGGGCAATGTCCGGCTCACCGGCAATCAGGTTGAGAAAACGCACCATCGCCGCTTCGGCGTCGAGCATCCCTTCGTCCATGTTGATATCAATAATCTGCGCGCCGCTCTCGACCTGCTGACGGGCAACGTCCAGCGCTTCGTTGTACTTCTCTTCTTTGATCAGGCGCTTAAACTTTGCGGAACCGGTGACGTTCGTACGTTCACCCACGTTCACAAACAGGCTGTCATCACCGATAGTCAACGGCTCAAGGCCGGAAAGGCGACAGGCAACCGGAAGCTCGGGCAGCTTGCGCGGCGGCAGCCCGGAAACGGCGCGGCTCATGGCGGCGATGTGCTCCGGCGTGGTGCCGCAGCAGCCGCCAACAATGTTCAGGAAGCCAGACTCGGCCCACTCGCGGATTTGCGCTGCCATGGTGTCGGCATCCAGATCGTATTCGCCAAACGCGTTCGGCAGACCGGCGTTCGGGTGGGCGGTGACGTAGCATTCGGCGATGCGCGAAAGCTCCTGCACGTACTGGCGCAGCTCGTCCGGCCCCAGCGCGCAGTTCAGGCCGAAGGAGAGGGCTTCAGCGTGGCGCAGCGAGTTATAGAAGGCTTCGGTGGTCTGGCCGGAAAGCGTGCGCCCCGAGGCGTCGGTGATGGTGCCGGAAATCATGATCGGCAGGTCAACGCCCAGCGCCTCGAACTCCTCTTTCACCGCGTAAATCGCGGCTTTGGCGTTGAGGGTGTCGAATACGGTTTCAATCAGGATCAGGTCGGAACCGCCTTCCACCAGCGCTTTAGTAGACTCACGATAGGCGGCCACCAGCTGGTCGAAGGTGATGTTACGAAACGCCGGATCGTTGACGTCCGGTGAAATTGACGCGGTGCGGTTCGTCGGGCCAAGCACCCCGGCAACGTAGCGCGGTTTATCCGGGGTACGGGCGGTCCATTCGTCGGCGCAGGCGCGGGCGAGCCTGGCCGCCTCAAAGTTGATCTCCGCCGACAGGGATTCCATCTGGTAATCCGCCATGGCGATGGTTGTCGAGTTGAAGGTGTTGGTTTCTACAATATCCGCACCCGCTTCAAAGTAGGCGTTGTGGATATCCCGGATGACGGACGGTTTGCTCAACACCAGCAGGTCATTGTTTCCTTTCAGGTCACAAGGCCAGTCGGCAAAGCGCTCACCGCGGAAATCGTCTTCGCTCAGACGATAGCCCTGGATCATGGTGCCCATGCCGCCGTCCAGCACCAGAATTCGTTCATTTAACTGCGCACGCAGTTGCTCTACTTTGCTGCTCACACTTGCTCCCGACAACGCTCAACATGGCCAAAAGGCTGCGTTCCATACTGGCATAATCTCGCAGGGCCGAAAAGCCACACGGCGGGAACATGAGACATGTTCACCATCACTCCTCCGATCAGTCAGGAAAGCGGTTGCAAATTCACCAAATAAAACGAAAATGATTTCCACGATACAGAAAAAGGAGTTCGTCATGGTTACGACCGTTCCCGCTAAACGCGGCAGAAAACCTGCTGCCAACCCTGCCACACAGCCCGGCGGACAGGTTCAGTCCCTGACGCGCGGCCTGAAGCTGCTGGAATGGATAGCCGAATCGCATGGTAGCGTGGCCCTGACGGAGCTGGCGCAACAGGCGGGATTACCGAACTCCACTACCCACCGTCTGTTGACGACCATGCAGCAGCTGGGTTTCGTGCGTCAGGTGGGCGAGCTGGGACACTGGGCAGTGGGCGCGCATGCGTTTATTGTCGGCAGCAGTTTTCTGCAAAGCCGCAACCTGCTGGCGATTGTTCACCCGATCCTGCGCAAGCTGATGGAAGAGTCCGGCGAGACGGTCAACCTTGCGGTGCTGGACCAGAGCGATCATCAGGCCATTATTATCGACCAGGTACAGTGCACGCAGCTGATGCGCATGTCCGCACCGATTGGCGGCAAGCTGCCGATGCATGCCTCCGGGGCGGGTAAAGCGTTTCTGTCGCAGCTGAGCGAAGAGCAGGTGACGGGGCTGCTGCACCGTAAAGGGCTGCACGCCTACACCCACGCCACCCTGGTGTCGCCGGTGCATCTGAAAGAAGATCTGGCGTTGACCCGCAAGCGCGGCTATTCGTTTGATGACGAAGAACACGCCCTTGGCCTGCGCTGCCTCGCGTCCTGTATTTTCGACGAGCACCGCGAGCCGTTCGCCGCGATCTCGATTTCCGGGCCGATTTCGCGCATGACCGACGATCGCGTCACCGAGCTGGGCGCGCTGGTGATTAAGGCCGCGAAAGAGGTGACGCTGGCGTATGGTGGGATTCGTTAAACCGCACACAAAACCGCTGCTTGCGGCGGTAAGCGTACACATCTTCCACATGTCCGTTTTTGATCCGCGTTTGTAGCCCGCGCCAGTAGCTGGCGTGGAACAGATCTTCATGCATCTCTTCAAATAACGGCCCGATGCGTGGGTCCGCACACAGCCAGTGGCGAAACTCCTCGGGAAACACATCGCCCGGCGAAACGCTGTACCACGGCTCGCTGGACAGCTCGTCTTCCGGGTAGCGCGGCGGCGGTATGTCGCGGAAGTTTATCTCGGTCATGTAGCAAATTTCATCGTAATCGTAGAACACCACCCGCCCGTGACGGGTGACGCCGAAGTTTTTAAACAACATATCGCCGGGAAAAATATTGGCGGCGGCGAGTTGGCGGATGGCGTTGCCGTACTCTTCGATGGCATCACGCAAAGCCTGGCCCTCTGACTGTTCCAGCCAGATGTTGAGCGGCACCATACGGCGCTCAATGTAGAGATGGCTAATCGCTATTTTATCGCCCAGATCGGTGATTTTCGTTGGCGCTTCCTGCATTAACAGCGACATGAGCGCCGGATCGATCTGCTGCTTATCCAGCACAAAGTTTTCAAACTCCTGGGTATCGGCCATTCGGCCGACGCGATCGTGCTCTTTTACCAGCTGATAGCAGGCGCGGACGTGGGCGGCGGTCATCTCTTTCTGCGGAGCGAAATTATCCTTAATCACCTTAAACACCCGATCGAAGCCCGGCAGCGTGAAGACCAGCATCACCATGCCGCGGATACCTGGCGCTTCGATAAACTGCTCATCCGCCGCGATGACATAGCGCAGATACTCCCGATAACTTTCCGTTTTGGCATGCTTCTGACAGCCAATCGCCATATACAGCTCGGCGGTGGTTTTGCCCGGCAGGATCTCGCGCAGCCACTCCACCAGGGCGGCCGGCAGCGGAGCATAAACCATGAAATAGGAGCGGGCGAAACCAAAAACGATGCTGGCCTCGGCGCTGGTGGTCAGGCAGGTATCGACAAACAGTTCGCCGTCGTCGGTACGGTGAATGGGCAGCAGAAACGGCACAATGGCCGTCGGCGTAATCAGTTTGCCCACCAGCCAGGCGGCCTTATTCCGGTAGAACAGCTCGTTAGCCACCTGCACATGGCTGCGGCTGAGCACCTCCTCGCCGTAGGTTTCATTGAGATGAGCGTGGATATAGCCGATATCCCGGAGTTTGTTCTCCCACGGCAGGCGCAGCGGCAAATCCGTTAAGATGCGATGCAGGAGCTTTTCCCACCCGCGATCGGGAAAGAAATCTTTCGCCAGCGGACGCGGAATGGTACGGAAGCGGCGCTCAGGCTGGGAGCTGAAGATAAATAACCGCTCAGGAGATAATGAGCGGTGGTCAAATAACCGGCAATAGACGGAGTTGAAAAAGCTCTCCGCAATCTCGAAGCGAGGGTAGTCGGGTAACAGATGGGTGTAACACTCTTTCACGCGCAGTAAAAATGCCGCATCCGGACTTTTACCGTCGGTAATACAACGCAGTTGCTCCACCACCAGGCCTACGTGGTGGTCATAAAGATGGATACGCTGCTTCATGGCCTGCTGAACCACATGCCAGTCGGCATGCTCAAAGCGCTGCTGCGCGCCGGAGGTCACTTCCAGAAAACGGCCATACTGGGCGTCAAAGCCCTGAAGAATGGTTTGGGCAATCAATAATTCCAGACCACGCGACATAGATTCCCCCTCACCCCGGCCCTCTCCCCAAAGGGGAGAGGGGGAAAAATTAGAACTGTGCTTCTTCGGTTGAACCCGTTAATGCCGTGACGGAGGAAGTGCCGCCCTGAATAATCGTGGTCACATTGTCGAAGTAGCCGGTTCCCACTTCCTGCTGGTGAGAAACGAAGGTATAGCCCTCTTTTCCTGCTGCAAATTCTGGCTGCTGTACCTTCTCAACGTAGTGCTTCATGCCCTCACCCTGCGCGTAGGCGTGCGCCAGGTCGAACATGTTGAACCACATGCTGTGGATACCCGCCAGGGTGATGAACTGGTACTTGTAGCCCATATCCGACAGCTGCTGCTGGAAGCTGGCAATGGTCGTGTCGTCCAGATTTTTTTGCCAGTTGAAGGACGGCGAACAGTTATAGGCCAGCAGCTTGCCCGGATATTTCGCATGAATCGCATCGGCAAAACGCTTCGCCAGCGCCAGATCCGGCGTGGAGGTTTCACACCAGACCAGGTCGGCGTAAGGGGCATAGGCCAGACCGCGGCTGATGGCCTGTTCGATACCGGCATGCGTGCGATAGAACCCCTCGCTGGTGCGCTCGCCGGTAATAAATTCGCTGTCGTACGGATCGCAGTCAGAGGTGATCAGGTCCGCCGCATCCGCATCGGTACGGGCAATCACCAGCGTCGGCACGCCGAGCACGTCAGCAGCCAGACGCGCGGCAACCAGCTTCTGAATCGCTTCCTGGGTCGGGACGAGAACTTTTCCGCCCATATGCCCGCACTTCTTCACCGACGCCAGCTGATCTTCGAAGTGAACGGCCGCTGCACCGGCCTCAATCATCGATTTCATCAGTTCAAAGGCGTTAAGCACGCCGCCGAAACCCGCTTCCGCATCCGCCACGATCGGCAGGAAGTAATCAATAAAACGCGGATCGTTGGGCTCGATGCCTGCGGCCCACTGGATCTGATCCGCGCGGCGGAAGGTATTGTTGATCCGATCCACCACCGACGGCACCGAGTTAGCCGGATAAAGAGATTGATCCGGATACATGCTGGAGGCCAGGTTGGCATCCGCCGCGACCTGCCAGCCGGAAAGGTAGATGGCTTCTATGCCGGCCTTCGCCTGCTGCAATGCCTGACCGCCGGTCAGTGCACCGAGGCTGTTGATATAGCCTTTTTTAGATCCCCCGTGCAGCAGATCCCACATTTTCGCCGCGCCATTCTGCGCCAGCGTACATTCCGGGTTTACCGAGCCGCGTAACTTCACCACTTCCTCTGCGCTGTACGGGCGACGGATGCCTTCCCAGCGCGGTTGAGTCCACTCTTTCTGTAATTCTTCGATTTGTTGGGTACGGGTTTTCATGTGCAGATGCTCCATATTGTTATGTGGTGAGTTACGCCAGGAAGCGGTAGCCCGGCAGGGTCAGGAAGTCGATTAAGTCATCTGAGGTGGTGATTTGCTCCATCAGGCGCGCAGCGTCGTCAAAGCGCCCGCTGCTGAAGCGGTGCTCGCCCAGTTCGTCCTGGATGACCCGCATCTCTTCGGCCAGCATCTGACGGAACAGGGCTTTGGTGACCGGTTTGCCGTTGCTGAGCGTTTTTTGATGGTGGATCCACTGCCAGATAGAGGTGCGCGAAATTTCCGCCGTGGCAGCATCTTCCATCAGGCCGTATATCGGCACGCAACCGTTGCCTGAGATCCATGCCTCGATGTACTGCACGGCGACGCGGATGTTAGCGCGCATCCCCTCTTCCGTGCGTTCACCCGCGCACGGTGCCAGCAGGTGTTCTTCAGCCGTTGGGGCATCATCCTCGCGCGTGACAAACAGCTGGTTTTTGTTGTCGCCCAGCACGCGGTTAAAGACCTCCATCGCCGTATCGGCAAGACCGGGGTGCGCGATCCACGTTCCGTCGTGGCCGTTACGCGCTTCCAGCTCTTTGTCGGCTTTCACCTTGTTGAGCACCTGATTGTTTCGCTCAGCATCTTTGCTCGGGATAAACGCCGCCATGCCGCCCATCGCAAACGCCCCGCGTTTGTGGCAGGTCTTGATCAGCAGGCGCGAATAGGCGCTGAGGAACGGTTTATCCATGGTGACAACCTGACGATCCGGCAATACCCGGTCGGCATGGTTTTTCAGCGTCTTGATGTAGCTGAAGATGTAATCCCAGCGGCCACAGTTCAGGCCCACAATATGGTCGCGCAGCGCATGGAGGATCTCATGCATCTGGAATACGGCGGGCAGGGTTTCAATCAGCAGCGTGGCTTTAATGGTGCCGCGCGGCAGGCTGAAGCGGTCTTCTGCGTAGCTGAATACTTCACTCCACCACGCCGCTTCCTGCCAGGACTGGGTTTTCGGCAGATAGAAATAAGGGCCGCTGCCTTTCGCCAGCAGGCTTTTGTGGTTGTGGAAGAAGTAGAGCGCAAAGTCGAACAGGCTCCCCGGAATCGCTTCTCCGCGCCAGGTGACGTGTTTTTCAGGCAGGTGCAGACCGCGTACGCGACAGATCAGCACCGCCGGATTCGGTTTGAGCTGGTAGATTTTCCCGGCTTCGTTGGTGTAGCTGATGGTGCCGTTGACGGCGTCGCGCAGATTGATCTGCCCGTCGATCACTTTCCGCCAGTCCGGTGCCAGCGAGTCTTCAAAATCGGCCATAAAGACTTTGACGTTGGCGTTCATGGCGTTGATCACCATTTTGCGCTCTACCGGGCCGGTGATCTCCACGCGACGATCCTGTAAATCTTCAGGAATTCCGCGAATTTTCCACTCACCATGACGAATGGAAGCGGTTTCCGAAATAAAGCCTGGCAACTTGCCGTTATCGATTTCCTGCTGCTGATGAATGCGTGCCGCCAGCAGTTTATTGCGCTGTGGCGTAAAGCGGGTCACCAGTTCAGTCAGGAACTCTACCGCTTCGGCCGTCAAAATCTGCTGTTCTTGCTCACCATTCGGCTGGGTAAAGGTCAATTCATCGACCGTGGTTGCCTGTTGAGTCATCGTTCTGCTCCTCATCAAAGATCCAAAATCACGCCCCCAATGCGAACGAAAGATCGTTGTGTAGTTTTCGCTCAGCAGAATTAAGACTATCTATAAATTTTCCAAAATCAAAAACAATTTCCATTTTAATTTTAATTTCAACGCAACTTGATGATTAATATAGAGTTAAAGTTTCCTGACATGTTGAACAGAATTTCGGAAATAAAAAAGGCACCCGAAGGTGCCTGATCTGAATAGCTGAAACGCTTTAGGATTGTTTAATGCAGACGATTACTCCAGCGTCGGATTCATGTGGCGAAGATCGTACGGCGTAATCTGGTAGACGTAATAGTTGAGCCAGTTAGTGAACAGCAGATTTCCGTGGCTGCGCCAGGTGGCTCCTGGTTTGTTTTGCGGATCGTTTTTCGGGAAATAGTTGTACGGGACATCCGGATTAAGACCCGCCTCGACATCACGAAAATACTCTGACGCGAGGGTGTCGGGATCATACTCAGGATGGCCGGTAACGAACGCGATACGTTTGTCTTTACTGGCAAACAGGTAGGCATCGCCATCTTCCGTTTCGGCCAGAATTTCCAGGTCGGTGTAATCGCGGATCAGCTGTGCCGGGAAATCGGCATAGCGGGAGTGAGGCGCAAGGAAAGTGTCATCAAAGCCGCGCGTCAGCAGCGCGTGAGGATGAAGGATGTGATGTTCATACACACCAGAAAGCTTTTCGCTACGGGTTTGCTTAGGGATGCCATAGAGAATATTGAGCGCGGCTTGTACCGCCCAGCAGACAAACAAGGTGGATGTAACGTGATCTTTTGCCCACTCCAGCACCTGCCTGATCTGCGGCCAGTAGGCAACGTCATTAAATTCCACCAGACCCAGCGGTGCGCCGGTGACGATCAGTCCGTCGAAGTTCTCATCGCGGATGTCCGCAAAATTACAGTAGAAGTTATTCAGATGCTCGGCGGGCGTGTTGCGTGACTCACGTGCATCAATGCGCAGCAGCTGGATATCAACCTGAAGCGGAGAGTTCGAAAGCAAACGCAGGAACTGGTTCTCCGTTTCGATCTTCTTTGGCATCAGATTGAGGATCAGCACCTTCAGCGGGCGAATTTCCTGACCAGAAGCACGTGAAGTTGTCATGACAAAGACGTTCTCTTCACGCAAGAAATTGACGGCTGGTAGCTCGTCCTGCACCCGAATCGGCATAACCTAAAATCCTCACAGCATACGTATAAACGTTTAGACATCCAGACAGCTAACGATACCCAGAAACGGGCTTAATGTCGAGTCCGCAAGCAGAAGGTGAGAAAGTTTCAAGGAGGGGATGGTGCGGTTTGATGGCCTCACCCCGGCCCTCTGCCACAGGGTAAAGGAGAAAAACAAAAGCAAAAAACCCCGTACCTTACGGTACGGGGTTCTTCTTGTTTGATGCCTGGCAGTTCCCTACTCTCACATGGGGAGACCCCACACTACCATCGGCGCTACGGCGTTTCACTTCTGAGTTCGGCATGGGGTCAGGTGGGACCACCGCGCTAAAGCCGCCAGGCAAATTCTGTTCATCTGTATCAGGCTGAAAATCGTGTCTCTTCGCCAAAACATCTTCGGCGTTGTAAGGTTAAGCCTCACGGTTCATTAGTATCGGTTAGCTCAACGCATCGCTGCGCTTACACACCCGACCTATCAACGTCGTCGTCTTCAACGTTCCTTCAGGAGACTTAAAGTCTCAGGGAGAACTCATCTCGGGGCAAGTTTCGTGCTTAGATGCTTTCAGCACTTATCTCTTCCGCATTTAGCTACCGGGCAGTGCCATTGGCATGACAACCCGAACACCAGTGATGCGTCCACTCCGGTCCTCTCGTACTAGGAGCAGCCCCCCTCAATTCTCCAGCGCCCACGGCAGATAGGGACCGAACTGTCTCACGACGTTCTAAACCCAGCTCGCGTACCACTTTAAATGGCGAACAGCCATACCCTTGGGACCTACTTCAGCCCCAGGATGTGATGAGCCGACATCGAGGTGCCAAACACCGCCGTCGATATGAACTCTTGGGCGGTATCAGCCTGTTATCCCCGGAGTACCTTTTATCCGTTGAGCGATGGCCCTTCCATTCAGAACCACCGGATCACTATGACCTGCTTTCGCACCTGCTCGCGCCGTCACGCTCGCAGTCAAGCTGGCTTATGCCATTGCACTAACCTCCTGATGTCCGACCAGGATTAGCCAACCTTCGTGCTCCTCCGTTACTCTTTGGGAGGAGACCGCCCCAGTCAAACTACCCACCAGACACTGTCCGCAACCCGGATTACGGGTCTACGTTAGAACACCAGCCATTAAAGGGTGGTATTTCAAGGTTGGCTCCACGCAGACTGGCGTCCACGCTTCAAAGCCTCCCACCTATCCTACACATCAAGGACCAGTGTTCAGTGTCAAGCTATAGTAAAGGTTCACGGGGTCTTTCCGTCTTGCCGCGGGTACACTGCATCTTCACAGCGAGTTCAATTTCACTGAGTCTCGGGTGGAGACAGCCTGGCCATCATTACGCCATTCGTGCAGGTCGGAACTTACCCGACAAGGAATTTCGCTACCTTAGGACCGTTATAGTTACGGCCGCCGTTTACCGGGGCTTCGATCAAGAGCTTCGCGTTGCCGCTAACCCCATCAATTAACCTTCCGGCACCGGGCAGGCGTCACACCGTATACGTCCACTTTCGTGTTTGCACAGTGCTGTGTTTTTAATAAACAGTTGCAGCCAGCTGGTATCTTCGACTGATTTCAGCTCCGTCCGCAGGGACTTCACCTACATATCAGCGTGCCTTCTCCCGAAGTTACGGCACCATTTTGCCTAGTTCCTTCACCCGAGTTCTCTCAAGCGCCTTGGTATTCTCTACCTGACCACCTGTGTCGGTTTGGGGTACGATTTCGTGTTACCTGATGCTTAGAGGCTTTTCCTGGAAGCAGGGCATTTATCACTTCAGCACCGTAGTGCCTCGTCATCACACCTCAGCGTTAAAAGGTACCGGATTTACCTGGAACCTCCGCCTACATGCTTAAACCGGGACAACCGTCGCCCGGCTGACATAGCCTTCTCCGTCCCCCCTTCGCAGTAACACCAAGTACAGGAATATTAACCTGTTTCCCATCGACTACGCCTTTCGGCCTCGCCTTAGGGGTCGACTCACCCTGCCCCGATTAACGTTGGACAGGAACCCTTGGTCTTCCGGCGAGCGGGCTTTTCACCCGCTTTATCGTTACTTATGTCAGCATTCGCACTTCTGATACCTCCAGCAACCCTCACAGGCCACCTTCAACGGCTTACAGAACGCTCCCCTACCCAACAACACATAGTGTCGCTGCCGCAGCTTCGGTGCATGGTTTAGCCCCGTTACATCTTCCGCGCAGGCCGACTCGACCAGTGAGCTATTACGCTTTCTTTAAATGATGGCTGCTTCTAAGCCAACATCCTGGCTGTCTGTGCCTTCCCACATCGTTTCCCACTTAACCATGACTTTGGGACCTTAGCTGGCGGTCTGGGTTGTTTCCCTCTTCACGACGGACGTTAGCACCCGCCGTGTGTCTCCCGTGATAACATTCTTCGGTATTCGTAGTTTGCATCGGGTTGGTAAGCCGGGATGGCCCCCTAGCCGAAACAGTGCTCTACCCCCGAAGATGAATTCACGAGGCGCTACCTAAATAGCTTTCGGGGAGAACCAGCTATCTCCCGGTTTGATTGGCCTTTCACCCCCAGCCACAGGTCATCCGCTAATTTTTCAACATTAGTCGGTTCGGTCCTCCAGTTAGTGTTACCCAACCTTCAACCTGCCCATGGCTAGATCACCGGGTTTCGGGTCTATACCCTGCAACTTAACGCCCAGTTAAGACTCGGTTTCCCTTCGGCTCCCCTATACGGTTAACCTTGCTACAGAATATAAGTCGCTGACCCATTATACAAAAGGTACGCAGTCACCCCATAAAGAGGCTCCCACTGCTTGTACGTACACGGTTTCAGGTTCTTTTTCACTCCCCTCGCCGGGGTTCTTTTCGCCTTTCCCTCACGGTACTGGTTCACTATCGGTCAGTCAGGAGTATTTAGCCTTGGAGGATGGTCCCCCCATATTCAGACAGGATACCACGTGTCCCGCCCTACTCTTCGAGTTCACAACAAGTGTGTTTTCGTGTACGGGACTATCACCCTGTACCGTCGGACTTTCCAGACCGTTCCACTAACACACAAGCTGATTCAGACTCCGGGCTGCTCCCCGTTCGCTCGCCGCTACTGGGGGAATCTCGGTTGATTTCTTTTCCTCGGGGTACTTAGATGTTTCAGTTCCCCCGGTTCGCCTCGTTAACCTATGTATTCAGTTAACGATAGTGCAACGGATTGCACTGGGTTTCCCCATTCGGACATCGACGGGTCAGGGGTTCATATCACCTCGCCGTCGCTTTTCGCAGATTAGCACGTCCTTCATCGCCTCTGACTGCCAGGGCATCCACCGTGTACGCTTAGTCGCTTAACCTCACAACCCGAAGATGTTTCACTTCTGATTGCGAAAATTTGAGAGACTCGAACACACATGAGCTGTGTGTCGTTTCAATTTTCAGCTTGATCCAGATTTTTAAAGAGCAAAACTTCTTAATGCACTCGAAAGTACATTCAGAAGTTCATCATTCATCAGACAATCTGTGTGGACACTACAAAGGCAGGTTCTTTAAGGTAAGGAGGTGATCCAACCGCAGGTTCCCCTACGGTTACCTTGTTACGACTTCACCCCAGTCATGAATCACAAAGTGGTAAGCGCCCTCCCGAAGGTTAAGCTACCTACTTCTTTTGCAACCCACTCCCATGGTGTGACGGGCGGTGTGTACAAGGCCCGGGAACGTATTCACCGTGGCATTCTGATCCACGATTACTAGCGATTCCGACTTCATGGAGTCGAGTTGCAGACTCCAATCCGGACTACGACGCACTTTATGAGGTCCGCTTGCTCTCGCGAGGTCGCTTCTCTTTGTATGCGCCATTGTAGCACGTGTGTAGCCCTACTCGTAAGGGCCATGATGACTTGACGTCATCCCCACCTTCCTCCAGTTTATCACTGGCAGTCTCCTTTGAGTTCCCGGCCTAACCGCTGGCAACAAAGGATAAGGGTTGCGCTCGTTGCGGGACTTAACCCAACATTTCACAACACGAGCTGACGACAGCCATGCAGCACCTGTCTCAGAGTTCCCGAAGGCACCAAAGCATCTCTGCTAAGTTCTCTGGATGTCAAGAGTAGGTAAGGTTCTTCGCGTTGCATCGAATTAAACCACATGCTCCACCGCTTGTGCGGGCCCCCGTCAATTCATTTGAGTTTTAACCTTGCGGCCGTACTCCCCAGGCGGTCGACTTAACGCGTTAGCTCCGGAAGCCACGCCTCAAGGGCACAACCTCCAAGTCGACATCGTTTACGGCGTGGACTACCAGGGTATCTAATCCTGTTTGCTCCCCACGCTTTCGCACCTGAGCGTCAGTCTTTGTCCAGGGGGCCGCCTTCGCCACCGGTATTCCTCCAGATCTCTACGCATTTCACCGCTACACCTGGAATTCTACCCCCCTCTACAAGACTCTAGCCTGCCAGTTTCGAATGCAGTTCCCAGGTTGAGCCCGGGGATTTCACATCCGACTTGACAGACCGCCTGCGTGCGCTTTACGCCCAGTAATTCCGATTAACGCTTGCACCCTCCGTATTACCGCGGCTGCTGGCACGGAGTTAGCCGGTGCTTCTTCTGCGGGTAACGTCAATTGCTGAGGTTATTAACCTCAACACCTTCCTCCCCGCTGAAAGTACTTTACAACCCGAAGGCCTTCTTCATACACGCGGCATGGCTGCATCAGGCTTGCGCCCATTGTGCAATATTCCCCACTGCTGCCTCCCGTAGGAGTCTGGACCGTGTCTCAGTTCCAGTGTGGCTGGTCATCCTCTCAGACCAGCTAGGGATCGTCGCCTAGGTGAGCCGTTACCCCACCTACTAGCTAATCCCATCTGGGCACATCCGATGGCAAGAGGCCCGAAGGTCCCCCTCTTTGGTCTTGCGACATTATGCGGTATTAGCTACCGTTTCCAGTAGTTATCCCCCTCCATCAGGCAGTTTCCCAGACATTACTCACCCGTCCGCCACTCGTCAGCGAAGCAGCAAGCTGCTTCCTGTTACCGTTCGACTTGCATGTGTTAGGCCTGCCGCCAGCGTTCAATCTGAGCCATGATCAAACTCTTCAATTTAAAAGTTTGATGCTCAATGAATTAAACTTCGTAATGAATTACGTGTTCACTCGTTGAGACTTGGTATTCATTTATCGTCTTGCGACGTTAAGAATCCATGTCACTTTGAGTGCCCACACAGATTGTCTGATAAATTGTTAAAGAGCAGTGCAACGCGGCTTTCGCTCACCGTTGCGAGGTGGCGTATATTACGCTTTCCTCTTTCAGAGTCAACCCGTTATTTCAGGATTTTTTCTCTTCAGCCGACCGCGTTGTCTGTGAAGTGATTCACATCCGCCGTGTCGATGGAGGCGCATTATAGGGAGTTCTCCGCAGGCCGCAACCGCTAAATGACAGAAAAATGACTGACTGCTGCATTCCCCAGCAAAACCCCGCCTTATACCCTTTTACACACAGAGTTACCCACAGCGCTTCGAAAAAGTGAAAATATGCGAGCGTTGCGCAAACGTTTTCGTTAAAATACTCGCGCTTAACAAGGAGGCCTCGTCAGGTGTGTTAGATGAGTTTTTCGCTGGAAAATTCATCTAACGCTCTCTGTAATCGTGAAATCCAGGGGATTTACCATGCAACAACGTCGTCCAGTCCGCCGCGCTCTGCTCAGTGTTTCTGATAAAGCCGGTATCGTCGAATTCGCTCAGGCACTTTCCGCACGGGGTGTGGAGCTGCTTTCTACAGGCGGTACCGCTCGCCTGTTAGCAGATAAAGGTCTGCCGGTAACCGAAGTGTCCGACTACACCGGTTTCCCGGAAATGATGGATGGACGCGTCAAAACCCTGCATCCGAAAGTGCACGGCGGCATTCTGGGCCGTCGCGGTCAGGACGACGGCATTATGGAACAGCATGATATCGCGCCTATCGATATGGTCGTTGTTAATCTCTACCCGTTCGCCCAGACCGTCGCCCGCGAAGGCTGCTCTCTGGAAGATGCGGTTGAGAATATTGATATCGGCGGCCCAACCATGGTGCGCTCCGCGGCGAAGAACCATAAAGATGTGGCCATCGTGGTGAAGAGCAGCGACTACAGCGCCATTATTAATGAGATGGATGTTAACGACGGCTCCCTCACTCTCGAAACCCGCTTCGACCTTGCGATTAAGGCGTTCGAACACACCGCCGCGTACGACAGCATGATCGCCAACTACTTCGGTAGCCTGGTTCCTGCCTACCACGGAGAAAGCAAAGATCCCTCTGGCCGCTTCCCGCGCACCCTGAACCTGAACTTCATTAAGAAGCAGGATATGCGTTACGGTGAGAACAGCCATCAGCAGGCTGCCTTCTATATAGAAGAAGAGGTAAAAGAAGCCTCCGTTGCGACCGCCCAGCAGGTTCAGGGCAAAGCCCTTTCCTATAACAACATTGCCGACACCGACGCCGCGCTGGAATGCGTGAAAGAGTTCAGCGAGCCGGCCTGCGTTATCGTCAAGCACGCCAACCCGTGCGGCGTTGCGGTAAGCACTTCTATTCTGGATGCCTACGATCGCGCCTACAAAACCGACCCGACCTCCGCGTTCGGCGGCATTATCGCCTTAAACCGCGAGCTGGATGCCGAAACCGCGCAGGCCATCATCTCCCGCCAGTTTGTCGAAGTGATCATCGCGCCGTCCGCATCAGAAGAAGCGTTGAAAATCACTGCGGCAAAACAGAACGTGCGCGTGCTGGTCTGCGGTCAGTGGGCGGAACGCGTGCCGGGCCTGGACTTCAAGCGCGTGAACGGCGGTCTGCTGGTTCAGGATCGCGATTTGGGTATGGTGACAGAAGCCGACCTGCGCGTGGTGACCAAACGTCAGCCGACCGAACAGGAGCTGCGCGACGCGCTGTTCTGCTGGAAAGTGGCGAAGTTCGTGAAGTCTAACGCCATTGTTTACGCCAAAGAGAACATGACCATCGGGATAGGCGCAGGCCAGATGAGCCGCGTTTACTCTGCGAAAATTGCCGGTATCAAAGCAGGCGACGAAGGCCTGGAAGTGAAAGGCTCCGCCATGGCCTCTGACGCCTTCTTCCCGTTCCGTGACGGTATCGACGCTGCGGCTGCGGTGGGCATCACCTGTGTGATCCAGCCTGGCGGCTCTATCCGCGACGACGAGGTGATTGCCGCTGCCGACGAACACGGCATCGCAATGATCTTTACCGACATGCGCCACTTCCGCCATTAATTCCCGGAGCAGAAAATGAAAGTATTAGTGATTGGTAATGGCGGGCGCGAGCACGCGCTGGCATGGAAAGCGGCGCAGTCCCCGCAGGTGGAAACCGTCTTTGTGGCACCGGGTAACGCCGGTACGGCGCTGGAACCCGCGCTGCAAAACGTCGCCATCGGCGTAACCGATATCCCGGCGCTGCTGAGCTTTGCCCAGACCGAGAAGATCGATCTGACCATCGTTGGCCCGGAAGCGCCGCTGGTGATTGGCGTCGTAGACGCTTTCCGCGCCGCTGGCCTGAAAATCTTCGGCCCAACGGAAGGTGCCGCGCAGCTGGAAGGCTCAAAAGCCTTCACCAAAGATTTCCTCGCGCGTCATAACATTCCGACGGCGGAGTATCAGAACTTCACCGACGTCGAGCCCGCGCTGGCTTACCTGCGTGAAAAAGGCGCGCCGATTGTCATCAAAGCCGACGGTCTGGCCGCCGGGAAAGGCGTTATCGTGGCGATGACGCTCGAAGAAGCCGAAGCGGCAGTCCAGGATATGCTGGCAGGCAACGCCTTTGGCGATGCGGGCCACCGCATCGTGATCGAAGAATTCCTCGACGGCGAAGAGGCGAGCTTTATCGTGATGGTCGACGGCGAGCACGTTCTGCCGATGGCCACCAGCCAGGATCACAAGCGCGTGGGCAATGGCGATACCGGCCCCAACACCGGCGGGATGGGCGCTTACTCCCCTGCTCCCGTTGTCACCGATGAGGTGCATCAGCGCACCATGGACCGCATCATCTGGCCTACCGTGAAAGGGATGGCGGCGGAAGGTAACACCTATACCGGCTTCCTCTACGCAGGCCTGATGATCGACAAGCAGGGCAACCCGAAGGTGATCGAATTCAACTGCCGCTTTGGCGATCCGGAAACCCAGCCGATCATGCTGCGCATGAAATCCGACCTGGTGGATCTGTGCCTGGCGGCCTGCGAAGGCAAGCTGGACGAGAAAACCTCAGAGTGGGACGAGCGCGCGTCTCTGGGCGTGGTGATTGCTGCGGGTGGCTATCCGGGGAACTACAGCACCGGAGATGAGATCCACGGCCTGCCGCTGGAAGAGATTGACGGCGCGAAGGTGTTCCACGCCGGGACAAAGCTGGCTGACGACGACCGCGTGCTCACCAACGGCGGCCGCGTGCTGTGTGCGACCGCACTGGGCCAGACCGTGGCAGAAGCGCAGAAACGCGCCTATGCGCTGATGGCGGATATTCACTGGGACGGCAGCTTCAGCCGTCAGGATATCGGTTATCGTGCCATTGCGCGGGAGCAGGGGGAGTAATTTCCCCCTCACCCTCATCCTCTCCCCAAAGGGGCGAGGGGATCGTTCGTAGGCCGGATAAGCGTTAGCGCCATCCGGCTTAATCCTCAGAACTCAAAAACTCTTTTCCGTCGGCTGCCAGGTGCAGAAGTCTTCGTTCGCCACCAGCAGCAGCTGAGAGCCTTCCGGCGCCTCAAGCCACGCCACGCTCACTTCCATAGACGAATGCCGCTGACGGCGCTGAATGTGTTCGGTTGCCCAGGATTCAAGCTCAGGCTTCACCGTCTGCCCTTCGCAGGTGGTCACCGTGCCATCGGCATGCCAGCGCCCCTGGCGCAGCACCACGCGGCCCTGTCGCAGCGCGTCGCTGGTCTGACGGAGCTGTTCGGCGCGGTAGCGGTAAAGGCCAACCTGATCGCTGGAAAGCTGCTGTTTCAACCCGCTGACTTCATGCTGCATAAAGCTCAGCTCGCCGTGGTCGTCGAAACGCACCTTCACGTGTTCGGGGGTCTTGCTGTAGATGTTCAGTTCAATCAGCGACAGCGCATCGCCCTGCCAGCGGTACTCTGCGGTCGAGGTGTTGCCGTTATGCCACGGGCTGAACGCGGTAAGCATATGGACTTCATCGCTGGAATCTTTGCGCCAGATCCTGACCGCGCCCTGGTTGTCAGCGTAGCCGCTGGCGGTAAACGGGGGGAGTGAGGAATCATGGCTACAGGCAGACAGCAACAGTACGCCTGCCAGCGCGAGCGTTCCACGCCAGAATGACAAAAGGGGCGTTGCCGCCCCTTCGTTAAAACTGTTCACTGCCACGCGTCTTACTTAACTGCGTCTTTCAGTGCTTTACCAGAAACAAATGCCGGCACGTTAGCTGCGGCGATTTTGATTTCTTTACCGGTCTGCGGGTTGCGGCCAGTACGCTCAGCGCGGTGGTTCACTTTGAAGGTACCGAAACCAACCAGTTGTACAGCATCGCCTTCTTTCAGAGACTCAGTAATAGCAGCCAGGGTAGATTCCAGAGCAGCTTTAGCCTGCACTTTAGACAGATCAGCCTTGTCCGCAATTACATCAATCAGTTGAGTCTTGTTCATAAGTTATCCTTTCAATGTGTTTATCGCTTGCTAAGCATCGAGTGCGACGAAAATGCCAAAAAAGCACTCTCCTGCATACACGCACCGATAGCCACTTTTTTTCGCCCCCCAAATGTAGACCAGACGGGGGGCGAAAGGGAAGAGTCGAGGAGTGACAAAACAGGCGTTAAATCACGTTTTGTTGTCTCATTGGTTAAAAATTATACCAATATTGCTCTCGCCGGCCTCACGCAGGTCCGCGCGCAGGCCTTTGATCAGCTCAATATCACGCTCTTCACACTCTGCCAGCAGGCGGAAAATCTCCCACTGAATGTCCCATTCCTGTTCAACCGCCGGGTTAGCACGCAGCTCTTCGTCGGTCATTTCGCGGCCTTCCTGCGTCATTTCCAGCATCGCGACGGTCGTGATGGACGCCTTACTGACTTCAATGGCGTGCTCCAGCGTTTCACCACTCAGACGGGAGTGGATCAGCTCGCTCAACGCCACGCAGGCATCGATAGCCGGATAAACGCCGTACAGGTCGTAATCGTCCGCCGCCGGGATCGCCTCTTCCAGCTTTTCGAGCTGTGAATCGAAGTTCACCTTTGCGTCTTTCACCGTCAGCGTCTCCCAGATCAAATCCAGGATACGTCGATAAATCTGGCCTTCGCCAAACTCCGTTTGCTTACAGAACGCGGCATAGTTGGGATACATGCGCTCGCACAGGCAAGCCATAAACGTCACGTGCTGCCAGCTTTCCAGCTTCTCAAGGCGCAGATGAATCGGGTTTTGTAACATGATGATGTCTCGAATCGAAAATTAGCCGCAGTTTACCTGAATCACGGCTGAATTTCCTGCCAACGAATGAATGCCGGACGTGAAGAGGCAACGGCGTCAGCCCAGCGGGTTGGCTCCGGTAATCGATAGCCCTTCATGCAGCGCTGCACCCACGCCAGCGCGCTGTCCATGCTCACCCGGTGCCCGGTGGCGATAAACAGCGGATTACAGCGCGCTTTACTGCGCCAGACCCACGCCAGCTGCTCGCCTTTATGGATAAGCGGCGCCAGCGCGCCCGGTTCGGCAGAGAGCGGCTCAAACGCGCCGCACAGGCGTTTTTTCGCCACGCCGATGGTTGGCACGTCCACCAGCAGACCAAAGTGGCTGGCGACGCCTAAGCGGCGCGGATGGGAGATACCGTGCCCATCGACAAACAGCAGGTCAGGTTTTTGCGAGAGTTGCTCCCACGCGGCCAGCAGCGCGGGGTATTCGCGGAAGGAGAGAAAGCCGGGAATATAGGGCATGGTGGTGGCGATACGCGCCACCTTGTACTCCACCAGCTCCAGCGACGGGTATTTCAGCACCACCATCGCCGCCCGCGTCACTTCACCGCCCTGCTCAAACCCGACGTCCGCCCCGCCAATGTACTGCGGGGGATCCTTATCCAGACGATCCTCGCGGATCACCGATGAAGCCAGTTCGATTTGCTGAGCGCGTAGCGACGCGAGATCCATAACCACTCCTTACTTGTGATACTGGGCAGAAAGCCGATGCACCGCCTCCACAAATACGCCTGCGTGTTCAGGCGGCACATCCTGATGAATGCCGTGGCCGAGGTTAAAGACGTGGCCTTCACCCTGGCCGAAACCAGACAGTATAGTCGACACTTCCTCTTCGATGCGGGCAGGCTGAGCATAGAGCATGGACGGATCCATGTTGCCCTGTAGCGCCACTTTGTCGCCCACGCGACGGCGCGCATCGGCAATATCGGTGGTCCAGTCGAGGCCCAGCGCGTCGCAGCCGGTGGCCGCCATCGCTTCCAGCCATTGGCCGCCGCCTTTGGTGAACAGCGTTACCGGCACGCGGCGACCGTCGTTTTCACGCAGCAGGCCATCGACGATTTTGTGCATGTAGTACAGGGAGAACTGCTGATAATCACGCCCGGTCAGCACGCCGCCCCAGGTGTCGAAAATCATCACCGACTGCGCACCCGCTTTAATCTGCGCGTTGAGGTAAAGGGTGACGCTCTTCGCCAGCTTGTCGAGCAGCGCATGCAGCGCCAGCGGTTCGGCGTACATCATCTTTTTAATCATGGTGAAGGCTTTGCTGCTGCCGCCTTCAACCATATAGGTGGCCAGCGTCCACGGGCTGCCGGAGAAACCAATCAGCGGCACTTCGCCCTTCAGCTCGCGGCGAATGGTGCGCACGGCGTTCATCACGTAGCCCAGCTCGCCTTCCGGATCGGGGATCGGCAGTTTATCGACGTCGGCTTTGCTTTTAATTGGGGAGGTGAAGCGCGGGCCCTCGCCGGTTTCGAAATAGAGTCCCAGGCCCATCGCGTCCGGAATGGTAAGAATGTCCGAAAAGAGAATGGCGGCATCCAGCGGGAAGCGGCGCAGCGGCTGGAGCGTCACCTCACAGGCCAGCTCGGCGTTTTTGCACA
The DNA here is from genome assembly GCF_900322725.1 of Enterobacter cloacae complex sp. NCBI lineage: Bacteria > Pseudomonadati > Pseudomonadota > Gammaproteobacteria > Enterobacterales > Enterobacteriaceae > Enterobacter > Enterobacter cloacae complex sp. The sequence continues at coordinate 2,383,624 of NZ_LT991957.1, read as the reverse complement.
GCGACATAAAATCGCCCGCCTGCGCGCGCGTGGCTTTGTACTCTGGCAGATAGCGTCCCGCCTGGCGCATCATCCACACCGGGGTGACATCAACGGGCTGGCGCAGCAGCGCACGCAGATAACGATCGTTCTTCAGTTCGGTCATTTTGCAGTTCCTTATTGCGTCAGGCCGTCAGTGTAACACTACTCATACTCGGCCCGACACATTGCCACGGTATCTTCTATCAGGCGACGCGCCACCGTTCCCGGCGGGGGTAACAGCGGTAAATTGTCGTAGCGGTACCAGTTCGCCTCCAGCAGCTCTTTCGGGTCGATAACGATCTCGCCGCTGTCGTATTCCGCCATAAACGCGGTCATCAGGGACATCGGGAACGGCCACGGCTGGGAAGTCACGTAGCGCAGGTTCTTCACCTTGATGCTGCTCTCCTCCATCACCTCGCGCGCCACCGCCTGCTCCAGCGTTTCGCCTACTTCCACGAACCCGGCGAGGACGGTATGAATGCCGTTGCGATGACGGGTATGCTGCGCCAGCAGGATGGAATCATCACGGCGGATGGCGACGATGATGCACGGCGCAATTTGCGGATAGTAACGTTCTCGGCAGTGGCCGCAGAGCAGCGCCCATTCGGTTTTACTTGGGTGCATGGTGTGCCCGCAGTAACCGCAGTATTTGTGCGAGCGGTAAAACTCCGCCAGCTGTACGCCGCGCCCCGCCAGCTGGAACAGGCCGACGTCCAGATCTAACACCTGACGTACAGATCCCATATCCTGACGGCGCGCCTGCTGGATCAACCACACGGGATCGCCCTGCCACTCGCCGATCTTCAGCGCGGACTGGCCCACCAGATCGAACGTTTCCGCGGCACCGTAGGGCAACTCTCCTGAGGGCAGCCATAATTTTTGTTCGTGGCTGACGATCCACCAACCCAGATCTGATTTTTCAATAATACGATCCATATCTATTGCACTACCTTCGCTTCACTGACATGTTGTTAGCATTGTGGTTACATTTTGGATAAGCAGATCCCATTCTAAACCTTATGGAGTCGACCATGTTAAACCAGCTGGAAAGCCTGACTGAGCGCGTTGGAGGAAGTAACACCCTGGTGGATCGCTGGCTACATGTGCGCAAGCATCTCCTTGTGGCGTATTACAATCTGGTCGGTCTTAAGCCTGGCAAAGAATCCTTTATGCGGCTGAATGAAAAAGCGCTGGATGATTTTTGTCAGAGCCTAGTCGACTACCTCTCCGACGGCCATTTCAACATTTATGAACGCATTATCCGCGAAATGGAAGGGACAACGCCGTATTTAGCGGCCAGCAAACTCTGTCCGCAGCTGGAAGCCAACACCCAGAACATCATGGACTACTACGATTCCACGCTTGAGAACGCTATCGATCACGATAACTATCTTGAGTTCCAGCAGGCGCTGTCCGACCTGGGCGAAGCACTGGAAGAGCGATTCACGCTGGAAGACAAGCTCATCGTCCTCGTGCTGGATAACAACCTGAATATCAGCAACAGCGATAACGTTGTGCGCCCTGCTTGAGTTCTTAATCGTTAACGAGTAATTTACAACCAGTCGCCCCTCTGCGGAGGGGGATTTTTCTTGTCGGAGTGCCCAGTGTGTAAGCACGGGCTGAGACCGTTAATTCGGGATCCGCGGAACCTGATCAGGTTAATACCTGCGAAGGGAACAAGAGTCACGCTGCTGTTGTATCGCCCCTGGGGCGATCTCCTCTTGCTTCATCCGTCGTCTGACAAGCCATGTCCTTCACTTCTGGAATGAGCTATGTCTACAACAAAACTGACCCGCCGCGAACAGCGCGAACACGCGCAACGCTTCATCGATACCCTGGAAGGCACCGCTTTCCCGAATTCGAAACGCATCTACATCACCGGTTCACAGGCCGATATTCGCGTGCCAATGCGCGAAATCCAGCTCAGCCCGACGCTTATCGGCGGCAGCAAAGAGAACCCGCAGTATGAAGACAACGAAGCCGTGCCGGTGTACGACACTTCCGGCCCGTACGGCGATCCCTCTGTCGCCATCAACGTCCAGCAGGGGCTGGCAAAACTGCGCCAGCCGTGGATTGACGCGCGTAACGACTGCGAAGAGCTAAGCGTGCGCAGTTCTGCGTACACCAAAGAACGTCTGGCCGACGACGGCCTGGACGAGCTGCGCTTTACCGGCCTGCTGACGCCAAAACGCGCCAGAGCGGGCAAATGCGTAACCCAGCTGCACTACGCGCGCCAGGGGATCGTCACGCCGGAGATGGAGTTCATCGCCATCCGTGAAAACATGGGGCGCGAGCGCATCCGCAGCGAAATATTGCGCCACCAGCATCCTGGCGAAGGCTTCGGCGCTCGCCTGCCGGAAAACATCACGCCGGAGTTTGTGCGTGATGAAGTGGCTGCCGGGCGCGCCATTATCCCCGCCAACATCAACCACCCGGAATCGGAGCCGATGATTATCGGCCGCAACTTCCTGGTGAAGGTTAACGCCAACATCGGCAACTCTGCCGTCACCTCGTCCATCGAAGAAGAGGTGGAAAAGCTGGTCTGGTCGACGCGCTGGGGCGCGGACACGGTGATGGATCTCTCCACTGGCCGCTACATCCACGAAACCCGCGAGTGGATCCTGCGTAACAGCCCGGTGCCGATCGGCACCGTCCCGATTTACCAGGCGCTGGAGAAGGTTAACGGCATCGCCGAAAACCTCACCTGGGAAGCGTTCCGCGATACGCTGCTGGAGCAGGCGGAACAGGGCGTGGACTACTTCACCATCCATGCGGGCGTGCTGCTGCGCTACGTGCCGATGACGGCGAAACGTCTGACCGGCATCGTCTCACGCGGTGGCTCCATCATGGCGAAGTGGTGCCTGTCCCATCATCAGGAAAACTTCCTCTACGAGCACTTCCGCGAAATCTGCGAAATCTGCGCCGCGTACGACGTCTCCCTGTCGCTGGGCGACGGCCTGCGTCCGGGCTCCATCCGCGACGCCAACGACGAGGCGCAGTTTGCCGAGCTGCACACCCTGGGCGAGCTGACCAAAATCGCCTGGGAGTATGACGTGCAGGTGATGATTGAAGGCCCGGGCCACGTGCCGATGCAGATGATCCGCCGCAACATGACCGAGGAGCTGGAGCACTGCCACGAAGCGCCGTTCTACACTCTGGGGCCATTGACCACCGATATCGCACCGGGCTACGACCACTTCACCTCCGGGATCGGCGCGGCGATGATCGGCTGGTTCGGCTGCGCCATGCTCTGCTACGTGACGCCGAAAGAGCACCTCGGCCTGCCCAACAAAGAGGACGTGAAGCAGGGGCTGATTACCTACAAGATTGCCGCCCACGCGGCGGATCTGGCGAAAGGCCATCCGGGCGCGCAAATCCGCGACAACGCCATGTCCAAAGCGCGCTTTGAATTCCGCTGGGAAGACCAGTTCAACCTGGCGCTGGATCCGTTTACCGCCCGCGCCTATCACGATGAAACCCTGCCGCAGGAGTCGGGCAAGGTGGCGCACTTCTGCTCCATGTGCGGGCCAAAATTCTGCTCGATGAAAATCAGCCAGGAGGTGCGGGACTACGCCGCTGCGCAGACCATTGAAGTCGGTATGGCGGACATGTCGGAAACCTTCCGCGCCAGAGGCGGCGAAATTTACCTCAAAAAAGAGGAGGCGTAATGTACCAGCCCGATTTCCCCTCCGTGCCCTTCCGCTTAGGGCTTTACCCGGTGGTGGACAGCGTGGAGTGGATCGCCCGCCTGCTGGAGGCCGGCGTTCGCACCCTCCAGCTGCGCATCAAGGATAAGCGCGATGAAGAGGTGGAGGCCGACGTCGCCGCCGCCATCGCGCTGGGGCATCGCTACACTGCTCGCCTGTTTATCAACGACTACTGGCGGCTGGCCGTCAAGCACCGGGCGTACGGCGTCCATCTGGGTCAGGAAGATCTGGAAACCACCGATTTGAACGCCATCCGCCAGGCTGGCCTGCGCCTTGGCGTTTCAACACACGATGACATGGAGATCGACGTGGCGCTGGCAGCCCGTCCCTCTTACATCGCCCTCGGTCACGTTTTCCCGACGCAAACCAAGCAGATGCCGTCTGCCCCGCAGGGTTTGACGCAGCTGGCGGCGCACGTTAAGCGCCTTGCCGATTATCCTACCGTCGCCATCGGCGGGATCAGCCTTGAACGCGCGCCCGCCGTGCTGGAAACCGGCGTCGGCAGTATCGCCGTCGTCAGCGCTATCACCCAGGCGGCAGACTGGCAGGCCGCCACCGCACGGCTTTTACAACTGGCAGGAGCAGGCGATGAAAGATCGTGATTTTATGCGCTACAGCCGCCAGATCCTGCTGGAGGATATCGCTATTGACGGGCAGCAAAAGCTGCTCGCCAGCCGGGTACTGATTGTCGGCCTGGGCGGATTAGGCGCCCCCGCCGCGCTGTATCTGGCCGGTGCGGGCGTGGGTACGCTGGTACTGGCCGATGACGATGAAGTACACCTCAGCAACCTGCAACGGCAAATCCTCTTCACGACAGAAGATGTTAACCAGCCTAAGGCGCAGGTGACGCGCCAGCGGCTGAACCAGCTTAACCCCGATATCGAACTGGTTGCGCTCCAGACGCGGCTTAGCGGGGACGAGCTGCAACGCGAAGTTGCCCTTGCCGACGCGGTGCTGGACTGCACGGACAACATGGCGACGCGTCAGGCCATCAACGCGGCCTGTGTTGCACAGAACACGCCGCTGATCACCGCCAGCGCGGTCGGTTTCGGCGGGCAGATAATGGTGCTTACGCCGCCGTGGGCGCAGGGCTGCTACCGCTGCCTGTGGCCGGACGAGGCTGAACCGGAGCGTAACTGCCGCACGGCAGGCATTCTTGGCCCGGTGGTGGGCGTGATGGGCACCCTTCAGGCACTGGAGGCCATCAAGCTGCTCAGCGGCATGGAGACAGCGCGCAACACGCTCCGGCTGTTCGACGCCCGTTCCGGCGGCTGGCGCCATCTGGCGTTAAGCCGCGCCAGCCACTGCCCGGTATGCGGAGGCCGCAATGCGCATTCTGTTTAACGATGAGCCGATGACGTGCGACGACGGTCTCACCGTTGCCGCCCTGCTCGACACGCTGCGCCAGCTGAAGCCGGGAACGGCGCTGGCGCTCAATCAACAGATCCTGCCGCGCGAGCAGTGGGAACGTCAGCAGGTCAATGAAGGCGACCAGATCCTGCTGTTTCAGGTTATCGCAGGGGGCTGAGATGTTACGTATTGCCGATAAAGTCTTTGATTCACATCTGTTTACCGGAACCGGAAAGTTCGCCTCCCCGCAGCTGATGGTGGATGCCATTCGCGAAAGCGGCAGCCAGCTGGTGACGCTGGCGATGAAGCGCGTGGACCTTCGCCAGCACAACGATGCCATTCTTGCACCGTTGCTGGAAGCCGGCGTGACGCTGCTGCCTAATACCTCCGGTGCGAAAACGGCCGAGGAGGCGATTTTCGCCGCACAGCTGGCCCGGGAAGCGCTCGGCACCCGCTGGCTGAAGCTGGAAATTCACCCGGATGCGCGCTGGCTGCTGCCGGACCCGATAGAGACCCTGAAAGCCGCAGAAAAGCTGGTGCAGCAGGGGTTTACCGTTCTGCCTTACTGCGGCGCGGATCCCGTGCTGTGTAAGCGTCTGGAAGAGGTCGGCTGTGCCGCCGTTATGCCGCTGGGGGCACCCATTGGCTCCAATCAGGGGCTTGAAACCCGCGCGATGCTGGAGATCATTATTGAGCAGGCTACCGTGCCCGTGGTGGTGGATGCGGGCATCGGCGTACCCAGCCACGCCGCGCAGGCGCTGGAAATGGGTGCCGATGCGGTGCTGGTCAACACCGCCATTGCGGTGGCTGACGATCCGGTGATGATGGCGCGCGCGTTCCGTCTGGCCGTGGAGGCTGGCGTGCTGGCCAGAGAATCAGGCCCCGGCTCGCGCAGTTTTCAGGCGCAGGCCACCAGCCCGCTGACCGGTTTTCTGGAGGCGCTCTCATGAGCACGTTTACCGAGCGCTGGCGCGAGCTTAACTGGGACGATATAGCCCTGCGCATTAACAGCAAAACGGCCGCTGACGTGGAGCGTGCGCTGAATGCCCGCCATCTGACCCGTGAGGATTTGATGGCCCTGCTTTCTCCGGCAGCCAGCGCATACCTTGAACCGATGGCGCAGCGCGCTCAACGCCTTACCCGCCAGCGCTTTGGCAACACGGTGAGCTTTTACGTGCCGCTCTATCTTTCGAACCTGTGCGCCAACGACTGTACCTACTGTGGCTTCTCCATGAGCAACCGCATTAAGCGTAAAACGCTGGATGAGCATGAGATCGCCCGCGAGTGTGACGCTATTCGTGAGATGGGATTTGAACATCTTTTGCTGGTGACGGGTGAACATCAGAGCAAAGTGGGGATGGACTATTTTCGCCAGCATCTTCCGGCCATTCGCCGCGAATTTGCCTCATTGCAGATGGAAGTACAGCCGCTGTCGCAGGAGGAGTACGCGGAGCTGAAAACCCTCGGGCTGGACGGCGTAATGGTTTATCAGGAAACCTACCATGAGGCGACTTATGCCCGGCATCACCTGAAAGGGAAGAAGCAGGATTTCTTTTTCCGGCTGGAAACCCCGGACAGGCTGGGGCGCGCCGGCATCGACAAAATTGGGCTGGGCGCGCTTATCGGTCTGTCTGACAGCTGGCGGGTGGATTGCTATATGGTGGCGGAGCATCTGCTGTGGCTACAGCAGCACTACTGGCAAAGCCGCTATTCCATCTCGTTCCCGCGGCTGCGTCCGTGTACGGGAGGCGTTGAACCTGCCTCGATAATGGATGAGCGCCAGCTGGTGCAAACAATATGCGCCTTTCGCCTGTTCGCGCCGGAAGTGGAACTGTCGCTCTCCACGCGTGAATCCCCGGCGTTTCGCGACCGCGCGATCCCGCTGGCGATCAACAACGTCAGCGCCTTTTCCAAAACGCAGCCAGGCGGTTACGCGGACGATCGCCCGGAACTGGAACAGTTTACGCCTCACGACGGACGACGGCCCGAAGCGGTGGCGGAAGCACTGGCGGCACAGGGCCTACAGCCGGTGTGGAAAGACTGGGACAGCTGGCTGGGAAGAGCCTCGCATTTGCGCTGAAACCGCCTGCAAAATCGCGAAAAGGTTACGAGGCGGCTCGTGAGATCAAAACCGGGCGATTGAGGAAATCCGTCCGGTTTTCTTATGATTAACCCCGTCAGCAACGGACGCTGACCAGGGTGAAAATGCTTCTTCCTCGTTTCGCCCTGCCCTCCGCCTCTTAAAAAAAATTTCAATCGTTAAAATAAATGCGACTTTTCTTAGCTACTCTTAAGATAAATCATCTCGTTGGAAGTCGCCTTCTGTATAATTTACTACCAGCAACCGGACAGCGACTATGCTGAGGATATCGACAGACGCTACGCGCCTACCATCTGGACTGATGTACAACTCATGGCACTCCACAGTAAAAAGCTCTCTTTTACCCGCCCCATTATGGTCAGCTTCGCGGGGATCCTCTTCAGCTTCGTGCTGATCGCGATCCTGGTCATCCTTTCACAGCGAAAGGATTTTCTTGAGGATTATCATAAAATTAATGGTAACTTCACCCATAATCTGGCGGTGAACTATACCGAGTCCATTCTGCGGGAAAATGACTATATTCTTGGTCGCGCGGCGATGTACTTCGCCCGTAATGACAGAGTGAATCAGACGTTAAATATCGATCCGGCACACGGTTTGCAGATGTTAATGCATTTGCAGAATCTGATGCCGACGGTGTCGTCTATCTCTCTGGCGGACACGGAGGGGCGCCATCTGCGCGCGCCGGAAGTCCTGCCAACGGAGAAGAGTCAGACGTTCGATGCACGCACCCGCCCATGGTTTATCGGGCAAGCGGAAGCCAGTAACTTTCCGCACTACACCCGCCCCTATCTGGACTATTTCACCCAACATCCCACCGTCACCCTCTATAAGCCGGTCATTTCACCGGAAGGCCGTCTGAAGGGCACGCTCGCTTTCCACCTTGATTTAACCTCCATGGGATATACCCTGCGCCAGATGGTAGCTCCCGTACAGGGTGAGTTTTTCGTCGTCGAACGTGACGGCGCCGTTGTGCTTCATCCGGACACGGGGGCGCTCTTTAAGCAGTACGTCAGCGAAGCGCTGATGGACAAAATGACCAGCGGCGAAGGCTATCTCTTCGATTCCAGAAGCAAGACCTGGTATTACTACTACTCGTTCACCAATCCGGACTGGTTTGTGATTTATCGGGTTTCCGATGCCACGCTATCCGTCATCACCCGGCATGAAACCACCGTCGTCGGGTGGGGATTTGCGCTGGCGGCAATCATCATCATTCTGTTCGGACTGTATCTTCGTCATGCCTCACGTTCAGTGCTGATGAACATTATCAACGCCATCAAAACCGGCGACGTCAACCAGGCGCCACGTCTTGAGGCGATGCTCAGCCATACCATTCGAACCAATAAAGAACGGGAGTTGGCCTATGTCCGTCAGGCCACCCATGATGCGCTGACAGGCTGTAAAAACCGCCGAGCCTTCGACAACGATGTGGATGCGTTGATGGCCGCTCATCAACCCTTCGCTCTGGCGCTGGTCGACATTGATAACTTCAAATCCATTAACGACACCTGGGGCCACCTGAGCGGGGATATCGTTCTGCGTAACGTGGCGCGCGAAGGCATTCAGATCATGCAGCCGCACCACGTCTCGGTTTATCGCTACGGTGGAGAAGAGTTCGGGGTGATTTTCCCGGCCGAGCTGATGAACTCCGCGCACGCGCTACTGGAAGCCTGGCGCACCGCCGTGGAAAAACGGACCTGGCGGGAAGAGAACCTGCGGGTGACCTTCAGCGCGGGGCTGGGTGAATGGCACTTCGAACCGCTGGAACAATTTGTCGGTAGCGTAGATGAAGCGCTGTATACCGCTAAACAACAGGGTAAAAACCGCATCATAAGCACGGCCAGCCGATAATCTCCCTCCTGAAATTCTGCCCGTTCTGACGGGCAGAATGCTCTCCTGCGTTAAATTGTAACCGGTTTCAGAAAAATGCCGATTTCTTTGTGATGCCTGACACACAATCGCGGTAAAGCGGTTGTTGAAGCGCTCTGAACGGGATAATTATCAATAAACACATGTAGATCGAGGCTGACTATGAAGAACATCGTTTTATGCTGTGCAGCGGGAATGTCAACCAGCATGCTGGTTCAACGTATGAAAGATGCCGCGCAGAAAAAAGGAGTCGAAGTAACCATTAAAGCCGTTCCGGTCGCGGAATTTAAAGACAACATCGCGACGGCTGATATCGTATTACTGGGGCCACAGGTGAAATACGAACAGGCAAAACTCCAGGCGCAGGCCGATCCGCTCGGGAAAAAGGTCGCGGTCATCGACATGATGGATTACGGCATGATGAAAGGTGATGCCGTACTGGAAAAAGCGCTTAAACTGCTGGAGTCATAATGGAAGACTTAGAAACCACCATCATGGAGCTATTGGTCAATGCAGGTGCGGCGCGCAGTGCGGCCCTGACAGCGTTGCAAATGGCACGAAAAGGCGACTTTGACGAAGCCGAAAAAGCGATGGAAGAGTCGCGCGAGTATGTGAAACATGCGCATACGATCCAGACGCAGCTCATCGGGCTCGATGAAGGGACAGGAAAACTTCCGGTTAACCTGATCACCGTTCACTCTCAGGACCACCTGATGAACGCGATGGTTATCCAGGATCTGGCGGGCGACATGATTGAGCTTTATCGACGCATCCCGCTGGTAAACTGAAAATGCAGATATAAAAAAACCCGCCGAGGCGGGTTTTTTATTTACGGCATCAACGATTACTCGTTGTCGGAACCGCCCAGACCTGCGTTCAGCAGTTCTGCCAGGCTCGCGGATGCATCTTCGGCAGTTACCTGCGGTGCAGCTGGCAGTTCGCCCGCTGCGCGACGACGCATACGATCCTGGTGGTACGCATAACCAGTACCGGCCGGGATCAGACGACCCACGATAACGTTCTCTTTCAGACCGCGCAGTTCATCACGTTTACCCGCAACAGCCGCTTCGGTCAGGACACGCGTGGTTTCCTGGAACGATGCTGCGGAGATGAAGGACTCGGTTGCCAGAGACGCTTTGGTGATACCCAACAGATCGCGTGCGAAGGTCGCACCGATTTTGCCGTTCGCTTCCAGATCGCGGTTAGCGATCTTAACGCGTGAGTATTCAACCTGCTCGCCTTCCAGGAAGTCGGAGCTGCCCGCGTTTTCGATGGTGGCTTTACGCAGCATCTGACGAACGATAACTTCGATGTGTTTATCGTTAATCTTAACGCCTTGCAGACGGTATACGTCCTGTACTTCGTTAACGATGTAACGAGTAACAGCATGCACACCACGCAGACGCAGGATGTCGTGCGGCGCTTCTGGACCGTCGGAAACCACGTCACCACGTTCTACGCGTTCACCTTCGAACACGTTGAGCTGACGCCACTTAGGAATCATCTCTTCGTACGGCTCGCTGCCATCTACAGGCGTGATAACCAGACGGCGCTTACCTTTGGTCTCTTTACCGAAGGAGATGATACCGCTGATTTCAGCCAGGATTGCAGGCTCTTTCGGACGACGTGCTTCGAACAGGTCCGCAACGCGTGGCAGACCACCGGTGATGTCCTTGGTACCGCCGGATTCCTGAGGAATACGCGCCAGGGTGTCACCAGAGCTGATCTGTACGCCATCTTCCAGCTGTACAATCGCTTTACCCGGCAGGAAGTACTGCGCAGGCATATCGGTACCAGGGATCAGAACGTCGTTACCCTGAGCATCAACGATTTTCAGTGCAGGACGCAGATCTTTACCACCGGTAGTACGTTCAGCAGAATCCAGAACCACCAGAGAAGACAGACCGGTCAGCTCGTCGGTCTGACGAGTAATGGTCTGGCCGTCGATCATGTCAGTAAAGCGGATGAAACCACTTACTTCGGTGATTACCGGCATGGTGTGTGGATCCCAGTTTGCAACGGTTTCACCGCCGGCAACCTGCTCGCCATCACCTTTCGCCATAACCGCACCGTAAGGCACTTTATAGCTCTCTTTGGTACGACCGAATTCGTCGATCAGCTTCAGCTCGGTGTTACGAGAGGTCACAACCAGCTTGCCTGCGGAGTTAACAACAGACTTCGCGTTGCTGAGCTTGATGCTACCTTTGTTTTTCACCTGGATGCTGGATTCAGCAGCCGCACGAGATGCCGCACCACCGATGTGGAACGTACGCATCGTCAGCTGTGTACCCGGCTCACCGATGGACTGTGCCGCGATAACGCCGATGGCTTCACCTTTGTTGATGATGTGGCCACGCGCCAGGTCACGACCGTAGCAGTGCGCACACACACCAAAGTCGGTGTCACAGGATACAACGGAACGTACCTTCACGGAGTCAACAGAGTTCGCTTCCAGCAGGTCACACCACTGTTCGTGCAGCAGGGTGTTGCGTGGAACCAGAATGTCTGCGGTGCCCGGCTTCAGAATGTCTTCCGCGGTCACACGACCCAGTACGCGATCGCGCAGCGGCTCTTTAACATCACCACCCTCGATAACTGGGGTCATGGTGATACCTTCGAGGGTGCCACAATCGTCTTCGGTCACAACCAGATCCTGCGCAACGTCAACCAGACGACGCGTCAGATAACCGGAGTTCGCAGTTTTCAGTGCGGTATCCGCCAGACCTTTACGCGCACCGTGCGTGGAGATGAAGTACTGGAGTACGTTCAGACCTTCACGGAAGTTCGCGGTGATTGGCGTTTCGATGATGGAGCCATCTGGCTTCGCCATCAGACCACGCATACCTGCCAGCTGACGAATCTGTGCCGCAGAACCACGCGCACCGGAGTCGGCCATCATGTAGATGCTGTTGAAGGAAACCTGCTGCTCTTCGACGCCGTCACGGTTAATCACGGTTTCGGTTTGCAGGTTGTCCATCATCGCTTTGGATACACGATCGTTCGCCGCTGCCCAGATATCGATAACTTTGTTGTAACGTTCGCCTGCGGTTACCAGACCAGACTGGAACTGCTCCTGGATTTCAGCAACTTCAGCTTCCGCTTCAGAGATGATCTCGTGTTTCTTCTCTGGGATGACCATGTCATCGATACCAACAGATGCACCTGAACGCGCTGCATAAGCAAAGCCGGTGTACATTGTCTGGTCAGCGAAGATAACGGTCGGCTTCAGACCCAGAATGCGGTAACAGGTGTTCAGCATTTTGGAGATCGCTTTCTTGCCCAGCGCCTGGTTGACGATGGAGAAAGGCAGACCTTTCGGTACGATCATCCACAGAATCGCACGGCCAACGGTCGTGTCTTTCAGGCTGGTGTGCGCAACGAATTCGCCGTTTTCATCTTTTTCGTATTCAGTGATACGCACTTTAACGCGCGCATGCAGAGAGGCCAGGCCAGCGCGATAAATACGCTCAGCTTCTTTAGGGCCAGTCAGCACCATGCCTTCGCCTTTGGCGTTAACACAGTCACGGGTCATGTAGTACAGACCCAGTACAACGTCCTGAGAAGGAACGATGATTGGTTCACCGTTCGCTGGAGACAGAATGTTGTTGGTAGACATCATCAGCGCACGCGCTTCGAGCTGGGCTTCCAGCGTCAGCGGTACGTGAACAGCCATCTGGTCACCATCGAAGTCGGCGTTATAAGCCGCACAAACCAGCGGGTGCAGCTGGATAGCTTTACCTTCGATCAGTACCGGCTCAAATGCCTGGATACCCAGACGGTGCAGGGTTGGTGCACGGTTCAGCAGTACCGGGTGTTCGCGGATCACTTCGTCCAGGATATCCCAAACGACAGCTTCTTCACGCTCAACCATTTTCTTAGCGGCTTTGATGGTGGTGGCGAGGCCACGCAGCTCCAGCTTGCCGTAGATGAACGGTTTGAACAGCTCCAGTGCCATTTTCTTCGGCAGACCGCACTGATGCAGACGCAGGTATGGACCTACGGTGATTACAGAACGACCGGAGTAGTCAACACGCTTACCGAGCAGGTTCTGACGGAAACGACCCTGCTTACCTTTGATCATGTCGGCCAAAGATTTCAGAGGACGTTTGTTCGAACCGGTGATCGCACGACCGCGACGACCGTTATCCAACAGGGCATCGACTGCTTCCTGAAGCATACGTTTTTCGTTGCGTACGATGATGTCCGGCGCAGCCAGATCCAGCAGACGTTTCAGACGGTTGTTACGGTTGATTACGCGACGGTACAGATCGTTCAGATCTGACGTTGCGAAACGACCACCATCCAGCGGAACCAGCGGACGCAGATCTGGCGGCAGAACCGGCAGAACGGTCAGGATCATCCACTCTGGCTTGTTACCAGACTGAACGAACGCTTCCAGCAGTTTGATACGCTTGGTCAGCTTTTTACGCTTGGTTTCGGAGTTGGTTTCGTTCAGCTCTTCGCGCAGCGTTTCACACTCTTGCTCCAGATCCATGCTCTTCAGCAGGGCCTGAATAGCTTCCGCACCCATCTTCGCGTCGAATTCGTCACCGAACTCTTCCAGCGCGTCCAGATACTGTTCTTCGGTCAGGATCTGGTTACGTTCCAGATTCGTCATCCCGCCTTCGATAACCACATAAGATTCGAAGTACAGAACACGTTCGATATCGCGCAGCGGCATATCCAGCAGCAGGCCGATACGGGACGGCAGAGATTTCAGGAACCAGATGTGAGCGGTCGGAGACGCCAGCTCGATGTGGCCCATACGCTCACGGCGTACTTTGGTCTGGGTCACTTCAACGCCGCACTTCTCACAGATCACACCACGGTGTTTCAGGCGCTTGTACTTACCGCACAGGCACTCGTAGTCTTTTACTGGCCCGAAAATACGCGCACAGAAAAGGCCGTCACGCTCAGGTTTGAACGTACGGTAGTTAATGGTTTCCGGCTTTTTAACTTCACCGAAAGACCATGAACGGATCATGTCTGGCGAAGCCAGAGCAATTTTGATCGCATCAAACTCTTCGGTTTTAGTTTGCGCTTTCAGAAACTTTAATAAGTCTTTCACGGATTTGCTCCCGTCGGAGTTAGCACACTCTGCTGTCGGGCGTTAGCCCGACAGCAGTGACCTGTTTGAGCGAGAATTACTCGTCTTCCAGTTCGATGTTGATACCCAGCGAACGAATCTCTTTCAACAGTACGTTGAAGGATTCTGGCATGCCCGGCTCCATCTGATGGTTGCCGTCTACGATGTTTTTATACATCTTAGTACGACCGTTCACGTCATCAGACTTAACGGTGAGCATTTCCTGCAAGGTGTATGCTGCGCCGTATGCTTCCAGCGCCCACACTTCCATCTCCCCGAAGCGCTGACCACCGAACTGAGCCTTACCACCCAGCGGCTGCTGAGTAACCAGGCTGTAAGAACCGGTAGAACGAGCGTGCATCTTGTCGTCGACCAGGTGGTTCAGTTTCAGCATGTACATGTAACCTACGGTTACCGGACGCTCGAACTGTTCACCGGTACGGCCGTCAAACAGCGTAATCTGACCAGACGTTGGCAGACCACCCAGTTGCAGCAGCTCTTTGATTTCAGCTTCTTTTGCACCGTCGAATACCGGCGTTGCAATTGGCATACCTTTGCGCAGGTTCTCTGCCAGACGCAGCACTTCTTCATCGCTGAAGGTGTTCAGGTCGACTTTCTGACGAACGTCGGTACCCAGATCGTAGGCACGCTGGATGAACTCGCGCAGTTTCGCGACTTCCTGCTGCTGTTTCAGCATGGCGTTGATCTTGTCGCCGATACCTTTCGCAGCCATACCCAGGTGGGTTTCCAGAATCTGACCGATGTTCATACGAGACGGTACGCCCAGTGGGTTCAGTACGATATCTACCGGCGTACCGTTAGCATCGTGCGGCATATCTTCGATCGGGTTGATCTTAGAGATAACACCCTTGTTACCGTGACGACCTGCCATCTTATCACCAGGCTGGATCTGACGTTTCACAGCCAGATAGACCTTAACGATCTTCAGCACGCCTGGTGCCAGATCGTCGCCCTGAGTGATTTTACGGCGTTTCGCTTCGAGTTTTTTCTCGAACTCGTGTTTCAGTTCGTCATACTGCTCAGCCAGCTGTTCCAGCTGATTTTGTTTCTCTTCGTCGGTCAGGCCCAGTTCCAGCCAGCGATCGCGTGGCAGTTTGTCGAGCTTCTCAGCTTCAACGCCACCGGCAACCAGAACCGCATAGATACGGCTGAACAGACCTGCTTCGAGGATCTGCAATTCTTCAGACAGGTCTTTCTTCGCCTGTTTGAGCTGCATCTCTTCGATTTCCAGCGCACGCTTATCTTTCTCAACGCCATCACGAGTGAAGACCTGAACGTCGATAACCGTACCGGAAACACCGTTTGGTACGCGCAGAGAAGAGTCTTTAACGTCAGACGCTTTCTCACCGAAGATTGCACGCAGCAGTTTCTCTTCTGGAGTCAGCTGGGTTTCACCTTTCGGCGTCACCTTACCTACCAGAATGTCACCGCCGGTGACTTCCGCACCGATGTAAACAATACCGGATTCATCCAGCTTGGAGAGCGCAGCTTCACCCACGTTAGGGATGTCGGCAGTGATCTCTTCTGGCCCCAGCTTGGTGTCACGGGACACACAGGCCAGTTCCTGAATGTGGATGGTGGTGAAACGATCTTCCTGAACCACACGCTCGGAGACGAGGATGGAGTCTTCGAAGTTGTAACCGTTCCACGGCATGAACGCTACGCGCATGTTCTGACCGAGCGCCAGTTCACCGAGGTCGGTGGACGGACCGTCTGCCAGCACGTCGCCGCGCTCAACTGGCTCACCCAGAGATACGCAAGGCATCTGGTTGATACAGGTGTTCTGGTTAGAACGGGTGTATTTGGTCAGGTTGTAGATGTCGATACCCGCTTCGCCCGGATACATCTCGTCTTCGTTAACTTTGATAACGATACGGGATGCGTCAACGTACTGAACGGTACCGCCACGCTTAGCCACTGCCGTAACACCGGAATCAACGGCAACAGCACGTTCCATACCGGTACCAACCAGCGGCTTATCAGCACGCAGAGTTGGAACGGCCTGACGTTGCATGTTCGCACCCATCAATGCACGGTTGGCGTCATCGTGTTCCAGGAACGGGATCAGGGACGCACCGACGGATACCACCTGCTGGGTGGAAACGTCCATGTAGTCAACCTGGTCGCGGCTGAACAAGCTGGATTCGCCTTTGCTACGGCAGGTAACCAGATCTTCTACAAAGTGGCCTTCGTCATCCAGGTTGGAGTTCGCCTGAGCGATAACGTAGTTGCCTTCTTCGATAGCAGACAGGTAATGAATTTCGTCGGTAACCACACCGTCGGTCACTTTACGATACGGGGTCTCAAGGAAACCGTATTCGTTTGTCTGTGCGTACACGGACAGGGAGTTGATCAGACCGATGTTTGGACCTTCAGGCGTTTCGATTGGACATACGCGACCGTAGTGAGTCGGGTGTACGTCTCGAACTTCAAAGCCTGCACGTTCACGGGTCAGACCGCCTGGGCCGAGTGCAGAGATACGACGTTTGTGCGTGATCTCAGACAGCGGGTTGTTCTGGTCCATGAACTGAGACAGCTGGCTGGAACCAAAGAACTCTTTCACTGCCGCAGAAATCGGCTTGGCGTTGATCATATCCTGAGGCATCAGGGTATCCAGATCGCCCAGAGACAGACGCTCTTTCACCGCACGCTCTACACGTACCAGGCCAACGCGGAACTGGTTTTCCGCCATTTCGCCAACGGAACGGATACGACGGTTGCCGAGGTGGTCGATATCGTCCACTTCGCCTTTGCCGTTACGGATATCGATGAGCTTCTTCATCACTTCGATGATGTCGTCTTTGCTCAGGATACCGGAACCTTCGATCTCGTCGCGCAGCAGAGAACGGTTGAACTTCATACGACCTACCGCGGACAGATCGTAGCGGTCTTCGGAGAAGAACAGGTTCTCGAACAGGCTTTCAGCTGCTTCGCGAGTTGGTGGCTCACCAGGACGCATCATGCGGTAGATTTCTACCAGCGCGCTCAGACGATCGTTGGTTGGGTCGACGCGTACAGTCTCAGAGATGTACGGACCGTGGTCCAGATCGTTGGTGAACAGCGTTTCGATACGTTTGTGGCCAGACTGGCTCAGCTTAGCCAGCAGATCCAGGCTCAGCTCCATGTTCGCTGGGCAGATCAGCTCGCCAGTTGATTCATCAACGTAATCTTTCGCGGCTACTTTTCCTGCAATGTATTCAACCGGAACTTCGATGTGTTTGATATCATCTTTTTCCAGCTGGCGGATGTGGCGCGCGGTGATACGGCGACCTTTTTCCACATACACTTTGCCGTCGGCTTCGATGTCGAACGACGCGGTCTCACCACGCAGACGTTCCGGCACCAATTCCATCTGCAACTTGTTGTCGCGGATTTCAAAGATCACTTTCTCAAAGAACAGGTCCAGGATCTGCTCAGTGGTATAGTTCAGTGCACGCAGAATGATGGTTGCAGGCAGTTTACGACGACGGTCGATACGGACAAACAGGTTGTCTTTTGGATCGAATTCGAAGTCCAGCCATGAACCACGGTAAGGAATGATGCGTGCGTTATACAGTACTTTACCGGAAGAGTGCGTTTTACCTTTATCGCTGTCGAAGAAGACGCCCGGGCTACGGTGCAGCTGGGAAACGATAACACGCTCAGTACCGTTAATAACGAAAGTACCGTTGTCCGTCATGAGTGGAATTTCACCCATGTAGACTTCTTGTTCTTTAATGTCTTTTACGGTGCCTTCCGGCGCTTCGCGCTCGTAGATCACCAGACGCAGTTTTACGCGCAGCGGTGCGGAATAGGTCACGCCACGGATCTGACATTCCTGAACGTCAAACACCGGTTCGCCAAGGCGGTAGCTGACGTACTGCAGCTCGGAGTTACCGCTGTAGCTCTGAATCGGGAACACGGAACGGAAGGCTGCTTCCAGGCCGTACTGCCCTTCAGGATCTTGCTCGATAAACTTCTGGAACGAGTCAAGCTGGATAGAAAGGAGATATGGAATGTCCAGAACTTGTGGACGTTTACCAAAATCCTTACGAATACGTTTTTTCTCGGTATAGGAGTAAACCATAGGGTTCCTCAGCTCGCTGACAAGTCGACCCATCTGTCCGACGAAGGGACAGTTTGTGCAACACCATTTTGTGGACCGGAAAATTGAATACTTTCCGCAATACCTGTTGCTATCACGCTTAAACCATTTCATTGCGATTTACACAGAGCGAGCACCCTGTCGCAGTATATTAAGTCGTCGATAGAAACAAGCATTGTCAGGACAACCAGCAGTCAAACAGTGTGAAATGCTGCTGATGCCTTACAGCGCAAAAAGGCTGGTGACTAAAAAGTCACCAGCCATCAGCCTAATTGCTTAGGCTGCAACCAGAAAAGTTGGCTTATTTAACTTCAACTTCAGCGCCAGCTTCTTCCAGAGATTTTTTCAGTGCTTCTGCGTCGTCTTTGCTCACGCCTTCTTTCAGCGCAGCTGGAGCAGATTCTACCAGGTCTTTAGCTTCTTTCAGACCCAGGCCAGTTGCGCCACGTACTGCTTTGATTACAGCAACTTTGTTCGCGCCAGCAGCTTTCAGAATTACGTCGAATTCAGTTTTTTCTTCAGCAGCTTCAGCCGGGCCCGCAGCTACAGCTACAGCAGCAGCAGCAGAAACACCGAATTTTTCTTCCATTGCAGATACCAGCTCTACAACGTCCATTACGGACATAGCTGCAACTGCTTCAATGATTTGATCTTTAGTGATAGACATTTAAATTGTTCCTGAAAATCAGAATAAGTTTATACGTAAGCAAATGCTTTATAAAGATAACTGCGATTAAGCAGCTTCTTTCGCATCGCGTACAGCAGCCAGAGTGCGAACCAGTTTGCCAGCCGCAGCTTCTTTCATGGTTGCCATCAGGCGTGCAATTGCTTCTTCGTAGGTCGGCAGGGTTGCCAGGCGATCGATTTGCGATGCCGGGATCAACTCACCTTCAAAGGCTGCAGCTTTGACCTCAAATTTTGCATTCGCTTTCGCGAACTCTTTGAACAGACGAGCAGCAGCGCCCGGGTGTTCCATAGAGTATGCAATCAGGGTCGGACCAACAAACGTGTCTTTCAGGCACTCGAACTGAGTACCTTCAACTACGCGACGCAGCAGGGTGTTACGAACAACACGCATGTATACGCCAGCTTCACGACCTGCTTTACGCAGTTCAGTCATTTTGTCTACAGTAACGCCACGGGAATCCGCAACTACTGCAGACAGCGCGCCTTTGGCTACTTCGCTGACTTCAGCAACAATCGCTTGTTTGTCTTGAAGATTTAAAGCCATTAGCTTTGCTCCTGGATGTTTGCCGGAACTCATGTTCCGGAACTCACTTCACTCAACCCAACGGGAAGAGCGTCTTAATACGGTGAGCAGAAACAAGCCAGAGTATTTAAAATAATCTTAGCGTTCTGTCACCGTCTACGCAGGGGATTAAGTTTCTTGCGAAACACCTGCGGTCTTCGACGGAGGCCTGGATAGGCCAGGCTCCAACGAACAATTCTTTTAGCCGCTAACGTTTGTTAGCAAACGTGGGGGTAAGATTGTAGACAAAATCACCGCCCACGTAAAGGCATTAGTTTGCAGCAGCGCTCAGGCCAGCCTGGTCAACTGCAACACCTGCACCCATGGTGGTGGAGATGCTAACTTTCTTGATGTACACGCCTTTCGCCTGAGTTGGTTTAGCTTTTTTCAGCGCAACCAGCAGAGCTTCCAGGTTTTCTTTCAGTTTGTCAGCGTCAAAGTCCACTTTACCGATGGTGGTGTGGATGATGCCGTTTTTGTCGTTACGATAACGAACCTGACCTGCTTTAGCGTTCTTAACCGCTTCAGCAACGTTAGGGGTTACAGTACCCACTTTCGGGTTTGGCATCAGGCCGCGTGGACCCAGAACCTGGCCCAGCTGGCCAACAACGCGCATTGCATCTGGAGAAGCAATAACAACGTCAAAGTTCATTTCGCCTTTCTTGATCTGATCAGCCAGATCTTCCATACCTACCAGTTCAGCGCCGGCAGCTTTAGCAGCTTCAGCGTTTGCACCCTGAGCAAATACAGCTACGCGAACGGAACGGCCAGTACCGTGTGGCAGTACAGTTGCGCCACGAACGTTCTGATCGGATTTACGAGCGTCGATGCCCAGGTTAACGGCAACGTCAACGCTTTCAACGAACTTAGCAGTAGCCAGTTCTTTCAGCAGAGCGATAGCTTCGTTGATGTCGTACTGTTTGGTCGCATCAACTTTGTCACGGATCACGGACATGCGCTTGGTCAGTTTAGCCATTTCTTAGTCCTCCACTACCAGGCCCATGGAACGTGCAGTACCTTCGATGGAGCGAGTCATCGCTTCAATGTCGGAACCAGTCATGTCGGCAGCTTTGGTCTGCGCGATTTCCTGCAACTGAGCGCGGGAAATTTTACCCACTTTGTCTTTGTTCGGCTTACCGGAACCAGACTTGATACCAGCCGCTTTCTTCAGCAGAACTGCTGCTGGAGGGGTTTTGGTAACGAAAGTGAAAGAACGGTCAGCGTAAACAGTGATTACAACTGGAATTGGCAGACCTTTTTCCATGGATTCGGTTTTGGCGTTGAACGCTTTACAGAATTCCATGATGTTCACACCCTGCTGACCCAGAGCTGGACCAACTGGTGGACTTGGGTTCGCCATACCTGCTGCAACCTGCAGCTTGACGTAGGCTTGTACTTTCTTAGCCATTCTAAAATCCTCTGATTGGGTAATAACGCCTCGGAGAGGCTCCCCGTGAATAAAATTCGTTTTACGGGCCGGGGCCCATAAAAACAAAAGGCGCGAAATTGTATTCCAATCTCGCGCCCTGTGCAACGATTAAATCGTCGCTTTTTTGATCGCTGCTTAGGCTTTTTCTACCTGGGCAAAGTCCAGTTCTACCGGGGTCGCACGACCGAAGATAGAAACGGAAACTTTCAGGCGGGACTTCTCGTAGTCCACTTCTTCGACGACGCCGTTAAAGTCAGCAAACGGACCGTCATTAACACGAACCATCTCACCCGGTTCAAACAGCGTTTTCGGACGCGGCTTATCACCAACCTGCTGGAGGCGGTTCATAATCGCATCAACTTCTTTGTCGCTGATTGGCGCCGGACGGTCAGATGTGCCGCCGATAAAGCCCATCACGCGCGGTACGCTGCGCACCAGGTGCCAGCTCGCGTCGTTCATCACCATCTGAACCAGCACGTAACCCGGGAAGAATTTACGCTCGCTTTTGCGACGCTGACCGCCACGGATCTCGACCACTTCTTCGGTCGGCACCATGACTTCGCCAAATAACTCTTCCATATTGTGTAATTTGATATGCTCACGCAGCGACGTAGCTACGCGGCCTTCAAAACCGGAAAACGCCTGAACGACGTACCAGCGCTTTTTAGGGGCTTCAGACATCTCAGAACCTCAGGCCAGTGATAAAGGATACCAGGCGAACCAGAATACCATCCAGTCCCCACAGGATCAGTGACATTACAGCGGTTACCGCCGCTACAATCAGCGTGGTGTGCAATGTTTCCTGGCGAGTCGGCCAAATGACCTTGCGGACTTCGGTACGCGCTTCGCGGGCAAACGCAACGGTCGCTTTGCCTTTTGTCGTCAACAGCGCGACACCACCCGCCGCAGCAATCAGAATTACCACTGCAAGCGCGCGTAGCGGCAGCATCATGTCACGATAAAGATAGTTGCCGACAATCGCCACAATCAGCAGCACGGCTACAACTACCCATTTCATCGCTTCCAGGCCGCGCCCGCTCCCTTGAGCTTCGGTATTCGCACTCATAAACCAACCTGTCAGAAGTATTCTACAAACATTTTCACCCCGCGAGTGCGAGGCAAACCAATCGAAATGCTATTCGCTTTTCGTATTATACGCTCTCCGCAGAGCCTGTCTCAGCAATGATTATGACAAAATTAATCACTGATGAGCCAGGTTCTGATGTGAAAGCGTGCAAAAAGGGCATCAAATGATGCCCTTTTATTGCGCATTGCGTCAAATGTTATCAGCGATTAGCCGAGAACTTTAGCAACAACGCCCGCGCCAACGGTACGGCCGCCTTCACGGATTGCGAAACGCAGACCGTCGTCCATCGCGATTGGGTGGATCAGAGTCACAACCATCTTGATGTTGTCGCCTGGCATTACCATCTCTACGCCTTCTGGCAGTTCGATGGTACCGGTCACGTCAGTTGTACGGAAGTAGAACTGTGGACGGTAGCCTTTGAAGAACGGAGTATGACGGCCGCCTTCGTCTTTGGACAGAATGTACACTTCAGATTCGAACTTGGTGTGTGGCTTGATTGAGCCTGGCTTCGCCAGAACCTGACCACGTTCGATTTCTTCACGTTTGATACCACGCAGCAGAACACCAACGTTCTCACCAGCACGGCCTTCGTCCAGCAGTTTGCGGAACATTTCAACGCCAGTACAGGTAGACTTCGCAGTCTCTTTGATACCAACGATTTCAACTTCTTCACCCACTTTGATGATACCGCGCTCTACACGACCGGTAACAACGGTACCACGACCGGAGATGGAGAATACGTCTTCGATTGGCAGCAGGAATGGCTTGTCAATCGCACGCTCTGGTTCTGGGATGTAAGAATCCAGGTAGCCAGCCAGTTCGATGATTTTCTCTTCCCACTCTGCTTCGCCTTCCAGCGCTTTCAGCGCGGAACCACGAACGATTGGAGTGTCGTCGCCTGGGAAATCGTACTGAGACAGCAGTTCACGAACTTCCATCTCTACCAGTTCCAGCAGCTCTTCGTCATCAACCATGTCGCACTTGTTCAGGAACACGATGATGTAAGGAACGCCTACCTGACGACCCAGCAGGATGTGCTCGCGAGTCTGAGGCATAGGGCCGTCAGTTGCAGCAACAACCAGGATCGCGCCGTCCATCTGCGCAGCACCGGTGATCATGTTTTTAACATAGTCGGCGTGGCCTGGGCAGTCTACGTGTGCGTAGTGGCGAGTCGGGGTGTCATACTCAACGTGAGAGGTGTTGATGGTGATACCACGAGCTTTTTCT
Organism: Enterobacter cloacae complex sp.; assembly: GCF_900322725.1. NCBI lineage: Bacteria > Pseudomonadati > Pseudomonadota > Gammaproteobacteria > Enterobacterales > Enterobacteriaceae > Enterobacter > Enterobacter cloacae complex sp. The sequence goes on along the minus strand of NZ_LT991957.1, from coordinate 2,360,390 downwards.
TCTGGTGCGTTATCGATCTGGTCGAAAGCACGAGCAGCACCGCCGTAGGTTTTAGCCAGTACGGTAGTGATTGCAGCGGTCAGCGTTGTTTTACCATGGTCAACGTGGCCGATAGTACCGACGTTAACGTGCGGTTTTGTACGTTCAAACTTTTCTTTAGACATCGATTGTCCCTCTAAGACACGGATAAATCGGTGATATCACCACATCAACCAGGCGAAAATGCCTGAACTGTTGAATACATTTACATTGAAACAGAGAGAAAGGGAGGGAGAAGTGAAGTGGTGCTGATACCCAGAGTCGAACTGGGGACCTCACCCTTACCAAGGGTGCGCTCTACCAACTGAGCCATATCAGCACGTATTGGAGCGGGCAGCGGGAATCGAACCCGCATCATCAGCTTGGAAGGCTGAGGTAATAGCCATTATACGATGCCCGCATCCTGAAACTCGGCTACCCAGTTCTTTCTGTAACAAAAAAAGAGATTTCTCTCTTTTCTGTTCGAGCTGGTCAATTTTTCCAACCAGCTCCGGCGGCGTTGACGCTGCCAGAAAGTGGTGGTGGGGGAAGGATTCGAACCTTCGAAGTCTGTGACGGCAGATTTACAGTCTGCTCCCTTTGGCCGCTCGGGAACCCCACCGGACTTGATGGTGCCGACTACCGGAATCGAACTGGTGACCTACTGATTACAAGTCAGTTGCTCTACCTACTGAGCTAAGTCGGCATCAAGTAGCGCGCATTCTATGGAGACCTGCGCAGTCATGCAACTAAAAAATTGCATAAAACGTTCTTTCGCTCACATTTTATTCGAAACCAGGGCTAACCGCTGTAAATTCATCCGCTCACGGTTAAAAATTCAACATGAACGGCTGATTTCGGCACGCTTTAGCCCCAGGTGATACCTATCCGGTTAAGCATCGCTTTCCCATATTTTTTCTTATTATTCCTCTCATCTGGTGTTAACCTCCTGCCCATTGTCCAAAATTAACTATGTGATGAGCCCGCACCCGCCGTTTCGTGATGGTTCACAGAAGCATGCTTATGAGCAAAAAAGAGCAAACGTTAATGACGCCCTATCTTCAGTTTAACCGTAGCCAGTGGGCAGCCCTGCGTGACTCCGTCCCTATGACGCTGACGGAAGGTGAAATCGCACGGCTAAAAGGGATAAACGAAGATCTCTCCCTTGAAGAGGTGGCAGAAATCTATCTCCCCCTCTCCCGCTTGCTTAACTTCTATATCAGCTCCAATTTGCGTCGTCAGGCCGTGCTGGAACAGTTCCTCGGCACGAACGGTCAACGTATTCCTTATATCATCAGTATTGCGGGCAGCGTGGCAGTGGGTAAAAGTACCACCGCGCGCGTGCTACAGGCGCTGCTGAGCCGCTGGCCGGAGCACCGCAGCGTGGAGCTGATCACCACCGATGGCTTCCTGCATCCCAATGAGGTGTTGAAAGAACGCGGCCTGATGAAGAAGAAGGGCTTCCCGCTCTCTTATGATATGCACCGCCTGGTGAAGTTTGTCTCTGATTTAAAATCGGGCGTGCCTAACGTCACCGCACCGGTTTACTCGCATCTGATTTACGACCGTATCCCGGATGGCGACAAAACGGTTGTGCAGCCCGACATCCTGATTCTGGAAGGGTTAAACGTTCTGCAAAGCGGGATGGATTATCCTCACGATCCGCATCACGTGTTTGTCTCTGACTTCGTCGACTTCTCAATTTATGTGGATGCGCCGGAAGAACTGCTGCAACGCTGGTATATCAACCGCTTCCTGAAGTTCCGCGAAGGGGCGTTCACCGACCCGGACTCCTACTTCCATAACTACGCCCAGCTCTCTGAAGAAGAAGCTATCAACGTGGCGACAGGCCTATGGAATGAGATCAACTACGTAAATCTGAAAGAGAACATCCTGCCGACGCGCGAACGTGCAAGCCTGATCCTCACCAAGAGCGAGAAACACGCCGTCGACCAGATTCGTTTACGGAAGTAGTCCTCAGACGAAAAAAAACCGGCTTATCGCCGGTTTTTTTCTTTATGCCTGCGGCTTTTCGCCGTTTTCATCCTGATCGACCGCGAAGCAGGCCACCAGCTGTCCACCATAATCCTTCAGCTGTGGCTGCAACTGCGTGCACGGACCAAAGCGGCGACGGCAGCGGGCGTTGAACGCGCAGCCCGGCGGCGGGTTCAGCGGGCTCGGCAGCTCGCCGGTCAGTTTGATACGCTCACGGCGGTCATCCGGATTAAGCCGCGGCGTCGCAGACAGCAGCGCCTGGGTGTACGGGTGACGCGGGTTAGTAAAGATCTGATCTTTCGTTCCCTTCTCCACGCAGCGCCCCAGGTACATCACCATCACCTCATCGGCAATGTGCTCAACCACGGACAGATCGTGCGAGATGAACACGTACGACAGCCCCAGATCCTGCTGCAAATCCATCATCAGGTTAAGCACCTGCGCGCGCACGGACACGTCGAGCGCCGAGACGGGCTCATCGGCAATCACCACGTCCGGATCAAGCATCAAACCGCGGGCGATGGCAATACGTTGGCGCTGGCCGCCAGAGAACATGTGCGGGTAGCGATCGTAATGCTCGGTTTTAAGGCCCACCTTCGCCATCATCGCCAGCGCTTTTTCACGACGCTGCTCTTTGCTCAGACTGCTGTTAATCAGCAGCGGCTCTTCCAGAATTTGCCCGACTTTCTTTCGCGGGTTCAGAGAGCCGTACGGGTTCTGAAACACGATCTGGATTTTCTGACGACGCAGCTTCTGCGCCTGCGGATCGTGCTTGAGCAGATCCTGGCCCTGATAGTAAAGCTCACCGCCGGTGGGCGTTTCAATCATCGTCAACAGACGGCCCAGCGTGGATTTCCCGCAGCCTGACTCCCCTACTACCGCCAGCGTTTTACCGCGTTCGAGGCTAAAGGAGACGCCGTCCAGCGCTTTCACCAGGCGTTCAGGGGCAAAAATCCCCTTCTTCACCGGGTAATGTTTTTTCAGGTCGATAGCCTGCAACAGCGGCTGTTGCGTGGTGGCCTGGTGCGTACTCATAGTGTTGGCCTCCCGGCATCATCGAGTGGGTAGTGGCATTTTGACTGTCGACCGTCGGCCAGCAGATTCAGCTCTGGCTCCTCAGCGCGGCATTTGTCCGTGGCATACGGGCAGCGCGGATTAAGCAGACAGCCCTGCGGACGGTCGTATTTGCCCGGAACCACGCCCGGCAGCGACGCCAGACGCGCTTTATCCTGAGCAAACTCCGGCAGCGCGCGCAGCAGTGCCTGCGTATACGGATGACGTGGCGCGCGGAAGATATCGTGCGAACTTCCGGTCTCCACCACCTGGCCCGCATACATCACGATGATTTTGTGTGCCGCTTCCGCCACCAGCGCCAGGTCGTGCGTAATCAGCACCAGCGCCATGTTCTCTTTCTGCTGCAACTCCAGCAGCAACTCGATGATTTGCGCCTGGATGGTCACGTCCAGCGCGGTTGTCGGTTCATCCGCAATCAGCAGCTTTGGCCGACAGGCGATAGCCATGGCGATCATCACGCGCTGGCTCATCCCGCCGGAGAGCTGATGCGGGTAAACGTCCAGACGCGATGCCGGATCGGGAATACCCACCTGCGTCAGCAGATCGATAGCGCGCTGACGTCGGGTTTTCTTATTGCCGCCCTGATGCACCTTAATGGCTTCCATAATCTGGAAACCGACGGTGTAGCACGGGTTCAGGCTGGTCATGGGGTCCTGGAAGATCATTGCCACTTCCGCGCCCACCAGCTGGCGGCGCTGCTTCTCGGAAATACGCTTCAGATCCTGACCGTTGAACGCCAGACTTTCCGCCATCACGCGGCCGGGGTAATCAATCAGCCCCATGATCGCCAGCGAGCTGACGGATTTACCCGAGCCAGACTCCCCAACAATACCAACCACTTCGCCCTGATTTACGCTGTAGCTAATGCGGTCCACGGCGCGAAACGGTGTGCCTTCGTCGCCGAAGTGCACGGATAATTTATCTACATTTAATAACGCCATCTCGTGCCTCTTACTGCTTCAGTTTGGGATCAAGCGCATCACGCAGACCATCACCCATCAGGTTAAATGCCAGCACCGTCAGCAGAATCGCCAGACCCGGGAAGGTGACGACCCACCAGGCGCTTTGCGCGAACTGCAACACGTCGGAGAGCATGGTGCCCCACTCCGGTGTTGGCGGCTGCGCACCCATGCCAAGGAAGCCAAGAGCGGCCATATCGAGAATGGCGTTAGAGAAACCGAGCGACGCCTGAACGATCAGCGGCGCAAGGCAGTTCGGGAAGATATTAATGAACATCTGGCGCATCGCACCGGCACCCGCCACGCGAGACGCGGTAACGTAATCGCGGTTCACTTCCACCAGCACCGCCGCACGGGTTAAACGCACGTAGTGCGGTAGCGCAACAAACGTCAGCGCAAGCGCGGCGTTACCTATCGACGGGCCGAAGACCGCCACCAGCACCAGCGCCAGCAGCAGGCTAGGCAATGCCAGCATGATATCGACGATACGCATGATGACGTTATCAACGATGCCGCCGAAGTAGCCCGCCACCAGGCCGAGCACCACGCCCATGATCAGCGACAACACCACCACGAGGCAGCCAACCAGCAGCGACAGGCGCGCGCCGTACATCAGGCGCGACAGCACATCGCGGCCCACGTCATCGGTGCCCAGCAGATGGGCAACGCTGCCGCCGTCCTGCCAGACTGGCGGCACGAGCAGCGCATCGCGGAACTGGTCCGCCGGGTTATACGGGGCGAGGAAGTTCGCAAACACCGCAATCAGGATCATGATGGAAACATACACCAGCCCGACGACCGCGCCTTTGTTGCGCTTGAAGTAGTGCCAGAACTCCTGCATTGGCGTCATAGGCACCGGCGCAGAGACCGCTTTATTTTGAGTAACTTGTGACATGATGGCCCCTTACTTCTTATGACGAATACGCGGGTTCACCACGCCGTACAGCAAATCGACCAGCAGGTTGACGAGGATAATCATCGTCGCGACCAGCAGTACACCACCCTGCACCACCGGATAGTCACGGCGTTGCAGCGCGTCAATCAGCCAGCGTCCGAGGCCCGGCCAGGAGAAGATGGTTTCGGTCAGGATCGCCCCCGCCAGCAGCGTACCCACCTGCAAACCGATAACGGTAACCACCGGCAGCATCGCGTTACGCAGGGCATGAATGATGATGACGCGCATACGGGTCAGGCCTTTGGCGCGGGCAGTACGAATATAGTCTTCGCCCAGCACTTCCAGCATGGAAGAACGGGTCATACGCACGATCACCGCCAGAGGTATGGTGCCCAGCACCATTGCGGGCAGGATCATGTGCGCAACCGCATCAATGAAGTTGCCCTCTTCGCCCCAGATCGCCGTATCAATCAGCATGAAGCCGGTTAACGGGTTGGTGTCATCAAGGAAGACCATGTCGCTGACGCGCCCGGAGACCGGCGTCAGGTTCCACTGCACCGATACCAGCATGATCAGCATCATGCCCCACCAGAAGATAGGCATGGAATAGCCGGTCAGTGCCAGGCCAACGGCGGTGTGGTCGAAAATAGAGCCACGCTTAACGGCAGCCAGTACGCCAACGGGAATCCCCACCGCGGTCGCAAAGATCATGGCGCAGATGCCCAGTTCAAGCGTCGCCTGGAAACGCGGCACGAACTCGTCCCACACCGGAAGTCGGCTTTTCAGTGAAATGCCTAAATCGCCGTGCAAGACGCCCCAGATATAGTGGAGGTACTGCTGCCACATCGGCTTATCAAGGCCGAGTTCAGCCAGCAGTTGCGCATGACGTTCAGGGGAGATACCACGCTCGCCCGCCATAATCATCACCGGATCACCCGGGATCATATGGACGAAGGCAAAAGTGAGAAGGGTGATACCGATAAACGTCGGGATAACCAGTCCCAGACGTCGGAGGATGAACTGCAACATAACCCGGATTCTCTCTGATGACGCACGCCCAGTGGCGTGACGTCTGTATTGCTCACAAATCTTATCCCCTCACCTGATGGAGAGGGAATAAAGCACTGCTGCCGGGTGGCGCTACGCTTACCCGGCCTACATACCGTAGGCCAGTGCAAGCGCAGCGCCGCCTGGCGTTGCTTTTAGTTATTCAACAGACACGTTTTCGAAGTGGTGTTTGCCCAGTGGATCAACCACGTAGCCTTTGACTTCTTTACGCACTGGCTCGTACACGGTGGAGTGAGCAACAATCAGCGCCGGAGCCTGATCGTGCATGACAACCTGCGCTTGCTTGTACAGTTCAATACGTTTGTTGTGATCGTCGGTCGCACGCGCCGGCTGGATCAGGTCTTCAAACGGCTTGTAGCACCAGCGAGAGTAGTTGGAACCGTCTTTCGCTGCCGCACAGCTGAACAGGGTGGCGAAGAAGTTGTCCGGATCCCCGTTGTCACCGGTCCAGCCCATCATGACCGCCTGGTGCTCACCCGCTTTGGCGCGCTTCAGGTACTCGCCCCACTCGTAGGTCACAATCTTGGCCTGTACGCCAATCTTCGCCCAGTCAGCCTGAACCATTTCCGCCATACGGCGTGCGTTCGGGTTGTATGGACGCTGTACCGGCATCGCCCACAGCTCCACGGTGAAGCCTTTATCCTGGCCCGCTTCTTTCAGCAGCGCTTTCGCTTTCTCAGGATCGTAGGTGTAGTCCTTGATGTCGTCGTTATAGCCCCACATGGTTGGTGGGATCAGGTTCTTGGCTGCAACGCCCGCGCCCTGGTAAACGGCTTTGATGATCGCTTCTTTGTTCACCGCGTAGGTCAGCGCCTGACGCACTTTCACGTCATCGAACGGTTTCTTCTCGGTGTTGAAGGAGAGATAACCCACGTTCAGGCCCGCCTGCTCCATCAGGTTGATGTTTTTGTCCTGCTTCATGCGCGCGATGTCAGCCGGGTTTGGATACGGCATCACCTGACATTCGTTTTTCTGCAATTTTGCATAACGCACGGATGCATCAGGCGTGATGGAGAAGACCAGACGGTCGATCTGCGGCTTGGTGCCCCAGTAACCCGAGAAGGCTTTATACAGAATACGCGAATCTTTCTGGTACTGAAGCAGCTGGAACGGGCCGGTACCGATTGGGTTCAGGTCCACTTTTTCCGGGGTGCCGGCTTTCAGCATGTTGTCCGCGTACTCTTTAGAGAGAATAGAGGCGAAGTCCATGGCCAGGTCAGCCAGGAATGGCGCTTCCGGACGCGTCAGCACGAACTGAACGGTTTTATCGTCCACTTTCTTCACTTCAGCGATCAGGTCCGGCAGGCCCATCCCTTCGAAGTATTCATAGCTGCCGCCAGAGACCTTATGGTACGGGTTCTGGGCATTTTTCTGACGGTCGAAGGAGAACACCACGTCGTCGGCGTTAAGGTCGCGCGTAGGTTTAAATTCTTTGCTGTCCTGCCACTTCACGCCCTGGCGCAGGTGGAAGGTATAGGTTTTACCGTCTTCGCTGATATCCCACTTTTCAGCCAGGCCAGGAATGACTTCCGTGGTGCCGGTTTTAAATTCAACCAAACGGTTATAGATCGGTACTGAGCTTGCGTCGTAAGTCGTACCAGAGGTAAAGAGCTGTGGGTTAAAGCCTTCCGGAGAGCCCTCAGAACAGTAAACCAGGGTTTTTGCCTGTACGCTTGCTGCAACGGTCATGGCCGCCAGGCTCAGACCAAGCTTCAGCATCCCTGACTTCTTCAAGGAAATACTCATTATTGTGCTCCAATGTGATGTTTTGCTTTGTTGTGTTACGCCGCCTGACCTTTATTTATTTTTTACCCGGTCCGGTCGGTGATGCCCGAAGGCGTTAAAAGGGATAGAGAATCCTTTCAGAAGAGCGTTTGAGTTGCAGCGCAGATCCTCCCTGAAATGCCCCTCGTGCCCTACAATCTGTCAACAGAATGTGAAAACGTCAATACAGGTGGCGGGGATTTACGTGGAGTGTGAGAAACCGCAAACAAAGATTAAAAAAACCCTGAATGCCAGTTTTCAGCAGAGAAATTTATGCTACTCGCCATGATGCAGCACAATTAACTTCATATTTCGCAACACTCAGTGATTAAGTTTTATTCAGATTGGGTAAATTTTCTTACGGAATGGTGATTATCTGAGCACTAAATACCGCGAACGTTAAAACGCACAGCGAAAAATGCTGAGGTTATCCATAAGCAACGCGAAAAAAGATCAAACTATATATAAAAAAATACAATGGATTATGTCACAAAACCGCAAGCAGGCAGGGGGAAGCAGCGCTAAGGGATATTTTGGGGGCTCGGGCGGGGTAACGCGTTAATGCAAAAAGGGCTAACCTTGCGGTTAGCCCTTTTTAGAATGTGGTCGGCGAGAGAGGATTCGAACCTCCGACCCACTGGTCCCAAACCAGTTGCGCTACCAAGCTGCGCTACTCGCCGAATGCGGAGCGCATCTTACTGCTGAGGTGCGCCCCTCGTCAATCCCTTATTTTCAAAAAGCCATTCAACTGGCGATATTCTCGCCAGACCAGCTACTGCGCGGCTTTTGTGGTGTTATCAGGGAGTTTACACCAGTTGTTGTTTTCGTTAATCCCACCGTTCGGTGAGGTGTAGCCGAGACAGCCCATAATGGTGTCGTAGAGCTCGACGTGACGGCGCGGAACCTTAATCTCTGCCTGCTGCTTCAGATGGGCAAACATTTTGGCTTTGTCCGGGTTTTCCAGGTACTTATCCGACATCCACATGATCATCGGCACGCGGAACTGCTCAGGCGGCGCCAGCTTGCGCGGCGTGCCGTGCAAATGCTCTTTCTCGTTGATGGATTCGCCGTGATCGGCCGCGTAAATCACAATCGCTTTCTTATCGCGAAGCTGGTCGATCACCCGGCTGAGGAAGGTATCCACATACAGAATCGAGTTATCATAGGCATTAATCAGCTCCTGCTTGCTACAGTTTTTGTTAATGCCGACGCACTCAGGGGTCCATTTGGCGAAATCACGCGTGTAACGCTGATAATAGCTGTAGTGTGATCCTTTGGTATGCAGAACGATAAGGTGCTTACCCTGCGGATGGTTTTTCAGCGACTGTTCCATCTCAGAGAGCAGCAGCATGTCATCAACGTTCTTACCGCGGTTACGCGGCTCGGCGCCAATCTGCTCACGATAGGCGATGTTATCCGCCATGGTGTTGGTGTAGAACCACATTTCACTTTGCATGGCGAACAGATCGGAGCTAAATCCAAGCTGCTTCAGAACCGCAAACACGTTTTGCTCTTTAAGGGTACGCTGTGGGTTATCGCTCGCCCCGCCTTCACGCACAAACATACAGCGCAACGAGAGCTTCGTGGCGGTATCGCAGGAATAGCCGCGGTAAGCCACCAGATTCTTCTCCTGCGACAGTTTCGGCGTGGTATCGCGGTCATAGCCGAGCATACCCATATGATCCCAGCGCGTCGTTTCGCCGATAACGAAGACCACGTATGTATCATCCAGCCCGTCAGCCGGCGCCTGGTAGGTGAACTTTTTGGTCGGGTTAATCAGTGATTTCACATCGCTGGATTCGTCCGCCTGTGCCCAGGCGTAAAGACCTAACGCGGACAGCCAGTTGGACGGCAGATACGAGTTAGCCACCACGCCGCCATAGCTTGGCATATCCACGCCCGTCGCTTTTTCGATGCGTTTTTGCTGTTTTTCCATCAGGCGAATCGGCGCCCACACCAGCAGGCCTGCCAGCAGAACGACGGCGACGTTGCGGATGCGCTGTCCCCGGGTACGCAGCTGGCGTAACAGGGTATAGCGGCAGGTATTGCTCCAGATAAAGAAGAGCGGGATCAGGCAGGTCAAAATCGTCCACATGATGAACCCTTGACCCACCACCTCTTTCGAGAGGTCGATGTCCGTGGTCATCACCGAGGCGACAATACCGTAGCCAATGACCACGTTCATGAATGTCATGTAATAGCTTGCGGCGGCAGAGATAATCACCACCAGCGAGGCCAGAATTTGCCATGTACGTCGGCCAAAAAGCGAGAGCAGGCGTAACAGGAAGAAGGTTGCCAGGATAGAGCCAAACACTTCAATGACGGCAAAAATTCCATTTCTTACGGTGAGATGTTCGAAATAACCTTCCACGCGTCTGAACAGTACCGCGCCATTCAGAAACAAACCGATATAGACAGCCAGCATCAGACACAATCTTTGCTGGGTAAGAGACCTAATATATTTCATGCAAACAACCCTGGGGGAAGGGGTATAAAAACCCGCCGAATCTCAGTGAGAAAGCTGACAGAGTAAGTAGGTGCGAGCGAAACCGTTATAAGAAACGTCTACAAGCGCGATAAGTAGACCACAGCGGGAAAGAAAAGTGGCAGCAGAGAGTGTGATCGAGGAAGATTTTTACAAAAAATCAGCGTCTGGAGAGACAGTGCGCTGATGCAACCCCGCAAAACGGGTAAAAGGCCAGCGAACTGGCCCTCAGTGATTACTCGTATACAACGCTAAAATTCACCGTCGCATTTGCCGCGCCCACGGTGGCATCCGGTTTAACAGGAACATAGCTGGCGATGTAGCTCAGCTTGTTCGTCCCATCAAACCAGATGGCATGGCCCACGGGCGTCGAGTCGGTACTGGAAGGGTATTGCTGCACCCCACCCGACGTTTTGATTTTTAACGCCATGCCGGTCGCGCCGCCGCTCTCCAGGGCGAAGAGTGAGGGGTTAGTTGCATCTGCCGTACCGTCCATCGTGACGTAGGCCTTCGTGGCAAACTCGCAATCTTTTAAGCCGATGCTGAAGCTTTTCTCGTTCAACTCTTTACCCACTTTCACCGGGCGCTGGAGCACCACGGTACCCATATCGACGTCAATACTGTCCTTTTCCAGCTCACAGGTGGCTGCCTTAATGGTGAGGGTAAAGTGGATATCCCCTGCGGAACCGATATTTACCGGTGCCGCCATCGCTGAGGCGGTGAGCAGCAAACACGCTGGTAAAAACGCATTAATGGTTTTCATCCGGCTTACTCCACATCAATACGCATGGTGGCGATCCCTTCGTAATCTCCTGCCGCCGGCACTTTACCGGTGGTACTGATCGGATAGGCCGTAATCGTCGTCTTGGCGACACGGTGTATATCATCGACCAGAGGAGACACGACCAGCACTTGGTTCGAGTTGGCATCATTGGGTACAAGAATGTTACCCGTCTCGCCTTCAATCACAACCCCGATATCTGGATTACCCATATCAATGGCATTTGAATCATTGGCGTTTGGCGTCCCCTCAATACGCAAGGAGATCTTCACACCATCAGAAATATTGGTGCATTTAAACTGCAAATCTTTAATGTATTTCGAGGAACCTTGCGGCGTTTGGCCTTTACGATCTTTAAAATCACTGGCTTTAAAATCACCAAACGGTATTTCCAGCGTGCTGCCGTTGGAGAGTTCGCAACCCTGAGGGACAATAACTGTGCCACTTATACTCACCTCTGAAATAGGGATGGTGCCATAAACATTTTCCTTACGAGTACCGTATACGCTAACAATATTGGTTTGTGGAATGACCATTTCGCCTACGAAAGGTCGATTGATATACAGGGTCAGTTTGCCCTTCGAGCCGGTAGAGAAGCCCTCTGCTGGATTTGTATTGTTCACATCACATAAGGAGCGCCCAGATCGCTCGTTGGGGGCATTTTCGAAAGGTACTGCTTTGTATTTAGCAAAATTTCCACCAATATAAATTTCAGATGCTATCTGAATATTATTGTTAACAACGTAAAAAGTACGATCGCTAGTGATATGCCCAATCGCCAGAGTTGAAACCGACTTGTAGAAGGTCACACTCGTATCATCACCGGGAGGGCATTCACAAATGCCAGGATACATTCCTCCCAGATTCCATGTGAAGAAATCAGGGAAGATCTCACCAGTAGCGTTTTTTTCAACGTTCGTAACAGTCTCATTCATGACGGCACTGAAGTGCTGTGTCCCGTTAGTCGGTGAGCACGGCCCCCAGTCTGCCGCCGCAATTGCCTGCCCGGAAAATAATGCTGCTCCCCCCAACAGACCAGCAAACGTAATTAACTTTTTAAACATGAAATTATCCTTCCCTGTTACCGGCAAACGGCATTCGCCATCACTACGCCGGTATTATCCTGTTGTTCCGGCAGCGTAAACGCCACGCGGCATTGCTGTTCCTGGCCTTTACCCCAGTTCACCTGAAGCGCCCCTTTATCCGGCATCCCGCTGATATAAAGCTGCCCGTCTTCACCCACGATGCTGCTGGACTCTTTTTTGGTGTCCAGCAGCGTGGCGGTCGCACCAAACGGCACCGCTTTGCCGTTGGCCTGGGTCAGGTTCATCAGCACGCGGTAGCCCACACGGGTATCGAAGCGGGCACGTACAATGGCGCCGCGTGTCGGCACTACGTTGACGGACGCGGTATCCAGGTCAACTTTGTTGTTCAGGCTGTCGCTTCGCAGTGACACTTCCGTTTCACGATACGGAGTGAGGTAAGGCACAACCGCGTTACCCATCCAGTCCACCTCCACACCGCCGTTGTTGATCACGTGCGCACCGCGCGCGCCCGGTGCGGAGATAATGGCCATTGACTCGCCCAGCGGCTGAGAAAGCGTAATGCCTTCGCTGTGGGCAATCACACCGCCGCGCAGACCATAGTTCACCTGCTGGCCGTCACGGTTGTAGTTGTAACCCAGACTAGCGCTACCCACGCCGCCCTGGTAATCCAGGTTCACGCTGCCGCTGTTACCCACACCGTTGCTGCCGTAGCCTTCCTGCACGCTATAGTTCAGGTTGCGGTCTTCCAGCGCGCTACCGCTCACGCCAAGCTGCTGGCTGGTGCGGCCATGCTGATCGGTCGTAAGGTGGTAGTTGCTCCACATACGTCCCAGCGGGATCGACATGGAGAATGACAGCAGACGATCGCTCTCATCCCATTCCGGGCTTTTCGTCCAGGTGTAGGCAATGCTGTAGTTCACGCGACCAACACGACCGTTGTAACCGGCGTTCAGCGAGCGCTGTTTACCTTCATCGTTCCAGTAGTCCTGCTGCGTGACGTTAAAATAGACAGAGCCCCAGGTGCCCAGCTGCTGCGTCACGTTGCCCTGAATCTGGCTACGTTTGTGATACTGGCTATATGAGCTGTCCGCATCGCTGCGTACATCCGTCGCTTCCTGGAAGGTGTAATAGCCGCTGGTCGAATACTTGTACCCCAGCAGACGGAAATCGGTGCCGCTGTTAAAGCTCTTGGAGTAGAGAAAACGATAAGACTGACCTTCCGAGCTTTCATCATTTGCCAGGTTGCTTTTCGCCTGGGTCACGTCGATGGAGACCGCACCGATATAACCGAAGTTTTTACCGATACCGCCGGCCAGCGCGTAATAGTTTTCAGAGAAAATCGAACCACCATAAACGGTAAAACCATACGGCAGACCGTACATGGCATCCAGCTGCCCGAACTTCGGCTCGTCGCTGTCATAGTTACCCGCACGATATTCACCAGCGGAGAGGCTGTATTTAAGATGGCCTTCACGCTGAAGGATCGCCACCGCGGAGAATGGCTGAACGAACTTCTGCTCGCTGCCGTCCGCCTCTTTAATGGTGACAGTCAGGTCGCCGCTGTTTGAGGTTGGGTACAGGTCATTAATTTCAAACGCACCTGGCTGAACAAACGTGCGGTAAATGACGTAGTTGTTCTGCTCAACGGTGACTTCGGCGTTACTTTTAGCAATACCGCGGATAACGGGCGCAAATCCGCGCTGGCTGTCAGGCAACATTTCTTCGTCAGAGGTTAACTGCGCCCCACGCATCTGCACGCTGTCAAAAATATCACCCGCAGTGGAGGTATCCCCCAACGTCAGTTGTGATTTCAGCGGCACAATGGCACGGCTCAACGAGGTGCCGATGTTATCCCATTTGTTATCGCCATCGTTTCGCGTCCAGGTACTGTAGTTACGTAACCGCCATGCCCCAAGGTTCACGCCGCTGCGCAGGTTTAGGTAGTAACTGTCGCTGCTGTAGCTGGTTTCACCGTCGTGCGCGTCATAGCTGGCGTTGCTCCCGGTGAAGTTATAATCCAGCAGCAGGGCATTCACCCCTTCGTCCCACTGCGATTCAGGTACGGTACCACGCGCCGTCTGCTTCATCGCGGCCTGCGGGAAACTCATGATCAACGTCTGGTCTGCAAAATCGAAATGGCTGGCGGCCTGAGGAATAATGTCATCAAAAGCGACACAGGCTTCCGGCGGCGCCATTTTCAGCGCCGGGAAGCTATCGATACGCACGCCCATTTCCTCTAGCTGCACGCGGCTTAAGCACGGCACCAGGGATTCGCCCATTTTTGCGCGCTGAGCCTCTGTTGCGGCCTTAAATTCAAGGGTGCGAGACGCCATTTTTTGATCGTTGACCACTACCGACACGCGGTATTTACCCGGCAGCTGATCGGCTTTCTGGGATTCATACATTGAAAGGTCAACGTGCTGATCAATACCCGGCACATCCTCCAGAAAGCGCGGGTTAAATTTCCCTGCATGGGCGGAGAGCGTGCCCGCGATCATCAGCGCAAGCGCAGACAGCGAAAAGCGCGGGGTCTTATTGACCAGAGGAAGATGCGTCCATGGCATAGTAATTAACCTTTAAAACGTTTTAATTAACGCGCTGTGTCAGCATGTCGCCAGCCGTGCCGAAGTCATTAATAATGTTGTATTTCACTTCGCTTACCTTGCCGGTGCCGGCGGGCAGTTCTATATTCAATGCGCCTTTTGCCGGGACCATTCCCGCTTTTTCAATATCTCGACCGCTGGCATAAAATTTATTAAACGTCAGGTTAAAGGCGGACGGGTTTTCCACTTTGATCTGGTTAGCCCCTGCGCGGGTGAACCGCAGTTTGCTCCAGCCGTCCATGCTGTTGCCTTTCAGACCAGCCGGGCGATAGAACAGTTTCAGGCGGGTACGCACGGCAATTTGCAGCACGTTTTTACCTTCCGCGCCTTCACTTTTGGCAGGAATAGCTTTCACGTTAACCCAATAAACGGACTCGCGATCCTGCGGTAACGTATTAGACGTATTCACAATACGTAAGACGTTATTTTTTGTCGGGCTTAACTTAAATAATGGTGGGGTGATGATGAAGGGCGTTTTCTTATTGCCGTTCGCATCATCGATCCATGACTGAATCAGAAATTCATCGGTGGTGCTTCTGTTATTGACCGTCAGGGAAGCTTCCTTTCTGCTACCGTCATAAATAACACGCGTGCTGCTTAATGCCACACCGCCTGCAAAACTGTTTTGTGAAATCAGCGCCAGCGCAAGTGCTGCGCAAGATATCAAACGTGAGCGGTTCATGATTCTCTCCCTGAGTCTCCGCTGGAAAAAAAGGCAACGGGGTTTCCGTTGCCATTGTGATTATCTACTACTGACGAAAGTCGATTATTCGTAGGACAGGTTGAAGTCCACTTCTGCGTTATCGTAACCGGTAGAAACTTCTGCTTTGGTCGCAACGTAGTTAGCGGTGTAGTACAGCACGGTCTGGCCAGCAGACAGGGTGGTAGAGGATTTACCGCTGTTCATATCAACCAGCTGGTTAGCGTTGTCGTAGATACCAATGCCTACGCCAGATGCTGCGCCTGCTTCGGTGCTAACAGAAACCAGTTTTGCGTCGTCTGCATCCGCAACGCCATTAAAGCTCACGTTAACTTTGGTTTTGCTGGAAATATCGCAGTCTTCCAGTTTGATCTGGAAAGGTTTAGCAACAGACTTATCGCCAACGGCTTTGAAGATAGATTTCTTAACCTGACCCAGCACAACTTCCTGGTTCTGAGAGTCAGTAGAAACTACGCATGGCGCGTCAACGATTTCACCGGTGAATTTGATGGTACCGTCACCAGAATCAGCGGCGAAAGCGGAAGTGGAAACGACAGCGAGAGCAGACAGTGCAAAAATAACCTTTTTCATTAAAAACTCCATTTATGACGGTAGATTTCAGAACGCATCCTTAGGAATAACCTGCATTCTGTGAGAAATGGAGTATATCGACTGAAATATAGAAGATAAAATTAGAATAGGTTAATGGTGTTTTTAGGTATAATTAAATTTCTGAGAATTCAAAACCATGTCGCAAAAAAATCTGTACCCACGCGCATTATTAGGAATATTCAAATATAAATAATATATTGTTTTGGCGGATTCATAAGTTCATTAAATGAATTACATGTCTTATTTAACCTCTCTTTCGTCAGAATCGGTTATGTATTTGTGCTTAAATAAAAAAAGCGCCCGATGGGCGCTTATAGTCAGTCAATCATTTGTTACGCATGCGCTTCGTTTAACACCTCGCGCTGCGGCTGTCGAATCGTGGTCGACAGCGCCAGCGAGATAATCAGCAAGGCAAATATCACGCAGAAGGTCACGTAGAACCCACCGAACAGCGAAGCGATCAGCGACCCGCAGATACTGCCGATACCGAAGCCGAGATAAATGACGCCGTAGTTTTTCGCCAGGTTGTTCAGGCCAAAGAACTCGCTCACCAGCGACGGGAAGACGGTAATGGTGCCGCCGAAGTTAAAGGCGACGCAGGCAATCGCCGCAAAGAAGGTCGCCTCGTTCAGCGGTGCAAACAGCAGCGCCGCCATGCCCACCAGGGAGATCACCTGCCCCAGCGTAATCACGCGTATGCGGGCGATTTTGTCAGACAGGATACCCAGTACCAGACGACCCGAGAGGTTAGCGATGGAGATGACCGTTACCGCGTTCGCCGCCGTCGCCGCATCCAGTTTTACCATCCCCTGCGCGATATCTTTCGCCACGCCAATAACATACAGACCGCTCATGCAGGCCGTCAGGAACATCACCGCCAGCATCCAGTACTGCGGCTTACGCATGGACTGTGCGAGAGTGAAATCATTCTCCACCACGCCGTTAACGGTTTTCACTTCCTGCTGCGGGGCATCTTTCATCAGCGTGGCGCCGAAGAGGATCATCACCAGCACAATCACGCCCCAGATCATAAAGGTTTTCTCAAGCCCCACCGAGGCCAGCAGATGGGAGTCGATGAATTTGAACCCCAGGCTGCCCAGGCCATATGAACCAATGGCAAACGCGGAGATAAGCCCTTTACGCTCCGGGAACCACTTCACGCAGTTCGACAGCGTCAGCAGGTAACCTGCGCCGTCCGCCAGCCCCACCAGCACCCCGGCGCTCAGCCACAGCATCATCAGGTTGTTAGAGTGTGCCGTCAGGAAGAAGCCCACGCCCAGCAGGATCCCGGAGGCCATGGTCACGCGCTTCACGCCGAAGCGCTCCTGAAGTTTGCCCGCCACGGAAGAGGAAATCGCTAATCCAAGACTCAGCAAGCCGAAGGAGAATGCCACCTGGCTTATCGGCGCGCCGAGCTTATCAGACAGGGCGCTGTTAAACAGGCTCCAGGTATAGACCGAGCCCAGTGCGAACTGGGTCACGATGGTGCCGAAGAGCGTCAGCCAGCGCGTGCGGTTATAGGTTGATGTGTTCATGGCAGTGTCCTGCAAGAGAAATTATGGAAATTCGCTGAGGACACGATAAACAAAACCCCAAAACACCAGGGGTAAAACGGCATGAAATGCAGGAGAAACGGAATGAAATGCCTGGAAGCGGGAATGAACGACCTTGCCGGAGAAGAAAACGCTTAAAGGTGAGTGACCACTATCGCCACAACCCGCGCCATTATTGTATTAAATATGTTACCGCAGCGTTTAAAAAAGTAACAACCCTAAAATTTGGCGCTTAAGCCCAGGGTATACAAATATTCTTCCTCCGACTGCTGGTTGTAGCTGATCTTTGCCCAGGGGTGTAAATCTCCGTACTGGGTATCCACACGCCACCCCAGCGAGTTCACGCTGGCATGCCAGAGGGGGTCGGTCAGCGTCTGCGTGGTGGTTGTATCGCCATACGCAATCACCGTTGCGGGAGGCGTGCCATCAGAGCGCCACGCCATGACCGGCCCGGTCGTGAAATGTCCCGTCACGGGAAAATTCCAGCCAACGCTCAGAACGGTTTCCGCATCCGAACCGGAGGGGTCGTTCAGGGCAAAGCCCGCAGCATTTTGCGAATGGTTAATACGTTCCGCGAGAATATCTTCATAACGAGGTTGGTGATCGGCGTCCCATGTATAGCGTTCTGTCGTATTACTTTGTGCATCTGAAACGATATATTCCTGTTGCCACGCAAAAGCGGTGTTACCTATAAGCAGGCAGGCTGAGACACCCACCAGGCCAGAAGCAGCATGGCGACCACTGATTTTTTTTATCATCATCAAAGCGACTCCAGAAAGAGCCGAGTTCGGCGATATATGTCATTGTTCGAAGAGGTATTAGGGCGTATAGCCCTGTATTAACTATTGTCTCTTTAGCAGACACGTCAAGCCGGGCAGATTGAAATTTTTGCGTTTACCGTATCAGGAAGGGAGATGACCTATGCAACGTTGCGGCTGGGTAAGCCAGGATCAGCTTTATATCGATTATCACGACAAGGAATGGGGCGTACCAGAAACCGACGGTAAAAAACTGTTTGAAATGATTTGTCTTGAAGGCCAGCAGGCCGGGCTATCGTGGATCACCGTTCTGAAAAAGCGTGAGAACTACCGCAATGCCTTCCACCGGTTCGATCCGGCTGCGGTGGCCGCCATGACCGAAGACGACGTGGAAAGGCTGGTTCTGGACCCCGGTATCATCCGCCATCGCGGTAAAATTCAGGCCATTATTGGTAACGCGCGCGCTTATCTGGCGATGGAGCAAAACGGCGAACCCTTCTCAGCATTTGTCTGGTCGTTTGTGGATAACGAGCCAAAGGTGACGCGGGCCGCCACGCTTGCGGAGATCCCAACCTCGACCCCCGCCTCGGATGCCCTGTCGAAAGCGCTGAAAAAACGCGGCTTTAAGTTTGTGGGCACCACCATCTGTTACTCCTTTATGCAGGCCTGCGGGCTGGTCAATGACCATATTACGGGCTGCATCTGCCACCCGGAGGGCCACCATGATCCGCAAATGGCACAGTGAGAATACCGCTCAGCTCCTGAGACTGTGGCTTGAGAGCACTACCGAGGCGCATCCGTTTATCGACGCTGGCTACTGGAAAGCGAACGAAGCGCTGGTGCGGGATGAATACCTTCCTGCCGCCGAAACCTGGGTCTGGGAGGAGAACGGCACGCTGCGCGGCTTTATCAGCGTCATGCAGTCCCAGTTCGTGGGGGCGTTGTTTGTCGCCCCGGCGTTCATCGGAAGGGGGATCGGGCGTGCGCTGCTGAACCACGTTCAGCAGCACTACCCGTATTTAACTCTGGAGGTGTATCAAAAAAACGTGCGGGCGGTGAATTTCTATCATGCTCAGGGTTTTCGCATTGAAGACAGCGCCTGGCAGGATGATACCCAACACCCGACGTGGATCATGAGCTGGCAGGCGGATCAAACGCCGTAAGGGTAAGCGCCGGCCCCTCATATTTCTCCACCCATGCCAGCGCCGTATTCCCCGCGCAGCCATTCCCCAGCTTCGAGCTGGGGAGATCTTTGGTCAACACGTTTACGGCACCGTTCTTACAAATACCGCCCTCGTCCAGCGCCAGATCCGGCCATGCGCCCTGATGAATGCAGAACACGCCAGGGCGGATCCCGTCGCTTACCACGGCGCCAGCCAGCACCTGCCCGCGCGCGTTCCAGACGCGCACGAGATCGCCGTCGTTAATTCCCCGCGCCTTTGCGTCGTCGCTATTCAGCGCGATCGGCTCGCGTCCAGCCACCGCATACTGCTCGCGCAGAGCCGAATAGTTGAGCTGGCTGTGCAGGCGATGGGCAGGATGGGCAGACAGCAGTTGAAGCTGCCCCGGCTGCGCATTGCCATGCCATTCGTCCGGCTCCAGCCATGCCGGATGCGGCGGGCAGTCCGCGTAGCCAAAGCTGGCGATGCGTTCGCTGTAGATCACAATCTTCCCGCTCTCGGTCTTAAGCGGGTGATTTTCCGGGTCGCGACGGAAGTCAGCAAAGCGCACAAATCGCGCGTTCTGCTCGCTTTCCGGCATTTCGAAGAGTTGATTCGCCTCCCAGAATTCAGCAAATGGCGGCAGCGTCACGCCCTGCGCCGCCCCGCGCTGGCTGGCTATCTGGTAAAACGTTTCGAGCCATTGCAGATCCGTTTTGCCCTCGGTGAAACGCTCGCGCCCGCCCGCTTCCCATAATTCACTCAGGTCAGCAAAGACGTCAAAATCATCACGCGCTTCATCCCGGGGGGCCACGACGCGCTTCATCGGCACCATGTGCTGGTTGCTGTAATCCCCGGTCATGGTGAGATCGTTACGCTCGAACGATGTCGTGGCGGGCAACACGATGTCGGCATGTTTCGCTGACGCGGTCCAGAAGCACTCCGAGATCACCACCAGCTCCGGCTTCTGCCAGGCGCGGATCAGGCGGTTGGTATCCTGGTGATGGGTGAAGTTGGCCCCGCCCGCCCACCAGACAAACTTAATATCCGGAAAATGGCGATCCTGACCGTTGTGCTGATAAAACCCGCCCGGATTCTCCAGAGCCTCAACAATGCGCGCCACAGGAATTTTATCCACCGCGTCCACGCCACCCTGCACTGAGCCCTGCATGGACGCCAGCACCGCCGCTTTACGCGTTGGATTACCGCCGTTAGCAAAGTGATAGGAAAGCCCAAAACCGCCGCCGGGTGTGCCAATCTGCCCGAGCATCGCGGCGAGCGTCACGAGCATCCAGTGTTTTTGCTCGCCAAACTGCTGGCGCTGCATTCCCCAGCCGGACATCAGCATCGTGACGTTGCTATGGAATAACGCCGCCAGTTCGCGGATTTTAAGGGCATCAACGCCGCAAACCGCGGCGGCCCACTCTGCGGTTTTGGCAACACCGTCGGTTTGGCCCGTCAGGTAGTCGGCAAATTTATCGAAGCCCGTGGTGCAGCGCGTAAGGAATTCCGTATCGTGCCAGCCGTTCTCCACAAGGGTATGGGCGATACCCAGCATCATCGCCACGTCGGTGCCCATATGGGGCGCGATCCACTCGGCGCTGTCGCCGAAGAAATCCAGGGTTTCAGAACGCATCGGATCGATACAGATGATGCGCTTGCCGCTTTTGCGCAGCGCGTCGAAGTAGGAAACGCCCTGCTCGTCGGACGCATTCCAGGCAATCTTCAGGGTGTTGAGCGGGTTGGCGCTCCACAGCACCACCACGTCGGTATGCTCCAGCACCAGCGGCCAGCTGGTCTGCTGCTGATAAACCTCATTGCCGCCCACGACGTAAGGCATGATCGCCTGCGCTGCGCCGGTTGAGTAATCACCCAGATGGCCGGTGTAGCCCCCGGCCAGGCTCATGTAGCGTTGCAGCAGGGTTGCGGCCTTATGCAGCACGCCGTTCGAGCGCCAGCCATAGGAGCCGGCAAAAATGGACGACGGGCCATAGCTGTCGCGGATGCGTTTATGCTGCGTATGGATCAGCGCCAGCGCATCGTCCCAGCTCACGCGAACGAACTCATCCTGCCCGCGCACACCCTGCGGTTTATCCGGTGACGCCAGAAAGCCTTTACGCACCATCGGCCAGCGTACGCGGGTTTTGCTGTGTACCTGATCGCGAACGACGGTCTGTAAAGAGTTGAGATGGCGCGAAGGCAAAGCCCCGCGAGACGACAGCACTGTGTCGCCATCGGTTTCGACCAGCATCGGCCCCCAGTGGGCGGCGGTCAGAATGGTTTTTGTTGAGGTGCTCAAAGCGTGCGCTCCTGGTTGCGTGCAGGTATGACGGCCTTTCGTTGAGGCAGTTTATCGTTTGTGACAAATTTCAGAGTTATACACTGAATTTTCTCCGTATTCGGACGTCATAATCCACTGCCACGTCCGTCGTGGCAAAGAATAAAAAGGATTAAGGAAATAAGATGAAAAAACGCGTACTCGTAATTGCCGCTCTGGTAAGCGGCGCACTGGCTGTTTCAGGCTGCACAACCAACCCTTATACCGGCGAACGCGAAGCGGGTAAATCCGGTATTGGCGCGGGTATTGGTTCCCTTGTCGGCGCTGGCGTTGGCGCACTCTCCTCCTCCAAGAAAGATCGCGGCAAAGGCGCGCTGATTGGCGCAGCGGCAGGCGCAGCCCTGGGCGGTGGCGTAGGGTATTACATGGATGTGCAGGAAGCGAAGCTGCGTGACAAAATGAAAGGTACGGGCGTGAGCGTGACGCGCAGCGGTGACAATATCATCCTGAACATGCCAAACAACGTGACCTTTGACAGCAGCAGCGCGACGCTGAAACCTGCGGGCGCGAACACCCTCACCGGTGTGGCCGCGGTACTGAAAGAGTACAGTAAAACTGCCGTGAACGTGATTGGCTACACCGACAGCACCGGCAGCCAGGATCTGAACATGCGTCTGTCTCAGCAGCGCGCTGATTCCGTGGCCAGCTCCCTGATAACCCAGGGCGTTGAAGCAAACCGCATCCGCACCAGCGGCATGGGCCCTGCCAACCCTATCGCCAGCAACAGCACGGCGGAAGGTAAAGCGCAAAACCGTCGCGTAGAGATTACGTTGAGCCCGATTCAGTAATCCCCGAGGGAGAGGGCCGGGGTGAGGGCAACAGACCGCACACCCCGGCATGAACCACTTGCCATCGTTGATTTTCCCGCTAAGGTATTCTCACTAAATTCAGGGAAATCAGCGATGAGCAAACCAGCCCGGGCCACCATCAGCGACGTGGCGAAAGCCGCCAAAACCGGTAAAACCAGCATTTCGCGCTACCTCAACGGCGAGAAACACCTGCTTTCCGATGCGCTGCTGGCGCGGATCGAACAGGCCATTGCCGATCTCGACTACCGTCCCAGCCTGATGGCGCGCGGCCTCAAGCGTGGTCGCACCCGCCTGATTGGGCTTATCATCGCCGATATCACTAACCCCTACTCCGTTAACGTACTCAGCGGCATCGAAGCGGCGTGCCGGGAAAAAGGCTTTACCCCTCTGGTCTGTAACACCAATAACGAAGTTGATCAGGAGCTGCATTACCTTGATCTGCTACGCAGCTACCAGGTGGAAGGGATCGTGGTCAATGCCGTCGGGATGCGCGAAGAGGGGCTAAATCGCCTGCAACAATCGTCTCTCCCGATGGTGCTTATTGACCGCAAAATCCCGGAATTTGCCTGCGATGTGGTCGGGCTGGATAACACCCAGGCCGCCACCACCGCCACCGAGCACCTTATCGAACAGGGTTTCGAAGCCATTCTGTTCCTGAGCGAACCACTTGGCATGGTTAACACCCGTCGCGACCGCCTGGCTGCATTTCGCGCTACGCTGGCGCGATATCCCGGTGCGATCGCCGAAAATGCCGAAATTCCTCTGCACGAAGCCGGGCTGCTGGATAACACCCTGCGTCAGTTCCATACCCGACATCGGGGAATGCGTAAGGCGGTGATCTCCGCGAACGGGGCGCTCACGCTACAGGTTGCCCGCTCGCTTCAACGCATCGGCCTGCACTGGGGCAGCGACATCGGCTTACTTGGATTTGATGAACTGGAGTGGGCAGAACTTGCAGGCGTGGGCATTACCACCCTCAAACAACCCACCTGGCAAATCGGCTATGCCGCGGTTGAGCAGGTGGTTCGCCGTATTGAAGGCACCCGCGATGCCGTACGCGAGCAGGTTTTTTCCGGCGAGCTGATCGTTCGCGGCTCTACCGCTCGCTAATTTCCCCTTCGTGACAGCGATCATAAATTCAACATCCCATTCTTTTCTTTGGAACCGGTTCCATCTAGCGTAATACTATCGATTACGCGTTGGAGTCAGGAAATGAGCAGGAAAATAATGGTGGTCACCGCCGCGTATGGCGCGGATCGGGTGCGACAGGCAGGCGGGCAACGGGCGATGCTTCCCGTTATTGCTGGCGCAGGGGCTGATGGCGTTGAAATCCGCCGCGAACTCTTCAGCAGCGACGAGTTAATGGCGCTGCCTGCGCTCGGCGAGTCCATTGAGCTGCTGGGTTTACTGGCATGCTACTCCGCCCCGGCCCCCCTGTTTATGCCCGACGGCACGCTCAACCCGGATCTCCCCCGCTACCTCCGCGAAGCCAGCATCCTGAACGCGCTATGGCTTAAGGTCTCGCTGGGTCATTTCAGCGACAAACACCCCCTTGAAGATCTGCGGACATTGCTGGATGAAAGCGGCATGACGCTGGTGGTGGAAAACGACCAGACCGACTGCGGGCAGCTCGCCCCGATGCAGCGCTTCAAAGCCGCCTGTCGGGTGATGGCGCTGCCGGTAACGCTGACGTTCGATATGGGCAACTGGCTGTGGGTCGGCGACTCCCCGGAAGAGGCTGCGCGTCAGCTGGCACCCGCCGTGAGCTATATTCACGTGAAAGCCGCGGTCCCGCATAAGGCGCAGTTCCGCGCCGTCGCGCCGGATCAAACCGATTCTCGCTGGCAGGATCTGCTTAATCAACTGCCTGCCGACGCGCCGCGCGGTATCGAATTTCCGCTCGAAGGGACGGATCTCACCGCCGTCACCCGCCATTACGTCAACCTGTTGCGCGAGGAGTAAACCATGCACAAGACGCTGGACGTTATCACCATCGGCGAGGCCATGGCGATGTTTGTCGCCACCGAAACGGGCGAGCTGAGCGCAGTAGAACACTTTATCAAACGCGTAGCAGGCGCCGAGCTGAATGTCGCTACCGGCCTTGCGCGGCTGGGGCTGAATGTCGGCTGGGTGAGCCGCGTGGGCAATGACAGCTTTGGCCATTTCGTTCTCGACTCGCTGAAAAAAGAGGGCATTGATGCCGCAGGCGTCACGCTCGACGGACGCTTCCCGACGGGCTTTCAGCTGAAATCGAAAGTCGAAAATGGAACCGATCCCACCGTTGAGTATTTCCGCAAAGGCTCAGCAGCAAGCCATCTCTCCGTAGAGGATTATCATGCCCCTTATTTCTCCTCCGCGCGCCATCTACACCTGAGCGGCGTGGCGGCGGCGCTTTCGGCCAGTTCGTACGATTTACTGGATCACGCTGCGTCGGCGATGAAAGCGCAGGGCAAAACAATCTCCTTTGATCCGAACCTTCGTCCGGTGCTGTGGAAAAGCGAAGCGGAGATGGTTGAGAAACTCAACCGACTGGCGTTTCAGGCGGACTGGGTACTGCCGGGCGTAAAAGAGGGAATGATCCTCACTGGCGAGACCACACCGGAAGGCATTGCGGATTTTTACCTCAACCGAGGGGTAAAAGCTGTAGTGCTGAAAACCGGTGCCGACGGCGCGTGGTTTAAAACCGCCGACGGTGAGCAAGGCGCTGTCGCAGCGGTAAAAGTCGACAACGTGGTCGATACCGTGGGCGCGGGCGATGGGTTTGCCGTCGGGGTCATTAGCGCCCTGCTGGAAGGCGAACCGCTGTCGCAGGCCGTGGCGCGGGGCAACAAAATTGGTTCGCTGGCGATCCAGGTGCAGGGCGATAGCGAAGGATTACCGACACGAGCAGAGCTCGGCGTCTGAATTCCCTCTCCCGGTGGGAGAGGGCCAGGGTGAGGGCAGCAATCCGCACCAGATAATTAAGCCACCGTGTACCCTACAGACAACGGCGGTAACAACCTCAACAACAGAGGCAAGCCTATGAACAGTTCGACCAATGCAGTCAAACGCTGGTGGTACATCATGCCCATCGTGTTTATCACGTACAGCCTGGCGTACCTTGATCGTGCCAACTTCAGTTTTGCATCCGCCGCCGGGATCAACGAAGACCTCGGGATCACCAAAGGGGTTTCCTCCCTGCTGGGCGCCCTCTTCTTCCTGGGCTATTTCTTCTTCCAGATCCCCGGCGCGATTTACGCTGAACGCCGCAGCGTGCGAAAGCTCATTTTCATCTGCCTGATCTTATGGGGTGCCTGCGCCTCCCTCACCGGCGTGGTGAATAACATTCCTGCACTGGCTGCCATTCGCTTTATTCTCGGCGTGGTGGAAGCGGCAGTGATGCCGGCAATGCTGATTTACATCAGCAACTGGTTCACAAAATCTGAGCGTTCACGTGCCAATACTTTCCTGATACTCGGTAACCCGGTCACGGTGCTGTGGATGTCGGTGGTGTCCGGCTACCTGATCCAGTCCTTCGGCTGGCGCGAGATGTTCATCATCGAAGGGGTTCCCGCAATCATCTGGGCCTTCTGCTGGTGGGTGCTGGTGAAAGATAAGCCAGCCCAGGCGAAATGGCTTTCAGAGGACGAAAAGGCTGCACTTCAGGCACAGCTGGATAAAGAACAGCAGGGGCTGAAAGCGGTGCGTAACTACGGTGAAGCCTTCCGCTCCCGCAACGTGATCCTGCTGTGCGCGCAGTATTTTACCTGGAGTATTGGCGTGTACGGCTTTGTGCTGTGGCTGCCGTCAATTATCCGCAGCGGCGGTGAAAACCTTGGCATGGTGGAAGTGGGCTGGCTGTCATCGGTGCCTTATCTGGCTGCGACCATCGCAATGATTATCGTCTCCTGGGCATCGGACAAGCTGCAAAACCGTAAGCTGTTCGTCTGGCCGCTGCTGCTGATCGCTGCTTTTGCCTTCATTGGCTCCTGGGCCGTGGGCGCGAACCACTTCTGGGCCTCGTATACCCTGCTGGTGATTGCGGGTGCAGCCATGTATGCCCCGTATGGTCCGTTCTTTGCCATCATTCCGGAAATGCTGCCGCGTAACGTCGCAGGGGGCGCGATGGCCTTGATCAACAGTATGGGCGCGCTGGGTTCATTCTTCGGCTCGTGGTTTGTTGGCTATCTGAACGGCGCAACCGGCAGCCCGTCGGCCTCTTACATCTTTATGGGGGTGGCGCTTTTTGCCTCGGTATGGCTTACTCTGATCGTTAAGCCTGCTAATAATCAACAGCTACCCGTCGGCGCACGCCACGCCTGAATCCTTTTAAAATCAACGGAGATTAGCATGAAGCCGTCCGTCATTTTGTACAAAGCACTGCCTGAAGATCTGCAAAAACGCCTGGAGGAACACTTTACCGTTACCCGGGTGAAGAACCTCAGCCCGGAAACCGTGGCGCAGCACGCCGACGCGTTTGCCAGCGCCGAAGGCCTGCTGGGTTCAAGCGAAAAGGTGGATGCAGCGCTGCTGGAGAAAATGCCGAAACTTCGTGCCACCTCAACCGTTTCTGTGGGATACGATAATTACGACGTGGATGCGCTTAACGCGCACAACGTTCTGCTGATGCACACGCCTCATGCCCTGACGGAAACCGTCGCCGACACGCTGATGGCGCTGGTGCTCAGCACCGCCCGTCGCGTGGTGGAGGTGGCCGAGCGCGTGAAAGCGGGCGAATGGACGAAAAGCATTGGCCCGGACTGGTTCGGCGTGGACGTACATGGCAAAACGCTGGGGATTGTGGGGATGGGGCGTATCGGCCTGGCGCTGGCACAGCGCGCCCATTTCGGCTTCAGCATGCCCATTCTGTATAACGCACGCCGTCATCACGTTGAAGCTGAAGAACGTTTCAACGCCCGCTACTGCGAACTTGATACGCTGTTGCAGGAAGCCGACTTTGTCTGTCTGATCCTGCCGCTGACGGATGAAACGCGTCATCTCATCGGCAAAGCGGCGTTTGAAAAGATGAAGAAATCGGCCATTTTCATCAACGCGGGTCGCGGCCCGGTGGTAGATGAAAAGGCGCTGATTGAGGCACTGCAAAACGGTGAGATCCACGCCGCCGGGCTGGACGTGTTTGAACAGGAGCCGCTGCCGGTGGATTCACCGCTGCTGACCATGCCCAACGTCGTCGCCCTGCCTCACATCGGCTCTGCGACACACGAAACACGTTACAACATGGCGGCGACCGCAGTGGAAAACCTGATTGCCGCGCTTAGCGGTAAAGTGGATAAGAACTGCGTTAACCCACAGATACAACAGTAGAAACGAAAAAACCCGCCAGAAGGCGGGTTTTTGAATTTTGTGCTACTGGGTTGGAAGCTTACAGGCTTACAACGTTACCAGCTGCTGGGCCTTTAGCGCCGCTTTCGATGGTGAAGGAAACTTTCTGACCTTCATCCAGAGATTTGTAGCCATCGTTCTGGATAGCAGAGAAGTGTACGAACACGTCTTTAGAGCCATCGTCAGGAGTGATGAAGCCGAAACCTTTATCAGCGTTGAACCATTTTACCAGACCAGTCATTTTAGCAGACATAGAAATTACCTTATTAACAAATATATTGTGCCTTCCGGCTTGATGGATTGCGTTACAGATTTTTAAGCGATGAAGGAAGGGTCACTACGAAGGGTATCTATGGATAACAATCTGGACTGCTTTACTAAACTGCTTTAGGTCTGTGTAACAAACCGACGAACATAGTTATACCGATGTGGTAGATGAATGACAAGCGTTATTTTCATTAAGCATAAAAAAACCCCGCCAGAAGCGGGGATTTTTTCTTATTCCGTTGCAGCGACCGCTGCGCTCCACGCCTGGCTAAAGGCCTGGTGCTGGGACGCGAGCGGCCCGATCAGCGTATTGTACTGGCTCGCCTGCTGGGAGGTCGGGAACTGAATACCGTTAGAGACGAAGCTCACCTGCGTCCCCTGCTCACTGATAAAGTCACCCACCTGAACCAGCTGCTGAGTAAAGACCTGCGCTGCTGGGATCAACGGCTGCAAGGCGTTTGACGGTTTAGTCACCACTTTCTCATACACCTGGTCATAAACCGGCTTCAGATCTTCGCCCTGCTTCAACGCGGAACGCGAGGCATCAGCCTGCATTTTGGCATTTTGCAGCTGCTGGCTCAGCACCCCGAGCGCGCCGTTGGACTGGCGCAGCGGTTCACGCTGGGTCACATAATCCTGTGGAACGCGGATGGCGTTCACGCTATCCACTACCGGGCGGATACCGGAATCCATCGCCTGGCTTACCTGCTGTGAATAGCCATACAGAATGGCGTAATCCGACACGAATGGACCAAACTGTTTTTTCTGATCCGCAGTCAGCGTTGGTAAACGCTCGCCGCTACGCATCACTGTATTCTGTAGAAAATCGATAAACGCTTTGCGCTGATCGCCTTCTTTATCGAAACACCCACTCAGGCTAACCACCATCAACAACGCCGCAATAGGCGCAAACCAGCGAGAGCAGGACTTTCCTGTCGCCATTTTATTACTCCTTTCACCCAAAAAAGCGCACACCGGCACACGCGTGCCCAACGCTGACAAGGATAGTCCAGGTCAGCCTTGCAAGATAGAGTTTTCATGCAAAACGGGTATTCCCGTTTTTGTACTGACTATTTACAAAAAAATACCTGTTCATTCCTACATATGACTAATCAGGTAATTAGCATAACTATCCATATAGCTGAAACGCGTAAAGCGATCGTGATCGCACAATTAATCACAGCCGTGACGATCCTGTGTTTGGTTTAGGGACTATTCTTAACATGCTCTCTGATGTTCATGATCCCGATGTGTGATTTATGAGGAGTTCTCAATGGAATTAAAAGATCCTGAGTTTGAGCTGCTGAGCAGCCTGGAACAGATTATTTTTAAAGATGTACCGCCGACGATTACCCTGAATCAAAAGTCCAATCCTTTTAGTGAATTTGAGCGTTTACGTAAAGGGTCGGGCCTGAAAACAGATGAATTCGCAAGAGCGATGGGTGTCAGCGTAGCGATGGTGCTGGAGTGGGAGTCAAAACGTGAAAAACCTACCCCAGCCGAGCTAAAGCTGATGCGCCTGATCCAGGCAAACCCTGACCTTCGCAAGCAGTTAGCCTGATTAAGTTTGTTTGCCCCCGCCCTTGCGGGGGCTTGTGTTTACAGCCTTTCACATCGCCATCCCGACTTTTCCCACACCAGCTCATGCGTCAGCTTTAATCCTGCCAAAAACGCTTCATCATGCGACACCACCAGCAGCGCGCCGGGGAAATCGGCCAGGGCCGCTTCAATGGCCTGCACGGAGGCCAGATCGAGGTGATTGGTCGGCTCATCCAGCAGCAACAGCTGCGCCGCCTCCTCACGCCACAGCGCGCAGGCCAGCGCGGCCTTCAGGCGCTCGCCGCCGCTTAGCGCGGCCAGAGGCAGCGTCACTTTCTCCGCGCCCAGCTGAAGCTGCGCTAAACGGGTACGTAGCGCCCCCTCCTCGAGCGGCGTATTGCTAAGGCTGAGGTGCGTCATTACCGACTGAGACAGATCCAGCCGGGAAAGATGCTGGTCGAGACAGGCATGCCTGACGGAGACCTTACAGGTTCCCGTAACAGGGGCGGTTTCGCCCAGGATCACTTTCAACAGCGTGGATTTTCCACAGCCGTTTGGCCCGCGTAGCGCTACACGCATCGGGCCATCCATTCGCCAGCCGATCGGGGGGACAGGCACGTGCGGAAGCACCAGTTCTTCCAGCACCAGCACCTGTTTCCCTTCCGGAATTTGACTGCCCGGCAGGGTAAACATCACCGCGTTATCCTCTTCAACCCGCTCGCGTGCCTGGTTAACCGCAGCGTTCAGGGCATGATTTTGATCGCTATGCTGTTTTTTCCAGGAACCAATACGCTCTTTCGCCGCCGCTTTGTATTTGACCCGCTCAAACGAGGCAATGTTAAGGCTGTCGACCTTGCGAAGCGTTTTGGCTGAACGCCGCTGGCTGTCGTCATGCTCTTTATGCATACGGGCTCGGGTACGTTTGCGCTCGGTGGCAGCATGCTCCAGCGCGGCGCGGGCGGCCTGCTGCTCGGCATCACGCTGGGTTCGATAGTCAGCATAATTCCCGCCGTAGCTGCGCAAGCCCGAAGCACTCAGTTCAAGTATACGCGGCACCTGCGCCAGCAATTCCCGATCGTGAGAGGCCACCAGCACCCCGCCCTGATACCGGGCAAGCTGCTCGTAGAACCACATGCGGCCTTGCCTGTCGAGGTGGTTGGTCGGTTCGTCCAGCAACAGGTAATCCGCATCTGCGGTGAATGCACCGCACAGCAAGGCACGAATGCGCTCGCCACCGCTCAGCTCTGCTGCGGGTTTATTCGGGTCAAAAGGTGGAAGCGAGGCCGCGATAAAAGCCTGGCTCAGCCGTTCAGCCAGATCCCAGTGGCCGTCGAGCGTGTCCAGATCGTCGGGTTCATAATGACCGCTGTCGATGCGCGTGCGCGCCGCAAAGATCGCGTCGTAGCCAAGCAGTTCGGCAAGCGTGGTATCCGCAGAAATATCCTGCTGCTGCGCCACACAGGCGTGTGTAGCAAAGCGCTCAATGTGACCGCTGGCGGGCTCATCAATACCTGCCAGCAGCCGCAGCAGGCGCGTTTTGCCGCTGCCGTTGCGGCCAACCAGCGCGCACGCTGACGCATCCAGAGAAAGAGACAGAGGACCAAAAAGGATATCGCCCGTCGCAAACTGACAGGTGACCTGATGCAAAATAAAAGAGGGGGACTGCGCAAAATGAGCCATAAGCACTCCTGAATGAAATCAAAACATCCCCTGCCGACGCGGTGCGTTTAGCAAGGATCGAAATTCATCAGTCGTGTTTGTTCATTTTTGGGGGGCGCTCCTGAGGGCGAAAGTTAACGGGAACAAGAATAACGGCAATGCGCCGCCCGTTTCAAGGTTAAATTTTCACCAGCGCCATTGTCAGCGTGAAAAAAACCCGCCGAAGCGGGTCTCTCAATCAGATAAACGCAAACGCATCGCCGAACAGACGATCTTCCCGCGCGTCACGCTCGTTGCAGAACAGGTCGCGGGCAATTTTCGCCATTTCGAAGCGACCGGCGATGTAGATATCGTGCCCCGCCAGCGTCCCGTGATCCTGCAATACCGCGGTCAGCACCGTACCGCTGCGCCCGCGCCAGCCCTCTTCCGGCTGCTCGACAACCGGCTCGATGCGCAGGTTTGGATGATTGACGCTCAGCGCTTCCAGCTCAGACAGATCGTAAAGATGCTTCTCTTCACGACCGCCCCAGTAGATGGTGATATCGCGATTTGGATTACGCGCCAGCGCCGTTAACAGAATAGAGCGGACATAGGAGAAGCCCGTACCGCCGGCAATCAGGATCAGCGGACGGTCTTCGTCTTCACGCAGCCAGGCCTCACCGTGAGGAATATCGACCACGATTTCACGCTCTTTCAGGATGCGGTCCATCACGGCCATCGCGTACAGGTTAAGCTCAGACGCACCAATATGCAGCTCAATAAATTCCTGCTCTGCTGGCGTTGAGGCCATAGAGAAAGGACGCTTATCACGCTCGTCCATCACGACCATCAGGTACTGACCGGCACGGAATGAAAATGCCGCTTCAGGAACCAAACGGACGCGATATACGGTGTCGGTAATAGCATCTACCGACGTCACTTTACAGCTTAAGGTTGTCATTCGCTCTCTCTGTCGGGAAGTCTATAGGGCTAAACGGTCTTATTCTGCCTTACCGTTACTCATTATGGCCAGCTCGTCCCAGATCGCGTCAATTCGCGCGGTCACGGCAGGATCTTTTACGATCGGGCGACCCCATTCACGGTCGGTTTCGCCAGGCCATTTGTTCGTGGCATCCAGTCCCATTTTTGAGCCAAGGCCGGAAACCGGCGAGGCAAAGTCCAGATAATCAATCGGTGTGTTTTCCACTAACACTGTGTCACGCGCCGGATCCATACGCGTGGTGATGGCCCAGATCACGTCATTCCAGTCGCGGGCATTGACGTCATCATCGCAGACAATCACAAACTTGGTATACATAAACTGGCGCAGGAAGGACCATACGCCCATCATCACGCGCTTAGCGTGACCGGCATACTGCTTCTTCATCGTCACCACCGCCAGGCGATACGAACACCCTTCCGGCGGCAGATAGAAATCCACTATTTCCGGGAACTGCTTTTGCAGGATCGGCACGAACACTTCGTTCAGCGCCACTCCCAGCACCGCCGGTTCGTCGGGTGGACGGCCGGTGTAGGTGGAGTGATAGATGGCATCTTCACGCTGGGTAATGTGCGTGACGGTGAATACCGGGAAGTTATCCACTTCGTTGTAATAGCCGGTGTGGTCGCCGTACGGCCCTTCGGGTGCCAGCTCGCCCTGTTCAATGTAACCTTCCAGCACGATCTCCGCGCTGGCGGGCACTTCCAGGTCATTGGAGATGCACTTCACCACTTCGGTTTTGGTGCCGCGCAGCAGCCCGGCAAAGGCATATTCCGACAGCGTATCCGGAACGGGCGTCACTGCGCCCAGAATCGTTGCCGGATCGGCACCCAGCGCGACGGATACCGGGAAGCGTTCGCCCGGATGGGCCGCGCACCACTCCTGGAAATCCAGCGCGCCGCCGCGGTGGGACAACCAGCGCATGATGAGCTTGTTCTTGCCAATCAGCTGCTGACGATAAATGCCGAGGTTTTGACGCTCTTTATGCGGCCCGCGCGTCACGGTGAGGCCCCAGGTGATCAGCGGTGCGGCATCTTCAGGCCAGCACTGCATGATCGGAATTTTGGTCAGATCAACCGCATCGCCTTCCAGCACTTTTTGCTGGCACGGCGCACCGCGCAGGCGCTTAGTTGGCATGTTTAGCACCTGCTTAAACTGCGGCAGCTTATCGAACAGGTCGCGGAACCCTTTTGGCGGCTCCGGCTCTTTCAGAAAGGCCAGCAGTTTGCCCACTTCACGCAGCGCCGTGACATCTTCCTGCCCCATGCCCATCGCCACGCGGCGAGGTGTGCCAAACAGGTTGCACAGTACCGGCATGGCGTAGCCTTTTGGGTTTTCAAACAGCAACGCCGGGCCGCCCGCGCGCAGGGTACGGTCGGCGATCTCTGTCATTTCCAGATACGGATCAACAGGAAGCGTAATGCGTTTGAGTTCGCCCTGCTTTTCCAGCAGCGCCAGGAAGTCGCGTAGATCGTGGTATTTCATGCAGTTAATCATGGCCTCTCTGTAAGCGCTTCATTATACGGCGTAAGACCGCGTGATGCTGTAATTTTGTTAAATTAGCGTGAACTTCCACGACTTACTCTCTTTTTCGCCATTATAATCACCTTAGCGATCCCGCCAGGGTTTTGGTATGCTTGCGCCCCGAACAATGGGAAGAGTGATTATGCAGGCCTGGTATTTACTGTATTGCAAACGCGGGCAACTTCAGCGCGCGCAGGAACATCTTGAACGTCAGTCTGTTAACTGCCTGACGCCCGTGATCACGCTTGAAAAAATGCAGCGTGGAAGACGCACGACCGTCAGTGAGCCTCTGTTCCCGAACTACCTGTTCGTTGAGTTCGACCCCGAAGTGATCCACACCACGACGATCAGCGCTACCCGCGGCGTCAGCCATTTTGTGCGTTTTGGCGCCCATCCGGCAAGAGTACCGTCATCGGTTATTCATCAGCTTTCTGTCTATCAGCAGCCTGACGATATTACCGATCCTGAAACCCCGTACGCCGGAGACAGCGTGGTGATCACCGAAGGTGCCTTTGAAGGGTTGCAGGCCATCTTCTCTGAGCCGGACGGTGAAGCGCGTTCCATGCTGCTGCTCAACCTGCTGAACAAAGAGGTGTTGCAGAGCGTTAAAAACACCGATTTCCGCAAAGTTTAGAACTGCACGCCGAACAAACGACGCACGTTAACATCGGTTTGTGCTGCCAGCCACTGCGCATCTTCTCCGCGCCAGTGCGCCACTCGCTCAGCAATATGCCCCAGATAAGCCGGTTCATTACGTCGTGATGCCGGTTTGGGCTGCATATTCCGGGGCAACAGATACGGCGCATCCGTTTCCAGCAGCAAACGATCGGCCGGGATAACGGGCAACAGCTCGCGCAACTCCAGCCCACGCCGCTCATCGCAAACCCAGCCCGTGATACCCATATAAAGCCCGCGGTTCAGGCAATCCAGCGCCTCCTGACGGGAGCCCGTAAAGCAGTGCAATACCGCACCGGGCAGCTTCTCCAGCCAGGGTTCCAGCAGCGCCAGAAAACGTTCATGCGCATCGCGACAGTGCATAAACACCGGCATCCCCAGCTCTGCGGCCAGCGCGAGCTGGGCGGTAAATGCCCTCTCCTGGTCTTCAGGCGTCGAGAAGTTACGGTTGAAATCAAGCCCGCATTCGCCAATGGCAACCACTTCTGGCGTTTGTGCCAGACGATGAAGCACCTCAGCGCTTTCATGCGTCCACTGGCTGCTGTCATGCGGATGCACGCCGGCGGTGGACCAGCAGTGTTGATAGCGTTGCGCCAGCTGCCGTGCCTGCTCGCTCTCATGCAGGTTCGTTCCCGTCAGTAACAGGCCGTTCACGCCGGCGGCAAAGGCGCGCGCCACCACCTCATCGCGGTCTTTCGCAAACTGCGCACTGGTCAGGTTAAGCCCGATATCAAACATACGTATCCCCATATGACAACCGCCCTGACGGGCGGTTGGTTTTATTCTTTGGTGGTCTCTTCAGACGGCTCGTCTTCTTCGTCCCCGGTACGTCCCTTTCCTACGTAGAAACGTGCGAAGAACACGCCAACCTCAAACAGGCAGTACATGGGTATCGCCAGTAAGGTTTGCGAGAAGACGTCCGGTGGCGTCAACAGCAT
The DNA here is from genome assembly GCF_900322725.1 of Enterobacter cloacae complex sp. Classification (NCBI taxonomy): domain Bacteria; kingdom Pseudomonadati; phylum Pseudomonadota; class Gammaproteobacteria; order Enterobacterales; family Enterobacteriaceae; genus Enterobacter; species Enterobacter cloacae complex sp. The sequence goes on along the minus strand of NZ_LT991957.1, from coordinate 2,324,869 downwards.
ACCTACGACAAACGCACCCACCAGGATATAAGGACGCTTCTTACGCAGATCGTCAGGCGTGGTCACGCCCACCCAGCAGAGCAGGACAATCGCGACGGGCACCTCGAAGGCGACACCAAAGGCCATAAACAGCGCCATGACGAAGCTGAGGTAGCTGGCGATGTCCGTCGAAACCTGTACCCCTTCCGGCGCGGTATGCGTCAGGAAGCCAAAGGCCAGCGGGAAGACCACGAAGTAGGCGAACGCCATGCCGATGTAAAACAGCAGCGAGCTGGATACCAGCAGCGGAATAACCAGCTTACGTTCATGCCTGTACAGCGCGGGTGCCACAAATGCCCAGACCTGATACAAAATGACCGGTGCAGATGCAATCAACGATACCCAGAAGGTCAGCTTGATGGGGGTAAAGAACGGCGAAGCAACGTCCGTTGCAATCATCGTCGCGCCCAGCGGCATCTGTTTAATCAGCGGCGCAGAAACCACCTGATAGATATCGTTGGCGAAATAGACCAGACATAAAAAAATGAGGAAAACCGCAATAATGCAGTTTAACAGGCGCTTACGCAGCTCAATGAGGTGCGCAATCAGCGGTTGAGTATCATCTACTGCCATGTTTACGCTTTATCACTCGACGAGGGGGATGATTCGGAAACAGGCGCGGCGGGTTTTACCTCAGCCGTTTTGACCACGGGCTCTTCCGGCGGCACCTGCTTTTTCACTTCGGGCTCCTGAGGCGATTGCTCTGGCGAAGCGGCCTGATGCTCCGCGCTGGAAGGCGTCACACCCTCGCGCTGCTCTTCGCTGCCCTTCACCACCGGATTATGGATGGTGTTTGCTTCATCGCTCGCCTTCTCAGGATCGTTAATGCTGTATGAGCGCTTCATGGATTCAGCCGCTTCGCGTAGCTCATCCATCGACGCTTTCAGCTCCGGCGTCAGGTTGTCCATGCTCGCCTTTTCAACCTTTTTCAGGCTGTCCTGAAATTCCTGAAGCTTCAATTCCTGCGCCAGCTCGTTCTGCACGGTCGTTGCCAGCGAGCGGAGCGCCCGCACCCAGCCCACGACGGTTTTCACCGCAACGGGTAAACGCTGCGGCCCCAGCACGATCAGACCAATCACAAAGACCAGCAGTAACTCACCAAAACCAATGTCGAACACGAATTACACCTGCTCTTTATCGTGACGTTTGGCCTCTTCCTTTTTGGCTTCGTCCTGCTTATCGGCGATAGATTTAGCGGTAAAATCAGCATCCTGACCGGTTTTTTCCTGCTTATTCTCATCATCGCTCATGGCTTTCTTGAAGCCTTTGATTGACGCGCCCAGGTCGGAACCAATCGATCCCAGTTTTTTCGTGCCGAACAGCAGCACAACGATGACGGCAATGATCACTAACTGCCAGATACTGATACCACCCATGCGTGTTCCCCAGTGATAGACGATTAATTAGTCAGATCGCATTATACGTATGCAATCCATCGATAGCGACGCTAATTCAGCGCGTTTTTCGCCAGCCAGCAAGCCAGACAACCACGCCGGCAGCCATAATCCAGGCTGGCATCATTTCCCAGTCCAGACGATTGATCAACAGCAACGTGCCGCTTATCAGCAGCGTCGCGCCAATTCCGAAGAGATAGCGGGACTGCCCCTGACGCACGCGACTGGACTGAAGCTCGTGCGCGATTTTATCCATGCTGTGCTGAAGGTTCTTGCTCTGACGCAAACTGTCGTAAACCAGTTCAGGAATTTCAGGCATTTTTTCAATCCAGAACGGGCCTTTCTCTTTAAGCGAGCGAACCAGCGCAGGAATACCGACCTGATCCTTAATCCAGGACTCAAGGAACGGTTTCGCGGTTTTCCACAAGTCTAACTGAGGATAGAGCTGGCGGCCTACGCCCTCAACGTAAAGTAATGTTTTCTGAAGTAAAACTAATTGTGGCTGCACTTCCATATTGAAACGGCGTGCGGTGTTGAACAGGTTCAGTAAAACGTGACCGAAGGAGATCTCCGACAGCGGCTTTTCAAAAATCGGCTCGCAGACGGTGCGGATCGCAAACTCAAACTCTTCCACGTTGGTATCTGGCGGAACCCAGCCTGAATCCACGTGCAACTCGGCCACCTTACGGTAGTCGCGGTTGAAGAAAGCGATAAAGTTCTCGGCGAGATAACGCTTGTCCTCTTTATTCAGCGAGCCAACAATTCCGCAGTCGATGCCGATGTATTTCGGATCTTCCGGGTGCTCGTAGCTGACGAAAATATTGCCCGGATGCATGTCAGCGTGGAAGAAGCTGTCGCGGAAAACCTGCGTGAAGAAGACCTGCACGCCGCGCTCGGCCAGCAGCTTCATGTTGGTGCCCTGCTTTTCCAGTGCCGCCACATCCGAGACCGGAATGCCGTAGATACGTTCCATCACCATCATGTTCTGGCTGCAATAGTCAGAGTAGACTTCAGGAACATACAGCATCGGGCTGTCTTCAAAGTTACGACGCAGCTGAATGGCGTTCGCCGATTCACGCAGCAGGTTAAGCTCATCAATCAGCGTTTTTTCGTATTCCCGCACCACTTCCAGCGGACGCAAACGGCGGCCATCCGGCAACAGGCGCGGCACCCAGCGGGCCAGGCGATAGATCAGCTTCATGTCCGCTCTGATAACCGGCAGGATATCCGGGCGAATCACCTTAATGACCACCTCTTTGCCATTTTCCTTCAGGCGGGCGGTGTGAACCTGCGCAATAGACGCAGAGGCCAGAGGCTGGATGTCAAAATCATCAAACCAGGTGTCGATGGGAATATTACCCATCGCCTCTTCGATTTGTTGCTTTGCTCTCTCCCCGTCAAACGGGGCGACGCGGTCCTGCAACAGCGCGAGCTGATCGGCAATCTGCGGCGGGAAAAGGTCGCGACGCGTTGAGAGCATCTGCCCAAACTTGATCCAGACAGGACCGAGCTCCTGCAACGCAAGACGCAGGCGTGCGCCCAGCTCCTCATCCTTATGGCGATTCGGCATCCAGAACAGCGTGCGCCGCCAAAGCCGAAGCGGCAGGGTGATGCGCATTCTGGGGATAAGCTCGTCGAGCCCGTAGCTCAAAAAGGTGCGAACGATAAAGTAGAGGCGCCGAATTTCACCAGGCGTCATTTGCCCTCCAGTTTTTCCAGCCGTTTGGTTAACGCATCAACTGCGCGCTCAACTGCCGCGGTCTCTTCAGCAAACCAGGCGACCTCTAAAGGCCCCGGCGCCATACGCCACTCTTCGGTCAGCACCTCGGCAGCATAGCGCTGTTGACGGAGCAGACCTTTGCGCAGGAAAGCGGAGCCCGTGCGCAGCGTTTTGCTTATCCCTTCGGCCGCAATGTCGCCGATATAGGGTGCCAGAAGTTCCGCCGGGTCGAATTCCGCCTGATCGCTGAGTGCAACGAAGTTCTGTACTACCTGAATATCGCCTTCGACCTCCAGCTCACCGCTGCGAATAAGCGCCGTCATCTGCTGACGGTCACGCAGTTTTGGCAGTACGCTCATGTGCGTAATCACCGAGCAGTCAGCCGTGCCTTCCCATTCACCCAGAACGTCAAGCTGGCGTTCGCTGAAGACCAGCACAAGCGGCGTCGAGAACTCCTTTAATACAATACGCAGTACCTTTCCGTTAAGCCGCTGACGTGCGGTTTTCAGCGCCGGTGCGCGATACAGAAAGGCATTCAGTACATTCTCGATGCCAGCGGTGACTAAGGGTTTAATGGGCACGGGAAACCTCCACTCAGAACTTGTAACCACGATGCAGCGCGACGACACCCGCCGTCAAATTGAAGTATTCCACGTTTTCAAACTCCGCATCCTGCATCATCGCTTTCAGCGTGTCCTGATCCGGGTGCATTCGGATGGATTCGGCCAGATAACGGTAACTTTCGGCATCGTTCGCCACCAGCTCGCCAATGCGCGGCAGAACGTGGAAGGAATAGGCATCGTAAGCTTTGCTCAGCGGGTCGATAATGGGTTTTGAGAACTCGAGAACCAGCAGACGACCGCCCGGCTTCAGCACGCGGTACATGGAGCGCAGCGCTTTGTCTTTATCGGTCACGTTACGCAGACCGAAAGAGATGGTGATGCAGTCGAACGTATTGTCCGGGAACGGCAGCGCTTCGGCGTTCGCCTGAACATATTCCACGTTCCCCACCACGCCAATATTGCGCAGCTTTTCGCGGCCCATTTTCAGCATGGAGTCGTTGATATCCGCCAGCACCACACGGCCCGTTTCGCCTACCAGACGGGAGAATTTTGCGGTCAGATCGCCCGTGCCCCCGGCTAAATCCAGCACCGTTTGTCCACGGCGCACGCCGCTGCAATCAATAGTAAAGCGCTTCCACAAGCGATGAATGCCGAATGACATCAAATCATTCATCACATCGTACTTCGCCGCCACGGAATGAAATACGTGGGCCACCATGTCAGCTTTCTGCGCTTTGGCGACAGTCTGAAAGCCAAAGTGCGTTGTGTCTTGTGAATCGTCAACCATCTCAGAGCCTGCTAATCAGTCAAATGTTCGTGAAGTGTAACAGATTGGGCGCATTTGCCCTACGTTTCAACCACCGTGAAAGAAACGTGCCGGCTGCTCATCTGGCGATAAACTCGCCGCTAAATCGTTGTCTTCATTGCGGGAATTTTGCTCAGCGTCGCCTTCGCGCAGGCGGAACTCTTCGTCCTGAGCGGTCGCCTGCTCCACCAGTTCCGGATTAATCTCGCGCTTCACCTCCACGCCCAGGCTGCGGAACGCCTCCGCCTGTGCCAGCAAATTGCCGCGCCCGGAGGAGAGTTTTTTCATCGCCTGGCGGTAATTATCCTGGGCGCGATCCAGGCTTTGCCCCACCGAGGACATATCGTCGACGAAGAGCCGCATTTTGTCGTACAGCTTGCTGGCGCGATCGGCAATCTGCTGCGCGTTACGACTTTGGTGCTCATAGCGCCACAGGTTGGCAATGGTACGTAACGCCACCAGCAGCGTGGTGGGGCTGACCAGCATAATGTTATTTTTCAGCGCTTCGGTAATAAGCTCAGGCTGTCTGTCGAGCGCCAGCAGGAATGCAGGCTCGACAGGAATGAACATCAGCACGTAATCCAGCGATCGCAGCCCCGGCAGCTGCTGATAATCTTTCCTGCCCAGCAGACGAATATGGTTACGCACGGAGGCGATATGCTCCTGCAACGCTGATTCTCGGGTGTAGTCATCGTCAGCGTTGAAGTAGCGCTCATAGGCGACGAGCGTCATTTTGGCGTCGATAACCACATCTTTGCCCTGAGGCAGACGCACAATCACATCCGGCTGCATTCGCGAGCGCGCGTCGTTTTCAATGCTGACCTGCGTCTCGTATTCATACCCTTCGCGCAGGCCCGAGGCCTCCAGCACGCGAGTTAAGACCACTTCGCCCCAGTTTCCCTGCGCTTTGTTATCGCCTTTGAGCGCCCGCGTCAGGTTGATTGCCTCCTGCGCCATCTGCGCATTCAGCTGCTGGAGGTTACGGATCTCGTGCGCCAGGGTGTGGCGCTCGCGCGCTTCCTGTCCAAAGCTGTCCTGCACCTGACGGCGGAAACCGTCCAGCTGTTCGCGCAGCGGCGTCAGCAGGCTGTTCAGGCTCTGGCGGTTTTGTTCATCCACGCGGCGGTTGCTGTGCTCAAAAATACGGTTCGCGAGGTTTTCGAACTGCTCGCTGAGGCGCTGCTCGCTGTTGATCATCTGGCGGATTTTGTCTTCGGCGTGCAGCTGGGTGGATTCAAGACGGGTGGTCACTTCGCGGAGATCGGCCTCCAGCGAGGTGTTGATGTCGCGCAGGTTACGCAGTTCGTTATTGAGCAGTTCACACTCTTCGCGCCAGTGGTCGCTCAGCGCAAGCTGCTGTTTCGTCGCGCTGAGTTCAGCCACGATCTCTTCGCGCTCTGCCAGCTGTTCGGCTTTCTGCTGCGCGTGCTGGTAGCTGGAAATGAGCCAGCCAATCCCCACGCTCGCCAGCGCCACTACCGCATAAACCAGGATTGAGATATCCACAATGCCCCCCTGCATCCACGTATAACCCGCACAAAATAGAATTGTGCTGTATAAACGTCCAGTTTGAAAGGGTTTTCCTGCGAGGCGCTACGCAAAAAATAAAGGCCGAACGCGTCGGCCTTTTATCCCAGAAGAGAGGATTAGAGGAGACGGCGAGCCGCTTCAACCACAATTTTCACCGCATGACTTTCGGTCTGCTTCATGGTTTCGGCGTTCGGGATCTCCTGCTGGGTACGGTTGACGATCACGCCCGCCACCATACCGGCACGCAGACCCTGGCTTGCGCACATGGTCAGCAACGTTGCAGATTCCATTTCATAGTTCATCACGCCCATGGACTGCCACTCTTCCATTGAGCCTTTGAAACGGCTCACCACGCGGCCAGAGAAGGTGTCGTAACGCTCCTGGCCCGGATAGAAGGTGTCGGAGGAGGCCGTCACGCCCACGTGGGTAGTTGCGCCAACGGATTTCGCCGCTTCTACCAGCGCGGTGGTGCACTCGAAGTCAGCCACTGCCGGGAATTCCATCGGTGCAAAGTGCAGGCTTGCGCCGTCCAGACGCACGGATGCCGTCGTAACCAGCACGTCGCCCACGTTGATGTGCGGCTGAATGGCGCCCGTGGTGCCGATACGCAGGAAAGTACGAATGCCCAGCTGCGCCAGCTCTTCAACGGCGATTGAGGTAGACGGACCACCGATACCGGTAGAGCACACGATCACCGCTTTGCCGTCCAGCTCTGCGCGCCAGGTGGTGAATTCGCGATGGGCTGCCAGCTTAACCGGCTTATCCATCAGCGCGGCGATCTTTTCCACACGCTCAGGATCGCCAGGGACGATAGCCAGCGTAGCCCCTTGTAAATCGTTTTTAGTGAGGCCGAGATGAAAAACATCAGACTTAGACATAGGTGACTCCTCTGTGGGTCGGTTAGTCAGAAGAAGTAAAAAGGTACTTTACAGAAGCAATGTGCATTATTTCGTGATGCATCTCACCATGAATGAAAATGATTGCAGTTAATTTCCATCAAATAGTGATTCACATCACATTAACAAGTTATATCGACGGGTGCTGCACAAAAGATAGACGCTATAAGGCACTGTGGATTGTTAACCTGGTGTCTATATTTATCTTTGCGCTAATCCATTCATTGGTACGGAGAATGCCATGACTGAAAAAACCGGTTTTGCACCTGCTGCTGCCCCGCATGCCTCAACCATTGTCTCAACCCCTGAAGAGGCCATCACCGCAGGCGAAACGTCGATTCCCTCTCAGGGAGAGAACATGCCGGCGTACCACGCGCGGCCAAAATCCGCCGAGGGCCCGCTGCCTATCGTGATTGTGGTTCAGGAAATATTTGGCGTTCATGAACACATTCGTGACCTCTGCCGCCGCCTGGCGCTGGAGGGTTATCTGGCCGTTGCGCCAGAACTCTATTTCCGCCAGGGCGATCCGAACGATTACAGCGACATCCCGACGCTGTTCAGCAACCTGGTCAGCAAGGTGCCGGACGCGCAGGTGCTTGCCGATCTTGACCACGTTGCCAGCTGGGCGGCGCGCAACGGCGGCGACCCGCACCGCCTGATGGTGACCGGCTTCTGCTGGGGCGGGCGCATTAGCTGGCTGTACGCCGCGCATAACCCGCAGCTGAAAGCCGCCGTAGCCTGGTACGGCATACTGGTGGGTGAAAAGACCCTGAACTCGCCGAAGCATCCGGTTGATATTGCTACCGATCTCAATGCCCCGGTGTTAGGGCTGTATGGCGGTCAGGATACCGGTATTCCGCTTGATACCGTCGAGACCATGCGCCACGCGCTGCGGGCGGCAAACGCGAAGGCCGAAATCGTGGTGTATCCCGATGCCGGACACGCGTTTAATGCCGATTATCGTCCGAGCTATCACGCGGAATCGGCGAAAGATGGCTGGCAGAGAATGCTGGCGTGGTTTAGCCAGTACGGCGGGAAAAAAGCATAAAAAAAACCCGGTGGCGGCTGCGCCTTACCGGGCCTACTGGCAGGCCGGGTAAGCGATAGCGCCACCCGGCAATCCAGCACCACTACGCCTGACGCAGATTCTGCGCCGCCTTCACCATATTCGCCAGCGCGGCGCGCGTCTCCGGCCAGCCGCGGGTTTTCAGGCCGCAGTCCGGGTTTACCCACAGGCGTTCTGCCGGGATGCGCTGGGCGGCTTTTCTCAACAGAGCTTCAATCCACTCCACGCTCGGCACGTTCGGGGAGTGAATGTCATACACGCCCGGCCCAATTTCGTTCGGGTAGTCGAACTCTTCAAACGACTCCAGCAGCTCCATGTCTGAACGCGAGGTCTCGATGGTAATGACGTCGGCGTCCAGCGCGGCAATGGAGTCCATGATGTCGTTAAATTCGCAGTAGCACATGTGGGTGTGGATCTGCGTGTCATCCTTCGCAACGGCGGCGTTAATGCGGAAGGCTTCCACGCCCCACTGTAAGTACGCATCCCAGTCGCTGCGACGCAGCGGCAAACCTTCCCGCAGCGCCGGTTCGTCGATCTGAATGATGCCAATCCCCGCCGCCTCCAGATCCGCCACTTCATCACGCAGCGCCAGCGCGATCTGTTTGGCAATCGTCTCGCGCGACACGTCTTCGCGCGGGAACGACCAGCAGAGAATGGTCACCGGGCCGGTCAGCATGCCTTTTACCGGTTTATCGGTCAGAGACTGGGCATACTTCGCCCACTCCACGGTAATCGCCGCCGGGCGGCTGATGTCACCAATCACTACCGGCGGCTTCACGCAGCGGGAGCCGTAGCTCTGCACCCAGCCGTTCTGGGTAAAGACGAAGCCGTCCAGGTGCTCACCGAAGTATTCCACCATGTCGTTACGCTCGGCTTCACCGTGCACCAGCACGTCCAGCCCGAGGCGTTCCTGCTCGATAATCGCCTGCTTGATGTGTTCCGCGATGCCGGTGCGGTAATGATTCGCGTCCAGATTGCCCTTTTTGAAGTCCAGACGCAGGCCGCGGATCTCGGTAGTCTGCGGGAATGAACCGATGGTCGTGGTCGGCCACGCGGGCAGGTTGAAGCGGGCGCGCTGGGCTTCTGCACGTACCTCGTACGGGCTCTGGCGCTGGCTGTCCCGGGCGGTAATGGCCGCCAGACGCTTTTCCACCGCCGGGTTGTGCACGCGAGCCGAGTGACGACGCGCCTGGATTGGGGCGCTCCAGTCGGCAATCGCCGCCGTATCGCCGCTGTTGAGCGCATCGCGCAGCAGCGCCAGCTCTTCACATTTTTGCAGGGCGAAGGCAAACCAGCTTTTCACTTCTGCGTCCAGGCGAGTCTCCACGCTCAGATCGATCGGACTGTGCAGCAGAGAACAGGACGAAGCCACCCACAGCTCGCGTTTACCGACGATGTCTTTAATTTGCGCGTATTTCTCGGTCAGATCGGCGCGCCAGACGTTACGACCGTTGACCAGACCGGCGGAGAGCAGCCAGTCGGCAGGCAGACGCTTATGCAGCTCCGCCACGTCGTCTTTACCGTGAACGAGGTCCACGTGCAGGCCCTGAACCGGCAGCGCGGTAATGGTGTTGAGGTTCGGCGTCACGCCTTCGAAATAGGTGGTCAGCAGCAGCTTCACCTGGCCAGTGAGCGCGTCATACGCTGGTTTAAAGGCATCCAGCCACGCCTGCGGCAGCTCAAGCACCAGCGCGGGTTCGTCGATTTGCACCCACTGGATGCCGCGTTTGCCGAGCTCGATCAGCACCTGCTTATAAACCGGCAGAATATCGTTCAGCAGGCTGAGGCGGTCAAACGGTTCGCCTTTCACTTTGCCCAGCCACAGGTAGGTTACTGGCCCCAGCAATACGGGCTTCACCTGATGGCCCAGCGCCAGCGCTTCGTCCACTTCATCCAGAAGCTGCGTCCAGGTCAGCGCAAACTGCTGGCCCTTAACGAACTCCGGCACCATATAGTGATAGTTGGTGTTAAACCACTTGGTCATTTCCGCCGCTGCCGCTGGTTCACCCGTTGGCGCACGGCCACGGCCGATGCGGAACAGGGTGTCGATATCTACCGATCCATCGCTGTTCTGATGACGAGCCGGCACGTTGCCAAGCAGCAGGCTGGTGGTCAGAACATGGTCGTACCAGGCGAAATCGCCCACCGGCAGCAGGTCAACGCCCGCCTGTTTTTGCTGATCCCAATGACGGGCGCGCAGCTCGCGGCCCACCGCCAGCAGTTCTTCACGGGTGGCGTTACCCGCCCAGTAGCTTTCTTGCGCTTTTTTCAGCTCGCGACGCAGGCCAACGCGAGGGAAACCGAGAGTGTGAGAGCGGATTGTCATGGCATACCCCTTGTAGAAATTCGTTATTTAGACGTCCAGATGTTTACACTTCTATAATTGGCAGGTACTGTATATTCCTCAAGCGCAAAATGTTCATGGCGAAGTGAAGGACTTTCATGATCGAGATAAAACACCTGAAAACGCTACAAGCGTTGCGGAACTGCGGTTCTCTTGCGGCGGCAGCGGCCACGCTGCACCAGACTCAGTCTGCCCTTTCTCACCAGTTCAGCGATCTGGAACAACGCCTCGGTTTTCGTCTTTTTGTGCGTAAGAGCCAGCCCTTGCGCTTTACGCCGCAGGGCGAAATTTTGCTTCAGCTGGCGAACCAGGTGCTGCCGCAGATTGCCAGCGCGTTGCAGTCCTGCAACGAGCCGCAGCAGACCACTCTGCGCATCGCCATTGAGTGTCACAGCTGTATTCAGTGGCTGACTCCCGCGCTTGAGAACTTCCGCCAGAAGTGGCCGCAGGTGGAGATGGACTTTAAATCCGGCGTCACGTTTGATCCGCAGCCGTCGCTTCAGCAGGGTGAGCTGGATCTGGTGATGACCTCAGACATTCTGCCGCGCAGCGGCCTGCACTATTCGCCGATGTTTGATTTTGAGGTCCGTCTGGTGCTGGCCCCGGATCATCCGCTGGCCGCCAAAACGCGCATTACGCCGGAAGATCTTGCCAGCGAAACGCTGCTGATATACCCGGTACAGCGCAGTCGTCTGGATATCTGGCGCCATTTTCTGCAACCCGCGGGCATCAGCCCTCAGCTGAAAAGCGTGGACAATACCCTGCTGCTGATCCAGATGGTGGCAGCCAGAATGGGGATCGCGGCGCTGCCGCACTGGGTGGTCGAGACGGTTGAACGCCAGGGTCTGGTGGTCACCAAAACCCTGGGTGAAGGATTGTGGAGCCGGCTGTACGCTGCCGTGCGCGACGGCGAGCAGCGTCAGCCGATTACGGAAGCGTTTATTCGCTCAGCGCGGAACCACGCGTGCGACCATCTTCCGTTTGTGCGGAGCGCGGAGCGACCCAGCGGCGATGTACCCATAGCGAAGCCAGGATCACCGTTCCCCCAATAAGGAAGCTCGGCCAGTGCGGCTGTTCCTGCCAGATTGCGAGGTTTACCAGCAGCCCCGCCGGGACGTGTACGTTGTTCATGATCCCCAGCGTTCCGGCGTCTACCTGCGTAGCGCCGTAGTTCCACATAAAGTACCCCAGCCCCGACGCCACCACGCCCAGCCAGACCAGAACGCTCCACTGCACGGTAGTGGTCGGCAGCCTTTGCGGATTGCCGAGCAGAAACCACGCCGCCACCGCGACAATCGCCGCGCCCACATAGAACCATGCAAACGCGTTATGCTGCGGCATCGGGCGGGTTTCCATCAGGCGTTTGTAACCCACCATCCCGATGGCGAAGCTGATATTGGCGAGCTGGACGAACATCAGCCCGGTCCAGAAGTGATCGCTCACCTTGTCGTAGCGAATGATCGCCGCGCCAATTACCGCCAGCGCGGCGCTCAGCAGATATCCCCAGCGCAGGCGGCGCTTGCTGAGCAGGTCGTAAATCAGCGTGATATAGAGCGGCGTCAGCACGGTAAAGAGCAGGAATTCCGAGACGGACAGGTAGACGTAGGCCCGAAAGCTGAACAGATACATGATGCCGAGCTGCATCGCGCCCACCAGCATGTACAACAGAATGGTGTTCAGCGATTGCCCGCGGGTGCGCAGGAACGGCAGGAATACCAGCGCCGCCAGCCCTACGCGCATCAGCACCGAGAAGTAGCTGTCGACCGATCCGGCAAGGTATTCGCCAATCAGGCTAAAGGAGAAGGCCCACAGGATAGTGGTGATAATGAGTAGCGCCACAATGCTTGTCTCTCAGAAAGAAGGACAGGCATTGTAGCGAACTCTTTAGTTGACAACTGAGCAATAAATAATCAAATGAAGATTATTCAAGGAACAGCTTGCGCAAATACTTAGGTACCGCGTTATCGGCGTTGGTGCCGATCACTTCCAGCTCCGGGTGCAGGTCTTTGAGGCGCTGGTGCGCGTTCTGCATGATGCAGCCTTTGCCCGCCATAGAGAGCATCTCGGCATCGTTCATGCCGTCGCCGAATGCGATGCAGTCTTTCAGCTCAAAGCCCAGACGTTTTGCCACCGCTTCCAGGGCGTGACCTTTGGACACGCCGCCCGCCATCACTTCCAGACAGGTCAGCGTGGAGAAGCTCACGTTGACGCGGTCGCCCCAGCGGGCGTTGATCGCCTGCTCCAGCGGCAGCAGCGCTTCGTGGCTTTCGCAGGTAAAGAACACTTTGCTGATCCCCTCCGGATCCAGCAAACCCGGCTCATACAGCGAGTAGTTGAATACCGCTTCCTTGAAGAAGCGCATTTCGTCCGGGCGATGACGGTTCATAAACCATTCGTCGTCACGGTAAACGTTGGTGACGATATCCGGGTTGTTATGCACCACGCCGAACAGATCGGCGGCGATATCACGATCCAGGTTATGAGTGAAAATGAGGTTACCGTCCGTGTCGTGTACGCGAGCACCGTTGGAGGTGATCATGTACGATTTGATTTCCAGGTTATCGCGGATCTGCCCCACGTCCACGTGGTGGCGGCCGGTGGCGAAGACAAAGTTCACGCCGCGGGCGGTCAGGAGTTTTAAGGTCTCTTTCGCGTAAGGCGACAGGGTGTGGTCGGGGGAAAGCAGCGTGCCATCTAAATCAGATGCAACAACCTGGTACATAGGGATTTAAACCTCTGGTGAAAACAGTAATCAGTTATGCCTGTTGAAAAATTCAACAATAGCGTTGAGCGCGACTGAGCGCATAGTGTCCTTTTCGAAAAGGATCTCATGGTACGCGCCGTTGATGACAAGCGGTTTACCCCCTTCACACGGGTGGCCCGTCGCGGCGCGCAGTTCACAGTATCGATCGTGCATGCGGTTATCCACCACACGCTCTTCCTCCGCCTGAATCAGAAGCGTCGGCGTATCATCATCACCCACGCCCGCCAGCACCTGCTCGCCGGCGTGAATGCCTTCCCGCACCCAGTGCCAGGTCGGGCCACCGACGCGTAAGCGCGGCTCATCGGCATAAAAGCGCAGGTTGCGGCGATAGCGCTGCCGGCTGTGGGTTAACACGTTGATGGCAAACGGCAGCGCCCGCCAGCGCCCTGTCCCGATGGCATAATTTTCCCGAATGCGCTGATGGCCCTCAGCCCAGTCGAGAAGATGGCGTACCATCCAGTCAGGGAAGCGAATCACAATGCCATACATCGGCGCGGTAAGCGCGATGGCATCACACTGGTGATCGTAGCGCTGCAAAAACAGCGTGGAAATGGCGCCGCCCATGGAGTGCGCCAGTATATAGCGCTTGCGCCACGGACCTGGCTGCACTTCCTGCTCCCAGAACGCGGCAAAATCGTCGACGTAATCGCTGAAGTTATCCACGTGGCCGCGATGGGTATCCGGCAGCAACCGGCCTGAAAGCCCCTGCCCGCGATGGTCGATAATTAATACGTCGAAGCCCAGATGGAACAGGTCATACGCCAGCTCGGCATATTTGACGTAACTTTCGATACGGCCGGGGCAGACCACAATCACCCGGTCATTTTTTTCATCACGGAAACGAACGAAGCGTACCGGGATCCCTCCGACGCCCGTAAATTCATCTTCCTCTCGCTGGCGCCAGAAATCGCTCAGCGGCCCCATGGAGAAAGCCGCAAATGCGTTTTCTCGTGTTTCCCAGTCCTTTTTCTGCTGAAACATTGGGTTTCCACCCCCCGTAATCCAGGGAATATAGTTTTTTTCGTCATCGGTCACAAAATGACTCAACAATAGCGTATTGTGGCATAAAAACAGACGATCCGGGAGTTTCAAATGACCTTCGAGTGGTGGTTCGCTTACCTGCTGACATCCATCATCCTCAGCCTTTCACCCGGCTCCGGGGCCATTAATACCATGACCACCTCCATCAACCACGGCTATCGCGGCGCGGCGGCGTCGATTGCCGGTTTACAGACCGGGCTTGGCATTCACATTGTACTGGTGGGGATTGGTCTGGGGACGCTGTTCTCCCGTTCGGTGCTGGCGTTTGAAGTGCTGAAGTGGGCCGGTGCGGCGTATTTGATTTGGCTGGGCATTCAGCAGTGGCGCGCGGCAGGCTCAATTGACCTGAATACGCTCTCACGGACGCAAACGCGCGGCCATCTGTTTAAGCGCGCGGTGTTCGTTAACCTGACCAACCCAAAAAGCATCGTTTTCCTCGCCGCCCTGTTCCCGCAGTTTATCGTGCCGCATCAGCCGCAGGTCATGCAGTATGTGGTGCTCGGCGCGACCACCATTATTGTCGATATCATTGTGATGATTGGTTACGCGACGCTGGCGCAGCGAATTGCGGCGTGGATCAAAGGGCCTAAACAGATGAAGGCCCTGAACAAAGTCTTTGGTTCGCTGTTTATGCTGGTTGGCGCGCTGCTTGCGTCAGCGCGTCATGCCTAGCGAGAAATAATGAGATGAATGCCGAAGCCGGCGAACAGCGCGCCGGCAAAGCCGTCGATCCACTTCGCGATGCGCTGGTAGCCGCGACGCATTGCCGGTAAAGCGAACAGGCTGGCAACAATAGTGAACCAGGCGAACGTCTCAACCACGATCAGCAGGAAGATCCCCCAGCGCGCGCCCGCGCCGACGCTGTCACCCACAAACAGCGAGAACACGGAGCCGAAATAGATAATCGCTTTCGGGTTCGCCAGGTTGGTCAGGAGCCCTTTCACAAAGCTACGACCACCGGTTGCCAGCTCAACCTTTGGCTCTTCCGGCTTTTTCTCTTCTTTCTTCAGCGCCCCGCGCAGCATCTGATAGCCCATCCAGCACAGGTACAGTCCACCGCCGACCATGATGATGTTATGTAGCCACGCCATCTTCGCCAGGATCAGGTTCAGACCGAGCAGCGCAACCGCCGCCCAGACCATGACGCCCATGGTAATACCGAGCACACCCATCATCGCCTCTTTACGGGAGCGGCTGACGGCCGTTTGTGACACGAAGAAAAAGTCAGGGCCAGGGCTCATCAGCGCAACGATGTGCACTAACGCCACGGTGAGAAATAGCATTAACATAATTAGCTCGCGGGGAAATAATTCAGTGAGTCATCATCCTGGCACTTTTTTGCCCGGCTGACTACTCCTCATCATCACCATCGGCGTGAGAGCGGATGAGCGCCATAAACTCTTTACCAAAGCGCTCCAGCTTGCGCGTACCGACGCCGTTGACGCTGAGCATTTCGCTGGCGCTGAGCGGCATCTGCTCGGCCATCTCAATCAGCGTCGCGTCGTTGAACACCACGTATGGCGGGATGTTCTCTTCATCCGCAATGGCTTTACGCAGCTTGCGCAGCTTGGCGAACAGCTTGCGGTCGTAGTTGCCGCCGTAGGATTTTTGCATCACCCGCGGCTTGAGGGCGACGACGCGCGGCACGGCGAGCTTCAGCTCCACCTCACCGCGCAGGACCGGTCGCGCCGCTTCGGTGAGCTGAAGCGCAGAGTGCTGGGCGATATTTTGCGTGGCAAAGCCGAGGTGGATCAGCTGGCGGATGATGCTCACCCAGTGCTCGTGGCTCTGATCTTTACCGATGCCGTAAACCGGCAGCTTGTCGTGACCCATGTCGCGGATACGCTGGTTGTTGGCACCGCGCAGCACTTCCACCACGTAGCCCATCCCGAAGCGCTGGTTCACGCGTCCGATAGTCGAGAGCGCTTTGCGCGCGTCCATCAGCCCATCGTACTGCTTTGGTGGGTCGAGGCAGATATCGCAGTTGCCGCACGGCGCCTGTCGTCCTTCACCAAAGTAGTTGAGCAGCACCAGACGGCGGCAGGTTTGCGCTTCGGCAAAGGCCCCCATCGCGTTGAGCTTGTGGCGTTCGATATCCTGCAACTGCCCCTGCGGTTTTTCCTCCAGACAGCGGCGCAGCCACGCCATATCCGCCGGATCGTAAAACAGCATCGCTTCCGCAGGCAGGCCATCACGCCCCGCGCGGCCGGTTTCCTGATAGTAGGATTCAATGTTGCGCGGAATGTCGAAATGCACCACAAAGCGCACGTTGGGCTTGTTGATCCCCATCCCGAATGCCACCGTTGCGACGACGATTTGCAGGTCGTCGCGCTGGAATTTCTCCTGCACCTCGGCGCGAATGTGGTTCTCCAGCCCGGCGTGATAGGCCGCGGCGCTAAAGCCGCGATTTTGCAGACGCGCGGCGGTGTCTTCCACCTTCGCGCGGCTGTTGCAGTAGATAATGCCGGACTTGCCGCGCTGCTCCTGCACGTAGCGCAGGAGCTGATCCAACGGCTTGAATTTTTCCATCAGCATGTAGCGGATGTTCGGCCGGTCGAAGCTGCTGACCTGGATATACGGATCTTTCAGCCCCAGCAGGCGAACGATATCCAGACGCGTGGTGTCATCCGCCGTGGCGGTAAGCGCCATAAACGGCAGCTCGGGGAAGCGCTGACGCAGCTGGCCGAGCGCGGCATATTCCGGGCGGAAATCGTGCCCCCACTGGGAGATACAGTGCGCTTCATCCACCGCCAGCAGGACCGGGTTCCAGTGCGCCAGGTTTTCGAGGAAGTTGTCCAGCATCAGGCGCTCTGGCGCGATATACAGCAGACGAACCTGTCCGGTGCGGCACCCGGCCATCACCTCTTGCTGCTGCTCGCGGGTTTGCGTTGAGTTAAGACAGGCCGCCGCCACGCCGTTGGCAAGCAGCTGGTCGACCTGGTCTTTCATCAGGGAAATAAGGGGCGATACCACGACCGTCAGGCCGTTAAGCACCAGCGCGGGCACCTGATAGCAGAGCGATTTACCGCCGCCGGTCGGCATCACCACCAGGCAATCGCGGCCTTCCAGCACGGTTTCAATGATGGTTTCCTGGCCAGGACGGAACTGCTGGTAGCCGAAGGTTTCATGCAAAACCTGTTTAGCCAGCGATTCCTGATTCAATACTTCCGCCTGCGCCACGTTAACCCCATATGCCAGAAATGAAACAGGCGCTATTTTCAGCGCCTGAGAGAGAAACTTCAACGTTTAACGCAAAAACATTCGAGCAGCTTAGAAAATATCGTTCAGCATGACGCCTACACCGACGCGGGTCTGGTTGAAGTTGTAGTCGATCAGCGATTCGCCGTAGCCGCTATACACCTGGGTATAGAGACGCACGTGTTTCGTCACCGGGTAGCTCAGGCCCAGCTCAGCGCCGCCGTATCCGGTGTTCCAGTTGTACTGACCTTTGGCGCTCAGCACCGCGTCACCCAGCTGATAGCCCACCTTGAGCTGATAGTAGCCCATGTATTTGGTGATATCCGGGTTATCATCGGTGCTGCCCACCACGTACCACGGCTTCACTTCCACCATGAAATTGCCGTTCTGCGCCATCAGACGCGTATAGACGCGGTTCCAGCTGCGTGAGGTTGGGTCGGAACGACCGTTGGAATCGTGGTTATAGCCCACCTCTACGTCGCGCAGCGTCCAGCCTGCAAACTCATAATCGGTGGCGAAACCGAGGAACAGCTGCGGCTCATAGTTGGTTTCGCGGAACGGTGAAGATTCGCCGCTGTTGGAGAGCTGCCACCATGACTTCTGCGTGTAGGACGCGCCAAGCACCGAGTTCGGCCCCAGGATGCCGCGCCAGAACGGGAAGGCGAGGCTGAGCTGGAACTTCACCTCATCTTTACGCGCATTATCAGACCAGTTATAGGAACTTATCGCCTCTTTGTTGAGATCGCTGGTCTGGGTGTAGATCACGTAGTTTGTGTCATAGGGGTACAGCGTGAACGGATTGTCGTGCTCCTGAAGCATATTGGCGATGATGCTGCCCTGAACGGCAGGTTTATCATGCACTTCTTTGATCGTCGCTTCCTGCGCATATGCTGTGAGGGGCAGCGCAACCGCCGCCAGTAACCAACCCAGATACGTCCGCATCGGTGGTGTTCTCCTGAAATTGTGACATTTAATGAATAGTTTTGTCTGCGCATTCTACAGACTTCTGCGATAACTTCCGCTTCCTCGTTTCTTAAAGTGGCATTCCTTTATCCTGAAGCATAAAATCAACATTTTATTAACAATAAGGATGCCACGTCTGATGTCAGCCACGCTAACCGCCGAAGAAACATTAAAACTCGTGGGCGAGATTTTTGTGTACCACATGCCGTTTAACCGTGCACTGGGTCTTGAGCTGGAACGATACGAAAAAGACTTTGCTCAGCTTAGCTTCAATAATCAGCCAATGATGGTGGGCAACTGGGCGCAAAGCATTTTGCACGGCGGGGTGATTGCCTCTGCGCTGGACGTGGCGGCCGGTCTGGTGTGCGTTGGGAGCACGCTGACGCGCCACGACACCATCAACGAAGATGAGTTACGCCAGCGCCTGTCGCGCATGGGAACCATCGATTTACGCGTCGACTACCTGCGTCCAGGACGAGGAAACCGCTTTACCTGCACCAGTAGCCTGCTGCGTGCCGGGAATAAAGTTGCCGTTGCCCGCGTTGAGCTGCATAACGAAGAGCAGGTTTATATCGCCAGCGCAACCGCCACTTATATGGTGGGTTGAGGCGGCAAATTCGGGTAAAATTGATTCACTTTTTTGTAACGGATTTTCCCGATGGATGCTAAACAGACGCGGCAGGGCGTTTTACTCGCCCTTGCCGCTTATTTTATTTGGGGTATCGCGCCGGCGTACTTCAAGCTTATCGCCTATGTCCCGGCGGACGAAATCCTCACCCACCGCGTCATCTGGTCGTTTTTCTTTATGATCGCGCTGATGAGCATCAGCCGTCAGTGGTCAGGCGTCAAAACGCTGCTGAAAACGCCGAAGAAGGTCTTCCTGCTCGCGCTTTCCGCAGTGCTGATCGGCGGCAACTGGCTGCTGTTCATCTGGGCGGTGAATAACCATCATATGCTCGAAGCGAGCCTGGGGTACTTCATTAACCCGCTGGTGAACATCGTGCTGGGGATGATTTTCCTCGGCGAGCGCTTCCGTCGGATGCAGTGGGTGGCGGTGATTCTGGCCTTCTGCGGCGTGCTGGTGCAGCTGTGGACCTTTGGCTCGCTGCCGATTATCGCCCTCGGCCTGGCGTTCAGCTTTGCCTTCTACGGCCTGGTGCGTAAGAAGATTGCGGTGGAAGCGCAGACGGGCATGCTGTTTGAAACCTTGTGGCTGCTGCCGGTCGCGGCAATCTATCTGTTTGGTATTGCCGACAGCGCCACCAGTCACATGGGCAGCAACCCCTGGTCGTTAAACCTGATGCTGATGGCCGCAGGCGTGGTCACGACGATTCCCCTGCTGTGCTTCACCGGCGCGGCAACACGTCTGCGCCTCTCCACGCTGGGCTTCTTCCAGTACATTGGCCCGACGCTGATGTTCCTGCTGGCGGTGGTATTTTACGGCGAAGTGCCGGGTGCAGATAAGATGGTGACCTTCGCCTTTATCTGGGTAGCGTTGGCCATCTTTGTTGCGGATGCGATCTATACCCAGCGCAGGACCCGCAGAGGGGTGTAGTGCTTTTTTGCCGGATGGCGGCTGCGCCTTATCCGGCCTACAAGATCTGTAGGCCCGGTAAGCGTAGCGCCACCGGGCGAATTCTCAAAGCCAGTTCTTCCGCTTAAAGTACAGATACGGCGCCAGCCCGGCGAGGATCATAAAGATAATTGCCCCCGGGTAACCAAAGCTCCACTTCAGCTCCGGCATAAACTCAAAGTTCATCCCGTAGCTGGAGGCCACCAGCGTTGGCGGCAGGAACACCACGGAGACCACCGAGAAGATCTTGATGATGCGGTTCTGCTCGATGTTGATAAAGCCCATCGCCGCCTGCATCAGGAAGTTGACCTTCTGGAACAGGGATTCATTGTGCGGCAGCAGGGATTCGATATCGCGTAAAATCTCACGCGCCTGCTCCAGCTGACCGCCCGGCAGACGCGCCTTGCGCACCAGGAAGTTCAGCGCGCGCTGGGTATCCATCAGACACAAACGCACCTTCCAGCCGATGTCTTCCAGCTCTGCCAGCGTGGACAACGCTTCGTCGTATTCATCGCCCTGATGGCCTTCCATGATCACGCGGCTCAGCTTTTCCAGGTCGCTGTAGATGTTTTCAATTTCATCCGCCAGCTGTTCGATTTTGGTTTCGAACAGATCCAGCAGCAGCTCATAGGCGTTTCCGTCTATCATCGCCTGGCTGCGGGCACGCATGCGGTAGAGACGAAACGCCGGCAGTTCGCGCTCGCGCAGGGTGAACAGGCGGCCATCGCGGATGGTGAACGCCACGGTAGAGTTCCCCGCGTGGTCTTCGGCATCTTCAAAAAAGAAGAAGGAGTGAATGTGCAGGCCGTCTTCGTCTTCAAAAAAACGGGCGGATGCTTCGATGTCTTCCAGTTCCGGGCGTGTCGCCAGGCTTTGCCCCAGTTCAGATTGTACGCGAAGGCGCTCATCGTCGTCCGGCTCGACCAGATCCACCCATACGGCATCAATGAGGGGCTGTGACTCTTCGGCTTCAAGCCGAGTCAGTCGGTTATTTTCGAGTTGAAATGCGCTCAACATGACCGGGACTCCCAATGCAAAAAATATCGGACAGTTCGGTGGGCACACAGAAACAAATTGGGTTTCAGACCATTAAACAGCCTGACTCAGCGCGACGGGAAAAATGCAGTCGCTGACAACCACTAAGGCCATCAGCAAGAGGAGATAGCCTTAGGAGTTGTTCCTGGATGACAGGGAATTGAGCCAGTATCTACTGGGTGTGTCCAAGGCGAATGTCCTCTTAGCGTAATCGTGCGCGCATGTTACGCCAGCAATAACTGTGGCGTCAACACGCAACGGAACGCTGAAGGGCATTAATTGACCTTCAGCGTATAAGGCTAGCAGAATATTACAAAATAGTGATATTTTTCTGAAAGTTACACACTTTCCAGCCTGGCATAGGCTGCCACCAGCCATTTGATCCCCTGCCCCTGGAACGCTACCTGCAAGCGGCTGTGCTCGCCGCTGCCTTCCAGGTTGACGATGGTGCCTTCGCCAAATTTAGCGTGGCGCACGCGCTGGCCCAGCTTGTACCCGGTGTCGGTTTCAGAGATCGGCGACCCCATACGCTGATGGCTGACCGGACGGCTGATGCTGGCGCGCAGGCGCACCTCTTCCACGCACTCCTCGGGCAGCTCGCCGATAAAGCGCGACGGACGGTGATACACCTCTTTCCCGTACAGGCGGCGGGTTTCCGCGTAGGTCAGGGTCAGCTTCTGCATCGCACGGGTAACGCCCACGTAGGCCAGACGACGCTCTTCTTCCAGACGCCCGCCTTCATCCAGCGACATCTGGCTCGGGAACATGCCTTCTTCCATCCCGACGATAAACACTTGCGGGAACTCCAGACCTTTGGCGGAGTGCAGGGTCATCAGCTGAACCGCATCCTGCCAGGTATCGGCCTGCCCTTCCCCCGCCTCCAGCGCGGCGTGAGAGAGGAATGCCTGCAACGGCATCAGATCTTCGTCTTCTTCGTTGTAGCTGAACTGGCGCGTTGCCGTGACCAGTTCCTCTAAGTTCTCTATACGGGTCTGCCCCTTTTCGCCTTTTTCCTGCTCGTACATGGTGCGCAGGCCGGAATCTTTGATCACCCGGTCGGTCTGTACGTGCAGCGGCATGTCGGCGGTTTCCTGCGCCAGCGCGTCAATTAATTCCAGGAAGCGCTGCAACGCGCTGGCGGCGCGTCCGGCGAGGGCTTTTTCCTGCAACAGCTCGCGGCACGCCTGCCACAGCGTAAGCTGACGATCGCGCGAGGCCTGGCGCACCACGTCCAGCGTGCGATCGCCGATGCCGCGCGTCGGCGTGTTCACCACGCGCTCAAACGCCGCATCGTCGTTACGGTTGGCAATCAGACGCAGATACGAGAGCGCATCTTTGATCTCCTGACGTTCGAAGAAGCGCATACCGCCATAAATACGGTACGGCATGCTCACCTGCAACAGCGCCTCTTCCAGCACGCGCGACTGGGCGTTGCTGCGATAGAGAATGGCGCACTGCTCCAGCGCGCCGCCGTTGTCCTGCCAGGTTTTAATGCGGTTCACCACGAAGCGCGCTTCGTCGAGTTCGTTGAAGGCGCAGTAAATCGAAATAGGTTCGCCGTCGACGCCGTCGGTCCATAGCTTTTTACCCAGACGCCCGTTGTTGTTCTCAATCAGGGCGTTGGCCGCGCTCAGAATATTGCTGGTTGAGCGGTAGTTCTGCTCCAGACGGATGGTTTGCGCGCCGGGGAAATCGTTGAGGAAGCGCTGGATGTTTTCCACCTGCGCGCCGCGCCAGCCATAGATAGACTGGTCGTCATCGCCGACGATCATCACCTTGCCGGTATCACCGGCCAGCAGGCGGATCCACGCGTACTGGATGTTGTTGGTATCCTGGAATTCGTCCACCAGGATGTTGGTGAAGCGTTCACGGTAGTGTTGCAGGATATGCGGTTTGTTGAGCCACAGCTCGTGGGCGCGCAGCAGCAGCTCGGCGAAATCCACCAGGCCAGCGCGGTCGCACGCTTCCTGATAGGCCTTGTAGACGTTCTGCCAGGTCTGCTCGACCGGATTACCGAAGCTCTGGATATGGTGCGGACGCAGACCCTCGTCTTTCTGACCGTTGATGTACCACATCGCCTGACGCGGCGGCCACTGCTTCTCGTCGAGGTTCATCGCCTTGATCAGGCGCTTCAGCAGGCGGAGCTGGTCTTCGCTGTCGAGGATCTGGAAATCCTGCGGCAGGTTAGCGTCCATATGGTGCGCGCGCAGCAGACGGTGCGCCAGGCCGTGGAAGGTGCCAACCCACATGCCGCCCTGGCTGGTGCCCATCAGCTGTGCGATACGGTGGCGCATCTCTGCCGCCGCCTTGTTGGTAAACGTCACGGCCATAATCGAATACGGCGAGCAGTTCTCCACGCTCTGGAGCCAGGCGATACGATGAACCAGCACGCGCGTCTTACCACTGCCCGCTCCAGCCAGTACCAGCAGGTTTGTACGCGAGGCGGCAACCGCATCACGTTGTTTATCATTAAGGCTGTCGAGCAGGTAAGAAACGTCCATTGGCACCGTCACGTCATGTCGGGCAGGCAAATGTTTCCATTCGCCAAAACCCTGTTAATTTATACAGAACAATTGATGATTATATCAGCGTCGTGAGGGATGCCAACCGCGAAATTTCCACGTGCGGCAGAAGACGGCTGTCTGGGGTGGTCATCAGATCGGCGTTTTCCGGCTTGATCCAGCAGGCCTGCATACCGCAGCGGATCGCCCCGGCGACGTCCGTGGTCAGGTCATCGCCCACGTGCAGGATTTCGCCGAGCGGCAAATCCAGTTTTTCCGCCGCCAGGTGATACATATCGTTAAACGGCTTCGAGCGCCCGTGCGGGCCCGCGCGCAGCACGAACTGAAAATAGTCACCTAAGCCGAACAGCTCGGGCTGAGCGTTGCCGTTGGTGATGGCCACCAGCGGCCACTTACTGGCCAGTTTCGCCAGCGTGTCGTGTGTCTCCTGCGGCACATCGATGCGGCTGCGCCATTTGGCGAAGTTTTCCATGGCCGCTTCGGCCCCCGTGGCCGCATCCTGCGCGCTCAGGCCGGCGTTGAGCATCGCCTGCTCAACCGCCCGGCGACGCCATTCGGTCACGTCGTGGTAAATCTCCGGTTCGGTTTCCCGCAGGGACTGACGCAGCTGCTGGAAGTCTTTGTTCTGCATCGCTTTCAGCGCAGGATGGTAGTTCTGCACAAACGTCAGCGACTCCTGCTCGGTACGCAGGATCACCGGACGGTTATCGTAAAGAGTGTCATCAAGGTCAAACGTCAGGGCTGATATCTGGCCGAGTGGGCGGTAAAAACGCATTATTTCCCCCGTTTGGCGCGTGGATGCGCCGCGTCATACACCGAGGCAAGGTGTTGGAAGTCTAAATGGGTATAGATTTGGGTGGTCGACAGATTCGCGTGGCCGAGCAGCTCCTGCACGCCGCGCAGGTCACCGCTTGATTCCAGCATGTGCGTCGCAAAGGAGTGGCGCAGCTTGTGCGGATGCACGTGGCTGTTCAGCCCCTGCTTGATGCCCCACTCCGCAAAGCGTTTCTGCACGTTACGCGCGGAGATCCGCTTGCCAAGCTTCGACAAAAACAGCGCATCTTCTTCGGCGCCAAACAGCCCGCGCAGATCCAGCCAGTGCTCAATCCAGGAGACGGCGTTGCGGCCAATCGGCAGGCGGCGCTCTTTGCTGCCCTTGCCCATCACCCACACTTCGCCCGTTTCCAGGTCGAGATGTTTTATATCGAGATTGACCAGCTCGGAAAGACGCAGCCCGGCACCGTACATCACCTCCAGCATCGCGCGGTCGCGCACGGCCAGCGGATCGTTAAGATCGATATCCAGCAGGCGGTTTACGTCGTCGACGTCGATATTTTTCGGCAGATGGCGTGGGGCTTTTGGCGTGGCGATCCCTTTTGCCGGGTTAGCTTTCAGCTTGCCCTGACTGACCAGCCAGTCGAAAAAGCTGCGCAGGGCAGAGAGCCGGAGCGCCAGGCTCGCCGGGCTTAAGTTTTTTTTACGGCTACGCACGACGAATCCGCGTACCGTGGCGGCGTCACATTGTTGCCAGCTTTTCAGGCCGATTTCATCGGCAATCTGCATGATGGCATCAAGCTGACGCTGATAGTTGAGCAGCGTAATGGGGCTGAGCTGACGCTCTACGCCCAGATAGCGCAGAAAGCGCGAGACGTCAGTGGCGAGCAGTGCGTCCGTCATACGCGCTCAATCCAGCGCTCCAGCAGCTCAGGCAGCATCAGGGCGATTTCCTGTAGCAGCTGCGTGCCCTGCCCCTGCTCATAATGATGCGCGTCGCGGCTGGTAAACAACATCACACCCAGGTCACCATCACGCCCCATCAGCGACATCGCCACCGAGCCAATAGCTTTGGCTTCCGGCAGCACCACCAACAGCTCGGGTCCGTTAAGCGGCCCCAGATAGTGGTGCTCATGGCCCAGACGCTGAATGCGCAGCGGCTCAAACGCCTGACGGCTAAGCGCCAGATGGGTAAACCCGGACGGCGCGCCAATGCGCCAGCGGTCAGGGAACAGGCGGAGAGTTGCGCCTGCCAACCCCAGCTCGCGCGCCCAGCGGTGGAAACGGTTGAGAAACTCTTCGAGACTGTGCGCAGACGCCAGACGCGCCTGGAGGTGCAGAAGACGGTGGAACAGGCTTTCGTTATTGCTGGCCTGCTCCATCAGCAGCGTCATGTTCTCTTCGAGCTGATGGATGTGATTGCGCGAGCGCGCCATGTGCCATTCAACCAGCGACACGGTCTCGCGAACCGGATGCGGCACGCGCATCCGTTCGACGACGCGTGCATTGCGGATAAAAAACTCAGGATTATGCAGCAGGTAATCCACAACGGCGCTGTCGTCCAGCTCCGTTAAGGGTTCCCGCAGTTCTTCCCCTGGTTGCTTCATAGATGGATAAACCCGTCATAAACATGTGTCGCCGGGCCAGTCATGTACAGTGGATGACCCGCTCCTTTCCAGGCGATATCAAGACGCCCGCCCGGTAATTCCACGCGAACCTCTTCTGCCAGTAACCCCTGCGAGATGCCCACGGCCACCGCCGCACAGGCACCGCTTCCACAGGCCTGGGTTTCGCCCGCGCCGCGCTCGTAAACCCGCAGGCGAATGTGTTCACGCTTCACCACCTGCATGAAACCGATGTTCGCCCGCTCCGGGAAGCGCTCGTGGCTTTCCAGCACCGGGCCGAGCGTTTCGACCGCGGCAGTTTGCACATCATCCACCTGAATCACGCAGTGCGGGTTACCCATTGAGACAACGCCGCACAATACTGTCTGCTCGGCGGCGCGCATAATATAGGTCTTTTCCGCTTTGTTGGCGCGAAACGGCACGGCAGAAGGCTCGAAGTTTGGCTCGCCCATGTTCACGCGCACCAGTTCGTCGTCGGTGACGCTGAGCACCATCCGACCGTTGGCGGTGCTGACGCGGATATCGCGCTTGTTGGTGAGCCCCTTTAGCCGAACAAAGCGGGCAAAACAGCGCGCGCCATTGCCGCACTGGGACACTTCGCTGCCGTCGGCGTTAAAAATGCGGTAGTGAAAGTCCAGGTCAGGATCGTAAGGAGGCTCCACCACCAGCAGCTGGTCAAACCCCACGCCCACGTGTCGATCCGCCAGACGACGGATCAGCTCCGGGGAGAAAAAAACATTCTGCGTTACCGCGTCGACGACCATAAAGTCGTTGCCAAGGCCATGCATTTTAGAGAACTGCATCATTTGCTCCATTGCGCGGGTACAGAACGTAATCGTCAGAGATTGACCTGAGTCGGGCCACCGTTATTGCCGCGATCGTTGGTATCCGGCGTAGATGACTCGATACCACTTTGCACCGGTTTTGTCGGCGGTGGTGCGTTTTTATCCTCTGGCGGGAAGTAAAGTGGTCCCTTCAGCCCACAGCCGGTCAGGCTAAACAGAGTGACAAGAACGGCAAGCGTTCGAAAGACGTTTTTCATGTAGAGGTTGCCCGTAAGTTCAAATCTGTTTCTATCATCGCAGGAGAAGACACAAAAGCAAGAGTTTGCCGCTTTCCTGCAACGGGAATTATTTAGCGTTATACTGCCGCCATCACGAAAAACAGGAATAAAACCATGAACGACAGTGAATTTCATCGCCTCGCCGATACCCTGTGGATGACCATCGAAGAGCGTATCGACGGCTGGGACGGCGACAGCGATATCGATTGTGAAATCAACGGCGGGATCCTGACCTTAAGCTTCGAAAACGGCAGCAAAATTATTATTAACCGTCAGGAGCCGCTTCACCAGGTGTGGCTGGCGGCTAAACAGGGCGGTTATCACTTTGACCTGAAAGGTGACGAGTGGGTTTGCGATCGCAGCGGCGAAACGTTCTGGGATCTGCTGGAACAGGCTGCAACCGCGCAGGCGGGCGAGGACGTGAGTTTCAGGTAGTTTTGTTGCCCGGTGGCGGCTACGCCTTACCGGGCCTACAACGGCTCGGACCGTAGGCCGGGTAAGCGTGAGCGCCACCCGGCGAAAAGGCTCGGACCGTAGGCCGGGTAAGCGTAAGCGCCACCCGGCGAAAAGGCTCAGGAGAAATACTGCTGCAACAGCGGTGCGGTATCCTGATTCGCAGGCGCCGCAGGGGTAATTGCCTGCGTACGGAACGGGATCACCTGCGCCCGGCCATCTACGTTCACAATCTGGTAGAACTGCGGCAGGTTGAAGTTGATAAAGCTTGAGCCGTAGGTAAAGCGATCGTGCGAGGACGAATAGAAGCGGCTGACGTCGCGCACCAGCTCCTCTTTACTGCCTTCACAGTGGTGATACACCTCGGCGCGGTTGGTTTCATCCAGAATGTAGATGTTAAACCCGGCGTTATCGCCCGACTCTTCGAAAAAGAACTGAATGATCCCTTCACTCGCAAAGCCATCCACCACCTGTGGCAGCTTAACGTGGTTGGTTTCCACCTGAACCGACAGGCCATGCAGCTTGTTGTGCGAAATCGCGCCGTAGAATTCAATGGCGTTTTCCAGCTTCTGTACCGACACGTTCAGGCGCTCAAAGAACAGGCCCCAGGTCTGGCCGGAGACGCGCAGCGCTTTAAAGCGCCCGGTTTCCTGGCGGGTGCTGGAGAGGCGCAGTTCGATGCACTCAGACACCAGCTGCTGCACGCGGGTACGAATCAGGCCGCGCAGGTGCTGGCTGTAGCAGAACACTTCCACACTGTCCGGCGGCGCGGCGTCCTGGTGCATCTTGCCGAGAATGGTTTTCAGCGCTTCGATCATCGCCTGCTCGCCGTTGAAGTGCAGGGTACGTACTTCGTTCCACGAGTTGCGGTACAGCAGATCCACGCTGCCCACCAGGCAGTTTTGCTGCTCGCCGAAGCTAAAGACGTCCAGCTTGCGGAAGTCAAAGTGGACCACCTGATTGCGGAAGGCCGCCGTCGGGTCGTATTCCAGGTTGACGATGATCGCCAGATGGCGGATCTCACACGGGCTGTAGAGCGCTTTTGGCGTCGGCGCAGGCAGACGCAGCGGGAAGTGGTGCGAGACATCCGCCACCATCTCCTGCAACTTGGCTAAATCGACTACCTCGTTGCCCTTGATAAACAACCGGGTGCGTGAGGTGAGGAGGCCGTTAAACCAGGCCCAGGCCACCAGCTTGTTCAGGTAGCGGTTATATTCCAGCGGCTGATGGCTGATGATTGAATCCATGCTTGGCGCACGGTTGTACAGATACCACCCGGTGCGGTTTGCGCGGCCCGGCGGGACGTAGATAAAGGTCAGATTCGGTTCAGACAGGTCAGGCGAAATCTGTGGGTTAACCAGCGTAACCTTGCCTGGCAACGCTTCAAATGCGGCGTACAGCTTACGGGTTAACACCCCGATATCCTGTGGGCTGGCAGAAACGCTAAGGTTGTTGCGGCGTGCAAAGCGGATCAGGTTGCGGTAGCTTTGCATCATCGCATCAAGCAGTTCGTTGTGCGCCTCACGCACCTGATCGATCTTCCAGTTGGCGCGGTTGTCGAGCATGGCGAGACGCGCTTCGTCCCATCCCCACTCTTTGACTAACTGGCTGACCACTTCACGACGCCAGCCAACGCAGGCGCGCTCACGGCTCAGTTTTTCACAAACTTTGAGATAGAAACATCGACGCACCAGGTCAAGACGCGTGGTGTCATCAATGGCCGTCAGGTATTCGGTAACGCGTTCCAGCATCATGCAGTAGGCATCAAGCCCGTAGGAGACGATCTCGCCGTCGTGCAGACGCTGCTTAATGTCTTTCGCCAGCAGACGCGGCGTGGGATATTCCCAGGAGTAGGCTTCCAGCAGCAGGGTTTTCAGCACCGCTTTGTACGGTGAATCAATGCTCTTATAAAGCTGCCAGAGGCTTGCGCCAAAGTACTCTTCGGCAGACAGGGAGCTCAGGCCGCCCAGATCCAGCCACTCGTTTGGCGTCAGAACGCCCTGCGAGTAAAGCGACATGACGTAGTCGTCATAATTTTCTTCTTCATCGCACGGCACCATATTCCACAGAATACGTTTCCCCGCCAGGCGAACGGCGGTACGGTAAAACTCATCCAGCAACAGAATGTGCTGAGTCGAGCCGCAGTCTTCACCACCCAGACTGCCGCTTTCGTTATGGCGGAAACGGTTTTCATCAATCAGGAAGAAGCTTACTTCCACGCCGAGCGACGCCGCCCAGCTCTCCAGCAGGCTGCATTTACGCTGCAACAGCTGGCGCTCTTCATTGTCGAGCCAGGACTGATGGCAGACCCAGATATCCAGGTCAGAAGAACAGCTTTGCCCAACCGATGAGGTACTGCCCATCGAGTAAACCCCGGTAATCGGCAGCTCACCTTTCGGTGAATCCTGCGGCGGCATACCACGGTAGAGCTCAAGTTCAGTCAGGTAATGCTGTTGGGTTTCATCAGGCGTGAAGAGGCAAATGCCCTGGGGAACGTTACCATCGAGGTAACCCGGCATTAGCGGATGGTGATAGTGCAACAATGTCGGCAGTAGACTGTATACCTGCTGGAAAGCAGGGCCCATGGCAGCAAGCGCGCGATCCACGCGCAATTGATTGATGGCATCCAGTCTCTGTTTCAGAGTCTCAATATAGAGGTACAAGACGTATCGCCTGATGTTTCCGGGTGTCGCACGCCAGTCAAAACAGAAAAAGCAGCGGACCCGCAGTATTTCAAAAAATAACCGTTACCCTTCTTTCGCCTTTTGCTTTTCTGGTGGTACAGACGAAAAATGGTCTAAAACGTGATCAATTTAACACCTTGCCGGTTGACCGTAAAGAAAGATGCGCTACATACAAGTGTAGCACCGTTCTGTACGTGTAAATTCCTGAATACGGCGGTGGCTGACGCGTACGCCGCCCTGTCCCTCTCGCGCTTCATCAACCGTAAAACTGCCATCCGAGTGTCAACAATGTTAGGATGGTTAGCGATTGATAATGACGGTAACAAGCATGTTAGACAATGTTTTGAGAATTGCCACACGCCAAAGTCCCCTTGCGCTCTGGCAGGCACATTATGTTAAGCAGCGCCTGGAAGCCTGCCACACCGGATTACGCGTTGAGCTGGTGCCAATGGTCACGCGCGGTGACGTAATCCTCGATACGCCGCTGGCGAAAGTGGGCGGCAAGGGCCTGTTTGTCAAAGAGCTGGAACTGGCATTGCTTGAGAACCGCGCCGATATCGCCGTGCATTCGATGAAAGACGTGCCCGTTGAGTTCCCGGAAGGGCTGGGGCTGGTGACTATCTGCGAGCGCGAGGATCCGCGCGATGCGTTTGTCTCTAACCGCTATGCGTCGCTCGACGCGTTGCCAGAGGGCAGCGTGGTCGGCACGTCAAGTTTACGCCGCCAGTGTCAGCTGGCGGAGCGTCGCCCGGATCTGGTGATTCGTTCGCTGCGCGGTAACGTCGGCACGCGCCTTGGCAAGCTGGATAACGGCGACTACGATGCCATTATTCTTGCGGTTGCGGGCCTGAAACGCCTGGGGCTGGAGGAACGCATTCGCGTGGCGTTGCCGCCGGAGCTGTCGCTACCCGCCGTCGGTCAGGGTGCCGTCGGCATTGAATGCCGTCTGGATGATGCGCGCACCCAGGCCCTGCTCGCGCCGCTGAATCATGACGACACCGCCATTCGCGTAAAAGCCGAGCGTGCGATGAATACTCGTCTCGAAGGCGGCTGTCAGGTGCCCATTGGCAGCTATGCTGAATTAACCGACGGTGAACTGTGGTTGCGTGCGCTGGTCGGCGCGCCGGACGGCTCGCAGATGGTTCGCGGTGAACGTCGCGGCAGGCCGCAGGATGCCGAAGCGCTTGGCGTATCGCTGGCGGAAGAGCTGCTGAATAACGGCGCGCGTGAAATTCTGGCCGAGGTCTATAACGGAGAACCCCCTGCATGAGTATTCTTGTCACCCGCCCTTCTCCCGCAGGAGAGCAGTTAGTGAGCCGTCTGCGCGCACTGGGGCAGGTGGCCTGGAGTTTTCCGCTGATTGAATTCTCCCCCGGTCGCGAGCTGTCTACGCTCGCTGACCAGATGCGTGCCTTGCAGGAAGGCGATCTGCTCTTTGCCCTGTCGCAGCATGCCGTTGAGTTTGCCCATGCGCAGCTGCAACAGCAGGGCGTTAGCTGGCCCTGTACACCCCGCTATTTCGCCATCGGGCGCACCACCGCGTTGGCCTTACACACCGCCAGCGGAATTGACGTTCGTTACCCGTTAGATCGGGAAATCAGCGAAGTCTTGCTACAATTACCTGAATTACAAACCATTGCCGGAAAGCGTGCGCTCATTTTGCGCGGCAACGGTGGCCGCGAACTGCTGGGTGAAACGTTGCGGGAACGCGGTGCAGACGTGACGTTTGTGGAGTGCTATCAGCGCTGTGCGAAACATTACGATGGCGCGGAAGAAGCAATGCGCTGGCACGCCCGCGGCATTAATACGCTGGTGGTCACCAGCGGTGAAATGTTACAACAGCTTTGGTCGCTGATCCCGCTTTGGTATCGCGAAAACTGGTTACTCCGCTGTCGGCTTCTGGTCGTCAGCGAGCGTCTGGCGAACCACGCCCGGGAACTGGGCTGGCAGGATATTCGGATCGCTGATAACGCCGACAACGATGCGCTGCTGCGCGCATTACAATAACTCTCAAATGGGAAGCCATAATGACGGAACACGAAAAATCCTCCGCCGTGGTTGAAGAGACCAGGGAGACTGTGGACACCACGTCACAGCCAGAGACGACAGACAAAACCGTTGAGAAGAAAAACGGCAGCAACAAAACCAGCCTTACGCTGAGCGTGATTGCCATCGCGATTGCGCTGGCCGCAGGCGTGGGACTTTACGGGCTGGTGAAGAAACAGGGCACCAACCAGACGGCCACCAGCGACGCGCTGGTTAACCAAATCACCGCCCTGCAAAAAGCGCAGGAGACGCAAAAAGCCGAGCTGGAAGGCGTGATTAAGCAGCAGGCTGCCGCCCTCGCCGACGCGAACAGCAAGCGTGAAGCGTTGACCAAACAGCTGAGCGAAGTGCAGGAAAAAGTCGCCACTATTTCCGGGACCGATGCCAAAACCTGGCTGCTCTCACAGGCCGATTTTCTGGTGAAGCTGGCCGGACGTAAGCTCTGGAGCGATCAGGATGTCACCACCGCCGCCGCGCTGCTGAAAAGCGCCGACGCAAGCCTGGCCGACATGAACGATCCGAGCCTGATCGGCGCACGCCGCGCCATTACGGAAGATATCGCCAGCCTGTCTGCGGTTTCTCAGGTCGATTACGACGGTATCATTCTTAAGGTGAATCAGCTCTCGAACCAGATTGATAACCTTCAGCTGGCGGACAACAACGACGACGACTCCCCAATGGATTCCGACGGCACCGAGCTGTCCAGCTCCCTGAGCGAGTGGCGTATCAACCTGCAAAAGAGCTGGCAGAACTTTATGGACAGCTTCATTACCGTTCGCCGCCGCGATGAAACTGCCGTGCCGCTGCTGGCGCCTAACCAGGACGTTTATCTGCGCGAAAACATTCGCTCCCGCCTGCTGGTGGCTGCTCAGGCCGTACCGCGTCATCAGGAAGAGACCTACAAACAGGCTCTGGATAACGTATCCACCTGGGTCCGCGCTTACTACGATACCAATGACGCAACCACGACCGCGTTCCTTGAGGATATCGACAAGCTGAGCCAGCAAAACATCACCATGAACGTGCCGGACAAACTGGAGAGCCAGCCGATTCTGGAGAAGATCATGCAGACGCGCGTGCGTAACCTGCTGGCCCAGCCGGGCGTTCCGGCAGAGCGCCCGGCTGAAGCACCTGCCGCCGCGCCAGCGCCTGAAAACGCGCCGCAAGGAGAGTAATGATGCTAAAAGTCTTCTTACTCTTCATCCTGCTGATCGCCGGGATTGTGCTGGGGCCGATGCTCGCGGGTCACCAGGGTTACGTATTGATCCAGACCGATAACTACAACATCGAAACCAGCGTGACCGGGCTGGTGATTATCCTGATCCTGGGCGTGGTCGTTCTGCTGGCCGTGGAGTGGATCCTGCGTCGTATTTTCCGTACCGGCGCGCATACCCGCGGCTGGTTCGTTGGCCGTAAGCGCCGTCGCGCCCGTAAGCAGACCGAGCAGGCGCTGCTTAAGCTGGCCGAAGGCGATTATCAGCAGGTTGAAAAGCTGATGTCGAAAAACGCCGACCATGCAGAACAGCCGGTTGTAAACTATCTGCTGGCCGCTGAGGCGGCGCAGCAGCGAGGCGATGAGGCCCGCGCCAATCAGCATCTTGAACGCGCCTCTGAGCTTTCTACTAAGGATCCGATTCCGGTTGAGATCACCCGCGTTCGTCTGCAACTGGCGCGGAATGAAAACCATGCGGCACGCCACGGCGTTGACCGCCTGCTGGAAATTACGCCTCGTCATCCGGAAGTGCTGCGTCTTGCTGAGCAGGCATACATCCGGACCGGTGCGTGGGGATCGCTGCTGGACATTATCCCTTCCATGGCGAAAGCCGACGTGGGCGATGATGAACACCGTGATGAACTTCAACGTCTGGCGTGGATTGGCCTGATGGATCAGGCGCGTGCCGATCTTGGCAGCGACGGGCTGAAGGCCTGGTGGAAAAACCAGAGCCGCAAAACACGCCAGCAGGTCCCTCTCCAGGTCGCGATGGCCGAACATCTGATTGAGTGTGACGACCATGACACCGCGCAGGAGATCCTCCTCGACGGTCTCAAGCGACAGTATGATGACCGCCTGGTAATGGTGATCCCGCGCCTGAAGACCAATAATCCTGAACAGATCGAAAAAGTACTGCGCCAGCAGATCAAAACCGTCGGCGATCGTCCGCTGCTGTGGAGTACGCTGGGCCAGTCACTGATGAAGCACGGCGAGTGGCAGGAGGCGAGCCTCGCCTTCCGCGCGGCGCTGAAGCAGCGCCCGGACGCATTCGATTACGCCTGGCTTGCTGATTCGCTGGACAAGCAGCACAAGCCGGAAGAGGCCGCAGCCATGCGACGTGATGGACTTCTGCTGACGCTACAGAACAACGGAACGCAACAGTAATTCACAAGGAGGCCAGATGGCCTCCTTTTTTTAGGCATAAAAAAACGCCTGCTATAAAAGCAGGCGTTAAAACAGGTCTGTAAGACAACATATGTGGTGCTTCACTCAACGTTGTGTCCATGGTGTTTGATGAGGCCGAAGCGACATCTGTCAGTGGACGATAAGCACCGTAAACGGCTCTGCGTCATTCCTGAGTTTATGAGGCCCTGAGGCGAGCATAAGAGATGGAATGAGCATCTACCCCTGTATTATTGCACGTATTGTGCCAGGTTTACACACAGAACTTTTACATCACGCAACATTTTAAGATAAAAGGAAATTATGCTGTTAAGAACCGCCTTACACCGTACAACATCGCGTTAAGGGCAGCGATCTGTCGTCAGCAGGAGACGCTTAAAGCGACAAAATAAAAATTTCTTTATTATTAACGAGTTATATGTCGCTGAATCGCGACAAGGATGCAGGGTGTTGTCGGGGGATGGCTACAGGATGAAAAAGCGCAGAAAACAAAAAACCCCGCCGAAGCGGGGTTCAAAATTGGTCGGCGAGAGAGGATTCGAACCTCCGACCCACTGGTCCCAAACCAGTTGCGCTACCAAGCTGCGCTACTCGCCGATGTACTGCTTTTTTGAATTTTTAGTTCAATTCATTAAAAGTCGTGGTGCGAGGGGGGGGACTTGAACCCCCACGTCCGTAAGAACACTAACACCTGAAGCTAGCGCGTCTACCAATTCCGCCACCTTCGCAATTCACAACTCTTTCAATAATGGGGTGGCTAATGGGATTCGAACCCACGACAACTGGAATCACAATCCAGGGCTCTACCAACTGAGCTATAGCCACCACTGTATTCTTTCACGCGGTTCTGACTACTTCTCAGACCACCGCAGCTCTAGCGCCGGGACTAAAATGGCGCGCCCGACAGGATTCGAACCTGAGACCTCTGCCTCCGGAGGGCAGCGCTCTATCCAGCTGAGCTACGGGCGCTTAGCGCCGTTGCGGGGCTGGATATTACGTACCTCCGTCCCCGCTGTCTAGTGCTTTTTTGAAAAAAATGCGCGTTTGGTTATGGTTTGCACATTTTGCCGCTTATTCCTCCACTTTATGGGCGGAGCCGCGGCGACCCAGGCCAAAAAGCTTATAGGCTGCCGTCACGGCGGCCAGGAAGATCATCCCGACAAACAGCGACATGCGGGTATCTTCATTAAAGTACATTCCAATTAATACGCAAATCAGGAACGCCATCGTTAAATAGTTTGCATACGGGAACAAAATGGAGCGGAACGGATGGCTGGCAATCGCCTGCCTGTGCGCCTGACGAAAACGCAGCTGGCTGATCAGAATCACAAACCACGGCACCATCCCCGGCAGCACGCTGGCGCTGTAGACGTAAACGAACACGCGCTGCGGATTGGGGATGATGTAATTCAGGCAAGAACCGATCAGCAGAATGACAATTGATACCGCCACGCCCGCCACGGGGACACCCACGCGGGAGACTTTGCCCATCACTGCCGGCAGCTGTTTGTTTTGCGAGAGCGCGTAAAGCATGCGCCCGCAGCTGTACATCCCACTGTTACAGCCGGAAAGCGCCGCCGTCAGCACCACAAAGTTGATAATCGCGGCCGCCGCCGTGATGCCAATCTTTGCAAAGGTTAAAACAAACGGGCTGCCGGTCGTGCCAATTTCGTTCCACGGGAAAATGGTCACGATAACGAAGATGGCGCCTACATAGAAAATCAGGATACGCCACAGCACCTTGCCTACCGCGCTACGCAGCGTCACCTGCGGGTTTTTCGCTTCACCTGCGGTGATCCCGATTAGCTCTACGCCCTGATAGGATGCCACCACGATACAGAGCGCCGTCAGGAAGCCCTTCCAGCCGCCCGCAAAGAAGCCGCCGTGCCCGGTCAGGTTACCAAAACCGATGGCGTGCCCGCCGTTACCGAAGCCAAAGAAGATGACCCCAAGGCCAACGACAATCATCACGATAATGGTGGTGACTTTGATCATCGCAAACCAGAACTCGATTTCGCCGTAAAGACGAACGGCGGCAAGGTTCGCCAGCGCCACCAGCCCTACGGCAATAAGCGCGGGTATCCACTGGGCCATCTCCGGGAACCAGAACTGCACGTAGACCCCGATGGCGGTGATCTCCGAAATCCCCACGGCCATCCACATAAACCAGTACGACCAGGCCGTGAGATAGCCAAAGAACGGGCTCATATAACGGTGGGCGTAAACGGCGAAAGAGCCCGTCACCGGCTCCAAAAACAGCATTTCGCCCATTGAGCGCATGATGAAGAAGACGAACAGCCCGGCAATAATATACGCCAGCAGGACGGAAGGCCCCGCCCACTTCAGCGTGCTTGCCGAGCCCATAAACAGGCCAACGCCGATAGTCCCGCCCAGCGCGATCAGTTCAATATGTCGAGCTTCCAGCCCACGCTGAAGCTCCGGTTTTTTCTCTGCCATAATTCCTCGGTTGTGTTTGCTGTTTCCCGACTTGTTGCCGGTTATTATTTTTGAGGGGTACTGAAATACGGAGCGAATGGTTTCTTAAATTCTGGCAAATGGCAAACAATGCATTAAAAAAATGAATGCATTGCACATAAACTCAGCAGTTTTGCGGGGGGCGTTGCAGCGCGAACGGTAGATCGCGCTGCATATTGATTACATTTTCCCGGTGTAGTGCCAGGCGAGGTAGCGCAGGAGGCGAATCTGTCGTTTGATGCGCGTCGGTTGGGAAAGCAGGCGGTACAGCCACTCCAGGCCCAGATTTTGCCAGACTTTCGGCGCACGCTTAACGTGGCCGGTAAAGACGTCGTAGGTGCCGCCAACGCCCATATAGAGCGCATCCGGGCTGAACAGACGGCAATCGCGCATCAGTATTTCCTGGCGCGGCGACCCCATGGCGACGGTGACAATTTTCGCCCCGCTGTCGCGCACGCGCTCATATAACGCCTGGCGATCTTCCGGCCTGAAGTAGCCATCCTGACTGCCCACGATGTTGACATTCCACTGGCTACGCAGCTTTTGTTCGGTCTGTGCCAATACCTCGGGCTTGCCGCCAATCAGAAATACCGGCGTGCCTTCAGCGCCTGCGCGCTCCATAAGCCGCTCCCAAAGGTCGGCTCCCGCCACGCGAGACACATTAGCGTCTGGAAACTTTTTCCGGATCGAACGCACCACGCTAATACCGTCTGCGTATTTAAACTCCGCGGCTTCGATCAGGCTTTTCACTTCCGCGTTATCTTCAACCGCCAGCATTTTTTCTGCGTTGATGGCCACCAGCGTGCCCGACTTCATCTGCCCGTCCGCGAACAGAAAATCCAGCGCGTGCTGCATGTCACGCCAGCCAATCAGCTGTAGCCCACGCAGCGCATAACGCGGGGCTGAAGTTTTATCCGTCATGATAATCCCTACTCAGACTTGCGACAGCGTTGTGCTGCCCTGTGGCTCACGTCTGTGCACAAGCCCTGCGCTGTCAAACAGCCAGTACAGGAGTTTTGCCAGCAGCAGACAGACGCCGAAAACAACCATAAAGAACACCACGCGCGAGACGAACGAATCCAGCCCCTCGCGCGCCAGAACGATCATATTGAAAATGGCACCGAAACAGAAACTGTGCAAAACAGCGGCTTTGTAGCGGTTCGTCTCTTCGTTACCCAGCGTGTACAGCCAGTCGAACCATTTTATTATCAGTCCGACCGCGATGGCGCCGGGCAGGATAAACCACGTTCCGCCCATCACCACCAGCGAGCCAATCAGGGTGGGGGAAATCGCCAGGCCCGAGTGGTTATTCAGCACTTCCCAGGTGAAATAGTTCGCCGTGTTCAGGACAATGCCGGGACGGTCAGGCCACAGCCACGTCGGAATAAAGACATAGAAATCGCGAACAATCGGCGCCAGCCCCTGGAATTCGATCTTGTCGTAGTTTTGCAGCAGCAATGCCAGGTTTTCCCACGGCGAGAAGGTATCGCGCGTCAGATACAGGAAGGTATAAAACGCTTCGTCACCGGCTACGTTAAGACCGTAGCGCTTCAGCGCCAGCCAGAACATTCCCACAATGCCAAAGACGCCTGCCGCCGCCAGCATCCACAGGGAGATCCAGCCGCGAATAATGCCGATAAACAGGAAAATCGCGAAGGCGATAATGATGTTGGCGCGAGTACCGCCGACGATCATGTAGGTCAGAATGCCAAACGCGACGGTGCTGACCAGGAAGAACAGCCAGGCTTTGCTGTCCTGGCGCAGGAAGAAGACCACCAGCATCGCCGGGATGAAGAAATAGAAGAAGCGCTTGAGCGCGACGCCGGAGACTTCGGCAGAAAAAATCTGGCTATAGGACTGCAACTTAAACAGTAAAAAACCGTTATGCATGAAGAAAATCGCCACGCTGACCAGGGCGATGGTCATCAGCATAACCCACGTCAGATGGGTCTCTACCCGGTTCATGGTAAACAGCGGTCGACGGGGCGCGGTGTCTTTCGCCGCGCGCAGGCGCGTTTTATAGGTGACGTAGTACACCGCGTAGAAGCAGGTCGCAGAGAGCAGCGCCTGCAACAAGATTTCCGGCGGAGCAACGCCCACATCAAAGCGGAACACGAGGATGCTGGTCAGCGGGAAACCAAAGAAAAAGGTCAGCAAAAACAGCAGCGAGAAGAAGACGTTGAAGTTAAAACGTACGCGCCGGAACTCAAACCAGGTGAGCGTGGCGATAAACAGCGTGCTCAGCAGCCAGACCACCAGCAGGCCGCTAAACTGCAACTGGCTCATGCGTTGTCTCCTGAAGCAATACGCAGCGCGCGGTGCCACGGCGTGAGGTAGTTCGGGCTGAAAAAGTCGATGCTATTTTTATCCACCAGCGCGAGCTGGCGCTGTGCTTCCCGTACCACCCCGACATTAAGCGTGTCAGAGGTAAACAGCACCGGAATGTGCTGCTCGGCCATGTCCTGCCAGAACGGGTTTTCGCGGTTGAGCACGCACGGTACTCCCGCCTGAATCAGCAGACACAGCGTGCCAATCCCCTGCTGACGGGCAAAGATGAAATAGCCCAGATCGCATTTTCGCAGCAGCGCGAGATAGTCATCAAATTCCAGCTTATCCCTGAGAATATGCAGATTGTCTGCGCTAAACAGCGCAAGCCCCTGCTGGCGGACCTCGTCGATGTAGGCGTCGTTATTGGCGGGATAGCCCATCGGCACCACCACGTTCACCGTGTCGCCAAACTGCTGATGCACAGCCCGGAGCGCCGCGACATGCTCGTTGCTGCGATCGCCGGAATTCCCCACCAGGATGGTCAGTTTGCCCTCACGAACCGCGTCATTCGCCATCGTGTTCAGCGCTGGATCCATGCGGGTCGGGAAATAGAGCAGCTCGCCGCGCACCTTCGGATGCTGTTTAGCAAAATAGGTGAGATCGCCGCGGGTGGCAAAAACGCAGCCCACGCGCGCCTGCGCCAGACGGCGCAGCGGGTAGAACAGGCGGAATTTCCAGCCGTGGGAGACTTCATAGAGATCCGCTCCCCAGATATGCCAGCTGAACTGGGAGGGTTTGATCCCGCCGCTCAATAGCGCCAGCCACAGGCCGGTATTGAACTGCCCGTGGAAGAAGAAACGCTGGCTTCGATCCGCTTTGGCTTTCGCGACAACGGCTTTGGTCAGGGCCGCTTTGTCTGGCCAGAAAGTCATGTTCAGTGCCGGACAGGCCGCGCTCAGGCCATTATCTTTTCCAACAACCATAAACTCGCGCGCGTCGGGCGTGCCGGATGCCAGCTCATCGTTGAAGAACCGCAGAACGGTCTGGTTATGATGCGGGATGTCCGATCCCAGAATGTGTATCAGTGCAGTCATGCGCGTTTACGCCAAAGTAAAAATACGCCGCAACAGGCAGCGAAATAAACGATATAGGTTGCCATATAGGCCTGAGCCGCCCCCAGCGCTCCGTGGGTAGGGATCAGCCAGTGAGAAAATGCCGTCAGCAGCGCAAACTGGCTAATCTCTGCCAGGATATACAGCCGCAGCGAGGCCTTCGCAATCACCAGATAGCCGAAAACGTACGCCCCCACTTTCAGCACATCGCCGACCAGCTGCCAGGCAAACAGGTCGCGCATGGCGGTAAACTTCGCCGAAAACAGCAGCCAGATGGCGAAGTCACGCAGCAACCAGACGGTAAAGCTGGCGACCGCAACAGCCGGCAACACAAAACGCAGGGAGCGAAAAATCTCGCGGGTAATATCCTGTCTGGACGTCAGGCGCGATAAGGTTGGCAGCAAATAGACGCTAAAGGAAGCCGTAATAAATTGGAGGTAGGCATCGGAAATGCTGCTCACGCCCTGCCAAATCCCCACTTCATCCCAGCTGTAATGCGCTGCCAGCAGGTTTCGCATCATCACGTAGGCTACCGGAATGGTGACGGAAGTGATGAGGGCCATCAGCGTAAATTTCGCCAGCTGGCCTGCCAGTAACTTGTCCCACTGCGGTTTCAGGTAACTCAGCGGGACATCGCCTCTGCGCATCAGCATAAACGCCGCCGGGATGACAACCAGGGCAGGCACCAGCGCCAGCCCCAGCAGTGCGCCTTCATAGCCGCCCAGCCGGTAGCAAAAGTAGTAGGCAATAACGCCGATGACGCTGCCGAAGATCAGCGCCAGTGCATTCCCGGCGGCATCACGGAAGCCTTTCATCAGCGCCAGCAGCAGGTTCGCCCAGGCGATGCCCATCTGCACCAGCGCCACCAGGCGTACCAGCCCCTGATAGTGCGTATGTCCGAACAGCCCCTGGCTGATGGGTGCCGCCGCCAGCAAAAAGACGACGGCCAGCAGCGTAGAGAAGCCCAGCACCATTGCAGATGAGGTCCCCACCACCGTGCGGAGCTTTCCGGCATCGTCATGATGCTGCGCTACGTATTTGGTGACGCCGTTGAATATCCCGGCCCCCGCCAGCACGCCAAGCACCGTGACCAGCTGGCGGAAATTCCCGGCCAGCCCAACGCCTGACGGACCAAATGAGACGGCCAGCAGCTTGACGACCAGTAATCCGGCGCCAATTTTTACAAGCGTGGACGCTGCCGTCCACACCGACGCTTTTGCCAGAGACATATCAGGCGAAATAACTCAGAAGCGAATTGATCACCGTACGCTGGTTCACCGGCGCGAGGTTGTAGAACAGGGGCAGACGAAGCAGACGTTCGCTCTCTTTGGTGGTGTAGCGGTCTTCACCGGCAAACGCGCCGAAGGCTTCTCCCGCCGGGCTGGAGTGCAGCGGAATGTAATGGAATACCGCCATAATTTCCGCTTCTTTCAGCCAGGCAATCAGCTTGCTGCGATCGTCGTTATCGCGCAGCTTGATGTAGAACATGTGGGCGTTGTGGACGCAGTCGGCCGGTACGGTCGGCAGCTCAATACGCCCTGCCTTAGCCAGCGGCGCCAGCGCGTCGTAGTAGGTTTGCCACAGGGAGAGGCGGTGCAGATTGATTCGCTCTGCCGCTTCCAGCTGCGCCCAGAGGTATGCGGCCTGCAAGTCCGCCATCAGGTAGCTTGAGCCGATATCACGCCAGGTGTACTTATCCACCTGGCCGCGGAAGAACTGGCTGCGGTTGGTCCCTTTCTCACGGATCACTTCCGCACGCTCTACCAGAGCGCGATCGTTAATCAGCGTCGCGCCGCCCTCACCGCCTGCGGTGTAGTTTTTGGTTTCGTGGAAGCTAAAGCAGCCGATATGACCGATGGTGCCCAGCGCGCGTCCTTTGTAGGTGGACATCACCCCCTGCGCGGCGTCTTCCACCACGAACAGGTTGTGCTTTTTGGCGATGGCCATGATGGTGTCCATTTCGCAGGCCACGCCCGCATAATGCACCGGCACGATCGCCCGCGTTTTGTCGGTGATCGCCGCTTCAATCAACGTTTCGTCAATGTTCATGGTATCCGGGCGGATATCCACAAACACGATTTTCGCCCCGCGCAGGACAAAGGCGTTCGCCGTGGAGACGAAGGTGTAGCTCGGCATGATCACCTCATCGCCGGGCTGGATATCCAGCAGCAGCGCCGCCATCTCGAGCGATGCGGTACAGGACGGCGTCAGCAGAACTTTGGCACTGTGGAAACGTTGCTCCATCCACTGCTGGCAGCGACGGGTGAACCCGCCGTCGCCACAGAGCTTGCCGCTGCCCATAGCAGATTGCATATAATCAAGTTCAGTGCCCACGACCGGAGGCGCGTTAAATGGAATCATCTTGTCACCTGTATAACCAGTAGGCGGTGGCGTCGATGCTGGCACCACTCGCAATATAACGTTTAAGCGCAGCGGTGTTGCCCATCTGGGTCGCGACCCGCAGCGTTGATACTCGCTGTTGCTCCGCCCAGTGCAGCGCCGCCTGCATGAGTTTTTCGCCCATGCCGCGTCCGGCTAATAAACCGATGCGCGCCTCGTGCTCGTTGAGCCTGCGAAGCGAAACAAAACCTTCAATCGGACCTTCCGGCGCACGAAACACCAGACAGACGTGGTCAAACGTGCCCTTTACCGCGTTCTCAATCCACTGGGCATAAAAGCGCCCGCTGTCATCGGGCGCATACCAGGGCGCCCGGAAACGGCTCTGAGCGAATGCCAGCGCCGCCATGTTGCGCAGCGCGGGAATATCCTGCTCTGATGCAATTTCCGCGCCCGGTGAGTCGTGGCGGGCCACGGTAATAGAGAGGTCAACCTCACCCTCAACCAGCCGGAATCCGTGCTGCTGGAGCGCGTCCAGCATATCGGCCCGGTCTGCCGGGATCTTAGCCTGCACGCGCGGCCAGGCGCCGAAGTCGGCTTCCCGCAACGCAGGGGCATTTTCGCGCAGACGCACTATCGCTGAGGGGCGCGCAAAGAATGTGCTTTCCCACTCAAGGGGTTCCAGCACGCCGTGGAGGATACTCAACGCCACACGCCTTTAGTATCAACAACATACTGCTGACGTACGGCATCACCGGAGACCGCTTTAAACGCATTGTGATCCACCAGCAGTACCAGCACATCCGCCGTCGCCAGCGCGTCATCCAGTGCGGTAAGGGTGCAGTGACCGGCAAGCTTTGCCGGTAACGCATGAATATTCGGCTCAACCACCAGTGTTTCACCGCTGTGCCAGTCAGCGATCATCCCGGCAATTTCCATCGCCGGGCTTTCGCGCAGATCGTCAATATTCGGTTTGAATGCCAGACCAAAGCAGGCGATTTTCAGCTCGCTGGCGCGTTTGCCGCTGTCGGCCAGGCAATCCGCGACCGTGGCTTTTACCTGGTTGATCACCCAGTGCGGTTTGTAGTCGTTCACTTCGCGCGCGGTGCGAATCAGGCGTGCCTGTTGCGGGTTTTGCGCCACGATAAACCACGGATCGACTGCGATACAGTGTCCACCCACGCCCGGCCCCGGCTGAAGAATGTTTACGCGTGGGTGACGGTTGGCAAGGCGGATCAGTTCCCAGACGTTAATTCCCTGATCGGCGCAAATCAACGACAGTTCATTCGCAAACGCGATGTTGACGTCGCGGAAGCTGTTTTCGGTCAGCTTGCACATTTCGGCGGTGCGGGAGTTGGTCACCACGCATTCGCCTTCAAGGAAAATCTTATATAACTCGCTGGCGCGCGCGGAGCAGACCGGGGTCATGCCGCCAATCACGCGGTCATTTTTAATCAGCTCAACCATTACCTGGCCCGGCAGCACGCGCTCAGGGCAGTAGGCGATATTGATATCAGCCTGGTCGCCCGCCTGCTGCGGGAAGCTGAGATCGGGGCGCGCCTCGGCCAGCCACTGGGCCATCTGCTCGGTGGCTCCAACAGGTGAAGTGGACTCAAGGATAACCAGCGCCCCTTTCTTCAGCACCGGCGCAATGGATTTTGCCGCCGCCTCGACGTAAACCATGTCAGGCTCATGATCGCCTTTAAAAGGGGTTGGTACCGCAATCAGGTACGCGTCGGCTTCTACCGGCGTCGTGCTGGCGCGCAGGAAGCCGCCGTCCACCGCTTTTTTCACCACGCGATCGAGGTCAGGCTCCACGATATGAATTTCGCCACGGTTGATGGTTTCCACCGCGTGCGCGTTGATATCTACGCCAACAACCTGCTTTTGACGAGAGGCAAAGGCCGCCGCAGTAGGCAGTCCGATATAGCCAAGACCAACAACAGAGATGGTAGTAAAACTCATAGCGTTACCCGATTGTGTTTAAGTGCGTGCAAAATACGGCCACAAGCCTGCCCGTCCCCGTACGGGTTATGGGCGCGGCTCATCGCCTGATACTCTTCATCGTCATGCAGTAAGCGCGTGACCTCTTCGACAATACGACGCGGGTCTGTTCCGACCAGACGGACGGTCCCGGCAGTTACCGCTTCCGGACGTTCGGTGGTT
This sequence comes from Enterobacter cloacae complex sp., assembly GCF_900322725.1. Lineage (NCBI taxonomy): Bacteria > Pseudomonadati > Pseudomonadota > Gammaproteobacteria > Enterobacterales > Enterobacteriaceae > Enterobacter > Enterobacter cloacae complex sp. Next base: position 2,280,018 of record NZ_LT991957.1, on the reverse strand, counting down.
TCGCGCATCACCAGTACCGGCTTGCCAAGAGAAGGCGCTTCTTCCTGAATGCCGCCAGAATCGGTCAGGATCAGCCAGGCGTGGTTCATCAGCCAGACAAACGGCATATAGTCCTGCGGCTCAATCAGGAGCACGTTTTCCACGTGGCCGAGGATGCGGTTGACCGGTTCGCTGACGTTAGGGTTGAGGTGCACCGGATAGACAATCTGCACATCCTCGTTCTGCGCGGCTATTTCAGCCAGCGCGTGGCAGATTTGCTCAAAGCCACGGCCAAAACTTTCGCGACGGTGGCCCGTCACCAGGATCGTTTTCTTGCCGTTATTCAGGAACGGATAACGCGCAGCGAGTTCTGCCTGAAGTTCGCTGTTAGCCAGTACGCGGTCGCGCACCCAAATCAGCGCATCAATAACCGTATTGCCGGTGACGAAAACTTTGCTGTCGCTGATATTTTCTCGCAGCAGGTTCTGACGTGAGTTCTCGGTAGGCGCAAAATGGTACATCGCCAGGTGGCCGGTGAGGGTACGGTTGGCCTCTTCCGGCCAGGGAGAATAGAGATTGCCGGTACGCAGCCCCGCTTCGACATGGCCCACAGGGATACGCTGATAGAACGCGGCCAGGCTGGTCGCCACGGTGGTGGTGGTGTCGCCATGCACCAGCACCACATCAGGCCTGAACGACTCCAGGATAGGCTTTAACTCTTGCAGAATACGGCAGGTAATTTCCGTCAATCCCTGTCCCGGTTTCATTATATTGAGATCGTAATCCGGAACGATAGAAAAGAGGGTTAAGACCTGATCGAGCATCTCACGGTGCTGGGCAGTTACGCACACCTTCGCTTCAATGTCAGGATCTCTGGCCAGCGCATGAACCAGAGGTGCCATCTTGATGGCCTCCGGCCTGGTGCCAAATACGGTTAGTACTTTCACATCGATTCTCTTCGATTAGACGATGAAGGCCGCAGCCTTCATCGTAGACGGCGTTCTTAGTTTGTGCGGCGACGCAATAACGCTACGCCAGCGCCAGTCAGTGCGCCCACAATCCCCCACATGATCATCAGGAAGGCGCGACGCGGACTATCGCGTTTTACAGGCTCTTCAGGCGTTCTCAAATAACGATAGGTCTGAAAACGCGGGTCCAGCGTTGGACCGACGTTGAGCGTATTGAGCATGGCGCGGTTTTGGTCGTAATCAAGGTCAAAGTCAGGGCCAACCGCCTGGATATTTTCCAGACGTGCCTGAAGCATTGGGCGACCCAGGAGGAACATTTCTGAATCCGGGAGTTCGTCAGCCGGAACATCCGTTTCGCTACGGGAAATATTGTGCTGTTCAGCAATCTTCAGCGCCTGCTCAATATTATGCACGCGTCGCGCGAAGATGGCCTTTGCGACCTCTTCCTGACGTTTTACCTGCGCCTTCATCTGGATTGTACGTGCCGCCCAGGCGCCTTTCAGCTCGTCATTCAGATGGCTTGCTGCGCGCTGGCTGGCAAAAGCAACGTACTGACGCAGCAGGTTATTGGCGTCCGGCGCCGTTTCCGCAATCAGCTTCACGCTGTCGCTAACATTACGGAGCATATCGCCAGGCATAAACTGAATGTTATTAATTAAATCATCCAGCAGCGCGGCATCCGCTTTGCTGTTCCCGACCATGCGCTGCTTGTAGTAGTCCGTCTGGGACCAGAAATCGCGACGCGTATCCCACGACGCCAGCTGCATCACAAACTCTTTGTAGGATTCATCCATCACCGAGGCCTGATCCGGGGTCGCCAGATTGGCCTTGATATCAAGATTACGCAGGAATTGCTGCTGGGAGTAGTAGCCTCCAAGCATATTCACCGTTGGTCGGTCTGTAATTGCCGTGGCGCTCCACTCTTGTTTTGCAAAGAAGGTGTAGGCAAGCGCTAACAGTGCGAACCCCAATGCAATACCCACAATCCACAGTTTGCCTTGCCATAACACTCGAAACAAACCACGAATATCCAGCTCGTTCTCAGTGCCCACTGATTTCGCTCCCGCCAACGGTTGAGTCATCATAGTCCCGGTTTTACTTAGTTAATGTTGTGTTTTTGCCACTGTTCCGACGCATCCTGCGTTTTAAACGTTTAATAAAACGCGCGACTTTCCATGCACGCTTAATGCAGTAACCGTACATGAAAAATGCTAGCAAGAATAATACCAACATTACCCATTCAGGAATGAAATGTGCGTATTCCGCAGCAACGCCAATCGCAGCCAGAATAGCAGCCGCAAGCGTAATCAGCACAAATGCCTGACGAGACGTGAAGCCAGCACGCATAATCAGATGATGAATATGCTGGCGATCGGGAGAGAACGGGCTCATCCCTTTACGCAGACGGCGGTACATAATGGCGACCATGTCCATCAGCGGGATGGCGATAATCCACAGAGCCGTTACCGGGCTTATCGGGTGAGTTTTGCCCTGGGTGGTCTCCAGCAGAACCCAGATCACCGTAAAGCCAATCAGGGTGCTGCCCGCATCGCCCATAAACACTTTATAGCGACGCCCTAACACACCCAGGTTCAGGCAGATATAAGGCAGGATGGCGGCAATCATGGCAAAGCACCACATTGACAGGCTGTACTGGCCGTCAAACCATAAAATGATGCCGATAGCGCCAAATGAAACAGAGGACAGCCCACCGAGCAGGCCGTCTATACCGTCAACCATGTTAAAGGCATTGATGGCTGCCCAAACGGCAAACAGCGTCAGGAAGAAGCCGAATGGCCCAAGCACCAGCTCCCAGGGACCAAACACGTAGCCCAGACTTCTGAGATAGAGACCGCCCACCACCATCATAATGATGCCGATAGCCGCCTGTACCGTCGCGCGGAACTTCACGCTGATATCAAAACGATCGTCAAGGGCGCCGACCAGTACCAGCACACCGGCACACGCCAGATAGAGTGCGGCATGGGGGATATAGTAATCCGCGATCCCGAATGTGAAACAGATGCCTGCGTATACCGAAATGCCGCCCACCAGCGGAATAAGCCCCTGATGACGTTTACGGAAGTTCGGTTTGTCCACTAACCCAATTCTTTTTGCTACCTTGCGCGCAATGAACAAAAAACAGGTTGTGAATAAAAAAATACTGATCAGCTCAGTTACTGCAGTGAGTAGATTCACAATGGATTGCTCTCAACAAATGTTAGTCCCGGAAGTATAACCATGAAGCCTCTGCCTCAGAAGGATTAAAGATGGCTTCTCACAACTCCCTTTGTATGTTTTTCAATCAATTATTTCTTTGACTGTGCAAACCTTCTTATTGTCGCACCGACAGGTCTAAATTGGGAGTGTGTGGTAATAGCGTATAGTCCATAAATAAAAAACGCCACGTAAAAACGTGGCGTTTGCTGGGATTATTTACGTTACGAGCGTTTCATCATGTCGAAGAAATCGTCGTTCGTTTTGGTCATCGCCAGTTTGTTAATGAGGAATTCCATTGCGTCGATTTCGCCCATTGGATGGATGATTTTGCGCAGGATCCACATTTTCTGGAGCTCTTCCTGAGTGGTAAGCAGCTCTTCTTTACGGGTACCGGAACGGTTGTAGTCGATGGCCGGGAAGACGCGTTTCTCTGCGATCTTACGAGAAAGGTGCAGTTCCATGTTGCCTGTACCTTTAAACTCTTCGTAGATAACTTCGTCCATTTTGGAGCCGGTATCGATCAGCGCCGTCGCGATAATGGTCAGGCTACCGCCCTCTTCCACGTTACGCGCCGCACCGAAGAAACGCTTCGGACGGTGCAGGGCGTTGGCGTCCACACCACCGGTCAGTACTTTACCGGAAGCCGGCACTACGGTGTTGTAGGCACGAGCCAGACGGGTAATGGAGTCGAGCAGGATGATCACGTCTTTTTTGTGTTCAACCAGGCGTTTCGCCTTCTCGATAACCATTTCCGCAACCTGAACGTGGCGAGAAGCCGGTTCGTCGAAGGTAGACGCAACCACTTCACCTTTCACCAGACGCTGCATCTCGGTCACTTCTTCCGGACGTTCGTCAATCAGCAGCACCATCAGCACACAGTCTGGATGGTTGTAAGCAATGCTCTGCGCAATGTTTTGCAGCAGCATGGTTTTACCGGCTTTTGGCGGTGCCACAATCAGACCACGCTGACCACGACCAATTGGCGATGCCAGATCCAGCACACGAGCGGTTAAGTCTTCAGTAGACCCGTTACCACGCTCCATGCGCAGGCGAGAGTTCGCGTGCAGCGGCGTTAAGTTCTCGAACAGGATCTTATTGCGGGAGTTTTCCGGTTTGTCGTAGTTAACTTCGTTAACCTTCAACAGCGCAAAGTAGCGTTCACCCTCTTTAGGAGGACGAATCTTACCTGAAATGGTGTCACCAGTGCGGAGGTTGAAACGGCGGATTTGGCTAGGGGATACGTAGATGTCGTCAGGGCCGGCGAGGTAGGAGCTGTCTGCGGAGCGGAGGAAACCAAATCCGTCTTGCAGTATCTCCAGCACACCGTCGCCAAAGATATCTTCGCCACTCTTAGCGTGCTGCTTCAGGATGGCGAAAATGATGTCCTGCTTGCGCATACGAGCCTGGTTTTCCAGTCCCATATTTTCGCCGAGAGTGATCAGCTCAGAAACCGGCGTATTCTTTAATTCGGTAAGATTCATAATGGTGTGGGTTCTTAAACTCGGGGTGATTCTCGAACTTAATGTTGTGAATGGTATGGCAGGGTCATCCATGCCTGTTTAGCGGCCATCACCTCATGTCTGTTCGCTGTCTGGTCACAGGGAAAGAACGCAGAACTGAAACGACAAGACGGATTGAGTGACAAGCCCGGAATCTAGCAACTTCACGCACTGTTTACATTAACAACGGGAAGTATCGGGTAAAACAAGATTCAAACAACAAGATATGTTTAAAACGTAGTCATAGCTAACTTAGCACGACTAAAGCCGGGCGTCCAGAGCTCGCCATTAATTAGGCGCTCTGAACGCTCAGCTGAGAAACCTTACGCCAGATTAGCGTCCAGGAACTCTTTCAGTTGACCTTTGGACAGTGCGCCCACTTTGGTCGCCGCCACGTCACCGTTTTTGAACAGCAGCAGGGTCGGAATGCCACGGATACCGTATTTTGGCGCGGTGCCCGGGTTCTGGTCGATGTTCAGCTTGGCAACGGTCAGTTTGCCCTGATATTCGTCAGCGATTTCATCCAGAATCGGAGCGATCATTTTGCAAGGACCACACCATTCAGCCCAGAAATCAACGAGGATCAGCCCGTCAGCTTTAAGTACGTCCGTGTCAAAACTGTCGTCAGTCAGGTGAATAATTTTATCGCTCATATATAACTCCACAGGAATAAGCCTGGTACGTTGGTTTTGTCACCACCAACGACGTGTTGATGTCGCATTAACCAACTAAAGGTTGACTTTATTTCACCGGATACGCTTTCGTAAAGCAATAGTAAGCTGATATTCTACCACACTATGAGCAAAACACATTTAACAGAACAGAAGTTTTCCGACTTCGCCCTGCACCCAAAGGTGATCGAAGCCCTTGAAACTAAAGGGTTTCATAACTGCACGCCCATTCAGGCTCTCGCCCTGCCGCTGACGCTGGCCGGTCGCGACGTTGCAGGGCAGGCGCAAACCGGTACTGGCAAAACGATGGCGTTTTTAACGTCAACGTTTCATTATTTACTTTCTCACCCAGCGATTGCAGACCGCAAAGTTAACCAGCCGCGCGCGCTAATTATGGCCCCGACGCGAGAACTGGCGGTACAGATCCACGCAGACGCTGAGCCACTGGCGCAAGCCACCGGCCTGAAGCTTGGCCTGGCCTATGGCGGCGACGGCTACGATAAGCAGCTTAAGGTGCTGGAAAGCGGCGTGGATATCCTGATTGGAACCACCGGCCGTCTTATCGACTACGCCAAACAGAACCATATCAACCTCGGCGCAATCCAGGTTGTCGTGCTTGATGAAGCAGACCGCATGTACGATCTGGGCTTCATTAAAGATATCCGCTGGCTGTTCCGTCGTATGCCTGCCGCAAACCAGCGTCTGAACATGCTGTTCTCCGCAACCCTGTCATACCGCGTGCGTGAACTCGCCTTCGAGCAGATGAACAACGCCGAGTATGTGGAAGTGGAACCGGAGCAGAAAACCGGGCACCGCATTAAAGAAGAGCTCTTCTATCCCTCTAATGAAGAGAAAATGCGCCTGCTGCAAACGCTGATCGAAGAAGAGTGGCCGGATCGCGCGATCATCTTCGCGAACACCAAACATCGCTGTGAAGATATCTGGGGCCACCTGGCGGCAGATGGTCACCGCGTAGGTTTGCTGACCGGCGACGTGGCGCAGAAAAAACGCCTGCGCATTCTTGACGAATTTACCCGTGGCGATCTCGATATTCTGGTCGCGACCGACGTGGCGGCCCGTGGCCTGCACATTCCAGCCGTGACGCACGTCTTTAACTACGATCTGCCAGATGACTGTGAAGACTATGTACACCGTATCGGTCGTACCGGTCGTGCCGGCGCAAGCGGTCACTCCATCAGCCTGGCGTGTGAAGAGTATGCGCTGAATCTTCCGGCCATTGAGACCTACATCGGTCACTCTATTCCACAGAGCAAATACAATCCGGACGCGCTGTTAAGCGAACTGCCGCCGCCTAAGCGCCTTACCCGCCCACGCCCCGGCAATGGTCCGCGTCGTTCCGGCGGCGCACCGCGTAACCGTCGTCGTTCAGGTTAAGAAAATATGCTCAGCTCCACCTCGCTTTATGCGGCAATAGACCTCGGCTCCAACAGTTTTCATATGCTGGTTGTGCGCGAGGTGGCGGGAAGCATACAAACGCTGACGCGCATTAAGCGCAAGGTCCGCCTCGCGGCGGGCCTGAGCAGCGACAACCACCTCTCCCCTGAAGCCATGGAACGTGGCTGGCAGTGCCTGCGTCTGTTTGCAGAACGTTTGCAGGATATCCCGCTCAGTCAAATTCGCGTTGTTGCCACGGCGACCCTTCGTCTGGCGGTTAACGCTGGCGATTTCATTGCCAAAGCGCAGGAAATTCTGGGCTGTCCGGTGCAGGTCATCAGCGGTGAAGAAGAAGCGCGCCTGATTTATCAGGGCGTGGCGCACACGACCGGTGGCGACGATCGCCGTCTGGTGGTGGACATCGGTGGCGCCAGTACCGAACTGGTCACGGGCACGGGCGCACAGGCGACCTCGCTCTTTAGCCTGTCGATGGGCTGTGTGACCTGGCTGGAACGCTACTTTACCGATCGAAACCTTGCCAAAGAGAATTTCGACGAGGCGGAAAACGCAGCGCGTGAAGTGCTGCGCCCGGGCATGGATGAGCTGCGCTATCACGGCTGGAAAGTCTGCGTCGGGGCTTCCGGCACCGTTCAGGCGTTGCAGGAAATCATGATGGCGCAGGGCATGGACGAGCGGATCACCCTTGCCAAGCTCCAGCAGCTTAAACAGCGCGCCATTCAGTGTGGACGCCTGGAAGAGCTTGAAATTGAGGGGCTGACGCTCGAACGCGCGCTGGTTTTCCCAAGCGGGCTCGCCATCCTGATCGCCATTTTCACCGAGCTGAATATCCAGTGTATGACGCTGGCAGGCGGTGCGCTGCGTGAAGGTCTGGTTTACGGAATGCTGCACCAGTCGGTCGATCAGGACATCCGTAGCCGTACGCTGCGTAATGTTCAGCGACGCTTTATTGTTGATACCGACCAGGCGCAAAGAGTAAGTCAGCTGGCGTCACTTTTTGCCGATCAGGTGAAAACTAGCTGGGATATTGAACCATTAAGCCGCGATCTGTTGCTAAGCGCCTGTGCGCTACATGAAATTGGTCTCAGCGTGGAGTACAAGCAGGCACCGCTGCACGCGGCCTGGCTGGTACGAAATCTCGATTTACCCGGCTATACGCCCGCACAGAAGAAGCTGCTGGCCACCCTGCTGCTGAATCAGACCAACGCCGTCGATCTCTCTTCACTTCACCAGCAGAACGCCGTGCCGCCGCGCGTGGCCGAGCATCTGTGCCGTCTGCTGCGCCTGGCGATCCTGTTTGCCAGCCGCCGTCGTGATGATTTGCTGCCAGACATTACGCTGGTGGCAGACGATGAGAAACTGACGCTGACGTTGCCGAAAAACTGGCTTGAAAATCACCCGCTTGGCGCAGAACTGGTTGAGCAGGAGTTCCAGTGGCAGAGCTATGTGCACTGGGCGCTTGAGGTGAAGTGACCCTTTGAAGCGTGCCGGGCGGCGGCTTCGCCTTACCCGGCCTACAAACCGTTATCCCTTCTCTTTGGCTTTTGCCAGCATCGCGCGAATGTTTGCCACGTTGGCCTGGCCTTTGTGCATGCGCTCTTCCGCGGTAATGACCTTACGTTGCTGCTCCCAGATAAGATCGTCCTGAGGCAACTCCAGCAGAAAACGGCTCGGCTCCGGGCGCACCAGCTCACCGTACTGACGGCGCTCTTTACACAGCGTAAACGTCAGCTCCTTCTGCGCACGGGTGATCCCCACGTAGGCCAGACGGCGCTCTTCGTCGACGTTATCTTCATCAATGCTGCTCTGGTGCGGCAGTAAGCCCTCTTCCATCCCCACCAGATAGACGTACGGGAATTCCAGCCCTTTGGACGCGTGAAGCGTCATCAGCTGGACCTGGTCGGCCTCTTCTTCACTTTCGCCGCGCTCCATCATATCGCGCAGCGTGAAGCGGGTGACGACCTGCGTCAGGGTCATCGGCTCGTCTATCTCTGAACCTTCAAGCATTTCGGTCATCCAGCTGAAGAGCTGGTTAACGTTTTTCATGCGCATCTCAGCCGCTTTTGGGCTGGCGGAGGTTTCATAGAGCCAGGATTCGTAATCAATGCCGTGGATCAGATCGCGTACCGCCGCCACCGGCTCGCGCTCGGCCAGACGCTGCACTTCACCCAGCCAGTGGGTGAAGCGGGTTAAGGCGTCATAGCCGCGCCCGGTCAGGGTCTGGCTCAGCCCCATATCGAAGCTGGCGGTGAACAGGCTTTTGTTGCGGGTCATCGCCCACTCGCCCAACTTTTGCAGCGTCGCAGAGCCAATTTCGCGTTTCGGCGTATTCACGATGCGCAGGAAAGCGCTGTCGTCATCCGGGTTGGTCAGCACGCGCAGGTAGGCCAGCAGATCCTTGATTTCCGGACGCGAAAAGAACGACGTGCCGCCGGAGATTTTGTAGGGAATGCGGTTCTGCATCAGCATCTTTTCAAAAACGCGCGACTGGTGGTTACCGCGATAGAGGATCGCGTAGTCTTTATAGTCGGTTTTGTTGACGAAGTGATGGGCAATCAGCTCACCCGTTACGCGCTCCGCTTCGTGCTCTTCATTGTTGGCGCTGAGCACTTTCAGTTCGGTACCGTAACCCAGCTCGGAGAACAGGCGCTTCTCAAAGACGTGCGGGTTATTGGCAATCAGGATATTCGCCGCCTTCAGGATGCGCCCGGAAGAACGGTAGTTCTGCTCCAGTTTGATCACCTGCAACGCCGGGAAGTCTTTGCTCAGCAGCACCAGGTTTTGCGGACGTGCGCCGCGCCAGGAGTAAATGGACTGATCGTCATCGCCAACAACGGTGAAACGCGCACGCTGTCCTACCAGCAGCTTCACCAGCTCATACTGGCTGGTGTTGGTATCCTGATATTCATCCACCAGCAGGTAGCGGATTTTGTTCTGCCAGCGCTCGCGCACCTCTTCATTCCGCTGAAGCAGCAGCGTCGGCAGCAGGATCAGATCGTCGAAATCCAGTACGTTGCAGGCTTTCATATGCGCATCGTACAGACCGTAGCAGTGGGCAAAGATACGATCGCGCTCGCCTTTGGCACTCGCCGCTGCCTGGGCCGGCGTCATGAGATCGTTTTTCCAGTTCGAGATCGTCGAGATCAGCTGTTGCAACAGCACTTTGTCATCTTCGATCAGCCCTTCCGTCAGCTCTTTAAGCAGCGCCACCTGGTCGGTGTCATCGAAGAGCGAAAAGTTGGACTTCATGCCCAGCGCCGCGTATTCACGCTTAATGATATCCAGGCCCAGCGTGTGGAAAGTGGAGATCATCAGCCCGCGCGCCTCTTTACGGCCCAGGGTCTGGCCGACGCGCTCTTTCATCTCACGCGCCGCTTTGTTGGTAAAGGTGACCGCCGCGATATGGCGCGCCTGGTAGCCACAACCGCGAATTAAGTGGGCAATTTTGTTAGTGATCACACGTGTTTTACCGGATCCCGCTCCCGCCAGCACCAGGCAGGGTCCGGTGACGAATTCGACGGCTTGTTGTTGTCCGGGGTTTAAACGCATAAGTGATCGCTCAATGAAAGTGGGGAGAGGAGGAAAAACGCGTGGTAGTATACCGATCGTAAACTCGTTGACTCAAGGCACGATCATGGCAAAAACAGCAGCAGCACTGCATATCCTTGTTAAAGAAGAGAAACTGGCACAGGATCTTCTCGAACAGATTAAAAACGGCGCCGATTTCGGCAAACTGGCGAAGAAACACTCGATTTGCCCGTCAGGCAAACGCGGCGGTGACTTAGGCGAGTTCCGCCAGGGCCAGATGGTTCCGGCGTTTGATAAAGTGGTTTTCTCCTGCCCGGTGCTGGAGCCAACCGGCCCACTGCATACGCAGTTCGGCTATCACATTATCAAAGTGTTATACCGCAACTAATCAAAAGCCCGGTGCATTGACTCACCGGGCTTTTTTTATCTGGCTATTCCGCGTTTAAATGCCGTCGCCGTATTCGAAGGTGTGGTGAATACCGTTGAAGTGCTGATCCATATCCATCGACGGTTTATCGCTGTCTGGCTTACCGACGATGCGCGCCGGGACGCCAGCGGCGGTGGTATGCGGCGGTACGGGCTGGAGCACAACCGACCCCGCGCCAATCTTCGCGCCGCGTCCGACTTCAATATTGCCGAGGATTTTGGCGCCTGCGCCAATCATCACCCCTTCACGAATTTTCGGATGGCGATCTCCGCTGGTTTTACCGGTACCGCCCAGCGTAACGGATTGCAGGATCGACACATCATCTTCAATCACCGCCGTTTCACCGACAACAATGCCGGTGGCGTGATCGAGCATGATCCCGCGGCCAATTTTCGCCGCCGGGTGAATATCGACCTGGAAAGTCACAGAAACCTGGTTTTGCAGGAAGATAGCCAGCGCGCGGCGTCCCTCATTCCATAACCAGTGGCCGATGCGGTACGCCTGTAAGGCGTGAAAACCTTTGAGATACAGCAGCGGCGTGGAGTATTTATCCACCGCCGGATCGCGCGTGCGTACGGCCTGAATGTCGCAGGCGGCAGAGGCGATCATTTCCGGGTCTGCGGCGTAGGCCTCTTCCACCACCTCACGAATGGCGATAGCAGGCATGATGGAGGAAGCCAGCTTATTGGCGAGCATATAGCTCAGGGCGCTGCCGAGGTTTTCGTGCTTGAGTAGCGTCGCGTGATAGAAACTGGCCAGCATAGGCTCACAGTCGGCCAAAGCGCGGGCTTCGGCTTTAATATTATTCCAGACGATATCCAGTTCTTCACACGGCATTGCTTGCTCCAGACGATAGTTAATGACCAGCCAGTTCTGCGCTGGCTGGGTCATTCAGGTGACGATACTTCCCGGCTAATTGCTGCTGCGCTCGTCCTTGCGCGCACGACCTAATAGGGTCAATGCTGCCTCGCGCGCATTTTTTCCGCAATACAATACCTGATAAATTTCCTCGGTTATTGGCATTTCGACACCGAAACGGTGCGCCAATTCGCGGACTTCTTTGGTATTGCGATAGCCTTCAACCACCTGACCAATCTTCTCCTGCGCGCTTTTTACATCGCTGCCCTGTCCGAGCATCATGCCAAAGCGGCGGTTACGCGACTGGTTGTCGGTGCAGGTCAGCACCAGGTCGCCCAGCCCAGCCATCCCCATAAAGGTGGCCGGATCGGCACCCAGCGCTTCGCCCAGGCGGGACATTTCGGTCAGACCACGGGTGATCAGCGCCGTACGCGCATTCGCGCCGAAACCGATGCCGTCAGACATCCCGGCCCCGATGGCAATGACGTTCTTCACCGCACCGCCCAGCTGTACGCCGATAAAATCAGGGTTGCTGTAGACGCGGAAGCTCTTGCCGCAGTGCAGCAGTTGCTGAAGATCGTCGGAAAATGCCTGGTCGGTGGACGCCAGCGAGATCGCCGTCGGCAGACCGGCAGCCAGCTCTTTGGCAAACGTCGGCCCGGAGATCACCGCCAGCGGGATCGCCGTTCCCAGCGCTTCGCGGGCAACGTCTTGCAACAGACGTCCGGTTTCGGCTTCCAGCCCCTTCGTCGCCCACACAATACGCGCATCCGCACGCATCAGCGGCTTAATCTGACGCAGGACTTCGCCAAACACATGGCTCGGCACCACAATCAGAATATTGCGGCTGGCCGCCAGCGCGGTCGCGAGGTCGCTTTCCAGATAGAGAGAGTCAGGGAACGGAACGTCCGGGAGAAACGCCACGTTGCAGCGGTCGTGTTGCAACGTCGCGATATGTTTTGGATCGTGGCCCCACAGGACCACGTCGTGACCATTTCTTGCCAGCGTGATGGCAAGAGCGGTGCCGTAAGAGCCGGCACCGATCACAGTCATTGACGCATTAACAGTGCTCATCAGGCATCCTGATGTTGTTCGGCACCTTCGCCAGCCTGCTGCTGCAAATAGTTCATGAACAGCGCATCAAAGTTGACTGGCGCAAGGTTCAGTTGCGGGAATGTACCGCGAGAAACCAGGCTGGTGATGCATTCACGCGCATACGGGAACAGGATGTTCGGGCAGTATGCACCCAGGCAATGCGCCATCTGGTTGCCTTCGATGCCGCCGATGGAGAAGATACCGCCCTGCTGTACTTCGCACAGGAATGCAGTTTCTTCGCCCAGAGAGGCGGTCACGGTGACACGCAGTACGACTTCATACACGTCATCCGCCAGCTGGGTGGATGCGGTATCCAGATCAAGTTTAACCTCTGGCTGCCAGTCTTTCTGGAAAACGTGCGGCGCGTTTGGCGCTTCGAAAGAGACATCCTTGGTGTAGATGCGCTGGATCTGGAAAGTCATCTCGGTGTTGTTTTGTTCTGACATGGAAAAACCCTTTTTAATTGTCCTAAAGTCTCTAGCTCAGCAGCGGATCGAGTCCACCGCGGGCGTCGAGCGCATACAAGTCATCACAGCCGCCAATGTGCTGCGCATCAATAAAAATCTGTGGAACCGTTGTGCGACCACTGCGTTGGATCATCTCTTCGCGTTTAATCGCGTCACCATCGATCGGCAGTTCCTTGAACGTTACGCCTTTGCTGGACAGCAGCGCTTTCGCTCGGTGGCAGAACGGGCACGTTGCTTTGGTGTAGATCTCAATATTGGCCATCACTTAACTCCTTATTTACCGCGCACTAAAGGAAGATTCTCCCCGCTCCAGCCGGAGATGCCTTCTTTCAGCACCGTTACGTTTTCAAAGCCTGCTTTATGCAGTGCGTTGGCAGATTCCTGCGCCTGCATGCCTGTGCCGTCAACAACGATAATCGGCTGGGCTTTATGCTTCTCCAGCTCACCAATGTTGTTCGCTTTGATTTCCGCTGGCAGCAGGTTGATAGCACCTGCGATATGGCCCTTGCGGAAATCGTCGCGCTGACGCAGATCAACCACAACGGCGTCCTCTTTGTTGATCAGACGTGTCGCTTCACCGCGGGTGATCACCTTAATTTTAGACGTCAGTCCCTTAAATGTGGTGAACAGTACAGCGACCAGCAGGCCAATCCACGCGATGCTCAGAACCGGGTGGCGGCTAACGAATTGCATAATTTCTTGCATGGGGGGTAACAACTCCCGACTAAGTGATTAAAAAAACCAGGACAGGAGTATACCTGTGCGCTGTGGCAAATACAGCCAGCGACATAAAGCTAATCTATTTTCTGCGGCATGCCACGAAAAAAAAGCCTCAAAATGGCCCGAGAACGGCCTTGCCTCCACGCTTTCTTTGATCTTCTGCGGCTATTTTATCGATTCAGCTGTAGTAAAATTACGCAAATTTTTTGTCTCTTGAGCATGAGGTTGTCGCAATGTCGGTTTCTAAAAAACCTATGGTACTGGTGATTCTGGATGGCTATGGCTACCGTGAAGATCAGCAGGATAACGCCATTTTCAACGCCAAAACCCCGGTAATGGATGCGCTATGGGCAAAACGTCCCCACACCCTGATTGACGCGTCTGGTCTGGAAGTCGGCCTGCCGGACCGTCAGATGGGCAACTCTGAAGTGGGTCACGTGAACCTGGGCGCAGGCCGTATCGTTTATCAGGACCTGACGCGCCTGGATGTTGAAATCAAAGAACGTACATTCTTTGCCAACCCAACGCTCACCGGAGCAGTGGATAAAGCTGTCGCCGCAGGCAAGGCTGTTCACATTATGGGCCTGCTCTCTGCGGGCGGCGTTCACAGCCACGAAGATCACATCATGGCGATGGTTGAACTGGCCGCTGAACGCGGTGCGGAAAAAATCTATCTGCATGCCTTCCTGGACGGTCGCGATACGCCGCCACGCAGCGCTAAGGGCTCGCTGCAAGCCTTTGAAGAGAAATTTACCGCACTGGGCAAAGGCCGCGTGGCGTCCATCATTGGCCGTTACTATGCGATGGACCGCGATAACCGCTGGGACCGCGTTGAGCAAGCCTACGATCTGCTGACCCTGGCAAAAGGTGAATTCCAGTTCCCGACCGCCGTCGCAGGTCTGGAAGCGGCTTACGCGCGTGATGAAAACGACGAATTCGTGAAAGCAACCGTGATCCGCGCTGAAGGCCAGGCCGATGCCGCCATGGAAGATGGCGATGCGCTGATCTTCATGAACTTCCGCGCTGACCGCGCGCGCGAAATCACCCGTGCTTTCGTCAACAGTGATTTCGACGGTTTCGCCCGTAAGAAAGTGGCGAAGCTCGATTTCATCCAGCTGACCGAGTATGCAGCGGATATCAAGGCCCCCTGCGCGTATCCGCCAGCGTCGCTGGAAAATACCTTCGGCGAGTGGATGGCGAAAAACGATAAAACCCAGCTGCGTATCTCTGAAACGGAGAAGTATGCGCACGTGACCTTCTTCTTTAACGGCGGCGTAGAAGAGCCGTTCAAAGGCGAAGACCGCATCCTGATCAACTCGCCGAAAGTCGCGACTTACGATCTCCAGCCAGAAATGAGCTCTGCGGAGCTGACCGAAAAACTGGTGGCCGCAATCGAAAGCGGTAAATACGACACCATCATCTGTAACTATCCGAACGGTGACATGGTAGGTCACACCGGCGTGATGGAAGCCGCCATTAAGGCGGTTGAGGCGCTGGACCACTGCGTAGAGCAGGTCGCAAAAGCGGTTGAATCCGTGGGAGGCCAGCTGCTGATCACCGCCGATCACGGTAACGCAGAACAGATGCGTGACCCGGCAACCGGTCAGGCGCATACCGCCCATACCAACCTGCCGGTTCCACTGATTTATGTGGGTGATAAATCAGTGAAAGCAGTGGAAGGCGGTAAGCTTTCCGACATCGCGCCAACCATGTTGTCGCTGATGGGTATGGAAATCCCTGAAGAGATGACTGGCAAGCCGCTGTTCATCGTGGAATAATCGCTCCCCATGAGGGGAAAGGCGATTTTTTCAATCACATGGGTCGTGAAGCCGCTTCGGTTATCAGTCAGACCTCTGCTTTGCGCCAGCGCACTCAGCGCTGGCGTATTGCTGTGCGCCGCATCCGCCCACGCGGATGACCGCGACCAGCTCAAATCCATTCAGGCCGATATCGCCGCCAAAGAGCGTGCGGTACGCCAGCAGCAGCAACAGCGTTCTGCCCTGCTTGCCCAGCTTAAAAAGCAGGAAGAGGCCATTTCCGCCGCTGCGCGTAAGCTGCGTGAAACGCAAAACACCCTTGCCCAGCTCAATAAGCAAATCGATGAAATGAACGCGTCGATTGCGAAACTGGAGCGTCAGCGTGACGCCCAGGAACGCAACCTGGCTGCACAGCTTGATGCCGCTTTCCGTCAGGGTGAACACACTGGCCTTCAGCTGATCCTCAGCGGTGAAGAGAGCCAGCGCGGTCAGCGTTTACAGGCCTATTTCGGCTATCTCAACCAGGCTCGTCAGGAGACCATTGCGCAGCTGAAACAGACGCGCGAAGAAGTCACCACGCAAAAAGCCGAGCTGGAAGAGAAGCAGAGCCAGCAGCAAACGCTACTCTACGATCAGCAGGCGCAGCAGGAGAAGCTTGAGCAGGCGCGCAATGAGCGTAAGAAGACGCTCGCCGGGCTGGAGTCCTCTATCCAGGCAGGACAAAGCCAGCTGAGCGAAATGCGTGCCAACGAATCGAAACTGCGTAACAGCATCGCCCGGGCAGAAGCCGCAGCCAAAGCGCGCGCTGAAAAAGAAGCGCGCGAAGCGCAGGCGGTGCGTAATAAGCAGCAGGAAGCCTCCCGGAAAGGCACCACCTACAAGCCGACTGAAAATGAACGTTCCCTGATGTCGCGTACCGGCGGCCTCGGTTCCCCTCGTGGTCAGGCCTACTGGCCCGTTCGCGGTACGATCCTGCATCGCTATGGCGAACAGTTGCAGGGTGAGCTACGTTGGAAGGGGATCGTTATCGGTGCGTCTGAAGGTAGCGAAGTGAAAGCCATCGCCGATGGCCGCGTGATCCTGGCCGACTGGCTACAGGGTTACGGGCTCGTGGTGGTGGTCGAGCATGGTAAAGGCGACATGAGTCTTTACGGCTACAACCAGAGCGCGCTGGTCAGCGTCGGCACGCAGGTGCGCGCCGGTCAACCCATTGCCCTTGTGGGCAGCAGTGGCGGTCAGGGCCGCCCGTCACTCTATTTCGAAATTCGTCGTCAGGGTCAGGCGGTCAATCCACAGCCGTGGTTGGGAAGATAAGTTTTGCTTCAATTTCGTCGAATTGTTTTTTCCGTCGCCAGCGCACTGGCGCTGGCTGCACCGGTTTATGCAGGCAAACTCGCGATTGTGATTGATGACTTCGGTTATCGACCACACTATGAAAATCAGGTGCTGGCGATGCCGTCAGCCATCTCTGTTGCCGTCCTGCCGAATGCGCCTCACGCGCATGAAATGGCGACCAAAGCACACAATGGCGGCCATCAGGTCCTCATCCATCTGCCGATGGCTCCCCTCAGCAAGCAGCCGCTGGAAAAAGATACCCTGCGCCCGGACATGAGCAGCGACGAGATCGATCGCATCATCCGCGATGCGTACAATAAAGTGCCGTATGCCGTGGGTTTGAATAACCATATGGGCAGCGCGATGACCTCCAGCCTGTACGGTATGCTGAAGGTGATGCAGGCGCTGGAGCGTTACAATCTCTATTTCCTCGACAGCATGACCATTGGCAACAGCCAGGCGATGCGTGCCGCTCAGGGTACGGGGGTGAAGGTCATCAAGCGCAAAGTCTTCCTGGACGACTCCCAGAACGAAGCGGATATCCGCGTGCAGTTCAACCGCGCGGTTCAGCTGGCGCGCCGTAACGGTTCGGCGATTGCCATCGGGCACCCGCATCCGTCTACCGTTCGCGTTTTGCAGCAAATGTTACCGGGCTTACCCGCCGATATCACGCTGGTGCGTCCGAGCGATCTGCTCAACGAACCTCAGGTGGATACCTCTCGCCCGGGTAGTGCGCAACCGCCCGCAACGCAGCCGCGTAACCCGTTCCGTGGCGTGAAGAACTGCACGCTGAAGCAGCCGCCTGAACCGGTGTATGCCACCCGCTTCTTCACGGTAATTGGCGAAAGCGTAAGCCAGAGTACGCTGGTGCAGTACTTCCAGCACCAGTGGCAGGGCTGGGGGAAAAAAACAGCAGCGAGCCCAACCCAGTGACAGGCGATTAAGGTAGAAAGATGCCGCAACGACACAAAATTCTGCTCCTCGATACCGGTAAAGAGTGGGGAGGAGGCACCAACAGCATGCTCGAGCTTCTGAAGCGGATTAAC
This sequence comes from Enterobacter cloacae complex sp., assembly GCF_900322725.1. Lineage (NCBI taxonomy): Bacteria > Pseudomonadati > Pseudomonadota > Gammaproteobacteria > Enterobacterales > Enterobacteriaceae > Enterobacter > Enterobacter cloacae complex sp. The sequence continues at coordinate 2,262,035 of NZ_LT991957.1, read as the reverse complement.
CGCGAGAAGTTTGATATTACCTGTTGTTTTTACAGCGATTACAGCCGGGCCGAAGGGGAAACCATCGGCCAGGTGTTGAACGGCATTGGCATCCCGTTAATTGTCATTCCGCAGCAAAAGCAGCCCGGTTGGGCGAAGGTTGCGAAAGAGCTGGGCCGTGGCCTGCTGTTTTTCTCGCGCAGCGCCCGCAAGGCGTTTACCCGACATATTGATACGCTCTGGCGCATCCGGCCCAACGTCAGCAAGATCGAGACGATTTTCAGGGAAGGCGGTTTCGATACGCTGTACATGAACAACCAGCCGGGCTCTAACGAAGAAGGGTATCTGGCGGGCGCAAACCTGCATGCGCGGATAATCCAGCACTGCCGGATTGAACCGGTGCTGACCCCGCCGCTGGTGAAGCTGGTGAATGCCCACGCCACAAAAATTATCGCCGTCTCGCACGGCGTTGAACGCGTGCTTCTTCAGCATGGCGTCCGGCCAGCGCTGTGCACCACGGTCAACAACGCCATCGACATCCACCAGCCTTTGCCCGACCGACGCGCCATGCGCCAGCGTCTGAACATTGATGACGACACGTTTGTGTTTGGCAGCATTGGATCGTTAATCCCCCGCAAGGCCAACCATCACACGCTGGAGGCGCTGGCCCAGTTCAACCAGAAGCACCCGCAGGCAAAATGGAAGATGGTGCTGGTCGGTGAAGGGGCTGAACGCGGCGCGCTGACGGCGCAGGCTGACGCGCTGGGGATTGCTGAGCACGTCATTTTTACCGGTTTCCAGAATACGCCTTTTGACTATCTCGCCACCTTTGACGCGTTTATTCTGGCTTCGAAGAGCGAAGGTTTGCCCCGCGTCGTGCTGGAGGCAATGCTGCTGAACATTCCGGTGATTGGCTCAAAGGTGACCGGCACGGCAGAATTGATCGACCACGAGTCGACCGGGCTGCTGTTCCCGTGGAGCGATGTGTCGCAACTTGCTCAACATCTGGATAATATCTGGCAGGATCCTGCTCTGCGCGCCCGGCTCGCCGCAGCCGCGCACCAGAATGTCTGCAACGCGTATGCAATTGAAAGCTATGTTAACGGTGTCGAGGCCGTTCTTGGCGCGCAATAACCAAACGAGAAGAACATGTTTAAATTTCTGAATGCTCGCTACCGCCACATTACCGGGCGTCATAACATTCCTTACGCTTCCCTTCCGGCCACGCGCGATCTCGTTGCGGTTGATTCCATTGTGATCCCCTGTACGGGCGCGGATTTCGTCGAAGAGGCGTTATTGTCAGCGACCTTTGCAGCGCGTTACGCCACCGACGTCAGCGAGATTGTTATCGTCAGCGATCAGCCTGAATCCGCTTTCGGCGAGCTGCCGCCAAAAACCCGCGTTGTGACCCTCACGCTGCCAAAACGTGAAGAGGGATACCGCTATAAGCAGATCTACCTCAGCCGTCTGGTGAAGCTTAACGCTCCGCTTCAGGCGCGCGGTGAAGGGGTGCTGATGATCGACTCCGATCTCAACCTGCTGAAGATGCCCCAGATCAACATGGCCGATATGCACATCTACTCCAGCTTCCGTCAGGGCAAAATGATTGCCAAGCTGGACGGCGCACCCGCGGAAAAAGTGCCGGCCTATTATAAAGAAACGGTGCGCCCGTATCTGGTCGATCACGTTAACGGCGCGTTTCTTGCTGCAACCAAAAAAACCTGGCGCCGCATCTGCCCGCTGTGGCTGACGCTGTTCCAGGATACCTGGGAGCTGATGGACGACACGCAGCCGCCGACCGATCAGCTACCGCTCGCCGCGCTGCTGGACATGCTGGATGTAAAAACGGTTAACCTGGGCGACTGGATGAACTGGCCGGTCTCCAAGAAGATCGGCGGACAGGAAGCCGTTGTGCCGAAAGAGGTGATTGGCGCGCACGGGGGTTTCCCGCTTTCCGAATGGCAGAAGTATCTTGAATCGCCGGATAACAAACTGCTGTTCAAAGGGCAGGACTACACCCGCAAGGTGCGCTACCTGACGGATGAAGAGAAAAAGAATCAGTAAAAAAGGGGCCTGAGGCCCCTTTTTGTTTACTTATCCCAGCTCAGGATCACTTTCCCTGACTGGCCGGAACGCATCGCGTCAAAGCCCTGCTGGAACTCATCGATGGAGAAACGGTGAGTGATAATCGGGGACAGATCCAGGCCGGACTGGATCAGCGCCGCCATCTTGTACCAGGTTTCGAACATCTCGCGGCCATAGATTCCCTTGATGAACAGCCCCTTGAAGATGACTTTGTTCCAGTCGATGGACATATCTGACGGCGGAATGCCCAGCATCGCGATACGGCCACCGTGGTTCATGGTGTCCAGCATGGTGCGGAACGCCGGCGGCGCGCCGGACATCTCCAGACCGACGTCAAACCCTTCGGTCATACCCAGCTCTTCCATCACGTCGGTCAGGCTCTCTTTCGAGACATCCACCGCGCGGGTGACGCCCATTTTGCGCGCCAGCGACAGGCGGTATTCGTTCACGTCGGTGATCACCACGTTGCGCGCGCCCACGTGCTTCGCCACGGCTGCCGCCATAATGCCGATTGGGCCGGCGCCGGAGACCAGCACGTCTTCACCGACCAGGTCGAAGGAGAGCGCGGTGTGTACCGCGTTGCCGAACGGGTCGAAAATGGAGGCCAGATCGTCAGAGATATTGTCCGGGATTTTGAAGGCGTTAAACGCCGGGATCATCAGATATTCCGCGAAGCAGCCCGGACGGTTCACGCCCACGCCGACGGTGTTACGGCACAGGTGGGTGCGACCGCCGCGGCAGTTGCGGCAGTGACCGCAGGTAATATGGCCTTCACCCGAGACGCGATCGCCAATGCTAAAGCCTTTTACTTCCTGGCCGATGCCGACCACTTCACCGACATATTCGTGACCGACAACCATTGGGACAGGAATGGTTTTTTGCGACCACTGATCCCAGTTGTAGATGTGAACGTCAGTACCGCAGATGGCGGTTTTACGAATTTTGATCAGCAGATCGTTATGACCGACTTCCGGCTCCGGCACGTCAGTCATCCAAATCCCTTCTTCCGCTTTCAGTTTGGATAACGCTTTCATCACACGTCCTCAGGCAATTACGCCCAGCTGTTTGCCGATGCGGGTAAAGGCTTCCACCGCACGCTCAATTTGTTCAGGCGAATGCGCCGCAGACATCTGGGTGCGGATACGCGCCTGACCTTTTGGTACCACCGGGAAGAAGAACCCGGTCACGTAAATCCCTTCTTTCTGAAGCTCGCGGGCAAACTGCTGCGCCACAACTGCGTCGCCCAGCATCACCGGAATGATCGCGTGGTCAGCGCCGGCCAGGGTGAACCCTGCGGCGCTCATTTTTTCGCGGAACAGACGGGCGTTTGCCCACAGGCGGTCGCGCAGCTCGGCGCCGGACTCCACCATCTCCAGCACTTTGATGGAGGCGGCCACAATCGCCGGCGCCAGGGAGTTGGAGAACAGGTACGGGCGGGAGCGCTGGCGCAGCCACTCAACCACCTCTTTACGCGCAGCGGTATAACCGCCGGACGCGCCGCCGAGCGCTTTGCCCAGCGTCCCGGTGATGATGTCCACGCGGCCCATCACGTCACAGTATTCGTGGGAGCCGCGGCCATTTTCGCCGACAAAACCGACCGCGTGGGAGTCATCGACCATCACCAGCGCGTCGTATTTATCCGCCAGGTCGCACACGCCCTTCAGGTTGGCGATCACGCCGTCCATGGAGAATACGCCGTCGGTCGCGATCAGCACGTGGCGGGCCCCCGCTTCACGGGCCTCTTTCAGGCGGGCTTCCAGCTCAACCATGTCGTTGTTGGCGTAGCGGAAACGCTTCGCTTTACACAGGCGAACACCGTCGATGATAGAGGCGTGGTTCAGGGCGTCGGAGATAATCGCATCTTCTGCGCCGAGCAGGGTTTCAAACAGACCGCCGTTAGCGTCGAAGCAGGAGGAGTACAGAATCGCGTCTTCCATTCCGAGGAAGTTCGCCAGCTTTTGTTCAAGCTGCTTGTGGCTGTCCTGGGTGCCGCAGATGAAGCGCACGGAGGCCATGCCGAAGCCGTGGGTGTCCATGCCGTTTTTCGCGGCGGCAATCAGCTCAGGGTGATTCGCAAGACCTAAGTAGTTGTTCGCGCAAAAGTTGATCACATGGCTGCCGTCGGCAACGGTGATGTCCGCCTGCTGGGCAGACGTGATAATACGCTCTTCTTTGAACAACCCTTCCGCACGTGCGGTGTCGAGGTCGCTGTTTAACTGTTTGTAAAAATCACCACGCATTGCAATTCTCCAGACTCGGCAAATTTTGGCACATATTACCCAAACCTATAGTTCATGACGAGATGACGCCGTATCTCTTCTCGTTTTTGCAGCATAAATCACGTGTACCCCTGCTGCATATCGGTGAATGGCTGAAGACCGGGCATTGTGATGATATGATATGACTATTAGCGTCCGGGATTGTCCCCGGGCTCAACACTTCAAAGGTTACAGTTATGATCATCGTTACCGGCGGCGCGGGCTTTATCGGCAGCAACATTATTAAGGCCCTCAATGATAAGGGCATCACCGACATTCTGGTGGTGGACAACCTGAAAGACGGCACCAAGTTCGTTAACCTGGTGGATCTGAACATCGCTGACTACATGGATAAAGAAGACTTCCTTATCCAGATTATGGCGGGTGAAGAGTTCGGCGAGATCGAAGCCATCTTCCACGAGGGTGCGTGCTCTTCCACCACCGAGTGGGACGGCAAGTACATGATGGATAACAACTATCAGTACTCTAAAGAGATCCTGCACTACTGCCTGGAGCGTGAAATTCCGTTCCTGTATGCCTCCTCAGCAGCAACCTACGGCGGGCGCACCTCGGACTTCATCGAATCCCGCGAATACGAGCAGCCGCTGAACGTCTACGGCTACTCCAAGTTCCTGTTTGACGAGTACGTGCGTCAGATCCTGCCGGAAGCGAACTCGCAGATTGTCGGCTTCCGCTACTTCAACGTTTACGGGCCACGCGAAGGGCACAAGGGCAGCATGGCGAGCGTGGCGTTCCACCTGAACACGCAGCTGAATAACGGCGAAAGTCCAAAACTGTTCGAAGGCAGCGACGGCTTCAAGCGTGACTTCGTCTACGTGGGCGACGTTGCAGCCGTAAACCTGTGGTTCCTGGAAAACGGCGTCTCCGGCATTTTCAACCTGGGCACGGGCCGCGCGGAATCCTTCCAGGCGGTGGCTGACACCACGCTGGCGTACCATAAGAAAGGCAGCATCGAGTACATTCCGTTCCCGGATAAGCTGAAAGGCCGCTACCAGGCGTTCACCCAGGCGGACCTGACCAACCTGCGCGCCGCAGGCTACGACAAGCCGTTCAAGACCGTTGCCGAAGGCGTAACGGAATATATGGCCTGGCTGAACCGCGACGCATAAGCATGAAGATTCTGGTGATCGGCCCGTCATGGGTGGGCGACATGATGATGTCGCAAAGTCTCTATCGCACGCTCAAGGCGCGTTATCCCCAGGCGATAATCGACGTGATGGCACCCGCCTGGTGCCGTCCGCTGTTGTCGCGTATGCCGGAAGTGAACGAGGCGATCCCGATGCCGCTCGGCCACGGGTCGCTGGAAATCGGCGAACGCCGCAAGCTCGGCCATAGCCTGCGCGAGAAGCGCTACGATCGCGCGTACGTGCTGCCTAACTCCTTCAAATCCGCCCTTGTGCCCTTCTTTGCGGGCATCCCGCACCGTACCGGCTGGCGCGGCGAAATGCGCTACGGCCTGCTGAACGATGCCCGGGTGCTGGATAAAGAAGCCTGGCCGCTGATGGTGGAGCGCTACGTGGCGCTGGCCTACGACAAAGGCGTCATGCGCAGCGCGAAAGATCTGCCGCAGCCGCTACTGTGGCCGCAGCTTCAGGTTAACGACGGGGAGAAATCCCACACCTGCAATGCGTTTGGCATTTCCTCTGAACGCCCGATGATTGGCTTTTGTCCCGGCGCGGAGTTCGGTCCGGCAAAACGCTGGCCGCACTACCACTACGCCGAACTGGCGAAACAGCTGATCGACGAGGGCTATCAGATTGTGCTGTTTGGCTCGGCGAAAGATCACGAGGCGGGCAATGAAATCCTCGCCACGCTCAGCACCGAGCAACAGGCCTGGTGCCGCAACCTGGCCGGAGAAACGCAGCTTGAGCAGGCGGTTATCCTGATTGCCGCCTGTAAGGCCGTGGTCAGCAATGACTCTGGCCTGATGCACGTCGCCGCCGCGCTGGATCGCCCACTGGTCGCGCTGTATGGCCCGAGCAGCCCGGACTTCACGCCGCCGCTGTCGCACAAGGCGCGCGTTATTCGTCTCATTACCGGCTATCACAAAGTCCGCAAAGGCGATGCGGCAGAAGGTTACCATCAGAGCCTGATCGACATTACGCCGCAGCGCGTTCTCGAAGAACTCAACGAACTGCTGTTGAGCGAAGAAGGATAACGGATGCGGGTATTGATCGTTAAAACCTCCTCAATGGGTGATGTTCTGCATACGCTGCCGTCGTTGACGGACGCGATGCGGGCCATCCCCGGTATCCGTTTTGACTGGGTGGTGGAAGAAGGCTTCGCGCAAATCCCCACCTGGCATGAAGCCGTTGACCGCGTGATCCCGGTGGCCATTCGCCGCTGGCGCAAAGCGTGGTTCTCCGCACCGATTAAAGCCGAGCGTAAAGCCTTTCGCGAAGCGGTACAGGCGCAGCGTTACGACGCCATCATAGACGCGCAGGGGCTGGTGAAAAGCGCGGCGCTGGTCACGCGTCTGGCGCACGGCATAAAGCACGGCATGGACTGGCACACCGCCCGCGAACCGCTGGCGAGTCTGTTCTATAACCGCCGCCACCACATCGCAAAGCAGCAGCACGCCGTAGAACGCACCCGTGAGCTGTTCGCAAAGAGTCTCGGCTATGCAAAACCCGACGTCCAGGGTGACTACGCCATCGCACAGCATTTTCTCCGCGAAACGGAGAAGGATAGCGAGCCGTATCTGGTCTTCCTGCATGCCACAACGCGCGACGACAAGCACTGGCCGGAAACGCACTGGCGAAGACTGATTGAACTAATGCAACCTTGCGGTATCCATATTAAACTCCCGTGGGGTGCTGAACATGAGCGGCAGCGCGCGGAGCGTCTGGCAGCAGGCTTTTCCCACGTCGAGGTGTTACCCAAACTCACGCTGGCGCAAGTTGCCGCACAGCTGGCGGGCGCTAACGCCGTCGTTTCTGTGGATACAGGGTTAAGCCATTTAACCGCCGCACTGGATCGTCCTAATATCACGATTTTCGGCCCGACCGATCCGGGGTTGATCGGGGGTTACGGTAAAAACCAGCATCAGATGGTCAGCCCTACGCAACAAACGAAGGATATTAGCGCAGATGCTATTTTTTCATTTTTACAGGGCAGCCATCGGCTTTCCAACAGGGATATTTAACCCATGAGTTATGTATTTCTGCTGATTTTACTCTTTCCGGTGAAGCTCCTCCGGAAGCTGTTTCGGAAAGACACGGGCAAAAACCTTGTCATTCAGACAGCCAAAATCGGTGACTTTATTAATGCGACACCTCTTCTGGCACATCTGCAAAAAAGCGATGTGTTGGTCAGTCGCAGCGTTGGCGCGCTGGCGAAGCATGATGAGACTATCGAGCAGATCTATTTTATTGAGCAGCATAAGCGCAGCCTGTGGCGCAAGCTCTGCTTCGCTTGCAGGATCATGAACCGCTATGACAACGTCTACCTGCTACAGCCCAACAGCGTAAACCTCTTTTTTGCCGCCGTCTGCAATGCAAAAAACAAACAATTTCTAAGCATTTACACACGCAGGTGGTATCACGGGATTTTCTATCTCGCGGCCGACGGTACCGTTGAGCACGGCAAAAAAACGCTTTCGGTGACGAACTACCTGAAACTGGCCGACCGCTCGCTTACCTGGCAAGACTCTCCCAAGCACGCCACAAAGCCGCTCTTCAAACCGACGACTTACCCGGCCATTCTTGATAAACCAGACGTTATCCGCATCGGCATCAGCATTGCGGCGGGTAATAAAGCCAAAACGGTGCCGCCTGCTATCTGGAAGCGGATTGTGGATCGTCTCGCCGATTTACCCTGCGAGTTTTATGTCTTCGGCGCGCCAAACGAACAGTCGTGGATGGACGATATCACCCGCCTTTACGGTGACATCCCGAATTTTATCAATCTGATTAGCAAAATTTCGCTCGAAGAGCTTCCCTGGGCCATTTCTAAAATGGACTGCTACATCGCGTCTGATTCGGGCAATGTCTACATTGCAGACGCTGTCGGCGTGCCGGTGGTTCTGCTGTTTGGGCCTTGCTGCCACTATGAACAGCGTCCGCTTGGCAACGTGATGCTGATTGGTAATGACGACAACATTTGCTCTTATGTCTTTGAAACACGTTATTATTTCCCTCAGGAGAGGGAAGAGCTTTTCGCGGTGACTGAACCCGCTTTAGACGAACTCCAGCAGTTTATTCGACGCTTGCCGAAAGCCCGCTCACTGGATCACGCTACCGACGCTCAAGGACACTAATTTTTATGGCTTTTTTAAGCGTCATCATTGCTGCGCATAACGCTGAAGATACGCTGCCCGCCACGCTTTCGAGCCTGCTGGCAGCAACCGACCAAGACACAGAAATCATTATTTTTAACGACAGTTCTGAGGATGCCACGCAGGCAATAATTGACGAGTGGTCGCCTAAATTTCCGCAAGTCATAACCCGGACCGTGAATTTTCGTAACGTAGGCCAGGTCCGAAACAGTGCCGTCGCGCTGGCATCGGGAGAGTACATTACGATGCTCGACAGTGACGATTGCTTAAAGCCGGGTAGCCTGAGAGACGCAATCACCTTCCTGAAAGCACAGCGCCCGGACATGCTGCTGACGCGTTTGCTTGAGATTCGCGATCCCCGGAAAATAACGTCAGACTGGCAGGGATTTCACCCGGTGCCACTGTCGCAAAGTGAAGCAGTGGCTCGTTTTCTACGCCATAAAGATTTTCAGGCGCATCTCATCGGCCAGTTTATTCATCGTAAACTGTACGAGAGTAACCTCATTCCTTCGATGATATGTTACGAGGATTTCGCCGTATTCCCCGGCATGCTGATGCAGTCGAGTAAAATATTCTATCAGCGCCAGGGGCATTATTATTACATCAAGCGTCGCGACAGTTTATCGAGCAGACTGGATGCCAGCAAAATTTCGACACTTGTCGAATGCACGTTACAGATGGAAAAAACATTTCCGTCACGCTACAAACATCTCGTCAATTGCCACTGGTTTGATATTTACAGCAACCATCGGTCCTGTCTTACAGACCAACAATTGCAGCTCGTGAAACAACGCGTAAAGACCATGTATACATTGTCTTTTTTCCTGTCCACCGATGTTCGTTTTAGCTACAAAAAAAGGGTTATTGAGGCGTTATGGAAAAAATAAAACCACGGCTAGCAAATATGCCCGCCTGGCGGGCATTATGCTTTTTTGTACTGGTAAAACTCAGCCAGCGTCATTCCCACCGTTTTATCTGATAGCCAGGTAAAGAGCTGCTCCAAATCCTGATATAAACCTTCAATCGCCGCCTCATCTTTAAACGTCGGGCTGCCGCCAGGCATAAATTCTGAAGAATGAAGCATGAACTCCACGTAGTCATTCCCCTGAGACAGACACTGCTGCGCAACCTTAATCATCTCCGCCGCGTTTCCGCCGGACGGGCGTAACCAGTTAACTGACGGAGAACGGTATTTACCGCGAAGACGATCATACCTCTGCTTCAGGGAATTCAGCCATGCCGGGTGTTTATACTGGATGCTCATCGGCACTTCGAGTAACGGGCTGTTTCCAGGACGGGAAATATCGTCTGCGTCCAGAAAGTAAGCGCGATCGGGAAAATGCTGGTAATTCGTTCCGCCACTTCCCTGAGGGGCACCTTTCGCATTTCGCCAGTTCACGCGCGGCGTGACGGAACAATCTACCTGATAACCCAGCTCGATCAGCAGCCTGGCGTAACGGCTGTCAAATGCCCAGCGCCCGGCGCGATGGCTGAGCATTTTTGTCTGGAAGGTCTCTTCCAGTAAGCGGGTCATAAATACCACTTTCTCACGCATAACCTCGTCTGAAAACTCAATCAGATAAGGCTGCCAGCGCCAGTCATCACCGGTAAGATCGTGCTCCGGAGGGCTGTTCCAGGCATGGAGATGCATCCCCACTTCACCCTGGCCGCGGGCTATGACCTCTTTAGCGAACGCAATAAATACCGGTTCGACCGCCATCTCGTAGTTGGTCAGCCAGACGGGCTTAAAGCCGAAACGTTCACAAAGCGCCTGAAACCGCGCCAGGTAGCGAGCGTTTTCCGTTTTGATCACCCGGTGGTTCTGCCAGAGATTATCCCCTTCGGTATCGATCGTGATGATAAACGCTGGTTTTTTCATAATGAGCCCGCAAGACAAAATAGTTAGCGCTATGTTACGCACGCCCGAAAGCAGGAGTAAACCCTTCCGGGGAAATTCCCGACATTATGGAGAAAGAGTGCAAGTCGTTACCAGGTCTATTAGAATTGCCAATAGTACAACGCCGATAAGATGATGATGAATAACTTACCTGACACGCCTGATTTGCGCATTTTACTGATCAAACTTCGCCATCATGGTGACATGTTACTCACTACCCCCGTCATCAATTCATTACGCCAAAAATGGCCTGAAGCCCAAATCGACGTGCTTCTCTATGAAGAGACGCGAGACATGCTCGCCGCGCATCCGGCAATCGGTACGATCTACGGTATCGATCGTAAATGGAAGCAGCTGGGGACGCTGAAGCACCTGCAAAAAGAGTGGCAGCTGCTTCGTGCGTTGCGCGCTCAACATTATCACCTGGTGATTAATCTGGCCGATCAGTGGCGCAGCGCGATTGTCACCCGCTTCACCGGCGCACCGGTTCGGCTCGGGTTTGCCTTTAACAAGCGCAATAATGCATTTTGGCGTTTTTGTCACAGTGAACTGGTCTCTGTGGCCAGCCATCAGTCGCTGCATACCGTTGAACAAAATCTCTCCATACTGTCAGCGCTGCCGGTAGCGTCCAACCCTACCGTCACCATGGCTTACAGTGCGGATGACTGGCACCATGCTCAGCAAAAGCTTATGCAAAAGGGCGTGGGAGAAGGCTTCATCGTTATTCAACCCACTTCACGCTGGTTCTTTAAGTGCTGGGACGAAGGCAAAATGGCGCAAACTATCGCCGCGTTGCAGCAGGACGGCCACACCATCGTTCTTACCGCAGGTCCGGATAAAAAAGAGCTGGCGATGATTGACCGCATTCTTGCCGCCTCCCCGCAAACGGGTGTTGTTTCGCTGGCAGGACAGTTAACCCTGCGCCAGCTGGCCGCGCTTATCGATCATGCGAACCTGTTCATCGGCGTTGACTCCGTACCCATGCACATGGCCGCCGCCCTTCAGACGCCCTGCGTGGCGCTGTTTGGCCCGTCAAAATTGACGTTCTGGTCGCCATGGCAGGTTAACGGCGAGGTCATCTGGGCAGGTAACTACGGCCCGCTTCCCAACCCTGACGCCATTGATACAAAAACGACGGAACGTTATCTCGACGCCATACCCGTTGATGCTGTCGTCTCCGCCGCAAGGAGATACCTGCAATGAAGCTTCATCGTCTGGCCATCGTGCGCCAAAAATATCGTCCGGATGGGGGAGCGGAACGTTTTGTCTCCAGGGCACTCACCGCGCTGAGTAATCAAAATCTTGAGCTCAACGTCATCACTCGCGAGTGGCAGGGCGAAAAGCAGGACGACTGGCACATTCATATTTGCGATCCACGGAAATGGGGCCGCATCAGCCGTGAACGCGGCTTCGCACATGCCGCGCGCGCGCTTTGGCAGCAACAGCAGTTTGATATTGTGCAGAGCCACGAACGCATTCCGGGCTGTGATATTTACCGCGCCGGAGATGGCGTGCATCGACGCTGGCTGCTACAGCGGTCGCGTATTCTCCCCGCCTGGCGCGCAAAGCTGCTTATGCACGATCGCTATCACCGCTACGTAATGCACGCAGAGCGTGAAATGTATCAGGCGCCCGAGCTGAAAGCCGTTATCTGTAATGCGGAGATGATCAAACGCGAAATCGTCGAAGACTTTGATATTGACGCAAAAAAGATACATGTGATTTATAATTCAATAGATTCCAGCCGCTTCGTTCCGGCAGAAGAGCGTCAGCGTGCTGTACTGCGTAAGCAATTTGGCTTACCCGCTGATGCCGTCATTTTCTGCTTCGTGGGTTCGGGGTTTGAACGCAAGGGTCTGGCAAGCGCTATTCAGGCGATAGCAGGAACATCGGCGTGGCTGATTGTGGTCGGTCAGGATAAAGCGGAAAGCCGCTATCGCGACCTCGCCCGTTCATTAGGCTGTGAGGGGCAAATCCGTTTCCTGGGGATGCAAAAAGAGACGCTGCCATTTTATCAGCTTTCTGATGGTTTACTGCTGCCGACGCTGTATGATCCTTTTCCTAACGTCATACTTGAAGCAATGGCCTGCGGACTGCCCGTCATTACGTCAGAGAGTTGCGGTGGATCAGAATTTATTGCGCAAGGCCAGAACGGGTTTTACTGTGATGCACTTGATATCCGCACATTGAAGGAGGCCGTCGTGTCCATTCCTTCACTGGCAAAAAATAACAATATGGGGCTTGCGGCGCGTGAACGCGTCAGAGAAGCAACCCCTGAAAAACTGTCAAGTCAGCTTATTTCGCTTTATCAAAAATTACTGGATTAATAATGCGCATCCTAATGATTATTGATGGTTTACCCGGTGGAGGAGCTGAAAAAACGGTTCTCACCCTCTCCAGCGGACTGACAGAACTGGGGCATCAGGTTACCCTTTTCTCCTTACGGAAGGTGTGCGACTACGCCATTCCGGAAGGCATCGATTTTCAGGTTGTGCAGGATACCTGTAAAAAACCCTGGCGGAAGCTGACCGAGATCCCGCGTCGCGCCCGTTTGCTGGATCGCGCCATTGAGCAGGCAGAACGCAGCGGTAAATTTGACGTTGTCTTCTCGCATCTGCATAAAACCGACCGTATCGTGGCGCACAGCCGCGCGCTGGATCGGGATAAGGTCTGGTTCTGCGTACACGGGATGTTCTCTTTCTCCTATTTACGCCATCGCAGCGGGCTTTCCCGCTGGTTTAAGCATTATAAAATTCGCCATACCTATGAAAACCGCAATGTTGTGGCGGTATCCGGCGCCGTGCTACACGATCTCGCTGAAGTACTCGCTATCCCCCTGCGGCGCAAAGCGGTTATCCATAACCCCTTCGATATCCCTGAAATTCAGCGTCTGGCAGAAGCGCCCTTTGAGATGCAGGGGCAGGATTACATTATCCACGTTGGCCGTTTTCATGAACACAAGCGACACGACCGGCTTCTGCGCGCGTTCGCGCTGAGCAAGATTGACGCATCGCTGGTGTTAATGGGCAAAGGCTCTGACGCCAAAATAGACCAGCTCAAACAGTTAGCCGCTGAGCTTGGAATCGAAAATAAGATTATTTTCCGCCCGTTCGAAACCAACCCCTATCCGTGGATCAAAGGGGCTCGCCTTTTAGTGTTAAGTTCCGACTGCGAAGGTTTTGGTAATGTACTGGTGGAGTCCATTATCTGTCAGACCCCACCGGTGAGTACAAACTGCCCTGGCGGCCCTGCTGAGATCCTTACTGGCCCCCTGGCGCGTGGTCTGACAGCGTTAACCGACGAATCACTGGCGAAAACACTGGCAGAACTGTATGCCTCTCCGCCGGTTGTTGATCGCGAAACGATCGCATCGTTCGGTATCAACGCCATTTGCCAGCAATACATTGCTTTGGTCGACAACCAAAAATAATCAGGTTTCATATGCAAAATTCAGCGCCTTTGTTAAGCGTGGTGGTTGCCGTTTATAACGGTGAAGCTTTTCTCGATCAGTTCTTTACCTGCCTTGTCAATCAACATATCGACAGTATGGAAGTCATCATCGTCAATGATGGCTCTACTGACCGCTCGATGCAGATTGTCGAAAAATGGCGTGAAACGCTGCCACAGATGCAGGTTATTGAACAACCTAATCAGGGCGTGTCCATCGCGCGTAATACCGGCCTGGCCGTAGCGACCGGCCAATATCTCTCTTTCCCGGATATTGATGACGTCTTTAAACCCGGCATGTACCAGCGTCTGCTGGATATGGCCGTCACGCAGAACCTGGACGTCGCCACCTGCAATGGCAACTACGTCTGGGAAAATAACAAAAAACCGTCTCGCCCTATCTTCCCTGAAGATAAGCTCGCCTCAACGGGCGTCATGAATGGCGCGGCATGGCTAAAAAAGGCGCTGGATTCACGTAAGTTCCTCCATGTGACCTGGCTGAATATCTATCGCCACGATTTTATTCGTCAGAACGGTTTCCGCTTCGAGCCTGGCCTGCGCCATCAGGATATCCCGTGGACTACCGAGGTGCTGCTTGCCGCGGAACGCGTTCAGTACACCAGCGAACGCTTTTACGACTACTACATACACTCCGCCTCGGTATCGCACACCCCGGATAATGACGACACGCTTATTCGCTCCGCGCGTCATTACATGAAGATCCTGAAGATGCTTGATGCCATTAACCAGCGTTACCCGGATAAAGTGAAAAATATCCCTGCCTGCCACTGGCAAATCGCCAAAGAGGGGCTGGGAATTATTCATACCTTCGACAACATGAAGGATGAGGCGAAGAAATCAATGATAATCAAAGAGTTCTTCGATACCGGCATCTGGAAGCTCATCTGGAAGAGTGCCAAAAGCCCGCGTTTGCGCTGGCGCCTGGGCCGCCGCTACTTCCGTTTAAAACGGTATCTGGCATAAGAGATAGCTTTAGCACGCTTAAATGCTTAGAATTTCCCGGCCGAAACTAAAAAAACGGATAATCGCTTGGAATTGTTGTATACCGCCCTGCTCTACATCATTCAGCCACTGGTGTGGCTGCGACTGTTGCTCCGTAGCCGTAAAGCGCCTGCGTACCGTAAACGCTGGGCCGAACGCTATGGCTACTGCCGCAATAAAGTGGCGCCGGACGGTATTCTGCTGCATTCCGTGTCAGTCGGGGAAACGCTGGCGGCCATTCCGCTGGTGCGTGCCCTGCGCCACCGCTATCCGTCGCTGCCCATCACCGTCACCACGATGACGCCAACCGGCTCAGAGCGTGTGATGTCTGCTTTCGGTAAAGACGTGCATCACGTCTATCTTCCGTACGATCTTCCCTGCGCCATGAACCGTTTCCTGAATACCGTTCGCCCTAAACTGGTGATCGTCATGGAAACCGAACTGTGGCCGAATATGATTTCCGCCCTGCATGCCCGTAAAATCCCTTTGGTTATCGCCAACGCGCGTCTGTCAGAACGCTCGGCGAAAGGGTACGGCAAGCTGGGTAAATTTATGCGTCGCCTGCTCAGCAAAATCACGCTGATTGCCGCGCAGAACGAAGAAGATGCCGCGCGCTTTATCGCCCTCGGGCTGAAACGCAACCAGCTTGCGGTCACGGGTAGCCTGAAGTTCGATATTTCCGTCACTCCAGAACTCGCCGCCCGTGCGGTCACGCTGCGTCGACAGTGGGCGCCGCGTCGCCAGGTCTGGATTGCCACCAGCACTCATGACGGCGAAGAAGCGATTATTCTTCAGGCTCACCGCCAGCTGCTGGAAAAATTCCCTGATTTACTGCTGATTCTGGTTCCCCGCCATCCGGAGCGTTTCAAAGATGCCCGCGAAATGGTGCAAAAAGGCGGTTTCAGCTTCACCCTGCGCAGCAGCGGCGAAATCCCCTCAGGCAGCACGCAGGTGGTGATTGGCGATACGATGGGCGAACTGATGCTGCTGTACGGCATTGCGGATCTCGCTTTTGTCGGTGGCAGCCTGGTAGAGCGCGGTGGCCATAACCCGCTGGAGCCGGCGGCCCACGCCATCCCTGTGCTGATGGGGCCACACACGTTTAACTTCAAAGATATCTGCGCTAAATTGCAGCAAGCCGATGGCTTAATCACTGTGACCGACGCGGATTCAGTGGTCAAAGAGGTCTCTACCCTTCTGACCGACGAAGATTACCGCCTGTGGTACGGTCGTCATGCCGTTGAAGTCCTGCATCAGAACCAGGGCGCACTGACCCGTCTGCTGCAACTTTTGCAACCTTATCTGCCGCAGCGGAGCCATTGATGTCAACGCGTCTGTCGGTCGTGATGATCGCCAAAAACGCCGCCGACCTGCTTCCGGATTGCCTGGCCTCCGTTGCCTGGGCTGACGAAATCGTCATTCTCGACTCCGGAAGTACGGACAACACGGTGGACGTTGCCCGTGCAGCGGGCGCAAAAGTCTTTACCGACACCGACTGGCAGGGCTACGGCATTCAGCGCCAGCGTGCGCAGGGGTTCGCCACGGGCGATTATGTGCTGATGATCGACACCGACGAGCGCGTCACCCCGGAACTCCGGCAGGCCATTCAAACGGTGCTTGCCGCGCCGCAGCCTGGCGCGGTCTACAGCATCGCGCGCCGTAACTATTTCCTGGGCCGCTTTATGCGCCACAGCGGATGGTATCCCGACCGCGTGATGCGCCTCTATGCGCGCGAGCGTTATCAGTACAACGATAACCTTGTTCATGAGTCGCTGGCCTGCGATAACGCTCAGGTGATCCCCCTGACGGGCGATCTGCTTCATCTGACCTGCCGTGATTTCGCCAGCTTCCAGCGTAAACAGCTCAACTATGCCACCGCATGGGCGCAGGAACGCCACCAGCGCGGCAAGAAGGCCACGCTGACGGGTATCTTCACCCACACGCTGGGCGCGTTTCTGAAAACGCTGCTGCTGCGCGGCGGCGTGCTGGACGGCAAACAGGGCTGGTTACTGGCGGTGGTCAATGCCCAGTATACTTTCAACAAATACACCGAGCTGTGGGCGCTGAACCGCGGCTACTCAGAGAAAACGTGAGCCATGAGCACAAAAGCGATTTATCCGGGTACCTTCGATCCAATCACTAACGGTCATCTTGATATCATCACCCGTGCGGCGTGTATGTTCGACAAGGTGATTCTGGCCATCGCCGCCAGCCCGAGCAAAAAGCCGATGTTCGACCTGAACGAACGCGTGCAGCTGGCCACCGATGCGATTTCGCATCTGTCGAATGTTGAAGTCGTCGGGTTCAGCGATTTGATGGCAAACTTTGCCCGTGCTCAGCAGGCCAATATTCTGATCCGCGGTCTTCGCGCGGTAGCAGACTTCGAATACGAGATGCAGCTGGCGCACATGAACCGCCATCTGATGCCGGAGCTGGAGAGCGTATTCCTGATGCCCTCCAAGGAGTGGTCTTTCATCTCGTCTTCGCTGGTGAAAGAGGTGGCGCGCCATCACGGGGACGTTACCCACTTCCTGCCGGTTAACGTCCACCAGGCGTTGATGGAAAAGCTAAAGTAACCTTACTTCTGGCACTGACGGCAGTAGAACGTGGCCCGCTGGGCATGCTTCGTGGCAATAATCGGCGTCCCGCAGGCCCTGCATGGTTCACCCTTACGGCCATAAACCTGCAACTCCTGCGCAAAATAGCCCGGCTTCCCGTCGCTTTGCAGGAAATCCTTCAGCGTCGTCCCGCCCTGCTCAATTGAGCGCAGCAGTACCGCTTTAATCACTCTGACCAGCAGCTCGCACTCCTGCGCCGACAGCGAAGAGGCCAGCCGATCGGGATGGATCCCGGCGGCAAACAGCGATTCGCTGGCATAGATATTCCCCACGCCCACCACCAGCTTATTATCCATCAGCCAGGGTTTAATCGGGGTCTTCTTCTTCGCACACTTCTCTTTGAGATAATCCGCGTTAAACGCCTCTGAGAGCGGCTCAGGCCCCAGATGCGCCAGCACGTTGTGCCCTTCCAGCTCTTTGGTCCACAGCCATGCGCCAAAGCGACGCGGGTCGGTATAACGCAGCACTTTGCCGTTGCTCATCACCAGGTCAACGTGATCGTGCTTTTCCGCAGGCAATTCTTCGGTGAGGATGCGCAGACTGCCCGACATGCCCAGATGGATAATGATCCAGCCGTCAGGCAGCTCCAGCAGCAGGTATTTCGCGCGGCGCTGCACGCTCAGGACGGGTTTATCGCTTAACGCGTGGATCTCATCGGAAACCGGCCAGCGCAGACGCCCGTTGCGAACGACAGCATGAAGAATAGTCGCGCCGACCAGATGCGGCTCAATACCGCGGCGGCTGGTCTCTACCTCAGGTAATTCAGGCATGGTTCCTCCGTTGAGATGCAGAATGCAAAAAACCCCGCAGATGCGGGGTTTTTCAATACAAGGAGACTAAAATTATTTGATTTTAGCTTCTTTGTACAGTACGTGCTGGCGTACAACTGGATCGAATTTTTTCAGTTCCAGTTTTTCCGGCTTAGTACGTTTGTTCTTCGTGGTGGTGTAGAAGTGACCTGTACCAGCAGAAGAAACCAGCTTGATTTTCTCGCGAATACCTTTAGCCATGATTTATTTCCTCTTTAAGTACTTAGTACTTTTCGCCACGGGCACGCAGTTCGGACAGAACTGTATCGATGCCTTTCTTATCGATTACACGCATACCTTTAGCAGATACGCGCAGGGTGACAAAACGCTTCTCGCTCTCAACCCAGAAACGGTGAGAGTGCAGGTTCGGCAGGAAACGGCGTTTAGTCGCGTTCAGTGCGTGGGAACGGTTGTTACCGGTCACCGGACGCTTGCCAGTAACTTGGCAGACTCGGGACATGTCTATTCTCCAAAAATCAAATTAGCTCGAGCTTCGTATGGGGTATCGGCGCCTCGTCAGGCTTTACAGCCCGGTCATCGCATAGTTCTATTGAACTCTCGATTGCCAGGCCCAAATGCCAAACCCGAGATTCTCAAAGGTGGCGTAGTATACGCTGACTCGGCGGTGTGCTCAAGTCCCGAACAGACAAAGATCCCGATGGATCGCGAGAAAAGGCCTAAATCCAGCCACGTTCGGCAAAAGAAATGTACTCTCCGCGGCCAATTATCAGATGGTCCAGCACACGAATGTCCATGAATTGACAGCATTTGATAATACGTTCGGTAATGGCTTTGTCAGCTCTGCTTGGTTCTGCACAGCCAGAGGGGTGATTATGCGCGAGGATCACGCCGGCTGCATTCACTTTTATCGCTTCCCGCACAATTTCACGCGGATGCACCTCAACATGGCTCAATGTTCCCGAAAAAAGGCGGGTATGTTTCAGCACCCGGTTTTTGTTGTCGAGAAAGATCACCATGAAGATCTCCCGCTCCAGATCGGAGAGCTGGCTTTGCAGAAATTCGCGGGTCATGTCCGGGGTCAGGATCGGGTCTTCTTCCTCCATACGCACGTTATAAAATCGCCGGGCAAGCTCCGCAATGCCCCGCAGCTGGGCATATTTCGCCACGCCGATGCCCTCCACGTGCGTAAACGCCTCCAGCTCGGCGGTCAGCAAACCATGCAGTGAACCAAAATGGTCTATCAGCTCTTTCGCCAGCGTAAATACCGTTTTTCCCTGCGTGCCGGTGCGTAAAAAAAGCGCCAGCAGCTCGTCGTCTTTCAGCAACGTGACGCCATGGCGCAGCATTTTTTCACGCGGTAGCAGCAGTTCAGTCTCTTCCATGCCCGGCCTCCTTCTGTTTGCCATTATGCTGCCACAGGCAAATTCGGGGCTCGACGCTGACGTTTCGTTCTTGCGTAACGCCTCGCAAAGTGAGTAAAGGACATCATCACCCCGTTTTAGGGATTGTGATAAAATGCCCGCTCTCTGGTGAACCCAACAGGAAAGAATCATGATGAGCCTGGCCGGTAAAAAAATCGTTCTTGGCGTAAGCGGCGGTATTGCTGCCTATAAAACGCCAGACCTGGTGCGCCGTTTGCGCGAGCGCGGGGCCGACGTACGGGTCGCGATCACCGAAGGCGGCAAAGCCTTTATCACCCCGCTAAGCCTGCAAGCCGTCTCGGGATACCCGGTATCCGACAGCCTTCTCGACCCGGCGGCCGAAGCCGCAATGGGCCACATTGAGCTGGGGAAATGGGCCGATCTGGTTATCCTTGCCCCCGCCACGGCAGATGTAATTGCCCGCGTGGCGGCCGGTATGGCGAACGATCTGGTATCGACCATTTGCCTCGCCACGCCTGCGCCCGTCGCGGTTGTGCCCGCCATGAACCAGCAGATGTACCGCAATGCCGCCACCCAGCATAATCTGGAAACGCTGGCCTCACGCGGCCTGCTGATTTGGGGACCGGATAGCGGCAGCCAGGCCTGTGGCGACGTGGGGCCGGGCCGTATGCTCGACCCATTGACGATTGTTGATATGGCCGCCGCCCATTTCTCGCCTGTCAACGATCTGCAACATCTCAACATCATGATTACCGCGGGCCCAACGCGCGAGCCGCTGGATCCGGTGCGTTACATCACCAACCACAGCTCCGGCAAAATGGGCTTTGCCATTGCCGCCGCGGCGGCCAAACGTGGCGCGAACGTCACGCTGGTAAGCGGCCCGGTGTCGCTTACCACACCGGCGTTTGTGCAGCGTATTGATGTGACGACCGCGCTGGAAATGAACGCCGCCGTACAGGCGCATGCACAACAGCAGCATATTTTTATCGGCTGTGCGGCCGTCGCTGATTACCGTGCTGAAACCATTGCTGACGCCAAAATTAAAAAGCAAGGCGATGAATTAACAATAAAAATGGTGAAGAACCCGGATATCGTTGCCGGTGTCGCCGCATTGAAAACTCATCGTCCTTACGTTGTTGGGTTTGCCGCAGAAACGAATAATGTGGAAGAATATGCCCGGCAAAAACGTACCCGCAAAAACCTCGATTTAATTTGCGCGAACGACGTATCGCTGTCCACGCAAGGATTTAACAGCGACAGCAACGCATTGCACCTTTTCTGGCAGGATGGAGATAAAGTCTTACCGCTTGAGCGCAAAGCACTCCTGGGCCAACAATTACTGGACGAGATCGTTACCCGTTATGATGAAAAAAATCGACGTTAAGATACTGGACCCGCGCGTTGGCGAGCAATTTCCGCTGCCAACGTATGCCACCTCCGGCTCTGCCGGTCTTGACCTGCGCGCCTGTCTCGACGACGCCGTAGAACTGGCGCCGGGTGCAACGACCCTGATCCCGACCGGACTGGCGATTCACATTGCTGACCCGTCACTGGCAGCAGTGATCCTGCCGCGTTCTGGCCTGGGCCATAAGCATGGCGTCGTGCTGGGTAACCTGGTCGGCCTGATCGACTCTGACTATCAGGGTCAGCTGATGGTCTCCGTCTGGAACCGTGGCCAGGACAGCTTCACCATTGAGCCGGGCGAGCGTATCGCGCAGATGGTGTTTGTACCGGTGGTGCAGGCAGAATTTAACCTGGTGGCAGACTTCGACGCCACCGACCGTGGCGAAGGCGGCTTCGGCCATTCCGGGCGCAAATAACCGCCCGACAAACACGCATCTCACAGCGCCATAATGCAATAACAAACCGCAAACGTCAGTTTGCGGGTCGCTGTGTGGTTGCCAGCCTGACAAGTGCTTATTTTCAGGGGTATTTTGTAACATGGCAGAAAAACAAACCGCGAAAAGGAATCGTCGCGAAGAAATACTTCAATCTCTGGCTCTGATGCTTGAATCCAGCGACGGCAGTCAACGCATCACCACCGCAAAGCTGGCGGCCTCTGTGGGCGTATCAGAAGCGGCGCTGTATCGTCATTTTCCGAGTAAAACCCGGATGTTCGACAGCCTGATCGAGTTTATTGAAGATAGCCTGATCACGCGCATCAACCTGATTCTGAAAGATGAAAAAGACACCAGCGCGCGTCTGCGTCTGATTGTGCTGCTGATTCTGGGCTTTGGTGAACGTAACCCGGGTCTGACCCGTATTCTGACCGGCCACGCGCTGATGTTTGAACAGGATCGTCTGCAAGGCCGTATAAATCAGCTTTTTGAGCGTATCGAAGCTCAGCTGCGTCAGGTTCTGCGCGAGAAAAAAATGCGGGAAGGTGAGGGATATACTACTGATGAGACCCTGCTGGCAAGCCAGATCCTGGCATTTTGCGAGGGGATGCTCTCTCGGTTTGTGCGCAGCGAATTCAAATACCGACCAACGGACGATTTTGACGCCCGCTGGCCGTTAGTGGCAGCACAATTGCAGTAACGCCGCCGCCGGATGGCGGCTTCGCCTTATCCGGCCTACGAACGGGTAGGCCCGGTAAGCGTCGCGCCACCGGGCAACGCAATTAAACCCCGAACGCTTCGCGATACGTTTTTACCGCTGCCAGATGGTCCGCCATCTCAGGCTTCTCTTCCAGATACGCAATCAGGTCTTTCAGGGTGATAATCGACGTGACCTTGCAGCCATAATCGCGTTCCACTTCCTGAATAGCAGAGATGTCGCCGCGCCCGCGCTCCTGACGATCGAGCGAAATCAGCACGCCCGCAAGCGTTGCACCGTTAGCCTGGATAATCTCCATTGATTCACGGATCGCGGTGCCTGCGGTGATCACGTCATCGACCAGCATCACGCGGCCCTGCAACGCACTGCCTACCAGATTGCCGCCTTCACCGTGGGTTTTGGCCTCTTTACGGTTAAAGCAGTATGGCACGTCGCGGTCATGGTGCTCCGACAGCGCCACCGCCGTGGTGGTTGCAATCGGAATGCCCTTGTACGCGGGGCCAAACAGCAGGTCGAAATCAATCCCGGAATCCACCAGCGCTTCGGCATAGAAACGGCCTAACAGTGCCAGGTCGCGCCCGGTATTAAACAGCCCGGCGTTGAAGAAATACGGGCTTTTACGCCCCGATTTCAGCGTGAACTCGCCAAACTTAAGTACCTGCTTGTTAAGCGCAAACTCAATAAACTGGCGCTGATACGATTTCATGGATTTGCTCCTTTAGTTTTTTCTGTCTTACAGGCAAAAAAAAGGCGACTCATTGGTCGCCTTAAAATCAATTTTCTAACGCCGCCTTCTGCGTCGTTACAATGGATTCGATACCCCCTCGGGCCAACGCCAGCAAGGTGAGCAGCTCTTCGTGGGTGAATGGCTCGCCTTCCGCCGTGCCCTGCACTTCAATGATGCGACCATCTTCGGTCATCACCACGTTCATGTCGGTTTCTGCGGCAGAATCTTCAACGTATTCCAGATCGCAAAGTGCTTCGCCGTTAACGATACCGACGGAGACAGCGGCAACCATCCCTTTCATCGGGTTGGTTTTCAGCTTACCGGCGGCAACCAGCTTGTTCAGCGCATCTGCCAGCGCCACGCAGGCGCCGGTAATGGAGGCGGTACGCGTGCCGCCATCGGCCTGGATCACGTCGCAGTCCAGGGTGATGGTGAACTCGCCCAGCGTTTTCAGGTCAACCGCGGCGCGGAGCGCACGCGCGATCAGGCGCTGGATCTCCATAGTACGCCCGCCCTGCTTACCCTTTGCCGCTTCACGAGCATTACGGGTATGGGTTGCGCGCGGCAACATGCCGTATTCGGCGGTGATCCAGCCCTGGCCCTGACCTTTCAGGAAGCGAGGCACGCCCTCTTCGATGGACGCGGTGCAAAGCACTTTGGTGTCACCAAACTCAACCAGCACAGAGCCTTCAGCGTGTTTTGTATAGTTACGGGTCAGGGTGACGGGACGCACCTGATTGGCGCTACGACCTGCTGGACGCATGATGGATTCTCCGGCTTGAAACGAATGTGGCTGCGCATTATACGGATAAAGGACGCTTATTCCTATCCTGAGAAGCCCCTGAAAGCTATAATCCCCCCATCTCTCCTTTAAAAACGGGAATGTCTATGATCCGCAGTATGACCGCCTACGCCCGGCGTGAAATCAAGGGTAGCTGGGGTAGCGCTACCTGGGAAATGCGCTCGGTAAACCAGCGCTATCTGGAAACATATTTCCGTATGCCGGAACAGTTCCGCAGCCTGGAGCCTGTGGTGCGTGAGCGTATCCGTACGCGTCTGACCCGCGGGAAAGTGGAATGTAATCTGCGTTTTGAGCCCGATGCCAGCGCGCAGGGTGAACTGATCCTTAACGAAAAGCTGGCAAAACAGCTCGTTAATGCGGCGAACTGGGTCAAAATGCAAAGCGACGAAGGCGAGATCAACCCGGTTGATATTCTGCGCTGGCCTGGCGTGATGGCCGCCGGAGAGCAGGATCTGGACGCGATTACCGCCGAAATCCTCGCGGCACTCGACGGCACGCTGGATGACTTTATCGTTGCCCGCGAAACCGAAGGCCAGGCGCTGAAAGCAATGATTGAACAGCGTCTTGAGGGCGTGAGCGCCGAAGTGGCTAAAGTTCGCGCTCATATGCCAGAAGTGCTGCAATGGCAGCGTGAGCGACTTGTCGCCAAACTGGAAGAGGCGGAAGTCCAGCTCGAAAACAACCGTCTGGAACAAGAACTGGTGCTGATGGCGCAGCGCGTGGACGTGGCTGAAGAGCTGGATCGTCTGGAAGCGCACGTTAAAGAGACCTACAACATTCTGAAGAAGAAAGAAGCTGTGGGCCGCCGTCTCGACTTTATGATGCAGGAGTTCAACCGCGAGTCGAACACGCTGGCGTCTAAGTCCATCAATGCAGAGGTGACCAATTCAGCGATTGAACTGAAGGTCCTCATTGAGCAGATGCGCGAGCAGATCCAGAATATCGAGTGATCACTTTCCGGGTGGTGCTGCCTCGCGCATCACCCATTACTTATTCTAATCCTTACTTAGCCTTACTTTCTCTCTCTCCCGCCTTAAATCAAGCCTGCCCGCCGTGCGCTGATAAATTCCTTTAGGGAAAACCACCTCGCCTTAGAAAATCTCAATCGTGATCTTCCGCACAAATCGTTAATCTCCCCCTCTTCATTCCGGAGGTTTTATGCTGCTTCATGTTCTCTATCTCATTGGCATTACCGCAGAAGCCATGACCGGCGCGCTCGCTGCCGGACGTCGCCGTATGGACACCTTCGGCGTGATCATTATTGCCACAGCCACTGCGCTCGGCGGCGGGTCCGTACGCGATATCCTGCTTGGCCATTATCCACTCGGCTGGGTCAAAAACCCTGAGTACGTCATTATCGTGGCAACGGCAGCCGTACTCACCACGATTGTGGCTCCGGTGATGCCTCATCTGCGCCGCTTATTCCTCGTGCTTGATGCGCTTGGGCTGATTGTTTTTTCCATCATTGGTGCGCAAATCGCTCTCGATATGGGTGAAGGCCCGGTTATCGCCACCATTGCGGCGGTGATCACGGGCGTGTTTGGCGGGGTGCTGCGCGATATGTTCTGTAAACGTATCCCGCTGGTTTTCCAGAAGGAACTGTATGCCGGCATCTCCTTTGCCGCCGCAGTGCTGTATGTTGCCTTGCAGCACTATGTCACCAGTCACGATGTGGTGGTTATCTCCACGCTGCTGTTTGGTTTCACCGCGCGCATGCTCGCATTGCGCCTGAAGCTTGGCCTGCCCGTTTTTCATTACAAACACAATGCGCATTAATGTCAGAACGGGCAGGCGCCGGATTATCAGTTACTCGAATAGGTGTAGCCGTAGTGATGATAGCCGTAGCCGTAAGCGTTGCTTGCCCGCTTAATGACGCCGTTCAGGATCACCCCTTTGGTGTTGACGCCGCTCTGCTCCAGGCGTTGTATACAGACCAGCATCTCCTTCACGCTGTTCATCCCGAAGCGGGCGACCAGCAGCGTGGTGCCTGCGCGGTGGCCGACTACCGCTGCGTCGGTAACCGCCAGGATCGGCGGAGTATCAATAATCACCAGATCGTAGCGTTCGTTCGCCCAGTCCAGCAGCTGCTGGAAACGCGCGTGCATCAGCAGCTCCGCCGGATTAGGCGGGATCTGCCCGCGCACGATGATGTCGAATCCGCCTTTATCGAAGGTCTGAACGCCCTGCGTATACACCGCTTTGCCGGATAAAATCTCCGACAGGCCGCAGGTATTGTCGAGCTTAAACAGATCGTGGGCATACCCGCGGCGCATATCCGCATCAATATAGAGTACTTTCTGCCCCGCCTGCGCCACGACTGCCGCCAGGGTACTGCTGACAAACGTTTTTCCGCTGTCCGGCGTAGCGCCAGAGATCATCAGTATATTGTTCGCTGACTCCATCATCGCGAAATGCAGGCTGGTGCGCAGGCCGCGAATTGCCTCGACGGAGAGATCGACAGGGTTATCCGTCGCCAGGAAGGGGATATTTTTTGTCTTATGGCGCAGACGCGGGGACATAAACGCTTTTTTGCGCGAACGCATCTTTTTAGCCAGCCATTCCGACAGCGGCACGGTGGCATAAACGTTAATCCCGTGCTCCTCCAGCTGCTCTGGCGTTTCAATGCCCATACGCAGCATACCGCGCGCCAGGATCCAGCCCGAAGAGACGAACAGACCCAGAATAACCCCCAGCACCACGACCAGTGCTTTTTTCGGCTTGATCGGCTGCGGCCGGGTCACGGCCGGATCGATAATGCGGACGTTACCAATCGCGCTCGACTGGGCGATGCTTAGCTCCTGCTCGCGGTTAAGCAGCTGCTGGTAGATGACGCGCCCCGACTCCACGTCGCGGCTCAGGCGCAACACCTCCTGCTGGGTGGCCGGCATCGACGATACCCGTTTATTCAGGCGATTTTTTTCCTGTTCCAGCGTCTGGCGTTTCTCCATCAGCGCCCGGTAGGTGGGGTGATCTTTTTTGTAGAGCTGCGAAATTTCCGCTTCCCGGAAGGTCAGTTCATTGAGCTGATTGTCTGCATTCACAATCTGCTCCAACACCGCTTTTGCCTCCAGGTTCAGGTCAACGGAGTCGTTTTGCTGACGATAGCGGTTGAGCTTCTCCTCGGCCTGGTCCAGCTCGCCGCGCACCTGCGGAAGCTGCTGCTTCAGAAATTGCAGACTTTTCGCATCCTGCGCCGCCTGGCGAGCCACGTTCTGATGCAAATAGTTGTCGGCGATGCAGTTAAGCACGCGGGCCATCTCAACGGGATCTTCCCCCGTGATGGTCAGGCCAAGCATTCCGCTATCCTTGCTGCGCTCGCCCACGGTAAAGCGCTGCTGTAGCGCGTCAATCGCCTCCAGCTCGCTCAGCTGCGTAATCGTAAACCGGGTACCCGGCTTCGCCTGGATATCGGCAATTTTAATGGCGAGATTCGCCGCGCTCAGCTGCCGCCCCACGACGCCCTGTAACGTCACGTTATTCCCTTCCAGCTGATAGTGGCCCTTCTCGCCGACGGTCAGCGTCAGCTTTTGCGCCCGGCCCGCGACAGGAGGGAGTTTGAGCATGCTAATATCGACGATGCCAGGCTGCTGGCCGGTGAGCCGTGCCCAGCCGCGTCCGATGACGGGAAAATAGTTTTCGCTCACCTGCGTGCGCAGGTTCAGGTCATCAATCGTTTTACCGAGGATCATTCGCGACTGTAGAAGCTGAAGTTCCGGGGCCGACTCCGGCGAAGAGTCAGGAATAAACTCGCTAAGGTTACTGAGCAGCGCGTTGCCCTGCTTCTGTTCCACCTGTATCAGCGCATCGGCCTGATAAACCGGCGTGGCAAAGAGCGCATAAAGCAGCGCTGCCAGCGTGAACAGCGCGGTAAGGGCGAGAATAAACTTTCGGTGGTCGAGCAGCTCACCAAACAGACGCACCAGATCGATCTCGTTATTCGCGGCAGACGCATCATGGGCGTGAAGAGTATTTGTTGACATAAAACGTGACTATCCCGTGTGATTAACTGAGCCGTTTTGCCCATTCCTGACTGGCCTGCTCCAGCAGTCCATAAACATGTTCAAATGCGTTCCGGTTTTTACGGTAGGGGTCCGGGATCTCTTTTCTGCCCGTCCAGTGACCAAAGAGCATCATTTTGCCGCGCGCCTCCGGTGCGATAGCCGTGACCTGCTCAATATGTTCCAGCTCCATCGCCAGAATCAGATCGTAGTCGCGCACCATGGCGGGGGTAAGCCTGCGCGCAACGTGGCCCTCAAGCAGAGTGCCACGTTCGGCGGCGATCGCTGTCGCCAGCGAATCGGCTGCGTGCCCTTCCAGACCGCAAATTCCCGCCGAATCGACCCGGGCGGTGGGCAGCAGCCGGCGCAGCAGCCGTTCTCCGATGGGGGAGCGGCAGATATTGCCGGTACAGATCACCAGGATGGCGTTAAACGTTAATTTGGCCATGTTCTGACATATCT
Source organism: Enterobacter cloacae complex sp. (assembly GCF_900322725.1). Classification (NCBI taxonomy): domain Bacteria; kingdom Pseudomonadati; phylum Pseudomonadota; class Gammaproteobacteria; order Enterobacterales; family Enterobacteriaceae; genus Enterobacter; species Enterobacter cloacae complex sp. The sequence continues at coordinate 2,233,755 of NZ_LT991957.1, read as the reverse complement.
CCCTGTTTCAGTCAGGTCATGTACGCCGGTAATGGTCGGTACCAGCTGAGATATCACGCGGTTCCAGCGCACCAGCGGCGCGGTGGTGACATAGACGATGTCGTAAGGCTCCAGCTGAAATTCGGTGCTCAGCACCATCGCGGTCGCATCCCGGGCGTTCAGCTGGTAGACGCTGGCAATTTTGCCGTTCTGCTTGCCCTGCAACGGACGAATCACAAAGATCCCCGTGGCGTCGGCCATATCCTGATTCACGCACTGCGCATTACCCAGCGCTTCCGCCAGCGTCATGCCGCTACGATCCATCTTCAGGGTGCTCTGTTTACCGACCTCGCCCATGACAAACACTTTCAGGTCGTCATTACGCGGAATGAAGAGAATATCGCCCGGATAGAGGAGTTTGTTCTGGGTAAGATCGCCGCGCTGCATCAGCGCGTAGAGAGAAATGTGCGTGTCCTTGCCGTTGTGGGTCAGCACCACGTGGCGCCAGTCCGCCTCCGACGTCAGGCCGCCTGCCGCATTGATCGCATCCATTATCGTCAGCGGAATGTTGGTGATGGGCTGCTGGCCCGACTTAGCCACTTCGCCCGTCACGTAGGCTTTTTGCGAGCGGAACGCCGCCACGCTGACATCCACCTGCGGGCTCTCAATCACCGAGTCCAGCCGGGCGGCGATCTCATCGCGCACCTGAGCCAGCGTCTTGCCGACCACGTAAATTTTGCCGATATAGGGATAGAAGATCGTACCATCCGCATTCACCCAGTTGCCCGTATCGCTGGCGCTACGGTACTGGCCTGCGGGGGTGGTCAGCTCCGGGTGATCCCAGACGGTAACCATCAGCACGTCGCCGACGCCGATGTGGTATTGATAGCTCTGGAGCTGGTGGTCCAGTTCAGGATTGGCGCGGGAGTCGACTTTGCCAGGCAGCAATTCCTCGACCAGCCCCGGCGTGAGTGGATAGACGTTGACCATCTTATCCAGATCGTAACTGCTGTCAGGCAGATCGATAATATCTTTGCCGTGGGTGCTGAGCCCCTGGCCCGGTACGATAGTACAACCGCTTAACGTCATCATGACCAACGCAAGCACGGAAAATTTAACGTTTTTCATTCAGTAAAATCATCTGGTTAAGTAATGCCTGTTTCATCCGGTACTACTGCCCTACCGGGGTTTCGCGTTCTGACGTCATGCTATAAAGCTGATATTTACGGCCTAACATCTGGCCGCCATCACGCGTGAGGGGCGTCCACGAGACCACCGCCCGGTTGCGATTTGGGCCAATCGTCATCAGATCGAGCGGGATCGAGATGTAGAAGCCTTTGCTAAAGCCACCTTCCCCATAATCCTCTTTCGAGACGTTCGTCAGTGCCGCCCAGACGCCTACCGTCACGCCGCTGTCGAATCGCTTCGCGACGTCGAGGGTGGCGCCTTTATCCTTCGCCAGGTACTGCCCGATGCTCAGCTTCATCAGCACGCTGTTGAGCTTCCTCGGGTTCCAGTAGCCGGTGATAAATCCGGTTGGCGCGCTGTAATCGGTAAAGCGCATCATGTCGTCCCAGTCGCGCTGTTTGACGTAGTTCGCATCCACACCCAGCGCCCAGTCACTGTCCAGCGGACGCCAGAGCGCCTCTGCCCCCACGCCGCCGTACATGGTTTCGAGGTAACCGCCATAAATCTGGGCATAGAAGCCGTGCCCCAGCGCATCGACGTAGTTGGCCTGTAAGTTGTTGATGTAGATGTCATTGCCGACATAATCGCGAATATGAGTTCTGACGCGCGGCAGGCTGGAGTCGGCGGGGAGTAGCGAGGATTTAAACTTGTCGTAGTTGTTATAGAGGTTGGCGAACACGCCGCCGTCGAGCAGCAGACGATCGGACAGCCAGTAACTGGCGCTGGCCATCACTCCCACCTGGAACATGTAGAAATCTTCCGGACCGCCCAGCGACTGCGCCAGCGTTGGTTTAACGCTGTAGCTGAAGCGATCGGCGCGAATACGGTAGCCGCGCCCGAACGCGGTGGTATCCACAGGCTCGACGCGCTGCTGCCTGAGCGTCTCTTCCTGGCCGAGCGGCTGCCCCGCCAGCCGTTTGCGCAGGCTGGCGACATCGGTTTGCGTCGTGACCAGCGGCAGATGGTCACGCTGCTGGGTGATATCGATCGTGTCGACCCCGTCGGGCAGGTTATTGATGAGAATACGGTTGGCGCGATCTACCGCTTCGCGCGGATCGCGATAGCGATACTGCTCGCCGGTCATGTATAACGTATTGCCGTGCTGAAGGATCTCCGGCGCATCGAAGCCTGCGTTGTACTTAAGCGCGGTGAGCTGGTTTGCCGCCGAGGTATAGTTCAGCGTCTCGCCTGCCGGTGCCGGTTGCCAGGCCGGTTTCGGTTTATCACGCAGCGCGGGGCGCAGGTCGTTGAAGTTGGTCCGCAGCGTAAAACCAAACATCAGCGTATTGCCGCGTTCATAGCTGAGATTGAGATCCGCCCAGTCGGCAACACGATAGACCGCCCCCACGTTGATATGGCTCGACTGCTTAAGGGAGCCGGCAAAATCATCGGCATAGTTGTTGCCGTCATACTCCAGCTTCAGGCGCAGGGGCTGCCAGGGCGTCTGATACTGTAGGCCGCCAAACAGCGACGCCGGACCACGAAACATATCGCTAAAGCTGATATCCCCGGCATCATGCGACTCGCCGCGGGTGCAATAAGTATTGTTATCGTGGCAAAGCGGGTTGCCCACGTTGTTACTATTACCGGGATATCCCCAGGCAATTCCAAAGGTAAAATCGACCGGACCGGCCATTTTGCTGGCAACCAGATATTCACCGTCGAACAGGCCGGTGCCCGCAATGTCGCGCTTGCCGAGCGCTACCTGCGGCAGGCTGTAGCCCTCTTCCCACAGACGAACCTTAAAGTCGAACGACTTATCCTTGTAGCTTTGATCGCCGCTGAAATCCTCGTCGCTGCTGTATTTGCGGGTGCGGACGTCGGTATAACGAATCGTCCCTTCCAACCACGGAAAGAGCACGACGGAAGAGGAGTAAAAACGGTACTGATCGTTATCGCGGTAGTTGACGCTAAACTCTCCCTCCCTGCCAAAGCGCGCGTCGGGCATTTGCATCAGGCCGGTGCCGCCAAAGTCGGACTGCGAAGGTCCAGTGGGATCGGGCCAGGTACGCAGCTCCGCGTGGCAGGCAGCAGAGATCGCCAGAGCAAGGCCGCTCAGTAAAAAAAGTTTGTTCATTAGTCAGGTATCCGCCGCGTCAGGAGCGCAACGATTTGCTCATTCAGCCCGGTAAAATCGTCCGGCACCGCCCGGGGATCAAAACCCACCCACAAAACAGCGCCCGGCTCTGCTTCAATATGGCGTGCGTTCCAGTACGCCACCGGCGCAACAACCGTACTGCCGTCAGGATCGATAACGGTCACGTTATTCCTGTCGGCTCCGGCCAGCCGCGCCTGCCCCTGTAAGTAATCCTGAACGCTTGCGCCCGGCCGCCAGGCCAGTTTCCTCGGCGTTGCGACCGCCCCCATCAGCGTGACGGTGCGGGGTGCAGGCGAGAGCCACAGATCGTAACGGCCCTTCAGGGGACGATCGCCATGGGCGTCGGTACGCACTGCGTCTGGATCGAGGCTGACAAACTGCCGCCCGACGATCCGCAGGGGCTGGATCTGCGCAGCGACAGCACGAACGGTCGCGGTCCGCCCGTCATCAGCGCGATTCTGCCAGGCTGAAAGCGCCGCCAGCACCTGCTGCTTCGTCTGCTGCGCGCGCAGTGTGGCGGAAGGGGTTGCAATCGCAGCGCCCTGCCACCAGACGTTGTTCAGCTGCGGCTGGGTAACCAGTTGGGAGAGCGTGTCGGCCTGTCCGGCAGACCACGTTTTTCCCGGCTGATGCACGGTAACGACGCCTGCACATAAGCCGGGCAGGCTGAAGAGTGATAACCCTACGCCAGGTAGCCATTTTTTGAGTCTGTTCATGGGGCGGGCTTCAACATCGTCATGGCGACAGGGAATACGCCAGCGCCGAGCATCTGTTCACTCTGGCGTACCTGGCCGGTGGCGGAATCAATCCAGAAGGTGTTCTGCCAGCGACGACCGAGGCCGTCGGCCTGCACCGTCTCCTGCCAGACCTGGCAATGCAGCGTATCGCCGGCAATGGTCAGATTTTCAGTCCCGCTCAGGGAGAAGCGCGAGGTCAGGCGTGCGGAGCGATAACGCCCCTCTTCCTGCCAGCGCACATCGCGCGACCACCGGCTGCCGTCGTGGAGCTGCTGCGCGTGGCGCAGCGGATCGTGCTCCAGGCTGGACACCTCAAGCAGGTTATACGGGAGCTTCAGCGTGTGGATAAGGCGACCGTTATGCGTGACGATCATCGCATTATCCTGCGATAACCATTTACTGTTTCCCTGTTCGATATATCCGAGAACCACCAGGATCCTCGGGCCATTATCAAGACGCAGGTACATGGTTGAGTAAGGGAGCGCCTGAATCTGCCCGTCCGTTAGCGTCACATCCTGGCGCCCGGCCAGGCTGGCGTTAAAGGTCTCAATGATGCTCTGCTGACTCGGCGTACAGCCCTGGATCGGCAGAATCATGATGAGCAGAATAAACAGTCTCACCAGAAATCCTTTATTAAATAACATTAGAATCAACTAAATACCCGGCGTTGATGTTGCCACCGGGTCAGGTTGTTGCGCTGTTCTGCGGAAGGCTATTTCGCCTTGCGCACCAGCAGCCTTAGCGGGTAACTGTCGTCGTGGAAGTCCCATTGCCTGAGTCATCGCCACTGTCGCTTGCCGCGACAACGGCTAACGACGCTACACCGGCAATCGCAGCGGTGGTGACAACAGCGGTCGTGCCAATCGCACCTGCCGCCAGCCCTCCCGTGGTGCCAGCGGTAGCTCCCACCGTTGCACTGGTTGTCGCTCCGGTTGTTGTCCCGGTCGCTGTACCGGTTGTCGCTCCGGTTGTTGTTCCGGTTGTCGTTTCGCCGGTTGCTGCGCTGGCGCTACCAGCTTCGGTGGTTGCCCCCATAGCAGGCAGTGCAGTCGCCAGCGTGAGTGCCGTAAGCACTGTACAAAGCCTCTTTTTCATTTATGTTCCTCATTCAAATGAAGGAAAGATGAGCACCTGGAAACCAGGCCCCCGTTAACGGGCAAAACGCCCGGGGCTGAATCCCGGCCCGACAGGGACGGGAAATCATCCATGTAAAAGCCCTGAGCTCTGAACACCAGCGCACATAAACCGTCAGGATATATTTCGATACTCTTAATGGCTTCAATAGGAGTTCAGATAGTTAACTCCCTTACGGGGCGCAAAAGAAAGGAAAACGCAGAAGTGATGCAAATTGCACCCCAGCGGTCACTACCTTAATAATTTCAGATAAGATAATTCTTAAAATAATTTGACGCAATGATTTCCGCCAGAATAAATATGACTAATTGTTAACCTGGAAAACGTTCAGCACATTATTAATAAAATAATTAAGTCACTGAAATAATGAGAAATAAGACCCCAAAAACCCAAGACAACGCCTCCATGAAACGTTCATGCCAGTCTATTATTCTTGATTAATAATGATTGAGATCAATTAAACCGATCCTTGAAAGAGTTGGCAGGAATAATATCCCCTCAAATATATATGTCGTGAATACTTTATTTTTACTCATAATTATTATGTATATTAAACCCCTTTTCATAAATACGCGTATTAACAACAGCGTAATAATGCGCCCCTTGCCAGTCTCTTCAGGAGCGCACGCAGATTAAAATCCACCAATGTGCTGTGCGGCCAGCCACCTCGCCAGCGCATCAATCTGCGGCTGATGCAGCCAGTCTACGATCTGGCGGGCCTTCTCCTGTCCGGTGCCCGGCAGCCTCCGCCACTCCGCTTCGCTTCGTTGAACCAGCGCCTGCCAGGAGCGATCCCCTGCCGCCTTCAGCGTTGACCGGGACAACGGTATTCCCATCGCGGCGATCCAGCGGATAAAAGGACGCTCCCGCGCCAGGTTAAACTGATGCCATAGCGCAGCGCCATGCGTTGCCGATATCCCCGGCGTCGCAGCGAGCTGCGCCTGCGTGAGCTGTAGCCAGGAAAAGAGATGCTCAAACCGATGCGCCTGATAGAGGTTACGCCACCCCGACTCGCCCATCCCTTTGATATCTAACGCCTGGCTGGAGCTTAGCCACGTCAGCCGGGCAAAAAATTGCTCCATGCATTCCGGGGAGGCGTAGAAACAGGTTAAGCCGTTATAGTGCGATGAGGGCGGCTGTGGTTTATGACGATCCACATTGCGCCATACCACCTTATCCAGCCGGGGAATACCTTGTCCCGTCAGGCTTACCAGCACCTGATCGCCGGGCGCAATATCCAGCATCTGCCAGCGGTTGACCGACCCCAGGCTCACGCGCTGTACACGTTTATCGTCGAGCATAAGCGGCTCAAGCTGCGCAATCGCCGTGATCCGCCCGGTACGGCCAACGGTAAAATGAATGGCTTTGACTTCCGTCACCTGGGCCACAGGACGATATTTCCACGCGATGACCCAGTTCCCTTCTCCCGGCAGCCACTGCTCACCCGGCGGCTCTGCCGAGGCGCGAACCACAATGCCATCAGTGGCAAAGGGTAACGAAGCCTTAAACCAGGCCGTCCGCTGCGCTTCCACGTCAGCCGCGTTTTTAACCGGCAAGGTATAACGCGCAGTCAGGGTAAAACCGGCCTCTTCCAGCGCGGAAAGGCGTGCTTTCATCATTTTTGGACCGTTCGGCCAGGCCCAGATAAAAATGCCTGTCTGCTTCAGCGCTGCGCGATCGGTCGCGCGCATCATCGCTCCCGCCACCTTCGCTCGCGCATTCATACCGCCCATCTGCTGTTGGATATGCCCCTCGCGAAGCAGAAAAAGTTCACCCTGCAATACGCTGTTGGCAAGCGGCCCGGAAAGCGTTTGCGGGATAGCGGGGATCATTCGCGCCTGTGCCGTCCACTCTTCCCCCTGTAAACCGTCGCCCCGGCTGATGGCCTGCGCCAGCCTGCCGCTTTTATAGACCAGGGTGACCGCTACGCCATCCACCTTTGGCTGCACCCAGAGATCCTGCTGCGCGGCCATCCAGCGGCTAAGCGCCTGCTGGCTTTCTGCCTTATGCACGCCGGTATGGGCGAAGGGGTGCTTCACCGTCCCGCTGGCGGCAGGGAGATCGTCGTGCAGCGGCTCATCGTGAAAACAGCGCTGCCACTGTTTTAATCGGGCGTTAAGCCTGTCGTAAACGTCGTCGCTCACCTCGCTGCTGCCCTGCTTCCAGTAAGCATCATTCCAGCGGGCCAGCTGCGCCTTCAGGGCCGCGATCTCCTGCCCGGCCTTCGACGGCGACCAGACCGGGCAGATTGCCAACGCCCCGCTGCTTAAGAAGAACATCAGTATGCTTATCCATCTCACCATTATCATCCCTCCCGGTTTTGCGAAGGGTATACCCTGCCCAAGAGCCGCAGACCAGCGGCAAAAAGGCATTTTACGAGCGTGCTTCAGCGCATTGTTTTTATTGCAGCAAAAGGGGGGTAAAACCTGAAAACGGCACGCAAAATCAATAATCCAGGGGAAAAAGTGTGACAAAGGCTACGTCACACAGCGGCGACGTGTATAATAAGCCCGTATGTAGGACTTCTTCGTTAACACATACAAAAGACTCTCATGGCTCAAGGCACGCTTTATATTGTTTCTGCCCCTAGTGGCGCGGGTAAATCCAGCCTTATTCAGGCACTGTTAAAAACCCAACCGTTGTACGATACGCAGGTTTCTGTTTCTCACACCACGCGGGCGCCGCGTCCGGGTGAAGTGCACGGTGAACACTATTTCTTTGTGAATCACGATGAATTCAGGGCGATGATTGGCAGAGACGCGTTTCTTGAACACGCAGAAGTTTTCGGTAACTACTACGGAACCTCGCGTGAAACCATTGAGCAGGTTCTGGCGACCGGCGTGAACGTGTTCCTGGATATCGACTGGCAGGGCGCGCAGCAAATTCGCAAGAAAATGCCTGATTCGCGCAGTATCTTTATTTTACCGCCATCGAAAGATGAGCTGGATCGCCGCCTGCGTGGCCGCGGCCAGGACAGCGAAGAAGTTATCGCAAAGCGTATGGCGCAGGCTGTTGCAGAAATGAGCCATTATGCGGAATATGATTACCTTATTGTGAATGATGATTTTGATGCCGCGCTGAGCGATCTCAAAACTATCCTTCGCGCAGAACGTCTGCGTATGAGCCGCCAGAAGCAGCGACATGACGCATTAATCACCAAACTGTTGGCAGACTGAACCCACTTTCAGTATCATGCCCAGTCATTTCTTCACCTGTGGAGCATTTTAAGTATGGCACGCGTAACTGTTCAGGACGCTGTAGAGAAAATTGGTAACCGTTTTGACCTGGTGCTGGTCGCCGCGCGTCGCGCTCGTCAGATGCAGGTAGGCGGTAAAGATCCGCTGGTACCGGAAGAAAACGATAAAACCACCGTTATTGCACTTCGCGAAATCGAAGAAGGTCTGATCAACAACCAGATCCTCGACGTGCGTGAGCGCCAGGAGCAGCAAGAGCAGGAAGCCGCTGAATTACAAGCTGTTACCGCTATTGCTGAAGGTCGTCGTTAATTAAACCTGCGGGTCGCCCTTGTATCTGTTTGAAAGCCTGAATCAACTGATTCAAACCTACCTGCCTGAAGACCAGATTAAGCGTCTTCAGCAGGCGTATCTCGTTGCACGTGACGCTCACGAGGGCCAGACACGTTCAAGCGGTGAACCTTACATCACGCACCCGGTAGCGGTAGCCTGTATTCTGGCCGAGATGAAACTCGACTACGAAACGCTGATGGCCGCCCTGCTGCATGACGTGATCGAAGATACCCCTGCCACCTACCAGGATATGGAACAGCTGTTTGGCAAAAGCGTTGCCGAGCTGGTGGAAGGGGTTTCTAAGCTTGATAAGCTGAAATTCCGCGACAAGAAAGAGGCGCAAGCCGAAAACTTTCGCAAGATGATCATGGCGATGGTGCAGGATATCCGCGTCATTCTGATCAAACTTGCTGACCGCACCCACAATATGCGCACGCTGGGCTCACTTCGCCCGGATAAACGTCGCCGCATCGCCCGTGAAACCCTCGAAATCTACAGTCCGCTGGCGCACCGTTTAGGGATACATCATATTAAAACCGAGCTGGAAGAGCTGGGTTTTGAGGCGTTGTACCCGAACCGCTATCGCGTGATTAAAGAGGTGGTGAAAGCCGCTCGCGGCAACCGTAAAGAGATGATTCAAAAGATCCTCTCTGAAATCGAAGGGCGCTTGCAGGAAGCGGGTATACCGTGCCGCGTGAGCGGTCGCGAAAAGCATTTGTACTCTATCTACTGCAAAATGGTGCTCAAAGAGCAGCGTTTTCACTCAATCATGGATATTTACGCGTTTCGCGTGATCGTCCATGACTCAGACACCTGCTATCGCGTGCTGGGGCAGATGCACAGCCTGTACAAGCCACGTCCGGGGCGCGTCAAAGATTACATTGCCATTCCAAAAGCGAACGGATATCAATCTTTGCACACCTCCATGATTGGCCCGCACGGTGTCCCTGTTGAGGTGCAAATTCGTACTGAAGACATGGATCAAATGGCAGAGATGGGTGTCGCGGCGCACTGGGCCTATAAAGAGCACGGTGGCGAAAGCAGCACTACCGCGCAAATCCGCGCCCAGCGCTGGATGCAGAGCCTGCTGGAGCTGCAACAGAGTGCAGGTAGCTCGTTTGAATTTATCGAGAGCGTTAAATCCGATCTCTTCCCGGATGAGATTTACGTTTTCACGCCGGAAGGGCGCATTGTCGAACTGCCTGCGGGCGCGACACCGGTCGACTTCGCGTACGCCGTGCATACCGATATCGGCCATGCCTGCGTAGGTGCCCGCGTCGACAGACAGCCTTACCCGCTCTCCCAGCCGCTCTTTAGCGGACAGACGGTAGAAATTATTACCGCGCCGGGCGCACGGCCTAATGCCGCCTGGCTGAACTTTGTCGTGAGCTCAAAAGCGCGCGCAAAAATCCGCCAGCTGCTGAAAAACCTCAAGCGTGACGACTCCGTCAGCCTGGGGCGTCGTCTGCTCAATCACGCGCTGGGTGGCAGCCGCAAACTGGCTGAAATCCCGCCAGAGAACATTCAGCATGAGCTGGAGCGTATGAAGCTCGCCTCGCTGGATGACCTGCTGGCTGAGATTGGCCTCGGCAACGCCATGAGCGTGGTCGTGGCGAAGAACCTGCAACAGGGCGAAACGACAGCCGTTCCAGCTAACGCACAAAATCATGGTCACCTGCCGATCAAAGGCGCTGACGGGGTGCTCATCACCTTCGCCAAATGCTGCCGTCCTATCCCGGGCGACCCGATTATTGCGCACGTCAGCCCAGGTAAAGGGCTGGTGATCCACCACGAATCCTGCCGTAACATCCGTGGCTACCAGAAAGAGCCTGAGAAGTTCATGGCGGTCGAGTGGGATAAAGAGACGGCGCAGGAATTTATTACTGAAATCAAGGTGGATATGTTTAACCACCAGGGTGCACTGGCGAACCTGACGGCAGCGATCAACACGGCCTCGTCCAACATTCAGAGCCTGAATACGGAAGAAAAAGATGGCCGCGTTTACAGCGCCTTTATTCGCCTGACCGCCCGTGACCGCGTGCATCTGGCGAATATTATGCGCAAGATCCGCGTGATGCCGGATGTCATTAAAGTCACCCGAAACCGAAACTAGCATTATGAATTCAAAACGTTACGAGCGAATCTGCGAAATGCTCGCCAGGCGTCAGCCTGATCTGACGGTCTGCATGGAGCAGGTCCATAAACCTCATAACGTCTCTGCTATCGTTCGCACCGCAGATGCCGTCGGCGTGCATGAAGTACACGCCGTCTGGCCGGGCGCACGTATGCGTACCATGGCCTCCACCGCCGCAGGCAGCAACAGCTGGGTCTCCGTTAAAACGCACCAGAGCATTGGTGAAGCGGTCTCGCACCTGAAAGGGCGTGGTATGCAGGTTCTGGCAACCAACCTCTCTGCTAAAGCCGTGGATTTCCGTGAGATCGACTATACCCGTCCAACCTGTATTTTAATGGGCCAGGAGAAAACGGGGATCACGCAGGAAGCTCTGGAACTGGCCGATCGGGACATCATCATTCCGATGATCGGCATGGTCCAGTCGCTCAACGTGTCGGTCGCCTCTGCGCTGATTTTGTACGAAGCGCAGCGCCAGCGTCAGAACGCCGGCATGTACGAGCGCAGCAACAGCATGCTGCCGGAAGATGAGCAGCAGCGCCTGCTGTTTGAAGGTGGCTATCCGGTGCTGGCTCGCGTTGCGAAGCAGAAGAAATTGCCTTACCCCCACGTCAACGCGCAGGGCGAAATTGAAGCCGATGCCGAGTGGTGGTCCACCATGCAGTACGCAGGGTAAAAGATGAAAGGCCGCCTGCTGGACGCCATACCGCTCAACAGCCTGACGGGCGTGGGCGCGGCACAAAGCAGTAAACTGGCCAAAATTGGCCTGCACACCGTGCAGGATCTCCTGCTCCACCTCCCCCTGCGTTACGAAGACCGCACCCAGCTTTATAAGATTGGCGATCTGCTGCCTGCCATCTACGCCACCGTTGAAGGGGAAGTGCTGAACTGCAACATCACCTTTGGCGGACGCAGGATGATGACCTGCCAGATCAGCGACGGGACCGGCATTCTTACCCTGCGCTTTTTCAACTTCAGCGCGGCGATGAAAAACAGCCTTGCCACCGGACGACGCGTGCTCGCGTACGGCGAAGCGAAACGTGGCAAATACGGCGCGGAGATGATCCATCCGGAATACCGCGTGCAGGGCGATCTTAGCTCACCTGAGCTACAGGAGACGCTCACGCCGGTCTATCCGACCACCGAGGGCATCAAGCAGGCAACGCTGCGCAAGCTCACCGACCAGGCGCTGGAGCTGCTCGATACCTGCGCCATTAACGAGCTGCTGCCACCGGAGCTGGCGCAGGGCATGATGAGCCTGCCGGAGGCGTTGCGCACCCTGCACCGTCCACCGCCAACGCTTCAGCTTGTTGATTTAGAAAGCGGTAAACACCCCGCCCAACGGCGTCTTATCCTTGAGGAATTACTGGCTCATAACCTGAGCATGCTTGCACTGCGCGCAGGTGCGCAGCGCTTCCACGCGCAGCCATTAAGCCAGCGCGATGAACTCAAGGATAAGCTGCTGGCCTCACTCCCGTTTAAACCCACCGGCGCACAGGCGCGGGTCACCGCCGAGATCGAACGCGATATGGCGCTTGACGTGCCGATGATGCGCCTGGTGCAGGGCGATGTCGGTTCCGGTAAAACGCTGGTCGCCGCGCTGGCCGCGTTACGCGCCATCGCCCACGGCAAGCAGGTGGCGCTAATGGCGCCGACGGAACTGCTGGCCGAGCAGCATGCCAACAATTTCCGTAACTGGTTCGCCCCGCTGGGCATCGAAGTGGGCTGGCTGGCCGGGAAGCAGAAGGGCAAAGCGCGCCTTGCGCAGCAGGAAGCCATTGCCAGCGGGCAGGTGCAGATGATTGTCGGCACGCACGCTATTTTCCAGGAACAGGTGCAGTTTAACGGCCTGGCGCTGGTCATTATCGACGAACAGCACCGCTTTGGTGTGCATCAGCGTCTGGCGCTGTGGGAGAAAGGCCTGCAACAGGGCTTCCATCCGCATCAGCTGATCATGACCGCCACGCCTATCCCGCGCACCCTGGCGATGACGGCCTATGCCGATCTGGATACCTCCACTATCGACGAACTGCCGCCGGGCCGTACGCCGGTGACCACGGTCGCCATTCCGGACACGCGCCGCAGCGACATTATTGACCGTGTGCGCAACGCCTGCACGCAGGAAGGCCGCCAGGCTTACTGGGTCTGTACCCTGATTGAAGAGTCTGAGCTGCTGGAAGCCCAGGCCGCCGAAGCCACGTGGGAAGAGCTGAAGCTCGCCCTGCCGGAGCTGAACGTTGGTCTGGTGCACGGGCGCATGAAGCCCGCCGAGAAGCAGGCGGTGATGCAGTCGTTCAAGCAGGGTGAGCTGCATTTGTTGGTCGCCACGACGGTCATTGAAGTGGGCGTGGACGTGCCAAACTCCAGCCTGATGATTATTGAGAACCCGGAGCGCCTGGGTCTTGCGCAGCTCCACCAGCTGCGAGGCCGCGTGGGCCGTGGCGCGATCGCTTCTCACTGCGTACTGCTCTACAAAGCCCCGCTGTCGAAAACCGCGCAGATGCGGTTGCAGGTCTTACGCGACAGCAATGACGGCTTCGTCATTGCGCAAAAAGATCTGGAGATCCGCGGCCCGGGCGAACTGCTGGGCACGCGTCAGACGGGTAACGCCGAGTTTAAAGTGGCGGATTTGCTGCGCGATCAGGCCATGATCCCCGAAGTACAACGCCTTGCGCGCCATATTCATGAACGCTACCCCGAACAGGCGGCAGCGTTGATTGAACGCTGGATGCCGGAAACCGAGCGGTATTCCAACGCCTGACGGTCAGCCAAACATCGGCAGCATCAGGTAGAGCTTAATGACCAGCGCGTTGACGATATCAATGAAGAATGCGCCCACCATCGGCACCACCAGGAACGCCATGTGCGACGGGCCGAATCGTTCAGTGATCGCCTGCATATTGGCGATGGCCGTTGGCGTTGCCCCCAGTCCAAACCCGCAGTGTCCTGCCGCCAGCACCGCCGCATCGTAGTTTTTGCCCATCATCCGCCAGGTGACAAAGATGGCATACAGCGCCATAAACACGGCCTGCACCGCCAGAATCGCCACCATCGGCAGCGCCAGCGAGGCGAGTTCCCACAGCTTGAGGCTCATCAGCGCCATCGCCAGGAACAGCGACAGGCTGACGTTCCCGAGCACGGACACCGCGCGTTCAAAGACGCGGTAGAAGCCCATCTGCGCCAGACCGTTACTCAGGATCACCCCGATAAACAGCACGCAGACAAAGGTTGGCAGTTCGAACGCCGTTCCCGCCAGCCATTGCGCAACGATTTTGCCCACGGTGAGGCAGATGGCAATCATGGCGATGGTTTCAATCATCACCAGCGAGGTGATGCTGCGGCCAACGTCCGGTTTTTCAAACGCGGTCGGGACCATTTCATCGTCTGGTCTGCCTTCCGGCGTGGTGGAGTGCTTCACCAGATAGCGCGCCACCGGGCCACCAATCAGGCCGCCAAGCACCAGACCAAAGGTCGCGCAGGCCATCGCCACTTCCGTTGCGTTTTCAAAGCCATAGCGTTCGATAAACAGCTTGCTCCACGCCGCGCCCGTTCCGTGGCCGCCTGAGAGGGTAATCGACCCCGCCAACAGGCCCATCAGCGGATCCAGCCCCAGCAGCGACGCCATACCGATGCCGATGGCGTTTTGCATCAGCAGCAGGCCCACCACGACAATCAGAAAAACGCCCAGCACCTTGCCGCCCGAACGCAGGCTTGCGAGGTTGGCGTTCAGGCCGATAGTGGCAAAGAAGGCCAGCATCAGCGGATCTTTCAGGGACATATCAAAATCGATTTCCCAGCCCATGCTTTTTTTCAGCACCAGCAGGGCCAGCGCCACCAGCAATCCACCGGCGACGGGTTCAGGAATGGTGTACTTTTTCAGAAAGGAAACACTGTGTACCAGCTTGCGACCAAGCAGAAGAACCAGCGTTGCGGCAACAAGGGTCGACAACGTATCGAGATGAATCATAGAAGGCTCCTGTTATGCGCGTGTTCCATACACACGCGGCGTTATCCTGGGCCGGGTGATGCTCGTCATGAGCCGCCGGCGCGAAAAGTGTAATTTTTTTTTCCTGTTGGTTGTAGAAAACCTGCTCACACCGGCAGATTTTCTCTCTTTTTTTTGCTGGCAATCGTTTGCTTTTACCAGGTGGTCAGCTAAAATGCCCGCTTTTCCACCGTGGGATTGCCGCCGATGTCTGTTAACACTCTGGAGTCTTCTGATGCGCAACCGATTGCGAAGAAGCAAAACAGCGAACTGATTTACCGCCTTGAAGATCGTCCCCCGCTGCCTCAAACCCTCTTTGCCGCCTGTCAGCACCTGCTGGCGATGTTCGTGGCGGTAATTACGCCGGCGCTGCTGATTTGCCAGGCGCTGGGGTTACCGGCACAGGATACGCAGCACATCATCAGTATGTCTCTGTTCGCCTCCGGCGTGGCCTCCATCATTCAAATTAAGGCCTGGGGTCCGGTGGGATCGGGCTTGCTGTCGATTCAGGGCACAAGCTTTAACTTTGTGGCACCGCTGATCATGGGCGGTACGGCGCTAAAAACCGGCGGCGCGGACGTCCCGACCATGATGGCGGCGCTTTTCGGCACCCTGATGCTGGCAAGCTGCACGGAGATGATTATCTCCCGCGTTCTGCACCTGGCGCGCCGGGTAATCACCCCGCTGGTCTCCGGCGTGGTGGTGATGATTATCGGCCTGTCGCTGATTCAGGTAGGCCTGACCTCCATCGGGGGCGGCTACGCGGCAATGAGCGACCATACCTTTGGCGCCCCGAAAAACCTGCTGCTGGCAGGCGTGGTGCTGGCGATCATTATTCTGCTTAACCGCCAGCGTAACCCGTACCTGCGCGTTGCATCACTGGTGATCGCCATGGCGGCCGGTTACCTGCTGGCGTGGGCGCTGGGTATGCTGCCGGAAAACACCGCACCGACCAACAGCGCGCTGATTACCGTGCCAACGCCGCTCTACTACGGCCTGGGCATTGACTGGAGTCTGCTGCTGCCGCTGATGCTGGTCTTTATGATTACCTCGCTGGAAACCATCGGCGATATCACCGCCACCTCCGACGTTTCCGAGCAGCCGGTCTCTGGCCCGCTGTACATGAAACGCCTCAAAGGCGGCGTGCTGGCAAACGGGCTGAACTCGTTTGTCTCGGCGGTATTCAACACTTTCCCGAACTCCTGCTTTGGCCAGAACAACGGCGTGATCCAGCTGACCGGCGTGGCCAGCCGCTACGTGGGCTTCGTGGTGGCGCTGATGCTGGTCGTCCTCGGGCTGTTCCCGGCAGTGAGCGGGTTTGTGCAGCACATTCCTGAGCCGGTACTGGGCGGCGCGACGCTGGTCATGTTTGGCACCATTGCCGCCTCCGGCGTGCGTATCGTCTCCCGCGAGCCGCTGAACCGCCGCGCAATCATGATTATCGCGCTGTCGCTCGCCGTGGGTCTGGGCGTCTCCCAGCAGCCGATGATTTTGCAGTTTGCTCCGGACTGGGTGAAAAACCTGCTCTCTTCCGGCATCGCCGCGGGCGGTATTACCGCTATCGTGCTGAACCTCGTTTTCCCGCCTGAAAAGAACTGATCCCCCTCACGGCAGGCTGTCAATGCCTGCCGTGACACCTCTTTGCACCATTCCCGCCTTGAGCATTGCGCATAAATCGTGCATAACTCCTTTATGTACGTTTCGCGGGAAGGAAGACCATGAAATTTATTGGAAAGCTGCTCATCTATCTTCTGGTAGCCCTGCTCATCGTAGTGCTCGCCTTTTATTTTCTGCTCCAGACCCGCTGGGGCGCATCGCAGGTCAGCAGCTGGATCACGGTGAATACCGATTACGAGCTCAACTTTGACCTGATGGATCACCGATTTTCATCCCCTTCTCACATCCTTCTGGAAAACGTCACCTTTGGACGAGATGGCAAACCGGGCACGCTGGTCGCTAAAAAGGTGGATATCGGCTTAAGCAGTCGCCAAATCACCGACCCTCTGCACATGGACGCCATCACCCTGTCCGACGGCACGCTGAACTTATCGCCGCAGACGGCGCCGCTGCCGTTCCAGGCCGACCGTCTGCAACTGAATAACATGGCCTTTAACAGCCCGAACACGGCGTGGGATCTCAGCGCGCAAAAGGTCATGGGCGGCGTCAGCCCGTGGCAGCCCGAGGCGGGGAACGTGCTGGGGAAAAACGCGCGCATTCAGATGAGCGCCGGCTCGCTCACGCTCAACGGCATACCGGCGAATAACGTGCTGATTCAGGGGCAGCTGAACGGCAATGAGGTGGTGCTTAACACCATAGGCGCCGATATGGGGCGCGCCTCCCTGACGGGCTCTGCCCAGCGTAATGCCGATGGCAGCTGGGTGATTGATACCCTGCGTCTGAATGAGATCCGCATGCAGAGTGACAAATCGCTGCTGGATTTCTTCGCCCCAATCGTCACCCTGCCTTCGTTACAGATTGGGCGGCTGGACGTGACCGATGCCCGTCTACAGGGGCCTGACTGGGCGGTAACCGATCTCGATCTCAGCCTGCGTAACCTCACCCTGAGTAAAGGTGACTGGCAGAGCCAGGAGGGACGGTTATCCATGAACGCCAGCGAGTTTATTTACGGTTCGCTGCATCTGTTTGATCCCATCCTGAACGCGGAATTCTCGACTCAGGGCATTGCGCTGCGTC
Organism: Enterobacter cloacae complex sp.; assembly: GCF_900322725.1. Classification (NCBI taxonomy): domain Bacteria; kingdom Pseudomonadati; phylum Pseudomonadota; class Gammaproteobacteria; order Enterobacterales; family Enterobacteriaceae; genus Enterobacter; species Enterobacter cloacae complex sp. Next base: position 2,216,282 of record NZ_LT991957.1, on the reverse strand, counting down.
AGTTCACCTCCCGCTGGGAAGGGGGCATGGTGCGCACCTCCGGCAACTGGCTGCGCGAGGGTCAGGCGCTGGTGCTGGATGACGTTGCCATTGCCGGGCTGGAATATACGCTTCCGGAAAACTGGAAAACGCTGTGGATGGAGCCGCTCCCGGAATGGCTGAACAGCGTGACGCTGAAAAAATTTGGCCTGAGCCGCAACCTGGTGATCGACATCGATCCTGCCTTCCCGTGGCAGATCACCTCCCTTGACGGCTATGGCGCAAATCTGCGGCTGGCGAAAGATCGCAAATGGGGCATATGGGGCGGTAACGCAACCCTGAACGGCGCGGCAGCAACCTTTAACCGCGTCGACGTGCGACGCCCGTCGCTGGCGCTGAATGCCAACGCCGCGACGGTAAATATTACCGACCTGAGCGCCTTTACCGAGAAAGGGATCCTGGAAGCGACCGCCACCGTATCACAGCTGCCCCAGCGGCAAACCACCGTGAGCCTGAACGGGCGCGGCGTACCGCTCAACGTATTGCAGCAGTGGGGCTGGCCAGCGCTGCCGATTGCGGGGGACGGCAATATTCAGCTCACCGCCAGCGGCAGCGTGCAGGCGAATGCGCCACTGAAGCCGACGGTGAATGGGAAGCTGAGCGCGGTAAATATGGATAAACAGCAGGTGCAGCAGACGATGACCGGCGGCGTGGTGTCGGCGGTGGCTCCGGCACAGTAAAAAGCCGGGTGGCGGCTACGCCTTACCCGGCCTGCATGGGATCGTAGGCCCGGTAAGCGAAGCGCCACCGGGCATTTTTACGGCTCAGAGGTGAACCACCACCTCATCCCCCTCCGCTTTCACCACCACACCCCACTCGCTGCCCGCGTGCGAGCCGCCCTTCACGCCGCCGATCTTCTGCACGTTGCGCAAGCAAACGGACCAGTTACGCGCCTCGCCTGCGCCCGTAAAGGTGACGATGTCGCCCTGACGTGACGCCTTCAGCGTAAACAACACCGAGCCGTCCGCGGCCGGCACCTCACTCACCGCCGTTGCGCCATCGCTCAGGCTAAACAGCTGGAAGGCCGTCCCCGCGTGCCATGCGTAGTCCGGCTTCTGGTTATTGTTACCCAGCGCCAGCAGCGTGTTATCGCGCACGTAGACCGGCAGGCTCATAAAATCGTGCTGCTGCTTATGCCAGCGGCTGCCCGCGATCTCGTCGTTGTGCCACAGGTGGGTCCAGCGGCCTTCCGGCAGGTAGAACTGTACGTCGCCCGCCTCTGAGAACACCGGAGCGACCATCAGGGCATCCCCCAGCATGTACTGACGGTCGAGGTAATCGCACGCCGGATCGTCCGGGAACTCCAGCATCATCGCGCGCAGCATCGGCGTGCCGAACTCGCGGGCCAGCGCCGCCTGACGGTACAGGTACGGCATCAGCTGACATTTCAGCTGCGTGAAGTGGCGCACCACGTCGCAGGACTCGTCATCGTACGCCCACGGCACGCGATAGGATTTACTGCCGTGCAGGCGGCTGTGGCTGGAGAACAGCCCGAACGCGCACCAGCGTTTATAGACGTGCGCCGGAGCGGTGTTTTCGAACCCGCCGATATCGTGGCTCCAGAACCCGAAGCCGGACAGGCCAATCGACAGCCCACCGCGCAGGCTTTCTGCCATCGATTCGTAGTTGGCGTAGCAGTCGCCACCCCAGTGTACCGGGAACTGCTGCGCCCCGACGGACGCCGAGCGGGCAAACAGCACCGCTTCCTCTTCACCCACCGTCTCTTTCAGCACGTTCCACACCAGCTCGTTATAGATGTAGGCGTAGTGGTTGTGCATCTTCTGCGGATCGGACCCGTCGAACCAATGGACCTCCGTCGGGATGCGCTCGCCGAAGTCGGTCTTGAAGCAGTCGACGCCGATATCCACCAGGCCTTTCAGCTTGTCGGCATACCACCGGCACGCGTCCGGATTGGTGAAGTCATAAATCGCCAGCCCCGGCTGCCATTTGTCCCACTGCCACAGGGAGCCGTCCGGACGCTTGAGCAGGTAGCCCTTCTCTTTCAGCTCCCGGAAGATCGGCGACTTCTGGCCGATGTACGGGTTAATCCACACGCAGACCTTCAGCCCTTTCTCTTTCAGGCGACGGATCATCCCTTCCGGGTCCGGGAAGGTTACCGGGTCCCACTCAAAATCACACCACTGGAAGGCCTTCATCCAGAAGCAGTCGAAGTGGAACACGTGCAGCGGCAGGTCGCGCTCAGCCATACCGTCGATAAAGCTGTTGACCGTCGCTTCATCGTAGTTGGTGGTGAACGACGTGGTCAGCCACAGGCCGAACGACCACGCAGGCGGCAGCGCCGGACGCCCGGTGAACTGCGTATAGCGGTTGAGCACCGCTTTCGGCGTCGGGCCGTCGATCACGAAATACTCCAGATACTCCCCTTCCACGCTGAACTGCACTTTGGAGACTTTTTCAGAGCCGACTTCAAACGAGACGTTTTCCGGGTGATTCACCAGCACGCCGTAGCCGCGGTTGGTCAGGTAGAACGGGATATTTTTGTAGGACTGCTCGGTGCTGGTGCCACCGTCGCGGTTCCAGGTTTCGACCGTCTGGCCGTTGCGCACCAGGGCGGTAAAGCGCTCGCCCAGGCCGTAGACCGTTTCCCCTACGCCGAGATCCAGCCGCTCGAACACGTAATTGCGGTCGGTATTGCTGTCCTGCACGTAGCCGTTGTTTTTCAGCTGGCTGCCGGTAATGCGCTGGCCGTTGCGCAGGAAATCCAGCGCCCAGAACTCGCCTTTGGTGACGCGCACGCTGACGCTGCCGCTTTTCAGCTCGGCAAAGTCGGCGTTGTTTTCAATCTCGACCTTCACGTCTTTCAGAACGTTCAGCGGATAGTGCGGGCCGTTATTCAGCGCACCCTGGAAGTGCTCAATGCGCACCCCGACAATCCCTTCCTGCGGAGCAAACAGGCGCACCGTGAACATCAACGTGTCGAGCTGCCAGGTGCGTTCGCGCACGTCACGCGGCGCCACATACACCACAAGGTCATTGCCCTGCTGCTCCACGTCGAACACCTGAACCGGATACGTCACGTTCAGGCCCGGTTGAATAAGCCAGTTTCCATCACTGATTTTCATGCTTTCGTCCTCTTAGTTCTGCATTTCTTTACTGACCGGCAGGTTTTCAAAATCCTGCTGAGTGCGGCGCGCGCCCTGCGCCAGCTCGCTCAGGATTTTGGTCAGGAAGGGGGTTTTCAGCGTGTAGTAGCGTTTGGCGATGATGGCGCTCAGCACGTAGCAGATCGCCGGCGCCAGCGTAAACAGGCCGATAATGATGCTGATGGTCGCGCTGTTCTGGGTTTTGGCCGCCGCGTCGTAGCCGCCGCCTGCCAGCATCCAGCCAATCATCGCTCCGCCCAGCGCCAGGCCGAGCTTCAGCACGAACAGCGTGCCCGCAAAGCTGATGCCGGTCAGGCGTTTGCCGTTGGTCCATTCGCCGTAGTCAACGGTATCGGACATCATCACCCATTGAATTGGCGTCACCAGCTGGTGCAGCACGCCGATGACAAAGATAAAGGCGAACATCAGCACGGTGGCATGCATCGGCACGAAGAACATCGCCACGCTGACCACCGCCAGCGCGGCGTTGGTCCACCAGAAGATGCTGACCTTGCACTTCCAGTCGGTGAGCGGTTTCGCCAGCGCGGAGCCAATCAGGTTGCCGACGCAGTAGGTGGTGAGGAACGCGACGAACACTTCCGGCGAGCCCATGATCCAGGTGCAGTAGTACATCATCGCGCCGCCGCGCACGCAGACGGCGAGAATGTTGAGGATGGTTAGCACGCCGACGATGCGCCACTGGTCGTTTTGCCAGATATCGCGCAGATCTTCCCGCATGGAGGTGGTGCTTGGCGGCACCTGGATGCGCTCTTTGGTAGTAAAGAAGCAGAACGCCAGCATCAGGAACGCGACCACCGACAGCACGGCGATCCCGCCCTGAAAGCCGAACGCCTTATCGTCGCCGCCGATCAGGTTCACCAGCGGCATCATCAGCACCGTGGAGAGCATGCCGCCCGCCGTCGCCAGCACAAAGCGCCAGGACTGAAGGGAGATGCGCTGCGTCGGGTCGTTGGTGATCACCCCGCCCAGCGCGCAGTACGGGATGTTGACGACGGTATAAAGCAGGGTCAGCAGCGTGTAGGTGATAGCGGCGTAAACCATTTTGCCGTTGAGGCTGAGGTCCGGCGTGGTGTAGGCCAGCACGCAGACGATGCCGAACGGGATAGCACCGAATAAAATCCACGGGCGGAACTTGCCCCAGCGGCTGCGGGTGCGGTCGGCGATCAGCCCCATGCACGGGTCGGAGATCGCATCCAGCGCGCGCGCCAGCAGGAACATGGTGCCGACAAACCCGGCGGGAATACCAAAAATATCGGTGTAGAAAAACATCATATAAAGCATGACGTTATCAAAAATGATGTGGCTGGCGGCGTCTCCCATGCCGTAGCCAATCTTCTCTTTTACTGACAGGACTTCGCTCATCTTTTTATCCTTCACGCTGTAGGGGGCGCTGAGACCGGTTACCGATTTTTAAACCATTGTTTCAGGAGCGGGTATTGCGTTTTCTGGTTAGCAGATTACGTTTCTTGTTTTTTGTGATCGGGATAAAGGTTGGTGAGCACAAAATGCTAACCTGAGGATTTTCTTAAGAATTAGCTGAAACAGGGGGGTTAAGGTCAAAAGAGCGGTGAAAAAAGTGGTGTGGGGTATGTGGTAAATGCCTGAAAGTAGCTATAATGCGCCCGCCTCCATGTAGCAATGCAGGCGCGGAAGATCGTCATCTCCGGTGAGGTGGCTGGACTTCAAATCCAGTTGGGGGCGCCAGCGTTCCCGGGCAGGTTCGACTCCTGTGATCTTCCGCCAAAAATGTCCACTCTTTTAATAAAAACACGTCCAACATTAAATCGTCCCACCTTGCAGTTCCCTTATGTGAACATGATCACTTATTGATTTTAGTATTGAGTGTTATCCTTTCCTTTATTTTAAAAGAATATTCAAGGGAAGCTGTTATGGAATGGATTGTAGGTGCTGTAATTTTAACAACAATACTTGTTGCCATATTAAAACCAAGACAATGTGATATCTGCCATACTTATTTCAAGAGAAAATACTACACATGGAAAATAGATGGAGAGAAACAACATTTATGTCCTAATTGCAATGGTAAAATGCAACGAAAAGTTAGTTCGCAAAAATTTAAAAGCAGATTCGGTTAAAAATAAATTAATAAGTTTTATTTCATAATGTTTACAAATGATAAGTTCGGACAATGCTTTTCAAACTTATCATTTAATTATTCCTTACCGCTATCAAAAAAGTTTTGATTGCTACTTACTCAAAAGCCTAAGCCTACAAGCCTCTTTGACCCACTTACTAAAGTTTCCTTTGCCCGCAGCCTTTTCAATCTGTTCTAAGAGCTCATCTTCAAACCGAATATTCTTCATCGTGCTCTTAGTGCGGTCAAAATTTGGTTTCTTTTTCTCTTGCATGGTAGGTACCACTTCGGTTAATTTATCTGCATGTGGTACCTACCACATGGATTCGGAATTCTGACAACGCCCAGCAGTGTTGGAGCACTAATGGGCGTCTAACCTCACCAACTATCAAGGAGTTGATTATGGCTGATTCGCATTCTACCCCAGACACCGACCAATCAGGAACCGAGCATTCGTTAATTGTGGGATACCGCCCGAATGTTTACGACAAATCCACGCCGAAAATCATTCTTTCCGGCAAGTGGCTGCGCGCGGCGGGGTTTGATATTGGACAGCAGGTCACGGTGAAGGTCATGAAAGGGTGCATCGTTCTGGTGGCGTATAACGAGCAGGAGCAGAGGTTGCTAGATGACTATAAAAGGACGAAGGCAAAGCTCACTGAGATAGAGGACGCACTTGCAGCGATTCAAACGCAGCTTCCTGGAAAGCACCTCGCAAAATCAAATACAAACCACCTGGCGTAGCGGCTGTTTCTGGCATACTACCTGCCTGGTGCATTAGATGTGGAGGCGACATGGCAGATAAAAACGTAATCCAATCCCCGGCAGGCGAATTTGTTATGTTTGCCAGCGGTGACGGAAGAGTGCGTGTCGAATGTCGCTTCGAATCCGACACAATCTGGTTATCCCAGGCAGCAATGGCCGATCTGTACGGTAAAGATGTTCGAACTATCAACGAGCATCTGATAAATATATTTTCTGATGGCGAAATTGATCAACATTCAACTATCCGGAAATTCCGGATAGTTCGTCAGGAAGGAAAACGTCAGGTTTCCAGAGAGATAGAGCACTACAATCTTGAAGCAATACTTGCTGTCGGCTACCGGGTGCGCTCGTCTCGAGGCATCCAGTTCCGCCAGTGGGCCACACAAACGCTCCAGGAATACCTGGTTAAAGGCTTCGTTATGGACGACGAGCGCCTGAAAAATCCGCCTGTGGGATCTTCCGCCGTCCCTGACTATTTCGATGAAATGCTGGAACGCATTCGCGATATACGAGCCAGCGAACGCCGGGTCTATCTTCGCGTGAGGGAGATTTTCGCATTGGCCGCGGATTATCAGCCGTCACTCAAAGAAACCACGCAATTCTTTCAGACCATCCAGAATAAACTGCATTTTGCCTGCACGGGACTCACCGCTGCTGAGTTGATTCACAAACGTGCGGACGCCACTCAACCGCATATGGGGCTGACCAGCTATAAAGGCGAAGAGGTCCGTAAAAGCGATGTCACCACCGCAAAAAATTATCTGTCTCAGGATGAGGTGAGCGAACTCAATCGCGTCGTTAATATGTGGCTCGATTTTGCTGAAGATCAGGCCAAACGCCGCAAGCAGGTATTTTTACGGGACTGGCAAACCAAGCTCGATCAGTTCCTGCAATTTAATGACCGGGACGTTTTAGAAGGCGCAGGAAAAATCAGCAAGAAAGCGGCTGATGAAAAGGCGTGCTCAGAATACATTGAGTTTGAAAAAAAGCAGCGCCTGCTGAAAGAAGCCGAAGGTGAGAAAGATATCGTCGGCTTATTAAAATGGGATAAACAGGCTAAGCGCTAATCCCGGTATCTCTGCTCAACTTCATATGCAGCAGCGGAAACGGATTTCCCTGTCCGTCCCGTTCCGAACGCCCGACCTGCTCAAACCCCATATGTCTATAAAACGCGACGCCCTGCGGATTCTGCTCGTTCACATCCACTTCATTTACGCCAAATTCTGCGATGGCATATTGCAGCAGCATTTTCCCGACGCCCTTCCCCCGGCTTGCATCATCCACAAACAGCATTTCAATACGATTTTCATCTACGCCTAAAAAGCCGTGAATAACACCATCTTCATCACGTGCAACCACAACCGTGAGATTAGGCAAATAGGCATTAAGCAATAGCGGACGCAGCGCCGCGATGTCGCTTTCCAGCAAAAAGTGATGCGTGGCGCGAACGGACGACTCCCAGACGGCGACGAGGCGTTCAAATTGTGCGGGGTATGCAGCTTCTATTTTCATGTTCAAATTCCGGTTGAGTAGAGTTTCGGAGCGGCAACGCAATAAAAATCAGCTCTGCGACGTGCGCCACACGCCAGGCGTACAGCCATACTCCATCTGAAAATGACGAATAAAATGCGCGCAGTCGCTGAACCCCATCCGCTGCGCAATATCCGTCACGCTTTGCTGTGAGTTCTTCAGCAGCCAGCAAGCATAGCGCAGCCTGGCGCTGCGGATAAACTCGCGGGCCGTTTTGCCAAACTCGGCGGTGAACAGCCGGTTAAGCTGGCGTTCACTCAGTGCCACTTCTCGCGCAAGCCCGGCGGTTGTGAGCGGCCGGGTCAGGAATTGTTCTATCAGCATGACGGCGCGACGCAGCCGGCAGTCGGGGATCAGCGCCAGATTCGCCGGACGGGGGGTGGCAATTTCATGCGGGACGAGCGACAAACGCTGGCAGGTGGTGCTGGCGATATCATCCCCGGCATGGGCGCGGATAAGCTCAGTTGCCAGCGTCAGGGTGGAAATGCCGCCCGGGCAGGTCAGCACATCGCCATCATCAATAAAGTCATACCCTTGCTCAGCGTAGACCAGCGGGAATGCCTGCCGAAACGCGTCCAGGTGGAAAGGATGTATAGAGGCTCTTCGTTCATTCAGCAATCCTTCCTGCGCGAGGACAAAACTGCCGGTGCCAATGCCAATAAGCGGAACGCCGACATGGTGGGCATACGCCAGATATGCTTTATCTCCCCGATACCCTAAATCCAGATACTGCAATTCGCCGCCGATAACCGCAAGGTAGTTAAAACTTTCCGGCGGGGCATGGGGGGAATCCGGTCTCATGATTATTCCCGCATTGCTGATAATCGGGATATCAGGAAACTCACTTATCAGGCTGATTTTAAATGCTAATTTATCCTGCGCTTTCGCTGCATAACGCAGCGCTTCCAGCAATCCAGATACCGCCAGAAGTGAATAACGGGGCCATAATAACAACCCAATATGCAGACACTTTGCCGGTACTGATTTCCCCACATCGGGAGAGTCAAATACAGTTTTCATTTACTTGCCAAATTTAAAATTAATTACATTATCGCAACATGAGATGTCGCACTTTATATTTCTAAGGTAATCCTGATATTTTAAATCAAGCATAAATGAGACGGGAGGAAAATATACTGTTTTTCTCGTTTATATCATTCTTTTTTTGTTCCCCGACACACATATGTCGGTAATGTTCCTAACGTAAAGATATAGTTACCATTATGTTGTTCATTGATACGCATATAAATACTTTTTCCTGGATACACAAAAAATTGCGGTTCGTATTTTTCCAGCCAGCGGTCTTCGACATTATCGTCCGGGAACGTCATGTTTTTTTCTGAGGTCAGCAAATACAGGTGATCCTTTCGCTCCACCCGGAAGGAAATTTTTCTGTCGATGGTTTTACCCGGATCGCTCTGCGCGCGGGCATTCATGCTCAGGGTGCCGAATTTCCCGTCAAAGTTATAATTCAGCCAGACCGTCAGCGTCTCATCCGGATGGTGCTGTACCAGATTAGCCTGGCATGAGAAAGGCTGAACATAGGAACGGTGCCACAGGTAATAGCCCATCAGCACGCCTGCCGTGACGAGGCACGTCGCAATGAGGTACAGCATCTGCCGAAAACGAGTCATGCTAGCTATCCTTCAGGAAATAATCAGATATACAGCGGTTCGGTTCTTTCATCGGCCGATCGCAGCGAATAACCGACGCACGGGGCAGCAGAGCGTACCAGCTGATGTAAACCCAGGGGTATTGCGCGCATTCAGCCTTGAATTGCTCCACATAGGTCAGCGCGGAGGCACGTTCAGCGTGGGTCTGAATGTCGTTCGCAAGATAAACGCGACAGGCGCCGATGGATGCCGCGAAGCGGTAGTCCTCAACAAAACGATTTTCCCTGGCGTTCAGATACGCCGTCACGCCTGCCACCGCCAGAACGAGCAATAACCCTATGACCACAGCCATCCAGCGCGTGTGCTTTTTAGCAACAGGGGCTGCTGGCGCGGGAGTTATTGACGCCTCCTCGAACGCCGGTGCCTCCACGCACTGTTCATCAACGGGTTGAGCCGCGGCAGGCGAAGGCTCTCTGACGGTTATTTGCGTATCGCTTGCCAGCGTCAACCCAATGCGGGGAATGGTAACGATAGGATCAGTTTCAAAACCAATCTTTTTGAGCCCTTTACGCAGGATTGAGATGTTCTGGTAATAGGTATTGGAGGAGACAAGCATGCCACGGCTTTGCCAGACAATATCCAGGAACTCTTGCTGAGTGACAATCGACCCTGCTCTGTCGATTAATAGCAACAGGCATCGGCCTGCTGGCGAATTTAACACAACCACGCGGTCAGGATTGTTGATATCACGTAACGTGCTGGCCGCAGGATGAAATTCGACGATATTATTTATTATGTAATGCTTATGCATAGGGGCAGTATGAATTCTCCGGTTAACATATGTTGAACCTGAGTCACCGCATGTATGTGATGACAGTCGCGTCGGGATCAATGTGACTGATTAACGGCACGCTGTATATCTCAGCAATTGGCGAAAAATCCTATTTTATATTGCTTCTCTTAAGCTTCACTGAACCTGCATAAGTACTCAACCCTTGCAGAATGCGGCTTGCAGAGCCTCCGTATCAGCATCCTCTCCCGTTATGATCTTTTATGAAGTGAATTTTCGCTCACGAGAATTATCTGACTACCGGCAGCATCTCAATATTCAGCACCTCGCCTTTTGGTGCACGGCTCGCCTCTTGACATTGACGAATCCCTACATAAAAAAAGATTGTACGCCACGGACATCTGTGTCCGAAATATTCAGCACCCTGAAGGCTTAACTTTTCTTAACCTTTGTGATATCAATAACTTTCAACCTTTTCGTATACTATCCAGCCACCTTTTCATCAGTTTTTATCGATGATAACACTCGTAAATTGTTATTCCCCGTCAGCAACTTCACACCCGCACTGACACCAGAAGACAAACTCCTTACAAAACATTTATCAAAGCTAAATTTTCATGAAAAATTGCGGTTATCATAATTTACAGAAAGCGAAGCGGAATAAGACCGATCAGAGGGAAACGTCGTAACCGGTCTCGATCTTAGTAATTAATACAATTTTAGATTAATTCAGATTACCTCTTTATTGGCCGACGTATAGTAGGCCTACACTATGCAATACGTCATTGCTTCGAGAATACTGGCGATAACGCTGTATATAATTCGCCTGATTACTATTATAAATCGAGGGGATAACATGACGCACACTACCCAAATAACACAGCATATTACAGTTGCACTGATGGGCGGCGATCATTATGCAAGAAATGGTATTAAAACGTTATTAAGCAGCATTCGCGATGACCTTCAGATCAATATCGTAGAAGGAGGTTATCACGAACTGGATAAGGTACTGTCGTCGATTCGTATCGATATCTTATTTATATCAGGCGCAGAGAAATATCATACAGGGTATGACTCCCTGAAATATTTAAAAAAAATCAAGGCCGCACATCCCGAGGTGATTATCTGCCTGTACTCCACCTCTGCCCATTGTCTGTTATGGGTCCGGGAAAATATTGATGCCTATATCTCGCTACAGAACACGGTTTATCAGTGGCGGATGAAGCTAGCAAAAATGGTTGATAGCCATTATCGGCCCCAAAAGCAGCCAGCGGCGTTATCGCTGACGCCAGGAGAAAGGAGGGTATTAAAGGAACTCAGGAACGGACTGGATATACGTTACATCGCAGAACTGGAGAAACTTTCTTATCGCCGCGTGAGCGCCTTAAAAAGCTCAGCAATAAGAAAACTCGGGCTCAGGAATAAGACAGATTTGCTGGTCTTTTTAACCAGTTAGACCTGCCGCTTTCAGAGCAAATCTCGTAATAAAAAAAACCAAGGAACTATGAAATGAAAGCACGCCTTACTTGCCATTCTCTGCTGGCATTAAGCATTGCCGCCCTGCTGCCAGCGGGCTCAGCACTGGCCGCCACCACCAGCGGCGGCACGGTCAACTTCAGCTGTAAAGTGGTGACCTCCGCCTGCGCCATCAGCGCCGGCAGCGCCAATATTGACGTCGACATGGGTGAAGTGCGTACCGCAACGCTTGCCGCCGCAGGCAGTGAAGCCAGTACCGCAAAAACCTTCGCCATTACGCTGGAGGATTGCGAAATCGCCGATACCTCCGCTTCCACGGAACAGAACCCCATTGCCGCAACGACCGTGGCTATCACCTTCACCGGTACGCCGGACAGCACCGATGTGAATAGCCTGGCCGCGGGCGTAAACGGCGGTGCCGGCTCGGCGCAGCATGTCGCTATCCGCCTTTATGACGAACAGGGCAACGTCGTAAGGCTGGGTGAACCGGCAGCAGCGATCCCTCTGCGTAAAGGGGAAAACACCCTCAACTTCAGCGCGAAATATTACTCACCGCAGGGCAACGCCACGGCGGGTGATGCCAGCGCGGTCGCAACCTACACCGTGACCTATTCGTGATCTTCAGGCCCGGCCTGTTGGTCGGGTCTGACTCAGCTTCAGGAGATGCACAATGCGCGTAAACACATGGATTTGTCTGGCTGGCACGTTATGTTCATCCGCCGTGTATGCAGGCGGCGTGGGGTTGGGTGCAACGCGGCTGGTCTACGCAGGCGCGACGACGCAGACGATGATGCAGGTAAGAAATACCCATCCTGATGCCACTTTCCTGATCCAGTCCTGGATGGAAGACGAGAAAGGGAGCCGTACGCACGACTTCGTCATCACGCCGCCGCTGTACGTTATGAAGCCCGCCAGCGAAAGCGCGGTGAAAATCATGTTCAGCGGCAAAACCCTGCCAGACGATCGCGAAACGCTGTACTGGATGACGGTCAAAGCCATCCCACAGCAGGTTAAAAACGGTTCCGGCAATTCACTGCAATTTGCCTCAGCCAACCGCATCAAGGTCTTTTATCGCCCTGAGTCGCTCCGGGAAGGCGCAGGAGAGGCATGGAAAAACCTTGCTGGCGCATACCGCGCGGGGAAAGTCACGCTGACCAACCCAACGCCGTATTACCTCACCACCATTAACCTGAAAATTGATGGCAGGCCGGTGTCGCCCGTCATGGTGCCGCCGAAAGCCAGCGTGACGCTGGCAGACACCTTCAGCCAGGCGAGCAGCCTGAGCTACCAGACCATTAACGATTATGGGGCCTGGACGCCCGTCACCCGCACGTCGTTGTCCCAATAATAAAACCGGTAAGGCGTGACCACATGAAAATAAAAATCCTGTGCGCCACGGCGATCGCCCTGGTGATTCGGCAAGCCGTGGCTGCCGAAAGCGAGCTGCACTTTAATCCTGCGTTTCTTAACGGCGAACAGGCAAACAGCGCCGACCTCGCCTGGGTCAACGCCGGGAGCGCGTTGCCGCCGGGCGAGTACAACCTTAACGTGTACATCAACACCCAGTTCGCGTTCACAGGTAACGTCACGTTTCGCGCCGCTGAAAAGACCTCCGGTGAAGCACTGCCGTGCCTGACGCCTGCGCAATTCGCCGCACTTGGCATCGATAGCCGTCAGGCGAAAGGGGGTGAGCTGTCGCCTGCGCAGCGCTGCATTTTTTTAACCCAGTCGTTCGCCGATACCCGGTTTGATTTTGACCAGAGGACGCTTACCCTCAACTTCACCGTACCCCAAAGCGCGATGCGCACTTTGCCGCGCGGGTACGTCAGCCCGGCGAGCTGGGAATCCGGCATCACTGCCGCGTGGCTGAACTATGTGGTCAATGGGGCGAATAATGCGTATCGGGGCGAGACGCGCACGCGGGAACAACAGCTGTTCGTGAGCCTCAACAGCGGCGCCAACCTGGGCGCATGGCGGCTGCGTGACTTCACCACGTGGACCAAAGGGAGTCACGAGCTTACCCACGTGCAGACCTGGCTACAGCGGGATATTCGCGCCCTGCGTGCTCAGGCTTATGCCGGTGAAACGTTCACGTCATCTCAGGTGTTTGACGCCGTTGGCCTGCGTGGCATCGCCCTGAAGACCGATGACAACATGTTGCCCGCCAGCCTGAGCGGTTACGCGCCTGAAGTGCGTGGCATCGCGCGCAGCAACGCCACGGTGACGGTTCGCCAGAACGGTAACATCATCTATCAAACCTCCGTTCCGCCGGGCGCGTTTGTACTGAAAGATCTCTATCCGACCTCTTCAGGCGGCGATCTTGCGGTCACCCTTCAGGAGAGCGACGGCAGCCAGACGCAATACACCCTGCCCTTTGCCAGCGTGCCGAATCTGGTGCGTAACGGCCAGATGAAATATGCCCTGGGGGCGGGGAAATACCGTCCGACGAGCAATCAGCAGTCGACCTCCTTCGCGCAGGGTGAGCTGTTCCTCGGCTGGCGATATGGCCTCACGTTTTATGGCGGGGCGCAGTTTTCCGATCGCTACAACGGCCTGGCCTTCGGCATCGGGCAGAATCTCGGCCGCTTTGGCGCGTACTCCCTCGACCTGACCCATGCCCGGAGCCAGCTGGCCGATAATCAGCGCTACACCGGTGACTCGGTGCGCCTGCGGTACAGCAAGCTGCTGAACGATACCGGTACGCGGGTTAATTTCTTCTCGCTGCGTTATTCAACGGAAGGGTTTTATACCCTCAGCGATACCACTTACAAAGGCATGACGGGCGGAGCGCCAGAACAGACCGTGGAAGACGATGGCACCGTCACCACCCGCTACGACACGGTTTACAACCTGCATATGTCGCGTAAGGCAAAAAATCAGCTGCTGCTGTCACAGCCGATGGGCGAATACGGGGCGCTGTCGCTGTCATGGGATCAACAAACCTACTGGAATACGTCAAAAACCACGCAGAGCTTGCAGTTCGCGTGGAACGCAACGTTTCGTAACCTGTCGCTTGGCATCAGCGCCCAGCGTAGCGCAAGCCTGTACGACAATAAGAAAGACAACATCCTGGCGTTATCCCTGTCGGTACCGCTGGGTAACCCGGCGCTGTCGACCCGCCTTCGTTTTACCACCACCCATGCGGATCCCGCCGGCACCACCGCCAGTACGGGCATAAGCGGCTATCTGCCGGGACAGGAAGATCTTTTCTATAGCGTCAACCAGCGCTACAGCGCGCAGCAGCACTACGGCGGCGATGCCGCGCTGCAATACGAGGGCGCGTGGGGAGACTACAACCTGGGCTACAGCTATTCCGGCGACACCCGCAACCTCAGCTACGGGATGAGCGGCGCTGCGGTGCTGCATGAGGATGGCCTGACGCTGAGTCAGCCGCTCGGCAACACCAATATTCTGGTGAAAGCCCCGGGCGCCAGCAACGTCGCTGTGCTCAACCAAAAGGGCATCAAAACCGACAGCCGGGGCTATGCGGTGATCCCGTACGCCACGCCGTATCGCGTCAATCAGGTTGCGCTGGATGTCACCACCGTGGGCAATGACGTGGAGCTTGAGAACGCCATCGCCAATAAAATACCCACCGACGGGGCGCTGGTTCGCGCCACCCTCACCACGCGTCAGGGGGCAAAAGCGATGTTTATCGTGCGTCACGCCAGGGATGTGCTCCCCTTCGGCACGCTGGTCTCGTCAGAGGATGACAACGCCAGCGGTATCGTCGGCGATGGCGGCAGCGTGTATCTGACCGGCCTGTCCGCGAAGGGAACGTTACGCGCCGTGTGGGGGCGCAACAGCACCCAGCGCTGCACGATCCACTATGCGTTGAACCCGCAGAATTATCACGCCCGCACCGGGCTTTATTCCCAGGAGGTTCTATGTCAGTAACCCTTCGGTTCCTCCCGTTGATCCTGCTGCTGTTCATCACCGTCCCCGTGCGCGGCTATGACGTGCTGGTTTCCGTGACCGGCAGTGTGATCGGCAATACCTGCATTGTCGCGGAAGATTCAAAGGAGCAAGACGTGCCGCTCGGAACCGTCGGCATGAAGCAGTTTAGCGAGGCGGGTGCGGTCAGCCCTGTTAAAACGCCCTTCACGCTCACCCTGGAAGCGTGCGGTCCCACCTTTGCTGGCGTGAAAATCCGCTTCAGCGGCACGCCGGATGACGAAAATCCGCAGCTTCTGAAAGTTGCTGACGGCGGCGCGACCGGCGTGGCGGTGCAGATTCTGGATAAAGACGGCGAGCTCATCCCGCTGGACACGCAGACCACCGCCTACGGTGCGGCGGGGGATGACAGCGTAAAAATGACCTTCTATGCGCGACTGGCCGCCACGGGTGCGCCGGTCAATGCCGGAGACGTTTCGGCAGTGGCGACCTGGACGACGGAGTACCAATAATGCGTTTACTGTTTTTAGCCCTGTTATTCATGACGTCTCAGGCGTTTGCCCTCTCATGGACATCGGATATCACACTTTCCCCCACGCCCATGGCCTGGTCAGGCCCGGCAGATTCCATCGTGCCCGGAAAGACGATCGGCTCTGAATGGAGTGCAAGCGCGAGCGTATCGGAAGTGTTCTGGTGCGGCCTGGTATTTACCTGCTCCAAAGGAACGCTGGAGCCGAGCAGCAGCGTAACGGCCACCGGCATCACGGTGATTCTCGATGGCGCCAGTTACATGGTATTTGAAACGGGCGTGCCCGGCATCGGCTTCATTCTTGGGCTTAAAGATTATAACGGGACGACCTATGTCCCGATGCAGACGGGCATTACGCAGAGCTATCCGGCCGAGGGGACAAGCGGGTATGCCACCGCACTGGGCTGGTCGGCAAAAGTGACGTTTATCAAGACCGGCGTTCCGCTGAAATCCGGCGTATACCAGACCCCAACCATTAACGCGGCGATCCTGACGGCCTATAACAACGAAGTGAAAACCGCACAGGTAATCATCAACCCGACCACCATCACGGTGACGGCAAGCGGCTGCACGGTGGGAACGAAAAGCGCCAACGTCGAACTGGGCACCATTGACGTTCACACGCTGCCCACCGTAGGCAGCACCTCGCCGTCGGGCGAGTTTAACGTCAGCCTGACCTGCGATGAGAACGTGGCGGTTAACGCCGTGATGACCGATCAGACCACGCCGTCAAATACCTCGTCGGTCGTGACGCTGACCGGGGACTCCACGGCCTCCGGCATTGGCGTGCAGTTCTTTTATAACGGCGCCGGGCCGCTGATGATGGGGCCGGACAGCTCGGCCGCAGGCACGACGGGACAGTTTTTCATCCAGACCACCAGCGCAGCACAAACGCTGTCGCTGCCGTTCCAGGCGCAGTACATCCGAACCGGAGAACTGGTCCCCGGCTCGGCTAACGCCCTGGCGAGCATTACGTTTTCGTATCAGTAGGTCAGTGCTTAACCCACACCAGCTGATCGACCCGGAAGCCCAGACCGCGTGCGGTGTTCAGGTAGTCCTGTTTTACCGCATCCGGGATGGTCGGCGTACGCGATAAAATCCACAGGTAGTCGCGGTTCGGACCGCTGACCAGCGCGTACTGGTACTTATCGTCCAGCTTGATCACGTTATAGCCGCCGTAGAACGGGCCGAAGAACGACACCTTCAGCGCGGCCGTGGTGGGTTCGCCGGTAAAGTACGCCTTACCTTCGCTCTCATTCCACTTGTTCTTCACCGGATCGTAGCCGCGGTTAAGCACGCTGATCCCGCCGTCGCTGCGCGTGCCGTAGGTCGCGGTAACCTGTTCCAGACCGCGCTCGAAGCGGTTTTCCAGTCGGGCGACTTCATACCATTTGCCGAGATAGCGGCTGGCATCAAAGCCGGTTATGGGCTGCACGCCTTTCGGCGGCGTGGGAGATTTACAGGCAACCAGCGTCAGCGCAATGGCGACACCAGTGACAACAGGCCATAGCCTCATGAGAGCTCCTTTCATTTACGCGGTTGGATGTTAAGTGTAGTGCACCAATGCGGCGCTTCATCCCGTCGGGAAATATTCGTAGTATATTGAGATTATTCCTCCTCTTCGGATGCAGACATGGCTTACTCCATTGGCGAATTCGCCAGACTCAGCGGCATTACCGCCACCACGCTCCGGGCGTGGCAGCGACGCTATGGCTTGCTCAAGCCCGAGCGTACGGACGGCGGCCACCGCCTGTACAGCGATGAGGACGTTCAGCAGGCGCTGAAGATCCTCGACTGGGTAAAAAAAGGCGTACCCATCGGCCAGGTAAAATCTCTGCTGGAACGCCCTGCTCCGCGCCGCGCCAATAACTGGCAAACCCTGCAACAGGCCATGCTGCAAAAATTGCAGGAGGGAAAAATCGAATCCCTGCGTCAGATGGTTTACGACGCCGGGCGCGAATACCCGCGGCCAGAGCTGGTGGCTAACGTGCTGCGTCCGCTACGCGGCCAGATGTCGGCCAACGTTGCCGCCGCCATGACCCTGCGTGAGATCCTCGACGGCATCCTCATCGCCTACACCTCGTTTTGCCTTGAAGGCGATAAAAAAGCGCCGGGCGATAACATTCTCATCAGCGGCTGGTATCTGAACGACCCATGTGAGATCTGGCTTGAAGCCTTAACGCGCACCGGCCAGGGCCACCGCATCGACATACTGCCGGTTCCCCCTGCCGCACTGGCCCCGGAAATTTTCCCGGACCGCAAATGGCTTTTGGTCACCAGCGGCAAGCTTAACGCCGCACGGAAAAAGCAGGTTGCGCAGTGGCAGCAGCAGGTTTCCCTTGAGGTCATTATCCTCTGATTATTTTCTGCTGTGGCAATCTTCACGAAAAGTTGAATATTTTTTCGCGCAGCGAGTGCTAACGTTTTCCTGTCAACGACAACTTAACAGGAAAACACGATGAAAAAGACACTCCCTCTGATGATGCTGGCTTCAATGGCTTTCGCTCCTGCCGCGTTCAGTGCGCCGGCAGGCACCCTGAGCGTGCACGTTCTGGACCAGCAAACCGGTATGCCGCCTGCGGATGTAACCGTCACGCTGGAGAAGCAGGAGCAGAACAAGTGGACCCAGATTGCCAGCGGTAAAACCGACCACGACGGGCGCATCAAATCGCTCTATCCGCAGGACGAGGATATGGCGCCTGGCGTGTATAAAGTGACCTTCAAAACCGCAGATTACTTCCACGGTAAAAAGCTGGAATCCTTCTTCCCGGAAGTGCCAGTGCTGTTCACCGTCACCCGCACCAACGAAAAACTGCACATCCCGCTGCTGCTCAGCCAGTACGGTTACTCGACCTACAAGGGCAGCTGATTGCCGTTGATTTTAAAGCAGATTAAAAAATAATCTCGCCAATACTTGGACAAACTCGCATTGTTGTGTAACTTTTAGATATGAGATCGGGAGGTGCACACCATGACAACGAAACCTGTGCTGGGTATTAGCGGATGTTTGACCGGTTCCGCCGTTCGCTTTGACGGCGGGCATAAGCGTATGGGCTTTGTGATGGATGAGCTGGCTCAGTGGGTCACTTTCCGTCCGGTATGCCCGGAAATGGCGATTGGCCTGCCAACGCCTCGTCCGGCGCTGCGTCTGGTGATGACCACCCGCGGCGAGACAGAAATGCGTTTTAGCAAAGCGCCGCATGATGACGTCACGCAGAAGATGGCCGCATTCACAGCGGATTATCTGCCGAAAATCGGCGATCTGTCGGGCTTTATCGTCTGTGCAAAATCCCCAAGCTGCGGCATGGAGCGCGTGCGGCTGTATGATGAAAACGGCAACCGGGGCCGCAAGGAGGGTGTCGGGCTGTTCACCGCCGCCCTCCTTGACACTTTCCCCTGGCTGCCCGTCGAAGAAGATGGTCGCCTGCACGATCCGGTGCTGCGGGAAAACTTTGTAGAGCGCGTTTTCGCCCTGCATGAACTGAACATATTGCGTAAAAATGGCGTGACGCGCCGGGCCCTGCTCGACTTCCACAGCCGCTATAAGCTTCAGCTTCTGGCGCACCATCAGGCGGGCTACCGTGAAATTGGCCCGTTCGTGGCATCGCTGCATGAGTGGGACGATCTGGACGCGTTTTTCGTGGCGTATCGCGACAAGTTGATGACGATCCTGAATAAACCCGCTTCGCGGAAGAACCACACCAACGTGCTGATGCACATTCAGGGCTATTTCCGTAACCAGCTGAACAGCCGCCAGCGCGGAGAACTGCGTGATGTGATCCTGCATTACCGTGACGGCCTGCTGCCGATCCTCGCGCCGCTGACGCTGCTGAAGCATTACCTGGCTGAATACCCTGACCGGTATCTGATGACGCAAAACTACTTTGATCCCTATCCTGATGATTTGGGTCTGCGTCTGGCCGTTACCTGATGAGAAAGAAGCGAAGGCCCCATTGACCCACAGAGGCCCAAAGCTGTACCCCGTTTAGACGACACCCTCACTGTCGTCTTTTTTTTTGCGCTCAGCGCAAAATACTGTAATTCTGTACAGGTTAAGATTGCACAGCGGAGTACCCCGATGATCAAAAACCTGCATATTCAGAACTACCGCTCGATTCGCGATATGTCGCTTGAGCTGGAGCAGCTCAACATCGTGTTCGGCCCCAACGGCACGGGAAAATCCAATATTTATAAAGCGATTTACCTGATGCACAGCGCGGCGCAGGGGCAATTCTCTCAGGCGCTGGCGAACGAGGGCGGCATTTTGAAGGTGTTCTGGGCGGGAAAAACCCGGAGCGATCAGCTGCGACGCATGAACCTGGCGGTGGAAACGGAAACGTATGAATATGAGCTCCAGGTCGGGTTCGTGGAAAAGCTGCCCTACCCGTCACAGTTTCAGCTCGACCCGGTGATCAAAGAGGAGTCCATCTGGCTGAGCGGGCAGCACCGTCGTCCGTCGTCACAGCTGATGAAGCGTAAGAATCAGGCGGTCTTCCTGAACAACGTGCATCACGAAAAAGTGACCCACAGCGGTACGCTGTATGAGAACGAGTCGGTATTCGGGCAGCTCGGCGAGCCGCACCTCTACCCCGAAGTGTCGCAGATGCGCGAGTCCCTGCGTAACTGGCGCTTTTATCATGAATTTTCCGTTTCGTCCGGCTCGGCTATACGTGCGCCGCAGGTGGGCTTCCGCTCGCCGGTGCTGGCCAGCGACGGCGCGAACCTTGCCGCCGCGTTTCAGACCATTGTCGAAATCGGCGACGAGCTGCTGCTGATGCGCATTCTCGACCAGGCCTTCCCCGGCTGCGTGTTTTACAGCGACAACACCGGCGGACGCTTTCGCATGATGATGCAACGCGAAGGCCTGAGCCGACCGCTGGAACCGGCTGAATTTTCCGACGGCACGCTGCGTTTTCTGTGCCTGGCGGTGGCATTGCTCAGCCCGCGCCCACCAGCCTTTATCGCCCTTAACGAACCGGAAAACAGCCTGCACCCGCAGATGCTCCCCGCCCTGGCGAGCCTGATTGCCGAGGCCAGCCGCTACTCGCAGATCTGGCTCACCAGCCACTCGCCGGAGCTGGCGCAGTTGATTGAGAAGCACCGTTCGTTTTCGCTGTATCAGCTGTCGATGGTGGAGGGGGAGACGAGGATGGAGCGACTGGGGTAATTGCCAGGTGGCGCTACGCTTACCTGGCCTACAGGCGAGAACCAAACGTCTTACGCCACTCCGCCGGACTGACGCCAAAGCGCGCCTTAAACTGTTGCCGGTACGTCAACGCTGATAAAAACCCCACCTGCTCGGCGACGCTTTCGATGGGCAGGCTGCCGGCGTCCAGCAGCGTTTGAACGTCAATGGGTAGCTCGACCATCGGGTTGCGAATATCAGCCCGCGCCGTGCCGGGAAAACCCGGGTAAGCGCCTTTCGGCGCCAGCATCGGGTCGATCAATAAGCGTTTTCCCGCGTAGGTAATCAGCTGGGTGGCATTGCGAATTTGCGTCATGTTCATGGGCTATCCTCCGGTTGGTATGAGAAGGAGAATAGCCACAGACCACCGTTAAGAATGTGGGCTAAAGGGCGATGATCGATGAAATCGGGTCAATCGATAAACCGCTTGCGTACCCTTTCCAGCGGCGCAATCAGCAGATTGATAAGCGGCTTACGATCGATAACGATATCGGCGTTCACCGTCATCCCGCCCATCAGCATGCGCTTTTTCTTGTCCGGGTCGGTAAACCAGGAGGGGACGCGCACCTTGGCCAGGTAGTAGTTCTGCCCTTCCTGTAGCGGGATCAGCGCCGAATGGGCATCAATATTGACCTCATAGAAATCGGACAGCGTTGCCTCCACCGAACCGTATTTGTCCACGGGCCAGGAGTCGAACCGCAGCTTAACCTTATCGCCTTTCGCCACGCGCCCCACCCCCGTTGCCGGCACATACAGATACCCCTCCATCGTCGCCGCGGTATTTTTACGGATCACCACCACCACCTCGCTGTTTTGCGTAATGGCCCGGCCAGGCGGGAAGTTAATCGCCACCACGTAGCCATCCGAAGGGGCGAGCATAGCCATGGTGGAACTTCCCCGGCTGGACAGGTTGCGATCGATTTCGCTGATGCGGTTTTTCACGTACAGCTGCTCTTCGCTCAGCGAGTCAATTTGCGACTGGGTGCTGTCGGTCAGGCTGGTTTTGCGTGCCTCAAGCTCAAGAATAGTGCTCTCCTCCAGCGTCAGGTTGAGCTGGGCGTTGAGCACATCGTTATGGCTTTTATCGAGATCCACTTTGGAAACATAGCCCTTCCCGGAGACGGATTTCCACGCCTCGTAGGTGTCGGTGCTGTTTTTAAGCAGCGCGCGCAGCTTCTTCACCTTATCGCGGGAAACGGCTATCTGCTTGTCGGTAAGAGCCAGCTGCTGCGCCAGGTTTTTGCGGTACGACGCAATAGAATCCTCAATGGCCTGAATGCGCTGCTCGCTGCGCTTTTTCTCCGCTTCCATCTGCTGGCGGTCAAACTGCACCACCGACCCCTGCTTGCCGCCATAGTCCTGCGACACGGTGAACAGCGGATCGTTTTCCTTCACGTACTGGCCGGGCCGGACGGCAAAATCAACAAGGGTTCCGGACTCTCTGGCGCGCACTTCCACATCGCCCTGCGCCGGGATCAGCACCCCGCGTGCCAGCGTGGTTTCCGAAAAGTTGAAAGCAATCGCAAAGACCAGCAGGCAGAGAAAAAAGGCGATGAACAGCGTCAGCACGGTTTTCAGCCGCGGCGCGTTGATTTGATAGCTTTTTGAGAAGTGGTGCGGGATTAGCGCCCGACGCTGTCGGCTTCGGTTTTTTAATTTCACGATATGTCATCCATGATAAATCACTGAAAGATCGTCCCATCCACTCCAGAGCGTGGGGGTTTTGCGCAGCGCGTTCAGCGTGTCGGCGGCGGCCAGACGGTAATCCTCTGGCACATACGCCTGGCTCTCCAGCCCAAACTCTACCGCGTGCAGCGAACAGACCGGCAGCAGCGTTCGGACGCTGTAGCCATAGCGCGATAAAAACCGCGTGGAGACGTCCGTTAACCACGCCTTGCGATCGCCTGCCTGAATTGGGAACAGCGGCGCATCCGGCAGGCGTTCGTCCATCAGCAGCACCGTCACCAGGCGCTGAGGGGCGAAAAACGAGCCGGCGCGCCGTCCGTCGTGCGCGGCCATCAGCTTGTGCAGCGCAGGGTGACGGGTAATAAACTGAAAGCGCACGTCGGCTGGCGCGGTGGCGAGCAACGCATCCATAATCAGGCCAAAGCCCGCCCAGCGCATGCCCAGAAGCAGGGTGCGAGGCGAACTGTAAAACCCCTGCTCCTGCGTCCACTGCGCCACGTACGCATGCAGATCGAAGCGAACGTTGCGCGCCCACAGCGCGGGCGGGAAAATCTGCTCCACGAAGTTAAACCCGCTCAGCTCATGGGCGTTCTGATGCAGAAAATCAGCCGGCACCTCGGTCTCCGGGCAGGGCATAAACTGGCTGTAGTTTTGCGCAATCCGGTTTGCCATTAAGGTGCGTCCGGCCTGGCGCGCGCAGAGTCGGGCATAGAGACGCGGCAAAAACATCATGGCGCACTCTCCCGCAGGGTTCCGTTTTCCATGGTATAGAGACGACCATGGCAGCCCACCACGTCCGGCGAGTGGGTGACAAACACCAGCCCAATCCCCAGGCTACGCAGGTTCGCCAGCACCTTTTGCGCGGTGGTCTTATCCAGGTTCGCCGTCACTTCGTCGCAGAGCAGTAGCTTAGGCTGGCTGTACAGGGCGCGCGCCAGGACCAGGCGCTGCATCTCCCCGGCCGAGAAAAACGTGTTCCCCGGCAGCATCTCCGTTTCGTAACCGTGCGGCAGACGGGCGACGACGTGGTCCACTTCCGCCAGCCGACACGCGGCGATGACCTGCTCTTTATCCGGCGCGCTGTCAAAGCAGGCGATGTTGTCCAGTATCGAGCCGGTGAAGAGAATATCGTCCGCATGAACGATGCGGATGTGCTGGCGCAGCGAGGAGAGATCGCACTCCTCAATGGGGATCTTATTGATCCGCAGCGTGCCTGACGATGCCAGCAGCATGCCGGAGATCAGACGCAGCAGCGTGGTTTTTCCGGACCCGCTCTGGCCAACGATCACCGCCTCTTCGCCCTGCTTCAGGGTCATGTTGATATGCTGTAGCGTGGCCTCCCGGCCTGGATAAGCAAATGAGACATCCTCAAATTGCAGACAGACCGGCGAGGTGACAATCCGCTTCCCAAACTGGCTGGTTTCAGAGGGGGCATACAGCAGATCGCCCACGCGATCCAGCGGCCCCTTAAGGGCATTTTTGTCGAGCAGCTTCTGCGCCACCTGCACCATGGCATCGGAAAAATAGCGCTTGTAGCTGATGTAGGCGTACAGCATCCCGATGCTCATCTGCCCTTCCAGGATCAGCCACGCGCCAAAGCAGACCACCAGCAGCTGCTCGGCATTGATCACCAGCAGCGAAGCCACGTCAAAACGGGCCAGCAGCCGCTCTTTACGCATCAGCCCGGCGATGTGTTCACGCTGAGATTTGTCCATCACCGCGTCCCGGGCCTGCTCCATATTGTTCGCCTTGAGCGTAATGATCCCTTTCTGCGTCTCTACCAGCAGAGATTCATACTGGGCGGTACGCTCGATGGAGTCATCCACGGCGCGTTGATAGGGGCCGATCAGCGAAAAGCGGATCAGGAAGAACACCCCCATCAGCAGCATCGTCAGCACCGCAATTTTGACGTTATACAGCAGCATAAACAGCAGGCTGGTCACGGCGATCAGGCTGGAAAAAAGAATTTGTACGTAGCCATTGCTGATGAACTCCGCGCAGGCGTGGAGCGATTTTTCAATAGCCAGCACGATGCCCGGCGGGCGCGAGCGGAACCAGCTGGTCTGGGTGCGCAGCATGTAGTGCCGCACGGACTGGCTTAGATCGTCATAGGCAATGTTGCGCATCAGGATCTCAAGCAGCTGCTTGAGGAATTTACCGATGACTTCAAAGATAAAGACGATAGCGAAGATCGCGGTGAGCAGGATCACCAGATCGCTGTCGCTGCGGGAAATGGCCTCATCCATTATCAGCTGCACGTAGGTGGGGCTCGCCAGCATGGTGATAAGGGTAAAAATACAGAGCACAAACAGCAGCAGCTGGCGCTGGAACAGGCTCGGAGATTTATTGGCTAACCGGCCAAGCGTGAGCTTTTCATCCGGGGATTTCTTTTCGAAGCTCGGCGTGGGCTTAAGCTCAAGCACATAGCCGGAAAAGAGTTTTTCCGCCTCTTTCAGGCGGTAACGACGCACGCCGCTGGCGGGATCGTGGACGGTCACGCTGCGGCTGTCGATCTTCACGATGACCACGAAATGGTTACCGCGCCAGAAGGCGATGAGCGGCAGCTCAGACGTTTCTATTTCAGTGATTTCGCCTTTAAGCACCCGGCCAGACATATTTTTATCGCTGGCAAGGGTCAACAATTCCGCCATTGAGGTTCCCGAATCGGCGGAAACGGAAATCTCCCGGCGCAGCTGGCTGACAGAGACATGGTGCTCGTAGTGCCCCAACACCATTGCCAGGCAGGCCAGGCCACATTCGGTAAATTCATGCTGGCGAATAACAGGGGTCTTACCCTGTTTTTTATACTGAAAGAGCGAAAACATAGTGATCCGTGGCTGAAATAAAAAAATGGCCCGGCAATGCGGGCCATGAGTGCTAAGGTCAACAACTTACGCGCTGAAGAAGCCGCCGATCAGACCGCCAACCAGGCCAAACGCACCGCCGATGGCACCGCCAATAACGCCTAACATCTGGCTGCCCGCGTTATAGCCCGCGCTTGCACCCTGAATAGCAGAGGCAATAGGATCCCAACCACCAACGATGGCCTGTGCTTTTTTGATGTCGATAACTTGCATGGTTTATTCCTTTGAAAAAATAAATTAGTTAAAGCTGCCGAAAATCGCGCCCACGAAGCCCATAGCACCACCCAGCACACCACCAACGATGCCACCGATGGAACCTAATCCAACGCTTGCACCCGTGTTCCAGCCCAGCTGTGCGCCTTTAATCAGGCCATCGATTGGGTTCAATGCACCACCGATAATTTCTTTCGCTTCTACGAATGAAATCGCTTTCATTTTTAGTCTCCTGTAGTAGTAAATCTTCAGCTTGTGCCGAAGGTTAATTTCCTTTTATGAAGGAAAGCGCTTGTTACGAACAGCTAGAAAGTGGAATGATCTTATTCCCATAAATAATCATTCGTCTTGCAGGCTGTGCGTAATCATCTATTTCCAGCCGTTGTCCCGGCGGAAGATATTTTGAGTCATTATATTGGGTACTGCACCCCTGTGAGGATACGTATTTAAAATACGTATTCCCGGTATTACTCACCACCCCGTTATTAAACGTATAACTAAATTGCCGGTTCCAGGGGCGGACTATTAATATAGCTTCAAGCGAAACCACCACATCCGACTGAATGCGTTGGCCTTTGCTCACTACAGCCCTTGCCTGAAGCGGCGTTTCGGTGAATTTTACGCGATAGTAGCGTTCTTTATTATCGTGCGGGCCGGTATAAAAAAACTTAAACCCTGCCCGCTCACCGCTCTCCAGCGTTAATTGTTTAGGCGAATACATGACTTCGCCATCTTTTATTTCAGTCTCTTTCCCACGCTCTTTTGGTACATCGACCTGAATGAGTGAAACTGTATAATTCTGACGTTCGCTTGTATCATTTTTTATGGGCTGAAAAACGACTTCTTTTTCTGGCAAAAAATCTATATTCAGACTTTCGATAATTAAAGCATTTGCTCCTGTAGAAATGAAGCAATTTATTGCAAAAATAGCCAGGAATTTTCCAGTCATAACATGTTTAATTCCAGGAAGCGCTGACATCAATTCGCCCCTGAGCAGTAACTTCACCAAACCAGCTATTACCATCATAGGTGGTTTTCGAGACCGGGTTATTCATCACAAACTGCAATACCAGCGGCGTTTTCCAAAGCCACATGTCCGTCACTCCAGAGCTTATCTTCTCCCACTCTTCCGCATGGGTGGCAGGCGCCGGGATGGAGAGCACCTCGCCTTTACAGTTATGGGCCTTCAGCGTCTGACTCTTACCCAGCAATACGTTGCCGGGAATGGGCACGGTAAAGCCGTTTCCGCTAAAGGCACAATAGTCTGTGCCGTTCAGACTCTGGGTAGGCCCGGTAACTTTCACCGTCACTGCCACTGCGGCATCCTTTTGCGCGCCGCTGTAGGTAATGGTGTAGGGAATTTCAATTGGCGCTTCGCCAATTACCCCTTTTCCGGAGCCGCCAAGGCCGTTCGGATCCACGGTGTAGTCTGGGTTATCCGGCACGATAGCAAGGCCTGGCTGAATAGGATTAATCACCAGGCCGCTGCCAGGCTGGAAACAGAAGTCCGCCGCCAGCGTGCTGTTAGCAGGCGACAGGCACATACTGACGATATTGCCGATGTTACTACCATCCCCCGCCTGCGCTACGCTCAGAATTAACCCTTTAGGAATGAAGATCTTAAGATATGCTTTACCGCCATTTTTTTGCGGCGCGCTGATAAAGGTATTCGCCAGCACGCGGGTGTCGCTCAAAATACCGCCGGAGATGCTGTACCAGGTTTTCTCATCGAAGGTAATTTCCGCGGCAAGGCCCGTTCCGCCATTCATGTGCGACTGAAGCACGCTGTTAATGCGCGATGCGGTAAGTGCCAGACCAGGGCTGTAACCGGTAACGTCTTCTCCGATGAAGGTATACTCCAGCAGGTTGCACAGTACGCCCGATACCGTATTACGCGTATATTTGGTACAGGTATCCCCGGTTGAACCATCCACAATCGTGACCTCGCCGGTGATCGGATCAATCCCCAGATCCAGCGCTCTGGAGTTGGTCATGGTCAGCGTGCCCACTTTATGCAGCGTATTGGTCTTGCTGGACGTGGAATTTTGCGGTTTAGAGGTAATGGTCACCTCGTTGCCGGGAGCCGCATTGAGCAAATAGTCAAAGAACGGATCGCCCAGAACCCAGCGGCCATAGGCGGTAGCGGGTTCCATGATCGGTGGCTTCACCACCATCGACGTATCGGTATAGCTGGTCGTCGGGGTGTAGCCCACCGTACCGCAGCTAGATGAACACGAGGTACCCTTGAAGAATGGCGAAGCGCTGGAGCCCGTTACGCTAAAATTGATGGTTAGCGCGCTGCCCGGAGGTCCGCTAAAGCCGTTGTCCGGAATATAGGTGGCAATCCCGTTATTCACCTTGTTACTCAGGCTTGGCCATTCCCGCGACCCATGTAAAAACGAGGCCGAGCTGGCGTTGAGGCTAAACAACGCCGCACTGTTACCCGTCCCGTTACTGTCCGGGTTATTGATGGCGAAATAAGGCAACTGATCCGCCTGCGCTGCGGCGCTTATCAATAACAGATTAAGAGCGAATATCTTTTTCATCGTCACGTTCCTGCGTTCCTTTTGCTTCCTGCCAGACGTAATCGCCTTTTCCGCAGGAGATGTCCCCGAGCCACAGCGCACCGCGGTTAGACTCAATGTCCAGACGCACTTCGCAGACGCTGTCGTCCGGCGTGGCGATGCTCAGGACAGGGTTGTTCTTATCAACGTCGATCACGAAGCGTCCGTCGTTTTCCGTCCGGGTCAGCCCGACGTGGTTTTTGATCTGCGTGGCGCCAATCGGATTGCCGTTTGCATCCACAAGACGGCCAAACAGGGTGACGATTTTCTTCACCTGCGGCTTCATCACCACGGTGTTGCCCGGATAAACGGTGATATGGCGACGCGCGTTCGCGCCAATCTCATAGCTTTCCGTACCGGTTTCACTGTTCATCACCTCCAGGTCGTAAGCCTGGTATGCCGGCAGCGACAGCCAGGTTTTATCCCCTTTGATGCGTTCCGCCCGGCCGTTAAGCTTCAGGGTCAGTGCTTCATCAGGTTTGAGACCGGTGCTGACAATCACCCCTGCGCTTTCGGTGCCTTTCCCGGCGGCGATGGCCTCTTTGGACCAGCCCACGCTCCCGTCGCTGGTCAGCGTGGAGTTCCAGCCTTTGCTCATGCCGCTCTGAACGCTAAGGATGTTGCTGTTCCACGGCGTATCGAAGTTCACGCTGCCGCCGCCGCTTACGCTGCGATCCTGGCGGCTGTTAAAGGCTTTCGACACGTTGGCGGTGGCCGATTTCAGGTAATCGCCCTCAAACTGGCGGCTGGCGCTGACGTTCAATGCCGTGCCGGTATCGCGGTTGTGGGAAACGCCAACCGACACGGTATTGCCGAGCGGTATGGCGAAATCGAGCATCACGTAACGATCTTTCTCTTCGTAATACCCGTCGTATTTGTTGCGCGACATCCCCACGCGCAGGCGCGCCGTGCCGTAGCGGCCAGCGTACAATCCCTGCGAGTAGTCCAGCTGATAGCGTTTATAGCGGTAAAGGTCGTCCTCCTGGCGCATCAGGCTCAGGTTGCCCGCCGAGGGCAGGCCGAACGACGGCAGGCTAAACGAGGCGCCCCAGGTGTTGCCCTTGCTCTCATAGATGTCCAGGAACTTGCCGCTGGAGAGCTGTTCATGGGAGTACCAGACCGAACCGATCTGCCACGGCAGGCTAAGATTCATGCCATAGTTGGCACGGTACGTTCCGTCGGAGGCCGCCATGGTCTGGGTATTCACCGAGAAATAGCCCGTCAGGTTCAGGGAGGCCCACAGCTCGCTGACGATGTGTTCCCGCATCATGTAGGTGGAAGCATTCCAGTCGACCATCCCGCTGCGCTTGCTGAACGAGGCCCCCACCAGCGACATGGTGTCTTTATGTTTGGTGTCGTAATCGTAGTAGTACGTGTCGTCCTGCTCGTTTTTGCGCTTCGCGTATTTTTTATAATTGACGACGGACTTATCGCGGCTATACATCCCGCCCCACATCTGCCAGCGCAGCGTTTCCGACACGTTGCTGGAGAACGGCTTATTGACGGTGTACATGCTGCGCGACACGGTGCGGCTTCCGCTTACCACTTCGACTTCGATGCTGTAGATCCCGTAGGGCAGGCCGCTGGTGTCAATTTCATGGTTACCGACGTCAAAGCGCTGAATGCCAATAAGCTGACCGTCACGACGAATACGGGCCTCGCCCGCCGTCGGGAAATAGACCACCACCGGCGTCAGGGAGAGCGTGTTATCGCGCTTGCGCGAGTTGGCCTGGTTGCCCATGGAAACGCCGTAGACTTCACCGCCGGAAATGCCGCTGACGCTCGCCAGAGACTGCATTGCCCAGCCGTTCAGCATGCCTGCGGCGTAGCGCATACCCTGATAGTCGCGCTCCCACATGACCGCGTTCATCTGGGTGTCGCTGCTGCTCTCATTGACGTAGCCAGAGCCGTCGATCAGCACATGATCAACGCCCATTGAGATCCAGTTTCTCGCGTTCAGATAACCCGACGACCAACTGTCGCCGTAGCCGCTCTCGGTGTGATACGCCCCGAGGTTGTAGGAAAAGGTGCCGCTCAGGTCGTCAGACTCCGGCGCATCAATGTCCACCTCACGCGGGCGAATATTCACCCCGTAATCGCTCTGCGACAGATTCAACAACAGGCGCATTTTTTTCTGATCCAGCTCGAACGCGGACCCCGCACTGACCGGAATGCGCATCTTATCGTCGAACTGCTTGTCGTTAATGCTCTTCAATAACGTTCGCATCTCTTTTGACAGACGAATGCCGTTATCAGACTCCTGGACCTGAACATCCCTCAGCCCCAGCTTCATATCCTTCGCAAAGAGCGTCACGTCACCCAGACGAACATATTCGCTCGCCGTGCCTTCGTGGTTCCCTTGTTGTGCTGAATGTGGCCGCGTATTGACCAGATAGACGGGAATTTTGATCCCCTGCTCCAGCAGTGCATAAAGCGAGTCGGGAAAACGGTAATTAGCGATAACCACGGAGCTTGAGGCTGCATGCGCAAGCGCGGGCAGCGTGCCGGATGCGCAAGCCATCATCACCGGCAACACTAATTTATTTTTCACCATGCATCCTTACTTAACAGGTATGAACTGTTTCAGGTCCCATATTCCAAGATGAAAATGGTTATCCGTAACGTTGATATCCTCGATAGCGCGCGAGGTATCCGGCATCAGGTAGAAGTTTTTGGTACACGGCGTAGTCGGTGATTCCGGATTCGGCTTCAGGCAGGTCCCGGTCGCATTGACGCGAAACGAGGTGTTCCCTTTATTGGTTATTTTTCCCGCCACATAGACGAAGTCGATCTTCTTATCACGAGGCTGAACCACCAGAATGGTACTCACCACCGCGCGCGTCATCCCGGTGCCGTTTTTTGGCGAACCGCTGTCCACCTCTTCGCTCACCCCTTCGTCCGTGAAGGTAATGCGGTAGTAACGCTCTTTGTTATCGGCATTACCGTGATAGTAGAATTTGACAATATTGCTGGTGCCGGCGGGCATCACCATGCGCGTGGGCGTCAGCAACAGCTCGTCCACTTTCTCCGGATTAATGACGATCCCTTCATCCATCGGGCTGCTGATCCGCTGTGCGCGAACAGAAACAATACGCACGCTGTCTGCTTCGTTTTTTATTTCCTTGGCGGTGGAATCAGCGTCCGCTGGAATAATGGTGGTGACTTTTCCCACATTAATGGCCAGCGCGGAGGAAGAAATAAATAATAAAAATAAGAAGGCGGATTTGAGGTTAAACATGCTATTTCCCTAAACAGGGGCTTGCGCCCCTGGATCGATCAGGCCTTAGCCCCAGGTTGCGCGGAACGCAACGGCAACGGTACCTTCCCACAGGCTGTTGGTCAGGTCTTTGAACTCTTTCGTCGCGCCTGCGTTGTCCTGAGCGGAGTCAACGTAGAAGACGAATTTGTCCTGGCCGGTAATTTCGGTATCAGCCACCGCGCCAGCGCTGGTGGTCAGGTTCCACAGGCCAGAAGAAACGCCGGTGTTAGAAGAAGAATCAACCAGCGTGGTCCATGCGGTAGATTTTGCACCTACGGTGCCACCGATAGAGCCCAGATCGTTACCGCCCCAGCGCGCGCCTACCTTCAGTTTGGTCGCTTCACCGCCCACGCTGAACAGCGTGTTGTTGGAATCGTCGAGGATGGCTTCAAGCTTGAAGCTGGTCGCCGTCGAGTGATCGCCACGGATAGCCACATCAAACAGACCGGTATCGGTGTTGAAAGATTTCGTGTTGGCGCTGTAAACGAAGTTCAGAGCACGCGTTGGCGTTACAACCAGGTCAGATTCGCTGTCTTTGGTCGCAGTTGCCTGCCAGGTAGCAGACGCCGTAGTTTCTGCGGCATTAACTGCGCTCAGCGCAGAAACAGACAGCAGGGAGCCCAGAACGATAGCGTTCAGTTTGTTCATTTATTTAGTCCTTCAAAAAAGAATCCACGTGTATAAAAAGGGGAGCCCCTTTTTCGAGGCGGAGTATAGACAGCCGCAAAATAACGAGGCAATACAGAAAAATTCACTCGGCGGTGCGCAACAATAAAAACATAAATAAATCTCCCGTATCTTATTGTTACGTATTGAGTAAATTACTCAACTTCTCGAGCGATAGATAAATATCGATTTTTCAGTAAAGAGAAATATCAGGACGTTGGAACAGCCACACACATCATTACAGGTAAAACCAGCCCCTTAATTAACCAGGCGTGCGGTTTAACGCTGGTAATATAGAAGAAGTTGATATTATCAAGTAACATTTCGTTTACAACACCATCCGGCGCTACATCATCTTCAGATTTATTCAGCTTTTTATCCTTAATATAAAAGATATTGCTTCCGTCGACTTTTTCTACGCTGAGCGTGTAATTCCTGTCAATCAGGTAGCTTTTGCCCTCTTTCTTTAGCACGCCTTTGTGAATAACCGTCACAACATCTTTGTTGTTAAACAGGAATAGCGTGGTTAACGACATATCGGTTAAATCACCCGTGGAATAGGTTTTCCAGGAAATGGTATCTGACTGGCAGCCAAACCCCTCATCCTGCGTTCTGGTAAAATAGACCCACACTAAGGCGATGACAGAAAGTACCAGTACGATACCGAACATGACACTCATTTTAGTCCTTGACATATTTTAACTCCCGGTCAGGCTTCTGTAAGAAATGCAGTTCTTATAATCGTCGATACTGTCCTGCTGATAACAGATAGCCAAAAAATAATTTTCTATCTGTGACTTTTTAAACCTGGAATAGTAAGCGTCGGCAACCTGGTGTTGACAGTCGATATGTTGTTTTGCAAGGACCTCTTTTACGTGATTAAAGTAGTGTTGCCGCGGTTGAAACATATTCTTATCGATAAGGTATACCGTACACCTGTCCACTTTACCGAGCAGATGCATATCAGAATCTTTCAGGCTCTCGGCATAGGACACTCTCTGGTGCAACAGTAAAATAACGGTGCCAATAACGATAACCAGTAACAACGTGCACAGTGAAAGAAAGAGCGTATGCATCGATATTATTCGTTTAGGCGGATCGGCGTCTTTCTTATGCAGTAATGTATCAGCCTCTTCAGAAGCAGATTGTTCGCTAAGCGCTGACACAACCGGCGGCCTGACCGTGTGATGCTCAATATGCGCGGCAAGGCTGAAGCCCTTGCCGCGTATGGTTTTTATCAGCAACGGGTCGCACCCTAACGTTCGAAACGCTTTTCTGATTTCACTGACGGCAACGTTCAGACTCACCGAGGAGCCGGAGAAGCCATGGTCCTCCCAGACCTTCTTTATCAGGTCATCTCTGTCGAGTGTTTTACCATTGTTGATGATAAGTTCATAAAGCAGACGTCCCGCCTGGTTAGATAACTTAATGGATGACTCTTCCTCTCCATTAATCATGATCATACCGGCATCCACTTCATAAAGCATTGTAAGATCAATGAGATACTTCATATAATTATTACGCCATTGTTAAAATTTTGTGCATTTGCCAGGCAATAATAAGTCTAAAGTTTATGTGGTCAAGTCGCGTGATATTAATTAAGAGAGGAATTCATAAAGCTTCATTAATTAACGATTATTAATTCATTAATAAAAATCTTCGAACTTACGCATTTAGGTTAAAACATTAAAAAAAACGTCCAGACAAGATTATAATCTTAAACTTTCGAAGTTGTTGGAATAATGTTTTGTTGTGTACATTTTTAGTGCAACATAATATCGTCAAAGCACTTTCCCGCGTCGCCATGCGTCTAGCCGGTACATCAGGGACATGTGTAGCCGATTAACATTCATTCTAAATTACACAAATCTTTATGGAGTTTATCATGTTCAAATCGATCATGACCGTTTCACTTCTGGCTGCCGCTGTGGCTTCTACCAGCGCTATGGCCGCAGACAATTCGGCGGGTGGTATCATTAACTTTACCGGCGCAATTACCGATACAACCTGTACCATTAACGGTGGTAAAAGCGCGGACTTTACCGTTGCGCTTTCCCCTATTACGGTAAAAGATGCAGGCACCACGGTTGGCCTGATCACCAAGAATAAAAAATCTATTTCGCTGACCTTCTCAGGCTGTACGCCGGCAGCAGGAACGACCGGTACTCCGCTGAAAATTTATTTCTCCAGCGCGGATAATATCTCCACTGACGGTAAATACCTGCTGAATAACAGCGTGAATGAAAACGATGCCAGCGTGGCGCGAAATGTTGGCTTTGCGCTGGTAGAGACAGGCTCGTCTACGCCTATTACGCTGAACCAGGCTTACACAACCAAGATTATGGGCACATCGACCAAGCCAGATTCCGAAACGCTGACGCTGGATGTTTATTACTATAAAACAAACGCCGCTGCCGCAACGGTGGGCGAGTTAAGCTCCAACGTAACGTATACCATTTCCTACCTGTAATAATGATTATTCAGGCTCTGCTTTCGCAGAGCCTGCATTTAAGGTTGCAATCATGCGCAAGGCAATTTTGCTGGCAGGCTTACTGCTAAGCACGGGTCACTCATGGGCCAATATTGTCATTAATGGCACCCGTGTCCTTTATCCTGAAAATAACAAAGAGGTGATCGTCCAGTTAATGAATACGGGCGATGCGCCCGCTCTGGTGCAATCCTGGATAGATGACGGTGATATTAATTCCACGCCGGAAACCGCAAATGTGCCGTTTCTGCTGTCGCCACCGGTGATTAAGGTCGATGAACATAATGGCCAACAGCTTCGTATTAAAAAGCTGCCGTCCAGTTTACCTGCGGATCGCGAATCCGTCTTTTTCCTGAATGTCCTCGACATTCCGCCCAAGCCTGAAAATTTGCAAAACCAGAATACCGTTCAGCTGGCGATAAAATCTCGTATCAAGCTTTTTTATCGGCCCGCTGCACTTAAAGGCACGCTGGATGACGCGGTGGCGAAACTGACGCTCGCCGCCGACGGCGATCGCCTTCGCATCACCAATAACAGCCCGTTCCATATTACTGTGGCCAATATTTCGCTGGGTAAAACGAAATTACTCCAGGAATCCCCGATGGTTTCCCCGTTTGGGCAACTGACGGTTACCACAAAAAATACGGTTAAGCGCGGACAGACCCTCGAGCTGATGTATGTGGACGATCTTGGCGCGTATAAAACCCGGACTTTCACCAGTCAGTGATCGGAAAGACTCACCATGAAAATGAAACAAAACAGACTCTGTCTGCTGGCAGTCTGCACGCTTCTGCTTTCGCATAAATCAGGGGCCGTCTCGTTTGATCCCTCCCTGCTTGCTGGCGCATCCGGTGAGTCCGATCTGTCTCGCTTTTCCGAAAACAACGTCATGCCTGCCGGCAGTCAGGAGATGGATATCTACGTAAACGGCAGCTGGAGGGGGCGTTATACCGTCATCTACGGCGAGCAGCGTGACGACATCCGTCTTGCCTGGAAAGATGCCCAGTCGCTTGGCATTAATACCGCGTCCGTTCCTGCGCCTGCCATTGCGCATGGGCAGGTCCAGCTGCGCGATCTGGTTCAGGGCGGTGAAGTCAAAACCGATACCAGTACCCTGAGCCTGGCGCTCACCGTTCCGCAGGCGGCCGTGCTGCGTACAGAAGAAGGTTACATTGCCCCCCAGTTCTGGAGCGAAGGGATCCCGGCGCTGATGCTCTCGTGGAACACGACCTGGTATAACACCCGTACTAAGGGCACGGCGAAAGACACGAACGATGATTTTTATGCCGGGCTGGATTCCGGCCTTAACCTGTTCGGCTGGCAGTTTCGCGACAGCAGCGCCTGGCGGAAATCGGCCAGCGGGGAGAGCCAGTGGCAGAATAATACCCGTTACCTGCGCCGCCCCCTGGCCTCGCTGACCTCCAACCTGACGCTCGGTGACTTTTATATGCCGGGCGATCTGTTTGATTCGATGCGCGTGCGCGGCGTGTCGCTGGCGTCGGACATGAAAATGCGCCCAAATTCGCAGCAGGGTTTTTCACCGGTGGTTCACGGCGTGGCGCGGACGAACGCCCTGGTGAAAGTTATCCAGAACGGTAACGTTATCTACCAGGAGAACGTGCCGCCAGGCCAGTTTACGCTCGACAGCATTCAGCCTACCGGGTCTGCGGGCGATCTGCTGGTCGTTGTGCGTGAGGCAGACGGATCGCAGCAGTCCTTCACGGTGCCGTTTTCCGCCGTGCCCGGCATGTTAAAAGAGGGAGTAAGCCAGTACAGCGTGGTGGCGGGTAAAGTGCACCAGAACACGCTCGACGCCGAACCCGCATTTATGCAGGCTACGCTACGCTACGGGTTCAACAACCTTATCACCGGGTATACCGGGACGATTATTAGCGATGACTACCAGGCCGGGCTTGTCGGTACCGGGTGGAACCTTCCCTTTGGCGCGGTCTCGTTTGATGTCACCCACGCTAAAACCACCCTACAGGATCGCACCAGCAGCGGTCAGAGCTACCGCGTGTCGTACAGCAAATTTATCGATACCACCGCCACCAACTTCACCCTGGCGGCCTATCGCTATTCCACTAAAGGCTATTACAGCTTTAGCGACGCACTCTATTCACGTGAAGGGTATCAGCGCCTCAGAGCGCAATACGACGAATACGAAGATCGGTTTGGCGTGGCGCCCGACATGTCCCTCAGCACCTGGGATGCCCTGCGCGCCGCACAGCCCAAAAACACCTTCACGCTTAACCTTAATCAGCGCCTGCTCGATAACTGGGGCACGGTATTTATCTCCGGCACACAGCGCGATTACTGGAATTCGCAGCAAACCACGCGCGAGTATCAGATGGGCTATTCCAATGCCATTGGCCGCGCCAGCTATACCCTGTCGGCCAGCCGGGTGCGTAATAAAGACAGCGAAGAAGAGACGCGCCTTTATCTCTCCCTCAGCCTGCCGTTCTCGCTGTTTGATAATAATGCCTGGATCACCTCCAGCCTGACGGCCAGCGATTCACATTATGAGCAGAGCAACATCAGCATGAGCGGAAATGCGCTGGCGTCGAACCGACTGAGCTACACCCTCTCCGGCAGTAATGCGCGTGGGGGTAAAAATGCGGCAAGCGTTAACACGGCGTACCGTTCGAACTTTGCGACACTTGGCGGCTCTTACAGCGAATCCTCTGACTACCGCCAGACCGGGCTCAGCGGACGGGGAAGCCTGGTGGCCTACCCGTGGCACGTTCTCGCCTCAAACGAAACCGGCAGCACCATGACTATCGTCGATGCGCCTGAGGCGGAGGGGCTGATGGTGAACGGCGATGAAAGCATTGTGACTAACCGCGATGGCGTAGCGCTGGTGCCTTACGCTACCCCGTACCGCAAAAACGCCATTACGTTATCGCAAACGGAAAACAGCGCGGGGGCGGAAGTGATCGGCAACATGGCTAACGTGGCCCCTTACGACGGGGCGGTGAGCTATATCCGCTTTGAAACCGACAAACGCCAGTCGTGGGTGCTGCATGCGACGCGTGCCGACGGCAAACCGCTGCCCTTCGGGACCGAAGTACTTGATGAAAACGGTGAGTCTGTCGGGTATGTCGGCCAGGCCAGCGTACTGTATATCCGCGCTGAACAGCCGCCACGCGCGCTCAACGTGCATCTCCGCGGCGGGAAGTGCGAAATCTCTGCCCCGGCCTGGGGGCTGAACAGCCCCTCATCGGTTTGCCATTAATTACGGATTATCATTATGTTACGATCATTCATGTTCCTGCTCCTCACCAGCATTAGCGGGATGAGCTATGCCACCTGCTCCGGCAGCAGCATCGTTTATGGCACGCCCATTACCGTTGATTTATCGGATAAGCTGAGCCCCGCCACGCCGACCTGGACAGGCAGCTTCTCCACCCAGTACAGCGGCTCGTTCAACTGCACGACGGGCAACAGCGAGTTTTCATACACGCCGATCCTGTCGACCGACAGTAAATACGCCACCATCCTCGGGTTCAGCAACAATAAGTATATGGTGCGGGCGGAGATCACCAATCCCCCGGCCAACAAAACGCTGCCCGCCAGCGGAAACCATACGGCGGCTGAACTAAACACGCCGTTTACGGTTCGCTTCACCCTCGTTAGCCAGAGCGGCACCACGCTGACGGGTGATACGGCGAACATGAGCGACGTTCTGTTCGTCAGCGACATGAGCGGATTGTCGTTTTTGGAAATCATCCTCTGGCCAATCAATCAGGTCATCAAAATCGCCCAGTGGTTATTCAGCGGGTTCAAGTGGCCTTACGACAACCGCGATATGTTTGGTCAGCCGATGATCATCAAATACGCGCCGAAGCTGACTACCTGCTCCTTTGACAACGCGGGGCTGACCGTGGCGCTTCCGACGCTCGGCATTCCCCAGCTCAGCGCGTCCTCACAGCCGGGGCTGACGCCTTTTTCACTGAACATGAGCTGTCAGAACGTCGGGGTTAACGGAAATTCCGATCGAACAATCGAGATGTTTCTTTCCAGCACGCAGCTGCTGTCAACCGACAGCTCGGTGCTGATCGACGGCAGCAGCAGCGCGGCGCAGGGCGTGGGGCTACGGCTGATAAAGCGCGATGCCCCGCAGACGCCGGTAACCTTTTCGACCTCGACCACCAGCCGCGGCAACGCCACGATGATTTTCAGTGTGGCGGCTGGCGCGGCGCTGAACGACCATTTCACCGTTCCTATGGCCGCGTACTATTACGTGTGGGCACCCGCCCGGTTAAGCCAGGGCAAGATCAATACCTCGGCTACGCTGAATATTATCTATCCCTGATGTGAACTATTCCTCCATCTTTCCAACCATTTGCACATACTTAATCAGTTCGCTATGGTTGGAAAGGTTCAGCTTTTTCATCGCATTGTGTTTCTGCGTGGCAATGGTGCTTACCGAGCGGTTTCGATGACGGGCAATCTCGGTCGTTGAAAATCCTTCCACGATAAGATGAAGCACCTCCCACTCTCTGGCCGAGAGGATAGATCGCGATCGGGAACCTGACCGCACTACCCGCCTGAGCCACGAAGAGAGCGACGGTTTTTGTTCATCCGTCATGAGCAACGCGGGTAATTCTTTTTTCAGTTCAGTTAACTCATCCTGCTGGCTGATGGTTAATTCAAATTTCATCTCCAGAACTTTTTTTAACAGCCCGTACGGCAGTTCGGGTACCAAAAGCACGCGGCTGACGTGATGTGATTTACATAAAGATGTGAAACGGCTGCTGATCTCTGCACTCCACTCTTTATGATTAAGCAGATAATTAAATTCAGTGAAGAAAACATCCACATCATTATCTGCCACCGCCGCCAGAACCTGTTCTATGGAATCGACCTGAGTAATCTTCAGTACGTAATCGGGTAAAAGGTCCTGGAGTGCCCGGTATATTATCTCTTTAAATATATTTATTTTGTAAAACACCATTACCCTTACGACACGCTCAGTATTATCCATATCTTTTCTAAATTCTCGTGA
The DNA here is from genome assembly GCF_900322725.1 of Enterobacter cloacae complex sp. Lineage (NCBI taxonomy): Bacteria > Pseudomonadati > Pseudomonadota > Gammaproteobacteria > Enterobacterales > Enterobacteriaceae > Enterobacter > Enterobacter cloacae complex sp. Next base: position 2,176,490 of record NZ_LT991957.1, on the reverse strand, counting down.
CCGGAGGAAAATGATAATAGTTTATGTATTCACCACTCACAACCTCTTCGCGCCAGGATTTTATCCTCCTCAGACTTAAAATTCTGAACAAGGACATTAAATTTATAGAAAAATTTCTATTTTATTCTGTAAACGCTTTTCTCTTGCAGAGAAAGGTCTGTAGATAATCCTGAAACGATCGTAACCTTTCTGACATAAACACCAGTAAGCCACTGAAAAAACGGGGCATAAACCCCATTAAACAACCGCCAAATGCTTATTATCCACGCTTTTGCAGAATAAAAATCTGGCATGAATATTATTAGAAGATTAAAAAGATTGCATTTATCATTAAAACCATTTTTCAATTTTATCTTCCGCTAATAATTAGCAGCAGCTTTACTCGACAGATTGTATTGGCTTACATTGATGTCATCGCATCGCGTTATTTAAAAAAGTGTTCGCTATTCTTTGTGAAATAAGAGAGTGCGAGTCCACCAGTATCTCTTATATGGACTGTTTACTCAGCGAAAGGAGAATGCCAATGCAAAATAAAAAAACAATTCACGTTGCCGTTGTTGACAGCTGCGAATTCACGATGATTGGCCTGCAATCGCTTGGAAAGCGTGAGCCTGACGAAAAACAGGATGTTATTTTCCATGGATTTACCCATATCGAAGAACTCGCTAAGAGTGAACAACTCTTTGATATCATCATTTATGATCCATTGAATACGCGTCATTTCCGGGTGACAACAAATGACGACATCCTTTGTATTAAACAGAAGCAAGTGACGGCGAAGATCTATATCTATTCGTTATCCGCAGGCTATTTGAAATTCAAACATGTTGATGGGGTAATCAGTAAAAGAGTCTCACTGGGGGATATCAAAGCGCTATGGCAAATACTGATGAGCCAGACGCCGCAAGGATCTGGCCGTTACAACGTGGGCATGACCACCCGCTTACGCACCCCGGCAAGGCTGTCCAGCGAGGAGGCCAGCGTACTGCGCGGCTATTCCTGTAACCTCAAAACCAAGCAAATCGCCCGCCAGCTGGGGTGTAACGTCAGGCTGGTGTATTTCTATAAAAACAACGCCATGAACAAGCTGAAAGCCGTGCGTGGCCCCTCGTTTTACCAGAGCATTCGCTGGATCCTGAATTAAGAATTTGACCGTGTGTCGTTTGCCTTTTGTTCCCGTGTCCGCGGGAACCTTTTTCATTTTCTTAAGGCTGTAGCATGTATACCGTTCTTCCCTCTCCCCTGCTGCAACGTATCTCAGGGCTGCGATTTCAGCCGCTTGTCGATCTTCATTCGGGCCAGGTTTTCGCGCATGAAGTTCTCGTGGAGATCCATAACGTCAATCTGGAGATATTGTTTGCCTCTCTGCCTTCGCGCAGCGCGCTGCAAATCTTCTTCTGGCAGGCCAACACCCTTTTACAGATACCTGCCCGGGACGCTTACTGGCTAAACCTTCCCGCAGAACACCTTCTTAATGAACACGCTATCCGGCTGTTGCTGGCGTTGCGCCATCAGCACCGTCTAACGATTGAAATTCAGGATCCCCTCACCATTACACGGCTGAGTGATGCTGAGCAAGGCCGTCTTCATACCACGCTTGTTCGGCTTAAAGAGGCGGGATGGCAAATCTGGCTGGACGATTTAACCCGGGAGCTGGCTGAGGCGTATGCGCGGCTGGCGCTGCCGCTGGACGGGGTAAAAATCGATCGCTCAGCGCTGCGGGAGCGCGCGCCGCTTGCCCCGTTTGTGCAGGAGGTCAGGGCAGGCATCGCGCAATCAATTCTTATCGAAGGCATTGAGAATTCGCGGGATCTGGAGCGGGCCCGCGCGTCCGGCGCACAGTCTGGTCAGGGTTTTCTGTGGCCCGAAAGCCGCACCGATGCCCGCGTTACGCTGTGAGGGCCAGCTTACCGTGACCTACCAGCCCGGCACCGCGCCACCGTTAAAAAGGGTCTCTGCCGCTTTCGCCACTTCCGGCGACTGATAGGACTGAATAAATTCCTTCACGTTTTCGGCGTCTTTGTTGTCTTCCCGCGTGACCACTATATTCACGTAAGGCGAGTTTTTGTCCTCAATAAAGACGCTGTCATGTACCGGCGACAGCCCCGTTTGCTGAAGATAAGTGGTACTGATGATGGCCACATCGACTTTCGGATCGTCCAGCACGCGCGGCAGCTGCGCCCCTTCCAACTCCATAATCTGTACGTGTTTGGGATTCGCGGTAATATCCAGTGCCGTCGGCAGCAGGCCAACATCCGGCTTAAGGGTAATCAGCTTCTCTTTTTGCAGCAGCAACAGCGCGCGTCCCAGGTTGGTCGGATCGTTTGGAATCGCAATGGTGGCGCCGTCCTTCAGCTCAGCAATCGATTTTATCTTTCGGGAGTAGCCCGCCATCGGAAAGACGAAGGTATTGGCGACGGCGACCAGCGTGTAATTGTGCGCCTTGTTATCTTCCGCGAGAAACGGGCGGTGCTGGAAAACGTTAGCATCCAGCTCGCCCTGGTTGGTGGCATCGTTGGGTAGCAGCGAGCCGCTAAAGCCCACCAGCTCCACGTCCAGACCGTATTTCTCCTTTGCCACCTTTTTGGCGACTTCCGCCACGTCCTGCTCAGCGCCATTAATCACGCCGACTTTAATGTGTTTGGCATCATTGCCGCCTTGATCGCAACCTGCCAGCAGCAGGGCCGCGAGCACCAGAGCACTCAACTGAAATTTCACGAGACAGTTCCTTTCGACAGTGGTTTTGAAGACTATATCGACAACGAGACGGCAGGCTAAAAAACGAAAAGGCATCAGTAAGACGGATAGGTTATATGCGGCCTGTTGCCGGGTGGCGCTGCGCTTACCCGGCCTACGTGACGGGGGACGTGTAGGCCCGGTAAGCGTAGCGCCACCGGGCGATGGGGATCAGGCTGCGGTAGTCCAGTCCTCAACAGTAAGATCCTGCACCATCCCGAAGGCACGATCGTTCGTGACAATCGTCGTTCCCCGGCTGATGGCGTGTGCGGCAATCAACTGATCGAGATCGCCCATCACCTTCCCTTTCTTTTCCATTGCCGCACGCAGTTCACCGTAGGTGGCTGCGGCTTCGCTATCCCAGGCGCAGATGGTTATGGTCTTAAGAAATTCCATTATGGTCTCGTGCAGCTTGTTGTTTTGCTTTTTGGCTACGCCGTAAAGCAACTCCGCCTCCGTTACGCTTGAAATACACATCTTTTCAGGCGTGATTTGCGAATATCGGTTTACAACCTCAGGATGCTGCCTCACCAGATGGCTTACTATGTTAGTGTCCAGCATATGCAGCATCGTCTACAGCCCTTCCAGAGGATCTCTTGTCGTATAGCTTTGATTGCGCTCCTCTTTACTTAGAAAAGAATCAGGCACATGCGTTTGTTTGAGCATGCGCAAAAAGTTATCCCTGTGCCGTTCTTTCTCAGACCTTGCCGTCAAAACCACATTCCCCTCCTCATCCCGGCGGATATAAACACTCTCCGTTTCAAACGCAAATTCCTCAGGCAAGACCACGGCCTGGTGTCGTCCTTTTTTGAATAATATCGCTGTGCGCTCCATGGCAACCTCTGTCGGTTTATTGACCAGCCCACAGCATGCGCTCGCGTCCCGGAAAGCGACAAGAGAGACATTTAAAATTCAGAAAGCGACTCGCAATAAATAACAGAACCGCTAACCTCACGCCTGCCGACGCAGCGGCGCTTCGCGCAAAAACCACGACAGCACAAACGCCAGCACCATAATCCCTGCCGCAAGCATAAATACCGCATGGATAGCCGAGCCGAACGCATCCAGATAGTCCAGACGCAGTGCATCAGGCAGATGGTGAATGGCAACGGGATTGAGTTCACGCGGCAGTTCAGCCCCTTCCGGCAGTCTTTCTGTCAGGCCTGATTGCAGAATATGGGTGAACACCGCGCCAAACAGCGCAACGCCAATAGCCCCGCCGATGGAGCGGAACAGCGTCACCCCAGAGGTCGCTACGCCGTATTGATCGGCAGACACGCTGTTCTGCACCGCCAGCACCAGCACCTGCATCACCAGCCCAAGCCCCATGCCGAGCACGCTGGTAAACAGATACAGCTGCCAGGTGGGGGACGTGACTGAAATGCGCGTCAGTAAAACCATTCCCACCACGCCGAGCAGCGTGCCGAGGATCGGAAACAGGCGGTATTTCCCGGTGCGGCTGATGATGCGCCCGCTGATGATGGAGGTGAGCAACAGCCCGCCCATCAGGGGGATCAGCTGCAAACCGGCCTGCGTCGGCGTGGCGTCTTTTACCACCTGTAAATAGAGCGGCAGGAAAGTGACGGAGCCAAACAGCGACATGCCGATAATAAAACCGATCAGGCTACAGAGCAGAAAGCTGCGGTCGCGGAACAGCGACAGCGGGATAATCGGCTCCCACGCCAGCCGCTCTTCGTAAATAAACCCGGCGATCCCCGTCAGGCCGAAGGCCAGAATGCACCACAGCTGCGGGTCGCTCCACTGGCGAAGCGTCCCCCCTTCGGTGGTAAACAGAATGATGCACAGCAATGCCATGCTGAGGTAAATCGCCCCCAGGTAATCAATCTCATGCTTGCTGCGCCGTGCGCTGCCGTGGAAGACCGCGCCAATAACGAGCAGCGCAAACAGCCCCAGCGGCAGGTTGATGTAAAAAATCCAACGCCAGGAGGCGTGCTGAACGAGAAACCCGCCGATAAGCGGGCCTATCACCGTCGCCAGGCCAAACACGCCGCCAAACAGCCCCTGATAGCGACCACGCTCGGCAGGCGGGATCACATCCGCCACGGCCGCCATGCTGATCACCATCAGTCCGCCGCCCCCCAGCCCTTGCAGAGCGCGCATCAGCACCAGCTGGGTCATGTTCTGCGCCAGACCGCACAGTGCCGACCCCACAAGGAAAAGCACAATCGCGATTTGCAGGACGATTTTACGCCCAAACAGATCGCCGAATTTGCCGTACAGCGGTACCACGATGGTCGAACTGAGGATATAGGCCGTCACCACCCAGGAGAGCTTATCCAGCCCGCCCAGCTCGCCGACGATGGTCGGCAACGCGGTGGAGACAATGGTCTGATCCAGCGCCGAGAGCAGCATCACCAGCAGAAGTGCGCTGAACAGCAGCTTGATCGACGGCGCGTTTTTCGCAGGTTGAGTCATGACGTCAGACTCCATAAGAGAATCGCTTGAAATTAATTAATCGAATAATTAATATTCAGGTAAGTTATGGATAAGATCAAGAGACAGCGCGACCGTGCCAGCACTAAAAGACAATTCTGAACCCCGCCGTCCCGGTCGTCCGCGCGGCGGCAAACGCGTTACCGCCAGCCGCGAGCAGCTGCTGGATATCGCCCTGAACCTCTTCTCCCGCCAGGGGATTGCCAATACCTCGCTGAACGCCATCGCCCGCGAAGCTGGCGTGACGCCCGCCATGCTGCACTATTACTTCAACTCCAGAGAGCAGTTGCTGGATGCGATGATCGAGGAGCGCTTTCTGCCGTTACGCGAGCGGATCGGGACCATTTTCGCCGACAACCGGGAATCTCCGGTCAACGCCCTTACGGAAATGGTTAAGGTGCTGGCCGAACTGGCGGAAGAGCACCACTGGTTTGCACCGCTGTGGATGCAGGAGGTAATTGGCGAGATGCCAGTACTGCGTACGCATTTGCAGGAACGTTTTGGCGATGAGAAATATCAGACCACGCTGGCAACCATTAAAGGCTGGCAGCAGGAAGGAAAGCTGAATCCGGCCCTGGCCCCCGAACTGCTGTTCACGACGCTACTGAGCCTGGTGCTGGTGCCGTTCTCACGCATGCGCAACGACGAGAGGCTTAGCTCCCTCTCGCCGGAGAAAGTTGTGCGCCACGTGTTAGCCGTGATCGGCAACGGGATCGGCGGTTAAAGATGTTTGGTCAGATAGTGTCTCTGCATTCCCTGATAAGGGTAATCCTGCAAGGACATCTGCACCTGATAACCCTGCTTTTCATAGAACGGACGCGCCTGGAAGCTGACCGTATCCACCAGCGCGTGACGACAGCCTTTGCGGCGGGCCTCTTCTTCGGCCGTTTTGATGAGCTGGCTGCCAACGCCCGTTCCGCGCACGCTGTCGCTAACCCACAGATAGTCGATGTTCAGCCAGTCGCCTTTACGTACGCCGATTAACCCGCCCAGCATGACGCCGTTGTCGTCTCGCACATATACGCCAATATCGCCGCTAAACGTCGCAAGATCTAAATACTGCGCGTTATAGGCTCTTAGCCCCGTTAATAATTCTTCTTTTTCTTCAGCCGTGACATTATCTGTAATGCTCAGGTGCATAATTTTCTCCTTATTTTCAGCGCAATCTGAATATCTCACAGCTTAACCTTCATAAAAACTCCTTATTTCCTCCATTGTTTAAACAAGGAAATATTCATTCAATATGTAAATAAAAAAAGCCTTTCCAATAGGCTCCGAAAACGTATAATGAGAACGATCATTCTCATTTTTTTACGGTAGCCAACGATGAGTACAAAGCTGGAAGAACGACAAAAACTGCGACAGGACGAAATCATCACCGCCGCGCGCCGCTGCTTTCGCGCCAGTGGATTTCACGCTGCCAGCATGTCGCAGATTGCCAGCGAAGCCAGGCTCAGCGTCGGACAAATCTATCGCTATTTCAGCAACAAAGACGCGATTATTGAAGAGATGATCCGTCGCATTATCGACTCACGTATCGAGGAGATGCAGGGCAAAACCCTGGTTGAAGGGATGCCGCAGGCGCTTGCCTGGCGCCAGACGCTTAACGAAGATGATGACGCGCTCATGCTTGAAATGTCCGCAGAGGCCACGCGCAATCCGCTGGTGGCAAACATGCTGATCGAAGCCGAAGCCCGCATGTTCGCCAACGCCTGTGAGCACCTGAAAAAGCAGTTCCCCCACCTGAGCGATGAGCATATTCGCTGCTGCGTGGAGATTACCGCCGTGATGATCGAAGGCACGATTTACCGTCGACTCACGCCATTAAAAGTGCCGTCAGAACAATTAGAGCCCATTTATCAGAATATTTTAAATATGCTTTTCTCTGCGAAGTAATCGCATGTGAATAATTAGCGGAAATAAGTAATTTCCTTTTTTTCATTTCTGGCTCTGCCAGAGATGTGGTATCGCTGTGCTTTTAATTAGTCCTCCTCCCTGTTAAGCGATTAACAGGGCAGGCTTCGCTCACCCTGGAAAAAGATTATGAAAACCATAACAACCTCCATCGCGGCATTACTCCTCCTGACAGGGTGCGATAATGCGCAAACATCTGCTCCCCAGCGTCCTCTTCCGGAAGTGGGGATTGTCACACTCATGAGCCAGCCGGTGTCCGTCGTCAGCGAGCTGACCGGTCGCACCACCGCCGCGATGAGCGCCGAAGTGCGCCCCCAGGTGGGCGGCATTATCCAGAAACGGCTCTTTACCGAAGGCGATACGGTCAAGGCCGGGCAGGCGCTGTATCAGATCGATCCTTCCAGCTACCGCGCCGCGTACAATGAAGCTGCCGCCGCACTAAAACAGGCGCAGGCGCTGGTGCAGGCCGACTGCCAGAAAGCCCGGCGCTATGCGCAGCTGGTGAAAGACGACGGCGTATCTCGACAGGATGCGGAAGACGCGAAATCGACCTGCGCGCAGGACAAGGCCAGCGTCGAGTCAAAGAAGGCCGCGCTGGAGAGCGCCCGCATTAACCTTAACTGGACCACCGTCACCGCGCCGATTGCCGGACGTATCGGTATCTCCTCGGTGACCCCCGGCGCGCTGGTCACCGCCCAGCAGGATACGGCACTGGCTACCATTCGCGGGCTGGACAGTATGTACGTCGATTTAACCCGTTCCAGCGCCGATCTGCTGCGATTGCGCAAGCAAACCCTCGCCAGCAACAGCGATACGTTGAGCGTGTCGTTGACGCTCGAAGACGGCAGCACCTACAGCGAAAAAGGCCGCCTGGCGCTGACCGAAGTGGCAGTGGATGAGTCTACCGGCTCTGTTACCCTGCGCGCCGTCTTCCCGAACCCGCAGCATCAGCTTCTGCCGGGCATGTTCGTCCGCGCCAGAGTGGATGAGGGCATCATGAATGACGCGATCCTCGCGCCGCAGCAGGGCATCACCCGCGACGCCAAAGGTACCGCCACCGCGCTGGTGGTGAACGCCAGCAACAGGGTCGAACAGCGACAGCTGGAGACGGGCGACACCTACGGCGACAAATGGCTGGTGCTGAGCGGCCTGAAGGCGGGCGATAAGCTGATAGTGGAAGGTACCGACAAAGTCACCGCCGGGCAGGAAGTGAAGGCTGAAGCGATGAAAGCCAGCGGAGGAAACGCCTGATGTTTTCCCGTTTCTTCGTGCGCCGCCCGGTCTTTGCCTGGGTTATCGCTATTCTTATCATGCTCGCCGGGATGCTGGCCATCCGCACGCTGCCGGTCGCGCAGTACCCGGACGTTGCGCCGCCGTCGATCAAAATCTCCGCCACCTATACCGGTGCCTCCGCGCAGACGCTGGAAAACAGCGTGACGCAGGTGATCGAGCAGCAGCTGACCGGGCTGGATAACCTGCTCTACTTCACCTCCACCAGCAGCTCGGACGGATCGGTGAGCATTACCGTCACCTTCGAGCAGGGCACTGACCCGGACACCGCTCAGGTGCAGGTGCAGAACAAAGTCCAGCAAGCGGAATCGCGCCTGCCGACCGAGGTGCAGCAGTCCGGGATCACCGTCGAAAAATCCCAAAGCAACTTCCTGCTGATCATGGGCGTGTATGACAAAACGGATACCGCCAGCAGCTCGGATATCGCCGACTGGCTGGTGAGTAATATGCAGGATCCGCTGGCGCGCGTGGATGGCGTCGGTAGCCTACAGGTTTTCGGTGCGGAATACGCCATGCGCATCTGGCTCGATCCGGCGAAGCTGGCGTCGTACTCGCTGATGCCCTCCGACGTACAGAGCGCGATTGAAGCGCAAAACGTGCAGGTCTCTGCCGGTAAAATCGGCGCGCTGCCGTCGTCGAACGCTCAACAGCTGACCGCGACCGTCCGCGCTCAGTCGCGCCTGCAAACGGTCGACGAGTTCAAAAAGATCATCGTCAAGAGCCAGTCTAACGGCGCGGTGGTGCGCATCAGCGACGTCGCGCGCGTGGAGATGGGCAGCGAAGATTACACCGCCACCGCGAAGCTGAACGGCCACCCGGCAGCGGGTATGGCGGTGATGCTCTCGCCGGGCGCGAACGCGCTTAACACCGCCACGGCGGTAAAAGACAAGATCGCCGAGTTCAAAAAGTCGATGCCGGAAGGCTACGACGTGGCCTACCCGAAAGACAGCACCGAGTTCATCAAGATCTCCGTTGAGGACGTGATACAGACCCTGTTCGAAGCCATTATCCTCGTGGTGGTGGTGATGTACCTGTTCCTGCAAAACATCCGCGCAACGCTGATCCCCGCGCTGGCGGTACCTGTGGTGCTGCTGGGCACCTTCGGCGTGCTGGCGCTGTTCGGTTACTCCATCAACACCCTGACGCTGTTTGCCATGGTGCTGGCGATAGGGCTTTTGGTGGATGACGCCATCGTGGTGGTGGAAAACGTCGAGCGTATTATGCGCGACGAAGGGTTGCCCGCCCGGGAAGCGACCGAAAAATCAATGGGCGAAATTTCCGGCGCGCTGATCGCCATTGCGCTGGTGCTCTCTGCGGTATTCCTGCCGATGGCCTTTTTCGGCGGCTCGACCGGGGTGATTTACCGTCAGTTCTCGGTCACCATTATTTCGGCGATGTTCCTTTCCGTGGTGGTGGCGTTGACCCTGACGCCCGCGCTGTGCGGCTCGATTCTGAACCACACGACGCCGCACAAGAAAGGTTTCTTCGGCGCGTTTAACCGCTTCTACAGCAGGACCGAGCACGGCTATCAGAACAAGGTACTGCGCGCCCTGCGACGCTCCGGCGGCATGCTGGCGATCTACGCCCTGCTCTGTGGCGCGATGGGCTTCGCCATGCTGAAACTGCCGGGCAGCTTCCTGCCAACGGAAGACCAGGGAGAAATCATGGTGCAGTACACCCTGCCTGCCGGCGCAACCGCGGTGCGTACCGCCGAGGTTAGCCGCCAGGTACGCGAGTGGTTCCTCACCAAAGAGAAAGCCAATACCGACGTCATCTTTACCGTTGAGGGCTTCAGCTTCAGCGGCAGCGGCCAGAACGCCGGGATGGCGTTCGTCTCCCTGAAGAACTGGTCAGAGCGTAAAGGCGAGGAAAACACCGCGCAGGCCATTGCTCTGCGCGCCACGCAGGAGCTGAGCACCATTCGCGATGCGACCATCTTTGCGATGACGCCGCCGGCGGTGGACGGTCTGGGCCAGAGCAACGGCTTTACCTTTGAGCTGATGGCAAGCGGCGGCACCGACCGCGACGCGCTGCTGAAACTGCGTAACCAGCTGATTGGCGAAGCGAATCAGGACAGCTCGCTGCACGCCGTGCGCGCCAACGATCTGCCGCAGATGCCGCAGCTTCAGGTGGATATCGATAACAACAAAGCCGTGTCGCTGGGGCTGTCCCTGAGCGACGTTACCGACACCCTCTCCAGCGCCTGGGGCGGCACCTACGTGAACGACTTCATCGATCGCGGTCGCGTGAAAAAGGTCTACATTCAGGGCGACAGCGACACCCGCGCGGTACCGTCGGACCTTAACAAATGGTATGTGCGCGGCAGCGACAGCACCATGACCCCCTTCTCCGCCTTCGCCACCACGCGCTGGGAGTATGGCCCGGAAAGCCTGGTGCGCTACAACGGCTCGGCGGCATATGAAATTCAGGGTGAAAACGCCAGTGGCGCCAGCTCCGGTACGGCGATGAGCAAAATGGAGCAGCTGGCGAACAGCCTGCCGTCCGGCAGCACCTGGGCGTGGAGCGGTTTATCCTTGCAGGAAAAACTGGCGAGCGGCCAGGCGATGAGCCTGTATGCCCTTTCCATCCTCGTGGTTTTCCTGTGCCTGGCGGCGCTGTATGAGAGCTGGTCGGTGCCGATTTCGGTCATTCTGGTGATCCCGCTTGGGGTGCTGGGCGCGGCCGTTGCCGCCTCTCTGCGCGGCCTGAACAACGACGTCTATTTCCAGGTGGCGCTGCTGACCACCATCGGTCTGTCGTCGAAGAACGCCATTCTGATTGTCGAATTTGCCGAAGCCAAAGTTGCCGAAGGCTACTCCCTGACGCGTGCCGCCCTGCGGGCCGCCCAGACGCGTCTGCGTCCGATCATCATGACCTCGCTGGCGTTCATCGCCGGCGTGACGCCGCTGGCCATCGCTACCGGCGCCGGGGCCAACAGCCGCGTGGCGATCGGTACCGGCATCATCGGCGGGACGCTGGCCGCGACGCTGCTGGCAATCTTCTTTGTTCCCTTATTCTTTGTACTGGTGAAACGTCTGTTCTCCGGTAAGCACGCAAACCGGAGGTCATAATGTTTCGTGTCACTGTTTTAGCGTTAGCCCTGCTGAGCGCAGGCTGTGTGTCGTTAGACCCAACCTACCAACGCCCGGACGCCCCCGTCCCAGCAACCTTACCCGGCGCGCACGGCGAGGCCAACGCCGTGGTGAGCCAGTGGCAGCAGGTGATGAACGATGCGCGGCTGAAAAGCGTGGTGACGATGGCGCTCAACAGCAACCGCGACGTGCAAAAAGCGATTGCGGATATCGACGCCGCTCGCGCCCAGTATGGCGAAACGCGTTCGTCCCTGTTCCCGACGGTGGATGCAGAACTGAGCCACACCCGCAGCCGCACGCTGGCGAGCGGCGTGGCGACGAGCGACGAAGCCCGCGGCGCGGTCTCCAGCTTCGAGCTGGATCTGTTTGGCCGCAATCAGAGCCTGTCCCGCGCCGCGCGTGAAACCTGGCTTGCCAGCGAATTCACCGCGCAGAACACGCGCCTGACGATGGTCAGCGAGCTGACCACGGCCTGGGTGACGCTGGCAGCGGATAACAGCAATCTGGCGCTGGCAAAATCCACTCTCGAGAGCGCCGCGAACTCGCTCAAGATCGTCAAACGTCAGCAGGAAGTGGGCGTGGCCGCCGCCACGGACGTCAGTGAGGCGATGGCGGTATACCAGCAGGCGCGCGCCAGCGTGGCGAGCTACCGGACGCTGGTCATGCAGGACAAAAACGCCCTTAACCTGCTGGCGGGCGATACGGTGCCCGATAACCTGCTGCCCGGCACGCTGGAGAGCCTGAGCGACAACGCCATCACGCTGGTTCCGGCGGGCGTCAGCTCCAGCGCGTTGCTGCGCCGCCCGGACATTCAGGAGGCGGAACATAATCTGCTGAGCGCCAACGCCAGTATCGGCGCAGCGCGCGCCAATTTCTTCCCGACCATTTCGCTGACCGCCAGCGCGGGGGTCGGCAGCGATTCGCTCTCATCCCTGTTCAGTCACGGCATGAAGGTCTGGTCGTTCGCGCCGTCCATCACCCTGCCGCTGTTCAGCGGGGGCAACAATATGGCGCAGCTGCGCTATGCGGAAGCGGAGAAAAAAGGGTTAATTGCGACCTACGAGAAAACCATCCAGAGCGCGTTTAAGGACGTGGCCGACGCGCTGGCGCGGCGCGAAACGCTGAGCGAGCAGCTCGATGCCCAGCGTGAATACGTGGCGGCGGAGCAAAAAACGCTGGATGTGGCGACGCGCAGCTACAGGGCCGGCGCGGGAGATTATCTGACGGTGCTTACCGCGCAGCGGTCGCTGTGGTCGGCGCAGGAATCACTGATTGCCTTGCAGCAAACCGACCTGGAAAACCGCATCACGCTGTGGCAATCGCTGGGCGGTGGGATTCAGTAACCTTCTGAATCGGAGGGATTGATCGGGTCTGGTGCGCAGCACGCTTCAGCATGCTTACCCGGCCTGTATATTTAGCTGGCCGGGTATGACATGAAAGAGGGTTCGCTTTTTAACGCTTGCGTACATCCGGAATAATTAAATCCCCACGCAGCACGTACGACCCCAGCATCTGCGTTTTTTCATTCAGCCAGGTCACGATGCGCGCCGCCATGGCGTCCATGGAATACTCAATAGCCGGGATCACCGGGATACCCGGCAGATGCAGCGAACCGGCCAGGCTAAAGACCATGATGTCTTCCGGTACCGATTTATTAAACGCCTGAAGCTGCGGGATCACCCGCTGGGCTTCCTGCTCGTCTGCCACCAGCAGCGCGTTGAAGTTCAGCGTGGACGCATTGTTGAGTAATTCCTGAAGCGCAACGGACGACGAGGTCGCGTCCATAAACACGAGGTTGCGATTAAAGGGCAGAAAGTTTTTCTCCAGCGCGTGCTTGTAGCCCAGCAGCACCTGGTCAGCGAATCCGCTGCCGTGCGGGTGGATCAGGGCAATCTGGCGACGCCCCTGGCTGGTGAGGTAGTTACACGCCGTTTCAGCCGCGAACGCGTGATCGAACTGAATGCTGTTGGCGTTATCGGCCTCCATGCAGTCGACCAGAATCACATTGTCCATGTCGACATCCAGCGGGAAACGCGCGCCAATCACCAGAATGTCATCACATAAGCCGCAGGATAGTTCTTCAAGGGCGTTCATCACTTCTGTTTTGGTGTGCGCGAAACGCAGCAGCAGGTGTTTCTGATGCTGGCTGAGGTGCTTTTCCAGCGCGTAAAGGTAACCGGTGGTCTGGTTAATGTTCTCCTGCGCGCAAATCACCCCAATGCAGCCCGTCGACTGGCTGAGCAGCGACTGGGCAATCACGTTAGGACGATAGTTCAGCTCATCCACCGCTTTCAGCACAGCCTGACGGCTGGCTTCCTTAACGCCACGCGACCCGCTCAACACCCGTGATACCGTGGCTTTGGACACCCCGGCCAGACGTGATACATCGTTGATTGTAGACATCTTTCTCCCCTGTCAGACGCAACTGGCGCCTGTAATTTCCATCACCGCTACGGCTCACATTATAGCCAGAACGGAGTATATCCGTTTCCGTTTTCCATGGAAACCGATTTTCCGTTTCCACTCAAATTGATGTCAAAACAGCCAAATTATGTGACCCACATCCAGTTAATAAGCCCCATAAGCAGGGGATATTGATGGTTGTCACACTTCTGTCTTTTATAAATGGAAACCGGTTTCCGTATCATGTCCAATCATCCTCGCAATAACTTTTTACATTTTGAGGATGGTTGTCGATGTTCAAGATTATGCTGTGCTGCTCTGCCGGGATGTCCACCAGCCTGCTGGTCAGCAAAATGGTCGATGTTGCAAAAGAACGGGGCTTGCCCGTGAAGATAGATGCGTACGGCGTATCCGAATTTGATACGCAGTTTCCGCACTATCAGGTGGTACTTCTCGGACCGCAAGTGAAATACATGTTAAAGACGCTTTCAGACAAGGCAGCGACGCAAGGCATTCCGGTGCAGCCCATCGACATGATGGACTATGGCATGCAGCGTGGCGATAAAGTACTGGACTATGCTCTGTCGCTCATCGAAGCGGCACACTAAAAGGTGTTCACATGAGTTCGTTATATCAATCTATGGTCGCGGTCATTGAGCAATCAATTACCCCGCTGGCCGCGAAGCTGGGTCAGCAAAAGTATGTGATTGCCATCCGCGACGGCTTTACCGCCGCGCTGCCGTTCATGATCATCGGCTCGTTTATGCTGGTGTTTATCTTCCCGCCGTTCTCAGCGGACACCACCAACAGCTTCGCCCGCGGCTGGCTGGACTTTTCCGAGACCTACCGCGAACAGCTGATGCTGCCGTTTAACCTCAGCATGGGGGTGATGACGTTCTTTATCTCGGTGGGAATTGGCGCGAGCCTGGGACGTCAGTTTAACCTCGACCCGGTGATGTCCGGTCTGCTGGCCTTTATGGCTTTCCTGCTGGTCGCCGCGCCGTATGCCGACGGCAAGATCTCCACGCAGTACCTCTCTGGTCAGGGCATTTTCACCGCGCTGATCACTGCGATTTACTCTACCCGCGTCTATGCGTGGCTGAAGCAGAACAACGTCACCATCCGCCTGCCGAAGGAAGTGCCGACCGGCGTGGCGCGTTCGTTTGAGATCCTGATCCCGGTGATGGTGGTGATCGGTACCCTGCACCCGCTGAACCTGTTCATTGAAGCGCAGACCGGCATGATTATCCCGCAGGCGATCATGCACCTGCTGGAGCCGCTGGTCTCGGCGTCCGACTCCCTGCCCGCCATTCTGCTCTCCGTGCTGCTGTGCCAGATCTTCTGGTTTGCCGGTATTCACGGCTCGCTGATTGTCACCGGCATCATGAACCCGTTCTGGATGGCGAACCTCTCGGCAAACCAGGCGGCACTGGCGGCGGGCGCTGCGCTGCCGCACGTTTATCTGCAAGGCTTCTGGGACCACTACCTGCTGATTGGCGGCGTAGGCTCAACCCTACCGCTGGCGTTCCTGCTGCTGCGCAGCCGCGTTACGCACCTGCGCACCATCGGCAAAATGGGCGTTGTGCCAAGCTTCTTTAACATCAACGAACCGATTCTGTTCGGCGCGCCGATCATCATGAACCCGATGCTGTTTATCCCGTTTGTGTTTGTTCCGCTGGTCAACGCCTGCCTGGCGTACGGCGCGACGAAGCTCGGCTGGCTGGCGCAGGTGGTGTCGTTAACCCCGTGGACCACGCCCGCGCCGATTGGCGCCTCGTGGGCGGCGAACTGGGCGCTCAGCCCGGTGGTGATGTGCCTCGTCTGCATGGTGATGTCGGCGCTGATGTACCTGCCGTTCCTGCGCGCCTACGAGCGTACGCTCATCAAAAACGAAGAGCAGAAAGCGCAGGCTGCAACCGTGGGTGCCGCTGAAGCCACAAGCAATTAAGTCAAAGAGGAAGAGTCATGAAATACGCATTTCCCGATAACTTCTGGTGGGGCAGCGCCAGCTCCGCTCTCCAGACTGAAGGGGCAAGAGAGGGGGAAACCACGTGGGATTACTGGTTTGCCCGCGAGCCGAACCGTTTTCACAACGGCGTGGGGCCGCAGCAGACCTCCACGTTTTATCAGCACTGGAAAACGGATATTCAGCTGTTAAAGCAGCTGAACCACAACAGCTTTCGCACCTCGATTAGCTGGGCGCGCCTGATCCCCGACGGTATCGGTGAAGTGAACCCGGAAGCGGTCGATTTTTACAATCAGGTCATTGATGAGCTGAATGAACAGGGCATCACGCCGTTTATGACCCTGTTCCATTTCGACATGCCGATGGCGATGCAGGAGATCGGCGGCTGGGAAAACCGCGACGTGGTGAACGCTTACGCCCGCTATGCGCAGATTTGCTTCGAGCTGTTTGGCGATCGCGTGCTGCACTGGTTTACCTTCAACGAGCCGATTGTGCCGGTTGAGGGCGGTTATCTGTACGACTTCCACTACCCGAACGTGGTGGATTTTCGTCGGGCAGCGACCGTGGCCTATCACACCGTACTGGCCCACGCGAAGGCGGTTCAGGCCTACCGCGCCGGGCATTACGCGGGGGAGATCGGCATCGTGCTGAACCTGACGCCGTCCTACCCGCGCTCGCAGAACCCGGCGGACGTGAAGGCCGCGCACATCGCAGACCTGATGTTTAACCGCAGCTTCCTTGACCCGGTCCTGCGCGGGGAATATCCGGCGGACCTGGTGGCGCTGCTGAAGGCGTACGACCAGCTGCCTGCCTGCAAGCCGGAAGACAGCGCGCTGATTGCGGAAGGAAAAATCGACCTGCTCGGCGTGAACTACTATCAGCCGCGTCGCGTGAAGTGTCGCGACAGCGCGGTGAACCCGCAGGCGCCGTTTATGCCGGAGTGGTTCTTTGACAGCTACGAGATGCCGGGCCGCAAGATGAACCCGTACCGCGGCTGGGAAATCTACGCGCCGGGTATTTACGATATTCTGGTTAACCTGCGCGACAATTACGGCAACCCTCGCTGCTTTATTTCGGAAAACGGTATGGGCGTCGAAAATGAACAGCGCTTTATAGAAAATGGTCAGATTAACGATCAATACCGCATCGAGTTTATTTCAGAGCATTTATCGTGGCTGCACAAAGGGATTAGCGAAGGGTGCAATTGCCTTGGCTACCATATGTGGACGTTTATTGATAACTGGTCGTGGTGTAATGCATATAAAAACCGCTACGGTTTTATTCAGCTTGATTTAGAGACGCAGCAGCGCACCATGAAGAAAAGCGGCGAGTGGTTTGCCGCCACCGCCTTAAATAATCGCTTTGATAAAGAGTAATAATGATGATCGCATTAGAAGAAGCCGTAATGGAAATTATCGTCAACGCCGGACAGTCCCGCAGCCTGTGCTTTGAAGCGCTGCACGCGGCGCGTCAGGGCAACCTTGACGAAGCCAAAAGCCTGCTGCGCGAAGCCGACGGCTACGCGCGCCAGGCGCACAAGATGCAGACCAAACTGATCGAGCAGGATGCGGGCGAAGCCCGCCAGCCGATGACGTTAATTATGGTGCACGCCCAGGATCATTTAATGAATTCCTTATTAGCGCGTGAATTATCTGAAGAAATTATTCATTTATATCAGAGATAGTCTATGGCGAATTAATTACTGTAATACCTCTGTACCCTAAATAGAGATCCACTTGTTCTGATGATAGCGACATACTCTGTCAGATCGGAGCGGGATGGTTATTGTCTGAATAAAATTAAACTATATTGAGATAACCATGAATACGATTAAAAAACTTCCATTAACCATGGCGGTTATCGCCGCGCTGTGCCCAATTTCCGTCCTCGCACAAGAATTTACCCAGGAGCAAATCGACGCCATTGTGGCGAAAGCGGTGGATAAAGCCCTGGCCGAGCGTCAGGCCAAAATGGATGCGGCGGTCGCGAAAAAAGCGGACGTCATCACCGAGCCGCAGAGCGCGGCGCAGTCTCCGGATATGGCGATCCCGTTCGGGGTGAAATTTACCGGCTATGCCCGCTACGGCGCGCACTTCCAGGCCGCCGATCAGAAATACGTGGCGGTGGACGGCTCCTACAACGGCGCGTCCGCGATTGGTCGTCTGGGTAACGAAGGCAACGGCGGTGAATTCCAGCTCTCCAAGGCCTTCAAAGGGGACAACGGCGCCATCTGGGACATCAACGTGATGATCGACCACTGGGGCGACGAAGTTAACCTGAAGAAAGCCTACGCGGGCGTGACCAACATTATGGCCTCCAACCCGAACGCCTACTTCTGGGCCGGTCGTGACTTTCACCAGCGTCCGCAGCAGGGCATTAACGATTACTTCTGGATGAACCACGACGGCCAGGGCGCCGGGGTGAAGAACTTCGACATTGGCGGCGTGCAGTTTGACGTGGCTGCCGTGGCGGCGGTCGAATCCTGTAGCCCGGAAGTGATGGAAGACGAAGCGAACCCGTCGCGCATCACCTGTACCGGCGGTTCCGGCACGGGCGACAAGGGCAACTACGCCGCGACCTCCAAAATCCACGGCATGAAGCTCGGCCCGATCGACATGGAGCTGTACGCCAACTACGGCTTCGACTCTAAAGCCGTTGAGAGCGACGAGCGTCTGAACGCCTGGCAGGGCGGCGTGGTGCTGAGCCACACCAACGACAGCGGCGTGAACAAGGTGATCGCCCGCTACTCCGATAACGCGGACAACAGCGTGTTCAACAAAACCGAAGACCTGACCACGGTCTACGCCAGCTTCGAAGGGCTGTATAAATTCACCCAGGCCACGCAGGTGGAGTACATCCTCGCCTTCCACGACTATGACAACAGCCGCGATGACGCCGACAACCGCAAGAACTACAACGCCATCGTGCGCCCGATGCACTGGTGGAACGACGTTCACTCCACCTGGCTGGAAGCGGGCTGGCAGCACGTTGACTACGACAACGGCGGCGACAACAAGGGCTGGAAGCTGACCCTGTCGCAGAACATGTCTATCGCCATGGGGCCGGAGTTCCGTCCGATGCTGCGCTTCTACGTGACCGGCGGCAAGGTGGATAACGAACGCACCGCGCGCGTGAACAACACCAAAGACGAGACGCTCGACGACTTCAACGTCGGCGCGATGTGGGAGGCGTGGTTCTAATACAGTGCCGTTTGTTTCACCCAGCGGCGCTGCGCTTGCACGGGCCTACAAGGTTTTGTAGGCCGGGTAAGCGTAGCGCCATCCGGCAAGATCCCATGTTATGCTACAAAAAAAACCAACATAACAGGGGAGAACATGGGTTCCACACGCAAAGGGATGCTGAACGTCCTGATCGCCGCCGTTTTATGGGGCAGTTCCGGCGTTTGTGCGCAGTACATCATGGAGAAAAGCCACATTTCTTCGCCTTACCTGACCATGGTTCGCCTGCTGTTTACCGGCGTGATCCTGCTGACGCTCTCCTTCGTTCACGGCGACAAAATTTTCTCAGTCATCAAAAACCGTAAGGACGCCCTCAGCCTGCTGTTTTTCTCGCTGGTCGGCGCGCTTACCGTGCAGCTTACCTTCCTGCTGACGATTGAAAAATCTAACGCTGCTACGGCGACCGTGCTCCAGTTCCTGTCGCCGACCATTATCGTGGCGTGGTTCGCCCTGGCGCGGAAAACGCGTCCCGGCGTGTTTGTTCTGTCCGCGATTTTCACGTCGTTGATCGGCACCTTCCTGCTGGTGACCCACGGCGATCCGACCTCGCTCTCCATTTCCCCTGCCGCGCTGTTCTTCGGCATCGCCTCGGCGTTTGCCGCCGCGTTTTACACCACCTATCCGTCAACGCTGATCGCCCGCTACGGCACGCTGCCGATTGTCGGCTGGAGCATGTTGATTGCGGGCCTGATGCTGACGCCGTTCTACGCCGGACGCGGAACAACCTTCGCCATCGACGGCGGCCTGCTGCTGGCGTTTTTCTACCTGGTGGTGATCGGCACGGCGCTGACGTTCAGCCTGTATCTGAAGGGCGCGCAGATGATCGGCGGGCCGAAGGCGAGCATTCTGAGCTGCGCCGAGCCGCTGAGCAGCGCGCTGCTGTCGGTGGTGTTGCTGGGCGTGGCGTTCACCCTGCCAGACTGGCTGGGGACGCTGCTGATTGTGTCGTCGGTAGTGCTGATTTCGATGGATTCGAGAAGACGGGTGAAGGCATCGGCATAATCTACGAATAATAATGATAGCGGCACATTAAAATAGTGAGAGCGCTATCCGACACCCCGTAAACCAGACGGTCAGTATCATTGATTCGGCGGGACCAGTATCCGGAAAGGTTACCTTTAAGCGGTTCCGGCTTACCCAGGCCATCGAAGGGTTGACGCTTCGCATCTTCAATCAATTTATTGATTCTGCGAAGCGTTTTCTTATCCTGCTCCTGCCACCACAGGTAATCATCCCAGCCGTTATCAGTCCAAATCAGTAGCCTGGTCATCTATCAAATCCCTCTGCGTGGTTTTTCCGGTGTTGACCTGTGCGATTGACTCCATCAGTCGACTGGCGTTGGCAGGCGAACCCATCAGATGGATGGTTTCCATCATCGAGTTGTAGTGCTGTAAAGACATCACCACCGCATCCCCCCCGTTTCGGCGGCTGATGATGGTGGTCTCCACGTTGTCATTCACGTCGTCCAACACATCTTTGAGTCGGCTTCGTGCTTCGGTAAACGTCACAACCTGCATATTTCCTCCTGTACAAGTTACGGTACAAGTATATCGATAGGGTGACTATTAATCAATCAGCGCGCCTTAACCTTCCCCGCCACCAGCAGCGCGGTCAGCAGCATCAGCGTGCCGGAAATCACCAGCGGTGACGTCAGCCCCAGATGGTCGAGCGCCACGCCACCCACCGCTGCGCCGCAGGTGTTCGCCAGCTGGATCACCGCCACCTGAATCGACCCGGCTTTTTCCGCCTGATCGGCAAGCGAGCGGGTGATCCACGTCGACCAGCCCACCGGCACCAGCGCAAACGCAAAGCCCCAGACGATCGCAATCGCCGACGCAACCCACTTATCGCTGCCCCACAGCACCAGCACCGCGGCGCTGATCGCCAGCACCAACGGCGCACCCGCCAGCGCCACCTTCAGGGAGCGCTTCAGGAATTGGGACGACAGCGAGGTGCCGACAAAGCTGGCGATACCAAAGCTCAGCAGCACCAGCGTCAGGCCGTCCACGTCAAAGCCCGCCATGGTCATATAGACCGGGCGAATATAGGTGAAGAAGGCAAACTGCCCGGCAAAGGCCATGAAGATGGCGGTCATCCCCGCCAGCACGCCCGGACGCTTGAGCAGCGCGAACATGTTCTGTTTGTGGTGTGCCGCTTCGCCCGGCAGGGACGGCAGCGCTTTCCACACCCAGATAATGCACAGCACGCCCATCACCGCCGCCGCGTTGAACACGTTACGCCAGCCGATAATCCCGCCGAGGAAGCTGCCCAGCGGCGCGGCGATCACCAGCGCGATGGAGACCGCGCCGAAGATAACGGACAGCGCTTTTGGCACGGTGCGCGCGGGCACCAGGCGCATGGTCAGCGAGGCCGACATCGCCCAGAAGCCGCCTAATCCCAGCCCCAGGCAGGCGCGACCCAGCAGCAGCAGGGTGAAGCTTTCAGCGAAAGAGACCAGCAGGCAGGAGAGCGTCAGCAGCACGCTGAACAGGATGACCACTTTACGACGGTCAATAGTGCCAATCGCCTGGGTGATAAACAGGCTGGCGAACATCGCCACAAAGGCGGTAACGGTAACGGATTGCCCCGCCACGCCTTCGGAAATGCCCAGATCCTGCGCCATCGGCGTCAGCAGGCTCACCGGCAGAAACTCAACGGTGATCAGACAGGCGACGCAGAACGCCACGGAGAAAACCGCCGACCAGTTGGGGCGTGAAACCTCGCTGGTCTGCGGTCTGGTCGAGGGCTGGATATGTTCTGTCATGGCATCACCTGAAGATAAAAACGTGCGGAAAAGTCGCGCAGTTTATCATCAAAAGTGTGACGGATTTAACGATTTGACAACTTTTCTTGCATCGCCGCATTTGCCAGCCCGACGATCCACTCCTGATGCCCGTTAATCATCGGGTTCGGCACGGTGCGAGCAAGCTCCTGTGCAGGCACGCCTTTCTGCGATTCCTGCGTCAGAATGCGCACGCGGTTTCCCGGAAGATCTTCAAACAGCCAGGCGTGGATCACGTCCAGACGAGAATTCGCATCCCCCTCCACCCAGCCGTGCCAGGCAATACGCGCAGCTTCACCGTCCGCCGGCGGAACATACTCCGTCACCTGCGCTTCAACCGGGAAGCCGAAGGTGGTGAAGCGAAAGCGGGCGTTAGCGCTCAGCGCCGGGCCGCTGCCGTCGTGAAAACGAATGTCTTCGGCATTGCTGTAGTAGCCCGGCCAGAGGGAGGTGTCGTTGAGCTGCGCCCAGACTTCTTTCGCGCTCAGCCCGGCAACAATGATTTCGTTAGATGCAAAGTTATCGGTGGTACCCGGCAGGTAGTCGTTCGGCCAGATAATGGCGGATTGTTTCATGGTTCACCTCATCAGTTAGTTGATGAGATGATGGTGCCCCCGCGAGTGGTATAAATCTAATGACGATGCTTTATACTCTTCATCACGATTCGTGATATCAGTGCAGATAGAATACTCCCTCTTCCGGCAGGAAGAGCTGGTTGTAGCGCAGCTGGAAGGCGTTAAGCTCCTGCGGATCGGGCTCTATTTCGCGCATAAAGCCGAGCGCGAGGCGAATCTGCGCATCAGTTATAGGTGCGGCCAGACGGGCTTTCCGCAGCATACGGTGCCAGGTATGCAGATTTTCTTCGCTGCCATCGACGATGCAGACCTGCCAGATCAGTAGCACCTGCGCGGCATTTTGCAGATGCGCCTCGTCGGGGCGTTCAAGGTAGCGGATAAACTCATTGCCCGGCGTTTTACCGAACTGGTCAATCATCGACTCGACCGGCATCGGGGTGATCCCCAGCCGCTCGCTTAAACGTTTGATGGCGCGGCGGGAGTCTGAAGTCAGGACACGAAATCCAACCACAAACACCACGGCAAGCGTTGCCAGCATTATCCAGACCATGCGTTCTCCTTAGACTAGCCGCTCATCATAGCGGGAAACGCAGCGCGTCGACAGCGGGCAGCGCCATAATAGTGAACGGAAAAGAGGTGGAAAAACGTCATGAAAGCGGATCTGCGCACGCTGGATCTTAACCTGCTGAAAACGCTGGATGCCCTGCTGGACGAGCGCAGCGTCACCCGCGCGGCGGGGCGTCTTGCCCTGACCCAGCCTGCGGTGAGCGGCATGCTCAACCGCCTGCGGGATTACTTTGACGATCCGCTGTTTATTCGTGCGCCGCACGGGATGGTGCCAACCACGCGCGCCGAAGCGTTAGCCGCTCCGGTAAAGCGCATTCTCGCTGATATCGACATGCTGCTTCAGCCCGTGGCGTTTGACCCTATCACCGCAGCGCTCACCTTCACCCTCGCCGCGACTGACTACGCCCTGCGTGCGGTCGTCGTACCCTTTATCGCCGCCCTTAAGGTGCAGGCTCCCTCTGTCCGCGTGCGCGTCGTGCCCGTGGAACCGGGTCGCCTGGTCAGCCAGCTTGAACAGGGCAGCGTTGACGTGGCGCTGATCACTCCGCACACCACGCCAGATGAGCTTCACAGCCGTGCGCTTTATGATGAACGGTATGTTTGCATGATGCGTGCCGACCATCCGGATGCCGGAAAACCAATCACGTTAGACCGTTTTTGCGCCCTGGAGCATGTGCTGGTCTCTTACGAGGGCGATGGTTTTCGTGGCGTAACGGATAGCGCGCTGGAGAAAATTGGCCGCATGCGGCACGTGGGGTTATCGGTGAGCAACTTTTTGGTGCTGCCGGACGTGCTGGCCCTCAGCGATATGATTGCCGTCGTGCCGTCACGCATCGCGGAAAACCAGACGGGGATGTTCGTCTGCGAGACACCGATTCCCGTACCCGGCTTTACCAAAAGCATGGCCTGGCACGGCAGAACGCACCGCAACCCCGCGCAGGCGTGGCTGCGCGGGCTATTGCTGGAAACCAGTCAGCGCGCCTGAAGCCCTTTCAGCAGCGCCTCGTGGAAGCGTGCGGGGTCCTGCATCTGCGGCGCGTGGCCCATGTCGTTAAACTCGACCAGCGTCGCGTGCGGAATGCGCTTCGCCGTCTCTTTCCCCAGCACCGCATAGTTGCCGAGCGTCTTGCGGATCTCCGGCGGGGCGAGGTCTTTCCCGATGGCGGTGTTGTCCTTCGTGCCGATCATCAATAATACCGGCATCTTCAGGTCGCTAAATTCGTAGATAACCGGCTGGGTGTAGATCATGTCGTAGAGCAGCGCCGAGTTCCACGCCACGCGCGCTTTACCCGGCCCGTTGTTCAGCCCGGCAAGCATGGTGACCCAGCGCTCGTATTCCGGCTTCCACTCCCCGGCGTAATAGGTATTTTTCTCGTACTGACGAATGCCGTCGGCGCTGACCTTCAGCTCGCGCTGGTACCACTGGTCAACCGTGATATGTGGCACGCCGCGGGCTTTCCAGTCTTCCAGGCCTATCGGATTCACCATCACCAGCTGCTCTACCTGCTGCGGCCACATCAGCGCGTAGCGGGTTGCCAGCATGCCGCCGGTTGAGTGGCCGATAACCGTCGCGCGATCGACGCCAAGCGATGCGAGCAGCGCGTGGGTGTTGTCCGCCAGCTGCTGGAAGGTGTACTGATAATGGTCCGGCTTGGTGGATTTACAGAAGCCGATCTGGTCGGGTGCGATCACGCGATACCCGCTGGCCGACAGCGCACGGATCGTGCCGTCCCAGGTGCCGGCGCAGAAATTTTTGCCGTGCATCAGCACCACGGTACGTCCGTTGGGTTTTTCCGGCTTTACGTCAAGGTAAGCCATATCCAGAGACTGGTTTTGCGAGGTAAAGGTAAAGTGTTTTACCGGCCAGCCGTAGTCGAAACCTTCCAGCTTCTCGCCGTAGGTGGGGGCATCCGCGGCCATTGCGGGGGACGCCAGCGCCATCAGCAGCGCCAGGCAGGACAATCGTCGGGTTAACATGCAAGCTCTCCGTTAGCAAAAGGGGCTAAGGCTGCACGAAAGGCGGCAGCAAAAAACACTGTAGAGCATGGAGAGGAGCGAATGTGTAAAGCGGAGTAAAGGTAGGACGCGCAAATAAAAAAAGCCCGGCATCACACACCGGGCAAAGACGTTACCTGCACACTCAGGCCGCTTTTAATTTCTGCGCGCGGTTCTCGCGGCGAATTTTACGTTCTTCCAGCACCGCGACCATCGCCATCAGGACGATACAGCCAATCGCTGCCGCATCCAGCGCCGCGAAGGTGCCCGCCCAGCCGGTGAGGCCGAAAATCGGCGTACCGTCGGCGATCATCCCCAGGCCAAGCTTGGCGAAGCTGTCGCCGATCAGGTAGGCGAAGGTGCCTTTAATCCCATCGGCGGCGCCGATCGCTTTTTTCGGCACGAAACCTACGGCCGCCACGCCAATCAGCAGCTGAGGGCCAAACACCAGGAAGCCGAGCGCAAACAGGGACGCCAGATAAACGTACTGGTTGCTGGCGTGCTGGTAGACGCCCAGCGTGGCGATAATCAGCGCCAGCGCGACGCAGGCTACCAGCGCACGGCGGCCGTTGGCGAGATCCGAAAGCCAGCCCCACAGCAGCGTGCCGACCAGCGCGCCCACTTCGAACAGGGTGAAGCCCTGAATCGCCACCTCTTTCGAGAGCTTCAGCTCCTGGAAGGCGTATACCGTTGACCACTGGTCGATGCCGATGCGCACCACGTACAGGAAGATGTTCGAGAAGCACAGCAGCCAGATCACTTTGTTTTTCAGCACGTACTCAACAAAGATCTGCCATTTGGACATTTCGTTCTCTTCGGTCTCTTTGTCCTCTTCACTGATCTCCTCGCCGAACAGCTCTTCAGCTTTGCCGAGGCCGTACGATTCCGGGGAGTCGCTGCCGAAGCGCAGGCCGATAAAGCCGACGATCAGGGCGATAATCGACGGGAAGATAAACATGCCGATCACGTGGCCGTCGAACAGGTAGTTCGCGCCAAACAGCGCCACGCCTGCCGCACCCGCCCCGCCGAGGTTGTGGGAGATGTTCCACATGCCGAGGTACGAACCCCGCTTGCGGCGCGGCGTCCATTTGGTAATGGTGGAGTAGCTGCACGACCCGCCGGTGCTCTGGAAGAAACCGCTCAGGGCGTAGAAAGTAATCATCAGGAACAGGCTGACGGAGCCCGCGCCCATGCTGGCGCTGAAGCCGAGCATACAGATGGCGGAGAGGATCAGCATAAACGGCAGGAACTGCTTGGTGTTTTTGCCGTCCGCGTAGTAGGACACCACCGTTTTCCCCACCCCGTAAGTGATGGAGAAGCCCAGGCCAATCATCCCCAGCTGCGTCATGCTCAGCCCGTAGGTGGAGATCATGTCGTTCTGCGCGATGTTAAAGTTTTTGCGGATCAGGTACATGGTCAGGTAGCCGATGAAGACCACCAGATAAGACTGCATGAACGGTTTGAACCACATCTTGCGCCGCACGTCGAGCGGCAGATCCAGGGTCGGCTTGCGCACCTGGTTTAAGAAGGCCAGCATGGTTGGTTTACTCCTGAGCTGATTTTTGCAGCATTGTAAAAATCAGCCGGGAGAGATGCCTGAGACAGCGTCCAGGTGAAACCGGGAAAATTTCTTAGTTTTGCGCCATTCGGCAACAAAAGGTGAAGCGCGTCACGCTTCGCGCGGCGCCTGGGCGTGCAAAAACGGCAGCAGCAGCAGGGCCGAGATGCCCGCCGCGATGGCGATCGCCGCGAAGAAACCGCTCCAGTGCCAGATGTCGATCACCCGCGCCAGCGGCCAGCCGGAGAGCGACGCGCCGAGGTAGGCAAACAGCCCGACAAAGCCCGTCGCCGCGCCTGCCGCCTCTTTGTGCGAGCACTCCGCCGCCGCCATGCCGATCAGCATCTGCGGGCCAAAGACGAAAAAGCCGATGGTGAAGAAGCACGCCGCCTGCATGACGTAGCTGGCGAACGGCATCAGCCACAGCGAGCCCACGGAGAGTAAAATCCCGGCGGCAAAAATCAGGTTCATCGGGCCGCGGTTGCCGTTGAACAGCTTGTCCGATCCCCAGCCCGCTACCAGTGCGCCGATAAACCCGCCCAGCTCGAACATCGTCACCGCCGAATTAGCGGTGACCAGATCCACACCCAGCGTCTCGGACATGTACAGGTTGCCCCAGTCGTTGATGGCCGCGCGCACCACGTAGACCAGCACGTAGCAGAGGGACAGCAGCCAGATGTACGGATTTTTCAGCACGTACTTGGTGAGGATTTCCTGGCGGGACAGCCCGGCGCCCTCCTGCTGCTGGGCGATCTCCATCTCGTCGTGCCGCCAGTCGCCCACCGCAGGCAGGCCGACGGTTTGCGGCCTGTCGCGCAGGCGCCAGCAGAGGAACAGCCCGGCGACAATCGCGAGGGCACCGGCAATCATCATCCCCGTGCGCCAGCCGTAGTGCAGCGCGGCGGCGCCCACCACCATCGGGATCAGCGCCCCGCCGACGTTATGCGCGGTGTTCCAGATCGCCCACCAGCCGCCGCGCTCGTTGCGCGAGTACCAGGCGGTGAGCAGGCGGGCGCAAACCGGCGCGCCCCAGCCCTGGAAAAAGGCGTTCAGCGCCCACAGCAGAGCAAAGGCCCACAGCGAGGTGGAAAAGCCGAACAGGATGTTCACCACGCCGGTGGCGATCAGCCCAACGCCCATAAAGTAGCGCGCGTTGGAGCGGTCGCTGACGATGCCGGAGAAAAACTTCGACAGGCCGTAGGTGATGTAAAACAGCGTCGCCAGCAGGCCGATATCGGTGCGCGTCATCACGCCGCTGGCGAGGATTTCCGGCGCGGCGGCGTTGAAGCTTTTGCGGGTGAAGTAGAACAGCGCGTAGCCGAGCCAGATGGTGATCAGGATATGGCGACGCCAGTAGCGGTAGCGGGCGTCGATTTCCGCTTTGTTGCTTAACGGGGCTACGCTGGCGGGCGTTTTAAACATGATGCGTCCTTAACGGCAGGCTGACGCTGACGCGCGTCCCGTGGGTGCAGGAAAGGTTCAGCGTGCCGCCCAGCGCCTTGACGCGCTCGCGCATCCCCGCCAGGCCAAACCCCTGCTGGCCGGAGCCCGGCGGCAGGCCGCAGCCGTCGTCGTCTATCACCAGCATCAGTCGCTCGTCCTGCTGCCAGCCCTGGATCGTCACCGCGCTGGCATTGGCGTGTTTGACGATGTTGTTCAGCCCTTCCTGACAGACGCGGAACAGCGTCACGCGCTGGCCTTCGCTCAGCGCAGGCTCGTTAATACGCCAGTCGAGATGGCTGACAATGCCGCGGCTTTCGAGCTCCATCTCACGCATCAGGGAGCGTATCGCCTGCTCCAGCGACAGGTCATCAAGCTGGCGCGGACGCAGCCGTCCCAGCAAGCGGCGAACGGCATCATAGACGCCCAGCGAAAGCTGTTCGATATGCGCCCCGCCCTGCTTCACGCCCGCGTTATCCGCCGCCAGACGCTGGACGATGCCCGCCTGCGTGCGGATGGCGGTAATGGTCTGGCCGATATCGTCGTGCAGCTCGCGAGCCACTTCCTGACGCACGCTCTCCTCGGTTTCCAGCAGACGCTCCGCCAGACGACGGTTGCGCGCCAGCTCGGCTTGCAGGGACTGGTTCAGCTCACGCAGACGCTGAATGCCCGCCCCGAGCAGCAGCCCGGTCAGGCTCTGGGCCAGCAGCGAGAGCAGCAGATCCACCGGATGATCGTGCCAGGTCTGGCTGGCGATCAGCGCGATGGCGTTCATCAGCGTGGCGATCAAAGCGCCCTGCCAGCCGTAGTGCCAGGCCAGAGCGATAATCGGCAGCGCCAGACAAAACGGCGTGAAGCGCGATAATTCAGCGGGCAGACCCAGCTGTAGCCACAGGCTCACGACAAACAGCAGCAGATACCAGATCAGGTGCCGGGCGCGCCAGTTCACCGGCTGGGAGACCAGCGCCGGGCCGAGGGGCTGCCAGACGGTGCTGGTAAGGTAGTGCCAGATCACAAGGCAGGTCGGGGCCAGCGTCAGTCCGCCGGTCAGGGTCAGCAGCAGGGCGTTGAGCACCTCCTTTTCGCCCATCCACGGCAGAGACTGCAACAGCGCGGCGGCAATCAGCGCCGCCCCCTGACGCAGCAGCGTGCGCCAGTCGCGCTGGTGGCGGTAGCGGGAAATCAGGGCAACGGGGAGAAGCGTGAGCAGGCTTCCGGTCATCAATAAGGGAAGATGCGCGAGGGCCACCTCCTGCGCCAGCCAGACCAGCATCAGCCACTCCGCGCCCAGCAAAACGGGCCAGTATCCGCGCGGGCACTGGAGCATTAATCCCAGACGCAGGCCAAAGGGAAACAGCAGCACCGCCAGCTCCGGGCGTTCCACCAGGTGCAGGCTGATGCTCCACAGGCAAAACCACGCGGCGGAGAAGATAAAAAAGCTGGCAGCGACGGCGATCAGCCTTGAAAACAGGGAGTTCATTGCCAGCTGTCGAACATGCGGCGCGCCAGCTCAACGTCGTTGCTGACGTTGAGTTTTTCCATCAGGTTGGCGCGATGAACGTGTACGGTTTTGGGCGACAGGCCCAGTTCTACGGCAATCTCTTTTACCGACATGCCCTGGGCAAGCTTCTCCGCCACCTGGCGTTCGCGTCTGGTGAGCGGATCCTGCCGTCCGGCCGCCAGCTTGATGGCGATATCCGGCGTCAGGTAGCAGCCGCCGGTAGAGACAGTGCGCACGGCGGCAATCAGCTCGTCCGGGCTACAGCGTTTAGAGAGGAAGCCGCGCGCGCCCGCGTTGAGCGCCTGCTCGACCAGCGCCGGGCTGTCGTGGACCGATAGCATGATCGTCGCCATCCCTTTCGGCAGCTGGCTCAACAGCTCCAGCCCGGAGAGATCCGGCATCGAGATGTCGCAGATACAGACCTGCACCCCGCGCCCCGGCAGGCCCGCCAGCGCCTCGCGCCCGGAGCCAAACTCGGCCACAACCTGAAAATCCGGTTCGAGGTTGAGGAGCTGGGCAAAGCCGGAGCGGACGATAAGGTGGTCGTCGATGAGAGCGATGGTGGTCATGTGTGTTCCTGCGGTCTGAAATGCCGGATGGCGGCGTAAACGCCTTATCCGGCCTACGTGTAACGTCCTTGTAGGCCGGATAAGCGCAGCGTCATCCGGCAAAAGCCTCTTACCTTAAGTGATTTACTCGAAAAACACCGCAATTTTGTTAAACATGGTGGGATCGGACTGGTTGCGCGCCACTTTGGTGACGTCCTCCAGCTTGTCGATCTGCGCCATCATCTGCTCCAGACGCTGGTCGTCGTTCACCAGTAGCCAGATGCGGCTGTGCTCGCTGCCCTGAATCGGCAGACACAAAATACCTTCGACGTTAAACGCCCGGCGGGCAAACAGCCCGCAGACGTGCGTCATTACGCCAGGGTGGTTGCGGACGGTGAGTTCCAGAATGACGTTATCATGTTGTTTCTGCATGGCTTATTCCCCCACCATCTCAGTATTGGCCGCACCCGGCGGCACCATCGGATACACTTTTTGCTGCGCGTCGATACGCACGTGGATCAGCGCCGGGCCCGGACGAGCAATCGCCTCCTGCAACGCCGCGTGGGCATCGTCTTCGGCGTTCAGATCGCAGGTGTGCAGGCCAAAACCGGCGGCAATCTGCATGAAGTTGATCGTCCCCGGATAGGTCGCGGCAAACACGCCCTGCTTGTAGAACAGGCTCTGCTGCTGGTGCACCAGGCCCAGCGCCTCGTTGTTCATCAGGATGATTTTGACGTCCAGCTGGTTTTCGGCCGCGGTCGCCATTTCCTGAATGTTCATCATCAGGCTGCCGTCGCCGGAGAAGCAGATGACCTTGCGGTCCGGGTTGGCGAGCGCCGCGCCAACCGCCGCCGGCAGGCCGAAGCCCATGGTGCCGAGGCCGCCGGAGGTCAGCCACTGGCGCGGGCGGTTCAGCGGATAGGCCTGCGCGGTCCACATCTGGTGCTGGCCGACGTCGGTGGTGATGATCGCGCTGTCGTCCACGCAGGCGGCTACGGCGTTGATCAGCCCGTAGTGGCTCAGCGGGTCGCCCTCGGTTGGGATGGCGCCCGGGAACTCGCGTTGCAGATCGGCCACCAGTTTACGCCAGTCGGTGCGGTCAGCTGCGTCCGTCTGCGGGATCAGCTGCGCCAGCACGTCGGCCACGTCGCCCTGAATCGCCACGTGCGGCTGCTTGATTTTACCCAGCTCGGCGCGGTCGATATCCACATGAATAATTTTGGCGTTCGGGCAGAACTCCTCGGTTTTGCCAATCGCCCGGTCATCAAAACGTGCACCCATAACAATCAGCAAATCCGCCTCTTGCAGGATGTAGTTGGTGCTGCGCGCGCCGTGCATGCCCAGCATGCCTAAAGACAATGGGTGCGCTTTAGGCAGCATGCCCAGCGCCATCAGGGTCATCGTGGTCGGCAGGCTGGCTTTTTCCGCGAACGCACGGATTTCATCCGCGGCGTTAATCGCCCCGCCGCCCAGATAGAGCACCGGACGTCTGGCGGCGTTAATCATGGCGGCGGCGTCGCGCACGCTCTCAGCGCTGAATTCCGGCGCGGGGGCACGCTCGCCCGGCGCAGGCAGCACGTCGATCTCGATCTCTGCGGTCTGTACGTCCTTAGGAATGTCTATCCACACCGGACCCGGGCGGCCAGACTGCGCAATGCGGAACGCATCGCTGATCACCTGAGGCAGCTCGCTGATATCGCGAACTAAATAGTTATGTTTGGTGATGGGGATAGAGATGCCGTAGGTATCCACTTCCTGGAACGCATCGGTGCCGATCATCGAGGACGGTACCTGGCCGGTAATGCAGATCAGCGGAATGGAGTCGAGACGCGCGTCGGCGATGGCGGTCACCAGGTTAGTGGCGCCCGGCCCGCTACAGGCCATACACACCGCAGGTTTGCCATGGGTACGCGCCATGCCCTGAGCGATAAAACCGGCTCCCTGCTCGTGACGCGCCAGCACGTGGCGGATCTGTGTGCTTTGACTTAACGCATCATACAGCGGCAGCACGGTTCCACCCGGGATACCCGCAACCGTGGTGATGCCCTGTCGTTCCAGTAAATGAACAATCAGCTGCGCGCCTGTAAAACGCGTCTTTGTGGATGTTGTGCCCGAACTTGCCATGCTCCAGTCCTTTTCTTCTGAGCCAGCCTTCCGGGGAGGGTCCTAAACGAAAAACCCCGCCCGGTTTGCGCCGGCGGGGTTTTGGATTCGTGTGTTGATCCAGTCCCTACGGCGCATTGCCGACGACCACCACCACACGCACGACGACCACTGCGGCTGGTTGCGCAGTTTTTAGTAGGGTCGAAGTGAAGATGGATGAAGTCATTGGGGACCTGTGTTTGGAATCATTGATTGAATTTATACAAACACAGGTTTTCGGGCGTGACAATGGAAATATTTTCATCTGCGCAAAAATGCGTCAGGGATCACGTTTCGTTTGTTGGGTGATGAAACCATATAAAGGCTTTTATCTCACTCAATAAACAGCGCAGGCGAAACGCCAAAGCGGGCCGCCAGTTTTTTTATATGGTTCAGTGTGAGCTGACGCTGCCCATTGAGTACCCTTGAAACCATTGATTTACTACCTATTTCGTCCTGAAAATCCGAAATAGTGAGTTTGTGCTGATCCATAAGCGTTCTTAACACCGCAATCCCCACGGGAACAGATTCCATCTCCTGGCGTAGCGCGACAATTTCAGGCCGGTTTGCTTCGTAGCGGCTGATTCTCGCACATACAATATCCAGTAAAGGGCTGCCAGGTTCATGCATGAGCAGATACTCAACCAGCTCAAGTGCGTCCTGGTAATCCTTCTCGTTAGGATGTTCACCCAGCAGAGGAACAGCCGCAACAAGGTCATGCGTAGCTTTTAGTGCATCAGCAACGATCATCATTTCTTCCCCTTAGTGCGATGTTTCTCCGTAAAACGGTCATATTCCTTTTGAGTAAAAACATGGCGCACATAAAACTTTTGGCTTTCAAAGAAAATGAGAGCCACTACTCTGAGATTGTTATTTGCAATATCAATAACATAATGCTTATCGAGATACTTGAAGTTATCCAGCGTTGGAAACAGTTTTCTTAGCGCAGCAGGCGTCGGGCAATGGCTTTTTTCGATAACTCTTCCCAAAAAGAGAAGTTCATCCCTGTATTGTGGAAACTGGCTTACCGCCTCACAAATTGCCTTCATTGAGATTAAATGCATACTGCATGCCTGCCGCGTCCGTTGCCATAATGGCAACAATAACATGCATTGCCAATATGTCAACGCCCGTCAATTTTTTGTCTAACCTCAGAAAACAAAAAACCCCGCCTAAGCGAGGTTTTTTTCAGGGTTTTGCGGTTGGTCGCCGCAGAACACACTGTGTTACGTCAACGCGAAAAGTATACGCGATCGAAGACGAACGCGCAATTCCGGCACGGATTTTGACGTTTTTGAGTATGGATCGCCTTCCAAATTTTGTCCATAAAATACTGTTCATGCATACAGTATTTATCTATACTGAGGGTGTTCGCAGTGAGCGAGGGGGCCGCAGTTTACCGGCGCAACGAAGTCCTGGCTGAAACGGGTGGTGCCGTCAGTGCCTTAACCCCTGAAGTGAGCACACTGTGTTACGTCAATCCAGGTGCTGGCCACAGGCGGCGGAAAGGTACGCCAGCATCGTGCTCCTTTTAACCAAAAGGAGACGCGTATGAGCGTCGTGGATATGGTCATACTTGTCCTCAAACTCATTGTTGCTGTATTGCAACTGCTTGATGCTGTCCTGAAATACGTTCGGTGATTCAGGTTCAAGTCGCACCTGAGAGGGGCGGGCAACCGCCCCTCTTTAATAACGAGGGAATGCTATGTCGCGTCTGTTAATTGAGCCTGTTACGCCTGATGAGCCGGGCTATATCGCCCTGAAGGCCGAGAGTATCGCGTTGAATTTCAACATGCTGCGCCGGCTGGAAGAGAACTGGCTGCGGGGTGAAAACC
Organism: Enterobacter cloacae complex sp.; assembly: GCF_900322725.1. NCBI lineage: Bacteria > Pseudomonadati > Pseudomonadota > Gammaproteobacteria > Enterobacterales > Enterobacteriaceae > Enterobacter > Enterobacter cloacae complex sp. The sequence goes on along the minus strand of NZ_LT991957.1, from coordinate 2,142,453 downwards.
GCTTTAATGCCCCGGGTGAAAAGCTGCTGGGGGCGTTTCTTAACGGCAAGCTGGTGGGCGTGTGCGGTCTTAATCGCGATCCGTTCAGCCAGCAGCCGCGCGCCGGACGTATTCGTCATCTCTATGTCAGCGAAAAGTGCCGCGGGCTGGGCATTGGAAAGCAGCTTTTGACCGTGGTGATGGCGGATGCCAGCATCTGGTTTGATTTTCTTAATACCCATGCGCCGGAAACTGCGTACGGATTTTATCATCGGGCGGGCTTCAGGCTGGTGTCAGACGAACCCCGGGTCACGCACCGCCTTTTTTGCGCAGTGTAAGCGTCTGGCAGCATCCAAGGGTGAATGTTACAGTTGGATGACATTTCACCATTTGAAACGCCATGACCATCACCGTTTTTTGCATTTTACTGTTCGCCGCACTGCTGCATGCCAGCTGGAACGCCATCGTTAAGGCCGGAACGGACAAGCTCTACTCTGCGATCGGCGTCAGCGGTTCAGCCGCGCTTATTGCCCTGATTTTACTGCCTTTCTCTCCCCAGCCGACGGCTGCAAGCTGGCCCTATTTGTTCGTCTCCTGCGCGTTACAGGTGGTGTATACGGTACTGGTGGCAAAAACCTATCAGGTCTCCGACATGAGCCAGACCTATCCGCTGATGCGCGGTACCGCCCCGCTGCTGGTGGCGCTGATCAGCGTGCTGGCGCTTGGCGACCACCTCGCCTGGCTTGCCTGGTCCGGTATCGGCGTCATTTGCCTGTCAATTCTGGCGATGGCGATGAATGGCCGCATGCAGTCGCGCAAGGGGATCTGGCTGGCGCTGCTGAACGCCTGTTTTATCGCCGGGTATACGCTGGTGGACGGCACCGGCGTGCGGTTATCAGACTCGGCGCTGGGCTACACGCTCTGGACCTTCTTCATGAACGGCTTCTGCCTGCTGAGCTGGGCGATGGTAGCCCGCCGCCGTGAAGCGTCAGCCTATCTGCGCCTGCACTGGAAAAAGGGGCTACTCGGCGGCGTCGGGACGATGGGATCTTACGGTCTGGCGCTTTGGGCGATGACGCAGGCGCCGCTGGCGGTGGTCGCGGCGCTGCGTGAAACCTCGATTCTCTTCGGCGCATTAATCGCATTTGTGCTTTTAAAAGAGAAAGTTGCTGGCCTGCGCATCGCGGCGGCGCTGGGTATAGCCGCCGGTGCGGTCCTGCTGCGTCTGGCGTAATTCGCTGGCAACATTAGTTGCCGATCTTGTTTACAAATCCTGCCTTCACGCCCTCTGTCATTCATCACAGTAATGCTTAAATTGTCATCTCACTGTGGTAGATTCCTCGCGCATTTATGGGAATGCGTAGTCACTTATTCTTTATTTCTCTCTTTTGGCAAAAGTATTCAGCGACATGAAAAAGCAACGGAACGTGAACTTATTGTTGATGCTGGTGTTACTGGTAGCCGTCGGGCAGATGGCGCAAACCATCTATATTCCGGCGATTGCCGATATGGCAAAAGATCTAAACGTCCGCGAAGGGGCGGTACAGAGCGTGATGGCAGCCTACCTGCTGACCTATGGCGTTTCACAGCTGGTTTATGGTCCCCTGTCCGATCGCGTCGGGCGTCGCCCGGTCATTCTGGTGGGCATGAGCATTTTCATGGTGGCGACGGTCATTGCCATTACCACCCATAGCCTGACCGTACTGATTGCCGCCAGCGCTCTCCAGGGTGTTGGCACCGGCGTCGGCGGGGTTATGGCGCGTACCCTGCCGCGAGATATGTATCAAGGCACCCAGCTTCGTCACGCCAACAGCCTGTTAAACATGGGTATTCTGGTGAGCCCGCTGCTCGCGCCGCTGATCGGTGGCCTGCTGGACACCGTGTGGTCCTGGCGCGCCTGTTACGCCTTCCTGCTGGTGCTGTGCGCGATCGTCACCTTCAGCATGGCGCGCTGGATGCCGGAAACACGTCCGCAGGACGCGCCGCGCACGAAGCTTATCGCCAGCTATAAAACGCTGTTCGGCAACGGGTCGTTTACCTGTTATTTATTGATGCTGATCGGCGGCCTGGCGGGCATTGCCGTGTTCGAAGCCTGTTCCGGCGTGCTGCTGGGCGCAGGCCTTGGCCTGAGCAGCATGGTGGTGAGTATCCTGTTTATTCTGCCGATCCCGGCGGCGTTCTTCGGCGCATGGTTCGCCGGACGTCCGAACAAACGCTTCTCCACGCTGATGTGGCAGGCCGTGATCAGCTGCCTGCTGGCCGGGCTGATGATGTGGATCCCGGGGCTGTTTGACGTGATGTCGGTCTGGACGTTGCTCGTTCCGGCTGCGCTGTTCTTCTTCGGCGCGGGCATGCTGTTCCCGCTCGCCACCAGCGGCGCAATGGAGCCGTTCCCGTTCCTCGCGGGTACCGCTGGTGCCCTGGTGGGCGGTTTGCAGAATATCGGTTCCGGCGCGCTCGCCTGGCTCTCCGCGATGATGCCGCAGACCGGGCAGGCTAGTTTAGGCTTGCTGATGACCCTGATGGGGCTGCTGATTTTGCTGTGCTGGCTGCCGCTGGCGTCGCGTGTCTCGCATCACGAACAGCCTGTTTAACCGCATGATGGCCCGGCTTCTCGCCGGGCTTTTCACACCCGGGCGCAATCATCGCCTGCAATAGCCGCTCTGGCGCAGGACGCCACGCCCCCTCTTCCCCGTCATAAAACTGAACATCGGCGTTTATCGCATACGGAATAGCAGCCTTTTGCAGCTCGCACGCCATAAACGTGGCAAACGCCATCTGCGAGGCGGTTGGCGTCAGGGTTTTCGACTCGCCCACACCCCAGCCACCTACCCAACTCACGTGCCCGGTTTTTTGTTGCCAGCGCAGGGCGGCGTTGATTCGGTTGCGAATAGCCGTTTTCTCCGCCGCGGTTCCGGACGTCCACGGGTATTTGCCGTTCGTTTTCAGCGGCCCCCACGGGAATATATGCCACTCTGCCAGCAGGTAATTCTGGCTGTGCGCGGGCAGCTTCAGGCTGGATAAATCCTCCGGCGCGGCGCGCAGGCGAGGTGCGATAAAAATCATGCGGCTGGCATCAATGGCGTGAATGCCTTTGATCGCTTTCTCATACACCCGGTTGAGGGAAACCATGTTGTGGTTGAGCTTGTCCGCCGGTTCGTAGATCAGGTCAAACCCCAGCAACGGCGAACGCTGACCAAAATAATGCGCCACGGCAATCCACCAATCAATCACCGCTTTTTCGGTATCCGCTTTCGGGTCGTTTTTATATTCATCTGCCTGATAAGCGACGATAGGGATGATACCGTATTGCTCGCAGGCCTCCACCAGCTTGCGCAGGTGAATCAGTCGTGCTTCCGTAGGTTCGCCCGCCACACGAATGCGGACATGACGTATGCCTTTCGCCCGAAAATCACGGACCACCAGCGGATCAAACTCGCGGATACCGCGCTCGGTGCGGGCCCAGTCGACGTCCATCCCGACACCCAGCATCTGCGCGTAACGGGCAGCCGTCAGCGGCGGCTCAGCGGCACAGGCCCAGCCGGAAGCGATCGCTAACACGGTGACAATGAAAGGCTTCAGCACGTCGCACCTTGCGAAAATCAAATCGTTAGCCTGTATTTAGCACGCTTTTTCGCATTTGGTGTAGAGCCAAAGCGTAATAATTCTTCAGTTCGCCCGCTCTTTCAGCCAGCCGATAAAGGCGTCAATTTTTGGCCATTGCCGGCCCGAAAGCGTTGAGACGTAGTAGTGCTGATGACATTTAAGCGTCTTTTCGCCGAAAGGGGCAATCAGCTCGCCGCACGCGAGATGCTTTTGCACCAGCCTTTTTCGCCCCATCGCAACGCCGGCGTGGTGCGTCGCAGCAATAATCGCCAGATCCGCACGGTCGAACCCAATCCCGGATGAGGGCGGCATATTCACGCCAAAATGCGTCGCCCAGCTTGACCATTCATCCGTGGCGGAATCGTGGCTCCAGGCCTGACGGTCATGGAGCAGCGTGCAGCGGTGAAGGTTATCGGGATTTTGCGCCAGCGCGTGCTCCCTGGCATATTCCGGTGAGCAGACCGGCAGGATCGCTTCATCCATCAGGAAGTGATAACCGAGCCGCTTCGGCGGTGAATCATCGAAATAGAGCGCCAGATCGACGCCCGTTCGCTGCATATTCACGTCTTCATTGCCCGTCAGCACGTTCAGCGAAATAGACGGATAGCGTTGGGTAAAGTCGCCAAGCATCGGCACCAGCCAGCACTGGGCGATCGATGGACGGGAATAAACCGTCAGCGTGCCCGACAGCGCCTGGTTTTTAATGTCCAGTACCTCCTGGTTCAGCGCGTCGAGCGAGGATTTTAGCGTCCAGTACACGCGCTTCCCCTCCTGCGTCAGCTCAACTTTGCGGTGCGAGCGTGTAAACAGCTGAATGCCCAGCTCGTCTTCCAGCAGGCTGATGCGGTGGCTTACCGCGCTGGGGGTCAGGGACAGCTCAGCGGCTGCCAGCGCAAAAGATTCATACCGGGCAGCCGCTTCAAAGGTATGCATTTTGGACAGCTGCCAGCCGTTTAGCCGTCGCTTATCTTCCACCATCGCCCTCATCTCTTCGTGGTTGGTTCAATCTGGTTCACCTGAAACGCAATTTATATCATTTGTCAGTATGCCTCTTTTTTATGCTTAATACCGGATGAACCCCCTTGCGAAGAGATGGACGATGAAAAGCGCAACGATCAACGCGTTAACCGCACGGTTTCCTCTGGTTGAGGATCTGATTGCCCTGAAAGAAACCACCTGGCTCAACCCGCGTACCACGACGCTGGCTGAAGGGTTGCCCTATGTCGGGCTGACCAAAGCCGACGTTGACGACGCCCACGCGCGCCTGCAACGCTTCGCGCCGTATCTGGCGAAAGCCTTCCCGGAAACGGCGGCTGCGGGCGGAATTATCGAATCTGAACTGGTCGCCATTCCGGCAATGAAAACGCGTCTGGAGCAGGAATATGGCGTAACGATCCCCGGCACGCTGCTGCTGAAAAAAGACAGCCATCTGCCGATTTCCGGCTCCATTAAAGCGCGCGGCGGCATTTATGAAGTGCTGGCTCACGCGGAAAAACTGGCGCTGGCCTCAGGCTTGCTCAAGCTGGATGACAATTACAGCATTCTGCTGGAGCCGCGCTTCAAGGACTTCTTCAGCCAGTACAGCATCGCCGTGGGCTCAACCGGCAACCTCGGGCTGTCCATCGGCATCATGAGCGCGCGCATCGGCTTTAAGGTCACGGTGCATATGTCTGCCGACGCCCGTGAATGGAAAAAAGCCAGGCTGCGCAGCCACGGCGTGACCGTCGTGGAATACGAGCAGGATTACGGTGTGGCGGTGGAGCAAGGGCGCAAAGCAGCGGAAAGCGATCCGAACTGCTTCTTTATTGACGATGAGAACTCCCGCACGCTGTTCCTGGGCTATGCGGTGGCGGGCGAGCGCCTGAAAGCGCAGTTTGCCGCACAGGGGCGCGTGGTGGACGCTGAACATCCCCTAAACGTCTATCTGCCGTGCGGCGTCGGCGGCGGGCCCGGCGGCGTGGCGTTTGGCCTGAAGCTGGCCTTTGGCGACAGCGTGCACTGTTTCTTCGCCGAGCCTACGCACTCGCCATGCATGCTGCTGGGTGTCCACACCGGTCTGCACGATGAGATCGCCGTACAGGATCTGGGTATTGATAACGTGACGGCGGCGGACGGGCTGGCGGTAGGCCGCGCGTCCGGCTTCGTGGGTCGCGCGATGGAGCGTCTGCTTGACGGGTTCTTTACCCTCTCCGATCAGAGCATGTATAACCTGCTCGGCTGGCTGGCACAGGAGGAAGGCATTCGCCTGGAGCCGTCGGCGCTGGCGGGGATGGTGGGGCCGGTACGGATAAAGTCAGATGCCAACACGACGCACCTGGTCTGGGCAACCGGCGGCGGCATGGTGCCGGATGACGAGATGGCGAATTATCTGGCGAAAGGGAAGTAATTATGCCGGGCGGCGGCTGCGCCTTACCCGGCCTACAGGTGCAAAATTTGTCGAATATGGGTTACCGCAAACAGCAGCGACAGGGACAACACGGCCAGCGCGATCAGGAACTTATCCCGCACCGCCCCTGGCTGTGCGAAATCACTGCGCGCGACGTCCATCAGGTTACGGCTGCGGGTATAGCGCCATAAAATAATGGCTACCAGCGCCAGCACAACGATGGAGATCCAGAATGGCATCCCCGTGCGGTGCCAGTTGTGCTTAATGGCAAGCGCAATCAGCGCGCCATACCCCAGCAGCGTGCGTAGCCAGGCCAGCGAGGTACGCTCCGGCTGAAGCCCGGGGTCTGCTTCCCGCCGCGCTTTGCGGCTATCCGGCATAGAACACCAGTAACATCACGATGCCAGCCACCAGCAGCAAAATCGTACTGATGATAAGCAAACCGCGCGTGTAAGGGAGATCCTGCTTCAGACGCATCGCCTTTTCGTTGCGCAGCCACCGCAGGTAGCCGTAGATCGCCAGCACGCCGGCTAACAGACACAGCAGCAGGGACAGCGCTTCGCGGATCAGCGGGGTGGCAAAATCAGGGGCGAGCTGATCAAGGCCAACGCCTGCGGCCAGAAAGCCCAGGGCAGTACGGATCCACGCTAAAAATGTACGCTCGTTAGCCAGTGAGAAGCGGTAATCCGGTGCTTCACCGAGGCGGGAAATGTTCATGAAGGTTCCTTGTCGTGCCAGAAGCAGGCTTCAGCATAGCGTAAATTAACGGAGACAAGGAGACCGGCATCGGGTAATGCCGGTCAGCGAGGCTAGCCCATTCCCCAGAACAGCACCGCCAGTAGCTGTGGGGTAATGATGCGCAGAAACATCACCAGCGGATAAACCGTGGCGTAAGACAGCGCCGCCGCGCCGCTGGTGGCGTGCAGGTTATTAGCGAACGCCAGCGCGGGCGGATCGGTCATAGAGCCAGCCAGCATGCCGCACAGCGTGAGATAGTTCATTTTAGCGAACATACGCGCCAGTAATCCGACCGTTATCAGCGGGATGGCGGTAATAAATATGCCGTATCCTACCCAGCTCATCCCTTCGCCGTTCACCAGGGTATCGACAAAATCGCCGCCGGATTTCAGCCCCACCACCGCCAGAAACAGCACAATGCCTAACTCCCGCAGCGCCAGGTTAGCGCTCGGGGGCATAAACCAGTAGAGCTTACCGATGGAGCCGATACGCCCGAGGATCAGCGCCATAATGAGCGGCCCGCCAGCCAGACCCAGCTTCAGCGCTACCGGGAAGCCGGGCACGTACAGGGGGATGGAGCCAAGCATCACCCCAAGCCCGACACCGATAAAGACCGGCAGCATCTGCACCTGCTGGAGTTTTTGCTGCGCGTTTCCCACCATGTCCGCTACGGCATCAATGGATGACGGACGCCCGACCAGGTTGAGAATATCACCGAATTGCAGGCTCGCATCCTGGCTGGCCACCAGCTCCACGCCGGCGCGATTAAGACGGGAGATCACCACGTCATAGCGCTCTTTAACCTGTAAATCACGTATTTTCTTGCCCAGCACCTTCTCATTGGTCACCACCACGCGCTCCACGCGCATATCCGTTCCACGGGTCGAGAGCGAGGTATCTACTTCCTGACCAATCACCAGCCGGGCATTGTTTAAATCCGCCGGTTGCCCTACCAGATGCAGAAGATCGCCGTGTTGAATAAGGGTATCGGGCGAAGGCACCATCAGCGTGTCATCGCGTTTCAGGCGTGAACAGATAATGGTCGCGCTGTTCAGAATGGGAACATCCTGTATCGCCATATTGTTCAGGTTGGGGTTTTCGACGCGAATGTTGATGGTTTTAATGAGCGCATGGCCGTTGGTCAGGGTGCTTTCATGCTCCTTCGCCTCCTGTTCAACGTTAACGCGGAACAGCACGCGCACCAGCCACATCGAGAGCAAAATACCGCAAATACCAAACGGATAGGCCATGGCGTAGCTCATCCCCATCTGATCGACGACATCAGCCGGGATACCCAAATCGCGCAGAATTTGCTGACCCGCCCCGAGCGCAGGCGTGTTAGTGACGGCTCCGGAGAAAATACCCAGCACGACGGGCAACGGAATAGCGAAGAGTTTATGCAGGATCGCGGTGACCAGCCCACCCATCACAACAATGCCGAAAGCAAAGAGATTAAGGCGTAAACCGGAGACGCGCAGCGAAGCGAAGAAACCCGGACCCACCTGAATACCGATGGTATACACAAAGAGGATCAGGCCAAATTCCTGAATGAAATGCAGCATATCGGCGCTGAGCACCCACCCAAGCTGGTCGGCAAAATGACCAACAAAAATCCCGCCGAACAGCACCCCGCCGATACCAAACCCGACGCCGCGGATTTTGATATTCCCCAGCCACAACCCGACTACCGCGACAAGGGCCAACACGCTCACGGTTAACGCGATATCACTCATGATCCACATCCTGTGTATAACCATAGTTATACTAAGGATTCTCTCAGAGCCAGCGGCGGCTGTATGGGGGATGGCGCACAAAAAAGCCCTGCCGGGGCAGGGCTTGGTGCAGTCTGTGGGTAGTGTCGGTTGGCGGCTGCGCCTTACCCGACCTACAGGTTCGGCAGGTTTTGCGCAGCCTCTACCCGACAAAAAATGTATTAGCTATTCAACGCCGGACGTTCGCTAATGGCGATGCGCTGCGGCGCAATGGCTTCGGGCACGTTACGGGTGAGGTCAATATTCAGCAGCCCGTTGGTGAACGTCGCGCCAGACACTTCCATATGGTCTGCCAGCGTAAAGCTCAGGCTGAACGGCTGAGTGACAAGCCCCTGATGCAGCCATTTGGTCTCGGTGTCTGGTTTTTCCGGCGACCCTTTCACGGTCAGGCGCGTGCCCTCAAGCTGGATGTCGAGATCTTCCTGACGGAACCCGGCCAGCGCGAGCGTGATGCGGTAGTGATTATCATCGCTTTTTTCGATGTTGTACGGCGGAAACGTCTGCTGTTCGGTCGCGCTTTGCAGCGCGTTAGCCAGTTTGTCAAAACCGATCCACTGACGCAGCAGAGGGGAAAAATCATAGTTACGCATACTAAATCTCCTTCTGAGAAGCGAGTTCGGCACAGTTTAATTTTGTGCGCAGTTGTACCTGCAAACCCTTACGGATTCGCATATGCTCCCTTTACGGCAAGCAATTTCAGGTGGGCCGCGTTAGCGACCCGCATAATTAGTTGATTTCGATACGGCGTGGTTTTTTCTCTTCCGGAATCACACGTTCCAGTTCGATAAACAGCAGGCCGTTCACCAGGTTCGCGCCCTTGACGTGGATGTTCTCAGCCAGCTGGAACTTGCGCTCAAAGTTGCGCTCTGCGATGCCCTGGTAGAGGTAGGTTCGTTCTTTCTGCTCGCCCGCATGGGAGCCTTTCACCACCAGCAGATTGTCCTGGGCGGTGATCTCCAGTTCGCTCTCTGCGAAACCGGCGACAGCAATCGCAATGCGGTAGTGGTTTTCGTCAACCAGTTCAACGTTGTAAGGAGGATAGCCGTTGCTCTGGCTCTGGTTGTTTTCTAAGTGGTTGAACAGACGATCAAAACCAATGGCAGAACGGTATAGCGGAGAGAGATCGAAGTTACGCATAGATAAAAGCTCCTGAAATCAGCGAGAAAATGTAGCCTTCCACCATGGACAGGCTTCCGTTCCCCCGAACACCCATCAGGCGTGTCCGTTATCGGGGTACATCCTTAAAATGGGTCTGGAAACGGGCTTTTCAAGCGTATTAATGCGAGATTTTTTTGCACTTTGCTGGATGTCGCATAGACTCAGGGGCACAGCACAAAGGGTTAAATTGCGATGGCGACCACAGTGCAGATGTTTTGGACTGTCCATTTTGGACGCGCCTCGCTATAACCCTGAGTTGCAGGTCAATGCCGTGCTACTAAAGATGACTGAGTGATGATGAGAAATGTTCTGATTAAGCTGGCGACGTTCAGCGGGGTTGTTTTACTTTGCGGGTGTTCGAGCGTGATGTCGCACACCGGCGGTAAAGAAGGAACATATCCGGGGACGCGCGCCAGTGCCGCCATGATCTCTGATGATGAGACAAACTGGGGTACCAAATCTCTGGCGATTCTTGATATGCCGTTTACGGCGGTTGCCGATACGCTTCTGCTGCCGTGGGATATGTTCCGCACCGATAGCTCAGTGCGCTCGCGCGTTGAGAAAAGCGAGCAGGAGACGCTGGCAACCAACTCCGTCATCCCGCCCGCAGAGATGCCCCCGCGCTAATTCCGTGCGGTTTCCGTTAGCCACAGCTGGCGGAAACCGTCCTTCTCTTCCATCCACGCGATAAAACGCCCGTCCGGGGAAAAAACCACTGCGTCAGCAGACGGCGGATTGCCATGATCGGACGTCAAAAACGTCACCTCTCCGGTCTGCGCATCGCAGCAGGCAATGCGGCTTTCGAGCACAAACCCAAGTGTGCGGCCAGAAGGATGCCAGTTAAAGGCCGACTGGATATCACTCTCACTGCGGGTCAACTGGCGCGGCTCGCCGCCCTCAGGTGAGATAAGCCACAGTTGCACAACGCCGTTATCGTCCCGCATTAAAAACGCAATCTGCGTCCCCTGCGGATTGCTGCGCACCCAGTGGCGCGGCACGTTCACCAGCCCCGGATACGCCTTCTGATGGGTGAAGGTTAAGCGGCGTTGCGTGATGCCCGCAGGAGGCGCGGGCATCGTCTCAGGCGTTCCCTGCAACGGCGCCTCGCCCGCCCGTTTCCAGCCCTGCTCATCTTTGGGGAGTTCCACAATAAACAGTTCAGGCACCTTTTCGCCTTTCGCAGACACCGTATCGCCGATAAACGCCAGCCTGTCGTTGCCCACCCAGCCCTCTTCATAGGCGCGGTTAATCTCATCGCTGCCCGGTTGCGGGTTCGGCGTTGTACGGCTTACCAGCACGCTCCAGAAGGTGCCAGCATATTCCCGCGGATGGTTCCCCTGTGGGTTTACCGGGCCGAAAGGCGCAGCTACCCCGACGTTACGCAAATCCAGCTTTGGATCGCGCTCGTGCAGCACATGGTCGTTGTAGGTAAAGCTGACGAACTGCCCGTTCGGGCTAAAAACGTGGACGTGGCTGCCGCCACGCAGCGCACCAGCCGTGTAAGGCGCGGTGATATCCATCGCATCGAGATTGCTCACCTCGCCGTTGTGCGCAATCACTCCCTGACGATGGTGAAAATCATACTGCCAGTCTGCATCGGGGTTTTTCGGGCCGTGGATAAATACATATTTATCCTCAGCAGGATGAACGGTTACCACGCCGACATGCGCGCCGTCAGCGGCACGGTAGATCACCTCAACCTCACCCGTACTGACATTGACCCGCTCAATGGTTTTACCGGTAAACGACGCGCCGGATGGCCGCACGTCATAGACAAGCCACTGGCTGTCTGGGGTCCAGGTGTTGATATTGGTGAGTTGGTGGTGGCGGGAAGCGAAGGTGATTTGTTTCATAAGGATACCCTGATGCGCGGTTATCGCATCAGGGTAAAACATCCTAAGGCGTTAGCCTACTCGTTTCACGTCGCCCACCAGCAGGATGTAGGAGAGCGCGCCGATCAGCGCCACGGCAGAGATATACACCAGAGCCGGACCAAAGCCGTAGTCCTGCGCAAGGTAGCCGATGACCAGCGGCACGGTGATCCCGCCCAGCCCGCCAACGAAGTTAAACACGCCACCGGTCAGGCCGATAAGACGCATCGGCGCCAGGGACGACACCAGAGACCAGGTGATGGAGGCAAAGCCGTTCCCGAAGAATGCCACCGCCATAAGGGTCATGATCCACACCGGATCGTTGGTGTAGTTCGCCCCCATGATGCAGGTAGAGATCAGCAGCCCGCAGATAATCGGTGTTTTACGCGCCACGCCCAGCGAGAAGCCTTTTTTCACCAGCTTGTCCGCCAGCCAGCCCGAGAGCAGTACGCCGAAGAAGGCCGCCAGGAACGGCACGGTGGTCATAAAGCCCGCCTTCAGCGCGGTGATCCCTTTTTCCTGCGTCAGGTAGTTCGGGAACCAGGTGAGGAAGAACCACAGCGTGGAGGTCACCGCGAACTGTCCCAGATACACGCCCACCAGCTTACGGTGGAAGACCAGCTTCCAGTCCGCTTTGGTTAAAGGCTGACGCGCCTCTTTTTTCATCGGGGCATCGCCATCTACCAGACCGCCACCGTCGCGGATGTAGTCCAGCTCGGCTTTGGTGATGCTTTTGGTCAGACGCGGCGGCTGATACACCTTGAACCAGATGAGCGACCAGATAATGCCGATCCCGCCGGTGACGATAAACACCCAGTGCCAGCTCAGCAGCTCCTGGATCCAGATTAACAGCGGCGTCAGAAATGCCAGGCCCACAAACTGCCCGGAGGTGTAAAAGCCTACGGCAGAGGCACGCTCATGTTCCGGGAACCAGCTGGTCACCATGCGGTTGTTGGTTGGGAACGCGGGTGCTTCAAACACCCCGGTGATGGCGCGCAGGCCAATCAGCGACATCAGCCCGGTGGCGAAGCCCTGGAACAGGGTCGCCACGGACCAGCCCAAAATAGCGATAAAGTAGGTCAGACGCGATCCCACGCGGTCAAGGAACCAGCCGCCGGGGATCTGACAGAGCGTATACAGCCAGGCAAACGCCGAGAAGACATAGCCCATTTCCGCTTTGGTGATGCCGAACTCTTCCTGGATATGAGCCGATGCCACGGCGAGGTTGGCGCGGTCGACATAGCAAATGACCACGGTAATAAAGATCATCATCAGCGTCAGGTAACGGCGACGCCCGGTTTTTGCAGCAGTAACTGGAATATCCATCGCAATCTGTCTCCAGATTTTGGGCATAGCGAAGCCGCTCACCATGCCCTGTAATTTACAGAGGGTTATATTTTTGTATGTATGTTTTTTTGCCCGGTGGCGCTTCGCTTACCGGGCCTACGGGAGAGTAGGCCGGATAAGCGTAGCGCCATCCGGCTTTACCACTCGGCTACGGAACCGTCCTCATGACGCCACAGTGGGTTACGCCAGTCCGGCGTATTTTTACTCAGCTCAATGACTTTGGCTTCGTCAATTTCCACGCCAAGGCCCGGCTTCGTTAACGGTTTAAAGAAACCGCCTTCCATGCTGAAGTCTTCTTTGTTTTTCACAAAGTCGAGCAGCTCCGCGCCCTTGTTATAGTGAATGCCCATGCTTTGTTCCTGGAACACCGCATTGCGGGAGACGAAGTCCACGTGCAGACAGGCTGCCAGCGCAATCGGCCCAAGCGGACAGTGCGGCGCCAGCGCCACATCGTAGGCTTCTGCCATGCCGGCAATTTTGTAGCATTCGGTGATGCCGCCCGCGTGGGAGAGGTCCGGTTGCAGGATCGCAATGCCGCCCGCTTCCAGCACGCGTTTAAACTCGAAGCGCGAGAACATGCGTTCACCCGCCGCGATGGGAATGTGCGTCTGTTCTGCCAGTTTTGGATAGTATTCCGCCTGCTCGGCCAGTACAGGCTCTTCGATAAACAGCGGGCGATACGGCTCCAGCTCTTTAATCAGCACTTTGGCCATCGGCGCGCTGACGCGGCCGTGGAAGTCCAGGCCAAACTCAATCTCGTTGCCGAAAGCCTCACGGATTTGCGCCACGGTGTTCACCGCCCGGTCTACTGCGCGCGAGTTGTCGATAACGCCCATCTCTTCGCAGCCGTTGAGTTTGAAGGTGTCAAAACCAATGTTGCGCAGCTGGCGGATACCGTCAATGACTTCCGCAGGGCGGTCGCCGCCCACCCAGCTGTAGGCTTTGATTTTGTCACGCACCAGGCCGCCCATTAATTGCCAGACCGGGGCATTCAGCACTTTGCCCTTGATATCCCACAGCGCCTGGTCGATACCGGCGATGGCGCTCATCAGGATCGGACCGCCACGGTAAAATCCCGCCCGATACATGACCTGCCACAGGTCGTTGATGCGCGCCGGATCCTGGCCAATCAGGTATTCACCCAGCTCGTGAACCGCGGCTTCAACCGTACGCGCACGGCCTTCAATCACCGGCTCGCCCCAGCCGACCACGCCTTCGTCGGTTTCGATTTTCAGGAACATCCAGCGCGGGGGTAAACGGTACGTGGTGAGTTTGGTTATTTTCATTGCACTGCCTCTCGATACGCTTTCACAAATGCTGTCGCCTGCCGGGCGGTACGCTCAACGGACTGGCCTGCACGATAGAGATCGCTGCCCAGCCCCGCGCCCACACAGCCCGCGTTTATCCACTGCACCAGGTTTTCCGGCGTGACGCCGCCCACGGCAAAGACCGGCACGCTGGCGGGTAAGACCGCCTTCAGCGCTTTGATGTAATCCGGACCAAAAGCCGACGACGGGAAAATTTTGAGCGACTGTGCGCCCGCATCGAGAGCGGCAAAGGCTTCTGTGGCCGTGGCGCACCCCGGGCAAACGGTCATGCCGTAATCCACCGCTCGGCGGATAACCTCGGGATTGATATTGGGTGTGACGATAAGCTTGCAGCCCATTTTCGCCAGGTCATCCACCTGCTCCGGCTGCAACACGGTTCCTGCGCCAATCAGCGCCTTATCACCAAACGCCGCCACCACTGCCGGAATACTTTTTTCCCACGCCGGTGAGTTGAGCGGGATTTCCACCGCGTCGAACCCGGCGTCGATAACCGCGCCAACGTGCGCTAACGCCTCGTCGGGTGTGATGCCGCGCAAAATCGCGATAAGGGGAAGATCAGTTTGCCACTGCATGAGCGATGCTCCTTATGCCTGCCTGAAATGCCGTGTCGCCCTCCACCGCGGCAACATCCCGTCCGATAGCGTGGAACGCCTGGCGGTAACGAGACGTCAGCGATGAACCCGCGACGAGCGTGATGGTCTGCTGCCCGGCGAACGCGTCGCTCAGGGTGGCGACTTCGGCGCCAATCAGCAGGCCGGACAGAAATTCGCTAACCTGCTCGCGCGGAAGATTTCCCAGCACGTGCGAGGCGCGAACCTCAAAAAGTTGCGGCAAAACGGCAGGAGATGCGATCCCGCGCTCAAGCCCGGCGGCAAACGCCTCCGGCGAAGGGTTCTGCTCCGGCAAACCGGCCCCTACCAGCGAATGCGTAAGCAGCAAATGATGCAATTCGCCGGTCATCACGGTGCGAAAATCATGAATTTGCTCAGCATCCGCCTGGACCCATTTGCAGTGCGTCCCGGGCATGACGTAGACAGAAGAAGCAGAAAGGGTGCGCGCCCCGAGCAGCTGCGTCTCTTCGCCGCGCATCACGTTTTGGTTATCGTCGCGAGAGACGCATAAACCGGGAATAATCCAGACATTGTCGCCAACGGACGTTAACTGCTCACCAACGGAGGCGAAATGAACCGGAACCGACAGGTAAGGTGCCACCTTCCAGCCCACGTTACTGCCAACCATTCCGGCCATCACCACTGGCGTATTACCGTCGCGCCAGCTTTGTGTCACCTCTGCTAACACCGCTTCAGGGGATTTACCGTTCAGACGCGTGACGCCTGCTTCCGATTGCCTGCTTTCCAGGCACTGCTCGCCCTGGTAGAGCCAGGCGCGCAGATTGGTCGATCCCCAGTCAATTGCGATGTAGCGTGATGTCATGTGATTTCCTTCAACCTTCGTGTCGAGCTGGCGATCATGGTTAGCGCCGCCTGCTCTGCCGCATCGCCGTCCTGATGCCGTATCGCATCGAACAGCGCTTTATGTTCCTGAAGCGTTTTCGGCATGTTGGCCTCATCGCCCATCCAGGTACGTTCAAATACTGCTCGCTGTAGCGAGCTGATCGCCACGCTAAGCTGCTGTAAAACCGGGTTATGCACCGACTGCAATACCGCCTCGTGATAGCGAATATCCGCTTCGTTGAACGCCTCTCGATTCTGGTTATTGGCGATCATGTCGTTCAACGCTGACTCAATCTGTGCCAGGTCACCAGACGTTGCGCGCTCTGCTGCCCAGCGGGCGATGGCCGGTTCCACCAGATTTCGGACTTCGCTCATCGCGCCGATAAGCCGTGGGTCGTAGTCGTTTTCCAGTACCCATTGCAGAACATCGGTATCGAGGTAGTTCCACTGGTTACGCGGCGCAACAAACGCCCCGCGATAGCGCTTCATTTCAATCAGACGCTTCGCCATTAGCGAGCGGAACACTTCCCGGATGATGTTGCGCGAGGTTTCAAACTCTTCGCACAGTTCGGCCTCTGCTGGCAGCGGCGAACCGGGAACGTATTTGCCACCCACAATCTGGGTGCCCAGCGTGATGACAATGCGATCGGTTTTATTGAGTGTCATGGAGAGTCCTTGTGCTCTGTAAGTCCATCACTACTTTACCGCGACCGCTGAATTTCGCCTCACTTTTGCAGTACAAACGTGAGGCCATTCGTCTTTGTCGTGGTGACAATGTAGTACAATCAGTTAATGTTGTACTACAATCCAGATCACAAAAAGAACAATTCGATAAATTCAGGGCAAAAAAAAGCCCCGGTTGATAACCGGGGCTGATGATTTAAGCGTTTGTTACGACAGAACGAATTTCTCGATCGCCCAGGCAACGCCGTCTTCCAGGTTAGATTTGGTAACGAAGTTCGCCACGTCTTTTACCGATGGGATCGCGTTATCCATCGCCACGCCCATGCCCGCATACTCGATCATCGCAATATCGTTTTCCTGATCGCCCAGCGCCATGATCTCCTCAGGCTTAATGCCCAGCGCATCGGCAAGCGATTTCACGCCCGTGCCTTTATTGACGCGTTTATCAAGGATTTCGAGGAAGTACGGCGCGCTTTTCAGCACGGTGTATTTCTCTTTTACCTCAGCCGGAATGCGTGAGATGGCTTTGTCGAGGATCGCGGGTTCGTCGATCATCATTACTTTCAGAAACTGGGTTGCCGGATCCATGTTTTCCGCTTCGCAGAACACCAGTGGAATGGTTGCAACGTAGGACTCGTGCACCGTGTAGTAGCTGATATCGCGGTTGGCGGTGTAAAGCGTATTACGATCGAGCGCGTGGAAGTGGGAGCCTACTTCGCGGGACAGTTTTTCCAGGAACAGGTAGTCATCATAGCTCAGTGCAGTTTGCGCCACCGTGCTGCCATCGGCTGCCTTTTGCACCAGCGCGCCGTTATAGGTGATGCAGTAATCGCCAGGCTGGTTCATGTGCAGCTCTTTCAGGTAGCTGTGCACCCCGGCATACGGGCGTCCGGTGGTGAGCACGACGTTCACGCCTTTTTCGCGTGCAGCGGCGATCGCGTTTTTAACGGCTGGAGAGATGGTGTGGTCCGGCAGCAGCAGCGTGCCGTCCATATCGATTGCAATGAGTTTGATGGCCATGAGGTCCCCGGGATAAATGAGTGCTACCTCATGCTAACGCGATTAAGCCCACAAAAATAGAGCTACTTTGCGCAACAAAAAGCCCCTTTTACGTTTATCCCGGGAACGGGAACTTACTCGCGGGTGAGAACAATTTTGCCAAACGCGCCGCGATCAAGATGTTCAAACGCCTGTTCCAGCTCGTCAAAGCGGTAGCGATGCTCAATCACCGGTTTTAAGCCAGTGACGTCAACCGCACGGACAAAATCTTCCAGCGCCCGACGGTGTCCAACCCCAATCCCCTGAATGACAGGGGATTTCAGCAACAGTTCGCTCGCGGGCAGCGAAATGTCTGTCCCGGCCAGCACGCCAATCACTGAGATACGCCCGTGAACGGCAACGGCGCGCAGGGAATGCTTCAGGTTCTCGCCTCCCACGGTTTCAATGATATGGTCAATGCCGCGATCCTGCGTGAGTACCAACGCATTTTCAGCCCAGTCGCCTTTCAGCCGATTAATGCCCTGGCTGGCGCCCAGTTTTTTGGCCAGCGCCAGTTTTTCATCACTCCCCGACGTGACAATCACCTCGGCGCCGTGCGCTTTTGCTATCTGCAAAGCGAATAGCGCCACGCCGCCCGTCCCCTGTACCAGTACCGATTGCCCGGCGCGTAAATGTCCGCGCTCCACCAGCGCGAACCATGCGGTAAGCCCTGCGCAAGGAAGCGTGCTGGCCTCAGCGTCATCCAGGCTTTCCGGGGAGGCCACCAGCGCGTTTTCACTCACAATCACATATTCAGCCAGCATGCCCTGGAAGTATCCACCGGACGTTTTGTAGGGCAAATCGCGCGCGTCTGCCTGCGGCTTGCCGTCGATCCACTCGGGGAAAAAGGTTGAGATGACGCGTGCGCCGGGTTTGAAGCGTGTCACCCCGTCGCCAATGCTGTCCACCACGCCCGCCATGTCAGACGCCGGGGTAAACGGGAAGGAAAGCGGAATCGGCATCGTGCCTTCGATAACCATTTTATCCCGGTAGTTGAGCGCAACGGCATTTACCCGTACGCGAACCTCACCCGGGCCTGGCTGTGGAACAGGCTCCTGAACAAGCTGAAGGCTCTCGCGCCCAAGGGCGTTCATTGACCAGCGCTGCATTGTTTCTGTCATTTTTTTCTCCTGTCATCAGATGATTTTCAGTTCTGACAGTCTACCGTTGACTCTGCGTCGCCAGTGGCGATAAGTTTTCCCACTATTGATGACCAAAAAGATACAATCAGTTCATGACCGATACGCTGAAAGATATTCCCGTTTTCGTTGCCTCCGTAGAAGCAGGAAGTTTTGCGCAGGCCGCCGTTCGTCTGCATTTGTCGCGCTCGGCGGTAGGAAAAAGTATTGCTCGTCTTGAAGAAAGGCTGGGGGTTCGTCTGTTTCATCGGACCACGCGCAGTCAGAGGCTGACCGATAACGGCGCGCTTTTTTATGAACGCTGCCTGCGCGCGCTGGAGGAGATTCGTGGCGCTGAATCGCTGCTTGAAACCGGAAAACATCAGGTCAGCGGACGGCTGCGGGTTGCCATGCCGGTGCTGTTTGGTCGTCAGTGTATCGCCCCGCTGCTCACAGAGCTGACGCAGGAACACCCCGGACTTGAGCTTGAAATGTCCTTCAGCGACCGCATTGTGGATCTCGTGGAAGAAGGGTTTGATATGGCGGTGCGCAATGGCACCCTGGCTGACAGCGCCGTGCTGGTCGCCAGAAGGCTGGGTGAGCACCGAATGGTTCTGTTTGCCGCGCCGGATTATCTGCTTAAGAATGGCCAGCCGCAGGCCGTTGATGATTTACGCCAGCATACGGCCATTAACTACACACGTGCGGGCAGAGTCTTACCCTGGCAGCTGATGGATTACGATGGCACGTCGCGCACGTTTATTCCCCGCTCATCTCTCAATATGGATGATTTACAGGCGATCTGCGACGCGGCACTGGCCGGCCACGGCCTTGCGTGGTTACCCTGCTGGATGGTCATCAAAGAAATTCAGCAGGGGAACCTTGTCCCGCTCTTAAATCAGGCCCCGGATGTACGCTTCGACGTTCATGCCGTCTGGCAGCAGACGCCGCACCTGCCGCTAAGGGTAAGAATTGCCATAGATAAGCTGGCGAGCCGTTTACCGGCAGTGATGTCGCTGGACCTTCCTGCGTCCATAAAAAAGCCGCGCTAAAGCGCGGCCAGTTATGTTGCCGTAAAGCGACGATTAAATATCGATATTCGCCGCCTTCAGGGCGTTCTCTTCGATGAACGCACGACGTGGTTCAACCGCATCGCCCATCAGGGTGGTGAACAGCTGATCCGCTGCAATCGCATCTTTAACGGTGACGCGCAGCATGCGACGGCTTTCCGGATCCATGGTGGTTTCCCACAGCTGATCCGGGTTCATTTCGCCCAGACCTTTATAACGCTGAATAGAGAGGCCACGACGGGACTCTTTCACCAGCCACTCCAGCGCCTGCTCGAAGCTGGCTACCGGCTGACGACGCTCGCCACGTTCGATAAACGCATCTTCTTCGATCAGACCACGCAGCTTCTCGCCGAGGGTGCAGATACGGCGGTATTCCGGACCGGTCACAAATTCGTGCTCCAGCGGGTAGTCGGTATCGACGCCGTGGGTACGCACGCGCACAATCGGCTCGAACTGCTGTTCAGCGTTCTGCTGAACGTCGAACTTCCACTGGCTGCCGTGCTGCTCTTTCTCGTTCAGCTCGCTTACAAGGGTATTTACCCAGCGGGTTACGGCCTGCTCGCTGCTCAGATCGGCTTCGGTCAGGGTAGGCTGGTAAATCAGCTCTTTCAGCAGCGCTTTCGGATAGCGGCGCTCCATGCGGCCAATCATTTTCTGCGTGGCGTTGAACTCGGAGACCAGACGCTCCAGCGGCTCGCCGGCCAGCGCTGGCGCGCTGGAGTTCGCGTGCAGGGTCGCACCGTCAAGGGCGATCGCGATTTGGTACTGATCCATCGCCTCGTCATCCTTAATGTACTGTTCCTGCTTGCCTTTTTTCACCTTGTACAGCGGTGGCTGCGCAATGTAGACGTGGCCGCGCTCAACGATTTCCGGCATCTGACGATAGAAGAAGGTCAACAGCAGCGTACGAATGTGCGAGCCGTCGACGTCCGCATCGGTCATGATGATGATGCTGTGATAGCGCAGCTTGTCCGGGTTGTACTCGTCGCGCCCAATGCCGCAGCCTAGCGCGGTGATGAGCGTCGCCACTTCCTGAGAAGAGAGCATCTTGTCGAAGCGCGCTTTCTCAACGTTAAGGATTTTACCCTTCAGCGGCAGGATCGCCTGGTTCTTGCGGTTACGGCCCTGCTTCGCAGAACCGCCCGCGGAGTCCCCTTCCACAAGGTACAGTTCAGACAGCGCCGGGTCACGTTCCTGGCAGTCAGCCAGCTTGCCCGGCAGGCCTGCCAGGTCCAGCGCGCCTTTACGACGGGTCATTTCACGGGCTTTACGCGCTGCTTCACGGGCACGTGCCGCATCAATAATTTTGCCCACCACGATTTTCGCGTCGGACGGGTTTTCCAGCAGGTATTCGCTCAGCAGTTCGTTCATCTGCTGCTCAACCGCCGATTTCACCTCAGAAGAGACCAGCTTGTCTTTGGTCTGAGAGGAGAACTTCGGATCCGGCACCTTCACGGAGACCACGGCAATCAGGCCTTCACGGGCGTCGTCACCGGTGGCGCTGACTTTCGCTTTTTTGCTGTAGCCTTCTTTGTCCATGTAGGCGTTCAGGGTACGGGTCATCGCCGCGCGGAAGCCCGCAAGGTGAGTACCGCCGTCGCGCTGCGGAATATTGTTGGTAAAGCAGTAGATGTTTTCCTGGAAACCGTCGTTCCACTGCAATGCCACTTCAACGCCGATACCGTCTTTTTCGGTGGAGAAGTAGAAGATATTCGGGTGAATTGGCGTTTTGTTCTTGTTCAGATACTCAACGAACGCCTTGATACCGCCTTCGTAGTGGAAGTGATCTTCTTTGTTGTCGCGTTTGTCGCGCAGACGAATCGACACGCCGGAGTTCAGGAACGACAGTTCGCGCAGGCGTTTCGCCAGGATGTCGTACTCAAACTCGGTAACGTTGGTGAAAGTTTCGAGGCTCGGCCAGAAACGCACCATGGTACCGGTTTTATCGGTATCACCCGTCACGGCCAGCGGAGCGTCAGGCACGCCGTGCTGGTAGATCTGACGGTGAATTTTGCCTTCGCGCTGGATAACCAGCTCCAGCTTCTGCGACAGGGCGTTTACCACGGAAACGCCTACGCCGTGCAGACCGCCGGAAACCTTATAGGAGTTATCATCGAACTTACCGCCTGCGTGCAGCACGGTCATGATCACTTCCGCAGCCGATACGCCCTCTTCCGGGTGAATACCGGTTGGGATGCCACGACCGTCATCGGTAACGGAGACGGAGTTGTCCGCATGGATCGTGACCACGATGTCTTTACAGTGACCCGCGAGCGCTTCGTCGATAGCGTTATCTACCACCTCGAATACCATGTGGTGCAGACCGGTGCCGTCATCCGTGTCGCCGATATACATACCCGGGCGCTTACGCACCGCATCCAGCCCTTTCAGGACTTTGATACTGGAGGAGTCATAAGAATTCGACATCAACGTTTCTCGCTCATTTCAACTTGGGTTAATCCGTTATTTTACCCTTTTCCACGGTAAACATCTTCGAATTTTCGTCCGACATGTCCATAACGTGTTCAGCGCTAATGGCGCTGACGAAAACCTGCGACTGCGTAGCTTTTAAGCGGCTGGCAAGCAGCCCGCGCCGCGCGTCGTCAAGTTCCGAGGCAAAATCATCTATCAGGTACAGGCAGCGTCGCCCGCTTTCGCGGGTGAGGAACTCACCCTGCGCCAGGCGTAGCGCGCACATCAGGAGCTTCAGCTGCCCGCGCGACAGCGTATCTTCCACCGGCGCACCGTCAGCACGAATGCGGAAATCCGCCTTGTGCGGGCCGTGCGCGGTGTAGGTCAACATGCGGTCGCGCTCGAAGCTTCTCTCTAACACCTCGGCATAATCCGTCTCTTTCTCCCAGCCGCGCTGGAAGGAGAAGGTGAGAGAGAACTCGGGTAAAAACTGTTTGCAGGTATCGGCCATGTCTTCGGCGATACCTGCGCTGTATTCGGCACGCCAGCGGCTGATCTGTTCCGCGAGAGGGATGAGTTCCATGTCCCACGGACGCAACTGGACGTAGCGCGTGACCTGGCGCAACGCGGCGTTACGCTGTTTAAGCAGACGCTTCAGGTTGCTCCAGGCGTTAAAGAAACCGGCTTCATTGTGAAAGCATCCCCAGTCGAGGAACGCTCTTCTGTATTTGGGGCCGCCGTTGAGTAAAGTAAACCCCTCGGGCGTAATCAGCTGCATTGGCATCAGTAGCGCCAGCTCCGCCACCTTGTGGCCATCGGTGCCGTCGATGCGCACCTTGCTGTCGCCCTGCTTGTCTTTGGTCAGGCCGATGGCAGTTTCCCGCTCTGCGCCCTGCAAACGCCCGTGCAGAACAAAAGAGTCCTGCTCGTGGCGAATCACGCGACCAATCTGCAAACTGCGAAACGCCCGGCCATGGCCGAGCGTATAGATGGCTTCCAGCACGCTGGTTTTGCCGCTGCCGTTCGCGCCAACCAGGAAGTTAAAGCCGGGGGATAAAGCGAGATCCGCGCTTTCGATATTGCGAAAGTCGCGGATCAACAGACGGGTGAGCGACATTACAGTCTCATTGGCATGACAACATAAGCCGCGCTTTGGCTGGCCGCATCTTCAATCTGTACGCTCGAAACGGAGTCGGTCAGCAGAATGCGCACATTCTCGCATTTCAGTGCATTGAGCACATCCAGCACGTAGCTGACGTTGAAGCCGATTTCCATCTCAGCCCCGGCGTAGGTGACGTCCAGAATCTCTTCTGCCTCTTCCTGCTCCGGGTTGTTGGCGGTGATTTTGATCTGGTTTTCACTCACGTACAGACGTACGCCGCGGAATTTCTCGTTCGAGAGAATGGCCGCGCGGGCAAACGCCTGCTTGAGGATATCGCAGCCCGCTTCCAGCGTTTTGTCCGGGTTCTTCGGCAATACGCGGCGATAATCCGGGAAACGACCGTCAACCAGCTTCGACGTAAAGACAAAATCACCCACGTGGGCACGGATGTTATTGCTGCCAATCTGCACCCGCAGCGGCGTGTCACCGCCGTCGAGCATACGCATCAGTTCAATCACGCCTTTACGCGGCACGATCACCGAATGGTTCGGCAGCGAGTCGCCAATCGGCATGGAACAGACCGCCAGACGGTGGCCGTCGGTGGCCACGGTACGCAGCTCTTCACCTTCGGTTTCGAACAGCATGCCGTTTAAGTAGTAACGAACGTCCTGATGCGCCATGGAGAACTGCGTGGCTTCAATCAGACGCTTCATCGTCGCCTGCGGCAGGGTAAATTCAACTTCGCTCTGCCAGTCGTCCAGGTTCGGGAAATCCGCAGCGGGCAGCGTGGAAAGGGAGAAACGGCTTCGGCCAGAGCGCACCAGCATGCGGTCGCCCTCCAGCTGCACGGCGATTTCAGCGCCTTCCGGCAACCCACGGCAGATATCAAAGAATTTACGTGCCGGAACCGTGGTCGCGCCCGCGTCGTGCGGCTGAGTCAGCGTAACGCGCGCGATCATTTCCATTTCCAGATCTGTGCCGGTCAGCGACAGCGTACCGTCCGCGACCTGAAGCAGCAGGTTTCCAAGAATAGGCAGCGTTGGGCGGCCGCCTAACGGGCCACTCACCTGTTGCAGCGGCTTTAATAAATGTTCACGTTCAACGGTAAATTTCATAGCGTCACGATGATAATGTTCTGATTAAATTGGAAAAATCTTCTTTTATGTCGTGGCTTTCTTCGCGTAACTGCTCAATCTTGCGACAAGCGTGCAGCACGGTCGTATGGTCACGGCCACCAAACGCATCGCCGATTTCCGGCAGGCTGTGGTTGGTTAGCTCTTTTGCCAGCGCCATCGCCATCTGACGCGGACGCGCCACCGAGCGGGAACGACGTTTAGACAGTAAATCTGCCACTTTGATCTTGTAGTACTCAGCCACCGTCTTTTGAATATTGTCGATAGTGACCAGTTTTTCCTGCAATGCCAACAAATCGCGCAGCGCTTCACGCACAAAATCGATGGTGATCGCACGACCAGTGAAATTGGCGTTAGCGATAACGCGGTTCAGCGCCCCCTCCAGTTCACGAACGTTGGAGCGCAGGCGCTTGGCAATAAAGAACGCCACTTCGCCCGGCAGGCGAATGTCGTTCTCGTCGGCTTTTTTCATCAGGATCGCGACGCGGGTTTCCAGCTCCGGTGGCTCGATCGCCACGGTCAGGCCCCAGCCGAAGCGGGATTTCAGACGATCTTCAACGCCGTTGATCTCTTTAGGATAACGATCCGAGGTCAAAATAATCTGCTGATTGCCTTCCAGCAGGGCGTTAAAGGTGTGGAAAAACTCTTCCTGCGATCGTTCTTTATTGGCAAAGAACTGAATGTCATCGATCAGCAGCGCATCAACGGAACGGTAGTAGCGTTTAAACTCTTCGATCGCATTGTTTTGCAGGGCTTTTACCATGTCCTGAACGAAGCGCTCGGAGTGCATATACACCACTTTCGCATTCGGCTTACGCGCCATAATGCCGTTACCCACCGCGTGCAGAAGGTGCGTTTTACCGAGACCCGTGCCGCCATAAAGAAACAGCGGGTTATACGCGCCACCGGGGTTATCAGCAACCTGGCGAGCCGCCGCGCGCGCCAGCTGGTTCGACTTACCTTCAACGAAGTTATCGAACGTGTGCTTCACGTTCACGTTAGAGCGGTAGGTGGGCTCAGCGGGGGCCGGAACGTTATCCCAGCCCTGACGAGCAGGAGCAACGCGAGGCGCTGGAGCGGGCGCCGCCTGTGCAGGGGCTGCCACATTGACAACTTCACGAACGGTTTGGGTGACCGGCTTTGTGCCCACTTCAAAACGCAGCTGTGGGGCATCTGACCCGCAAAAATCGTTCAGCAATCCATTGATGTTATTAAGGTATTTATCCCTTACCCAATCGAGCACGAAACGGTTTGGCGCATACAAAGCCAGCGTGTTATCGCTCAGTTCCGCCTGCAACGGGCGGATCCACATACTGAATTCTGTGGCTGGTAACTCATCCTGCAATCGGGCAAGACACTGCTGCCAAAGCGAAAGTGACACGGCGGACTCCACTCGAACAATAAAAGAAAACTATTGAATATTCATGATTGTTGGCGCACATCGACATGACCCCATCAGGGTGATGTGCGAACCGCTATCTGCGGTTATACACGCTATCGTTGATACAACCTGAACGATGTTGTGTTTATGCCCGACCAGGATCGCTGGATCCCGATCGGGACCGCGGATCATAGCCTAAACTGAGCCAGAGATCTTCTGTTTCTCACAGATTCTTCCCGATTTATCCACAGGATGATCCGGAATCGGGTAAGTGTAAACGATCCTGACGCGAGTGCCCCGCGATTTAGCCCGCATATTGGAAAATTTAATGAGCACAGACGATTTTTGGCTTAAATGATCTAACGAAGATCCGGGACGATCCTTGCGCTTTGTGGATGACTCCGTATAATCCTCGACCCGGCGCGTGATGCTCATCTTCCTGCGTCGTCCGTTGCTCATTTTCCACGCGAAATCGTGCGGAAATACGCGGGAAATAAGGAAAGAGAATTGACTCCGGAGTGTACAATTATTACAATCCGGCCTCTTTAATCACCCACGGCTTCGGCGTCCGTCATTCGAAACTCGGTCGGGCATCCGCAAAAGTCATGAATTTTTTCAAGTTTAGGTAGAAATCGCCATGAAACGCACTTTTCAACCGTCTGTACTGAAGCGCAACCGTTCTCACGGCTTCCGTGCTCGTATGGCTACTAAAAATGGTCGTCAGGTTCTGGCACGTCGTCGTGCTAAAGGCCGCGCTCGTCTGACCGTTTCCAAGTAATAAAGCTAACCCCTGAGTGGTTAAGCTCGCATTTCCCAGGGAGTTACGTTTGTTAACTCCCACTCATTTCACTTTCGTCTTCCAGCAGCCATTACGGGCTGGCACGCCGCAAATCACCATCCTCGGCCGCCAAAATTCGCTGGGGCATCCCCGTATCGGTCTCACAGTCGCCAAGAAAAACGTTAAGCGTGCGCATGAACGCAACCGGATTAAACGTCTGACGCGTGAAAGCTTCCGTTTACGTCAGCACGAACTGCCTTCTATGGATTTCGTGGTGGTGGCTAAAAAAGGGGTTGCCGACCTCGATAACCGTGCTCTCTCGGAAGCGTTGGAAAAATTATGGCGCCGCCACTGTCGCCTGGCTCGCGGGTCCTGATAGCCCTTATCAGGGTCTATCAACGCCTGATTAGTCCGCTACTCGGGCCACATTGTCGTTTCACCCCTACGTGCTCAAGCTACGGAATTGAGGCATTGCGCAGGTTTGGAGTGATAAAAGGCAGTTGGTTGACGGTGAAACGCGTATTAAAATGCCACCCTTTACACCCAGGTGGAGACGACCCCGTCCCTCCAGGACCCTTTGATACCAGAGAACACTAACGATGGATTCGCAACGCAATCTTCTTATCATCGCTTTGTTGTTCGTGTCTTTCATGATCTGGCAGGCATGGGAGCAGGATAAAAATCCTCAACCCCAGCAGCAGACCACGCAGACCACGACCACCGCAGCGGGTAGCGCCGCCGACCAGGGCGTACCGGCCAGTGGCCAGGGGAAACAGATTACGGTTAAGACCGATGTGCTTGAGCTGACTATCAACACCCGTGGTGGTGATGTTGAGCAGGCGCTGCTGTTGACCTACCCGAAAGAGCTGAAGTCTACCGAACCGTTCCAGTTACTGGAAACCACGCCTGAATTTATCTACCAGGCACAGAGCGGCCTGACCGGTCGTGATGGCCCGGATAACCCGGCTAACGGTGCGCGTCCACTGTATAACGTCGAAAACGACACGTTTGTGCTGGCTGATGGTCAGAACGAACTGGTTATTCCGATGACCTACACCGACGCGGCAGGCAACACCTTCACCAAAACCTTCACCCTGAAACGCGGTGAGTATGCGGTGAACGTGGGCTACAGCGTGCAGAACGCCGGTGCGAAACCGCTGGAAATCTCTACCTTTGGTCAGCTGAAGCAGTCCATCAATCTGCCGTCTCACCGTGACACCGGAAGCAGCAACTTTGCGCTGCATACCTTCCGTGGCGCGGCATACTCCACGCCAGATACCAAGTACGAGAAATACAAATTCGACACCATTGCCGATAACGAAAACCTGAACGTCAGTTCTAAAGGCGGCTGGGTCGCAATGCTGCAACAGTATTTCGCGACGGCGTGGGTACCGAACAACGACGGTACGAATAACTTCTACACCGCGAACCTCGGCAACGGTATTGCAGCCATCGGCTACAAATCTCAGCCGGTTCTGGTACAGCCGGGTCAAACCGGTAAGCTGGCAAGCACCCTGTGGGTCGGTCCGGAAATCCAGGACAAAATGGCTGCCGTTGCGCCGCACCTGGATCTGACCGTTGATTACGGTTGGTTGTGGTTCATCTCTCAGCCGCTGTTTAAGCTGCTGAAGTTCATCCACAGCTTCCTGGGTAACTGGGGCTTCTCCATCATCGTTATCACCTTTATCGTTCGTGGCATCATGTACCCGCTGACGAAAGCGCAGTACACCTCCATGGCGAAGATGCGTATGCTACAGCCGAAGATTCAGGCTATGCGTGAGCGTCTGGGCGATGATAAACAGCGTCAGAGCCAGGAGATGATGGCCCTGTATAAAGCAGAGAAAGTAAACCCACTGGGTGGTTGCTTCCCGCTGCTGATTCAGATGCCAATCTTCCTTGCGCTGTACTACATGCTGATGGGTTCCGTTGAGCTGCGCCACGCGCCGTTCGCCCTGTGGATCCATGACCTGTCCGCACAGGACCCGTACTACATCCTGCCGATCCTGATGGGCGTGACGATGTTCTTCATCCAGAAGATGTCTCCGACCACCGTGACCGACCCGATGCAGCAGAAGATCATGACCTTTATGCCGGTCATCTTCACCGTGTTCTTCCTGTGGTTCCCGTCAGGTCTGGTGCTGTACTATATCGTCAGCAACCTGGTGACCATCATCCAGCAGCAGCTGATTTACCGTGGTCTGGAAAAACGTGGCCTGCATAGCCGCGAAAAGAAAAAGTCCTGATTCGGTAAGTTAACGCTAAAATAAGGGCGGTCGATTGACCGCCTTTTTTATTTGTATTGAACGAGAGCAACCATGAGCCATAACGACACTATCGTCGCCCAGGCAACCCCACCGGGACGCGGTGGTGTAGGCATTCTGCGTATCTCCGGCCTGAAGGCGCGTGAGGTGGCCGAAGCGGTGCTGGGTAAACTGCCAAAGCCGCGCTACGCTGATTATCTGCCGTTTAAAGATGCCGACGGCACCCCGCTGGACCAGGGCATCGCGCTGTGGTTCCCCGGCCCGAACTCCTTTACCGGCGAAGACGTGCTGGAACTTCAGGGCCACGGCGGTCCGGTGATCCTCGACCTGCTGTTAAAACGTATTCTGACCCTGCCTGGCCTGCGCATTGCAAAGCCGGGCGAATTCTCCGAGCGTGCGTTCCTGAACGACAAGCTCGACCTGGCGCAGGCCGAAGCGATTGCTGACCTGATCGACGCCAGCTCCGAACAGGCGGCCCGCTCCGCGCTGAACTCGTTGCAGGGCGCGTTTTCCGCACGCGTAAATCATCTTGTGGAAGCACTTACTCACCTGCGAATCTATGTCGAAGCGGCTATCGACTTCCCGGACGAGGAGATCGACTTCCTTTCTGACGGCAAAATCGAAGCCCAGCTGAACCAGGTGATGAACGATATGGATGCCGTCCGCGCCGAAGCGCGCCAGGGCAGCCTGCTGCGTGAAGGCATGAAGGTGGTCATTGCCGGACGCCCCAACGCCGGGAAATCGAGCCTGCTGAACGCCCTGGCGGGCCGTGAAGCGGCGATCGTCACCGACATCGCCGGCACCACCCGCGACGTGCTGCGCGAGCATATCCATATCGACGGCATGCCGCTGCACATTATCGATACCGCCGGCCTGCGCGATGCGAGCGATGAAGTCGAGCGTATCGGCATCGAACGCGCCTGGCAGGAGATTGAGCAGGCCGATCGCGTGCTGTTTATGGTAGACGGCACCACGACCGACGCCGTAGACCCGGCAGAGATTTGGCCGGACTTTATTGCCCGTCTACCTGCCAAACTGCCGATCACCGTAGTGCGCAACAAGGCAGACGTGACCGGCGAAACGCTTGGCCTCAGCGATGTGAATGGTCACTCACTTATTCGCCTGTCGGCCCGTACCGGGGAAGGCGTGGAAGACCTGCGTAACCATCTAAAACAGAGCATGGGCTTCGACACCAGCATGGAGGGTGGCTTCCTGGCGCGTCGTCGTCACTTGCAGGCGCTGGAAGAGGCGGCTCGCCACCTTGAGCAGGGCAAAGCCCAGCTGATCGGCGCGTGGGCTGGTGAGCTGCTGGCCGAGGAACTGCGTCTGGCGCAGCAGAATCTGAGCGAGATCACCGGGGAGTTTACGTCAGACGATCTGCTGGGACGGATTTTCTCAAGCTTCTGTATTGGTAAGTAATTCCCGTTAGTACAGGGTGATTTCCTCCCGGGAAATCACCATTGTCCAAATGGCAACTCGCTTTATCCCCTCCATGCCCCCTATCCTGCATGCCTGCATCCATGGGGGATTTATGGCTCGTTTTCTGTTCTGTAGTTTTGCACTCGTTCTGCTTTATCCATCCGGCATTGATATGTATCTGGTAGGGCTACCGCATATTGCCCGCGATCTGGGGGCCAGCGAGGCGCAGCTGCACATCGCGTTTTCGGCTTACCTTGGGGGGATGGCGTCGTCGATGGTGTTTGCCGGGAAAATCGCGGATAAAGCCGGTCGTCAGCCCGTCGCCATTACGGGTGCGGTTATCTTTGCGCTGGCATCGGTCCTGTGTTCAATGGCTCAGGAAAGCACAATGTTCCTGGCAGGGCGCTTTATTCAGGGCATTGGCGCGGGTGGATGCTACGTGGTGGCGTTTGCCATTCTTCGCGATACCTTAAGCGCCCAGCGCCGCGCCAGGGTGCTGTCGATGCTGAACGGCATTACCTGCATCATCCCGGTGCTGGCGCCGGTCGTGGGCTACCTGATCATGCTGAAATTTCCATGGCAGAGCCTTTTCTGGACCATGGCCACCATGGGCACTATCGTCTTTATTCTGTCCGTGACGGTGCTGAAAGAGACCCATCCTGGTTCGCAGCAGATGCACCACGCTGCTACCTTTCATCCGGCTGAAAAGCTTCTGAATCGCTTTTTCCTGAGCCGCCTGACCATCATCACGCTCAGCGTGGCGGTGATCCTCACCTATGTAAACGTTTCCCCGGTGTTATTGATGGAAACGATGGGCTTCGATCGCGGTGAGTATTCGACGATGATGGCGCTCAATGCGATGGTCAGCATGGTGGTTTCATTCTCGATGCCCTTTGCACTCAATATTTTCCGCCAGCGCACGATGATGCTCACTTCACAGACGCTGTTTCTCGCCGCCGGCGTGATTCTGGCGACCGCCACCTCACACGCGCTGATGCTGGTGAGTATGACCCTGATCTGCGCCGGATTCTCCGGCGGCTTCGGCGTGGCAATGAGTCAGGCGCTTGGCCCGTTCTCACTGCGGGCTGGCGTGGCAAGCTCGGTGTTGGGCATTGCGCAGGTCTGCGGTTCGTCGCTGTGGATTTGGCTGGCGGCAGTGATCGGCCTTCACGCGCTGAATATGCTGATCGGGGTGCTGATTGGCTGTAGCATACTTAGCATTATCTTACTTATGGTCATCCAGCCCGCGGCGCACTATGAAGAAGCCCATC
This sequence comes from Enterobacter cloacae complex sp., assembly GCF_900322725.1. Classification (NCBI taxonomy): domain Bacteria; kingdom Pseudomonadati; phylum Pseudomonadota; class Gammaproteobacteria; order Enterobacterales; family Enterobacteriaceae; genus Enterobacter; species Enterobacter cloacae complex sp. The sequence goes on along the minus strand of NZ_LT991957.1, from coordinate 2,111,147 downwards.
AGCAGTCTCGATCTTAATCTTTTACTTTGCCTGCAACTGTTGTTGCAGGAGCGCAGCGTCACCAAAGCCGCGAAGCGGATGAACGTGACGCCGTCCGCGGTGAGTAAATCGCTGGCGAAGCTGCGCGACTGGTTCGACGATCCGCTGTTTGTGAAAACGCCTTTAGGACTACTGCCCACGCCGCTGACGGTGAGCCTGGAGCAGGACCTGGCCGACTGGATGCAGATTGGCAATCAGATCGTCGATAAATCTCACCATAGCTCTCCTGGCGGGCTCAAGTTTGTGCTTGCCGCCGAAACGCCGCTGATGCTGATTCGCTTTAACACCCTGCTGGAGCAGGTGAATCAGCGCTACCCGCAGGCGACGGTGAAGTTGCGCCAGTGGGATTACGATTCGCTGGACGCCATTACGCGCGGGGAGGTCGACCTCGGTTTTACCGGCCGCGAAACGCACCCGCGCTCCCGCGAGCTGCTGAAGCTGATGCCGTGGTTTATTGACTACGAAATCCTGTTCAGCGACCGTCCGTGCGTCTATCTGCGAGAAGACCATCCGGCACTTCGCGAAGCGTGGAACCTCGAGACGTTTCTGCGCTACCCGCACATCAGCATCTTCTGGGAGCGCAGCGACACCTGGGCGCTTGATGAGGTGCTAAAGGAGATGGGCCGCGAGCGCAACGTCGCCATGTGCCTGCCCGGCTTTGAACAGTCGATGTTTGTGGCGGCCCAGCCGGACCACAACTGCATTGCCACTGCGCCTTACTACTGCCATCACTATAATCAACTCCACCAGCGTAAACTGGTCTGCCTTCCCATTCCTATCGATGAGGCACAAGCAGAAAAGTTGACTGTCCCCTTCACGCTCATCTGGCATAAGCGGAACAGCCATAATCCGAAAATTATCTGGCTGCGCGAAACCATAAAAGCCCTGTATACCGCGCCAGGTCAGGTTTTTGCCTAAGATAATGTAAAGTTCGGTCCTCAGGCTTCTCTTATTTCTATTTACTGATTAAAACAGAAGCTGAGTTAAGCGATAATCATGTAACCGTTTAACCGACTACGACCATTATCAAGGAGCGAAAAATGGCTACGCACTTTGCACGAGGAACATTAGCAGAAGGGCATCTCGTATCGGCCAGAATGTCTTCAGCCTGCCACAGTGAGGCGCTCAAGCTACCTGAACACCGCAGGACGCGGTTTTTAGCCTCCAGAGCACTTCTCGCAGAACTGCTTTTTATGCTGTACGGCACCAGCGAATTACCGGACATACTCACCCAGCCAGAAGGTCGCCCGGTTTTTGCGGACCCGGCACTCCCCCATTTTTCCATTGCGTACACCGGCAACATTGTTGGCGTCGCGCTGACCACCGAAGGCGATTGCGGGCTGGATATGGAGCTGCAACGCGTCACGCGCAGCTTCCACGGGGCTAACGCGCTTGATGAATACCCGCTTTCAAGCAATGAAATGCTGTGGATACGTAACCAGAACGACCCCGTTGAAGCCAGAGCGCAGCTCATTACCCTTCGCCAGAGCATCCGCAAACTGAGCGGTGCGGCGTCAGACGACGCCAGCCTGTTGCAGCTGCTGCCTGGCTCCGGACGCCTGCGGGCCACAAAAGCCTCGCTGGTAGAGGCGCTCAGCGACGCTGAGGACGTGTTGATCTGGTCTGTTGCGGTGAGTCCCGCCATCGAACGGCTGAAAATCTGGGAATTTGACAGTATTCGCGGTTGGCGTAGTCTTCCGGATGTCCCCGAGCGCGCCAACGAGCCCGCCGCGCGCCTGATGCGATTAACCAGCTTACCGGCAGAAAAAGCATACACCCATAGCTGATCCGTCCAGGATCATCATGATGAAACAGGAGTAATCATGTCTGATACGTTGAAAGTTGTTACGTTACTGGGAAGCCTGCGCAAAGGTTCTTTTAACGGGATGGTTGCCCGCACGCTGCCGCAACTGGCGCCTGCGGGAATGGAAATCAGTGCCCTGCCGTCTATTGGCGACATCCCGCTTTATGATGCTGACGTTCAGCAGGAAGAAGGGTTCCCGCAGAGCGTGGAAGCGATAGCCGAGCAGATCCGCCAGGCTGACGGCGTGGTGATTGTAACGCCAGAGTATAACTACTCGGTGCCGGGTGGCCTGAAGAACGCGATTGACTGGTTATCCCGTTTACCGGAGCAGCCGCTGTCAGGCAAACCGGTGCTGATCCAGACCAGCTCAATGGGCGCCATCGGCGGCGCGCGCTGCCAGTATCACCTGCGTCAGATCCTGGTATTCCTGGATGCGATGGTCATGAACAAGCCGGAATTTATGGGCGGTGTGATTCAGAACAAGGTCGACCCGCAGACGGGTGAAGTGGTGGATCAGAGCACGCGTGACCATCTGTCTGGCCAGCTGACCGCGTTTGGGGATTATATTAAGCGGGTTAAAGCCTGATAAAAAAGCCCGGTGGCGCTAGCGCTTACCGGGCCTACACGCGTCAGTAGGTCAGGTAAGCGAAGCGCCACCTGACACCACAAACCGCACCTTAGTGCGCGTCAATAAACACAATCTTCAGCACAAACAGCAGCGCCACAATCATCACGCACGGGCTGAGTTCGCGGAAGCGACCGGTACCGATCTTCATCACACAGTAAGAGATAAAGCCCAGCGCGATCCCTTCGGTGATCGAGAAGCTGAACGGCATCATTACGGCTGTAATAAAGGCTGGCACCGCTTCGGTTAAATCTTCCCACTTCACGCGCGCCAGGCTCGAGGTCATCAGCACGCCGACATAAATCAGCGCACCCGCCGCCGCGTACGGTGGCACCATCCCGGCGAGTGGAGAGAGGAAGATCACCAGCAGGAACAGCAGACCCACCACCACCGCCGTCAGGCCGGTACGGCCGCCCACGGAGACGCCGGAAGAGGATTCAATGTAAGCGGTAACAGACGAGGTGCCGATGAAAGAACCCGCAACGGAAGAGATGCTATCCACATACAGCGCCTGCTTCATGCGCGGGAATTTGCCTTTCTCGTCCGCCAGACCCGCTTTGTCCGTCACGCCAATCAGCGTACCGGAGGAGTCAAACAGGTTGACCAGCATGAAGGAGAAGATCACCCCCGCCAGGCCCAGGTTCAGAGAGCCCGCCAGATCAACGTGACCAATCACGGTAGAGACGCTCGGCGGCGCAGAGACAATACCGCTGTAATGCACGTCACCCATCATCCAGCCCAGCAGCGTGGTCACGATGATAGAGACCAGCACCGCAGCGTGGATGTTGCGCGACGCCAGGATCGCGATGATGAAGAAGCCCAGCACGCCCAGCAGCACGCTGTGCGAGGTCAGGTTACCGATGCTCACCAGCGTTTCCGGGTTCGCCACGATCACACCGGCGTTTTTTAGCCCCATCATACCGATGAACAGACCGATACCGCTGGTGATACCCACGCGCAGGCTCACCGGGATATTGGCAATCATCCAGTAGCGGACGCGGAAGATGGTCAGCAGCAGCAGGCCGACCGCACCCCAGAAGATAGCGCCCATACCAACCTGCCACGGCAGGCCCATCGCCTGAACTACCACGAACGCGAAGAACGCGTTCAGACCCATCGCCGGGGCCAGCGCCACGGGCAGGTTAGCGAAAACGCCCATCAGAATGCTGCCAAGGGCCGCGATCAGACAGGTGGTAACAAAGACGGCGCTGGTGTCCATGCCAGCCACGCCCAGAATTTGCGGGTTCACAAAAACGATGTAGACCATCGTCAGGAAGGTAGTAAAACCGGCGATCACTTCGGTGCGTGCCGTTGTGCCGTGCTCGCGCAGTTTGAATACGCGCTCAAGCAGACCCTGACCAGATGTCTGGGTTGTGTGTTGTTGACTCATCATCAATTTCCGAACAAGGAGGGAAAATTCGTCGCTATCCTATACCAAAATGCGACAATAGTGGCGGTTACGGGATACTTTTTTCATTGATTTTGCTTATACGGCAACGATTGCGTCTCGTAAATCTGTCGTACGTAAACGTTAAACTTGTTAAAAGGGAAGGGCATGTCCGGAATTGAAGCGGTATTTTTCGACTGTGACGGTACGCTGGTCGACAGTGAGGTCATTTGTTCCCGCGCGTATGTCGCCATGTTCCAGGAATTTGGCATTACGCTCGATCTCGAAGAGGTGTTCAAACGCTTTAAGGGCGTGAAGCTGTACGAGATCATCGACATCATTAACGAAGAGCACGGGGTGGATCTGGCGAAAGCGGATCTGGAACCGGTGTACCGCGCCGAGGTCGCACGCCTCTTCGACGCCGAGCTGGAGGTTATCGCCGGCGCTAACGCGCTGCTGGATGCGATGACGGTGCCGATCTGCGTGGTCTCTAACGGCCCGGTCAGCAAAATGCAGCATTCGCTCGGCAAGCTGGACATGCTGCACCACTTCCCGGAAAAACTGTTCAGCGGCTACGATATCCAGCGCTGGAAGCCCGATCCGGCATTGATGTTCCACGCGGCGAAGGCGATGAACGTCAACGTGGAGAACTGCATTCTGGTGGATGACTCGTCTGCGGGCGCGCAGTCGGGGATTGATGCAGGAATGGAAGTGTTTTACTTCTGTGCCGATTCGCACAACAAGCCGATCGATCATCCAAAAGTGACGACCTTTACCGACCTGGCACAATTGCCAGAGTTGTGGAAGGCGCGCGGGTGGGATATTACGCGTTAAGCTAACGTAGGGCGGGTAAGCGCTAGCGCCACCCGCCACAAACATCACTCTTTCGGATCTTTACCCGCCAGCAGCTTGTCCAGCTCGTCGCCGCCCACGTGACGGAAGTCCTGCCCTTTCACGAAGTAGAAGATGTATTCACAAATGTTCTGGCAGCGGTCGCCAATACGCTCGATTGAGCGCGCGCAGAACAGCGCGGTCAGCACGCTTGGAATGGTACGGGAATCTTCCATCATGTAGGTCATCAGCTGACGCACAATGCCTTCGTATTCCTGGTCGACTTTCTTGTCTTCACGATAGATACGCACCGCTTCGTCCAGATCCATGCGCGCGAAAGCGTCCAGCACGTCGTGCAGCATCTGCACGGTGTGGCGACCGAGAGACTCCAGGCTGACCAGCAGCGGCTGGTGCTGCTGAGAGAATTTCTCCAGCGCGGTGCGGCAGATTTTATCCGCGACGTCGCCAATACGCTCCAGCTCGGCGATAGTTTTGATGATCGCCATGACCAGACGCAGGTCGCTCGCGGTCGGCTGACGCTTGGCAATGATGCGCACGCACGCTTCGTCGATGGCGACTTCCATCATATTGACGTTGTGATCGCCTTCGATAACGCGCTTCGCCAGCTCGCTGTCCTGGTTGTGCATCGCCGTGATCGCATCAGAAAGCTGCTGCTCGACCATGCCGCCCATGGTCATCACCTGGGTGCGAATGCTTTCCAGCTCTGCGTTAAACTGGCCGGAAATGTGTTTATTAAGATTGAGGTTGTCCATGGTTTCTCCACATGCACTAAGGCAAATCAACCGTAGCGGCCAGTAATGTAATCTTCGGTTTGTTTCTTCGCGGGCCGGGTGAACAGCGCGTCCGTATCGCTGAACTCAATCAACTCGCCCAGGTACATAAACGCCGTGTGGTCAGAACAACGGGCAGCCTGCTGCATGTTGTGGGTGACGATCACTACGGTGTAATCCTGCTTCAGCTCGGTGATCAGCTCTTCAATACGCCCGGTTGAGATCGGGTCCAGCGCTGAGCACGGCTCATCCAGCAGCAATACTTCCGGGCGAATGGCGATACCGCGCGCAATGCACAGACGCTGCTGCTGACCACCGGAGAGAGAGTACCCGCTCTGGTGAAGTTTATCTTTGGTTTCGTTCCATAATGCGGCCTTGGTCAATGCCCACTGCACGCGCTCGTCCATGTCCGCACGTGAGAGCTTTTCAAACAGACGCACGCCAAAGGCGATGTTGTCATAGATCGACATCGGGAACGGCGTGGGTTTCTGGAACACCATCCCCACCTTCGCGCGCAGCAGGGCGATATCCTGGGTATTGGTCAGGATGTTGTCACCGTCCAGCAGAATTTCACCTTCTGCACGCTGCTCCGGATAGAGCGAATACATTTTGTTGAAGGTGCGCAACAGCGTGGATTTACCACAGCCAGACGGACCGATAAATGCCGTGACCTGGTTCTTCGCGATATCCAGGTTGATATTCTTCAGGGCATGGAATTTGCCGTAGTAGAAGTTCAAATCACGAACCTGAATCTTACCCGGGGCAGTATCAACCATACTCATTGACTCATTTCCTCATTCGGCGCCGCGATGTGCCGCGCCGTAAAAATTTAACCGTGTTTCTTCTTCGCGAAAATGACGCGCGCCAGAATGTTCAGCAACAGTACGCAAAGGGTGATGATCAGCACCCCGGCCCAGGCCAGCTGCTGCCATTCCGCGAATGGGCTCATCGCAAATTTAAAGATCGTCACCGGCAGGTTGGCGATCGGCTGCATCATGTCCGTGCTCCAGAACTGGTTGGAGAGCGCGGTAAACAGCAGCGGTGCGGTTTCACCGGCAATACGGGCGATAGCCAGCAGGATACCGGTCATGATCCCCGAGACGGACGCTTTCAGGGTGATCGCCGAAATCATCTTCCATTTCGGCGTGCCCAGCGCGTAAGCCGCTTCACGCAGGCTGTCCGGCACCAGTTTCAGCATGTTTTCAGTGGTACGAATAACGATAGGCACCTGCAACAGCGCCAGCGCAATCACGCCCGCCCAGCCGGAGAAGTGTTCCATTTGAGCCACCACGATGGTGTAAACAAACAGACCCACAACAATCGATGGGGCAGACAGCAGAATGTCGTTAATAAAGCGGATGACTTCAGCGATCCAGGATTTACGGCCATACTCCGCCAGATAGATACCCGCCATGATGCCCAGCGGCGTACCGAAAACGGTCGCCCACAGGATCAGCAGGCCGCTACCCGCCAGGGCGTTTGCCAGACCACCGCCCGCCGTGTTCGGCGGCGGCGTCATCTCGGTGAACAGCGCCAGGGACATTCCATCGATGCCGCGGGTGATGGTGGACATCAGGATCCAGATCAGCCAGAACAGGCCGAACGCCATCGTGGCCATGGAAAGCGTCAGCGCAATGCGGTTTTTAATCCGGCGCTTTGACTGCATTTTGCGACGGGATTCCGCAAGCTGAGCGGTGTTTTGCATGTCGAGAGTCGCCATTAGCGTGCCCCCTCGTTTTTAGCCAGACGCATAATCATCAGCTTGGAGATAGCCAGTACGATAAAGGTGATAACAAACAGGATCAGGCCCAGCTCCATCAGCGCGGCAACGTGCAGCCCGGATTCCGCTTCGGCGAATTCGTTCGCCAGCGCAGAGGTAATGCTGTTGCCCGGCATGTACAGAGAGACGCTGTCGAGCTGGTAGGTGTTGCCGATGATAAAGGTCACCGCCATGGTTTCACCCAGCGCGCGGCCTAAGCCCAGCATGATGCCGCCGATCACCCCATTTTTGGTGAACGGAAGGACGATGCGCCAGATAACCTCCCAGGTGGTGCAGCCGATGCCGTAGGCCGACTCTTTCATCATCACCGGGGTTTGTTCGAAGACATCGCGCATAACCGCCGCAATGTACGGAATAATCATGATGGCGAGGATCACGCCAGCCGCCAGAATACCGATACCGAATGCCGGACCGGAGAACAGGGCGCCCACAAACGGAACGGCAGAAAGCACGTTACCGACCGGCTCCTGGAAGTACGTTGCAAACAGCGGAGCAAAGATAAACAGGCCCCACATGCCGTAAACGATACTTGGAATGGCCGCCAGCAGTTCGATGGCGATACCCAGCGGGCGTCGCAGCCAGCCCGGCGCCAGCTCCGTCAGGAACAGAGCAATACCGAAGCTTACCGGCACCGCAATCAGCAGGGCGATAAAGGAGGTTACCAGCGTGCCGTAAATCGGCACCAGCGCACCGTAGATATCGTTCGGCGCATCCCACTCTTTGGTCCACAGGAAGGCGAAACCAAATTTCTGAATGCTCGGCCAGGAGGAAAAGATCAGGGACACGATAATGCCGCCCAGCAGCAATAGCACAATCAGCGCAGCCAGTTTCACCAGGGCGCTGAAAATCATGTCACCTTTTTTACCCGGAGGGTTAAATGCAGGCTTGGTTGCAGCCATAAATTACTCTTCTTTTTGAGACGTCTTACGAATATGCCCGGTGGCGCTGACGCTTACCGGGCCTACAGGATGAACCGTAGGGCGGGATCGCTGCGCGCCACCCGCCATCTTCGTCAAAAATATCCTGTTAGTACAGCGCTTTACCGCTGCTGTCTTTCACGTTGGTTTTCCATGCAGCGCGAATCTGCTCAACCACGCTGTCCGGCAGGCTGGCGTAGTCCAGGTCGTTAGCCTGTTTGCCGCCGTTTTTGTATGCCCAGTCGAAGAATTTCAGCACTTCTGCACCCTGCTCAGGTTTCTTCTGATCTTTGTGGACCAGAATGAAGGTGGTAGAAGTGATTGGCCACGCATCGTCGCCTTTCTGGTTAGTCAGGTCCTGCGCGAAGGATTTACTCCAGTCTGCGCCTTTTGCGGCGTTAGCGAAGTTCTCTTCGGTCGGGCTAACCGGTTTGCCGTCAGCAGAAACCAGTTTGGTATAAGCCAGGTTGTTCTGCTTCGCGTAAGCGTATTCTACGTAACCGATAGAGCCCGGCAGACGCTGTACGAAGGCAGCGATGCCGTCGTTACCTTTACCGCCCAGACCGGTTGGCCAGTTAACGGTAGAGCCGGAACCGACTTTGGATTTCCACTCTTCGTTCACTTTTGCCAGGTAGCTGGTGAACACGAAGGAGGTACCGGAACCGTCAGCGCGGCGAACCACAGCGATGTTCTGCGAAGGCAGCTTAACGCCCGGGTTCAGCTTAGTGATGGCTTCGTCGTCCCATTTTTTGATTTTGCCCAGGTAGATGTCGCCCAGGGTTTTGCCGTCCAGCACCAGCTCGCCTGATTTCAGGCCAGGGATGTTAACGGCCAGCACAACGCCGCCGATCACGGTCGGGAACTGGAACAGGCCTTCCTGATTCAGTTTTTCATCAGACAGCGGAGCGTCGGATGCGCCGAAATCAACGGTATTCGCGGTAATTTGTTTTACGCCACCGGAGGAGCCGATACCCTGATAGTTAACCTTGTTGCCGGTTTCTTTCTGGTAGGTATCCGCCCATTTGGCATACACCGGCGCAGGGAAGGTTGCACCAGCGCCAGTCAGGCTTGCTGCTGCGAAGGCAGAGAAAGCGCTCAGAGATAAGGTCGCGGCGACAACAGTTGCGACAGTGGTACGCATAACTTTCATAATGTCTCCTGCAAGGATTTCGTAAATCATTGTTTAAGTGGCTACGATGAGCAAAATAGGACAAACAGGTGACAGATAAATGTACGAATTATGACAGTTTTATGACAATCAACGCATTTGCGTTAAGTGCATGATTTAAATATAAATAAAATCACATTCTTGTCATGATAATGTCACACTGAGATGCGTTAAGCCTGGTTCAAAGACGGGAATATGACAACGGCTGTCATAAACAGCCGTTGTCATTAATTCAGAATTTCGAGGGTAAGGGTTGCCCAGGCTTCAAACGCGCCGGGCTTCGGGATACTCCCCGTCGCGCTGGCCGGGGCGGCAGAGAAGGTGAGCGAGTTAACCTCGGCGCCCCCCTGGTTGGTTCCCATATCCATCTCCATGTTTCCCCCGTTAACGTTGACGACGCGATCCCATTTATCATAAATAACGATCCCTACGTCATCATTGCCGTTCACTTTCATCATCGCGGCATCGGCGTCAACGGGATCGGCATGGAAAACGGATCGGACGATGTTCTCATCCAGCATGCCGGTACATTTCACCTGAATCATCTTGCGGATTTTATGGCTACCGACCGCCTCGCCTTTGGTGGCAGAAAACGCGCTGGCGGGAATGTCTCCAAAATCAATCTCCAGCGACTGGCCCGGCGCGATCTCGCAGTTTTGCGGTACCACGATGTCCCCGACAATTTTTATTTCGGCGAGCTTCTCGGTACTTGCCAGAGAGGACGCTTCATCGATACCGCCATAGAGCGTGGCAATCGTCGTCCCCGGAATGGTAACTTTTCCAATAAAGGGCTTGTCGATCAAAAACGATATTTTTACCTGAGAGCCGGTATCAAGCGTTGCATCTGAGCCTTCTACACTGGAGGCATAACAGTACATACCGGACGTCACCCGGTTGGGCTCCGACTCAAAGGGAACGGGCAGATAGTCACGTCCCAGCACGTGAATAGAGGACGCAATACTGAGGTGATCGTTCAGCGTGTAGTAGGTATAGCCGTTTTTAACGGTATTCACGCTTAAGGGCGAACGTGCGGTGAAATAGACGCTGCGAAACGTGGTGGTGAAATGAGTCAGGCAGTTACATCCCAGTTTATACCGGGAAGGCGATTGCAGAGTCTTCAGATCGCGCACCTCCGTTCCCGCCTGGTTTTTATCTGCCGGTATTTCTGCCCCGTTAAGATTCAGGTTGAAAATATAGGTGCCGCCGATGGCGAAGCACACCCCGCCTTCTGTGGTCGCAGCGTAGGTAAAAGGGGTCAAAAACAGCATGGCGACTGCTAAAAAAGTGATACGTCGATTCATCTCATTTCCCTATTGGCACACTACCGCTGTTTGAACCAGTTCAACGCCCGTTGGTTTGGGGAACTGATAATGGACCTCGCAAGGTTTTGTCTTTTCACTCCCCCACTTCAGCGTGAACGTTCCCTCTTCCGGCATGCCCGAAAGATACAGCTCGCCATCCTCGCCGGTGATGCCCGACACGCTGCCCGTCGCCAGTTCGGCAGACGCCACTGCGCCAAAGGGAACCGGTTTGCCGTTAGACTGTGTGACCTCAAAGAGCACGCGATAGCCCACGTGGGTGATAAATTCGGCCCGCACTACCGCACCTCGCGTGGGGATGACGTTAAGCACGCTGTTCTCCAGCTCGACGTTTGCTTTTTCAAAATAGCCGCTCTCAATTTCCACACGATTTTCATCGTAAGCGTTTAGCTGCGTTTGAACGGTGTAGCCTCGCCAGTCCGTTGCCGTACCGGTGCCGTTTTCCATTGCCAGACCGGCTGCGCCGGGTGCTTTTATCAGCGCCACGGTTTCTCCCATCTCCTGCGAGAACGTCACCCCATCGCCGTGCAGCAGAACCCCACCGCGCGCGCCGTAGTTGAGCCGCTGACTCTCCTGGTTGTAGTCATAGCTGCCGTTAACCGAACCATAGGTTCCGTCATATCCCACTCCTGCGCTGCTGCTGTACACCCTGTCATCCGCATCCCAGGACTGCTGGAGGTTCCAGGAGAGATTTCGGTTATCAAGCGCCGTACCGTTAAAGCCAAGCTGGTGCATCCCTTTTCCCCTGTTGTTCTGCGTAAGGCCGTAGCTCACATAGCTGTCCGGCAGCAGTTCAGACAGCGGCACCGATAACGACAGCATAAATACCTGCTCGCTTTCTCGTTCGTCGCTATCTGAATACTCCGCGCTCTGCGCCGTCGTGATGGAATCGCTATAGTTCCAGGAGAGGTTCCAGGAAAGCGCCCGCCAGACATTGCTGTAGCCAAGCTGAACCAGGCGTTCAACTTCGTCGGTTTGCCAGTACTGCTGACGGCTCAGCGTGAAATAAATGTTCCCCATGCCATCGCCGAAATTCTGCGTCCAGGTTCCTTCAAGCCGGCTGCGCCGGTTGCCCGTTACCCAGAAATCGCGCTGATTGTTCTGGCGTGATGCCCATTCATTGAGGGTGTAGTAGCCCTGCGTTGAATAGCGATACCCCACCAGCCGCAGCGTGGTATCCGTTTCATCAAACCGTTTCGAATAGAGAAAACGCCAGGACTGGCCAGACTCCTCTGAGCCCTCGTCCGTAAACTGCGCGCGAGCCTGGGTGATATCGACGGAAAACGCGCCCGCTGCGCCCACATCTTTGCCGATCCCCACCGCTGCCGAGCGATAGTCTTCCGCGGCCTGCACGCCACTGTATACCGTTATCCCGGCAGGAAAGCCGTGTAGCACCTGCGCCTGAAAAACGTTAGGCTGGAAATCGCTTTGATCGCGCAGTTCGCCCGCGCTGATATCGACGTCGGTCTGATCTTCACGCCTGAGGATAGCCAGCGAGGCGTAGGGCTGCGTGAAGTGTTGCTCACTGCCGTCTTCTTCTTTGATGGTCACGTCCAGGTCGCCGCCGGAGCTGGTGGTGTTTAAATCTTTTAGCGCAAACGGTCCCTGCGGCACGGCAGATTGGTAAATGATGTAGCCGTTCTGCCGAATAATCACCGTCGCATTGCTTTTCGCCACGCCCCGAACGACCGGCGCAAAGCCCGTCAGGCTGGAAGGAAGCATTTCATTATCGGTATACAGGCGCACGCCCCGCACCTGGGTACTGTCGAAGACATCGCTTGCGGTCCAGGTATCACCCAGCATGATCTGGCTGCGTAACGCCGCGAGGTTACGCTGCGCATAGGTGCTGATGGAATGGTAATCCGAATGACCGTCAACGATATTTAGCGTGCTGTAGTTGCGTAAACGCCACGCGCCGACGTTGGCTCCGTTTCGCAGGTTCAGATAGTAGAACTCGCTGTTGTCGTCGTCATCAGACTGCAACGTGCTGGAGCCGGAAAAGTCATAGTTCATCATCAGCGCATTAATGCCCTCATCCCAGCGCGCAGGATTGATGGTGCCGCGGGCGGTGGTATCAATGTAAATCTGCGGCAACGTGACGTTGAGCAGCAGCTTATCGGTATCAAACGTCCATGTGGCGCCAGGGATCAGCGGTGTGGGATCCACACAGGCATTCTCGTCCAGGCGATCCAGCGAGGCGATCGCCGCCACCTTAGCCCCGAATTCTGCAAGCACCGTCCTGACGTGTGTAAAACAGGGATGCAGCCCATCGCCAGCCTTATTTTTAACGAAGGCGACGTCCCGGCTATCGATAAATTCATCGTTAACATGAATATCAACTTTATAAGACCCGGCAGGTAACATATTGACGCGGTTAAACTGGTGGATATCGACATCCACCGGATGGTCAATTTCGAGAAGCGCAGGGTTAAAGATATCTTTTGCCAGCGTCACGCCTGAAAAGCCGAGAGATACCCCCGATGCCAGCGCAATGAAAAAACGGAAATACCCCATATAAAACATCCCTATATTTACAGCGTGACGTGAATTTCCTGACTGATTGCACCAAAATCGTTAACGAAGCGCCAAATCAGCGCGCGACCGTTAATCCCTTCCGGGAGCGGCAAACGCACGGTGTCAAAAGGGGGAATAATATTTAACGTAACGTCTTTGCTGTCGACGGTAACATTCATAACGTTAATATGTAGCGGGCTCGGATTTTCAATAACGAGCTGTCTGTTTTGAATGCTCCATTTAACCTTTGCCGCAGCCCGTTCAGTCGTCATATTCAGTTTCGCCGGACGCCAAAAAAGTTTTATCCGCGTCTTAATCGCAATTTCGAGCGAATTAGGGTTTGAACTGGACGGCGGAATATTTTTGATGTTGAGCCAAAACAGCGATTCCCGATCGTCAGGCAGTTCGCCCTTCACCTTCATGATGCGTAATATTTTTTCCTGCCCTGCCTCTAGCCTTGAAACGGGCGGAATAACGGTAAAAGGAGGCTTATGCGCCGATGTATCTTTCTTGAAAGGATCGACCCACGTCTGTATGAGATAAGGCGTGGTTGATTCATTATTTTTTATGCTTATTGTCGCATCGGATTTATCACTACTATAAATAACGCGGGTTCCACCAATAATGACGCCAGCGGTCGATAAGGGTGTCAAAAATGAAAAAAAGATCATGATTAACGGGGTCAATAAACGCCTTGAATACATCAGTTATCCTCACATCCTGTGGAGGAGCCTGCAAAATGATAAAACAGGCTCCCGGCGAACAGCTGAGATTATTTCAGGTATTCAATGGTGAACTGGGAATCCGCGTTTGCAGTACCCGGCGTAACCGTAGCCAGCGTCTGCACAAACTTCGCTTTGAAGCCCATGTCCGCTTTGCCGTCGGTAATAGCGACATAGTTTGAATTGTTGTACAGCGGGATCGCCGTATCATCATTCAGGTTGAAGAGCTTGATGGCAACGCCGGTAGCCGTAACGGCTTCACCTTCGCCGGTGTAAATACCGTCAGTACCCGTTTCGCCGTTAACAGGCGTGCCAATAGACAAATACCCTTTGCCGATGGTGTCTTTATCTTCTGTTCCGTCAAAGCGAACCGCTGCCTGAGTATAGGTTGCAGGGCATTTTTCCAGTTTAATATGGAAATCTTTTACTGACGCCGTTGAGTCAACGCCGGTGAACGCCGTTTTCGCAACGCGGCCAATATTCACCGTCTGGTCGACGGTATCAGACGTAACTTCACACGTTGAATCAATAACCTCTCCGCGGAAATGAACCGTACCATCCGCAGCCAATGATTGCCCTGCCATTAACGCCGAAGCGAGTGCAATCGCCACCGTAATTCCAGTGTTTTTCATGTTAACTCCATTAATTAAATAAATATTGCGCTTATCATAAAGACAACGCCATCCCAAATGCGGGGAAATCATATTCTCCGGGGATAAAGTTCTTCAAGGGGAGATTTTAAATTAATGGAATAATGAAAAAGCCTGTATGGAATAATAATAGAGAAAGTTAAATACAATATTATTTTAGTTAAACCATCAATATTTCTTTTCAGTATACACATAAAAAGAAGTCAGCTTTTATCAACGGGCTATTTTTAGGATTCCGTTAATAAAAGCTGATCGTTTAGTGATCAAAATAAAGATCATTTATGCACAAACGTCATTTCGAACGTTATTCATACAATAAAGTAACGAAATACGTCAAAATAAGATAATTGATAGCAAACGGAGAGATTATTTGAAAAAGAGTAAGGGAATAATGGCTACACAACGTGTAGCCATTAACAGGAGGGTTATTCTACGGTAACGGACTTCGCCAGGTTACGCGGCTGGTCAACGTCGGTGCCTTTGATCAGCGCCACGTGATAAGCCAGGAGTTGCAGCGGAACGGTGTAGAAGATCGGCGCAATCACCTCTTCCACATGCGGCATCTCGATGATGTGCATGTTGTCGCTGCTGACGAAACCGGCGTCTTTATCCGCGAAGACGTACAGCACGCCTCCGCGGGCGCGGACTTCTTCGATGTTAGACTTCAGTTTTTCCAGCAGTTCGTTGTTTGGTGCAACAACGATCACCGGCATATCCGCGTCAATCAGCGCCAGCGGGCCGTGCTTCAGCTCGCCTGCCGCGTAGGCTTCCGCGTGGATGTAGGAGATCTCTTTCAGCTTCAGCGCGCCTTCCAGCGCGATAGGGTACTGATCGCCACGGCCCAGGAACAGAGCGTGGTGCTTATCAGAGAAATCTTCAGCCAGCGCCTCAATGCGTTTGTCCTGAGACAGCATCTGCTCGATACGGCTCGGCAGCGCCTGGAGACCGTGAACGATGTCATGCTCAACGGAAGCATCTTCACCTTTCAGACGCGCCAGCTTCGCCACCAGCATCAGCAGAACGGTCAGCTGCGTGGTAAACGCTTTGGTGGAGGCCACGCCGATTTCGGTGCCCGCTTTGGTCATCAGCGCCAGATCGGATTCACGCACCAGCGAGGAGCCCGGTACGTTACAGATGGCCAGAGAGCCCAGGTAACCCAACTCTTTAGACAGACGCAGCGCCGCCAGGGTATCCGCCGTTTCGCCAGACTGAGAAAGGGTGATCATCAGGCTGTTACGGCGCACAGCGGATTTACGATAGCGGAACTCAGACGCGATTTCGACATCGCACGGCACGCCCGCCAGGGATTCAAACCAGTAGCGAGAGACCATACCGGAGTTGTATGAGGTCCCGCAGGCCACAATCTGAATATGCTCAACCTTGCCGAGCAGCTCGTTGGCGTTCGCCCCCAGCTCGCTCAGATCCACCTCGCCATGGCTAATGCGACCGGTCAGGGTATTTTTAATGGCGTTCGGCTGCTCGTAGATCTCTTTCTGCATGTAGTGACGGTAAGCGCCTTTGTCGCCCGCGTCGTATTGCAGGTTAGATTCGATCTCCTGACGCTTCACCTGCTCGCCTTTGGTATCGAAGACGGTCACGCTGCGGCGCGTCACTTCCGCGATATCGCCCTCTTCCAGGAAGATAAAGCGACGGGTAACCGGCAGGAGCGCCAGCTGATCGGAAGCGATAAAGTTTTCGCCCATGCCCAGACCGATAACCATCGGGCTACCGGAACGCGCGGCCAGCAGCGTGGACGGATCGCGGGAATCCATGATCACCGTACCGTAGGCGCCGCGCAGCTGAGGAATAGCACGCAGCACTGCCTCACGCAGCGTACCGCCCTGTGCCAGTTCCCAGTGTACGAGGTGAGCAATCACTTCGGTGTCGGTTTCAGAGACGAAGGTATAGCCGCGCGCTTTCAGTTCTTCGCGCAGCGGTTCGTGGTTTTCGATAATGCCGTTATGCACCACCACGATGTGTTCAGACACATGCGGGTGCGCGTTACCTTCAGACGGTTCGCCGTGCGTCGCCCAGCGGGTGTGCGCAATACCGGTTCCCCCGTGCAGCGGATGTTCTTCCGCGGCCTGGGCCAGCATCTGCACTTTACCGAGACGGCGCAGACGGGTCATATGACCTTCTGCATCAACGACAGCCAGACCGGCAGAGTCATAACCACGGTATTCCAGACGACGTAAACCTTCGAGAAGGATTTCAGCAATATCACGCTGCGCAACTGCGCCAACAATTCCACACATAATTTAGATTCCGAATTTAGGCATTATGCCTGCGTTGTCGCTGACCTGTATTTCCCCTGCGTCTTTCACGCTGCGGCTGCGTTGGCTTCTCGTACTCGCCACGGTCACTTACTTAAGTAAGCTCCCATGGACTCATACGCTTGCCGCCTTGCCACAACGCGAAATCCTTTGGGTAACGCCCTTTCCGGGCACCCCGAGCCTTGTAGAGAGTGGGGTTATTTTTATGGGTACTGCTTGTGGGGGGAGATATATCTTTATCTCCTCTCCCGGGTTTGCCTGATGACGGCTACGCCTTATCAGGCCTACTCAATCGTAGGGCGGGTAAGCGCAGCGCCACCCGCCTTAGGGTTACTTTTTCTTCACCGGGCGTTTCCAGCCCTGCTTGCTGACCTGCGGCACGCGGCTTAACACCAGCTCGTTATCCGCTACGTCGCGCGTGACGGTCGTTCCGGCGGCAATGGTCACACCGTTACCCACGGTGACGGGCGCCACCAGCTGCGTGTCAGAACCCACAAACACATCATCACCGATGATGGTTTTAAACTTATTGGCACCGTCATAGTTACAGGTGATGGTACCTGCACCAATATTCACGTTGTCGCCAATTTCTGCATCGCCCAGATAGGTTAAATGACCCGCTTTGGAGCCTTTACCCAGACGGGCTTTTTTCATTTCAACGAAGTTACCAACATGTGCGCCTTCCAGCAGCTCAGCGCCCGGGCGTAGACGCGCAAATGGGCCGATGGTACATGCCGCATCAAGACGCGCGTCTTCCACCACGCTGTACGGGCTGATTTCGCAGTCGTCGCCGATAACGCTGTTTTTAATCACGCAGCCAGCGCCGATTTTGACGCGGTTACCCAGCGTGACGTTACCTTCCAGGATAACGTTAGTATCAATTTCAACGTCGCGCCCGTGGGACAGCGTACCGCGCAGATCGAAACGCGCCGGATCGCGCAGCATGACGCCTGCGAGCAGCAGCTTCTCTGCCTGCTCGGACTGGTAAATGCGCTCCAGGCGGGAAAGCTGAAGACGGTTGTTTACCCCGTCCGTTTCGCTGATGCGTGCCGGGTGAACGGCGGCAATCTCACGCCCTTCCTGATACGCCATCGCAATAATATCGGTGATGTAATATTCACCCTGTGCGTTGTTGTTATTCAGCTTAGACAGCCAGCGCTTCATATCAGCACCGTTCGCAATCAGGATACCGGTGTTGATCTCCTGAATCTGACGCTGCGCTTCGCTGGCATCTTTATGCTCAACAATCCCCGTCACGTTGCCGTTTTCACGGGTAATGCGGCCATAGCCACTCGGATCGTCCAGCACGACGGTTAACAGCCCAATGCCGCCCTGCGGTTTGGCCTCACGCAGACGAGTGAGGGTTTCAACGGAGATCAGCGGGACGTCGCCGTAGAGCATCAGGATGTCTTCATCATCAGAGAAGAAAGGTGCAGCCTGCTGCATTGCATGACCGGTACCCAGCTGTTCTGCCTGTAGCACCCAGTTGAGATTGTCGTCACGCAGCGTTTTTTTCAGCAGATCGCCGCCGTGTCCATAAACCAGATGCACCTGGCGGGCGCCTAATTCATTAGCTGCATCAATAACATGCTGCACCATTGGCTTTCCTGCCAGCGTGTGGAGCACTTTAGGCAGATCGGAATACATGCGGGTACCTTTGCCTGCGGCAAGGATCACCACGCTCATCGCACTGTTTAACATACGCATCCTGACGGTAGTTTGTGTGAGAAGTAAAAACGTTTGATGCTTAAAATTCTACATCTTTTTCATCATGAATTAAGGCCGAAAAAAAAAGCCAGCCTGGGATCCAGACTGGCTTTTGTGCTTTTCAAGCCGGTGTTACATCGCTTTTTTGGTCAACTCGATAACGCGCAGTTTCGCGATCGCTTTGGCCAGCTCCGCAGACGCCTGAGCGTAATCCACGTCACCATGAGAGCTGTTAATGTGCTCTTCAGCCTTACGCTTCGATTCCAGGGCTCGCGCTTCGTCGAGATCCTGGCCACGAATAGCGGTATCGGCCAGAACGGTCACACTGCCAGGCTGCACTTCAAGAATGCCGCCGGACAGATAGATAAACTCTTCGTGACCGAACTGTTTAACGATGCGGATCATACCAGGCTTAATGGCGGTGAGCAGCGGTGCGTGACCCGGGAAAATACCCAGTTCACCTTCACTACCCGTTACCTGGATTTTCTCGACCAGACCAGAGAACATTTGTTGCTCTGCGCTGACGACGTCCAGGTGGTAAGTCATTGCCATATCACCCTCCGATTAAGGCGTTAAAGTTTTTTGGCTTTTTCCACGGCTTCTTCGATGGAACCAACCATGTAGAACGCCTGCTCTGGCAGGTGATCGTATTCGCCTTCCATGATGCCTTTAAAGCCACGGATGGTGTCTTTCAGGGAAACGTATTTACCCGGCGCACCGGTGAATACTTCCGCAACGAAGAACGGCTGGGACAGGAAGCGCTGGATCTTACGCGCACGAGCTACCACCAGTTTGTCTTCTTCAGACAGTTCATCCATACCCAGGATGGCGATGATGTCTTTCAGTTCCTGGTAACGTTGCAGCAGGGACTGTACGCCACGCGCGGTGTCGTAGTGTTCCTGGCCAACAACCAGTGGATCCAGCTGACGGCTGGTGGAGTCCAGCGGGTCAACGGCCGGGTAGATACCCAGAGACGCGATCTGACGGCTCAGTACCACGGTTGCGTCTAAGTGCGCAAAGGTGGTGGCTGGAGATGGGTCAGTCAAGTCATCCGCAGGTACGTATACCGCCTGAACGGAGGTGATAGAACCGGTTTTGGTCGAGGTGATACGTTCCTGAAGAACACCCATCTCTTCCGCCAGCGTAGGCTGATAACCTACCGCTGAAGGCATACGACCCAGCAGTGCAGATACTTCGGTACCGGCCAGGGTGTAACGATAGATGTTATCAACAAACAGCAGAACGTCACGGCCTTCGTCACGGAATTTCTCAGCCATTGTCAGGCCAGTCAGCGCAACGCGCAGACGGTTTCCTGGTGGCTCGTTCATCTGGCCGTAAACCAGGGATACTTTATCCAGAACGTTGGAGTCGGTCATTTCGTGGTAGAAGTCGTTACCCTCACGAGTACGTTCACCTACGCCCGCAAACACGGAGTAACCGGAGTGCTCGATCGCGATGTTACGGATCAGCTCCATCATGTTTACGGTTTTACCTACACCCGCACCGCCGAACAGACCAACTTTACCGCCCTTCGCGAACGGACACATCAGGTCGATAACTTTGATGCCGGTTTCCAGCAGTTCCTGAGAGCTGGACAGCTCTTCGTAGGAAGGTGCCGCGCGGTGGATAGCCCAACGCTCTTCTTCACCGATGTCGCCTTTCATGTCGATTGGCTGACCCAATACGTTCATGATACGACCCAGCGTTGCTTTACCTACCGGGACTTCGATCGGGTGCTCAAGGTCTTTAACTTCCAGACCACGACGCAGACCGTCGGAAGAACCCATGGCGATGGTACGCACGATACCGCCGCCGAGCTGCTGCTGAACTTCCAGCACCAGGCTCTCGTTACCATTCTGTACCTCAAGCGCGTCGTACACGCGTGGTACGGCGTCCTGAGGGAACTCGACGTCCACCACGGCGCCGATTACCTGGACAATCTTTCCAGTAGCCATCTTGAATCCTCTACGTAATTCGTAAACCTGGTTAAACCGCGGCGGCCCCCGAGACGATCTCGGTGAGTTCCTGAGTAATGCTGGCCTGACGAGCTTTGTTGTAAACCAACTGCAGCTCTTTAATCAGGCTGCCGCCATTATCGGTCGCGGCTTTCATCGCCACCATTCGTGCGGCCTGCTCGCTGGCCAGGTTTTCTACAACGCCCTGATAAACCTGAGATTCAACGTAACGACGCAGCAGGGTATCCAGCAGCGGTTTCGGATCGGGTTCATACAGGTAATCCCAGGCTTTCTGTTTCAGCTCGTCATCTTCTGATGCCGGTAACGGCAGCATCTGAGTGAGCGTAGGCACCTGAGACATGGTGTTAATAAATTTGTTGCTGACAACGTACAGTCTGTCCAGACGGCCTTCATCGTAGGCCTGCAACATCACTTTAACCGGGCCGATCAGTTCGGACAGGGACGGGTTATCACCCATACCGGTCACCTGAGCGACAATGTTGCCGCCAACGGAGTTAAAGAAAGAGACGCCTTTAGAGCCAATCAGTGCCAGATCGCACTGAACGCCTTTATCGGACCAGACTTTCATATCCGCCAGCAGTTTTTTGAACAGGTTAATGTTCAAGCCGCCACACAGACCACGGTCAGTCGACACCACCAGGTAGCCCACGCGCTTAACGTCGCGTTCTTCCAGGTAAGGGTGCTTATATTCCAGATTACCGTTTGCAAGGTGACCAATCACTTTGCGCATGGTCTCTGCATAAGGACGGCTGGCCGCCATGCGATCCTGCGATTTACGCATTTTGGAAGCGGCGACCATCTCCATCGCTTTAGTGATCTTTTGCGTGTTCTGGACGCTTGCGATCTTACTACGTATCTCTTTTGCGCCGGCCATGAGCTTCTCCTCAATGCCAGACGGCTTGTCCTGAGACAAGCCGCCGGACGATTACCAGGATTGGGTTGCTTTGAAGGAATCGAGGATAGCTTTCAGCTTGCCTTCGATTTCGTCGTTATAGCCACCGGTCTGGTTGATCTCTTGCATCAGCGGAGCGTGATCACGGTCAGCGTAAGCCAGCAGAGCGGCTTCGAAGCTACCGATTTTCGCCAGTTCCACATCTTCGAGGTAACCGCGTTCAGCCGCGAACAGTACCAGGCCCTGCTGAGCAACAGACATTGGCGCGTACTGTTTCTGCTTCAGCAGCTCGGTCACTTTCTGACCGTGGCTCAGCTGTTTACGGGTTGCTTCGTCCAGATCGGATGCGAACTGAGAGAACGCAGCCAGTTCACGATACTGTGCCAGCGCGGTACGGATACCACCGGACAGTTTCTTGATGATCTTGGTCTGAGCAGCACCACCCACACGGGATACGGAGATACCCGGGTTAACTGCCGGACGAATACCGGAGTTAAACAGGTTGGTTTCCAGGAAGATCTGACCATCGGTAATGGAGATTACGTTGGTCGGAACGAACGCAGAAACGTCACCCGCCTGGGTTTCAATGATCGGCAGCGCGGTCAGAGAACCTGTTTTACCCTTCACTTCACCTTTGGTGAAGTTCTCGACGTATTCCGCGTTAACGCGGGAAGCACGCTCCAGCAGACGAGAGTGGAGGTAGAATACGTCGCCCGGGAATGCTTCACGTCCTGGTGGACGACGGAGCAGCAGGGAAACCTGACGATACGCAACAGCCTGTTTAGACAGGTCATCGTATACGATCAGCGCATCTTCACCGCGGTCACGGAAGTATTCGCCCATTGCGCAACCGGCGTATGGCGCCAGGTATTGCAGTGCAGCAGATTCAGACGCGGTTGCGACCACAACGATGGTGTTAGACAGTGCGCCGTGTTCTTCCAGTTTACGAACCACGTTGGAAATGGTGGACGCTTTCTGGCCGATAGCCACGTACACACATTTGATGCCGGAGTCACGCTGGTTGATGATGGCGTCGATTGCCATCGCGGTTTTACCGGTCTGACGGTCACCGATGATCAGTTCACGCTGACCACGACCGATTGGGATCATGGCATCAACGGACTTATAACCCGTCTGCACAGGCTGATCAACGGACTGACGGTCGATAACGCCCGGTGCGATAACTTCGATTGGCGAGAAGCCATCGTTATCAACCGGACCTTTACCGTCGATTGGCGCACCCAGGGTGTTAACAACGCGACCCAGCAGGCCACGGCCAACCGGCACTTCCAGAATACGGCCAGTACACTTAACCTTCATGCCTTCGGCGAGGTCAGCGTATGGACCCATCACAACGGCACCTACGGAGTCGCGCTCCAGGTTCAGTGCGATAGCGTAACGGTTACCCGGCAGGGAAATCATCTCACCCTGCATACAATCGGCCAGGCCGTGGATGCGGATAACACCGTCACTTACAGAAACAATAGTACCTTCGTTGTGAGCTTCACTCACAACACTGAACTGAGCAATGCGCTGCTTGATCAGTTCGCTGATTTCGGTGGAATTCAGTTGCATGCTCCAGTCCCCTTAAGACTGCAAGACGTCTGCAAGGCGCTCAAGACGGCCGCGTACGCTGCCATCAATGACCATATCACCCGAGCGGATGATTACGCCTGCCATTACAGACTTATCGATTTTGCAATTCAGCTTAACTTTGCGTGACAGACGTTTTTCCATCGCGGCGGTGATTTTCGCAAGCTGTTCGTCACTCAGTTCAGTTGCGGAAGTTACTTCAACTTCAGCGGTAGCTTCACTGAGGGCACGTAAGTGCTCAAACTGCTCGAGAACATCCGGGAGC
Source organism: Enterobacter cloacae complex sp. (assembly GCF_900322725.1). NCBI lineage: Bacteria > Pseudomonadati > Pseudomonadota > Gammaproteobacteria > Enterobacterales > Enterobacteriaceae > Enterobacter > Enterobacter cloacae complex sp. The sequence continues at coordinate 2,087,894 of NZ_LT991957.1, read as the reverse complement.
ACACGGAGACGACCATTTTCTGCCATGACCTTAATCAGGTTCTGGCCGTTGGCATCCAGTTGCTCTCCGCACACGGCGATAAACGACGCGGCGAGGGTTTCAGGCGCTAACGCACCGGAAAGCAACTCGGCCATTTGTTCGTTTTTCGTCACCTCAGCGGCAAACGCCAGCATATTCTGCCAGCGATCGACATTTTGGTGTTCGACAGCAAAGTCAAAAGCTGCTTTGGCGTAGGGGCGAGCTACCGTAACAAATTCAGACATCAGCCCCTCCCTCCTTACAGTTCAGCGACAAGTTTGTCCACGATGTCGCTGTTAGCAGCTTCATCCACGGAACGTTCGATGATCTTCTCGGCGCCAGCAACAGCCAGAATCGCAACCTGCTTACGCAGTTCTTCACGAGCACGTTTACGCTCAGCTTCAATTTCAGCCTGAGCCTGTGTCACGATCTTAGTACGTTCCTGTTCTGCTTCAGCTTTGGCTTCGTCCAGGATCTGAGAACGGCGTTTGTTAGCCTGTTCAATGATTACCTGAGCTTCAGCTTTCGCTTTTTTCAGCTGGTCTGTCGCGTTGGCCTGTGCAAGGTCCAAATCTTTCTTAGCGCGTTCTGCGGAAGCCAGACCGTCAGCAATTTCTTTCTGACGTTTTTCGATGGCAGCCATTAAAGGCGGCCATACATACTTCATGCAGAACCAGACAAAGAGAATAAACGCGATGGCCTGGCCGAGGATTGTTGCGTTCATGTTCACAGCACAATACCTCTTAAATTTCTGTGGCTTGGGGTTTTAAAACAACTACTACGCGACAGCAAACATCACGTACAGACCCAGACCTACAGCGATCATTGGGATTGCATCCACCAGACCCATAACGATAAAGAACTGAGTACGCAGCAGAGGAATCAGATCAGGTTGACGCGCAGCGCCTTCCAGGAATTTGCCCCCGAGGATGCCGATACCGATCGCAGCACCGATAGCCGCCAGACCCATCATCACAGCGGCAGCCATGTACAGCAGATCCATATTCAGGTTTTCCATGACAGTCTCCAGTTTGTTTCAATTAAAACGTAGTAGTGTTGGTAAAAAATCAGTGCTCTTCAGACGCCATCGACAGATAGACGATCGTCAGAACCATGAAGATAAAGGCTTGCAGCGTAATGATCAGGATATGGAAAATGGCCCATGGCACATTCAGAACCCACTGTGACCACCACGGCAGAAGACCCGCGATCAGAATGAAAATCAGCTCACCCGCATACATGTTGCCGAACAGTCGCAGACCCAGTGAAACAGGTTTGGACAGCAGGCTAACGCCTTCCAGGATCAGGTTGACCGGAATAAACGCCCAGTGGTTGAACGGCTGCAAGGTAAGCTCTTTCACAAAGCCGCTTACGCCTTTCATTTTGATGCTGTAGAAAAGAATCAGGATAAACACGCCCAGCGCCATCGACAGGGTGATGTTCACGTCCGCAGACGGTACAACACGCAGCGCAGGCAGGCCGAAGATGTGCTCGCCGATGAACGGCAGCAGGTCAATTGGCAGCAGGTCCATCAGGTTCATCAGGAAGACCCAAACGAACACGGTCAGGGCCAGCGGAGCAATCAGCTTGCTCTTACCATGGTACATGTCTTTCACGCTGCCATGGACGAAGCCGATGATCATCTCAACGAACGTCTGGAATTTCCCTGGAACACCGCTGGTCGCTTTTTTAGCAACGCTGCGGAACATGGCCAGGAACAGAAGACCCAAAACCACCGAGAAGAACATGGAGTCGATGTTGATCGTCCAGAAGGTGGCCGGGGGGTTATGTGGATCCACCAGCGAGAATGTACGCAGGTCCAGCTGAAGGTTATTCAGATGGTGACCTATGTAATCCTGCGGCGTCATATTTTCTGAAGCCATGATGCCTTTTACCCTTTGTTATTGATTACAGCTGGAGCCAGAACTTGTACCACCAGCACCAAAACCCACGTTGCTATCAGCGGCATGAATACCACTTTCAAAACCGCCAGCGCCATCACCAGTAGAGCAAAGGTCAGCAACACCTTACACACTTCGCCGAGAGCGAAGGACCAGGCCACGCGGCCTTTGGCGGGTGTATGCGCCTGATGACGCCAGGCAAAAATCATAAACAACACGTTTGGCAGCACAACCGCCAAACCTCCGCACGCGGCGGAGATGCCCCAGAAGGGGTCTTTGAGGCTAAACAGCAGTCCACTTGCTATTACCGCCAGAAACTGAATGAACAGAAGCTTACGAGCAACGTTTCTACTCAAGAGCGACACAGACATCACGTTTTTACTCCTGCTCCCTTCGAGGTATGCCGCGTGTCGTATAAAACGTCCTTTAAGGCTCAGAGTCAAGCATCAAAAAGCGGTCAAATTATACGGTGCGTACCCGTGATTTCAAACATTAAGTAGCGAAAAGGTGAATAAATGTTTAAATATTTTTCCCCAGCGCTATTTTTCAACTTTTGACCAATGCGTCGACCTTCAGGCGAAACTGCAAACAGCGCGAAAACGTTGGCGATAAAGCGTGCACGAGATCACAAAATGCACATTTGCGATAAAGCGGTAATTATCAAACACGTAAAACGTTTTATTTCATCTTCATGAATTTAAAGCCAAAAAATCGCAACTATTTCTAAAACAGCCCTATATACAACAAAAACCTTTTATTGACATTTTTAATAAATATTTAACATTGCATTCTGGTTGCTACAGCCCACTTTTAGCAGACTGATATTTTCATAGTTGATTATCATTAAGGTGAATGAATCAGCTCAGGTTAACCGCAAGAAAAACCATGGTGAACACAAGGTTAAAATGACTTCAGAATTATCCTCATGGGTGTGCTGTTTTTTAACACAATAAGAACAGCACAAATTCCCCATTTTTTATTTAAATTTTAAAATTTGTTTGGCTTAAGAATCACCAAATGCCGTTCACCGTCGAGATGAGGAACCTGTAACTTCTCGATTGATTCAACAGCAAAATCCGCTGGCAGCTGTTGAATCTCATCTTCAGGCACCAGCCCTTTCAGGGCATAAAAGCGGCCATTTTCCGCCGGCAGGTGTTTACACCAGCTCACCATGTCGTTGAGCGATGCAAAGGCACGGCTGATAACGCCGTCAAACGGCGGCTCTGCCGGGAACGCCTCTACCCTGCTCTGCACCGGAGTGATGTTTTCCAGCTTCAGCTCATGCTGTACCTGGCGTAAAAAGCGCACGCGCTTGCCCAGGCTGTCCAACAGCGTGAAATGGCTCTCCGGGCGGACAATAGACAACGGGATCCCCGGCAGCCCCGGACCGGTGCCAACGTCGATAAAACGTTCACCTTTCAGGTACGGCGCCACCACGATGCTATCGAGAATATGGCGAACCAGCATCTCGTTGGGATCGCGCACCGAGGTCAGGTTGTACGCTTTGTTCCATTTGTTCAGCATATCGACATAGGCCACCAGCTGGTTTTTCTGGTGATCGGTGAGCGAAATACCTGCTTCATCCAGCAGACGAGAGAGTTTATTGAGCACGGTGGATACCTGTTGAGATACTTACTGGCGGGTGGCGCTTCGCTTACCCGCCCTACGGGGTTCTGTAGGCCCGGTAAGCGCAGCGCCACCGGGCAATGTTCAAACGTTACGCGCTGCGGCGCAGCATACCCTGCTTTTTCAGCCACACCAGCAGAATTGAAATCGCGGCAGGCGTGACGCCGGAGATCCGTGAGGCCTGGCCAATCGACACCGGTTTATGATCGTTCAGCTTAGCGATCACTTCGTTGGAAAGGCCCGTCACCTGACGATAGTCCAGCATTTCCGGCAGCAGCGTATTTTCATTACGCTGCTGTTTTTCGATCTCATCCTGCTGACGCGCAATGTAGCCTTCGTATTTCACCTGAATCTCGACCTGCTCAGCCGCTTCAGCGTCTTCAAGGCCCGGTGCGAACGCGGTCAGTTTGACCAGATTCTCGTAGGTGACTTCAGGGCGGCGCAGCAGATCTTCGCCGCTGGCTTCGCGCGAAAGCGGCGCTGTTAAGTGAGCGTTCACTTCGGCAGCGGTTTCCGCCTGCGGGTTTACCCAGGTGGTTTTCAGGCGCTGACGTTCCTGTTCAATGCGTTCCAGCTTCTCGTTGAAGCGCGCCCAACGTTCGTCATCCACCAGACCCAGCTCTCGACCCATTTCGGTCAGACGCAGATCGGCGTTGTCTTCGCGCAGCATCAGGCGATATTCCGCGCGGGAGGTAAACATGCGGTACGGTTCTTTGGTCCCCAGCGTGCAGAGGTCGTCGACCAGCACGCCCAGGTACGCCTGAGAGCGCGCCGGCGCCCAGCCCTCTTTCTCGGCGGAGAAGCGGGCGGCGTTCAGACCGGCCAGCAGACCTTGCGCAGCGGCTTCTTCATACCCGGTGGTGCCGTTAATCTGGCCCGCGAAGAACAGACCGTGGATGAATTTGCTCTCCAGGGTTGGCTTCAGGTCACGCGGATCGAAGAAATCGTACTCAATGGCGTAGCCAGGACGAACGATTCTCGCGTTCTCCATGCCCTGCATTGAGCGAACAATTTGCATCTGCACGTCGAACGGCAGGCTGGTGGAGATGCCGTTCGGGTAAATTTCGTTAGAGGTCAGTCCTTCCGGCTCCAGGAAGATCTGGTGCTGGTTACGATCGGCAAAGCGCATCACCTTGTCTTCGATCGACGGGCAGTAGCGCGGGCCGATCCCTTCGATCACGCCCGCGTACATTGGGCTGCGATCGAGGTTATTGCGGATCACGTCGTGCGTTTTCTCATTGGTGTGCGTGATGTAGCACGGCACCTGCTGCGGATGTTGTGCCGCATTGCCCATGAACGAGAAAACCGGCATTGGGTTATCGCCGTGCTGCTGTGCCAGCACGCTGAAGTCAATGGTGCGCGCATCAATGCGCGGGGGTGTACCGGTTTTCAGGCGGCTTACGCGCAGCGGCAGCTCACGCAGACGACGAGACAGCGGAATGGACGGCGGATCGCCAGCGCGGCCACCGCTGTAGTTGTCCAGACCGATATGGATTTTGCCGTCCAGGAATGTCCCGACCGTCAGCACAACCGCTTTTGCGCGGAACTTGAGGCCCATCTGGGTCACAGCGCCGACAACACGATCGTTCTCCACGATAAGATCTTCTACCGCCTGCTGGAAGATCATCAGGTTCGGCTGATTCTCCAGCGCGGTGCGGACAGCCTGACGGTAAAGCACGCGGTCTGCCTGCGCACGAGTGGCGCGGACAGCTGGGCCTTTACTCGCGTTTAGTATCCTAAACTGAATACCCGCATGATCGATCGCTTTCGCCATCAGGCCGCCAAGTGCATCCACTTCTTTTACCAGGTGTCCTTTCCCAATGCCGCCAATCGCCGGATTACAGGACATTTGTCCCAGCGTGTCGATATTGTGTGTCAAAAGCAGGGTCTGCTGACCCATTCGCGCTGCGGCCATTGCGGCCTCAGTGCCTGCATGACCCCCGCCAATGATGATGACGTCAAAAGGATCCTGATAAAACATGGTGGTCTGCCTCGCGTAAAGCGGTATGAAAATGGATTGAAGCCCGGGCCGTGGATTCTACTCAACTTTAGTCTTTCGAGAAAGCATTGGGATCCTGGGCTATTAAAAAGAAGATCTTTTTATTTAGAGATCTGTTCTATTGTGATCTCTTATTAGGATCGCAGACCTTTGTGGATAAGTCCGATCCCATAAATAAGATCATGCAGTTAGGAAGGATCGTTTGCTGTGAATGATCGGTGATCCTGGACAGTATAAGCTGGGATCAGATCGCCGCTTTATCCACAGGTCAAAAACTAAACCAACGTTGTTCTTTGGATAACTACGGGTTAATACGAGCTTTTAACCAGAGTTATCCACATCTGATCGCACGATCTTTAATCGTTTTTGAGTAAATTTTTCCATTCTGCGAGCCAGATCTCGGCTGGATCTTCCGGAATATCATGATCGAGGATGTTGATCTTCAGGGTTTCACCCAGCTGTTTTGCTCCGCAGGCGGTTACAGCGGCTTCTACTTTCTCTATTGCACCGCAGAAGGTGTCATATTCACGGCTGCCGATCCCGATCGCACCAAACCGGACGTTTGACAGACTGGGCTGCTGTTCCAGCAGTTCGTCATATAAAGGTTGCAGGTTATCCGGCAGATCGCCCGCGCCGTGCGTGGAGGTGATCAGCAGCCAGACCCCATCAGTCGGGAGATCTTCCAGCAGCGGGCCGTGCAGGGTTTCTGTTGAAAAGCCCGCGTCTTCCAGCTTCTCAGCCAGATGTTCCGCTACGTATTCCGCACCGCCCAGGGTGCTGCCGCTGATAAGAGTAATGTCCGCCATTGATCGCTCGCTCAGATAAAGAGGCGGCCATTGTACGCTGTGAACGAGCTGGGATCTACCTGTGGAAAATGTGGGAATGAAATTGCCCGATCACGGGCGGATGGTACGCATGATCGGGTTTTGCAGGGAGATCAGGGTTTCGGTGGACTGAATTTCATCGATTGTTTGGATCTTGTTGATAAGTACCTGCTGGAGGGCATCGATGGATCGGCACATTACCTTAATAAAGATGCTGTAGTGCCCGGTGGTGTAGTACGCCTCGGTGACTTCATCCAGCGCGTTCAGCTTCTCCAGCGCGGAGGGGTAATCTTTTGCACTTTTAAGAATGATGCCAATGAAGCAGCAGACGTCGTAGCCGAGCTGCTTCGGACTGACGTCAATGCGTGCGCCGGTGATGATCCCCGCCTGCTTCATTTTCTCTACGCGGACGTGAATTGTCCCCGGGCTAACGCCAAACTGTTTCGCCAGTTCGGCATACGCGGTGCGCGCATTGGCCATCAGCGCCTCCAGGATGCCGCGGTCCAGATTGTCGATCTGATAATTTTCCATAGCTTTTTCTTATGAAGATTGATGAATCCCTCTATTCTAGCGGCTAATTTTATCGAATCAAAAGTGAAGGTGGCTTTTTGTTGATGGGTTATTGAATAAGGTGCCATTTTTGTTGCTTAATCAATACCAACAGGACGCAGGAGTATAAATAATGAAAACCGCTTACATCGCAAAACAACGCCAGATCAGTTTCGTAAAATCCCATTTTTCCCGCCAGCTGGAAGAGAAGCTTGGCCTTATTGAAGTTCAGGCGCCGATTCTGAGCCGCGTGGGTGACGGGACGCAGGATAACCTGTCTGGTTGCGAAAAAGCGGTACAGGTAAAAGTGAAAACACTGCCAGACGCCCAGTTCGAAGTGGTGCATTCCCTGGCGAAGTGGAAGCGTCAAACCCTGGGACAACACGACTTCAGCGCGGGCGAAGGGCTTTACACGCACATGAAAGCCCTTCGCCCCGATGAAGACCGTCTCTCCCCAATTCACTCTGTCTACGTTGACCAGTGGGACTGGGAGCGCGTAATGGGTGACGGCGAGCGTCATGTCGGTACGCTGAAATCCACCGTAGAGGCGATCTACGCGGGGATCAAAGCAACCGAAGCAGCCGTGAGCAAAGAGTTTGGTCTGGCACCGTTCCTGCCGGAAACGATCCACTTTGTTCACAGTCAGGAATTGCTGAGCCGTTATCCGGATCTGGATGCCAAAGGCCGTGAACGCGCGATCGCCAAAGCGCTGGGCGCGGTATTCCTGATCGGCATCGGCGGAAAACTGTCTGACGGTAAACGTCACGACGTCCGTGCGCCGGATTACGATGACTGGAGCACCGTGGGCGAAAGCGAATATGCCGGACTGAACGGCGATATTCTGGTCTGGAACCCGGTTCTGGAAGATGCGTTTGAACTCTCTTCTATGGGGATCCGCGTGGATGCTGAAGCACTGAAGCGTCAGCTGGCCGTGACCGGTGATGAAGATCGTCTGCAACTGGAGTGGCACCAGGCGCTGCTGCGCGGTGAAATGCCGCAGACCATCGGCGGCGGTATTGGCCAGTCTCGTCTGACCATGCTGCTGCTGCAACTGTCCCACATTGGTCAGGTGCAGTGTGGGGTCTGGCCGCAGCAGGTACGTGAAAGCGTCGGTTCTCTTCTTTAATTAACGTCGCCAGCGTCTGAGCAGGCGGCTACGCAACCCGGTATCAAAGCGCCAGATGTGATCGAAGATGCGCATGATGCCGGGTTTTCCATGTGCGGACATCGCCACGGCATGAAAACGGTGCTGGTGTACGCGCTGCATCTCCTTCACTTTACTCACCACGTCGTCCGGCAGCCGCTGGGCAATAAAATCGGAAATCACCACTGCATCCGCGTCGTACCAGTCGCCGCCCTGCATACGCTCAATGATGCTGCGAAAACAGCTGGCCAGATCGGTGCCGCCGCGAAAGCGTTGGCTTAAAAAGCGGATCGCCTGCTCCAGCCCCTGTGAGCCAGTCAGTTCATATCCGACCACTTCGCTGGAAAATAACATGATGTAGCAGCGACGACGATCGGCGAGCGCCACGCGCATCAGGGCCAGGCAGAACGCTTTTGCGCACTGTTCATTAAACCCCCCCATTGAGCCGGACGTATCGACGCAAACAATGAACGGGCCGCGCGGTTGCTCATCAAAGTCCTGATGCACCACCGGACGCTGACTGATCTTCTCACGCCAGGCTTCGCCGTGCAGCCGATAGGTGAGCAGCTGTTTTTCCACCAGCCGACGATAAAACTCATACTCCAGCTCGGTCATTCCCAGCGTGCTGAGTTCCGTGGGCAGCAGGCGCAGGATGTCATCGCTTTGCTGTAGCCCGTCAACCTGCTCCGGCACGGTGGAGGGTTCACGCACCAGGGTGCGGAAGGTTTCCATCGGCGCATCGTTCTTTGGGACCGATTTTGCCTCCCGGGAGCGCCCAAGCTGTTCCGCGAGCTTCATCAGCTCCGGCTGTTGCGCCAGAAAGTCGCCGTACCTGACGATCAGCTGATAGTCGCCGCGCTTTAGCTGTCCGGCACTCATATCCCAGAGGCGTCCGGCAGCGTTTTCATTCTCCACCAGCACCTGTTCTAGCTGGCCGCTTAACGTCATCCGCTCCTGAACCTCGCTCAACAGCTGTTCGCGCTCTTCGTCCAGCAATTGCTGGTTGAGCGAGGTGGCCTGAACGACAAGGCTGAGCCGCCAGCGCTGTAAAAACAGGGTGTGCAGGGCGGGAGTAAAGCTCGGGTTGTCCGTGACCAGCGCTCTGGCCTGGCTGGCAAACGGGGAATGAACGTTATCAAGCAATGTCAGGGTTTGCGGAAGCTGGGCAATAAACTGCGGCGTTGAAAGCCGCTGGCACTGCTGGTAACCAGCCACTTCCTCTGTCAGTTCCGGCGGGACTTCCGTCTCCTTAAACCGCTGTCGCAGGCTATCGCGCCAGCGGGGAAGATCGTCCGTCATTGCCTTTCTGAGCTTCGGGAATTTTTCAAAAAAGGCCGCCAGCTGCGGTGAAGCGAGCAGGGTAATGACGACCTCTTCGATTAAACCGTCCTCGCTAACCGCCAGCATGACGTTGAGCGTATCCAGCGTTAGCATTGACGCGCCTGTTTGATCTGCGCGCTGACATCCTGCAAGCTGGCTTCAATGCGGCCTAACCAGTCGCTATGAATAAAGAGGCATTTCTGCTGCTCGCTAAAGCGCGTGTGCTGCTGATGCCATTCGTTATCCAGCGCGTCGAGCTGCTGTTTGATCTCTTCCGGAAGGCTGTCCGAGGCCGTTCCCGGCAGCGCCAGGCGCGATCCCTGAAGGCTGACGTCGCGGATCACCAGATGCTGGCTGCTATCGACTTCCAGCGACAGCGGCTGTGCAAAGCCGATACCGTTGAGTTTACCGCGGATCTCACCGCCCTTATCCAGCCACTGAACCAGCGCAACGCGTTCGATCGTCACGTGCACCACCTGCATATCATGAAGCTTAAGCGGCTGCTGGAGGAGGAGCGTGAGCGAGGCGTCAGTCAGCCCGGCGGGCAGTTCGTAGTGTGGCTTACGGGCAAACATCCCGCCGAGACGGTTCACCTTCAGCGCGGTTTTGTCACTTTGCTGCTGCTGGAGCTGAAGGCGACGTTGGGCAATCGCTCCCAGCTGATTGAGCATCGACTGCTGGCCCCACGCGTGTCCGGTCATCAAAACGTCCAGCTGCTGCTGCATCAGATTCATCCCTTCTGCGTCGTGCCACAGACAGTCTTTCAGCAGGATCAGATCGACAGGGGCAACAGCATCGCGGCCGCTGAACAGGGCGCTTGCCTGGAGCAGGCGAATGGCTTTTTTCCAGCGACGGTCGGAGACGTACGGCGCGGAGGGCAGTAAATCAAGCTGCTGGCGCAGCATGAAGATCAGCTCAAATACGGTATCAGGCAGTTTTATCTTGCCGATATCCTCCTGCCACTGGTGATATTCCTCGTCCGTGACCTGTAACGATGCTGCCACCGGGTTTTCGTTTTCGTCCTGCTGGCTCACCAGCATTGAACGAAAGTTCGATTTATCCTGGACCTTATCCAGCCACAGGCGGATCAGCATGCGGTCGTACAGCGCTTCAAGGCTGCTGTCGGCTTCGGGCAATTCGTTAGACGCGGCCACCAGCAGGCGCATGGGAATCTTCTCTTCGCTCGCGCCGTTGCGGAAGCGGCGTTCGTTGATTGCCGTCAGCAGGGTGTTCAGAATGGCCGGGCCGGCTTTCCAGATCTCATCAAGAAAGACGATTTCCGCTTCCGGGAGATAGCCCGCCGTCAGACGCTCGTAGCGTCCCTCGTCTTTTAACGCCTGAATGGAGAGCGGGCCGAAAACTTCTTCCGGCGTGGAGAAGCGCGTCATCAAATACTCAAACGCGCGAGCATTCTGGAAAGCGAACTTGAGGCGGCGTGCGATCAGACTTTTGGCAATGCCCGGCGGGCCCAGCAGAAACACGCTTTCCCCGCTCAACGCCGCCAGTAAACAGAGGCGAATGGCGTGGCTACGCTCGTAAAGGCCTTTCTCCAGCGCGCTGCTGAGGCGGGAAATTCTTTCTGCTAATAAATGTGAGTGAGCCATAATAGTTTTGCATCCTTTCACCGTGGTGGCGGCTAATTGAAGCGAGTATAGACGTTTCGGTCTGGCCTGGTAATAGGCTGAAGTGCGGCGCTATTTTCTTTGCGCTACATTAATGCGGCTGCATTTAGGGGTACGATTTTGCATTGAATCGTGCATACTGTGCGCTTTTTGTGGGCCAAGGGACTAAGCACACATTTGTTATTCAAACGAAAAGACTAGTCTATGAGCACTGATAATAAGCAATCATTACCCGCAGTAACGCTTGCGGCGATCGGGGTTGTCTACGGTGATATCGGCACCAGCCCGCTTTATACGCTTCGCGAATGTCTGTCCGGTCAGTTTGGTTTTGGTGTAGAGCGTGACGCCGTATTTGGTTTTCTCTCGCTCATCTTCTGGCTGCTGATCCTGGTGGTCTCCCTGAAGTATCTCTCCTTCGTTATGCGGGCTGATAACGCGGGCGAGGGCGGTATACTGACCCTGATGTCCCTTGCCGGGCGCAATACCTCTGCAAGAATGACCTCCGTGCTTGTCATTATCGGCCTGATTGGCGGCAGCTTCTTCTATGGGGAAGTGGTGATTACGCCGGCGATTTCGGTGATGTCGGCCATAGAGGGGCTGGAGATTGTCGCGCCGCAGCTTGATACGTGGGTCGTGCCACTCGCTATTATCGTGCTGACATTGCTGTTTGCCATACAAAAACACGGTACCGGGCTGGTGGGTAAGCTGTTTGCGCCTATCATGCTGGCCTGGTTCCTGATCCTGGCGGCGCTGGGCTTGCGCAGCATTATTGCCAACCCCGACGTCCTGCACGCGCTGAACCCGATGTGGGCAGTTCATTTCTTCCTTGAATATAAAGTGGTGTCGTTCGTAGCGCTGGGCGCGGTGGTGCTTTCCATTACCGGTGTTGAAGCGCTGTATGCGGATATGGGCCACTTCGGGAAACTCCCTATTCGCGTCGCCTGGTTTAGCGTTGTCCTGCCTTCACTGGTGCTGAATTACTTCGGCCAGGGCGCGCTGCTGCTTGCCCATCCTGAAGCGATTAAAAACCCGTTCTTCCTGCTGGCGCCGGACTGGGCGCTGGTTCCAATGCTGATCCTGGCGACGCTGGCGACGGTCATTGCTTCTCAGGCCGTTATTTCCGGCGTCTTCTCCCTGACGCGTCAGGCCGTGCGTCTGGGGTATCTCTCGCCAATGCGCATTATTCATACCTCTGAGATGGAGTCAGGCCAGATCTACATTCCGTTCGTCAACTGGCTGCTCTATTTCGCGGTTGTGATTGTTATCGTCAGCTTCGAACACTCCAGTAACCTGGCGGCGGCGTACGGTATCGCGGTGACCGGAACGATGGTGTTGACCTCTATTCTCTCCACCACCGTGGCGTACCGTAACTGGCACTGGAATAAGTTCCTCGTGGGGCTGATCCTGGTTGGCTTCCTCTGCATCGACGTGCCGCTGTTCTCTGCGAACCTCGACAAGATTGTCTCCGGTGGCTGGCTGCCGCTGACGCTGGGTCTGGTGATGTTCATCGTGATGACGACGTGGAAGAGCGAACGTTTCCGCCTGCTGCGTCGTATGCATGAGCACGGTAATTCTCTGGAGGCGATGATCGCCTCGCTGGAGAAATCCCCGCCGGTGCGCGTGCCTGGCACGGCGGTGTATATGTCTCGTGCGCTGAACGTGATCCCGTTTGCGCTGATGCATAATCTTAAGCACAACAAAGTGCTGCACGAGCGCGTGATCCTGCTGACGCTGCGCACCGAAGATGCGCCGTACGTTCACAACGTGCGCCGCGTACAGATTGAGCAGCTGTCGCCGACCTTCTGGCGCGTGGTGGCGAGCTACGGCTGGCGCGAAACGCCGAACGTAGAAGAAGTATTCCACCGCTGCGGTCTGGAAGGGCTGAGCTGCCGCATGATGGAGACGTCGTTCTTTATGTCCCACGAGTCGCTGATCATCGGCAAGCGCCCATGGTATCTGCGTCTGCGCGGTAAGTTGTATCTCATCCTGCAACGTAACGCCCTGCGTGCGCCTGACCAGTTTGAGATCCCGCCTAATCGCGTGATTGAGCTGGGGACGCAGGTCGAGATTTAAGTCCTTCTAAAAATGCCGGGTGGCGCTGCGCTTACCCGGCCTACCAGATCCTCAACATACCCGCCAAAATCACCTCAATATTTCACTTAGCGAAACGTTTCGACGTTGATCACAAATCCGTTACGTCATGATGGTTTTCTGAACATTTTTGCGGCTACACTGTTTTTAGCGAAACGTTTCGCTAGTGGAGCAAAAAATGAAGAAAGGCACGGTACTCAACTCAGAAATCTCGTCGGTTATTTCCCGTCTTGGGCATACCGATACGCTGGTGGTTTGCGATGCAGGCTTACCGGTTCCGCGCAGCACAACCCGTATCGATATGGCGTTAATGCAGGGCGTGCCCTCGTTCATGCAGGTACTGGAGGTGGTGACCGCGGAAATGCAGGTTGAGACGGCCATTCTCGCCGCGGAAATCAAACAACATAATCCGCAACTCCACGAAACGTTGCTCAGCCACATTGAGCAGCTGCAACAACGCCAGGGAAACACCATAGAAATTCGTTACACAACGCACGAGCAGTTCAAACAACAAACCGCAGACAGTCAGGCGGTGATTCGCAGCGGGGAGTGTTCCCCTTATGCGAATATCATTCTCTGTGCTGGCGTCACCTTCTGAGGCCATCATGGACGCATTACTCCAACTCAAAGGGATCGATAAGTCGTTCCCGGGCGTTAAAGCCCTCTCCGGCGCGGCGCTGAACGTCTATTCCGGGCGCGTAATGGCGCTGGTGGGCGAAAACGGCGCCGGCAAATCCACCATGATGAAAGTGCTGACCGGTATCTACCAACGCGATGCCGGTTCGCTCTTATGGCTGGGTAAAGAGACCACCTTCAGCGGCCCGAAATCCTCTCAGGAAGCGGGCATCGGCATTATTCACCAGGAGTTAAACCTGATCCCGCAGTTGACCATTGCGGAGAACATCTTCCTGGGCCGCGAGTTCGTGAACCGGTTTGGCAAAATCGACTGGAAAACCATGTATGCCGAAGCGGACAAACTGCTGGCGAAGCTGAACCTGCGCTTCAAGAGCGACCGCCTGGTGGGCGACCTCTCCATCGGCGATCAGCAGATGGTGGAAATCGCGAAGGTGCTGAGCTTTGAGTCGAAGGTCATCATTATGGATGAACCGACCGACGCCCTGACCGATACCGAAACCGAATCCCTGTTCCGCGTGATCCGCGAGCTGAAAGCCCAGGGGCGCGGCATTGTCTATATCTCTCACCGCATGAAAGAGATCTTCGAAATTTGCGACGACGTGACCGTCTTCCGCGACGGGCAGTTTATCGCCGAGCGCGAAGTGGCGACGCTGACCGAAGATACGCTGATCGAAATGATGGTGGGACGTAAGCTCGAGGACCAATATCCGCATCTGGACAAAGCGCCGGGCGAGATCCGCCTGAAGGTAGATAACCTCTGCGGTCCGGGCGTTAACGATGTGACCTTTACCCTGCGCCAGGGCGAGATCCTGGGCGTCGCGGGTCTGATGGGCGCGGGCCGTACCGAACTGATGAAAGTGCTGTATGGCGCACTGCCGCGCACCAGCGGTTACGTTACCCTTGACGGTCATGAAGTGGTCACCCGCTCGCCGCAGGACGGGCTGGCGAACGGCATCGTCTATATCTCCGAAGACCGCAAGCGCGACGGCTTAGTGCTGGGCATGTCGGTGAAAGAGAACATGTCGCTTACCGCGCTGCGCTATTTCAGCCGCAGCGGCGGCAGCCTGAAGCACAAAGACGAACAGCAGGCGGTCAGCGATTTTATCCGTCTCTTCAACGTTAAAACGCCGTCGATGGAGCAGGCGATTGGCCTGCTGTCCGGCGGGAATCAGCAGAAAGTGGCGATTGCCCGCGGTCTGATGACGCGCCCGAAAGTGCTGATCCTCGACGAGCCAACCCGCGGCGTGGACGTGGGCGCGAAAAAAGAGATCTATCAGCTGATTAACCAGTTCAAGGCCGACGGTCTGAGCATCATTCTGGTCTCTTCCGAGATGCCAGAAGTATTAGGCATGAGCGATCGCATTATCGTCATGCATGAAGGGCATCTCGGCGGTGAATTCACTCGCGAGCAGGCCACCCAGGAAGTTCTGATGGCTGCCGCTGTGGGCAAGCTTAATCGCGTGAATCAGGAGTAAGAAGATGACTACCCAGGCTGTTTCTGGTCGCCGCTATTTCACAAAGGCATGGCTGATGGAACAAAAATCGCTGATTGCCCTGCTGGTGCTGATCGCGATTGTCTCGACCATGAGCCCGAACTTTTTTACCGTCAATAACCTGTTCAATATTCTTCAGCAGACTTCCGTCAACGCCATTATGGCGGTGGGGATGACGCTGGTGATTCTGACCTCGGGTATCGATCTGTCCGTCGGTTCCCTGCTGGCGCTCACCGGTGCGATTGCCGCGTCGATTGTCGGCATTGAAGTTAACGCGCTGGTGGCCGTTGCCGCTGCCCTGGCGGCAGGCGCGGCGATTGGCGCCGTCACCGGTGTGATTGTGGCAAAAGGCCGCGTTCAGGCGTTTATCGCCACGCTGGTGATGATGTTGCTGCTGCGCGGCGTGACCATGGTGTACACCAACGGTAGCCCGGTGAATACCGGGTTTACGGATAACGCCGATCTGTTTGGCTGGTTCGGTATTGGACGCCCGCTGGGCATCCCGACGCCGGTCTGGATCATGGCTATCGTTTTCCTGGCGGCGTGGTACATGCTGCACCATACCCGCCTGGGCCGGTATATCTATGCGCTGGGCGGTAATGAAGCGGCCACGCGTCTGTCCGGCATCAGCGTCAATAAAGTCAAAATTATCGTTTACTCCCTGTGCGGCCTGCTGGCCTCTCTGGCGGGCATCATCGAAGTGGCGCGCCTCTCTTCCGCACAGCCAACAGCGGGAACGGGGTACGAGCTGGATGCCATCGCGGCGGTGGTTCTGGGCGGTACGAGCCTTGCGGGCGGTAAAGGTCGCATTATTGGGACATTGATCGGCGCACTGATCCTCGGTTTCCTGAATAATGGTTTGAATTTGTTAGGTGTTTCCTCCTATTACCAGATGATCGTTAAGGCAGTGGTGATTTTGCTGGCGGTACTGGTAGACAACAAAAAACAGTAACTGACGACACTACAGGACATCTTAGATATGAACATGAAAAAACTGGCTACCCTGGTTTCTGCTGTCGCGCTGAGCGCAACCGTAAGTGCTAACGCCATGGCGAAAGATACCATCGCGCTGGTTGTCTCTACCCTGAACAATCCGTTCTTCGTCTCTCTGAAGGACGGTGCGCAGAAAGAAGCAGACAAACTGGGCTACAACCTGGTGGTGCTGGATTCACAGAACAACCCGGCGAAAGAGCTGGCTAACGTTCAGGACTTAACCGTACGCGGTACGAAAATTCTGCTGATCAACCCAACGGATTCCGACGCGGTCGGTAACGCCGTGAAGATGGCAAACCAGGCGAAGATCCCGGTGATCACCCTGGACCGTCAGGCGACGAAAGGCGACGTGGTCAGCCACATTGCGTCTGATAACGTACTGGGCGGAAAAATTGCCGGTGACTACATCGCGAAGAAAGCCGGTGAAGGCGCGAAAGTGATCGAGTTGCAGGGTATCGCCGGTACTTCCGCGGCCCGTGAACGTGGTGAAGGCTTCCAGCAGGCTGTCGCGGCGCATAAATTTAACGTACTGGCGAGCCAGCCGGCAGACTTCGACCGTACTAAGGGTCTGAACGTTATGCAGAACCTGCTGACCGCGCATCCTGATGTGCAGGCGGTATTTGCACAGAACGACGAAATGGCGCTCGGTGCGCTGCGTGCGCTCCAGACTGCGGGTAAATCAGATGTGATGGTTGTCGGATTTGACGGCACGCCGGATGGTGAAAAAGCAGTAAATGATGGCAAACTGGCTGCGACCATCGCTCAGCTGCCTGAGCAGATTGGCGCGACTGGCGTGCAAACTGCCGATAAAGTGCTGAAGGGCGAAAAAGTTCAGGCCAAATACCCTGTTGACCTGAAGCTGGTCATTAAGCAGTAAAGGCGATTCAGGCAGTCGCTGGCTGCCTGAGGGACACCAAATAAAAGAAAAGTGTGGCATACGCCACCGGGTAATACCGGTGGCGCTCTCAGATGGACACCTCAATACATGAAAACCGCAGGCAACCTCGTCGTCCTTGGCAGTATCAATGCCGATCACATTCTTAACCTTGAAACGTTCCCCACGCCGGGCGAAACCGTCACCGGCAATCAGTATCAGGTCGCGTTCGGCGGTAAGGGCGCAAACCAGGCGGTTGCTGCCGGGCGCAGCGGGGCGAATATCGCGTTTATCGCCTGTACGGGTGATGACGATACCGGCGAGCGCGTACGTAAACAGCTGGCAAGCGACAACATCGATACTGCACCCGTCAGCGTTGTTGAAGGAGAATCTACTGGCGTGGCGCTGATCTTCGTCAATGCGGAAGGTGAGAATGTCATCGGTATTCATGCGGGGGCTAACGCCGCGTTAACGACTGAGCGCGTCGAAGCGCAGCGTGGGATCATCGCCGGAGCGGAAGCCCTGCTGATGCAGCTGGAGTCTCCGGTTGAAAGCGTGCTGGCCGCCGCGAAAATTGCGCATGAAAATCATACCACTGTCGTACTTAACCCTGCGCCTGCCCGTGTATTATCAGACGAACTGCTGGCGCTGGTGGATATCATCACCCCGAACGAAACCGAAGCGGAAAAGCTGACGGGTATCCGTGTCGAAAATGATGACGATGCAGCGCGTGCAGCGCGTGCGCTGCACGGAAAAGGCATTGGAACCGTGATAATCACCCTCGGCAGCCGTGGGGTGTGGGCTAGCGTCAATGGCGAAGGCCGTCGCGTACCGGGCTTTAAGGTCAAAGCCATTGATACCATCGCCGCTGGAGATACCTTCAACGGTGCGCTGGTAACGGCATTGCTGGAAGGAAAAGCAATGGATGACGCGATCCGCTTTGCGCATGCCGCCGCCGCGATTGCAGTGACGCGTAAAGGCGCTCAGCCTTCTGTTCCATGGCGTAAAGAGATTGATGAATTCTTAAGTCAGCAGGGGTAATGCTTGGCCACAATGAAAGATGTCGCCCGTATGGCGGGCGTTTCTACCTCGACCGTCTCCCACGTTATCAATAACGATCGCTTCGTCAGCGAGGCGATTCGGGAGAAAGTTGACGCTGCAATTAAAGAGCTCAACTATGCGCCGTCCGCGCTGGCGCGCAGCCTGAAGCTTAACCAGACGCGCACCATCGGCATGCTGATCACTGCCAGTACCAATCCTTTCTATTCTGAACTGGTGCGCGGCGTGGAGCGCAGCTGCTTCGAGCGCGGCTATAGCCTGGTGCTGTGCAATACCGAAGGGGACGAGCAGCGCATGAACCGTAACCTGGAGACGCTCATGCAAAAACGCGTCGACGGATTGCTGCTGCTCTGTACCGAAACGCATCAGCCCTCAAAAGAGATTATTCAGCGCTACCCTTCTATTCCCACGGTAATGATGGACTGGGCGCCGTTCGACGGAACCAGCGATCTGATTCAGGATAACTCGCTGCTGGGCGGCGATATGGCGACGCAGTACCTGATTGATAAAGGCCATACCCGCATTGCCTGTATTACCGGCCCGCTGGATAAAACCCCGGCGCGCCTGCGTCTGGAAGGTTATCTTTCAGCAATGGAGCGGGCAGGGCTTGCCATTCCTGATGGCTATCGCATCACCGGCGATTTCGAATTTAACGGTGGATTTGAAGCAATGCAGAAACTGCTGGCGCAAGAGCCGCGCCCGCAGGCCGTGTTTATTGGTAACGATGCGATGGCATTCGGAGCTTACCAGGCGCTGTATCAGGCGGGGTTACGTGTTCCGGACGATATGGCGATCGTGGGCTACGATGATATCGAACTGGCGCGCTACATGACGCCGCCGCTGACCACAATCCATCAGCCGAAGGATGAACTGGGTGAGCTGGCCATAGACGTGTTGATCCACCGTATGGCGCAGCCCACGCTGCAACAGCAACGTTTGCAGCTTACTCCTGTTCTGATGGAACGCGGTTCGGTTTAGCCTTTTCTTTGTGACGCTCTTTAATCAGGTTCCGGCCGTCTTTCGGCTTTAACAACATAAAGACCACCGCCGATACCACGGTAAGTGCGCCCATGGTGATAAAGGTATAGTGGAACTGCTCAACGGTATTCGTACCGTCAAACCCTTCATAAAACCGCAGCACCGCCGCGCTCACGGCTACGCCGAGGCTGATCGACAGCTGTTGGGTCACCGCCAGTACGCTGTTGCCGCTGCTGGCGTTCTCATCGGTGAGATCCGCAAGCGTAATCGTGTTCATCGACGTGAACTGCGTTGACATAGCCATCCCCAGCACAAACAGCGGCAGGATCAGCATCCATATCGGTAACGCCGCAGATTGAAGGGAGAACTGCGCAATCATCAATCCGATAAATACCGTCACGCCAACCAGCGTCTTACGATAGCCAAACCAGCGCAGCACCTGCGTGACCGTTGATTTTGCAAGAATCGAGCCCATCGCCGTGGGGGCCATCATGCAGCCGGCAATCAGCGCCGGATAGCCAAAACCGACCTGAAGCATCAGCGGCATCAGGAAAGGCACACAGCCCGTGCCGAGACGTGATGCTATATTGCCCGCGATCCCGACGGAGAACGTTCGGGTGTTAAAGAGAGATAAAGAGATAAGCGGCGTCGGGTGGCGACGCGCATGGCGTATATAAAGAAGGAACAGCAGAATACCGCTGAGGATGACGGCCAGCGCCAGCCACGTCGCTACGATTTTCTCGCCAAACAGCTCCATCCCGCTGGAGAACAGGACCAGGCTCAGGCCAAACAGGAAGAAGCCACCCATATCGAAGCTGCGCCGTGGCGTGGTGAAGTTTGGCATATATTTGCGGGCGTAAATCAGCCCTGCCACACCAATCGGAATGTTAATCAGGAAGATCCAGTGCCAGCTTGCCCAGGTCACCAGTACCCCGCCGAGTACCGGGCCAAGTATCGGCCCGACCAGCCCCGGCATGGTCACAAAGTTGAGCACCGGGAGCAGTTCGCTGCGCGGATAGGCGCGCAAGAGCGCCAGACGCGCGACGGGCATCATCATCGCGCCGCCTATTCCCTGTAGGACGCGGAAGATAACCAGTTCCGTCAGAGAAGTGGAAAGGGCGCACGCCAGAGAACCGAGGGTGAACAGCGTCACCGCCAGCATGAACACTTTACGCGTGCCGAAACGATCGGCCAGCCAGCCGCTGACCGGAATAAGCATCGCCACCGTCAGGGTATAGCTGATGATGGCAGATTGCATCGCCAGCGGGGAGCGGTTAAGGCTTTGGGCTATGGCGGGAAGGGCGGTATTGAGGATAGTGGCATCCAGTGCCTGCATAAAGAACGCCATGGCTGCAATCCACGGCAATCCGGCCATACTGCGTGCTTTTTTCTCAGTCATTTATTTACCTGCTGGTGGGTTGGCGCGGCCAGCAACGCCTGGCACGCACTCAGGGCTCGCTGCCCGTCGCTCTCCTGAATGGCATCGACTATCGCCTGATGCAGATCCAGCTTCACCACCTCATCTTGTGTGATAGAGGTAAAGTAAGTGTGGTACACAGAATGGAATAAAGAAGCAAAGGAGGTCAGGAAAGGATTTCCGCTCATATTATAGATATGTTCGTGCCAGGCCATATCGACCTCTATCCAGCGTTCGCGGTTAAAGTGCTTTTTCAGAAACACCATCTCTTCCATTAATGTATTGAGCTGCGCTTTTTGTTCTGCCGTGCCGAGCGTGGCGGCAAGCAGGCAGGCCTGAGGCTCAAGACTGCTGCGCATGACCAGAAAGTGATCAACGACCTGATTAAAGTTATCTTCGGTCATCCACCAGGTGAGTAATTCCTGATCGAGAAAGTTCCAGTTCCCCTGAGGCATAACGCGGGTGCCAATGCGCGGGCGTGGAAGCACCATTCCTTTCGCCGTTAATGTTTTTACCGCTTCGCGAACGGCGGTACGGCTTACGCCAAACCGATCCCCCAGTTCCATCTCGCTGGGCAGGATGCTTCCTGGGGCATATTTACCCGCTAAGATCAGCTGGGCCAGCTTTTCTGCCAGCACGTACGACAGGTTTTTTTGAGCTGCCAACTGTTGTGCGCTTAATGGCATCGCTTTTATTCCTTAAATATTGATGCGGCTAATTATGCCATCTCAGGTGTGATTGTGGTTGCAGATACATCAAATAGAACAATTTGTAGCTTGATCTCATCGCTTTTGGTGAAAAAAAACACGGTCAGAAACTTTTTTTTAATTTCCTCTTGTCACTTGAGAAGAACTCCCTATAATGCGCCTCCACTGACACGGAACAACGGCACGCAAGCCGCCGGGTCAGCAGAGAAAAGCAAAATAAACGCTTGACTCTGAAGCGGGAAAGCGTAATATGCACACCCCGCGCCGCAGCGAAAACGTAGCGGCACTGCTCTTTAACAATTTATCAGACAATCTGTGTGGGCACTCAAAGTGACATGGATTCTTAACGTCGCAAGACGATAAATGAATACCAAGTCTCAACGAGTGAACACGTAATTCATTACGAAGTTTAATTCATTGAGCATCAAACTTTTAAATTGAAGAGTTTGATCATGGCTCAGATTGAACGCTGGCGGCAGGCCTAACACATGCAAGTCGAACGGTAACAGGAAGCAGCTTGCTGCTTTGCTGACGAGTGGCGGACGGGTGAGTAATGTCTGGGAAACTGCCTGATGGAGGGGGATAACTACTGGAAACGGTAGCTAATACCGCATAACGTCGCAAGACCAAAGAGGGGGACCTTCGGGCCTCTTGCCATCGGATGTGCCCAGATGGGATTAGCTAGTAGGTGGGGTAACGGCTCACCTAGGCGACGATCCCTAGCTGGTCTGAGAGGATGACCAGCCACACTGGAACTGAGACACGGTCCAGACTCCTACGGGAGGCAGCAGTGGGGAATATTGCACAATGGGCGCAAGCCTGATGCAGCCATGCCGCGTGTATGAAGAAGGCCTTCGGGTTGTAAAGTACTTTCAGCGGGGAGGAAGGTGTTGAGGTTAATAACCTCAGCAATTGACGTTACCCGCAGAAGAAGCACCGGCTAACTCCGTGCCAGCAGCCGCGGTAATACGGAGGGTGCAAGCGTTAATCGGAATTACTGGGCGTAAAGCGCACGCAGGCGGTCTGTCAAGTCGGATGTGAAATCCCCGGGCTCAACCTGGGAACTGCATTCGAAACTGGCAGGCTAGAGTCTTGTAGAGGGGGGTAGAATTCCAGGTGTAGCGGTGAAATGCGTAGAGATCTGGAGGAATACCGGTGGCGAAGGCGGCCCCCTGGACAAAGACTGACGCTCAGGTGCGAAAGCGTGGGGAGCAAACAGGATTAGATACCCTGGTAGTCCACGCCGTAAACGATGTCGACTTGGAGGTTGTGCCCTTGAGGCGTGGCTTCCGGAGCTAACGCGTTAAGTCGACCGCCTGGGGAGTACGGCCGCAAGGTTAAAACTCAAATGAATTGACGGGGGCCCGCACAAGCGGTGGAGCATGTGGTTTAATTCGATGCAACGCGAAGAACCTTACCTACTCTTGACATCCAGAGAACTTAGCAGAGATGCTTTGGTGCCTTCGGGAACTCTGAGACAGGTGCTGCATGGCTGTCGTCAGCTCGTGTTGTGAAATGTTGGGTTAAGTCCCGCAACGAGCGCAACCCTTATCCTTTGTTGCCAGCGGTTAGGCCGGGAACTCAAAGGAGACTGCCAGTGATAAACTGGAGGAAGGTGGGGATGACGTCAAGTCATCATGGCCCTTACGAGTAGGGCTACACACGTGCTACAATGGCGCATACAAAGAGAAGCGACCTCGCGAGAGCAAGCGGACCTCATAAAGTGCGTCGTAGTCCGGATTGGAGTCTGCAACTCGACTCCATGAAGTCGGAATCGCTAGTAATCGTGGATCAGAATGCCACGGTGAATACGTTCCCGGGCCTTGTACACACCGCCCGTCACACCATGGGAGTGGGTTGCAAAAGAAGTAGGTAGCTTAACCTTCGGGAGGGCGCTTACCACTTTGTGATTCATGACTGGGGTGAAGTCGTAACAAGGTAACCGTAGGGGAACCTGCGGTTGGATCACCTCCTTACCTTAAAGAACCTGCCTTTGTAGTGCTCACACAGATTGTCTGATGAAAAGTAAATAGCAAGGCGTCTTGCGATTGAGACTGTACGTCCCCTTCGTCTAGAGGCCCAGGACACCGCCCTTTCACGGCGGTAACAGGGGTTCGAATCCCCTAGGGGACGCCACTTGCTGGTTCGTGAGTGAAAGTCACCTGCCGTCATATCTCAAAACTGACTTACGAGTCATGTTTGAGATATTTGCTCTTTAAAAATCTGGATCAAGCTGAAAATTGAAACGACACACAGCTCATGTGTGTCCGAGTCTCTCAAATTTTCGCAATCAGAAGTGAAACATCTTCGGGTTGTGAGGTTAAGCGACTAAGCGTACACGGTGGATGCCCTGGCAGTCAGAGGCGATGAAGGACGTGCTAATCTGCGAAAAGCGACGGCGAGGTGATATGAACCTTTGACCCGTCGATGTCCGAATGGGGAAACCCAGTGCAATCCGTTGCACTATCGTTAACTGAATACATAGGTTAACGAGGCGAACCGGGGGAACTGAAACATCTAAGTACCCCGAGGAAAAGAAATCAACCGAGATTCCCCCAGTAGCGGCGAGCGAACGGGGAGCAGCCCGGAGTCTGAATCAGCTTGTGTGTTAGTGGAACGGTCTGGAAAGTCCGACGGTACAGGGTGATAGTCCCGTACACGAAAACACACTTGTTGTGAACTCGAAGAGTAGGGCGGGACACGTGGTATCCTGTCTGAATATGGGGGGACCATCCTCCAAGGCTAAATACTCCTGACTGACCGATAGTGAACCAGTACCGTGAGGGAAAGGCGAAAAGAACCCCGGCGAGGGGAGTGAAAAAGAACCTGAAACCGTGTACGTACAAGCAGTGGGAGCCTCTTTATGGGGTGACTGCGTACCTTTTGTATAATGGGTCAGCGACTTATATTCTGTAGCAAGGTTAACCGTATAGGGGAGCCGAAGGGAAACCGAGTCTTAACTGGGCGTTAAGTTGCAGGGTATAGACCCGAAACCCGGTGATCTAGCCATGGGCAGGTTGAAGGTTGGGTAACACTAACTGGAGGACCGAACCGACTAATGTTGAAAAATTAGCGGATGACCTGTGGCTGGGGGTGAAAGGCCAATCAAACCGGGAGATAGCTGGTTCTCCCCGAAAGCTATTTAGGTAGCGCCTCGTGAATTCATCTTCGGGGGTAGAGCACTGTTTCGGCTAGGGGGCCATCCCGGCTTACCAACCCGATGCAAACTACGAATACCGAAGAATGTTATCACGGGAGACACACGGCGGGTGCTAACGTCCGTCGTGAAGAGGGAAACAACCCAGACCGCCAGCTAAGGTCCCAAAGTCATGGTTAAGTGGGAAACGATGTGGGAAGGCACAGACAGCCAGGATGTTGGCTTAGAAGCAGCCATCATTTAAAGAAAGCGTAATAGCTCACTGGTCGAGTCGGCCTGCGCGGAAGATGTAACGGGGCTAAACCATGCACCGAAGCTGCGGCAGCGACACTATGTGTTGTTGGGTAGGGGAGCGTTCTGTAAGCCGTTGAAGGTGGCCTGTGAGGGTTGCTGGAGGTATCAGAAGTGCGAATGCTGACATAAGTAACGATAAAGCGGGTGAAAAGCCCGCTCGCCGGAAGACCAAGGGTTCCTGTCCAACGTTAATCGGGGCAGGGTGAGTCGACCCCTAAGGCGAGGCCGAAAGGCGTAGTCGATGGGAAACAGGTTAATATTCCTGTACTTGGTGTTACTGCGAAGGGGGGACGGAGAAGGCTATGTCAGCCGGGCGACGGTTGTCCCGGTTTAAGCATGTAGGCGGAGGTTCCAGGTAAATCCGGTACCTTTTAACGCTGAGGTGTGATGACGAGGCACTACGGTGCTGAAGTGATAAATGCCCTGCTTCCAGGAAAAGCCTCTAAGCATCAGGTAACACGAAATCGTACCCCAAACCGACACAGGTGGTCAGGTAGAGAATACCAAGGCGCTTGAGAGAACTCGGGTGAAGGAACTAGGCAAAATGGTGCCGTAACTTCGGGAGAAGGCACGCTGATATGTAGGTGAAGTCCCTGCGGACGGAGCTGAAATCAGTCGAAGATACCAGCTGGCTGCAACTGTTTATTAAAAACACAGCACTGTGCAAACACGAAAGTGGACGTATACGGTGTGACGCCTGCCCGGTGCCGGAAGGTTAATTGATGGGGTTAGCGGCAACGCGAAGCTCTTGATCGAAGCCCCGGTAAACGGCGGCCGTAACTATAACGGTCCTAAGGTAGCGAAATTCCTTGTCGGGTAAGTTCCGACCTGCACGAATGGCGTAATGATGGCCAGGCTGTCTCCACCCGAGACTCAGTGAAATTGAACTCGCTGTGAAGATGCAGTGTACCCGCGGCAAGACGGAAAGACCCCGTGAACCTTTACTATAGCTTGACACTGAACACTGGTCCTTGATGTGTAGGATAGGTGGGAGGCTTTGAAGCGTGGACGCCAGTCTGCGTGGAGCCAACCTTGAAATACCACCCTTTAATGGCTGGTGTTCTAACGTAGACCCGTAATCCGGGTTGCGGACAGTGTCTGGTGGGTAGTTTGACTGGGGCGGTCTCCTCCCAAAGAGTAACGGAGGAGCACGAAGGTTGGCTAATCCTGGTCGGACATCAGGAGGTTAGTGCAATGGCATAAGCCAGCTTGACTGCGAGCGTGACGGCGCGAGCAGGTGCGAAAGCAGGTCATAGTGATCCGGTGGTTCTGAATGGAAGGGCCATCGCTCAACGGATAAAAGGTACTCCGGGGATAACAGGCTGATACCGCCCAAGAGTTCATATCGACGGCGGTGTTTGGCACCTCGATGTCGGCTCATCACATCCTGGGGCTGAAGTAGGTCCCAAGGGTATGGCTGTTCGCCATTTAAAGTGGTACGCGAGCTGGGTTTAGAACGTCGTGAGACAGTTCGGTCCCTATCTGCCGTGGGCGCTGGAGAATTGAGGGGGGCTGCTCCTAGTACGAGAGGACCGGAGTGGACGCATCACTGGTGTTCGGGTTGTCATGCCAATGGCACTGCCCGGTAGCTAAATGCGGAAGAGATAAGTGCTGAAAGCATCTAAGCACGAAACTTGCCCCGAGATGAGTTCTCCCTGAGACTTTAAGTCTCCTGAAGGAACGTTGAAGACGACGACGTTGATAGGTCGGGTGTGTAAGCGCAGCGATGCGTTGAGCTAACCGATACTAATGAACCGTGAGGCTTAACCTTACAACGCCGAAGATGTTTTGGCGAAGAGACACGATTTTCAGCCTGATACAGATAACAGAATTTGCCTGGCGGCTTTAGCGCGGTGGTCCCACCTGACCCCATGCCGAACTCAGAAGTGAAACGCCGTAGCGCCGATGGTAGTGTGGGGTCTCCCCATGTGAGAGTAGGGAACTGCCAGGCATCAAACAAGTGAAGAGGCCATCCGCAAGGATGGCCTTTTTGCGTTTCTACGTCGAAAAAATGTAGGCCAGGTAAGGCGAAGCCGTCACCTGGCAGATCTCAGACTGCACACCACTCCACAATAAACTCTGCAATCACATCCACGTTATTCAAATCCAGAACCGGTACGTCCAGCGACAACGCAACATCACTGGCTACGGCAATAACATGCTCATCCAGCGTTAACTCACTTACGTTATGCCCCGCATCGCTTCTGAACAGCAAGATCTTCGCAACAGCCTCATGCTTGAACCCCTCAACCAGCACCAGATCCAGCGTGGAGTGATCCATTCGGCTGACAAGATAAGCGAGATCCAGCGTTGCTTCATCCGGGGTTTCTGTCATCAACGCCCAGCGCTGGTGACTCGCCACCATCGTTTGCGCAGCGCCAGCCTTACGCAGTTCATAGCTATCTTTCCCCGGCTTATCGACGTCCATGTTATGGTGCGTGTGCTTAATCAGTCCGGGACGAATGCCTTTAGCGCAAAGTGCAGGTATCAGTTTTTTTAGCAGCGTAGTTTTCCCGGTGCCGCTCCAGGCAGAGATCGCTAAAACGGGTATCATTTCTTCTCCTGCATCATCTGCAAATCTTCCGTCGTGTTTACATTAACAAACGCCGATTTCATGTCGCTAAAATCAACGGCGTGCCCCCCTGACTGGCGCATAAATACCATTACGCGTCGCTCTCCTGAAGCCAGATAAGCCTCCAGCGTGGGGATTAACGCGCGATGAATCAATGCGATCGTTGGATGGTCGCGTTCACCGTCGTGCACCCAGACGACGGGAGCACCATCGCGCCGCTGCACCAGACGTTCAGCCAGACAGGGCGGGATGAAGGGCGTATCACATGAACAAAAGAGAAACCACTCTCCGCGTGACTGCTGCATAACGGAAAGCATTCCCGCCAGCGGGCCGGGGTAGTCCACCAGGTTATCCTGATAAACCGGATATCCACTGCGCTGATAAATATCGATATGCCGGTTAGCGCTGATCGCCATCGACGACACCTGATTTGCCAGCGTATCAGCAACATGCTGCCACAAGGGGGTATTGTTCAGGAGCTGAAGACCCTTATCTTTTCCGCCCATTCGCGTTGCCCGGCCCCCGGCCAGAACGACCCCGATGATTTGCTGGCATTGATTCACGAATATCGCCTCTTTTATTGTGGGATTGACCCTGCTAACGTGTCTCTCTAAATGAAAGGAGCACTACCATGAAATGTAAACGTCTTAATGAAGTCATTGAGCTTCTCCAGCCGGCCTGGCAAAAAGAGCCAGAGCTGAATCTGATGCAATTTTTACAGAAACTGGCGAAAGAGTCAGGTTTTGATGGTGAACTGGCAGACCTTTCTGACGACATCCTGATCTACCACCTCAAAATGCGTGACTCGGCTAAAGATGCTGTAATCCCTGGCATTCAGAAAGATTATGAAGAGGATTTTAAAACCGCATTACTGCGCGCCCGAGGCGTAATTAAAGAGTAAAAGCTTGTAAGCGGAGCCACCGAAATCGCCACAAGATGATATCCTGAATCATTCGTATAATTTCCGGATGATCGGATGAACGACCAGGCTTTTACTTTCCAGACTTTACACCCGGATACCATTGTGGATGCACTGTTCGAGCAGGGTATTCGGGTGGATTCCGGGTTAACCCCTTTAAACAGCTACGAAAACCGCGTCTATCAATTCCAGGACGAAGAGCGCCAGCGCTTTGTCGTAAAGTTCTACCGTCCGCAGCGCTGGTCCGCAGAACAAATTCAGGAAGAGCATCAGTTTGCCCACGATCTGCTGGCTGACGATGTTCCCGTTGCGGCACCGATCAAATTCAATAACCAAACGCTGCTGAGCCATCAGGGCTTTTACTACGCGATATTTCCGAGCCTGGGCGGAAGACAGTT
The DNA here is from genome assembly GCF_900322725.1 of Enterobacter cloacae complex sp. Taxonomy (NCBI): domain Bacteria; kingdom Pseudomonadati; phylum Pseudomonadota; class Gammaproteobacteria; order Enterobacterales; family Enterobacteriaceae; genus Enterobacter; species Enterobacter cloacae complex sp. The sequence continues at coordinate 2,059,303 of NZ_LT991957.1, read as the reverse complement.
TGAGGCGGATAATATCGATCAGATGGAATGGGTCGCCCGCTATCTGGGGCGCATTCATCAGACGGGACGCAAAAAACCGTTTGTTGCCCGTCCGACGATTGGTGTTCAGGAATACCTTATTGAGCCGCGACAGGTATTCGAAACATCGGCGCTGATCCCGAAGGCGCTTAAGGATAAATTTCTTACGGCGACCGATAAGCTTATTGATGCGGTAAAAACCTGCTGGCGGGATGATATTACCGCTCTGCGCCTGCACGGTGATTGCCACGCCGGGAATATTCTCTGGCGTGATGGCCCCCTGTTTGTCGATCTCGATGACGCACGTATGGGGCCTGCGGTTCAGGATCTGTGGATGCTGCTCAACGGTGATAAAGCCGAGCAGCGCATGCAGCTTGAGACCATAATTGAAGCTTATGAAGAATTTAGCCCCTTTAATTCAGACGAAATTGCCTTGATAGAGCCTTTACGTGCGATGCGATTTGTTTATTATCTCGCGTGGTTAATCAGGCGTTGGGAAGACCCGGCTTTTCCCCGAAATTTCCCCTGGCTTACCGGGGAGGATTACTGGCGCAGCCAGATATCCACATTTACCGAGCAGGTTAAGGTTCTTCAGGAACCCCCTTTGCAATTAACGCCGATGTATTAATTGGACACACTCAGGAGAGAGTTAATCATGAAAAAAATTTGGCTGGCGCTGGCTGGTATGATTCTGGCATTTAGCGCAACTGCTGCGCAGTTTACCGATGGCAAGCAGTACATTACGCTGGACAAGCCTGTTGCTGGCGAGCCTCAGGTGCTGGAGTTCTTCTCCTTCTACTGCCCCCACTGCTACGAGTTTGAGCAGGTGCTTCATGTTTCTGACAATGTGAAGAAAAAGCTGCCGGAAGGCACCAAAATGACGAAATACCACGTTGAGTTTCTTGGCCCATTGGGTAAAGACCTGACGCAGGCGTGGGCGGTAGCGATCGCGCTGGGTGTGGAAGATAAGATCACCGCGCCTATGTTTGAAGCGGTACAGAAAACCCAGACCGTACAGACCACGGCAGATATCCGTAAAGTGTTCGTGGATGCCGGCGTGAAAGGTGAAGACTACGATGCAGCCTGGAACAGCTTTGTAGTGAAATCTCTCGTGGCACAGCAGGAAAAAGCTGCCGCGGACTTCCAGTTGCAGGGCGTGCCGGCGATGTATGTTAACGGCAAATACCAGGTGAATATGCGTGGTATGGACACGACCAGCATGGATATCTTCGTACAACAGTACGCTGATACCGTGAAACACCTGGTTGAGAAAAAGTAACAAACATAAAGAAAAACGCCGGTCATTGACCGGCGTTTTTGTATGAAGATTTAATCTTCGCTATCTGTTCGTCTTTCTCTTTCCAGAGTGTATTAAGCCAAAGCTGGAAACGACGTTTGAAGTTCTTATCGTTTACGTAATCACCGTGCAGCGCCGCATCTACGGGCACCAGATCAACGCGGACTACGATACGTGTCAGCCTGCCGCTGAGCATATCGTAGAACGGCGTCCTGTCGTTTTCCGGATAGCAGAGCGTTACGTTCAGCAACTTATCAAACTGCTCACCCAGCACGTTGAGCGCCATCGCGATACCCGCGGCCTTTGGCGGCAATAGATTTTGATAGGGAGAGCGCGTCTGCTGTCGCTTCTCTTCGGTAAAGCGTGACCCTTCGACGAAGTTAACGATGGTGGTGGGATGCGCGCGAAACTTCTCGCAAGAACGGCGTGTGGTTTCCACATCCTTACCGCGGCGTTCCGGATGACGAATTAAATAGCTGCGTGAATAGCGTTTCATAAACGGCATATCCAGCGCCCAGCAGGCCAAACCAATGAAGGGCACCCAGGCCAGCTGCTGCTTCAGGAAGTACTTATTCATCGGAATGTGTTTGCGAAACAGCACACACAATACAACGATATCGGCCCAGCTGTGGTGATTGCAGATCAGCAGATACCAGTGCTTTTTGTTCAGCTTCTCCAGGCCCTGAACATCCCACTTCAGCCAGGGGTTCAGACACAACAGGATCGCCAGCCCTTCACACCAGCAGTACATCATAAAATTACAAAAAGCAGACACTGCGCGCCATACCGGAGGGACGGGCAGCAGGAGCTTAATTATTCCGGCAACGATGATTGGCACAGAACAGGCGATGGTAACCAGAATAGTTAAAATGACGCTTAGCAATAATGTTATCGCAGCGAGTAGTCTCGACATAATGAATATTTTCAGATAGTTAGCTGTAATTTAGCAGCCGGCTATCCGGTGCTGGGCGCCGATCTTATCAGAAATACGCCCAGACCAGGGCGCTTTCACACGAAGAGGCTGCTGCTTTTCCTGTCATGCAGCAAAATTTTCTATATAGACACGGTGCTTAAGGCTTATATCCACATAGACTAAATAACCACCAGTGGGAAGGGATCTTAAGCGATCTCAATCCAACCAATTGTTTTTCTTGAATAAATAAGTTTGCCTCATCAGCTTTATTGAACTGTTATTCACCTGTATTAAAAATATGCACAAACTTATCCACAGTTTGATTTTGCGAGCGATCTTCACGATCGCAAAATCTTTTTCTGTATAAAGCGCTAAAACCTGATGTTTTCATCCTTCTGTGGCATCCTTTACCCATAAATTCATAACAGGCACGGACATTATGGTTCAGATCCCAGAAAACCCACTTATACTCGTCGATGGCTCTTCTTACCTGTATCGGGCGTATCATGCGTTTCCTCCTCTGACCAACAGCGCAGGGGAACCTACCGGCGCAATGTACGGCGTGCTGAATATGCTGCGCAGCCTCATTCTGCAATATCACCCAACGCATGCGGCCGTGGTGTTTGATGCGAAGGGTAAAACCTTCCGCGATGAATTATTTGAGCATTACAAATCTCACCGTCCTCCCATGCCTGACGATCTGCGTGCGCAGATTGAACCGCTGCACGCTATGGTGAAAGCGATGGGGCTGCCATTACTGGCGGTCTCAGGTGTTGAAGCTGATGACGTAATAGGTACTCTGGCGCGCGAAGCGGAAAAAGCCGGCCGCCCGGTCCTGATCAGCACCGGTGATAAAGATATGGCGCAGTTGGTAACGCCGGGGATCACGCTGATCAACACTATGACCAATACCATTCTTGGCCCGGAAGAAGTTGTCGCCAAATATGGCGTGCCGCCAGAACTCATTATTGATTTCCTCGCCCTGATGGGGGATTCCTCAGATAACATTCCTGGCGTGCCGGGCGTGGGCGAAAAAACGGCTCAGGCGTTGCTGCAAGGGCTGGGTGGGCTGGATACGCTGTACGCAGAGTCCGACAAAATTGCCGGGCTTACCTTCCGTGGCGCCAAAACCATGGCCGGAAAGCTCGCCGATAACAAAGAGGTGGCTTATCTCTCCTATCAGCTGGCCACCATCAAAACCGACGTAGAGCTGGAGCTTACCTGCGAGCAGCTTGAAGTGCAGGAACCCGCCGCAGACGAACTGCTTGGCCTGTTCAGAAAATACGAATTCAAACGCTGGATCACGGATGTCGAAGCCGGGAAATGGCTTCAGGCGAAAGGGGCAAAACCTGCGGCGAAGCCGAAAGAGACCCTCGTCGTTGATGCTGAAGAGCAGGAAGAAGAAGAGGCGGCAGCGCTCTCCTTCGACAACTATGAAACCCTCCTTGAGGAATCACAGCTCGTCGCCTGGATTGAAAAGCTGAAAAAAGCACCCGTGTTTGCTTTCGATACCGAAACGGACAGCCTCGATAACATTTCTGCCAATATGGTGGGCCTGTCCTTCGCAACGGAGCCGGGTATTGCAGCCTATGTTCCGGTAGCGCATGACTATCTGGATGCGCCGGAGCAAATCTCCCGCGAGCGTGCCTTAGAACTGCTGAAGCCGATTCTGGAAGACGAGAACGCGCTGAAGGTGGGGCAAAACCTGAAGTACGACCGCGGTATTCTGCAAAACTACGGCATTGAGCTGCGTGGTATCGCTTTTGACACGATGCTGGAATCCTACATTCTGGACAGCGTGGCGGGCCGCCACGATATGGACTCCTTATCTGACCGTTGGCTGAAGCACAAAACCATCACTTTTGAAGAAATTGCCGGTAAGGGTAAAAATCAGCTGACCTTTAACCAGATTGCGCTGGAAGAAGCTGGCCGCTACGCCGCGGAAGACGCTGACGTCACGCTACAGCTGCACCTTAAAATGTGGCCAAAATTGCAGAAGCACGAAGGGCCGCTGAATGTGTTTCAGAACATTGAGATGCCGCTGGTGCCGGTGCTGTCCCGCATTGAGCGTAACGGCGTTAAAATCGACCCAACTGTGTTGCATAACCACTCTGGCGAGCTGGCGCAGCGACTGACCGAGCTGGAACAGAAAGCGCATGAGCTGGCGGGCGAGGCGTTCAACCTGTCGTCCCCGAAACAGCTGCAAACCATCCTGTTTGAAAAACAGGGTATTAAGCCGCTGAAGAAAACCCCGGGTGGCGCTCCTTCAACCTCTGAAGAGGTGCTGGAAGAGCTGGCGCTGGACTATCCGCTGCCAAAAGTTATTCTGCAATACCGTGGTCTGGCGAAGCTGAAATCGACCTATACCGACAAACTGCCGCTGATGATCAATCCGAAAACGGGCCGCGTACACACCTCTTATCATCAGGCCGTGGCGGCGACCGGGCGCCTTTCATCAACCGATCCTAACCTCCAGAACATTCCGGTGCGTAATGAAGAGGGCCGCCGTATTCGCCAGGCTTTCATTGCGCCAGAGGATTATCTGATTGTTTCCGCAGACTACTCGCAAATCGAACTGCGTATTATGGCGCACCTGTCGCGTGACAAAGGCCTGCTGACGGCGTTTGCCGAAGGGAAAGACATCCACCGGGCAACCGCTGCCGAAGTGTTTGGGCTGCCGCTGGAGAGCGTGACGAACGAACAGCGTCGTAGCGCAAAAGCGATCAACTTTGGTCTGATTTACGGCATGAGCGCCTTTGGCCTTTCGCGTCAGCTCAACATTCCGCGTAAAGAGTCGCAGAAGTATATGGATCTCTACTTCGAGCGGTATCCGGGCGTGCTGGAATATATGGAGCGCACCCGCGCGCAGGCGAAAGAGAAAGGCTACGTTGAAACGCTGGACGGTCGTCGTCTCTACCTTCCGGACATCAAATCAAGCAACGCCGCGCGCCGCGCGGGTGCTGAACGTGCTGCGATCAACGCCCCGATGCAGGGCACGGCCGCAGACATCATTAAACGTGCGATGATCGCCGTTGATGCCTGGCTGGAAAAAGAGAAACCGCGCGTAAAAATGATCATGCAGGTACACGATGAACTGGTATTTGAAGTTCATAAAGACGACCTGGATACGGTCTCACAGAAAATCCATGAACTGATGGAAAACAGCATGAAGCTGGATGTTCCGTTGCTGGTGGAAGTAGGCAGCGGCGAAAACTGGGATCAGGCTCACTAAAGGTTCACGGAACAACGCGCGTTTTATGTAAGTAAGCAACATAAGAACGCGCATTTTGTGACGATCATTAGAATTCCCTATGTAAAGAATGAAAAAAAACTACAAAAAGTGCTTTTTCCAGCGATAAAAAAAGAGTAGAGTTAGCGATGTAGGGTACAGAGGTAAGATGTTCTATCTTTCAGACCTTTTACTTCACGTAATCGGATTTGGCTGAATATTTTAGCCGCCCCAGTCAGTAATGACTGGGGCGTTTTTTATTGCGGCAAGGAAAGTTTCGGGCGAAAAAAAACGCGGTCATCGCCGCGCCTGTTGTTACTCTGCTTCCGCTTCTGTCGCCGGTTCCAGGTCGTTAAACCAGCTGTCGAGCTTCTGCCGCAGTTTGTCCACGCCCTGCTTTTTCAGCGAGGAGAACGGTTCAACCTGCACATCACCGTTGAATGCCAGCACCGCCTCACGAACCTTGTTCACCTGCGCCTTGCGCGCGCCGCTCGCCAGCTTATCCGCTTTTGTCAGCAGCACCAGCACCGCAATATCGCTTGCCACCGCCCAGTCAATCATCTGCTGGTCGAGATCTTTTAGCGGGTGTCGAATATCCATCAGCACCACCAGACCTTTCAGACACATGCGTTTTTCCAGGTATTCACCCAGCGCACGCTGCCATTTGATCTTCATCTCTTCCGGTACCTGCGCGTAACCGTAGCCCGGTAAGTCGACCAGGCGTTTGCCTTCAGCCACTTCAAACAGGTTAATCAGCTGAGTACGGCCAGGTGTTTTTGAGGTACGCGCCAGGTTTTTCTGATTGGTCAGCGTATTCAGGGCGCTGGATTTTCCCGCATTGGAGCGGCCAGCAAATGCCACTTCAATCCCTGTGTCTGAGGGCAGGTGGCGAATATCGGGCGCACTGGTGACAAAATGCGTCTGTTGGTAGTTCCAGGTAGTCACGTGGTCGTCTCCAAAAATCGTAATCTGCGGGGGATTATACCTGAATGCGGGCAAAAGGCTTTTCCCATCGTCATTGAGCTGTAAGTAAAGACCCTGCGGCGTGTGAGAGATCTGCCTTTATGCGTATGAGAAATTTAAGAGAAATCGCAGGCGCTAAAAGAATCAAAACATTAATATTCAAAGAGTTAATAATGAGTAATTATCTGAAAATCCGGTTTAGTACCTTTTCGTTGCTTGTTAGTTTAAGAGAACAAGGTAAAGTGTGCGTCAAGGCGAGGATGCCAGCAGGATAACGACTTAAGGATAAGGGTCAGGAGCGCCAGGAGGCGAAGACTCAGGATTGTCAGGACGACCGGCGCCTGGAGGCGTTTTTAACAGGAAACGGAACCGTATCACGGACGGTAGTAGCTAAGGGATAAACAGGGTTTGTTGTAGGCAAACACGGAATGTCTGACCCGTTAAGGGTTGTGAGTCAGGAAAAAAGGCGACAGATTGCTCTGTCGCCTTTTTTCTTTTCTTGCTTTCTGCTAGATTTCGCCGCAATTCTATACTGAAGAAAACGACTTAAAGATAAAACATCATGAAAAAACCGACCTCCGCTGCGGGCGCGAAACGCCCTGCAAAAGCACGACGCAAAACGCGCGAAGAACTGAATCAGGAAGCGCGCGATCGCAAACGCGATAAAAAACACCGTGGCCATGCTTCGGGTAGCCGTGCTAACGGTGGCGGTGCCGCAGGCGCTTCTGCAAAAGGCAAACAGCAGAAAGATCCTCGTATCGGCAGTAAAACTCCCATTCCACTGGGCGTGACAGACACGCCGGTCACTAAGCAGCACAAACCAAAGAGCGAGAAACCTATGCTTTCACCGCAGGCTGAGCTGGATATGCTGGAGAACGATGAGCGCCTGGACGCGCTGCTGGAACGTCTTGAAGAGGGTGAAACCCTGACCGCCGAAGAGCAGTCCTGGGTGGACGCCAAACTGGACCGCATTGATGAACTGATGCAAAAGCTGGGTCTGTCCTACGATGATGAAGAAGACGAAGAGGAAGACGAAAAGCAGGAAGATATGATGCGTTTGCTGAAAGGTGGAAACTAACATTTGCACCCGGCAGGTACACTCGTCCTGCTTATAACCCTTCCGGTTATATGTTATCTGGTGTGGTTATTCGTTAAACTACGGCGGTTGTCGCGGCGACAGAAGTGGCTGCGCACCCGAATGATGGCCCGCAACGGGACCAGAACGGGCCGCCGTATACGAACGCGACACCAACGGAAGGAGTGAGCATGTCTGTACCATCTATCGACTGGGATTTGGCCCTGATCCAGAAATATAACTATTCCGGGCCGCGTTATACTTCATACCCCACCGCGCTGGAGTTCTCTGACGCTTTCGGCGAGGCGGATTTTCAGCAGGCTGTCGCTCGCTACCCCGAGCGCCCGCTGTCGCTCTACGTCCATATTCCGTTCTGCCACAAGCTCTGCTACTTCTGCGGCTGCAATAAAATCGTTACCCGCCAGCAGCACAAAGCAGACCAATACCTCGATGCGCTAGAGCAGGAAATCCTGCACCGCGCACCGCTGTTTTCCGGGCGCCACGTCAGCCAGCTTCACTGGGGCGGCGGTACGCCAACCTACCTGAATAAAGCGCAAATTAGCCGCCTGATGACGCTGCTGCGCGAGAACTTCAGCTTCATCAACGACGCTGAAATCTCGATCGAGGTCGATCCGCGTGAAATCGAGCTGGATGTGCTCGATCATTTACGCGCCGAGGGCTTCAACCGCCTGAGCATGGGCGTGCAGGACTTCAACAAAGAAGTACAGCGCCTGGTCAACCGCGAGCAGGACGAAGCGTTTATCTTTGCCTTACTCAACCATGCGCGTGAAATCGGCTTTACCTCAACGAACATCGACCTGATATACGGCCTGCCGAAGCAGACGCCGGAAAGCTTTGCCTTCACGCTTAAACGCGTGGCTGAGCTCAACCCGGACCGCCTGAGCGTCTTTAACTATGCGCACCTGCCGACGTTATTCGCCGCTCAGCGCAAAATCAAAGATGCGGATCTGCCTTCCGCCCAGCAGAAGCTGGACATTTTGCAGGAGACCATCGCCTCGCTGACCGAAACCGGCTATCAGTTTATCGGTATGGATCACTTTGCCCGTCCGGACGACGAGCTGGCGATTGCCCAGCGCGAAGGTGTTCTCCACCGTAACTTCCAGGGATACACCACTCAGGGCGATACCGATCTGCTCGGAATGGGCGTCTCCGCCATTAGCATGATTGGCGACTGCTACGCCCAGAACCAGAAAGAGCTGAAGCTGTACTATCAGCAGGTAGACGAAACCGGCAACGCGCTGTGGCGCGGCATCGCGTTAACGCGCGACGACTGCATCCGTCGTGATGTGATTAAGGCGCTGATCTGCAACTTCCGCCTCGATTTCAGCGAGGTGGCGTCGCAATGGGATCTGCACTTCAGCGATTACTTTGCCGAAGACCTGAAGCTTCTGGCGCCGCTGGCGAAAGACGGGCTGGTGGATGTGTCGGAGAGCGCGATTGAGGTCACGCCGAAAGGGCGTCTGTTGATTCGTAATATCTGCATGTGCTTCGACGCCTATCTGCGCCAGAAAGCGCGTATGCAGCAGTTCTCGCGGGTGATTTGAGCTGCAATGCCGGGTGGCGCTTCGCTTACCCGGCCTACATCTCGCACTTATGTAGGCCGGGTAAGGCAAAGCCGCCACCCGGCTTTTCCTCAACAGCTCGCTAGCTAAACAGCCCAACCAGCGCCGCACACAGCACCGCTGCAACGGCAGTTTGTGGCGTATGGCTTTCCGCTGCTCCGCTCGAAAGCAAAGTCACTAATGATTCCAGCATGATGCTCCCCCCAATTTTCGGGCACGATCATACAAAACTCATCGGAACAGTAAAGCGCAAAATAACGGCAATTTGCGCTCAATTAATCATCTTTACACTGCGGTAGAGATCACTCCATTCCCAGCTCTTTCAGCTTGCGCGTCAGGGTATTCCGACCCCATCCCAGCAGGCGAGCCGCTTCCTGTTTGTGGCCCTGAGTATGACGAAGCGCGGTAGTCAACAGCGTGCGCTCCATTTCAGGCTGCGCTTCGGAGAGCAGATTTTGATGACCGGAACGCAGCGCGCGATCGGCCCACTGCGCCAGCAGCGTCGCCCAGCTGTCCGGCAGCGCATGTCCGGTGCTGCTTTCGGGCACGGTGGCTTCAAACAGTTCGGCAGGGAGATCCTGAATCAACACCTCCTGTCCGGCGGCCATCACGGTCAGCCAGCGGCAGGTGTTTTCCAGCTGACGCACGTTGCCCGGCCACGCCAGACGGGTGAGGGCGGCATCCGTTTCGGGGTGAAGCTGCTTGGCTTCCACGCCCAGCTCGCGGGCCGCCACTTGCAGGAAATGACGCGCCAGGCGCGGGATATCTTCCCGACGCTCGCGCAGCGGCGGCAGGTGCACGCGGATCACGTTCAGGCGATGGAATAAATCCTCACGGAACTTGCCCTCCTGCACGCGCAGCTCCAGGTTCTGGTGCGTCGCGGCGATAATACGCACGTCCACCTTCACCGGCGCATATCCGCCCACGCGGTAAAACTGACCATCTGCCAGTACGCGCAGCAGACGGGTCTGTACATCCAGCGGCATATCGCCGATTTCATCCAGGAAAAGCGTTCCACCGTCAGCCTGTTCAAAGCGTCCCTGACGAATGGTGTTCGCGCCGGTAAACGCCCCTTTTTCGTGGCCAAACAGTTCAGATTCAATCAAATCCTTGGGGATCGCCGCCATGTTGAGGGCGATAAAGGGTGCTTTCGCCCGCGGGCTGTGGCGATGCAGGGCGTGCGCGACCAGCTCTTTACCGGTGCCCGATTCACCGTTAATCAATACGCTGATGGACGACCGGGACAAACGCCCGATGATGCGGAACACGTCCTGCATGGCCGGCGCTTCACCGATGATGTCCGTCGTAGGCCCGAAATCCGGCGCGTGGCGGGGCTGCTGTTGCTCCTGATAGTGGCTGATGGCGCGTTCGACCAGAGCAACGGCTTCGTCGATATCAAACGGTTTTGGCAGGTAATCAAACGCCCCCTGCTGGTATGCGCTGACGGCGGCATCCAGGTCGGAGTGGGCGGTCATTATGATGACCGGAAGCATAGGGTGGCGCTGTTTGATCTGCTTTAATAGCGCCAGTCCGTCCATTCCCGGCATGCGAATATCCGAGAGCAGCACGTCCGGCGTTTTGGTGGTAAGCGCATCGAGCACCTCGCTGCCGCTCTCAAACGTCGTGCAGCTTAATCCCGCTCCCGTGAGCGCGCGTTCAAGCACCCAACGGATGGAGCTATCGTCATCGACTACCCAGACTATCCCTCGTTGCATAAACGTCACCTTTATTTTTTAATCGGCAGGAAAACCGAAAACTCGGTATGTCCCGGCCAACTGGTAAATTCAATTTTGCCGGAGTGTTGGTCAATCAAATTACGGGCTATGGATAACCCCAGCCCGGTGCCACCTTCGCGACCGCTGACCATCGGGTAGAACAGGGTGTCCTGGAGATGCGGCGGGATCCCCGGCCCGTTATCTTCCACATCAATACGTGCCGCCAGACGATAACGCACGCCGTGCAGCGTCAGCTGGAACGCGGTGCGGGTACGCAGAATAATTTCGCCACCCTCCGGGCCCAGCGCCTGCAACGCGTTACGCACAATGTTCAACAGCACCTGTTCAATCTGGTCCGGATCGTGCGCCAGCTCCGGCAGGCTTGGGTCGTAATCACGCACCAGCGTGACGTTATCCGGCAGCTCCATAGAGACGAGTTTCACCACTCGCTCCGCAACTTTGTGAATGCTTTCTGAAACGTGCATCCCCGGCTGCTGTGGCCCGAGCAGACGATCGACCAGATTACGCAGACGGTCCGCCTGCTCAATAATGACGTTGGTATACTCCGCCAGGGCAGGGTCAGGCAGCGCTTTGGTCAGGAGCTGTGCCGCACCGCGTAAGCCGCCCAGCGGGTTTTTAATCTCATGAGCCAGCCCGCGCACCAGGTCGCGCGCCGCAATCTGCTGCGCATGCTGAAGCTGCTCCTGGCTGAGACGACGCTGGTTATCCATCGGCGCCATTTCCAGCAGAATCATGCCATCCGGCAGGCGCTGGGCGGTGAGGGACAAAATATGCGAGCGTCCGTCAATTACCAGCGTCACTTCGTTATCGGTGAAGCCCTGGCCCGCCTGCAAACTCTCCTGCATCAGGCCAATATTCAGCGAGAAATAGCTCAGCAGTTCCGGCAGCGGCGTGCCAAACAGCTTACGGGCGCTTTGGGCGAGCAACTGCTGCGCCGCCGGGTTGGCGTAATGCACCGCCAGCTCGTCGTCGACCAGCAAAATACTGTTAATCAAAGAATTGAGGATCTGCCCAGCATCGGGCAGCGTGCCAGTTGCCATTCAGCAGTCTCCTGGAGTAGTTGCACTATTTTAGTGCAGTATAGCGTTTTAAAGGTAAAAAGCGCGTGAGATCAGGTTGTTGGTGGAGAAAAAAGCCCATCCGAAGATGGGCTAAAGTTTCCACGGCAACTACTCCCGACGCGAAAGCGCCGGGCAAAACAAATCAATTAAACGCTGTAGTACAGCTCGAACTCAACCGGGTGCGGCGTCATGCGAACGCGGTCGTTTTCTTCGGTACGCAGCGCGATGTAAGCGTCGATCGCTTCATCGGTGAACACGCCGCCAGCGGTCAGGAACTCGCGGTCTGCGTCCAGCGCTTGCAGGGCTTCTTCCAGAGAGCCGGCAACCTGTGGGATCTCTTTCGCTTCTTCTGGCGGCAGGTCGTACAGGTTTTTGTCCATTGCTTCGCCTGGGTGGATCTTGTTCTTGATACCGTCCAGACCGGCCATCAGCAGTGCTGCGAAGCACAGGTATGGGTTAGCCGCCGGGTCCGGGAAGCGCACTTCGATACGACGCGCTTTCGGAGACGCCACCACAGGGATACGGATAGACGCAGAACGGTTACGGGCAGAGTAAGCCAGCATCACCGGTGCTTCGTAGCCTGGGACCAGACGCTTGTAGGAGTTGGTGGTCGGGTTCGCCAGGGCGTTGATCGCTTTAGCGTGCTTGATAACACCGCCGATGTAGTGCAGCGCCTGCTCAGACAGACCCGCGTACTTGTCGCCAGAGAACAGGTTGGTGCCGTTCTTGGACAGGGACATGTGGCAGTGCATACCGGAACCGTTATCGCCGAACATTGGTTTTGGCATGAAGGTCGCGGTTTTACCGAAACGGTGCGCAACGTTGTGCACAACGTATTTGTAGATCTGAATCTCATCCGCTTTTTTGGTCATGGTGTTGAAGCGGGTAGCGATTTCGTTCTGGCCAGCCGTCGCCACTTCGTGGTGGTGCGCTTCAACAACCAGGCCCATCTCTTCCATGATCAGACACATGGTAGAACGGATGTCCTGTGAAGAATCGACCGGAGGAACCGGGAAGTAACCGCCTTTCACGCCAGGACGGTGACCTTTGTTACCGCCTTCGTATTTGGTGGAAGAGTTCCATGCGCCTTCGATGTCATCGATAGCCACGTGGGAGCCAGAAATGGAAGCACCGAAACGGATGTCGTCGAACAGGAAGAACTCTGGCTCTGGCCCGAACAGAACGGTGTCTGCGATGCCGGTAGAGCGCAGGTACTCTTCAGCGCGTTTTGCGATGGAGCGTGGGTCACGGTCATAGCCTTGCAGCGTGCCGGGTTCCAGGATATCGCAGCGGATGATCAGCGTAGGTTCTTCGTAGAACGGGTCAATGAGCGCAGTGGTTGCATCTGGCATCAGAACCATGTCGGATTCGTTGATGCCTTTCCAGCCGCCAATGGAGGAGCCGTCAAACATTTTGCCTTCTTCAAAGAATTCGGCGTTCACCTGATGAGCAGGGATCGTGACGTGCTGTTCTTTACCTTTGGTATCGGTGAAGCGCAGATCAACAAACTTCACTTCATGTTCGTTCAGCATCGTCAAAACGTGTTCAGCGGACATACTTAACTCTCCAGATTGGTCATTGTCGTCGTGGTAACGAGGTCTTCAAATCGGCTGGGCTGCCATATTTTTACTGTATTTCTGTAAAGCGAAATCTGTGCCAACTTTTAAAACACCCCCAAAAGGCGTTATCATGCGCACCATAGTGCAGAAGGGCTGCACCACATTGGATTCGTTGCACCATTATAGTGCTTCAATGTGAACATTGAGCACCATATTGGTGCAGTTTACGTTAAAGTGCCCTTTTACCGCTCCGTGAAAGCGATCACAAAGCATCTCTGCAATACTTGTTTGCGGGGGATGTTTGTGATCCTGTTTTGTAGTGCGATTAATCCGTGTACAATAACGCGCTATTTCTAAATGCCTGAGGCAAAGTTGTGATCGAAAAATTGCGTAATATCGCCATCATCGCGCACGTCGACCATGGTAAAACTACCCTGGTTGATAAGCTGCTACAGCAGTCTGGTACGTTTGATGCTCGTGCCGAAACTCAAGAGCGTGTGATGGACTCCAACGATTTGGAGAAAGAGCGTGGGATTACCATCCTCGCCAAAAACACCGCTATCAAATGGAATGACTACCGTATCAACATCGTTGATACCCCAGGGCACGCCGACTTCGGTGGTGAAGTTGAGCGCGTGATGTCCATGGTGGATTCCGTGCTGCTGGTGGTTGACGCATTTGATGGCCCTATGCCGCAAACGCGCTTCGTGACCAAAAAAGCATTTGCCCACGGCCTGAAACCTATCGTTGTGATCAACAAGGTTGACCGTCCTGGCGCGCGTCCTGACTGGGTTGTTGACCAGGTATTCGACCTGTTCGTTAACCTCGACGCGACCGACGAGCAGCTGGACTTCCCTATCGTTTACGCCTCTGCGCTGAACGGTATCGCGGGTCTGGATCACGAAGCCATGGCTGAAGACATGACTCCGCTGTACCAGACGATTGTTGACCGCGTTCCTGCGCCAAACGTTGACCTGGAAGGCACCCTGCAAATGCAGATCTCCCAGCTCGACTACAACAACTACGTTGGCGTAATCGGCATTGGTCGTATCAAGCGCGGTAAAGTGAAGCCTAACCAGCAGGTCACTATCATCGATAGCGAAGGCAAAACCCGTAACGGTAAAGTCGGTAAAGTCCTGACTCACCTGGGTCTTGAGCGTATCGAGAGCGACATCGCTGAAGCGGGCGACATCATCGCCATCACCGGTCTGGGTGAGCTGAACATCTCCGACACCATCTGCGATCCGCAGAATGTTGAAGCGCTGCCAGCCCTGTCCGTTGATGAACCAACCGTATCTATGTTCTTCAACGTCAACACCTCTCCGTTCTGTGGTAAAGAAGGTAAGTTCGTTACCTCTCGTCAGATCCTTGACCGCCTGAACAAAGAGCTGGTGCATAACGTTGCGCTGCGCGTTGAAGAAACCGAAGACGCTGATGCATTCCGCGTTTCCGGTCGTGGTGAGCTGCACCTGTCCGTTCTGATTGAAAACATGCGTCGTGAAGGTTTCGAGATGGCGGTTTCCCGTCCGAAAGTTATCTTCCGCGAAATCGATGGCCGTAAACAAGAGCCGTTCGAAAACGTAACGCTGGACGTTGAAGAGCAGCACCAGGGTTCTGTGATGCAGGCGCTGGGCGAGCGCAAAGGCGACCTGAAAAACATGAATCCAGATGGCAAAGGCCGCGTACGTCTCGACTACGTGATCCCAAGCCGTGGCCTGATCGGCTTCCGTTCTGAGTTCATGACCATGACCTCCGGTACGGGTCTGCTGTACTCCACCTTCAGCCACTACGACGACGTGCGTCCGGGCGAAGTGGGCCAGCGTAACAACGGCGTGCTGATCTCCAACGGTCAGGGTAAAGCGGTTGCGTTTGCGCTGTTCGGTTTGCAGGATCGCGGTAAGCTGTTCCTGGGTCACGGTGCTGAAGTTTACGAAGGCCAGATCATCGGTATTCACAGCCGTTCTAACGACCTGACGGTAAACTGCCTGACCGGTAAGAAACTGACCAACATGCGTGCGTCCGGTACTGACGAAGCAACGGTTCTGGTTCCACCGATCAAGATGACCCTGGAGCAGGCTCTGGAATTCATCGATGATGACGAACTGGTCGAAGTGACGCCGCAGTCAATTCGTATCCGTAAACGTCACCTGACCGAGAACGATCGTAAACGTGCTATGCGCGGTGCGAAAGAAGAGTAATTCGGTTATGCCGTAGGCCGGGTAAGCGCAAGCGCCACCCGGCAACGAAAAAGCCGCTGAGCGATCAGCGGCTTTTTTATTAGAACGAATACCGCAACCCTAACCGAATCCGGTACTGCTCGCGGTTGTAATCATTCCATCGGTCCAGCCACTGAAGTTCGAGGTACGGCAGCCAGTTTCTGTCGATCTTATAGCTGAACTTGTTGGTTATTTCCCAGTGATGGTCTTTGCCATTTTTGCTGTGGTAATCATTTATCCGCTGGAAAAAGTGCGGCTCAAAGGTGTAGAAAAACGCATCCGTCACTTTGAAATTCCAGTAGTTGGCGAATTCGTGCGTGTCGTTCTTATCCATCTGCCCGTTATAGTCCGGCGTATCGTAATTGTTACGGTTATAGCGATAGCGGAACGTCAGATTAAACCCGTCCGTGAATTTATAGTTGGTATCTAAATACACCGCGCCACCCGAACCGGCGCTGCTGTCGTTGATCAACCCGCCGGGCTGAAAGGTGAGTTTATCCGTCGGTTTAAAGAGCGGATACCACCCCTCTATTTCGTTATAGCTGTGCTTGAGCTCATCCCATCTCCCCACGTTGTAGGCGTTGGTGAACATCAGCCCCGCGCCCATATCGAAGTTATAGCCGGCACGCAGGATCACTTCGTGCAGCTCAGAGGCCGTATTGTAGGCTTCACGGGTTTCAACATAGGCCCCGGCGAATACCGGGCAGGACACAGACGACACGATCAGTACAGTGATGATTCTTTTCATAATTTGTCCATGTATCAGGTACAGAAAGGCCTCCCTCCTGATGAACAGGAAGGAAATACGGGCCGAATTTATTGTTATAAAGTGACTGCTGACGCTTTATTGTTGGATGTTATCTCAGGGGTATTCGCTGACTGTTTTTTCCGTTTTCCAATCTCCTCGATGATAAAGGCGAAGCGCGCTTCGTTGAGTTTATAAAACAGCCCCATGGTCACGGCGGCGACGATTGCCAGGCCGCACGGCCAGAGGAAAATAAGCTGACGCAAACCCAGCAGCGTGCCCGCGCTCTGTACGGCGTGGGGAACGTAGCCGATCTGGGTCAGCATGATGCCAGGCAGGAAGCCGGCGAGGGCGGCGGAGATTTTGCGTGAGAAGGTGTAGCCGGTATAAACCGATCCCTCGGCGCGGATGCCGGTTTTCCACTCGCCGTAATCAACGGTATCCGGCACCAGCGCCCAGTTCAGGCTGTTCACAAACGCGGTGCCGAAAAAGGCCATGCAGGAAAAGAGCACGAACAGCAGGGAGCTGGTTCCCCAGAAGAAGTTCAGCACGTCGCCCACCGCCCACAGCGCCAGCCCGCCCAGATAGACCGGCTTCTTGCCAAAGCGCTTCACCGCGCCGGGCACCAGAAACACGCCAATCAGAATGCAGCCCATGCTGAAAAAGCCCATCCACGACAGTAAATGCAGATCGTTTAGCACGTACTGGGTGTAATAGACCTGAATCGCCAGCTTGATGTTAAACGCGGCGAGGGTGCAGAGGTTGGCGATGCACAGCACCAGCAGCGGCGGATTGCGGAAAATCGCACAGAACGATTTCAGAATGCCGGGCTTATGGTGATCGGGCGTAAGCTCCACGTAGCGCTCTTTCACCCCGCTGTAGCACCACCACATGCAGAACAGGCCGCCGGTGACGAACACCAGCGCGGCTACCAGATAGCCGAGAGAAGGCTGGCTGACGAACAGCGCCTGAATGGGCATAAAGCCGACGGTGCAGAGCAACAGCCCCACCGTTGCACCGCCCTGACGCCACGCGGCAAGCTGCGCGCGCTCGTTCGGGTTTTTGGTGATAGCTGGCACCATCGCACCGTAGGCACAGTTCATCAGGCTGTAGCAGAGCCCAAACATCATGAAGAGCACGGTGGCGATAGCCGTTTTGACCGTCAGGCTAAAGTCGTTGGCCATAAACTGCGCCGTCGCGACCAGCGCCACCGGCACGGAGGCATACAAAATGAATGGCCGGAATTTTCCCCGCGCGCCGATGTTTCGCCGGGAATCCAGCAGCACCCCGGTAAGCATGTCGGTAAAGGCGGTAAAAAACTTTGCCACCAGGAAAATAATGCCGCCGTAGAACGCGGGCATCCCCAGTTCATCGGTGTAAAACTTCAGCAGGTACAGCGTGCCAATACACAACATCAGATTCGAGCCAAAATCGCCCATCCCGTAGGCGCACTTCTCTCGCAGGCTCAATTTCAGGGTTAACGGATCAGTATTGTGTGTCATGGTCGATCCTCAGAGCGCCCCGCAGGGCGCTCTATCACGTCATTTATGCCGTACGTTTGCGCAGTTCGATCTCTTCCACGATGCGCACATACATCTTCTCGTTGAGGTTGTAGAAGCAGCCCATCGCCACGATGGTGATGACCGCCAGCAGGCTCGGATAGATAAATATCAGCTGCCGCAGCCCTTCAACCGTCCCGGCGGACTGCACCACGTTGGGCACATAGCCGATCTGCGTGAGCATGATCCCCGGGAAGAAGCCCGCCAGCGCCTGCGAGACCTTACGGAAGAAGGTAAAGCCGGTATAGACCGTCCCCTCGGAGCGTACGCCGGTGCGCCACTCGCCGTATTCCACGGTATCGGATACCAGCGCCCAGTTCAGACTGTTCACGAACGCGGAGCCGAAGAACGCCAGGCAGGAAAACGCCACAAAGCTCACCGAGCCGCCGCCGAAGAAGTAGTTGAGCAGATCGCCCGCCACCCAAATTGCCAGCCCGCTGATGTAGACCTTTTTCTTGCCGAAGCGCCGCACCGCGCCGGGCATCATAAAGACGCCGATAAAAATACAGCCCATGCTGAAGAAGCCCATGTACGACAGCAGGATCGGGTCGTTCAGCACGTACTGCGTGTAGTAGACCTGAATGGCGAGCTTAACGTTAAACGCGCCCAGCGTGCACAGGTTCGCGATGCACAGGATAAACAGCGGACGGTTTCCGGCAATGGCGCGAAACGACTGCAACAGCCCCGGCTTTTGCGCCGGGTTAGCAGGCTGCGTCTCGACGTAACGCTCGGTGACGCCCTTATAGCACCACCACATAAAGAACAGCCCGAACAGCGAGAAGAGGGTAGCGGCAAAGATGTAGCCAAGCTGGTCGTTACCCTCAATCAGGTTCATTACCGGGACAAAGCCCACCGTACAGAGCAGCAGGCCGAGCGTGGCGCCGCCCTGACGCCAGGCCGCCAGCGAGGCGCGCTCGTCCGGGTTTTTGGTGATGGCGGGCACCATCGCGCCGTAAGAGCAGTTCATCATGCTGAAGAACAGGCCGTACAGCATGAACAGCACCGTCGCCATCACCGTTTTGCCGGTCATCTCAAATGGCGTACCGACGAAGTTGGCAATCGCCAGTAAGGTCACCGGGAAGGCGGCATACAGCACGAACGGGCGGAATTTCCCTTTCGGGCCAATCTTGCGCCGGGAGTCGAGCATGATCCCGGTGCCCATATCGGTGAAGGCGGTAAAGAATTTGGCAATCAGGAAGATGATCCCGCCGTAGGTGCCGGGCAGCCCCAGCACGTCGGTGTAAAACTTCAGCAAATAGAGCGTGCCGATATCCAGCAGGATGTTAGAGCCGAGATCGCCCATCCCGTAGGCGAGTTTTTCTTTAAACGGCAGGCGTAGGGTTGCCGGATCGGAAGTATGTTGACTCATTATTGTTCTCCGTCTGCCCGCAGGTTTCCCTGCGGGCGAGCCTTATCAGATATCACGTAAGGTGCTAAACAGATCTGCCCATTCGCTGTGCTGGCGATAGAAGACCGGCGGCTTGCCGATCGGGGCATCAACGGTCACGTCACCGCCCTGGCAGATTTCCCCCGTCCACGCATTGACCCAGCTGTCCTGCGGCAGATAGAGCGACCAGTCCCGGCGGCCCTCTTCATGAACCGGCGCCACCAGCAGATCGCGGCCAAACAGATACTGGTATTTCAGCGTGTAGGCGCGCGCGTCGTCCTCGTAGTGCAGGAACAGCGGACGCATCACCGGCAGGCCGCTTTTCGCGTTCTGCGCAACCGCAGCTTTGATGTACGGCTTCAGGGTGGTGAACACGGTGGTCATGCGCGCAAAGTGCGCGATGGTTTCCGCATCGCCGTCGAACTGCCAGTTGTCGCCAGGGCGGTTGCCCTCGTGGGTGCGCATCATCGGCGTAAAGGCGCTGAAGTCGCACCAGCGCAGGAGCAGCTCCTTGCTGCGCTTCATCTCGAACAGGGTGGTATAGCCGCCAATGTCGCTGTGGTGCAGGCCGTGCCCGGTCATCGCCAGCGACAGAGCCGCAGGCACGACGGACGCCAGACCGTCGTCCAGGCTCCAGTCAACGTTCTGATCCCCCGCCCACATCATCACCGAGTGCTTCTGGCTGCCGGTGTAGCCCGCGCGCATGAAGAACAGGATCTCCCCGAGTTTGCCGGTTTCCTGGAGCGCCTCGTAGTTACATTTCGCCCACAGGGCAGGCCAGGCGTTATGCATGATTTCTGCGCTGACGCCGTTGTGCAGGAAGGTATCGGTCGGCAGATATTCCCCGAAATCGGCCATCCAGCCGCCGCAGCCCAGCTCGATCAGGTTCTTTTTAATGACCTCTTTGTACCAGCCGTAGGCTTCCGG
Source organism: Enterobacter cloacae complex sp. (assembly GCF_900322725.1). Classification (NCBI taxonomy): domain Bacteria; kingdom Pseudomonadati; phylum Pseudomonadota; class Gammaproteobacteria; order Enterobacterales; family Enterobacteriaceae; genus Enterobacter; species Enterobacter cloacae complex sp. The sequence goes on along the minus strand of NZ_LT991957.1, from coordinate 2,039,035 downwards.
GTTGGTCAGGTCGATAACGCCCGCGTAGAACTCGCCGAATTCAACGTGGTAATCCTCGCCGTCGGCGTTTTTGGTCAGATAGCCGCGTTTCGCCGCCTCTTCGCAGAGATCTTTATCGCTGGCGACGTACGGGTTGATATAGGAGAGGAACTGTACGCCCTCCTGCTTCCACTGCCCGATCCGCTCGTCAAGCTGCGGATAAAGCTCGCTGTTCCACTTCCAGTTCCACATCACGCGTTTGCCGAAGGAGGTCATGCGGATGCCGGACCAGTCCTGCGCCCAGATGCCGTTCACCTTCACGCCACCCTCGCGCATGGCGTCGAGCTTCTGCTGGCACACCTCGGTGCCGCCCTGAATGCCCAGCGTCACGCCGTCGTAAACCCAGTCCGGCAGCTCAGGCTGGCGCCCCAGCAGGCCGGTCAGTTTTTCCAGCAGATCGACGTAGGTTTGTGCACATTCGAAGCGTAGCGTGGCGTTATCTTCCCAGAACGCCAGCTCGTGGAAGTCCGGCGCGCTGAAGTCAAAGTTCATGTAGCAGCTGTTATCCACGTGGCAGTAATACTTCTGGGTGCTCACGAAGGTAGGCTGCGGGAAGAAGGTCCAGTAGTAATCGCCGCCCGCGTTCTCTTTGCAGTCGGCCTGCCAGGTGACGTAGGTCTGCTTGTTGCGGCCCACGCCCTGCTCGCTGGTCCACAGCGGGAACGGCTTGCCGCGCAGATCGAAGTACGAGAACTGCTCGCCGCAGCCGTAGATATGATCTTCTGGCTGCGCCGCCAGCCGCAGCCAGATGCGGTTATGGCCGGGAGCATCATTTTTCAGCTTCAGCTCCAGACGGCCTTCCGCGTCCACGCCCACCAGCAGCGTGGCGCTCACCGCATCGCCGCGGGTAAAGCGGATGGCCCAGCCTGCGCTTTGCTGCGTGACGGTCGCGTCCGTCAGGGCAATCTTTTCGTTGAGCTTGTCTTTAATGCTGAAATTGCCGCGAAACATCTCGATATCGGCCTCGCCTGCTCCGATCCACAGGCAAGGCGCTTCTTCGGAGTGGGACAAAATCAGGCGATCCTGCCAGCGCAGGGTGAAGCCACGTTCGTTATTCTTCAGGTCAATATTGTGTAGGGTACGCATAAAAACTCCGTCTTTATTATTTGGCCTGGCTATCCAGCAATCCGGCGGCGACGGCAGGCGCTAAGCCCGGCGCCAGCGGCAGGCGGGGGATCACCAGGCAGTGCAGCAGATGGTAAATATCCTGCTTACCGTCCCAGACTTTGGTGGTCACTTCGTTATTGGTGTCCAGCTCCTGCCACCAGGAACCGTTTTCGTAATCCATCAGGTACGTGATGCAGTAATCCCACCACTTCTGATACCAGGCTTCGTACTGCGCTTCGCCGGTCACGGTATAGAGGGCATAGGCCGTGCCCATCGCCTCGACGATGGGCCAGCGCACGCGTTCGCGAACGATAGGCTTGCCGTCCCAGCCCACGGAGTAGACAAACCCGTCGGCGCCGTCGGGTGCCCAGGCGTCGCGGATGGTGGCGTGGAACAGGCCTTTCGCATCTTCCAGCAGCCACTCCGGCGGGGTTTCAAAGCGCGCTTCCAGCGCGGCGCGCAGGTGCAGCATCAGGCGGCCCCACTCAATCCAGTGTCCCGGCGTGCCGCCGTAAGCGCGGAAGCGGTGAGCAGGGTTATCGATGTTGTAATCGCGGATCGGGTTCCAGTCGGTGTCGAAATGCTCGTTAACGCGATACTCGCCCTTGCGCGCCACGTCGTGAATAATCACCGAGGCGATGCGCAGGGCGCGGTCGAGCCACTTACGGTCGTGAGTTACGTCATAGACAATCAGGAAGGCTTCCACGGCGTGCATGTTGGCGTTACCGCCGCGGTAATCTTCCGTTTTGCTGAAGGCTTCATCCCAGGACTCAAGGCACATTTGCTCCTGTTCGCTCCAGAAGTAGCGCTCAATCACCTCGATGGCATCGTCCAGCAGCTTGCGTGCCTGCGGGTGACCGGTGGTGACGGCGCTCGCCGCGCCCAGCAGGACGAAGAAGTGCTGATAGCCCTGCTTGGAGGCATCAATGACGCCTTCATCGTTTACGCAGGCGTACCAGCCGCCGTGCTGTTTGTCGCGCAGCGGGCCGTTGAGGGCATTAATACCGTGCTCAACCAGGGCATACGCGCCGGGACGGCCCATGTTCGCCGCCACCGCGTACACGTGCAGCATACGGGCGGTGATCCACAGATGGGTACCCATATCGCTGCGAACCTGCCCGTTATTGCCCAGCCAGCCAAAGCCGGTCGGTACGGCGGCGTTTTTGCCGAAATCAAGAATGCGGTCGGTCTCTTGTTCGAGCCAGCGGTTGTGGCTCAGGGTGTTAAACCATTTCATGTTCGGGTCCTTTCTTAACGGCGAGCCATCATTTCGTCGACGATCTCACCCAGACGCTGAAGTTTTGGTACGGAAATATCACGCAGCATCAGCTCGGTATCCGGCAGGCCAATCACCGAGGACCAGACGGCGCGACCGGCTAAAAAGCCCGATGCCCCTGCCTGCATCGCCACGCTCACGGCGCGCGGGAACAGCTTATCGTCCACGCCGGACGAGAGGATCACCCACGGCATGGCGATGTTCTCGTTCAGCTTCTGCGAGGCCGCCAGCAGTTCCTGCTGCGTGCCCTTGCCAAACAGCGGCATCTCCACCTTGTAGAGGTCGGCACCGCTGTCGCCCAGCTCTTTCGCCGCATCAATAATCGCCTGTTCGCGGTTAAATTCGGCTCCGCGACGCGGCGGACGTACCACCGGCTCGATAATGCTCAGCAGCCCGTTGTCGTGGCACAGCGTATTGAACGCTTTCACCATCTCCAGGCGCTGCTGCGGATCTTCATCGCTGCGCCACAGCACCAGCAGCTTCAGCGCCTTGCCGCCATCGCGTTTGACCGCCTGGGCGTCGATGCTTTTGTCGATCACCACGCTGTCGACCGGAATACCGTTCCCCGGAATAAACTCGTCGGCGGCCACAATCATCGCGCAGCTGTTGGCTACGGCCTGCTGCTCGACAATCTGGCGATAGCAGAACTGCTGGTCGACGAGGATCGCAGAGGCGTACGGCGACAGAATTTTCGCCGCGTTGACCTTAAAATCCGTCAGGTGCTGGTCGGTTACCGGCACCGGCGCGCCTGCGGCGGCAAACATCAGGCGCATCGCTTCGCGCTGATCCACGGCCAGCATTGCAAAACCGCCGGAAGGTCGGGTGATATCTTTCAGGGTGTACATCGTCATTCCTCAGTCCTTTCGTATCAGTGTGATTTTTTCAGCCCGGCAGATGCGCGAACCTGTTCAAGAATGGCCGTCCAGTCTTCGCGCCCGCGCCCGGCGGCGCGAGCCTGGTTGTAAACTTCGCGGGACGCCGCGCCCAGCGGCATCGGAACGTGGAGCTGGTTAGCCACGTCCAGGGCGATCCCCAGATCTTTATGCGCAAGGTCGATCATGAAGGCGGGTGAAAGATCCCCTTTCAGCACCTTGTTCGGCCATGAAGTGGTGAAGTGGCCTTTACCCGCCGGCGTGCCGCTCATCACCTTCAGCGCCACGTCAAAGGAGAGGCCAAGCGCTTCACACAGTACCGCCGCCTCGGCGGAAAGCGCGTTCAGGGCGATGCTCATGTAGTTATTGATGAGCTTCACGCGGATGCCCATGCCCGGCCCGCCGGCGTTAATCAGCTCATTGCCCATCGCCATTAAGACGGGGGTGGCGCGTTCCACCTGCTGCGCGGTGCCGCCTGCCAGCAGGAGCAGCGTGCCGGCGATGGCATGGTCAGACGTGCGTCCCACGGGTACGTCCATCAGGCTGAAGCCCCGCTCAGCCATGTCGCGGATCAGCGCGTCGGTTTGCAGCGGGTGGATGGTGGACATATCAATCACCAGCGCGTCGCGGGATAACCCTTCGCACACGCCGTGCTCGCCGAACAGTACGCTGCGCACCAGGTCGCCGTTTGGCAGCATGGTAATGACGAATTCGGCGTCCGTTGCGGCCTGAGCGGGCGTAGCCGCCGCCCGTGCACCGCTCTCCACCAGCGCCTGAACCGCCTGCGGGTTCACATCAAAGACGTTAAGCTGGTGACCTTGCTTCAACAGATTCTTCGCCATTGGCGCGCCCATCTGCCCTAAACCGATAAATGCGATTGCTGACATGCCTCTCTCCTGTCACATCGTGTCAATTTCTGCGCGTTTGTGTTGTCTGTTTTTGATCGTATTTGTAATTTATAGTCAAAAAATTGACACGGGTCACTTTTTAAACATTTGGTGAAATTAAAATGAAGGCATCAGAAATCGCAGAAGGAATCACCATGACTCGCATCGTTTGTGTCGGCATTACCGTGCTGGATCGCATCTGGTATCTCGATGATTTACCGAAAGAAGGTGGGAAATATGTCGCAAAAGACTACACGGAAGTGGGCGGCGGCCCGGCGGCCACGGCGGCGGTGGCAGCGGCAAAGCTGGGTGCTGAAGTGGATTTTATTGGCCGGGTGGGGGACGACGATACCGGCAGACGGCTGCTCGCGGAGCTGGAATCCCTGGGGGTGAACACCCGCTATACGCGCGTGTTTAACGGTGCCCGATCGTCACAATCGGCGGTGCTGGTGGACGCAGGCGGAGAGCGAGTGATTGCCAACTACCCCAGCCCCGATCTGCCCGCCGAGGCAGACTGGCTGCATGAAATCGACTTCTCCCAGTGGGATATTGTCTTAGCAGACGTGCGCTGGCATGACGGGGCAAAACAGGCATTTACTCTGGCCCGTCAGCAGGGCGTACCGACGGTACTTGATGCGGATGTCACCCCGCAGGATATCGCGGAGCTGATCGCCTTAAGCGACCACGCGGCCTTCTCCGCGCCGGGGCTGCGCCGCCTTACGCAGCGGGACGAAACAGAAAATGCCCTCAGAAAAGCACAAACGCTCACAAATGGACATGTGTATGTCACGCAGGGGCGAGAGGGCTGCTTCTGGCTGGAAAATGACACGCTATGTCATCAGCCTGGCTTTGAGGTGAACGTCATTGATACCACCGGGGCGGGCGACGTTTTCCACGGTGCGCTGGCGTTCAGCCTGGGACAGCAATCCACCGCCGCAGACGCCGTGCGTTTTGCCAGCGCCGTCGCAGCGCTGAAATGCACAAAGCCCGGCGGGCGCGCAGGTATACCCGACTGTGATCAAACCCGCTCTTTTTTGTCACTTTTTGTATAAAATGCGGGGCGTGATGGTTTTCAGAGGACAGCCCATGAGCCTTACCGAACTGACCGGCAACCCGCGTCACGATCAGCTGCTGACGCTGATTGCCGATCGTGGCTATATGAACATTGATGAACTGGCGCAGCTGCTGGACGTGTCGACGCAAACGGTGCGCCGGGATATCCGTAAGCTCAGCGAGCAGGGGCTGATTACGCGTCATCATGGCGGCGCGGGCAGGGCGTCCAGCGTGGTAAACACGGCGTTCGAGCAGCGCGAAGTCTCGCTGACCGAAGAGAAGCGGGCGATTGCCGAAGCCATTGCGGACTATATTCCCGATGGCTCGACCATCTTCATCACCATCGGGACCACCGTGGAGCACGTTGCCCGGGCGCTGCTTAACCATAATCATCTGCGCATCATCACCAACAGCCTGCGGGTGGCGCATATTCTGTATAAGAACCCGCGCTTTGAAGTGATGGTGCCGGGCGGCACGCTGCGCGCGCACAACGGCGGCATTATCGGCCCGGCGGCGACGGCGTTTGTGTCGGGCTTTCGGGCGGACTATCTCGTGACCAGCGTCGGGGCGATTGAACACGACGGCGCGATGATGGAGTTTGACGTCAACGAAGCCAGCGTGGTGAAAACCATGATTGCCCACTCCCGCCACATTTTACTGGCGGCCGATCATACGAAATACCACGCCTCCGCGGCGGTTGAAATCGGCAACGTGGCGCAGGCGACGGCGCTGTTCACCGATGAGCTGCCCGGCTCGGCGCTGCAAAACCACCTCAAATCCAGCAAGGTTGAAGTTGTCGAAGTCAATTCCGGAGAAGAGCAGCAGGCTGGCTGACCTTCTGATGGCCCGATATATCGATCCGGGCCTTTCCTTTCTCTAAGCTGAATCTGGCGCATAGCTAAAGTTTCTCTTTCCCGCTACAGTTACTTTTCCACGGCGAAAGGAGATAAACATGCTTTATATCTTTGACTTAGGAAATGTAATCGTCGATATCGATTTTAACCGGGTGCTGGGCGCATGGAGCGATTTTAGCCGTGTTCCGCTGGCGACGTTAAAGCAGAATTTCGCGATGGGCGAGACTTTCCATCTGCACGAGCGCGATGAGATCAGCGATGAAACGTTCGCAGAGCGTTTCTGTCAGGAAATGGGTCTCTCGTTAAGTTACGAGCAGTTTTCCCACGGCTGGCAGGCCATATTTGTCGCGATCCGCCCCGAAGTGATCGACATCATGCACAAACTGCGCGAGCAGGGGCATCGCGTTGTTGTGCTGTCTAATACCAACCGCCTGCATACCACCTTCTGGCCGGATGAATACCCGGAGATCCACGCGGCGGCTGATAAAGTGTATCTCTCCCAGGAGATGGGGATGCGTAAACCGGAGGCGCGCATCTACCAGGCGGTGTTGCAGGAAGAAGGATTCACGGCGGCGGATGCGGTCTTTTTTGACGACAACGCCGATAATATAGAAGGGGCTAACCAGTTAGGCATCACCTCCGTTCTGGTGACCGGAAAAGAGACGATACCGAACTACTTTGCGAAGCAGTTATGCTAAAAACCGTTCATCAAAAAGCCAACCATCACACGCGCCCGCTCAGGGCGTGGCTGAAACTCCTCTGGCACCGCATCGACGAGGACAACATGACCACGCTGGCAGGCAATCTCGCCTACGTGTCATTGCTCTCGCTGGTTCCGCTGGTGGCGGTGATTTTTGCGCTTTTTTCGGCGTTTCCGATGTTTGCCGATGTGAGCATGCAGCTTCGTCATTTCGTCTTTGCGAACTTCATTCCTGCCACCGGCGACGTGATCCAGAACTACATCGAACAGTTTGTCGCTAACTCCAGCAAAATGACGGCGGTGGGGGCGTGTGGGCTGATTGTCACCGCGCTGCTGCTGATGTACTCCATCGACAGCGCGCTCAACACCATCTGGCGGAGCAAAAAAGTTCGCCCGAAGGTCTATTCCTTTGCCGTCTACTGGATGATTTTAACCCTCGGCCCCTTGCTGGCGGGGGCGAGCCTGGCGATCAGTTCCTACCTTCTTTCGCTGCGCTGGGCGAGTGACTTAAACAGCGTGATCGATAACATGCTGCGCATCTTCCCGCTGATTTTATCGTGGCTCTCGTTCTGGCTGCTTTATAGCGTGGTGCCAACCACGCGTGTACCTAACCGGGATGCTGTGGTTGGCGCGCTGGTCGCGGCGTTGCTCTTTGAGCTGGGCAAGAAGGGATTCGCGCTTTATATCACCATGTTCCCCTCTTATCAGCTGATTTACGGCGTGCTGGCGGTGATCCCCATTTTGTTTGTCTGGGTCTACTGGACGTGGTGTATCGTCTTGCTTGGCGCCGAAATAACTGTCACTCTCGGGGTCTACCGCGAACTCAAAAAAGCAGCAGAAGCTGAAAAACAACAAGAAGCAGACCAACCATGATTGCATTGATTCAGCGCGTAACCCGTGCCAGCGTCACCGTGGAGGATGAAGTGACGGGTGAAATTGGCCCAGGACTTTTGGTGCTCCTGGGTGTCGAAAAGGATGATGACGAACAAAAAGCCAACCGCCTGTGCGAGCGCGTGTTGGGCTACCGGATTTTCAGCGATGCGGAAGGCAAGATGAACCTGAACGTTCAGCAGGCTGGCGGCAGCGTGCTGGTGGTCTCCCAGTTTACGCTGGCCGCCGATACCGAGCGCGGCATGCGCCCGAGTTTTTCGAAGGGCGCGGCACCGGATCGCGCAGAAGCCCTTTACGCGTATTTTGTTGAGCGCTGTCGCCAACAGGACATGAATACACAAACCGGACGATTCGCTGCGGATATGCAGGTTTCGCTGGTGAACGATGGCCCCGTCACATTCTGGCTCCAGGTTTGAGCCAGCTGGCGGCCTGGCCGCGGGTAACAAGAGAGAGTACAGCTATGTATCACCTTCGAGTACCGCAAACGGAAGAAGAGTTAGAGGTTTATTACCATTTCCGCTGGGAAATGCTGCGCAAGCCATTACATCAGCCGAAAGGATCTGAACGCGACGCCTGGGATGCGATGGCGCATCATCAGATGGTGGTGGATGAAGAGGGCAACCTCGTCGCCGTGGGGCGTCTGTATATCAATGCCGATAACGAAGCCTCTATTCGCTTTATGGCCGTTCACCCCTCCGTGCAGGACAAAGGCCTCGGAACGCTGATGGCGATGACGCTGGAATCCGTCGCCCGTCAGGAAGGGGTTAAGCGCGTCACCTGTAGCGCCCGCGAAGATGCCGTTGAGTTCTTTGCCAAGCTCGGTTTTGTGAATCAGGGTGAAATCAGCGCCCCGCAAACCACGCCGATTCGTCACTTTTTGATGATCAAACCTATCGCCACCCTGGATGATATTCTTCATCGCGCCGACTGGTGCGGACAGCTCCAGCAGGCGTGGTATCAGCACATACCGCTCAGTGAAAAAATGGGCGTGCGTATTCAGCAGTATACCGGGCAAAAATTTATCACCACCATGCCGGAAACCGGCAACCAGAACCCGCACCATACCCTGTTTGCCGGGAGCCTGTTTTCTCTCGCCACGCTCACCGGCTGGGGGCTGATCTGGCTGATGCTGCGCGAGCGTCATCTCGGCGGTACTATTATTCTTGCCGATGCCCATATTCGTTACAGCGCGCCGATCAGCGGCAAGCCGAGCGCGGTGGCCGACCTGGGCGCACTGGGTGGCGATCTCGACCGCCTGGCGCGCGGACGTAAAGCACGCGTGCAGATGCAGGTTGAGCTGTTTGGCGATGATACGCCAGGCGCTGTGTTTGAAGGCACCTATATCGTTCTTCCTGCGAAGCCGTATGGCGCGTATGAAGAGGGTGGGAACGAGGAGGAGTAGCCTCCTCTTTACTCTCGCCCGGCATGCTGAATGCGCCAGGCAATATCCCGCATTACGTCTCGTGCTGACTGGCTAATTCCACCCAACTGGAAGAAACCGTGTATTACACCCTGCCATTGCTGAGCGGTACATTTCACGCCTTGCTCCGTGAGGCGCTGATAAAGCGCCTCGCCTTCGTCGCATAACGGATCATACTCAGCAATAACAATATGGACATTCGGCAGGCCGCTAAAGTCCTTGCGCCAAAGTGGGCTGACCTCAGGATGCTGGCGGTCGGCTCCGGCCAGATACATTTCATAGCCGCTCAGAAGGGTATCGCGAGTAATCACATAATCTATGCCATTGAGGGTATAGCTTTCAAAACTGGCCGTGGCGTCAAGCATGGGGTAGATAAGAATGAGCTGCGCCGGATCCCAGAGACCTTTGGCCTTGAGCCGAAGCGCGGTTACCAGCGCAAGATGTCCTCCCGCACTGTCTCCACAAAGCGTAATCCGGTTTTTATCCACGCCTAATTTCTCTGCGTTTTGCCAGACAAGTTCTGCCGCTCTCTCTGCATCGTCATGCGCAGCGGGGAACGTATGTTCGGGAGCGAGTCTGTACTGAACCGCAATGACCCGGCAATTACCGTAAAACGTCAGCTGGCGAAGCTGATTATCATGGGTTTCAAACCCACCGCTGACAAAACATCCTCCATGATAGTAAAGGGCAGACGGTAACGTTTCTGGAGCATTGAGAGGGGAAAATACCCGAAAGGTCAGATCCTCAAGAACAAGCGTTTCAATCTGGACGCGCGTTTCTGTCTCCCCAGCCAGCGCTGTGCTGGCTACATACCCGGCTCTCCGTTCATCAATATTCTGTTTCCGAGAGGAAGGCCGTCCTGCTGCAATAAACTCTTGTACAAGCTTATCAATACCCTTTTCCAGCGCCATGGTTACGTCCTTTTACTGTGTTTTTATACAGTTTATAACCTGCTTTACAACAGATGAAAACAAAGAAGTGTGAAAAGGTGAACGTTCTGGAAAGCGGCTCGCAAAATTCATTTTTCCCAAAAAAATGCACTTTAACCCTAAAGTATTTAAGCGTATTTTGCCTGAAAATTAACCGCAGATGATATACTAAGGTGATATATGAGTCTTTTGGCGGATTTTGAGATGGGCAGAATACTGATTGATTTGTCTGATGACGTAATTCAACGGCTGGATAACCTGAAGCAGCTGCGTAACCAGCCCCGCGCCGAATTGCTTCGTGAAGCCATTGAACAATATCTCGATCAGCAGAGTTCTTCGGTAATTCGTGATGCGCTTGGTTTGTGGGGAAATCAGCAAGAAGATGGGCTGGAGTACGAACGCAAGCTGCGTGAGGAGTGGTAATCATGGAACACATGGCAGTGTTTGATACCAATATTCTCATCGATCTCTTTAACAATCACGTAGAAGCTGCCGATACGATCGATCGTACGGCCTCGCATCGGGCGATTAGCCTTATCACGTGGATGGAGGTCATGGTCGGCGCGCGCAGGCATGGTCATGAAGCGAAAACGGCTGCTGTCATGGGCGCTTTTGAAATTATCGACGTTTCGCGGGATATCGCTGAAAGAAGCGTTGTGCTCCGTGAGAAACACGGGATGAAACTACCTGATGCCATCATTTTGGCCACAGCCCAGAGCAGAAATTGTCCCCTGGTGTCCCGCAATACCAAAGACTTTGCCGGAATAGCCGGGGTTGTTTCCCCTTACCAGCTGTAGGCCGGGCAAGCTCGCGCCGCCCGGCACGCTTACAGGAGATTACTCCCCTTCACCCGGGAACAGGAACGGGTTAATCGAGCTACGGGCAAAGCCCTCCTGCTCCATTTTGGCGTCCAGAATCAACGAGGCGAGATCGTCGGCCACCGCTTCGACTTTCGGGTCCTTTTCCTGATACAGGATCTTCAGGTAAGTTCCGCAGTCGCCGCAGCTTTCGGCTTTCACCGCCGCGTCTTCATTTTCCAGCGACCAGTAGTTGAGATCGCGAGTCTGCTCGCAGTTGCTGCACTTGATGCGCACCACGTGCCACTCGGTTTCACACAGGTTGCAGTGCAGATAGCGCAGCCCCTGCGTGGTCCCAATCTGCACCATGCTGGAGACCGGCATGGAGCCGCACACCGGGCAGAACTGGCGCGCTTCGCCGTATTCGGCGCGGGCTTTGCCGGGGATCAGGCTTGCCATTTGCGCCCAGTAGAGCGACAGCGCAGCCCAGATAAACGGCGCTTTATCGCTGCTGACCAGCGAGAAGTCGGAGGCGAACAGCGCGCTCGCCATCTCTTCCAGCTCCTGATCGGAGGCTTTTTCAAGGTTCTCAATGACCGCCAGCGCCGTGCCGCTCATCTCCGGCTTCAGCTCGGCAATCAGCGAATGCAGCAGCTTATGCCAGTGCTTGTCGCGCGGCAGGACGTGAATATCCAGCGGCGGCTTGCCCTGCTCGTTAGCTTCTTTGATGCGCGCGGTCAGGTCCATTTGCAGCGGGTGATCGTACAGCACCACCTCCTGCGCATGGGCGACCAGCGCGGCAAAACGCAGAAAATCGCCCAGCGGGTTGTTCTCTGCCAGCTCGCGCAGACGCTCTGCGCGGCGGTTGTAGAGGTTCTTGAGTCTGGGGAATAACAACGGCGGAATATACTCCGCCGTACGTTTCTCGCTCGACCCCAGCTCATCTTGCGGGATTATGCGAATACTCATTCAGATGACTTTTCCTGTTTCTGGCGGACTTCACGGTACCAGCGCGGGTGATGTTTCTTCGCCCACGTTTTGGTTACCCATCCTTCCACCATCGCGGTAATGGTGCCTTTCACCCAGAGGGCGGCGTAAATATGCACCATGATAACCACAATTAACGCCACTGCGGCAAATGAATGCAGCATTAACGCAAATCGGATCACCGGGATTGAGAAAGCAGGCGCAAAGTACGGACGCCAGATGATCACGCCGCTCACCAGCAACAGGACCAGGAAGATAATCGCCGCCCAGAATACGCATTTCTGACCGAAGTTATAACGCCCGGTATCACCCACTTCCTCGTTGACGACGATCTTACGAATATTCTTCGCCCAAAAGATATCATCCCGATTGATTAGGTTATGGTGCCAGTAGCGGAAAAACATGATGATAAACGAGGCAAACATCACCACACCCACGAACGGGTGAAGGATGCGCGCCAGCTGCGGCGTGCCCAGGATCTGCATCAGCCAGTTGAAGGAGGGGAAAAAGAACCCCAGCCCGCTTATCGCCGCCAGCATGAAGCAGAAGGCGGTGACCCAGTGGTTGATGCGTTCCGGCGCGGTGTAGCGCACGATGGTGTCACGTTTTCTCATTTGCGCACCTCGTCTTTCTCTTCATGCAGGTTGTCGTCTTCCTCTTCCGCGCGGTTCGGACCAACGCCGACGTAGTGGAAGATGCTCGCTGCGAAGGTGGCCGCAAAACCGACCGCGGCCAGCGGTTTCCAGATGCCTTTCCAGAACTTCACGGTGGCGCTGATTTCCGGGTTCTCCGGCAGGCCGTGATACAGGTTCGGCTTGTCGGCGTGGTGCAGCACGTACATCACGTGCGTCCCGCCAACTCCGGCCGGATCGTACAGACCAGCATTATCGTAACCACGGGTTTTCAGCTCGCCCACGCGCTCTGCCGCCAGCGTTTTCATATCCTCTTTGGAGCCAAAGTGAATAGCGCCGGTTGGGCAGGTCTTCACGCACGCTGGCTCCTGGCCGACGTTTACGCGGTCTACGCACAGGGTACATTTGTAGACGCGGTTGTCTTCCGGGTTCATGCGCGGCACGTCGAACGGACAACCCGCGATGCAGTAGCCGCAGCCAATGCACTGCTCGGACTGGAAGTCGACGATGCCGTTGGCATACTGAATGATAGCCCCTTCTGACGGACACGCCTTCAGGCAGCCCGGATCCGCACAGTGCATACAGCCGTCTTTGCGGATAAGCCATTCCAGTTTGTCGTTCTGCTCCACTTCCGAGAAACGCATTACCGTCCAGGACTTGGCGGTCAGGTCTGCCGGGTTGTCGTACACCCCGACGTTGTGACCCACTTCGTCACGGATGTCGTTCCACTCTGAACAGGCCACCTGACAGGCTTTACAGCCGATACAGGTGGTCACGTCGATAAGCTTCGCCACTTCCTGCTGGTGGTCCCGCGCCTGAGGCGCGGGCGTGAAACCGTTAGTCGCGGAACGACGGATAATGTCTTGAGATTGATAAGCCATAAGTCGTCTCCGTTACACCTTTTCCACGTTCACGAGGAAGGCCTTAAACTCCGGCGTCTGCGTGTTCGCATCGCCGACGAACGGCGTCAGGGTGTTCGCAATGAACCCTTTCTTCGCCACGCCCTCATAGCCCCAGTGAATCGGAATACCGATGGTATCCACCTGCTGACCGTGAACGTTCAGCGTGCGAATACGCTTGGTCACTACCGCCTTGGCCTTGATGTAGCCACGGTTGGAGGAGACCTTCACGGTATCGCCATGGGCAATGCCGAGCTTGTTCGCCAGCTTCTCGCCGATCTCCACAAACTGTTCCGGCTGCGCGATAGCGTTAAGCAGCGCGTGCTTGGTCCAGTAGTGGAAGTGTTCGGTCAGACGGTAAGTGGTGCCCACGTACGGGAACTTGTCCTTTTTACCCAGCGCTTCAAAGTCGCCCTTGAAGATACGCGCTGCCGGGTTAGAGACCACGTTCGGGTGCAGCGGGTTGGTGCCCAGCGGCGTCTCAAACGGCTCGTAGTGTTCCGGGAACGGCCCTTCCGCCATCTTGTCGATAGCAAACAGGCGCCCCATCCCTTCAGGCTGCATGATAAACGGCCCTACGTCGCTGCCCGGTGCGGCAGTGCTGTAGTCCGGAATATCCACGCCGCCCCATTTCGCGCCGTCCCACTTCAGAAGCTGACGCTTCGGATCCCACGGGTTGCCCTGCGGGTCAGCGGAGGCACGGTTATAGAGGATGCGGCGGTTAAGCGGCCACGCCCATGCCCAGCCCAGCGTATTACCGAGGCCCGACGGGTCGGCGTTGTCGCGGTTGGCCATCTGGTTGCCTTTCGGCGTCCAGCTACCGGCAAAGATCCAGCAGCCGCTTGACGTCGTACCGTCATCACGCAGGTGCGCGAAGGTGCTGAGCTGGTCGCCTTTTTTCGCCAGAACCGCACCGGTCGCCGGGTCGATAACGTCCGCCAGCGCCTTACCGTTGCTCTCCATGGCCACTTCTTCCGGCGCAGGGTTTTCCGGCGTCGAGTAGTTCCAGGTCATGTTCAGCACCGGCTCAGGCGTTGCGCCGCCCTCAGAGGCGTACATCTTACGCAGGCGTAAGAAGATGCCGGCCAGGATCTCGCCGTCGTTCAGGGCAATGCCCGGGGCGTCCGCGCCTTTCCAGTGCCACTGCAACCAGCGGCCAGAGTTGACGATAGAACCGTTCTCTTCCGCGAAACAGGTAGACGGCAGACGGAACACTTCGGTCTGAATCTTCGACGGATCAACGTCGTTCGACTCACCGTGGTTCTGCCAGAAGGTCGAGGTTTCGGTATTGAGCGGGTCAATCGTCACCAGGAATTTCAGCTTCGACAGAGATTCGACAACCTTGTTCTTGTTCGGGAACGATGCGACCGGGTTAAAGCCCTGGCAGATATAGCCGTTGACCTGGCCCTGATGCATCATCTCGAAGTACTGGAGGACGTCGTAACCTTTGTCCCACTTCGGCAGCCAGTCAAAGCCCCAGCTGTTGTCCGCCGTCGCCTTGTCGCCGTAGAAGGCTTTCATCAGCGAGACGAAGAACTTCGGATAGTTGCCCCAGTAGTTCACCTGGCCTTCGAGCAGCGGTTTTGGCGTGCTGGCCGTCAGGTAAGTTTGCAGGTCAGTCTGTTTTTCGCTTGGCAGGTTCATGTAGCCCGTCAGGCTCTGCGACAGCAGGCCGAGGTCGGTCAGACCCTGGATGTTAGAGTGACCGCGCAGGGCGTTCACGCCGCCGCCAGCCATCCCCATGTTGCCGAGCAGCAGCTGAACCATCGCCATGGTGCGGATGTTCTGCGCGCCGATGGAGTGCTGCGTCCAGCCGAGCGCATACAGGAACGACGCGGTTTTATCTTTCGCGCTGGTTTCCGCAATCAGCTCGCACACCTTCAGGAAGTCTGCCTTCGGCGTCCCGCAGATGTTCTCGACAACGTCCGGCGTGTAGCGGGAAACGTGCTCTTTCAGCAGGTTCCACACGCAGCGCGGGTGTTGCAGGGTGGTGTCGCGCTTCGCAAAGCCGTTTTCGTCCAGCTCGTAGTTCCAGCTGGTTTTGTCGTATTTACGTTTTTCGACGTCATAACCGCTGAACAGGCCATCGTCGAAGCTGTAATCCTCACGCACGATCAGGCTGGCGTTGGTATAGGCTTCGGTGTATTCGCGGTTATATTTTTCGTTGGTCATCAGGTACAGCAATACGCCTGACAGGAAAGTGATGTCAGTACCTGAACGAATAGGGGTGTAGAAATCCGCCACTGACGCCGTACGCGTAAAGCGGGGATCGATCACAATCAGTTTCGCACCGTTGTGGATTTTGGCTTCCATCGCCCAGCGGAACCCGACAGGGTGCGCTTCAGCGG
Organism: Enterobacter cloacae complex sp.; assembly: GCF_900322725.1. Taxonomy (NCBI): domain Bacteria; kingdom Pseudomonadati; phylum Pseudomonadota; class Gammaproteobacteria; order Enterobacterales; family Enterobacteriaceae; genus Enterobacter; species Enterobacter cloacae complex sp. The sequence goes on along the minus strand of NZ_LT991957.1, from coordinate 2,023,344 downwards.
CGTTACCGCCCATCACCACAATGAGGTTGGCGTTCTTGATGTCGACCCAGTGGTTGGTCATCGCACCGCGACCAAATGTTGGAGCAAGACTTGCTACCGTTGGTCCGTGTCAGACACGCGCCTGGTTGTCGACCGCGAGCATACCGAGTGCGCGCGTAAATTTCTGGGTTAAATAGCCGGTTTCGTTACTGGAGGCTGAAGCACACAGCATCCCGGTGGAGAGCCAGCGGTTAACGGTGGTGCCTTCGGCATTCTTCGCGATAAAGTTGGCATCGCGGTCTTCTTTCATCAGCTTAGCGATGCGATCGAACGCCTCTTCCCAGCTGATTTGCTGCCATTTATCAGAGCCTGGCGCGCGATACTCAGGAAACTTCAGGCGGCTCTCGGAGTGGATAAAATCTACCAGACCGGCCCCTTTCGGACACAGCGCACCACGGTTGACCGGATGATCCGGATCGCCTTCAATGTGGAAAATAGATGCTTTGGCGTTTTTCGCACCGTCGCCGAGGCTATACATTAACAGCCCACAGCCGACGGAGCAGTACGTACAGGTGTTACGGGTTTCGCGGGTGCGCAGCAGTTTATACTGCCGCGTTTCCGCCAGCGCTACGCCGGGCGCAAAGCCCAGTGCCGCCGCCGTGGTGCCTGCCATACCGCCAGCGCAGATCTTAAAGAACTGCCTTCTGCTGACCTGCATGGGTCACTCCTTGGTTCATTACGACATTGCTATGTAGTTTTACTTTGCGGTTGAGAATTAACCGCAAAGGAGAAAAATTTGCATTAAACCCCCATTTCTCCGAGGGATAAGCGCAGAATACCACAATGTCGGTACGCCTGTTCCAACGGCGTTAAAACAAAGTGAACGTATTATCACGGCATTGATTATAAAATGTGATATTAGTCACATTTTTCTCTGAGGATGTTAAGGGGGTGTAGCAGGCGACCGGTTGCACCCCTCCGAATTGAGTAGGAGAATGGTTGCTGAAAAGTTGATCCATACTATGCGTAAGGTCTGCTGTTTGTGTTGCAATAGCAGGCTCACTTCCGTGGTTGTTCAGGAATACCGTTGTGTCTAAACAAAACCGTGCTGCCCACGCGTCGACACTGCCTGCGGGCATTGTGGAACTGTCGGTACACAGACCGCCCCATATCTCAGATGCCACGCCAGATTTTCTGGCGGAAGAAGTCCCCGTTGCGCTGGTTTACAACGGTATTTCGCATGTGGTGATGATGGCCTCGCCGAAAGATCTCGAGCTGTTCGCCATCGGTTTCTCCCTCTCGGAAGGCATTATTGCCCATCCGCAGGAGATCTACGGCATGGACGTCGTGCCGGCCTGCAACGGTCTCGAAGTGCAAATCGAACTCTCCAGCCGCCGCTTTATGGGGCTTAAAGAGCGTCGACGGGCGCTGGCCGGACGTACCGGATGCGGCGTGTGCGGCGTTGAACAGCTTAACGATATTGGTAAACCGATTGTTCCCCTGCCGTTCACCCAGACGTTTAATCTGGCGCATCTTGACCGGGCGCTTGAGCATCTGAACGACGTTCAGCCCATCGGCCAGCTCAGCGGCTGTACCCACGCGGCGGCGTGGGTATTGCCGTCGGGAAGTATTGCAGGCGGGCATGAAGACGTTGGCCGCCACGTGGCGCTGGACAAGCTGCTGGGCCGCCGCGCACGGGAAAACAACGTCTGGCAGCAGGGCGCGGCGCTCGTTTCCAGCCGTGCCAGCTATGAAATGGTGCAAAAGTCCGCCATGTGCGGCGTGGAAATCCTGTTTGCGGTGTCGGCGGCAACCACGCTGGCGGTGGACGTGGCGGAGCGCTGTAACCTGACGCTGGTGGGGTTCTGCAAGCCGGGTAGGGCAACCATTTACACCCATCCTCAGCGGTTAATTGTTGATCAGTAATTTTGAATAATATAGGCAAATCCTTCCGCTTTTAGTTGATCGGGATGAGGACTACTATTTATCTCATCAAGGCACGGTGCCTTACCAAAACAACTTAACGAAAGGGTTTATCTCATGAAAAGCATCAAAACTTTTGTCGCAGTAATCGCTCTGGCTACTTCTTTTGGTTCTTTCGCTGCGCAGACAGTGACCGCATCCGCCTCTACTCTGGACGGTGCTGAAGCTAAAATCGCCGCACAGGCTCAGGAAGCAGGCGCGTCATCCTATAAAATTACCCAGGCGTTCACCGGTAACCGCGTACACATGACCGCTGAACTGAACAAATAAGGTATGCTGCCGCTGTCCCTGCTCTTCGGAGCCGGGACAGGTTTACTTTCTGCTGTTCCTTCCCCGAATCTCCCGCCTTTCTTTCAAGATAATCCTGATTAACGAAACAATAACTGTAAAAGTTTCCCTTCTTTAGTTACTTTTGTTTGAAATAGAGCAGTTCCATACACATTTCAAATATAAGGTCAGACCAGCTTTCTGCATATATTTATCAAAAGAATGAATTGTGTTTTTTTGATGCTGTATTACCGGTTTCACATTCAGTGCAAATATGATTGATCTTGAGTTTTAAGGAATTCCTCAGGTGTAAATCCTAAAAGGATTTTGAAGCATTGATCGAGTTTATCTGTGATGCTATTTTCCCAAAACAAACTGTTTTAGGTAATAACCCCAGGCCAGATATTTATTATCTGGTTTATTTTGTATTTCACTTATATAAGGAAATTAAATGAACGCGATGTTTAAAAAAGGAATGCTGGCGTCCGTGCTGGCTGTAGCAGCGTCTTCTGCCATGGCGGCATCCAGCATTGATATTCAGGTTACAGGTAAAATTGTGCCAGCTTCCTGTACGCCTTCTTTTGTGAGCGGGGGCGGTATTGCTGATTATGGTACGATAAAAGCTGCCTCTTTGAATGACACCACGGCAACAGCGCTGGCGGATACTAAAATTATCCCTATTTCCATCTCCTGCGAATCCCCTACACGTATTGGCGTGACGTTTAACGATGCGCATGCTGACTCAGCGCCAACCGCAACACTGCCTGTCAATTTTGGCGATCTGGATTTTGCAACAAGCATTGAAAATACAGCAGGGTTGGGTATGTATAACGGCCAGAAGATTGGTGCTTATGCAATGGGTATTCAGAAGGATGAGGGTACAGTGACAAATGATACGGGTGATAATCTGTATCCAATTTACACGAAGGTTGCAGGCGCAACGTCTGGTTGGGGTACAAAATCCGGCATGCATTATCTGCAAATTGCTACGGATAAAAGTGAGACGTACTCTTTCACCGACAGTGAGAGTGGTGATGCACCTGTTGCACAGAAACAGATTAACTTCAACGTTGGCATCAGGGCGCAGATCAACCCAACCAACGATCTCAATATTGTCGACGAAGCCACGCTGGACGGTTTAACCAACGTAGAGCTGGTTTATCTGTAATAACATCACAGACTAAAAACACTCCACGTCAGTGGAGTGTTATTTCAATATTAATGGACTAATATTATGCCGCTTTTAAAAAGAACGCTGATTTGTGCCTGCCTGTTCGCCTCTTTTAACACGCTGGCAGCCGGAATGGTGCCGGAAACCTCACTGCTGATTGTGAAAGAAGACGAGCAGGGTGCCAGCATGGACGTCAAAAACACGGATGCCGACGCCCAGTTGTTGTACACGAAACTGGTTGATTTACCCGATGATCCTAAACCCGGCCTGATTGTGACGCAGCCGGTGGTGCGCGTGGACGCGGGCAAAACCCAGCGCGTGCGTTTTGTGCTGAAAAACAGCGCCGAGCCGCTGAAGGTGGAACATTTAAAGCGCGTTATTTTTACCGCTATTCCGCAGCGTGAGAAAAACAAGGTGAAGGTCACCCTTAGCCAGAATCTGCCCGTTATTATTCGTCCGGCCGGGCTGGCGGTAAACCTGGAGCCATGGAAAGACTTAAAATGGCAGGTTAACAACGGCAGCGTCACCGTCGAGAATAAAACCCCTTACGTTGTGCGTATGGAACAAAAAGCAAAATTATTGCCATCAGGTACGGCTGCACAATTCTCGAAGCCCTATATATTGCCTGGCGAAAAAATGACGGTAAGCGTAAAAGGGAATATAACGCCCTCAGAAAAGCAGATTGAAATTTATCCCGCTACCCGTTATGGCTACAAAACGAATAGTTATATTGCCGATTTAAAATAACAATTAATTTAACAGCACATGGAGTGGTTATGTTAACGGTTTCCTGTAAAAAGGGAATGCTGGCGTTTTGCCTTACGGCGCTGGCTTTCAGCATTCGGGCGGAAATAAACCCCACCGCAAATGAATCAATGGAGTTGGCGAGAGCGATATTCGACACCGATGCATTAAAAAATCAGGGGCTGGATCCTGCGATTGCTGAATACTACTCCATGGCTCCTCGTTTTTCTCCCGGCTACCATAACGTAACCGTGAATATTAACGGGAATAAGCGAACGCTGATGCCGGTGAAGTTTGATGAGGACGGTACGCCCTGTATTGATGACGAGTTTCTGGAAAATGCGGGTCTGATTAAAAAAAACAGACGCGGTACCTGCCCTAAAATTCATCAGTACTGGTCCGGATCGACTATTCAGTCTTCACCGGATATTGAAGAGATATCGGTCGTGGTTCCACCGGAAGCGTTGGATCCGGATTTCGGACGCCAGTTCGCGGAAGTTCAGGGTGGCCGTGCGGCAATGCTGAATTATTCCATGTTCGGCACCCATAACCAGTATGACGATGAAAAAGCCGACCGTTTTCAGTCCACCTTTGAAATGGGCTTTAACGCCGGGGACTGGATTGTGCGCAGCACGCAGTTCGTCAGCGACGGTAGCGATCAAAGCTTTGACGTTGAATCCCTTTATACTTACGCCCAGCGTACCTTCACCGACTATGGCGTGATGGTGCAGGGCGGCCAGATTAACGTGGCCAACAGCCGCTTCAGTATTCCGTCTATCTATGGGGTACAGATGATGCCGGATACCGCTCTCCTGCCTCAGGGCGGTACGGGCGTGGAAGTCAGCGGCATCGCCCGCAACCCTCAGGCGCGTGTAGATATCCGCCAGGGCGGACAGTTGATTTACTCGACGCTGGTGCCTGCCGGGCCGTTTAACCTGGATGACGTACCGCTGGCTAACCTCAACACCGACCTGAACGTGACGGTGACCGAGACAGACGGCAGCGAAAACCGTTTTACCGTGTCGGCGAGTACGTTCCGCAGCAACCACGTGGGCCGCGCACCGGGCTTTACCATGGCGGTAGGCCGTGTTGAAGACGACATGGATTCGCGCTACGAAAAACCGTGGGTGGTCTCTGCCAATAACGGCTGGTCCATCAACAAGCGCGTCAATTTCCTCGCCGGAATGGTGATGGCGGATAATCACTATTACGGTTTCTCCGGCAATCTGGACACCGTACCGATGCAGAACCTGTATGCCTCGCTCGGTTTTCTGGCGTCGATAGACAACCAGTCGCAAACGGACGGCAACAAAACCACGCTCGACCTGGGATATTCTCTGCCGTGGGGCATCGGCCTCTCGATGGGCGGCAGCTACGGCACGCCGGATTATCGCGAGATGACGGAGCTGTACGGTGACGACGATATGTCGCAAACCAAATATGACACCAACGTGGGTATCAACTGGTCTAGCAGCTTACTCGGCCGTTTCTCCCTCAGCTACTACCGCAACGAGAGCTGGAACAGCGAGTACGACAGCCGCCGCTTCATCTCTTCATGGTCGCAGTCCTTTAAGTATTTCAACGTAAGCGTGAACTGGGAATCGGACGTCAGCCGTAACGATGACAGCGATAACGATCTGTTTTACGTGAACGTGTCGATCCCTCTTGGACGTACGGGCGTAAATACCAGCTCCTGGTATCGTGAGAGTGAAGGTAAGAGCTCGTACGGCACGCGCGCAATGGGATCGCTTAACGAGGCGAACCAGTACACGGTTGGCGTTTCTCAGGATCAGGACAATAACACCACCAGCTGGGACAGCTCGCTGAGCAGCAACCTGCATTACACCAGCCTGGCGCTGGCAGCAGGAGGCGATAACGACAGCAATACCAACTACTCCGCGGCGCTGAGCGGTGGGATTGTGGCGCACGGCGATGGCGTGACCTTCTCGCCTTACCGCGTGGCTGACACCTATGCCATCGCTAAGCTGGATAAACCGGTGTCAGGCGTCGAGATTGGCACCGCACGTGGTCCGGTATGGACGGATAAATGGGGCCAGGCGGTGATCCCTGCGCTGTCACCGTTCCGCGAAAGCACGATTGAGGTCAATACCCAAAAACTGCCTGGCAACCTGGATGTGCGAAACGGCAGAACGGCGATCAAGGCTTCTCACGGTGCCGTGGCGAAGTGGGAGTTTGCGACGTTAAGCCAGCGCCGCGTGCTGTTGGCTATCAGCCGCGCGGACGGTACGCCGCTGCCGGAAGGCGTCTCCATCGTGGACGGAGCGGGTGAGTACGTCACGACAGCACCAGAAGACGGCGTGATCTTCCTCAACGATATCTCCGCCAACCAGCAGCTCTACGCGAAGCTGGATGAGGGGCGTTGCAGGCTGACGTATACCCTGCCGGAGGCAGAACCGAATAAATTCTATGAAGAGGTGACAGGGACATGTCTCTAAATAACGTTCATAAGTACGTGATGATGGTCGCGCTGCTTTGCGGCGGGGCGGGGTTGCCGACAGCCGCGCAGGCCGATGAGGGCGAGTGTGAAATGATGTCCGCCGTAAAGACCGTCGACTATGGTCGTTACCGTAAAGAGGATATGCGAAAGGGTTCTGCTGAGCATGTGGGCCAGGTCTATAACGGTTATGCCTCGGTCACGCGGGAGCTCCAGGTGTCGGTGATATGCCCGGATGCGCGTAAAATGCGCATCTCCATCACCGGTGCGGCCCGACAAAACAGGGCCTGGCGATATTCAGATAACGGCGCAATGAAGATTGCGTTCAGGGATGGCCGCGTGGACGGGAATACGGTGCAACTGGCCGCTGTTGATACCGGCGCGGTGGCCGTTCAGGGTGGAGCGTCAGAGGTGACGTTACCGCCGGAAAAAACGCTGGCTGCCGTTAACGGAACGGAAGTCGCGGGGGAGCAGTTCACCGCAACGATGATGGTGACAACCTACCTGTCAGATAAAGCTTTTAGCACAACCAACGAGACCGATTTTACCGAGACGCTGACGCTGAGCGCCGACACCCTTCCGGCGCAGTAATCCCCGCTGATGCCCGGCAGACCGACTATGCCGGGCATTTCTTTTAGTGGATCCCCGCCAGACGCAGCAGCGCCGTTACCACCGCCGCCGCGACGATCACCACAATTAACGGCATTTTTCGCCAGGCCAGAAACACCGCGAAACCCACGCCCAGCACGCGCGCCATCCCCGCAAAATGTTCCCCTTCATAAAACGTTGTTGCCAGCGCGACGGAGAACAGCAAAACGGTAGCCGCATCGGAAAGCAGCGCCTGCGATCGTTCAGAAAGCGCCAGCCGGTTGCCGAGCTTTGCCCCGCCAAGACGCATCAGATAGGTTCCGGCAGAAAGAATGGCGATGCCGAGAATAAAGACCGTCATGTTTTCCATTATTTTTTCCTCGCGGCGAGACCGAGCAAAGAGAGCAGCACCGGCAGGCCCACCGGCGCAAACGGCACCGCGGCCAGCGACAACACCGCGCCGCTACAGGCGCGGATCAGCGTGGTGCGGTTTTTAAATGCCGGCACGACTAACGCCAGCAGGATCGCCGGAAACACCGCGTCCAGCCCGATGGTCTCCGGGTCCGGCAGCAGTTTGCCGACCATTGCCCCCAGCACCGCCCCCAACGGCCAGATGATTGCCACGCCTAGCCCGCACAGCCAGTAGGCCGCCTTACGCTGCTCGGCGGTTTTTTGCGACAGGCCGAACACCACGCTTTCATCGTTCATGATATGACAGCCCAGAAAGCTCAGGCCGCGCTTGCCCACCAGCTCACGTACCGTCACGCCGAACGGCACATGGCGGGCGTTAACCAGCAAACCGGCCGCCGCCGCTGCCAGCGGATTGCCGCCGCTCGCCACGATGCCGATGAACATAAACTCGGATGCGCCCGCCAGCACCGTGAGGGAAAGCACAAACGGCACCCACAGCGGGAAGCCGTAGGCCATCGCCAGCGAGCCGTAAGACATGCCGACCACGCCTACCGCGAGGCAGACCAAAATTATCGCTTTTATTGTGTCGCCTTTCAGACAAGAGAGGTGATTCTTCATACCCTTTTAGCCATATCGAACGTATTTCCATTATAATGAACGCATCAAAATCGTTTTACAAGATGAACGAATCGTTCGTTATAGAGAGACAGAGGCCGTTTTTATGACGCAGCCAATCAGCGTGATCGCCAAAAGCCTGGTGCGGGAACGCCTGCGAACCGGGCTATCGCTGGCGGAAATTGCCCGCCGTGCCGGGATCGCCAAATCCACGCTTTCCCAGCTGGAGTCTGGCAACGGCAATCCTAGCCTGGAAACGCTCTGGTCGCTTTGCGTGGCGCTGGATATTCCGTTTGCCCGGCTACTGGAGCCGCAGCAACCCGTCACGCAGGTGATCCGCCGCGGCGAGGGCACAAAGGTGGTTGCCGGGCAGGCGAACTACGAGGCGATTTTGCTGGCGGCGTGTCCGCCGGGGGCGCGTCGTGATATCTATCTGCTGCTGACGCAGCCGGGCGCAGACCGTATTTCCCAGCCGCATCCGCCGGGGTCGGTTGAGCACATTATCGTGACCCAGGGGCGGGCGATGGTCGGCCTGATCGACGCGGCGGAAGAACTCGGCCCGGGCGATTACATTTGCTACCCCGCCGACCAGCCGCATATTTTTAAGGCGCTGGAGCCGGATACGCACGCCCTTCTGGTGGCGGAACAAAATTAACGAAGATACGGAAAATCATGTCGCTCAAAGCCATTGCTAAAGAACTGGGGCTGTCCGTCACTACCGTCAGCCGCGCCCTCAACGGGTATGACGACGTTTCTGCTGAGACGCGCGCCCGCGTGGAGGCGGAGGCCCAGCGCCGTGGCTACCGACCTAATACGTTTGCGCGCCGCCTGAAGATGGGCAAAATTGATGCCGTCGGCCTCGTTTTTCCCGTGCATCCTGTTCCGCTCAATAACAGCGTTTTTATGGACATGGTCGGCGAAATTAGCCACGAACTGGCGCGACATGAGATCGATCTGCTGCTCATCGCTGACGACGATCTGGCGGACAAACACAGCTATATGCGCATGGTGCAAAGCCGGCGCGTGGATGCGCTGATTGTGGCCCATACGCTGGATCGCGATCCGCGTCTTGAGCAGCTTCAGGCCGCCGGATTCCCGTTCCTGGCGCTTGGCCGCAGCCAGCTACCGCAGCCGTACGCGTGGTTCGATTTCGACAACTATGCCGGCACGTACCAGGCCACCCGCTGGCTGATCGAGAAAGGCCATCACCGCATCGCCCTGCTGGGCGAAAGCAACAATCAGGCATTCATCACCCAGCGGCGGCAGGGCTACCTGGACGCGCTGCGGGAAGCCGGGCTCTCCAGCGAATGGCTGCGCGCTATGCCCCCTTCGCGCCGCGTAGGCTATGCGACCACGCAAGAACTTCTTTCCCTGCCGCAGCCCCCCACGGCCATCATTACCGACTGCAACACCCACGGCGACGGCGCGGCGATGGCGCTGGCGCAGATGGGGCGCCTGTCCGGCGACGAGGCCATCTCGCTGGTGGTTTACGACGGTTTACCGCAGGACAGCATTGTCGATATTGACGTGGCGGCGGTGATCCAGTCCACCCGCCAGGGCGTTGGAAAGCAGATTGCGGACATGGTGCGCCAGCTGATCAACGGCGATGACGTCGAACGGCTCCAGGTGCTCTGGCAGCCGGAATTCTTCCCGGGCCAGACGGCCTAAACCGGGCAAATTTCCAAACCCGATCACAGATCCGAAACGTTTTGGTTTGTATCCGAAACGTTTCGGATCAACACTCAAGGCATCCCGACGACAGGAGATGTCTGATGCAAGAGGCCATTTTACGACTCGAAAGCACCACGGTTGACGTGGTGCTAAAAACCCATCCGTTCGCCGAAATTCTCTACTGGGGACCGCACCTTCAGCACTTTTCGCCGCAGGATGTCGCTACGCTGGCGCGGCCGGTGGCAAACGGCAGGCTGGACGTGGACTCCCCGGTGACGCTGATGGCCGAGCTGGGGCACGGGCTGTTTGGCTCGCCCGGTATTGAGGGGCATCGCGAGGGGCTGGACGGTTCCCCCGTCTTTACCACTACAGACATGCAGCAGCAGGGACACACCCTGACGGTAACGGCGGAGGATAAACAGGCGGGCCTGCGCCTGACCAGCGAGCTGGTGCTGGAGGCCAGCGGCGTGCTGGTGGTGCGCCACGGGTTAACCAACCTGAAAGCACAGGCGTGGCAGGTGGACCGATTCGCCGTCACGCTGCCGGTGGCCGAGCGCGCGCAGGAGGTAATGGCCTTTCACGGACGCTGGATCAGGGAATTTCAGCCGCACCGCGTCACGCTTGAACACGACAGCGTTGTCATTGAAAACCGTCGGGGTAAAACGTCCCACGAACATTTCCCGGCGCTGATCGCCGGTACGCCATCGTTCAGCGAAATGCAGGGCGACGTCTGGGGCGTGCATCTGGGCTGGAGCGGCAACCACCGCCTGCGCGCCGAAGCGAAAACCGATGGTCGCCGTTATATACAGGCCGAAGCGCTTTACCTGCCGGGTGAAATGGCGATTGAAGAGGGCGAAACGCTCTGGACGCCGCGCCTGTATGCCAGCTACTCCCCGCACGGGCTGAACGGCATGAGCCAGCAATTCCACCGCTACCTGCGCGACAACATCATCCGCTTCCCGGAAAACAAACCGCGCCCGGTCCACCTCAATACCTGGGAAGGCATCTACTTTAATCACGATCCGGACTACATCATGCGCATGGCCGATGAGGCCGCCGCGCTGGGCGTGGAGCGCTTTATTATTGACGACGGCTGGTTCAAAGGCCGCAACGACGATCGCGCCGCACTGGGCGACTGGTACCTGGATGAGAAAAAATACCCGAACGGCCTGACGCCGGTCATCAGTCACGTTAAACGGCTCGGCATGGAGTTTGGCATCTGGATCGAGCCGGAGATGATTAACCCGGATTCCGATCTGTATCGCGCGCATCCTGACTGGGTGCTGGCGCTGCCGGGCTACGCGCAGGCGACCGGGCGGCACCAGCTGGTGCTCAACCTGAACATCCCGCAGGCCTTTGATTATCTCGTGGAGCGCATGAGCTGGCTGCTTGGCGAACATGCTGTCGACTACGTGAAATGGGACATGAACCGCGAGCTGGTGCAGCCCGGGCATAACGGTAAAGCCGCCGCCGACGCGCAGACCCGCCAGTTTTACCGCCTGCTGGACGTGCTGGGCGAGCGTTTCCCGCACATTGAGTTTGAATCCTGCTCCTCTGGCGGAGGGCGAATCGATTATGAAGTGCTGACCCGCAGCCACCGCTTCTGGGCGTCTGATAACAACGACGCGCTGGAGCGCAACACGATCCAGCGCGGCATGAGCTACTTCTTCCCGCCGGAGGTGATGGGGGCGCATATCGGTCATCATAAATGTCACGCCACCTTCCGCCAGCACAGCATCGCTTTCCGTGGGCTGACGGCGCTGTTTGGGCATATGGGGCTGGAGCTGGATCCGCTCACCGTGGATGCGCAGGAGCGTGAGGGTTATCGCCATTACGCCGCGCTGTATAAGCGGTGGCGCGAGGTGATTCATCACGGTACCCAGTGGCGCGTGGACATGCCGGATGCCACCACGCTGGCGCAGGGTATAGTGAGTGAAGACAAAACGCAGGGGCTGTTTATGGTCAGCCAGCTCGCGATGCCGGATTACACCCTGATGATGCCGCTGCGCATGCCGGGGTTAGACGCCAGCGCGCAGTACCGCATCACGCTGCTGGATCATCCGAACATTCAGATCACGGGCGAGGGTGGGCACACCATGCGCAAGCTGCCGGCGTGGATGGAAGCCCCGCAAACGGCAAGCGGCGAATGGCTGATGCGGGCGGGTATTACGCTGCCGATTCTGGATCCGGAAACCGCCATTCTGATTGGCGTGGAACGCGTGTAAAGGTGACGGGCCGGGCAGCCGGTCCTCCGTTGAGGATAAAAATAATGAACACAACAACCTGTACCCACAAAGACAACCCTAACTTCTGGATCTTCGGGCTGTTCTTCTTTCTCTACTTCTTCATCATGGCCACCTGCTTTCCGTTCCTGCCGATCTGGCTGTCGGACATCATCGGTCTGAACAAAACCCATACCGGGATTGTCTTCTCCTGCATCTCGCTGTCGGCCATTGCCTTCCAGCCGGTGCTGGGCGTCATTTCGGACAAGCTGGGGCTGAAAAAACACCTGCTGTGGATAATCTCGGTGCTGCTGTTTCTGTTCGCGCCGTTTTTCCTGTACGTCTTCGCGCCACTGTTGAAAACCAATATCTGGCTGGGCGCGCTGAGCGGCGGGTTGTATATCGGCTTTGTTTTTTCAGCCGGATCCGGGGCGATTGAGGCCTACATTGAACGCGTGAGCCGCAACAGCCTCTTTGAGTACGGTAAGGCGCGCATGTTTGGCTGCCTCGGCTGGGGGCTGTGCGCCTCAACGGGCGGCATCCTGTTTGGCATCGATCCTTCGTATGTTTTCTGGATGGGATCCGCGGCAGCGCTTTTGCTGATGCTGCTGCTGGTGGTCGCGAAACCGAAGCCCAACCAGACGGCGCAGGTGATGAACGCCCTGGGCGCGAACCAGCCGCAGATCACCGCTAAAACCGTGTTCAACCTGTTCCGCCAGCGCAGAATGTGGATGTTCATTCTGTACGTGATTGGCGTGGCCTGCGTGTATGACGTTTTCGACCAGCAGTTTGCCACCTTCTTTAAAACCTTCTTCGCCACGCCGGAAGCGGGCACCCGGGCGTTCGGTTTTGCCACCACGGCGGGGGAGATTTGTAACGCCATTATCATGTTCTGCTCGCCGTGGATCATTAACCGCATCGGCGCGAAAAACACGCTGCTGATTGCCGGAGTAATTATGGCGACGCGCATCATCGGTTCGTCGTTTGCCACCACCGCCGTGGAGGTGATCGCCCTGAAGATGCTGCACGCGCTGGAGGTCCCGTTCCTGCTGGTGGGGGCATTCAAATACATTACCGGAGTGTTTGATACGCGCCTGTCGGCCACCATCTACCTGATTGGCTTCCAGTTTGCCAAACAGTCGGCAGCGATTTTCCTCTCCGCCTTTGCCGGAAATATGTATGACCGGATCGGCTTCCAGGAGACGTACCTGATGCTGGGCTGTTTCGTGCTGGCGATCACGGTGGTGTCGGCGTTTACGCTGAGCAGCAGGCGGGAGATTGCTGCCACCACAGGGGCGGCAGCGTTAACGCATCACTCCAGATAAAACACCTCTTTCAGCCCGGCGCTCACCGGGCTGTTATCCGGGTTCGACGGCATGACGTCAGCCATATGTTTCCACCAGCGCTGGCAGACGTCGGTATTCGCCACCGCGTTCCAGCGCTCCTCCGACTCAATCTCCACCGTCGCAAACAGCAGGTTCCGTTCTCTGTCGAGATAAATGGCGTAGTGGTGCGCGCCGTGGGCTTTCAGCACCGCTTCCAGTTCGGGCCAGATCGGATTGTGGCGTCGGGCGTACTCTTCGTGTGCGTCCGGGTTTACCTGCATCACAAACGCTTTGCGGATCATAATGCCTCCAGATACAGCTCGCGGACCTCGTCGCGGCTGGCGGTGCGCGGGTTGCAGGGCGCGCACGGATCGGCGAGGGCTTTATCCAGCCAGCCTTCAATGTCGGCTTTGGTGACGCCGAGCTGGCTGAAGCCGGACGGAATGCCGACGCGGGCGCTCAGGTCACGAATCGCCTGAATCGCTGCCATGCTGGCGGCCTCGTCGCTCATTTCGCGCGTGTCAACGCCCATTGCCTGCGCCACGCGGGCAAAACGCGCGACCGCGTTCGGGCGGTTAAAGTTTTCGATGATCGGCAGCAGGATGGCATTACATACGCCATGAGGCAGGTTGTGCGTCGCGCCCGGCTGGTGCGCCAGAGCGTGTACCAGCCCCAGCCCGGCGCTGTTAAACGCCATACCCGCCAGGTACTGACCGAAGGCCATCTGCTCGCGCGCTTCCAGGTTATGACCGTCGTCGACCGCTTTCGGCAGCCAGAGGTTGATCAGGCGAATCGCCTCCAGCGCATTGGCATCGGTCAGCGGGTGCGCGCCAACGGACACGTAGGCTTCAATGGCGTGGGTTAATGCGTCCATGCCGGTTGCGGCGGTCACGGAGGCCGGAATATCGAGCATGACGCTGGCATCGTCCACCGCGATATCCGGGATGATGTTCGGGTCGATGATGACTTCTTTCACCTGACGCGCGGAATCGATGATCACCGCGTTGCTGGTCATCTCCGCCGCCGTGCCCGCGGTGGTGTTGATGGCCACCAGCGGCACGCCCGCGTTTTTCACCTTGCCGACGCCGGAATAATCGGTTGACGGACCCGGGTTGGCGGTGAGGATTTTTATCGCTTTGGCGGTATCAATTGGGCTGCCACCGCCAAAGGCGATGATGTAATCGCATTCCGCGTCCCGGTAAGCGGCAAAGCCTTTCTGCACCAGCGCCTCCGTTGGGTTCGGGAATACCTCATCGAACAGGTGATACGACATCTGATGGGCGTCCAGCGCGGTAAACAGGCTGTCGAGCAGGCCGAGCTTCACCAGCTGGCCGTCGGTGACAACCAGCGCTTTTCCCCACTGCTTGTTCGCCACCAGATTGACCATATCGCCGATTGCACCCGCGCCGTGCAGGCTGATTTTTGGAAGTGCCAACATAAAGCTCATGATAATTCTCCTTAATTACTGTGAATTTTATGCCCGGCGGCGCTGCGCTTGCGCGGGCCTACGGTTAAGCAGGCCGGGTAAACGCAGCTCCACCCGGCTATGAGATCCGTCTTCGCTGCATCACCCGACGGGTAATAATCGGCAGTGAAATCACCACAATCAGCATCGCGCCGATAATCACCGACATCACAATGCCGGGCACGTTGAGCAGGCTCAGGCCAAAGGTCACCAGCCCCATCAGGAAGGCGGCGATAATCACGCCCACCATGCTGCCGGACCCGCCGAGAATATTGACGCCGCCGAGCACCGCCATCGTCACCACCGCCAGCTCCCAGCCCATCGCAATCGTCGGGCGAGTGCTGCCCAGACGCGAGGTGAGCAGCACTGACGCCAGGCCGGACATTAGCCCCACTAGCGCGAACAGCATCAGATTGTGGCGTTTAATGTTGATGCCGGAATACCACGCGCCGGTCGGGTTATTGCCGATGGCGTAGGTGCGGCGGCCAAAGTTGGTGCGGTGCAGCACAAAGGCAAACAGAGCGGCCAGCACGATAAACAGCGCGAACTCAAACGACAGCGCGCCCCAGACGTAGCCCTGGCCGAACCAGGCGAAGCTTTCCGGATAGCTGTTCAGCGCCTGGTCCCCGAGCAGGATGTAGGCGATCCCGCGGTACAGGCTCATGGTGCCGATGGTGATGACGATGGACGACAGATTAAAGCGCGTCACCAGGATGCCGTTAAACAGTCCGCACAGCAGCCCGACGCCAAGTCCCACGCAGACCAGCAGCGGCGTATCGACGCCCGCCGCCGCGCAAAAGCCCATCACCGTGGAGCTGAGCGCGATGGTGGAGGCCACCGACAGGTCAATTTCCCGGGCGATAATCAGCATCGCCATCGGCAGCACGATGATCGCCTTTTCGGTGAAGTTGAACGTCGCATCGGAGAGGTTCCAGACATTGAGGAAGTAAGGCGAGGCGAGCGCGTTCACTATGAATACCGCCAGCGTCACCGCCAGCAGGAAACCTTCCCAGCACAGCAGGCGCCGGAAGATGCCCGTCGCAGAGGTCGGTTCGATCGCTTCAGATGTCATCATTTTGCTCATGATTTCACCGCCAGTTTCTGACGCGCCAGCGCGGCGTCGCGCAGGATCAGCCTGCCTTTGCGCCTGTTGCCGCGCTCGTTCAGCAGCACTGCAACGATAATTACCGTGCCGGAAATGGCCATCTGCCAGAACGGGGAGACGCCGATCACCGGCAGGGCGTTGTTAATCACCCCGAGGAACAGGGCGCCAAACAGACAGCCGAGCACGCGCCCGGTGCCGCCCATGGTGCTGATCCCGCCAATCACGCAGGCGGCCACCACCTGCAATTCAAAACCGTTAGCGACGTCGACATACGCAACGGCAAAGCGCGAGATCCACAGGTAGCCGCAGAACCCGGCCAGCAGTCCGGAGAGGCAAAAGCTGATGAACTGCATTTTCCCGGCGTTGATCCCGGTATAGTACGCCGCCGTCGCGTTGCCGCCTGCGGTATAGAGCGCCCGTCCGGTGCGGCTGTAGCGCAGGAAGTAGCCCACCAGCAGCAGCGCGGCGATGGCGCACCAGCTCAGTACCGGCAAGCCCAGCAAAGAGGCACGCGGCAGCCCGAGGAAGTCGGCGCTCATCTGGTTGGCGTTCACCCAGCCGCCGCCGGAGAGCAAGAAGATAATTCCGCGGTAGATGCTCATGGTGCCGAGCGTCACCACAATCGCCGGAATGCCCAGCTTCCACACCAGCAGGCCGTTCATCGCGCCCATCAGCAGCCCAAGCGCGCTTGCCAGAATAAGCAGCGCCCAGACGGGCACGTCCGGGTGATGGAAGTTAATCAGGGCGACAATCATCCCGGTCAGGGCAAGATTGGCCGCCATCGACAGGTCGATGCCTTTGGTGAGCAGCACCATCATCTGCCCGAGCGCGAGGACGATCAGAATGGCGGTGTCGTTAAACATTTCCACCAGGTTGCCCGGCGCGACAAACGACGGCACGCGGCTGCCGATGGCGACGACCAACAGTACAATCACCGCGCCAAGCAGCGCTTCACGGTGTTTTAAGAGTGAGCTCAGCATTTATGCCGCCTCCTGTTTTGCACCGCTGGCGGCGCTGACGATGGTTTCCGCCGTCGCATCCCCCGCCTGGTATTCGGCGACCATCAGCCCCTCGTGCATTACGATGATGCGGTCCGCCATGCCCATCACTTCGGGGAGTTCGGACGAAACCATAATCACCGCCAGCCCCTGACTGACCAGCTCGGACATAAACTGATGAACGGCTGCCTTTGAGCCGATATCGATGCCTTTTGTCGGCTCATCAAGGATGATCACATCAGGGTGCGTTGCCAGCCATTTGCCGATAACGACCTTTTGCTGGTTGCCGCCGGAGAGGGTCTCCACCGCCTGCTTCCAGCTGAAGGCCTTCACGTGCAGACGTTTGGCATATTCGTCTGCCAGCTTCCATTCGCGGTCGTCGTGCAGTACGCCGCTCGGATTGAGCGTGCTGAGCTGAGGCAGGCTGATGTTCTGGGCAATCGGCAGCGCGATAATCGCCCCCTGTTTTTGCCTTTCTTCCGGCACGCAGACGATACCGGCTTTGATGGCATCCGCAGGCTGGCGAAAGCGCCGGGGCTGGCCGTTGAGGATAATTTCCCCGGACGCTGGCCGCGTAACGCCGGAAAGCGCCTGCATCAGTTCGGTACGCCCGGCACCGACCAGCCCGTAGAAGCCAAGGATTTCGCCTTTACGCAGGGAGAAGGAGATGTTTGCGAACTCGGTCGTGTGGCAGAGGTTTTTCACTTCCAGCACCGTTTCGCCCTTCTCGCAGTCGATTTTCGGGAAGGTTTGCGTAATAGCGCGCCCGACCATCATCGACACCATGCGCTCCTCGGTGATCTCATTTATTGCACCTGCGCCGACGAACGCGCCGTCGCGCAAAATGGTGTAATGATCCGCCAGCTCAAAAATCTCGTCGAACTTGTGGGAGATAAACAGGATGGCTTTTCCCTCCTGCTTTAAGCGCTCCACAATCTGGTAAAACTCGAGGATTTCATGCTGCGACAGCGCCGCCGTGGGTTCATCAAGAATAACCACCTGCGCCTCAAAGGAGAGCGCGCGGGCAATCGCTACCATGTGACGCTGGGCGATGCTCAGGGTTTTCAGCGTCGCGCGCGGGTCGATTTGCACTTCCAGCCGCGTGAGGATGGCCTGCGCCCGGCGGTGCATTTCCGGCCAGTCGAGCTTTTTCAGGAAGCCCTTGTGAAGGTACTGACCGACAAAGATATTTTCGGTGACCGATAGCTCATCGAACAGTACGGTTTCCTGGTGAATGGCGGTGATGCCGATTTTATGCGCCGACTCCGGCGTCGGGAGGTGCACGGGGATCGCTTTGTAGAGGATCTCGCCCTCGTCGGGCTGATAAATGCCGGTCATCACTTTGACCAGCGTCGACTTGCCCGCGCCGTTTTCGCCGATAAGCGCCGTCACTTTGCCGGGCCACAGCGCAAGCTGCACGTTCTCAAGGGCACGCACGCCGGGGAACACCTTCGTGATGCCAGAAAGCTGTAGCAATGGGGTCATGATAGTTCTCCTGGACAGGGGAATGTGTAGGGCGGGTAAGCGGCAGCGCCACCCGCCTTTTGCCGGATGGCGCTACGCTGATCCGGCCTACAAATCGCATCAAAAGATTTTTGAGAACTTATCAATATTGCTGGCATCGTAGACGAACGGCTCGGCCATCGCGCCGTTGCCGTCAGCATCCAGCTTCACTTTGCCCAGTCTGCCCATGCTGGCCTCGCCTTTCGTGGCCGTGCCTTTCACCAGATCATCCGCCAGGTAGGTTGCCGCATAGCCGAGGTCGATCGGGTTCCAGATGGCAAAGCTCTTGCTCGCGCCGGATTTCACCGCGCCCGCCATCTCAGACGGCAGACCTAAGCCGGTGACGTACACTTTGCCAATCTTGCCCTGGTCTTTTACCGCCTGCGCGGCGGCCACGATGCCCACGGATGAAGGCGAGACGATAACCTTCAGGTCCGGATAGGTTTTCAGCAGACCGACCGCCTCACGGTAGCTTTTGTCAGAGAGATCGTCCCCGTAGGCCACCGTCACCAGGTTGACGGAAGGGTACTTCGGCAGCACCTTTTTCATCTCCGCAATCCAGGTGTTCTGGTTGGTGGAGGTTGGCGTGGCGCTCAGCACGGCGACGTCGCCCTTTTCCACGTTCAGCGCTTTCAGGGCATCGGCGGCGAGCTTGACGTTGGTTTCGCCAATCAGGGCGTTATTGGAGGGATTGAGATGGATTTGACGTCCGGCTTTCGCCACGCCGGAATCCCACGACACAACCTTGATGCCGCGCTGCATCGCTTTTTTCAGCACCGGCACGACGGCGTCCGGATCGTTCGCGGAGATCGCGATCGCATCCACGCCCTGAGCGATCAGCCCGTTCAGCACCTCGATCTGCGCTTCTGCCGTGGTGGTGGTCGGGCCGGTATAAATCACTTTTACATCGCCTAACTCTTTGGCCGCCTCCTGCGCGCCGACGTTCGCTGCTTCGAAGAATCCATTTCCTAAGGACTTCGCCACCAGGGCGATTTTCACTTCTGCTAAAGCGGAACCGGACAACGCCAGAGCGGCAACGGTGAGGATCAAGCTTGCTTTTATTTTCATTGCTTTTACTCCACTGACTTGAGTTAGTTGTAGGGATTGCAGGTGGTTTTCGCCCCGTCTCGGTAAGCGGGGCGCGATGTTGTTAGTTGTACAGATCTAATGCGGACTGCATTGGGGTGACGCCAAAGCGTTTGCCCAGGGCGATCAGCTCTTCCCGGGTGATGGTCTGCTTCATGCCGCCCATGGAGTAGACCTTCACCAGCACCTCCGCGGATTTCTCGGCGGTGTCGATCAGGCCGAAGGTTTCATCCAGCGTCGGGCCGCTGCCGAAGACACCGTGGAACGGCCACAGCACCAGGGCGTGCTTTTGCATATCCGTCGCGGTCGCCTGGCCGATTTCGTCGGTACCCGGCACCATCCACGGCAGAATGCCGACGCCGTCCGGGAACACCACCAGACACTCGGTGCTGCCTTCCCACAGCTTGCGGGTAAAGAAATCAGAATTATTTTCCAGCACGTAGGTCAGGGCGATCAGGTTGGTGGCGTGGCAGTGCATGATCACGCGGTCTTTGCCGTTGGTCGCCTTGATGCGCTCGCAGTGAGAGAGGAAGTGCGCCGGCAGCTCAGAGGTCGGCACCGCGTCGTCCGTTAGCCCCCAAAGGATGTGGTAGCCCGCGCCGTCGCTGTCCACCTTCACCACGCCGAGGTTGGCTTCCGGGTCCAGCTGAACGTTGCGGAAGAACTTGCCGGAACCGGTAACGATAAACGGCGTGTTGGCGAGCAGCGGCATCGGCTGGCTCAGGGCGATATAGCGCGGCTTCTGGTGGAAATCGGCGGCAAAGGGCTCGATATCCGCGTCGTCCAGGCGCAGCGTGAGGTTGCCGCCGTTGCGCTCGTCCCAGCCCTTCAGCCAGGCGTCGGAGGTGGCTTTGATCATGCCCTGGACGAACCAGGAGGTGGTGATGGTCTGCATACAGTGTTTCCTTTGAAAATGCCGGGTGGCGTTACGCTTACCCGGCCTGCTTTTACCTGTAGGCCCGGCATGCAATGCGCTGCCGGGCGATATTTTTTACTGACGAGCGGCGAGAACGTCCTTCTCATACGCCCGCACGTTGTCCAGCCACTGGCTGCCCGCCGGGGCGTCGTGACGCTGGCAGTACATCTCCCACACCGCCTGCCACGGCAGGGATTTCTGCTCTTCCAGCAGGGCCAGGCGCGCGGTGTAATCGCCGCTCTCTTCCAGCTGTTTCAGCGCGGCGGTTGGCTCCAGCAGGGCGCGCAGCAGGGCTTTTTTCATATTACGGGTGCCGATAACCCATGCCGCGATGCGGTTGATGGAGGCGTCGAAGAAGTCGAGCCCGATGTGCACGCGGTCAAACAGATCGTGGCGGATGATTTCGCTGGCAATCGCCTGGGTTTCGTCGTCCAGCAGGACCACGTGGTCGCTGTCCCAGCGCACCGGACGGCTGACGTGCAGCAGCAGGCGCGGCACGTAGAGCATGGCGGCGGAGATTTTGTCGGAGATCACCTCGGTCGGATGGAAGTGGCCAGCATCCAGGCACAGCGCGGTCTGGCGGCTGGTGGCGTAGCCCATGTAGAACTCGTTTGAGCCCACGGTGTAGCTTTCTGCGCCAATGCCGAACAGCTTGCTCTCCACCGCGTCGATATGGTGCGACGGGTCCAGCTTTTCGCTGATGGCTTCATCCAGCGCGGCCAGCAGGCGCTGGCGCGGCGCCAGACGGTCAACGGTGATGTCCTTCATGCCGTCCGGGATCCAGATATTCATCACTGACGGCGTGCCGAGCTGCTCGCCGAAATACGCGGAGACGCGGCGGCTGGCCTTCACGTGGTCGATCCAGAACTGCCGGATTTCGTCGTTGGCGTGTGCAAGGGTAAACCCGTCCGCGCTCAGCGGGTGCGAGAAGCAGGACGGGTTAAAATCCAGTCCCAGCCGGTTGGCCTTTGCCCACTCCACCCAGTTCTTAAAGTGTTCCGGTTTGATTTCGTTACGCGCGACCGGCGCGTCGGATTCGAGATAAATCGCGTGCAGGTTCAGGCGTTTTGGCCCCGGGATCAGGCTCAGCGCCAGTTCAAGATCCGCACGCAGTTCGGTGGCGTTGCGCGCTTTGCCCGGGTAGTTACCCGTTGCCTGAATGCCACCCGTCAGGGAACCGCCCGGGTTCTCGAAGCCGGCAACGTCATCACCCTGCCAGCAGTGCATGGAGACGGGCAGACGGTCGAGCTGGCGCAGCGCCTCTTCGACATCCACGCCGACGGCGGCGAAACGCTGTTTAGCCAGGTCCCAGGCTTGTTCAAGTTGAGTGGTCATGCGCAAAGCTCCTTAGTCAGTCGTTTTTGCTGAAACTGCGCCCGGTAGCGGGCAATGTCATGGCAGGGATTGGGGGTGAAGGTGGTCAGGCTGTTATTCGCCGTCACCACCGAACGGAAATCGTCAACGTTTAATAGTTCGTCCAGCGTCATTAGCTGAATGCCGATGTTGCCGAGCGTGGAAGCCTCTACGGGGCCTGCCACCACGGTAATGCCGCAGGCATCGGCGCAGAGCTGGTTCAGCAGCTGGTTCTGGCAGCCGCCGCCCACGATGTGCAGCTGGGTGAACGGTTTACCGCGAAGGTCAGCCAGCTCGCTCAGGATGTCGGCATAGAGCAGGGCGAGGCTGTCAAAAATACAGCGCGCCAGCTCGGCGGGGCGGGAAGGTACCGGCTGCCCCGCGTCAAAACAGGCGGCCTGGATCTCAGCGCTCATGTGCACCGGGTTAATAAAGCGGTCGTCGTTCGGGTTAATCAGGAAGGTGCAGGCCTTCAGCTTTTCGGTTTCCGCGATAAGCGCGGGCAGGTCGGTGACGTTCTGCTCTTTCAGCACCCGCTGGAGCAGCCACAGGCCCATGATGTTCTTCAGCACGCGGTAGCGTCCTTCGGCACCGCCTTCGTTGGTGATATTGGCGGCCAGCGCGGCGTCGCTGGTGTAGGGCGTTTTGCTCTCAAAACCCATCAGCGACCAGGTGCCGGAGGAGAGATAGGCCGCGTCTTTGCTGGCGAGCGGCGAGGCAATGACCGCGCTTGCGGTGTCGTGACTGGCGACGGCGACAACGGGAATTTCATTCCCCTGCGGGCAAATCCACTGGCCGATCACGTTGCCCGGATGGGTTGGCGTGCCGAACCAGGACGGCGAGGCGCCCGTCCATGCCAGCAGGTGTTCATCCCAGTTATCGGTGTTGATATTGACCAGCTGCGTGGTGGTGGCGTTGGTGTATTCCCAGTTCATGTTGCCGGTCAGACGATAGCTTAAGTAGTCCGGGATCAGCAGCGCATGCGCCACCTTTTCAACCAGCTCTGGCTGTTGCTCAACCAGCGCCCGCAGCTGATACAGCGTGTTAAACGGCAGGAACTGGATGCCGCTGCGACCATAGATGTTCTCCTTGCCAAGCTGCGCGATGGCGTGCGCCATCAGCCCATCGGTGCGGCTGTCGCGGTAAGAGACGGGCAGGCCGACGCGTTCGCCGTGACTGTCCAGCAGCACGTAATCCACGCCCCAGGTATCAATGCCGATACTGTCGATGCGGATACCGTCTTCGCAGACGTGGTGAAGTCCGGTGCGGATCTCCGCTTCCAGCGCATCGATATCCCAGGTCACAAAACCGTCCTGTTTTTGCAGACAATTGGCGAAACGGTGCATTTCGCGAAGCGTAAGGGTGTGCTGGTCACAGTCCCAGGTGGCGAGCATTACACGGCCGCTGGATGCGCCTAAATCGACAGCCACACAATGGCGAAAAGTCATGGTCGGGTCCTTTCTTAAGTCATTAGCGATGAGTGTAAGAAAGGGAAGAAATAGCCACCTTCTCGCCACTGACAACCCAAATCTCGCGCTGGCAAGAAAGCAAAGGTGAACGTGAGGGAGTTCACAGTTTCCAGTAATGACGGGGTTTGCAGGCAGTGTGACGCTGACCGCATTTCCCGATCTTTCCGCCTGTTTCTTGAAAAACCGGCAGCTTTTGCGCGGTTTACTGTCAAAAATTTAAGGTGAGCGTGGAAGGCCTTAATTACTATTTTGAGAACTTTTCTCATTGGTGGGGGCCGTTATGACCGTACTGCACAGCGTCGATTTTTTTCCTTCGGGAGCTTCTCCGGTCGCGATTGAGCCACGGCTTCCTCAGGCTGCATTTCCTGAGCATCATCATGATTTTCATGAGATTGTGATTGTTGAGCACGGAACGGGCATCCACGTGTTCAACGGTCAGCCGTATACCATCAGCGGCGGTACGGTGTGCTTCGTGCGCGACCACGACAGGCACCTGTATGAACATACCGACAACCTGTGCCTGACCAACGTGCTCTATCGTTCTCCGGACGCGTTCCAGTTTCTCTCCGGGCTGAATCAGCTGTTGCCGCAAGAGAAGGATGGCCACTATCCGTCGCACTGGCGGGTGAATCAGTCCACGTTGCAGCAGGTGCGTCAGCTGGTGAGCCAGATGGAGCAGAGCGAGGACGCAGAGGAGACGCACGCGATTGCCACCCGCGAGCTGCTGTTTATGCAGCTGCTGGTGCTGCTGCGCCGCAGCAGCCTGGTGGAAGGGATGGAAAATAACGACGCGCGGCTGAACCAGCTCATGGCCTGGCTGGAAGATCATTTCGCTGAAGATGTCTGCTGGGAAACGCTGGCAGACGACTTTTCGCTCTCGCTGCGCACGCTGCATCGTCAGCTCAAGCAGCATACCGGGCTCACGCCGCAGCGTTACCTTAACCGTCTGCGCCTGATCAAAGCGCGCCATCTTTTACGCCATACCGACGAAAGCGTCACGGATATCGCTTATCGCTGCGGTTTCGGCGACAGTAACCACTTCTCGACGCTGTTTCGCCGGGAGTTTAGCTGGTCGCCGCGCGATATTCGTCAGGGGAAGGACGCGTTGCTTCAGTAACGCGAGGGCAGTCACCGTTTTTTTGCCGCAAAAAGGCTAATAATGTCCGGTTATTCGCCGTAGAGGTTGTGGTGTGGCTGCTCAGTTAATTCTTCGCAAAGATGATTTTTTTGCCTCCGCGAGTCAGGCTGTCGCGGTGGCGGACCGCTACCCGCAAAATGTCTTTGCCGAGCACACCCACGAGTTCTGCGAGCTGGTGATGGTGTGGCGTGGCAATGGCTTACACGTTCTCAACGACCGGCCCTACCGCATTACGCGCGGGGATCTGTTTTACATACGCGCCGAAGACAAACACGCCTACGCCTCGGTTAACGATCTGGTGTTGCAGAACGTCATCTACTGCCCTGACAGGCTTAAACTTAATGTCGACTGGGCGGGCAACATTCCGGGATTTCTGAATGCCGGAGGCGAACCGCACTGGCGCTTAAGCAGCAGCGGCATGGCTCAGGTGCGCCAGACGATTTCCCAGCTGGAGCAGGAGAGCCAGAAGGGCGACCCGGTGGCGAACCAGATGTCGGAGCTGCTTTTCGCCCAGCTGGTGATGACCCTGAAGCGCCATCGTTACGCCACGGATAATCCCTCCGCCACCATGCAGGAAGCGCTGCTGGATAAGCTGATCGCACTGCTTGCGGGCAGTCTGAACAAGAGTTTCGTGCTGGAAAAATTCTGCGAGCAGGAGCAGTGCAGCGAGCGCGCGCTGCGCCAGCAGTTCCGCACCCAGACGGGTATGACGATAAACCATTACCTGCGCCAGCTGCGCATCTGCCACGCCCAGTATCTGTTACAGCATACGGAGCTGATGGTCAGCGAAGTGGCGATGCGCTGCGGATTTGAGGACAGTAATTACTTTTCGGTGGTGTTTAACCGCGAGGTGGGGATGACGCCGGTTCAGTGGCGTCATCGCAGTCGAAAGGCGGCGTAATCAGTTCGCCATGCCGAGGCCGACAATGTTGGCGGCGATAATAATCACCACGCAGCCCAGGCTCAGCACGCCAACCGGACGGCGCCCGGCGTTGTTCCACTCCTTCAGCACCAGCCCAACCAGCCCGCCGCACAGCACGTAGAAGCTCATGTGCAGCATCCAGCTCATATAGTCATACTGCGCCGGAATGCTGGCGTGGCCCCAGGCGTAGAAGAAGAATTGCAGATACCACATCAGGCCGCCGAGCGCGGAGAGCAGAACGTTGGTAATGATCAGGGGTTTTGCCAGCGAGAAGTCGGCTTTTACCGACAGGTTCTTCACTTTTGCCAGCCGAATGAAGCAGAAGCCGAGGTTTACCAGCGCGCCGCCGCCCATGATCACCACGTAGCTTGGCAGGGCAACATACAGCGGGTCGACGCCCAGCGCCGCAGCGGCCTCGTGCATCGGTTTGGCGGCGTTCATGGCAAACGACATGCCCGCCGAGAAGACGCCGCACATCACCGCCAGCAGCAGCCCTTTCTTCAGGTTGAACTCTTCGGCCCTGATGCCCATCTTGCGTTCTTTTAGCTGGCCTGCGCGGGTGACGATCCCCACGCCGATCACCGCCACCAGCACGCCCAGCAGCGTCATCCGGCCGCCCTGGGTGTTGATCAGCACGTCGAAATGGCCGTTAAGGATGGGCGTCATCAGGGTGCCCACTATCAGCGTAATGCCAATGGCGATGCCGATGCCCATCGACATGCCGAGGTAGCGCATGGTAAGGCCGTAGTTGATATTACCGATGCCCCACATTGCGCCGAACAGAAACACCGGCAGTAACGTAGAGGCGTTGAAGGAGGAGAAGTAGCCCCAGAAATCGGGCAGCAGCACGGCGCTGATGGTCCACGGCAAAATCAGCCAGGAGACCGTACCGCCAACGGACCACATGGTTTCCCATGACCAGCCTTTCACCTTTTTAAACGGGGCATAGAAACAGGCAGCACTGGCCGCGCCTATCAAATGCCAGAAAATACCCATCGTAATCGCATGATTCATTTTTTTATCCTCATCGTTTTTATTGTCGGTGGCTTCCCGCCGACTTGATGAGTGTAAAAATTAGGCGGTTTGGGAACCTTCAGAAGGTTGCCGCACTTTTGTGGAGGGTGGCAATCAGCACGTTAAGCGCGTGAGCAGACTCACAATTTTGTGATTCATCGAAATTGTAATAACCCTATAAAAACTACGGCATTGATAATCATTTTCAATATCATTTAATTAACTATAATGAACCAACTGCTTACGCGGCATTAACAGCTGTGCCGCCCGACAATAATGGAGAGGATTATGAGTTATACACTGCCATCCCTGCCGTATGCCTACGACGCACTGGAACCGCATTTCGACAAGCAGACGATGGAAATCCATCACACTAAACACCACCAGACCTACGTGAACAACGCGAATGCTGCGCTGGAAAGCCTGCCAGAGTTCGCTAATCTGCCTGTTGAAGAGCTAATCACCAAGCTGGACCAGCTGCCAGCAGACAAGAAAACCGTACTGCGTAACAACGCGGGCGGTCACGCTAACCACAGCCTGTTCTGGAAAGGCCTGAAAACCGGCACCACCCTTCAGGGCGACCTGAAAGCGGCAATCGAGCGCGACTTCGGCTCCGTTGACAACTTCAAAGCGGAATTCGAAAAAGCCGCTGCAACCCGCTTCGGCTCTGGCTGGGCGTGGCTGGTTCTGAAAGGTGACAAACTGGCGGTCGTTTCCACTGCAAACCAGGACTCCCCGCTGATGGGTGAAGCCATCTCTGGCGCATCCGGCTTCCCAATTCTGGGCCTGGACGTGTGGGAACACGCTTACTACCTGAAGTTCCAGAACCGTCGCCCTGACTACATCAAAGCGTTCTGGGATGTCGTGAACTGGGACGAAGCCGCAGCGCGTTTCGCCGCTAAAAAATAAGGTTGCATTGACGCCTGTGAGAAGCGAGTCTGATGACTCGCTTTTTTTGTATCTGCGTAATGGAGGCAGCGATGCATTACCCGGTGAACGTGTTTACAGGCAAGGTAAGGGAGTACGACGGCAGCCGCCCGAGCGCCATCGCCAAAGTGCAGGTCGACGGTGAGCTGTCGCTGACCGAGCTCGGGCTGGTGGGCGACCAGCAGGCCGAAAAGAAAATCCACGGCGGGCCCGATCGCGCGCTGTGCCACTATCCGCGCGAGCATTATCAGCACTGGAAAACCGAATTTCCTGAACAGGCGGACCTCTTCGTCGCGCCCGCGTTTGGCGAAAATCTCTCAACGGAAGGGCTGACGGAAAAGAACGTCTTTATTGGCGATATTTACCGCTGGGGCGATGCCCTGATTCAGGTCACCCAGCCGCGCTCGCCGTGCTTTAAGCTCAACTACCATTTTGGTATTCAGGATATGTCGGCTCAGCTGCAAAACGCGGGCAAAACCGGCTGGCTGTATCGCGTTGTGCAGGCGGGACAGGTTTCTGCGGATGCGCCGCTTGAGCTCGCGTCGCGCCTGAGTGAGGTGTCGGTGTACGAGGCCTGCGCGATTGCCTGGCATATGCCTTTCGACGATGAACAGTATCATCGCCTGCTGTCGGCGGCGGGGTTGTCTACCAGCTGGACAAGAACGATGCAGAAGCGGCGTATAAGCGGGAAGATCGAGAGTAGTTCGCGGAGATTGTGGGGGAAATAGGCTCCGTAAAAAGTAGGCCGGGTAAGCGAAGCCGCCACCCGGCACATACCGTTACGAACGCTTATACAGCGGTAGCCACAGCGTTAACCGCAGCCCGCCCAGGGGGCTGTCATCGGCTTTCACCCAGCCACGGTGCTGCTGCATGGCGGTTTCAACAATCGCCAGACCCAGCCCCGTACCGCCGGACTCGCGGTCGCGCGCCTCGTCGGTGCGGTAGAACGGACGGAAAATCTGTTCGCGATCTTCCGGGCTGACGCCTGGACCATCGTCATCGACAATGACGGTAATCCCGTCTTTATCCACCGAAAACGCCACTTCAATCTTCGTGTGCGAATAGCGCAGGGCGTTACGCACGATATTCTCCAGCGCGCTTTCCAGCGTGTTGGGGTTACCGTAGAGCGGCCACGGGCCCGGCGGGAAGTTGACGGTGAACGATTTCCCCATCTGCTCCGCTTCGAACGCCGCGTTGTCCAGCACCTCGTGCCACAGGTGATTAGCTTTCACCGTTTCGCTCACCAGCGCGTTTTTCTGCTGGTTACGCGACATCACCAGCAGATCGTTAATCATGCTGTCCAGACGATGCGCTTCCGTCTCAATACGCTCCAGCTCTTTGCTCTCACCGCTGCGGCGGCGCAGCAGGGCGGTGCCCAGCTGTAAGCGCGTGAGCGGCGTACGCAGTTCGTGTGAGATGTCCGAAAGTAGGCGTTGCTGGGCAGTCATCATCCGATCAAGCGCGCTGACCATCTGGTTAAAACTGGTGCCGGCGGCCAGGAACTCCTGCGGCCCGGATTCCAGCTCCGGATGCTGCCTGAGGTTGCCTTGTGCCACTTCGTCCGCCGCGTTTTTCAGCTTACGCGCCGGTTTCGCCAGGCTCCACGCCAGCCATAACAGCAGCGGGGAACTGACCAGCATCGTGACGATCAGCAGCAGAAGCGGACGGTCAAACAGCAGGTTGATGAAGTCGGACTGGGAACTGCTCGCAGGGCGAATCAGGTAGAGCTGATAGTTATCTTCCCCATCCCGTACCGAGAAAGGGCCGACCATCTCTACCCGACCATATTTCTTTTTCTGTGGGTGATCGGCGTTATCCGCCTGGCCAATAAAGTTGCGGATGATCTGCATCTCATTGCGATCGGCCCCAATCACGCGACCTTCGCTGGTAACCAGCAAAAGACGTTGTCCGGGGGGCGCCCACTTGTCGATAGCGCGAAACAGTCTGCGCCACCACATTAAATCGTTCGGCGGATCGTTTGCCAGCTCCGCTTCCACGTGCTGCTCGATCATCACGCCCTGACGTTGCTCGCTGTCGAGAAGCTCCGTCATCTGGCGTGAGTCGAGTTTTGGCAACATCAAAACGAGCATTAAAACCAGTGCCAGCGTCAGCCAGAAGATGGCGAAGATGCGGGCGGTTAAGCTGCCTATCATGAAGCGGAAACCATCAGATAACCGCGACCACGCAGGGTTTTAAACCATGGGTGACCGTCTTTACGCTCCGGCAGCTTACGGCGCAGGTTCGATATATGCATATCGATGGCGCGGTCAAACGGGGTAAGGCGTTTGCCCAGCACTTCCTGGCTTAAGTGTTCACGTGACACCACCTGGCCGAGATGCTGCGCCAGCAGATACAGCAGGGTGAACTCGGTGCCGGTTAGCTCCAGCGTTTCACCGTCGAAGCTCGCTTCCTGGCGGCCCGGGTTCAGGCTCAGGGAGTCCACTTCCAGCGTAGGTGAACTGTTGTCGGTATTCTGCTGCTGCTCGCTCCAGTGAGAACGGCGCAGGATCGCACGAATACGGGCCACCAGTTCACGGTCGTTGAACGGCTTAGGTAAGTAGTCATCCGCACCCAGCTCAAGGCCGAGAACGCGGTCAAGCTCGCTGCCGCGTGCGGTCAGCATAATAACGGGGGTCTGGTGTGTCTGGCGAAGCTCTTTCAACGTATCAATGCCGTTTTTCTTCGGCATCATGACGTCGAGCAAAAGTAAATCGATGCTGTCGTCAAGGAGACTCAGCGCCTGTTCCCCATCATGGGCAACCAGGACGTTGAAACCTTCCATGTCGAGCAACTCCTTTAAAAGAGATGTGAGCTCTCGGTCATCATCAACTAACAGGATTTTATTCATTGTTTAAATACCTCCGAGGCAGAAATTACGACATCAAGGCTATCTAATCCATGACTTTACGTTGTTTTACACCCCCTGACGCATGTTTGCAGCCTGAATCGTAGACTGTCTCTCGTTGAATCGCGACACGAAAGATTTTGGGAGCAAGTGATGCGCAAAGTTACCGCTGCCGTCATGGCCTCAACGCTGGCCTTCAGTGCGTTTAGCCAGGCTGCTGTAGCTAACATCAGCGATAACGGCTCCTCGGTTGAGGGCGCAACGCAGCACAGCAGCCAAAACCATATGTTTGACGGCATAAGTTTAACCGAACATCAGCGTCAACAGATGCGAGATCTGATGCAGAGGGCTCGACACGACCAGCCCCCTGTTAATGTTAGCGAAATGGAGACAATGCATCGCCTTGTCACCGCAGAAAATTTTGACGAAAACGCTGTACGCGCTCAGGCCGAAAAAATGGCGCAGGAACAGGTTGCCCGCCAGGTAGAAATGGCGAAGGTTCGCAACCAGATGTTCCACCTGCTAACGCCCGAGCAGCAAGCGGTTTTGAACACCAAACATCAGCAACGTATGAACCAGTTGCGTGAGGTTGCACGGATGCAGCGAAGCTCAGATATGACGCTTTTCAGTAGCAATAGCAGTACCCGTAGTAACCAGTAAACCCTGTTTTCCTTGCCATAGACACCATCCCTGTCTTCCCCCACATGATGTGGGGGTTTTTTTTGCCCGTCGTTCAGGTTTGTTAACGCTTTATTCATCCTTTCACTCCACCACCATCCGTTATACTAGCGCCATGGCATGACAGGAGTGTTTATGAATCAATCCTATGGACGGCTGGTAAGCCGGGCCGCAATAGCCGCGACGGTGACGGCGTCGTGTTTGCTGATCATTAAAATCTTCGCGTGGTGGTACACCGGCTCGGTCAGTATTCTGGCGGCGCTGGTGGATTCGCTGGTGGATATTGCCGCCTCGCTGACCAACCTGCTGGTGGTGCGCTACTCGCTGCAACCGGCGGATGAAGAGCATACGTTTGGGCACGGCAAGGCGGAATCGCTGGCCGCGCTGGCGCAAAGCATGTTTATTTCGGGCTCCGCGCTTTTCCTGTTTTTGACCGGCATTCAGCACCTTATTTCGCCTTCCCCTATGAACGATCCGGGCGTTGGCGTGGTCGTAACGGTAGTTGCACTTATAAGCACACTTGTTCTTGTAACGTTCCAGCGCTGGGTCGTACGCAAAACTCAAAGTCAGGCTGTACGGGCCGATATGCTTCATTATCAGTCTGATGTTATGATGAATGGGGCTATTCTTATTGCGCTTGGTCTGGCCTGGTATGGCTGGCATCGGGCCGATGCGTTGTTTGCGTTAGGGATAGGGATCTATATTTTATACAGCGCGTTGCGGATGGGGTATGACGCGGTACAGTCGCTTCTTGACCGTGCGCTTCCGGACGCAGAACGTAATGAAATTTATGCCATCGTGACCAACTGGCCTGGCGTCAGTGGCGCTCACGATCTTCGTACGCGGCAGTCAGGGCCGACCCGCTTTATTCAGATTCATTTGGAAATGGAAGACAACCTGCCACTGGTTCAGGCGCATATGGTCGCTGAACAGGTGGAGCAGGCGATTTTGCAGCGTTTCCCTGGGTCAGACGTCATTATTCACCAGGATCCGTGCTCTGTCGTACCCAGGGCGTTTTGAGCTTTCGTAATTCGTTGTAAAAAAGAGAGCCAGACCAGCATTTTGTGGATAAATTACCACCATATGGCCTGACCTGAATCAATTCAGCTGGAAGGGATTGATATACTATTTGCAGTATTCGACGGTTGAACAGTTTCTTCCGGCAGCAGATTTCAATTTTGCATTCCTAAGTTCAGAGGTAGTCATGATTAAGAAAATCGGTGTGTTGACAAGCGGCGGTGATGCGCCGGGCATGAACGCGGCAATCCGTGGGGTTGTCCGTGCAGCGCTGACGGAAGGTCTGGAAGTTTTTGGTATCTATGACGGTTACCTGGGCCTGTATGAAGACCGCATGGTTCAGCTGGACCGCTACAGCGTGTCTGACATGATCAACCGTGGCGGTACTTTCCTCGGTTCTGCGCGCTTCCCGGAATTCCGTGACGAACACATCCGCGAAGTGGCTATCGAAAACATGAAAAAACGCGGCCTGGACGCGCTGGTGGTTATCGGCGGCGACGGCTCGTATATGGGTGCAAAACGTCTGACGGAAATGGGTTTCCCGTGCATCGGCCTGCCTGGCACCATCGACAACGACATTAAAGGCACCGACTACACCATCGGTTACTTCACCGCGCTGGGTACCGTTGTGGAAGCGATTGACCGCCTGCGTGACACCTCTTCCTCTCACCAGCGCATTTCCATCGTTGAAGTGATGGGCCGTTACTGCGGTGACCTGACCCTGGCGGCGGCAATTGCCGGTGGCTGTGAGTTCGTGGTGGTTCCGGAAGTGGAATTCAGCCGTGAAGATCTGGTCGCTGAGATCAAAGCCGGTATCGCGAAAGGTAAGAAACACGCGATCGTTGCCATCACCGAGCACATTTGTGACGTTGACGAGCTGGCGAAGTACATCGAAACCGAAACCAAACGCGAAACCCGCGCGACCGTACTGGGTCACATTCAGCGCGGCGGTTCCCCGGGCCCATACGACCGTATCCTGGCGTCCCGCATGGGTGCGTACGCGATTGAGCTGCTGCTTCAGGGCCACGGCGGCCGCTGCGTCGGTATTCAGAACGAGAAACTGGTTCACCATGACATCATTGACGCCATTGAAAACATGAAGCGTCCGTTCAAAGGTGACTGGCTGGACTGCGCGAAAAAACTGTACTGATTCGTTGTGTTTGTTATGCCCGGTGGCGCTGCGCTTACCGGGCCTGCGTAGCGACGAATGTAGGCCGGGTAAGGCGAAGCCGCCACCCGGCTTTTTTGTTCCCCTTCAATTTTTATTCCTCTACGTTATAGCCAATCTTTTTTTATTCTTTAATCATCGGTTAGCTTTCTGGCACGCTGCATTCATCAAAACACTGCATAAGAGAGCTGGGCGATGAAGAAATGGGGCGTGGGGTTAACATTATTGCTGGCATCGACCAGCGTTCTGGCAAAGGACATTCAGTTACTGAACGTGTCGTACGACCCGACGCGTGAGCTGTACGACCAGTACAACAAAGCTTTTGCGGCGCACTGGAAACAGGAAACCGGCGATAACGTGGTGGTTCGCCAGTCTCACGGCGGCTCCGGTAAGCAGGCGACATCGGTGATCAACGGCATTGAAGCTGATGTGGTTACCCTGGCGCTGGCTTACGACGTGGACGCCATTGCGGAGCGCGGCCGTATCGACAAAAACTGGATTAAACGCCTGCCGGACAACTCTGCACCCTACACCTCGACCATCGTCTTCCTGGTGCGTAAAGGCAACCCGAAACAGATTAAGGACTGGAACGACCTGGTGAAACCGGGCGTGTCGGTCATCACGCCGAACCCGAAAAGCTCCGGCGGCGCACGCTGGAACTACCTGGCGGCCTGGGGCTACGCGCTGCACCACAACAACGGTGACCAGGCGAAAGCACAGGAATTCGTGAAAGCGCTGTTCAAAAACGTCGAGGTGCTGGACTCCGGCGCGCGCGGCGCAACCAATACCTTCGTTGAGCGCGGCATCGGCGACGTGCTGATCGCCTGGGAAAACGAAGCCCTGCTGGCAACCCACGAGCTGGGTAAAGACAAGTTTGAAATCGTGACCCCGAGCGAATCCATCCTCGCTGAACCGACCGTCTCCGTAGTCGATAAGGTTGTTGATAAGAAAGGGACCAAAGCGGTGGCGGAAGCCTACCTGAAGTACCTTTACTCGCCGGAAGGTCAGGAAATTGCGGCGAAAAACTTCTATCGCCCGCGCGATGAGGCCATCGCGAAGCAATACGAGAACGCCTTCCCGAAACTGAAGCTGTTTACGATCGACGATGTTTTTGGCGGCTGGACCAAAGCGCAGAAAGAGCACTTCTCCAGCGGCGGCACCTTCGACCAAATCAGCAAGCGCTAGGCGTTTCATAAAGCACGACACGGTAACCCGGTGTGAGAAATCCGCCGGGTTTTTTATTTGGTCATCATTTTGCGTTACTCTTTTGCCTTTACTGAAAACAGGGAACGCGTTGTGAAAAAAATTATCTTACTGATTCTGATCGTTATCGCCCTTGCCGCAGGCGGCGTGTACTGGATGAAAGCGGGTAATCCGAATGCGTTGCGCCATATCGTGCTCGACCAGTGTGTGCCCAACCAGCTGCAAAACCGTAACCCGGCGCCGTGTGCGCAGGTGAAGCCGGACGCTGGCTACGTGGTGTTTAAAGACCGCAACGGGCCGCTGCAATACCTCCTGATGCCCACGTACCGTATTAACGGCACCGAAAGCCCGCTGCTGACTGAACCTCAGACGCCGAATTTCTTCTGGCTGGCGTGGCAGTCGCGTAACTTTATGAGCATGAAGCGGGGCGCCGACGTACCTGACAGCGCCATTTCGCTGACCATCAACTCCCCCACCGGGCGCACGCAGAACCATTTCCATATCCACATCTCCTGCCTGCGCCCGGACGTGCGCGAGAAGCTGAACGCGGCTCAGGGGCAAATCAGCACCCAGTGGCTACCGCTTCCGGGCGGGCTGGAGGGGCATGAGTACCTTGCCCGTCGGGTGACGGAGAACGAACTGGTGCAGCGCAGCCCGTTTATGATGCTGGCGGAAGAGCTGCCGGAAGCCCGCGACCATATGGGACGCTTCGCGCTGGCGATGGCGCAGCAGTCGGACGGCTCGTTTGTACTGCTGGCGACGGAGCGTAACCTGCTGACCTTTAACCGCGCGTCGGCTGAGGAATTACAGGATCATCAATGCGATATCCTGAAGTGACCCCACCATAAATAGCGTTTACTCGCCCTGCCTGTCGCCGTAGACTTGCTGAAAAATTCTACAGGAGACAGGCATGTCGCTCTGGTTAACGCATCCTCTGCTGCTTCCCTCGCTGATCGTCGGCGTCACCATCGTGCTGTGGGCGACGTCGCTGTTGCCAGAATTTATTACCGCGCTGCTGTTCTTCACGGCGGCGATGACCGCCAGAATCGCCCCGCCGGAGGCGATCTTCGGCGGCTTTGGCTCGTCGGCTTTCTGGCTGGTGTTCAGCGGTTTTGTGCTCGGCGTGGCGATCCGGAAAACCGGCCTGGCGGACAGGGCGGCCCGGGCGCTGTCGGCAAAGCTTACCGACTCCTGGGTGCTGATGGTGGCAAGCGTTGTGCTCCTGAGCTATGCCCTGGCGTTCGTCATGCCCTCGAACATGGGGCGTATTGCACTGCTGATGCCAATTGTTGCCGCAATGGCGAAGCGGGCCGGCATTCCTGATGGCTCGCGGGCGTGGTTTGGCCTGGCGCTTGCCGTAGGCTTTGGCACCTTTCAGCTTTCGGCCACCATCCTGCCCGCCAACGTTCCCAACCTGGTGATGAGCGGCGCGGCGGAAGGCTCATACGGTATCCACCTCAATTATGTCCCTTATTTGCTGCTGCACACGCCGGTGCTGGGCATTCTCAAAGGCCTGATTCTGATTGGCCTGATCTGCTGGCTGTTCCCCGGCAGCCCGAAACCGGCGAAGGATTTGGCGCCATCGGAACCGATGGGGCATGACGAAAAACGGCTTGCCTGGCTGTTGGCGGCGGTGCTGGTGATGTGGGTGACGGAGAGCTGGCACGGCGTGGGACCGGCGTGGACGGGGCTGGCAGCCTCGGTCATCGTTATGCTGCCGCGCATTGGTTTTATCACCGGCGAGGAGTTCTCCGCCGGGGTGAATATGCGTACCTGTATCTACGTCGCGGGTATTCTCGGGCTGGCGATTACGGTGACGCAAACCGGTATTGGAGCGGCAGTGGGTGAGGCGTTGCTGCATATCATGCCGCTGGATGCAGACAAACCGTTTACCAGCTTCCTGGCGCTGACGGGGATCACCACGGCGCTCAACTTCATTATGACCGCCAACGGCGTTCCGGCGCTGTACACCACGCTGGCGCAGAGCTTCTCGGACGCGACCGGCTTCCCGCTGCTGTCGGTGATCATGATTCAGGTGCTGGGGTATTCCACGCCGCTGCTGCCGTATCAGGCGTCGCCGATTGTGGTGGCGATGGGCTTAGGGAAAGTGCCTGCGAAGGCGGGGATGGTGCTCTGCCTGGCGCTGGCGGTGGCAACCTATCTGGTGCTGCTGCCGCTGGATTATCTGTGGTTTAGCCTGCTGGGACGGCTGTAAAAAAGCCCGGTGGCGCTGACGCTTACCGGGCCTACAGAACCGTAGGGCGGGTTAGCGAAGTGCCACCCGCCACAAAGGCAATTACGCCTGCTTAGCCGCTTCTGCTGCTTTAACGATCACCGCGAAAGCGTCAGCCTTCAGGGATGCGCCGCCAACCAGCGCGCCGTCGATGTCTGGCTGGGTGAACAGCTCAGCAGCGTTGGATGCGTTAACGGAACCGCCGTACTGGATGATCACTTGCTCAGCCACTTTCGCGTCTGCTTTCGCAATGTGGTCACGGATGAACTTGTGCACCGCCTGAGCCTGCGCAGGAGTTGCAGATTTGCCGGTACCGATCGCCCAGACTGGCTCGTAAGCGATAACCGCGCCTTCGAACGCTGCCGCGCCCTGCGTTTTCAGCACGGCGTCGATCTGACGCGCGCACACTTCTTCGGTTTTGCCCGCTTCGTTTTCTGCTTCGGTTTCACCGATGCACAGAACTGGGATCAGACCCTGCTCTTTCAGCACGGCGAATTTCTTCGCGATGAACTCGTCAGATTCTTTGTGGTAGGTGCGACGCTCGGAGTGGCCGATGATGATGTATTTCGCGCCGATGTCTTTCAGCATTTCAGCGGAGGTTTCACCGGTGAATGCGCCGGACAGGTTAACGTCAACGTTCTGCGCGCCCAGCACGATGTGGCTGCCGTCAGCGGCACGTTTAGCCAGATCCAGGTACATATCCGGCGGAGCGATAGCAACCGCGCAGCCGGTCACGCCAGCCAGCTCTTTACGCAGGTTAGCAACCAGTTCGTTTACCATGTGGCGGCTGCCGTTCAGTTTCCAGTTACCCATCACTAAAGGATGTCGCATTTCAATTCTCCACGCTCAATAAGCGAATTAAGGAATATGGCCACCCTTAAGGGCAGCATGGTCTGTGAATCAGTATAGAGATTTTCCCTCGAAAGGCTTTGCTTTTTGTCATTAATTCGCCCCCTCGAGTGCGTCTGATAACGCCAGCTTAATCGGTTCAACCGCGAAGGTCAGCCCCTTTTCGCCGTTGTCTGCGACGACGTAGCGAACGGCGCCTTCCGTATCGGCGTAATAGCGTTTGTTTTTCCCGGCGGTAAGCAGTTTTTGCAGCTTTTGCTGGCTTTGCGCTTTGGTGACGGTGGGGGTAAAGGCGCGCAGGATGGCGCTCATGTACTCCAGCGCTTTCGCTTTCGCCGCTTTCTGTTCTGGCCCCTGAATCGGCAGCCAGGTGATCTGCATACTTTTGATTTTTAACGTTCCGCGCTCAAGGGCAGTGGAAGCATACAGGTTCTCGTTAATTTTGCTGGCGGCGCGGGTCAGGGTCGGCGTATCGCGGGCACCGTCAATCGCACGAAACTCCCCCAGCGCAAGCGAGGGGTTTTCTTTGTTGAAGGCCTCGCGGAACTGGCTGATAGATTGATCGAAAGAGGGGGCGCCCGCCAGGAGATAGGGCGCGGTGACCGGGGAGGCCGTTTCCGCAGCGAACAGAGAGAAACTGGCGCTCAGCATCGCTAAACACAAATAAAGAGAGTGTGCCGAACTTTTCATCAACATTGCCCCTGGCCGTCATTGCCCATGATTAAAACGATATCTGGTTGGCTTGTCAAAAGGTCACAACTCCAGGGTAAAATGCGGGCTAAACAATAATAAGGAACCTTACATGACCATACAGCAGTGGCTGTTTTCATTCAAAGGGCGTATTGGACGCCGTGACTTCTGGATCTGGATGGCAGCGTGGGTTATCGCCATGCTGCTTCTGTTTTTCGTTGCCTACAACGCCTGGCTGAGCACGCAAACCGCGGCATTTGCGCTGGTCTGTTTGCTGTGGCCAACCGCCGCCGTGGTGGTGAAGCGTCTGCACGATCGTGGCCGCTCCGGCGCATGGGCTTTCCTGATTATTCTGGCGTGGATGCTGGTGGCGGGAAACTGGGCGATGCTGCCCTCCATCCTCCCGTGGGTGGTGGGCAGACTGCTGCCGACGGTTATCTTTGTGATGATGGTTGTCGAACTGGGCGCGTTTATCGGCACCCAGAGCGAGAACAAATACGGAAAAGATACCCTTGAGGTGAAGTACCGCTGATCACCAGTAGTGTTCAGCGGTCATGTGGCCCGGCCGGCGGCGAAGGTGCTTCGTCATCTGCCGGGTATCCTTCAGCAGCTGCTGCGTATCGCGCACCATCTGCGGGTTACCGCACAGCATCACGTGGCTGGTGTCGGTATTCATCGGTAA
The DNA here is from genome assembly GCF_900322725.1 of Enterobacter cloacae complex sp. Taxonomy (NCBI): domain Bacteria; kingdom Pseudomonadati; phylum Pseudomonadota; class Gammaproteobacteria; order Enterobacterales; family Enterobacteriaceae; genus Enterobacter; species Enterobacter cloacae complex sp. The sequence goes on along the minus strand of NZ_LT991957.1, from coordinate 1,984,652 downwards.
ACCCACTGCCTCTTCCAGCGCGCCGCTTTCAATCAGCGCCGGAACGCGGCCGGTTAACGAGCCGGCTGCGGTTTCGCGGCTGACCACCGTCTGAATCTTTAATTTCCCGCCGTAACGCTGTTCCAGCGCCTGCATCTGCGGCAAATAGCTCAGGTCGGCGGCGTAACGCGCGGCGTGGACCAGCACGATGTTCTTAAAGCGCTCCAGATCTTTGCCGTACTCCAGGATAGAGAGATAAGGGCCGATGGCCGTACCGGTCGCCAGCATCCAGAGCGTTTCACAATCCGGAATTTCATCCAGCACAAAGAAGCCTGCCGCGTCGCTGACAATCTGCACCTCATCGCCCGGTTTCAGCGCAGCAAGGCGCGGGCTGAGCTTGCCGTCCGGAACGGTGACCAGGTAGAACTCGAGATCCGGGTTATCAGGCGCGTTAACGTAAGAGTAGGCGCGCTGTACGCGTTCACCGTCGATATCCAGCCCGAGCTTGGCAAACTGCCCGGCGGTAAACGGATGAACGGGCGCGTGCAGCGTGAGGCTAAATAGCGCATCGGTCCAGAACTGTACCTTTGTGACTTTACCTGTTACCCAGTCCGCCATGATCTTCTCCTGTGCTGTGTCTCTCTTCTATCTTCCGTACTTGTGGGAAACATTTCCAGCCCATTCGGGCCGGAAAGCTCTATCGATCAAACGGTTTTACAGAATGTGCGTCTGCACGTCCGGGTCTTTGAGATCGAGATAATGAATGGACTGAATGCGGCGAATGGTGCGGGATTTACCGCGGATCAGCAGGGTTTCGGTGGTGGCCATGTTGCCCTTGCGGGTGATGCCGTCCAGCAGATCGCCTTTGGTGATGCCGGTGGCGGAGAAGACCACATTGTCGCTGCGGGCCATATCGCTCAGGGCGAGCACTTTATTGGCTTCGATGCCCATCGCGGCACAGCGCGCCAGCTCGTCTTCACCGATGCGGCGGTTCTCGTCGCTGTCGCCTTTAACCTCATGGCGTGGCAGCAGGCGCGCCTGCATATCACCGTCCAGCGCGCGGATCACTGCCGCAGAGACCACGCCTTCCGGCGCGCCGCCGATGCCGTAAAGCACGTCGACTTCGCTGTCCGGCATGCAGGTCAGAATAGAGGCGGCAACGTCGCCATCCGGAATGGCAAACACGCGCACGCCGAGTGCTTGCAGATAAGAGATGGTGGCGTCGTGGCGCGGTTTCGCCAGAATGGTCACGGTGAGTTCGTTGAGCGGTTTACCCAGCGCTGCTGCGATATTGCGCAGGTTGGCGTCCAGCGGCAGGCTGAGGTCGATTGCGCCTTTTGCGCCAGGGCCGACAATCAGCTTTTCCATGTACATGTCCGGCGCGTTGAGGAAGCAGCCTTTATCGCCCACGGCCAGCACCGCCAGCGCATTGGCCTGGCCCATCGCCGTCATGCGCGTGCCTTCAATCGGGTCGACCGCAATATCTACCGCATCGCCTTTGCCGGTTCCGACTTTTTCACCGATGTAGAGCATCGGCGCTTCGTCGATTTCGCCTTCGCCAATGACGATAGTGCCGTCGATATTGACCTGATTAAGCACAATGCGCATGGCGTGGACGGCTGCGCCGTCTGCGGTATTTTTGTCGCCACGCCCCAGCCACTTATAGCCTGCAAGGGCGGCAGCTTCGGTGACGCGGGAAAACTCGATAGCAAGTTCACGTTTCATGAGGTACTCGTACAATCAAAAGGAATTGCACGAAGTTTATCACAGAGTGGAGAGGGGCGAGGGGACCGGTGCGGTCGATGCCCCTCACCTTAACCCTCTCCCCAGAGGAGAGGGAATATAGGCTCACTCGTCGTGTTCTTCCCATGCCAGGGCACGTTTCACCGCTTTCTTCCATCCGCTGTAGCGGTAGTTGCGCTCGGTGGTTTCGATCCCAGGACGGAATTCGCGTTCGATTACTGCTTTTTCCTGAAGCTCATCGAGGTTTTGCCAGAAGCCAACCGCCAGGCCTGCCAGATACGCCGCGCCAAGCGCCGTCACTTCTCGCACCTCAGGACGCTCAACGCGGGTGCCCAGAATGTCGGACTGGAACTGCATCAGGAAGTTGTTGGCTACCGCGCCGCCGTCCACGCGCAGGGCGTGCAGACGAATGCCGGAGTCGGCCTGCATCGCTTCCAGCACGTCGCGCGTCTGGTAGGCGATGGATTCCAGGGTCGCACGGATGATGTGGTTTGAGTTTACACCACGCGTCAGGCCGAAAATCGCGCCGCGGGCGTACGGATCCCAGTACGGTGCGCCCAGACCGGTAAACGCGGGCACCACATATACGCCGTTGGTGTCTTTCACCTTAGTCGCAAAGTATTCGGAGTCAAACGCATCGCTGATCAGCTTCATCTCGTCGCGCAGCCACTGAATGGACGCGCCCGCCATGAATACCGCCCCTTCCAGGGCATAGTTCACCTCACCGCGTGGGCCGCAGGCGATGGTGGTCAGCAGACCGTTTTCTGATTTCACCGCTTTCTCACCGGTGTTCATCAGCATAAAGCAGCCGGTACCGTACGTGTTCTTCGCCATCCCTTCCTTAACGCACAGCTGGCCGAACAGTGCCGCCTGCTGGTCACCGGCGATACCGGCGATAGGAATACGCGTGCCGCCTTTACCGCCGATGTTGGTCTGGCCGTACACTTCTGAAGATTTACGCACCTGTGGCAGCATGGCGCGCGGAATGTCCAGCGCGTCCAGCATCTTGTCATCCCACTCCAGGGTGTTGATGTTGAACAGCATGGTGCGCGAGGCGTTGGTGTAGTCGGTGACGTGAACGCGTCCCTGAGTCATCTTCCAGATAAGCCAGGTATCGACGGTGCCGAACAGCAACTCGCCGCGTCGTGCACGCTCGCGTGAACCTTCCACATGGTCGAGGATCCACTTCACTTTGGTGCCGGAGAAATAGGGGTCAATGACCAGACCGGTTGCGCTGCGGATGTACTCTTCCATCCCGTCGCGCTTCAGCTTTTCGCAGATCTCTGACGTGCGGCGGCACTGCCAGACAATGGCGTTGTAGATTGGCTTACCGGTTTCGCGCTCCCAGACAACGGTGGTTTCACGCTGGTTGGTGATACCGATAGCGGCAATCTCGTCAGAACTGATGTCGGCTTTTGCCAGCACTTCCACCAGCGTGGAGCTTTGTGACGCCCAGATCTCCATTGGGTCGTGTTCTACCCAGCCTGGACGCGGATAAATTTGCTCAAATTCGCGTTGAGACACGCTGACAATGTTCGCGTCGTGATCCATTACGACAGCGCGGGAGCTGGTAGTGCCCTGGTCGAGCGCAACGATATATTTTTTTTCGGTCATGGTATGTGTCCCGTAGTCAGATTACAGCGAAGCTTTTTGTTGTGCGGTGGAAGTCGTCTCTTTTTCCTCTTCCACACAGGTGTCGCACGGTAAGTGGCGACCAATTAATTTGCGATAGCCAAATGCGCCCAGCGCCGCCCCTACGATTGGCCCGAGCAGCGGAACCAGGAAGTAAGGAATGTCCTTGCCGCCAGTGAAGGCGACGTCGCCCCATCCGGCAAAGAAGGCGAAGGTTTTTGGGCCCAGGTCGCGCGCCGGGTTCATTGCAAAGCCGGTCAGCGGCCCCATCGACGCGCCGATAACCGCAATCAGCAGGCCAATCAGCAGCGGCGCCAGCGGGCCGCGCGGAATGCCGTTTCCGTCGTCGCCCAGCGCCATAATGACGCCCATCAGAATAGCGGTAATCACCATTTCAACTGCGAACGCCTGCACAAAATTAATATGCGGATTCGGATACGTTGAGAAAATGCCCGCCAGATCCAGACTTTCGACACTACCACGCACCATGTGGTGCGTCTGCTCGAAGTCGCTGAAAAGATTGTAATAAAGCCCGTAAACTAACGCCGCTGCGCAAAAGGCGCCGGCAAATTGTGAAATGATGAAAGGGACAACTTTGCGTCCGTCAAAGCACGCGAACAGCCACAATGCGATGGTCACCGCCGGGTTAAGATGTGCGCCGGAAACGCCTGCGGTCAGGTAGATGGCCATCGCCACGCCCAGACCCCAGATAATACTGATTTCCCACTGACCAAAACTGGCACCCGCCACTTTCAGTGCAGCGACACAGCCTACTCCGAAGAATATCAACAACCCGGTACCCAGAAACTCGGCAATGCACTGGCCTTTTAAGGTTGATGTCTGACTCATAATCGGAATCCTGCAAAAGAGTAATGTTTATTGTTTGCGTGACCGCCCGTGACAGTCACGGTGTCCTGTAGACACAGTGTTAATTTATCGTTAACGAGCACAAACGAGAAATATCGAAATCGAAATGTGTGGTCTGTGTCAATAAAATGAGCGTTTTCGCGCCATAAAGCGCGTTTTTGCATCAGATAATGATTATGGGCTGAATCATTTCTTTAACTTATGGGTTAACAACTTAGGGGTATATGCGGCGAACGCACCAGGACGAGGCCGAAAAGTGTTGCAAACCGCGATCTGCGTGGCATGCCGCTGGACAGGGGCGACGGCGCTCCATACAATCGGAACATATGTTGTGCGCGTTTATCTTAAAGCGTCGCCTTGCAATTCAGGAGAGGTAGGATCATGTCTTTAGAAGTGTTTGAGAAACTGGAATCGAAAGTACAGCAGGCGATTGACACCATCACGCTGCTGCAAATGGAAATTGAAGAGCTGAAAGAGAAGAACAACTCCCTGTCTCAGGAAGTTCAGAACGCTCAGCACAGCCGCGAAGAACTGGAGCGCGAAAACAACCAGCTGCGCGAACAGCAGAACGGCTGGCAGGATCGCTTGCAGGCGCTGCTGGGACGTATGGAAGAAGTCTGATTTCCTTTGGGAATGAATTAAGTAGGCCGGGTAAGGCGAAGCCGCCACCCGGCTTTTTTTATATAGCTCGCTTACCGATTAACTACTCAATGTCCAGCGCATCCTCGGAAAGGATAATCCCGGTATTGTCGGCATAAAGATGGTCGCCGGAGAAGAAGGTTACGCCGCCGAAATTGACGCGCACGTCGCTTTCGCCGATGCCTTCACCCGCTGCGCCAACCGGAATGGCGGCAATGGCCTGAATTCCGATATCCAGGTCTTCCAGATCGTCCACCTGGCGCACGGAGCCGTAGACCACAATCCCTTCCCACTCGTTTTGCACGGCAAGGCGGGCAAGGTCTGCATCGATCAGTGCGCGGCGTACTGAACCGCCACCGTCCACCAGCAGGACGCGGCCACGGCCGTTCTCTTCGAGCAGATCGTACAGCAACCCGTTGTCCTCGAAACATTTCACCGTGATGATTTGCCCGCCAAATGACGACCGTCCGCCAAAGTTGGAAAACAGGGGTTCAACGACGTTGACATCTTCCTGGTAGATGTCGCAAAGCTCGGAGGTATCGTATTTCATAGGTTTAACGCTCTGTTGCTGCGAATGTGTTCAGTATATCGTGCGAAATGCGTTGTTGGCAAAATCATCAATTGTTAATTGATATTTGTCAGCTAACTCAGCGTCTGGCTTAAGACAATCCCGATGACGAACAGCAGGTTAGTCAGCAATGCGCCTTTTACCGTGCGTTCCAGCATCGGCGGCATGGCGGCCGGGCTAAGTTCACGCATCACGTAACGGGCCTGCTTAATCAACAGCGGTGCGGCGAGCACAAACAGCCAGCCCCACAGGCTGTGCAGAGAAATCAGGTTGAACAGCGCCAGGCAGACCAGCGCGCCGATGAGCAGGCAGGCGTGATAGCGGCGTGCATTCAACGGCCCCAGACGCACCGCAAGGGTGTTTTTACCGTTCTCGCGGTCGCTGTCGATGTCGCGCAGGTTATTGATATTTAGCACCGCTGTCGCCAGCAGGCCACAGGCGGTCGCGGGCAGGAACAGGGCAGGGATCACCGTATGTGCCTGCAAGTACCAGCTTCCCATCACGCTTAGCCAGCCGAAGAAAACCAGCACGGAGATATCGCCCAGGCCAATATACCCGTAAGGGCGCGTGCCGACGGTATAGGTAATGGCCGCAATAATGGCGAGCAGGCCCAGCACCAGGAAGCCAATGAAGTCGCTGGTGGTTTTCGAGGCGACCGTCACCAGCGCCAGCCCGGACAGGCAAATTAACACCACGGTGATAATCAACGCCCGCTTCATCTGTGCCTGGGTGATCACCCCTTTTTGCATCCCGCGCAGCGGCCCGATACGGTCAGGCTTGTCGCTGCCTTTTACCGCATCGCCATAATCATTCGCGAGGTTAGAGAGGATTTGCAGCAGCCCGGCGGTAATGAGCGCCAGACCTGCCACCAGCGGATCGAAATGCCCCTGCCACCAGGCAAGCGCGGTGCCGACAATAATAGCGGCAAAAGCCAGAGGAAGCGTTTTAGGGCGCAGACTTTCGAGCCACGCCTGCGTACGGCTGATATCAGTCATAGTTATTTAGCCAATAAAAAATGGGGGCAATAGCCCCCATCAACAGTGATGAAAATGCATTGAACGCGATTATAGAATAAAACGGCTCAGATCTTCATCTGCCACTAACGCATCCAGGTGTTTGCTCACATAGTCTGCGTCAATGGTAATGCTTTGACCGTTAAGGTCGCTCGCATCATAAGAGATGTCTTCCATCAGGCGTTCCAGCACGGTGTGCAGACGACGCGCACCGATGTTCTCGGTGGTCTCGTTGACCTGCCACGCGGCCTGGGCGATGCGCTTGATACCGTCATCGGTAAATTCAATGTTCACGCCTTCGGTCGCCATCAGCGCTTTGTACTGTACGGTCACAGAAGCGTTTGGCTCGGTCAGGATACGTTCGAAATCTTCGGTGGTCAGCGCCTGCAACTCAACGCGGATAGGCAGACGACCCTGGAGTTCCGGAATCAGGTCAGACGGACTGGCAATCTGGAACGCGCCGGAGGCGATAAACAGAATGTGGTCAGTTTTCACCATGCCGTGCTTGGTGGAAACGGTGCAACCTTCTACCAGCGGCAGCAGGTCGCGCTGAACGCCTTCGCGGGAAACATCCGGGCCGGACGCGTTGCCGCGCTTACAGATTTTGTCGATTTCGTCGATAAAGACGATACCGTGCTGCTCAACGGCGTCGATAGCGTCCTGTTTCAGCTCTTCCGGGTTAACCAGCTTCGCGGCTTCTTCTTCAATCAGCAGCTTCATCGCGTCTTTGATTTTCAGCTTACGCGCTTTCTGCTTCTGGCCGCCCAGGTTCTGGAACATGGACTGCAACTGGCTGGTCATCTCTTCCATGCCCGGAGGTGCCATGATTTCTACGCCCATCGGCGCGGCAGCGAGATCGATCTCAATCTCTTTATCGTCCAGTTCACCTTCGCGCAGCTTTTTGCGGAATGCCTGACGCGCAGCAGAAGGTTCAGCCTGCTGTTCAGCCTGTCCCCAGTTGTTTTTTGCCGGTGGGATCAGCACGTCGAGAATGCGCTCTTCGGCCATCTCTTCGGCGCGATAGCGGTTTTTCTCGATCGCCTGGACGCGCACCATCTTAATTGCCGAATCGGTCAAATCGCGGATGATGGAGTCCACTTCTTTACCCACATAGCCCACTTCGGTGAACTTGGTGGCTTCCACTTTGATGAACGGCGCGTTAGCCAGCTTGGCCAGACGACGGGCGATTTCGGTTTTACCCACCCCGGTCGGGCCGATCATCAGAATGTTTTTCGGCGTCACTTCGTGGCGCAGCTCTTCGTCGAGCTGCATGCGACGCCAGCGGTTACGCAGTGCGATAGCCACGGAGCGCTTGGCGTTGTCCTGGCCGATGATGTGTTTGTTCAGTTCGCTGACAATTTCGCGTGGGGTCATTTCAGACATGGGCGATCCTTACGCTTTGGAGGTCAATTCTTCGATGGTGTGATTGTGGTTGGTATAGATGCAGATATCACCTGCAATATCCAACGCTTTCACCGCGATATCGCGCGCGTTCATGTCGGTGTTTTCCAACAGCGCACGGGCTGCGGCCTGGGCGTACGGGCCGCCAGAGCCGATGGCAATCAGGTCGTTTTCAGGCTGAACCACGTCACCGTTACCGGTGATGATCAGCGAGGCGTTTTCGTCGGCCACGGCCAGCAGCGCTTCGAGCTTGCGCAGCATGCGGTCGGTACGCCAGTCTTTTGCCAGCTCAACGGCGGCTTTCACCAGATGACCCTGATGCATTTCCAGTTTGCGTTCAAACAGTTCAAACAGCGTGAAGGCATCCGCCGTGCCGCCCGCGAAACCGGCGATCACTTTGTCGTTATAAAGACGACGGACTTTCTTCACGTTGCCTTTCATGACGGTATTACCCAGCGTGGCCTGGCCATCACCGGCAATTACCACCTGGCCGTTACGGCGTACACTTACTATTGTTGTCACGAGCAGACCCCCTGGTTACAGATTCGGGAAACAGAAGCCCTGAGCCTGTGCTCAGGGCTGAATTAAATGATAGATGGGGGGGATTTTGGGGGTTTCAACCCCCGGAGGCGAGTCGAATGCAGTTTGTGTGGCCAGCCACTTTCAAACGGGAAATGGTGCCGTCTGCGTTTTCTTTGCCTTTGACCGGGCCGATCACCACGCGATTCCAGCCGTTATTGGTGGTAATGCGTGAGTCAAATCCTTCAAATGCCAGCTGAGCACGCACCGTTTCGGCCTGCTCGGCGCCTTTAAACGAGCCGCACTGAACCATCCAGCGGCGTTCATCTTTTTTCTCCGCCGTCTGCTTCGGCGCCTCGGTCTCTTTGGTGACCGGCGCAGCCTGCTGCGTTTTTGGCTGTTGCGCAGTGGTATGCGCAGGCGTCTGCAACAGATCCTGATACGGCTGTGCCGTCTGCTTCTGCGGCTGCGTTTTCGGCTGCTGCTGGACAGGCTGCGTTTGCACGGTACGCGTCTGTTGCTGCGGTTGGGTGCGCGGCTGCTGTACCGGCTGCGTTTGCGTCCACTGCTGCTGCTGCGTTTGCTGCTGAGCCTGACGCTGACGCTGCAACGTTTGCTGACGCTGCGCCGGGGTTTGTTCGTTCCACGGCACTTCGTTCAACTGCGTAGGCTGCTGGCGCATGTCTGCCTGCATCTGTGCCAGCAACTGACGCTGTTCATCCGTTAGCTGATCGGCATTCTTCACTTCACCCCCGGCAGAAGGTTCGGTAGGCGCACGTACGCCAGGCTGGCGGCTTTCCAGCTCTTTAATGTAGCGCCAGCGCTCTTCAGGCTTCGGAGGCAGGCCGTTACCGACGACCTTGTTGCCCTGAAGGGCTTCAGACTCTTCTTTTTTATGGTGCGTAATGAAGTAGAGGCCGCCAATAAAGGCCACCAGCACGGCCGCAGCAATGGCGACCATGGCTGGAGAGACAGCAGACAGGCTACGTTGCTTGCTTTTTGAACTACTCTTTTTGCGTCGCGAAGGTGCCGGCTGGCCGCGACGTACATAATCTCGTTGTGCCACTATCGTTTCGCTGTATTTATTCGTTCGTCAGCCCGCCATGTTACTTAAGCGACGGGGCTTTGACCAGATAAGGGTGTAGAAAGGTATTTACTTTAAGTTAATGCCTGGGTAGAGCCGCGCACAATCAGCTCACAATCCAGTAGCCGTGACCCGCTGCTAACTGTTTGACCGTGCAGCTGATCCAGCAAAAGCAGCATCGCTTCCCGGCCAATCTCATACCGCGGTTGTGCAACGGTTGAAAGCGGCGGATCGCAAAATTCCGAAAGCGAAATATTATCAAAGCCGATAATCGACAGGTCCTGCGGCACGCGCAGACCGTGACGTTTGGCGTAAGATAATGCGCCCAGCGCCATCACGTCGCTGTGGCAGAACACCGCGGTAGGCGGTTCTGGCAAGGCCAGCAATTTTTCCAGCGCCTGCCCGCCCGCTTCAAAGGTGAAATCACCGCGCGCAATGTAGTGCGGATCGACGATGGCCCCGGTACGGCGCAGCGCCTGAACGTAGCCCTGCAACCGGTAATGACACAGCGGCATCTCTTCTGGCCCGGCAATACACCCGATACGCTTATGCCCCAGCTCCTGAAGATAGTTCACGGCGTTGAACGCGGCGGTGAGGTTGTCGATATGTACGGTCGGCAGCTCCAGCTCCGGCGCAAACTCGTTCGCCATGACCATCGGCGGTAGATTGCGCTGTTCTTCGATGCTGGCATCAAACGGCAGGCGCGAGCCAAGCAGCAGCATGCCATCAATTTGCTTGGTGATGATCAGGTCGATGAACGTTTTTTCCTGCTGGTTCTGGTGGGCACAGTCACCAATCAGCACCAGATAGCCCTGGGCGGCGGCGGTAACCTCAATGCCGCGAATGATTTCGCTGAAGAAGGGATCGCAGATGTCCGGCACGATCACCAGGATGGTGCGGGATTCATTGCGTTTAACGTTGCGCCCCATGGCTTGCGGGAAATAACCCACCTCAAGCGCCGCCTTTTCAACCCGGTTTCGGGTTGCCTGGGAGACTTTGTCAGGGTTCATCAATGCGCGGGACACGGTTGCTGTTGAGACTTGTGCTTTCTCGGCAACGTCTTTCATGGTCGCCGAGGCAACCTCTTTCCTGGACTTCAACGTCTTCTCCTCGCCTGAACACCGAACTGCGTACAGCACCATTTTTACAGATAGTTAATGGAATCGGTTACAGAATTTTCATAAAAAGTGTGAGGCGAGTTAAATTTTTCGATCCGCATTCAGCCTTCAATCGGATCGACGTCCAGAACCCACTTCACTTTTCGCGCTTCCGGCAGGGTATTGATCAGCGCCAGCGTGCCGCTGACGATCTGCTGTAAACGGATACGCGAAGGGTGCTGAAGCAAGAGTTGCCAGCGGAAACGGCCACCGCGTTTCGGGGCAAGCGCGGGGACCGGGCCTAAAATCCACAGCTGATTATCCACCAGCGGGCTGGCTTGCAGAAGGTTTCTCAGCTGTTGCAGGAACAGCGGCGCCTGCTGGTTGTTATGATCTTCCGCACGGATGATGACGTGGCTGGTCCACGGGGGAAGCTGCATCGTCTGACGTTCAGCCAGCGCCTGGTCCGCGAAGGCGTCATAGCCTTTATGCAGCAGGGTTTGCAGCAGCGGATGTTCAGGATGGTGCGTTTGCAGTACGACCTCGCCCTGTTTACCCGCGCGTCCGGCGCGCCCGGCAACCTGAGTATAAAGCTGGGCGAAACGCTCGGCGGAGCGGAAATCTGCCGAGAACAGCGCGCCGTCGACGTCCAGCAGGGCAACCAGCGTCACGTCCGGGAAGTGGTGCCCTTTCGCCAGCATCTGGGTGCCAATCAGGATGCGCGCCCCGCCGCGATGCACTTCCGCCAGCTGCTGCTCCAGCGCCCCTTTACGGCTGGTGGTGTCCCGGTCGATACGGGAAATAGGCACGTCCGGGAAGAAGGGCGCGAGCGCCTGTTCAAGCTGTTCCGTGCCCAGACCGACCGGTACGATGTGCGTTGAGCCGCACGACGGGCACTGGCGCGGCACCGGACGCTGGCTGTCGCAGTGGTGGCAGCGCAGGTGGCGCTGGGCCTGGTGGAAGGTGTAGTAGTGATCGCAGCGCGGGCACTCTGCAATCCAGCCGCAGTCGTGGCACAGCAGCGCAGGCGCGAAGCCGCGGCGGTTCAGAAACAGGATCACCTGGTTGCCCGCCTGCAAATGCTGGCGCATGCGGCTAATCAATGCAGGTGCTAGCCCGGCCTGTACCTGCTGGCCTTTCAGATCCAGCACGTGCTGGATGGCCGGGCGGGCATTCCCCGCGCGGCGCGTCAGGCGCAGCATATGGTATTTACGCTGGCGCACGTTGTGCAGCGTTTCGAGCGCAGGCGTAGCGGACCCGAGAATAATGGGGATTTGCTCGCTGTGCGCGCGGTAGACCGCCAGATCGCGGGCGTGATAGCGCCAGCCTTCCTGCTGTTTATAGGAGCTGTCGTGCTCTTCATCGATCACGATAACGCCGAGGTTTTTAAACGGCGTAAACAGCGAGGAACGGGTGCCGATAACAATCGCCGCTTCGCCATTTTTCGCCTTCAGCCAGGCACTGAGGCGCTCGCTGTCGTTCAGGCCGGAGTGCAGCACCTCAACGGGCGCGTGAAAGCGTTCACGGAAGCGGGCGATGGTTTGCGGCGTCAGGCCGATTTCCGGCACCATCACCAGCGCCTGTTTCCCCTGCGCGAGCACGTTTTCCAGCACGCTCAGATAAACTTCGGTTTTACCGGAGCCGGTGACGCCCGCCAGCAGCCAGGCGGAGAAACGATCGGCGGCGCTGTGAATCGCGCCCACGGCGGTGGCCTGCTCGGTATTCAGACGCAGGCGATCGCCCGACACGGAAAAGCCGTCGCGCCAGTCGTGCAGGGCAGGTGCTTCGCTGGCCAGCTCGCTCAGCCCTTTCTTCCTTAATGCCTGTAACGCGGTTTCGCTCACCTCAAGCTCGTCGACCTGATGGCGCCAGATTTTTCCCTGACGCAGCGCGGCCAGCGCCTGCTGCTGTTTCTGCGAGCGCTTCAGGCTATTAATGTCGACCGCCTGACCCTGTTCGGTGGCAAACCAGTACCACATGGGCGCATGGCTGGCGCGCTTGCCCTGGCGCAGCATGATGGGCAGGGCGTGGAACAGGACGTCGCCAACCGGATGATGATAGTAATCCGCTGCCCACAGCAGCAGCCGCCAGGTACTGGAAGAGTAAACCGGTTCATCGTCCAGCACCTCAACGACCGATTTCAGCTCGTTAAGGGGCAGTTCGCTTTTATCGCTGATGGACACTACGATCCCGACGCGCTGCTGTTTGCCAAACGGCACGGTCACGCGACAGCCCGCTTTGGCGCTCATGCTGTCGGGCAGCAGGTAGTCAAAGGTACGGGGAAGCGGAACGGGCAGGGCAACGTGAGCGACGGGCATCGAATCTTCCTGACTTGAAAAGTGGCGCGTTAGTATACACATTAGTGAAAGCGGCGTGCGGATCAGTTTGCATACGTTGGTCAAATTCTGTATGATTCGCCGCCTTTGGTGTATTTTACGCCAAAGAACTTACATTCAACATCGCGTGGTGTCTGGCGTTAGGGCTGGAAGAGCGACGCGGCCTTAACTGAGGTTCTCCCATGAAAAAAGATATTCACCCGAAATACGAAATGATTACTGCAAACTGCTCTTGCGGTAACTCTATCCAGATCCGCTCCACCGTGGGTCACGATCTGAACCTGGACGTGTGCGGCAAATGCCACCCGTTCTACACTGGTAAGCAGCGTGATGTTGCAACCGGTGGCCGTGTTGACCGCTTCAACAAGCGTTTCAGCATCCCGGGCGCTAAATAAGTTTCCCGAAAAAAAGGCACCGCAAGGTGCCTTTTTTGTATCCGCTTCTCAGTATTCCCACGTCTCCGGGTCGATGCCCAGCTCACGCATGATCACCTTCGCCTCTTCCGGGATTTCGTCACTGCGCTCTTTGCGCAGATCTTCATCGTTTGGCAACGGTTGACCGGTAAACGCATGCAGGAACGCTTCGCACAGCAGTTCGCTGTTGGTGGCGTGACGCAGGTTGTTCACCTGACGACGCGTGCGTTCATCGGTGAGGATCTTCAACACCTTCAGAGGAATGGAAACCGTGATTTTCTTGACTTGCTCACTCTTCTTACCGTGCTCAGCGTATGGGCTGATATATTCGCCGCTCCATTCAGCCATGAGATACCTTTAATCCTCTCAGTCATTAATCTAAAGGTGCAAAACCGGTAACTGACGGGTTTTGAACCGTAATCTTGCGTAGTTTACCGTAGAGACGATACCGAGGCACGGATATTGCCGCTGTAGCGTGTCCTAAAGCATATAATTTTAACGGCTATTTGCGCATTGCTCAATCTATACGCAAAGAAGTTTAGATGTCCAGATGTATTGACGTCCATACTTTCAATGTTTACTCTGGTGCCTGACTTTTCACCTCATTCGCCAGGAAGCCCTCACCATGACGCGTAAACAGGCCACCATCGCAGTGCGTAGCGGATTGAATGATGACGAGCAGTACGGCTGCGTTGTCCCGCCGATTCATCTCTCCAGTACCTACAATTTCACCGGATTTAATGAACCCCGCGCGCATGATTACTCGCGTCGCGGCAATCCTACGCGTGACGTCACTCAGCGCGCGCTGGCGGAACTGGAAGGCGGCGCGGGTGCGGTATTAACCAATACCGGCATGTCTGCTATTCACCTGGTGACCACGGTGTTCCTGAAGCCTGGCGATCTGCTTGTAGCACCGCACGACTGTTACGGCGGCAGCTATCGTCTGTTTGACAGCCTGGCAAAGCGTGGCTGCTACCGCGTGCTGTTTGTCGATCAAAACGACGAACAGGCGCTGAAACAGGCGCTTGCCGAGCAGCCGAAGCTGGTTCTGGTGGAAAGTCCAAGCAATCCATTGTTGCGCGTTGTCGACATTGCGAAAATTTGTCAGCTTGCAAGGGATGCGGGAGCGATAAGTGTAGTGGATAATACGTTCCTCAGTCCGGCCCTTCAGAACCCACTGGCACTGGGTGCCGATCTGGTGTTGCATTCATGCACTAAATATCTGAACGGCCATTCTGACGTGGTGGCGGGCGTGGTGATTGCAAAAGATCCCGACGTTGTCACGGAACTGGCATGGTGGGCCAATAACATCGGCGTCACCGCGGGCGCGTTCGACAGCTACCTGCTGTTGCGCGGCATCCGCACGCTGTCGCCGCGTATGGACGTGGCGCAGCGTAATGCCCAGGCGATCGTGGATTTCCTGCAAACCCAGCCGCTGGTGAAGAAGCTTTATCACCCGTCGCTGCCGGAAAACCAGGGGCACGAGATTGCCGCGCGCCAGCAGAAGGGATTTGGCGCGATGTTAAGTTTTGAACTGGATGGTGACGAGCAAACGCTGCGTCGCTTCCTGAGCGGGCTGTCATTGTTTACGCTGGCGGAATCCTTAGGGGGAGTTGAGAGCTTGATCTCCCACGCCGCAACCATGACGCACGCAGGTATGGCACCGGAAGCACGTGCCGCCGCCGGGATTTCCGAGACGCTGCTGCGTATCTCGACCGGTATTGAAGATTCTGAAGATTTAATTGCCGACCTGGAAAATGGCTTCCGGGTTGCAGCCAAGGGGTAATCATGAGTGTGATAGCGCAGGCAGGGGCGAAGGGTCGTCAGCTGCACAAGTTTGGTGGTAGTAGTCTTGCTGATGTGAAATGTTACCTGCGTGTCGCAGGGATCATGACCGAGTATTCACAGCCGGGGGACATGATGGTTGTCTCAGCGGCGGGCAGCACCACCAACCAGTTGATCAGCTGGCTGAAACTGAGCCAGACCGATCGCCTCTCTGCGCATCAGGTGCAACAGTCTTTACGTCGTTACCAGAGCGAGCTGATTGCCGGCCTGCTGCCTGCGGACGTGGCGGACGGGCTGATTAGCGCCTTCACGCACGACCTTGAGCGTCTGGCGGCCCTGCTGGACAGCGGGATCACCGATGCGGTGTATGCCGAAGTGGTGGGTCACGGTGAAGTGTGGTCTGCGCGCCTGATGGCCGCCGTGCTGCAACATCTTGGCGTAGAAGCCGCCTG
The DNA here is from genome assembly GCF_900322725.1 of Enterobacter cloacae complex sp. Classification (NCBI taxonomy): domain Bacteria; kingdom Pseudomonadati; phylum Pseudomonadota; class Gammaproteobacteria; order Enterobacterales; family Enterobacteriaceae; genus Enterobacter; species Enterobacter cloacae complex sp. The sequence goes on along the minus strand of NZ_LT991957.1, from coordinate 1,969,124 downwards.
GCTCGACGCGCGTGATTTCCTGCGTGCGGAACGCGCTGCACAGCCGCAGGTGGACGAAGGGCTGTCCTATCCGCTGCTGCAACAGCTGCTGGTGCAACATCCCGGGAAACGTATTGTCGTCACCGGCTTTATCAGCCGCAGCAACGCGGGCGAAACCGTACTGCTGGGCCGTAACGGCTCTGACTACTCGGCAACGCAGATCGGTGCCCTGGCGGGCGTATCCCGCGTCACCATCTGGAGCGATGTCGCGGGCGTGTACAGCGCGGATCCGCGCAAAGTAAAAGACGCCTGCCTGCTGCCGCTGCTGCGTCTCGACGAAGCGAGCGAGCTGGCGCGTCTGGCGGCCCCGGTGCTGCATGCGCGCACGCTACAGCCGGTTTCCGGCAGCGACATTGACCTGCAACTACGCTGTAGCTACACGCCGGATCAGGGTTCCACCCGCATTGAGCGCGTGCTGGCATCCGGCACGGGGGCGCGTATTGTCACCAGTCATGATGACATCTGCCTGATTGAGTTCCAGGTGCCTGCGGGCCAGGACTTCAGGCTGGCGCATAAAGATATCGACACGATCCTGAAACGTGCGCAGGTGCGTCCGCTGGCCGTTGGCGTGCATAATGACCGCCAGCTGTTGCAGTTCTGCTATACCGCCGAAGTGGTGGACAGCGCATTAAAAATTCTTGATGAAGCGGGCCTGCCGGGCGAGCTTCGCCTGCGTCAGGGGCTGGCGCTGGTGGCGATGGTGGGCGCGGGCGTCACCCGTAACCCGTTGCACTGCCACCGCTTCTGGCAGCAGCTGAAGGGCCAGCCGGTTGAATTTACCTGGCAGTCGGAAGAGGGCATCAGCCTGGTTGCCGTGCTGCGTAAAGGGCCAACTGAAAGTCTGATTCAGGGTCTGCACACCTCTCTGTTCCGCGCGGAAAAACGCATCGGCCTGGTGCTGTTCGGGAAAGGGAATATCGGTTCCCGCTGGCTGGAGCTGTTCGCCCGTGAGCAGGTCACGCTTTCGGCGCGTACCGGATTCGAATTTATTCTTGCGGGCGTGGTGGACAGCCGCCGCAGCCTGCTGAACTACGAAGGGCTGGACGCCAGCCGGGCGCTGGCCTTCTTTAACGATGAAGCCGTTGAGCAGGATGAAGAGTCGCTGTTCCTGTGGATGCGCGCGCACCCGTATGACGATCTGGTGGTGCTGGACGTTACCGCCAGCGAACAGCTGGCCGATCAGTATCTGGATTTCGCCAGCCACGGTTTCCACGTCATCAGCGCCAACAAGCTGGCGGGAGCGAGCAGTACCGATAAATATCGCCAGATCCACGACGCGTTTGAAAAAACGGGTCGTCACTGGCTTTACAACGCCACCGTTGGCGCAGGTCTGCCGGTTAACCATACCGTGCGTGACCTGATTGAAAGCGGCGACAGCATTCTGGCGCTGAGCGGCATTTTCTCCGGCACGCTCTCCTGGCTGTTTTTGCAGTTTGATGGCACCGTTCCGTTCACCGACCTGGTGGATCAGGCGTGGCAGCAGGGCTTAACCGAGCCGGATCCGCGCGTTGACCTTGCCGGTAAAGACGTGATGCGCAAGCTGGTGATCCTGGCGCGTGAAGCGGGCTACGACATTGAGCCGGGTCAGGTGCGCGTTGAGTCGCTGGTGCCTGCGGGCTGCGAGGAAGGGTCCGTTGATCATTTCTTTGAGAACGGCGACGAGCTGAACGAGCAGATGGTGCAGCGTCTGGAAGCGGCAAACGAGATGGGTCTGGTACTGCGCTACGTGGCACGCTTCGAGGCGAACGGTAAAGCGCGCGTGGGCGTGGAGGCGGTGCGTCCTGAGCATCCGCTGGCCGCTCTGCTGCCGTGCGATAACGTCTTCGCCATCGAAAGCCGCTGGTACCGCGATAACCCGCTGGTGATCCGTGGCCCGGGCGCGGGACGCGATGTCACCGCCGGGGCAATCCAGTCTGACATCAACCGTCTGGCTAAGCTGCTGTAATTTCGCTTGTTCCCTCTCCCCGTGGAGAGGGTTAGGGTGAGGGCGGCAGACCGCACTCACCCCCATCATGAACGCCCCTCATCTTCCCTGAGCAATCCTCACCGTTATTGTTGATTATTTCAGTTGACGCCACTCCGCTTTTCCGTCATTTTTACATCTGGACGTCTAAACGTATAGAAGTTCACAGCACAATAAACAACGACACGCGAAAGGTAGAGGTAAGGTATGAGCTTTTTTCACGCCAACCAGCGGGAAGCCCTGAATCAGAGCCTGGCAGAAGTTAACGGCCAGATTAACGTCTCTTTTGAATTTTTCCCGCCACGCACCAGTGAAATGGAGCAAACCCTGTGGAGCTCTATCGATCGCCTGAGCAGTCTTAAACCGAAGTTTGTTTCCGTAACCTACGGTGCCAACTCCGGCGAGCGTGACCGCACGCACAGCATCATTAAGGGCATTAAAGACCGAACCGGCCTGGAAGCGGCGCCGCACCTGACCTGTATCGACGCCACCCGCGACGAGCTGCGCGCCATCGCTCAGGACTACTGGAATAACGGCATTCGCCACATTGTGGCCCTGCGCGGCGACCTTCCGCCGGGCAGCGGTAAGCCAGAGATGTTTGCCGCCGATCTGGTCGGGCTGCTGAAAGAGGTGGCGGACTTCGATATTTCCGTTGCGGCGTATCCTGAAGTACACCCGGAAGCGAAAAGCGCCCAGGCAGACCTGCTCAACCTGAAGCGTAAAGTGGAGGCCGGTGCCAACCGCGCGATTACTCAGTTCTTCTTTGACGTGGAAAGCTACCTGCGCTTTCGCGACCGCTGCGTCTCGGCGGGTATTGATGTTGAAATCATTCCGGGCATTTTGCCGGTCTCGAACTTCAAACAGGCGAAGAAGTTCGCCGATATGACTAACGTTCGCATTCCGCTGTGGATGTCCAAAATGTACGAAGGGCTGGACGACGATCCGGAAACCCGCAAGCTGGTGGGCGCCAATATCGCCATGGACATGGTGAAGATCTTGAGCCGCGAAGGGGTGAAGGATTTCCACTTCTACACGCTGAACCGCGCGGAAATGAGTTACGCCATTTGCCACACGCTGGGCGTTCGTCCTGCCCTGTAAAGCAAAATCCCTCACAAAGATGAGGGATTTTTAATCGAACCGATAGTTAAAAGGTATTAACTATCGAATCTGTGGATTAATTCAACTATCTCTTATCGCTAGTGGTGTATATCGTAACGGTAACACTGTAAAGGGAGCATAGCGATGAGCATGTCAGACGAGACCAATAACGCGGCATCCGCCGGCAAATGTCCGTTCCATCAGGGCGGCGTCGATCATAGCGCGGGTGCAGGTACCAGCAGCAAAGAGTGGTGGCCTAAACAACTCCGCATCGATCTACTTAATCAACACTCCAGCCGTTCAAACCCACTGGGTGAAGACTTCGACTACCACAAAGAATTCAGCAAGCTCGACTATTCTGCCCTCAAGGGCGACCTCAAGGCATTGTTAACCGATTCTCAGCCGTGGTGGCCTGCCGACTGGGGCAGCTATGCGGGCCTGTTTATCCGTATGGCCTGGCACGGCGCGGGCACCTATCGCTCCGTGGACGGTCGCGGTGGCGCAGGTCGCGGTCAGCAGCGCTTCGCGCCCCTGAACTCCTGGCCGGATAACGTCAGCCTGGACAAGGCGCGCCGCCTGCTGTGGCCAGTCAAGCAAAAATACGGACAAAAAATCTCCTGGGCCGACCTGTTTATCCTCGCGGGTAACGTGGCGCTGGAGAACTCCGGCTTCCGCACCTTTGGTTTTGGTGCCGGGCGTGAAGACGTCTGGGAACCGGATCTGGACGTGAACTGGGGCGATGAAAAAGCCTGGCTGACCCACCGTGACCCGGAAGCGCTGGCGAAGCGCCCGCTGGCGGCCACTGAAATGGGCCTGATTTACGTTAACCCGGAAGGGCCAAACGCCAGCGGTGAACCGTTGTCTGCGGCGGCGGCAATCCGCGCCACCTTTGGCAACATGGGCATGAACGACGAAGAGACCGTCGCGCTGATTGCCGGCGGTCATACGCTCGGTAAAACGCACGGCGCAGGGGAAGCCACGCACGTGGGCACCGACCCGGAAGCGTCGCCGATTGAAGCGCAGGGCTTAGGCTGGACCAGTACCCACGGCACCGGAATTGGCGCTGACGCCATTACCTCCGGGCTGGAAGTCATCTGGTCGCAAACCCCGACCCAGTGGAGCAACTACTTCTTCGAGAACCTGTTCAAGTACGAATGGGTGCAGACCCGCAGCCCGGCGGGCGCGATTCAGTTTGAAGCCGTGGATGCGCCAGAGATCATGCCTGACCCGTTCGACCCGTCGAAAAAACGTAAGCCAACCATGCTGGTCACCGACCTGACGCTGCGCTTTGACCCGGAATTCGAGAAAATTTCCCGTCGCTTCCTGAACGATCCGCAGGCCTTCAATGAAGCCTTTGCGCGCGCGTGGTTCAAGCTGACCCACCGCGATATGGGGCCAAAAGCGCGGTACATTGGTCCGGAAGTGCCGAAGGAAGATCTGATTTGGCAGGATCCGCTGCCTCAGCCGGTGTTCCATCCGACTCAGGAAGATATCGAAAGCCTGAAAGCGGAAATCGCGGCCTCGGGACTCTCCGTGAGCGAGCTGGTTTCTGTGGCTTGGGCGTCGGCATCCACCTTCCGCGGCGGCGACAAGCGTGGCGGCGCCAACGGTGCACGTCTGGCGCTGGCTCCTCAGCGCGACTGGGACGTTAACGCCGCGGCGGTTCGCGCGCTGCCGGCGCTGGAAGCGATCCAGCGCACCACCAACAAAGCGTCACTTGCGGATATCATCGTGCTGGCGGGTGTGGTGGGCGTTGAGCAGGCAGCGAAAGCGGCAGGCGTTTACGTCAATGTGCCGTTCACCCCGGGCCGCGTGGACGCGCGTCAGGACCAGACGGATATCGAGATGTTTAACCTGCTCGAGCCGATTGCCGACGGTTTCCGTAACTATCGCGCACAGGTGGATGTGTCTACCACCGAGTCGCTGCTGATCGACAAAGCCCAGCAGCTGACCCTGACCGCGCCGGAGCTGACGGTACTGATCGGCGGCCTGCGCGTACTGGGTGCAAATTTCGACGGCAGCAAGAATGGCGTGTTCACTAACCGCGAGGGCGTGCTGAGCAACGATTTCTTCGTGAACCTGCTGGATATGAACACCCAGTGGAAAGCGACCGACGACTCAAACGAACTGTTTGCCGGGAGCGATCGCGCCAGCGGCGAGGTGAAATACACCGCCACCCGCGCTGACCTGGTCTTCGGTTCAAACGCCGTACTGCGCGCGCTGGCCGAGGTTTACGCCAGCAGCGATGCGCACGAAAAGTTCGTTCGTGATTTCGTTGCCGCGTGGGCGCGAGTGATGGATTTGGACCGCTTTGACGTGAAGTAACCCTTGTGCCGGGTGGCGGCTACGCCTTACCCGGCCTACAAATTAAAGTGCCATGTAAGCCGGGTAAGCGCAGCGCCACCCGGCTTTTTTATTACTCCCACTCCTGGAGGAAACGCTGTCCGTACTGGTCCGCAACCAGCAGCGCCGCATACACCTGATCCGCCGTTACGCCGCCAGGCATGTTATGAATGGTTTCCCCTTCGGCACAGGACGCTTCCGCGATCAGCCGCATTTTGGCCGGGATATCCTCTTTGATGTTTAGCTGCGCCAGGGTGATCGGCAGTCCAACGCTGTGGCAAAGCGCGGCGACGGTCTCTATTTCTTCAACCGGCGCGTTCTCCAGAACTAGCTGCGTCAGCGTGCCGAACGCGACCTTTTCACCGTGGTAGAAATGATGTGCATCCGGTACCGCCGTCATGCCGTTGTGAATGGCGTGCGCCGCCGCCAGACCGCCGCTTTCAAAACCCACGCCGCTGAGATAGGTGTTGGCTTCGATAATGCGTTCCAGCGCGGGCGTCACCACGTGCTGCTCTGCCGCCAGCATCGCTTTCTCACCCTCTTCAACCAGCGTGTTGTAGCACAGCTCTGCCAGCGCTAGCGCCGCCTGCGTGCATTTGCCGCCCGCCATGGTCGTGGCGCCGCTGCGCGAGCAGGCGCGCGCTTCAAACCAGGTAGCCAGCGCATCGCCAATCCCGGCGGCGAGCAGGCGAGCCGGTGCACCCGCCACTACTTTGGTGTCGACAATCACCATGTTCGGGTTGTGCGGCAGCATCAGATAACGCTCGAACTCACCGCTGTCGGTGTAAATCACGGACAGGGCGCTGCACGGCGCATCGGTGGAGGCGATGGTCGGGGCAACGGCAACCGGAACGTTCATAAAGTGCGCAAGCGCTTTGGCAGTATCCAGCGTTTTACCGCCGCCGATACCCAGCACTGCCAGACAGTCGGCGCTGTCGGCCAGTTTTTTCAGACGATCGATTTCATTTTGCGAACATTCGCCGCCAAACGGCGCAATTTCGGCGTGGAGATCGGCTTGTCTGAAGCTCTGGCGCAGGGTTTCTTCAGCAAAACCCAGCACAAACTTATCGCCCACCACCAGCCAGCGGGCTGCCAGCGGCTTCAGATAGTCGCCGAGACGGGTGAGCACATCAGCACCCTGGATGTATTTTCCCGGGGATTGAATAATACGGTCCATAACATTACTCCCTTAGTGTTTGAGGTAAATCCTGTCCTGTTCGAACGGCTCTGAGAGTGACTCTACTCCCGGCGTGCCGGACATTTGTTGCGCTATGTCTAAGGGAAGCGTGATTGCCTTACGGGCGGTAGGGAAGAGGGAAGATCGAGATGTGCCCGGCAGGCTTAGCGCTGCCGGGCATTAAGCATTAACCGGTGTTACGCATACCCGCCGCAACGCCGGCAATCGTCACCATCAGCGCCTGTTCAACGCGCGGATCCGGCTCTTTACCTTCCTCTTCCGCCAGGCGGGAACGGTGCAGCAGTTCAGCCTGTAAAACGTTCAGCGGGTCGGTGTAGATGTTACGCAACTGGATTGATTCGGCGATCCACGGCAGGTCTTCCATCAGGTGGGAATCGTTGGCGATATCCAGCACTACCTTGATGTCGCCTTCCAGCAGCTCGCGCAGCTCTTTACCCAGCGTCCACAGCTCTGGTTTCACCAGGCGCTGATCGTAGTATTCCGCCAGCCACAGGTCGGCTTTCGAGAAGACCATCTCCAGCATGCCCAGACGGGTGGAGAAGAACGGCCAGTCGCGGCACATGGTTTCCAGCTCGCTCTGCTTACCGTCTTCCACCACTTTTTGCAGCGCCGCACCGGCACCCAGCCAGGCGGGCAGCATTAAGCGGTTTTGCGTCCAGGCGAAGATCCACGGAATGGCGCGCAGGGACTCGACGCCGCCGGTCGGGCGACGCTTGGCCGGACGCGAACCCAGCGGCAGTTTACCCAGCTCCTGCTCAGGCGTTGCTGAACGGAAGTAAGGCACGAAGTCTTTGTTTTCACGCACGTAGCCACGGTACAGGTCGCAGGAGATGTCTGACAGCTCGTCCATGATGCGACACCAGGACTCTTTTGGCTCTGGCGGCGGCAGCAGGTTCGCTTCCAGGATCGCACTGGTATAGAGCGACAGGCTGCTGATGGTCACTTCCGGCAGACCGTATTTGAAGCGGATCATCTCGCCCTGCTCGGTCACGCGCAGGCCGCCTTTCAGGCTTCCCGGTGGTTGAGAGAGCAGCGCCGCGTGAGCAGGTGCGCCACCGCGGCCAATGGAGCCGCCGCGACCGTGGAACAGGGTCAGCTCAATACCGGCTTTCTCGCAGGTTTTGATCAATGCATCCTGCGCCTGATACTGCGCCCAGGACGCCGCCATCACGCCCGCATCTTTCGCGGAGTCGGAATAGCCAATCATCACCATCTGTTTGCCCTGAATAAAGCCGCGATACCAGTCGATGTTAAGCAGCTGGGTCATCACGTCGTTGGCGTTGTTCAGGTCGTCGAGGGTCTCAAACAGCGGCGCGACAGGCAGAGCGTAGTCGATGCCCGCTTCTTTCAGCAGAAGGTGAACGCCCAGCACGTCGGACGGGGTTTTCGCCATGGAGATCACATAGGCGGCCACCGATCCTTTCGGCGCATCCACGATCGCTTTACAGGTGTTGAGCACTTCGCGGGTATCATTGCTTGGCTCCCAGTTGCGCGGCAGCAGAGGGCGCTTGGAGTTCAGCTCGCGGATCAGGAACGCCTGCTTGTCGGCTTCTGACCAGCTTTCATAGTCGCCGATGCCGAGATAGCGGGTCAGTTCGCCCAGCGCTTCGGTATGGCGGGTACTTTCCTGACGGACGTCGATACGCACCAGCGGTACGCCGAAACACTTCACGCGACGCAGGGTATCGAGCAGTTCGCCATTCGCAATGATGCCCATTCCGCAGGCCTGGAGCGATTTATAACAGGCATACAGCGGTTCCCAGAGCTGTTCGTTCTGGCTCAGCAGACCTTCTGGCTTTGGCAGGCGCTGGCCTTTCAGGCGCGCTTCCAGCCAGGCCTGAGTTGCAAGCAGCTGACCGCGCAGTTTTTTCATCAGGAAACGGTACGGCTCGCTGGCACCTTCTTCACCGGCCAGCGCACGCAGTTCCGGCGTCGCTTCTACCATCGACAGCTCGGAGATCAGCACCTGAATATCTTTCAGGAACAGGTCGGTCGCTTTCCAGCGGCTCAGCAGCAGGACGTGACGGGTGATTTCCGCCGTCACGTTCGGGTTGCCGTCGCGGTCACCGCCCATCCAGGAGGTAAAGCGCACCGGCACAAAGTCTACCGGCAGGCGATAGCCGAGGTTCTCTTCCAGCTGTTCGTTCAGCTCGCGCAGGTAGTTAGGCACCCCTTCCCACAGGCTGTTTTCCACCACCGCAAAGCCCCATTTGGCTTCGTCGACCGGGCTTGGGCGATGCTTACGAATTTCATCGGTGTGCCAGGACTGGGCAATCAGCTGGCGCAGACGGCGCATCAGCTGGTTACGTTCGTAGTCGGCAATGTCTTTGTTATCCAGTTGCTTCAGGCAGTTGTTCACTTCCACCATTTTGTGGATCAGCGTACGACGGGTTATTTCGGTTGGGTGTGCGGTCAGAACCAGCTCCAGCGAAAGGGATTCCACCGCGTTTTTGATGGTCGCTTCGTTGAGGTCGGGCTGGTCTTTGAGTTTACGAAGGGTGCGGGCAATGACTTCCGGGTTGCTGGCCGCTTCGCCTTTTGGCGAAATGCTGTGGTATTGCTCAGCGGTGTTTGCCAGGTTCAGGAACTGGCTAAAGGCGCGGGCAACGGGCAGCAGCTCATCGTTAGAAAGGTTCTGCAAGGTGGTGAGCAGCTCCTGACGATTTGCCTCGTTACCGGCACGGGAAGATTTGGACAGCTTGCGGATGGTTTCAACGCGGTCGAGAATGTTCTCCCCTAATGCGTCTTTGATGGTATCTCCAAGCACTTTGCCGAGCATGCTGACATTACTACGCAACGCGGAATATTGTTCGTTCATAAAAACCCAGTCACCCCATCATTTTTGTTTATGCCCAGGCGAAAATCTTCTGGACATTATTTTGTCATCTCCCTTTATAAAGCCACGTAAAACCCCCGTCGTCAATTGCTGCGAAAACGGTTCAGCAAACGAATAAATGCGGGCAATTTACGAAATTTAATTCGCTTCGCGTCAGATAAGAGATGCTTATGGGAATGTGACGGAGATCGCGGGATTTTCCCCCTCTCCAGGGAGAGGGGAAGCGTCATTAATGCCAGCAGAAATGATGCACAACCTGGGTAATCAGTTCGCGGGTGGGCTTGATGAAGCGGGTTTCCAGATACTCATCCGGCTGATGGGCCTGGTTAATGGAGCCAGGACCAAGAACCAGCGTCGGGCACAGGGTCTGAATAAACGGTGCTTCGGTGCAGTAGTTCACCACGTCGGTTTTCTCGCCGAGCAGTTTTTCCACGACCTGAACCAGCTGATGGTCTGGCGGGCATTCGTAGCCTGGAATCGGCGGATGCAGTTCAGAGACCGTCAGGCGTCCCGGCCAGCGCTCGCTGACCGGAGCCAGCGCTTCGTTCAACAGGCCATCCAGATCGCTCAGCGTCATGCCCGGCAGCGGACGAATATCCATATGCAGTTCGCAGCAGGCGCAGATACGGTTGGACGCATCGCCGCCGTGCAGGCTACCGAGGTTCAGCGTTGGATAAGGCACGGTAAACGCCTCGTAGTGATAACGCTCTTTCAAATCGTCGCGCAGGGTCATGATGCGGCCAATGGCGTCGTGCATCAGCTCAATGGCGTTCACGCCGCGCGCCGGATCGCTGGAGTGACCGGACTGGCCCAGCACGCGCACCGCGGTAGAAATATGGCCTTTGTGCGCACGAATCGGTTGCAGAGAGGTGGGCTCGCCGATGATCGCGCAGTCCGGGCGAATCGACGTGTTTTCAGAGAAATAACGTGCACCCGCCATGCTGGTCTCTTCATCGGCGGTCGCCAGAATGTAGAGCGGCTTTTTCAGGGTTGTCACGTCCACGTCACGCAGCGCGTCGAGGATAAAGGCGAAGAAGCCTTTCATGTCCGCCGTGCCGAGACCGTAGAGCTTGTTGTCGTGTTCGGTCAGCGTGAACGGATCGCGCGTCCAGCGGCCATCGTCAAACGGCACGGTGTCGGTATGACCGGCCAGCAGCAGGCCGCCCGCACCGGTTCCGGTACTGGCGAGCAGGTTAAATTTGTGGCGTGTTCCGGGGACGGGCTGAACCTCAACGTTAAACCCAAGATCGCTAAACCAACCCGCCAGCAGATTGATTAAAGACTCATTGCTCTGATCCAGCGCTTCTTCCGTCGCGCTGATGGAGGGTGTGGCAATCAGGGCGCGGTAAATCTCGATAAATGGCGGTAAGTTCATTTTCATTGTTGACACACCTTAGGTCGTGATAGTATCAATATTCATGCAATAAATGTGAATAAAAATACATTAACGTTGAGCATAAAGGAACCCGATGTTGAATACGCTGATTGTAGGCGCTAGCGGTTATGCGGGCGCAGAGCTTGTAAGCTACGTAAATCGCCACCCTCATATGACCATAACCGCTTTGACCGTGTCAGCGCAAAGCAATGATGCCGGAAAGTTAATTTCTGATTTGCATCCGCAGCTTAAAGGCATTGTCGATCTGCCGTTGCAGCCGATGTCCGACATCAGCGAGTTCACCGATGGCGTTGACGTGGTGTTTTTAGCCACGGCGCATGAAGTCAGCCACGACCTGGCACCGCAATTTTTAGCGGCCGGCTGCGTGGTCTTTGACCTCTCCGGCGCGTTTCGCGTAAACGACAGCGCGTTCTACGAAAAATATTACGGTTTCTCCCATCAGCATCCGGATCTGCTTGAAAAAGCGGTCTACGGCCTGGCGGAGTGGAGCGCCGATAAACTGAAAGAAGCGAACCTGATTGCCGTGCCGGGCTGCTACCCGACGGCGGCGCAGCTCTCGCTGAAGCCATTGATCGACGCCGGTCTGCTGGATCTGCACCAGTGGCCGGTGATCAACGCCACCAGCGGCGTGAGCGGAGCAGGGCGCAAGGCCGCTATCTCCAACAGCTTCTGCGAAGTGAGCCTTCAGCCGTATGGCGTGTTCAATCACCGTCATCACCCTGAAATCACCACGCATCTGGGCGCGGAGGTGATCTTCACCCCGCACCTCGGCAGCTTCCCGCGCGGGATCCTCGAAACCATTACCTGCCGCCTGAAGCCGGGCGTGACCCAGGCGCAGGTGAGCGAGGCCTTCACGCAGGCATACGCGGATAAACCGCTGGTGCGTCTGTACGACAAAGGCGTGCCGGCATTGAAAAACGTGGTTGGCCTGCCGTTCTGCGACATCGGCTTTGCCGTACAGGGCGAACATCTGATTGTGGTTGCCGCAGAAGATAACTTACTGAAAGGCGCTGCCGCACAGGCAATGCAGTGTGCAAATATTCGTTTCGGCTTCCCTGAAACGCAGGCTCTTATTTAAGGTGTGATGATGAACCCATTAATTATCAAACTCGGTGGTGTACTGCTGGACAGCGAAGAAGCGCTGGAGCGCCTGTTTACCGCGCTGGTGAACTATCGCGAATCGCACCAGCGCCCGCTGGTGATTGTGCACGGCGGCGGCTGCGTGGTGGATGAGCTGATGAAAGGGCTGAATCTGCCGGTGAAAAAGAAAAATGGCCTGCGCGTCACCCCTGCTGACCAGATTGACATCATTACCGGCGCGCTGGCGGGCACGGCGAACAAAACGCTGCTGGCATGGGCGAAGAAACACCATATCGCCTCCGTTGGCCTCTACCTGGGCGACGGTGACAGCGTAAAAGTGACCCAGCTTGACGAAGAGCTCGGCCATGTTGGACTGGCGCAGCCAGGTTCGCCTAAGCTGATTAACACCCTGCTGGAAGGCGGTTTTCTGCCGGTAGTGAGCTCTATCGGCGTGACCGAAGCGGGCGAGCTGATGAACGTCAACGCGGACCAGGCGGCAACCGCCCTGGCGGCCACGCTGGGCGCTGACCTGATCTTGCTCTCCGACGTGAGCGGCATTCTGGACGGCAAAGGCCAGCGTATTGCGGAAATGACCGCCGCAAAAGCCGAGCAGCTGATCGATCAGGGCATTATCACCGACGGCATGATCGTTAAGGTGAATGCGGCGCTGGATGCGGCGCGCACGCTGGGTCGCCCGGTGGATATCGCCTCCTGGCGCCACGCGGAGCAGCTTCCGGCGCTGTTCAACGGCACGCCGATTGGTACGCGTATTCTGGCTTAAGATTCTGTGCCGGATGGCGCTTCGCTTATCCGGCCTACGTGAATTTTGTAGGCCCGGTAAGCGCAGCGCCACCGGGCAAAAATATCATCATTAAGGAAATTCGTTATGGCACTTTGGGGTGGGCGTTTTACACAGGCAGCGGATCAGCGGTTCAAACAGTTCAACGACTCTTTGCGCTTCGACTACCGCCTGGCCGAACAGGATATCGTCGGCTCTGTGGCCTGGTCCAAAGCGCTGGTGACCGTTGGCGTGCTGACCGCAGACGAACAGCAGCAGCTGGAAGAGGCGCTGAACAACCTGCTGGAAGAGGTGCGTCTGGATCCGCAGCAAATCCTCCAGAGCGATGCCGAAGATATTCACAGCTGGGTGGAAGGTAAACTCATCGACAAAGTCGGCCAGCTGGGTAAAAAACTGCATACCGGCCGTAGCCGTAATGACCAGGTTGCGACCGACCTGAAGCTGTGGTGCAAAGAGACCATAGGCGAACTGCTGGCGGCAAATCGTCAGTTGCAGGGCGCGCTGGTGGAAACCGCGCAGAACAACCAGGACGCGGTGATGCCGGGTTATACCCACCTGCAACGCGCGCAGCCGGTGACGTTCGCGCACTGGTGTCTGGCCTACGTTGAGATGCTGGCGCGTGATGAAAGCCGGTTGCAGGATACCCTAACGCGTCTGGACGTGAGCCCGCTGGGCAGCGGCGCGCTGGCCGGTACCGCATATGAAATCGACCGCGAGCAGCTGGCAGGCTGGCTGGGCTTTGCTTCCGCCACCCGCAACAGCCTGGACAGCGTCTCTGATCGTGACCACGTGCTGGAGCTGCTGTCGAATGCCTCTATCGGGATGGTGCACCTGTCGCGCTTTGCCGAAGACCTGATCTTCTTTAACTCTGGCGAAGCGGGCTTCGTGGAGCTGTCCGACCGCGTGACCTCAGGCTCATCCCTGATGCCGCAGAAGAAAAACCCGGACGCGCTGGAGCTTATCCGCGGCAAGTGCGGTCGCGTGCAGGGCGCGCTTACCGGCATGATGATGACCCTGAAAGGGCTGCCGCTGGCGTATAACAAAGATATGCAGGAAGACAAAGAAGGGCTGTTCGACGCGCTCGACACCTGGCTGGACTGTCTGCACATGGGCGCGCTGGTGCTGGACGGCATTCAGGTGAAACGTCCGCGCTGTCAGGAAGCGGCGCAGCAGGGCTATGCTAACTCCACCGAGCTGGCGGACTACCTGGTGGCGAAAGGCGTACCGTTCCGCGAGGCGCACCATATTGTGGGCGAAGCGGTAGTAGAAGCGATTCGTCAGGGTAAAGCCCTTGAAGCGCTGGCGCTGGCCGACCTGCAAAAATTCAGCGCGGTTATCGGGGATGACGTCTATCCGATTCTGGCCCTGCAATCCTGCCTGGATAAGCGTGCAGCGAAAGGCGGCGTATCGCCGAAGCAGGTGGCGCAGGCGATTGCGGATGCGAAAAACCGCCTGATTTGATGCCTGAAACGTCGGGTGGCGGCTTCGCCTGACCCGATCTACAAAACCCCAGCCCAACCCTGAGTTGGGCTTTTTTTTGCAAAAAAAAGCGGACCACGGGGTCCGCAAAAGTTCACGTTGGCTTTAGTTTTTCGAGTTTTGAGAGAAACTCGCTGACGGTGCGGGGACGTCAAGGGTCAAACACGGCCGCCTCGTCTATGTGGCGTATTATTCAACAGAATGCTTGATAGGGATAATCGTTCATTGCTATGCTATCTATCGCCATGAACTATCGTGGCGACGGAGGATGAATAATGAATATTCGTGATCTTGAATACCTGGTAGCGTTAGCCGAGCACCGCCATTTTCGCCGCGCGGCAGATTCCTGCCACGTCAGCCAGCCTACCCTGAGCGGCCAGATCCGCAAGCTGGAAGATGAGCTGGGCGTAATGCTGCTGGAGCGCACCAGTCGTAAGGTACTGTTCACCCAGGCAGGTCTGCTGCTGGTGGATCAGGCGCGCACCGTGCTGCGCGAGGTCAAAGTGCTCAAGGAAATGGCAAGCCAGCAGGGGGAGGCGATGTCCGGCCCGCTGCATATTGGCCTGATCCCAACCGTTGGCCCGTACCTGTTGCCGCAAATCATTCCAATGCTGCACCAGACGTTCCCGAAACTCGAAATGTACCTGCACGAAGCGCAAACCCATCAGCTGCTGGCGCAGCTGGACAGCGGCAAGCTCGACTGTGCGATTCTGGCGCTGGTCAAAGAGAGTGAAGCGTTTATTGAAGTGCCGCTGTTCGACGAACCGATGATGCTGGCGATCTATGAAGATCACCCATGGGCGAACCGCGATCGCGTGCCGATGGCCGATCTGGCGGGTGAAAAGCTGTTGATGCTGGAAGACGGCCACTGCCTGCGCGATCAGGCGATGGGCTTCTGCTTCGAAGCGGGCGCTGACGAAGATACCCATTTCCGCGCAACCAGTCTGGAAACGCTGCGTAATATGGTGGCGGCGGGAAGCGGTATTACGCTGCTGCCGGCGCTGGCGGTGCCGCACGAGCGTAAACGCGATGGCGTGGTCTATCTGCCATGCATCAAGCCGGAGCCGCGTCGCACCATTGGTCTGGTTTATCGTCCGGGGTCACCGCTGCGCAGCCGCTATGAGCAGCTGGCAGAGGCCATCCGCGGTGCGATGGATGGCCATTTCGACAGCGCGTTAAAACAGGCGGTTTAAGCCGTTCAGCGCGGCTACCCGATAGGCTTCCGCCATGGTCGGGTAGTTAAAGGTGGTGTTAACGAAGTACTCAATGGTGTTGCCACCACCTTTTTGCTCCATGATCGCCTGGCCGATGTGAATGATTTCCGCCGCGCGTTCACCGAAGCAGTGAATCCCGAGGATCTCTTTCGTCTCGCGATGGAACAGGATCTTCAGCGTACCCACGCTCATCCCCACGATTTGCGCCCGCGCCAGATGTTTAAACTGGGCACGACCCACCTCGTAAGGCACCTTCATGGCCGTCAGCTGCTGCTCGGTTTTCCCGACAGAACTGATTTCCGGAATGGTGTAGATACCCGTCGGGATATCTTCGATCAGATGCGCCGTCGCTTCACCTTTCACCAGCGCCTGTGCGGCGATGCGGCCCTGATCGTACGCAGCGGAGGCCAGGCTTGGGTAACCAATCACGTCGCCCACCGCGTATACGTGCGGCAGCGCGGTCTGATACATGCTGTTGACCTTCAGCTGACCGCGGCTGTCGGTTTCGAGCCCGATATTCTCCAGCTGCAACGAATCCGTGTTGCCGGTACGGCCGTTGGCGTACAGCAGGCAGTCCGCCTTCAGCTTCTTACCTGACTTCAGGTGCATGATCACACCGTCGTCGCAGCCCTCAATCTTCTCGTACTCTTCGTTGTGGCGAATCACCACGCCGCTGTTCCAGAAGTGGTAGGAGAGAGAGTCCGACATCTCCTGATCGAGGAACGCCAGCAGGCGGTCGCGGGTGTTAATCAGGTCAACTTTGACCTCCATTCCGCGGAAGATTGACGCATATTCACAGCCAATCACCCCCGCACCATAGATGATCACATGGCGTGGCTCGTGATGCAGGCTGAGGATGGAGTCGCTGTCGTAAATGCGCGGGTGCGAGAAGTCCACGTCTGCCGGATGGTACGGACGGGAACCGCAGGCGATCACAAATTTTTCAGCGGTGAGCGTCTCAACCGAACCATCGTGGCACTCCAGCGCCAGGGTGTGTTCATCCACAAAATGGGCGTTGCCTTGCAGAATTTCACAGTGGTTGCGCTCATAAAAACCCTGACGCATGCGCGTCTGCTGGTTAATGACCGTGTCTGCGTGATTCAGGATATCGGCAAAGGAGGAACGAAGAAGTCGGGAGTGGTCGCTGTAAAGAGGATTCTGGTTAAATTCGATAATGCGGCTAACGGCGTGGCGGAGGGCTTTCGAAGGGATGGTGCCCCAGTGGGTGCAACCGCCGCCAACATTATGGTAGCGCTCAATCACCGCTACTCTGGCTCCCTGTTTTACCAGACCCATAGCAGCACCTTCGCCGCCCGGGCCGGAACCAATAACTATTGCGTCGTAATCGTAGGAATGTGGCATGGCAAGGCTTACCTGTTCTTATACATAAAAGCAACAGAATCATAACATCATTGCCTGGGTAACCCAATTATCGTTGTGCTTTTTTCGGGCAGTGGGGCACAAACCGCGCGTAAACAATCATTCACAAAGCCAGGTAAACAGATTAATTTTATTCTCTGGTATAGTGCCAACGGGCCTTTGGAAGGATTCAACTATCGTGATGGGCGTAAGAGCACAACAAAAAGAGAAAACCCGGCGTTCGCTGGTGGAAGCCGCATTCAGTCAACTGAGTGCTGAGCGGAGTTTTGCCAGTTTGAGCCTGCGTGAAGTGGCGCGCGAGGCCGGGATTGCGCCAACGTCCTTCTATCGTCATTTCCGTGATGTGGATGAACTGGGCCTGACCATGGTCGACGAGAGCGGTTTAATGCTGCGCCAGCTTATGCGTCAGGCGCGTCAGCGTATCGCCAAAGGCGGCAGCGTGATCCGCACCTCCGTATCGACATTTATGGAATTTATCGGCAATAACCCTAACGCGTTTCGCCTGCTATTGCGTGAGCGTTCCGGGACGTCAGCCGCGTTTCGTGCCGCCGTCGCGCGTGAAATTCAGCATTTCATCGCGGAACTTGCCGACTATCTGGAACTCGAAAACCATATGCCGCGTGCGTTTACCGAAGCACAGGCTGAGGCGATGGTGACGATTGTGTTCAGCGCGGGTGCCGAAGCGCTGGACGTCAGCATTGAACAACGTAAGCAACTCGAAGAGCGACTGGTATTGCAGCTGCGGATGATTTCTAAAGGTGCGTACTACTGGTATCGCCGTGAACAAGAGAAGTTGGCACATCAAAACGATGAGTGAAGGTGAGTAATGAAACAGTCAGGTCAGGATAAAGGAACGCTGTTGCTGGCATTGATCGCTGGCTTATCCATTAATGGTACGTTTGCGGCGGTTTTCAGCTCAATTGTACCGTTCTCGATTTTCCCGATTATCGCGCTGGTGCTGACGGTGTACTGCCTGCATCAACGTTATCTGAACCGCACCATGCCTGTCGGGTTACCGGGGCTGGCCGCAGCCAGTTTTATCCTGGGTGTGCTGCTGTACAGCACCGTGGTGCGTGCGGAATACCCGGATATTGGCTCTAACTTCCTGCCTGCGGTACTGTCCGTGGCGCTGGTGTTCTGGATTGGCTCTCGTATGCGTAGCCGCAAGAGCCAGTTGCCAGAATAAAGGGTTTTGTCATTGTAGGCCGGATAAGCGAAGCGCCATCCGGCTTTTTTGGCAGGTGGCGCTTCGCTTACCTGCCCTACAAGATTCACATCACTTTGCAGTAAGCAGTACGCCGCACTCCATATGGTGCGTATACGGGAACTGATCGAACAGCGCCAGACGTTCAACCTTGTGCGTCTGGCTCAATGTTTCCAGATTCTTGCACAGCGTCTCCGGGTTACAGGAGATGTACAAAATACGCGGGTACGCCTGCACCATCTTCTCGGTTTCGCTGTCCAGCCCGCTGCGTGGCGGATCGACAAAAATCGTCTCGCACTGGTAGCTCTTCAAATCAATGCCTTGCAGGCGGTTAAACTCACGTACGCCATTCATCGCCTGGGTGAACTCTTCTGCCGCCATACGAATGATTTGCACGTTATCGATGTGGTTAGCGGCAATGTTGTACTGCGCGGCCGCCACCGACGGTTTGGCAATTTCCGTCGCCAGCACGCGATCGAAGTTACGCGCCAGCGCCAGCGAGAAGTTACCGTTACCGCAGTACAGTTCCAGCAGATCGCCCGTCGACCCTTCCGTCGCGTTCAGCGCCCATTCCAGCATCTGCACGTTCATGGCGGCGTTCGGCTGGGTGAAGCTGTTCTCCACCTGACGGTAAACCATCTCTTTACCCGCTACCGGCAGACGCTCATCGACGTAATCCTGGTCCAGCATGATTTTGGTTTTGGTCGCGCGGCCAATCAGGTGCACGTTGATGTTCTGCGCGCGCAGCGCATCGCGCAGGGCTTCGGCCTGCTCGCGCCATTCGTCGGTCAGCGCTTTGTGGTACAGCAGAGAGACAATGGCCTGATTGCTTTGGGTGGTCAGGTAGTCTATCTGGAACAGCTTGTTGCGCAGCACTGGATTGTTACGCACGCCGTCAATCATCAGCGTCATCAGCTGGTTTATCAGTTCACTTGCCGCCGGAAAACTGTCTACGCGAATGCGGGATTTCGTCTGCTGATCGAAAATGATGTGGTACAGGTCATCGCCATCGTGCCAGATGCGAAACTCGGCGCGCATACGGTAGTGGCTGACCGGAGAACGAAACACCTCAGGAACGGGCGCGTTGAATGGCGTCATCATACTTTGCAGGCGGACAACTTTTTCTGCCAGCTGTGCGTCGTACTGTTCTGTCGGGAGGTGTTCTGGGGTCATGATGCATCCTGAGTGAGAAAGAATTACGCGGGGATTGTAGGGATTGTGCAGGGGATGTCCAGATTTAATGGCTAATAGCTATCTGGACATCTATACGTGTCTAATTGTAGCATTCTGTTTCCGGTCTCCTGAGAGTGAAAAGGGAATCCAGTGCAAATCTGGAGCTGACGCGCAGCGGTAAAGACTGGCGGGATGAACGTTGTAGACACTGTGAATACGGGAAGTCTTCATCCATAAACGCCACCCAGCCCGAAGACCTGCCGGAACCACGTCGCATTTGGTTTCATCATCGCGTGCTATCGATGGGGCCTGCGGCATCCTTCTTATATTATGGATGCTTTAACAATGATTAAAAAAGTATCGCTGTTGACGGCTTTTTCCGTCACGGCATTTTCGGGCTGGGCGCAGGAAAGCGCTGACTCGTTGGTGGTGACAGCAAACCGTTTCGAACAACCGGCAAAAACTGTTCTGGCTCCGACATCCGTCGTGACGCGTGAGGATATTGAACGCTGGCAGGCAACGAGCGTTGTGGAAATCATGTCACGCCTGCCGGGCGTGGACATCGCACAAAGCGGTGGGATGGGGTCGACCTCTTCTACGTTTATTCGCGGTACGGAATCCCGTCATGTTCTGGTGCTGATTGATGGCATCCCCCTGAACAATGCCGGGATCAGCAACGTTCCCGACTTAAGTCAGATCCCGACCTCGCTGATTCAGCGTATTGAGTACATTCGCGGCCCGCGTTCGGCGCTGTACGGCTCCGACGCGATTGGCGGCGTGATTAACATCATTACCGGGCGCGATAAGCCGGGCGCGGAAATTTCTGCGGGCGTTGGTTCAAAGGGGTATCAAAACTATAACGGTGCCTTCCAGCAGGTGTTCGATAAAACGAAAATCACCATGGCCGGGGATTACACCTATACCCGTGGTTTTGATATTGCCGCAAAAGATGCCCCGCGCCAGCCAGACCGCGATGGTTTTATGAGTAAATCTCTGTTTGGCTCGGTGGAACAGCAGTTTACCGACAGCGTCAGCGGGTTCTTCCGTGGCTTTGGCTACGATAACCGCTCTGCGTACGACGGTTACGATCACTATGGCGCGACCGGCATTGACGGGCGTCCGGACACGCGTCAGGTCTACAGCCAGAACTGGGACACCGGGTTGCGTTACAACCAGGGTATTTTCCAGTCACAGCTGGTGGCAGGCTATGGCCGCAGCAAAGACCAGAACTATGATCCGAAAAAAGGCCGCTACGCTGACTCCGCAACCATGGATGACGTGAAGCAGTACACCACCCAGTGGCTGAATACGGTTGAAGTGGGGCACGGCAATATCGGCGCGGGTCTGGACTGGCAGAAGCAGAAAACCCAGGCGGGAACGGGCTATCTGGAAAAAGGTTACGAACAGCGTAACACCGGCGTGTTCCTTTCAGCGATGCAGCAGTTCAACAGCGTGACGCTGGAAGCGGCGGCGCGTAATGACGATAACTCTAACTTTGGCAATCATGCCACCTGGCAGACCAGCGCCGCGTGGGAGTTCATCGACGGGTATCGCATCATCGGTTCTTACGGCACAGCGTATAAAGCGCCGACCATGAGCCAGATCCACAGTAAGGATTACGGCAATCCGGACCTGAAGCCAGAAGAGAGTAAGCAGTGGGAAGGCGGTTTTGAAGGCCTGACGGGGCCAGTAAACTGGCGCGTGACGGGCTATCGTAATGATATTGATAACCTGATTAACAGCGACCCGCGGACTTACCGTTATTACAACGTGGATGAGGCTCGCATCAAAGGGATTGAGGCGACGGCGCAGTTCGATACCGGACCGGTAGGGCACCAAATTTCTTATGACTACGTTGACCCGCGCAATGCGAAAACCAACGAAGTCCTGGCGCGTCGCTCAAAGCAGCAGGTTAAGTATCAGCTTGACTGGCAGGCGTGGGACCTTGACTGGAATCTGGCGTACCGTTATCTGGGCACCCGCTATGACGTTGCCGTTGATCCCAATACCTATGCAACAGAACGCGTAAAAATGGGCGGCGTCAGCCTGTGGGATGTCGCGGTTTCATATCCTGTCACCTCTCATCTCACAGTTCGTGGTAAAATAGCCAACCTGTTCGATAAAGATTACGAGACAGTTTATGGCTACGAAACTGCAGGACGGGAATACACCTTGTCTGGCAGCTACACCTTCTGATCCGCGTCCCACCGTGCTGGTGTTTGATTCCGGCGTCGGTGGGCTTTCAGTCTATAATGAGATTCGGCAGCTCCTGCCGGATCTCCATTACATCTACGCCTTCGATAACGTCGCGTTCCCGTATGGGGAAAAGAGTGAAGACTTTATCGTTGAGCGCGTGGTTGAAATCGTTACCGCGGTTCAAAAGCGCTACCCCCTGGCGCTGGCGGTCATTGCCTGCAATACGGCAAGCACGGTCTCTCTTCCTGCCCTGCGCGAAAAATTCCCGTTCCCGGTTGTGGGCGTTGTGCCGGCAATTAAACCTGCTGCGCGTCTGACGGCGAACGGCATCGTGGGTTTGCTGGCGACGCGCGGTACTGTAAAACGTCCTTATACGCGCGAGCTTATTGAGCGCTTTGCCAATGAATGCCAGATCGCCATGCTCGGTTCCGCGGAGCTGGTGGAAATGGCGGAAGCGAAGCTGCACGGCGAGACGGTCTCGCTTGAAGAGCTGCGCCGCATTCTGCGTCCATGGCTGCGGATGCAGGAACCCCCGGATACGGTTGTTCTTGGATGTACCCATTTCCCGCTGTTACAGGAAGAGCTATTAAAGGTCTTGCCTGAAGGAACCCGGCTGGTAGATTCCGGTGCGGCGATTGCGCGTCGGACGGCCTGGCTGCTGGAACACGAGGCGCCGGATGCGAAATCAGCGGAAGCGAACATCGCTTTCTGTATGGCGATAACAAAAGAAACTGAACAACTTTTACCCGTTTTACAGCGTTACGGCTTCGAAACGCTCGAAAAACTGGCGCTATAGCACGGTTTTGAGCAAAAAAGAGACGGTTGAACGTTTTTTTTCAAAGAGGGGTTGTCAACGTCTGAGAACTCCCTATAATGCGCCTCCACTGACACGGAACAACGGCTTACAGGCCGCCGGGACAGCGGGGTTCAGAGATGAACGCCAACAGAGAAAAGTAAAAATAATTGCTTGACTCTGAATGAGGAAAACGTAATATACGGGACCTCGCAACGGTGAGCTGAAAGCCGCGTTGCAACTGCTCTTTAACAATTTATCAGACAATCTGTGTGGGCACTCAAAGTGACATGGATTCTTAATGTCTTCGGACACTAAATGAATACCAAGTCTCAACGAGTGAACACGTAATTCATTACGAAGTTTAATTCATTGAGCATCAAACTTTTAAATTGAAGAGTTTGATCATGGCTCAGATTGAACGCTGGCGGCAGGCCTAACACATGCAAGTCGAACGGTAACAGGAAGCAGCTTGCTGCTTCGCTGACGAGTGGCGGACGGGTGAGTAATGTCTGGGAAACTGCCTGATGGAGGGGGATAACTACTGGAAACGGTAGCTAATACCGCATAACGTCGCAAGACCAAAGAGGGGGACCTTCGGGCCTCTTGCCATCGGATGTGCCCAGATGGGATTAGCTAGTAGGTGGGGTAACGGCTCACCTAGGCGACGATCCCTAGCTGGTCTGAGAGGATGACCAGCCACACTGGAACTGAGACACGGTCCAGACTCCTACGGGAGGCAGCAGTGGGGAATATTGCACAATGGGCGCAAGCCTGATGCAGCCATGCCGCGTGTATGAAGAAGGCCTTCGGGTTGTAAAGTACTTTCAGCGGGGAGGAAGGTGTTGAGGTTAATAACCTCAGCAATTGACGTTACCCGCAGAAGAAGCACCGGCTAACTCCGTGCCAGCAGCCGCGGTAATACGGAGGGTGCAAGCGTTAATCGGAATTACTGGGCGTAAAGCGCACGCAGGCGGTCTGTCAAGTCGGATGTGAAATCCCCGGGCTCAACCTGGGAACTGCATTCGAAACTGGCAGGCTAGAGTCTTGTAGAGGGGGGTAGAATTCCAGGTGTAGCGGTGAAATGCGTAGAGATCTGGAGGAATACCGGTGGCGAAGGCGGCCCCCTGGACAAAGACTGACGCTCAGGTGCGAAAGCGTGGGGAGCAAACAGGATTAGATACCCTGGTAGTCCACGCCGTAAACGATGTCGACTTGGAGGTTGTGCCCTTGAGGCGTGGCTTCCGGAGCTAACGCGTTAAGTCGACCGCCTGGGGAGTACGGCCGCAAGGTTAAAACTCAAATGAATTGACGGGGGCCCGCACAAGCGGTGGAGCATGTGGTTTAATTCGATGCAACGCGAAGAACCTTACCTACTCTTGACATCCAGAGAACTTAGCAGAGATGCTTTGGTGCCTTCGGGAACTCTGAGACAGGTGCTGCATGGCTGTCGTCAGCTCGTGTTGTGAAATGTTGGGTTAAGTCCCGCAACGAGCGCAACCCTTATCCTTTGTTGCCAGCGGTTAGGCCGGGAACTCAAAGGAGACTGCCAGTGATAAACTGGAGGAAGGTGGGGATGACGTCAAGTCATCATGGCCCTTACGAGTAGGGCTACACACGTGCTACAATGGCGCATACAAAGAGAAGCGACCTCGCGAGAGCAAGCGGACCTCATAAAGTGCGTCGTAGTCCGGATTGGAGTCTGCAACTCGACTCCATGAAGTCGGAATCGCTAGTAATCGTGGATCAGAATGCCACGGTGAATACGTTCCCGGGCCTTGTACACACCGCCCGTCACACCATGGGAGTGGGTTGCAAAAGAAGTAGGTAGCTTAACCTTCGGGAGGGCGCTTACCACTTTGTGATTCATGACTGGGGTGAAGTCGTAACAAGGTAACCGTAGGGGAACCTGCGGTTGGATCACCTCCTTACCTTAAAGAACCTGCCTTTGTAGTGCTCACACAGATTGTCTGATGAAAAACAGCAGTAAAAAACCTCTACAGGCTTGTAGCTCAGGTGGTTAGAGCGCACCCCTGATAAGGGTGAGGTCGGTGGTTCAAGTCCACTCAGGCCTACCAAATTTGCAACGCAAATTTGAAGAGGTTGTTTATACGATGGGGCTATAGCTCAGCTGGGAGAGCGCCTGCCTTGCACGCAGGAGGTCTGCGGTTCGATCCCGCATAGCTCCACCATCTTTTACTGCGAACACAAGAAAACTTCAGAGTGAACCTGAAAAGGTGCACTGCGAAGTTTTGCTCTTTAAAAATCTGGATCAAGCTGAAAATTGAAACGACACACAGCTCATGTGTGTCCGAGTCTCTCAAATTTTCGCAATCAGAAGTGAAACATCTTCGGGTTGTGAGGTTAAGCGACTAAGCGTACACGGTGGATGCCCTGGCAGTCAGAGGCGATGAAGGACGTGCTAATCTGCGAAAAGCGACGGCGAGGTGATATGAACCTTTGACCCGTCGATGTCCGAATGGGGAAACCCAGTGCAATCCGTTGCACTATCGTTAACTGAATACATAGGTTAACGAGGCGAACCGGGGGAACTGAAACATCTAAGTACCCCGAGGAAAAGAAATCAACCGAGATTCCCCCAGTAGCGGCGAGCGAACGGGGAGCAGCCCGGAGTCTGAATCAGCTTGTGTGTTAGTGGAACGGTCTGGAAAGTCCGACGGTACAGGGTGATAGTCCCGTACACGAAAACACACTTGTTGTGAACTCGAAGAGTAGGGCGGGACACGTGGTATCCTGTCTGAATATGGGGGGACCATCCTCCAAGGCTAAATACTCCTGACTGACCGATAGTGAACCAGTACCGTGAGGGAAAGGCGAAAAGAACCCCGGCGAGGGGAGTGAAAAAGAACCTGAAACCGTGTACGTACAAGCAGTGGGAGCCTCTTTATGGGGTGACTGCGTACCTTTTGTATAATGGGTCAGCGACTTATATTCTGTAGCAAGGTTAACCGTATAGGGGAGCCGAAGGGAAACCGAGTCTTAACTGGGCGTTAAGTTGCAGGGTATAGACCCGAAACCCGGTGATCTAGCCATGGGCAGGTTGAAGGTTGGGTAACACTAACTGGAGGACCGAACCGACTAATGTTGAAAAATTAGCGGATGACCTGTGGCTGGGGGTGAAAGGCCAATCAAACCGGGAGATAGCTGGTTCTCCCCGAAAGCTATTTAGGTAGCGCCTCGTGAATTCATCTTCGGGGGTAGAGCACTGTTTCGGCTAGGGGGCCATCCCGGCTTACCAACCCGATGCAAACTACGAATACCGAAGAATGTTATCACGGGAGACACACGGCGGGTGCTAACGTCCGTCGTGAAGAGGGAAACAACCCAGACCGCCAGCTAAGGTCCCAAAGTCATGGTTAAGTGGGAAACGATGTGGGAAGGCACAGACAGCCAGGATGTTGGCTTAGAAGCAGCCATCATTTAAAGAAAGCGTAATAGCTCACTGGTCGAGTCGGCCTGCGCGGAAGATGTAACGGGGCTAAACCATGCACCGAAGCTGCGGCAGCGACACTATGTGTTGTTGGGTAGGGGAGCGTTCTGTAAGCCGTTGAAGGTGGCCTGTGAGGGTTGCTGGAGGTATCAGAAGTGCGAATGCTGACATAAGTAACGATAAAGCGGGTGAAAAGCCCGCTCGCCGGAAGACCAAGGGTTCCTGTCCAACGTTAATCGGGGCAGGGTGAGTCGACCCCTAAGGCGAGGCCGAAAGGCGTAGTCGATGGGAAACAGGTTAATATTCCTGTACTTGGTGTTACTGCGAAGGGGGGACGGAGAAGGCTATGTCAGCCGGGCGACGGTTGTCCCGGTTTAAGCATGTAGGCGGAGGTTCCAGGTAAATCCGGTACCTTTTAACGCTGAGGTGTGATGACGAGGCACTACGGTGCTGAAGTGATAAATGCCCTGCTTCCAGGAAAAGCCTCTAAGCATCAGGTAACACGAAATCGTACCCCAAACCGACACAGGTGGTCAGGTAGAGAATACCAAGGCGCTTGAGAGAACTCGGGTGAAGGAACTAGGCAAAATGGTGCCGTAACTTCGGGAGAAGGCACGCTGATATGTAGGTGAAGTCCCTGCGGACGGAGCTGAAATCAGTCGAAGATACCAGCTGGCTGCAACTGTTTATTAAAAACACAGCACTGTGCAAACACGAAAGTGGACGTATACGGTGTGACGCCTGCCCGGTGCCGGAAGGTTAATTGATGGGGTTAGCGGCAACGCGAAGCTCTTGATCGAAGCCCCGGTAAACGGCGGCCGTAACTATAACGGTCCTAAGGTAGCGAAATTCCTTGTCGGGTAAGTTCCGACCTGCACGAATGGCGTAATGATGGCCAGGCTGTCTCCACCCGAGACTCAGTGAAATTGAACTCGCTGTGAAGATGCAGTGTACCCGCGGCAAGACGGAAAGACCCCGTGAACCTTTACTATAGCTTGACACTGAACACTGGTCCTTGATGTGTAGGATAGGTGGGAGGCTTTGAAGCGTGGACGCCAGTCTGCGTGGAGCCAACCTTGAAATACCACCCTTTAATGGCTGGTGTTCTAACGTAGACCCGTAATCCGGGTTGCGGACAGTGTCTGGTGGGTAGTTTGACTGGGGCGGTCTCCTCCCAAAGAGTAACGGAGGAGCACGAAGGTTGGCTAATCCTGGTCGGACATCAGGAGGTTAGTGCAATGGCATAAGCCAGCTTGACTGCGAGCGTGACGGCGCGAGCAGGTGCGAAAGCAGGTCATAGTGATCCGGTGGTTCTGAATGGAAGGGCCATCGCTCAACGGATAAAAGGTACTCCGGGGATAACAGGCTGATACCGCCCAAGAGTTCATATCGACGGCGGTGTTTGGCACCTCGATGTCGGCTCATCACATCCTGGGGCTGAAGTAGGTCCCAAGGGTATGGCTGTTCGCCATTTAAAGTGGTACGCGAGCTGGGTTTAGAACGTCGTGAGACAGTTCGGTCCCTATCTGCCGTGGGCGCTGGAGAATTGAGGGGGGCTGCTCCTAGTACGAGAGGACCGGAGTGGACGCATCACTGGTGTTCGGGTTGTCATGCCAATGGCACTGCCCGGTAGCTAAATGCGGAAGAGATAAGTGCTGAAAGCATCTAAGCACGAAACTTGCCCCGAGATGAGTTCTCCCTGAGACTTTAAGTCTCCTGAAGGAACGTTGAAGACGACGACGTTGATAGGTCGGGTGTGTAAGCGCAGCGATGCGTTGAGCTAACCGATACTAATGAACCGTGAGGCTTAACCTTACAACGCCGAAGATGTTTTGGCGAAGAGACAGATTTTCAGCCTGATACAGATGAACAGAATTTGCCTGGCGGCTTTAGCGCGGTGGTCCCACCTGACCCCATGCCGAACTCAGAAGTGAAACGCCGTAGCGCCGATGGTAGTGTGGGGTCTCCCCATGTGAGAGTAGGGAACTGCCAGGCATCAAATTAAGTAGTGAGCCGGTGCATTAATCCGGTGGTTACAGAAGTATTCGGTGGAGCGGTAGTTCAGTCGGTTAGAATACCTGCCTGTCACGCAGGGGGTCGCGGGTTCGAGTCCCGTCCGTTCCGCCACTTATTAAGACATTAAGCCTGCCCTCCCGGCAGGCTTAATGGCAAAAAACTTTAGGGGCGTAGCTCAGTTGGTAGAGCACCGGTCTCCAAAACCGGGTGTCGCGAGTTCGAGTCTCTCCGCCCCTGCCATATAGAATCCTTTGCTTCGGCAAAGGATTTTTTTTGCCTGCAAAACGGCTGAAATCCCTTCTGAAGACTAAGCAGCCTGCGTCTCCGCAGGCTTTTGCGTTAATCCAGTATGCTGGTTTTTAACAGATCTTTTATCTGCGATTGCTTGTCGCTGTTTTGCAGCCAAATGGCATACAGCGGCCTGGAGAGCGTCGTCGAATCGGTAACAACGTGGAGTGCAGATTTATTATCCGCCCAGCGAACAGGTAGCCACGTGCAACCCTTCAGTGCGGGAAGTTGCTGGCAGGCGATCTCCGCAGAGCTTGTCGTGAGCTGCGGGATATCATCGCTGGCAATTAACCCCGTCTCATGCTGCTGAAAGTCAGGTCCCCATTCCAGGCGTAAATAATTAAGGTCAGCCTTCATCATTGCAGGCTCCGATGCATAGAGCGCCAGACTAAACTGTCCAACAATCTGGCTGCTAAATTCGTCCATCTTGGGGGCTTCTGTGGTGATCAGCAGATCCAGCTGACGTTCGTGGAGTTGCTTAACCAGCGACTGACGTTGCGCAATCCTCGCCTCAAATTGCAGATGATTATGTGTACGATATAGCCGCATAAGCCACTGGCTGAGCATGCATTCCCACAGTGATGCGCTGGCACCGATAGAGAATTCATTGTGCCGGGAGGTGTGCGCAACCTCCTTTCGCGCCGCCTGCCAGGTATTCATCAAGGTTTCTGCATACGGCAGCAGTTTTTCACCGGCTGGCGTTAAGCGGATATTGTTGCGATGACGGGTAAAAAGGTTCACACCCAGTTGATTTTCCAGTTGTCGAATACGAAAACTGACTGCTGACTGCGTCAGGTAGAGGGCTTCAGCTGCTCGCCCAAAGTGTCGCGTTCTGCTCACTTCGAGGAAAGTTTTTAGCAATTCCGTATCCACATCTTTCTCCACAAAATTATTTGTCGTTATGATTTAAATGTTTTGTTTTACACTCTGTCAAGCGTAACTAATACTCCGCGCCATAAATAGCTCGGCCAAAGAATTAGGAGCGTGTAGGATGGCGGAAAGCTTTACGACGACTAATCGTTTTTTCGACAATAAACATTATCCGCGCGGGTTCTCTCGTCACGGCGATTTCACTATCAAAGAAGCTCAACTTCTTGAGCGCCATGGTTATGCCTTCAACGAGCTGGATCTGGGTAAACGTGAACCGGCAACCGAAGATGAAAAACAGTTTGTCTCTGTTTGCCGTGGTGAGCGTGAGCCGCAGTCTGATGCAGAACGTGTATGGATCAAGTATATGGCTCGCATCAAGCGTCCTAAGCGTTTCCATACGCTGTCTGGCGGTAAGCCGCAGATGGAAGGTGCAGAAGACTACACCGAGTCTGACGATTAAGAAGAGAAGGGGCTACGGCCCCTTTTTTTACGCCAGCATTTTTTGCAGATGCAGCAGCAGCCGATCGATCGCACGGTAGCTTAATGCCTCCTGCAAATGCCGCCTCTCAATTCCGGGGCAGCCTTCTACGTCCGCGACGGTGCGCGCGACTTTCAACAAACGCTGCCACGCGCGAATGGATAGTCCAAACCGCGTCAGCGTCTCCTCCAGCCAGCCTGCATCTTCGGCATTAAGAGAACAAAACTGTCGGATCCCGGCGTTATCCAGGCGGGCATTCAGCCTGTTTTGTCGAGCATACTGCCGCGCCTGTGCCGCAATGACCCGTTCGCGTACCGCTGCTGAGCTTTCGCCTCTAATACCGCTTTGCCTCAACAGACCGGGCGGTGGCAGGGGGATCTCCAGAGATAAATCAAAACGGTCGAGAAAGGGCCCGGACAGCTTACTCAGATAGCGCAGCGTCTGCTCCGGCGTACAGCGGTTATGGTTTCCCTGATAATGGCCCGTTGGGCTAGGGTTCATCGCGGCGACCAGCTGAAACTGCGCAGGGTAGCTTATTTTGGCGCGTGTACGAGAGAGATGGATCTCGCCGGATTCAATCGGTTCCCGCAATGCATCCAGCACGCGGCGTTCAAACTCAGGCAGTTCATCCAGGAACAGAATGCCGTTGTGTGCCAGAGAGATTTCACCCGGTCCGGGAATCGACCCTCCGCCCACCATCGCGGTAAGAGACGCACTGTGGTGCGGCGAGCGGAAAGGGCGGCGGCGCCACTGTTTATGCAACGACGTAGAACTGACCAGGCTAAATATCGCGGCGCTTTCCAGCGCTTCGTGATTATTGAGGGGGGGCAGCAGGCCGTTCAACCTGCTCGCCAGCATCGTTTTCCCCGTGCCCGGCGGTCCTATCAGTAACAGGTTATGCCCGCCCGCGGCAGTAATCTCTAACGCCCGCTTACCCTGGTCCTGACCCATAATATCGCTGAGATCCTCAGTTGAATCTGGCGCCACCTCCTCCTTCTCCTGCGGTTCGGCAAGTTCGTGTCGACCTTCCAGCCAGGCGCAAACCTCCTGCAAATGTCCCGCAATCAGGCATCCCTTTTCGGCGATAAGGCTTACTTCAGAGGCGTTTTCATTGGCTACAATGATTTGTCTTCCCGCACGTATGGCTTCAAGCGCACTCGATATTGCACCGGGAACGCCCCTTAACGCGCCTGTAAGCGCTAATTCACCCACGAACTCGCACGAGCTTAGCCCTGTCGTGTTGAGCTGTTCAGAAGCCGCGAGAAGCGCTATAGCAATAGGTAAATCATATCGCCCACCCTCCTTTGGCAAATCAGCGGGTGCCAGGTTAATGGTGATCTTCTTCGCGGGAAAAGCATAACCGCTATTGATAATGGCGCTGCGCACGCGATCCCTCGCCTCTTTAACGGTGGTTTCCGGTAAGCCGACCAGCGTCAATCCGGGCAGGCCATTGCTTAAATGAACCTCTACAGAGATGAGCGGGGCCTTCACTCCGATAGCCGCGCGTGTATAAACAACTGACAGTGACATAAGCCCTCCTTGGCGGTGACTATGCCAGTCTCGCGTTTTTCTGTTTAGCGTTAAATCGCTGATTTACGACGCGCGTTCATGCTTTTTAGCAGCAAAATGTAAACGTTACATGCTAGCGGAAGCCGCCTCGCAAAAAAGAAATCATGCTCGCCCTGCCTGAAGAATCAGGAAAAAAATGAAAAATCTTCATTTCTATTTTTTCCCTATATAAAACAACGCTTTTCAAAGAAATAGTTCGCATGCTAAAGAAATGGGTCATAAAAAAATCTTGTGTCAGATGAAATATCTGTGGTAACTCTTTAGGTATTCCTTCGAACAAGATGCAAAAAGAACTGAAAATGACAGCCCTTCTACGAGTGATTAGCCTGGTCGTGATTAGCGTGGTGGTGATTATTATCCCACCGTGCGGGGCTGCACTTGGACGAGGAAAGGCTTAAGAATCAAGCCTTAACGAACTAAGACCCCCGCACCGAAAGGTCCGGGGGTTTTTTTATGACTAAAAAACTTAAATGAGGAGCAGAGAATGACGACTAGCACAAAATTCTGTTTCTCCAGGTTTATGACGGGGAACTGACTATGAATGGGGCACAATGGGTAGTACATGCGTTGCGCGCGCAGGGAGTTGAAACCGTATTCGGTTATCCGGGTGGCGCAATTATGCCGATTTACGATGCACTGTATGACGGCGGCGTGGAACACCTGTTGTGCCGGCACGAGCAGGGCGCAGCGATGGCCGCCATCGGCTATGCCCGTGCCACCGGTAAAACCGGCGTCTGTATGGCAACCTCGGGCCCTGGCGCAACGAACCTGATTACCGGCCTGGCTGACGCACTGCTCGATTCCGTTCCCGTGGTGGCGATCACCGGCCAGGTGGCCTCACCGTTCATCGGCACCGATGCCTTCCAGGAAGTGGACGTGCTCGGTTTATCGCTGGCCTGTACTAAGCACAGCTTCCTCGTTCAGTCCCTCGAAGAGCTGCCGCGCGTGATGGCCGAAGCGTTCGAGGTTGCCAGCTCTGGCCGTCCTGGCCCGGTTCTGGTGGATATCCCGAAAGATATCCAGGTTGCACCTGGCGATCTGGAGCCGCATTTCTCTACCGTGAAAAGCGACGATGCGTTTCCGCATGCAGACGTTGAAGAGGCGCGTCAGATGATGGCGCAGGCGAAGCAGCCGATGCTGTACGTCGGCGGCGGGGTGGGTATGGCGCAGGCTGTTCCGGCGCTTCGCGCGTTCATTGCGACCACGCAAATGCCCGCCACCTGTACCCTGAAAGGCCTGGGCGCAGTCGACGCGGACTACCCGTATTACCTGGGTATGCTGGGAATGCACGGTACTAAAGCGGCAAACCTGGCGGTGCAGGAGTGCGACTTGCTCATCGTCGCAGGCGCCCGTTTCGACGACCGCGTCACCGGCAAGCTGAATACCTTCGCGCCGAATGCCAAAGTGATCCATATGGATATCGATCCGGCGGAGATGAACAAACTGCGTCAGGCGCACGTGGCGTTGCAGGGCGATCTTAACGCGCTGTTACCGACGCTGGAGCAGCCGCTGGATATCAACGCATGGCGTCAGCACACCGCAGATATGCGCGCTGAGCATGCCTGGCGTTACGATCACCCAGGCGATGCCATCTACGCGCCGCTGCTGTTGAAGCAGTTGTCCGACCGTAAACCCGCCGACAGCGTGGTGACGACGGATGTGGGCCAGCATCAAATGTGGTCAGCCCAGCACATGACCTATACCCGCCCGGAGAACTTCATCACCTCCAGCGGCTTAGGCACAATGGGCTTTGGCCTGCCGGCAGCCGTAGGCGCACAGGTGGCCCGCCCGAACGATACCGTGATCTGTATCTCCGGTGACGGCTCCTTCATGATGAACGTTCAGGAGCTCGGCACCGTGAAGCGCAAGCAGTTACCGCTGAAGATCGTGTTGCTCGATAACCAGCGTTTAGGGATGGTTCGCCAGTGGCAGCAGCTGTTCTTCCAGGAGCGTTACAGCGAGACAACCCTGACCGATAACCCCGATTTCCTCACCCTGGCCAGCGCCTTCGGCATTCCTGGCCAGCACATCACCCGTAAAGACCAGGTTGAAGCGGCACTCGACACCATGCTGTCAAGCGAAGGGCCATACCTGCTTCATGTCTCAATCGACGAGCTTGAGAACGTCTGGCCGTTGGTACCGCCCGGTGCCAGTAACTCACAAATGCTGGAGAAATTATCATGATGCAACATCAGGTCGCCGTGCAGGCTCGCTTCAACCCGGAAACGTTAGAACGCGTATTGCGCGTGGTCCGTCACCGTGGCTTTCAGATTTGCTCTATGAATATGGAAACGGCCACCGACGCGCAGAACATCAGTATCGAATTAACCGTTGCCAGCCCGCGGCCGGTCGACTTACTGTTTAGTCAGTTATCAAAGCTGGTAGACGTTGCCCATGTTGCCATCTGCCAGAGCACAACCACATCACAACAAATCCGCGCTTGAGCGTGACAGGACGAAAAAATGACGACAAAAAAAGCTGATTACATTTGGTTCAATGGTGAGATGGTTCGCTGGGAAGACGCGAAAGTTCACGTGATGTCCCATGCGCTGCACTACGGTACCTCCGTGTTTGAAGGCATCCGTTGCTACGATTCTCACAAAGGGCCAGTGGTGTTCCGCCATCGCGAACACATGCAGCGTCTGCATGACTCAGCCAAAATTTATCGTTTCCCGGTCTCTCAAAGCGTTGATGAGCTGATGGAAGCCTGCCGCGAAGTGATTCGCCAGAACAAACTGACCAGCGCCTATATTCGCCCGCTGGTCTTCGTGGGTGACGTGGGCATGGGCGTGAACCCGCCGGCCGGTTACAACACCGATGTGATCATTGCTGCGTTCCCGTGGGGCGCCTACCTGGGCGCAGAAGCACTGGATCAGGGGATCGACGCAATGGTTTCTTCCTGGAACCGCGTGGCGCCAAACACCATCCCAACCGCCGCTAAAGCGGGCGGTAACTACCTCTCCTCACTGCTGGTCGGCAGCGAAGCGCGCCGCCACGGCTATCAGGAAGGCATCGCACTCGACGTGAACGGCTACATTTCTGAAGGCGCGGGCGAAAACCTGTTTGAAGTAAAAGACGGCATTCTGTTTACCCCGCCGTTCACCTCTTCCGCGCTGCCGGGCATCACCCGCGACGCCATCATCAAGCTGGCGAAAGATCTGGGTATCGAAGTGCGCGAGCAGGTGCTCTCCCGCGAATCCCTCTACCTGGCAGACGAAGTGTTCATGTCCGGTACCGCGGCTGAAATCACGCCGGTTCGCAGCGTCGACGGTATTCAGGTGGGTGAAGGCCGCTGTGGTCCGGTGACCAAACGCATCCAGCAAGCCTTCTTCGGCCTCTTCACCGGCGAAACAGAAGACAAATACGGCTGGTTGGATCAGGTTAATCACTAAATATAAATGTGGGACGGCACGCACCGTCCCATTAAATAGTCAGACGGGAGTCAATAAAGCATGCCTAAGTATCGTTCAGCCACCACCACCCACGGCCGTAACATGGCGGGTGCCCGCGCATTGTGGCGCGCCACCGGAATGACCGACGCCGATTTCGGCAAGCCAATTATCGCCGTGGTGAACTCCTTCACCCAGTTTGTACCGGGCCACGTGCATCTGCGCGATCTCGGTAAGCTGGTTGCCGAGCAAATCGAAGCCTCCGGCGGCGTGGCGAAAGAGTTCAACACCATTGCGGTGGATGACGGTATCGCAATGGGCCACGGGGGAATGCTCTATTCACTGCCGTCGCGCGAGCTGATCGCCGACTCGGTGGAGTATATGGTCAATGCCCATTGCGCCGATGCGATGGTCTGTATCTCCAACTGCGACAAAATCACCCCGGGGATGCTGATGGCCTCCCTGCGTCTGAACATTCCGGTGATCTTCGTCTCCGGCGGTCCGATGGAGGCGGGTAAAACCAAGCTCTCCGACAAAATCATCAAGCTCGACCTGGTCGATGCGATGATCCAGGGCGCAGACCCGAAAGTCTCTGACGAGCAGAGCGATCAGGTGGAACGCTCCGCGTGCCCGACCTGCGGCTCCTGTTCCGGCATGTTCACGGCCAACTCCATGAACTGCCTGACCGAAGCGCTGGGACTTTCTCAGCCGGGCAACGGCTCGCTGCTGGCGACCCACGCCGACCGTAAGCAGCTGTTCCTCAACGCCGGTAAACGTATCGTTGAGCTGACCAAACGCTACTACGAGCAGGACGATGCCAGCGCGCTGCCGCGCAATATCGCCAGTAAAGCGGCGTTCGAAAACGCCATGACGCTGGATATCGCCATGGGCGGCTCCACCAACACCGTTCTGCATCTGCTGGCCGCCGCGCAGGAAGCCGAAATCGACTTCACCATGAGCGACATCGACAAGCTCTCCCGCAAAGTGCCGCAGCTGTGTAAAGTCGCGCCGAGTACCCAGAAGTACCACATGGAAGACGTGCACCGTGCCGGTGGCGTCATCGGTATCCTGGGCGAGCTGGATCGCGCCGGGCTGCTGAACCGCGACGTGAAAAACGTCCTCGGCCTGACGCTGCCGGAATCGCTGGATCAATACGATGTAATGCTGACCAAAGACGACGCGGTGAAAAAGATGTTCCGCGCCGGTCCGGCGGGTATTCGCACCACCCAGGCGTTCTCGCAGGATTGCCGCTGGGACACGCTGGATGACGACCGCGCTGAAGGCTGCATCCGCTCGCTGGAGCACGCCTACAGTAAAGACGGTGGTCTGGCCGTGCTGTACGGTAACTTTGCGGAAAACGGCTGCATCGTGAAAACCGCAGGCGTGGACGACAGTATCCTGAAATTCACCGGTCCGGCGAAAGTGTACGAAAGCCAGGACGAGGCGGTAGAAGCTATCCTCGGCGGCAAAGTGGTGGAAGGCGACGTGGTTGTCATTCGCTACGAAGGGCCGAAAGGCGGTCCGGGCATGCAGGAGATGCTCTACCCGACCACCTTCCTGAAATCGATGGGCCTCGGTAAAGCCTGCGCGCTGATCACCGACGGCCGTTTCTCCGGCGGCACGTCTGGACTCTCCATCGGCCACGTCTCCCCGGAAGCGGCAAGCGGCGGCAACATCGCGATCATCGAAGATGGCGACCTGATCGAAATCGACATTCCGAATCGCGGCATTCAGCTGAAGCTGAGCGACCAGGAGATTGCGGCCCGTCGTGAAGCGCAGGAAGCGCGCGGCGACAAAGCCTGGACGCCGAAAGATCGCCAGCGTGAAGTCTCCTTCGCCCTGCGCGCCTACGCGAGCCTTGCAACCAGTGCAGATAAAGGCGCGGTGCGCGATAAATCTAAACTTGGGGGCTAATGATGGCCGAGTCACAACCCTTATCCGCCGCCCCTGAGGGGGCGGAATACCTGAGAGCGGTGCTACGCGCACCGGTCTATGAAGCCGTGCAGGTCACGCCCCTGCAAAAAATGGAAAAACTCTCCTCGCGCCTCGACAACGTCATTCTGGTGAAGCGCGAAGACCGCCAGCCGGTGCACAGCTTTAAGCTGCGCGGTGCCTACGCGATGATGGCGGGGCTGACGGATGAGCAGAAAGCACGCGGCGTCATTACCGCGTCGGCGGGCAACCACGCGCAGGGCGTGGCGTTCTCCTCGGCCCGTTTAGGGCTGAAGGCGCTGATCGTGATGCCGGTTGCCACCGCGGATATCAAAGTCGACGCGGTGCGCGGTTTTGGCGGGGAAGTGCTGCTCCACGGCGCGAACTTTGACGAAGCCAAAGCCAAAGCGATTGAGCTGGCGCAGCAGCAGGGTTTCACCTGGGTGCCGCCGTTCGACCACCCGATGGTGATTGCCGGGCAGGGCACGCTGGCGCTTGAGCTGTTGCAGCAGGATGCCCATCTCGACCGCGTCTTCGTCCCGGTGGGCGGCGGCGGGCTGGCGGCAGGCGTGGCGGTGCTGATCAAACAGCTAATGCCGCAGATCAAGGTGATTGCAGTTGAAGCGGAAGACTCTGCCTGCCTGAAGGCGGCGCTGGACGCCGGACATCCGGTGGATCTGCCGCGCGTCGGGCTGTTTGCCGAGGGCGTGGCGGTGAAGCGCATTGGCGATGAAACGTTCCGTCTGTGCCAGGAGTATCTGGACGATATCGTCACCGTCGACAGCGACGCCATCTGCGCGGCAATGAAAGATCTGTTCGAAGATGTACGTGCGGTGGCGGAGCCGTCCGGCGCGCTGGCGCTGGCGGGGATGAAAAAATACATCGCCCAGCACCACGTTCGCGGCGAGCGTCTGGCGCACGTGCTGTCGGGTGCCAACGTCAACTTCCATGGCCTGCGCTACGTTTCCGAGCGCTGCGAGCTGGGCGAACAGCGTGAAGCGCTGCTGGCGGTGACCATTCCGGAAGAGAAGGGCAGTTTCCTGAAGTTCTGCCAGCTGCTGGGGGGACGCTCGGTAACGGAGTTCAACTACCGCTTTGCCGATGCCAAAGATGCCTGCATTTTTGTCGGCGTGCGTCTGAGCCGGGGCGTGGAGGAGCGTAAAGAGATCCTCAGCCTGCTGCATGAAGGCGGCTACAGCGTGGTCGATCTCTCCGACGATGAAATGGCGAAGCTGCACGTGCGCTATATGGTCGGCGGGCGTCCCTCGAAACCGCTCCAGGAACGCCTGTTCAGCTTCGAGTTCCCGGAATCACCGGGCGCGCTGCTCAAGTTCCTGCACACGCTGGGCACGCACTGGAACATCTCCCTGTTCCACTACCGTAGCCACGGCACCGACTATGGCCGCGTGCTGGCGGCGTTCGAGCTGGGCGAGCACGAGCCGGATTTCGAAACGCGCCTGAACGAACTGGGCTATGAGTGCCATGACGAAACCCACAACCCGGCGTTCAGGTTCTTTCTGGCAGGCTAGTGGTTTGGCAATATCTTCCAGAACGCATCAATAAGCGGCTCATGCAGCCGCTTTTTTTGCGCACATACGCCAAGCTCAAACGGCGTTTTCTCGTCGCTGCGCTCCAGAATCATCACGCGGTTGCGCACCGGCTCCGGGCTGTTTTCCAGCACCACTTCCGGCAGCAGCGCCACGCCGCAGCCGAGCGCTACCATTGAGACCATCGCCTCATGTCCGCCCACCGTGGCGTAAATAGACGGGTTGCTGATCTTCTGGCGGCGGAACCACAGCTCAATGCGGCGGCGCACCGGGCCCTGATCGGCCATGATAAACGGCACCGTGGACCAGTCTGGTTTCTCAACAGATATCTGATTACGCACCGGGCAGGGCAGCGCCGGAGCAATCAGCACCACCGCCAGATTCTCCAGCATCGAGAACGCCACCGCGCCCGGCAGCGTTTCGGGCTTCCCGGCAATGGCCAGATCCGCTTCGCCCGTCACCACTTTTTCCATGGCGTCGGCGGCATCGCCGGTAGTGAGTTTAATTTCAACCGACGGATGCTCCGCGCGGAAGCGGTCAAGAATGGGAGGAAGATGGCTATAGGCTGCTGTTACGGAGCAGAAAATATGGAGCTCACCAGAGAGCGACGGCCCCTTCTGGTCGATGGTGTGCCGCAGCTGCTGGTACTGCAACAAGGTTTGTTGGGCAAAAACCCGCAGCTCGTCGCCCGCTTCCGTAAGGGTAACGGTACGGTTATCGCGCACGAAAAGCGGCTGGCCGAGGTCTTCCTCAAGGCGCTGGATCTGGCGCGAAAGCGTGGAGGGGCTGACGTGCATCGCCCGGGCGCTGCGGCCAAAGTGACGGCTTTCCGCCAGGTGCAGGAACATTTTTAGATCGCGTAAATCCACCGATTCCACTCCCTCTTTTTTCATTGCAAAAACTGCAATGTGACGTTGTGAATATATCAATTTCCGCAATAAATTTCCTGTTGTAATGTGGGTACATTCTCGCAGAAACGCGAACCGAACAATAAGACACACAACATCACGAGGTATCACCCATGGCTAACTACTTTAATACACTGAACTTGCGCCAGCAGCTGGCGCAGCTGGGCAAATGCCGCTTCATGGCGCGCGATGAATTTGCCGATGGCGCGAGCTACCTTCAGGGTAAAAAAGTGGTCATCGTCGGCTGTGGCGCACAGGGCCTGAACCAGGGCCTGAACATGCGTGACTCCGGGCTGGATATCTCCTACGCCCTGCGTAAAGAAGCGATTGCCGAGAAGCGTGCTTCATGGCGTAAAGCGACCGAAAACGGCTTTAAGGTGGGTACCTACGAAGAGCTGATCCCGCAGGCGGATCTGGTGGTGAACCTGACGCCGGACAAGCAGCACTCTGACGTTGTGCGTTCTGTACAGCCGCTGATGAAAGACGGCGCCGCGCTGGGTTACTCCCACGGCTTTAACATCGTTGAAGTGGGCGAGCAGATCCGTAAAGACATCACCGTAGTGATGGTGGCGCCGAAGTGCCCGGGTACGGAAGTGCGTGAAGAGTACAAGCGTGGCTTCGGCGTACCGACGCTTATCGCAGTTCACCCGGAAAACGATCCGAAAGGCGAAGGCATGGCGATTGCCAAAGCCTGGGCTGCGGCCACCGGCGGCCACCGTGCGGGCGTGCTGGAATCTTCCTTCGTTGCGGAAGTGAAATCTGACCTGATGGGCGAGCAGACCATTCTGTGCGGCATGCTCCAGGCCGGCTCTCTGCTGTGCTTCGACAAGCTGGTGGAAGAAGGTACCGATCCGGCCTACGCAGAAAAACTGATTCAGTTCGGCTGGGAAACCATCACCGAAGCGCTGAAGCAGGGCGGCATTACGCTGATGATGGACCGTCTGTCCAACCCGGCAAAACTGCGCGCGTTCGCACTCTCTGAACAGCTGAAAACCATCAT
This sequence comes from Enterobacter cloacae complex sp., assembly GCF_900322725.1. NCBI lineage: Bacteria > Pseudomonadati > Pseudomonadota > Gammaproteobacteria > Enterobacterales > Enterobacteriaceae > Enterobacter > Enterobacter cloacae complex sp. The sequence goes on along the minus strand of NZ_LT991957.1, from coordinate 1,929,485 downwards.
GGCGCCGCTGTTCCAGAAACACATGGACGACATCATCTCCGGCGAGTTCTCTTCCGGCATGATGGCGGACTGGGCGAATGACGACAAAAAACTGCTGACCTGGCGCGAAGAGACCGGTAAAACCGCGTTCGAAACCGCACCGCAGTACGATGGCAAAATCACCGAGCAGGAGTACTTCGACAAAGGCGTACTGATGATCGCGATGGTGAAAGCAGGCGTTGAGCTGGCGTTCGAAACCATGGTGGATTCCGGCATCATCGAAGAGTCGGCGTACTATGAATCACTGCACGAACTGCCGCTGATTGCGAACACTATCGCCCGTAAGCGTCTGTACGAAATGAACGTGGTGATCTCCGATACCGCCGAGTACGGTAACTACCTGTTCTCTTACGCATGCGTGCCGCTGCTGAAAGAGTTCATGACCACCCTGCAAGCAGGCGATCTGGGCAAAGCGATTGCGGAAGGTGCGGTTGATAACGCGCAGCTGCGTGACGTAAACGAAGCGATTCGCAGCCATGAAATCGAGAAAGTGGGCCAGAAACTGCGCGGCTACATGACCGATATGAAACGCATCGCGGTAGCAGGCTAAATACGACGAATCGGGTGGCGCAAGCCACCCGAAGTGTTTCAGCTACGCAGTATCGCGCCGGGATATCCCAGCTGGCGCCACGCCTCATACACCACCACCGACACCGCATTCGACAGGTTCATGCTGCGGCTGTCCGGCATCATCGGAATACGAATTTTTTGCTCGGCTGGCAGGGCATCCAGAATGGTGGCCGGCAGGCCGCGGGTTTCCGGACCAAACATCAGATAATCCCCGTCCTGATAGCTTACGGCGCTGTGCGCTGGCGTACCTTTGGTGGTCAGGGCGAACATGCGCTGCGGCTTCTCGGCGTCCAGAAACGCGGCGTAATCGTGATGACGAACGACGGCAGTAAACTCATGGTAGTCCAGCCCGGCGCGGCGCAGGCGTTTGTCGTCCCACGTGAAGCCCATCGGCTCAATGATGTGCAGACGAAAACCGGTGTTGGCGCACAGGCGGATGATATTGCCGGTATTGGGTGGGATTTCTGGTTCGAATAAGACGATGTTAAGCATGCTGCCCCCTTAATTGCGGGGGGCAGAATAGCAGAAAAGAGAGGGACTACGCGACGCCCGGTTCCTGTATACGGCAACGCAGCATTTTGTAGCAGGTCGCCGCCGCAGCCACCAGGGCGGGCACGCTGAGGATCATTAAAATACTGTCTGCCTGCCACTGCATGGAAAGAAGCTGGGCGCTGGTCATGGTACCCGCCACGCCACCGAAGCGGCCGATCCCCTGCATCCAGGCGATACCCGTCGCGCGGCACTCGGTAGGGTAAAAGGTAGCGGCCAAAGTTTGCATGCCCGACTGCGCGCCGTTCATCGCGATCCCCATCAGGAATATCAGCCCGCCAAACATGACGATATGGTTATGCTCAATGCCCAGTAAAAGAATAAGGCCCATCGTCAATACGAAACCACCCGCGACCACCTTATGCGCTTCCCAGCGGTCCATCATCCAGCCGGCGAGCAGAATGCCTGCGGTACCGCCGAAGGTAAACAGGGAGGTCAGCCAGGCGGACTCCGCCAGCGCATAGCCCATCCCCTGCATCAGCGTCGGCATCCAGCTAAGCAGGACGTAGTAAATGACCAGCCCCATAAAGTAGGTGACCCACAGCATCAGGGTGCCGGGTAGCCAGGGCATGGAAAAAAGCTGCGCCACGCTCCCTTTTTTAGACGCTACCTTTTCTTCCGCCAGGAAAAAGCCCGTGACGCTATCGAGCGTGCTGCGGGCGAACCGGCTGGCGATGCGGCGAACCTGCGCGACGTCTTTCCCGCGCTGCACCAGAAACTTCACTGATTCCGGCAGCAGCAGCGCCAGCAGCACGGTTAAAATCAGCGGCGCAATCGCGCCGGTGAGCAGTACGCTTCGCCAGCCGTGGTGAGGGATAAGCCAGGAAGAGATCGCCCCGCCGCCCGCCGCACCCAGCGGAAAGCCGCAGTACATGGTATTGATCGCCATGGCGCGGCAGCGCTGAGGAGCAAACTCCGAGATCAGCGTGATGGCGTTAGGCATTGCGGCACCCAGCCCGAGACCCGTCAGAAATCGCCATAGCGTCAGCGTATTCAGGCTTTGCGCCCAGGCCGTACCCAGGCTCGCCAGGCCGAAGAACAGGCACGAGAAGACCAGCACGCGTTTGCGTCCCATGCGGTCCGATACCGGACCTGCAATCAGGGCTCCCAGCGACAGCCCCAGCAGCGCTGCGCTCAGCACCGGCCCCAGATCCTGTTTATCTATTCCCCACTCCGCCGACAGCGTAGGCGCAATGTAACCCATCGCTGCGGTATCGAACCCATCGATCGCCAGCACGAGAAAGCCCAGCACAATAAGAAGCCAGTGAAACCCTGAAAAGGGACTTTCATCGATCACCTGCTGAATATCCACCCGACCTGAATACGTCATATGCGCCTCTCCGATGTGATGTTGTTTTTGTGTTCTTGTATTTGCTTGTCTATACAATTGCGGAGGGGCAGGGTGTGTCAAATTTTCTTATCAAGAATGTTACGTAGGTGTTATTTTCGACAAAAAAAAGCGCCCGAGGGGGAAACCGGGCGCAGGGGAAAGGTGGGGTAATGGGAGAAGATCAGGCCGCGTCGCCATGTGACAGCGGAGCCAGCGCCGCCGGTAGTTTACTCAGCTCCTGCACCAGCGAATCCTTACTGATTTCGCTAATCGACTTCGCACCGGTCAGGGTCATCGCCACCTTCATCTCTTTCTCGATCAGGTTCAGCAGGTTCGCCACGCCCGCCTGACCGCTGGTGGCCAGGGCATAGAGGTACGCGCGGCCCAGCAGCACGCTGTCTGCGCCCAGCGCAATCATGCGCACCACGTCCAGCCCGTTACGAATACCGCTGTCGGCCAGGATCGCAATATCGCCCTTCACCGCATCGGCAATGGCGGGCAGCGCGCGGGCGGAAGAGAGCACCCCGTCGAGCTGGCGTCCGCCGTGGTTAGAAACGACGATCCCGTCGGCGCCGAAACGCACCGCGTCGCGGGCATCTTCCGGATCGAGGATCCCTTTGATCACCATCGGGCCATCCCAGAATTCGCGGATCCACTCCAGGTCCTTCCACGAGATCGACGGATCGAAGTTATTCGCCAGCCAGCCGATGTAATCTTCCAGCCCGGTCGGTTTACCCAGGTAGGCCGAAATATTGCCCAGATCGTGCGGACGGCCGTTCAGCCCCACATCCCACGCCCACTGCGGATGCGTCACCGCTTGCCAGTAGCGGCGCATCGCGGCGTTCGGACCGCTCATGCCGGAGTGGGCGTCGCGGTAGCGGGCGCCGGGCGTGGGCATATCGACGGTAAAGACCAGCGTTGAGCAGCCCGCCGCTTTGGCGCGCTCCAGCGCGTTACGCATAAAGCCGCGATCGCGCAGGACGTACAGCTGGAACCACATCGGGCGCTTGAGGGTCGGCGCGACCTCTTCAATCGGGCAGACTGAGACGGTAGAAAGCGTAAACGGAATGCCTTTGGCATCCGCTGCGGCGGCAGCCTGCACTTCGCCCCGGCGGGCGTACATGCCGCATAAGCCAACGGGCGCAAGCGCCACCGGCATGGAGAGCGTTTCGTTAAACAGCTTTGTCTCAAGGCTCAGGTCAGACATATTCTTCAGCACGCGCTGGCGCAGGGCCACCTCAGAGAGATCCTCCACGTTGCGGCGCAGGGTATATTCGGCGTAAGCCCCGCCGTCAATGTAGTGGAACAGGAACGGCGGCAAAATGCGCTGCGCCGCGGCGCGATAGTCACTGGCTGCTGAAATAATCATGCTTTGTTCTCCCTGGAAATATCACTCTCGCCAGGCAGACGGGTAATACGCGCCTGTCGGGCCTGATCTTCATCGAATCGTTTAATGGTGGTGTGCACGAACCCGAGATGCGCCATCATCGCTTTACGCGCGGCCTCGGCATCGCCGGCAAGAATGGCGTTGAGCACGGCTTCATGCTGTTCGGTCAGCTGAGCGAAGACCGGCGGGACCAGATACATGCGCTGGCGGCTCTGCTTCACGGAGGATTGCAGCAGGTCAAAGAACCCGCGCATGGTTTGCAGCAGCACGACGTTATGGGACGCCTCGGCAATCGCCAGATGAAAACGCACGTCGGCCTGCGAGGCGATATCCGGGTCGCTGCTTTGCGTGGCGTCAAAACAGGCTTTGAGCTTCTCTTTGTCGGCGTCGGTCGCCCGCATCGCCGCGTGCCACGCGGTGCTGGTCTCGATGGCGTGACGCGCTTCGAGGATGTCAAAGCTGTAGTCCGGGTCGTTTTCCATCAGCGTTTTCAGCGGCTGAACGATGTTTTGTTCGGACCAGTCATCATGCTGCCAGCGCACGAAAGTGCCGCCGCCGCGACGGCTCAGCAGCACACCTTCGCTGACCAGCGTTGCCAGCGCCTCGCGCAGTGAATTGCGCGACACGCCAAGCTGGGCGGCAAGCTGGCGTTCGGCGGGCAATCTCATGCCCGCCTCCAGCTGTTGTTCTTCAATCAGCGCCCGCACGCGAGTGGCAATCTCGTCGGACAGGCGTCTGGGCATCACTATCATGGAATCATCCAGGTTAAGACATAGGCCTGCAATGTGGTGATCACGCCCACCATGCAGGTAAATATCAGGCTGTGTTTAACGGTAAAGCGGAACAGATCTGACTCTTTGCCTACCAGTCCCACCGCGGCACAGGCAATGGCGATGGACTGCGGCGAGATCATCTTTCCGGTTACGCCGCCCGTCGTGTTGGCTGCCACAAGCAGGACGTCAGAAACGCCAATCTGCTGTGCGGCCGTGGCCTGTAAGGCGGCAAACAGGGCGTTAGACGACGTATCGGAACCGGTCAGGAACACTCCCAGCCAGCCGAGGAACGGCGAGAAGAAGGTGAATGCGTGCCCGGTGTGCGCCAGCGCTAACGCCAGCGTCGACGACAGGCCGGAGTAGTTCGAGATAAACGCGAACGCCAGCACCATGCCGATGGAGTAGATCGGCAGCATCAGCTCTTTAATCGTTGCCGCAAAAGTCTGCACCGCGGCGGCAGGCTTCATGCGCAGCCACACCACGGAAAGGATAGCCGCAAACAGGATGGCCGTGCCGGTGGCGGAGAACCAGTCAAACTTAAACACGGCCGCATACGGCGTGGCGTCGTGCACCACCGGCGGCATACGGGCGACCATCTTGTCGAGGAACGGCACGGAGATGTTAATCACCATGTCGTACAGCGCGCCACCCGGGGCGAACAGTGCCTTAAACGGCGGTATGCTCCACAGCGTCACGGTGGCGGTCAGGAACAGGAACGGCGACCACGCGCGTACAATCTGCCCGGCGGTATAGCCGGTGCGGGCGAGGGTCTGATCCACGTGCGATGCGCCCATGTCCGCAAAGCGGAAGATACGTACCGGCTGCCAGCGCTTCAGGAACAGCGTCAGACAGACCAGCGACACCAGGGAAGAGATGATGTCCGGCAGTTCCGGGCCGAGGAAGTTTGAGCTGAGGTACTGGGCAATCGCGAACGAACCGCCCGCCACCATCACCGCAGGCCAGGTCTCCTTCACGCCGCGCCAGCCGTCCATAATCGCCATGATCCAGAACAGTACGATAATGGTCAGGAACGGCAGCTGACGGCCCACCATCTGGCCAATCTCGAAGCTGTCCAGCCCGGTCACCTGACCTGCCACCAGAATCGGAATGCCCATCGCGCCAAACGCCACCGGCGCAGTGTTCACAATCAGGCACAGGCCAGCGGCATACAGCGGGTTAAAGCCCAACCCGACCAGCAGCGCGGCGGTAATCGCTACCGGCGCGCCGAATCCTGCCGCGCCTTCAAGGAACGCCCCGAAGGAGAAGCCGACTATCAGCATCTGCAAACGCTGGTCCGGGGTAATAGAGAGGATCGACGAACGAATAATGTCGAACTGCCCGGTTTTGACCGAGATTTTGTAGACAAAGACCGCGGCGATGATGATCCACGCAATCGGCCACAGGCCGTAGAAGAAACCATACACCACGGAGGCCAGCGCGCGATCGACCGGCATTTTGTAGAAGAACAGCGCCACCAGCAGGGCGATGGCAACGGTATACGTCGCCGCAAGGTAGCCCTTCAGCTTGAGCTTAATCAGCGCAAAGAAGAAGAACAGGATCGGTAGCGATGCGATCAGGCTCGACAGCCAGATATTCCCGGCTGGGTCATAGTTTTGTTGCCAGAGGCTCATGCAGGTCTCCTGAGGACCACACAGCCTGGGTTGCGGGTGAGTCTCCGCTCAACTCTGCGTCACAGTCTGCGTAAAAGTGGTCCATCCAATTTTGTGTTGTAGGGGTTATGGCAATAAATGGTTAATCAAGTGTTGCTTTTCAGCAATGATTTTGTGAAGTGGAGCAGTAAAACTGTGAACGGTGGTTCGCTTTAAAGCGCATTGGTAGGACCAAAAGGCCTGCGCCGTCCGTCCGTTTGCGGCGCGGGCCGTAGCAGCGGGCTGAACATCTTTTCATCAATCGGAGCGGATGGGGCGTGTTGCAGACGATAATAAAAAAGCATCAATGCGGAACTTAGGTTAACGGCGAGATATATTTTTGTTTATATTAAGTGTGTAATTGATGTTTAACGTGTAGATAAAATGGCGTATTTCAGAGAATTATAAATTTTTTTTAGGTAAAAATGCGAAATCCAATATGTAGCAAAAAATTTTAATTAAGATAAATTTCACATACAGATTTTAACAGCGTATTACAAACGATCAATTGCTGATCAATAAGGAAATATCCTGCGTTTGGCTGATTTCGCAGAATAATGTCTACGCATGGCATCCCGGTTCAACGTTTCCTTCTAATAATAATCCGAAATAAATTGATCAAACATTGATCAGTCAACTCTTTTTTTAATTTAGAAAGGGGATTAGAAGGGCACTAATAGTGCGGGGCGTGAGGAAAACAGGTTAAATTTGTTGTTTTAATGTTAACTTTAAATGAGTTATAAGCGATGCTGCACGCCTTTTGGTGCGTAGACGTTATAAAGCATTTGATTTACTATTTATGAAGATGCTGCGTTACAAAAGAAATGACGTTCTTTTTTAACCTTAATGTATTCATTGTTATTTTCTGCCTGAAGCTATTCCTCTGTTGGGGAATAAATGCGTATGGCTCAAAGAAAATAAATGGATTACCACACCGGGATGGACCCCACGTTATTCTATGAGGTCGCGTCACCACCTCTATTTGTACCCTTTAGTGACGTTTTAATTCCTTATAGCAATGACCGTATTTGGCATGACAATTCTAAATCTGTTTAATGTACAGAGGGGTTTGCTTTCAAATGAAAATCAAAAATGTGGCGCTGGCGATTGCTGCGGCGGGGCTGCTTATTTCGTCTCAGACGGTACTGGCAAGCGGGGATTCAGGCGTTGATACTTCCCTTGATACCGGCGCAGGTACGCAGAGTACAGGCGGGGTGATTAATTTTACTGGAAAAATTACCCTTATTTCCTGTGATATTACGCCTGCCTCAAAAAGCAAAACGGTAGATCTCGGCGCGTGGGCGAAAAGCTACTTCGACGATCACACTGAAACGACGCCGCGTGAGTTCAAAATTAACGTGGAGAACTGCCCGGAGACGGTTGAATCGGTTGCGGTTCTGTTTGACGGAACCAAAGATACGGTGAATGACACGTTGCTACAGGTTACCCCAGGCCAGGGGATGGCGACGGGCGTCGGCGTGAAGCTGTATAACAGCGATCGCAGCACCGCCATTAAGCCGGGTACGGTATCAGAAACAACCGCACCGGATAAGGAAGGTAATGCTGAATTAACTTTCTATGCTGCTCTCAATAAAGATGGAACGGAAATCAATGCGGGCGATGTGAACGCCGTGTCTAATTTCCTGATGGTTTATAACTGATTTCACTTTCAGCCACCTCCAGAGATAATAATGATGAAACGTTTATCGTATATTATGCTCACTGCATTAATGATTAGCTCTGCGTCAGTTTCCGCTGGCGTTGTAATGGGTGGGACACGGATCGTATACCCGCAAAACAGCAAGGAGGTGGCATTTTCTGTTTCTAATATGGAAAGTGCGGTTCCTTACCTTATTCAGTCGTGGGTTGAAGGCGATGTGCAGGATAAAAATAACGCCGCGCCCTTTATCGTCACGCCACCGCTGTTCAGGCTTGATCCGGAGCAGACCAACACGCTGCGTATTCAATATACCGGCGCACCGCTGCCCACCGATCGTGAATCCGTATTTTGGCTGGATATTAAAGCGATTGCGCCAAAGCCTAAAGAGAGCAATAACGAATTACAGGTTAACGTCAAATCGAAATTTAAAATTTTCTACCGCCCGGACAACCTGAAAGCGGACGCCGCCACGGCCTGGCAGAAAATAACATTTTCGCGGACGGAAAATGGGCTTAAGGCCTCCAACCCGACGCCATATTACGTCTCTTTTTATCGGCTGACCGTCGGCGGGCATAAAATTGAGCAGCCAGGCATGATCGGTCCAGGTCAAACCCGCGAATGGCCTGTGGCTGCTTCCGGTGGCGTAAGCTGGTCGGCTATTAATGATTTCGGTGCCATTACCGCCACCCGCTCTCAGCCGCTTTAACACCATGCCTTTTCGCCTGTTTCGTTACGCGCCCCTTTCGGTGCTGCTGCTCAGCTTCAGCCGCGCCGGGATGGCCGAGGATTATTTTGATCCCGCCGCGCTGGAGCTTTCTTCTTCCGAACAGAAAACGGCGGATTTGCACTATTTCTCTGAAAAGGGCGGGCAAATGCCCGGCACCTGGCTCGTAACGCTGGAGATTAATGGACGCGAGGAGCGGCATCAGGAGATCACCTTCGTCAATGAGAAAGGCCACCTGCAACCCGTTTTTAGCCTATCGCTGCTGGAAGCGCTTGGGGTAAACGTGAGTGCGATTCCGGCATTCTCCCGGTTGCACGAGGGAGAGACCTTCACGCACCTCGACGATTTTATACCGGCAGCGCGAACCTCTTATGATTTCAACCATCAGCGCCTCTTTCTCAGCCTGCCGCAGGCGGCGATGAAACACCGCAGCCGCGGCTACGTGCCGCAGTCGCAGTGGGATGATGGTATCCCGGCGGCATTTGTTGATTACAGCCTGTCGGGCGGCCAGGCCCGCCATCAGAGCGGTGTCACGACGTCCAGCTATCTGAGCCTGCGAAATGGCGTCAATCTGGGAGCGTGGCGATTGCGCAACACCTCGGCCTGGAGCCACAGCGACTCGGGTGGGGATCGTTTCCAGTCACAGAGCAGCTGGCTGACCCGGGATATTCGCAGCCTCAACAGCCAGCTGCGGATAGGTGATGCGTGGACCGCAGGCGACGTGTTCGATAGCGTGGCGTTTCGCGGGGTGCAGCTCTCCTCAAGCGAGAGCATGTTGCCCGACAGCCAGCGCGGATTTGCCCCCACCATCCGCGGCGTCGCACACAGCTTCGCTAAAGTCTCCGTTTCGCAAAATGGCTATGTGATCTATGAAACCTGGGTGGCCGCCGGGCCATTCATCATTAACGATCTGTTCCCCGGTGCGCAAAGTGGCGATCTACAGGTTACCGTCACGGAAAGTGACGGCTCGACGCGCGTTTTTACCCAACCCTATTCTGCGGTGCCGTTTATGCGACGCCAGGGCAGCCTGAAATACAGCCTCAACGCCGGACGGTTTCATTCCGGCTCCAGCGATGCGCGTTCCCCCGAATTTGTTGAGGGCGCTTTCTTTTACGGTCTGCTCTCCAGGATGACGGTGTATGGCGGCTTTCGTACGGCAAACAACTATCAGGCCGGTGCGATCGGCATAGGCAGAGGGTTTGGCGCATTCGGCTCGCTGGGCATTGACGATACGCTGGCAAAAAGCCGTTTACCCAACGGCAAAAGCGCGATGGGGCAGGCGTGGCGCATTCAGTACCAGAAAGATTTCAGCGCTACCGGCACCGCCTTCAACCTGGCGAGCTATCGCTATGCCTCGCGCAATTACTACGAATTTAACGAACTGAATCAGTCCGACAGCCAGCAGCTGCAACTTAATAATCGCCGTAGCCGCTCGCAGGTCACTTTTTCACAGACGCTGGGTCAGTTCGGCAGCCTCAACGTCTCGGCGTGGATGCAGGATTACTGGCATACGTCCGGCCAGGATAAAACCATCCACATCGGCTGGTACACCAGCTGGCGGGGTATTTCCTGGGGCGCGGGATATGACTACACCGACTCAGCGCTTGAGCAGCATCCCGATCGCACCGTGTCGTTTAACGTCAATGTTCCGCTTGGCAACTGGCTACCGGGCAGTTCGGTCAGTTACTACGCCAACCACAACAATCGTGGGATGACCACGCAGCAGGTGTCACTCAACGGCAGCGCGCTGGCGAACCGCAACCTGAATTACAGCGTTCAGCAGAGTAAGACCAGTGAGGGAGAGGCCGACAGCACCAGCCTGGCGCTGCAATACAATGGTGGCTACGGCAACGTCAGCCTCGGTTATGACCACAGCCGAAACGGTAGCAACGCCAGTCTTGGACTCGCCGGAGGCGTCATCGCCACGCAGTATGGCGTCACGCTCAGCCAGCCGCTGGGCGATACCGTCGCCCTGCTGCGCGTGCCCGGCGCGGCGAACGTTGAGCCGGAGGGCTACAACGGGATCCATACCGACAGCCGCGGCTACGCGGTCATGCCAACGCTCTCGGCCTACCGCAAGAATACCGTCAATCTGGATACGGCGACGCTTGGCGAGAACGTCGACGTCGAGCAGAGCGGTCTGACGCTCATTCCCACCAGCGGCGCGGTGGTGCTGGCCAATTACACAACTCACATTGGGTATCGCGTTCTGTTTTCCCTGCGCTATCACGGCGAACCGCTGCCGTTTGGCGCGCAGGCTGAAGTGGTGGAGCAGAACCGCCGTTCTGCAAACCGAAGCATGGTCGCTGACGGCGGTCAGGCCTACCTGAGCGGGGTACCGGAGCGCGGCACCCTGCGCGTCACCTGGTATGAGGGCGGGGAACAGCATCAGTGCCAGACACCTTTCAGGCTGGGCGAGGCTCACATGGCCCCCGGCATCGCCACGCTGTCTCTTGCGTGTCATTAGAGGATTATCATGCGTCGTTTTATTCACTGGTTTTTCTATCTGAGCCTGCTTTCGCTTTTTGGCATGCTGAGTTTTCATGCCCATGCTCAGACCTCACCTTGTCGCACCACTCGCGATCAATGGGTCGTTCAGGTGCCCTACGCTATAGGGTATGCGCCCGGCACGGCAGACTGGACGCCAGTTTCCGCGCCGATACAGTCTACCGGGGCGGATTTCTACAGCTGTGATGGCGGGAATGACGCCTGGCGTAGCATCGGCTTTGTCGACATGGATAACCCCGTCGGTACCGTGGTGGGTGAAGACGGCGCGGCGCGCCACGTTTACAAAACCCAGATCGACGGTATCGGCTACGCGCTGGGGTTCCGTGAGCAGCAGTACTGCGGCGCCGATGCGGTACGCTATATTGACGGCACCAGCCCGGTGGAGGGCAATGAGTCCCGGCGCATTTGCGACGCGTCGCAAAACCCCGCCTTTGCCAGCGCCTCAACGTACAAGATGCAGTTCTGGGTGGTGTTTTACAAAATCCCGACGACCAGCGCCATGCCTGATGATAACGCCAACTCCCAGGAGCAAAATGTCGGATCGCTGATCTTGCAGGCGGGAGAAAATAAAGCCAGCGCCACCAACGTGGCGACACCGGTACAGATCCATCTCGCCAGCTTCACCGTCAGGCGTACCAGCTGTTCGGTAGGCTCTCGCAGCATTCTTGTTCCCATGGGAAGCGTGAGCCAGCGTGAATTTCACGGCCCAGGCTCACGGGCCGGAGGCGGGCGCTTCAGCATTCCGGTGACCTGCGAAAATAATACGGCGGTGAAGATGGGTTTCTTTGGCGATACCACACCGGCCAACGATCGGGCACTGGCACTGACGAAGCAGGAGGATAGCGCCAGCGGGGTCGGAATCGAACTGCTTTACGGTGACAATACCGGTTCGGTTCAGGGGCAGGTGGTGCAGTGGAACACCCCGCAGGTGTCAGCGCTTGGCCAGGTGGGGGATAACCAGACGCAGACCTTCTGGTTTGACGCGCATTACATTCAGACAGAAGAGAACGTCTCGGCGGGAAAAGCGGATGCGATGGCGACGTTTAACCTGATCTACAACTGAGATTCCCCTGCCGCAGGGGCAGGGGAGAGCGATCAGAATTCAGTCTTACAAAAGCCCGTCATCTCTTTCAGGCCCATTTCGCGGCCAAGCTCGGTCATCGGGTGCACCACCACCAGGCCACGGACGCTTTTCTTCAGCTTGCCCATGTCGGCCTGCTCTTTTTTGGTGATCGCGCGGCGATGCGGCATGTTCATCAGCTTCTGTGCTTCTTTACTCAGCTTCTGGCCTTTCACTTCGCGCAGGCGCTCGATTTCCGCTTCCAGCTTCACGGACTCTTTTTCCAGCTCGGCGTATTTCTCGGCGGAATCGACCAGGGAGAGACCGGCCATTTGATGGCGGACCAGATCCAGACGGTCGCTCAGGCGTTTAATTTCGTTCTTTTCGACTTCTTTCATGACAAATAACTCTGAAAACGGGGAATTTACAGGGAAGGATACACCAATGTGTGCGGGCTTACTTCTGAAACGCTTTTTTTAAGCTGATTTTAGAAATCAGCTCAGTCAGGGAAAGCACCATGGTGGAGCGGACAACCTGTTGATAACGCAGCTTTTGCATCGCGTACAGCTCAGGGTCGCTGTTATCAAACGGAGGTGCAGGAGGCAGCGCGGATACGCAGTGCAGCTCGCCGAAGGGACCGAGGATCTCATCATCGGTAAAGGTATACTCGTTACCGTCATGATTGAGCTCTTCGCGCAGCGCCATTAACAGCTCGGCGTCTTCATACTCCTGGCGGTTGAGCACACCAAGACCGTAGATCAGCTTCAGCCGTACCGATAAATCGCCCAGCGGTCCGTCTCCGTCCAGCAACGGTTCAACAGCATACTTTACCGCGTAGTCGTCTTTGCGAAACACCTGAAGCACCAGAATGTTCACCGCCTCGGTTAACAGCTCGACGGCGGCAATCAGAAAGCTTCGTACGGTTTTGCCAGCATTCAGACGCTCAAGCACACGATTTTCAAAGGCCTGGGTTTGTTCCATTGTTGCCTGCATATCTGACAATCTGTTATTCGGGCGCAGGCTCACCTGCGCCGGATTCTGCATCATTTGGTTGCGTTGTATGCGTTAACCGCCTCCGCAACCACGTCGCTGCTGGCGTCCAGACCGGAGATCTGCGCCAGCGCAGCCTGCGCGCCTTTGTCATCAATCAGCTGAGCCAGCTCAATCGCCTGCGGGTCCTGCTCGCTGCGGTAGTGCATCGCGGCAGCAATCCCTTTCACCAGGTTGGCGTGCGGCAGGCCGTATTCCAGCGTGCCCAGCAGCGGTTTAATCAGGCGGTCGCCCGCGCTCAGCTTACGCAGCGGCTGACGGCCAACGCGCTCAACGTCATCTTTCAAATACGGGTTTTCAAAACGACCGAGGATTTTCTGGATGTATGCTGCGTGTTTATCAGCATCAAAACCGTAGCGTTTGATCAGCACCGCGCCGCTCTCTTCCATTGCGCCTTTGACCACCGCACGGATGTTCTCATCGAGGATCGCGTCGCGAATGGTCTGATGACCGGCCAATTTTCCGAGGTACGCGGTTATAGCATGCCCGGTGTTCAGCGTGAAGAGTTTACGTTCGACAAATGCCATCAGGTTATCAGTGAGTTCCATTCCCGGAATGGTCGGCAGCGCGCCCTTGAACTGGGTTTTATCGACGATCCACTCGCTGAAGGTTTCCACGGTCACTTCCAGCGGATCGTTGGTGGCGGATTCGGACGGCGGAACGATGCGGTCTACGGCGGAATCCACAAACCCGACGTGCGCTTCAACCCAGGCTTTATCTTCCTCTGCAACGGCGGCAAGAACGTGGCCTTTCAGCTGCGTGGTGCCGCGCACCATGTTTTCACAGGCGATGATGTTCAGCGGTTTTTCAATGCCCTGTGCTTTACGCTTCGCCAGGCCTTTTGCGACCGCCGGGGCGATGCGTTCGAGCACTACCGGCCCTACGGCTGTGGTGACCAGGTCAACGTTTGCGATGAGGTCAATCACGTCGTCGCCAATGCTGCTCACCGCGTTCACGCCAGAAACCGTTTCAACCTGCTCGTTTTCACCGACTACATGTACCTGATAGCTATGACGGGCGTTCAGGGCATCCAGAACCACCTGATTCACATCGGCGAATGTCAGGGTAATGCCCGCGTCTGCCAGCAGTTTACCGATAAAGCCACGACCAATATTACCTGCGCCAAAATGTAATGCTTTCATAGTATTAACCTTCATCAATGTTTTTACCCGAGAGGGCTGGGGTGAGAAACGTTTTCCCCTCACCCTAGCCCTCTCCCCGTCGGGGAGAGGGAAGAGACGCTGTTATTTGTTGAGCAGCGCCAGCACTTCTTCAACGCTGGTGGTATTAGCCAGACGCTCGATGACCGTTTCATCATCAAGGGCGTTGGTCAGGCTGGTAATCACCTGAATGTGCTCGTTGTTGCGAGCGGCGATACCAATCACCAGACGGGCGATGTCGTCTTCTTCTTCACCGAAGCGCACGCCGTCAGGATACTGACAGAACACCACGCCGGTTTTCAGCACGCGGTCTTTCGCTTCAACCGTACCGTGCGGAACCGCGATGGATTCACCCAGGTAGGTTGGCGTCAGCTTTTCACGATCCAGCATCGCGTCAACGTATTCAGGCTGAACGTAGCCACCTTTCACCAGTTGCTCACCGGCGAAGCGAATCGCCTCTTCTTTATTGGTCGCGGTGCGGCCGAGGAAGACGTTTTCCGCGCCCAGTCTGAACAGATGCGCGTTGCTCTCGTCAAAGCTGTCTTGCAGGCTGGAGCGCACCTTCACTTCGTTATCTTCATGGCGCTGGGCCGCAACCAGACGTTCGGTCAGGCTGGTGTACAGGCCGCTGTCCAGGAAGTTGGTCAGGGAAATGTGCTGCGCCTGAGGCACCTGACGCATGGCGCGCTCGGTCAGATCGCGGTGCGTGATGACCAGGTCAACGTCCGGCGGCAGGTTGTTAATCGCGCTGTTGGTCACGGAGATGTTGGTCAGACCCGCATCCTGCACTTTCTTACGCAGCACGCCGGCACCCATTGCGCTGGAACCCATACCGGCGTCGCAGGCAACGATGATTTTACGCACGTGGCTCAGGTCGTTAGAGACATCGCCAGCCGCCAGCGGCGTAGCGCCTTTGGATTCAGCCTTCATGTCGTGCATACGGCGGGTTGCCGCTTCGATATCGTCGTCTTCCTTCACCTTGCTGGTTTTCAGCAGGATAGCGGATGCCACGAAGGAGACCGCCATGGCCGCACAGATTGCCGCGATGTTCGCGAAGTACGCGCCTTTCGGCGTCATCGCCAGCACCGCCAGGATAGAGCCCGGAGAAGCAGGGGAGACCAGACCGCCGCCCAGCACGCTCAGGGTGAACACGCCAGTCATACCGCCGAGGATAACGGCCAGGATAAGACGCGGGTTCATCAGCACGTACGGGAAGTAAATTTCGTGGATACCGCCCAGGAAGTGGATGATAGCCGCGCCGCCAGCAGACTGTTTCGCGCTGCCGCGACCGAAGAACATGTACGCCAGCAGAACGCCCATGCCCGGACCCGGGTTGGCTTCAATCAGGAAGAAGATGGACTTGCCGAGATCGTGAGACTGCTGAATACCCAACGGGGAGAAGATGCCGTGGTTGATGGCGTTGTTAAGGAACAGGATTTTCGCCGGTTCAACGAAGATAGACGCCAGCGGCAGCATGTCGTGCGCCACCATGAAGTTAACGCCCGCCGCCAGCAGTTTGGACAGCACTTCAACCGCCGGACCAATGCCGAGGAACGCCAGAATCGCGAGGATCATCCCGATGATGCCCGCGGAGAAGTTGTTCACCAGCATTTCGAAGCCGGACTTGATCTTGCCATCAACCCAGACGTCGAATTTCTTAATCGCCCAGCCGCCCAGAGGACCGGCAATCATCGCACCGAGGAACATCGGCATATCCGCACCGACGATCACGCCCATGGTTGTGATGGCACCCACGACGCCACCGCGGTCACCGCCCACCAGACGACCACCGGTATAACCGATGAGCAGCGGCAGCAGGTATGTGATCATTGGGCCAACAAGTTTCGCCAGCGTTTCGTTAGGCAACCACCCTGTCGGAATAAACAATGCGGTGATAATACCCCACGCGATAAACGCGCCGATATTTGGCATCACCATGTTGCTGAGGAAACGACCAAAGCTTTGCACTTTGATCTTGAAATCGGATGACATAAAACACCCCTTCTTATGTTTACGCTTAGGCTTATGGCCCGAGGTTTATCGTTAATGTGCGGCGGCAGAGGTAGCCGGGCCCTGTTCTGATGCTGTGAAATCTGGCACTGAATCGTTCAACTGTCCAGACAGCGAAATTTTGTGTGATCGCAGTCACGTAAATGTAGGGGGTGTGGTGATTAATGAAGTGACGGTGATCACATAATGAGTGTGTAAAAAAAATACATCGCGCAAAATTGCGCCATATTGGCGTGCTTTTTGTGATAATAATCACATTTCTAAGTTGGCGGTTTGTTTCTGGATTGTGACTTGATTCACAAAATATTTTTATACGGATTCCTCCCGTATCGCCTGAGGTCAGGAATGCGATACGCATACCTGCCTTTTTTCACGACGTGATCCATACTGACCTCTTTGTGGGCATTAAGGATAAGCAATGAAACTCATCGGCAGTTATACCAGTCCTTTCGTGCGTAAGATTTCGATTCTCCTGCTGGAGAAAGGGATTGAATTTGAATTCGTGAATGAACAGCCCTACAACGCTGAGAACGGCGTTGCGCAGTACAACCCGCTGGGTAAAGTTCCGGCGCTGGTCACGGACGAGGGTGACTACTGGTTTGATTCCCCGATCATTGCGGAATACATCGAGCTGCTTGGCGTTGCGCCAGCCATGCTGCCGGCGGATCCAAAAGCGGCGCTGGCGGTGAAGCAAATTGAAGCGCTGGCCGATGGCATTATGGACGCAGCGTTAACGTCCGTGCGCGAGCAGGCGAGGCCCGCCGCACAGCAGTCAGAGGATGAACTGCTGCGTCAGCGAGAAAAAATCAGCCGCAGCCTGGATAGGTGTGAACAGCTGATCCGCGACGGTAAAATCCTAAGCGATAGCCTGAATCTGGCGACGATCGCCATCGCCTGCGCCATTGGCTACCTCAATTTCCGCCGGGTCTCGCCTGGGTGGTGTGTGGATCGCCCGCTGCTGGTTAAGCTGGCGGAGACGCTCTTCCAGCGCGAAAGTTTTGCCCGTACCGAACCACCAAAGGCTTGATGCGGGTTATAACACTTCCCGGCAGGAGGCGGTACAATCCCCCCACATGTTAACTCCCTCTCCCGTCGGGAGGGGGGAAGATATTTACTCGCCAGGCGCATTCATGACTACTCATCATTCCCTCTACAGCCAGATCCCCGCAACCGATCGTCTGCTTCGTGACCCGCGCATAGCCGTGGTGCTGGCGCAGTTTGGCCATACTGCAACGGTCGACATGCTACGCCAGCTTCAGGATGACGCGCGCCGTCATATTCAGGCTGAGAACGCGCTTCCTGGCTGGTGCATGGCGTGGGAGCAGGAAGTTGAACGGAGGCTGAATGAGCGCGCGCAAAGCGCGTTGCGCCCGGTCATTAACCTGACGGGCACGGTTCTGCACACCAATCTGGGCCGTGCACAACAGGCGGAAGAGGCGATACAGGCCGTCACCCGGGCCATGCGCTCGCCGGTGACGCTGGAGTACGATCTGGACGGCGCCGGGCGCGGGCATCGCGATCGCGCGCTGGCCGATCTGCTCTGCCAGATCACCGGCGCGGAAGATGCCTGCATTGTGAATAACAACGCGGCGGCGGTGCTGTTGATGCTGGCGGCTACCGCGAGCGGGAAAGAGGTTGTCGTCTCTCGCGGCGAGCTGGTGGAAATCGGCGGGGCATTTCGAATTCCGGATGTCATGCGCCAGGCGGGGTGCTCGCTGCATGAAGTGGGCACAACCAACCGTACCCATGCGAAAGATTATCGCGCGGCGGTGAATGAAAACACCGCGCTGCTGATGAAAGTGCATACCAGCAATTACCATATCGAGGGGTTCACCAAAACGGTGGATGAAGCCGAGCTGGCTGCCATTGGGCGCGAGCTTAACGTGCCGGTGATCGCCGATCTCGGCAGCGGGTCGCTGGTGGATATGCGCCAGTACGGTCTGCCGAAAGAGCCGATGGTGCAGGAAATGGTTGCCGTGGGCGTAAGCCTGGTCAGTTTCTCTGGCGATAAACTGCTGGGCGGACCACAGGCGGGGATCATCGTCGGCAGGCGCGAGCTGATTGCGCAGCTACAGCAACATCCGCTGAAGCGCGCCCTGCGTGCTGATAAAATGACGCTGGCCGCGCTGGAAGCCACGCTGCGGCTCTATCTTCACCCGGAGAAACTGGCTGACCGCCTGCCCACGTTGCGTTTGCTAAGCCGTAATGCAGCCTCCATCCGCGCGCGCGCGGAAACGCTACTGCCGCAGGTTGCTCCTCACTACCCTGAATTTGATGTTCGTATCGAGCCCTGTTTGTCGCAAATTGGCAGCGGCTCGCTGCCCGTGGACAGATTACCGAGCGAGGCGCTGACGTTCACCCCGCGCGACGGACGCGGAAGCCAGCTTGAGGCGCTGTCGGCGCGCTGGCGTACATTACCGACGCCGGTGATTGGCCGTATCGGTGATGGCCGCATGTGGCTGGATTTACGCTGTCTGGAAGATGAAGTGCGGTTTCTGGAGATGATGTTGAAATGATTATTGCCACCGCCGGTCACGTTGACCACGGCAAAACCACGTTATTGCAGGCCATTACGGGCGTAAATGCCGATCGCCTGCCGGAAGAGAAAAAGCGCGGCATGACCATTGACCTGGGATACGCCTACTGGCCGCTGCCCGATGGTCGCGTGCTGGGCTTTATCGACGTGCCCGGCCACGAGAAGTTTTTGTCCAATATGCTCGCGGGCGTGGGCGGTATCGATCACGCTCTGCTGGTGGTCGCGTGCGATGACGGGGTGATGGCGCAAACGCGCGAGCATCTGGCGATCCTGCAACTGACGGGCAGCCCGCAGCTGACCGTCGCCCTCACCAAAGCGGACCGTGTGGATGAGGCGCGTATCGATGAGGTGCGTAAAGAGGTACTGGCGACGCTCGATGAATACGGTTTTAAGGATGCGTCACTGTTTGTCACCGTGGCGACAGAAGGCAGCGGTATCGACGCCCTTCGCGACCATTTGCAGCAGATCCCGTCTCGTGAGCATGCCAGCCATCACCGTTTCCGTTTGGCGATCGACAGGGCGTTCACCGTAAAAGGTGCTGGGCTGGTGGTGACCGGCACCGCGCTGAGCGGCGAAGTGAACGTGGGCGATACCCTGTGGCTAACGGGCGTAAATAAACCGATGCGCGTGCGCGGACTTCACGCGCAAAACCAGCCGGTGGAACGGGCCCATGCCGGGCAGCGTATCGCCCTGAACGTTGCCGGGGATGCCGGGAAAGAGCAGCTTAACCGTGGCGACTGGCTGATGGCTGACGCGCCGCCAGAACCTTGCGGGCGGGCGATCGTCTCTCTCCAGACCCACACGCCGCTGACCCAGTGGCAGCCGCTGCATATCCACCACGCGGCCAGCCACATCACCGGACGCGTGTCGCTGCTGGAAAACGATCTCGCCGAGCTGGTGTTCGACTCCCCGCTCTGGCTGGCGGATAACGACCGCCTGGTCCTGCGCGATATTTCGGCGCGAGAAACGCTGGCGGGCGCGCGCGTGGTCATGCTTAATCCGCCCCGTCGCGGCAAGCGTAAGCCCGAGTATTTACAGTGGCTGGGCGCGCTGGCGAAGGCCCGCGATGATAAGTCTGCGTTAGATATCCACCTTGAACGTGGTGCGGTGGATCTGGCTGCGTTCGCCTGGGCGCGCCAGCTCAGCGGCGAAGGATTGCGGCTTCTGACGCAGGAGCCAGGTTTTATTCAGGCCGGTAACAGCCTGCTGAACGCGCCGGTGGCGGCGCGCTGGCAGCGCAAGGTGCTGAGCACGCTGGCCACCTACCATGAACAGCATCAGGATGAGCCAGGCCCGGGCCGTGAGCGTCTGCGGCGCATGGCGTTGCCGATGGAAGACGACGCGCTGGTGCTGCTGCTGATTGAAAACATGCGCGCCAGCGGCGCGATCGCAAGCCATCACGGCTGGCTGCACCTGCCGGAACACAAGGCGGGTTTTACCGCCGAGCAGGACGCGGTGTGGCAAAAGGTGGCGGCGCTGTTTGGCGATGAACCGTGGTGGGTACGCGATCTGGCGCGTGAAACCCATACCGATGAGCAGCTAATGCGACAGGTACTGCGCCATGCGGCCCAGCAGGGCATGATTGTGGCGATCGTGAAAGATCGTTATTACCGCAACGATCGGATCGTGGCGTTTGCGAACCTGATCCGCGAGCTGGATCATGCGCGCGGATCGACCTGCGCCGCCGACTTCCGCGATCGGCTGAACGTGGGACGCAAGCTGGCGATTCAGATCCTGGAGTACTTCAACCGCATCGGGTTTACGCGTCGTCGCGGCAATGACCATGTGCTCCGCTACGCGCAGTTATTTCCGTAAGCGTTAAGCGCTGCGCGCCTGCTTCTGCTTAGCCAGCCAGACCGCGCCCAGCCTTCCCGCCTGGTTGCCCAGCTCGCAGGGAAGGATGGGCACCCGGAGCGCCTCCCACTCCTCGAATCGCTGTAAGTATTTATCCAGCAGGAGATAAATTTTCTCCTGCTCGCTAATGCCCCCGCCAATCAGCACCGCCTGCGGATCGAACATAGAGATCACGCTGTAGATACCGCGCGACAGACAGTGTGCCCACTCTTCAATGGCTTCGCGCAGATGCACGTCGCTGTCCATGCGTTTAAACAGCTCCTCGCCGTCAGGCATTTCATCTTCCGACACGGCCAGCGCGCGGCGGCAGGCTTTCATCAGGCCGCTGGCAGACGCCACTTCATGCATCGGTTCGCCCTCATTGCCCACGGGCAGCACGCCAAATTCACCCGCCCGGTAGTGCGATCCGCGGTAGAGATCGCCCTCCATGACGATACCGCCGCCGATGCCGGTACCGATGGTGATGCAGACGAAATGCTCATAGTCCTTGCCCGCGCCCTGCCAGCGCTCGCCCAGCGCCGCGCAGTTGGCATCATTTTCGATTGTCACGGGGAGATCGGTCAGCTGTGCGAACAGTCCGCACAGGTTTTCGCCGTCAAGATAGTCCAGCGCCCCGGCTTTGGCCGCTTCGCCGGTGTGGTGATTGATGTGTCCCGGAAAACTCACGCCAATGCCGGCGATCTCGTGCTCCTGGCAGTACTTATCCACCACCGCTTTCCACTTCTCTTTGAAGGTGCTTTCATCGTCCGGCGTATCATATTCATCGGATGTCAGTTCTTCGCCGTTTTCGTTAATTACGCCGTGTTTGATGTGGGTTCCACCCACGTCAAAGCCGATAAATAGCTGCATTGCATCGTTCCTCATGTGCCCCTGAACTATTAATTATGGCTCCGGCGGCAGAAACGAAACGTAAAGTACGGTAATCCGTGATGCGGCTCGTAAACCTGCTACCCGCTGGCGAGAAAATCACCAGCCGGAACTACCCTTGTTGTACACCTACTGCAAGGAGACGGTCATGACAAACAATCCTCCCTCATCGCGTATCCAGCCTGGCGAGTATGGTTTTCCCCTTAAGCTCAAGCCCCGCTATGACAACTTTATCGGTGGTGACTGGGTGGCGCCCGTCGACGGTGAATACTATTCCAACCTGACGCCCGTCACCGGCCAGCCGTTATGTGAAATTGCCAGTTCGGGCAAGCGGGATATTGATTTAGCGCTGGATGCGGCACATAAGGTGAAGGATAAATGGGGACAGACCTCCGTGCAGGACAGGGCGGCCATTTTGTTCAAAATCGCTGACCGGATGGAGCAGAATCTGGAGCTGCTGGCAACGGCAGAAACGTGGGACAACGGCAAGCCGATCCGCGAAACCATGGCGGCAGACGTCCCGCTGGCGATTGACCATTTCCGCTATTTTGCCTCCTGCATTCGTGCTCAGGAGGGTGGGATCAGCGAGGTCGACAGCGACACCGTGGCGTATCACTTCCACGAGCCGCTGGGCGTGGTGGGGCAAATCATTCCCTGGAACTTTCCGCTGCTGATGGCGAGCTGGAAAATGGCCCCCGCGCTGGCGGCGGGCAACTGCGTTGTGCTGAAACCTGCGCGCTTAACCCCGCTTTCGGTGCTGCTGCTGATGGAGGTGATTGGCGATCTGTTGCCGCCGGGCGTCATTAACGTGGTCAACGGGGCCGGGGGCGAGATTGGGGAGTATCTTGCCACCTCAAAACGTATCGCCAAAGTGGCGTTCACCGGCTCAACGGAAGTGGGTCAGCAGATTATGCAGTACGCGACCCAGAACATCATTCCGGTCACGCTCGAGCTGGGCGGCAAATCGCCGAACATCTTCTTTGCCGACGTAATGGATGAAGAGGATGCCTTCTTCGACAAAGCGCTGGAAGGGTTTGCGCTGTTCGCGTTCAACCAGGGTGAAGTCTGTACCTGCCCGAGCCGCGCGCTGGTGCAGGAATCCATTTATGAGCGCTTTATGGAGCGGGCGATCCGGCGCGTGGAGTCGATCCGCAGCGGTAACCCGCTGGATAACGTCACCCAGATGGGGGCACAGGTATCGCATGGCCAGCTGGAAACCATCCTCAACTATATCGATATCGGTAAAAAAGAGGGGGCCGATGTGCTGACCGGCGGACGCCGTAAGGTACTGGGCGGCGATTTACAGGAGGGCTACTACCTTGAGCCGACCATCCTGTTCGGTCAGAACAACATGCGTGTATTCCAGGAGGAAATTTTTGGGCCGGTGCTGGCGGTCACGACGTTTAAAACCATGGACGAGGCGCTGGAGCTCGCCAACGACACGCAGTATGGCCTGGGGGCGGGCGTCTGGAGCCGTAACGGTAATCTGGCCTACAAAATGGGCCGCGGCATTCAGGCCGGTCGCGTGTGGACCAACTGCTATCACGCCTATCCAGCTCATGCGGCGTTTGGCGGCTACAAGCAGTCGGGCATCGGGCGTGAAACCCATAAGATGATGCTGGAGCACTACCAGCAAACGAAATGTCTGTTGGTCAGCTACTCCGAAAAACCGCTGGGGCTGTTTTAAACTTCCGGCTCAGGCCGTCCCGAGCGGCCTGAGCCGGGTTAAAGCCGGGTGGCGGCTTCGCCTTACCCGGCCTACGATAGTGGCCGCATTTTTATTTGCAACATGACAATCTTCCCTCTTCTTTTCTCGATGCCTCTTCCTGTTTCGCTAAAGTCTGGCTGCGCTGCCGTTTTTAATGCGGTAGTCTCATTCAACCCAGTAGCGATGGTGTGTATCATGTGTATAATCAGGGAAGGATTGGGATGTGAAAAGTGCGGATATCATTACTGTTCTGGTTAGCCATGGCTGGAAATGTGTAAGAACGAAGGGAAGCCATCATCAGTTTCGCCATCCAGTGCAAAAAGGATTGGTTACCGTCCCACATCCTAAAAAGGACATTAAACCAGGCACTCTCGCACAAATCTGGCGACAGGCGGGAATTAAACACTGATATCAGGAGTAGTTATGTTTTATCCGGCTTACATTCATTCTGATTCCGACGGTAGCGCCAGTGGTTTCTTTCCTGACGTTCCGGGGTGTTTTTTTGCGGGGGATTCACTGGATGATGCTTTTCAGGACGCACGTGATGCATTAACTGCCCATTTTGAAGCGTTGTTTGAAATGGATGAAATGTTGCCATTTCCGGGTATGGTTGAAGCGCATCTGGCAAGTCATCCGGAGGATTTCATTGGCGGACAATGGTTGCTGGTGGATATCAATATGAAACAGTTTGAAGGCAAAGTAGAGCGCATCAATATTACGATACCTCGCCGTTTGCTGGTGAAGATTGATTCCTTTGTCAGCGAGCATCCACAATTTACTAACCGAAGTGCTTTTCTTGCAGAGGCAGCACGGCGTGTACTGCCTTAACGTTCTCCCTCTCCCGTGGGAGAGGGTTGGGGTGAGGGCAACAGGCCACAGTTAATCAGCCTTCATCCACACATATCCGCATTTACCCTAAGCTAAAAGTATCCGCGCCCGCTCTTTGACCCACAGCATCCTTAACGCTTCGCACGCAAGGTATGATGCGCTAACGATAATTTAACGGACTGACTTTTAACCTGCGCGAGGCGTTATCCATGAACCGATTTATCATGGCGGATCCTGAAAAATGCATCGGATGCCGCACCTGCGAGGTGGCGTGCATGATGTCGCATGAAAGCACCGCCGCGCCAGACGCGTTTACGTCGCGGATCCGGGTGGTTAAGGGGAACGCTTTCACCACGGCTGTAGGTTGCCATCAGTGTGAAGATGCGCCCTGCGCCAATGTCTGCCCGACGCAGGCCATTCGCCGCGCTGCGGGAGCCTGGCTCGTTGAGCAATCGCGCTGTATCGGCTGCAAAAGCTGTATGGTGGCGTGCCCGTTCGGGGCAATGCAGGTTCGGGTCGTGGAAGGTCGCGTTCAGGCGCTGAAATGTGATTTGTGCGCGCATCGCGAGGGTGGGCCAGCCTGCGTTGAAGCCTGTCCTACCCACGCGCTGCGCTGCATCGATCCCGCCAGATTACGCGCGGAACGGGTGCGTAATCTGGCCTGAGGTCTTATTAACCCGCCTCGTGCCAGGCGTTCTCGATCTCTTCGGCGAGAATTTTCACTCCCGCTTCGATTTTTTCCGGGTCCGGGACGTAGTTCATGCGCATGCACTGGTGCGTGTGCGGCCACGGCTTATCCAGCCCCGGGAAGAAGTAATCTCCCGGCACCATCAGCACGCCACGCTTTTTCAGGCGCTGATAAAGCAGTTCTGTCGTAATGGGTAGATCCTTAAACCACAGCCACAGGAAAATTGCCCCTTCCGGTTTATGGATCAGGCAGCGTTCTTCCGGTAAGTAGCGGCGAAGAATGGCGATGGTTTCCTGAACGCGCTGAGCGTAAAACGGCTTGATCACCTCATTCGACAGGCGCAGCAGGTCGTTGCGTCTGATCATCTCGCACATCATCGCCGGGCCGATCCCGCCAGGCGAAAGGCTGATAATGCCGTTCATGTTAGTAATGGCGGTAATGATCTTTTCGTTGGCGATAATGATACCGCAGCGGCTGCCCGGCAGGCCCAGCTTGGAAAGGCTCATGCAGAGGATGATGTTCGGGTTCCACAGCGGACGCGCTTCACTAAAGATAATCCCCGGGAACGGGACGCCATAGGCGTTATCGATCACCAGCGGGATACCATGCTGATTCGCCAGCGCATCCAGCTTCATCAGCTCGTCGTCGGTGATCACGTTGCCCGTCGGGTTAGTAGGGCGTGACACGCAGATCATGCCCGTCTCTTCACCGATATGCAGATGTTCAAAATCAACGTGATATTTGAACTGGCCCTCTGGCAGCAACTCGATATTCGGGCGTGCGGAAACAAACAGGTCTTCTTCGAGGCCGGCATCGGCATAGCCGATATACTCCGGTGCCAGCGGGAACAGCACTTTTTTCGTGCTGCCGTCGGCGCGGCGTCCGGCGAACAGATTAAACAAGTAGAAAAACGCGCTCTGACTGCCATTTGTCAGTGCAATATTCTGTGGTTCGATATCCCAGCCCAGCGCTTCCCGCAGCATCGATGCCAGAAGCGTCAGCAGTTCTGTTTTACCCTGAGGGCCGTCGTAATTACACAGCGCATCGGTTGCTTTACCGTTTTCCAGCATGTCTGCCAGTAGCGCCTGGAAGTAGGTGTTCATCTCCGGAATCTGAGCCGGGTTTCCGCCGCCGAGCATGATAGCACCGGGGGTGCGCAGCCCGTCGTTGAGGTCCTCCATCAGGCGGGTAATGCCTGAATGGCGGGTAAATTTATCGCCGAATTGTGAAAACGTCATAGCAGGTGATCTGTCGGGCTTAATATGAAAGGCAGTAACCATAACGCCAGCACCGTGTTGGTGCAAATCGGCGGATGTGGTCGGATTTGTTGTTTTGTATGGCGGAGCAGGATTCATGTAGTGAATTGTTCTACTGATTACCCGCCCACACCACCATCACCTTATCGCCCTTATGCTCGCGTACAAATCCGTACCCCTCTTTCAGCGACAGCGTGGTTTGCTTGCCTTCACCCATTGCCGGATGACGGGCGCGGAACTGCCCCAGAAGCTGCCAGTGGGCGACAGTTAACGCCTGTTTACCCGTTACGTCCTGCCAGTTCATATCCGAACGGGTTCCCTGTAGCGGATCGGACCCCGTCGGACCAAATGGACGCTCTGATTCATCGCCGTAATAGATTTGCACGCTTCCCGGCGCCAGCAGCAGTAGCTCAGCGGCGCGCTGGCCTCCTTCACGGAACAGTCGCGTATCGTGGGAGGAGAGATAGCTCAGCACATTAAAGCTTTGCAGTTTTTCGGCCATTTGCTGCCAGGTCAGATCCATATCCGCCAGACAGTCCACCGCTTTCGCCGCCTGCTCCTGATAGTCAAAATTGATCATCGCATCAAAGCCGTGGCGATAATAATCGCTCTGCATCACGCCGTGACCCCAGGATTCACCGGTCATCCAGAATGGCGCATCGTCGAGTTTTTTGTCCGGGTTGGCGGCTTTCCACGCGACCAGCGCCTGGCTGGCCTGCTCCTTCAGCTGCTGCCAGGCTTCAGGCTCAACGTGTTTAGCGGTATCGACCCGGAAACCGTCGATGCCGTAGTCACGTACCCACTGGCTGAGCCAGTGGGTCAGGTAATCTCGCGGCGTGAAGTTCGTCATCACTTTCGCGTTGGTGTCGGGTTTGTGTTGATAAAAGTTCGGCAAACCTGACGGAATCTTAGATTCCGTTTTCAGATCCGGTAGAAACGCCAGGGACATCGTTAAATCGTCAAAGCCGGGGTTGTCATAATCGCCGATATCGGTGCGGATCCATTTTTTTCCCCACCATTTTTCCCATGCGGCTTTATCACTGAAGTTGATGTAATCGTTGAAGCTGTGCCAGCTTTGACCCGCGCCTGGCTTCCAGTCAGTCCAGCGTTCGCCGAGCGTTTTCTTCAGCTCATCCCCCTGCAAATACAACGCGCCAAACTGATACTCCTGCATATCGGCAAGCGTCGCATAGCCCGCGTGGTTCATGACAACGTCAAACAGGACGCGGATACCGCGCCGGTGCGCTTCGTCGACAAGCTGGCGCAAATTCTCTTCGCTGCCCATGTTGGCGTCGAGCTTCGTCCAGTCCTGAGTGTAATAGCCGTGATAGGCGTAGTGAGGGAAATCCCCCTTGGTGCCGCCGCCCACCCAGCCGTGGATCTGCTCCAGCGGAGAACTTATCCAGAGCGCATTCACGCCCAGTTGCTGGAGGTAATCCAGTTTGCTGGTAAGCCCTTTAAGATCGCCGCCGTGGAACGTCCCTATCTCCTGCATACCGTCTTTATGGCGGCCATAGCTGTTATCGTTGGCAGGGTCGCCATTCACGAAGCGATCGGTCAGCACGAAATAGACGGTGGCGTTTTGCCAGCTGAACGGCGCGGGTTTGTCCGTCTCGGCGCGCTCAAGCAGCAGCAGGCCATTGCTGTTAGCGGCTGGCTGAAGCGTGACGTTGCCATTTTCAACGGTCGCGGTCTGTTTGCTGTAAAAATCACGCACCACCGTTCCTTCCGGGAAGGTGTTTGCTACGTCGAGCGTAAGCGGTTTACCGTCCCACTTCGGGCACTGGCGGGTGACGTCAGCGACAGGCTGTGGCGCCGCGCTTTGTACCGTCAGCATCAGGGTTGGCGTTCCCGAGCGCGTATCAATACGCATCTGATAAACGCCGTCACGGAATAACCGCCACTGCGGCGGAGTGCCTTCGCACGGTTTGAGCGACAGCATCTCGTTGAGCTTAATGGCCTCTGTCGGCTGCCAGCACGCGTTGTCAAGACTCAACGTCAGTGGACGGGTACCCTTCGCAAGCTTTGCCTGGCTGGTAAAGACGCCGGTACCTTCAGCGTTAAACGCGTCAAATCCCGGCGATGACCAGTCGGCATGCGCGAGTGCGGGTAACATCAGAACAGCTAATGCAGTGCGTTTCATTCCATTTTCCTGTCGCGGCATTTTTGACCAGTGTGCCATTCGGCTCAGGGGAAAAACTCCTCCTCTTAGGCTTTCTGCCAGGAGGACGCGAAGGGATGAGTGATCCCGCGCAAAATTAGGCTGTTATCTGCGATATCGCACACATTTTTCCAGTGTTGATGCTTTAATGAGCACGTTTCGAATGACATAGTTTCGGAATTGGACTATTTATATACGTGCTCTTGAAGACTATTTTTGGTACGATTTGAGATTCCGCTCTCAAATTTTGAAGAAAATAAGGTGTTGGAATGCTTATATCCGACCAGGAGACCTAATGATATCGACTCCCATTCGACGATATGGGGCCGCGATACTCATGTTACTCACCATGGCATTTTCAGGTGAGGTGCTTGCAAAGACGCACGCGGATACAACGAGTAAGAAAGCCCACGTAATAAAGACGACAAGCAGTAAGGTTAGCAGTAAACAAGAGTATTCTCGCAATAGTGCAAAGAGTAGTTCACTTCCTGATTTGCGAAAATACCCTTCCGGGACACCACGAAAAAAAGCGTTTCTCCGGACGGTCATGCCTTACATTAAAAGTCAAAATGCCGCGATTACTGCGGATCGTAACTGGCTGATCTCCAAACAGTACGATAGCCGCTGGTCGCCGTCTGAGCGCACGCGCCTGAAAGACATCGCCAAACGCTATAAAGTGAAGTGGAGCGGAAACACGCGTCGCGTGCCGTGGAACTCACTGTTAGAACGTGTGGACATCATTCCAGGCAGCATGGTGGCGACAATGGCCGCCGCCGAAAGCGGTTGGGGGACCTCGAAGCTGGCCCGCAACAACAACAATCTGTTTGGCATGAAGTGCGCCAAAGGTCGTTGTACCAATGCACCTGGCAAGGTGAAGGGTTATTCACAGTTTGAATCGGTGAAAGATTCCGTGAATGCCTACGTGGTGAACCTGAACACCCACCCGGCCTACTCCTCGTTCCGTAAGTCACGCGCCCAGCTGCGTAAAGCGGATCAGGAAGTGACGGCTACGGCGATGATCCACAAGCTGAAAGGGTATTCCACTCAGGGACAGCGTTATAACAACTATCTGTTCTCGATGTACCAGGATAACCAGCGTCTGATTGCCGCGCACATGTAATGAAAAACGCCTTCCACTGGAAGGCGTTCTCTTTTCTAGAGCAGGACTTCACTGTACCGTTCCCGGTACTCCTTCGGCGTGGTGTCATACTCTTTCCTGAACACCGAATAGAAATACTGTAGCGACGGGTAGCCGCACATCTGTGAAATCTCGTTGATCGACAGCGAGGTGGAGATCAGCAGACTGCGCGCTTTCTCCAGCTTTTCCGCATGGATCACGGCATGTATCGTCTCACCCACTTCCTCTTTGAAGCGCTTCTCCAGATTCGAACGTGAAATCCCGACCGAATCCAGCACCTGATCGACCTTAATACCTTTGCAGGCATGATTGCGAATGTAGTGCATCGCCTGAATCACGGCCGGATCGTTTAAGGAACGGTAGTCGGTAGAGCGGCGCTCGACCACGCGAACGGGCGGAACCAGCAGACGCTGGAGCGGCAGGGATTCGTTGTCTAACAGTCTGTGCAGCAGCTTCGCAGCCTGATAGCCCATCTGCCGCGTACCCTGCGCCACGGATGACAGCGCCACGCGCGACAGATAGCGCGTAAGCTCTTCGTTATCGATACCAATCACGCACAGCTTTTCAGGCACCGGAATATGCAAATGCTCGCACACCTGCAATACGTGGCGAGCGCGGGCGTCCGTCACGGCGATAATGCCTGTCTGGGGCGGCAGCGTTTGCAGCCAGTCAGCCAGCCGGTTTTGCGCGTGCTGCCAGTTTTCTGGCGCGGTTTCCAGTCCCTGATAAACGACGCCGCGATACTTCTCCTGGGCAACCAGCTGGCAGAACGCATACTCACGCTCCATTGCCCAGCGCTTGCCGCTGGTGGCGGGCAAACCGTAAAACGCAAAACGGTGTACGCCTTTCTCCTTTAAATGGAGGAAGGCGGTCTCGACCAGGGCATGGTTATCGGTGGCGATGTAGTGAACAGGGGGATAATGTTCCGGTGAATGGTATGAGCCGCCAACGCCCACGATAGGAACGTCGACGCCACTCAGCAGCTGTTCAATCACGGGGTCGTCAAAGTCAGCGATGACCCCGTCTCCCAGCCAGTCCTTAATGTTCTCCAGACGGGTACGGAAATCTTCTTCGATGAAAATATCCCATTCGGATTGCGACGCCTGCAAATATTCACCAACCCCTTCAACCACCTGACGGTCATAGGCTTTGTTGGCATTGAATAACAACGTAATGCGGTGACGCTTTTCAAACATGGCTCACTTTCCCAAATTAGTCACGATACGGTTCTCAGGCGCGCCGCTTGGTGGCAGAGTCCATCCAGACTGCCAGCAAAAGAATGGCTCCCTTGACGATATACTGCCAAAACGTCGGCACGTCCATCATACTCATCCCGTTATCCAGCGAAGCCATAATAAATGCGCCCATCACCGCACCCGCCACGCTGCCAATGCCCCCGGCGAGGCTGGTTCCGCCAATTACGCAGGCGGCGATGGCGTCCAGCTCGGCAATATTACCGGCAGACGGAGAACCCGCACCCAGTCGCGAGCTGAGGATCAGCCCCGCGATGGCTACCATCAGACCGTTAATGGCAAAGACGGCGAGTTTGGTGCGCTCCACGTTAATGCCGGACAAACGCGCGGCTTCCAGGTTGCCGCCGATGGCATAAATGCGGCGGCCGAAAGCGGTACGTGTGGCCATAAACATCCCACCTAACAGCAGCAGCGCCAGCAGCAGAACGGGCGTCGGGACGCCGCGATAATCGTTAAGCAGCCAGATGGCACCCAGCACAATCACGGCGGTAAGCGCCTGACGGCCCACCACCGAGGTAGAAGCAGGCGAGGCCAGACCCAGCGCCTGGCGACGCATGCGCCCCCGCCATTGCCACGCGACAAACGCCATCAGCCCAACCACGCCGATCGTAAAACCGACGCCATCAGAGAGGTAGCTTTGGCCAATCTGGGACATAGAGGCGCTGGTGGGGGAGACGGTGGTGCCGTTGGTGATACCAATTAAAATGCCGCGAAAGGCCAGCATTCCCGCCAGGGTGACGATAAACGACGGAACTTTCCGGTAGGCCACCCACCAGCCGTTCCACGCCCCCAGCAGCAGACCCAGTACCAGCGTGACCGCAATCGTCAGCGGCAGCGGCCAGCCGAGCCAGACGTCAAAAATCGCCGCCACGCCGCCGAGCAGGCCCATCATCGACCCTACCGACAGGTCAATTTCCGCTGAGATGATCACGAAGACCATCCCCACCGCCAGAATGCCGGTGATGGCGGTCTGACGCAGCAGGTTAGAGACGTTACGTGCGCTCAGATAGGAGCCGTCGGTCATCCAGGTAAAGAACAGCATGATGACGATGATGGCCGCAATCATCACGAATACTTGTAGATTCAGCGATTTAAGTCCTGCGAACGCACCGGGCGTCGGAACAGCGACTTTGATATCAGACGGGTTGCTTTTCGACATGGCGTTCGCTCCTTAGGGCAGCTTCCATCACCTGCTCTTGCGTCAGGTTCTGGTTGTTCAGGTTGGCTTTGAGTTTCCCTTCATGCATGACCAGCACGCGGTCGCTCAGGCCCAGCACTTCAGGCAGTTCGGACGAGATAACAATGACGGCAATCCCTTGCTGCACCAGTTGATTAATCAGCTTGTAGATTTCGTACTTCGCGCCGATATCGATTCCCCGCGTGGGTTCGTCCAGAATTAAAATGCGCGGATTAAGCAGCAGGCAGCGCGCCAGAATCGCCTTTTGCTGGTTGCCGCCGCTCAGGCGTCCTATCGCCAGCTCCGGCGAGGACGTTTTCACCTTAAGTCTTGCGAGCGACTGAAGAATGCACTGCTGTTCTGCGGCATCGTCCAGGCTGCTCAGCGCGCCGGAAAACTGGCTGAGCGCCGCCAGCGTGATATTTTTCCCCACCGCCATAACCGGCACGATGCCGTCTTTTTTGCGGTCTTCGGGCACCATGGCAATGCCTCTGGCAATGGCCTGCTGGCAGTTGTCGATTTTTACCGGCTGACCGTCGACATAAATTTTGCCTTCCCAGCGCCCCGGCCAGACGCCAAACAGACACTGTACGGCCTCGGTTCTTCCGGCACCCACCAGGCCCGCAATGCCGAGAATTTCGCCTCGGTGCAGCGAGAAGGAGAGGTTATTCACGCGCTTGATATGGCGGTTAACGGGGTGCCACGCCGTCAGGTTTTCCACGCGCAGGATCTCTTCGCCAATCGCGTGCGGCTCGTTGGGATACAGCGCGGTGAGTTCGCGGCCCACCATCATGGTGATGATGTTATCTTCACTCATGCCTTCTGCCTCACGCGTGCCGATGTGCTGCCCGTCGCGGATGACGCAGATGGTGTCGGAAATGGCTTTCACCTCGTTAAGCTTGTGCGAAATATAGATGCAGGCGATACCGTGGTTTTGCAGGTCGCGGATAATATTGAGCAGAACGGCCGTTTCCTGTTCGGTGAGCGAGGCGGTCGGCTCGTCGAGGATCAGCAGGCGTACCTGTTTGTTCAGCGCCTTGGCGATCTCCACCAGCTGCTGCTGGCCCAAACCTAAGTCGCCCACGCGCGTATCCGGTGAGATAGCCAGGCTCACCTGAGCCAGCAATTTCTCGCAGCGCAGCGTCATGGTGTCGTAATCCAGCACACCGTGGCGCGAGAGTTCGGCCCCAAGAAAGATATTTTCCAGCACGCTTAGGTGCTTCACCAGCGCCAGCTCCTGGTGAATGATAGCGATGCCTTTACGCTCGGTATCGCGAATGTGCGTGGCCTGGAGCACCTCTCCGGCGAAGACGATTTCGCCCTCGTAGCTGCCGTGCGGGTAGATCCCACACAGCACCTTCATCAGCGTGGATTTCCCCGAGCCGTTTTCGCCGCACAGCGACATCACTTCGCCGGGATTCAGCCGCAGGCTGACGTTGTCGACCGCTTTCACCGTCCCGAAGGCTTTGGTGATGCTTTTCATTTCAAGTAAATAAGACATAACTGCTCCGCATAGCCCGACAGATGAACAGGGCAGGTCGATGCGCCCCCGCCGGGCAGGGGCTGCGCTGGATTACAGTTCACTCTTCTTATGGAAACCGTCTTTCACCACCGTGGCGTCAATGTTCTCTTTGTTGACTTCGATAGGGGTAAGCAGGCGTGCCGGTACGTCTTTCAGACCGTTATTTAACGTTGCGTCTGCTTTAGGCTGTTGGTCATTGCCCAGCTCAACGGCAATTTCAGCAGCCGTATTGGCAAGCTCGGTAATGGGTTTATACACCGTCATGGTTTGGGTGCCCGCGATAATGCGTTTAACACCCGCAAGATCGGCATCCTGACCGGAGATAGCGACTTTTCCGGCCAGACCCTGCGCGCTCAGCGCCTGAATGGCGCCACCCGCGGTGGCATCGTTAGAGGCCACGACCGCATCGATTTTGTTGTTATTTGCGGTCAACGCGTTTTCCATAATTTTCAGCGCATTTTCCGGTAACCAACCGTCAACCCACTGGTCGCCGACGACCTTAATTTTGCCCTCGTCGATATATGGCTTAAGCACCTTCATTTGTCCCTGGCGGAACAGCTTGGCGTTGTTATCCACAGGCGAACCGCCCATCAGGAAATAATTCCCTTGCGGCACCTTAGCGACCAGGCTTTTAGCCTGTAACTCACCCACTTTTTCATTGTCGAACGAAATATAATAATCAATATCCGCATTATTAATCATGCGGTCATAGGCCAGGACTTTTATGCCTTCCTGTTTAGCCTCTTTCACCACGTTGCTTAATACCTGGCCGTTATACGGGATAATGACCAGCACATCGACGCCACGGTTGATCATATTCTCAATTTGCGACATTTGCGTCTCTTCGTTGCCGTTAGCGGACTGAACGAACACCTCCGCGCCGAGGGATTCCGCTTTTTTAACAAAGATATCGCGATCTTTTTGCCAGCGTTCAAGACGTAAGTCATCAATCGCCATGCCGATTTTGACCTCTTTGGCGTGGCCGGCAAAGCTTGCAAGCAGGAGAGTAGTGCAGAGCGTTAGGGTCAGGTTCTTTATCTTCATAATTATTAGGCCTTTTTGTAGGGGTATGTGTCGCTGAGATAAAAGAAACGTTCACTGCTGAGACGCAGCAAATTTTTAACGTGGAAAGGCCTGCTGGCAATTACAGATTTTTATCTTCTCATTACGATATTTGGTTTATTTCTGAATTTATGACCGCGATCGGATTTTAAAAAGCGTAACCTATTAATTACATTTGATTCTGGAATATGCGCCGAAAAATAGTTTGTCTGCACATTATTTTGCGAGCCAGCGCACAATTGTGCATTCTCTCAATAGCAGTGTGAAATAACGTAATTGAGCAACCCCCAATGTCTATTCACTATTACTCCAGAAGCAAGACCACGCCGCATACCCTGATTATGGAGCTCAATATGCAAGCTTATTTCGACCAACTCGATCGCGTTCGTTTCGAAGGCACGAAAACGACCAATCCTTTAGCATTTCGTCACTACAACCCGGATGAGCTGGTGCTGGGTAAGCGCATGGAAGATCACTTGCGCTTTGCCGCCTGCTACTGGCACACCTTCTGCTGGAATGGTGCCGATATGTTCGGCGTGGGCGCTTTTGACCGTCCATGGCAGCAGCCGGGCGAGGCCATTGAGCTGGCGAAGCGTAAAGCCGACGTCGCGTTCGAGTTCTTCCATAAGCTGAACGTGCCGTACTACTGTTTCCACGATGTGGACGTGTCGCCTGAAGGGGCATCGCTGAAAGAGTATCTGAACAATTTCGCGCAGATGGTCGATGTAATGGCCGAAAAACAGCAGCAGAGCGGCGTGAAGCTGCTCTGGGGGACGGCTAACTGCTTTACCAACCCTCGCTATGGCGCGGGTGCGGCAACCAACCCCGATCCGGAAGTCTTCAGCTGGGCGGCCACGCAGGTGGTGACGGCAATGAACGCCACGCATCAGCTGGGCGGCGAGAACTATGTTCTCTGGGGCGGTCGTGAAGGCTATGAAACGCTGCTGAATACCGACCTGCGTCAGGAGCGCGAGCAGATTGGTCGCTTTATGCAGATGGTTGTGGACCACAAACACAAAATCGGCTTCCGCGGCACGCTGCTGATTGAGCCTAAACCGCAGGAGCCAACCAAGCATCAGTACGACTACGATGTTGCCACCGTGTATGGCTTCCTGAAGCAGTTTGGTCTGGAAAAAGAGATCAAAGTGAATATCGAGGCTAACCACGCTACCCTGGCGGGCCACTCCTTCCATCACGAAATTGCCTCTGCGATTGCGCTGGGCATCTTCGGATCGGTGGATGCGAACCGCGGCGATCCGCAGCTGGGCTGGGATACCGACCAGTTCCCGAACAGCGTGGAAGAAAATGCGCTGGTAATGTACGAAATCATCAAAGCGGGCGGTTTCACCACCGGCGGCCTGAACTTCGACGCCAAAGTCCGTCGCCAGAGCACTGACAAATACGATCTGTTTTACGGGCATATTGGCGCGATGGACACCATGGCGCTGGCGCTGAAGGTGGCGGCCCGTATGATTGAAGACGGCGAGCTGGATAAACGCGTGGCGAAGCGTTACGGCGGCTGGAACAGTGAGCTGGGCCAGCAAATTCTGAAAGGTCAGTTATCGCTTGCGGAAATCGCGAAGTACGCTGAACTGCATCAGCTGGCCCCGCAGCATCAGAGCGGGCATCAGGAGCTGCTGGAAAACCTGGTCAATCATTACCTCTTCGATAAATAACAGTATGCAGGCCCGGTAAGCGCATCGCAACCGGGCATTTCTGTCAAAGGAGTCACCACAATGTATATCGGGATCGATCTTGGCACGTCGGGTGTGAAAGCCATTCTGTTAAGCGAGCAGGGCGATGTGTTAGCAACCCAGACTGAAAAGTTGCAGGTTTCACGCCCGCATCCGCTGTGGTCTGAGCAAGATCCGGAGCAGTGGTGGCAGGCGACGGACCGCGCGATGAAAGCCTTAGGCGAGCAGCACAGCCTGCGCGACGTGAAAGCGCTGGGCATTGCCGGGCAAATGCATGGTGCAACGTTGCTGGATAGCCAGCATCGCGTTCTGCGCCCGGCTATTCTCTGGAACGATGGCCGCTGTGCGGAAGAGTGTGCGCTTCTTGAAGCGCGTGTGCCCACGTCCCGCGAGATTACGGGCAACCTGATGATGCCCGGTTTTACCGCGCCAAAACTCCTGTGGGTGCAGCGCCATGAACCCGATATTTTCCGTCAGGTGGCGAAGATTCTGCTGCCTAAAGACTACCTGCGTTTTCGCATGACGGGAGATTTTGCCAGCGACATGTCTGACGCCGCGGGCACGATGTGGCTCGACGTGGCGAAACGGGACTGGAGCGAGGCGATGCTGGATGCCTGCCAGCTGACGCGCGACCATATGCCCGCGCTGTTTGAAGGCAGTGAGATCGCGGGCACGCTGCAATCCTCCATTGCTGAACGCTGGAATATGCCGGCCGTACCGGTTGTCGCCGGCGGCGGCGATAACGCGGCGGGCGCTGTTGGCGTGGGGATGGTGGAAGCAGGGCAGGCAATGCTCTCGCTCGGCACCTCCGGCGTCTATTTTGCCGTCAGTGACGGCTATCGCAGTAACCCTGAAAACGCCGTACACAGCTTCTGCCACGCGTTGCCGGGCAAATGGCATCTCATGTCGGT
Organism: Enterobacter cloacae complex sp.; assembly: GCF_900322725.1. Taxonomy (NCBI): domain Bacteria; kingdom Pseudomonadati; phylum Pseudomonadota; class Gammaproteobacteria; order Enterobacterales; family Enterobacteriaceae; genus Enterobacter; species Enterobacter cloacae complex sp. The sequence goes on along the minus strand of NZ_LT991957.1, from coordinate 1,892,361 downwards.
GATGCTGAGTGCCGCTTCCTGCCTCGACTGGGCGGCAAGGCTGACCGGAATGGCGGACGTACCGGCGCTTATCGCAGCGGCACAGCAGGCGGATGATAATGCCGGTGCGGTCTGGTTTTTACCGTACCTGTCCGGCGAGCGCACGCCGCATAACAACCCGGAAGCGAAAGGGGTGTTCTTCGGGCTTACCCATCAGCACGGCCCGGCAGAGCTGGCGCGCGCGGTGCTTGAAGGGGTCGGCTATGCGCTGGCGGACGGCATGGATGTCGTGCATGACTGTGGCCTGACGCCATCCAGCATTACCTTAATTGGCGGCGGGGCGCGAAGCAGCTACTGGCGGCAAATGCTTTCTGACATCAGCGGGTTGCCGCTGGACTATCGTACGGGGGGAGAGGTTGGTCCGGCGCTCGGTGCGGCACGGCTGGCGCAAATCGCGGTGAACCCGGATAAACCACTGAACTCGCTTTTGCCCCAGCTTCCGCTTGAACAGCAGCATCGTCCTGATGCGAAAAACCATGCTCGCTATGCTGAACGACGAGTCGTGTTCCGCAAAATCTATCAGCAGCTTTTACCGCTGATGTCCTGAACATCCGCCGGGTGGCGCTGCGCTGACCCGGCCTGCAACTCCCCATCCATCTGGCTAGCTTACAAACCTGCGCGTATCGATTCTTTGCAGCAACATGGACAGCAGCAGGCTGACAGCCAGCGTAGCGGTAAATATCCAGATAATATCCAGCACCGGCCAGCTTTTCAGCTCAACGCCGCGGGTGCGCAGGGCGTGGATCACCAGCGCGTGAAAACCGTAAATACCCAGCGAGTGGCGAGAGATAAACCCCAGCACCGGAAGCGGACGTTCGTTGAGGGTGTTTTTCACCAGGGTCAGCAGAGAAATCGCGCAGATAAAGACCATCGGGCCGCAATACAGATACCAGGTATCGGCAAAGTTGCCGCGCCATTGCAGTTCGTACAGCGTCCCGCGAGAGATAATAAACACACCGGCGATAAACGCAGCCGCGCAAAGCCAGTTCATTCCTCGCTTTTGCGTCTCCATCATGCCGATGGCGCGCCCCAGCATGCCATACACCACATAATAAAACGTGTCGCCGTTGATATAGAGGTTGACGGGAAGCCATTCGAAGCCATCAACTTTTTGTGAGAGGGTATTCGGGTTTGCCACAATCCCGATGATCGCCATCAAGGCCAGCAGCCTTTTACCGCTGACGTTTTTTACCTGAATTAACGGAGAAACCAGGTAAATAACGATTATCGCGAAGAAAAACCACAGGTGATAGAACACCGGTTTTTGCAGCACATTGAGCAGGGAACGTTCGGCGTTAATGGACGTGCACAGGATGATATAGAGCAGCGAAATGGCGCTGTAAAACAGCAGACAAGAGACAATACGGATGAAATGTCTCGGCTGCGCGCTACGCTCACCAAAAAAGAGAAAACCGGAAATCATAAAGAACAGCGGGACGCTCACGCGGGAGGCCGAGTTCAGAATATTGGCGACATCCCAGTTAACGGGGCTGATACTGTGCGCGTTCGTGACATACCAGGTCGTTGTGTGGATCATCACCACCATCAGACAAGCTATTCCCCGCAGGTTATCAATCCAGTTAATTTTTGACTGCATCAGTTCCTCTGTATTCCTGATAAAGAAAGTGTGACTGCGGTAGCGTAAAACTTTTCCCTTGGAAAATTCTGAGTTTAGCCAGGCTGTCTTGTCGCGAGCTGGCGAGATTCGCAGAATGTTGAACATTAATCTATAAACGTGTTGCTACTAAAAATAACAGCCACTGACCGGGGCGGTAATAAAAATGATGATGAAGCGTGGGGCGTCACTCTTTCTGCTGCTTTTATTAGCAGGGTGCAGTGCTTCTCAGGAGGCCCCTGTCCAGAAAGCGCAGCAGGGGAAAATGAGCCCGGAGCGTTCCCTGAATATGGAACAGCTGTGCATAGGTGAGGCGGCTCATCGCTATAATTCCGAGGCACAGAAAATTCATATAAACGGCTTCGAGCGCTTTCAGGGCAGCTATGAACTGAAAGGCTATACTGCGCGTAAAGAGGGCTTTGTCTGCTCTTTTGATGCAGACGGCCAGTTTTTACATCTCTCGATGCGCTAAATTGCTCGGATAATCAGCAACCAGAGCCCTCACCGGTTCTGGCGGTAGACCTTATTCCCCAATTTTCCCTAAACAACCCCGTTTCGTACTGTATATCTTGCAGCCAGCGGGTATACTGATCCCTTCCATTTAAAACCACACGTATCCAGCACGAAATACTATGCAAAAGTTTGATACCAAGACCTTCCAGGGCCTGATCCTGACCTTACAGGATTACTGGGCTCGTCAGGGCTGCACCATTGTTCAACCTTTGGACATGGAAGTTGGCGCAGGCACCTCACACCCGATGACCAGCCTGCGCGCGTTAGGGCCAGAGCCAATGGCAACCGCCTACGTGCAGCCATCCCGTCGTCCGACCGATGGCCGTTACGGCGAGAACCCGAACCGCTTGCAGCACTACTATCAGTTCCAGGTGGTGATTAAGCCATCACCTGACAATATTCAGGAACTGTACCTCGGGTCACTGAAAGAGCTGGGTATGGATCCAACCATTCACGACATTCGCTTCGTGGAAGATAACTGGGAAAACCCAACGCTGGGTGCCTGGGGTCTGGGTTGGGAAGTGTGGCTGAACGGCATGGAAGTGACCCAGTTCACTTACTTCCAGCAGGTTGGCGGTCTCGAATGTAAGCCGATCACCGGTGAAATCACCTACGGTCTGGAACGTCTGGCAATGTACATTCAGGGCGTAGACAGCGTTTACGACCTGGTCTGGAGCGACGGCCCGCTGGGTAAAACCACCTACGGCGACGTGTTCCATCAGAACGAAGTGGAGCAATCCACCTATAACTTCGAATACGCGGACGTGGACTTCCTGTTCACCTGCTTCGAGCAGTACGAGAAAGAAGCCCAGCAGCTGCTGGCGCTGGAAACTCCGCTGCCGCTGCCTGCTTACGAGCGTATTCTGAAGGCTGCCCACAGCTTCAACCTGCTGGACGCCCGCAAAGCCATCTCCGTGACTGAACGTCAGCGCTACATTCTGCGAATTCGTACCCTGACCAAAGCCGTTGCAGAAGCTTACTACGCGTCCCGTGAAGCCCTTGGCTTCCCGATGTGCAACCGAAACAAATAAGAGGCGGCCATGTCTGAGAAAACTTTCCTGGTGGAAATCGGCACTGAAGAGCTGCCACCAAAAGCCCTGCGCAGCCTGGCTGAATCTTTCGCTGCGAACGTTACTGCCGAGCTGGATAACGCTGGCCTGGCGCACGGTAAAATTGAGTGGTTTGCTGCGCCGCGTCGTCTGGCGCTGAAGGTGGCAAACCTGGCGGCGTCTCAGCCGGATCGTGAAGTTGAGAAACGTGGCCCGGCCATTGCTCAGGCGTTCGACGCGGAAGGCAAGCCGAGCAAAGCGGCAGAAGGCTGGGCGCGCGGTTGCGGTATCACCGTTGACCAGGCCGAGCGTCTGACCACCGATAAAGGTGAATGGCTGCTGTATCGTGCCCACGTGAAAGGCGAAAGCGCGGAAGCGCTGCTGCCAGATATGATCGCGACTTCGCTGGCTAAGCTGCCGATTCCTAAGCTGATGCGCTGGGGCGCGTCCGACGTACACTTCGTGCGTCCGGTGCACACCGTGACCCTGCTGCTGGGCGATACCGTTATTCCAGCAACCATTCTGGGCGTGGCGTCCGATCGCGTGATCCGCGGCCATCGCTTTATGGGCGAGCCAGAGTTCACCATCGACAATGCCGACCAGTACCCGCAGATCCTGCTGGAGCGCGGTAAAGTTATTGCTGACTACGAACAGCGTAAAGCCAAAATTAAAGCGGACGCAGAAGAAGCGGCGCGTAAGATTGGCGGTAATGCCGATCTGAGCGACAGCCTGCTGGAAGAGGTAACTTCTCTGGTGGAATGGCCGGTTGTGCTGACCGCGAAATTCGAAGAGAAATTCCTGGCCGTTCCGGCAGAAGCGCTGGTTTACACCATGAAGGGTGACCAGAAGTACTTCCCGGTTTACGCCAACGACGGCAAGCTGCTGCCAAACTTCATCTTCGTGGCGAACATCGAATCGAAAGATCCGATCCAGATTATCTCCGGTAACGAGAAAGTGGTGCGCCCACGTCTGGCGGATGCCGAGTTCTTCTTCAACACCGACCGTAAAAAACGTCTGGAAGATAACCTGCCGCGTCTGCAAACCGTGCTGTTCCAGCAGCAACTGGGTACGCTGCGCGACAAGACCGACCGTATCGCGGAGCTGTCCGGCTGGATTGCCCGTGAGATTGGCGCGGACGTGAACCACGCTACCCGTGCGGGCCTGCTCTCCAAGTGCGACCTGATGACCAACATGGTGTTCGAATTCACCGACACCCAGGGCGTCATGGGCATGCATTACGCGCGTCACGATGGCGAAGCGGAAGACGTGGCGGTGGCCCTGAACGAGCAGTATCAGCCGCGCTTTGCCGGTGACGATCTGCCGTCCAACCCGGTTGCCTGCGCCGTGGCGATTGCCGATAAGATGGACACCCTGGCGGGTATCTTCGGTATCGGTCAGCATCCGAAAGGCGATAAAGACCCGTTTGCGCTGCGTCGCGCCGCGCTGGGCGTGCTGCGTATCATCGTCGAGAAGAACCTGAACCTCGATCTGCAAACGCTGACGGAAGAAGCGGTGCGTCTGTACGGCGATAAGCTGACCAACGCGAAGGTTGTGGATGATGTTATCGACTTTATGCTCGGTCGTTTCCGCGCGTGGTATCAGGACGAAGGTTACTCCGTTGATACCATTCAGGCGGTGCTGGCGCGTCGTCCGACCCGTCCGGCAGATTTCGATGCGCGTATGAAAGCGGTATCCCACTTCCGTACGCTGGAAGCGGCGTCTGCTCTGGCTGCGGCCAATAAGCGTGTATCTAACATCCTCGCAAAATCCGACGAGACGCTGAACGAGCGTGTAAACGCCGCGACGCTGAAAGAGCCGGAAGAGATTGCTCTGGCGATGCAGGTTGTGGTGCTGCGCGACAAGCTTGAGCCGTACTTCGCGGAAGGCCGCTACCAGGAAGCGCTGGTGGAGCTGGCGGAGCTGCGTGACATCATCGACGCCTTCTTCGAGAAAGTGATGGTAAACGTGGAAGATAAAGAGCTGCGTATTAACCGTCTCTCTATGCTCGAGAAACTGCGTGAGCTGTTCCTGCGCGTGGCGGATATTTCGCTGCTGCAATGATGTAAAAAACCCGCCCCTGACAGGCGGGAAGAACGGCAACTAAACTGTCTCTCTTCGCCAATGGCGATAGTGGCGGTGAGATACCTCTCGTAGGCCGGGAAAGCGCAGCGCCTCCCGGCAAAAGCCCGATGGCGCGAAGCTTATCGGGCCTACGTTATAGCCTTACACTCTCTCAAATACCGTCGCGATCCCCTGACCCAACCCGATACACATCGTTGCCAGCCCGAACTGGGCATCTTTGCGTTCCATCAGGTTGATCAGCGTGGTGCTGATACGCGCTCCGGAGCAGCCCAGCGGGTGACCGAGGGCGATCGCGCCGCCGTTGAGGTTAATCTTCTCGTCGATCTGATCCATCAGGCCCAGATCTTTAATGCACGGCAGGATCTGTGCGGCGAAGGCTTCGTTCATCTCGAACAGGTCGATATCACTTGCGCTCAGCCCCGCTTTTTTCAGCGCCAGTTTTGACGCCGGAACCGGACCGTAGCCCATGATCGACGGGTCGCAACCTACGACCGCCATCGAACGCACGCGGGCGCGTGGCGTCAGGCCTAATTCGCGGGCGCGGCTTTCGCTCATCACCAGCATCGCGGCGGCGCCGTCGGACAGGGCAGAAGAGGTGCCCGCCGTTACCGTGCCGGTGACCGGATCAAAAGCCGGACGCAGGGTAGAAAGCGCGTCGACCGTGGTCTCAGGACGGATAACTTCGTCGTAGCTGAACTGCTTCAGTACGCCGTCCGCGTCGTGTCCGCCGGTTGGGATAATCTCATTCTTAAAAGCGCCAGACTGCGTGGCGGCCCAGGCGCGGGCGTGAGAGCGCGCGGCAAAAGCATCCTGCATTTCGCGGCTGATACCGTGCAGGCGGGAGAGCATTTCGGCGGTCAGGCCCATCATGCCTGCGGCTTTCGCCACGTTGCGGCTCATGCCAGGGTGGAAATCAACCCCGTGGCTCATCGGCACGTGGCCCATGTGCTCGACGCCGCCGACCAGGCAGGCCTGCGCATCGCCGGTCATGATCATGCGCGCCGCATCATGCAGCGCCTGCATTGACGAACCGCACAGACGGTTGACGGTGACCGCCGGAACCGAATGCGGGATCTCCGCCAGCAGCGACGCGTTGCGGGCGATGTTGAAGCCCTGCTCAAGCGTTTGCTGCACGCAGCCCCAGTAGATATCGTCGAGCGCTGCCGGGTCCAGCGCCGGATTACGCGCCAGCAGGCTACGCATCAGGTGCGCGGAAAGATCTTCCGCGCGCACGTTACGGAACGCGCCGCCTTTTGAACGGCCCATCGGGGTGCGAATCGCATCAACAATGACAACCTTTTCCATTGTGACTCCTTAAGCCGTTTTCAGTGCGCCAACCGGACGGGCGGGCTCAACTGCTGGGTAGTAGGGTTCGTTATGGCGCGCTTTGTTACGCAGGCCTTCCGGCACGTCGTACAGCGGGCCGAGGTGCTGATACTGCTGCGCCATATCGAGGTAGCGGGCACTGCCGAGCGTATCCAGCCAGCGGAACGCGCCGCCGTGGAACGGAGGGAAGCCCAGGCCGTACACCAGCGCCATATCCGCTTCTGCCGGGCTGGCGATAATGCCTTCTTCGAGGCAGCGCACCACTTCGTTGATCATCGGAATCATCATGCGGGCAATAATTTCGTCGTCGGTGAAGTCGCGTTTCGGCTGGCATACGTCGGCCAGCAGGCCATCCACCGCCGGATCTTCCTCTTTCTTCGGCTTGCCTTTGCTGTCTTCTTTATAACGCCAGAAGCCCATGCCGTTTTTTTGCCCGAAGCGGTTGGCGTCGAACAGGGCGTCAATCGCGTCGCGATAATCTTTCTGCATGCGCTGCGGGAAGCCCGCTGCCATCACCGCCTGAGCGTGATGCGCGGTGTCGATCCCGACCACGTCCAGCAGATAGGCCGGGCCCATCGGCCAGCCGAACTGTTTTTCCATCACTTTGTCGATCTTGCGGAAGTCCGCGCCGTCGCGCAGCAGCTGGCTGAAGCCGGCAAAGTAGGGGAACAGCACGCGGTTAACGAAGAAGCCCGGGCAGTCGTTAACGACGATTGGCGTTTTGCCCATTTTGCTGGCCCACGCCACCACTTTGGCGATGGTGTCGTCGGAGGTTTTTTCCCCGCGGATCACTTCGACCAGCGGCATGCGGTGCACCGGGTTAAAGAAGTGCATTCCGCAGAAGTTTTCCGGACGCTTCAGCACGCTTGCGAGCTCGCTGATAGGAATGGTGGAGGTGTTGGAGGCCAGCACGGTCTCAGGACGCACCTTCTCTTCCGTTTCGGCCAGCACCGCTTTTTTGACTTTCGGATTCTCAACGACCGCTTCAACCACCACGTCCACGCGGTCAAAGCCGCTGTATTCCAGCGTTGGCTGGATGGTGGAGATCACGCCGGAGAGTTTCATGCCGTCAATTTTGCCGCGCTCAAGCTGTTTATTCAGCAGCTTGGCGGCTTCGGTCATGCCCAGCGTCAGGGATTTTTCGTTGATGTCTTTCATCACCACCGGCACGCCTTTCCAGGCCGACTGGTAAGCAATACCGCCACCCATAATGCCGGCGCCGAGCACCGCCGCGTGTTTTGGCGTTTCAACGTTTTTGGTCAGCTGCTTAGCCTTGCCCTTCACGAACTGATCGTTCAGGAAGATGCCAACCAGCGCGCGGGCTTCATTGGTATGCGCCAGCGGGACAAAGCTCTGGTTTTCAAGCTTCAGGGCTTCATCACGGCCCAGACGGGCTGCCGCTTCAATGGTTTTCACCGCCGTGATTGGCGCCGGGTAATGTTTACCCGCCGTCTGCATCACCATGCCTTTGGCGATAGTGAAGCTCATGGTGGCTTCAATCTTGCTGAGCTTTAACGGCTCCAGCTTCGGCTGGCGTTTGGCTTTCCAGTCGAGATCGCCATTAATCGCCTGACGCAGAATGGCGAGTGCTCCTTCAACCAGCTTCTCTGGTTTCACGACGCCGTCGACCAGGCCGATTTTCTGCGCCTGTTCTGCACCCACGTCTTTACCGGCAGCGATGATTTCCAGGGCGCTGTCCGCACCCAGCATGCGTGGCATACGCACGGAACCGCCAAAGCCCGGCATGATGCCCAGCTTGGTTTCCGGCAGGCCGATGCGCAGGTCCGGCGTTGCCAGACGGTAATCGGTCGCCAGCACGCATTCGCAGCCGCCGCCCAGCGCGTAGCCGTTAACGGCGGAAATCGTTGGCACAGGTAAATCTTCCAGACGATTAAAGACGCTGTTGGCAAAGTGCAGCCACTGGCTCAGCTGCTCCTCAGGAACCTGGAACAACGACAGGAATTCGGTGATATCCGCACCAACGATAAAGGCCGCTTTGTTGGAGCGCAGCAGCAGCCCTTTTAAATCTGATTGCTTTTCAAGTACATCCAGCGCCTGGCCAAGACTGGCCACCGTCGCGGTATCAAGCTTGTTCACTGAGCCGGGGGCATCGAACACCAGTTCGGCAATGCCATCTTCCAGCCAGTCTACGTACAGGGTGTCGCCTTTGTAGAGCATGTCGGTCTCCTGAATCCAGCAATTGGATCTGGTCATACCAGATGAGACGGAGTGTGGAATTTATGTTAATAAAATGCAAATTACTCATTAAGAAATTGCTGCACTGATCACGGTCGGTGGAAATCACGCAGCCGGAGTGAGGTGTGCTAAGATGCGATGACTTGAGGTCAAAAAAACGAAAGGAAGAATGATGGACTCACTGGCTTCGCTCTATAAAAATCATATCGTTACCCTACAGGAACGTACCCGCGATGTACTGGCCCGCTTCAAGCTGGATGCTCTGCTGATCCACTCCGGCGAGCTGATGAATACGTTTCTTGATGACCATGCTTATCCGTTCAAGGTTAACCCGCAGTTTAAAGCCTGGGTGCCGGTGACACAGGTTCCAAATTGCTGGCTGCTGGTGGATGGCGTGAACAAGCCGAAACTGTGGTTCTACCTGCCGGTCGATTACTGGCACAACGTGGAACCGCTGCCGACCTCATTCTGGACCGAAGAAATTGACGTGATTGCGCTGCCAAAAGCGGACGGCATTGGCAGCCAACTGCCAGCGGCGCGCGGCAACATCGGCTACATTGGCCCGGTTCCCGAGCGTGCGCTGGGTCTGGATATTCCGGCAGATAAACTTAACCCGAAAGGCGTGCTGGATTATCTGCACTACTATCGCGCCTACAAGACTGACTATGAACTTTACTGCATGCGTGAAGCGCAAAAAACGGCGGTGAATGGCCACCGTGCGGCGCATGAAGCGTTCCAGTCCGGCATGAGCGAGTTCGATATCAATCAGGCCTACCTGACCGCGACCGGCCATCGCGATACCGATGTGCCTTACAGCAACATCGTGGCGCTGAATGAGCATGCCTCTGTTCTGCACTACACCAAACTGGATCATCAGGTTCCGGCTGAGATGCGCAGCTTCCTGCTGGATGCCGGCGCAGAGTACAATGGCTATGCGGCAGACCTGACCCGTACCTGGGCGGCGAATGCGGATACCGATTTCGCGCAGCTGATTAAAGACGTGAACGATGAACAGCTGGCGCTGATTGGCACCATGAAAGCGGGAACCAGCTATGTGGATTACCACATCCAGTTCCATCAGCGCATCGCGAAACTGCTGCGTAAGCATCAGATCGTCAAAGACATGAGCGAAGAGGCGATGGTTGAGAACGATCTGACCGGGCCATTTATGCCGCACGGTATCGGCCACCCGCTGGGTTTGCAGGTTCATGACGTCGCAGGCTTTATGCAGGATGATACCGGTACGCACCTGGCGGCACCGTCTAAATATCCTTATCTGCGCTGCACCCGCGTTCTGGCGCCGCGTATGGTATTGACCATCGAGCCGGGCATCTACTTTATTGAATCCCTGCTGGCGCCGTGGCGTGAAGGCCAATTCAGCAAGCACTTCAACTGGGAAAAAATTGACGCGCTGAAGCCGTTTGGCGGCATTCGTATCGAGGATAACGTGGTTATTCACGAGAACAGCATTGAGAACATGACGCGAGATCTGAAGCTGGCCTGATGGAAAGCTGGCTGATACCGGCTGAGCCGGTCACCTTTGTTGAGGAAATCAAAAAAAGCCGCTTTATCACGCTGTTGGCGCATACCGACGGCGTGGAGGCGGCGAAGGCGTTCGTCGAGTCCGTTCGCGCGCAGCACCCCGATGCCCGCCACCACTGTGTGGCGTGGGTCGCAGGGCCGCCGAATGACTCACAGCAGCTCGGGTTTTCTGATGACGGTGAACCGGCGGGCACGGCCGGAAAACCGATGCTCTCCCAGCTAATGGGCAGCGGTGTGGGTGAAATCACCGCCGTCGTTGTGCGCTACTACGGTGGCATTTTGTTAGGCACAGGCGGCCTGGTTAAAGCCTACGGCGGTGGTGTTCAGCAGGCGCTTAATCTTCTGATAACGACCCGCAAAACGCCGCTGACAGAATATACTTTGTTATGCGATTACGCCCAGCTATCGGGTATCGAAGCACTGCTTAAACAGTTTAACGGCGTCATCGCACACAGTGATTATCAGGCAATGGTGCAACTACGCGTGGCGCTTCCTCAGGCGGAACTGGCTGCTTTTTCAGCAAAACTCGCTGATTTTAGTCGCGGTTCATTGCAATTACTGCCGATTGAAGAATAATCCCCACCTCATCATTTTGAATACCTAAGGAAGCGGCAGAGATGCATTTTCGTGCCATTACCCGAATCGTTGGATTGCTGGTCATACTTTTCTCCGGGACGATGATCATCCCCGGACTGGTGGCGCTCATCTACCGGGACGGTGCGGGGCGTGCATTCACGCAAACCTTTTTTGTCGCGCTGACGATTGGCTCGCTGCTGTGGTGGCCAAACCGTCGTGAGAAGGGTGAGCTGAAATCCCGTGAGGGTTTTTTGATTGTGGTCCTGTTCTGGACGGTACTGGGAAGCGTGGGTGCGCTGCCGTTTATCTTCTCTGAACAACCGAATCTCACCATCACGGATGCGTTTTTTGAATCGTTCTCAGGTTTAACGACCACCGGCGCCACCACGCTTGTGGGGCTGGATTCGCTCCCGCATGCGATTCTCTTTTACCGGCAGATGCTCCAGTGGTTTGGCGGTATGGGGATCATCGTCCTGGCGGTGGCTATCCTGCCGATTCTGGGCGTCGGGGGGATGCAGCTTTACCGGGCAGAAATGCCTGGCCCGCTGAAAGATAACAAGATGCGCCCGCGTATTGCGGAGACGGCGAAAACCCTGTGGCTTATATATGTCCTGTTGACGGTGGCCTGCGCGCTGGCGCTGTGGTTCGCCGGAATGCCCGCGTTCGACGCCATCGGGCACAGCTTCGCGACTATCGCCATCGGCGGGTTTTCTACCCATGATGCCAGCGTCGGTTACTTCGACAGCCCGACAATCAATACCATCATTGCCATCTTTCTGCTGATCTCAGGCTGTAACTACGGTCTACACTTCTCGTTGCTCAGCGGACGTAGCCTGAAGGTGTACTGGCGCGACCCGGAATTCCGGATGTTTATTGGCGTCCAGCTGACCCTGGTGATCATCTGTACCCTGGTACTGTGGTTCCATGATGTCTATAACTCGGCGGTCACGACCCTGAACCAGGCCTTCTTCCAGGTGGTATCGATGGCGACAACCGCCGGTTTCACCACGGACAGTATTGCGCGTTGGCCGCTGTTCCTGCCGGTGCTGCTGCTGTGCTCTGCGTTTATCGGCGGTTGCGCCGGTTCGACGGGCGGTGGTCTGAAGGTGATCCGTATTCTGCTGCTGTTCAAGCAGGGGAACCGTGAGCTGAAACGTCTGGTGCATCCGAATGCGGTTTACAGCATTAAGCTGGGGAACCGCGCGCTGCCGGAGCGTATCCTCGAAGCGGTGTGGGGATTCTTCTCCGCTTATGCGCTGGTCTTTATTGTCAGTATGCTGGCGATTATCGCCACGGGTGTGGATGATTTCTCTGCCTTCGCCTCTGTGGTGGCAACGTTAAACAATCTGGGGCCGGGGCTGGGCGTTGTGGCGGATAACTTCGCCAGTATGAACCCGGTGGCGAAGTGGATCTTAATTGCCAATATGCTGTTTGGGCGTCTTGAGGTCTTTACGTTGCTGGTGCTGTTTACCCCAACATTCTGGCGTGAGTAAGGAGACATAAGTGAAAACGTTAATTCTTTTCTCAACGCGTGACGGTCAAACGCGTGAGATTGCTTCTTATCTGGCTTCTGAACTCACAGAGCTGGGCATTCATTCTGATGTGGTGAACCTGAATCGCACAGAACAGATTGCCTGGCAGGATTACGACCGTGTGGTCATTGGTGCTTCAATTCGTTACGGTCATTTCCACCCTGCGCTGGATCGTTTTGTGAAAAAGCATACGGCGGAACTCGCGAAGCGGCCTGGCGCGTTTTACTCGGTCAACCTGGTTGCCCGTAAAGCGGAGAAGCGTACGCCGCAGACCAACAGCTATACGCGCAAGTTTTTGCTGAATTCGCCATGGCAGCCCGATATCTGTTCTGTCTTTGCGGGCGCGCTGCGTTATCCACGCTATAGCTGGTATGACCGCTTTATGATCCGCCTGATCATGAAGATGACAGGTGGTGAAACGGATACGCGTAAAGAAGTGGTCTACACCGACTGGGCTCAGGTCGCCAGTTTTGCCCGTGAAATTGCGCGTTTAACGGACGATCCGCGGGTTAAATAAGCGTTGAGTTTGAAAAGTGAGCGAACGAAAAGTTTTTTGTATTTAGTGCTTGTCACTTCGGAAGAACTCCCTATAATGCGCCTCCACTGACACGGAACAACGGCACGCAAGCCGCCGGGTCAGCAGAGAAAAGCAAAATAAACGCTTGACTCTGAAGCGGGAAAGCGTAATATGCACACCCCGCGCCGCAGCGAAAACGTAGCGGCACTGCTCTTTAACAATTTATCAGACAATCTGTGTGGGCACTCAAAGTGACATGGATTCTTAACGTCGCAAGACGATAAATGAATACCAAGTCTCAACGAGTGAACACGTAATTCATTACGAAGTTTAATTCATTGAGCATCAAACTTTTAAATTGAAGAGTTTGATCATGGCTCAGATTGAACGCTGGCGGCAGGCCTAACACATGCAAGTCGAACGGTAACAGGAAGCAGCTTGCTGCTTCGCTGACGAGTGGCGGACGGGTGAGTAATGTCTGGGAAACTGCCTGATGGAGGGGGATAACTACTGGAAACGGTAGCTAATACCGCATAACGTCGCAAGACCAAAGAGGGGGACCTTCGGGCCTCTTGCCATCGGATGTGCCCAGATGGGATTAGCTAGTAGGTGGGGTAACGGCTCACCTAGGCGACGATCCCTAGCTGGTCTGAGAGGATGACCAGCCACACTGGAACTGAGACACGGTCCAGACTCCTACGGGAGGCAGCAGTGGGGAATATTGCACAATGGGCGCAAGCCTGATGCAGCCATGCCGCGTGTATGAAGAAGGCCTTCGGGTTGTAAAGTACTTTCAGCGGGGAGGAAGGTGTTGAGGTTAATAACCTCAGCAATTGACGTTACCCGCAGAAGAAGCACCGGCTAACTCCGTGCCAGCAGCCGCGGTAATACGGAGGGTGCAAGCGTTAATCGGAATTACTGGGCGTAAAGCGCACGCAGGCGGTCTGTCAAGTCGGATGTGAAATCCCCGGGCTCAACCTGGGAACTGCATTCGAAACTGGCAGGCTAGAGTCTTGTAGAGGGGGGTAGAATTCCAGGTGTAGCGGTGAAATGCGTAGAGATCTGGAGGAATACCGGTGGCGAAGGCGGCCCCCTGGACAAAGACTGACGCTCAGGTGCGAAAGCGTGGGGAGCAAACAGGATTAGATACCCTGGTAGTCCACGCCGTAAACGATGTCGACTTGGAGGTTGTGCCCTTGAGGCGTGGCTTCCGGAGCTAACGCGTTAAGTCGACCGCCTGGGGAGTACGGCCGCAAGGTTAAAACTCAAATGAATTGACGGGGGCCCGCACAAGCGGTGGAGCATGTGGTTTAATTCGATGCAACGCGAAGAACCTTACCTACTCTTGACATCCAGAGAACTTAGCAGAGATGCTTTGGTGCCTTCGGGAACTCTGAGACAGGTGCTGCATGGCTGTCGTCAGCTCGTGTTGTGAAATGTTGGGTTAAGTCCCGCAACGAGCGCAACCCTTATCCTTTGTTGCCAGCGGTTAGGCCGGGAACTCAAAGGAGACTGCCAGTGATAAACTGGAGGAAGGTGGGGATGACGTCAAGTCATCATGGCCCTTACGAGTAGGGCTACACACGTGCTACAATGGCGCATACAAAGAGAAGCGACCTCGCGAGAGCAAGCGGACCTCATAAAGTGCGTCGTAGTCCGGATTGGAGTCTGCAACTCGACTCCATGAAGTCGGAATCGCTAGTAATCGTGGATCAGAATGCCACGGTGAATACGTTCCCGGGCCTTGTACACACCGCCCGTCACACCATGGGAGTGGGTTGCAAAAGAAGTAGGTAGCTTAACCTTCGGGAGGGCGCTTACCACTTTGTGATTCATGACTGGGGTGAAGTCGTAACAAGGTAACCGTAGGGGAACCTGCGGTTGGATCACCTCCTTACCTTAAAGAACCTGCCTTTGTAGTGCTCACACAGATTGTCTGATGAAAAACAGCAGTAAAAAACCTCTACAGGCTTGTAGCTCAGGTGGTTAGAGCGCACCCCTGATAAGGGTGAGGTCGGTGGTTCAAGTCCACTCAGGCCTACCAAATTTGCAACGCAAATTTGAAGAGGTTGTTTATACGATGGGGCTATAGCTCAGCTGGGAGAGCGCCTGCCTTGCACGCAGGAGGTCTGCGGTTCGATCCCGCATAGCTCCACCATCTTTTACTGCGAACACAAGAAAACTTCAGAGTGAACCTGAAAAGGTGCACTGCGAAGTTTTGCTCTTTAAAAATCTGGATCAAGCTGAAAATTGAAACGACACACAGCTCATGTGTGTTCGAGTCTCTCAAATTTTCGCAATCAGAAGTGAAACATCTTCGGGTTGTGAGGTTAAGCGACTAAGCGTACACGGTGGATGCCCTGGCAGTCAGAGGCGATGAAGGACGTGCTAATCTGCGAAAAGCGACGGCGAGGTGATATGAACCTTTGACCCGTCGATGTCCGAATGGGGAAACCCAGTGCAATCCGTTGCACTATCGTTAACTGAATACATAGGTTAACGAGGCGAACCGGGGGAACTGAAACATCTAAGTACCCCGAGGAAAAGAAATCAACCGAGATTCCCCCAGTAGCGGCGAGCGAACGGGGAGCAGCCCGGAGTCTGAATCAGCTTGTGTGTTAGTGGAACGGTCTGGAAAGTCCGACGGTACAGGGTGATAGTCCCGTACACGAAAACACACTTGTTGTGAACTCGAAGAGTAGGGCGGGACACGTGGTATCCTGTCTGAATATGGGGGGACCATCCTCCAAGGCTAAATACTCCTGACTGACCGATAGTGAACCAGTACCGTGAGGGAAAGGCGAAAAGAACCCCGGCGAGGGGAGTGAAAAAGAACCTGAAACCGTGTACGTACAAGCAGTGGGAGCCTCTTTATGGGGTGACTGCGTACCTTTTGTATAATGGGTCAGCGACTTATATTCTGTAGCAAGGTTAACCGTATAGGGGAGCCGAAGGGAAACCGAGTCTTAACTGGGCGTTAAGTTGCAGGGTATAGACCCGAAACCCGGTGATCTAGCCATGGGCAGGTTGAAGGTTGGGTAACACTAACTGGAGGACCGAACCGACTAATGTTGAAAAATTAGCGGATGACCTGTGGCTGGGGGTGAAAGGCCAATCAAACCGGGAGATAGCTGGTTCTCCCCGAAAGCTATTTAGGTAGCGCCTCGTGAATTCATCTTCGGGGGTAGAGCACTGTTTCGGCTAGGGGGCCATCCCGGCTTACCAACCCGATGCAAACTACGAATACCGAAGAATGTTATCACGGGAGACACACGGCGGGTGCTAACGTCCGTCGTGAAGAGGGAAACAACCCAGACCGCCAGCTAAGGTCCCAAAGTCATGGTTAAGTGGGAAACGATGTGGGAAGGCACAGACAGCCAGGATGTTGGCTTAGAAGCAGCCATCATTTAAAGAAAGCGTAATAGCTCACTGGTCGAGTCGGCCTGCGCGGAAGATGTAACGGGGCTAAACCATGCACCGAAGCTGCGGCAGCGACACTATGTGTTGTTGGGTAGGGGAGCGTTCTGTAAGCCGTTGAAGGTGGCCTGTGAGGGTTGCTGGAGGTATCAGAAGTGCGAATGCTGACATAAGTAACGATAAAGCGGGTGAAAAGCCCGCTCGCCGGAAGACCAAGGGTTCCTGTCCAACGTTAATCGGGGCAGGGTGAGTCGACCCCTAAGGCGAGGCCGAAAGGCGTAGTCGATGGGAAACAGGTTAATATTCCTGTACTTGGTGTTACTGCGAAGGGGGGACGGAGAAGGCTATGTCAGCCGGGCGACGGTTGTCCCGGTTTAAGCATGTAGGCGGAGGTTCCAGGTAAATCCGGTACCTTTTAACGCTGAGGTGTGATGACGAGGCACTACGGTGCTGAAGTGATAAATGCCCTGCTTCCAGGAAAAGCCTCTAAGCATCAGGTAACACGAAATCGTACCCCAAACCGACACAGGTGGTCAGGTAGAGAATACCAAGGCGCTTGAGAGAACTCGGGTGAAGGAACTAGGCAAAATGGTGCCGTAACTTCGGGAGAAGGCACGCTGATATGTAGGTGAAGTCCCTGCGGACGGAGCTGAAATCAGTCGAAGATACCAGCTGGCTGCAACTGTTTATTAAAAACACAGCACTGTGCAAACACGAAAGTGGACGTATACGGTGTGACGCCTGCCCGGTGCCGGAAGGTTAATTGATGGGGTTAGCGGCAACGCGAAGCTCTTGATCGAAGCCCCGGTAAACGGCGGCCGTAACTATAACGGTCCTAAGGTAGCGAAATTCCTTGTCGGGTAAGTTCCGACCTGCACGAATGGCGTAATGATGGCCAGGCTGTCTCCACCCGAGACTCAGTGAAATTGAACTCGCTGTGAAGATGCAGTGTACCCGCGGCAAGACGGAAAGACCCCGTGAACCTTTACTATAGCTTGACACTGAACACTGGTCCTTGATGTGTAGGATAGGTGGGAGGCTTTGAAGCGTGGACGCCAGTCTGCGTGGAGCCAACCTTGAAATACCACCCTTTAATGGCTGGTGTTCTAACGTAGACCCGTAATCCGGGTTGCGGACAGTGTCTGGTGGGTAGTTTGACTGGGGCGGTCTCCTCCCAAAGAGTAACGGAGGAGCACGAAGGTTGGCTAATCCTGGTCGGACATCAGGAGGTTAGTGCAATGGCATAAGCCAGCTTGACTGCGAGCGTGACGGCGCGAGCAGGTGCGAAAGCAGGTCATAGTGATCCGGTGGTTCTGAATGGAAGGGCCATCGCTCAACGGATAAAAGGTACTCCGGGGATAACAGGCTGATACCGCCCAAGAGTTCATATCGACGGCGGTGTTTGGCACCTCGATGTCGGCTCATCACATCCTGGGGCTGAAGTAGGTCCCAAGGGTATGGCTGTTCGCCATTTAAAGTGGTACGCGAGCTGGGTTTAGAACGTCGTGAGACAGTTCGGTCCCTATCTGCCGTGGGCGCTGGAGAATTGAGGGGGGCTGCTCCTAGTACGAGAGGACCGGAGTGGACGCATCACTGGTGTTCGGGTTGTCATGCCAATGGCACTGCCCGGTAGCTAAATGCGGAAGAGATAAGTGCTGAAAGCATCTAAGCACGAAACTTGCCCCGAGATGAGTTCTCCCTGAGACTTTAAGTCTCCTGAAGGAACGTTGAAGACGACGACGTTGATAGGTCGGGTGTGTAAGCGCAGCGATGCGTTGAGCTAACCGATACTAATGAACCGTGAGGCTTAACC
Source organism: Enterobacter cloacae complex sp. (assembly GCF_900322725.1). Lineage (NCBI taxonomy): Bacteria > Pseudomonadati > Pseudomonadota > Gammaproteobacteria > Enterobacterales > Enterobacteriaceae > Enterobacter > Enterobacter cloacae complex sp. The sequence continues at coordinate 1,874,144 of NZ_LT991957.1, read as the reverse complement.
TTACAACGCCGAAGATGTTTTGGCGAAGAGACAGATTTTCAGCCTGATACAGATGAACAGAATTTGCCTGGCGGCTTTAGCGCGGTGGTCCCACCTGACCCCATGCCGAACTCAGAAGTGAAACGCCGTAGCGCCGATGGTAGTGTGGGGTCTCCCCATGTGAGAGTAGGGAACTGCCAGGCATCAAACAAGTGAAGAGGCCATCCGTAAGGATGGCCTTTTTGCGTTTTTGCAGATCCTTCATTTCCATAAACTAATCACCTATCCCTGCGTATATACGGTAAACTACCCCGGTTTTTGCATCAGGATAGCGTCTATGAACCACTCCCTTAAGCCCTGGAATACCTTTGGTATTCAACGAAATGCTAATCAAATTGTACGTGCCGAAAATGCTCAGCAGCTGCTGAACGCGTGGCAGAGCGCAACAGAAAACGGTGAACCCGTACTGATTCTGGGCGAAGGAAGTAATGTCCTGTTTCTCGATGATTTTGCGGGAACGGTGATCGTCAACCGCATCATGGGAATTGACGTTGAAGAGCGCGCTGACAGCTGGCATTTACGCGTGGGTGCTGGCGAAAACTGGCACCGTCTGGTGCAATATACCCTTGAAAAAGGGATGCCCGGGCTGGAAAACCTGGCCCTGATCCCGGGCTGCGCAGGATCGTCTCCTATTCAAAACATCGGTGCCTACGGCATCGAACTGAAACACGTCTGCGAATACGTCGACTGCATTGAGCTGGCCACGGGTAATGCGCAGCGCTTAACCGCAGAGCAGTGCCGCTTTGGCTATCGCGACAGCATTTTCAAGCACGAGTATCAGGATCGGTTCGTCATTGTGGCCGTTGGTCTGCGTCTGGCAAAGGACTGGAAACCGGTGCTGACTTACGGCGATCTGACTCGCCTCGATCCGGCTACCGTCACACCGCGTGAGGTATTTGATTCCGTTTGCCATATGCGAATGACCAAGCTTCCGGACCCGAAAGTGAACGGAAATGCGGGCAGTTTCTTCAAAAACCCGGTGATCGGCAGCGAAAATGCCAAAGCATTTCTCACCGGCTGGCCAACGGCTCCGCATTATCCTCAGGCGGATGGCAGCGTGAAGCTGGCCGCAGGCTGGCTTATCGATCAATGTGATTTAAAAGGTACCACTGTTGGTGGCGCTGCTGTTCACCGTCAGCAGGCACTGGTACTGATCAACCAGTCCAGCGCGACGAGTGAAGATGTCGTCAACCTGGCGCACCATGTTCGCCAGCGCGTGGGCGAAAAATTTAACGTCTGGCTGGAGCCTGAAGTTCGCTTTATTGGCCGAACAGGCGAAGTGAATGCCGTGGAGACCATTGCGTGAAGGACAATACGATTCCGTTAACTCTCATCGGCATTCTGGCAGATGGCGAGTTTCATTCTGGTGAGCAGCTGGGCGAGCAGCTGGGCATGAGCCGCGCTGCTATCAACAAGCATATACAAACGCTCCGCGACTGGGGCGTGGATGTGTTTACGGTGCCTGGTAAAGGTTATAGCCTGCCGGAACCGATCCAGTTACTGAATGAAGAGATCATTCGCAGCCAGATTGGGCACGGCAACGTTGCGGTATTGCCGGTCATTGATTCGACGAACCAGTATCTGCTGGACCGCCTGAGCGAGCTGACATCCGGCGATGCCTGCGTTGCCGAGTATCAACAGGCAGGACGTGGCCGTCGGGGTCGCAAGTGGTTCTCGCCATTTGGCGCCAACCTCTATCTCTCCATGTACTGGCGGCTTGAGCAGGGGCCGGCTGCGGCCATCGGGCTGAGCCTGGTCATCGGTATCGTGATGGCAGAGGTGCTGCACGATCTGGGCGCGGATAAAGTTCGGGTGAAATGGCCGAACGATCTCTATCTCAACGATCGCAAACTGGCGGGTATCCTGGTTGAACTGACGGGAAAAACGGGCGATGCCGCGCAGATCGTCATTGGAGCCGGGCTAAACATGGTAATGCGAAACGTGCAAAACGATGTTGTGAACCAGGCCTGGACCAACCTCCAGGAAGCGGGGATCGCCATCGATCGCAATACGCTTGCAGTCCGGATGATCAATGAATTGCGAAGTTCGCTGACGCTCTTTGAACAGGAGGGGTTAGCCCCGTTCCTCTCCCGCTGGGAAAAGCTGGATAACTTTATTAACCGACCGGTGAAGCTGCTGATTGGGGATAAAGAGATTTACGGCACTTCACGCGGCATTGACGCTCAGGGCGCGTTGCTTCTTGAGCAGGATGGCGTGATTAAGCCCTGGGTGGGCGGTGAAATTTCGTTACGAAGTGCAGAATAACCCTCTCCCCACAGGGGAGAGGGTGTAGCGGCTATCACTGCGGATACGGCACCCAATCCCCGGCATTCAGTCGGACATAAGGCTTGTTCTGATACTGGATCACCACCGCGTTAGCGTTTTCCGATACCTCTGCCGTCTGCGGCAGCCCGCTGGTGAGCTGATCCCAGTTCACGCTATCCTCCACAAACAGCTTACCGTCTACTGCGCGAGCAACCAGTTCCGAGATGGCCAGATAGCTGCTTGGCTGGGTGATCTCAACAGGCGCACCCTGACGCGGCGCCTTCATGCCAAAGAACTTAATCCCGGCCGGAACGTTAGTGATGGACGGGCTTGGGATATCACGCAGGCCAGACACCTGCATCCTGTCGCCTTTCAGCGCTCCACCATGTTCCGGTACCACCACCACCATCACTTTACGCCCTGATTTTTCCAGCTCGGTAAAGAACGCATCCAGCTCGTCAAAGAACTTCTGGGCACGGGCTTTATAATCGGCCGTTTTGCTTACGCCAGGATAGTGATTCCCGTCGTGCAGCGGCAGCGTGTTATAGAACGTCGCGCTTCGCGTCCCTTCTTCTTTGCCGACGGTATCGAACCAGCGCTGAAGCACGGCGGTATCGTCATACACCGGCGAACCATCGAAGCCCAGTAACGTCACCGGCAGCCCTTTCTGGTCCATCAGTGGCGCCTGCATTCCACCCTGTTCACGCACTTCCTTCAGGAAGTTACCGAACTGGCCGTTGTGGCCCATCATCAGGTGCTGCGTAAAGCCGAGTTTTGCCAGGTTATCGAACAGATAGCACTGGTTAGCTGCGGGCTGGTAGAGATTCTTATGCGAAGGCTGCCCACAGCTCGCGCGCAGCAGGCGGATAGCCGCCGGGCCGCTGTAGGAGGTGGCGGAGTTGAAGTCTTTAAACTGTATATCGAAATGCGACCACAGCGGATGCGACATCAACCCGGCCGCATCGACATCCGCCCAGGACAGAGAACAGATGTTAATCACCAGCAGTTCAAACGGCTGAGCATCGGCAGGCAGCGCATCCGGGAATTTCGTCTGGCGCTTATCTTCCGCAGCGTAAAAACTGGAGAGCCACGCGTTCAGGTTAGCGGATGTCGGCGGTGCGGTCTGCGCGGGAATATCCCCTACCACAGGCTTATCCCCTGCTGTCGCGACGGTAGCGGCGGCGGAACCGCCCGTGGTGGTCACGGTTGTTGTCGGCTGACCGGCTGGCCACAGCGAGAAGCTCGGGCCCGTCAGCGTCAGGACGTTTAGCCAGACCATAATCGCGACGACAAACACCGTCACGCGGATCCACTGAGACAGGAACAGCCAGGCGACCAGCAGGACAAATACCGCGCCAATCATCTGCCAGTTAATAAAGCGCTCAACCAGATCGAGCATATAGTCCGTACTGAAACCTGCGACCTGGGAGCCCTGGCTCATGATGCTTTCGGGGCCAGGCAGCCAGGTATCATGCCAGAACAGGGCGAAACCGATGGGGATAGCGACCCAGTGACGTATACGGTGCAGCCTGAGGTTCGGGATTGGCATCAGCAGGAATGCCATAAACACCAGGTTAAGCAGAGGGTGGAAATTAAGGTAGCCTGCCCACAGCAGACCAAACTTCACCAGAAAGTAGAAATTCCAGCCGGACAGGCCGCGCCAGTATTGCCAGAGTGGCGATGGCGCCGAAGAGGTATAGGTAGAATTAGTCATGTTTTCGGTTTGCCTTGACGTTCGGAGCGCGAGTCAGTGTTCCGGCGGGTTTAATATAGCGAGGTTTGACGAACAGTAATCTGACCGTATCGCGAATACGGCGCAGGGAATGGCGCGCATAGTAGCCCAGCGGCAAAAAAATTAGCGCACACAGAACAACCAGTTGAATGATATCGCTGATATTCATAATGGCGCGCTCTCCTTGTTCTCATCCAGTAAACGTAGCGGCTCAGGTACCCGACGCCAGACATGCCCGTCATGCTTCGCGTTGAGAACCGGTACGGCACCGCTTGTTACAGGCAACGGTTTGGCCCACTTTTCGGGTGCCAGGGTACGCATCTGGACAAGCTCAGCAGCAATCAGGTTATCTTCGAACCAGACCATGCGGTTCGAGAAAATATCTCCGGTAGGCAGCGGGAAGATATGGTTCAGCGCGGTATCCAGATCGTTCACCCGGCAGAAGGAGAGGAACAGCACCAGGCGATTATCGCCAATGGTCATGATATCCCCTGTACGATTAGGGCGGCACAAGGTAAGCGCCTGTTCAACACGAATGCCCGGCACGGGACGCAGGGCAACCATCACCCCTTTTCCGTCTGCCGGTAACAGCGTATTGCTTATCATGTTGCCCACCGCGTCGCAGAAGGTGTCCCACTTCTGGTAGCCGCGCAGCTTCATCGGCTGCGTCATGGAAAGCAGGGTGCTGATATCTTCCGGAACGTGGCGGTTAAACTGCTGGCCCTGGATGCTTTCGATCAGCGTCAGACAGCGCGAGAGGGGCGCATTCCAGGGGATGACCATATTAGCGCCACAGCCCAATAACAGGCGCTCATCGGTGGCGCGCAGGCTGGTATTATTTTCACGCACCACGATTTTTAACGCGCTGCCGCGCTGTCGACGTAGCGTGTGAATATGCCTTGCCAGCGTTTCGATTTGGTTATTCTGAATCAACGAGAAGATAATGGTCGCCGCCTGTGTGGTGCGCGCTTCATCAAATAAGGCTTCATTGGTTTCGAACAGTGACCAGTGTTCAGAAAGAGCAGGTGCGCCTTCCAGTACCGCAATATGACTCAGAACGCGTTTTTCATCACTGCGTGGCTGAACCACCGTCTCTTCCTGTTGAGCAAGATGCCACTCATCCCCGACATGTTTGAGGGTAAGCTGCTGTCGGGAGCTCACCCCTTTTTCATTGCACCAGAATGCCACGTCGTATAGATGGCTGTCAGTCTGGACACGAATACTGGCCAGGCCATAGAGGGAGCGGTATTCACTCATTAAAAGTGAAAAAAGCTTGTCGTTATTACTGCCTGGGTTAACCACCAATAAGGTGCAATTTTGATTTTTCGTCCATCTGTTGATTCTTTCCAGCCATTTCAGCAGTTTTTCTGACGGAATATTTTGTAGACCGTTTTGAGAACATTTAAGAATCAGTAAATAGTGTTCAGGAACAATAGAGCACTGAATATCGCGGGGTAAAAAGTATAAACTGTCGGCCTCTGCTGACATGGAAAATAATCGTACTGTCTGGGGTCCACGGTCAGTTTCGAGCCTGATGATTGACTTTGGCTCATCGCCCATCGTAATGACGGCAACGCGGGAATCCTTACCCTGCGCCGCTATCGTCTGGTTTACCAGACTGATGGCATCAGCATTACGATCCGTATTAACCCACCAGACTCCTCCGACTGGCATGTGGCGCAATTCGTCCCATAATGACTGGATGCCAATAGAAAATATGGAGTCCACGGTGTCCCTCTTTTCGTCGAATTTCTATGCCTCTCAGTTTACTAGCGAAAGCGTAGAAATAAACCTAACATTGAAATTAAAGAACATCAGATTTAGCATGTAAATGAATTTCGTGGGCAGGACGCCTCGCTGCATCTGAATCTTATGATTTTACTCAAAGGGATGAAATAAGAATGCAAAATAACGAACCCGCAACGCCAGTCGACTCAAGCCTGGGTTACACATTCCAAAACGATTTTCTGGCGCTCACGCAGGCTTTTTCGTTGCCTGAAATAGATTACACCGATATTTCCCAGCGGGAACAGTTGGCTGCGGCTATTAAACGTTGGCCGTTATTAGCTGAGTTTGCCCAACAACAATAAGGAAGCCATTGATGGCCGTACTAGGATTACAGGGCGTCCGTGGTGGGGTAGGTACAACTTCCGTAACCGCGGCGCTGGCGTGGTCATTGCAGGTTTTAGGTGAATCGGTACTGGTTATTGATGCCTGCTCCGATAATTTGCTGCGCATGTCATTCAATGTCGACTTTACGTATTTAAACGGCTGGGGGCGCGCGCTTCTGGACGATAAAGACTGGCGGGATGCGGGTTTGCGCTATACCTCCCAGCTCGATTTGCTTCCTTTTGGTCAGCTGACGGAAACCGAACGCGGGAATGAAGCCGCGTTTCAGCGCCTGTTCTCTCGCTTCACCACCGCGTTGCAGAGCCTGAAAGAGAAAGGGCACTATCGGTGGATCCTGCTGGACCTGCCGCACGGGGCCGCGTCGCTGACCCGCCAGCTGCTGGCGCAGTGTGACCATGTGCTCTCCATCGCGAACGTAGATGCGAATTGCCATATCCGTCTGCATCAGCAGGCGTTGCCTGCCAATGCCCATATTCTGATCAACGATCTGCGCATTGGCAGCCAGATCCAGGACGATCTGTACCAGGTCTGGCTACAGAGTCAGCGCCGCCTGTTGCCGATGGTGATCCATCGTGACGAAGCGATGGCGGAGTGCCTCGCGTCGAAACAACCCCTTGGGGAGTACCGTAGCGATTCACTGGCGGCGGAAGAGATCCTGACGCTGGCCAACTGGTGTCTGCTGCACTATGCGAAAAGGCCTGAGTCTGCCGGGAGTACGGCATGAGTCGCCTGACCAGCTGGCTGCTTATCCCGCCGGTCAGTTCGCGCTTAAGTGAACGCTATCGCCATTACCGTCATCACGGCGCTTCATCGCTGAGCGCTGCGCTGGGCTGTTTCTGGATGGTTCTGGCGTGGATGTTCATCCCCCTTGAACATCCGTGCTGGCAACGTATTCGTGCGCGCCACGGTGAACTCTATCCGCATATCAACCCTGACAAGCCGCGTCCGCTCGATCCCGCGCGCTACGCTATTCAGTCCATCTGGCTGCTGGCGACCTCAACGGGCGCGGAGAAAAAAACGTCCCGCTGGCGTAGCTTCGATCGGGTGCAGAACCTGCGTGAACGCTATCACCAGTGGCTTGACCGGCTACCCGACCGGGTTGGCGACAGAACGGGACATTTAGATAACCACAAAGAGCTCGGGCACCTCCACCCGGGCTTGCGGCGTTTTATTCTCGGCGTGGTGGTGGCGTTCTCGCTCATTCTGGCGCTGGTCTGTATTACCCAGCCGTTCAACCCGCTGGCGCAGTTTACCTTCCTGATCCTGCTGTGGGGCGTGGCGCTGCTGGTACGGCGCATTCCGGGGCGTTTTTCCGCCCTGATGCTGATTGTGCTGTCGCTGACCGTTTCCTGCCGCTACATCTGGTGGCGTTATACCTCAACGCTGAACTGGGACGATCCGGTCAGCCTGGTGTGCGGGCTAGTGCTGCTGTTTGCGGAAACCTACGCCTGGATCGTGCTGGTGCTGGGTTACTTCCAGGTTATCTGGCCGCTGAATCGTCAGCCGGTGCCGCTGCCAAAAGACACGACCCAGTGGCCAACGGTGGACCTCTTCGTGCCGACCTACAACGAAGATCTGTCGGTGGTGAAAAATACCATCTACGCCGCGCTGGGTATCGACTGGCCGAAGGACAAAATCAAAATCTGGATCCTCGATGACGGTGGCCGCGCCGAGTTCCGCCAGTTCGCAGACGAAGTGGGGGTAGAGTACATCGCCCGTACCACTCACGAACACGCGAAGGCCGGTAACATCAACAATGCGCTGAAATATGCCAAAGGGGAGTTCGTCTCTATTTTTGACTGCGATCACGTGCCAACGCGCTCGTTCCTGCAAATGACGATGGGCTGGTTCCTGAAGGAGAAAGAGCTGGCGATGATGCAGACGCCGCACCACTTCTTCTCGCCGGATCCGTTTGAACGTAACCTCGGTCGTTTCCGCAAAACCCCGAACGAGGGCACGCTGTTCTATGGCCTGGTGCAGGACGGGAATGATATGTGGGACGCCACGTTCTTCTGCGGCTCCTGCGCGGTTATCCGCCGCAAGCCGCTGGATGAAATTGGCGGCATCGCCGTGGAAACGGTCACGGAAGATGCTCACACCTCCCTGCGTCTGCACCGCCTTGGCTATACCTCGGCCTATATGCGCATTCCCCAGGCGGCGGGGCTGGCAACGGAATCCCTGTCGGCACACATCGGCCAGCGTATTCGCTGGGCGCGCGGCATGGTGCAAATCTTCCGTCTCGATAACCCGCTGATGGGCAAAGGGCTGAAGCTGGCGCAGCGCCTGTGCTACGTCAACGCCATGTTCCACTTCCTGTCGGGTATTCCACGGCTTATCTTCCTCACCGCACCGCTGGCGTTCCTGCTCCTTCACGCTTACATCATCTACGCTCCCGCGCTGATGATTGCCCTGTTCGTGCTGCCGCACATGATCCACGCCAGCCTGACGAACTCGAAGATTCAGGGGAAATATCGCCACTCCTTCTGGAGCGAAATTTACGAAACGGTGCTGGCCTGGTACATCGCGCCGCCAACCATGGTGGCGCTGATTAACCCGCATAAAGGGAAATTTAACGTCACCGCGAAGGGCGGGCTGGTGGAAGAGGAGTATGTCGACTGGGTGATCTCCCGGCCCTATATCTTCCTGGTGCTGCTGAATATTGTGGGCGTCATTGTTGGGATCTGGCGCTACTTCTACGGCCCGGAAAACGAAGTCCTGACGGTCTTCGTGAGTATGGCGTGGGTGTTTTATAACCTGATTATCCTCGGTGGCGCGGTGGCGGTATCGGTGGAGAGTAAACAGGTCCGCCGCGCGCATCGCGTCGAAATCAGCATGCCTGCGGCCATTGCCCGCGACGATGGCCATCTCTTCTCCTGTACCGTACATGACTTCTCGGATGGCGGTCTGGGTATCAAGATCAACGGTCAGGCTAAGGTGCTGGAGGGGCAGAAGGTTAACTTACTGCTTAAGCGCGGCCAGCAGGAGTATGTCTTCCCGACGCAGGTTGTACGCGTGAGAGGAAATGAGGTGGGTCTGCAACTGATGCCGCTGACCAAAAAGCAACACATTGATTTTGTGCAGTGTACGTTTGCCCGCGCGGATACGTGGGCTCTCTGGCAGGACAGCTTCCCTGAGGATAAGCCTCTGGAAAGCCTGCTGGATATTCTTAAGCTGGGGTTCCGTGGCTATCGTCACCTTGCAGAATTTGCCCCGTCGTCGGTGAAATTAATTTTCCGGTCACTTACTTCGCTGGTTTCCTGGGTCGTGTCGTTCATTCCGCGTCGGCCTGAGCGAGATGAAGCGAAGCAGGCGGACCCGGTTATGGCTCAACAATGATGATAACGCGATGAAAACAAAACTTTCCTGGTTATGTGCAGTGGCAATGGGGATGAGTGCGCTCCCTGCAACAGTGGCTAACGCGGCGCCTGATAACGCAGCGGCCACGCCCGCTCCAACGGTGCCTGTCGTCGCGCAAGCGACCGATCCGGTTGTGACGGCGGCGCCGGGGCAGACGGAAAACGTCGTCCCAAATCAGCCGACGACGGGAAATACGCTGCCTGCCGGTAATCCGGTGGTGGGGCAGGTCATGCCTGGCGTGCCCGGGGCCAACGCACCCGTGGTTGCGGAAAATACGCCGTCGCGTGACGTTAAGCTGACGTTCGCCCAGATCGCGCCTCCTCCGGGCAGCATGGTCCTGCGCGGCATTAACCCCAATGGCGGTATCGAATTCGGTATGCGCAGCGATGAAGTCGTGTCGAAAGCGATGCTCAACCTGGAATACACGCCATCGCCGTCGCTGCTGCCGGTGCAGTCCCAGCTTAAGGTCTATCTGAATGACGAGCTGATGGACGTCCTGCCCGTCACCAAAGAGCAGCTGGGTAAGAAAACCCTGGCCCAGGTGCCGATTAACCCGTTGTTTATTACAGACTTTAACCGCGTACGTCTGGAATTTGTCGGTCACTATCGCGATGTCTGTGAAAACCCGGCCAGCAGCACCCTGTGGCTGGATGTGGGCCGCAACTCCTCGCTACAGATGACGTATCAGCCACTGGCGCTGAAAAACGATCTCTCGGCCTTCCCGGTGCCGTTCTTCGACCCGCGCGATAACCGTCCTCTGAACCTGCCGATGGTGTTTGCGGGCTCTCCGGATGTGACCGAACAGCTGGCGGCCTCCATCGTGGCATCCTGGTTTGGTTCCCGCTCCGGCTGGCGCGGTCAGAGTTTCCCGGTCATGTACGACAAAATGCCGGATAAAAACGCGATCGTGTTTGCCACCAACGCCAAACGTCCGTCATTCCTGCGTGACCATCCGGCTGTGAAAGCGCCCACCATCGAGATGATCACCCATCCGGACAACCCGTACGTGAAGCTGCTGGTGGTCTTCGGGCGTGATGAAAAAGATCTGGTGCAGGCGGCGAAGGGCATTGCGCAGGGGAATATCCTGTTCCGCGGCAACAGCGTCGTGGTGGATGAAGTGAAACCGCTGCTGGCGCGTAAGCCTTATGATGCCCCAAACTGGGTGCGCACCGACCGCGCGATCACCTTCGGTGAGCTGAAAACCTATGAAGAGCAATTGCAGTCCACCGGGCTGGAGCCTTCTCCCGTCAGCCTGTCGCTGAACCTGCCGCCGGATCTGTATCTGCTGCGCACCAACGGGATTGATATCAACCTGAACTACCGTTACACCGCGCCGGCAACCAAAGACAGCTCGCGCATGGATATCAGCCTCAACAACCAGTTCCTGCAATCGTTCAGCCTGACAAGCAGCCAGGAGACAAACCGGCTGATGCTTCGTCTGCCAGTATTGCAGGGGCTGCTGGACGGTAAAACCGATGTGTCGATCCCGGCGCTGAAGCTGGGTGCGGTGAACCAGCTGCGGTTTAACTTCCAGTATATGAACCCGATGCCGGGTGGAACGGTGGAAAACTGTATTACCTTCCAGCCGGTGCAAAACCACGTGGTGATTGGTGATGATTCCACGATCGACTTCTCGAAGTATTACCACTTTATCGCGATGCCGGACCTGCGTGCGTTTGCAAATGCCAGCTTCCCGTTCAGCCGCATGGCAGATCTCTCTGAATCAATTGTCGTGATGCCAAAAGCGGCTAACGAAGGTCAGGTTGCCACGCTGCTGGATACCATGGGCACCATCGGGGCGCAAACCGGCTTGCCGGCGGTCAACGTGACGGTGACGAACGACGGTAGCCAGATCCAGAACAAAGACGCCGATATCATGGTCATCGGCAACATCCCGGACAAGCTGAAAGACGAGAAGCGCGTCGATCTGCTGGTGCAGGCGGCGCAGTCATGGGTCAACACGCCGCTGCGTCAGACCGAGTTCCCGAGCATCATGCCGGACAGCGGCGATCGTCAGGCCAATATCAGGACGACCGTAAGCTCAACGGGCCCGATGGCCGCGATTGTCGGCTTCCAGTCGCCGTATAACGACCAGCGCAGCGTTATCGCCCTGCTGGCGGACAGCCCGCGCGGCTATGAGCTGCTCAATACGGCCATGAACGACAGCGGTAAACGGGCGGCAATGTACGGTTCCGTCTCGGTTATTCGTGAGTCGGGGGTCAACAGCCTGCGCGTGGGGGATGTCTACTATGTGGGCCATCTGCCGTGGTTCGAGCGCCTGTGGTACGCCCTGTCTAACCACCCGGTGCTGCTGGCCGTGCTGGCTGCGCTCAGCGTCGTATTGCTGGCCTGGGTGCTGTGGCGTCTGCTGCGAATCATTAGCCGTCGTCGTCTTAATCCGGACCATGAGTAAGCGGTGATGAAAATCTTTCGTGGGTGTGTAGTCGCAGCGTTGATGCTGGCGGCGGCGAATCTTCATGCCGCCTGCCGCTGGCCCGCCTGGGAGACGTTCAAGCAGGATTATATGAGCGAAGGTGGGCGCGTTATCGATCCCAGCGACGCGCGCAAGATCACCACCTCGGAAGGGCAAAGCTATGGGCTGTTCTTTGCGCTGGCAGCAAACGATCGCAAGGCGTTCGATCTGCTGCTGGCATGGACACGCGATAACCTTGCCGAGGGGGATTTAGCCCAGCATCTCCCAGCCTGGCTGTGGGGGAAAAAGGACGACGAAACCTGGGCCGTTATCGACTCGAACTCGGCGTCGGATGCCGATATCTGGATTGCCTGGTCGCTGCTGGAAGCCGGGCGGCTATGGAAAAATCCCGATTATACGCGCACGGGTAAGGCGCTGTTGACGCGCATTGCCACCGAGGAAGTGGTGAAGGTGCCGGGTCTGGGCTCTATGCTGCTGCCGGGTAAAGTCGGTTTTGCCGAAGAGAGTGCCTGGCGCTTCAACCCCAGCTACCTGCCGCCGCAGCTTGCGAGTTATTTTACCCGTTTTGGTGCACCGTGGACGACGCTCCGAGAAACCAACCTGCGTCTGCTGCTGGAGACCGCGCCTAAAGGATTTTCCCCGAACTGGGTGAAATATCAGAAGAAGGGCGGCTGGCAGCTGAAGCAGGATGCGTCCCTTATCGGCAGCTACGATGCGATTCGCGTCTATCTCTGGGTAGGGATGATGAACGATAGCGATCCACAGAAAGCCCGGCTACTGGCGCGTTTCAAGCCCATGGCGACCACCACAACCAAACAAGGCTTGCCGCCGGAAAAAGTGGACGTAGCGACCGGGAAACGTACCGGAGATGGGCCGGTTGGGTTCTCTGCCTCCCTGCTTCCGTTTTTACAAAACCGGGACGCGCAGGCGGTGCAACGTCAGCGCGTCGCCGATCGTTTTCCCGATAATAATGCTTATTACAGCTACGTTCTGACCCTCTTTGGACAAGGGTGGGATCAGCATCGTTTTCGCTTCACCGCGCAAGGTGAATTACTACCGGATTGGGGCCAGGAATGCGCACGTTCACACTAAATCTCCTCACGTTATCGCTTGGCCTGGCGCTAATGCCCCTGGCCCAGGCCGCCAACTCCCCGCAGCAGAGACAGCTGCTGGAACAGGTTCGTCTGGGCGAATCCACGCAGCGTGAGGATTTGGTGCGTCAGTCGCTCTACCGCCTTGAGCTGATCGACCCCGACAACCCGGACGTGATTGCCGCACGCTTCCGCTATCTGTTACGACAGGGCGATACGGCGGGCGCGCAAAAAGAGCTGGATCGCCTGAAAGGAATAGCACCCGATTCCAGCGCGTACCAGTCCTCCCGTACGACCATGCTGCTCTCCACGCCGGACGGTCGCCAGGCCCTCCAGCAGGCTCGCCTGCTTGCCACTACCGGCCATACGCAGGAAGCCATTGCCGCGTATGACAAACTGTTTGACGGGAATCCGCCCTCGGGCGACATCGCGACGGAGTACTGGAACGTGGTGGCAAAAGATCCCGCCCGCCGGAACTCAGCCATAGGCCAGCTTAAAAACCTTAACGCCACCAGCCCGGGCAACGCCCCGCTACAGGCCTCGCTGGCCCAGCTTCTGTTCGAGAGCGGACGCCGTGAAGAAGGGTTTGCGGTGTTGCAGGAGATGGCCAAATCGAACAAGGGCCGCAGTCAGGCGTCGGATATGTGGTACCAGCAGATCAAAGATCTGCCGGCCAGCAGCACCAGCGTCACCGCGCTGCAACAGTACCTGAGCGTGTTCAGCGATGGCGATAACGTGACGGCGGCGCGCGCGCAGCTTGAAGCGCAGCAAAAACAGCTCGCCGATCCGGCGTTTCGCGCCAAAGCCGAAGGGTTAGCCGCGGTGGAAGCCGGGCAGGGCAACAAAGCGGTGACGGAGTTGCAGAAAGCGGTCAGCGCCAACCACGCCGACAGCGAAGCCGTAGGCGCGCTGGGGCAGGCCTATTCCCAGAAAGGCGATCGCGCCCGCGCGGTGGCGCAGTTTGAAAAGGCGATCGCCCTCGATCCGCAGAGCGATAACCGGGGCAAATGGGACAGCCTGCTGAAGGTCAACCGATACTGGCTGCTGATCCAGCAGGGGGATAACGCCCTGAAAGCCAACAATACGGCCCAGGCAGAACGCTATTACCAGCAGGCGCGCAGCGTCGATAATACCGACAGCTACGCGGTGCTGGGGCTGGGTGATGCGGCGGCGGCGCGTAAAGATAACGACGCGGCCGAACGCTATTACCGCCAGGCGTTGCGTATGGACAGCGGCAACACCAACGCGGTGCGCGGTCTTGCCAATATTTATCGCGCACAGTCTCCGGAGAAGGCGACGCAGTTTATTCAGTCGCTCTCTGCCAGCCAGCGCCGCAGCATTGATGATATTGAACGTAGCCTGACGAACGAGCAGCTGTCAGCCCAGGCCGAACGGCTGGAAAGCGAGGGGAAATATGCCCAGGCCGCAGAAATCCAGCGCCGACGCCTTGCGCTTTCCCCGGGCGACGTGTGGATCACCTACCGGCTGTCGCGCGATCTGTATAGCGCGGGTCAGCGCAGCCAGGCCGATAACCTGATGCGTCAGCTGGCAAGCCAGAAACCGGACGATCTGGAGCAGGTTTACGCCAGCGGGCTGTACCTGTCCGGCAACGATCGGGACCGCGCCGCGCTGGCGCATCTGAACACGCTGCCGCGCGACAGGTGGAACAGCAACATTCAGGAGCTGGCGAGCCGCCTGCAAAGTAACCAGGTGCTGGAAAACGCCAACCGCCTGCGCGACGGTGGAAAAGAGCAGGAGGCGGAAGCGCTGCTTCGCCAGCAGCCCCCGTCCACCCGTATCGACTTAACGCTGGCGGACTGGGCTGAACAGCGTGGCGATCATGAGGCCGCGAAAACCGCCTACAACACCGTCCTGCAACGGGAACCGCAGAACGAAGACGCGATTCTCGGCCTGACCGAAGTCAATCTTGCTCAGGGCAACAGGGACGCCGCTCGCGCTGAGCTGGCGAAACTGCCCGCGGCTCAAAACGGCGAACCGCTCTCCCTCAATATGCAGCGCCGGATCGCCATGGCGCAGGCCGGTCTGGGTGATTCTGCCACGGCAGAAAAGACCTTCAACGCCATTGTTCCTCAGGCAAAATCGCAGCCGCCTTCTATGGAAAGCGCGCTGGTGATGCGTGATGCCGCCCGTTTCCAGGCACAAAACGGCCAGCCTCAGCAGGCGCTGGAAACCTGGAAAGATGCGATGGTCTCATCGGGCATCACGACGACCCGTCCGACCGATAACGACAGTTTTACGCGTCTCACGCGTAACGATGAGAAAGATGACTGGCTGAAGCGCGGCGTACGCAGCGATGCAGGCGATCTTTATCGTCAGCAGGATCTTAACGTCACGCTGCAACACGACTACTGGGGCTCCAGCGGCACGGGGGGCTATTCCGACCTGAAAGCCCACACCACCATGCTCCAGGTTGATGCGCCGCTGTCGGATGGTCGCATGTTCTTCCGTAGCGATCTGGTCAATATGAACGCCGGTTCCTTTGATACGGACAATGGCACTTACGATCCAACGTGGGGCACCTGCGCCGAAACGCCATGTCGCGGCAGCACGAATCAGTCGGCCAACGGCGCCAGCGTCGCCGTCGGCTGGCAGAACCAGACCTGGGCGTGGGACATCGGTACAACGCCGATGGGCTTCGACGTGGTCGATGTAGTGGGCAGTCTGAGCTACAGCAACGACTTAGGGCCGATTGGCTACACCCTGAACGCCCATCGCCGTCCGATTTCCAGCTCCGTGCTGGCCTTCGGCGGGCAAAAAGATCCCAATACCGACACCACCTGGGGCGGCGTGCGTGCCACCGGTGGCGGCGTGAGCGTGAGCTACGACAAAGGCGAAGCTAACGGTATATGGTCAAGCCTGAGTGCCGACAGCCTCAGCGGGAAGAATGTCGAAGATAACTGGCGCGTCCGCTGGATGACCGGCTATTACTACAAGCTTATCAATCAGAACAACGAGCGCCTGACGGTCGGTGTGTCCAATATGCTCTGGCATTACGATAAGGATTTAAGCGGTTATTCGCTGGGCCAGGGCGGTTACTACAGCCCGCAGGAGTATGTGTCGTTCGCTTTACCGGTGAACTGGCGTAAACGCACCGAGAACTGGTCATGGGAGCTGGGTGGCTCCGTCTCCTGGTCCCATTCAAAAACAAAAGATGTGATGCGTTATCCGTTGCAGGGGCTGATCCCGGACAATGAGCCAGGCCGTTATACCGATAAAGGTGTGATGGAAACCGGAAGCAGCTCGTCAGGGACGGGTTATACCGCAAGGGCGATTGTTGAACGCCGCGTGACGTCCAACTGGTTTGTCGGTCTGGGCGTTGATATTCAGGAAGCGAAAGACTATACCCCGAGTCATGCGCTGCTCTATGTTCGGTATTCTGCCGCAGGCTGGCAGGGTGATATGGACTTACCGCCGGAACCGCTGGTGCCTTATGCAGACTGGTGATCGGATTTTTGCTTAATCTAATTGTAAGTCTCTCTTAAAAGTGCAGCTATCGGGTATACTCGGGCGCACCAGGTTTACACCCTGGTGCGCCCTGCGCTTCGAGTTTTGTGGAGAGTCATTTTGCGTGTCAGCCGTTCCTTAACGATCAAACAGATGGCGATGGTGTCTGCCGTCACAATGCTGTTTGTCTTCATCTTCTGCGTCATTTTGCTGTTTCATTCCGTACAGCAGAACCGCTATAACACGGCTTCGCAACTGGAAAGTATTGCCCGCTCGGTGCGGGAACCTCTGTCGGCCTCGATCCTGAAAGGGGATATCCCCGAGGCGGAATCCATTCTGAAGCGCATCCAGCCTGCCGGTATCGTGAGCCGCGCCGACGTCGTACTGCCGAACCAGTTTCAGGCGCTGCGGATGAGCTTTATCCCGGAGCGTCCCGTCCCGATGATGGTGATGCGCCTGTTTGAACTGCCGGTGCAGATTTCGCTGCCTCTCTATTCCCTGGAAAGACCGGCTAACCCGCAGCCGCTGGCTTACCTGGTGCTACAGGCGGACTCGTACCGCATGTATAAATTCGTCATGAGCTGGGTTGCTACGTTGGTAACCACTTACTTACTCTTGACCTTAATGTTGAGCGTGGCGCTGACGTGGTGCATCAACCGGTTAATTGTGCATCCGTTGCGCCGCATCGCGCGGGAGCTGAACGACCTCTCTCCGCAGGAGCAAATGGGGCATCAGCTACCGTTGCCGCGCCTTCATCACGACGATGAAATCGGCATGCTGGTCCGGAGTTACAATATCAACCAGCAGCGTGTCCTGCGTCAGCAGGAAGAGCTCAGTAACAATGCCACCCGTTTTCCGGTTTCCGATCTGCCTAACAAAGCGTTTTTAATGGCCCTGCTGGAGCAGACCGTCGCCCGCCAGCAGCCCACCGCGCTGATGGTGATCGCCTGCGAAACCTTGCAGGACACGACGGGCGTGCTGAAAGAGAGCCAGCGCGAGATGCTACTTCTGACGCTGGTGGAAAAGGTGAAATCTGTTCTGGCGCCGCGCATGGTGCTCACCCAGGTCAGCGGCTATGACCTGGTGGTGATCGCGCACGGCGTAAAAGAGCCGTGGCAGGCCATTACGCTAGGTCAGCAAGTGCTCACTGTCATTAATGAACGGCTGCCCATTCAGGGTATCCAGCTTCGTCCGAGCGCGAGCATCGGGATTGCGATGTACTACGGTGGCCTGACCGCCGAGCAGCTTTACCGACGTGCTTTCTCGGCAGCGTTCACCGCGCGCCGGAAAGGGAAAAATCAGATCCAGTTCTTTGACCCGGAGCAGATGGAAAAAGCCCAGCAGCGCCTGACGGAAGAGAGTGACATTCTGACGGCGATGGACAATCGCCAGTTTGCGCTCTGGCTACAGCCGCAGGTGAATTTGCGTACGGGTGAAGTGACCAGCGCCGAAGCGTTGTTGCGCATGCAGCAGCCGGACGGCACGTGGGAGCTGCCTGAGGGGATGATCGAACGTATTGAGTCCTGCGGCCTGATGGTCACCGTGGGGTACTGGGTGCTGGAAGAGTCGTGCCGCCAGCTTGCGGCCTGGCAGCAGCGGGGCATTACGCTGCCGCTGTCGGTGAATCTCTCAGCGCTACAGCTGATGCACCCGACCATGGTGCCGGAGACGCTCGCGCTGATCCACCGCTACCGCATCCAGCCCGACACGCTGATACTGGAAGTCACCGAGAGCCGTTGTATCGACAATCCTGACGACGCTGTCGCCATTCTGAAACCGCTGCGTAACGCCGGGGTCCGCATTGCGCTGGACGATTTTGGCATGGGGTATTCCGGCCTGCGCCAGCTTCATCACATGAAAACCCTGCCGGTGGACGTCCTGAAAATCGACAAAACCTTTGTTGAGGGGCTGCCGGAGGATTGCAGTATGGTACAGGCCATTATTCAGATGGCGCACAGCCTGAATCTGCACGTGATTGCCGAGGGAATTGAAAACGACGCCCAGCGCGAGTGGCTGGCTGCGGCAGGCGTGGAGAGCGGTCAGGGCTTCCTTTTTGATCGTGCCGTGCCGTCGGATATTTTTGAGCAACGCTATCTCGCCGCTGCTGGCAATAACGCAAAAGTGTAATTTTGTTGCTGGCTTGTGCGAGCCAGCTCAAAGTTCTTAACATTTGCGTTTCAAATTTGAACCTCGTTTATTTCTGTCCTGTTATGTGGGTGTTATTTTAAAGCCGCAGGTTAACCATAACCTTACAAAGCCTGTAGTTTTTCTTCCCAGGGACACCCTATGAAAACCTCACTCTTCAAAAGTCTTTATTTCCAGGTCCTGACAGCCATCGCCATCGGTATTCTGCTCGGTCACTACTACCCGGAACTGGGCGCGCAAATGAAGCCGCTCGGCGACGCGTTCGTTAAGCTCATCAAAATGATCATCGCGCCGGTCATCTTCTGTACCGTGGTGACCGGTATCGCCGGCATGGAAAGCATGAAGGCGGTCGGCCGTACGGGGGCGGTTGCCCTGCTGTACTTTGAGATTGTCAGTACCATCGCACTGATTATCGGCCTGATTATCGTCAACGTGGTGCAGCCTGGCGCGGGCATGAACGTTGACCCGGCCACGCTGGATGCGAAAGCGGTGGCGGTTTACGCTGAACAGGCGAAAGATCAGGGGATTGTGGCCTTCCTGCTGGACGTGATCCCGAGCAGCGTAATTGGCGCGTTCGCCAGCGGTAACATCCTTCAGGTGCTGCTGTTTGCCGTGCTGTTTGGCTTTGCCCTGCACCGCCTGGGCAGCAAAGGCCAGCTGATTTTCAACGTCATTGAAAGCTTCTCGCAGGTTATCTTCGGCATCATCAACATGATCATGCGTCTGGCCCCGATTGGTGCCTTCGGCGCGATGGCGTTTACCATCGGTAAATACGGCGTCGGCACGCTGGTACAGCTCGGCCAGCTGATTATCTGCTTCTACATCACCTGTATTCTGTTTGTGGTGGTGGTGCTCGGCTCCATCGCCCGTGCGACCGGCTTCAGCATCTTCAAATTTATCCGTTACATCCGCGAAGAGCTGCTGATCGTGCTCGGCACGTCCTCTTCTGAATCCGCGCTGCCGCGCATGCTCGATAAAATGGAAAAGCTGGGCTGCCGTAAGTCCGTGGTGGGGCTCGTTATTCCGACGGGCTACTCCTTTAACCTCGACGGCACCTCGATATACCTGACGATGGCGGCGGTCTTTATTGCCCAGGCCACCAACAGCCACATGGATATCTTCCATCAGATTACGCTGCTGGTGGTGCTCCTGCTCTCCTCAAAAGGGGCGGCGGGCGTCACGGGCAGCGGATTTATCGTGCTGGCGGCGACCATTTCAGCGGTTGGTCATCTGCCGGTGGCGGGCCTGGCCCTGATCCTCGGTATCGACCGCTTTATGTCTGAAGCCCGTGCGTTAACCAACCTGATCGGCAATGGCGTGGCGACGGTCGTTGTAGCGAAGTGGGTGAAAGAGCTGGACCACAAGAAACTTAACGATACGCTGAATAACCGCCCATCTGAGGACAAAACCCCCGGTTTATCCTCTTAATCCCTCATAAATGCCCGTATTCCCTTGTGGGGATGCGGGCACCTGCGCATAATAACCGCTCATACCTGTCATAATTCGACAAGATTTTTTTGAGGTATATTTCACTTCCGCCCGTGACGTTTAGCCGAACACGCTGTCTAATCGGAAGGTTTTCATCGTCATCTTTGAGTGCTCACGTCGCGAGACACTCTCTTTAACCAGGAATGTTGATCAGGGGTTCACATGCAGGGCACAAAAATTCGACTCTTAACCGGCGGTTTGCTGATGATGGCAGCAGCCAGTTATGTGCAGGCAGATGCGCTCCAGCCAGAC
Organism: Enterobacter cloacae complex sp.; assembly: GCF_900322725.1. Classification (NCBI taxonomy): domain Bacteria; kingdom Pseudomonadati; phylum Pseudomonadota; class Gammaproteobacteria; order Enterobacterales; family Enterobacteriaceae; genus Enterobacter; species Enterobacter cloacae complex sp. The sequence goes on along the minus strand of NZ_LT991957.1, from coordinate 1,853,746 downwards.
CCGGCCTGGCAACAAGGAACACTGGCGAACGGTTTCCAGTGGCAGGTATTATCCACTCCGCAACGTCCGAGCGATCGCATTGAAATTCGTCTGGCTGTGAATACCGGCTCCCTCACAGAAAGCACCCAGCAGACCGGCTTAAGCCATTTTATTCCTCGACTGGCGCTCACCCAGAGCGGCAGTTTGCAGGCGGTTCAGGTGCGTTCTTTATGGCAACAGGCCATCGATCCAAAACGCCCGCTTCCCCCGGCTGTGGTCTCCTATGACTACACCATGTTTAACCTGAGCCTGCCCAACAACCGTAACGATCTGCTTAAAGAAGCGCTTACCTATCTTTCCGATGCGACCGGCAAACTGGCGATTACGCCGGAGACCGTAAACTATGCGTTGAGCAACAGCGACATGGTGGCGACCTGGCCGACGGATACCAAAGAAGGCTGGTGGCGCTACCGCCTGAAAGGGTCAACGCTGCTTGGTCATGACCCGGCAGAGCCGCTGAAACAGCCGGTTGACGCACAGCAGGTGAAATCTTTCTACCAGCAGTGGTACACCCCGGACGCCATGACCCTCATTGTGGTGGGCAACGTGGACAGCCGTGCGGTGATAGAGCAAATCAACAAAGCCTTTGGCGATCTGAAAGGGAAGCGTGAAACGCCAGCCCCGGTTCCTACGCTTTCTCCGCTGCGTCCTGAGACGGTCAGCATCATGACGGATACCGTGCGTCAGGATCGTCTTTCAATGATGTGGGATACCGCCTGGCAGCCGATTCGCGAGTCTTCGGCGCTGTTGCGTTACTGGCGTGCGGATCTCGCGCGTGAAGCGCTGTTCTGGCACGTTCAGCAGACGCTCAGCAAGAACAACGTTAAAGACATTGGCCTGGGCTTTGACTGCCGCGTGCTGTTCCAGCGCGCGCAGTGCGCCATTAACGTGGAATCGCCCAGCGATAAGCTGAACGCGAATCTCGGCGTGGTGGCAAAAGAGCTGGCTAAAGTGCGCAAAGAGGGCCTGTCTGAAGAGGAGTTTAACGCGCTGGTCGCGCAGAAATCCCTCGAATTGCAGAAACTGTTCGCCACCTATGCCCGCGCCGATACCGATATCTTAATCAGCCAGCGCATTCGATCCTTGCAGAATCAGGTCGTGGACATCGCGCCGGAGCAGTATCAGAAGCTGCGTCAGGATTTCCTGAACGGCCTGACCGTTGAAATGCTGAATCAGGATCTGCGTCAGCAGCTGTCGCAGGATATGGCGTTGATTCTGTTACAGCCGAAAGGTGAGCCGGAATATGACATGAAAGAGTTGAAGGCCACCTGGAACGCCATCATGGCAACGGCGCCGCAGCCAGTACAGGCGGCGGCCGATGATTTGCATCAGGATGCGAGCGATATTCCTCAGGGTCAGTAAGGTCCTGAGTGCCCTCTCCCTGTGGGAGAGGGCTAGGGGGAGGGCATCAGCCCGCACCGTTCTTAAGCAGGCATCGCCTCGCGCGGAATAATCGCTCCGCGATACTGAATCACCGTGCTGGCCGTCAGGTGACCGCGCTGCGCTGCCGCTTCCGGTGTACCGCCGGTCAGACGTACCGCCAGATAGCCCGCGCTGAAAGAATCGCCCGCCGCAGTGGTATCAATCACTTTCTCTTTCGCCAGCTTCACCGCCGGAACCTCTGTCACGGCTTCACCCGTCACCGCCACCAGGCAAGACTCCGCCCCGCGCTTAATCACCACTTCACTGACCCCAGCGGCCTGCGTCCGGGCGATAACCTCATCAACCGGTTTTTCACCCCACAGGGCATCTTCATCATCCAGCGTCAGGAAGGCGATATCGGTGCATTCCAGCATCTGCTGGTACACCTGCTGCGTCTCTTCACGGCTGGCCCAGAGGCGCGGACGGTAGTTGTTATCGAAAATCACTTTGCCGCCGTTGGCGCGGCATTCGCGCAGCAGTGACAGCAGCTTTTCACGGCTCTGCTGGCTCAGGATCGCCAGGCTAATCCCGCTCAGGTAGAGGTAATCAAAGGTGGCCAGCTCTTCACAAATCGCGGCGGCGGCATCGCTTTCCAGCCAGAATTTGGCAGCCGCTTCATTACGCCAGTAGTAGAAGGTGCGCTCGCCGGTGCTGTCGGTTTCGATGTAGTACAGACCCGGCAGACGGTTTTCCATTCGCTGGATCAGCGACGTCCCAACATTTTCACCCTGCCAGGCTTCCAGCATCTGCTGGCTGAAGCTGTCCGTGCCGAGCGCAGTAACGTAATCCACGCTCAGCGCGTCGGGGGCGACCTGACGGGCAATGTAAACGGAGGTGTTCAATGTATCGCCGCCAAAACCGCGGCTCACTTCCGCGCCTTTCTGGGACAGCTCAATCATGCATTCGCCAATCACGGCAATTTTCTTAGACATAGTCGTGAACCTGAACAGAGTAATTAAAGGTAGTGTGCGCTGTGTGTTTTTTACGGTCAACCATATTAAAACGACGTTCCATTATTTTTTTTGAGCCAGCGCGTGTTCCGGCATATTTCTGTCATCTTAATTTCATTTTCCCGGTGAATTGAACATAAAGTTCTCACCTGGCGGGCCGATAACTCAGTGACGAGTCCAGAAAGGCTATCCCATACAACAGGACATCCGAAATGAAGTCAGAGCAGGTTATCCAGCGGCTGAGCACTACGCCTGAGGCAAGTATTGAGAACTTGCAGGAGCATCGCTACTGGCTGCAATGCGAGCGAGCGTATACCTATCAGCCCATCTACCGTACCGACGGTCGGTTAATGGCGATTGAGGTATTAACGATCGTCACTCATCCGTCGAATCCTTCACAGCGTATCGCGCCGGACCGCTATTTTGCGGAGGTTGCCGTGCGTCAGCGCATCGACGTGCTGGAAGAGCAGCTGAGAATGCTGGCGACGAAGCAGGCCTTCTTCGAGCAGCACGGTATTCTGGCGTCGGTGAACGTGGATGGCCCAACTCTGATGGCGTTACGTCAGAATGCGACGTTGCAGGCGCTGATTGCCACCCTGCCGTGGATGCGCTTCGAACTGGTGGAGCACGTGCGTCTGCCGCAGGACTCGTCGTTTGCCTCGATGTGTGAATTTGGCCCGCTGTGGTTGGATGATTTCGGTACCGGCATGGCGAACTTCTCCGCCCTGAGCGAAGTGCGTTATGACTACATCAAAGTGGCCCGCGATCTGTTTATTATGCTGCGCCAGACGTCGGAGGGACGGAACCTGTTTACTATGCTCCTGCAACTGATGAACCGCTATTGTCAGGGCGTCATTGTGGAAGGCGTGGAAACGCTGGAAGAGTGGCGCGACGTGCAAAATTCCCCGGCAGCCGCGGCACAGGGTTATTTCCTTTCTCGTCCTGTCCCTATGGATACCCTGGAAAAGGTGATAACCACGCTCTGATATGCCCGCTTCCCTTTGTCTGAACTATAGTTTTATAGGCAAGTTCATCAGGAAAGGGGACAACAATGACAAAAACAACCAGGGTGATTTCCTGGACAGCAGGGATTTTCGTGTTGCTGATCGTGGTCTTAATCATCATTATCGCCACGTTTGACTGGAACCGCCTCAAACCGACCATCAACCAGAAAGTCTCAGCCGAGCTAAACCGCCCCTTCGCAATACGTGGCGATTTGGGCGTCGTGTGGGAGCGCCAGAAAGAGGAAACCGGCTGGCGAAGCTGGGTGCCCTGGCCGCACGTCCATGCCGACGACATTATGCTTGGCAACCCGCCCGATATCCCCGAAGTGACCATGATCCACCTGCCGCGCGTGGAAGCCACGCTCGCGCCGTTAGCCCTGTTAACGAAAACGGTCTATCTGCCGTGGATCAAACTTCAGCAGCCCGACGCGCGGCTGATTCGCCTGTCTGAGAAAAACAACAACTGGACGTTCGATCTCGCCGGCAGCGACGATAAAGATCCGAATGCGCAGCCCTCTTCGTGGTCTTTCCGCCTCGACAATATTCTGTTTGATCGCGGGCGGATCGCCATTGACGATAAGGTGAGCAAGGCCGACGTAGAGATCCTCGTCGATCCGCTGGGCAAGCCGCTGCCGTTTAGCGAAGTGACGGGCAGTAAAGCCAAAGGCGATGACAGCAAAGCGGGCGATTACGTCTTCGGCCTGACGGCGAAGGGGCGCTACAACGGCCAGCCGCTCACCGGCAAAGGCAAAATCGGCGGCATGCTGGCGCTCAGAAGCGAGGGCACGCCGTTCCCGGTGCAGGCGGATTTCCGCTCGGGCAATACCCGCGTGGCGTTCGTGGGCACGGTTAACGACCCGATGAACATGGGCGGCGTCGACCTCCAGCTTAAGTTTGCCGGCGATTCGCTGGGTGAACTGTACGATCTCACCGGCGTGCTGCTGCCGGATACCCCGCCGTTCGAAACGGACGGGCGCCTGGTCGCAAAAATCGACGCTGAAAAATCGTCCGTCTTTGACTACCGTGGGTTCAACGGCCGCATCGGCGACAGCGATATTCACGGTACGCTGACCTACACCACCGGAAAACCACGCCCGAAACTGGAGGGTGACGTTGAATCCCGCCAGCTGCGTCTGGCCGATCTCGGGCCGCTGATTGGCGTAGATTCGGGTAAAGGCACGAAGTCAAAAGAGGTCAAAAAGGACGTCCAGCCTGCGGGCAAAGTACTGCCCTATGACCGCTTCGAAACCGACAAGTGGGACGTGATGGATGCGGACGTGCGCTTCAAAGGACGTAAAATTGAGCATGGCAGCACGCTGCCGTTGAGCAATCTCTCAACCCATATCATCCTGAAAAACGCCGACCTGCGCCTGCAACCGCTGAAGTTTGGCATGGCGGGAGGAACCATTTCATCGAATATCCACCTGGAGGGGGATAAAAAGCCGATGCAGGGACGGGCGGAGATCCAGGCGCGCCGGCTGAAGCTGAAAGAGCTGATGCCGGACGTGGAGCTGATGCAGAAGACCCTCGGTGAGATGAACGGCGACGCGGACATTCGCGGCACGGGCAACTCCGTGGCGGCGCTGCTGGGCAGCGGAAACGGCAACCTGAAGCTGCTGATGAACGACGGTCTGGTGAGCCGTAACCTGATGGAGATCCTGGGGCTGAACGTCGGGAACTTTATCATCGGGCAAATCTTCGGTGACGACGAAGTGCGCGTGAACTGCGCGGCGGCAAACGTGGATCTGGTCAACGGCGTGGCGCGTCCGCAGATTTTCGCCTTCGACACGGAAAACGCGGTTATCAACATCACCGGTACCGCCAGCATGGCGTCCGAGCAGCTGGATTTAACCATCGATCCGGAAAGTAAAGGTATTCGTATCATTACCCTGCGTTCGCCGCTCTACGTGCGCGGGACCTTCAAAGAGCCGCAGGCGGGCGTTAAGGCCGGGCCGCTGATTGCGCGCGGTGCAGTTGCCGCCGCACTCGCCACGCTGGTCACCCCTGCGGCGGCGCTGCTGGCGTTGATTTCGCCGTCAGAAGGCGAAGCGAATCAGTGTCGGACGATTTTGTCGCAAATGAAGAAGTAAGGTGTGGCCCGTTCTTGCCGGGTGGCGCTGCGCTTACCCGGCCTACATGTGAATCGTAGGCCGGGTAAGGCGTAGCCGCCACCCGGCATCATCTTACAGCGACTGATGTTTAGTTTCGTGCGTCAGCAGCAGCGCAATCAGCGTCAGCGCTGCCATTGCCGCCAGATAGACGCCCACATAGAACAGGCCATAGTTTGCCTGAAGCCAGGTGGCGATATACGGGGCGACCGAGGCGCCCAGAATAGACGAAACGTTATAGGAGAACGACGCGCCGGTATAACGCACTTCAGTCGGAAACAGCTCCGGCAGCAGCGCGCCCATCGGGCCAAAGGTCAGTCCCATCAGGCTCAGGCCAATCAGCAGATACGCCATCACCAGCGCAGGGCTACCTGAACCCAGCAGCGGCGGGAAGACAAACAGCGCGAACAGGATGATCAGCGAGGTGATGACGATCATGCTTGAACGACGGCCAAATTTATCCGCCAGCAGGCCCGCGATGGGCACCATCACGCCAAATCCAATAACCGCCATCATCAGCATCCACAGCACTTCGTTACGCGGCAGGCCCAGCCCGACCGGTACGGCGGCGGTGCTGTAGGTCATGGAGTAAACGGTCATGATGTAGAACAGCGTATAGGTCGCCAGCATAATGAACGTGCCCAGCACGGTTACGCGAAGGTGTTTGGTCAGCAGCGTGCCCAGCGGAACTTTAACCTGTTTTTTCGCCGCGGCGACTTTCACGAAGACCGGCGTTTCGTGCAGGGACACGCGCACGTACAGGCCAATCAGCACCAGCACGGCTGAGAAGACGAACGGAATACGCCAGCCCCAGCTCATGAACTGTTCATCGGTCAGCAGCCAGGAGAGGAGCAGGAAGGTGCCGTTAGCGAAGAAGAAGCCAATCGGTGCGCCCAGCTGCGGGAAAGAGCCATACAGGGCACGCTTGCGCGCCGGGGCGTTTTCGGTCGCCAGCAGCGCCGCGCCGCCCCATTCCCCGCCCAGGCCTAAACCCTGACCAAAGCGCGCCAGCGCCAGCAGCACGGGCGCCAGAATGCCAATAGTCTCATAGGTCGGCAGCAGGCCGATGGCAACCGTAGAGATCCCCATGGTCAGCAGCGAGGCAACCAGCGTCACTTTACGGCCAACGCGATCGCCAAAATGCCCAAAGACCGCTGAACCAATCGGACGCGCAACGAAGGCGATAGCAAAGGTGGCTAAAGACTGTAGCGTGGCTGCCGTCGGGTCGCCCTGTGGGAAGAAAATATGCGGAAAGACAATGACCGCAGCGGTGGCATAAATGTAAAAGTCGAAGAACTCAATGGCGGTGCCAATCAGCGATGCGACGACGACTTTATTGCGGGAGTTGACCGGAACGTGTTCCGCCCCTTCGTTAAGTGTGGTGGCTGTTGCTTGCATAATATTTTCTTATTTTTGGACGAACGAAGGGCCATATTAGGCACAGCAAAAGCGACATTTCAATCTGTAACAAAGGCGTGGCGTGGTCATAAAAGCAACAAAAAGCGGATAATTTTCAGGCCAGCGAAAACACTTCCATGAAATGCTTCACACATTTTAAATATCAGTCATTAAAACTGGTTTTGAGTTAAATAAAAGTTACGGTCTGGATTTATATGCTGAAATGATGAATCGGGCTGAAATATCAGCCCGACAGAACATCAGTGGTGGGTTTTTCCCGGCATGCGCGGGTCGTCTTTATACTCTGCGGTAGCGATCCACGCGGCGCAGAACAGCGTCAGGCGCGCGAAGAAATAGAAGAAGGCCATCAGCCCCAGCACTGAACCAAAGGCCGCGCCGGAGGGAGACTTGACCAGCGACGGCAGCGTATAGGTCATCACAATTTTGATCACCTCAAAACCAATAGCGGCAATCAACGTCCCGCGGATCAGCGCCTTCTTGCGCGGGCGATGGCGGGGCAAACGCCAGAAGATCCAGAAGAACAGCAGGTAGTTAGCAAAGATGGAGATGGCAAGCCCTATACCGCGCCAGGCCGGCTTAAGCCATTCAATGTAATCCAGATACAGCGCGGAGATAATCATCTGCTGCGCGGAACCGGCGACCGAGGTGATAGAGAGCGTGATGACCAGCGCCACCAGCAGCCCAATCAGCGAAATAAAGTCGCGCAGATACTTCACCCATATCTTCTCCTGGTCCTGCGGCGTACGCTCCCAGACGTCACGCGACTGGGCGCGAATGGCCTCACGCAGGTTGCCCATCCAGTTCACCCCGGAGTAGAGCGCAATGAGCAACCCGACGATACCCACGGTGGTACGCTGCTGCACTGCGGTATTGATGGTGCTTTTAAGCGTCGTGGCGAGCGTCTGGTCGCTAACGTTGTTCAGGATCTTATTGAAGATGTCCTGCAATAGCGTCGGGTGAGACGCCAGCACAAAACCGGCGGCGGCAAACGACACCATCAGGATGGGGATCATCGACAGGAAAGAGAAGTAGGTGATCGCCGCGCCGAACTGATTTCCCATGCGGTCATTGAAGCGCTCAGCGGCGCGTATCAGGTGGGCAATCGCGGGTATATGCTGAATTTTTTCAGCTATACCGGTTACGGTGCCCAGCGCTTTGCTGGCCGTTCCAGGCTCTTTCGGCGCTTCAGGTTCGTTATCCATCTTTTTGATGGGTTCATAATCTAAATGTTGAGTCGGTCGTTGCGGGTTATTTTCCGGCGTCACGCGCATTTTCCTTTTCGTTGAGCTGGATGTTACTGAATTATAGCTTGCGACTAGTCCACGTAACTTTTTGTGAGTTCGGTAAGCCACGCCATAAACACATTCACCCGGCGGGAGAGGTTACGGCGGTGGGGATAAATGAGGGAGACGGGCATCGGTTCAGCCCGGTACTGCGGCAGGATCTCCACGAGTTTTTTCGTGCGCAGGGCATCACGCACCCCGACGCGTGGGACCTGAATAATGCCAAGCCCGGCGATACAGGCGGCCTGGTAGGTTTCCGTGCTGTTGACCGTTAGTACGCCTCCCGTTTTCACCCACTGGGTTGCGCTGCCGTTGAAATACTCAAAACCCAGCGGGCGGGTGCCCAGCGTGGCGGAGTAGTGAATGAGGGCGTGTGAGGCCAAATCGTCCAGCGTCTCAGGGTAGCCGAATCGCGTCAGATAGTCCGGGCTGGCGCAGTTAATCACCGAAAGTTTCCCAAGCGGACGGGCGATAAGCCCGGAGTCCTTCAGGTTACCCACGCGCACCACGCAGTCAAATCCTTCGCGGATGACGTCCACCAGGCGGTCGCTGCTGCTCAGCTCCAGCTCAATGCCGGGGTACTGCTGTAAAAAGGCAGGCAGTTTTGGGATGACCACATTTCGCGCAATGGCAACGGGCATATCCACGCGTAGCCGACCGCTGATGGAGGAGGGGTCGTGCAGGAACATGCCGTCCAGCTCGTCCAGATTCATCAGCAGATCTTTTGCACGTTCGTAATAAACCATGCCGTCCTGCGTCAGGCTGACGCGGCGGGTAGTGCGGTGCAGCAGCTGCGTACCCAGCGCGTTTTCCAGGGCCTGGATCTGCCGCGATACGCTCCCTTTCGGCAGGCTTAACGTCTCCGCGGCGCGGGAAAAACTCTCCAGTTCCGCGACGCGAAGGAAAAGCTGCATTGCGTGTATTTTATCCATAGATGTTATTCATTGTTGTTATGAATGAAACAGTGAAGCGTTAGCAGGAGTATTTATTGATTTCTACCATCTAATAAGCTCTTTCTCAATCTTCATCACAGACGAAACGAGGTGAATTATGCGTGAACGTATTGCATTAGTGACCGGCGGTAGCCGCGGCCTGGGTAAAAACGCCGTTCTGAAGCTGGCTGCGGAAGGGACAGGCATCATCCTGACCTGGAACAGCAGCCAGCAGGAGGCGCATGACGTTGTGCGCGAAATAGAGGAAAAAGGCGGAAAAGCGGCCGCATTGCAGCTTAACGTCGGCGATACGGCAAGTTTTCCGCATTTTGCTCAACAGGTGAAGGACACTCTTCAGCACGTCTGGCAACGTGACACCTTTGACTATTTAGTGAACAACGCCGGCACAGGCTTATACGCCCCCTATACCGAGACGACGGAGGCGCAGTTTGACGATGCGGTGAACATTCATTTCAAAGGCCCGTTTTTCCTCACGCAGCAGCTGCTGCCGTTAATAAAAGACGGGGGACGGATCCTGAACGTCTCCAGCGGACTGGCCCGTTTTACTCAGCCAGGCTCAGGCACCTACGCGGCCATGAAAGGGGCGATGGAAGTGCTGACCCGCTATCAGGCAAAAGAGCTGGGCGCGCGCGGTATTTCCGTCAATATCATCGCGCCCGGCGCCATTGAAACCGACTTTGGTGGCGGACGCGTGCGGGATAATGCGGAGCTTAACCAGCTGCTGGCGTCGCAAACTGCGCTGGGACGCGTGGGCCTGCCCGATGATATTGGTGACGCCATTGCGGCCCTGCTCAGCGACAAACTGGGCTGGATGAATGCGCAACGTATTGAAGTCTCAGGCGGTATGTTCCTGTAATGTTCGATCTTAAGGGGAGGGAACCCTTTTAAGGAAATCCTTAATTCAGGTATGTCTAAATGCGGGAAAATATAAAGATAGCTGGATGAATTGTAACCTCTCCGTTCATTGAGTTTTTTCTTAAAAAATGCCTCTGTAGAATCCCCCTTCGCTATTCTCAGAGGAGTAAAACGATGCGAGTAATCATGTTTGACAGGCAGTCATTATTTATTCATGGAGCGATGTGCAGTTTGCAGAAGTTAATTCCGGAAATAGATTTGACAGGGACTCGTCAGACTGATGAATTATGGGCGCAATTATCCGCGTCACCCTCCGCTATCGTCATGATAGATGGATATTTAATTCATGATAATGGCGTGGCTTTACTGGAAGAGATTACGGAACGTTTTCCAGCGGCGCGCGTGGTGTTGGTATTAACGAAAAAAGAGCCTCGCTGGGTTGAGCAAATGCTACAGCGCAACGTGGTGGCGATAATCCCCCGCAATGCGAATCCCGAACGCTTTTCCGCAGTGCTGGATTCGGTATCGCGAGGAATGGTCTGTTTTCCCGGCGAGTGGCTGAAGCAGCACTCCTCTCATGATGAGCTGTCATTGTTAAGCGAGCGCCAGCGTGAGGTGTTGAAGTTACTGGCGGCCGGAGAGTCGAATAAAGAGATTGGGCGTAATCTCAACATCAGTGCGGCAACGGTAAAAGCGCATCTTGAGACGCTTTTCCGCCGTCTTGACGTCAAAAACCGGACGCAGGCCGCGATGTACTACACCCGGGCAATGGCCTGAAGGATCTTCTCTGGCAGAGGGGAGTCTTCCCCAAAACTAAAGAGAGTTAATACCAGAGCATCATGCTGCTGTTGGGTTAATGGGCGTCGGTTCGTTTCCCGCAGCAGCGTCTCACATAATTGAATATCATTGAAAAGCAAATACTCCGCCTCAGCCGGCGTAATGAGGCCGTTAAATTTCTCCCACTGGCGAATCACGTGACCGTAACCTATAACCCATATTCCCTTTTCGTCACGGTATTTTTCCAGGGAAAGTCCCTGCTGCTTTTTAATTAATGCGATTGCAGCAGACGTTATCTGCATTGCATAACCCGTCATAAGCGTTTCCTCTTAATGGCGCGACTATAGAGGAAACGACGTCCGGGGAATATCCGCCAAATGGCTGTTGATCAGGTTTTACTGAACGGGTATTCCTTTTTCAATAAACCGAACAGCCAGTCGTTATGCCATTGCCCTGAAAGGAAATAACTCTCGCGCAACTCACCTTCCAGCTGAAAACCTGTTTTTTCCAGCAGCCGCCTTGAGGCGATATTTCCCGCGGTAACGGTGGCGGTGAGCCGACGAATATTGCCCTGAGTCAACGCGAAATCACACACGGCCCGCAGCGATTCAAAGCCGTAACCTTTCCCCTGCGCAGAGGGCGCAAAGAGAAAACCAACTTCGGCACAATCTGCTTCCCGGTGTACATAGCCGGTTACGCCCAGCGGCGTCTGGCTGGCCGTATCACGCACCACAAGGCAGAGCCAGTGTGCGCTGCCCGGCGTCCACGGCAACAGTCGAGACTCAAAGGCTTCCCGAATGTCCGCCTCGCTACGCGCCTCGGCGACAAAACGCATCACGTCAGGATGTTGCTGAAGCGACAGAAAAAAGGGCCAGTCTTGCTCCTGAAGCGACGAGCAGGTGAGGCGTGCGGTCGTAAAGGCGGGCATTCAGATTCTCCTGAGGCATTGTAAATGATTATAGGGTTGTCACTTTATTTCAACAGAAAGTCAGGTATGTTTAACCTCGTATAAATAAAAAGAAAAATCACCTTTAATGCCGCTTTAGCGGTATTCGTTGTCTCTCAAGGAAAACAAAGATGATGAGCTCATCGCATCATACCCGCGAGCAGTTTGAACACTGCCTGGCGGCGATCCGTCAGGCGTCTGTCGAAATCTTACTTCTGTTGAATGTACCTGTTAGTGAAGGCAAAGATCCACGCTGGTTTCTGGAACAGCTGGACAGCGCCCGCCTGGGGCTGGGTGGGTGGGGCGCCGTTGCCAGGAAGCTGAACCTGAATGATGCGGAAATGACGGCCTTTACGCTGCAATTACGCTTGCTTCAGCAGCGCGTCCCCCAGTATGAAAGCGGGCAGGACGTCAGCGAAAACCAGCTGATTGCGGCGATGCGCTTTGTAACCGCCCTTGAATATCTGCGTTTGCAACAGCCCCTCCTGACCTACGATACCGGGGTGGCGCCAGAGCAAGAGAGCCAGCTTCAGGCGCAGAAACAGGTGCGAGCCATCGAGCTAATGATAAAAGGCCTGATACAGCAGGCGTGGCCCGATCCGACGCGGCTGAATAATCATCTTAAGACCTTGTTTAACGCCGATCGCGTGCGTCGCTGGCTGAAAAACGGTGAAATTAACGATGTGCTGAGCGGCATGTTGTTCAGCGAGCTGGCCCAGATGCTGGTGGATAAAAAAGAATTTAGCCGCTACTACGCGTCGCTGTTTAACGACCCGGACATGCTGACGCTGCTGGTAGAGCCTCGCAAAACACTGCAAACCTTCCTCGAGGATATCCGTCAAATCCGCAACAGCATCACCGTACAGCAGCCGTTAAGCGGGGCGCAAATCCAGCTGCTCGACAGCTATTACACGCAGATAACCCGCTCCGTTCAGCGCGCGTTTGAGGAAGGGCGGACACGCATTAACCCGGCAGCGCTCATGGCGGTGGAGGAAAGCGAGCTGCACGCGTTCTGGGAAAAGGCGCAGAAAAGGGATCGCACCACGGGTGGCGATCTTTTTGAAGTGCGCGACAGCATAGAGAAACCCACCCAGCGCGCCGCGCGAACGCCCGAGCAGCGCGAACAGCTGATTTCCGGCGTGCTGTGGGGAGCGGTTGGCGTGATGGTTATCGCGATTATCGTGGGGGAGCCTGGCTGGTGACCAGCAGTAAACCCCAGCCGGCTGTGGCCAGTTCGGCATCTCCCGCGCCGGTGCAGGAGATGCGCGAAACGCCTTCCTCGCGAGAAACGCTGACGCGTATGGGTGTGACCTGGGATGAAAACAACTTCCGTTCAGCTATCAGCCGCAACGATACCCGCGTGGCGCTCCTGTTCTTGCAGGGCGGGATGGACTGGAAAGTGTCATGGACAGAAGAGGCGTTATCGGCAGGTTACGACGACGTGCTGGAAGTGATGCTGCGCTACCGCCTGCAAATGACAGAGCAAAAGCCCTGCCGACGCTTTATTAACACGCTTAGCCATGCGATGGCGAACGGCGAATCGCTGACGTCTATGCGCAAGCAGTACCTGATAGCGTTCTGTACCGTCCCGGCAGTGGTGAAACGCCAACAGCATGATGCGGATATGGCCACGCGCCGCGCTAAATCTCAGCCGGATGCCACCACAAAAAAATGGCAGTCCATCCAGACTGCCATTTATGAGGTGATCCGCTGATTATTTTCCCCTCTCCCCTCAGGGGAGAGGCTCAGGGCTCCCCATACAACCCAATCAACCGCCGCACCACGCCATTGGTCCAGCCGAAGCCATCCTGCAACGGATACTCCCCCCCGCCACCTTCGCGTGGCGTGCTGCTGGCGATGTGGTACTTCTCAATCAGCTTATGATGGGTTTTATAGTAATGGTTCACCGTGTGCAGCCAGCTCCAGGCGATCTCATCTCCCAGCGAGTCGTTGCCGTACTGTTTGAACCCCTGAATGGCCATCCATTGCAGCGGCGCCCAGCCGTTCGGCTTATCCCACTGTTCGCCTGTTTCATATTCGGTAGCGAGAATGCCGCCCGGTGTGAGCAGACGGGCTTTAACGGCATCGGACAGCCGCTCCGCCTGCTCATGCGTCGCCATGCCCACGTACAGCGGCACAATGCTGGCCGCGGAGAAGAGCGCCAGCGCTTCACGTCGCCAGTCGTAATCGCGATAACAGCCGTTCTCGTCGTCCCACAGGTAGCGGTTCACCGCCGCGCGGCGGTCGCTGGCTTTCTGACGGAACAGATCGGCGGTCTCTTTATCCCCTTTCGATGCTGAGATATTGGCAATAGCGCTCTCCAGCTTGAACAGGAACGCGTTCAAATCGATGGGGATAAATTGTGTCGTGCGGATGCTGGCCAGCCGCGCCGGATCGCGCAGCCAGCGGGACGAGTAATCCCATCCGGAGGCTGCCCCGGCGCGCAGGTCGCGATACACCTCGTTCGGCGGACGACCCGAATGACGGGCGGTTTCAACGTCCTCAATCCAGGATTCATCCCGCGGCGTATCGCGATCGTCCCAGTAACGGTTAAGCAGGGAGCCGTCCGGCATACGGACCGCACTGCGATAGGCCTGATTGAGCAGCAGCGATTCTGCCCCGTCCATCCAGAAGGCGTACTCCATCTTGAGGTGTTCAAGATAGCGCTTTGCCCCGCGCACGCCGTCCTCTTCAAACAACTCCACCATCAGCGCAAAAACCGGCGGCTGGGAGCGGCTGAGGTAGTAGGTGCGGTTGCCGTTCGGGATATGGCCATAGCGCTCAATCAGCCAGGCGAAGTTATCGGCCATGCATTTCAGCAGGTCGTTACGACCGCTTTCCGCCAGCCCCAGCATGGAGAAGTAGGAGTCCCAGTAGTAGGTCTCGCTGAAGCGACCGCCGGGCACAATATAGGCCTGCGGCAGCGCCAGCAGCGACGACCACGGGATGTGATCCTGCGGCTCGCGCGTCAGCACCGGCCACAGGTTATCAATGTGTTCTTTCAGGGAGAAGCCGGGATCGGAGACGTACTCTTTGCTGTAATCCTCCGGCAGCCAGAAGTGATTCTCCACAAAGCGCGCCAGGTCGAAATCACGGTGACGACGCACCTTGCGGTAGCGAATCAGGATATCCAGCGGATCCATCTTCGGCGCACAGTCGGGGAAGGTTTTGCTGTCCGCAAACAGCCGCGACGACTGGACGTGTTCAAACAGTTCAAGGTAGCGGTCTGCGGGCGTGAGGGCATCGGACGCCGGCAGCCCTTCAATCATTTCCGGTTCCGGCTCTGCCTCGATCATCTCATCCAGTTTTAACTCACAGGGATCGGTTTCGTAGCGCAGCTCTTCTGCAATTTCGAACTCGATTTCCTCGGCAGTCTGTAATTTCTGGTTGAACATGGTGATAAAGACCTCCGGTTATGTGTTCTCAAAGACTGGTTTTTCCGGGCGTCCTATAAGCGTAGACATTCGCTTCGGTAGATGTGGGGGGATATGTGCGGTAGATCACTATTTTCGGAGCATTCGTTTTGCAACGATTTGTGAATGTTAATGAAAAATGCCCCTCCGGGGAGGGGCATCAGGCTTAACGCATGGTCGGTTGATACTACCACACTGTTACAGTGTAGAAATTCTGGAAGGCGGTGCCAGTGTTGGTTTAGGATAATGTTAACAATTTTTCCAGAGTTTTCAGAGAAAAGAGATTTTGAGTGACAAACCACTGATGTTTTCCAGAATCACTTTCTCTTAGAAGATCGATAAAGTCTGTCTATGGGGAGGATCGTCTCCCAGGGTGAAGTCAGTCCACTTCACCGAGTTGCTTCCCCATCGGTGGGTTCTTCAAAAGGGCAACATGGCCGCCCTCCAGAGGTGAACGTACCTTATGCCTATGTACCAAGCCTTAGATTCCTGATAGTTCTAAGGGCGAGAAATAGCAAACTTACTTGAAAATTGACTCTGAAATTCAAGCTTCAGCTAGAATAAACTTCCGTTGCTCATCTTCGCATTTATAACATGCGAAATATTTGATTGTTTCCATATCACCAGTCACATACTCATCACAATGTGGACAGTTAACTGCTGACCATCCTCTATCAAAGCATGAAACACAACTCCACTGACCTTCAATATAGAAAACTGAATTTGGAGCGTGCTGACATACGTGACAACCAGCGACACATTCGCCACCTTCCTCCCACCAATCATCACCCGTTACATATACGTCGCGACACAATTTTATTAAGATATTTGTGGTGATCTCATGAGCACATTGTGGACATTTATTGATGTCAGGACTGAAAAATTCGAATGGTACTTTACAGTTTGGGCAAGGCAAAGTATCAGTGACTTGCTCTACCGCAACGCCCTGCGATTCGCAAACAAGACATTCATAATCATCTCCCCATTTATGAGTATCATTAACTTTACCGGCTTCAAGGCCACATTGACGGCACTTAACTATTTTAATTTTTTTTAATCTTAAGACGTCAATTTCCTTTGAAAGCTCATTGAATCGGGTGCTGAGGAACTCTTTTTGTTGCAGCATTCTCTTATGCACACGCTCAAACTCTTCCTTAAATTTAATAAATTCATCTTTCCATTCAATAGTGAGTAAATTATATAAATGGTGCCATGAAGACCATTGTTGAGCTACAACCCCTGCTTTATTAGCTTGAGCGCTTGAATATCCAGTGTGTGCAAAGTGAACAATTTGGTTCCTATGCGCACCTAACGTTCTGAACTCATCAAGGATACTGTCATCAAGTTTAATGCCAATAACAGTTTTAAGACGTTGAACAGCGTCACTAAAATACACAGAATTAAAGTCACCAACGCTAAATTTTTGTTTATTAGCTTTGCCAGGATCATCTAATATTAAAGTCCAGTGTTCGAGCATTAACCTTGCTTTTAAGAAAAGTTCAATGGCTGTATAGAAATCAACAATCGAATTTTTGGGTCTTATATTTAAATCATCAATTGACGACTCAAGAAAATCTATAGCATTTATCACTAAAGAATCAAAAAGTTGTTCATTGCTCTGTACTGTTTGCTTAATGTATGTACGTGCCATAATGCCTCTTGATTATATTGCCCTTCGAATGTTGAACATTATATCTTTAGAGGCAATATTTTGTCACATCCCACGACATTTTGGAGCTGAATTATTTGATCAGGCTTACACAATCTTTCTTCTCTATCCCCATTTACCTTTTGCTCTGTTACCTGCGTTGAAATGGTTGATGACCCACTAATACTGTACTCTGCCTCTTGTATAAATACATTTCAACATAAGATTGGCAAAGTAATCCTCCATAGTAGCTGCTTGAGTGGTTGATTGTCGGAATAGTGCATAGCCATTTTGGTCAGCAGAAAGCGCTGTTACCGAATGACTTGATCGTAGTACGTGTCTACTCGCCTACCAGAACTGCTGTCCTCTCATCAACTATCTGTATAGGACCATTTGAAACATCAGATATATTTTCAGAAATCTCCTGTTAGCGTGATGGCGACTATCTCAGCTGAGAAGGATTACGAATATATTCTTACATCATATTCGTTGAGGTGAAATCTATCTATAATTTTCCAGATAGCAAGTGTCTTTGAATGCATTATAATTGCCAATTTCTTGGTTTATTTCAATTTCATAATCTAAGCTGACAATAGGTATTTCAACACCATTTAATAAAAGAGACTCTTGATTTTTCTTCCATTTTTTGTTTTCATTCCATGCTAATTCACTTTTGTTCTCGGGGTCTCCCATTACTTCAATTTTGATACCTTTTAACGTAAATGTACAATAAAATGATTTGATGTTTTCTGATGTGGTTTTAAACAACTCCCCTTTGATACCAGGGTTGATTAACTTGCATATTTCATTAGCCCCTTTCTCCGTTGTTATGATATCAATATCATTTGCATAAATTTGAACGCCTTGTAAGTACCTATTAGCCCCACCAGTTATACTCCAATCCTCCTCAATCGGTTGGAGTAATAATGTTAATTCTGTAATTGCGTCGATCAATTGTTTGCTTTGAAAGTTATTTTTATTATAAAGCCGTTGAGCCCAGGTTTGTTTTATTTGTATACTGTGTTTTAAATAAATTGCATTATTAATGCTTGGGGCTGTAAATATCTCATGTTCGTATTTAGAATATATGTAAGATAGATATTCTGGTGCTTTGCGATTATTAATCTCTATGAATCCATCTATTTTTTTCATCTCATTGTGGGCCTTGAAAAAACCTGACACTTCTGAGAATAAATTATAGAAATTATTTATGACTAGCATCCCAAATATGGCGCGGCTATACTGAAAATCTAAATTATCAGTCAGCGTGGTATACATAATAATAATTATACTAACTAGTAGTAGTATTGTTAGTAATAAATAGAATAACTTCTGCTGGAAAGCTTTAATATATAAGATAGAGTTCCAGTATGCATTCTCTTGTATGAGTGTTATTAACCTCTCTGCACGAAAGCCATTTTTATTTTCCGCATTACCATCAATGTAGAGTCGCTCTCGGTAAAAATTTTCCTCGCCTATAATACCTCTCAGCATTTCTAATCTTTTTGTTTCTATAGCCTTAGCTGCATACGAAGTTTTAAAATGCATTGCAAACCAAGTGAGGAGTTGTATTATAAACGTGAGGGTTGCAATACCGTAGAGCCAATGAGAATTC
The DNA here is from genome assembly GCF_900322725.1 of Enterobacter cloacae complex sp. Taxonomy (NCBI): domain Bacteria; kingdom Pseudomonadati; phylum Pseudomonadota; class Gammaproteobacteria; order Enterobacterales; family Enterobacteriaceae; genus Enterobacter; species Enterobacter cloacae complex sp. The sequence goes on along the minus strand of NZ_LT991957.1, from coordinate 1,835,314 downwards.
AAGAAAATCCCGACGATCGATAAGCAGGAAATCATTAATGTTGAATAACTGATAGACTTAGATAAAAAGTCAACTCTATCAAAATAAAAACTACTGTTTTTTGATTCCATTTCTCTATTTTGCTCACTTTTTTTTGTATTTTTACATACGAATTGACAATGTCAAGATGTAGGGGGAATAATTTGTTCATAACGCATGGGGAGTAAATAGTTCCTATGAACCAATCATGTCATGATTTTCCACATAACGTGGTGTCAACTACAAGGCATAATAATCTCAGACATTAGTTCGGATGCTTGTCTCGTAAACTCGTGCTTAAACTTTTAATACTTTAATTGTTATGGCTCAGTCGTTACTGAGAAAGCTAATTTTGTAAAATAACCACCTACCTTACAGGTGCTAACGGATGTGCAAGTCATTGAATTATCTGGAAAATTCAATGAGTTCAATGATTATTTTTTTCTTCTAATTTTTTTATGACATTCCCATGCTTTTTACCACACCATGCTTGTTTCCTACCCATAATAAGCAAAACCATTGGCTCGGTCGCTTTCAGTCCGGTTCGCCAAGACCTTAGATCAGTACTTGATGGCTGTGGGAAATCTTCGGGATGCGTATGCCATTCGCCCAAATAGACTAGAAAACCGTCTGATTGCTGAAATAAGTCATCCACTTTTTGCTGGTGATGTTTGCTTTTTCTTTCTATTCGTAATCGCGATCTTATATCACCTGCGCCTGGTTCTGATATGTGGGTGATGACAATGTGTTTCCCACGACGTTCTCCAATAAGGATTCCTCCTGCCTCGGTACTGGCATGATGTAATTGACGATATAAATACAACCGCTGCACAACATCACTCATGATGACGACATGATTGTAATCATCATCGATAAAAACTAACTCAGTTATGTTCATTGCAGATAGGACAGTTAGGCTGATGTGGCAAAAACTGAGGTTTCAGTGAACGTCCACCTTCTAACATATGCTCGTTGTAAGTCCATTTGAGGTCAGGCTCAAGAGTACTCAAGACTGCCTGTTGAGCCAAAGATGCCGTTATATTACTCACCGCCGCATCATAAGATGTGTATGTGCTACCACAACTTTTATTTTTTTCACTTGAGATATCGAGGTTGTAAAATCGGGAATCGATACCATTATGGTATTTTGCTGGATTAGTAACCATACATCCATAGCAGCTTCGGCCATCATCGATTAAAACTTTGGATGCTCGTCCATTACCATCATTGAAGGCGTGGATAATAATAGGTCTTTGCTCACAGGGAATCTGTCTTACGATAGCCGCAATACGCTTGGAAACAGGAGGTCGACCTGTTGCATCGATAATAATGTCATATTTTTTCATAACATCAATACTGATGGGGAATTGCTTATAAAATCCTTCAACTCTGGTCTGTAAATGCACAGAGTCTTGAAGTTTTGTTGCGAGTGAGAGCGCTTTGGACCACCCAAAATCATGTGAAGGTAAAATGTGACGACCAAAATTACTAGGACGGTAGATATCATCATCAAATAAATGCAGTAAACCTTTCCCACAACCGGCACCGTTTCGGAGTAACAATTCTGCAATATACCCACCAATGGTTCCGCAACCAACTAAAGCTATACGCTTATCGGATAAGCATTCTTTGCTTCTCCTTTGGGCATTTCGGCTAAGGAGGGTTGCCATATCAGCGCGAACCACACCCAATCGTTTATATGAGGCGCATACATTTTTACCAGCTAACAATGTGGCAAGTTTGGACGTTGATTTTTTAGCTGATCTCTTGTGCCTTCTGAAATCAACAGCGTTAGTATTTAACTCAATATAGATGGCAAATATATCTTGATTGAAAATGTCGAATAAAAAAATATATCTTTTCTTCCCCTCTGTTGTGATGTAGTGAACCACTCTGTCCCTGGCATTATGGTCCGCATTTTCTAGCCAGTCCAGTAATTCGCGGAATGAAGTCGGTGGCCATTTCATCCCAGCAAGACGATTAGGGTTTACAGAAATATAATGAGTGTTGATAGAATAATTTTTCAAAGATACTTGACGAAGGTATCTTTGATTAAGCCATTTTTTTAAAATGGTTTCAGAGTCCTCGGGAGAGGATTCTTGGACAGTTATATATTCTAGCCTGGGAGAACCATCAGGAAATGTTGACTCTGAAAACAGTGTTTTAAGTCTGATCCCGCGGCTTGCTTTTGATAAAATATATAAACTATCACTAGGTCGCCAGTAAGTTGCAAATTCACCTTCGAGTTCTCTCTTATCATTCAGGCCATTAGTAGCGGCTAAAACTGAATTAATCAGTGTTCGGTGAATCTGGGCATCGACTTCTTTGTACGTACCCTCAAGGTTGTTTGGATCCCAATCAGCTTCCAACTGCTCTACATAACAGAGAATTCCTTCTTGGCTTATGTGAGGCATAAGGCGATCTCTGAACTTTTCAGGCAGATCAACTATGCAAGCTAATGGCAGTTCCGTAAAAGGATCTGGCCGAATAACTAGTGCTACATTGAAATTTCCGGCTTCGGTTTCATATTCTTTCGTATAATAGCCTTTCAGGCGCTCCTGACTGTGTAGGAACGCCTTTTCAGGAAGTTTGCGGGCTAGCGTATAGCGATACCCGCACTCTATCATCATTTTATGGAGCCTTCCTTCCTCCATCAGCCGCTTACCATCGTGGTGTTAATTTTTACAGGCGCCTGCTCCTTAGACGGGGAGATTTGAAATGCAGGAGCCGCAGCAATTGAAGTTATTAACGAGGCATTAGTTACTCGTTTTCCAAACGCATTGTTTATCTTACGTAATGCTTCTTCCCTGCTACTTGAACTCTCTGCATCAAGCAAAATCCCCTCTAAATTTCTCATGGTTTCAACGATGGTTCTCTGATGTACGTTATGATCGCATTCGGCAGGGAAAAGTAACTTTTCATCAGTATCGTCGGGACTTTCCAGACCGCGACAGAATTCATTAGGTAGTAATCTTGCAACTAGTTTCATCGTCCCTGTGAGGTCTGAACCATTATGTGCTTCTCTGTCGAGGATGTTTACAACTGCAGCCATCAGGCTAATAGATGAAGGACCTCCCACTTCCCATTGGGCATCTCTCCAGGCCTTCATAAAGCGGCAAATCGAACGGAGATGACCGCCAATACGCTGGCAACTATCATTAAACCAATCTTCAACAATTTTGGGGTCGCTGATCGACCACCTTCTTGCACCCTGACGCAGCGCTAAATTAACTTTGTCAGGTTCTACTAGATATGCCTCGCGCATATCCATGTTTGCTGATAAAGACTCGAACATGGAGTCGGCACTTTTTATGATGTGTGCTGAATCGGCTGCAGTTTGTTTGGTCTGAAATTGCTCTTTGGGGATCGCATACATCGGTACGTCGATGTGTGTTTTCTCGTGAGGAATTTTGATGCGTCCGCAGGTGTTTTTTTCTTCATATACCCATCCATCGTTTTCAGCCTCTAACGATTTCAGTGACGTATCAACGAGCAGAAGAAGTAAGGTGTGCCCAATACTGGGTTCGGATTCAAAGACCGTCATTGGCATGTAGGTGCCGTCATCGATATCCATTTCCTGACCCGGGTGAAAAGGTCTGTTTAACGTATCGTATTGAAAACTCCCTTGGGTCCAGAAGCGAGGTTGAAATTTGATGAAGTCATCACGAGCTACATCTTCCATTTCAAAAATGAGTCGAGCGAGAGTCTCACGGTCTGAGGGAGAGAGGTAGCGAACATTAGTTTGCTCCAGTTTAAATCTAACGCTTTCAAGCGTCAGAGTTTGCTTTCTGACGTCTGTAGCAATTTGACGAGCTTCTTTAAAAACATCCCTCGTTCTTTCACGGACTTTCTGGCGAAGTGCTTTCAGTTTGTCGGATTCAGTCTTACCCAATTTTAGTTTACTGATTAAGCCATCCACACTATGGCTGTAGTAATTGTTAAAATCCCAACGCATCAGTGGATCTCCTGCGCATTCATGCGCTTAAAGGGTTTTGCGGGAGTAGTGAAAAAATTCTTAAGCTTCTGATCTTGAGCGAACTTAACATTGGCGAGCTGCCTTCCCCTTGCGCTTAAATTTTCAAGGGAACTCTTCGTGGCATTATCCAGGGTGATATCACTGGCTGCTTCATTGGGGATAATTTCATCCAGGTAGATGTAGTTATCCACCGCGTCATGGAGCATAAGCTCACGCTGTAGCATATTTTTATGAAGATGCTGGTTAGCTGTCATGGTTGTAAGCACCAGCCGTTTTCCCATACCCCAGAGACGACAGTAGCCATTCCACCATGTTTTGCTCAACAACTTTGGACTAAGTGAATACTCTTCACCAACAGTACCGATATTAAGTATATGTATGTCTTTATGGGTGACGCTGAAGTCAGAATTCATATCCCTGAAAACTTCCAGAAGTCCTATGTAGCTGGGGTTGTTTGCGACCAGACCACCATCGGCAAAATATGCGCGGAGATCCTCACAATAGTGTGGGGAAAAATACGTTGGCGCGGCTGAGGTTGCCAGTGCGGCATCTATCAATTTAAGAGGCCCATCACGAGTAAAATCTGGGTTGTGTGGTGTCTTGAAAAACTGCGGTTTTCCTGTTGAAAGGTTTACTGCCGGGATCATTACTCGCCGGGTTAGGTCATTGAATGTGGTTTCAGCCCCAATCATTTCTTGAATTGTTTCGCGAAGAGGATGGCTGCGGTAGATAGGAGCACAAAGTGATCTAAGCAAGTTGGTCAGGGACCATCTTTTGGGAAAAATGTCATTCGCCCTATCGAAGAACACTCGTTCCAGCTCACGGGCACTTTTTCCTGTAGCAAGGCCGAGAGCTAATATGCCGCCTATTGATGTCCCTGTAATGAGGTCAAAATAATCGCCAATTTTAATATCCTGATTAGGGTGTTTGCTGGCAAGTATCCTCTCAATCTCAGAAAGGACACTGATCGTAAACATTCCCCTGGCCCCCCCGCCATTAAGACTTAGTATCCGCACGCCATAGTGATTTCCTGCACTTAAGTCAGACATAGCCAGCTCCCCTCGGAAAGATAGCTATAAGATATGTCCGCTTTTGTAGTTTTCAATGCACAAATAACCAGCATATTTGAAATATGGTTAAAATAACTGTGTTATGGAAATTAATTGAATATTAATTCTTATTTTTGTTTTATTGATGGAATTAAAATCTAAATATGTCATTTTCTGGCTAATTTGACGAAAGGAAAATCCATGGCACATGCAGCCATCACCTCACTCAGTCTTGGCTACATGAAACAATCTTGGTGTTATCACCGGTGAGCAAGGAATTGAGAGCTAAGCCTTGAAACAGAGGCATATGTGGGAAAGTCAGCGGAAAAAATGATGGATCCTAATCTCCCTGTTCAATCGTAACGAATTATCGCCCTTTACTCTTTTCCAGATCCGACTTGAATGTTGTTCATCCAGGCCGCTAAACGTTGCTGTCGCCGGGCCATCTCGTCACCATTTCTCCTGTCTGGCGGGCAAATTTTCCAAAGATTTATTCTCTCCCGACGGCATCATTTCTGATGAATTTGCCATCGATGAAAGGCTGATTTCTACTCCCAGCACGGTAAACACTTTGAACAGGCGTTCAATACTCGCACTGGCTGGATTGGCCTCCAGACGAGCATAGGTTTGCTGGGTCACACCTAACCTTTCAGAGACGTCTTTTTGCGTCAGCCCATTCGCTTTACGAAAGCCAAGTAGCATTGGACGCAATTGGGTAAGTATTTTTATCGGATAAACATTTTTCATCGTGGGTAGGCCTCTATATGGTTTGATACACCCTGTAAGCTGTATTTACATAATTACACCTTAAAAGCTGTTAAATCAAGATTACAGCTTAAAAGCTGTTCAAAAGTCATAACAGCCTGTTGCTATTAATATGGACAGGAAGAATACGTAGCACTGGCAGACGCAAACCAGACTTGGATTGATAACGGCCACTGCTGTTTATTGTTGAATCCGTCTAACCTAATTCCAGTTCAACTATTGAAATAGAACCGGCATAGCGGATACATTACGCACGTTGTTACCTTGTATCATCAGGATGCCGTTGACTGTGTTTATCAGCCGTGAAGTCATTTCCAGAATCGTGCTTATCATCATGGCTGTTGCCGTGCTGAGCAGTTCGCTTATGGTAAAACCACAGGCTGTCTACAATCTCCAGGATACAACATCCATCAGTGACCATCAGCACGACAGCGATGAACCGCTGAATGAGCACGATCCGTTACAGTTCCACTCGCACGGTAATGTGCATCACCTCAATGCCGATCATTCCCACGATCTGAACAAACTCTTCACGCTGACTGCTTTGCAGGCCTGGAACGCAGGCATGCGGGCGACGTTCGCGCTAAGTTCAGAACAAATCCTGCGGGTCCCCTAGGCGACCCCCGAACGCCCTCCGAGATCCCTGATTGCGTAATAACTTCCGTTAATTCGTTATTATTCAATTTGTAAAGGTTTTTATGAATACCAGCCTCGATATACAGGGCCGGTTGAACGGTGGCCTGCTTTCAGCTCAGGCGCGTTCGGCTTGTCTGTTTTCCCTGTTGTTACTGCTTTTCTACAGCCAGGGCGCGTATGCGCACGGCGTGGCGGAGGGCGACAAAGGGTACATCCAGGAAATCACCGGGATTATCGTCAATGCACAAAGGAGCGTGGGTAACGCTGGAAGGTAATGTTATCAGCCAGCAGGATGAGTGGTACACCTTCCGCGATCCAACCGGCACCATCAAAGTGCGCATTCCTCAGAAGGTCTGGAACGGGCAGCACTTCGATGCTCAGGATTTGGTGCGGGTGAGTGGGCAGGTAATTCATGAGAATGGTGCTACGAGCCTTGATGTAGGTATGATTAGCAAGCCCTGAATTCCATCAAAACAAGCGGTACTTATAATAACCTTCAACCCGAGCGTGATAGCGCATCACAACTTCGAGACTTTCTTCAAGGAATATATACGTCTGGGCATAGGACTCTCCATTATGAGAGTCCAACTAATGAGGGCAATGTATCGATCTGAGTATGAGATTGCTTTGTGGACTACGGCAGAAATGAGCCTTCTAAGGCTGATCCTTCTTCAAGATTTTGATGAGTTCGATTTGCTGTTGTTCAGACATGTTAGCGATCAGGCGAGCTAACTCTGCAGTCGTTTCGTTCTCGCAAAAGAAGTAGTTGATCGGTACCCCAAGTTCATCAGCCATACGCTTAAGAGTATCAATGTCAGGAGTATGTCTCCCCTTCTCGTAGTGGTTCATGCGGCCACTCGCTGAACTTGGTTCCATGCCAATTCGGATACCCAATTCTTTCTGAGTGATCCCGGCATACGTTCTGGCAGCCTTGAGCCTGTCAGGTATCGGATTTGGGTGAGCCACGAAGTCATCATCATTGCCTTAGAGTACTTAGATTGTCTAAGTTTCGTTGGTTTCTGTATACTTAGCAATTCTAAGTTTACTGATTTGGAAGTTTTAACAATGAAGTCTGCAGTGAAGTTGCACCCTTATATTTATAATTTGTTGATAGAAAGAGATTTTGATGAGTTCGGTGCTATCCATCTCAGGGACGCTTTGCTGAAGATTACAGATTCATATGCTGATGTAACTGAAGCCAGAAAATTCATCCGCCGACAACTTATCCGGCTGGAGGCATTGGGCTTCATTTTTAAAATTGAAAATAGCAGTGGGCGTCCGAAGATCCTGTACAAGAAAACGGAAAGCTTCTATTCAACGACTTTCATACCAAGAAAATTGCCAAGTAACTCGCGCCTGGCTGCTGTGCCCGAAAATGTGAAACTACACGTTTTGGATGTCGATCTGTTCTTAATGGACCTGACAAAAGAAAAAACTGTCCATGAGGCCAAACTTGCCGTGATTCTGAGTGAAATTGAAGAGTACCAGTCTCTTATGGAGCGTTTTCCCAGTAGACGGAGCTGCTTTATTGAACTCCATCAGCACGCAAAAAATCAGTCCGCCGCTTTGCTTGGCAGGGTTACTGCTTTATCGAAAGTGCTAGGTCAGCTTAGCGATGGGGATTGCGCATGCTGAGGGAGTGGCAGAAAGAATGCTCTGAAGCAGCGCTAGAAAAATATCAATCTGGATCGCCGCACTTTCTATGTCTTGCCAGTCCTGGTGCAGGAAAAACCGTGATGGCTGCTGAAGTTGCCAGGAAAATGCTGGAGCTGAAACTAGTAGATCTCATCCTATGCTTTGCACCTTCATCTGTGGTGGTTGCATCCATTGAAAGTACTTTCTCCCATATTCTTCAAAGGAACTTTAATGGTGGTCTTGGTGCAGTAGGTGCTGCGTATACTTATCATAGCTTGATGTATTTCGATAAAAGCTTCTGGAAGTCTTTGCAGATGCATCGGGTATTAGTTATTTTCGACGAAATCCATCATTGTTCTGGCGATTCGCTGGATAATGCTAATGTGTGGGGCGGGGAAATCCTTTCTCAAGTTCAGCAATGTGCCAGTTACTCTTTGGCACTAACAGGGACTCCATGGCGAACTGATAGTACTCCTATAGTGCTCTCAAATTACACCGATCCGGATGGGGAGATCTGTTGTGACTATGTATATGGACTACATGAGGCTATTGTCGATGGTGTTTGTCGTAAACCTAAAATCGCCTTGATAAACAGCAATAATTTAGTTTATTCATCAAAGGATAATGTTCAGTTTTTTGGTTCCATCACAGATTTCCTGAGTGAAACCGTTGCTTCGTATCAATCAATAATTTGGCATCCAGAAGCAATGAAGTATGTACTAGAAGCTGGATGTAAAAAACTTAACGAAATACGCAAAGTTAATTCTGATGCGGGTGGTTTAGTTGTTGCTTCTTCAGTCGAGCATGCATATAAGCTACTGAATATTTTGGAAAAAGAGTTTGACCAAACAGCGATAATTGTGACGTACCACGATCGAGATGCTTTGGCTAAGATTGGATATTATCGGCAATCAACTACAGAATGGATTGTTAGCGTTGGTATGATTAGTGAGGGCACAGATATCCCCAGGCTACAGGTCTGCTGCCATTTGAGTTCTGTCAAAACAGAACTTTACTTCAGACAAGTATTGGGCAGGATATTACGGGTGAATCAGAGTGAAAATCAGGAAGCCTGGTTATTTACAATGGCTACAAATGAACTGACATTATTCTCAAACAGATTGGCCGAAGATCTACCTGAAGATTATAAAGTTATGCAACAACAATCTGATGATTGGTCATTCCCTACAATTGATTCTCAGTCTATGCCTCCAGAGTTTATGCGGAAAAATGGTATATCTAAAATAAAAGAGATTGATTTAGAAATGGATATTGGTGAAATAACTAAATCGTCACCTACGATTTCAAGTCAAACAAAACAACTAAAAATGGGCTCAATGCATCAACAAGTGATAGATGCATTTTTATTTTCAATTATTTAATTTTTTATCGTATACCGTAAACGGTTTGAAGAGTGAATTAACGGCATTGATTCAAGTTAAAACTGGCTAGTTACGGCCAGTTTCCCTAGGGAACTATAGTTTTTATCTATGCAACGTGAAGCTAAAGAAGAGTGAATGATTGCCTTTTTTGTAACTAATTTTATTTTTAACTCCTCAAGCTTGTCTTTTAATGATTTATTTTCCTCTTCAAGAAATGATATTTTTACTAGTGATGCCCTTAATAAGTCATTGAGCTGGTGATGTTCTGAAGCCATTTGACGGAGTCTTTTTCGAGGGGGCTGAAAGCGTTCTGCAGGCACTGTTAGTGGTATAAAATATGCCCGCGACTGTATTCCTGTTGTGTGGTAATTCCTCAATGAAAAGAAGTGGATGCTTATTTTATTCTTACTATCTGGCCTTGTTTTAAAGCTTTTATCTCTTGTTCCAGCGCTTCAATACGTGAACGTGCAGCCCTCAGCGCATGGGAGAGCTGATGATGTTCAGCCGCCATCACTTCCAGACGACGTTTCATATCAGATGCTTTTACACGGTACTGAATTTTCACTTTACGCTCTTGGTTAAATTTATGTCGCAGGGCTTCCTGTGACTGATGAGTCAGCCTGCCCTGAGGGGATATTTTTAACCGCAGAATCTCCTCCTGGACGCGTGACTTAAATGCCCCGTAGTAGTAACAGGTTCCGTTTCCCAGCCCGGCCTCCTCTTCAACAGCACGCACCGACAACTTTCGGTTGTCAGGGATACGTTTTGTCTGACCATCAAGGATCCGTTGTAGTGCAGCTTCAAGTTTAAGAAGTGTATTTTCTGATTTGCTCATACGCCTGTCACCTTAATGGGATGTTCATATGTGTCATAGCCAATCCCATGATCCTGCATAACCCGTTCCGCAGCCCGGATTTGAGTGATACAGTGGGCATACTCACTGATGCTTAGATCCGTCTGTTGCTGAAGATACATTATCAAAGCATTATGACGTTGCTGCCACCACATGGCCTTATCCGTATCGATAATGCTTCCACCGCTACGACAATCCACGCAGAATGCAGGGTTGACCACACCATCCATATCGCAGTCATAGCCGTTTTTGCAGTAACTATGTAGCGTTCCATGCAAAGTAAGTCGTTTTTCCCTGACCAGTCGATAGAGATTATCCCAGCTACTGTAGATCACAGGCTTATCATTACGCATAGCTAGAATGGCTTTGCCAAAACTTCCGCTGAGTTGACTATCCCCGTTAAACCAGCTGTCAAAAAGACTAGTTGTCTGTTCGAGCCTTGCTTCATTCAGTAATTTAATCAGTTCGCTGTCCACCTGTATTGATTGTAGCCGTGCATCAACAGCACCGTTCCCATACCATTCACTCATTCGCAGGCTGAGGTGTTTAAACTGTTGTTTGATTGCGATGGGGTGTCCGAGCTGGTTACGTACGGCAAAGCAGGCGAAAGTTCTTCGAAACTGATGGGTTAAAAGGGGCCAGGCCTCTCCTGTTCTTATCTTATCTTCTATAGCCCCCCTGTCCCGAGGGTTAAGCTGACGGCACTCTGCGAGTGCCTGTTTATCAACAATAGCACCCACATGTCTGGAAAAATTTTTTAAACGGTCGTTCCACTTGCTTCGTGAAATGAGGACAGGCAGGTTTTTTCTTTGGTACTGGCTGAGCCACAGATTTCCTGCTGTCTCAGTAAGCGTATCAGACTGCCCTGGGTCGTTGCTGTGAACCGCTATTTTTAACAGCTGTTCACGAGCACACGCGCTGAGAGCCGTCGCAAGCGATATGGCTTTTTCAACAATAGGGCTTGCCAGCCATTCTTCATTTTTTTTCCCGGCAGCCAGTTTGTGGGTTGCTGCGCTTACCGAGTGAAAATCCTGTCCATTAATGGTGTAGGTGTGAAAACTGTCCACATGCAATTCAAATATTTCGCTGACTCTCATTCCTGTGAAAGCACCACAACAAATAAAACAGGCTGCCTGAAGTTGAGCACGAAAACTGACGAGCCAGTTACCGTCTGCTGCGCTACTGGGCAGGAGTCCTGTTCCGGTGAGATGGTTTTTGATTAGGGTATTTTGCGACCGGGGTGTCGCTTTATTAATTTCTTCTACATATTCTTTTGAACATAATTTCCCCTGTCCGTTAGTCAGCCATGTCCACTTACCTGTAAGTATTTTATAGTCAACAACGGCACGCCCGATATCATAATTAGACTGCAGTTCACGTTCTAGCTGGGCTAGTGTTTCTCTGTGGGGCCATGCAAGCTCGACAAGTCTAACGGCTTCTCCATAGAGTATATTTGCTATTGCCTGGGGGATGGCCAGGGTTTGCCTGTGTTCTGCTTTATTTTTAGCTGACAGTTTTTTGGCTGTCTGTTTGTAGTTCAGCTGTGGCAGGTCAAGCTGGAAAGGAAGCCATGAATTTAGTCTTTCGACTGACTGTAGTGCAGAGAAAATCAATTCAACAGTTCGCTTACTAAAGGCTTCACGTTCGATATCGTTTTGTAGCTTTTGCCATATCTCGGGTTTATTGAAGTCAGACATGCACGTGCTGCCACTATGTAAAAGCGTTAATAAACTCTTTTTTAACCCTAAATTGAATCGGGAGGTCAGTGTTGACAGCTTGCAGTCTTTTCCGGAGTGATAATTTTGCTCAAATATCCATCCATATACGATAAGCTTCGCCTGAAGGAGAAGCGCCGGAGCGGACTCCAAATAGGTAAAGTTAAATTCACGCTGGTTTTTATCCGTTCCCTTATCTGAAGCAAAGGGGCTACAGTCCCAGCAATTTTGACCAAAATATGCTCGCGTGATGTTATGTTTATCGATACATATTGGGAGCTTATCGAGCGCAGACCAGTTTTTGTTTTTTATCAGAAGTAAAATATCTTCTGTGGCTCCATACGTCAGAGCGTCTTTATGAAATGAGTTCAACAGAATAGCCATAGTGATCCTTATGTCATATCTGTGCTTTGCACATCTGACCACAGGGGATGTCGTCCTTCATCAGCAAGTTTTCGACGGGCATGTTGTAGTGTTTTTTGATTCAGTAATTTCAGCCTGCTATCGATGTTTACGATGGTCTGGCCAAAGTTTTTTGTGTAATGGGCTTTATCCAGGTGAAGGTATTGTGATTCTTCCAGATATTCACGGAAGCTTAACACGCACCATAAATCCGTTACTGATTCGACCAGAACCTGATGTTTGCAACTCCAGCAGTTTAACAGGTCAGCACAAGCCAGCGTTTCTTCCGGGGGGATCAGCCCGTTTCTCCTGGCCCGGGAAGTGAACATCGTGGCCATTATACCAGCCGTGTCGTTACAATAACTTCCATGGGAGTTTCGTACGGGAGGCGATGCTCTTCTGACATAGGCCTCATATGCCAGAACGCTGACCTTTTGTGCTTCACGTACTTTCTGTTTTGCAGATTCAATACTCTGCCTGTCCCGGACAACCTGTTCCAGTGTCTGGCTGGTATCCCGGTTCATTTGATTGTTCTCGTAGGGGTTCCCATCAGAATATGCCTGACGGATAGTTTCGGGGGTATTATCAAGCAGTAGTGCAGCCTCGACCGGGCCCTTCAGCGCCAGTGTCAGATGACTGCCGGTGGCCCGAAAGCGCCTGGTGACCGGCCACAGCCTTTGCCCTAGGTCGTCTGTCATGGGGAAGTGTACAGAGAGCCAGCTACTTTTGAAGTCATTCAGCAGGCAGGAACTCATCATCTGGACGCTTTTTTTCCGATGACTATAGGTCGGTAAGAGCAGGCCATCCGGGCCGGGGTCTAACAACGTTGACGCAGTAATGAGCTGGTCAAAAAACTGTGTTGCGTATTTGGGTATTTCCAGCCGATTGTTGTCACCTATCTCAACAGAGATTGTTTTAAATGCCCGGCGCTTAAAGGCTGGCATCTGATGCCAGTTATCTGATGGTGTATGGCTGCTGAGTGTCGGTCTTTTTAATGTGTACAGGATGGAGCTGTTGCTCCATGTGTAATAACTGAGCAGGTATGCGGCTGCATAAAATAATTTTGATACACCGCTGCGTACAGGATACGTTTTCCCTTTCCAGCAAAAAGTCATTGTTGCTGTGATACCGCTGGCTTTGATATGTGAATCTGGGTCAAGAATAAACTGGGAGTAAAGTTGCCTGAACAGTCCTCTTAGTAAAGGGAGTAATTTTTTCAGGTCACCATCGCTATATCCTCGTGTGGGCTCTGATTGTGTATTTCCCGGGTTTTTAAACCCTGACGTAAACTTTGTACTCCGCCCCATCCAGTTGTATAAGGTTGTCAGGTCTGCCTTTATCCTGGAGGCTGTGCTGTCTTTGATTTCGCCCCTCCTTTGACGAAGTAAATGACATTTCAACTCTCTGATGAACGTGCTCTCAGACAGGGGGATAAGTGCTGGCACCTGACTGTCACAGAAAGTAAAATGCTTTCTTGCAGCATTAAAAATATTATACTTTGTTGCAGGTGTGACATCTTCATGGCCAGTAATTGCAATAAACAGTGACTGTACAATGTCATCCCGTGCCAGTAATTGCTCACCCCCCTGTTTTATCAGGTTGGTTTTGGGTATGCCCTTATAGCGAAAGCGGTTAAAATCTAACAGGGTATGAGCATTGGCGCCATTGCGTATTGGTATACAGAGGTGTTCAACCCAGGGCGTTGTGAGTTTTAATTTGCTGCTCATACTTTCACTCCAGTAGTGCTCTGTGCATAATTTCATCAAGCATAGAGATTTTTTCTTTCAGGGCTTCTTTAGTTTTTAGATAGCGTAAATACTTCCATGTTGTTGATTCATTTTTATGCCCCATCCATTGCATCAGCAGGCTGAGTGCATCGGCAGGCTCTATGCCCGCAGTAAGTAGACTGTACAGGCGATACGTTGCATAACTGCACCTCAGGTCATGAAACTTATGGTCAAATGCGATCCCTGAATTAATAATTTTTTTTCGCAATTCACCAAATCGGGCACCCGTGCTCTGTGGGGTACAGGGGGAGCCCTGCTGACTAATAAATAAGGGTTCATTTTGAATGGCAGAAACTAAAGATTCAGATCTGATTTTGTCTGAAAAGAGTGTTCCGGGTACGGTTTTTATTTCTTGCTGACCCATTTTTAACATCGCTTTAATACGCCTCTGTAATTTATCAAAGCGGGTCATTCTTCTTTCGCTAATGGCATAGTGCTGTAATTTATCTAAAAGAGTATTAGTTATTTCAATCGTTCTTGTTTTATTATATTTAGTGGGTACACCGTTACTAGGTCCAATAGTGATTTCGTAGTGGGTACGTGATTCGGTTCTTTGTACAGCCTGATTTAACGCAGTTAAGGTAAATCCTGTGGCTTCTTCAATTCTGAGCCCACATTGTGCTGCCAGCAGACAAATAAGCTGCATTTCAACTGAGGTCTGGCTAAGATGGATTGCAAATTCTGTAAGCATTGTTTGCGAAAGTGGTGATAATCTGCGAATATTCAGACTGTTAGAGTCTTTAGGGACCCTGATACGTAAATCCGTTGTCTGTACGAAAAATTTTGGCTTCATATGTGCCAGTATGTCGTTATTTCTGAATCTGACAAATTCTATGTCAAAGGGTTTGTTTGTTTCAGTTACCGGAAAGTAGTGCTCATACGCTGCCCAGAGATAGAACTGTACAAGATGACATATATAGGTATTAGCCGTGGAAAAAGCGATTTCTCCAGTTTTGACCTTTTTTAGCAGCCCATCATTACGGTAGCGATAGGCAGGTTTTAATGCTTTTACTGCAGGAAAGTTATCCCATGCAAGTTCTTCAGACTCCAAAAAGCACCAGTAAAATTTTAACGCTCTTGCATAAGAGCTAAGGTTTTCCAGTCTTTTTTCAGCTTTGAGATGTATAAGCCATTGATTTACAGGTTC
The DNA here is from genome assembly GCF_900322725.1 of Enterobacter cloacae complex sp. Classification (NCBI taxonomy): domain Bacteria; kingdom Pseudomonadati; phylum Pseudomonadota; class Gammaproteobacteria; order Enterobacterales; family Enterobacteriaceae; genus Enterobacter; species Enterobacter cloacae complex sp. The sequence continues at coordinate 1,819,949 of NZ_LT991957.1, read as the reverse complement.
TATATAATTACCATCATAACCATACAATGTGGGAAGTGGACCCACATTTCGTCCCCCCCTGAATTCAATCGATTCATCTGTAGTAATGATATCACCACCAATAAATACATCTGCTGAGTTGAGTAAATAAGCCAAGAATGCAGACCTCCCATGGTTGTAAACTTCTGCCATGCTCATTCTCCAAAGCCTGATGCTGTTTTCCCGGAAGATAACAAGAAAAGACCGGGTGTGTGGCTATGAAGAAGATCCTGTATAACTTGAAGAGCATGTCCGCGGACATTATATTTCAGTGACATAACTTAGTTATGTTTAGCTCATCTTCAGCGAAAAGCCAGTACCAGATTAATCATCTGGAAGAGGTGAACATCTGTTAAGTTTAGACAATATTTCCTGGAACGAGAAACTAGCTGGAAAAATGGAAGAGGAAGGTATGAATCAGCGTTTCATCTGGTTTGCGGAATACAGAGACAAAAAGTATAGGGAGGATATCGATGCTAACATATTTTCTCAATGAGATAATGTGTGATAGTAATTTAATGCTTATGTAAAATTGGGCTAACCCATTGAAAGAACCAAGAATCAATATAACTGGATAGATGTTTTGGATGAATTGTTCCTTCAGAAATAAGTGGGGTCTACATACTTTAGCAGGTTCAACAGTCTGATACAAAAGATAGTACAACCTCAGTGCCTGGCTGTTTAGCGCTGGTTTTATAAGGTTAATCAAAGGTTTTGAAGGAAGGATGATTGAGCAGTAACAGCCTTATGAAGGTTGTATACATTGATACTGCGTGCCCGGAGAGAAAATGAGAGGGTGAGGCATCGCTTTCACCCTCTCATCAGCCGCTGATATGCTGATGGAAATAAACCACTAGGGCGTACTACTGTATGCTAGATCCCTTTTAATTTAATCATCTTCTGATTTGTATACAACAACTTTGATTGAGATTTTATTTTTGACAGACGTAACTTATTTTGGCTGAAAAGTTGTATTCGCTATCCTCATGAAATTAAAATATGCGGAGTACTTTCTGCCCAGAAAAAGACGCTTCCGTGAAAAGCAGATAAACCCTGATGAGAAAAGATGGTGATCACTAACTGACTAGTAGTGATGTTAATTCACGTTTTTTGATTTTTAAGTTCGATACAACTACGTGATAATTTATAGTTTTTATGGGAAAGTGATGCGTTTTACTGAGGGGTGGCATTCTTCAGTAGGGTAAAAATTAATCTTCCTACAAATTAGTTCTTATATATTGAGATGCTTGGAAAGAATCCGGACTTATGAGTATACGCCATGCTCTAAATGCAAAATTAATGATACGACCATTAAACCTCCCTCTTCAGGGTCAATGGCTTCAGTGGGTGTTTTCCAGGCTAATGCTCTGTTAGAGGTATTGCACCATTTCAAAGCAGAATCTCTGTTCCCCTCAAAAAACGCTAACGCTTTTAGATGTAGAACACTTTTGGTCATCATCTGTGATCCTGAATGACTTTTTAGTACTTCAAAAAGGTTGCTTCGTAGAGTCATTGTTTCGGGTCGTTACAAACTGAACTGTGGCAACCTTGCTTGTCATGATTTCCGAACCTACCTGTCGGGGCACAGATAATGCCAGCAAAGATACTATTCCATACGCTATCCCAAAAAGTTACTTTTCTATAGCAACCTAAACCAGTGTGGTTGTGACCAGTCCCCGGTATTAAACACCATAGTCAGTTAGTAATATCAGTTTTCTTTCTTTTTCCCATTTTGCCAGTCTATTGCAAACTCCGCTGGCGTCAGAAAATTCAGTGAGGAATGAGGCCGACATGCTCTGCACTCTGACCTGATAGCATAAAAAAACTGGCTTTTTAGGCCAGTTTTACAGAGTTGCAAAGGTGTAGGTATAGTTTTTCTACACTAACGTGTCATGGTAACAAATTCTTCTGCCGCCGTCGGGTGGATCGCGACGGTGTTATCGAAGTCTTTCTTGGTTGCGCCCATCTTCAGCGCCACCGCGAAGCCTTGCAGGATCTCGTCCATGCCAAAGCCAATGCCGTGGATACCGACGATCTTCTCGTCCGGGCCCACGCAGACCAGCTTCATGCGGCACGGCTGACGGTGTGAGGTAACTGCGGTATACATTGCGGTAAACGCCGATTTGTACACTTTCACCTGGTCATCGCCGTACTGCTCGCGCGCCTGCGGCTCGGTTAAGCCGACGGTGCCGATGGGCGGGTGGCTGAAGACCACGGTCGGGATGTTGCTGTAATCCAGGTGCTCGTCCGGCTTGTTGTTAAACAGGCGCTCGGAGAGGCGACGGCCTGCGGCAACGGCAACCGGCGTCAGTTCGACGGCACCGGTGTTATCCCCGACGGCATAAATTCCCGGTACGCTGGTGTTCTGGAACTTATCAACGACGATATACCCTTTTTCATTGGTTTTCACGCCAGTTGCGGCCAGGTTGAAGTTGTCGGTTTCCGGTTCACGACCAATCGCCCAGATCAGGCAGTCAACGGTCTGGCTGCGGCCATCTTCCAGCTCCAGCGTCAGGCTGCCGTCTGCATTTTTAACGACCGCTTTTGGCACGGCGTTAGTGTGCAGCGTTGGGCCTTCGGCGTTCATCACCTCAACCAGCGTCTCGACGATCAGCGGGTCGAAGCTGCGCAGCGGCGCGTGTTTACGCACGAACAGGTGCGCCTCTGCGCCCAGGCCGTTAATCACGCCAGCCAGCTCAACCGCGATGTAACCTGCGCCCACAATGGCCACGCGCTCAGGCAGAGCTGGCAGCTCGAAGAACCCGTCGGAGTCGATACCGTATTCCGCGCCCGGAATGTTCGGGTGGCTCGGACGGCCGCCGGTGGCGATCAGGATGTGATCGGCAGTGATCGTCTCGCCGTTCACTTCGATCGTTTTCGCATCCACGAAACGGGCGAAGCCGCGGATCACGTCAACGTTATTCTTGCCCAGCACGTTGTCGTACGAGGTATGAATACGGTCGATGTAGGCGGTACGGCTGGCGATCAGCTTGTCCCAGTCGAAGTGGTTGATGGTGGTGTCAAAACCGTAGTCCGGGCCATACATATGAATAGCTTCACGGATTTGCGCGGCATGCCACATCACTTTCTTCGGTACACAACCGACGTTCACGCAGGTGCCGCCGAGCGCTTTGGCTTCAATCAGCGCACATTTCTGGCCGTACATGGCCGCACGGTTAATGGAGGCGATGCCGCCGCTGCCGCCGCCGATTGCGATGTAGTCATAATGCCTGGTCATAGTTTTTGTCCTTAATCGTGAATTGCCGCGATTGTATACCTGAAATCAATAGTTTCCACCGATGGCTGCAATTACTCCGGCACGATCCAGCTTACGGTGGCGTGTCCTGTTCCGGCAGGCACCAGCGTTTTGTGCAGCCACGGCAGCACGTTGTTCATCTGCGCTTCCAGCTTCCACGGCGGGTTAATCACAATCATGCCGGAAGCGGTCATGCCGCGCTGGTCGCTGTCGGGGCGCACCGCCAGCTCAATTTGCAGGATTTTACGAATGCCGGTCGCTTCCAGATCCTTAATCATGCGTTTAATCTGCGCGCGCAGCACCACCGGATACCACAGGGCATAGGTTCCGGTCGCAAAGCGTTTGTAACCTTCGTTGATGCCGGTCACCACCGCCTGATAGTCGGTTTTGATTTCGTACGGCGGGTCGATCAGCACCAGGCCGCGACGGGAAACCGGCGGCAGCTTGGCTTTCAGCTGCTGGTAACCGTCGGCTTTGTCCACGCGGGCGCGGTTATCTTTCTGAAACTCAGAGCGCAGCAGCGGGAAATCGCTCGGGTGCAGTTCGGTCAGCTGGAGGCTGTCCTGCTCGCGCAGCAGCTGGCGGGCAATCAGCGGAGAGCCCGGGTAGTAACGCAGCTGGCCGTTGCGGTTGAAGTGATTCACCACGCCGATGTACGGCTCCAGCTCGGCAGGCAGATCGTCCTGCTGCCAGATACGCGCAATCCCTTCCAGATATTCACCGGTACGCTCGGCATGCTCGCCGCTCAGCTGATAACGGCCCGCGCCCGCGTGGGTGTCCAGATAGAGAAACGGTTTATCCTTCTCTTTGAGCGATTCGATGATCAGGCTCTGAACGGTGTGTTTAAGGACGTCGGCATGGTTGCCAGCGTGGAAGCTGTGGCGATAACTGAGCATGGGTAATGATATTCCGCTGAATTGACGATTTGCCACAGTTTACAGCAGAACGGCAAAGATTACCCGCAGGCCCGGTAAGCGCAGCGCCATCGGGCTCTTTTCGACAACGTCCGGCATTGAAATCCTCTACACTTAACCCCATTACTGAACAATATGCACAGCGCCGGATGCGCGCTTCATTCATCTCTTTCAACAGGACAGCGTTTATGACCAATCCATTACTGACGCCTTTTTCGTTGCCACCGTTTTCTAAAATCCTCCCTGAGCATGTGGTTCCAGCCGTTACCCAGTCGCTGGACAACTGCCGCGCGGCGGTAGAAAGCGTGGTTGCGCAGGGCGCGCCGTACACCTGGGAGAATCTGTGTCAGCCGCTGGCCGAAGTGGACGACGTGCTGGGGCGTATCTTCTCCCCGGTGAGCCACCTGAACTCGGTGAAAAACAGCCCGGAACTGCGTGAAGCCTACGAACAAACCCTGCCGCTGCTCTCTGAGTACAGCACCTGGGTCGGCCAGCACGAAGGGCTGTACAAAGCCTACCGCGACCTGCGCGACGGCGACCATTATGCCGAACTGAACACGGCGCAGAAAAAATCGGTTGATAACGCCCTGCGTGACTTTGAGCTGTCCGGTATCGGTCTGCCAAAAGAGAAGCAGGTTCGCTACGGCGAAATCGCTGCGCGCCTGTCTGAGCTGGGCAACCAGTACAGCAACAACGTCCTCGACGCCACCATGGGCTGGACGAAGCTGATTACCGACGAAGCCGAGCTGGCGGGTATGCCGGAAAGCGCGCTGGCGGCAGCGAAAGCCCAGGCCGAAGCGAAAGAGCAGGAAGGCTTCCTGTTAACGCTGGATATCCCGAGCTATCTGCCGGTGATGACCTACTGCGACAACCAGGCCCTGCGTGAAGAGATGTACCGCGCCTACAGCACCCGCGCCTCCGATCAGGGGCCGAATGCGGGCAAATGGGATAACAGCCCGGTGATGGCGGAGATCCTCGCCCTGCGCCACGAGCTGGCACAGCTGCTGGGCTTCGACAGCTACGCGGATAAATCCCTCGCCACCAAAATGGCCGAGAACCCGCAGCAGGTGCTCGACTTCCTGACCGATCTGGCGAAACGCGCCCGTCCTCAGGGGGAGAAAGAGCTGGCCCAGCTGCGTGCCTTTGCGAAAGCCGAGTTTGGCGTGGACGAGCTTCAGCCGTGGGATATCGCGTACTACAGCGAAAAACAGAAGCAGCACCTCTACAGCATCAGCGACGAACAGCTGCGTCCGTACTTCCCGGAAAACAAAGCCGTCAACGGTCTGTTTGAAGTGGTGAAACGCATTTACGGCATTACCGCTAAAGAGCGTACCGATATCGACGTCTGGCATCCGGACGTGCGCTTCTTTGAGCTGTATGACGAGAAAAATGAGCTGCGCGGCAGCTTCTATCTGGATCTTTACGCGCGTGAAAACAAACGCGGCGGGGCGTGGATGGACGACTGCGTGGGCCAGATGCGTAAAGCGGATGGTTCCCTGCAAAAACCGGTCGCCTATCTGACCTGTAACTTCAACCGTCCGGTAAGCGGCAAGCCTGCGCTCTTTACCCACGATGAAGTGATCACCCTGTTCCACGAGTTCGGTCACGGCCTGCACCACATGCTGACCCGCATTGAAACCGCCGGCGTCGCCGGTATCAGCGGGGTGCCATGGGATGCGGTCGAGCTGCCAAGCCAGTTTATGGAAAACTGGTGCTGGGAGCCGGACGCGCTGGCGTTTATCTCCGGCCACTATGAGACCGGCGAACCGCTGCCTAAAGAGTTGCTGGATAAAATGCTGGCGGCGAAAAACTACCAGGCGGCGATGTTTATCCTGCGTCAGCTGGAGTTCGGCCTGTTCGATTTCCGCCTGCACGCCGAGTTCAGCCCGGAGCAGGGGGCGAAAATCCTCGAAACGCTGGCCGAGATTAAAAAGCAGGTCGCCGTTATTCCAGGCCCAACCTGGGGACGCTTCCCGCACGCGTTCAGCCATATCTTCGCGGGCGGCTACGCGGCGGGCTACTACAGCTACCTGTGGGCCGACGTGCTGGCGGCGGACGCCTTCTCTCGCTTCGAAGAAGAGGGTATTTTCAACCGCGAAACCGGTCAGTCGTTCCTCGATAACATCCTGACGCGCGGGGGTTCAGAAGAGCCTATGGAGCTGTTCAAACGCTTCCGTGGCCGGGAGCCTCAGCTGGATGCGATGCTGGAGCATTACGGAATCAAAGGCTGATTGCTACGTGAAGATCTGCTTAGTGGATGAAACGGGCGCCGGGAACGGCGCCTTATCTGTTCTGGCGGCCCGCTGGGGGCTGGAACATGATGAAGACAACCTGATGGCGCTGGTGATGACGCCGGAACATCTGGAGCTTCGCAAGCGCGACGAGCCGAAGCTCGGCGGGATTTTTGTCGATTTTGTCGGCGGCGCGATGGCGCACCGGCGTAAGTTCGGCGGCGGTCGCGGCGAAGCGGTGGCCAAAGCGGTCGGCATTAAGGGAAGCTATCTGCCTGACGTGGTGGATGCCACGGCGGGGCTGGGGCGCGATGCGTTTGTGCTGGCGTCGGTGGGCTGCCGGGTGCGGATGCTTGAGCGTAATCCGGTTGTCGCCGCGCTACTCGACGACGGGCTGACGCGAGGCTATGCGGACCCGGAAATCGGCCCGTGGTTGCAGGAACGTTTGCAGCTGATCCACGCGTCAAGCCTGACGGCGCTGACGGATATCACTCCGCGCCCGCAGGTGGTCTACCTCGACCCGATGTTCCCGCACAAGCAGAAAAGCGCGCTGGTGAAGAAAGAGATGCGGGTGTTTCAGTCGCTGGTGGGGCCGGATCTGGATGCAGATGGCCTGCTGGAGCCTGCTCGTCAGCTCGCGACGAAGCGGGTGGTGGTAAAGCGTCCGGACTACGCGCCGCCGCTGGCGGACGTTGCCACGACCAACGCGGTGACCACCAAAGGGCACCGGTTTGATATTTATGCGGGGACGCCGGAATAAAAAAAGCCGGGTGGCGGCTTCGCCTTACCCGGCCTACATTCAGTGCCGCTTTTTTTGCACTTACTCGTCTTCTTCGTCACGCAGTGGAACAATCAGCATATCCACGTGAACGGTATTAATCAGCTGGCGCGCTGAGGACATCAGCTTGCTCCAGAAGTCCTGGTGATGACCGCAGACCACCAGATCCATATCGTATTTCTTAATCGCATCAACCAGCACCTGACCCAGATCGCCGCTACCGCTCAGGGTTTCAGTGATCGGATAGCCCGCATTGGTAGAGAGCTCGCTCAGCGCGTGGTGAGTCTCTTCGGAGATGCGTTTCTGCATATCGCCGAGATTCACGTCGATCAGACCGGTGTAGAGGTCGGAGTAATTCACATCAACGTGAATCAGCGAAACTTTCGCGTTGTAGGGACGTGCCATGGATACTGCTTTGTCGACCAGCACTTTACTCTCCGGGGAGAGGTCTACCGCGATAAGAATGTGTTTGTAAGCCATAGTGTTACTCCTTCCTTAAGTTATCGATGACTAAATGGGAAAGCGTCGTCTGATGCTTTCATTACGGCCCAGTTAAACATATTTTTCAAGCTTTGGTGTTGATAACGATTAACCTTGTGGCAAAAAAATTAACGGATCTCCTACACTATTTAATGAGCCGTTCGGATATTAAAACGCGAACCGGATCGACTTTTAGTCATTCTTTCACTGAACTGTCTGTCAGGGCATTGGGGTGCGGTAGCTCAGGAGCCTTGCTTCATGGGCGGACGCCGGGGAGGATGTATGATTAGCACCGTCGCATTGTTTTGGGCGTTATGCGTAGTTTGCATAGTGAATATGGCGCGCTACTTCTCATCGTTACGTGCGCTGTTAGTGGTACTTCGTGGTTGCGATCCGCTGCTTTATCAGTACGTGGACGGTGGAGGGTTCTTCACCTCGCATGGACAGCCCAGCAAACAGATGCGTCTGGTGGGGTACATCTATTACCAGCGCTACCGCGATCACCACGATGAAGAGTTTATCCGTCGCTGCGAGCGCCTGCGTCGTCAGTTCATTTTGACCAGCGCCCTGTGTGGCCTGGTTGTGGTGAGTATGATTGCACTGATGATTTGGCACTGAGCATAAAAAAAGCGGGCCAGTTTCCTGACCCGCTTTTTTGTCGCCTTCAGCCGGTTAAATCAGCTTCAGCGAAATCCAGTACAGACCGCCGGACAGCAGGATGGACGCCGGGAGGGTGAACACCCAGGCCATCAGAATGTTGGTCACGGTTTTACGCTGTAAACCGCCGCCGTCAACAATCATGGTACCTGCCACGGACGAAGAGAGTACGTGGGTGGTTGATACTGGCATACCGGTGTAGCTCGCCAGACCGATAGACACCGCCGCCGTCATCTGCGCGGACATACCCTGCGCATAGGTCATGCCTTTCTTACCTATCTTCTCGCCGATGGTGGTCGCCACACGACGCCAGCCAATCATCGTACCGATACCCAGCGCCAGCGCGACCGCCATGATGATCCAGATTGGCGCGTACTCAATGGTGTTAAGCATATCGCCTTTCAGTTTCTTCAGCAGACGTTTGTCGTCGGCAGTCACCTCTGGCAGCTTCGCGACTTTATCGGTCACGTCGGAGATGCAGAGCATGATGCGACGCAGCTGACCACGCTGTTCAACAGCCAGTTTGTCGTAGCTTTCGATATCGGCCAGCATGCCTTTCGCACGTTCCAGCGCGTTAATCGCGTTTGCCGGGTGGCAATGGAACTCGCCCGGTGCTGTCAGTGCGCCAGAGTCAGGAGAAGGGATCAGCTGGTCTACGCCGGTCGCTTTCTTCAGCAGCTGAGGATGCTGCTGGAAGTACGTTTCAACGTTGTTTACCGCATCACGGGTACGGGTGATCTCGTAGCCAGAGGCGTTCATGTTAACCACGAAGCCCGCCGGTGCGACGCCAATCAGAACCAGCATCACCAGACCAATGCCTTTCTGACCATCGTTCGCGCCATGAGAGAAGGCCACGCCGATAGCGGAAACGATCAGCGCGATACGCGTCCAGAACGGCGGCTTTTTCTTGCCGTCTTTCTTTTCACGCTCTGCTGGCGTCAGGTGGATACGCGCACGTTTCTTCGTGTTGCTCCAGTAGCGACGCAGGATGAAGATCAAGCCACCCGCCACCACCAGACCGACGATAGGAGAGATGATCAGAGAGCCGAAAATGCCCAGTACTTTAGGCAGGTTCAGCGCATCAACAACCGAGGTACCGGTCATCAGGGCGTTAGTTAACCCAATACCGATAATCGCGCCGATAAGGGTGTGAGAGCTGGATGCCGGCAGGCCGAAATACCAGGTACCGAGGTTCCAGATAATGGCAGCAAGCAGCATTGAGAACACCATGGCCAGGCCATGACCGGAACTCACGTTAAGAAGCAGATCCGTTGGCAGCATATGCACAATGGCATACGCAACGCTCAGTCCGCCCAGGAGGACACCAAAAAAGTTAAATACCGCCGCCATAACGACCGCAAGCTGCGATCGCATTGCGCGAGTGTAGATAACCGTTGCAACTGCGTTTGCAGTGTCGTGGAAGCCGTTGATCGCTTCGTAAAACAGCACAAAAACCAGAGCAAGCAATAATAAAAGCCCGGTATGTAAATCCAGGCCGGCAAACAAATGTAGCATAGGACGTTACGCCATTTTGAGGACATGAACGCGGCGCATTATCCAGGACAAATGCGCAACGGGCAAAGTGAAATATAGACTTTTTTTGACATACCACCTGATTTGAGAAATGTGCCTGAAAGGATAATCTTTAAATATCAATGAAATGGCTTTGTAATATCTTTTTACGCTGGTGCGACCACTGAGGAAACTTTACAATCCGCGGCAGTTAACGAAGAGGATTTTGACGTGGAAAGGTTTGATGCCGTAGTAATTGGCGCCGGTGCGGCGGGTATGTTTTGTGCGGCAATGGCCGGACAAGCGGGTCGTCGCGTGCTGCTGCTGGATAACGGAAAAAAGCCTGGCCGCAAGATCCTGATGTCCGGCGGCGGGCGCTGCAATTTTACCAATCTCTATGTCGAACCGGCGGCCTATCTGAGCCAGAACCGTCATTTTTGTAAATCTGCGCTGGCGCGCTACACCCAGTGGGACTTTATCGAACTGGTGGGTAAATACGGTATCGCGTGGCATGAGAAGACGCTGGGACAGCTGTTCTGCGACGACTCCGCCCAGCAAATCGTTGATATGCTGGTGGCCGAGTGCGAGAAAGGCGGCGTGGTCATGCGCCTGCGGACGGAAGTGCTCGAGGTCGCCCGCGTCGAGCAGGGCTACACGCTGCAACTCAACGGTGAAACCGTCAGCGCCGATAATCTGGTGATCGCCAGCGGCGGCCTTTCAATGCCGGGTCTTGGCGCCTCACCGTTCGGCTACAAAATCGCCGAGCAGTTTGGCCTGAAGGTGCTGCCCACCCGCGCCGGGCTGGTACCGTTCACGCTGCATAAGCCGCTGCTGGAACAGCTTCAGACGCTCTCCGGCGTGTCTGTGCCGTCGGTTATTACGGCCGAAGACGGCACGGTATTTCGCGAAAACCTGCTCTTTACCCATCGCGGCCTCTCGGGGCCGGCGGTGTTGCAGATCTCCAGCTACTGGCAACCGGGAGAGTTTGTCTCCGTAAACCTGGTACCGGACTGCGATCTGGACGCGTTCCTGAACGAACAGCGCGCTGCGCACCCGAATCAAAGCCTGAAAAATACCCTGGCAATGCAGCTGCCGAAGCGTCTGGTGGAATGTTTGCAGGCGCTGGGGCAGATCCCGGACGTGTCGCTTAAGCAGCTGAACAGCCGCGAGCAGGAAACGCTGGTGGAAACGCTGACGAACTGGCGCGTACAGCCAAACGGCACCGAGGGCTACCGCACGGCGGAAGTGACGCTGGGCGGCGTGGATACAAACGAACTCTCATCCCGCACAATGGAAGCCCGCAACGTGCCGGGTCTCTACTTCATTGGCGAAGTGATGGACGTGACCGGCTGGCTCGGCGGGTATAACTTCCAGTGGGCGTGGGCCAGTGCCTGGGCATGCGCGCAGGCACTCGCTGAGGATAAGTGACAAGCGGGCGCTGTCATTTATCAATGCGCTTCACGGGCTGACGGTGGCATCGTCAGCCACGCACACAACGTCCAGAATATTGCTGGCGGCCACGGTTCCCATCCTGACGTATGACGCCTCGCTGACGCCGCCAATATGCGGCGAGATGATGACGTTATCGACGGTCTGCCACCTGTGCGGGGCGGTCAGAGGCTCGCTGGTAAAGCTGTCGAGTGCCGCGCTGTGCAAGGTTCCATCCTTTAGCGCCCTGAGCAAGGCGTCATCGTTAATCAACCCGCCGCGCGCCGTGTTCACCAGAATAGCGTTCGGCTTACAGTGGGCGAGCGTGTCTGCGTTAATCATTCCTCTGTTGTCGTCAGTGAGCGGGCAATGCAGGGAGATAACATCGGCACGGGAAAGCAGGTCGGCTAAGGTGTTTGCCCGATCACAGCCTGAAGGCATCGTTTTAGCGTAAGGATCGTACGCCACAACCTGCATGCCGAATGCCAGCCCCACGTTCGCCACCCGCGAGCCAATCGCCCCCAGGCCGATAAGCCCCAGCGTCATGCCTTCCAGCTCGATCGATTTGTGCGTGGCTTTATCCCAGTGCCCGTCGCGCAGGCGCTTATCAAGGACAACCACGGATTTGGCACAGGCAAGAATTAATGCCCAGGTATGTTCCGCAACCGCTGCCGCATTGGCACCGGGGGCGGAACGTACGGCGATATTACGCGCCGCTGCCGCTGGCTGGTCTATCACGTCAATGCCGCTTCCGTGTTTCGATATAACCTGTAATGCGGGGGCAGCATCCATAATCCGTGCGGTTATCCTGCCGTAACGCACCAGGATGGCCACAGGATTGTGCCGCTCGCACAGCGTAACCAGCTCATTTTCTGTGGGCTGACGTCCTGCATACACCACGTCAAAGTCTCGCAGCATGTTTACAGCCTGGTCTGCCAGGTCGCATCCGGTAACCAGTACAACGCGTTTGCCTGCCATTACAGCGTCTCCCCGTCAGATAACATGCCCGCCTTGCGCAGCGCGTCGTTAAGCCAGTGTGGACGCAAATCGCCCTCACGAATAGCGGCAAGACGTCGGGTCTCTGTTTCGAGTTTCCCTTTGGCCATGGCGATAACGGCCTGCACTTCATCACGCGGGATCGCCACCACGCCGTCGATATCCGCAACAATCAGATCCCCGGCCCGAACCGTCGCTCCAGCGATAGAGATGGGGTGATTAACCCGGCCAGGAATGGATTTTGTCGGGCCACAGGGGTTTAGACCGGCGGCGAAGACGGGGTAATGCCCTTTACTCAGGGTATCGGCATCACGTACCGCTCCGTCAATGATGATGCCCGCGATCCCACTTGCCTGGGCCTGAGTCGCCATAATCTCGCCGAGCAGCGCACAGGTCAGGTCGCCTTTGCCGTCAATAACCAGCACATCGCCAGGCTGGGCGACGGCCATTGCGGCATGGATGGCCAGATTATCTCCCGGGCGCACCTCCACGGTGACAGCCGGGCCCGCAACGGCCATCTGAGGTGCGAGCGGTTTGATACGACCGTGCAGCGTACCGCGGCGGCCGGCAACATCCGCGAGGATAGCGGCCTGATACTCAGCGGCCTGGTGAACCTCTTCGGTCGACACGCGTTCGAACTGTCGGTTAATGAATGGTTTTTCTGAAACGGACATGAATGCCTCCATATTGTTTTACTGTGTACAATGCATGTGTACAATACAAAACAACTATAGCGGTGTAGCTTTTCCTTTAGCCAGATCTGCAACGGCGTTTGTGATGTAAACACGAAGTGACTCACAAAAATTGAGGTACACTCACTGCCGAGCAGAAAAGGAGATGATGATGGGTAATGAAGGCGTTGTGGCGGTCGAAAAAGCGCTGGCTTTACTGGATTGCTTCCGTCCCGGCGATGAGAGCCTGACGCTGACCGCGCTGGCGCAGCTATCGGGTTATCACAAAACCACGGTTTACCGGTTAATGAATTCGCTTGAACGAATGAACTATGTCGTCAGGCACGATGACGGCAATTACGCGCTTGGCCCACGTCTGCTTTACCTCGGTAAGCTTTATGAGCAATCTTTTCATCTTTCCCGGGTGGTGCAGCCTGAGCTTCAGGCGTTATCTCAGGCCTCTCAGGAGAGCGCTAGCTGGTATGTGTTAGAAGGCGGGCAACGTTTGTGCCTGTTCCGTGCGGAAGCCTCCCACGGGCTACGCCACAGTAATCTGCCGGGTACTCAGTTTCCGCTGGACGATTCTGCCATCAGTAAAGTGCTTCGCCACTGGGGCCTTAATGATGCGCTACCAGAGGGGGAGCCCGCTGTTCCGCTCTATACCGCAGGTGCCCGAGACCCGCATACCGCGGCGTTTGCGATGCCCGTCTTCGGCGTCAATGACAAGCTGATTGCGGCGCTGGCGCTGACCGGGCCCATCTCCAGACTGACTGAAGATCGCCGTGAACAGGGGATCAGCCAGCTGATGCACGCCACTGCCAGTCGCCTGTCGCAGAAAATGGGGGCGAGTAAGGCTTTCTGCCAGCAGTTTTATGGGGAAACGCAAGACGCTGCGGAAGAGAGCCTCTGAGCATAAAGCGGGACGGGCGTCCCGCTGTTTTATGTCTAATGAGTGACCTGTTTTTCATGCAGATGCGCATTGCGGGCCTGGCGTCCCATCACCAACACTGCGACACCCCCCGCGACGCACAGCGCAGCCAGAGGAAGCATGGCCAGCGTGTGGCTACCCGTCCGCTCGTTAATGATGCCGTAAGCGTTGACCATCACCGCGCCGCCGATAAGGTTAGCGATGGCGCCAATTGCGGCCAGCCCCGCAGCAGCCGACGTGCTGCTCATCCAGCCTGACGCCAGCGCCCAGAACGGCCCCTTCATTGAATACGCGCCTATCAGCATGATGCTCAAAATAATAAGGGTGGCAGAAAGAGAGACGCTGACAAATGCGGCAACTACGCCTGCGGCAATCATGAATAGCGTCAGCGCGGTATGCCAGCGGCGTTCATTGGTTCGGTCAGAACTCCGTCCCCAGACAATCATCAGTACGGATGCCAGGCCGTAAGGAATGGCGTTGAGCAGACCCGTCTCCAGATTATCAAGATGGAACGATTTCAGCAGCTGCGGTGACCAGACGCTGATGGTGGTGCCTGCTGAGGACGCGCCTGCGTAAATCAGCGCCAGCAGCCAGATTTGACGATGCCGGAGCAGCTGCCACGTTGTCTGGTGGCCGATATTTTTTTGCTGCTGACGCTCGCTTTCAAGCGTTGTTTCCAGCCATTTTTTCTGCTCCGCGTTAAGCCAGTTAGCCTGGTGCGGGCGATCGCGAAGAACAAACCAGGCGGCAATACCCAGCAGAACCGCGGGTAAGCCTTCAATGATAAACAGCAGATGCCAGCCGCGCAGACCTAACCAGCCGTCCAGTGAGAGAATCAACCCCGACAGCGGCGAGCCGATAAAATTGGCCAGCGGGATCGCGACCATAAAGGACGCGATAATTCGCGCACGGTAGCGGGCAGGGATCCACCAGGTCAAAAAGAGTACGACGCCGGGGAAAAAGCCCGCTTCAGCGGCTCCCAGCAGAAAACGCACGATATAAAGCGACGTGGTGTTTTGTACCAGTGCCATGCACATGGATACCACCCCCCAGCTGATCATAATGCGGGGGATCCACAGACGTGCGCCCACCTTCTGCATCGCCAGATTGCTTGGAACTTCAAACAGAAAATACGCCACGAAATAGAGACTGCTGGCGAAGCCAAACGCCGCTTTGCTGAGGCCGAGATCCTCATTCATCTGTAGCGAAGCCATGCCAATATTGCCGCGATCGATAATAGAGACCAGATAACTGACTATCAGAAACGGGAGAATGCGCCAGATCACCTTGCGCATAGTCTTTCGTTCTATGTCCTCAGTGGCGGCAACGCCATTACGAATATGTTCTGTCATGAGTTCCTCGCAGGGTCTGTTCTTGGTTTTATCAGGTACAACTCAGTTTTATTAAACAAAACCACTATAGCGTCGGCGCGTTCTTTTTATCCAGTTAATGGAAGGTTTAAATGATGTAAATAAGACGTGACTCACAGATAACGCGCTCTGCTAAATGCGCCTAAACGACAGATGCACCACCCTACGTTGTGAGGTAAAGTACACACCTTGCGCAGCCACAGAGCTGCGGTTTAGTGGGGTAGATGCGGATAACACGTTCCCCCATTCTCACTTCTGGTCTACGCCAGCCTGCATGGTGTTATGTTTTGTCTTCTTAAAAGGGTTGTCTATGTCTGCTGCTCATCTCGGTTTCCCGACGGAAACCGTTGTTGTCTTTGTGGTGATGGCCGTTGGGGCGATGTTTATCGACCTCTTCATGCACCGTCACGATAAACCTATCTCGCTGAAAAGCGCGGCTATGTGGTCCATCTTCTGGGTCATGATGGCCATGGCGTTTGCCGGCTTCTTATACGTGCACCACGGCGCAGAGATGGCGAGTCTGTTCCTTACCGGCTATGCGCTGGAAGAGGTGCTCTCCGTCGACAACCTGTTCGTGATGATGGCGATTTTCGCCTGGTTCGGCGTACCGGATAAGTATCGCCACCGCGTGCTTTACTGGGGCGTGCTGGGGGCGATTGTGTTCCGCGGGATTTTTGTGGCCATCGGCACCAGCCTCCTGAGCCTCGGGCCGTACGTTGAGGTCATTTTTGCGCTGGTCGTCGGCTGGACGGCGGTGATGATGCTGAAACGCAATGAAGAGAGCGATGAAGTCGAAGATTACTCTAACCACCTGGCGTACCGCCTGGTAAAACGCTTCTATCCGGTCTGG
Organism: Enterobacter cloacae complex sp.; assembly: GCF_900322725.1. Classification (NCBI taxonomy): domain Bacteria; kingdom Pseudomonadati; phylum Pseudomonadota; class Gammaproteobacteria; order Enterobacterales; family Enterobacteriaceae; genus Enterobacter; species Enterobacter cloacae complex sp. The sequence goes on along the minus strand of NZ_LT991957.1, from coordinate 1,803,860 downwards.
CCAAAAATCAGCAGCCACGCGTTTATCCTGACCCAGAAAGAGGTGGATGCCGAGCTGGAGAAGCCTGAAAACAAGGATGTGATGGTAGGCCGCGTGAAGAAGGCGAAGCGCTACGCGACGCCGCTGCTGCTCTGCGTGGCGGTGGTAGAGCTGTCCGACGTGATGTTCGCGTTCGACTCCGTTCCCGCCATCATTGCCGTCAGCCGCGAGCCGCTGATTATCTACAGCGCAATGATGTTCGCGATCCTCGGCCTGCGTACCCTCTACTTCGTGCTGGAGGCGCTGAAGCAGTATCTGGTGCATCTGGAGAAAGCGGTCGTGCTGCTGCTGTTCTTCGTGGCGTTCAAGCTGGGGCTTAATGCGACCGACCACTTCTGGCATCACGGTTATAACATCGGTGCCACGGCAAGCCTGTTTGTGGTGCTGGGGGTACTGGCGCTGGGGATTATTGCGAGCGTGATGTTCCCGGGAAAACGTGAGGCCTGATGTACCGCCCGGTGGCGCTTCGCTTACCGGGCCTACGATTGGGTTGTAGGCCGGGTAAGGCGCAGCCGCCACCCGGCAAAAGGCTACCTTATTGGTGAATTTCGGCGCTTGCTCGGATGATGGAAATGGCGCCAGTGCGGATCCTGCGCCGCCGCCAGCAGCTCGTGGTCGCCACGGGTGTCGCCCCAGGCGCGCAGGTGATATGCGTTCAAATCCCCATACACCTTCTCCAGCCTCGCCACCTTCTGCGCACAACGGCAGTTATGGCCGGTGATCCGCCCGGTCAGCTTGCCGTCCTTCACTTCCAGCTGCGTGCCAATCAGCTTAATGCCGAGCTTATCGGCCCACGGCTGCAATACCAGCGCCGGGGAGGCGGAGCAAATCGTCACTTCCGCACCAGAATTGACTTCGTTGGCGACGGCCATGACCCCTTCCGGGCGCATCAGCTTGCTCCAGTATTTTTCACAGAAGGCTTCCGCCTGCTGACGTAACCAGTGTTCATCCACGCCCGTCAGGAAGGTTTTGATCAGCACCTCTTTCAGTTCATCACGCGTCAGCTTGCGGCGCACGCAGTGCAGCGTAGGCAGGGCCATGCGCACCAGTCGGCCAGCAAAGTAGCGCTTGCCAAAGGCAAAGCGCAGGAAAGGAATAAAGCTGTCGTGGTGCGTCAACGTACCATCAAAGTCAAAGACAGAGAGCACGCTGGACTTTGCCACGGCTTCGTCGGCAATCATATTGGTCATAAATACGTCTTAGCTGAAATACACATTCTGTTCACTAGTTTACCTGCTTTACCTTCGCAGTCCTTCTATCCGATCTCATTTTTTCTCGAACCTGTGGCCTGACGGGTCAAACGATGTCATCCACTACGCCACCGTCAACGCGCAGCGCCGCGCCGGAAGTCGCGGAGGCCTGCATCGAACAAACGTAAACGACCATGTTGGCCACTTCTTCCACCGTGGCGGCGCGCTGAATCACCGAGCTGGGGCGATTCTCCATCACGAACGCTTTCGCCAGCTGCTCCAGCGATTTGCCGGTTCTCTCGATCTCGTCTTTCATCATCGCGGCAAAGCCGTCCGACATCGTCGGGCCCGGCAGCACGCTGTTCACCGTGACGCCGCTGCCCGCCACAAACTTCGCCAGACCGCGCGCCAGCGAAAGCTGGGCTGTTTTCGTTACGCCATAGTGGATCATATCCGCCGGAATATTGCAGGCCGATTCTGACGAGATAAACACCACCCGACCCCAGCCTTTTTGCACCATGCCAGGCAGCAGGGCGCGGGAGAGGCGCACGCCGGACATCACGTTGGTTTGCCAGTAGCGTTCCCAGGTCTCGTCGTCGGTGGAATAAAAATCCTGCTGACCATAAATCCCGGCGTTATTCACCAGAATATCGACGTGCGTGGCAATCCTGAGCAGTTCGTCAACGCCCTCCTGCGAGCTCATATCGGCGATGGCGGCACGGACCTGCACGCCAGGCACCACCTGCTGTAAGGCCTGAATGCCTTTGTTCACCGAGTCGATGCTGCGCCCGTTCACGATCACTTCCGCACCGCTCTCCGCCAGCCCGCGGGCGATGGCAAACCCTATACCGCCGGTGGACGCGGTCACCAGCGCCACTTTTCCCGTTAAGTCGATTTTCATCGTTCGCTCCTTGTCGTCTTCTGGTTCAAAACTTAAAGCGTAGCAGGTGACGATGACGGATCCTGCTTAAAAAGGCGCAACAACGTCTCAACCTGCTCGTCCAGCGGGCTGAGGGAGCGTTTGACGATGAGGTGCAGCGGCGTAGCGCGACGTACGCCGTGGCTGAGCGGCAGGGTTTTGAGGATGCCTTGCTGGAGCGGGGCCTGAATACGTTCTTCCGGTAGCCAGCCGTATCCAACCTGATACATCACCGCTTCGATCGCGGCATCAATGGTTGAGAAGGTCCACGACTCCCCGGCGGGGCGAACGGTGGGCTGGCTGTCTGCGATCTGAATGCGCGGCCACGGGCGTAACGTCTCGTCATTAAGCGGTGTATCCAGCGCGAACAGCGGGTGCGCGTGATGCGCAACGGCAACAAAATCGATATTCATCAGCCATTCGCCCAGCCCGGTGACGTCCTGGCGGCGGGTTAAGACCATCACGTCGGCTTCATCATTGAGCGCGTCCGCGCGGCTGTTTTCCAGCACCTCGGTGAGCCGCACCTGCGTTTGCGGATACCGCTGCTGAAACTGCCGCAAAATAGCGAACAGCCGGCTGCGCGGAAAAATACTGTCTACCATCAAATCAATACGGGTTCGCATCCCGCTGCGCAGGGTCGCAGCGCGGGTTTCAACATAGGCGAAGGCTTTCAGCAGCGGCTTCACCTGATTCAGCAACAGCTCACCCGCCGGGGTCAGCACGGCCCGCCTGCCTTCCGTCATTAAGAGTGCCACGCCAAGCCGTTCCTGCAACAGCGACAGGTTATAGCTAACCGATGACTGGCTGCGGTGCGTCTCTTCTGCTGCTCTGGCAAAGCTGCCAGCCTCGACTACTCTCTCCAGCAGGGCCCATTGTTCTAGCGTCGTCTTATGCATGATCAATCTAAATTTTGGATGAATTTGATTCAAACATAGCGTTATTCATTCATTTTTTGAAGGGGTACGATAGTTTCATCAAAACAAAGGAGACATCTTATGAACACCTTCGACAAACATGACTTAAGCGGCTTCGTCGGCAAACATCTGGTTTATACCTACGATAACGGCTGGAACTACGAAATTTACGTCAAAAACGAGAACACGCTCGACTACCGTATTCACAGCGGTCTGGTGGGTAATCGTTGGGTGAAAGATCAGCAGGCGTACATCGTCCGCGTCGGGGAGAGCATCTATAAAATTTCCTGGACCGAGCCAACCGGTACCGACGTTAGCCTGATTGTGAACCTGGGCGACAGCCTGTTCCACGGCACCATTTTCTTCCCGCGCTGGGTCATGAACAATCCGGAAAAAACCGTCTGCTTCCAGAACGATCACATTCCGCTGATGAACAGCTACCGTGATGCCGGACCGGCCTATCCGACTGAAGTAATTGATGAATTTGCCACCATCACCTTCGTTCGCGATTGTGGTGCTAACGATGACACCGTGATTGCATGTGCGGCCAGCGAGCTGCCAGCAAACTTCCCTGAAAATTTGAAATAAGCTTCGCAACGCGTTAAATGCACATCGGCCATTTCGGAATTAACCGGAATGGCCGTTTTTTTATGCCGCAGAGGTACCGCAATAAGCGATTGATTCTGCCGTCAGGGTGAAGGGCGTAGGGGTACAGACCGCCAGGCTCAGCGAGCCGAAGCGTAGCTGGCTGACCGGAAGCGACTGGGCGGTGCTGTCAATGCTGACAATCTGCCACGCGCTGCCGCCACGCTGCTTGACGATGGCCTCTTTGCGCGTCCAGATGCGCCAGAAGGCGGAAAGTTGCTCTTCCGGCGCTTCTCGTTCCAGCTCGGCATGTTCGGTAAGGCTGAAGACGGCATTCGCCAGCGCCTGCCAGTTCGAACGCGGCCGAATCGCTTCAATATCGCAGCCAACTTCACCTTCATCGCTCAGCAGCAGGGCAATGTCGTCCCCGCAGTGGCTCAGGTTAAACCACAGCGGATGACCGTTAGCGAAGGCCGGTTTCCCCTGCTCGCCGTAGATTATCTCGGGAAGCGGAGAAGGGGATAAGGTTCTGGCGAGCAGCGTCCGGCCTGCAAGCCAGGAAGCGTGTCGCGCACCCTGAGGTGCCATGTCTGCGAGCGTTGACGCCAGCGGGTCCGCGCTAAGGGTGGAGATCTTTCCCAGTACAAACTGGTACATAGTTACGCCCAGCGTTTAATGATTATCGAGGTATTGATGCCGCCAAAGGCAAAGTTATTGCTCTGTATAAATTCGCAATCAATCGGGCGGGCTTCCCCCATAATATAATCTAAAGCGCCACATTGCTCACCCGGTTATCCCGGCAAACGGCTTTTTGGCCGACCCGGCCCCAGCAGAATGGCGAGTTTACTGCCTCCTTTGGTGGTTTCCATCCAGATTTTACAGACGCTGGTGAGCGGTACGGAGAGCAACATGCCCACCGGTCCCAGGAGCCATCCCCAGATCAGTAATGATAAAAACACCACCATCGTCGACATGCCCAGGCGGTGGCCCATCATGCGCGGTTCGAGAATATTGCCCAGTACCATATGCACGACAAGGAACAGCGCCCCCACCAGCATGCACTCATAAAAACCGTTAAACAGGAACGCCTGGATCATCGGCGGGACGGCAGAAAGCACCGCGCCGATATTGGGCACGTAGTTCAGTAAAAACGCCAGCACGCCCCACATCAGCGCGAACTGCACGTCCAGCAGTACCAGCCCCAGCCAGACAATCACGCCGGTCCACAGGCTAAGCAGGGTTTTCAGCGCCAGATATTTGGACACGCCCTTCAGCGCGCGGTGCAAGCCGGCAATGTGGATCTGCGGATTGTTCAGGGCAAAACGCAGCTTATACGGCACGTGGCGCACTTCGAACAGCATAAACACCACCGTCATCACCAGCAGCAGAATGCTGGCCATCGCCCCGGAAAGCCCGGTCATTAACGTGGTGGCGTAGGTCATGACCTTCTCGGAATCCATCCGGCGCAGCATTCGCTCCGGTGAAATATGCAGATTAACGAACGGCATCATTCGCTGGAGATCGACCAGCTTGCGCGTCAGCTCTTTATTGTACTGCGGCAGCATAGTGGAAAATTCACTCAGCGAGGCGGCGAGCACGCCGAACAGCGCCGTCAGCACAATCAGCATTACGATAACCACAATGGTGATGGCGACCGGGCGGCTGATGCCCCGGCGTAAAAACCATGTCACCAGCGGGTTGAGGACGATGGCGAAAAACAGCGCCAGCAGAAGCTGAACAATGATATCCGCTGCCGCGTGGATACCCGCAAGGATAACCACCAGGCAGGCGAGTTTGAGTAAAATATGAAGTCCGGCTTTATCGGGCGGGCTGGCAGTCATAAGAATTCCTTTTTCCGGGGGGCTCGTTAATTGTAGTGCGCCGGAAGTGCTTCGTCTGGAGCGTTAGTCTGAAAGTCGTGCCAAAAAAATGGCCCCCGGCGCAAGCGACGGAGGCCACGGTATCCCGGTGAACGATTACTGGATCACGAGAGTGTTAATGATGTTTTCAGCGGCGCTCTGCGCTTTCTGCTGATTGTCTGCCGGCAGGGTGATCTGCATGGTCAGCAGTTTGTTATCCACCTTGCCGAGCACCACGGAGGAGTACGCGGTCTGGCCTTTGGCGGAGATGATGCTGTCCAGCTGTTGCAGCGTGTGGCCTTTCAGTTCAATCGACTTATTGGTGACCACCTGAAGCTGCGGGTCGCGGCTGCGCTGCTGGTCTTCCAGACGTTTGGCCAGCACGCCCAGATCTTCGCTGGTATCGTCACCGACAATCACAATGACCGCTTTTTGGCCGGTGGCATCGGAATAGACGTGCATGTTGTTCGCCTGGGTGCCCAGCTTACCGCTCTGATCGGTCATATCCGCAGGCAGAGAGAAACTGAGTTTGCCATCCATCAGGCTCACCGGCTGACCGGTGGCGTTGCTTTCTGCTGACGCGCCCTGAGCAGGCGTTTTGGTGTCGCTGTTATCACAGGCTGCAAGGCCAACAACCAGCAGGCCAATCCCGACATATTTAACCAGATTGCGCATTGACTTCTTCCTTTCGATAAACGGCCATAGCGGCTCATTCGTTCATCTTATCACAACTGATAAAGCGAACCCTTAACCTGCCTGTAATGCGGCGATTTCAGATTTATCTGCCAGCCTTTTCAGCAGCATATTCAACAGCACGCCGTACATCGGCAGGAAGAAAACCAGGCTGATAAGCACCTTAAAGGCGTAGTCCACAAGGGCAATTTCCATCCAGTGTTCTGCCATGAAGGCGTCCGGGCTGCGCCAGAAGGCAATGAAGAAGAAGGCCAGCGTATCGCTCACGTTACCGAACAGCGTCGACGCCGTCGGTGCCATCCACCAGCGATGATTCTGACGCAGGCGGTTAAAGACGTGAACATCGAGGATCTGCCCCAGGGCATAGGCCATAAAGCTGGCGGCGGCAATACGCGCGACGAACAGGTTGAAATGCGTTAGCGCTTCAACGCCCTGCCAGCTACCCATGTAAAACAGGGAGGAGATGGCGTAGGAGACGAACAGCGCCGGGATCATCACCGCAAAAATAATCCGCCGCGCCAGCGGTGCGCCAAAGATACGCACGGTTAAATCGGTCGCGAGGAAAATAAACGGAAAACTGAATGCGCCCCAGGTGGTATGGAAACCAAAAATGGAGATAGGGAGCTGTACCAGATAGTTACTGGAGATGATCACCAGCAAATGAAATAGCGAAAGCCAGAACAACGCTTTGACGCGCTGCGATTGTGTAAAGGAGTTCATATTGTACCTTTTTGATTAATATTTGGGGTGAGGGAACCCAATAAAGCCGCCGCATGATACTGCTTTGACCGCACTTTGCAATGGCTAATTTTCACGCAATCGTTAACCTGGTTTGCATTGACGATAGCGGGGCGTAAACTACAGCCGTTTTTACCTGAACGAGAAGAAAATGACCGATCTGTTTTCCAGCCCAGACCACACGCTTGACGCCCAGGGCCTCCGTTGCCCGGAGCCGGTAATGATGGTGCGTAAAACCGTACGTAACATGCAGAGCGGCGAAACGCTGCTGATCGTCGCTGACGATCCGGCCACCACCCGCGATATCCCCGGCTTTTGTACCTTTATGGAACACGAACTGGTGGCGCAGCAAACGGAAACCCTGCCGTACCGGTATGTGATTCGTAAGGGGTAGGTGCGGCCTGATGCCCGGCGGCGCTTCGCTTGCACGGGCCTACGGGTGTAGTAGGTCGGGTAAGGCGCAGCCGCCACCCGACAAGCACCCATCACAATTTCGAACCATCGTTTCAAAATTTCGCGCTTTTGTGAGGCGCTTCACCCTCCCTTTTCCAGCCGTAGTCTAATTTTTAAACGTCAAAAACTAAAACACCGTTTTAACGCTTATCTCACTACCCTGGAGTTGACTGAATGAAAACGACCCTCAAGCCGTTACTGGCCGCTCTGTGCCTGTCTGCTTTTGCCTGCACCGTTTCCGCGCAAACCATTAAAGCCGCCGATGTGCATCCTGAAGGCTACCCGAACGTGGTGGCGGTTCAGCAGATGGGTGAAAAACTCAAACAACAAACCGACGGCAAGCTGGAGATTAAGGTCTTTCCCGGCGGCGTGCTGGGGGATGAAAAGCAGATGATTGAGCAGGCGCAGATGGGGGCGATTGATATGATCCGCGTCTCCATGGCGCCGGTTGCCGCCATCCTGCCGGATATCGAAGTGTTTACGCTGCCCTACGTGTTCCGCGATGAGGACCACATGCACAAGGTGATCGACGGGGATATCGGCAAGCAGATCGGCGACAAGCTCACCGCCAACCCGAAATCGCGTCTGGTGTTCCTCGGCTGGATGGACTCCGGCACCCGCAACCTGATCACCAAAGAGCCGATCGTCAAGCCGGACGATCTGAAAGGGAAGAAAATCCGCGTGCAGGGTAGCCCGGTGGCGCTGGCCACGCTGAAAGCGATGGGGGCGAACGCAATCGCGATGGGCGTCAGCGAGGTGTACAGCGGCATGCAGACCGGGGTGATTGACGGTGCGGAGAACAACCCGCCAACCTTTGTCGCCCACAACTATATGCCGGTTGCGAAAAACTACACGCTGAGCGGCCACTTCATCACCCCGGAAATGCTGCTCTACTCCAAAGTGAAATGGGACAAACTGAGCGCTGACGAGCAGCAGAAGATCCTGACCCTGGCCCGTGAAACGCAGTTAGAGCAGCGCAAGCTGTGGAATGCCTATAACGACCAGGCGCTGGCGAAAATGAAGGCCGGCGGCGTGCAGTTCCACGATATTGATAAAACGGTGTTTATCAAGGCGACAGAGCCGGTGCGCGCGCAGTATGGCGACAAGCATCAGGATCTGATGAAAGCCATCGCCGACGTTCAGTGATCCGGAGTACGTATGTCCGAACTCTACCTGAAGTGGATGGACCGTCTGTACCTGCTCGCCATGGCGGTGGCGGGTGTCTCGCTGCTGGTGATGACGATTGTCATCCCCATCGGTATCTTCTCACGCTACGTGCTCAACCGCGGCGAATCCTGGCCGGAGCCCGTCGCCATTATCTGCATGGTGACGTTTACCTTTATCGGCGCGGCGGTGAGCTACCGCGCCGGATCGCATATTGCGGTCAACATGCTCACCGACCGTCTGCCCGTATCGCTGCAAAGGCTGTGCGCGCGGACGGTGGACCTGCTGATGCTGCTGATCTCTGGCCTGATGTGCTGGTACAGCTACTGGCTGTGCGTCGAGCTGTGGGAGCAACCGGTGGCGGAGTTTCCGCTCCTGACCTCCGGCGAGAGCTATCTGCCGCTGCCTGTCGGATCGGCGATTTTGATCCTGTTTGTGCTTGAACGCCTGCTGTTTGGCTCGCAGGAAAACCGTCCGGTCGTGCTGATCGGCAACCACAGTTAAGGGGTGAACAATGGATGCTTTTATTTTGTTATTCACCCTCGCCATTTTGCTGGCGCTGGGGATGCCGGTGGCCTTCGCCGTGGGCCTGAGCGCCGTCGCGGGCGCGCTGTGGATTGACCTGCCGCTGGAGGCGCTGATGATCCAGATCACCAGCGGGGTGAACAAATTCACGCTGCTGGCGATCCCGTTCTTCATTCTTGCCGGGGCGATCATGGCGGAAGGGGGCATTGCACGGCGTCTTGTGAATTTCGCCTACGTGTTTGTCGGCTTTATTCGCGGCGGGCTGTCGCTGGTGAACATCGTGGCTTCAACGTTCTTCGGCGCGATTTCCGGCTCGTCGGTGGCGGATACGGCGTCCATCGGCAGCGTGATGATCCCGGAGATGGAGAAGAAGGGCTACCCGCGCGAATACGCGGCGGCGGTAACGGCCAGCGGGTCGGTACAGGCGATTTTAATCCCGCCCAGCCACAACTCGGTGATTTACTCCCTGGCGGCGGGGGGCACGGTCTCCATCGCCACGCTGTTTATCGCGGGCGTATTGCCGGGCCTGCTGCTGGGCGTGAGCCTGATGGTGCTCTGCCTGTGCTTCGCCCGCAAGCGCGGCTACCCGAAGGGGGACAAAATCCCGTTCAGGCAGGCGCTGAAAATCATGCTCGATGCCCTGTGGGGGCTGATGACGGTGGTGATTATCCTCGGCGGGATCTTGTCCGGGATTTTTACCGCCACCGAATCTGCCGCCGTGGCCTGCCTGTGGGCGTTTTTCGTCACCATGTTTATCTACCGCGACTACAAATGGAGCGAACTGCCGAAGCTGATGTGCCGCACGGTGAAAACCGTCACCATCGTGATGATTTTAATCGGCTTTGCCGCAGCGTTTGGTGCGGTAATGACCTACATGCAGCTGCCGATGCGCATCACCGAGTTCTTCACGTCGCTGTCCGATAACAAGTACGTGATCCTGATGTATCTCAACGTCATGCTGCTGCTGATTGGCACGCTGATGGACATGGCGCCGATCATTCTGATCCTGACGCCGGTGCTGCTGCCGGTGACCAACGCGCTGGGGATCGACCCGGTGCACTTCGGGATGATCATGATGGTTAACCTGGGGATCGGGCTGATCACCCCGCCGGTCGGGTCGGTGCTGTTTGTGGCGAGCGCGGTAAGCAAGCAGAAGATTGAAACCGTGGTGCGGGCGATGCTGCCGTTCTACGGCATCCTGCTGGTGGTGCTGGGGATGGTGACGTATATCCCGGCGATATCATTGTGGCTGCCGAGGATGTTAGGGATGCAGTGACGCCGTTGTTTGCCAGGTGGCGGCTGCGCCTTACCCGGCCTACGGTTCAGAGCCGTTGTAGGCCCGGTAAGGGGCAGCCGCCACCGGGCGTTTTTATTGGCGTCGTAATAACCTCAATGCGTTCGCCGTGACCAGCACCGTCGCCCCGGTATCCGCCAGCACCGCCAGCCACAGCCCGGTCATGCCGAGCAGCGTAGTGACCAGGAAAATGCCCTTCAGCCCCAGCGCAATGCCGATGTTCTGGCGAATGTTGGTCCGCGTCGCCCGCGCAAGATCTATCATCTGCGCCAGCCCGGTCAGGCGGTTGTGCGTTAGCGCCGCGTCGGCGGTCTCCAGCGCCACGTCGGTGCCGCTGCCCATAGCAATGCCAATGGTTGAGGCCTTCATCGCCGGGGCATCGTTTATCCCGTCACCGACCATCGCCAGCGGGGCGTGGCTGTTCAGTTCAGTTACCGCGCTGACCTTGTCCGCAGGCAGTAATCCGGCCTTAAACGCCAGCCCCAGCTCGTCGGCAATTGCGGCCGCCGCGCGCGGGTTATCGCCGGTCAGGATCACGCCCTGCACGCCCAGCCTGTGCAGCGCCTCGACGGCGTCTCTCGCATCGTCACGCAGGGTGTCGCGCAGGGCCAGCATGCCCATCGGTACGCCGTCCTGCATCACGGCAACGACCGTCTGACCGGCCTGCTCCAGCGCCTCAACCTGTGGCGTAGAGCGCGTGCCCGCCGCGACAATCAGCACTTTTTTGTCCTCGACCACGGCTTCAATCCCTGACCCGACCAGCGCTCGCTGAGCGGTTGCTGAAGGAATAGCCAGCCCGCGTGCCTGCGCTTCACGCACGATCGCCTGCGCAAGCGGGTGGGTGGAGCCCTGCTCCACGGCGGCGGCCAGAGTAAGCAGTTCATTTTCGCTGATATCCTGCGGATACACCCCGGTCACCTGCGGTTTGCCGACGGTGAGCGTACCGGTTTTATCAAAGGCGATGTGCTGGATCTGGCTCAGCTGTTCCAGCGCCGCGCCGCCCTTAATCAGCGCCCCGCGGCGTGTCGCCGCTGCCAGCCCGGAGGTAATCGCTGCCGGGGTGGAGATCACCAGTGCGCACGGGCAGCCGATCAGCAGCAGGGTCAGCCCTTTATAAATCCAGCCCTCCCACGGCGCGCCGAAGAACAGCGGTGGAACGATGGTGACCAGCAGCGCCACCAGCATGATGGCGGGCGTGTAAATCCGGCTGAAGCGGTCGATAAAGCGTTCGACCGGCGCGCGGCGCTCCTCGGCTTCTTCAATCAGCTTCAGGATGCGGTCAATGGCGCTGTCGCCCGGTTCAGAAAGCACCGTAAGCTGCACCAGACGGTCAACGCTGGTGGCGCCCGCAGGTACCTTTTCACCCGCCGCACGCTCTACAGGAATGGATTCCCCGGTCAGGGCGCTTTCGTCAAAGCTCGCGGTGGCGGTAACGAGCGCCCCATCGGCTGGCAGACGTCCACCTGCGGGCACTTCAATCACGTCGCCCGGGCGCAGGGCGTTAATGGCGACCGTTTCACGAGTACCGTCTATCACGCGCGTGGCGGTTTCCGGCTTCAGCGCCATCAGCGCGCTCACCCCCTTACGCGCCCGACTCGCCGCCCAGCCTTCAAGGCGTTCGCCGATTAAGAACAGCAGCAGCACCATCGCCGCTTCCGCCGTCGCGCCAATGAACAGCGCGCCGATGGCCGCCACGCTCATCAGCGTTTCGATGGCAAACCAGCTTCCGCTCCGCATCAGGCGTAGCGCCTGTCGGGCAATGGGGAACAGGCCGACCAGCGTGGTGGCGATAAACGCCAGGTTGCCGAACGGGTGGTTAACCTGTTCCAGCCCCCAGCTCAGGGCCATCATGATGATGAGGGTAATGAGCGGCAGGTTTTCTTTCAGGGGAGAGGTTTTTTCGGCAGGCGCCGTTTCGCTGCGCAGGGTATAGCCCGCCTTGCTGACGGCGGCTTCAACCTGCTTGCTGACGTCTATTTCGGCGCTGACCAGCAGCTTTTCGGTGGCGAACAGGACCTGAACGTGGTTCACGCCCGGTACCTGCTTCACCGCGTTTTCTACCTTGCGGGCGCAGGCCGCGCAGTCCATACCGTTGACTACCCAACTGTAGCGGTTGCCGCTTTCAGGAAGCGTTTGGATTGGTGTTTCGCACGTCCCTTCGCAGCAGCAGTCGTCTTTTGCCGGAACCGGGCTGAGCTTAAGTGCCGAGAACTGTGGAACTTTTTTAGGTGTTTCTGGAGTCGACATGGCAGTCTCCGGTAATGATAATTTTCTCATTAACCGCAGCATACACTCTGGAGTCGACTCCAGAGTCAAGCGTTATTTAGATATACAGCGAACGCACGATCAGGAAGTGTCCGGCGAAGTAACAGGCAGCGGAAATCGCATTATCCGCGCGGAAGCGGCGGCGATAGTGGCTACCCAGCCAGACGATATTGCCGAGCAGCAGCAGCGCGGCCCCGAAGAAAGCAGACATTGCCTGTGAGGTTGGGCGGAAGAACCACAGCTCACCGGCCAGCCACACCATCACCAGCGTCATGGCGATAAAGGTACACACCGGCAGACGCATCTCCTCCAGACGCGACCAGATCACCGCGATCAGCAAGGCGCCAATCACCAGCAGCACCAGCGGCAGCGGCCAGAAGATGGAGAGCGTCATCTGGCTGGCAAAATAGATGGTGTAAAGCAGATGCGACAGGAAGAACGCCCCTACGGCGTACAGCAGGCGCTGGCGCGGCAGCAGGGTTAAGGCATCGCCAATCAGGGAGGCACACAGCCCGGCGAGGACCAGATAGCTGATGGCATTGAACATGGGGGCCTGCCAGGCAAGCAACAGCAGGAGCAATAGCGTGACGGGTTTAAACAACCAGCGCTGCCAGGCTGGGCCACGGTAGGACGCATCGACATAAAGCCATGCGGAAAAACAGACAGCGATAAATGACCAAAGCATATTAACTCCCTGTAACTGTTGAGGCTGAATAATCAGTTTCTGATCCAGTGTAGTGACGCGAGCGGGCGTTTGGCAATGCCGGGGCAGGCGAGGTATCCTGAATTCCGCATAATCTGATGGGATTTTTCAATGAGCAAGATGCCGCTGTTTTTCATTATCGTGGTGGCGATTATCGTCATTGCCGCCTCGTTTCGCTTCGTGCAGCAGCGCCGTGAGAAGGCCGACAACGATGCCGCGCCGCTGTTGCATAAGCGCGTGGTGGTGGCGAACAAACGCGAGAAACCGCTTAACGACCGCCGCTCTCGCCAGCAGCAGGTGACGCCTGCGGGGACAACGATGCGCTATGAAGCAAGCTTTAAGCCGGAAACCGGCGGGCTGGAGATGACCTTCCGCCTGGAGGCGCAGCAGTACCATCAACTGACCGTGGGAGAGAAAGGTACGTTGAGCTACAAAGGGTCGCGGTTTGAAGGGTTTGAACCGGAGCTGTGACGCCGGGCGGCACTGCGTTCTTTACGTCAGTGCCAACAATAAATCAAACTGGCATATATAATAGCCAGCAAATATATTCCTGATTAATATTTTTGTAATTATGTCGTAGCCATAATTTTTTTAGTTGGTGAAAGTTTCGCTTGCATCACTATTCTTCCATGTGTATTTCAATACTCTAATAATGTTATGCCATTTCAAGCATAAGCATTTATTTTGAAAGAGGTTGAGAGATTCATATGGCGAATATAATGTGGTTGACTTTAAAGGGAACGTCTCAGGGCATGATTTCTGCTGGATGTGCTTCTGTGAATTCCATAGGCAATAAAGCACAGCCTGCTCACCAGGATCAAATAATGGTCATGGCTGTTCATCACGGCATGAGCCGTGCAAAAAATGTGAACCACCAGTGCCTGACATTTATTAAGCCCGTGGACAAGTCTTCCCCTTTATTAGGAAAAGCGATTACTGATAATGAAACGTTAAGCTGTGAATTTCACTTCTATCGTACCAGCCAGACGGGATTAAACGAGTGTTATTATGTGTTAAAACTGATTAATGCCAGAATATCCAGCATCCATTTGCAAGTGCCGCATACCATAAATGATAGCGAGGGGCAGCCAGAGGAAATCATAGAGCTGTCATACGAATCTATTGCCTGGGAGCATCGTATTGCTGGAACCAGCGCCTACAGTATCTGGGATGCACGAGTTTTTTAAGGACTTAAGATGAAAGGGTATTCGGACTGGATAAGGGATCATCGTGAAGATATTCTCAAAGGAAATAACTGGCAGCGTAATCAGCGTTTCGAAAATGAAATCAGGCAGCTGAAAAATAGTCTGGTCAACAATGCTCATCACATTATGCTGCTCACGCCTGACGAGGCGCAGGGGGTGGTTGACGATTTGTTAGGTAGTCAGCCTGTCAGCTTTTCCACAACCTATGCCGGTAACATCAAAGAGACGGTTTCTGCGGCTAAAAGTCTGTCAAAACTCTTTTCTTATCAGCAGGCTGGAAAGATTGTTTTCACGCTAAAAGGCTTTGGGATCAAAGCCACACAGTATGTTTATCGGGGAAAGCTGTATGTAAAGATTACGGGCTACCCTTCTCTACGACGCATTCTTAACGGAACGCGTTACCGGATTAATCATCCCAAAGTGCTCGAGGTGGGTATAGGTAGTGCCGGGTTTCGAAACGGTATTATGTCGGGAGCCAGATTCTGCATCTGGTTTTCAGCTTGCTGGCGGCTGGTGGAGTTGATCTTTAAATCCGAGCATGACGTCGCCGCATTTCTGGGGAATGTCACGATGGACGTGGCTAAAGTCATTGTGGGGGTTTTTATTTCGAGATTGGCTGGAAGGGGGGCTGTGTGGTTCGTATCATCATTTGTAGCGAGTGCGGCTGTTCCTGTTTGGGGGCAAATAGTTTGTATAGTCGCATTAGGTATAATTGTTGCTTCTACTTTAAATGTTATCGACAAACAGCACAGATTATCAAATGATCTTATAGATTGCCTTAGACAGGGGCTGAAAGAACAGCAAAAAATTGCAGAGAGGAACACTAAAAATTCAGTATATGGTAGTTCATTTTACCAGAGGATTTACTGATATGAGTGTTAACATGAATCTCGATAAAATAAAGACAAGATGTGGTTGTTTTTTTTGCTTGATATTATTTAGTGTTATCACTTGGGGTTGTTATGAAGCGAGCGTGCCAACTGTAACCGATCTCATTCAATCAAGAAGCATTGTCTGTTTTTTATGGGGTTCATTTTTTTTGTTGTTTGTTTTCCCGGTTTGTTGTTGTTTTGTTTTCGTGATTGCATATATGACCTTTACGAAAAACATGCAGCCACCCAGGTTCTTCGCTAAAGGTATTTCCGTTGGTTTTCACGTTATGGGTGCAGGATTTATTATTGGCAACATCCTCTCCCTTATCGTCATATTTTATCCCCTTGGAACCAACTATGTCTTATGTGAGCGCCCAGGGCCGTTTTCTGGAACGTATTACACCCGGACCGAAGAGATTTGCACGCAGGTTAAATACCTGCTCAAAACAAGAGCCAGAGATATCGAAAAACTCAATGACAAACTGGACGGCGTATCGCCGCAGTGATGGGGAATGTGACGATGGATGTATGGCGTGAGGATGTTCCTGTTTGGGGGGCAGATAATACGTGTGATTGCATTTGGGGTATTGATAATTTATTAGCTGAATGTTTTGGGCAACAGAACGATTTATCAAATAACCATTATAAATTGCATGAGAAATATCATGAAACAGCAGTATGAAACGGCAGAGTGGAACGATCGATGCTCGCTATATGAAGGTGTATTTTACTGGGGGTATTACTGATATGGGGGTGACAATTAATATTGATAACTTAAAAAAAAGATGCTTTTTACTGCTGGTTATTGTTTTTTATTGTGGGTTAGCCTGGTTGGCGTATTACGTAAGTATACAAGCTCTCACTGATTTGATTGAATCAAGGAGTATTTTTTATTATTTCTGGGGGGCTTTCATTAGTATGCTCTCCACCCCGGCTCTTTGTTATTTTGCATTTGTATTTATTTTTGTATTCTTTACAAGAAACCTTCAGGCACATAAACTCCTGGCGAAAGGTGTTACCCTTGCATATCACTATTTCGGTGCGGTATTTGTCATTGGCAACATCCTCTCTTTTATCGTCATATTTTATCCCCTTGGAACCAACTATGTCTTATGTGAGTGCCCAGGGCCGTTTTCTGGAACGTATTACACCCGGACCGAAGAGATTTGCACACAGGTAAAACACCTGCTCAAAACGAGAGCCAGAGATATCGAAAAACTCAATGACAAACTGGACGGCGTATCACCGCAGTGATGGGGAATGTGACGATGGATGTATGGCGTGAGGATGTTCCTGTTTGGGGGGGAGATAATACGTGTGATTACATTTGGGGTATTGATAATTTATTAGCTGAATGTTTTGGACAACAGAACGATTTATCAAATAATCATTATAAATTGCTTGAGAGATATCATGAAACAGCAGCAAGAAATCGCAGAGTGGAAATTTCAACATTCGGTATATGGAAGTTCATTTTACCTCGGGAACTACTGATATGAGCATTAGCATTAATATGGATAACATTAAAAGAAGATGTGTTTTATTTTTTTGCATGATCTTTTTTAGCGTTGTTACCTGGTGTTTTTATGATGCGAGTGTACCAGATATCACTGATCTCACTGAATCAAGAAGCATTGTTTATTTTTCCTGGGGGGCGTTTCCTGTGTTATTTTCTTTTCCGCTTGCCTGTTGTTTTGTTTTGGTTATTGCATATATGACCTTTACGAAAAACATGCAGCCACCCAGGTTCTTCGCTAAAGGTATTTCCGTTGGTTTTCACGTTATGGGTGCAGGATTTATTATTGGCAACATCCTCTCCCTTATTGTCATATTTTATCCCCTTGGGACCAACTATGTCTTATGTGAGCGCCCAGGGCCGTTTTCTGGAACGTATTACACCCGGACCGAAGAGATTTGCACGCAGGTTAAATACCTGCTCAAAACAAGAGCCAGAGATATCGAAAAACTCAATGACAAACTGGACGGCGTATCGACGCAGTGATGGGGAATGTGACGATGGATGTATGGCGTGAGGATGTTCCTGTTTGGGGGCGAGATAATACGTGTGATTGCATTTGGGGTATTGATAATTTATTAGCTGAATGTTTGGGCAACAGAACGATTTATCAAATAACCATTATAAATTGCATGAGAAATAGCATGAAACAGCAGTATGAAACGGCAGAGTGGAACGATCGATGCTCGCTATATGAAGGCGCATTTCAGCTCGGGAATTACTGATATGAATCTTAGTATCAATCTTAATAAAATTAAAAGAAGATGCTTTTTGTTTTTTTGTATCTTCTTTTATGGTGCTTTTGCCTGGGGTTTTTATTGGGCTAGTGTGCCCGATATAACCGATATTATTGAATCCAGAAGCATTATTTATTTTTTCTGGGGTTCTTTTTTTATGTTGTTTGTTTTCCCGGTAGCTTGTTGCTTTGTTTTAGTTATTGTCTATATGACATTTTCGAAGAACATGGAGCCACCCAAGTTTTTCGCTAAAGGAATTACCGTCGCTTTTCACTTTATGGGGGCAGGATTTGTCATTGGCAACATCCTCTCTTTTATCGTCATATTTTATCCCCTTGGAACCAACTATGTCTTATGCGAACGTTCAGGGCCGTTTTCTGGAACGTATTACACCCGGACCGAAGAGATTTGCACACAGGTAAAACACCTGCTCAAAACGAGAGCCAGAGATATCGAAAAACTCAATGACAAACTGGACGGCGTATCGTCGCAGTAAGGGTTATCTGAAGGCCCGGATCGCTGCGCGCCACCGGGCATCACACCGCACCTTACTTCTTCACCTGCGCCTTAAACTTCTTCATCCACACCAGCAGCTCAAACACGCCGAAAATAAACACCCGCAGCTGCTGCCAGCCGGTCATCGGTGGGCCATCTTTCGGCAGACCGTTTTTCAGCATCACCATCTGTAAGGCATGCATGAAAGCGGTGAAAATCAGCGCCACGTTAACAAAGATATTCAGCGGGCGCGGGAACGGGTGCACCAGATTCAAAATCAAAAATGCCCAGACGCCCAGCATCAGCAAGCGCCCTACGTTAATCAGTACTGGCATCGGATCCTCCTTGTGCCTGACGGTGATACAGACGATAAGCCACCTGACCGGCGACCTTTTCGCGGTGCAGGTCCCAGTGAACGGGAACGGGCGGCAGGCCATTTTCCACTTCGCTTTCAACGTAAATCAGCGCGTCGTCTGCCAGCCAGCCATTTTTTTCCAGCAACGATAACGTCTCTTCAAGCAGCCCTTTACGGAACGGCGGATCGACAAACACCACGTTGAACGGCGTCCCCTCTTGCGCGAGGAAGCTCAGCGTGTTGGTGTTCACTACCTTCGCGTTGGTTGCCTTCAGCGTAGCCAAATTTTGCTGCAACGTCTGCGCAACGCCGCGTTCCATCTCCAGCAGCGTGGCGCTGGCGGCATAGCGAGACAGCGCTTCCAGCCCCAGTGCGCCGCTTCCGGCGAAGCAGTCCAGGCAGTTGGCGTCTACCATTGACGGGGCAAGCCAGTTAAACAGCGTCTCGCGTACGCGGTCCGTGGTAGGGCGTAAACCGGGGCTGTCCGGCACCGGTAATTTCCGGCCTCGCCACTGACCGCCGATAATTCGAATTTGACCGGCCGGGGCGCGGGTGGGTTTCTTCATCTCAGGAAAGCTCTGTTAACAATGCCCTGCGATTGCGGGCGGTGATGTCAATTAAGTAAAGTGTTAGACTATTTCATCATTTTTTTAGCTTCCCTGTATATAGCGCCGCGAGGAGTGTAGTCGCAGATGGCAAAACAAAAAAAACGTGGCTTCTTTTCCTGGTTGGGTTTCGGTGAAAAAGAGCAAGAAACAGAACAGAAAACCGAAGAACAACAGGTTGTAGAAGAGCAGTCACAGCCTGAAACGCCTGTCGAAACCGCTGCGATTGTCGAAGCGGAAGAACCAGCGCACAGCAAAGAAGAGATTGAATCCTTTGCTGAAGAGGTGGTTGAGGTTACTGAACAGGTTCAGGAGAGCGAAAAACCAGAGCCGGTTATCGTAGAAACCCTTACCGAAGCGCCGCAGGCCGCTATCGAACACGAAGCGCTGCCGCTGCCGGAAGAGGTGAACACCGAAGAGGTTTCTGCCGAAGAGTTGCAGGCCGAAGCGGAAACCGTTGAAATTGTTGAGGCGGTGGAAGAAGAGGCGGCCCTTGAGCCTGAACTGACCGACGAAGAGCTGGAAGCCCAGGCGCTGGCGGCGGAAGCCGCTGAAGAAGCGGTCATTGTTGTGCCGGTAGAAGAGCAGGCCGAAGACGAGATCGCTCAGGAGCAGGAAAAACCAACCAAAGAAGGTTTCTTCGCGCGCCTGAAGCGCAGCCTGTTAAAAACCAAAGAAAACTTAGGTTCCGGATTTATCAGTCTGTTCCGCGGCAAAAAAATCGACGACGATCTGTTTGAGGAGCTGGAAGAGCAGCTGCTGATCGCGGACGTGGGCGTGGAAACCACCCGGAAGATCATCACCAACCTGACCGAAGGGGCGAGCCGCAAGCAGCTGCGTGACGCCGAGGCGCTGTACGGCCTGCTGAAAGACGAGATGGGCGAAATTCTCGCAAAAGTTGACGAACCGCTTAATATTGAAGGCAAAATGCCCTTTGTTATTCTGATGGTTGGCGTCAACGGCGTGGGTAAAACCACCACCATCGGCAAGCTGGCGCGCCAGTTTGAGCAGCAGGGCAAATCGGTGATGCTGGCGGCGGGCGATACCTTCCGTGCGGCAGCGGTGGAGCAGCTCCAGGTGTGGGGCCAGCGCAACAACATTCCGGTGATTGCCCAGCACACCGGCGCGGATTCTGCGTCCGTGATTTTCGATGCCATCCAGGCGGCGAAGTCGCGTAACGTGGACGTGCTGATTGCGGATACCGCAGGGCGTTTGCAGAACAAATCGCACCTGATGGAAGAACTGAAGAAAATCGTTCGCGTCATGAAGAAGCTGGACGAAGAGGCACCGCATGAAATTATGCTGACTATCGACGCCAGCACCGGACAGAACGCCATTAGCCAGGCGAAGCTGTTCCATGAAGCGGTAGGACTGACCGGGATCACGCTGACCAAGCTGGACGGCACCGCGAAAGGCGGGGTGATCTTCTCCGTGGCCGACCAGTTCGGCATTCCTATCCGTTACATCGGTGTGGGCGAGCGTATTGAGGATTTACGTCCGTTTAAAGCGGACGACTTTATTGAGGCACTTTTTGCCCGAGAGGACTAACAATGATTCGCTTTGAACACGTCAGCAAGGCCTATCTCGGTGGGAGACAAGCGCTACAGGGGGTAACATTTCACCTCCAGCCAGGCGAGATGGCATTCCTGACCGGCCATTCCGGCGCGGGGAAAAGTACCCTGCTCAAGCTGATCTGTGGGATCGAGCGGCCAAGCGCCGGGAAAATCTGGTTCAGCGGCCATGACATTAGCCGTCTTAAGAACCGTGAAGTGCCGTTTCTGCGTCGTCAGATCGGCATGATTTTCCAGGATCACCACCTGCTGATGGATCGCACGGTTTTCGATAACGTCGCGATCCCGCTGATTATTGCTGGCGCCAGTTACGATGATATCCGCCGTCGCGTCTCTGCGGCGCTGGATAAGGTCGGGCTGCTGGACAAAGCGAAGAACTTCCCTATCCAGCTGTCCGGCGGTGAGCAGCAGCGCGTGGGCATTGCCCGTGCGGTGGTGAACAAGCCAGCCGTTTTGCTGGCGGATGAACCGACCGGTAACCTGGACGATGCCCTCTCCGAAGGCATCCTGCGTCTGTTTGAGGAATTTAACCGCGTGGGGGTAACGGTACTGATGGCGACGCACGATATGGGGCTGATCTCCCGCCGTTCGTACCGCATGCTGACCCTGAGCGACGGACATTTGCACGGAGGCCACGGTGAATAAGCGTGATGCAATGAACCAGATTCGGCAGTTCAGCAACCGGTTTGACCGTTTCCGCAAGCCTCAGGGCGGCGGGGACGGCAACCGCCATGCGCCTAAGCGTGCCAAAGCGACACCGAAGCCGAACTCCCGCAAAACCAACGTCTTTAACGAACAGGTGCGCTACGCCTTCCAGGGCGCGTTGCAGGATCTGAAAAGCAAACCGCTGGCGACGTTCCTGACGGTGATGGTGATCGCCATCTCCCTGACGCTGCCGAGCGTCTGCTACATGGTTTACAAAAACGTTAACCAGGCGGCGTCACAGTATTATCCGTCGCCGCAGATCACCGTTTATCTGGATAAAGCGCTCGACGATAACGCGGCGGCGCAGGTGGTCGGGCAGATTCAGGCCGAACAGGGCGTGGAGAAGGTGAACTATCTTTCTCGCGATGAAGCGCTGGGTGAGTTCCGCAACTGGTCCGGGTTCGGCGGGGCGCTGGATATGCTCGAAGAGAACCCGCTGCCTGCGGTGGCGGTGGTGATCCCGAAGCTGGATTTCCAGGGCACGGATTCGCTCAACACCCTGCGCGACCGCATTACCCGCATCAACGGGATTGATGAAGTGCGCATGGACGACAGCTGGTTTGCCCGTCTTGCCGCCCTGACCGGGCTGGTAGGACGCGTGTCGGCGATGATTGGCGTGCTGATGGTGGCGGCGGTCTTCCTCGTCATCGGTAACAGCGTTCGCCTGAGCATCTTCGCCCGTCGCGATACCATCAACGTGCAGAAGCTGATTGGCGCAACGGACGGTTTCATCCTGCGTCCGTTCCTTTACGGTGGCGCGCTGCTCGGTTTTTCCGGCGCATTTCTTTCACTGATATTGTCAGAAATTTTGGTGATGCGGCTTTCGTCTGCCGTCACCGAAGTGGCGCAGGTTTTTGGAACGAAGTTTGATATCAGTGGTTTAGGCTTCGATGAGTGCCTGCTTTTGCTGCTGGTCTGCTCCATGATCGGCTGGATAGCGGCATGGCTGGCAACGGTTCAACATTTACGCCACTTTACTCCCGACTAATAAAAGCGTGATATAATCTTTCCCTGCACCGAGATGTTCGCTTGCAGGGAAAGCGTCCCTGTCGTCTCTTCCCCTGTAATCATCTTCATGTCACATTTTGTGCGTAATTTATTCACGGTTGCACCTGGAACTTGTGGATAAAATCACTGTCTGATAAAAGAGTGAATGCTAATCTCGTTGCTCAAACGCTTTGGCATGGTTGTTGCCTGACGGGGACAACCTGGACCAGAAGAAACATTGAGAGGAATGAATGACCAAAGAAATGCAAACTTTAGCTTTAGCCCCTGTTGGTAACCTGGAATCTTACATCCGGGCTGCGAACACCTGGCCGATGTTAACGGCTGAGGAAGAAAAGGAGCTTGCTGAAAAGCTGCATTACCAGGGCGATCTGGAAGCAGCTAAAACGCTGATCCTGTCTCACCTGCGCTTTGTTGTTCACGTTGCTCGTAATTACGCGGGCTACGGCCTGCCGCAGGCGGACTTGATTCAGGAAGGTAACATTGGCCTGATGAAAGCGGTGCGTCGCTTTAACCCGGAAGTGGGTGTGCGACTGGTCTCCTTCGCCGTGCACTGGATCAAAGCGGAAATTCACGAATACGTTCTGCGTAACTGGCGTATTGTGAAGGTCGCCACGACGAAAGCGCAGCGCAAACTGTTCTTCAACCTGCGTAAAACCAAGCAGCGTCTGGGCTGGTTCAATCAGGATGAAGTGGAAATGGTCGCGCGCGAGCTGGGCGTTTCCAGCAAAGACGTCCGCGAGATGGAATCCCGTATGGCCGCGCAGGACATGACGTTTGATATGTCTGCCGACGACGATGCGTCCGACAGCCAGCCGATGGCCCCGGTCCTGTATCTTCAGGATAAAACCTCTAACTTTGCTGATGGCATTGAAGAGGATAACTGGGAAGACCAGGCGGCAAACAAGCTGACCTTCGCGATGGAAGGCCTCGACGAGCGTAGCCAGGATATCATCCGTGCCCGCTGGCTGGACGAAGATAACAAGTCCACCTTGCAGGAGCTGGCCGACCGCTACGGCGTCTCCGCTGAACGTGTGCGTCAGCTTGAGAAGAACGCCATGAAAAAACTTCGCGCCGCTATCGAAGCGTAATTTTCGCGAAGAACACCTTTAGCCGAAATAGTTCAGGCTGCGGGAAGGCGGCAAACGAGTGAATCCCGATGAGCTTACATCAGTAAGTGATTCGGGTGAACGAGAGCAGCCAACGCACCTGCGGCGTGAAATATGAAGGATAAAAACCCTCGAATGCAAATTCGGGGGTTCTGTTTTTTTAGCGCCCGCTCTGGCGAATTTCTCCCCCCTGGCAAACACTTACTGATGCGCTAAGCAGGCGACATTCTCAGGGGGTCAGGGTGAAAAATAACGAACTGAATGACCGACGTATCCAGGCAACGCCGCGCGGTATCGGCGTCATGTGTCACTTCTATGCCGATAAAGCCGAAAACGCCACGGTGTGGGACGTGGAAGGTAACGAGTATATTGATTTTGCCGCCGGGATCGCCGTGCTGAATACCGGCCATCGCCATCCAAAAGTTATCGCTGCCATCGAAAAACAGCTTCACGCCTTTACCCATACCGCTTATCAAATCGTCCCCTACGAAGGCTATGTGGCGCTTGCCGAGCGCATCAACCAGCGCGTACCGATAGAGGGGCCGGCCAAAACTGCCTTTTTCTCAACCGGTGCAGAAGCGGTCGAAAACGCGGTGAAAATTGCCCGCGCGTACACCAGACGTCCCGGCCTCATCACCTTCGGCGGCGCGTTCCATGGTCGTACCTTTATGACCATGGCGCTGACCGGCAAAGTGGCGCCCTATAAGCTCGGCTTCGGCCCATTCCCCGGCTCGGTATACCACGCGCAATTCCCCAACGACCTGCACGGGGTCAGTACCGCCGAAGCGCTAAAAAGCCTGGAGCGCATTTTCAAAGCCGACATCGCGCCCGATCAGGTGGCGGCCATCATTATTGAACCGGTTCAGGGGGAAGGCGGGTTCAACGTCGCGCCCGCTGATTTTATGCAGGCGCTGCGTGCCCTGTGCGACACGCACGGTATTTTGCTGATTGCCGATGAAGTACAAACCGGCTTCGCCCGCACCGGCAAGCTGTTCTCCATGGAAAACCACTGCGTGAAGCCGGACCTCATCACCATGGCGAAAAGCCTGGCGGGCGGAATGCCGCTCTCTGCGGTCTCTGGGCGGGCGGAGGTGATGGACGCCCCCGCTCCGGGCGGGCTGGGCGGCACCTACGCAGGCAACCCGCTGGCGATCGCCGCGGCCCATGCGGTGCTGGACGTGATTGACGAAGACAACCTCTGCACGCGCGCGTCTCATCTCGGCCATCATCTGGTCGAGGTGCTGAACAAAGCGAAGGATGGCTGTCCGTATATCGCCGATATCCGCGCGCAGGGCTCAATGGTGGCGGTGGAATTTACCGATCCGCAAACCGGGCAGCCGTCGCCGGAATTTACCCGCCAGGTTCAGGAGCGCGCGCTGAACGAAGGGCTGCTGCTCCTGAGCTGCGGCGTTTACGGCAACGTGATCCGTTTTCTCTATCCGCTCACCATCCCCGAAGCACAGTTCCGTAAAGCGCTGGATATTATTTCCGCCTCGCTGACACGATAAAGCCAAACGCCCGGCTGAAATAACGGTTGGGCCTATCATATTTTCATTTCAAATTAGCTATTCCAAAATCATAAAAATGGGGTATGTTTTAGCAGAGTATGCTGAAAAAGCGCGAACAGCAGGCCTATAACTGAAATAAAGCGCTACACAACAACATCACAACAATCGTTATAACCATAATAATGGGGAATCTCAGGATGAATATGAAGGGTAAAGCGTTACTGGCAGGATGTATCGCGTTGGCATTCAGCACCATGGCGCAGGCCGATATTAAAGTGGCCGTGGTGGGCGCGATGTCCGGTCCGGTAGCACAGTACGGCGACCAGGAATTTACGGGCGCAGAACAGGCGGTTGCAGACATTAATGCTAAGGGCGGTATCAAAGGCGAAAAGCTGCAAATCGTAAAATATGACGATGCCTGTGACCCGAAACAGGCGGTCGCGGTGGCGAACAAAGTAGTGAACGACGGCATCAAATACGTTATCGGTCACCTGTGCTCCTCCTCCACGCAGCCTGCGTCTGATATCTACGAAGACGAAGGCATTCTGATGATCACCCCGGCAGCGACGGCACCCGAGCTGACCGCGCGCGGCTATAAGCTGATCCTGCGCACCACCGGTCTGGATTCCGATCAGGGCCCAACCGCCGCGAAATACATCGTGGAGAAAGTGAAGCCGCAGCGCATCGCGATTGTTCATGATAAACAGCAGTACGGTGAAGGCCTGGCGCGCGCGGTGCAGGACAACCTGAAAAAAGCGAACGCCAACGTGGTGTTCTTTGACGGTATCACCGCCGGCGAGAAAGATTTCTCTACCCTGGTGGCGCGTCTGAAGAAAGAGAATATCGACTTCGTTTACTACGGCGGCTATCACCCGGAAATGGGGCAGATCCTGCGTCAGGCGCGTGCGGCGGGTCTGAAGACTCAGTTCATGGGGCCAGAAGGCGTGGCGAACGTTTCCCTGTCTAACATCGCAGGTGAATCTGCCGAAGGCCTGCTGGTGACCAAGCCGAAGAACTACGACCAGGTACCTGCGAACAAACCAGTGGTGGATGCCATCAAGGCGAAGAAACAGGATCCAAGCGGTGCGTTCGTGTGGACCACCTACGCAGCGTTGCAGTCTCTGCAAGCGGGCCTGAACCAGTCAGCCGATCCGGCGGAGATTGCCACCTGGCTGAAAGCGAATTCGGTAGAAACCGTGATGGGGCCGCTCTCCTGGGATGAGAAGGGCGACCTGAAGGGCTTCGAGTTCGGCGTGTTTGACTGGCATGCTAACGGTACTGCCACCGACGCAAAATAATTTTCCTGCGGCGGGCGGGATTTACCGCTCGCCGTCTCTCCTCTCCTCGCTTTTTTCTTTCCCGCCTCCGGTTTTGTTTACTATCACTACAATATTATTTAGCGCCATCGCACTATGCTTTTGCCTGATGATTAAGAACAATCGGGCAAACCAGAAGGTGATATTGATCAAACAACATGTTTCAGGGCTTTTACTACCGCCTCGTCTGTGCTTTTCTTATGCACTTTTAGCGTAACCCAACGAATTTACTACATTTATTGTGGTTATTGCAGAGCAAAAAGGGGTGATGGAATTTTTATATCGGAATATTGCATATACATAAAATTAACATCTGTAACATTTGAGGGGGTCGATATTAACAACTTTTTGCTAATTTAGTGATTGCCATTTTACATACTAATAGGTACAAAAATGAAAACCAAAGACGCACTGATTAAAACCATGCAGGAACTTTTATGGACCCGTGGTTACTCCAACACTAGCCCGAAAGAGATACAACAGGTTTCTGGCGTTGGGCAAGGAAGCATGTATCACCACTTCAAAGGCAAGGCGGATCTGGCCCGACAGACGATCCTGCTTAACGCCGAGGAGCTACAAAAAGAGATTTCCACCATTTTGCATGCTGAGAAAAATGCACGTGAGCGAATTAAGGACTATCTGCTGCGTGAACGTGAAGTACTGGCTGGGTGCAGGATGGGCGGATTAGCGCAGGATAGCGAAGTGATTCGCGACGACACGCTACGTGAACCCATTGCGAACAATTTTGAATGGCTGATCGGCGAGCTGGAAAAAGTGCTGGAAGAGGGAAAAACCTCCGGTGAATTTTCTGCCGATCTGGATGTAAAACAAACGGCATTAACGCTCATTTCAGTCATGCAGGGGGCGTTTGTTATCGCCAGGGCAACCCAGTCCGAAGCGTATTACAAACAAGCTATTGCTGGAGTGATCGCAATGCTCAAATAAATACCGCCTGGCTTTTGGGAGAAGAGAGAATGAATAACGGTCTGCCCGTTACCCTGAACTTGTTTTCGGTGTTGAAGAATATAGATAGCGTCGCCTGGGAAGCCCACAGCACGCTTGATCGCAAGGATGCGCGCATTTTTGAACTTTTTCAGGATGATTCAGGGCAGCGCATCGCGCTAGTGCATTGCGCGCCGGGGGCATCTGCAAAATCTCATCTCCATACGGGGCATGAAACGTTTCTGATTCTGGATGGCACCTTTGAAGACGATAACGGTGTTTACCACCCCGGTGAGCTAATCTGCTACGCACCAGGCAGCGAGCACGCCTGGCGAACGCCGCAAGGCGCGCTCATCTATGCAGTCTGGGGCGGCCGCGTTGAAGCCGCTCTTACGGATGTCGCCGCATGAAACTGATGCTAACTCAGGCCAGAATATTATTCCTGGCGGCAGACCCGAACAAAATTACGGCTCAGCTTCGTGGCGAATCTCTTTCGCTGGCGCAGGCCAGGCCGCTGCGCGATAACATTTCCACCGATGAAATCACCCCTATCCCGGCGCTAGCCTACTACGACGAACGACTGGGAGCATTCGCCTGGACGGGCCTGAAGTGCGGCGCTGAAAATCCGATAGGAAAAAATGCCATCGTTGAGGCAGGGATAAACGTCGTGGTTGGCGGACTGCGCTACGGTAAAGGCTCATCCCGCGAGCATAGCCCGGTTGCGGAGAAGGCAGCCGGCGTACAGCTGGTCATCGCCGAAAGTTTTGAACGTATCTACCGGCAAAACGCCGATAACATAGGTTTGCTCACCTCCACTAACATGGCGCTGGTGGACAAACTGGCGCGCGGAGAAGCGCTCACCCTTGAAGAGATTGTTGCTGACCGGGAAGAGAGCGCCCGACGCGTTATCCAGTCCGGCGGGCTGCTGGCCTGGTGGAAAGGACAGATGGAGAAAAGCGGTCTGCCGCCTTTAGCCGCCACGAGCGAGCCGAAACCGATGACGCTGGGGGAGAAAATCATTGTCCGCCATCGTCTGGAGCAGGGCGATTTCCCCGGCACCGCGCTACTGCTGCGCCCGGACTGGCGCTTTATCCATGAGTATTACACCGCCATGTGTGGCCATATGCTGAAACGGACTTTTGGCCGCGAGCTGACCCTGTGGCAGCCGGATTCGATCATCACCTTTGAAGATCACCTGCCGTACATGCATCAAAGCAAAGTGCATATTGACGGGCAGCTTACCGGCGACCTGGAACACCTGCTGGCGGCTCACCGGGCGTTTACCCAAACGTGGGGATTGACGGCACACCGATACAACCCGGACGGCGAGGGTGCAGAAGGTATCTCCCATGCGCTGATGGCGGAGCGCCACGCCCTGCCTGGGCAGCTTATCATCGGCACCGATTCCCACACCCCACACTGTGGTGCGCTGGGCTGTTTGGCTGTGGGCGTCGGCAGCACCGATATGGCAGGCAGCATGGTTACCGGCGCTTTTCGTATGACGCCGCCGGAAACGGTGAAAGTAGTGTTCACCGGTACGCTGCCGGAAGGCACTGGCGCGAAAGATATGGTACTGCACCTGCTGGCAACGGAGTGGATCCGTCAGGGAGGTGGTATTGGCAAAATCTTTGAATTTTGTGGTGAGGCCGTCGAGGGATTATCGGTGGACGAACGCGCCACGCTCACCAATATGGTGGCAGAGTTGGGTGGCGTTTCAGGACTGGTGGCGCCCGATGCGCAGACTGTTGCCTTCCTGAAGGCCCGTCGCGGAATCGATTTCACCATTGAAGCGTGGATGCGTAGCGATGAGGGCGCGCATTACGCCTCAACAATGGTGATTGACTGCATCGATCTTGCGCCAATGATTGCACTGCCGGGCGATCCGGGTAATGGGCTGGCGCTGTCGTCTTTGAGCGAGCCGGTTAAAATTGATATTGCCTACGGCGGTTCATGTACTGCGGGCAAGCGGGATGATTTTGATGAATATCATGCGGTGCTGGATTGGGCTTTATCCAGGGGTAAACAACTGCCGCCGGATGTGACGCTCTACCTACAGTTTGGCACCATGGATGTCTACGACTACTGTCGCGAGCAAGGGTATCTGGAGACGTTCCATCAGGCTGGGGCGATACTGCTCAAACCTGCCTGCGGTGCCTGCGCAAACTGCGGCCCCGGATCGTCGGTGGATGCTGGACAGGTCACTATCAGCGCCATTAATCGAAATTTTCCTGGCCGCTCAGGTCCGGGGAAAGTCTGGCTAGGCAGCCCTTCGACGGTGGTCGCCAGCGCAATAAAGGGTGAAATAACCTCATTTAATGATTTAAAACGTCAGTACCGTTAATTCTACTTACTTACAATCAGCTCATTAACAGGGTGCAAGACATCATGAAACCGTTTTATCATTTTTCGGATGAAGAAAACAAAGAATTAACCCGCTTCTTCCAGCAAATTGTTGTTAATCCTTATACGGATTATCAGGCATTTAAGCTTGCGGTTGCTGAGGTTTGTTATTTTAGAGGGGTGCCAGGCTTTTTTGTCGATATTTGTACCGCAATTAAAAATGAACGCGAGTCGGGCGTAAGTGATATTCATGTATTACGCAATTGCCCACGGGATATCGACTTGCCGGAGTTGGATCCGGAAAATCCCATTAGCGATAAATATAAAAAGAAAAAAACATTTATCGGCGAGGTACTGCTGGAATGTTTTTCGCTGCTAACCGATACACCGTTATTAGCCTACGGCAGCCGTAATAATGGAGATTTCTTTACCGATGTTATTGCTATTCGCAAATACAGCGGGCAATTAACGGGTTTTAGCGATAGTGAACTGGTCTACCATAACGACCGTACCGCTCACGCGGTACGCGCTGATTTCGTCACGCTTTTGGGTCTACGCAGCCCGGACGAGGAGCTGATTTTTACCGGCTATATTGACGGCAAAGCCATTCTGGCGCACCTGACGGACGACCAGCAGGCGGCGCTTCGCCAGCCGTGGTATCGCACCCAGTTTGACGTTTACTCCCGTGAAACCAACCGCCGTCAGGTGAGCTCGCCGGATCACGCCATTTTGAAAAATCACCATAGCATTCGTTACCTGGATACGTTGACTCACGTTGCGCCAGAGGCGCCCAATGAGGCAAAAGACGCCCTGATTGCTTTTATGCAGGCGATGACCAAAGCGGATAAACAGCGCCACCGGATTTTGCAGGGCGACCTTTTAACCTTCGCCAACCAGGATGGATTGCACAACCGGGAAAAAATTGAAATTAAGGATAAAGAGAATGCCGCGCGCCGCTGGCTATTAAAAACCTATGCATTCCGCGATCGGCAAACTGCCGAGAAATATCAGGAACACTGGCATAACGGTATTTTTGGCCGGGTTGAAGATTAGACCGCTTCGCAAAATTTATTTCTTTATTTAACGGAACATGTACGATGAGAAACGTCGCCGATCGCGTAAAGCGTATAGGGTTATCAGAAACCTATGCCATTCTCGATAAAGTTAAAACCATGCAGGCGGAAGGGAAAGTTATTTATGATTTAGGCGGCGGCGAGCCTGATTTCGCCACGCCAAATCATATTACTAATTACACTATAACGGCGATGAAAAATGGCATGACCCATTACACCGCCAGTAAAGGTACGCCTGGATTATTAAAAGCCATCGCCAGCCAGCTCTTTGAAGAAAATCAGCTGCCGGTTCAGTGGAATAAAAATATTATTGTGACGCCTTCGGCGAAACACGCGCTGTTTATTACGCTGATGACGCTGCTGAATCCTGGCGATGAAATCGTGATCCCCACCCCCTGCTGGGTGAGCTATATCGCGATGGCGGAAATGGCCGGGGCGAAGCCGGTGACCCTGCCGCTGGCAAAAGAGAATCAGTTCTTCCTCACCCGTCAGGCGCTAGAAAGTTGCATCACCGCGAAAACCCGCGTGCTGTTGCTTAATAACCCGAACAACCCCACCGGGCGGGTGTTAACAACAGAGGAGATCGACGCGGTCTGCCAGGTCGCGCAGAAGCATGACCTGTTCGTGGTGATGGATGAAATTTACGAACATATCCGCTATCTGCCGGGACGCCATCGTAGCCTCGCGGCGGAACCCGGCATGTTTGAGCGTACCGTCACTATCAGCGGTTTCTCCAAAGCCTGGGCGATGACCGGCTGGCGGCTCGGCTACCTCAGCGCGCCGGAAACTCTGCTCAATGAAATTCTTAAAGTTCAGCAGCACAGCGTGGGATGCGCCGGCTCCTTCGTGCAGCAGGGCGGGTTGGCCGCGCTGATTGGTGACCGTCAGCCGATGCTGGATATGGTGGCGCACTACCGTCAGCGCAGGGATCTGGTGGTAAACCGGCTAAACGCCATTCCGGGGATCGCCTGCCGGGCGCCGGAGGGAGGACTGTATGTTTACGCCGACATCAGCGGCCTGGGTATGGGGGACGCCCGGGCTGTAACACACTGGCTGCTGACTCACGCCCATGTTGCCGTCACGCCGGGTACCGCATTCGGCAAGGAGGAATCCAGCGCGATTCGCCTGTCGTTTGCCGGGGCGACTGACACGCTTATCGCCGCGCTGGATAGCATCAGCCAGGCGCTCGCTGACTGCCCGTATCCGCTAAAGCAGGTGGCGTCATGAGCGAAGCGCTTCGAATCGCCATTATTGGCAATGGCCCTCGGGCGCTTTCGGTACTTGAACGCCTCGCCGCGCGTTTACAGGACCAGCCGGACGCCGGGGTGGAAATCCACTATATCGATAAACAGCACCCCGGAACGGGCCGTATCTGGCGCCAGGAACAGGATGCCGCTTTCGTCATGAATACCGTAGCGGAAGAAGTCTCCGCCTTTTCCGGCGAAGGCGACGTGGCAACGGCTCGTCCAGGCTGCGGCCCTTCGCTCGCCGCCTGGTGGCGTGCCACGCGGGACGACTTCCCTGGCGAGAATGCCTGGGCGCCGCGTGCGCTGTATGGCGAATATATGCACTTCGTTCTGAACTGCATCAAAGCCTCGTTTAGCCCGGCGCAGCGCTTTTGCCCTCGACAGGCGGAGGTAACAGACATAGTGCCGTTGAATAATAGCCGGGCGGTGCTGTTATTTCGCGATGGTGAAACCCTCACGGTAGACCGCGTGGTTATTGCCAGCGGCCATCCCCGTAACAGCCTGAGCGAACAGGAGCAGCGCTGGCAGGCCTATGCAGACACTCATCCGTCGCTGCGCTGGGTGCCTGGCGATTCAGCCGCCGATATGCCGCTGGAGGAGATCGCCCCCGGCAGCGCCGTCGGCATTTTAGGACTGGGGCTGTCGTTTCTGGATGTCATGGCGGCGTTAACCACCGGGCGCGGCGGCCAGTTTATTGAGCAGGCCGATGGCTCACTGCGCTATCAACCCTCCGGGCGCGAGCCGCGTCTGGTGGCCGGTTCACGCAGTAGTCTGCCCATCCCCGGCCGTGGGCGTAACCAGAAGGCCCCTAACTTCCGCTATCAAAGCGTGCTTTTTACCCAGGAGCGTGCCGAGGCCCTGGCCGCCCGCGGACAACTCGATTTTGATCGCGACGTGCTGCCGCTGCTGATGGCAGAGGTCAACCTGACCTGGTACGCCACCACGCTGCGCCAGCGTTTTGGCCTTTCCGCCGAACTGGAATTTCGTGCCTGCGCGCAGGCGCTGGAGGTTGAGGCGTTTGATAGCCTGCCGGACATCGCCGCGCGCTTTGGCCTCACCGATGTGCCTGCACTGGATATTTATCAGCTCGGCGATCCCTTTCGTGAGCGCCGGTTCATCTCCGCGAGCCATTTCCACGCCGCGCTGCGCGAAGAGCTGGTTCGCGATAGTGAACACGCGGAGGGAGGTAACGTGGATAACCCGCTTAAGGCAGCGCTGGATACGCTGCGCGATACTCGCGGGCTGGTGCGCAGAGTGGTGGATTTCGGCGGTCTGGCTCCGGCCTCGTTTCGCGATGCGTTTCTCTCCCGCTACTCCCCGGTGAGTGCGCTGCTTTCCGCCGGGCCGCCGCGCTACCGAACCCGACAAATGCTCGCTCTGATTGACGCCGGCATTCTGGCGGTCGTCGGGCCGCGTATGCAGATCACCTGCGGCGTGGAAAGCGCTGCTTTTGAGCTCTCTTCCCCACAGGTAGAAGGGGCCGTGTGGCGCGTAGAGACGCTGCTGGACGCCAGGGTGCCGGGGCAGGATCTGACGCGGGATCTATCGCCGCTGACTCAGGCGCTGCGCCAGCGTGGTCTCTGGCAAAACTTCACCGTGGAAGATGCCGATACCCGCTTTCAGACCGGCGGCGTGGCGGTTACCCGCGCGCCATATCATCCCCTTAACCAGCAGGGGAAGGCGGTTCCCCAGCTTTACGTTATTGGTATTCCCAGCGAACACACGCGCTGGTTTATGTCCGCTGGCAGCAGCCGCCCGGGCTATTGGACTGATTTTATCTGCGATGCGGATGCCATTGCAGAACACATCTTAACGGCGCTACCCGCTGCCGATCTTAAGCAGGAATAAAGACGATGAAAAAAATGGCGTTACTGATGTTGGATTTTCTCAATGAGATAGTCCATCCCGATGGCGTATACGCGCAGATGGGTTACTACCAGCAGGTGCGGGAAAAAGGGGTGATTAAACAGGCTGCTCAGGCGCTGGCAGGGGCGCGTGCCGCTCATACTCCGGTGGTGCATGTGGTAGTTGGTTTTTCTGAAAACTACGTTGAATGCCCAACCGGCTCCGAGGTTTTTGATATCGCACGTCGCAACCGGCTTTTGCGTTTTGACACCTGGTCGACGGATATCGTCGAAGCGCTGGCACCGCTGCCGGAGGAGAGCATTGTCCGCAAGCATCGGGTTGATCCGTTTTACCAGACCAGCCTTGAATTGACGCTGCGAAGCATGGGCGTGGACACGCTGGTGCTGGCCGGTGTTTCTACCGAGTTTGTGGTGCTGGCGACGGCGATGAGCGCCCACGATCGCGGTTTTCACGTCGTAGTGCTGGAAGATGCCGTTGCGGCGGTGAATAACGTGAAACATCTGGCGGCTCTGGAGGTGATTGGCAGTACCGCTGAACGGCGAAAAACCGCCGATCTTTTCCCGGCTCGCCGGACGTTTAATGCCACTCAGGAGGCCCTCTGATGACAGAAGTTGCAACGACTCTGCTGCGCGGCGCGCGCCACCGCTGGAAAGTGTTGGGTATTGGCGTAGCGGCCAACGCCTGTTTCTCAATGGTGGTAGGAGGCTTGCCGGCGACGGCGGTCTTTATGCGTGCCGATTACAACATCAGCAATGCCGAGCTGGGGTTCGTGCTTGGGATGCTGGGATTGGGGATCGCGATTAGCGAGCTGCCCTGGGGGCTTTTGACCGACCGCTGGGGCGACCGCCCGATCCTGCTGACCGGCTTGTTAAGTACCGGCGCGATGTTGCTGCTGATGGCGGCCTTTGCCGCGCCGCATAACGGTTTTATTCCCGCATACGGCCTGCTTATTACCGGAGTGTTGTTTATCGGACTGCTTGGCAGCAGCGTAAACGGCTCCAGCGGCAGGGCGATCATGGCCTGGTTTCAGGAGGGGGAGCGCGGTCTGGCGATGAGTATCCGTCAGACCGCGGTACCGATGGGCTATGGGATTGGCGCGTTACTTCTCCCCTGGCTGGCGGCTACATGGGGGTTTGTAACGATGTTTATCGTCTCTGCGCTGCTGTGCGCCGTGGTGGGTTTTTATGCCTGGCTGTGGTTGCACGAGCCGGATCGCGTCGGGGGCAATACGGCTCAGGCTGCTACTGCGTCTGCCGTACCGGGCAAAGGGCCGCTGTACGATCCTGCCATCTGGAAAATCGTGCTGGCAATCGGCATTCTCTGCGGGCCGCAGTTCGCGCTGCTCACTTTCGGATCGGTCTTCCTGCACGACTTCGCCCATATCGACGTGGCCGTAGTGTCCGTGTGCCTGGCGGTTATCCAGGTTGGGGCGATGGTGTCGCGCATCTGGAGCGGACGCTGGACGGACAAAAATAAAAACCGTAAGCGTTATCTCAAAAGCTGCACGCTGATAAGCATTCTGGCTTTTGTGCTGCTGAGCGTGCTGGTAGGCATCTGGCCGACTCTGCCGCATCAGGGAGCAACCCTTGCCTTACTGGCGGCGCTATTTATCCTCTCCGGCGTGGTGGTCTCAGCCTGGCATGGCGTGGCCTATACCGAGCTGGCGTCAATGGCGGGGGCAAAACGCGCCGGAACAGCGCTGGCAATGGGCAACACCAGCGTGTTCGTGGTGATGTTTATCACTCCGATCGCTATCCCTTGGATGCAAACGCACTTTAGCTGGAGCAGCGTCTGGCTCGCCTCAGCGGCGTGTGCGGTTATTGCGCTCTGGTTTTTCCCGAAGGTGGAGAAAAAGCAGGAGAACGCAGCATGAGCGCGCATGTGACCAGTGGTAAATATTGCCCGATGCCGCAGCCTGAACTGCCGAACCGACAGTGGCCGACACGCGCGCTGCTCCACGCACCACGCTGGTGTAGCGTTGATCTGCGCGACGGCAACCAGGCGCTGCCGGAGCCAATGAACCCTCAGCAAAAGCGGGCACTTTATCAGCAGTTGGTAGCGATGGGCTACAAAGAGATTGAAGTAGGTTTTCCCGCCGCCTCGGAAACCGACTACCAGTTTGTACGAACCCTGATAGACGACGGGTTGATCCCCGATGACGTACGCATCCAGGTGCTGACGCAGGCGCGAGAAAACCTTATCGCCGACACCGTTGCCGCCCTGAGTGGGGTAAAAGAGGCGGTGGTGCATCTCTATAACTCTACGTCGTTACAGCAGCGCGAGCAGGTCTTTAATCTCAGCCGCGCTGGGGTGATCGAACTGGCGCTACAGGGCGTGCGCTGGCTGCTGGAGGAGATGGCAAAGGTGGAGCAAAATTGGGTGCTGGAGTACTCCCCGGAGAGTTTTACTGCCACCGAGATGGATTTTGCGCTGGAGATTTGCAACGCGGTTATCGACCTGTGGGTGGGGAAGACGGGGCGGGAGGTGATCATCAACCTGCCTGCTACCGTCGAGCTGGCTTCGCCAAACGTCTATGCCGACCAGATTGAATGGATCTCAGGTAAGCTTCGCCACCGCCAGAAGGTGACGCTTTGCGTGCATCCTCATAACGATCGCGGTTGCGCGGTGGCGGCAGCGGAAATGGCGTTGCTTGCGGGCGCTGAACGTGTAGAAGGTACTCTGTTTGGCAACGGCGAACGTACCGGCAATGTCGATCTGGTCACGCTGGGGTTAAACCTGTTGGTGCAGGGCGTCGATCCGCTGATTGATTTCAGCCAGCTTCCGCAGGTGGTGAATGTCTATGAGTCGGCGACGGGAATGACGGTGCCGCCGCGCCATCCCTACGCCGGAAGCCTGGTATTCACCGCCTTTTCCGGTTCGCATCAGGATGCGATCCGCAAATCAATGGAGCTGCAAAAATACCGCACCCGTTGGGATGTGCCCTATTTACCCCTCGACCCGCACGATATTGGCCGTAGCTACGAAGGGATCATCCGCATCAATGGTCAGTCGGGCAAAGGAGGACTAGGCTACCTGCTGGATTATTACTACGGCATTCGCCCGCCGCGCCCGCTGCTTATTCGCTTTCAGCAGCACATACAGACGCTGGCGGACGCCAGTAACCAGGAGCTGGAGCACGCGTTTCTGCACCAGCAATTTCACGCGTTTTTTGCGACCTGTGACAGTATCAGCGAAGCGCATCCCGGCGGTACGCCCGCAGAATTTCACCCCCAGTGGGATAGCCATCGGCTGGGAGCATCACAGGTGATGAGCTATGTCTGGGGAACGTGGCAGGGCGAACTGGTATACGGTATCGGGCTGGATATTAGTGAAGAGAAAAGCCGCCACCGTGCCTGGGGGCAGCTGTTGCGCTCGCTGCCGGTGAGCGTGATCAGCGTGCCGCTGTAACACACTTGCGCCGCACAAGCTTCATGCGGCGCGAGTTTTTAGCGCTTCTCCCACCCGTTCGCCTGCGCCGTAAACCCTAGCGCCTGCATAAACGCCGCCATCACGCCGCGATCCTCTACGCCCACGTCGGCCATCCACCAGGAGGTCACGCTCGGGTTTTCGCGGATCACCTCTTCAATTAAATACTGCCCGACCCCCCGGCGGCGGGTCACGTCGCGCACGCGAAGCGAGTCCAGCGCGCCTTCCGTACCGCTCAGCGTTACGCGAACGGCGGCCAGCAGGCGCTCGTTAAAGCGCGCGGCATAAATGCGGTGGTTCTCATCGACGGCCAACGACGAAGGGGAATATTCCGGCCAGATCTTGCCCAGGTCGATATGATCCTGTTCGCTAAAGGTCACCAGACGAACGATAGTCAGTTTCATTAGCTGCTTGTCCAAATCAAAAAAAGTACGGCCAGTGTACTCAATTTATATGCTCAGGCGCGTTCTCTTTTTATTCCCGTTTGCCAGGTGATTCGTTTTTTAGCGGCGACATGGGCAGTTCGAAAACACATGGATTGAAAAATAAGCAGGATTTTAACCTGAAGGGCAGTGATTTATTCCTCGCATTGTACCGTTATTTTATGCTGCAAAACGCGCTTTTATTTGTTTATCTCTGCCTGAATTCAGAATATTATCTTTCCTTAATCTCCTGAAAAATAGAGATATTAGTCTGGTTTTTGATAAAAAACCGCGCTAAACCCTTAAAGGCACTGGTAAAAATAGCGTTGTTCATTAAAAGTACAGAATGCTTTTTAACCATAATAAAACAAAATATAAACATCACTTCACGAATGGGGATTCTGAGATGAAAAGGAACGCGAAGACGTTAATCGCGGGGATGGTCGCACTGTCGATCTCGCATACCGCTACGGCGGAGGACATTAAAGTTGCGGTAGTGGGTGCGATGTCCGGTCCTGTTGCCCAGTGGGGTGACATGGAGTTCAACGGTGCGCGCCAGGCCATAAAAGACATCAACGCTAAGGGCGGCATCAAAGGCGACAAGCTGGTGGGCGTGGAATATGACGACGCCTGCGATCCGAAACAGGCCGTCGCGGTCGCCAACAAAATCGTTAACGATGGCATCCAGTATGTCATTGGCCACCTCTGCTCGTCCTCCACGCAGCCCGCGTCCGACATCTACGAGGACGAAGGCATTCTGATGATCACCCCGGGCGCCACCAACCCGGAGCTGACCCAGCGCGGCTATCAGCACATCATGCGTACCGCCGGCCTGGACTCTTCTCAGGGACCGACCGCCGCCAAATACATCCTTGAGACCGTTAAGCCACAGCGTATCGCCATCATTCATGACAAGCAGCAGTACGGCGAAGGTCTGGCGCGCTCCGTGCAGGACGGCCTGAAAAAAGGCGGCGCGAACATCGTCTTCTTCGACGGCATTACCGCCGGTGAGAAAGACTTCTCCGCGCTGATCGCCCGCCTGCAAAAAGAGAATATCGACTTCGTCTACTACGGCGGCTACTACCCGGAAATGGGCCAGATGCTGCGCCAGGCGCGCGCCACCGGCCTGAAAACCCAGTTTATGGGGCCAGAGGGGGTGGGCAATGCCTCACTGTCCAACATCGCGGGGGATTCTGCCGAAGGCATGCTGGTCACCATGCCAAAACGCTATGACCAGGATCCGGCCAACAAGGCTATCGTGGATGCGCTCAA
The DNA here is from genome assembly GCF_900322725.1 of Enterobacter cloacae complex sp. NCBI lineage: Bacteria > Pseudomonadati > Pseudomonadota > Gammaproteobacteria > Enterobacterales > Enterobacteriaceae > Enterobacter > Enterobacter cloacae complex sp. The sequence goes on along the minus strand of NZ_LT991957.1, from coordinate 1,764,932 downwards.
GGCGCAGAAGAAAGATCCGAGCGGTCCGTACGTCTGGATCACCTACGCGGCCGTGCAGTCTCTGGCAACGGCAATGGACCGTACCGGCAGCAAAGAACCGCTGGATCTGGTGAAAGATTTAAAAGCACACGGGGCGAATACCGTGATTGGGCCGCTGAACTGGGATGAGAAAGGCGATCTGAAGGGATTTGAATTTGGTGTCTTTAAGTGGCACGCCGACGGGTCTTCCTCGGTCGCCAAATAATTATCCCACCGCCCGGCTCTCCGGGCGGGTATAAAAAGGTTTGCATATGTCCGAGCAGTTTCTCTACTTTTTGCAGCAGATGTTTAACGGCGTCACGCTGGGAAGCACCTACGCGCTGATCGCCATCGGCTATACGATGGTTTACGGCATTATCGGCATGATCAACTTCGCCCACGGCGAGGTGTACATGATCGGTAGCTACGTCTCCTTTATGATCATCGCCGCGCTGATGATGATGGGCATCGACAGCAGCTGGCTGCTGGTGGCCGCCGGGTTTGTCGGCGCGATTGTGATCGCCAGTGCTTACGGCTGGAGCATTGAGCGCGTGGCCTACCGGCCGGTGCGCAGCTCCAAGCGCCTGATTGCGCTAATTTCCGCGATTGGTATGTCGATCTTCCTGCAAAACTACGTCAGCCTGACCGAAGGCTCGCGCGACGTGGCGCTGCCAAGCCTGTTTAACGGCCAGTGGATTGTGGGAGCCAGCGAAAACTTCTCTGCCTCTGTCACTACCATGCAGCTGGTTATCTGGGTTGTCACCTTCCTGGCGATGCTGGCCCTGACCGTTTTCATCCGCTACTCCCGCATGGGACGCGCCTGCCGCGCCTGTGCGGAAGATCTGAAGATGGCGAGTCTGCTCGGCATCAACACCGACCGCGTCATCGCTCTGACCTTCGTGATTGGTGCCGCAATGGCGGCGGTGGCGGGGGTTCTGCTCGGCCAGTTCTACGGCGTAATTAACCCGTACATCGGCTTTATGGCCGGGATGAAAGCCTTCACCGCGGCGGTACTGGGCGGTATCGGCAGCATTCCAGGCGCGATGATCGGCGGCCTGATCCTGGGCGTGGCGGAGGCGCTCTCCTCGGCGTACCTGAGCACCGAATATAAAGACGTGGTGTCGTTTGCCCTGCTGATTCTGGTTCTGCTGGTGATGCCTACCGGTATTCTGGGCCGTCCGGAGGTAGAGAAAGTATGAAACCGATGCATTTTGCTATGGCGTTGCTCTCTGCCGCCATGTTCTTCGTTCTGGCGGGCGTCTTTATGGGCGTCCAGTTAGGGCTGGACGGCACGAAACTGGTGGTCGATACCGCCCCCGACATCCGCTGGCAGTGGGTGTTTATCGGCACCGCCGTGGTGTTTCTGTTCCAGCTGTTGCGTCCGCTGTTCCAGAAGACGCTGAAAAACGTCTCCGGACCGAAGTTCGTCCTGCCGGCAATCGACGGTACCACGGTAAAGCAGAAGCTGTTCCTCGTGGCGCTGCTGGTGGCTGCCGTGGCGTGGCCGTTTATGGTGTCGCGCGGTACGGTGGACATCGCCACCCTGACCATGATTTACGTGATCCTCGGCCTCGGTCTGAACGTGGTGGTGGGGCTGTCCGGCCTGCTGGTGCTGGGCTACGGCGGTTTCTACGCTATCGGCGCGTACACCTTCGCGCTGCTGAACCACTATTACGGCCTCGGCTTCTGGACCTGTCTGCCGCTGGCGGGGCTGGTCTCTGCCGCCGCAGGCTTCCTGCTCGGCTTCCCGGTGCTGCGCCTGCGCGGTGACTACCTGGCGATTGTGACCTTAGGCTTCGGCGAAATCGTCCGTATCCTGCTGCTCAACAACACCGAAGTGACCGGCGGGCCGAACGGCATCAGCCAGATCCCGAAGCCGACCTTCTTCGGCCTGGAGTTCAGCCGTACCGCCCGCGAAGGCGGCTGGGATACCTTCAGCAACTTCTTCGGCATCAAATATGACCCGTCCGACCGCGTGATCTGGCTCTACCTGGTGGCGCTGCTGCTGGTGGTCATTACCCTGTTCGTGATCAACCGCCTGCTGCGCATGCCGCTGGGCCGCGCGTGGGAAGCGCTGCGCGAAGATGAGATCGCCTGCCGCTCTCTGGGCCTGAACCCGACCCGCATCAAGCTGACCGCGTTCACCATCAGCGCCGCGTTTGCCGGTTTCGCCGGCACGCTGTTCGCCGCGCGCCAGGGCTTCGTCAGCCCCGAGTCGTTCACCTTTGCCGAATCGGCCTTTGTGCTGGCGATCGTGGTGCTCGGCGGGATGGGCTCGCAGTTTGCCGTGATCCTCGCGGCCATCCTGCTGGTGGTCTCCCGCGAGCTGATGCGCGACTTTAACGAATACAGCATGCTGATGCTGGGTGGTTTGATGGTGCTGATGATGATCTGGCGTCCGCAGGGCCTCCTGCCGATGACGCGTCCACAGCTGAAGCTTAAGCGTGCGGAAGCGAAAGGAGAGCAGGCATGAGTCAGCCATTATTATCCGTTAACGGTCTGATGATGCGTTTTGGCGGCCTGCTGGCGGTCAACAACGTGAACCTGGATCTGCATAAAAAAGAGATCGTCTCCCTGATTGGCCCGAACGGCGCGGGGAAAACCACGGTCTTCAACTGCCTGACCGGTTTCTACAAGCCGACGGGCGGCACCATCATGCTGCGCGACCAGCACCTGGAAGGGCTGCCGGGCCAGCAGATTGCCCGCATGGGCGTGGTGCGTACTTTCCAGCACGTGCGGCTGTTCCGCGAGATGACGGTGATTGAGAACCTGCTGGTGGCGCAACATCAGCAGCTGAAAACCGGCCTGTTCTCCGGCCTGCTGAAAACCCCGGCCTTCCGCCGCACGCAGGAGGAGGCGCTCGATCGCGCCGCCACCTGGCTCGACCGTATCGGCCTGCTCCAGCACGCCAACCGGCAGGCGAGCAACCTGGCCTATGGCGACCAGCGTCGGCTGGAGATCGTGCGCTGCATGGTGACCCAGCCGGAGATCCTGATGCTCGACGAACCGGCGGCGGGCCTCAACCCGAAAGAGACCAAAGAGCTGGACGAGCTGATTGCCGAGCTGCGCGATCATCACGACACCACCATCCTGTTGATTGAGCACGACATGAAGCTGGTGATGGGCATTTCGGACCGTATCTACGTGGTAAACCAGGGCACGCCGCTGGCAAACGGCACGCCGGAAGAGATCCGCAACAACCCGGACGTGATCCGCGCATACCTTGGTGAGGCATAAGATGGAAAAAGCGATGTTAACGTTCGACAAGGTCAATGCGCACTACGGCAAGATCCAGGCGCTGCACGACGTCAGCCTGCACATCAATCAGGGGGAAATCGTCACCCTGATTGGCGCCAACGGCGCGGGCAAAACCACGCTGCTCGGCACCCTGTGCGGCGACCCGCGCGCCACCAGCGGGCGGATTGTGTTTGATGGCAAAGACATTACCGACTGGCAGACTGCCAGAATTATGCGTGAAGCGGTGGCGATTGTCCCGGAAGGGCGCCGCGTCTTCTCACGTATGACGGTGGAAGAGAACCTGGCGATGGGCGGCTTTTTTGCTGACCGCGACCAGTATCACACCCGTATCAAATGGGTGTACGAACTCTTCCCGCGCCTGTGGGAACGCCGCATCCAGCGTGCGGGCACCATGTCCGGCGGTGAACAGCAGATGCTGGCGATTGGCCGCGCGTTGATGAGCCAGCCGCGCCTGCTGCTGCTGGACGAACCGTCGCTCGGTCTTGCGCCGATCATCATCCAGCAGATTTTCGACACCATTGAGCAGCTGCGCAAAGAGGGGATGACCATCTTCCTCGTCGAGCAGAACGCCAACCAGGCGCTGAAGCTCGCCGATCGCGGCTACGTGCTGGAGAATGGTCGCGTGGTGCTCGAGGATACCGGCGACGCGCTGCTGGCGAACGAAGCGGTGCGGAGCGCGTACCTGGGCGGCTGAGCCGTCTGTAGTGCCCGGTGGCGCTACGCTTACCGGGCCTACGGATACCCTCCAGGCCGGGTAAGGCGCAGCCGCCACCCGGCTTTTTTCATATTAACCCCTTCACACAACCATCATCCCCCTGACGCCTGGCCGTCACTTATCTGTAAACAAACAGTTATTTTTCTGTCATTCGAGCATGTCATGTTACCTCGCGAGCACAAAACGCGTGATATCGCGCATCCGGCATAATAAGAGAGATGACAATGACATCGTTACGACACACGGCTTTGGGTCTGGCAATCGGTCTGGCTTTTGCGACGAACGCAATGGCCGTGACCACCATTCCATTCTGGCATTCCATGGAAGGGGAGTTGGGTAAAGAGGTTGACTCCCTGGCGCAGCGTTTCAACGACACCCACCCGGATTACAAAATTGTGCCGGTGTACAAAGGCAACTACGAGCAGAGCCTGAGCGCGGGCATCGCCGCCTTCCGTACCGGCAACGCACCTGCGCTGTTGCAGGTGTATGAAGTCGGCACCGCAACCATGATGGCCTCGAAAGCCATCAAACCGGTCTACGAAGTGTTCAAAGACGCGGGCATCAACTTTGACGAATCCCAGTTCGTGCCGACCGTCTCCGGTTACTACACCGATTCCAAAACCGGCCACCTGCTGTCCCAGCCGTTTAACAGCTCCACGCCGGTGCTGTACTACAACAAAGATGCCTTCAAAAAAGCGGGCCTGGATCCGGAGCAGCCGCCAAAAACCTGGCAGGATCTGGCCGAATACACCGCGAAGCTGAAAGCGGCGGGCATGAAGTGCGGCTACGCCAGCGGCTGGCAGGGCTGGATCCAGATTGAGAACTTCAGCGCCTGGCACGGCCTGCCGGTTGCCACCAAAAACAACGGCTTCGACGGCACCGACGCGGTTCTGGAGTTCAACAAGCCGGAGCAGGTGAAGCACATCGCGCTGCTGGCGGATCTGAACAAGAAGGGCGACTTCAGCTACTTCGGGCGTAAAGACGAATCCACCGAGAAGTTCTACAACGGCGACTGCGCCATTACCACCGCGTCTTCCGGCTCGCTGGCGGATATCCGTCACTACGCCAAATTCAACTACGGCGTGGGCATGATGCCGTACGACGCCGACGTAAAAGGCGCGCCGCAGAACGCCATCATCGGCGGGGCCAGCCTGTGGGTGATGCAGGGTAAAGACAGCGGCACCTACAAAGGCGTAGCCGAGTTCCTCGACTTCCTGGCGAAGCCGGAAAACGCGGCCGAATGGCACCAGAAAACCGGCTATCTGCCGATCACCAAGGCCGCCTACGACCTGACCCGCGAGCAGGGCTTCTACAGCAAAAACCCGGGCGCGGACATCGCGACGCGTCAGATGCTGAACAAGCCGCCGTTGCCGTTCACCAAAGGCCTGCGCCTGGGCAACATGCCGCAGATCCGCACCATCGTGGATGAAGAGCTGGAAAGCGTGTGGACCGGGAAGAAAACCCCGCAGCAGGCGCTGGACTCTGCGGTAGAGCGCGGCAATCAGCTGCTGCGCCGCTTTGAGCAGTCGACGAAATCGTAATCGCTGAAACGCCCGGTGGCGCTTCGCTTACCGGGCCTACGATGTGCCCCATCCAGGCCGGGTAAGGCGTAGCCGCCACCCGGCATTGTTCAGGAATCAAATCTCCATGTCCTCATCCCGTCCGGTGTTTCGTTCCCGCTGGCTGCCGTACCTGCTGGTCGCGCCTCAGCTGATCATCACCGTTATCTTCTTCATCTGGCCTGCGGGCGAAGCGCTGTGGTACTCGGTACAAAGCGTCGATCCGTTCGGGCTGTCCAGCCAGTTCGTTGGGCTGGACAACTTTACGGCGCTGTTCCACGACAGCTATTACCTGGACTCCTTCTGGACGACGATCAGGTTCAGCGCGCTGGTGACCGTGAGCGGCCTTGTCGTGTCGCTGTTTTTCGCCGCGCTGGTGGATTACGTGGTGCGCGGCAGCCGCCTGTATCAGACCCTGATGCTGCTGCCTTACGCCGTGGCCCCCGCCGTGGGTGCCGTGCTGTGGATCTTCCTGTTTAACCCCGGCCGCGGGCTGATTACCCATTTTCTGGCGGAATTCGGCTATGACTGGAACCACGCCCAGAACAGCGGTCAGGCGATGTTCCTCGTGGTGTTCGCCTCGGTGTGGAAGCAGATCAGCTATAACTTCCTGTTCTTCTTCGCCGCGCTGCAATCCATTCCGCGTTCGCTGGTGGAGGCCGCCGCCATCGACGGCGCAGGGCCGGTGCGCCGCTTCTTCAGGCTGTCGCTGCCGCTGATCGCCCCGGTCAGCTTCTTCCTGCTGGTGGTAAACCTCGTGTACGCCTTCTTCGATACCTTCCCGGTGATCGACGCCGCCACTGCGGGCGGTCCGGTGCAGGCGACCACCACGCTTATCTACAAGATCTACCGCGAAGGGTTTGCCGGACTCGATCTCTCGGCCTCTGCCGCGCAGTCCGTCGTGCTGATGTTCCTCGTCATCATCCTCACGGTAGTGCAGTTCCGCTATGTCGAAAGTAAGGTGCGCTACCAATGATTGAGAACCGTCGCGGGCTGACGATTTTCAGCCATACCCTGCTGATCCTGGGTATCCTCGTTATCCTGTTCCCGCTGTACGTGGCCTTTGTCGCCGCCACGCTGGACACCAAAGCGGTGTTCGACACGCCGATGACGCTGATCCCGGGCGGGCACCTTTTCGAAAACATGAAGACCATCTGGACCAAGGGCGTGGGCGCCAACAGCGCGCCGTTCTGGCTGATGATGCTCAACAGCTTCATCATGGCGTTCGGCATTACGGTGGGCAAAATCACGGTGTCGATGCTCTCGGCCTTCGCCATCGTCTGGTTTCGCTTTCCGCTGCGTAACCTGTTCTTCTGGATGATTTTCATCACCCTGATGCTGCCGGTGGAGGTGCGTATCTTCCCGACCGTGGAGGTGATCGCCAACCTGAAGATGCTGGACAGCTACGCGGGCTTAACCCTGCCGCTGATGGCCTCGGCGACCGCCACCTTCCTGTTCCGCCAGTTCTTTATGACCCTGCCGGACGAGCTGATTGAGGCCGCGCGCATCGACGGTGCCTCCCCGATGCGCTTCTTCCGCGACATCGTGCTGCCGCTGTCGAAAACCAACCTCGCGGCGCTGTTTGTGATCACCTTTATCTACGGCTGGAACCAGTACCTGTGGCCGCTGCTGATCGTTCAGGACGTTAACCTCGGCACCGCCGTGGCGGGCATCAAAGGCATGATCGCCACCGGCGAAGGCACCACCCTCTGGAACCAGGTGATGGCGGCGATGCTGCTTACCCTAATCCCACCCGTAGTCATTGTTTTAGCCATGCAGCGCGCGTTTGTCCGCGGCCTGGTCGATAGCGAGAAATAAGATGGCAGGTTTAAAACTTCAGGCAGTTACCAAAAGCTGGGACGGTAAAACCCAGGTCATTCAGCCGCTGACGCTCGACGTGGCGGACGGTGAATTTATCGTGATGGTCGGCCCATCCGGCTGCGGGAAGTCCACGCTGCTGCGCATGGTGGCGGGGCTGGAGCGCGTCACGTCCGGAGATATCTGGATTGACCGCCAGCGCGTCACCGAGATGGAGCCAAAAGATCGCGGCATCGCGATGGTGTTCCAGAACTATGCCCTCTATCCGCACATGAGCGTGGAGGAGAACATGGCCTGGGGGCTGAAAATTCGCGGGATGGGCAAAGGCCATATCGCCGAGCGCGTAAAAGAAGTCGCGCGCATTCTGGAACTTGACGGCCTGCTTAAGCGCCGCCCGCGCGAGCTCTCCGGCGGCCAGCGCCAGCGCGTGGCGATGGGGCGCGCCATCGTGCGCGACCCTGCGGTATTCCTGTTCGACGAACCGCTCTCGAATCTCGACGCCAAGCTGCGCGTGCAGATGCGCCTTGAGCTACAGCAGCTGCATCGCCGTCTGAAAACCACGTCCCTCTATGTCACCCACGATCAGGTCGAAGCCATGACCCTCGCCCAGCGCGTGATGGTGATGAACAAAGGCATTGCCGAGCAGATTGGCACGCCGGTGGAGGTCTACGAAAAACCGGCCAGCCGTTTTGTGGCGAGCTTTATCGGCAGCCCGGCGATGAACCTGCTGGACGGGCGGATCAATGCTGCGGGAACCCACTTTGAACTGGAAAGCGGGATGGCGTTACCGATCAACTGGTACTATCGTGGGTACGCTGGGCGTAAGATGACGCTCGGCATCCGCCCAGAGCATATTGGCTTAACGTCTCAGGCGGACGGCGGCGTGCCGCTGGTGATGGACACGCTGGAGATGCTGGGCGCCGATAACCTGGCGCACGGGCGCTGGGGCGAGCAAAAGCTGGTGGTGCGCCTGCCGCATCAGGAGCGCCCGAAGGCAGGCAGCACGCTGTGGCTGCATATGCCGGAAAATCACCTGCACTTATTTGACGGTGAAACAGGACAACGAGTATGAGCAACTGGCCTTACCCCCACATCGTCGCCCACCGTGGCGGCGGTAAACTGGCGCCGGAGAACACCCTGGCGGCGATTGACGCTGGCGCACGCTACGGCCACACGATGGTCGAGTTCGACGCCAAGCTGTCGAAGGACGGCGAAATTTTCCTGCTGCATGACGACAACCTCGAACGCACCAGCAACGGCTGGGGCGTGGCGGGCGAACTGCCGTGGCGCGATCTGCTGAAGGTGGACGCCGGAAGCTGGTTCAGCGGGGATTTCAAAGGCGAGCCGCTGCCGCTGCTGGCGGAGGTGGCGGACCGGTGTCGTCAACACGGCATGATGGCTAACATCGAAATCAAACCGACCACCGGCACCGGGCCGCTGACGGGCAAAGTGATTGCGCTGGCCGCGCGTGAGCTGTGGGAAGGCATGACGCCGCCGCTGCTCTCCTCGTTTGACATCGACGCGCTGGAAGCCGCACAGGCGGCCGTACCGGCGCTGTCGCGCGGACTCTTGCTGGACGAGTGGCGTGAGGACTGGCGCGAACTGACGGGCCGCTTAGGCTGCGTGTCGATCCACCTCAACCATAAGCTGCTGGATGCGGCGCGGGTCAAAATGCTGAAAGACGCAGGTCTGCATATCCTGGTCTACACCGTCAACAAACCCCAGCGTGCAGCCGAGCTGCTGCGCTGGGGCGTAGACAGCATCTGTACCGATGCGATTGACAAGATCGGGCCAGACTTTATTTATTAAGCATGCTGCCGTTCTGCTGGGTCGGCAGCATATGCTGCTGACCGCTGCTTTGCGACATCCCGCCCCCTAACATCCCACCGTTTGGGTTTTGCAGCGGCTGCTCGCGCATCTGGCCCTGTTGCACGCGCTGGGTGTTAGCGTTCATCTGGTTTTGCAGGTGCTGCTGCTGCACCTGGGTCTGCGTCTTTAGCTGCTGGTTGAGCATCCCTTTCTGCTGTTGTTGCTGGCTCATCATCTCCGTCTGCATACGCTGCTGGCTCGGAATGACGTAGCCCGGCTGGTTCGGGTTGTTCAGGGTGTTAATGGGCTGTGCGAGCGCGGCGAACGGGAGCAGCGCGGTCAGGATCAGGAATCGTTTCATGGTTATCTCCTCCTTTGAGGCTTCTCTTAAGTTTACCCCTAAACCAGCATAACGATGATTTTTTAAGAGTTGTGAACCAGGCTTAAGCGGGGAATATGGACCCCTTCACCTGGAGAACAATAATGATGAAACCAACCTTTTTGCGCTGGGTCGCCCTCGCTGCGCTGATGGCAGGCGGCACATTTACCGTGGCGGCCAACCCGCCCGCCGCTCCTCCGGTCTCTTACGGCGTGGAGGAGGATGTTTTTCACCCCGTGCGGGCCACGCACGGCATGGTGGCCTCGGTTGACGCGCTGGCAACCCAGGTGGGCGTCGATATTCTTAAGCAGGGCGGTAACGCGGTGGACGCGGCGGTCGCGGTCGGGTACGCGCTGGCGGTAACGCACCCGCAGGCGGGGAACCTGGGCGGCGGCGGGTTTATGATGCTGCGCACCAAAGACGGTAAAACCACGGCCATCGACTTCCGTGAGATGGCGCCGAATCAGGCCTCCCGCGATATGTTCCTCGACGATCAGGGCAACCCGGACAGCAAAAAATCCCTGACCTCGCACCTTGCGTCCGGCACGCCTGGCACCGTTGCGGGCTTCTCGCTGGCGCTGGAAAAATACGGCACGCTGCCGCTGAACAAGGTGGTGCAGCCTGCTATCAAGCTGGCGCGTGACGGCTTTGTGGTGAACGACGCGCTGGCGGACGACCTCAAAACCTACGGCAGTGAAGTGATTCCGAATCACGAAAACAGCAAGGCGATTTTCTGGAAAGATGGTGAGCCGCTGAAGAAGGGCGATAAGCTGGTGCAGAAAAACCTCGCCAGAAGCCTGGAGCTGATTGCGGAAAACGGTCCTGACGCCTTCTATAAAGGGGCGATTGCCGATCAGATTGCCGACGAGATGCAGAAGAACGGCGGGCTCATTACCAAAGCGGACCTGGCAGAATACAAGGCGGTGGAGCGCGAGCCGATTAGCGGCACCTATCGCGGGTACGACGTCTTCTCCATGCCGCCGCCGTCCTCCGGTGGCATTCACATCGTGCAGATCCTCAACATTCTTGAAAACTTTGATATGCACAAGTTCGGCTTCGGCAGCGCGGACGCCATGCAGGTGATGGCGGAAGCGGAAAAGCGTGCCTACGCCGACCGCTCGGAATACCTTGGCGATCCGGATTTCGTGAAGGTGCCGTGGCAGGCGCTGACCAACAAAGCGTATGCCAAATCGATTGCCGACGAGATCGACATCAACAAGGCGAAGCCGTCGAGCGAGATCCGCCCCGGCAAGCTGGCACCGTATGAAAGTAACCAGACCACGCATTTCTCGGTGGTGGATAAAGACGGTAACGCGGTGGCGGTGACCTATACGCTGAACACCACTTTCGGCACCGGGATCGTAGCGGGCAACAGCGGCATTTTGCTGAATAACGAGATGGATGATTTCTCGGCCAAGCCGGGCGTGCCGAACGTGTACGGGCTGGTCGGCGGGGATGCTAACGCCGTGGGGCCGAAGAAGCGCCCGCTGTCGTCCATGTCGCCAACCATCGTGGTGAAAGACGGTAAAACCTGGCTGGTGACCGGCAGCCCTGGCGGGAGCCGCATCATTACCACCGTGCTACAGATGGTGGTGAACAGCATCGATTTTGGCATGAACGTCGCCGAGGCGACCAATGCGCCGCGTTTCCATCATCAGTGGCTGCCGGATGAACTGCGCGTCGAGAAGGGCTTTAGCCCGGACACGATAAAACTGCTTGAGCAGCGCGGACAAAAGGTGGCGGTGAAAGAGGCGATGGGCAGCACCCAGAGCATTATGGTCGGGCCGGACGGGGCGCTGTTTGGCGCGTCGGACCCGCGTTCGGTAGATGATTTAACGGCGGGGTATTGATGTTTAGCCGGGTGGCGGCTTCGCCTTACCCGGCAACAAACTACTTCATTCGCGCCATATAATACGCATCCACGTACTCACCGTTGCGCAGGCCGTAGCGCTTGCCGGTGCCTTCAATTTCGAATCCGTGCTTTTTGTACACCGCGATTGCCGGTTCGTTATCCACAAACACCGTTAACTCAATGCGGTCGACGCGCAGCCAGTTGTCGCACATATCGATCATGGTACGCATCAGGGCGCTGGCGACGCCCCGGTTTTGCCACTGCGCACCCACACAAATTCCGAAATCGGCAACGTGGCTGCGACGTGGGCGCTGGGCTACGGCAATGCACAGGTGCCCGGCGACAGTCCCGTCGATGCAGGCGACCAGCTGTTTAATGCCGGGCTGATCGGTTAGCCGCTCCTGCCACATCTGCTCTGAGGGATGAGGAACCTGTAGCGTGTTGTGGTACACCTCCGGCTGGGCGTGGATCTGACGAATGACGTCGTAATCTTTCGGTTCCGCGTGGCGTATCACTATCTCACTCATTCCTTGTTCCTCAGTCGGTTAAAAGTCCCTTCCAACATCATTGACTTTAAAATCTGAGTCAATCGCTATTTTTTGCAAAAAGTGTTGGACAAGTGCGAATGAGAATGATTATTATTGCTCTGCATTCAGGAAGACCTCCTACGGGAACCTGAAAGCACGACATTGCTCACATTGCTTCCAGTATTACTTTAGCCAGCTTCTCGCTGGCTTTTTTTTTGTTATGGTTAAACCCAGTAACCTTAAAAAGGACTGAGCCATGACACTACATTGCGCATTCATTGGATTTGGCAAAAGCACCACGCGTTACCACCTTCCGTATGTTCTCAACCGTAAAGACACCTGGCATGTAGCCCATATCTACCGTCGCAGCGCGAAGCCGGAAGAGCAGTCTCCGCAGTATTCCCACATTCACTTCACCAGCGATCTCGATGAAGTGCTTAACGATCCGCAGGTAAAGCTGGTGATCGTCTGCACTCACGCCGACAGTCACTTCGACTACGCGAAACGCGCGCTCGAAGCGGGCAAGAACGTACTGGTGGAAAAACCGTTCACCCCAACGCTTGCCGAAGCCAAGGCGCTGTTCGCGCTGGCGAAAAGCAAAGGTCTGACCGTCACCCCGTACCAGAACCGTCGCTTTGACAGCTGCTTCCTGACGGCGAAAAAGGCGATCGAGAGCGGCAAGCTTGGCGATATTGTAGAGATCGAAAGCCACTTCGATTACTACCGTCCGGTGGCAGAAACCAAACCCGGCCTGCCGCAGGACGGCTCGTTCTACGGTCTGGGCGTACACACCATGGACCAGATCATCTCCCTGTTTGGCCGCCCAGACCACGTGGCGTACGACATCCGCAGCCTGCGCAATAAAGCCAACCCGGACGATACCTTCGAGGCGCAGCTGTTTTACGGCGACCTTAAGGCCATCGTTAAAACCAGCCATCTGGTGAAAATCGACTACCCGAAATTTATCGTTCACGGCACGAAGGGCTCGTTCATCCGGTACGGTATTGACCAGCAGGAGACCAGCCTGAAGGCCAACATCATGCCGGGCGAACCGGGCTTTGCGGCGGACGATGCCGTGGGCGTGCTGGAGTACGTGAACGATGAGGGCGTGACGGTCAGAGAAGAGCTCAAACCGGAAACCGGCGACTATGGCCGCGTCTACGACGCGCTGTATGAAACCCTCACCAACGGCACGCCGAATTACGTCAAGGAATCTGACGTTCTCACCAACCTGGAAATCCTTGAACGGGCCTTCGAACAGGCTTCTCCTGCCACGGTAACCCTCGTCAGATAAGCAAAAACGGCTCCTCTGCGGTTGTTCATAATTTTTGAACAGAGGAGTCAATTTTCACCCTCTATGATCCCGGACGGTTTGCGTCCACACTTACTCCATCGAAACGAACTGAGGGTGAAAACAATGATCTACTTACGCAAAGCAAACGAACGCGGTCACGCAAATCATGGCTGGCTGGACTCATGGCATTCATTCTCGTTTGCCGACTATTACGATCCGAACTTCATGGGCTTCTCCGCGCTCCGCGTCATTAACGACGACGTGATTGACGCAGGCCAGGGCTTCGGTACCCACCCGCACAAGGACATGGAAATCCTGACCTATGTGCTGGAAGGGGCGGTTGAGCACCAGGACAGCATGGGCAACAAAGAGCAGGTGCCGGCGGGTGAGTTCCAGATTATGAGCGCGGGCACCGGGGTGCGTCACTCTGAGTACAACCCGAGCAAAACGGAAAAACTGCACCTGTATCAAATCTGGATCATTCCGGAAGAGACCGGCATCACGCCACGCTACGAGCAGCGCCGCTTCGACGCGAAACAGGGCAAACAGCTGGTGCTGTCCCCAGATGCGCGTGAAGGTTCTCTGAAGGTGCACCAGGATATGGAACTGTACCGCTGGGCGCTGGCGAAAGACGAACAGTCTGTCCATCAGATTGCCGCCAACCGCCGCGTCTGGATCCAGGTGGTGAAAGGGGAAGTGTCTATTAACGGCACGAAAGCCACAACCGCCGATGGCCTGGCTATCTGGGACGAGCAGGCGCTCTCCGTGCACGCCGACAGCGAAAGCGAAATCCTGCTGTTTGACCTGCCGCCGGTCTAAATAATTTCTCAACCTTCCCTTTAAACGGGGAAGGTTGAGCTTTGTCCGTGATAAACTGAGCAAATCTCTCACTTCAAGATTTCTCAGGACGATGAAAAAGAAACGCCCCGTACTTCAGGATGTCGCCGATCGCGTCGGTGTGACCAAAATGACGGTCAGCCGTTTTTTACGTAACCCGGAACAGGTTTCCGTGGCGTTGCGTGGCAAGATTGCCGCCGCCCTTGATGAACTGGGTTATATCCCCAACCGCGCACCCGATATTCTCTCCAATGCGACCAGCCGTGCGGTGGGCGTCCTGCTTCCTTCCTTAACCAACCAGGTTTTCGCCGAAGTGCTGCGCGGTATCGAAAGCGTTACCGATGCGTTTGGCTATCAGACCATGCTCGCTCACTACGGGTACAAGCCGGAACTGGAAGAGGAACGTCTTGAATCGATGCTTTCCTGGAACATCGACGGGCTGATTTTAACGGAACGAACCCACACGCCGCGCACGCTGAAAATGATTCAGGTGGCGGGCATTCCGGTGGTGGAGCTGATGGACAGCCAGTCGCCGTGCCTCGACATTGCCGTTGGGTTCGATAACTTTGAAGCGGCGCGTCAGATGACGGCGGCGATCATTGCCCGCGGTCATCGCCATATCGCATACCTGGGTGCACGACTGGATGAACGTACTATCATCAAACAGAAGGGATACGAGCAGGCGATGCTCGACGCCGGTTTAACCCCGTACAGCGTAATGGTGGAGCAATCTTCATCTTATACGTCGGGTATTGAGCTGATGCGTCAGGCGCGACGCGAGTATCCGCAACTGGACGGTATTTTCTGTACCAACGATGACCTTGCGGTGGGTGCGGCGTTTGAATGCCAGCGTCTGGGGCTGAAGATCCCTGATGACATGGCGATTGCCGGCTTCCACGGTCACGACATCGGCCAGGTGATGGAGCCGCGGCTGGCAAGCGTCCTGACCCCGCGCGAACGCATGGGGCGCATTGGTGCAGAACGCCTGCTGGCGCGCATTCGTGGTGAGGCAGTTACCCCTAAAATGTTAGATTTAGGTTTCACCTTGTCACCGGGTGGATCTATTTAATCCGACAAATTTGAAGTAGCTCACACTTATTCACATCGCACACGTTTGGATATTGCTTCTCTTTTGCCCCGGCAGGACAATGTTACCGATAACTGTTACCCGTAACAATTGACTGAGGGACACCCTTTGAGCACGACTAATCACGATCACCACGTTTACGTCCTGATGGGCGTGTCCGGTAGCGGTAAATCTGCCGTGGCGAGCGAAGTGGCGCATCAACTCCAGGCTGCGTTTCTTGATGGTGACTTCCTCCATCCGCGCAGCAACATCATGAAAATGGCTTCCGGCGAGCCGCTGAACGACGACGACCGCAAACCGTGGTTGCAGGCGCTGAATGACGCCGCGTTCGCGATGCAGCGCACCAACAAAGTCTCCCTGATCGTCTGCTCCGCGCTGAAAAAAACCTATCGCGACCTGCTGCGCGACGGCAATCCGAACCTCTCTTTCATCTACCTGAAAGGCGATTTCGGGGTGATTGAAAGCCGTCTGAAGGCGCGTAAAGGCCACTTCTTCAAAACCCAGATGCTGGTCACGCAGTTCGAGGCGTTGCAGGAGCCGGGTGCTGACGAGCAGGATGTCTTAGTGGTTGATATCGATCAGCCGCTGGAAGGTGTTGTAGCCAGCACCATCGAGGTTATTAATAAAAGGCAGTAAGTTTTGAGTACATTAACGCTAGTTCTGACAGCAGTGGGTTCCGTATTGCTGCTGCTGTTTTTAGTGATGAAGGCGCGTATGCATGCCTTCGTTGCTTTGATGGTGGTTTCTATTGGTGCCGGTCTCTTTTCCGGTATGCCGCTCGACAAAATCGCGGCGACGATGGAAAAAGGGATGGGCGGCACGCTGGGCTTCCTGGCCATTGTGGTGGCGCTGGGCGCGATGTTTGGCAAGATCCTGCACGAGACGGGCGCGGTCGACCAGATTGCCGTCAAGATGCTGAAATCCTTCGGTCACAGCCGAGCGCACTACGCGATTGGTCTGGCCGGTCTGATTTGCGCGCTGCCGCTGTTCTTTGAAGTGGCGGTTGTGCTGCTGATTAGCGTGGCGTTTTCAATGGCGCGTCATACCGGTACGAACCTCGTGAAGCTGGTCATTCCGCTGTTTGCGGGCGTGGCGGCGGCCGCGGCGTTTCTGCTGCCCGGGCCTGCCCCGATGCTGCTGGCCTCCCAGATGCACGCGGACTTTGGCTGGATGATCCTGATTGGCCTGTGCGCTGCGATCCCGGGCATGATTATCGCCGGTCCGCTGTGGGGCAACTTCATCAGCCGCTACGTTGAGCTGCACATCCCGGACGACATCTCCGAGCCGCACCTGGGCGAAGGCAAAATGCCGTCCTTCGGCTTTAGTCTTTCTTTGATCCTGCTCCCGCTGGTGCTGGTGGGTCTGAAAACCATCGCGGCGCGCTTTGTGCCGGTGGGTTCAACCGCGTACGAATGGTTCGAGTTTATTGGTCACCCGTTCACGGCGATCCTGGTGGCGTGTCTGGTGGCGATTTACGGCCTGGCGATGCGTCAGGGCATGCCGAAAGACCGCGTGATGGAGATTTGCGGCGCTGCGCTGCAACCGGCGGGTATCATTCTGCTGGTGATCGGTGCCGGTGGCGTGTTCAAACAGGTACTGGTGGACTCCGGTGTGGGTCCGGCACTGGGCGAAGCGCTGACCGGAATGGGACTGCCGATTGCGGTCACCTGCTTCGTGCTGGCTGCGGCGGTGCGTATCATTCAGGGCTCCGCAACCGTGGCATGCTTGACCGCCGTGGGCCTGGTGATGCCGGTGATTGAACAGCTGAACTACTCCGGCGCGCAGATGGCGGCGCTCTCTATCTGTATCGCGGGCGGCTCGATTGTGGTTTCACACGTAAACGACGCCGGCTTCTGGCTGTTCGGTAAATTTACCGGCGCCACCGAAGCGCAAACCCTGAAAACCTGGACGCTGATGGAAACCATCCTCGGCACCACGGGTGCGATTGTCGGGATGATTGCGTTTACGCTCCTGAGCTAACGAGGCTGTATGTGTGTCGGGTGGCGGCTTCGCCTTACCCGACCTACAAAAAACCTCTCCCGTAGGCCGGGTAAGCGTGAGCGCCACCCGGCTTTTTTACAGCGGCACGATGCCTTCCTTTGTGCGCAACCAGCACGTCAACAAACTGCGCGCAGTTGTCTGCCAGTTCGGTGAAATCGGTGGTGTGATCGAACGGGGTAGTAAATAAAGCGTGAGAAAAGTTAGGGGTAGTAGTCATATGACCGCCTCTGATGAGTAATGTGTATCCACCACTGGAGAGGCTAATCCTGACGCCTGATTTAGCAGGCGCGGCAAGGAGATACTGCGTTGGGGGCGGGGTGGCAAGAGAGGCTCTGGAAGGCGGCTCGCAAAACGAATGAATATTTTGAATTATTGAGGCACCAGACCTCAGTGACCGTATGTGTGTCGGGTGGCGGCTTCGCCTTACCCGACCTACAAAAAACCTCAGGTCCCGTAGGCCGGGTAAGCGTGAGCGCCACCCGGCTTTTTTACATCCTCATCCCTTCATCCACGCCCGTATTCCGTCCAGGAACATCTGCGTCGCCATCATCACCAGAATCAGCCCCATCAGACGCTCCAGCGCGTTCACCCCTTTCTCACCCAGCAGGCGCAGGAACAGCGACGACTGCAACAGGATAATAAACGTCCCGCCCCAGGCGATGAGCAGGGCAATCACCAGATGGCTCATCTGATTCGGATACTGATGCGACAGCAGCATCAGCGTTGCCAGAATCGTTGGTCCCGCGACCAGCGGGATCGCCAGCGGCACGATAAACGGCTCTTCGCCCGCGGGCAGGCCGCTGCTGCTGCCTTCCGCGCTCGGGAAAATCATCTTAATGGCGATCAGGAACAAAATTATCCCGCCGGAAATGGAGACCGTTTCGGCGCGTAAGTTCAGGAAAGCGAGGATTTTTTCCCCGGCGAACAGGAAGATAAACATCACCAGCAGGGCGATGAGCAACTCGCGGATCATGATCGCCCGGCGGCGCTTCGGCTCGGTGTGCTTCAGCACCGACATGAAGATCGGCAGATTACCGAGCGGATCCATAATCAGGATCAATAAAACCGCTGCGGAAATGATTTCACTCATCTTAAATTATCCCTGATACTTATTGTGGTCATTGCGATGATTAGCACTTTTTCTGATTGCCGGGCAATCATCGATTAATTTCGCTTGCGACTTTGGCAGCATTTTGTAATGTGAAGCATATCCCAGTTCAATACTGGCTTGCACAATCAGCACACACCCCTTGCAGGAAAAAAATGCTATGAAAAACGTTGGTTTTATCGGCTGGCGCGGTATGGTCGGCTCTGTACTCATGCAACGCATGGTTGAAGAGCGCGATTTCGACGCCATCCGCCCGGTCTTCTTCTCCACTTCCCAGCTCGGCCAGGCTGCACCGTCCTTTGGGGGTACCACAGGCACGTTGCAGGACGCTTACGATCTGGAAGCGCTGAAGGCACTCGACATTATTGTGACCTGCCAGGGCGGCGATTATACCAACGAAATCTATCCGAAGCTGCGTGAAAGCGGCTGGCAGGGCTACTGGATTGACGCGGCCTCGTCGCTGCGCATGAAAGACGATGCCATCATTATTCTCGACCCGGTTAACCAGGACGTCATCACCGACGGCCTGAACAACGGCGTGAAAACCTTTGTTGGCGGCAACTGCACCGTCAGCCTGATGCTGATGTCCCTCGGCGGCCTGTTCGCGCAGGACCTGGTGGAGTGGGTCTCCGTGGCAACGTACCAGGCCGCGTCCGGCGGCGGCGCACGCCACATGCGCGAGCTGCTGACCCAGATGGGCCAGCTGCACCACAGCGTCGCGGCCGAGCTGGCAGACCCGGCATCCGCCATCCTTGACATCGAGCGCAAAGTCACTCAGCTGACCCGCAGCGGCGAGCTGCCGGTGGATAACTTTGGCGTACCGCTGGCCGGTGGCCTGATCCCGTGGATCGACAAACAGCTGGATAACGGCCAGACCCGCGAAGAGTGGAAGGGCCAGGCGGAGACCAACAAAATCCTCGCCACCGCGAACACCATTCCGGTTGACGGTCTGTGCGTGCGTATCGGCGCGCTGCGCTGCCACAGCCAGGCCTTCACCATTAAACTGAAAAAAGATGTGTCTATTCCGACCGTGGAAGAGCTGCTGGCCGCGCACAACCCGTGGGCGAAAGTGGTGCCAAACGATCGCGATATCACCATGCGCGAGCTCACCCCGGCTGCCGTTACCGGCACGCTGACCACGCCGGTTGGCCGCCTGCGCAAGCTGAACATGGGGCCGGAGTATCTCTCCGCCTTCACCGTTGGCGACCAGCTGCTGTGGGGTGCCGCCGAGCCGCTGCGCCGCATGCTGCGCCAGCTGGCGTAATAATTTGTTAAACACGGGGGGTGATTGTCACCCCCTTTTTTTGCGTACTACATGGAGTAAAACGCAGATGTCTTATTTTTTATCAGGAGGAACCACGACGTTGGCTATGCTTTAAGGAAGATTTATTTCTCACCTGAGGGTAGGGCGGAGCAGAGAGGATTAACTGCACCGTTTAGGTCACATTAAAAGTCGTCCCGGAGCGCGTAAAAAGGGCGACATAAAAAAACAGGATGAATACCATGTCCGATCGTATTTCGAGAGACGTGATTAATGCGCTTATTGCGGGTCATTTTGCCGACCCCTTTTCTGTGCTAGGGATGCACCGTACAGAGGCCGGACTGGAAGTTCGGGCGCTGTTACCGGATGCGACAGAAGTGTGGGTTATCGAACCCAAAACCGGCCGCAAGGTGGGTAATCTGGAATGCCTCGACTCGCGTGGCTTCTTCTCGGGCGTCATGCCCCGCCGTAAAAACCCCTTTCGCTATCAGCTTGCCGTTATCTGGCACGGTCAGCAAAACCTGATTGACGATCCCTACAGCTTTGGGCCGCTCTTAAAAGAGATGGATGCCTGGCTGCTGTCCGAAGGAACCCATTTACGCCCCTACGAAACGCTGGGTGCCCACGCGGATACCATGGACGGTATCACCGGCACGCGCTTTGCCGTATGGGCGCCAAACGCCCAGCGCGTCTCCGTCGTTGGGCAGTTCAACTACTGGGACGGTCGTCGTCACCCCATGCGCCTGCGCCGGGAAACCGGCATCTGGGAGCTGTTTATCCCCGGGGCGCATAACGGCCAGCTCTACAAATTCGAGATGATCGATGCCAGCGGTAAGCTGCGCATTAAATCTGACCCGTACGCCTTTGAGGCTGAACTGCGCCCGAATACCGCCTCGCTGATTTGCGGCCTGCCGGAAAAGGTCGTCCAGAGCGAGGAGCGCAAGCAGGCCAACCGCTTTGATGCGCCGATCTCCGTCTATGAGGTGCATCTCGGCTCCTGGCGTCGCCACACGGACAACAACTTCTGGCTGAGCTACCGCGAGCTGGCGGACCAGCTGGTACCGTACGCCAAATGGATGGGCTTTACCCATCTGGAGCTGCTGCCGATCAACGAACACCCGTTCGACGGCAGCTGGGGCTACCAGCCAACCGGGCTGTATGCGCCTACGCGCCGCTTCGGCACCCGCGATGACTTCCGCTATTTCATTGATGCCGCGCACGCCGCCGGGCTGAACGTCATCCTCGACTGGGTACCGGGCCACTTCCCGTCGGACGATTTTGCGCTGGCAGAGTTCGACGGCACGAAGCTGTACGAGCACAGCGACCCGCGCGAAGGCTATCACCAGGACTGGAACACGCTGATCTACAACTACGGTCGCCGTGAAGTGTCGAATTACCTGGTGGGGAATGCGCTGTACTGGATCGAACGCTTCGGCATTGATGCCCTGCGCGTCGATGCGGTGGCGTCGATGATCTACCGCGACTACAGCCGCAAAGAGGGCGAGTGGATCCCGAACGAGTTTGGCGGACGTGAAAACCTCGAAGCGATTGAGTTTCTGCGCAACACCAACCGCATCATCGGTGAGCAGGTGGAAGGTGCCGTGACCATGGCGGAAGAGTCCACGGACTTTCCGGGCGTTTCCCGTCCACCGTCAATGGGCGGCCTGGGCTTCTGGTACAAGTGGAACCTCGGCTGGATGCACGACACGCTCGACTACATGAAGCTCGACCCGGTTTATCGTCAGTATCACCACGATAAGCTCACCTTTGGGCTGCTTTACAACTACACCGAAAACTTCATGCTGCCGCTGTCGCACGATGAAGTGGTGCACGGCAAGAAATCTATTCTCGACCGCATGCCGGGGGACCCGTGGCAGAAGTTTGCCAACCTGCGCGCCTATTACGGCTGGATGTTTGCCTTCCCCGGCAAAAAGCTGCTGTTTATGGGCAACGAATTTGCGCAGGGGCGCGAATGGAACCACGACACCAGCCTTGACTGGCACCTGCTGGAAGGCGCGGACAACTGGCACCACGGCGTACAGCGTCTGGTGCGCGACCTGAACCTGACCTACCGCCACCACAAAGCGCTGCACGAGCTGGACTTCGATCCGTACGGCTTTGAGTGGCTGGTGGTGGACGACCACGCGCGCTCGGTGTTTGTCTTTGTCCGTCGTGACAAAGCGGGTAACGAGATCATCGTCGCCAGCAACTTCACGCCAGTGCCGCGCGAACACTACCGCTTCGGCATTAACCAGCCGGGTAAATGGCGCGAAATTCTGAACACCGACTCCATGCATTACCACGGCAGTAACGCCGGTAACGGCGGGCTGGTGCAGAGCGATGCGATTGAAAGCCACGGTCGTCCGAACTCCCTGAGCCTGACGCTGCCGCCGCTGAGCACCATCTGGCTGGTGCGGGAGGGCGAATGACGCAGCTCTCGGCAGGTAAACCCGAACCGCTCGGGGCGAGTTTTGACGGAAAGGGGGTGAACTTCACGCTCTTTTCTGCCCATGCGGAGCGGGTGGAACTCTGTGTGTTTGACGGGGAAGGTAACGAGCACCGTTACGATTTACCGTCCCGCACGGGAGACATCTGGCACGGTTACCTGTCCGGCGGGCGTCCGGGAATGCACTACGGTTTTCGCGTACACGGCCCGTGGGAGCCATCTCAGGGGCACTGGTTTAACCCGGCAAAGCTGCTGATTGACCCGTGCGCGCACCGCGTGGACGGCGAGTTTAAAGACGACCCGCTGTTCCACGTCGGCTACGGCGAACCTGACCACCGCGACAGCGCGCCCGTCGCGCCCAAAAGCGTGGTGGTGCACGATCTCTACGACTGGGAAGATGATGCCCCGCCGCGCACGCCGTGGGGTAATACCGTCATCTATGAAGCCCACGTCAAAGGGCTGACGTATCTGCACCCGTCGATCCCCAAAGAGATGCGCGGCACCTACAAAGCGCTGGGGCATCCGACGATGGTCGCTTACCTGAAGCAGTTAGGGATCACCGCGCTGGAGCTGCTGCCGGTGGCGCATTTCGCCAGCGAGCCGCGTCTTCAGCGTCTTGGGTTAAGCAACTACTGGGGCTACAACCCGCTGGCGATGTTCGCGCTCGACCCGCGCTACGCGGTACATCCGGAGAAAGCGCGGGACGAGTTTCGTGATGCGGTGAAGGCGCTTCACGCGGCGGGCATTGAGGTCATTCTGGACGTGGTGCTGAACCACAGTGCGGAAAGCGATCTTGACGGTCCGACGCTCTCACAGCGCGGAATCGATAACCGTAGCTATTATTGGATCAGGGACGACGGCGATTATGAAAACTGGACCGGGTGCGGTAACACCCTCAACCTCAGCCATCCGGCCGTTACGCATTACGCGTACGAATGCCTGAAATACTGGGTTGAGACGTTCCACGTGGACGGTTTTCGTTTCGACCTGGCGCCGGTGATGGGGCGCACTCCGGCATTTAGCCAGCAGGCGCCGCTGTTTGAGGCGATAAAAAACTGCCCGGTGCTCTCAACGGTGAAGCTGATTGCGGAACCCTGGGACATTGGTGAAGGCGGTTATCAGGTGGGGAACTTCCCGCCGCTGTTTGCCGAGTGGAACGATCACTTCCGCGACGCCGTCCGTCGCTTCTGGCTGGCGCGCGATCTGTCGCTCGGAGAGTTCGCCGGACGCTTTGCCGGCTCGAGCGATCTCTTTAAGCGCGACGGAAAACGTCCGTCGGCCACCATTAACCTGGTGACGGCACACGACGGTTTCACGCTGCGCGACTGCGTTTGTTTCAATCAGAAACACAATGAGGCAAACGGCGAGGAGAATCGCGATGGGACTAACAATAACCATAGCTTTAACCATGGTATAGAAGGGTTAGGCGGAAGTCTGGACGTGATCGAGCGGCGACGCGCCAGCGTTCATGCGCTGCTGACGACGCTTTTGTTATCGCAGGGCACGCCAATGCTGCTGGCAGGCGATGAGCACGGTCACAGCCAGCACGGCAACAACAACGCCTATTGCCAGGACAACACCCTGACCTGGCTCGACTGGGGAGAAGCGAACAGCGGGTTGGCTCATTTCACCGCGGCGCTGATCCATCTTCGCCAGCGCATCCCCGCGCTCACCGCCGACAGCTGGTGGGAAGAGGGCGACGGCAACGTTCGCTGGCTGAATAAAGACGCGCAACCGTTAAGCGCGCAAGAGTGGCAACACGGCATACCCTGTCTGCAAATCCTGCTTTCGGATGCGTGGCTGGTGACGCTGAACGCGACGGATGACGTCGCAGAGATTGTTTTACCTGACGGGGAATGGCGAGCCATTCCTCCCTTTGCCGGAGCGGATAATCCGGTTGTTATGGCTGTCTGGCACGGGCCTGCGCACGGAGTGTGCGTATTCCAAAGATGATAAAAAAGGAGTTAGTCATGGTTAGATTAGAGAAGAACGATCCGTTAATGTTGGCGCGCCAGCTACCATTAAAAACAGTTGCCCTGATACTTGCGGGCGGGCGTGGTACCCGTCTGAAAGATTTGACCATCAAGCGCGCCAAGCCGGCGGTTCACTTTGGTGGTAAGTTCCGTATTATCGATTTTGCACTCTCCAACTGCCTGAACTCAGGCATTCGCCGCATTGGCGTCATTACGCAGTATCAGTCGCACACGCTGGTGCAGCACATTCAGCGCGGCTGGTCATTCTTCAGCGAAGAGATGAACGAGTTTGTCGATCTGCTTCCCGCGCAGCAGCGCGTACACGGGGAAAACTGGTACCGCGGCACGGCGGATGCGGTGACCCAAAACCTCGACATCATTCGCCGCTACAACGCGGAATACGTCGTGATCCTCGCGGGGGACCACATCTATAAGCAAGATTACTCCCACATGCTGATCGACCATGTCGAAAAAGGGGCGCGCTGCACCGTGGCGTGTCTGCCGGTGCCCGTTGCGGAAGCAACCGCGTTCGGCGTGATGCACGTGGATGCGGACGACAAAATTATCGATTTTGTTGAAAAGCCGGCGAACCCGCCAACCATGCCGGGGGATGACACCAAATCGCTCGCCAGCATGGGGATCTATGTCTTTGATGCTGACTATCTTTATGAGCTGCTGGAAGAAGACGACACAGACGAAAACTCCAGCCACGATTTCGGCAAAGACATTATCCCGAAAATTACCAAAGCTGGCATGGCGTATGCACATCCGTTCCCGCTGTCCTGCGTACAGTCCGATCCGAATGCGGAACCCTACTGGCGCGATGTGGGAACCCTGGAAGCGTACTGGAAAGCCAACCTCGATCTGGCGTCCGTGACGCCTGAGCTGGATATGTACGACCAGAACTGGCCAATACGCACCCATATGGAATCGCTGCCGCCGGCGAAGTTCGTGCAGGACCGCTCCGGCA
This sequence comes from Enterobacter cloacae complex sp., assembly GCF_900322725.1. Taxonomy (NCBI): domain Bacteria; kingdom Pseudomonadati; phylum Pseudomonadota; class Gammaproteobacteria; order Enterobacterales; family Enterobacteriaceae; genus Enterobacter; species Enterobacter cloacae complex sp. The sequence goes on along the minus strand of NZ_LT991957.1, from coordinate 1,740,020 downwards.
GCCACGGTATGACGTTGAATTCGCTGGTCTCTGGCGGGTGCATTATCTCCGGTTCGGTGGTGGTGCAGTCCGTGCTGTTCCCGCGCGTGCGTATAAACTCATTCTGTAATATCGATTCGGCAGTCCTGCTGCCGGACGTCTGGGTAGGGCGCTCATGTCGTCTGCGTCGCTGCGTCATTGACCGCGCCTGCGTCATTCCCGAAGGGATGGTGATTGGGGAAAACGCGGAAGAAGATGCGCGTCGTTTCTACCGTTCGGAAGAGGGGATCGTGTTAGTAACACGGGAAATGTTGCGGAAGCTGCAAATCAAACAGGAGCGATGATGCAGGTTTTACACGTATGTTCTGAGATGTTCCCGTTGTTAAAAACGGGCGGACTGGCGGATGTTCTTGGTGCACTACCGGCGGCGCAAATTGCCGGAGGGGTAGATACCCGCGTGTTGTTGCCCGCTTTTCCGGATATCCGGCGCGGTATTCCTGATGCAAAGGTTGTTTCCCGTCGCGAGACCTTCGCTGGACGTATCACCCTGCTGTTTGGACATTACAATGGGGTAGGCATTTACCTGATTGATGCGCCGCATTTATACGACCGTCCCGGCAGCCCGTATCACGATACCAACCTGTACGCCTATACCGATAACGTGCTGCGCTTTGCCCTGCTCGGCTGGGTGGGGGCGGAGATGGCCGTCGGGCTGGATCCGTTCTGGCGTCCGAATGTGGTGCACGCGCACGACTGGCATGCGGGGCTGGCACCCGCGTATCTGGCGGCGAAGGGGCATCCGGCCAAATCGGTGTTTACCGTGCACAACCTGGCGTATCAGGGCATGTATTACGCCCATCACATGAATGACATCGATCTGCCATGGTCGTTCTTTAACATGCACGGGCTGGAGTTTAACGGACAGATTTCGTTCCTGAAGGCGGGGCTGTACTACGCCGACCACATTACGGCGGTCAGCCCAACCTACGCGCGTGAAATTACCCAGCCGGAGTTCGGTTACGGTATGGAAGGGCTGCTGCAACAGCGCCACCGTGAAGGCCGTCTGTCGGGCATTCTGAACGGCGTGGATGAACAGATCTGGAATCCGGAAACGGACCTCCTGCTGGCGGCGCGCTATGGTCGCGACTCGGTGGAAGACAAAGCGGAAAACAAGCGCCAGCTACAGATTGCGATGGGGCTGAAGGTCAACGACAAGGTGCCGCTGTTTGCGGTGGTCAGCCGCCTGACCAGCCAGAAAGGGCTGGATCTGGTGCTGGAGGCGCTGCCGGGATTACTGGAGCAGGGCGGCCAGCTGGCGCTGCTCGGCGCGGGCGACCCGGTTTTACAGGAAGGTTTCCTGGCGGCCGCGGCGGAACACCCGGGGCAGGTGGGCGTGCAGATCGGTTATCACGAAGCGTTCTCGCACCGCATTATGGGCGGCGCGGACGTGATTCTGGTGCCGAGCCGTTTCGAGCCCTGCGGCCTGACGCAGCTCTATGGCCTGAAATACGGCACGTTGCCGCTGGTGCGGCGCACGGGCGGGCTGGCGGATACGGTGTCTGACAGCTCTCTGGAAAACCTGGCGGACGGTATCGCCAGCGGGTTTGTCTTTGAGGACAGTAATGCCTGGTCGCTGCTTCGGGCGATCCGGCGTGCGTTCGTCTTGTGGTCCCGTCCATCCCTGTGGCGTTACGTCCAACGTCAGGCGATGTCCATGGACTTTGGCTGGCACGTTGCGGCGCAGTCCTACCGCGACCTTTATCAACGCTTGATGTAACGAGGCGAAGTGACAGATATGAACGCTCCATTTAGCTACTCTTCCCCCACGCTCAGCGTTGAGGCGTTAAAGCACTCCATCGCCTATAAGCTGATGTTTACCATTGGGAAAGACCCCGTTATTGCCAACAAGCACGAATGGCTGAACGCCACGCTGTTTGCGGTGCGTGACCGTATGGTCGAACGCTGGCTGCGCTCCAACCGCGCCCAGCTTTCGCAGGAGACGCGACAGGTGTATTACCTGTCGATGGAGTTTTTGATTGGTCGCACCCTCTCCAACGCGCTGCTGTCGCTCGGGATTTATGACGACGTCAAAAACGCGCTGGAAGAGATGGGTCTGGATTTAGAAGAGCTGATTGACGAAGAGAACGACCCGGGGCTGGGTAACGGTGGTCTGGGGCGTCTTGCCGCGTGCTTCCTTGACTCGCTGGCAACGCTGGCGCTGCCGGGACGCGGCTACGGTATTCGCTACGACTATGGCATGTTCAAGCAGAACATCGTCGATGGCCGTCAGAAAGAGTCCCCGGACTACTGGCTGGAATACGGTAATCCGTGGGAGTTCAAGCGCCACAACACGCGCTACAAGGTGCGTTTTGGCGGGCGTATTCAGCAGGAAGGGAAAAAATCCCGCTGGGTGGAAACCGAGGAGATCCTCGCCGTGGCCTATGACCAGATCATCCCCGGCTACGACACCGATGCGACCAACACGCTGCGCCTGTGGAACGCGCAGGCCAGCAGCGAGATCAACCTGGGTAAATTCAACCAGGGCGACTACTTCGCGGCGGTGGAAGATAAAAACCACTCCGAGAACGTCTCCCGCGTGCTTTATCCGGATGACTCCACCTATTCGGGCCGCGAGCTGCGCCTGCGTCAGGAGTATTTCCTCGTCTCGGCAACGATTCAGGATATTCTCAGCCGTCACTATCAGCTGCACAAAACCTACGCCAACCTGGCGGAGAAAACCGCGATTCACCTCAACGACACCCATCCGGTGCTGTCGATCCCCGAGCTGATGCGCCTGCTGATTGACGAGCATAAGTTCAGCTGGGACGACGCGTTTGAGGTGACCTGTCAGGTGTTCTCGTACACCAACCATACGCTGATGAGTGAAGCGCTGGAGACGTGGCCGGTGGACATGCTCGGCAAAATTCTGCCGCGCCATCTGCAAATCATCTTCGAGATCAACGACTACTTCCTCAAGACCTTGCAGGAGCAGTACCCGAACGATACCGGCCTGCTGAGCCGCGCGTCGATCATTGATGAATCCAACGGTCGCCGCGTACGCATGGCCTGGCTGGCGGTGGTGATCAGCCACAAGGTGAACGGCGTGTCAGAGCTGCACTCGAACCTGATGGTGCAGTCGCTGTTTGCGGACTTCGCGAAGATCTTCCCGACGCGTTTCTGCAACGTGACCAACGGCGTCACGCCGCGCCGCTGGCTGGCGCTGGCGAACCAGCCGCTCTCCGACGTGCTGGATGAGAACATTGGCCGCACCTGGCGCACCGATTTGAGCCAGCTGAGCGAGCTTGAGCAGCACATTGATTTCCCGACGGTGAACAAAGCCGTGCGGGAAGCCAAGCTGCTGAACAAGAAACGTCTGGCGGTGTGGCTGGCGATGCACCTCAACGTGGTGGCGAACCCGAAAGCGTTGTTTGACGTGCAGATCAAGCGTATCCACGAGTACAAGCGTCAGCTGATGAACGTGCTGCACGTGATCACCCACTACAACCGCATTAAGGCTGACCCGACGGCGGAATGGGTGCCGCGCGTGAAAATCTTTGCCGGCAAGGCGGCGTCCGCGTACTACATGGCGAAGCACATTATTCACCTCATCAACGATGTGGCGAAGGTGGTCAACCACGATCCGGACATTGGCGACAAGCTGAAGGTGGTATTCATCCCGAACTACAGCGTGAGCCTGGCGCAGCTTATCATTCCGGCGGCGGATCTCTCCGAGCAGATTTCCACGGCGGGGACGGAAGCGTCCGGCACCAGCAACATGAAGTTTGCCCTGAACGGCGCGCTGACCATCGGCACGCTGGACGGCGCAAACGTCGAGATGCTTGAGCATGTAGGGGAGGAGAACATCTTTATCTTCGGCAATACGGCGGAAGAAGTGGAGTCGCTTCGCAAGCAGGGCTACTCGCCGCGCGAATATTACGAAGAGGATGAAGAGCTACGCCAGGTGCTGACGCAAATTGCCACCGGGGTGTTCAATCCTGAGGAGCCTGGACGCTATCGTGACCTGGTGGATTCGCTGATTAACTTCGGCGATCACTATCAGGTGCTGGCGGATTACCGCAGCTACGTGGACTGTCAGGACAGGGTAGACGAGCTGTACCGTCAGCAGGAGAAGTGGACCAGCGCCGCGATGCACAACATCGCCAACATGGGGTACTTCTCGTCAGACAGAACCATCAAGGAGTATGCCGAGACTATCTGGCATATTGATCCGGTGCGGTTGTAAAAATTTAGCCCGGTGGCGCTGCGGTATGAACCGGAAACATGGGTAACACTTTAGACCGGATACATGGGTAACAGTTATAACTGGCATAGAAGAGGAGACTCGCTATGCCCTGGACTGAGACCCGACCTATGCAACGCCTTGATTTTATCCGTGCCTGCCATGCAGGTACGGACTCCTTCTCCGCTCTTTGCCGTCTTTTTGGCATCAGCCGTAAAACAGGCTATAAATGGCTTCAGCGGTTTGACCCTTCTGACCTGTCATCTCTCTCTGACCGGTCGCGTGCGCCACGCTCCCACTCCCGGACGGTTCCCGATTATATCGTCGGACACCTGACTGCCCTGCGTCAAAAACACCCTGACTGGGGCCCCAAAAAACTGCGGATGTGGCTCCTCAACCATCATGTCGATTTTACCGTACCTGCTGCCAGCACTGTCGGCGATATCCTCAAGCGTGAAGGCCTGGTTCCGGATAAAAAGCGAAAACGCAGAACCCCGGGCAATCGCCAGCCCCTGACCATCATCAGTGAAAACAATCAGGTCTGGAGCGCTGATTTTAAAGGTAAGTTCAGGCTGCTGAGCAGAGAGTACTGCCATCCCTTCACCCTGACCGACAATCACAGCCGGTATCTTCTGAGCTGCCGGGGAACGGACCGGGAGAGTGAGCCCTTCGTCAGACAGTGCCTGACAGATGCGTTCCTGGAATACGGTCTGCCGGAAGTGCTCAGAACCGATAACGGTCAGCCCTTCGCGGGAACAGGAATAGCCGGATTAAGTCGCCTTGCCGTCTGGCTAATCAAGCTGGGCATCAGGCCGGAGCGTATCAGAAAGGGTCATCCGGAAGAAAATGGCCGCCATGAGCGAATGCACCGTTCCCTGAAAAGTGCAGTGAAACAGGGCAACACCTTCATGACGATGGAAGAACAACAGCGGTGGTTCAGTGATTACCGGGAAGAATTTAACTACGAAAGGCCGCATGAAGCCCTGGCGGGTGCAACGCCCGGAACGGTATGGCATCCCTCGAACCGGCACTGGGATGGCAGTGTTCCTGACTATGCTTATCCGGAAGGAGGTAAGGTCTACAGGGTGAAATCGAGGGGGACACTCTATATGGGGAAAAAGGGGACGGTGTTCCTGAGTGAAGCGCTGACGGATGAGTACATCATGCTGGAAGAACAAGATGATGGCCTTGAGGCCATCATCTTTAACGGAATAACGCTTGCGTACTATGACCGGAAAACCCAGAGTGTGCTCCGGATAGACTAAAATGTGTTACCTATGTTCCCGGTCTGATCTGTCACCTATGTATCCGGTCATACACTGCGCTTACCGGGCCTACAGGATCGAGTAGGCCGGGTAAGGCGGAGCCGCCACCCGGCTTTTTTTTCACCCTCAGGACGCCAGCGACAATTCACGCTTTCCCGCATGTTGCGCCAGCCACTGCGCGACGCGAGACTGCTGTTCGGCATTCAGCCACATCCCTTCTTTAGTACGACGCCAGATGGCATCGTCCAGGCGACGCACCCACTCGTGTTCAACCAGGTAACGCAGCTCCGCTTCATACAGCTCATGACCGAAATGTTCGCCCAGGTCGCCAATCTCTTTCGCGTCGCCGAGGAACAGCTCGGTATTGCTGCCGTAGGTGCGGGCATAGTGGCGCGCCATCCCTTCGGTGATGAACGGGAAGCGGCGACGCAGCTTCGCGGCGTAATCGTCGCGGTTGTCGCCGATATCCCCGCCCGGCAGTACCGCCTCTTTGGTCCACGCGGGGCCGATGCCTTTATAGTACGGCGCCAGTTTTTCCAGCGCGTGCTCGGCCAGCTTGCGGTAGGTGGTAAGCTTGCCGCCAAACACCGACAGCAGCGGTGCCTGACCGTCTACGTCATGAATATCGAGCGTATAGTCGCGGGTGATGGCCTGCGGTGAGTCAGATTCGTCATCGCACAGCGGACGCACGCCGGAGTAGGTCCAGACCACGTCATCGCGCACCAGCTGTTTCTTAAAGTGCGCGTTGTACACCTTCAGCAGGTAGCTGACTTCACTCTCGTCGATCTCAACGTTTTTCGGATCGCCTTTGTACTCCACGTCGGTGGTGCCGATGATGGAGAACTCGTCCATCCACGGGATCACAAACACGATGCGCTTGTCTTCGTTTTGCAGGATGTAGGCCTGCTTCTGAGTATGTACGCGCGGCACCACAATGTGGCTGCCCTTGATCAGGCGAATGCCGTACGGTGAAGGCAGATGCATTCCATCGTCGAAGAACTGCTTCACCCACGGGCCGGTGGCGTTCACCAGGCCGCGTGCTTTCCAGCTGAACTTCTCGCCGGTATCCACGTCTTCTGCTTCCACAATCCACAGGCCGTTTTCGCGGCGGGCGGCGGTCGCGCGGGTGCGGGTTTTCACCTCGCCGCCTTTCTTCTCGACCATCTGGGCGTTAGCCAGCACCAGACGCGCATCGTCCACCCAGCAGTCGGAATATTCGAAACCGCGCACGATTTCAGGCTTAAGGACCGATTCTGAGCCAAAACGCAAACCGTTCGAACCCGGCAGGCTGGTGCGTTTGCCGAGATGATCGTACATAAACAGGCCGATGCGGATCATCCACGCCGGGCGCAGGTGCGGGCGGTGAGGCAGGCGGAAGCGCATTGGGATCGCCAGATGCGGGGCCATTTTCAGCAGCACTTCGCGTTCGGCCAGCGCTTCGCTGACCAGGCGGAATTCGTAGTGTTCCAGGTAGCGCAGGCCACCGTGGATCAGCTTGGAGCTGGCGGACGACGTCGCGCAGGCGAGATCGTTAGCTTCCAGCATCAGCACGGATAAACCGCGTCCTGCGGCATCAACCGCAATACCGGCACCGTTGATGCCACCGCCTATCACAATCAGATCTTTGGTTTCCATAACACCCTCATGCACTTTCGTTAAAGCTCAGAAATGTTCGATATCGCTCATAATAGCAAAGGAACGCGCTTTTGGTAACATCAAAAAAACAATTTAGAGTGATATGGATAACATAATGGCGTTTACCCGCCGCCAGGACGTACACTACGGGGTAAAATCTTGTCGTTGACCACTTTAAAGAGAGCACCATGGATCAGTTTGAATGTATTAACGTAGAAGAAGCCCATCAGAAGATGCACCAGAAAACCGCGGTGCTGGTGGACATCCGCGATCCGCAGAGCTTTGCCATGGGCCACACGCCGGGCGCGTTCCATTTGGCCAACGACACGCTGGGCGCGTTTATGCGCGATAACGACTTCGAAACCCCGGTGATGGTGATGTGTTACCACGGCAACAGCAGTAAAGGCGCAGCGCAGTATCTGATCCAGCAGGGCTACGATGCGGTGTACAGCGTCGACGGCGGCTTTGATGCCTGGCACCGTCATTTCCCGGCAGAAGTTGAATACGCGTTTGAGCGCTGATCCCGCTATACTGTCCCCTTTTGTGTGGAAATAAGCGACCGCTGCCCATGTTGATGATCACCTCTTTTAGCAACCCACGCGTCGCCCAGGCGTTTGTCGACTATATGGCGACGCAGGGCATAATCCTGACTATTCAGCAGCATACGCAGACGGACGTCTGGCTGGCGGACGAAAGCCAGGCCGAGCGCGTGAACGCCGAGCTGGCGCGTTTTCTGGAAAACCCGGGCGACCCGCGCTATCTGGCGGCAAGCTGGCAGTCCGGCCAGACGGGCAGTGGCCTGCACTATCAACGTTTTCCTTTTCTCGCCACCCTCCGCGAGCGCGCAGGGCCGTTTACCCTGCTGCTGATGGCGGCCTGTATCATCGTCTTTATCATTATGAGCGTGGTGGGCGACCAGAGCGTGATGATTGCCCTGGCATGGCCGTACGATCCCTCCCTGCAATTTGACGTCTGGCGCTACTTCACGCATGCGCTGATGCACTTCTCGGTGATGCATATCCTCTTTAACCTGCTGTGGTGGTGGTATCTCGGCGGGGCGGTGGAGAAGCGGCTCGGCAGCGGCAAGCTGATTGTCATCACGGTGATCAGCGCCCTGTTGAGCGGCTATGTGCAGCATAAATTCAGCGGCCCGTGGTTTGGCGGGTTATCCGGCGTGGTTTACGCCCTGATGGGCTACGCCTGGCTCAGAGGCGAGCGCGACCCGGAAAGCGGCATCTATTTACAACGTGGATTAATAACCTTTGCGTTAATATGGCTTATTGCCGGATGGTTTGATCTGTTTGGTATGTCTATCGCCAATGGTGCGCACGTTACCGGCCTGGCGGTCGGGCTGGCGATGGCGCTTGCCGATACGCTCCATGCGCGAAAACGAACATAATTCTCAGGGATAATTGATGAAACAAACACAACGTCATGACGCCATTATCGAACTGGTCAAAAAACAGGGATACGTCAGTACGGAAGAGCTGGTGGAGCAGTTTGCCGTCAGCCCGCAAACCATCCGTCGTGACCTGAACGACCTTGCCGATCAGAACCGTATTCTGCGGCATCACGGCGGCGCCGCCCTGCCGTCCAGCTCGGTGAACACCTCGTGGCATGACCGTAAGGCGACGCAAACGGCAGAGAAAGAGCGTATCGCCCGTAAGGTAGCGAGCCAGATCCCGAACGGCGCGACGCTGTTTATTGATATCGGCACCACGCCGGAAGCGGTCGCCCACGCGCTGCTGGATCACGAGAACCTGCGCGTGGTCACTAACAACCTGAACGTGGCCAACACCCTGATGCAGAAAGATGATTTCCGCATCATTCTCGCGGGCGGCGAGCTACGCAGCCGCGACGGGGGCATTATCGGTGAAGCGACGCTCGATTTTATCTCCCAGTTCCGCCTCGATTTCGGCATTCTGGGGATCAGCGGCATCGACACTGACGGCTCGCTGCTGGAGTTTGATTATCACGAGGTACGCACCAAGCGCGCGATTATTGAGAACTCGCGCCACGTGATGCTGGTGGTGGACCATTCGAAGTTTGGCCGTAACGCGATGGTGAACATGGGCAGCATTGGCCTGGTGAATGCGGTCTATACCGACGTAATGCCGCCGGCGGGCGTGATGCAGGTGATTAAGGATAATAATGTGCAGTTAGAGCTGTGCTAGCCGTTTTGTCGGGTGGCGCGGCGCTTACCCGACCTACAAAACCCGTAGGCCCGTGCAAGCGTAGCGCCGCCGGGCAATAAATTACACACCGTACCCCATCATCTTCAATAGCTGCTGCGCATGCTGTACCGCGTCCTGACGGTGCGCCACGCCCAGCTTCTGATACAGATTACGAATGTGCGTTTTGATGGTGGTCGCCGCGACGGCCAGCTCACCGGCTATCTGGTCATTGCTGTAACCGGAGTAGATCAGCCCCAGCACCTGCCATTCACGCTGGGTGAGCGGGCTGGTGCGGATAAGTTCCGGCACTTCCGGATGGTTCAGCAGACGCTCCACGAAGTTCTCATCGAAGTGCGCAAACTTGTGGCGGTGATGCTGGTTGATCTCGCGCAGAATGCGCTGGGCGCGATGCTGGTCGAGTTCCGGCAGCGTGTTGAGCTGAATCAGCTGGCGCAGCTGCTGGGCCATCACTTCACCTTCAATCACAAAGTGGCTGATAAACCCGGTGCGGTTCGCCAGCTGCAACGCTTCCAGCAGCACGCGCTGGGCATCGTTTTTACGTCCCGCCTGCCAGTAAAGCTGGTTTAACAGCAGCAGGTTGCGGTTCAAATCGCTCATCAGACGCAGGCTGCGGGCGTTTTCATTTAACTCTTCCAGCACGATCTCGGCAGGCTCGAAGTCACCCAGCAGGATCTGCACGCGGGCAATATTGCGCCACTGGCTTTGCAGGAAGTGGTTATTGGCAAATTCTGGCTTAGGCGTCTGACGCAGCCAGTGGGCGGCAGACTTTTTATCGCCGGTCATCTGCCAGTAAATTACCCGAACCTTATCGGCGTTGGACACCCAGTCGCTATGGTACTGCCCGTTGCCGAGCAGGTTTTCCAGGCGATTAAGGTGGTTGCGGGCATTATCCAGGTCACCGCGCGCCAGCGAGCACTGTACCAGCAGGGCCAGACACTGGAGTTGCTGTTGAGGCTGGAAGCTCGAAAGCACGTTCAGCCCCTGGCGGGCGCAGCTTTCTGCTTCATCCAGACGCGACCATGCCCACAGCAGCTGAGCGCGAATACGCAACAGGAACTCGTGCATCGGCAGCTGTTCCAGATGCTGTTCACGGATAAGCTGGAACGCTTTCTCCTGGTTTTCCCAGGCGGCTTGCAGGAACCCCTGAGCAAATAAAATCTCGCTTTGCTGGATCAGGCTCCACAGGGCGTAATGCCAGACATCGTGGCGGCGCGCCATCTGTTCGGTTTGCTGCATGAGGGAAAGCGAACGCGTGAGGTCGCCCTTGCAGTGCAGCACTTCGCCGTGCACTGAGGTGGCCACAATGCGGCTGTAAAAATTCGCCAGCGGCAGCTCATCCAGCGCGACCATCGCCAGCCGTTCGGCCTCATCCGGGTCGCCGTCGTTAATCGCCACCTGCGCGCGCAGGGCGTTAAACTCGCCGTGCAGGATGGTATCCATCTCGCTTTCCATCTCCTGCTCGGCGCGCGCCAGCAGGGTGTTCACTTCGCTGTAGCGATGCTGGCTCTGCATCAGCCAGGCCTGGAGCAGCACCAGACGCGGATTCTCCAGCAGGCTCTCCCACGGCAGCGCTTTTAACGACTCTTCCAGCAGCGACAGTTCGCTGTGGTTGAACAGTCCCCACGCGTGATTGAGCAGAATATCGCGCAGCATACCGGCATCCCCGGCGGCCAGCGCGTGGTGGATAGCCTCGCTCGGGAAACCTTGCGCCATCCAGCTTTCGGCGGCGGCGCGGTGAATGTCAGGCAGCTCTGCGGCCAGCTCCCACTGACAGCGCTGGCGCAGGAAGCTGCCAAACAGCGGATGGTAGCTAAACCATTCGCCGGGATCGTCCATGCGCGTCAGGAACAGACCCTGACGTTCAATCTCTTCGAGCTGAAGCTGCCCGTTTTCGATGCCAGTGACGCGCACGATCAGCGCATCGTTCATCGAACGCAGCAGGGAGCTTTTCAGCAGGAAATGGCGGGTGGAGAGGTCAACGCTGTCGAGTACCTCATCCACCAGATAATCCGACAGGTGGCTGGCGTTGATGCCCGCCAGGCGGCGTGCCGACTGGTGCGTCGGGCTGTTGTTTTGCCGCGCGGAAAGGGCAATCAGCTGAAGCGCCGTGGCCCAGCCTGCAACGTCATCACACAGGCGGCTGCTTTCAGACGCCTCGATCGGAGACGTCAGACGGCAGTCAAAGAACTGTTTCGCTTCCTGATGGGTAAAGGCCAGCTGCTGGCTGCCGATTTCCAGCAGCTGATCGCGCACGCGCAGGTTAGCAATGCCCAGCTGCGGAAGGTTGCGCGACAGGACCACCAGCGTCAGGTTTTCCGGCTGATGGCGCAGGAAGAAACGCATCGACTCGTGAATGACCGGGTTCGTGATCAGATGATAATCATCAATCACCACGTACAGCGGGCGATGCCATTCGGCCAGTTCAATAAACAGCTGTGAGAAAAGAGAGGACAGGCTGGCGTACTGGCGCTTCTGCACCATCACCTCGCTGGTGACGCAGTGCCCGTTGGTTGCCTGCTGAATAGCGGCAATTAAATAGCTCGCAAAACGCTCCTGCTGGTTATCCCCTTCATCCAGGGAGTACCAGCCAAGATCGCTTTTGCCTGCCGCCCACTGTGAAATGAGCGTTGTTTTTCCATAACCCGCAGGACTCGTAACCAGCGCCAGTCGGAAATTATGCGCACCGGAAAGTTTAGCCAGCAGGCGCTCGCGGACCACAGTATGGTCAAGACGAACCGGGCGACTTAATTTGGACGGAATCAACATAGTTTTCACTTCACTGTGGGGAACGAGAAAATTTATTTTTTTTGCGCTTCGTAATTAATACCTATAAGTTCGGCCAATACAGGAACTATTGCAAGTTATGTCTGGGTTTGGAGGCTCTGAATTTGCACTCTGTCACAAAACATTCTCATCTATGTTGGAACTTTTGTTAAATGGCTGGATGCCGCGCTGCTGCTGGCTTGTCTGCATGGCGTGCGGTTGCGCTGAAACTGGTTTCAGGAGGAGATAATGACGCTGAAGTTAATAAACTTTGGCAAAGGTTGCGTGGGCTTAATAGTGGTGCCGAATAATCCAGGCGCCCGGAAATCATATTCTTCGTAAGTAATCATTTCACCGATGATTAATTTCCTCCGAAACGGTATTTCACTTCTTTGACACGCTTCCGGTATATCTTTTTTTGCGAAGCGCACACTCACACAGTGGCCTCGATCACACTTTTATGCTCATCCCCGCTACTCCTCCCTGCCTAATCCCCGACAGGAGGAGGAAGAGGCGCAGTGAGCCAGGCACACTAGCGCCAAATGTGTTTTCTCTCTACAGGATGCCGATTCCCTATGTCACAGCCTACTTTCAACAAAGCTCAATTTCAGGCTGCCCTGACGCGTCAGTGGCAGCGTTTTGGCCTTCATGCTGCAAACAAGATGACGCCTCACCAGTGGTGGCAGGCGGTGAGCGGGGCGCTCGCGGAGCAGCTGGACGCTCAGCCCGTGACGAAGCCTGTTAAGGGCCAGCGTCACGTCAACTACATTTCGATGGAGTTCCTGATTGGCCGTCTGACAGGCAACAATCTGCTGAACCTTGGCTGGTATCAGGAAGTGGGTGACGTGCTGAAAGAACACGACATCAACCTGACCGATTTGCTGGAAGAAGAGACGGACCCGGCGCTGGGTAACGGCGGACTGGGACGTCTGGCAGCCTGCTTCCTGGATTCCATGGCAACGGTTGGCCAGTCGGCGATTGGCTATGGTCTGAACTACCAGTACGGCCTGTTCCGTCAGTCGTTCGCTGACGGCCACCAGATGGAAGCGCCGGACGACTGGCACCGTAATACCTATCCGTGGTTCCGCCACAACGCGCAGCTGGACGTGCAGGTCGGGATTGGCGGGAAAGTGACGAAGCAAGGGCTCTGGGAGCCGGCGTTCACCATTACCGGTGAAGCCTGGGACCTGCCGGTGCTCGGCTACCGTAACGGCGTGGCGCAGCCGCTGCGCCTGTGGCAGGCGAAGCACGCGCATCCGTTCAACCTGACCAAATTCAACGACGGCGATTTCCTGCGCGCCGAGCAGCAGGGTATCGACGCCGAGAAGCTGACGAAAGTGCTCTACCCGAACGACAACCATCTGGCGGGTAAAAAGCTGCGCCTGATGCAGCAGTACTTCCAGTGCGCCTGCTCCGTGGCGGACATTCTGCGTCGCCATCACCTGGCGGGCCGCAAGCTGGCGCAGCTGCCGGACTTCGAAGTCATTCAGCTCAACGACACGCACCCGACCATTGCCATCCCGGAACTGCTGCGCGTGCTGATTGACGAGCATCAGCTGAGCTGGGACGACGCCTGGGCCATCACCAGCCGCACCTTCGCCTACACCAACCACACCCTGATGCCGGAAGCGCTGGAGTGCTGGGATGAGAAGCTGGTGAAAACGCTGCTGCCGCGCCATATGCAGATCATCAATAAGATTAACGACCAGTTCAAAACGCTGGTGGAGAAAACCTGGCCGGGCGATAAGGCCGTCTGGGCGAAGCTGGCCGTGGTGCACGACAAGCAGGTGCGCATGGCGAACATGTGCGTAGTCAGCGGTTTTGCGGTCAACGGCGTGGCGGCGCTGCACTCTGACCTGGTGGTGAAAGACCTGTTCCCGGAATACCACCAGCTGTGGCCGACCAAATTCCACAACGTGACCAACGGCATCACGCCGCGCCGCTGGATCAAGCAGTGCAACCCGCTGCTGGCCGGCCTGCTGGACAAGACCCTGAAGAAAGAGTGGGCCAACGACCTGGACCAGCTCATTAACCTGGAAAAATATGCCGACGACGCGAAGTTCCGCGAGCAGTACCGCGCGATCAAGCTGGAGAACAAAGTTCGCCTGGCGGCGTTCGTGAAAATGCGCACCGGGATTGAAATCAACCCGAACGCGATTTTCGATATTCAGATCAAACGTCTGCACGAGTACAAGCGTCAGCACCTGAATCTGCTGCATATTCTGGCGCTGTACAAAGAGATCCGCGAGAACCCGCAGGCCGACCGCGTGCCGCGCGTGTTCCTGTTCGGTGCGAAAGCGGCGCCGGGCTACTACCTGGCGAAAAACATTATCCTCGCCATTAATAAAGTAGCGGCGGCGATCAACAGCGATCCGAAAGTGGGCGACAAGCTGAAGGTGGTGTTCCTGCCGGACTACTGCGTCTCTGCGGCTGAAATGCTGATCCCGGCGGCGGATATCTCCGAGCAGATCTCGACCGCCGGTAAAGAAGCGTCCGGTACCGGCAACATGAAGCTGGCCCTGAACGGCGCGCTGACCGTCGGCACGCTGGACGGCGCGAACGTCGAAATTGCGGAGAAGGTCGGTGAAGAGAACATCTTTATCTTCGGCCATACTGTTGAAGAAGTGAAAGCCATCAAAGCCAAAGGGTACGACCCGGTGAAATGGCGTAAAAAAGACAAAGTGCTGGATGCGGTGCTGAAAGAGCTGGAAAGCGGTAAGTACAGCGACGGCGACAAGCACGCGTTTGACCAGATGCTGCACAGCATGGACAAACAGGGCGGCGATCCGTATCTGGTGATGGCTGACTTCACGGCTTATGTTGAAGCGCAGAAGCAGGTCGACGTGCTGTACCGCGACCAGGACGCCTGGACCCGCGCGTGTATCCTGAACACCGCGCGCTGCGGCATGTTCAGCTCTGACCGCTCAATCCGTGATTATCAGGCCCGTATCTGGCAGGCAAAACGCTAAGGAAGCGCGATGGAGAGTAAACGTCTGGACAGTGCCGCGCAGGCGGCGGGAATTAGCCTCAGTTACATCAATGCGCACGGCAAACCGCAGTCTATTGGTGCGGACACCAAAAGACGTTTGCTGGATGCCATGCATAAAACCGACGCGAAAGCGTCGGGTATGCCAGTGCCGAACGTGAAGGTCTTTACCGCAGGCAAAAAGATGCCGCTGATGGTGGAAGGGCGCGGCGAATTCAGCTGGCTGCTCACTACCGAAGAGGGGCACCAGCACAAAGGCCACGCCACCGGCGGCAAAACGTTCAACCTTCCGGCGAAGCTGCCGGAGGGCTACCACAGCCTGACGCTCACCCAGAATGACAGCCGCTTCCACTGTCGGGTGATCGTCGCGCCGAAGCGCTGCTATGAGCCGCAGGCGCTGCTCGAAGGCAAAAAACTGTGGGGCGCCTGCGTGCAGCTCTATACGCTGCGTTCCGACAGCAACTGGGGCATCGGCGATTTTGGTGACCTGAAGAATA
Source organism: Enterobacter cloacae complex sp. (assembly GCF_900322725.1). Classification (NCBI taxonomy): domain Bacteria; kingdom Pseudomonadati; phylum Pseudomonadota; class Gammaproteobacteria; order Enterobacterales; family Enterobacteriaceae; genus Enterobacter; species Enterobacter cloacae complex sp. The sequence continues at coordinate 1,724,460 of NZ_LT991957.1, read as the reverse complement.
TGCTGGTATCCGTGGGGGAGCGCGGCGGGGCGTTTATCGGCCTCAACCCGATCCACGCCCTCTATCCGGCCAACCCGGAAAGCGCGAGCCCGTACAGCCCGTCTTCCCGCCGCTGGCTGAACGTGATTTACATCGACGTTAACGCGTTAGACGATTTCAAAAACAGCAAAGAGGCGCAGGCCTGGTGGAAGCTGGACACCACGCAGCAGATGCTGAAACAGGCTCGCGATGCGGAGTGGGTGGACTATGCCACCGTGACCGCGCTGAAAATCGCGGCGCTGCGTCTGGCATGGAAGGGCTTTGCGAAGCGTGACGACGCGCAGATGGCAGCCTTCCGCCAGTTTGTGATGCAGGAAGGTGAGAGCCTGTATTGGCAGGCGGCGTTTGATGCGCTGCACGCGTATCAGGTGCAAGAGGACGAGATGCGCTGGGGCTGGCCGGTGTGGCCGGAAGCGTATCAGTCCGTGGATACCCCGGAAGTGAAAGCGTTCTGTAAGACGCATGCCGACGAGGTGGATTTCTATCTCTGGTTGCAGTGGCTGGCGTACAGCCAGTTTGCCGCCTGCTGGCAGGTGAGCCAGGGCTATAACATGCCGATCGGGCTGTATCGCGATCTGGCCGTCGGCGTGGCGGAAGGCGGCGCGGAAACCTGGTGTGACCGTGAGCTTTATTGCCTGAAAGCCTCCGTCGGCGCGCCGCCGGATATCCTGGGCCCGCTCGGCCAGAACTGGGGTCTGCCGCCGATGGATCCGCACGTGATGGCGGCGCGTGCCTACGAGCCGTTTATCGACCTGCTGCGCGCGAACATGCAGAACTGCGGGGCGCTGCGTATCGATCACGTGATGTCCGTGCTGCGTCTGTGGTGGATCCCATACGGTGAAACGGCCGATCACGGGGCGTACGTGCAGTATCCGGTGGACGATCTGCTGTCGATCCTCGCGCTGGAGAGTCAACGTCATCAGTGCATGGTGATTGGTGAAGATCTCGGTACGGTGCCGGTTGAGATTGTCAGCAAGCTCCGCGACAGCGGGGTTTACTCCTACAAAGTGCTCTATTTTGAAAACGACCATGAGAAAACCTTCCGCGCGCCGAAAGCGTACCCTGAACAGTCAATGGCAGTCGCGACGACGCACGATCTTCCTACGCTCAGAGGCTACTGGGAAAGCGGTGACCTGACGCTCGGCAAAACGCTGGGTCTCTATCCTGATGAAGAGGTTCTGCGCGGGCTGTATCAGGATCGCGAGCTGGCGAAGCAGGGGCTGCTGGACGCGCTGCATAAGCATGGCTGTCTGCCGAAGCGCGCCGGGCATAAGGCGTCGCTGATGTCGATGACGCCAACGCTTAACCGTGGCTTACAGCGCTATATTGCCGACAGCAACAGCGCGTTGCTCGGCCTGCAACCCGAAGACTGGATTGATATGGCGGAGCCGGTGAACGTCCCCGGCACCAGCTATCAGTACAAAAACTGGCGTCGCAAGCTCTCCACTACGCTTGAGAAGATGTTTGCGGATGACGGCGTGAACAGGCTTATTAAGGATTTGGATAAGCGGCGAAAAGCAGCCGGGAAGAAGTGATAAAAAACCCGCCAGTGGCGGGTTTTTTGTTATCAGGTCGTGCTCATGTAGGTCGGGTAAGGCGTAGCCGCCACCCGACTTATGGCATTAAACCACCATATTCAACAGCAGCACCCCGACCAGGCCACACACCGAAATAATGGTCTCCAGCGCGGACCAGGACTTGATGGTTTCACCGATGGTCAGGTTGAAGTACTCCTTGAACAGCCAGAAGCCCGGATCGTTCACGTGGGAGAAAATCACGCTACCGGAACCGACCGCGATAACCATCAGCTCAGGGCTGACGCCCGTCGTGGCAATCAGCGGTGCAACGATACCGCCTGCGGTGATCGCCGCAACGGTCGCAGAACCCAGCGCAATACGCAGAACGGCGGCGATAGACCACGCCATCAGCAGCGGGGAGACGTTGGTTTCGTGCATCATGGCAGCGATGTATTTATCCACGCCGCTGTCGACCAGCACCTGCTTGAACGCGCCGCCGCCGCCGATGATCAGCAGCATCATGGCGATGATTTTGATGGAAGAGGTCAGCGTGTCGTTGATCTGATCCATGGAGCGGCCGCGGTTAAGACCGAAGGTGAACATCGCAATCAATACCGCAATCAGCGTTGCCATTACCGGGTCGCCCAGGAACTCTGCAACGGACAGGAACGCGTGACCTTTCGGCAGAACCATCTCTGCTACGGCACGCATCGCCATCAGGATCACCGGCACCAGTGAGGTCCAGACGCTGACGCCAAAGCCCGGCATCTCTTCTTCTGAGAAGGTTTTGGCGCTGTACAGGCCTTCCGGGATGGGCTTATCAATGCCTTTCAGGAAGCGCGCATAAACAGGGCCCGCCAGGATAACCGTTGGGATCGCCAGAATCGTACCGAACAACAGGGTTTTACCCATATCGGCGTGGAAGATGGTGGCGATAGCGGTTGGGCCCGGGTGCGGCGGCAGGAAGCCGTGGGTGACGGACAGCGCCGCAGCCATCGGCACGCCCACGAACAGCAGCGGGATGTTGGCGGCAGCGGCGATGGTGAACACCAGCGGCAGCATCAGCACGAAGCCCACTTCATAGAACAGCGCGAAACCGACGGTAAAACCGGTTAAGACCACCGCCCACTGGATGTGCTGCTTGCCAAATTTATCGATAAGCGTGGTGGCAATACGCTGCGCGCCACCGCAGTCCGCGAGCATTTTACCCAGCATGGCGCCGAAGCCCATGATCAGCGCCAGGCTGCCGAGCGTACCGCCGACACCGGCTTTGATGGAGCTGATAACTTTAACCAGCGGCATTCCCTGCATCAGACCGACTGCAAGTGCCACCAGAACCAGAGCGATAAATCCGTTCATTTTGAAGCGGATCATCAAGAGCAGTAATAACACAACACCGATAGCGACGATGACTAATGGCATGATTGACCTGGCCTTTGAATTGTTATGGGTAACGTCATTGTTTCAACGACAAATTCCGGTTGTCCCAACTGGGAACAGAGCGTTAACGGCACTCATACTGATGCCTGCGAAAACGTTAAGTTTAGTCGGCTGTTATAGGGGTGTTGAGTGCCCATGGGAATGATACGGGTAACATGCTGTGATTGAGAATCACCCAGGGAGGCAAAATGTGAATTATGAGACGCAGGTCAACATATGGAGTGAGATCGGCGGTAAATCAAAAGCCGGGTGGCGGCTTCGCCTTACCCGGCCTACGATCCTTGCACACTGTATTTGTAGGCCCGGTAAGCGCAGCGCCACCGGGCAATACAGACGGGTACTGAATTAGTAGTAAGAGTGCTCGCCGCGCTGGTGCTCGGTCAGATCGCGCACGCCTTTCAGTTCAGGGAATTCGTTCAGCAGCTGCTTCTCGATCCCTTCTTTCAGGGTTACATCGACCATGGAGCAGCCGTTACAGCCGCCGCCAAATTGCAGGATCGCCAGACCCTCTTCGGTGATTTCCATCAGGGAAACACGTCCACCGTGGCCGGCCAGCTGTGGGTTGATCTGCGATTGCAGCAGATATTCCACGCGCTCCATCAGCGGGGCATCGTCAGAGACTTTACGCATCTTCGCGTTTGGCGCTTTCAGCGTCAGCTGAGAGCCCAGCTGGTCGGTAACGAAATCAATCTCCGCATCTTCAAGATACGGCGCGCTCAGCTCATCAACGTACGCGGTGAGCTGTTCAAATTTAAGGGCAGTGTCAGTTGCTTCCACGGCATCCGGAGGACAATAAGAGACACCACATTCTGCATTCGGAGTGCCTGGATTGATCACAAACACGCGGATCTGCGTCCCTTCTTCCTGATTTGCCAGCAGTTTGGCAAAGTGCGCTTGTGCAGAATCGGAAATACGGATCATAGCTTTGGCCTAATAGTTGACTAAATTACCTGGGTATAATCATACGCCCATTGGAGAAGGGCTACAAGGTACGGCACAGACACCATACCTGAACTGACGCGGCGCCGCTTTGCAAAAGCAGTCGGGAAAGTTCAGCGACGGTACTGCCCGTGGTGACGACATCATCCACAATCGCGATATGGAGACCGTAGACCGGCAATTCAAGGCGAAAGGCGTTTTTCAGGTTCCTTTTGCGCAGCCGGGCATTAAGGCGGTGCTGAACCGCAGTGGCATGTACGCGCTTCAGCGCGCAGGCAGCGTACCGACAGCCCAGCCAGCGGGCGAGCGGACGGCACAGCAGGTCGCTCTGATTATAGCCCCGCCGCCAGTGGCGACGCCGGAAGAGGGGTACGTTCATAATCAGGTCGATCTTCGGCAGCCCCCGTGTTCGCCGCGCCTGTAAGACCGCCAGTAATAGCAGGCGCGCCAGCGGCTTCGCCAGGCGGGTCTGGCTGGAAAACTTAAACTGATGAACCAGACGGCTCAGCGGCAAAACGTAATCATCCACCGCCACCAGCGCGTGCCACGGCGGCGCTTTTTTCAGGCATCGCCCGCAGGGGAGCGTCTGGCTGACGGCAGGCAAGCCGCATTGCGGGCAGCCCTTCAGCCAGCCCAGCGCGCGCGTACAAACGGAACAGACGCCCCACTTACTCAGCGCAAGCGGCATTCGGCATAGCCAGCACAAGCCGGGCACTGTTAGCATACGCAACCTCCATGTAAAAAAAGAGAACGATAGCTGATGAAGACGCTGTGGTGGCAGACCGTTGGAACGGGAAATTGTCATCTTGTGCTGCTGCACGGATGGGGACTGAACGCCGAAGTGTGGCGTTGCATAAGTGAGGAACTGGCCTCGCAATTTACGGTGCACCTGGTCGATCTGCCGGGGTATGGCCGCAGCCGCGGCTATGGAGCGATGACGCTCGACGACATGGCGAAGCAGGTTCTGGATGCCGCGCCGCAAAAAGCCGTCTGGCTCGGCTGGAGCCTGGGCGGGCTGGTGGCAAGCCAGATTGCGCTGAGCCATCCTGAGCGGGTGCAGGCGCTGGTGACCGTGGCCTCATCACCCTGCTTCAGCGCCCGCGAGGCGTGGCCGGGCATTAAACCCGAGGTGCTCGCCGGTTTCCAGCACCAGCTGAGCGAAGACTTCCAGCGGACGGTGGAGCGTTTTCTGGCGCTACAAACCATGGGGACAGAAACCGCCCGTCAGGACGCACGGACGCTGAAGCAGACGGTGCTTTCCCTGCCGATGCCGGACGTTGAGGTACTGAACGGTGGGCTGGAAATCCTGAAAACGGTCGATCTGCGCGAGCCGCTGGCGTCGCTGGCGGTGCCGCATCTGCGTATTTATGGCTACCTGGATGGGCTGGTTCCGCGCAAGGTGGTTCCGCTGCTGGATGCGCTGTGGCCGGAGAGTCAGTCACGGGTGGTTGCCAAAGCGGCACATGCGCCTTTCATCTCTCATCCTGCTGAGTTTTGTTCGGCGCTGTCCGGTTTTATTAGCGAAGCGTCCACCACTCCCTGAGGCAGGCTTTACCTTCCGGGCAATGTTTACAGCTGCCGGACAGACAACCGTCCGGCTCTTCCTGAATGCGCACGACTTTTCCCATGGCCTCCAGCCTTTCCAGCATGGCATCGATCATCGGCTGCGGCGTATGCAGGCTGAGGCTGAGCTGCTTCGCCTCCATTCGCCCCTGCAACGCCAGTAAGTCCCGGACCTGAATCAACGATGCCATCGCTTTCCTCCTCAGTGACAGTCGCCCGCAGGGCTGCTACAGCAGGTGGTTGGGGTTTTGCGCGTCGCCAGCAGATTAATGTCAACGCGGCTACGCGCCCGGCGCAGCAGGCCAATCACCAACACGTTGAACAGGATCACCGCCAGAATGCAGACCAGGCTGTAGCGCGGATGCTGGCTGTAATTGACGGTCTGATAAAACACGGTCGCCAGCGAGTAGGCAATGTTTAGCCCCCAGAGGATGGAGAAGCCCATCCAGCCGCGGCTGGACTCGCGGGCAATGGCGCCCATCACCGAGATGCACGGAATATAGAGCAGGACGAAGATCAGGTAGCTGTAGGCCGCTGACGCGCTGCCAAATTTCTGGCCCATCACGCCCATTGCCCCGGTCGCCATTTCGCCGTCGCCTTTGCTGGCTTCAATCGGGTTCGCCAGCACGCTCAGGCTGAAGGTATCTTTCAGGCTCTGCCAGGTCTCTTCCACCGCGCCGAGCAGTTCATCGCCGAGGTGGAACGCCGCCGGATTAAACTCCTCTTCCTGGATATTCTCAGCGGTGTAGAGCGTGTTCAGGGTGCCGACCACCACCTCTTTCGCCATCGCGCCGGTGAACAGGCCCACGGTTGCCTGCCAGTTGTCTTCCTGAACGCCAATCGGTTTGAAGACCGGCGTAATGATCCGGCTGACGGAGGCGAGGGCGGAATCGTTAATGTTGTCCGCCGCCTGGCCGCTCAGGGTGAAGCTGTTCAGGGCACTCAGGAAAATGCTGACGATAACAATCACCTTACCGGCGCGCAGAACGAAGCCCTTCAGGCGCTGCCATGTCTGTATGACCAGACTTTTCAGGTGCGGAACGTGATACACCGGCAGCTCCATCACGAACGGCGACGCTTCGCCGCGCATGATGGTGTGCTTCAGCATCAGGCCGGTGAGGATCGCCATCACAATACCCAGCACATACAGGGAGAAGACGGCCAGCGCCCCTTCCTGACCAAAGAACGCCGCGGCAAAGACCGCGAAGATCGCCAGACGCGCGCCGCAGGACATGAACGGCGCCATCATGATGGTCATCAGGCGTTCGCGCGGTGCATCCAGCGTACGCGCGCCCATCACGGACGGCACGTTACAGCCGAAGCCGACAATCAGCGGCACGAACGATTTACCCGGCAGCCCCAGCGCCTGCATCAGGCGGTCCATCACGAAGGCCGCGCGCGCCATGTAGCCGGAATCCTCAAGGAAGGAGAGGAACAGGTACATCATGCCGATTTGCGGCACCAGCGGGAGGACGGTGTTGATCCCGCCGCCGATCCCCTGCGCAAGGAAGATAGTCAGCCATTCCGGGAAGTGGAGGGTATAGCCCAGCCACTGAATGCCGTGCACGAAGATAGCAACAGAGCCGCCATCAAAGATAGGTTGTAATGCGCCGCCGATGTTAATGGCGAGCAGGAACATCACGTACATCACCAGTAAAAAGATCGGCAAACCGAGGAAGCGGTTGAGCACAATCTTATCCACGGCGGCGGTGAAGCGGCTCGGTTCAGCGGTTAAGGCATTACTGACCACGTCACAGATCGCGGCGATGGCCTGATAGCGCGCATCGGCAATGTGCAGGGCCGGGTCATCCAGCTCGTCGCTCAGGCGAGCCAGCGCAACGTCCAGCTTATCCGCCGCATCGCCTGCGTAGGCGCGGCTATAGATATCGCCTTCCAGCATTTGCAGGCCAAGCCACAGACGCTGTCTGGCGGGCATGGTGTTGTCCATCTCCTGCGCCAGTTGTCTGGCTTCGCGCAGCAGCGGCTGGGCGTAGTGCACCAGCTCGACGTCGGCATTGCCCGCGTGGCGGTCAATCGCCAGCTTCAGGGCGTCAATGCCGCGCGCGCGGGTAGAAACCAGCGGAACCACCGGGCAGCCCAGACGGGCGGAGAGGGCGTCAACGTCGATGCGCAGCTTTTGCTTTTCCGCGATGTCGAGCATGTTGAGTGCCACGATGCAGGGAATACCCAGCTCCAGCAGCTGTAACGTGAGATACAGATTGCGCTCGAGGTTGGAAGCATCCACCACGTTGATGAGCATATCCGCGTCGCCGCTCAGAATATAGTGGCAGGCAATTTGCTCATCGAGAGAGGTCTGGGAGGAAATCGTAGTGAGGGAATAAGTTCCCGGTAAATCAACCAGCGTGACCTGGTTATCCGTCGTGGTGAACTGGCCTTCTTTGCGTTCAACCGTTACGCCTGCCCAATTTCCCACGCGCTGGCGCGCGCCGGTTAGCTGATTAAATAAGGTTGTCTTGCCGGAATTAGGATTGCCAATTAAGCCAATAGTTAATTTTTTCATTGTAGTAGACTCACTGAAACCGCTGGCTTGTTAACGGGATAAAGATTCAACTTCAATTAATGCGAGATCTTTTTTTCGCAGAACCAGATTAACGCGTCGGGTTTCGATATGAATGGGGTCGCCCAACGGCGCGACGCGCACCACCTGGAATGATGAGCCGGGTAGCATACCCAGTGACAGCAGCTTCTGCCGATAGGCCGGGCTTATCTCACGGGTAAAACCGATAATTTTCCACGCACTGTCTGGAGTGAATTGCATAGCGCCTGATTCCACGAGAGGTTAAATAATCTACACTGCGATGATAATGAGAATAGTTTTTATCAGCAATAATAAAAATGTGACGGGATGTTGTTAAGCGTATTATTTTGCGGTCGGATTGACCTTGCTCAATATTTGCGGAAGTACCGAAAGGGAAGAATAAATGTATTTTGTTAACGGAGTGATAAATAGTGGTTTAAATATGGATACACCATATTTATTTTAATTTCCTGCGGCCTGCTTGCCGGGCGGCACTGCATTTGCCCGGCCTACAAAATCGTTGGCCCGGTAAGCGTAGCGCCACCGGGCATTTACAGATTTAGCGTTTCTTACCCATTGCCGCTGCCAGCGCATCCATCATCGCGCTGTTGCCCGTCGGCTGTGCGTCGCGTCCGCGTGGCTTCGCGGCTTTCGCTGTAGGGCGCTGCTGTTCACGGCCACCGCCATTACCGCCACGGCGCGCGCTAGTGTCGCCCGGCTGCTCGTCCAGACGCATGGTCAGGGCGATACGCTTGCGCTGGAGATCCACTTCCAGCACTTTCACCTTCACGATGTCGCCCGCTTTGACCACGGTGTGCGGATCTTCAACGAACTTATCGGCGAGGGAAGAGATATGCACCAGACCATCCTGATGCACGCCGATATCCACAAACGCGCCGAAGTTGGTCACGTTGGTCACCGCACCTTCCAGCACCATGCCCGGGAGCAGGTCATTCATGGTTTCCACGCCGTCAGCAAAGGTCGCGGTTTTGAACTCAGGACGCGGATCGCGGCCCGGTTTTTCCAGCTCTTTGATGATGTCGGTCACCGTCGGCACGCCGAACTGTTCGTCGGTGAAATCCATCGCCTTCAGGTTACGCAGCGCGCTGCTGTCGCCCATCAGGTCTTTCAGCGCCTGCTGGGTGGCGGCCAGAATACGCTCAACGACCGGGTACGCTTCCGGGTGAACGGTGGAGGCATCCAGCGGGTTATCGCCGTGGTTGATGCGCAGGAAGCCCGCGCACTGCTCAAACGCTTTCGGCCCGAGGCGGCTCACCTTCAGCAGTTGCTGGCGGTTCTGGAACTGACCGTTCTCATCGCGCCAGGCGACGATATTCTGCGCCATCATGCGGGTCAGGCCTGCCACGCGGGTCAGCAGGGGCACGGAAGCGGTGTTCAGGTCCACGCCGACGGCGTTAACGCAGTCTTCCACCACCGCATCCAGCTTGCGCGCCAGCTGCGTCTGGCTCACGTCGTGCTGATACTGGCCCACGCCAATGGATTTCGGGTCGATCTTCACCAGCTCCGCCAGCGGATCCTGTAAACGACGGGCGATAGAGACCGCGCCGCGCAGGGAAACGTCCAGGTCAGGGAACTCCTGCGCCGCCAGCTCTGAGGCGGAATAGACCGATGCCCCCGCCTCGCTGACGATCACCTTCTGCGCCGTCACTTTCGGGAACTGCTTCTGCACGTCAAGATAGAAACGCTCGGTTTCGCGGGACGCCGTACCGTTACCGATGGCGACCAGCTCGACGTTATATTTTTCACACAGCGCCGCCACGACCGTCGCCGCCTTAGCCGCCTGGCCGGTGTGCGGGTAAATGGTGTCGGTGGCGACCAGCTTGCCGGTGCCGTCAACGACCGCCACCTTCACGCCGGTACGCAGACCCGGATCGAGCCCCATGGTAGCGCGCAGGCCAGCGGGGGCGGCCATCAGCAGGTCGTGCAGGTTACGGGCGAAGACGTTGATCGCTTCGTCTTCGGCGCGCTCGCGCACGGTGCCCATCAGCTCGGTTTCGAGGTGCATCAGCACCTTAATGCGCCAGGTCCAGCTCACCACGCCTTTGCGCCAGCTGTCCGCCGGGGCGTTGTTCAGGCGCAGGCCGAGATGATCGATAATGATCTGCTCGCAGTGGCTCTCTTTTGGCGGCTCGTCAAACTGCGGATCGGCATTCAGGGAGAGTTGCAGCACGCCTTCGTTACGGCCGCGGAACATCGCCAGCGCGCGGTGGGACGGCGCGGTAGAAATCGGTTCGTGGTGATCGAAATAGTCGCGGAATTTCGCGCCTTCTTCCTCTTTGCCGGTCACCACGGTGGAGACGATATGCGCATCCTTCCACAGGTAATCACGCACTTTGGCGAGCAGCGCCGCGTCTTCGGCAAAACGCTCCATCAGAATGTAGCGAGCGCCGTCCAGTGCGGCTTTGGTGTCCGCTACGCCTTTGTCGGCGTCGATAAATTTCGCGGCTTCGGTTTCCGGGTCGTGAGACGGCTCGTTCCACAGCAGGTCGGCCAGCGGCTCAAGGCCGGCCTCGATCGCGATCTGCCCGCGCGTGCGGCGCTTTGGTTTGTACGGCAGATAGAGATCTTCAAGTTCGGTTTTGCTCAGGGTGCCGTTAATGGCTTTTTCCAGTTCACTGGTCAGCTTGCCCTGCTCGCCGATAGATTTGAGGATCGCCTGACGTCGGTCTTCCAGTTCGCGCAGATAGCCCAGACGCGTCTCCAGGTTACGCAGCTGCGTGTCATCCAGACCGCCGGTGACTTCCTTACGATAACGTGCAATAAACGGCACGGTGTTCCCTTCATCAAGCAGGCGAACGGCAGCTTCTACCTGTTCGGCTCTGGCCTGAATATCACCCGCAATAATGCGGCAGAGCGACTCTTTCATCATGGTCAGTTCATCTTGTGGATCGAAAATCAGGGGGATAGTTATACGGGCTGACACCAAAAAATGCCAGCCGGGGAGGGCGCTCTCGGACTATTTAACATACTCGATTTCGTTGACGTACCAGCTTGCTTCACCCGCGGGCGTCTGGACAACGGCTAAATCGCCCACCTCTTTTTTCAGCAGGGCGCGGGCCATCGGTGAGTCGATAGAGATGTAATCCTTACGACCGAAAATTTCATCGTAACCGACGATGCGAAAACGCAGGGTGTTGCCATCGTCGTTTTCGATCTCCACCCAGGCGCCGAAGAAGACTTTGCCTTCCTGCTGCGGGGAGTAATCGACGATTTTGAGATTTTCGAGGCACTTCGTCAGGTAGCGTACCCGGCGATCGATTTCGCGCAGCCGCTTTTTATTGTACTGGTAGTCCGCATTCTCGCTGCGATCGCCCAGGCTTGCCGCCCAGGTGACTTTTTTGGTCACTTCCGGACGCTCTTCGCGCCACAGGTAATCCATCTCTTTTTTGAGTTTTTCGTACCCTTCACGGGTGATCAGAGGCGTTTTCATGGTGCAGCCTTTAATGCCGGTTAACTGTCTTTGCGCACAATACGTAGCGCACAGTGTAACAGACAAGATTAATAATGATTTATGTGATGAAATGAACAGATAAGCTGCTGTTAAATATGCTTTGTAACAATTTCGTCTAGAATTTATACCAGAATTTGCTGGTCGAACACGTGCACTTTTTTAGAATACGCTGTTCCAGGCCTATCCGAACCTTTGGGAGTACACACAATGCAAGAGAACTACAAAATTCTGGTCGTGGATGACGACATGCGCCTGCGTGCGCTGCTGGAACGTTATCTGACAGAGCAGGGCTTCCAGGTTCGTAGCGTCGCGAACGCGGAACAGATGGATCGTCTGCTGACGCGTGAATCCTTCCACCTGATGGTGTTGGACCTGATGCTGCCTGGCGAAGACGGGCTCTCTATCTGCCGTCGTCTGCGCAGCCAGAGTAACCCGATGCCGATCATCATGGTGACGGCGAAGGGTGAAGAAGTTGACCGTATCGTCGGCCTTGAGATTGGCGCTGATGACTACATTCCTAAGCCGTTCAACCCGCGTGAACTGCTGGCGCGTATTCGCGCCGTGCTGCGTCGTCAGGCGAACGAGCTGCCGGGCGCGCCGTCTCAGGAAGAGGCAGTCATTGCATTCGGTAAGTTCAAGCTGAACCTCGGCACCCGTGAGATGTTCCGTGAAGATGAGCCAATGCCGCTCACCAGCGGCGAGTTCGCGGTGCTGAAAGCGCTGGTCAGCCACCCGCGTGAGCCGCTCTCACGTGACAAGCTGATGAATCTGGCGCGTGGTCGTGAATACTCGGCGATGGAGCGTTCCATCGACGTGCAGATCTCTCGTCTGCGCCGCATGGTGGAAGAAGATCCGGCGCATCCTCGTTACATTCAGACCGTGTGGGGTCTGGGCTACGTGTTTGTCCCGGACGGCTCTAAAGCATGAGGCGAATGCGCTTCTCGCCGCGAAGTTCGTTTGCCCGCACGCTGTTATTGATCGTCACCCTGCTGTTTGTCAGCCTGGTGACGACCTACCTGGTGGTGCTGAACTTTGCGATCCTGCCGAGCCTTCAGCAGTTTAATAAGGTGCTGGCATACGAAGTGCGTATGCTGATGACCGACAAACTGCAACTGGAGGACGGCACGCAGTTGGTTGTTCCCCCGGCGTTCCGTCGGGAAATCTACCGTGAGCTGGGTATTTCGCTCTACTCCAACGAAGCGGCGGAAGATGCTGGCCTGCGCTGGGCGCAGCATTATGAATTCCTCAGCCAGCAGATGGCGCAGCAGCTTGGCGGCCCGACGGAAGTGCGCGTTGAGGTCAATAAAAGCTCGCCGGTTGTCTGGCTGAAAACCTGGCTGTCACCCAACATCTGGGTGCGTGTTCCGCTCACCGAAATCCATCAGGGCGACTTCTCGCCGCTGTTCCGTTACACCCTGGCGATCATGCTGCTGGCCATCGGCGGCGCGTGGCTGTTTATTCGTATCCAGAACCGACCGCTGGTCGACCTGGAGCATGCGGCATTGCAGGTAGGTAAAGGGATTATCCCACCGCCGCTGCGCGAGTATGGCGCGTCGGAAGTGCGCTCGGTGACGCGTGCGTTTAACCACATGGCGGCAGGCGTTAAACAGTTGGCGGACGACCGTACGCTGCTGATGGCAGGGGTTAGCCATGACCTTCGCACCCCGCTGACGCGCATCCGGCTGGCGACAGAGATGATGGGCGAGCAGGACGGTTATCTCGCTGAATCTATTAATAAAGATATAGAAGAGTGTAACGCCATCATCGAGCAGTTTATCGATTATCTGCGCACCGGGCAGGAAATGCCGATGGAGATGGCGGATCTGAACGCGGTGCTGGGGGAAGTGGTCGCCGCGGAAAGCGGCTATGAACGTGAAATTGCGACCGACCTTCAGGCGGGTGAGATTCAGGTACGTATGCACCCGCTTTCCATCAAACGCGCGGTGGCGAATATGGTGGTCAACGCGGCGCGCTACGGCAACGGCTGGATCAAAGTCAGCAGCGGTACGGAACTCAACCGCGCCTGGTTCCAGGTGGAAGACGATGGTCCGGGCATCAAGCCTGAGCAGCGTAAGCACCTGTTCCAGCCTTTCGTGCGCGGCGACAGCGCGCGCAGCACCAGCGGCACGGGCTTAGGCCTGGCGATTGTGCAGCGTATTGTTGATAACCATAACGGACTGCTGGAAATTGGCACCAGCGAACGGGGTGGATTGAGTATTCGCGCATGGTTACCGGTGCCGGTTTTACGGGGGCAGGTAAAAGAGAGTTAAAAAAGGGTGGCTTTAGCCACCCTTTTTGTAGGTCGGGTAAGACGAAGCCGCCACCCGACAAGGTTCAGTCTCTGCGGCCTGATGCCCTCACCCCGACTCTCTCAAGGGCTACAGCTTCGGACCCGCACTCACCAGCGCTTCACCTGCCGGGGTATCGGTATACTTCTCAAAGTTTTCGATAAACAGTTTCGCCAGCGATTCTGCCTTCTCGCGCCACTGTTCCGGTGAACCGTAGGTGTTGCGCGGGTCAAGGATACGCGTATCCACGCCCGGCAGCTCGGTTGGGATCGCCAGATTGAACATCGGCAGCGTAAAAGTTTCGGCGTTGTCCAGCGAACCGTCCAGGATGGCGTCGATGATGGCGCGGGTATCTTTGATGGAGATACGCTTGCCAGTACCGTTCCAGCCGGTGTTTACCAGATAGGCCTGCGCGCCGGACGCCTGCATGCGTTTCACCAGCACTTCCGCGTACTGCGTCGGGTGCAGCGACAGGAACGCCGCGCCGAAGCAGGCGGAGAAGGTTGGGGTTGGCTCGGTCACGCCGCGCTCGGTACCCGCCAGCTTAGCGGTAAAGCCAGAGAGGAAGTGGTACTGCGTCTGGCTGGCGGTCAGGCGGGAAACTGGCGGCAACACGCCGAACGCGTCCGCGGTCAGGAAAATCACCTTCGTGGCGTGGCCCGCCTTCGACACCGGCTTCACGATGTTGTCGATGTGGTAGATCGGATAAGACACGCGGGTGTTTTCGGTTTTGGACGCATCGTCGAAGTCGACAGAGCCATCGGCACGCACGGTGACGTTTTCCAGCAGCGCATCGCGACGAATCGCGTGGTAGATATCCGGCTCTGCCTCTTCAGACAGGCGAATGGTCTTCGCGTAGCAGCCGCCTTCAAAGTTAAACACGCCGTCGTCGTCCCAGCCGTGCTCGTCGTCGCCAATCAGACGACGTTTTGGATCGGTGGACAGCGTCGTTTTACCGGTGCCGGAAAGGCCGAAGAACACCGCCACGTCACCTTTTTCACCGACGTTCGCCGAGCAGTGCATGGAGGCGATACCGCGCAGCGGCAGCAGGTAGTTCATGACCGAGAACATCCCTTTCTTCATTTCGCCGCCGTACCAGGTACCGCCGATCAGCTGGATACGCTCGGTCAGGTTGAAGGCGATGAAGTTTTCGGAGTTCAGACCCTGCTCTTTCCACTGCGGGTTGGTGCATTTCGCGCCGTTCATCACGATAAAGTCAGGGGTGAAGTTTTGCAGTTCTTCATCGGTCGGACGAATGAACATGTTCTTCACGAAATGCGCCTGCCAGGCCACTTCAGTGATAAACCGAACGGAGAGACGGGTGTCGGCGTTAGCGCCGCAGAAAGCATCGACGATGAACAGACGCTTGCCGGAAAGCTGATGGGTAACGAGCCCTTTGAGATGCTGCCAGGTTTCAGGAGAGAGCGGTTTGTTATCGTTCTTCCCTTTGCCTTTATCGGCCCACCACAGCGTATCGCGGGTGGTATCATCTCGGACGATGTATTTATCTTTCGGCGAACGGCCGGTAAAAATACCGGTATCGACGGCGATAGCACCAAGATTCGTCAACACACCTCGCTCGTACCCTTCCAGCGCGGGATTAAGCTCTTCCTGATACAGCGTATCGTAATCGGGGTTGTAGACCACTTCCTGGACGTCGTGAATACCATAAGCCTTGAGATCTTGCGGGGTTAAACCATTAACACGCATATCACTGCTCCTTAGCCAATATGTACTGCCTGAAATTGTAGGGTTTTTCTGGGGATGTTAACCGCGACGGGGCTCATAGATTTACGTATCTGGTCAAAACCCTTACTAACGGAAAACGCTGCGACTCCAGTCACAGGGCGGGCAGATTATCGCAGGAATCGCTTTTTGGTTGGGGAAAATGTTCTTAAAAGGTTAATATCTGGTGAATTTATCCGGAAGAATGTGAATGTAATCGCATACATGAAAGAAAATTACGTAAGGGTTACATTGGGAAAACGATTCATGTCTCCTGCAACTATGATTTCAGATATTGCCGTTGACACCCTGATATCGCTTTAATGGGACACTGTATTTTTCGTAAGCAAGGGATGAAAGATGGACAACAGTGAAACGTTATCCCCTTCCACGCGCCTGGCCGTCGTGCTGGCGGGCGCTTTACAGGGAGTGCTCTGCTATGCCATAACCTGGTACATCGGGCATGCGAAATTGCCGTCTGATACGCTGTGGTTGATGTGCGTTATTCCTGCCACCGTGGTAATGACGACCACGATGTCGCTTGCTGTGACATCGTTCAGAAAGCCTTTTTTGTGGCTGGCGCTCGGGTTGATCGGCGCGGCAGTCGCGGGTATGGGCGGCTGGCTTAAGTGGAGCGTTGCAGGACTCGAAAGCTGGAGTCTCAGAGATGAGATGCTCGTTTTCGGCTTTCATCTGCTGCTGATGACGCTGTTGGTGTTGCCATGGCTTCAGCGGCGTCTGGATCCTGTCCTGACTACCTCGTTTTACAGCGACTTTTATCAACGCAACTGGCATAACGCGCTGACGCTGCTCATTATTTTTGTTTCGAATGGTCTCTTCTGGCTGGTGCTTTTTCTCTGGGCCGAGCTTTTCGAACTTATCGGCATCGGCTTTTTTGATCGGCTTTTCTTCCATTCTGACGGGTTTATTTCAGTGGCGATTGGCGTGGTATCAGCCAGTGCGGCCGTGCTCACGCGCATGCAGGTAAGGTTAATCCTTGCCCTGCAAAATCTGCTGACCCTCATCGCCACCGGTCTGCTTCCCCTGATGGCGGCGCTGGCGCTGCTCTTTATTGGCGCGTTGCCTTTTGTCGGCTTTGAATCCATTTCAGCCAGAATATCCGCCGCGGGCTTGCTGACCACCTTAGCGCTGCTGCTGTTATTCCTGGTGACGATAGTGTGGCATCCACAGCGTCAAACGCTGCCTTACTATGCCCCGCTGCGAGGGATGATTCGCCTTGCCGTGGCTATCGTACCCGCGTATCCGGTTCTGGCGGGATGGGCGCTGTGGCTACGCATTTCGCAATACGGCTGGTCACCCGAGCGTTTGTACGGTGTATTAACAACCATCGTGGCGCTGGTCTGGGCGGTCGGTTTTTGCGCCAGCGTCCTGATTCAGCGACGTGAACCGCAGAAAATCCATGCGTACGTCATTCCGGCGACCGGGCTGCTTTCCCTCGTCTTCCTGGCGTTGATCCATACCCCCGTGCTGGATCCGTGGCGAATAAGCGTCGCAAGCCATATGGCCCGCTATCAGGACGGCAGGATAACTGCGGATCAAGTCAGCCTGTATATGCTCAGTAACGCTGGACGAAAGGGGCGGGAGGCGATGCTCACGCTGCAAAACGATCCGCAGTTTATCTCTAACCCAAAACGCCAGCGTGAAATAAATGGTCTTCTCTCCGGGAACGCTGGCGGAGCAGGTAAGATGACCGCCGCGATGCTGGAAAAACAGGTTCAGCTCGCACCGGGAATGGCTCGTCCTGATAAGGCATTGTGGCAAGCCATGCTCAGCAATCAGTATCGCTTTGAGAGCTGCGATAGCGCCCAGAGTAACTGTTTACTCATGCCGCTGGATCTTAACGGCGACGGCAAGCCGGAAGCCGTGCTATTTCAATTTACCGATCGCACGATTGTGGCTTACACACAAACCGACACGGGCTGGAGGCTCGCCGGGGACGCGTGGAAAATGCCGGAGGCGTTGACCAGAGAAGAACTTGACCGCGCATTAAGGCAGAGGAAAGTGAAATCTGTCGTGAAGCCCTGGGCGGATATTGAGATTTTTGGGGAGCGTGTCGATATGAGCTACGACAGTTACAATAATGCGCAGTGGCGTTAGCGCTCTTTCTTGCCGGGTAGCGCTACGCTTACCCGGCCTACAATTAGCAATCATATGAAAAAATTGCACCATTCATTGTAGGCCCGTGCAAGCATAGCGCCGCCGGGCAACTGGCTCAGAGCTTAGTGAACCTGCGGATCCGCCGGAGAGGCGTTATTGCGGATCTCCGCGATATCCATCGAATTGAACACGTAGTGCGTACCGCAGTAGTCACAGTGCATATCGATTTCACCGTCTTCCGCCATGATGCTGTCGATCTCTTCATCCGGCAGGGTTTTCAGTGCGCCAGCACAACGCTCGCGAGAGCAGGTGCACTTAAATTCCACCGCCTGCGGATCGTAAACCGTCACTTCTTCTTCGTGGTACAGACGCCACAGCACGTCGGTCGCCGACAGGGTGAACAGCTCTTCCGCTTTGATGGTTTCCGTCAGCGTTGCCAGATGCTCGAAATCATTGGTCTGCGCATCCTGCGCAGGCAGAACCTGAAGCAGCATACCGCCGGCGGCAGGCTGGCCGTCAACTTCACCGGTACGGATGAACAGGCGGGTTGGCAGCTGTTCGGAACGCATGAAGTAATCTTCCAGGCAGGCGGCAAGCGTATCGCCTTCCAGACCGACCACGCCCTGATAGCGCTCACCTTCTTCAGGCGAGATGGTGATGACCAGGTAGCCGTTACCGACCAGCGTTTTCAGATCGGCATTTTCAGGGATATCGCCCTGAACGCGCGCCACGCCGCGCATTTGCTGCTGGTTATTGCCGTTGATCACCGCCAGCGACATTGGGCCATCACCCTGCAACTGTACGGTAATATCGCCTGCGAATTTCAGCGTGGCGGTCAGCAGGCTGGTGGCAACCAGCAGTTCGCCCAACAGGGTTTTCACCGGCAGCGGGTAGTTGTGGTTTTCCAGAATCTGTTTCCAGGTTTCGGATACGGTGACCAGCTCGCCGCGCACGGCGAATTGTTCAAACAGATAGCGGTGTAATTGGTCGTGTTGGGCCATTTTCATCTCTCGTGCAGGTGAGGGTTACTCGTTCTCACCGTGTTTAAATTTCATCAGATCGCGGCGCTCTTTTTTATCCGGTCGCCGGTCCGGGTGAGGCATGGTCAGCGCATTCATTTTGCGCGCCAGCGCGGTTTTCTCACGCTTCTCTATGCTCTGGGCCGTCTCTTCATAAAGCAAAACGGCTTCGGTTGCGGGCCGCCGCTGTTCGGTAATGGCTTTCACCACGACCGTTTTTTCATCGTTGCCCTGGCGAAGCGTCAACGTGGCATTCAGTTCAACCAGCTTGCTCGGTTTGCTGCGCTGGCCGTTGTAATGCACCTTTCCGCCATCAACCATTTCACGGGCAAGGGCGCGCGTTTTATAAAAACGGGCGGCCCACAGCCATTTATCCAGTCTTACCCCATCAGAGGGTTTTTCTTTCATGGCGTCTCCTTCACGGTAAGTGAGGGGATCATCCGGCGATAGTCGTTCAGCCCCGGATGTCGCAGATAGCTTTTTTCAGCCAGGCCGGAATCAGGATTGGTCACGCCCAGGCAATAGCGAATGCCAAATGCGGCCGCAGAATCCAGAATGGGCTCGCTGTCGTCAATGAACAGCGTCCGTTCCGGCTGTAAACCGGTCTCTTCCACCACGGCATGCCACAACCGCTGATCCTCTTTCGGATAACCAAATGTGTGGGTGGAAAGCAATAAATCAAGGTGTGAAGCAAGACCGGTATGTTCCAGCTTCACGGCCAGGTTATGGGGATGCGCATTCGTCAGCAAAATGCGGCGCTTACCGCAGGCTTTCAGCGCGTCCAGAAACGGGACCGTATCGTCACGCAGTACGGCGCGTGCGCCCTGGGCGGTGGTCATGGCACAAATATCCAGACCGAGTCGCTCGCTCCAGTAGTCAAGACAGTACCAGTTTAGCGTATGCTGCACCGCGCTATATTGCGAGCGAATGAATTCCTGCGCTTCCGCCGGGGAGATCCCCTGCTGTTCACCGTATGTTTCCGGGACCAGCTTTTGCCAGAAATAGTTATCAAAGGCGAGATCGAGCAGCGTGCCGTCCATATCAAGCAGGACGGTATCGACCGCCTGCCAGTCGATATCAAGATGCATAAGGGGGAACTCCAGCCAGAAGAAACGTGCGCGACAGGGTAGCACAACTTGTCGCGCAGGGACGTTATCCGATCAGGCTCTCAGAGGAGGAGATCAGTTTCGGATTAAGGCAATTTTCGTAGTAGGCCTGGATGTCTGCCAGTCGCGTGCGGGAGCGCTGGTAGCGGCGTACGGCCTGATAACCGTTCCAGACAATGCACGCCAGCATCGCAATCAGCAGCAGAGATGTTCCTACGTAGCGCCACAGGCCAGCGCTGTCCGGCATGCGGTGCAGGCCAATATGACGCGTGCCGTTGGCGTCGGTAAACAGGGTAGTGACGATCCCTTCTGCGCTGAACGGCGTTCGCATCAGCATCTGCGCCAGGCGCTGAAATTCGCTCCACTGTTCCTGAGCAGGATAGTCATACAGCGAAACCTGCGGATAGGGTTGATCCACCAGGTCGCTGCCTTCATCGCTGGCAATCACAAATCCGCCTGGCGCCGGGCTGTTAAGCGCCTGGGCCGCACGGGTGGTTTCTCGCAGCACGAAGGGGGCGGTAGACGTCGCCACCAGGTTATCCAGCGACTCGGCGCTGACCGGACGCAGAAGCACGTTCACGCCGTCGAGGCGTCCCGCTTCGGCGCGTTTCACCAGCGCATCCCAGTCCTTGCTGTTGCCGAGGTTGACCAGCGCGTTCTTAAGCCGGATACAGTCATCCTGAGCCGAACAGAGATCTTCAGTTTTCAGGACGATTTCGCCAAAGTCATCCAGCAGCACCATGCCCGACTTCTGAATGGCCGAGCGCAGGGCAGGGCTCACGCGAGAATCATCATCCGGTTTTGGATGGAGCTGGCGATTAATCGTCTGGGTGAGCGCGGTGGCCTTATTGACCACATCCGATTCCGGCAGCGGCAGCGGAGAGGCATCATTCCAGATGATCTGAGAGCAGTCGAACGGCGCGAACGGCGAATTCTGGCGCGTGTTCCAGGCGCCCGGCGTGTGGATATTACACATCCCGGTACCTTTCAGCCGCAACGTATCTCCCACGCGGACACCCGCTTCTTCAAGCTGCTGGACGCTGGTGGCTTCCACGGTTTGCGCCCCTTTGATCCACGACAGGGTAAACTTAATCGGCATATCCAGCGGCACGAAGAGCAGCAACATAACGAAGACGAGCGCGGCGCCACCGGCAATCACCGCGCTGCGAAGCCAGTGCTGAAGCGGGAAGTTTTTCACTTCATCGTGCAGGGACAAATAACGTCCCTGGCGTACAACGTGGCGGTCGAGATAGATATCAATATCCGTTTTTTGGCCAAGGTCCTGCGCAATCCACGGCTGCCAGTGGCGTGGATAGATAAGATCGATGATCCCGAGCGAGATATTGTTGATATGTTCCTGATCGTTCTCGCCGAACAGTCCCCAGCGTTTTGGGGTTCCGCGCAGGCAGTGAATTTCACGTAACGACGTTTTTGCCGGCGGGGCAAATATGCCCCACAGTCCGGCGGCCAGAAGCAGTACCGCGCCACCCGCGAGCCACGGAACAAACACGTCCGGCGTCAGCAGGCAGATGAAAAAGAGCAGGAACGAGACGACAATCAGCACCGCTTCGCGAATGCCATCCGGGCGGCTCAGGACGTACTCTTCATGCGTCTCCTGACGGATGTTCAGCAGTTCAATCTGCTCTGTCTCTTCACCGCGAATAGAGGCCTGCGTTCCGCTCGCGCGCTCCAGCGCAAAGCGTGGCGCTTCCTGAACATATTCGCTCAGGGTGTGACCATTAAGGGAAATAACCAGCGGCAACGTATCGGTATGGATGAGCTCGACGCTGTTTTCATCGTTAATATACTGCTCCCAGAAGGGCGGCAGGTGGACTTCAACAGAATCGAGGTAGTAACGCCACTTGTTGGGATCGTCGGTAGTGATGCCGTAGCGGGTAATGGAGCGCGTTACGCACAGAACGGTGTCGCTTTGTGCGTTCAGGTTAAGCGATACGGGGGCGGTGCTGGCGCCGGTAGGGCCAGGTGAAAGCCGGGATCGGTTCAGCGTGTCGAGATACTGCTCAACGGTGCTGCGTTCCTCTGGCGAGAGCTTGCGCGTGTTTGCCCCGGCGAACGCGTTTAAAAAGGGCAGCCGATAACGGCGATGTACGCGGCGCCTGAATACCCACACCGCAATCGACGCGCAGGCCAGCACAGCAGCGAGAAAAATCAAAATGGTGCTCATGCTTTCCCCATCTTACTTATCTTCTTACAGGTGTTGTCAGTCGCACCTTTTGTACAATGAATGAGATTCTGTGGTCGGCTATCGGCAAGTATGGAGTCTAACTTGAGCATGTTGACGCGCATCCCAGTGACCGGTAATGATACCAAAGCCTGTTCCGGCGCGATATCAGCAAATTCCTGGAAACATTTCAACCTCTTGACATTTGTTTTGAAATGAGAATCGCATTCAGTTACGTTGCATAAATGTAAATAAAGAGCAATTGACATTGCCGAAACCGTGCGGCGTATCGCACAATAAAGCCAGTTCACCCAGCAAAGACCCGTCAAGATGACCAAACCCTTACAAAAGCCCACCATTCTGAATGTTGAAACCGTCGCGAAATCGCGTCTGTTTAATGTTGAAAGCGTGGATCTGGAATTCAGCAACGGCGTGCGTCGTGTTTATGAACGTATGCGCCCCTCCACGCGCGAAGCGGTGATGATTGTGCCCATTGTCGACGAGCACCTGATCCTCATTCGTGAATACGCCGTGGGCATTGAATCCTACGAGCTGGGCTTTTCCAAAGGACTGATCGACCCGGGCGAAACGGTTTTTGAAGCGGCAAACCGCGAGCTGAAAGAAGAGGTCGGTTTTGGCGCGAAGGAGCTGACGTTCCTGAAAAAGCTGAGCATGGCGCCATCCTATTTTTCCAGCAAAATGAACATTGTTGTCGCGGAAGATCTCTATCCTGAATCGCTGGAAGGAGACGAGCCGGAACCGCTGCCGCAGGTTCGCTGGCCGCTGGCCCACCTGATGGATTTGCTGGAAGATCCTGACTTTAACGAGGCGCGCAACGTGAGCGCACTGTTCCTGGTGCGGGAGTGGCTGAAGGGGCAGGGGCGTTTGTAGCGCCACCCGTAAAAACGGCAACCGATGGTTGCCGTTTTGCATTACGCTGTAGGCCGGGTCAGGCGTCGTCGCCACCCGGCTTTTTTGTCGGCGTCAGAAGAGCTCGTGCGTTTCGCCGTTATCAATGATTTCGGTACCCACCTCGTGCACCGCCTGCGTGGTTGGCTGCGTGCCCTCGATGAAATACTCTGCGCGGCTGTTGCCGCCATTCGCCAGCTGCCCAGTGCTGCGGTCAATATTGACCGTGACAATGCCCGGCGGAGGCGTTAGCGGCTGCTCCGGCACGCCGTCGAGAGCGGCCTTCATGTAAGCATCCCAGGCCGGCTGCGCACTCTTCGCCCCGCCCTCGTAACCGGAAATCTGATCTTTAATCGCGCCAGAAGCGGTTGTGCGCCCCAGAGTACGGCGGTGATCGTCAAAACCAATCCAGACCGAGGTGACAACGCCCGGGCCATAACCCGAGAACCAGGCATCTTTTGAACTGTTGGTGGTGCCGGTTTTGCCGCCAATGTCGCGGCGCTGCAAATCGCGGCCCGCTCGCCAGCCGGTGCCTTGCCAGCCCGGTTCGCCAAAGATGTTGGTGTTCAGCGCGCTCTTAATCAGGAACGACAGCGGGGTGCTGATGACGTGCGGGGCATACTCCTGCGCGCCGCTCTGGGCGACCAGCGCCTGATTAGCCTGTTCCAGCTGAGGCTGCGGCACCGTCAGATTCTGACGTTCCTGAGAGATCGCCACATCTTCCATATCCTTGTTTTCAAGGACATTTGATTTTGGCGTGTCGCCGTAAATCACCGGGATATCGCATTCAGGGCAGGCAATTTTCGGCTTCGCTTCAAACAGCACACCGCCCTGATCGTTCTCGATTTTGCTGATGAAATAAGGATCGACCAGGAAGCCGCCGTTCGCCATCACCGAGTATCCACGCGCGACCTGAAGCGGCGTAAAGGACGCGGAGCCGAGCGCCAGAGATTCGGTATGGACGATGTTTTGCGCCGGGAAGCCGAAGCGTTGCAGATACTCTGCCGCATAATCAACGCCCATCGCACGCATCGCGCGAACCATGACCACGTTCTTCGACTGGCCAAGCCCCTGACGAAGACGGATAGGGCCAGCGTATTGCGCCGGAGAGTTCTTCGGCTGCCAGTCAGAGCCCGCACCGGCATCCCAGCGGGAAATGGGCACGTCGTTGAGAATACTGGCGAGCGTCAGCCCCTTGTCCATCGCCGCGGTATACAGGAACGGTTTGATGTTCGAACCGACCTGACGCAGCGCCTGGGTTGCGCGGTTAAATTTGCTCTGGTTGAAATCGAACCCGCCCACCAGCGCCATCACGGCACCGTTTTGCGGATTGATGGAGACCAGGGCAGAGTTGACGTCCGGCACCTGCGCCAGCCACCAGGCATCACCGACCTGACGTACCCAGATTTGTTGTCCGGTTTGTACGACATCGGTCACTTTACGCGGCGTCGGGCCCTGAAGAGTGTCAGAGCGGTACGGACGCGCCCAGCGGACACCCTCCATGCGCAGCGACACAGAGGTGCCATCGGCCATCATTGCCACCGCTTCCTGCGGATCGGCCTGGGTTACCACCGCCGGACGCAGCGGGCCATAGGTCGGCAGCGCCTTCAGGGAATCAGTGATTTTTTTGCTGTCCCATGCGCCTTCACCCACTCTCCACAGCACGTTAGACGGGCCGCGATAGCCGTGGCGCATATCGTAATCCATCACGTTATTACGCACCGCCTGCTGGGCAGCCTGTTGCACCTTGCGGGTCACAGTGGTGTAAACGCGATAGCCGTCTTCATACGCTTTGTCGCCGTAGCGGCGCACCATCTCCTGGCGAACCATTTCCGTCAGATACGGCGATGAGAATGCAATTTCCGGCGCATGGTAATTGGCGTCGATAACCTCGCCGCGCGCCCGATTGTAGTCATCCTGGCTGATGTAGCCTTCGCTCAGCATACGCGACAGCACCACGTTGCGACGCGCGGTGGCGCGGTCCAGCGAGTAGAGCGGGTTAAATGTGGACGGCGCTTTTGGCAGGCCGGCAATGGTCGCCATTTCGCTCAGCGTGAGCTGATCGATCGGCTTACCAAAATAGACCTGCGCCGCTGCCCCTACGCCATAGGCGCGGTAGCCCAGATAGATCTTGTTGAGGTAAAGCTCAAGGATCTCGTCTTTGCTCAGCAGTTGCTCAATGCGGATCGCGAGGAACACCTCTTTGATCTTACGCATTAGCGTCTTTTCCGGGCTGAGGAAGAAGTTACGCGCCAGCTGCTGGGTAATGGTACTTGCCCCCTGAGAGGCATGACCAGAGAACAGCGCCACGCTTGCCGCACGGAAAATACCGACCGGATCCACACCGTGGTGCTCGTAAAAACGGCTGTCCTCGGTGGCGATAAAGGCCTTCACCATAACGGGCGGAATTTCATTTAAGGTCAACGGGATACGACGTTTCTCGCCGTATTGCGCCATCAGTTCACCGTCGGCGCTATAGACCTGCATAGGGATCTGGAGCCGCACATCACGAAGCGTGGCGACATCAGGTAGTTGCGGCTCGACATATTTGTACAAACCAATAATCGAGCCTGCTCCCAGCAGAATGCAACAGACTGCAAGGATCAATAAATACTTTACGAACTTCACCGGAGATTTCCCATTTGGTTTAGCCTGGGCAGTTTCTAAACAATCGCGCGGTAGTATAAAGGCAAGCCTGATTCATTGATATAGCCGTCACTCCGACGGGCGATAAGGAGATCGTGAAGCATGGCTTTTAAAACGTGGCAAACAGGCGTTCATATTCAACAGGATAAGGTGGTCGCGGTGGCGCTGACCCGGGAGCGGGCCGGCTGGCGTTTACGCCGCTGGTGGGCCGTGCCGCTGTCGGACGGCATTATTGGGGAGGGGAAAATACTCAAGCCCGATCAACTGGTTAATGCATTACGCGGCTGGCGGAAAACGTTGCCGCACGCGCATCGGGTTTTTCTCTCATTTCCGGCGACGCGCGTGCTGCAACGCGCGTTGCCTAGGCCCACCGTAGCCTTGCGCGACAGCGAACAGCTCACCTGGGTAGGGGCCACATTAGCACGTGAGCTGGAGATGCCCGCCGATACGCTCTGCTTTGACTACGCGCAGGATACGTTCAGCAACACATTTCATGTCACCGCGGCGCAAAACAGAGAGGTCGATACCCTGCTGTCGCTGGCGAAAGCGCTGCGTTTGCGCCTGGCCGCCATCGCCCCGGATGCCGGCGCGCTGGCTAATCTTCTCTCTGCTGTTGAACCCGCCCGGTGCGTGGCCTGGAGGGATGAAGACCAGTGGTTATGGGCGATGCGTCATCAGTGGGGGCGGCGCTATACCACAGAAGCGGCGACGGTGAATGAGCTGGCGGCGCTGCTTGCGCTGTCTGCTTCTGAAATCGCCGTTTTTGATGCTGCTCGCGATCCCTGGGAAGCGGTGACGCTGTGTCAGCCGCCGCTGCCTGAATGCGGTGCTGAGTACACCGTCGCCCTGGCGCTGGCCATGAGCGAGGCACGTTGATGAGCATGCCCAATCTTTTACCGTGGCGTCGGCAACAGCATATTCAGCGTCTGCGCTTCTGGGGCCTGCTGTACGTCGCCTCGTTGCTGGTGATGCTGGCGGGCGGTGTCAGCCTGCGGGCGGCTCAGTCTCTATCGTCACAGGCGTTGCAAAGCGATCTGGCGGGCACGCGTGCGGTGCAGAAGGTATTGAAAGCCCGTCAGCCGCAGCCTGCGGCGCTGAATGCCCCTTCGCAGCCGCCCGAGCCGGTGGCCTGGCAACCTGCGCTGGAGTCTCTCGCTGGCGCCATGCCCCAGCAGGCCTGGCTGACGGCACTGCGTTACCAGCCACCCTCGCTGATCCTGACGGGGTATACCTCCTCTCTTCCGGCGCTCTCCGCCATGACCGATGCGCTGAAAAGGGTGGCGGGTTTTAACCCCGGGCCGGCAGGCGAACTGCAACAGGATAGCCAGGGGCGATGGATGTTCTCTTTTCAGCTGCATAGCCGGAGGTAGCCAGTGGGGATCTGGTATCAACGCTGGGCTGATGCACGCCCTTCCCGACGCGTACTTTGCTGGTTGATGGCATCGGGGGTCATCGCGTTTGTGATGTGGGGGCTGCTGCTCAGACCCGCAGCTCTTCGCCACGCCGATATTCAGGCGCAGGCCATCAGTACACAGCGGATTAATGCCTCGTTGTGGCCAGAAGCCAGACGGCGACCGGGGGTGACGCAAGGGAAGCTCTCGCAGCCCTTTTCTCCGCTGGCATTTCAGCGTGAGGACGCAAGGCTGGTGTACTGGAAGCCGCAAAAGAGTGGGGGAGAGCTGGCGCTGGATGTCTCATGGAGTGCCGTTCCGGCGCTCTTTTCCCGGCTGGCGCTTAAGAACGTGCGGGTGAGCGCGTTTGATCTTACGCCTCAGGGTAAACAGCTACGCCTCAGCCTGCAACTGGAGGTCGGTCATGCGCGGTAAAGCCCGTTTGCTGATCCTGCTTTCTCCGCTTTTCCTGACCGGGATGCGGGATCCCTTCTCAGTGCCACACGAGAGCTGCGCAGCAGGGCAACTGAGCCAGTGGCGTTATCAGGGGATAGTCAGTGGCGGCATGGATATCGGCCTTATGCAGGACGGGCAGAAACGCTGGCACCGGGTAAAAACGCAGATGCGGTTACCGCCAGGCTGGCGGGTAAGTGCGATAGATAAACAACAACTGACCGTTGATGTCGGCGACATGTGCGAGCCGAAGCGATGGACATGGCAACGAGAAGGAACGAAAAAAAGTGAAGATAAGGATATTGCTGTTGCTGACGGCACTCAGCCAACCCCTGTGGGCCGCCACGCCAAAACCGGTCACCCTGCTGGTGGATGATGTCCCGGTGGTGCAGGTTTTACAGGCATTGATAGCGCAGGCGGACCGCAATCTGGTGGTCTCGCCGGACGTCAGCGGTTCGCTTTCGCTAAATTTAACACGGGTGCCCTGGAGGCAGGCGCTCCAGACGGTAGCGAACAGCGCCGGGCTGGTATTGCGGGAAGAGGGCGGCATTTTTTATGTGCATACGGCGGCCTGGCAACGGGAACAACAGACGCGTAAAGAGCAGGAGCGGGCCCAGCGTCTGCTCGATGCCCCGCTTCTCTCTCACAGCATTCCGTTTGCCTGGGCGGATGCAGCCGAATTGCAAAAAGCGGCGGAGAAGCTCTTAAGCCCGAAAGGCAGTCTGTCCGTCGACAAGCGCACCAATCGTCTCCTGATAAGGGATAACCAGACGGTTGTGGACACGCTCACGCGCTGGGCGGCGCAGATGGATCTGCCCATCGAGCAGGTGGAGCTGGCGGCGCAAATCGTGACCATCAATGAAAAAAGCCTGCGCGAGCTGGGCGTGAAGTGGAGTCTCGCCGAGGCGTCGGAGGCGGGAAAAGTGGGGCAGGTGACGACGCTTGGTGCCGATCTGTCGGTCGCCAGCGCAACCACCCACGTGGGGTTCAACATCGGGCGCATCAACGGCAGGATGCTGGATCTTGAGCTGTCTGCGCTTGAGCAAAAGCAGCAGGTGGACATTATTGCCAGCCCGCGGCTGCTGGCGTCGCATATGCAACCGGCCAGCATCAAGCAAGGCAGTGAAATTCCGTATCAGGTTTCCAGCGGCGAGAGCGGGGCGACATCCGTTGAATTTAAAGAGGCGGTATTAGGGATGGAGGTCACACCGGTGGTGCTGCCAGGCGGCCGCGTA
The DNA here is from genome assembly GCF_900322725.1 of Enterobacter cloacae complex sp. Classification (NCBI taxonomy): domain Bacteria; kingdom Pseudomonadati; phylum Pseudomonadota; class Gammaproteobacteria; order Enterobacterales; family Enterobacteriaceae; genus Enterobacter; species Enterobacter cloacae complex sp. The sequence continues at coordinate 1,695,879 of NZ_LT991957.1, read as the reverse complement.
CGTCTGAAGCTGCATATCAGTGAAAATATGCCCGGACAGGTACTGCAACAGGCAGACGGCGAAACGCTGGCGATTGATAAACAGGAGATCGAAACGCAGGTAGAAGTAAAAAGTGGGGAAACGATCGCGCTGGGCGGGATCTTTTCGCAAAAGAATAAAACCGGACGCGATAGCGTGCCTGTGCTGGGTAACATACCGTGGCTGGGTCAGTTGTTTCGCCATGACGGAAAAGATAACGAACGGCGCGAGCTGGTGGTGTTTATCACGCCACGTCTGGTCAGTATTCATTAATGGGTAACGATCCCCGCAATGATTTTGCATTCAGTTTGTTGCAGATGTTTGACGTGGGGCATGAATTAGCATACAAGGAGTACCGATTTGAGTTGGACTTACGTCTTATTTCCTTATGCGCCGGGAACGGTGATTTAATCAGTTGCCAAACAAGCCGGAGTATTGAGATAATTTTTCGTCTGACTCTCGCTCTATTGCAAATGAGGTTTCAGTTCATGTCCTGCTACGCCAGGTGTCTGCGCAGCGGGGATTACCATTAACGAATAGTCTTAGTAGTACCGAAAAAATGGCAGAGAAACGCAATATCTTTCTGGTTGGGCCTATGGGTGCCGGCAAAAGCACTATTGGGCGTCAGTTAGCTCAACAACTCAATATGGAATTTTACGATTCTGATCAAGAGATTGAGAAACGAACCGGAGCGGATGTGGGCTGGGTCTTCGACGTAGAAGGCGAAGAAGGTTTCCGTGACCGAGAAGAAAAAGTGATCAACGAACTCACGGAAAAACAGGGCATTGTGCTGGCAACAGGCGGCGGCTCTGTAAAATCTCGCGAAACCCGCAACCGTCTCTCCGCCCGTGGCGTAGTGGTCTATCTTGAGACGACCATCGAAAAACAGCTGGCACGCACGCAGCGTGATAAAAAGCGCCCGTTGTTGCAGGTTGAAACACCGCCACGTGAAGTTCTGGAAGCTTTGGCCGATGAACGCAATCCTCTGTACGAAGAGATTGCTGATGTGACCATTCGTACTGACGATCAAAGCGCTAAAGTGGTTGCAAACCAGATTATTCATATGCTGGAAAGCAACTGATTCTGGCTTTATATACACTCGCCTGCGGGTAAAAGCATTTAAGGTGGATGTCGCGTCATGGAGAGGATTACAGTTACTCTCGGGGAACGTAGTTACCCTATCACCATCGCGGCTGGTTTGTTTAACGATCCAGCTTCCTTCTTACCACTGAAAGCGGGTGATCAGGCGATGCTGGTCACCAACGAGACGCTGGCTCCGCTTTATCTCGACCGTGTACGTCACCTGCTTGAGCAGGCGGGCGTGAAGGTCGACAGTGTGATTCTGCCCGATGGCGAGCAGTACAAAAGCCTGACGGTACTGGATACCGTCTTTACCGCACTTCTGCAAAAACCGCACGGTCGTGATACAACACTGCTTGCCCTTGGCGGCGGCGTTGTGGGCGATCTGACCGGTTTTGCAGCCGCCAGCTATCAGCGCGGTGTGCGCTTTATTCAAATTCCAACCACGTTGCTGTCACAGGTCGATTCTTCTGTAGGCGGTAAAACGGCGGTTAACCATCCGCTCGGCAAAAACATGATTGGCGCGTTCTACCAGCCTGCATCGGTGGTGGTGGATCTCGACTGTCTGAAAACGTTGCCAGCACGCGAACTGGCGTCTGGCCTTGCAGAAGTGATCAAATACGGCATTATTCTTGACGGTGAGTTCTTCAACTGGCTGGAAGAGAATATGGATGCGCTGCTGCGCCTCGATGGGCAGGCAATGGCCTACTGTATTCGCCGTTGCTGTGAGCTGAAAGCAGAAGTCGTTGCCGCAGATGAGCGTGAAACCGGCTTACGTGCTTTACTGAATCTGGGGCATACGTTTGGTCACGCGATCGAAGCCGAAATGGGCTACGGTAACTGGCTTCACGGTGAAGCTGTCGCTGCCGGGATGGTTATGGCGGCCCGTGCCTCTGAACGTCTGGGGCAGTTCAGGCCGGAAGAGACAGCGCGTATCATCGCGTTGCTTAAGCGCGCTGGCTTGCCGGTGAGTGGTCCGCAGGAAATGTCTGCGCAGGCGTACCTTCCCCACATGATGCGCGATAAAAAAGTATTGGCAGGTGAGATGCGTCTGGTGCTCCCGCTTGCAATAGGGAAAAGTGAAGTGCGCGGCGGAGTGCCGCACGAAGTCGTACTTGGCGCTATTGCTGATTGTCAGCAGGCGTAACAACTAGAAAGGTCAGACCGCTGTAACAGGTGGTCGTTTTAGCTTCAGGTAAATGCAGAATCGTTGGCAGAAGCCTTTGAGTGGGGTGTTAAATGGATGAATTCAAACCAGAAGACGAGCTGAAACCCGATCCCAGCGATCGTCGTACTGGTCGTTCTCGTCAATCTTCAGAACGTGATAACGAGCCGCAGATCAACTTTGACGATGTCGATCTGGATGCAGACGATCGTCGCCCTTCGCGTAGCCGCAACGCGCGCAATGAGCGTGAAGACGAGGCGTTTGAATCCGAAGAAGAGTTAATGGATGAACAGCCTGTTGAACGTCGTCCGCGCAAGCGTAAAAAAGCGGTAGCGGCAAAACCGGCCTCCCGTCAGTACATCATGATGGGCCTTGGCGTTCTGGTGCTGGTACTGCTGATTGTCGGCATTGGTTCCGCGCTAAAAGCCCCTTCTACCCATTCTACCGAGCAGACCGCGTCTGCCGAGAAGAGCATCGACCTGTCTGGTAACGATGCGAGCAACCAGGCGAATGGCGCGCAGCCTGCGCCGGGCACCACCTCCGCAGAGCAGACCGCAGGCAACACCAGCGCCGGTCAGGATATCTCTCTGCCGCCTGTCTCTGCTACCCCGACTCAGGGCCAGGCGCCCGCTACGCCTGAAGGCCAGCAGCGTGTTGAAGTTCAGGGCGATCTGAACAACGCGCTGATGCAGCCGCAGAATCAGGAGCAGGTTAACAACGCCGTGGTGAACTCCACGCTGCCAACTGAACCCGCCACCGTTGCGCCAGTGCATGGCAGCAATGCCCAGCAGCAAACTGCGGCAACGGAAACCAAACCGCGCCAGACGCAGACTGCGCCGCGTCAGGAACGTAAGCAGGCCGTGATTGAGCCGAAGCGTGAGACGAAACCACAGGCTGTGGCAAAAGCGCCAGAAACGAAAGCGCCAGCGCAGACGAAACCTGCGGTGAGCCAGCCGGTTAAAGCGCCAACGCCTGCGGCAACCGCTGCACCGAAAGCAACGGCGACCACAACCGCGCCTGCGGCAACTGCGGCACCGGCTGCAACGCCAGCCGCTAGTGCATCCGGCACCACGGCAGGGAAAACGACGGGTAACGTGGGTTCTCTTAAAGCTGCGTCATCCAGCAACTACACGTTGCAGCTGAGCAGTTCGTCTAACTACGACAACCTCAACGCGTGGGCGAAGAAAACGAATCTGAAAAACTACGTGGTTTATCAGACGACCCGTAACGGACAGCCGTGGTACGTGCTGGTAAGCGGTGTTTATGCTTCTAAAGATGAAGCAAAACGTGCCGTCTCCACGCTGCCAGCCGATGTGCAGGCGAAAAATCCGTGGGCGAAGCCGATTCATCAGGTGCAGGCCGATCTGAAGTAATGTTTAAAGCGCAGGATGCTGTCGGAGCTTTCTCCACAGCCGGAGAAGGTGTAATCAGTTAGTCAGCATGAAAAAAAATCGCGCTTTTCTGAAATGGGCAGGGGGGAAATACCCCCTGCTCGATGATATTAAAAAGCACCTGCCGAAAGGCGAGTGTCTTATCGAGCCCTTCGTGGGTGCTGGATCGGTGTTCCTGAATACCGATTTTTCTCGTTATATCCTGGCGGATATCAACAGCGACCTTATCAGCCTCTATAACATCGTCAAACTGCGTACCGATGAGTACGTGGAAGAGGCGCGGAAGCTGTTTACCCCAGAGAACAACAACCCGGACGTCTACTATCAGTTCCGCGCTGAGTTTAATCAGAGCCAGGATCCGTTCCGTCGCGCGCTGTTGTTTCTTTATCTCAACCGCCATGGCTACAACGGCCTGTGCCGGTATAATCTGCGTGGCGAGTTTAACGTGCCGTTTGGCCGCTATAAGCGCCCCTACTTCCCGCAGGACGAACTGTATCACTTTGCTGAAAAAGCGCAGAATGCCGAATTCTACTGTCTTTCCTATGAAGAGTGCATGGAGCTGGCGGGCGTAAACTCGGTGGTTTACTGCGACCCGCCTTACGCGCCGCTGTCTGCCACGGCAAACTTCACCGCCTACCATACTAACAGCTTTAGCCCTGCCGAGCAGGCGCGTCTGGCGGAGTTGGCGGAAAAGCTGGTCAGCAAAAGAATTCCGGTGTTAATTTCGAATCACGACACGCCTGATACGCGCGAATGGTACAAAGCCGCGAAGCATTTTCAGGTAAAAGTGCGGCGTAGCATTAGCAGCAACGGCGGCACACGTAAAAAGGTGGACGAACTTCTGGCGCTTTATCGACCCTGAGCCTTTGCCCGCCGGTAAACACATTTCAAGGAGATGCGGATGAAACAGTTTTTGATTGCTCCCTCAATTCTGTCGGCCGATTTTGCCCGCCTGGGTGAAGACACTGCCAAAGCTCTCGCGGCTGGCGCGGACGTCGTCCATTTCGACGTGATGGATAACCACTACGTTCCCAACCTGACCATCGGTCCGATGGTGCTTAAAGCGCTGCGTAATTACGGGATCACCGCGCCCATTGACGTGCATCTGATGGTGAAGCCGGTTGACCGCATCGTGCCTGATTTTGCCGCAGCGGGTGCCAGCATCATCACTTTCCACCCGGAAGCCTCCGAGCACGTTGACCGCACGCTGCAACTGATCAAAGAGAACGGCTGTAAGGCGGGGCTGGTCTTTAACCCAGCGACCCCGCTGAGCTATCTCGACTACGTGATGGACAAGCTGGACGTGATCCTGCTGATGTCCGTTAACCCGGGCTTTGGCGGCCAGTCGTTTATCCCACAGACCCTCGACAAACTGCGTGAAGTGCGCCGCCGTATCGATGAGTCTGGCTATGATATTCGCCTGGAAGTGGACGGCGGCGTGAAGGTGAATAATATCGGTGAGATTGCGGCTGCGGGTGCGGATATGTTCGTCGCGGGCTCCGCCATCTTCGATCAGCCGGATTACAAAAAAGTTATTGATGAAATGCGCCGTGAACTGGCGAAGGTAAGTCATGGATAAATTGCAGGCTATTCGGGGTGTAGCATTTGACCTCGACGGCACGCTGGTCGACAGCGCGCCAGGATTAACCAGCGCCGTCGATCGGGCGCTGTATGCGCTTGAACTCCCCGTTGCGGGCGAAGAGCGCGTCGTGACGTGGATTGGTAACGGTGCGGACGTGCTGATGGAGCGCGCGCTGACCTGGGCGCGTCAGGAGCGCGCCTCTCAGCGTTCCGCACAGGGAAAACCGAGCGTTGATCTCGCGGATATCCCCCAGGACGAACAGCAGCGTATTCTGCGTAAACTGTTCGACCGTTTCTATGAAGAGACCGTCGAAGAGGGCAGTTTCCTGTTCCCGGATGTCCAGGAAACCCTGAGCGCGCTGCACGCGAAAGGCATCCCGCTGGGGCTGGTGACCAACAAGCCAACACCGTTTGTTGCGCCTCTGCTCGAAGCGCTGGATATCGCGAAATACTTCTCCGTGATTGTGGGCGGCGATGACGTGCAGAATAAAAAGCCGCATCCGGAACCGCTGTTGCTGGTGGCAGGAAAATTATCCTTAGCACCGGCGGAGCTGCTCTTTGTCGGAGATTCCCGCAATGATATTCTGGCTGCCAGAGCGGCAGGTTGCCCGTCTGTTGGGTTGACCTACGGCTACAACTACGGTGAGGCCATTACGCTGAGTGAGCCGGACGTTGTGTTCGACCACTTCAAAGATTTGTTGCCCGCACTCGGGCTCTCGCACAGTGAACATCAGGAATTGAATAATGACTAAGCCCATCGTTTTTAGTGGCGCACAGCCTTCAGGTGAACTGACCATTGGTAACTATATGGGTGCGTTACGTCAGTGGGTGAGCATGCAGGATGACTACCACTGCATTTATTGCATCGTGGATTTGCATGCTATCACCGCGCGTCAGGATCCCGAGAAGCTGCGTAAAGCGACGCTGGATACGCTGGCGCTGTATCTGGCCTGCGGTATCGATCCCGGGAAGAGCACCATTTTCGTTCAGTCTCACGTGCCGGAGCACGCGCAGCTGGGCTGGGCGCTGAACTGCTACACCTACTTCGGTGAGTTGAGCCGCATGACCCAGTTCAAGGATAAATCTGCCCGTTACTCTGAAAACATCAACGCCGGTCTGTTTGACTATCCGGTCCTGATGGCGGCCGACATTCTGCTGTACCAGACCAACCAGGTGCCGGTGGGTGAAGACCAGAAGCAGCATCTGGAGCTGAGCCGCGATATCGCCCAGCGCTTCAACGCGCTGTACGGCGACGTGTTCAAGGTGCCGGAGCCGTTTATTCCAAAATCCGGCGCGCGCGTGATGTCGCTGCTGGAGCCGACCAAAAAGATGTCCAAGTCTGACGATAACCGCAACAACGTTATTGGCCTGCTGGAAGATCCGAAATCGGTCGTGAAAAAGCTCAAGCGTGCGGTAACCGACTCCGACGAGCCGCCGGTAGTGCGCTACGACGTGCAGAATAAAGCGGGCGTATCCAACCTGTTGGACATTCTCTCCGGCGTAACCGGACAGAGCATCCCTGAGCTGGAAAAACACTTCGAAGGCAAGATGTACGGCCACCTAAAAGGCGAAGTGGCTGACGCCGTTTCCGGTATGCTGACCGAGTTGCAGGAGCGTTATCATCGTTACCGTAACGACGAAGCATTCCTGCAAAAAGTGATGAAAGAGGGCGCGGAAAAAGCCAGCGCGCGCGCGTCGGAAACCCTGAAAGCGGTGTACGAGGCGATTGGGTTTGTGGCGAAACCTTAAGCCGCCACCCGACAAATACGGACTCAATAAAAAAACCGGGAAATTCCCGGTTTTTTTACGCCTGAAAAACGCTTACTGCTGTGCCGCCGGGCCGCAACCGCCAATGATCTTCGAAATGGAGATCGCCGGGTGCAGCAGGTAATCATAGCTGCAATTATTTTTAGTATTTTGAACGTGACCGGTGCAGGCCGTCAGAGTTGATAACAGGCCGACCAGAACGGCAGCTTTTGCCAGTTTGAACATACGCATTCCTTGTCTAAAAATCTAAAATTGGATGTAACACGAGGGAATAAATGGAAAAGTTCCATTATGCGGGCGGTATGTTATCGACTGAGGTATGAAGGGAGTAGTCCGCATAAGGACTACTCCAGGAAGAGAGACTATGGTTAGTGGTTTGAGAACCAGTTCAGCTTTTCGCGCAGCTCAACCACGCGTCCAACAACGATCAGCGCCGGGCTTTGAACCTGCTGCGCCAGCTCGCCCAACTGCGTCAGCACGCCATCAACCACGCGCTGCGTAATGGTGGTACCGTTTTCTATCAGCGCGACCGGCATATCTGCTTCCATGCCGTGCTCCAGCAGTTTCGCCTGAATAGTGGCGGCCTGATTTAGCCCCATATAGAAGACCAGCGTCTGCTTTTCAGCGGCCAGATTATGCCAGTCCAGCTCGCTGCCGGTTTTCAGGTGCCCCGTTACCAGGCGCACGCTCTGGGCATAATCGCGGTGGGTCAACGGGATACCGGAATAGGCAGAACAGCCGGATGCCGCGGTAATGCCCGGCACTACGGAGAACGGAATACCCGCGTTGCACAGGGTTTCTAGCTCTTCGCCGCCGCGACCAAAGATAAACGGATCGCCACCCTTCAGGCGCACCACGCGCTTACCTTTTTGCGCTTCCCGCAGCAGGATCTGGTTGATCTCCTCCTGCGGCACGCAGTGATAGCCTGCCCGTTTGCCGACGAACACGCGGTCAGCATCCCGGCGTACCAGGTTCATGATGTCATCAGAGACCAGACGGTCATACACCACGATATCGGCCTGCTGGATCTGCTGTAGGCCTTTCAGCGTCAGCAGGCCTGCATCGCCGGGTCCTGCGCCCACCAGCACCACTTCACCGCGGTGATCCAGCGGTTCAGAGAGAAGCTGCTCGGTGGTCTCTTCAACTGCCTTTGCGTCCTGATTGGCCAGCGACTGCGCCAGCCGGTCGTTGACAAAGAACTTCTCCCAGAAGCGACGGCGTTCGCCCACTGTTGAGAAGGTTTGCTTCACGCGGGAGCGAAGCTGCCCTGCGTAATGCGCAATCTGACCAAGGTGCTGCGGCAAAATAGCTTCCAGTTTTTCCCGCAGCAGGCGGGCAAGTACGGGCGAGCGGCCGCCGGACGACACCGCAATCATCAGCGGTGAACGGTCGATAATCGACGGCATGATAAAGCTCGCCTCTTTCGGCGCATCCACCACGTTACAGAAGATGCGGCGCGCTTCGCAGGCGTCGCTGACGCGCTGGTTAACGTCATCGTTATCCGTTGCGGCGATGGTCAGCCAGCAGGTTTCCAGCAGGGATTCATCAAATTCGCCCTGCACCAGCGTGAGCATCCCTTCCTGCGCCCAGACGTCAAACTGTGGGGCGAAGGTGAGGGCGTTAACGGTCAGGCGGGCGCCAGCCTCCAGAAGCAGGCGGGCTTTGCGTTCAGCCACATCGCCGCCGCCCACGAGCAGGCAGTCGCGGTTGCGTAATTGACAAAAAATCGGCAGGTGATCCACGACGTTACCTCACAGCATTCATGGCGGGGGAAGAATTGACGTCAGGATAACAGCAGGGATCGTACAGAACATACGGTTTTTCCTGCTGCTACCCACAAGAGGTCATAAGCCTTTCCTATTGGAAAGGCGGAGGGTTACGCTTTCAGCTGCACCTCGCCGTCCTTCACGCGGACGTCGTAGTGCTTCACAGAGAAGCTTTCGTCTTCCATGCAGCGCCCGTCGGTTAAGCGGAAGCGCTGCTTTTTCAGCGGGCTGGCGACCCACAGGTCGCCCTGGTGCTCGGCAATCAGTCCGCGGGAGAGCACGCTGGCCTCAAAGAACGGGTCGATATTGCTGATGGCAAAGACCTGTTCATCGTGGCGAGGGCGGAAAATCGCCACCTGCTCGTTACCCAGCAAAGCACAGACGCCGGTTGCTGGCAGAATGTCGTTAATGTTGCAGATGTTTACCCACTGGCTCATGCGTTTTCCTCCACCAGCATCACCGGAATGCGTTCATACGGGGTTGCAGGACGATGCTGTTCGCGCTCCGGCACCACCTGCACGTTCGGATCGCGCTGGGTGCTGTTGATAAAGTGTTTGAAGCGCGTCTGCGCCGCAGGCGTGTTCACGGTTTCGGTCCACTCGCATATCACCGCCTCGCGCAGGCGAGCCATCTCGGACTCAAGCTGTTCGTTCAGACCCAGCTTGTCGTCAATGATGACCGACTTCAGGTAGTCGATACCGCCTTCGAGGTTATCCAGCCAGGACGCGGTACGGGTCAGCTTATCGGCAGTACGAATGTAGAACATCATGAAGCGGTCGAGATACTTGATCAGCGTATCGCGATCGAGATCCGCCGCCAGCAGATCCGCGTGGCGAGGTTTCATCCCGCCGTTGCCGCACACGTACAGGTTCCAGCCTTTCTCGGTGGCGATGATACCCACGTCTTTACCCTGCGCTTCGGCACATTCACGGGTACAGCCTGAGACGCCGAACTTCATTTTGTGTGGAGTACGGATGCCTTTGTAGCGGTTTTCCAGCTCGACGCCGAAGCCCACGCTGTCGCCTACGCCGTAGCGGCACCAGGTGCTGCCCACGCAGGTTTTCGCCATGCGCAGCGCTTTGGCATACGCGTGACCGGTTTCGAAGCCCGCCTCAATCAGCTGACGCCAGATTTCCGGCAGATCATCTTTTTGCGCACCAAACAGGCCGATACGCTGAGAACCGGTGATTTTGGTGTACAGGTTAAACTCACGAGCGATACGGCCCACGGCGACCAGCCCTTCCGGAGTGATTTCCCCTCCGGCAGAACGCGGGATCACCGAGTAAGTCCCGTCTTTCTGAATGTTGGCCAGGAAGTTGTCGTTAGTGTCCTGAAGCGGGGTGTGCTCTGGTTTGAGCACATACTCGTTCCAGCAGGACGCCAGCAGGGAACCGACGGTCGGCTTACACACTTCACAGCCGTAGCCCTGGCCATGTTTCTCCAGCAGCTCGTCGAAGGATTTGATGCCTTCCACACGGATCAGGTGATACAGCTCCTGGCGAGAGTAAGCGAAGTGCTCGCACAGGTTGTTGTTCACTTCGATGCCCTGTTTCGCCAGTTCAGCGTTCAGCACCTGCGTGACCAGCGGAATACAGCCGCCGCAGCCGGTACCGGCTTTGGTTTCGGCCTTCAGCGCCGCAACGGTGTGGCAGCCTTTGTTGATGGCGGAGATCAGCATGCCTTTAGTGACGTCGAAGCAGGAGCAAATCTGCGCGCTGTCCGGCAGTTTATCTACGCCGATCGACGGTTTACCGCTGGAGGCATGTGCCGGCAGGATCAGCGCGTCCGGGTTTTCCGGCAGTTCAATGGCGTTCAGCACCAGCTGGAGCAGGTTACCGAAGTCGCTGGTGTCGCCCACCAGCACCGCACCGAGCAGGGTTTTGTTGTCCTGGCTGACGATAAGGCGTTTGTAGACCTCTTTGCTTTCGTCCAGATAGACGTAGCTGCGGGAGTTCGGAGTGCGGCCATGCGCATCGCCAATGCCGCCTACGTCCACGCCCAGCAGCTTCAGCTTGGCGCTCATGTCTGCGCCGGTAAAGGCGTTTTCGTTGCCGAGGATATGGTCAACGGCAACCTGCGCCATTTTGTACCCTGGCGCCACCAGACCGTACACGCGGTTATTCCAGCTGGCACATTCGCCGATGGCGTAGATATCCGGATCGGAGGTCTGGCAGGTATCGTTGATCATGATCCCGCCGCGCTGGGCGACGGCCAGGCCGCACTGCGTGGCGAGCTTGTCGCGTGGACGAATACCGGTGGAGAAGACGATGAAGTCCACTTCCAGCTCGCTGCCGTCGGCAAAGCGCATGGTTTTACGCGCTTCGGTACCTTCCTGCACGATCTCTTTGGTGTTTTTGCTGGTGTGAACCTTCACGCCCATGCTTTCGATTTTACGGCGTAGCTGATCGCCACCCATGTGGTCCAGCTGTTCCGCCATCAGCATCGGGGCAAATTCGATGACGTGGGTTTCAACGCCGAGGTTTTTCAGCGCGCCTGCCGCTTCCAGGCCCAGCAGACCACCGCCGACAACCGCACCGCGTTTGCTTCGACGTGCGCAGGATTCAATGGCGTTGAGGTCTTCAATGGTACGGTAAACGAAGCAATCCTGGGTTTCCGACCCTTTAATCGGCGGGATCCACGGATACGAGCCAGTCGCCATGATCAGCTTATCGTAAAAAACCGTACGCCCGGCGCTGGAGTGGATCACTTTCTCCTGACGGTTGATGGTGATAGCGCGTTCGCCCACCAGCACTTTTACGCCATGCTTCTCGTAGAACCCGTCGCGCACCAGAGAGAGCTCTTCGGCGGTATGGTGGGAGAAGTAGGAAGACAGGTGCACACGGTCGTACGCCTTGCGGGGTTCTTCACAGAACACGGTAATATCGAACTGGTCAGCATCGGCTTTATCGAGAAGATCCTCAATAAAGCGGTGGCCGACCATGCCGTTACCGATGATAGCGAGTCTGACTTTGCTCATTTTTGCCTCGATTTCTTTTCTATTACTGCCTACCTTAACGATTCAGCAGAGGCACTTATTGATGCAAATCAAATACGCCTGCACCTACCCCTTAGTGGGTATATCTATGATTTGTCAGGATTTTTATAAGTGGCGGATATTGTTCGTTTTTTGTGCTTGCTTGTTTTTTGCACAAATTTAGTGGGGTTTTTACGAATCGGCAGTCAGAGCGGGTAAGCGGGGTAAAACCCCTTTGCAGAACGCAAAGGGGTGATGGCGATTAATGGGTAGCGGTTGCCGTATTGTGCTGGCGGTGACGGGTCACAAAGCCCAGCACGAAGCACATGATAAACACCACGGCGTACAGACCATTAGCGGTATGCAGCGCCGCCAGCGGGCCGCTGTGCGCTACGATCGGGCCCGTGACCACGAAGGTCAGCATGGTGCCGATGGTGCCGCAGGTCAGCACGAAGTTCACCAGCTTTGGCGAGGCCACTTTGGTCTGGAGTGAGCCAAGGGTGATGATTGAGGTATAAATCGCGCTGGAGAAGAAGCCCAGGGTCAGAATGAACCACGGCATATGCTCCGGGGAACCGTTGATGAACAGATACATCAGCACGGTCGCCAGACCCGCCAGAACGGTCAGAATACGTTGCAGGTCGAAGAAGCGCAGGATGAAGCTAAAGGCCCACATGCCGAACATGTAAGACATCCAGAAATCGCTCACCAGCTTGCCCGCGTCGTTCAGGCTCATGCCCAGACCTTTGGCGTATTCCGGTACCCACGAGATAAAGCCCAGCTGACCGAGGATGTAGCACAGGGCGGCAATGGAGAGGAACAGCACGCCGATACCCCATTTTTCCTTCGCCACCGGCTCTGAGGTGGTCTGCGCTTTTTTGCCGAGTACCGGGAAGTCACAGCCGAAGGTCAAGATGAAGATCGCGACATAGACCAGACCGATACAGGCGTATACCCAGTACCATTCAATGCTGCGCGCGAGAAGATACGCGGCGACCATCGGGAAAATCATCCCGGCCATGCTGAAGAAGGAGTCGGTAAACAGCAGACGCGCGCCGCGCTGGCGGCCTTCATACATATGGGTGATCAGGAACGTACCGATCGACATGGTGATCCCGCTCACCAGGCCCAGCACGAACATGGCGGCGGAGAACAGGGCGATGCTGTGGCTCAACATCAGGCCCGCCACGGCGGCAACCATCAGCACGAAGCCGAAGCGCAGCTGGGTTTTCAGCGGCACGATTTCCATCAGCCAGGCATTCAGGAAAATAGAGATCAGGATCCCCGCGTTCAGGAAGGTGAAGGTGTTACTCATGCTGGAAACGGGCAACTGGAAATACTCTGCGATATTACCCATCACCATCCCGGTGACGATCACCAACGCGCCGGTCAGGGCGTAAGAGAAGAAGCTGATCCATGTGAGCTTGATGCGATTGCTGTTAGTCATGTCTGGCCTGTTAAAAGTAAAGAAAAACGCATGGACTGCGTTTGAGCGGGCAGATTTTAGTCGCGAAAGTGATCTAATTAAATCTTTTCAGAAAATTTTGAGCACAATTGCAGGCTTTAACGTGATAAAGATCACATTCTATCGCGTGTTGAACAATCGTTTGCGCGGTAATAATTGTTTCAATTTCGTAAAATTAGGTAAAAGACTGGTCTGGGTTCATACTGCTCTTTAGAATCAAGCCATTCGCTTTTTATACTGCGCTTTGTTAAGGAATTCTCATGCTCAAATCAACACTGGCGGCTGTCGCAGCTGTGTTTGCTCTTTCTGCCGTTTCCCCTGCTGCGCTGGCAGCCAAAGGAGACCCTCACGTCCTGCTGACTACCTCTGCGGGGAATATTGAGCTGGAGCTGGATAGCCAGAAAGCCCCCGTTTCCGTGAAAAACTTCCTCGACTACGTGAACAGTGGTTTTTATAACAACACCACGTTCCACCGCGTGATCCCGGGCTTTATGATTCAGGGCGGCGGTTTCAACGAGCAGATGCAGCAGAAAAAGCCTAACCCGCCAATCAAAAATGAAGCGGATAACGGCCTGCTGAACAAGCGCGGCACCATTTCCATGGCGCGTACGGCGGATAAAGACAGCGCCACCAGCCAGTTCTTCCTCAACGTGGCGGACAACGCTTTCCTGGATCACGGCCAGCGCGACTTTGGCTATGCGGTCTTCGGTAAAGTGGTGAAAGGCATGGACGTGGCGGACAAGATCTCTCAGGTTCAGACCCACGATGTCGGTCCATACCAGAATGTGCCGTCTAAGCCAGTGGTGATCCTCTCCGCGAAAGTGCTGCCGTAATCGTTCTTCCACACGGGCATATCCTGCCCGTGTCTTTCCCTCCTCCCAGCGAAAGCGCGTTTTGCTGCTTATACTTGTGGCAAACGGACTATTCAGGGAGGCGTAGTGAAAAAACTCACCGACAAGCAAAAATCCCGACTCTGGGAGCAACAGCGTAGCGTCAATCTTCAGGCCAGTCGCCTTCTTGAAAAAGGCAAGGGTCCAGCTGACCCCGATATTGAGACGCTGGAACTGGGGCCTCCTGCACCGGGTTTACCCCATCTGTGCCTTATTCACCGCCATTTATTCCGCAACGAAATGAAAGGGGCTGGTGAGCTGCGCACCGCCGATATTTCCAAAGGCGACATTCCTTTTTGCCATTTCGAGTACATCGAGAAGGTGGGGAATGAGCTGATGGCTTCGCTGGAAAACGATAAATATCTGGTCGGCCTTCCGAAAGAGGATTTCACAGACAAAATGAGTCACTACTACTGTGAAATCAACATGCTACATCCTTTTATGAGCGGCAATGGCGTGGCCCAGCGGATCTTCTTTGAACAGCTGGCGATCCATGCGGGCTACGTGCTGAACTGGCAAGATATCGACCCGGACGACTGGGCCGCCGCCAACCAGAGCGGGGCGACGGGGGATCTGGCCGCCCTGAACGCCATCTTTGCTAAAGTAGTGAGCGAAGCGCGGGGATCTGAGTAGAATAGGGCGGCAATTTTTTCGGGAGCCGCCATGATTCTGCTGATTGATAACTACGATTCCTTTACCTGGAACCTTTACCAGTATTTTTGTGAGCTGGGGGCAGAGGTGGTTGTCCGCCGTAACGACGAGATCGCGCTGGCAGACATTGACACGCTGGCTCCCCGGAAAATCGTGATTTCGCCGGGGCCGTGTACCCCGTCGGAGTCCGGTATCTCCCTGGAGGCGATCCGCCACACCGCGGGCAGGCTGCCGATTCTGGGCGTCTGCCTTGGCCATCAGGCCATTGCGCAGGTTTTTGGCGCGACCATTGTCCGTGCCGCGAAAGTCATGCACGGTAAAACCTCGCCGGTCACGCACACCGGTTCGGGCGTTTTCTCAGGACTCAACAATCCGCTAACCGTGACGCGCTACCATTCGCTGGTGATCGATCCGCCGACGCTCCCGGCCTGCTTTGAGGTTACCGCCTGGAGCGAGACGCAGGAGATCATGGGCATTCGTCACCGGGACTGGGATCTTGAAGGCGTGCAGTTTCACCCGGAAAGCATCCTGAGCGAGCAGGGGCACGCGCTGCTGGCGAATTTCCTCAACCGCTGAATATCTGTTGCCTTGCTGTGATTTTTTATGCATATTTTGTGATTATATTTTCACAAGCACTGTGACATAAAAAATGGATGGTCATGACATGGCAACTGAACAACCAGCAATTACCCGCGCGACATTCGATGAAGTGATCCTGCCGATTTATGCACCGGCTGAGTTTATTCCGGTAAAAGGGAAAGGCAGCCGCGTGTGGGATCAGCAGGGCAGAGAGTACGTAGATTTCGCGGGCGGTATTGCGGTGACGGCGCTGGGCCATTGCCATCCTGCGCTGGTGGACGCGCTGAAAACCCAGGGCGAAACCCTGTGGCACACCAGCAACGTTTTCACCAACGAACCGGCGCTGCGCCTGGGCCGTAAGATCATCGATGCAACCTTCGCCGAACGCGTGCTGTTTATGAACTCCGGCACCGAAGCCAACGAAACCGCCTTTAAGCTGGCGCGCTATTACGCAACCACGCGCCACAGTCCGTATAAAACCAAAATCATCGCCTTCCATAACGCTTTCCACGGTCGCTCGTTCTTTACCGTTTCCGTGGGCGGCCAGCCGAAGTATTCCGACGGCTTTGGCCCGAAACCAGCGGACATCATCCACGTGCCGTTTAACGATCTGCACGCGGTGAAGGCGGTGATGGACGACCACACCTGCGCGGTGGTGGTCGAGCCGATTCAGGGGGAAGGCGGCGTCACGGCGGCTACCCCGGAATTTCTGCAAGGACTGCGCGAGCTGTGCGATGCGCATCAGGCGCTGCTGGTGTTTGATGAAGTGCAGTGTGGAATGGGGCGTACCGGAGATCTGTTCGCTTACATGCACTACGGCGTCACGCCGGATATTCTGACCAGCGCGAAAGCGCTCGGCGGCGGCTTCCCGGTCAGCGCGGTGTTCACCACCCAGGATATCGCTTCCGCGTTCCACGTCGGCTCACACGGCTCCACCTACGGCGGTAATCCGCTGGCGTGCGCCGTGGCGGGCGCGGCGTTCGACATCATCAACACGCCGGACGTTCTGAACGGCGTGAATGCGAAACGCGACCTGTTTGTGAAAGACCTGAAAAAGATTGATGAACAGTACGACGTGTTCAGCGAGATCCGCGGCATGGGGCTGCTGATCGGCGCCGAGCTGAAGCCGCAGTACAAAGGTCGCGCGCGCGATTTCCTGCACGCCGCCGCCCATGAAGGCGTCATGGTGCTCAACGCCGGGCCGGACGTGATGCGCTTTGCGCCGTCGCTGGTGGTGGAAGAGAACGACATTGAAGACGGGTTAACCCGCTTTGCCGCGGCGGTCGCGAAGATTGTAAAAGGCTAATACGCCGTCCGCTTTAACCTGCGGGTTAACCAAATCCCGTGATGCGGACGCTGACGCCATGCCACCGACGAAATGGTGTGCATGGTGTTCAGGTGCCCGAGAACACGCTGCAAATGCTGCTCCAGGGTGCTCATCGGGCCGTGGGTAAGTGTTTCCGGCGCTTCCATAATATTTGACTCTCCCGACTCGCCCGGCGCGTCATACTCCAGACGCTGCTGGCAGCGCTGCAACGCAATTTCACACGACTGCAAATAGCGCTGCGCCAGGTCTGGCGTCAGCATGGTGTGCTCGCGCGCCAGCGTGGTCATGGCGTTGATGTGCTCGACGATAAACTGGCTGTGCGTCACCCACAGCTTCATGTCCGCCAGGTAGTGCGCGTTAAAGCCCGGCTCCTGCATGGCCTGGTTCAGGGAGTTGAACAGGGCGTTGTGCGCCTGGTTGACCTTCATGCGCTCGTAGGCCAGCGGGGAAGGCTGCGGGTCGTCGCTCAGGATCAGACGAATGGCCTGCTGATCGGCCTCCAGCGCGTCGTGGGCGTTCTGCCTCAGCAGCCCGCTCTGCCACTGCGGCCACAGCCAGACCATGCCGCCAAAGGCGATCAGACAGCCAATCAGCGTATCGACCAGCCGGGCAATAATAAACTGTTCCCCGTTAAGCGTGAGCAGTTGCAGGGTATACACCGCCGTCACCGTAAAGCCCACCATCGCCCAGCCGTAGTTTTTGCGGATGATCAGATAACTCACCAGGGTAATCGCCAACATACCGGCCAGGGTATAGCCCTCCGGCACGTGAAAGTGCAGCGTCACGCCCGCGATAATCAGCCCCGCCATCGTGCCGCCCGCACGATGCAGAATCCGGACCCGCGTGGCGCCATAGCCGTTCTGGGTAACAAACAGCACGGTCATTAAGATCCAGTAGGGTTTCGGCAGGTGCAGGGCCATTCCCATCAGGCTGGCGATGCTCAGCATCACGCTGATCCGCGCGGCGTTGCGCAGGGCGGAAGACTTCAGTGACAGGTAGCTTTTCAGCGCGGGCAGCAGCGGGAGCCGTTTTTGCTTATCGGCCATCAGGTCGCGGGCATAAAGTGGGCGCTGGGTGCGCAGCACGCGGGCGATGCGGCTGAAATGCCAGGCGGCAAATTGTCCGACCGGGTTATCCGCGTGCTGACGCGCAATCTTCTCCAGCGCGCCGAGCTGTTTATCCATGTTAAAGCGCGTCGGGTAGCGGTGATAGAGAATATCATCAGCCAACACCCGCAGGCGCGCCGCGACGGTCTGCGCGTTCCAGCGGATCACCGCTTCCGCATGGCTGCGCTCCACCAGCTTTTGCACCTCTTCCGGATTATGCAGGCTGACGGAGATATGCTCCTGCAAATCCAGCCCGACCTGGAAGGTACGCAGCAGCCGCTTATATTCATGATTTTTATTGGCGGCAAGCATGTGCAGCTGCTGGTAGCACTGGCTGATCAGATCCACCACTTTTTGCTGCCGCTCCAGCAGCGGCGGCAGGGATTTTTCCGGGTCGGTATGCTGGGTGAGAAGGGTGTATTTTGCTTCGCAGTATTCAGCAAGCTGCACGTAGAGCAGGCTCAGGGATTCACGCAGCGGCTGTTCCCGCCACAGCCAGAACCAGAACCAGTTAAACAGCCCGTACCACAGCGTGCCGAGGGCGTAGATCAGCAATGGCTCCCACACCGGCATATTGCCCGCAAGGCTTAAGGTGAAGATGGCGGCTATCAGCGACGCGGGAAGCAGTCGGGCGTGCAGCGAGCTGATTTCGGCGGTTACGCCGAGCGTCATCGCCAGCACGGTCAGGATCAGCGGCAGCGGTATGTCGCGGGCCAGTAAAAGCTGCACGGCAAGGCTACAGCCGGCAAACAGGCAGCCGCCAATAATCAGGCGTTTGAAAAAGCGTTTATGCGGCGTGTCCAGACCGGCAATGTTGCAGCAGGCGGGCACGAGAGAAAACAGCAACCCCTGCTGAAGATGTCCGAGGAGCAGGCCCACGGCCACGGGGAGACACAACACCAGCGTTTGTCGCAGTGCGTAGTTAACTTCCGGGTGATAGATCAGCCTGCGCCACATGAGGAGTAGAGACAAAAACGGCGTGCCACCCTGCGGCGGCACGCCGTCTGACCGGAATTAACGGGTCCCGTAAACCACGATGGTTTTACCGTGGGCGGAGATCAGGTTCTGGTCTTCCAGCATCTTCAGGATACGGCCCACTGTTTCACGGGAGCAGCCGACGATCTGACCGATTTCCTGGCGGGTAATTTTAATTTGCATACCGTCAGGGTGGGTCATGGCGTCCGGCTGTTTCGCCAGGTTCAGCAGCGTCTGCGCGATACGACCGGTTACGTCCAGGAAAGCAAGGTTACCCACCTTCTCAGAGGTCACTTGCAGACGGCGTGCCATCTGGGAAGAAAGACGCATCAGGATGTCAGGGTTGACCTGAATCAGCTGACGGAATTTCTTGTAAGAAATTTCAGCCACTTCACATGCTGTTTTAGCACGAACCCAGGCGCTACGTTCCTGGCCTTCTTCAAACAGGCCCAGTTCACCGATAAAATCGCCCTGGTTCAGATAAGAAAGGATCATCTCTTTCCCTTCTTCATCTTTGATCAGCACGGCCACCGAGCCTTTAACGATGTAATACAACGTTTCCGCTTTTTCACCCTGGTGAATCAGCGTGCTCTTTGATGGGTACTTATGAATGTGGCAATGAGACAAGAACCATTCGAGAGTCGGGTCTGTTTGCGGTTTGCCAAGCACCATGCGCTGTTATCCTCTGTTATAAGCTGTCACCAGAGTCATAAGATGCATCCGGACTCTGGGGTTGCAATCGAATTCTTACCCATACCCTGGGAAGTCGGCTGTCGTAACGTTTCGCAGCCAGTAAAGTTTGATGTCCTCTGCATACATGTGTAACGTCAATGTATTACTGTAGCATCCAGAGTGTTTTAGCATAGCTTTCGCCGCGTGTCTCCTGGTGTCTCGCTTCAGCATGACGCAGGTCGCCTTCCGTTGCGAGAAATGTAACGTACACGTAATCTGTCATAAAAAATGCAACGTTGGAGTGAGTGAATATGCAAGCGCGTGTGAAATGGGTTGAAGGGTTAACGTTCCTGGGCGAGTCGGCCTCCGGGCACCAGGTTTTGATGGACGGTAACTCCGGTGATAAAGCCCCAAGCCCGATGGAAATGGTGCTGATGGCGGCAGGGGGATGCAGCGCGATCGACGTGGTGTCGATCCTGCAAAAAGGCCGTCATGACGTGACCGATTGTGAAGTGAAGCTGACGTCAGAACGTCGCGAAGAGGCGCCACGCCTGTTCACGCACATCAATCTGCATTTTGTTGTCACCGGGAAAGCGCTGAAAGACGCGGCGGTGTCACGCGCGGTGGATCTCTCAGCGGAGAAGTACTGCTCCGTGGCGTTGATGCTGGAGAAAGCGGTAAACATCACCCATTCGTATGAAGTGGTCGAGGCTTAATTTTTTGGCGGGTGGCGCTTCGCTGACCCGCCCTACAAAAGCATGAACGTAGGCCCGGTAAGCGCAGCGCCACCGGGCAAAAAAATCACGCGATCTGCTTCCCTTCCATCAGCCGCTGCACCAGCGGCGTCATGATCAGCTCCATCGCCAGCCCCATTTTTCCGCCCGGCACCACTAACGTATTCATGTGCGAAATAAACGAGCCTTGCAGCATCGCCAGCAGCCAGGGGTAATCGATGCCTTCCAGGTTGCGGAAGTGGATCACCACAAAGCTTTCGTCCAGCGAGGGAATGCTTTTCGCGGCGAACGGGTTAGAGGTATCCACGGTGGGCACGCGCTGGAAGTTAATGTGGGTGCGGGAGAACTGTGGCGTCAGGAAGTTGATGTAGTCTTCCATGGAGCGCACCACCGAGTCCATCACCGCTTCACGCGAGTGGCCGCGCTCGCTGATGTCGCGCGTCAGCTTCTGGATCCACTCAAGGTTAACAATCGGCACCACCCCCACCAGCAAATCCACGTGGCGCGCCACGTCGTGCTGAGGCGTCACCACGCCGCCGTGCAACCCTTCGTAAAACAGCACGTCAGTCGGTTCCGGCAGCGGCTGCCAAGGCGTGAACGTGCCGGGTACCTGGTTCCAGGGAACGGCTTCATCGTAGGTGTGCAGATACTTGCGGGACTGTCCGGTGCCGCTTTGCCCGTATTCGCGGAAGGTTTGCTCCAGCAGGCCGAAGTCATTCGCCTCTGGACCAAAGTAGCTGATGTGTTTACCCAGATCCCGCGCCTTGCGGATGGCCATGTCCATCTCCGGGCGCGTGTAGCGGTGAAAGCTGTCGCCCTCTACCTCTGCCGCCCGTAAATTCAGCTGTGCGAAGATCTTGCGGAAGGCGAGGCTGGTGGTGGTGGTTCCCGCCCCGCTCGAACCCGTAACGGCAATAACCGGATGTCTGGCAGACATAGCAACTCCCTGACTGGAAAAGTTTTAAGATCAGCCATGAAACGCGTTGCGGGGCATGATATTGACCGTCTCATGCAGTTCGGACCATACCAGCACCACGTCGCCGCTTTTAAGCTGGCGCTTAACATCGTTGACCTTTTGTTCAAGCGAACGTTCATGTTCACCATAATCGGTGCCTTCGCGCAAGACAAAGCTTTCAATCAGATTATCGAGCGTTTCGGGAGAGAGATCCTGCCAGGGAATAATCATTTTTTACCGTCCAGATAAGCCGTTAACCAGTCGGGAATACGCGTCTCAAGCCACATTTTAGGCCGACGCAGCGTGCCGCCAACAAAGCCGACGTGTCCGCCGAACTCGGTAAGCTGATACTGCACGTTGGCCGGCAGATAATCGGGCGCGGGGATCGAGTGATGATCCATAAACGGATCGTCTTTGGCGTGGATAATCAGCGTGGGTTTCGTGATTTGATTCAGTAAAGGCATGGCGCTGCACTGACGGTAATAGTCGATTGCATCGGCAAAGCCGTGAATTTTCGAGGTGATCAAATCATCAAACTCGCGCAGGCGCTTCACGCGTTTAAGCTGTTGCAGCGTCACAGGCAGCGTATCCGGGTAGGCCTTTAGCTTGCGCGCGGCGTTGGCTTTCAGCAGGTTGAGCAGGTAACGCTGGTAGACTCGCGAAAACCCCTTTTCCATATGATAGCTGCACTGCTCAAGCATAAATGGCGCAGAGACAATAACCGCCGCGTCCAGCGGTACGGCGTCGCTCTCTTTCGCCAGCAGGCAGGCCAGCATATTGCCGCCCAGCGAGTATCCCACCGCTGCCGTTGGCGCGGCGCCAAAACGGTCTCTCAGCCAGCGCAGAAACCAGGTGCCATCCTCGGTTTCACCGGAGTGATAGATGCGTTTCTGGCGATTCGGCTCGCCGCTGCATCCGCGAAAGTGCATCACGACCCCAAGCCAGCCGCGGGCTTTCGCCGCCTCGATGAGGCCGTGGGCGTAAGGGCTGTGCAGGCTACCTTCCAGACCGTGAAACACTACCAGACGAGGTTTATGTTTGGCCCGCTCCGGATCTTCGCTCCAGGCAAGATCCAAAAAGTCGCCATCCGGCAAATCCAGGCGTTGCCAGTGAGGGGCGAACCGTACCTTGCGCCGGATCAGGCGCGGCAGCATGGTTTGCAGGTGGGGGTTAGCCACCCCGCGCATGGGCACAAACTCTGCGCTCTCTTCGGCTGCAATGTCGAAGTCTGAGGGAATGATTTGGGTCATAAGGGCGATGCTGATTCTTGTCAGTAATTAACTATACCTTCCGGATTGTACCCCGTTTAGCCCGTTTTTCCGAAATATGAACTGATCCCGATCACATTTCCTTACCTTGTTTATTACTCTCAGGCTAATGATTCCGTCCTACGCTTAATTGATGCCTTTCTCACCAGAGCGCACACTTTACTCAACGTCAGGCAAATCAGAATGATGTGCTGAATCAGGAGGTTAATAATGTTATCTGGGCAAACTCCCACCCGGCAATGGAACACCCGACGCACTGAGAAAGCGCGTCGTCTGGCATCCGTACCGGTACAGGGCAAGGTACTGCCAACGGGCGATCTTGTCGCCATGCTGGAAAAACTGATCGCACCAGGCGACAAAGTCGTTCTGGAAGGTAATAACCAGAAGCAGGCGGATTTCCTTTCCCGTTCACTGGCGGAAGTGAACCCGCAAATCGTACATGACCTGCATATGATCATGCCGAGCGTGGGCCGCAGCGAACATCTGGACATCTTTGAGAAAGGCATCGCCCGCAAGCTGGACTTCTCCTTCTCCGGTACGCAAAGCCTGCGCATTTCGCAGCTGCTGGAAGATGGTCAGCTCGAAATCGGGGCGATCCACACCTACATCGAACTTTATTCACGTCTCTACGTTGACCTGTCGCCAAACGTGGCGCTGATTGCCGGTTTTAAAGCGGACCGCAAAGGCAACCTCTATACCGGGGCGAGTACCGAAGATACCCCGGCGCTGGTGGAAGCCGCCGCGTTCCACGACGGTATCGTCATCGCACAGGTGAACGAACTGGTAGACGACGAGTGCGATCTGCCGCGCGTCGATATCCCGGGCTCGTGGATCGATTACGTGGTGGTGGCGGACAAGCCGTTCTTTATTGAACCGCTCTTCACCCGCGACCCGCGCCTCATCAAACAGGAACATATCCTGATGGCGATGATGGCAATTAAAGGCATCTACGCGGAGCACCAGGTGCAGTCCCTGAACCACGGGATCGGCTTTAACACCGCGGCGATTGAGCTGCTGCTGCCAACCTACGGCGAACAGCTCGGGCTCAAAGGCAAAATCTGTAAACACTGGACCCTGAACCCGCATCCAACGCTGATCCCCGCCATCGAAAGCGGCTGGGTGGAGAGCGTCCACTGCTTCGGCGGCGAGCTGGGGATGGAAGAGTACATCCGCGCTCGTCCGGACGTGTTCTTTACCGGTGCAGACGGCTCTATGCGCTCTAACCGCGCCTTCTGTCAGTTGGCAGGTCAGTACGCGGTGGATATGTTTATCGGCTCTACGCTACAGGTTGATGGTTACGCGAACTCCTCAACCGTGACCCGCGGTCGTCTCTCCGGCTTCGGTGGCGCGCCAAACATGGGCCACGATCCGCACGGTCGTCGCCACGCCACGCCGGCCTGGCTGAACATGATCACCGAGCCGGACCCAATGCAGCGCGGTAAAAAGCTGGTTGTGCAGATGGTGGAAACTTTCCAGGCGGGCGTGAAGCCAACCTTCGTGGAAAAACTCGACGCCGTAGACGTGGCGAAAGCCTCCGGTATGCCGCTGGCGCCGGTCATGATTTACGGTGATGACGTCACCCACGTGCTGACGGAAGAGGGGATTGCGTACCTCTACCGGGCGAAAGATCTGGAAGAGCGTCGCGCGATGGTCGCCGCCGTGGCGGGTATTACCGATATCGGTCTGGGCGTGGATGCCAAACGCGTGGCGGAACTTCGCCAGAGCGGGAAGGTGGTTTATCCCGAAGATATGGGTATTCGCCGCACCGACGCCACCCGCTCTCTGCTGGCCGCAGGCAGCGTGTCCGACCTCGTTGAGTGGTCCGGCGGTCTGTATAACCCACCTGCGAAATTCCGGAGCTGGTAATGAAACTTCTGCCCCAGATTCAGGTTGAAGGCGGTGCCGAATGGCTGGCGCGAACCGCCACGCAGTGTCTGATTGACGAAGCACGCTTAAGCCCGAAACCCGGTCTGGTGGACAGCCGGGGGAACGGCGCGCACCACGATTTATCGCTTGCGCTGATGGAGCGTTCCGCCCACAGCCTGACCCCCACGTTTCAGGCGCTGGCGCAGCAGAGCTGGCAGCGTCCGGCGGATATTGCCCTCAGGCAAACCGTTGGCCGCCTGGGTCGCGAAGGTGAACGGCAGATGATGGCCGCTACCGACGGCGTGAATACGCACCGTGGCGCGATCTGGGCTTTAGGACTGCTGGTGAGCGCGGTGGCGATGCTGGGCGGTGATGCCAGCGCGCAGGCCGTCGCGAACACCGCCGCGCAGCTGGCGAAACTGCCGGACGACGCGGCACCAAAAGTGTTCAGCAAAGGGTTACGCGCCACGCACCGCTATCGCGTGCCGGGCGCGCGTGAAGAGGCTAAGCAGGCGTTTCCGCACGTTATGCAGCGCGCGCTGCCGCAGCTTCGCCTCAGCCGTTTCAACGGCAGCAGCGAAACGCACGCCAGGCTTGACGCGCTGATGGCGATCATGACCTCGCTCACCGACACCTGCGTGCTGTCGCACGCCGGCATGGAGGGGCTGGACGCCATGCAGAACGGTGCCCGTGCGGTGCTGAACGCCGGAGGATGCGCAACGCTTGCCGGGCAGCAGGCGCTGGCGCGGTTAGACCGTCAGATGCTGACGCTCAACGCCTCGCCGGGCGGTGCCGCAGACCTGCTTGCCGCCACGCTGTTTCTTGACCGCATCGAAACGCCCTATTCAAAGCATTAAGAGGATGTTATGGAAAAAATTACATTGACCGTGCCCGCCAGCCGCGAAGTAAGCGGCAGGGCGCTGGCAGGGGTAGTCGGTTCCGGGGATATGGAGGCGCTTTTCACCGCCGAACCGGGCCAGACCTTAACCATTGATATCACCACCTCCGTCGACAACAGCCGCGGACGCTGGGAGGCGTTGTTCAACCGCCTGCAAACCGTCAGCAGCCTGCCCGCAGGCAAACTGACCATCCACGATTTCGGCGCGACGCCGGGCGTGGCGCGCATTCGTATCGAACAGGTCTTTGAAGGGGTGAATCATGCGTGATGACAGCAGCTTTATCGAACTAAAAGCGCGCCAGCGTGCGCAGGCATTGCTTGACGACGGCAGCTACCGCGAACTGCTGGATCCGTTTGAAGGCATTATCTCTCCATGGCTTGGGCCACAGGGGATTGTTCCTCAGTCCGATGACGGCATGGTGGTCGCGAAAGGGACCATCAACGGCCAGCCTGCGGTAGTCGTGGCGATTGAAGGCACCTTCCAGGGCGGCAGCATGGGCGAAGTGTCCGGCGCCAAAATGGCGGCGGCGCTGGAGCTGGCGGCGGAAGATAACCGCAACGGCATTCCGACTCAGGCGGTACTGTGCCTCGAAACCGGTGGCGTACGTTTGCAGGAAGCCAACCTTGGCCTGGCGGCGATTGCCGATATCCACGCCGCGATCGTTGACCTGCGTCGCTATACCCCGGTCGTCGGGATTGTCGCCGGGACCGTAGGCTGCTTCGGCGGGATGTCTATCGCCGCGGCGCTGTGCAGCTACCTGATTGTGACCCGCGAAGCGCGTCTTGGCCTCAACGGCCCGCAGGTTATTGAGCAGGAAGCGGGCATTGAAGAGTACGACTCCCGCGACCGTCCGTTTATCTGGAGCATGACCGGCGGCGAAGTGCGCTATGAAAGCGGGCTGGTGGACGCGCTCGTCGGCGACGGTGTGAACGCGGTGAAAGCCGCGATGAACGAGGCCATCGCCAAAGGCGTACCGGCGAAACATCGCACCGATAACTACGACGATTACCTGAACCGTCTGACGAATTTCGACACCCGCAAACAGGCCGATGCCGAACAGATTAAAGCGCTTTTTGCCCGGGAGGTGAAATGATGAGTACTTCAATAAGCCGTGGCGAACTCTGGCTGGAAACCCTCGCCCCTAACGCCAAACGTCTGGAAGGGTTATGCCCGTCCGTGCAGGCGGCAGACGGCGAGCTGAACGGTGAAACGGTGCGCTTTGTCGCCGTGGTGCCGGACGCCAACAACCACTTCCCGCGCGCGGCGCAAGGGGAAGTCGGCCTGCTGGAAGGCTGGACGCTGGCAAAAGTGGTCAGCGAAACCGTAGCCGCTGACGCTGATAAAGCCGTGAAGCGCCCGATTGTGGCGGTGATCGACGTCCCAAGCCAGGCCTATGGCCGTCGCGAAGAGGCGTTTGGTATCCACCAGGCGCTGGCCGGAGCCGCTGCCGCCTACGCCAACGCGCGTTTAGCGGGGCATCCGGTGATTGGTCTTATCGTCGGTAAGGCCATGTCCGGCGCGTTTCTGGCGCACGGCTACCAGGCTAACCGCCTGATTGCCTTTAACGATAAAGGCGTGCTGATCCACGCGATGGGCAAAGAGTCTGCGGCGCGCATTACGCTGCGCACCGTAGAGGCGCTGGAAAAACTGGCGGCAACCATTCCGCCAATGGCGTACGACATCAGCAACTACGCCACGCTGGGGCTGCTTTCTGACCTGCTGGACATCAGCAATCCGGATGCCCCTTCCGATAACGATCTGACGCTGGTGAAAACCACCCTGCAACAGGCCATCAGTGACGCTCGCCAGGACACCACGTTGAAAAACCGTCTGGGTGCTGACAACCGCCGCAGCTCGGCGCTCGTACGTGAACGCATGCGAGCCAGCTGGTAAGTAACAAGAGACCTGCCAGATGCATCACCCCGTGGGCGCACCCGCTGCGTCCACGTGGGGAGCTGCATCCTGAAAATAATAAACATCGCGCCAGTGCTTAAACTTTTTTACTACAGGTGATTTATGACTTACGTAATTGTTCATGCTCTTGCACCGATTTTCGTCATCATGCTGCTGGGATTCTGGGCCGGTAAGGCAAAGATGGTCGATAACAAAAATGTTTCCCTGCTGAATATCTTCGTTATGGATTTTGCACTCCCTGCCGCGCTGTTCAGCGCCACCGTGCAAACCCCGTGGACCGGCATTGTGGCGCAGTCGCCGCTGATCCTGGTTCTCACTCTGGCGATGTGGATCACCTATGCGGCCATCTACTTCCTCGCCACCAAAGTCTTTAAAAAATCCCCGCAGGATGCGGCCGTGCTGACGCTGACCGTCGCCCTGCCAAACTATGCGGCGCTCGGCCTGCCGATTCTGGGCAGCGTGCTGGGTGAAAGTTCTTCTACTTCACTCTCCGTGGCGGTCTCCATCGCCTGTGGTTCGGTGCTGATGACTCCGTTCTGCCTGCTGATTCTGGAGCGTGAGAAAGCCCGCGCCGAAGGCAATAACTCCGGTTCAACACTTTCCATGCTGCCGGTGCTGATGTGGCGTTCCATTAAAAAACCGATCGTGATGGGCCCGCTGCTGGGTGTGATCCTGTCCGCTATCGGCATCACAATGCCGGAGCTGGTACTGGCGGCGATTAAACCGCTGGGACTGTCCGCGACCGCTGCGGCGCTGTTCCTGACCGGGGTGATCCTCTCCGCGCGTAAGCTTCAGATCAACACCATGGTGATCACCTCCACCATCGCTAAACTGCTGATCCAGCCCGCTATTGCCTGGGGTATCGTCTTGATCTTCGGTCTGCACGGCTCCGTGGCGATCACCGCCATCCTGATGATTGCGCTGTCCGCGGGCTTCTTTGGCGTCGTGTTCGGTAACCGCTTTGGCGTGCAGTCGCCGGATGCAGAAGCCGTGCTGCTGTTGAGCTCCGTACTGTGTATCCTGTCGCTGCCGCTGTTTATTTCGCTGACTTCAGGAATGTAATCATGACCACAACATTACGCCCCCACGACCTTATCTGGCTTACCGCGCGTGACGCGCTGGAAGGCGTCACCGACTCCTGGGTGGACGCGGCCTGGCATACCGGGCTGCCGGTAGTGGTACGGCGTGATGTTGATAGTGAAGGCCGTATTCCCGTTGGCGTGCGCGGTTTGCGTCGCGACCAGCGTGCGGCCGGATGGGTGAAGCCCGGGAACGTGCTGCGCGTGGTTTCGCCTGAAGATTTGTGCGTCACCGCCGATCTGCTGCGTTCGCCGTTTGTCACTCAGCCGCCGGTTCAGGTGGCGCTTCAGCTTGCTCAGCAGTCGTGGCCGTGGACGTGGGGGATAACCGGCAGTACGGGTTACGCGCTGGCGACCGGTATTCCGGTGATCCACGCCGACAGCGATCTCGATCTGCTCATCCGCGCTCCGCACGCCGTGTCACCTGACGCGTTTACCGGCTGGCAGGCTCAGCTTGGCCGCGCGCTGTGCCGGGCGGATACGCAGGTGGATACGCCCGAGGGCGGATTCGCGCTGGCGGAATGGTTACGCGACGGCAAAACGCTGCTGAAAACCCGCCGTGGACCGCGCCTGGTGGCGGATCCATGGCACAGGGAGGAGTAATGAAAATACTGTTTACCTTTCCGGGGCAGGGCACCCAGCATGAAGGTATGCTGCAAAACCTGCCGGGAACGGAGCTGGAGCAGGCCCGTGCTGTGCTGGGGGCGGAAGTCGATACCCTGGACAGCGCAGCCTCGCTGACCCATACCCGCGCGGTTCAGCTTTCACTGTTAATTGCCGGCGTGTCCTGGGCGCGCGAGCTGGAACGTCGCGGCGTGTCGCCGGATATCGTCAGCGGTTTATCGATTGGCGCTTATCCCGCGGCGGTGGTGGCGGGCGCGCTGGCGTTTACGGACGCGCTGAAGCTGGTGGCGCTGCGTGGCGATCTGATGGAGCAGGCGTATCCGCACGGCTACGGCCTGACGGCGATAATGGGGTTGACCCTGCCGCAGGTGGAAAACCTTATCCAGGGGACAGGAACCTATATCGCTAACCTGAATGCCGAAACGCAGATCGTTATAGCCGGAACCGATGACGGCATGGCGCAGGTAGCCGAACGCGCGCTGGCGAAGGGCGCGAGCAAGGCCAAACGGCTGGCGGTAAGCGTGCCGTCGCACTGCGAGCTGCTGGCAGAACCCGCGCAGAAGCTGGTGGCGGCGTTTGAATCGGTCACGCTTTCACGCCCCCGCTGCGCGTACCTGAGCGGCAGTACCGGGCGCGTGCTCTGGCAGCCAGAGAGAATTGCCGATGACCTGGCGATGAACATGGCGCGCACCGTGCGCTGGCAGGAGGCAGTCATTTCTGCCAATGAACGCGAAGCGCGGCTGGCGATTGAGATGCCGCCAGGGGGCATATTGACCTGCCTGACGCGTCAGGCGGCCTGGGAAGGGGAATCCATTTCGCTGGAGCGCAGCGGGGTGGACGTGGCGGTGCATCTGGCAGGGCGGCTTCAGCGGTGAGTTTGATGCCCGGTGGCGGCTGCGCCTTACCGGGCCTACAATCCGGGAGTAGGTCCGGTAAGCGTAGCGCCACCGGGCAATAACATCAGGCACCATCCTGCAAACTGCGGGCATACATTCGCCCTTCAGCGGCCAGCGCCCGCAGGCTGGGATCCTGCTCGCGGTTGCGCGCAAAGACGATCGCAATCAGCTGCTGCATCTGGTACGGCTGCGCCAGCTTTAACAGCTGCACCGAATTTTCGTACACTTTCTTCATCCTGCCCGGCATTAGCGTAAACCCGACTCCTGCCTGCACCAGGCTCAGCATCGAGAAGATATCGTTCACCCGCGTCACAATATCCGGCTCGAAGCCAGCGATATGAAACGCTTCCTGAAACCCCGCATACGTGGCGAACCCTTCCGCGAGGGCGACGAACTTCCGATCTTTATAGTCGCGCAGATCGGCGGGGCCGCTGGTATTGAGCGTGGCAGAGGCCGGCGCGGCAAGGAAAATATCGTCGTGGAACAGCGGCAGCACTTCGAGGCTGTTACGGTCGATATCGCTTTCGGAGATAGAGATTAAAATCGCGTCCAGCGACCCTTCATCCAGCATGTGCAGCAAGGTTTCGTTAGATCCCATCGTGAGATCCATCTCCAGATCCGGACGGCGCAGCTTCATGCCCATGATCAGGCGCGGCACGGTTTCCAGCGTCAGCGAGTAGAGCGTGCCGACGCGTAACCGCCCCTGACCAATGCCGGCGACCTTGCGCGACTCTTCCAGCCCGCGCTCCATCACCTGCATCACCTCCTGGCAATACTCCAGCAGCGTCCACGCCGAGGGGAGGGCAATCAGGTTGCGCCCTTTGTGGGTAAAGAGCGGGCAGCGGACGTTCTCTTCCAGAGTATGCAGCGCCCGGTGCACGCTGACGCCGCTCAGGCCGAGCGTTTCGGCGGTACGCGCGATATTGCCCTTCTCCATGAACGTCATGAAGATGCTGAGCTTACGGAACGTAATCTCGCTCGTGGTATCGAAACCCATAACCCTCCCGGCGTGTTAGTCGGCTTGCAGCATCGCTTCCAGCTGTTCCTGCGCGTCCAGCCATGCCATTTCGCACTCTTCGAGGCTGGATTTGGCCTTCGCCTGCGTTTGCAGGCAGTCCGTCAGCTCCGCTTTACGGCGCTGATCGTACAGATCGCTGTCGCCCAGCTTCTCTTCAACGGCGGCAAGCGTGGCGTTGAGCTTTTCCATCTCTTTTTCGAGACGGGCAATCTCTTTACGCAGCGGCTGAGTCTGGGTGCGCAGCTCCGCTTCACGGCGCTTCTGGTCTTTGCGCGCCTGCGCGCTGTTGGCATTGTCTTTCGCTGACTCTTCCGGCTGGTTTTCCTGTTTCTGCACGTCCGTCAGCCACTGCTGATAATCTTCCAGATCGCCGTCGAACGGTTCGACTTTGCCGCCGTGCACCAGGTAAAGATCGTCGGTGGTGGAGCGGATCAGGTGGCGATCGTGCGACACGACAACCAGCGCCCCTTCGAACTCAATCAGCGCTTCGGTCAGCGCCTGACGCATGTCGAGATCCAGGTGGTTGGTCGGTTCATCGAGCAGCAGCAGGTTTGGACGCTGCCAGACGATCAGCGCCAGCACCAGGCGGGCTTTTTCACCGCCCGAGAAACGCGCGGTGTTTTCAGTGACCTTATCGCCCTGGAAGCCGAAGCCGCCGAGGTAGTCGCGCAGCTTTTGCTCCATCTCCTGCGGGGCCAGGCGAGCCAGGTGCTGAATTGGCGATTCATCCGCGCGTAAAAATTCCAGCTGATGCTGGGCGAAGTAGCCAAGCTTAATGCCCTTCGCCAGGCCGATTTCGCCGCTGACCGGCTTAAGCTCGCCCGCCAGCAACTTGATCAGCGTGGATTTACCGGCGCCGTTACGCCCCAGCAGACCGATGCGTGAACCCGGCACCAGGTTAAGCTTAATAGAGTCGAGAATAATGCGATCGCCATAGCCTGCGCTTACTTTTTCCATTTTCAGCAGCGGGTTCGGCAGGCTCTCCGGCTCGCGAAAACTGAAGTGGAACGGGTTATCCACGTGCGCGGGGGCGATCATCTCCATGCGTTCCAGCATCTTGATGCGGCTCTGCGCCTGCTTGGCTTTTGACGCCTTGGCCTTGAAGCGATCCACAAAGCTTTGCAGGTGCGCTACGCGCTGCTGCTGGCTTTCATACATCGCCTGCTGCTGGGCAAGGCGCGTCGCGCGCTGGCGTTCGAAGGAGCTGTAGTTGCCGGTGTACTCGAACATGCTTTGCTGTTCGATATGAATGATTTTATCTACTACCGGATCGAGGAAGTCGCGGTCGTGGGAGATCAGAATCAGAGTGCCCTGATAGCTCTTAAGCCACTTCTCCAGCCAAATAACCGCATCGAGATCGAGGTGGTTGGTTGGTTCATCGAGCAGCAGGAGGTCGGAGCGGCAGATCAGCGCCTGCGCCAGGTTGAGGCGCATACGCCAGCCGCCCGAGAAGTCGCTGACCGGGCGTTCAAGCTGTTCGTTGCTGAAGCCCAGACCGTGCAGCAGGCTGGAGGCGCGGGAGCGAATGGTCCAGGCGTCGATGGCGTCCAGCTTGCCATGAACGGTGGCGATGGCGTGGCCGTCGTTGCGCTCGTTGGCGGCATTGAGCTCCGCTTCGAGCCTGCGGTATTCGCGGTCGCCGTCGATAACATAGTCGAGTGCGGGTTCGCTCAGCGCAGGCGTCTCCTGGTTCACCCAGGCAAGCTGCCAGTTGCCCGGGAAGGTAAAGTTCCCGCCGTCCGCGCTTATCTCGTTTTTCAGCAGCGCCAGCAGGGTGGATTTACCGCAGCCGTTTTTGCCGACCAGCCCCACCTTCTGGCCCGGGTTGATGGTAGCAGTCGCGTTATCCAGAAGGACGCGCACGCCGCGACGAATTTGTAACGAGGAGAAAACAATCATAGAAGCGCCGTATGTTCCGACTATGTTAATTTGTCATTATGATAATGTAAGGTGTGGGCCATTTTCCCCACCGGGCCGCCATGGTAGCCCAAAACGACAACAATACACAAAAACAGAACCGGGAGGGGAGTGATGTCTCAGACAGCGAAAGTGCTGCTGCTGTATGCCCATCCGGAATCTCAGGACTCGGTGGCGAACCGGGTGCTGCTTAAGCCGGCCACACAGCTCAGTAACGTCACGGTGCACGATCTCTACGCGCACTATCCTGATTTTTTTATCGATATTCCTTACGAGCAGGAACTGCTGCGTCAGCATGACGTGATTGTGTTCCAGCATCCGCTTTATACCTATAGCTGTCCGGCGCTGCTCAAAGAGTGGCTGGACCGCGTGCTGAGCCGGGGCTTTTCCAGCGGGGTGGGAGGCAACCAGCTGGCGGGAAAGTACTGGCGGAGCGTCATTACCACCGGTGAGCCGGAAAGTGCTTACCGTCATGACGGGCTGAACCGTTATCCCATGAGCGACATCCTGAGGCCGTTCGAGCTGACGGCGGCGATGTGCCGCATGCACTGGATGAGCCCGATTATTGTTTACTGGGCGCGGCGGCAGGAACCAAAGGCGCTGGCGAGCCATGCCAGAGCCTACGGAGAATGGCTGGCATCACCGATACCGGCGGGAGGACGCTAATGGACGGTTCGAATTTACTCCTTGCCGGGGTGCTGTTTTTGTTTGCCGCCGTGGTCGCCGTGCCGCTTGCCGCGCGTCTCGGCATCGGCGCGGTGCTGGGCTATTTGCTGGCGGGGATCGCCATTGGCCCCTGGGGGCTGGGGTTCATCAGCGATGTGGATGAAATTCTCCACTTCTCCGAGCTGGGCGTGGTGTTCCTGATGTTCATCATCGGCCTTGAGCTGAACCCCTCCAAACTATGGCAATTGCGGCAATCTATTTTTGGCGTCGGGGCGGCGCAGGTGTTGCTCAGCGCCGCCATTCTGGCGGGCCTGCTGATGCTGACGCAGTTTTCCTGGCAGGCGGCGGTGATTGGCGGCATCGGTCTTGCGATGTCGTCGACGGCGATGGCGCTACAGCTGATGCGCGACAAGGGGATGAACCGCAACGAGGCGGGGCAGCTGGGCTTTTCGGTGCTGTTGTTCCAGGATTTAGCGGTGATCCCGGCGCTGGCGCTGGTGCCGCTGCTGGCAGGCTCCGGAGACGATCATTTCGACTGGATGAAAATCGCCATGAAGGTGCTGGCCTTCGCGGGCATGCTGATTGGCGGACGGTTTTTACTGCGCCCGGTATTCCGGTTCATTGCTGCATCCGGCGTGCGCGAGGTATTTACCGCCGCAACGCTGCTGCTGGTGCTCGGCTCGGCGCTGTTCATGGATGCCCTCGGGCTGTCGATGGCGCTCGGGACGTTTATCGCCGGGGTGCTGCTTGCGGAAAGTGAATACCGCCACGAGCTGGAGACCGCCATCGATCCGTTTAAGGGGCTGCTATTAGGGCTATTCTTTATTTCGGTGGGCATGGCGCTCAACCTCGGCGTGCTCTATACCCATCTGCTGTGGGTCGTGATGAGCGTGGCGGTGCTGGTCGCGGTGAAAACGCTGGTGCTGTATGTTCTGGCGAGAATTTACGGGCTGCGCAGCTCGGAAAGAATGCAGTTTTCCAGCGTGTTAAGCCAGGGTGGAGAGTTTGCGTTTGTGCTGTTTTCCACGGCGTCGTCTCAGAAGCTGTTCAAAGATGACCAGATGGCGCTGCTGCTGGTGACGGTAACGCTGTCGATGATGACCACGCCGCTGCTGATGAAGCTGGTGGATAAACTGCTGTCGCGCCGCCTGAACCCGGCAACCGATGAAGATGAAACGCCGTGGGTGGAGGACGATAAGCCGCAGGTGATCGTCGTGGGCTTTGGCCGCTTCGGACAGGTGATTGGCCGTCTGTTGATGGCGAACAAAATGCGCATCACGGTGCTGGAGCGCGATATCAGCGCGGTCAATCTTATGCGCAAATACGGTTATAAAGTCTATTACGGCGATGCGACGCAGCTTGAGCTGTTGCGCTCGGCGGGAGCGGAGGCCGCGGAGTCCATCATTATCACCTGCAACGATCCGGAAGACACCATGAAGCTGGTGGAGCTGTGCCAACAGCATTTCCCGCATCTGCATATTCTGGCGCGTGCCCGCGGACGTGTTGAAGCTCACGAACTTTTGCAGGCGGGTGTGAAACACTTCTCCCGTGAAACGTTTTCCAGTGCGCTGGAGCTGGGGCGTAAGGCGCTGATCTCGCTTGGGATGCATCCTCACCAGGCCCAGCGGGCCCAGATGCATTTCCGCCGGCTGGATATGCGCATGCTGCGCGAGCTCATGCCCGTGCACAGCGACACGGCGCAGATCTCCCGCGTGCGGGAAGCGCGTCGCGAGCTGGAGGAGATCTTCCAGCGCGAAATGCAGCAGGAACGACGCCAGCTCGACGGCTGGGATGAATTTGAATAAAGGGTAACGAAAGATGGCTGTACGTAAACGCTTTATCGCGGGCGCAAAGTGCCCGTCCTGCCAGGCGCAAGATACGCTGGCCATGTGGCGCGAAAATAATATCGATATCGTTGAATGTGTTAAGTGCGGCCACCAGATGCGTGAGGCCGACAAAGAAGCCCGCGATCACGTTCGCAAAGAAGAGCAAGTGATCGGCATTTTTCATCCAGACTAGCGATATGCTCTGAGTTTTTTTAAGCTTAAGGGTACACGGGTGCAGATTTCCGCTACAATCTGCGCCAGTAATTTTCCCACGCTCAGGAGATATCATGAAAGTAGCAAAAGACCTGGTGGTCAGCCTGGCCTATCAGGTACGTACAGAAGACGGTGTGTTGGTTGATGAGTCTCCGGTGAGTGCGCCGCTGGACTACCTGCATGGTCACGGTTCCCTGATTTCCGGCCTGGAAACTGCGCTGGAAGGCCATGAAGTTGGCGACAAATTCGACGTTGCTGTAGGCGCAAACGACGCTTACGGTCAGTATGACGACAACCTGGTTCAGCGCGTTCCTAAAGACGTGTTCATGGGCGTTGACGAGTTGCAGGTTGGCATGCGCTTCCTGGCTGAAACTGACCAGGGTCCGGTTCCTGTTGAAATCACTGAAGTTGAAGACGACCACGTTGTGGTTGACGGCAACCACATGCTGGCTGGCCAGAACCTGAAGTTCAACGTAGAAGTTGTTGCTATCCGTGAAGCAACCGAAGAAGAGCTGGCTCATGGTCACGTTCACGGTGCGCACGGTCACGACCATGACCACGATCACGGCCATGACGGCTGCTGCGGTGGTCACGGCCACGACCACGACCATGGTCACGACCACGGTAAAGGTGGTTGCGGTAACGGCGGCTGCGGTTGCCACTGATTCCGTACTGCGGAAAATAAAAAAGCGGGATAATCCCGCTTTTTTTACGCCTCAATAATGAGGTGGTGGCGTCTCTTCCGACTGAGAGGCAATATTCGACGGCTGCGTGGCCTTCAGTTTTTCCGTCAGCAGGCGCATATGATCGCGCAGTTTTGCCATTTCAAGCTCATGGGCCGTTACGGTCTGGTTCAGTTCTTCGATGGTGATGTCCTGAAAAGCCAGGCGGCTTTCCAGCTCAGCCAGTCTCGCTTCGATCATTGTATCCTTCATCATTCACCTCGTTTATATCTCATACGCCATAATGGGCCAGCGGCGGCGAAGTTTAGCTGACTTTTACCTTAAGTACAGTATCCATCTCCCTGACAAGAAACTTATTTAAACAAAAATAGTCTGAAAAGAGGCGACAATAGGGGGAGTCTGTCTGTAGATTTCTTCCACAACGTTTTATAGTACGTCACTCATTTACGTTTAACACTGGGGTGAGAGACCTCAGGTCCTGGAGATATGGATGAAATCACTGTTTAAAGTTACGCTGCTGGCGACCACGATGGCCGTTGCGCTCAACGCGCCGCTGTCTTTCGCTGCTGATACTGCTGCGAAGCCTGCTGCGACTACAGACAGCAAAGCGGCATTCAAAAATGACGACCAGAAATCTGCCTACGCACTTGGCGCGTCTCTGGGTCGTTACATGGAAAACTCTCTGAAAGAACAAGAGAAGCTGGGCATCAAACTGGACAAAAACCAGCTGATCGCCGGTGTTCAGGATGCGTTCGCCGACAAGAGCAAGCTCTCTGATCAGGAAATCGAGCAGACTCTGCAAGCGTTTGAAGCGCGTGTGAAAGGCGCCGCTCAAACCAAGATGGAAGCAGACGCTAAAGATAACGAAGCGAAAGGCAAAGCCTACCGCGACAAGTTTGCTAAAGAGAAAGGCGTTAAAACGTCTTCTACCGGCCTGATCTATAAAGTTGAGAAAGAAGGGACCGGCGACGCGCCTAAAGACAGCGACACCGTTGTGGTGAACTACAAAGGTACGCTGATCGACGGTAAAGAGTTCGATAACTCTTACACCCGCGGTGAGCCTCTCTCCTTCCGTCTGGACGGTGTGATCCCGGGCTGGACCGAAGGCCTGAAGAACATCAAGAAAGGCGGTAAGATCAAGCTGGTCATTCCACCAGACCTGGCTTACGGCAAAACTGGCGTTCCGGGCATCCCGGCTAACTCTACGCTGGTATTTGACGTAGAACTGCTGGACATCAAACCGGCTCCGAAAGCGGATGCGAAAGCAGACGCACCGGCTGACGATAAAGCCGCAGCAGCCAAGAAGTAATGCTGAGAAAAACCGCCGCCTGCCAGGCGGCGGTTTTTTTTATGTGGGGCAGATATAATTAACACTGGAAAGCGTTATACACGCTGTATTAATTTAGTTGTCCGTGTAGATAATGAGCCTGCCCTGAAAACCTAACGACAGGCTCCTGAAAAGGAGTGTTTTTTTCATGTCCAGGTCGCTTTTAACCAACGAAACCAGTGAACTTGATTTGCTGGATCAACGTCCATTTGACCAGACCGACTTCGATATTCTGAAATCCTACGAAGCGGTAGTGGACGGGTTAGCGATGCTCATTGGTTCCCACTGCGAAATCGTATTGCATTCCCTGCAAGATCTTAAGTGTTCCGCTATCCGCATTGCGAACGGTGAGCACACTGGCCGTAAAATTGGTTCGCCAATCACCGACCTTGCATTGCGTATGTTGCATGACATGACCGGCGCGGACAGCAGCGTCTCAAAATGCTATTTCACCCGCGCCAAAAGCGGCGTGCTGATGAAATCAGAAACTATCGCGATTCGAAACCGCGACCACCGGGTTATCGGGTTGCTGTGCATCAACATGAACCTTGATGTGCCCTTCTCTCAAATCATGAGCACCTTCATTCCGCCAGAAACGCCGGACGTGGGCTCGTCCGTGAACTTTGCTTCCTCCGTTGAGGATCTCGTGACCCAGACGCTGGAGTTCACCATTGAAGAGGTGAATGCCGATCGCAACGTATCCAACAACGCCAAGAATCGTCAGATCGTCCTGAACCTCTATGAGAAAGGGATTTTTGATATCAAAGATGCAATCAACCAGGTAGCCGATCGCCTGAATATCTCTAAGCACACGGTTTACCTTTATATTCGCCAGTTCAAAAGCGGCGATTTCCTGGGGCAAGACAAGTAATGCGCTTTGCGTTAATGGTGACGGGCCCGGCGTACGGAACCCAGCAGGCCAGCAGCGCGCTACAATTTGCTCATGCGCTGCTTGATGCCGGACATGAACTGGCAAGCGTCTTCTTCTACCGTGAAGGGGTGTATAACGCGAACCAGTTTACCTCTCCGGCAAGCGATGAGTTTGACCTTGTGCGCGCCTGGCAAAAATTAAACGAAACGCAGGGCGTTGAGCTGCATATCTGCGTCGCCGCGGCACTGCGTCGCGGTGTGGCGGATGCGACCGAAGCCGAACGCCTCGGTCTGGCGGGGGCCAACCTGCAACCGGGCTTTTCGCTCAACGGATTAGGTGCATTGGCACAGGCTGCATTGACCTGCGACAGAGTGGTGCAATTTTGATGAAGCGCGTAGCGTTTGTTTTTACTTCTGCGCCGCACGGCAGCGCTTCAGGTCGCGAAGGGCTGGATGCATTGCTCGCGACATCGGCATTAACCGAAGATATCGGCGTGTTCTTTATAGGCGATGGCGTATTCCAGCTTCTGGCCGGCCAACAGCCGCAGGCTATTCTTGCGCGCGATTACATTGCGACCTTTAAGGTCCTGCCGCTCTATGACATTGAAACCTTCTATGTATGTGCCGACTCGCTGGCCGCTCGTGGGTTAAACGAGAATACATCGTTCGTGCTGGATGTGACGATCCTCGCCTCTGCGGCGCTGCGCGAACATCTCTCTCACTACGATACCGTTCTGACTTTCTGAGGCCGTCATGCTCCATACCCTGAGCCGTTCACCGTGGCAATGCGATATCGACACGTTACTGAGCATGCTGCGCGAAGGCGACGATCTGCTGCTGATTCAGGATGGCGTGCTGGCGGCGCTTGAAGGCAGCCGTTTTGTTGAAATCCTCAGTAATGCCCCCATAACTGTCTCTGCGCTGAAGGACGATCTGGATGCGCGGGGTCTTTCTGGTCAAATTTCAGCCAAAATTGACGTGGTTGGCTATACTGATTTCGTCAATCTTACTGTGACGCACGCCAGTCAAATGAACTGGTGATTTGAGATCGCTGTATATTTCTTGACACCTTTTCGACGTAGCCCTAAAATTTCGCGTCCTCATATTGTATGAGGTCGTTTTATTACGTGTTTACGAAGCAAAAGCTAAAACCAGGAGCTATTTAATGGCAACAGTTAACCAGCTGGTACGCAAACCACGTGCACGCAAAGTTGCAAAAAGCAACGTGCCTGCGCTGGAAGCCTGCCCGCAGAAACGTGGTGTATGTACTCGTGTATATACCACCACTCCTAAAAAACCAAACTCCGCACTGCGTAAAGTATGCCGTGTGCGTTTGACTAACGGTTTCGAAGTGACTTCCTACATCGGTGGTGAAGGTCACAACCTTCAGGAGCACTCCGTGATCCTGATCCGTGGCGGTCGTGTTAAAGACCTTCCGGGTGTTCGTTACCACACCGTTCGTGGTGCGCTGGACTGCTCAGGTGTTAAAGACCGTAAGCAGGCTCGCTCCAAGTACGGCGTGAAGCGTCCTAAGGCTTAATGGTTCTCCGTTAAGTAAGGCCAAACTGATTTATCTTAATGTCAAACTAAACTCGTAGAGTTTTGGACAATCCTGAATTAACAACGGAGTAATCCCATGCCACGTCGTCGCGTCATTGGTCAGCGTAAAATTCTTCCAGATCCGAAATTCGGATCAGAACTGCTGGCAAAATTTGTAAATATCCTGATGGTAGATGGTAAGAAATCTACCGCAGAAGCAATCGTATACAGCG
The DNA here is from genome assembly GCF_900322725.1 of Enterobacter cloacae complex sp. Lineage (NCBI taxonomy): Bacteria > Pseudomonadati > Pseudomonadota > Gammaproteobacteria > Enterobacterales > Enterobacteriaceae > Enterobacter > Enterobacter cloacae complex sp. The sequence goes on along the minus strand of NZ_LT991957.1, from coordinate 1,655,945 downwards.
CGCTGGAGACCCTGGCTCAGCGTTCTGGTAAAAATGAACTGGAAGCTTTCGAAGTCGCTCTCGACAACGTGCGCCCGACTGTAGAAGTTAAGTCTCGCCGCGTTGGTGGTTCTACTTATCAGGTTCCAGTTGAAGTTCGTCCGGTTCGTCGTAATGCTCTGGCAATGCGTTGGATCGTTGAAGCTGCTCGTAAACGCGGTGATAAATCCATGGCTCTGCGTCTGGCGAACGAACTTTCTGATGCTGCGGAAAACAAAGGTACCGCAGTTAAGAAACGTGAAGACGTTCACCGTATGGCAGAAGCCAACAAGGCGTTCGCACACTACCGTTGGTAATCCCTTCGGAGTCGTAGTCACCAGGCGGGCGCTTCAGAGAAGCCGCCCGCTCTGGGTAACTTAACTGAACGCCTAAAGATATAAACGAGGAATCAAATGGCTCGTACAACACCCATCGCACGCTACCGTAACATCGGTATCAGTGCGCACATCGACGCCGGTAAAACCACTACTACCGAACGTATTCTGTTCTACACCGGTGTAAACCATAAAATCGGTGAAGTTCATGACGGCGCTGCCACCATGGACTGGATGGAACAGGAGCAGGAGCGTGGTATTACTATCACCTCCGCAGCGACTACTGCTTTCTGGTCAGGTATGGCTAAGCAGTACGAACCGCATCGCGTAAACATCATCGACACCCCAGGGCACGTTGACTTCACCATCGAAGTAGAACGTTCCATGCGTGTTCTTGACGGCGCGGTAATGGTTTATTGCGCAGTTGGTGGTGTTCAGCCACAGTCTGAAACCGTATGGCGTCAGGCGAACAAATATAAAGTTCCACGCATCGCGTTCGTTAACAAAATGGACCGTATGGGTGCTAACTTCCTGAAAGTTGTTGGCCAGATCAAAACCCGTCTGGGCGCGAACCCTGTTCCGCTTCAGCTGGCAATTGGTGCTGAAGAAGGTTTCACCGGCGTTATCGACCTGGTGAAAATGAAAGCGATCAACTGGAACGAAGCAGATGCGGGCGTTACCTTCGAATACGAAGATATCCCGGCAGAGATGCAGGACCTGGCTGACGAATGGCACCAGAACCTGATCGAATCCGCAGCAGAAGCTTCTGAAGAGCTGATGGAGAAATACCTGGGTGGTGAAGAACTGACTGAGCAAGAAATCAAATCTGCTCTGCGTCAGCGCGTTCTGAACAACGAAATCATCCTGGTAACCTGTGGTTCTGCATTCAAGAACAAAGGTGTTCAGGCAATGCTGGATGCGGTAGTTGACTACCTGCCATCCCCGGTTGACGTTCCTGCGATCAACGGCATCCTGGACGACGGTAAAGATACTCCGGCTGAGCGTCACGCAAGTGATGACGAGCCGTTCTCTGCACTGGCGTTCAAAATTGCTACCGACCCATTCGTGGGTAACCTGACCTTCTTCCGCGTTTACTCTGGTGTGGTTAACTCCGGTGACACCATCCTGAACTCCGTGAAAGCGGCGCGTGAACGTTTTGGCCGTATCGTACAGATGCACGCTAACAAACGTGAAGAGATCAAAGAAGTTCGTGCGGGCGACATCGCTGCTGCTATCGGTCTGAAAGACGTGACTACTGGTGACACCCTGTGTGACCCGGATCACCCGATCATTCTGGAGCGTATGGAATTCCCAGAGCCGGTAATCTCCATCGCGGTTGAACCAAAAACCAAAGCTGACCAGGAAAAAATGGGTCTGGCTCTGGGCCGTCTGGCGAAAGAAGACCCATCATTCCGCGTATGGACTGATGAAGAATCTAACCAGACCATCATCGCTGGTATGGGTGAACTGCACCTGGACATCATCGTTGACCGTATGAAACGTGAATTCAACGTTGAAGCGAACGTGGGTAAACCTCAGGTTGCTTACCGCGAAGCGATTCGCGCGAAAGTTACCGATGTTGAAGGTAAACACGCTAAGCAGTCTGGTGGTCGCGGTCAGTACGGTCACGTTGTGATCGACATGTACCCACTGGAGCCGGGCTCTAACCCTAAAGGTTACGAGTTCATCAACGACATCAAAGGTGGTGTAATTCCTGGCGAATACATCCCTGCCGTTGATAAAGGCATCCAGGAGCAGCTGAAAGCTGGTCCTCTGGCTGGTTACCCGGTTGTAGACATGGGTGTTCGTCTGCACTTCGGTTCTTACCACGACGTTGACTCCTCTGAACTGGCGTTTAAACTGGCTGCGTCTATTGCCTTTAAAGAAGGCTTTAAGAAAGCAAAACCAGTTCTGCTTGAGCCAATCATGAAGGTTGAAGTAGAAACTCCGGAAGAGAACACCGGTGACGTTATCGGTGACTTGAGCCGTCGTCGCGGTATGCTGCGTGGTCAGGAATCCGAAGTAACTGGCGTTAAGATCCACGCTGAAGTTCCGCTGTCTGAAATGTTCGGATATGCAACTCAGCTGCGTTCTCTGACCAAAGGTCGTGCATCATATACTATGGAATTCCTGAAGTATGATGATGCGCCGAACAACGTTGCTCAGGCCGTTATCGAAGCCCGTGGTAAGTAATCCACAGGATTAAAACCTAAGTCCCGTGCTCTCTCCGAAGGGGAGAGCACTATAGTAAGGAATATAGCCGTGTCTAAAGAAAAATTTGAACGTACAAAACCGCACGTCAACGTTGGTACTATCGGCCACGTTGACCATGGTAAAACTACCCTGACTGCTGCAATCACTACCGTACTGGCTAAAACCTACGGCGGTGCTGCTCGTGCTTTCGACCAGATCGATAACGCACCAGAAGAAAAAGCTCGTGGTATCACCATCAACACCTCTCACGTTGAGTATGACACCCCGACTCGCCACTACGCACACGTAGACTGCCCAGGCCACGCCGACTATGTTAAAAACATGATCACCGGTGCTGCGCAGATGGACGGCGCGATCCTGGTTGTTGCTGCAACTGACGGCCCTATGCCTCAGACTCGCGAGCACATCCTGCTGGGTCGTCAGGTAGGCGTTCCTTACATCATCGTGTTCCTGAACAAGTGCGACATGGTTGATGACGAAGAGCTGCTGGAACTGGTAGAGATGGAAGTTCGTGAACTGCTGTCTCAGTACGATTTCCCAGGCGACGACACTCCAATCGTTCGTGGTTCCGCGCTGAAAGCGCTGGAAGGCGAAGCAGAGTGGGAAGAGAAAATCATCGAACTGGCTGGCTACCTGGATTCTTACATCCCAGAACCAGAGCGTGCGATTGACAAGCCATTCCTGCTGCCAATCGAAGACGTATTCTCCATCTCCGGTCGTGGTACCGTTGTTACCGGTCGTGTAGAGCGCGGTATCATCAAAGTGGGTGAAGAAGTTGAAATCGTTGGTATCAAAGAGACTGCGAAGTCTACCTGTACTGGCGTTGAAATGTTCCGCAAACTGCTGGACGAAGGCCGTGCTGGTGAGAACGTTGGTGTTCTGCTGCGTGGTATCAAACGTGAAGAAATCGAACGTGGTCAGGTTCTGGCGAAGCCAGGCTCAATCAAGCCACACACCAAGTTCGAATCTGAAGTGTACATTCTGTCCAAAGACGAAGGCGGCCGTCATACTCCGTTCTTCAAAGGCTACCGTCCACAGTTCTACTTCCGTACAACTGACGTGACCGGTACCATCGAACTGCCAGAAGGCGTAGAGATGGTAATGCCAGGCGACAACATCAAGATGGTTGTGACTCTGATCCACCCAATCGCGATGGACGACGGTCTGCGTTTCGCAATCCGTGAAGGCGGCCGTACCGTTGGCGCGGGCGTTGTTGCTAAAGTTCTGGGCTAATTAATTATCCCTGAAATAAAAAGGACGCTTCGGCGTCCTTTTTTATTTTCTGACCCTTTCCCTGTCACAAACTTTCGCATTTTTTAACCGCTCCCGGCCCGTATCCTGGCGTATGTGCTATTGTAATCATAACCATTCTCACTTACACTTTGCGCATATTTTGAACGGGAGTCTTTATGTACGTTTGTTTATGTAATGGTGTAAGCGACAAAAAAATTCGTCAGGCCGTTCGCCAGTTTCAGCCACAATCATTCCAGCAGCTTCGCAAGTTTGTTCCGGTGGGAAATCAATGCGGTAAATGCGTTCGCGCAGCGCGTGAGATCATGCAGGACGAACTGATGCAGATCCCGGAATTCAAAGAGATCGCGTAAGCCTCTATCTTTTTTTTGACATCCCCGTAGCCCGTTCTACGCTTCAATGAGTGGAAGCGGAGGGACTATATAATGAAAGGTGATGTTAAAATCATAAGTTATCTCAATAAATTATTGGGAAATGAGCTGGTCGCAATCAATCAGTATTTTCTCCATGCAAGAATGTTCAAGAACTGGGGACTGACTCGCCTCAACGATGTGGAATACCATGAGTCCATTGATGAAATGAAACACGCCGATAAATACATTGAGCGTATTTTATTCCTTGAAGGCATCCCTAACCTACAGGATCTGGGAAAACTGGGCATCGGTGAGGATGTCGAAGAGATGCTGCGTTCCGATCTCCGGCTGGAGCTGGAGGGCGCAAAAGACCTGCGTGAAGCCATTGCCTATGCAGATAGCGTACATGACTACGTCAGCCGCGATATGATGATCCAGATCCTGGCCGATGAAGAAGGGCATATCGACTGGCTGGAAACCGAACTGGATCTCATCAGCAAAATTGGCCTACAGAACTATCTCCAGTCTCAGATTAAAGTGGAAAGTTAATCAGGCTTTCCCAGCCAACGCATAAACCCGCTGCTGCCAGAAATGGCCCAAAAGGCAGTGGGTTTTTTAATGCCCCTTTATCTGGGTTGATTAACGAGAAACCCGTCAGGTATAGCAGCGCCATCAATGCGGCCACTAACGCCAGTATTGGGAGCGCACACCAGCCGTGCCATGCCCCCAGCGCCGCCAGATATTTTACATCGCCATACCCCATCCCTTCACGTTGGCAGACAAGCCGATAGCCCCAATAGATGGCGGCGAATCCAACATAGCCTGTCATCGCACCCACCACCGCGCTCGGTAAAAAATCAGGATGGAGACAAAGCTGGTAAAGCAGGCCCGTCCAGAGCAGCGGGCAGAGCAAGCGGTCGGGAAGGAGCCCATCGCGAATATCTGCGCGTACCAGCAAGGCCGACAGCGAAAAATAGATTAGGAGAAAGGGGAGGGTCATTAACATGGCACAGGCCTCAAAAGGATTTGAGCGCATATTCTTTCTAATCCCTGTGCCCGGCAATGTGCAAAATCCGCAGTTGCGTAGCCGCTTCAGGAAAAGCGATGAGACAAGAGCTATTGCAGAAAAAGTTGCGTGGCCACACGCACACTATGCCTTTAGCGCTTAATTTCTAAACGGCACTTGCGTCTTGCCCAGATTTACGTATAATGCGCGGGCTTGTCGTAATTGACGGCGGGTTCAATCTGAACCAGAGTAGCTCACTTTGTTACTCAACAATGCTCCCAATTGGGGAGCTACGTAAGAACGGTTACACTCTCCCATCAATCGTAATGGGTTTGAGGAGTAATCATTTTCGTTTATAAAATAATTGGAGCTCTGGTCTCATGCAGAACCAAAGAATCCGTATCCGCCTTAAAGCGTTTGATCATCGTCTGATCGATCAATCAACCGCGGAAATCGTCGAGACTGCTAAGCGCACTGGTGCGCAAGTCCGTGGTCCGATCCCGCTGCCGACCCGCAAAGAGCGCTTTACCGTTCTGATCTCTCCGCACGTTAACAAAGATGCGCGTGATCAGTACGAAATCCGCACTCACAAGCGTCTGGTTGACATCGTTGAGCCAACTGAGAAAACCGTTGATGCTCTGATGCGTCTGGATCTGGCTGCCGGTGTAGACGTGCAGATCAGCCTGGGTTAATCAGGTCATCGAGCGATTGAGAGGTTGAAACAATGATTGGTTTAGTCGGTAAAAAAGTGGGTATGACCCGCATCTTCACTGAAGATGGCGTTTCTATCCCAGTAACCGTAATCGAAGTTGAAGCAAACCGCGTTACTCAGGTTAAAGATCTGGCTAACGATGGCTACCGCGCTATTCAGGTTACCACTGGTGCTAAAAAAGCTAACCGTGTAACCAAACCAGAAGCGGGTCACTTCGCTAAAGCTGGCGTTGAAGCTGGCCGTGGTCTGTGGGAATTCCGTCTTGCTGAAGGCGAAGAGTTCACCGTAGGTCAGGACATTAGCGTTGAGCTGTTTGCTGACGTTAAAAAAGTTGACGTAACCGGTACCTCTAAAGGTAAAGGTTTTGCTGGTACCGTTAAGCGCTGGAACTTCCGTACCCAGGACGCTACCCACGGTAACTCCTTGTCTCACCGCGTTCCGGGTTCTATCGGTCAGAACCAGACTCCGGGCAAAGTGTTCAAAGGCAAGAAAATGGCAGGTCAGCTGGGTAACGAACGTGTAACCGTTCAGAGCCTGGACGTAGTACGTGTTGACGCTGAGCGCAACCTGCTGCTGGTTAAAGGTGCGGTCCCGGGTGCAACCGGTAGCGACCTGATCGTTAAACCAGCTGTGAAGGCGTAAGGGGATAGCAATGGAATTAGTATTGAAAGACGCGCAGAGCGCGCTGACTGTTTCCGAAACTACCTTCGGTCGTGATTTCAACGAAGCGCTGGTTCACCAGGTTGTTGTTGCTTATGCAGCTGGTGCTCGTCAGGGTACTCGTGCTCAGAAGACTCGTGCTGAAGTAACTGGTTCTGGCAAAAAGCCATGGCGCCAGAAAGGTACCGGCCGTGCGCGTTCAGGTTCTATCAAGAGCCCGATCTGGCGTTCAGGTGGCGTGACCTTCGCTGCGCGTCCACAGGACCACAGTCAAAAAGTTAACAAAAAGATGTACCGCGGCGCGCTGAAAAGCATTCTGTCCGAACTGGTACGTCAGGATCGTCTGATCGTTGTCGAGAAGTTCTCTGTTGAAGCGCCTAAAACTAAGCTGCTGGCACAGAAACTGAAAGACATGGCTCTGGAAGATGTGCTGATCATCACCGGTGAGCTGGACGAGAACCTGTTCCTGGCCGCGCGTAACCTGCACAAGGTTGACGTACGCGACGCGACTGGTATCGACCCGGTTAGCCTGATCGCCTTCGACAAAGTCGTAATGACTGCTGATGCTGTTAAGCAAGTTGAGGAGATGCTGGCATGATTCGTGAAGAACGTCTGCTGAAGGTGCTGCGCGCACCGCACGTTTCTGAAAAAGCGTCTACTGCGATGGAAAAAACAAACACCATCGTTCTCAAAGTTGCTAAAGACGCGACCAAAGCAGAAATCAAAGCTGCTGTGCAGAAACTGTTTGAAGTCGAAGTCGAAGTCGTTAACACCCTGGTAGTTAAAGGGAAAGTTAAACGTCACGGACAGCGTATCGGTCGTCGTAGCGACTGGAAAAAAGCTTACGTCACCCTGAAAGAAGGCCAGAACCTGGACTTCGTTGGCGGCGCTGAGTAAGTCGGAGGAGTAATACAATGGCAGTTGTTAAATGTAAACCGACATCTCCGGGTCGTCGCCACGTAGTTAAAGTGGTTAACCCTGAGCTGCACAAGGGCAAACCTTTTGCTCCGTTGCTGGAAAAAAACAGCAAATCCGGTGGTCGTAACAACAATGGCCGTATCACCACTCGTCACATCGGTGGTGGCCACAAGCAGGCTTATCGTATTGTTGACTTCAAACGCAACAAAGACGGTATCCCAGCAGTTGTTGAGCGTCTTGAGTACGATCCGAACCGTTCCGCGAACATCGCGCTGGTTCTGTACAAAGATGGCGAACGCCGTTACATCCTGGCCCCTAAAGGCCTGAAAGCTGGCGACCAGATTCAGTCTGGCGTTGATGCTGCAATCAAAGCAGGCAACACCCTGCCGATGCGCAATATCCCGGTTGGTTCTACCGTTCATAACGTAGAAATGAAACCAGGTAAAGGCGGTCAGCTGGCGCGTTCCGCGGGTACTTACGTTCAGATCGTTGCGCGTGACGGTGCTTATGTCACCCTGCGTCTGCGTTCTGGTGAAATGCGTAAAGTCGAAGCAGACTGCCGCGCTACTCTGGGCGAAGTTGGCAATGCTGAGCATATGCTGCGCGTTCTGGGTAAAGCTGGTGCTGCACGCTGGCGTGGTGTTCGTCCTACCGTTCGCGGTACTGCGATGAACCCAGTCGATCACCCACATGGTGGTGGTGAAGGTCGTAACTTTGGTAAGCACCCGGTAACTCCGTGGGGCGTTCAGACCAAAGGTAAGAAGACCCGCAGCAACAAGCGTACTGATAAATTTATCGTACGTCGCCGTAGCAAATAATTTTAGAGGATAAGCCATGCCACGTTCTCTCAAGAAAGGTCCTTTTATTGACCTGCACTTGCTGAAGAAGGTAGAGAAAGCGGTGGAAAGCGGAGACAAGAAGCCCCTGCGCACTTGGTCCCGTCGTTCAACGATCTTTCCTAACATGATCGGTTTGACCATCGCTGTCCATAATGGTCGTCAGCACGTTCCAGTCTTTGTTACCGACGAAATGGTTGGTCACAAACTGGGTGAATTCGCACCGACTCGTACTTATCGCGGCCACGCTGCTGATAAAAAAGCGAAGAAGAAATAAGGTAGGAGGAAGAGATGGAAACTTTAGCTCAACATCGCCATGCTCGTTCTTCTGCACAGAAGGTTCGCCTTGTTGCTGACCTGATTCGCGGTAAGAAAGTGTCGCAGGCCCTGGACATCCTGACCTATACCAACAAGAAAGCTGCGGTATTGGTCAAGAAAGTACTGGAATCTGCCATTGCTAACGCTGAACACAACGATGGCGCTGACATCGACGATCTGAAAGTCGCGAAAATTTTCGTAGATGAAGGCCCAAGCATGAAGCGCATTATGCCGCGTGCGAAAGGTCGTGCAGATCGCATCCTGAAGCGCACCAGCCACATTACTGTGGTTGTGTCCGATCGCTGAGACTCTGGAGACTAGCAATGGGTCAGAAAGTACATCCTAATGGTATTCGCCTGGGTATTGTAAAACCATGGAACTCTACCTGGTTTGCGAACACCAAAGAATTCGCTGACAACCTGGACAGCGATTTTAAAGTACGTCAGTACCTGACTAAGGAACTGGCTAAAGCGTCTGTATCTCGTATCGTTATCGAGCGTCCAGCTAAGAGCATCCGTGTGACTATTCACACTGCTCGCCCTGGCATCGTTATCGGTAAGAAAGGCGAAGACGTAGAAAAACTGCGCAAGGTCGTAGCGGATATCGCTGGCGTTCCTGCACAGATCAATATCGCTGAAGTTCGTAAGCCTGAACTGGACGCTAAATTGGTTGCTGACAGCATCACTTCTCAGCTGGAACGTCGCGTTATGTTCCGTCGTGCTATGAAGCGTGCTGTACAGAACGCAATGCGTCTGGGCGCTAAAGGTATCAAAGTTGAAGTTAGCGGCCGTCTGGGCGGCGCGGAAATCGCACGTACCGAATGGTACCGCGAAGGTCGCGTACCGCTGCACACTCTGCGTGCTGACATCGACTACAACACCTCTGAAGCGCACACCACTTACGGTGTAATCGGCGTTAAGGTATGGATCTTCAAAGGTGAGATCCTGGGTGGTATGGCTGCTGTTGAACAACCGGAAAAACCGGCTGCTCAACCTAAAAAGCAGCAGCGTAAAGGCCGTAAATAAGGAGCGTCGCTGATGTTACAACCAAAGCGTACAAAATTCCGTAAAGTGCACAAAGGCCGCAACCGTGGTCTGGCGCAGGGTACGGATGTTAGCTTCGGCACTTTCGGTCTGAAAGCTGTTGGCCGTGGTCGTCTGACTGCACGTCAGATCGAAGCAGCACGTCGTGCAATGACCCGTGCAGTTAAGCGTCAAGGTAAGATCTGGATCCGTGTTTTCCCGGACAAACCGATCACCGAGAAGCCACTGGAAGTTCGTATGGGTAAAGGTAAAGGTAACGTGGAGTACTGGGTTGCCTTGATCCAACCGGGCAAAGTCCTTTATGAAATGGACGGTGTTCCGGAAGAGCTGGCCCGTGAAGCCTTCGGCCTGGCAGCAGCGAAACTGCCTATCAAAACCACCTTTGTAACTAAGACGGTGATGTAATGAAAGCAAAAGAGCTGCGTGAAAAAAGCGTTGAAGAGCTGAACGCTGAGCTGCTGAACCTGCTGCGTGAGCAGTTCAACCTGCGTATGCAGGCTGCAAGTGGCCAGCTGCAACAGACTCACCTGCTGAAGCAAGTGCGTCGCAATGTTGCGCGCGTTAAGACTTTACTGACTCAGAAGGCGGGTGCGTAATGACCGATAAAATCCGTACTCTGCAAGGTCGTGTTGTTAGCGATAAAATGGAGAAATCCATTGTTGTAGCTATCGAACGTTTTGTGAAACACCCGATCTACGGTAAATTCATCAAGCGTACGACCAAACTGCACGTACATGACGAGAACAACGAATGTGGTATCGGCGACAAGGTTGAAATCCGTGAATGCCGTCCACTGTCCAAGACTAAGTCCTGGACGCTGGTTCGCGTTGTAGAGAAAGCGGTTCTGTAATAGAGTACGCATTCTCAATACGAATAAACGGCTCAGCGATGAGCCGTTTATTTTTTCTACCCATATTGCAGAAGCGGTGTTATAATGCCGCGCCCTCGATATGGGGCTTTTTAACGGCTCTGATTTTAGAGTCTCAGGTAGTAGTTGACATTAGCGGAGCACTAAAATGATCCAAGAACAGACTATGCTGAACGTCGCCGACAACTCCGGTGCACGTCGCGTAATGTGTATCAAGGTTCTGGGTGGCTCGCACCGTCGCTACGCAGGCGTAGGCGACATCATCAAGATCACCATCAAGGAAGCAATTCCACGTGGTAAGGTCAAAAAAGGTGATGTGCTGAAGGCGGTAGTGGTGCGCACCAAGAAGGGTGTTCGTCGCCCTGACGGTTCTGTCATTCGCTTCGATGGTAATGCATGCGTTATTTTAAACAATAACAGCGAGCAGCCTATCGGCACGCGTATCTTTGGGCCGGTAACTCGTGAACTTCGTACTGAGAAGTTCATGAAAATTATCTCTCTGGCACCAGAAGTACTCTAAGGAGCGAATCATGGCAGCGAAAATCCGTCGTGATGACGAAGTTATCGTGTTAACCGGTAAAGATAAAGGTAAACGCGGTAAAGTAAAAAATGTTCTGTCTTCCGGCAAACTTGTCGTTGAAGGTATCAACCTGGTTAAGAAACATCAGAAGCCGGTTCCGGCCCTGAACCAACCAGGCGGCATCGTTGAAAAAGAAGCTGCTATTCAGGTTTCTAACGTTGCAATCTTCAATGCGGCTACCGGTAAGGCTGACCGTGTAGGCTTTAGATTCGAAGACGGCAAAAAAGTCCGTTTCTTCAAGTCTAACAGCGAAACTATCAAGTAATTTGGAGTAGTACGATGGCGAAACTGCATGATTACTACAAAGACGAAGTAGTTAACAAACTCATGACTGAGTTTAGCTACAATTCTGTCATGCAAGTCCCTCGGGTCGAGAAGATCACCCTGAACATGGGTGTTGGTGAAGCGATCGCTGACAAGAAACTGCTGGATAACGCAGCAGCTGACCTGACAGCAATCTCCGGTCAAAAACCGCTGATCACCAAAGCACGCAAATCTGTTGCAGGCTTCAAAATCCGTCAGGGCTATCCGATCGGCTGTAAAGTAACTCTGCGTGGCGAACGCATGTGGGAGTTCCTTGAGCGCCTGATCACTATTGCTGTTCCACGTATCCGTGACTTCCGTGGCTTGTCCGCTAAGTCTTTCGACGGTCGTGGTAACTACAGCATGGGTGTCCGTGAGCAGATCATCTTCCCAGAAATCGACTACGATAAAGTCGACCGCGTGCGTGGTTTGGATATTACCATTACCACTACTGCGAAATCTGACGAAGAAGGCCGTGCTCTGCTGGCTGCCTTTGACTTCCCGTTCCGCAAGTAAGGTAGGGTTACTGAATGGCTAAGCAATCAATGAAAGCACGCGAAGTAAAGCGCGTAGCTTTAGCTGATAAATTCTTCGCTAAACGCGCTGAACTGAAAGCGATCATTTCTGATGTGAACGCTTCCGACGAAGATCGTTGGAATGCGGTTCTCAAGCTGCAGTCTCTGCCGCGTGATTCCAGCCCGTCTCGTCAGCGTAACCGCTGTCGTCAAACAGGTCGTCCACATGGTTATGTGGGCAAGTTTGGGTTGAGCCGTATCAAACTGCGTGAAGCCGCCATGCGCGGTGAAGTACCAGGCTTGAAAAAGGCTAGCTGGTAATTACCAATTGAATCACGGGAGTAAAGACAGATGAGCATGCAAGATCCGATCGCGGATATGCTGACCCGTATCCGTAACGGTCAGGCCGCGAACAAAGTTGCGGTCACCATGCCTTCCGCCAAGCTGAAAGTGGCAATTGCCAACGTGCTGAAGGAAGAAGGTTTTATCGAAGATTTTAAAGTTGAAGGCGACACCAAGCCGGAACTGGAACTTACTCTCAAGTATTTCCAGGGTAAAGCTGTTGTAGAAAGCATTCAGCGTGTCAGCCGCCCAGGCCTGCGCATCTATAAGAAAAAAGATGAGCTGCCAAAAGTAATGGCTGGTCTTGGTATCGCAGTTGTTTCTACCTCTAAAGGTGTTATGACTGATCGTGCAGCGCGCCAGGCTGGTCTTGGTGGCGAAATTATCTGCTACGTAGCCTAATCGGAGGAAAGAATGTCTCGTGTTGCTAAAGCACCGGTCGTTATTCCTGCCGGCGTTGATGTAAAAATCGACGGTCAGGTTATTACGATCAAAGGTAAAAACGGCGAGCTGACTCGTACCCTCAACAAAGCTGTTGAAGTTAAACATGCAGATAACGCTCTGACCTTCGGTCCACGTGATGGTTTCGTGGATGGATGGGCTCAGGCTGGTACCGCGCGTGCCCTGCTGAACTCAATGGTTGTTGGTGTTACCGAAGGCTTCACTAAAAAGCTTCAGCTGGTTGGTGTAGGTTATCGTGCAGCTATCAAAGGGAATGCAGTAGGCCTGTCTCTGGGCTTCTCACACCCTGTTGAGCATCCGCTGCCGGCCGGTATCACTGCAGAATGTCCGACTCAGACTGAAATCGTGCTGAAAGGCGCTGATAAACAGCTGATCGGTCAGGTTGCAGCAGATCTGCGCGCCTACCGTCGTCCTGAGCCTTATAAAGGCAAGGGTGTTCGTTACGCCGACGAAGTCGTGCGTACCAAAGAGGCTAAGAAGAAGTAAGGTAACACTATGGATAAGAAATCTGCTCGTATCCGTCGTGCGACCCGCGCACGCCGCAAGCTCAAAGAGCTGGGTGCAACTCGCCTGGTGGTACATCGTACCCCGCGTCATATTTACGCACAGGTAATTGCACCGAACGGTTCTGAAGTTCTGGTAGCTGCTTCTACTGTAGAAAAAGCTATCTCAGAACAATTGAAGTATACCGGTAACAAAGACGCCGCTGCAGCTGTAGGTAAAGCTGTTGCAGAACGCGCTCTGGAAAAAGGCATCAGCAATGTTTCCTTTGACCGTTCCGGGTTCCAATATCATGGTCGTGTCCAGGCACTGGCAGATGCTGCCCGTGAAGCTGGCCTTCAGTTCTAAGGTAGAGGTGTAAGATGGCTCACATCGAAAAACAGGCTGGCGAACTGCAGGAAAAGCTGATCGCGGTAAACCGCGTATCTAAAACCGTTAAAGGTGGTCGTATTTTCTCCTTCACAGCTCTGACTGTAGTTGGTGATGGTAACGGTCGCGTTGGTTTTGGTTACGGTAAAGCGCGTGAAGTTCCAGCAGCGATCCAGAAAGCGATGGAAAAAGCCCGTCGCAATATGATTAACGTCGCGCTGAACAACGGTACCCTGCAACACCCAGTTAAAGGTGTTCACACGGGTTCTCGTGTATTCATGCAGCCAGCTTCCGAAGGTACCGGTATCATTGCCGGTGGTGCAATGCGCGCCGTTCTGGAAGTTGCTGGAGTTCATAACGTTCTGGCTAAAGCATATGGTTCCACCAACCCGATCAACGTGGTTCGTGCAACTATTGATGGCCTGGAAAATATGAATTCTCCAGAAATGGTCGCTGCCAAGCGTGGTAAATCCGTTGAAGAAATTCTGGGGTAATTGACCATGGCAAAGACTATTAAAATCACTCAAACCCGCAGTGCAATCGGTCGTCTGCCGAAACACAAGGCAACGCTGCTTGGCCTGGGTCTGCGTCGTATTGGTCATACCGTTGAGCGCGAGGATACTCCTGCTGTTCGTGGTATGGTCAACGCGGTTTACTTCATGGTTAAAGTTGAGGAGTAAGAGATGCGTTTAAATACTCTGTCTCCGGCCGAAGGCTCTAAAAAGGCGGGTAAACGCCTGGGTCGTGGTATCGGTTCTGGCCTCGGCAAAACCGGTGGTCGTGGTCACAAAGGTCAGAACTCTCGTTCTGGCGGTGGCGTACGTCGCGGTTTCGAGGGTGGCCAGATGCCACTGTACCGTCGTCTGCCGAAGTTCGGCTTCACCTCTCGCAAAGCAGCGATCACAGCGGAAATCCGTCTGTCTGACCTGGCGAAAGTTGAAGGCGGCGTTGTAGACCTGAACACGCTGAAAGCGGCTAACATTATCGGTATCCAGATCGAGTTCGCGAAAGTGATCCTGGCTGGTGAAGTTTCTACTCCGGTAACTGTTCGTGGCCTGCGTGTTACTAAAGGTGCTCGTGCTGCTATCGAAGCTGCTGGCGGTAAAATTGAGGAATAAGTAGCAGATGGCTAAGCAACCGGGATTAGATTTTCAAAGTGCCAAAGGTGGATTTGGCGAGCTGAAACGCAGACTGCTGTTTGTAATCGGCGCGCTGATTGTGTTCCGTATTGGCTCTTTTATTCCGATCCCTGGTATTGATGCCGCTGTACTTGCCAAACTGCTTGAGCAACAGCGAGGCACCATCATTGAAATGTTCAACATGTTCTCTGGTGGTGCTCTCAGCCGTGCTTCTATTTTCGCGCTGGGTATTATGCCGTACATTTCGGCATCGATTATTATCCAGCTGCTGACGGTCGTTCATCCGGCCCTGGCAGAGCTGAAGAAAGAAGGGGAGTCTGGACGTCGTAAGATTAGCCAGTACACCCGTTACGGCACTCTGGTGCTGGCAATATTCCAGTCGATCGGTATTGCTACCGGTCTTCCGAATATGCCTGGTATGCAGGGCCTGGTATTAAACCCAGGCTTTGCATTCTATTTCACCGCTGTTGTTAGTCTGGTCACAGGGACCATGTTCCTGATGTGGCTCGGCGAACAGATTACTGAACGAGGTATCGGTAACGGTATCTCAATCATTATCTTCGCCGGTATCGTTGCGGGTCTCCCGCCGGCCATCGCCCATACTATCGAGCAAGCGCGTCAAGGCGACCTGCACTTCCTCCTGTTGCTGTTGGTTGCAGTATTAGTATTTGCAGTGACGTTCTTTGTTGTCTTCGTTGAACGTGGTCAACGCCGCATTGTGGTGAACTACGCTAAGCGTCAACAGGGTCGTCGTGTCTATGCTGCACAGAGCACACATTTACCGCTGAAAGTGAATATGGCGGGGGTTATCCCGGCTATCTTCGCTTCCAGTATTATTCTGTTCCCGGCAACCATCGCGTCATGGTTCGGGGGCGGTACTGGTTGGAACTGGCTGACAACAATTTCGCTGTATTTGCAGCCTGGGCAACCACTTTATGTGTTACTCTATGCGTCTGCGATCATCTTCTTCTGTTTCTTCTACACGGCGTTGGTCTTCAACCCGCGTGAAACAGCAGATAACCTGAAGAAGTCCGGTGCATTTGTACCAGGAATTCGTCCGGGAGAGCAAACGGCGAAGTATATCGATAAAGTAATGACTCGCCTGACTTTGGTTGGTGCGCTTTATATTACTTTTATCTGCCTGATCCCGGAGTTCATGCGTGATGCAATGAAAGTACCGTTCTACTTCGGTGGGACCTCACTGCTTATCGTTGTTGTCGTGATTATGGACTTTATGGCTCAAGTGCAAACTCTGATGATGTCCAGTCAGTATGAGTCTGCATTGAAGAAGGCGAACCTGAAAGGCTACGGCCGCTAACTGGTCGCCTGAGAAGTTACGGAGAGTAAAAATGAAAGTTCGTGCTTCCGTCAAGAAATTATGCCGTAACTGCAAAATCGTTAAGCGTGATGGTGTCATCCGTGTGATTTGCAGTGCCGAGCCGAAGCATAAACAGCGCCAAGGCTGATTATTTCGCATATTTTTCTTGCAAAGTTGGGTTGAGCTGGCTAGATTAGCCAGCCAATCTTTTGTATGTCTGTACGTTTCCATTTGAGTATCCTGAAAACGGGCTTTTCAGCATGGTGCGTACATATTAAATAGTAGGAGTGCATAGTGGCCCGTATAGCAGGCATTAACATTCCTGATCAGAAACATGCTGTGATCGCATTAACTTCGATCTACGGCGTCGGCAAGACCCGTTCTAAAGCCATTCTGGCTGCAGCGGGTATCGCTGAAGATGTTAAGATCAGTGAGCTGTCTGAAGAACAAATCGACACGCTGCGTGACGAAGTTGCCAAATTTGTCGTTGAAGGTGATCTGCGCCGTGAAATCAGCATGAGCATCAAGCGCCTGATGGATCTTGGTTGCTATCGCGGTTTGCGTCATCGTCGTGGTCTGCCAGTACGCGGTCAGCGTACTAAGACCAACGCACGTACCCGTAAGGGTCCGCGCAAACCGATCAAGAAATAATCGGGGTGATTGAATAATGGCAAAGGCACCAGTTCGTGCACGTAAACGTGTAAGAAAACAAGTCTCTGACGGCGTGGCTCATATCCATGCTTCTTTCAACAACACCATCGTTACTATTACTGATCGTCAGGGTAACGCATTGGGTTGGGCAACAGCCGGTGGTTCCGGTTTCCGTGGTTCTCGCAAATCCACTCCGTTCGCAGCTCAGGTTGCAGCAGAGCGTTGCGCTGAAGCCGTAAAAGAATACGGCATCAAGAATCTGGAAGTTATGGTTAAAGGTCCGGGTCCGGGTCGTGAATCTACTGTTCGCGCTCTGAACGCCGCTGGTTTCCGCATCACGAATATTACTGATGTGACTCCGATCCCTCATAACGGTTGTCGTCCGCCGAAAAAACGTCGCGTATAACGCTCGTTTTTTAGGTTAGTTGGAGATAGAAAATGGCAAGATATTTGGGTCCTAAGCTCAAGCTGAGCCGTCGTGAGGGCACCGACTTATTCCTTAAGTCTGGCGTTCGCGCGATCGATACCAAGTGTAAAATTGAACAAGCTCCTGGCCAGCACGGTGCGCGTAAACCGCGTCTGTCTGACTATGGTGTGCAGTTGCGTGAAAAGCAAAAAGTTCGCCGTATCTACGGTGTGCTGGAGCGTCAGTTCCGTAACTACTATAAAGAAGCAGCACGTCTGAAAGGCAACACAGGTGAAAACCTGCTGGCTCTGCTGGAAGGTCGTCTGGACAACGTTGTATACCGTATGGGCTTCGGCGCGACTCGTGCTGAATCACGCCAGCTGGTTAGCCATAAAGCAATCATGGTAAACGGTCGTGTTGTTAACATCGCTTCTTATCAGGTTAAAGCGAATGACGTTGTTAGCATTCGTGAGAAAGCGAAAAAGCAATCTCGCGTGAAAGCCGCTCTGGAGCTGGCTGAGCAGCGTGAAAAGCCAACCTGGCTGGAAGTTGATGCTGGCAAGATGGAAGGTACGTTCAAGCGTCAGCCAGAACGTTCTGATCTGTCTGCGGACATTAACGAACACCTGATCGTCGAGCTTTACTCCAAGTAAAGCTTAGTACCAAAGAGAGGACACAATGCAGGGTTCTGTGACAGAGTTTCTAAAACCGCGCCTGGTAGATATCGAGCAAGTGAGTTCGACGCACGCCAAGGTGACCCTTGAGCCTTTAGAGCGTGGCTTTGGCCATACTCTGGGTAACGCACTGCGCCGTATTCTGCTCTCATCGATGCCGGGTTGCGCGGTGACCGAGGTTGAGATTGATGGTGTACTTCATGAGTACAGCACCAAAGAAGGCGTTCAGGAAGATATCCTTGAAATCCTGCTCAACCTGAAAGGGCTGGCGGTGAGAGTTCAGGGTAAAGATGAAGTTATTCTTACTCTGAATAAATCTGGCATTGGCCCTGTGACTGCAGCCGACATCACCCACGACGGTGATGTTGAAATCGTCAAGCCGCAGCACGTGATCTGCCACCTGACCGATGAGAACGCAGCGATTAGCATGCGTATCAAAGTTCAGCGCGGTCGTGGTTATGTGCCGGCTTCTGCCCGAATTCATTCGGAAGAAGATGAGCGCCCAATCGGCCGTCTGCTGGTCGACGCATGCTACAGCCCTGTAGAGCGTATTGCCTACAATGTTGAAGCAGCGCGTGTAGAACAGCGTACCGACCTGGACAAGCTGGTCATCGAAATGGAAACCAATGGCACAATCGATCCTGAAGAGGCGATTCGTCGTGCGGCAACCATCCTGGCAGAACAACTGGAAGCTTTCGTTGACTTACGTGATGTACGTCAGCCGGAAGTGAAAGAAGAGAAACCAGAATTCGATCCGATCCTGCTGCGCCCTGTTGACGATCTGGAATTGACTGTCCGCTCTGCTAACTGCCTCAAGGCAGAAGCTATCCACTATATCGGTGATCTGGTACAGCGTACCGAGGTTGAGTTGCTGAAAACGCCGAACCTGGGTAAAAAATCTCTTACCGAGATTAAAGACGTGCTGGCTTCACGTGGTCTGTCTCTGGGCATGCGCCTGGAAAACTGGCCACCGGCAAGCATTGCTGACGAGTAACCGGATCACAGGTTAAGGTTTTACTGAGAAGGATAAGGTCATGCGCCATCGTAAGAGTGGTCGTCAACTGAACCGCAACAGCAGCCATCGCCAGGCTATGTTCCGCAACATGGCAGGTTCACTGGTTCGTCATGAAATCATCAAGACGACCCTGCCTAAAGCGAAAGAGCTGCGTCGCGTAGTTGAGCCGCTGATTACTCTTGCCAAGACTGACAGCGTTGCTAATCGTCGTCTGGCATTCGCCCGTACTCGTGATAACGAGATCGTGGCAAAACTGTTTAACGAACTGGGCCCGCGTTTCGCGAGCCGTGCCGGTGGTTACACTCGCATTCTGAAGTGTGGCTTCCGTGCAGGCGACAACGCGCCGATGGCTTACATCGAGCTGGTTGATCGTTCAGAGAAAGCAGAAGCTGCTGCAGAGTAATCTGTAGTAACGTAAAAAAACCCGCCTCGGCGGGTTTTTTTATATCCGCAGAATCACCACTTATCTACAATGTCTGTATCTTTTCTGCTCATCCCCTGGAGTTCATTATGTGGTTGCTCGATCAGTGGGCTGAACGCCATATTTCCGATGCCCAAAACAAAGGCGAGTTCGACAATCTTCCCGGTAGCGGTGAACCGCTGATGCTGGATGATGATTCACATATTCCAACCGACTTACGCGCCGGCTATCGCTTACTGAAAAATGCAGGCTGTTTACCTCCTGAACTTCAGCAACGTAATGAAGCCGTCGAGCTTGCCGATCTGCTTAAAGGCATTCATAAGGACGACCCCCGGTACTCCGAAATCAGTCGTCGTTTAGCGCTTATTGAGCTAAAGCTTCGCCAGGCGGGAATGAACACCGACTTTTTGCATGGCGAATACAGTGAAAGATTAAGGCAAAAAATAAACGAGGAGTAGCCATGTACCGCATAGGTGAACTTGCGAAACTTGCTAACGTAACGCCGGATACTATCCGCTACTACGAAAAGCAGCAGATGATCGATCATGAGGTCAGAACGGAAGGTGGATTTCGCCTTTATACGGATAACGACCTGCAACGCCTGCGTTTTATCCGCTATGCACGGCAGCTCGGCTTCACGCTGGAGTCGATCCGTGAACTGCTGTCGATCCGTATCGATCCTGAACATCACACGTGTCAGGAATCGAAAAGCATCGTGAAGGCCAGGCTGGATGAAGTTGAAGCACGAATTCAGGAGCTGCAAGCCATGCAGCGGTCTCTGCAAAGGCTGAACGACGCGTGCTGCGGTACTGCTCACAGCAGCGTTTATTGCTCAATTCTGGAAGCACTTGAGCAGGGGGCGAGTAGTGAAACTCAGGGTTGTTGATTTTTTATCAGGCAGGGTCTAGACTCCAGCCGACATTAACTATGCTCAGGAGAAATGATGAGCCGCTATCAGCATACTAAGGGACAAATTAAGGATAACGCCATTGAGGCATTGCTTCACGACCCGCTTTTCAGACAGCGTGTTGAGAAGAACAAAAAAGGGAAAGGCAGTTATTTGCGTAAAGGTAAACATGCACAACGGGGTAACTGGGAGGCCAGTGGCAAGCAAGCGAATCGCTTTTTTACCACTGGCCTTTCTGTTTCTCTCGCCTGATTAAACGCGATTATTCTGTTCTTTTAACAGATCGCGAATTTCAGTCAGCAAGACTTCTTCTTTAGTGGGTGCTGGCGGGGCAGCAGCCGGTTCTTCTTTTTTACGGTTAAGTCTGTTGATAAGTTTGATGGCCATGAAAATGGCAAATGCCACAATCACGAAATCAAAAACGTTCTGAATGAAAACGCCATAGTGCATTACAACCGCAGGGATATCGCCCTGAGCTTCCCGCAGGGTGAAGGCGAATTGTTTGAAATCAATGCCTCCAATCAACAGCCCTAACGGCGGCATAATAATGTCGGCGACTAACGATGAAACGATCTTACCGAACGCCGCACCAATAATGACACCCACAGCCAAATCCACCACATTCCCGCGCATCGCAAATTCGCGAAATTCTTTAATAAAACTCATTATGTTCTCCTTGTGCCAGCTGACGCCTATAAGTTTAACAAATGATTAGCTAATTGCCATTGGGGATAAATAATCGTTATGCAAAATAAAAGGCATGAAAATTAAAAGGTTAATATTCGGGTGCTCTTGATGGAGCACCCGGATCCTTACAGGAAGAATGGACTTGGCTGGAATAAACGCTCGACGTCGGTAATAAACTTTTTATCGGTTAGGAACATAATAACGTGGTCCCCCTGCTCGATACGTAAATTATCATTGGCGATCATGACATCGTTACCTCGCACTACGGCGCCGATAATGGTGCCTGGTGGAAGTTTAATTTCGTCGATCGCACGACCGACAACGCGCGACGTTGTTTCATCTCCGTGAGCAACGGCTTCAATGGCTTCTGCAACACCACGACGAAGGGACGAAACGCCGACGATATCCGCTTTACGCACGTGGCTTAACAGGGCAGAAATGGTGGCTTGCTGAGGTGAAATAGCAATATCAATCACGCTTCCCTGTACCAGATCGACATAAGCCTTACGCTGAATAAGCACCATCACTTTTTTTGCTCCCATACGCTTGGCGAGCATGGCGGACATAATATTCGCTTCGTCGTCGTTGGTGACGGCAATAAAAAGATCGACCTGATCGATATGCTCTTCGGCCAGCAATTCCTGATCCGAAGCATCGCCATAAAACACGATGGTATTCTGGAGTTTTTCAGCCAGCTCCGACGCGCGCTGCTGATCTCGTTCGATCAGCTTCACGCTATAGTCTTTTTCCAGTCGTCTCGCCAGGCCTGCGCCAATATTACCGCCGCCGACCAGCATAATACGTTTATACGGTTTTTCGAGACGCTGTAGCTCACTCATCACCGCGCGGATATGCTGAGACGCCGCAATAAAGAAGACTTCATCTCCGGCTTCGACAATGGTGGAACCTTGCGGACGGATAGGCCTGTCGTGACGGAAAATAGCCGCAACACGCGTATCGATATGGGGCATATGCTCGCGCATTGTCGACAGGGCATTACCAATCAGCGGGCCACCGTAATAGGCCTTCACGACCGCCAGGCTTACTTTTCCTTCAGCGAAGTTCACAACCTGCAACGCGCCCGGATACTCAATCAGACGATAAATACTGTCGATAACCAGCTGTTCTGGCGCAATAAGATGGTCGATGGGTACCGCTTCGGAATTAAACAGCTTCTCCGCATCCCGGACATAGTCCGGGGAACGAATGCGGGCGATGCGGTTCGGGGTGTTGAAAAGCGAGTAGGCCACCTGACAAGCAACCATGTTGGTTTCATCAGAACTGGTTACTGCAACCAGCATGTCGGCATCGTCCGCGCCCGCTTCCCGGAGTACGCGTGGATGAGAGCCGTGCCCCTGAACAACGCGGAGGTCAAACTTGTCCTGCAAAACGCGCAGACGATCGCCATTGGTATCCACAATGGTGATATCGTTGTTTTCACCCACGAGGTTTTCCGCCAGCGTTCCGCCAACTTGCCCTGCGCCCAGAATGATAATTTTCATCGTTCGTGACCTGTTCTCAACATCACTCTTTGATTAGCTTAGCGTAAAAGAAGCCATCACCCTCTTCTGCGCCAGGCAGGTTTTGCAGACCCGGTTGCTCAGGCGTACCTGTAGCGTGCAGCGCGGCGTCCGGGGTGCGTTTCAGGAAAGCCGCAATTTGCTGACTGTTCTCTTCCGGCAGAACGGAGCAAGTTGCATACACCAGGGTTCCGCCGGGTTTGAGATGCGGCCAGATGGCATCCAGAATATCGGATTGCAGCTGGGCAAGCTCCTTGATATCACGATCGCGACGCAGCCATTTGATATCGGGATGACGACGAATAACGCCGGTTGCCGAGCAGGGGGCGTCGAGCAAAATGCGATCGAACCGGGTATCGCCACACCAGTCTGCGGGTTTGCGTCCATCGCCTTGCTTAACCTGCGCTTTCATACCCAAACGTTTGAGGTTGTCGTAGACGCGTGACAGGCGCTGCTCGTCAACATCTACGGCCATCACGCTGGCCTGCGGCGCCACTTCCAGAATGTGCGTTGTTTTACCCCCTGGTGCTGCACAGAGATCGAGGATGTGCTCCCCGTCCTTCGGTTCAAGCCAGGTCATGCAGCCCTGAGCGGATGCATCCTGTACCGTTACCCAGCCTTCGTCAAAGCCGGGTAATGCGTGTACCGGAGCAGGGGAGGCTAAACGAACCGCATCAGGATAAGCAGCGTGAGTGAAGCCACTCATCCCGGCGTCTTCCAGCAGGGCCAGCCATGCGTCGCGCGTGTGATGGTTACGATTGACGCGTAACCACATCGGCGGACGTTGATTATTGGCATCAGCGATCTCTTGCCATTGCTGTGGGTAGGCTTTTTTAAGGCGATTCAGCAGCCATTCAGGGTGCAGGAAGCGCGCTTCGCTTTGCGCAAATTCTGCCAGCAGCTCGTCCTGCTGACGCTGGAACTGACGCAGCACGCCGTTGATCAGTCCTTTCAACTGAGGACGTTTAATCGCAACGGCACCCTCCACTGTCTCAGCCAGCGCAGCATGAGGAGGAATGCGGGTATGCAGAAGCTGATAGAAACCGACCATGATTAAATAATGCACGGTGCGCTGCTTGCCGCTCATCGGGCGTGACATCAGCTTGTTGATTAACCATTCAAGCTGAGAAAGGGTGCGCAGAACGCCAAAGCAAAGCTCCTGGAGCAGGGCTTTGTCTTTATCGGAAACCTTTTGTTGCAGTGGAGGCAGGACATTACTCAGTGACTGGCCCTGCTCGATAACCTGCTCAACGGCCTGAGCCGCCATGGTGCGTAGATTTTGTCTTTTCATAACCGTAAAAATAAAAATGCCCGGACACACCGGGCTTTAAGAGTAAATGCGTTCAGGCAAGGCGATTGCCAGGGATGAACCATTCACGACGGGAATTTAACAGGTCCTGCGCGCTCATCGCCTTTTTACCGGCCGGTTGCAGCGATTCAAGATTCAGGATCCCTTCTCCGGTCGCAACCTGAATACCGTTTTTACTGGCGTCGATAATCGTACCGGGCTCTGCCGAGGTATTGCCGTTAATAACGGAAGCTTTCCAGACTTTAACTGGCTGCTCATCAATCATTAACCAGCTCATCGGCCACGGATTAAAGGCGCGGATGCAGCGTTCGAGTTGAGCTGCTGACAGGGACCAGTCGATCCGGGCTTCTTCTTTACTCAGCTTTTCAGCATAGGTCACCTGCGCCTCATCCTGAACGTCAGGTTTCGCCGTATTGTCAGCAAGCTGTTGCAACGTCTCAATCAGCCCCTGCGGGCCGAGATCCGCCAGCTTGTCATACAGCGTGGCGCTGGTATCTTCTGCGGTAATGGGGCACGCCAGTTTATACAGCATGTCGCCAGTGTCTAAACCTACGTCCATCTTCATGATTGTAACGCCTGTTTCAGCATCGCCTGCCCACAGAGCGCGCTGAATTGGGGCCGCACCACGCCAGCGTGGGAGCAAGGAACCATGGACGTTAATACAGCCCAGACGGGGCATATCGAGAACCGCTTTCGGCAGAATGAGGCCATAAGCCACAACCACCATCACGTCGGCATTCAGGTCTGCCACTAACTGCTGGTTTTCCTGAGGTCGTAATGACGCTGGCTGGAATACCGGTAAACCATGCGTTTCTGCCAGTACTTTAACCGGGCCAGGCATCAGTTTTTTACCGCGGCCAGCCGGACGGTCCGGCTGAGTGAATACGCCAACGATCTGATGACCAGACGATAACAGCGCGTCGAGATGACGCGCTGCAAAATCAGGGGTACCCGCGAAGATTATACGTAGTGAAGTAGACACGTTATTCCTTGTATCCGGGGGGCGTTATGCGCGAGAACGCAAACGATCCAGTTTCTCAACTTTCTGACGAATACGCTGTTGTTTCAATGGTGAGAGGTAATCGATAAACAGTTTACCGACCAGGTGATCCATCTCATGCTGAATGCAAATCGCCAGCAGATCGTCGGCTTCCAGTTCAAACGGATTGCCGTCACGATCCAGTGCGCGAATTTTAACTTTTTCGGCACGAGGCACCAAAGCGCGCTGTTCAGGGATGGACAGACAGCCTTCCTCAATACCTGTTTCGCCGCTTTTTTCAAGTAGTTCAGGGTTGATCAGCACCAGGCGCTCATCGCGATTTTCAGAAACGTCGATCACGATAATACGCTTGTGAATGTCTACCTGGGTCGCCGCCAGGCCAATGCCTTCTTCAGCGTACATGGTATCGAACATATCATCGACGATACGCTGAATTTCTGCATTCACTTCTTTAACCGGTTCCGCGACGATGCGAAGGCGCTCGTCAGGAATATGTAACACTTGCAAAACTGCCATAAATTTCCAGAGTCGTGTTCAGGAGTTGAAAAGAATATTACTTCTATTCTAGACAAATCCCCGGTCGATTGACAGCATCAGTGACCAATCGCAAAGATTGCTGAGGCTGCTTATGGCAGGGAAAAGGATGACGTCCACAGAGATATGGTTACGGCTTATAAACATCGGATCGTTATACGGTGATGCGATGCTGGAAACCGCGCAGCGGTTGCTTCGCAAGGCTATCGTTGATGCTGACGCTGTCAAAGAGGCAGGGCTTTCGGCCAAACATGTCGCAAAGTTTTTTTCATTCAGTGAGAGTGAACTTGAACGTAGCCTGGAATGGCTGGAGCACGCAGACAACCATCTTCTCACGGCTGACGATCCTCGCTTCCCGCCATTGTTGCGTTCGATCCCTGATTTTCCTGGGGCGCTATTTGTGCGAGGCCGCGTTGACGTGCTTAACAGCATGCAGCTTGCGGTTGTGGGCAGCCGTGCGCCCTCATGGTATGGCGTGCGGTGGGGA
The DNA here is from genome assembly GCF_900322725.1 of Enterobacter cloacae complex sp. Classification (NCBI taxonomy): domain Bacteria; kingdom Pseudomonadati; phylum Pseudomonadota; class Gammaproteobacteria; order Enterobacterales; family Enterobacteriaceae; genus Enterobacter; species Enterobacter cloacae complex sp. The sequence goes on along the minus strand of NZ_LT991957.1, from coordinate 1,630,273 downwards.
AAAATTCTCAGTGAACAGCTCTCTCAATGTGGCTTTACGATCACCAGTGGACTGGCTTGCGGCATCGACGGTGTCGCACATCATGCGGCGTTGACAGCAAAAGGACGAAGTGTCGCCGTGCTTGGCAACGGTCTTTTTAGCCTCTACCCGCGTCGTCATCACGTTCTGGCTGAGCAACTTATCGCTTCAGAGGGGGCGATAGTGTCTGAGTTTTCACTCTCAACATCGCCCAGGCCGGGTAACTTTCCACGGCGTAACCGGATCATCAGCGGGTTAAGCCAGGGCGTGCTGGTGGTCGAAGCTGCGATTCGAAGTGGATCGCTGGTGACCGCCAGGTGCGCGCTGGAGCAGGGGCGTGAAGTTTTTGCGCTGCCCGGCCCGTTGGGGAACCCCGGCTGCGAAGGCCCTCACTGGCTGATAAAACAGGGGGCAACGCTGGTGACCTGTAAAGAGGATATCCTGGAAAATTTGCAGTATGGATTGCATTGGTTGCAGGATAATCGCCAAAAGCGACATATTTCATCGGATCAGGAGGCCGTAGCATTGCCATTTCCCAAGCTCCTGGCTAACGTAGGAGATGAGGTAACACCTGTTGACGTTGTCGCTGAACGTGCCGGCCAACCTGTGCCAGTAACGGTAGCACAGCTACTCGAACTGGAGTTAGCAGGGTGGATCGCAGCTGTACCCGGCGGCTATGTCCGAATAAGGAGGGCATGCCATGTTCGACGTACTGATGTATTTGTTTGAGACTTACATCCACAACGAAGCAGAAATGCAGGTGGATCAGGACAAATTAACACGGGATCTGACCGACGCAGGTTTTGAGCGGGAAGATATCTATAATGCGTTGATGTGGCTGGATAAGTTGGCTGATTATCAGGACGGCCTCGCCGAACCGATGCAGCTTGCTTCTGACCCATTGTCTGTGCGCATCTATACAGCTGAAGAGTGTGAAAGGCTGGATGCCAGCTGCCGGGGATTCATCTTATTCCTCGAGCAGATTCAGGTGCTAAACCTCGAAACGAGAGAGATGGTGATAGAGCGCGTCATGGCGCTGGATACTGCTGAGTTTGAACTGGAAGATCTGAAATGGGTGATCCTGATGGTTCTGTTCAACATACCGGGTTGTGAAAACGCCTATCAGCAAATGGAAGAATTACTCTTTGAAGTGAATGAAGGTATGCTGCATTAATTCTACGTGCAGCAACAAGAGTTGTTATGGCCAAATCAGCACTCTTTACGGTGCATAAAAACGAGCCCTGCCCACAGTGCGGGGCTGAACTTGTTATTCGGTCCGGGAAACACGGTCCGTTTCTCGGTTGTTCACACTATCCGGAATGTGATTATGTCCGTCCCCTGAAAAGCCAGGCGGACGGACATATCGTCAAAATTCTGGAGGGGCAGCTTTGCCCTCTCTGTGGCGGTGAGCTGGCGCTGCGGCAGGGGCGATTCGGGATGTTTATCGGATGCAGTCGCTACCCGGAATGTGAGCATACGGAACAAATTGATAAGCCAGATGAAACGGCAATTGCCTGCCCTCAGTGCCAGCGTGGTCAACTGGTGCAGCGCCGCTCTCGTTATGGCAAAACCTTCCATTCATGCGATCGCTATCCTGAATGCCAGTTCGTTATCAATTTCAAACCAGTAGCGGGCGTCTGCTCTCATTGCGATTATCCGTTACTTATAGAGAAGAAAACCGCGCAAGGCGTGAAACGCTTTTGCGCCAGTAAACAATGTGGAAAGCCGGTTTCGGCGGATCAAATCAGTGAACAATAACCTGCCATCAGGCTCCATCGCTCAGGCGGTGGAAACCCTGAAAAAAGAAGAAGTCATCGCCTATCCAACAGAAGCCGTTTTTGGGGTCGGGTGCGATCCTGACAGCGAGGTTGCCGTTAGCCGGCTGCTGGCGCTTAAACAGCGGCCTGTCGAAAAAGGATTGATTCTGATCGCTGCGAGTTACGAGCAGCTTAAACCCTATATTGATGATTCCATGCTGACACCAGCACAGCGGGAAACCATTTTTTCTGCGTGGCCTGGTCCCGTAACGTTTGTTTTTCCTGCACCGCCGACAACGCCGCGCTGGTTGACCGGGCGTTTCGATTCACTTGCGGTACGTGTCACCGACCATCCGCTGGTGGTGGAGCTATGCCAGGCATTTGGTAAACCTTTGGTTTCTACCAGCGCCAACCTGACCGGGCTTCCCCCTTGTCGGACAACCGAAGAAGTTCTGGCGCAATTCGGGAATGATTTCCCGGTAGCCGTCGGTGAAACCGGTGGTCGTCTTAACCCGTCAGAAATTCGCGATGCCTTGACCGGCGAACGTTTTCGCTAGGGATAATGTGATGGAAACCTACGCTGTATTTGGTAACCCGATCGCGCACAGCAAGTCGCCTCTGATCCATCAGCTGTTTGCGGAGCAATTGCAGATAGATCATCCGTATGGTCGGGTCCTTGCGCCTGTTGATGCATTTATACCGACGCTGAATGGCTTTTTTGATGCGGGTGGTAAAGGTGCGAATGTGACTGTGCCTTTTAAAGAAGAGGCTTTCGGGCGTGCGGATGAGCTGACCGAGCGTGCGTCGCTCGCCGGTGCCGTTAATACGCTTAAGCGGCTCGAAGATGGCCGCCTTCTGGGCGATAACACCGACGGCATTGGTTTGCTCAGCGATCTGGAGCGACTGTCGTTTATTAAACCAGGCTTTCGGATCCTGCTGATCGGTGCGGGTGGCGCCTCGCGCGGCGTATTGCTTCCTCTCCTTTCTCTGGATTGTGCAGTGACGATTACCAACCGGACTTTCTCCAGAGCAGAAGAGCTGGCGGCGTTGTTCGCACATACTGGCAGCGTCACTGCGCTAGCGCTTGATGAGCTCGCGGGTCACGAATTTGACCTTGTTATTAATGCCACCTCCAGCGGTATTAATGGAGAGATCCCCGCAATTCCCACGTCCCTGATTCATTCCCATATCTATGCCTATGACATGTTTTATCAAAAAGGGAAGACGCCTTTTCTGAACTGGTGCGAACAACAGGGAGCAAAACATTTGGCTGATGGTCTGGGCATGCTGGTGGGGCAGGCGGCTCATGCGGTGTTACTCTGGCATGGCGTGTTACCTTCTGTAGAGCCGGTGATTGAAAAACTGAAACAGGAACTGATGGCGTGAATCAGGCGATTCATTTTCCCGATAGAGAAATCTGGGATGAGAACAGGCAAGCGGTTTGCTTCCCGGTGCTGGTGCATGGAATGCAGTTAACCTGTGCGATTAAAGGGGAAACGCTGCTCCAGCGCTTTGGGGGTTCAGAGCCGTTAGCGGTCTTTTGCGAAAATCGCTGGGATGTGGAAGAGGAAGCCAGCGATTTGATCCGCGATCAGCAGGAAGACGATCAGGGCTGGGTCTGGTTATCCTGGTCCAGATAGTCATTCTTCCATTTAACGTAATTGTTCGCGGAGTATTTTAACCCTTCGATTTCCGCCTCTTTTAAGGGGCGGATCTGCTTAACCGGGCTACCTAAATAGAGATAGCCACTTTCCAGGCGTTTGTTTTGTGGAACAAGGCTCCCTGCGCCGATCATTACGTCATCTTCTACTATGACGCCATCCAGCAAAATCGATCCCATCCCAACGAGAACCCTGTTACCGATCGTGCAGCCGTGGAGCATCACCTTATGACCGACGGTAACATCTTCCCCAATGATGAGCGGATTGCCTTCTGGGTTGTAAGATGATTTATGCGTCACATGCAGCACGCTGCCGTCCTGAATATTGGTGCGTGCACCGATTGCAACGTAGTTAACATCGCCCCGAATCGCGACAAGTGGCCAGATGCTGACATCATCGGCCATGCGGACATCACCCACAACCACGCTGCTGGCATCGATCATCACGCGATCGCCTTGTTGGGGGTACAGATCTTTATAAGGGCGTAATACTGCAAACATATCTACCTCGATATAAATGAGCGTTATAAAGAAGACTTTGATCGTAATTGGGGATCGAGGCAAGGCAAAATGCGTCAATTTTTAAGCGGATCGGGTGGGTTTTCAGCGAAAAGCACGGAAAATCAGCAGTTGGAAAAAAAGATCTAAAAAATACTTGTGCTAAAAACTGGGATCCCTATAATGCGCCTCCATCGACACGGCGGATGTGAATCACTTCACAGACAACGCGGTCGGTTGAAGAGAAAAAATCCTGAAATAACGGGTTGACTCTGAAAGAGGAAAGCGTAATATACGCCACCTCGCGACAGAGCGCTGAAGCGCGTCGCAACTGCTCTTTAACAATTTATCAGACAATCTGTGTGGGCACTCAAAGTGACATGGATTCTTAACGTCGCAAGACGATAAATGAATACCAAGTCTCAACGAGTGAACACGTAATTCATTACGAAGTTTAATTCATTGAGCATCAAACTTTTAAATTGAAGAGTTTGATCATGGCTCAGATTGAACGCTGGCGGCAGGCCTAACACATGCAAGTCGAACGGTAACAGGAAGCAGCTTGCTGCTTCGCTGACGAGTGGCGGACGGGTGAGTAATGTCTGGGAAACTGCCTGATGGAGGGGGATAACTACTGGAAACGGTAGCTAATACCGCATAACGTCGCAAGACCAAAGAGGGGGACCTTCGGGCCTCTTGCCATCGGATGTGCCCAGATGGGATTAGCTAGTAGGTGGGGTAACGGCTCACCTAGGCGACGATCCCTAGCTGGTCTGAGAGGATGACCAGCCACACTGGAACTGAGACACGGTCCAGACTCCTACGGGAGGCAGCAGTGGGGAATATTGCACAATGGGCGCAAGCCTGATGCAGCCATGCCGCGTGTATGAAGAAGGCCTTCGGGTTGTAAAGTACTTTCAGCGGGGAGGAAGGTGTTGAGGTTAATAACCTCAGCAATTGACGTTACCCGCAGAAGAAGCACCGGCTAACTCCGTGCCAGCAGCCGCGGTAATACGGAGGGTGCAAGCGTTAATCGGAATTACTGGGCGTAAAGCGCACGCAGGCGGTCTGTCAAGTCGGATGTGAAATCCCCGGGCTCAACCTGGGAACTGCATTCGAAACTGGCAGGCTAGAGTCTTGTAGAGGGGGGTAGAATTCCAGGTGTAGCGGTGAAATGCGTAGAGATCTGGAGGAATACCGGTGGCGAAGGCGGCCCCCTGGACAAAGACTGACGCTCAGGTGCGAAAGCGTGGGGAGCAAACAGGATTAGATACCCTGGTAGTCCACGCCGTAAACGATGTCGACTTGGAGGTTGTGCCCTTGAGGCGTGGCTTCCGGAGCTAACGCGTTAAGTCGACCGCCTGGGGAGTACGGCCGCAAGGTTAAAACTCAAATGAATTGACGGGGGCCCGCACAAGCGGTGGAGCATGTGGTTTAATTCGATGCAACGCGAAGAACCTTACCTACTCTTGACATCCAGAGAACTTAGCAGAGATGCTTTGGTGCCTTCGGGAACTCTGAGACAGGTGCTGCATGGCTGTCGTCAGCTCGTGTTGTGAAATGTTGGGTTAAGTCCCGCAACGAGCGCAACCCTTATCCTTTGTTGCCAGCGGTTAGGCCGGGAACTCAAAGGAGACTGCCAGTGATAAACTGGAGGAAGGTGGGGATGACGTCAAGTCATCATGGCCCTTACGAGTAGGGCTACACACGTGCTACAATGGCGCATACAAAGAGAAGCGACCTCGCGAGAGCAAGCGGACCTCATAAAGTGCGTCGTAGTCCGGATTGGAGTCTGCAACTCGACTCCATGAAGTCGGAATCGCTAGTAATCGTGGATCAGAATGCCACGGTGAATACGTTCCCGGGCCTTGTACACACCGCCCGTCACACCATGGGAGTGGGTTGCAAAAGAAGTAGGTAGCTTAACCTTCGGGAGGGCGCTTACCACTTTGTGATTCATGACTGGGGTGAAGTCGTAACAAGGTAACCGTAGGGGAACCTGCGGTTGGATCACCTCCTTACCTTAAAGAACCTGCCTTTGTAGTGCTCACACAGATTGTCTGATGAAAAGTAAATAGCAAGGCGTCTTGCGATTGAGACTGTACGTCCCCTTCGTCTAGAGGCCCAGGACACCGCCCTTTCACGGCGGTAACAGGGGTTCGAATCCCCTAGGGGACGCCACTTGCTGGTTCGTGAGTGAAAGTCACCTGCCGTCATATCTCAAAACTGACTTGCGAGTCATGTTTGAGATATTTGCTCTTTAAAAATCTGGATCAAGCTGAAAATTGAAACGACACACAGCTCATGTGTGTTCGAGTCTCTCAAATTTTCGCAATCAGAAGTGAAACATCTTCGGGTTGTGAGGTTAAGCGACTAAGCGTACACGGTGGATGCCCTGGCAGTCAGAGGCGATGAAGGACGTGCTAATCTGCGAAAAGCGACGGCGAGGTGATATGAACCCCTGACCCGTCGATGTCCGAATGGGGAAACCCAGTGCAATCCGTTGCACTATCGTTAACTGAATACATAGGTTAACGAGGCGAACCGGGGGAACTGAAACATCTAAGTACCCCGAGGAAAAGAAATCAACCGAGATTCCCCCAGTAGCGGCGAGCGAACGGGGAGCAGCCCGGAGTCTGAATCAGCTTGTGTGTTAGTGGAACGGTCTGGAAAGTCCGACGGTACAGGGTGATAGTCCCGTACACGAAAACACACTTGTTGTGAACTCGAAGAGTAGGGCGGGACACGTGGTATCCTGTCTGAATATGGGGGGACCATCCTCCAAGGCTAAATACTCCTGACTGACCGATAGTGAACCAGTACCGTGAGGGAAAGGCGAAAAGAACCCCGGCGAGGGGAGTGAAAAAGAACCTGAAACCGTGTACGTACAAGCAGTGGGAGCCTCTTTATGGGGTGACTGCGTACCTTTTGTATAATGGGTCAGCGACTTATATTCTGTAGCAAGGTTAACCGTATAGGGGAGCCGAAGGGAAACCGAGTCTTAACTGGGCGTTAAGTTGCAGGGTATAGACCCGAAACCCGGTGATCTAGCCATGGGCAGGTTGAAGGTTGGGTAACACTAACTGGAGGACCGAACCGACTAATGTTGAAAAATTAGCGGATGACCTGTGGCTGGGGGTGAAAGGCCAATCAAACCGGGAGATAGCTGGTTCTCCCCGAAAGCTATTTAGGTAGCGCCTCGTGAATTCATCTTCGGGGGTAGAGCACTGTTTCGGCTAGGGGGCCATCCCGGCTTACCAACCCGATGCAAACTACGAATACCGAAGAATGTTATCACGGGAGACACACGGCGGGTGCTAACGTCCGTCGTGAAGAGGGAAACAACCCAGACCGCCAGCTAAGGTCCCAAAGTCATGGTTAAGTGGGAAACGATGTGGGAAGGCACAGACAGCCAGGATGTTGGCTTAGAAGCAGCCATCATTTAAAGAAAGCGTAATAGCTCACTGGTCGAGTCGGCCTGCGCGGAAGATGTAACGGGGCTAAACCATGCACCGAAGCTGCGGCAGCGACACTATGTGTTGTTGGGTAGGGGAGCGTTCTGTAAGCCGTTGAAGGTGGCCTGTGAGGGTTGCTGGAGGTATCAGAAGTGCGAATGCTGACATAAGTAACGATAAAGCGGGTGAAAAGCCCGCTCGCCGGAAGACCAAGGGTTCCTGTCCAACGTTAATCGGGGCAGGGTGAGTCGACCCCTAAGGCGAGGCCGAAAGGCGTAGTCGATGGGAAACAGGTTAATATTCCTGTACTTGGTGTTACTGCGAAGGGGGGACGGAGAAGGCTATGTCAGCCGGGCGACGGTTGTCCCGGTTTAAGCATGTAGGCGGAGGTTCCAGGTAAATCCGGTACCTTTTAACGCTGAGGTGTGATGACGAGGCACTACGGTGCTGAAGTGATAAATGCCCTGCTTCCAGGAAAAGCCTCTAAGCATCAGGTAACACGAAATCGTACCCCAAACCGACACAGGTGGTCAGGTAGAGAATACCAAGGCGCTTGAGAGAACTCGGGTGAAGGAACTAGGCAAAATGGTGCCGTAACTTCGGGAGAAGGCACGCTGATATGTAGGTGAAGTCCCTGCGGACGGAGCTGAAATCAGTCGAAGATACCAGCTGGCTGCAACTGTTTATTAAAAACACAGCACTGTGCAAACACGAAAGTGGACGTATACGGTGTGACGCCTGCCCGGTGCCGGAAGGTTAATTGATGGGGTTAGCGGCAACGCGAAGCTCTTGATCGAAGCCCCGGTAAACGGCGGCCGTAACTATAACGGTCCTAAGGTAGCGAAATTCCTTGTCGGGTAAGTTCCGACCTGCACGAATGGCGTAATGATGGCCAGGCTGTCTCCACCCGAGACTCAGTGAAATTGAACTCGCTGTGAAGATGCAGTGTACCCGCGGCAAGACGGAAAGACCCCGTGAACCTTTACTATAGCTTGACACTGAACACTGGTCCTTGATGTGTAGGATAGGTGGGAGGCTTTGAAGCGTGGACGCCAGTCTGCGTGGAGCCAACCTTGAAATACCACCCTTTAATGGCTGGTGTTCTAACGTAGACCCGTAATCCGGGTTGCGGACAGTGTCTGGTGGGTAGTTTGACTGGGGCGGTCTCCTCCCAAAGAGTAACGGAGGAGCACGAAGGTTGGCTAATCCTGGTCGGACATCAGGAGGTTAGTGCAATGGCATAAGCCAGCTTGACTGCGAGCGTGACGGCGCGAGCAGGTGCGAAAGCAGGTCATAGTGATCCGGTGGTTCTGAATGGAAGGGCCATCGCTCAACGGATAAAAGGTACTCCGGGGATAACAGGCTGATACCGCCCAAGAGTTCATATCGACGGCGGTGTTTGGCACCTCGATGTCGGCTCATCACATCCTGGGGCTGAAGTAGGTCCCAAGGGTATGGCTGTTCGCCATTTAAAGTGGTACGCGAGCTGGGTTTAGAACGTCGTGAGACAGTTCGGTCCCTATCTGCCGTGGGCGCTGGAGAATTGAGGGGGGCTGCTCCTAGTACGAGAGGACCGGAGTGGACGCATCACTGGTGTTCGGGTTGTCATGCCAATGGCACTGCCCGGTAGCTAAATGCGGAAGAGATAAGTGCTGAAAGCATCTAAGCACGAAACTTGCCCCGAGATGAGTTCTCCCTGAGACTTTAAGTCTCCTGAAGGAACGTTGAAGACGACGACGTTGATAGGTCGGGTGTGTAAGCGCAGCGATGCGTTGAGCTAACCGATACTAATGAACCGTGAGGCTTAACCTTACAACGCCGAAGATGTTTTGGCGAAGAGACAGATTTTCAGCCTGATACAGAAGTAAAAGAATTTGCCTGGCGGCTTTAGCGCGGTGGTCCCACCTGACCCCATGCCGAACTCAGAAGTGAAACGCCGTAGCGCCGATGGTAGTGTGGGGTCTCCCCATGTGAGAGTAGGGAACTGCCAGGCATCAAATTTAGCGTGCTGATATGGCTCAGTTGGTAGAGCGCACCCTTGGTAAGGGTGAGGTCCCCAGTTCGACTCTGGGTATCAGCACCACTTTATACTTAGGTTAAAGTTCGGCAAGAAGTAAAAGAATTTGTCTGGCGGCTTTAGCGCGGTGGTCCCACCTGACCCCATGCCGAACTCAGAAGTGAAACGCCGTAGCGCCGATGGTAGTGTGGGGTCTCCCCATGTGAGAGTAGGGAACTGCCAGGCATCAAACAAGTAGAAAGGCCATCCGAAAGGATGGCCTTTTTGCGTTATGCGTACTGTTAAATCCCTCACTTCGTTAATCCCTCTCGCGAAATTCGCACATATCGGCGTATACCTATGCGTTTAACTGGCAAAATAGTGCGTATACATAAAGTAATCGAAACGCAGCAGGAGTGAGGTTACTGGCAGGGTTAACTGTGTAAAGCAGGAAGCGTAGTAGGGTATTAAATAGAGTTAATAGCGGGTAAAGCCAGAATGGAAAATATAAGCGCTTACATCACAACAAAATAAAAGCGCGGACATCGCCGCGCTTTTGAAAGCCTTATTTAGTCAGGGCAACAATACCCAGCGTCAGGCCCGCTATTGCCGCGGCGCCACCGGCTATCGCACCTGCTGTTTCCCAGTTATCCTGGGTGGTGCCCTTCATGCAGGTATTGGTGTGAACCAGTCGGCCCTGATCGTCGTATACCGGTACACATGGAGAGTCGTGCGCACAGCCAGCAAGCAGCGCAGCGAGGAGTGCAACGGAAAGGAATCTTTTCATGATGTTACCTCAAAATAATCGCTTATTCGCTACAGAGCCGATGCGGCAATTAACGAATTGATGATTATTTTACCACCGTGCTAATACCATGCAGAACAGTGAATAATCTCAATTTGTGTGGATTGTAAAAATCATGGAGAAAAGGAGCGGGTGGAGATAATTAATGGAGAAAATGTGAAGGACCGATATATTTATTCTGTTGTTTTCCGTAAATAAAAAAGGCACCCGAGGTGCCTTTTAATTTTTCATTAATCCTTGTGCTTTGTAAACCGTCTTCGGACAACCACAAAGAAAACAGGAACGAAGAAAATGGCCAGCAGCGTAGCTGACAGCATCCCGCCCATCACGCCCGTACCGACAGCGTTTTGTGCCCCACTTCCTGCACCACTACTGATTACCAGAGGCATAACGCCAAGGATGAATGCCAGGGAAGTCATCAGGATAGGACGCAGACGCATACGTGAGGCTTCCAGCGTGGCTTCGATAATCCCTTTGCCTTCTTTATCCATGAGATCCTTGGCGAACTCAACAATCAGTATGGCGTTTTTGGCGGATAAACCAATTGTCGTAAGCAGTCCAACCTGGAAGTAAACGTCATTGTTCAGCCCGCGCACCGATGCAGCCAGAAGCGCGCCGATCACCCCCAGGGGCACGACCAGCATGACCGAGAATGGAATTGACCAGCTTTCATAGAGGGCAGCCAGACACAGGAACACCACTATCAGCGAAATGGCGTACAGTGCTGGAGCCTGATTACCGGAAAGACGTTCCTGGTAAGACATCCCCGTCCAGTCGTAGCCGATGCCGGAAGGCAGTTTCGACGCAAGGCTTTCCATCAACGCCATTGCCTCACCGGTACTTTTGCCTGGCGCAGACTCACCGAGGATCTCCATTGACGGCATCCCATTGTAACGTTCCAGACGGGGGGAACCGTACACCCAGTGAGAGCTGCTAAAGGCAGAGAAAGGCACCATTTCGCCGTTGGCGCTACGCACATACAGGCCGTTAATGTCTCCTGGCAGCATACGGAAGCGAGCGTCAGCCTGTACGTAAACTTTTTTCACGCGTCCATGATCGATAAAGTCATTCACATAGGTGCCACCCAATGCTGTTGAGATGGTCTGATTAACATCAGATACGCTCACACCTAACGCCTGTGCTTTCTCCTGATCGACATCCAGCTTGAATTGAGGCGTATCCTCCAGGCCGTTAGGACGTACGCGGACCAGTAAATCTGGATGTTCTCTCACCATGCCAAGCAGCTGGTTACGCGCCTGCGTTAGTTGCGTATGCCCCAGGTTTGCCTGGTCAATCAGTTCGAAGTCGAAGCCTGTCGCCGTGCCCAGCTCAATAATCGCGGGCAGGTTAAACGGAAATACAAGGCCATCTTTGATCTGGCTGAACGCTTTCGTCGCACGGCTGACAATGGCGCTAACGCTGTTTTCATCGCCCGGGCGTTCTTCCCAGGGCTTCAGGCTGACGAACGCGATACCGGCGTTTTGGCCCTGGCCGCTAAAGCTAAAGCCGTTTACGGTGAAGACCGATTCAACGTTCGCTTTCTCTTTCGTCAGATAATAATCCTGAACCTGATCGAGCACCTGTTGAGTGCGCATCTGCGTCGCCCCTGCCGGCAGCTGAACCATCGTCATAAACACCCCCTGATCCTCTTCCGGCAGGAAGGAGGAAGGCAGGCGCAGGAACAGGACTGCCATGCCGCCGACGATGATGACGTATACCAGCAGATAGCGCCCGGTCTTACGTAAAATACCGCTTACGCTGTTGCTGTAGTGCTCCACGCTCTTATCAAAAAGCGCGTTAAACCAGCCAAAGAAGCCACCTTTCTTTTCATGATGCTCGCTGGCAACGGGTTTGAGCAGGGTTGCACAAAGCGCTGGCGTTAATATCAGCGCGACCAGCACCGACAGGGCCATCGCGGAGACGATGGTTAGCGAGAACTGACGATAGATAGCCCCGGTAGAGCCTCCAAAAAATGCCATCGGTATAAACACCGCCGAAAGCACCATGGCAATGCCCACCAGAGCGCCCTGGATTTGTTCCATCGACTTCTGCGTCGCCTCTTTTGGCGGCAGCTTGTCCTCCACCATCACGCGTTCTACGTTCTCGACCACCACGATGGCATCATCGACGAGCAAACCTATCGCCAATACCATCCCGAACATCGTCAGAGTGTTAATGGAGAAACCGAACGCAGCCAGTACCGCAAAAGTACCCAGCAACACCACGGGCACCGCGATAGTCGGTATAAGGGTTGCCCGCAGGTTTTGCAGGAACAGGTACATCACCAGGAACACGAGAACGATCGCTTCAAACAGCGTCTTCACCACTTCATGTATTGAGATCTTCACGAAAGGTGTGGTGTCGTATGGATAGACAACTCTCAGGCCCTGCGGGAAGAAGGGCTGTAACTGCGCCAGTTTGCTCTTGATGGCGGCAGCGGTATCCAGCGCGTTTGCGCCAGTCGCCAGCTTGATCCCGAGCCCCGTCGCGGCCTGCCCGTTGATTTTGGTGACCATGTTGTAGTTTTCACCACCCAGCTCAATGCGGGCCACGTCTTTCAGGTGGACCATTGAACCGTCCTGGTTCACCTTCAGCGTCACACGGCCAAACTCCTCCGGCGATTTCAGGCGCGTTTGAGCAATAATTGAGGCGTTCAGCTGCTGACCCGGTACAGATGGCGTCCCCCCCAACTGGCCCGCCGCAATCTGGTCGTTCTGTGTTTTCAGCTGGTTAATGACGTCCAGCGGCGTGAGCTGGTACTTATTCATTGCGTTGCTGTCCAGCCAGATGCGCATGGCATACTGCGCACCGAACAGTTGCACGTCACCGACGCCGGAAGTACGGCTGATCGCATCTTTTACGTTAGAAGCAACATAGTCGGAGATATCATCCTGGGTAAGGTTTTTATTATCCGACACGAAGCCCGCAACCAGCAGGAAGCTGCTGCTGGATTTTTCCACGCCGATCCCCTGTTGCTGCACTTCCTGCGGCAGCAGCGGCATGGCGAGCTGAAGCTTGTTCTGAACCTGAACCTGCGCGATATCAGGATCCGTACCCGACTCGAACGTCAGAGTGATGGTGACGTTACCGGCAGAATCACTGGTGGACGACATGTACATCAGATTGTCGATTCCGTTCATGTTCTGTTCGATAACCTGCGTCACCGTGTCCTGTACCGTCTGGGCATCCGCGCCAGGGTAGGTTGCTGTCACCGCAACCGCGGGTGGCGCAATGGTAGGATATTGCGCGACCGGCAGTTTTAAAATGGCCAGCCCGCCCGCAATCATCAGAATGATGGCGAGTACCCAGGCGAAAACAGGCCGTTGAATAAAGAAATTAGCCATGTCGATATCCCTTAACTGGCTGGAGTAGCGGCGGTATCAGGAATAGCCACGACGGTGGCGCCAGGGCGAACTTTTTGCAGGCCGCTGGTGATGACGCGGTCACCGTTTTTAAGGCCGTCCGTGACCAGCCACCGATCGCCAATCGCCTGCGGTGCAACGACAGTGCGAGATTCCACCTGATTTTTATCGTTTACCACAAGCACGGTGGCATCCCCGCGCGGTGTACGGGTTAACCCCTGCTGGGGAACAAGAATGGCATCCGGCTGCGTACCTTCATCGATGCGCGCACGGACAAACATACCCGGTAACAGCATATGCTGAGGGTTAGGGAAGAGGGCGCGAAGGGTGATTGAGCCGGTACTTTCATCTACCGTGACGTCAGAAAACTGTAACGTTCCTTTTAACGGATAAGGCTGGCCGTTTTCCATCAGCAGCTCGACGCTGCTGGTGTCGCCCTTTTGCAGGCTCGTCTGCTTCAGACGCATAAAATCGCTGCTGGACTGGGTCACGTCGACATAAATTGGATCGAGCTGCTGAACCGTCGCCAGCGCAGTCGACTGACCATTCGTGACGAGCGCCCCTTCAGTAACGCTGGATTTACCAATGCGCCCGCTGATTGGCGATGTGACTTTCGTGTAGGCGAGGTTGATCCGCGCGCTTTCAACGCCAGCCTTCGCGGCAACGACGCTCGCATCCGCCTGCTGAGCAGTTGCCACCGCCTGATCGTACTCCTGCTTGCTCACATATTGCGTACCGACCAGCGGAACGTAACGTTTCACCGTCAGATGGGCAATGTTTGCCGCCGCCTGCGCTTTTACCAGTTCACCTTTCGCATTGTCGTAGGCTGCCTGATAGGTGGCAGGATCGATCTGATAAAGGGATTCACCCGCTTTGACATCGCTGCCTTCGGTAAAATTACGGTGCAGAATGATACCACTGACCTGGGGACGAACCTCCGCAACACGATACGCATCTGTTCTGCCTGGTAATTCCGTCGTTACGGCCAGCGGCGCGCTTTTGACAATATGAACATTCACCTGGGGGGCTTGCGCATGCTGCTGTGAATTTTCCTGCCCATCGCACCCGGCGAGCAGTGCGGCACAGACAATGAAACCGGATAAGGGTAAGCGTCTGAAATGAGTCGTCATTACTGTTCCTTAAACTACCCCTAAACCGATAATTGCCGTGAATCGGTGAGAGGGTATGAGGCAAAAATAAAAATGTAGCTGCGTATAATAATGAGGGTATTTAATGTTTTTTAATTTATACGTGCTGGAGGGGCATTAAAAAGTAAAAATCAGAATCTGGCCCAGTGCTTTCAATATGCAATTTCTGTCAGGATAACCAGTGCAAATGTTTTGGGGGCGCTTTATTCATATATTTTGTGAATGCAATGCATTGAACTTATTTGGCTGAATTATAAATTAAGCAAATTGACTTTTTTTGTGCAAAATGAAAATCGGTTATGATGAATACTTTATTTATCTGACCCCATCATTACGTTTGGTAGTGTATTAATCGTATGAGCAATGAGTAGCAGGCTATGGCGCGTAAAAAGAAAGAAGAGGCTCAAAAGACCCGTCAGCAGTTGATTGAAGCCGCTATCGGGCTATTCGCGACGCGGGGCGTGGCTAACACCACGCTCACCGACATCGCCGATGCTGCGCAACTCACTCGCGGGGCAGTTTACTGGCATTTTTCGAGTAAAGCGGAAATATTTAACGCCATCTGGGAACAGCAATTACCGCTGCGTGAGATGATTCGTGACAGGTTAATGCTTTCTGAAAAAGATGACCCGCTGTTAATGCTTCGTGAACAATTTATTGTCGGCTTGCAATATATTGCAAGCAATCCCCGGCAGTATGCTCTTCTACAGATTTTGTATCATAAGTGTGAATTTCATGACGATGTGATTTCAGAATGTGAAATACGAAAGCGGATTGGTTTAAACGATGATTATCTTCGCAGGACGCTGAGGCAATGCATTGCTCGTAACATCATCTCGTCACAAACGAATATTGAACTGGCGGTAATAGTTTTCCACGCCTTTTTTAGCGGAGTCATCAAAAACTGGCTCATGAACAGCAACAGTTTCAACCTGTACCAACAGGCGCCGGCGCTGGTGGATAATATTCTGGCGACGCTGCATATCACCCGAGTGACGCCAGTGGTTTACGATACGGCCTCATGACGGCGTCCGGGGTGGCGACATCTCCCCGTGCTGGCACTGTTCCGTAATCGCTTTCGCGGTAATCGGTTTGCCCAGCAGATAACCCTGTAGCGTATTACATCCCAGTTCTGTCAAAAACGCCTGCTGCGCTGCGGTTTCCACCCCTTCCGCCACAACCTTCAGATTCAGCGTTTTTGCCAGAGCGACAATCGCCGAGACAATCGTTGCATCTTCGCTCTCTCCACTTAACTCTTTCACGAAAGCGCGATCGATTTTTAACTCACAGGCGGGGAGCCGCTTAAGATAGAGCAGGCTTGAGTAACCTGTACCAAAATCGTCTATCGAGGCTTTTACGCCCGCATCCGTCAGCGCTGTCAGGACGCGAACGCTTTCGTCTGGATTGCTCATCGCCGTAGTTTCAGTCACCTCCAGGATCAACATACCGGGCGGTACGCTATGGCACGTCAGACAATCAAGAACCGTTTTAACCAGCGTCGGCTGTTCGAACTGCAACGTAGAAAGATTCACCGCCATTGACCAGTCCGTGTGACCCTGAAGATGCCATTCACGCAGCTGACGGCAGGCCTCGTCGATGACCCAGTTTCCAATGGGAATAATTAACCCGGTTTTCTCTGCCAGCGGGAGAAACAGCTCGGGAGACAATAATCCTTGTTTTGGATGCTGCCAGCGTAACAGCGCTTCAAACCCGAGTACTGGCCCGGCAGGGGCGTGGAATTTAGGTTGATATAGCAGGCGTAGCTCATTACGGTCGATGGCCTGCCACAGATCGTTCATCAACTGAAGATGCGTCTGCGCCAGCGAATTCATTGACGGCTGGAAGAAGTGATAACCGTTGCGACCCATATGTTTTGTGTGATACATCGCCGCATCAGCGTTAAACATCAGTTCACGATCGGTGTTGCCGTCGTGCGGATAGAGCGCGATGCCAATGCTCAGGGTGACCATCAGCTCGTAAGGATCGAGATGGAACGGGCTATCAATAACGCGCACCAGTGAATTGGCCAGTGAGGCTGCATCATCCGGGCTGTCAGTTTCGGCCAGCAGGACGAATTCATCCCCACCGATACGCGCCAGCGTGTACTGACCTTTCAACTGCAACAGCAGGCGCTGAGTCACGGCAACCAGAAGCTTGTCACCGATGTCATGACCGTAGGAATCATTTACGGTTTTAAAACCATCGAGATCCATAAACATCAGCGCGAAGGCGTTCCCCTCGCGATCGGCCTTGCTGATAGCCTGATCGAGACGATCCTCCAGCAGAATGCGATTGGGCAAACGCGTCAGCGTGTCATGTAATGCCAGCTGTGCGAGCTCGCGGTTAGCTTCTGCCAGCGATGAGGCCAGCAGCGAGGTACGAGCCTGAAGGCGGGCATCGAACATCGACACCAGTAATGTGATCCCCAAAATAGCAAGCGCGACCACGCTTACCAGTACCGCCAGCCAGCTACCGTTAATGCCATGATGGTGGACCATCGTCGACACCGGAAACTGGGCGGCTTCCATGCCGGCGTAATGCATACCAGCGATAGCGATGCCCATGGTGATCGCCGCCCCCAGCCGCATCAGCGCCATTTGTGCGGCTTCCTGTCGTAAACGGAACGTCAGCCAAAGAGCGGCCAGTGACGCGGCCAGGGCAATGACCACAGAGACGGCCACCCACGTGTTATCCCAGACAATACCCGGTGTGACTTCCAGTGCAGCCATTCCGGTGTAGTGCATGGCAACAATGCCCGTTCCCATCACGGCTGCGCCGGGGAGCAGCCGGTGCAGACGCAACTGCTCACCGCTAACGAGCCACAGGGCGAACATCGACGAGCTGATGGCGATAACCATCGAAAGCACGGTCAGGGCCGCGTTGTAGCTCATGCTCATGGAAAGATCCATCGCCAGCATACCGATGAAATGCATCGCCCACACGCCAATCCCCATCGACACTCCGCCGCCTGCCAACCAGACGCGCGCAGCGACGCCCTGGCTACCGGCAACGCGCGCAGCCATATTCAGTGCGGTATAGGCGGCAAGAATGGCGACAACAAAGGAGATGACGACGAGGATTTGGTTGTATTGGCTAACCAGCATGGTCTGTTCACTCGTTGGGGGATGTTAAGCAAGAGCGGTTGGAAAGGGCACAGACATTATCATCGTCAGGAAATGACGAAAAGTGATTTAAATCCCTGTTTTTATTAGGTGATAGCAGGGGTGGCGCAGGGGGGAGCGGTTAGTCCAGCTCTGAACAGTTCACCAGTTTTAGCGGATTTACGGAATTCATATTGCGACATTTATCGGTTTCAGTGCTCATCAGTTCAATCCACTGCATCAGCAGCGCATCGAAAAGGAAAACAGAGACAGCAAAAACGACCAGCCACCAGTATTTACGAATCATGTGTCATTCCGCGAAAAGAGAACCTGTAAGGTGCTGGAAATATACACGAAAAGCGGGCGTTGAAAAGTGGGGAACGAGAAGGTTTACAAAGGTTGACGGTCGCCCATTTGGGCGATAAAAAAGGCGCTTCCCCATGCCGAAGAGCGCCTTTTTAAACAAGCAGTTAGCTAATTGAAATTAGTTCATGCCGTATTTTTTCAATTTCTTACGCAGGGTACCACGGTTGATGCCCATCATCAGGGCAGCGCGGGTTTGATTACCACGGGTGTATTGCATCACCATGTCCAACAGTGGCTGTTCAACTTCAGCCAGTACCAGCTCATACAGGTCATTAACATCCTGACCGTTCAGTTGAGCAAAATAGTTCTTCAGTGCCTGTTTAACCGAGTCACGCAGGGGCTTTTGAGTCACCTGATCCTGAGAGTTAACGGTAGATACGGTCAGTACGTCAGAATTTACGCGTTGTTCGAACATAGTTCTGTCAGCTCTTTATTTCATTACGCAAGATTTTCGAAGTATGCCTCCAACGCCTCCAGCTGTTCGCTGGCATCCTCAATGGCGTTGAATGTGCGCCGAAACTGGTCATTTGGAGCGTGCTCCTGGAGATACCAGGAGACGTGTTTACGCGCAATTCGGTACCCTTTTGCCTGGCCGTAGTGGTCATGCAGTTCCCGAACATGCGAACAAAGCAAGCGCTTAACCTCTGCCAGAGGCAGCGGGGCAAGCAGCTCCCCAGTGTCCAGATAATGCTGGATTTCCCGAAAGATCCAGGGTCTTCCCTGAGCGGCACGTCCTATCATCAGAGCATCAGCTCCCGTATAGTCGAGCACAGCTCTGGCTTTAAGCGGGTCAGTAATGTCGCCATTCGCGATAATCGGAATGGAAACTTTCTGCTTAACTGCCCGAATGCTGTCGTATTCAGCTTCACCGTTGAACAAACAGGCGCGAGTGCGTCCATGAATGGTCAGGGCCTGAATGCCACAGTCTTCGGCCAGTTGGGCAATCTCTACGCAGTTACGGTGTTCCGGCGACCAACCCGTGCGAATCTTTAACGTAACAGGAACGTCCACTGCGCTGACAACCGCCGTCAGGATTGACTTCACCTGGTCGGGGTATTGCAGAAGGGCTGAACCTGCAAGCTTGCGATTCACCTTTTTGGCCGGGCAACCCATATTGATATCAATAATCTGGGCGCCACTTACCACGTTAATACGCGCGGCATCTGCCATTTCTTCAGGCACGCTTCCGGCAATTTGCACGGTGCGAATACCTGGCTCATCAACGTGCACCATCCGTAGGCGGGACTTATCGCTTTCCCAAACCTGCGGGTTAGACGACATCATCTCGGAAACGGTCAGTCCTGCTCCCATCTCGTAGCACAGCGTCCTGAACGGCCGGTCGGTAATACCTGCCATGGGTGCTGCGATCAGGCGATTTCTGAGCTGGTGGTGTCCGATGCGCATGAGTTAAGAAATGACCATACTGTGACTGCAAGGCGGCGTATATTACGCATTTTTTGCACGAGATGAAAGGCCAAACTTTGAACAATCCACTGCTGTAGATCAATGAATCGCCAGTCATACTTTTGGGATAAGATTATTCGCTATTTAAATCATTGGGTTATGAATAAATGAACGTTTTGTGGACTCTTACAATTTCCCGTAACTTCTCATCATTTCTGAATAAATGAATCAATTGTCCGGGATAATCTGCTGCTATATGCAGCAGATTAGGGTGCTTCTTGCGATCTGTGTCGCCTTTCAGCACAGGATATCAGCGCAAAAAATCGACTTATTCAACCACCAGGCGGCCATGAAGCGGCTGGACCGGGCGGTTGTTATCGTGATGCATTGTGTGAGTGAATTTTTGCAGCTGTTCAGCAGAGACGGTCAGCGGCTGCTTAAGCACCAGCCACGTTACCCCTTCTGAGCACGGCGGCGTGGTCAGAGAGCCGCTGAAGCGCCAGTAGGTTTTATCCGCGGGCAGGAGTTTATTGATATCGAGGGTTGGCTTGATCGTGACGTTCTGGTCAACCTGTCCCGGCATCACGCTCCAGAGTTTATCCAGCTCAGCGTTTGCCGCACCCTGGTCGAACATAACGGCAACGACCGTCAGTTCGCCGTCAGCATTTTTGTGCACCAGATGCATTTCCATCGCGTATTTTTTACCGTGCACCGTGTTTTCGGATGGCGCATGGAAATGGAACTGTTGTAACGTCCAGGTCTGTTTATCAAGCGTGATGCTGTCGCGTGTATCGGCGTTTTCACTCGCCTGGATAGTATGGCCGTTGTTTGTCAGGGTGACCGGGCCGTCGATGTAGTGTGTTTCCAGCGGAGAGATATGGGCTTTAACCGTGCTATCAATGTTAATCGGCGACTGATACATCCCGCTTTTACACGTTTTATACGCCTCGTCCAGTTCGCCCCAGTGCTCCGGTGCGCCTTCTCCCTGATAGCTCCAGTGTGATGCGTAAGCCGAAGCCGACATCATGCTCAGCGCCAGCAGCGCTGCCTTGCCTGCAATATGTTTCATCGTATTCTTCCTGTGAATTTTATTATCCAAATCAATAATTAACATTATTGTTTGCAGGGTTATTTTATCGGAGAAAGGATGAAGGCGGGAGGGAAAACCGAAGGGGAAAGGCGTGGTCAGAGGACCACGCCAAATGCTTATTTTTTACGACCGGTGATGCGGCACCACTCTTCTTTCTCGACGACCGGGTCGAGCGCAAAGAGATCGGCGTAGGCTTCGCAGACGCTGTCTGCCTGGCTTGCCAGAATGCCGGACAGACCCAGCAGGCCGCCCTCAACCGGCAGGACGCTGATTAACGGCGCCAGCTCGCGTAACGGGCCAGCCAGGATATTCGCGACCACCACATCGGCTTTCATGGCCTCTGGCTGTGCATCGGGCAGATACAGTTCAAGGCGATCGGAAACGCCGTTACGCTCGGCGTTATCACGGCTGGCCTGAATCGCCTGCGGATCGATGTCGATCCCGATGGCTTTGGCCGCGCCCAGCTTCAGCGCCGCGATAGCGAGGATCCCGGATCCGCAGCCGAAGTCGATCACGGTTTTGCCTTCCAGATCCAGACCATCCAGCCATTGCAGGCACAGGGAGGTTGTCGGGTGAGTACCGGTTCCAAACGCCAGTCCCGGATCGAGCATCACGTTCACCGCGTTTTCATCGGGAACCTCGCGCCAGCTTGGGCAGATCCACAGACGCTGACCAAACTGCATCGGATGGAAGTTGTCCATCCACTCGCGTTCCCAGTCTTTGTCTTCCAGCTGTTCGATTTTATGCGCGAAGCCTGCGCCCAGCAGCGGATGGTTTTCCAGAATCGCCACCACCTCTTTCATGTCGGTTTCTGCATCAAACAGGCCGATAACGTCGGTATCGCCCCACAGGCGCGTTTCGCCCGGCAGCGGCTCAAAGACCGGCGTGTCATGGGTATCCTGGAAAGTGATAGAGACCGAACCGGCTTCCATCAGCGCATCACTCAGTTCTTCGGCGTTCGCACCGGTTGTGTTCAGTTTTAATTGGATCCACGGCATGGCAAAACTCTTTATTTATCAGTAGACATCAGGGTGGCGGGTGGTACGGGGCGGCCGAAACGGTTACCCACCACAAACGCCAGTAAACTTAACAGCAGCGAGGGCACAATCGGGTGAAAGCCCAGATACTGAATTTTAAACGTTGCGAGAACGGCATACAGAACGCCCCCGACAATCATGCCGCTTAACGCACCCGCGGCATTAGCGCGTTCCCAGTACAGGCCCAGCACCAGCGGCCACAGGAAAACGGCCTCCAGCCCGCCAAAGGCGAGCAGGTTCAACCAGATGATCATCTCCGGTGGACGCCACGCGGCCAGCAGCAGCAGCGCACCCAGTACCAGGGTGATCGCGGCCGACATACGCTTCAGGCGACGCTCATTTTCAACCTGTTCAGGGCGCAGGTTCAGGTAGAGATCTTTAATGATCGTAGCGGAACTTTGCAGTAACTGGGCGTTGATGGTCGACATAATGGCCGCCATGGGCGCGGCGAGGAAAATCCCGGCGGCAAACGGCGGCAGCACTTTTACCATCAGGGTCGGGATGACCAGATCCGGCACGGTAAGGTCAGGGATCACCGCGCGTCCCAGCGCGCCCGCCAGGTGCATGCCAAACATCAGGATCGCCACCACAATCGTCCCGATGATGATCCCCCGGTGCACGGCTTTGCTGTCTTTATAAGAGATGCAGCGCACGGCGGTATGCGGCAGGCCAATGACCCCAAAGCACACCAGCACCCAGAACGAAGTCATGAAGGTTGGAGAGAGAATATCATCCGCCCCCTGCGGCGAGACCAGCTTCGGATCGATCGCTTCCAGGGTTTCAACCGCATGGCCCAGGCCACCCGCGGCATGCACGATGCCGACCAGAAGAACGAGGGTGCCTACGAGCATCACCAGCCCCTGCATCGTGTCGTTCAGCACGCTGGCGCGGAACCCGCCAAACGCGGTATACAGCGCGATGCTGACGCCGAAGATGACCAGACCCGTCTCGTAGGGGATCCCGGCCGCCGTTTCCAGCAGGCGCGCGCCGCCGATGAACTGCACGGTCATCGCCCCGATGAACGCCACCAGCAGGCTCAGGCTTGCCAGCCATACCAGCAGGCGGCTCTGATAGCGGGCAAACAGCATATCGTTCAGCGTCACGGCATTGTAGCGGCGAGCCAGGATGGCAAATTTTTTACCCAGTATGCCAAGCGAGAGCCAGATGGCAGGAAGCTGGATCATGGCCAGCAGTACCCAGCCCAGTCCGTACTTATAGGCCGCGCCGGGGCCACCGATAAACGAGCTGGCGCTGATGTAGGTGGCGGTCAGCGTCATCGCCAGCACGACGCCACCCATTGAGCGGCTCCCGAGGAAATACTCGTTCAGAAAGGTGCCGGTCGAACGTTTACGCATCGCATAAACCGACAGGCCAAACACCAGGAACAGGTAAGCGATAAGGGGCAGAATGACTTCAAGCTGCATCATCGTCCTCCAGAGAAATATCGCGATAGATGAATTTCACCATCGCCCAGCACAGCACAATAAACACCAGCGGCAGCAGCAGGCAGGCCATTTCAAACCAGTGCGGAAGGCCGGTTATGCCGATAGCTGAATCAGGTAAGTAAGCAGTTACTAACCAAGCAGCAAGATAGAGAAGGGTCAGCCACAGCGCCCAGCGCGCTTCTTTATGGGCCTGAACAAAACGCTTGTCCATTTTTTGTCCCTTGTGGATGAAGAAAGCGGGGATTGTACATGATGGGGCTTTGCGATCCCCAGAAATAAAAAAGGCCGGATTATCCGGCCTTTTAGCAACGCTGGTCTGTTACTTCTCGTTCAGACCGAGTTTTTTCTCCAGGTAGTGGATGTTAGTTCCACCATTCTGGAAGTGCTCGTCGCTCATGATGCGCATCTGGAGATCAACGTTGGTTTTGATCCCATCGATGATCAGCTCCTGTAGGGCGTTCTTCATGCGGGCAATCGCCACGTCACGGTTTTCGCCGTAGCAGATGAGCTTACCGATCATTGAGTCATAGTACGGCGGTACGGTGTAACCGGCGTAGATATGGGACTCCCAGCGCACACCAAAGCCACCCGGCGCGTGGAAACGCGTGATTTTACCCGGGCTTGGCAGGAAGGTGTTCGGGTCTTCGGCGTTGATACGGCACTCTACCGCATGGCCTTTCACCACAACTTCTTCCTGCTTGATGGACAGCGGCTGACCGGCTGCGATACGCAGCTGCTCTTTGATCAGGTCAACGCCGGTGATCATTTCGGTAACCGGGTGTTCAACCTGAATACGGGTGTTCATCTCAATGAAGTAGAACTCGCCGTTTTCGAACAGGAACTCAAAGGTACCCGCCCCGCGATAGCCGATATCAACACAGGCTTTAGCGCAACGCTCGCCGATGTAGCGACGCAGTTCCGGGGTAATGCCCGGCGCTGGCGCTTCTTCAACGACTTTCTGGTGACGACGCTGCATGGAGCAGTCACGTTCTGCCAGATAAATCGCGTTACCCTGACCGTCGGCCAGCACCTGAATTTCGATGTGGCGTGGGTTTTCCAGGTATTTTTCCATGTACACCATGTCATTGCTGAAAGCCGCTTTCGCTTCCGCTTTGGTCATGGAGATGGACTGCGCCAGTTCGGCATCGCTGCGCACAACGCGCATACCGCGACCGCCGCCGCCGCCGGACGCCTTGATGATAACCGGGTAGCCAATGCGTTTAGCATGAGCACGGTTAGCATCCATGTCGTCGGTCAACGGGCCGTCAGAGCCTGGTACGGTTGGAACACCGGCTTTTTTCATCGCGGTGATGGCAGACACTTTGTCGCCCATCAGGCGAATGGTGTCGGCTTTCGGGCCGATGAAGATAAAGCCAGAGCGTTCAACCTGCTCAGCAAAGTTGGCGTTCTCAGAGAGGAAGCCGTAGCCCGGGTGGATCGCGACCGCGCCGGTGATTTCGGCGGCGCTGATGATCGCCGGAATGTTCAGATAGCTTTTTACGGACGGAGCCGGACCGATACAGACCGTCTCATCCGCCAGCAATACGTGTTTTAAATCGCGATCCGCGCTTGAGTGCACGGCCACGGTCTTGATGCCCAGTTCTTTACAGGCACGAAGAATACGCAGTGCAATCTCGCCACGGTTGGCGATAACAATTTTATCCAGCATGTTCGCCTCGTTACTCGATGACGACCAGCGGCTCGTCAAATTCTACCGGCTGACCACTTTCGACCAGAATCGCTTTCACAGTACCTGATTTGTCTGCTTCGATCTGGTTCATCATTTTCATGGCTTCAACGATGCACAGGGTATCGCCTACGTTGACTTTCTGACCCACTTCGATGAACGCTTTCGCATCCGGGCTCGGGGTGCGGTAGAAAGTACCAACCATTGGGGAACGTACGATGTGACCACTGATTTCTGTTGCAGCCGCAGGTGCTGCTTCTGCTGCCGCTGGCGCAACGGCTGCGGCGAGCGCAGGCTGTTGCACTGGCGCAGCGTAAGCTTGCTGCATTACCGGGAAGCTAGCGGCTGGGGCTGCACGGCTGATGCGTACAGACTCTTCGCCTTCAGAAATTTCCAGTTCGGAGATGCCTGATTCTTCAACCAGCTCGATCAGTTTTTTAATCTTACGAATATCCATGAGTGGGTTCCGTACTCTTGTTTAGTGTGATTGTGACAAGCGTTTTACCGCTGTCTGTAAAGCGTATGAATAGCCGTCTGCACCCAGCCCACAAATCACGCCAGCGGCGATATCTGACAGGTAGGAATGGTGGCGGAACGGCTCTCGAGCGTGCACGTTACTCAGGTGGATCTCGATAAACGGGATACTCACCGCGAGCAGTGCGTCGCGTATAGCAACACTGGTGTGCGTAAACGCGGCCGGATTGATCAGGATATAGTCCACAGTGTCTTTAGCCTGATGAATACGGTCGATGATTGCGTACTCCGCATTTGACTGAAAATGGTCCAAATCCACATTCAGCGAGGCTGCTTCCGTACCCAGACGGTTAACAATTTCGCTCAATGTCAGCGTGCCGTACTTCTCTGGCTCACGGGTGCCGAGCATGTTCAGGTTCGGTCCGTTCAAAACTAAAATTTGGAATTTGTCAGCCATTGTGCCGCTATCTCCTGCGATTTTCGGGTAAAAAACAACATATACCCTCAACGCGCAATTGTCACCCTTTCAGAGGCCTAAAACCCCTGTCCGGAAAACCGAAGTCGCACATTATAACGATTTCGTAGCATTTGGCAGCTAAATACTGGTCTTATCAGGGAAGATTATCAACCGCTATCCGAAAAAGATTCGCGGTTGATAAATATTCTGCGGGAAAACGCACAGTTTCGTTAACTATCGCCACCACTGGCGGAACTTCTTGTAACGCCATGCTAAAAGGGCCAATGCCAGCAGGGCGTAGATGACCGGCTGAGGGGATAAAATCTTCACCGACCACAGGTAATGAAGGGGGGCGAGGATCGCGACAAGATAGACGAAGTTGTGCAGCCGTTGCCAGCGTCGGCCCAGTTTTCGCTGCGCGTACTGCGTGGATGTCAGCGTCAGCGCCAGTAAAACCAGCCAGCTTACGATACCCAGCGTCAGATAAGGGCGCGTCACCAGTTCGCTGCCAAGTAGTGCCAGGTTGTTAATGCCCAGCTCCAGCAGGGCGTAGCTGGTGAGATGCAGCGTCGCCCAGGCAAAACACCATAGCCCCAAAAGCCGTCGCGTGCGTATCAATAAGGGCTGTTTAGCGTAGCGCGCCAGCGGTGAGACGAGCAAGGTCGCCAGCAAAAATTTCAGAGCCATCCGACCCGTAAAATGCTGAATATCTTTAGCCGGATCGGCACTAAACTGCCCCTGACTGACTGCCCAAAAGAGCCAGATAAAGGGGAGTAATCCGGCTAAGTGCAGGAGAACCTTCAGCCCGGTTATCTGCTTTGCCGTTAAACGCACTCAGAAGTTCTCCCGTAAATTCAGCCCACGGTACAGGGATGCCACTTCATCCGCATAGCCGTTAAACAGCAGCGTTGGCTGGCGTTTAACGTCCAGCGCGCCGCCGGAACCGATAAAACGTTCCGTCGCCTGGGACCAGCGAGGATGGTCAACGTGTGGGTTAACGTTGGCGTAAAACCCGTACTCGTCGGGCGCCGCCAGGTTCCAGGTGGTCGGCGGGCGCTCGCGGGTGAGCTTGATGCTGACGATGGATTTAATGTTTTTGAAGCCGTATTTCCACGGTACGGTTAAGCGAATGGGGGCCCCGTTTTGCGGCGGCAGCGCTTTGCCGTAAACGCCCACGGTCAGCAGCGTAAGGGGATGCATGGCTTCGTCGAGGCGTAACCCTTCAACGTACGGATATTCCAGCCCGCCGCCGATAAACCGATCCTTCTGGCCCGGCATCTCGTCCGGCGCATAGCGCGTCTGGAAGGAGACATACTTCGCGTTGCTGGTGGGCTCAGCCAGGGCCAGGAGCTTGTGCAAAGGGAAGCCCACCCACGGCACGACCATCGACCAGGCTTCCACGCAGCGCATGCGGTAAATGCGTTCTTCAAGGGGGAAGCGGGTGGTGAGGTCGTGATGATCCAGCGTCAGCGGTTTTGCCACTTCGCCATCAATTTTCAGGGTCCAGGGATCGGTTTTCATGCTGCCCGCGTTGGCGGCAGGATCGGCCTTATCAAGACCAAACTCGTAAAAGTTGTTATAGCCGGTGACTTTCTCTTCCGGGGTCAGCGCCAGCTTATTTTGCCATTGCGCCGGTTTGGTGAAGTTAAGGGGGGCACCGGAGGGGGCTTTCGGGCGATCGTTACCCTTAAACCAGTCGAGCAGGTCAGCGTGGGCGGCAGGCGTGAGCGTCAGGGCGGTGGCGCTGATGCCAAGCATCTTCAGGATCTGGCGGCGCTGTAGCATAAAGACAGACTCAGACGTTACGTCGGCTTCCGTCAGTTTTCGGGTTTTCATGGCATCCTCCGTCAGGCGTTTTTCTAAGCATGACGGAGGAGGCGGGTTAGCGCGAATATGTCACGAAAATTTGAAGATTAGGCAATTTTGACCAGCGCACGACCGTGGAACTGGTTGTCCATGATTTTATTCGCGAACTCTGGCGCCTGGCTCAGGGTAATCTCCGTGGCGCTCTGTTCATAGAACGAGGCCGGCAGATCGCGGACCAGACGTTCCCAGGCCTCGGCACGCCGCTCGGCTGGAGCCATAACCGAATCGACGCCCTGAAGACGCACGTTGCGCAGAATAAACGGCATCACCGTCGTCGGCAGGCCAAAACCACCCGCCAGCCCACAGGCCGCCACGCAGCCGCCGTAGTTCATTTGCGCCAGCACTTTCGCCAGCACTTTGTCGCCGACGGTATCGACCGCGCCAGCCCAGACCTGTTTTTCCAGCGGGCGGGTTTCGGCAAACTCGTCGCGGCTCAAAATACGGTTTGCGCCCAGCTGACGCAGATAATCATGCGTACTTTCGCGGCCAGAGACGGCGGCGACCTGATATCCCAGCTTGTGCAGCAGCGTGACGGCCGTGCTGCCCACGCCGCCGCTTGCGCCGGTGACGACGATTTCACCGGAGTCAGGACGGATCCCGGCCTCTTCCAGCGCCATGACGCACAGCATGGCGGTGAAGCCCGCCGTGCCGACGATCATCGCTTTGCGGCCGTCCATGCCCTTCGGCATCGGGACCAGCCAGTCACCTTTTACGCGCGCCTGTGCTGCCAGCCCGCCCCAGTGGTTTTCACCCACGCCCCAGCCGGTGAGCAGGACCTGCTGTCCGGCGTGGAAGCGCGGATCTTCACTGGTATGCACGCGGCCTGCAAAGTCGATTCCGGGCACCATCGGGAAATTTCGGATGATTTTACCTTTCCCCGTAATGGCCAGTGCGTCTTTATAGTTCAGGCTGGACCAGTCGATATCCACGGTCACGTCGCCTTCCGGCAGGCGGCTCTCCTCAATGGTTTGCACCGAGGCAACGGTTTTGCCGTCCTGCTGTTCTAAAATCAAAGCCTGCATAGGGGGTCCTCACCAGGTTTAGTAATGGGAAAATATGTTCTGAAGACTATACTCGCTCAGTGAAACACCGTGCCGATGTAACGCAATAAATTGCCAGATACACCAGGTTTGGTAGTATGCCGCATTTGAAATGCAAGTTAGCGCTCACTTGCGACCCCTTCAACCCACGGAGTAATCTCAAGGATGCGATTAACGACGAAGTTCTCAGCTTTTATCACTTTGCTGACGGGGCTGACCATCATTGTCACGCTGATCGGCTGCTCGCTGAGTTTTTATAATGCCATCCAGGATAAGCTGGTTAACCGTGTTGAATCGGTTGCATCGGTTATCGACACCCGCCTGATCACCACTCCCTTCCCGGCGCTTTCGCGTGAGCTCGATGAGTTAATGGTACCTGTGGATATTGTGCGGATCGAGATTAAACAGGGGAAGCAGACCGTTTTCAGCCATACCCGCCAGGGGAGCTATCGTCCTGCCGGCACGGTAGATCAGTATCGGGACGTAACGGTCCATTCGCTTAAACACCCTGGTATGACGATCCATATGATGTACCAGGATCCGATGAGCAACTATTTACGCTCGCTCATGACCACCGCACCGTTGACCATCGCCGTTGCCTTTATCGTGCTGCTCATTTTCCTCGCCGTTCGCTGGCAGCGTCGTCAGCTTTCCGGCCAGGAACTGCTGGAAACACGCTCCGTGCGGATACTCAATGGCGAGCGGGGGCCGCAGGTGCGGGGATCGGTTTATGAATGGCCGTCGCGCACCAGTAGCGCCCTGGACGTGCTGCTCTCCGAAATCCAGTTTGCCAGCGACCAGCGTAGCCGTATGGACACGCTGATCCGCTCCTACGCCGCGCAGGATAACAAAACGGGCCTTAACAACCGTCTCTTCTTTGATAATCAGCTGGCTACGCTGCTTGATGACCCCGAAAAGGTAGGCACGCACGGTGTGGTGATGATGATTCGCCTGCCGGACTTCGATCTGCTCCGTGATACCTGGGGACAGCGCGTGGCGGAAGAGAATCTCTTCACCCTGATTAACCTGCTGTCCACCTTTATTATGCGCTACCCCGGCGCGCTTCTGGCGCGCTACCACCGCAGTGACTTTGCCGTCTTGCTGCCGCATCGCACCTTAAAGGAGTCCGAGAGTATCGCCAGCCAGCTGCTGAAAGCCGTTGATGCGCTGCCGCAGAGCAAAATGCTTGACAGAGACGACATGGTGCATATGGGTATCTGTGCCTGGCGCGGCGGCCAGTCGACGGAGCAGGTGATGGAACATGCGCGGCTACGCGTAACGCCGTATTACAGGGCGCGAACGGCTGGGCGGTCTATGATGATACGCTGCCGGAGAAAGGGCGCGGCAACGTGCGCTGGCGAACCCTGATTGAACAGATGCTGAGCCGCGGTGGACCGCGTATCTATCAAAAACCGGCGGTCATGAAGAATGGCCATGTTCATCACCGTGAGCTGATGTGCCGTATTTTTGATGGGACCGAAGAGGTCATCTCGGCGGAATATCTGCCGATGGTGCTGCAATTTGGCTTATCCGAAGAGTATGACCGCCAGCAAATCACCCGCCTCATCCCGTTTTTATCGTACTGGCCTGAGGAAAATCTGGCTTTACAGGTGACCGTCGAGTCGCTGATTCGTCCGCGCTTCCAGCGCTGGTTACGCGACACGTTAATGCAGTGCGAAAAATCGCAACGCAAACGCATTATTTTTGAACTTGCAGAGGCAGATGTAGGTCAACACATCAGCCGGTTACGTCCGGTGGTACGTTTAATCAATGCGCTTGGGGCTCGTGTGGCCGTCACCCAGGCGGGTTTGACGCTGGTGAGCACCAGCTGGATCAAAGAGCTGGATGTTGAATTATTGAAGCTGCATCCTGGTCTGGTCAGAACGATTGAAAAACGCACGGAAAACCAGCTGCTGGTACAGAGCCTGGTGGAAGCGTGCAAAGGAACGCAAACGCAGGTATTTGCCACAGGCGTACGTTCACGCAGTGAATGGCAGATGTTGAAAGAGCGCGGTGTAGCGGGCGGTCAGGGGGATTTTTTTGCGGCCTCACAGCCCCTTGACACCAATGTGAAAAAATATTTGCAAAGATACTCTGTTTGACCTGCCGTTTACTTTGTTTTCACGTAGAATATCGCGCCTGTAGCTTTGAGTAAGACGAGCATAAAAGCCAGTGAACGACCTTTAATGGGTTACAAGTGAAAGTGAGGGACGCTGCTGTTTACTCAGCCCTGACGGATTCAGGGGATGAATTTGTAACAAAGGAAACGTGCTGCACTAATTTTCACCGTAGCAGACGATTTTTGCGCCTTGTCGCTGCTGCGTGTGGTTGGTAAAGTAAGCGGATTTTGTTTTCCGCCCCAGCTTTCAGGATTATCCCTTAGTATGTTGAAAAAATTTCGTGGCATGTTTTCCAATGACCTGTCCATTGACCTGGGTACCGCGAATACCCTTATTTATGTAAAAGGACAAGGCATCGTATTGAATGAGCCTTCCGTTGTGGCCATTCGTCAGGATCGTGCCGGCTCGCCAAAAAGCGTGGCCGCAGTAGGTCATGATGCGAAGCAGATGCTGGGCCGTACGCCGGGCAACATCGCCGCGATCCGCCCAATGAAAGACGGCGTTATTGCTGACTTCTTCGTGACCGAAAAAATGCTTCAGCACTTCATCAAGCAGGTTCACAGCAACAGCTTCATGCGCCCAAGCCCGCGCGTGCTGGTGTGTGTGCCGGTTGGCGCAACCCAGGTTGAACGCCGCGCGATCCGTGAATCCGCTCAGGGTGCCGGTGCGCGTGAAGTGTTCCTGATAGAAGAGCCGATGGCTGCGGCAATTGGTGCGGGTCTGCCGGTTTCTGAAGCAACCGGTTCTATGGTGGTGGATATTGGTGGCGGTACTACCGAAGTGGCCGTCATCTCCCTGAACGGCGTGGTGTACTCCTCTTCCGTACGTATCGGCGGTGACCGCTTCGACGAAGCCATCATCAACTACGTTCGCCGTAACTACGGCTCTCTGATCGGTGAAGCAACCGCAGAGCGTATCAAGCACGAAATCGGTTCTGCTTATCCGGGTGACGAAGTCCGCGAGATCGAAGTTCGCGGTCGTAACCTGGCTGAAGGCGTGCCGCGCGGATTCACCCTGAACTCTAACGAAATCCTGGAAGCGTTGCAGGAGCCGCTGACCGGCATCGTGAGCGCGGTGATGGTTGCGCTGGAACAGTGCCCGCCAGAGCTGGCTTCCGATATCTCCGAGCGCGGTATGGTGCTGACCGGTGGTGGTGCGCTGCTGCGTAACCTTGACCGCCTGTTAATGGAAGAGACAGGTATTCCTGTCGTAGTTGCAGAAGATCCACTGACTTGCGTCGCCCGTGGTGGTGGCAAGGCGCTGGAAATGATCGACATGCACGGCGGCGACTTGTTTAGCGAAGAGTAGTCGGGTGTGAGAGGGTAGCAATTTGCTACCCTTTCTCTCTGACGCGAGAATACGCATAGCCTATGAAGCCAATTTTTAGCCGTGGCCCGTCGCTACAGTTTCGCCTGATCCTGGCGGTTCTGGTGGCGCTCGGGGTCATTATCGCCGATAGCCGCCTCGGTACGTTCAGCCAGATCCGAACGTACATGGATACCGCCGTCAGTCCTTTCTACTTTATTTCAAATGGTCCCCGTGAACTGCTCGACTCCGTGTCGCAAACGCTTTCATCGCGTGACCAGCTCGAACTTGAAAATCGTGCGTTACGCCAGGAACTGCTGCTGAAAAACAGCGAGCTGCTGATGCTGGGGCAATATAAGCAGGAAAACGCGCGCCTGCGTGAACTGCTTGGCTCGCCGCTGCGCCAGGATGAACAGAAAATGGTCACCCAGGTGATCTCCACCGTAAACGATCCCTACAGCGATCAGGTGGTGATTGATAAAGGCAGCGTGAACGGCGTATACGAAGGTCAGCCTGTGATCAGCGATAAAGGCGTTGTGGGCCAGGTCGTGGCGGTTGCCAAACTGACCAGCCGCGTGCTGCTGATTTGCGATGCTACCCATGCGCTGCCGATTCAGGTGCTGCGTAACGACATTCGCGTGATTGCCGCCGGCAATGGCTGTACGGACGATCTTCAGCTTGAACATCTGCCAGCCAACACGGACATCCGCGTGGGCGACGTGCTGGTGACGTCCGGTCTGGGCGGTCGTTTCCCTGAAGGCTACCCGGTTGCAGTGGTCTCTTCCGTGAAGCTCGACACTCAGCGTGCTTACACCGTAATCCAGGCGCGTCCAACGGCGGGCTTGCAGCGTTTACGTTACCTGCTGCTGCTGTGGGGAGCCGATCGTAACGGTGCGAACCCGATGACGCCGGAAGATGTGCATCGCGTCGCGAACGAACGCCTGATGCAGATGATGCCGCAGGTGCTGCCTGCGCCGGATGCGATGGGGCCACCTGCGCCCGTACCGGCTCCGGCGACAGGGTTAACGCAGCCGCTACCGGATGCGCCACCGCCGCCGCAAGTCTCGGGTGGAGGGCAGTAGTGGCCAGTTATCGTAGCCAGGGACGCTGGGTAATCTGGCTCTCATTCCTCGTTGCACTGTTGCTGCAAATTATGCCTTGGCCGGACGACATTCTTGTTTTCCGGCCAAACTGGGTTTTGCTCATTTTGCTCTACTGGATCCTTGCCCTGCCGCACCGCGTAAATGTCGGCACAGGTTTTGTGATGGGTGCCATACTGGATCTCATCAGCGGCTCTACGCTTGGCGTGCGCGCCTTATCCATGAGCATTATTGCGTACCTCGTCGCACTCAAATTCCAGCTCTTTCGTAACCTTGCGCTCTGGCAACAGGCGCTGGTGGTGATGTTGTTGTCGCTCGCTGCGGATATCGTTGTTTTCTGGGCAGAGTTTTTAGTGATCAACGTCTCTTTCCGACCGGAAGTGTTCTGGAGTAGTGTAGTAAACGGTGTGCTCTGGCCGTGGCTGTTCCTGCTGATGCGTAAAATTCGCCAGCAGTTTGCCGTGCAATAAAAGGTTTCTATGACGTCTCTGTATCTTGCCTCCGGTTCTCCGCGTCGCCAGGAACTGCTCGCGCAGCTGGGTGTCTCCTTCGAACGCATCGTTACCGGCATTGAAGAAAAACGTGCTGAGGGCGAAAGCGCTCAGCAGTACGTCTCTCGTCTGGCGCGTGAAAAAGCGCAGGCGGGCGTCGCATGCGTGCCGCGTGACTTACCGGTGCTGGGTGCGGACACCATCGTCATTCTCAAGGGTGAAGTGCTTGAGAAACCCCGTGACGCAGACCATGCGGCGCAGATGCTGCGCAACCTGTCCGGACAAACGCATCAGGTGATGACGGCGGTGGCGCTGGCGGACAGCCAGTACGTTCTGGATTGCCTGGTGGTAACGGAAGTGACGTTCAGAGTCCTCACCGACGAGGAGATCGCCGGCTATATCGCCAGCGGTGAACCGATGGATAAAGCAGGTGCATACGGTATTCAAGGGTTGGGTGGCTGTTTTGTCAGGAAGATAAATGGCAGCTATCACGCCGTAGTCGGCTTACCGCTGGTGGAAACGTATGAGTTGCTGAGTAATTTTAACTCACTGCGTGAGGGAAGGGATAATTATGACGGCTGAATTGTTGGTAAACGTAACGCCCTCGGAAACCCGTGTGGCCTACATTGATGGTGGCATTCTTCAGGAAATTCATATTGAGCGTGAAGCGCGACGCGGAATCGTAGGCAATATCTACAAAGGTCGTGTCAGTCGTGTACTACCGGGTATGCAGGCGGCTTTTGTAGATATTGGGCTCGATAAGGCGGCGTTTTTACATGCCTCCGATATCATGCCGCACACCGAATGCGTGGCTGGCGAAGAGCAAAAGCAGTTTGCCGTGCGCGACATCTCTGAGCTGGTGCGTCAGGGCCAGGATCTGATGGTGCAGGTGGTGAAAGATCCGCTGGGCACCAAAGGCGCGCGTCTGACCACCGATATCACCCTGCCTTCACGCTATCTGGTGTTTATGCCGGGCGCGTCGCACGTTGGCGTTTCACAGCGTATTGAAAGCGAAAGCGAGCGCGAGCGCCTGAAAAAAGTTGTGAGCGCCTACTGCGACGAGCAGGGCGGCTTTATTATTCGTACCGCGGCGGAAGGGATCAGCGAAGACGATCTGGCCTCGGATGCGGCCTACCTGAAGCGCGTCTGGACCAAGGTGATGGAGCGTAAAAAACGCAACCAGACCCGCTACCGTCTGTACGGCGAGCTGGCGCTTGCTCAGCGCGTACTGCGTGATTTCGCCGATGCGCAGCTTGACCGCATCCGCGTGGACTCCCGCCTGACGTATGAAGCCCTGCTGGAGTTTACCGCCGAGTACATTCCGGAAATGCCGGGTCTGCTGGAGCATTACACCGG
Organism: Enterobacter cloacae complex sp.; assembly: GCF_900322725.1. Lineage (NCBI taxonomy): Bacteria > Pseudomonadati > Pseudomonadota > Gammaproteobacteria > Enterobacterales > Enterobacteriaceae > Enterobacter > Enterobacter cloacae complex sp. The sequence continues at coordinate 1,595,235 of NZ_LT991957.1, read as the reverse complement.
ACGCCAGCCGATATTTGACCTCTATGACGTTGAAAACGAAATCCAGCGCGCGCTGGAGCGTAAGGTTGAGCTGAAATCGGGCGGTTACCTGATTATCGACCAGACCGAAGCGATGACCACCGTGGATATCAACACCGGCGCGTTTGTCGGCCATCGCAACCTCGATGACACCATCTTCAACACCAACATCGAAGCGACGCAGGCCATCGCGCGCCAGCTTCGTCTGCGCAATCTGGGCGGGATTATCATCATCGACTTTATCGATATGAATAATGAAGATCACCGCCGTCGCGTGCTGCACTCGCTGGAGCAGGCGCTGAGTAAAGATCGCGTGAAAACCAGCATCAACGGCTTCTCCCAGCTGGGTCTGGTAGAAATGACCCGGAAACGGACCCGCGAAAGCGTGGAACACGTGCTCTGCAACGAGTGTCCAACCTGCCATGGACGCGGAACGGTAAAGACGGTGGAGACGGTCTGCTACGAGATCATGCGTGAGATTGTCCGCGTCCATCATGCCTACGACTCCGACCGTTTTCTGGTCTATGCTTCCCCTGCGGTGGCGGAGGCCCTGAAAGGGGAAGAGTCGCACGCGCTGGCGGAAGTGGAAATCTTTGTCGGCAAACAGGTAAAAGTGCAGATTGAGCCGCTCTATAACCAGGAGCAGTTTGACGTCGTAATGATGTAAACGCAGTTCGCTGCGAGATTAAAGGCTGACAAGGAGAGACGCGTGAGGCGATTGCCGGGGATTTTACTGCTTACAGGGGCAACGCTGGTCGTGATTGTCGCGTTGCTCGTGAGCGGGCTGCGTCTCGTCTTGCCGCATCTTGACAGCTGGCGTCCGCAGATCCTGGCGAAAATCGAGTCCACCACCGGCCTGCCGTTAGACGTGAGCCATATCGAGGCAAGCTGGCAGACCTTTGGCCCGACGCTTGATGCGCGGGATATCAGCGCCAGCCTGAAAGATGGCGGCCACCTTAAAATCAAACGCGTTACCCTGGCGCTGGATGTCTGGCAAAGCCTGCTGCATCTGCGCTGGCAGTTTCGCGATCTCACCTTCTGGCAACTTCAGCTAAAGACCAATACGCCGCTGCAAAGCGGCGAAGGCGATCGTGGGCTGGAAACCAGCCGTATCAGCGATCTCTTCCTGCGTCAGTTCGATCATTTCGATCTGCGCGACAGTGAAATCAGCTTTATTACCCTCTCCGGGCAGCGCGCCGAGCTGGCGATCCCACAGCTGACCTGGCTAAACGGAAAAGATCGCCACCGCGCCGAGGGGCAAGTAAATCTCTCCAGCCTGAACGGGCAGCACGGCGTGATGCAGGTGAGGATGGATCTGCGCGACGACAATGGCCTGCTGAACAACGGCCGCGTGTGGTTGCAGGCGGACGACGTGGACGTGAAGCCGTGGCTTGGCGAGTGGATCCAGCAGAACATGCAGCTGGAAACCGCGCGTTTCAGTCTCGAAGGCTGGATGACCCTGACGAATGGGGCGTTCGCCAGCGGTGATATCTGGCTCAAGCAGGGGGGCGCGAGCTGGAAGGGCGAAAACCATCAGCATCAGCTTTCGGTCGATAACCTCACCGCCCACGTAACCCAGGAAAAAGGTGGATGGCAGTTCGCTATTCCGGATACGCGCATCTCCATGGACAACAAACCCTGGCCAAGCGGCGCGCTGACGCTGGCGTGGATGCCGGAGCAGGACGTCGGCGGGGTAAACGGTAAACGCAGCGACGAGTTGCGTATCCGCGCCAGTAACCTGGACCTGACGGCGATCGAGGGCCTGCGTTCAATGGCCGCAAAACTCTCCCCGGAGCTGGGTGACATCTGGCTGGCGACGCAGCCGAGCGGGCAGATAAACCGTCTGGCGCTGGATATTCCGCTTCAGGCCACGGAAAAAACGCGCTTCCAGGCGGCATGGAAAAATCTCGCCTGGAAACAGTGGAAACTGCTGCCGGGCGCTGAGCACTTCAGCGGCAAGCTGGAAGGAAGCGTGGAAAACGGCAGGCTGACGGCAGAAATGCAGGATGCCAAAATGCCGTACGAAACGGTCTTTCGTGCGCCGCTGGAGATCGCGCAGGGTAATGTCACCCTCAACTGGCTGAAGAATGACAAAGGTTTTCAGCTTGATGGCCGCGATATCGATGTAAAAGCCAGGGCGGTGCATGCCCGCGGCAATTTCCGTTACCTACAGCCTGAAGGCGATGAGCCGTGGCTGGGTATCCTGGCAGGCATCAGCACGGATGACGGCTCGCAGGCGTGGCGCTACTTCCCGGAAAACCTGATGGGGAAAGCGCTGGTGGACTATCTCAGCGGCGCCATTCAGGGCGGTCAGGCGGATAACGCCACGCTGGTCTACGGCGGCAACCCGCACCTGTTCCCGTATAAGCATAACGAAGGTCAGTTCCAGGTTCTGGTGCCGCTGCGCAACGCAACCTATGCCTTCCAGCCGGGCTGGCCCGCGCTGAAAAATCTCGATATCGAACTCAACTTCCTGAATGACGGCTTGTGGATGAAGACGGACAGCGTGGCGCTGGGCGGCGTGACGGCGAGCAACCTGACCGCAAACATCCCGGATTACTCGAAAGAGAAATTGCTGATTGATGCGGATATTAAGGGGCCGGGTAATGCGGTTGGTCCGTATTTTGAAGATACGCCGCTGAATGACTCCCTGGCGGCCACCCTTCAGCAGTTGCAGCTAGATGGCGATGTGAATGCTCGCTTACATCTGGATATCCCGCTCGACGGGGAAATGACTACCGCCAAAGGCGACGTTCGTCTTAACAACAACAGCCTCTATATCAAGCCGCTGGACAGTACGCTGAAAAACCTCAGCGGTCAGTTCAGCTTTGTTAACGGCAATCTGAAAAGTGAGCCGCTGAAAGCGACCTGGTTCAATCAACCCGTCAATATCGATTTCTCCACCACCGAGGGTGATAAAGCCTACCAGGTGGCGGTACATATGGACGCGAACTGGCAGCCGTCACGCATGAATGTTCTGCCGAAGCCGGTTGAGAACGCGGTGGACGGCGCGGTGTCGTGGAATGGCAAGGTGGCCATCGACCTGCCTTATCACTCCGGCGCGCGGTATAAGGTCGACATCACGGCCGATCTTAAAAATCTCAGCAGCCAGCTGCCCGCCCCTCTGAATAAGAAAAGCGGCGAGCCGCTGCCTGTCAACGTTAACGTAGACGGTAACCTCAACGGCTTTGACGTAACCGGTAACGCTGGCGGAACAAACCACTTTAACAGCCGCTGGCTGCTTAACCGCAAGCTTACGCTGGACAGGGCGATCTGGACGACGGACAGCCGTACCACGCCACCGCTGCCGGAGCAGGCGGGCATTGAGCTGAATCTGCCGGCGATGGATGGCGCAGAGTGGCTGGCACTGTTCCAGAAAGGTGTCGGGCAAAACGTCGATCAAACGGCGCAGTTCCCGCAGGCCATTACCTTACGTACGCCTGCGCTGACGCTGGGTGGACAGCGGTGGAACAACCTGAGCATCGTTTCCCGGCCGACGGCTAACGGCTCAAAGGTTGAGGCTCAGGGCCGTGAAATTAACGGCACGTTGACGATGCGCGATAACGCGCCGTGGCAGGCGGCGATCCGCTACCTCTATTACAACCCGACCTTTGCCGTGGCTGAAAAACAGCCGATGGCCGCTTCGCCCCTCAGCACATCGCGCATTGATTTCAGCGGCTGGCCCGATCTCCAGCTGCGCTGTGCGGAGTGCTGGCTGTGGGGGCAAAAATATGGCCGTATCGACGGAGATGTCGCCATCAAGGGCACGACGCTGAGCCTTACCGGTGGTCTGGTGGATACCGGTTTTGGCCGTTTGACCGCCGCCGGGGAATGGGTGAATAAGCCGGGCGCGCAGCGCACCTCCCTGAAAGGCGATATCAAAGGCAGCAAGCTGGATGCGGCGGCTAACTTCTTCGGCATCAGTACGCCGCTTCGGGGATCGTCATTCGATGTGAATTACGATCTGCACTGGCGTGCGGCGCCGTGGCAGCCGGACGTCGCCACGCTGAACGGCATTCTCAGAACCCGTTTTGGTAAGGGACAAATTGCCGATGTCAGCACCGGCCATGCGGGGCAAATACTGCGCCTGCTGAGCTTTGACGCGCTGCTGCGCAAGCTGCGCTTCGATTTCAGCGATACCTTCAACGACGGTTTCTATTATGACTCCATTCGCGGAACGGCCTGGATCAAGGACGGCGTGATGCATACCGACGATACGCTGCTGGACGGCCTGGAGGCGGATATCGCCATGAAAGGCTCGGTGGATCTTGTGCGTCGTGAACTGGATATGGAAGCGGTCGTCGCCCCGGAAATTTCCGCTACCGTGGGCGTGGCGACGGCGTTTGTGGTTAACCCGATTGTCGGTGCGGCGGTATTTGCCGCCAGCAAAGTGCTGGGGCCGCTCTGGAGTAAGGTCTCGATTCTGCGCTACCGCATTACGGGCCCAATCGATAAACCGCAGATTAATGAGGTGCTGCGCCAGCCGCGCAAAGAAGCACAGCAATGATTTGACGTGGGCAGGTAATTGCCTCACTCTCAATAAATACGATTTTTACACCGCCACGGGCGGCAACGAACGAGTAGCAATACGATGAGTCTGAACCTGGTAAGTGAACATTTGCTCGCAGCGAACGGCCTGAGCCATCAGGACCTGTTCTCCATTCTTGGTCAACTGACCGAACGCCGTCTCGACTACGGCGATCTCTATTTCCAGTCGAGCTATCACGAATCCTGGGTTTTAGAAGACAGCATCATTAAAGATGGCTCCTATAACATCGACCAGGGCGTCGGCGTGCGCGCCGTGAGCGGCGAGAAAACCGGTTTTGCCTATGCCGACCAGATAAGCCTGGCCGCGCTGGAGCAGAGCGCGCAGGCCGCACGCACCATCGTGCGCGACGCGGGCGATGGCCGCGTAAAAACCCTGGGCGAAGTGCAGCATTCGGCGCTCTATACCAGCATCGACCCGCTGCAAAGCATGAGCCGCGAAGAGAAGCTGGACATCCTGCGTCGCGTGGACAAAGTGGCCCGCGCCGCCGACAAACGCGTGCAGGAAGTGTCCGCCAGCCTGAGCGGCGTCTATGAGCTGATCCTGGTGGCAGCGACGGACGGTACGCTGGCCGCCGACGTGCGTCCGCTGGTGCGCCTCTCCATCAGCGTGCAGGTGGAAGACGACGGCAAGCGCGAGCGCGGCTCAAGCGGCGGCGGCGGTCGTTTTGGCTATGACTGGTTCCTCGGCGACGTTGACGGCGAAGCGCGCGCGGATGCGTGGGCAAAAGAAGCCGTGCGCATGGCGCTGGTTAATCTTTCTGCCGTGGCGGCACCCGCCGGTACGCTGCCGGTTGTGCTGGGTGCTGGCTGGCCCGGCGTGCTGCTGCACGAAGCGGTCGGCCACGGGCTGGAAGGCGATTTCAACCGCCGTGGTACGTCTGTATTCAGCGGTCAGATGGGGCAGCTTGTCTCCTCTGAGCTGTGTACCGTGGTCGATGATGGCACCATGCCTGACCGTCGCGGCTCGATTTCTATCGACGATGAAGGCACGCCGGGCCAGTACAACGTGCTGATCGAAAACGGCGTCCTGAAAGGCTACATGCAGGACAAGCTCAACGCGCGTCTGATGGGCGTTGCGCCAACGGGCAACGGTCGTCGCGAATCTTACGCGCACCTGCCGATGCCGCGCATGACTAACACCTACATGCTGCCGGGTAAATCCACGCCGCAGGAGATTATCGAATCCGTTGATTACGGTATCTTCGCGCCGAACTTTGGCGGCGGCCAGGTGGATATCACCTCCGGCAAATTTGTCTTCTCGACTTCAGAGGCGTACCTGATTGAGAAGGGCAAAGTGACTAAAGCAGTGAAGGGCGCAACCCTGATTGGTTCCGGCATTGAGGCCATGCAGCAGATTTCCATGGTCGGTAACGACCTGAAGCTGGATAACGGCGTGGGCGTTTGCGGCAAAGAGGGCCAGAGCCTGCCGGTAGGCGTCGGCCAGCCGACGCTGAAGGTTGATAACCTGACCGTGGGCGGTACGGCGTAATTTTTCATTTTCCCCTCACCCTAACCCTCTTCCCAACGGGGAGAGGGCCGGAGTGAGGGGGAAGGCCTACTCTTTCCTTCTTCCCCGCATGCCCTGAAACAGCTCCGCCACTTCCACAAAATAGTCCGTCAGATAGTTAATACAGACCTGCACCTTCAGCGGCAGCTTGTCCTTTTCGGTATACAGCGCGTACACCGGGCGCGGATCCGACTGGTAGCGCGGGAACAGGATCTCCAGCTCGCCGCTGTTGATCTCGTTGATCACCCACATCAGCGGCACGTAGGCGATACCGGCCCCGGCCACCAGCCAGCGCGAGATGGTCATCGGATCGTTGGTCACGAAGCGGCCTTCAGGCAGCAGCCGGGTGGAAAGCCCTTCCGGCGCGATCAGCTCAAATTCGTTATCCGGGCGCACGCTGTATTCCAGCCACGAGTGGTTGCTCAGGTCGGCGGGTTTTTCCGGTACGCCATACTGTGCCAGGTAGCTCTTTGAGGCGCAGACAACCATCGGCATGCTGCCCAGCCGACGCGAGAACAGGCTCGAGTCCTGCAAGGCGCCAACGCGGATCACCACGTCTAACCCATCGGCAATCAGGTCCGGTGCGGGAATACCCGTCACCAGATTGACGGTTAAGCCTGGATACTCTTTCAGCATTTCCGCCGTCATGGCAGCGAGAACATTTTGTGCCATAGTTGAAGAACACCCGATGCGCAGCGTGCCGATAGGGGTGTTATTAAAGGCATAAAGCTGCTCGTGAACATCCTGCACTTCATGCAGCATTCGACGGCAGCCCTGATAGTAAATTTTACCCGCTTCCGTCAGCCCGATGCTGCGGGTACTGCGGTTGAGCAGCTTCACCTGAAGCTCGTCTTCCAGTTTTGACACCGTCTGGCTAATGGATGAGACGCTCATTTGTAGCTGACGTGCTGCGGCGGTAAAAGAGCCTTGTTCGACAACTTTGGCAAACACCGACATGCGTTTTAGTCGTTCCATTATTCACTCTGGCTTAAAAGTGATTTAGATCACATATGATAGATAACAGCATAACAGTTACGTTAATATACTATTAATTACATAACGGCTGCGCCACTCTCGCCCGGCATTTCTTGCCCTCCTGCGGCGGCGCGAGCTTAACAATCCAGTAGCCTGCACTCTCTATAATCAAGGTCAACATGAGTCTGTTTCCCGTTATCGTGGTGTTCGGTCTGTCGTTCCCACCGATATTTTTCGAGCTTCTTTTATCACTGGCGATCTTCTGGCTGGTGCGCAAGGTGCTGGTCCCTACCGGGATTTATGATTTCGTCTGGCATCCTGCATTGTTTAATACCGCGCTGTATTGCTGCCTGTTCTATTTAATATCGCGCATGTTTGTCTGAGGTTGATGTGAAAACGCTAACAAGAAAAATCTCCCGCACTGCCATCACTATGGTGCTGGTCATCCTGGCGTTCATCGCTATTTTTCGCGCCTGGGTCTATTACACCGAATCGCCGTGGACGCGCGACGCGCGTTTCAGCGCGGAGGTGGTTGCGATAGCGCCCGATGTTGCCGGTCTTATTACGGCGGTCAACGTTCACGATAACCAGCTGGTGAAGAAAGATCAGGTGCTGTTCACCATCGACCAGCCGCGCTATCAAAAAGCCCTTGAAGAAGCAGAAGCCGACGTGGCGTATTACAACGCGCTGGCCTCTGAAAAACGCCGTGAAGCAGGACGCCGTAACAAGCTGGGCATCCAGGCCATGTCCAGGGAAGAGATTGACCAGTCCAATAACGTGCTGCAAACCGTGCTGCACCAGCTGGCAAAAGCTCAGGCGACGCGCGATCTGGCGAAGCTCGACCTGGAACGTACCGTGATCCGCGCCCCGTCCGATGGCTGGGTGACTAACCTTAACGTCTATGCCGGTGAGTTTATCACGCGCGGCTCAACCGCCGTGGCGCTGGTGAAACAAAACTCCTTCTACGTCCTCGCCTATATGGAAGAGACCAAGCTGGAAGGCGTGCGTCCGGGCTATCGCGCTGAAATCACGCCGCTCGGCAGCAACCGTGTCCTGAAAGGGACCGTGGACAGCGTTGCCGCGGGGGTGACCAACTCCAGCAGTACGGTTGATAACAAAGGGATGGCGACCGTCGATTCCAACCTTGAGTGGGTTCGCCTGGCGCAGCGCGTACCGGTGCGCATTCGTCTGGACGAGCAGCAGAGCAACCTCTGGCCCGCAGGCACCACGGCGACGGTGGTGATCACCGGTGAAAAAGACCGTGATGCCAGCCAGGACTCCATCTTCCGTCAAATCGCCCATCGCCTGCGCGAGTTTGGTTGATCGCTATGGGCATTTTTTCCATCGCCAGCCAGCACATCCGCTTCGCCGTGAAGCTGGCATGCGCCATTGTGCTGGCGCTGTTTATTGGCTTCCATTTCCAGCTTGAAACGCCGCGCTGGGCCGTTCTGACCGCCGCGATTGTTGCCGCCGGTCCCGCCTTCGCGGCGGGTGGCGAACCCTATTCCGGGGCCATCCGCTATCGCGGGATGCTGCGTATTATCGGGACCTTTATCGGCTGTATCGCCGCCCTGACCATTATCATTCTGATGATCCGCACGCCGCTGCTGATGCTGATCGTGTGCTGTATCTGGGCGGGTTTTTGTACCTGGGTCTCCTCCCTGGTGAAGGTTGAGAACTCGTACGCCTGGGGTCTGGCGGGTTATACCGCGCTGATTATTATCATCACCATCCAGACCGATCCGCTGCTCGCCCCGCAGTTCGCCGTGGAACGTTGCAGCGAGATTGTGATTGGTATCGTCTGCGCGATTGTCGCCGATCTGCTTTTCTCTCCGCGTTCTATTAAGCAGGAAGTGGATCGTGAGCTGGACGCGCTGATCGTTGCCCAGTACCAGCTCATGCAGCTGTGCATTAAGCACGGCGACAGCGAAGAGGTCGACAAGGCCTGGAGCGGGCTGGTGCGCCGCACGCAGGCGCTGGAAGGGATGCGCAGTAACCTCAACATGGAGTCTTCCCGTTGGGAGCGTGCCAATCGTCGTCTGAAAGCGATCAATACCGTCTCGTTAACGCTGATCACCCAGGCGTGTGAAACCTACCTGATTCAGAACACTCGCCCCGAAGCGGTAACGGATACCTTCCGCGAACTGTTTGATGAGCCTGTGGAGACGGTGCAGGACGTGCATCGACAGCTTAAACGCATGCGCCGCGTGATTGCCTGGACGGGAGAGCGTGATACGCCAGTCACCATTTATACCTGGGTTGGCGCCGCAACGCGCTACCTGCTTCTGAAACGCGGCGTGATTGGCAACACCAAAATCAGTGCGGCGGAAGAAGAGGTGTTACAGGGCGAAGTGGTCATTAAACCGGAATCCGCCGAGCGTCATCATGCGATGGTCAACTTCTGGCGTACCACGCTGGCCTGTATACTCGGCACGCTGTTCTGGCTGTGGACCGGCTGGACGTCCGGTAGCGGCGCGATGGTGATGATTGCCGTCGTGACCGCGCTGGCAATGCGTCTGCCCAACCCGCGCATGGTCGCTATCGATTTCCTGTACGGTACCATTGCGGCGTTACCGATTGGCGCGCTCTATTTCCTGGTGATTATCCCCTCGACACAGCAAAGCATGCTTTTGCTCTGCATCAGCCTGGCGGTAATGGCGTTCTTTATCGGGATAGAGGTACAAAAACGCCGACTGGGATCGTTAGGCGCTCTGGCGAGTACGATTAACATCATTGTGCTGGATAACCCGATGACCTTCCATTTTAGCCAGTTCCTGGACAGCGCATTAGGCCAGCTGGTGGGCTGTTTCCTGGCGATGATGGTCATCCTGCTGGTGCGGGATAACTCCCGGGCGCGGACAGGGCGTGTGCTGCTGAATCAGTTTGTGTCGGCCGCCGTTTCGTCCCTGACCACCAATACCGCACGACGCAAGGAGAACCACCTGCCGGCTCTTTATCAGCAGCTGTTCCTGTTGCTGAACAAATTCCCGGGCGATGTCGCCCGTTTCCGCCTGGCATTGACCATGATTATCGCGCACCAGCGCCTGCGGAACGCACCGGTGCCGATTAACGACGATTTGTCCGCCTTCCACCGCCAGCTACGGCGCACGGCGGACCACGTGATATCGGCATCCAGCGATGACAAACGTCGCCGCTACTTTAAGCAACTGCTGGAAGAACTGGATATATACCAGGAAAAACTGCGGATCTGGGAAGCGCCGCCGCAGGTTACCGAGCCGGTTGAGCGGCTGGTATTTATGCTGCACCGCTACCAGAACGCGCTGACGGACAGCTGATGAAGAGAAAACCGACGCCAAAAGCGTCGGTTTTTTTGTGGCTATACTTAATCCTGTAGGTTCAAACATTCAGGAAGGGAGGACACATGACAACCCAGGCTCTTCAGGACAGTACGCTTTTTCAGACCGGGTATCTGGTTAATGGTATCTGGAAAACACTCGACACCACGTTTGATGTGCTAAACCCGGCCACGGGCGAGGTCATTGCAAAAGTAGCGAAAGCAGGTAAAGCCGAAACCGAAGAGGCTATTGCGGCCGCGACGAAAGCCTTTCCTGCATGGCGCGCAAAAACGGCAAAAGAGCGTTCTGCGATCCTCTATCGCTGGTATGAACTGATTATTGAGAATAAAAGCTGGCTCGGAAGGCTGATGACCACCGAGCAGGGCAAGCCGCTGAAAGAAGCTGAGGGCGAAGTAGAGTATGCCGCCAGCTTCATTCAGTGGTTTGCCGAGCAGGCCAAGCGTGCCAACGGCGAAATTATTCCTCCGGTTAAACCCGGCTCCCGTATTCTGGCCACCCGGGAGCCTGTCGGGGTGGTTGCCGCTATCACACCATGGAACTTCCCGATGGCCATGCTCACCCGTAAGCTCGGCCCGGCGCTGGCAGCTGGGTGTACCGGCGTGATCAAACCTGCAAACAACACGCCGCTGAGCGCCTTTGCGCTGCTGACGCTGGCGAAGCAGGCCGGCGTGCCGGATGGTGTGCTGAATGCGGTCGCGGGGAGCACCTCTGAAATTAGCGACGCCATTATGGCCAGCCATGACGTGCGCAAAATCTCGTTTACCGGTTCAACTGCCGTCGGGAAAACGCTGGTCCGCAATTCCGCAGACACCATGAAAAAGGTGTCGATGGAGCTGGGCGGCAATGCGCCGTATATCGTTTTTGAGGACGCGGACATTGAGGCCGCCGTTAAAGGCGCCATCGCCAATAAGTTCCGTAACGCCGGGCAGGTCTGCGTCAGCGTAAACCGTTTCTATATTCAGGAGACGGTCTACGACAAGTTTGTTAATCAGCTTGCTGATGCGGTGAAGGCGCTGAAGGTGGGTAATGGCCTGGACGAGGGCGTCGTTGTCGGCCCGCTGATTGAGCCTTCGGCTGTCGATAAAGTCCGTGAGCACGTCGAAGATGCGGTAGCGAAGGGCGCCACGGTGCTGGCTGGCGGTAACCCGCATGAGCTTGGCGGTAACTTCTGGATGCCCACCGTCCTCGGTGACTGCCATGAAGGCATGAAACTGGCGGAAGAGGAGACCTTCGGACCCGTTGCCGCCTGCTTCCGCTTCACGTCGGAAGACGAAGTTGTGATGCGTGCGAACAATACGCCTTACGGGCTGGCAGCCTACTTCTATACCCAGAATCTGTCGCGCGTGTTCCGCGTCTCACAGGCCATTGAGAGCGGCATGATCGGGATTAATGAATGTGCGGTATCGACCGAACTGGGCCCGTTTGGGGGGGTAAAAGAGTCCGGGCTGGGACGCGAGGGGTCCGTGCTGGGGCTGGAGGAGTTTCTGGAAGTTAAAACCCTGCATATCGGGGGATTATAATAGACAGGGCGGCATCTGCCGCCCGCCTGTACCGGGTGGCTGGCAATGAAAATTTATACCTTTGATTTTGACGAAATTGATAGTCAGGAAGACTTCTACCGCGAGTTTATTCGGGCGTTCGACCTGGAGCGGGACAGCGTAAGCAACCTTGATATGCTGTGGGATGTGGTGACCGGCGACACGCTGCCGTTACCGCTGGAAATCGAGTTTACCCATCTGCCTGAAAAGCTGCGCAGACGCTTTGGCGCACTGATTTTATTGTTTGATGAAGCGGAGGAGGAGCTGGAAGGGCAACTGCGTTTCAATGTGCATCAGCCATAAAAAAGCCCCTGACCGGGAGGTCAGGGGCAAGTCGTATGATGAGATACGACGAGGGTTTATTTGTACAGTTCAGCCGTAGCGTGCCAGTGGTCGCCGCTGCGTGCTTCAATTACGCGATAGGATGATGCACCTTGTTCTTCCGCTTTTTTGTTCAGCATGTCGTGCATGTCCATTGGAGATGCGCCGATGGCACCAACAGAAACCGTCCCGATAGCCTGACGGGATTGTGCCTGTTCGGCATTAATGGCGTCGGCCGCAAACGCACCGAATGACAGGACAGAGAGTACGCTCAGGGCAGCAACAGTGTTTTTAATTTTCATGATCGGTTACCTCGTCAATTATTCTACTGGGGTCTTTGTTCTGTGACCCTCATCACAAAATCAAGTATACACTAATCACGCAAAAAATTAATACCAGACTAATGGTTTCCCTTGTTATTACGTATTAAAAAAATCGATTTTTATAACGGGAGTGCATAAAAAAGGACCTGGCAAGGCGATATTTGTCCATTTTTGTATTTAAAATCATATTGATAGATGATTTTGATTTTTAGTGCGATTTTGCAGCAAATCATCCACTGGCTGAATGTTAACAGGCGGTAAAAAGCACTATTTGCAAAAGCAGCAGGCAGTGGAAAGCAGGGTAAAACGAGGCAACAGCAGAATGATCCCCGTAGCCGTGCGCTACGGGGCAGGCAATTACAGCTCCTGTTCGAACAGGACCAGAATCGCTTCGTAGAGGTCTTTCACCGAGAAACCATTTGCCGGGGTGGTAAAGATGGTGTCATCACCGGCGATAGTGCCGAGGATCCCCTCAGCTTTACCCAGCGAATCCAGCAGGCGAGCAATCAGCTGTGCGGCTCCTGGGCTGGTGTGGATCACAACCACGGCATCGTTATAGTCGATGTCCAGAACCAGGTTCTTCAGCGGGCTGGAGGTTGTTGGGACGCCAAGTTCAGCAGGCAGGCAATAAACCATTTCCATTTTGGCGTTGCGCGTACGCACCGCACCAAACTTGGTTAACATGCGGGAGACCTTCGACTGGTTGATGTTATCGAAGCCTTGTTCCTGCAACGCCTGAACAATTTCTCCCTGAGAACTGAATTTCTCTTCTTTGAGTAGCGCTTTAAACGCCTTTACTAATTCTTCTTGCTTAGACGAGCTTCGCATAAGTCACCCGGAATATGACGAAAGAAACAACATTATTATGCATGTGGATGAATTTTTATGCAAATTATCTACCTGGGGCCAGGCTGAAATAATGTTATGAAAGGGAGTGATTTTATCAGATTTCGTTATCGGAAAACATGCCTGGGTCACGCCGCGCAAATAAGCTTAAAAGTAAATTAAATGTTATCAAAATGATGTTGTTTTGGTGGCGTGGCAGGGTGTATTGTAACCCCCTCTTAATACGTTGTTGCCCACAGCCTGATAGCATTCAGGTGAAGGCGAAAGACGTGCGACCTCAAATTCTTTAGCGATGAAAATTGTAATTAATGACGTGCTGAATTATGGTCGCCGCAACGGATTTACAGATACTTAAGTTAACCATAATAAGGAGTTTAGGATGAAAGTCGCAGTCCTCGGCGCTGCTGGTGGTATCGGCCAGGCGCTTGCCCTACTACTGAAAACCCAACTGCCTTCAGGCTCAGAACTCTCCCTGTACGATATTGCTCCGGTAACCCCAGGCGTGGCGGTTGACCTGAGCCACATCCCGACAGCTGTGAAAATTAAAGGCTTCTCCGGTGAAGATGCGCGTCCTGCGTTGCAGGGCGCCGACGTGGTGCTGATCTCTGCGGGTGTTGCACGTAAGCCGGGTATGGATCGTTCAGACCTGTTCAACGTCAACGCGGGCATCGTGAAAAACCTGGTTCAGCAGATCGCTGAAACCTGCCCGAAAGCGTGCATCGGTATCATCACCAACCCGGTGAACACCACCGTTGCTATCGCAGCAGAAGTGCTGAAGAAAGCGGGCGTATACGACAAGAACAAACTGTTCGGCGTGACGACGCTGGATATCATCCGCTCCAATACCTTCGTGGCTGAGCTGAAAGGCAAGCAGCCAACGGAAGTGGAAGTGCCGGTTATCGGCGGTCACTCTGGCGTGACCATCCTGCCTCTGCTGTCGCAGATCCCGAGCGTGAGCTTCACCGAGCAGGAAGTGGCTGACCTGACTAAACGTATTCAGAACGCGGGCACCGAAGTGGTGGAAGCGAAGGCGGGTGGCGGGTCTGCAACCCTGTCTATGGGCCAGGCGGCGGCACGTTTCGGCCTGTCTCTGGTTCGCGCGTTGCAGGGCGAAAAAGACGTTGTTGAATGTGCCTATGTTGAAGGCGACGGTGAACACGCGCGTTTCTTCTCTCAGCCGCTGCTGCTGGGTAAAAACGGTGTTGAAGAGCGTAAGTCTATCGGCACGCTGAGCGCGTTTGAGCAAAACGCGATGGAAGGCATGCTGGATACGCTGAAGAAAGATATCACGCTGGGCGAAGAGTTCGTTAACAAGTAAAACGTCCTCTCCCATAGCAGGCCGGGTAAGCGTAAGCGCCACCCGGCAAAAAAAACCGAAGCACAGGCTTCGGTTTTTTTATGGCCGTCAGTTAGTGGCCGGATATTCCTGAATGGTGACCTGAATCGTCAGCTTCTTATCGTTTCGCATGACTTCAACAGGAATAATGGAGCCCGGTCGAATCTCGGCCACCTGGTCCATGGTTTCAAGCGCAGAGACCGCCGGCGTGCCGTTGACGGAAAGGATAACGTCGTTCACCTGGATGCCCGCATTGGCCGCCGGGCCGCCAGGCGCCACTTCGTTGACCACAATCCCCTGGATCTGATCGATACCCCCACCCTGCGTATGCATCGGCGCGATTTCACGCCCGCCGATACCAATGTAGCCGCGGATCACGCGGCCATCGCGGATCAGCTTGTCCATGATTTTGGTTGCCAGCTGGAACGGAATGGCAAAGCCAATTCCTTCCGGTGTTTCGCCGTCGTTGCTCTTGTCAAAGGAGAGGGTGTTAATGCCCATCAGTTCACCCAGGGAGTTCACCAGCGCGCCGCCGGAGTTACCGTGGTTGATCGAGGCATCGGTTTGCAGGAAGTTCTGTCGTCCTGACGGGTTCAGGCCAATTCGACCGGTCGCGCTGATGATCCCCTGCGTGATGGTCTGGCCCAGGTTGTACGGGTTACCGATCGCCAGCACCACATCGCCGATGTGCGGCGTTCGTTTGCGGTTTATCGGGATAGTTGGCAGTCCGCCCGTGGCGTTGATCTTCAGGACCGCCAGATCGGTCAGGCTGTCCGACCCCACCAGCAGGGCTTCAAACACGCGGCCATCCTGCAAGGCGACGATAATCTGGTCGGCATCGTTAATGACGTGTTTATTGGTGATGATATAACCCCGGTCATCCATGATCACGCCGGAACCGAGCGTGCGGATCTCCAGCTGGTTATGCGCGGAGCTGTTAAGCCCGCGGTTATAAACGTTAACCACGGCGGGGGCGGCACGGCGTACCGCCTGATTGTACGTCGCAGGCGTTTCATCCGTGCTGTCGAACTGGGGAGCCGACAGTTTGTTGAACTGGCGTAAAGATGGCATAGCCACCAGCAGCAGACCGGCAACGATCAAACCAATGACAATTGAACGAAAGAGCTTTAAAAGCATGATGCGTGTGTCGTTAAAAAAGGAACGGTTTGCAGCATAACATGAGTTATCCGGACATCACACGCAGCGGCGATGCCCGGAGTCGCAAATGGTTAACGCAGTAAAATGTACAGAGTGTCGTTGCCACGGATAATTTGCAGGGCAATGACCGCCGGTTTACTCTCCAGCACCTTACGCATTTCCGCAATAGACTGCACACGAGTGCGGTTCACGCCAATAATCACGTCGTCCTGATGTAAACCTGCCTGTGCGGCCGGGCTACTCTTCTCAACGTTAGTGACAGAAATGCCTTTCGTGCCGTTTTTAAGCTGACCGTCGCTCAGCGTAGCGCCCTGGAGCGCCGGGGAGATCTGTTCTGCGCTGGCGGAAGAGGAGGTGCTTTTGTCCAGCGTCACTTCCACGGTCAGCGGTTTGCCCTCGCGGATCAGGCCCAGCTTCACTTTAGCGCCAGGCTCCGTGGTGGCAATACGTGAACGTAATTCAGCGAAGCTGCTCAGCGGTTTATCGTTCAGGCTGACAATAACGTCGCCGGATTTCACGCCCGCCTTTGCAGAGCCGGAGTTGGGCAGCACTTCGCTGACAAACGCCCCGCGCTGGACGTTGAGCTTAAAGGCTTTGGCGATATCGGCGCTCATCTCCATGCCTTTGATGCCCAGCAGTCCGCGCTTAACCTCGCCAAACTGAATCAGCTGTTGAGACAGGGTTTTGGCCATGTTACTCGGAATGGCAAAACCAATCCCGATGCTGCCGCCGCCTGGCGCGAGTATCGCGGTGTTGATGCCGATCAGCTCACCGTTCAGGTTAAGCAGCGCACCGCCGGAGTTGCCCCGGTTGATGGAGGCGTCGGTCTGGATAAAGTTTTCCAGTCCTTCGAGATTCAGGCCGCTGCGCCCCAGGGCGGAGACAATCCCGGAGGTAGCGGTCTGGCCTAAGCCGAACGGGTTACCGACCGCGACGGCAAAATCACCGACGCGCAGCTTATCGGAATCGGCGATGGCGATCTGGGTCAGGTTGCTGGGGTTTTGCACCTGAAGCAGGGCAATATCGCTCTGATCGTCACCGCCGATCAGTTTGGCGTCGAACTCCCGGCCATCGTTCAGCTGAACGCTGATTTTATCGGCCTGGCTGATCACGTGGTTATTGGTCAGGATATAGCCCTTAGCCGCGTCGATAATCACGCCCGAACCCAGTCCTTCAAACGGCTGAGCCTGCTGATCCGGCGCCTCTTCGCCAAAATATTTCTTCAGCTCTTCGGGGATGCGCTGGCTTTGTCGTGCGGTCCCTTCCACCTGCACGCTGACCACCGCAGGCAGGACTTTTTCAAGCATCGGCGCGAGGCTGGGAATGGCTTCTTGTCCGGGCACCTGCGAAGGCAGAGCCGCACTGGCAGGGAAGGAGGCCGAGAGAGATAACCCGACACTTAACGCTAAGGCGCTCAACAGCTGATTTTTTTTCTTCATCGATGCTGACTCTCGTATCCTGGAATGAAAAAGAACGGCCCCAAAAACATCTTGATGTTATTGAATTTTCAACCGCTGAACAATGAGGTGAATGAGTAAATAATAGCTGGGGACGGGAAGAAAGGACGGGCGCATGAGGTGCGCCCGTAAAATTTATTCAGGTTTTGCGATTAATCGCGTTTTACACCACCGCGCAGCAGGCCGGACGCGCCGTCTGAATAGTCGCGTGGCATCTGAACCGGTGCCTGATCGTTACCGGCTTCAGAGTCCGCCAGACGATTGCGGAAGGGGTTGGTCTCTGCGGTCATTTCCGGCAGCAGGCTGCTGGAGCTTTTCGCCATGTGCTGATAGAGCTGGCGATAATCTGTCGCCATGTTGTCCAGCAGCTCGGCGCTACGGGCAAAGTGGCTGACCAGCTCTTCACGATATTCTTCCAGCTCGGCTTTGTTCTTTTCCAGTTCGTATTGCAGTGACTGCTGCTGACGCAATTTGCGGTTACCGAAACGCATGGCCACAGCACCGATGATGATGCCGACGACTAAACCGATTAGCGCATATTCCCAGGTCATGAACTTCTCCCGTTGTCTTGTTGTTCCGTAGGGTGTTGGCTCGGCTCCTGCCTGTGCCTGATTATGCCACTATAACCGCTATTTCCGCAGAAGTGGAATCCTGACGTATCATCGCGTAGTGTAGAACGGCCTTTTTTTCATCAGCCGCGCGCGCTGGTGAGGTTTAACTAAAGGAATAACAACAACATCATGCAAAACCTGTCCCCTTCATCGCGTTACCAACTGGCCCTGAGTGAGGGCACCCACCAGCCGGATGATGTCCAGCGTGAAGCGGTTAACCGCCTGAACACGATATACCAGGAACTTCTGGCGAAACCCGCCGATACGGCGCAGAGCAGCGGGCTGAAGGCGGCATTTGGCCGTTTGCTGGGTAAAAAAGAGCCGCCGGTAAACGCACCGGTTCGCGGCCTATATATGTGGGGCGGCGTTGGACGGGGTAAAACCTGGCTGATGGATATGTTTTACCAGAGCCTGCCCGGCACGCGTAAGCAGCGTCTGCACTTTCACCGTTTCATGCTGCGGGTTCATGAAGAGCTGACGGCGCTCCAGGGCGAAACCGACCCGCTGGAGATCGTGGCCGATCGCTTCAAGGCGGAAACGGACGTGCTCTGCTTCGACGAGTTCTTTGTTTCCGATATTACGGACGCCATGCTTCTGGGGGGGCTGATGAAAGCGCTGTTTGCGCGTGGGATCACCCTGGTGGCAACCTCAAATATCCCGCCGGATGAGCTTTATCGCAATGGTCTCCAGCGGGCGCGTTTCCTGCCGGCCATTGATGCTATCAAACAGCATTGCGACATCATGAATGTCGATGCCGGTGTTGATTATCGTCTGCGCACGCTGACGCAGGCGCACCTGTGGCTTTCGCCGCTGAACGCCGACACCTCCCGCGAGATGGATAAACTGTGGCTGGCGCTGGCAGGGGCGCCGCGAGATAACGCCCCAGCGCTGGAGATTAACCATCGTCCGTTGCCGACGCTGGGCGTTGAGAACCAGACGCTGGCCGTCTCGTTTGCAACGCTCTGCGTGGATGCCCGCAGCCAGCATGACTACATTGCGCTGTCGCGTTTGTTCCATACCGTTATGTTGTGGGATGTGCCCGTCATGACCCCGCTCATGGAGAGCGAAGCGCGCCGCTTCATTGCGCTGGTAGATGAGTTTTACGAGCGCCACGTTAAGCTGGTGGTCAGCGCCGAAGTACCTTTATATGAGATTTATCAGGGCGAGCGCCTGAAGTTTGAGTTCCAGCGCTGCCTGTCGCGCCTGCAAGAGATGCAGAGCGAAGAGTACCTCAAGCGTGAGCATATGCCATAAATGCTACCCTCTCCTTAAGACGGGAACCATGTAGGCCGGGTTAGGCGCAGCCGCCACCCGGCATTTTCCACCGTCTCGAAAAACCCATTCCAAATCACATTTAAGGGTCGATCTTTGACCTCAACTTCTCTATAATCTTGCGACCCCACGTTACGAGAAGGTTTTTTTCCCGAAACTTTCTATGTGTCGGCATGTGCTATTCGAAGGGGTAGGTTTGCCGGACTTTGTCGTGTGAACCTCAACTGACTAAACGTTTGGGTGTTCACCAACGTGTAACTTATTATTTGGGTAAGCTTTTAATGAAAACTTTTACAGCTAAACCAGAAACCGTACAGCGCGACTGGTATGTTGTTGACGCGACCGGTAAAACTCTGGGCCGTCTGGCTACTGAACTGGCTCGTCGCCTGCGCGGTAAGCATAAAGCGGAATACACTCCGCACGTTGATACCGGTGATTACATCATCGTTCTGAACGCTGACAAAGTTGCTGTTACCGGCAACAAGCGTACTGACAAAGTGTACTACCACCACACCGGCCACATCGGTGGTATCAAAGAAGCGACCTTTGAAGAGATGATTGCCCGCCGTCCTGAGCGTGTGATTGAAATCGCGGTTAAAGGCATGCTGCCAAAAGGCCCGCTGGGTCGTGCTATGTTCCGTAAACTGAAAGTTTACGCAGGCAACGAGCACAACCACGCGGCACAGCAACCGCAAGTTCTTGACATCTAATCGGGATTATAGGCAATGGCTGAAAATCAATACTACGGCACTGGTCGCCGCAAAAGTTCCGCAGCTCGCGTTTTCATTAAACCGGGCAGTGGTAAAATCGTAATTAACCAGCGTTCTCTGGAACAGTACTTCGGTCGCGAAACTGCCCGCATGGTAGTTCGCCAGCCGCTGGAACTGGTTGATATGGTAGAAAAACTGGATCTGTACATCACCGTTAAAGGTGGTGGTATCTCCGGTCAGGCAGGTGCGATCCGTCACGGTATCACCCGCGCTCTGATGGAGTACGACGAATCCCTGCGTTCTGAACTGCGTAAAGCTGGCTTCGTTACTCGTGACGCTCGTCAGGTTGAACGTAAGAAAGTGGGTCTGCGTAAAGCACGTCGTCGTCCACAGTTCTCCAAACGTTAATCCATTCTGCTTACGCAGAACGATTGGCGAAAAACCCGCTTCGGCGGGTTTTTTTATGGATAATGCGCAGGTTATCCACAGTAACATTTCATATATCTTCTCTTTTTCCACATTTCCGGCATCCCCTCACCACAAAGCCATCAAAATCTGGTAAACTATCATCCAATTTTCTGCCCAAATATCGGTGAATACTCGATTTTTGTTCGATTCTTGAACAATGTGTCTTCTCTGGGATGGGCGATACTTCATCTGGCTGGCCCCGTTGGGCCGGTAGCAGTAAAAATTCTGAATATACCTGGAGGTTTTCATGGCTGTCGCTGCCAACAAACGTTCGGTAATGACGCTGTTTTCTGGTCCTACTGACATTTATAGCCATCAGGTTCGTATCGTGCTGGCCGAGAAGGGTGTCAGTTTTGAGATCGAGCATGTGGAAAAGGATAACCCGCCTCAGGATCTGATCGATCTCAACCCGAGCCAAAGCGTACCGACGCTGGTGGATCGCGAGCTGACCCTGTGGGAATCCCGTATCATTATGGAATACCTGGATGAGCGTTTCCCGCATCCGCCACTGATGCCTGTTTATCCTGTTGCGCGTGGTGAAAGCCGCCTGTACATGCAGCGTATCGAGAAAGACTGGTACACGCTGATGAACGTTATCGTCAACGGTTCCTCTTCAGAAGTGGATGCTGCGCGTAAACAGCTGCGTGAAGAGCTGCTGGCGATTGCGCCGGTATTTGGTCAAAAACCGTTCTTCCTGAGCGACGAGTTCAGCCTGGTAGATTGCTACCTGGCGCCGTTGCTGTGGCGTCTGCCAACCCTGGGCGTGGAATTCAGCGGCCCGGGCGCGAAAGAGCTGAAAGGCTATATGACGCGCGTCTTTGAGCGCGACTCTTTCCTGGCATCCTTAACTGAACCGGAGCGCGAAATGCGTCTCGGCCGAGGCTAATGACTGTGGAAATGTCACAACTTACCCCACGCCGTCCGTATCTGCTGCGCGCCTTCTATGAATGGCTGCTGGATAACCAGCTCACGCCGCACCTGGTTGTGGATGTGACGTTGCCGGGCGTGCAGGTTCCAATGGAATACGCACGCGACGGACAGATTGTACTGAATATTGCGCCACGTGCAGTGGGTAACCTGGAGCTGGCAAACGACGAAGTGCGCTTTAATGCGCGTTTCGGCGGCGTGCCGCGTCAGGTTTCCGTTCCGCTGGCTGCGGTTCTGGCTATCTATGCCCGTGAAAACGGTGCAGGCACCATGTTCGAGCCGGAAGCGGCTTATGATGAAGAGGTTGCCAGCCTGAATGACGATGACGCATCCGATGAACGCGAAAGCGACCCGGTCATGTCGGTGATTGATGGCGACAAGCCCGATCGTCAGGACGACGACGAGGGTCCCGATGATGAACCGCCACCGCGCGGTGGTCGTCCCGCACTGCGCGTTGTGAAATAAACAAACAGGCCCGACGGGCCTGTTTTGCTTTTTGCCCCTTTTCGCCCCCTCTAATTTCCTGTGTTATGATGCAGCGTTTTCCTTCAATGGCACTGGACTGCAATGAAACCGACCGATCGTAACGCTGAAAACTCAGATGAAACCCTTGGCCGTCTTTGCGATCGGTGGTGCAAATGTCTGGGTGCTGGGCCTGCTGCTCTTTTTCCAGCAGATGCTGGGGCAGGGGATCTCGGGGATCTTACCGAAACTCATCGGTGGTTATTTCGACACCGACCAGCGTGCGGCGGGTCTGGGCTTTACCTATAACGTCGGGGCGTTGGGCGGGGCGATCGCCCCGGTGATTGGCGCGCTGCTGTCGCAGAATATGGCGCTGGGCACAGCCCTGGGATCGCTCTCCTTCGGCCTGACCTTTGTGGTGGTCCTGCTGATTGGGCTGGATATGCCGTCCCGCGTTCAGCGCTGGCTGCGGCCGGAGGCGATTCGAACCCACGACGCCATCGACGGTAAACCTTTCAGCGGAGCCGTCCCGTTTGGCGGCGATAAAAGCGCGTTAGCCAAAAGCAAAAGTTAATCCGCTGGAAAAAACGGCAGGGCGTTATGAGCTCCGCCGTGAGGATATCTTTATGTACGCGATGACGTTTGCCCCGCGGTTTCCAACCCAGAATTAGCGCGTAAACGTCACCGCTTCCGGCTGCGTCAGGTGCACGGTTGTCTGGCTGGGCACCGTCTCGGCAATCACCTTGCCGTGGCGAACAGAGTATCGTGCCGGCGTCTGGCGACGAACGGCATCAAACCCATTCTCTGCCGGGAGGATCACCAGGTTTGCTGAATTCCCAACGCGCACGCCATAGTCCTGCAAATTGAGCGTTTTCGCGCTGTGGGTAGTGATCAGGTTAAGCCCATCGTTTATTTGCCCGTAGCCCATCAGTTGGCAGACGTGCAGCCCCATATGCAGAACCTGAAGCATATTCGCGGTTCCCAGCGGATACCACGGATCGAAAACGTCGTCATGACCAAAGCAGACGTTGATCTCCGCTTCCAGCATTTCTTTGACGCGCGTGATGCCGCGGCGTTTGGGATAGGTATCGAAACGGCCCTGCAAATGCGTGTTAACCAGCGGGTTTGCCACGAAGTTAATGCCTGACATTTTTAACAGGCGAAACAGCCGGGACGTATACGCGCCATTATAGGAGTGCATCGCCGTGGTATGGCTGGCGGTCACGCGCGAACCCATTCCGTCACGATGTGCCAGGGCGGCAACGGTTTCAACAAAGCGCGACTGCTCATCATCAATTTCATCACAGTGGACATCGATCAGGCGGTCGTACTTTCTGGCCAGGGAAAACGTTTTATGCAGCGACTCCACGCCATATTCACGCGTAAATTCAAAGTGCGGGATTGCGCCGATGACATCCGCCCCTAAACGTACAGCTTCCTCAAGCAGTGCTTCTCCGTTCGGATAAGAAAGAATGCCTTCCTGCGGGAATGCCACAATTTGGATATCGACCCACGGGGCGACTTCCTGCTTCACCTCCAGCATGGCTTTCAGTGCCGTAAGCGTGGGGTCCGAGACGTCAACGTGTGTACGTACGTACTGAATGCCGTTGGCGATCTGCCACTTCAGGGTCTGCATCGCGCGGATTTTAACGTCTTCGTGGGTGAGCATCGCCTTACGTTCGGCCCAGCGCTCGATTCCCTCGAAAAGGGTGCCTGACTGGTTCCAGTTCGGTTCACCCGCCGTTTGCGTTGTATCCAGATGGATATGCGGTTCGATGAAAGGAGGGATAACCAGCCCGCATTCAGCGTCCAGCACCTGACCGACTGGCGCAGGGGCAGTTTCCTGAGGATCGATACGGCTGAAGCGTCCGTCCTCAATCGTGATCTGCCATAAACCTTCCTGCCCCTGCAAACGGGCCTGACGGATAGTGAGGGAATTATTCTGCATGGGAAGCCTCCGAAGGATTAGCAAGGGTACGTTTGGCGAATGGGTTTAACACCAAATAGCTGAAGACGCCACCCAATACTGCGTTAACGGGGACAATTCCCGGAATGTAGTGCCCGGCAGCAACACCCAGGGCGACCGAGAAAATGGCAATCCAGTTAACGGACACAAATTTTGCGTGGTCGAAGCTGGCATAACGGCGGCGATTAATCAGATAGTCGGCGATAATCACCCCGCCAATCGGCGGAATCGCTGCCGACAGAAAGGTCAGCCAGCCAACGAAGTTGTTGTATAGCCACAGCGCGCACAGCGTACCGATAATGCCATTCATCACCGACAGCGTACGGCTGGAAAGGCCAGTAATATTGGCGAAACCCAGACCAGAGGCGTACAGCGCGTTGTCATTGGTGGTCCAAATATTCAGGCCGAGAACGACAATCGCCGGCAGCAGCAGTCCCTGGGCGATCATCACGTCAGAAATATCGGCCTGTCCTACGGCGGCAGCGCCTGCCGCACCGAAGATAAACATCAGCGAGTTGCCAAGGAAAAATGCCACCATCGCCACCAGAACGGCCCCTTTGGCATTGCGGCCAAAGCGGACGAAGTCGGCGGTCAGCGTGCCTGCGCTGATAAACGAACCTACAACCAGCGCCAGCGCGCTGGAAAAGTTGAGCGGCGTCTGCGGCACAATGGATTTGAGGTGGTCCAACCCTCCCACGCCGTCCACCGCCAGCCAGACGGAGTAGCTACCCAGGATGACGATAGCGGGTACGGCGATGATGGATAAAATCGTCAGTGCCGAGATGCCAAAAAAAATGGTCAACGTCATCAACAGGCCGGAAACCGCAATCAGGATGTTCACGTCGATGTCCGTGGCTTTACTCACCGGGATGGCAAACATCGCTACGCCGACGCCAAACCATCCTACCTGCGTACCGCCTAAAAGCATGGAGGGAAGCCAGGACCCTTTTATACCGAACGAGTAACGCGCAAGAAGATGGGTTGAGAGGCCGGTTTTCGCGCCAATGTAACCAAGAAAAGCAGTGTAAATACCGAGGAGGAGATTGCCGAAGAGAACTGCGAGGAAGAAATCATTATAGGAAAGACCGGTACCGAGCGTGCCTCCGGTCCACATACTGGCGGAAAAAAACGTTAACCCTAACATCACAAAAGTGAGTGGAACCACGCCTTTCCGCGCCGCCAGAGGAACGGGGCCCTGGCTATAATTGTTATCTTGCGACACAACGCCTCCTTGAATTTTGGCCAAAAAATCCGCCGCATAATATACATTTTTTTCAACAATGCAAACGTTTACGTCGGGATTTACGCTGCTTTTTAGGGGTAGAGGGTATCGTTGACTAAGGATAGGTTACTGAAAACAGGCTCCCCGGCGTTCCGCGTTATGCTTCTGCCGGGGAGTCAGAGGGGCTTATACTTCCAGGAAGTTCATGATCCCGTCAGCCGCTTTACGCCCTTCGGCAATCGCGGTAACCACCAGGTCTGAACCGCGAACGATATCGCCACCGGCGAAGATTTTCGGGTTGCTGGTCTGGAAGGCGTTGTCGCTGCCTTCCGGCGCAATCACGCGGCCCTGAGAGTCCAGCTCTACGCTGTGCTTCGCCAGCCACTCCATGCTGTGAGGGCGGAAACCAAACGCCATCACCACGGCGTCGGCCGGGATCACGTGCTCAGAGCCTGCCACGATCTCCGCGCGACGACGACCTTTCGCATCCGGCGCGCCCATCTCCGTGCGCGCCATCTTCACGCCGCTCACCTTACCGTTGGCGTTCACTTCAATGCCCAGAGGCTGGATGTTGAACTGGAACTCCACGCCCTCTTCACGCGCGTTTTTCACTTCGCGCTTAGAGCCCGGCATGTTCTCTTCGTCACGACGGTAGGCGCAGATGACGTGCGCCGCGTTTTGACGAATGGACGTACGCACGCAGTCCATCGCGGTATCACCGCCGCCCAGCACGACAACGCGTTTACCTTCCATGCTGACAAACGGCTCGTCGGCGGTTTCGCCGTAGCCCATCAGCTGTTTGGTGTTAGCAATCAGGAACGGCAGCGCGTCGTACACGCCTGGCGCATCTTCGTTCTCCAGACCACCGCGCATGGACTGATAGGTGCCCACGCCCAGGAACACGGCGTCGTAATCCTTCAGCAGATCGTCGAGCTGCACGTCGCGGCCCACTTCGGTGTTGAGTTTGAACTCAATGCCCATGCCGGTGAAGATTTCACGGCGGCGGGTCATCACCTCTTTTTCCAGCTTGAAGGCCGGGATGCCGAAGGTCAGCAGGCCGCCGATTTCCGGATGACGGTCAAAAACCACCGCCTTCACGCCGTTGCGTGTCAGCACGTCGGCACAGGCGAGGCCTGCCGGACCCGCGCCGACGATCGCCACGCGCTTGTCGGTTTGACGCACGCCGGTCATATCCGGACGCCAGCCCATCTCGAAGGCTTTATCGTTGATATAGCGCTCGATGTTGCCGATGGTCACCGCACCAAACTCGTCGTTCAGCGTACAGGAGCCTTCGCACAGGCGATCCTGAGGACACACGCGCCCGCACACTTCCGGCAGGGTGTTGGTCTGGTGAGACAGCTCGGCGGCTTCAAAAATACGCCCTTCGTTGGCCAGCTTCAGCCAGTTCGGAATGTAGTTATGGACCGGACATTTCCATTCGCAGTAAGGGTTACCGCAGGACAGGCAGCGGTCTGCCTGTGCTTTGGCCTGGCCTTCTGAAAACGGCTCATAGATTTCAACAAATTCAATTTTACGGATCTTCAGCGGTTTCTTTGGCGGATCAACACGCTGAAGGTCGATAAACTGGTAAACGTTCTGGCTCATCTGAATTCCTTACTGCGCCTGCACGCGCAGCTCTGCTGCGCTACGACTACGGTGACCCAACAGGGCTTTAACATCGCTGGACTTCGGCTTAACCAGCGCGAATTTCGCAGAGAACGCTGGCCAGTTCGCCAGGATCTCTTCGCCGCGCGAAGAACCGGTATGCTGCACGTGTTCGGTTATCAAACCGCGCAGGTGTTCTTCGTGAATGGCCAGCGAATCAACGTCCAGCACTTCCACCAGTTCCGGGTTCACGCGCTTGCGGAACTCACCGTCTTCATCCAGCACGTAGGCAAAACCGCCCGTCATGCCGGCGCCAAAGTTCACGCCGGTTTTACCCAGGACGCACACAATTCCGCCCGTCATGTATTCGCAGCCGTTATCGCCGATGCCTTCCACCACGGTGATGGCACCGGAGTTACGCACCGCAAAACGCTCGCCCGCACGGCCCGCAGCAAACAGACGACCGCCGGTCGCACCGTACAGACAGGTGTTGCCGATGATGCTGGCTTCATGGCTGCGGAAGGCTGAACCCACCGGAGGACGCACCGCCAGCAGACCGCCCGCCATGCCTTTGCCGACGTAGTCGTTGGCATCGCCGGTCAGGTATAACTCAACGCCGCCGGCGTTCCACACGCCGAAGCTCTGGCCCGCGGTACCGCTGAAGTGCGCGGTAATCGGATCCGATGCCAGCCCCTGGTCACCGTGCGTTTGCGCGATGTAACCGGAGAGGGACGCGCCCACGGAACGATCGGTGTTGCGGATGTCAAACCAGAACGTTTTGCTCTGCTTCTCGTCTACATACGGCTTCGCCTGTTGCAGCAGCTGCGCGTTCAGCACGCCGTTGTCGAACGGCGGGTTGTTCTCGGTGCAGTAAACCGCTTTGCCAGGATGCGGCTCAGCCGTTTCCAGCAGCTTAGACAGCTCCAGCTTCTGCTGCTTGGCGGTGAAGCCTTCCAGCTCTTTCAGCAGGTCGGTACGACCAATCAGATCCACCAGACGCTTCACGCCCAGCTGCGCCATCAGCTCGCGGGTTTCACGGGCGATGAAGTCAAAGTAGTTGGTCACCTTGAACGGCAGGCCGTGATAGTGATTCTTACGCAGCTTCTCGTCCTGGGTCGCAACGCCGGTTGCGCAGTTGTTCAGGTGGCAAATACGCAGGTATTTACAGCCGAGCGCAACCATCGGGCCGGTACCGAAGCCGAAGCTTTCCGCACCCAGAATCGCCGCTTTGATGATGTCGAGGCCGGTTTTCAGACCGCCGTCCACCTGCAAACGGATCTTGTGGCGCAGGCCGTTAGCCACCAGCGCCTGCTGGGTTTCCACCAGGCCAAGCTCCCACGGACAGCCCGCGTATTTCACGGAGGAGAGCGGGCTTGCGCCGGTGCCGCCGTCGTAGCCGGCAATGGTGATCAGGTCCGCATAGGCTTTCGCCACGCCGGTGGCGATGGTGCCGACGCCCGGCTCGGAGACCAGCTTCACGGAGATCATCGCTTTCGGGTTGACCTGCTTCAGGTCGAAAATCAGCTGCGCTAAGTCCTCGATAGAGTAGATATCGTGGTGCGGCGGCGGGGAAATCAGCGTCACGCCCGGCACCGAGTAGCGCAGTTTGGCGATGTACGGCGTGACTTTATCACCCGGCAGCTGACCGCCTTCGCCCGGTTTTGCACCCTGAGCGACCTTAATCTGGATCACGTCGGCGTTAACCAGGTAGGCAGGGGTCACGCCAAAGCGGCCGGACGCCACCTGCTTGATGCGCGACACTTTGTTGGTGCCGTAACGGGCCGGATCTTCACCGCCCTCGCCGGAGTTGGAGTTGCCGCCGATGCTGTTCATGGCTTCCGCCAGCGCTTCGTGCGCTTCCGGGCTCAGCGCGCCGATGGACATCGCCGCGGTATCGAAGCGTTTAAACAGTTCGGATGCCGGTTCTACGTCGTCGATGCTGACAGCCTCGTCACCCGGATTCAGGGCAATAAGATCGCGCAGCGTCGCTGCCGGACGGTTGTTCACAAGCTCGGCATACTGCTGATAATCGCTGTACTCGCCGCTCTGTACCGCCTGTTGCAGCGTGCGCACCACGTCAGGGTTATACGCGTGGTACTCGCCCCCGTGGACATATTTCAGCAGGCCGCCCTGTTCCAGCGGCTTACGTGCCAGCCAGGCGCGCTTCGACAGGTTCACCAGATCCTGCTGGAAGTCAGCAAAACCGGCGCCGCCGATACGGCTGATGACGCCCTGGAAGCAGAGGTTCGCGACATCGTCGTGCAGGCCGACCGCTTCAAACAGCTTCGAGCAGCGGTAAGAGGCGATGGTCGAGATGCCCATTTTGGACATGATCTTGTACAGGCCTTTGTTGATGCCGTTACGGTAGTTCAGCATCACCGCACGGTAGTCTTTGTCGATGGCGCGGGTGTCTACCAGGCGGGCCAGCGTTTCGTAGGCCAGGTACGGGTAGATCGCCGTCGCACCGAAGCCTAGCAGCACGGCAAAGTGGTGCGGATCGCGGGCGCTCGCGGTTTCAACAATGATGTTGGCATCGCAGCGCAGGCTCTTGTCGACCAGACGCGTCTGAATAGCCCCCACCGCCATTGGCGCAGGCACCGGCAGACGGTTTTTCGCGATGTTGCGGTCAGACAGCACCAGCAGAACGGTGCCGTTACGCACCATCTGCTCGGCTTTGTCGCACAGCGCATTCACCGTCTCTTCGAGGCTCGTTTCGGTCACGTCGAACGTAATGTCGAGCGTGTCGGCGCGGTAGTGCTCCTCGGTCATGGTGGTGAGCTGTTTAAAATCGGAATACAGCAGGATCGGTGATTTAAAGGTCAGACGGTGCGCCTGGCCTTCGGCTTCACAGAAGACGTTCATCTCGCGACCGATGCTGGTGGCCAGCGACATCACGTGCGCTTCGCGCAGCGGATCGATTGGCGGGTTGGTTACCTGCGCAAACTGCTGACGGAAATAGTCGTAAATAATGCGCGGCTGGCTGGAGAGCACGGCGAACGGGGTGTCGTCACCCATTGAGCCGACCGCTTCCTGGCCGTTTTCGCCGAGTACGCGAATAACCGAGTCCAGCTCTTCCGCGCTGTAGTTAAACTGTTTCTGGAAGCTCGCGAGGGTATCGTCGTCCATCTCGCGGCTGCCCACTTCGTCGTCAGACAGATCTTCGAACGGCACCAGGCGACGGACGTTTTTCGCCATCCACTCTTTATACGGATGGCGGCTTTTCAGATCGTTATCGGTTTCCGCAGAGTGCAGAATTCGGCCGCCGCGGGTATCAATAACCATCAGCTCGCCCGGACCGACGCGGCCTTTCTCGACCACTTCGTCAGGCTGATAATCCCAGATGCCGACTTCAGAGGCGCAGGTGATGAGCTTGTCTTTGGTGATGACGTAGCGCGCCGGACGCAGACCGTTACGATCCAGGTTACAGGCAGCGAAGCGACCGTCGGACATCACGATGCCCGCCGGGCCGTCCCACGGCTCCATGTGCATGGAGTTGAAATCGAAGAACGCGCGCAGCTCCGGATCCATATCCGGGTTGTTCTGCCAGGCCGGTGGCACGAGCAGACGCATAGCGCGCACGATATCCATCCCGCCCGCCAGCAGCAGCTCCAGCATGTTATCCATGGAGCTGGAATCCGAGCCGGTTTCGTTCACGAACGGCGCGGCATCGTGCAGGTCAGGGATCAGCGGGGTCTGGAACTTATAGGTACGGGCGCGCGCCCACTGGCGGTTACCGGTGATGGTGTTGATCTCGCCGTTGTGCGCCAGGTAGCGGAACGGCTGTGCCAGCGGCCAGCGCGGCACGGTGTTGGTGGAGAAGCGCTGGTGGAACAGGCAAATGGCCGATTCCAGACGCAGGTCCGCCAGGTCCAGGTAGAAGCGCGGCAGGTCAGCCGGCATACACAGACCTTTATAGATGTTCACCAGGTTCGAGAGGCTACAGACGTAGAACTCTTTATCGTCCTGGAGACGTTTTTCGATGCGGCGGCGGGCGATGAACAGACGGCGTTCCATATCACGTGGACGCCAGCCCGCAGGCGCGTTAACGAAAATCTGTTCAATACGAGGCAACGAGGAGAGGGCGATTTCACCGAGCACCCCTTCGTTGGTTGGCACATCGCGCCAGCCGACAATCGACAGGGTTTCGCGCTGAAGTTCTTCTTCAACGATGCGGCGTGAGGCGGCCGCTTTTTCAGGATCCTGATTCAGGAACAGCATGCCGACGGCGTAGTTTTTGGCTAAACGCCAGCCGCGCTCTTCCGCCACAATGCGGAAGAAACGATCCGGTTTTTGCAGCAGCAGGCCGCAACCGTCGCCGGTTTTACCATCGGCAAGGATGGCGCCACGGTGCTGCATACGGGCCAGTGCGTGAATAGCGGTACGCACTACCTTGTGGCTAGGTTCGCCTTCTATGTGGGCGATCAGGCCGAAACCACAGTTATCCTTCTCAAGGGATTTATCGTACAACATATCAGTGAACCTCCCCAGGCTCGTCGGGCTTCCCACTGAACTTTACCGTGGCGCACAGGCGCAGAAAGAGCATGGCGACGGGGTTTGCGTTTCATACGCGGACCTCGCATTCGCCCTCTTTTTCATCCTTTCGCGCAGGTAAACAAGTTTGAGGACTTGCTTCAGAGGGAATCTCAATTACTGCATAAATATGATGAGCAGGCCGCTCATCCAGAAAGCTTCCAGCGGATTTCCAACTTATCGGGAATTAGTACACAGGTCAAATGGCAATCTTATTTATACAAAAATGTGCTAAAGCGTGATTATCTATTTGTTTTTATTGGCTATTTAACTAATTTTACAACCGCTTAAAGCGTCAGGAAGGTGCAGGGGAGTGTGATCTGACTCACTATATGAAAGCGGTATTATTGATGCAGCATGCTGAAATGCGGATTTATGGCAGAATAATAATCTGGTGCAGTATTCGAACCCGCATAAAATCACTGTTTTTCAGTCCTGGCGCTATAAATGAAAAAAACCATCAGAACATAAGGAAAAGTAATTACGCAGCGGATGAATGAAATCTCGGTAATCGTGATTATTTATTCAAATAGATAAAGGCCGTCCAGGGCGATTGATCCAGGTCATCGCCGACAGAGGCTAAAAATGGCAGGCTTGTCCCCTTTCTTCGGGACGGTCTATCAGATTATGCAGTTACAGAAATTAGTCAATATGTTTGGTGGGGATCTTTTGCAGCGTTACGGGCAAAAGGTGCATAAGCTGACGCTGCACGGCGGCTTTAGCTGTCCGAACCGCGACGGTACCATCGGGCGTGGTGGCTGCACGTTCTGCAACGTAGCGTCGTTTGCTGACGAAGCCCAGCAGCATAAATCTATCGCAGAACAGCTCGCGCATCAGGCCAGCCTCGTGAACCGTGCCAGGCAATATCTGGCCTATTTTCAGGCCTACACCAGCACGTGGGCGGAGGTTCAGGTATTACGCTCTATGTATCAGCAGGCGGTCGCTCAGGCGAATATTGTCGGGCTGTGCGTGGGTACGCGCCCGGACTGCGTACCGGAGGCGGTGCTGGATTTACTTAGCGAGTACAGAGAGAAGGGCTACGAGATCTGGCTGGAGCTGGGCTTGCAGACCGCTCACGATAAAACCCTGCACCGTATCAATCGCGGGCATGATTTCGCCTGTTACCAGCGCACCACGCGTCTCGCCCGCGAGCGTGGCCTGAAAGTCTGTTCGCATCTGATTGTCGGCTTGCCCGGAGAAGGGCAGCAGCATGGCCTGGAGACGCTGGAAAAAGTGGTTGAGACCGGCGTGGACGGGATCAAGCTGCATCCCCTGCACATCGTAAAGGGCAGCATAATGGCAAAAGCCTGGGAAGCGGGGCGGTTAAGCGGTATTGAACTCGACGACTATACGGTGACGGCGGGGGAGATGATTCGCCACACGCCGCCGGACATTGTTTATCACCGTATCTCGGCAAGCGCCCGCCGCCCAACGCTTCTGGCACCGCTGTGGTGCGAGAACCGCTGGACGGGGATGGTAGAAATTGACCGTTATCTGCGTGAACACGGTGTGCAGGGGGCGGCGCTGGGCCGCCCGTGGGTTCCCCCGCTACCGGCGACGGCCGCCTAGCAGACTTCCCAGCATGCCGCGCACTATCTGATTGGTAATCTGACGCGTCGCGCTTTTTGCCATGGTCTGCACTACGCCATCGC
The DNA here is from genome assembly GCF_900322725.1 of Enterobacter cloacae complex sp. Classification (NCBI taxonomy): domain Bacteria; kingdom Pseudomonadati; phylum Pseudomonadota; class Gammaproteobacteria; order Enterobacterales; family Enterobacteriaceae; genus Enterobacter; species Enterobacter cloacae complex sp. The sequence goes on along the minus strand of NZ_LT991957.1, from coordinate 1,562,466 downwards.
GCTTGCCGCCGCGTGGCCCGGTGCTGCCGAACAAAATATCTTTCAGCCCGCCGAGAATGCCGTCATCCACGGCAACAGATTGCCCTTTGGCGGCAGGCGCTTCCTGCGATTCGGCGGTTGCCTGCACCCCTTTTTGCAGCATCTCGAACGCGGATTCGCGATCCACCTCGTCTTCATACTTCCCGTAGAGGGGAGAGTGGTTAATCAGGCTGTTGCGCTCATCGTCCGTTACCGGCCCCATGCGCGAGCAGGGCGCGATCACCATGGCGCGCTCGACAACTGTCGGGCTGCCTTTTGCGTCCAGGAACGAAATCAGCGCTTCGCCGGTGCCTAACGCCTGAATGGCCGCTTCGGTATCAAAGGCCGGATTGGCACGCATGGTTTGCGCGGCGGCTTTGACGGCTTTCTGATCTTTTGGCGTAAAGGCGCGCAGGGCGTGCTGTACGCGGTTACCCAGCTGTCCCAGCACGTTGTCAGGAATATCCGACGGGTTTTGCGACACAAACCAGACCCCAACGCCTTTAGAGCGGATCAGGCGGATAACCTGTTCAATTTTATCCAGCAGCACCTGCGGCGCGTCGTTGAACAGCAGGTGCGCTTCGTCAAAGAAGAAGACCAGTTTGGGTTTTTCCAGATCGCCTGCTTCTGGCAGCTGTTCGTAAAGCTCAGAGAGCATCCACAGCAGGCTGGCGGCGTAGAGCTTCGGCATCTGGTAGAGCTTTTCTGAACTCAGAATGTTGATAATGCCTTTGCCGCTGCTGTCGGTGCGCATCCAGTCCTTGATATCCAGCATCGGCTCGCCGAAGAAGTGCTCGGCACCCTGCTGCTCCAGCGTCAGTAGCCCGCGCTGAATGGCACCGACAGAGGCGCTGCTGATATTGCCGTACTGGTTCTGGAAGGATTTGGCGTTATCGCCGATGTACTGGGTGATGGCGCGCAGATCTTTGAAATCAAGCAGCAGCAGCCCCTGATCGTCGGCGATACGGAAGATGATGTTCAGCACCCCGGACTGCACGTCGTTCAGATTAAGCAGACGGGCCAGCAGCAAAGGACCGAGATCGGAGACGGTGGCGCGCACCGGGTGCCCTTTTTCGCCGAAGATATCCCATAGCACGACAGGATTGCCGTGCGGCGTCCAGTCCGTGATGCCGATATTTTTCAGGCGCTCGAGCAGTTTTTCTGACGCCGTACCTTCCTGAGCCACCCCGGTTAAATCGCCCTTCACGTCAGCCATAAAGACTGGCACGCCAATGTCTGACAACGACTCCGCCAGCTTTTGCAGGGTGACGGTTTTCCCCGTCCCGGTCGCGCCTGTGATCAGGCCATGACGGTTCGTCATCGCGGGCAGTAAAAACAGCTCTTTTTCCAGCGTCCTGGCGATTAACAATGGTGTACTCATGATGCACGTCCTCTCGTAGTCCTGGGTGGAGTATAGGCAACCTGACGGCAAAATGTCTGCGTAAATTCCTCACTTTGCGGCGCATTATCCAGTGCGAACTATGCTTTTGCATACGATAAACAAATTTTTGGGAAACTATGTCCAGATTCTTTTTTAACGACCGCAAACAGCTTGTCAACGACGCCATTGAAGGCATACTCCTCTCCGCGCCGCACGGTAATCTCGTCAAACTCGATATCGATCCGGCCATCCGGGTGGTGGCGCGCGGCGACTGGGATAAAAGCCGCGTGGCGGTGATCTCCGGTGGCGGCTCCGGCCACGAACCGGCGCATGCCGGGTTTGTCGGTAAAGGCATGCTCACCGCCGCGGTGTGTGGCGATCTGTTTGCCTCCCCAAGCGTGGATGCGGTTCTCAACGCCATTGTGGCGGTGACGGGCGATCGTGGCTGCCTGCTGATCGTAAAAAACTATACCGGTGACCGGCTTAACTTTGGCCTGGCCGCGGAGAAAGCCAAACGCTACGGTCTGAAGGTGGAGATGGTTATCGTGGCGGATGACATCGCCCTGCCGGATAACAAGCAGCCGCGCGGCATCGCAGGAACCGCGCTGGTACACAAGGTTGCGGGATATGCGGCAGAGCAGGGGAAATCGCTCACCGAGGTGCGGGACATTGCGCAACAGACCTGCGATAACCTCTGGAGCCTGGGGGTTGCGATGCAAACCTGCAACCTGCCGGGGAGCGATGACGAAGAAGGGCGGATCAAACAGGGCCACGTGGAGCTGGGGCTGGGTATTCACGGCGAGCCGGGGGCCTCGGTGGTGGATACGCAAAACAGCAGGGCGATTATTGACACGCTGGTGACGCCGCTGAAAGCCCAGGCGGGTGAAGGACGCTTTGCGGTGCTGATCAACAACCTCGGCGGCGTGTCCGCGCTGGAGATGGCTCTGCTCACCAAAGAGCTGGCACATTCAGCGCTGAAAGCGGAGATCGCTTACCTGATTGGCCCCGCGCCGCTGGTGAGCGCGCTGGATATGAAAGGCTTTTCGCTGACGCTGTTAAAGCTCAACGATTACGTTGAGAAGGCGATTCACGCCGAGGTTGAGACGCTGGGCTGGCAGAAGCCCGTCGCGTTTGCGCCCCTGCGTACCGTCCCACATAGCGCCCTTCATGACCGCGTGGAATATACCCCGTCGGACAATCCGCAGGTGGGCGGGTTCGTCTCCTCGATGACGAATACATTGATTCAGCTTGAAAATCGCCTGAACGCGCTGGATGCCAAAGTGGGCGACGGCGATACCGGCTCAACCTTTGCGCAAGGTGCGCGGGATATTGCGCAGCGTCTGGAGGAGAACAACCTGCCCCTTAACGACGTGCCGACTTTACTCCTGCTGGTGGGGGAGCGGCTGGCTACGGTGATGGGCGGATCGAGCGGCGTATTGATGTCGATCTTCTTTACGGCGGCCGGACAAAAGCTGCATGACGGTCAATCCCTGCCGGATGCGCTGTTGAGCGGGCTGGCGCAGATGAAGCAGTACGGCGGGGCCGATCTCGGAGATCGCACGCTGATCGACGCCCTGCAACCGGCGCTGGAAGCGTTACAGAAGGGCACTGTTCAGGCGGCGGCGCAGGCTGCGCAGCAGGGCGCCGAAGCCACGGCGAAAATGGCGAAAGCGGGAGCGGGACGCTCGTCGTATGTTAACAAGGAAAACCTGGATGGGGTGATGGATCCCGGGGCGGTTGCGGTGGCGGAAGTGTTTAATATATTGGCGCAGTAGCAAAAGTAGGCCGGGTAAGGCGAAGCCGCCACCCGGCAAACTCACATCAGAAATCCGCTTTCAACACCACGCGGTAACGGGCTTTACCGTCGCGCACGTGCTGTATCGCTTCGTTGATTTTCGACATCGGATACAGCTCGGTGGTCGGCGCCACTTTGGTGCGTCCGGCAAACTTCATCAGCTTGCGTAACTCATATGGCGTGCCGGTAGCTGAGCCGGATATGCTGCGATCGCCGCCGATCAGGGTAAACGCCGGAACCGGCAGCGGCTTCATCACCGCGCCCACGGTATGGAAGTTACCGCCGTAGGCCAGCGCTTCAAAGTACGGCTGCCAGTTGAGATCAACGTTGACGGTGTTAATGATCAGGTCAAACTGCCCAGCCAGCGCGTTCAGCGCTTCAGGATCGCGGCTGTTCACCACTTTGTCTGCACCCATCGCCAGCACTTCCTGCTCTTTTGCCGGGTTGGAGCTGAACGCCGTCACTTCACAGCCCATCGCGTGCAGCAGTTTGATGGCAATATGCCCCAGACCGCCAATACCGATCACGCCCACGCGGCTGGTGGCGGTGACGTGGTGCATCAGCAGCGGTTTGAAGACGGTGATACCGCCGCACAGCAGCGGACCTGCGGATTCAATATCAATGCTGTCCGGCAGCGGGATAACCCATTGCCAGTCGGCGCGAAGCTTATCGGCAAAGCCGCCTTTGTTGAGGATGGTAGGAACAGCGCCTTCGGTGCAGTTAACCTGATTACCGCTGATACAGGCGTCGCAGTGGCCGCAGCTGCGTGCCGTCCAGCCGATGCCCACGCGCTGGCCCACTTTCAGCCCTTTGTCCTGCGCGGCGCTGCCGAGCGCCGCAACGCGACCAATCACTTCGTGACCGGCAACCAGCGGATAGCTGGAAAAGCCCCATTCGTTGTCGATCATCGAGAGATCCGAGTGGCAGATCCCGCAGTAATCAACCTGTACCTCGACGTCTTCCGCTTTTAGTTCGCCCGCATCGTACTCGTACAGCTCAAGTTCTGCACCCGCCTGCGGTGCGGCGTAGCTTTTTATCTTCGACATCGCGTTTCCCCTGTTTTGGTGTGAACTGAGAGTGTAGAGCATTCAGTTTACAGTCGCTTAACAGAAGACGGCAGGAACGAAACTTACAGACTTTTCAGCATTCTGACTTCGCAGTCCACGTGGCCCGTGCAGCCCAGTGGCGCGTCGATATGCTCAAAGCCCAGATGTTCATACAGGCCAATGGCCTCTTTAAGGAACGCGGTGGTTTCGAGGTAGCAACGTTTAAAGCCCTGTGAGCGTGCATGTTCCAGGGCGATCAGCGCCAGCTTTTTCGCCAGGCCTTGGCCGCGTATCGCTGGCAGGAAATACATTTTCTGTAGTTCACAGATATCCGGCTCGCTGCAAAGCAGGGGGGCAATGCCGCCGCCGCCCACGACCTGACCGTCCTGCTCGATGACCCAGTACGCATGACCCGGCTGGCTGTACAGCTGAAAAAGTTCGTCCAGATTCGGGTCGGCCACGGTGTAGCCTTTGTCGGCGGTCAGACCGTATTCGGCAGAGACCGTGCGGATAACGGCGGCGATAGCCGGGTTGTCGCTGGTGGATATCCGGCGGAGTGTAGGGAGGGACTGCGTGGAACTCATTTTGTTACTCAATCGAAAAACAATTTATCATAGTGATATTTGATACCACCCTCTTTTCTCTCATGCAAGACCGATATTTACCATGCGAAAATTTTTCATCTTTAACCCGTTTTTTCGTTGCATTGCTCAAGTTTTATTTTTTGAATTTCTCTTAAATTACCTTCTGGTTTAAAGGGGGGTATATTATTTATAAGATTGATGAATTATGAATATAGATGCGCTTTTATCAATGTCTCTGCCGTGTGAGATTTTTTCAACGTTCCATCGTTTCGAAAATTATTATACTGATGATATGCAGTGTGGCGATTTGAACGATTGGGACTTTCAGCAACTGGGTCTGGAGGACATTTCTGCTCGTGTCGACCCATTCAGGTGTTTGAAATTTGATATGATGGCTAGTTTTAACACCCATGCTTTCGGATTCGGACTTCAGCAAAAGCAGGGAAGGCCGATTAGCCGGCAGCACTGCGCAGATATTATGTTCGATGAGATGAAAGAGCTATCTACGCAATTTGCTAGCGGGTTGTATGCTCCTCTTATTGGTGAGCTAATCGACCATTTTCATTACGGCAACGGGCAACCATGGACTGGTGTCCGTTTGAATCACGCGTATGAAGAGATCATCAAGGGTGTTGGAACAAATGATGTGCTGAGGAAAATTTGGGAGGCGATAGATAATCATTTATATTTGAAGCGGCAAGCAAGTCTGGATTATCGTTTTATTACGGATTTGAAAGGAAAAATAAATCATTTGAGGTTACCAAAATTCAATCGTTTTATTGATAGGTTTAATGGTTTGGGGATAAGCATACATGATGTTTATGCGCAACAAATCAAATTGGTACGTTTCCAGCGCTATGCCATGTCATGGGAGGGATTGCTTTCTTTTAAAGGGCAGGATCATTTTGGCCTCGGCAGAGAAGATATTGCTAACGAACTTTATAAAAATTTGCGCTTTTTCCGCATCTGGTTTTTCCTGCAACGACATCGTGATTATGCATTCAAGCCATTTATGACTAACTTTAGTGCGCATATTCCTGTTAAGGGTGGAGTATGAATTCGAAATCTAAAGTCGTTATCGGGAGTCTGGTGTTACTGATATTCAGCTACCTGCTGTGGACACAACGACCTGTCACTGTTATCCGGGCAGGGAGTCAGGTTGAATACGACCCTACGTTTGTGTTAGAGCAGTTCGCGAGCAAAGATAGAAGGTTCGAGTCATACGATATTGTAGTGAATCACTTTCCATTAACCGAGTGGGGGCGAATTCACTGGTACCTGGAACATAAAGAAGAGCTGAAGAAAATATACAATATTCCTTCGAGCGATTCTTATACTATTACTTTTTGGGATATTGGCAGCGGATTTGCTGATATTCAAACATCCAGCAATGGCGATCTGTATTGTTTTCCCCCGAAAAATGATACGGAGAAGCACTGTATCGAAAAAAATATTCTTCTTGATGTTGAATTCGACACGGCAACCTACGAAAGGTTTTCTTTCAGCGGGAGTGAGTATTACTGGATAACTATGCCTGACGGGAAGCTGGTACGAATAAAAAATGCCTTATAAAAGAAAACGCCGAAGAGGGCCTCCGGCGTTTTCATAATATTACAGGGCTGCGATAACGGCCTGCTGCTCGATCAGTTTTGTCTTCGCATCGGCGAAGGCAACCAGACGCTCACGCTCTTTGGCGATGACCGCTTCCGGCGCGCGGGCCACAAAGCCCTCGTTCGCCAGTTTGCCTTCGATTTTTGCAATTTCCACGTCGACTTTCGCCACTTCTTTCGCCAGACGAGCCAGCTCAGCGTCTTTGTCGATCAGGCCCGCCATCGGGATCAGCAGCTCCGCACCGTCGATGATTTTTGTCACGGAAACCGGACCTTTGTCATCGGCAGGCAGCACGGTGATGCTTTCCAGACGCGCCATGGTTTTCAGGAAGGTGTTGTTCTCGGTGACGCGACGAACGGCAGCGTCGCTGCAACCGCGCAGCAGCAGCTCCAGTGGTTTACCCGGCGCGATGTTCATTTCTGCACGGATGTTACGTACCGCAACGATCGCCTGCTTCAGCCACTCGGTATCCGCAGACGCGGCTTCATCCACTTTCGCGGCGTCGAAAGCCGGGAACGGCTGGAGCATGATGGTATCGGCGTTGATACCGGCAATGACCTTCACGCGCTGCCAGATGGTTTCGGTGATGAACGGAATAATCGGGTGCGCCAGGCGCAGCAGGCCTTCCAGAACGGTAATCAGCGTATTACGCGTGCCGCGCAGCTCCGCTTCAGAACCGCCGTTCATGACCGGCTTCGCCAGCTCCAGATACCAGTCGCAGAACTGGTTCCAGGTGAATTCGTACAGAATGCCCGCTGCGATATCGAAGCGGTAGCTGTCCAGCGCGTCGCGGAACGCTTTCACCGTCTGGTTAAATTCCGCCAGGATCCAGCGGTCTGCCAGAGACAGGGTCATCTCGCCGCCGTTAAAGCCGCAATCCTGATCTTCGGTGTTCATCAGCACGAAGCGGCTGGCGTTCCACAGCTTGTTACAGAAGTTACGGTAACCTTCCAGACGCTTCATGTCCCAGTTGATGTCGCGACCGGTAGAGGCCAGCGCCGCCAGGGTGAAACGCAGGGCGTCGGTACCGTGAGACTCAATCCCGTTCGGGAACTGCTTCTCGGTACGCTTGCGGATTTTCTCAGCCAGCTGCGGCTGCATCATATTACCGGTACGTTTTTCCAGCAACTCTTCCAGAGAGATCCCGTCAACCATGTCCAGCGGGTCGATAACGTTACCCTTGGATTTGGACATCTTCTGGCCTTCATCGTCGCGGATCAGGCCGGTCATGTAGACGGTATGGAACGGAACCTGCGGCTTGCCGTCTTCGTCTTTGATGAAGTGCATGGTCATCATGATCATGCGGGCAATCCAGAAGAAGATGATGTCGAAGCCGGAGACCATCACGCTGGTTGGGTGGAACTGACGCAGCGCGTCGGTGTTTTCCGGCCAGCCGAGGGTGGAGAAGGTCCACAGCGCGGAGGAGAACCAGGTATCCAGCACGTCTTCGTCCTGGCGCAGCGCCACGTCAGCGCCCAGGTTGTTTTCCTGACGCACTTCCTCTTCCGTGCGGCCAACGTAGACGTTGCCTTCGTTGTCGTACCACGCCGGGATGCGGTGACCCCACCACAGCTGACGGGAGATGCACCAGTCCTGAATGTCGCGCATCCAGGAGAAGTACATGTTTTCATACTGCTTCGGCACGAACTGAATGCTGCCGTTCTCAACCGCTTCCACAGCCGGTTTCGCCAGCACGTCGGCACGGACGTACCACTGGTCGGTCAGCATTGGCTCAATAACCACGCCGCCACGGTCGCCGTACGGCACGGTCAGATCGTGAGGCTTAATCTCTTCCAGCAGGCCGAGCGCGTCAACGGCGGCTACGATAGCTTTACGTGCGGCAAAGCGCTCCAGCTTCTGGAACTCCGCCGGGATCTCGCTGGAGTAAACGTCGGATTCGTTGCCTTTGGTGTCGTACACTTCTGCGCTTTCGCGGATATCACCGTCGAAGGTCAGAATGTTGATCATCGGCAGGGCGTGACGACGGCCCACTTCATAGTCGTTGAAGTCGTGCGCCGGGGTGATTTTCACGCAGCCGGTGCCTTTTTCCATGTCGGCGTGTTCGTCGCCCACAATCGGAATGCGGCGGTTCACCAGCGGCAGCACCACGAATTTGCCGATCAGATCTTTATAGCGCGGATCTTCCGGGTTCACGGCCACGCCGGTATCGCCCAGCAGGGTTTCCGGACGCGTCGTGGCGACCACCAGGTAATCTTTACCGTCTGCGGTTTTTGCGCCGTCGGCCAGCGGATAGCGGATGTGCCACATGGAGCCTTTAGACTCGCGGTTTTCCACTTCGAGGTCAGAAATCGCGGTGCGCAGTTTCGGGTCCCAGTTCACCAGGCGCTTGCCGCGGTAAATCAGGTCTTCTTTGTACAGACGGACAAAAACTTCTTTCACGGCGTTGGACAGGCCTTCGTCCATGGTGAAGCGCTCGCGCTCCCAGTCCACGGAGTTGCCGAGACGGCGCATCTGACGGGTAATGGTGCCGCCGGATTCCGCCTTCCACTGCCAGATTTTGTCGATGAACGCGTCGCGACCGTAGTCGTGGCGGGTTTTACCTTCTTCAGCGGCAATTTTACGCTCAACCACCATCTGGGTCGCGATACCCGCGTGGTCAGTCCCCGCCTGCCACAGGGTGTTTTTGCCCTGCATGCGCTGGTAGCGGATCATGGTGTCCATGATGGTCTGCTGGAAAGCATGCCCCATATGCAAACTGCCGGTGACGTTCGGCGGCGGGATCATGATGCAGAAGGACTCTTTGCTTTCGTCGCCGTTAGGCTTGAAATAGCCCTGCTGTTCCCAGTGCTCGTAAAGCGGCTGTTCGATATCGCGTGGGTTATATGTCTTTTCCATTATTTCCAGGTTGCCGTATTCAGGTTAAAACCGGCCAGGCGGTACGCTTTATAGCGTTCGCGCGCCAGTTGTTTCAAAGATTCTTCGTAAGGGACAAAGTCTACCACTTCTGTGAAAGCGGTGGCAAAATCTGCAAAGTCTGTCCGCAGGCTAATGAGAATGTCGCGCGCGCTGCTGTTGCGTTTTTGCGGCCAGGCTATTTCGACCGGTGCCCCGCCGCGTGGACCTTCGCCCGACAGGTTATGCGGAACAAAACTTTCCGGCGGGCGCGCCCATAGCGCTTCATCCAGGCGAATCGCCTGCTGCTCATCTTCACAGGCAATCAGTACGCGTTTACCTGCGCGCCAACGTTCTGCGGCAATTTCACACACCAGCTGTTCAACGGCGCTGAGGCCATCCTGATGGGTGTCGTTGTCCAGAAGGTAGAACGTTGCATTCTTCATATATGGGGCTTCTTGTCGTGGATTTAAATGCAAAGCCGGGTGGCGCTTCGCTTACCCGGCCTACGGTTGAGTGGCGTGTAGGCCGGGTAAGGCGAAGCCGCCACCCGGCACATTACATCACTCGTCGCCGTTAAAACCCGCACGATTAAGCAGGAACTGCGACAGCAGGGCAACCGGACGTCCGGTCGCGCCTTTGGCTTTACCGGAGCGCCATGCGGTCCCCGCGATGTCCAGGTGCGCCCAGTTATATTTACGGGTGAAGCGCGCCAGGAAGCAGCCTGCGGTAATTGCGCCGCCAGGACGACCACCAATGTTAGCCATGTCCGCGAAGTTTGACTCCAGCTGTTCCTGGAACTCGTCCCCCAGCGGCAGACGCCATGCGCGGTCGCCAGCCTGCTCGGACGCGCCAATCAGCTCATGCGCCAGCGGATTGTGGTTCGACATCAGGCCGGTGATGTGGTGGCCCAGGGCAATCACGCAGGCACCGGTCAGGGTGGCCACGTCGATGACCGCTTCAGGTTCGAAACGCTCAACGTAGGTCAGCACGTCGCACAGCACCAGACGGCCTTCCGCGTCGGTGTTCAGCACTTCCACGGTTTGGCCAGACATGGTGGTCAGCACGTCGCCCGGACGATAGGCGCGACCGCCAGGCATGTTTTCGCAGCCTGCCAGCACGCCGATCACGTTGATGGGCAGCTGAAGCTCCGCAACCATGCGCATCACACCGTAAACCGCCGCCGCGCCGCACATGTCGTACTTCATCTCGTCCATGCCTTCTGAAGGCTTGATGGAGATACCGCCGGAGTCAAAGGTCAGCCCTTTCCCGACGAGCACGATCGGACGCGCGTCTTCAGACGGATTGCCTTTGTATTCGATGACCGACATCAGGGATTCGTTCTGAGAGCCGTTACCGACCGCCAGATAAGAGTGCATCCCCAGCTCTTTCATTTGCTGTTCGCCGATGACGCGGGTGATAACGTTCTTGCTGTAGGAGTCAGCCAGCTGACGCGCCTGAGAGGCCAGATACGCGGCGTTACAGATGTTTGGCGGCATATTGCCAAGATCTTTAGCGGCTTTAATGCCCGCAGCAATGGCCAGGCCGTGCTGAATAGCGCGCTCGCCGCTGGTCAGCTCGCGACGGGTTGGCACGTTGAAGACCATTTTACGCAGCGGGCGACGCGGCTCGCTTTTGGTGGTCTTCAGCTGATCGAAGCTGTAGAGGCTCTCTTTTGCGGTTTCGACGGCCTGGCGTACTTTCCAGTAGGTGTTGCGGCCCTTAACGTGCAGCTCGGTCAGGAAGCAGACCGCTTCCATAGAACCAGTATCATTCAGTGTATTAATGGTTTTCTGAATAACCTGTTTGTACTGGCGCTCATCAAGCTCACGTTCTTTACCGCAGCCAATCAGCAGAATACGCTCGGACAGGACGTTCGGAACATGGTGCAGCAACAGGGTCTGCCCTGGTTTGCCTTCCAGTTCGCCACGGCGCAGCAGGGCGCTGATATAGCCGTCGCTGATTTTATCGAGTTGCTCGGCGATCGGGGAGAGTCGGCGTGGTTCAAAGACGCCCACAACGATGCAGGCACTCCGCTGTTTCTCCGGGCTACCGCTTTTTACACTGAACTCCATGCACTACGCTCCTGAATCTTAAAGACAACGGCGGCGGCTACGGATAGAATTGAAACCTTTCGTAACTCATGTCCGCCGTTGTGGTGACTTCGTGTTAATCTTACGTTACTACGGTTTCGACACGTCAATAAATGTCATGAAGCGCGAATCCGCCGGGTTTTTTAATCTTAGCGATGATTTCGACGACTCAAGAGAATAAATGACGTTTAAGCCATGAAACAAGCTAAATTCCTGCATAAGACGAGTTTTAACGGGCGTATTTAAAGTGATAATCATAAGATATCTGGTTCGGGAGACGCTGAAGAGCCAACTGGCGATCCTCTTTATCCTCCTTCTGATCTTTTTCTGTCAGAAGCTGGTCAGGATCCTCGGCGCGGCGGTTGATGGCGAAATCCCAACGAATCTGGTGCTTTCCCTGCTCGGGCTTGGCGTGCCGGAAATGGCGCAGCTTATCCTGCCGTTAAGCCTTTTCCTCGGTTTGCTGATGACGCTGGGTAGGCTCTATACCGAAAGTGAAATCACCGTGATGCATGCCTGCGGCCTCAGTAAGGCCGTACTGGTAAAAGCAGCCATGGTGCTGGCGCTGTTCACGGGCATTGTTGCCGCGGTCAACGTCATGTGGGCGGGGCCGACATCCTCTCGACATCAGGATGAGGTGCTGGCGGAAGCAAAAGCTAACCCGGGGCTGGCGGCGCTGGCGCAGGGGCAGTTCCAGCAGGCGACCGACGGTAATTCCGTTCTGTTTATCGAAAGCGTTGATGGCAACCGCTTCAACGACGTGTTTCTTGCTCAGTTGCGCCCGAAAGGTAACGCTCGCCCTTCGGTGGTGGTGGCGGATTCCGGCCAGCTGGCGCAGCGTAAAGATGGCTCTCAGGTCGTCACGCTGAACAAAGGAACGCGTTTCGAAGGCACGGCAATGCTGCGCGACTTCCGCATTACGGACTTCCAGAACTACCAGGCCATCATTGGTCACCAGGCCGTCGCGCTCGATCCTACGGATACCGAGCAGATGGACATGCGCACCTTAATCAATACCGATACCGATCGTGCCCGTGCTGAGCTGCACTGGCGTATCACGTTGGTATTCACCGTATTTATGATGGCGCTGATGGTGGTGCCGCTTAGCGTGGTGAACCCACGTCAGGGCCGCGTACTGTCGATGCTGCCGGCGATGCTGCTGTATCTGGTGTTTTTCCTGCTGCAAACCTCGATCAAGTCTAACGGCGGGAAAGGCAAAATTGACCCGATGATCTGGACCTGGGTCGTGAATGGTTTGTATCTGCTGCTGGCAGTCGGACTCAACTTGTGGGACACGGTGCCTGTGCGTCGTCTACGTGCCCGGTTTACGCGTAAAGGAGCCATCTAATGCAGGCGTTTGGCGTACTTGACCGCTATATCGGTAAAACAATTTTTACCACCATCATGATGACCCTGTTCATGCTGGTGTCGCTCTCGGGCATTATCAAATTTGTCGACCAGCTGAAAAAAGCCGGGCAGGGGAGTTACGACGCGTTAGGCGCCGGAATGTATACCCTGCTCAGCGTGCCAAAAGATGTGCAGATCTTCTTCCCGATGGCGGCCCTGCTGGGTGCGCTGCTGGGGCTGGGGATGCTGGCTCAGCGTAGCGAACTGGTGGTGATGCAGGCATCGGGCTTTACCCGTATGCAGGTTGCGCTGTCGGTGATGAAAACCGCGATCCCGCTGGTTCTGCTGACCATGGCTATCGGCGAATGGGTTGCGCCGCAGGGCGAACAGATGGCGCGTAACTACCGTGCTCAGGCGATGTACGGCGGTTCACTGCTCTCCACGCAGCAGGGGTTATGGGCGAAAGACGGTCAGAACTTCGTCTATATCGAACGCGTGAAGGGGGATGACGAGCTGGGCGGCGTGAGCATTTATGCCTTTAACGACCAGCGTCGCTTGCAGTCCGTGCGTTATGCCGCCTCTGCCAAATTTGATGCCAACAACAAGCTGTGGCGGTTATCGCAGGTTGATGAATCTGACCTGACGAACCCGAAACAGATCACCGGCTCGCAGACCGTTAACGGTACCTGGAAAACCGACCTGACGCCAGACAAGCTCGGCGTCGTGGCGCTTGACCCCGATGCGCTCTCCATCAGCGGTCTGCATAATTACGTGAAGTATCTGAAGTCCAGCGGACAGGATGCGGGGCGTTACCAGCTCAACATGTGGAGCAAAATCTTCCAGCCGCTGTCGGTGGCGGTGATGATGCTGATGGCGCTGTCGTTCATCTTTGGCCCACTGCGTAGCGTGCCGATGGGGGTTCGCGTGGTGACCGGTATCAGCTTTGGTTTCGTGTTCTACGTCCTCGATCAGATTTTTGGTCCGCTGACGCTGGTGTACGGCATTCCGCCAATTATCGGCGCGCTGTTGCCGAGCGCCAGTTTCTTCCTGATCAGCCTCTGGATGCTGCTAAAACGTTCCTGATAAACCTTCATCCTCGTCCCCGGTTGCTCGGGGGCGAGGCTAATCTCCTGTTTCACCCCGCACTTTTTCTCACAACCTGCAACGCCTCGCCGTGAATTTGAGTATTATTGAGCGATAAAGTCGTGAAGGGATCCTCTATGAAGCAAATTCGAATGCTGGCCCAGTACTACGTCGATCTGATGATGAAGCTCGGGCTGGTGCGTTTTTCCATGCTGCTGGCGCTGGCGCTGGTCGTTTTGGCCATCGTCGTGCAAATGGCCGTCACCATGGTTCTGCATGGCCAGGTCGAGAGCATCGACGTCATCCGCTCTATTTTCTTTGGCCTGCTGATTACCCCGTGGGCGGTCTATTTCCTCTCCGTGGTGGTCGAGCAACTGGAGGAGTCCCGACAGCGTTTATCAAAGCTGGTGGATAAGCTGGAAGAGATGCGCGAACGCGATCTCAAGCTCAACGTCCAGCTCAAGGACAATATTGCCCAGCTGAATCAGGAAATTTCAGACCGCGAGAAGGCGGAAGCCGAGCGCCAGACCACGCTGGAGCAGCTCAAAATTGAGATGAAAGAGCGTGAAGTCACGCAGATTCAGCTTGAACAGCAATCCTCTTTCCTGCGCTCGTTCCTCGATGCATCGCCGGATCTGGTGTTCTACCGTAACGAAGATAAAGAGTTTTCCGGCTGTAACCGGGCCATGGAGCTGTTGACCGGGAAAAGCGAAAAGCAGCTGATCCACCTGAAGCCGCAGGACGTCTATTCCGAAGAGGCGGCGGCAAAAGTGATGGAGACGGATGAAAAGGTCTTCCGCCATAACGTTTCGCTGACCTACGAGCAGTGGCTGGACTACCCTGACGGGCGCAAAGCCTGCTTTGAGATCCGCAAAGTGCCTTATTACGATCGGGTGGGTAAACGTCATGGTCTGATGGGCTTTGGCCGCGATATCACCGAGCGTAAGCGCTATCAGGATGCGCTGGAGCGCGCCAGCCGTGACAAGACCACCTTCATCTCCACCATCAGCCATGAGCTGCGTACGCCGCTTAATGGCATTGTGGGGCTGAGCCGCATTCTGCTGGATACCGACCTGACCAGCGAGCAGGAAAAATACCTCAAAACGATCCACGTTTCGGCGGTCACGCTGGGCAATATCTTCAACGATATTATCGATATGGATAAGATGGAGCGCCGTAAGGTTCAGCTCGACAACCAGCCGGTTGATTTTACCGGCTTCCTTGCGGACCTGGAGAACCTTTCAGGTTTGCAGGCCCAGCAAAAAGGGTTGAGCTTTGTGATGGAGCCAACGCTGCCGCTGCCGCATAAAGTGGTGACGGACGGCACGCGGCTGCGTCAGATCCTGTGGAACCTCATCAGCAACGCCGTGAAGTTTACCCAGAAGGGGCAGGTTGCGGTGCGCATTCGCTATGACGAAGGGGACATGCTGCACTTTGAAGTTGAGGACTCGGGTATCGGCATTCCTCAGGAGGAGCAGGACAAGATCTTCGCCATGTATTATCAGGTTAAAGACAGCCACGGCGGTAAACCGGCAACGGGTACGGGCATTGGCCTGGCGGTGTCGAAACGCCTGGCGAAAAGTATGGGCGGGGATATCACCGTTGCCAGCCAGCCGGGTAAAGGCTCAACCTTTACCCTTACCGTACACGCGCCTGCCGTCGCTGAAGAGGTGGAAGATACGTTCGAGAACGACGATATGCCGCTGCCGGCCCTGCACGTTCTGCTGGTAGAAGATATTGAGCTGAACGTTATTGTCGCCCGGTCGGTACTGGAAAAACTCGGCAACAGCGTGGATGTGGCAATGACCGGCAAAGCCGCGCTGGAGATGTTCACGCCGGGCGAGTACGACCTGGTGCTGCTTGATATTCAGCTCCCGGACATGACCGGGCTGGATATCTCCCGCGAGCTGACGCGCAAGTACGCCCCTGACGAGCTGCCGCCGCTGGTGGCGCTGACCGCAAACGTGCTGAAAGATAAAAAAGAGTACCTCGAGGCCGGTATGGACGATGTGCTCAGCAAGCCGCTGGCGGTACCCGCCCTGACGGCGATGATCAAGAAGTTCTGGGATACCTGTGATGAAGAGGAGAGCACCATGACGTCTGTTGATAGCGCCAAAGCCCAAACGATACTCGATACCGCCATGCTGGAGCAGTATATCGATCTGGTGGGACCAAAACTGATCACCGACGGTCTGGCCGTGTTCGAAAAAATGATGCCGGGCTATCTGAACGTGCTCGAATCTAACCTGACGGCGCGTGACCAGAAGGGCATTGTCGAAGAGGGACATAAAATCAAGGGCGCGGCTGGCTCCGTCGGGTTACGCCATCTCCAGCAGCTGGGCCAACAGATTCAGTCGCCTGATTTACCTGCGTGGGAAGATAACGTGGGTGACTGGGTTGAAGAGATGAAGCAGGAGTGGCAGAACGATGTGGCGGTGCTGAAAGCCTGGGTGGAATCCAGAAAAAAATGACCCCGGCTATACCGGGGTGCGCGAATACTGCGCCAACACCAGGGAAATCGTGGCTGCGCCTGATTTTTATGGGTTGTTTTCGCATGGACGCCGCCTGAAAATTGAGGCCGCACGCAGATAAGATAGCAAATCTTAAACAGTTTGTTACATGAATCAGTGAAATGTGTGAAGCATAGCGTTTTAATCAGAATTTTTAATGTGCTTCGGCGAGTTGCTTAGAAGGATCGTCAGAATGAAGAAAGTGGGTGTCGTGCTGAGCGGATGTGGCGTTTACGATGGTTCAGAGATACATGAAGCCGTATTAACGCTGCTGGCATTATCGCGCCAGGGGGCAGACGTTATCTGCTTCGCGCCGGATAAAACTCAAGCAGACGTAATGAATCATCTTACCGGCGAGCCAATGGCAGAAAGCCGTAACGTGCTGATTGAAGCGGCACGTATTGTGCGTGGCGATATTCATCCGCTGGCACAGGCCGATGCCGCTGAACTTGATGCGCTCATCGTACCGGGCGGCTTTGGCGCGGCGAAAAACCTGAGCACGTTTGCCACTGATGGGGCGGCGTGTCAGGTCGATCCCGACTTAAAAGCGCTATCGCTGGCGATGCATGCGGCGGGTAAGCCGCAGGGCTTTATCTGCATTGCGCCAGCCATGCTGCCGAAAATTTTTGATTTCCCGCTGCGGCTCACGATCGGAACCGACATTGATACCGCTGAAATTATCGAGGATATGGGCGGCGAGCACGTGCCATGCCCGGTCGACGACATTGTGGTGGATGAGGACAACAAAATCATCACCACGCCGGCGTACATGCTGGCGCAGAACATCGCTGAGGCTGCCGCCGGCATTGAAAAGCTGGTGGACAGAGTGCTGGTTCTTACCGAATGAGTCGTAAATTATCCCCAGGCGGGTGGTTAAAACGGATCCTGCTGCGTATTGTGCTGGTCCTGGCCGTTTTCTGGGGCGGAGGCATTGCGCTGTTCAGCATCCTGCCCGTCCCGTTCTCCGCCGTGATGGCAGAGCGGCAGATTAGCGCCTGGCTCTCAGGTGATTTCGGCTACGTTGCCCACTCAGACTGGGTCGGCATGGATGACATTTCCCCGTGGATGGGGCTGGCGGTCATTGCGGCAGAAGATCAGAAATTCCCCGAACACTGGGGTTTTGACGTGGCGGCTATCGAGAAGGCGCTGGATCATAATGAGCGTCATGAAAACCGCGTGCGCGGCGCGTCGACGCTGTCTCAGCAGACGGTAAAAAATCTGTTCTTATGGGACGGTCGCAGCTGGGTGAGGAAAGGTCTGGAGGCCGGGCTGACGCTGGGCGTCGAGACGGTGTGGAGCAAAAAACGCATTCTGACCGTCTATCTGAATATCGCGGAGTTTGGTGACGGCGTGTTTGGCGTCGAAGCGGCATCGCAACGTTATTTCGGCAAGCACGCCAGCAGGCTGAGTATGTCCGAAGCGGCGCTGCTTGCCGCCGTGCTGCCGAACCCTCTGCGTTTCAAGGCCAGCGCGCCGTCAGGCTACGTGCGAAGCCGCCAGGCGTGGATCATGCGCCAGATGCGTCAGCTGGGTGGGGAAGGGTTTATGGAGCGAAATCATCTTATGTAGGGCGGGTAAGCGTTGCGCCACCCGCCGACGTAGCGAACGTTAGTCTTCGTCAAACCCGGCATTAAACAGGGCAATCACCGCGGCCAGCGCTTCTTCTTCCTGCGGGCCGGTCGCTTCGACTTCAATCTGGCGTCCTTTGGCAGAATCCAGCATCAGCAGCGCAATCACGCTGTTGGCTTCTGCCTCGGTTCCCTCGTCGTTGCGCAGCAGCACCTCAGCATCAAAACCCTGCATCAGTTCAAACAGCTTCATCGCCGGGCGCGCATGCATGCCCAGCTTGTTGGTGATTTCGACGGTCTGTTTTACGGTCATGTTTTACGTTTTTCCAGCGTGCGATGACGGGACTGAACGTTCTTCCCGCGTGAGCGGAAGTAATCGGCCAGCTGTTCGGCAATGTAGACCGAACGATGTTTACCGCCGGTACAGCCAATCGCCACCGTCAGGTAGCTGCGATTGTTTGTTTCCAGCATAGGTAACCATAGCTCAAGGTAGCTTCGCGTCTGGTAGATAAAATTATGTACTTCTGTGTGTCGGTCAAGGAACGCCGCCACGGGCTTATCCAGACCGGTCATCGGACGCAGTTTCGGATCCCAGTGTGGGTTCGGCAGGAAACGCACATCAAAAACGTAATCCGCATCGATAGGAATGCCGTGCTTAAAGCCGAAGGATTCAAACACCATCGTCAGTTCGCGCTCGCGCTTGCCGAGCAAGCGAGTACGCAGCATTTCCGCCAGTTCGTGGACGGACATTTCAGAGGTGTCGACAATCAGGTCGGCGCGGGAACGCAGCGGCTCAAGCAGATCGCTTTCTTTATCAATGGCGCTTTCCAGCGACAGATTTTTACTGGAGAGCGGATGCAAACGACGGGTATCGCTGTAGCGGCGGATCAGCGTGTTGCGGTCAGCGTCAAGGAACAAGAGCTGCGGTGAAAAACACTCCGGCAGATTGTTCATTGCCTGCTCGAAGATTTCCGGCGATTCCGGCATGTTGCGCACGTCAATACTGACGGCGGCAGAGATTTGCCGGTCCGCAAGCGTCCGCGCCAGATCGGGTAACAACACTACCGGCAGGTTATCTACACAGTAAAATCCCATGTCTTCCAGCGCGCGCAGGGCCACGGATTTCCCGGACCCCGAACGACCGCTGACGATCATCAGCACCATGTTCCGTTTCTCCTCAGGGCAGCCGTTCTGAAGGCCTTCTCCCGATTATGCCTCATCCTGATTGCCTTCTGCTTCAGTGATAATTTGATAAAGCTCTTCATCACTTTGGGCTGAGCGCAGTCGACGACAAATGGTTTTGTCCGCCAGACGTTTGGCCACCAGCGACAGCGTGTGCAGATGGGTTTTGGTCTGATCGGCAGGCACCAGCAGCGCAAAGAGCAGATCCACAGGCTGGTTATCGATGGCGTCAAAAGCGATAGGCGTTTCCAGTTGCACAAACACCCCCACGGCACGCAGCGTATCTTCTTCCAGCTTGCCATGCGGGATCGCAATGCCGTTGCCGATGCCGGTACTGCCCATTTTTTCACGGGTCAGAATGGCTTCAAACACGATCTGCGGCGGCAGACCCAGCTGTTTTGCGGCCAGTTCACTGATAATTTCCAGCGCACGTTTTTTGCTCTGGCAGTGAACGCCACTGCGGGTACAATCCTGGTTAAGGACATTGCTCAGTTGTAGAGCGGAATCGTTGTTTATCATAATTTCACCTAAGCGCTAACCGTACAAATGGCCTGTTGTGTCTCACAACAGGCCGTCCTGCACCCGTTAACTGCCCGGACAATTAGTGTTGTTTCAGTTTATCTTTATGTTTATTGAGCTGTCTCGCAAGCTTATCAATCAAGCCGTCGATAGCCGCGTACATGTCTTGCCCTTCCGCACTGGCATGGAGTTCCCCTCCGTTGACGTGCAGAGTCGCATCCGAGATATGCGTCACTTTCTCCACTTTCAACACAACATAGACCTGATTGATCCTTTCGAAATACTGCTCAAGTTTTGCGAACTTAGTGTTCACAAAATCGCGTAAGGCCTCAGTAATCTCGACGTTATGTCCGGTGATATTGAGCTGCATAGTGTCTTCCTTATCGGTTGTGTCAAACCAGTTGTTTACGCTGGTTAGACGGCGGAATGGATAAAGACTCTCGATACTTCGCAACAGTACGGCGTGCCACCATAATACCCTGATCGGACAGCATGGTGGTTAACTTACTGTCACTGAGTGGCTTCGCGGGGTTCTCCGCGGCGATCAACTTCTTCACCAGTGCGCGAATGGCCGTTGACGAGGCTTCGCCGCCGCCTTCAGTGTTCACGTGGCTGGAGAAGAAATACTTAAGCTCAAAAATACCGCGCGGACTGTGCAGGTACTTCTGCGTAGTCACGCGGGAAATGGTTGATTCATGCATCTCGACGGCCTGGGCGATGTCTGCCAGCACCATCGGTTTCATAAACTCTTCGCCCTGTTCAAAGAACGCCTGCTGCTGTTCGACAATACAGCGGCTGACGCGCAGCAGCGTGTCATTTCGGCTCTCCAGGCTCTTAATCAACCATCGTGCTTCCTGAAGGTTGCTGCGAATGTATTGATTATCGGCGTCGTTACGTGCGCTGGTGCACATGGAGGCATATTGCTGGTTGATTTGCAGGCGAGGAAGGCTGTCGGCGTTCAGTTCAACGACCCAGCGGCCGTTGTGCTTTCTCACCAGCACATCAGGAATGACATATTCCGGTTCGCTGGTCTGGATCGACTGTCCCGGACGCGGATCGAGTGACTGGATCAGATTCACCGCTTCCTTCAGCACCTCTTCTTTGAGACGCGTGACGCGCATCAGGGTGCGGAAATCGTGGTTCGCCAGCAGATCCAGATGATCGCTGATGATGAGCCGGGCTTCGTCAATCCACGGTGTCTCTTTGGCAAACTGCGAAAGCTGGATCAGCAGGCAGTCGCGCAGATCTCTCGCGGCGACGCCAATCGGGTCGAAACGCTGGACGCGCTTGAGGACGGCTTCGATCTCTTCCATCTCAATGTCGTCATCGCCGATGCTTTCCAGAATATCGTCCAGCGTCACGGTCAAATAGCCCGTGTCGTCAACGGCATCGACAATCGAGGTGGCAATCGCGCGATCGGTATCCGAGAAAGGCGTCAGCTCCACCTGCCACATCAGGTAGTCCTGAAGCGACTGGGTGGTTTCGCCCTGATAGACCGGCAGTTCGTCGTCCTGATAGTCCGCGCGCGTGCCGGAAGGCGTTCCTGCGGTGTAGATTTCATCCCAGCTGGCATCCAGCGGCAGCTCGTCCGGCATCTCTTTTTGTTCGAGCGCATCGGCGGTGTCGAGCGTTTCCGTGTCCTGCGTTTGCTGGGTATCTACCTCGTCATGAAGATCGGTTTGCTCCAGCAGCGGATTGCTGTCCAGCGCCTGCTGGAGCTCCTGCTGGAGTTCTAACGTGGACAACTGCAACAGACGGATGGCCTGTTGTAGCTGCGGCGTCATGGCCAGTTGCTGGCTGAGCCGTAATTGCAAACCTTGCTTCATGTTCAGCGCGTTTTTCTCCGGTTCGGCGTGACTTAACCTCTACCCTATCAGAGTCTGAAGTCTTCCCCAAGGTACACGCGCTTAACATGCTCATCTTCGAGGATTTGCTGCGGCGTACCGTGGGCAATCAGATGGCCCTGGCTCACAATGTAGGCGCGTTCACACACGGCCAGCGTTTCGCGTACGTTGTGGTCCGTGATCAGTACGCCAAGCCCGCTGTCGCGCAGATGCTCAATGATACGTTTGATATCGATAACCGAAATCGGGTCAACGCCCGCAAACGGCTCATCCAGCAGGATAAATTTCGGATTTGCTGCCAGCGCGCGCGCAATCTCAACGCGGCGGCGTTCACCGCCGGACAGCGCCTGACCGAGGCTGTCGCGAAGATGTTCAATATGAAACTCTTCCATCAGCTCGTTCGCGCGGTCGGTGCGCTGCTCGCTGGTCAGATCGTCACGGATCTGGAGCACGGCCATCAGGTTATCGAACACGCTTAAGCGGCGGAAGATAGACGCTTCCTGCGGCAGGTAGCCGATGCCACGACGCGCGCGGGCATGCAGCGGCAGCAGGCTGATGTCTTCATCATCAATGATGATGTTGCCAGCGTCACGCGGGACAATGCCCACCACCATGTAGAAGGTTGTGGTTTTACCCGCACCGTTAGGGCCAAGCAAGCCCACGATTTCGCCGGAGTTGACGGTCAGACTGACATCTTCGACGACGCGGCGGCCCTTGTACGCTTTCGCGAGGTTTTTTGCAGTTAATGTTGCCATAACGAATTAGTTACTCTTTTTCTGTGCCGGAGCCTGACCGTTGTTCTTGTCCTGCAACTGCGAAGGCACGAGCACGGTAGTGACGCGTTTACCTTTTTCGCTGGAGGCCTGCATTTTCTGCTCTTTCACCAGATAGGTGATCTTGTCGCCTTTGATGTTGCTGTCCAGCTGTTCCAGGTAAGCATTACCGGTCAGGATGACCAGATCCTTCGCCAGTTCGTAGTGCATATGCGAGGCATGGCCTTTTACCGGCTTGCCGTTGTCCTGCATCTGGTAGAACGTGGCCGGGTTGCCATAACCATCAATAATCTCTTTGCCCTGTTCGCCGCCCGGACGGGTAACGACCACTTTATCGGCATTGATTTTGATGGTGCCCTGGGTCACGACGACGTTGCCGGTAAAGGTAACAACGTTACCCTGCATATCCAGAGACTGCGTATCAGATTCGATATGAATCGGCTGCTCGGTGTCGCCAGTCACAGCAAGCGCGGGAAGACTGGCCGCCAGCAGCGCGCTGGCGATAACAACTTTAAGGCTGAGTTTGTTTGTTTTGAATTTCATAGGAGGTTCTAACCTTTTCAATCAGCTCGGCGTTTTTGCTGCGTAAGTTCCCGCGCATTCTTAAACCGCTGGAATTAAATGTTGTGCCATACAGGGTGACTAAATCCTGCGACGTGACATCCTGGGTGACCAGGTTGATCTGGGCGTTATCGGTCGTAATTTTGCGCAGTTGAGCGTCAGCGGTCAGGGCGTTGACCTCAACGTGACCATACAGATAAAGCATACGGTCATTTGTCAGTTTTGCCCGGTCAGACTTGATCGACCACGTCGGCACTTTGTCGGTATCAAAGGTGGTCAGCACCGGCTGGGTAAACCACGAAACACCGTCATCTGAAAAATATTCGACATGCTGAGCAATCAGGCGATAGTTCAGTGCGCCTTCCGGGCTATAGACCACGGTATCGCTGCGATCGCTTTTGTAGGTCGGGTCGCTCGTGTTGACCACTTCCGTTTGCGTATCATCGCGGTCGGCGAGGTTCACGCCAATCAGGATCAGGACGACAAGCGAAAGCAGAATGATAACCCAACGTCTGGTTTTACTCATATCGATTGCCCTTTCGCCTCATCAAGCTTGCCCTGCGCCAGCAGAAGCAGATCGCAGACTTCACGCACGGCACCGCGGCCACCGTGAATATGGGTAACGTAATCAGCACGCGGGATCAGCAGCGGGTGTGCGTCAGCCACGGCAATGCTCAGACCCACCTCCGCCATCACTGGCCAGTCGATCAAATCATCCCCGACGTACGCCACATTCTCTGGCGCAATGGCCAGTTTTTCCAGCAAATCCCGGAAGGCTACCATCTTATCAGACTGTCCCTGATAGAGATGCGTAATGCCCAGCGTTTCACACCGATCTTCTACCAGTTTAGCTTTCCGCCCGGTGATGATTGCAACGTCAATACCGGACGTGAGCGCACAGCGGATACCGTAACCGTCGCGAACGTTAAAGGCTTTCAGCTCTTCGCCGTTATTGCCCATATAAATCAGACCGTCGGAAAGCACGCCGTCTACATCGAGGATCAGCAGGCGGATAGTTTCCGCCTTTGCCATCATCTGGGCGCTCACCGGGCCATAACAGGTTGCAAGGGATGCACCCGCATTACTCATTGTCTTATCCTTCATTACACTACGCCTGCGCGCAGCAGATCATGCATATGTACCACACCCAGCAGTTGGTCGCCATCGGCAACCATCACTGAGGTGATATGACGGGACTGCATCAGGTTCAGCACATCGACCGCCAGCGTGCCCGGACGGACGCGGATCCCGCCTGGCGTCATCACATCCGCGATGCCCAGCGTTCGGACATCCACACCCATATCGAACACACGGCGCAGGTCACCGTCGGTGAAAATGCCCTGAATCTTCATCAGGTCGTCACAGATGACCGTCATGCCCAGGTTTTTGCGGGTGATTTCCAGCAACGCGTCGCGCAGAGAAGCCTCTTTGCTGACGTGCGGGATTTCATCCCCGGTGTGCATAATATCGTTAACCCGCAGTAGCAGTTTGCGCCCGAGCGCGCCGCCGGGGTGAGACAGGGCGAAATCTTCAGGCGTAAAACCGCGGGCTTCCAGCAGCGCAACGGCAAGGGCATCGCCCATCACCAGCGCGGCGGTGGTGCTGGAGGTCGGGGCCAGCCCCAGAGGACAGGCTTCTTTCGGCACCTTCACACACAAGTGAATATCTGCCGCACGCGCCATGCTGCTTTCCGGGCGGCTGGTCATGCAAATCAGCGGGACGTGCAGGCGCTTCAGCACCGGAATCAACGCCAGAATTTCATTCGATTCCCCGGAGTTAGACAGCGCAATAACCACGTCCTGGGGCGTAACCATACCGAGGTCACCGTGCGCGGCTTCACCCGGATGAACGAAGAAGGACGAGGTGCCGGTGCTGGCAAAGGTCGCCGCCATTTTGCGCCCGATATGACCAGACTTGCCCATCCCCATCACTACGACTTTACCGGCACAGTAGAACATCTTCTCACAGGCCAGACTAAAATCCTGATTAATGTACTGATCTAACTGCGCCAGACCTTCACGTTCAATCTCCAGAACGTCTTTGCCTGCTTTCTGAAAGTCAAAACCCGGCTGCAATTCTATTTGCGACATAATGCGTTTCCGTTTACCCAGAGAGAAGTGGCGAGAGCCAGTACAGCATCGCCAGCCATACGATAAATCCACCCGTCAGCAGCGCGCCTGCGCCTTTGCCGATCTGCTCTTTTCGCCGCCAGCAGAGCAGGGCGAAAATGACGCTGACCAGCAGCATCACACCGTAATCGCGCGTGAAGACCATGGGGTTAAACGGCCCCGGCGAGATCAGCGCCGGCAGCCCCGTCACGATCGCGATATTGAAAATATTAGAGCCAATGATATTGCCGATGGCGATATCATCTTCCCCTTTACGCGCCCCGGCAATGGCGGTGGCCAGCTCTGGCAGGCTGGTGCCGATGACGATGACCGTCAGACCGATTGTCAGTTCGCTCATCGCAAACGCGTTCGCCAGCACCGTCGCGTTATCGACGACCATCCGCGTGGCCATCGGCATGATGATCAGCGCGACGCCCAGCCACAGCAGGGCGACGGGTAAGGTGCCTTCCCTGGGCAGCTCGGCGAGATGCTCACGCGTGAGGCTATCGTTGCCCTGTTTTTCCGCCAGACGCGCGATTTTCACGCTGTAAAGCAACCAGATCCCGGCCAGGGCGAGCAGGAATATACCGTCATCAATGCTCAGCACCCCGTCGTAAAGCACGTAGCCAGCCAGCAGGCTAACGACTAACATTAGCGGCAATTCGCGGCGCAAAACATCAGAATGGACGCGAAATGGATGCAGCAATGCGGCTAAGCCTAAAATCAGTAATATATTGACGATGTTAGAGCCAATCGCGGTGCCGATAGCGAGGTCGACCTGACCATGCAGCGAGGCTGAAACAGAAACAATGATTTCAGGAAGCGATGTGCCTACACTGACCACCGTCATCCCGATAATGATGGGCGGCATGCCAATGAGTCGACAAAGAATGGATGCGGCAAAGACCAAACGGTCAGCACTGTAGACCACCAACAGTAAACCAATTATTAACAGTGCTGTTGCTAAAAGCATCAAAAATCCTTTCTTCAGGTATACTCGCTGGTCCACTGCGCACGGATTCTGGCGCCAGATGAAGTCTGAGACGTGACGAATTCCTAATTTTGACTTTATGCGCCGGAAAAGTAAAACAAATGCCAGCTTTAGCTAACCCCAACAGTGAATATTCTGTAAAAATGCGGGGTTTAGGGCTGATTTACGCTTCATGCCAGCCGTGAAGCAAGGTAAGTAAGGAACCATAAATGAGCCAAACGATGGCGAATATAGTCGATGTCCGGGGCGTCAGTTTTTCTCGCGGCAGCCGGGTGATATTTGATGATATTTCGCTGACCGTGCCGCGCGGTAAAATCACCGCCATCATGGGGCCGTCAGGGATCGGTAAAACGACGTTGCTGCGTCTTATCGGCGGGCAAATCCCTCCTGACAGCGGCGAAATTCTCTTCGACGGTGAAAACGTTCCGGAGATGTCTCGCTCGCGCCTCTACACGGTTCGCAAACGAATGAGCATGCTCTTTCAGTCGGGTGCGCTGTTCACCGATATGAACGTATTTGACAACGTGGCCTATCCGCTGCGTGAGCACACCCATCTTCCTCCTGCGCTGTTGCACAGCACGGTGATGATGAAGCTCGAAGCCGTGGGGTTGCGGGGGGCGGCGAAACTTATGCCGTCCGAACTCTCTGGCGGAATGGCGCGCCGCGCCGCGCTGGCGCGTGCTATTGCCCTTGAACCGGATTTAATCATGTTCGACGAACCGTTCGTCGGGCAGGACCCTATCACTATGGGCGTACTGGTGAAGCTCATTTCAGAACTGAACAGCGCCCTTGGCGTCACCTGCGTGGTGGTTTCCCACGACGTGCCGGAAGTGCTGAGCATTGCTGATTACGCCTATATTGTGGCTGACAAAAAGATCGTTGCCCACGGCAGCGCTCAGGCGTTGCAGGAGAATGGCGATCCGCGCGTGCGGCAGTTCCTGGACGGTATCGCAGATGGGCCGGTGCCTTTCCGCTATCCGGCAGGCGACTATCATGACGATTTACTGGGAATAGGGAGTTAAGCCACTCATGCTGTTAAATGCGTTGGCGGGTCTTGGACACCGTGGCCTAAAAACCATCAGTACGTTCGGGCGTGCCGGATTAATGTTGTTCAACGCGCTGGTTGGCAAACCGGAGTTCCGCAAGCATGCGCCGTTACTGGTGCGGCAGCTTTATAACGTCGGCGTACTGTCGATGCTTATCATCATCGTGTCGGGGCTGTTTATCGGCATGGTGCTGGGGTTGCAGGGATATCTGGTGCTGACAACCTACAGCGCGGAAACCAGCCTTGGCATGCTGGTGGCGCTCTCGCTGCTGCGTGAGCTCGGGCCGGTGGTTGCCGCGCTGCTGTTCGCGGGGCGTGCCGGGTCAGCACTGACGGCGGAAATTGGCCTGATGCGCGCCACCGAGCAGCTTTCCAGCATGGAGATGATGGCGGTCGATCCGCTGCGCCGGGTGATCTCACCGCGCTTCTGGGCCGGGGTTATCTCCTTACCGTTACTGACTATCCTCTTTGTGGCGGTCGGTATCTGGGGCGGCGCGCTGGTCGGCGTCAACTGGAAAGGCATTGATGCCGGGTTCTTCTGGTCCGCCATGCAGGACGCCATCGATCTGCGGATGGATTTGGTGAACTGTCTGATCAAGAGCGTGGTTTTCGCTGTGACGGTTACCTGGATTGCGTTGTTTAATGGTTACGATGCCATTCCGACGTCGGCGGGCATTAGCCGCGCAACGACGCGTACTGTCGTACATTCGTCGCTGGCCGTTTTAGGTCTGGATTTTGTGCTCACCGCACTGATGTTTGGGAATTGAGTTCATGCAAACGAGAAAAAATGAAATTTGGGTTGGCGTGTTTCTGCTTCTGGCGCTGCTGGCCGCGCTGTTCATCTGCCTGCGAGCGGCGGACATTACCTCTGTTCGCGCCGAGCCGACGTATCGCGTCTACGCGACCTTCGATAATATCGGCGGCCTGAAGGCGCGCTCGCCGGTGCGTATTGGTGGCGTCGTCATCGGACGTGTAGCGGACATTACGCTTGATGAAAAAACGTATCTGCCGCGCGTCGCGATGGATATCGAAGAGCGCTATAACCACATTCCTGACACCAGCTCGCTCTCTATCCGCACTTCTGGCCTGCTGGGGGAGCAATATCTGGCCCTCAACGTTGGTTTTGAAGATCCTGAGCTGGGAACGTCTATCCTTAAAGACGGTAGCGTAATCCAGGATACCAAGTCAGCGATGGTGCTGGAGGATATGATTGGTCAGTTCCTTTACAACAGTAAAGGGGATGATAAAAAGTCTGACGATGCCCCTGCGCAGAGTGAAGACCACACCAACGTCGAACCGACGCCAGGCGCGACGAATTAATTTCAGGAGAAGTCATTCATGTTTAAACGACTGTTAATGGTTGCCATGCTGGTCATTGCCCCTCTGACTGCGGTACACGCTGCGGATCAGAGTAACCCGTACAAACTGATGGATGAGGCTGCGAAGAAAACCTTCGACCGTCTTAAAAATGAACAGCCCAAAATCCGCTCTAACCCTGACTATCTGCGTGATGTCGTGGATCAGGAGCTGCTGCCGTATGTGCAGATCAAGTATGCGGGCGCGCTGGTACTGGGCCGTTATTACAAAGAGGCGACCCCGGCGCAGCGCGAGGCTTACTTCGCGGCGTTCCGTGAATACCTGAAACAGGCTTACGGCCAGGCGCTGGCGATGTATCACGGTCAGACCTATCAGATTGCTCCTGAACAGCCGCTGGGCGATGCCACCATCATTCCTATCCGCGTGACAATTATCGATCCAAACGGCCGTCCGCCGGTTCGCCTGGACTTCCAGTGGCGTAAGAACAGCCAGACCGGAAACTGGCAGGCGTATGACATGATCGCCGAAGGCGTAAGCATGATCACCACTAAACAGAACGAGTGGAGCGATCTGCTGCGCACCAAAGGGATTGATGGCCTGACGGCTCAGCTTCAGTCTATCTCTCGTCAGAAAATTACCCTGGACGAGAAGAAGTAATGTCGCAGCAGCTTAGCTGGGCGCGAGACGGCGAGACGCTGACGCTGACGGGAGAGCTGGATCAGGATCTGCTTAACCCGCTGTGGGACGCTCGCCATAACGCGATGCAGGGCGTGACGCGGATTGATCTACATGGCGTCACGCGGGTAGATACTGCCGGTATTGCGCTGCTGGCGCACCTGGTTGCCACGGGCAAAAAGCAGGGGAGCAGCGTCACCCTGACGGGGGTAAGCGATAACGTCGTCACCCTTGCACAGCTTTACAATTTGCCCGAAGACGTATTACCTCGCTAATTTTTTCAGTACGTTACTTCCTAAAGCCCCGACAGTTTGCGCGTCGGGGCTTTTTGCTTGTTTAAGACGGCGCCACTTTGCTCTAAGATGTTGGGCTTGTTTTCACTATCAGATGATGTAGACCCCATGGAAAATAATGAAATCCAGACTGTGCTGATGAATGCACTCTCCCTTCAGGAAGCCCACGTCTCTGGCGATGGCAGTCACTTCCAGGTTATTGCTGTGGGTGAGATGTTCGACGGAATGAGTCGCGTGAAAAAACAGCAGGCTGTGTACGCGCCGCTGATGGAATACATTGCGGACAACCGCATTCACGCCCTGTCGATTAAAGCGTTCACCCCACAGGAGTGGGCACGCGATCGCAAACTAAACGGTTTTTGAGCTGGGGGCGAAGCGCCCGCAGCACGGTTGAATTTATAAGAGAGCAAACAATGGATAAATTTCGTGTACAGGGACCCACGCGTCTCCAGGGCGAAGTCACAATTTCTGGCGCTAAAAACGCCGCGCTGCCTATTCTTTTCGCTGCGCTGCTCGCAGAAGAGCCGGTAGAGATCCAGAACGTACCGAAGCTGAAAGATATCGACACGACCATGAAGTTGCTCGGCCAGTTGGGCACCAAAGTGGAGCGTAACGGTTCCGTCTGGATCGATGCCAGCAACGTGAACAACTTCTCAGCACCGTATGAGCTGGTGAAAACCATGCGTGCTTCCATCTGGGCCCTTGGGCCGCTGGTGGCGCGTTTCGGTCAGGGTCAGGTTTCACTGCCGGGCGGATGCGCTATCGGCGCGCGTCCCGTCGACCTGCATATCTTTGGCCTGGAAAAGCTGGGCGCGGAGATCAAGCTGGAAGAAGGTTACGTGAAAGCGTCCGTCAATGGTCGTCTGAAAGGCGCGCACATTGTCATGGACAAAGTGAGCGTGGGCGCAACGGTGACCATCATGTCGGCTGCTACGCTGGCAGAAGGCACTACCATCATCGAAAACGCCGCGCGTGAACCGGAAATCGTGGACACCGCGAACTTCCTGGTCGCACTGGGTGCGAAGATCAGCGGGCAGGGCACGGACCGTATTACCATCGAAGGCGTTGAGCGTCTGGGTGGCGGCGTGTACCGCGTCCTGCCAGACCGTATCGAAACCGGGACCTTCCTGGTGGCGGCGGCCATTTCTGGCGGTAAGATTGTCTGCCGTAACGCACAGCCGGATACCCTGGATGCGGTGCTGGCGAAGCTGCGCGATGCGGGTGCGGACATTGAAATCGGTGAAGACTGGATAAGCCTGGATATGCACGGGCAGCGTCCTAAAGCCGTTAACGTGCGCACTGCGCCACACCCGGCCTTCCCGACGGATATGCAGGCGCAGTTCACGCTGCTGAACCTGGTGGCCGAAGGCACGGGCTTCATCACGGAAACCATCTTCGAAAACCGTTTCATGCATGTCCCGGAGCTGATCCGTATGGGAGCGCATGCTGAGATTGAAAGCAACACGGTCATCTGTCACGGCGTTGAAAAACTGTCCGGTGCGCAGGTGATGGCGACCGATCTGCGCGCGTCTGCGAGTCTGGTACTGGCAGGGTGTATTGCTGAAGGGACTACCATTGTCGATCGTATCTACCACATCGACCGTGGTTACGAGCGCATTGAAGACAAACTGCGCGCGCTGGGTGCGAATATCGAGCGTGTGAAGGGCGAGTAATCGTTCCGGCACCCCCCTGCCAGAACAGGCCGGGGGATTGCTGTTCCTGTAAATCCCGGTGCATCAGTCCTGATGTGCTTTCTTCGTTTTGCTCTGACGCATCATGCGCGTTCTGTCGATAAATTCATGGGTAATGGGATCGTGGTAGCGTGACGGCCATATCACCCACGGATGCGTATCCAGCGCTCTCGCGATAATCAGCTCTCCCTTCGGCCATGGGCGGGTCAGTGCATTTGCCAGCGTCGACGAGCTCAACCCGTTGCGACGTGATTCGGCAGCCAGCGATGTCCCTTTTTTACGCAGTGCCGCAATAATGTCAGCAGAATGCCAGTCGATGAATTTTGTATCCATAATGCTGTCCTTGTGTTCGTTATCGTCCACGCCTTTTCGTGTGAAAAGACAGCATTACTATACTCACTTAGAACATCTGTTCTAAAAAGTTCATGTTACGAGAAGCAATATTCAGAATAAGGCATGGCTTTATACATGCGGCCTGTAACCTGATGAGCTTACACGGAAATGTAATTTACTGGTGCGTACTGGAATCTCCCTGCGGAGCGCAGGGAGACGAGGAGGGGATTAACGATCGCGCTGGACGGCGATGTGCGCGAGGCCGATTAGCGCATCGCGCCATGGGCTGTCAGGAATGACCTGAATGGCGGCGATGGCTTTGTCTGCTTCTTCTTCTGCACGCTGACGCGTCCATTCCAGGGAGCCACAGACTGCCATTGTTTCCAGTACCGGTTCCAGAAGATGGCGACCATTTCCCTGCTCGATAGCTTCACGGATCATTTTCGCCTGATCCGGTGTGCCATTGTGCATCGCGTGGAGCAGCGGCAGCGTTGGCTTGCCTTCGTTCAGGTCATCACCGACGTTTTTACCGAGCGTTTCGCCATCCGCGCTGTAGTCCAGCAAATCATCAATCAGCTGGAATGCGGTACCGAGATAGCGGCCATAGTCCTGAAGCCCTTTTTCCTGCGCTTCGCTACAGCCTGCCAGAATCCCGGAACACTGCGCGGCGGCTTCAAACAGACGTGCGGTCTTGCTGTAAATCACCCGCATGTAGTTTTCTTCGGTGATGTCCGGGTCGTTAACGTTCATCAACTGTAGGACTTCACCTTCAGCAATAACGTTCACCGCTTCTGACATCACTTCCAGCACCTTCAGCGAGCCAAGGCTGGTCATCATCTGGAAAGCGCGGGTATAGATAAAATCCCCGACCAGAACGCTTGCCGCATTACCAAACGCGGCGTTGGCGGTGGCTTTACCCCGACGCATGTCTGATTCATCCACAACATCGTCGTGAAGCAGGGTGGCGGTGTGGATAAATTCGATCAGCGCCGCGATTGTGACGTGGGCGTTCCCCTGATAGCCAACCGCGCGTGCGGCCAGAATGGCAATCATCGGACGAATACGTTTACCGCCGCCGCTGACGATGTAATAGCCCAACTGATTGATCAGCTGAACGTCAGAGTTGAGTTGCTCCAGGATTGCTGCATTCACACCCGCCATATCTTGCGCGGTTAACTCATTGATTTTTTCTAAATTCATCGCAAAAGCCGGGCTTTTTATCCTGTTTATCCCACACGAGATGGGTACACAAAGGGTTTCGGTTTATAAATAGTATTGCTGATTGTACTGAAAAAACGGCTCAGATAAACGTTACCGTACGTGTTGTGTTTTTTTTCTTCATGTATTGATGGTAGCACTTGTCAAAGGCTCGCGTTTTGCGTAATATTCGCGCCCTATTGTGAATATTTATAGCGCACTCTGAATCATACGAGGATGTGCGCGGAAGCGGAGTTTATATGTACGCGGTTTTCCAAAGTGGTGGTAAACAACACCGAGTAAGCGAAGGTCAGACCGTTCGCCTGGAAAAGCTGGACATCGCAACTGGCGAATCTGTTGAGTTCGCAGAAGTTCTGATGATCGCAAACGGTGAAGAAGTCAAAATCGGCGTTCCTTTCGTTGATGGCGGCGTTATCAAAGCTGAAGTTGTTGCTCACGGTCGTGGCGAGAAAGTTAAAATCGTTAAGTTTCGTCGTCGTAAACACTATCGTAAGCAGCAGGGCCACCGTCAGTGGTTCACTGATGTGAAAATTACTGGCATCAGCGCCTAAGACCTGAGGAGAGATTTAAATGGCACATAAAAAGGCTGGCGGCTCCACACGTAACGGTCGCGATTCAGAAGCTAAACGCCTGGGCGTTAAGCGTTTCGGTGGCGAATCCGTTCTGGCGGGTAGCATCATCGTTCGTCAGCGTGGCACCAAGTTCCACGCGGGTACCAACGTAGGTTGCGGTCGTGACCACACTCTGTTTGCTAAAGCAGACGGTAAAGTGAAATTTGAAGTTAAAGGCCCGAACAACCGTAAATACATCAGCATCGTTGCTGAGTAAGGTTTTCTCGGTCCGGTAACGGATTAAAGCCCCGCAACGTGTTGCGGGGCTTTTTACATTGGAAACCCGGAAAATTTTCTGTAGGGAAAACGGGCATGAAGCAGCAGGCCGGCATTGGTATTCTTTTGGCGCTCACTACCGCAATGTGCTGGGGTGCGCTGCCAATTGCAATGAAGCAGGTACTGGAAGTGATGGAACCGCCTACGGTGGTGTTTTATCGCTTCCTGATGGCAAGCATTGGCCTGGGCGTCATTCTGGCCGTCAAAGGTAAGCTGCCACCGCTGCGCATCTTCCGAAAACCGCGCTGGCTGGTATTACTGGCTATCGCGACGGGCGGTCTGTTCGGGAACTTCATTCTGTTCAGCTCCTCCCTGCAATATCTTAGCCCTACAGCGTCGCAGGTGATTGGGCAACTTTCACCGGTCGGCATGATGGTCGCCAGCGTCTTTATCCTCAAGGAGAAGATGCGCGGCACGCAGATCATCGGGGCAAGCATGCTGCTTTGCGGTCTGGTGATGTTCTTTAACACCAGCCTGATCGAGATTTTTACCCGCCTGACGGATTACACCTGGGGTGTCATTTTCGGGGTGGGTGCAGCAACGGTCTGGGTGAGTTATGGCGTCGCGCAAAAGGTGTTATTGCGCCGTCTTGCCTCACAGCAGATCCTCTTTTTGCTGTACACTTTGTGTACACTGGCATTATTGCCGTTAGCGAAGCCGGGTGTGATTACCCAGCTCAGCGACTGGCAACTGGCGTGCCTCATTTTTTGTGGGCTGAATACGCTGGTTGGTTATGGCGCGCTGGCGGAAGCCATGGCGCGCTGGCAGGCAGCACAGGTGAGCGCCCTAATCACGCTTACCCCGCTGTTTACGCTGTTATTTTCAGATTTGTTATCAATGGCCTGGCCCGATGTCTTCGTCAAGCCGATGCTCAACCTGTTGGGTTATCTCGGTGCGTTTGTCGTGGTTGCGGGCGCGATGTATTCCGCCATTGGTCATCGTCTCTGGGGACGTTGGCGCAAAAATGAAGCGGTTGTAATAGTCCCCCGCTCAGGCGAATGAGTTACGGAGAGTAAAATGAAGTTTGTTGATGAAGCGACGATTCTGGTCGTGGCAGGTGATGGCGGTAACGGTTGTGTAAGCTTCCGCCGTGAAAAGTATATTCCTCGTGGCGGTCCTGACGGCGGTGACGGCGGTGACGGCGGTGACGTGTGGCTGGAGGCGGATGAAAACCTCAACACGCTGATCGACTACCGTTTCGAAAAATCTTTCCGCGCCGAGCGTGGCCAGAACGGCCAGAGCCGCGACTGTACCGGTAAACGCGGTAAAGACGTGACGATCAAAGTGCCGGTGGGTACGCGTGTCATCGATCAGGGCACGGGCGAAACCATGGGTGATATGACCAAACACGGTCAGCGCCTGATGGTGGCGAAAGGCGGCTGGCACGGTCTGGGTAACAGCCGTTTCAAATCGTCCGTTAACCGTACCCCGCGTCAGAAAACGATGGGTACTCCGGGCGATAAGCGCGACCTGCAACTTGAACTGATGCTGTTGGCAGACGTAGGTATGCTGGGTATGCCTAACGCCGGTAAATCAACGTTTATCCGTGCAGTGTCTGCGGCGAAACCAAAAGTGGCGGACTATCCGTTTACTACGCTGGTGCCGAGCCTGGGCGTTGTCCGTATGGATAACGAAAAGAGCTTCGTGGTAGCTGACATTCCGGGTCTGATTGAAGGGGCGGCAGAAGGCGCCGGTCTGGGTATTCGCTTCCTGAAGCACCTTGAGCGTTGCCGCGTACTGTTGCATCTCATCGACATCGATCCGATCGACGGTTCCGATCCGGTTGAAAACGCCCGTATCATTATCGGCGAACTGGAAAAATACAGTGAAAAACTGGCGGAAAAACCACGCTGGCTGGTGTTCAACAAGATCGATCTGATGGACAAAGCGGAAGCTGAAGCGAAGGCAAAAGCGATTGCCGAAGCGATGGGTTGGGAAGATAAGTACTATCTGATCTCTGCCGCCAGCCAGGTTGGCGTGAAAGAACTCTGCTGGGATGTAATGACCTTTATCATCGAGAATCCGATTGTTCAGGCAGAAGAAGCGAAACAGCCTGAAAAAGTCGAATTCATGTGGGATGACTACCACCGCCAGCAGCTTGAAGAGCTGGAAGCGGAAGAAGATGATGAAGACTGGGACGATGACTGGGATGAAGACGACGAAGAAGGCGTCGAGTTCATTTACAAGCACTAAGCCCTGCATAAAGCCCCTGACGGGGCTTTTTTTATCCTATCTTCGCGGGTAGCCAGCAGCTGGCGATTAAGCCGCCCTCAGCACCGTTTTCCAGCGTTAAATGACCATGATGGAGCTGCACGATACGCTGTACAATGCTCAGCCCAAGGCCGCTGCCGCCGTAGCGCTGGTCGAGACGGCGGAAAGGTTCGGTGATCGACTGTCGGTGCGCCTCATCTATACCCGGCCCCTGATCGGTAACGCTGACCCGGGTACCGCCTTCCGTCGCCGTTAATGCCACTTCAATGGTTGTGCCTGCCGGGCTGTAGCGGGCGGCATTCTCCAGAAGGTTCCTTAACATCAGACGTAACAGAACGGCATCTCCCTGCACCGTCAGCGTGCTTTCAGCAGGCCATATCACCGTATGCTCTTTAGCTTCATGCTCCAGTCTGAGCGGGGCAATAATAGTTT
Organism: Enterobacter cloacae complex sp.; assembly: GCF_900322725.1. NCBI lineage: Bacteria > Pseudomonadati > Pseudomonadota > Gammaproteobacteria > Enterobacterales > Enterobacteriaceae > Enterobacter > Enterobacter cloacae complex sp. Next base: position 1,526,497 of record NZ_LT991957.1, on the reverse strand, counting down.
CTGTCCAGTTCACGGTATCGTAATGGCCGCTGGCCATCGCCTGGCCGGCACGCGCCAGCATCAGCAGCTGTTCTACCGTATGCATCAGCTGGTCGATACGGCTTATGAGTGGCGTGGCCTGCGGAGAACCGGACTGGGCCATCAGCTCCAGATGAAGCCTGATCCCCGCAAGCGGCGTTCGTAACTCGTGCGCCGCATCGGCGGTGAACAGGCGTTCCTGCTGGATAGTGTGGTCCAGCCGGGCGAGCAGTTGGTTCAGCGACGCAGTTACTGCGCCTATCTCTTCCATATCCGAATACATCGGCAGGGGAGTCAGATTATCCGCCGAGCGGTTCGCAAGGCTGGCGCGAAGTTGGTTGAGTGGCCGGGTGATCCAGGTGACTGCCCAGAATGAGAAAAACAGGGTAAATCCGACCATCACCAGAGAAGGAACCAGCAGGGAGGCAATGGCTTCGCGGATCTCTTTTTCAACATGGTTGTTGCGCGCTTTTGCAGACAACGTTTCGTTCACCAGAAAACCGATTTGCTCGCGGCTCTCATGCCATAGCCAGACCACGCTAATCAGTTGAAAAAAGAGCAGTATCACCGCCAGCAACACCATTAATCGCCGGCGCATACTGTTCATTTCTGGCTCTCCAGACGGTAACCCACGCCGCGTACGGTTTTGATACGATCTTTACCGAGCTTGCGCCGCAGATTATGAATGTGCACTTCAAGCGTGTTTGAACCCGGATCGTCCTGCCAGGAGTAGATGTCCTGTTGCAGCGTCTCACGGTGCACGGTCTGCCCGCTGCGCATGATCAGGCGCGTCAGCAGAGCGAACTCTTTTGGCGTCACTTCCACAGGCTGAGACTGGCGAAGCACCTGCTGGGTTTGCAGATTAAGGGTGATATCTCCGTCCGTCAGCAGGTTGTCGCTGTGGCCCTGATAGCGCCGAATCAGTGCCCGTACGCGCGCCTGTAGCTCGGCAAGGGCGAAGGGTTTTACCAGATAATCGTCAGCCCCGGAATCCAGCCCGTTAATTCTGTCTTCAATGGCATCGCGGGCGGTAAGAATCAATACAGGATTCTCGACTCCGCGACGACGCCACTGGCAGAGCAGCGCCGCGCCGTCTTTATCTGGCAGGCCTAAATCCAGGATCACCAGGCTGTATTCACCACTCTGGATCAGCGCGTCAGCTTCCGCCGCCGTGGCGGCACAGTCCAGAGCGTAGCCCTCATTCCCCAGCGCCAGCGCTAACCCTTCCTGCAATAACAGATCGTCTTCAACTATGAGTAGTTTCATCGCTAGTTATTCTGGTAGATGTCCTTATAGAGCCTGCTTTCGAAACGCACCAGTGGAATACGACGATTGCGCTGGTCGGCCGGTTCGACGGCATACCCGGAGAGATACTGCACAAATGCCATGCGTTGCCCGCTGGCTGTCGTGATGAAACCGGCAAGGTTGTAAACACCCTGCAAGGAACCCGTTTTGGCTGACACTTTGCCGTCCACGCCCGCAGCGTGAAGCCCCGCGCGGTACTGAAGTGAACCGTCGTGTCCGGCCAGCGGCAGCATCGTGATAAAGTTTAGCTCAGCGTCATGCTGAGCGATGTACTGCAATACCTGCATCATGGTTGCCGGCGAGATCAGGTTATGGCGCGATAAACCGGAACCATCGACGGCGATCGTATTGCCCAGATCGATACCCGCCTGCTGGCGCAGGATCTGACGTACGGCATCAGAACCGGCCCGCCAGGTGCCCGGCACGCCAAAGCGCGCGTGACCGATCATGCGGAACACCGTATCGGCAATCATGTTATCCGACTTTTTCAGCATAATCTTAAGCAAATCATGCAGTGGCGCAGACTGTTTGCTGGCGATCACCGTGCCTGGCTCATTCACCTGCGTCTGGCGCAGCAGCGTTCCGGTGTAGGTGATACCCGCCTGCTTCAGTTCGTCTTTGAAAATGGCCCCGGCATAGCCCGCGCCGTCCTGAATGGCGAAGGCCAGCGGCAGCGGGTCAGCCCGCTGGGTCAGGCAGCCGGTGAGCGTATAGCGGTTGAGATCGCCCGGTACCACGTCCAGCTCGCAATACTGCGCCTCCGGGGAGCCTTTCGCCAGCGTCCGTACCTGGCTGAACATCGTGACCGGGTAGTATGAGGCAACGCGAATAAACGCTAAGTCATTGGGCTTAGGCGCGCTGTAAAGCGAAACGGAGAAGCAGTTACGGTCGACGATTGCGGCGGCTGGCGGGGCGCTAAAGCACTGCGTCATGTCATTCCACGGCCAGCCGGGCGCTTTATCGTGGCTGGCGAAAATGGAGGTGTCGATCAGCACGTTACCGTCGATTTTTGTCACGCCGGATTTTTTTAGCGCCGCCACCATGTTGCGGACATCCTGGCGCTTAAAGGTGGGATCGCCACCAAAACGGGCAATAAGATCGCCTTTTAGTTCGCCACCCGTGACGTTACCTTTAGTTTCTAGGGTGGTGGTAAAACGGAAGTCAGGCCCGAGCTGGAGCAGGGCGGCGAGGGCAGTGATCACCTTCTGGGTACTCGCAGGCAGCGCCATCTGTTGACTGTGATAGTCAATCTCGGGAGCCTGAGCGCCAACCTTTTGCACCATCAGGGCAAGGTTCGCGCCGGCGGGCAGCTGATTAATGTACTCATCAACATTCGCGGCCTGAACGGTGAACGTTATACTGGTGGTCAATCCGATGATAAAACTGGAAAATCGCATAATCTCGCGCTAACAACCCGAAAACAAACCGTCATACTACGGTGCATGGCACTGTAAAGTAAACGATGACCCATAGTGAACTTCGCGGTAAAATGCGTATCAAATTGAAAAATTGCTGCTGACCTGGGGCGTTGCTCCCGGGTCGGTTTTCTTTTTGCTTCTGGCCTGTTCAGGTGGGCTGGAGCAGGGAACACTGCTCCCAACAGGAATGTTTAAGAGGTATAACAAATGCAAGCTATTCCGATGACCTTACGTGGTGCCGAAAAACTGCGCGAAGAGCTGGATTTTTTGAAATCCGTACGTCGCCCTGAAATCATCGCCGCTATCGCGGATGCGCGTGAGCATGGCGACCTGAAAGAGAATGCTGAATACCACGCGGCGCGTGAGCAGCAGGGCTTCTGCGAGGGGCGCATCAAAGATATCGAAGCGAAACTGTCCAACGCGCAGGTTATCGATATCACTAAAATGCCCAACAACGGTCGCGTGATCTTCGGCTCTACCGTCACCGTCCTGAATCTGGACAACGATGAAGAGCAAACCTACCGCATCGTGGGTGATGACGAAGCGGACTTCAAACAGAACCTGATTTCGGTGAACTCCCCGATTGCTCGCGGCCTGATTGGCAAAGAGCAGGACGATGTTGTGACGATCCGCACCCCGGGCGGCGAAGTGGAATACGAAATTATTAAGGTTGAATACCTGTAATTCGCTTCTCTTCTAAGATGTTGATACATTGTAAAGAAAAGAAAAAGGCCGCATAGCGGCCTTTTATCAACTCAAGGAGCATGGCATTTTGCTCGCCTGCTGAAAGAAATCCCTCGTTTCACACAGAAAATGTGATTGATTCAGGATATCCTTAACGTGGCAGCGAGATTTTACGCTCTTTAGATGGGCGATAGAGCACCAGCGTTTTACCGATGACCTGTACATTACAGGCGCCGGTTTCGCGCACGATGGCTTCCACGATCAGGTTTTTAGTGTCTCTGTCTTCAGAGGCGATTTTCACCTTGATCAGCTCGTGGTGTTCCAGCGCTTGTTCAATCTCGGCAAGCACCCCTTCGGTCAAACCATTGTTGCCAAGCATCACTACAGGCTTGAGCGGATGTGCCAGACCTTTAAGGTGCTGTTTTTGTTTAGTACTCAGATTCATCGTATATTTTTGCTTACGTTGGGATTGAAAACGGTTCATTCTACCGCCATCTCCCTAATATCGCCAAATAGCTGCGTAGAAATTTACGTCACAGGCAAGCAACGATGAACCAGGACGGAAATGTTAAATGACAGGTAAAAAGCGTTCTGCCAGCTCCAGCCGCTGGCTTCAGGAACACTTTAGCGATAAATATGTTCAACAGGCGCAGAAAAAGGGGTTGCGTTCCCGCGCCTGGTTTAAACTTGATGAAATACAGCAAAGTGACAAACTTTTTAAACCGGGAATGACGGTAGTCGACCTCGGTGCGGCACCTGGCGGATGGTCCCAATATGCGGTTACGCAGATCGGCGGAACGGGACGAATCATCGCATGCGATCTTTTACCAATGGATCCCATCGTTGGTGTCGACTTCCTTCAGGGCGACTTTCGTGATGAATTAGTGCTTAAAGCATTACTTGATCGTGTTGGTGACAGCAAGGTCCAGGTTGTCATGTCGGATATGGCACCAAATATGTGCGGAACACCGGCGGTGGATATCCCCCGCGCCATGTATCTGGTGGAACTAGCGTTAGAAATGTGTCGTGATGTACTAGCGCCTGGTGGTAGTTTTGTTGTGAAGGTGTTTCAGGGCGAAGGTTTCGAGGAGTATCTTAAGGAAATTCGCTCCCTGTTTGCGAAGGTCAAAGTTCGTAAGCCGGACTCTTCCCGGGCCCGTTCCCGTGAAGTGTATATTGTAGCGACCGGGCGAAAATGATAACCGGGAGATTTCAGACGAAAGTTTGAATGAAACTGGATATAGAGTATCCTGACGCTGTTTTTAACACAGTTGTAATGTGAGGTTAATCCCTTGAGTGACATGGCGAAAAACCTAATACTCTGGCTGGTCATTGCCGTTGTGCTGATGTCAGTATTCCAGAGCTTTGGGCCCAGCGAGTCGAATGGCCGCAAGGTGGATTATTCTACCTTCCTGCAAGAGGTCAATCAGGACCAGGTTCGCGAAGCGCGTATCAACGGACGTGAGATCAACGTTACCAAGAAAGATAGTAACCGTTACACGACTTACATCCCGGTGAACGATCCTAAGCTGCTTGATAACCTTCTGACCAAAAACGTCAAAGTGGTAGGCGAGCCGCCAGAAGAACCAAGCCTGCTGGCTTCTATCTTCATTTCCTGGTTCCCGATGCTGCTTCTTATTGGCGTCTGGATCTTCTTTATGCGCCAGATGCAGGGCGGCGGTGGCAAAGGTGCCATGTCGTTCGGTAAGAGCAAGGCGCGTATGCTGACGGAAGACCAGATCAAGACCACCTTTGCTGACGTTGCAGGCTGTGACGAAGCGAAAGAAGAGGTCGGTGAACTGGTTGAATACCTGCGCGAGCCGAGCCGTTTCCAGAAACTGGGCGGTAAGATCCCGAAAGGCGTCCTGATGGTCGGCCCTCCGGGTACCGGTAAAACCCTGCTGGCGAAAGCCATCGCGGGTGAAGCGAAGGTGCCGTTCTTTACTATTTCAGGTTCTGACTTCGTTGAAATGTTCGTGGGTGTCGGTGCATCTCGTGTGCGTGACATGTTCGAACAGGCCAAGAAAGCAGCACCGTGCATCATCTTCATCGATGAAATCGACGCCGTAGGCCGCCAGCGTGGCGCAGGCCTGGGCGGTGGACACGATGAGCGTGAGCAGACCCTGAACCAGATGCTGGTTGAGATGGACGGCTTCGAAGGTAACGAAGGTATTATCGTTATCGCGGCAACTAACCGTCCGGACGTCCTCGACCCTGCGCTGCTGCGTCCAGGCCGTTTCGACCGTCAGGTTGTGGTCGGTCTGCCGGATGTTCGCGGTCGTGAACAGATTCTGAAAGTGCACATGCGTCGCGTACCGCTGGCGCCAGATATCGACGCGGCTATCATTGCGCGCGGTACTCCAGGCTTCTCCGGTGCAGACCTGGCTAACCTGGTCAACGAAGCTGCACTGTTCGCCGCTCGCGGTAACAAGCGCGTGGTGTCCATGGTGGAGTTCGAGAAAGCGAAAGACAAAATCATGATGGGTGCGGAACGTCGCTCCATGGTGATGACGGAAGCGCAGAAAGAGTCCACGGCGTACCACGAAGCAGGTCACGCGATTATTGGCCGCCTGGTGCCGGAACACGATCCGGTACACAAGGTAACGATTATTCCGCGCGGCCGTGCACTGGGTGTGACCTTCTTCCTGCCTGAAGGCGACGCGATCAGCGCCAGCCGTCAGAAGCTGGAAAGCCAGATTTCAACCCTGTACGGCGGTCGTCTGGCGGAAGAGATTATCTACGGTGCGGAACATGTTTCCACCGGTGCGTCGAACGACATTAAAGTGGCGACAAACCTGGCGCGTAACATGGTGACGCAGTGGGGCTTCTCCGACAAACTCGGTCCGCTGCTGTATGCAGAGGAAGAGGGCGAAGTGTTCCTGGGCCGCTCTGTGGCGAAAGCGAAACATATGTCCGATGAAACGGCACGTATCATCGACCAGGAAGTGAAAGCGCTGATTGAACGTAACTACGCTCGCGCCCGTCAGATCCTGAACGACAATATGGACATCCTGCATTCGATGAAAGATGCGCTCATGAAATATGAGACCATCGATGCTCCGCAGATTGACGACCTGATGGCTCGCCGCGAAGTGCGTCCGCCAGCAGGCTGGGAAGACCCAGGTGCGTCTAACAATTCTGACAACAATGGCACCCCGCGTGCGCCGCGTCCGGTCGATGAACCGCGTACGCCAAACCCGGGCAACACCATGTCAGAGCAGTTGGGCGACAAGTAAGTCACTGCTGTTGAAGCGTTTGTCTGTACCTCAAACCCTGGAGCTTGCTCCGGGGTTTTTTCTTATCTGTTTAACCATATTAATTCCAGGGAATTCACCATGAAACTCTTCGCCCAGGACTCGCATCTCGACCTTTCACATCCGCATGTGATGGGGATCCTGAACGTCACGCCTGATTCCTTCTCTGACGGCGGCACGCATAACTCGCTCATCGACGCGGTTAAGCACGCGAATTTAATGATTAACGCGGGTGCCACTATCATTGACGTTGGCGGGGAATCAACGCGGCCTGGCGCGGCGGACGTTTCGGTGGAAGAAGAGCTGGCGCGCGTGGTGCCGGTGGTGGAAGCTATCGCCCAGCGCTTTGAAGTGTGGATCTCCGTGGATACCTCTAAACCCGAAGTGATCCGTGAAGTGGCGAGAGTGGGCGCTCACATTATCAATGATATCCGCTCGCTGACCGAGCCGGGCGCGATTGAAGCCGCCGCGGAGACCGGGCTACCGGTGTGCCTGATGCATATGCAGGGGCAGCCGAAGACAATGCAGGAAGCGCCAAAGTATGAAGATGTGTTTGCTGACGTCAGCCGCTTCTTTATTGAGCATATCGAACGTTGTGAACGTGCGGGTATCGCAAAAGAGAAATTGCTGCTCGACCCGGGCTTCGGTTTCGGTAAAAATCTCTCCCACAATTACGCGTTGCTTGCGCGCTTATCAGAATTTCATCAGTTCGGCCTGCCACTACTGGTGGGAATGTCGAGAAAATCGATGATTGGTCAGTTACTGAATGTTGGGCCGAGCGAACGTCTGAGCGGCAGTCTGGCCTGCGCGGTGATTGCCGCGATGCAAGGTGCACACATCATTCGTGTCCATGACGTAAAAGAAACAGTAGAAGCCATGCGTGTGGTGGAAGCCACACTGGCAGCGAAGGAAAACAAACGCTATGAGTAATCGTAAATATTTTGGTACCGATGGCATCCGTGGGCGCGTAGGCGATGCGCCAATTACCCCAGACTTTGTCCTGAAGCTCGGCTGGGCGGCGGGTAAGGTACTGGCGCGTCATGGATCCCGTAAGATCATAATTGGGAAAGATACCCGTATTTCGGGCTATATGCTGGAGTCCGCGCTGGAAGCCGGGCTGGCGGCGGCGGGGCTTTCAGCTTCCTTTACGGGTCCAATGCCGACCCCTGCTGTTGCCTATCTGACCCGTACCTTCCGTGCGGAAGCGGGTATCGTCATTTCAGCTTCTCATAACCCGTTTTATGACAACGGTATCAAATTCTTCTCCATAGACGGCACCAAGCTGCCGGATGACGTAGAAGAGGCGATTGAAGCGGAAATGGAAAAAGAGATCACCTGTGTCGACTCCGCTGAGCTGGGTAAAGCAAACCGAATCGTCGATGCCGCAGGCCGCTACATTGAATTCTGCAAAGGCACTTTCCCGAATGAACTGAGTCTGGCACACCTCAAAATTGTGGTGGACTGTGCAAACGGTGCGACTTACCACATTGCGCCGAATGTTTTCCGCGAGCTGGGCGCGAAAGTGATCACCATCGGCTGCGAGCCGGACGGCCTGAACATCAACGAGGAAGTCGGGGCGACAGACGTGCGTGCCTTGCAGGCGCGCGTGCTGGCTGAAAAAGCCGATCTGGGAATCGCACTGGACGGCGACGGCGACCGCGTGATCATGGTTGACCACGAAGGTAATAAGGTCGATGGCGATCAGATCCTCTACATCATTGCCCGTGAAGGCCTGCGTCAGGGGCAACTGCGCGGCGGTGCGGTGGGCACGCTGATGAGCAATATGGGTCTGGAGCTGGCGCTGAAACAGCTGGGTATTCCGTTTGTGCGCGCGAAAGTGGGCGACCGCTACGTGCTGGAAAAACTCCAGGAGAAAGGCTGGCGTATTGGCGCGGAAAACTCCGGCCACGTGATCCTGCTCGATAAAACCACCACCGGTGACGGTATTGTGGCGGCGCTTCAGGTGGTTGCCGCGATGGCGCGTAACCACATGAGCCTGCACGACCTTTGCAGCGGCATGAAAATGTTCCCGCAGATCCTGGTGAACGTGCGCTTCACTGCCGGTAAAGGCGATCCGCTGGAAAATGATAACGTGAAAGCGGTGATGGCAGACGTTGAAGCTGCGCTTGGCAGCCGCGGTCGCGTCCTGCTGCGTAAGTCAGGTACGGAGCCGCTGATCCGCGTAATGGTGGAAGGTGAAGACGAAGCACAGGTGACCGAATTTGCGCACCGCATAGCGGACGCAGTTAAAGCTGCATAATCTTTCAGAATAAGTGTTTAAAAAGGCGGCGTTTGCCGCCTTTGTTTTAAGCAATTCATGGCTTTTTGCTGTTTTTTTCCGCAGTTGATACAATGCCTCGAAAATGCCCTTGCGAAGGTGATTCGCTTTGGTTAGTATTCACACCCGCTTCAGTGGGAAACAAAATCCTGCTAATTGGTCGAAGCATTGGTATGCGGCAAATCCGCAAGGAACAGGTTGATTATGTACGAAGCTCTTTTAGTTATTTTCCTTATTGTAGCCATCGCTCTCGTAGCGCTGATCATGCTGCAACAAGGTAAAGGCGCTGATATGGGAGCCTCCTTCGGAGCAGGCGCTTCCGGTACGCTGTTCGGTTCAAGTGGTTCTGCGAACTTCATGACCCGCACGACGGCGATTCTGGCTACGCTGTTCTTCATCATCAGTCTGGTGCTGGGCAATATCAACAGCAACAAGACCAGTAAAGGAAGCGAGTGGGAAAATCTGAGCGCGCCAGCCAAAACTGAGCAGACTCAGCCAGCTGCACCGGCTAAGCCAACCAGCGATATCCCGCAGTAAGTATTCCGTACCGAGGTGGTGGAATTGGTAGACACGCTACCTTGAGGTGGTAGTGCCCTAACGGGCTTGTGGGTTCGAGTCCCATCCTCGGTACCAATATTCCAGAAGAAAGACGTCGAAAGACGTCTTTTTTTTCGTCTGTATATTGTGGTGTCGGGCTAAATGGCGGGTGGCGCTGCGCTTACCCGCCCTACAAATACCAAATAAAAAAGGCGCCTATTGGGCACCTTTTGCATGTTACATCAGCGATTACTTTTTATCGCTATTCTCCAGGTTCTCAACCTGCGGCAGACCGTTACCTGAATTCGCAGAGAGCAGGCCATTCTCAATGTAGTTGAACAGCTTCTCACGGGTATCGGTAATGTCCAGATTACGCATGGTCAGCTGGCCAATACGATCGTCCGGCGAGAAGACTGAATCACCTTTCTCCATGGTCAGACGCTCTGCTTTATAGGTCAGGTTATCAGACACGGTATTCAGGATGGAGTAATCATTGCCGCGACGCAGTTCCAGCGTCACTTCGCCGGTGATAGCACTCGCCACCCAACGTTGCAGGGCGTCACGCAGCATCAGGGCCTGCGGATCGAACCAGCGACCCTGATACAGCAGTTTGCCCAGCTGGCGACCATGAGAATGATACTGCTCAATGGTGTCTTCGTTGTGAATACCGGTCAGCAGACGCTCATAAGCGATGTGCAGCAGCGCCATCCCCGGAGCTTCGTAAATGCCACGGCTTTTCGCTTCGATGATACGGTTTTCGATCTGATCGCTCATGCCCAGACCGTGACGGCCACCGATGCGGTTGGCTTCCAGCATCAGCTCAACATCGTCGGAGAAAGTTTTGCCGTTCAGGGCAACCGGATGACCACGTTCGAAACGCACGGTCACTTCTTCTGCCGGGATCTTCACGCTTTCGTCCCAGAACTTCACGCCCATAATCGGGTTAACAATTTTTACGCTGGAGTTAAGGAATTCCAGATCTTTCGCTTCGTGCGTCGCACCCAGCATGTTGGAGTCGGTTGAGTAGGCTTTCTCAACGGACATCTTGTAGTCGAAGCCGCAGGCAATCATAAACTCGGACATTTCATGACGGCCACCCAGCTCGTCGATGAAGTCAGTATCCAGCCACGGTTTGTAAATCTGCAATTCAGCGTTGGTCAGCAGGCCGTAACGATAGAAACGTTCAATATCGTTGCCTTTATAGGTGCTACCGTCCCCCCAGATGTTCACGCCGTCTTCTTTCATGGCGGCGACCAGCATGGTGCCGGTGACGGCACGGCCCAGCGGAGTGGTGTTGAAATAGGTCAGGCCGCCGGTGGTGTTATGAAATGCACCGCACTGGATAGCGGCAATGCCTTCGGCAACCAACTGCTTACGGCAGTCAATCAGACGTGCGTTCTCTGCGCCATATTCCATGGCACGACGAGGGATCGCGTCATAATCTTCCTCGTCCGGCTGACCCAGGTTCGCTGTATATGCATAAGGAACCGCTCCCTTCTGGCGCATCCACAGCAGTGCAGCGCTGGTATCCAGGCCGCCAGAAAAAGCGATGCCAATACGTTGTCCTACCGGGAGATGCTTGAGAATCGTCGTCATAGAATAAAACCCTGCTTGATTGACTGATGAGAGATCGCTTTCGTTCTCTTGTGCATTTTTATGCAAAATAAGTGAGTATTCATTTAATCATCTTTTGGCGAAGACCGGAAGAGATGCGTGCGTTTTTTGTAAAAATTTTGGTCTAAACGATCTGGCGGAAGCCGGGTTGACAGGTGGGGTCAACTATCAATATACTGAACGCCGATTTTACGTCCCGTCTTCGGTACCAAATCCCAGCATTATTTGCAAATTCTGTCCAAAACGCGTAGAATTTGCCACGTTTCAGGCGCGGGGTGGAGCAGCCTGGTAGCTCGTCGGGCTCATAACCCGAAGGTCGTCGGTTCAAATCCGGCCCCCGCAACCACTTTCCTATAAAGTTCTTTTTCAAATATACTGTGAAGACTTAGAGCCTTCGTAGCTGGATTTGAAAAAATTCTTTCGGAGAGTGCTCCAGGCCACAGTTGTGGCTATAGGGTTCAGTTATCTAAAGCCCCGATTTATCGGGGTTTTTTGTTATCTGACTACAGAATAACTGGGCTTTACGCCCTTTTTTTATGTCTTGGGGGTGGGCTTGTCCACATTAGAGCAAAAATTAACAGAGATGATTACTGCACCGGTCGAAGCACTGGGCTACGAACTGGTCGGCATCGAATTCGTTCGCGGCCGCACATCGACGCTGCGCATCTATATTGATAGTGAAGATGGCATCAATGTTGATGATTGTGCTGATGTTAGCCACCAGGTGAGTGCGGTTCTTGACGTTGAAGACCCAATTACCGTTGCGTACAACCTGGAAGTTTCCTCACCTGGCCTCGATCGCCCGATGTTCACGGCCGAGCACTATGTGCGCTTTACCGGTGAAGAAGTGGCTCTGGTTCTGCGTATGGCCGTACAGAACCGCCGTAAATGGCAGGGAATTATCAAAGCCGTTGATGGTGAAATGATCACGGTGACAGTCGAAGGCAAAGATGAAGTGTTCGCGCTGAGTAATATCCAGAAGGCGAACCTGGTTCCCCACTTTTAACAGTCTGGATTGAGGTGAAAAGCCCGCGATGAACAAAGAAATTTTGGCTGTTGTTGAAGCCGTCTCCAACGAGAAATCACTGCCGCGTGAGAAGATTTTCGAAGCGCTGGAAAGTGCACTGGCTACAGCAACCAAGAAAAAATACGAACAAGAGATCGATGTTCGCGTAGAAATCGATCGTAAAAGCGGTGACTTCGATACATTCCGTCGTTGGGTAATCGTTGAAGAAGTGACCCAGCCGACCAAAGAGATCACCCTGGAAGCGGCACGTTTTGAAGACGAAAGTCTGAACGTGGGTGACTACGTTGAAGATCAGATCGAATCTGTTACCTTCGACCGTATCACCACCCAGACCGCGAAGCAGGTTATCGTGCAGAAAGTGCGCGAAGCCGAGCGCGCGCTGGTTGTCGATCAGTTCCGCGATCAGGAAGGCGAAATCATCACCGGCGTGGTGAAGAAAGTGAACCGCGACAACATCTCTCTGGAGATCAAATCTGAAGGGATGCCGGGTAACGCTGAAGCCGTGATCCTGCGTGAAGACATGCTGCCGCGTGAAAACTTCCGCCCAGGCGACCGTATCCGTGGTGTGCTGTATGCCGTACGCCCTGAAGCGCGTGGTGCACAGCTGTTCGTGACCCGTTCTAAACCAGAAATGCTGGTTGAACTGTTCCGTATCGAAGTGCCGGAAATCGGCGAAGAAGTTATCGAAATCAAAGCGGCGGCCCGCGATCCGGGTTCCCGTGCGAAAATTGCGGTGAAAACCAACGACAAGCGTATCGACCCGGTCGGTGCTTGCGTCGGTATGCGCGGCGCACGCGTTCAGGCGGTTTCTACCGAACTGGGCGGCGAGCGCATTGATATCGTTCTGTGGGACGACAACCCGGCGCAGTTCGTGATCAACGCAATGGCTCCGGCTGATGTGGCGTCTATCGTTGTTGACGAAGACAAACACACCATGGATATCGCTGTAGAAGCGGGCAACCTGGCGCAGGCGATTGGCCGTAACGGTCAGAACGTACGTCTGGCGTCACAGCTGAGCGGCTGGGAACTCAACGTCATGACCGTTGATGACCTTCAGGCCAAGCATCAGGCTGAAGCCCACGCGGCGATCGATACCTTCACCAAATACCTGGACATTGACGAAGACTTCGCCACTGTGCTGGTTGAAGAAGGTTTCTCAACGCTGGAAGAACTGGCCTACGTGCCAATGAAAGAGCTGCTGGAAATTGACGGTCTGGATGAACCAACCGTTGAAGCCCTGCGTGAACGCGCTAAAAACGCACTGACCACCCTGGCGCTGGCTCAGGAAGAAAGCCTTGGCGATAAGAAGCCGGCTGATGACCTGCTTAATCTGGAAGGTCTTGATCGTGCGATTGCGTTCAAGCTGGCTGCCCGTGGTGTTTGTACGCTGGAAGATCTCGCTGAGCAAGGCGTTGATGACCTGGCTGATATCGAAGGTTTAACCGACGAGAAAGCCGGCGAACTCATCATGGCCGCACGTAATATTTGCTGGTTCGGCGACGAAGCGTAATAAACTGTAGCAGGAAGGAACAGCATGACTGATGTAACTGTAAAATCGCTGGCTGCTGAGATTCAGACCTCCGTGGACCGCCTGGTACAGCAATTTGCTGATGCAGGGATCCCGAAGTCCGCTGATGACTCGGTGACCGCGCAAGAAAAACAAACCTTGTTATCGCACCTGAACCGTGAACACGGCTCAACGCCTGACAAGTTAACGCTACAGCGTAAAACGCGTAGCACGTTGAACATCCCTGGTACCGGTGGCAAAAGCAAGTCGGTACAAATCGAAGTCCGCAAGACGCGCACCTTTGTAAAACGTGATCCGCAAGAGGCAGAACGCCTTGCCGCGGAAGAGCAGGCACAGCGTGAAGCGGAAGAACAAGCTCAGCGTGAGGCAGAAGCCACTGCCAAACGTGAAGCAGAATTAAAAGCTGAACGTGAGGCCGCAGAAAAAGCGAAACGCGACGCCGGTGAAAAAGCGAAGCGTGACGCTGCGGAAAAAGACAAAGTGAGCAATCAACAGACCGACGAAATGACCAAAACTGCCCAGGCTGAAAAAGCCCGCCGTGAAAATGAAGCTGCCGAGCTGAAGCGTAAAGCGGAAGAAGAAGCCCGCCGCAAGCTTGAAGAAGAAGCTCGCCGCGTCGCCGAAGAAGCGCGTCGCATGGCAGAAGAAAACGAGAAGAACGGCGTGAATACCGCTGAACCAACTGAAGACACCAGCGATTATCACGTCACTACCTCTCAGCATGCGCGTCAGGCAGAAGACGACAACGACCGTGAGGTTGAAGGTGGTCGTAGCCGTACCCGCAGTGCAAAAGCGGCGCGTCCTGCGAAAAAAGGTAACAAACACGCTGAATCTAAAGCTGACCGTGAAGAAGCACGTGCAGCGGTTCGCGGTGGAAAAGGCGGCAAGCGTAAAGGTTCCGCTCTCCAGCAGGGCTTCCAGAAGCCTGCTCAGGCCGTTAACCGTGACGTTGTGATCGGTGAAACCATCACCGTTGGCGAACTGGCTAACAAGATGGCGGTGAAAGGCTCTCAGGTCATCAAAGCGATGATGAAACTGGGCGCAATGGCCACCATCAACCAGGTCATCGACCAGGAAACCGCACAGCTGGTTGCCGAAGAGATGGGCCACAAAGTTATCCTGCGTCGTGAAAACGAGCTGGAAGAAGCCGTCATGAGCGACCGTGACACTGGCGCAGCGGCTGAACCGCGCGCACCGGTTGTGACCATTATGGGTCACGTTGACCACGGTAAAACCTCTCTGCTTGACTACATTCGTTCTACTAAGGTTGCCTCCGGCGAAGCGGGTGGTATTACCCAGCACATCGGTGCTTACCATGTAGAAACTGAAAACGGCATGATCACCTTCCTGGATACCCCAGGCCACGCAGCGTTTACCTCAATGCGTGCGCGTGGTGCTCAGGCAACGGATATCGTTGTCCTGGTTGTTGCTGCCGATGATGGCGTGATGCCACAGACCATTGAAGCTATCCAGCACGCGAAAGCGGCGCAGGTGCCTCTGGTTGTTGCAGTCAACAAAATCGATAAGCCAGAAGCCGATATGGATCGCGTGAAGAACGAACTGTCCCAGTACGGCGTTATGCCGGAAGAGTGGGGCGGTGAAGCGCAGTTCATCCCTGTATCTGCAAAAGCGGGTACCGGTATCGACGACCTGCTGAACGCCATCCTGCTTCAGGCTGAAGTTCTGGAGCTGAAAGCGGTTCGTAAAGGTATGGCGAGCGGCGCGGTAATCGAATCCTTCCTGGATAAAGGTCGTGGTCCGGTTGCAACCGTTCTGGTTCGCGAAGGTACTCTGCACAAGGGCGACATCGTTCTGTGTGGCTTCGAATACGGTCGCGTTCGTGCGATGCGTAACGAACTGGGTCAGGAAGTGCTGGAAGCGGGTCCGTCCATTCCAGTGGAAATCCTCGGCCTGTCCGGCGTACCTGCTGCCGGTGACGAAGTGACCGTCGTTCGTGACGAGAAGAAAGCGCGTGAAGTGGCTCTGTATCGTCAGGGTAAATTCCGTGAAGTGAAGCTGGCTCGTCAGCAGAAATCTAAACTCGAGAACATGTTCGCCAACATGACCGAAGGCGAAGTTCACGAAGTGAACATCGTTCTGAAAGCGGACGTTCAGGGCTCTGTGGAAGCGATCTCCGACTCCTTGCTGAAACTGTCTACCGACGAAGTGAAAGTGAAGATCATCGGTTCTGGCGTAGGTGGTATCACCGAAACCGACGCAACCCTGGCAGCCGCGTCCAACGCTATCCTGGTTGGCTTCAACGTTCGTGCTGATGCTTCTGCGCGTAAAGTGATTGATGCTGAAAGCCTGGATCTGCGTTACTACTCCGTCATCTATAACCTGATTGATGAAGTGAAAGCAGCGATGAGCGGCATGCTGTCTCCTGAGCTGAAACAGCAGATCATCGGTCTGGCTGAAGTACGTGACGTGTTCAAATCACCGAAATTCGGTGCGATCGCGGGCTGTATGGTTACCGAAGGGACCATCAAGCGTCACAACCCAATCCGCGTACTGCGTGACAACGTGGTTATCTACGAAGGCGAGCTGGAATCCCTGCGCCGCTTCAAAGATGACGTTAACGAAGTCCGTAACGGCATGGAATGTGGTATCGGCGTGAAGAACTACAACGACGTTCGCGTTGGCGATATGATCGAAGTGTTCGAGATCATCGAAATTCAGCGTACCATCGCGTAATCTTCTTCAACTGAAGATTAACTAGCGTAGGCCGGGTAAGCGAAGCGCCACCCGGCAATAATTTTAAAAAGGGGCTTAAGCCCCTTTTTTGTCTGGAGAATTTATTATGGCGAAAGAATTTGGTCGCCCTCAGCGCGTCGCGCAGGAGATGCAGAAAGAGATCGCTCTCATTCTGCAACGTGAAATCAAAGATCCACGCGTGGGAATGATGACCACCGTGTCTGGCGTGGAAATGTCCCGCGACCTGGCGTATGCCAAAGTGTTCGTGACGTTCCTGAATGATCAGGATGAAGACGCCGTGAAGAACGGCATTAAAGCGTTGCAGGAAGCCTCTGGTTTCATCCGCTCTCTGCTTGGCAAAGCGATGCGCCTGCGTATCGTGCCGGAGCTGACCTTCTTCTACGACAACTCGCTGGTCGAAGGTATGCGTATGTCCAACCTGGTGACCAGCGTGGTGAAACATGACGACGAGCGTCGTGTTAACCCGGCGGACGACAGCAAGGAGGACTGATGAGTCGTCCTCGTCGTCGCGGTCGTGACGTGCATGGCGTGCTGTTGCTGGATAAACCGCAGGGCGCATCCAGCAACGACGTGCTGCAAAAAGTGAAGCGTATTTATAACGCCAACCGCGCGGGGCACACCGGCGCGCTGGATCCGCTGGCCACCGGTATGCTGCCAATCTGCCTGGGGGAAGCGACAAAGTTTTCCCAGTACTTGCTGGATTCCGATAAGCGCTACCGCGTGATTGCCAGACTGGGCCAGCGCACGGATACCTCCGATGCAGACGGTCAGGTGGTGGAAGAGCGCCCGGTAACCTTCAGCGCAGAGCAGCTGGAAGCCGCGCTGGAGAGCTTCCGTGGTGACACGATGCAGGTGCCGTCGATGTATTCGGCGCTGAAATATCAGGGCAAGAAGCTCTACGAATATGCGCGCCAGGGCATTGACGTTCCGCGCGAGGCCCGCCCGATTACCGTGTATGAGCTGCTGTTCATTCGCCACGAAGGTGACGAGCTGGAGCTGGAGGTCCACTGTTCGAAAGGGACCTACATTCGCACCATTATTGACGACCTCGGTGAAAAGCTGGGCTGCGGCGCGCACGTGATTTATCTGCGTCGTCTGGCCGTCAGCAAATATCCGGTCGAACGCATGGTGACGCTTGAGCATCTGCGCGCGCTGGTTGAACAGGCGGAAGCACAGGGAATTGCGCCGGCAGATCTGCTGGATCCGCTGTTGATGCCAATGGACAGCCCGGCAGTGGACTTCCCGGTTGTTAATCTTCCTTTAACATCGTCCGTTTACTTTAAGAACGGAAACCCGGTCCGCACAACGGGGGCGCCGCTTGAGGGCCTGGTTCGCGTGACGGAAGGTGATGAAGGCAAGTTTATCGGAATGGGCGAAATGGACGGTGAAG
Organism: Enterobacter cloacae complex sp.; assembly: GCF_900322725.1. Classification (NCBI taxonomy): domain Bacteria; kingdom Pseudomonadati; phylum Pseudomonadota; class Gammaproteobacteria; order Enterobacterales; family Enterobacteriaceae; genus Enterobacter; species Enterobacter cloacae complex sp. The sequence continues at coordinate 1,508,729 of NZ_LT991957.1, read as the reverse complement.
GGCGCGTGGCGCCGCGTCGTCTGGTCGTCGACTATCCGGTCGAAGCATGACGGTGATAACGCCTCACCTTGCGATAAGCAGGGGAGACGAGTAGAATATCGCCGCTTAACGCCTGGTAAATTGTTTAACAATTTGCGGGGCGTACATGGGATAGCTGAATTAGAGATCGGCATCCTTACATTCTTTATACTTTGGAGTTTGAAAATGTCTCTAAGCGTTGAAGCTAAAGCTAAAATCGTTTCTGAGTTTGGTCGTGGTACTAACGACAGCGGTTCTACCGAAGTTCAGGTTGCACTGCTGACTGCACAGATTAACCACCTGCAAGGTCACTTTGCAGAGCACAAAAAAGATCACCACAGCCGTCGTGGTCTGCTGCGCATGGTTTCTCAGCGTCGTAAACTGCTCGACTACCTGAAGCGTAAAGATGTTGCACGCTACACCGCGCTGATCGAGCGTCTGGGTCTGCGTCGCTAATTCTTGCGAGTTTCAGAAAAGGGGGCCTGATGGCCCCTTTTTTCAACCAGACGGCAGCAATTCAATGGAAACTATTGTATTGTTGCTATAAATGATCTTCATTGCAGAGGTTCGCGCGGCTAATGAGAGGCTTCACCCAGGGGGGTGTCGGTTGTCATTAGTCGCGAGGATGCGAAGAAGGTCGGGTTAAATCGTCAGCACACCTGAGGTGTGCTGACAATCATTTGAGAAAGGACAGAATTTTGCTGAATCCGATCGTACGTAAATTCCAGTATGGCCAACATACCGTCACGCTGGAAACCGGCATGATGGCGCGTCAGGCGACTGCTGCCGTTATGGTAAGCATGGATGACACCGCGGTATTCGTTACCGTAGTTGGCCAGAAAAAAGCTAAACCAGGTCAGGATTTCTTCCCGCTGACCGTTAACTACCAGGAGCGTACCTACGCTGCCGGTAAAATCCCGGGTGGCTTCTTCCGTCGTGAAGGCCGTCCAAGCGAAGGCGAAACCCTGATTGCGCGTCTGATTGACCGCCCGGTTCGTCCGCTGTTCCCGGAAGGCTTCGTTAACGAAGTGCAGGTTATCGCCACCGTTGTTTCCGTTAACCCACAGGTTAACCCGGACATCGTTGCGATGATCGGTGCCTCTGCGGCCCTGTCACTGTCTGGTATTCCATTCAATGGCCCAATCGGTGCCGCACGTGTCGGTTACATTAACGACCAGTACGTGCTGAACCCAACTCAGGAAGAGCTGAAAGAGAGTAAGCTAGACCTGGTTGTCGCCGGTACTGAAGCCGCGGTGCTGATGGTTGAATCCGAAGCTGAACTGCTGAGCGAAGACCAGATGCTGGGCGCTGTGGTGTTCGGTCACGAGCAGCAGCAGGTTGTTATCCAGAACATCAACGACCTGGTGAAAGAAGCCGGTAAACCACGTTGGGACTGGCAGCCAGAAGCGGCCAACGACGCGCTGAACGCACGCGTTGCGGCACTGGCAGAATCTCGTCTGAGCGATGCGTACCGCATCACCGACAAACAGGAGCGTTACGCTCAGGTTGACGCGATCAAATCTGAAGTAACCGCGACCCTGGTTGCCGAAGACGAAACGCTGGACGCTAACGAAATTGGCGAAATCCTGCACGCTATCGAGAAAAACGTTGTTCGTAGCCGCGTACTGGCAGGCGAGCCGCGTATCGATGGCCGTGAAAAAGACATGATTCGTGGTCTGGACGTGCGCACTGGCGTACTGCCGCGTACTCACGGTTCTGCGCTGTTCACCCGTGGTGAAACGCAGGCGCTGGTAACCGCGACCCTGGGTACCGCACGTGACGCACAGATCATCGATGAACTGATGGGCGAGCGCACTGACAGCTTCCTGTTCCACTACAACTTCCCTCCGTACTCTGTGGGCGAGACCGGTATGGTTGGCTCACCGAAGCGTCGTGAAATTGGTCACGGTCGTCTGGCGAAGCGCGGCGTGCTGGCAGTGATGCCAGAAGCAGACAAATTCCCGTACACCGTTCGCGTGGTTTCTGAAATCACCGAATCCAACGGTTCTTCTTCCATGGCTTCCGTGTGCGGTGCTTCTCTGGCGCTGATGGATGCAGGCGTGCCAATCAAAGCCGCCGTTGCGGGTATCGCAATGGGTCTGGTGAAAGAAGGCGACAACTTCGTTGTTCTGTCTGACATTCTGGGTGACGAAGACCACCTGGGCGATATGGACTTCAAAGTGGCGGGTTCCCGCGACGGTATCTCTGCCTTGCAGATGGATATCAAAATTGAAGGTATCACCAAAGAGATCATGCAGGTTGCTCTGAACCAGGCTAAAGGTGCGCGTCTGCACATCCTGGGCGTGATGGAACAGGCGATTAACGCGCCGCGTGGCGACATTTCTCAGTTCGCGCCACGTATCCACACCATCAAGATCAATCCAGACAAGATCAAAGACGTTATCGGTAAGGGCGGTTCTGTTATCCGCGCGCTGACCGAAGAGACCGGCACCACCATCGAAATCGAAGATGACGGTACTGTGAAGATCGCAGCAACCGACGGCGAGAAAGCGAAATTCGCTATCCGTCGCATCGAAGAGATCACCGCAGAAATCGAAGTGGGCCGTATCTATGCAGGTAAAGTGACCCGTATCGTTGACTTTGGCGCATTCGTTGCCATCGGCGGCGGTAAAGAAGGTCTGGTTCACATCTCTCAGATCGCTGACAAGCGCGTTGAGAAAGTGACCGACTACCTGCAAATGGGTCAGGAAGTACCGGTGAAAGTTCTGGAAGTTGACCGCCAGGGCCGTATCCGTCTGAGCATTAAAGAAGCAACCGAGCAGTCTCAGCCTGCTGCGGCGCCGGAAGCTCCGGCTGCTGAACAGCAAGGCGAGTAAGGTTGCCCTTTGCCCTCCGCGCTGGCGGAGGGCTTATTATCAGGCAGGACGCCTTGTTAAGCCGCCGGGGGACAGGACGTTCATCCAATAGTTGTCTTCGGGAGTGGGAAATGAAGCCTTTTTTGCGCTGGTGTTTCGTTGCGACAGCTTTAACGCTGGCAGGATGCAGCAACTCTGCCTGGCGTAAGAGCGAAGTCCTCGCAGTGCCATTGCAACCGACTTTGCAGCAGGAAGTGATTCTGGCACGCATGGAACAAATACTTGCCAGTCGGGCTTTAACCGATGACGAACGCGCACAGCTTTTATATGAGCGCGGAGTGTTGTATGATAGTCTCGGTCTGAGGGCACTGGCGCGAAATGATTTTTCACAAGCGCTGGCGATTCGACCTGATATGCCTGAAGTATTCAACTACTTAGGCATTTATTTAACGCAGGCAGGCAATTTTGATGCTGCCTATGAAGCGTTTGATTCTGTACTTGAGCTTGATCCAACTTACAACTACGCGCACTTGAATCGCGGTATCGCATTGTATTACGGCGGTCGTGATAAGTTAGCGCAAGATGATCTGCTGGCGTTTTATCAAGACGATCCTAATGATCCTTTCCGCAGCCTGTGGCTTTACATCGTTGAGCAGAAGCTTGATGAGAAGCAGGCCAAAGAAGCACTACAACAGCGCTTCGAGAAATCGGATAAGGAACAGTGGGGATGGAACATTGTCGAGTTCTACCTGGGCAACATTAGCGAAGCAACGCTGATGGAACGCCTCAAGGCGGACGCAACGGATAACACCTCGCTCGCTGAGCATCTCAGTGAAACCAACTTCTATTTAGGTAAGTACTACCTAAGTCTGGGGGATATGGACAGCGCTACGGCACTGTTCAAATTAGCGGTTGCTAACAACGTACATAACTTCGTTGAGCACCGTTATGCATTGTTGGAATTATCGCTCTTGGGCCAGGAGCAAGACGACCTGGCAGAATCGGACCAGCAATAGCTGACGACATAAACATCAGCCCGTAATCTTTTTGATTGCCATCACCTTCACTGGTGAGGGCGTTGTTGTTCGTCAATACACCTAATTTGAGCCGGTTCACACTTTTCAATGAAAATTGCTAATCATTTTCACGATGAGCTAAGTAGACTGGCCGCCATTAATATCGAGGCACTTGTACTACATGGCTGAATTCGAAACCACTTTTGCAGATCTGGGCCTGAAGGCTCCTATCCTTGAAGCCCTTAACGATCTGGGTTACGAAAAACCATCTCCGATCCAGGCTGAGTGTATCCCACACCTGCTTTCTGGTCGTGACGTGCTGGGCATGGCCCAGACTGGTAGCGGTAAAACCGCAGCATTCTCGCTGCCGCTGCTGAACAACATTGATCCGGACCTGCGTGCACCGCAGATCCTCGTCCTGGCTCCAACCCGTGAACTGGCTGTTCAGGTTGCTGAAGCAATGACGGAATTCTCTAAACATATGCGCGGCGTAAACGTGGTAGCCCTGTACGGCGGCCAGCGTTATGACGTGCAGTTACGCGCCCTGCGCCAGGGCCCACAGATCGTTGTCGGTACGCCGGGCCGTCTGCTGGATCACCTGAAGCGCGGTACGCTGGACCTCTCTAAGCTGAGCGGTCTGGTACTGGATGAAGCCGATGAAATGCTGCGTATGGGCTTCATCGAAGACGTAGAAACCATCATGGCGCAGATCCCGGAAGGTCATCAGACCGCTCTGTTCTCTGCAACCATGCCAGAAGCGATCCGTCGCATTACCCGCCGCTTCATGAAAGAGCCGCAGGAAGTGCGCATTCAGTCCAGCGTGACCACTCGCCCGGACATCAGCCAGAGCTACTGGTCTGTATACGGCATGCGCAAAAACGAAGCGCTGGTGCGTTTCCTGGAAGCGGAAGATTTTGATGCGGCGATTATCTTCGTGCGTACCAAAAACGCGACCCTGGAAGTGGCTGAAGCCCTGGAGCGTAGCGGCTACAACAGCGCCGCGCTGAACGGCGACATGAACCAGGCCCTGCGCGAGCAGACCCTGGAGCGTCTGAAAGACGGTCGTCTGGATATCCTGATTGCAACCGACGTGGCAGCACGTGGTCTGGACGTTGAGCGTATCAGCCTGGTTGTAAACTACGATATCCCAATGGACTCCGAGTCTTACGTTCACCGCATCGGTCGTACCGGTCGTGCGGGTCGTGCAGGCCGTGCGCTGCTGTTCGTTGAGAACCGCGAGCGTCGTCTGCTGCGTAACATCGAACGCACCATGAAGCTGACCATTCCAGAAGCTGAGCTGCCAAACGCAGAACTGCTGGGCAAACGCCGCCTGGAAAAATTCGCCGCCAAAGTACAGCAGCAGCTGGAAAGCAGCGATCTGGATCAGTACCGTGCGCTGCTGTCGCAGATCCAGCCTGTCGCTGAAGGCGAAGAGCTGGATATGGAAACCCTGGCCGCAGCACTGCTGAAAATGGCGCAGGGCGAACGTAGCCTGATCGTGCCGCCAGATGCACCGATGCGTCCTAAGCGTGAGTTCCGTGACCGTGACGATCGTTTCGAACGTCGTGGCGACCGTAACGACCGTGGTCCGCGCGGTGACCGTCCAGAGCGTGGTGGTGAAGACCGTCCACGTCGCGAGCGTCGTGACGCAGGCGACATGGAACTGTATCGCATTGAAGTGGGCCGTGATGATGGTGTTGAAGTTCGTCACATCGTTGGCGCAATCGCGAACGAAGGCGACATCAGCAGCCGTTACATTGGTAACATCAAGCTGTTCGGTACCCACTCCACCATCGAGCTGCCAAAAGGCATGCCGGGCGAAGTACTGCAACACTTTACTCGCACCCGCATCCTGAACAAGCCGATGAACATGCAGCTGCTGGGCGATGCACAGCCACGTCCTGACCGCGGCGGCGAACGTCGCGGCGGTGGTCGCGGTTTCGGTGGCGAGCGTCGTGAAGGCGGTCGCAGCGAAGGTCGCGGTGGTGAAGGCCGTCGTTTCTCCGGCGAGCGCCGTGAGAACCGTGGTCCACGCCGTGAAGAAGGCGCCAGCCGTCGTCGTTTCGGTGACGCGTAAGCCTTTCGCTTCTGACGTAAAGTAAAATATACAGCCCCGATAGTTGCTATCGGGGCTTTTTTTATTTCTTTTGTACTCTTGTACTGGTACAGTGCAACACGCTAACATGCAGAACCACATTTTTCACTGGAGAAAAGGCCGTATGGCAACACTAACCACCACCCAAACGTCACCTTCGCTGCTTGGCGGCGTGGTGATCATCGGCGGAACCATCATTGGTGCCGGGATGTTTTCCCTGCCTGTGGTCATGTCCGGTGCGTGGTTTTTCTGGTCGCTGGCGGCGCTGGTCTTCACCTGGTTCTGTATGCTCCATTCCGGGCTGATGATCCTTGAGGCCAACCTCAACTACCGCATCGGCTCCAGCTTTGACACCATCACCCGGGATCTGCTGGGCAAAGGCTGGAACCTGGTGAACGGCCTGTCTATCGCGTTTGTGCTCTACATTCTGACCTATGCGTACATTTCGGCGAGCGGGTCGATTTTGCATCACACCTTTTCGGAGATGTCGCTGAACGTTCCGGCGCGTCTGGCGGGGCTGTGCTTTGCGCTGGGCGTGGCGTTTATCGTCTGGATGAGCACCAAAGCGGTGAGCCGCATGACGGCGATCGTGCTGGGCGCCAAGGTCATCACCTTCTTCCTGACCTTCGGCAGCCTGCTGGGGCACGTCACGCCCGCCACGCTGTTTAACGTCGCGGAAGTGAACACCTCCTACACGCCGTATCTGCTGATGACCCTGCCGTTCTGTCTGGCGTCGTTCGGCTACCACGGCAACGTGCCGAGCCTGATGAAGTACTACGGCAAAGATCCGCGCACAATCGTGAAATGCCTGATTTACGGCACGCTGCTGGCGCTGGGGCTGTACGTGATTTGGCTGCTGGGGACGATGGGCAACATCCCGCGTCCGGAATTTATCGGCATTGCGCAGAAGGGCGGTAACATCGACGTGCTGGTGCAGGCCCTGAGCGGTGTGCTGAACAGCCGCAGCCTGGATCTGCTGCTGGTGGTCTTCTCCAACTTTGCCGTGGCGAGCTCATTCCTCGGCGTGACGCTGGGCCTGTTTGACTACCTGGCGGATCTGTTCGGCTTTGATGATTCTGCGATGGGGCGCTTCAAAACCGCGCTGCTGACCTTCCTGCCACCGATTGTCGGCGGCCTGCTGTGGCCGAACGGGTTCCTGTATGCCATCGGCTATGCCGGACTGGCGGCCACCATCTGGGCGGCGATTGTGCCGGCGCTGCTGGCACGTAAATCACGTAAACGCTTCGGCAGCCCTAAATTCCGCGTCTGGGGCGGTAAACCGATGATTGCGCTGATCCTGGTCTTTGGGGTGGGTAACGCGGTGGTGCACGTGCTGTCGAGCTTTAACCTGTTGCCTGTGTACCAGTAAACACAAAGCCCGGTGGCGCTACGCTTACCGGGCCTACAGGGATGGCGTAGGCCGGATAAGGCGAAGCCGCCATCCGGCAAAGAACTACCCCACCAATTCTTCTTTCACCTGCATCGCCAGGTCAAACGAATGCAAACGCGCCTGGTGATCGAAAATCTGGCCGTTAACCATAATCTCATCCGCCTGCGTTTCCCGAAGCACTGCTTCCAGCCCGTGACGCACTTTTGCCTTGTCACCCACCAGCGACATGCTCAGCGCCTGCTGCACGCCATACTGCTCGGAGGCCGACCACAGCTGATGCATATTTTCCACCGGCGGCGGCAACTGGCCCGTCTCGCCGCGGCGCAGCTTCACAAACGCCTGCTGCATAGAGGTAAACAGGAATTCCGCGTCGCGATTGCTGTCGGCGGCAACGATATTGATACACACCATCGCGTACGGCTTCTCCAGACGTTCAGACGGTTTGAAATTCGTACGGTAGAGATGTAGCGCCTGATGCAGCATATCCGGTGCGAAGTGGGAAGCGAAGGCGAACGGCAGCCCCAGCTGGGCGGCGAGCTGCGCGCTGTACAGGCTTGAACCTAACAGCCACACGGGGATCTTTTCCCCGTAGCCCGGCACCGGACGCACGTGCGGGTTCGGATCCCGTGCGTCGAACCAGTCCACCAGCTCCGCCACGTCGCGCGGGAAGTTATCGATATCGCCGCTCATGTGGCGACGCAGGGCGCGCATGGTTGGCTGGTCGCTGCCCGGCGCGCGGCCAAGGCCTAAATCAATACGGCCTGGATAGAGGGTGTTCAGCGTCCCGAACTGCTCGGCAATCACCAGCGGGGCGTGGTTCGGCAGCATCACGCCACCGGAGCCAAGGTGCAGAGTGGTGGTATTCGCTGCCAGATAGCCAATCAGCACCGAGGTGGCGGCGCTGGCGATGCCGACCATGTTGTGGTGCTCCGCCAGCCAGTAGCGGTGATAGCCCCGCTTTTCGGCCTGCTGAGCGAGATCGAGAGAGTGCGTGAAGGCTTCTCTTGCCGAGGAGCCTTGTGGGATCGGCGCCAGATCCAGCACCGAAAACGGAAGGGTTTTATCAGTCATAACAGCTCACTTTGTCGACGGTGAATCTTTAATACTGCATTAAAGTTTACTAACCGTTGTTAACAAAGTGAGCCTTTTTTACGCCTGAAGCTCCAGGCCGGCGAGGCGTTTCCAGTAGCCATTACAGTCGCTGTTTGCCACAAGCGGCAGCGGCGACGCGCCGTTTTCATTGGCGCGGAAGGCGTCCAGCATCGCGAACACGCCGGTATCGAGCGGCGAAAGGCGCACCACGTCCACCAGTCCGTCCATCGACGCCAGCTCGTTGCCGAGGTTATAGACGTAACCGCTCATGGTCTGAATGCCGTTCAGAATAAACACCTGCTGGTTCTCCTGCGACAGCATGCTGCGCCCGTTCGGGTACTTAGTACAGCAGGTTTCGCATTCGTCTTTTGGACGATCTTCCGAGCGCGCGGTGAAGCAGCGGGCAGAGTAAGCCAGAGGCAGGTGGCCGTAGCTCAGCACTTCCACTTCAAACTTGTTGCGAATGCCCAGTTCTTCACACTGAGTGAGCAGGTTAGCCAGCCAGTCGCGGGAGAGCTCCACCGGCATACACCAGCGGGTCATTCCCTGTTTAAGCAGCAGGCGCAGGGTCACCGCGTTATAGCAGTTCAGCGCATGCCCGGCGACAAACGGCAGCTTACGTTCGGCGCACATGTTCACCACGCCCAGGTCGCTCGCCTCCAGCAGAAACTCGCCGTTCTCCACGTAGCGTTTCAGCTCGCCCAGTTCAGAGGACGCCTGTACCAACGCCAGCGTCGAGAGCACCACCTGCTTACCGCTGCCGGCGAGGCTTTTCGCCATCTCCAGCCAGTCGCTCACTTTGGTGGCGCGGCGCTTGCTGCACACCGCTTCACCGAGGTAAATCACATCGGCGCTGCTGTTAGCCGCCTGCTGGTAAAAATCTTCCAGCGTCTCTTTTGGCCAGTAGTAAAGCACCGGCCCTAATGAATATTTCATGGATATCTCACTGCCATTTACGGTGATACGCGCCGAGCGTGGTTTGCGTGCCTTCGGACATTGCGCCGAGCGTCTCCATCCAGGCCGCCTGGGGTGCGTAGTTCTGCGGGTCTGCCATGCAGCGGTCGATGGCCTGACGCCACACCTTCGCCACCTGGCTCACGTAGGCCGGGCTACGCTGGCGGCCTTCGATTTTCACCGAGGCAATATTGGCGGCCAGCAGTTCCGGCAGCAGCTCCAGCGTGTTCAGGCTGGTGGGCTCTTCCAGCGCGTGATAGCGTTCGCCGTCCACCAGATAGCGGCCTTTACACAGCGTCGGGTAGCCCGCATTTTCACCGTCCTGATAGCGGTCGATTAACACATCGTTCAGGCGCGACTCCAGACCCTGCGGCGTCTGCTGCCAGCGAACGAAGCGGGCAGGTGAGCAGGCGCCGACGGTATTAGGCGATTCCCCGGTGAGATAGGAAGAAAGATAGCAGCGGCCTTCCGCCATGATGCACAGGCTGCCGAAGGCAAAAACCTCCAGCGGTACTGGCGTGACGCGCGCCAGCTGCTTAACCTGATGAATAGAGAGCACGCGCGGCAGCACCACGCGGGCCACGTCAAAGTGTTGATGATAAAAACGCACGGCCTCTTCATTGGTGGCCGATGCCTGAACAGAGACGTGGCGCTCAATATGCGGATAACGTTCTGCCGCATACTCAAGCATGGCGAGGTCGGCCAGGATCAGCGCGTCGGCGCCCAGCTGGGCTGCCATATCCACGGCGCGCTGCCAGCGGGCATAGCCATCAGGATGGGCAAAGGTATTGATGGCGATGTGCAGCTTACGGCGGTGCTGGTGAACGAAGTTGACGGCTTCCTGAAGCTTTTTCTCCGTAAAGTTAAGACCCGCAAAATGGCGGGCGTTGGTATCATCCTTCAGCCCGATATAGACCGCATCGGCCCCATTTTCGATGGCCGCCTTAAGCGCCGGAAGGTTTCCGGCAGGGCAGAGCAGCTCCATAATTTATCCCGATGTTGTCGATCGCAGGGATCGTAAAAAATGTTAACGAGCTGGGATTTTAATTAACCCATACGCGACAATTTTTGATTTAAGGCAGCTAATGGCGTATTGATGGCACCAATAATGAGGTATACCGGACAACGGTTTGTTGATTTACGCCGCTATCTTCTTGCCGGGATATGGCAAAATAGCAGGATTATAGCTATCAGGGAGTAAAGCTCGTGCTGGATAAACTGCGTTCACGTCTCGTACAATTTGGCCCATCAATGCTGAGCGTGCCGGTCAAGCTGGCGCCATTCGCGCTTAAGCGCCAGTTACTGGAACAGGTGCTGAGCTGGCAGTTCCGCCAGGCGCTACAGGACGGCGAGCTGGAGTTTCTGGAAGGCCGCTGGCTAAAGATTGAAGTGCGCGATATCGGGTTGCGCTGGTTTACGTCCGTTGAGAACGATCGGCTGATCGTACGTGAGTCCGCCGAGGCGGATGTCAGCTTCAGCGCGGATGCCAGCGATCTGCTGATGATCGCCGCGCGCAAGCAGGATCCTGATACGCTGTTCTTCCAGCGTCGTCTGGTGATTGAAGGCGACACGGAGCTCGGTCTGTACGTGAAGAATTTAATGGATGCCATTGAGCTGGAGCAGATGCCGAAAGCGCTGCGTATGATGCTGATGCAAATGGCAGATTTCGTTGAGGCCGGGCTGAAAACCCCGCCCGACGGTAAACACACTTCAGTAGGTGAACCATGCTGATTCGAGTCGAAATTGGGATTGATGCACCGGGTATCGATGCGTTGTTACGCCGCTCTTTTGCAGGCGACGCCGAAGCCCAGCTGGTACACGATCTCCGCGAAGATGGCCTGATTACGCTGGGTCTGGTTGCCACCGACGATGAGGGGCAGGTGGTCGGCTACGTGGCGTTCAGTCCGGTGATTGTGCAGGGCGAAGAGTTACAGTGGGTCGGCATGGCGCCGCTGGCGGTGGACGAAAACTACCGTGGTCAGGGTCTGGCGCGCCAGCTGGTCTATGAAGGGCTGGATTCACTGAATGAATTTGGCTATGCCGCCGTCGTCGTTCTGGGCGATCCGGCCTTCTACGAACGTTTAGGCTTTGAGCCTGCGGCTAAATACGATCTGCGCTGCCACTGGCCGGGCACGGAAACGTCGTTCCTGGTGCATCCTCTGGCGGACGATGCGCTGGACGGCGTGAACGGTCTGGTGGAATACCACGACCACTTCAATCGCTTTTAATCAGGCTCGCGCGCAGCGCCTCAAAAGAGCCGTCTCCGGTAACGAGGCGCTCTTTCTGGCGCTTCGTCAGCTGCTTAATGCGGTACTCCAGCCTGAGCGCGAGGGATCTCTCGCCGACAGGGGCTGAAAAAGCCAGCTGCAATTCCCCTTTCCCCCGCAGGGCTTTCGCCCCTTTTCCCGTTTGATGCTGCAAAAAGCGCCGCGCCACGTCGGTAGTGATCCCGGTGTAGAGAGCGTTATCAGCGGTTCGGACAAGATAGAGAAACCAGCACACGGTAAACGGATTCAGTATGTTAAGGTGAACGCACCATAGCATGAGAGAGAGCGAAAATGGAAACACTGGACGTCATTAACCGCTGGCTGGCAAAGCAGCACGTCGTGACCTGGTGCGTCTGTAAAGACGAGGAGATGTGGTGCGCGAACGCGTTCTATTACTACGATCCTGAGCGCGTGGCCTTTTACGTGATGAGTGAAGACAAAACGCGGCATGCCCGGATGACGGGCCAACAGGCGAAAGTGGCGGGCACGGTCAACGGCCAGCCCAAAACCGTCGCGCTGATCCGCGGGGTGCAGTTCAAAGGCGAAATTCGTCGTCTGGAAGGTGAAGAAAGCGACGCGCAGCGTAAACGCTACACGCGCCGCTTCCCGGTTGCCGCTGCGCTAAAAGCCCCGGTGTGGGAAATCCGCCTTGATGAGCTGAAATTTACCGACAACACCCTGGGCTTTGGCAAGAAGCTTCACTGGCTACGCGCCGAGCAGGCGTAGCGCTTCGCGGTTAAACGCCGGAAGATCGTCCGGCGTACGGCTGGTGATCAGCTGGTCATTGTCGTTCACCACTTCCTGATCGTAAAACTCGGCGCCGGCGTTTTTCAGATCGATAACGATAGGCTTCACCGCGGTGAGCTTACGCCCGCGCACCACCTCTGCGCTGATCAGCAGCTGCGGGCCGTGGCAGATGGCAAAGACCGGCTTGCCGGTGCCGACGAAGTCACGGGTAAAGGTGACGAAACGCTCGTCCCCGCGCAGGGAATCCGGTGAATGGCCGCCCGGTAACAGCAGGGCGTCGAAATCTGACGGGCTGACGTTATCGATGGACTCGTCGATGGTCACGCTGGCTTCGCCCTTGTGGCCCTTCACGGTTTTACCCGCTTCTTTCTCAATGGTGATGACCTCGTGGCCTGCCTTGCGGAATGCCTCTGCTGGCGACGTAAATTCTGAATCTTCAAACTCGTCGGTAATCAAGACTGCGATTTTTTTACCCATGCTTCCTCCGTTGTTTTCGCTTCAGACTGTTTTTTTCCCGTTTGTGGTAAATACTTACCGGTAACAGACTTTTAAGTGTGGTAGAGCAGGCCCAGATCGCAAACGGACAATTCTGTAAAGGGGATAAGATGAGTCAGGTACTGATTACCGGCGCAACCGGGCTGGTGGGTGGACATCTGCTGCGGCTGCTGATCCAGGACCGGCATATCAACTATATTGCCGCCCCGACGCGCCGCCCGCTGTTGGATATCACCGGCGTCTATAACCCGCACGATCCGCAGCTCACCGACGCGCTGGCGCAGGTGCAGGATCCCATTGATATCGCTTTTTGCTGCCTTGGCACCACCCGGCGGGAAGCGGGCACAAAGGAAGCGTTCGTCCATGCGGATTACACGCTGGTGGTGGATACCGCCCTGACGGCGAAAAAGCTGGGTGCAAAGCATTTCCTCGTGGTCAGCGCCCACGGGGCAAACGCCAGCTCGCCGTTTTTCTACAACAAGGTGAAGGGCAAAATGGAAGAGGCGCTGATTGCGCAGAAGTGGGAGCGCCTGACAATTGTCCGGCCTTCCATGCTGATGGGCCACCGCGACGAACGGCGTTTTAACGAGTCATTTTTCGCGCCGCTGTTTCGCATTCTGCCGGGCAACTGGAAGTCTATCGAAGCGCGGGACGTGGCGCAGGCGATGCTGAAAGAGGCGCTGGCTCCGTCGCAGGAGGGGGTTAATATTATCCCTTCGGCAAAACTGCGTGAAATCGCGCAGGGCGAGGCGTAAACTTCCCCGGCTTATTAAATAACACCTTCCGGGGAATGGTATGACTGGTCAGTCTTCATCTCAGGCGGCAACACCCGTTCAGTGGTGGAAGCCCGCGCTTTTCTTTCTCGTGGTCATCATTGGCCTCTGGTATGTGAAATGGCAGCCGTACTACGGCAAAGCCTTCACCGCCGCCGACACCCATAGCATCGGTAAATCGATTCTCGCGCAGGCCGATTCCAGCCCGCTACGCGCGGCGTGGGATTACGCAATGGTCTATTTTCTTGCCGTCTGGAAAGCGGCGGTATTGGGCGTGCTGCTGGGCTCGTTGATTCAGGTACTCATCCCGCGCAACTGGCTGGTGAAAACCTTAGGACAGCCGCGCTTGCAGGGCACGCTGCTGGGAACGATTTTCTCCCTGCCGGGCATGATGTGCTCCTGCTGTGCTGCACCCGTGACGGCGGGTATGCGCCGTCAGCGTGTGTCGATGGGCGGCGCGCTTGCCTTCTGGATGGGTAACCCCTTGCTGAACCCGGCGACGCTGGTGTTTATGGGCTTTGTTCTCGGCTGGCACTTCGCGTTTATCCGCCTGGCGGCTGGCCTGCTGACGGTGGTGCTTGTCGCTACACTGGTGCAGCACCTGGTGAAAGACAACGAGGCCGGGCCTTCTTCCGTTGAGCTGGACGTCAGCGAGCCGCAGGGCAATTTTTTGGCTCGCTGGGGCAAAGCGCTGTGGCAGCTTTTCTGGAGCACTATCCCGGTCTATATCCTGGCCGTGCTGGTGCTGGGAGCGGCGCGCGTCTGGCTGTTCCCGCATGCGGATGGCGCTATCGACAACACGCTGATGTGGGTGATTGCGATGGCGGTGGCCGGATGCCTGTTCGTGATCCCCACCGCGGCGGAAATCCCGATCATTCAGACCATGATGATGGCCGGCATGGGAACCGCCCCGGCGCTGGCGCTGCTCATCACGCTGCCGGCGGTGAGCCTGCCGTCGCTTATCATGCTGCGTAAGTCATTCCCGGCAAAAGCGCTGTGGCTGACGGCGGGGCTGGTGGCGTTAAGCGGCGTGATTGTGGGGAGTATGGCGCTTGTGTGAAAGAAAGCCCGGTGGCGCTAGCGCTTACCGGGCTTACTGCCAGGCGGGAATTACTTGATGTAGGTAAAGGCGGTGGTGACGTGCTTCACGCCGCTCACCCGGCTGGCGATATCCGCTGCCGCTTTCCCTTCACGTTCCGTCACCAGACCCAGCAGGAACACTTCGCCGTTCTCCGTGGTCACCTTCACGTTTGAGGATTTCACCTGGTCTGTACCCAACAGCTGGGAACGCACCTTGGTGGTGATCCAGGTATCAGATGACGCGGTACCGAGGCCAATTGGCTGGCCCTGGCGGATCTCGTTAAACACTTCCGCCGTGCCTTCTACGCCCATCGCGATCTGTTTGGCGCGGGAGGCGAGTTCAGGGTTTGGCGCCTGTCCTGCCAGCAGCACTTTGCCCTGATAGGCCGTCACGTTGATGCGTGCTTCCTTCTTGATCTGTTCGTCTTTCGACAGCGCACTGTTCACGCGCAGCTCAAGCGTACCGTCATCCACCTGCGTCCCAACGGTACGCGGATCGGTCGCTGCTTTGGTGCCGACCGCTGCGGTACCGACGACAGCGGCAGCGATGCATCCCTGAAGCAGTAATGCAGACATTACGACTGCAAGAGCCGATAAAACCTTCATGAGAACTCCTTAATCATCCTGGTGAGGGAAAAGCGTGTTATCGATCAGATCGCATAAGCAGTTCACCGTGAGCATGTGCATCTCCTGGATGCGGGCGCTACGGTGCGAAGGAATGCGGATCTCCACATCCTGCGGCCCCAGCAGGCCAGCCAGCTCACCGCCGTCGTAGCCGGTCAGGGCGACAATCGTCATGTCCCGGGTGACTGCCGCTTCAACCGCCTTAACGATATCCCGGCTGTTACCGCGCGTGGAGATTGCCAGCAGCACGTCTCCGGCGTGGCCTAAGGCGCGCACCTGCTTGGCGTAAATTTCGTCATGCAGACGATCGTTGGCAATCGCAGTTAAGACCACGTTATCGGTGTTTAGTGCAATGGCAGGTAAGCTTGGGCGCTCGGTTTCGAAGCGATTAATCATGCTGGCAGCAAAATGCTGTGCGTTGGCGGCGGACGTGCCATTGCCACAACAGAGGATTTTGTTGCCGTTGAGCAGCGACTGAACCAGCGTCATCGCTGCACGAGAGATCGCGTCCGGAAGGGCTTCCGCCGCGGCAATCTGCGTTTGAATGCTTTCTGTGAAGCACACTTTAATTCGTTCGAGCACGGTATCCCTTTAAAATCTTATTTATGCGTCTTCGCCAAACGCGTTTTTAAGCCAGTCGATCGCATTTCCAGTGAAGGCTACCACATCGAAACGGCAATCCACAGTATCAAAACTCCCATTATGGCGGGCAAGCCACAAGTGGGCAGTCTGTAATAATTTTTGTTGTTTGGCGAGCGTCACGCTGGCGGCAGCACCGCCAAAACGGGACGACTGTCGGTAGCGTACTTCAACAAACACGATGGTGTGACCGTCTTTCATGATCAGGTCAATTTCGCCGCCGCGCCCGCGAACGTTGGCGGCGACAAAACGCAGTCCTTTGCCTTCAAGCCAGCGGCGCGCTTTTAACTCCCACGCGTCGCCGGTCTGCTTACGGCTTAACTGGCCGGGACGATCTGCCCCTGCTGATATTTGAGCCATGATAACTTCCTGTTAATCACACAATCCTGATTGGCGGTCAGATCGCCGGTATTACCGTTAAGCTCAAAGCCCGGTACCTGACGCATCTGGGTAAAGTGGTTTGCCAGCGCCCAGGCATCGACGCCCATTGCGTACAGACGCGCCAGAGAATAATCATTGCGCACCGCGCCCAGCGCCTGTTGCATCAGCTGGGGGTTACTGCCTGCCAGCATAGGGATTTCGCTGTATTGCAGCCCATCCATTTCCAGACGGAAATCCGGGCCTGCGGTACCCTGCGCGCTGCGCGAGCTGGCGTAGAGCGTTGCGCCGCTCTGGCTGCCGTTACGCATGGCGATCATCGGTTTGATAAAGGCGATCTCTTCCGGCGTCGCGACGATGTACGCCGAATCCACCTTACCGCCGCCGCTGATCTGCGCGTCGGTAGGTGGCGCCGGGATGGTAAGGTCGCCGATGGTGACGCTCTGCTGCTGCGGCAGGCTGGCGGAGACCGGGCTACCGTTAAGAGCAATACCAGCACCGCCGTTCACGCCCGCTCTCAGTTCGGACGCGGAGCCAAATTTCTGCTGCAACACCACGCCACCGCCCAAGCTCTGCCACTCCTGCGCAAACGCGTTGGCGACGCGGTCGCCCAGCGCGCTGCGCGGGATCAGCAGCAGCGGCGCCTGTTTACCCTGCTCGTGAATATGACGCGCCGCATCGCGGGCCTCATCCTCCGGAGAGAGCGCGAAGTAACAGATGTTGGCGCGGTTTTGTACCTGCTCAGGCTGGTTAAGCGCCAGCACGTTCAGCGTGGTGTTGCTCTTCATCAGCGCTTCCACGTTGTTTTTCAACAGCGGGCCTACAACGATGCTGGCCCCGTCCTGCTGAACCTGCGCCAGCACCTGATCGAGCGGCTGGGCGCTGGTGTCGTAAATTTTCAGTTCTGCACCAGGGTTAGCGCTGGTGGTTGCCACAGCCTGCTGCTGGGCCGCTGGCTGCTGTTCCGGCTGCGGCTGTTCTGCCGTGACGGGCGCTTGAGTTTCAGTCGGTGCCTGCGTCGCAGCAGGCGCTGGGGCAGCGGCTGGCGTCGTCGGGGCGGTAACCGGGTTCTGCATGGTGCCCTGCGCAGGGGGTTGCGCGGTGGTCAGGTCTTCGGTTTCAGCAGCCGACGGGCTGACAACGTCATTCACGTTTGCCGCCTGTGCAGCCTGTGCCGGAACCGCGCTGCCGTTGACGGCGGTAGTGCCGTTTTTGGCGGCTTCAAAACCTTGCTGAATGGCGCGTCCAAACACCGCTGCCTGGCCGTTTAACGGCAGCAACAGGGCGATTTTGCTGGTGGAAGCGGGCTTAAAGTTTTGCACGTTCACCAGCTGCGTTGGCAGCATTTTTGCCCCCGGGTTTTGCGGGTAGCGCTTTTGCCAGTCGGCAATGCCAGCTTTCAGCATGTCCGGATCGCTGCGGTTGTTGAACCACATCTGTTGCAGATCCAGCCAGCCTTGCAGGACATTTTCATCGGCATTAATCACCAGCGCCCTGGCCTGATCCTGGGTCATGGAGGCGAGCGCCTGCCAGGTGGCGTCAATATTTTTCTGCTTGTCCGCACCCGCGAGCAAAGGCTCCTGGGCAATCAGCGCGCGGAGTAGCGTCAGGGAAGGGCGGCCCTGCTCAGCGGTGATACCGGCCTGCCAGAATCGGGCCTGCTGATTTTTATCCAGGGTGCTTAGATCGATGGTGCCGAGGATCTTCTTTGCGCCGTCGTCATCTTTCTGCGCGACCTTCAGTTCAGCCGACAGCAGGGTCTGCTCACGACGCTGCTCGTCGTTAAGCTCCTTCGGCAGCTGGCTGAAAAGCTCGGCGGCCTGCTGGGTTTTGCCTTCCTTCAGCAGTGCACGAATGGCGAGTAATTGCCAGTTGATCCTGGTATCATTTGTACTCTGCGACATTTGTTGCAGATAAAAGCCAGAATCAGCCTGAGCGGATCCCTGCATATGAGCAGTGCTCTGGTCGGGTGCCTGGGTGCCGCAGCCTGTAAAGATCAGGGCTGCCAGCAGGAGGGGCACGCTGTGCGCGGCTTTTTTTCGAAGAAACGTTAACGGTACCATACTGTATCCAGTGATTTTTTTACGCAATGCTCAATATTAAATCGGCAATACGGACGAGACAATGAAACAACACGAAACGGCAGATAATTCTCAAGGCCAGCTTTATATTGTACCTACTCCTATCGGGAATTTGTCTGATATTACCCAACGTGCACTCACTGTATTGCAAGCTGTTGATTTAATTGCTGCTGAAGACACCCGTCATACCGGTTTACTGCTGCAACACTTTGCCATTAACGCCCGTTTGTTTGCCCTGCACGATCACAATGAGCAACAAAAAGCCGAAACGCTGGTGGCGAAGCTTAAGGAAGGGCAGAACATCGCCCTGGTCTCTGATGCGGGTACGCCGCTTATTAACGATCCGGGTTACCATCTGGTGCGCACCTGCCGTGAAGCCGGGATACGCGTGGTGCCGCTGCCGGGGCCGTGTGCTGCTATTGCCGCATTAAGCGCGGCGGGTCTGCCGTCCGATCGTTTCTGCTACGAAGGTTTCCTGCCCGCCAAATCCAAAGGCCGCCGCGACGTGTTAAAGGATCTGGAAGCCGAACCGCGTACCCTGATTTTCTACGAATCCACGCACCGCCTGCTGGAAAGCCTGGAAGATATGGTGACCGTCTGGGGCGAAGGGCGCTACGTGGTGCTGGCGCGCGAGCTGACCAAAACGTGGGAAACCATTCACGGTGCACCAGTTGGCGAGCTGCTGGCGTGGGTGAAAGAGGATGAAAACCGCCGCAAGGGCGAAATGGTGCTGATTGTCGAAGGGCATAAAGCGCAGGAAGACGCCCTGCCTGCCGATGCGCTGCGTACGCTGGCCCTGCTACAGGCTGAACTTCCTCTGAAAAAAGCGGCTGCGCTGGCGGCAGAGATCCACGGCGTGAAGAAAAATGCGCTGTATAAATACGCGCTGGAGCAGCAGGGGGAGTAAGTGACATGAGCCGCTATCAGCCGCCATTTACTATCACGCCATTTATTCTTAATCAGGTTGTTGAGATTGGTGAACTATTGGGGCACTGGGCGGCTCATTCAGGCAGAATATCACCCTTACTGCGCAAAGAGAACAGGATACGCACTATTCAGGCTTCCCTGGCCATCGAACATAACTCATTAACGACCGGACAGGTGACGGCAATCATGGATGGCAAACGCGTGCTTGCACCTGAAAAAGATATTCAGGAAGTACGCAATGCTATCCTGGCATATGAGAAATTGATCGAATGGAAGCCCTGGATGCTCAACGACTTACTTAGTGCACACCGATTATTGATGATGGGTCTGGTCGATCACCCCGGAAAGCTCAGAAAGGGGGACGTAGGGGTGTACCGTGGAAACCAGTTAGTCCACATGGCCCCGCCAGCGTCACAAATGAACCGCCTTATCGACGATCTTCTTTCCTGGCTTAAGCAGACCGATCTTCACCCGTTGATTGCCAGCTCGGTATTTCACTACGAGTTCGAATTTATTCATCCCTTTTCGGATGGAAATGGACGCATGGGGCGGCTGTGGCAAACGTTGATCTTAAGCCAGTGGCGTGCAGAACTTGCATGGCTGCCCGTTGAAACACTCATTCACTTCCAGCAATCGCGCTATTACCAGATTTTAGGACAATGCGATCGGGCCAGTGATTGCACGGCATTCGTGGCGTTTATGTTACAAAATTTGGCCGAAGCTTTGCGGGAAGGCATCGATATAACATCCGTCATGTCGGAAAAAATGTCGGAAGAATTGTCGGAAAAGGAAAACACTATCCTTGAGCTGCTTACCGTTCAACCGCAAATGACTGCGGTGATGTTGGCCTCTGTATTGGGGGTGACTTCCCGCACCGCGGAACGTTATCTCCGTTCTTTGCAAACAAAGGGTAAATTAAAACGCCTGGGGGCAAGGAAAGGGGGAAGCTGGCAGGTCATGCCTTAACCTGCCAGCTGAACACTTTTTATTTCCCAGGCATCGCCTCAAACACCAGCGTTTCCAGCGGTTGCAGGGTGATCACCACGGCGTTTTTATACTCCTCCGGTACGGTTGAATTACTGCCGTACACGGCTTTGAGGGTAAACTGCGAACGCTCTCCTGCTGGGATCTCAAAATCTTTCGTTAAATCCAGATAGTAACGTTGCGGCTTATCCGACGGGTTGCGTAAGCCAAAAATCGCTTTGTCTTTGCTCCAGGAAGCCCAGCCGTAAACCTGAAGCGCAGTCGGGTCACCGCCAATCCAGTGAGTATCCACCAGCACGCTGGCATTCTCACGCGACCATTTTGCGGCCTGCGCCAGGGTATCCCACTTCGCCTTGTTGAGCATGGATGGCGTGATGTACAGTTCCTGCAACTGGGTGCCGGTTGCGAAGTAGCTCCACACCTGGTCGGCAAAATCGCTGTCCGTTTGCACCTTCTCCAGACCGTAATACGCATTTTCGGCGCTGACGATCCCGTGGTACATCAGCGAGTTCAGCGGG
This sequence comes from Enterobacter cloacae complex sp., assembly GCF_900322725.1. NCBI lineage: Bacteria > Pseudomonadati > Pseudomonadota > Gammaproteobacteria > Enterobacterales > Enterobacteriaceae > Enterobacter > Enterobacter cloacae complex sp. Next base: position 1,487,835 of record NZ_LT991957.1, on the reverse strand, counting down.
AACAGCGGACCTTTGCGCACGATGGATCGCCAGGTTTCGGCATCGCGGTAGGTCATCCACTGCTGCACCGGCGTGCCGGGGCCGTACAGGTTGATATCATCGCCCTGACGCCAGATCGCGTCAGCGTAGAACAGCCAGGACGGGCTGGCGTCGGTGCCGGTCGTCAGGTTGATAAACAGGTTTGGGTTGGCGCTACGCATGTTATGCAGCAGGGCGATTGACGCGTCGAAATCTGAGGCAAACGGACTCCCCTTGATATGCGAGTTGGCGTTGCCCATGCCGTCGAGCTTAAACGAGGTAATGTGCTCGTTTTCGATCAGCTTGATGATCCGATCGTTAAAGTTTTTAAAGTAGTTCGGCCCTGACAGCGCCAGCTTCCCGTCTACGGTTTCAAATCCGTACTCTTTTGCATGCGAGACGCGAATATCGCGCGGCTTGTTGTAGCCGCCCCACGGTGAAAGCCACAGCCCAACCGAGCTGTGCAGGCTGTCGGCTTTCTCCCTGACCTTGCCGAAACCGTTGCTGAATGCCGGGCCAAACAGCCACCGTCCGGTGCGATCGTCCCAGCCATCGTCCAGCAGGAACGCGTCCAGCGCTACGCCGCGCCCGGCGATAAACTCCTTGTTCCATTCGTCCATCCGCCCCAGCACATCCTGCTCGGAGTACGGGGTAAAGAAGCCGATGTCCATCCAGCTGTTGTAGTGCAGATAAGGCTTGTACGGCCGCGGACGCACGGCATCAATAAACTGGTTCACGCTGCGGCGCAGTTGGCTGGTTTCCGGGAAGGTGCCAAACCAGGTGGTGTAGCTGACCGGCGCTTCAGGCTGAATGGGCGTTTTCAGCTCGACGTTCAGGTTCGTGGTGGCTTCATAAGCGTATGTATTTACAATCGGTTTGTCTGGCAGAATGAAGAACGAGTCGGCCACGATTGGCGAGCTGTTGATCGCCCCGTCAACGTAAGGCGCCTGGGACTGCTTTTTCGTCGGGAAGAAGGTAATTTTCGCCACGTCCCGCGGCTGGCCGACCGCAGCGATGGTGTAATCGATACTGGCGTATTTTTTCTTCACCAGGTTCAGCTTCACCGTCACGTTAAAATCCGGATGCGTAAAATCGACGACAATCGCGTTGTCCTGCTTTTCGACGTGCTTGATTTTAAAATCAGCGGTATGGATTTTTGTTTCATCCGGCAGCGTCAGAAAAAACAGCTCCTGCGGCGCGAGCGGATGGTTAGCCCTGCTGTCCTTTACCACGGCCGCTGCGTTTGCATCATCAAACGAGAGGGCAATAGCGTCGTTGCTGAGCGCGTAGTTCGCTGCCGCCGCGCCGTGGGACACGCAAAGCGCCAGCAGCGAGAGTGTGAGCACTTTTTTCATCGGGTAAGATCCTTATCAGTAATGCTTCAGCATTCGGTTGATTGACTGCTCCAGCCAGTAGCGCTGGGTGCCGAAGTTAATCCGCAGGTAGTTTTCGCCGTTCTGGACGTAGTGGCTGCCGTCTTCAATGACCACGCCAGCCTGTTTTGCGAAATGTTGGGTGAGCGCCGTCGCGCTGCGATCGTCCGCGCTGACGTCTACCCAGGCGAGATACGACGACTCCGGGTTCATCATCTTCCACGCCGGGAAGTGGGTCTGAATGGCATCCGCCAGGTAGCGGGCATTGCCGCACAGATAACCGTTCAGCGCGTCGAGCCACGGCTGGCCGTGCTGATAGGCCAGAATAATCCCCCACACGCCGAAGATATTTGGCGAGGTAATGGAGTTCTTCTCAAGCTGCTGACGGAAGCGCTGGCGCAGCGAATCGTCTGGAATCATCGAGTAGGATGTTTTTAGCCCCCCCAGGTTGAACGCTTTATTCGGGGAGGTCAGCACAATCAGGTTATCCAGCGCGGCGCAGCCGGAGGTCAAACAGCTCACGAACGTGCCGTCGAGAATATGTTCCGCGTGCACCTCATCTACCACCAGAATGGTGCCGTAGCGTTTGCAGAGCTCGGAGACCTGGCGGATCTCATCCGCGCGCCAGATCCTGCCGGAGGGGTTATGCGGCGAGCAGAAGAACCACAGCGCGGGCCGGTGCGTTCTGAGCAGCGCTTCCGTCAGGTTAAAATCAAGCTGGTAGCGGTTGTCTTCCACGCGCAGCGGGTTAGCGAGTACTTGCACTCCTTGTCGCTGCGTCGCCATGGCAAACGGATCGTACACCGGGGTGTTCATCATCACGCAGTCGCCGGGTGTGCAGAACGCCTGAACCGTATAGTGCAGCGTGGACACGGTGCCGTAGGTCAGGGTGATCCATGACCTCTCCACCTCAACCTGATGACGGATGCGCTGGAAGGCGATGACCGCATCGTAGAATTCGTCGAAGCACCAGGTATAACCGAAGGTGCCATGCTCCACGATGCGCTGAAAGCCTTCAGTCACGGCGGGTGGCGAGGTGAAGTCCATATCTGCTATCCACAGCGGGATAAATCCCTCCGGGACATCACCGAAACGCGAGCACACAAACGCATGATCCCATTTACGGCACTTATCGCTTTTACGCTCAATGATCCTGTCGAAATCAAACACAACGACCCCCTGTTAAATTAAGGCTTCAATGCCGGTTTTGACGCTCTGCACCTGCGGGCCGATGATCACCTGAACGCTGTGGGCATCAAGCACCACGACGGACAGGGCGCCCGCGGCCTTCAGCGCCTGCTGGTCAATAAGCCCCTTATCTTTCACTACCAGACGTAAGCGGGTAATGCAGTTGTCGAGCGACTCAATATTCTCTTTGCCGCCAAGCGCACGAAGAATAAGTCCATGATCGTATTTTGATTTTCCACGTGCCCGGGTATTGGCTTCCACCGCCTGGAGCGCACCCTGCGCGTCAACCTCACGGCCCGGCGTTTTAATATCGTGTTTGAGGATGTACCGGCGGAAGACGAAGAAGTAGATAGCAAACCAGGCAATACCCACCGGGAACAGCAGATACCATTTGGTCGACGTTCCCTGCATGACGCCGAAGATCAGCAGGTCCAGAATGCCGCCGTCGGTGTTGCCGATGGTGACGCCAAGCAGCGCCATCACCAGCAGCGCCAGGCCAGACATAACGATATGGAAGGCATAAAGCACAGGGGCGATAAACAGGAACAGGAACTCAATCGGCTCCGAAATGCCGGTGACCACCGAAACCAGCACGCCGGAAAGCAGCAGCCCTTTAATCACCGGACGGTTCTCCGGGCGCGCGGTGCGGTAGATGGCATAGGCCACGGCAGGCAGGCCGAAGATAAAGGTCGGCATAAAACCTTGCGATAAAAATGCCGTAACGTGCGGGCTAAACGGCAGGCCGGCCTTCAGCTCGGCGTAGAAAATATTCAGCGCACCGGCCACCTCATGGCCGTTGACCATCTCAACGCCGCCCGCCGGGGTGAAGCGCACCATCGCCAGCAGAATGTGATGCAGGCCAAACGGCTTGAGCAGCAGCACGCCCACGCCATACAGGAACGGCCCAAAAACGCTGGTGCTCTGGATAATATGACCAATCCCGGCAATGCCCATCGCCACATATTCCCACAACAGGGGGATGAACAAACCGACCAGCGACAGGGTGAGGGCGGTAATAATCGGGACAAAACGAATGCCGCTAAAGAAGGCAAAGGCGTCGTGCAGCACCGTGTCCTGAAAGCGTTCGTGCAGGAAGTAGGTGATGACCCCCACCACAATGCCGCCCAGCACGCCCATCTCCAGCGTTTGAATGCCCAGCACGATGGATTGTCCCACCTGTCTCATGGTGGCGGCATCGGCAAGCTGGTGGGTGGCGGTCAGGTAATAGTTGATGCTCATGTTCATCAGCATGTAGCCAACGAATCCGGCAAAGGCGCCTACCGCTTTATTGCGTTTGGCAAGGCCCATCGGGATCGCCATGGCAAACATCAGCGGCAGGTAGGTAAAGGCAAACCCGCCGACCATGGCGATAAAACCAAAGGTGAGCTGCGTTAACTCGCCGCCCAGAAAAGGAAAACTTTTGATGGTGGAGGGGCTGGTAACGGAACTGCCAATACCCAGCAGCAGCCCCATAAAGGCAAGCAGGGACACCGGGAACATAAAGGTCTTTCCCAGGCTCTGGAAAAACGCCCACGCTTTCGATTTAAACGACTTTTCCTGTGTCATGTAGGGACTCCTCGGATTTTTTAGGATAATGGAAGGCGCTGTCCGGCTTAAGGACGCGCCTTCATATTTGCGAGGCTTATAGTTATTTTTTAGGTATTGATGTAATGCGCGATGGGATCAGGCTTCAGCCGGAAGCAGCAGTCGGTTTGCCGAGCCGCAAACGGTGATTTTGCTTCTGACCACCTCCTTCATGGCATCCATGCCGACGCGCATGTAGAAGCGCGGATCGTTGCCCTGCGGGTTTTCGGCAAACCAGGCTTTAACGGCGTCGGAGAAGGCGATTTTCAGTTCTGTTGCAACGTTCACTTTGCAGACGCCCAGCTCAATGGTGCGGCGCACGTCCTCATCCGGCACATCGCTCGCGCCGTGCAGCACCAGTGGCACCGTCACCACCTCGCGGATCTCGGCCAGCCGCTGGAAATCGATTTTTGGCCGTTTGGTATAGAGGCCGTGTGCGGTACCGATGGCAACGGCGAGGCTGTCCACCCCAGTCAGCTCGACAAAGCGTTTCGCTTCCTGCGGGTCGGTCAGAAACGCGCTTTCGGCGTCGACGCTCATGTCATCTTCCACCCCGCCCAGTCGTCCCAGCTCGGCCTCGACGCTACAGTCGTTGAGGTGGCAGAAATCGACGACCGACTTCACCAGCTTCACGTTTTGTTCGAACGGGTAATGGCTGCCGTCGATCATTGCGCTGCGTACGCCGGCATGGACTTTGCGGCGAATGTCGTCCAGCGATTCGTGGTGATCGAGGTGGAGCGCCAGCGGCATGTCATAAGTGTGGGAATAGGCGCTGCACAAGGCGTAAATCTCTTCCAGCGCAATATGTTTAAACGTACCCGGCGTACCCGCCAGGATCACCGGCGAGCGCATTTCGCTACAGACTTCGAGGATCGCCTGGATCGTCTCGGCGTTGTGGATGTTAAAGGCCGGAACGGCATAGCCCTTCGTCTGCGCGTCCTGCAAAAGGTATTTGGTAGAAATAATGCTCATGAGCCTGTCCTCTTAAGCCTGCCACGGATGAATAACAACGCCCTGGACCACACGGTTAACCGTACCGCTGGCGGACGGCGTATCCGGCGTATTGCCGACGTGCAGAGACTGGGTGAGTGCAAAGACCTGGGCGTACATCAGGAAGCAGAACGCCTGCTCCATATCGTTAAACGCGCGGGAAGGCGGCAGCAGGATATGCGGGCCCGCTTCAATGACCGGATCCGTTTCGGCTGCAATGGCTACCACGCGCATGGCCTGACGATCGCGACGCAGCTCGGCGAGCAGATCCAGATCGTACCGACGCGTATACGGATGGCTGGAGACAAACACGACGACCAGCGTTTCGTTGTCTACCAGCGACTTAGGCCCGTGACGAAAACCCGCTGGCGAATCGTAGAATGCCGCCAGCTTGCCGGCGGTCAGCTCCAGCACCTTCAGCGCAGATTCCCGCGCGGCGCCCTGTAATCCGCCGCTGCCCAGATAAACGATGCGCTTCCACGGTTCGTTACCAAAAACGCCGTGGCTGAAATCGCCGAGCGACGTGAGGATCGCCTGACAGCGATCGGATACGTCGCGGAACGTTTTGCTGTTGATCGTTTCCGGTGCGAATACCGCCAGGCAGCTCGCCATCATGGTGGTGATGCTGCTTGTCATCGCGAACCCGCGATCGTGCGTTTCAGCCGGCATGAGCAGAGCGCAGGCGTTATCGCTGTCGACGGCATTCTGGTACAGGCTGCCCGCTTCATTACAGGTGATCGACAGGTGGTAGCACTCCGGCACAAACTGGTTCGCCAGCTTAACGGCGGCGACGCTCTCCGGGCTGTTGCCGGAACGGGCAAAAGAGACCAGCAGCAGCGGGTGCGCAGGGCTGAAATAATCCATCGGATTGGTGACCAGATCGGTCGTTGGGATCGCGGTCATGTTTTTCCCTGTGCGGCTGGCAAGCCATGGCGCAATGATGTCACCGATAAAAGCGGACGTGCCCGCACCGGTCAGAACGATCCGCAGATCGGGCTTGCGCAACAGTGGCGTCAGAAAACCGTCGATCGACGCGCGCAGGTTATCGATACTGCTGAGCGAGCGAAGCCAGCTGGCTGGCTGCTGGCGGATCTCTTTTTCGGTCCAGGTGCCGGTGGTGGCGGTAGTGGTTTGTGGCATAACTCAGTCCTTAGTCGTGTGAATTCCACATCAGACGCTGGCAAACGTGTCGCTATCTTTCGTTTCGTTTCACTTGTTCACTTAAGCAGTTAAAGAAAATCTATAGAAAAGAAATCGAAAGTTCAATGGCGAAAAAGAAATAAAACGAAAAGTGTGATCGCGAAAGGAAAGGTAAAAATTAAGGAAAGGAAAAGAAAGGCCTTACGATCGCATTCCGTAAGGCCAACAGAGCAGACTGTGAAAGGGCTATAGCGAAAGCGCCTGACCCTGAAGCCAGATCTGCCGGAGGTGTAAACCTGCGTCCAGCGCAATAATGTTGGCGCGTTTGCCTGGCGCTAACGATCCCAGCAGGTGGTCCATACCGAGCAGGCGGGCAGGATGCAGCGAGGCCATATGAATAGCGTTCTCTGCGGGAACCCCCGTCTGCTCCACCATATGTCGCACGGCGGCATCCAGCGCGAGCGTGCTGCCCGCCAGCCCGCCGGAGGCCGTGCGGACAACGCCGCCCTGCATCTCGACATTTTCACTACATAGCGTATAGCGCCCGTCAGGCATCCCCGCCGCCTGCATGGCATCGGTGATCAGCACCGTGCGATCCTTCGCACAGCAACAACATAGCCGCATGGCTCCAGGGTGAACGTGGTGACCGTCGGCAATCAGCTCCAGCCACGCGCGTGGGTCCGTCAGCCCGGCGCCAACCATGCCGGGCTCCCGGTGGTGTAACCCCGTCATGCCGTTGTAGCAGTGCACCAGCCCGGCTGCGCCTGCGTCAAATGCGGCAAGGGTCTGCGCGTATGTAGCAGCGCTGTGGCCCAGCATGACGCGTATCCCTTTCTGGCTGAGGTGATGGATCGCCTTCAGGGCGTGCGCTTTTTCCGGGGCCAGCGCCACAACCCGCAGCGTGTCCTGCGAAACCGCAATCAGCGCATCAAGTTCCGCAAGATCCAGTTCGCGAAACAGTTCTGGCGGATGCGCCCCTTTGTTCTGCGGCGTAAAGTACGGGCCTTCCAGATAGCTCCCCAGAACCTGCGCGCCGGGGCCACCGGCATGACAGCGTCGGGCAATACGCCTTAACGCGCCATGGATCGCCTCCAGCGGAGCGGTGACGGTGGTGGGTAAAAACGCCCCCACACCTTCACGTGCTTTATGCATGGCTAACCGGTCCAGCACGTCGGGTGCATCATCCATCACGTCCACTCCCGCGCCGCCGTGAACGTGGATATCGATATATGCCGGGCAAAGCAGGTCCGCCTCGCGGACGTTAACCCCTGCCGGTATCGGCTCGATGGCGGTGATGACGCCTCTTTCGATACGCAGCTGGTGGTCATCCAGCCAGCCCTGCCCGGTAAGCAGACGACGCGCGCGCAGCACCTGGCTCATATCCCTTCCCCGGCGGGCACGTCCTCGCGACAGCGGGCTAGCTCATCCACCAGGCTGGTCAGGCCGCGATGGCCGCACTCCAGCGCCTGCAAACGAAACGCTTCGCTGCTTAATCCGTCGCGATCCAGCACCATCTCCAGCAAAAGCTGGAGGTTAGTGCCGGCGATCACTTCGCTGCCGGGCCGCTGCATCGCGAGGGTAGAGGCCACACGAAACGGCGTCCCGCCGAGAAGATCGGTGAGAAACACAATATCGTGCTCTGCGTCCAGTTCAGTCACTGCCTGCTCAAGCTGCGCGGTCAGCCGCGCAGTGGTGGAACTTTCCGGAAAATCGATGGCGATAAACTGCGGCTGTTCGCCGAGGATCTGCTTCATCGCCTGTTCAAGCCCGCTGGCAAAACCGCCGTGACCCGTCAAAATAATGCCTAACATCGCAACCTCTTTGCTTTTACAGGAAGTGACAGAATTTACCGACCACGCCCAGCACCACGGTGATACCAATCAGGCGCAGCGGGCTCCAGCCACGGCGTACCAGCCAGAACATGGTCAGGGTGTAGACCAGCGGCAAAAACGCCGGCATCAGCTTGTCGATCACGTCGGTTTGCAGTTTGACGACCGCATCCCCGGCTTTAATCTCGAGTGTGGTATTCAGGCGCACATAGGTTGCCACCAGGGCACCAATTACCGTCATCCCGACAATGGACGCAGCATGGCCAACCTTTTTGGTGTTGGCCTTGATCAGCGGGATCGCGGCGACACCCATTCGGTAGGCATAGTGCGCCAGGCCAAAGCGCAGGCCGAGATGCACCACGTTGAACAGCACGATAAAAACCACCGCGCCAAGAATGGAGCCTTGCAGCGCCAGGCTGGCGCCAATCCCCCCGCAAATCGGCAGCAGGGTGAGCCAGAACATGGCGTCACCAATGCCCCCGAGCGGCGCGCCGACGGCAATTTTCGTGCTCTGAATGCTGTTCACGTCCTGCTTTGATCGTTCCATCGCCAGAATAATGCCGATAACGAAGGTCACCAGAAACGGATGGGTGTTAAAGAAGCCCATATGACCTTTCATCGCCCGCGCCAGGTCCCGCTTATTGGTGTGGATCTTTTTCAGCGCGGGCAGCAGCCCGTACAGCCAGCCGGAGGCCTGCATACGCTCGTAGTTGAACGAGGCCTGCAGCAGCATGGAGCGCCAGGCCACGCGGTTGATGTCTTTTTTGGTCAGCTCCGCGCCAATGGTCTGGTCTTCATAGACGTTTTCATTCACGCCGCTCAGCAGCGTCTCTTCACTGACAGACGCGCCCGGCAGGGTGGTGTGATTAGATGCCATCTTCAAATTCCTCTTTCTGGGCCGCGGGCGCCGTCGGTTCAGGCGATTTACGCAGCAGGTCGATCAGCGCCATCGCCAGTGCCGCTGCGGCAATCGCCAGTACCGGAAGCTTCAGCCAGGCCGCGGCGACAAAACCGATAATGAAGTAAGGGATGTAGACGTTTTTCATCATGATTTTCAGCAGCACGGCGAAGCCGATCGCTGGCATGATGCCGCCCGCGACGCCGAGACCGTCAATCAGACGCTCCGGCAGGATAGCAATGGCGGTTTTCGCGTGTTCAGCGCCAAAGTAGATGGGCAGAAACGCGCACAGGAAATAAAAAATGCCGAGCGCCAGCAGCGCCAGATAGTTGACTCGCTCTATGCCGTCGGTGTCCGCGTTGGCCGCCATGCGATCGCAGCGGGACATTACGCCGGACATCACGGAGAAGAGGAAGGTGATCCCCATCTGAACCGCCACGGCAAACGGCACCGCGACCCCAACGGCGACATCCGGCTTCACGCCCGTGGTGATGGCAAACGTGGTGCCAACGATGGTGCCGATAATCACGTTCGGCGGCTGCGCGCCCGCCAGCGGCGCCAGACCCATCCAGACCAGCTCTAAGGTACCGCCGGTCAGAATACCGGTGTGCAGGTCGCCCAGTATCAGGCCAACCAGCGGCCCGAGCACCACCGGACGGTGCATGTGTGTTAAGCCGTTAAACATATCCAGGCCCGCGATAAAGGCGAGAAGCCCGAGCGCGAAAGCCTGCAACAGACTGATTTCCATTGTGAATCCCTCAGAGCAGTTTAAAGAGATCCAAAGCAGTCTCTGTTGGAACGCCCTGAACGAAGCATTCCACGCCGGCCGCCTTCAGGCCGTTGAACGCGGCGATATCGTTCGCGTCTACAGATACCGTTTTGGCAATTTGCTGTTTGCCACTGGCGTAGTGCATGTTTCCGACATTGATACGGGTGATGGGCACGCCGCCTTCAACCAGCTTCAGAAAATCGGCGGGTGATTTGCAGACCAGCAGAATTTTCTGGCGGTCAGCGGCGCGGTGAATGTTGTCGATCACTTTTTGCAGCGACCAGAAACGCACGGCGATCCCTTCCGCGAGCACCATTTCCATCAGGTTTTGTTGAACCGGATCGTCCGCAACCTCGTCATTTGCCACCAGCACCAGGTTTGCCCCCGCAAACCCCACCCACTGCACGCCCACCTGTCCGTGGATCAGGCGTTCATCAATGCGGCATAAGACAATGTTTGGCATAGCGTTTTCCTCTTTTTAATTATGCGTGTGGAGTCGTTACGCCTTCGCAGGCGGCATGGTACTGCTGGAGTATGTCCTGAATGTGGTCAATGATGAGTTCCCGCGGCGTTGACTTGAGAGCGCCCTCGCGAACTTTGCTGTACTGCAACGGCAAATACTGGCTGATAAGCGGCAGCGGAATGGGTTCGTCTGCCAGATTGCGCACCAGTCGTTCAAAGGCATCGTCAATCTGGCTGTCCGGCCAGTAATAGCGCACGCGGTCGGAGTAGCTGTAGCCGCGGGCCAGGCGTCGGGCATTGCCGTCACCGTGATAGTGGCTTTGCCAGTATTCCGGGCGATCGAGCATCACGTTTTCCAGAACGTGACGCAGGCCCGAGCTGGCTTTCGCCGGGAGCAGTTCTTCTTCAATGGCGGCCAGTGAGAACAGCGCTTCGCGCAGGGCAAAGGTCAGGGCAGGACCGACTTTAAGAATGGCGAAGTGATCGTTCACCAGCTGGCGCAGCGCCTGCGGCGTCTGGTAATCGGTAGAATGTGCTTCAAATACCAGCGTGTCATAGGCTTCAACCATTTTGCTCAGCGCGACGGCCTTATGCGGCTGATAGTCACAAACGTGCGCATGATCGAACTCAACGCCGGGCTGTACCACCAGGCCAATAATGCGCGGCCAGATGTCGCTTAACCCTTCCTTCTCAAATGCGTGGCGGTGTGCTTCAAGCGTGGCGCGTGCCGCCTCTGGCGTGGTGACCTCAAGCTCGGTCAGCGTGTCGTGCGCGCCGCCGGGAACCGGAACTTCCGTGCCGATAACGTAGACCAGATCGGCTACACCAAATTGCTCAAGACAGGTTGTTTCGGCAATTTTTGCCAGACGCGCGGCGCGCCCGGCAACGATCGCATCGGTTAAAGGAACCGGATCGTCTTCGCAGGACATGCTGCAATCGAGATGGATCTTCTTGAACCCGGCAGCCACGTAGCTTTTGATGAGATCGTCGGCGTTCGCCATCGCCTGCAAAGCCGGCAGGTTTTGCCAGCGGTTGGGACCGAGATGATCGCCGCCAAGGATCAGCTGCGAGGTGGGGAAACCGAGAGATCCCGCCAGCGTGCAGACAAACCCATGAAAATCGGCGGGCGTCATACCGGTATAGCCGCCAAACTGATCCACCTGGTTTGAGGTGGCTTCAATCAGCAGAGGCGTCTGTTGAGAATGGGCGTAACGAATTGCAGCTTCAAGTACCAGTGGATGTGCGGAACAGACGGCATAAATCCCGTTTGTATTCCCCCGTTTATGTTGTTCCACCATTTCTGTCAGATGTTTCACTTTCCTCTCCATTTCGGATGGTGTTGGCATTCATCTTTCGTTTTGTTTCATTTGATACTGCATTATGGTGCGGTAAAAATAAAACGAAAGATAATAGTTTTCCGATCTGTTTCACAAAAGAAACATAATGAAAGGTTTCAGCGGCGGTTAAGCGTGCGTCAGCGCGCCTTACAGGGCTTGCATTCCCTTAAAAGAAAGGCGTTAATAAGCAAAACGAAATGAAACGAAAGTTTATTTACTAAGGAGCTCGTATGAGCAGCACCGATCCATCCGCAGAGAAGCGCATCACCGGCACCAGCGAAAGGCGAGAGCAGATCATTCAGCGGTTGCGGGCGCAGGGAAGCGTGCAGGTTAACGATCTTTCTCTTTTATACGGCGTGTCGACGGTGACGATCCGTAACGATCTGGCCTTTCTGGAAAAGCAGGGGATTGCCGTTCGCGCTTACGGCGGCGCGCTGATTTGCGAAGGCAATATGCCCGGCGTGGAGCCGTCCGTTGAGGACAAAAGTTCCCTTAATACGGCAGTGAAGCGCAGCATCGCGCAGGCGGCGGCTGAGCTGGTGAAGCCGGGCCACCGCATTATTCTGGACTCGGGTACCACGACCTGTGAAATCGCCCGTATGCTGCGCCAGCACACCGACGTTATTGCCATGACCAACGGGATGAACGTGGCGAACGCGCTGCTGGAAGCAGAGGGAGTGGAGCTGCTGATGACCGGTGGACACTTGCGCCGTCAGTCGCAATCTTTCTACGGCGACCAGGCGGAGCAGTCGTTACAGAATTACCATTTTGACCTGCTGTTCCTGGGCGTCGACGCCATCGATCTCGATCGGGGGGTGAGTACCCACAACGAGGATGAAGCCCGCCTGAATCGAAAAATGTGCGAGGTGGCAGAGCGCATTATCGTTGTGACCGACTCCAGCAAGTTTAACCGCTCAAGCCTGCATAAAATCATTGATACCCAGCGGATCGATATGATTATCGTTGATGAAGGTATTCCGGCGGAGAGCCTAGACGGGCTGCGGAAAAGCGGGATTGATGTGGTGCTGGTGTAGGGTTTTGTCCCCTCACCCTGTCCTCTCCCCTGTGGGGAGAGGGCAGAATGAGAGGCCATCACGTCACCGGCGCCGGATTAAACACCGCCAGCTGGTTATGCAGTCCCCATTGATCAGAGAAAGTTTTCTTCCGCCCGCTCGCCACGTCCAGAATGAAGTGGAACAGCTTCCAGCCCACATCCTCAATACTCTCTTCCCCGGTGGCGATGGTGCCCGCGTTGATATCCATTAAGTCATACCAGCGGTTTGCCAGCTCGGTGCGGGTCGCCATTTTGATCACCGGTACCGCCATCAGGCCGTACGGCGTGCCGCGCCCGGTGGTAAAGACCTGTACCGTAATGCCGGACGCCACCTGCTGGGTGCCGCAAACAAAATCACTGGCAGGCGTAGCCGCGTAAATAAGGCCGCGTTTGGTTGGCCGCTGGCCCGGAGAGAGCACTTCCACAATCGCACTCTGGCCAGATTTGGCAATTGACCCGAGGGCTTTTTCCACCACGTTCGCCAGGCCGCCTTTCTTGTTACCCGGAGACGGGTTGGCGCTGCGGTCGGTTTTGCCCATATCAAGATAGTTATCGTACCAGGCCATCTCCTCCAGCAGGCGTTTGCCCACCTCCTCGTTGACGGCGCGCGGCGTAAGCAGGTGGATGGCGTCACGCACTTCGGTGACCTCGGAGAACATCACCGTGGCGCCGCAGCGCACGAACAAATCCGACGCGTAACCCACCGCCGGGTTGGCGGTGACGCCGGAAAACGCATCGCTGCCGCCGCACTGTGTCCCCACTACCAGCTCAGAGGCCGGGCAGGTTTCGCGCTGGCGTTTGTTCAGCGTGTCCAGATGGCGCTCCGCCACCTGAAGAATATCGTCGACCATGGAACGGAATCCGACGTGACGTTCGTCCTGGAGACGAACAATGCTGGCATCGTCTACCGGAATGGCTTTCACATCCTCAGTACCCTGCAACAGGCGTTCAGGCTGCAATTTCTCACAGCCGAGGCCAATCACCATCACCTCGCCGCCAAAGTTTGGGTTGAGGGCGATATTGTGGATTGTGCGGATTGGCACGACCGCCGCGGGCGCGTTGATCGCCACGCCGCAGCCGTACAGGTGGTTAAGCCCCACCACGCCGTCAACGTTGGGGTATTTCGGCAGCAGATCGCGCTCAATAATTTTCACCACGTAATCCACGACGCCCGCCACGCAATGCACGCTGGTAGTGATGCCGAGCAGGTTTTTGGTTCCCACGCTGCCGTCCGCGTTGCGGTAACCTTCGAAGGTATAGCCCTCCAGCGGCGGCAACGGCTCAGGGACGCGGGTCGCCAGCGGCAACGTTTCCAGCGGCGGGGCCGCTGGCAGCTCAACCAGCGACTCTTCAACCCAGCTGCCCTGCGGGATAGGGCGTACCGCATAGCCGATGACTTCGCCGTAACGCACGATTTCGCCGTGCGTGGGGATATCGACCAGCGCGACCTTGTGCCCCTGCGGAACGTGCTCAATCAGCTCCAGCCCGTCCGGGAAGCGGGTACCCGCTTTTAAGCCATTGTCGTTGACAATAATCGCCACGTTGTCGGTATCGTGCACTTTTATATAGAACGCCGTCGGCGACGCCTGTCGAATTTGAATATCGGCCATTGTTTACGCTTCTCCAGCAAAATATCTGATACTAAATATAGCCAGATGGTTAATTGTTTCTTATTGAAGAAATAAAGAATGTCAGGAGAGGAAAGGTGAGAATGTGATCGCGATCGCTCCCGAAACACTAATCGTTGATTCTGTGCATCAGCGCCCACTGCTTTGTGCATATGCTCAAGATAGCGTTCAAATTCCACTCGATAACTGAGCATTGAAACAATGTACTGCCGTCGGGCGGCGATTATACTGAATGACGATTTTATAACGCCAAAATTCAGTCAGAAAATAAATATAACCCTGACGCTGCGTCGGAATAAATAAAAATGATGCTGGCTAAAACTGCGGAATTAAAAAAGGTATAAGCGATGAGTAACGATATCTTCCCGAATAAGTTTAAAGCAGCCCTCGCGGCGCACCAGATCCAGATTGGCTGCTGGTCTGCGCTGGCAAACCCCATCAGCACGGAAGTGCTGGGCCTGGCCGGATTCGACTGGCTGGTGCTGGACGGCGAACATGCGCCAAACGATATCAGCACGTTTATTCCGCAGCTGATGGCGCTGAAAGGCAGCCACAGCGCGCCGGTGGTGCGTGTGCCCACCAACGAGCCGGTTATCATCAAGCGTTTACTGGATATCGGCTTCTACAACTTCCTGATCCCGTTTGTTGAAACGGAAGAAGAAGCGGTGCTGGCCGTAGCGGCGACCCGCTATCCGCCGGAAGGGATCCGCGGCGTGTCCGTTTCGCACCGCGCCAACATGTTTGGCACCGTGCCGGACTATTTCGCCCAGTCCAACAGGAACATCACCATCCTGGTTCAGATCGAGAGCCAGCAGGGTGTCGATAACGTCGACGCCATTGCCGCGACCGAAGGGGTAGACGGTATTTTCGTTGGCCCGAGCGATCTGGCTGCCGCCTTTGGTCATCTGGGCAACGCCAGCCACCCGGACGTTCAGCGCGCCATCCAGCACATTTTTGCCCGTGCCAAAGCCCACGGTAAGCCGTGCGGCATTCTGGCGCCGGTGGAAGCTGACGCCCGCCGCTACCTGGAGTGGGGCGCAACGTTTGTTGCCGTCGGCAGCGACCTCGGCGTATTCCGCGCGGCCACGCAGAGATTAGCAGACGCTTTTAAAAAATAACCATCATTGAGGAAACAGATTATGACGCTGAAAGTGGGTTTTATTGGCCTGGGTATCATGGGCAAACCAATGAGCAAGAACCTCATCAAAGCAGGTTACTCGCTGGTGGTTCTCGACCGTAATTCAGACGCGGTGGCAGAGGTGATTGCGGCCGGCGCGGAAACGGCGGCAACCGCAAAAGCGATCGCCGAGCAGTGCGATGTCATCATCACCATGCTGCCAAACTCTCCGCACGTGAAAGAGGTGGCGCTGGGTGAGAACGGCATTATCGACGGCGCGAAGCCGGGCCTGGTGGTGATCGACATGAGTTCAATCGCACCGCTGGCGAGCCGCGAAATCAGCGAGGCGCTGAAGGCGAAAGGCGTGGATATGCTGGACGCACCGGTCAGCGGCGGCGAGCCCAAAGCCATTGACGGCACCCTGTCGGTGATGGTGGGCGGCGATAAAGCCGTCTTCGACAAATACTACGACCTGATGAAAGCGATGGCTGGCTCCGTGGTGCACACCGGTGACATCGGCGCGGGTAACGTCACCAAGCTGGCAAACCAGGTGATTGTGGCGCTGAACATTGCGGCCATGTCGGAGGCGCTGACGCTGGCCACCAAAGCGGGGGTGAATCCGGATCTGGTCTATCAGGCCATTCGCGGTGGTCTGGCGGGCAGCACCGTGCTGGATGCCAAGGCACCGATGGTGATGGATCGTAACTTTAAGCCGGGTTTTCGTATCGATCTGCACATTAAAGATCTGGCGAATGCGCTGGATACGTCACACGGCGTAGGGGCGCAGCTGCCGCTGACTGCCGCCGTCATGGAGATGATGCAGGCGCTGCGTGCGGACGGTCTTGGCACTGCCGATCACAGCGCGCTCGCGTGCTACTACGAAAAACTGGCGAAGGTCGAAATTACTCGCTAATGACGTCCTGCCCGGTGGCGCAACGCATACCGGGCCTACGGTCCAGGCTTACAACTATGAAAATCATAATCGCGCCAGACTCTTATAAAGAAAGCCTGTCTGCCACCGAGGTGGCGCAGGCGATAGAAAAAGGATTTCGGGAGATTTTCCCCGACGCTCATTACGTGTCGGTTCCCGTTGCTGACGGTGGGGAAGGTACGGTTGAAGCGATGATCGCCGCGACTCAGGGCACCTGGCAGCAGGCTGTCGTCACCGGTCCGTTAGGGGAAAAGGTGAATGCCCGCTGGGGGATCTCTGGCGACGGGACGACCGCGTTTATCGAAATGGCCGCCGCCAGCGGCCTGGTGCTTGTTCCTCCCGCGCTGCGTAACCCGCTGGTCACAACGTCTCGCGGGACGGGGGAGCTGATCCTCAGCGCGCTGGATAAAGGCGCGCGCAATATCATCATCGGTATCGGCGGGAGCGCAACCAACGACGGGGGCGCCGGCATGATGCAGGCGCTGGGCGCGAGGTTTACGGATGCCAATGGGACGGAGATCGGCTACGGTGGCGGTAGCCTGATGGCGCTTAACCGTATTGATATTTCGGCGCTCGATTCGCGTCTTCAGGGATGCGCAATCCGCGTCGCCTGTGACGTGACGAATCCGCTGGTCGGTGAAAGCGGCGCGTCGCGTATCTTTGGCCCGCAAAAAGGCGCCACCGAGGAGATGATCCTCGAACTCGACGCCAATCTTAGCCACTATGCCGAGGTGATCAAAAAATCTTTGCGCATCGACGTGAACCCGGTTCCGGGGGCAGGAGCGGCGGGCGGCATGGGCGCGGCGCTGATGGCATTTCTGGGGGCTGAGCTGAAAAGCGGCATTGAGATTGTCACTCAGGCGCTCAATCTTGAAGAACACATTCACGACTGCACCTGGGTACTGACGGGCGAAGGGCGCATCGACAGCCAGAGCATTAACGGTAAAGTGCCCGTCGGCGTGGCGAGCGTCGCCAAAAAATACCATAAGCCGGTGATAGGGATTGCCGGAAGTCTGACGCAGGACGTGGGCGTGGTACACCAGTACGGCATCGACGCGGTGTTCAGCGTACTGACCAGCATCGGCTCACTGGAAGAGGCGTTCCGGGGCGCGTATGACAACATTTACCGCGCCTCGCGCAATATCGCGGCCACATTGCAGGTAGGCATGCGTAGCCAGGGGTGACAGCGGCGCGCAAACCCTCTATACTGCGCGCCGAAGCTGACCAGACAGTCGCCGCTTCGTCGTCGTCCCTTTCGGGGGAGACGGGCGGAGGGGAGGAAAGTCCGGGCTCCACAGGGCAGGGTGCCAGGTAACGCCTGGGGGGGAAACCCACGACCAGTGCAACAGAGAGCAAACCGCCGATGGCCCGCGCAAGCGGGATCAGGTAAGGGTGAAAGGGTGCGGTAAGAGCGCACCGCGCGGCTGGTAACAGTCCGTGGCACGGTAAACTCCACCCGGAGCAAGGCCAAATAGGGGTTCACATGGTACGGCCCGTACTGAACCCGGGTAGGCTGCTTGAGCCAGTGAGCGATTGCTGGCCTAGATGAATGACTGTCCACGACAGAACCCGGCTTATCGGTCAGCTTCAACTTCTTACGAAACCCCGCTTCGGCGGGGTTTTTGCTTTTTGAAGAGAACAGACCGGGTAAGCGCTGCGCCAGACGACATCAATTCTCAATTTTGCGATGCTAAGCACATTTCACTGTTTACTCCGCCACGCGCTCCTCTCATCCTCCGTGGATGATCGTAATCACAAAATTTAACGCTATAAAATAAGAAAATTTTAGTGTTGATTAGATGTTGCATTTGTTGGTTTGCTGAGAATAAATGTTTTTCTAATTGATAATCAAATATTGAATCTAAAAACATTCTTCTGGTGAATGTGTGATATATCCCACTCTTTATTCTGAAATAGTATTAATATCCCATGTAAAGTTGATAAACCACAAAAATGTTTTAAATCGGCAGTGTTGATTTATTAACCTTTAATTGCCTGAAAGATAGCCTTTATTAATATTTCTAAGGCAAAAAAATTCACGCGGGTTATTACCATAAAATAAATTTATTACCTCGTAATTTGTTGATCAATATCAGCGTAATTGCGTATTTTAATTGTTTTATCTTATTGATTTATAAGTATTTAAATGGTTTTGATGATGGGTGTGAATAGGGCGTTCCGGCGAATTGTGAGTAACAGCACATACCCCCTGAAACGTTATTAGGTAGAATCCGCTGCGTCATAGGGAAATAAACGCAGAATATGATGAATACTATTATTCTACCGAAAACACAGCACCTCGTGGTATTTCAGGAAGTCATCAAAAGTGGCTCCATAGGTTCTGCTGCAAGACAACTGGGGCTGACGCAACCTGCCGTCAGCAAAATCATCAGCGACATCGAATCCTACTTCGGGGTGGAGGTAATGGTGCGTAAAAACACCGGCGTAAAACTCACTGCCGCCGGTCAGGTGCTGCTGTCATACGCTGAGTCGATCACCCGCGAAATGAAAAACATGGTGAGCGAAATCAACAGCCTCAGTTTTAGTACCGTCATGGACGTTTCCTTTGGCTATCCGTCGCTGATTGGCTTCACCTTCCTGTCTGAGATGATTAAAAAATTCAGGGAAGTGTTTCCGAAAGCGCGCGTCTCCATGTATGAAGCGCAGCTCTCTTCATTCCTGCCCGCCATTCGCGACGGTCGGCTGGATTTTGCCATCGGCACGCTGAGCGACGGAATGTTGCTTCAGGATCTTCACGTTGAGCCGCTGTTTGAATCCGAGTTTGTGCTGGTGGCGAGTAAATCACGAACGTGCACCGGCCCGACCAGACTGGCATCACTTACGCATGAGCAGTGGGTGATGCCGCAAACCGATATGGGCTACTACAACGAACTCCTGACCACCCTGCAAGACAACCACATCAGCATTGAAAACATCGTCCAGACCGATTCCGTCGTCACTATCTATAACCTTGTCCTTAATGCCGATTACCTGACGGTGATCCCCCGTGACATGATTGCGCCGTTCGGCTCGGACCAGTTTATCGCCCTGCCGGTGGAGGATGAATTACCCGTGGCGCGTTATGCCGCCGTGTGGTCGAAAAATTACAGTATTAAAAAATCGGCGTCAGTATTAGTTGAACTGGCAAAACAATATTCGTCGATGAATATCGATAAACGACGATAAAAATAATCACGCTTTAAAACACCCGGAGCGACGCTTTTTAACGCTCTGTTACCCTGACTTTGCCTGAAAACAATGAATTATTATAACGAGGATATTATGCACATTACCTACGATCTCCCGGTGACCATTGAAGATATTCAGGACGCCAGAAAGCGCCTGGCGGGAAAAATTTATAAAACCGGCATGCCGCGCTCAAATTATCTCAGCGAACGCTGTAAGGGCGAAATATTTCTTAAGTTTGAAAATATGCAGCGTACCGGTTCGTTTAAAATACGCGGGGCGTTTAATAAGTTAAGTTCGCTGACGGATGCAGAAAAACGCAAAGGGGTGGTGGCCTGCTCCGCAGGTAACCACGCTCAGGGAGTATCACTCTCCTGCGCCATGCTCGGTATCGATGGCAAAGTGGTGATGCCGATGGGCGCGCCAAAATCCAAGGTCGCCGCGACCCGCGACTACTCGGCGGAAGTGGTGCTGCACGGCGAGAACTTCAACGACACCATCGCTAAGGTGAGCGAAATCGTCGAGATGGAGGGGCGCATTTTTATTCCGCCTTATGACGATCCGAAAGTCATTGCCGGCCAGGGCACCATCGGCCTCGAAATTCTCGAAGATCTCTACGACGTGGATAACGTCATTGTCCCTATCGGCGGCGGCGGTTTAATTGCCGGGATTGCAACGGCGATTAAATCCATTAACCCGACAATCAATATTATCGGCGTGCAGTCTGAAAACGTTCACGGCATGGCGGCTTCCTGGCAGGCCGGAGAAATAACCAGCCATCGCGTTACCGGCACATTAGCCGACGGTTGCGACGTGTCTCGTCCGGGTAATTTAACTTTCGAAATTGTTCGTGAACTGGTCGATGACATTGTGCTGGTCAGCGAAGATGAAATTCGCAACAGCATGATTGCGCTTATTCAGCGAAATAAAGTGGTGACGGAAGGTGCGGGCGCGCTGGCCTGCGCGGCGTTATTAAGCGGCAAACTGGACCACTATATTCAGGGCCGTAAAACCGTCTGCATTATTTCCGGCGGCAATATCGATCTCTCCCGTGTTTCCCAAATTACCGGCTTCGTTGACGCATAAAGGATGACTTATGAGCAACACTGAAAGCATTACCGTTGGCCAGACAAAAACGTCCACCTGGCGTAAATCGGATACCACCTGGACGCTGGGCCTGTTCGGGACCGCCATTGGTGCAGGCGTGCTGTTCTTCCCCATTCGCGCAGGGTTTGGCGGCCTGATCCCTATCCTGCTGATGCTGGTACTCGCCTTCCCGATTGCGTTTTACTGCCACCGCGCGCTGGCGCGCCTCTGTTTGTCCGGCAGTAACGTCTCCGGCAACATCACCGAAACGGTGGAAGAGCATTTCGGCAAAACCGGCGGGGTGGTGATCACCTTCCTCTACTTCTTCGCCATTTGCCCGCTGCTGTGGATCTACGGTGTAACCATTACCAACACCTTTATGACCTTCTGGGAAAACCAGCTCCAGCTGCCAGCCCTGAACCGCGGCGTGGTGGCGCTGTTCCTGCTGCTGCTGATGGCCTTTGTGATCTGGTTCGGGAAAGACCTGATGGTGAAGGTGATGAGCTACCTGGTGTTCCCGTTCATCGCCAGCCTGGTGCTGATTTCCCTGTCGCTGATCCCGTACTGGAACTCGGCGGTAATCGACCAGGTCAACCTGAGCGATATCGCCTTTACCGGTCATGACGGCATTCTGGTCACGGTGTGGCTGGGGATCTCCATCATGGTCTTCTCCTTTAACTTCTCCCCTATCGTCTCCTCGTTTGTGGTCTCCAAGCGCGAAGAGTACGAGCCGGAGTTCGGAAAAGAATTCACCGAGCAGAAATGTTCCAAAATCATCGGCCGCGCCAGCCTGCTGATGGTGGCGGTGGTGATGTTCTTCGCCTTTAGCTGCCTGTTTACGCTCTCTCCGCAGAACATGGCGGATGCCAAAGCGCAGAACATTCCGGTGCTCTCTTACCTGGCGAACCACTTTGCCTCGATGTCGGGCAGTAAATCCACGTTCGCCACGGTGCTGGAATACGGCGCCTCCATCATCGCGCTGGTCGCTATCTTTAAATCCTTCTTCGGCCACTACCTGGGCACGCTGGAGGGGCTGAACGGCCTGATCCTCAAGTTCGGCTACAAAGGCGATAAGAAGAGCGTCTCTGTCGGCAAACTGAACACCATCAGCATGATTTTCATCATGGGCTCCACCTGGATTGTGGCCTATGCCAACCCGAACATTCTCGACCTTATTGAAGCCATGGGGGCACCAATTATCGCCTCTCTGCTGTGCCTGTTACCGATGTACGCCATCCGCAAGGCGCCCGCGCTGGCGAAATACAAAGGCCGGACCGAGAACATCTTCGTGACCGTGGTCGGCCTGCTGACCATTCTGAACATCGTCTACAAACTGTTTTAAGCCAAAGCTCAGGAAGAGCGGAGTAACACATGACTGAATTTCCGGTAGTACTGGTTATTAACTGCGGATCGTCCTCCGTTAAGTTTTCGGTGCTGGACGCAGCAGGCTGCGAGGCCCTGCTGACGGGCATTGTGGACGGCATCAACACTGAAAAAGCCTTTATTTCCGTGAACGGGGGTGAGCCGGTCAGACTGGCTCACCAGGACTACGAAGGGGCGCTGGCCGCCATTGCCCTCGAGCTGGAGAAGCGTGACCTGATGAGCAGCGTGGCCCTGATTGGCCACCGCATCGCTCACGGCGGCGATCTCTTCAGCGAGTCGACCCTCATCACGGAAGAGGTCATTGAGCAGATCCGCCTGGTTTCCCCGCTGGCGCCGCTGCATAACTACGCCAACCTGAGCGGCGTGGAAGCCGCAGAGCGGCTGTTCCCCGGCGTGCAGCAGGTGGCGGTATTTGACACCAGCTTCCACCAGACCATGGCGCCGCAGGCGTATCTGTACGGTCTGCCGTACCGCTATTTTGAAGAGCTGGGCGTGCGCCGCTACGGTTTCCACGGCACCTCTCACCGCTATGTGTCCGGGCAGGCACACGTGCTCCTCGGGCTGTCCCCCGAGGACAGCGGCCTGGTGATTGCCCACCTCGGCAACGGGGCGTCCATCTGCGCGGTGCGTAACGGCGAGAGCGTGGACACGTCCATGGGCATGACGCCGCTGGAGGGGCTGGTGATGGGTACGCGCTGCGGCGACGTGGATTTCGGCGCGATGGCGTGGATTGCCCAGCAGACCGGCCAGTCGTTCGAGGATCTGGAGCGCGTGGTCAACAAAGAGTCCGGGTTGCTCGGGATCTCCGGCATCTCCTCTGATTTACGCGCGCTGGAGAAAGCCTGGCACGAAGGCAATGAGCGGGCGGAGCTGGCGATACACACTTTTGTCCACCGCATAGCGCGGCATATCGCCGGTCACGCCGCGTCCCTGCACCGTCTGGATGGCGTGATCTTCACTGGCGGCATCGGTGAAAACTCCACGCTGATCCGCGCGCTGGTGGCGGAACACCTGAAGGTATTTGGCATCGCGCTCGACGAGGCCAAAAACGCTCTGCCGGGCAGCGCGGGTGAGCGCGTCATCTCCACTGATACCTCCCGCGTGGCCTGCGCGGTTATCCCTACCAATGAAGAAAAAATGATCGCGCTGGACGCCCTCCGTCTTGGGAAGGTCACCCCGGCTGCGGCTTACGCCTGATAAAGCGAGAATCTGATGAAAGTAACAATCGATACGGGCGTCGCGCCCTTCAGCGACGCATGGGCCGGGTTTCGCGGTGAAGAATGGAAAAATGCCGTTAACGTCCGCGATTTTATTCAGCATAACTACACCCCTTATGAAGGCGATGAAGCTTTCCTCGCGCAGGCGACGCCTGCAACGACGGCGCTGTGGCAGAAGGTGATGGTCGGCATTCGCCAGGAGAATGCCACCCACGCTCCGGTGGATTTTGACACCAACATCGCTACCACCATCACCGCTCACGGGCCGGGTTATATTGACCAGGCGCTGGAGACGATCGTCGGCCTGCAAACCGACAAGCCGCTCAAGCGCGCCCTGCATCCGTACGGCGGGATCAACATGATCCGCAGCTCGTTCGACGCCTACGGTCGTGAGATGGATCCGCAGTTTGAATACCTGTTCACCGACCTGCGCAAAACCCACAACCAGGGCGTGTTTGACGTTTACTCCCCGGAGATGATGCGCTGCCGTAAATCTGGCGTGCTGACCGGTCTGCCGGACGGCTACGGACGCGGGCGCATTATCGGCGACTACCGCCGCGTGGCGCTGTACGGCATCAGCTATCTGGTGCGCGAGCGTGAACTCCAGTTCGCCGATCTTCAGGGAAAACTGGAGCGCGGAGAAGATCTGGAGGCAACGATCCGCCTGCGCGAGGAGCTGGCGGAGCATAAGCGTGCGTTGCTCCAGATCCAGCAAATGGCGGCGAACTATGGCTTTGATATTTCACGTCCGGCGATGAACGCGCAGGAAGCGGTGCAGTGGGTCTACTTTGCCTACCTTGCCGCAGTGAAATCCCAGAACGGCGGGGCGATGTCGCTGGGGCGCACGGCCTCGTTCCTTGATATCTACATTGAGCGCGACATGCAGGCAGGAAGGCTGAACGAGATGCAGGCCCAGGAGCTGATCGACCACTTCATCATGAAGATCCGCATGGTGCGCTTCCTGCGCACGCCGGAGTTCGACACGCTCTTCTCCGGCGATCCGATCTGGGCCACGGAAGTGATCGGCGGCATGGGGCTGGATGGTCGCACGCTGGTGACCAAAAACAGCTTCCGCTACCTGCATACCCTGCACACCATGGGGCCTGCGCCGGAGCCAAACCTGACGATCCTCTGGTCAGAACAGCTGCCGATCGCCTTCAAAAAATACGCCGCGCAGGTGTCGATCGTCACCTCCTCGCTGCAATATGAGAACGACGATCTGATGCGCGCCGACTTCAACAGCGACGACTACGCCATTGCCTGCTGCGTCAGTCCAATGGTGATCGGCAAGCAGATGCAGTTCTTCGGCGCCCGCGCCAACCTGGCGAAAACGCTGCTGTACGCAATTAACGGCGGGGTGGATGAGAAGCTGAAGATCCAGGTCGGCCCGAAAACCGAGCCGCTGCTGGATGAGGTGCTGGATTACGACACCGTGATGGCGAGCCTGGATCACTTTATGGACTGGCTGGCGGTGCAGTACATCAGCGCGCTGAATCTCATTCACTACATGCATGATAAGTACAGCTACGAAGCCTCGCTGATGGCGCTCCACGATCGTGACGTCTATCGCACCATGGCCTGCGGCATCGCCGGGCTGTCAGTGGCGGCGGATTCCCTGTCGGCGATTAAATACGCCACGGTAAAACCGGTGCGCGACCACACCGGCCTGGCGGTCGATTTCGTGATTGAAGGCGACTATCCGCAGTACGGCAATAATGACGATCGCGTGGACAGCATCGCCTGCGACCTGGTGGAGCGCTTTATGAAGAAGATCCAGGCGCTGCCGACGTATCGCAACGCGGTGCCGACGCAGTCGATCCTGACTATCACCTCCAACGTGGTCTACGGCCAGAAAACGGGCAACACGCCGGACGGACGCCGCGGCGGCATGCCGTTTGCGCCTGGCGCCAACCCGATGCACGGTCGCGACAGGAAAGGGGCGGTGGCGTCGTTAACCTCAGTTGCCAAGCTGCCGTTCACCTATGCGAAGGACGGGATCTCCTACACCTTCTCCATCGTGCCGCAGGCGCTGGGCAAGGATGAGCAGGTGCGCAAAACTAACCTTGTGGGGCTGCTGGACGGGTATTTCCATCACGAAGCGTCTATCGAAGGCGGGCAGCACCTGAACGTCAACGTCATGAACCGGGAGATGCTGCTGGATGCCATTGCCCATCCGGAGAACTACCCGAACCTGACCATCCGCGTTTCGGGCTATGCGGTGCGGTTTAACGCCCTGACGCGCGAGCAGCAGCAGGACGTGATTTCGCGGACGTTTACGCAGGCGATGTGATATAGATTGCCGTTAAGCCTCCTCATCTGGGGAGGCTTTTGATTTCGTGAACGCCGTCACTTTTAGAAAAATACCTCCGTGTTGAATTTCTCAACAGAAAAATTTCCTCCCAATACAGAAAACCCTCATTAAAGTTATGACTTTTTTCTCCCGCGCTACGGATATGATCTTCCCATACCAATAACACACACCTGCACTCTCTGACTCGCAATCGCTGGCGATCGGAACCACATAAAAACAATTACTTACCCTACAAAATAAGCGAGTGCCCAATGAATATGGCAACAAACAGCAGTGTGATTGTGAGTGATTCCCCTGCGGCAAGGCGGGCGGGAATGAGCGAAAGCGAATGGCGAGAGGCGATTAAATTCGACAGCACCGATACGGGCTGGGTCATCATGAGTATCGGGATGGCTATCGGCGCGGGTATCGTTTTTCTTCCGGTACAGGTTGGATTAATGGGGCTGTGGGTCTTTTTGCTCTCGTCGATAATTGGCTATCCGGCCATGTACCTCTTCCAGCGGTTATTTATTAATACGCTGGCGGAATCCCCGGAATGCAAAGACTACCCGAGCGTGATTAGCGGTTATTTAGGTAAAAACTGGGGCATCTTATTGGGTGCACTTTATTTCGTGATGCTGGTCATCTGGATGTTTGTTTATTCCACGGCTATCACCAATGACAGCGCATCTTATTTGCACACCTTCGGCGTCACCGAGGGGTTGCTGTCGGAAAATCCCTTCTACGGCTTATTCCTGATCTGCATTCTGGTCGCCATTTCGTCGCGCGGTGAGAAGCTGCTGTTTAAAGTCTCCAGTCTGATGGTGCTGACCAAATTATTTGTGGTGGCGGCGCTGGGGCTTTCGATGATCGGCCTCTGGCATTTAGCCAACGTCGGTATGCTGCCGCCGATGGGGCTGCTGATTAAAAACGCCATTATTACGCTGCCTTTCACCTTAACCTCCATTCTGTTTATCCAGACATTAAGCCCGATGGTGATTTCCTATCGTTCGCGGGAAAAATCCGTTGAGGTGGCGCGTCATAAGGCGCTGCGGGCGATGAATATCGCCTTTGGCATACTGTTTGTGACGGTCTTCTTCTACGCCGTCTCTTTCACCCTGGCGATGGGGCACGACGAGGCGGTAAAAGCCTACGAGCAGAATATTTCCGCCCTGGCAATCGCGGCGCAGTTTATCAGCGGTGACGGCGCAGGCTGGGTCAAAATCGTCAGCGTGGTTCTCAATATCTTTGCCGTCATGACTGCCTTCTTCGGCGTCTACCTGGGCTTTCGTGAAGCGACGCAGGGCATCGTGATGAATATCCTGCGCCGCAAAATGCCGGCTGAACGTATTAATGAAAGCACCGTCCAGCGCGGGATCATGCTGTTCGCCATCCTGCTCGCCTGGAGCGCGATTGTGTTAAACGCGCCGGTGCTGAGCTTCACCTCCATCTGTAGCCCTATTTTCGGGATGGTGGGCTGCTTAATTCCGGCGTGGCTGGTCTACAAAGTGCCCGCCCTTCATAAATATAAAGGCGTGTCGCTGGTGATTATTGTGATCACCGGGCTGCTGCTTTGTGTTTCTCCTTTCCTCGCCTTCTCATGAGGTTAAATAAGGTCGTAACGATGTCTGAGCAAATTAATGCTTTATGGAACCATTTTATTCGCGCCGTGCAGGAGGAGGTAAGGCCTGCGCTGGGGTGTACCGAACCCGTCTCGCTGGCGCTGGCCTGTGCGATGGCTGCCGGAGAGCTTTCCGGTGAGGTGACGCGTATTGAGGCGTGGGTATCGCCAAACCTGATGAAAAACGGGCTAGGCGTAACGGTGCCCGGCACCGGCATGGTCGGTTTACCCATTGCGGCGGCGCTGGGGGCGACGGGCGGTAATGCCCACGCCGGGCTGGAGGTGTTGAAAGACGCTTCTGCCGAGGCGCTAACGCGCGCCAAAGCCATGCTCAAAGCAGGCCTGGTGCAGGTGAAATTGCAGGAGCCGTGCGATGAGATCCTCTATTCACGTGCCTGCGTGTACGCTGGAGATTCCTCGGCGATGGTGACTATCGCCGGCGGACATACCCGGGTGGTGGAGGTGGTTTGTCAGGGCGAAACGCGCTTCAGGCTTGACGATCGGCAGACCGATGTAAATAACGATTCGCTGGGGGTACTGTCAAACACCACGCTCTCGCAGATCCTGGAGTTTGTGGAGCAGGTGCCGTTCGAGGTGATCCGCTTTATCCTGGAAGCAGGGCAATTGAACGATGCGCTCTCTCGTGAAGGGCTCAGCGGAAAGTGGGGGTTGCACGTTGGCGCGACGCTCAATAAGCAGCGTGCACGCGGCTGGATGGCGCAGGATCTGGGTTCGGACATCGTTATCCGCACCAGTGCGGCCTCGGATGCCCGTATGGGCGGCGCGACGCTGCCGGCGATGAGCAACTCGGGCTCCGGGAATCAGGGGATCACGGCCACCATGCCGGTTGTCGTGGTGGCTGAGCACGTTCAGGCTGACGACGAACGGCTGGCGCGGGCGCTGATGCTCTCGCATCTGTCGGCTATCTACATCCATTACCAGCTTCCGCGTTTGTCCGCGCTGTGTGCGGCGACAACGGCCGGTATGGGGGCCGCCGCAGGGATGGCGTGGCTGATGGGCGGAAGCTATCAGACGATTGCAAAGGCCATCGGCAGCATGATCGGTGACGTCAGCGGGATGATCTGCGACGGGGCGTCTAACAGCTGCGCCATGAAGGTCTCGACCAGCGTCACCAGCGCCTGGAAAGCCGTGATGATGGCGCTGGATGATACTGCCGTGACGGGTAACGAGGGGATTGTGGCCCACGACGTGGAACAGTCTATCTCTAACCTGTGCGCGCTGGCGTGTCGCTCAATGCAGGCAACGGACCGGCAGATTATTGAGATTATGGCGAGTAAGGTGTAAAAATTTCCCCTCTCCCCTTTGGGGAGAGGGCCAGGGTGAGGGGGGCTTTAAACCGGCAAATCAATCAGCAGCGCGCGCAGCGGCGTATCTGCCACCAGGGTGATATTCGCTTCATCACGAATAAACGCCCCGTCACCGCAGGTGAGCGCTTCTTTCTCTTCCGTATGCGTTACCGCATGTACCGTACCGTGAATGGACTGTAAATAGGCGCGCGGGCCATGAAGCTGGAAGCTCACCTGTTCACCTTTTTTCAGTTCAATATGGTGCAGCCACACCTGCTGGCGTAACTGCAAGCTGCCTTTGCTGCCGTCTGGCGAGGCAATCAGCTGCTGTTTATCGCCCTTCAGGTCGATCTTTTGCACCAGCGGATTTTCCCGCTCCGGACAGGCATCCAGCCACAGCTGCATGCGGGTCAACGTTTTGTCTTTGCTGAGGTTATGCTCGCTATAGCTAATACCGGGCTGCGTAGAAATTAACAGCGCCTCGCCAGCTTTTGCCTGGACATGATTGCCCTCGCTATCGCGGTATTCTGCCTCGCCTTCCAGGATCAGGTTCAGGATATCGACTTTCGGATACGCGCGCGGCTGGAAGGACGCGCCCGGAGCGAGCACCTCCTGATTCAGTACGCGCAGTGAAGCGTAACCAAGGAGTTTAGGGTCAAAGTAGTGTCCAAAGGAAAAGGTGTAGCGGGCCTGCAACCAACCGAAATCGGCTTGTCCGCACTGTTTCGCTGTTCTTGTCGTAATCATAAACTTGACCTCTCTTTACACTAAATCAATGGTAAAGGTATGGACGCTGCATTGTTAGCCAGATATTCTGCCCGGTATGTTCAAATTTCCTGAATGAGAACGAGATGGCTAAAGAGAGAGCATTGACGCTTGAGGCGCTTCGCGTCATGGACGCAATTGACAGGCGTGGCAGTTTTGCCGCCGCGGCAGATGAACTGGGGCGCGTTCCGTCTGCGCTGAGCTATACCATGCAAAAGCTGGAGGAGGAGCTGGATGTTGTGCTCTTCGATCGCTCCGGTCATCGAACAAAATTCACCAACGTTGGGCGAATGCTGCTGGAACGCGGCCGCGTGCTGCTGGAAGCGGCGGATAAGCTGACGACGGACGCCGAGGCGCTGGCCCGCGGCTGGGAAACCCATCTGACGTTAGTGACCGAAGCGCTGGTGCCCACCGAGGCGCTGTTCCCGCTGGTGGACCGCCTGGCCGCAAAAGCCAATACCCAGCTGTCGATCATCACCGAAGTGCTGGCCGGAGCGTGGGAGCGGCTGGAGACGGGCAGGGCGGATATCGTCATTGCGCCGGACATGCATTTCCGCTCATCGTCAGAAATCAACTCGCGCAAACTTTACAGCGTGATGAACGTCTACGTCGCCGCGCCGGATCACCCGATTCACCAGGAGCCGGAGCCGCTCTCTGAAGTGACGCGCGTGAAGTACCGCGGCGTGGCGGTGGCGGATACCGCGCGCGAGCGTCCGGTGCTGACGGTTCAGCTGCTGGATAAACAGCCGCGTCTGACGGTGACGTCGCTGGAAGATAAGCGCCAGGCGCTGCTCGCCGGGCTGGGCGTGGCGACCATGCCGTATCCGTTCGTCGAAAAGGATATTGCTGAGGGGCGGCTGCGCGTGGTCAGCCCGGAATACACCAGTGAAGTGGATATCATTATGGCGTGGCGTCGCGACAGCATGGGCGAAGCCAAATCGTGGTGTTTGCGAGAGATACCCAAGCTCTTTGCGCATCACAACAAATAAGCGTGCAGGCCCGGTAAGCGTAAGCGCCACCGGGCAAAATTTACGCGCTTGTCTTAGGATCCGGACCAAAGCGGTTTTCGCCCGGCGTTCCGCTCTGACAGTTGAAAATCAAAATCACGATCCAGCCGATAAGCGGGATCAACAGCAACAACAGCCACCACGCCGAACGATCGGTGTCGTGGAGACGACGAAACAGCACGGCCCATGAAGGCAGCAGAACTAACACACCATAAATGGTGGTGAGTATGCCTTCACCCCCCTCTCGCTCCCAGCCGAGGATTTTGTCCACAATGCCCAGCACCATAATCAGGACGAAGTTCACCAGAACGAACATCCAGTACTCTTTGCGGCGGGCGCGGCCACCAAATCCAACGTAGTTGCGCAGTACTTTTAAATACCAGTCCATTTTCCTTGCCTCTTAATCAGTCAATCACTTGTTTTCTAAGCGATCGAGGTAAGGATAGATGTATGCTGTGAATTAAAAAAGGGAATCAATTGATTCCCTAAATAATTATCCGAAACGCACGTCGCGCCCGTGCGGTTCATCCAGATCCTGCCACGGGCCAATGGAGATGATGCCCGTTGGGTTGATGGTCTTGTGGCTGCGGAAATAGTGGGTGCGAATATGGTCAAAATCGACCGTCTCCGCAATCCCGGGCATCTGATAGATGTCGCGCAGGAAACCGTGCAGATTCAGGTAGTCGCTGATGCGATGCTTGTCGCACTTGAAGTGGGTGACGTAAACC
Source organism: Enterobacter cloacae complex sp. (assembly GCF_900322725.1). NCBI lineage: Bacteria > Pseudomonadati > Pseudomonadota > Gammaproteobacteria > Enterobacterales > Enterobacteriaceae > Enterobacter > Enterobacter cloacae complex sp. The sequence goes on along the minus strand of NZ_LT991957.1, from coordinate 1,456,927 downwards.
GGATCAAAGCGGATCAGCGTCGTCCACAGGCGGATGTCCGCTTCGGTCAGACGATCGCCCGTTAAATAACGTTGCTGGCCGAGGATCTGCTCCAGCCGCTCCAGGGATTCAAAAACTTTTCCGACCGCTTCGTCGTAGGCTTCCTGGCTGGTGGCGAAACCGGCCTTATAGACGCCGTTGTTCACGTTGTCGTAGATCCAGCCGTTCAGCTCGTCAATTTTCTCGCGCAGCTCCGCCGGATAATAATCCCCGGCGCGGGCGCCGTGCGCGTCAAACGCAGTATTGAACATGCGAATGATTTCAGCGGATTCATTGCTGACGATCGTCTGGTTTTTCTTGTCCCACAGCACCGGTACGGTTACGCGTCCGGTGTAGTGCGGATCGGCGCGCAGATAGAGCTGATACAGGAAATCGTGGTGATAAAGTTCATCACCTGTCGCGGCAGGGAAATCGCTGTCGAAGGTCCAGCCGTTTTCCAGCATCAGCGGGTTCACCACCGAAACCGGAATTAACGATTCGAGGCCTTTAAGCTTGCGCACAATCAGCGTGCGGTGCGCCCACGGGCAGGCGAGAGAAACGTACAGATGATAACGATCTTTCTCCGCCGCAAAGCCCCCTTCGCCGCTCGGGCCGGGTGCGCCGTCGGCGGTCAGCCAGTTACGGAAGGCCGAAACAGAGCGCTTAAAGCGTCCGCCGGTGGATTTGGTGTCATACCAGACATCCTGCCAGACGCCGTCTACGAGTTGTCCCATTTTTTACTCCTCCGTCAGATAGCAAAAGCGAGGAGAAGTCTCCTCGCTTTGAATTTAATCAGTATAGCGTGCTTACCACTTCTTATTCAGAAGACGGTCGATGCTGTAAGCGCCAGGGCCCGTGATGGCCAGCAGCAGATAGCCGCCTGCAATGGTCAGGTTTTTCATGAACATCAGGGAGTTCACGCCTTCGGCAAAGTTGCTGTGGAACAGGAACGCCGTCAGCAGGGTGAAGCCTGCGGTGAACAGCGCCGTGGTGCGGGTCAGGAAACCGAACAACACCGCCAGGCCGCCGCCGAACTCAAGCAGGATAGTCAGTGGCAGCAGGAACCCCGGCACGCCCATGGCTTCCATATACTGCTGGGTACCCGCATAACCGGTGATTTTGCCCCAGCCCGCGGTGATGAACAGAATTGGCATCAGAATACGCGCTACCAGTACACCAACATCTTCTAATTTTTTCATTTTACTCTCCAGGAAACCACATCAGCGGCTAAACGTTATTTGCTTGCAAAATCGGGTAGATACCGCGTCTTTGCTGTCGATGGAGAGGAGTGTAAACGGGGCGGGTGGCAATTGTTAGCAAGGAAAACTGTCAATCTTTTTCAAAGATATTGAGTAAGGGAGCATGAAGAGATGTTGCCGGGTGACGGCTACGCCTTACCCGGCCTACTTTTTACCGTAGGCCGGGTAAGCGCAGCGCCACCCGGCGAGAAGGCTAGCGCAGCTGCTGCTGACGCAGCGTGGTTTTCACCAGACGCCAGGCGCTCCAGGCACCAAAGCCGCGGCGTGCCCAGCGGATCAGCATATTAGGATGCCGAACCGACCAGATCGCCATCACGCTGCTGCCGACCAGCGCCCATGAGCGCAGGCTCAGAACAGTGTTCCAGCCCCGGTCAAACCGATGCGTGGCCTCAACCCAGTCGCGTCGGCTGGCGGACAGATCCAACCGCTGCTGTTGGATCTGGCTCAGCAGATACGCTTTACGCTTCTGACGTTCGGCTTTGTCGCTCACGACTTATCATCCTCCAGCAGGGCGCGGTCGTTGGCCAGCTCCTGACGCGTGTGGCGCAGGAAGGTCGAGGTGCGCGCTTTATGCAGGGTCCAGATACCGCCTATCAGCGCTGCAACCAGCAGAACCACGGTTGTGGCAATCATCGCGTTCAGACGATACTGTGGATCGATAGCCCAGATGATTAACACCATCAGGCTCATCAGGCCAAACGCGGCAAAGAGCATCGTAAGCCCGAGCATGAGCAGCATCTGGAAGAGGTTGGCTTTCTCCTCTTCCAGCTCCACTACCGCAAGCCGGACGCGCGTTTCGGCAATCCCGACCAGCGTCGTAAGAATACGCTGGCCGATGCCGAGGACGTTTTTAGCAGGCCCTTGTGCGTGACGTGGATCTTCCATAATCAACGACGCGTCAGCAGGACACCCAGCACCACACCCACTGCGGCGCCAATACCTACACCCGTCCATGGATTATCACGTACATATTCGTCTGCGCGCGCAGCCGCTTCGCGGGTCTGTTTCGCCAGCGCGTCGCCGGTTTCACCCAGACGGTAACGGCTCTCTTTCAGCGCCTGCTCCGCTTTGCTGCGCAGTTTGCTCACTTCTTCTTTCGATTTATCGGCAGAAGAGTTCAGCACCTCTTCCAGGGTGTCCGCCAGGGATTTCAGTTCAGCGCGCAGATTTTCTGAAGTTGTATCTTTTGACATGATTCTCTCCTGTTGAGATTTCCGTTAACTCAATAATCGCGAGCTTCCAGCGCTTTCAGTTCGTCCTGCGCCTCTTGCAACTTCCTCTCGCGCTTGGCAATTTTTTCCGCATCACCTTTCACTTTCGCTTCTTGCAGGTCTTGACGGCGCTCGGCTATCTCGTCCTTCTGTTCAGCGATTTTTTCCTGATGATCGGCACGCAGCTTGCTGTCCGTACAATTATCTTTCACTTCGCTCAACGCCTTTTTCAGACCGTCGATCCGGTGCTGATTGTTATGCTTCTCGGCATAACTGATTTCGCGTTGGATATCCTTTTCTTTCTCCTGACAAAGAGACATCGCGAAGGAAGCTGTGCTTAAAGAAAAAAGGGCCAGAGCAAGGGTGATGCGGTATTTCATTATAGAAACCTTCCATTGTGTTACGGCGTAAGCCGTGTTCCAGAACTTTGCGGAGAACATCTGAGGGGTGCTCCGCGTACTTAAGCATAGTAAGTAAACGGGAGTTTCACCAAAGTAGGTGAAAATATTCGGAATATTAGTCGTTAACCAAATCGATGCGACGTGTCGCGTAGCCGTGACATCCAGGAGGCGACGTGGCTGTCATCATCCTGTTGCGCGATGATGTAACCCTGCGGCAGCGTTCGGTCCAGCACCGCTTTCGCCGCGGCGCTTTGCGCACTGGAGTCAAATTTTATCAGCAGGACATCGTCTTGCGGCGTGATGCTCTTAAAGCGGATCCCGTTTGCGTCCAGATGATGCCAGATGGAAAAACCATCCGGCACGCTGGTTCCTTGATTCACAGGACGGATAGCCAGCGTCGACTCCTGATGCTGTAGCGCAGACCACAGCAGAATGAGGGCGCTGAACATCATCAGCGCAACGATGGCGTAAGAGAAACGACGCAGGGCGAGCGGGGAGATAACCATCGTTAACCCCTGGCTCCGTATTTCTTCTTCCACAGTACAACCAGTGAACCGACCAGGCCAAACACCAGCAGAACGACCGGCAGCAGCATCAGGCAAGACATCAGCTGGTCTTCATACTTCATAAAGACCGGGGTTTTCCCGAGCGCGTAGCCGAGCGTGGTCAGGATCAGAACCCACAGCAAGCCGCTCATCCAGTTGAAGAACTGGAAACGCGCGCTGCTGAGGCCAGACAGGCCCGCGATGGTCGGCAGCAGGGTGCGTACAAAGGCGATAAAGCGGCCGATCAGTAAGGCGGAAAGCCCGTGCTTATGGAACAGGTGGTGCGCTCGCTGGTGGTAATGTGCCGGAAGATGCGAAAGCCAGTTCTGGACGATCCGCGTGTTGCCCAGCCATCGCCCCTGAATATAACTCACCCAGCAACCCAGGCTGGCGGCAATGGTCAAAAGCAGGACCGTTTGCGGGAAAGCCATCGCCCCTTTTGCACAGAGCACCCCAACCAGCACCAGCAGGCTGTCGCCCGGTAAAAAGGCGGCAGGCAGCAGGCCGTTCTCAAGGAACAGGATCATAAATAACACAAAGTAGAGCATGCCAATCATGGATGGGTTGGCCAGCGTTTCGAAATCCTGAGCCCAGAGGGCATTCAGTAGTTGGGTCAAAAGTTCCATTCAGTGTTCCTGGAAATCGGTTAACGTCACGCCTGTCATTCGGGAAAACAGCACGGCGACATTGTTATGATTTCATTATGGTCGCTCGCGGACACATTGAGGTGTGGCCAACACTGTTCCCTGTTAATTGGCTGGTTAGCAAGCACTAACTTACAAAATAACGAAGTGAATCCAATTGTAACAAAGCCCGACGTTCTGCGTCACAGAATTTGAGGGGAAACACGATTTTGGCGTAAGCCACGGAGGGGAGCGAGAGATTTTACAAAGGCTGACACTATAGAGGTTTTCTTACCCTGTCTGACCGGAAGGCGCGGCGGTGCGCCTGCCGGCAGTACGAAGGCTTATTTTGCGAGATTGGTCGCAGTATCGAGGTGAACCACCGGATTATCGGCAAAAAGATAGCGGTCAGCGTTAAATTCGAAGTCATCGCTGGTTTCATTAAACAGCATCTGTTTGGTGTTCTCCAGATGCTGCCACATCGCCAGTTTTGCCGCATGCGGATCCTTACGAATCAGCGCCTTGAGGATCTGGTCGTGGTCGTCACACCAGTTGTCTACCGTGCGGGAATCAATGTGATCGTGCAATTTCTTCCAGTACGGGTTGTGAACGCGCTGAGTCCACATTTTTTCAACGATTGCCGCCAGCGCCGTGTTCTGAGTCGCAAGGGCAACCTGGACGTGGAATTGCAAGTCCCATTCGGAATCACGGAAGCATTTTTCTTTACGCGCGTGGTCCTGAATTTCCATCAGCTTCATGATGTCCTGCTTGGTCACCTGCGTCGCCGCAAATTCCGCAATGTTGCTTTCGATAAGCTGGCGAGCCTGGAGAAGCTCAAACGGGCCGTAGCTGGCAAATTCCAGGCTTTCGTCCGGGGCGGGGGAGTGTTTGGCCTGGTTGGAAATCACGTGAATGCCGGAACCTTTGCGAACCTCAACGTAGCCTTCCACTTCCAGCATGATGATAGCTTCGCGCACCACGGTACGGCTGACGCTTTTTTCATCCGCAATGAAACGCTCGGCGGGCAGTTTATCACCGACAAGATAGACACCTTGCTCGATGCGATCTTTCAGCTCGGCGGCAAGTTGTTGATATAAACGACGTGATTCGGTGATTTCCATATGCGCTCCAGGCAGGGTACGGCGATTGATTTGTTATACCACTTTTGCGTGCCAGTCTCCAGATTTCGCCATTAAAAAAGCCGCTACTCAGCGGCCTTTAAATGCCCGGCGGCGCTTCGCTTGCACGGGCCTACGGGTTTTGTAGGCCGGGTAAGCGTAGCGCCACCCGGAACAACAACGCTAACTCTGCGTCGCTGGTCCCCCAAGGGACTCTTTCGCCAGCTCCTCTGCGGATTTGCTTTTCAGCACCGTCCAGATAACCACCGCACCCAGCAGGTCGAAGATAGCCAGTACCGCGAACAGCGGGCTGAAGCCGATGGTATCCGCCAGCGCGCCGACCACCAGGGCGAACATCGTGCTCGCTGTCCAGGCGGCCATACCGGTCAGGCCGTTGGCGGTGGCCACTTCGTTACGGCCAAACACGTCGGAAGAGAGCGTAATCAGCGCGCCAGACAGGGACTGGTGAGCAAAGCCACCGATACACAGCAGCGCGATAGCCACGTAAGGGCTGGTGAACAGGCCGATCATACCCGGGCCGATCATCAGCAGTGCGCCCATGGTGACCACCATCTTACGGGAGACAATCAGGTTCACGCCAAACCAGCGCTGGAACAGCGGTGGCAGGTAGCCGCCGACGATACAGCCCAGGTCAGCAAACAGCATTGGCATCCAGGCGAACATCGCGATCTCTTTCAGGTTAAAGCCGTAAACTTTAAACATGAACAGCGGGATCCAGGCGTTGAACGTACCCCAGGCCGGCTCTGCCAGGAAACGTGGCAGAGCGATACCCCAGAACTGACGGGTGCCCAGGATCTGCCAGACGGACATCTTTTTGCCGTTATCGGTCTGATGCTGAGATTCCTGGCCGTTAATAATGTAGTCGCGTTCTTCGGTAGACAGCTTTTTCTGGTCGCGCGGGTGCTTGTAGAAGATCAGCCACGCCATGGCCCAGGCGAAGCTCAGCACCCCGGAGATGATGAACGCCATCTGCCAGCTGTGCATCACGATAGCCCACACCACGAGCGGCGGCGCAATCATCGCCCCGATGGATGAACCCACGTAGAAGTAACCCACCGCGATGGAACGCTCTTTTGCCGGGAACCACTCAGAGCTGGCTTTCAGACCTGCGGGGATCATCGCCGCTTCGGCGGCACCTACCGCGCCACGCGCCAGCGCCAGACCGCCCCAGCTGCCTGCCAGTGCGGTCGCGCCGCAGAACACGGCCCAGGCAACGGCGAAGAAGGCATAACCAATTTTTGTACCCAGAATATCAAGAACATAACCTGCAACAGGCTGCATTACGGTGTAAGCGGCAGAATAGGCCGCAATGATGTAAGAGTATTGCTGCGTGGAGATATGCAACTCTTCCATCAACGTTGGTGCCGCTGCTGCCACGGTGTTACGTGTCAGGTAGCCCAGCACGGTGCCGAGCGTCACCAGTGCAATCATGTACCAACGTAACCCTTTAATTTTACGCATGTAAAACCTCATCGTTATGTTATTTCCGTGTCGGGACACGGCAACAACTCAACCGTTGCCGGGAGCTGTTCTGTAACGGGAGGGGCGTAACCGGGAACCTGTCCCGGAACGGCCCGAACCTTGCCATAAATAATCGTGCTAAGTCGGCTTCCGTACCGTTAAATCCGATGTATCAAACACCGGTAATGCATTCCGTCGGCTTATAGTTTGCGACGGCGAAAAGATAACTTGTCATACAACTTTAAAAGGTGAGTGACATCACAAAAGTGTGAATCTTTGTGTGGTCATTAAGCAGCGCGCGCAAAGCCAGATATGGCGGGGCTTGCAGGAGGGTTTACCCCTTTGAGGGTAATTTATTTGTCGACGTTTATTGATCTAACTCACGAAAAAAACGTCGGACTCTGGAAATTGGTGTGATAACTTTGCAGCATCTGAACATAAGCTTTCTGACGCTCCCGTAATGAGGAAGACGATAATGACGCCGTTTATGACCGAAGATTTTCTGTTAGATACCGAATTTGCTCGCCGCCTGTACCACGACTACGCGAAAGACCAGCCGATTTTCGACTACCACTGCCACTTACCGCCGCAGCAGGTTGCCGAAAATTACCGTTTCAAAAACCTGTATGATATCTGGCTGAAGGGTGACCACTATAAATGGCGCGCAATGCGCACCAACGGCGTGGCCGAGCGCCTGTGTACCGGTGACGCCACCGATCGCGAGAAGTTCGACGCCTGGGCCGCTACCGTGCCGCACACCATCGGGAACCCGCTTTACCACTGGACGCATCTCGAACTGCGTCGTCCGTTTGGTATCACCGGCAAGCTGTTGTCTCCCGCCACTGCGGATGAAATCTGGGACCAGTGCAACGAACTGCTGGCGCAGGATAGCTTCTCGGCGCGCGGCATCATGAAGCAGATGAACGTGAAAATGGTGGGCACCACCGACGATCCGATCGACTCCCTGGAGCACCACGCGGTTGTCGCGAAGGACAGCACGTTTGACATCAAGGTGCTGCCAAGCTGGCGCCCGGATAAAGCCTTCAACATCGAGCTGGCAACCTTTAACGACTACATGGCGAAACTGGCGGAAGTGTCTGATACCGACATCCGCCGTTTTGCCGATCTGCAATCTGCGCTGACCAAACGTCTGGATCACTTCGCCGCACACGGCTGTAAAGTTTCTGACCACGCGCTGGACGTGGTGCTGTTCGCGGAATCCAACGAAGCCGAACTGGACAGCATTCTGGCGCGTCGTCTCTCCGGCGAACAGTTAAGCGAGCATGAAGTCGCCCAGTTCAAAACGGCGGTGCTGGTGTTCCTCGGCGCGGAATATGCCCGTCGCGGCTGGGTGCAGCAGTACCACATCGGCGCGCTGCGTAATAACAACCAGCGTCAATTCAAACTGCTGGGCGCGGACGTGGGCTTCGACTCCATCAACGACCGCCCGCTGGCGGAAGAGCTGTCTAAGCTGCTGAGCAAACAGAACGAGCAAAACCTGCTGCCGAAAACCATTCTTTATTGCCTGAATCCGCGGGATAACGAAGTGCTGGGCACCATGATCGGCAACTTCCAGGGTGAAGGTATGCCGGGCAAGATGCAGTTCGGCTCCGGCTGGTGGTTCAACGATCAGAAAGACGGCATGGAGCGTCAGATGACGCAGCTGGCGCAGCTCGGTCTGTTAAGCCGCTTCGTGGGTATGCTGACCGACAGCCGCAGCTTCCTGTCTTATACCCGTCATGAATATTTCCGCCGCATTCTGTGCCAGATGATTGGCCGCTGGGTGCACGCGGGTGAAGCGCCAGCGGATATCCAGCTGCTGGGCGAAATGGTGAAAAACATCTGCTTTAACAATGCGCGTGACTACTTCGCCATTGAACTGAACTAGGCCGTTTGAGGTTGATATGCAATACATCAAAATCCATTCGCTGGATAACGTTGCCGTCGCGCTGGCAGATTTAGCCGAAGGGACGGAAGTTACCTTCGACAACCAGTCGGTAACGTTACGCCAGGCCATTGGACGTGGACATAAGTTTGCCCTGATCCCCATCGCGAAAGGGGAGAACGTGGTGAAGTACGGTTTGCCCATCGGTCATGCGCTGGCGGATATTGCGCCGGGTGAATATATTCATTCGCACAATACCCGCACCAATCTCAGCGATCTGGACGAGTACAGCTATCAACCTGACTTCCAGCCAGAAGAAGGACAGGCGGCCGATCGTGAGGTGCAGATCTACCGCCGCGCCAGCGGCGAGGTGGGGATCCGCAATGAGCTGTGGATCCTTCCTACCGTCGGCTGCGTGAACGGGATCGCGCGTCAAATCCAGACGCGCTTCCTGAAAGAGACCAACGATGCTGAAGGCACCGACGGCGTGCACCTGTTCAGCCACACCTACGGCTGTTCGCAACTGGGTGACGACCACATCAACACCCGCACCATGCTGCAAAACATGGTGCGCCACCCGAATGCGGGCGCGGTGCTGGTGATCGGCCTGGGCTGCGAGAACAACCAGGTGGATGCCTTCCGCGAAACGCTGGGGGAATTCGACCCTGCGCGCGTGCACTTTATGGTGTGTCAGCACCAGGACGACGAAGTGGAAGCGGGCGTTGAACAGCTGCATCAGCTGTATGAGGTGATGCGCCACGACAGGCGCGAGCCGGGCAAGCTGAGCGAGCTGAAGTTTGGCCTGGAGTGCGGCGGATCTGACGGTCTTTCCGGCATTACGGCTAACCCAATGCTGGGCCGCTTCTCGGATTACGTGATTGCCAACGGCGGCACCACGGTGCTGACCGAAGTGCCGGAGATGTTTGGCGCGGAGCGCATTCTGATGAGCCACTGCCGCGATGAAGAGACGTTTGAGAAGACTGTCACCATGGTCAACGACTTCAAGCAGTACTTCATCGCCCATAACCAGCCGATTTATGAGAATCCGTCGCCGGGTAACAAAGCGGGGGGCATCACCACGCTGGAAGAGAAATCCCTCGGCTGCACTCAGAAAGCGGGGGCCAGCCAGGTGGTGGACGTGCTGCGCTACGGCGAACGGCTGAAAACCCATGGTCTGAACCTGCTGAGCGCGCCGGGTAACGACGCGGTCGCCACCAGCGCGCTGGCGGGGGCGGGTTGCCACATGGTGCTGTTCAGTACCGGTCGCGGTACGCCGTACGGCGGATTTGTGCCGACGGTGAAAATCGCCACCAACAGCGAACTGGCGGCGAAGAAAAAGCACTGGATCGACTTTGACGCGGGCCAGCTGATCCACGGCAAGGCGATGCCACAGCTGCTCGATGAATTTGTTGATGTCATCGTGGAAATCGCCAGCGGCAAGCAAACCTGTAACGAGAAGAACGATTTCCGCGAGCTGGCGCTCTTTAAGAGTGGTGTGACGCTGTAAGCGTTATGTCGGGTGGCGGTAACGCTTACCCGACCTACGATATTCTGAAGGCCCGGTAAGGCGTTGCCGCCACCGGGCTTTTCTTTTTAACCTCGCAGGGCATTCTTCGCTAAACGCGCGTCTTCCGCCTGACAGGCCGCAGCGGTGAACAGCACGTCGGTAGAGGAGTTCAGCGCCGTTTCGCAGGAGTCCTGCAATACGCCGATAATAAAGCCGACCGCGACGACCTGCATGGCAATCTCGTTCGGGATACCGAACATATTGCACGCCAGCGGGATCAGCAGCAGCGAGCCGCCCGCCACGCCGGAGGCACCACAGGCGCACAGTGATGCCACCACGCTCAGCAGCAGGGCAGTTGGCAGATCGACCGGAATACCCAGCGTATGCACGGCCGCCAGCGTCAGCACGGTGATGGTGATCGCCGCACCCGCCATGTTCACGGTTGCACCCAGTGGAATTGAAACCGAATACGTATCGCGATCCAGGTTCAGCTTCTCCGCCAGCGCCATGTTGACCGGAATGTTTGCCGCCGAGCTGCGGGTAAAGAAGGCGTATACGCCGCTCTCGCGCAGGCAGGTCAGCACCAGCGGATACGGGTTACGGCGGATCTGCCAGAACACCAGCAGCGGGTTGATCACCAGCGCCACCAGCAGCATACAGCCGACCAGCACCATCAGCAGCTGCGCGTAGCCCCACAGCGCGTCAAAGCCGGTTGTGGCCAGGGTAGACGACACCAGGCCGAAGATACCGATAGGCGCAAAGCGAATCACGACCTTCACGATAAAGGTCACGGCGTTGGACACGTCGTTGACCAGATTTTTCGTCGTTTCGTTGCCGTGACGCAGGGCGAAGCCCAGGCCGATCGCCCACACCAGGATGCCAATGTAGTTGGCATTCAGCAGGGCATCAATGGGGTTAGAAACCATGCTCATCAGCAGGCCGCGCAGCACTTCCACAATGCCTGAAGGCGGCGTAACGTCGCCCGCCGCAGAGGTCAGATGCAGCGTGGAGGGGAAGAGGAAGCTAAAGACCACTGCGGTCAGCGCAGCAGAAAACGTGCCCAGCAGATATAAAAAGAGAATCGGGCGAATGTTGGTTTTTTGTCCGTGCTGGTGATTGGCGATAGAAGCCATCACCAGCATCAGTACCAGCACCGGCGCAACGGCCTTCAGCGCGCCCACGAAAAGCGTTCCGAGAAGCCCTGTTGCTTCCGCGGCAGGTTTTGACACCAGCGCCAGCAGAATACCCAGAACCAGCCCTACCAGGATTTGTTTAACCAGGCTGCCCTGCGTCAGACGCGCAAGCAGGCCCTTAGATTGTGTGCTCATACTAAATTCCTAAGTGAAATTGTGTTCCATCCTGGATGTGCTCTAAGTCACATTTATTTCAGGATGTAAATATTTGTTTGCCTGGTTGAGTATCAAGGAAAGCGGGGAAAGGCGGAAGAGTAAAATGCTGGATTTTACGTGTTGCGTCATGTTTTTTAACTATTGATTAACGGAAAGGCCGGGTGGCGCTACGCTTACCCGGCCTACGAATTGGGTCCGTGTAGGCCCGGTAAGCGCAGCGCCACCGGGCAAAACGCACTAAACCTGCTGCTTTTTATCGTGCTGGCGGTTAACCCAGGTATTGATAACCAGCGTCACCAGCAGAATGCCAAACACCACGCCGAGCGAAATGGCGATCGGGATATGGTAGAAATCGACAATCAGCATCTTGATACCAATGAAGACCAGAATCACCGACAGACCGTACTTCAGCATGGAGAAGCGCTCTGCCGCACCTGCCAGCAGGAAGTACATCGCACGCAGGCCGAGGATCGCAAACAGGTTCGAGGTCAGGACGATGAACGGGTCGGTGGTGACCGCGAAGATTGCCGGAATACTGTCCACCGCAAAGATAACGTCGCTCAGCTCGACCAGAATCAGTACCAGCAGCAGCGGGGTGGCGAACAGCAGGCCGTTCTTACGCACGAAGAAGTGCTCGCTTTCGATCTTGTCCGTCATGCGCAGATGACCACGGATCCACTTCACCAGCGGCTTATCACCGATACCGGTATCGTCTTCCTTCGCCAGCGCCATTTTGACCCCGGTGAACAGCAGGAACGCGCCGAACACGTACAGCAGCCATTCGAACTGGGTAATCAGCCAGCTGCCGGCGAAGATCATGATGGTACGCAGGATGATGGCACCCAGCACGCCGTAGACCAGCACGCGGCGTTGCAGGGCCGCAGGCACGGCAAAATAGCTGAACAGCATCAGCCAGACGAAGACGTTATCAACCGCCAGCGCTTTTTCAATCAGATAGCCGGTGAGGAAGGCGAGTGCCTGAGGATCCGCCACCGCACGGCCTTCGGTTGAGGCCAGGTACCACCAGAAGACGGCGCAGAAGAGGAGTGAGAGGGATACCCATACCAGCGACCAGATGGCGGCTTGCTTGACGCTCATGCCATGCTCGCCGCGACGACCCTGCAAAAAGAGGTCGATTGCCAGCATGATGAGCACGACTACCGCGAATCCGCCCCACAGCATTGGAGTGCCGACAGAATGCATACTATTTTCCTTACACATAAAAAAACAAAAACGGCTATGGTCAGAAGACGATAGCCGTTAGCTTTTTATGCATAGACCTCGCCTTCCGGCAAGGTCTCACTTACAACCATGAAGGTTGCCCGGCGACCGGATGCGATTTTGCACGCATCGTAATGACGATCCACCGGCGAAGAAGTTACTCCCCTTTGCAGGTAACAAAATATGTCAGAACATCGATTTCGTCAATGCTCTGCACGGTTTCATTACACAGCTTTACGCGACGGCTTCCACATTCACGCCGTCTGCGGGGAAGACTACGCCAGTCTGTCGGCGGATCTCCGTTTGCAGCTTCGCCGTGGTGCGGCTGATCGCCAGCCCAGGGTGGTTCACTTCGTTGTCTTCTACCAGACGGGCGAAGACCTCTGCCTCATAAAGCATAGTGTTAATATGCTGAGGCTGCGTCAGCTCCTGCGCTTTTCCGCCGCGCGGGACGATGCTGATCTTCTGGCATTCGGAGATTTTTTCGATCACCAGCGAGCCGTCTTCGCCCTGAATTTCGCTTGGCAGCACGGAGTCGCTGACCTTCGAGTGCTGCAACGTCACGCTGAAATCACCGTAGCCCAGCACCACGATACCGTGGGCATCCACGCCGCTTTCCAGCAGGCTGGCGGTGGCCGTCACGCCGTGCGGTTCACCCCACAGCGCGACCGCAGAGGCCAGACAGTAAAAACCGATATCCATAATTGAGCCATTCGAGAAGGCCGGGTTAAAGGTATTCGGGTTTTCGCCGTCCAGATAGCGCTGGTAGCGCGAGGAATACTGGCAGTAGTTGATAAAGGCTTTACGCACTTTGCCAATTTTCGGCAGAGACTGCTGCAACAGCAGGAAGTTCGGCAGGCTGGCGGTTTTGAACGCTTCAAACAGCACCACCTGGTTTTCCCGGGCAAGCTGAATGGCGGCTTCCACTTCCTCAATATTCGAGGCCAGCGGCTTCTCGCAGATCACGTGCTTTTTGTGGCTGAGGAACAGCTTCGTTTGCGGGAAATGCAGAGAATTCGGGCTGGCGATATAGACCGCGTCAATGGCGTCGCTTTGCGCCATCTCATCGAGCGAGGTGAACAGATGTTCAACCAGGTAGTCATTCGCAAAACTCTGCGCCTGCTCAAGGCTGCGGGAATAGACTGCGGTGAGCTTATATTTGCCGGTTTCGTGGGCGGCGTCGACGAACTGGCGCGTGATCCAGTTCGTACCGATGACTGCGAAACGTATCATAAACGTTTACGTACTCCGTAGCAGGGAACTTAAAACCACTGTAGCACGTCATCATGACATTTCGCGTGCGCTACTGCGCATTACTCTTTAACGATAAATGCGTCAGCCACAGCCGGGTATCAAACTCCAGCTGGTGGTACTGCGGCTCCATATGGCAGCACAGGGAATAGAAGGCTTTGTCGTGCTCTTTCTCTTTCAGGTGCGCCAGCTCGTGCACCACGATCATCCGCAGAAAGGCTTCCGGCGCGTTACGGAAAACGGTCGCCACGCGGATCTCCGCCTTAGCCTTCAGCTTGCCGCCCTGCACGCGGGAGATGGCGGTGTGCAGGCCGAGCGCGTTTTTCAGCACGTGGATCTTGTTGTCGTACATCACCTTGTTGATCGGCGGGGCGCTTCTGAGATAACGGTTTTTCAGATCCTGCGTATACTGCCAGAGCGCCTTATCGGTCGCGAAATCGTGGGTGCCGGGATAGCGTTTTTCCAGCACCGCGCCGAGCTTCTGCTCGGCAATCAGGCTGCGAACCTGGGAAAGTAAATGCTCCGGGTAGCCCTGGAGATAAGTAAGTTGGTTCATCAACGCCCCAAATCGACAATAAAACGGGTATACTCACGCACCCTTTTCAGGGATACGCCAAATTTTACCATTCAGGAGGGCCGATGAGCCACTTAGACAACGGTTTCCGTTCACTCAACCTTAAACGTTTCCCGGAAACGGACGACGTAAACCCGCTTCAGGCGTGGGAAGCGGCGGATGAATATCTGCTGCAACAGTTGGATGAGACTGAAATCCGCGGCCCGGTTCTGATCCTGAATGACGCGTTTGGCGCGCTGGGCTGCGCGCTGGCGGAACACACACCTTACAGCATCGGCGATTCTTACCTGAGCGAGCTGGCGACGCGTGAAAACCTGCGTCACAACGATATCGACGAATCCAGCGTGAAGTTCCTCGACAGCACCGCGGACTACCCGCAGGCGCCGGGTGTGGTGCTGATCAAGGTGCCAAAAACCATGGCGCTGCTGGAACAGCAGCTGCGGGCGCTGCGTAAGGTCGTGACGCCAGAAACGCGTATTATCGCGGGTGCGAAGGCGCGCGATATTCACACCTCGACGCTGGAGCTGTTCGAGAAAGTGCTCGGCCCGACCACCACCACGCTGGCCTGGAAAAAAGCGCGCCTGATCAACTGTACCTTTAGCGCGCCGGAACTGGCCGACGCGCCGGAGACCCTGAGCTGGACGCTGGAAGGCACCGACTGGACCATCCACAACCACGCGAACGTTTTCTCACGCACCGGTCTGGACATCGGAGCGCGTTTCTTTATGGAACATCTGCCGGAAAATCTGGAAGGGGAAATTGTCGATCTGGGCTGCGGCAACGGGGTGATTGGCCTGACGCTGCTGGCGAAGAATCCGGAAGCCAGCGTGGTGTTCAGCGACGAGTCGCCGATGGCGGTGGCCTCCAGCCGTCTGAACGTGGAAACCAACATGCCGGACGCGCTGGATCGCTGCGAGTTTATGATTAACAACGCGCTCTCCGGCGTAGAGCCTTTCCGCTTTAACGCCGTGTTCTGCAACCCGCCGTTCCACCAGAAGCACGCCCTGACGGATAACGTCGCGTGGGAGATGTTCCACCACGCGCGCCGCTGCCTGAAAATCAACGGCGAGCTGTACATCGTGGCAAACCGCCACCTGGACTACTTCCACAAGCTGAAGAAGATCTTCGGTAACTGCGTCACCATTGCGACGAACAACAAGTTTGTGGTGCTGAAAGCGGTGAAGCTGGGGCGTCGTCGGTAAGATGGTTTTGCCTGGCGGCGCTGCGCTTGCACAGGCCTACGGTTTTGTAGGCCCGGTAAGCGCAGCGCCACCGGGCAAGAAATCAAATCGCTAATGCCAATGTTGTCCCCTGCGCAATCGCCCGCCGCGCATCCAGCTCCATCGCCACGTCGCACCCGCCAATCAAATGCACCGTTTTACCGGCCTCGCGCAGCGGATCGGCCAGATCGCGCTTCGGCTCCTGTCCGGCACATAAAATCACATGATCCACGCGCAGCAGCTGCGGTTCACCGCCGATCAGCACGTGCAGCCCGTCGTCGTCGATCTTCTGGTAGCTCACCCCCGGGATCATCTTCACCCCGCGTGAGAGCAGGGTGGCGCGGTGGATCCAGCCCGTGGTTTTGCCCAGCCCTTCGCCCGGCTTGCTGGCCTTACGCTGGAGCATCACGATCTGACGCGGGCTTTTCGGCAGCTGTGGACCTTCCGGGCGCAGGCCCCCGGACTGACTGAGGCTGGTATCAATGCCCCATTCCACGCAAAACTCGGCGATGTTCTGGCTGGTGGCCTCGCCCGGCTGGCTTAAATACATCGCGGTATCAAATCCGATCCCGCCGCAGCCGATAATCGCCACCTTTTCACCAACGGGCGCTTTATCGCGCAGTACGTCCAGATAGCTCAACACCTTCGGATGATCGATGCCCTCGATCGCAGGCGTGCGCGGGGCGATCCCGCTCGCGAGGATCACCTCGTCGAAGTCGATCAGATCCGCCGCGTTGACAAACTGGTTAAGCCGCAGATCAACGCCCGTCAGCGCGATCATCCGGCGGTAGTAGCGCAGGGTTTCATAGAACTCCTCTTTACCGGGGATCTGTTTGGCGATATTAAACTGCCCGCCAATTTCACCGGCGGCATCAAACAGCGTCACGCGGTGCCCGCGCGTGGCGGCATTGACCGCAAACGCCAGGCCAGCGGGGCCGGCACCCACGACGGCCAGGCGTTTTTGACTGACCGCCGGGACGACCGGCATTTTGGTTTCATGGCAGGCGCGGGGGTTCACCAGGCATGAGGTGACTTTACCAACGAAGATCTGATCCAGACAGGCCTGGTTACAGCCGATGCAGGTGTTGATCTCATCCGCACGGCCGCTTTGCGCTTTGGAGAGCAGTTCGGCATCCGCGAGGAACGGACGCGCCATCGAGACCATGTCGGCATCGCCGCGTGAGATCACATCGTCCGCCACCTGCGGGTCGTTAATGCGGTTAGTGGTGACCAGCGGAACGGAGACTTTGCCCTTCAGCTTGCGCGTTACCCAGCTGAACGCCGCGCGCGGCACCGGCGTGGCAATGGTCGGAATGCGCGCTTCGTGCCAGCCAATCCCGGTGTTGATAATCGTGGCGCCTGCGGCCTCGATCGCCTGCGCCAGCTGCACGGTCTCGTCGAAGGTGCCGCCGCCCTCCACCAGGTCGAGCATCGACAGCCGGAAGATGATAATAAAATCCGCACCCGCACGTTCACGCACCGCACGCACCACTTCCACGGCAAAGCGCATCCGGCGGGCATAATCACCGCCCCATTCGTCGTCGCGCTGGTTGGTGCGGGCGGCGAGGAATTCGTTAATCAGGTAGCCTTCGGAGCCCATCACCTCCACGCCGTCGTAGCCCGCCTCACGCGCCAGCGCGGCGCAGCGAGCAAAATCGTCGATCAGCGCCAGGATCTCGTCGTGGCTGAGGGCGTGAGGGGTAAAGCGGTTAATCGGCGCCTGAATAGCCGATGGCGCAACCAGCTTTGGCTGATAACTGTAGCGCCCGGTATGCAGAATTTGCAGGGCGATTTTGCCGCCCTCGTTATGCACCGCGTCCGTGACAATCCGGTGATGCGGCAGCTGTGTCGCATCATTCAGAACTGCGCCGCCCTCCATCGTCACGCCGGAAGGGGCAGGGGCTACGCCGCCGGTGACAATCAGCGCCACCCCGTGGCGCGCGCGCTCGGCGTAGAAGGCCGCCAGACGTTCAGCCCCGTCCGGACGCTCCTCCAGCCCGGTGTGCATCGAGCCCATCAGCACGCGGTTTTTGAGGGTGGTAAACCCCAGATCGAGGGGGGCGAATAGCGACGGATAGCGGCTCATAGTCTCTTCCAGTGTAAAATTATTGTTATGTGGTCGGATGAGTTACTAATTTAGCCAGCGGCAGCAGAAAGGTAAAAGCGGGATCGAATGATTGTGATAGATCTCAAAGAACTTCCCCGGTGGCGCTACGCTTACCGGGGCTACAAAACCCCAGGACGGATAAGCGCAGCGCCATCCGGCGTTATTTACGGCATCGCTGCCCGCGCTAACCCCGGCGCCTGCCACATCGACGTGGTCAGCCCGCTGTCCACCAGGCCGAGCTGGTCGGCGTACACCGCCTGCCACTTCTGCATCAAGCCGTCGTACAGCTCCCGGTGCTGCGGGTTTGGCGTAAACTCGCGGCTCCACTTCACCAGCCGCTCGCCCGTCGAGGCCATATCCGAAAACAGCCCCGCGCCCGTTCCGGCGGCAATGGCGCAGCCGAGCGCCGTTGCCTCTTTGACTTCCGGCACGCGCACCGGCAGGCCGGTGACGTCGCTTAAAATCTGGCTCCACAGGGTGCCCTTTGCGCCGCCGCCCGCAAACACCAGGCTATCAAACGTCACGCCGGAGAAGCGCGAAATCTGCGTCAGGTTACAGGCCGAGACGATCGCCGCGTTCTCCTCCAGCGCGCGGAACAGCGTCGCTTTGTTGCACTTTTCCGGGTCGATGGAGAGGTTAATAAACGACGGTGCGGCGTGGTACCACTGCTTAAAATGCATCGCGTCGGAGAAGATTGGCATTACGCCGTGGGAGCCAGCGGGCACGCGGCCCGCCATCTCTTCCAGCAGGGAATAGGTGTCCATCCCCATCCGCTCGGCAATCAGCTTCTCTTCGGCGCAGAAGGCGTCGCGGAACCAGCGCATGGTCAGCCCGGTAAAGAAGCTGATCGACTCCGCCTGCGCCATGCCGGGAATAACGTGCGGGTTCACGCGGATGTTCATCTCAGGATCGGTGCGCACCTGCGGCAGGTTAACCACCTGCTGCCAGAAGGTGCCGCCCAGCACCGCCGTTTGTCCGGCGCGGACCACGCCCAGCCCCAGGCAGCCCAGCTGCACATCGCCACCGCCCATCACGACCGGGGTGCCTTCGCGCAGGCCGCTCTGCTGCTCGGCTTCTTTGGTGATAGCGCCCAGCACGGTGCCGGTCTCTTTCACCGGCGAGAGAATATCGGCGCGCAGCCCGGCCATGTCGAGCAGCGCCGGACGCCAGTCGCGTGAAAAGAGATCCAGCATGCCGGTGGTGCCTGCATTGGACGGGTCTACCGCCAGCTCGCCGGAGAGCTTTGCCGCCAGCCAGTCGCTGATCATGGTGATAGTGGCGGCCTTACGATAAATATCAGGGCGATGATGCGCCAGCCAGAGCAGGCGCGGCATGGCGCTAAGGGCAAGCGTCTGCCCGGAAACGTCATACACTTCGGATTCAAAACGATAGTCGTGGATCTCTTTGAGTTCAGCCACCTCGCGGCTGGCGCGGGCGTCAACGTTGGCGCAGGCCCAGATGGCCTCGCCGCTGCGGTCGTACAGCACGATCCCTTCGCGCATCGAACAGCAGGCGACGGACTGAATATCCGCCGCGCTCAGGCGCGCGCGCTCCAGCGCCTGCTGAATGCACCGGCAGGCCAGCTGCCAGTTGGTGTCGAGGTCGAACTCCATCGACCCCGGCACGTTCTCCACGCTCAGGTGCTTCCACTCGGCCTGGCCGACGGCAATCTGGTTGCCCTGTAAATCGAAAATCACGGCGCGAACGCTGCCTGTCCCTGCATCTAACGCTAAAAGGTAACTCATGAGCTTGCCTCGCTGTTAGCGCAGGGCGACTCTTATTCGGCCAGAGCCAGCACCGCGCGGGCTGTCGTCTCTTCCGTCACCAGGCCATTAATACGGCGACCTTTCAGTGCGGCGTAAATCGCATCGGCTTTCTCTTCCCCTCCGGCCACGCCGACGATGGTGGGCAGCTGCGCCAGTTCATCGAGCGTGACGCCCAGTAATTCTTTGTGGATCTCCAGCTCCTCGACGCATTCCCCTTCGGCGTTAAGGAAATAGCCGAGGATATCGCCCACCGCCCCTTTACGGGCGTACATCAGCTGTTCACCTTCGCTGATATAGCCGGAGCGCAGTATCGTCGCGTCACGGCGCTGGTTCACGGAACCAATGCCGACCACCGCCACGTCAGCGGCGGTCGCGGCGAGGATCACGTCCCGCACGCTGGTTTCGCGCTTTAAGATCCCGGCAACTTCAGCGGATGACACGCGAAGCGGGGCGGGGATCATGCTGACGCTACAGGCCGCATCCAGCTGGCCGATACCGGTCATATACGGCCCCACGCCGCCGGAAAGCGTCACCAGGCGGATCTGCTGCGAGCTGATAAAGCCGCTTAAGTGTTGCAGACTGCTCATGGTGGTTTCACCGAAGCCCACCGCTAACAGCTGGCCGGGCGCCAGCACGCCCATCAGCGACTGCGCCGCGCCAATGCCCAGCCGCACGTTCATTGGCGGGGTGTTTAAGGCAGGCATCACGCGCACCAGCTTCAGGCCAAAGCGCTGCTGTAGCTCAGTTTCCAGCGCCAGGCAGCCCTCGTAGCGGGAGTTGATCTGCACGCGGATCACCCCCGACTGACGGCCTTTCTCCAGCAGGCGGGAGATCTTCAGACGCGGCAGCCCGAGGCGTTCGCCGATATCGTTCTGGGTCAGCCCGTCGTGGTAGTAGCACCAGGCCACGCGCGCCACCAGCTCTTCTTCCGCCAGCGCCAGCCCGGCAAACCGTCCTTCTTCCGCAGTGCGTTTATCGCTCATAGTTGAACTCTTATAAAAATTTAGATCATATGTTCGTAATGGCGCGGCGTGAAAATGTGAGCCACGCGGCAAAACGGATCTTTTAGATCGTTTCTGGTTAATCTGAATCTCAATCGATAAAACTGTGATCCCTGCACGGTTGTAAATATAGTTCACCGTCTACGCTTTTGAACATTATTAAATCTAAAAATCATTTGTTCAATAGCGGAGCGATGATGACACCACTTCTCAACGCGCGAAATATCAGCAAGCAGTTCTCAGGCGTGCCGGTCTTAAAAGGCATTGATTTCACGCTGCTTGCGGGGCAGGTGCACGCGCTGATGGGCGGTAACGGCGCGGGAAAATCGACGCTAATGAAGATCATCGCTGGGGTGGAAACGCCGGATAGCGGTGAACTTTCGGTTGCGGGCGAGTCTTTTGCACGGCTTACCCCGGCGCAGGCGCACCGGTTAGGCATTTATCTGGTGCCGCAGGAGCCTCTGCTTTTCCCCAACCTGACCGTGCGGGAAAACATCCTGTTCCGCCTGCCGCGAGAGCGCGATCGGGAAAAGCGGCTGGCGGAGAAACTCCAGCAGCTGCAATGTCAGCTTAATCTCGACGCAACGGCCAGCACCCTGGAAGTGGCGGACCAGCAGATGGTGGAGATCCTGCGCGGGCTGATGCGCAACGCCAGAATTCTGATCCTCGACGAGCCCACGGCCTCGCTGACGCCCGGCGAAACCGAACGGCTGTTTCGCCAGATCCGCGCCTTACAGGCGCTCGGCGTCGGGATTGTCTTTATCTCGCATAAGCTGCCGGAAATCCGCACGCTGTCGAGCCACGTTTCGGTGATGCGCGACGGCGCGGTAGTGCTCAGCGGCGAAACCGCCCAGTTTGACGATAGCGCTTTGATCGCCGCCATGACGCCGGTCAGCCGCGAGAAAGGCTTAAGCGATGCGCAAAAGCTGTGGCTGGCGCTGCCGGGCAACCGCCGCACCCAGCCGCAGGATTTTCCGGTGCTGCGCGTGGAAGATCTCACCGGAGAGGGCTTTATCGATCTCAGCCTGGAGATTTACGCCGGGGAGGTCGTCGGCCTTGCCGGACTGGTGGGTTCCGGGCGCACCGAGTTTGCCGAAACGCTCTACGGCCTGCGTCCCGTACGCGGCGGGCGGGTGTGGCTGGAGAGCCGGGAGATCACCACCGATCCGGTGGGTTCACGTCTGGAAAAAGGGCTGGTTTATCTGCCGGAAGACAGGCAGGTGTCTGGCCTGTTTCTCGACGCGCCTGTGCGCTGGAACACGGTGGCGCTGAACGAGCCGTCGCTCTGGCAGCAGCGAAAGCGGGA
Source organism: Enterobacter cloacae complex sp. (assembly GCF_900322725.1). Lineage (NCBI taxonomy): Bacteria > Pseudomonadati > Pseudomonadota > Gammaproteobacteria > Enterobacterales > Enterobacteriaceae > Enterobacter > Enterobacter cloacae complex sp. The sequence goes on along the minus strand of NZ_LT991957.1, from coordinate 1,435,083 downwards.
GTCTGCGGTGGTGGAGCGCTATCACCGGGCGCTGGGGATCAAGCTCAACCATGCGGATCAAACCGTGCGCACACTCTCAGGCGGCAATCAGCAGAAGGTGCTGCTGGCGCGCTGCCTGGAGGCCAATCCTTTATTGCTGATCGTCGATGAGCCGACGCGCGGCGTGGACGTGTCGGCACGCGCCGATATCTACCAGCTCATTAAAAGCGTGGCGGCGCAGAACGTTGCGGTGCTGATGATCTCAAGCGATCTCGATGAATTTCCCGGCCTCGCAGACCGCGTGCTGGTGATGCATCAGGGCGTTCTCAGCGGCGAGCTGCCGCGCCACGCCGTCAGCCTCGACCGGATGATGGCGCTGGCGTTTGGAGGTCAATCATGAAGATCTTACTCAAAAACCGCGAGCTGAGCGCGTTTCTCGCCATTCTGGCGCTGTTCGCCGTGCTGGTGGCGCTGAATCCGTCCTACTTCAGCCTGCAAACGCTGGGGATGATCTTCGCCAGCGCGCAGATCCTGATCCTGCTGGCCATCGGCGCCGCGCTGGTGATGCTGACCCGCAATATCGACGTCTCCGTGGGTTCCACCGTCGGGCTGTCCGCCATTGCCGTGGGCGTGGCGCTCAACGGCGGCTACAGCCTGCCCGTTTCCATTCTCTTCGCGCTGTCGATTGGCGCGCTGGCGGGGGCGTTCAACGGTTTTCTGGTGGTGGGCCTGCGCATTCCGGCGATTGTCGCCACCCTCGGTACGCTGGGGCTGTATCGCGGCGCGATGCTGCTCTGGACGGGCGGAAAGTGGATTGAGGGGCTGCCGCCGGGGCTGAAATCTCTCTCCGAGCCTGCCGCCATCGGCATTTCGCCGCTCGGCGTGGGAGTGTTGATTCTCGTTGTCGTTGGCGCGTGGGGGCTATCGCGCACCGCGTTCGGGCGTGATTTTTACGCGGTGGGGGATAACCTCGCCGCCGCGCGCCAGCTGGGCGTGGCGGTGAACCGCACGCGCATGATCGCCTTCACCCTCAACGGCATGCTGGCGGCCTGCGCCGGAATTGTCTTTGCCGCGCAGATTGGCTTTGTGCCCAACCAGACCGGCAGCGGGCTGGAGATGAAGGCCATTGCCGCCTGCGTGCTCGGCGGCATTTCGCTGCTGGGCGGCACCGGCACGCTGGTCGGTGCGTTCCTCGGCGCGTTCTTCCTGACCCAAATCGACACCGTGCTGGTGCTGTTCAGGCTGCCGGCATGGTGGAACGACTTTATCGCCGGGCTGGTGCTGCTGGGCGTGCTGGTGCTCGACGGGCGGCTGCGCCAGGCGCTGTCACGCCATCAGCGGGCGCTGAAGTATGGCCGGTTCCAGCCTGGCAACAGAGGGGGAAAGCACGTCACCCCGTTTCCCAAACGCAACAAAGAGGTGGCGTAAATGAGGCTCAACTGGGAAAGCGCGCTGCTGATATTGCTGGTGCTGGAGATCCTGCTCTTCGGCGCCGTTAATCCGCGCATGCTCGACGTTAACATGCTGCTGTTCAGCACCAGTGATTTCATCTGCATCGGCATCGTGGCGCTGCCGCTGACGCTGGTGATTATCAGCGGCGGGATCGACATTTCGCTGGGCTCCACCATCGGCCTGTGCGCCATCGCGCTGGGGGTGATGATGCAGGCGGGATGGCCCATGGCGGTCGCCGTTCCGCTGACGCTGCTGCTTGGCCTGCTGTGCGGACTGGTGAATGCGGCGCTGATCCACTATACCGGCATCAGCCCTTTAGTCATTACCCTCGGCACGCTCTACCTCTACGGCGGCGGCGCGCTGCTGCTCTCCGGCATGGCGGGGGCGACGGGCTACGAGGGCATCGGCGGCTTCCCGGACGGTTTTACCGCGTTCGCTAACCTCACGGTGCTGGGGCTGCCGATCCCGCTGGTGCTGTTCGCGGTGATTACCGCCTTCTTCTGGCTGATTACCCATCGCGGGCGCTTTGGCCGCCATCTATTTTTGATTGGGCAAAACCCGCGCGCGGCACGCTATGCGGCGCTGTCGGTGAACGGCATGCCGTACGCGCTGTACGGTCTGGTGGGCGTGGCGTCGGCGGTGGCCGCGCTGGTGATGGTCTCCTATTTCGGCTCTGCGCGTTCGGATCTGGGGCGCGATTTGCTGATGCCCGCGCTCACCGCCGCCGTGCTCGGCGGGGCCAATATTTACGGCGGTTCAGGGTCGGTGCTGGGTACGGCGCTGGCGGCGCTGCTGGTGGGGTATCTCCAGCAGGGTTTACAGATGGTCGGCATCCCCAACCAGGTGTCGAGCGCGCTGTCGGGGGCGCTGCTGGTTGTGGTGGTAATGGGACGTTCGCTGAGTCTGCACCGCGAATGGGTGCGATCTCTCTTCAGAAAACTATCCGGAGCGTAAGATGAAAACAAAACTGCTCGTCCTGGCAATGGCCCTCAGCTTCGCTTCGGCGCAGGCGGCGGACCGTATTGCCTTTATCCCCAAGCTGGTGGGCGTGGGTTTCTTCACCAGCGGCGGCAACGGCGCGAAAGAGGCGGGGAAAGATCTTGGCGTGGACGTGACCTACGACGGCCCGACAGAGCCGAGCGTTTCCGGCCAGGTGCAGCTCATCAACAACTTCGTCAACCAGGGCTATAACGCCATTATCGTCTCCGCCGTGTCGCCGGACGGCCTCTGCCCGGCGCTGAAGCGCGCGATGCAGCGCGGCGTAAAGGTACTGACCTGGGATTCCGACACCAAACCGGAGTGCCGCAGCATTTATATCAACCAGGGAACGCCGGAACAGCTGGGCGGCCTGCTGGTGGAGATGGCGGGCAAACAGGTCACCAAACCGAATGCCAAAGTGGCGTTCTTCTACTCCAGCCCCACCGTCACCGACCAGAACCAGTGGGTGAAAGAGGCGAAGGCGAAAATCGAGAAAGATCACCCGCAGTGGCAGGTCGTGACCACCCAGTTTGGCTATAACGACGCCACCAAATCCCTGCAAACCGCCGAGGGGATCTTAAAAGCGTATCCGGACCTGGATGCGATCATCGCCCCGGACGCCAACGCCCTGCCGGCAGCGGCGCAGGCGGCGGAGAACCTGAAGCGGGAAGGGGTGGCGATTGTGGGCTTCAGCACGCCGAACGTCATGCGTCCGTACGTTGAGCGCGGGACGGTAAAGGCCTTCGGCCTGTGGGACGTGGTTCAGCAGGGCAAAATTGCGGTCAACGTCGCCGATCGTCTGCTGAAAAAGGGCGATCTTAACCCTGGCGACAGCGTAGACGTAAAAGGTATCGGGACGCTGAAGGTGGAGCCGAACAGCGTGCAGGGCTATCAGTATGAGGCGAAGGGCAACGGCATCGTGCTGCTGCCGGAGCGCGTGGTGTTCACCAAAGAGAACATCAGCAAATACGATTTCTGACGGGGGAGCAAATGGCTGATTTAGACGACATCAAAGACGGCAAGGATTTTGGCATCGGTACGCCGCAGGTCAACGTACCGTACACCCTGAAGGGCTGCGGCTCGCTCGACTGGGGCATGCAGTCCCGGCTTTCGCGCATCTTCAATCCGCAGAGCAACCGCACGGTGATGCTGGCCTTTGACCACGGCTACTTTCAGGGGCCAACTACCGGTCTCGAGCGTATCGATCTCTCCATTGCGCCGTTGTTTGGCGAAACCGACGTGCTGATGTGCACGCGCGGTATCCTCAGGAGCCAGGTGCCCGCCGCGACGAACAAACCGGTGGTCCTGCGCGCCTCCGGCGGTAACTCGATTCTGGGCGAGCTGTCGAACGAGTGCGTGGCGGTGGCGATGGAGGATGCCCTGCGGCTGAACGTCTGCGCGGTGGCGGCGCAGGTGTACATCGGAAGCGAGTTTGAGCATCAGTCTATCAACAACATCATCAAGCTTGTCGATGCAGGGGCGCGCTACGGCATGCCGACGTTGGCGGTGACGGGCGTCGGCAAGGAGATGGCGCGCGACGCGCGCTACTTCTCGCTGGCCAGCCGCATCGCCGCCGAGATGGGGGCGCAGTTCGTCAAAACCTACTACGTGGACGAGGGCTTTGAAAAAGTGACCGCCAGCTGCCCGGTGCCGATCGTCATCGCCGGGGGCAAAAAGCTGCCGGAGCTCGAGGCGCTGGAGATGTGCTGGCGGGCGATTGACCAGGGCGCGTCGGGCGTGGACATGGGGCGCAACATCTTCCAGTCCAGCGCGCCGCTCGCCATGCTGAAGGCGGTGAAGAAAGTGGTTCACGAGAACATGAGCGCCCAGGAGGCGTTCCAGTTCTGGCAGGAAGAGAAACAGGGAGAAGCAAAATGAACGTGACGTTAGTGGAGATCAACATCAAGCCCGAGCGGGTGGACGAGTTTCTTGAAGTGTTTCGCGCCAACCACGAGGGAGCCATCAGGGAGCCGGGAAACCTGCGCTTCGACGTGTTGCAGGACCCGCGGGTGAAAACCCGGTTCTTTATCTACGAGGCTTATAAGGACGAAGCGGCGGTGCTGGCGCACAAGCAAACCCCGCACTATCTGGCGTGCGTGGATAAGCTTGAGGAGTTGATGTCGGAGCCGCGCAAAAAGCGCTGTTTCGTCGGGCTGTTGCCGGAGTAATTCGATGCCCGATGACGCACTCATGCACGTCATCGGGCATCCTGGCCTATCCTTTGGCTTTCTGGATCGCCATGATTAATGCATCGGAAGAGACGTTTCCTGACATCACGCTAATGCGCTGAATGACCGGATCTTTTTCCTGGGGTAAAACCACAAACGCCGGCGCGTTGGCAAAACCGATCTGCTTCACGAGCTTCACATTGTCCTGTAACGCTTTGTTTGCCGACCCGGCCGAAGGCAATTTTTTAAAGATAAAACGGATATCCGGGTTGGCATGGATAAGCGCTTCTGTGACGTTGCAGTTCACGCATTGCTCATCCACAAAAGACACCACGGCGACTTTTGCGTTGGCGGGCCCGACAACAGGATCGCCGCTAGCAAGCAGCTGCTCGCGATGGAGGATGGCATTTTGCACCATGGCCTGTTGCTGCGCTATCTCCTGACGCTGGCGAAGGCTTTCCCCTGCCGCTACTAAAAACTCAGGATGTTCAGCGAGATAGGTAGAGACAATTTCACCCATTTTTTCAGGATGGGCGGCGAAATACGCTTCAGCGGCTTTTCCTGTTTGTTCAATCTGCTGTGGTGTCGCTTGCTCTGCCTGCGCTGCGGCTGAGAACGTCAGTGTCGCAGCCAGCAGAAGCGAAAGGCGACGAAGAGAGGTTGAAGCTTCCATTGATGTTATTCCGTAAAAGAGAGAGACGGGACCAGGACGCTACGAACAGGCATAATGCGTCCATAGTCATTAATCGCTTGCCAGCGCACCTGGCATACCCCTGGGTCTGGACAACCCTCAAACGCTCGCTCGCTAAAAGGGGCGACAAGGCCGCCATCAGCGATGCGCTTATCGCCGAGGCTGAGCTGATAAAGCGTGATGTAGTAAGACGTCGGATTATTCACAACGACCTTATTTTTGTTTCGCGACCAGCGTAGGGCCTGATAAGCATCATCAGGATTGCCGGTGAGCCCGGTGGGCCGATAAAAAAGTTTAAAGCGTGAACGTACCGCGGTTTGCACACCCGTGGTGTGCGGGTTAGCGGAAGGGATCGCCGCAACGTTTAACGTGAACAGCGTTTCACGGTTCTCGGGCAACGTTCCCCCCGTAAATATCAGCCGAATCGTGTTTTCGCGCTGCGGACGCAATGAGAACAGCTGCGGCGTGGCCACAAATGCGGACTGAAGCCCGTGTGGGGCATCCGCCCCAGTCCACAGGCCACCCGGCTCGGCTTTGGTGTAAATCAGATACGATTCGTCAGAAGGGTTTCGCACGGAAAAGCTGATCGATTTCTCGCGTTCCGGATAGACAAACCGCGTTCCGCCGATCACCACGCCAGCCTGCGCCTGAAGCATGATGGTGGAGAGAAAAACGAGAAGCAGGATCTTCGCCGGATAAACACACTTACGCATAATTAAGAATAAAGGTTGTCGTCGCATTTGCCGTTCCCGTGGTGACCTCATTTGCGGTGGCTACATAGCGGGCGTAAAACTGGAGAGTCGCGTCGCGTTGATTAGGAATAATCAACGTCTTCTGGCTTTTACTTCCCATAGAGATGAGCGACTTGTCCTGGTTGTAAATTCCTATGCCAATACCGGTTGCGTAACCTTCACCGCCGATGAGCGTCAGTAAATCGGGGTTTGCTGTATCTGGCGTACCGTCAAAGGTAATACTGACAGAGCCTGCTGTTCCGGCACAGTTTTCTACATTAATAGCAAACGGATGATAATCAGCGCCCATACCTGACTGGGTGAAATATTTACTTTGCACACTGTCCATTGCGACGGTCAGGCTCTGAGAATCTGGCGCAATACTGCACGTTTTTTTGTGAATAACGCCAGTGATATAAATTGTTCCGTCGTGTGCCAGTGTTCGCGCTGAAAAAAACGGCACCAGAAAAAGCGCGGTGAATATTATTGTGCAAAACTTTTTCATTTCCGCATCCTACTGATAGAGCAAATCAAAATACATGATGGACGTAGCATTCCCTGGCGTGACCTCGGGCAAGGTTGATTTGTACCGTAAATTAAACGTCAGGCTATTATCTCCCTGCTTTAAGGGATAAATTTCGGATTCCGTATTATTTATTTTAATCGGGTTCATTCCGGCATTAAGAAGCTCTACGCCAATGCCCGTCGCCATTTCGCCAGCCGTTCCTTTACCCGTGTCGCTGAGCGCCAGCAGGTCAGGATTATTGGTATCCGCTATACCGCTGAACCAGATTTTTGTCCCCTGAATGGCGCGTGAACAATTTTTAAGATCGATCGTGAACGCTTTTTTCGGCGACGTTGCTCCGGAAGCAGGAAATACCGATGTATCGAATTCGCCTAGATCGACAGTTTGTTCTTTACTGTTCACATCAACTTCACAAGATTCGCCGATAATCGTGCCGAATACCTGGAGGTTAATTATTGCTTCATCATCGGCGTACGTTATTGGTATCCCAGATAACAGCATCACGACAAAATACAAGACTCTCATTTTTCCCCCTTACGCAAAATCGATACGTAAACAGGCCAACGCAGTGAAGAGACCTTCTGCCGGGGCGTTCCCAGTTGTGCTGATGGGGTAGGTTTTTAACGTGACATCAGCATGACCCGACTCGTCGGTAATAAAATCAGCGGCGCTGGATGCGTCGTTAGGTATCATGACGGCGCCATTTTCTTTGGTTACCACCACGCCGACATCTTTATTATCTGTGGCGAGCGCCTCGCCGACGTTACTGTCTGCGTTCGCGACCAGTCGAAGCGTGAGATGCGCAGGCGAAATCACGTCCGCACTGCACTCGATGGGAACATTAAAGGTTTTTACCGCTGCGTTAGAGGGCTTTTCACCCGCGGTCGTGAATGAAGAACTGTTGAGTTTTCCCAGGTCAACCGTAATGAGTTGCCCCGCATTAATGGTGCAGTTTTGCGGGACCGTGACCGCACCGCTGTACGTTATTTGATAAACAATATAACTCAACGGGTCGGTATTCTTGGTGGTAACATATACATTAAACATTACCTTGCTGGGGATAATGACTGTACCTATAAAAGGTTTAATAATTTTTAACCGAAATACCAGGTTGGAGTCGTATACAGGGAAAGGCTCGCCATATTCTTCTTGATCTACCCTGTAATCTTTACCCATGTGGATATAGTCTCTGGGAGGATAATATTCACCAATGTCGGAATCGGTTATCCGCATCGCCCCTGCAATATAGGTCGGGTCGAGACTCATATACTGCCACTGGTCTTCCGTGAAAATCACCGGGTAGGTATTCTTGTATGAGCGATAAGTTGTCGCATCGCCATCCACATGGGCGTCACATATGGCATTCACACCCACATCCTGCGATTTAACCAGTTCAACGGCCTGCCCCAACTGGTTTTGTTCTTTCGTCAGCGTTGTCGTCAGATCGTAATTCACATTAGCAGTGTGGTGTGTATAGTTCCAGCAGACCACTGCCATACATTGCGTAGAAGCCATAAGGCTGAGCAATAAAAAAATAATGCGTACTTTCACTTATCGGCACTCCGCTTTTAAACGCACGAGGGATTGCTTTGTTTCACTTAGCTTATAAATGGCAACACATTTTTTATCATCTGTGTCGCCCCATTGTGCTGTCAGACTCCCTGTTTCACCCAGCCCAGACAAATACGCTTCGCCGTTATCGCCTACGATGGTGTCCCCACCTTCATCGCTGCGCGTAACAATCGCGCCAAAGGGCACAGGGCGCCCGTTATGCATGAGTGAAATCATTGCGCGCGTTCCGGAGCGCGCCTTAAAGGTGGCGCGTACCAGGGCACCCTGGGTTGGAACAACGTGGGTAACGGCCTCGTCAATGTCCAGATCGTCGCTGAGCGAGTTGGTGTTCAGCGCCATGCGGTTACGATGGTATGCGCTGGCATACGGCACAACCGCATAACCTCGCCAGTCGGTGTGGATCCCGGGCCCTTCTTCGACCTTAACATTGCTTGCGCCGGGCGCGGCGATCAGGACATTGGTATCCCCCAACGGCTGGCTTAAGGTGATGCCGTTGCGATGCGCGACGATACCGCCGCTGAGGCCGTAATTGATCTGTTGATAATCGCCATTGTTGCTGTAGTTGTATCCCAGGCTCGCATTACCGTAGGCGCTATCGTATTCCGTGCTGATGCTTCCGCTGGCACCGGTATGTTGGTTCTGATAACCCTGCTGAACGCTGTAGCTGAGGTTATTGTCTTCAAGCAGCGTTCCGTTGACGCCAGCAGTATTATTGACCCTGCCGTCGTTATCGGTGCTCATGCCGTATGTGGCATAAATGCTGTTTAAATGTTTGGTCACATCCCCGCCTGGATGGAGCCACAGATTGAGCGGGAAGGAGAGCGTTAAGGAATAAATACGATCGCTATCGCGCATGCCAGGGGATTTATTGTAGTTGTAGGTAAGGTTATAGGTTACGCCCGCAGCCGTTCCGCTATAACCCAGCTGAACAAGCGTATTTTTTTCGTCGGTATGCCAGTACGTTTGCTGGCTGCCGTTAAGGAAAATCGACCCGGCAGTGCCCAGCTGTTGGGAAATATTGGCCTGGAGCTTGCCGCGTTTGGTGTAGTACAGATTGTAATAATCGGTCCACACGGACTGATTGTCGTCGGCGTGGTCGTTGGGATCGTCCTGGCCGACATAACCCTTCATTTGCTTATAGGTGGTTTCATCCAGGGTATAAAAACCGGATGTGGAATAGCGATAGCCTAACAGCTGGAAATTGGTGCCCATGCCATTCAACGATTTTGCATATAAGAAACGTATTGACTGCCCGTTATGTGAGCTACCGTCGCTCAGTTCGCTTTGTGCGGAGGTGAGATCGGCCGATACGGCGCCAAAATTTCCCAGGTTCACCCCGGTACCCAACGCAAAGGCAGAATATTTTTCCGTCAGCTGCGTACCGCCGTAGACGGTAAATCCTTTCGGTAACCCCCAGTTAAGCGTCCCCTGGACAAAGTTAGTGTCCTCCTGCTGATCGCTGTTGCTGCGATAGCGGGCCGCGGTTGCGGCATATTTTACGGTGCCTTCACGCTGTAAAACCGGAACCGCGGAATAAGACACAGAGTAGCTGTTGATCGTTCCGTCAGATTCTTTGACCTCCACGTTCAGATCACCGCTGGAGGAGGTGGGGTACAGATCGTTAATGGCAAACGCCCCTGGCGGAACATAGCTTTGATAGATGGTGTAACCGTTTTGTTTGATGGTGACCTGGGCGTTAGATTTGGCGATCCCATGAATGGTCGGTGCAAAACCTTTCATACTATCAGGCAGCATGTTGTCATCAGAATTGATCTGCACCCCTCGGAATGGCAGGCTGTCGAAGACGTCCGACGTGGTATAGTTTTCGCCGAGGGTAAGTTTGCTTTTTAGCGGGATAACGGCACGTTCAATATAGGTTTTAATGTGTTCCCAGTTGGTGTAGGTCTCTGAGCCGCTGCTGTTATAGCTCCATGTAGAGAAATCCCGCAGCCGCCACGGCCCCAGGTTTATTCCACTGTTAAGTCCCAGAAAATAGTTGTCCGCCGTCGAACCATAATTACCGCTATTGTGATTGTGCGAACCCGAAAAGTCATAATTCAGCATCAAGGCATTAATGCCTTCGTCCCACTGCTCAGGAGGAATGTACCCACGTGCGTTATTACGCAGCGCCGCTTGCGGAATACTGATATTCAGGCGCTGGTGTTCAAAATCAAAAAGCGTGGTAGCTGCGGGAATGGCTACCGGCAAATCTACACAATTGCCCGCTTTCTCGTCCTTAATACCGGGTAAGACATCGACATTTACCCCCATCGCATCAAGTGATTTAGGTGAGAGGCAGGGCGTCAGCCCCGTATCGTCATCCGTAGGTGTTGAATTTTTGCGCACGTTAAACGTGACGTCGCGCGTGGCTAAAAAATTGTCATTCAGCCATACGTCCACGCGATAGACCCCTGGCGCCTGACCAGCATTACTAAAACGTGATAAATCAGCAACCGCCGCAGGATCGCTGGAAAGAAAGGCAGGGTTGAAATAATAGCCCGCATCCGCATTAACGGATGCGAATGCGCCAAACATGGCCAGCGTGAGAGGGGCCAAACGATGATTGACTATCCTTGTCTGATACTTGCGAAACTTCATTTTTCTCTGCCTGCTTCGACGCGCTATGTTCGGTATTTTTCCGGGAAAGTTATGCTCCAGGGCATGTCTGAACAGGGGTGGTAGCACCGAAATCGTTAACTGTCTGGAACGTCACCTGGCTCCCACTACCGGCAGGAAGATCAACGACCAGGCTGTTCATTGGCGGAACCATGTTATTGGTTAACTTTGCGTTTCCCGCTTTGAATTGCACCAGCGACACGTAATAGGGCGACGCGTTTTTGATGGTCAATTTGCCGTTACTGACCGTGCAGCGCAGCGCCTTTGGCGCGTCAATTGACGGCGTAGGCAATTTTTTCGGGCGAATAAAAAGCTTAATGACGCTCTGTGTCGCAATCTGCAACGTATTTCCCTGTAACTTACTTTTATCCACCGCCGGGATGGCTTTGCTGTTGAAATAAAAAACGCTTTCTCTATCAGTCGGCAAATCTGGGCCAGCGTACATTATCCTGATGGTGTTTTCTTTTTTAGGATGCATAAGAAAAAGTGGGGGCGTAACAATAAAATCCGGGGACTTCGATTGATCGGCATTCGCAACCCACGACTGCACCAGGAAAGCATTGCTTTGCGAAGAGTTCGTAATAGGTAACGAAATCTGTTTATCTCCCTGAGGGTAAATAATACGCGTTGCGCCCAGACCTATACCCCCAGCGTGAGCCGTGGTCAGCACCGTAGCCGCGAATAAAAAAGAATGCGTAATCAGCTTTGTTATCAAAGATACAGTATTAATTCGTTTCATTTATATATCACTTCATTGAATACATAATCAAATACATAGAATAAAACATGCCGTTTAAGTCTATGTATTTAATCTATTTAAAACGGACAGTTATATTAAAAATCCCTCCTTCATACAGACGTATGAAGGAGGGATGACAGCATCTAACTTCGATTAGGAATAAACCATCTGGAAGGTTGCTGTAGATGATACGTTACCTGGGGTTGCTGCACCTGTAGCGATGTAGTCAACGCTCAATGGGATAATGTTTTCACCAGTGATCAGGCCAATTGTAGAAGAGGTAGCACCCAGGTCGAGGTTTTTACCGTCCGGTCCAAACAGCTGCAAAGCTACATTCTGTGCGGAACCTGCACCCGCCGTGTTCGCCATGGCACTCGGCTGAGTGGCATCCTGCTGCGCGTTGAAAATAACCGCTGCATTCTGGCTAACAGTACTGTCGCAATCTTCCAGTTTAATGTTGAAATCTTCTTTCTGGTTCGCCAGCATTCCGCTCTGAGTCAGCTTCACGGTACGTACCTGGCTCAGGATAACGGTCTGGTCGACCGAATCGGCAGCAACTGAACAGGCTGCGTTAACAACCTGACCGACGAAGTTAACGGTACCGCCGTTGACTGAGGTAGTTTCTGCCTGTGCGTTCATCATCACGCCGCTTGCCATAGATGCAGCAACAACCATTGCTAAAACATGCTTTTTCATACAAATCCTTTTTAATAAACAGTTTTCTGTCAAGTTGAAACAAAATTGAAGGTGACGTAATACAATACTCTTCAGCTTAAAAAGACTAAATATACAGAATCATACATTATGCTGTGTTTTGCACATTCTTGTGATGTTCCGAAGAATATTTTATGAGGCAAAGAATATTATATCAATTCATTACTGGTTGTTTTTTTGATTAGAAAATCTTAAATGGATTTTAATTATTAATTTATTGTTTTTTAGAATGGTAGAGTATGTTTGATGCACTGTTTAGCCTGATTTTGTAAGGTGCAATTGATGGGGGTTATATTTCTGTATTGTTATTGAGCTCTGTCATTTTATAATATTTAAATATTAATTTTTATACGGGAATTATGCTTTTGAATGATGTAAGCGTAATTTTCAATACGCCATGTTTAATTACAAATTGAAATATAATTAGAGTGGATATAAATCCCTCCTCCCTATGAGGAGGGATTTAATCATACTTCTTCTACTCTTACCCGCAGTGCCGCCAGCGCCTTGCGCGCCGCCTTCAGCACCTGCTCGCACTGCTCAATGGTGAGCGTCAGCGGCGGTTCAATGCGAATGGTTTTCGAGTTGTTGAGCGTTCCTGCCACGAGAACCCGCTGGCGGAACATCTCGCTCGCGAAGCTGTAGCCGATTTCGTTATCAACGAACTCAATCGCCATCAGCATGCCTTTGCCGCGCGCCTCCTGCACCAGGTCCGGGTATTCCCGGCCCAGCTGACGGAAGCCGTCCAGCAGCATATCGCCTTTCTGCTCCGCCTGCGCGGGCAGGTTCTGCTCCAGCAGCACGTTGATGGTCGCCAGCGCCGCCGCACAGGCCAGCGGGTTACCGCCAAAGGTGGTGGTGTGCAGGAACGGATTGTCGAACAGCACGGAGAACACCTCCTCGGTAGCAACCGTCGCGCCAATCGGCATCACGCCGCCGCCGAGCGCTTTTGCCAGACACAGAATGTCCGGCTGGACGTTCTCGTGCTCGCAGGCGAACATTCTGCCCGTGCGCCCCATCCCGGTCTGCACTTCGTCGAGGATCAGCAGCGCGCCAAACTCATCGCACAGCTGACGCACGGCGGGCAGGTAACCCAGCGGAGGCAAAATCACGCCTCCTTCACCCTGAATCGGTTCCAGGATCACCGCCGCCACGTCGTCACCGGTTTTACGGCATTCGCTCAGCACGGTACGCATGGCGTTAATGTCGCCGAACGGCACGTGGCGGAAGCCCGGCAGCAGCGGCATAAACGGCTTGCGGAAGGTGGATTTAGCGGTCGCAGACAGCGCACCCAGGGATTTACCGTGGAACGCGCCGCTGGTGGCAATGAAGGTGAATTTCCCGCGCGGCGACTGGTACGCTTTGGCGAGCTTGATTGCCGCTTCGACCGATTCCGTACCGCTGTTGCTAAAGAAGCTGTACTTCAGCTTGCCGGGCGTTAAGGCCGCCAGCGTTTTCGCGAGCATGGCGCGAAGCGGGTCGAGCAGCTCCTGGCTATGGAGAGGTTGTTTCGCAAGTTGATTCTGTACGGCGGAAACCACAACTGGATTACGGTGCCCCACGTTGAAGATACCAAAACCACCCAGGCAATCAATAAACTCCTGTCCCTGGGTGTCGACAAGCGTATTCAGACTGCCCGCTTGCCACTCTACGGCTCCGTAATCCCCGCCGGCGGTAACAGATTTGCGGTACTCCAGAAAACCAGGATTGACGTGCTCCTTAAAGTAATCAATGACCTCTCGGTTAAGTTGTTTCATCTCCTCATGATCGAGCGTTCGCTTTTCAATGAGATTCAGTGCGTGCGCGGTACAGGCAAGAGCCGAGGCGCTGGAAGGTAACCTGTTCAAAATATGCTCCCGGGGATCGCGTATCACATGATACTGAGGTAAGTATTGCAGGGATTACGCCACCTCAGAGGGCTTAACGAAAATCGGGATAAACGCCAGGTTAAATCAAAGTTGCGCAATATTTAATCATGCCATTGCGCGCCGCACGGAATAAGGGATAACGGGCCGGTGATGAGGTTTCAGCAATTGCACTGCTCCAGGGCAGGGAATGCGACTTAAGGGTGCATTACAGGATCATGCTTTGTGGGTAGTTTCATTGCGAAAGTATTTTAAATCAATTAATTAGAAAAACGTACGAAAAGTGCGGTTTAACCCGAATTTGCGATCTCAATCATATTTAACAACTAAAGATAAATTTTTTATCGCCGAAAAAACATAAGCCACAAAATTAACATTCAAATAACCTGCAAGGGATGCTCGCTATGTCCTCTCCTGACTATGTCACCCAGAATGAATATCCGCTGGACGATGACACCACGCTTATGTCGACCACCGACCTCCACAGCTACATGACCCACACTAACGACACCTTTGTGCAGGTGAGCGGCTTTACGCTCCAGGAGCTGCTTGGGCAGCCGCACAATATCGTGCGCCATCCGGATATGCCGAAAGCGGCTTTTGCCGACATGTGGTACACGCTGCAAAAAGGCGAGCCCTGGAGCGGGATTGTCAAAAACCGACGTAAAAATGGCGATCACTATTGGGTACGCGCGAATGCGGTACCGATGGTGCGTAATGGCCAGAAGACAGGCTATATGTCGATTCGTACTCGCGCCACGGAGGAGGAGATAGCTGCGGTGGAGCCGCTTTACAAGGCGCTCAACGAAGGACGCTGCAAAAAACGCATTCATAAAGGGCTGGTGGTGCGCAAAGGCTGGCTCGGTAAATTACCGGCGATGCCGCTGCGCTGGCGCGTGCGTAGCGTAATGGCGGTGCTGTTTGCGGTGATGGCCGCAACGCTGGTTGCCAGTGCTGCGGGATGGACGCCGTTGGTAGCGGCGGCCACGGTGATGCTGCTTGGCACTTTGGTGTTTGAACAGCAAATCGTCCGCCCGGTTGAAAACGTGGCGCGCCAGGCGCTGAAGGTCGCCACCGGAGAGCGTAACAGCGTTCAGCATCTTAACCGCAGCGACGAGCTGGGCCTGACGCTGCGGGCCGTCGGACAGCTGGGGCTGATGTGCCGCTGGCTGATCAACGACGTGTCCAGCCAGGTCGTGAGCGTGCGCGACGGTAGCGACAGGCTGGCGCAGGGCAATGAAGATCTCAACGACCGCACGCGCCAGACCGTGGCGAACGTGCAGCAGACCGTGGCCACAATGAACCAGATGGCGGCGTCGGTGCAGAGCAACTCTGAGACCGCAGCCGAAGTCGACAAGCTGTCGAAGGCCGCCAGCAGCGCGGCCACGCAGGGAGGCACCGTGATGCAGACCGTGGTGAAAACCATGGATGACATTGCCGACAGTACCCAGCGCATTGGCTCAATTACGTCTCTTATCAACGATATCGCCTTCCAGACCAATATTCTGGCGCTGAACGCTGCGGTTGAGGCGGCCCGCGCGGGCGAGCAGGGGAAAGGCTTTGCGGTGGTGGCAGGCGAAGTGCGCCATCTTGCCAGCCGCAGCGCGAATGCGGCGAACGATATTCGCAAGCTGATCGACGCCAGCGCCAGCAAAGTGCAGTCCGGCGCCAGTCAGGTACACGCTGCGGGTCGTACGATGGATGATATTGTCGAGCAGGTGAAAAACGTCACGCAGCTTATCGCGCAGATCAGCCATTCCACCTCCGAGCAGGCCACGGGATTGACCGAGCTGACGCGTGCCGTGGCGGAGCTGGACAGCATTACGCAGAAAAATGCGGACCTGGTCGAAGAGAGCGCACAGATTTCCGCGATGGTTAAGCACCGGGCCGGACGCCTTGAAGATGCGGTTACCGTGCTGCATTAAGAAATGCCTGCTTCGAAAAAGCCGTTTATTCCCCCGGGGGTAAACGGCTTTTTTGTTTTTCAGTATAAGTTATGTTGTTAATGAAATATTAAGTAACTAAAAAAACCTGCCGATTTTTAATTCTTGTGCCCCGACTTCCTTACGAGTGAAAAAGAAAAAAAACGATCAAAGTCATAAAGTTAGCAAGTTTTCTTCCGATAACAGCGATCGTCTGAGAAATAATCACATCGATGGGGTAAATATGTTCATACATGACGTAAAGATCGGCACGAAATTATTTCTGGCGTTTGGATTATTTATTGTCCTGATGGTCGTCAGCGCAAGTTTGTCTCTGATGAGCCTGAATCGGGCAAACAATGGAATGCAAACCATCCTTACCAGCGACTATCCAACCACGGTTAAAGCGAACCAGCTAATCGACAACTTCCAGGAATTTATAAGCACACAGCAGCTTATGCTGCTGGACGAACAGGGGACGTACACGACGCAGTCAGAGCAGCGCCTGAAGGCGATCAGCGAGCGCATCACCGCAATCCTGAGCGAGCTGGACAACGCTCTCAAGGATAAGAAATCTCAACAGGCGCTGGCGGATATCCGCGGCGTACGTCAGCAATATCTCGACTCACGCTATCGCATTTTGCAGGCCGTGCAGAATAACGACCGTGCGGCTGCGATAAACGAAATGATGACCAACACCCTGAACCTGCAACAGTCCTACAAAGCGAAAGTGCAGGCGCTGATTGCGATCCAGGACCGGGCAATGCAGAGCGCGGGCGTGCAGGTGGAAGGCGATTTCCGCACCAATCGTCTCCTGCTGATCGTGATTACGCTGTTCAGCGTCGTGGCAGCCAGCCTGATTGGCTGGCTCATTGTGCGATCCATTACCCGACCGCTGAACGACGCGGTGAATTTTGCACAAGCCATTGCCGATGGCGATCTGACGCGCAGCATTACCTCGCACGGTAAAGATGAAACCGGACTGCTTCTTACCGCACTGATGGAGATGAAAACGCGCCTGCTGGAGATTGTGCAGCAGGTGCAGACCGGGTCGGAAAACATCTCCAGCGCCGCCGCGCAGATTGTCGCCGGCAATCAGGATCTGGCCGCGCGCACGGAGGAACAGGCCAGTTCCGTTGAACAGACGGCGGCGTCGATGGAGCAGATCACCGCCACGGTGAAGAACACCGCCTCGCACACCGGGGAAGCGACCAACCTGTCTGCCGATGCGGCTGCGGTGGTGAAAAACAACGGGGAGATGATGAAGCAGGTTACCAGCAAAATGCGCCTGATTAACGAAACATCGAACCGTATGTCCGACATTATCGACCTGATCGATGCCATTGCCTTCCAGACGAACATTCTGGCGCTGAATGCGGCGGTCGAAGCGGCCCGGGCGGGTGAGCATGGCCGTGGTTTTGCGGTGGTGGCGGGCGAGGTGCGCCAGCTCGCGCAGAAGAGTGCGACATCCGCAAGTGAGATCCGCCAGCTGATCGAAAGTTCGACAAGCCAGACGCAGGACGGCATGAACCTTGTGGAGAAAGCCAGCGGGCTTATCAACGGGATGGTCGGTAACGTGGAGGAGATGGACGTTATCCTGCGTGAAATCCGCCAGGCCAGCCACGAGCAGACGGAAGGCATCTCGCAGATCAACAGCGCGATTGGCCTGATAGACGCCACCACCCAGCAGAACTCCGCGCTGGTGGAGGAGTCTGTTGCGGCGGCGGCATCCCTGAACGAACAGGCGATGCACCTGAAAGAGCTGGTGCGCGTGTTCCGCGTGAGCGACGGCGTGCTGGCTTAATCCAGCTGGGAGATCTCCAGCGCTGCGCGGTCAATCACGCCGATAATCTGTTTGAGCTGCGCGTCGCTGAGCTCTCCCTGGTTCACCTTCAGATCCAGGACCGCTTTGAAGTTATCTAAAGCCCGCTTCATCTGCGGGTTCTTGCGCAGCTGGAACCCGACGGAACGCGCCTTGATACGCGTCTGGATCTGCTCCAGCTGTTCCCGGTTAGCTTCCAGCCACTGCTCTCCGGCGGCGTTAATCGCGATCCGCTTACGGCCGTTCTCTTCTTCGGTAATGGCGATCAGCGCCTGATCCTGCAAATAATCCAGCGTCGGGTAAATCACCCCGGGGCTTGGCGTGTAATGACCCTGCGTCAGGTTCTCGATCTCCTTAATCAGCTCGTAACCGTGGCTCGCGCTGCGCATCAGGATGTCCAGGATCACCAGCCGTAAATCGCCATGGCCAAAAAATCGTGGCCTGCGTCCACCCCCGTCGTGTTCGTGTCGCATGTTTTTTCCTCAATTTGATATATCTAAACTATATCTTAGATATATTCAGATGCAATCTAAAAAATCTTGATTTCTGAGTTAATAGCAATCATTATCATTAAAAATTCATTCCGATATATCGTATTCACCTGAGAAGGGCATCACCATGGCATCTACCCGTTACCCTCAACGTGTCCGCAACGATCTGCGTTTTCGCGAGCTGAACGTGCTCCGCGCCGGGCGCGTCAGCCCAGGATTTCAGCGCATTGTGTTAGGCGGCGAGGCGCTGGAGGGCTTTAGCTCTCGCGGCTTTGACGACCATACCAAAGTCTTTTTCCCGGCACCGGGCACGACCTTCGTGCCGCCTGTCGTCACCGATGAAGGCATTAATTGGGGCGACGGCGTGCGCCCGCAGGCGCGTGACTACACTCCGCTGTACAATGACGAAAAAAATGAGCTGGTGCTCGATTTCTTCGTTCATGATGGCGGCATTGCCAGCAACTGGGCGGTAGAGGCGAAGGCGGGCGACAAGCTGACCATCGGCGGTCCGCGCGGTTCGCTGGTGGTGCCGGAAGATTATGCCTGGCAGCTGTACGTGTGCGACGAGTCGGGCATGCCCGCGCTGCGCCGTCGTCTGGAAGGCATCGCAAAACTGCCGGTTCGCCCGGCGATCCACGCCATCGTCACCGTGGGCGATGCGTCGTATAAAGACTACCTGGCGCACCTGAGCGAGTTCAACATCACCTGGGTTATCGGCCACAGCGAGCAGGCGGTGGCGGAGCATCTGGCCGCGCTGACCGTGCCGGAAGAGGATTACTTTATCTGGCTGACCGGAGAGGGAAAGGTGGTGAAAAGCCTGAGCCGTCAGTTTGAAACCGATGCGATTGACCCGCAGCTGGTGCGTGCCAGCGCGTACTGGCACGCAAAATAGTCAGGCGGCGGGATCCAGTTGCGCTTCGCTCACCTGATGTTCGAGCGAGGCGCATACCTCTTTCAGCGCTTTCTCCTGCTGGGCAAAGTAGGCTTCCATATTGCTGAGCGACGAGACGAGCAGCCAGGATTCTTCCTTCTCCAGCTCTGCCAGTTCGCTCACCAGGGCGTCGATTTGCTCACGCACCTGCGCCATCTTTTTACGAATACGTTCCAGGTCGTTCAGCCTGTCGCTCGCCATCATCGGTTCGAACCCGTGTTGCAGACGGGCGACCAGCGAGCGTATGGCCTTCACGTCGCCGCGCTGTTTGGCCTGGTTGAGTTGCACCATCATCCGGTTGGCTTCTTCTTTTAGGTCATCGGCAACCAGATCCGGGTGGCATAGCTTGCTCGCCTGGCGCCAGAGCCGCTTCAGTTCGTTCCGATCCTCTTCAGAAAGAGCCTTGCCTTTACGCAGGCGCACTTCGGCATCATGATGCTGTTCGCGATACTTCCTGTACTCTTCGTTGGCCTCATCGCGCGCCTGACGCGCCGGCTCTTCTTCACGCGTTAGTCCGGTCTCCAGCTCCTGCGCTTCGGCCAGCAGGGTGGCAATAAGATGACTTTGCTGCTGAAGATGCTTGCGCGCCTCTGCCGCCTGAACGGAATCCGCAGGCAGTTCTTGCCAGCGCTGGGTGAGCGTCGACAGAACCTCCACGGCCTGCGCCATATAGCGCTGGCAGCGGCGGTAATCCTCCTCCCGGCGACGCGACTCCGCCTGCTGACGACGCAGGTTTAGCTCCGCCAGCGTTTTACGCAGGGCGAGGATCTGCTGCATCAGCGGCCCGAGGCGCGAAAAATAGAGATCGTTGAACTCATCAAGCTGCTGCACCCGGGCGTTACGGCGGTCAATCAGGTCACGCAGGCGCTCCTCCAGGGCTTTTAGCTCCAGCTTGCTGGCCGCCAGCTGCGGATCGCGCCACGGGGCAACGGCACGCTGGCTTTGCAGCCAGGCGGTGATAGCGCGGATGGCAGCGGTGTAGTTTTGCTGCTCAAGCGCCGCGACGATGGACAGGAGATCATCGTCAAAGGCTTCATCTTTGAGGCGTTTCAGCTGGCTCTGGATGATGTCGTCATCTTCCAGCTCAATGGCATTTTTAATGATTTCTAGCCGTTTGATCGGTGTGCTCATGATGCCTTTCGCTCTGGCGCTTAAGTATTTGAGTTAAGGGTAGTTGTGGTCAACGCTACAGGAAATAATACACACGGATGATGATCGGCGCGATGGGGGATTTCTTTAGTTTTTAGGGGTTGTGAAGGGGAACCTCAGGGGTCAGCCGGCTGAGGGAGCTACACGGGCAGGCGAGGGGCTTTCATTCGACTGAAATGTGTAGCAGTGTCTGCTCATGCTGCATGTAATTTGTTAGACATGACATGCAAAGTCTTTTCGCTATAGACGGTGGTGTTGCTGGGAATGTCTTTGTTCACAAATGACATAGCGCCGATTACAACGTTGTCACCGATGCGAATCTTATCTGCGATGATGCAGGAACCCGCACCAATACTGACGTTGTTGCCAATTACAATGGATATTGGTCCTTTATTAACATTCGCGCCGGTAATGCCAATCGTGATGTTTTGTCTTATCCGGAGAGAATGACCTATTACAGCCGAACCATTTATTACAATCCCGTGATGATGAGTAATCACCATGCCGGGTCCGATGTGCGCCCCCAACTGAATCTCAGTTCCATATTTGAAAATGAGGTTTCTGTTTAATTTAGCGGCTCGTTTTTTCAGGAACTTGTTGCCCGAGCGATGCCAGTGCGACGCGATGCGCCACCAGAAGTGGAAGCGGCGATCCGGGCATTTGATAGCTTTATGCAGCACACTGAACCACGAAAATGTCTTAGAACTCATCATTACTTCCTGACGTAAGCATTCACGTAAATGAGTTGATCTGGCTTGTTTATCCATTACTTATCTTTCCCTTTCATTTGTCGCGGGAATTTAAAGTCAAAAGTCTACGGAAAGCAACTTTTTGGCGTAGTAGTTATGTGGAGAGGGCTTGTCATAATCTTGAGGGGAGGGAGCACTCTTACTTTTGTGCGACACTTTTGCCTCACCCATGCATTAAGTAACAAAAAAGCCACTCGCGGGAGTGGCTTAACTGGATGATTCTAAAGCTAAAATTTGGTGGCCCCTGCTGGACTTGAACCAGCGACCAAGCGATTATGAGTCATAGCGTGATTATTTTTTCGAACTTTCTGATTTGTTCTGATTTGCACTTTAAATTGCTATAAATCATGGCGTTGTGTCTTTGTTGTTGTTTTGGTTTGTTCGCAAATGTCCGTGGCAGTAATATCGTTACCTGACCCATTACCTGACCCAAATATTGATTGGGTCAGGTAAGCGAAAATTACAGGTGATAACGTGGCAACGCATTTAACGGATACGGCAATACGCGGGCTTAAACCTAAAAGCACGTCCTACTATGAGTGGAGTAATAGTGGCCAACGCGGCGCTGGGCGGCTTGGTGTAAAAGTGCAGCCTTCGGGCAGTAAGGTTTTTTACTTCCGCTATTACGTTGATAAAGGCAAGAAAGAGAAATTTATCCAGCTTGGTATCTGGCCTGAGATGAAGCTGGTGACAGCCAATGAGCTGGCAAAAAAGTATGGCGCCTGGCTTATTGAGGGCAAAGATCCGCAGCAAGAGCTTGAGCAACAACGTCTGGCCGAGCAGCACACCATGCAGCTACACCGTTCACAGGGATCGTTCGAAGAACTGGTGCATGGCTACGTTAACAAGATGAAACTCGACAACAAGCGGACTTGGGCCGATGTACTGAAGCGTCTTGAAAAAGAGTGCTATTCGGTCATTCCTCGCGAGACCAAAGCGAAGGATGTAACACCTCTTCAGATCAAAAACATCCTCTCAGTCATTATACACCGCGATGCAGTCGTACATGCTAATCGGATTCGATCATATCTGATGGCGGCGTTTAATTACGGCCTGAAAGCGGATAATGATCCGATGAACACCAGCGTGGGTATTACTTTCGGTCTAGAAGTGAATCCGGTATCGGCTATACCGAAACAATCTTCGGCGGAAAAAGTCGGTGATACATGGCTAACGCTTGAAGAACTGCGCTTTGTTATGGAACAGTTCGCACAGGCTACCAACGTTGGGCCACTGATGCAGCATCTTATTCGCTTCTGTGTTTATGCGGGTGGGCAGCGTCCATTTGAAATGATTGCAAGTCAGTGGAGTGCGATTGACTGGCAGCAGAAGACACTGCTGGTGATTGCAGATGTATCGAAAAATAAGCGTGAGCATCTGATCCCACTTACGGAATCGGCGCTAGCGGAGCTGGCTTCTGTAAAAGAGTTAATGAAGGAAAGTGGTAGTCCCTATATCTTCCCACTCTCAACAGACGGAGAGCGGCCAGTACGTACTGATAGCCTGGCGCGGTCCATCATGTACTTCCGCGCATTCAATCCGGAGTTTAAGGTCTTCACTGCTCGCGATTTGCGCCGCACCTGTAAGACTTTGATGGGGGAAGCAGGAATCAGTAAAGAGATCCGTGACCGTATCCAGAATCATGCTTTGAATGATGTCAGTTCGAAACACTATGACCGTTATGATTATCTTACTGAAAAGCGCAGGGCGCTTGAGGTTTGGGAAGACCGGGTCAATAGCTATCAACGACAGCAGGAACACAATGTCGTGAACTTGTTCGGACGGAGGTAATGCTTGTCAAAATATGAGCTTAATTCAGCGGAAGAGCGTTATCAGCCTGGTGCAGAAGATTTGGTTTAGCGAACAAGCTGGACATTATCGATGTTGCTGAAACTGATGCGCTGGAGTCAGGGCTGTTTCTTATGTTTTACGAGCAGTTATTTATCTGTCAGCAACTACCGTGCTCGACGATTTTAATGGCTCCCGCTGTGAGTTCTATACTTTTCAAAAAGCACAGGGTTATCAGATTTGAGTATTGGCCGAAGTGGTACATCCCACGAAAGTTATCCGAGTAAATGTTTAAGCTGAGATACGGTAGTTACTTTACTCCAGAAAACATACATAAGGCATGATGAAATGAAATATCTAATAATTGCGCTGGCTTTGGTTGGGAGTACCGCGCAGGCGACAACCTGTCGCACTGACAGTTTCAACACAACACGTTGTGACAACGGCACAACTTATCGGACAGACTCCTTTGGCACCACCAGAGGCAGTGACGGTAGCACATATCGAACTGATTCATTTGGCACTACCCGCGATAACCATGGTAACAGTTGGCGTACGGATAGTTTCGGAACGATGCGCGGTAGCAATGGTGACGTCACCCGTACGGACTCCTTCGGAACCAGTCGAACAACGCACACCGATGGCAGTTCTACAACGTGCCACAGCGACTCCTTTGGCACGGTTCGTTGTAATTAGGAGGAGTGTGCATAGATGTTTGGCTATCACAATTGCCCAGATCATTCGCAAAAAATGTATCCGGTCGCGTTTTTCACATCCGGTGAAACGTGATCACTACGGCTAAAGCCAGTCACAACAAGACTTGGCAGGTGGGGATCATTTTATATATTGGTTTTTTTGCGATTTTTAATGAGCATATTGGAAAATGATCATTATGTTTTCGCTCAGTAATTTACTTTCAACTGTATGATTTATTTAGCTTAAATATTATTGGGTCCAGGCGTGTCAGTAAGCGTTTATCTACTTTGATCTGCAGCAATTCGTATTCATTTTGCATTTTTAGCCAATGCTCGGGCGTTCCGCCTAATACATAGCTGAGTCGAAAGGCTGTTTCTGGGGTGAGCCGCGAGCTGCCGTACACCAGATAATGACAGGCTGAAAGGCTCATGTTCATCGCCTTCGCGAAAGTGGTCAGCGTGATTTCATTCATGGCAAGAATTCCTCGGATTCTTTCTGCCGGGACAGGGCTTTGCAGATTTTCATATCCTTGCATCCAGCGAGAGCTGGAGCGAAGTGCTCTGCGTTTCGCCTGACGTGCACGTTCGTAGGTATAATCAGTTGGCATACGATTGTTCCATTTAAAAGCGTGTCTGGTGCCAAGGCTGGTCACCAGGAATGAGGTTTTGCGCCATTCTAACCTGTAACTGATGAGTGGAGGACGAGTGTTACTATGGGAAACACCAAAGTTTGAACGCTGGTCATAGCTAAGCGTCAGACGGCATCAACCTACCTCAAACAGCTTGTAGAAATCGGTGTGCTGGAGGAAATAACGACAGGGCGTGAGCGCCTTTATATCAACACCCGGTTGTTGCAAGAGTTGAATAACTAACCATCCGGCGGCTACCGGGCAAGAGGCAACAATGGCGAAGAAACGCAAGGCATTAAAACCCTTAACCGCTGAGCAGATCGCAGCACGCAAGCAGGAAGAACTGCGTCTTACGCAAGCCAACGAGGTTATGGACAACCTCAACATTTCGAAAGTCCAGCACTTGGGCGTTTCCATCTGGAAGAACATCACCATCCAGTTGGCACGCGGAAAAAACGTTGCTGAGGTCACGTACGAAATGGAACGAGATTCGTTGGTCGGCCAGTCCCGTACGATGGAGGTCAAGCGCCTTCGAGCCAAAGAACACCGACAGCGAAGCAAAGCCAGCGAGGAAAAGGTTGAAACCGCGAGCTTCCCGCCTGCCGTAACCCCTCCAGTACAAGGCCGTCCGAAGTCGGGCAAGCTCAGAAGCAAAACCACTCATTTGCTGAAAAAAAGGTCGCCAACCCACACGGTGGATGCGTGGGCGGTTGCCCGCGGCAAAGCGGGGCCAAACGCACCTAAAAAGAAACTGACCTTTGGGGCGGTATTGCATCAGAACCCAGTAGCGAAGCCGGAAGCAGTTAGCTATAGCGGAAGCATGGAGCCGTTAAAGGGGGTAAACACCCCTGCGGCCACCATCAAAACCTACGATCTGCCGCTGCCAAAGCCGAAAGAGGCCACCACTAGCGGCAAGCTGGCGGGGATTGAAAAGGCCATGAAGATGGTTCCCGTTGCAAGCCGTCGCGAGTTTGCGATGTTCGTACATAAACACCGTGATAGCGGCCAGACGGCCGAGCAGCTGCTCGCACAATTCCTGGCTGCTGCCATCACCGCGCCTGCGGCAAATGATTCCGCCGTTGCTCCGGCAGCTGTCAACGAAACGGCAGCGGTAGAGCTGGCCGAACCCGAAGTGATTGAGGTAACGGCCGTTGAAGTTGCCACGCCAGAAGTTGTGGAGTTTGTCGTGCCGGTATCCTTGCCGCTGCGCGATGGCCGCGAGCTGAAAGGTGGATCCGCCGAGCGCCTGGTGCGCCAGCGTGACGCGGCAGTACAGGCTGAGTTTCGGGCAATGGTTCGCACAAACTTTGCAGACCGTTGCGCCGTGTCCGGTAAACACTTGGGGGGCGTGCTGGAAGCGGCACACATTGAAGGCGCAGATCTGGGTTGCTACAGCGTCGGCAACGGCATCCTGCTGTCACCGACTCTGCACAAGCTGTTTGACCGCCACCTGATGGGCATTAACCCTGAAACGCTGACCGTTCACTTCAAACCAGGCGTTGAGTTTGAAGAGTATGAAGGCCGCGTGATCTCCCCCCTGATTTATAACCTGGACAAAGCCCGCCTGGCCGCACGCTGGGACGAGTATCAGAGAGGTTCAAAGTGAAAGACGTTCTATACGCAGATCTGGTCAACGAGCTGCGCAGCGCCACGCGGCCAGCCATTGTGGTAATCGACAGACTGTATTTTGACATGCAGGAGGTTGCCGAACGCCTGAAACAGGACGCGGGGATCACGCCGTTATTCCCCAAACTGACCTTTAGTCCGTCCGAAAGCGTACGTCGGAAGCGGCTGGATGCCCTGGATAAGATGGGCGGTAAACCCGTGATGTTTATTGACCAGTATCCGCTGGCTTGTCACTGGGAGTTTGGTTTGGTCGGCTTCCAGCTGCTCAATGAGGAAAAGAAAGCCATCTTTGACCGGATCCAGGCGGAAAACGAGTGGATAAGGAGCGCCCCGACCAAAGAAGAGCGCACCCGCCGACAGAACGAGTCCATGAACCGCGCGATGTCCGGCATGGGTAACGCGATGTCCAACATGCTGGAAGAGTCACGGGCTATCAGTGCGGAACTGGACGAGAAGGCGGCCAAAATCATCGAAACCCAGGATGAAGCGGCCTTTGAGTCGCTGAAAGAAGAGTACAGCGAACAGAATATTTTCAAGCGGCTACAGCGCCGCATATGGGGTAACAAATCATGAACTTTGAAGAAGCAAAAGCGCTCC
This sequence comes from Enterobacter cloacae complex sp., assembly GCF_900322725.1. Classification (NCBI taxonomy): domain Bacteria; kingdom Pseudomonadati; phylum Pseudomonadota; class Gammaproteobacteria; order Enterobacterales; family Enterobacteriaceae; genus Enterobacter; species Enterobacter cloacae complex sp. Next base: position 1,408,653 of record NZ_LT991957.1, on the reverse strand, counting down.
TGCGCCAGATTGAGCGCTGGCCTACACCGGATATGCACGAAAACCATGTTGCACACCTGCACCCGCTGCCGGAAGGCTGGCGCTGGTTCCTGTTTGGCGACGAGTGGCGCGTCATTGCGCACCTGGACGGCGGTGAACAGATGTTCTGGTATTCGAAGGTCTGGGCGAACCCACCGAAGCTCACCCCAGAAGGGGAAGCGCTGATCGCCAGACTGGCACGCGGGGAGCCGTTCTGATGGACACCATTACCCGCGAGCCGACCACCGTTGGCGAAATGCTGACAAAGGAATTTAACGATCACCCCCAAATAGCGCCTGAGCGCCTCTCTGAGGCGTTGGGAGTTGTTGAGCAGTTGATGCAGGGAAAACGCCGCCTGAGCGCAGCAGAGGCCGCTGCTTTGGGCGATCTGTTTGGTATGCGGGCTGAGTTCTGGCTTAATCTCCAGGCTGCGCACGATCGCTGGGAAGAACGCAAAGCGAGCCTGGACGCAGAATTTGACACCCTGCACGCTCGCCACGAACACACTTTTAAAGCCTTGGAGGACAATTGAGCATGGAAGGACAAGAACGTTTAGACCTGATACGTGAAACCATCAAGCGCCACGTTAACGAGGGGCACAATTTCACAATTGTCCGATCTGGTGACAACGTGCTGCTGCGCCTGCATACGCCTGACAGCACGCGGTAGAGTTCGCTTTATACCAGCACTCACCAGGTTGAAATGCACGCCTTTGCGTGCGATCAGCGCGACATCTACCGGGCAAGTAAACAGGCTCGCGACTTCCCGACGGCCGCACGGGTGGCATATGATGGCACCAGCGCAGCTGGTGAAGCACATCCCGTTTGACTACGTGCGCAGGAGCGCGGTTTATGACTGCGAGGCCTATTCTCGTTCGTGAGCCAACCGCAGAAGAGCAAGCGCTGCCCGAACTGGCGAACCGTGAGGCCGTCCATGACTGGAACACACAGCAGAAAGCTGAGCAAGCAACTGAGGCTCGCAATGAGCGCTACTTTGAAGATGGTGGCTGGAAGACAAGATCCGTTCATGGGCATAGTCGGATTTATTCTCTGTAATATATTTAAAAAATGGATAATTCTGCGGTGCCTATTATGGTAAACATTATGCGCACTGCACAAAGAGGCAGGTTTTTATTATTTTCGTTTCATTCGAAATAACAAAAATAAACAAACAAACGTTTTATTAACAATATCACTTTTCTGGAATAACAAATGATGAATAAGCTCGCATTGTCTTTAGCATTATCTTTAGTTTTCGTTTCTGCCGCCCAGGCAAATAATTGCAACCCCGATGGTTTTGGTGGTACCCGTTGCAGTGATGGCCAACACTATACGCCGGACGGTTTCGGCGGTATGCGCGGCAATGACGGCACGCGTATCCAATCCAACGGTTTCGGCGGCCAGCGAGTCATCTCGCCTGATGGTAACAGCGTGAACTACAACAGCGATGGTTTTGGTGGTCTGCGCGGCAGCGACGGCACCCGCATTCAGTCTGATGGCTTTGGTGGCACCCGCATTACCTCCCCAAACGGCCAGTCTACTCACTGTACACCGAACGGTTTCGGTGGAACGCGCTGCAACTAAGGTGATGGCCATGACAGAACCAAACTCAGCCCCGTTACCGCCGCACCCCTGCCAGGATGCAGAACCACCGCGCCGCGAAGAGCAGCGCAAGCCGGAAGGCGATGAATAAGCCTGACGATTACCTCGGCTACTCCACTCAACGTTTTTACCAACGCGCAATTGGGCGCTGCGGCTGGGGGGGGCTGGAGTTGGTTGGCGCTGGTGGCCTACTGCCTATATCGCCTTTGTGAGGTCATATACCCGTGCATAAAACCGTATTTATTGAGCATGTGAAGCGCGTCAGGAATGAACTACGGGGAATTAATCGCGTTATGTCGCATCAGTGCCGCTGTGATTACGTGTTATTGATAATTACCTGGCAAGATTCCCGATTGCGAAAGCATGACGAAATTATTTAGTGATAAAGCGAAGTGTCAGGGTTGGCTAAATAATATTTAATTTAACGAAACGATAATGTTTACATCCAAATTAATCGCTGCGGCAATTATTGCCGTGGTATCACTGCCCGCGTGCGCAAAACACCACGCACATAATTGCGAAGAAGCCGTAGAACAGGCCTTCGCACATATTGAAGCCGTATTTAAGGCAAAGCCTAAGCTGGCTTACACCCCGATCCGAACGGTTGAAACGACCGGCATGATGATGGAGGCCTGCAAGGACGGAATGAAGCATGGCCGCATTCACGACACGGGCAAGCTCAACATGTTGTATGAACTGGTGGAACAGCAAGCCCACAAGCCGAACATGAGCATTGAAGAGGCGCGTTATCTGCTGAGCGACGAGGCGACAGCGCAATCATTCCTGTCCGGCTATCAGCTCACGTCTGGTGAGGGGGACTTTTGAACCACATACCGTTACGAGCGTGCCATCCCAAAGGCCGTTATCCAGTGTATGCCCACGGTTATGGAGCGTAGGGCGTGCGTTTACAACGAACTCAACCAGCTGGCCGCCGAGCACAGCCAGTGCGCCGTGGGCTGTATGTCGCTCCGCTGGTGAAAACTCCAGATCCGCTGGAGCTGGCCGTGCAGTTCTCCGCCCAGTCTGAGCTATGAGCTCAGGGCAAAATTTTACCTTTTTGACAGGAGTGACCTTTGAAAACTATGCCGCGCCGCCGCTTGCTCTGGATCGTGCTGTTCGTCCTCAGTATTGCCTCCCTGCTGCTGGGGGACGCATCAAGCTACATTGACGATAACGGCGTGCTGCAAGACTCAATTTTGATGCCTTTAGGGGCGCTGGTGGCCGTGTTGGCTATCGCGGTGCTGGTGTTTGATGCGCTGCTGTCCCTTAAACAAAAAATCCAGTGACAACCCGCGCCTCTGCTGGTGGCGCTTAAGAGGAACGATGAAAAAAATAATGTTAGTTGTGGCGCTGGCGCTGGCAGGTTGCTCCCAGCCTGGCGTGTTTGAATCCAACGCACATTTTAAAGCCCGTGAAGCAGCTGCAGCGGCTACGCCAGCTGGTGAAGAGGTGGACGATCTGCTCGGTGATTTGAGTAGCAACAAGGTTACTGCCGCCCCAGTTGCAGTCTCCCGCGCTGCACCGTTATACCCAGCCCAGGCGCAGGCGTTGAAGATTGAAGGCCGTGTGCGCGTTAAATACGACGTTATGGCCGACGGCCGCGTGGACAACGTGGAAATCTTAAGCGCTCAGCCAGCCAATATCTTTGAACGAGAAGTTAAAAACGCCATGAAAAACTGGCGATTTGTTCCTAACAAGCCCGTTAACGGCGCTATTTCCACCATCACTTTCCGCCTGAACGGCGGCGCAACCCTGGATAAATGAAAATGAAAAAGACTTTGATCACCCTGGCTGTATTTGCTGCTGTTGCTGCATCACCGGCACACGCGATCAGCGCTGGCTACCGCGCACAGCTGGAGCGCAGCGGCTGCACGCAGGAAACCGACGGCAACGGCTGCGATATCCACAAAACGGCCGCACAGAACGGTATTTCACGCCATGAAATAAACGAGCGTCACCGCGCAGCTGACGCACAGCGCAGTGAAGCCCATGCCGACGGCGTGCGCTCCATGAAGCCTTTCTTGGGTAAGTGGAAGGTTTACCAGCCTAACGGCCAGCACACGGCGGATCTGGTGGTGAAGAGCGACAGCGTGACGATGAACGGCTCTACCGCGCAGGGCTACAACGTGACAGACGGCAAGCTGAACATCTATATGAATGCGATGACCGTCGTTCTGGGTAAGGGCAAAGGCACCTGGGAAAACAGTTCAACTGGTGACAACGGTTATCTGACCCGTTAAGTCCCGTCAAAGTAAACGTTAAGTACCTCCCGCGTGAACGTGATGAAGGCTAATTGTTGCGGTCGCGCGGGCGGGTGAGAAAAAAGACGGGGTTTTATCCCCGTTTGTTATCAACCCCCCCTGGAATCAAAGGGGTTGTGACTATACTGCGATCAGTTTTTTTTCACGGCGCTGTAGGCGCACCATCGAAACGAACGTGCTCAAGAAAAACGTGGTTTCCATCAGGATCGCCACCGGCGACTGAACCACAATATTATTCGTTATCCAGAACAGACTTCCGCCCATTGTGAAAAGGCGCATACGAATATCGTTAGTCTGGAACGCCGCCCAGGTGAGCATCAGGCTGCCACCCAGCGGCAGCAAGTCGGTAGAGCCCTGCCAGGTGAGCGCACAGCTCGCCAGTGCGGCCAGCAGGAAGAAATAGACCAGGCGCTTGTCTGTGCTGCGGGTAGCCACCAGGAAGCGAACGCACGCCAGAAACATCATGGCCGCAGAGCTGTGCTGACCCAGTAGCAGGAAGTGAACCGAAAGCAGAAACGTGGACAGCGCGAGCGTCCGGAGGACATAAACACGTTTTGGCAGATAGAAAGCGATGAGGTCAGAACAAAAAGAAATGGCCGCGATGATCTGCGAAAGCATGAAGGCTGTCATGGTCATGTCCGTTGAAAATTTGCTCAATAGCCTATCAACTTCTTCCTAAAATTTAAATGGGACGAATGTGCGGATTAAATCCCTTTATTCTTTAATTGTTAGATGCAAGGGACACCCCGACAGCTGGCAACGGCTACGGGGCTTTCTCTTTAACTCTGGGTACATAGCCGCGCGGGATAAGGCCGCTGGCAGTACCTTGAGCTAGCCAAATGGCATGAACACGCGCCGAACGCCCCATCATGCGGTACGTCTGAAACACAAACGCTCACCCTATAAGGGGTCTGCCGGAAAAAGGCAGAATATCCTACGTTAAGCCAGTTTTTTGAGCTGACATGACGGTCTGCTATGTGCCAAAAGCGGACTCTTTGCTCAGCCTGAATCAGATCAAATACCAGACGTTATATTATGCACGCTGCAAATCGGCTTTCAGGTAATCCGGCAAAAAAAGTGAACGGATACTGAAAAGCGCACCGTCATAATTGGTAGGCTCAGCGAGGCCAACGCGTGCACTGGTACAAAAAAGCGTTTTAAATGACGAACCGCCGAGTACCGGACAGGTCGTCTGTATGGCATGAGTAGACAGAACGCTGTCCAATTCTCCTGTAGGGCTGTAACGAACGACCCGGCTACCGCCCCACTCTGCGTTCCACAGATAGCCCTGCGCATCAATGCAGGATCCATCAGGCGCGCCGCCTTCTACTTCAGTAAAAATTCGCTGATTGCTGAGTGAAGGGTAATCACAACAAAAAATGCGTCCCTGCATGGAATCGCTGTAATACATGGTGCCGCCATCCGGGCTGAAGCAGATGCTGTTCGGTATGGCCACCGCAGGCAGGCTCAGCGTCTCTGTTTCCAGAGTGGCTGCGTTCAGCCTGTGAAATTTGCCAATAGCCTGTAGGGGATTGCCATCGTGCATCGAGCTGAATACAAAATTTCCTGCGCGATCGCAGCGCCCGTCGTTGATACGTGTACCCTGGGCACCAGGTGAAGCAGCAATCAGGGTAAAAATACCGTTCTGCAGATCGTAATAGCCGAGGCGGGATTCAAAACCCATCAGCAGTACGTTTTCTTCCTCAGTCAGCGCAAATGAGCCGAGGCGTTCAGGTAAGGACCAGCGGCTGATTTCTTCACTGTCTTCCTGCATGGCAAGTAATTCGCGGCCCTCAATATCTGTCCAGTACAGGCGGCGTGTTCTTTCACACCAGAGAGGACATTCTCCCAGTTCATTACTGACATGAGCTGCGATCGTAAGCATTGTGTTACCTCAGTGAGGCAGGGTTTCCTGCCTTAATGGATTAATTCCTGACGCTACCGGCGTATGATTTTTCTCTGTCAGTTCATGAAACGGTGTGACAGGCGATCACCAAAGAGCATGACTGCAAGACCGGCCAGCATGACCAGCATCCCAGCCAGTTTGAGCAACGAAACAGGTCGCCTTATGGCACCCAGAAGGCCAAAATGGTCAATCATCTGAGACGAAAGTAGCTGTCCGACAATCGCCAGGCCGAGAAGGGCTGAAAACCCAATTTTGGGCGCGAGCACGACATAGCTGAAAAGAGCGCAGGCCCCGATCAGACCTCCCGCCAGACTCCACAGCGGTTGAGAAGGAATGGCCACAAGCGAGGTGAACAGTCCCCCACGCAACAATGCGTAAACGCCAAGGCTGAATGCGCCAGCCGTAAACGAAAATAACGCAGCGGTAACAGGGTCACCACCCAGCCCCCGGGCCAGCTGGCTGTTCAGGGTTGTCTGCAGGGTGATACCAAGACCTGCGGCAAAAGCGATGACGTAATAAATCATGCTCATACGTTTCATACCTGTCAGTGTGTCTGCGCCGGCGGCAGGAAGGTCTCAGCAAAAATGTCAGGCTCATACCCGGCGGCGGCAAACAGATGCGCCCGGGATTCATCAATCGCTGCGTGAAGTCGCGCGCTGTCCACGCCCACGACTTTGCCATGCTGCTTAACGATGCGTCCGCCGATCATGACGGTATCGATGTTGCTTCGCTCCGTTGCATGCACCACGGTGCCAAACGCATTCCCGTTCGGGTAGAGGTTAATATCGCCGGCGTTAATCAGGATAAGGTCTGCCTGTTTGCCTGGTGTCAGGCTGCCAATTTTGTCCTGCAGCCCTGCACAGACTGCGCCATCGACAGTCGCGGCTTTAAGGAGCTGCGCTGCCGGCAGCGTTTTCAGCAAGAGGGATGAATCGCAGCAGTGCTGCTGGTGCATGCCCATTACCCTTTGCAGGTAAAAAGCCACACGCATTTCCATAAACATATCGGTACTGTAAGACGTTTCGTTATCAACACTCAGGCCCGGGTTGATACCATGACGCTGCGCGGCCTCAATGGCGAACATCCCGCTTTCAATGCCATAGTGCGAATCGGAACGGGGGCAGACGTTCACCCGTACACCGGCTTTGCGCAGGATCTCCCATCCCTCATCAGGCAACGCCGTGCAGTGATTGAAAATATTGTCCGGCCCCAGCAACCCCTGCTGATGCAGTGATTCAAGTTCAGAGGCCATCTCAGCACCGAAGAATTCTGTGACGATTGGTAGTCCCAGCCTGCGCGCCTCCGCCCACAGCTCTGGCTCCAGCTGGGCCATGACACCCAGAGAGACAAGCCCTTCAGGGTTGTTTTTGAAATACTTCTCCTGCAGGCGCTGCCAGTTGCCCGGCCAGTGTGCTTTGTCCCATTCGCCTGCAACGGGTGCCCCGGAGGCGTGAATAGCACGAATGCCCGAATCCAGCAGCGCCTCTACGGCGGCATCAGAGTGTGCAGCGGTGCGGCTGTTGTGCGAATTATCAATAACGGTGGTTATGCCCGCATCAATGGCGCCCAGGGCAGTAAGCAGGTTACCCACATAGATATCGGCAGGGCGATAATATTTGGCGAAAGAGAAATGCGTGGCGTTGCTGTAGTCATCCAGACAGGTAGCATTAGGGTTGATTCGGCGCAGTTGGCCTTCCCATGAGTGACGATGTGAATCCACCATTCCCGGCATGGCAATCATGTTCCTGGCATCTATCACGTGGGCATCCTGCGCGTCCAGATTCTGACCCACGGCAGCGATGGTTGCACCACGAATAAGGATGTCGCCGTGCTCAATGTTGCCCACGTTGTCATCCATGCTCAGGATCGTTGCGCCCCGAATCAATGTCAACGGTGGGTTTGCAGTCTGGTTATTCACAATATTTCTGATGTAATCGTTCATCTGAACAGCCTCTTTCTTAGCAATCTGAGAAACGATACGTGGCTCGATTAAAGTGAAAAAGATGCTTAAACTGTTTTCATAATTCATAATTCACGAATAATAATCTTCACTGATCATCGGCTGAGAGGAAGAAATGGATCGCATTCAGGCTATGCAGATCTTTTTACGCGTGGCTGAAGCCGGGAGCTTCGTGCGGGCAGCAGAAACGCTTTCACTGCCCTCATCGACGGTTACCAGCTCGATAAAAAGTCTTGAGAAGTATTTGCAGGTTCGCCTGCTTAACCGGACAACAAGGCGGGTCAGCCTTACCCCTGAAGGTATGCAGTATCTCGGTGAGTGCAGGGAAATACTTTCCTTAATCGAACATGCAGAATCCGGGCTGAAGGATGTCGGAGGGCGGCCACAGGGACGTTTACGCGTTGATATGCCGGGAGGGATAGCCCATTTCATCGTCATGCCAAACCTGAAAGATTTTTACCGGCTTTATCCGGATATTTACCTGATGATTGGCGTCAGCGACAGACAGGTGAATCTGGTTCAGGAGGGCGTTGACTGCGTGATCAGAACGGGAGAGCTTAATGACTCTACGCTTGTGGCCCGCCCACTTGGCCGGTTTCGGTGGATCACCTGTGCCTCTCCTGACTATCTCAAGGAATATGGTATTCCTCAAACCCCGGATGATATGTCAGAGCATCGGGCCATCCACTATTTTTCCGGCTCGGGCAGGCGCACAGACGAGCTGCATTTCCTGCGTGGCACCGAAAGTTTGTACGTGCCTGTAACAGGAAACGCAGCCGTTAACGAAACGGGACTCTACATTAAAATGTGTCTTGAAGGTTTTGGGCTGGCACAGCTGGCAGAAAGTATTGTTTCTGAGGATCTTAAGAAAGGCAGGCTTGTTGAAGTTCTGGATGACTGGCAACCGCCATCAGTTCCGGTCACATTGCTTTATCCGCATCAGCGGTTTCTTTCTCCAGCTGTTCGCGTTTTTGCTGACTGGGTTGCCGGACTATTTCAAAAGGGTGACGTCCGGGGGTGAAATCACCGGCATGAAAAACTTATCCTGAAGTTTTAATTATCATGTAGTGTTGAGCAGGGTTGATCCTTTACCCTTCCCTGGGAAATGACAAAGCCCTGTTCTGAAAACATCGGGCTTTGACATGGTTCAGGAATATGTCGCAACCAGGTGCTCGCTGAAACGGTGGATTTCATTTTCCACATTAGGCGATTTGACCACATCATTAGTGATGAAAGTGGGCAAAGGGACCATACCAAGGAACTGGTTTAACTTATGAAAATGAAGATACAACCCGTCCACACCCTGCCCCTCAAAGAACTGTTCCGGATCGGTGAAGGCTTCCAGGGGGGCATTCCAGGTCAGGGACAGCATGTATTTTTTGTTCTGAAGAAGACCGCCCGATCCGTACTTTTTTGAGTCATCAGAACGTGTACGGCCATCACTTTCATAGAGGGCCCCCTGGCCCGCCGTAAATACCTCATCGACCCATTTTTTTACCGTCCAGGGTTCACCCATCCACCATCCAGGCATCTGATAAATCAATACATCGCTGTTCAGAATTTTTGTGATCTCGTCGTGCGGTTCAAATTCGCAGTCAGCCTTCGTTACGCAGACGTTGTGCCCAAGCTTGCTCAGCACCTCACGCGCAGTATTAACATAAAGTTCGTTCAGTTCGCCTCTGGCGAAGTTAAAACTTTTAGCGCCATTAATAATCAAAATATTACTCATAAAAATCATGCCTTTTCATATTATTAGAAGATGAATATTTAAAGAAAATCTTCTGTTTTAGCGACGACAACAGTTACCCTGCAGAGGCGGCAGGTTCGAGGCAGACGTTGCGTCCTGCGGCCAGCCCGGTACAGGCACCGGCCACCGTTATTGCAGCGGTCATCAGCAACGGTACTGTCCAGCCACCGGACCAGTCGTGGACTTTACCCAGCAACAGGGGACCCATCGCGGCCATCAGATAGCCCACGCACTGCGCCATGCCTGACAGTGCCGCAGCGTCGCCTGCATTTGTTGTCCTCAATCCGATGAAAGTCAGACCCAGCATCATGCTGGCACCGCAGCCAAATCCCAGAATGGCAGCCCACAGCATCGCCAGGCCTGGTGTATATAACATTCCGATAAGGGCGATTCCCGACAGCAGACTGACAACAACGGCCGCCAGTTTCTGATCCTGAAGACGGCGCAGCGTGGCCGCCAGTATCAGCCCGGGTATCGCGGTGGTGAACTGCAGCATCCCGTGTACAGCGCCTGCCCTTTCAGGGGAGATGCCATTATCCGTAAGAATGGCCGGCAGCCATCCCACTGCCACGTAAAATGGCATGGCATTCAGCCCCATAAATAAAGTTACCTGCCATGCCAGGGGAGAGCTCCAGACTGAAACACTCGTGGTCTGATTCTGACCTGAGAGCCTGAGCTGCTGATGATTGCTCAGTTGCGGAAGCCAGATAATCAGGGCAAGCGCTGGCGCTGCCACCAGGAGGGCGAGAGCAATATTCCAGCCAAAGTGTTGCGCAAGAGGAATGATAATGGCCGAACCCAATGCTCCTGCAGCCCCCATCGTGATGGAATAGGCCCCCGTCATTGAGGCGACATTTCCGGCAAAGTCACGCTTGATAAGGCCTGGCAGCAGGACATTCCCCAGTGCGATACCGGTACCGATAAGGATCGTTCCGACATATAGCGCCCACATGCTACCTGCAGAACGCAGCAAAATTCCCAGCGAAATAACCATCAGTGCGCCGAAAAGGGTGCGCTCAAGACCAAATCGACGGGCAATGGTCGCACTCAAAGGCGAGAACACAGCAAAGGCAAATAACGGCAATGAGTTAAGCCATCCAACCGACGTTATACTCAGTTGAAAATGTTCCTGAATGAGCGTTAAAACCGGTGCTATTGAAGTAAAAGGCACCCGCAGGTTGATGGCGATAAAAAGAATTCCTGACACAAGGGCGACAGAGTGCCACTTGCTTTTTGTATCTGACATATCTCACTCGTTCTCTGAAAAAGAATGACTTTAAGGAACATGTGCATTACAAAATATAGATATTAAGACAACATATTGCTAAATTATGCCAAATCATAAAAAAGTGGTTTCCTCACCTGACGAGTTTGATGCAGATTCTTTTCCCCAGCCAGCCATCGCTCTGCAGGCGGTCCAGGCTCAGGAATATTCCGGCATCACCCCGCACTCTCACAGGAAAGGTCAGCTTATCCTGTCCCTGTACGGAGCAGTGAGCTGCGAAGTTCAGAATGCCCTGTGGCTTGTCCCTCCCCGGCATGCTGTCTGGATCCCGGGCAATATGCTTCACCGTTGCCAGGTGACACAGAATGCCCGCTCCTGTTTTCTGTTTGTCGAGCCTAGCGCGGCTGTGATGCCTGAAATATGCTGTACGGTTGCCATAACGCCTCTTGTCCGCGAGCTCATTCTTTATCTTGCTGCAGAGGCTCCCTGTTATTCCCCTGAAAGTAAAACGTCAAGACTCGCAGCTGTTCTCCTGGAGCAAATTCCGGATTCACCGGTGGAAGCACTTCATCTGCCCATATCCGATCACCCCAAAATCAGGCATATGGCTGAGGCGCTTTTTGCGGATCCAGGTGACAGGACGACGCTTAAGCAGTGGGCTGCACGTCTGGCAACCAGCGAACGCTCGCTGGCAAGATTGATGCAAGGTACGACGGGAATGAGTTTCGGACGCTGGCGCCAGCAGCTTCATCTGATGATTGCCCTGAATCATCTCGCCGAAGGTCAGTCGGTTCAGAGGGTATCCGGCACTCTGGGATATGACTCGGTGAGTGCCTTCATCACTATGTTTAAGAAAGCATTCGGGAAATCACCAACACAATATTTTGCTTCGCTGAATTGAATTTTATTGGCAGGCTGAAACTTGAAGATCACTAAATAACTACGATGAACCCAAATGGATAGAGGCTTAATCCTTAAGAAGTGAGAATAATGCCGAGTGTCTGCTTATCGCTCATAGCGGACCTTGGGACCTTGCTTTCTGTCCGCTATGTACCAAGAACGGGCGTTGCTAAGTCCGCATTGCATTAATTAGAGGGGGCAGGTCAGACCCATAATGTTTATGCTCGGAGGTGAGCGCAAAGAAGCTGTTATGGTTTTACGCTCACCTCCGACTCACCCTGTGATAACTACGACATTCTCTCGGTATTACAAAAATTATGCGTTCTGCTGCGCTGCAATCTGCAACGCCGCGCGGACTTCTTCATATACGGGTAGCGCAACACCCGGCGTATCCAACGTCGCGATCACGACATAAGGCACCCGGAGTTTCTTGATACCTGCACGACCATAGCAGTTGATGCGGATGGCAAGCTGATCGCCTCTGGTAAACGCCGATGCACGATTTCCTCTGCGAACCTCATGATAAACGGTGCCATTTTTGAGGTGGGAGGGGTAGTTATCGAACTCATCTAAATCGATAGCGCCAAAAGCAGGACTAGCCCACAGCTGAGCACCACGGTAGTCTTTATGACCATAATTTACTGGTGAGAACCAAGCCACCGTTACAATAAGTCGACGATTGACGGTCCCCGCAGCTAGACTTGGGGGAAGTGGCAGGAAGAAATCCTGTGCCTTTTCACCCTCGATGACGTTGGTGTACAGCAGAGTAGCCTGGTTGTCATGGCAGAAATGAATACGGCGTTCATTCACCCGGCCAAAACCCAAATACTGGTTAAGGTCGGACTTGAATGTCCGGCTGCCGTTTACGTCAAGATGGCGGCTGATAAGCTGTCTTGAAAGCACATTATGTTCAGCGCCATGAATCAGCATGGCCTTAAGTATCAAAGCATCTGGGGCTTTAGAGAGTGCCTCCCCATAGCCAAGTTCTTTCATTTCCTGAAGAGTTTCATGAAGCATGGCAAGCCTGCGGGTTGCCAGCGCCGCCGCATTACTTGTGCCCGATGAAAATCCATACTGATTAATTGCCCCTGCAACTCCAGGCATGGCGGACTGAAGCCCAGGTCCGAAGCGGGGCGTCTGGGAGATAACCAGTCTGACAGGATCACGAGCCGTAATGGTTTTATTTATATAGGTCTGCCTGCCGCCAGGCATATGAATTTCTGGTTTGACCGATTTACGCCTGCCGAGCGCGACCGGGTTGATAGGGGAGAACATTCCCTGTGTTCTAAAAATATCGACCTGATTTGCCGGGATTGCACCGGTATAGCCGTCGTGATGCGTTGCACCAACGGTCAGAGCGTTGATTGACTCTGCCGGGGATAGTAAACGTCGCAGCGGACGCTGTAATGCAATGGCTTTAAGGGCATGTTCTTCGAGCTCATTAGGCGTAAGTGCACTAAAGTCGTCCCCTGCAACATTATCCAGAACTAACTGCATTCCAGAATTACCTGCACTAACGACAAAAAGCACCTGAAACTCGACGGAAAGCCAGTCAAGCATTCGTGCCCACGGACTAATATGCGCATCAAACATTCTGCTTGGATCGCCCACGGACAGGTTAATGACCGACACATCTGGAGCAGTAGGGGGCTGGCCGTTTTCCCCTCTTTTCATTCTGACTACGGCCCGGTGAATAAGATCAGCTGGAAGATAGTGAGTCGGTATCTGCTCCCTAACGCTCCCGTTAAATCCTGTGCTACCAGGTGCCATGATGGGCCTGACGTGAATGCGGCGTCGAAGTGGAGGCTCTTCGGGATCGGACAAATCACCGTGTATAATCAATGAAGCCATTGAAGTCCCATGGCTCTGGTGGGAAGGTAAATCATAAAGTGTTTCAAAGTCATCAGGGTCATCAATTTCGAGTCTACCACTCAGTGCCTGATGGTTCTCAAGCGGAAGCCCATCAAGTAAAGCAATCACTGGACTGGCATAAGGATCAGGCATGGACTGATGACCGAACGGCAACCCCTCATTGGCAACCGTATTCTCGCTGTTCACTGGGATCGCGCATTGCCCGAGTGGCCTGAAATACATAACATCGTCACAGCGCATGAGCTCCAGAATTCCAGCCCCATCGGCAAGTACCTGTTCAACCCTGCTGATCGGCAACTGACCAACAAGTGCGTGATAGCTGATCCCCGAATGGAGACATCCTCCGGTGATACTTCCACCTGCTTGGGCAATAAGGCGTCTTATCCTCGTTTCAGCTCTGGCCTGCTCTAAGGGTAGAGCCCTGTACCATAGTTCGATTTCAAATGGCACAGGAGCGTCATATCCAGCCGCAGCATCTTCTACGAGAGCCTGCCAATTTTCCACAACCGACGTTGCCTCCAGCCTGTCGCGTGTATCCCAGAACCTAATATCAATTAGTCTGTTAAATACCTCTTTCAGGGCACCATAGCCACGTTCAACGGTACGGGTTCTCTGATATTCACGCCACAATGCCAAAAGTCGGCTCAACCCAGCCTGATTACTCATGGTGAGGTAAGCATTTTTGGAGGTGGGCGTCCGTCTGTTGTTGCTTAGCGTATAATAATCTTCGCTATCAAAAGATTTTTCGAGCAGGGATGAGGATAGATATTCAAAACCTTTAACGCGGGCAAGCGCATTAGCAACGCCCTGAATTTCACCCGCAACTTCTAGAACGAGGACTTTTTCTGGCAGAAACCCCTCGGCAGTATCAGCAAACTCGATGTATTCAGCGAATTTACGTTCGAGCCTCTCAACTTTGGGTATTACCCGATCGGCCTGAATATTAAAGGGTGGTGATTGTATCGATGATACAAAGGGCTGAAGGTCGTCCCTCTTATTGACTGCTTTCGGTGTGGTAAATATCAGTAGAGGGTTCTTTGCCACTTCACGTTCCTTTTAAGTGAATTAATTTTCCTGTCGGTATCTATCCGTCCAGTATTTGAGGCAATGAGCGGAAATATCCTTCAGCTTATTTTTACTTGCGGGGAGGCCGAGCACGTATTTACGTTGCACGTCGAGAGCAAATTCTTCGAGTTCGGCAAAGCTCAGCCCTGACAGCTTTTTTGCAAGGGTTGAAGGAGCTAGCCCCAAAGAATGGCCGACCCTTTTTTCAAATTCTTCAAACCATTTCATTGCCATACGCTGTGTTGGGGCTGGCACAGTTATCTGTAACTGAAATCTGCGCCAAATGGCTCTATCGAGCATTGATTCATGGTTTGTAGCCCCCACGACCACAACATGACTAGGTAATAAATCGATCTGCTTGAGCAGTGAGTTCACCACACGCTTCATTTCACCGTTGTCATTTGCATCTTCGCGCTCTTTTCCGATGGCGTCAAACTCATCAAAGAAGAGAACGCAGCGTTGAGTTTTCACAAACTCAAATAATTTATCAATCTGTTGCGCTGTCTCGCCGAGATAACGATTAATGATGCCTTCATATTTAACTGTGAAGAACGGTAGAGAAAGATGATTCGCAAGAGCCTCGGCAATAGAGGTTTTACCGTTGCCTGGGGGGCCCGAAAGAAGAAGTTTATGTCGGGGTTCAAGATTATAAGACCGCAGAACATCTCGGCGTGCGTGCTCTTCAATAAGCTCCATAAACTGGGTGACAACTGATTCAGGAATAATCAAGTCATCAATAATTTTGCGCGGTTGAATTTCATAGAACGCATTTTGTAGCTCATTATCGTAGGTGTAGCGACGCGTCTCACCCGAACCTGAACTAGTAAGAATATTTTTTAACTTGTCCGCCAGCTGATACTGGTGGCGTGCCGTGGCCTCCGCAGCGATCGCTTCTGCGGTAATTTTGAAACGAGGCAGGTCACCCTTTATCCCCGTTTCCACTAAATTCAGCACTAAGTCGGCTCTGGCCATTGTTTACCTCACATTACTACTGAGTCTAGTTTATCAAGCCGATCAGACCTGGCAAACACATATCTGGTCAACCCTTCAAACTGGGCTCTCATGCTTCCACGGAGTGTTAGAAAAAGCTCGCTCTCCGCTGAGATTTTAAAATTACAGTACTGCTCACCTTCTGAATCATGGCACGCTGAATCGCCATAAGCCAAGTGGACATCTTTATCGCTGGCGTTACCTCCTCCAACTTCCGCTTTTCGCTCATAGCTGCCCATCATGTCCGCTGAAAAAACAGGCTTAACGCGGCGTATTTTCCGTTTTCCAAGCGGCTCCCTATAACAACTGTGGAGTTGGAACACCAGTACATATTGGAATGGTCTATCGAACCCCCAGCCGCGACTCCTACCATATGTACGGCCACCAGCGCCGGATTAACGGCATGAACATGCAGGAAGTACGTGCGAGGGGGCTGGAAAGAGAATGGAGACAGAATGCGTTTACTACAGGAGCATTGGTAACAACCTTAATGGGAGTTACCAATGTCTGTATTCATTATCCGAAAAGACCGTGATCGCCACGGTAAACCGCTGCCGAACGCGCATATTGGCTACCCTGGTTGTGATGGAAAGATGGCGCACTATGCAGATCTTACCTCTGACAACTGGCCGGACTGGAACACCGTGCACAACTCCAGCGCCTGGAATAGCCTATACCACACACGGCCGCGCCGAGCGTCAGACCGCCAGAACCTTAAGCGCGTGATGCAGGGAGCGGATCCAGATGGCCTGTTCTGGCACCGCGATAACCGCCCTTACATCTACTGTTACTGATTCCAAACCCGCTCAGGCGGATTTTCTTATGGTATCGCGAGCCAGCGGCGTTAAAACTTTAAGGACAGAATAATCACAGCGCGTTTGACGAGGCTAGAGGGTGGCAAAAAGTAACATAAAAAAGCCCCGCACGGGCGGGGCAAGGAAATCAAAGTAAAGACCTAATTGTTGATGATGATAGTACCAGCAAGATAGTGTGTATCAGTCCACTCTCTCTATTGCTCCCCCGAAGGGGAGCAATTTCTTTAAGCCCCATCACCAGGGCTTGTCGTTCTTACCAGCCAATCGAAGTGCCTACGTTCCAGCCGATGTTGCCGCCGTTGGTGCCGGTAACACCTGCTTTCATTACGACCTGTTTGGATTCAAACGGGTGAGCAGAGAAGCCTACGGCCATTGCTTGCTCACCATCGTAACCACCAGCGGCCGCCGCTACAGCGAAGGTCTGCTCATGGTCAAGCTGCGGCAGACCTGCCAGGGCGTTCGCACCAGCGATACCACGGGAAGCGTTTTTACGGTTCGCGTCGATTTTCTTGTCCAGGTCTTTGAAGTTCTGGTTAGTGTTAGCTTCCAGCTTCTGAATGCGGCCTTCATGATTAGCCAGCGTCTTGTTAGTCTTCTGTTGTTCGGCTTTCTGCTCGTCGATACGCTGCTGCGCATCAGCAAAGCGCTGGTCAACAACGGTAGAGCGTTGGGTGAAGGTCGAGGTGTCTACCTTCTGGCTTACGGCCGTTTGCAGGGCGGTGAAGTGTTTAGCTTCGGTCTGCTGTGCAGTTGCAATGCTGGTGGTGTTAGCTGCTGCAACTTTCTGCACAGCGTCAACGGTAGCCTGATCCGCTTTTGCAGTCAGGGCAGTGGTGTTTGCCTGAATGCTCTGAACGTTGTTGTCAATCGCAGTTTTGTTGACCTGGATTGCATCATGGTTGTCAGTCACACCCTGGGCGTTTGCACTGATCAAGTGCTCGTCAGACTTCATGGTGGTGGCTGTGGACTGGATCAACTGGGTGTTGTTGTCCACTGATGCTTTCAGGGTAGTAACCGCAGTTGCATCAGCTTTGCCGCCCAGCGTCTGGGTGTTGCTATCAACGGTAGCTTTCAGCGCGGTAACGGTTGAGGTATCCGCTTTACCGGACAGGGCGGTGGTGTTGGCGGTCACTTTGCCGTCCAGGGAGTTAACTTCACCCTGCACCTTCTGAGCAGCCTTAACAGCGTTGTCAGCGGTGGTTTTAGCAGTGTTAGCCGTGCTGGTGTTGGAAGCAATCAGGCCAGCCTGGTGAGCGATGGTCTGACCGTTCTGATCTGCTTTATTCTGCGCAGTTTTGGCCGCGTTTGTGTTACCAGTGATCTGGCCGGACTGGTTCGCGATGTCCTGCTGGTTTTTATCAGCAGTAGTCTTCACTACATTCAGCGCTGACTGGTCAGCTTTCAGATTCAGCTTGCTTTCAACGGTTGCAACCTGAGTGTTGAGCTGAGATCTGACGGTATCCAGTACAGTCTGGTCAGCTTTCTTAGCAACTTCGTTCTGCACGCCTTTAACGTCAGTTTTCAGGGTAGCGACAGCGGCTTTGTTGTCGTTCGCAGTCTGGTGCGCTTCATCAGCAACTACCTGGAGGTTAGACAGTTCGCGCTGAGTTTTTTGCAGGTCAACGAGATCTGCTTTCTTAGCGATCTCTGCGTCCTGGGCAGTGTTTTTGTCAACCAGCGGTTGTAGGTGTGTGTTCAGTTCTGGCAGCGTAACAGGAGCGCCAGCAGCGCCGACCAGGTTAGTACCAATAACAGCTTCGCTATATGGGGCGTGCTCTGTTACTGGAGCTTTCTGTTTCTGGGATTGAGCCAGGACAGCCGGAGCGGTGTTGAAATCAGGATCAGCCAGCAGCTTAGCCGTCTGTTTTGACCCGGCAATAGCCTGCGCATAGCCGCGGTTATCGTGAGCGCTGACTTCGTTCACACGGGCTTTCAGGTCTTCACGTTTAGCCGCGTCTACAGCGACTTTTGCATAAGCGCGGTTGTCGTGTGCAGTCGCTTCATTAGCGCGAGCCTGAGCGGCTTCCTGCTGCGCCAGCAGTGGGGTGGACTGGTAACGCGCCTGGTGCGCTACACGCTCGTCGTGGTGAGCTTCCTGATTCAGTTTGTGCGCAACTGCGTTTTCATCAATAGCAGAGGCTTTCTGGCCGATTTCAGTACCGGAGTACAGCGGGTTGTGTGCCAGGTGCTGAGCATTAGCCAGTGAGTCAGGGTTATGCACTGGGCGCATAGAGTAGCGATCACGGTGCGCGATGGATTCGTTAGGAACCGGATCCGGCGTGCGCTGCTGAACGGTAGGGATAGCGTGCGGCACTTCGTTAGGTGCGACAACGGCAACCGGAGTAGCGTGCAGTGCAGGGGTGGCCTGTGGCTGTACAGCAGGAACGGCCTGAACAGATGGTTTAGTAAACGGAGTCGCCTGCGGTAAAACCTGCGGGGCGACAACAGCAATAGGGGTAGCGTGCAGTTCTGGAGTCGCTTGTGGCTGAACCTGTGGAACGGCTTTGATAGCTGGAGTCTGGTGATTCGCTTTAACGATATCGGAAGCGCGTTTTGCTTCTTTGCCCAGAGTGGTAGCTTCAATGTTGTGCGCTACAGAACCGTCGTTTAATTCAGAGTGTGTTTTAACGTCGTTGATGGTCTTCGCGAGATAATCAACATCAGACAGTGCTACTGGAGTCTCCTGGTGCAGTGCAACAGGGGAGGCATGAGTAACAGGAGTCAGTTGCAGTGCTGGGGTAGCTTGCGCGATTTCCTGCGGCACAGCTTTTACTGATGGTTTAGCAAAAGGCGCTGCCTGTGGAACCAGCTGCGGTGCAACCTGCACAGAAGGGGTGGCGTGTGCTACAGGGGTAGCTTGTGGCTGAACCTGCGGAGCTGCTTTGCCAGCTGGTGAAGCGGTAGGGATAGCGTCTGGAGTAGCCTGTGGTTTTTTGGCTGCAATGTGTGCTTCACGAACTTGTTGTTCGGTTTTAACAGCGTCCCAGCGCTTGGTAGGGGCGTCAGCACGGGTATTGCCTTCCTGCTCGGCTTTAGCGTTGGTTTCTTTGATAACTGATTCAACGTCAGTGAGGTCAGCGATACCGTCAACGTACAGACGGTCACGGGCGTTAAGGCTTTTGTATTCCTTAACGATGGAGTTAATCGCTGCTGCGTCGTGATGCTGAACTTTCTTCGCAGTTTCCAGGAAGTGATTAACGTCAACGTTAGAGGCATTAGCATTAAGTGCGACAGAGCACAGAACTGCGAGAGAGTGTTTTGCGAATTTCATTTGAGGATTTACCATCAGAGTGTCAAAAGGCTCCCGTTAGGGAGTAAAGGGGCTAACGGTGTTACAGCACAGAAAGTCCCGGACTAGCGCCTCCGGTTACAGCCGGAGGCGTTGTTTTTTCGCAGAGCAAAATAAACGCATAATTTCTAAATGGAAATATGTAATCCTGTTACATCCTGAAATACCAGATTATCCCCCGATAAATTTCTCTTTAGGCCTACAAACTCATATCTCATATGGTTTTTTTGGAATTGGAACCGTGTTTTATCCGTTTTAGAATTCCTTACCATTTCCAAATCAAACATTTGTAAGACTTTCCTTACTTTTCACTGATTTAGTTGTAATTAATTTGTTTCTTTAAATAAGAGTAAACATTGATAATTTGCAGACTTATCAGTCAGTTTTAATAACAGTATTGCAGCATTGATAGAGGGTTTTATGGGGGGCAGAATTACGGCACGTTTGTCCTGAAGGCGATCGAAGACAACGTCACCCTCAAGCAGCGAAATACGCGGCTATTGTCGATAAAGCACACTCCTCGCAGAGCAGTTCTACGGCGCGACAGAGTTTTATGATCTTGAATTTGATCTTGCAACGATGGCGGTTCATCCGGAATCAAAAAAGGACTTAAGTTCAAAGGCGAGAAAAAACTTCCTCACGGCTTGATGGGCAGCGCTAATGTGACGCCTGATAAAGAAGGATGGGACCTTGTTTCTGGGGAAATCTTGAAATTTTACAATTATATACATCCGTTTTTGAGGAAGACTCAGACGGAACTGCATGGAACCGAATTTGTTCGATATCAGCCATGCAGTATTTATGGTGCCCGGTGAAGATCCTCAATGCTTTTCTTACTGATCTAAAAGTACACTCAAAGTTTGTGTGGGCAACTGGCTACTGGCAGAGATAGAACGAGCGCCGTAGCGTCTGGTTTTGATGTTGAAACGTTTTTTAGTAATGTTTTTCGCCAGATAGCTGAGCCGATAAATAATCAGTCCGAGTAAATGGCTATCGCCACGTTTCCAGAAATAATAGCTGTTAGATGGCAAGCTGAAAGCTCCCCCGGCGGAGGCCTGCCAGCACTCGTCTATCATTGGGATGAGTTTTGCTGGATGCTGTATCTTTTGGCCGTTAGCCATTAATACACAGTGATAATGTTGTTTCGGGCTGCGACCATGCTCTCGGACCCACATCAAATGAAACCAGGTACCAGTATAATGTTTCTTAAGTTTGCTCGTTAGTATCTGACTGAACTGGCTGATGACCTGATTAGACTCGCTATGTTCTTTGACATGCAAGTCGAAACGTACCACCAGTACTTTAGTTGATTGGCTGAAAATCTCAGTAAGGCAGTCCATCATTGCACGCATGATTTTAGGCTCAGGGTATACCGCACGCTGTGACCATTCATACACGGGTAAGGCATAACCCTGATAGATAAATGCACCAAGCTTTTTTCTTGATATCTGAAACGGATTCATGGGTGCGCTGGTGGACATATATTATAAATAATCCTGAGTTAGTTTTGACAAGATGGTCATGAGGCCTGTAGCTCCGATGGCTTATTGTCTGAAAAAATTACGCCGTTCAAGTTCATGCTTGCGATAAAGAAAACCCGCAGGCTTCGGGAGCCTGCTGATTTTTTTAACGTTTAACTACTTCAGGCGGCCAGCCGACAATGCACCGGCCGACTTTATGGGGTGGGGGAAAACGACCATTGCGTATCCAGCGGTTAAGCGTCGGTAAGCTGATGCGGAGAAAAAAGCACACTTCAACTTTGTTGAGGTAACGGCGAAAAGAAACCGGTGCCATATTATTGTGAGAGAAAATATCCATACCGGACTTCCTAACGCTGGTGGCTCCAGATTAACAAATCAGAAAGCAGCCATGCGCAGCTGTGCGTGCCCAGTTTTTTGCGAGGGGGAAATTTGCCCTGATTTTCTAGCTCCCACGCACGAGAACGAGAGATGCTGGTAATCGATTTGCGCTCATCTTCGCGGACCAATCTGTCGACAGTCAGACCATAGGTTTTGAGAATGCTAAGGCGTTGTTCTGGTGAAACTTCAAACATTGATAATGCCTCTCTTGATTTTAATGGACAGGAGGCATTCTGGTTCGTACGACAGGGGACGTATACCGAACCACTTACTGGTTCGGTGTTGACGGCTCAAAAAATGGTCTAAGCAAGCCTTCTTTTTTAAGTGAGCTTAGTTTATTCGTGATTGCATCTGTGGCATCAGGTTCAAGCTTAGGAGTGTTATCAGAGTTTAAGAGAATTTTTTTACTTTGAGGAAAGTCCGGGTGTTCTTTAAAGAAATTGATGACATCGTTATGAATGGCTGTGTTTATTTCTTTCAACGTATAGGAAGTGCCTGAAGGCTTGGGAGGTTGATTGTTCAAAAAAGCCATTGTGAGACTGAGGATATGATTCTTTACAAGCACCATACGTTGATGGCTCTTTTGACCACCATTTTTCCGTTTTTTAGTTTCTCGCTGGTTTTCATCTTTTCTCATGCTGTTTACAACATGGCCTGACTCTACAAGCGTGATTTTTTTGAAGCGATCAGATAGGTAGCGATGTACGTAATCAAGACACAATATATTCGTGAGTCTCAATATGTGTATACCTGCTTGTGCTTGAAAATCATCCTTTAAATCTGTTGTTGAATCAGGCCCCATTCCTGCGTTTTGCTGCTTTAACAGATGGCCGCTATCCTCGAAACGAACCTTGTAAACTGACTCCAATCCATTTTCAACCACCAGTAAGTTATATAGCGCCACCTCAAGGTGTGATAGCAAATCCTTATCGTACTTACTCAGGTTTGGGGTTTCTTCGCTGACGAGTCGTTGCAGCAGAGCGTGGATTTCCGAAGCAAAAGTGTTCATGTAAACCTTTAGTCTGGAAGTTGGCATTTCAGGTTCGAAGCCAAAACGTTACCTGACCCATTACCTGACCCAAATTTGGCGCAAAGAAAAAGGGCTTAGATAATTTCTTATCTAAGCCCTTGTTTTATTTGGTGGCCCCTGCTGGACTTGAACCAGCGACCAAGCGATTATGAGTCGCCTGCTCTAACCACTGAGCTAAGGGGCCGTGGCGGTGAATTATAAAGTAACTCCCCTCAGCAATCCAGCCATTCACACCTGCCTGCTGTTTTTATAAACAATGCATAATCAATCCTTTATACTTATCTTATGATGCATAAACAGGAGTAGAGATGATCAACGATATTCTGGCCCCTGGCCTGCGGGTGGTGTTCTGCGGTATCAATCCGGGTAAGTCATCGGCGCACACCGGTTTTCACTTTGCTCATCCGGGAAATCGCTTCTGGAAGGTGATCCATCAGGCCGGTTTTACCGAAAAACAGCTTAAGCCGGAAGAAGAGCAGCAGCTGCTGGATACGCGCTGCGGTATCACCATGCTGGTCGAGCGTCCCACGGTGCAGGCAAGCGAAGTGAATCTGCATGAGCTGCGCACCGGCGGGCGGGAACTGGTGAAGAAGATTGAAGACTATCAGCCCGCAGCGCTGGCGATCCTCGGCAAGCAGGCCTACGAGCAGGCGTTCAGCCAGCGCGGTGCTCAGTGGGGTAAGCAAAACATTACTATTGGCGTAACGCAGGTGTGGGTGCTGCCGAATCCGAGCGGGCTGAACAGGGCGACGCTGGATAAGCTGGTGGAGGCATACCGGGAACTTGATGAGGCGCTGATGGTGCGGGGGCTTTAGATCCTCTGCGGCCTGAGACCCTCACCCTGGCCCTCTTCCACAGGGAGAGAGAATAAACAAAAAAAAAGCTCCCGATTGGGAGCTTTTTGCTGTTTACCTGGGTTAGTCGTCCAGGAAGCTACGCAGTACTTCAGAGCGGCTTGGGTGACGCAGCTTACGCAGCGCCTTCGCTTCGATCTGACGGATACGTTCGCGGGTCACGTCGAACTGTTTACCCACTTCTTCCAGCGTATGGTCGGTGTTCATATCGATACCGAAACGCATACGCAGCACTTTGGCTTCACGGGCGGTCAGGCCAGCCAGAACGTCGTGCGTGGCGGCACGCAGGCTCTCGGTGGTGGCCGAGTCCAGCGGCAACTCGAGGGTGGTATCCTCGATGAAATCACCCAGATGCGAATCTTCATCGTCACCGATTGGTGTTTCCATGGAGATTGGCTCTTTAGCGATTTTCAGCACTTTACGGATCTTGTCTTCCGGCATCAGCATGCGTTCAGCCAGCTCTTCCGGCGTCGGCTCGCGGCCCATCTCCTGCAACATCTGGCGGGAAATACGGTTGAGTTTGTTGATGGTCTCAATCATATGCACCGGAATACGGATGGTGCGCGCCTGGTCTGCGATAGAGCGGGTGATCGCCTGACGGATCCACCAGGTAGCATAGGTGGAGAACTTGTAACCACGACGGTATTCAAACTTGTCTACCGCTTTCATCAGACCGATGTTGCCTTCCTGAATCAGATCCAGGAATTGCAGACCACGGTTGGTGTATTTCTTGGCGATAGAGATAACCAGACGTAAGTTCGCTTCAACCATCTCTTTCTTCGCACGGCGGGCTTTCGCTTCACCGATGGACATACGACGGTTGATGTCTTTCACCTGCTCGATGGTCAGGCCGGTCTCTTCTTCAATCTGATGCAGCTTTTGCAGGCCGCGCTGGACGTCTTCTTTCACGTCGTGCAGCTTTTCAGACCACGGCTTGTTCATCGCGATAGCGGCGTTGAACCAGGTTTCGCTGGTTTCATTGCCGGTGAAGAGGGTAATGAAGTTCTTCTTCGGCATTTTGCACTGTTCAACGCACAGCTTCATGATGATGCGTTCCTGGGTACGTACGCGATCCATCATCACGCGCATGCTGTTTACCAGGTAGTCGAACTGTTTTGGCACCAGGCGGAACTGTTTGAACACTTCAGACAGTTTCAGGATCTCTTCCTGAGCGGCGGCATGGCTGCGGCCTTTCGCTTTGATGGTGTCACGCGTCACTTCGTACTGGGTACGCAGCTCGGCAAACTTCTCGCGCGCCAGTTCCGGGTCGATGCTGTTGTCGTCGTCGCTGCTGTCGTCGTCTTCTTCTTCATCTTCGTCTTCGTCGTCATCCATCTCTTCCTGAGACAGCTCAGAACCGACGTGAGTGGCGGTTGGCGCCATATCTTCTTCAGCGTTCGGGTCGACAAAGCCAGTGATCAGATCGGACAGACGCGCTTCTTCCGCTTCAACGCGATCGTACTGCTCCAGCAGATAGGTAATCGCTTCCGGGTATTCGGCAACAGAGCACTGAACCTGGTTGATCCCGTCTTCGATGCGTTTTGCGATGTCAATTTCGCCTTCGCGGGTCAACAGTTCAACGGTACCCATTTCGCGCATGTACATGCGGACCGGGTCAGTGGTACGCCCGATTTCAGATTCCACGCTGGACAGGACCTGTGCAGCAGCTTCTTCCGCATCTTCGTCAGTGTTGTTGGAGGTTTCAGCCAGCAACAGATCATCGGCATCCGGTGCTTCTTCCATCACCTGAATGCCCATGTCATTGATCATTTGGATGATATCTTCGATCTGATCTGAATCGACGATATCTTCCGGCAGATGGTCATTGACCTCGGCATAGGTCAGATAGCCTTGCTCCTTACCGCGTTGGACAAGAAGTTTCAGCTGTGACTGCGGGTTTTGCTCCATAAGACGGTATCCACACTTAATTCGTTTGATTGGTGTCGGCGATGAGGCTGCCAACCTTTAAAGCGAGGGCGTACTTATATTTTTGCCGCTGCCTCTCAGTGCGGCTGCCGGGGGCTTCCCGATCGATATTCGGCACTTAAGCCGTTAAATTTATTTTTTTTCCAGGGCTTGTCTGATTTCCCAGAACTCCCTGCGTTCTTCACTGCTTAAACCATGCGTGCGATCGCGAGCTATCAACTCTTCTTGTCGCTGTTCAAGCATTGAATCAAAGATTCGGTTTAGCGTGTCGGTGAACATTTTTTCAACATTCTCATCCTTTATATCGTTCCAGGCTGAGAGTTTTTCAAGTGTTGAGTATTCACTTGTCCCACGATAATTCTCTAAAAGCTGCCCCGTATTAAGGCCTGGCTGTGCAACACAAAGACTTACTAACTCGTTGAACAAGCTGAGTCCTGGTAGTTTGCTCTGCACTAACCCATGCAAAGGTGGAACCAACGGAGCCAGATTCGGGTTTTGCACCAGCAGCCCTATAAGTATACGCATAGGAGTTTGTTTTATCTGCTGAGTGGGGCGTACGACACCACTTTCTGCCTGTTTTGGCATTAAACGATCAAGCTGGGCGTCGTCAAAAATTCCCAACTTCAGACCTAGCATCTGGCGCAGCTGAATACGGTGCGCATCGCCAGGGACCTGACTGATAAGCGGCAACGCTAGTGCAGCCAGTTGCGTACTGCCATCCGGTGAACTCAAATCGACCCGCGGCAATAGACTGTTAAATAAAAACATTGAGAGCGGCTGAGCCTGCTCCATCCTTGCTTCAAATGCCTCTTTACCCTCTTTACGAACCAGCGTATCCGGGTCTTCACCATCGGGCAGAAACATAAAGCGTAGCTGACGTCCGTCTGTCATGTAAGGCATTGCGGTTTCAAGCGCACGCCATGCGGCATCTCGGCCTGCACGGTCGCCGTCGTAACAACAAATGACGTTGTTAGTCGCGCGGAATAACATATGCATATGGTCGGCTGTAGTAGATGTTCCCAGCGAAGCAACGGCATAATGAATACCGTATTGCGCCAAGGCAACCACATCCATATATCCTTCGACAACCAACAATCGTGGTAGCTCAGCATTATGCTGCTGGGCTTCATAAAGGCCATAAAGCTGGCGGCCTTTATGAAAAATCTCTGTTTCCGGAGAGTTAAGGTATTTCGGCGTATCATTACCCAATACACGTCCACCGAAACCAATCACCCGGCCCCGTTTGTCGCGAATCGGGAACATCACTCGATTGCGGAAACGGTCATAAGTTCTTCCCTGGTCGTTGTTGACCAGCATTCCGGCATCGAGCAGTAGTTTCCTGTTGTCGACATTACCACCGAAACGTTTTAACGCGTTATCCCAGCCTGGCGGAGCAAAACCAATTGCAAACTGCTGAACAATCTCGGCACTTAGACCTCGTTGATTCAGATACTGACGTGCTGGTTCGGCGTTGGGTTGGGTGAAGGATTGCTGATAAAAATCGTTTAACCCTTCCATTAATTGATAGAGATTTTGCCTCTGATGGCGTTCTATCTGACTCAGGCCAGTTCCCGCTTCATACGGCACTTCAAGGTTATGCATCGCCGCCAGCTCTTCGACGGTTTCAACGAACTCGAGCTTGTCGTAGTTCATCAAAAAATCGACGGCATTACCGTGTGCGCCACAGCCGAAGCAATGGTAGAACTGCTTTTCACCGTTTACGGTGAAAGAGGGGGTTTTTTCGTTATGGAACGGACAGCACGCATGGTAGTTCTTGCCCTGCTTTTTTAGCTTCACCCGCGCGTCGATGAGATCGACGATGTCGGTTCTGGCAAGCAGGTCATTGATGAAAACGCGTGGGATTCTTCCGGCCATATGCCCCAAAAATTTAAGCGACTTATAAACGAAAACAAGCCGCGCATTCCTTCCGGAAGCACGGCCTTACGACTACAACTCTGTCTGTCAATTGAGGACGTTGGCCCTCAACAGATTAGTACAGACGAGTACGGCGTGCGTTTTCGCGAGCCAGTTTCTTCGCGTGACGTTTCACAGCGGAAGCTTTAGCGCGCTTACGTTCGGTCGTTGGTTTTTCATAAAACTCACGACGACGAACTTCAGCCAGAACACCTGCTTTCTCGCATGAACGTTTGAAGCGACGCAGTGCTACGTCGAACGGCTCGTTTTCACGTACTTTAATTACCGGCATGTAACTCTCACCTTTAATAAATTCGGTTTGCCGCTGGCATCAACGCCAGCTTATTTCAAAATGGTGCGGAATTTTACTGCAAATGCTGCTGCTTTGTAAAGCACCGATGCGATTTTGAAAGGGACTTTAATAAGGGTGAGGAGTATACACGAGGCTTCTTCCTGGGGCGAACAAAGTTTTACAACAATCCGCCCAGGCTCTACACTGCGCGGTATTGAAACGAGGTAAAACAAGTCATGCGTGTACTGGGTATTGAAACATCCTGCGATGAAACCGGCATCGCCATTTACGACGACGAAAAAGGGCTTCTGGCCAACCAGCTGTATAGTCAGGTGAAATTGCACGCTGACTACGGCGGCGTCGTGCCTGAACTGGCCTCTCGTGACCACGTGCGTAAGACGGTTCCCCTGATTCAGGCGGCGCTGAAAGAGGCCGGGTTGAGTGCAAAAGATATTGATGCCGTAGCCTATACCGCAGGGCCGGGCCTGGTCGGTGCGCTGCTGGTCGGCGCAACGGTAGGGCGTTCGCTGGCCTTCGCGTGGGACGTTCCCGCCATTCCGGTTCACCACATGGAAGGGCATCTTCTGGCGCCGATGCTGGAAGACAATCCGCCCGAGTTCCCGTTTGTGGCGCTGCTGGTCTCCGGCGGTCATACGCAGTTAATTAGCGTAACGGGCATTGGCAAGTACGAGCTGCTGGGGGAATCGATCGACGACGCCGCCGGTGAAGCCTTCGATAAAACCGCCAAGCTGCTGGGCCTGGATTACCCGGGCGGCCCGATGCTCTCTAAAATGGCGTCGCAGGGAACGGAAGGGCGCTTTGTTTTCCCGCGTCCGATGACCGATCGTCCGGGGCTGGATTTCAGCTTCTCCGGGCTGAAAACCTTCGCGGCGAACACCATCCGCAATAACGACGACAGCGAGCAGACCCGCGCCGACATCGCCCGTGCGTTTGAAGACGCGGTGGTGGATACGCTGATGATCAAGTGCAAGCGCGCGCTGGATCAGACCGGGTTTAAGCGCCTGGTGATGGCGGGCGGCGTCAGCGCCAACCGTACGCTGCGCGCGAAGCTTGCGGAAATGATGCAAAAGCGTCGCGGGGAAGTGTTCTATGCGCGTCCGGAATTCTGTACCGATAACGGGGCGATGATCGCCTACGCCGGGATGGTGCGCCTGAACGCTGGCGCCACGGCTGACCTGAGCGTGTCCGTCCGTCCGCGCTGGCCGCTGGCGGAACTGCCGGAGGCGTGAGTTTTTTTTGCCGGGCGGCACTTCGTTTGCCCGGCCTACGGTTTTGTAGGCCCGGTAAGCGCAGCGCCACCGGGCAATAACCGCACTACACCCGCAGCATCCCTTTCTCTTCCAGAAACGCAATAATCGTCCCCAGACCGTCACCCGCCTTCAGGTTGGTAAACGTCCACGGGCGCTCGCCGCGCATGCGGTTGGTATCGCGCTCCATTACCTCCAGCGACGCCCCCACGTAGGGCGCAAGATCGGTTTTGTTGATCACCAGGAAATCGGATTTGGTGATCCCCGGTCCGCCCTTGCGCGGGATTTTTTCCCCTTCGGCCACGTCGATCACGTAGAGGGTCAGATCCGCCAGCTCCGGGCTGAAGGTCGCGCTCAGGTTGTCGCCGCCACTTTCGACGAAGATCAGGTCCAGATTGCCGAACTTTTCGCTGAGCGCTTCTACCGCTGCCAGGTTCATTGAAGCATCCTCGCGGATGGCGGTATGCGGGCAGCCGCCAGTCTCTACCCCCACGATGCGCTCTGGCTCAAGCGCGCCCGCCTCGGTCAGGATGCGCTGATCCTCTTTGGTGTAGATATCATTGGTCACCACCGCCAGATGGTACGTGTCGCGCATTGCCTTGCAGAGCGCTTCCAGCAGGGCGGTTTTGCCCGAGCCTACCGGGCCGCCCACGCCAACGCGCAGGGGATGTTTGTAATCAGCCATGTTGACTCCTCAGGAACGAAATAGTCGTGAATATTGGGTTTCGTGGCGCGCAGAGGCGATGGCGGACAGCGGCGTAGCGGCCCCCAGCGCGTCGTCGCTGCGTGAAAAAGCCTGTTCAAACCCGGCGGCAAAATGGTCGCTCAGGTCGATAATCAGCTGCTGTGCGGCCTGCTGCCCGAACGGCACCAGCTTGACGCCCGCCATCACCGCGCTCTCAATCCAGCTGTAGCCGAGGCTCAGCGCCAGCTCGCGCGCGCCAATTCCCCAGCGCACGCCGAGCCACGCCATGCCGCCGAGCTGGCTCTGCATCAACAGCGGCAGCCACTCTGTCGGGCAGGCGGGTTCCCAGCTTTTAACCAGCCGCGTAAAGGCCGCGCCGCGGTTGCGTTCTTCCTCGCGCAGTTCGCGCGTTTCCCGACAGGCGAGCAGGTATGCCGTCCAGCGTTTTGCTGCCGCGACGTCCTGCTGCTCGCAGGCACGGTACAGGCGGATGAACAGCGGCAGGTCGACGCAGAAAAAGCTCTGCTCCATCTGCTGGATTTGCCAGCGTCTGAACGCGTCGGCGCTGGTGATCCACCCGGCCTCGACGGCCCACTCCAGCCCCTGCGACCAGGTAAACGACCCGACCGGCAGGCTACTGCTGGAGAGCTGCATCAGGCGCAGCCACTGGCGGGCGTGCTCCATTAGCTCATCAGCGCCAGCAGGGCGGAGACAATCAGCCCGCCGCCGAAGGTTTTACGCAGACCGTCGTGGCGGCGCAGCAGCAGCCCCGCCGCGAAGCTGGCGCCCAGCACCGTCGCGCTGGCCAGCATAAAACCGCTGGTGAACAGCCAGAAGCTGTGGCCAGACATCTCCACGCCGTGCGCCCAGCCGTGGAACATCGCCAGGGCAGGCACCGCCAGCAGCAGGCGGTTTTCGGTCTTAAACATCATCACGCCGCAGACCGCCAGCGAGGCGATAATCAGCATCTCCATGCCGCTAAAGCCGCCGAGCAGGCTGCCCGCAATCGCGCCAATAAGCATCATGCCGAGGGTGGCAAACGGCAGCAGGAGCTTGCGGCCGCTCAGCGCCGAGAGCACGCCCGCGCCGGTCAGCATCAGCAGGTGATCGAGCCCGGTAAGCGGATGGAGAACGCCGGCCTGGAAGCTGTCGGTGCCGTGTCCCGGATGGGCAAGCGCCGGAACGGAAAAGGCCAGCAATAACAAGGGTAAATACTTACGCATGATGGATCCTTAATGTGAATGGGCGTGAGAATGGCTATGGCCGTGGGCATCGCTGGCGTAAGCGCCCGCTTCCGGTTCAAACGGCAGGCTGGAGAAGGTCACCTCCAGCCCGAACTGACGCAGCATGTCGTCAAGGACGTGGTCGTGGTGGTAGCGCAGCTCGCCGGGCATAATTTGCAGCGGCACGTGACGGTTGCCCAGGTGGTAACAGGCGCGGGCGAGCAGGAACGGGTCGGTGCAGCGCACCACGGAAACCGACTCCGGGGCGGCGATCACTTCGATCACCTCGCTGCCGTCGTCGGTGGTCAGCAGATCCCCGTCGCGCAGCAGCAAACCGCGCGGCAGCATCAGCCCGGCTTCGCGACCGTCGTTCAGCGCCACGCGGGCGCGGCTTTTCACCCGCACGTCAATCGGCAGCGTGACGCTGGCGGTGATCGGGTGCGCGTGGTCCAGGCGTTGGGTTAGGTAAATCATCTTCACTCCTCAGAACAGGAAATAGCGTTGCGCCATCGGCAAAACCTCTGCCGGTTCGCTGGTAATCAGTTCGCCGTCGACGCGTACCTCGTAGGTTTGTGCGTCAACGGTGATATTGGGCTGTAAATCGTTGTGGATCATGTCGGCCTTTTTCACCGTCCGGCAGCCTTTCACCACCGCGGTGGCGCTTTGCAGGTTGAGCTGCTGCGGCACGCCACTGGCATGAGCCGCCTGCGAGACAAACGTCAGCCGCGTGGCGTGGCGTGCGGCGCCCAGGGCACCAAACATCGGGCGGTAATGCACCGGCTGTGGCGTGGGGATCGAGGCGTTGATATCGCCCATCGGCGCGCAGGCGATCATCCCGCCTTTGACGATGGTGGCCGGTTTTACGCCAAAGAAGGCGGGGGACCAGACCACCAGATCCGCCAGTTTGCCCGCCTCAATCGATCCCACTTCATGGGCGATGCCGTGGGTCAGCGCCGGGTTGATGGTGTATTTGGCGACATAGCGCTTCACCCGGAAGTTGTCGTTATCGCCGGTCTCTTCCGGCAGCGCGCCGCGCTGAACCTTCATGCGGTGCGCCACCTGCCAGGTGCGGATAATCACTTCCCCCACGCGGCCCATGGCCTGCGAATCTGACGAGGTGAGCGAGAACGCGCCGATATCGTGCAGCACATCTTCGGCGGCGATGGTCTCCCGGCGAATGCGGGATTCGGCAAACGCCACGTCCTCGGCGATATCCGGGTCAAGGTGATGGCAAACCATCAGCATGTCGAGGTGCTCGTCGATGGTGTTAACCGTATAGGGCAACGTTGGGTTGGTGGAGGAGGGCAGAATATTCGGGTGCGCGCAGGCAGTGATGATATCCGGCGCGTGGCCGCCGCCCGCGCCTTCGGTATGGAAGGTGTGGATGGTGCGCCCGCCGATGGCCGCCAGCGTGTCTTCGACAAACCCGGACTCGTTCAGCGTGTCGCTGTGCAGCGCCACCTGAATGTCCATCTCTTCAGCCACCTCCAGCGAGCAGTCGATCGCTGCGGGCGTCGCGCCCCAGTCCTCGTGGATCTTAAGCCCGATGGCGCCGGCGGCGATCTGCTCGCGCAGGGCGTCCGGGTTTGATCCGTTCCCTTTGCCCAGCAGGCCAATATTCACCGGCAGCGTATCGGCGGCCTGCAACATGCGGGCGATATACCACGGCCCCGGCGTGCAGGTGGTGGCGTTCGTGCCTGCCGCGGGGCCGGTGCCGCCGCCGATCATGGTGGTGACGCCGGAAACCAGCGCCTCTTCCGCCTGCTGCGGACAGATCCAGTGAATGTGGGTGTCGATCCCGCCGGCGGTGACGATCTTCCCTTCGGCGGCGATGACTTCCGTTGCGGCACCGATCGGGATCGTCACGCCGGGCTGAATATCCGGATTTCCGGCTTTGCCGACGGCGAAGATCCGCCCGTTCTTCACGCCGATATCGGCCTTGACGATCCCCCAGTGATCGACGATCAGCGCGTTGGTGAGCACCAGATCCACGCAGTCGTCGGCGGTCATCTGCCCTTGCCCCATGCCGTCGCGGATCACCTTCCCGCCGCCGAATTTAACTTCTTCGCCGTAGATCGTGAGATCGTCTTCCACTTCGATCCACATCTCGCTGTCCGCCAGCCGCACTTTATCCCCGGTAGTGGGACCAAACATATCGGCATACGCCTGGCGTGAAATGTCAGCCATGTTTCACCTCTCCCATGACCTCGCCGCGAAAGCCAAAAATGCGCTGAGCGCCCGTCACCTGAACCAGCGTCACTTCTCGCTTCTGGCCTGGCTCGAAGCGCACGGCAGTGCCCGCCGGAATGTTCAGTCGGTAGCCCTTGGTGGCTTCCCGGTCAAACTTCAGCGCCGGGTTGACCTCGTAAAAGTGATAGTGCGATCCCACCTGGATCGGCCTGTCGCCGTGGTTTTCCACAATCACGCTTTGGGTGTCTCGCCCGACGTTAAGGGCAATGCTGCCGGACTGGATCCGGTATTCGCCTGGGATCATCACGCGTTCCTTACACGATCGGGTTGTGGACGGTGACGAGCTTGGATCCGTCCGGGAAGGTGGCTTCCACCTGTATATCCGGGATCATCTCCGGTACGCCCTCCATCACCTGATCGCGCGTCAGGACGTGGCGGCCCGCCTCCATCAGCGTGGGGACGGTTTCGCCGTCGCGTGCGCCTTCCATGATGAAGGCGCTGATCAGCGCGACCGATTCCGGGTAATTAAGCTTTACCCCGCGCGCGAGGCGACGTTCGGCAACCAGCGCGGCGGTGAACAGCAACAGCTTGTCTTTTTCTCTGGGGGTCAGTTCCATAGCGTTTCTCTTATGTCTGCCAGATACGCGGCGAGCAGGCGGTTTTGGGGGTTAACAGCGGGCGAAGCGACTGCCAGATATCGCGCATCATCCGCTGGCAAATCAGGTTGTCGTGGGAGAGAAAACGCACCGACAGCAGGTCGTCGGTGAGCGTTGCCCCGGCAACGTCTTCTGACGGGGCAAGCCACTCGCGCACCGTGTCGAGATGTGCTTCCCGGGCCGGATAGAACAGCAGCGTGCCGACCCACGGATGGCCCGCGACGGGCGCGAGATCGCCTCCGCTGAGATGCTGACGTTCAATCAGGCGCGGCTCGCCATCCACCCACACCTCAACGCGGCTCTCCAGCGTGCCGTGGCTGAAGGTTTCGTTTATCACCGGTCGGCCAAGGCAGTACAGCTCCCACGCCAGTAGCGTGCTGGTGGCGTGCAGGTGAAAGACGGAACGCAGCGCGGCGTGCGCACCGGGGAAAATTATGGTGTCCTGCGGCAGCCACTCCAGCGTGGCATCTTCATCGAGATAAAAATGCTGATTGAGAGAGGCCTGCGGACCGCTGCTGCGATAGAACTTACTGGCGCCGGGCATGGTGATAAGGGCATGGCTTTTGGCGTCGAGCCGCACAGAAATATCCAGCGTATCACCGCCCACAATCCCGCCTGGCGGGTGCAGCAGATAAAGGTGGCAGGTTTCCCCTTCGGGATAAAACGGACGCTGAACGGTGAGCGGCCCGACGTGACGCGCGGAACGGAGGAGGGTTTTCTCAGGGGTATAACAAAACTGGAGGGCCAGCGAGGCCTGCCAGCCTTTGTATGCATTATCAGTGACCTGGGTTGCTAACATGGTGCTTCCATTTCCGCACTATCGGGATACGTTTCAGTATGCCCTGGCAGAAATGAAGGCTGTCATATGAGTCGCTTATGGATAAAAAAACCGGCTCATGCGAGCCGGTTTCAGACTGTTGATAAAGTGCATTTTGTAAGTTTCGCCCGGCGGCGCTACGCTTGCACGGGCCTACAAGGGGATGCGCAATTTGTTGATATGGTGGTGCAATGTAGGCCGGGTAAGCGCAGCGCCACCCGGCAAGAAAGGCTAGCGATAATCCTCTGCATCCACATCATACCCCGACGGCTCCCAGCGGATCGCCAGCAGGGACGCCAGTCCGATAAACGGCGCCAGCGCAATCACCCAGAACACGGCGGTATCCAGCGAGGCGACCAGCAGCGGGAACAGGAACAGCGATAGCGTGGAACTGCTGCGCATCAGCGTCTGGTTTAAGCCGACGCCCACGCCGCGCAGGGAGGTTGGATAGCTCAGAGAGGCAAACGTCATGGTGTGCGCGCCGGGTCCAAAACCCTGACCAAACAGAAACAGCGCCAGCATCGCGACGGCGACCACGCCTTCCGTTGCTCCGTCAGGGCGGCCAATCAGCCCCAGCCCGAGCAGCGCCACAAGCTGGCAGGCGTAACCCGCCAGTGACATTCGCCACGCGCCGAAGCGCGGAACATAGCGCACCGCCAGCAGCCCACCGACAAACGCGAAAAGCAGATTAAGCGCGAGGGAGATCAGAATGGTGGTCAGCATCGACTGCACGAAGAAGCTGGAGATGATTACCGGCAGACCAAAGGCCACGGCGTTATAGGCGAACGAGGAGACAACCGACAGCAGCGTGGCGAGCGTGGTGCGCCGCAGATAGATACCACGGAACAGGTTCAGGTAGTTCGACCATTTAGCCTTATTGACCACCGGCGCGGGCTGGTCGAGCGCATCCTGTGGCACGTGGGCATTAATGTTGTACGACTGCCGTAAAATGGACGCCGCCTCTTTCAGGTTGCCCTGATTCGCCGCCCAGACCGGGGATTCGCTCATGTAGCGGCTGCGGATGGCGATAATCACCAGCGCGGGTACCGCGCCAAAGCCCAGTATCAGACGCCAGAGCCAGTCGCTGTGGCTTTCCGGCAGTACGGCGTAGAAAAAGAGAACCAGAAGG
This sequence comes from Enterobacter cloacae complex sp., assembly GCF_900322725.1. NCBI lineage: Bacteria > Pseudomonadati > Pseudomonadota > Gammaproteobacteria > Enterobacterales > Enterobacteriaceae > Enterobacter > Enterobacter cloacae complex sp. The sequence continues at coordinate 1,373,161 of NZ_LT991957.1, read as the reverse complement.
TAAGAGATGCTGATCGCCGCATACCAGGTAGGGCACCACATCGCGACGCTGGAGGCCTTATTCCCCGGGCCTTTCAGCCTGGCAAATTCACTGAGAAACGCCATCGCGACGGGAAGGTCGATCCCCACGCCAAGGCCCATCACAAAGCGCGCGCCCGCCAGCACATATTCATTCGGGGCCAGCGCGCAGGCGATAGCGGCGACGACAAAGAATACCATGTCGGCCATAAAGACGCGGTAGCGCCCGATTTTATCCGTGAGGTAACCGCCGAACAGCGCCCCGACAATGGCGCCAAAGGTAATCGCCGAGGCCACCATCCCGGTACCGGCGGGCGTCAGGTTAAATTCGCGGGTGATGTCTTTGATACCAAAAGCCAGTGCACCCAGATCGTAGGCATCGAGGAAAATTCCCCCGAGCGCGATACCGACCACGATGCGGGCATTTGCCCGGCCCTGAGAGCCGTCGTTAACGAGACGTGAAACGTCCGAGGCGCTGCGTACCCACCTGATGTCGCCATCCGGGGTGTTTCCTGCCGTTGGAAGGGGAGTTGTGTCTGTGATTTCTGCCATTTTCTTTTTGTGTAGTGGTGTTGTGTACCTAACAGTTACCACAGGCAGAAGGTGACAAAAATCACATTTGGTTATAAGGCATAACGAACGGTTTACTGAGCGTCTTTCTTCTTACGCTTGAGCTTCGTCCAGATCTTGGTTTCCTGACGACGCCACAGGCGCTGAATGTTGTCATGATGACGCAGCAGGATCAGGCACGAGAGCATCGACACCGGGAAGGTAAATTGCGGTTTGAACCACCAGACATAGAACGGAGCGATCAGCGCGCTGACGATGGCGCCCAGCGACGAATAGCCGCTCAGCAGGATGGTCAGCAGCCAGGTGCCCGCCATCACGCCGGTGAGATCCCAGCCGATAGGCGCAATCGCACCAAACGCGGTGGCAACGCCTTTGCCGCCCTTAAAACCAAAGAAAACGGGCCAGATATGGCCGACGCAGGCAGCGATGGCAATCAGCCCCAGCCAGAAGGGCGTGACGCCCAGCGCATACGCACCCCAGACGGGAAGCATTCCTTTCAGGACATCAAAAATCAAAACCGCTACGGCTGCTCCCTTGCCGCCAATTCGTAGTACATTGGTCGCCCCCGGATTACCGGAACCACTTTCGCGTGGGTCGGGTAACCCCGCGATGCGGCAGACCAGAATGGCGCTGGAGATTGAGCCGCAAAGGTAGGCGAGGATGATCATTCCAGGCGCGATTGCACTCATAACGCTGTTCCGTTTTGAAAATGTATCTGTATTCTCAGCATCTGTGGATAATACGCATAATTCGCCGGAAGTGGTATCCGGTTTAGCCAAAAAGCAGGCAGGTCGTGATGGATATTGTATTTATAGAGCAACTTTCGGTAATCACCACTATTGGTGTTTACGACTGGGAACAGACCATCGAGCAGAAACTGGTGTTCGATATCGAAATGGGCTGGGATAACCGCAAGTCAGCAAAAAGCGACGATGTGAATGACTGTCTGAGCTACGCCGATATCAGTGAAGCGGTCATCGGCCACGTGGAAGGGCAACGTTTTGCGCTGGTGGAACGCGTGGCGGAAGAGGTGGCGGAACTGCTGCTGAGCAAGTTTAACTCCCCGTGGGTGCGCATCAAGCTGAGCAAGCCGGGCGCGGTGGCGCGCGCCGCCAACGTGGGCGTCATCATTGAGCGTGGCACAAATCTGAAAGGAAAGATTTAACGTCATAATTGCTAAACCATTTTAGGTTATATCGGTCTTAACGCTGTATCTTTCACGGTTGTCCGCGTGGGACACCGTTTTTTTTATATCTTTTTAGGGGTTTATAGATGAGCGATATGCACTCGCTGCTGGTGGCGGCAATACTGGGTGTGGTCGAAGGATTGACGGAATTTTTGCCGGTGTCCAGTACGGGCCATATGATTATCGTTGGCCATCTGTTGGGCTTTGAAGGCGATACCGCAAAGACGTTTGAGGTGGTGATTCAGCTGGGCTCTATCCTGGCGGTGGTCGTGATGTTCTGGCGTCGTCTGTTTGGTCTGATCGGCATCCATTTCGGGCGTTTGCCGCAGCGTGAAGGAGAGGGCAAAGGGCGCCTGACGCTGATTCATATCCTGCTCGGGATGATCCCGGCAGTGGTGCTGGGGCTGGTGTTCCACGACACTATTAAATCGCTCTTCAACCCGATTAACGTGATGTACGCGCTGGTCGTCGGCGGCTTCCTGCTGATTGCCGCAGAAGTGCTGAAGCCAAAAACCCCGCGTGCGGAAGGTCTGGACGATATGACCTATCGCCAGGCGTTTATCATTGGCTGCTTCCAGTGTCTGGCGCTGTGGCCGGGCTTCTCCCGTTCAGGAGCAACCATTTCCGGCGGGATGCTGATGGGCGTGAGCCGTTACGCCGCGTCTGAATTCTCATTCCTGCTGGCGGTGCCGATGATGATGGGCGCCACCGCGCTGGACCTCTACAAAAGCATCGGCTTCCTGACCGTGGGCGACATTCCGATGTTCGCCGTAGGCTTTATCACCGCCTTTATCGTGGCGCTGATTGCCATCAAAACCTTCCTGCAACTGATTAAGCGTATCTCGTTTATTCCGTTCGCGATCTACCGCTTTATCGTCGCGGCTGCCGTGTACGTGGTCTTCTTCTGATGACCAACCGCCCTCAGTCTTTCGGCTGAGGGCAACGTTTTTCCTTCCACGCCGCTACCGCATCAATCCGCCGTTTCGTCAGCTCTTCGCGGATCGCCGGGCCTTTAAACCCAGCCTCCACCACCTCTTTCGTTGGCACCGCTTTTGCCACTTCCCACGCTTCGCGCAGCAAACGCCCCTGCGGGTAATCGGATGCTTCAAACCCGGTGCGGCCGCGCACGTCCGCTTCGCTGGTCAGCGCAATCTGCTCCACGCGCTGCGGCTTGCGCCAGGCGTCGATATTGTCGAACAGCTTAACGATAGTGGCGGGTTTGAGGATCGGGAAGGTATGGATCAGGTCGTGAAATTCAGCGACCAGCTTAGCCAGGTCGCGAATGTCATTCGGCACGCGCAGGCGCTGGCACAGCCCGTCAACCAGCTTCACCCCAGCCGGGCCATGCCCGTGATGACGCGGCCAGAGCGCTTTAGGCGTTAATCCTTTACCGAGATCGTGACACAGGGTAGAGAAGCGCACGTCCACCTCAGGGCTGAGCATGGCAGCCATGCTCAGCGTCATCAGGGTGTGAATGCCGGTATCAATTTCCGGGTGCCATTTCGCCGGGGCGGGCACGCCAAACAGCGCGTCTATTTCCGGGAACAGCACCTTCAGCGCCCCGCAGTCGCGCAGAACCTGGAAAAAGACCTGCGGGTTGCGGGTGGTCAGGGCGTTTTCGGTCTCTTTCCAGACGCGTTCTGGCGTCAGGTGTTCCAGCTCGCCCGCCTCGGTCATGGCCGTCATCAGCGCCATCGTCTCGTCGGCGATACGGAAGCTGAGATGGGCATAACGGGCGGCAAAACGCGCCACGCGCAGCACGCGAAGCGGATCTTCAGAAAAGGCGGGGGAAATATGGCGTAAAAGACGATCGCGCAGATCGTTCTGCCCGCCGTAGGCGTCGATGATATGGCCGTTTTCGTCCTGAGCCAGGGCGTTAATGGTGAGATCGCGGCGCAGCAGATCCTGCTCCAGCGTCACATCCGGTGCGGCGTAACAGGTGAAGCCGGTATAACCGGAACCGGATTTCCGTTCGGTACGCGCCAGGGCGTACTCTTCCCGGCTTTGCGGATGGAGGAACACGGGAAAATCGCGGCCTACCTGCTGGTAGCCCGCGTCAATCATCGCTTCGGGCGTGGCGCCAACCACGACCCAGTCTTTATCTTTGACCGGCAGACCTAACAACGCATCACGTACCGCACCACCGACCAGATAACTCTTCACGCCTTACACTCCCGTTTTCTCTTTTCGCAAGATGATACGTAAGTGTGGCAGAGAAGACGAGTTAGTTCATCCAGCGGTCTTTACGCTTGCGGCTTGGAATGAGGTGAGGAAGCACGAGGCCCAGCACCAGACCGACGCCCAGCACGCCGCCGCCATACATAAACCACTGCATGATGATGGTACGCTGTTTATCATCCAGCTGAAGGTTAGCGGCGTTTACTTTCTTCTGCGCGACGATCAGCTCGTTTTTCAGCTTCTGGTTTTCGTCTTTCAGACCGGCGATCACGCTGTCGCTTTGAGCGACTTTCTGCTGCATCTCTGCGGTGCGCTGGTTCCAGGTGCCGTCAATGTTGTTCAGCTTATCGGTTAGGGTTTTCACCTGATTTTCCAGATCCGGCACGCGGGTGCGCAGGCTTGGCACCGTGCTCAGCTCTTTCAGTGGGATCCACGAGGTGCGGCCGGAGCTGTCACGAACCTGACCATAATTGGTGTCTGCGTTAGTTTGCAGCAGAGTCACTTCCTCGCCGGCATTTACCGTGCCCACGAGGCGATAATTGTCTCCAGGGCCGCTGCGTACCCAGGTGTTCAGTTCATCAGAAACGTAACGTTTCTCTTCAGCGTGGACCGCCGTTGCGGCGCTAAAAGCGAGTAAAGTAAGTCCAATCAGGCGTAATTTAAGCATATCAGTCGTTATTTTCATAAAAAGTGGAACGATAGTAGTGGTATCAGTGTCGCTACGCAAAGGATTCATCATCAATCGGAATCATCTGTGTCATGATTTCCACCGCTTTAAACTTTTACGCCCGTCAAATTGCTCATTGCGTGGCAATTTGGCGCAAAATACTATGTACTGACAAACAAATGGCGAGGAAGTTCGCCTTCATCGACGCGTCTGTGACGCACGCAAAAGTACAAGGCTATGGCACAAGAGATTGAATTAAAGTTTATCGTCGAAAAAGACAGCGCTGACGCGCTCCGCCAGCATCTGAACACGCTGTCCGGCGAGCACCATGAACCCGTACAGCTGCTCAACATCTATTACGAAACGCCGGACAACTGGCTGCGCAACCACGATATGGGCCTGCGCATCCGCGGCGCGAACGGGCGTTACGAGATGACGATGAAAATCGCCGGTCGCGTGGTCGGCGGTTTGCACCAGCGTCCGGAATACAATATCGACATCAGTAAGCCAGAACTTGAGCTGGATCGTTTTCCGGCGGAAGTCTGGCCTGAAGGGACGCTGCCTGCAACGCTGTCGGCAGAGGTAAAACCGCTGTTCAGCACCGATTTCTGGCGCGAGAAATGGCTGGTGACGGAAGGCAAGAGCCGCATTGAAATCGCGTTTGATCGGGGTGAGATTAAGGCGGGTGAAGAGCAGGAGCCGATCTGCGAGCTGGAACTTGAACTGCTGGAAGGCGAGGCGAGCGATGTGCTGAAGCTGGCGCGCAAGCTGGTGAACCAGCCAGGCCTGCGTCAGGGCAGCCTGAGTAAAGCGGCGCGCGGCTATCACCTGGCCGCCGGGAATGCGCCGCGCGTGCTGCGGGAAACCCCGATTCTGCGCGTTGTGCCGAAAGCCAGCGTTGAGCAGGGCATGGAGGCGGCGCTGGAGCTGGCGCTCTCTCAGTGGCAGTACCACGAAGAGCTGTGGGCGCGTAACGTGAAAAACGCCAAAAAACAGGTGCTTGCTGCCATGGGGCTGGTGCGTCATACCCTGGCGCTGTTCGGCGGTATCGTCCCGCGTAAAGCGAGCGCTCACTTACGTGATTTGCTCACTCAAACCGAAACGCTGATGCTTTCCGACGTGTCGGCGCAAACGGCAATCTACAGCCCGCAAAACGCCAGCGCGAAACTGGCGCTGACCGAGTTTCTGGTGACCCGCGGCTGGCGCACCTTCCTGGATGCGAAAGGCCAGACCAAAATTGCGGAGAACTTCAAACGCTTCGCGGATATCCATCTTTCCCGTCACGCCGCCGAACTGAGAACCACCTTCGCGCATCCGCTGGGCGACCAGTATGGCGATCAGCTTCCCCGTCTGGCGCGTAACATCGACTGCATGCTGCTGCTGTCCGGTGCGTATGAGGGCGTGAAGGCGCAGGCCTGGCTGGAGAACTGGCAGGGGCTTCAGCATGCCATCGAGACCCGTCAGCAGATTGAGATCGAGCATTTCCGCAACGAGGCCATTTCACAGGATCCGTACTGGCTGCACAGCGGAAAACGTTAATTCTGGCAAGGAACCCCTGATATGCCGCTTTCTTCGCAGTTACATCAGCACTGGCAGACCGTTTGCGAACGTCTGCCCGAGTCGTTACCCGCGTCATCGTTAAGCGAGCAGGCGAAAAGCGTGCTCACGTTCAGTGATTTTGTGCAGGAGAGCATCAGCGCCAACCCGGACTGGCTGGCAGAGCTGGAAAGCGCGCCGCCGCAGGCTGACGAGTGGCGGCATTATGCTGGCTGGCTGCAAACCGCGCTGGAAGGGGTAGCGGATGAAGCCACGCTGATGCGCGTTCTGCGCCAGTTCCGCCGCCGGGTAATGGTACGCATTGCCTGGGCGCAGGCGCTGGCGTTGGTGAGCGAAGAGAGCACCTTGCAGCAGCTGAGCGAGCTGGCGCAGACGCTGATTGTTGCCGCGCGGGACTGGCTCTACGCCGCCTGCTGTAAGGAGTGGGGCACGCCGTGCAGCGAAGACGGGGTTCCGCAGCCGCTGTTGATTCTGGGGATGGGCAAGCTGGGCGGCTGCGAGCTGAACTTCTCCTCGGACATTGACCTGATTTTTGCCTGGCCGGAGAACGGCTCCACGCGCGGCGGTCGTCGCGAGCTGGATAACGCCCAGTTCTTTACCCGCCTGGGCCAGCGGCTGATTAAGGCGCTGGATCAGCCCACGCAGGACGGTTTTGTCTACCGCGTGGACATGCGCCTGCGTCCGTTTGGCGACAGCGGTCCGCTGGTGCTGAGCTTTGCTGCGCTTGAGGATTATTACCAGGAGCAGGGACGCGACTGGGAGCGTTACGCGATGGTCAAAGCGCGGATCATGGGTGACGGCGAAGACGCCTACGCCAACGAGCTGCGCGCCATGCTGCGCCCGTTCGTTTTCCGCCGCTACATCGACTTCAGCGTGATCCAGTCCCTGCGAAATATGAAAGGGATGATCGCCCGTGAGGTGCGCCGCCGCGGCCTGAAGGACAACATCAAGCTCGGTGCGGGTGGTATACGTGAAATCGAATTTATCGTGCAGGTCTTCCAGCTGATTCGCGGCGGGCGTGAGCCCTCGTTGCAGTCCCGCTCGCTGCTACCGACGCTGAGCGCTATCGATCGGCTGCATCTCCTGCCGGAAGGCGACGCGCAAACGCTGCGGGAGGCCTATCTCTTCCTGCGTCGTCTGGAAAATCTGCTGCAAAGCATTAACGACGAACAGACCCAGACGTTGCCCGGCGACGAGCTGAACCGGGCGCGTCTGGCCTGGGGCATGCGGGTGGATGACTGGGCGGCGCTGACGGCACGGCTGGAAGCCCATATGGCGGGCGTGCGCCGCATCTTTAACGATCTTATCGGCGACGACGAAAGTGAATCGCAGGACGATGCGCTCTCCGAGCACTGGCGCGAACTGTGGCAGGACGCGCTCCAGGAAGATGACACCACGCCGGTGCTGGCCCACCTCAGCGACGACGCCCGCCATCGCGTGGTGGCGTTGATTGCCGATTTCCGCCTTGAGCTGAACAAGCGCGCCATTGGCCCGCGCGGTCGGCAGGTGCTGGATCATCTGATGCCGCATCTGCTGAGCGACGTCTGCTCCCGCGAGGATGCGCCGGTGCCGCTGTCGCGCATGATGCCGCTGCTGAGCGGGATCGTCACGCGTACCACCTACCTGGAACTGCTGAGCGAGTTTCCCGGCGCGCTGAAGCACCTGATTTCCCTCTGCGCCGCCTCGCCGATGGTCGCCAACAAGCTGGCGCGTTATCCGCTGCTGCTGGACGAACTGCTCGATCCGAATACGCTCTATCAGCCGACGGCGACGGACGCCTACCGTGACGAGCTGCGCCAGTATCTGCTGCGCGTGCCGGAAGAGGACGAAGAGCAGCAGCTGGAGGCGCTGCGTCAGTTTAAGCAGGCGCAGATGCTGCGCGTGGCGGCGGCGGATATCGCCGGTACGCTGCCGGTAATGAAAGTGAGCGATCACTTAACCTGGCTGGCGGAGGCGATCATCGACGCGGTAGTCCACCAGGCGTGGGTGCAGATGGTGGCCCGCTACGGCCAGCCGACGCACCTTGCCGACCGCGAAGGCCGTGGATTTGCGGTGGTGGGTTACGGCAAGCTGGGCGGCTGGGAGCTCGGCTACAGCTCCGATCTGGATCTGATTTTCCTGCACGACTGCCCGGTTGACGTGATGACCGACGGCGAACGTGAAATCGACGGGCGGCAGTTCTATCTGCGCCTGGCCCAGCGCATCATGCACCTGTTCAGCACCCGCACTTCGTCGGGCATTCTGTACGAGGTGGATGCGCGCCTGCGCCCGTCCGGCGCGGCAGGCATGCTGGTCACCTCGACGGACGCTTTTGCTGACTATCAGAAGAATGAAGCCTGGACGTGGGAACATCAGGCGCTGGTGCGCGCCCGCGTGGTGTACGGCGATCCGCAGCTCAAAACGCAGTTCGATGCGATCCGCAAGTCAGTGATGACGACCCCGCGCGAGGGCAGCAACCTGCAAACTGAAGTGCGCGAAATGCGTGAGAAAATGCGCGCGCATTTGGGTAACAAACATCGCGATCGCTTTGATATCAAAGCCGACGAGGGCGGAATTACCGATATTGAGTTCATCACCCAGTATCTGGTGCTGCTGCACGCGCACGACAAGCCGAAGCTGACCCGCTGGTCCGATAACGTGCGCATTCTGGAACTGCTCGCACAGAACGACATCATGGACGAGCAGGAGGCGCAGGCCTTAACCCGCGCCTACACCACGCTGCGTGATGAGCTGCACCACCTGGCGTTGCAAGAACAGCCGGGCCATGTGGCGCTGGACTGTTTCACCGATGAACGCGCGCAGGTGACCACAAGCTGGCAGAAGTGGCTGGTGGAACCGTGCGTATCAAAACAAGTGTGATATTATCGCGCGCAAATTGTGAATCTTTCTGGAGTCAGGAATGAAAGTAACACTGCCAGAGTTTGAACGTGCTGGAGTTATGGTTGTCGGTGATGTGATGCTGGATCGCTACTGGTATGGGCCGACCAGCCGTATCTCTCCGGAAGCGCCGGTGCCGGTGGTTAAGGTCGACACCATTGAAGAGCGTCCAGGCGGCGCGGCAAACGTGGCGATGAACATAGCCTCGCTGGGCGCGCATTCGCGTCTGGTGGGCCTGACCGGCATTGACGATGCGGCGCGTGCGCTGAGTCAGTCGCTGGCGGACGTGAACGTGAAGTGCGACTTCGTTTCTGTTCCGACACACCCAACCATCACCAAGCTGCGCGTGCTGTCGCGTAACCAGCAGCTGATCCGCCTCGATTTTGAAGAAGGGTTCGAAGGCGTTGATCCTGAGCCGCTGCACGAGCGCATCAGCCAGGCGCTGGGCAATATCGGCGCGCTGGTGCTGTCTGATTATGCCAAAGGTGCGCTGGCGAGCGTGCAGACCATGATCCAGCTGGCGCGTAAAGCCAGCGTACCGGTGCTGATCGACCCGAAAGGCACCGATTTTGAGCGCTATCGCGGCGCAACCCTGCTAACGCCAAACCTTTCTGAGTTCGAAGCGGTGGCGGGCAAGTGCAAAACGGAAGAAGAACTGGTTGAGCGCGGCATGAAAATCATCGCTGATTTCGAGCTGTCTGCGCTGCTGGTCACCCGTTCTGAACAGGGCATGACGCTGCTGCAACCGGGCAAGGCACCGCTGCATATGCCAACCCAGGCGCAGGAAGTGTACGACGTGACCGGTGCCGGTGATACGGTGATCGGCGTGCTGGCGGCGACGCTGGCGGCGGGTAACTCCCTGGAAGAGGCGTGCTACTTCGCGAACGCCGCGGCGGGCGTGGTTGTCGGTAAACTCGGGACCTCCACCGTTTCGCCAATCGAGCTGGAAAACGCGGTGCGCGGGCGTGCGGATACCGGCTTTGGCGTCATGACCGAAGACGAGCTGAAGGTGGCCGTTGCCGCCGCGCGTAAACGCGGTGAAAAAGTGGTGATGACTAACGGCGTGTTCGACATCCTGCATGCGGGTCATGTTTCGTATCTGGCGAACGCGCGCAAGCTGGGCGATCGCCTGATTGTGGCGGTCAACAGCGATGCGTCGACCAAACGTCTGAAAGGCGAAACGCGCCCGGTGAACCCGCTGGAGCAGCGCATGATCGTGCTCGGCGCGCTGGAAGCGGTGGACTGGGTGGTGTCGTTTGAAGAAGATACCCCGCAGCGCCTGATTGCCGGGATCCTGCCTGACCTGCTGGTGAAGGGCGGCGATTACAAGCCAGAGCAAATCGCGGGTAGCGAAGAGGTCTGGGCGAATGGCGGTGAAGTGATGGTGCTCAACTTTGAGGACGGGTGCTCAACCACCAACATCATCAGGAAGATCCAGAAAGACAGTCAGTAAAAAAACGGGCCAGCTGGCCCGTTTTTTTATGTCGGGTGGCGGCTGCGCCTTACCCGACCTACGCGTTCATCCAGGCCCGGTAAGGCAGAGCCGCCACCGGGCACAACAGGCCGCACTTACTCCTGGTCATCCACCGGCGGAATGGCCGGAGCCGGCTTCACTTCTTCCGGCGCATTACGGTTTTCCAGATCGCTCAGACGCTGTTCCAGCAGCGCCAGCTTCTCGCGGGTGCGCAGCAGAACCTGAGTCTGCACGTCAAACTCTTCGCGGCTGACTAAATCAAGGCGAACCAACTGTGCCTGCAACGTCTGGCGGATTTTCTTCTCAACGTCATCACCAAACTCACGAATGCCTTTCGGCATGGACTCATGAACCTGACGCGCGATCTGCTCAATTTTCTTTGGGTCAATCATTGTCGTTTCCCTTGATGAAAAGGTGTTAGTGCCTATTGTAGCGCGTCATGCCGCGGGTTAAACAAAATTGTTTGAAGCTTATGCATTGCCCAGGGTAATCAATAGCGTTATAGTTATCTCGCTTATTCTCAGGGCGGGGCGAAATTCCCCACCGGCGGTAAATCAGCTTAGCGCTGAAAGCCCGCGAGCGCTTTGGGTGAATTCTCAAAGGTCAGCAGATCCGGTGTAATTCCGGGGCCGACGGTTAGAGTCCGGATGGGAGAGAGTAACGATCAAGTCGGGCGAGGCCCGCTCACGTTATTTTTTTGCCGCTTGTACGGCGCTCCTAAGACTGCCCTGATTCTGGTAACCATAAAGTTAATGAGGTTTTTTTACCATGAATCAGACGCTACTTTCCTCTTTTGGCACTTCAACTCAACGTGTTGAACATGCACTGGATGCACTGCGCGAAGGCCGCGGCGTGATGGTGCTGGACAACGAAAATCGTGAAAACGAAGGCGACATGATTTTCGCCGCCGAAAACATGACCGTTGAGCAGATGGCGCTGACCATTCGTCACGGCAGCGGCATCGTATGCCTGTGTATTACCGAAGACCGCCGCCAGCAGCTTGAGCTGCCGATGATGGTTGAAAACAACACCAGCGCCTTCGGGACCGGTTTTACCGTGACCATTGAAGCGGCGCATGGCGTAACCACCGGCGTGTCGGCGGCTGACCGCCTGACTACCGTCCGTGCAGCCATTGCCGATGGCGCGAAACCTTCCGATCTGCACCGTCCTGGCCACGTCTTCCCGCTGCGCGCGCAGCCGGGCGGCGTGCTGACCCGTGGTGGTCATACCGAAGCGACCATCGATCTGGTGACGCTGGCTGGCTTCAAGCCTGCGGGCGTCCTGTGCGAGCTGACCAACGATGACGGCACCATGGCGCGCGCGCCGGAGTGCATCACCTTTGCCCGTCTGCACAACATGCCGGTGGTGACGATTGACGATCTGGTGGAGTACCGCCAGTCGCACGAGCGTAAGGCCAGCTGAACGCGCTGACGTGAAAAAGCCGGGGAAACCCGGCTTTTTTGTTGCTAGTGGTAGTTAATTTTGAACAGTACCACGGTTTCAAACGGCCCGGACCGGATCGCTTTTCCCTCCACCGGCGACAGCTCTGCGGTGTAGTTTTGCTCATACTGCAACGTGCTGCCCGTAAAATCCGCATACTCTTTATACTGGTTAAACGTATAGGGCTCCGTCCCGTTCAGAATACGCAGCTTTAAGCCGTTACCAATCAGCAGCGCGGTATCGTCCGCGGTGAGCGTGTCGGTAGTGTAAAACGACGAATCCATCTTAAAACCGTCGGAGCACTGGGCGTCCTGAACCTTCGTGGTCCTGACCGAAAAGGTCCGCTTGCGCGTTTGCTGGTTCACAATGTCGCGGGCGCTAAAGGTGCCGAAATCAATTTCCTGGTTTTCCGGGAAAATGCTGAAGGTTGCCCCGCAGTCCAGTACCGTAATGTTTTGCAGACCGTTGATGTGGTACTTAAGGTTCTTCGCGTCAACCATCTGGTTCACCCCGCCCTTGCCGTCAAACTGCACCACGATGTAATCGCTCAGCGAGCTGACGTAGCCGTGGGGCGGGACGGCCTTAATCTTGACGAACAGACGCAGGCGGGCGATAAACGTGCGCGAAGTGTGGATATCGTCCGGGTTACCGGAGCAGATGCGGTTTTCCCAGCCCATCTGCCGTATCTGTGTAGGGGTGTAGATCGTGATGTTATTGTTATCCAGGCACTGATGCGTATCAACGCCGTTGGACTGGCCTGTCGCATCGTAATCCATCCCTTCATACGTGACGCCGAGCTCATAGTAAGGATCGGTTGCGGAGGGGTACGGGTTGACCCAGGCATACACATCTTCTGGCTCAAACCCGCTGGTGACGTTGTGATCGCACGTCACCGGAATTTTAATGTCGTTCGATTCCCAGATTTTTTGCCCAACCTGCGCGTTGCTGGGGATAGCAAAAGGCGAGATCGTTTTTGTCTCCTCGACGGGCCCGCCCGAGCCGCCCAGATAGCAGTTAAGCGCCAGCGCCTCTTTCAGCGGTAAAAAGGCCAGCAGAAGCAGCATGAGGTTAATGAGCTTGCGCATCAGGGCTGACCTTCCGTTCGGTGAGCTTGCAGTAAGCCGTTCCCGCGCATTGCGCATCCACTTTCCTGAGCGCGCCGTAATCGTCGATATACCCGATGCTGTAATAGCTGCCGTGATAATCCCCGGTGGTGGTGGTTTCCGTGGCAAAAGGCGCAATCATCAGGCTGTCAAAGCCCGGCAGCATGGTTTTGGCGTTTTTGCTCAGCCACGCCAGCGTGATGTAGTAGGGCGTCGGGTTATGCACCGTCAGGCCTTTCGCGCTGGCGGTAATTTCCATCCGCATTTCCGTCATCACCCCCGGCTTTTTGGCGATCGCCTTTGGACGCCAGAACAGTTTGATTCGGCTCTGCATCGCCACCTGCATCACGCTGCGCTCCTCGCTTGCGCTGCTGCTTTTAGGCGGCACTTCGCGCAGGTTGAAGTAAAACAGGGACTCCCGGTCTTTAGGCAGCTGGCCGGTCGCGGCTTGTTTCACAATTCTTACCTGGGATGAGGAGCCCGCCTCAATGCGCTGAATGGGCGGAAGCGCCATAAAGTGCGCGTCTTCTTTGCGCCCTTTTTCATCTTCAATCCAGGAAAGCGCCAGGTAAGGCAGCGCCTTGCTCTGGTTGTCCACTTTCAGGCTGCTGGCCTTATCGCTTTCGGGAAAGACAATGCGCGTGCGGTCCAGGTTAATGGCGGCATGAGTGGTAAATGCTGCGCTGAAGAGCATCAGGCACAGGCTTTTAAGCGGGGTTAATTTCATCATGATTTCTTACTGACAAGGCAGTATCAGCTGCATACTGTTTTCTAAGTGAGAAGGTAGCGAGAAGCGACACTGCTGATTGTCGCCCCACGTCACCCGAAACTGTTGTTCTGGCTCAACCGCGCCCAGCCAGACGTGGCCTTCATCGGCGACCATCCCAACCTGCAAATCGCTCTCCTTAAGTCGAACGATCGCCCCCAGCGGCGGCGTGCCTGACGGCGTTCGTAAAATGCCCGCGATGTCCTTACCCGCCCGCGTGGCAATCTGACGGTATCCAATGGCGCCCTCGGTCCAGGTGGAGGTGACGACGCGGTTGTCCACATCCACGCCATCCGGGAGGTTGTTCATATTGACCTGCACGCTGGAGGGCGTATAGCTGGAGAATGACGGCAAAACGCCAATGCCAAACCGGTTGGTCTCATCCCGCGACATGTTCAGCGGGATACTGCCCACGCCGTCGGTGCTTACCATCACGCGCGGCTCATTGCCGTAGCTGCGTCGGTGCAGGGCGGCACCTTTCGCCGTTGAGGTGAACGATCCGTTCCAGCTTGCGCTGAGGGATGTGTATTCATCGGCTTTATAGCTGCCGGAAAGGTTCAGATCGCCAAAGGTCGAATAATGCTGATAATTTCCGCTGACCTGCGCCCCGGCGTCCGGCTTTTCACTTTCCGCACCTGCGGAAACGCCCCATGTATTATTGCGGTCCGAGGTGTCATACCACGACACGTTATGGCTGAGCGTGTCGCTGTTGCGCAGGTCATAGTTCAGGCGATGGTCGGGATCGAGCGGTACGCTGAGCGAGAGGTAAAACTGGGTGTCGTCGTTCTCGTCTTCATCTTCGTAATGCGTTTTACTCCAGGACACGCTCACGCCCAGGTTTTTCCAGCGGCCCACGTCAAAGTTGTAGCCCGCCGTGATGCTGCCCGTTGTGGAGGGCGCGTCGTTCCACCAGGTCTGGCGCAGCATGTTCACATACACATTCAGCGATAGTGCCGAAATATACTGGCTTGCCGTGACGCTGAGCGTCTGTTTTTCGGTCTGGCGGTCACTGTCGTCATAGTCAAGGTAACGGGCGTAGCTCAAAAACTGCGGGTCCGAGTAGCGATAGCTGGCAAGCGTGAGCTGGCTGCCGGTCGTATCGAAACGCTTACTGTAGTTAACGCGGTAGCTGTAGCCTGTCTGGCTGCTTTGGCCGGGTAGCTGGCTGGTGGACTGCGTAACGTCAAACGAGAGCGCGCCGAGGTACGCCATGTTCTGGCCTATCCCGGCGGCAACGGAGCGATAATGGTCGCCATCAGCCAGCGTGCCGCCGTACAGGGAAGTTTGTGACAGTACGCCCCAGGAAAACTCGCCGCTCATGAAGCCGTTATCTTCAACATCGTGAGAGGCGTCCTTGCGCGCCTTCCCGGCCGCGAGCTTGTAGCGTAGCTGGCCCTTGCGCGTTAAGAAGGGGACGGATTCGGCAGAAACCTGGAAGGTGCTCACGCGCCCGTCCTCTTCCGTCACCTTAACGTCCAGCGTACCCTGAACCGACTGGTTTAGATCCTGAATAACAAAGGGGCCGGGCGGCACTTTACTCTGGTAAATCACGCGGTCGGCAAGGCTAACGGTCACCGTGGCGTTGGTCTGGGCAATGCCGGTAATTTGCGGAGCATAGCCGCGCAACGACCACGGCAGCATGCGCTCGTCGCTGATCAGCGAGGCGCCGGTATAGGTGAAGGCGTCGAAAATCGCGGACTGGAAATCCGTTTCCCCGAGCGTCAGCTTTGCCCCGAGCGAGGGCAGGGGGCGGAACATATAGACGCGAGAAAAACGGCCGTCGTGCTCCGAGCCCGCTTCGGTATGGCTTTGCGTGTACTGGAAATCACTGCGCAGCCGCCACGCCCCCATGTTCGCACCGGCGGTGCCGTAGGTATTGGCGTTGTCATTGCTGCTGCCGCTATCGGGCTGATAATGGCTGGCGAAAAGATTGTAATCCAGCAGCACGCCCGGTACGCCGTTATCCCAGGTGGCCGGGGGCATCCAGTCGGCTGCGCGATACTGCAACCACGCCTGAGGGATCGTCACTTTCAGCGTCTGGCTGGCCTGCTCAAAGTTGAATTTGATGTCTGGCCTGGCGGTGAAGTCAACGCATCCCTCTTTTTCCGGTAACGCCTGACGAACGTTATCCTGCAACGCAAACGTATCGGCCAGCTCAGGAGGAATACAGACCTGAACCGCATCGTTTATTTCCCGCCAGCTTAGCTGCCAGCCGTTGGCCAGCGGAATATCATTAATTGAAACCGTGACGAAATAACGCCCCGGGATAACGGATATTTGATCTTTAAAAAGCGACAAATCAACGCCGCCGCGCTGATCTTTATCGATGGCATTAATGTTGAATTCGGTGGCAGAGGCGACTTTCGTCATTAACAGGGACGTAATGATGAGTAACCATTGTAATTTATATGTCATCATCCTGTTACTCGAAGAATAATATTTCGTGCCGACTGGCATAAAATGCCAGTCGGTTTATACCGTGACGCAACGTTTTTATTTGTACATCAGGACATAGTTAGCGGTAGCTTCCACCTGGCCTGCTGTCGCGGTTTTACCTGCCGCGACTTCCATAAGCGCTTTAAAATGCAGCGTCTGCGTGGTTGAACCTGGCAGCAGGTCAATCTCGTTAGCTTGTCCCAGCGTAATATTAGACTCCGCGTTATCCATCAAACGCACACCCACGTTCTGAGCACCGCTGGCATAGGTGTTGCTCATCAGGCTGGTATCCGTCGCGTCCGTTGCTGCGCTGGTGAAGGTGACATCGACTTTGGTAATTGGCGTGTCGGTCTCGTCTGCCGGATCGTCAAGCTGGCAGTTTTCCAGATTAATATCGACCGGAACAGGCGTTGATTTTTTGTTGGCATTGATAACGGCGGTGGTGACTTCACCCAGGTCAACTTCTTTATCAACGCTGTCTGGTGCAATGCTGCACGGCGCATCGATGACCACACCTTTGAATTTGATTTTGCCTGAACCCTGTTCTTCAGCAAAAGCAGAACCCGAAACAATGGCAGCCATCGCAACCGCTAACAGTACTTTTTTACCCATATACATGAAAATATCCTTTTTCAATTGAATTCATAATCTGAATATTAATTTTCAGAATACTCGCAAAGTATAACGGGATGAGGGAGGCGTTTGCGATTAATGAGACTTAAAGATATTTTTAGAGGAGGTTAATATATAATTTATTACTATCGTAACCGGTTAATATTTCATGTAACAGCGGCTTTTTAAGCGCAATTTAATTGGGAAATATTGCGCTTAAAAATATCCATAAAAATTCTTGATTTTCCAATTGTAAATACAGAGCCGCAGACATTGTAAAATGCAACGGCTGCGCCGGGGCGCATCAAAGAATTGCCCTCATTGATGAGGGCATCCGAGTCAGCCTATACCTGCCGTTTGCAGCAGAACCAGGCTGAGCCCCATCACCGACATGCCGCACAGCACGCCGTAGCTGGGATTATTGTTAGGGTCGATCTCTTTCGCCAGCGGCATCAGCTCATCGACAGAGAGCGCGACCATGATCCCGGCCACCGCCGCCATGATGGCAGCCATCACCACTGGCGAAACGAGGCTGCCGAGGATCAGCCACGCCAGTACGCCGCCGAGAATTTCAGCCAGGCCGGAAACGCCTGCCCAGAGCACGGCAGTCCGTTTTGAACCGGTGGCCGCGTAGACCGGGCCGGCAACGGCAAGTCCTTCAGGAATATTGTGTAAGGCTACCGCCAGCGCCACGCCAAACCCCATTTCAAGATTGCTGCTGGCCGTGACGTAGGTGGCAACGCCTTCCGGAAAGTTATGCAGGCTGATGCCGAGCGTCAGCAGGATGGCCGTGCGCTTGATGTTGCCCGGAAGGGGAGCCGCGCGTTTTTGCATCAGATCCTGAGGGTGCGCGTGAGGCAGCATACGGTCGAGCGCAAAATAGCCCAGCAGGCCGACGATGAACATGCCGTAGCCCAGCACTGGCGACATTCCCTCGGTATGAAGGGCTGCGGGCAGCATCTCCATCAGCGAGATAAGCAGCATGATCCCGGCGGCGAAACCCAGCGAAAAGGCCAGAAGGCGGTTAGACGGTTTTTGTCCGAGCACGCCGAGGAACGCGCCGATAAAGGTCGCGGCACCCGCAAGTACGGTCAAAATCAAGGGTACTGACATGCACTCTCCTTAAGCTGTATCTGACATTCAAATTTCCTGATGATGATCTTCACGGTTATCTGCGTTCATCTTCACCTGAATGCGCGTAATGTAGAACCATCAAATTGACACCTCCTGTAAGGATATCACCATGTCTTCATCTCGTATGCCAGCACTGTTTTTAGGCCATGGCAGCCCAATGAACGTTCTGGAAGATAACGTCTATACCCGCACCTGGCGTCACCTGGGTGAGACGTTGCCGCGACCGAAGGCGATTGTGGTGGTGTCTGCGCACTGGTTTACCCGTGGTACTGGCGTAACGGCCATGGAAGCGCCGAAAACTATCCATGATTTTGGCGGCTTTCCGCAGGCCCTGTATGACACGCACTATCCTGCGCCCGGCTCCCCTGCGCTGGCGCAGCGGCTGGTGGATCTGCTCGCACCGGTTCCGGTGACGCTGGATAAAGAAGCCTGGGGCTTTGACCATGGCTCCTGGGGCGTCCTGATTAAAATGTATCCCGAGGCCGATATCCCGATGGTGCAGTTGAGCGTCGACAGCACCAAACCAGCGGCCTGGCACATGGAGATGGGGCGCAAGCTGGCAACCCTGCGTGATGAAGGCATCATGCTGGTAGCGAGCGGTAACGTGGTGCATAACCTGCGTACGGCGCGCTGGCACGGGGAGAATACCCCGTATCCCTGGGCGACGTCTTTTAACAACTATGTGAAAGACAACCTCGCCTGGCAGGGGCCAGTTGAACAGCATCCGCTGGTAAACTATCTGGATCACGAAGGCGGTTCGCTCTCTAACCCCACGGCGGATCACTTCCTGCCGCTGCTGTATGTGTTAGGCACGTGGGATGGTCAGGAGGAGATTACCATCCCGGTCGACGGCATTGAGATGGGGAGTTTGAGTATGCTGTCGGTGCAGGTAGGGTAAAAACATGCCGGGTGGCGGCTTCGTCTTACCCGGCCTGCATGTCGAGCGTAGGCCCGGTAAGCGTAGCGCCACCGGGCAAGTCTTATTCAACAAAAATATGCGGATAGAACCGTGACAGATCCTGCGTAATCAGCGCGCGATCTTCGCGAATGCCAATCCCGGCAGGTTGATCGTTAATAAGCCAGCTGCCGATCAGCGTATAGCTGTCGCCAAACTTCGGCAGTTGATAAAACTCCTGGACGATCATCCCTTCTTCACCGTACGGCCCTTCAACCGCTTCCAGCGTTTTACCGTTTTCGATAATGGAGACGTTCGCGCCTTCGCGGGAGAAGATCGGCTTAACGACGTATTTCTCCATCGGCGGGAACTCATCTTCGGCAAAGTATGCAGGCAGCAGGTTCGGGTGGTTCGGGAACATCTCCCACAGCATCGGCAGCAGGGCTTTATTGGAGATAATGCTCTTCCAGGCCGGTTCCAGCCAGCGCACGCCGGCGTCTTCCAGTTTGGTCGAGAACATCTCGCGCAGCATGTACTCCCACGGATAGAGCTTGAACAGGTTGCTGATCACCTGATCCTGCATGTCCGTAAACTGACCTTTTTCACCTAAACCGATATCTTCGATATAGAGGAACTCCGTCGCCACTTCCGCTTCGGCTGCACAGTCCTGCAAATACTGAACCGTACCGCGATCTTCTTCGGTATCGCGGCAGCAGGCGAGGTGCAGCAGGTTGAAACCGTGCTGTTCACGCAGTTCGGCGAAACGCTCAATCAGCTTTTCCTGTAGGCTGTTGAACTGGTCGCTGCCTTCCGGCAGGTTTCCGGCATTCGCCTGATCTTCCAGCCAGATCCACTGGAAGAACGCGGCTTCGTACAGCGAGGTTGGCGTATCCGCGTTGTTTTCTAACAGCTTCGGCTCACCGACGCCGTCCCATGCCAGATCGAGGCGAGAATAAAGCGAAGGCTGATTCGTTTTCCAGGACTGACGGATGAAGCTCCAGGTGTGCTTTGGAATGCGGAATTTGGTCATCAGCGCATCGCTGTCGATGACTTTCTCGACCACCTTCAGGCACATCTGGTGCAGCTCAGCGGTCACCTCTTCAAGCTTTTCAACCTGAGCGAGCGTGAGCTTATAGTAAGCGTCTTCACACCAGTACGGCTCGCCGTACATGGTGTGAAAATTGAAACCGTATTCGGTGGCTTTTTCGCGCCAGTCCGGGCGCTCGACAATACTGACTCGTTCCATGATTAGCCGCCCATTGAGCGAGTCGAAGAGCCGGCCGCACTACGCTGCATGGTGGTTTGTTTCGCCACAGACTCACCGAAGCCGCCACGGGTGATGGTGCTGGTGGTTGCGGGTTTTGGTGCCATCGCGGTTTTCGGTACGGTCATCGTACGGCCCGGCGTTGCTGCGCCGTAACCCTTGCCGGTAGCATCGGTGTATTTACCGTACGCCGGGCTGTTCGGGTTTTTGGAGCTAAACAGCGGCTGCTGCTGATAGCCCGCACCGCCGCTCATCAGACGGCCCATCATATAGCCCGCCATCAGCGGCATCCAGAAGCTGCCGCTGGACTGAGCCTGTGCCTGGTTTTCCGGTGCCATACCCGCCTGAGCCGGCGCCTGCTGGCACTGGCCTTCACCGAATTCAGCGACACAGTCTTCGCGTGAGGCATATTTCGGCGCGGTACGTTCCGCTTCTTTCAGGGCGTTGTTATAGGCCGTTGTACATTCGGCGGCTTTACCGGTGGCAGCCGAACAGTCGTCGGCGTTTTGGTACATCGAGACCGTTTCGTCGCTCTGCTCACAGCCTGCCAGCATAAAGACGGCAGTGACCGCCAGCGCGACAGGTGTCAGGTGGCGCGCGTTCCAGCTTTTGCGGAACGACGCGTGATTCATCGTTTTTGTCCGTTTCATATTTGTCTTCCGGGACCCAGTGGTAATAACGCTCAGGATAGAGGATGAGTGGTTGAAAATGAAGCGAAGAGGGGCGAAATGCAGGGGATCTTTACGTTGGCTTACGTTCGGGGGGATTTTGCGCCGGGTGGCGCTGCGGTATGAACCGGAAACATGGGTAACACTTTAGACCGGATACATGGGTAACAGTTATAACTGGCATAGAAGAGGAGACTCGCTATGCCCTGGACTGAGACCCGACCTATGCAACGCCTTGATTTTATCCGTGCCTGCCATGCAGGTACGGACTCCTTCTCCGCTCTTTGCCGTCTTTTTGGCATCAGCCGTAAAACAGGCTATAAATGGCTTCAGCGGTTTGACCCTTCTGACCTGTCATCTCTCTCTGACCGGTCGCGTGCGCCACGCTCCCACTCCCGGACGGTTCCCGATTATATCGTCGGACACCTGACTGCCCTGCGTCAAAAACACCCTGACTGGGGCCCCAAAAAACTGCGGATGTGGCTCCTCAACCATCATGTCGATTTTACCGTACCTGCTGCCAGCACTGTCGGCGATATCCTCAAGCGTGAAGGCCTGGTTCCGGATAAAAAGCGAAAACGCAGAACCCCGGGCAATCGCCAGCCCCTGACCATCATCAGTGAAAACAATCAGGTCTGGAGCGCTGATTTTAAAGGTAAGTTCAGGCTGCTGAGCAGAGAGTACTGCCATCCCTTCACCCTGACCGACAATCACAGCCGGTATCTTCTGAGCTGCCGGGGAACGGACCGGGAGAGTGAGCCCTTCGTCAGACAGTGCCTGACAGATGCGTTCCTGGAATACGGTCTGCCGGAAGTGCTCAGAACCGATAACGGTCAGCCCTTCGCGGGAACAGGAATAGCCGGATTAAGTCGCCTTGCCGTCTGGCTAATCAAGCTGGGCATCAGGCCGGAGCGTATCAGAAAGGGTCATCCGGAAGAAAATGGCCGCCATGAGCGAATGCACCGTTCCCTGAAAAGTGCAGTGAAACAGGGCAACACCTTCATGACGATGGAAGAACAACAGCGGTGGTTCAGTGATTACCGGGAAGAATTTAACTACGAAAGGCCGCATGAAGCCCTGGCGGGTGCAACGCCCGGAACGGTATGGCATCCCTCGAACCGGCACTGGGATGGCAGTGTTCCTGACTATGCTTATCCGGAAGGAGGTAAGGTCTACAGGGTGAAATCGAGGGGGACACTCTATATGGGGAAAAAGGGGACGGTGTTCCTGAGTGAAGCGCTGACGGATGAGTACATCATGCTGGAAGAACAAGATGATGGCCTTGAGGCCATCATCTTTAACGGAATAACGCTTGCGTACTATGACCGGAAAACCCAGAGTGTGCTCCGGATAGACTAAAATGTGTTACCTATGTTCCCGGTCTGATCTGTCACCTATGTATCCGGTCATACACTGCGCTTACCCGGCCTACGATTCAGTAGGCCCGATAAGCGAAGCGCCATCGGGCAATGCTTAGTTACGGAACGGGTTAGAACCGCTGCTTGCAGGTGCGGTGCTACGCGCTGCCGCTGGCTGCGCTGCTGGCATGCTGCCGTTAGCGTTGAAGTTATCAACCGCGGCATCCTGCTCTGGGTTTTCCGGCGCGACGCTGTCAGGCGACGTGGAAACCGGTTTACCCAGCGTGCTGTTCAGCATTTGCAGATCCTGCTCGTTCAGCGTACCCAGAGCCTGCTTGATGTTCAGCTGGTTAATCAGGTACTGGTAACGTGCGCTGGAGAGCTGCTGCTTAGCGTTATACAGCGTGGTCGTTGCGTCTAACACGTCAACAATGGTACGCGTACCGACGGAGTAGCCCGCTTCCATCGCGTCAAGAGAGCTTTGCGCAGAGACAACGGCCTGTTTGTAGGCGTTGATGCTGCTGATAGACGCGTTCACGTTGTTAAAGGAAGAACGCACGGTTTGCACCACGTTGCGGTGCGCGCTTTCCAGCTGCTCGCTTGCGCCAACAAAGTTGTACTGCGCCTGTTTAACCTGGGAGTTAACCATCCCGCCCTGGTACAGCGGCAGGGAGAAGCTCAGGCCCACTTTGTTCTGACCAATGTTATTGTCATCATAGGCCTGAGACGTCGTTTTAGAGCCGCTGTAGCTGGTATCCGATACGCCGGTTGAGGCGCTCAGGCTCAGGGTTGGCAGGTGGCCGTCCTGTGCAAGGCGGATCTGCTCGCGTGCCAGATCCTGGCTAAGGCGTGCCTGCAACAGGGTCAGGTTGCGGTTTTCCGCTTCTTTCAGCAGGGCGTTTACCGCCTGCGGTTTGTCCGTCTTGAAGCTGTCCACGTTCAGAGAGGCCAGCTCAGGATAGTAGTTACCGGTGACCTGGCGCAGAGCTTCCAGCGCGTTGTCGAGGTTGTTACGTGCGGTCACTTCGTTAGCCAGTACGGTATCGTACTGTGAACGGGCGTTCTGCACGTCAGTGATCGCCACCAGACCCACGTTGAAACGCTGGGTGGTTTGATCTAACTGACGGTAAATCGCCTGCTTCTGCGCTTCGGTGTAGGAGAGGGCGTCAATCGCGCTCAGTACCTGGAAATACGCGGTCGCGGTATTCAGGATCAGCGTTTGCTGATCGGTCTGATAGGTGACATCCTGAATGCCCGCACTCTTTTCCTGCAAACTCAGTTCACGCCATTTGGACATATCGAACAGAGTCTGTGTAAGCTGTAAAGAGGCGCTGGTGGCATTCGAGTCGATGCCGTTGTTATCGCGAAAACCGTTAGTGTAGGTATAATCTGCACCTAAGCCTAACTGCGGCAGCAGTGGGCTACGTGCTTCGTTAATCTTTTCAAACGCAGCATCACGATCGGCCGCTGATTTACGTAAATCAGGGTTGCCCAGACGTGCCTGCTGGTAGACCTGTAACAGGTTCTCTGCCTGGCTCATTGCACTGAAGCCCGTCAGGCTCAGGCCGATAAGGATGGGGAGCAATTTCTTCATTTGCATTCCTTGTTGTGAAGCAGTATTAGCGCTGATCTAATTAAAAATAATTGCCGATTCTAACAGAATCATCCACACCAAAAGGTTGGCGTAACGTGCCATCTGGCGGTAATTTGCTCCAATCTACCATATAGCCATACAAACGGCAGCCAAACAGCCTTGAAATTCACAATTTCATCACCATTGCTACCAGGACTTGACCGATGCAAAAACCAGAAAACGTGCCTGTCACCTTCGCCAAAAACGATGTAGAAATTATTGCACGAGAAACGCTTTATAGCGGTTTTTTTTCAATGGAACTTTACCGTTTCAGGCATCGTCTGTTTAACGGTGAAATGAGCGGTGAGATCAAACGCGAAATTTTTGAGCGCGGGCATGCGGCTGTGTTGCTACCCTTTGACCCAGTGCGTGATGAAGTTGTGCTGGTCGAGCAGGTTCGCATTGCGGCTTATGATACCAGCGAAACCCCGTGGCTGCTGGAAATGGTGGCCGGGATGATTGAAGAAGGTGAGTCGGTCGAGGACGTCGCTCGCCGCGAGGCGCTGGAAGAAGCGGGCCTGGTGGTGGGGCGGACGAAACCGGTGTTGAGCTACCTGGCAAGCCCGGGCGGCACAACGGAACGTTCATCTATTATGGTGGGCGAAGTGGACGCCACGACGGCGGAAGGGATCCACGGTCTGGCAGATGAAAACGAAGATATTCGGGTTCATGTGGTGAGTCGGGAGCAGGCTTACCAATGGGTAGAAGAGGGGAAAATCGACAACGCAGCGTCTGTCATTGCCCTGCAATGGCTGCAACTGCACTATCAGAGTTTACGAAACGAGTGGAAAAAATGAAGCGCTATACGCCTGACTTCCCAGAAATGATGCGCCTGTGCGAAACCAATTTTGCACAGCTGCGCCGCCTGCTGCCGCGAAACGACGCACCCGGCGAAACGGTGAGCTATCAGGTGAGCAACGCCCAGTATCGGTTAACGATAACAGAATCAACGCGCTACACTACGCTGGTGGAAATTGAGCAAACGGCGCCGAAAATCAGCTACTGGAGCCTGCCGTCGATGACGGTACGTCTTTATCACGATGCGATGGTCGCTGAAGTGTGTTCAAGCCAGCAGATCTTTCGCTTTAAAGCGCGGTATGATTACCCGAATAAAAAGTTGCATCAACGCGACGAAAAGCATCAAATTAACCAGTTTTTAGCCGACTGGCTAAGATATTGTTTAGCACATGGAGCAATGGCGATTCCGGTTTGTTAGCGTCATAAACCTACCTAAGGACACCATTTGGAAAGCCTGTTGAACCTGACTGTTGCTGGTGGGGCGCCAGTCAGGATATTACAAATCACCGACACCCACCTTTTTGCCGAAAAGCATGAAACGCTGCTGGGCGTGAACACCTGGGAGAGTTATCAGGCGGTGCTTAGCGCAATTCATGCTGAAAACCGGCCATGCGATCTGATCGTCGCGACGGGCGATCTGGCGCAGGATCAATCTTCCGCAGCCTATCAGCATTTCGCTGAAGGGATTGCGAGCTTTAGCGTGCCTTGCGTCTGGCTACCCGGCAACCACGATTTTCAGCCCGCCATGTACAGTTCGCTTCAGGACGCGGGGATTTCACCGGCAAAATGTGTCTTTGTGGGGGACCAGTGGCAAATTCTGCTCCTCGACAGCCAGGTGTTTGGCGTTCCGCACGGTGAGTTGAGCGACTATCAGCTTGACTGGCTGGAGACAAAACTGGCCGCCGAGCCGGATCGCAATACGCTGCTGCTACTGCATCATCATCCGCTGCCGGCAGGCTGTAGCTGGCTCGATCAGCACAGCTTGCGCAATTCAGCGGCGCTGGACAGCGTGCTGGCGAAATTCCCGCGCGTGAAGCATTTGCTGTGCGGGCACATTCACCAGGAGCAGGATCTCGACTGGAACGGTCGCCGCCTGCTCGCGACGCCATCCACCTGCGTGCAGTTTAAGCCGCATTGCGCCAACTTCACGCTGGATACCATCGCGCCGGGCTGGCGCTGGCTGGAACTGCATGCCGACGGCACGCTGACCACCGAAGTTTGCCGTCTGGCCGGGGCTGAATTCCGCCCGGATACCGCTTCAGAAGGCTACTGATGTCAACGCTCCTTTACCTCCATGGGTTTAACAGTTCACCGCGTTCCGCAAAGGCGACGCAGTTTCGCCAGTGGCTGAGCGAACATCATCCGCACGTGGAGATGATTATTCCACAGCTGCCCCCCTATCCGGCGGATGCGGCAGAGATGCTGGAATCGATTGTGCTTGAACACGGCGGCGAATCGTTTGGCGTTGTCGGGTCGTCGCTCGGCGGCTACTACGCCACCTGGCTGTCGCAGTGCTTTATGTTGCCCGCTGTCGTCGTCAACCCGGCGGTCCGGCCATTTGAGCTGTTAAGGGACTTTCTCGGTGAAAACGAGAACCCCTACACCGGCCAACAATATGTGCTAGAGTCACGCCATATTTACGATCTCAAAGTTATGCAGGTCGACCCGCTTGAAGCGCCCGATCTTATCTGGCTGCTGCAACAGACGGGAGATGAAGTGCTGGATTACCGCCAGGCAGTGGCGTATTACGCATCCTGCCGCCAGACTGTAGAGGAGGGCGGAAACCATGCTTTCACGGGCTTTGAAGATCATTTCACCCAGATTGTCGATTTTCTTGGACTGCACAGCCACTGACAATCAATGCGAATTGCTAGTTTAAATCATGACGCAAACCTATAACGCTGATGCCATTGAGGTACTCACCGGGCTTGAGCCGGTTCGCCGCCGCCCGGGGATGTACACCGATACGACGCGCCCAAACCACCTGGGCCAGGAAGTAATTGATAACAGTGTGGACGAAGCGCTGGCAGGCCATGCCAAACGCGTGGACGTTATCCTGCACGCCGATCAGTCGCTGGAAGTCATCGACGACGGTCGCGGCATGCCGGTGGATATTCACCCGGAAGAGGGCGTCCCTGCCGTTGAGCTGATTCTCTGCCGTCTGCACGCGGGCGGTAAGTTCTCCAACAAAAACTACCAGTTCTCCGGCGGTTTGCACGGCGTGGGGATCTCCGTGGTTAACGCCCTGTCGAAGCGCGTGGAAGTGAACGTCCGTCGTGACGGTCAGGTCTATAACATCGCGTTTGAAAACGGCGAAAAGGTACAGGATTTGCAGGTCGTCGGGACGTGCGGTAAGCGCAACACCGGCACCAGCGTCCACTTCTGGCCTGACGAAAGCTTCTTCGACAGCCCACGTTTTTCCGTTTCTCGCCTGTCGCACCTGCTAAAAGCCAAAGCGGTGCTGTGCCCCGGCGTGGAAATTACCTTTAAGGATCACGTTAACAACACCGAGCAGAGCTGGCGCTACGAAAAGGGTCTCAACGACTACCTGAGCGAAGCGGTTAACGGCCTGCCGACCCTGCCGGAAAAACCGTTCGTCGGTAATTTCGAAGGCGACACCGAGGCGGTGGACTGGGCGCTGCTGTGGCTGCCGGAAGGCGGCGAGCTGCTGACCGAAAGCTACGTCAACCTGATCCCAACCATGCTCGGCGGTACGCACGTCAACGGCCTGCGTCAGGGTCTGCTGGATGCGATGCGCGAGTTCTGCGAATACCGCAACATTCTGCCGCGCGGCGTGAAGCTTTCCGCAGAAGATATCTGGGACCGCTGCGCCTACGTGCTTTCCGTGAAGATGCAGGATCCGCAGTTTGCCGGTCAGACTAAAGAGCGTCTGTCGTCGCGCCAGTGCGCGGCGTTCGTTTCCGGCGTGGTGAAAGATGCGTTTACCCTGTGGCTGAACCAGAACGTTCAGGCTGCTGAGATGCTGGCTGAAATGGCCATCTCCAGCGCCCAGCGTCGTCTGCGTGCGGCGAAGAAAGTGGTGCGTAAAAAGCTGACCAGCGGCCCCGCGCTGCCGGGCAAGCTGGCGGACTGTACCGCGCAGGATCTCAACCGCACCGAGCTGTTCCTCGTGGAAGGGGACTCGGCGGGCGGATCGGCCAAGCAGGCGCGCGATCGTGAATATCAGGCGATCATGCCGCTCAAGGGTAAGATCCTGAACACCTGGGAAGTCTCGTCCGATGAAGTGCTGGCCTCGCAGGAAGTGCACGACATCTCCGTGGCGATCGGCATCGATCCGGACAGCGAAGATCTGAGCCAGCTGCGCTACGGCAAGATCTGCATTCTCGCGGATGCGGACTCCGATGGGCTGCACATCGCCACGCTGCTCTGTGCGCTGTTCGTTAAGCACTTCCGCACGCTGGTGAAAAACGGTCACGTCCACGTGGCGCTGCCGCCGCTGTACCGTATCGACCTCGGCAAAGAAGTTTACTATGCGCTGACGGAAGAAGAGAAAGCGGGCGTGCTGGAGCAGCTCAAACGCAAGAAGGGCAAACCGAACGTGCAGCGCTTTAAGGGGCTGGGCGAGATGAACCCGATGCAGCTGCGTGAAACCACGCTGGATCCGAACACCCGCCGTCTGGTGCAGCTGACCATCAGCGATGAAGACGAACAGCAAACCAACGCCGTGATGGACATGCTGCTGGCCAAGAAACGTTCTGAAGACCGACGTAACTGGCTACAGGAGAAAGGCGATATGGCGGATATTGAAGCCTGATGTACTGGCCCTCAGCCTCCCAGGTGGCTGAGGGATCGCCGGGCACCGGGGCATTGCGCCATAATCCCGTCAGCGAAACGCTGTCTTTTCCGGTTTCAAAAAACGCAGATTAACAATTGCGCCGTCGGTGGGGACGGTCTCCAGCTCATTCACATCCATATCAGTCCCTTCAGGCAGGCTGAGGCTGTCAACCGTGATGCGGTTTACTCGCCAGGGAGTGAGGTAACTCACCAGCAGATCGCCCTCTGCGTTGGTGGTCGAACCGAACTGGTTATAAAATCCAATCTTCGCCGAACCTGGCACCTGAACCAGTGCCGCAGTACTTCCCAGCGTCTGGCCCAGGACAACCCCCTCCTGATATAACAGCACGCTGCCGCTGACGTCTCCATGATAATCACGTTGCGTGCCGCTGCGGGTCATACTGACGTTCAGCTCCCCGCTGTTGTACTGATAGCCGATACTGCTTTTCAGGGCATCGTTCCCGTGTTCGCTATGCTCCGCCGTCACGTCATAACGCAGGCTATAATCATCCAGTAGCGAGCCATTGACGTTGATTCCATGGGTATTCTTGTTTCGGCTGGCGAGGTCAGAAACCAGTCCCACATTGGTAAAATGGCTTCCAATGCTGAAGGGGATGCTGATGTTAAACCCCAGCGTTGATTCAGGGGCAGTGTCGCCGTAGCGGTCATAGCCGCCATAAAGCGAAAAATCGACGTCCTCCCAGCTGGCGTCAAGGCTCAGGGTGAGGCTGTTACTGCCCGCCTCGCGAGCGCGTGATTTCAGCCAGCGCCACGAGAGGCTCAGACTCGAGTTTTCATCGAAGTTTTGCGTCAGCTCAATCTGGCCCTCAAGGGCACGCTGAGTGGTGTCATCATCGAAACCCCAGGCCAGCACCGAGGCGCGGTTTAACCGCTCCTCAAGCGAACGATACTGGCTACCGCGTGGGTACCACTGAAGCTGGGCGTTAAGGCTGGTTTCGGTTTGGAAAAATGTTTTGGCATAACGCATTCGCCCGACGCTGCCGCTGAGCGCTTTGCCCTGCTGGCGGTAACGGGCGTTACGTACATCCGCAGACAACGCTCCCCATTTGCCCATATTGCCGCCCAAACCCACAACATGGCTGAAGTAATTTTCGCCCTGCTGTATGCCACCAAAAACGGTAGCGCGCGGGGCGACGCCCCAGGAGAGCGTGCTCTGCCAGAAACGATCTTTATCCAGCTCCACGCCGTGAAAGGGTTTATAACGCCCGGCGACCAGCTCGTAACTGAACATTTTATACTGCACCAGATTGGGCATGATCGAGTACGGAATGGACCGGGTACGCTCGCTCCCGTCGCTCTCCTGAATCGTCAGCTC
Source organism: Enterobacter cloacae complex sp. (assembly GCF_900322725.1). Classification (NCBI taxonomy): domain Bacteria; kingdom Pseudomonadati; phylum Pseudomonadota; class Gammaproteobacteria; order Enterobacterales; family Enterobacteriaceae; genus Enterobacter; species Enterobacter cloacae complex sp. The sequence goes on along the minus strand of NZ_LT991957.1, from coordinate 1,343,397 downwards.
AAGGTTGCCCTGTAAATCTGGTGGATAAAAATCACGGATAACGAAGGGCCCCGGTGGGACGTGAATGCGATAGACGCGCTCGCCGTTCTGGCGAAGCGTGACTTCTGCTTCGCTGCGCGCATAGCCGTTAATCAGCGGCGAATAGGGCCGCCAGCTATCCGGGAACATCGCCTCATCGCTGGCCAGGGAAATCCCCCGATAGGACATACTGTCGAACAGGTTCGATGAGGTGTAACCGTCGCCAAGGTTAAGCCGGGATCGCATAGACGTGATACTGCGCCAGACAGAGGCTGAATTGCTGTAAGAGCCGTGCTGGCGGTCCGCCTCTCGCCAGAATGTATTCTGGTAGCGCATGCGCCATGGTCCGACGTTGAGGCCGTTTTCCAGCACGAGCGTTGCATCGGTGCCCGGCGTATCCCAACGGTACTGCGCACGTTGGTTATTGACGTCCAGCCGGTAGTTAACAAACAGGGCATTAATTCCATCATCCCAGCGGCTGGTACTGACCCCGTTTTGCTGCGGATTAAACGCCTCCTGGGGAAATAAAAGCGTGAGCAGGCTGGCATCCGGACGATACCAGGACTGGAGGTCGAAGGCGTTCGCCGAGTCGGCGCTCAGACATGCCCTGGTGTCCCAGTGAAGCCTGTCAAGCACGGAGGATTTTACGCCCCACTCTTCAAGGAGAGGACGCGTCAGGCAGGGTTTACCGGAGTGAAAATCCAGAAAGATTGAGCCTTTATAGTCGTTATTAAGAATAACCCATGTCTTTTCATTTGCAGACGCAGCGTTTGCTGTCAGTAACAGCACCATCACTCGAATTGCATGGTGGATCTGCATCTGCGTTAACATCGTGGGCAGCTTTTGCTGCCCACGATTAAGCTCGCTATGGCTTATTTATTGAGGGCAGCCAGCTCAGCACGAGCCTGATTCAGCTCCTGCTGAATTTCACGCAGATCGGCCTGTTTTTCTGCCAGTTTTCTCTGGTACTTGGCGATCTTCTTAGCATCACCCTTCGCTTTAGCTTCTGCCAGATCGGCCTGAACTTCAGCAACGTCGCCACGTTTTTCAGCCAGTTTTTTCTCCAGCTTACGCACGTCTTTCTGGGCATCAGCCAGAACGCTTGCATTAGTACAGTGGGCTTTGACTTCTGCCAGAGCTTTTTTCAGGCCATTCACTTTGTAGATATTGCCGTACTGCTGGGCAATTTTAATCTCTTTTTCCAGCGCAGCGCTTTTAGCAGCACAGCTTTCAGCGGCATGTGCTGATGCTGTTGCGAACATACCAACAGCTGCAACGACAGACAGAACGGAAACTAATTTCTTCATAGTCTTTCTCCTTTGTTGATGTATTGCCTGAACGGATGCTCCGGCAATCTCCTGTGAACAAAAGAGTACTGCAACGCGGATAGCCAAAACGATGCAGACGCGTCCTCAACGCATGTAGGACGTGGATTAAGGTTGTCGTCCTGAATCGTACCAACGCTGTAACGCGGCGCGTAGCTGCTCAAGTTCAGCTAACAGCTGGTGGATCCCGTCGCGGTCCGGGTTGGCTTCCTGGGCTTCACAGCGGGCTATCAACGCGGGCACGCCCAGTAACGCCAGCCCGCCGCGCAGTTTGTGCAGCGTCTCACGCAGAGCGGTATCCGGCGTCACGAGCCAGGCGCGCAGGTGGGCAAGGGATTCATCAATGACCGAAATCTGGAGCGAAAGGAACAGGGGCAGGTTATCCCCTTCCAGCAATTCGGGCGGCAGGTTGCACGCTATTGACCCTTGCGAGCTTTCGGCAATCGGGGCTGATCCCTTCAGGGGGGCCAGCAGTTCCGCAAGCATAGTGAGGGTGATCGGCTTAAACAGACAGTGGCGCATACCGGCTTCTCTTGCTCTCTCCCGGACAACTTCCCGTGCGTCAGCGGTCGCGCCAAAGACCACAATGTCGGGGTAGTTCGTATGAATTATCTGAGCCAGCTCAAACCCACTCATGCCGGGCATATTGCAATCGGTGATCACCGCATCCGGTTGCGCATGCTGTAGTGCTTCCAGCGCAGAGGCTGAGCTGTCGGCGTCGATCGCGCGATGACCAAGCCAGCTCAGCTGCTGGCTGAGTACCATTCTGCCGACGGGATTATCATCAACAATCAAAACGCGCAGGGAGGGGCGAGAAAGCGGGGGCGCAGGCTGTATATCAGTAACATCCTGGCGTTCTGCCATTATCGGCAGCTTAAGGGAGACTGTGACCGTCGTTCCCTGTCCAGGCTCGCTGTGGATCGCTAAACTGCCGCCCATCATCATTGTTAACGTGCGGCAGATATAAAGGCCCAGCCCGCTCCCCTGTGCAACGTTAGGGGTGTTTCCCTGAGCGAAGGGCTGGAACAACCGCTGTTGGGTGGCCTCGTCGATACCTACCCCGGTATCGACGACCGTGATACGCAACAGCAGATAGCCCTCGTCGCGTCCGTCGAGCTGCACGCTCAGCGTTATCTGTCCGCGTTCGGTGAATTTGATCGCGTTTCCGACGATGTTAACCAGAATCTGCCTGAAACGGCTGCGATCGACCAATACGTCCTCCCGCAATTCGGCATCACGTTCCAGTACGAAGGCCAGTCCTTTTTGCGCCGCCATGCCTTCGAACAACATGGCGGGCTCCTCAATCAGCTTGCGCAGCGAGGAACGCTCGGGGCGAAGCACCAGGCGGCCAGATTCGATACGCGACACATCGAGTATGTTGCCGATCAAATCCAGCAGGGCCTGGGCGGCATCCCACGCCACCTGCACGGACTGGCGGTTTTGCTGGGTATCGCCAGGGCGTTTCATCACGAGCTCCAGCATCCCCATGATGGCGCCGATCGGTGTGCGTATCTCGTGGCTCATGGTTGTCAGAAACACGCTCTTCGCACGGCTGGCGCGGTGCGCAAGTTTCCTGGATTGTCGCTGGGCCGAAATGATTTTCAGCATGCGCTGCTGATAGTGCAGATGGCGACGATAACCCCACGCGGCGGCGAGGCAGAGAAGGAACGCGATTGCCACTCCGACGCTCATTACCGTGCTCAGCGCGACCTGTTTTGGTCCTGTCGACGTGAAGCTGTTACCCGCATTTCCGCCACGGGTCAGGGCATGGAGATCCTCCGGCGGAATATTAATGAGCGCTTTATTGAGAATGGTGATCAAAGGCCAGGACTGGCGGGACGCCCCGAACGAAAATCGCATTGGGTCGATGTCGATGCTTCCCAGAATACGGAGCGCGGCATACTCTTTATTCGCCAGGAGCGTATTGGCGACGATCAGCGGCATGGCCATCATTTTGTCGTTACTGTGAACAATGCGGTTAAGCCCCTGTCGCCAGGTGTCGACCTTTTCCGTTTGGCCCCCGCTCTGCTTACGTAACCACTCTTCGGGCGACTGCCCGTCCAGGCTGAGTACGCCGGGACTCACCGCGCCAGGAACTGAGTGCGCTTGTCCGACCATCACCCAGGAGTTATAGAGCCAGGTGCGGGTGGTCAGTAAATCGGTGCGCCAGATATCCCCCTGCGTCACGCCTGCAACCAAATCCGATTTTCCCGCTTTTACCGACGCCAGGGCCGCCCTTTGGGTAGGAAAACGCTGGATAACAAAGGTAAACCCGGTGCGAAGCTGTAATGCGGTCAGGACATCGGCAATAATGCCACGCATCTTGCCGCCTTTATCAAAAAAGGCAATCGGTGGGTTATCCTCGGCCACTGCCACCCGTATACGTTTGTGCTCATCAATCCATTTCTTCTCCAGCGACGTAAAGACCGGTTTCTGCTCGCTGAGTGAAAGCGGGATGCCGCCATTCCACCGACGGTGTATCTCTACGCTCGCACTTTCCGGTAACGCGGCCAGAAAGTTATTCAGCACCGTGATCCAGATGTGCATCTTTGGCATTGCCGCAAAGGAAAATCCTGACACGGGGAAGGGGGTGTCGAGAGGGCGAATAAGTAAGTTGCTGATGTTGGACTGGTTCACCAGATAGCGAGCGGTGACGCCATCGCAAAAGAAAAGGTCGATTTTTCGAAACGCGAGTGCTTCCAGCGCGTGGCGTGGTGAATAGAAGGGGACGATCTCCGCGTTCGGGTAGCGCTCCAGGACGCGTTGAGGATCGTAGCCCGGCGCGATGGCAATCTTTCTGACCGCATCATCCTGTGTGGCTTCGTTATTGACCACTTCAACGGCAGAATTTGGGCTGTAAGGGTGGCTCAGTATCAGCCCCTGATGATGCTGGTTATCGCTGGCCTGCGCGATGAAATCGGCTTCCCCTGCGCGTAACGCTTCCAGTGCAGCCTGATAGTTTGGGTAGCGAATCACCTCTATTTCGACGCCCAGGTTATCCGCCGCCAGACCGATGAAATCGGCATTGATGCCACCGTAATCATTCAGGCCGGTGGTAATGTCATAGGGCGGCGACATCGGCAGCCAGACGGCCAGGCGGATCTTGCGGTGTTCACGCAGCCAGCGCCATTCGCTTGCGCTGAGCCCCGGGTCGGCAATCGTCTCCATGCTGCGGGAGAGAAGCTTAAGAGGTTCTTGCGCCGTCGCACCTTGAGCCATAAACGCGACGAGCAACAGCAGCAGTCCGCTAAGTATTCTCATTATCAGACTCTCTGAAGATCAGCGAAATGAGCTGATTGAGATCGTCGCAGCCACATTTTTGCAGCATCCGGGTTTTATAGGTGCTAATGGTTTTATTGCTGAGCATCAGGAGATCGGCAATCTCTTTGTTACTCTTGCCCTGTTTCAGGTAATTGAGAACGGCCATTTCACGATCCGAGAAGCGGCTTGAGAGTGATTCAGGCGCATCGCTTTTTTCATTGATGCTGGCGGCTTTGAACAGCGTCCCTTCGGGAAAACATTGATAGCCCGTCATAATAAGCCGGCACAGTGGCTCAACGTTTTCCAGCGGCATATTTTTATTGATAAAGCCCTGCGCCCCGGCCTGGAGCGTTCTCAGCGCATATAACCCTGCTGACTGGCTGGTAAAGATCAGGATTTTAAGTTCCGGGAAGTGTTGTTTAATTCGGGGCAACAGGTCGAGGCCATCGGCGTGCTTAAGTTCGAGATCCAGAATTAATAAGTCCGGACGCTGCTGATGCAGCTGGGACAGCAGTTTTTCACCTGTAGAGGTACTGACGACCATATCTCCATGTTTCTCCAGCAGTACCTTTAAAGCAAAACAAATTGCTGGATGATCGTCTGCAAGCAAAATCGAAATCATACTACCGCTTGTCCTTTTGGTGGCTTCACTGACTCCTTCTACCTGAGGGGCAATATAGTAATCAACAGCGCATAAGAACGATATAGCAAAAGGCTGGATTTAAGAATTTGGAGCCAGGATTAAGGAAGCTTTTACTATTTCAGCGCGGCTTATTCCGAATAAAGAATTAATTGAAATGTGGAGGTTGTTCGCTATTGGGGCAATTAAGATTTTTCCTGTTAAAAGTCCAGGCCCGGTAGAGGGTATCGCCACCGGGCCGTTCTTATTAAAACGCCATCTTCACCGTAAACCGCACTTCACGCGGATCGCCAATCTGATTGCCCAGGTTGTTGGTCGCAATCGACGACGTGTAGTAGGTCTTATCAAACAGGTTCTTCACGTTCACCTGTAGCGTCACCGGATATTGCAGCTTTATTTTGTACGCCGCAAATGCATCCGCCACGAAATAGCCCGGCAGATAATAATCCGCACCGTTGGTTGCTGAACGACGGCTCACGCCGTGCCCGCCGCCGCCAATTGTCAGCGTATTCCCGGCAAACGCATTGTGAATATCGTACGTCAGGAACAGGGAGCCGGTATGGCGAGGCACGTTCGGCAGCGGTTTGCCCGCGTAGTCCGGATCTTCCAGCACTTTCGCGTCGGTATAGCCATAGCTCGCGATAATGTTGGTGTTCTCCGTAAGCGATCCGGCGAGATCCACCTCCACGCCCTGCGAGCGCACGCGGCCTGCGGTTTTAGCCACGGTTTCGTCACCCACGCTCTCGGTATACAGCACGTTGCGCTTGTGAATATCAAACAGAGCGATATTGGCCGTAATTCCGTCAAACAGGTCGAACTTAGCGCCGATTTCATAGGCATTTGACGTCTCTGGTGGCAGGTTGCCGATGTAGCTCGCAATCGACGATTGCGGCATAAACGTCTGGGAATAGTTGGCAAATAAAGAGACCGCAGGCGTGAGCTTGTAAACCAGGCCCAGCTTCGGCGTCCACTGGTCGTCGCGGCTGTCGGTGTTCACGTTAAACGGACGGCCTTTGCCCGCGTACTGGGTGTAATACTGGTAGCGCAGACCGGCAACGGCAATCCATTTATCGGTCAGGTACAGCGCGTCCTGTGCATAGGCGGAGTAGCTCTCCTGCCTGATGGTCTGGTCGCTGTCGGAGGCTGAAACGGTGGTGCACTTGCCAATATCGCCATACGTCGGGTTGTAAATATTGAAACCTTTAACGTTCTTGCAGCGGATCATATCCGTGCGCAGCAGGTCGTAATTCTCATACGAGATGCCGGTCAGGATCTCATTGTAGAAGCCTGCGATATCCACGTTCCCCTGAAGATCCGCGCGGGTGGTGTGCATCCGCTGGGTCGATCCCTGCGTGGCATCCACACGGCGAGTCAGGTTGCCGGTTTTTGAATCGTAGGCCATTACGCGCGCCTGGTTATCGCTGTATTTGTCCTGACTAAAGCTGTAGTCGAACTTCGCGGTCCACTGGCCGTTGAGGCGATATTCCGCGTTGAGCTGAGCGAGATCGGACTGCCCGTCAGTAACGTTAAACGGCTCGTCAAAGCGCGTTTTGCGATCCACGTTTACCGGCTGCTTAGTGTTGAGATCGAAAATTGTCCCGCGATCGAACGGCGTCTTATAGTCGCGATGCGAATAGAGCGCCGTCACGGTGGCATCATCGCCGAACCAGGTCAGCGACGGGGCGATAAAAGTGCTGCGCTCGGTGCCAAAATTGCGCCAGTAATCTTCGTCCTGATATTCACCCGTCAGGCGATACGCCAGGCGCGTGCCTTCAATCGGGCCGGTGACATCGAACTGCCCGGTGCCGCCGCCAAAGCTCGAGGAGGTAGCTGATAGCGTGCCGCCAAAGTGGGTCTCCGGGCGTTTGGTCACCACGTTAATCAGCCCGCCGGGGTCGAGGATCCCGTACAGCGTTGAGGCTGGACCTTTCAGCACTTCCACGCGCTCGGTTGACGCGTTAAAGCTGCGTGGCAGCACGGTACGCAGGCCGTTGGTCATGATCGACCCGTCGCGGTTCGCGCCAAAACCGCGGCGCACAAAGGCATCCTGCGTGCCGCCCAGGGTGTTGGTCTGCACCACGTTGCTGACGTTATACAGCGCCTCGTCGAGCGTCGTCGCGTGTTGATCTTCCAGCACTTTGTCGCTAACCGTGTTCACCACCTGCGGGATGTCCAGCATCGGCATGTTGGTTAGCGTGGCGGTGGAGGTGTTGAGGGGCTGGTAGCCGCTGGTAGCGTCAAGGGTAGCATTCGGATCGGCGGTAACGGTCAGGGTGTCGCCGTCTTTTGCCGCTGCATGTACCAGGGGAGCCATAAACACCAGTGAAAAGAGCGCGCGCCCTTTTATCCCAGAGAATGAAGGTGTGAATTTAGCCATTAAATCTGTTATCCCGAAAAATCCGGCGAGTGAAGGCTCGCGGAGAAATGTGTGAGTCATTGCCCTTACGGTCTGTTCGTTAGCCTGAATGGCATCGAACTTGTAATTGAGAATCATTCAAACATGAGCAAATGTAGTAGTAAATGAAAAAAAGAAAAAATCGACTACAGCGAGTTATCGCGGCTATTTAGCGCGACTTACGATATTTAACTTTATGAATTAAAACAAAAAATACTTCTTGATGACTGTGTTGTGTTATGCATTCACCCCTGGTTTTTTTAGGGCTTTACATGGCTTGACTACTACACGGCGCAGCGGCAAACTTCTTAAAAGAGAATGAGTTTTATTTTTATTACGTTGGCATTCACGTGGCTCACAACACGACAACCTCGGGTCTGGTTCTGAAGAACCTTTCAGCGGGTTACCAGAAAAAAATCATCGTTGATGATATCTCCCTCACGATCCCCCAGCAGAAAATAACCGTTCTGGTGGGGGCGAACGGCTGTGGAAAATCCACGCTGCTGAGCACCATCGCGCGTCTGCTCCAGCCGCTTGGCGGCAGCGCGGTGCTGGACGGCAAAGCCATCCACGCGCAGCCCACTAAAGCGGTTGCCCGGCAGCTCGGCATCCTGCCGCAGTCTCCGCTGCTGCCGGAAGGGTTAACCGTATTTGAGCTGGTCTCGCGCGGGCGTTTTCCCTGGCAGAACCTTATGCGCCAGTGGAGCGAGGAAGATGAGCGGGCCGTGGAAGAGGCGTTATGTTTGACGGGCACGGCGGCGTTTGCCGATTTGCCCGTGGAAAGCCTGTCCGGCGGCCAGCGCCAGCGCTGCTGGATCGCGATGGCGCTGGCACAGCAAACGCCGTATATCCTGCTTGATGAGCCGACCACTTACCTCGATCTTCGCTATCAGGTAGAGATCCTCGAACTGCTGCATACGCTCACGCGCCGGCACGGACGCACGGTGGTAGTGGTACTGCACGATCTCAACTTCGCCGTAAACTACGGTGATTCGCTGGTCTTTTTACGTCAGGGGAAAGTCGAGGGCGTATTGCACGAAGGCGACACCTGCACGCCGGCGCTCATTAAATCGGTGTTTGATGTTGATGTGCATATGTCTGTTAATCCGCTGACCGGTAAGCCCTTTTTTATGCCGTTTCGTCAGGCGGCCGACAAATCATGATGCGCACGTCTCTGGCTTTCATCCTGTTCACGTTGCTGCTGGGGGCCGGTGCGATTGCCCACCTGGGCATTGGCGCGCGCGTTATCGCTCCGCGAACGGTGGTGGAGGCATTCTTCCACTTCGATCCGCGCAATTTTGACCATAACGTGATCGTCAGGCTGCGCTTGATACGCCTGTGCGCCGCCATGGTGACGGGCGCCGCGCTCGGCGTCGCGGGCGTGCTGTTGCAGTCGGCGATCCGCAATCCGCTCGGTGAACCGCACATCCTGGGGCTAAATGCCGGGGCAGCGCTGGCGGTTGTGCTGACCAGCGCCCTCGGGCTGTCACTGCCGTTTGGGCGGCCGCTGATTGCCTGCGCAGGCGCCGCCGTGCTGTTTCTGCTGGTGCTGATGTTTTCCTCATCCGGGCGTACCGGGCTCACGCCGATGAAGGTCACGCTGTGCGGCGTGGCGATGTCGGCGTTTGCCTCGTCGATTACCGCCACCGTGTTGATTCTGGATGAACAGACGCTGCTCGCCATGCGGACCTGGCTGGCGGGAGATTTGGCGGGGTTAAATGCAGACGCTATCCGCAGCGCTGCTGGGGTAGCAGCCGTGGGTTTTGCGCTGGCGCTCTGGCTGTCGCCAGCAATGAACATGCTGGCGCTGGGCGACAGCATGGCGCAGGGGCTTGGCGTGTCGCTCTTAAAAACCCGCCTGTTCGCGCTGCTGGCCATTGCCCTGCTGTGCGGCGCGGCCGTTTCCATTGCCGGGCCGATCGGGTTTATCGGGCTCGTGGTGCCGCAGCTCGTGCGTCGTCTGGTTTCGGTGGACCTGCGGGTGATGGTTCCGCTTTCGGCCCTGTGCGGGGCACTGGTTCTGCTGCTGGCGGATATTGCCGCCCGCACGCTGTTTACGCCCTATGAGCTGGCAACGGGCGTCATGACCGCCATGGTCGGCGCACCGATCTTTATCTTCATGGCCTCGAGGATGTTCAAATGAATCGGGCCGGGCTGCGTGCGTTACGCCTCGGGCCCCTCTCGGCGCTGGTTCGCCCGAGGGCGCTGTGGTATCTGACCGTTTTAACCCTTGCCGCTCTCCTGCTGCTGAGTTTTGGCCTGACGCACGGCTCGCTGCCCATTCCTGCTTCCGCCATCGGACGTGCGCTGTTTTACCCTGAACGTCTGACGACAGATGCGCATTACATCGTGATGGATATCCGTCTGCCGCGCCTGCTGATGGGGGTGCTGTGCGGGGCGATGCTTGGCATGGCGGGGGCAGCCATGCAGTCCATCACCCGTAATGGGCTCGCCGATCCCGGACTCATCGGCGTGAAAGAGGGCTGTAGCGCGGCGGTGCTGCTGCTGATTTTTCAGTTTCCGGCAGTGGGGCTGGCGTGGCGTCCGCTGGTCGGCATGGCGGGTGGGCTACTCACCGCACTGCTGGTGGTGGCGCTGTCCCGCGATATCTCGCGTCCGCGATTCATCCTGATCGGCATAGGCGTGTCGTGGACGTTTGCCGCCGCGATGGGCGTCTTTATGACCACTGCCGACGTGCGCGACGTGCAGACCGCGATGCTGTGGCTGGCCGGAAGCCTGCATGCCGCTAACTGGACCTTGCTCGGCATGGCTGCGGCCTGGGCGCTGCCCGCGTTTGCCCTGCTGCTTTTTACCGGGCGCGCCGCGGACGTGGCCTTGCTCGGCAATCAGGCCGCAACGGGGCTTGGCGTGCGCACCTCACGTCTCGCGCTGCTGCGCGTGTTTGCGCCCGTGGTGCTGACGGCGGCCTGCGTCTCCTGCGTGGGGAGTATAGGTTTTGTCGGGCTGATTGCGCCGCATATGGCGCGCCTGCTGCTGCGCGGCGGGCAAACCGCATTGCTGACGGGAAGCGCCGTGCTGGGCGCGCTGCTGGTGCTGCTGGCGGATAACGTCGGGCGGCTGGCATTCCTCCCGTTGCAGCTGCCGGCAGGCATTGTCATTTCACTGATTGGCGGACCATTTTTCCTGCTGCTGCTCTGGCAGCGTCGGGACCGATTTTAGGAGTGTGTGATGCGCGTACTTTTCTCAATGCTGCTGCTGGTGGGCTTTGCTGTCGGAGCCGCAGAGCCAACGCAGACGTTTACTGACGACCTGAACCGCAAAGTGGTGGTGCCGGTTAAGCCGAAGCGAATTGTTTCCCTGCACGACCTGGATATTACCATTCCGCTGATCGAGCTTGGCGTACCGCCGGTTGCCAGCCATGGCCGTACCCGACCGGACGGCAGCCATTTTCTGCGTTCCAGCGGTATGCTGACGGGCATCGATTTTGATAATGCCGACATCACATTCATCGGCACCGCGGATATCGATATCGAAGCCATCGCCGCCGCGAAGCCGGACCTGATCGTCACTGAGCCAACCCGCAACACGCCGGTGGAACAGCTGGAAAAAATTGCCCCGACGGTGAGTATCGATCACCTGGACGGCGGCGCGCCGGAAATCTACCGCAAGCTGGCACAGCTGACCGGCACGCAGGCGAAGCTGAAGATTCTGGAGCGTCGCTACCAGGAGCAAATCAAGGCCCTAAAGGCGACCATCGATACCCGCAAAATCACCGTCTCGGTGATTCAGGCTAACCAGGGAAAGATTAACGCCATGCACAGCTACCATTCACTTGGGCGCGTACTGCGCGATGCGGGATTTACCTTTCCGCCGTTGATTGAGAGCATCCCGGAGGGCGGGCGCATCGACGTCAGCGCCGAGCGCCTGCCGGAGCTGGATGCTGATTTCGTCTTTGCCACCTGGCGCGGTGATACCGGCGGTAAACCGCAGGACGAGCTGGCGGCGATGGACGCGGTGATGCCGGGCTGGTGCCAGTTCCTTAACGCCTGCCGGACCGGGCATTACGTGCTGATCTCCCGCGAGGAAGCAATCTCAAATTCGTTCGCTTCGCTAGGACTGATGGTCGCGCAGGTGCAGTCGCAGATAGCGGGTCGTCCGCTGCCGGAGGCTGCACGATGATTCGAAAAATAGATGTCTACGGCGACCGCTTTCGCTCGCGGGCGCACCAGCTGACACCGCGCCTGCTCCAGGTGGCGCGCTATATCAATGAAAACCGTGAAGCCGTTATGGAACAGACGGCCATGGAGATCGCCGCAGTGCTAAAAACCTCGGACGCCACCGTGGTGCGAGCCATTCAGGCGCTGGGGTTTGGCGGCCTACGGGATCTCAAGCAGACGCTTGAGCAGTGGTTTGGTCCGGTGGTCACCTCCAGCGAGAAGATGTCCACCACGGTGAATACGCTGACCAGTGACGTCAACGCGAGCATCGATTTTGTGCTGGAAGGGCATCAGCATACCTGTAATGTGTTATCCGAACCGGGTAACCGTTACGCGATGGCGCAGGCCGTGTCGCTGCTGGCGCAGGCGAGACAGGTCGCAATTTTTGGTATTGGCGCATCCGGCATCCTGGCCGAGTACACCTCCCGCCTGTTTAGCCGCATCGGCCTGCCTGCGATCCCACTCAACCGCACCGGTATCGGCCTCGCCGAACAGCTGATAGCCTTACAGCGCGGTGATGTGCTGGTGATGATGGCGCAAAAATCCGCGCACCGGGAAGGGCTGACGACGCTGCGTGAAGCGAAGCGCCTGGGCATTCCCACCATATTGCTGACCAACGCCACTGACTCACGCTTTAGCAAAGAGGCCAGCGTGGTGATCCACGTCCCGCGCGGTGGCGAGAAGGGCAAAATCCCGCTGCACGGCACGGTGCTGCTGTGTCTGGAGATGATTATTTTGTCCGTCGCCTCCACCGAGCCGCAGCGCACCATCAGGTCCATGAAGCGCATCAACGAATTTCACCGAGGGTTAAAGCCGGGCAAGAAGAGCGGTTGATTTACACTTTCTCCCTGTGGGCTGGATGATAAGCCGTGAGCAGTCCCCTCGATCACACCGCACGATGGTTTTTCCGGTACTGCAACGGCGTCTCGCCAATCCCTTTTTTAAACGCGCTGATAAACCACGTCACGTCGGAAAAACCCGTCTGTGCGGCAATGTCACGCACGCTTGAATCAGTGTGGAGTAAACACTCACACGCCTTACGCAACCTTAGCGTATTCAGATAGTCATGAATTTTTTCGCCCGTTTCCGCATGAAATTTTCGCGATACGTAGCTGCGGGATTTCCCCAGCTCATTGGCCAGCGCGTCCAGGCGAAATTTCTCCTGATAATGCTCGTCGAGCCAGAACATCACCCGGCTGGCGATCCCCTGGCTGTTGCCCGGCTCACCGTCGCGATCGGCGGGAAGCATCGCAAACAGCCCGATCAGCAGGCTGGCGATGCTCTCGCTGTTCATCGGCGGTTTGTAGCAGCCAAACAGATGGTCGATATAGTGATGGCAGTGGGCTAAATCGGCGACCCACGCTTCGCCCCCGCGGCGTGACAGCCGCTCCAGCCGCTGCCGGCTCTGGGGAAAATCCCGCAGGATCTTCAGTACCGCGTGCTGGTCGAGGTGAATGATGGTGCGGCGGTAAATCGCCTCTGCCTGTTCGTCCACCATCACCTTATGCAGCGTAAAAGGCGGGAAGAAAAACAGCCTTCCGGGGCGCATGGTGTAGTGACGATTATCGACGATCGCTACGCCAAAGCCCTCTTCCACGTAGAGGATCTCCAGACACTGATGCCAGTGATGGTAGCGCACGGTATTGGCAAACAGGCGGCTGAACGAGGCCACGGTATCGTTCAGGGCGATCAGTTCCAGAAGGTCGGATGTCGGCGTGTCGCGCATAGTGCAATAAAACTCAACTTTTTCCCGTCTGACCGTCTTTATAAACCACCTTTTTAAATTTTCTCAACTGGAGGTTTATTCATCGTTCATGCCTGTGACACGGCTAACATTTCTGCCCCTTGCGGATTCACTATGCTTTGCCGCAGTTGATTACGAGGGCGAACCGATGTGGGCGGCAAACAAAGAAAAATCAAATCCGTTGTCTTCACGCCAGGATGTGGTGGCGTCGTTGAATGAGCTTTTACAAGCGCTGGACACGCAATTTCCGGCAAACCGTTCACGGTTCTCGCTGGGTGATACCTGCGCCCATTACACAACGGATATTGCGCAGATGGAGGGCCTTTCCCGCGCGCTGTGGGGGCTGTTTCCGCTGATGGCGTCCGGCGAAAGCACGCCGTTCAGCGAGAAGTACCTTACCGCCATCAAGATCGGTACCGACCCGCAAAGCACAGGCTACTGGGGCGAAACCGGCCCGTACGATCAGCGTCTGGTGGAGATGGCGGCCTACGGTCTGGGACTTGCTCTGCTGGGGGAGACGCTCACCGCGCGCTTTACCGGACGCGAGGTGATGAACCTGCACGCGTGGCTCAACCAAATCACCGATGCGCAGATGCCGGACAGCAACTGGAACTATTTTGCCATTATGGTTCAGCTCGGCTTTAAGCGCGCCGGGCTGCCGTACGACCAGGCCGCCATTGACCGTCGCTTTACGCTGATGGACGCCTACTACCTCGGCGACGGCTGGTATTCCGATGGCCCGGGCCGCCCGAAAGACTACTACATCTCCATGGCCTTCCACTTCTACGGCCTGATTTATGCCACCCTGAGCGGTGACGAGGCAAGGGCGGAGGTACTGCGAGAGCGCTCGCGCCTCTTCGCGGAAGACTTTATCTACTGGTCCGCCGCCGACGGCGCCTCGGTTCCGTTTGGCCGCAGCCTGACCTACCGCTTTGCGATGGTCGCCTTCTGGAGCGCGGTGGCCTTTTCCGGGCTGGACGTGTTCACGCCAGGCATCGTGAAGGGCATCGTGCTGCGGCATCTGCGCTGGTGGCAGCAGCAGCCGATTACTGACCGCGACGGCATTCTCACCCTCGGTTTTGCCTGCCCGAACCTGGCGATGTGCGAGGACTACAACTCCCCCGGTTCACCGTACTGGGCGCTGAAAACCTACCTGATTCTGGCGCTGCCGGAGACGCATCCGTTCTGGCAGGCCGACGAGCAGCCGCTGCCCGCGCTGGCTGAGACGCGCATGATCCCGCACGCGCAGCAGATCCTGATGCACTCGAAAGACTCTCAGCACGTCGTCATGCTCACCGCCGGCCAGCTGGAGCTGAACAACTACGTCAACACCGAAGCGAAATACACCAAATTTGCCTACTCCAGCCGCTTCGGCTTCACCATTGAGCGCGGGCGTTTTGGCCTGAAGCATGCGGCCTGCGATTCCATGCTGCTGCTGGCGGACGGAGACGACTATTTCCGCGGACGTCGCGAATGCGACGAGGTTCGGGTGGATGAAAACTATATTTTTTCGCGCTGGTCGCCGTGGCGCGACGTGCACATAGAGACCTGGCAGATCCCGTTCGGGGAGTGGCACCTGCGCCTGCACCGTATCAACAGCGCGCGTACCCTGCAAACCGTCGAGGGCGGCTTTGCGGTGCTGAAAACGGACCACCAGCTGCGCGAGCGGGGAAGTTACCTGACGGCAGAAAACGGCAGCAGCGCGATTGTCGATCTCTCGCCCGATATCACCCGCGCGCCGGGCAGCGTCGTCACCCCGCCCAACAGCAGCGTGATGTTTGCCGGGTGCGCCTCCATTCCGCTATTGCAAACCGAACTCCCGTCGGGGGAGAGCTGGCTTTGCTGCGCCGTCCTGGCCTGCGAAAAACCGATAGCTGCGGCAGTACCGCAGCTGAACATTACCCATCACCAGGTTGTGATCCACGAACCCGGAAGCGAACGTAAGCTGTCGTTCACATTATAAAAATCTGGCCCTACACATCGGCGAGGATGATATGAAAAGTACATCGACAACCAGCAGAACGGAATATTACAAAATCAGCAGCTTTATTTTTCTCTATTTCTTTACCTGGTCCGCCAGTATTGGCCTGCTGGCGATCTGGCTTGGCCAGAAAGCCAATCTTAGCGGGTCGGTGATTGGAACCGTCTTTGCGGTTAACGGGATCTTCTCCGTTATTCTCAAACCGATCTACGGCTATATTCTCGATAAGATCGGCATGAGCAAATACCTGCTCTATTTTGTGGTGATCATGTCGGCGCTAATGGCTCCGTTCTTTATTTATGTTTACCAGCCGCTGTTAATGTCCAACACCCTGCTGGGGATTATTATCGGCGCGCTCTATTTAAGCTTTGCCTGGTACGCGGGCGTGGCGGCGTGCGAATCTTATTCCGACCGCTTTAGCCGCCTGAACGGCATGGAGTTTGGGCAAATTCGTATGTGGGGCTCGCTCGGCTGGGCGGTGGCGTCGTCCTTCTCCGGCCTGCTGTTTAACCTCTCACCTGCGTACAACTTTATTCTCGGCAGCGTGGCGTCGGTGGTGATGCTTATCGTCCTGCTGAACCTGAAAGTGAACACTAACTCCGCTCACGCAGGGGAGGTGCTGACGAAAGAGAAAATCTCTCCGTCTGACGTTTACGCCCTGCTGCGAAACCGAAAATTCTGGGCCTTCTGCCTGTACGTGGCGGGCGTGGCGTGGATGATGTTTATCGCCGAGCAGCAGTTCTCGCGCTATTTCGTCACCTTCTTCGACGATATTCACGAGGGCAACGCGGTATTTGGCTACCTCGGTACGGTGCAGTCGGGCATGGAATTTGTCATGTATATGGTGGTCCCGCTGTTTGTGAATTTTATTGGCGCCAAGCGCGGGCTGTTAATTGTCGGGCTGATTGTCGGGGCGCGTCTGATTATTTCCGGCATGTGTGACTCTCACCTGTTAATTTCCGTGCTTAAGCCGCTGTACGGCCTGGAAATATGCCTGCTGCTGGTGTCGGTCTTTAAATATATCGCCGAGCATTTCGACAAGCGCGTCAATGCCACCATGTATTTACTTGGCTATCAGGCGATGCTGTACGTTGGCAACGTGGTGGTCTCTTCTCCTGCCGGCTATATGTACGACCGCATCGGCTTTGAGCACACCTATATCATCATGGGCGCTACGGCGCTGACCTTTACCCTTATTTCTGCCTTTACGTTATCCGCCTGTCAGAGCAAGTGGCGCGGGGCCCGTGCGCTGAACGTAGCAGAAACGTCAACACGTTAATTACGCCGTCAAAGAAGGAACCGAAATATGTTAAGTCGTATCAAAGAGGAACGTCTGTCCGCTATCGCTGCGCCCGTTGATTCCCGCGCGTTCAGCGATGAGCTGAGTTCGGCCCGCGGCCACGTTCTCGACCTGATTAGCCGTCATTTAACGGCGTTCGGCGACAAATTCCCGGCGGAGACCTGTAAAGAGGGCTTTTATCCGCTGACCGAAAACGTGGAGTGGACCACCAGCTTCTGGACCGGCCAGCTGTGGCTGGCGTGGGAGATGAGCGGCGAGGAGAAATTTCGCGCGATGGCGGAAAAACACGTGCGCTCGTTTGGCCTGCGCATCGCCGGGCGCAACGACACCAACACCCACGATTTAGGCTTCCTGTACACGCTTTCTTGCGTGGCGGCCTGGCGACTGACCGGCAACCGCGAGGCGCGCGGCTTCTCGCTGCTGGCGGCGGAGGCGCTGCTGGAGCGCTTCCATGAGAAGGCGAAGATCATCCAGGCGTGGGGCGATCTCTCCGATCCCGATCAGGCCGGACGGATGATTATCGACTGCAACATGAACCTGCCGCTGCTCTACTGGGCAACCGAGCAAACGGGCGATCCGCGTTTTGCCGACGCGGCCAAAGCGCACGTCATGCAGGCGGCGACGTACCTTATTCGTGACGATGCGTCCACCTTCCACACCTACTATATGGATGTGTTAACCGGCGCGCCGCGCTACGGCAACACGCAGCAGGGCTATGCCGACGACTCGTGCTGGTCGCGCGGGCAGGCATGGGGGATTTACGGCTTCCTGCTGAGCTATATCTATACCGGCGATGAAACGATGATTGCCCTGTCGAAACGGCTGGCGAACTACTTCCTCAACCGCCTGCCGGAGGATTACGTCTGCCACTGGGATCTGGCGCTGGTGGGCACCGACGCGCTGCGCGACTCGTCGTCGGCAGCAATTGCGGTGTGCGGGCTGCTGGAACTGGTGAAGCATCTGCCGGTGACGGATCCGGACCGGGAGGGTTATCTGGAGTGGGCGAAAGGCATCATGTCGTCGCTGACGAAGCACTATCTGATGGGCAAAGACGAGAAGGGCAACGGGATCCTGAAGCACTCGGTATACCACCTGGCGAGCAACAAAGGCGTGGATGAGTGCGCAAGCTGGGGCGATTACTTCTACGTTGAGGCGCTGGTGCGCTTCACCCAGAGCTGGAAGCTGTACTGGTAACGGGCAGGGGGATCACCACCCAAGCACCTCTTTTATGGCGCGCCGGTAGGGCGTATCAAGCTGGGCAGGCACGCGGCAAATATAGTCCCGCGCATGGCTGCGGGTCTGTCCGCTGAGGCCGTCGAGATAGGCGATGGCCTCGTCCACGGCAGGAACCCTGCCTTCCTGCGACGCGCTTCTGGGGGGAAGCCCGGTCCAGATGAGCGCCTCAATTCCTCTCTCCCTCGCCCATGTTGAGATCACTCCCGCGTTGCGTCCGGTTATCAGCAGCGAGCCGATACCATCGCAACGATCGGCAGGAATGCCCTCCCGCTCGCGCAGGGCCTGAGAGGCCACGCTGAGCGAAGTGGCGTTCAGCCATACCCAAAGCACAGGCAGGGCGGGCGCGTTCATGCAGATGGCGGTCGCCAGTTCGCCGCCATCGCTTACGCGGCAGAACTCGACGGGCAGTGATGGCCCGTCGGTTTGCCACTCACCGGCTACCGGTAACGCGCCGCTTTTCCAGATTAACGAGCCCCAGCCAAGACAAGCGATTTTCATGCTGTTCCTCTGCGCGACGTGAACCAATAGCCTCAGACGTTATGCCTTAGGAATACGCAGCGTCTGGCCGGGATAAATTTTATCCGGGCTGGAGAGCATCGGGCGGTTCGCCTCAAAGATCTTGTTGTACTGGTTGGCATCGCCGTACACGGTTTTAGAGATGGCGCTCAGGGTGTCGCCGGATTTCACCGTATAGTAGGTTGCTTCATCTTTGGCGTCCGTTGCGGTGATATTGTTCTCCACCTCGCTGACGCCCGCGATGTTGCCGACGGCGACCTGGATTTTTTCTTTCTGCTCCTGCGTCAGTCCGTCGCCCGTTACGCTGGCCTTGCCGTCGGTGACGTTAACCTGAACTTTATCGGAACCGGGAATGTTGAGTTTCTTGAGGTGCTCGGTGATTTTGTCGCTCTGACCCTTATGATCGGTCAGGTTGTCCCACAGCTTTTCGCCTGCTTCTTTCACGAAGTTAAAAAGACCCATTCCATCCTCCTGTTAAACATGAAGTCAGAATAAGCATAGCAGTTGAGCGGTAAGGTGATAAAAAAAGCCCGGTGGCGTTAACGCTTACCGGGCCTGCGGGGGAAAGTTGTAGGCCGGGTAAACGCAGTGCCACCCGGCAAATTTCACAGAACTTAAACCCCTTGCTCCAGAATACGGATGTGGGTTTCAAGAACATCCCCTTTCACCGCATCGCTCCACGCTTTCATATGCGCGGTCTGCAAATGCGCTTCAAGGTGGGCGACGGTTTCCCACTGCTCCACCATGATGATGGAGTCTGGCGCGGTTGCCTGGAAGCTAGCGTCGGTAGCGGCATCCACCATCGGCGCGTAGCCGTGGCAGCCTTCTTCCTTCAGAACGGTCGGGATGATTTTCGCGAACTGATCCAGCACCGCCTGGCGGTGATGTTGGCCGGGACGCGTACGGATTTCAGCAATTACGGTAAGCATGGTTAACTCCTTCTAATTCCAGGCTAACAGTTAAGCAAAAATTTCCGCGAGATGCTTGCGATATTCTGCGATATAGCGCGGGACGTCCGGCATTTTAATCACGTCGTTGACGATAAAGGTCGGCAGCGGCGTCATGCCAAGGAACTGATTAGCCTTGTGGAACGGCAGATACGCGCCGTCTACGCCCACGCCTTCAAAGAACTGATCGTTCTCGGTGAACGCTTCAAGAGGCGCGTTCCAGGTCAGGGAGAGCATATATTTTTTGCCCTGAATCAGGCCGCCGGAACCGTATTTTTTAGACGCATCTGAACGGGTACGACCGTCGCTGGCATACAGCGAACCGTGACCTTCGGTGAACACGTCGTCCATGTATTTTTTCACGGTCCACGGTGCGCCCATCCACCAGCCCGGCATCTGCCAGATCACCACGTCGGCCCAGAGGAAGTTCTGCACTTCGGCCTTCACGTCATAATCGCTGTCCGCGCGCACGACCTTAACATCATGTCCGGCGTCGCGCAGAAAACCATCCGCGACCTCGGTCAGGGTGTCATTCAGCTGGCCTTTAGAGTGCGCAAATTCTTTTGCGCCGTTGATAATCAGAATGTTGCTCATTATTTGTCCTCGTTGCTGAGAGTATGCCGGGTATTCTACGCGCGAGGACGGAGCGGAAAAATAAGCAAAATGTGCAAAGTCTTTTGCGCTAAGCGCAATAATCTTACCAGTTGACGGTCACCGCAAAGCCCCCTTGGGGCGCATTGTCCAGCGAGACGCGCATCCCGTGTAGCGTTGCGATACGCTTCACGATAGACAGCCCCAGGCCGCTGCCGGTGGCGTCCTGCCCGGGTGGACGATAAAAACGCTCGCCGATGCGTGCCAGCGCTTCAGGAGAAATGCCCGGTCCGTTATCGCGCACGGTAAAGCTTTGGGTATTCAGCGTCACGTCCACCACGCTGCCGCGCGGGCTGTAACGAACGGCGTTGTCCAGCAGGTTACGCGCCAGCAGGCTCAGCAGCAGCGGCTGCCCATGACGCATCACCTCGGGCGCATTAACGTTGAGCCGAACATCAATGCCCGCCTGCTGCGCCGGATGCCAGATGTCCAGCACCGCGGATTGCAGCAAATCAGCCATCGCCACGGGTTCGACGTCATCAAGGTTATCCAGTGAATCCAGGCGCGACAGGGTAAGAAGCTGGTCCACCAGCCGGGAGGCGCGGTCGATGCCCGCATGCAGTTGCCCCAGCGCTTTAGACTGCGCCTCGGGATCGTCGTGGGAAAGCTGCGCCACGTCGGTTTGCACCTTCAGCGCGGCCAGCGGGCTGCGCAGCTCGTGGGCGGCGTCCGAGGTGAAGCGGCGCTCGCGGGCCATCATCTCCTGCGTACGGGCAAACAGATGGTTAAGCGCATCAAGCAGGGGGCGAACCTCCGTCGGCACGCCGTGGGTGGGCAGCGTATCGGTCGCATCCGGCGAGCGCGAGCGCAGGGTCTGCGCCAGGTTTTTCAGCGGCTTCAGTTCCCGGCTCAGCAGGACAATCAGCAACAGCAGCATCACGGGCAGGGCCACCAGCCACGGCGTCAGCTGCGAACTGACCACGTCCAGCGCCATATCCTGTCGGTACTCCCACTCCTGACCGACCACCACGCGGTATTTCCCGTCCGGGGAGGTTAGCCACAGGAAACGCCATTCGTCGCTGTCATCCTGCAACCGACCGTCATCAAACCCGTCCCGGCGGTAGTGATAGGGGATGTCGCGCCCGTTCTCGCCGTCGTTAAGCACCATGCTGCCGTCGGCGGTGAAGATCGCGAAGGCCAGCGCGTCGTCGTCAAGATGGCCGTGTTTCGCTTTTTTCGGCACCTCGCGCATGCGTTCCGGCGCGCGGAGTTCGTCCACGTCCATCGTCAGCAGCCGTTTGGCAAACAGCATCTGCTGGGTATCGAACAGTTTATCGAGCTTGTCGGTCGTCTGGTGCCAGGCGACCACGCTTGCGGCAAACCAGGCCGCCAGGGAAAGCAGCAAAAAGAGCAGCGTCAGGCGCAGCTTCAGGCTCAGGCGTTGGGTCAGTTTCATGCGTCACCCAGGGTATAACCGATGCCGTGCACGGTGCGGATAAATTCGCTGCCGAGCTTGCGGCGTAAATGATGTACATGGACTTCGACGGCGTTGCTGGAGACGTCATCATCCCAGTTGTAGAGTTTCTCTTCGATAGCCTTGCGCGGCAGCACGCGGCCCGCGTTGCGCATCAGCAGTTCCAGCAGGGCGAACTCTTTTGGTTTAAGCACCAGCGTTTCGCCGTCCAGCGTGGCGACAAGGCTTGTCGGGTCGAGCGTGACCTTGCCGTGACGCAGCTCGCTGCGCGCCTGCCCGTGACTGCGGCGCACCAGCGCTTCGAGGCGGGCTGCCACTTCAATCAGCGCGAACGGTTTACACAGGTAATCATCCGCCCCCAGGCGTAAGCCTTCCACGCGCTGGTTCAGCGCATCCCGCGCCGTCAGGATCAGCACTGGCTCGCTCTTACCGCTTTCGCGCCAGGCGCGCAGGATCTCAAGGCCGTCGATCTCCGGCAGCGTCAGGTCCAGCACCACGGCATCGTACGGCGCGGTGTACAGGGCCGCCTGCCCGGTTTTACCGTCGGTAAACCAGTCCACGTTAAAGCCCATTTTGCTTAAGCCCGCTTTGATGCCATCGCCGATAAGCTTGTCGTCTTCTACCAGTAAAATGCGCATTGTCCCTCCTTGATGCCGTCAGTAAACCTTCTGCACGCGCATGCTGTACAGTAAAAATAAATAAATTTTCCCCTTAAGAAGTTGTTAAGGTTTACCCTGTTTAATGGATTGTGAAACGACATTAAAGGGAGAGATAAAGATGAAAAAATACGCTGCAATTGCTGCCATCATGATGATGACCACTGCCCCTGTTTTTGCTGCACAGGGCGGCTTCACGGGCCCATCTGCAACACAGACCCAGACGCAAACCCAGCAGGGCGGCTTTGTCGATAACAACGCCAACCTCACCACCGCGGCTAAAGTGAAAGACATGAAGGACGACAGCTGGGTGAAACTGCGCGGTAATATCACCGAGCGCCTGTCCGATGACCGTTACACCTTCCGCGACGAAAGCGGCACGGTGGTGGTTGAGATCGATCACAAGCGCTGGAACGGCGTGACGGTAACGCCACAGGATAAAGTCGAGCTTCAGGGGAAAATCGATAAAGACTGGAACGAGTTTGAAATCGACGTGAAGCAGGTTATCAAGCTGAACAAATAATGCCTGATTGATGTGAAAAAAATGCCGCTCGGTCAACGAACGGCATTTTTTATGTGTGTTAATCCCAGTTTCCGTAGGGGTAGATTCTGCCTTTGCCAATCTCCTCAATAGACTGAACGTAGTTTTCAACGGGGGTCTCGAAGTCTTTGCAGAGAGTCAGATCCTTGCCGGAGCGGGTCACCAGCGTTCTGGGCTTAACGGGGATGCTGGGGCGTCCGGCAACATCCGAAAACCAGATTTTGACCTTTCCGCCGGGTGACAGGCCAAACACCATTCTGTCATACCAGACTAAATCACCATTACTCCAGATATGGTCGGCAGGCGTTTTCATTCTTTGCCAGGTTTCCGGCCCGAACATAGCGCTGGTCTGGTAGGTTTTCTGATCGGCATAGGAATCCCAGCAGAAGACGATGTACTGCGGCGGTTTTTTGACTTTGTTGAAATATACTCCTCCGCCATGCACGGCCGAAGACCATTTCTCTGTAGAATCTGGACTTTGAGAAGTCTGATCGAGCGAGTTAAAGGTATAAAGATAACCATCCGTATCGATGACCCGGGCATGGGTAGTTTCAGCGATCAAATCCTTTGGCGTGATGAAGGAAAAGCTCCATTCGCCGTAGGGCAGTGTCCAGTCGCCGCTGGCGGCCTGCCTGGACTGCAATGGGTAGGTTTTTTGCGTCGCACAGCCAGCGAGGGCGACTAACACAGCGAGAATAAGGCCGTCTTTTATCTTCATTTTTTATCCCTGTTAATCCCAGTTTCCGTAGGGGTAGGTCCTGCCTTTGCCGATCTCTTCAATAGACTGAACGTAGTTTTCAACGGGGGTCTCGAAGTCTTTGCAGAGGGTCAGACCCTTGCCGGAGCGGGTCACCAGCGTTCTGGGCTTAACGGGGATGCTGGGGCGTCCGGCAACATCCGAAAACCAGATTTTGACCTTTCCGCCGGGTGACAGGCCAAACACCATTCTGTCATACCAGACTAAATCACCATTACTCCAGATATGGTCGGCAGGCGTTTTCATTCTTTGCCAGGTTTCCGGCCCGAACATAGCGCTGGTCTGGTAGGTTTTCTGATCGGCATAGGAATCCCAGCAGAAGACGATGTACTGCGGCGGTTTTTTGACTTTGTTGAAATATACTCCTCCGCCATGCACGGCCGAAGACCATTTCTCTGTAGAATCTGGACTTTGAGAAGTCTGATCGAGCGAGTTAAAGGTATAAAGATAACCATCCGTATCGATGACCCGGGCATGGGTAGTTTCAGCGATCAAATCCTTTGGCGTGATGAAGGAAAAGCTCCATTCGCCGTAGGGCAGTGTCCAGTCGCCGCTGGCGGCCTGCCTGGACTGCAACGGGTAGGTTTTTTGGGGGCCGCAGCCAGCGGCTGTCAGCAGCAGAACAACGGCAAACAGGTTGCGTAGTTTCATCGTTTATTTCCGTCCATAGTGTAAATCGTTCTCCTCCAGTTGGTGTCCGGCCTGTTCACAAAGCTGACCGTTTCAGAAGCGGAAGCGCCGCCCTGTAATTCGCCGGACAGATTGAGTTGCACCGCGTTCCAGTGCGCTGAGCAGTGGATATAGTTGCTTGCAATCGCGTCTACCTCTTCAGGTGTAAAACCGGACGCCGTCGTATGCTGACGAACCGCTTTCCCCATACTCCGCGCGCGTTCACAAAACGGTTTTAGTTCTTCCGGAATACGATGCTCATTCATCTTCTCCAGATCCATAAACACCGCCCCCGCATCTGTCGCCGCATCGACCATCACCCGTAATACCACCTTCGACCAGTCATATCTCACGATGCGATGGCGTAGCGTCAGGGCCGCAAAGGTACGTTTCTGCGGCTGGCTGTAGCGATCGGCAGGCGCATAATCGTCCTCCCAGACTTCGGGAGAGATGGTGTGAGAATGAGTGATGGGCATAATGACCGGCGTGTGCGCCAGCTCCTCAAGCTGCGCCAGGGTCTGCTGGTATACGCGGGACGCTGTTCCGGGTTTGCTCTGGGGCAGCGTTTCAACCTGAGGGCGGGTAAGGTAGAGATCCTCGCGAAGCTGCGGCAGATAACCGCCGCCGATATCAGAATGGGCGCCGGGAAGTTCCAGTTCCGGCCAGGCGGGAGCGACGCTGTTGAGGGCAAAGTTATAGCGGCATTCGTGTCCGGCGGTGATGTGAAACACCTTCTGCGCGACGCCGGGATGCAGTGCGATATTGACGCTGCCCGTATCGGCGCTATGCGGGTTGAGGCCGTTCGTCACCGTGCCGACTGCGGCTACGGTGTCCATAATGCCGAGAAAGCGGGTATTACCGGTCGGCGTGCCGCGATAGGTAAATTTTCGCATACCTGTCGTTATGGCATCCTGAATGCTGTGATCGTTTGTCTGAACACGGTTTGCAAAGTGCCGGGCCGCCGCTGCGCCCCTGCTGAAACCGAAGATATCAAACAGCAGATTATCGACGACAAACTTCCCCTTCAGTGAAGCTAAGGTGGCATCTATCGTTTTAGCCAGCTGCGCCACCGCGTCGTCCGTTTTGGCAATAATCCCCGTTTCTGCGGTGCCGAGCCCCAGCCCGATCGGGTCATCGGGTTCGCCTGCCCGAGTGCCGATTCCTTCAACATAGACAAAACCTTGGGTGTATCTGCCGTCTGGTGGGAAGTTTTGCTCGTATAATTCATTCAGCCAATGAATATTCGTATAGTATCCAAGGTAGCTGCCCGCCCCTATGCCGCTGATCCCCATTTTCTCTGACGTATTTCTGGCAAGTATGCTTTCAGCGTTGGGGTTATCAATATCATAGTGCTGCGCCGTGAGGGTCTTTAACATGTTTTGCGTGTTCACCGCGTTGTTGCCCGTGCCGTCGAAAAATACGCCCAGTACCAGCGTCACCTTACGCGGCGGTGGCTCCGGTGAAAGCAGCGTTTTCTGCACGACCGGAAAAAGACGGTTGAAATTGTCCGGCGTCAGCAAGTAATCGAATTCGGTTTGGGCGATCAGATGACGGCAAAGAATATAATCGTAGCGCACCGATATATATTCATAGTCTGGATGACTGGCCGTAAACGTCTGATGGATGGATTGCAGCGTAGCGCCGCGAAGTTCGATAAGATAAAACCTCTCCAGCCGGCCAAATTTATTTATGCGATAGATATCAAACGTAAGTTTAAGGTATTCATTATTATTAATGGCGTTGCTAAGCAGCGGCGAGCTTTTATCCAGGCGTTTGCAAAAATCCAGACTGTGATGGCCCGTGCAGCCCCGTGAGTCGCGCGCTGTCTGCTTCAGGCTCAATACCTGAATCTCGTCCTCGTGCCCCAGCTGGTAGAGGTTGCCGATAGAGGCCACTGACCCACAGCCAGCGGAAATCTGTCCCTGAATATTGCCCTCAAGGGTTAAATAAATAATAGGGCTCATCTCTTTTCCCTGAGCGTAATTTTTTCCAGAAACAAATGTAGTGGCTTGTTGAAATAATTAACCTGCTATTTATCACAATAAATGGTTATCACGGAAAAATAATGACGTGTTAAAGGAAAGCTTATTTAATTAGAGAGCAATAAAACGCGCCGATAACAGCGGGGTCTCACACCCTCATCCGGCCCTTTTTCTTTGTGACTCAACTCGCCAGATGAGGTAGTATCTGCGGCAATATTGCCTGAAACCCATCGGTTTCTGAGTTGAGGAATCACACGTAATGAGCGATATGGCAGAGCGCCTCGCGCTACATGAATTCACGGAAAACGCCTACCTGAACTACTCCATGTACGTCATCATGGACAGGGCGTTGCCGTTTATCGGGGATGGCCTGAAGCCCGTTCAGCGCCGCATCGTCTATGCGATGTCCGAACTGGGGCTGAATGCCACCGCCAAGTTCAAGAAATCCGCCCGTACCGTTGGTGACGTGCTGGGTAAATACCATCCGCACGGCGACAGCGCCTGCTATGAAGCGATGGTGCTGATGGCCCAGCCGTTCTCTTATCGCTATCCGCTGGTGGATGGCCAGGGGAACTGGGGGGCACCGGACGATCCGAAATCCTTCGCGGCGATGCGTTACACCGAATCCCGTCTGTCTAAATATGCCGAAGTCCTGCTGGGCGAGCTGGGGCAGGGTACGGTTGACTGGGTGCCAAACTTCGACGGTACGATGCAGGAGCCGAAAATGCTGCCTGCCCGCCTGCCGAACATCCTGCTGAACGGCACGACCGGTATCGCCGTGGGCATGGCGACGGACATTCCGCCGCACAACCTGCGTGAAGTGGCGAAAGCCGCCATCACCCTGATTGAGCAGCCGAAAACCTCGCTGGACGATCTGCTGGATATCGTGCAGGGGCCGGATTATCCGACCGAAGCCGAAATCATCACCTCGCGTGCTGAAATCCGCAAAATCTACCAGAACGGTCGCGGCTCCGTGCGCATGCGCGCGGTTTGGACCAAAGAGGATGGCGCCGTGGTGATCACCGCGCTGCCGCACCAGGTTTCCGGGGCCAAAGTGCTGGAGCAGATCGCCACCCAGATGCGCAATAAAAAGCTGCCGATGGTGGACGACCTGCGCGACGAATCGGATCACGAAAACCCGACCCGTCTGGTAATTGTGCCGCGCTCTAACCGCGTGGACATGGAGCAGGTAATGAACCACCTGTTCGCCACTACCGATCTGGAAAAAAGCTATCGCATCAACCTGAACATGATTGGTCTGGACGGTCGTCCGGCGGTGAAAAACCTGCTGGAGATCCTCACCGAATGGCTGGCCTTCCGCCGCGATACGGTGCGCCGTCGTCTTAACCATCGTCTGGAAAAAGTGCTTAAGCGCCTGCATATCCTTGAAGGTTTGCTGGTGGCGTTCCTCAACATTGACGACGTGATCGAGATCATTCGTACCGAGGACGAACCTAAGCCCGCCCTGATGTCGCGCTTTGGCATCAGTGAAACCCAGGCCGAAGCGATCCTCGAACTGAAGCTGCGCCATCTCGCTAAGCTGGAAGAGATGAAGATCCGCGGCGAGCAGGACGAGCTGGAAAAAGAGCGCGATCAGCTTCAGGCAATTCTGGCGTCCGAGCGCAAGATGAACACCCTGCTGAAGAAAGAGTTGCAGGCCGACGCCGACGCCTTTGGCGATGACCGTCGTTCTCCGCTGCATGAGCGCGAAGAAGCGAAGGCGATGAACGAGCACGACATGCTGCCGTCCGAGCCGGTAACCATCGTGCTGTCCCAGAGCGGCTGGGTGCGTAGCGCCAAAGGCCACGATATCGACGCGCCGGGCCTGAGCTACAAGTCCGGCGACAGCTTTAAGGCGGCGGTGAAAGGCAAGAGCAACCAGCCGGTGGCGTTTATCGACTCCACGGGCCGCAGCTACGCCATTGACCCCATCACCCTGCCGTCCGCGCGCGGGCAGGGCGAGCCTCTGACCGGCAAGCTTACGCTGCCGCCGGGCGCCACGGTTGACCATATGCTGATGGAAGCCGACGACCAGAAGCTGCTGATGGCCTCCGATGCGGGCTACGGCTTTATCTGTACCTTTAACGATCTGGTGTCGCGTAACCGTGCCGGTAAAGCGCTGATCAGCCTGCCGGATAACGCACACGTAATGCCGCCGCTGATCATCGAGAACGAAAGCGACATGCTGCTGGCGATCACCTCTGCCGGACGTATGCTGATGTTCCCGGTCAGCGATCTGCCGGAGCTGTCGAAAGGGAAGGGCAACAAGATCATCAGTATCCCGTCAGCGGAAGCGGCAAAAGGCGAAGATGGCCTGGCGCATCTCTTCCTGCTGCCGCCGCAGAGCACGCTGACCATTCACGTCGGCAAACGTAAGATCAAACTGCGTCCGGAAGAGTTGCAGAAGGTGGTGGGTGAGCGCGGACGTCGCGGCTCACTGATGCGCGGCCTCCAGCGAATCGACCGCGTGGAGATCGACTCGCCGGTGCGCAGCAAAGCGGACGACAGCGAAGAGTAACCTGTTTCATCCCCCTCTGTCCGGAGGGGGTATTACCGTAAAATTTCCCGTAAAAACGTTGTTAATTCGTGCGTTGCGATTAACAATACGCGCTCGTAATAAAGTCCTTACCTGGCCACAGGTGAAGTATAATTGTCAGCTGTCAGGGCTTCAGAGGTCGCTATGCTATACATTGTTCGTCTCATTCTTACCGTTATTTACTGCATTCTGGTCTGTATTTTCGGATCGATTTACTGCCTGTTCAGCCCGCGTAACCCAAAGCATGTCGCGACGTTTGGCCACATGTTTGGCCGTCTTGCGCCGCTGTTTGGCCTGAAGGTTGAGAAGCGTCTGCCTGAAGGGGCGGAGAATTTCGGTAACGCCATCTATATCGCTAACCATCAGAACAACTTCGATATGGTGACGGCCTCAAATATTGTTCTTCCGCCGACCGTAACCGTGGGTAAAAAGAGCCTGCTGTGGATCCCGTTTTTCGGCCAGCTGTACTGGCTCACCGGTAACTTGCTGATTGACCGTAACAACCGCGCCAAGGCGCATGGCACCATTGCGGAAGTGGTGGATCAGTTTAAAAAGCGCCGGATCTCAATCTGGATGTTCCCGGAAGGGACGCGCAGCCGCGGTCGCGGCCTGCTGCCGTTCAAGACCGGCGCGTTTCATGCTGCAATTGCGGCAGGTGTTCCAATTATTCCCGTGTGTGTTTCCAATACATCGAATAAGATTAATCTTAACCGTCTGAATAACGGACTGGTGATTGTCGAAATGCTGCCGCCGGTGGATACCTCCAAATACGGTAAAGACCAGGTGCGCGAGCTGGCCACGCACTGTCGTGAGCTGATGGCTCAGCATATTGCGCAGCTCGATAAAGAAGTTGCAGAGCGAGAAGCCGCCGGTAAGATTTAATCGGCGTCGTTTAAGGGAAAACGAATTCCCGCGTTGTTAGTCGTTTCAGATGGAGCTTATATGTCACTCAGTCGGCGTCAGTTTATTCAGGCTTCGGGTATCGCCCTTTGTGCGGGTGCGATGCCGCGGACAGCCAGCGCCGCCGGGCAGCAACAGCCGCTGCCCATTCCGCCGTTGATTGAATCCCGTCGCGGGCAACCGCTATTCCTCACGCTTCAGCGTAGCCACTGGTCTTTTACCCAGGGAACGCGCGCGCAGGTATGGGGCATTAATGGACGCTACCTTGGGCCGACCATTCGCGTGTGGAATGGCGATGACGTTAAGCTCATCTACAGTAACCGGACGACTGAAAATGTCGCGATGACCGTCAGTGGATTGCAGGTGCCGGGGCCGCTGATTGGCGGCGCGGCGCGCATGATGTCGCCGAATGCCGACTGGGCGCCCGTGCTCCCGATTCGTCAGAGCGCGGCGACACTCTGGTATCACGCCAATACCCCAAACCGCACCGCCCAGCAGGTCTACAACGGCCTGGCCGGGATGTGGCTGATTGAGGATGAGGTCAGTAAAACGCTGCCGATCCCAAATCACTACGGCGTGGACGATTTCCCGGTCATCATCCAGGACAAGCGCCTGGATAACTTTGGCACGCCGGAGTACAGCGAGCCGGGCAGCGGTGGCTTTGTGGGCGATACGCTGCTGGTTAACGGCGCGCAAAGCCCGTTTGTGGAAGTGTCACGTGGCTGGGTGCGCCTGCGTCTGCTGAACGCCTCCAACTCGCGCCGTTACCAGTTGCAGATGAGCGACGGCCGTGCGCTGCATGTTATTTCAGGCGATCAGGGATTATTACCCGCACCGGTATCGGTGAAACAGCTGGCGCTGGCGCCGGGCGAACGTCGTGAAATCCTCGTTGATATGACCAACGGGGATGAAGTGTCCGTGACCTGCGGCGAAGCGGCAAGCATTGTTGACCGCATACGCGGGTTCTTTGAGCCGTCGAGCGTTCTGGTCTCCACGCTGGTGCTGACGCTGCGCCCGACCGGCCTGCTGCCGCTGGTGACCGACAGCCTGCCGATGCGCCTGCTGCCGCAGGAAATCGTGACCGGGCCGGCAGTGCGCAGTCGCGATATCAGCCTGGGCGATGACCCGGGCATCAACGGCGCGCTGTGGGACGTTAACCGCATTGATATCACCGCCCAGCAGGGAACCTGGGAGCGCTGGACCGTTCGCTCGGAGATGCCGCAGTCGTTCCATATTGAAGGGGTGTCGTTCCTGATCCGCAACGTCAACGGGGCGATGCCGTTCCCGGAAGACAGAGGCTGGAAAGATACCGTCTGGGTGGATGGACAGGTAGAACTGCTGGTCTACTATGGTCAACCGTCGTGGCCGCACTTCCCGTTCCTGTTCCACAGCCAGACGCTGGAGATGATGGACAGGGGCTCGGTAGGGCAGATGCTGGTCAATCCGGCGCCGTAAAACGTGTCGGGTGGCGGCTTCGCCTTACCCGACCTACAGGCGCGCAGGCCCGGTAAGCGTAGCGCTACCGGGCAATAAATACCCCTTCATTTCCCACAATGTTCCAGCGTATAATCCCGCTCCTTTTGTCTATTTTTTCTTCGGAAGCATTATGAGCGCTATTTCCCTGATCCAGCCGGATCGCGACCTCTTCTCCTGGCCCCAGTACTGGGCGGCCTGCTTTGGACCGGCGCCGTTTCTGCCGATGTCCCGGGAAGAGATGGATCAACTGGGCTGGGACAGCTGCGATATCATTCTGGTGACGGGTGATGCGTATGTCGATCACCCGAGCTTCGGCATGGCGATCTGTGGCCGTATGCTTGAAGCCCAGGGCTTCCGCGTAGGGATCATCTCCCAGCCTGACTGGAACAGCAAAGACGACTTCATGCGTCTGGGCAAGCCAAACCTGTTCTTCGGCGTGACCGCGGGCAACATGGACTCGATGATCAACCGCTATACCGCTGATCGTAAGCTGCGCCATGACGATGCTTATACGGCAGACAACGTGGCGGGTAAACGTCCTGATCGCGCGACCCTCGTTTACACCCAGCGATGCAAAGAAGCATGGAAAGACGTGCCGGTGATCCTGGGCGGCATCGAGGCGAGCCTGCGCCGTACCGCGCACTACGACTACTGGTCTGACACCGTGCGCCGCTCGGTGCTGGTGGATTCGAAAGCCGATATGCTGATCTTCGGTAACGGTGAGCGTCCGCTGGTGGAAGTGGCGCACCGTCTGGCGCAGGGCGAAGCGGTCAGCGAGATCCGCGACGTGCGCAACACCGCGATCATGGTGAAAGAGGCGCTGCCGGGCTGGAGCGGGGTGGATTCCCGCATTATCGATATGCCGGGCAAAATCGACCCTATCCCACATCCGTACGGTGACGATCTGCCGTGCGCGGATAACAAACCGGTTGAACCGAAGAAAGCGGAAGCAAAGGCCGTGGTGGTGCAGCCGCCGCGTCCGAAGCCGTGGGAGAAGACCTACGTGCTGCTGCCGTCTTACGAGAAGGTGAAAAGCGATAAGGTGCTCTACGCCCACGCGTCGCGTATTCTGCACCACGAAACCAACCCGGGCTGCGCCCGAGCGCTGATGCAAAAGCACGGTGAGCGCTATATCTGGGTTAACCCGCCGGCGATCCCGCTTTCTACCGAAGAGATGGACAGCGTCTTTGCCCTGCCGTACAAGCGCGTGCCGCATCCGTCATACGGCAACAGTCGTATTCCGGCGTACGAGATGATCCGCTTCTCGGTCAATATCATGCGCGGCTGCTTTGGCGGGTGCTCCTTTACTCTTGTTTTTATGTATTTAGAGTTAAACTCTACTTTTCTATTTTTAGAATTCAAGCTATTCATCGTAATTGAGAGATATCCTTTTAATGTTCAGCAAGCCTGTTAAAAGCACTTTATCTGAACCGCGTTTTGCCTAAATCCTGCTCAATATATACTCTCCCTGAGTTCTGAAATCCTCAAATTCCCCAATCTTAAAGCATTGATACATAGATGATGTCAGATAATGCGCAATCATCTCACCGCCAATATGGATCCGTTCCGGGTGTGAGTATGTCGCCTGTATAGCCCTTTGTTCATTCATCATTACAGGAATTGTCTGCAACAAATCCCCATCCAGGATTTGGCACTCAGGTTTTACTCCTGTTCCGTATTGTAATTGCTCTGATTCGAAATCATGGACTGAGCGATAGGCGAACGAAACGATATTTCCTGTTTCCTCGCAAATTGCGAACTGATAAACACTGGTTGTCACCGTTGAAGAAGAGGGAATTGCATGGTCATGCTTGTATTGTTTCCACAGCCTCCTTAGACAGGCCGATGTATGATAATTGAGATTTTGTATACCTGATACGACCATTCTGGTTGATGCTTCAAGCAACCAGGTGTTAGAAAATCCACCTGCCCCCGTACCTGCTATGATGGTTCTTAGCTGGGGGATGTAACCTGCTTTGGAAACAAAAGATAACGGCTCCCCATTATCGGTGACGGCAAGGGTATCTGTTACAATCAGTGCTTGTGCTTCGTCTGTATAAAATATCAGTGATGACATATTTTCCTCATCCAGAAAAGACATTACATGAATCACAGAACAGGTCACTACAACCACGTGAAAGGGAGTCAGACCATTTTCCAGAGGTAAATATATTCTTGTGTTTGGACGCGTTGCGGTTCTCTGTAAAAAATATATAGCACAAACAAAAGTCCCCGCAGGGATAAATATAGTTATATGCGCTTTTTCTGCTGGCTTTTACAATTGAAAGTGACAGGTAAACGAAATGTGTTACAGGTTTCTTTTGCTTTTCGTTGGGTTCTGTATATGCGAATTTACCCTGTGTGTTATTTTTGCAATGGACTCAGGCTGTATTCAATCAATTAAGGTTTACTTCTGGCATTAAGATGTATCCGTTGCCTGTTTTTTAAGGGCACGGTTTGTGCCGGGAAATGAAAATCACATCTTAAGTTCTTCACTCAAAGGATTTGTGATGTTTATCACGTATGGTCCGGGTAACGTGTTGAGGTCAATGTATTGCATCGTGATGGTGTCGTTACATCTTTTACTTTCCTCCTGATTTGCATATTCACTCCCGGCAACCTGGTTGTTTGTTTTTTCTTCTTCCGGATTTATAGTGTAGGCATGAGGTGGCGTTTCAGGGCGACAGACTGTGAGGATAATCACTAACATTCATGCGCGTTATGGGCGTGTCAGCAAACTGGATGCAACAGAGCCGAAACTGAAATTTGAACCCGGATTTCTGTATGCTGAAATACCTTATATTAGCGGCATCCAGAATCGAAAACTGAGCCGATATGTACACTTTTATCTTATGGATAAAGCTATCCTGCAGGCCAGGGATTTAAAGCCTTTAGCCCGGGCATTTTTACGCTGGATAAGGTGGCTGGAGGATAACGGACTTGACCCTTTCACCCCGGGAACGTTGAAATACCAAAGCCCTACATATGGCTTCAGGGAGTATCTTCTGGGGGCCGTAAGGCAGGGGCGCATCGCCTCATCCACCGCGGCGGTGTACATCAGCGTTATCCGACGGTTTTACGTATTTCTGGGCAAGTGTGGTGAGCTGGCTGCCAGCTCATTTTTTACGTTGGTCGAAAAAGTCGTTGACGGGCGACGCAAGGTGATAAGTTCGGATCTTGCCATCAGGATAACCAGCACAACAAAAAGGACAATCAACCCACTGAATGATGCAGAGGTTCATATCCTGGATGAGGCACTGAAATCTGAGTCCGGGTTGTTCAGTTTAATGATTGTGCTGATGAAAAATTGTGGGTTACGGCTGGATGAAATGCTGACCCTGCCGTCGTCACTCTTTACTGAAGAGTACCTTGCCAGTGTCCCTGTATCTGAGTTGACCATCAGGGGGCTTCATATTGGTCCGAGATGCGGAGTTCATACGAAGTTTGGGATGACGCGAGAACTCTTCATCACCAGACGATTGTACGAGCAGGTTCTGGATTATCTGGCGGATGAGGAGTATGAAAAGAAGATCCAAAAATGGCGTGCACGACAGGGTGGGGAAGGGCGGCACGAGCCTTTATTTTTAATGGCAAACGGGAAACGGATGTCTGAAAAAGCCTTTTACTCCCGCTGGTACAGTTTTCGCCATCGCCTGGCCCGGTCTGCTCCGGGAAATGTGTTCAGACATAAACCCCATGATTTGCGGGCAACGTTTGCGACCCATTTTTTACGCTCGGCACTGAGTTGCTATCCCGATCAGGCCGCAAATGCGCTGGGTACAGTAAAATACTGGATGGGCCATAAAAGCGAAAATACGACGATGAAATACATCGTCTTTCTTCAGCAAAACCAGATTTCTGATGCAGTCGCCGGGGTCATGGACGCATTGATTGACGGTGCTGCAGGTCGCGATGGAGCCATATATGAGCCGGAGTGAAACGCAGATAACGTGGATGGCCGAAAATGTGCTGTCATGGGAGACGGTCAGCGGACACATCACTCAGCGGGATCTGAACCGATATTATTTACTTGACGTTTATCTTCAGGCTCATTTTTCAGATTATGTGTTGCTCCCCGGATGGTTTAGTGAACATTCGCATCTTGCCCGCCCTGAAAAACGCGATTTTATTGCCTCTCTGAAACGATTTCTTCTGTCTTACCGTCCCGCCGGAAGGTTAACCATTTTCCGTTATCTCAATATGTTTTTTATATGGCAGTCAGTCAATCAGTATGACTATGGCACGGCTGAAGGCGTTGAAATGTATATTAAACATCTCATGAACGATATTCGTCGGCGAAAAATTTCAGTCAGGATGGCAAGACACTACTTGTCCGTGGTCAACCGGTTTTTGCTTACGGGCGGGCAGATTCAGAGGCGGTATGAATATGAATTCTTACCGAAAGGAACGTATCAGCAGCAGGGAAGGGATAGCTATACCAGGAATGAACTTTCCGAGATCCTGAGGCAGTTGTCATCCATGAATGAGTTCCTTGCGGGATGTATCCGGGAGCATATCGCTAAATCGGAAAAAGGGGTGCGGCATTTCTCACCGTCTTTGCTGGCACCTGTTTATGAAGCGTATTTCCGGTATCCGGGAGAGAACGGGGTCAGCAGGGCAGAGATCATCATCAGGGACGTTCTGGAAAATTACTTTCTTACTTCTTTTTTTCTGTTCTGTTACCACACATGGGGAAACACCTCTCAGGTTCTGGGTCTGACGCGGGATGATATACATCTGGATGAAAAGGGTATCAGCACTGATTATGTTTATAAGGGGAGAGCGAATAAGTATATACGTCTGACGATAGGTAAATCGGAGTATGTGACCAAACGTGCGGGCTATTACTGGTTTCTGTCTTTTATCAGGCTCAGGGACGACATCGTTAACTATCTGGTTTCCGCAGATAACTTCCCTCCGGTACAGGCGCTGTTTCTGAGTGAGCCGCAGGTGAAATTCCGTAAGCTTTATTCTCTTAATCCCAGTCATCTGACTAAATTTTCTAACTCTGAGGGGGCGTGGGCCACGATGCGGCAGCTTAATCCCTCGCTTCCATCAATTACCGTTTCTGGCTTGCGCAAAACGTCTGAGCAGTATACGGACAGAACATTAAAGAATGGTCTGATTACGGCGGAAAAAGCACAGCATAACTGGGGCACTTACAGGCGGAATTATGCTGCAGGTAACCCACAGGGGGCGAAGGAAAACTTCAGTGCTGCACTTGATACGCTTATGAATCAGGGGATTGCGACACGTGCGTTATCCGAGCGGGTAAAAGTTGCTGATGAGCTGGGGATCGATCTGCGTGGAAGCGATGAGGGTGTGGATCTTTTATTGAATGGCCTGGGATGTCGATCGCAGGAGCCGCCTACAGATATTGAATTGCGCTTTATAAAAAAGCAAAAACGATTTGGCCGGACACCAAAGGCTTGTGCGGATTTTTCTCATTGTGTCGAATGTTCAAAAAGTTGCGTTGTGGAAACGCTGGAGTCTGTATGGCTCCTGCTGTCATTCAGGCATGCTATCGAGTATGGAAAACCGTTGTACATCGGTTCGGTCAATGCTGTGGAGCGTTATGAAACGTTACTCCTGAAGATTGATTTACGGCTTGGGCTGGTAGATGAGGCGATCCTGAAAAAAGCGCGCGTTAAACTTCAGCGAGAAGGTGTGGCTCCGGTATGGCAGATTTGAAGAAAAAAGAGGTAAGCCGTAGTCGAATGGCGGAGTTTCCTGCCGGAACGCCGCTTCGTTCAGGGGATGAGTTTCCGACTGAGGATATCATCTGTGAGGCACTAGAAAACAAAAGCTTTGAACGTCTGAATAACTGCCTGGTTATCGCCAGCTCAGATGAACATGATATGCGTTTTATCAATGAGGAGACGCTGAATATTTATTTCAGGGATGATGTCTGGACCAATCGCTATGTCAGAACCCATATTGGTGAAACGTTAAGAACCGTTAATTTTTCAGGCATACGGGATCCTGAACTGCGTCTTGAAGCCAAAATCATCTCAGCCAGCCTGCTCTGGATTGTCGGCAGGACCGCGAAGACGCAGTCCCTGATCCGGAAATGTGCAAACATTGTGGCGGGAGCCCGTATTATTGAGTCTATGGGGTATCGCAGTCTGTTTCAGCTTCGTTTTCCGCTTGTCCGGAATGCTTTCATTGTAAAGATGAAGGAGGAGGATGAGCACGGCAGGAAGCGTTCTGAAAGAACATTACGTAATTACTTTATGGACCTGGCGGATATCTCGCTGACAGGTCATACCCGTCTTCGAAAATACGGTTACTTTCCTGATATTAGCTTCGACAGTTACAACAGTGTGGATGATTCAAACCAGACATATTGTATGCCTTTCAGTCTTATGATGTCTGTCTGGGAAGGGCTGATTACTGAACTGGATGCTGAAATCAGTGATTTCGATTTTGACGGGTTTTCCCGGCTGTGCGCTATCATAAACGGTTTTTATGATTCGCCTTACTATACGTCGATGCTGGAAGCCCGTAAAAGAGGGACAGCAAAAAGCATACCGGATTACCGGGCCGCGTATTACTACAATATTGTTGCCGGGGAAATTCGGGCGCTTTTCGCGACACTTGGCCCCGGGATGCAGGGCTGGTTCTCGGTACATAAAAATAAGCGCTGGAGATCTGATTTTATTGGCGTTGATCACATAAAGCTGAACACCTGGCATTTTGAGCTGACGTTAAAAGTCATGAATGTGATACAGGCCATGTCGGGGATGAGACACAGCGAAGTGCTTGGCGTGATGCACGGTTCACTGATTTATGATGGTGATATCCTGGGACTTCGTTCGGTGTTGCATAAGTTCGCCCCGGAAGGTGGAAGTCACGAAGACTGGGTTGTTTGTCGCTATGTGGAAAAGCCTTTTCAGCATTTACGCAGAATTAATCAAATCATGACAGGCCTGGACGGGAAGACGCTGGACAATGTTCCATTGTCTTTAAATATCAGGTCGTGGTTCTCGGAGCAAAAACTCTCTTTTATGGGGACGCAGCGCCAGACTGAGTGGGCAAAGAAATTTGTGAAAAGACACCATCTGTTCATCCGACGTGACCATATTGATGAGTTCAGGCTTTTAAATCCAAACATACGTGATGATGAACGCGTTGCGATGGAGATTCGGGAGGGGGCTTTCTGGCCATTGCGAACCCATCAGTTTCGCCGTTCACTTGCTGTACACCTCAGGCGTCTTGATCTGATTTCTACTAATGATCTTATCCGGCAGTTTAAGCACTTAATCAGAGGCATGACGGAGTGGTATATGTCCGGTGCACTCAACGCTTCGCATTTTAGCCGGGCGATCCCTCAGGCATTCGCTGCCGAGATTGAGAGGGTTGATACCGAACTCTCAGCTTCCAGGGCTGTTTCTTATCAGCATGAAGGCCTGCTTTATGGCGAAGGCGGGAAGTTACTGATGTCCCAGAGAGGTGGGCACTTACATCAGATGACGTTTCCTACACTGAAAAAAGCGATGAGCATGGCTAAACGAGGCGGGCAAAAACTGGTATCTCTTGGAAACGGTTTTTATTGCATGAATGGCCATGACTGCGAGTTTAAGGCGGTTGTTCAGTCAGCGTCCTGCAATCCGGGATGTGAGAACATGCTGGCCGGAGCTGATTCTGTTCCCGTGTGGAAACGCAGGATGGCTCATTATGACAACCTTCTGGAGATTGCCGTGCGAAATAATGCTCCTCAGGCTGACAGGGATTTTCTGATGCTTGAGAGAGATTTTTATGCAGATGCTGTCCGTTTTTTTGAAAAGGATGAATAGAGCATGACGAACGAACAGTCGGGGGTTAAAAAAACACAGGCAAGAGCAGAGCAGGCCCTGAGGGAACTGATGTTATCAGGGGAGCGTATCAGCCAGTATGCTGTGGAAAAACGAGCGGGGCTGGCAAACGGCACCCTGAATTATAACTGTCCTGAGTACAGGCAGGTCAGGGAGGCTATCCGCAGTCTGAAAAAAACGTGCCAGGGCACCGCGCCGGTTGATGAGCAGGGCATTGAGCAGCAGATCAAGCTGAAAGAAAAGTATCGCCGTCAGAGAAATGAGCTGAGGGAAGAAATCAAAAAGATGATGGCTGAAAATGTAGAGCTGTTACATAACCTTATACTTTTACAGCAGTATGTCAGGGAGCTTGAACGCAACACCGGGAGGGAGAAAGGGGACGTCATTCCGTTCTCGGGTGGTGTCAGGGACTGAGGCTATACTGAACGGAAGGACGCGAGGTGAATCGCCACAGGTTTAACAGACACCTCAGAGTCATTTAAGATGACTTAAAGAGAGGTGCCCATGAGCGGTAAGCGTTATCCTGAAGAGTTTAAAATTGAAGCAGTCAAACAGGTTGTTGATCGCGGTTATTCTGTTGCCAGCGTTGCAACGCGTCTCGATATCACCACCCACAGCCTTTACGCCTGGATAAAGAACTACGGTCCGGATTCTTCCACTAATAAAGAACAGTCAGATGCTCAGGCCGAGATCCGCCGTCTTCAGAAAGAGCTGAAGCGGGTTACCGACGAACGGGACATATTAAAAAAAGCCGCGGCGTACTTCGCAAAGCTGTCCGACTGAGGTACGCCTTTATTCGTGACAACACCTATTGCTGGCCTGTTCGCCTGCTCTGTCGGGTGCTGGATGAACATCCCAGTGGTTTTTACGCCTGGCTTCAGCAGCCGCATTCACAACGCCATCAGGCAGACCTGAGACTGACAGGACAGATTAAACAGTTCTGGCTGGAATCGGGATGCGTCTATGGTTATCGCAAAATCCATCTGGATCTGCGGGACAGCGGGCAACAGTGCGGAGTGAACAGAGTCTGGCGACTGATGAAACGTGTCGGGATAAAGGCTCAGGTCGGATACCGGAGCCCGAGGGCATGTAAAGGCGAGGCCAGTATCGTGTCGCCCAACAAGCTCCAGCGACAGTTCAATCCGGATGCTCCGGATGAGCGTTGGGTAATCACAGCGTGGTTTCCTCAAACCCTCGCTGTGAATTAACTGAAATACTTCATTGAAGCTGTAACCAAACAGTTAACTGAAAGAATGAGCCCGCAGAGCATTGCACAGCGATGACACCATTTGTTGAGCTTCACCGTTTTCGCATACAACCGTCCGGAATTTGGAAAAGCACTGTCTTTTTGTACTGACCGATCATGATTAAGTGACACCTCTTCGAAAAAGAGAGCGCGATGAGCGATTAATATATGGCTCGAAAGACAATTATGTTGGGCTTTTATGACCGCTGTCAGAGGTATTATCTTACCCGGACGGCAACAGGGTCGGAATGTCATCAGCGGCACTGTAACAAGCTATCCGCCATCTTAAATATCTGCAGGTCCTTGCACCGAGTATGCACACCAACCGACAGAGTGATTTGACCCAAACTGGTGGATATTTTGCAAAACTATTAGCCTCTTATGACCGGTCTGCAGCCTGATATTGAGGAATTAGTGCGCTTTCATGGAATGCCTGCCGGGATCGCAAGTACGAACCCCCGGTACTGTTACACTGAATGTGCTCAGTCCTGTATCAGATTGTATTTTTCAGCAACTCAAGAACAACCCTTATTTTATCATTGTCACGTTTGTAGTACGTCCAGGGACCGATGCGCTGAGAAGTAACAAGTTGTGCCCGTTGAAGAGCTGAGAGGTAAAGAGAAACGGTAGACTGTGAGAGCCCGACCTTTTCCTGAATGATACTGACACACACACCGAACTCGTCCGCATCAGCATAAGGCTGATGGAAGTGTATTTTCGGTTCCTTGAGCATATGCAGAATTTTTCTTCTAACAGGGTTTCCCAGCGCCTTAATCACGTCATTCAAATCAATATCAGGCATAAACTCTGTCACTTGTCGCATTGAGGAATTGCAATGTTACGATACTTCTCTACGTTAAGCATCAGCTTTTGAAAAGCTGATGCTCATAAGAATGGTTAGCCAAAGGCGGGATAATCTGTGTAGCCTTTTGCCGTTCCACCATACATGGTTGTTGGATCGACCGGATTCAGTGGCCATTCATGATAAAGGCGCTGCGGTAAATCCGGATTAGCTATGAACGGGCGGCCAAATCCGATAATGTCTCCCCAGCCAGCACCGATAATCCGTTCGGCTTTTTCTTGCGTATATCGCCCGGCATACATAATTACACCGCTGAATAACTTACGGACTTCAGCTCTGAATGCTTCAGGCAATTCGGGAGCATCATCCCAGTCGGCTTCAGCAAGAGAAATATAGGCTATTCCGATTTCTTCAAGAATTTTAACGGCTTCGGTATAGGTTTCATGGGGATCATCTTCCACCAGGCCAAGATAGACCCTTACTTCATCCGTGGTCTGAAAGAGCGGAGCAAAACGGACTCCCACACGGTCTTTACCGACCACATCAGCGACAGCCTGCGTCACTTCGCGCAGAAACCGCAGCCGGTTATGTAATGAGCCACCATATTCATCCTCTCTTTTGTTGCTATGGGATGACATGAACTGGTTAACCAGGTATCCATTTGCACAGTGAATTTCCACACCGTCAAAACCGGCATCAAGGGCGTTCTGAGCTGCCCCGGCGTACATCCTGACAATCTCACTAATTTCCTCTTTTTCCAGTGCGCGGGGGCAGGAAGCGGTAGCCAGCGCACCCTCTCCCGGCCCGGTTTCGATGAATACCTTAACGTTTTCCCCTGCCGGTATCGCCGACGGAGCGACAGGCGAGGCGTTACATGGCTGCAGGGAGTTATGGGATACTCTTCCGACATGCCAGAGCTGGGCAAAAATGATGCCTTCTTTTTCATGCACTGCCCGCGTCACTTTCTTCCAGCCTTCCACTTGCCGTGAGCTGTAGATCCCCGGGGTCCACGCATAACCCTGCCCACGAGGTTCGATTTGTGTTCCTTCGGTCACCATAAACCCGGCACTGCTGCGCTGTGCGTAATATTCAGCCATCAGTTCGTTCGGAATATCACCCGGTTGTGAGCTCCGTGAGCGGGTTAAAGGCGGAAGTACAACACGATTCTTCAGGGTGTAGGGACCTAGTCTGGTGGGAGAGAACAGGTTTTTCGTCTTCATTACATATCCTGATATAGCGAATTTTCAATATCACTGAAACGCCATGTCTCAGCATTTACGACCTGGCATGTCGTCGTTCGGCCGATGTAGCCGCAGAACCACGACACTTTATTCCACATATTGAGATTTACCAATATCTAGATTTATAAAAATTATGATCGGATGAGCGGAACGGGGGGGTTGCCTGATGGCTCACAGAATCGGCATCATGAACCTAAATGGTTCTGATAATGTTATCGGAGATCCTGAACGGGAACGGTATGCGTCACGATTTTAATGACTATGTTGCATTCATGGCAGTAGCACAGGAGTGCAGTTTTTCACGGGCTGCTGTCCGCCTCGGGATCTCGGCATCCACGCTTTCACACACGATACGTCGTCTCGAGGAGCGCGTTGGCATGCCGTTACTTATGCGTACAACCAGGCGGGTGGCTGTCACCGAAGCCGGTAAACAATTATTACTGACGCTTGAACCCGGTCTTGCGCGCATTGAAGCGGGCGTGACAGCTCTTCAGAGACTGCGCCATACACCGGCTGGGCTGGTCAGACTTACGGTATCAGATCACATGATTCATGAATGTCTCTGGCCACGATTGTCACCGTTACTAAAAAAATATTCGGATATCAAGGTGGAAATGTCGCAGCAGAACGGTTTTGTCGACATTGTTGAGGGCAATTTTGATGCCGGAGTCCGAATTGGTGATGACATATTAAAGGATATGGTGGCCGTCCGAATCGCACCGGACATACGGTTTGTCGTCATTGGATCGTCCACCTATCTTGCAGAAAGAGGTCTGCCGCTACATCCCTCTCAGCTGGAAAAACATGACTGCATCAATATACGTCTGTCACCCACAGGCCCGCTGTATGGCTGGGAATTTGTCAGGCAGGGGGAGATTGTGAAAAAAGTGGACGGGCAGCTTACTTTTTCAAGCATTTATCCAATGCTTCAGGCAGTAAAAGATGGCTACGGCCTGGCCTACCTGCCGGAGTCTTCTGCCCTGGCGGGGATTGAGGCGGGACACTATTGTCGGGTGCTTGAGGACTGGTCAGAGGCTTTTCCCGCCGACATGATAATTCCAATAATGTCCATTACAGGCTCCGGTAAAGATAATACCGACACCTTACATGAGAAAGGCAAAAGCAATATAACCTGC
Organism: Enterobacter cloacae complex sp.; assembly: GCF_900322725.1. Taxonomy (NCBI): domain Bacteria; kingdom Pseudomonadati; phylum Pseudomonadota; class Gammaproteobacteria; order Enterobacterales; family Enterobacteriaceae; genus Enterobacter; species Enterobacter cloacae complex sp. The sequence goes on along the minus strand of NZ_LT991957.1, from coordinate 1,300,035 downwards.
TGTGCTCCGGATTTTAAGAATGAGCGGTTTACGTAGCAGGATGAGCAGTTCGAACCAGAAATTTCGTTACTATTGCTAAAGTAAAACCTGATGACCTCTAATCGTAACGGAGACCAATATGACTTCACAACTGAACTGGCAGGCCCCGGCTATCAATCGCAAAAAAGTAGGTGACATGACTGTGACCATGCTGAGTGATGGCTATCTGGACGTATCTTTTGAGCTGCTGTCTGGTATTGACGGCTCACGTGCCGAGGATTTACTGCAGAAGCGCGGTGTGCCAGCAGTACCCCGTATTAATATCAACGTCTACGTTATCCAGACGCCTGAGCGAACCATCCTGATTGACAGTGGTGCCGGAGGTATCAATGGCTGGGGCGGTCGGCTTCAGGTAGCCCTGGCCGCGGCAGGCATTGACCCGCTTCAGATTGATACCCTTCTCCTGACTCACGCGCATCCTGACCATATCGGCGGGCTTGCAGGCCCCCTGCAGACTCCCGTTTTCCGCAATGTTCAGCAGTTGTTTGTGCATGAGAAAGAACTCGCTTTCTGGCGTGATGAAACCATTTCCGCTGGCGCGCCTGACGCATTCAAGCCGTTCTTTGAAGTAGCAAGGAACGCCTTCAGCGCTTATGACGACAAACTGGTGCCATTCCGCGAGGAAGCGATTTTACCAGGTATTCAGACTGTACCGCTGTTCGGCCATACACCAGGACATACCGGTTATCTGCTGGGTGATGAAAAAGAGTCGCTGCTCATCTGGGGTGATATTGTTCACTTCCCGCACATTCAGGTTGCTCAGCCTGACGTTACTATCGCGTTCGACAGCGATCCTGCGGCGGCGGCGGCCATCCGTAGCAAAGTGCTTGACCGCGCAGCGAGCGATAACCTGGCTGTCAGTGGTATGCACTTCAACCTGCCTACTACCGGTAAGGTTATCCGTGAAGGTAACAGCTTCGCACTGAATTACGACCTGTGGTCACCCGCAGTCTGATCACCTTCCTTCCCGGTGCACACAATAGTGACCGGGAAGATCCCCTTTCATATCGCCCGACAAGAACCCACCTGCAATACTATGAATATCACTGCCTCACAAAAAAATGGCTCATTACTCTTGCGCCCTGGCTTTTTGTATTCCTCTGGAGTCAGGGTTTGTCGCAGCCAAATTTACCGTGCAGTACAGCGCGCCGTTTCATCTTTTATTCCTGCGTGGCGCATTTTCCTGTCTGGTCCTTCTGCTGCTTACACTGGGGTTCAGGGCCCGTTTTCCGTCCGGCAGAGGAATGGTTCGCAACCTGATTGTCGGACTTTTCCTGCAGAGCTTCTTTCTGGGCGGATGCTTTTATGCCATCCATCGTGGCATGCCGTCAGGCATTGTGGCGCTCATCACCGGCCTGCAGCCGGTACTGACTGCAATACTGGTTTCACTCATGCACCGTCAGTCCCTGCATCCCCGGAAATGGCTGGGTATTGCGATTGGCTTTGCGGGCGTTTTCCTGGTGCTCTCGCCAGGCCAGCATAGTTTTGCACTGGATCCTGTGGCTTTTGGGTCGGTCATGCTGGGGTTATTTGGCGTAACGATCGGAGCGCTTTATCAGCGCCGTGCTCAGGGAGATGGACATATCTTTGCGAACACGTTTTTACAGTACGTCACTTTGACAATATCGATGGGTGCAATTAGCCTGATGTTCGAATCTGCTCCGACGCAGTGGAGCTTATCATTTGCGCTGGGTCTGGGCTGGCTGGTTATTGGCGTATCGGTTCTGGCGATTATGTTGCTGATTTTTATGATACGAAGCGGTGAAGCAACCAAAGTCGCTACTTACTTTTACCTGGTTCCCATTCTCACGGCAGCTGAAGCGTGGTTGCTGTTTGGAGAGGCCATTACATTGCCCATGCTTGTGGGTATGGCAATAACTATAATCGGCCTGATTTTTGTCATCCGGGAATAGACAACCGCACGCGTCGCTGTATGCTTTTGTATATGGCGACGTATAATAGCGGTCAAAGTCAAATTCCGGATGAATATGCAAACAGTCAGCTTTTCCGATTCTCCCGTTGATGATCTCCTCGCTGAGCTTCTTACCCTGGCACGCTCCCGTTTTCCACTTCCCTGCGATTGCCTTCGCGCAGAACAGACGCATCAGGTAAAGAAGTTCGAGGTGGAAGGTGCGACCCTTTCCTTCCCGCTGGAAGGAGAATTCCGGTATCGTGAAAATGAGAAATGGCACCGGGTGATCCCGGGCGAGATTATGGTCGTCCCGAATGCCCGTAGCATCGATATAGAATATGCCCCTTCAGAACAAAGTGGTGAGTTTGTTGCCCTGAGCGTGGTGCTCGCGGAGGAACAGCTTGAAGCAGCCAGGCTGTTACTTGCCGCACCACCACCACAGGACACCGGCAGCATCGCAGCCATTTCCGTATCAGCTCTTCTTTCACCCCTTAACCGCTGGACAGCCGCAATGCGGGAAGGGAAGCGTCCGCTTTCCCTGCACGCCATGGTTGAAGTGGTGCTCTGGCTTTATGGCATGGGATACCATGCTTTGCTGCGAGCCCGGCAGCCAAGTCTGGCCATGAAAATCCGTCAGATGGTAGCGGACAAACCGGCTCATCCCTGGAGTGCTGCTGAAATTGAAGATCTGACGGGACTCAGTGGCCCCACGCTTCGGCGCCACCTGGCCAGTGAGTCAACCAGCTTACGCTCAGTTATCGCCGATGCACGTATCGCGGAGGCTCTCCGCCTGCTGATGACATCGACGCTGCCGGTAAAAACGGTCGCGGGGCGGGTGGGTTACAATTCACTATCGAGCTTCAGCAAGCAGTTTTCTGAACGCTATGGAATCGAACCTTCAGGGTTCCGCTGACTTCAGTTCGTTCAAGGTACACATTGCGTCCCTCGCACTTCAGTAACTTGCGTGGATCTTTCGAATATAACGGAAGATATTGGCCGGCATTGCGTGTAACCGGTTCAGGAGTTCTCATCGTGACGGGAGAGCTAAATCGGTACGGCTGTTGTTCTCAGCTATAAGAACAACTGAGTATCTGACCAGCTGTCTGGTGCTGGCAGCAGCATGCAGTGCAATCGGTCAGGCTCAAAGGAACTGACCTGATGTCAGGTTATAATTTCGGACACATCATAACCCCAGAAGGAGACAACTGTGGTTCATGTTTTCATTATCGGTGGTGCAGGCAAAATCGGCCAGCGTCTGTGCAGGATCCTTTCAGGTAGGGGGCATGCTGTTCGTGCCCTCTACCGTAAGCCAGAGCAGCAGGCATTGCTAGGCGAGCTGGGTGCTGAGCCCGTCAGTGGGAGCCTGACAGAGCTGGATGCAGCTGCGCTGGCGATGCACTTTGCAGGTAGTGATACAGTGGTGTTTACTGCCGGTGCCGGCGGTAAGGGGGGACAGGAGATGACCAATGCGGTCGACGGCGAAGGGCTGAAAAAGTCGGTAGCTGCCGCCCTCAGTGCCGGTGTGTCTCGCTTTCTGCTCGTTTCTGCATTCCCGGAGTCCGCACGGGGAGAAACCACTTCTGAATCATTCGAAAATTATATGCGTGTTAAAAAAATGGCCGATGTGGAACTAGCACAAAGCGAGCTTGACTGGGTGATCCTGCGCCCCGGCGCGCTGCAGGATAAGACTGGTACGGGTTATGTACGTGCCGGCCTGGCCATCCCGTATGGTAACGTGCCCCGTGATGACGTGGCGGCTACGCTGGCTGAACTCATTGAGCAACCTGCCGTCAGCCGCGTCATCATTGAGCTGACGTCTGGCGATGCTCCTGTCCGTGAAGCCATACAGAAGCTGGCGGGCCGATAAAAGGCAGCGCACGTACCAGCAGGCTGCAGGCCCCCAGGCGTTTACAATAAACTTTCCAGCCAGTCGGTAAACGCCCGTACTTTTCGGGAGAGATGGCGGTGCGGATACAGAAGTTACAGTTTGCGATTCGGGGACGTATTATCTGGCAGAACCTCTACCAACAGCCCGCGATCGAGATAAGGCTGCAAAAAAATATTCATGCCCTGTAGTATTCCCAGCCCCGCCAGGCCTGCTGCAATGTAGGCTTCTGAGTTATCCACGACAAGCCTGCCTGGAAGTTCAATTTCGGTGGAGCCCTCTGACGTCCCGAATGTCCAGGGCATAACTTGTCTGTTGCTGCTGTTAATCCAGTTGACGGCCTGATGCTGCTGCAACTCGTCCATTGTTTCCGGGGTGCCGTGTTGATCAAGATACGCAGGACTGGCGCAGGTCGTCATTTTAACGGTTCCCACCTCCTTTGCGATATAGTCGCCATCGTCCAGCTCCCCCACCCTCAGTATGCAGTCCAGGCCATCATGCAGCATATTCCGTCGGCGGTCTGAGCTGCTCAGGATAATTTCAATTCCGGGATGCTGGCGATAAAAATCAGGCAGGTTGGGTATAACAAGTAAAGCCGCAAACGCGACAGGCATATCTATGAGCGAATAGCGGGCGTCAAAATGATAGCGACAGGAAAGTTCTGCCATATTAAACATAACAACCCTTGGGCGCACCGCCGCAGGCGCCCTCAGCACGTTTCTGCGGCCTCCCGCCTGTTTCCGGCACCTTTCAAACGCCCCTGATGATTTCTGCGCGTCTGCATGGCTATGCAGTGAGATCTGCTCTCCACCGATTAGTGCATGCAGATTTTGGAAACGTCCAATTCTGGCACGAAGCGGTCACCCCGGCGGGGTGCAGTCCGCTGTCAGCGAAAACGGACATTGAGCCAATCAAATAATCTGTGCCAGAATTTGTCATTGAGGCTAGTACTTTCGAGTAGATCTATTTCCCGCCCGTACTCTTAAACTCATCTATCTCATCCTTCTACGACTTATTACCGGGAATATAAAACCCCGCCGAAGCGGGTTTGGTAATTTGAGTTTTTCTCAGGCGGCCATCTTTCTGCATTGTTCGGCGCAGTGATGACAAGCGCTTGAGCAATCCTGACAATGGTCATGTTCATGCTTTCCACACTCGTCACCGCACTTCTGACAAACATCAGCGCAAAGACGGCAAAGATCCTGGGCAGACCCGCTATTTAGTGTCATGAATTGAGCTGCAAGACGGCAGATATTTGCACACTGCATATCCAGTTTTATGCACTCGCGCATCATCTCCAGATTCTCTTCGTCGAGACACGAAGCCGCACAGTTATCACATGCCGTTGCACATAGATAACAGGCTTCGATGCATTTTTTGTATTCGTCTAACATAATTTCTCCTTAGCTAAGGTTACGTATTAAGCATGGAAGAGATAACTGATTATTCAAATTTTGAATTAGTTAATTACCTTTTCAGCATTTCATATCATTGATTCAAAGTGCATCTCTAGGGTTACCTAATTCACCTATGTCTACTTCTGGCACAATGCAGAAATGAGATAGATTTACTTTATCCGCTTCTCGCTCAAAGCTGTCCGTAATCCCTTGCCTGCTTAAAAAAACCGGATTAACGTGTGATGTTTTTACGTTTTCCAGGCAGCCTTCATCGGTAAGTACCTGTCTTACAGACTTCAATGCACTTAGTTAAGAAACATCCTAATCGTCCTTTCGCCGATCGCGAGATCTGTTATGGCAGCTAAACTCGATTGATACCCCAATCCGCGGGGCAGCATTTCCTTTCCGCACGCAAGAAGGAGAAGATCATGAAAGCAGTAATTTACAACGGTCCTTATGATGTAAAAGTAAAAGACGTACCGGATGCGAAAATTGTCCGCCCCACGGATGTACTCGTCCGCATCACCACCACCAACATTTGTGGGTCGGACTTGCACATGTATGAGGGCCGGACCAGCTTTGAACAGGGACGGATTCTGGGTCACGAAAACCTGGGTGAAGTGGTCGAAATTGGCTCAGGCGTTGAACGTATTAAGGTGGGCGACTATGTTTGTCTGCCGTTTAACGTGGGATGTGGTTTTTGCGAAAACTGTGAAAAAGGTCTGACCGGCTTTTGTCTCACTACCAATCCGGGTACGGCAGGCGCAGCTTATGGTTTTGCTGAAATGGGTCCCTGGGAGGGAGGTCAGGCGGAACTTCTTCGGGTGCCATTTGCCGACTTTAACTGCCTTGTTCTTCCCCCTGATGCGGCAGAAAAAGAAGATGATTATGTGATGCTCTCTGACATTTTTCCTACCGGCTGGCATGCAACAGAACTTGCCGGATTGAAGCCTGGTGAAAGCGTGGCCATTTATGGCGCGGGGCCGGTCGGTTTGATGGCAGCTCATTCGGCGATCATTAAAGGTGCTTCACAGGTGTTTGTGGTTGATACGCACACAGACCGGTTGGCTCTGGCTGAAAAAATGGGGGCGACGGGCATCAATGCTACTGGCGATGAAGCTGTACAAAAAATTCTCGACCTGACGGATGGACGCGGTACGGATTGTGGCTGCGAATGTGTTGGCTATCAGTGCTGTAACAAACATGGCCATGAAGATAACTCTGTTACCATGAACAGTCTTGTTGCGTCGACGAAAGCAACCGGGGGAATTGGTGTGGTTGGCGTCTTTATTCCTCAGGATCCGGGGGCTGAATCGGAGCTTGCCAGAGAGGGTAAGATGCCATTTGATTTTGGGAGTTTCTGGTTTAAAGGACAGGCAATCCGTACCGGCCAGGCGAACGTTAAGGCCTATAACCGTCAGCTGTCTCGCCTCATCCATCACGATAAAGCCAGTCCGGGCAAAATAATTTCTCATCGTCTTTCGCTTGAAGAGGCTCCTGCCGGATATAAGCACTTCGATGAGCGGGATGAAGGATGGACGAAGGTTATCCTTAAGCCTTAAATAGAGTTATCCGGTATGAGAAAGCAAAAACCGGGAAAGAATGTATGACTTTTGACAGGGTGCAATAAAATATCCTGTCAGGGCGTTATTATTCATACTTTCAGCTGCCAGGCGCTTCCATATCCAGACTTGTTCCCTGATTTTGCCGACGAGATAGCAAAATTAATACATTCAGGAGGAGGCATCTGCGGTTGATCTGTTCCGTATTTATTAACGCCCTGTGCTGTAAGTATTGTCTGCCTCTACCACATAGCAGACATGTGCGCAGGAACGGTCCGCTATGAGCGAAAAGCGGACTTCCGGTCCTTGCGCAAACTCCCGTTCCGAGAAGTTGCAGTTCACAAATCACCTGTTAAAGAAGGTATGGTAGCCCACAGCATTAATTTTGCTTCCATCTTCAGTCAGACTGGCCGGTACCGGCTTCCGATAAGTTTCGTCGGCTGAGGCCCGCTAAAGTAGAGAGGTCAAAAAATAACCTTGACGTACAATAATTTTCGATATCCAAACTGACCCCTAATTAGGTGGACACCTGATGACTGACTTAAAATTTCTATCACGCCAGCGTTACACATCCGCAGTCGCATCTTGCGGGGTTCAGCGGGGTGTTGCAGGCGGACGTGCACGTGCGGACGCCCTCTGACACCACGACCGAAGCGCTGTGCCGTATCGGCGAGCTGTATGGCATCGAGGCGGGCATCCGGGGCAAAAGCGCGGCGGAACGGCTGGCCATTCGGCAGGAAAAAGCGGTACCGCTGCTGACCGCGCTGGAGGGCTGGCTGCGTGAAAAGCAGAAAACGCTGTCACGGCACTCGGAGCTGTCGAAGGCGTTCGCGTACGCGCTGAACCAGTGGGATGCGCTGAAATTATACCTGCGGGAGATTACTGATACAGAACACGCCGGGAATGTGCCGCCATTGACGCAATGACGACACAGCCCTTTTTAACCGTTCCGTGAGAGTTCCCTGGCAATATACTGTGCGGTACGGCTTTCTTTGACCTGCGATACCTGTTCGGGAGTTCCTGCGGCAACCAGGCGTCCTCCCTCATGTCCCGCTCCAGGACCGATGTCGATAACCTGGTCTGCCTGAGTAACCGCCCGCATATCGTGTTCAATCATTATCACCGTATTTTCTGCATCAACAAGCCGCTGCAGCTGCACAAGGAGGCGGTCGGCGTCTGAAGCATGCAGGCCGGTTGTCGGTTCATCTAGGATATACAACGTGTGGCCACGTTGGCTACGTTGTAGTTCGGTTGCCAGCTTGATCCTTTGCGCCTCCCCTCCGGATAACTCGGTTGCTGGTTGTCCCAGACGCAGGTAGCCCAGACCAATTTCACTCAGCAGACGGAGGGGACGAGCCACTGGTTCTTCAGTCGCAAAGAACTGACTGGCTTCATCCACCGTCATATGCAGGACCTCCGCGATATTTTTGTCCTGCCAGCAGATCCTGAGAGTATCCCGGTTATACCGCGCGCCATGGCAGGTCGGGCACGGTGCATACACGCTCGGCATAAACAACAGCTCCACGCTGACGAATCCTTCACCTTCACAGGTTGCACAGCGGCCTTTTGCCACATTGAAAGAGAATTGACCCGCATCGTAATGATGGAGTTTGGCGTCAGTCGTTCCGGCAAAGAGCTTACGAACAGGATCAAACAACCCGGTATATGTCGCCAGGTTTGAACGGGGGGTCCTGCCTATCGGTTTCTGGTCAACCTGAACCAGACGCTTTACCAGTCCGGTATCACCGGTCAGGGTACCGTACGTTTTCTCCGTTACGGATGGCCCCTCAGCGTCGCTGGCTTCGGAAAGCACGTCTTCTGGCTCACCGCCAAGTGAAGAAAGCACCAGTTCCGGTAAGGCCTGGGCAATCAGACTGGATTTACCGGAGCCAGAGACTCCCGTCACGGCTGTCAGCACACCCAGAGGAATATCAACATCGATCCACTTAAGATTGTGGCGATGGATCCCCTGCAGTTTCAGCCACCCGGATGGGATACGGGCAAAAGATTGTGGTGGCCGGACTTCATCAAATAAATAACGCGCGGTACGAGATTGGGTGACGGCTTTCAGATCTTCAGGAATACCACTGTAGAGAACATGTCCTCCCTGTTCACCAGCCGACGGTCCCACATCAACAAGCCATTGCGCCCGTCGCATCAGGTTAAGATCATGTTCAACGACAAACACCGAGTTGCCGGCATCACGAAGGTTCTCAAGCGCATCGTAAAGCGCTTTACTGTCTGAGGGGTGCAGACCCGCAGACGGTTCATCAAGAACATAGACCACACCAAACAGCATCGAACTGAGTTGCGTGGCAAGACGCAGTCGCTGAAGCTCTCCTGCAGATAGAGTTGGGGTTGCTCTGTCCAGCGTAAGATAACCCAGCCCCAGCTTCTGCAACTGATACAACCGGGCCATGACACCACCGGTCAGCCGTTGTGCCGCCAGTCGTTTCTCTTCCGATAACGCCGATGTCCGGCAGACATCGGCGTTATCGGAATGGACCGCTTTTCCGGATGCAGCACGCTCTGTCAGATCCCGACGGGTGATATCCCTGTCGGCATCTGCGCCGGCGTGGTGGGCACTGAAATCCCCCCGGGAGATTGGAAGGAGCAATTCCGCCAGCTGGTCTAAGGGCATCTGCATAAATTCACCAATGTCCACACCGGCAAAGGTGACGGACAATGATTCTGACTTCAGTCTTTTCCCGTGACAGACCGGACACAGCTTGCCTTCCATAAAACGGGAGACTCGTTTTCTCATCAACGCGCTTTGCGTGCTGGCGAAGGTATGTAGCACATAACGACGTGCCCCGGTGAAGGTCCCCATATAACCCGGCGTCATTTTTTTCCTGACGGCTTCGCGCGTATCTTCCGGACTCAGTCCCGGGAAAACCGGTACAGTGGGGGTGTCTTCGGTAAAAAGGATCCACTGACGGTCTTCCGCTGGCAGATTTTTCCAGGGAGTGTCGATGTCATACCCCAGCGTCACCAGAATATCCCGCAGATTCTGTCCGTGCCAGGCCGGGGGCCAGGAAGCAATAGCCTTTTCACGGATACTAAGTGAGGGATCGGGCACCATCAGTGTTTCAGTTACCTCATAGATATGGCCCAGACCATGGCAAGAAGGGCATGCCCCCTGCGGCGTGTTGGGAGAAAAATCCTCGGCATACAGCATCGGTTGTCCGGCAGGATAAGCGCCCGCCCGTGAGTACATCATTCGCACCAGACTGGATAAGGTGGTCACGCTGCCGACAGAGGAGCGCGCGTTACTGGCACCGCGTTGTTGCTGAAGCGCAACGGCTGGCGGCAGTCCGTCAATGGCATCCACATCCGGAACCCCGACCTGATCAATGAGGCGACGAGCGTAGGGGGCAACCGATTCAAAGTAGCGCCGTTGCGCCTCAGCATAAATGGTGCCAAAGGCCAGTGAAGACTTACCCGAGCCTGACACACCCGAAAAAACAACCAATGCGTTGCGCGGAATGGAAACATCCACCTCTTTAAGGTTGTTCTCGCGAGCACCGCGAATCACAACTGAATTGTTGTCGTCAGTCAGGATGGGATGATAACCGAAAAGTTTCTTTGCCATAGAATTTCCTGTGCTAGGTGTGTCCGCTCTTAATAAGGCCACCTCTTGTGACGGTATCTGGTGTGCCGGACCGCTCGATCAGAAAGCCCGTCGAAAAAAGCGTTTGTGTGACTGGAAACAGATTGCTGAAGCTGGGCCCGGTGGTACCATGTGGGACACCGCTGAAGTTTCAGCGGTACCCTGCGGATCCGCCTTCTGTATGAGAACTGGCTGGCGGCGTACCCGGGACCGGAGATTTGGCTCCCGTGATAATGCGGGCTCCCCGGTACGCGACGCTGTGGTTCCAGACCCAGCTGATGGCGACACTCAGGCGGTTTCGGGTACCAATTAAAAAATACAGATGAATAATGCACGTGATTTCATATGTCATTTCCTTTCATTACAGTTTTAGACCCCATCAGACATCTGCCTGGCAGAGTTAACGGAGATAGGAGCGGACTATCGAAATGGTGTCGTCGATTGACCTCTTCTGCGACTCATTTCGTTTGCCCGTATCGGGGAATTCCTCCCGAAGATAGCTTTCCAGAACAACCGCCATCAGGTCGTTAACGGCTCCCTGGACTGACCCCGCCCCGGTAGACGATCCTGCCCTATAGTTTGAGTATAGGAGGAGCGTATGGGCACACCACGATTTACACCTGAATTTAAGGAAGAAGCCGTCCGTCAGATAACGGAACGCGGTTATTCCGTCGCCTAAGTATCTGAGCGTCTGGGCGTCTCTGCACACCGCCTCTACAAGTGGCTACGGGCTATCAAACCTGATAACAGCGAGCAGCATGCCCGGGATTTACTGGAAGCTAAAAGCGAGATCCTGAAACTCCGGGCGCAGCTAAAACGCACCGAAGAAGAACGGGATATCCTGAAAAAGGCCGCGCGGTACTTTGCAAAGGAGCCCGACTGAAGTACCGCTTTATCAATGAGCACCGAACTGTATGGGGTGTGATGACGATGTGTCGGGTACTGAATGTCGCCCGGGCCGGGTTCTATGCGTGGCTGCATAACCCTGTCTCGGCGCGTGATAAAGATAACCAGCGCCTGCTGATGCTTATCCGCGACTCATATTCCCTGAGCGGAGGCGTATACGGTTACCGGCGGGTTCATGGCGATCTGAACGAAATCGGGGAAACCTGTGGTAGAAACCGGGTGGGTCGGATCATGCAACTGGACCGGATTAAAGCTGTGCGCGGCTATAAAGCGCCACGTCGTATCGCTGGCAGGCCTTCAGTCGTTGCTCCTAATCTCGTGCAGCGGCAGTTCACCGTTGTCCGGGCCACCCAGGTCTGGGTCACCGATATTACTTATAGTGTGCCCGGAGTTCAGGGCGGGCATGGATGCTTAAATGAACCGCGAGTCTGTCTGGAATATTGAACCGGTAACTCACGATGAGAAACCCAACAATCCCACCGGGTGTGACGGTGGAGAACCTGAGCGGCAGTGACCTGCGGCATGCCCGCAGGGTGATGTAACCCGCTGACAACGGGGATTGAGGCGAGATCACTAAGCCGAGATGATCCTCAAGGTTAAGTACTGAAAGGCTGAAGAACATGAACCCGTTAATCCGCCTCTGTGGGTTGAAAACGTCACCACGGCCTACGTGATCTGACAGGCCGTGCAGGAGGAACTGGCAGTGATACGTAAGCACTGCCGGTCGAAGGTGTTTTGACATGTATGCGAAACACCGGGGCAGCAGCGTCTATCACGCTTGCGTTGCTGACTTCTGCCAACTTGCGGCAAGCAAGGATAAAGAGTGCGACGGGCAGCCTCCTCAGTATGCCTGAGTCCAGGCAGGTAAACCGGGGAAGGTCAGCGACGGATGTTAAGGGGGCATGGCTCCGATGACGCGCTGGCTGGCGGAGCTTCCGTAGTAGTCCGCGATGGGGAAAGCCCATTACATGGCGAAGGGAAGCAGTTTGAATGTGTTTGCGACGTGAATTAACTGACCTAACGAGGTGAAGACCTTTGATAATCAGCGAAATGCAACGCAAGCTTGCCACATGGGCGGCCACCGATCCGTCCCTACGGATTCAACGGCTGCTGCGTCTGATAACACAACCAGAATGGCTGGCTGAAGCGGCGCGGATCACGCTTTCATCAAAGGGGGCGCATACCCCCGGCGTTGATGGCGTGAACAAAACAATGCTACAGGCCAGACTGGCTGTTGAGCTGCAAATCCTCAGGGATGAATTACTCTCAGGCCACTACCAGCCCTTGCCCGCCAGACGGGTTTACATCCCTAAAAGCAACGGCAAACTGCGACCACTGGGTATCCCCGCGTTGCGGGATCGTATTGTTCAGCGGGCCATGCTGATGGCGATGGAGCCGATATGGGAGAGTGATTTTCATACGCTCTCATATGGCTTCCGGCCTGAGCGCAGTGTCCACCACGCGATCCGCACGGTGAAATTACAGCTCACAGACTGCGGTGAAACCCGGGGACGCTGGGTGATTGAAGGCGACCTGTCCAGTTACTTCGACACCGTACATCATCGACTGCTGATGAAGGCTGTACGCCGCAGGATCAGTGACGCACGTTTCATGACTCTGCTGTGGAAAACCATCAAGGCGGGACATATCGATGTCGGTCTCTTTCGGGCGGCCAGTGAAGGTGTGCCACAGGGCGGTGTTATATCGCCGCTATTATCGAACATCATGCTGAATGAGTTCGATCAATACCTGCATGAGCGCTACCTGAGCGGGAAAGCCAGAAAAGATCGGTGGTACTGGAATAACAGTATCCAACGGGGCCGAAGTACGGCGGTCAGAGAAAACTGGCAGTGGAAACCCGCGGTGGCGTACTGCCGCTATGCCGATGATTTTGTCCTCATCGTCAAAGGCACCAAAGCACAGGCGGAAGCCATCAGGGAGGAGTGTCGGGGTGTGCTCGAAGGCAGTCTGAAACTCAGGCTGAACATGGATAAGACTAAAATCACCCATGTTAATGACGGCTTTATCTTTCTGGGGCACAGGATCATTCGCAAACGCAGTCGTTATGGCGAGATGCGAGTGGTCTCAACGATCCCGCAGGAGAAAGCCAGAAACTTCGCCGCATCGCTGACAGCACTGTTATCAGGCAACTACAGTGAAAGCAAAGTCGATATGGCTGAACAACTCAACCGAAAACTGAAAGGCTGGGCCATGTTCTATAAGTTCGTTGATTTTAAGGCCAAAGTCTTCAGTTATATCGACCGTGTCGTGTTCTGGAAGCTGGCTCACTGGCTGGCCCGCAAATACCGTACAGGTATCGCTTCCCTGATGAGGTGGTGGTGTAAATCACCGAAACCGGGTCAGAGCAAAACGTGGGTTTTATTTGGTAAAACCAATCACGGCAAGCTCAGCGGCGAAATACTGTACCGGTTGGTGGGGCAAGGCAAGAAGCTGTTCCGCTGGCGGCTACCCGAAGGTAATCCCTATCTGAGGACGGAGACCAGAAACACGTATACATCGCGCTTTACAGAAGTGGCAATGGCGTTCGCCAGCATTTAAATGGAGAGCCGGATGCGCTGAAAGGTGCACGTCCGGTTCGGGGAGGAGAGGCAGGGAAATAGTCCGACTACGCCCTGCCTCTTACTCTACTCCGCACCTGGCAGGGCTGGCTGTATCTGGCGGTGGTTATCGATCTCTTCGCCCGTAATGTGGTCGGCTGGTCGATGAAACCCACTCTCTCACGCGAACTGGCGCTCGACGCGCTGATGATGGCGGTCTGGCGCCGAAAACCAGACAGCGAGGTTATCGTACATAGCGATCAGGGCAGCCAGTACGGCAGTGACGACTGGCAGCGCTTCTACCGGGCCAATAACCTGGCGCCGAGCATGAGCCGGCGTGGCAACTGCTGGGATAATGCGGTGGCCGAATCGTTCTTCAGTTCGCTGAAAAAAGAACGGATCAGAAAACGCATATATAAAACCAGGGATCTGGCCCGGGCGGATCTTCGATTACATTGAAGTCTTCTATAACCGGTCCCGGCGCCACAGCCACCTCGGCGACGTCAGTCCGGAGGCCTTCGAACAGGCCTCGTCGTGAGGACAGGATTTGTCTACAGGCGTGGGGTCAGTCCAAACTATAGGGCAGGATCGTCTACCGGGGCGGGGTCAGTCCATCAACGGCTCGGAAGTGTCTAGATTATCCGTGGCGATTCAGTTACAGTACATCTCAGGTCTGCAGGGTTCAGGCCCTGTTCAGGCCTGAAAATTAAGCACATTTTCTGAGGCTGGAAATCAACTCATGCTGACAGCCTGAGCCTGTTGGCATGGTAAGCAATGTGCTCACCAATAAAGCTGGAAATGAAATAATAGCTGTGGTCGTATCCAGTATGATATCGGAACGACGCATTGAGGTTCATCTCATTGCATACTCTCTCAAGGATTTTGGTGCGCAGTTGCTCTTCATAAAAGGCGTCACTCAGCCCCTGATCAATGAAGATTTCTGGTAATTTTTCACCCTGTAAAATGAGGCTGACTGGATCGTAGGCTTCCCACGTTTTTCTGTTTTCACCCAGGTAAGCGCTAAATGCCTGTTGCCCCCATGGCACCTGAGAAGGCGATACTATCGGGGAAAATGCTGATACGCTCACATATTCACCAGGATTTCGCAGAGCCAGCACCAGAGCACCCAGCCCTCCCATAGAATGACCGGATATAGATTTTCTTGCCGTTGCAGGAAAATGATTCATGACGACATCCGGAAGCTCTCTGAGAATATAGTCATACATCCTGTAATGAACATTCCACGGCTGTTCCGTCGCGTTCAGATAAAAACCGGCCCCCTGGCCAAGATCGTAACTGTCGGCATCCGGGACATTATTACCCCGGGGACTGGTATCCGGGACAACAACGATGACGTTATGCCGGGCTGCATAATGCTGCATACCTGATTTGGTGATGAAATTCTGCTCAGTACAGGTCAGGCCCGACAACCAGTATAGTACCGGCAGTTTTTCTGTTACTGCTTTGGGAGGAAGATACACACCGAAATTCATTTCACAATTAAGGGATTGTGAATAATGCCGGTACACGTTTTGCCAGCCGCCAGAGCTGGCATGCTGCTCAATGAGTTCCATCAGCCGTTATCTCATGGTTATTTCCCCTGACCGAAGCCAGGGGAAGTATCTTTAAATCCGGACGTCAGATAAACGTATACGCCGTGATTTTGTTACCCGCCGGATCCCGCAGGTAGGCAGCATAGGCCCCGGGAAGGTGACCACGCGGGCCAGGTTGACCTTCATCAGCTCCACCGGCGGCAAGGCCGGCAGCATGGAAAGCATCAACCTCTTCCGGGGTGGCAGCAGCGAAGCCGACAGTCACCCCGTTAGCGGAAGGTGCTTCACCGTTGCCCGGACGGGCAATGATAAATGCCGGCTTTTCGCGGCCATAGAGTACCCAGCCGTTGCCAAACGGGCCGAGGTTATTGATACCAAGCGTGCCCAGGACGACATCGTAAAATGCGGAGGATTTCTCGACATCGGCTGCGCCAATGAACACATGAGAAAAGATGCCGTCACCAGAAATTACCGGAGTTGTCATTTTCCACTTCCTTCAGTTTGAGTTGATTAAAATTCTGATGGGATCAGTAATGAATCACTGTCCGGATAGATTTGCCTTCATGCATAAGCTCGAAGGCGTCATTGATTTCATCCAGTGTCATCGTATGGGTTACAAATGGCTCAAGGTCAATATCCCCCTTCATGGCATCCTCGACCATACCGGGGAGCTGAGTGCGGCCTTTTACTCCGCCAAACGCGGAACCTTTCCATACGCGCCCGGTGACCAGCTGGAAAGGACGGGTGGAAATCTCCTGTCCGGCCCCTGCGACACCAATGACAACGGACTGCCCCCACCCACGGTGAGCACTTTCCAGCGCTGCACGCATGACGTTAACGTTACCGATACATTCAAAGGTATGGTCAATACCCCACTTGTTGATATCCAGCAGAACATCTTTAATCGGTTTGTCATAATCATTCGGGTTAATGCAGTCAGTGGCCCCGAACTGACGGGCCAGGTCAAATTTTGTCGGATTAGTATCGATAGCGATAATACGTCCCGCTTTTGCCTGACGGGCCCCCTGTACCGCAGCCAGACCAATTGCCCCCAGACCAAAAATGGCAACTGAATCGCCCGGCTGCACTTTAGCCGTGTTATGGACGGCGCCAATACCGGTAGTCACGCCACAACCCAACAGGCAGACGTGTTCATGGTTCGCCTCCGGGTTAATTTTTGCCAGAGAAACCTCGGCCACAACGGTGTATTCACTGAATGTGGAACATCCCATGTAGTGGTAAAGAGGCTGACCGTTGTATGAAAAGCGAGTGGTCCCGTCAGGCATCAGTCCTTTGCCCTGAGTCTCGCGAACCGATACACAGAGGTTCGTTTTACCGGACTGGCAGAATTCACACTCCCCGCATTCAGCGGTGTAGAGCGGAATAACATGGTCACCCGGCTTCACACTGGTGACGCCTTCACCAACTTCAACGACGATACCGGCTCCCTCGTGGCCGAGAACCACCGGGAAAACGCCCTCAGGGTCATTCCCTGAGAGGGTAAAGGCATCGGTATGGCAGACACCTGTGTGGGTGTTTTTAATCAGCACCTCGCCTTTTTTAGGCGGAGCAACATCAATTTCAACAATCTCCAGGGGCTTCCCTGGTGCAAATGCAACAGCGGCACGTGATTTCATACGTAATATATCCTCAATGTAATAATGGCCTCACCTATTTAAGATAGGCACGAACCAGCTCAATCGTATCGTCAACTGATTTACTGACTTCATGACTGTAGCTGTCATTCTGGTCAAAGGTTTCCCGTATGTGGCTCTCCAGCACCTCTGCCATCAGTCCGTTAGCGGCGCCCCGGACGGCGGCGATTTGCTGGAGAACGGAACGGCATTCAGCGCCACTTTCAAGTGCTCTTTCCAGAGCATCAATCTGACCCCGGATACGGCGAACCCGGGTTAGGACCTTTTTTTTCTCTTCAGGAGTACTGGGCATTGCTTACCTCACTGCTCTGTATTTCTTATACTATAGGGGAGTATTACATTAAGATCAACACATACCCCACTATAGTATAATAAATATATCAGAGCACCGGTAATGACTCCAACTTACTGATAGTGTTTTATGTTCAGATAATGCCCGATGACTTTGTCATGCAGCTCCACCGATTTTGAGAACGACAGTGACTTCCTGCCCAGCCTTGCCAGATGCTGCCTCAGATTCAGGTTATGCCGCTCAATGCGCTGCGTATATCGCTTGCTGATAACGTGCAGTTCTCCCTTCAGGCGTGATTCATAAAGCGGCCAGCCATCCGTCATCCATACCACGACCTCAAAGGCCGACAGCAGGCCCAGAAGACGCTCCAGCGTGACCAACGTGCGTTCACCGAATACGTGCGCCACAACCGTCCTCCGTATCCTGTCATACGCGTAAAACAACCAGCGCTGGCGTGATTTAGCGCCGACGTAACCCCACTGTTCGTCCATTTCCGCGCAAACAATGACGTCACTGCCCGGTTGTATGCGTGAGTTTACCGACTGCGGCCTGAGTTTTTTAAGTGTCGTAAAATCGTGTTGAGGCCAACGCCCATAATGCGTGCACTGGCGCGACATCCGACGCCATTCATGGCCATATCAATAATTTTCTGGTGTGTACCGGGCTGAGAGACGGTGTAAGTGAACTGTAGCTGCCATGTTTTACGGCAGTGAGAGCAGAGATAGCGCTGATGTCCGGCAGTACTTTTACCGTTACGCACCACGCCTTCAGTAGCTGAACAGGAGGGACAGCTGATAGAAACAGAAGCCACTGGAGCACCTCAAAAACACCATCATACACTAAATCAGTAAGTTGGCACCATTACCCGAATTACCAGCGTCTGCTCTTGGCACGGAGCGGACCTATTTACTGAGCCGAAGGTCCGCTCAGACTAACTCATTAAAGCCTGGTTGTTTTATCGCATCATCAGCCGTGTTCTGAAGCATTAGCTATGTATCTTCAGGGATGCTGATTTTCCCTCTGCACCAGATAAACCAGAATACAGTTTGATGTCGGTCAAAAAAGACAGCTTTAAGTGCATGAAATGAATAATGTTTCTTGAATGCTGGCAAAGCACTGGGATAGTAGTGTTGATTATTAGACGATCGGTCAATATTATTTATTGACGACTTAATGACTGAACGGTAAACGCCCGGACAAACGAGGTGAACGTGTTTAAATCTTTATTAATCAACAAAACAGATGGACGCTATAGTGCGCAACTTGCTGAAATCGCTGAAAGTGAACTACCGCAGGGGGATGTGGAGGTCAATGTTGACTATTCATCCATCAACTACAAAGACGCACTGGCCATTACGGGCCGGGGCCCAATCGTCCGACGCTTTCCCATGGTGCCCGGCATTGATTTTACCGGTACAGTGTCCGCCAGTTCACATCCCGAATATCAGGCCGGAGATAAGGTTCTCCTGACCGGCTGGGGTGTTGGGGAAAAACACTGGGGCGGACTATCCGAAAAAGCACGGGTAAATGGAGACTGGCTGACGCCGCTCCCGGCTGGCGCTAACGGCAAACACGTAATGGCAATCGGAACAGCTGGGTTTACCGCGATGCTGTGCGTAGACGCACTTCTGAATCATGGTATTAAGCCTGAAGATGGTCCGGTACTTGTTACCGGTGCCAGCGGCGGCGTCGGGAGCATTGCGGCCATGATCCTTGCATCAATGGGGTACCGCGTTACGGCGTCTACTGGACGCCCGGAAGAGGCTGCCTGGCTCTATAAAACGGTCGGTGTGGACGAGATTATTAACCGTTCCGAGCTCTCCTGTCCCGGAAAACCGTTACAGAAAGAACGCTGGGCTGCCGCCATTGATACAGTCGGTAGCCATACGCTCTGCAATGTATGCGCCGGGGTGCGTTATGGCAGTATTGTTGCAGCCTGCGGCATGGCACAGGGGATGGAACTAATGGGGAATGTGGCTCCGTTTATCCTGCGTGGCGTCACGCTGAAAGGGATTGACAGTGTCATGTTCGCGAAGGAAAAAAGAGCGGCGATCTGGCAGCAGGCGGTACAGTATTTACCGGAGTCCAGACTGGATAGCCTGACCACCGTTTATCCGCTGAGTGATGCCATCAATGTGGCCGAAAAACTTCTGAGTGGCGGAATTCGTGGCCGGGCAGTAATTCAGTGTAGCTAATGAAGTGGAAGCCAGGCTCAGCCTGGGTTTGATAATTATTATCAGGGGCTGCGGCCCCTTTTTTACTTTTCAACAGCCGTGTCCTTAGAGGGCTGATAGCGTACTGACTTTTTGAAATAGCTCCAGAAGTCGTACACAGGCTGGGTTGAGCAATAAAGTTTGGCACGCATTACGGCACCCTCCCAACTGCTCCAGAAAATGGCCGCCAGTTGCGTATTATTCATATCGGAACGGATTTCGCCCGAAGATAACGCGTCGGACAGACAGCACGCCACAAGCGCCTGCCAGCGCTCAAGTATTTCGTGGAGCTGTTTGATAAAGGACAGTGGAAGACCCGGACTCTCCTGCATCATATTGCCAACCAGACAGCCCCGGGTGAAATTGTACTTTTTAATGCCGTCGCAGGCATCGTCGATGAAATTTTCCAGACGCATCATTGGTGTGAAGGATGATTCATACAGATGTTTTTGGAGTTTATGCACAAAGAAACTGTCATAGGCGCTCAGAACAGTCTGGGCATACTCTTCTTTGCTCTTGAAATAGTAATAAAATGAGCCTTTAGGAACACTGGCATTTTTGACAATGGCATCGACTCCCGTTGAAAGAAAACCATTCTGCGTGAGCAGTTCAAGCCCGCTTCGGATCAGGTCATTACGGGTATCTGTATAGGTACTCTCTGTTTTTCGTGGCCTGCCTCGCCCACGAATTTCGCCAGTCATGACTTTGCTCCTGCATTTTATTAACGGAAAAGAATAAGTGATTTTGCGCGGAGGCTTCAATCAGTTTATCCCCGGCGGTGACGAGGTGGCCACCTATGCCGACTGGACAGGGGACTGACTATTGCCATAACGCCATCGCAGGTTGCTTCAGTAAACCTGCTAATCCCGTACAATGGCGAATTCGCTATATCCGCTTCTCGCACTTAGCTGCCATAAATCGGCCAGGCAATCACAGGTCATTTCTGTCTCGCAAAGAAGGTGCCGTTTCTGCTTTGCGTTGACACCCCTAAATATTAGAATTAAAAGGAGAGAGTTACTGGAAAAAGGCAGCGGAGGCAGTGACAATCGTGGCTTGAAGCCACTACTCGATGGATGCGGACATGTAGTTGGCGTCATTCGACAAAACTAGCAAACTTCTAATAGTCACCATTTCTCCCGTCTGGCGGGAGTGCTGTCAAATGCCCCCCTCATCTCTGTGTGGGAAATGAAGGGTGAAGGGGAAATAGATGACAGCGTTATTTCTACGCCCAGAATACTGAATACCTTGTACAGACGATCAATACTGGCGCTAGCAGGGTTTGCTTCCAGGCGGGCATAGGTTTGCTGCGTTACGCCAAGCCTCTCAGACACATCTTTTTGCGTGAAGCCCTTGATTTTGCGAAACCCGATTAGCACAGGTCTGAGCTGGTTCAGCGTTTTTATCGGGAACTGATTATTCATAAGTGACCTGCCTCGCAGACTGAGTAGGGAGTACCGCCCTGTAATACAGCAGGTAAGGTGTATTTTGTGTTATACAGACTATAGGCTGTAAAACCTTTATTGAAAAGATGCTGATGTTCCAGGGGCATGCCGAGCATGGACGATTTTCTGCGGGGCGGTATTTCGCTACGGGGGAGATTGCGTTCGGGCAATGTACCGGTGTAAAAAACGTCAATTTTTCAAAACCGCTGTTATCGGGATAAGCTGAAAACTCCGAAGGCAGACACAGCCACGAATAATGTCAGACTTAAACTCTGTAGCTGTCTTCTTTTGCCTGTAAATAACGTCTAGTTTGACTCTGATGAAGGCTGTACCAGGCAGAGAACATGTCACTCTCGGGGCCGGATGATAAAATGTGTTCAACTGGCTGGGCAGGGTAATAGCGAAGAACGTTCTCTGAAATTCGATTCAGCTCAGCGTAACGTGCGCTGTAGGTATGTATAATCCATTGCATCAATTTTGCATCCGTATTATTCGCAGATTACACACAAGAAGCTTAACAATGGCTGAAAGAGTGAGCAGGGATATGTAACAAAAACAAGGGCTTCAAGATGAACTGGATAAAACCGGAGCAGAGCAAGCCCTGTTCCGGTTTGTCAGGCTTTGGAATTTCTTCCAGGCCCCTGCAGCTAGTCACAACAAACACATTAATGTTTTCATTGCTTCAATTCAATATTATTGTGTGAAAGGGATTCCATCGAAATCGGCTTATGCATGCTTAAAACTAAACTGCCCCGGCTGCAGTCATTTGGTTGCTGTGGGCTCTGTACTGTGTCTAATAGTGAAAGAATCTTACGTTATAACGAAGGAAATTGCTGAATGACTCTACGATTGCAGACGGAATCACCCGCTGACCAGGATATGTTTAGAGGCAGCAGTCATGAAAAAGTTGCAGAGAATGTGGCTCAGATCATCAGGACACCTGATGTCAATATTATTGGTCTGGAAGGTGAGCTGGGTTCAGGTAAGTCAACAATATTGAAGTTCCTGCAGAAAAAGCTTAAAGATGATTTTACGTTCATTAACTTTGATGCAGAACGTTACCATCATGGCTCAACTAAAAAAGCGCTTATCGATGTCATCCACCACGGGGTCAGCCTACAATGTCCGGGCTCCCGGGATGTGTTGGATAAGTATAAAAATCTGGCTCTGGGTAACATCGTTGAATACGACAAGAGGGTCAGCAGCAGGCTAAGCTGGTTGACCGTCGTTTTTATTTTACTGTCATTGCTTTCCGTGCAGATGCTTCGTTATGTGCTAACAGACCTTAATCAATATTTTACTAACAATGATCTTACCCACGAATAGTGGACACACGACTAAGTGAGTAAACTCTTAACCAGAGGTGACTCATGACAAAACCAGCATCAACCAGTAAGAAGCCCCGCAAACAGTACACGCCTGAATTCCGCAACGAAGCCCTGAAGCTTGCGGAACGTATCGGTGTTGCTGCCGCTGCCCGGGAACTCAGCCTGTACGAATCCCAGCTCTACGCATGGCGCAGTAAGATTAACAATGCCCGCAGCTCTTCCGAACGTGAGCAGGAAATGTCCGTTGAAATTGCCCGTCTTAAGCGCCAACTGGCGGAACAGGCAGAGGAGCTGGCCATTCTCCAAAAGGCCGCGACATACTTCGCGAAGCGCCTGAAATGAAGTATGTCTTTATTGAAAAACATCGGGCTGAGTTCAGCGTCAAAGCCATATGCCGGGTACTGCGGGTCGCCCGTAGCGGCTGGTATGCGTGGCGTCTGCGTCGTCAGCAGATAACACCACGTCAGCAGTTCCGGCTCGTCTGTGATACTGCTGTCCGTCAGGCATTCACTGAGGCAAAACAGCGTTATGGTGCGCCTCGTCTCGCTGACGAACTGCCTGAGTACAACGTCAAAACCATTGCCGCCAGCCTGCGGCGTCAGGGGCTTCGCGCAAAAGCGGCCCGGAAGTTCAGCCCGGTCCGATACCGCGAACATGGCCTGCCGGTGTCTGAAAATCTGCTGAAACAGGATTTTTACGCGAGTGGCCCGAATCAGAAGTGGGCGGGTGACATCACGTACTTGCGCACGGACGAAGGCTGGTTGTACCTGGCGGTGGTCATTGACCTGTGGTCCCGTGCTGTCATCGGCTGGTCGATGTCGTCGCGGATGACAGCGCAGCTGGCCTGCGATGCGCTACAGATGGCACTCTGGCGACGTAAGCGCCCGGAAAATGTCATCGTGCATACGGACAGAGGCGGGCAGTACTGTTCGGCAGACTATCTGGCGTTACTGAAGCGGCATAATCTGCACGGTAGCATGAGTGCCAAAGGATGTTGTTACGACAATGCCTGCGCGGAAAGCTTCTTCCACTCGCTGAAGGTGGAATGTATCCACGGGGAACGCCTTATCAGCCGGGAAATCATGCGGATGACGGTGTTTAATTATATCGAGTGTGATTACAATCGGTGGCGCCGACACAGTGCCTGTGGCGGACTCAGTCCCGAACAATTTGAAAACCAGAACCTCGCTTAGGGCCGTGTCCACATTACGTGGGTAGGATCACAAGGAGTCATTATTAGGGTGGCTTTTTTATGTTGAGGTGGCCGCGTTTCTTTCTCCTGCCATTATGGTCGCAGGACTGGCATGCCTGCAGAACATGGAATGGTACAGAAAGAAAGGGTATTCGAGTATTGGTGATTTGTTCAAACGCAACAGTACTGACAGGATTGAAGAGACTTGGCTAGTTAATAAGGAGGTCGGAGCTATTGAGCTGGCTGAAGCTCTGCAGGGATTTACCTCCAAAGAGGTCATTTCCCATGGAGATCGCTTCATCCTTATCATTGATAATCTGGACCGAATCAGTGCAGACAAAGTGAAAGAGCTCTGGAGTGATATGGAGCTTATTGCCGGAGCCACTCATGAACACTTCAGGATAGTGGTGCCCTATTCGGCAAGACAGGTTTCAGCCTCACTTTCTGTGGCGGGTTTCAGCGGGCGTGAGTTTATTGCAAAGCGGATTCCTGTAAGTTTTCAGGTTCCTCCTCTTATTTCGGCAGGATGGCAGGAAGCGTTAAGGCAGTACTGGAAAGAAACAGTAAATGAGGATGCAGGGATAGCGTGCCGGGAAGCAACGGTGTTGCTTGAGCGCTGGAAACCCTCTGAGTATCCTCGTATCACACCGCGATTAATGAAGAAGTTTGTTAATGATATTCATATTCTGAACCTTACCGTTCCTGCAACAGAAGATCATCGCCATATTCTTATTGCTCTCTACTTACTGGTGGTCAGATACGGGGAGCGAGATATTAAAGTATTACTTCGCGATCCCAAAGCTAGTCAGACCGAACCCGGTATTGCTCCGGATGATTTTGACGAGATGCTCTCGCTAACTTATCAACAAATATCCCGAATTTTTAATAACGATACAGAAAGATGGAGCGAATTTCTGATGAGCATCCACTATCAGTCCACGGTGGAGCTTGCCAGGAGCGAGTTGCTTGATACGCCTCTTAAAGACGCGATTGGTGCTATAAATATCCCACGGCTTGAAGAACTGACGGCCTTGTGGGGTTTCGCTGAAGCATGGCAGCGAGTGGCACCACATATTCAGATGCGAGACTGGCTGGTTTCTTATAGCCGGATGGATGAGAAGTGTCAGGCTCTCGCCGAACCGCAACTCAAAGTCGCAGTGCAAATGCTGAATCAGAGTTATGCTGTTTCACTCAGAGAAAAGAATGATGAAGGTTTCGTATTGAGTCTGCAGAAACTGATGGCTGACGGGCGGATAAGCCTAGAGCCTTTCGTCGAAAGGCAAATATCGTTTATTGTGAGTAAACTTGATGAAATTCAGGATTCAGAAAAATTGGAGGCTGAATCCACGCAGACGTTGCTGCAGGAAGCTGATTCATACTCTGTTCTGGCCGGTGAATCACTACTGAATAAAATGGAGAATTTTGTAGATGGCGTATTTTATGTGGAATACCTTGTCAATAATGAAGAGACCTTGTCAAACCTGAAAATTGGCACACTAGATATCGGAAATCACGGTCGGGAGGAGATGTTACGCTATGGAGCTGAGCAACCTCAGATAGACCTTTTTAATCCGGGAATTATCCGGCATATCAATATTGCATCGAAGGCGGTACAGAACGTAATTGGAAAGAATGATGGTACAGGTGGGGCTCAGGTTAGCTCTGCAATAATGACGCTTAAAAATCGTCAGGTTGTTGAGGACGTTATCCATTTCAGAAAAATTGTTCTGAGCCCGGACTGGAATAATAATGTTTTAAATCAATATTATCTTAATAATACGGCGACGAGGAATCTCTTCCCTGCGGAATTTGCTGCACAGGCTGTTGCTCACATGGTGCTCCATGGTAACTATGCCGGTATCGAGTCGTACAGTGAACATATTGGTGAGGAACGGTTTGACCTGGCTTTGGCTGCATATCTTCGTTATCTACGTACTGCCGAGAGTATCTTTATAGCACTTAAGGATAAAAATGTTCTGCCGTACATCAAAAATGCTGTTGGCAGGATTGTTGATTTAGGTCTTCTGGTGAATATACCTGTCCTGAGCTTTGTTAAAGGTCAGTATGACGTCATCAAAGAAGCTACAAATGCAACCTCTCTTTTAATATTTGTGCGAGAGCGTCAAAAAGCACTGTCAGAGAAAATAATTG
Source organism: Enterobacter cloacae complex sp. (assembly GCF_900322725.1). Taxonomy (NCBI): domain Bacteria; kingdom Pseudomonadati; phylum Pseudomonadota; class Gammaproteobacteria; order Enterobacterales; family Enterobacteriaceae; genus Enterobacter; species Enterobacter cloacae complex sp. The sequence goes on along the minus strand of NZ_LT991957.1, from coordinate 1,274,340 downwards.
AGTCTGATGTGAATGCTATGGGTCCAGTATTTCTCCATGACGTATATCAGTCAGGTGAGCAGTTTGATATTTTGAAGAAAAAGCTGAACGCCCTGGCATGTGGAGTATTTAGTTCTTCTGAAAGGCTTATTGAGTGTTTTACGGTTCTTCCTGTGAACATGCGCTTTATCCTTGAACAAATGCAACTTCAGGGGCAGCATATCCGGATGGAAGGTAGTGTGGGTATCTTTGCATCATGGTTCCGTGATGCAGAGCCAGACGTTGTCACAAATGCCGAGAACATTCATTTCCTGTGGTCTTGCCTCGACGATACCCAGAGAGAGACTGTACTTGATGAGTTGCACGATGTCTTACTTGAAAGACATATTCGTATTGACAGCCGTATTGCGATTATTACCCGTTTTCATAATGAGTTGTCGTTTATTGAACCTGAGAAGGCCGTTGAACGCAGGGCTATTGCGGCGCTGTTTAGCGCTTCTGTTGATAATGTATTATTGTCTCAATGGCTTGACCGTCAGACGTTTTCATTTTCATCATGGTCTCCGGAGGACGCCCGTACGGCAACGAGTTGTATAATGAATAACTCGGAGATTTTTCCTCTCATCTGCAGGAATTCACAGTATATTAAAAACAGAATGTTACCAGAGAAAGCGGACGTTACAGAAGATAGTGATACGTTTCCGGACTGAGTTCGTTCTTTAAATCCTATACCTGAAGACCACAGCGGTGGTCTTTGGGAGTTTTTTTATTGCCTGATATACATTAAGCATGTTATATCTTGCTAAGAAATAATCATTCAGGGATTAATCATAACTACTGAAGTTATGTTGTGTTCTTTTCTTTTAAAAATAAATTATTCAGATTTATTTTCTATTGATTTAATGAGGTAGGGAATGACAGAAAGTGCTTTGCTTTTGCGAGAGGCATTTAATGAATCGGTTAACTATATGACATGGTCTTTTTATTCACTGATAACTGCTTACGTTTCGATGGCTTTTTATGATAGAGTTGAGGTTAAGACCCGAATAAATAATTATCTGAATAAGTTACTTTTCGTGATTGCTATGTCCGTTTTTATCCCAAATATGTACTTTGTTTCAATGGTGTTCAGTCAGAAGTTAGGCACCGCAGCTGGCGTTGCGTCATTCATTATTGGGCTACTTTTCATGATGTTAAACTCGGCGCCTGTAATTACTGGTATCGTACAGCAGCGCAAAGATTGAGTTTTATGAGTATAGTCAGTTGGGTTTTCATCTGTTTTATCAGACTTAGAAAAATGAAATCTTTCAATTCATTGATTTTAAACGCAAAAAAATTTCTAAATGATCAGAATTATAGGGTGCTCGCTCTGTTCGATCACCGAACACGAAGGCCGTATCATCCAGAGCCGCTCCGAAGAGTCGATTGTTAACGAGATCGAAGCGATTCGCGACTCGGTGCCGGGCTTTACCGGCGTGATCTCCGATCTGGGTGGCCCGACGGCGAACATGTATATGCTGCGCTGTAAATCGCCGCGCGCCGAACAGACCTGCCGCCGTCTCTCCTGTGTCTATCCGAGCATTTGCGAGCATATGGACACCAACCACGAGCCGACGATCAACCTCTACCGCCGCGCGCGCGATCTCAAAGGCATCAAGAAGATCCTGATCGCCTCTGGCGTGCGTTACGACATCGCCGTGGAAGATCCGCGCTACATTAAAGAGCTGGCGACGCACCACGTGGGCGGGTATCTGAAGATCGCCCCGGAGCACACCGAAGAAGGCCCGCTGTCCAAAATGATGAAGCCGGGCATGGGCAGCTACGACCGCTTTAAACAGCTGTTCGACACCTACTCAAAACAGGCGGGGAAAGAGCAGTATCTGATCCCTTACTTCATCTCCGCGCACCCTGGCACGCGTGATGAAGACATGGTGAACCTGGCGCTGTGGCTGAAGCAGCGTCGGTTCCGTCTGGATCAGGTGCAGAACTTCTATCCGTCGCCGCTCGCTAACTCGACAACCATGTATTACACCGGCAAGAACCCGCTGAGTAAGATTGGCTATAAGAGTGAAGACGTGGTGGTGCCTAAAGGGGATAAACAGCGCCGTCTGCACAAAGCGCTGCTGCGCTATCACGACCCGAAAAACTGGCCGCTGATCCGTCAGGCGCTGGAAGAGATGGGCAAAAAGCACCTCATTGGCTCGCGTCGTGATTGTCTGGTGCCTGCGCCAACGCTGGAAGAGATGCGCGAAGCGCGCCGCCAGAACCGCAATACGCGCCCGGCGCTGACGAAGCACACGCCGATTGTGCATCAGCGTTCGAACGGTAATTCCAGCGCGAAGAAGCCCGTGAAGCGCAAAGCGTAAAAAAGAAAAACCCCGGCAAGCCGGGGTTTTTTATTAACCGCCGAACTGATCCGGATCCGGCCCAAGGCGCTTACCCTGATCCAGCTTCGCAATCTCACCCAGTTCGTCTTTATCCAGGCGGAAATCCCAGACGTCGAAGTTCTCGGCGATACGCGACGGCGTGACCGATTTCGGGATCACCACCAGACCGCTGTCCAGATGCCAGCGGATGACAATCTGCGCCGGCGTTTTGCCGTACTTATCCGCCAGCTCTCGGATAATTTTCTGATCAAACACCCCTTCGCCACCCTGAGCCAGCGGGCTCCAGGATTCGGTCTGGATCTTGTGCGTGGCGTTCCAGGAATGAAGCTGGCGCTGCTGCATCAGCGGGTGCAGCTCAATCTGGTTAATCACCGGCGCGACGCCCGTTTCATCAATCAGGCGTTGCAGGTGATGAACCTGGAAATTACAGACGCCGATGCTTTTAATCAGCCCCTCTTTTTGCAGGTCAATCATCCCCTTCCAGGCATCAACGTAATGATCGATAGCCGGAACCGGCCAGTGCATCAGATAGAGATCGACAAAATCGAGCTGGAGTTTCTCCAGGCTCTCCTGCAACGCTTCGCGGGGACGCTTTTGATCGTCGTTCCACAGCTTGGTGGTGATGAATAACTCATCGCGGGGAACGCCAGCGCTGGCAAGCGCGGTCCCCACGCCGTCCTCGTTTTTATAGGCGGCGGCAGTATCGATGGACCGATAGCCGACTTCCAGGGCTTTATGAATGGCGGAGACGACCTCGTCGTTACCGGCTTTCCATACACCTAGCCCCAGCTGGGGCATCACGTTGCCGTCCTGTAGCTTGATTACGGTTTGGTTTGCCATTTTTCCTCCTTCAGGTGCTCATCGCCGGAGGGAACCTCCGACGATGTGATGTGCATTAAGTCTGGACGAAATGTCAAAAAACGAAAGTCAGGATCCTAAAAACGCTTAGCGTGCCGCTTCGTAAATGCGACGGCTGACGTCCAGGGTGATGTCGCCATGCTCGCCGATCTGCGTCATGCCGTGTGCTTCCAGTTTCGCCAGCAGGGCAGGGATAGAACTGCCGTCCAGGCCGTAGTCAGAAAGACGCGTTGGCACACCCAGGCTTTCAAAGAACTGACGGGTGGCTGCAATTGCGGCATCAATACGCGCATCGTCGGAACCTTCGGTGATGTTCCACACGCGTTCGGCGTACTGGAGCAGCTTGGCGCGTTTAACGTCACGTTTTTCGTTCCACAGCGCAGGCAGAACCACCGCCAGCGTCTGGGCGTGATCCAGTCCGTGCATCGCCGTCAGCTCGTGGCCGAGCATATGGGTAGCCCAGTCCTGCGGCACGCCTGCACCGATCAGGCCGTTCAGCGCCTGGGTGGCGGCCCACATGACGTTGGCACGCACGTCGTAGTTTTCGGGCTCTTTCAGCGCTTTCGGACCTTCCTCAATCAGCGTCAGCAGAATGCCTTCCGCAAAGCGATCCTGAATTTTGGCATTAACAGGATAAGTCACGTACTGCTCAACGGTGTGAACAAAGGCGTCGACCACGCCGTTCGCCACCTGACGTGCAGGCAGGGTATAGGTGTAAACCGGATCGAGGATCGCGAACACGGGCTGAACGTGTTCGTTCATAAAGGCCTGCTTGTCACCGGTGGTTTTACGGGAGATGACCGCGCCTTTGTTGGATTCAGAGCCGGTGGCCGGCAGCGTCAACACGGAGCCCATCGGGATGGCACTGCTAATGTCGCTGCCGCCCGTTTCCAGAATATGCCACGGGTCGATGCCGTCAGCGTAATGCGCTGCCGCCGCGATGAATTTGGTGCCGTCCAGCACGGAGCCGCCGCCCACCGCCAGCAGGAAAGTGATCTGCTCCTCGCGGGCGATTTTCACCGCGTTCATCAGCGTTTCATAAGACGGGTTAGGCTCGATCCCGCCGAACTCGCGCACGTCCAGTCCTTCCAGCGCGCTGTAAACCTGATCCAGTACGCCGGTTTTTTTCACGCTGCCGCCGCCGTAGGTAATCAGGACGCGGGCGTCCGTCGGGATTTGTGCACGCAGGTCAGCGATAGCGTCTTTACCAAACAGAATGCGGGTTGGGGTGTGAAGGTTAAAGTTGTTCATGGCTTGTTCCCTGTAGTGGGTAAAAAATCGTGGTGCCGCAGAAGGCAACCTGATGCTGCACATTGTCGCGGGCAGGCGCTATCCTCTCAATGCACATTCCTGCCGATGTCTTGCCCATTTCTACAGCGCGCTGGAGAAACGGTAAGAAAATGCGCACACTGTTAACGTCGGAAACCGTACCCGGAGTAACTGAAAATGAACCGTGATGCCATCTGCCATCAGCTAACGTCGCAGATTAAGAGACTGACAGATAATGTAAATAATGTGTCCGGGCTATTGCCGGATATTCGGCTGCTCTACGGAACCCAGCCCGGGACACGCACCCCGGTGATGTATCAGCCCGGCATCGTTTTTCTCTTTTCTGGCCATAAGATTGGCTATATCAACGAGCGCGTTTTCCGTTACGATCCCAATGAATATCTGCTTCTGACAGTACCTTTACCCTTCGAATGTGAAACCTTCGCGACAGAGGATGTGCCCCTGGCCGGGATCCGCGTCAACGTCGATATCCTCCAGTTGCAGGAGCTGCTGATGGAGATTGGGGAGGACGAACTGTTCCGGCCGTCGATGGCGGCAAGCGGTATCAATTCCGCGACCTTATCGGATGAAATTCTTTGCGCGATCGAACGCCTGTTAGATGTGATGGAAAGGCCGCTGGACGCCCGTATTCTCGGAAAGCAGATTATCCGCGAAATTCTTTATCACGTGCTGCTGGGGCCGGGCGGCGGGGCGCTGCTGGCGCTGGTAAGCCGGCAAACGCACTTCAGCCTGATTAGCCGCGTGCTGAAGCGCATTGAGAGCCAGTACACGGAAAACCTCAGCGTTGACCAGCTGGCGGCGGAAGCCAATATGAGCGTCTCGGCGTTTCACCATAACTTTAAATCCGTCACCAGCACGTCGCCGTTGCAGTACCTCAAAACCTACCGTCTGCACAAGGCGCGGATGCTGATGATCCACGATGGCATGAAGGCCAGCGCGGCGGCGATGCGAGTTGGATATGAAAGCGCGTCGCAGTTTAGTCGGGAGTTTAAGCGTTACTTCGGCGTTACGCCGGGGGAAGATGCGTCGCGCATCCGAACCATGCAGGGAGCCTGAGGAGAAACGTAGGCCGGGTAAGCGGTAGCGCCACCCGGCTTTTGTTTATGCACTGCAATACTTTTTCTTAATCACCACCGCAATGGTACCCACCAGCCCAGCAACCAGCAGGAAGATCGGCAGCACCATCAGGAATGTCATCACCTGGTCTTCATGGCGCTTAACAAAGGGGATCATATTCAGCGCGTAGCCGAGCGTAGTGACCACGCCCACCCAGAGCAGGGCACTCAGCCAGTTGAAGAACTGGAAGCGGCGGTTAGACAGGCCTGAAATCCCCGCCATGGTCGGCAGCAGGGTACGCACAAACGCCAGAAAACGCCCGGCGAGCAGCGCCAGCAGGCCGTGGCGGTCAAACATGCAGGTCGCACGCTGGTGATATTTATGCGGCAGCTGCGCCAGCCAGCCCTTCACCACGCGGGTGTTTCCAAGCCAGCGCCCCTGCAAATAGCTCAGCCAGCAGCCGAGACTGGCCGCAGAGGTGAGGATCACCATTGTCGGTGCGAAGTCCATCACGCCCTTGCCGATTAACGCCCCTGCGAGCAGAAGCAGGCTGTCTCCGGGTAAAAATGAGGCTGGCAGTAGTCCATTTTCCAGAAACAGCGTCGCGAACATCACGAAATAGACAATCCCGACGACATGCGGGTCCGCCAGCGCGGCAAAATCGTGTTGCCAGAGCGCCGTGATGATATTTTGAATAACAGCCATGGACTTTCCTGTGGAACAGCAGATATAACGCTATTGTACTCCCAAATTTGCCTGTCGGGGTTGATCGCAGGCGCATCTCATACAGACTTTTCCACTTGCGGTGTTCAGAATGGCTTCCGGGGAGTACATTTCAGCCAGCACTTTACACGATGCGCTCAAACCCTGCCGATAAATCCGCAATTAAATCGTCCACATTTTCCAGCCCGATATGCAGGCGGATTAAGGTCCCCTCAAAGTCCACCTCGCCGCCCGGGCGCAGGGCCGCAATCTGCTCCGGCTGGTTAGGCAGGATCAGCGATTCAAATCCACCCCAGGAATAGGCCATGCTGAAGAGGGTAAAGTGATCCAGATAGCGCGCCAGCTCGGCGTCATTCAGGCGCTTTTTAAGAACAAATGAGAACAGCCCGCTGCTGCCCGTAAAGTCACGTTGCCAGTATTCGTGGCCTTTGCTGCCCGGCAGCGCCGGATGGTTAACGCGCTCCACCTGCGGATGCAGCGCCAGCCACTGGGCAATTTGCAGGCTGCTTTCGTGGTGCTGACGCAGACGCACGCCGAGCGTACGGATGCCCCGGCTGGTCATGTAGGCGGTATCGGCATCCACCATCTGACCCATCAGGTAGGCGTTTTCACGCAGTTGATCCCAGCAGCGGGCGTTAGCTACCGCCGTACCGATCATGCCGTCGGAATGGCCAATCAGATATTTGGTCGCCGCCTGTATGGAGATATCAATATCAAAGTCCAGCGCTTTAAACAGCACGCCTGCCGCCCAGGTATTGTCGATCATGATAATCGCTTCCGGCGCGATACTGCGCACCGCGTTCACGATGGCCGGGACGTCATGCACTTCCATGGTGATGGAGCCGGGAGATTCCAGGAACACCACGCGCGTGTTCGGCTGAACAAGCCCGGTAATGCCTGACCCAATCAGCGGATCGAACCAGCTGGTGGTGACGCCGAGCTTGCTGAGAATTTTGGTGCAGAAGTCCTGGCTTGGCTCGTAGGCGGTATTGGTCATCAGGACGTGGTCGCCCTGTTCCACAAACGCCAGAATGGTATTGGCGACCGCCGCCGCGCCGCACGGGAACAGCGCGCAGCCCGCGCCGCCCTCCAGTTCGCACATGGCTTCCTGCAACGAGAAATGGGTTAGTGTGCCGCGACGACCGTAAAACAGCCCGCCCTTCGCGCGATTACGCGTGGCGATTTTTTTATCCTCGACGGTATCAAACACCAGCGAGGAGGCGCGCTGGATCACGCTGTTGACGGAGCCCTGGGTGTATTTCTTACTGCGTCCTGCCTGCACCAGCGTGGTCTCAAGCTGCTTTTTAGTCATGTTCGCTAACCCTATTTTTATACGTCTGGACGTCCAGACTACCATGATTGTCAGAATGTGCATCCGGATGCTTATCGAATAAGCAGAAAATATTATTAAAAATACGCATAAAAAATTTTTACTGCGTAAGCGCAAGGAAAGTGAGCGAAAATTACGGCACTATGTAAATACTAATGAGAACTACTATCAATTCGACGACGTTTTGATATTATTACGTTCAGATTTGTGATTTGCGTCCTGGAGATACAGAGTGGGTAATAATTTGATGCAGACGGATCTTTCCGTTTGGGGCATGTACCATCATGCTGACATCGTAGTTAAGATTGTGATGATCGGCCTGATTCTGGCGTCCGTGATCACCTGGGCTATCTTCTTCAGCAAGAGCGCCGAACTTCTTTCACAAAAACGTCGCCTCAAGCGTGAGCAGAAGCAGCTGGCAGAAGCCCGCTCTCTGGATCAGGCTTCTGATATCACCTCATCCTTCCATGCGAAAAGCCTGACTACCCTGTTAGTGAATGAAGCTCAGAACGAGCTGGAACTCTCCGCAGGCAGTGAAGATAACGAAGGCATTAAAGAGCGTACCGGGTTCCGTCTGGAGCGTCGCGTTGCAGCCGTAGGCCGTCATATGGGCCGCGGTAACGGCTACCTGGCAACTATCGGCGCCATCTCCCCGTTCGTCGGCCTGTTTGGTACCGTCTGGGGCATCATGAACAGCTTTATCGGTATCGCCCAGACGCAGACCACTAACCTTGCGGTCGTCGCGCCGGGTATCGCAGAAGCGCTGCTGGCAACGGCTATCGGTCTGGTTGCCGCTATCCCGGCGGTGGTTATCTATAACATCTTTGCGCGCATGATTGGCAGTTACAAAGCCACGCTGGGCGACGTTGCCGCGCAGGTTCTGCTGCTGCAAAGCCGCGACCTGGACCTGAACGCCAGCGCCGTTAAGCCGGTGCATGCGGCCTCCAAACTGCGCGTAGGTTGATTGTATGGCAATGCGTCTTAATGAAAATCTGGACGATAACGGTGAAATGCATGAGATCAACGTGACGCCGTTTATCGACGTCATGCTGGTTCTGCTGATTATCTTTATGGTTGCCGCGCCGCTGGCGACGGTGGACGTAAAAGTGAATCTGCCTGCATCCTCCAGCCAGCCGCAGCCGCGTCCGGAAAAGCCTATCTACCTGTCGGTGAAGGCTGATAAATCCATGTTCCTGGGCAACGATCCGGTGACGGATGCCTCGGTTATTCCGGCGCTGGACCAGCTAACCGGCGGCAAGAAAGACACCACCGTTTTCTTCCGCGCGGATAAAACCGTCGATTACGAAACCATGATGAAGGTAATGGACACGCTGCATCAGGCGGGTTACCTGAAGATTGGTCTGGTCGGCGAAGAGAAAGCGGCCGCGAAGTAAAACGATGGCTTTTGCCGCCTTCCGTGCCGGGTGGCGGCTTCGCCTTACCCGGCCTACAATCTCAGGCTAGCGCCGCCGGGCGAACCACGTTGTCAGCAGTCGGAAGATGTTGTTGACGCCTCTTCATCGAGCGCCACGCAGGTGACGTTTGATGTGCGATAGTTGCCTTCCGAGAGTTTACGGGTCAGGCGCAGGGTGGCGGTTTCGCGTGCCAGCAGGTACTGATAGCTCGCCTCCAGCCGCCCGAGGATCTTCTCCTTAAGCTCAGGGTGCTGTTCGATAATGGCGTTCATCACCGCGCCGTAAATTTCCTCTTTGACCTGCAAGGCATAAATCTCCCGGCGGTTCTGCCATTTCAGGCGCACCAGCGTGGCCGGAATTGAAATTAAATCCTGCGTAATTCGCGTCATCTCGTCATTTTTTATCTTTTTGAGGGCGTCGAGATTTTGCTTTAAGATAAATTCATCGCTTTTCTTATCATCTAAAGTCAAATAAACGTTATTACCGGTATCATTATTCACGTTAATCTTCCCCCAGCTGATAAAAAATGGGATTGTTTTTTTCACGCGTAATTAAATTAAGCCAAATTTCATTGCCCGCTTCATTTATTTGCTGCGTTTTCTCGGCCATTATTTGACTTAAAGTCTGGGCATCTATTTCCCCTTCGGCCTGTAAATCATTCAGCAGATGAACCAGAGCTTCAATCTTGATGGCCCGAAATAAACGTTCTTTTAAATGGCGATCATGCTCTTCCAGCACCATATTACGAGATTTGCCGGTGCGCGAAACACCAATTAATATGTCGGCTTCGTAGTCGGAGAGTTTTCTTTTTCCTTGAGTGAAATTCGCCTCTTTATCTGCTTCCGTCGAAGGCTGTTCCACAGGCGTAATGTGGTACTTTGCCGGGACAATATTGTCGGGCAGCATTTTAATTTCCTTTAATTTCAAAAGGGTGGGGTTGGAAAAAGGGTGAGATTCGTTGACAATAACATGAGGCAATTTTAAAATCAAAAAAAATGGAGCCTACCCATGAACAGCATTTTCTTTACGGTCATAACGTTACTATTACTGACCGCTGGCGTGCTTTTATTGATGCAAGAGTTTAATAAAACGAAAGTGTCAAAAGACGTCAGTGAACCGCCACCGCCTGAATTGATGTCCAAAGAGGAGGGGGAAGATCATTTCTCCGTATTGATGAACGCCGTGACGCCGGTGTGGTACTGGCGGGTGAATCACGAATATATCGATTTTCTTCATGCGACAATTAAGCGGATGAAAATGTCCGACATTAATGACACGCCCGGCCTGTTCGATGCGCAGCGCCGCTGTAGCGACCTTAATTCCGCCGTCTATAAATATTATGACAATATCAAAAAGCGCTGTCTGAATGGTGAGAAGGTGTCGTACTCCGATTTGGACGTATTAAATTTGCGCCAGTGTTTTCGCGAGTTTAGCCTGGAAGCCTACCCGGAACTGGTTGCGCTGGTCTGGCCGGAGTATGCGCGCCCGGATGTAGATCCCAACGATGTGTAGTTGAGATATACTGAGCGCTGGTTTCGTTTGCAGACAGGATTTTATGGAACGCTTTTTTGAAAACGCAATGTATGCCTCTCGCTGGCTGCTCGCACCCGTCTATTTTGGTCTTTCCCTGGCGCTGGTCGCTCTGACGATCAAGTTCTTCCAGGAGATTTTCCACGTCCTGCCAAACATTTTCTCCGTGGCAGAAGCCGATTTGATTCTGGTTCTGCTGTCGCTGGTGGATATGACGCTGGTGGGGGGATTACTGGTGATGGTGATGTTCTCCGGTTATGAGAATTTCGTCTCTCAGCTTGATATCGCCGAGCATAAAGAAAAGCTCAGCTGGCTGGGGAAAATGGACGCCTCCTCGCTGAAAAATAAAGTCGCGGCGTCAATTGTGGCGATTTCGTCTATTCACCTGTTACGCGTTTTTATGGACGCGAAGAACGTCCCGGACAATAAGCTGATGTGGTATGTCATTATCCACCTGACGTTTGTGCTGTCGGCGTTTGTGATGGGGTATCTGGATAAGATCAGTAAGAAATAAATTCACCGCGCCCCTCACCCTAACCCTCTTCCTGTGGGAGAGGGCCGGGGTGAGGGCAGCAGGCGCGCTATTTATCCGACGACGCCTGCCACAAATTCAGTTCACCGTCCGCCACGTGCTGGTCAATGCGCGTCAGTTCATCTTCGGTAAAGCGCAGGTTATTCAGCGCCTGCACGTTCTCTTCCAGCTGCTCCGGGCGGCTCGCACCAATAAGCACCGACGTCACGCGCGCGTCTTTCAACAGCCAGCTTAGCGCCATCTGGGCCATCGTCTGCCCGCGCGCGTGCGCCATTTCATTCAGCAGACGAAGGCTACTCAGGTTAGCTTCCGTCAGCATGTTCTCCGTCAGGCCGCGCACTTTCTTTCCTTCCCGCTGCATGCGTGAACCGTCCGGAATACCGTTCAGGTATTTACCGGTCAGCAGGCCCTGCGCCAGCGGGGTAAAGGCGATACAGCCCGTTCCGTTTTTCTCCAGCGCGTCCAGCAGGCCAGTTTTGTCGACCCAGCGGTTAAGCAGGTTGTAAGACGGCTGGTGGATCAAAAGCGGGATCTTCCACTCGCGCAGCAATTCGGCCATCGCCGTCGTGCGTTCCGTGGAGTAAGACGAAATGCCGACATACAGCGCTTTTCCGCTCTGCACCGCGTGTGCCAGCGCGGCGGCGGTCTCTTCCATCGGCGTGTGTTCGTCAACGCGGTGAGAATAGAAAATATCCACATACTCCACGCCCATGCGTTTCAGGCTCTGGTCGAGGCTGGCGAGCAGATATTTACGTGAACCGCCCGAACCGTACGGCCCTGGCCACATGTCGTAGCCCGCTTTGGTGGAGATAATCAGCTCGTCGCGATAACCGGCAAAATCTTCCCGCAGCAGGCGGCCAAAATTCTCTTCAGCGCTGCCCGCAGGAGGGCCGTAGTTATTGGCAAGGTCAAAATGGGTAATGCCGAGATCGAAGGCTTTACGCAGCAGCATACGCTGGGAATCGAGCGCCTGAACGTGACCGAAGCTGTGCCACAGGCCCAGCGACAGCGCCGGTAAGCGCAGGCCACTTTTGCCGCAGTATCGGTATTGCATATTTTCGTATCGGCCGGAGTAAGGGTGCCAGGACATGATGTCTCCTTTCTTATCGGTGAATTTTCGAAACAGCGTTTTTATTCTAAGCCTATCAAATCATAAATCGTGGAGATAAGCGACGACGCGCCTGACTAGCAAGAATTTTCCGCACGAGCTGATTGATTACGATGACTATTATGCCCACGCTATGACCAGCCCGAAGCCGAGCTGGCTGGTCGAGAACGTTAAGCTGGTTTAAAAAGCATCTGGAATAATAAGCACTGCTTAAATAAATCATCACAAGGGGTTATCTTTTCCCCTGTCCCTGCCGATAACGAGGATAGCACTCGCCTCTGGGCGAATTCACCCTCACGGCAAGGAACACTCAATGAACATGCTTCGTAATTTCACCATCCGTTTCGTCATGCTGACGATACTGGGGATCTTTTGTGTCATGTGGGCGGGCGTAGGGCTTTACAGCACCTGGTCTCTGTCCCGCGTTTCTGATGGTAACGACGTTGACCGTCAGCTGGTCCGGCAAATGACGGTATTGAGCCAGGGTAACGATCAGTATTTTCGCTTTGTCACCCGCCTGAGCCGCGCGATGGACGTTAAAGCGGCGGGCGGCACGCCGGACCTGGCTTCCGCCCAGCAGGCTCTGGATAACATGAGCAAAAAGCTGGCGGAGATGAAGGCCATCTCCCCGGGCCCGATGGATGAAAAGGTCTCTGCGCAGGTCATTTCCACCTGGCAGGCGCTGCTCGATCGGGGCGTTACGCCGCAGATGGCGCAGGCGAAGCAGGCGACGCTCGAAGGCTATCGTCAGCAGGCCAACAACGTCACGCCGCCGCTGAGCCGCGCGTTTGGCGCCGCGGTTGAGAACTTTAACAATTCTGCGGTGACGGCGCTCGACAGTACGCGCGTGGTGGTCGATAGCCTCACCAGCATAACCCGGACGGTGATCGTTACCGCCACGATCGTCGGTCTGCTGATCCTGCTCTTCACCGACCGCTACCTGGTGGCGCTGCTGGTGAAGCCGCTGGAACGCATCCGCCAGCAGTTCCGCCAGATTGCGCAGGGCGATCTCAGCCAGCCGATTGAACCCATTGGCCGCAACTGCGTGGGCCAGCTGGTGCCGCTGTTGAGCGCCATGCAGGACAGCCTGCGTGAGGCGGTCAGCACCATCCGTTCCGGCAGCGAGAATATCTGGCGCGGGGCAACGGAGATCTCTAGCGGGAATAACGATCTCTCTTCGCGTACCGAAGAGCAGGCTGCTGCGCTGGAAGAGACGGCGGCGAGCATGGAGCAGCTTACCGCAACCGTGAAGCTGAACGCCGAAAGCGCACGCCAGGCCAGCCAGCTGGCGGACATTGCCTCCGGCACGGCCAGCCGCGGCGGTTCGCTGGTCGACGAGGTCGTCACCACCATGAGCGGCATCTCAGCCAGCTCGAAGAAGATTGCTGAAATCACCTCCGTGATTAACAGTATCGCCTTCCAGACCAACATTCTGGCGCTTAACGCCGCGGTCGAGGCGGCCCGGGCAGGGGAGCAGGGGCGTGGCTTTGCGGTCGTTGCGGGTGAGGTGCGTAATCTGGCCAGCCGCAGCGCGAACGCGGCAAAGGAGATCGAAGGGCTGATTGCAGATTCCGTTTCCCGCGTGGCGCAGGGGGCGCAGCTGGTGAACGATACCGGCACGACGATGGAAGCCATCCTGCGGGACGTGACGGAGGTGACCGTCATTATGAAGCAGATCGCCACCGCGTCAGAGGAGCAGAGTAAAGGCATTTCGCAGGTGGGCGTGGCCATCACCCAGATGGACGGCGTGACCCAGCAGAACGCCTCGCTGGTGGAGCAGGTTTCTGCCGCCGCCGCCGCACTGGAGCGGCAGACTGAAGAGCTTCAGCGCTCAGTGCAGAAGTTCCGTCTCTCCGCGTAACATCATCGCGTCAGGCCGTCACTGGCGGCCTGACGTTTATCGCTCTGAATCATCTGTGTCACCTGCGACAGCTGGCCGATTTTCACTTCGCTTGCCCGCATAAATTTACTTTTGTCGATCAGCAGCAGCGACTGGCTGGCGCGGCTTAACAGCAGCGCCTTAAAGCCCGCGTTGTGCTCGGACGGATCCCAAAGGACGCCATGCTCATCGACCCCTTCACACGAGAAGATAAACAGATCGATCTCCAGCCCTTTTAGCTGCGTCACCAGCGCCGGGTTAACATAGCAGCGATACTTACGCTCAAGCGTTCCGCCGGAACAGATAAGCGTGATCCGCTCGCGCTTTGCCATCTCGTGGCAGATAGGCAGGCTATTGGTAAACACGGTGAGTTCGATATCCGGAAGCTGGCGCGCCAGATGAAAGCAGGTCGAACTGGCATCAAGGGCAATGGTCATCCCTTCGCTGATCCAGCCTAGCGCGTGGCGGGCAATATCGGCTTTGTCGGCATAGTGGCTTTTCAGCCGTGCGCCAAAGGGTTCACCGCTGTCGCGGCTATCGGGATGAATCAGACGCGCTCGTCCGTGCTGACGCAGGAGCTTCCCCTGCTGCTGCAACGACTTCAGATCCCGGCGGATTGTCTCTTTACTGACGGAGAGCTTCTCAGACAGCGCATCGGTGGTCAGCCAGTCGCTTTTACTCAGCAAAGCGATAAGGCGCTGCTGTCGGGTTGCTTTCAGCGTCTGGTCTGACATACGAGGTTCCTTGCGCACGCGTGCTGACTCACTTTTCTCATCGCAGAAGAAGGGCGGCGAACCGCCCGGTCATCCGTCAGGCCTGACGTTTATCTTCCGTCTGGGTATCGAAGTCGCTCGCTGAATGGCGCTCATGCAACTGCTCGCTCAGCTCGCCGTTGGTGCGGTTAACGATGCGTCCGCGTTTAACCCCAGGGCGATTCGCCACATCTTTTGCCCAGCGCTGCACGTTGGTGTACTTCCCGGCGTCGAGGAACTCGGCGGCGTTGTAAACGCTGCCCAGCGCCACGCAGCCAAACCACGGCCAGATCGCCATATCGGCGATGGTGTACTCTTCGCCTGCCACGTAGCGGCCGCGCGCCAGCTGTTTGTCCAGCACGTCGAACAGGCGTTTAGCTTCCATGGTGAAGCGATCGATAGCGTACTCAATCTTCACCGGCGCGTAGTTGTAGAAGTGGCCGAAACCGCCGCCGAGGAACGGGGCCGCGCCCTGTAACCAGAACAGCCAGTTCAGGGTTTCCGTTCGTCCTGCCGGATCTTTTGGCAGGAAGTGACCAAACTTTTCGGCCAGATAGAGCAGGATATTGCCGGATTCAAAGACGCGCGTCGGCGGGGTGGTGGAGTGGTCACGCAGCGCCGGGATCTTCGAGTTCGGGTTCACGTCGACAAACCCGCTGGAGAACTGATCGCCCTCACCGATGCGGATTAGCCATGCGTCGTATTCCGCGCCCGTTACACCCAGCGCCAGCAGCTCCTCCAGCATGATGGTAACTTTCTGTCCATTCGGCGTACCCAGAGAGTACAGCTGGAGCGGGTGCGCGCCCACGGGGAGCTCTTTCTCGTGCGTGGCGCCCGAGACGGGACGGTTGATATTGGCGAACGCGCCGCCGTTATTCTGTTTCCATTCCCACACTTTCGGTGGCTGATAGGTATTTTCGGACATGTTGGCCTGCCTTTTTGGTGTTGTGTTGAGGCAGTGTAGCAGGAGATATAGGAACCGTTTAACGATGCGAGCGTAATGGTCAGGGCGGGTGTATGATAACGCCACCTCTGTCAGTTAATTACAACGTGCAGACGACGACAACCCCACAAAAAATTGCCGCCTGCCTGTTTTAGGTTGGACACATGCGTAAAGGAACGTTAAGCAGTGACGCACCCTTCGGGACGTTATTAGGTTATGCGCCGGGTGGCGTGGCGATTTACTCTTCAAATTATGGCAGTCTCGATCCGCGCCACTACCCGGAAGACGCGGAGTTTCGCAGCTATATCGGCAACGAATACATGGGTCATAAATGGCAGTGCGTTGAGTTTGCGCGCCGCTTCCTGTTTCTCAACCACGGGTTTGTCTTTACCGACGTCGGGATGGCGTGGGAGATCTTCTCTCTGCGTTTTTTACGCCAGGTGGTGAACGACAACATTTTGCCGTTACAGGCCTTTGCCAATGGCTCGAAGCGCGCGCCGCAGGCCGGGGCGCTGCTTATCTGGCAAAAGGGCGGTGAGTTTCAGGAGACCGGACACGTGGCCGTCATCACCCAACTGCTGGACGATAGGGTGCGCATTGCGGAGCAGAACGTGATCCATGCTCCGCTGCCGCTGGGGCAGCAGTGGACGCGCGAGCTGCGTCTGAGCGTTGAAAACGGCTGCTATACGCTTCATGACACGTTCAGCGATACCGAGATCCTCGGCTGGATGATCCAGACGGAGGAGACTGAACACAGCATCCCTCAGCCGGAGATCGACGGTGAGCTGCTGAAAATCAGCGGCGCGCGGCTGAAGAACAGCCGTCAGTTTGACGGGAAATGGCTCAATGAAAACGACGCCCTGCAACAGGCGTACGTTCGCGCCAACGGCCACGTTATCAACAAAGATCCCTGCCAGTACTTCACCATTACCGAAAGCGCCGAGCAGGAGCTGATCAAAGCCACCAACGAACTGCACCTGATGTACCTCCACGCCACAGACAAGGTGCTGAAAGACGACAATCTCCTCGCACTTTTCGACATCCCGAAAATCCTCTGGCCGCGCCTGCGCCTCTCCTGGCAGTGGCGTCGTCACCATATGATCACCGGTCGTATGGATTTCTGCATGGATGAGCGCGGCATCAAGGTTTACGAGTACAACGCGGATTCCGCCTCCTGCCATACCGAGGGCGGGCTCATTCTCGAAGAGTGGGTGAAAAACGGCTATCGCGGCACCGGCCACAATCCGGCGGAAGGCTTGCTGGAGGAGCTGACCGGCGCCTGGAAGCACAGCCACGCGCGGCCGTTCGTGCATATCATGCAGGACAACGATACTGAAGAGGATTACCACGCGCTCTTTATTCAGCGCTCGCTGATCCAGGCCGGGTTTGAAACCAAAATCCTCCATGGCCTGGGCGCGCTGAGCTGGGATGCTGCCGGGCAACTGATTGATAATGAAGGCCGTCACGTCAACTGCGTATGGAAAACCTGGGCGTGGGAAACGGCGATTGAGCAGATCCGCGAGGTGAGCGAAACCGAGTTCGCCGCCGTGCCTATCCGCACCGGACACCCGCAGGGTGAAGTACGCCTGATCGACGTCCTTCTGCGCCCTGAAGTGCTGGTCTTCGAACCGCTGTGGACGGTGATCCCCGGTAACAAGGCGATTCTGCCGGTGCTGTGGCAGCTGTTCCCGAACCACCGCTATCTGCTGGATACCGACTTCGAGGTGAACGACCTGCTGAAGCAGACCGGTTACGCCGTTAAGCCTATTGCCGGACGCTGCGGGAGCAACATCGACCTCATCAGCGCTCAGGATGAGTTGCTGGATAAATCCAGCGGCAAGTTTGTCGATCGTAAAAATATCTATCAGCAGCTGTGGTGCCTGCCGAAGGTTGACGGCAAATACATTCAGGTCTGCACCTTTACCGTGGGCGGGAACTATGGCGGAACCTGTCTGCGCGGGGATGACTCGCTGGTGGTGAAAAAAGAGAGCGATATTGAACCGCTGATTGTGGTGAAGGATAAGTAATTCATACCCGCGACAAAAAGCCCCCGCCGGATAACCGGCGGGGGCTTTTTCTTACGCTTCTTCCTCGTCCTGCTGTTCGCTAATCTTGAGATCAATGATGCGGCCGATCTGGTCATGATAGACCGTCAGCAGGTTGTACTGGCTCATCTCCGAGATAAGCTGCGGTGAAACGTCAAAGCTTCTGGCAAGCTCGTCATGGTGCAAATAGCCCGCACGACGGCGTCTTACGTGGGTACGTCGACGATTGTACTGATACCATAAAATCAGCAGCCAGCCGTTGAGCACGGCGAGCAGCAAATAAATTAGCACCGTGTTAAAGGAAGCAATGATGTCTCCCCACCGGTACTCGCTCTCTTCAGTTAACTGCATCCACAGCCGGGCATACAGAAAAAACAGAAATCCTCCCCACGCCAGCAGCGTTAACGCGGTATCGAAAAGGCGTGGGAGTAGCCGGTGTTCAGTCAAAATTAAGGTATTTTCGTTCATTGAAGACGTCCTTTTCCCCGGTCCGGGCTGATCCAGCGTGCGCGTGCGCGCTGGCGCTTAAGCATAACTTTTGGAAATGCAACAAGGGTGGTGAACAGGCCAATCATCCAGTAGACCATCGGGAACCAAATCACCCAGAAAAGCGAGCTCGCCACTTTTCGCTCGTACCGCCGCTCGATGTACAGGCTGACAAGGAACTGCATCAGGCACATAACGCCCAGCAATAGCCCGGTAAACGCCGGTGGAAAGAGGGTTTCAACGGTCAGGTTGGCGGGCACCGGCGCGACATGGCTGATGAGGAATAACAGTACCGTCACCGCGTAAGCAAATGCCCACAGCGTTGACAGCGCGTACTCCATAAACAGGGGCCACATGCGATGGTGTTCCCAGCGCACTATTCTGCGAAGGTTGACCAGAAACACCTCCGCGCCGCCCTGCGCCCAGCGCAGACGCTGTTTCCACAGGCCTTTGAGGGTCTCCGGCATCAGGATCCAGCACAGCGCCCGCGGCTCGAAAAAGATATCCCAGTGGCGCAGCTGGAGCTTCCAGCTGATGTCGATGTCTTCCGTGATCATGTCCGGACTCCAGTACCCGACGTCCGCCAGCGCCTGGCGGCGAAAGGCGGCGATTACGCCCGAGACGGTAAAGACCCGGCCATAGATCCGCTGCGTCCGTTTGATAAGCCCAATGATGGATGAGAACTCGCCCACCTGAATACGGCCAATCAGCGTCGAGCGCGTGCGAATGCGCGGATTCCCGGTGACGGCCCCAACGTGGGGATACTGGATCAGCGGGGCCACCAGATACGCCGCCGTGTCGCGGTCAAGCAGGGCGTCGCCATCAATGCAGACCAGCAGATCGCCACGGGCCGCCGCTGCCCCGGCCTTGAGCGCAACGGCTTTCCCCTGGTTCTCCGCGAGGTTAATCACCCGCAGGCGCGGCTGCTCCAGCGCGAGCTGGTGCAGCTCCCGGGCGGTGTTGTCGGAAGAACCGTCATTAATGGCGATAACTTCAATATTTTCATACCGCTGAGCCAGCGCTGCGCTGATGGTCTCTCTGGCATTCCTTTCCTCGTTGAAACAGGGAATAAGGATGGAAATTAACGGCTCACCGGCGAGCATCGGGGCTGGCGTTTCTTTGCCCCACGGCCAGCGTCGTTCGAGCTGAAACCAGAAGTAGAGACCGCCGGTTATCCACAATACGGACATGAACAGCGGCCAGAAGAACACAAAATCCAGGATCAGCTCGCCGGTAAACAGGGCGGCAACGCCTAATGGCAGCCCGAACACCAGACATAAAATAGAGAATGCGATAATGCGATCAGTCATTGTCAGGATACCAGTAGGAAGATAATTCAGGCCTGATGCGGGACATAGCAGGCTGGTTGTTAATGAAATCGTCGGGGTAGTAACCGTAGTTTTTGACGCCGTTCAGCTGGAGCACGCGCATCCACTCCACCAGACGTTCGTCGGGAACGGGGCGTTGCGGTGTTTGCGACCAGTCTCTCGCCTGGAGTTCAAAAATGGTCTTATTGAGCGCGCCGGGCCGCGCGGCGACGGCTTTAACCAAACGCGTAAGCCATGCATTGCTCTCCTCTACCGGGACGGACTCCATCAGGGGCATTGCCATCGGTACCGTCCAGTCATAGGCCGCCAGAAAATCATCAAGATTCTGCGCAAACCACGCTTCGCTTTCGGGTTGTAGAATGGGCAAGACGAACATATTCCGCGCAGTTTTAATTTGCGGACCACGAATGTCCTTTACCGCCTGGCTTAAGGCCTGGGTGAACCCAATAAGCAACTGGCTCCTCTGGCGCGCGGTATCCTGCCCGGCATCGTCAACGTCCGTCAGCACCGCATCGTCATGGAACACAATCCCGTTGAAGCTGGCATGCCGGGCCAAATCTTCATAGATTTCCGTCACCTGCTGGCGAACCTGCGGGTTCCATGGCGAAAGCCTGATATAGGGATCGGTGGCCTCGTGCAATGCCCCTGTCTGACGATCCCGACGCTGAACGCGCGGCAGGGCAGGATCGAGATCGAACGAGAGCACCGGCATCCACGCGAAGACCTTCACGCCCGCCCGGGTCTGGAGCTGCCAGGAGACAAAATTAAAGAGATCGGCCCGAACCGGAAGCCGGCGGTTGGGGAAATAGAGCGCTTTGATTTTGCCGTCGCCCTGCGGGTCGGCAAAGGCCTGGAGGAAAACATGGCTTATTTTCATGTCGTAGACCCGCTGGACCAGCTTGTTGATATTCTGGGCCTGCTGAGCCGGGTCGGGATCGTAAACGTAGTCGAGATCGACGTGCATGACGCGCACGGGATCGTGCTCCTGGATCTGGCTGACCGTACTGGCAAAGGTTTTGAGCGAGGGATTCCCGGCAATCAGCAGGCGGGGAATGCTGCTGAGATTGCCCACGTCGCCCAGTCCATCTTCCAGGGTAAAGGCCAGCCGGTAGCCCTCTTTTTTGGCAATAGACAGTGACGTGCCGTTGGCTGCTCCGTACGGCCAGACCCAGGCGCGCGGCGCTTTTCCGGTTACCTGAGTTATTTTATCCGTCACCTTGCGCACGTCATCGCCGATCCGCTGGATGAACTGTGCGTCAGTTTCATAGCGCCCCGTCGCTTTATCATAAAAGCGGCTGGCGATGGCCGGTTCACGGCTGCCCTGCGGGTTGGCCGGAATGCCGTAATGTGAGGCCCAGGTATGCGCGCCGATTTCAACCAGCGGGGAGCGGCTTAACTCGCGCACCATGTCCCACGTCGCGAACCGATCGCGGGGCGTCATCAGACCGCCGAAGTTAACCTTTTGATTTGACGGCGTATCCACCCAGCTGCCCACCGGCGCCCACAGCGCAGGAACGTTCCATGCCTGAAGCAGCGGCCAGACGCGGGTATAAAAGCTGCTGTAGCCATCGTCAAAGCTGAGCAAAACGGCTTTCTGCGGCAGCGTTTTCTTTCCGTCATGGGCATCGAGAATGTCCTGCACGCTGATGGCGTGATAGCCGTTATGCAAAAGCCAGCTAATCTGCTCGTTTAACGCGCTGGTGCGAACGGAGAGGTAGCGCTGATCGGCAGCATCATCTTCAACGTCGTGATAGGCGAGCACCAGAAACTGGTTTGTCGGCCAGGGTTTGCTTGCCTCCTGCTGCGGCCTCTCTTTGGGCGCAATAAACGAGAGCGCCTGCGCGTAAACGCTCGCGCTGAGGCAGAGACAGGCGGTGAGTAACAGTCTCACTGAAAAACGTGTGTTCAGCATAGTCATCCTTAAAAGCGTAAAGTCGCATCAAACGAGACGGAGAGATTGCTTTCGCGTTTGCCGTCGTAAGGGCGTTTATCCCAGTTCAGCATTACCCCGGTATCCACGACGTTATTCCACTGAATGCGTTGCCCGTAACCCAGCAGGGTAATGGCGCCAGGTGATTGATTTTTCTGCCAGTATCTGCCGCCGCCGGCGACAATCTGCTGGCTCCAGAGGGTGTCGTAGTGGCGGTACATCTCATGGTCAACGGACAGGGCGGCCGTGACGGACAGATCCCGTGCCGGGTTGTAATAAAGCGTATCCCGCAGGCTGTTTTTACTGGCGGCGATCCCCGGTTCGAGATCCAGCGTCAGGGACGGGGTCTGCCAGAGGCGTTCTTTCCCCGTGAGGACATATTCCTGACGGCGGTTATGGTCTGAGAAGCGGCTGACGGCGGCGCTAAGCTGATACTCCCGGCGCTCGTTTTGATACCAGCGCACTCCGCCTTCGCCACGGTTCGCGCTTATGCCATTGCGTAGCGCCCGTAAGGGCGTGGTGCGGGACAACCGTTCGAGGCTACCGCTGAACTGCCAGCTGTCACTAAGGCTGTAAGTCGTTGAGAGCCGGGCACCCGGCTTGTTTTCACCGTGATAGCGGTTGCTGGAGATCTCGGCTTCGAGCGTCAGGTCACGGGGCCGCCACTCAACGCCGCCCAACAGGTGGCGGCTGATGCCTTTGCCTTCGTCAAAATTGCCCTGTGCATAGCGGGCGCCGGCAAACAGCCGCCAGCTATCCGCCACGGGCGGGCCATAGAGCGTGGCGTCCCAGCTCATGTCGTGGGTACCGCTGACGGGGTTATCTGAGTGCAATCCTTTACCCGCGTTCAGACGCAGTTCAGACATATGGTGGACCGCTCTGAGCCGGTCCAGGCGGCGGGCGCTGCGATCGGTGGGCGCGCGAGACAGCACGTCCTCAGCCAGTAAATCCATCTGTCGCCACTCCTGAAGGTCCATTGCGACGTAAGCCTGCTGTTTTTCAAGCTCCAGATTCGACGGTTCAAGCGCCTCTGCTTGCTTAAGCTTTTGCTCGGCCGCGCGCGGCAGGCCCCGCGCCTGAAGCAGGGCGGCATAATCAATCTGTAACCCCTGATTGCCCGGTGCCGTTGACGCCAGACGATGCGCCAGCTTTTCGGCCTCCGGCAGGGCGTTGGTTGCCAGCAAATAGTTAAAGTTGAGTGACTGCCCGGTAAGCCACCGATCGTTTGGCTGGGCGGTGGGGGACCCGAAATCGTAGCGGGTCCAGGGAACGCTGCGGGTCTCGCGCTCAACGTAGCGGCGGGCGGCCTGATACTGTCCCGTATCCAGCCAGGCGTAGAAAAGCGCATGTTCCTCGTCCTGCGGATCGGAGGCGTATTGTGGATAGCGTTGCACAAGCGAGAAGGCGGCGACGGCGTTTTTCTCCTGCAAATATGCAGAGATCACCCAGCCGATGGCCCACTCCGGCACCGGATGCTGTGCGGCTGTCAGCGCCTGATATTCGCTAATGACCTGCCGGTAATCACCCTGCGCATACAGCGCACCAAGCCGATCGATACGGGCAAGGACGATGTCTTCAGCCGCCTGCGGGTCGTTTTGCCAGCGAGAAAGCAGGGCCTGGTAACGATCTAATGCGCTTTGTGCCAGCCGCAGGCGCTCTTTCTCCGTTCTGCCCGGCACATCCGCCAGGCGTACCCGTTCAGCCGCGGCGTTACGCTCAAGGCGCCGGCGCTCCGCAGGAGAGAGCGCCGCGTTTTGTGACAGCCAGAGTGCGGGCGTGCTTACCCGGTTATCCGTTAGCGCATCGATCGTCTCGCGAAGAAGGGCCTCATTCCCTGGCGCGGCGCTCAGCGCGCGCATGTCCGCCAGCAGCCGATCCCTGTTTTTTCCCTGGCGCATCCAGACATAGGAGAGCGTCTCAAGGTGCGCGGAAGAAGGCTCTTCCTTTACCAGTTGCCGGGCTTCCGATAGCGCGAGACGATCCATGCGGGCATCGGCCAGGGTCTTCACATAGCCGATGCGGTAATCGTCGTTATCCGGCGCAAGGCTGCGCGCCTCTTTCCACAGCGACAGGGCAGATGGCCAGGCCTTTTGGTTTCTCCTGGATTGCGCGACAGCAGCGATGGCGCGAGCGGGCAGCGGCATATAGACGCCATAACGCTGCCAGACCTGAATAACCTCATCATCGCGCCCTGCCCAGGAGGCAACCTGTAACCAGTCCGCAACCTGTTCGGGCGTTAAAGCATGTTGTTGCTCATAGCGCTGTAGATAATCAAGAAACTGAGCGTAATTACCGTTACGTGCCTGTTGAATCTGATGCGCATAAGCGGATTCATCAGCCTGAACCAGAACAGGAAAGAGTAAAGGCAGGAGTAATAATATTGTGGTGCGATAAAAGAATAACGTAGTGAAGCGAAGCGATCTTTCCATATCTATTTGCCATTTGTTTATCATGAATCCATTGCATAACACGGCCGCCTTTTAACTCAGCGTTAAAGGCCATAAAGGAGAACATTAAATCTGAATGGTGCTACGTTACGGGATACTTACTTAAAGGTAATTATGAGCCCTCATCTCGGTGATTCAGTTGGGGGTAATGTACACCCGATGTGTTGGGGGATAAATAAGTTGAAAAGCGGGTGGGGTGTTTTGAGATAATTCTGGAAGATGACGGTTTTTTAGATAATTTAATTCGCGGCGTTTGTTTTTAAATTATTGATAATATTGATTTTTTATTCGGTTGTTTTTCTTTTTGTTATATTCGAAATGAAGTTCTTCTCAGTTAATTAAAGTACTTTCCGGTGCGTGTTTGGGAAGTTTCATGACAAAAATTCTTAATGTTCAGGGAAGTGACTTTTCTGAAATTCTTTTTTATTTATAATTAACGTCAGCCATTGAGTGATAGTCTACGAAAAGTCTAGCTCACCAATGTGCATATTGAGGGATGATCAAAGCCAGAAAACATTTGCCGTTAATGTAAAGCGCTATAAGCGAAAGCGTTCTTCTTTCTTAAGAGGCGGGCTTGCTTTAATCTAAAAGGGATGGTTAGTGGCGACTTCAATTGTGTTAGTGACTCAGGATTGTTTCCTTGTCAGGGGGATGCGGCTATTTTTCCCGGATATAATTTGCCTCAGTTCGATTGACAGAAACATATTTGATACCGGTGCAGATGAATATACTGTACTGATTGATAGCCGTACGCCGCTCCGTTTATATGATTACCTGATACGCCATCCGGCCAGAACGAGAAAAACGATCTGCTGCGTTATGCTGGATATGCACCCTCGAGAGGAGGATCTTCTCAGTATGAAGTTGTTTATGAACACGTCGCTTACGGCTCCGGATATGGCGTCGTTATTCAATCTGGTGCTCGATATGAAAGGCAGGCGTCTGACAACCAAATGGCTGCTTAACTTACGCCTGAGTCGACACGAAGCGGTAATGATCCGGTTGCTGAAGGCAGGGAGGTCAATGGAAGAGATTGCAGATAAGCTGAATATGTCGGTCAAAAGCCTCTATCGCAAGCGAACGGTGCTGTCGGAGCGGTTAGGGGCGGGGAACTTCAACGAGGCGTGTTTGTTCATCTTCAAAAACAAACTGCTGGACGCAGTTGGGAACGATCCCTAGCTCAGTCAGAAGCCAAAAGCACAAACCCGCCACGAGGGCGGGTTCTTTTAATGGACATAATTCAGAACGACCAGCGCAGATTGGCGTTAACCGAGTTGACGCGGGTATCCGCACCATATTGTCCCTGATAACCCACATCCAGCGTCGCAGCACGCGACAGCTGTACGCTCACGCCGATATCACCCACCATTACGTCTTCATCGACGGCCTGGCCCTGAGTAATGAACGCGTCGCTGCCCGCAAACGCCATGCGCGAAGAGGTATTCTTATCGCCATAAGCGTGCTGCCAGCCCAGCGAACCGTAGAGGTTAACGTTCTTCGGCAGCTCGGTCACACCGCGAACCCCGAGTGTGGAATAGAAGGTGTTCATCGTTTCGTTACGTACGCTCAGCGCAGCGGCACCGCCGTCTTCCCTGAAGCTGTCGGTATGCAGCCGGATGTACGATAAATTGACGAACGGCTCAATATTCATATCAGGCTGGCCGAAACGGTAGCCCGCTTCGGTGAACGCCAGCAGCGAGTTGGCGTCGTAATCCGACTTCAGCCGATCCGAGAAGCCGCTGAAATCAACATTGCGCTCGCCTTCAATCTTGTGCCAGGTGTAACCCAGCGCGCCGCGAAGGGAGAACGCATCCTGTTGACCCGCCGCATACAGGCCAAGATGGTAGTTATCGGTATCCGCTGAGGAACGACGGCTGTCGACGTCGTAATCACCCCGGCTGTAGCCGAAATAGCCACCGACACGCACGTTATGATCCGCCAGCTTGCGATCTGCCCCCAGCAGGAAGCCGGTGGTGTTGCCGTCCAGCTTGCCCACATTGCCGTCGCCGCTGTTTTTACTCCAGGAGCTGAAGGTCTGGCCCCAGACGCCATTATTTTGCGGCTCCGGTTGCTGCACCAGCGACATTGCTAACGGTGGTATCGGCAGGCTGTCGTTATCAAACGCGCGCTGCATACGCTGGTTTAACACGTTAAAAACCTGCGTGCTGCTGGCGATCAGGTTGGACTGCATTGACGGATAAACTTCGCCAGACAGCTGGTTGAACGCCTCGCGCGCTTCCGGTGCGCTGAGCAGCAGCAGCGAGTTATACAGCGCCAGCGACGGGCCGCTTTGCGTCAGCGTGGAGAGCGCGCCGGCGGTATTCCACTGGTTGCTGCTTTTGGCCACGGTCTGGAAAATCCCCGGCTTGCCGCTGCCCGGGTTTTCACCGCCAGGGTTTTCCCCTCCAGGATTCTCACCTCCCGGATTTTCGCCTCCGGGGTTTTCTCCTCCAGGATTCTCACCTCCCGGATTTTCGCCTCCGGGGTTTTCTCCTCCAGGATTCTCACCTCCCGGGTTTTCGCCTCCAGGATTCTCGCCGCCGGTCTCTTTCTGCGCGATGGTCAGATCCACGGCGTTGGTGCCTTGCTTGAGCGCCACGTCCAGGAAGGCGGATTTGGAAATCGCGCCAGCGAACTCACCGTCAATCCCTCCCTCGGAGGTTAAAATGCGGTAGCTTTGGCCCGTTTTATAGCTGGTTTGCGGGTCCAGCGCGGTGACCTGTACCTTAGCCTGATCGCTGATGGTGGTTTTGCCCGATACCAGCAGTTGGTCGCTGCTGCCATCTCCCGCGATATCTACGTCATAGAAGGATTCGCCGATAAAGTTCAGATAGCGTTTCAGCGTCAACCTACCGATAGTGCCGTCGCCGGGCGAGATATGCCCGCCGGACAAGATCTCGGTCTGGCCCAGCGTGCCGTTGCCACCCAGCGTGCCGCCGGCCTTGATTGACGCGGCGCTGCTGTAACCCGCCCCGTTGCTGACGTCTGAACCCGCCGTCGCGTTGAGGATCAGCGTGCCGCCGTTCTCCGCGCTAAGCGTCTGAATATCAAAAATATCGTCTTCTGGCTGGGTGTTAATATTGCTGGCAATGATGACTTTACCGCCCCGCGCGGTTACGTTCGCCTTGAGTCCGGAAAGATCCCCGTTCAGCGTCGTCTGCCCGGAGGTGTTGATCACCTCACCTTCACCGCTCATCTTGTTGCTGAAGACGTAATTTGCGTCGGTATGGTTGAAGTACACATAGCTGCCGAACAGCCCGCCGCGCAGGCTGATTGCCGTCTTCGCATCAAGGGTACCTGCGCCGCCCGCTGTGCCAAGCGTTGGCTCAGTTAAACCCGTGCCGGTGTCCATATTGCCGCGGCTGCCGATGATGAGCGCTCCCCGGATCGAGCCGGAACCCGATGTCCCCACGATCAGCGCATTGCTGCCTGCGGAAAATGAACCGCCGTCAATCACCGACAGCACGCCATTGCCATAATCGCCCACGCTCACGCTGCTGCCGCTGGTAAAACGCGAGTCTTTGCCCGCAATAACCAGCTCAGCCGTTTTACCTGCCCCGGAGACGCCCGCCACCTGCACGCCGCCCACGTTAACCGCACCGCCGTTCAGCACGTCCAGGTCGCCATAAAGCGTCAACGTACGGCCTACGTTCCACTGTGAGCCGCTCCCCGTGACGGTGGCTTTCGGGCTTAGCGTGTCGGTTTCTCCCGGCCCGGTACCGTTGCCGATGCGCGCATCGTAGGCGGTGCTGAGCGCCGCTCCGTCCTCAATCGCCAGCGTGGAGCGTGCCCCCAGATCGGTGCCTACGCTAAGAAAATTACTGGTCACACGAGAGCCGGCACCCGTGGCGATAAGGTGGCTGTCGTAGCCGCGGGTGGTGCCGACAACGATCTCCTTTGCGCTCGCCAGTGCGCCTTCTTCGACCCGCAGGGTGCCGAGACCAAGATTCAGGTCGCCGCGCAGGACGTACCGATCGTTCACCGCATTAAGCTCAGCGTTTGGCCCGCGGACCGTGACCACGCTTTCATAAATTTGGCCGTCGAACAGCCGACCGATATTGATGTTATAGGCGGTGATTTTGCCGTTATCGATCAGCAGGTTTCCGCGTTGGTTACGTCCAACATAAACATCTCCGGTGTAACCCAGCGTTTCGGTAATACGCGAGTCGCCATCAAAAATGGCATCAGCCGCACGCGCGACATCGACAGGTAAAAGCAGTAGCAGCGGTGCGGAAAAAAGAGCGAGGTAAAGTCTGGAAAGCGGCGTCTTAACCGCTAAAGAATGCGATGTAGAGTTATTCACGGGCTATCTCCGTACTCATTAGCGTGATGTCAGGAAAATCGTTTTTATATGAAAACTCAGATACGTCGAATAATGTAAAAGGCGTTATTTATGTACGCCTTTTGATGTGGCGTTAATTATTTATGTGTGACAACAGGTGTACAGGTTGGCGCGCTTAGCGTCGGTGCGGATCCTAAAATTCCCGGCATCATCGTTGATGAACAATCGAAAATGCGCCCTTTTTCCGTCGTAGCGCGATAAGTCAGTTTTTGTCCTCCCAGTGCGTCCGGCTGGGCGCCGTTAACGTTGGTCACGGTTATTTCATCTGATGAGCCCAGCCCCAGCATTTTAGCGGTCTCTGCCTGTAGAAG
The DNA here is from genome assembly GCF_900322725.1 of Enterobacter cloacae complex sp. NCBI lineage: Bacteria > Pseudomonadati > Pseudomonadota > Gammaproteobacteria > Enterobacterales > Enterobacteriaceae > Enterobacter > Enterobacter cloacae complex sp. The sequence continues at coordinate 1,245,669 of NZ_LT991957.1, read as the reverse complement.
TGGAATAGCCTGATCGGTTTTCAACGTGGAACAACCCGCCAGCATCAACGTAACGGTTATAACGATTAGTGGCTTTTTCATAAATTATCCTTGATATCCAATCAGTTAATTTTACTGATTGTATTTATGTTTTCTTTTACCCAAACCAGCGAATAATATATTTCTCTTTCCTAATCGAAAAAACCCTCCTAAAGTAGGGTAGGTAGAGAATAATTCATCCGTACTCTAAGATATGCGAAGGTAAAAGGAGGATCCTTTGGGACAGAATTATGCGTTAGTCGTTGATGACCATCCATTGGTAGCAAGCGGCATCGCCAATTTTCTGATTACACATTGCCAATTTAAGCAGGCGTATGTGGTGACGAATGAGGATGATTGCTACCGTCAAATTAGGGACCATGGCCCGCCACGTTTGCTGGTAATCGATTTTTGGCTCTCGTCCGGTACGGCCTTGAAATTACTCAAAGAAGTAAAAGAACTTTACCCCCAGGTAAGACTCCTGGTGGTCAGCGGGGATGACAATAATGATATCTGGCGGAAAGTTCATGCCGCCGGGGGGCACGGATTTGTATTGAAAAGCGAGCCGCCAGAAATGTTCTCACGGGCCGTTTTTGCCCTCACTGATAATCAGACCTGGTTTCCTGAGGGTAACGAAATTTCCGTTAAGTCGAATAATGAGCGGTTAAGTAAATTTAACTTAACGCCGCGACAAATTGACGTATTAAATATGATTATGCGCGGTCTGCCAAATAAACGCATCGCCGCCCAGCTTTCAATTTCTGAACCCACGGTCAAAGAACACATCAGCAATATTTTGAAAAAGATAGGCGTTAACAGTCGGGTCGAAGCCATCACGCTTCTGCATGGCAAACAGGAACCGTCGGAATGAGGTTTTTCCAGAGCTTACAAAACGAGGGTATCTCTGCTCCGGCGCAGATCCGTTTGCTAAACAACACGTTTCTGCGGCTGGTATTCAGCTTTAGCGCGGTGCCCTTTGTTGGTATTCCTTTCGCCATCTGGATTTATATGCTTGGGGACAAACTCGGCCCAACGATTATCTGGATTATCATTTATCTGCTATGTGCCGTGGCGATACGAATATTGCACCGTCGCTATCAGCGCGAAGCGAAAGAAAACGATGAAAGGGAGGTCCTGCGACGCTGGCTTCCGCGTATTAATAATATTGCGTTTATTCACGGGCTGGGCATTTCATCACTCTATTTAATTACGCCACAGACGCAGAACTTTGACTTTTTCCTGTTACTTAATATCAGCATCGCCGCTATCGTCGCCGCCAATGCGACGCATCTGACGCCCGTCATCAGCACCTTTACGCGCTTTTTCTTCGCCTCCTGGGGGGTGCTGAACCTCGGTATTATCTGGCGGCTCGATGAGTTGATGTTCATCGTGCTCATGCTGAATCTGCTTTACGGCTTCGCGATTTACCGCCATGCGTTAACGTCACATGCGTTCTTTATTCAGCAAGCGCTGCTTGAGGAAAAAAGCTCGCGCCTGGCGGAACAGTTTCGTCAGGCCAAAGAGGACGCGGAGCAGGCATTGCTGGATAAAAATCAGTTTCTGACAACCGCCAGCCACGATCTGCGCCAGCCCGTTCACGCTATGGGCTTTCTGATCGAAGCCATCCTCCACCGAAACCGGGACGACAGCCTGACGCCGCAGCTTCTTGACCTACAGCAGAGCGTTCGCTCGGTACATTTGATGCTCAATTCTCTGCTCGATCTCAGCAAAATAGAATCCGGGAATGTACTTTCTGCCCCTGGCAAAGTGGATATCGGCGCTCTGCTCGACTCGGTCATCACGCTGTTTCGCGAAGAGGCCAACAGCCGCGCGCTTAGGCTGGGCACCCGGCGACCTAAACGCCGCATCTACGTGATGGGCGATCCGCTGCTGGTGCGACAGTCCCTGATTAACCTGATTCAAAATGCCCTTCGCTACACGCTCAAGGGCGGCGTGCTGGTCGCCATCCGACCGCGCGGTGACGAGTGTATGGTGGAAGTGTGGGACACGGGGGTCGGTATCGCCGATGATGAGAAAGGCAAAATCTTCTCACCTTACTACCGCCCCGAGCTGGGATGGAAGATCGATAGCGCCGGGCACGGGCTGGGGCTGGCCGTCGTTGCCCGTTGTGCCAAGCTGATGAAGGTGAAATACGGGATGCAATCCATTGAAGGTAAAGGCTCACGCTTCTGGATGCGCTTCACCCAATACGCTGGCGAAGAGATCGCGACGGACACCCCGGCCGCCGATAACAACGCTTCTGCGCCGGTTCGCTATGCGCCGCTTCGCGGTTCTTGCCTGGTTGTTGATGACGATCCGCTGGTGACGTCTGCCTGGGAGAGCCTGATGAGCGTCTGGGGAATCAACGTACGCTGTGCGGCCTCCGCTGAAGAAGCGTTTGCCATCATCGACGACGGCTTTACGCCGTTTGCCGTGCTGTGCGACCAGCGCCTGCGATCCGGCGAAAGCGGCTTTGACATCCTGAAAGCGCTTTTTGAACGCCTGCCGGATATGAGTGGCGCGATAGTCAGCGGCGAATTTAATTCACCGGTTCTGCTGGAGGCAGAGCAGGAAGGGTACCTGGTACTCCGCAAGCCTCTTGAACCGGCTAAGCTGCATGCGCTGCTTACGCAGTGGTCAGGATGTCGTTAAGAAAATGCAGAAGTGTTGATTCTGGCGGGCTTAGAATGCAAAAACGGACCTCCGTGGAGGTCCGTTAATATGAATTTGGTGCCCGGACTCGGGAATATTTAATTGATTGTTGAACTGATTTTCACATTAAAATTATGACTGGCTAAAATTCAGGAGCCGAGAGTTGACCCCTTTTTCTGCCTGTAGATTAAGCTGCGCTAGTTAAACAGGCACTGATTCACTATGTTGGATTGCGAATAATTGAGGTGGCTGAGTCTCATGGCATTCGCGGGATGTTAGTATACGCATTGTCTGATGAAGCGCGGGAGCTTTACTTGTGTGTGAGATAGGGGCTATCGTCGATAGTGTATGACTGAATCATTCAATAAAAAGCATGTGAATTCTTAAGTTTGCATACAGTTATTCTATATTCTGTTAGTGTTCTATTTGTTGTGCTTATATAATGGTCGCCTTCGCTTTAATGAGTCTGTAATATTATTTTTCTCAACGTTTTATAAGGATATAATGAGGGGGGTGGTTTATTGAATGGAAAAAAGGAAAAGATATGATTTTCAGACTTGTAATTGCATTGGCTCTCGCGGGGGGATTGTCAGGGTGTAAGGTTTCTTCAATTGATGCAAAGAAAAATGAAAAAAGAACTATTCCAGTAGTCACAACCTCACAATTAACAGAACAGGATGTCTTTGGTAATGAGGCCACGCTGAATATCTCTGAAGAAGACATTCAGGATGCGCTTGGTGGTGAGCAAATCGTCGTTCCTGTGCATTCATCTGTCATTCTGGTCCAGTCGGGAAATCAGGCTCCGGAAGCTGTCATGCAACAGGAAATGAGTAAATATTATACTGTATCAACATTTCCCGGTATACCGGCTAAGAAGAACGTAGCACTTTGCAACAAAGATGCTGTTGATACAGAAAATATGAATTATATGCAGGCTCTTCGTTATATTGCAGCGAAAGGGAAACAGAGGGCGATTTTAGTTTATTGGGGTAGGCTGGAAACAGGAAGATTCGATCCTGTAACTAAGGGCGTTTTGTGGTCGGAATATAAGAATGAAAAACTCACACGAGGAGATACTATATACCGCTATCTGTTACGGTTTGCTGTGGTGGATGTCGATACCGGGGAATGGGCAACTTATTCCCCGACAAACTATGAGTATAGCAAGCAAGTATCATTTACAGATTTTAATGGAATTACCGAACAACAGCTTATTCAGCTCAAAGCAAAAACATATGAGCGGGTAGTTGCGGATTTTGTGAATAGATTTAAATAGTCATGCTTTATGCCTGTTTTTACCGTCTGCCGCCGATGATTTGTGGCGGCAGACATTTATATAAGAAATTTCTCTCTTCCGGGTTATCTTTTTTCCCTGACCAGAAACCATGCCATAGGGGTGTCCGTCAGTGCACGCATCAGTGCCGGGTGCGGGAATAAACCCCTTTGCTGTAATGCCAGGTTCCCGGTATCAGACGTTTTTGCATTTCCAGGTATAGTTCTTTGGTAAAATGATGCTGCTGATGACTCATAAACAACCTCATCCAGTGGGATACTGGCAAAAAGCACCAGTAAGGCCAGTAGGGTAACTCCCGGCCATCCATCAGCCGGATTTGCTCGATTTTAGCTACTGCTTCCGAATGTTTTTTACAAAAGCTGTCTGATATGCAGAAGGAATTAATGATCGGAGTAGTCATGCGCTTTGGCTCCACTTAAAACATCCGCTCGCTCCACAGGCTGTATGCGCTGGTACCTGCAATACAGTGATCCCAGCTAATACTTTCATAAATAAACGAAACGGATTCCTCGGGTTGGGCGTCGTTATCATTAATAGCATGCGCTACATCCAGCTGGATGTCGATGATTCGGGCATTTGTCAGCTTTATTTTGTAGTACAATTCATTGACTCCTGCGCGACTGGTTCGGAATAAGTTAATCTCGCAAGACAAGACTTCGTTCTCACTGATGGCTTTATTTAGTAAAGGTGAAGACTTATCGACAGGTTTTCTTATTGTCAGCATCTGGTGATTAACGTTTTGCTGGCGGGAAATACCGTGCGTCAGTTCCTGGACCATAATTTGATCTTTGTGAGCGGTTTGCGCTTTATTGCCAATTGAATCCTGAGAGCAGCAGCCGGCAGAAATCAGGCCTTGCATTTGTCCGTTCAGTGTTAAATAGGTAAGGTTAGCCATAAAATATCTCCGAAATAATTATTTTTGATTGCTGTTTGTTTCTGTTTTAATGCTTTCTTGCAGTAACAGCCAGCGGCTTAATAGGCCATCTATTCGTTCTCGAATTTCTTTTTCCTGTACGCTGGTATCCTGCCCCTGAAGCTTTGATTCCTCATATTGCGTGAGCAAGTATTCTACGGGAACGTCCTGATTCAGCGCTCTTTCAGCTTGATAAATTACCGTCTTGATATAGGAAAGTGTGAACCCTTCTTTATTCTGTTCCCGTTTCACTAGCAGTTCTGCGAACGTCCGTAAATCCTGTCTTGTTTGCTCCCATCCTTTCATTTTGGGGCTGCCATCAGCATGGGCCTTCAGCGCACTATTCCACTGCGTTGTGGTCTGCTGCTGTAGCAGACTTTCGGGCCACTGGCTGTCTGCGACACGAGTCATCCTGACTCCGCTTTCCAGAGGATGGAGAGGAGATATGCTGAGTAAAGGCTTAAGCCGTTGTTCATAGTCGCTTAGTTGTGGTGATGCAAGCCAGATAGCGGCGGCACCCAGTGCTGTGTCACGCACCTGCGCTATCTGTTGCTGTAGTGGGCGAACCTGCCACCACCAGAGAAGAAGGGCTACCATCCCGGCTAACATTATACCGGCGATAAATCCACGTAGCTGAAAACCGGCTTTCTTTTTGGGTAGTGCGTTCACACCCCGGTTTTCAGGTACCGCAACCCGGATTTCGGACAGTTCCGGTATTTCCGGCAGAGGTGATAATGTGGCTTCGGATGTTAGCGTCTGCGGTGTATCCGGCGTATAAACCAGCGTCCTTACTCTGGATTGTGCGGCAACGTTGCCTGACCGATTTGCCTCCTGCTGTTTGCGGCTGTTTTGCATAAACCACAGCAGGTTTTCCATACGCGGCAGGCGTTTCAGTTCAGCCTTTTGCTGGAGTGCGTCGCAGATCACCTGCAATGCCCGCTCGGCACGGTATAACAATGGCAGGTCAGCGGTGGAGAACGTTAATTGCTGTCGCAGAACAGTGCTGGTTCGGGCATTGAACCAGTCGAGCATTTCTGTTCGTGCCTGAGGATTCAGCGGCCAGAATTTATCCCACTCACGGCTGATGAGTGCCGCCAGCAACTCTGTACCCTCGCAGAACCCTGCCAGTCCGTGAAGACGGGTGCGTGCCAGCGTGTAGTAGGTGGCGGAATGCAGATCCACACCGCTTTTTTTGAAAATTGCCAGCGCCAGCGATTCAACCCGCTTCCAGTCCATCACTGGCCGGGAAGGATGGCTGGCCTTATTGATCTCTTCTCGGATGGCGCTGAACTCCGGCAAACCACGCGGATCTTCGCCTGTGATGATAATCTCGCTGAGTTCATTATTACTCATCATCATGTCCTTATGTACCCGGCAATCCTCTGCCGGGTATCTCTCAGTAAAGTGTATCGGGGAGCCTGAACTGGCTGAACAATCCGCCAGTAAACGGGTTATCTTCCGTGTCCACATGTACCCTGTAGATCATGTAGCCACCGTCAACGTTAAAGCGCAGATCGAAGGTATTCTCCTTCACATTGGTTAACTGGCCCGCCTCCAGCAATCGGAATTGCGCCCATGGACCGCTGAAAGTAACGCTGCGTGGTGCTTTGTTGCTGGCGGCACTGACCAGTGTCAATTTGCTTTCATTACCTTCACGCATGGAATTTGGCCATACCAGGTGAGCGGTATAATTCCGACCCTGACTGTAGTCGACCAGTTGCCCGTCGAGATTCAGCACGCTCCGGCGTTTGTTTGCAGACAGTTCCACGGTTTCAATGGCAAACTGAGTTCCCAGCCCGTTCTGCTGGCTGAAAAAGGTGTTGCGGATCTTCTGTGCAGTGTTCAGTTGTTGCTGGATATCTTCACGGATCAGTACATTACCGTCCTCACCCCACGTCAGTTCGTTTTCAATGAACAGCTTCAGTTTTTCTTGATAAAAGTTATCAAGCAGGCCATCAGGCCGGAAGAACCGCTCGAAGGCGTCCAGGGATGCATCCTGAGGTGAATGCGGATTGAAAGGATATTTATCGCCAAGCTGAGTGTTAAAGGGTTTAACTATGGTGTTATTCCATTCCAGCTCCATGTGATGTACCGCTTCCACCATGACGACGTGCCATGCCTGGTCTGCCAGTACGCCAACCCACCGGTTAAGCGGTACTGGTAACGTTTTGGCCATTTGTCGCGTGGCGAAGATAGGATCGCTGTTGTTCTGATCGAGCCTGAGCTGTACGGCTTTCAGCGCTGATTTACCTGGTACGGGTGAGTTCTGGATCGCCAGCAGGTAACGGTGCAGTTCTGTAAGTTGCTGATAAACGGTCTGCAACAGACTGGTTTTATCTTTGTATTCGGTCAGTACGCTGTTTTCCGGAGCAAATTCACGCCCCAGACGTATCAGCAACTGATAGTCAAGTTCTGCCTGAGCGGCTTCACGTGCTTTATCGTCCAGTCTGGCGGAAAGGGTGGCGGGTTGGGTGTTATCCCGCAGCGTATTCAACGCCCTCTGGAAAGGCTGGTCGCCGCTAATAACTTGCTCCAGCGCATCGGTGAGTTCTGGTAGTGCCTCATAATGGCGAACGTTAAGGTTATCCATTCCGGCACGCCAGGTGGCAGTATAGTCACTGACATACTGTTCAGTGATATGCCGCTGGATTTCTCTACGATCGGCTTCACTGTATGTGACATTACGGGTCAGGTTCAGCACCCATGAATCCATCGCCGTCAGTTTCACCAGTTCATCGCGCTGTTTTACAAAGTAACTTTGCAGGCCATAGCGGGTGAGAAACTGTGGAACGATCAGCTTACTGTCATCCCCAGCAACAAAAACTTTATCGAAACTTGGGCCGATCTGATCCCGCAGGTTCAGGTCAGAGGGCAGTACGCTGAATGCTCTGGTGCGCAGACTTTGATAAACTCGCTGATAAATAGGGAGTTTACTCAGTTCCTGTTGTGCTGCCGTAACACGTTTTTCATAGGGAACATATCGGCTGATGGCATCGCTGTCACCCTGCTCACGCTTTGCGTGCCAGTCGGTATGCGACAGTGCATAATCCAGATGCCCCATTAATTGCGCCTGAATATCGCGCTGCCCGTGGAATTTCTCACTCCAGCGCTTCGCCATAAACAGTTTCACAACTGCATTATTACGCCCGCTTTTATCATCCAGCATTCGTATGACGCGCAGTACCGCCAGCTTTTCTTCAGATGATGGCGGCGCGTTATTCATCTCTTTAATCAGGCCATTAAACAGCGCGGGAAGATAGCGCTGTTCCAGTAACTGAAGGTAGGTCTGCTCCACATACGGGCCGATATAAGTTCCCTGGTACAGCCCCAGATCGGTGAGAACGTTATGTTCGCGATAATCCCCGTAAGCGAGAGTGGCGTCGCGGACGGGATTAAGCAATGGCAGTTGCAGATTGCCGTATTCGTCAATTCCCTGCGGTGGAGGAACGCTCATAAAGGATTCTGCCTGCGCAAGGACCTTAATGCCGGACTGCCAGTTTTTATTGTAGTAGTGATGCCAGCCGCCAATGAGCAGCGCGATGAGCGACGCACTGCATGCTGAAAATACCAGTAACCTGCGCCGGGTGTTCCCCAGCCAGAGACTATTTTCACCGGCGAGATTTGGCTCTGCCAGCAGGGCAGACGGAAAAAGCGTTCGTGTGAAATAGGGAACAGTTTCCACCATAGGCCATGTGGCCCGCGAACTGTTTTCAAGCCGATACTGATGTGCCGCGGACTGAGTAAAGAGATCGTCCACCTGACCGCGTTGCAAAGATGATGTGAGATAGACACCGCGCAGCATCACATCCATATTTTCGCCGTCTAGCAGGCCGTCCAGTAAGGCACCCAGCGGATTTTCGACCCCCTGCATCTGGCGGCTAAAGCTGAATAATGCGCTTCTACATGGCGTACCCGCCTGAGTTAGCATTAAATCGGGGAGGGCCAAATTAAGTCGCGACCCCCACTCCTGCCAGAAAGCGCGGAGTTCGGCGCGCCAGCTGCTATCTGCATGCGCATTTCGGGTGAAGGTTACACCCAGAATACTGTCCCGGCTCTTTTTATCCAGTGACTGAAATAAAGAGGCGAAACCATGCAGCAGATCCAGTTTTGTCAGTACTACATACACCGGCAACTGGCAATGCAGTTGCAGACGAATTTCCTGTAAATTCTGACGTAGCGATTGTAACAATTGTTCGCGGCGGGATTTTGTCGCAGTCAACAGATCGGGCAGATCCAGCGTCAGGATCAGGCCGTTCAGCGGCTGGCGCATTCTGTTATTGACCAGCCATCCCAGCCAGTGCTCCCGCAGGCGGCGGCAGAGCACATCATTGCCGCCTTTATCCGAATCTATGAGTGAACCATCCACGTCAAAGATAACCGCCTGTTTGCCCACGCGGGGGGTGATCCGTACCGGGTATTCCGCTGTGCCTCGCGTATTAACCGGCTCGTAAATCACATCGGAAGGGAACCCCTCACGCAACAACGATGTCTTCCCGCTTTCGACGAGGCCCAAGACCATATACCACGGCAGGTGCCAGAGGAAGCGGCGGGTGTCCAGATGACGATGCAGGCGCAGCAGCCAGCGGTCAAGATAACGCTGCTGCTGATGGATCTCCACGCTGACTGGATCCTGTTCTTCTTGGCGCTGTTGCTTTTGCTGTGTCTCCAGTTGTTGCAGGCGTTTCATTACCCGCAAGATGATCCAGCCCAGGGTAATGAGGCCCCATACAGCCGTTGCCAGCCAGCGACTGGTGAGAGGCTCTAGCCAGTGTTGTTCATACAAAGTCCATGCCGGGCCTTTCCACCAGATCCATACCAGCAATACTATCCAGGCAATAGCTGCAAGCCATATGACGGAGACTTTAAACCGAGGCATTGCCGGTCTGAGAGTGGACTTCATTCCACTGAGAAACCGGGAAGTAGGTAATCTGAACACAAAAAACTCCTGTATAATTTTACTGTTCTGCCGTGAACTTTTCTTCGAGTTGTTCCAGCAACGCGGGTTCCCACTCGGACAGCGTTGTCTGAAGTCCCGTTTTAAACAACGTCCGGTAGTGTTGCTGTGCAAGCTGCACCATTCCCGCCTTTTCCATTAACTGCGCGCCGAGATACAGCCGGAGGAAACGATCGCGGGGCTCGCCTGCTGGCAGGTCTTCGAGGCACTGGAGTGCGGCTTCGAGCCCTTGTTCATGGAATCGTTGCCAGACGTCGGGCGAACTGTCCGACTGGATTAACTGACGTGCGGGCTGAACGCCTTCTCCCTGCTTTAGCCAGCGAAGCGTCTGCTCAGAAATGAAAGGTGAATGGTCGCTGAACAGCATTGAACGCAGTTGAGGTAGTCGCGCCAGAAAGGTGTTTATTTCGTCCCTGATGGCGTTTGCTAACTGGCTGTAACCGAGACGTGCGGCAATTTGTGCGGAAAGAGCATGTCCATCAAACCAGTACGGGGCCAGAATCAGGCTCTGTTCCACCTGTTTTAATAGCGCAATATCCGCGTTGTTTGCGCGGTTCTGGTAGTCCGCCATGATATCGGCGGAGAATGCCGCCAGAGGCGTGCGACCATCGCTTTCAGCCAGCGGCGCGCTGGTGATGCTTTGCCACAGGGCATGGCGGCGCAGGCGGTAACCCGCCGGGCTGTCCGGCTGACGGTCACATAAAATGCTGGCAACATTCATCAACGTATCACGCCATGCTTTATCGTCGTGACTGTCAATATTGACAACCGGCGCAGCGTTTATCGTCCGGGATTGGGTGGAATTACTGACCCCCTGCATCAGTGAATCCTGAGAGGGTATGGATTCGGGAGCAGCAATTGGCGGGGTAATATCACGGAATGCTTGCTGGTACAGGTAGGACAGGTTGTCCGTTGCCGTAGCCAGCTCGGGGAGATTATTTTCGTGCCAGAGTTGAGCAAGATGCGCCAGCTCTCCGGACAGCGAATTATTCATTGTACTGTCAGCCTGTTTCGCAACGCTGTTGATGCCGGGTTCAAAACGTTTAATTACCTGCGTGGCGAAGCGTTTTTTATGCGCCAGATTTTGTGGCCATGCCGTAGCCCAATAGCTGGATACGTAATGTACCAGCAGCGTGATTGCCAGCAGGTGATCCCCCGCGTGTTGCAGGGTTCTGAGAAGATGGGCCATCAGACGAAAATCTTTACTGCGGGTTGCCAGTAGCTCCAGCCCCTGTTGCTGAAGAGCCGCAATATCAACCTGGCCGTGCGCCAACGATCCCAGTTTGGCGATCTCTGTATCGATGTATTCCCACTGTGGGTCATCATCGCGCAGGCCTTCCGCCAGCTTTTCTTGCGGCAGCGGAGCCAGAAGTGCTGCCAGCCAGGTTTCCGGGTTATGCAAATCCATTTTGACGTGCTCCTTATTATTATCCAGCCCAGTGGCAGGCTTCCCGCAATGGGGCAATGGTCTGCGCCAGCCCGCTGATATTAAAGGTCAGTTTTCCGGTGACGCTTTCGGTTCCCATATCGACAGTCAGCTTACTGGCACCGAAAAGCCACTTGATCTCGTCGATGCCGGACAATCCCCGACTGGCTTCTAACAGCATTCCGTTTTCACGAATGAACCAGTGTGAACGGAGCTGAGCAGTATCCGTACTGAGCGTCACAGGTAGGTCGTTTTTTTTAAGTGAATGCGTCAGCGCGACCTGCATCCGGGTGATGTTATCCACGCAACTGAACATCAGCACCGGGCGTGGAGGTATGTTACCCAGCGCTGGAGTGGTAATAATGACCGTAGGATTTTCACCCTCCATGCGGGTCATCATTAGCGATGTTGAATTATTCTCCCGCTGCTTTTCCTGCTCAAAGGCGCGTTTCCACGCTTCACCTTCATAACGGGCTTTGACCAGCGCCCCTTCAAAGCCGGACGTTTGCGGCGTCAGAATGCGGTCGTAACAGTCAAGCCTTTCCAGCGCAGCGGGTTCACGACGACAGGCGCCCATGGAGGAAAGCGTACTTTGCGCATCCGGAACATCACTGGCATGCGCAGATGATGCCAACAACAGCATAAATAACAGCCTGTTCAGCGGAATACTCATACGGCCTCTTCATCCTTCATGAAGGTGCTATCCGGAGCATCTCTGACATCTGCAACAAATACGCCATCCTTCGCATTGAGCGTGATGTGTGTAATGGTTATGTTTGCCGCCATTTTCTGTAGCAACAGCAGAGAGAGCGGAGGCAACATTTCACCATCGATGATCGACTCCAGCATGCGGGCTCCGTTTTCAGCGCGGGTGATGCGGCTCATAATTTCGTTCGTCACTTCCGGTTCAATGACAACTTCTGCATCAAAGCGTGAGCGCAGTACTCTCTCCAGACGGCCAAGTTTTCCGGCAATAATGGTGGCCAGCGTTTCTCGCGACAGTGGAAGATAAGGAACGACCTCCATTCGTGCCAGCAGCGCCGGTTTGAAAAAGTCCGCCAGCACCGGATACAGGGCTTCGTGCATGCTTTCCGGATCATTAGCGTGTTCGACAATAACCTGGTAGCCAAGGTTGGAGGTCAGGAAGAACACAATGTTTTTGCAGTCAATAATCCGGCCTTCACCATCGGCCAATTCACCCTTATCGAATGCCTGATAAAACAGATTGAGTACATCTGGATGGGCTTTTTCTACCTCATCCAGCAACACGACAGAGTACGGTTTCTGACGGATAGCTTCGGTCAGTACACCACCCTCGCCATAGCCGATATAGCCCGGCGGTGAGCCAATCAGACGCGAAACGGTGTGTTTCTCCTGAAACTCCGACATATTGATGGTGGTGAGATACTGACGCCCTCCATAGAGAAGCTCTGCCAGTTGCAACACGGTCTCGGTTTTGCCAACGCCGCTGGGGCCTGCCAGCAGAAACGCGCCGAGTGGTCGTCCGGGTCGACGCAAGTCTGCCCGTGCGGTCAGCAGATGTTTATGCAAATGCTTAATGGCCAGTTCCTGTCCTTTAATCGTGTCACCCAACCAGTAAGGCAGATCGGCGATGACGGATATTTCATTCTGCGACAGACGGTTGAGGGGAACGCCTGTCCATTCGGCAATAACGGAGGCAATCTGTTTTTTGTCCACATGAGGTGAGACCAGCAGCTGTGTATGGTGCAGGGCATCCAGCTCTTCGCTTAGGGCGATAAGGCGTTCTACTGGAGACGTTGAAACCGCGTCATTTTTTTCGCCCTCATTGGCATTTGCCTGAGTTTCCGGCTGTACATCGTTGTCATCCGCTACTGCAACTTTCGTCAGCAGCGCCTGACGCAGAGCGATAATTTCCTGTACCAGCGTTTGCTGCTGACGCCATGCGTCTTCAAGCGCCAGAAGTTCTGCCTGTGCCGTTTCGTACTGCGTATGGACCTCATCTATTCGCGCGCTGTCCGTACGCAGGCCGATACGAATCTCCCGCTCGAGCTGGCGAATTTCCGCTTCATATTGGTGGCATAGTGTCGTCAGCGCCGAGATTTGCTTCGGTGGTGAAGAGAGGTTAATCGCCACGCGGGCGCAGGCGGTATCCAGTACGTCTATGGCCTTATCCGGCAACTGGCGTCCGGAAAGATAACGCTCACTCAAGGTTGCTGCCGCCTGTAGTGCGTCATCATCAATGAGTACACCGTGCGACTGCTCATACACCGTCGCCAGGCCGCGCAAAATGATGGTAGCTTCTGTCGCCGTCGGCTCACTGACCTTTACAAGCTGAAAACGCCGGGACAGTGCAGCGTCTTTTTCAAAGTATTTTTTGTATTCGCTCCAGGTGGTGGCCGCGATGGTTTTCAGTTCGCCGCGAGCCAGAGCGGGTTTAAGCAGATTGGAAATATCCAGCCCGCCTTGCTGGTTACCTGCACCTATCAGCGTATGGGCTTCATCAATAAACAGGATGATGGGTTTTGGGGACTGTAGAACCTCTGCCATTAACCCTTTAAAGCGTTTTTCGAATTCCCCTTTTACCGATGCGCCTGCCTGCAATGCACCGAGATCCAGCGTCATGATTTCGCAGTGGCGCAGCTTTTCCGGTACCTGGCCGGCAACGATGCGTAACGCCAGTCCTTCAATCAGCGCGCTTTTGCCAACGCCTGCTTCACCTACGACTACAGGGTTATTCTTGCGACGGCGACAAAGAATATCGAGCATCAGGTCAATTTCATTATCACGGCACAATACGGGATCGAGTCTGCCGTTACGGGCGTCTTCGGTCATGTTCTTCGTATAGCGTGCAAGCCCGCTGTCAGTTAAATTTGCTTCGCTGGTAGGTGAGAAACCTGCATCGCGCAGCGCTATCGATTCTGCTGATTCACTGGTCCACTGCGTAAAATTATGTCTCAAATGGTCGCGATTAATATTGGTTAACAGGCGGGCAGCCGTCGCCGGTATGTAGCGCAAAGGAGAATGAAGCAAGGCGAGCAGAAGAGTACCGCCCCGCAGCTCTGTCTCTTGCATGTCAGCAGAGGCCAGCAGCCAGCTCTCCTTCAGCCATTCGACTAACATGGGAGAAAACGCCGGGTAGCTGTCGGATGTACGTGTCTGAGGCCAGTTTTCAGCCGTCAACGCTTTGCGCAGCTCATCATGGTTTATACCTGCGCGTTCTGTTATTACCCGCAGGTCGCTACGTGGGGTGCCCAGCATTTGCAGCAGTACGTGGCTGGTGGTGATTTCAGACGCCTGCTGGTTCATGCACTCCAGCGCAGCCGCTTCCAGCGCCTGTTTTGAGAAGGCGTTCAGTCTTTTTACCAGCGTGGACAAATCAATCTGGATCATGGGATATCCTTATCGGAGTAACTTATTTAACTGTTGCAGGATGTCCTGCGTCTGGGCGTCAAGGCGCAGTAGATAAAAGAGATAAAAAAGCACCAGGACGGCTAGCCCGCCAAAAAATACGTGTTTGATGGTCAGACGCTGGTTCAGTCTGTAGAGTCCGCCTTGATGTTTTTTGTCCTGATGCAGCAACGGGAATGGCGCCTCGCCACGCATTGGGTGCAGGACATGGTGCAGACGCCGGTAAACCTGCTCAAATTCGTCCTGATTTGAGGCCGCAACCTTGTAACGACCACGAAAACCTAATGAAAAGCACAGGTAAAGAAACTCAAGCAGATCCTGATAGCGCTTTGGCTCACGAATCAGGCGTTCCAACAGGATAAATATCTTCTCTCCGCCCCAGGTTTCATTATGGAAATGCACTAACAGCGATTGTTTGATCCATTCGTTCTTGTTCGACCAGCCATTGCCCAGCGCTGCTTCGTCAATAAACGTACATAGGATGTAACGAAACGAGACGATAACGCCGGGCTCGTACCCATGTTCCTGAAGTGACTGCTCAACCGCCTGTATATCGGCGACGACCTGAGTGAACAGATGTTCCGGCATCGTCTGGCTGTGCATATTTTGCAGGCGCATTACCATCCCCAGCAGTGGTGTAGCGGCGTCGACCATCGGATTTAGGCTATTGCCACGTAGCGACAGGCGATACTGACGACCAGAACTGTCCATCTCGTTTTCCAGCGAAGTAAGGGATAAATCGCTCATGGCTTATCCTCTGACCGCCCAGAGCTGGAGATCTAAATCCGGGAACTGTCCGGAAATATGTAATGCGAAAGCACCGGCTTTTATAACGTCCTGCCAGGCTGGCGTTGCTTTATCCAGTTCAAAGTAAACGTAACCCTCATGGTAGGGTAACTGGCGAGGGGCCGCTGTCAGTGAACGAAGAGGAATCCCCGGAACCTGTACGCTAACGACATTACGAATGTGGGAGGATGATGAAACTTTTGACTGCTGAATAAACTGAACCCGCAGTTTGTCATGTGGTATCCGGGCCCGAACGGCAAGAATAAACGTGGCGGTCTGTAGCAATGAAGGATCGTTGACCGTGGCCATCCAAATACCATCGTTGAACCTCAGAGGCAGGTTCTGTGCGCGCGGCGTCAATACCGTATTCAGCGCCCGGCGTAGTTCTGGGATCACTGTTTTGAATGTGGTCGTTAAATCACGGTGATTGTAAACCTCCAGCGGACAAGGCTGGCGGCTGGAATCTGTAAATGTCATCAGTTCGCCCAGTAACATAGCCAGATCGAGGTAAACCGTTTCCGGATGCAGAGTGTGGAGATACGAACGATGGGTGAAGCGCATCCGGCTGCGGTTGAGCAGTTGTAACATCATGAATTCGGCAATATCGGCGATACCGCTCTGTTCTGGAGAACCGATACGTTTTGCCAGATCGTCGGCGCGATTACTGATAAGTCCCTGGAACTCACCGATGACGTTCTGTAGCACCGGGCTGACGCGAATAGCCTGACAGGTAGGAATAAAATGAGAATCAACATCCAGTTCACCATTCGCCAGCCTTTCACGAATTCGGCACAACGGTAGTACTGTATATGCGCTCAGATCCTCTGCTCCACTCATGATTCTGGGAGCAAGCTGAGCCAGCTCAAGCTGTCGCGATTCACCACCATCGGTATGCAAATCGCGTACGTCTGCGCGGTTCAGGCGATAGCGTCCTTGTGTTTGCCCTGAACTATAGTGGCCTTCAATTTCATTAATCACATCACTGATAACGGGAAGCGCCAGGAAAATGTCATGGCTTCCCGGACGGGACAGATCGCCAGGCTGGTATGGCTGAGGCAGATAATCCTGTTCCGGAAGACTGAATACTGTGCCATCAGCCATACAGCCTTCGGCTCTGTCGAGGGCGATCTTGCCCTGGGCCAGGAGTTCAGTGTTAATCGACAGTTCGGTAAACCCCCATGCAAATTCAACCTGCGCATTTAGTCGATGCGTGAGCACATAGTCGTTATAACGTTGCTGCTGCTGAAAATGCTGGGGCTGGACAAACGTCCCTTCCTGCCAGACCACTTTATTTTTCATTGTCGCCATAATCAGTAATCCTCCTTCTTTATCTCAATATTGCTCTGGCGTACGTGTACCAGCATGCGGTAACGGTGACCGGTACTCTCTACCGCTTCGAGTTGCTTCCATTCAGTTGTCTGATCGCTTGAAAAATAGGCGACGATTCCAATAAACTGCGTTTTTTCATCCAGTTGTATTGGTTGCAGCGTTTTGATGGTGTCTGGCAACAACGTGAAATCCTGATGGTCGATATAGTTTTTTCTCAACACATCAGGAAGTGGTGAAGTGGCGACCAGATCGTAATCGGCAGCCTGTAACTTCGAATCGTCGCTCATATAAATCAACTGGAGATCTATCGGCGTCGCTTCACCGCTACCGTTGAGATTGGTGTCCGGCTCAGTTAACAGCGTTATTGTTAGCTCTGAAGGTTGGGCAGCCAGACTGCCGACCTGGATTCCTGGATCGGTGATGACTTTTCCGATTTTCTTCGTCATTTCACAACCCGTTATCGCCCCGAACAGTAACGACATAGCGGCGTAAAACACTGCGTTACGCCATCTCATTCTTCTGATGCTCGTTGCTTGTCACGTAGTACGCGATCGTAAACCTGGGCATAGACTTCGCTGAACAACATTTCGAATCCCTGCTGACGGCTGGATGCCAGCTCTTCGTAATAACTGCTGTACATGCGCCATGCCCAAGCGTCGTCCATTTCCTGGCGCTGTTCATTGCTGCGGCGATACTGGACGAAACGGCGCATCAGGCTGGCGGGAGAAAAGGCATCCAGCATGATGCGTAATGCTTCGGTTATGGCTGCCTGATTAGCCTGCTCATGGTGATGAATATTGCGCAGGCTCTCTTCAATCGCGGAAGGCGCTGCAAGATGTACCGGACTTTTATTTTCGGCAAACATCACGCTGAGTGCCGTATCGTAATCAAGGTTGAGGCGTAGCGGGTTATCTTCCAGAGGACGCAGATGCTTATCCGACAGGCTATTTTGCTGATGTTGCAGGTTGAGAAGACCTTTGATGGCTTTTGCAGGGCGCGTCCAACTTCTTCCAGAAAGTCATCGGCCTCCTGTGAATTGCGGATGGACAGCGAACAGCCCAGTCCTCTCATTAGCGGCGAAAGAGCAAGGTGACGATGGTTCATATTCTCATGAAAAAATTCATCACCTGGTTCATCGGTATTTTGTTGAGCATCGGATGCCGGCAGATCCATAAAACGATGCTCGATGCCCCCTGATTCGGTTACATCCGACATTGGCGGCGTGCTGGAGGGGGAGGTATTGTATGCTCCAGGCATATTAGTCAGTGACTCGGTCTGTAGCACCTGCAAGGGATCGGTTGAAAATGCGTGCGCGACGGTTTGGGCAATATCATGTCGTATGGACATTCCTGGATAGTGCGGCTGGCCGTCAGTTGTAAGTAGGGTATTCACCAGGTTATCGCGATTCATCACAATGGTTTCCGGGGTTGCCATCTGTTTGTCATAACTGGTGATTTCTCCCTGATGCAAAAAAGCTTTTAGCGTCAGAGATCCCAACAGGATCTCGTCGCCCTGACGCAGACGTACCAGACCTGAGTTGACAGGCACCGGCGCCTGGTTAATAGCGATGTCTGACGAGTGACTCTTTATGCAGAATGCGCCGTCGTGCCAGATGACGGTAAATGCCTGTTCGCTGACAGTGTTTCTACGATCCTGGACCGACCAGCGGCAGCTTTCAGCATGCCCGACGCTACCTCCATCGGTGGTGAACAGGGCCGATACCGCACGTCCACTCTCCAGCTCATTACCATTAATGACCTGTAGGGACAGGGTTGGGGAGTGTTGTTGTTTTCCTTCCTGCATTCTCTGCTCCATATGAATGTTTATTTATCCCCGGCCTTTAATCGTTATGAAGGGTTGTGCTTCTGGTTTGCCTATAAAACTTGTCCAGCCCAGGCGCGCGCTTTTCTTGTCCCCGAGCCGCATTCCTTCGGCCTGATCCGGTGCCAGACCCAGCCGGAGATCCCATGCAAGCTGGTCGCGCAGGATGAACGCAACAAACATGGATAACGGTTCAAAATTTTCACCTGACGGAAGGAAAGAAAGAAAGCGCTCCCGTGAGAGGTTATTGATACATAAGAGAAATTTTCCGCTCCGGTCAGGTACTCGTGCCCCAAGAGTGAAGTTGCGGCCCAGCGTGGATTTCTGCCCGGAAATGCGGTGGCCTTTTTTTACCACCATACCCAGACGATTTTGTTTACCAGAGGGAATATCCATTTTGCGTAACTGCCAGCTCTGTAACGTCACGTCGGGCAAATCGAAACAGTGTGCGATGAGATTGCAGATCACTTCTGGCGAACGTCCGGGACTGGCCAGTATGCTGGCATAGGCCAGCATTTTGCAGTGATTAACAGTTAGTTTACTTCGCTCTTCCTGGCTTCCCAGGCCGAGCAGAGCGAACATGCGTTGGGAAAAAACATCTACGCCGCCATGTCGGAAACAGATGTGATAGCGATATTTACGCCAGATCTGCCAGACAAACTGCGTCCAGCGGTGGCTGAACAGATCAAGAAGTTCTGCAACAGGGCTGCCTTCATGTGCGGCTTCGTAAGCCATATCTTCCAGGTAATAGCCCGGCAGGGGCGACTGGCTTCCAGTGAGTCCCAGAAATGCTGTTGTCACCACATACTGATCATTCTGATTTTTAGTCAGATGATTAACGTCACTTCCAGGAAACGCGATGCTGCTGTCAGAATGAAACAGAATCGCTTCCTGCGAGGGCTCTGTCCGCAGAGGAAAGTTGGGATCCGGAATCGATTTTTTCCTGCGCAGTATTTCTGCCAGCGTAAAGAAGTTATACCGGCGGATATTTGCTGAAGAAAACGCTTCTGGTTCGCTCAGATCAGTGGGTGCTGGCCCATTTTTTCCTGCCATTCCCAGGTCTCCTGATTTTCAGTATTAACGACGGTCAGTTCATGGAATGAATTGACGCTGGCATACAAAGAAAAGAAATGCGACAGTACCGAACCCAGCAAATACACCTCTCCTGCACAGGTAAAAGGTCGTGGATCGATCCAGAGGGTTGATGTCAGTCCGCGCACAGGTACGCCATTGAAAAGACTGTCTGCCGGATGAGTCTCCAGACGTTGAATTGCATCCAGTTTCAGCTGGGATAAACGGGCTTTTTGAGGACTTCCTGCTCCGTGGCGGTCATAAGTTCTTAAAACCTGAACCATTGCGTTCTTATCCAGCAGTGAGAAATAGTTCAGACTGACGCTGGATATAAGCGCCCAGTGCAGCTTCCCATTCTCTACGGGGGGAAGAGGCTGTGTCGGGTGTGTCACGTTACGAAGGGATGCCACCGCTGCATTTTTCCCCGTAGCGGTATTAATGTCTCCCACGCGCAAATGTGTGGGGAGTTCCCGATTCGTGCATAGTAGGGAAACTGAGACAGTTTCATTTTTTAGTAATGTACTTTCCGGCTGGCTACCGTCCGCATGAACAAAAGAAAGAGAATGATCCATCCCCTTCCGGAACAGCGATGATTTTGTCCTGTGGTGGTAATAAACGACCTCATTATGCTGGCCATATTCCGCCTGGTGGTTATAACTTTCAAAGTTGGGCCAGTGGTAAACGCCTTGTGCCAGTTCAGGACGTGTGCTGACAGAAAAATCTCCCTTTGTCTTATGCGAGCCTCTGCGGGACTCTTTGCTCTGACTGTAGACATCGCAAACAGAAAAAATATCGTAAGCGTCAGGGAATCTGCGGCTGGCGCGTAGCGGATACTCACGATTGGTTTCATCAAGAGAGATGGGTTCTGCCTGATGGCTGAAGAGATTAACTGCCGGCGTACAGAACAGGCGCAGGGAATCGTTACGGAGCTTGATATCCAGCGGCAAAGGACGGGAAAAACGCAACCGCAGCGTAAAAGTAGAGGCCGACAAATTAGCTGGAAGAGGCCGGATCCCCTTGATGTCAAAAAAGAAAAAACCTTCCGGAAAACAAAAATATTCCAGCAAGATACGATAACCGCTATAGGTATTTTTCGGCCACGGCAGAAGGGTATCCTGTTTTTCAAATCCGACAGGTACCGGCATGAAATCAGGCAAAGCGATATGCTGTTCATTGACAAGGATTTCAGCATCCAGCAGGTACTCGTTTAGCCACAGATAAAGCTGATATCGGGTATAGTTATCATCATTTCCCAGCCAAAAGCGCAGCTTGTTGAGGTCTATTTTGCTTAGATCGGCGTTCGGGTTGACTGCAAAAGTTATATCTATTACGCCATATTTATGGCTGCTATGATTTTCCACATTGCTGATGCTGACGGGCAGCAGCCATACGTCACGGCACAGGGTAAACGTACACGAAAGAGATAGATCCTGCTCTTCGTTCCCGTGGGTAAATACATTGTTAAAAGAATGGTCTTTATCCGGTGCGGACAGCACCGTCTCATTCCGGGGGATCAGAATCTCTGTGGTCAGGTTATGGACATCCGGCGTGTACTCTATCACCGTCATGCTGGGAACCGGACGGAGATAATTGGGCAACAGCAGATTTATGAGGCTGTAGGTGAATTCCGGGAATTCGTCCTCAATTTTTTGTCTCAGTTTTCCTGACAGAAGTGAAAAACCTTCCAGAAGGCGCTCAATGTCCGGGTCGGCCTCTTTCTCCGCGAGAAAACTGGCCAGTTGCGGCTTTTCCTTTGCCAGCATTTTGCCCAGCTGTCGAAGATAATCCAGTTCCTGCCGGAAATAACTTTCATCAAATGCCATAGCAGTCAGTCCATTTTGAAATGCTGGTGAGTACTCATAGACATGTCGAATTCCATCGCATCTCTAATACCCCCGAAGTTCACCGTGGCTACAACATGAAAACGCAAATCCAGCGGGGTGTTACTCTCTGCCATGACCGCGGATACTTCGACGGCGGAGATCCGAGGTTCATAATGCAGAATACAGTCACGGATCGTGTTCGTGATTACCTGATAAAAATCGGTGGTGGGGGTGATCGCGTCATTGAAATCAACGATGCCCAAGCCAGGCGTGCCCTGACAGTTACCGTGCCGGGTATTAAGTATATTTTGCAGATTCTGGAAAATAGACTGCCTGAGCGTTGTCGCGCTGGTTTTGCGCTCCATCCCAGCATGAGCGTTACGGATACGCTCAAACAGCGTACCTGCAAATCTTCCCCGGCCCGGTAACATTACGGTCATTCCTTATCCAACCGTCCGACAAGCGACAGATCAATGCTTGCACCCATGTATTTAAAATGGGGACGTGCAGAGAGGGCAACCTGATACCAGCCTGGTTCGCCTTCCACATCTTGAACTTCAATTTTGACAGCGCGGAGCGGCTTACGACTGCGAACTTCTGCCGGCGGATTTTCCTGGTCGGCAACGTACTGACGGATCCATGTGTTCAGTTCTCTTTCCAGATCGCCGCGTTCTTTCCATGAGCCGATCTGCTCACGTTGCAGAACCTTGATATAGTGCGCCAGGCGGGAGATGATAAACAGGTATGGTAACTGCGTACCCAGCCTGAAGTTTGTCTCCGCAGCTTTGCCTTCCGGCGTATTAGGAAACTTTTTGGCTTTCTGAACCGAACTTGCGGAGAAAAACGCCGCGTTATCGCTGCCCTTACGCATGGTGAGGGTGATAAAGCCCTCTTCAGCAAGTTCGTATTCACGCCTGTCAGTAATCAGTACTTCTGTCGGGATTTTGGACTGAATTTGTCCCATAGCTTCAAACAAATGTACCGGCAGGTCTCTTACCGCACCACCGCTTTGCGGCCCGATAATGTTCGGACACCAGCGGTACTTAGCAAAGCTGTCCGTGATGTTGCAAGCAAGCGCAAACGCACTGTTTCCCCAGAGGAAGTGTTCATGGGACTGACTAACATCCTCTCTGTAATTGAATAACTTCGTTGGGTTTTCAGTCGCGGAGTAAGGCTGGCGGAGCAGGGTTCGAACGGTAGTCAACCCCAGGTAGCGTGAATCATCGGATTCACGCAAAGAACGCCATTTTGAATAGGCTGGCCCCTCAAAAATGGCATAAAGATCCTTGATATTCGGCAGTTCTGTATATGAGTTGAGACCGAAAAACTCTGGGGATACAGCAGAAATAAAAGGCGCATGCGCCATAGCTCCGACCGCTGTAACGTATTGCATCAGTTTCTGATGGGGCGTGGTGTTTTTGAACGCATAAGCGCCAATCACCGCCGCCACTGGCTCTCCGCCAAATTGTCCGAAACCAGAAGAATAGACATGTTTGTAGTAGCCAGACTGTGTGATTTCTGGTGCAAATTCAAAATCGTCCAGCAGCTCTTCTTCCGTTGCATGCAGTACATGGATTTTAATGTTTTCACGGAAATCGGTGCGGTCAACCAGCAGTTTCAGAGAACGCCAGAAGGATTCCACGCGCTGAAATTTATCTGAATGAACTATTTCATTCATCTGGTTGCTCATCTTTTCATCGATTTCAGTAATCATACTGTCGATGGCAAACCGGTTAATGGGTTCTTCCTGATGGTTTCCCTGCAAAATACTGGCAATAAATGCGGTTACGCCCTGTCTGGCGATATCATAGCTTTCTGATTCCGGCTGAATACGAGTCTGCGCCATGATTTGGTCCAGCAGTGAGGTAGACTCGCTGTGCTGTTTTGCATGGTCGGCAACGAGAGTTTCTTCCTGTAAAGACATACTAAATACCTCCCTGTTTAGATTTACTTGTTAACAATATCCAGTTCTTTGAGAAGCTGTTCGCGAGTTTCTTCGTTCTCCAGCAATGCCTGAAGCTGCGCGCGGAACTGCGGGATATTTCCCATCGGACCTTTAAGTGCGACCAGCGCTTCACGCAGATCCAGAAGCTTCTTCAATTCGGGCACTTGCTTTGCGATGCTGTCGGGAGAAAAATCATCCAGCGATTTCAAATCCATGTGGACACATAGCTCGTCATCAGGTGTTTCGCTGAGCCGGTTTTTGACATTAAAATTCAGATTTATTCCTGTCTCGGAAATAACCGAATTGAAATTGTTTTTGTTAACGGAGACAGCATGTCTCTCATCTAAAGATGAGTTGTCCGATTTTCCCGTGTCGCCCGTGATTAACAGGTTGAGCGGAAGTTCGATTTCGGATTGCTGACCATCCGTTTTGGGTACGTAACGGATATTAATTCTCTCTTTTGGGGCAACGCTTCCATCGTTTTTTTTGCTATTCATATGAATATAATCCTTGTGAATAATATATTGGCAAACCGAGTGGTATAATAGATTCCCATTATTTAATTGCTTCGATTAATTCATTTCAATGATAATAAATAAGAGAAAACTGCGATAACAACTCTTAATTGTTTGTTTTTCAGTAAATTATGATTGATATCTTTGGTGTGCGCACTGTTTTTGTTTGTGATGTCTTTCCAAAGATAGATCATTGAAAATAATTTTGCGTGATCCATATCATGTATATTACTTGGCTGTTGTTAGATACTCAAATGAATTTTAAAGGAGAGCTTTGAGTAAAGGGCGTGCGTTTTTTAGAGACTTGCCTTTCTCTTTTTCAATGATTTTCAGGCTGCGACGCATGGAAGGTGTGGATTCTTGCTTATGCGATGGTTTGTTTTTTATAGGTCCGATTCCCTACTATTGCGGGGCATCAAGTGAGTTATTAGTATTACTCGGGTGATACTTGTGTCTTATTTTTGCGATCATACAGTGATTATGGGTGCTGGATAATATTTGTCAGGTGTTAATGAGTTGAGTGATTAATTGATACTGATGATGTGTTCTTCAGCAAATAACTGTTATTTATATGTAATCAAAATTGTAAAGGAGTTTACAAATGCCAACACCGTGCTATATCTCTATTACCGGCAAGACCCAGGGAAATATTACACAGGGCGCGTTTACTGCGGAATCTGTGGGTAATATCTACGTTCAGGGGCATGAAGATGAGATGCTGGTACAGGAATTTCAGCATACTGTCACAGTACCAACCGATCCTCAATCCGGTCAGCCTGCTGGGCAGCGCGCACATAAGCCGTTTATTTTCACCGTTGCACTGAATAAATCAGTTCCGTTGTTATATAACGCGCTGGCTTCTGGAGAAATGTTGCCAAAGACAGAATTGCACTGGTACAGAACGTCTGTTGAAGGGAAGCAGGAGCACTTCTTCACCACCCGCCTTACTGACTCCACTATTGTGGATATCGACTGCACTATGCCGCACTGCCAGGATGCGGAAAAGCGTGAATTCACCCAACTAATTAAAGTGTCTTTAGCTTATCGTAAGATCGAATGGGAGCACGTTACTGCGGGTACTTCCGGTGCTGACGACTGGCGGGCCCCGCTGGAAGCGTAATCTTTTTAGCAGGAAAGGCACTTCGTTTTATGGAGTGCCTTAATATTTTGTAGGATCAGGAAGGTTGCTATGTCGTCACAAGGACTGCGTTTTACGCTGGATATTGAAGGGCTCCCATCGAATATGTTCCCGGTGGTCGATTTTTGCTTGAACGAGTCGCTATCTTCCCTTTTTCGCCTTGACGTGAGCGTATCCAGTGAATACTTCACCTCCCTGAGTCATGAGATGGTGACGGAAAAAACCGCCAGCCTGAAAATCTGGGAAGGAGAATCTCTTCTTCGCCACGTGAAAGGTATTGTTACCGGCTTCAGCCGGGGAGAGTCAGACGGTCAGCGGACCGATTACTGGCTGGAAATTCACCCCCCGTTCTGGCGCAGCGCCCTGCGGCAGAATTTTCGCAGTTTCCAGAATCAGGATATCGAAACCATTATCACCACGCTGCTGGGCGAGAATGGCGTGACCGAGTACAGCCCTCTGCTGGGAGATGCCCATCCGTCGCGTGAATTCTGTGTCCAGTATGGCGAAACGGATTATGATTTCCTGCTCCGGCTGATGGCGGAGGAGGGTATCTTTTTTTATGAAGAGTATGCTGACGATGGTGTCAGTCAGTGGCTTATTCTTGCTGATAACGTGGCATACCTCCCTGATCCTATAGAAATCCCGTATAACCCGGATAAGTCTTCCGGGACGACCACCGACCATATTGACCAGTTCAGTCACAGTTTCCAGGTTCGTCCTTCCTCTGTGGTCTCGCAGGATTACACGTTTAAACGACCAAAATGGCGCGGGCGATTTGATCATGCCGGAGAAAATATCGGCTGGCAGCGTGACCAGTACGAAATCTTTGACTATCCGGGGCGTTTCAAGGATGAGCAGCACGGTCAGGAATTTGTCCGCAGGCAGGTGGCAGGTCTGCGTAACGGTGCTGAGACAGCCCTGTGCAATACAGGTTCACCGAAGTTATGGCCGGGGATGCGCTTTACGATGACGGGGCATCCGCTGGAAAGCCTGAATACCACATGGCAGGTAGTGAGCTGCGATATGCGCGGCGAACAGCCACAGGCTGTGCCGGGTTCCACGGGTGAAGGCACCACGCTCAAAAATCAGGTTCATGTGATACCGGCAGACAGAACATGGCATTCTGCGCCGCTGCCTAAACCCCGGGTGGATGGTCCTCAGTCCGCGACGGTAACGGGGCCGGAAGGCGAGGAAATTTTCTGCGATGAATACGGTCGCGTGCGGGTGAAGTTCGCCTGGGACCGCTATAACAATGCGAACCAGGACAGTTCGTGCTGGGTGCGGGTGTCGCAGGCATGGGCGGGAACGGGCTTCGGCAATCTAGCCATTCCGCGAGTGGGTCAGGAAGTGATTGTCGACTTTCTCAATGGCGACCCGGACCAGCCCATTATTATGGGTCGCGCTTACCACGAGAATAACCGCTCCCCGGGACGTCTGCCGGGCACGAAAACACAGATGACCATCCGCTCGAAAACCTATAAAGGCAGCGGGTTTAATGAACTGCGGTTTGAGGATGCGACTGACAATGAGCAGGTCTATATCCATGCGCAGAAAAACATGGACACCGAGGTGCTGAACAACCGCACCACCGATGTGAAGGCGAATCATACCGAAACGATTGGTAATAACCAGAATATTACGGTGGGTGTTGGACAGACGGTTAAGGTGGGTGGGAAAAAAGAAGGGGGTCATGACCAGACGGTGACGGTGGCAAATGATCAGATTATAACGGTAGTCAATAATCAAACTACCGAAATTACAGAAGGAAATAAAAAAACTGATATAGATAAAGGAGATCAGGAGATTAATCTTCATAACGGGAAGCAAACAATAAAGGTAAAAAAAACTATCAGGGTTTCTTCGGAAGAAAAGATCGAATTTGTTTGTGGAGAGTCGAGCATTACCTTGCTGGAAAATGGAGAAATCACTATTAGTGGGAAAATAATTAAGAATACTGCGAAGGATGAATATCATGTCAATACCAAAAAATTGTCAGCTGACGGCAGCGAAGAGCAAGTGCTGACTGGTGGTATGTTGAAATTAAATCCATAACTAGATTAATTGATTATCACATAAGAAAGACGACATGGGTAAGCACGCAGCAAGACAAACGGCTGATACAGCTGGACATGATGGCCCAATAACATCTGGTAGTCGTGATGTCTCAACAGGAGGGCTTCCATCTGCACGGATGGGGGATATATATATTTGTAAAACGCACGGACCAGGTGTAATTAGTGAAGGTTCTAAGACTGTAACAATAAATGGACTGCCTGCTGCCAGAAAGGGGGATAAAGTTGTTTGCGGTAAAAAATCATTACCTCCTACACAAGGACCAAAACCGCCTGAATATCATTATGTCACAATAGCTAAAAATACAAATGAGGATGGCTCGGTAAAAAATCCAAATGGTTCAGATAAATTCAAATTATATACTGCTTATGCAGTCTCCACATTAATGGATGAGGATGGTGATGGTCAATATGATAAGAGTAACCTAAAAGCAGGTATTATAGATTTTCAGCTAAATCATCCAATTGGAGATAGTGGGGCTAACATTGGTCTCGGAGGTACTGTCGGCAAGGCTGAAATGACGGCAGGGACAATTGCAAATGAAGATGTACACTCTAGCTCGATTGAGGCAAAGCTTGAGGGCCTTTCCGGGAATATAAGTCTCAGTTCAGGAAAAGCAGGATCTGGTGACTATGTGGAAACAAAAGCTGAAGGTAAAATCGGTTTGGCGGAAGGAAAAGGCAACTATAATCTTACACACGATCTTGACGAAGCAAGGGTTGGTGCCGCTTTTGAACTTGGGGCAGAAGCTGCTGCTGCAAAAGGGCAGCTTTCAGGTATTATAGAGTCAAAATATTTTAAAATGACAGGTTCTGTTGATGGGACTGCTGGGGCAGCAGGTTTGGGATTGGGTGGTGGGGGGTGGGTGGATTTTGATAATATCATGGTTAAACTTCAGTTGTCCGGTAAAATAGCATTTGTATTAGGCGTAGGTGGTGATATTAATATTCAGCTTGGACCATTTACCGATGTTCCTATTCAAGAGCGACTTGGGTTTGTCTCTTCCAAATCGGGTGTTGTGCTATCAGGTGAATCTACTGTTATTATTGGAGGCTAATATGATAAAAATTAATTTTTTACCGGAGTCTTTATTTTTATTTTATAGTAATCTTATATTTAGGTTTTTTTTAGGTATTGCCTTATATCTCCTTTCGGTATATGTAATGTTTAATCATGTTTGGAGTATAACTTCACTAAAAATAGTAAACCTACTTGGTGTTTATGCTTTTTTTCATTATACTGTTTTTTCAATTATAGATGGTGGACTTAAACGATTAGCTGCATTTCATATTAATAACAACATTGCCTATACCAACAGGCAACCAATAAAATGGTATCTGTCTAATTATTTAAATATATCAAAATTCATCAAGCTTCTATTTTACTTTTTTTATGTATATGCATGTGTAATATACCTTATATATATACCATGATTGTTAAACACCATACATTAAAGTTCAATGATTGATCTTGAATTTTAATCTTACCTGTCAGGGTAAATACATAAAATTTAAACAAACAAGCGGTGTTGTTATGAAAGATAATGGTAAGGTCTTAAGTTTTCCAGAATTAGTAACATATAGTTTTGAATATCAGAAGGAACATTTCTGGCGATGTCGTTATACATCTTCAGAGTCAACAAGTTTATATTACAAAATATTACTCCCTCTGGATGTTAAACCGGTTGGCGTTAAACCTGAACTAATCGCAGGGACAAATAACCTCTATGCTATTGGTTGCTACCAGACTGTTACTGGGACAAAATATCCATTTATAGAAATTGATGTGGCTTATGAGCAAGTAAACAATGACATAGATGCTAGTGAATGGGGTGAGTATATATTATCCCTTTTAGATGAAGAAATCCTCCATCGCAAGGATTATTATAGCGCTAGTGGACGGTATGCTGATTTTTTATCTAAGAGTTGTATTGACGGTAAAACCGTTATTTCAAGAGTCAGAGTATTTAAAAATTATGATTTTGAGCATAAAGGAGCCAATATGATCATAGTGAAAGCCAGCTCCAGTGAAGAAGATTATGAATTACTGGCTGAAGATCTCTATCATTGCGTGAAATTTTTTACTTTGATTAATGACTCAAAATGGCATTTAGCAGAAGAACTTAAGAGCATAAACTTGGATTTACCTGCAAGTTATTCATTTTATTATCCAGCGTCATGGTTATATTCAGAAAGATATAATAATGAAAAAATGAGTTATTATTCTCTGTCTTTGAGAGGTGAAACAAGGGTACATGGCGTTATTGATGGATATTTTTTACACTATGATGCGACAATCAATAAAGACCAAATTTATGATTTAATTATTAGCAATATAGAAGCGGTTAGCTACAATTATATTAAAGAAACGTTTTCAAAACAAGTTGGCGAAATTTTTAATAAAAACATTACAGAACTCTGGAAAGGCGAGTTTAATGTAAAAAATTCAGAGGGGCGGGAAGGATTATTAATTATATTTGTGGGTAAAGTCCAGGGGTGTTGGTTCTTTATAATTGGCTCGCTTACCTCTAGGGAGCAAAGTTTTGCATCATGGGCAGCAGGCAAACGAGCGATAGATATTATTTTGAACTCTCTTAACAATTACGATTTAGAATATGAAGATCAGTTCTATCATGACAAGCGTTAAATTTACGCTTTCTGCGAACAAGCAGCCCGCGGCGAATATATTCTTGAATCGGCATTTCAACATTACTCTTTTAAAACAATGACTTGCTGGCAAATGCAATGGTTTGTGAAGTCTGAGCGGGAGTTCTTTAGCTGGTCTTTGATTATTTCTATATCAAGATCCCTATGTTGACTATTGAATGATGCCTGTTGTTCTTCACAACGAACAATCTGCGAAACCAAATGTTTTAGTGAACGTATAGCAACCCTTTCAGGGAAGTTGCTATTGGTATTTCTATACCAAGGGTATAACGCTCCAGATATTCAATATACCCTTGAATCACGCCATAGCTTTTGCCGAACCGCGTGCCGTCGGACCTGAAAATAACCTCAGCGCCATCACGTTCATGCACGTGGTAAAGTTGAGAAACTTGGACGCGACAGTTGGTAATCTCTTTAATCTGCGTCATGTCAGTAATTTTCCGGGAGATGAAATCTTACAGATTATTGTTGATAGTTTTCTCTCCAACGTGCTCACACTTACGCTAACTACCGATGGTTATTTGGCCACTGCCGCAACGGTATCTGAATGCAATATTTTTCTGAGGGTGATAAAGGTGAGACTATAATCTTATGATGACTTTTTTATCACTGTTGTTATCGGTTTACTTCCAGCGTCGACCGCCAAAAATAATGTGTAGGTCAGGCATCAGTCGTGAATCAACGGGAATGGAGCCCAATGTTTTATTCCCCGCCACAATACGAAACTCTTCCGGCGTGCTGAACACTGCATAAAAGGTATACTGATTCAGCTGACGTTTGCCTTCGACGCCCAGAACCAGTTCACCGCTTGATAGCTGGGTCAGAAACTGGTGCTCCCCCATATGCTTCAATAACGTTTTGAAGTCATCGATTCTGACTTTTTGATATGGCCCTTGTTGGCATAGCTGCGATCAGATCTGATCGGCACGCACGCCTCCCCACTGTACCGCGATCGCCAGAATCTGATGGGACAGGGTGGAAGAGTGCATCCGTCGGGCATCGGCGGGCTCAAACCATTTGCTTCATGAGATAAACCTGCCGGCACTGGAAGCAGGGGCGTATCACGTTGCTGAATTAGCCCAAAAGCAAAAACCCGCCTCAAGGGCGGGTTTTCTGAATAGTGGTGCCCGGACTCGGAATCGAACCAAGGACACGGGGATTTTCAATCCCCTGCTCTACCGACTGAGCTATCCGGGCAACGGGGCGCATTAAACCCGATCCGCCCTCCGACGTCAACGAAATTTATTGCTTTCGGTGCAGACTGCACACTCTCTCACCATTTCGCCGCAAACTTAAGCGAAAAAGTGCGTCCAGAGCGCGGAAAGCGGCATGGCGAGCAGCAGGGCAGGGAGCATGTTCACCACTGCAAACATTTTGATGCCACAGATGCGCAGCCCTGTCGCCAGCAGCAACAGGCCGCCGACGGCGGTAAAGTCTGCCATCATCGCGGGCGTCGTCAGCGGCAGGATCAGCGTGGCGCAGGTGGCCAGCGCCAGCTGAATCAGCAGCATTGGCACGCAAATCGCGGCGACGGCGATGCCGAGCGTAGTGGCAAAAATAGTGGCGGTGAAGAAATCCAGGAACGCTTTCGCAATCAGGATGCTGGGATCGCCGGTCATTCCTTCCTGCATCGAACCGAAAATCCCCGTACCGCTGGCACAGAACAGAATAACGATCGCAACGTAGTTTTGAATAAACGACTCGTGCGTGCCGTGCTTCGCCTTGCCCGGTCGGGCAATCAGGTTTTTAGCCTTACCTACCGCGCTATTTATGCCTTTTTCCAGATAGCAAAATTCGCCAATCAGCGCGCCGAGCAAGGTTGCCAGCACCATTACCGGCAGGTTGGCGCACTTCACCACTAAAAGGATACCAATTCCCAGCGACGCCAGGCCAAAAATGGAGGGCATGGAGACGCGAATACGCTCCGGCAACCGCTGGCTCAATACTGCCCCAAGTACACCGCCCAGCAGTACAGCTCCCGCATTGATAAAGGGTCCAATTACCACGTTTAACTCCTGTTATTTAAGCACTGGCATTGCATGATTATGGCACGTCCAGCCCTGTTTATGGTTAGCTTTGGGAGGCGTAATGCATACTGATTCCTTCTTGCGCCTGAAAATAAAAGGTGACATGATTGCGCGAATTTTCTCCTCCCTGTCTCACCGTTCGGTGAGGGTATTTGCGCTTATGAAAACCATGAAAATTGCCGTCAGCCGTGAGCTGGTATCCAAAGTTTCTACGCACCGTGAAAAGGTGACGCTGGATAACACCGATTTCACCGATGTGGCGGCAGTCGTCATTACGGTTGTTGAAAGCTACAGCGGCATTCTCGCGTTGCTGAAGCGTACGGGCTTTCAGCTACCGGTGTTTATGTTCTCGCATGAGCCTGGAGAGGTGCCTGATGGCGTCACGGCGATTATCTCGGGTAAAGCGCAGGAGTTCCTGGAACTGGAATCCGCCGCCTGCCGGTATGAAGAGAACCTGCTGCCACCTTTTTTTGACACCCTGAGCCAGTATGTCGCAATGGGGAACAGCACCTTTGCCTGCCCTGGTCATCAGCACGGCGCGTTTTTCAAAAAACACCCGGCAGGGCGACAGTTCTATGATTTCTTCGGTGAGAACGTGTTTCGCGCCGATATGTGCAATGCCGACGTGAAGCTGGGCGATTTGCTGATCCACGAAGGCTCCGCCAAGCACGCGCAAAAGTTCGCGGCGAAGGTGTTCAACGCGGATAAAACCTACTTCGTGCTGAACGGCACATCGGCTGCCAATAAGGTGGTGACCAATGCGCTGCTGACCCGTGGCGATCTGGTGCTGTTCGATCGTAATAACCATAAATCCAACCATCACGGGGCGCTGCTCCAGGCCGGGGCAACCCCTGTTTATCTTGAGGCCGCGCGTAATCCGTTTGGTTTTATCGGCGGAATCGATGAACACTGCTTTGATGACGCGTATCTGCGGGATCTGATCCGCGAGGCGGCGCCGGAAAAGGCCAACGAGGCCCGCCCGTTCCGCCTGGCGATCATTCAGCTCGGTACCTACGACGGCACGATCTACAACGCCCGTCAGGTGATCGACAAGATCGGCCACCTGTGTGACTACATCCTTTTTGACTCCGCGTGGGTGGGCTACGAGCAGTTTATCCCGATGATGGCAGAAACGTCTCCGCTTCTGCTGGAGCTTAACGAGAACGATCCGGGAATTTTTGTGACCCAGTCGGTACACAAGCAGCAGGCCGGGTTCTCGCAAACGTCGCAGATCCATAAAAAGGATAACCATATTCGCGGCCAGTCGCGTTTCTGTCCGCACAAGCGTCTTAATAATGCGTTTATGCTGCACGCCTCTACCAGCCCGTTTTACCCGCTGTTTGCAGCGCTGGACGTGAACGCCAAAATTCACGAGGGCGAGAGCGGGCGCAGGCTGTGGGCGGAGTGCGTCGAGCTGGGCATTGAGGCGCGCAAGGCCATCATCGCCAACTGCCATATGATCAAGCCGTTTATCCCGCCAGTGGTGGCGGGGCGGCCGTGGCAGGATCACCCCACGCAGGTCATCGCCAGCGAGCGTCGCTTCTTTAGCTTCGAGCCGGGGGCAAAATGGCACGGTTTTGAAGGCTATGCTCGCGAGCAGTATTTCGTCGACCCGTGCAAGCTGCTGCTGACCACGCCGGGCATTGATGCAGAAACAGGTCACTATACCGATTTCGGCATTCCGGCGACCATTCTCGCCCACTACCTGCGCGAAAACGGCATTGTGCCGGAGAAGTGTGACCTCAACTCCATCCTGTTCCTGCTGACGCCAGCGGAGAGCGAGGAGAAGTTAATGCAGCTGGTGGCGATGCTGGGGCAGTTCGAACAGCATATAGAAGACGACACGCCGCTCGCGGATGTGCTGCCGACCATCTATCAGAAATACCCGGTGCGTTACCGCGACTACACGATCCGTCAGCTGTGCCAGGAGATGCACGATCTCTACGTCAGCTTTAACGTGAAGGATCTCCAGAAGGCGATGTTCCGCCAGGAGAGCCTGCCCGCCGTAGTGATGAACCCGCAGGATGCCAACCAGGAGTACATTCGCGGGAACGTAGAGCTGGTGCGTATTCGTGACGCTGAAGGGCGCATTGCCGCCGAAGGCGCGCTGCCATATCCGCCGGGCGTGCTGTGCGTGGTGCCGGGCGAAGTCTGGGGCGGAGCGGTGCAGCGTTACTTCCTGGCGCTGGAGGAGGGCATTAATATGCTGCCGGGCTTCTCGCCGGAGTTGCAGGGCGTTTACAGTGAGAAGGATGCGGACGGGATCAAGCGACTGTATGGGTACGTATTGAATGTTTGAACGTAGGCCGGGTAAGCGTTAGCGCCACCCGGCGAGTTGCTACAATACTGCGTCAGGCTTCTGCGCGGCGGTACATCCTTCTCGGATGCCCAATCTTCCCGTACAGCATCTCCACCGTCAGAAAACCCACCTCCACGCAGTGTTCCAGATAGCGCCGGGTGGTGGTTTTACTCAGCCCCGTCTCGCTCACCACCTCATCCACCGTAAAGCAGTGCGACGCCTTGCTGTTGAACAGCGTTTGCACCCGCGCCAGCGTGTTCTCCTCTATCCCTTTGCTGCCGTTGTCCAGACGATAATTTTTCGCCTGTAGCTGATAGAGCGAATCCACGTTCTGCTGGTCAACAATCTTCCAGACGCGCTGCTGCTCGGCAAACTGTACAAAACGCTCCAGCGACTGGCTCAGGCGCTTCCAGGATACCGGCTTGAGGATGTAGTCGAACGCGCCGTTACGAATGGCCTGGCTACAGGTGTCCATATCGCTGGCGGCGGTGATGAAAATCACCGAGCAGTTGGCGCGGGCGAGCATCGGGTTGCTGATAAGGGTGATGCCTTTGCCGTCCGGCAGGTAGTTATCCAGCAGCATCAGCTTCGGCTGTTTGCTCTCAAGCTGTCGCTGCGCGTCGGCCAATGACGCGGCAATTCCCACCAGCCTCAGGCGCGGATGTTTACCGATAAGCTCCGCGTGCAGTTGCGCCAGTTCGTTCTCGTCTTCAACAATCAGTACGTCGATAAGTTCATGTTGCATAGTCGGTATCTTCCAGTTCCTGTGCGGGGTGCCGGGCCGTTCTCGTGGCGGGAATAAACAGTGAGAAAATGGCACCGCGTGGGGTGTTATCGGCAACCTCAATTGCGCCGCCAGCCTGCGTGACGTAGCTTTCAATCAGATACAGGCCTATACCATGATCGCCGCGCGTTTTGGTGGTGATGCCGCGCTCAAAGATCCGGTCGCGGATCGCGGGTGTGATGCCGACGCCCTGGTCGGCGACTTCAATAATCAGTTCCTGCTCGTTCAGCTTTATCAGCACGTCTACCGGCGCATGCGGGAGCGGGGCGCGCTGGGTCGCTTCGATGGCGTTATCCAGCAAATTTCCGATGATCGAGATAAGTTCCGATTCGAGCAGCGGCAGGAACGGTTTATCTACACGGCAGGCCGGATCGAAACTCAGCTCAACGCCTTTCTCACGGGCGCGGGCGGCTTTTCCAAGCAGCAAACCGCACAGCGTCGGGGAGCTAAAGCGGGACGAGATAAAATCCAGCAGCTCCTGAGCGTGTTCCGACTGCGCCTGTATGTAGCGGATCGCCTCGTCATAACGGCCCATATGCAGCAGGCCGGACAGCGTGGTCATGCGGTTCAGCTGTTCGTGGCGCATGATGCGCAGGTTATCAACGTAGCGCTTCACCTGGCTAAGCTGGGCGCTGAGCGAGTCGATCTCGTTGCGATCGCGAAAGGTGATCACCCAGCCCTGCAACGCATCTTCCAGCATGATCCGCACCCGGCTGGCAATGACCGTGAGATCGTTAAAGCGACAGATCTCATCGTGAGTGTCTTTCGCAAGCATGGTCTGCGCGTTAAAAAACGGGACGGGTGCGATCACCTGGCTAATGTGTTGACCGCGCAGTTCGCGGGCAGGCTGACGTAAGCCTAATAATTTACGCGCCGCCTGATTGATCACTTCAATGCGCAGGTCGTCATCGATGGCAATCACCCCTTCATAAATGGATTCCATCATCGCCTTTTGCTGACGCACCAGCAGGCCGATTTCGCGTGGTTCCAGAGAGAATATCTGCTTCTTGATGCTGCGGGTGAAGAACCAGGAGAAAATAAACAGGGCGATAAGCAGCAGCACGGCGGCAATCAGGATATTGACTACCTTGTTGACGGTGATGGTGTCCAGATAGCTTGTGAGATAGCCCACCGAAACAATCCCCACCACCTGCCCGGCATCATTAAAAATAGGGGCTTTGCTGCGCAGCGAAATGCCTAACCCGCCCTTGCGAATGGTAATGGTGCTTTTGCCGTGTAATACCTCGTCGTTGTCCCCGCCAACCAGCGTTTTGCCTACCCGGTCAGCAAACACGGAGTGAAAAAGATGCAGCCCTTTATTGTCACCAATCACAATAAAACTGGCGTCGCTGTGGGCGGCTATTTTCTGCATAAAGTCATGGATGCTCTGGATATCCTTTTGTTCGACTTCTTTTCGCAGAGTGGGAATAAGCGCTATCTCTTCAGCCTGTATTTTTGCGCGCGCGCTCATTTCCTGATAAAGCTGCCTGCCGACGTCGACATAATAATATCCGCCCAGTAATGCGAACAGCACTGAGAAAAAGGCGACCAGCGAAATAAACAGCTTGATCTGAAACGATACTTTCATAACTATCACGCAAGGTATCAACAGGTTGGCTGAATATATCATCTTTTAACGCCAGGATGCCCGCTTTGCCGAAAACTTGTGATCCCTTGCACAGCACGGTCTGTAAAAGATTTTTCCGAAAGTCTCATTCTCTGGATGCTAACTGAATAAATGTTATTTCTTTGTTCGGTTAGGAAAAGAAACCATAAAAACCACGGTAATAAATAAGGCGTAAATCACATTAAATAATAGAAACCATTAAAACCATAGCGGCCATTAAAACTTCGCCTTTAATATGTCATCCCTCACATAAAGTAAGCCTTTGTGACTCTAAGCTGAACGCACAAAATAACTAAGGGGCTTATTATGAGCACAACTGACGATTCATTCTCTGTTACCCACGACCCGATTGATATTCAGCGGCCCTCCCTCAAGGAGCGCTGGTGGCATATTATGGATACCTGGAAAATCGGCATTATTCCTTTGCCGCTGTTCGTTCTGGCGGGCGCGCTGATTGCGATTGATTGTCTGGGCGGAAAGCTGCCGAGCGACATCGTGGTCATGGTGGCCACGCTGGCCTTCTTCGGCTTTGCCTGCGGCGAATTTGGCAAACGCCTGCCGATTGTCGGCAAGCTCGGCGCGGCGGCGATTTGCGCCACCTTTATCCCTTCCGCGCTGGTCTACTACGGTCTGCTGCCGGACGTGGTGGTGGAATCCACGACCAAATTCTACAAATCCACCAACATTCTCTACCTCTATATCTGCTGCATTATCGTCGGCAGCATCATGAGCATGAACCGCACCGTGCTGATCCAGGGCTTCCTGCGCATCTTCTTCCCGATGCTGTGCGGTGAAATCGTCGGCATGATTGTTGGCATGGGCGTGGGGCTGGCGCTGGGCCTTGAGCCGTTCCAGATCTTCTTCTTTATCATTCTGCCGATCATGGCGGGCGGCGTCGGGGAAGGGGCGATCCCGCTCTCCATCGGCTATGCCACCCTGCTGCATATGGACCAGGGCGTGGCGCTTGGCCGCGTGCTGCCGATGGTGATGCTCGGCGGTCTGACGGCGATCATTATTTCCGGCTGCCTCAACCAGCTCGGGAAACGCTACCCGCACCTGACCGGCGAAGGCCAGCTGATGCCCAACCGCGCGAATGCGGATGCCACCGTCTCTCAGCCTGCGTTCTCCGGTAAAGCGGACGTGACCACTATCGCCTCCGGCGCGCTGCTGGCGGTGCTGCTGTACATGCTGGGCATGCTCGGCCACAAGCTGATTGGCCTGCCTGCGCCCGTTGGCATGCTGTTTATGGCGGTGCTGGTGAAGCTCTGCAACGGCGCCTCTCCGCGTCTGCTGGAGGGTTCCCAGGTGGTGTACAAATTCTTCCAGACCTCCGTGACCTATCCAATCCTGTTCGCCGT
Source organism: Enterobacter cloacae complex sp. (assembly GCF_900322725.1). NCBI lineage: Bacteria > Pseudomonadati > Pseudomonadota > Gammaproteobacteria > Enterobacterales > Enterobacteriaceae > Enterobacter > Enterobacter cloacae complex sp. The sequence continues at coordinate 1,207,760 of NZ_LT991957.1, read as the reverse complement.
TGGCGTGGCAATTACCCCGTGGCACGAGCTGGTCGCGGCGTTCACCGTCAGCAACCTGCTGGTGATTATCAGCACCGTGTCTGCGCTGGTGGCGACCGGATTTTTCGTCGGCAAAAAAATCGGTATGCACCCGATTGATGTCGCCATCGTCTCCTGCTGCCAGAGTGGACAGGGCGGTACCGGCGACGTGGCGATCCTGACCGCAGGCAACCGCATGAGCCTGATGCCCTTCGCCCAGATTGCTACCCGTATCGGCGGCGCGATTAACGTCTCTGTCTCACTGCTGATTCTGGGCAACTTCCTCGTCTAAGTATTCAGGAAAAAACAATGAAACTCGCAAGCTTTTTATACCAGGGAAAACGCAGCTACGGCATCGTTCAGGCCGAGGGCGTGATTGATTTAGGCCGCCGCCTGGGCGACCGCTACGGCGACCTTAAAGCGCTGTTGCAGGGGAACGGTCTGGCGCAGGCCACCCGTTTTCTGAACGACGCGGTGGACGTGCCGCTGAGCGCCATCACCTTCTTGCCGGTGATCGTGCAGCCGGAAAAAATCCTCTGCGTGGGCATGAACTACGCCGACAAGCGCAAGGAGTTTGACCAACACAACCCGGCCCCGACGCTGTTTGTCCGCTTCCCGGATTCACAGACCGGCCACAACGAGCCGGTGCTGAAGCCGCGCCACTCCAGCGAATTCGATTACGAAGGCGAGCTGGCGGTGATTATCGGTAAGGGTGGGGAGAACATCAGCCGCGATGACGCCCTGCGCCACGTGGCGGGCTACAGCTGCTACATGGACGGCTCCGCCCGCGACTGGCAGCACACCTGGTTCACCGCCGGTAAAAACTGGCGTCAGACCGGCGCGTTTGGCCCCTGGATGGCGACGGCGGATGAGATCCCGGACCCGCACAGCCTGGCGATCCGCACCTGGCTTAACGGCCGCATGGTGCAGGAGGACAACACCAGCAGCATGATCCACAAGGTCGCGGAGCTCATCGAATACATCAGCACCTTCACCCGCCTCAGCCCGGGCGATGTGATCATTACCGGCTCTCCTGGCGGCGTGGGTAAAAAGCGTAACCCGCCGCTGTTTATGAAGGAGGGGGATCGCATTGAGGTGGAGATCGAGCATATCGGTCATCTGAGCAACGTGATCGTGGAAGCGCCAGCCGTCGGGCTTGCGGCGGCACACTGAGTAAGGCGGCAGCATGCAATCGCAATCCATTGATTTTCGCCATACCATTGTGGCGAAACACCCGGAACGCTTAAGCCAGATCCGCTACCTGCTGGCAGACAGCGGCCTTGGCCTGGACAACGACATCACGCTGTTTGTTGAAGCCTGGTCCGGCGCGCAGCTGGTGGGTTGCGCAGGGCTGGCTGCCAACGTCATCAAGTGTGTGGCGGTCAACGAGCCGCTTCGTGGGGAAAACCTCAGCGCGCGGCTGCTGGCAGAGGTAGAGAATGCAGCGCTGGAGCGCGGTCATTTTCACCTCTTCCTCTGCACCCGTCCGTGCAATAAGGAGCGCTTTGGCCGCAGCGGCTTCTGGCCGATTGCCCAGAGCGGGAACAACGCGGTGCTGATGGAGAACACTCCGCAGGGGATCGCGCGCTACTGCCGTACCTTAAGCCGGATGCGAAAGGGCGGGGAGAAAACTGGCGCGATTGTGATGAACGCCAATCCGTTCACCCTCGGCCACCGTCATCTGGTGGAGCAGGCGGCGGCGCAGTGCGATGCCCTGCATCTGTTTGTGGTGCGTGAAGACGCCTCGTTCTTCCCGTTCAGCGCGCGCCTTGAGATGGTGCGCGCGGGCGTGGCGCATCTGCCGAACGTGGTGGTGCATGAAGGCTCGCAGTACATCATCTCGCGCGCCACGTTTCCGGCCTACTTTCTCAAAGAGACCGGTAAAGTGCAGCAGGCGTGGAGCGAGATCGACGTGCTGATCTTCCGGGACTTCATCGCCCCGGCGCTCGGCATCACGCACCGCTTTATCGGCTCGGAGCCGTTCTGCGATATCACCCGCCAGTACAACCAGACGCTGCACGATCTGCTGGCCTCGCATATCGAGGTGGTGGAGATGCCGCGCATCAAGGCCACCGGCAACGCCATTTCGGCGTCCGAAGTGCGCCGTTTACTCAAGACACAGCAGTTTTCCCGGATCCGGGAGATCGTCCCGGACTCCACCTTCGCGCATCTCGAAGCGCATTATCGCGCGAGTGCGGAAGTCGCATAACTATCAGGAATTTATCATGAATATTGTAAGGGAGGCGCTGGCCGGAACGCAGGAGTCCAGCGACCTGATGGTGAAAATCGCCCCCGCTCACGGCGAGCTGGAGATTGTCATCCACAGTGAAGTGATTAAGCAGTTTGGCGAGCACATTCGCCAGGTGGTCGACGACACGCTGCGCGCCATGAACGTGCATCAGGGATTAATCATTATTGAAGACAAAGGGGCGCTGGACTGTGCAATCCGCGCCCGCCTGCAAAGCGCGCTTCTGCGTGCTGCCGATGAACAGGCCATCAACTGGGAGGCGCTGAAATGAGTAAACTCCGCCGCAGTATGCTGTTCCTGCCGGGCGCCAATGCCGCCATGCTCTCCACCGCGTTTATCTACCGGCCAGACGCCATCATGTTCGATCTTGAAGATGCAGTGGCCCTGCGCGAGAAAGATACCGCACGCATGCTGGTGTTCCACGCGTTGCAGCACCCGATGTATCAGGATATCGAAACCGTGGTGCGCATAAACCCGCTGAGCACGCCGTTTGGCCTGCTGGATCTGGAAGCCGCCGTGCATGCGGGCGTGGACGTGATCCGCCTGCCGAAAACCGACACGCCGGATGATATCTACGAGCTGGAAGGCCACCTTGAGCGTATCGAAAAGGAGTGCGGGCGCGAGGTGGGTTCTACCCGCGTGATGGCAGCGATTGAATCGGCTATTGGCGTCATCAATGCCGTGGCGATTGCCCGCAGCTCGCCGCGCCTGATCGGCATTGCGCTGGCGGCCTTTGACTACGTAATGGACATGCAGACCGAGCGCGGCGACGGCACCGAGCTGTTTTATGCCCGCTGCGCGGTGCTGCACGCGGCACGCGCTGCCGGCATCGACGCCTTCGACGTGGTGTGGTCAGACGTTAACGACGAAGCCGGGTTCCTGCGCGAGGTCGACCTGATCCGCAAGATGGGCTTTAACGGCAAATCGCTGATTAACCCGCGCCAGATTGACCTGCTGCACAACGCCTACGCCCCGACGCAGGAAGAGGTGGAGCACGCCAAAAGGGTGATTGAAGCGGCAGAAGAGGGCGAGCGTAACGGCCTGGGCGTGGTCTCGCTCAACGGCAAAATGGTCGACGCCCCGATTATTAACCACGCGCAGGTGGTGCTGGAGCGCGCGGCGGCTTCCGGCGTGCGTCGGTAAGGATGACAAAATGAATCAGACAGAACTTCTCCACGTGAACTTCCCCCATCTGCGGGACCTGAAACCCTTTGATACCGCCCACAGCGCGACGCCCTGGCTGGCGGACAGCGACGCGAAGCACAACCGCAAGCTCTGTGCCTCCCTCGAAGAAGCCGTAGCGCGCAGCGGCTTGCAGGACGGAATGACCATCTCCTTCCACCATGCCTTTCGCGAAGGCGACCGGGTGATCAACACCGTTGTGGCGCTACTGGCGCGGATGGGATTTAAAAATTTGACCCTGGCCTCCAGCTCGCTGATGACCTGCAACGACGCGCTGATCGAGCATATCGAAAGCGGCGTAATTACCCGGATTTACACCTCCGGCATGCGCGGCAGGCTGGCGGACGCCATCTCCCACGGGCTGATGGACGAGCCGGTACAGATTCACTCCCACGGTGGGCGCGTGAAGCTGCTTCAGGACGGCGAGCTTAATATCGACGTGGCGTTTCTCGGCGTGCCGTGCAGCGATGCGTTTGGCAACGCCAACGGCACGCAGGGCAAATCGTGCTGCGGTTCGCTGGGCTACGCCATGGTGGACGCGCACTTTGCCCGCAAGGTGGTGCTGCTGACCGAAGAACTGGTGCCGTTCCCGAATATGCCCGCCAGCCTGGGGCAGGACCAGGTGGACTACGTCGTGCAGGTGGAGAGCGTGGGCGACCCGGCGAAAATCAGCGTCGGCGCGGCGCGTGTCACCAGCAACCCGCGCGAGCTGATGATCGCCCGCTATGCGGCGGACGTGATTGAGCACTCCGGCTATTTCAAACCGGGCTTCTCGATGCAGACCGGCTCCGGCGCGGCGGCCACCGCCTGCACCCGTTTTATGGAAGAGAAGATGGAGCGCAGCGGCGTGAAGGCCCGCTTCGCGCTCGGCGGCATCACCGGCAGCCTGGTGGATCTGCACGAGAAGGGGCTTATCGAAAAGCTGCTCGACACCCAGTGCTTTGACGGCCAGGCGGCGGCTTCGCTGGCGCGCAATCCGAACCACGTTGAGATCTCCACCAACGTCTACGCCAACCCCGGCAGCAAGGCGGCAAGCTGCGATCAGCTCGACGTGGTGATCCTCAGCGCGCTGGAAATTGACGTTGATTTTAACGTTAACGTCATCACCGGCTCCGACGGCGTGATGCGTGGCGCATCCGGCGGGCACTGCGACGTGGCGGCGGCAGCCAACCTGACCATCGTCGTCGCGCCGCTGCTGCGCAGCCGCATTCCGACGGTGGTCAAGCGCGTTACCACGCGCCTCACGCCGGGAGAGAGCATCGACGTGCTGGTCACCGACCACGGCATTGCGGTCAACCCGGCGCGCCCGGAGATCCGCGAGCGGCTGCTGGAATCCGGGCTCAAAGTTGTGGATATCAGCGCGCTTTACGAGCGGGCGATTTCCCTGACCGGTGTACCGAAACCGATTGAATTTACCGACAAAATCGTCGGCGTCATCCGCTACCGCGACGGCAGCGTGATCGACACCGTGCGACAGGTGAAGGAGTCAGTATGATTTCAGCGACACCCGTGCGGACGGGTGTCAGCCTGGACGAACTGCTGGCGGCGAAAGATTGCCGCGCGGCGCGCCAGGCCGACATGCTCACGCACTATCAACAACCGGTGATTTCCCTCACGCTGGTCACGCCCGGGGACATTAAAGACAGCCTGCGCTATCGCAACACCATGGGCGTGGCGCTCCAGATGTGCGACCAGCTGCTGTGGGAGAACCGCTGGCAGGTGCTGGACCGTCAGGTGCTGTGGCTGCCCACCGGCCCGGAAGCCTTGTGGTGCGTCGCCCATCCGGCGGCGGAAATCAAAGCGCACTGTGCGGAACTGGAGCAGACGCACCCGCTCGGCAGGCTGTGGGACCTGGATGTCATCTGTCCTCAGAACGGCCACGTCGGGCGCCAGTCGCTGGGGGCAAACCTCAGGCGCTGCCTGATCTGCGACGAGCCCGCGCATGCCTGCTCCCGTTCGCGGCGCCATCCCGTTGAGCAGGTAGTTTCCCGCGTGGAGAAGACGATCGATGACTGGTTTGCTCGCGACTAAACCGCGCCCGACTGATGTGCCCGCGCTTGCCGAAGCGGCGCTGTGGCAAGAGCTGGAGCTGACGCCCAAGCCTGGGCTGGTGGACACGCTCAATAGCGGTTCCCACCGCGATATGGATCATGCGCTGTTTGTCCGCAGCATTACGGCGATTACGCCGTGGTTTGTCCGTTTTGCGGAGCTGGGCGAGGCACATGCGGACAAGCCAGCCGCTCAGCAGCTGCGGATTATCCGCCCGATGGGGATGGCCTGCGAACAGGCGATGTACGTCGCGACGGACGGGGTAAACACCCATAAGGGGGGCATTTTTGCCCTCGGTTTGCTCTGCTTCGCTGCCGGGCGTGTGAAAAATGTCTCCGCCGGCAGCCTCTGTTGTGAGGTAAGTAACATTTGTCGTGGGGTGGTGGCGCGTGAGCTCGTCGGGCGCAGCGGGCGGGCAACGGCGGGCGAGCGGCAGTTTCAGCTGTACGGTCTCACCGGCGCGCGCGGCGAGGCAGAAAGCGGCTTCAGCACGGTGCGTAACGCGCTGAAGCAGTGGAAGGGGAATTCCCTTCATGACCTGTTGTTACGCCTGATGGCCATCAACCAGGACAGCAATCTGGTGTCGCGCGGCGGTATGAAGGGGCTGCGCTACGTACAACGTTACGCGCGGGAACTGCTGGCGAACGGCTGGGATCGCGATGCGTTGCTGAGGATGGATAAGGCACTGATTGAACGCAACCTGAGTCCGGGCGGCAGCGCGGATTTGCTGTCGGTGGGGTGGGTGCTGTCTGCCATAAAATAGCCGGGTCGCGGCTACGCCTTACCCGGCCTACGGTCTGGTTTTGTAGGCCCGGTAAGCGCAGCGCCACCGGGCACAACAATTAATGCGCGATCGGCTGCGCGCCGTGCGGTTCGCGAACGTGCTTGTACTTGAACAGCGCGAGGAACGCGAAGAACAGCACCAGCGAATACGCCGCGAAGATCAGCCACACCGGCTGCCAGTCGGTAATGCCGTTGGTGGTGTACATCTCAACCACTTTACCGCTCACCACGCCGCCCAGAATACAGCCGAAGCCGTTGGTCATCATCAGGAACATGCCCTGCGCGCTGGCGCGGATTTCAGGCTTCACCTCTTTTTCCACAAACACCGAACCGGAAATGTTGAAGAAGTCGAAGGCGCAGCCGTAAACAATCATCGACAGAACCAGCAGCACGGTGCCGAACGCGCTCGGGTCGCCGTAGGCGAACAGGCCGAAGCGCAGCATCCACGCGGCGATGCTGATCAGCATGACGTTCTTGATGCCGTAGCGGCGCAGGAAGAACGGGATGGTCAGGATGAACAGCGTCTCGGAGATCTGCGAGATAGACATCATCACCGACGCGTGCTCAACGATAAAGCTCCCGGCAAACAGCGGATCGTTATCGAAGCTGTGCAGGAAGGTGTTGCCGAACATGTTGGTGATTTGCAGCTCCGCGCCCAGCAGCATGGAGAAGATAAAGAAGATCGCCATGCGCTTGTTTTTGAACAGGGCGAAGGCGTCCAGGCCAAGCATGGTGCTCCAGCTCTGGTTTTTCTGCTGGTTAGACACTGGAATGGTTGGCAGCGTCAGGGTGAACAGCGCCAGCAGTACGGAGAGCGCAGCACCAATATACAGCTGCATGTGGCTCAGCTCGAAGCCCGCGAAGCTCACGCCCCACATCGCCATGATAAAGCCGATGGTGCCCCAGATACGGATTGGCGGGAAGTCGGTGACGATATCCAGACCGGCAGATTTCAGGCGATAGTAGGAGATGGAGTTGATCAGCCCAAGCGTTGGCATATACGCCAGCGAGTTAAGCAGGATCACCATAAACATCGCCCCCGGCGTGGTCACTTCGGCCGCCATAAACAGCGTCCCCGCACCCACCAGATGGCAAAGCATATACAGCCATTTCGCACTTAACCATTTATCCGCCACGATACCGAGCAGCGTTGGCATGAAAACAGCCGCAATACCCAGCGAGCTGTAGACGGCACCGATTGACGCACCATCAAACTTGAGCGTCACAAACATATAGGAGCCGAGTGTAGTCAGCCAGCTACCCCACAGGCAGAACTGCAGAAACGACAAGATTTTAAGCTGCAGCTTAAGGTTCATGTTACTTTCCTCACAAGTGAGCGGGAGATATGTTGTTATAGGAACATTCAGGGTTGTTATTTGATGCAATTCTATCAGCAGGCGAGGTTATGTTTTGTTACCTCCCGCAAAAAAATGCAATCAACATTAATTTGCAGTCTGGATTGTGATGCAAATAGCATTTTCGTATGGATGGAGAGAAGCAGAACACCTTCTCCTTACAGGAGAAGGTGTGTTGATTAGCGGCGACGATAGTTTTTCTGCGCCGTATTCACCTTATACAGATAGCGGCGGGATTCCGCAGACGGGTGGCGGGTGGTGAGGGTAGCGTACACGTCCCCCGGCGCCATGCTGTTGATGATATTCGCAGCCTGCACCTTGTCGTTCGAGAAGACGCGCAGCACGCTGCCCGCCCCGCCGTTGTAGGCGGTGATCACCGCATAGCGACGTGACGTTGGGTTATCAATTCCGCCGAGATAGACATTGTTCAGCATCGCCAGATAGGCCGTGCCGGTATCAATGTTGCTTTGCGGATCGAACAGGTAGCTGCGGCTCGGCGTGCCGGATTTCCCCTGCGAGCGGAACACGTCTTTACCGGCGCTGTGCTGCACAACCTGCATCAGCCCCAGCGCGTCGGAACGGCTCACCGCGTAGGGGTTGAACGAGGATTCGGTCTGCATAATCGCCAGGATCAGCGACTCGTCCACGCCATACTTACGCGACGCCTGACGCACCATGCCCAGATACTTATGCGCACGCTTGTCGAGGTGGTTCGGCACCAGGTTAATGGTCACGCTGTAAATCACCTTCAGGCCGTTGGTGCGGCTTTTCAGGCGGGTTTGCAGCAGGTAGTCGGCGAATTTTGTGGCGCGGCCTTCCCAGCGGATCGGCTGACCGGTCTGGTCTACGACCTGGCCATACAGGAACGGCTCTTTGGAGATGGTAATGTCATCGGCATCAGAGTAGAGGTCAATAGATCCCGGATCGTCGCCCATCAGCAGGGTCTTGATGATGGCCTGACGTAAATGCGCCGCAGGTTCAGTTCCCGCGATGGTTTCAACCGTAATCGTACCGTCATCGAAGTTGATGTGGCTACGGGTCTGATAGGCGTCGGTGTACTTAACGTAGTCCTTCGGTCCGGCGATCAGGACTTCGTTAAATCCCCATATATTTTCGATGTTGTGGGCAAACTGCCCCATCAAAATGTCAAAACCGTTGGTGTCCTTAACCCAGGCTTCGTTATAGCTATCGCCCTTTTTGGAAGAACAAGACACAAGCAACGGCGCAACAAGTGCTAGCGCTAAAAGTTTTTTCATCATTCCGGGAGTGCGTGTTGTGTTTGCTTAGTCGTTGCTTTCGCCGGGTGGCGCTGCGCTTAGCCGGCCTACAAAACCGTAGGCCCGTGCAAGCAAAGCGCCGCCGGGCAACAGCCGCAGAGTATTATTTTTCCGGTGGCGTATAGCCTTCGATGTGGACGTCTTTGCCCTCGAACAGGAAGTTCACCATCTCCTGCTCCAGCAGCTTGCGGTGCTCCGGGTTCATCATGCTGAGCTTTTTCTCGTTGATCAGCATGGTCTGTTTTTTCTGCCACTGTCCCCAGGCTTCTTTGGAGATCTCGTTATAGATGCGCTTACCCAGGTCGCCCGGGTAGAGCTGGAAATCCTGGCCTTCAGCGTCGCGCTGTAGGAAAGTACAAAAAATGGTTCTGGCCATACTCATTCCTCTTTGTGTTGCCGATGCTAAACCATTGCACCGACACGTAATTGCTGTAACAGGCGCTCCACGGGAGCCGCCAGCCCGACTGATGGCGGTTGCGCTAAGTTATACCAGAGAGCGGTGCCTTCATCCATGCAGGAGGTGAACGAGGACACGGGAAGCCACATAGGCACAATATCCAGATGGAAATGGCTGAAGGTATGGCGGAACGCGTTCAGCTGCGTCAGGGTATCTGCCGCAATGCCGCGCTGTTCAAGCCATTCCCGAAGCGAGGCTTCATCTTCAAACTGTGGGAAGCAGTATAGACCACCCCACAGGCCGCTCGGTGGGCGCTGGGCGAGGAAGACGTCGTCGCCGTGCTGCATCAGCAGCATATAGCCGGTGCGCTCCGGCAGCGTCTGTTTGGGTTTCTTACCCGGATACTGCGCCCATGACTGGTTGGCATACGCCACGCAGAGGTTGTTCACCGGGCAGAGTTCGCACTTCGGTTTTGAGCGCGTGCAGACCATCGCGCCGAGATCCATCATCGCCTGGTTAAAACGCTCCACCCCTTTCGCCGGAGTGACCGCTTCAGCGATCTCCCACAGGCGTTTTTCAACGTCTTTCTTACCCGGCCAGCCGTCAACGGCGTAGCAGCGTGCGAGCACGCGCTTCACGTTGCCGTCGAGGATCGGGAAATGCTTGCCTAATGAAAGGGAGAGGATCGCGCCTGCGGTTGAACGCCCGACGCCGGGTAAGTCCGCCACCTCGTCGAAGGTTTCCGGGAATTTACCGTTGTGGCGCGTGGCGACCTGCTGCGCGGCCTTATGCAGGTTGCGCGCGCGGGCGTAATAGCCCAGCCCGGTCCACAGGTGCAGCACTTCGTCCAGCGGCGCGTTTGCCAGGTCGGTGACCGTCGGGAAGCGCGCCATAAAACGCTCGAAGTAAGGGATCACGGTGGCGACCTGCGTTTGTTGCAACATCACCTCGGAGAGCCATACTTTGTAGGGCGTTTTTTCAATTTGCCAGGGCAGGGTTTTACGCCCGTATTTGTCGTACCAGTCCAGCACCTGGGCTGAAAATTGAGAGGCTTGCATGGTCATCGATTCGCATAATCAGGGACGCAGATTGCAGCACAGCGTCAATCTGCTGTAAACCGGATCTTTCCCATGCTTGCATAGAAGCCTTAACTTTGGATAATGCCCGTTTCCCGAACACTCTCACAAGCAGACAACTCTTTTATGAAAAACGACGTCATTTCACCGGAATTTGATGAAAACGGTCGCCCGCTGCGCCGTATTCGCAGCTTTGTCCGCCGTCAGGGCCGCCTGACAAAAGGGCAGCAACACGCGCTGGACAACTACTGGCCGGTGATGGGCGTTGAGTTCAGCGAGCAGCCGCTCGACTTTACCGAGCTGTTTGGCCGCGACGCGCCCGTCACGCTGGAGATCGGGTTTGGTATGGGCACCTCGCTGGTCACAATGGCGAAAGCGCGCCCGGAGCAGAACTTCCTCGGCATTGAAGTACACTCACCGGGCGTCGGCGCGTGCCTGGCAACGGCCCACGAAGAGGGCGTTGAGAACCTGCGCGTGATGTGTCACGACGCGGTGGAAGTGCTGCACAAAATGATTCCTGACAATTCTTTGAACATGGTTCAGCTCTTTTTCCCTGACCCATGGCACAAAGCGCGTCATAATAAACGCCGTATCGTTCAGGCACCGTTTGCCGAGCTGGTGAAAAGTAAGCTCAAGCTGGGCGGCGTTTTCCACATGGCGACCGACTGGGAACCTTATGCGGAACATATGCTGGAAGTGATGTCGTCGCTGGACGGGTATAAAAACCAGTCCGAGAGCAACGACTACGTACCGCGTCCGGATTCACGTCCGGTGACAAAATTTGAACAGCGTGGCCATCGTCTTGGTCACGGCGTATGGGACTTAATGTTCGAGAGGGTGAAATAATGGCAAAGAATCGTAGCCGTCGTCTGCGTAAAAAGATGCACATCGAAGAATTCCAGGAAGTGGGCTTCTCCGTTGCCTGGCGTTTCCCTGAAGGCACCAGCGTTGAGCAGATCGATCAGGACGTTGATGCGTTCATCAACGAGGTCATCGAGCCAAACAAGCTGGCCTTCGACGGTAGCGGCTATCTGGCGTGGGAAGGTCTGATCTGCACCCAGGAAGTGGGTAAATGCACCGAAGAACATCAGGCGCTGGTACGCAAATGGCTTGAAGACCACAAGATGGAAGATGTCCGCGTGAGCGAACTTTTCGACGTTTGGTGGGACTAATAAAGCAGGTACGGGGCCAGCATTAGCTGGCCCATTTTGTCTGAGGGAGTGTTAAAGATGCGCAAAACGTTGCTGGCTGTTGCTTTACTGGCAATCGGATCCACCGCCCATGCGGAATATAAATGTAGCGTCACCCCGCGCGATGACGTGGTGTTGAGTCCGCAAACCGTGCAGGTTAAGGGCGAGAATGGCAATCTGGTGATTACGCCGGATGGCAACGTGACCTTTAACGGCAAACCGCAAAACCTGACGGCCGCCCAGCGCGAGCAGGCGATGGACTACCAGGCCGAGCTGCGCACCGCGCTACCGTGGATCAACAACGGCGCGCTGACCCGCGTTGAAAAGAGCCGCGTGGCGCTGGATAAAATCATCACTAAAGAGGTGGGGGAGAGCAGCAATATGCGTACCCGCCTGACCAAGCTGGATAAACAGCTGAAAGAGCAGATGAACCGTATTATCGAGACGCGCTCTGATGGCCTGACGTTCCACTATAAGGCGATCGATCAGGTGCGTGCCGACGGTCAGCAGCTGGTGAACCAGGCGATGGGCGGCATTCTCCAGGACAGCATTAACGAGATGGGCGCCCAGGCGGTGCTGAAGGGCGGTGGTAACCCGTTGCAGGGCGTACTGGGTAGCCTGGGCGGACTGCAAACCTCGATTCAGAACGAGTGGAAGAATCAGGAAGCTGATTTCCAGCAGTTCGGCAAAGACGTGTGTAAGCGCGTGGTGTCGCTGGAAGATAGCCGAAAAGCGCTGGTGGGGACGTTGAAGTAACGCCTCTGCGCGCAGGGCCCCTCACCCCGGCCCTCTCCCCAAGGGAGAGGGAGTAACCAGTTCCCTCTCCCTGTGGGAGAGGGTTAGGGTGAGGGCATCAGGCATTGCAATCGTTGCAGAATTGCCATCAGCAGCTCCTCCTCATTAGCCCTGAATTCATGATTCCAGAACCGTACGACTTCCCAGCCGTTCGCATTCAAAAACTCGGTGCGACGAGAGTCATAGGCCTCTTTATCCTGATGTTGCCCCCCGTCCAGCTCAACAATGAGCTTCGCCTTAAAGCAGGCAAAATCCACAATGTACGGCCCAACCGGCATCTGTCGGCGAAACTTATACCCAAAGAAGCGGCGACCTCTGAGCAGATACCAGAGGCGTAATTCTTCGGGTGTCATTTGTTTGCGGAGTTGTTTTGATTTTTCCATCCCCACTCTCTGCCAGCCTTTCCCTCAGCCGGCAGAACGGGATGCAAAATCCTGAATCAGCCTTCAGGATCCTTCAGCGAGGAACAACTCAAGAAGGGAGTTTAAGAACAGCTTACCGTGCTCGGTGATCTGCCAGTAATCATCACATTCCGTCAGATACCCCTGCGCCAGCGCCTCGTCAATCTGCGGGCGAATCGCTGATTCCGGTAACCCGGTATAACGCGAAAACTCGGCGCGCGGCGCGGCTTCCAGCAGACGGAAGCGGTTCATAAAGAACTCAAATGGCTTGTCCGCCGCCTCGACGTCGTGCTGACGCTCCAGGTAGCGGCCTTCCATAAATCCGCGCGGATGACGCGTTTTGGCGGTACGCAGAATGCGACCATCCGGGAAGGTCACTTTGCCGTGAGCGCCGCAGCCAATCCCCAGATAATCACCAAAACGCCAGTAGTTCAGGTTGTGCTGACACTGATAGCCCGGCTTCGCATACGCCGAGGTTTCATATTGCTGATACCCTGCCGCGGTTAACAGCCTGTGACCCTGCTCGAAGATATCCCACAGCGCGTCGTCGTCCGGCAGCACCGGAGGGCGGGAGCCAAACAGCGTGTTCGGCTCAATGGTGAGCTGATACCACGACAGATGCGGCGGGTTCAGTTCAATCGCCTGACGCAAATCGTCCAGCGCCTCTTCCAGCGACTGGTCCGGCAGGCCGTGCATCAAGTCGAGGTTAAAGCTGCGCAGCCCAAGCCCCGTCGCCAGGTTCGCCGCCCGCTTTGCCTCTTCCGGGCCGTGAATGCGCCCCAGACGCTTCAGCTTCGGCTCGCTAAAGCTCTGCACCCCGATGGAGATACGGTTTACGCCCGCGCGCTGATACTCGACAAAACGGTCGGCCTCAACGGTGCCGGGGTTGGCTTCCATCGTAATTTCAGCATCCGCCGCCAGGTTCAGGCGCGCACGCACGCCGTCCAGCAGCGTCTGCATCGCCGGGCCAGAGAGCAGGCTCGGCGTACCGCCACCAATGAAAATGGTCTTTACCTCACGTCCCTGCGCGTACGGTACATCGGCATCCAGATCGGCCAGCAGATGTGCGACGTAATCATCGTGCGGCACTTCGCCCTTCAGCGCGTGCGAGTTGAAATCACAGTACGGGCATTTCTGCACGCACCACGGGATATGAATATAAAGACTAAGAGGCGGCAAATTAGCCATTACGTAACGCTTCCAGTAACAGTTTCAGCGCGCGACCACGGTGGGAGATCGCGCTTTTTTCTTCGCGGGTCAGTTCCGCAGCGGTTTTGCCCTCGGTCGGGACAAAGAAAATCGGGTCGTAGCCAAAGCCGTCGTTGCCCGCCGCTTTACGGGTAATCACGCCCGGCCAGCTGCCGTGACAGACGATCGGCGTTGGGTCTTCCGCATGACGCATGTAGACCAGCACGCAGTGGAACTGCGCGGTACGCTGTTCGTCGGGAACGTCCTTCAGGGCCACGAGCAGCTTTTCCAGATTCTGCTGGTCGGTGGCGTCCACCCCGGAATAGCGGGCGGAGTAAATCCCCGGCGCACCGCCGAGAAAATCTACGGCCAGACCGGAGTCATCGGCAATCGCGGGCAGCCCCGTGATCTGCGCGGCGTGGCGCGCTTTCAGAATGGCGTTTTCGATAAACGTCAGGCCCGTCTCTTCGGCGGAATCCACGCCCAGCTCGGTCTGAGCCACCACGTCCAGCCCAAAATCATTTAATAGCGAGGCCAGCTCGCGCACTTTACCGGCGTTACCGGTGGCGAGAACAACTTTCTGCATGGTTTAGTCCTGTTCTGTCAGAGCCGCGACTTCCGTCGGGATAGATTGCGGATTAAGGATTTTTACCTGTTTATGGCGGCCAAGTTCACCTTTCTCAATGATGACCTGGCTTTTAGCGACGCGAAACTGTTTAGCCAGGTATTTGGTCAGATGCGCATTCGCCTGGCCGTCAACCGGCGGGGCGGTGATGGCGACTTTTAACTCGTCGCCATGCAGCCCAACAATGCTGTCGCGGCTGGCTTTCGGCTGAATGTACAGCCGTAAAACCAGCCCGTCGGCGCAGGGGCTAACTGCACTCATAACGCCATCCACAGCCCCGGCAGCAGCATATTGCCCGTCGCCTGCAACAGTTCCGCGATACCCATATTCAGCACGTACAGCAGCAGAACGAGGAGCATCGGGGAGAAGTCGATCCCGCCCATGGCAGGCAGCAGGCTACGAATCGGACGCAGCAGCGGTTCCGTCAGCTGAACCAACGCGTATTCCACCGGGCTACGGCCCCGGCTTACCCAGCTCATGATCGCCATCACCAGCAGGACCCAGAAGATCAGCAGGCCGACGGTTTTCACGAGGATCAGAACGGCTGAAATCCAGATAATCGGCTGGAAAGTAATGACCATAAACAGCACGATCGCTTTGATAACGCTCAGAATAAACGCCATCAGCAGGGATGAACTGTCTATCGGCCCCATTGCCGGAATGATGCGGCGAAGCGGCCCCACAACGGGCTGCGTGATTTTCACGATAAATTGTGAGAATGGATTGTAAAAATCACAACGGGCCCACTGCATCCAGACGCGCAGCAGCAGCGCCATCGTATACAGTTCAATGACCGTTGAGAGCAGGAAAGTCAACGTCTTCATGGCGTTCCTCAGTTTTCCTTATTATTGGGTGTAATCGCGCGCACCGAAAATAGCCGTGCCGATGCGCACCATGGTGCTGCCTGCCGCGATGGCGGCTTCCATATCGTCCGACATGCCCAGAGAAAGCGTGTCTACCGTGTCATAGCGCGCTTTAAGCGCCTCAAATGCTACAGCCATTTGCTGTGCCACGGCAAACTGCCTTTCATAACTTGACTCTGGCGCCGGAATTGCCATCAGCCCGCGCAGGGTTAAGCGCGGCAGCGCCGCCACCTCAGCCGCCAGCGCATCAAGCTCGCTCAGCGTAATGCCGGACTTGCTGTTTTCATCACTGATGTTGATTTGAATCAGCACGTTAAGCGCTGGCATCTCTGCCGGGCGCTGGTCGCTCAGACGGGTGGCGATGCGCAGACGATCGATGGTGTGGCACCAGTCGAAGTGCTCTGCTACCAGTCGACTTTTGTTCGACTGTAGCGGGCCGATAAAGTGCCATTGCAGGTCCGTATTGCCCTGTTCCCGGAAAGCGCGAATCTTATCCACCCCTTCCTGCACATAGTTTTCGCCGAAGGCGCGATGGCCGGCGGCAATCGCTTCTGCGATGGCGCTCGCAGGCTTGGTTTTGCTGACTGCAAGCAACGTAATTTCTTCTGAAGCACGGCCGCAACGCGTTGCAGCGGCTGAGATTTTGTCCCGGACCTGTGCCAGGTTATGCGCAATGTCGTTCATTTTCCGAGGAGTAGTCTATGGATGTGGAAGAAATTGTGGCCCTTAGTGTAAAGCATAACGTCTCCGATCTACACCTGTGCAGTGATTCGCCACCGCGCTGGCGCAGGTTAGGCCGGCTTGAACCGGCGCCGTTTCCGCCCCCGGATGTGGAGGGATTAATAAAAGCGTGGCTCAACGACGAACAGCAGGGCACATGGTGGGCAAACGGGCAGGTGGATTTTGCCGTTACCCTCGCAGGCGGTCAGCGGCTGCGCGGCAGTGCGTTTAAGCATATGCACGGCGCTTCGATCGCGCTGCGGCTGTTGCCGATGACGTGCCCGCAGCTCTCTGCATTGGGCGTGCCGCGAGCGATCCCGGCGCTGTTGACCCATGACAATGGCCTGATTCTGGTCACCGGCGCCACCGGCAGCGGAAAATCGACCACCCTGGCCGCGATGGTCGATTTCCTCAATCACCAGACGGACGGGCATATTCTGACCCTGGAAGATCCGGTGGAGTTTATGTACCAGAGCGAACGTTGCCTGATCCAGCAGCGCGAGATAGGCCAGCACAGCCCGTCCTTTGCCGAGGCCCTGCGCAGCGCCCTACGTGAAGATCCGGATGTGATTCTGCTTGGCGAGCTGCGCGACAGCGAGACGATACGCCTGGCGCTGACGGCGGCTGAGACCGGTCATCTGGTTTTAGCCACGCTGCACACGCGCGGGGCGGCGCAGGCCATTGAGCGCCTGGTCGATACCTTCCCGGCACAGGAAAAAGATCCGGTGCGCAATCAGCTGGCGGGAAGCCTGCGCGCGGTGCTGGCGCAGAAGCTGCGTCAGGATCTCCAGGGCGGGCGCGTGGCGCTGTACGAATTACTGGTGAACACGTCTGCGGCGGCGAACCTGATCCGCGAAGGCAAAACCTGGCAACTTCCGGGCATTATCCAAACGGGGCAGCAGGCGGGGATGCAGAACTTTGAGCAGAGTCTGGCAGAGCGGCGGGCGCAGGGGCGGCTGTAGGCCCCGGCGCTCAGTAACCTTGTTCGAAAAAGCTTTCGAGGATAATGACGGCAGAAGCAGAATCCACGCTGCCTTTGTTCAGCGCCCGGAAGCCGCCGTGCTCGAACAGGCCAGCGCGCGCTTCAACGGTGCTCAGACGTTCATCGTGCAGCTTAACGGAGACGCCAAAGCGGCCATGGATTTTGTTCGCGAACTTGCGCGCGCGGGCGGTAAGCGGTTGCTCGGTGCCGTCCATGTTCAGCGGCAGGCCGACAATCACGTCGTCCGGCTGCCACTCCTTGAGCAGGCGCTCAATAAGGTTCCAGTCCGGCGTGCCGTCGTTAGCTTTCAGCGCCGTGAGGGGGCGGGCGGTGCCGGTGATCCGTTGACCCACGGCGACGCCGATGCTTTTGGTGCCGAAGTCGAAGGCGAGAAGGGTGCCGCTCATTACGCGTGCCCCGCAACGCCAGGCATGGTCAGAATATCAATGCCAATCAGCTTCGCCGCGTCGCGCCAGCGATCGGCAATAGGGGTTTTAAACAGGATATTCATATCCGCAGGGGCTGTGAGCCAGGCGTTGTCCAGAATTTCTTGTTCCAGCTGCCCTTTTTCCCAGGAGGCGTAGCCGAGCGCAACCAGCACTTCAGAAGGCTGATTTGCCGTGCCCAGCGTTTCGAGCACATCGCGCGACGTCGTGACGACGGTGTTATCGGAGATACGAATACTGGACGAGAAAACCGGCGGGGTATGCAGGATAAAGCCACGATCTTCTGCAAGCGGGCCGCCCAGCATCACCGGTTTATCGAGACGGATCTCCGGCAGTCGCGCTTCAGCGGGGATTTTCAGCTTGTCCAGAATCCCTTCAACCTGAAGGTTTTCCAGCGGCTTGTTGATGATAATCCCCATCGCGCCGTCTTCGTTGTATTCACAAATGTACACCACGGCGCGGCGGAAAATCGGATCCTGGAGAGCAGGCATGGCAATAAGAAAGTGATGCTGTAAATTCATTGTCAGAGGTACTGTTTCCTGGTTTAAAAAGCGACAGCGCCCAGTATGGGGATAAACACAGGCGCTGTCACAGGTTATTTCTGTAAACGTTTTTCGATAGCGTCCATCAGCATTCCGGTGATCGAGATCGGGAATTCCGCCTCAATTTCACGAATGCAGGTCGGGCTGGTGACGTTCACTTCGGTCAGGCGATCGCCGATGATATCGAGGCCGACGAAGATCAGACCTTTAGCTTTCAGCGTAGGACCGACGCGGCGGGCAATTTCCCAGTCGCTTTCGCTTAACGGACGCGGTTCGCCACGGCCGCCGGCCGCCAGGTTGCCACGGGTTTCACCACCCTGCGGGATGCGCGCCAGGCAGTAAGGCACCGGCTCGCCGTCTACGACCAGCACGCGCTTGTCGCCGTCTTTGATGGCAGGCAGGTAGTTCTGCGCCATACAGTAGCGGGTTCCCAGCTCGGTCAGCGTTTCGGCAATCACGCCAATGTTCGGATCGCCGTTCTTCACGCGGAAGATCGACGCGCCGCCCATGCCGTCCAGCGGCTTCATGATGATGTCGCCGTGCTTCTGCCAGAATGCTTTCAGCTGCGTTTTACTGCGGGTGACCAGCGTTTCCGGCGTCAGGTCAGAGAACCAGGCGGTGTAAAGCTTCTCGTTGCAGTCGCGCAGGCTCTGCGGCTTGTTGACGATCAGCGTTCCTTTCTCTTCGGCACGCTCAAGGATATAGGTGGAGTAAATGTATTCGGTGTCGAACGGCGGATCTTTACGCATCAGGATGACGTTGAGGTCGGCCAGGGCAATATCCTGCTCGGTGCCAAATTCGTACCATTTGTCGTAGTTCTGCTCGACGTTAACGATGCGGGTGCGTGCGCGGGCTTCACCGTTGATCAGGTAAAGATCGTTCATCTCCATGTAGTGGAGTTCATAGCCGCGACGCTGCGCTTCCAGCAGCATAGCGAAGCTGGAATCTTTCTTGATGTTAATGTTTGCGATGGGGTCCATCACGATGCCGAGCTTAATCATCTTCTTCTCCGTTAATGGGTCAACCCAGATCGCCAAACCGTACCTGTAGCGCGGTAATGGCTGTGAGTGCCGTTGTCTCAGTGCGCAGAACGCGAGGTCCCAACAGAATATCAGTAAACTGGTAACGCGCCGTCATGGCGATTTCGTCAGCCGACAGGCCGCCTTCCGGGCCAATCAGCAGGCGTACGCGCTCAACGGGCAGCGGCAGCGTATTGATGCTGGCGCTGGCGCGCGGATGAAGATTAAGCTTAAGCCCACTTTCCTCTTCTGCACACCAGTCCTCCAGATCCATCGCCGGGCGGATCTCCGGAATACGGTTACGGCCACTCTGCTCGCAGGCCGCAATGGCAATTTTCTGCCACTGCTGGATCTTTTTGTTCAGACGTTCCGCATCCAGTTTAACGCCGCAGCGCTCAGAAAAAAGTGGCGTAATGAGGCTTACACCCAGTTCAATGGATTTCTGGATGGTGAACTCCATCTTTTCCCCGCGCGACATCACCTGGCCGAGGTGAATGTGCAGCGGGGATTCCCGGTCGTCCACTTCGCCACGCAGCACCTTTACGTGCACGCTTTTTTTGTCGGCGCGCGTAATTTCAGCGTCGAAAACCTGATTCGAGCCGTCGAAGAGATGAATGGCCTGGCCTGCACCCATGCGCAGCACGCGGCCTACGTGGTTTGCAGCATCATCAGACAGGGCGATTTCGCCGCCAGCGGTAATCAGTTCAGGGTGATAGATGCGAGGGATGCGCATAGTCAGAAATTCCATATGTCATGCGATATAAGCGAATGGCCGTAGTGTAGGTTAGCTCTTTTGCGCCTGGCAAGCCCGCTGGACGTAAGGGTTGTGATTCCCCTGGACGTTGGCGATACGTTCGTCGCGCTGGCATTCCCAGTCCGTCACCGGATAGAGTTTGTCCCAGGCATTGAACAGCTGCGTCTGCTGGCGGGAAAGGTTGAGATGGTAGCGGTCGCGCATATAGAAGTACGTACGGGCGATGCTGCCGCGCGCGCGCGCAGGCGGTTCGGCTACTTTATCTTTGAAATCGACCTTCATCGCGCACTGACCGTACTGGCCTTCGCCACCGTTCCACTGGCTGTACATGAAGTTACCGCGATCGCCATTGACTTCACCCACGGCGGGTTGCAGGTTGTGCATATCGCTTTCCATCTGGCGATAGACCGGATCTTTTGCGCAATTCTTACGTCCGCCATCCTGCCAGCACTGGCGCTGGTGGCCAAACTGCCAGGCCGGAACAACGTGTTCCCATTCGATTCGGCTGGCGCGGTTCTCGTTCTTGCGCACCTTATAGCCGCAGGACTCCAGGTCCACGATCCCTTTTTTACCCTGCCAGTGGATTTTACAGCCGCAGTAGAAATCACCCGGCACGTCGGCGTTAATCTTTACGCCTGCCGTTTTAGCCTGAGAAAAACTGTGAATACCGTCGGCCAGAGCATGGCCGGAAAGCGCCGTCGCCAGAAAAGCGACCGCAAGAGAAACATTACGGGACATCTTACACTCCGTGTCAAAACGAGCCCGCAACGTAACGAATGTTGTTCCTGTATGCAATCAGTCAGATCAGGAAAGTTCCTGATAGTTCAGTTGATTATTCCGCGACCAGCTGTTCGCCACACTTCACGCAGCGGTAGGTCGCCTCGCCCCGCACCACGCGGTTGTGGCGGCGGACGGTAAGCTGGTGCTGCTGGCACTGGCAGCGGTAGGGAAAGGTATTGCGGCGCACCGATTCCAGCTCGAACTGATGGGTTCGGCGTGCCGGAACGCCGAGCACCGCCTCCATCATCCACTTCCACTCTTTGCCGTGCGGCGCGACGCGGCCAAAGTGTTTCCACACCAGAAGATGGGCCAGCTCGTGCGGCACCACTTCTTCGATAAACGCCTGCTGATTTTCCATCATCAACACCGGGTTCAGGCGGATCTCGTAGGCTTCCAGCCAGGCGGTGCCTGCCGCGGTGCCGCGCTGCTGATAGACCAGCTTCGGTTCAGGATAACTGCGGCCGAGCTTCAGGTTGGCCTGGGCGAGTTTTTCCCGCAGGCTGCGCATAACGGCTTGCTGAATGGCGATGGGGAGACGGGGAGCTTTCATAGGGGCAGAGCATAAAGCGGGAAGCGGGGAGGCGCAAGAGGCGCCTCCCGCAAGAGGATCAGTCGTGTGCGCCGATTTCGCGCAGAGGACGACCTTTCATCAGGTTACGTTCAATGTGTTCCAGTGAAACGTGTTTGGTTTCAGGAACCAGCCAGATTGTGAGAACAATAAAGAACAGGTTCAGACCCGCGTAGACCCAGAAGGTATTGGCGTTACCCAGGGTATTGAGCATGGTCAGGAACGTTGCGCCGACGATCATGTTGGCAATCCAGTTGGTTGCGGTAGAGCAGGTGATACCAAAATCACGCCCTTTCAGCGGCTGGATCTCAGAGCACAGTACCCAAATCAGCGGACCGGCACTCATCGCAAACCCAATGATAAACATCAGTAGCATCGCCACGGCGAAGTACTGTGCCGTTGGAGAGTGAATGCCCAGGTGCATCATGGTACCCAGCACGCCCATACCGACAGCCATCACCAGGAAGCCCAGCGTCAGGGTTGGCTTACGTCCCCAGCGGTCCACCAGACCGATGGCGATAAAGGTTGCCAGCACGTTGGTCAGGCCGACTATCACGGTGCCCCACATCTGCTCGGTGGTGTTGGTGTAACCCGCCAGTTCGAAGATTTTTGGCGCGTAATACATGATGACGTTCATCCCGGTGAACTGTTGCATAACCTGTAACAGCACGCCGAGGAACACCGCGCGGCGGAAGTTGCTGTTCTCTTTGAACAGCGCCCAGCCGGACTGTTTCACCTTCAGGCTTTCGCGGATCTCTTCCAGCTCGTTTTTCGCTTCGGCGCTGGTATCACGCAGGCGTAAGAGCACGCGTTCGGCATCGTGGAAGCGTCGTTTGGCGGCAAACCAGCGCGGGCTGTCCGGCAGGAAGAAGACGCCGATCAGCAGCAGGACGGCAGGGATGATGATCACACCCAGCATCCAGCGCCATGCGCCGCTGTAGCTGAACGCGGTATCGGAGAGATAAGCCCCGAGAATACCGATGGTGATCATCAGCTGATACATGGAAATCATGCTGCCGCGAATTTTTTCCGGCGCGATTTCAGACAGGTACAGCGGAGCAGTATAAGACGCCACGCCCACTGCCAGGCCCAGCAGCACGCGGGAGAGGATCAGCACTTCAACGTTAGGCGCAGCGGCAGAGAACAATGAGCCGGCAACGAACAGGATCGCGCCGATCATCAGGCTCTTTTTACGCCCGAGCTTAAAGGAGAGCCAGCCGCTGCCGACCGCGCCGACGGCGGCGCCGAACATCATGGAGCTAACCACCCATTCCTGAGTGTGTGCGCTAATCTGGAACTCATCGGCGATGAAAGGTAATGCACCGGCGATGACGCCAATATCCAGGCCAAAGAGTAATCCTGCCAGAGCGGCAAGGAAGCAGACGAAGAACGTCATTGCCTTATTGGACGTACGCCCCTGTTTATTATTGTCAGGCATTATGCCCTCCAGTTGGGTTATCAGTTTTATCGATATTAAGGGTAGGTGAGCGGCTCATAAAAATATGTGAGACAAATCACAATGGTGTAATCGGTTACACTAACCCGTAACCGTAAAAATAATTAAAGCTTTGAAAATATAGAAGTAAATTAATTGATATGCATCGCGTTTGCATGAATTTCAGACTTAACTGAAAGGGAATGTAACAGCAGAAGAATTACGATCATGCAAAGAGATTATTCTGAAAGCGGGGTATATCCGGCATAGTGTAAGCGGTTTCAAAGATTGCCGGATGGCGGCTGCGCCTTATCCGGCCTACATAATCGTAGGTCGGGTAAGGCGTAGCCGCCACCCGACATAAAAAAAGCCAGCACAAAGGCTGGCTTGTTTAAACAGCTGTCAGTCGATTACTTCAGACCGGCTGCGTCACGCAGCAGGGCGGCTTTGTCGGTTTTTTCCCATGGGAAATGTTCGCGACCAAAGTGACCGTACGCGGCAGTTTCCTGGTAGATTGGGTGCAGCAGATCCAGCATCTGAATCAGGCCGTATGGGCGCAGGTCGAAAAACTCGCGCACCAGCAGGGTCAGCTGTTCTGAAGGCACTTTTTCAGTACCGAAGGTTTCCACCATGATGGAGGTTGGCTCAGCCACGCCGATAGCGTAGGAAACCTGAATCTCACAGCGGTCAGCCAGGCCGGCAGCAACGATGTTTTTCGCCACATAACGCGCAGCGTACGCGGCAGAACGGTCAACTTTAGACGGATCTTTACCGGAGAATGCACCGCCACCGTGACGCGCCATGCCGCCGTAGGTATCAACGATGATTTTACGACCGGTCAGACCGCAGTCACCCATAGGCCCGCCGATAACAAAGCGTCCGGTTGGGTTGATGAAGAATTTGGTCGCAGAGCTCAGCCACTCAGTCGGCAGAACCGGCTTGATGATCTCTTCCATCACCGCTTCTTGCAGCGATTTCTGGTCAATCTCTTCAGCATGCTGCGTGGAGAGAACCACGGCATCGATACCGACGATTTTCCCGTCGTCGTACTGGAAGGTCACCTGGCTTTTCGCATCCGGACGCAGCCACGGCAGAGTGCCGTTTTTACGGACTTCAGCCTGACGCTGCACCAGACGGTGTGCGTAAGTCACAGGGGCCGGCATCAGCACGTCGGTTTCGTTGGTCGCATAGCCGAACATCAGGCCCTGGTCGCCCGCGCCCTGTTCCAGCGGATCGGCACGGTCAACGCCCTGGTTGATGTCCGGAGACTGTTTGCCAATCGCGCTCAGTACGGCGCAGGAGTTGGCATCAAAGCCCATATCAGAATGCACATAGCCGATCTCACGTACCGTGTTACGGGTGATCTCTTCGATATCAACCCATGCGCTGGTGGTGATCTCACCGCCAACCAGAACCATGCCGGTTTTGACATAGGTTTCACACGCTACGCGCGCCTTTGGATCCTGCGCGAGGATCGCATCCAGCACCGCATCGGAGATTTGGTCAGCAATTTTATCAGGATGTCCTTCTGATACGGACTCGGACGTAAACAGGTGTTTTGCCATGTTTTATTTCACCTAAGAGGAATTTGGTTAGCTCAAGCTGCTGTGTGGAATAGCCAAAGGAGATAATTCTACCAAGGCCTACAGGATTTTGACACTGGCAGTCTGAGTGTTAATCGGTATGGATGGATTAACATCTGGATGGCTATTTTAGGTCACTTCTTCGCCCGATTTCCAGTTTTTTTTGACTCACCTCTCACTGCGTTGAAAACATAGCTGGAAATTTTTCCTGACGGCGCTGGCAACCTGCACATTTTTATTTTGCTTTTTAGCTACCTTCTCGGTATAAAACGCGGCGCGCGGCTCATATAAAATCAGCGCTCGATGAACACATCGTGTCGCCACTTCCAGCCGGGTTAAGCAGTGAACTTTTAGCTTTGGCTTGTGGTCCGTTTCAGCAGAGGCGGCCGTGGAGGTGATACGAGATAATGAACCATCGTTTTCCGCTCATTCAGCGCAGCCGTTCTGGCGCGCATGTGATTCCCACCCGCACTTCTGGTTTAAACACCTGCCGATGTTATACCCATCTCGGTGCTTCTCAGGATTCCAGAGCCGGTTACGCTTTGTGAAAACTGAACAAGGGCGCTCTTGTTAATACAGGAGTTTTCTCGTGGTTTCGCCGAACCTTGTCATACAGAGTTCGGATACGTGTTTTACAATGATATGAATAAGAAACCGGTCGCACGGTCTGGATTTCAGCATACTCTGCTGGGAAATGGAGCCGTTAATGGGTTGTTATCGCCGTATAACGCTGCGATAGTAGTCAACTGTTTTACACTTACTACAAAGAGTTGAGGTTCGCTATGTCTGACGACATGTCTTCGCTTTCGCCTTCGTCAGCAGGCGAACAGGGTGTACTACGTTCTATGCAGGAGGTTGCGATGAGCTCCCAGGAAGCCAGCAAGATGCTGCGCACTTACAATATTGCCTGGTGGGGCAATAACTACTACGACGTTAACGAACTGGGCCACATCAGCGTCTGCCCGGATCCGGACGTCCCGGAAGCGCGCGTGGATCTCGCTAAACTGGTGAAAGCCCGTGAAGCGCAGGGCCAGCGCTTGCCTGCACTGTTCTGCTTCCCGCAGATCCTGCAACATCGCCTGCGTTCTATCAACGCCGCGTTCAAACGCGCGCGCGAATCGTATGGTTATAACGGCGACTATTTCCTCGTTTACCCGATCAAGGTAAACCAGCACCGCCGCGTGATTGAGTCCCTGATCCACTCCGGCGAGCCGCTGGGCCTGGAAGCCGGTTCCAAAGCGGAGCTGATGGCCGTTCTGGCGCACGCGGGCATGACCCGGTCGGTGATCGTCTGTAACGGCTATAAAGACCGCGAATACATCCGTCTGGCGCTGATTGGCGAGAAGATGGGCCACAAGGTCTATCTGGTGATCGAGAAGATGACCGAAATCGCGATCGTGCTGGAAGAGGCCGAGCGTCTGAACGTGATCCCGCGCCTTGGCGTGCGTGCGCGACTGGCGTCGCAGGGTTCCGGTAAATGGCAGTCTTCCGGCGGTGAAAAATCCAAGTTTGGCCTCGCGGCGAACCAGGTGCTTCAACTGGTGGAGATTCTGCGCGAGCGCGGTCGACTGGACAGCATTCAGCTGCTGCACTTCCACCTCGGCTCGCAGATGGCCAATATCCGCGACATCGCCACCGGCGTGCGTGAATCCGCGCGTTTTTACGTTGAGCTGCATAAGCTTGGCGTGAACATCCAGTGCTTTGATGTGGGCGGCGGCCTGGGCGTGGACTACGAAGGGACCCGCTCCCAGTCTGACTGCTCGGTCAACTACGGCCTGAACGAATACGCCAACAACATCATCTGGGCGATTGGCGATGCCTGCGAAGAGCACGGTCTGCCGCACCCGACGGTGATCACCGAATCTGGCCGCGCGGTTACCGCGCACCATACGGTGCTGGTGTCTAACATCATCGGCGTTGAGCGTAGCGAAATCACCGAAGCCACGCCTCCGGCAGACGATGCCCCACGTTCCCTGCAAAGCATGTGGGAAACCTGGCAGGAGATGCACGAGCCGGGCACGCGTCGTTCCCTGCGCGAATGGCTGCACGACAGCCAGATGGACCTGCACGATATTCATGTCGGCTACTCGTCAGGCACCTTTAGCCTGCAAGAGCGCGCGTGGGCCGAGCAGCTTTATCTGAACATGTGCCATGAAGTGCAGAAACAGCTCGACCCGAGTAACCGCGCGCATCGTCCGATTATCGACGAGTTGCAGGAGCGTATGGCGGACAAAATGTACGTCAACTTCTCCCTGTTCCAGTCGATGCCGGATGCCTGGGGTATCGACCAGCTGTTCCCGGTTCTGCCGCTGGAAGGGCTGAACCACGCCCCGGAACGTCGCGCGGTGCTGCTGGACATCACCTGTGACTCTGACGGCGCGATTGACCACTACGTTGACGGTGACGGTATTGCAACGACGATGCCAATGCCGGAGTACGATCCTGAGAACCCGCCAATGCTGGGCTTCTTTATGGTGGGTGCGTATCAGGAGATCCTCGGCAACATGCACAATCTGTTCGGCGATACCGAAGCGGTTGACGTGTTTGTCTTCCCTGACGGCAGCGTCGAGGTTGAGCTGTCCGACGAAGGGGACACCGTGGCGGATATGCTCGAATACGTGCAGCTGGATCCGAAAAAACTGCTCACCCAGTTCCGCGATCAGGTGAAAAACACCGGTCTGGACGATGCCTTGCAGCAGCAGTTCCTGGAAGAGTTTGAAGCGGGTCTGTACGGGTACACCTACCTGGAAGACGAGTAGGTAAAACGCTCTCTCCCTGTGGGAGAGGGGTGGGGTGAGGGCATCAGGCTGCTGTGCCGCCAATGCCCGGTGGCGCAGCGCTTACCGGGCCTACGAATGTAGGCCGGATAAGGAGCAGCCGCCATCCGACAGAATGCTATACTCACTTGAACCCGTATGAATTAACGGCGATAATTCGCCCCAATATGCGATTTACGAATCAATCCCTTCCTCGTCGGGTTTAACGACGCGGAGGGGATTTTTTTTCATCTGTTTTTAATGTATCGACGTTAAAAGAGGTCTGGACATGAGCACTTTAGGTCATCAGTACGATAACTCTCTGGTATCTAACGCGTTTGGTTTTTTACGCCTTCCAATGAACTTCCAGCCGTACGACAGCGACGCTGACTGGGTGATCACCGGCGTACCGTTCGACATGGCAACCTCCGGTCGCGCGGGTGGTCGTCACGGCCCGGCGGCAATCCGTCAGGTTTCCACTAACCTGGCCTGGGAGCACAACCGCTTCCCGTGGAACTTCGACATGCGCGAGCGCCTGAACGTGGTGGACTGCGGTGACCTGGTGTACGCCTTCGGCGACGCGCGCGAAATGAGCGAAAAATTGCAGGCGCACGCAGAGAAGCTGCTGGCGGCCGGTAAGCGCATGCTCTCCTTCGGCGGTGACCACTTCGTTACTCTGCCGCTGCTGCGCGCCCACGCGAAGCACTTCGGTAAAATGGCGCTGGTGCACTTCGATGCGCATACCGACACCTACGCGAACGGCTGCGAGTTCGACCACGGCACCATGTTCTACACCGCGCCGAAAGAAGGCCTGATCGATCCGAACCACTCCGTGCAGATCGGCATCCGTACCGAGTTCGACAAAGATAACGGCTTCACCGTGCTGGACGCCGGCCAGGTGAACGATCGCGGCGTGGACGATATTCTGGCTCAGGTTAAGCAGATCGTCGGTGATATGCCCGTGTATCTGACCTTTGACATCGACTGCCTGGATCCGGCGTTTGCACCGGGTACCGGTACGCCGGTGATTGGCGGCCTGACGTCAGACCGCGCCATCAAGCTGGTGCGTGGCCTGAAGGATCTGAACATCGTTGGGATGGACGTGGTAGAAGTGGCGCCAGCCTATGACCAGTCCGAGATCACCGCGCTTGCCGCGGCGACCCTGGCGCTGGAAATGCTCTACATCCAGGCCGCGAAAAAAGGCGAATAAGCCTTACGCGCTGATTGCTGCTGCGCGACGCATGCGCAGCAGCAACATTCCCCCGGCAAGCAGGGTGATTACCTGCGAGACGACCAGCACCGAAAAGCCTGAGCTGACCGACCCTACCGACCTCATCACCATCCCCATCAGCAGCGGAATAAACGCCGCGCAGATATTGCCGATCCCGTTGATAATGCCGTAAGCGCTGCCCACCGCTTCCCGCGCGGCGTGATGCTGGATCACCGCCGGAATAGCTGCCCCCTGTAGCCCCCAGAAGATATTCGCCGAGAGCATAAACAGCGCCAGCCAGGCAGGCTGATGGCTGAGCATCAGCGCGACCACGGACAGCGCCGTCAGCGCGCCGCCCACCACAAACAGCACCGGCGCTTGTTCAGGGCGCATTTTGTCGAGCAGCACCCCGCCGAGGAACTTCGAGCCCAGGCTCAGCAGGAAGGGAATGGCCGCAAGCATGCCCGTGGCGTGCAGCGAGAAATGATGCTCGTCGCGCAGCCACGCGGGCAGCCAGGCGCTGCTCCCCCAGAGATAGCTCAGGGTGGCAATCTCCACCAGCAGGATCCACCCGAGCAGCGGCGTCTGCCAGGCAAGCGAAAACGTCTCTGCGAAGCCCGGTTTTTTGAGCTGCTCCGCACCCTGCGGCGCGGGCAGGAAGCGCCAGACAAGGCCGCCGCCCAGCACCAGGTTCAGTACCGCCAGGGCATAAAACGACCCGGCCCAGCCGAGATGCGCCATCAGCCACGTTACCAGCGGAAAGCCCACGGCCAGCCCGAGCGAGACCCCCAGCGCGGTCACGGCGTTGGGTTTGCCGATCTCCTGCGCGCTAAAGTGATCGCTGATGAAGCGCGTTTTCAGCGAAAAGAGCGGCCCCTCAGCGATCCCCAGGATCGTGCGTGCGATGAGCATTCCCATCAGCGATCCGAGCAGCGGGGAAATGGCGCATACCGCTGCCCAAATCGCTATGCTGCCCAATAATCCCTGTCGATAATGGAGTTTGCTTTCAATAACCGGCGTTAATAATAAAGCTGAAAATCCATAACCCAGCAGAAAACAGGTCATCAGCATTCCCTGTAACATTCTGTTTTCATTTAGCTGAAAATGCTGGGCAAATTCCGGGTTTAAAATCATGACAGAAATATTTACCCGGTCGACGTAGGAAATAATAATGAGTAATAACAATGCCACTGTGCCTTGCCATCTTGCCGTCATAACGCCTGCCTTATGTTTTCGCTTATTTCTATTTTTTATGCGCGTGATTGTCACAGGGGGAAAATGGTTCACCTATGAAACTCATTGTTTATTAATGGAAAAATAAAATTAAGTTTCACAGGTGAAACGCCATGTTTTTCACTTCTTTTATTTTTAAGGAACAAAAAGAAAAGAAGTCAATCACTGTTTATTAAAATTTCAGGCCATCGATAAATCGTATTCTTTCACGCCGCAATAATGAAAATTTCATATCGCTGCATTTTTTCGTGATCCTTTGCACACTTAGTTAATTAATTACCGTTTGATTAACAAATTCGTCACATTGCAGCTTGACGAAACATTCATCGCTTTTATATTGACCGTATTAAATAAGAAACAGAGTTTCATATATGAAACAAAAGCCTGGAGGATCGTGATGAGCTGGATAGGCGTATGTGACGCAGAACAAGTACAGGAAGATTTCCCTTTTAGCGGCAACGTCGACGGTAAAGAGATCGGCGTGTATTTGATTGACGGTGAATATTACGCGCTGGAAGACGTATGCCCCCACGCCTATGCCCTGCTGAGCCAGGGCTTCGTGGAAGACGGCAAAGTGGAATGCCCGCTGCACGAGGCGGTCTTCGACGTCAAAACCGGCCAGTGCCTGCACGGCCCCGGCGGACGCAACCTTAACCGCTACCCGGTTCGGGTTTTTGAAAACCAGATTCAGATTACCTTCGTCGAGGAGACCGTGGCATGAGCGACACCCTGAATTACAACCCGGCGCTGCCGGAAAGCCGTCAGTTTGCCCCACCGGCTGAGGGCGGTAACGGTGCGATCCATAAGCCGGGTGATTACCAGAACCTGATCTGGCAGACCCGCAGCCGCGAGCCGGAAAGCTGGGAAGTGAACCTCATCGCCACGCTGGAAGATCTCTTCGAGCAGGGAGTTGAAACCTTACCGGAGCTGGTGAACGGGCTGAACGCGGTGCGCATGCACGATCAGCAGGGCGAGCCGTGGAGCGAGGCCAGCTTCCAGGCATTCTTACAGGTTAACGGCTACTGAGGGCAACGCGATGACGACTACCGTACAACACTATCTCGATAAAGGTCTGCGCGGCCTCTGGTATCCGGTGCTGGCGAGCTGGGAGGTGCAGTCTGCGCCGGTGGGCATTACCCGCCTGGGCGAACAGATTGTGGTCTGGCGCAACAAAGACGGCCAGGTGCAGGCGCTGGAGGACCGCTGTCCGCACCGCGGCGCACGCCTGTCGATGGGCTGGAACCTGGGCGACCGCATTGCCTGCTGGTATCACGGCGTGGAGGTCGCGGGCAACGGCGAGGTGAAAGACGTGCCCGCCGTGGACAAATGCCCGCTGGTCGGCCAGCAGTGCGTGCGCAGCTACAACGTGCAGGAGGCGCACGGCGCCATCTTCCTGTGGTTTGGCGTCACCGCAGACCAGCAGCCGGACGAGCTGACCTTCCCGGACGAGCTCGCCGATACGGACAACTTCAGCAACTTCCTCTGCACCGCCGCGTGGAAATGCAATTACCAGTACGCGCTGGAAAACGTGATGGACCCGATGCACGGCACCTATCTGCACTCCTCATCGCACTCGATGGCGGAAGGGGATCGCAAGGCCGACATGGTGCTCCAGCCGACCAAAACCGGCTTTATTTTCGAGAAGAAAGGGCAGAGCGGCGTCAACTTTGACTGGGTAGAGCTGGGCAACAGCGGCACCTGCTGGATGCGCCTCTCCATTCCGTACAAGAAGCGCTTCGGGCCGGGCGGCCACTTCTTTATCGTCGGCATGGTGGTGCCGGAAGATAACGACAACTGCCGCGTCTTCTTCTGGCGCATTCGCCGGGTGCAGGGCTGGCAGCGCGACATGTGGCGCTTCATGTACCGCAACCGTCTGGAAAAACTGCACTGGGAAGTGCTGGAGCAGGACCGCGTGGTGCTGGAAAGCCTGGCGCCAAACGCCCGCGACCATGAATACCTGTATCAGCACGACGTCGGCCTCTCGCGCCTGCGCCGCATGATGCAAAAGGCCGCCAAAGAGCAGCTGGCGATGCGCGAAGAACAGCAGGGAGCCGCCTGATGAACGGGCTGCTGAGCGGCAAGCGCATCGTCATAACCGGCGCCGCGCGCGGGCTGGGCTTTCACTTTGCCAAAGCCTGTGCGGAGCAGGGCGCGGCGGTGGTGATGTGCGACATCCTCAAGGGCGAGCTGGCCGAGAGCGCCCACGCCCTGAGCGAGCGGGGCTATGCGATCGAACCGCACGTTATCGATCTGGCCGATCCGCAGTCCATTGAGCAGGTGTTCAGCGCGATTGGCGAGCAGGGTCAGATTGATGGCCTGGTGAACAACGCGGCGATGGCGACGGGCGTCGGCGGCAAAAATATGCTCGATTACGATCCGGATCTCTGGGATCGGGTGATGAACGTTAACGTCAAAGGCACCTGGCTGGTGACGCGCGCCGCGGTGCCGCTGCTGCGCGAGGGCGCGGGCATCGTGAACATTGCGTCCGACACCGCGCTGTGGGGCGCGCCGCGCCTGATGGCCTACGTCGCCAGCAAGGGCGCCGTGATTGCGATGACCCGCTCAATGGCGCGCGAACTGGGTGAGAAGCGTATCCGCATTAATGCCATCGCGCCGGGGTTAACCCGCGTCGAGGCAACCGAATATGTTCCGGCCGAGCGCCATCAGCTCTACGAGAATGGCCGCGCGTTAACCGGCGCGCAGCAGCCGGAAGACGTCACCGGCAGCGTGGTCTGGCTGTTAAGCGATCTGTCGCGGTTTATCACCGGGCAGCTGATCCCGGTCAACGGCGGTTTTGTTTTTAACTAAGGTGTGGCGATTATGGCAAACGATCAGGAAGTGAAGTATCTGGTGCCGGGGCTGGAGCGCGGTTTACAGCTGCTGTTGGCCTTTGGCGAGCAGCATCGCGATCTGACCTTTGCCGAGCTGCACCGGCTGGTGGATATGCCGAAGGCGACCGCCTATCGCGTGGTGCAGACGCTGGAGTACATGGGCTTTCTGGAGCGCAACGCGCGCACCAATACCTTTTCACTGGGCATGAACGTGCTGCGTCTCGGCTTTGAGTACATCGCCTCGCTGGACGTGGCGCAGGTCGGCCAGCCGGTGATCGAGCAGCTGCGCGACGTGAGCCAGTGCAGCAGCCATCTGGCGATCCGCGACGGGCGCGACATTATCTACATCGCCCGCGTCAGCGCCGCCGGGTCGCGCATCAACCAGGTCAGCATTGGCACCCGCCTGCCGGTGCACTGCACTTCGCTGGGCCGCATGCTGCTGACCGATATTTCCCGCGCCGATTTCGAACAGTTGTTCCCGCACGAGCGCCTGCCGGGCAACACGCCGGGGCAGCTTCACGACCGCGAGGCCCTGTGGCAGATGGTGCAGCAGGACAAAGCCCGCGGGTTTGTCATCGGCGAATCCTTCTTCCGCCACGGCATCTCCTCCATCGTCTACCCGGTGTATGACCGAAGCGGACGCGTGGCGGCGGTGGTCAGCATTCTGGTGCCGTCGGAGGAGATCCCGCAGACCGACCGCGAGCGGCTGCAAAACGAGGTTCGCCTCGCGGCGGATAAAATTTCTGGCTTCTTAGGGTATTTGTCACAGGCCAGCTAAATCAGTGAGTTAACGTCAGGCGCTTGACTGCGTCGGGCATGTTCTACGCCCAATTTGGGCCAGATGAGGCAATGAACGATGAGTGTAACCGGAATTGAAAAGCTGGAATTTGGCGTGGAAGACCTGACGCACTGCGCCAAATTTATGCGTGATTTTGGCCTGACGGGCGATGCCAGCGGCCAGCGTTTTACCACCCTGAGCGGCGCGCGCGTGGAGCTGAACCCCATCGACAGCCCCGACCTGCCGCCGGCGTTTGAAGCGGGCAACACCCTGCGCCGCATGACCTGGGCGGTGGCCGCACAGTCCGATCTCGACGCGCTGCGCCCGAAGCTTGCGCAGCAGCCCGGCTTTCGCGAAGTGGGCGACGCGCTGGAATGCCTCGATCCGAACGGCATGACCCTGCGTGTGCAGGTCAGCCAGCAGACCGACGTGGAGCTGAACGTTGAGCCGATCAACCAGTGGGGCGATGCCCGCCGTATCGACACGCCGAGCCCGGTTTACGATCGCGCGCAGCCGATCAACGTCGGGCACGTGGTGTTCTTCGTGGAGGAGCTGGCGGCGGTGGAAAAATTCTACCGCGAGGTGCTCGGCTTCCAGGTTTCGGACCGCTACATCAACCGCGCCGTGTTCCTGCGCTGCGGGGTGCGCGGCGGACATCACAACCTGTTCCTGCTGCAACTGCCGAACCGCAAGCGCGGCCTCAACCACGTGGCCTTCACCGTGCGCGACATCCACGAGGTGATCGGCGGCGGTATCGCGATGAATAAAAATGAATGGAGCACCTTTATCGGGCCGGGCCGCCATCCGGTGTCGTCGGCGTACTTCTGGTACGTCAATAGCCCGACCGGCGGCGCGTTTGAGTATTACACCAACGACGACTATCTGACGGAAAACTGGCAGCCGCGCGAGCTGGAGCACTCCCTGGTCTCCTTTACCGAATGGGCGGTGGAGGGCGGCATCGACCACGACACGCGCCGCCAGCAGAAAAAGCCGGAGGCGGTATGACGTCGCGCATTGTCATTATCGGCGGCGGTCAGGCGGGCGGCTGGGCGGCGAAAACCTTGCGCGACGAGGGCTTCGACGGTGAGATCTGCGTGGTGGCGGAAGAGGAGTGGGATTTCTACGAACGTCCGCCGCTGTCGAAAGCGTCTCTGCTGGAGCCGGACGCAGTGCTCCCGCGGCTGTTTAGCGAAGCAGCACAGCAGGCGCTGAACCTGACCTGGTGCCGCCCGCTGCGTGCTGAATCAGTCGATCGTGAAGCGAAATCCGTGCGTTTGAGCAATGGCGAACGCCTTAGTTACAACATCCTTTTAATGGCCACCGGCGGGCGGGCGCGCCTGCCTTCGCAGGCGTGGGCGGCGCACCCGCAGATCTACACTCTGCGCCACTGGCAGGACGCGCAGCGCCTGAAAGCGCGTCTGGCAGAAAGTAAAAAACTGGCGATTGTTGGCGGCGGCTGGATCGGCCTGGAGATTGCCGCTTCCGCGCGCAAAAGCGGCGTGGCGGTCACGCTGTTCGAGCAGCAGCCCGCGCTGTGCATGCGCTCGGTGAGCGGCGAGGTGTCGCAGCGCTTAGAGGCCATCCACCGTGAGCAGGGAGTGGAGATCCGTACCGGCTGCGGCGCGCTGGAGCTGGAGGACGATAACGGCCTGCCGGTCATCCACTGCGACGGCCAGCGTGAAACCTTTGATGCGGTAGTGGTGGGGATCGGCGTCGATCTTAATCTGGAGCTGGCGCGCGATGCGGGACTTCGCACCGAGCGGGGGATCGTGGTGGACGCCCAGGGGCGCACGTCCGATCCGTTCATCTTTGCCGCAGGCGACGTGGCGCAGCACCATCACTACGGCCTGTGCATCCAGTCCTGGGCCTTCGCGCAGAATCAGGCGGTGGCGACGGCGAAAGCCATGCTTAACCCCGATGCGCCAGGCTACGACGACGCGCCGTGGCTATGGTCGGATCAATACCAGCACAATATTCAGATCCTCGGCATTCCGCAGCCGGGAGGCAAAACGCGGGTGCGTGAAGACGCGCTGTTCTTCTCGCTGGATGAACGCGGGCGGCTGACGCAGCTGGTGGCGTTCAACGATGCGCGCACCGTCAAGCTGGCGAAGCGCTGGATGGCGGCGGGCCGGGACCTGTCGGACGTACCGCTCGCCGACCCGACTTTTTCACTGATGTCACTGCGATAGCTAACCCGCACCCGTAGGGGGAGACATGACCACATTAGAGACCAACACCGCGCCCGTCGAGGCGAGCGGTGAGGGAAACCGCACGCCTGAAAAAGCGGTGCGCTGGGCCATCCCGCTGTCGCTGCTGGCCTGCGTGCTGCTGGCGTTTTTCGACAAAATCAGCATCGCGGCGCTCTTTTCCGACACCCATTTCCAGCAGGCGATGGGCATCGATTTTGACACCACGCGCCTCGGCATTCTGATGAGCGCCTTCCTGCTGAGCTACGGCTTTTCGTCGGTATTTTTGAGCGGGTTAGGCGACAAAATCGCGCCGCTGCGCCTGCTCACCGGGATGATGGCGATCTGGTGCGTGCTGATGGTGGCGATGGGCTTTACCCATAACTACACGCTGATGATCGTCCTGCGCATCCTGCTGGGCGTGGCGGAAGGGCCGCTGTTCCCGCTGGCCTTCGCCATCGTGCGCCACAACTTCCCGCAGCATTTACAGGCGCGCGCCACCATGCTGTGGCTGCTGGGCACGCCGGTAGGGGCGGCGATTGGCTTCCCGCTCTCCCTCTGGCTGCTGAACACCTTCGGCTGGCAGAGCACCTTCTTTGTCATGGCAATGCTGACCGTGCCGGTGCTTATCTTTGTGCGCATCGGCCTGCGCGGGATCCGTCTGGAAGCAAAACCCGGCACCTCGCAGGCGTCTCAGGACGAGCGGCGCGCGGCGCGGCGCGAGCTGTTTGTCAGCCCGCACTTCTGGATCATCTGCATCTTTAACATCGCGTTCCTGACCTACCTGTGGGGCATCAATGGCTGGCTGCCTGGCTACTTAATCAAGGGCAAAGGCATCCACCTGGAGCACGCGGGCTGGCTGTCGTCGATGCCGTTCATCGCCATGCTGGCGGGAGAGGTGATTGGCGCGTGGCTCTCTGACCGGGTCGATAAGCGTGCGGCGGCCTGCTTTATCTCGATGGCGGGGGCGGCCGTCGGGCTGGCGGCGGTGATGCACCTTGATACCCCGCTTGCCATCATCGCGGCGATGAGCTTCAGCACCTTTATGTGGGGCACCGGTGCCCCCAACATTTTCGCCCTGCTGGCGAAGGCCACCCATCCCCGGGTGAGCGCCACGGCGGGCGGCATCTTCAACGGGCTGGGAAACTTTGCAGGCGCGCTGTCGCCGGCGGTGATGGGCGCGCTTATCGCCTTCACCCACAGCATGGATTCCGGGCTGATTTTTCTGGCGGTGATGGCGGCGGTGGGCTGCGTCCTGTTACTGCCGCTGCTGAGACGTTACTGAGGAGAGTGTCATGACTGATTCAACCGTAACCAATAAAACAGGCATCAAACCTGACCACCTGACGATGGAAGAGTGGGTCGAGTCGCGCATCGCGCGCTTCGAAGGCCGTAAATACGACTGGAACGCGCTGAAGTTCCAGGCCGATTTTGACCCGAAATACCGCCGGGCGCAGATGCGCTACATCGGCACCGGCGCAACCGGCGTGGCGAACGACACCAATACCGTGCAGGCGGACCATTTTACCTTCTCCACCATGGTGCTGCCGTCGAAGTGCGAAGGGCCGCTGCACCTGCACGATGACGTGGAGGAGGTGTTCTTCATGCTCAAAGGGCAGATCACGCTGATGATCCAGGACGGCGACAACTACACCGAAACCGTGCTGCGCGAGCGTGACCTGATCTCCGTCCCGCCGGGCATCTATCGCGGCCTGTTTAACCACGGGGAAGAAGAGGCGCTGATGTGCGTCATGCTGGGAACCAACAAGCCGGAAATCCCGACCTACCCCTCCGATCATCCGCTCTCAAAAGTGAAGCGGAACTAAGGGGGCGACATGACGGCTTTTCGTGAACAGGGAAGCGGCATCCCGCTGATGCTGCTGCACGGGATCAGCTCTGGCGCTGCGTCCTGGCACAAGCAGATGGCGCTGAACGGTTTTCGCGTGCTGGCGTGGGACATGCCCGGTTACGGCGAAAGCCCGATGCTGGCGGTTGAGCGTGCGAACGCGGGGGATTACGCCGACGCGCTGGCGGCGATGCTCGATCGCGCCGGTGTCTGGCAGGCGGTGCTGGTGGGCCATTCCCTGGGCGCACTGGTGGCCAGCGCCTTTGCGGCGAAGTTCCCTGAACGCGTCATTCATCTGGTGCTGGCGGACGCCGCGCAGGGCTACGGCAATGCCGCGCCGGCGCAGCGGGAGCAGGTCTGGCGTAATCGCGAGCAGCAGATGGCGCTCGGCGGCGACCTCCTCGCCCAGACCCGCGCCGCGACGCTGCTGCGCCCCGGCGCGCGCGCGGAAGATATCGCTACCGTCGCGGCGGGCATGCGCGGGCTGCGACCAGAAGGCTACCTTGCCGCCGCGTGGATGCTGGCGCATGACGACATTCACGGCTGGCTTAAGCGTTACGCCGGTCAATTTGAAGTCTGGTGCGGCGAGCAGGACGCGATCACGCAGCCCGAGCTGGTACAGGGGCTGGCGCTGCGCTACGGCATGCCGTTTACCGCGATTCCGCAGGCCGGACACGCGAGCTATCTCGATAACGACGCGTTTTTTAATCAACAGCTTTTACGCAT
Source organism: Enterobacter cloacae complex sp. (assembly GCF_900322725.1). Taxonomy (NCBI): domain Bacteria; kingdom Pseudomonadati; phylum Pseudomonadota; class Gammaproteobacteria; order Enterobacterales; family Enterobacteriaceae; genus Enterobacter; species Enterobacter cloacae complex sp. Next base: position 1,169,918 of record NZ_LT991957.1, on the reverse strand, counting down.
TAACGAAGAGGTGCGCGATGAATGCACACATTGACGGCCGCGTAGCGGTCGTTACCGGCGGTTCGTCCGGCATTGGCTTTGAAACGCTGCGCCTGCTGCTGGGCGAAGGGGCGAAAGTTGCCTTCTGCGGTCGCGATCCGGATCGGCTCGCCAGCGCCCATGCGACGCTGCAAAACGACTATCCCGACGGGGAGATTTTCTCTTACCGCTGCGACGTGCTGAACGCCGACGAGGTGCAGGCCTTCGCGGATGCGGTGCAGGCGCGCTTTGGCACGGCGGATATGCTGATCAACAACGCCGGTCAGGGCTACGTGGCGCACTTCAGCGACACGCCGCGCAAGGCGTGGCTGCACGAAGCCGAACTTAAACTGTTTGGCGTCATTAATCCGGTGCAGGCGTTTCAGCCGCTGCTGGAACGGTCCGATATCGCCTCCATCACCTGCGTGAACTCCCTTCTGGCGCTTCAGCCGGAAGAGCACATGATCGCCACATCGGCAGCCCGCGCCGCGCTGCTGAACATGACGCTGACGCTCTCGAAAGAGCTGGTAGGCAAAGGGATTCGCGTCAATTCCATACTGCTTGGCATGGTCGAGTCCGGCCAGTGGCAGCGCCGCTTCGAAAGCCGGGCGGACAAAAGCCAGAGCTGGCCGGAGTGGACGGCGGAGATCGCGCGCAAGCGCGGCATTCCGATGGTGCGCCTCGGCAAGCCGCAGGAGCCCGCGCAGGCGCTGCTGTTCCTCGCCTCGCCGCTGGCATCGTTTACCACCGGCGCGGCGCTGGACGTTTCCGGCGGCTTCTGCCGCCATCTGTAAGGACGCATCATGAAAAAGGTCATGTTAATTGGTTACGGCGCGATGGCGCAGGCGGTGATCGAACGCCTGCCTGCCGGGGTGACGATCGGCTGGATCGTCGCGCGCGAGTCTCACCACGCGGCGATCGCGGAACGGTTTAGCGATACGGCGGTGGCGCTGGGCTCGCCGATGGACTGCACGGAAACGCCCGATCTGGTGCTGGAGTGCGCCAGCCAGCAGGCGGTGGCGCAGTATGGCGAAGCAATTCTGCGTCGCGGCTGGCATCTGGCGGTTATTTCCACCGGCGCGCTGGCGGACAGCGCGCTGGAGCAGCGCCTGCTCGCGGCGGGCGGAAAACTGACCCTGCTCTCCGGGGCGGTGGCTGGCATCGACGGGCTGGCGGCGGCGAAGGAGGGCGGGCTTGAGCGCGTCACCTATCAGTCGCGCAAAAGCCCGGCCAGCTGGCGCGGCAGCTACGCCGAGCAGCTTATCGATCTCAACGCGGTCAGAGAGGCGCAGGTCTTTTTTGAAGGCAGCGCCCGCGAGGCGGCGCGCCTGTTCCCGGCGAACGCCAACGTGGCGGCGACCGTGGCGCTCGGCGGCGTCGGGATGGATGAAACCCGCGTACAGCTGATGGTTGACCCGACAACGAAACGTAACACCCACACGCTGCACGTAGAAGGGCTGTTTGGCGAATTCCATCTGGAGCTGAGCGGGCTGCCGCTGGCGTCTAACCCTAAAACCTCCACCCTGGCGGCACTCAGCGCGGTGCGCGCCTGCCGCGAGCTGGCCCTGAGCTGAGGAGTGACGATGGACGATCTGAAGATTTTTATCGGCGGCCAGTGGCGACGCGGCGGCGGTAACCCGATGCAGAGCCACTTCCCGGCAGACGGGGCGCTCAATGCGACGCTAAACGCGGCCAACCTTGACGATCTGCACGACGCGATCGAGGCCGGCGAGCGCGCGTGGCGCGATCCCGCATGGCGCAACAGCCTGCCGCACGTGCGGGCGAAGATCCTGCACAAGGTGGCGGATCTGATTGAGTCCCGCGCTGACGAGCTGGCGCAGATGCAGAGCCGGGATAACGGCAAGCCGCTGGCGGAGGCGCGCGGGCTGGTGATGAGCGCGGCGGGAACGGCCCGCTACTTCGCCGCCGCCTGCGAGCTGCTGGAGGGGGAGCTGCCCACGCCGCGCCAGCCGGATCTGCTGACGCTAAGCCGCTATGAGCCGCTCGGCGTGGTGGCGGCCATCACGCCGTGGAACTCGCCGATTGCCAGCGAGATGCAGAAGGTCGCCCCGGCCATCGCCGCCGGAAACGCGGTGATCCTCAAGCCTTCCGAAGCCACGCCGCTGATGGCGCTGGAGCTGGCGCGCATTTTTGAACAGGCCGGGCTGCCCGCCGGGCTGCTGAGCGTGCTGCCGGGCAAAGGCTCGGTGATTGGCGACGCGCTGGCGCGCCATCCTCGCGTGCGAAAAATTTCCTTTACCGGCGGCACCAATACGGGCCGCCATCTGGCGCACGTGGCGGCGGAAAAGCTGATCCCGGCGTCGCTGGAGCTGGGCGGAAAATCCCCGACCATCGTGCTGGAGGATGCCGACGTTGAGCAGGCCGCGCGCGGGATCTGCTACGGCATTTTCAGCTCGGCGGGGCAGGCGTGCATCGCCGGGTCCCGGCTGTTTATCCACGAAAGCCTGTACGCGCCGCTGATGGCGCGGCTGCTGGAGCTCACGCGCGGCCTGCGCGTGGGGCATCCGTTTGCTGACGGCATCCATGTAGGACCGCTGATCAACGACAAGCATCGTCAGGGCGTGCTCGAGTACGTCGAGCTGGCGAAGCGCGAAGGGGGCCGGGTGCTGTGCGGCGGCGAAATCCCGGCAGATCCGGCGCTCGCAAACGGCAGCTTCTTCCTGCCAACCATTATTGAAGGGCTGACGAACGGCGCCCGCGCCTGCCAGGAGGAGATTTTCGGCCCGGTGCTGGTGGCGATGCCGTTTCGCGATGAAGCGGCGTTGATCCGCGAGGCGAACGATTCGGTTTACGGCCTGGCGGCAGGGGTCTGGACCCGCGACACCGGGCGGGCGCTGCGCCTGAGCGAGCAGCTGGAGGCCGGTACGGTGTGGATCAACACCTACAAAGTTTTTGCGATTTCGACCCCGTTCGGGGGCTTTAAAGAGAGCGGTCTGGGCCGCGAAAAGGGCATTCAGGGGCTGAAAGCCTGGATGCAGCAAAAGAGCATTTATCTGGCGACGGGTAACAGCGTCAACCACTGGTGCGACTGAGAAAGGGTGAGCAATGAGCGAAATGATAACCGTCGGCGACGCCATCGCCAGAACGCTGGAGCAGTATCAGGTTGAGGCCATCTACGGCGTCATCTCCATTCACAACCTGCCGATCGCGGATGCGGTCGGGCAGCGGGGCAAAATCCGCTTCGTGCCCGCACGCGGCGAGGCGGGTTCCGTCACCATGGCCGACGCCCACGGGCGGTTTTCCGGCCTCGGCGTAGCGCTGACCAGCACCGGCGCGGGGGCGGGGAACGCGGTAGGCGCGCTGGTGGAGGCGATGAACGCCTGCACGCCGCTGCTGCATTTAACCGGGCAGGTGGAAAAGGCCTGGCTGGACGCCGACACCGGGTTTATCCATGAAACCCGCGACCAGCTGACCTTCCTGAAGGCCAGTTCAAAGCGGGCGTACCGCATCAGCAATGCCAGCCAGGCGATAGCGATCCTGCATAAAGCGATCCAGGAGGCGCAGACGCCGCCGTGCGGGCCGGTATCAGTGGAGATCCCGATTGATATTCAGGGGGCTAAAATTCCTCTGTCTCTGGTGACCGCACCGGTGAAACCGGCTCCGGGTGTGAGCGTAGATGCGAACGCTGTCGATTCGCTGTGGGCGCAGCTTAAGCAGGCTAAACAGCCGCTGCTGTGGCTGGGCGGCGGGGCGCTGGGAAGCGCTGACGCGGTGAAAAAACTGGCGGAGGCGGGCGTGACGGTGATCTCCAGCACCCACGCGCGCGGCGTGCTGCCGGACAGCCATCGTGCCAGCCTGCGCGCGTTCCACAACTCGCCGTCGGTAGAGGCGCTGATTGCGCAGTGTGATTTTACGCTGGTGGCCGGTTCTCGCCTGCGCAGCAACGAAACCCGCTCCTGGACGCTGGAGTTGCCGTCTCCGCGGGTGCAGATTGATATCGATCCGGCGGCGGCGAGCCGTAACTATCTGATGGATAACACGCTGATAGCCGACTGTTCAGCGCTGCTTGGTGCCCTGGCCGATAAAGCGCAGGGCCGCGAGTGGGGCAACGCCCAGTGGGACGCGCAGGTGCAGCAGGCGGTATTGCAGGCTGAACAGGGCCTGCGCGAGCAGTGCGGCGCCTATGCGAAGCTCAACTACGCCATAGAAAACGCCCTGCCGAAGGACGGCCTGCTGGTGCGCGATATCACCGTGTCCGGCAGCCTGTGGGGCAGCCGCCTGTTCAGGGCTAACGGCCCGCTGATGAACATTCACTCTCTGGCCGGGGCGATTGGTATGGGGCTGCCGATGGCCATCGGTACCGCCATTGCCAACCCGCAGCGTAAGGTGGTGGGGCTGGTGGGCGACGGCGGCCTGAGCCTGAATTTAGGCGAGCTGGCGACGCTGGCGCAGGAGAAAGCCAACGTGACGCTGCTGATCATGAACGACGGGGGCTACGGCGTCATGCGCGGCATTCAGGATAAGTATTTCGGCGGGCGACAGTATTACAACGAATTGCACACGCCGGACTTTACCCTGCTGGCGCAGGCGATTGGCTTACAGGCCTGGAGCGTTGAGCGGGCCGAGGACTTTGATGCGGTCATGACGGAGGCGCTGGCCATGCCGGGGCCGTCGGTGGTGGAAGTGCGGATGGGGCAGATAGGCGCCCTGAAGTTTGCCGGGCCGCCGCAGAAAACGCTGTACTGATTTGGTCTTGTTGCCCGGCGGCGCGGCGCGCACCGGGCAGATGTGCCGTTATTTAATACCGTCAGCCGCCATGCGGTCGCGGATATGCTGCGCGCGTTCAACGGAGGCCGGGTGGTCGTCAAACATGGAGCTCTGACGGCCTTCTTCCAGCTTCGCCAGTTTCTCGAAGCTGGTGGCTAAACCCGATGGATTGATGCCGCGTTTGCGCAACAGATCGTAAGAGTAGTCATCCGCTTCAGACTCCTGACGCTGGGAGAACTGGGAGTTCACCAGTTTCTCGCCGACGTCGCCAAGCTGCGACTGGGACAGGCTGCCGACAATACCGCCCGCAGAGGCTGCCGCGGCGCGCACGGCGTTGGTGCCCAGCGCAACCTGCATCCCTTTCTTCACGTGGCCCAGGGCTACGTGGCCCATTTCATGGCCGATCACCGCTTCCACTTCGTTGTCGGTCATCATGTCCATCAGGCCGCTGTAAACGCGGATACAGCCGTTGGCCATCGCGAAGGCGTTGACGTCTTTCGCCATGTACACCTTATAGTTCACCGGCTGGCCATTAATGTTGTCGCCCAGCGCGGAAGCAATCTTGTTCAGACGCTGCGTGTAGGTGCTGTTTGCCGGGGCAAGCGTAGCTTTTCCATCCATATCCTTACAGGCCTCGTCGCTCAGCGCTTTGACCTGCGCATCGCTCAGAGAGTAGGCCTGAAAAGCTTCTGCGCCTGAGGTCATCAGGCCGTTAGAATCCATATTCTGACAGCCGCTTAGCAGGAGCGTTGTTCCTACAGCCAGCCCAATTGCACGCATTTTCATGATGTCGCTTCCGTACTCGTTAATCTGAATTAATTCTGAAAAATGCACCGTCAACGAAGCCGGTGTCGGGCTAAGTATAAGGAATATCTACAGGGGCGGGCGAGCAGATTGCGCAACATGCGAGCATGATCCAGAGATTTCTTAAGCTGCAAAAGAATGCTCCATGTACATGCCCTGCGGCTTGGGTTACATTGTTGGCACTTTTTTCCGGCGTAGCCCAAAACGCGCTGTCGTCAAGGGCATGGCCTTTAACAGTCCGATCTGGAGTTAAAATGTCCTCACGTAAAGAGCTTGCTAATGCTATTCGTGCGCTGAGCATGGACGCAGTACAGAAAGCCAAATCCGGCCATCCGGGTGCCCCAATGGGCATGGCTGACATCGCCGAAGTCCTGTGGCGTGATTTCCTTAACCACAACCCACAGAACCCGGCATGGGCAGACCGCGACCGTTTCGTGCTGTCTAACGGCCACGGCTCTATGCTGATCTACAGCCTGCTGCACCTCACCGGCTACGATCTGCCAATCGAAGAGCTGAAAAACTTCCGTCAGCTGCACTCCAAAACTCCAGGTCACCCGGAAGTGGGCTACACCGCAGGCGTTGAAACCACCACCGGCCCGCTGGGTCAGGGCATTGCGAACGCAGTGGGTATGGCGATTGCTGAGAAGACCCTGGCGGCACAGTTCAACCGTCCGGGCCACGACATCGTTGACCACTTCACCTACGCGTTCCTGGGCGACGGCTGCATGATGGAAGGCATTTCTCACGAAGTGTGCTCCCTGGCAGGTACCCTGAAACTGGGTAAACTGGTTGCGTTCTACGACGACAACGGCATCTCCATCGACGGTCACGTTGAAGGCTGGTTCACTGACGACACCGCTGCACGTTTCGAAGCCTACGGCTGGCACGTTGTGCGTGGCGTTGATGGCCACGATGCTGACTCGATTAAACGTGCAGTAGAAGAAGCGCGCGCCGTGACCGACAAACCGTCCCTGCTGATGTGCAAAACCATCATCGGCTTCGGCTCTCCGAACAAAGCGGGCACCCATGACTCCCACGGCGCACCGCTGGGCGACGCGGAAATCGCACTGACCCGTGAAGCGCTTGGCTGGAAACACCCAGCCTTCGAAATCCCGTCTGAGATCTATGCTCAGTGGGATGCGAAAGAAGTGGGTCAGGCGAAAGAAGCGGCCTGGAACGAGAAGTTTGCGGCTTACGCAAAAGCCTTCCCGCAGGAAGCAGCCGAGTTCACCCGTCGTATGAAAGGCGACATGCCGTCTGATTTCGACGCGAAAGCGAACGAGTTCATTGCGAAATTGCAGGCGAACCCGTCTAAAATCGCCAGCCGTAAAGCGTCTCAGAATGCGATCGAAGCGTTTGGTCCATGGCTTCCAGAATTCCTCGGCGGTTCCGCTGACCTGGCGCCATCTAACCTGACCCTGTGGTCTGGATCTAAGCCAATCAACGAAGATGCTGCCGGTAACTACATCCATTACGGTGTACGTGAATTCGGTATGACCGCTATCGCGAACGGTATCTCCCTGCACGGTGGTTTCCTGCCGTACACCTCTACCTTCCTGATGTTCGTGGAATATGCACGTAACGCCGTGCGTATGGCAGCGCTGATGAAACAGCGTCAGGTGATGGTCTACACCCACGACTCCATCGGTCTGGGCGAAGATGGTCCAACTCACCAGCCGGTAGAGCAGGTAGCTTCCCTGCGCGTGACCCCGAACATGAGCACATGGCGTCCATGTGACCAGGTTGAATCTGCGGTGGCGTGGAAATACGGCGTTGAGCGTCAGGACGGCCCGACCGCGCTGATCCTCTCCCGTCAGAACCTGGCGCAGCAGGAGCGTACCCCAGAGCAGCTGGCGAACATCGCGCGCGGTGGCTACGTGCTGAAAGATTGCGCGGGCCAGCCTGAGCTGATCTTCATCGCGACCGGTTCTGAAGTTGAACTGGCTGTTGCAGCATGGGAAAAACTGACTGCCGAAGGCGTGAAGGCGCGCGTGGTCTCTATGCCGTCTACCGATGCGTTCGACAAGCAGGATGCGGCTTACCGTGAATCCGTACTGCCTAAAGCGGTTTCCGCTCGCGTGGCGGTGGAAGCGGGTATCGCTGACTACTGGTTCAAATACGTGGGCCTGAACGGTGCTATCGTCGGTATGACCACCTTCGGTGAGTCTGCACCGGCTGAGCAGCTGTTTGAAGAGTTCGGCTTCACCGTTGAGAACGTTGTCGCGAAGGCGAAAGAACTGCTGTAATTGCTGTTTTGCCCGGTGGCGCTTACGCTTACCGGGCCTACAAATGGCACAAAACGTAAGCCGGGTACGCGTAAGCATCACCCGGCTTTTTTGTAGACATTATTCCACCAGAAATGTGACGCAAGTCATATAGCTCGCTTATTCATCTGGACAACCATTCCTTTTATTCCGCGATTCGCTTATTCTTGCTGAAGCGTTTCAGTCGATTAAATGTTCGACAATTGACCAATCGATCGCAGTTTGTGACAGCAAGGATTCCCCTTCGGGCGTCGCTGGATTACTCTTTCAGCCACCTCAAACTCAGGGATAGCTTTGCAGGAGATCTATGACCGTACGCGTAGCGATTAATGGCTTCGGTCGCATCGGGCGCAACGTGGTTCGTGCATTATATGAATCCGGGCGTCGTGCGGAAATCACCGTGGTGGCAATCAATGAACTGGCGGATGCTGCGGGCATGGCGCATTTATTGAAATATGACACCAGCCACGGCCGCTTTGCCTGGGACGTTCGCCAGGAAAGGGAACAGCTGTTCGTCGGTGACGATGCAATCCGCGTGCTGCATGAGAACAGTATTGAAGGGCTGCCCTGGCGCGAACTGGGTGTGGATGTGGTCCTGGACTGTACCGGCGTGTACGGTAACCGCGAACATGGCGAAGCGCATCTGAAGGCCGGTGCGAAAAAAGTCCTGTTCTCCCATCCCGGCAGTCACGACCTCGACGCCACCGTCGTGTTTGGCGTCAACCAGCACGAGCTGCACGCTGAACACCGCATTGTCTCCAACGCCTCCTGCACCACCAACTGCATTATTCCGGTCATTAAACTGTTAGACGATGCGTACGGCATTGAATCAGGCACCGTGACCACGATTCACTCCGCCATGCACGATCAGCAGGTTATCGACGCCTATCATCCGGATTTACGACGCACTCGCGCGGCGAGCCAGTCCATTATTCCGGTGGATACGAAACTGGCTGCGGGGATCACCCGTATTTTCCCGCAGTTTAACGACCGTTTCGAAGCGATTGCCGTGCGTGTTCCGACGATAAACGTCACCGCAATCGATCTTAGCGTGACGGTAAAAAAACCGGTAAAAGCCTGTGAAGTCAACCTGTTGCTGCAAAAAGCGGCACAGGGAGCATTTCATGGTATAGTTGACTATACGGAATTACCGTTGGTCTCAGTAGATTTTAACCACGACCCGCACAGCGCCATCGTGGATGGCACGCAGACGCGAGTCAGTGGTGCGCACCTTATCAAGACGCTGGTCTGGTGTGATAACGAATGGGGCTTTGCTAACCGAATGCTCGACACCACGTTAGCCATGGCCGCAAAAGGTTTCAGGTAGAGCGCACCTTGCGCTTGCAAAACTTTAAGAATCAACGAGAGGATTCACCATGTCTGTAATTAAGATGACCGATCTGGATCTGGCAGGTAAACGCGTTTTCATCCGTGCCGATCTGAACGTACCGGTTAAAGATGGCAAAGTGACCAGCGACGCGCGTATTCGTGCATCTCTGCCAACCATTGAACTGGCTCTGAAGCAGGGCGCTAAAGTGATGGTCACCTCCCACCTGGGCCGTCCAACTGAAGGCGAGTACAACGAAGAGTTCTCTCTGCTGCCGGTTGTTAATTACCTGAAAGACAAACTGTCCAACCCGGTTCGCCTGGTGAAAGATTACCTGGACGGCGTAGACGTTGCCGAAGGTGAGCTGGTTGTTCTGGAAAACGTTCGCTTCAACAAAGGCGAAAAGAAAGACGACGAAACCCTGTCCAAAAAATACGCTGCACTGTGCGACGTGTTCGTGATGGATGCATTCGGTACGGCTCACCGTGCGCAGGCATCTACCCACGGTATCGGTAAATTTGCAGACGTTGCGTGTGCAGGTCCGCTGCTGGCTGACGAACTGGAAGCACTGGGTAAAGCACTGAAAGAACCTGCTCGTCCAATGGTTGCTATCGTTGGTGGTTCTAAAGTGTCTACTAAACTGACCGTACTGGATTCCCTGTCCAAAATCGCTGACCAGCTGATCGTTGGCGGTGGTATCGCGAACACCTTCGTTGCCGCTCAGGGCCACAACGTGGGTAAATCCCTGTATGAAGCAGACCTGGTTGACGAAGCCAAACGCCTGCTGGGCACCTGCGATATCCCGGTTCCAACTGACGTTCGCGTGGCAACCGAGTTCTCCGAAACCGCTACCGCGACCCTGAAATCTGTTAACGACATCAAAGATGAAGAGCAGATTCTGGACCTGGGCGACGTTTCTGCACAGAAACTGGCTGAAATCCTGAAAAACGCAAAAACTATCCTGTGGAACGGTCCAGTCGGCGTGTTCGAATTCCCGAACTTCCGCAAAGGGACTGAAATCGTTGCTAACGCTATCGCAGACAGCGAAGCGTTCTCTATCGCAGGCGGTGGTGACACCCTGGCAGCTATCGACCTGTTCGGTATCGCTGACAAGATCTCCTACATCTCCACTGGTGGCGGCGCATTCCTCGAATTCGTGGAAGGCAAAGTACTGCCAGCAGTAGCAATGCTCGAAGAGCGCGCTAAGAAGTAAGCCATTCAGGGGCAGGGAAACCTGCCCAATTTTCAGCGCGCTTATCAGAGCTCGCACCTTTTCTAACGGCCGAAGATACAGGACTAAGCAACATGTCTAAAATTTTTGATTTCGTAAAACCTGGCGTTATCACTGGTGATGACGTACAGAAAGTGTTCCAGGTAGCTAAAGAAAACAACTTCGCTCTGCCAGCAGTTAACTGCGTAGGTACCGACTCCATCAACGCCGTACTGGAAACCGCTGCAAAAGTTAAAGCACCGGTTATCGTTCAGTTCTCCAACGGCGGCGCTGCGTTCATCGCGGGTAAAGGCGTGAAAACTGACGTTCCTCAGGGTGCTGCTATCCTGGGCGCTATCTCTGGTGCGCACCACGTTCACCAGATGGCTGAGCATTACGGTGTTCCAGTTATCCTGCACACTGACCACTGCGCGAAGAAACTGCTGCCGTGGATCGACGGTCTGCTGGACGCGGGTGAAAAACACTTCGCGGCAACCGGTAAGCCACTGTTCTCTTCTCACATGATCGACCTGTCCGAAGAGTCTCTGGAAGAAAACATCGAGATCTGCTCTAAGTACCTGGCGCGTATGTCCAAAATGGGCATGACCCTGGAAATCGAACTGGGCTGCACCGGCGGTGAAGAAGACGGCGTGGACAACAGCCACATGGACGCTTCTGCACTGTACACCCAGCCAGAAGACGTTGATTACGCTTACACCGAGCTGAGCAAAATCAGCCCGCGCTTCACCATCGCAGCGTCCTTCGGTAACGTGCACGGCGTTTATAAGCCAGGTAACGTGGTTCTGACCCCAACCATCCTGCGCGATTCTCAGGAATACGTTTCCAGGAAACACAACCTGCCGCACAACAGCCTGAACTTCGTCTTCCACGGCGGTTCCGGTTCTTCTGCTCAGGAAATCAAAGATTCCGTAAGCTACGGCGTAGTGAAAATGAACATCGATACTGACACCCAATGGGCAACCTGGGACGGTATCCTGCAATACTACAAAACCAACGAAGCTTACCTGCAAGGCCAGCTGGGCAACCCGAAAGGCGAAGACCAGCCGAACAAGAAATACTACGATCCACGCGTATGGCTGCGCGCTGCGCAGACGTCCATGGTGACGCGTCTGGAGCAGGCATTCAAAGAACTGAACGCGATCGACGTTCTGTAATTTGATCCGCTAACAGCATCAGAAGGCCCGCAAACGCGGGCCTTTTTTTATGCTTTTTCAATATCCTGCAATACCTGTTTTTGTGATCTGCTTGGCAATACCTGCGCTTTTTGTTTACCCTTTACTGACCTGCCTGTCCCCTCAAGGGATAGATTTTGTGTTTTGGTTTAGCAAAAGGAAGAATAAATGGAACAACTTGATGTTGTAGACAGCATCAATAACGCGGGTAACTGGCTGGTGCGTAACCAGGCGCTACTGCTGAGCTACGCCGTGAATATTGTTGCCGCTATTGCCATTATCATCGTCGGGATGATCGTGGCGCGTATCGTCTCGAACGCTGTCAACCGGGTGATGGTCTCTCGACACATTGACGCCACGGTCGCCGATTTCCTCTCCGCGCTGGTGCGCTACGGCATCATCGCCTTTACGCTGATTGCCGCGCTGGGGCGCGTCGGCGTGCAGACGGCATCCGTCATCGCCGTACTCGGTGCTGCCGGTCTGGCCATTGGTCTGGCATTGCAGGGTTCGCTTTCAAACCTGGCGGCGGGCGTACTGCTGGTGACCTTCCGTCCGTTCCGTTCCGGTGAATATGTGGATTTAGGCGGCATCGCCGGTACCGTGTTGCAGGTACAGATTTTCTCTACCACCCTGCGTACCGTCGACGGTCGTATTGTTGTGGTACCGAACGGGAAAATCATTGCGGGCAATATCATTAACTTCTCCCGCGAGCCGGTGCGTCGTAACGAGCTGATCATCAGCGTGGCGTACGATTCCGATATCGACCAGGTGAAATCGCTGATCGCTAACATCATTGATTCTGACGACCGCATTCTGAAGGACCGCGAGCAGACCGTTCGTCTGAACGAGCTGGGCGCGTCATCCATTAATTTTGTGGTACGCATCTGGAGCAAAAGCAGCGATCTGCAAAACGTTTACTGGGACGTGCTGGAGCGTATCAAGCGCGATTTCGATGCCAACGGCATCAGCTTCCCGTACCCGCAGATGGACGTCAACGTCAAAAAAGTCAAAGAAGCAGAGTAACTTTACCAGTAGGCCCGGTAAGCGTTAGCGCCACCGGGCTTTTTTGTTATTAGCTTCACTAATCCCCGATTAATATTATCCATTTCCTCTAATGACATTCCCGCAGTATAGTCTGCCTCCAGGACAACTTTGTGAGAATTACGTCATGTTATCTTATTATTTTCAGGGGCTTGCGTTAGGCGCAGCCATGATCCTCCCCCTCGGCCCGCAAAATGCGTTCGTGATGAACCAGGGCATTCGCCGCCAGTACCACCTGATGATTGCTCTGCTGTGTGCGGTGAGCGATCTGCTGCTGATTTGCGCCGGAATTTTTGGCGGCAGCGCGCTGCTGATGCAGTCGCCGTGGCTGCTTGCGCTGGTTACCTGGGGCGGCGTGGCGTTTCTGCTCTGGTACGGATTCGGTGCCCTGAGAACGGCCATGAGCAGTAATCTTGAGCTGGCGAGCGCCGAAGTGATGAAGCAGGGGCGCTGGAAGATTATCGTCACCATGCTCGCCGTGACCTGGCTTAACCCGCACGTTTACCTTGATACGTTTGTGGTGCTGGGCAGCCTGGGCGGCCAGCTGGACGTTGAGCCGAAGCGCTGGTTTGCGCTGGGCACGGTCAGCGCCTCCTTCCTCTGGTTCTTCGGTCTGGCGATCCTGGCGGCGTGGCTGGCACCACGACTGCGTACCGCCAAAGCGCAGCGCATTATCAATACGCTGGTGGGGCTGGTGATGTGGTTTATTGCCTTCCAGCTGGCGAAAGAGGGCATTCATCACGTACAGGGATTGTTCAACTAAGCGTTTGTCTTATGGACATCTGAGCAGGAGCCGCTAAGCTTGCTGGCATGAGCCCTGTTGATGGGGCACTCTTCGCAACATGGAGGAATGACAGTGAAGTTTAAGGTGATGGCCCTGGCGGCATTAGTAAGTTTAGGTTCGGTGTCGGTGCAGGCGAATGAACTGCCAAACGGCCCGCACATTGTCACTTCAGGCACCGCAAGCGTGGATGCGGTTCCGGATGTTGCAACCCTGGCAATTGAAGTGAACGTCGCGGCGAAAGATGCGGCTTCCGCCAAGAAACAGGCAGACGATCGTGTTGCGCAATACCTCTCTTTCCTGGAACAGAACGGTATCGCGAAAAAAGATATCAGCTCTGCGAACCTGCGTACTCAACCGGATTACGACTATCAGAACGGTAAAAGCATCCTGAAAGGCTATCGCGCCGTGCGTACTGTTGAAGTGACGTTGCGCCAGCTCGATAAGCTCAACTCGCTGCTGGATGGTGCGCTGAAGGCAGGCCTGAACGAAATCCGTTCCGTCTCGCTGGGCGTTGCGCAACCGGAGAAATATAAAGACGAAGCGCGTAAAGCGGCAATTAATGATGCCATTCATCAGGCTGAACAGCTGGCATCCGGCTTCAAGAGCAAGCTCGGCCCGGTTTACAGCGTGCGTTACCACGTCTCTAACTACCAGCCAAGCCCGATGGTGCGGATGATGAAGGCAGACGCCGCGCCGGTTTCTGCTCAGGAAACCTACGAGCAGCCAACCATTCAGTTCGACGATCAGGTTGATGTGGTGTTCCAGCTTGAGCCAACTGAAAAGCCAGCTCAGTAATCCGTAGGCCGGGTAAGGCGTAGCCGCTACCCGGCTTTTCTTTTTTAATCCTGTCTCAACACCTTATGCCCAAACGCCAGCAGCGCATCCGTGACGTTGCGCATCATGCGGCTTTCCGGCGCAAAACGGTGCCAGTACAGCATCCGGCGCTGATACAGCCCCGGCGTTAAATCAATCAGCTCACCGCTTTTTAACTCTTTCTCAATCTGCAAATGCGGGATCATGCAGCAGGTGGTGCCCTGACGCGCGAGCTGTACGAAGGCTTCGGACGAGTTAACGATATGACACGGCACGCTGCCCGGCGGCAGGTCGAAGTTTTGTTGCAGGAAGGCCTGATGCATATCGTCCAGATGGTCGAACGCGACAGCAGGGGCTTTCAGCAGCGCGGCGCGGGTCACGCCGTTCGGGAAGTAGCGCTCCGCAAAGGCTTTTGAACCGACAAACAGGTAATCCAGCGCGCCCAGCTGATCCACCAGACAGCTTGGCAGGGCCTGAGGCTGAATACTGACCGCCCCAACCACTTCGCCACGGCGCAGGCGCTCCTGAGTGCGGGTCTCGTCTTCAACCTGAAGGTTCAGGCGGATTGGGGAGTCGGCCAGCACCGGCGCAAGGGCCGGCAGCAGCCATGTTGCCAGACTGTCGGCGTTCACCGCCAGCGACAGCAGCAGCGGCGTAGAGCCGGTCTGTTCATCGCCCAGCCACTCATCTTCCAGCAGTTCAACCTGGCGCAGCAGGGCGAGAAGCTTTTGCCCTTGCTCCGTGGGTCGCGGCGGCACGGTACGCACCAGCAGCGGCTGCCCGAACATGTTTTCAAGCTGTTTGATACGTTGTGATACGGCGGACTGGGTGATGCACAGCTTTTGCGCCGCGCGCTCAAAACCGCGTTCACGAATAACTGCATCAAGTGCCTGTAGTGTTCTGTAGTCCGGACGTTTCATTGCTCTGGCTGACTCCTTAATTTTGCTTAATCTGCACTATGACACAATTTTCCCTTCGTGGCAGACGAAATCCATTCGACGTGTTCTATAATGCGCCCTGAGTTTTCATACCACAGGCAAAACGATCATGACGCAGGATGAACTGAAAAAAGCAGTAGGATGGGCCGCTCTCCAGTACGTACAGCCGGGTACCATTGTCGGGGTAGGTACGGGGTCGACGGCGGCACACTTTATCGATGCACTGGGCACGATGAAGGGGCAGATCGAGGGCGCAGTTTCCAGCTCCGATGCGTCCACGGAAAAGCTGAAGAGCCTTGGCATCACCGTTTTCGACCTCAACGAAGTGGACCGCCTGGGCATTTACGTTGATGGCGCGGATGAAATCAACGGCCACATGCAGATGATCAAAGGCGGCGGCGCGGCGCTGACCCGTGAAAAGATCATCGCGTCAGTAGCGGACAAGTTCATCTGCATCGCGGACGCCTCCAAGCAGGTCGATATTCTGGGGAATTTCCCGCTGCCGGTTGAAGTGATCCCGATGGCGCGCAGCGCCGTAGCGCGTCAGCTGGTTAAGCTGGGTGGTCGTCCGGAATACCGTCAGGGTGTGGTGACCGATAACGGCAACGTCATCCTCGACGTTCACGGTCTCGAAATCCTCGATGCCGTTGCGCTGGAAAATGCGATTAACGGCATTCCGGGCGTCGTGACCGTAGGGTTGTTTGCCAACCGCGGCGCGGACGTGGCGCTGATCGGCACGGCTGACGGCGTGAAAACCATCATAAAATGATCTGACGGGGGGAGCGCTCCCCCCGCTAAAAAATTTTGAAGCGCTAAATTCGGTGACTTGTGTCACGTTTTTCCACCTCATTTGCCGATCCTTCCACGTTCACAATTATCCGCAGCATTTTCCTCTGTCATTTTGCCCTGTATGACTTTTCTTCAGAGTGCCGACGCAAACGTTCATATTGCTGCAATAGTTTTTTTTGATATGTTGGCTGCACGGGATTTCAATCCAGCACAACATCAGTTCAGATAAAAAACAGGGTCGGGTAAATGGCAAAGGTATCACTGGAGAAAGACAAGATTAAATTCCTGCTGGTCGAGGGCGTGCACCAGAAAGCGCTTGATAGCCTTCGTGCGGCAGGTTACACCAACATCGAATTTCACAAAGGCGCGCTGGACTCCGAAGAGCTGAAAGCGTCCATCCGTGATGCCCATTTTATTGGCCTGCGATCCCGTACCCAACTGACTGAAGACGTTATTGCTGCGGCGGAAAAGCTGGTGGCGATCGGCTGTTTCTGCATCGGCACCAACCAGGTTGATCTGAACGCCGCCGCGAAGCGCGGTATTCCGGTCTTTAACGCGCCGTTCTCGAACACCCGTTCCGTAGCGGAGCTGGTGATCGGCGAGCTGCTGCTGCTCCTTCGCGGCATTCCGGAAGCCAACGCTAAAGCGCACCGCGGGGTGTGGAACAAGCTGGCCGCGGGCTCCTTCGAAGCGCGTGGTAAAAAGCTGGGGATTATCGGTTACGGCCATATCGGTACGCAGCTCGGTATTCTGGCGGAATCCCTCGGTATGCACGTATTTTTCTACGATATCGAAAGCAAACTGCCGCTGGGTAACGCGACGCAGGTGCAGCATCTTTCTGACCTGCTGAACATGAGCGACGTGGTCAGCCTGCACGTGCCGGAAAACGCCTCCACCAAAAACATGATGGGCGCGGAGGAGCTGGCGCTGATGAAGCCGGGCTCGCTGCTGATCAACGCCGCGCGCGGTACGGTAGTTGACATTCCTGCGCTGTGCGACGCGCTGAAGCGTAAACATCTGGCGGGAGCGGCTATCGACGTATTTCCGACGGAGCCGGCTACCAACAGCGATCCGTTTACCTCTCCGCTGTGCGAGTTCGACAACGTGATCCTGACGCCGCACATCGGCGGCTCGACCCAGGAAGCGCAGGAGAACATCGGCCTCGAAGTGGCGGGTAAGCTGAGCAAATATTCTGACAACGGTTCAACGCTCTCTGCGGTGAACTTCCCGGAAGTCTCGCTGCCGCTGCACGGCGGTCGCCGTCTGCTGCATATCCACGAAAACCGTCCGGGCGTGCTGACTGCCATCAACCAGATCTTTGCCGAGCAGGGCGTTAACATCGCCGCGCAGTACCTGCAAACCAACTCGCAGATGGGCTACGTGGTGATTGATATTGAAGCGGATGAAGACATCGCCGAGAAAGCGTTGCAGAGCATGAAGACCATTCCGGGGACGATTCGCGCGCGTCTGCTGTACTGATGGTGCGGTCTGTGGTGTCGGGTGGCGCTTACGCTTACCCGACCTACAACGGTTGTGCGGTTTGTGGTGTCGGGTGGCGGCTACGCCTTACCCGACCTACGACGATTGTGCGGTTTGTGATGTCGGGTGGCGCGTACGCTTACCCGACCTACGATGGTTGTGCGGTTTGTGGTGTCGGGTGGCGCGTACGCTTACCCGACCTACAAATTCCGAGGTTTTATGTAGGCCGGGTAAGGCGCAGCCGCCACCCGGCTTTATGCTACCAAAGCCACGTTTTGCTGGGCGTCACTACCGCCGGCAGCGGAATATCCCACTTCTCTACAGGCAACACTTCTACAGCCTGGCAATCATGCGCATATCCTACCGGCTGCAACCCGTAGCGCTGCCAGTTTTGCAGCGTTCTGTCATAGAAACCCCCGCCCATACCTAATCGCTGGCCCTGTTCATCAAACGCCACCAGCGGCGTAATCAGCACGTCCAGCTCAGAAAGCGGCAGCACGTCGCGCACGTCGAGTTTGGGTTCGGTGATTTTCAGACGATTCACCACCAGCTCGCTGTGCGGATGGTAGTGCAGAAACAGCAGATTGCCCCGGCTGAACGGATGCAGTACCGGCAGGTACACTTTTTTCCCGGCGCGCCAGAGCTGGTCTATAAGCGGCTGGGTGTCCAGCTCGCCGTCAAACGAGAGAAACAGCGCGACGGTGTTTGCCATCACTACGGGCGGATAGGCCATCATGCGGGCGGCGGCCTGCTGGGCAAAGTGTGCCTGTTGTTCGGCGCTTAAGGCGCGACGACGCTGGCGAATGAGCTGACGGATGTCCTGGCGTGAGGCAGAAACTTCAGGGAATTGAGTCATGGTAGTCGGTAGAAGAAGAGAGAGGGAATCTCCGAGATGCCGCCGCAGGCTGTAACCCTTGAACCCTTGGTTCAAGGTGAATGTGTCGTCATAGTTTTAAGGCTTCTCGGACGAACCGAGCATGCTCACCAACCATGGAGCGCCACATTCTTGTGGTATGAAATATCGGCTCAGGGGACTGGCCCGCTTGCAAACATCTCAGAGAAATTTTGTCTTCACAGTTACTCTACCATAGTCAACTGCGAAGTGTTATTCAAACTTTGGTCCCGGTCTTTCGGGATTGCGACCTTGATCAAGCAACGCCTGTTCTATGGTCTGCTGGAGCATTTTAATGCGCTGCTCCATGCTGGCCGCGTAATCGCGGGTCTTCGCTTTTTCCTGAGTCAGTTCATAGCTGATGTTCAACGCGGCGATGAAAACCAGCTGCTCAGTATTTGTGACTCTAGTGCGTTCTTTTAGATCTTGCAACCGCTGATTCAAATCGTCCGCAGCCTGATTCAGGGCATCCCTTTGTTCAGGTGGACAATTCACTCGCAGTGAACGGCCAAAAATCTGGAGATCGACGGGTTGTGCAGACATGCCACCTTCCTGCTGATTGACTGCGCTGCCTTCGCTTACTGCCCCGGGGGCTGCGAAGGGGCGACACTATAGCTACCCTGATGTGAAGATACAAGCCCTTTTCTGGTATCACCAGGGTCCAAAGTGGTAGCATATCATGAATATCCTCCCTTTGATGATGAATGCGTATGTCTATACAGAACGAAATGCCTGGTTACAAGGATTTAAACCAGTTACTGAACCAGCAGGGAGTCGGTTTAACCCCTGCCGAAATGCACGGTCTGATCAGCGGCATATTGTGCGGCGGAAACAGCGACAGCTCCTGGCAGCCGCTGATCCACGACCTCACCAACGAAGGGCTGGCGTTTGGCCACGAGCTGGCGGAAGCGCTGCGCAAAATGCATGCGGCGACCAGCGACTCCCTGGAAGACGATGGCTTTCTTTTTCAGCTTTATCTGCCTGAAGGCGATGATGTCAGCGTCTTCGATCGCGCCGATGCGCTCGCGGGCTGGGTAAATCACTATCTGCTCGGCCTCGGCGTCACCCAGCCTAAACTGGATAAAGTGACCGGCGAAGCGGGTGAAGCGATCGACGATCTGCGTAACATTGCGCAGCTTGGCTACGACGAAGACGAAGATCAGGAAGAGCTGGAGATGTCTCTCGAAGAGATTATCGAATACGTTCGCGTGGCGTCTCTGCTGTGCCACGACAACTTCACGCGCTCGCAGCCGACCGCGCCGGAAGTTCGTAAGCCAACCTTACATTAAGAAAAATAACGCACAGGAGGGTGTCATGGTTATCTCGAATCAAGAGTATTCTCGCCGTCGTCAGGCGCTGCTGTCAAAAATGCAGCCGGGTAGCGCCGCCCTGATTTTCGCCGCGCCGGAAGTGACGCGCAGCGCCGACAGCGAATACCCCTATCGACAGAGCAGCGATTTCTGGTACTTCACCGGCTTCAACGAGCCGGAAGCGGTGCTGGTGCTGATTAAAAGCGATGACACCCACAACCACAGCGTGATCTTCAACCGCGTGCGCGATTTAACCGCGGAAATCTGGTTTGGCCGCCGCCTGGGGCAAGAGGCAGCGCCGGAAAAGCTGGGCGTAGACCGCGCGCTGGCCTTCAGCGAAATCAACCAGCAGCTTTACCAGCTGCTTAACGGTCTCGACGTGCTCTACCACGCACAGGGCGAATACGCCTATGCGGATGAGATTGTGTTTACCGCGCTGGACAAGCTGCGCAAAGGCTCCAGGCAGAACCTCTCCGCGCCCGCTACGCTGACGGACTGGCGTCCGGTGGTGCACGAGATGCGTCTGTTCAAGTCAGAAGAAGAACTCAACGTGATGCGCCGCGCGGGAGAAATTAGCGCCCTGGCACATACTCGCGCCATGGAAAAGTGCCGTCCCGGTATGTTCGAGTACCAGCTGGAAGGCGAAATTCACCATGAATTTAACCGCCACGGCGCGCGCTTCCCGTCCTACAACACCATCGTTGGCGGCGGGGAAAACGGCTGCATTCTGCACTACACCGAAAACGAAAGTGAGCTGCGCGACGGCGATCTGGTGCTGATTGACGCCGGCTGTGAATATCAGGGGTATGCGGGCGACATCACGCGCACCTTCCCGGTGAACGGCAAATTCACGCCCGCGCAGCGTGAAATCTATGACATTGTGCTGGAGTCGCTTGAAACCGCGCTGACGCTGTTCCGTCCGGGCACCTCTATCCAGGACGTGACGGGCGAGGTGGTGCGCATCATGATTAGCGGGCTGGTTAAGCTTGGTATCCTGAAAGGCGAAGTGGACACGTTAATCGCTGAAAACGCCCATCGCCCGTACTTTATGCACGGCCTGAGCCACTGGCTGGGGCTCGACGTACACGACGTGGGCGCATACGGTACGGATCGTTCGCGCGTGCTGGAGCCTGGCATGGTGCTGACCGTTGAGCCGGGGCTGTACATCGCGCCGGATGCGGACGTGCCGGACCAGTACCGCGGGATCGGCATTCGTATTGAAGACGACATCGTCATCACCGAAACCGGCAACGAAAACCTGACCGCGACCGTGGTGAAAAACGCCGACGATATCGAGGCGCTGATGGCGGCGGCACGCGTATGAGCGTGATCATCGTTGGCGGAGGCATGACCGGCGCTACCCTGGCGCTGGCCATTTCGCAGTTAACCAAAGGTCAGCTTCCGGTGCATCTTGTTGAGGCGGTTGCGCCGCAGGCGGCCGATCATCCCGGTTTCGACGCCCGCGCCATCGCACTGGCCCAGGGAACCTGCCAGCAGCTTGCGCGCATTGGCATCTGGCAGGCGATAGCGGACTGCGCGACGGCCATCGGCACCGTTCACGTCAGCGATCGCGGCCACGCCGGGTTTGTGACGCTGGATGCCCACGATTACCGAATTGAGGCGCTGGGGCAGGTCGTTGAACTGCATGACGTGGGGCTGCGGCTGTTCCGTCTGTTACAGGATGCCCCTGGCGTCACGCTGCACTGTCCGGCGCGCGTCGCCAGCTTTAGCCGCAGCGACGAGGCCGTCAGCGTGACGCTGGACAATGGCACCACGCTGGAGGGGCAACTGCTGGTGGCGGCGGATGGTTCACGCTCGTCGATCGCCACGCAGTGCGGCGTAGAGTCGCGCGCTCAACCCTATGGTCAGGTGGCGGTTATCGCTAACGTTTCCACGGCAGGCGCGCATAACGGCAGGGCCTTTGAGCGTTTCACCGAGCACGGCCCCCTGGCCATGCTGCCGATGTCGAACGGGCGCTGCTCGCTGGTGTGGTGCCATGCGCAGGATCGCGCCGACGAGGTGCTCTCCTGGTCCGATGAACGTTTTTGTTCCGAGCTGCAAAAGGCTTTCGGCTGGCGGCTTGGACGTATCACCCACGCCGGTAAGCGCGTGGCCTATCCGCTCTCGCTGACGACCGCATCGCAGACGGTTTCCCACCGCGTCGCGCTGGTCGGCAACGCCGCGCAGACGCTGCACCCCATCGCCGGGCAAGGCTTCAACCTTGGCCTGCGCGACGTGATGAGTCTGGCCGAGCTCCTGGCCCGGACGTGGAGCGAACAACAGGATTGTGGCGCATACTCAGTGCTGAGCCATTACCAGAAACGACGTCAGGCGGACAAGGCGGCGACCATTGGCGTTACCGACGGTTTAGTCCACCTGTTTGCCAATCGCTGGGCGCCGCTGGTTGCGGGTCGCAACCTCGGGCTGATGGCGATGGAACTGTTCATTCCGGCACGTGACGTGCTGGCGCAGCGGACCCTGGGTTGGGTCGCGCGTTAAGGAGTAATCACCGTGCAAAATGTTGATGTCGCCATTGTCGGCGGCGGAATGGTAGGACTGGCGCTGGCCTGTGGTTTACAGGGCAGCGGCCTGCGCGTGGCCGTGCTTGAGCAAAACGCGCCGCAGCCCGTGGCGCAGGATGCCCCGCCGGAGCTGCGCGTCTCGGCTATCAACGCAGCCAGCGAAAAATTACTGACGCACCTCGGCGTCTGGTCAGAGATCGTGGCGCAGCGCGCAAGCTGCTACCACGGAATGGAGGTGTGGGATAAAGACAGCTTTGGCCATATCGCCTTTGACGATGAAAGCATGGGCTACAGCCATCTTGGACACATCGTTGAAAACGCGGTGATCCATTACGCGCTGTGGCAGAAAGCACAGCAGTGCAGCGACGTCACTCTCATCGCGCCGGCGAAACTTCAGCAGGTGGCGTGGGGCGAGAACGACGCGTTTATCACCCTTGAAAGCGGCGATATGCTGACCGCGCGTCTGGTGGTGGGTGCCGACGGCGCGAATTCCTGGCTGCGTAACAAAGCGGATATTCCGCTGACCTTCTGGGATTACCGTCATCACGCCCTGGTTGCCACAATCCGCACCGAAGAGCCGCACGGCGGCGTCGCACGCCAGATTTTCCACAACGACGGCATTCTGGCCTTCCTGCCGCTTGCCGATCCGCATCTGTGCTCCATCGTCTGGTCCTTAGAGCCGGAGAAAGAGCAGCAGATGCAGGAGGCGATGCCGGACGCCTTCAGTCAGGCACTGTGCGTGGCGTTTGATAACCGTCTGGGCCTGTGCGCGCTTGAAAGCGAGCGCCGGGCGTTTCCGTTAACGGGCCGCTACGCGCGGCAGTTCGCGGCGCACCGTCTGGCGCTGGTGGGGGATGCGGCGCATACCATTCATCCGCTGGCCGGGCAGGGGGTTAACCTCGGCTTTATGGACGCGGCTGAGCTGGTTGAAGAGCTGCGTCGTCTGCATCGTGAAGGCAAAGACATTGGACAGCATCTGTATCTGCGTCGCTACGAGCGCAGCCGCAAACACAGCGCGGCGATGATGCTGGCGGGCATGCAGGGCTTCCGCGAGCTGTTTGCCGGGGCGAACCCGGCGAAAAAACTGCTGCGCGATATCGGTCTCAAGCTTGCCGATACTCTTCCCGGCGTGAAGCCTCAGCTTCTCCGTCAGGCAATGGGCCTCAACGATCTGCCCGACTGGTTACGTTAATCTCGATCCCCGTCACACTTTATTTTCCCGGCCTCTGCGCCGGGGAAAATTCCTCGTTTGAAATAATCTAATTTCACGCCATTTTTCGCATTAGAAAATCTAATCTTACAGTTTTTATGTTACGGAAATTCGGCCCGTTTTTCCGCACGAAATATCATCATCCGCTAAATCCTGTTAGATCATTGTTAATATTATGCGGGTTTAATCGCATTTTCCCAGTCAAATACTCTGTACGCTTTCCTGCGTTTTTTAGCCATAAGCTAATGTGATGACCCGCTTTACCTTATGGTTAACCGCCGGGTTCGGTGGTAAGTTCAGGTAAAAGAGAACGTTTGCGTCGGCTACCGATTGCGAGGCCGACACCGGGTTTCACGGTGAATTTTTCAACGAGGAAAAGATGGCTCAACAGACTCCTTTGTACGAACAGCACGTGTTATGCGGCGCCCGCATGGTGGACTTCCACGGCTGGATGATGCCGCTGCACTACGGCTCGCAAATTGATGAGCACCACGCGGTGCGCACCGATGCCGGTATGTTCGACGTGTCACACATGACGATTGTCGACCTGCGCGGAAGCCGCACCCGGGAGTTTTTGCGTTATCTGCTGGCAAACGACGTCGCCAAACTGAAGACGCCGGGCAAAGCGCTTTATACCGGCATGCTCAATGCATCGGGCGGCGTGATTGACGACCTCATCGTCTACTACTTCACCGAAGATTTCTTCCGCCTCGTTGTAAACTCCGCCACTCGCGAAAAAGACCTCTCCTGGATTTCCCAACACGCTGAACCTTACGCCATCGATATCACCGTTCGTGACGATCTGTCGCTGATTGCCGTGCAGGGACCCAATGCCCAGGCGAAAGCCGCGTCTCTGTTCAGCGACGAGCAGCGCAACGCCACCGAAGGGATGAAGCCGTTCTTCGGCGTGCAGGCGGGGGATCTGTTTATCGCCACCACCGGCTACACCGGTGAAGCGGGCTATGAAATTGCCATGCCGAACGAGAAAGCCGCCGATTTCTGGCGTGCCCTGGTCGAGGCGGGCGTGAAGCCTGCGGGTCTGGGCGCGCGCGATACGCTGCGTCTGGAAGCGGGCATGAACCTCTACGGCCAGGAGATGGACGAAGGCGTCTCTCCGCTGGCGGCCAACATGGGCTGGACCATCGCGTGGGAACCGGCTGACCGTGAATTTATTGGTCGTGAAGCGCTGGAGATGCAGCGCGAGAAGGGCACTGAACAGCTGGTTGGCCTGGTGATGAAGGAAAAAGGCGTGCTGCGCGGCGAGCTGCCGGTGCGCTTCACCGATGCTGACGGCAATCATCGCGAAGGCGTGATCACCAGCGGAACCTTCTCCCCGACGCTCGGCTACAGTATTGCCCTGGCGCGCGTGCCGGCGGGCATTGGCGAAACGGCGGTGGTGCAGATCCGCAACCGCGAAATGCCGGTCAACGTGACCAAACCGATTTTTGTTCGCGCCGGTAAGCCGGTCGCCTAATTATTTTTATCAGGAGAACTTCAATGAGCAATGTGCCAGCAGAACTGAAATACAGCAAAGAACACGAGTGGCTGCGCAAAGAGGCGGACGGCACTTACACCGTTGGGATCACCGAGCACGCGCAGGAGCTGCTGGGCGACATGGTGTTTGTTGACCTGCCGGAAGTGGGCGCAACCGTGAGCGCAGGCGACGACTGTGCGGTGGCGGAATCCGTCAAAGCGGCTTCTGACATCTACGCGCCTGTGAGCGGTGAAATTGTTGCCGTGAACGACGCGCTGAGCGACTCCCCGGAGCTGGTCAACAGCGAGCCGTATGAAGGCGGCTGGATCTTCAAGATCAAAGCCAGCGACGAAGCGCAGGTTGCCGCGCTGCTGGATGCGACCGCGTACGAAGCATTACTGGAAGACGAATAACGTTGTGCCGGATGGCGCTGCGCATCCGGCCTACCGATCTGCGTAGGCCCGGCAAGCGTTAGCGACACCGGGCAACAGCGTTACAGATAACTACGATTCACTGCACGTTTCAGGAACCATCGCTCATGACACAGACTTTAAGCCAGCTTGAAAACCGTGGCGCCTTCATTGAACGTCACATTGGGCCGGATGCTCAGCAACAGCAGGAGATGCTGAAGACAGTTGGCGCGGATTCATTAAACGCACTGATCGGCCAGATCGTGCCAAAAGACATCCAGCTTGCCACGCCGCCGCAGGTTGGCGAGTCCACAACGGAGTTCGCCGCGCTGGCGGAGCTGAAGGCTATCGCCGGCCTCAACAAGCGCTATAAGTCTTACATCGGCATGGGCTACACCAACGTGCAGTTACCGCCGGTTATCCTGCGCAACATGCTGGAAAACCCGGGCTGGTACACCGCTTATACCCCCTATCAGCCAGAAGTCTCCCAGGGCCGTCTGGAAGCGTTGCTAAACTTCCAGCAGGTGACCCTGGATCTGACCGGTATGGATATCGCTTCCGCCTCTCTGCTGGATGAAGCCACCGCCGCCGCCGAAGCGATGGCGATGGCGAAGCGCGTGAGCAAGCTGAAAAACGCCAACCGTTTCTTCGTAGCGGCAGACGTGCATCCCCAGACGCTGGACGTGGTACGCACCCGTGCAGAAACCTTCGGCTTTGAGGTGATTGTCGACGACGCTGACAAAGTGCTGGATCACCAGGACGTCTTCGGCGTGCTGTTACAGCAGGTGGGCACCACCGGGGAAGTGCATGATTACAGCGCGCTGATTGCTGAGCTCAAATCCCGTAAGGTGATTGTGAGCGTCGCCGCTGATTTTATGGCGCTGGTGCTGCTGACCGCACCGGGCAAACAGGGCGCGGACATTGTCTTTGGCTCAGCGCAACGCTTCGGCGTGCCGATGGGCTACGGCGGCCCGCACGCTGCATTCTTTGGCGCAAAAGATGAATTTAAACGCTCCATGCCGGGCCGTATTATCGGCGTATCGAAAGATGCCGCCGGTAACACCGCGCTGCGCATGGCGATGCAGACCCGCGAGCAGCATATCCGCCGCGAGAAAGCGAACTCTAACATCTGTACCTCTCAGGTGCTGCTGGCAAACATTGCCAGCCTGTACGCGGTGTTCCATGGTCCGGCTGGGCTGAAACGTATTGCCAGCCGCATCCACCGTCTGGCCGACATTCTGGCCTGCGGCCTGCAACAGAAAGGCCTCAGGCTGCGTCATGAGCACTATTTCGACACCCTGTGCGTCGACGTGGCAGACAAAGCGGCCGTGCTGGCGCGCGCCGAGGCCGCGCAAATCAACCTGCGCAGCGATATTCATCACGCGGTAGGGATCACCCTGGATGAATCGACGACGCGTGACGATATCGCAACGCTGTTTGACGTGCTGCTGGGCGACGCACACGGTCTGGACATTGATACGCTCGACAAAGAGGTCGCGCTCGACAGCCGCTCCATTCAGGAAAGCATGCTGCGCAATGACGCGATCCTGGCTCACCCGGTGTTCAACCGCTACCACAGCGAAACCGAGATGATGCGCTACATGCACTCTCTGGAGCGCAAGGATCTGGCGCTGAACCAGGCGATGATCCCGCTGGGCTCCTGCACCATGAAGCTGAACGCTGCGGCAGAGATGATCCCGATTACCTGGCCTGAGTTCTCCGAGCTGCACCCGTTCTGCCCGGCTGAGCAGGCGGAAGGTTATCACATGATGATCAACCAGCTTTCCGACTGGCTGGTGAAGCTGACCGGGTACGACGCGCTCTGCATGCAGCCGAACTCTGGCGCGCAGGGTGAATACGCCGGTCTGCTGGCGATCCGTCACTATCACGAAAGCCGCAATGAAGGCCACCGTGATATCTGCCTGATCCCAAGCTCCGCCCACGGCACCAACCCGGCCTCAGCACAGATGGCGGGCATGGAAGTGGTGGTCGTGGCGTGTGACAAAAACGGCAACATCGATTTGGCCGACCTGCGCGCGAAAGCCGGGCAGGCGGGCGACAAACTTTCGTGCATCATGGTGACCTACCCGTCTACCCACGGCGTGTACGAAGAGACTATCCGTGAAGTGTGTGAAGTGGTGCATCAGTTCGGCGGTCAGGTTTACCTCGACGGCGCGAACATGAACGCCCAGGTGGGCATCACCTCTCCGGGCTTCATTGGCGCGGACGTGTCGCACCTGAACCTGCACAAAACGTTCTGCATTCCACACGGCGGCGGTGGCCCAGGCATGGGGCCAATTGGCGTCAAAGCGCACCTGGCGCCGTTTGTGCCGGGGCACAGCGTGGTGCAGATTGAAGGCATGCTGACCCGTCAGGGCGCGGTCTCTGCGGCCCCGTTCGGCAGCGCCTCTATCCTGCCTATCAGCTGGATGTACATCCGCATGATGGGCGCGGAAGGGCTGAAGCAGGCCAGCCAGGTGGCGATCCTGAACGCCAACTACATCGCAACGCGCCTGAAGGACGCCTATCCGGTGCTCTACACTGGCCGCGACGGTCGCGTGGCGCACGAATGCATCCTCGATATTCGCCCTCTGAAGGACGAGACGGGCATCAGCGAGCTGGATATTGCCAAACGCCTGATCGACTACGGTTTCCACGCGCCAACCATGTCCTTCCCGGTGGCGGGTACGCTGATGGTTGAGCCGACCGAGTCTGAAAGCAAGGTGGAGCTGGACCGCTTTATCGACGCGATGCTGGCCATTCGTAGCGAAATCGACCGCGTGAAGGGCGGTGAGTGGACGCTGGAAGATAACCCGCTGGTTAACGCGCCGCATACCCAGAACGAACTGGTGGCAGAGTGGAATCACGGTTACACCCGCGAGTTGGCCGTCTTCCCGGCGGGCGTGGCAAACAAATACTGGCCGACCGTGAAGCGTCTTGATGACGTCTACGGCGACCGTAACCTGTTCTGCTCCTGCGTACCGATGAGCGAATACCAGTAATTATTTGCCATACTGTAGGCCGGGTAAGCGTAAGCGCCACCCGGTTTTTTTTTATCTGGAGGTTGTGAATGGCAATTGCACTGGTCACCGGCGCCAGCCGCGGCATTGGTAAAGCCACCGCGCTACAGCTGGCAAGCGAAGGCTACACCGTAGCGGTGAATTTTCATCACAACATCACCGCTGCGACGGACGTTATTAATCAGATCGTGGACGCGGGCGGTCAGGCCTTTGCCGTGCGCGCGGATATCAGCGATGAAGCGCAGGTGATGGCGATGTTCGACAGCATCGATCGCGAAGGTGAGCCGCTCGCCGCGCTGGTGAACAACGCCGGAATTCTGTTTGAACAATCCACCCTCGAAAACCTCTCCGCTGAGCGTATTAACCGCGTGCTGGCCACCAACGTCACCGGCTATTTTCTCTGCTGCCGTGAGGCGGTAAAGCGCATGTCGCATAAACACGGCGGCAAGGGCGGCGCGATTGTGAACGTCTCTTCGGCGGCGTCACGCCTGGGCGCGCCCGGGGAATATGTGGATTATGCCGCCTCCAAAGGGGCAGTGGATTCCCTGACGACCGGCCTCGCGCTGGAGGTCGCGGCGCAGGGCATTCGCGTGAACTGCGTGCGGCCTGGCCTGATTTATACTGATATTCACGCCTCCGGCGGCGAGCCGGGGCGTGTGGATCGGGTGAAGTCTCTGTTGCCCATGCAGCGTGGCGGACAGCCGGAGGAGGTCGCCCAGGCCATTGCCTGGCTGCTGAGCGACAAGGCCTCCTATGTCACCGGCAGCTTCCTGGAGCTGGCCGGCGGGAAGTAACGCTACGACGCCAGCCACAGCCGCAGGCGCATCCCCCAGCTGCTGGTCCAGCCGGTGGTGATCGACGTCACTTCACCGTGAGAGATCACCACCAGCGTGGGCGTCACCTGAACGTCCCACTGACGCGCCAGCTCTCCGCTGGCGTCGTTGACCGTGGGCATCGCAGCCTTCTTCTTCCTCATCCATGTTTCGAGCGTCGCGTTATCGCCTGAGCGCAGCGCAACCGACATCACGTTACCCCCGTCCGCGGCCAGCGCCGCTACCGACGGCGTGGTGTAGCGGCAGACGCCGCACCACGTCGCCCAGACGTAGACCAGCAGCGGACGCTCCTCACTCATGGCGATAAGATCGACGGACTCGCCGTCGAGGGTATGCAGCGTGGTGGACGCGAAGTTCTGCGGCAGCGCGGGCTGGCGGAAATAGTCCACCGCCAGGCTCACGGCTACGCCAATCAGCAGCCACACGGCCAGCTCGCGCAGCAGGCGCGGAAGCTTACCTGCCACGGGCGTTTGCCAGCTGTTCTTTGACCAGCCCCTCCAGATCGTCATAAGGAATGGCGCCCGCCACCATCTGGTCACCGATGATGGTTGCCGGCGTACCCTGAATATTCAGTACCTGCGCCAGGATCAGGTTCATCTTTAGGCTGTCCATGGTTTTATCATCCGTTTTAATGCCGTCCGTTCCGGTTTTGGCCCGCGCGGCGGCGATGCTGGCGTCATCGTGATAGCCTTTTTTCATCATCAGCCGCTGGTGGAGCGCCCAGAATTTGTCCGGCGCCTGCTGCCATGTCGAGAGCGCCGCCTTAGCGGCATTCACCGAGCTTTGCCCCTTAAACGGCAGAAGTTTAACGATGAGCTGCACGTCGGGATTATCACGTACGATTTTCTCCAGCATCGGGTCGAACTGCTTGCAGTAAGGGCAGTTGTAGTCCGTGAAGGAGACGATGGTGAGCTTCGGCGACGTCGCGCCGGTGCGCGGGCTGGCCGGATCGTTGAACAGCAGCGCCGCCAGCTGGTCATCGGAAGCGTCCTCTGTTGGCGCGGCAAAACTGAACGCCGATAAAGAGAGCAACAGTAAGGCGATAAACGAGCGCATATTATTTTCCTTTCGCATCGGACAGGGTGCTCAGCACCGCTTCACGGCTTAACAGCGGGGGCAGCACGTGGCCCTGCGGTAACCCTGGTCCGTAAATCTGGTTAAACGGTACGGCGGCGCTGCCGCGCGTGGTTAAGAACTGGCTGATGGTATCGGAGGGGCGGCTCCAGTCACCGCGCAGGGCAACGACGTCCGGGGCAGAGAGCGCATCCTGTACGTCGTCGCGCAGCAGCACGTTGTATTTATTGGCTTTACAGGTCACGCACCAGTCAGCGGTCACGTCGACGAACACCCGTTTGTTCTCTGCCAGCGCCTGGGTGATGGCCTGCTCGCTGAGCGGCTGCCAGTGAATGCGATCGCGTCGTGCACCCTCGCTGCCGGAGCCGGAAACAAACGCAACCGCCCCGGCCACGATGATGGCAAACGCTCCGGCGCGCAGCGCCGTTTGCCAGCGGTAGCGCCAGGCGGTGACCAGCAGCAGCGCAAGGATGAGGAGCACGCCCAGCGTGATAACGGGCAGGATGCCAATATGCACCGTCAGCAGGCTCAGCAGCCACAGCGATGAGCCGAGCATCATCATCCCCAGCACGACGCGCACGACGTTCATCCAGCGTCCCGGACGCGGCAACCGCTGTGCCAGCCCCGGCCAGGCCGCCACCAGAAGCCACGGCAGGCTCATGCCGATGCCCATTGCCAGGAAGATCCCCCACAGCAGAGGAAGCGGCGACGCCAGCGCGACCGATACCGCTGTGCCCAGGAACGGCGCGGTGCAGGGCGTTGCCAGCAGCGTCGCAAACGCGCCCTGCCAGAAATGGCCTGCCAGACCGTTTCCTCCGCGCGTGGCGAGGAACGTGCTGGCCCCGGAAGGGAGGCGGATTTCAAACAGCCCCAGCAGGCTGGCGCTGAAAAGCACCATCACCAGCGCCATCGCGCCAATAAACCACGGATTCTGGAACTGGATCCCCCAGCCAAGCGCCTGATTGCCTAAGCGTAAAACCGTCATCATCAGCGCCAGCGCGAGGAACGACATAACGATCCCGGACACCGAAGCAAGAAACTGCCTGCGCACCTGACCGCGCGCCTGCCGTTCGGTTTGCATCAGCGTGCCCAGCTTCATGGCCAGCACCGGCAGCACGCAGGGCATAACGTTGAGGATCAGGCCACCAGCCAGCGCCATCAGCAGCACCCAGCCTAACGAGAACGCGGGGGCGGCGCTGCCCGGCTGGATCTCCACGCGGGACTCCTGCGCCTGGCCGCTGTCGGCGAGCACCAGCGATAGCGTTTTCCCGCTGAGGCTCGGCGCGGCCTCGCCCCAGCTGTCCGTCACGGGCACGGTGGCCACCAGCGAATCACCGCGCACGGCGAGGGTCGGCTTGCCGAAATCCACGTCGTCCATGCCGTCGATAAACAGCGACGGCGCCTGCCAGCCAGCCTCACGCTGCGCCGTTACGGTCAGCTTGCCGGGGGCGTAGGTGGCGTTCAGCGTTGAGGTCAATCCGCCGCTGAGCGGAAGGGTGCCCATGGCCCGACTGAAATCGTAATCAAAACCGGCGTCTGTGGATGCGGTCATGTTCAGCGAGAACGGGTAGTCGGTAAGAATACAGACGTTGCTACAGGTGGAGAGCGTCAGCACGCCGCTCAGGATCTTCGGGACGTCGCCCCGCAGGGTGATGGGAAAGCTCACATCGCCGTGATAGCCCTGCGTGGTGATGCCCGCGACGTCGAAACGCTGCGGCGTAGGCCAGCGCCAGATCGCCTCAACGGGTTGATGCCAGGTAATGGTGGGTGCGACGCCGCCTTCGCCCGGCGAGCGCCAGTAGGTTTTCCACCCTTTTTGCAGGGCGACGTCCAGCAGCAGGCGGGTTTCGCCAGTGCTTTCGGGTTGCGCACGCAGCCTGACGCTGGCGTGCTGATTATCGGCGGCGCGCAGCCAGCCGCTGTCGGCAGCCTGGCTGAGGGGCAGCCATAGCCAAAGCAGGCAGACCAGCAGTCGCCTGAATACAGTAAACATAAATTTTCTCCGTAAATGATAAATTAACCTGAAGTGACAGGCGAAGACTCATTCACGGAAGACGCATAATCGCAGATGCACCCGTAACCGGGGCGGGGAGATAACGCGGGGAGGCCACTGCCGCTCGCGGCGCGGCGGAATGGCTGCCAATAACGCCAGCAGCAGGGTAACGGCAAACAGGGCGCCTTCAAACAAAACCGGCGGGACCGACATCAGCGATTTGGCGCTAAGCTCACACGGGGTGACCGGTGCGTCGGAACTCTCCTGTCCCTGCTGGACAGACTGGCTTACGGCGGTGACGTTCATGACAAGCGCGTGCATCCCGGCCATCCGCTGGGCGGTGCATATCAGCACCACCAGGCAGGCCAGGGCTACAAGCAGGATAGCGTTGCGTTGTCGCTTAATCATGTTCGCCTCTAATATTCAGGACGCCTATATTATCGGGCGAACATCTTTTGGCAACGCAAATGCTGTAAAGAAGTGTCTGGAAGATAAGCGGTTTGCCCTCTCCGGTTGCAGAGAGGGCGAGCGATTACAGCGTTTCGCCGTTGCTGGCAATGACGGTTTTATACCACTCGAAGCTCTTTTTGCGGGAGCGGGACATGTCGCCTGTGCCGTCGTCGTGCTTGTTAACGTAGATAAAGCCGTAGCGCTTGCTGTACTGGCCGGTGGTGAAGGAGACGCAGTCGATGCAGCCCCACGGGGTGTAGCCCATCAGATCCACGCCGTCCCAGGTCACGGCCTTCATCATCTCTTCCACGTGGGCGCGCAGGTAGTCGATGCGGTAGTCATCGTTGATGCTGCCGTCTGCTTCCACTTTGTCGTAGGCACCGAAACCATTTTCTACGATAAACAGCGGCTTCTGGTAGCGCTCGTACAGCTCGCACAGCGAATAGCGCAGGCCCACAGGATCAATCTGCCAGCCCCAGTCGGACGCCTTCACGTGCGGGTTCGGCACGCTGCCCTCGAAGCCGGAAATGGCGTCGCCGGTGCCGCCTTCCGCTTTGACCGCGTTGGTCATGTAGTAGCTGAAACCTAAGTAGTCGCAGGTGCCTTCACGCAGGATTTGCTCGTCGCCCGCTTCCATTTTGATGGAGAAGCCACGGCGCTCCCACTCGTTAAGCACGTAAGACGGGTAGTAGCCGCGCAGCTGAACGTCGGTAAAGACGTAGCGCTCGCGCATGGATTCCTGAGCGAACATCACATCTTCTGGCTTGCAGGAGTAAGGATAGAGCGCCACCATCGCCAGCATGCAGCCGACCTTCATCTCCGGGTTGATGCGGCGTGCGGCCTTCACCGCCAGCGCGCTGGCCACGAACTGGTGGTGCAGCACCTGGTACATGGTCTCTTCGGGGTTATCGTGCTCGGTATACACCACGCCGGAGCAGCAGTAGCCGAACAGCGGCGCGCGCCAGTTGCGCTGGTTGTTGATTTCGTTGAAGGTCATCCAGTATTTGACCTTATTTTTGTAGCGCTCAAACACCACTTCCGAGAAGCGCACGCAGAAATCCACCACTTTACGGTTGGTCCAGCCGCCGTATTCCTGAACGAGGTGCAGCGGCATTTCAAAGTGGGAGAGGGTGATCACCGGCTCGATGTTGTACTTCAGCAGCTCGTCGAACATGTCGTCGTAGAACTTCAGCCCCTCTTCGTTTGGCTGAGCTTCATCCCCTTTCGGGAAGATGCGCGTCCAGGCGATGGAGGTACGGAAGCATTTGAAGCCCATCTCGGCAAACAGCTTGATGTCTTCTTTGTAATGGCCGTAGAAGTCGACGGCCTCGTGGTTCGGGTAATATTTGCCTTCAATCACTTCCTGAGTGATTTCACGCGGAACGCCGTGGGCGCCGCCGGTGAGGACGTCGCAGATGCTGGGGCCTTTGCCGCCTTTGTTCCAGCCGCCTTCAACCTGGTGCGCCGCCACCGCGCCGCCCCATAAAAAATCTTTCGGTAAGGTGAGTTTTTTCATCTTTGCTATTCTCAATTCAGGACTTATTGATTTCGAGTCTAGCAAAGCGGAATTAAATGTCACGATATAACAATTTGCGGAAATTGTAATTTGTCACATCAAAAAAACAGGGTGTTTTATTCTGTTAATTTCTTCGCCAGCTTGCGGCCTAATGATTCCAGAATATAGATCACAGGAATTTGGGTGGTGATATCGTAAACGCCGCCGATTCGCGTTTGCGGAACGTGCCAGGAGAGATTGAAGTCTGCCAGCTTCGCGAGACGAGAGTGTTCATGGCTGGTAATGGAGAGTACCTTGCAGCGGTGCAGGCTGAACTGGCTGGCAAAGCGTAAGATCTCTTCGGTTTCGCCGGAGACGGAGAGCACAATAGCCAGCGCATTTTTAGCCATATCGTTCGTGACCGGGAAATAGGGATCGTCAATATGGTTGCTGAATTTGCCGATATTTGAAAAGAAACGTGCGCCATATTTTGCCAGCGATCCGGACGTGCCTGCGCCGACGAAAATAATGCGCTCGGAGGATAAAATAATATCGATGGCCTCATTTAATAACGCATCGAACTCTTCGTTATTTACGCTTTTAAAGAAGCTGATAATTTCGCTGGCGCCAAAATTTGCCTGCTGCGGCTCGTTCTGCTCCAGGTAGAGCTTAAAGCGCACGCGGAACTCAGAGTAGCCATCGCAGTTGAGCTTGCGGCAAAAGCGCAGGATGGTGGTAGTGGAAACGCCCGCCGCATCCGCCAGCTCGCGGATGGTCATGTACATCACTTTGTCACGGTTCTTAATGACGTAGTTGTAGACCATCATTTCCAGATTGTTGAGGCTGGCAATGGCGGAATGGGTGAACATACTCACAATGGCTAAACTCGCTGTCGGACACTATCCCTGAATCATACCATGTCGCCCGGCGGCGGGAGACGGTTTTATCTCATTGATTACTCAGGCGTTAATGAAATCATTTACATCTGTACGGCGGATTGTTTTTTCATTTCATTGAATTGTAAGGGTAAATCTTTATTGTGTATTTATTTTAGCTAACAGGTGTTCACTGGAATCATTCTCAGTTAGCATAGACTGGCGATGAATAATCATCTTTTGTTTTCCCGGAGTTAAGTATGGTGAGCAGACCATTAATCGCACAGGGATATTCGCTGGCTGAGGAAGTAGCCAACAGTATAAGCCATGGCATTGGCCTGGTGTTTGGGATTGTCGGTTTAGTATTGCTGCTGGTGCAGGCGGTGGATTCCAACGCCAGCGCGATGGCCATCACCAGCTACAGCCTCTATGGCGGGAGTATGATCCTGCTATTTCTGGCTTCAACGCTGTATCACGCTATTCCGCACCAGCGGGCGAAGATATGGCTCAAGAAATTTGACCACTGCGCTATCTATCTTCTTATTGCAGGCACCTACACGCCGTTTTTGCTGGTGGGGCTCAACTCACCGCTGTCGCGTGGCCTGATGATTGTAATCTGGAGCCTGGCGCTGCTGGGGATCCTGTTTAAGCTGACCATCGCGCACCGGTTCAAAGTGCTGTCGCTGGTCACCTATCTGACAATGGGCTGGCTCTCGCTGATTGTGGTGTATCAGTTAGCCATTAAGCTTGCGGTCGGGGGCGTGACGCTGCTGGCGGTGGGCGGTGTGGTCTACTCGCTGGGCGTGATTTTCTACGTTTGTAAGCGCATCCCG
Organism: Enterobacter cloacae complex sp.; assembly: GCF_900322725.1. NCBI lineage: Bacteria > Pseudomonadati > Pseudomonadota > Gammaproteobacteria > Enterobacterales > Enterobacteriaceae > Enterobacter > Enterobacter cloacae complex sp. Next base: position 1,134,139 of record NZ_LT991957.1, on the reverse strand, counting down.
TACAACCATGCGATCTGGCACGGCTTTGTGCTGGGCGGCAGCGTGTGCCACTTCCTGGCAATTTATTTGTATGTGGGGCAGGTGTAGTTTGTTGTCGGGTGGAGGCTTCGCCTTACCCGACCTACGGGATCTGTAGGCCCGGTAAGCGCAGCGCCACCGGGCGCTATTGCCTCACTCTTCCAGTGAATACGGCAGCGGCTCAATGCTGAGCGTGTTCGCATCATCCCGCACGCGGAATACGCTGTCGGGCTCCATATCATTATTCATGACAACCTGCACCAGCAGGCGGCCATCATCGAGCTGTACGGCGGCTAACACGGTGCCGGTACGACGCCAGTTTTCACCCATCTTCATCTCGAGATCTTCACCCGCTTCCGGCACGCGGCTGGCGTGGCCCGCCAGCGTCCACAGGGCACGTTTGTTCGCGCCGCGGAATTTCGCCCGCGCTACCATCTCCTGACCGGTGTAGCAGCCTTTCTTAAAGCTGATACCGCCCAGCGCCTGGATGTTGGTCGCCTGCGGGATAAACTGCGCGCTGTTTGCCGCGTCAATCACCGGCAGGCCCGCTTCGATGTTCAGCGCCAGCCACTGCTGGCTGTTGTTGAGCTGTGCTTCACCGCGAAGGGCGTCGGTGACCCGTTCCGCCGTTGCCACGTCTGTTACCAGCAGGAAGCGCTCCGCCGGGTGCTCGAACCACAGAATGGAGGTCGCTCCCTCGCTGACCAGCTGTTTTTCGGCATCCGGTAGCTCGGCAAACAGGTTTTTCAGCGCTGCACGCGCCTGGAAACCCGCAACCCCCAGCAGGACGTGTTCATCGTCCGGGGCGATAGTGACTTTAGAAAAGACTGCATATTTTTTCAGCTCTTTGAGCTGGGCGTCACGCAGGCTGCGGCGCTCAATAAAGGCGAACCCGTCCTGACGGCGGAACAGACGCAGGTTGCTCCACATTTTGCCTTTTGGATCGCAATGGGCGACCAGCAGATGCTGGTGTTCAGTCAACTGCGCCACGTCCGCTGTGACCTGGCCTTGCAGGTATTTTTCGCTGTCCGCACCGGTCAGGGTCGCCAGTGCCCAGTCATCAAGAGTAATCAGCGTCAGCGGCAGACGCGCGGAGGCGGCGGGCTGGCGAGGAGAAAATGGTGTAAATGCCATAGTGATGTCCTGAATTGCTTAACGCTTTGATAATACCTAATGGTAAAAGAGACTGTATTCATTGCAAGCGCTTTCAGCAGGCCATTCGTGCCATTACCTGGTTATGCGTAGCGCTACGCAAAATAGTGTAATCCACTGTCTTAATAGGGATTATTCTGGAAGCCTGCTCGTAGTTCGCAATATTCCAGTAAAGAAACGGTCAAAAACACGTTACACTACCAGGTGTCCCGGAAAGCAATAATGAATACCGAACGGGATACCGACTGTGCCAAACGTAATGCAGGAAACAGAACATGGATATTAACAACAAGGCCCGTATTCACTGGGCGTGCCGTCGCGGCATGCGTGAACTTGATATCTCCATCATGCCTTTCTTTGAGTATGAGTACGACAGCTTAAGCGATGACGATAAGCGTCTGTTTGTCCGCCTGCTTGAGTCTGACGATCCGGATTTATTCAACTGGCTGATGAATCACGGCAAGCCCGCCGACACCGAGTTGCAACGGATGGTGCAATTAATTCAAACACGGAATCAGGAACGTGGTCCTGTGGCAATCTGATCTTCGCGTCTCGTGGCGCTCACAGTGGATGTCGTTACTGCTCCACGGACTGGTCGCGGCATTGGTGTTACTGGTGCCGTGGCCGCTTAGCTACACCCCTCTGTGGTTGCTTTTGCTGTCGTTTGTGGTGTTTGACAGCGTGCGAAGCCAGCGTCGAATCAACGCCCGTCAGGGTGAAATTAAGCTGCTGATGGATTCTCGCCTGCGCTGGCAGGGAAAAGAGTGGGAGATGATAGGGACGCCGTGGATGCTCAATACCGGGATGATGCTACGGCTGCGTCGGGTTGAGGACAATCGACGCCAGCACCTGTGGCTGGCAGCAGACAGTATGGATGCCGCGGAGTGGCGGGATCTGCGCCGGCTCATCGTGCAACAGCCGACGCAGGAGTAAATCAGCTAAACTGCTCGGCCATCTCACCCAGAATTTGCTCGCACCAGGTCTGGAGGCGCTCGTCGCTGAGATCGTACTGGTTGGTTTCATCCAGCGCGAGCCCGACAAACAGCTGGCCGTCGGCAATGATGGGTTTTGGGCTGGTGAACTCATAGCCTTCCGTAGGCCAGTAGCCGATAAACGTCGCGCCCTTAGGCGCCAGTTTGTCATGCAGCATGCCGAGCGCGTCGAGGAACCACTCCCCGTAGCCCAGCTGGTCGCCCATGCCGTACATCGCAATGATTTTGCCCTCGAAATTGACCGTATCGAGCCGATCCCAGATGGCTTCCCAGTCTTCCTGAATCTCACCAAAGTCCCAGGTTGGGATGCCCAGGATCAGCACATCGTACTGCTCCATCAAGGCGACCGAGTCATCTTTCAGGTTATGCAACGTCACCAGTTCCGGGCCAATGATGTCGCGAATTTTCTCCGCCGCCATTTCGGTGTAGCAGGTGCTGGAACCATAGAACAGACCAATATTCATCGCGTAACAATCTCAATTCTTGCTATGACTTTGCGCGTAGTGTACCAGAAACCGATGGCAATCAGGCATAATGGCCGGATTGCAGAACCAAAGGGGCTGATGTGGAAAAGGATCTCGCACTCATCGAACAGTTTCTCGACGCGCTGTGGCTGGAAAAAAACCTCGCTGAAAATACGCTCAGCGCCTACCGCCGGGATCTTACCCTGCTGGTGGAGTGGCTGGCGCACCGGGGGCTGACGCTTGAAAGCGCGCAAAGCGATGACCTGCAAGGGTTACTGGCCGAGCGGATGGAAGGGGGGTACAAAGCCACCAGCTCCGCGCGTCTGCTGAGCGCCATGCGCCGACTGTTCCAGCACCTTTACCGCGAGAAGATCCGCGCGGACGATCCCAGCGCACTGCTGGCATCGCCTAAACTGCCTCAGCGGCTGCCAAAAGATCTCAGCGAAGCACAAGTTGAGAGATTATTACAGTCGCCCGCAGTTGACCTTCCGCTGGAGTTACGCGATAAAGCCATGCTTGAACTATTGTATGCCACGGGCCTGCGCGTTTCCGAACTGGTTGGCCTGACGATGAGCGATGTCAGCCTGCGTCAGGGCGTGGTGCGCGTCATCGGTAAAGGGAACAAAGAACGGCTGGTGCCGCTGGGTGAAGAGGCGGTCTACTGGCTGGAGACGTATCTGGAACACGGGCGTCCGTGGCTGCTGAACGGCGTTTCCATTGATGTATTATTCCCGAGCCAGCGCGCGCAGCAGATGACGCGACAAACGTTCTGGCATCGCATTAAACATTACGCCACACTGGCGGGTATTGACAGTGAAAAGCTGTCGCCGCACGTTTTGCGTCACGCCTTCGCGACGCATCTGTTAAACCACGGCGCTGATTTACGCGTGGTGCAGATGTTGCTTGGACATAGCGATCTTTCAACGACGCAGATTTACACCCATGTCGCGACGGAACGCCTGCGGCAGCTACACCAACAGCACCACCCTCGCGCGTGAGTGCCGACGAATTGTTACAGGATCATATATGAAAAAGTCTTTAGCGCTGTTCACCCTGCTGGCAGCTTCAGTTTCCGGATTTGCCCATGCGGACGATGCCGCCATTAAACAGTCTCTGACGAAACTCGGCGTCGCCAGCAGCGAGATCCAGCCATCGCCGGTGGCTGGCATGAAAACGGTGCTGACCAACAGCGGCGTGCTGTACGTGACCGAAGACGGTAAGCACATTATTCAGGGGCCAATGTACGACGTGAGTGGCGCACAGCCGGTGAACGTCACTAACCAGCTGCTGATGAAAAACCTGAACGCGCTCGAAAAAGAGATGATCGTCTACAAAGCGGCGCAGGAAAAACACGTCATTACCGTCTTCACCGACATCACCTGTGGCTACTGCCACAAGCTGCATGAAGAGATGAAAGACTACAACGCACTGGGTATTACCGTGCGCTACCTGGCCTTCCCACGCGCCGGCGTGCAGAGCCAGCCCGAGCAGGATATGAAGGCGATCTGGTGTGCGAAAGACCGCAATAAGGCCTTTGATGACGCGATGAACGGCAAAGGCGTGAAGCCTGCGTCCTGCGATATTGACATCGCTAACCACTACGCGCTGGGCGTCCAGTTTGGCGTGAGCGGGACGCCAGCTATTGTCCTGAGCAACGGTTACGTGGTGCCGGGCTATCAGGGTCCAAAAGAGATGAAAGCGTTCCTCGACGCGCATCAGAAACAGACGGGCGGTAAGTAATTCGCGTGAAAGCCCCGATAAAACTGCGCCGCCGTGAAGCGGTTGATACGGCCGATTTACCCGCCGACCTTCCTCCGCTGCTAAAGCGGCTGTATGCCAGCCGCGGTGTGCGAACGGCAAGCGATCTTGAGCGCAGCGTCAAAGGCATGCTGCCCTGGCAGGCGCTGAGCGGCATCGAAAAAGCGACCGACATGCTCTACGACGCGTTCCGTGAAGGGACGCGGATTGTCGTGGTGGGCGATTTCGATGCCGACGGCGCAACCAGCACCGCGCTGAGCGTGCTCAGCCTGCGGGCCCTGGGCTGCGATAACGTGACTTACCTGGTGCCGAACCGGTTTGAAGATGGCTACGGCCTCAGCCCGGAAGTGGTCGATCAGGCCCACGCCCGTGGCGCACAGATGATCATGACCGTGGATAACGGGATCTCCTCTCATGCGGGGGTCGATCATGCCCATGCGCTGGGGATCCCGGTACTGGTCACCGATCACCACCTGCCAGGAGAAACCCTGCCGGCCGCCGAAGCCATCATTAACCCCAACCTGCGCGACTGTGATTTCCCGTCGAAATCGCTGGCCGGGGTAGGGGTGGCGTTTTATCTTATGCTGGCGCTGCGCACGTTGCTGCGCGATAAGGGCTGGTTTGAGTCGCGCGGGATAGCCGTGCCGAACCTGGCGGAATATCTCGATCTGGTGGCGCTGGGAACCGTGGCGGACGTGGTGCCGCTCGATACCAATAACCGGATTCTCACCTGGCAGGGCTTAAGCCGTATTCGCGCAGGTAAATGCCGTCCGGGGATCAAGGCGCTGCTGGAAATTGCCAACCGCGATCCGCTTAAGCTCGCGGCCAGCGATTTGGGCTTTGCCCTCGGCCCGCGCCTGAACGCGGCGGGGCGGCTGGACGATATGTCCGTTGGCGTCGCGCTGCTGCTGTGCGACAACATCGGCGAAGCGCGCGTGCTGGCCAACGAGCTGGACGCGCTCAACCAGACCCGTAAAGAGATTGAGCAGGGGATGCAGGCCGAAGCGCTGACCCTGTGCGAAAAGCTGGAGCGCAGCGGCGATACCCTGCCGGGCGGGCTGGCGATGTACCACCCCGAATGGCACCAGGGTGTGGTGGGCATTCTGGCCTCACGCATCAAGGAGCGCTTCCACCGTCCGGTCATCGCGTTTGCGCCTGCCGGGGACGGCACGCTGAAAGGCTCCGGACGCTCGATTCAGGGGCTGCACATGCGCGACGCGCTGGAGCGCCTCGACACGCTTCATCCGAACCTGATGATTAAGTTCGGCGGCCACGCAATGGCCGCGGGCCTGTCGCTCGAAGAGGCGAAGTTCGACGAATTCCAGCGTCTGTTTGGCGAACTGGTCACCGACTGGATCGACCCGTCGCTGTTGCAGGGGGAAGTGGTTTCTGACGGTGAGCTTTCCCCGGCTGAAATGACCATGGACGTGGCGCAGATGCTGCGCGATGCGGGCCCGTGGGGGCAGATGTTCCCGGAGCCGCTTTTCGACGGGCGTTTTCGTTTGCTGCAACAGCGTATTGTCGGCGAACGCCACCTCAAAGTGATGGTGGAACCGGTCGGCGGCGGGCCGCTGCTGGACGGCATTGCGTTTAACGTTGATACCTCCATCTGGCCGGACAACGGCGTGCGCGAGGTTGAGCTGGCCTATAAGCTGGATATTAACGAGTTTCGCGGTAACCGCTCCCTTCAGATCATCATCGACAATATCTGGCCAATTTAGCGTCAGTAATCTCTATAAAAAAGGGCGTGGATTCGGTACAATCCCGCTCTTATCACCGCATTTTGACAAGCTCATAAAAGAAAACAGACCATGTTTGAAATTAATCCGGTAAAAAACCGCATTCAGGACCTCACGGAGCGCTCTGACGTTCTTAGGGGGTATCTTTGACTACGATGCCAAGAAAGAGCGTCTCGAAGAAGTAAACGCCGAGCTGGAACAGCCGGACGTCTGGAACGAACCTGAACGCGCTCAGGCGCTGGGTAAAGAGCGTTCCTCCCTCGAAGCTATCGTAGATACGCTGGATCAGATGTCGCAGGGTCTGGAAGATGTTTCTGGGCTGCTGGAGCTGGCCGTCGAAGCCGACGACGAAGAAACCTTTAACGAAGCCGTGGCAGAACTCGACGTGCTGGAAGAGAAGCTGGCGCAGCTGGAATTCCGTCGTATGTTCTCCGGCGAATACGACAGCGCGGACTGCTATCTCGATATTCAGGCAGGTTCTGGCGGTACCGAAGCGCAGGACTGGGCCAGCATGCTGATGCGTATGTATCTGCGCTGGGCGGAAGCGCGCGGTTTCAAAACCGAGATTATCGAAGAGTCTGAAGGTGAAGTTGCTGGCATTAAGTCCGTCACCATTAAGATCATCGGTGACTACGCCTATGGCTGGCTGCGTACTGAAACCGGCGTTCACCGCCTGGTGCGTAAGAGTCCGTTTGACTCCGGTGGCCGTCGCCACACCTCCTTCAGCTCCGCGTTTGTCTATCCGGAAGTGGATGAAGATATCGATATCGACATCAACCCGGCGGACCTGCGTATTGACGTGTACCGCGCATCCGGCGCGGGTGGTCAGCACGTTAACCGTACGGAATCGGCGGTGCGTATTACCCACATTCCAACCGGGCTGGTCACACAGTGCCAGAACGACCGTTCCCAGCATAAGAACAAAGACCAGGCCATGAAGCAGATGAAAGCGAAGCTTTATGAGCTGGAGATGCAGAAGAAAAATGCTGAGAAGCAGGCGATGGAAGACAACAAGTCCGACATCGGCTGGGGCAGCCAGATCCGTTCTTACGTCCTTGATGACTCCCGCATCAAAGACCTGCGTACCGGGGTTGAAACCCGTAACACGCAGGCGGTGCTGGACGGCAGCCTGGACCAATTTATCGAAGCAAGTTTGAAAGCAGGGTTATGAGGAACCAACATGTCTGAACAACAAGCACAGGGCGCTGACGCGGTAGTCGATCTTAACAACGAACTGAAAACCCGCCGCGAGAAGCTGGCAGCGCTGCGCGAGCAGGGCGTGCCGTTCCCGAACGATTTTCGTCGTGACCACACCTCAGACCAACTGCACGCTGACTTCGACGGTAAAGAGAACGAAGAGCTTGAAGCGCTGAACGTTGAAGTGTCCGTGGCTGGCCGTATGATGACCCGTCGTATCATGGGTAAGGCGTCCTTCGTGACCTTACAGGACGTTGGCGGCCGCATTCAGCTGTACGTCTCCCGTGACGACCTGCCGGAAGGCATCTACAACGAGCAGTTCAAGAAGTGGGACCTGGGCGATATCCTGGGCGCAAAAGGTAAACTGTTCAAAACCAAGACCGGTGAACTGTCTATCCACTGCACCGAGCTGCGTCTGCTGACCAAAGCCCTGCGCCCGCTGCCGGACAAGTTCCACGGTTTGCAGGATCAGGAAGCGCGCTATCGTCAGCGCTACCTGGACCTCATCTCTAACGATGAATCCCGTAAGACCTTCAAAATTCGCTCCCAGATCATGGCCGGTATTCGCCAGTTCATGGTTAACCGCGACTTTATGGAAGTGGAAACCCCGATGATGCAGGTGATCCCTGGCGGCGCATCTGCCCGTCCGTTCATCACCCATCACAACGCCCTGGATCTCGACATGTACCTGCGTATCGCGCCGGAACTGTACCTGAAGCGTCTGGTGGTAGGTGGTTTCGACCGCGTGTTTGAGATCAACCGTAACTTCCGTAACGAAGGCATCTCCGTGCGCCATAACCCAGAGTTCACCATGATGGAACTCTACATGGCGTATGCGGATTACAAAGATCTGATCGAGCTGACCGAATCCCTGTTCCGCACCCTGGCGCAGGATATTCTGGGCACCACCGAAGTGCCTTACGGTGAAGAAGTGTTCGACTTCGGCAAGCCATTCGAAAAACTGACCATGCGCGAAGCGATCAAGAAATACCGTCCGGAAACCGAGATGGCGGATCTGGATAACTTTGACTCTGCGAAAGCGATCGCCGAAAGCATCGGTATCAAGGTGGAGAAGAGCTGGGGTCTGGGCCGTATCGTGACCGAGATCTTCGAAGAAGTGGCAGAAGCGCACCTGATTCAGCCGACCTTCATCACCGAATACCCGGCGGAAGTGTCTCCGCTGGCGCGTCGTAATGACGAGAACCCGGAAATCACTGACCGCTTCGAATTCTTCATCGGTGGCCGCGAAATCGGCAACGGTTTCAGCGAGCTGAACGATGCAGAAGATCAGGCGCAGCGCTTCCAGGATCAGGTTAATGCGAAAGCAGCAGGCGACGACGAAGCGATGTTCTTCGACGAAGACTACGTAACCGCGCTGGAACACGGCCTGCCGCCGACGGCTGGCCTGGGTATTGGTATCGACCGTATGGTTATGCTGTTCACCAACAGCCACACCATCCGCGACGTGATCCTGTTCCCGGCGATGCGTCCGGTGAAATAAGCCGTTAAGATGTAAAAAAAGCCCCGCGCGTATTTCGCCGGGGCTTTTTTATTGCGCGGCGAAGGCGCTGAGTTCTTCGCGCGCGGCCGTCGCTTCCAGCACCATCCACGGGCTGAACGCCCACGGCGTGGCGTCCAGCGCGCGAAATAGCGCGTCCAGCTCCACCCACCGGTACTCCATCACTTCGTCGCTATTGATTGCGAGGGTATTCGTGACGCGGGCCGCGTAGACCGGGCAAATCTCATTTTCAACGATCCCGGACGGGTCGGCTTCGCGATAGCGGAACGCCGGGGCAACGGGAGTGATGTCGGTGATTTCGGCGCCGATTTCAAAGCGGCAGCGGCGGATAATCGCCTGCTCCGTCGCTTCATCGGTCTGTGGATGACCGCAAACGGAGTTCGTCCACACGCCAGGCCAGGCTTTTTTACTTAAGGCGCGCCGGGTAATCAGACATTCTCCGTTAGCGTTAAACAGCCACGAAGAGAAAGCCAGGTGTAGCGGGGTGTGTGTCGTGTGCGCGGCGTACTTCTCCTGAGTGCCAATCACCTTTCCCTGGTCATTTACCAAAATAACGTGTTCTTGAATACTCATTGATGCTCCAGTGCCAAAATGCCAAATGGTTCAGCACCATCAGCAGAATTATTATACTGCATTCTTATGCGAACGGTTTGGCCCACAGAGCGGAAAAGGGCATGACCGGCATCAGTTTGGGCTGCTATCATAGTGCGCCATTCACGCTGACCGAGGAGCTGTTTTGTTTGCAGGAAGCCTGACGAGAAACCCGATCATTGCCGTTTTCTGCCTGACGCTGACGCTACTTGTAGCCGGATGCTCGGGGAGTAAATCGTCGGATATGGGCAGTTATTCCGGTGCCGTCTATACCGTTAAGCGCGGAGACACACTCTACCGCATCTCACGCGCCACGGGGACCAGCGTGAAGGAGCTGGCGCGCCTGAATAACATCTCTCCACCGTATACCATTGAGATAGGGCAGAAGCTCAAGGTTAACGGCGGTTCCTCCTCAGGGAAAAAATCCTCAACGCGCAAAACGGCCAAAGTCACACCATCCTACCAGGTACCAAAATCCTCCTGGCCGCCGGTCGGTCAGCGCTGCTGGATCTGGCCTGCCAGCGGAAAAGTGGTGGCGCCGTACTCGCTCTCGGAAGGGGGCAATAAAGGCATTGATATCGCAGCTGCGCGCGGCACGCCGGTTTACGCGTCGGGAGCCGGGAAGGTGGTGTATGTCGGTAATCAGCTGCGCGGTTATGGCAACTTGATCATGATTAAGCATGGTGAGGACTACATTACGGCCTATGCGCATAACGACACGATGCTGGTCAACAACGGTCAGAACGTAAAGGCGGGGCAGAAGATCGCGACCATGGGCAGTACCGGGACGGATACGGTGAAGCTGCACTTCCAGATCCGCTATAAGGCCACGGCCATCGATCCGCAGCGTTATCTTCCGGCGCAGGGCAGCAAACCGAAGTGCTAAGTGATTAGATTATCGCCAGTTAGCTGTGAAGAGGCTTGTATGCAGAAGCGTAAGGTCTATAATGCCTTACGCACCTCAAAGCGGGCGTAGTTCAATGGTAGAACGAGAGCTTCCCAAGCTCTATACGAGGGTTCGATTCCCTTCGCCCGCTCCAGAATTTCCTCAAGTAAAATCGTTCGAAAAACTCTCTATTTCAGTAGGTTGCTTACTAGCGCTGACTATCCTGTACTGGCGTACCTGCTTCCCCTTTCGTTCATTGTTATGATCGGTTGTCGGCGTAACGCGGTGAGTTGCACATTTCCTGTACCCTGGATACCCTGAGATTAATCCTAATAACTCAAGGGTGAGTATGGCTAGCGGGAAGAGAAAGAATCAAAAGGAATCGCCTCAAGAAGAGTTAGATCGCCTGCTGGATGAGCTTGAACTCACACCGGAGCAACGGGAGTTTATCGAATCCATGCGAGAGGATAAGAGCGATCCCAGTAGTGAGTAACGCTTGTCTTAAGCCGAACGAGTACAAACGGCATGGTAAGACATTCTTCTCCAGGTGCAGGCAGAATCGCGGTGCCTTTGTTCCGGCTGTCGCTGGAGTGTCATAAATATAAATACGCGCGCGCATAATTTAAAATTAAACCCTCTTCCTTTTTACGTCATCAGGCGCCCCTGTTATATCTGTCGGCAAATTTTTTATTTCCCGGATCGCAGATGAATACACGACTCCTCCTGTGCGCTGGCGTATTAGCCGCCTCCAGTGCCCATGCCAGCGCCCTCTATTTTTATGAAGCAGGCACCGAAGATACCGCGCTTGCCGGCGCAGGGCAGGCCGCTCGTGCGCAGGATGCCTCGACAATTATGACCAACCCTGCCGGCATGACGCGGTTACCGGATCATATGGTCACCGGTGGGTTACAGGTGATGGACGGCTCCATCGATAACCAGCTGGATAACGATAACGATCAAAGCCCCGGCGACGTGATGAAAACCATCCCAAATGCCAGCGCCTTTTATAGCCAGAAGGTGACTGACGATCTTTATGCGGGGATCGGGCTTTATGGTAATTACGGCCTGGGGATCGACTACGGCAGCTGGGCGGGCGACAGGCTGATCAAAAAGAGCACCATGGTGGCCATGACGCTCAGCCCCTCGCTGGCCTATAAGCTTAACGACCGTCTCTCGATTGGTGCGTCTGCCAACGTTAACTATGGTTACTTCTCGCTGACCCGCAACGTTAACGATGATGACTACCGGCAACGCGATGAAGACCTGGCCATGAGCTATCGGCTTGGGCTGCTGATGCAGCTGACTGACCAGACGCGAGCCGGTATTACGTGGAACAGCGAAACGGACTACAGCTTCAATATTGACGGCAAAGCGCGTCTACAGAACGGCACCTACGACCTGCCGGTGTCGGCGCAAATCAGCGCGCCGCAGCAAATCATGCTCAGCCTGGTGCATGATATAAATCCGCGGTGGTCGGTTATGGGCGATCTCGGCTGGCAGGACTGGAGCCGGTTCGGCGCGCCGCAAATTGTTGTCGGGGACCAGCAGCTGCACAACGTCAGCCGTCTCAAGGACACGTGGCATGGCGCGGTGGGCGTACAGTATCGTCCAACGCCTCAGTGGCGACTGAATGCCGGCGTGGCGTTCGACAGCTCGCCGTATGAAAGCCAGAGTGATGTGGCTTTAACCTTACCTACCGGCGATGAGTGGCGATTTGGCACGGGAGCCCAGTATCAGATCACCCCGTCCAGCAATATGGGTATTGCCGTTTCGTATCTTCATATGCAGTCCTCGCATGTGAAATCGCCGACGGCGTTTGCCGGAAGTTACGGCCATCCTTATCTCTGGTTTGCCAGCGTCAACTACAGCTATCAGTTTTGATCGGCTAACCGCTTAAAATATATGGTCTATACTCGCAGATATTCACTGTCAGAAGGTTGTACCATGCATATTTTACCGCCTGTTCGACCCGAAAAATCCATCGAACGACTGACCGCTATCCTTGAGCCGATAGCGGAGAAAGTGCAGGTTGTCCCGCGCAAGCGACTCACGTGGTTACGGAAAGGGAAGCAGCAGATGTATCTCTTTCTGGAAGGGGAGTTGTCCCTGCTGCGGGCCTCGGATGGACTGGTGGTAGTAACCGTTTACGAGCCGCATTTGTTTGGTATCGCAGAGATGATCCAGCCTACCCAGGGGCATTTTCTGCGGGCCGAGAGGACGTCGACCATTTTACGTCTCGATGCGGACAAGGCGGCAGCGTTGTTTCGTGCCGAGGGCGTCTGGGAGGATGTTGCGGCGCTGCTCTCATACCACACGGCCTATTTGATATTCCGTGATGCGCAGGTACTACAGCAGCGTACCTATTCGGTTATTCGTAACCACCTTCAGGAAATGATTTTATTACCTGAAGAGACGCGTTTACGAACCACGATTCTGGAATATATTCAGGATCGAACGCTGCTCTCTCGCAGCAGTATACTCAATGTATTATCCGCCCTTAAGCAGGGAGAATATATCTCCTTCAGGCGCGGTGGATATCTGCTGGAAGTCAGGCATTTACCTGAATCATTCTAGCGAAAGTTTAAAATTAAACAGAAATAGAATTAACGAGGCTGTTCATTTTCTATATCGTTTGCTTTCTAAATTTTATTTTATCACGTAAACGGTATATTTATGAAAAAGACAGTTATCGCATTGATTATGGTAAATGCGTTTACCGCCACTTCAGCGTTAGCCGCCGCGGATGCGGGCACCTGGTACGGCGGAGCAAAATTCGGCTGGTCTCACTATTTTGATACCAGTACGGGTTCAAAAGCATTTGATAACAATAATTCCGACCACTTCGATTTTGACCATGATAATGTCGGCGGAGGTGTTTATACGGGGTATCAGATTACCCCATGGCTTGCGGTAGAAGGCGGTTATGACTATTTAGGAAATATGCAGATCAAGGGTCAACATAGCGCAGGGGCGCAAATGAAGACTCAGGGCCTGCAAATGTCTCTGAAGGCGAGTTACGCCCTGACCAATGACTGGGATATTTATGGCCGTGCCGGTGCGATGGGCTATCGCGCTGAATCCGATGTAAGTGGTCACAATCGCTTTGAAACCGGCGTGCGCCCGCTTGCAGCCGTAGGTACTGAATACGCCTTCAACAAAAACTGGGCGGGTCGTCTGGAGTACCAGTGGGTAAGCAACGTGGGAAATGTTAACCAGATCGGTGTGAGCAGCGACCTGAGTTCCGTCACCGCAGGGCTTAGCTATCGCTTCGGTCAGTACGACTGATGCCCGTGACATTACTCATAATAAAAACCCGGCTACCGTGTAGCCGGTTTTTTTGCATTCAGCTGGATAATAACGGTTCAAGAATGAGGTGAATATTTTGCAGGCCCGTTAAGTTTTTATCTTTCAGGTACTGCTGATTAACCATATCTAATTGTTCCAGTTTGGTCAACGAGGCATAGACGCGTTGAACCGCACTGTCAGAAACAAAAATTTCTTTTGCGGTTGTGCCCTGAAGATACTGCGATTTTACGCTGCGCGTTAAGTTATCAATCTGCTGTTTATTTTCCTGATAAAGAGACGCGATATGAGAAATCTGTGCCTGCGGCGGTTTCTCTCCCGGCAATACCAGCGGAATTTGCAGATGATTAATCTTTTCAACGTTATCGGGTGGGGAAGAACGACATGCTGTTAATGTGCTCAGGCTTAAGACAGCGAAAAAGAACGGCAGGCTCTTCATCGAATCACTCCGGAAAAATAATGGGACTCAGCATTATCCCTGAAGGCCACAGCGACGAAAGGTTAACCTTGTTTATTTATAAACGTTATTTCCTTAGGTAAAAGAAAACTCCGGTGATAGCCTCCTTTCCCCCCTGTACCGCCAGCGTGAATATGTCTCCTCGAGGAAGTATGAAATTTAAAACTCTCGTTAGTGCGATGGCCGTTGCTGGTCTGCTCCTGGCCTCGTTGATCTCATTGCCTGTCCTGGCACAGAAGGACGTAAAGGAGGCTACTGCCCGTACGAAGGAAATGAATGATGCACTTTATGGTCAGTTGCCCTTCTTTAATAAAACCGATTTCCGCAATGCGCATAAAGGCTTTATCGCCCCGCTGCCGCCTGCGGTGATTAAAGATGAAAAAGGCGCCGTTATCTGGAATCCCCGGCAATCTGCTTTTATCAAAGAAGGGCAAAAAGCACCTGATACCGTCAACCCGAGCCTGTGGCGTCAGGCGCAGCTGAATAATATCGGTGGTCTGTTTGAGGTCACAGAAGGCGTCTACCAGATCCGCAACCTCGATCTGTCGAATATGACGATCGTAGAGGGTAAAGAGGGGATCACGGTTATCGATCCGCTGGTGTCTGCTGAAACTGCCAAAGCGGGCATGGATCTTTACGCCAATAATCGCGGCAAACGTCCGGTTGTTGCCGTTATTTATACCCATAGCCACGTCGATCACTATGGCGGTGTGCGTGGCGTAGTGGATGAAGCCGAGGTGACGTCCGGCAAGGTGAAAATCTATGCCCCAGCCGGTTTTATGGAAGAGGCGGTATCGGAAAATATCATGGCCGGGAATGCCATGAGCCGGCGTGCCAGCTATATCCACGGAAACCTGCTGAAGCCCGGCGTGAAGGGGCAGGTGGGGGCGGGTCTGGGGACCACCACCTCAGCAGGCACGGTGACGCTCATCGCGCCCACTCGCACTATTGTCGAAGACGGGCAGAAAGAGGTTATCGACGGTCTCACCTATGACTTTATGCTGGCCCCGGGCTCGGAAGCGCCTGCGGAAATGCTCTGGTATATAGAAGAGAAAAAGCTGATTGAAGCCGCAGAGAACGTCACCCACACGTTGCACAATACTTACTCGCTGCGCGGGGCGAAAATACACGATCCGCTGGCATGGTCAAAGTACATCAATAACGCCATCGATCGTTGGGGTGATAAAGCGGAAATCATCATCGCGCAGCACCACTGGCCCACGTGGGGTAACAAAAAAGTGGTGAAGCTGATGAAGAGCCAGCGTGATATCTACCGCTATATTAACGACCAGACGCTAAGGCTGGCGAATAAAGGGCTGACGCGGGATGAAATAGCCGCTAATTTCGCCCTGCCTTACGGGCTGGCAAAATCCTGGGCAGGCCGCGGCTACTACGGCTCGGTAAGCAACAATGTCAAAGCCACCTATGTCTACTATCTTGGCTGGTTCGACGGCAATCCGGCGACGCTCGATGAACTGCCGCCGGTCGAGGCGGCGAAAAAGTATGTCGATTACATGGGGGGAGCCAGCGCGATCCTTGAAAAAGCCCGTATTGATTACGCCAGGGGGAATTACCGATGGGTGGCACAGGTGGTCAGTAAAGTCGTCTTCGCCGATCCCAATAATAAAGCGGCGCGCGAACTGGAAGCCGACGCGCTTGAACAGCTGGGATACCAGGCCGAGTCAGGGCCGTGGCGTAACGCCTACCTCACCGGCGCGCAGGAGCTGCGCCACGGCGTGAAGAAAATGCCGACGCCCAAAACCGCCAGCCCGGATGCGGTCCGCGCCATGTCGACGGAGATGATTTTCGATTATTTCGGCGTTCACCTTAACGGCGTCAGGGCAGCGAATATCAGCGGCATTTTTAACGTTGATTTAGGCCGTGAGGGCGGCAGGTATAAGCTGGAGCTGGAAAATGGCGTGCTAAACCATAGCGCCAACGCTCAGGCAGAAGATCCGGATGCGACCATAACGCTCAGCCGGGAAACGCTGAACAAAATCATTCTTAAAGAAACCACGCTGAAAAAGGCGCAACAGGCAGGTGAGGTGACGATCGTCGGCAATGCCGCAAAGGTGGATGACATGCTGCGCTGCATGGAAAGCTTCCGTTTCTGGTTTACTCTCGTTACCCCTTGAACGTAAAAAAAGGCTGCTTTCGCAGCCTTTTAGCATTCGCATGCAATAATTTGCCGCGTGGCGGCTTCGCCTTGATCGTTAAATGACGCCATCCCCGCCGTCTGAACACCATACCTGGCCGGATGTGTATGAACACTCATCCGAGGCAAGCGTGACGTACAGCGGCGCGATTTCGACGGGCTGACCCGGACGCCCCAGCGGGGTGCTCTCACCAAAGTGTTTCACTTTTTCCTGCGGCTGACCGCCGCTGGGCTGGAGCACGGTCCAGTAAGGTCCGGGTGCTACCGCGTTAACGCGTATCCCTTTCGGCCCCAGCTGCTTCGCCAGCGCTTTGGTGAACACCGCGAGACAGGCTTTGGTCTGCGCATAGTCAAGCAGTACGGCGCTCGGTTTTACCGCCTGTACGGATGAGGTGTTGATAATGGACGCGGGGGCCTTCAGGTGGCGTAGCGCCGCCTTAGTGATCCAGAAAGGCGCGTAAACGTTGGTTTTAAAGGTCGCGTCAAAATCTTCCGTGGTCAGCTCTTCGAGCGACTCGCGGTACTGCTGGCGGCCAGCGTTATTCACCAGGATATCCAGCCCGCCCAGCTTGCTGACGGCCTGCTCCACGAGGTTCTGACAGAAGCTTTCGTCCCGTACATCGCCCGGAAGCGCGACGGCGTTGCGCCCTTCGGCTTTAATCAGGGCAATCACCTCGGCTGCGTCTTCTTCCTCTTCCGGCAGGTAGTTGATCGCCACGTCTGCCCCTTCGCGGGCATAGGCAATGGCTACCGCGCGCCCGATGCCGGAGTCACCCCCGGTGATAAGCGCTTTTTTACCGGTAAGCCGGCCATGCCCTTTGTAGCTTGTCTCACCGTGATCGGGAACAGGGTCCATTTCAGAGGCCAGGCCCGGTGGCGTCTGGGGCTGTTCCGGGAAAGGGGGCGTTGGGTAAGCGTTCGTACGTTGTTCATTATCACTCATAGCTAACTCCTTGTTAGGGGTGAGATTTGATGGATAGGTACAGCGTTAACGCTTCGCTGAATTATTTTTGCAGGTGGCTGACCCGCACGACGGGTGGTGATGATTTTTTATCGAGCGAGCCGCTAATACTGATCATGTTGTCAGGCTCCACGGTTCTGTCATCAAATACGGCTTTCGGAATAACAACATCTATTTTCCCGGTTTTATCCTGGAATACGTATTTATCGTCCTTCCCGTCAATAAGGTTGCCGCGCAGTGAAATAGAGGCGCCGTCATGCATCTCTTTCGCCTGAGTTATCGTCATAATGCGCGCATCATCAGTACCACGATAACCGCTGTCCAGCGCATGCGGTGGCGGGGGCGCTTCACCCTTTTGTAACCCGCCGTTATTATCTGCCCATGCAGAAGGGATAATTAATATTAACAAAGCTGTAATGGCTGATAATTTCATCTGATATCCTTCATTTTGCATGTCTTGACTTATTAAGTATTGTTGCTATTCCTTTATGTGGCAAATGTGATAAGTCTTAAAAGCATTTGCGTAGAAAAATCATAAATTTCGGCAATTAAGCGAAACGGTGACGAAAGCCATGGAACCTGAAAATGAAAAAGTGCCCGGGATAAAAGAGAGTAATCGTTTACTGACGTTTGAGTATGCATTTCGTCAGGTTGGTTTTATTGTCCTGTTAGCTATTATCGTGGCCGCGATCGCCGGCCTGTTTTCCAGCGGTGCGCTCAGCGACGTGGAGAAAACAAACGAAGCAAAATCTCTGAATCTGAGCTATGAGCGCTTCGGCCGCCGCCAAACCGAATCGCGGATGGCGCTCACCTTCCCGGTAAAAGCTGAGGGCAAATACACCCTCAGCCTGACCAGCGAAAGCAGCGACGTGTATGAGCCAGGCAGCGTCTGGCCGCAGCCGGACAGCATGTACAGCCGTGGGAATACCCTGTTTCTTGTCTACGATAACTTAAAACAGAGCGATAAGTTCACCGTCTTGCTGTTCATCACGCCGACAAAAGCAGGGAAATGGACAAACAGTATCCGCGTAAACAACGAGCCAGAGATCCGCTTCTGGCAGTTTATTTACCCCTAGGAGTCGAATATGGACATGGTTTTTCGTGCCCTGGCAATATACCTGTTCTTGGTTATCGTGTTTAAAGTCGCCGGGCGGCGCGCCCTGCTGCAAATGACCAGCTTTGACCTTATTTTGCTCTTAATTATCAGTGAGGCGACACAGCAGGCGCTACTGGGCGAAGATTTTTCCGTTACCGGGGCGATGATTACAATAACAACGCTGGTGGTAGTGGATATTATTTTTGGCCTGATGAAAAAATATTCCTCCTCCGTTGAGAATGTTCTTGATGGCACGCCGGTGATATTGGTAGAGAATGGTGTTCCCATTGCGGATAAACTGAAAAAAGTCGATGTATCTTGCGATGATATATTGGTTTCAGCACGCCAGAATCACGGCGTAACGGATTTAAAAGATATTAAGTACGCAATCCTTGAGCGTAACGGCCATATTTCGATTATTCCTGAAGAAAATTAATTAAGGGGCACATCCATGAGCAACCTTATTCACGATAACAACACGACCATCAGCGAACTGACGAAAAAGCTCGCCACAACGCTCACAGACAGAGGGCTGCGTATGACCACGGCGGAGTCCTGTACCGGCGGTAATCTGGCGGTGGCGCTCTGTGCAGAAGAAAACACCGCAGAGTTTTATGACGTGGGCATGGTGGTATTCAGCGACGAAGCGAAGGAGCGGATCCTGGGCGTTAGCCACGACACGATTGAACGGTTCACCGCCGTCAGCGAGCAGACGGTGACCGAGATGGCTGCGAAAATTCGCGATATTGCCGAGGCGGATATCGGCGTTGCCATCAGCGGCTATGCGGGGCCGGAAGGCGGAGACGATGGCACCGCAGCCGGTACGGTCTGCTTCGGCTGGAATATTTGCGGGCAGACGGAAACCCGCACCGTGCTGTTCTCCGGGGAATGTCAGGATGTGGTGGAAAAAGCGGTGCGTTATTCGCTGTCTGAACTGATCGAAATACTTTCCGGCTGGGATAACGTCTGAAACAAGGGGAAAGGCTATGGCTGTCATCGTAATTACCGGCGGTACGGCGGGCGTGGGGAAAGCCACGGCGCTGCACTTTGCTAAAGCGGGCTACGACGTGGGCATTATTGCCCGCGATGAGCAGAGCCTGCGCTCCACGGAAGAGGAGTTACGCCGTTTCGGGATCAACGCGTGTGCCGTTCAGGCCGACGTGGCGGACAGCAAGGCGGTGACCGAGGCTGCCAACGAGATTGAGTACCGGCTAGGGGCCATTGACGTGTGGGTGAATAACGCCATGGGCGGGATGCTGGCGCCGTTTCGCACCATGTCCCCTGAGGAATTTCGCCGCGTCACCGAGGTGACCTATCTGGGCTATGTTAACGGCACCCGCGCCGCGCTGGAGTTAATGACGCCTCGTGACCGGGGGACGATTATTCAGGTTGGCTCCGCGCTGGCCTACCGCTCCATTCCCTTGCAGTCAGCCTACTGTGGGGCGAAGGCCGCGATCCGCGGGTTTACCGACGCCGTGCGCACCGAGCTGATGCATGAAAACAGCCGGGTGCAGATCGCCATGGTACAGATGCCGGGCCTCAACACGCCGCAGTTCGAGTGGGCGAGGAATAAATTTGCCTGGGCTATGCGACCGGTTCCCCCCGTGTTTCAGCCGGAAGTGGCTGCCAGCGCGATTTTCAAGGTAGCGCAAAAACCGGTGCGGGAGCTGTGGGTGGGCAGCAGCACGATCCAGTCAATTGTCGGGCAATTCCTTTTCCCCGGTTTTCTGGACCGGCTGATGGTCAAAAAAGCCTGGGAAGGACAGATGACCGATACGCTGAATGTGGACGATCGCCAGGACTATCTAGATCAGCCGGTTAACGATCTGCATAAAATCCACGGGCACTTCACCGACGAAGCAAAAGAGCGCGCCACCAGCGTCACCTCCGGCATGCCGGGGAAAGTGCTGCTCGGATCGCTTGCCGTCACGGGCGCGATCGTGGCTCGTCTGCTGCTCTCCCGGAGACGCTAATCAGCGCAACGCGGTACGATCGGTCCAGAACCAGCGGTAGCCGTAGCCGCTGAGGTTAAGCTCAACGGTTTTACCGCAAATCAGCGCGTCGTCGTAGCGTTTGTCCGCCAGGCAGGCGGTCCAGGTAGCGTGTCGGATCCCTCTGGCGGTAAAATTAACGGGCTTAGCGCTGAAGTTAACGAAGGTCAGGATGCTGCGCGTATCGGTTTCGTAATAGATCCCCAGCACCGCATCGCTGTCGATAGTGATGAGGCGAAACGGCGCGACGCCGATTTCAGGAAACTCGGAGCGCGTATTGGCGATGTCGATAATGCGGTGCAGAAGCGAGCTGCGGTGCAACAGGGAGTCCGCCACGTTGATTTTCTGGTAGCGGTACGGACCGTGGTCGATTATCGGGGCGATAAAGGTATCCGGGTCGGCATCTGAGAAGCCGCCGCCTTGCGATCCGGCCCACTGCATCGGAGTGCGAACGGCGTAACGCTCCTCCAGATCCAAATCATCCCCCATGCCAATCTCATCCCCGTAGCGCATGACCGGTACGCCCGGCAGCGAAAATAAGACCGCATGGCAAAAGGCCAGCCGCTTTCGATCGCCATTAAGCATCGGCGCCAGACGGCGGCGGATCCCACGCTGATACACGCTCATCTCCTCATCCGGGGCAAAGGCATCAACGACGGTCTGCTTCGCTTTTTTCCCTATCCCTTCCAGGTCCAGCTCATCATGATTGCGCAGCCAGTTGGCGAAACAGCAGGAGTCTGGCGGCACAATCATCTTCTTTACCGCGTTGCGCAGCGGTCGCGCGCTTTTCTCCGCAAGGCTGACGTAGAAGTACTTATTGAGCCAGAAATTCAGCACCAGATTCAGCCGATCGTTCTGCCCAAAATACGCTTTGTAGGCTTCGACCTCCACGTCGACTTCGCCGAGCAGGATCGCGTCCGGGTTACGCTGCTCGATAAGACGCCGCAGGTGTTCCAGGATCCACAGCCCGCGTTTTTCATCCCCACGCCCGGCCTGTTTTGTCAGGTGCGACGCCGCATCCAGACGAAAGCCCGACACCCCGAGCTTTAGCCAGAAGATGATGATGTTCTCAACTTCCTTCAGCACCGCAGGGGAAGCCAGATTAAGATCCGGCTCGTGGCGATAGAACATATGCCGGTAGTATTGCCCCGCCTCGTCGTCCCATGTCCAGACGCTCTTTTCCACGCCAGGGAACATTGGGGGCGTATCGTCCTCGTCCGTGTCGGACCAGAGGTAATAGTCCCGGTAGGGTGACTGCGGGTTGCGGCGGGCCTGCTGAAACCAGGGATGCGCATCCGAGGTATGCTGGATCAGCAGTTCAATAATGACCTTCATCCCCAGCTCCCGCGCCTGCTCAATGAAGGCGATAATATCGTTGAGCTTGCCGAAGCGGGGATCGACCTGCAAATGGTCGCTCACGTCATAGCCTTCATCGAGAAAAGGCGTGAGGTAAAACGGGGTGATCCAGATAACCGTCGCGCCCATCCGGCGAATGTAGCGCAGCTTCGCGGCGATCCCGGCGATGTCGCCGCAGCCATCGCCGTTAAGATCGTAAAACAGGGCGGTATCAATCTGGTAAATAATGGCGCGTGTATGCCAGCCTGCCATAGCAATCCTTAGTGATAACCTTCGGTATCAGACACTTTGCCCCGGAAGACGTAGTAGCTCCAGGCGGTGTAAACCAGGATCACCGGAACGATGAGCAGCGTGCCGATCAGCATAAACAGCTGGCTGGCAGGCGGCGCGGAGGCTTCCCACAGGGTAATGTGCGGCGGAATAATGTGTGGCCACAGGCTGATGCCCAGCCCGCTAAAGCCGAGAAAGATTAAGCCCAGCGTCAGCAGGAACGGGCGGGCGTGGCTGTCGGGATTGCGCGTCAGCCGCCAGATCCACAGGCTGAATACCGCCACCAGTACAGGGACCGGCAGGAACCAGAAGAAGTTGGGCAGAGTGAACCAACGCTCGGCGACAAACTGCCAGCCGAGTGGCGTCCAGATGCTCACCACCGCAATGACGGCGATCAGCGCCAGCAGCACGTGACGGGTCAGCTCGCGCATTCGGTTTTGCAGCGCCCCTTCGCTTTTCATGATTAGCCACGTAGTGGCCAGCAGGGTATAGGCGACAATTAAGCCCAGCCCGCAGAACAGGTTAAACGGCGTGAACCAGTCCAGCGAGGAACCGACAAAGCGTCGCCCTTCGACGTCAAAGCCGTTGATCATCGCGCCGACCACGATTCCCTGACTGAAGGTAGCGAGCAGGGAGCCGCCAGCAAAGGAGTAGTCCCAGAACTTGCGGTGGGAAGGGGTTGCCTTGAAGCGAAACTCAAACGCGACGCCGCGGAAAATCAGCCCGATCAGCATGGCCGTCAGCGGGATGGTCAGGGCATCGATAATCACCGCGTATGCCAGCGGGAACGCGCCGAACAGCCCCGCGCCGCCGAGAACCAGCCAGGTTTCATTTCCGTCCCAGACCGGGGCGACGCTGTTCACCATCACGTCGCGCTCTTTGGCATCTCCCACAAAGCTGAACAGCATGCCGATACCGAGATCGAAGCCGTCCATGATGATGTACATCAGCGTGGCGAAGACAATAATGGCAAACCAGATGACCGGGATATCGACGCCCATCAGATTTTCTCCTCTTCCGGAACGGACTCGGCGGCGGACAGCGGACGGGCAGGGGTGCCCGACGTGTTAGACGTCAGCGTGCCGACAGGCTGTGGCCCTTTCTTAATTAACCGGGCGAGATACACATAGCCCACGCCAAACACCGAACAGTAAACCACGATAAAGGCCAGCAGGCTGATGCTCATCTGCAACGTGCTGTGCAGAGACACCGCATCTATCGTGCGCAGATAGCCGTAGACGACCCACGGCTGACGGCCCACCTCGGTGGTGACCCATCCGGCGAGCAGCGCGAGCAGTCCGGCTGGCCCCATGCAGAGGGCAAACCAGTGGAATGGCCGGGAGTGGTAAAGCCGACGGCGATAGCGCAGCCAGACGCTCAGCACGCCAAGCGTAATCATCAGCAGGCCCATGCCGACCATAATGCGGAAGGACCAGAAGACGATGAGCGAGTTCGGACGGTCCTCTTTCGGGAAATCTTTCAGCGCAGGCACCTGTTTATCCAGGCTGTGCGTCAGGATCAGGCTGCCGAGGGCCGGAATTTCAAGCCCGTATTTGGTGCGCTCCTCTTCCATATCCGGTACGCCAAACAGCAGCAGCGGGGTGGCCTCGCCCGGCGGATTTTCCCAGTGGCCTTCAATCGCGGCGATTTTGGCCGGCTGATGCTCAAGCGTATTCAGCCCGTGCATATCTCCGACTACAGCCTGAATGGGCGCGACCAGCAGCGCCATCCACATGGCCATGGAGAACATCTTGCGGATCGCGGGCGTATCGTTACCGCGCAGGAGATGCCACGCCCCGGACGCGCCCACAAACAAGGCGCTGCACAGGAAGGCGGCAATGGACATATGGATCAGGCGGTAAGGGAAAGAGGGGTTAAAGATGATGGCCAGCCAGTCTTCGGGAATAACCTGTCCGTTCTGGATACTGAAGCCCTGCGGGGTGTGCATCCAGCTGTTGGAGGCGAGGATCCAGAAGGTGGACATCAGCGTGCCCAGCGCCACCATGCAGGTGGCAAAGAAGTGCAGGCCGGGGCCAACCTTGTTCCAGCCGAACAGCATCACGCCCAGGAAACCGGCTTCCAGGAAGAAGGCAGTTAAAACTTCATAGGTGAGAAGGGGGCCGGTTATGCTGCCCGCGAACTGGGAAAAGCCGCTCCAGTTAGTGCCAAACTGGTAAGCCATCACCAGCCCGGAAACCACGCCCATGCCAAAGTTGACGGCGAAAATCTTTAGCCAGAAATGGTATAGCGAGCGCCAGACATCGTTTTTTGTGCGAAGCCACATGCCTTCGAGTACCACCAGATAGCTCGCAAGCCCGATGGTGATCGCAGGGAAGAGAATATGAAAAGAGACGGTAAAGGCGAACTGGATCCTGGCCAGATGAAACGCATCGAGCTCGAACATGCTCCGTACCTCTGGAACTGATAGCGCACATGGTATTGCCAGGCAGCCTCAGGCGGCCTGGCAAAACCGGTTACGGTTTTTTCTTACCCGCACCAAGCTCGGCGCCGGTAAGCGGATCGGCATCAGGATCGGATTTCGTGCGCGCGCACATCGCTTTGACCAGCGTGGCCTGCTCTGTTGTGAGCGTCACGCTTGCGCCACCGTCACCACCATCGACCGCTGGCTGAGGAGATTCCACGTAGTCGAAGTGCTTATCGCTGTTCCAGCTGCCGCGAACTTCTCCCCCCTCAGACATATTGTAGTACTTGTTGGTGTACTCTTCGATTGGCGGCAGTTTACCCGGTGGGAAATTGTTACGGATCGACTGGAGTGCCTTCTCAAACGAGAGCTGGTGCGCTGCCTCACGCGTCATTAGAAACGCCAGCGCATCTTTAACACCCGGATCGTCCGTTACGTTAATCAACCGCTCGTAGATAATCTTGGCGCGCGCCTCTGCCGCTATGTTAGAGCGCAGGTCGGCTGTGGGTTCGCCAATGGTATCTACATAGGCTGCCGTCCAGGGCACGCCCGCGGAGTTGGTCAGCGGCGTGCCGCCACCGTAGAGCAGGGAGGTGATATGACTGTCGTTGCCGTTCTCGGTCATGGACCGGTACAGCTCCGCTTCATTTTCAACGCCTTCCGCCAGCTCACCTTTCGCACCCTTATTCAGCATACCCACCAGGGTGCCGATAATTTCCAGGTGGCTTAACTCCTCGGTCGCGATATCCATCAGCATATCTTTACGACCAGGATCGTCGTCGCTCAGTCCCTGCGTAAAGTAACGACATGCCGCGGCAAGTTCGCCCTGTGGCCCGCCAAACTGCTCAAGCAGCAGGTTGGCCAGGCCCGGATTCGGTTCGGCTACGCGGACCGTGTATTGCAGCTGTTTTACGTGTCGAAACATAGGTTCTCCCTCTTCCGTTATTTTTTCGCTTCAACGCCGTCCGCGTCGGAACGCAGCAGGAACTGTTCCGTCGTCTGAGGGATATGTTGAATCAGCCAGTCCGCCATCTGGCGCTCTTCTTCCAGAATGGACTCAATGGCAGGAATGGAGGCGGTATCGCCCGCTTTCCTGGCCGCAGCCAGCAGGGAGGTGTAGCAGGCAATTTCAAACTGCTCAAAAACGTAGCCGCTGATAGAGCCTTTAACAATTTCATCGGAAGGGAACATGCCGCCAATGGACTGGCCGAGTGCCGCCATTTTGCTCATAGAGTCTTTGATGACCGAACGGGAAATATCGTTGCGGTCGAGAATTTCTTCCAGCACGGTAATTTGATGTTTAGTCTCATTAACGTGTTGTTCAATTCGTGCACGTAAGTCGGGATAATTATCAATACGGCTGGCCATTGATTCCAGCATTGATTCGGCTTGCTTTTCCATCGCATGGGCATCGCGTAGCCAATCATGGTAGTGTTCTACATGATTCATAATTAACTCCTGGTAGTTTATATTCTGGTTAATTTTTGGTGCTGATGCTCATCAAATTAGTATTTATCCTTTCTGGGCTTTTTGATTAATATTGCCGACAGCCAGATCGGTTAATTTGAGATCGGTTTCTTTTTCTTCTTCCAGCGTTTCGGCAAGAAGTTTAACGGCTTTTTTATAGCCTAATTGTTCTGCCAGGGTGGCCAGGGTGCCGTAGCTGGCAATTTCGTAGTGCTCGACTTTCTGCGCAGCGGCAATTAAGGCGGCATCACGAACTTCATTTTTCTCTGTGCTCTCAATCACTTCGTTGGCTTCTTCAATTAAGCCTTCCATCGCAACGCATTTCATGCGCTTGAGCTTGAGGCCAGATTCCTGCTCAATAATCTGATCGATACGTTCGATCTGTCCCTGCGTCTCTTCGAGGTGAGCCGTGAACGCGGCGCTCAGCTTCTCGCTGGATGCGGCGCGGGCTAATTTGCTTAGCGCGCGGGTCAGCTGCTTCTCAGCGCTGTAGGTGTCGGATAACAGGTGTATAAATACATCTTCAACACTTTTCATATTCATATATTCGCTCCAGTGAAATAAAGGGAAGGTACTGCGAGCCGACGGGCCCGCAGCATGCTCTCGGTATATTTATAAGAGCTTTAAATAAGATCAGGAGTTGTCAGATTTACGGCCTCCGCCGTGACTGTTCTGTCCCCCTTTCTTACCCGCTTCAGATGCGCGTTGCGGATCGTTTTTGAAATTACCGCCGCTGTGCTGGCCGCCTTTACGTCCAGCTTCTGATGCTTTCTCACGGTCTTCAGCGAAATTACCGGAACCACCACGATGTTGCTCTGCCATATATCAACCCTCATGTTGCGTTTATGTCAGGAGATACGATAAGTAATTCGTATCAGTTGTCGTTCAGGAATTAACATTAGTCGTTATGTGAGAAGAGTCAAATTTCCTGTCTGGGTTGTTTTGCACTATTTCCAGAGGGTCGGGGAAAATACCGCTTCGTTATGGCTTTTGAAAATCGGAAGTAAATCCATTGCTTAGAGGGAAATAACTTGTGTCGTTAGGAATCCGCTTAGCTAATTATCTTAATGTGAACGCGGCGAGAATTATTACAAGAATTGACGTAGCGCAATAATATATCTTGCTGACCAGCGTCTTTTTATTCGGAATAGTCTTAAGTGAGGAGCGAAATAACGAGTCGAAAACAACGTGTCCGATCGTCGTTTTTGACGTGGTCAGCCGGAACGGGTGAGGGTATGCTGCATTTGTCACCACAATAATTACAGAGGCAATGTCATGGATCAGGAGCTACTGGATGCGGGATACCGGGCCTACACCGGTGAGAAAATCGATGTCTACTTCAACACCGGGATCTGCAAACACTCGGGCAACTGCGTGCGCGGCAGCGCGGCGCTGTTCGACCTGAAGCGTAAACCGTGGATCGCACCGGATGAAGTGGATGCAGAAACTGTCGTACGCGTAATTGATACCTGCCCGAGCGGTGCGCTGAAGTACCGCCAAAAATAAGCGAGGAACCATGGATATTCTTGAAGGCCATAACAAGTTTTACGTCAACGACGCCGAAGGCAATCAGGTGGCGGAGATCGTCTTTGTCCCGACCGGCGAGCATTTGAGTATTATCGAGCACACCGATGTGGATCCGAGCCTGAAAGGGCAGGGTGTGGGTAAGCAGCTGGTGGCAAAAGTGGTGGAGAAGATGCGCGGCGAGAGCCGTAAAATTATCCCGCTGTGCCCGTTTGCGAAGCATGAATTTGATAACACGCGGGAGTATGACGATATTCGGGCGTAAAACCGATGCCCGGCATTGCGCCGGGCAGCGTATTCAACCGACAAACATCACCGACACGCACAGCACGCCAACAATCAGCGTCAGCAGGTTGCCGATGGAGCGGTACGGTTTTAGCGACGGGATCAGGTACGTCGACAGCGTCGGCATGATGAACAGGATCATGGCGATAAGCGGACCGCTGATGGCGTAAATCATCGAGATCGCGTTCGGATTGATGCAGCAGACCGCAAAGGTAATCAACGACACGCCAAGAATGGAAATAGCGCGGTTAAAGGCGCGGCTTTTCTTAACCCCCACCTGATTCAGCGACGACCTCACAATCTCCGTTGCCCCTTCAATCACGCCAAAATAGGTGCCGAGGAACGATTTCGACATCGCAATAATCGCCACGATAATGCCGGAAATGCCCAGCCATGCCGGGGACGAAGGCATCATCGACAGCGCGGACAGGATTGTCACCCCTTCCTCTTTTGCCGCCACGATATAGGACGGTGGAATCGAAAGCAGGCAGCTGAAGACAAAGAACAGCACGCTAAGGCAGATGATCAGGTACGCCACTTTCATGATTTTTTTGCATTTACCCATGGCCTCTTCACCGTATTTCTCGCGACGGTCTACGGCAAACGTCGAGATAATCGGGGTATGGCTAAAGGCGAAAACCATCACCGGTATGGAAATCCACACCTGATGCAGCGTGTGCCGATCGACGGCCATCTGGCTGGTCAGCAGCGACGGCTGCCAGCTGCCCGTCAGGTACAGCGAGACAAACAGGAAATAGGCAATCAGCGGGAAGACCAGGAATCCCATTACCTTAATGGTAATGTGCCGCCCCATCAGGAAAATGAGGTTCAGGATCAGCACCACGCCAAAACTCACCAGCATCCGCACGCCGGTATCCACCGTCATCCGTTTCGCCAGCTGCTCAGTGAGCGAGTTGGTTATCGCCACCGCGTAAATCAGCACCACCACAAAGAAGGCCACAAAATAGAGCGTGGTGATCAGGTTGCCGATCTTTTTACCGTAATAATGGGTTACGGCACCGGTGATCCCTTCGCTGCCTTTCGTTTTCGATGACAGGATGAACTGCGCCAGCGCCTTGTGCGGCCAGTAGGTTAAGGGATACGCCACAAGGGCGGTGATCAGCAGGACAATCGCGCCAGCAGAGCCGAGCTGAATGGGCAAGAACAGGGTTCCTGCGCCCACGGCAGTGCCGTAGAGGGCGAAACTCCAGAGAGTCTCTTCTTTTGACCAAATTTTCGACATTAGAGCAACGTATCAACTATAAAACGAACAAAAAGGAGTGCAATTTACCATAATTATGCGTTGAGGTCGCCGTTGCTTCGCAGGTGAAGGGCCGGAGAACGCCTCCGACCCGAGGATCAATCGCTTGCCAGCGCGCGTCGCTGCTGGCGGCGCTTGATGATTTTCTCCCGCAGAGTGTCGTACGCCCAGTTGTAGAGCATGGTGTACGGCAGGAAGAACATGAAGAAACCAATTTCCAGCGTGAATGCCTGAAGCAGCGTCACTCCGAGCACGGCGGCAACGATGGTCACACCAATCACGATAAAGCCGCATTCAAAACCCAGCGCATGCAGGGCGCGCACTTTCGCCGTGCGCTTCACCCGCTGTACGGGCCAGAAACGGTCGAAGCCAAAGTTGTAGATAATGTTCCAGAGCATTGCCGTGGTCGCCAGAATAATGGTGAGCCCACCCATTTCCAGCACCGAGCGCTGCATGAGCCACGCGGCCGTCGGGGCGAGGATCGCCGTAGCAATACCTTCAAAACAGACGGCGTGGAAGATCCGCTCCGGCAATTTACGTTGGAGTGCATCCTGATGTTGCATAGTTACCTCATGAATTCGCCAGCAGGGGCGTGAATGACGCCTATTCTTATCGCTTAAGGTGATATATAAAAGATGGTATCCATCGATAAAGTAGATACATCATGCGCTATTCTCCTGAAGCTTTGACCGCGTTTGTTGAAACCGTCGCCGCTGGTTCGTTTTCCGCTGCGGCCCGACGGCTGCGCAAAAGCCAGTCCACCATCAGCACCTCCATCGCCAACCTTGAAGCTGACCTGGGGTTTGAGCTGTTCGACCGTTCGGCGCGTCACCCGGTGTTAACCGCCCAGGGTGAACAGGTGCTGGGCTATGTCCAGTCGATCCTCGCCGCCAGCGCGCGCCTCGACGAGCTGGCCGTATCCTTAACGGCGCAAACGGAGGCGCGTTTTACCTTTGTTCTCTCCGATACGCTCAACCCGGCCGTGCTGGAAGAGATGATGAGCCAGTTCGACCGGCGTTTTCCGCACACGGAATTCGAGTGTCTGATTGGGGAAGAGGAAGACGTGATTGACCTGCTGCAAAAGGAGAGGGCGCAAATTGGCCTGACGGAAGCGCGCGACAGCTACCCGACCGATATTGGCGCGACCCGTCTGCCCGTGCAAACGCGGATGGCCATCTACGTCTCTGCCGGACATCCTCTGGCTGCGCAGCATGAGACGCAGGCGGACGAGCTGCACGGCTGGCGCGAGCTGCGGCTGAGTACCTATCTCGAACGGGAAGCCACCCTTGCGCGTGGGCCGGTCTGGTCCGCGCCGAATTACCTGTTACTGTTGAGCATGGCGGTACAGGGCTTTGGCTGGTGCGCGTTGCCCTGCGCGCTGGTGGATGAGTTTGCCGCATCGAAATCGCTGGTTCAACTGAACGTGCCGGGCTGGCCGAGGTCGATTGCTATCGATCTGTTATGGAACAAACGAACCCCGCCCGGCGTCGCCGGAAGCTGGCTGCGCCAGTACTTGCAGGACGCACGCTAATCCTGTGACTAAACTCACTAATTTTAAACATTTGCGTCAATTGTTGATAACAATCCTCTACTATCGTCATGTCATTTTGCACAGAGGTCGTGATGAAAGATGTCGTTATAGTGGGTGCGTTACGTACGGCTATCGGCTGTTTTCAGGGAGCGCTTGCGCGTCACTCTGCGGTTGATCTTGGCAGCGTGGTGGTAAAAGCGCTGGTGGAACGCAGCGGGATTGCCGCACATGAAATTGATGAGGTGATCCTGGGCCAGGTGCTGACCGCGGGCGCGGGACAAAACCCTGCGCGTCAGGCGGCGCTGAAGGGCGGCCTGCCTAACACCGTTTCGGCGATCACCATCAACGACGTCTGTGGTTCAGGTCTGAAGGCGCTCCATCTTGCGACGCAGGCCATCCAGTGCGGTGAAGCGGACGTGGTCATTGCCGGCGGGCAGGAGAACATGAGCCGCGCTCCGCACGTGCTGACCGACAGCCGGACCGGCGCGCAGCTCGGAAACAGCCAGCTGCTCGACAGTCTGGTTCACGACGGGCTGTGGGACGCCTTTAACGATTACCACATGGGCGTGACGGCGGAGAACCTGGCGCGGGAATACGGTATCAGCCGCGAGCTTCAGGACGCGTATGCCCTCAGCTCGCAGCAAAAAGCGCGCGCGGCGATCGATTCCGGCCGCTTTCGCGATGAAATTGTCCCGGTCAGCACCCTGCGCCAGAACGGCGAAGCGCTCATCGTTGATACCGACGAGCAGCCGCGCACCGATGCCAGCGCGGAAGGGCTGGCAAAACTCGATCCCGCCTTCGAAACGCTGGGTTCTGTGACGGCAGGCAACGCCTCTTCCATCAACGACGGTGCGGCGGCGGTAATGATGATGAGTGAAAGCAAAGCCCAGGAGCTGGATCTGCCGGTGCTGGCGCGCATCAAGGCGTTTGCCAGCGTGGGCGTTGATCCGGCGTTAATGGGGATTGCGCCGGTCTATGCCACGCGCCGCTGTCTGGAGCGGGCGGGCTGGCAGCTGAGCGACGTGGATCTGATTGAAGTCAACGAAGCCTTTGCTGCACAGGCAATCTCGGTCGGGAAAATGCTGGAATGGGATCCGCTGCGGGTCAACGTTAACGGCGGGGCGATCGCACTGGGTCATCCCATTGGCGCTTCTGGCTGCCGTATTCTGGTGTCTTTAGTCCACGAAATGAAAAAGCGTAACGCCCGAAAAGGAATTGCAACCCTCTGCATTGGCGGAGGGCAAGGGGTGGCGCTGGCTATCGAACGGTAATTTCCCTCTCTGCACACAGCAAGCCTCCCTACGGGAGGTTTTTTTATTCCGCTGAATCCTTTTTTAACACATTTGCGTTCTTTCTTAAGCCCGTAATATTCATTGCGCGGTTAATTATTCGCATTGCGAAGTGCTTTGTGTGATCTCACTCCTGGAATTTACGCGTAATACGCCTTTTTTGTTGATGGGGTTCACGTCGATCTTTGCCAAAAAAAATGAAACAAATAATTTCGATCTTTGTCACTAAAATAACGGTGCATAAAAAATAAACTCAAGTTTCATAAAAACGAAACAATATTTTAATTGAGGATTTATTCATGTTTAAAAAATCTCTGGTCCTTGCCTCTTTTATTTCCAGCACGTTTGCGGCCCACGCTGTGACCGTCGATCTGCGTCACGAATATATCGACAGCGGCTCGAATGCCGACCGTGTTGCCGTCTCGCATCGCTTTGATAATGGCTTCGGTTTTTCCGTTGAAGCGAAGTGGAAATCCGGCGGTGACAAGGCGGATCAGCCTTTTGCCGACGTGGTAGGGAACGGTCATGAAGATCAGATTAGCTGGCGCTGGAAAGCGACGGACAATATCGCCCTGACCCCTGCGTTTACGATTGAAAGTACAGACAGCCGCACCATTTATAAACCGAATCTGCATGTGCAATATAGCTTCGATAATGGCTTCTACGTCGCCGCGCGTTACCGTTACGAATATACCCGCTACCCGTCAAGCTCAAATAAGGACGATGATAAAGTTAACCGTGGTGATGCGTGGGTCGGTTGGGTATTAGGTGACTGGCGTACCGAGCTGAATTATGTTTACGCGAAAAGCGCTGAAGGGATGGCCCGAAATAACAATAAAGATTATTCCAACGAATATAACGCCAAGCTGGCCTATAAATGGGATAAAAACTGGGCGCCGTATGTTGAGGTGGGTAACGTGGGGGTTAAAGAGACCGACGAACGACAGACCCGCTTCCGTGCAGGCGTGGCGTATTCCTTCTGATAATCCACCTTCCTCGCTAAAAACCGCCGGGTGGCGCTTACGCTTACCCGGCCTACAACTCTGATAATCCACCTTCTTCGCAAAAAAAAGCCCTCCGAATCGGAGGGCAAGGCCAGTTACAGAAACACTTACTCAAGTCAGGCATGCAACATTTCAGGTTGCTCGGGGAGTTTCGCGATATAGAGGGCCGGTTTGCCGTCTTTATCGGAACTGTACAGCACCGCTTTTTCGTCCGGCGTAAAGGACGGATGCGGGTGGGTTACCTGGCGGCTGTTCGCCACCGTAGCCCAGGAGGTGTCGTGACGGGCGATGCGGAAAAACGCTTTCTTCGCCACGTCAAAGGCATACAGATAAGGATCGTTATCAATGGTGTAGCCGCTGGTGTCTTTCACATCGACAGGCGTGCCGGAACCGTCGCCGACGAGCAGGGTGCCGTCAAAATTGCTCATCAGGTGCGAGCAGGCGGGCATATTCATTACCGCTTCATTAATGCCGGTGTCCGGGTTGAAGCGGGAGATGGTGCGGCCCTGCTGGCCCTTCAGATAAGAGACGTAGATCAGCGCGGAGCCGTCCGGCACCCAAAATTCATGCGTACAGCTTTCACCTTCCGCGTGCGTTTTCACTTTCCGCACGTTGCTGCCGTCTTCGTTGACCAGCCACATGCGGGCGTCAACCAGGTCGTGCGGCCCTTCATGGCAGAAGGCCACGGTATTGTCATCGAACGGACGATAAATAGGATGCCCCAGCCAGATCTTCTCGTCATGAATGGTGGTGCTTTCACCCGTTTTCAGATCAACGCGCAGCAGGCGGCAGTGCGGCCCTTTGTGGAAAAAGTCGTGAAAAATTTTCCAGTCGTTGAGCGGGGTCCAGTCTCGTTTTGCAATTTCAATGCCCACCAGCCTGGTGCAGTCGCTGTTCGCAACCCAGGTACCGTAGCCGACCCACTCTTCCGGGACGCGGTACACTTCACGCTCCGCCAGCGTCTGTAAATCCACCTCCAGCAGGGTGCGATCGTTCTTCACATAGTAGAAGGATTTATCGTCCGGGGAGAGGAAGCCGCCAAAGGTGTTATCCCCCGCACCTTCAGTTAACTGCACCGCTTCGGCGTTTTTCAGGTCCAGCAGGTAATAGTTCCAGTGACCGTCGAACTCCCCGGCGAACAGCAGATGGCTGCCATCGTTAAAGAAGCACTTCTGGTAAAAGTAGTTGCGATGACAGGTTACTTCCGGTGGGGTCAGGCGGGTGACTTCCACGCCTGTATCCGGATCGCGGCTGACCTCGTAGTTCAGCTTGACCCGCATACCTTTAGCCATAATGCACTCCTTTGAACGCGTATTGTGGGTTGAAAACTGGGTGTTAAATTATCAAAACAATGTTTCATTGTGTGTGACTGACAGCGCAATTTATCAGTTTCATGGATAAGAAGACCGTCCTGATAGATTTATCGTGATCGAAACACCATTTTCGGCATAAACATGCAGAAAAAATGAAACGATGTTTTAAATGCAATTGAAAACCACTGTGGCAGGGGATAATATGTGCTCATCACGAAAACGGAACGTTGTTTCGTTAATTATCTTTGCCTTCGGGCACGATCCATTCTGGAGGTTGATGTGGAAGTAAGACAAAGCATCCACAGCGCGCACGCAAAAACGCTGGATACCCAGGGGCTGCGCGGTGAGTTTTTAGTTGAGCAGGTGTTCGAAGCCGATAAGTACACCATGGTCTACAGCCATATTGACCGCATTATTGTGGGCGGGATTATGCCGGTGGCGAACACCGTCTCCGTGGGCGGTGAAGTGGGTAAACAGCTGGGCGTGAGCTACTTCCTTGAACGCCGCGAGCTGGGCGTGATTAACATCGGCGGGCCGGGCACCATTACCGTCGATGGTCAGTGCTACGAGATCGGCCACCGCGACGCGCTGTACGTCGGTAAAGGCGCAAAAGAAGTGGTCTTTGCCAGCGTCGACGCCAGCAAACCGGCGAAGTTCTACTACAACTGCGCCCCGGCACACACCCACTACCCAACCAAAAAAGTGACGCCTGCGGACGTTTCCCCGGTGACCCTTGGCGATAACCTCACCAGCAACCGTCGCACCATCAACAAATACTTCGTTCCGGACGTGCTGGAAACCTGCCAGTTGAGCATGGGGCTGACCGAGCTTGCGCCGGGCAACCTCTGGAACACCATGCCGTGCCATACCCACGAGCGCCGCATGGAAGTCTACTTCTATTTCAACATGGATGAAGATGCCTGCGTGTTCCACATGATGGGACAGCCGCAGGAGACGCGCCATATCGTTATGCATAACGAGCAGGCGGTCATTTCGCCGAGCTGGTCTATCCACTCTGGCGTGGGGACGAAAGCTTATACCTTCATCTGGGGTATGGTCGGTGAAAACCAGGTCTTCGATGATATGGACCACGTCGCTGTTAAGGATCTGCGCTAGCCGCAGGCAGTTAAGCATAAATCTGCCTGTTGGTGACAGGCGCTGAACGATTAAGGAACAAACATGATTCTGGATGCATTTTCTCTGCAAGGTAAAGTGGCTGTCGTTTCCGGTTGTGATACCGGGCTGGGGCAGGGTATGGCGTTAGGCCTGGCGGAAGCGGGCTGTGATATCGTCGGGATTAACATCGTTGAGCCAACGGAAACCATCGAGCGCGTCACCGCGCTGGGCCGTCGTTTCCTGAGCCTGACCGCTGACCTGCGCAAAATCGACGGGATCCCTGAGCTGCTGGATCGCGCGGTGGCGGAGTTTGGTCATATCGATATTCTGGTTAACAACGCGGGCCTGATCCGTCGTGAAGACGCGATTAACTTCAGCGAAACGGACTGGGACGACGTCATGAACCTGAACATCAAGAGCGTGTTCTTTATGTCCCAGGCGGCGGCGAAGCACTTCATCGCGCAGGGTAAAGGCGGCAAAATCATCAATATCGCGTCGATGCTCTCCTTCCAGGGCGGCATCCGCGTGCCGTCTTACACCGCATCGAAGAGCGCGGTGATGGGCGTGACCCGTCTGCTGGCAAACGAGTGGGCGCAGCACAACATCAACGTCAACGCGATTGCGCCGGGCTACATGGCCACCAACAATACCCAGCAGCTGCGTGCGGATGAAGAGCGCAGCGCGGCAATCCTGGAGCGTATTCCAGCGGGTCGCTGGGGTCTGCCGAGCGATCTGATGGGGCCGGTTGTATTCCTTGCGTCCCCGGCATCGGATTACATTAACGGCTACACCGTTGCCGTCGACGGCGGCTGGCTGGCACGTTAATTCATCCTGAATAAAGAACCTCTTCCCTCGGGCAGAGGTTTTTTTTGCGCCAAAATTGCCTTTATCCATATCCTTAAAGATGAAAAATCCATACTGAAAAGGAATGGATGACGGGTATCACACATTTATTGCTTAGATATTAACTAATTAATAAAAAATAAGGATAAATCGCCCTGATTTGAAATTGTAATGTCCATCACAGATCGGTATGTCGTAGCGAAAAAATCCATATCTTCACCAGTTCCGACCTGACACTTTCTTTCGGTATCTCGTAATTTCACTTAACGAATTTCGCTGTTGAGGCAGGAAACTATGACATCTATAAATGACTCTACCCTTATGCCCGCTGCGTTGCGCGATACCCGACGCATGAACCAGTTTGTTTCTGTTGCGGCAGCCGTCGCCGGTTTATTGTTTGGCCTGGATATCGGCGTTATCGCCGGCGCGCTGCCCTTTATTACCGATCACTTTACGTTAAGTAATCGCCTGCAAGAGTGGGTGGTGAGCAGCATGATGCTGGGCGCGGCCATCGGCGCGCTCTTTAACGGCTGGCTGTCATTCCGTCTCGGGCGCAAATACAGCCTGATGGTTGGGGCGATCCTGTTCGTTGCCGGCTCCATTGGTTCGGCGTTCGCCACCAACGTTGAAGTGCTGCTGCTGTCCCGCGTGCTGCTGGGCGTCGCGGTGGGTATCGCCTCCTACACCGCGCCGCTTTATCTCTCGGAAATGGCGAGCGAAAACGTGCGCGGGAAGATGATCAGCATGTACCAGCTGATGGTAACGCTCGGTATCGTGCTGGCGTTTCTGTCGGATACGTACTTCAGCTACAGCGGTAACTGGCGGGCAATGCTTGGCGTGCTGGCGCTGCCCGCGTTGCTGCTGATTGTGTTAGTCATTTTCCTGCCGAACAGCCCGCGCTGGCTGGCGCAAAAAGGACGCCACGTGGAGGCGGAAGAGGTGCTGCGCATGCTGCGCGACACGTCTGAAAAAGCCCGTGAAGAGCTAAACGAAATCCGCGAAAGCCTGAAGCTGAAGCAGGGCGGCTGGTCCCTCTTTAAGGCTAACCGCAACGTGCGCCGCGCGGTGTTCCTCGGCATGCTGTTGCAGGCGATGCAGCAGTTTACGGGGATGAACATCATCATGTATTACGCCCCGCGTATCTTCAAAATGGCCGGTTTTACCACGACCGAACAGCAGATGATCGCCACGCTGGTGGTAGGGCTGACCTTTATGTTCGCGACCTTTATCGCGGTGTTCACCGTCGATAAAGCCGGACGCAAACCGGCGCTGAAAATTGGCTTTAGCGTGATGGCGCTCGGCACCCTGATCCTCGGCTACTGCCTGATGCAGTTCGATAACGGCACGGCGTCAAGCGGCCTCTCCTGGCTCTCCGTGGGCATGACCATGATGTGCATCGCGGGTTACGCAATGAGCGCCGCGCCGGTGGTGTGGATCCTGTGCTCGGAAATTCAGCCGCTGAAATGCCGCGACTTTGGGATCACCTGTTCCACCACCACTAACTGGGTGTCGAACATGATCATTGGCGCGACCTTCCTGACGCTGCTGGATGCAATTGGCGCGGCAGGTACCTTCTGGCTTTATACGGTACTAAACGTGGCGTTTATCGGGGTGACCTTCTGGCTGATCCCGGAAACCAAAGGCGTGACCCTGGAACATATTGAACGCAAGCTGATGAAAGGGGAGAAATTACGTAATATCGGCGTGTAATGTAAATTGCCGGGTGGCGCTTCGCTTACCCGGCCTACACGGTATCGTAGGCCCGGTAAGCGAAGCGCCACCCGGCGTTGTGTTTACCGCATCGCACGTCTCAAAATACGCTCCGCCTGACGCTGGAAATCGGCGGCCGTCTCTTCCACGGTTTTCTGGCCGTAGTCGATATACTGCAAAGAGGTACCGAACTGCGCCACAATCTGCGGATCGTCAAAGTATGGCGAGACGGTGAGCTTCGCCGGCAGCGACTGCGCCAGACGCAGGCCCGCCACGGAAGGGTCGTCCTCTTTTATGGTGCCGTCTTCGGTCAGATACTGTACCGCTACTTTGCTCAGCGGCACGCCGCGCTCCAGGCCCAGCGTATCGACCCCCTCTTTGCTGTTGAGCAGGAAGTTAATCAGCTTCGCCGCTGCTTCCGGGTTTTTGGTCGATTTACCGATCGACAGCATCTGGGCTGGCTTGAAGAACAGGCCCGCGTCGGTGGCGCCCGGCAGCATCGGATAGCTGCCCAGCTCCAGTTTTGCAGGCGGCTTCAGGTTGTCGGAATATTTGTTAATAGTGGAGTTCCACATGTAGGTGCCGCCCCATTCACCCTGGATCCACGGCTTCATCTCATACATGTTGCTCTTACCGAACGAGGCATAGTATTTGGTGTCCGGCATGACGTGGCTGTCGATCAGCTTTTTGTAGGTCTGGAAGAACTCCACCCACTGTTCTTTCGTGTAGCTGAACTTTTTGGTTTTCTCATCCACCGCAGGAACGTTGTACTTCTGGATCATGTACGAGTTCAGCAGCGCCAGCGTATCCTGGTGCTCCAGGATGACCGGATAATACTGCTTGCCGAGCTTGCTTTCGAAGGTTTTACCGGCCGCCATCAGCTCGTCCCAGGTTTTCGGGTAGGCAATACCCGCTTTTTTCCAGGTCTCGTCATTGAAGTAGAACACGCGCGCCGTCACCGAAATTGGAATGCCGTTCAGCTTGCCGTCCACGGTGGTGGTTTGCAGCTCTTTAGGATCGAACTGGGTTAAGTCGATCACGTCCTTCATCTTGTTCAGATCGTAGAAGCCGTCACCGGTTTTGGAGAAGATCGGCAGCCAGTTCCAGTTCGTCTGCATTACGTCCGGCTCGGTGCCGCCCGCAATCTGGGTGGTCAGTCGGGAGAGGTGACCGTCCCAGCCGGTGTATTCCGCCTTCACGTTGATGTCCGGGTTCTGTTTATGGAACTCTTCCAGCGCTTTCAGGGTAACCTGGTGACGGCCATTGCCGCCCCACCAGGACATCCGTAAATCCACATTCTGCGCCATCGATGGCAAAGCGGTCAGGCCCAGGGTCGCGGAGATTGCTGCGCTTAAAAGCACTTTTTTCATTTTTATCACTCCATCAGAGAGAGAGGTTCTGTTCGGTTTTTGCGTCAAAAATATGACATTTGTTCATATCAAACGTGAAATACACCTTACGATGAAGCCCCTTATCAATCATTGGCTTGGCTTCATCGGACGGGATCCTGGCGGTCAGTTCGTAGTCCGCGACTTTCAGGTACACAAAGAATTCGTGGCCCATATTCTCAACGCGCACCATCTCCCCGCTACAGCCGCCGTTCGGGAATGGCGCATCTGAAAGCGAGACAAACTCCGGGCGCACGCCGTAAAAAATCTCCTGACCTGCATAAGCGGCGACTTTCTCATGCTTCTCCGCGTTCAGCGGCATGGTTTCATTGCCGATGGCGATGTGCAGCTGGCCCGCTTTTTCGATCAGCACGCTCCTGCGAATATTCATCTCCGGCGCGCCGATAAAGCCCGCCACGAACATGTTCTTCGGCTTGTGGTAGAGGTTGTCCGGCGTATCCACCTGCATGATGTGACCGAGCTTCATCACGCAGATGCGGTCGCCCATGGTCATCGCTTCGGTCTGGTCGTGGGTCACGTAAACGGTGGTGGCCGGTTTTCCGGACTTCTTCAGCTGCTTGTGCAGGTCGGAAATACGAATGCGCATTGAGGCGCGCAGCTTGGCGTCGAGGTTTGAAAGCGGCTCATCGAACAGGAACACGTCCGGCTTTTTCACAATCGCACGGCCTACCGCTACGCGCTGCGCCTGGCCGCCGGAAAGCTGGCGCGGCAGACGGTCGAGCAGCTCTTCCAGCTCAAGAATTTTGGCGGCTTCATTCACCTGAGACTCAATCTGATCTTTCGGCAGCTTGCTCAGCTTGAGGCCAAAGGCCAGATTCTCGCGCACCGTCATGTGCGGATAGAGGGCGTAGTTCTGGAACACCATTGCAATACCGCGCTCCTTCGGCGCGAGGTTGTTCACGATCCGGTCGCCGATGCGCACCTCGCCGCCGCTGATGGTTTCCAGCCCCGCCAGCATGCGCAGGGTAGTGGATTTGGCGCAGCCGGATGGCCCGACGATCACCATGAATTCCCCTTCGGCGATTTTCAGATCGATAGCGTGTACCGCTTTAAAACCGTTGGAGTAGACCTTTTCCAGCTTGTTAAAAATGACTTCAGCCATGGTATTTCCCTCTTAACCTTTAATTCCGCTGCTGGTGACGCCCTGTACGAAGTAGCGCTGTGCCAGGAAGAAGACAATGATGGATGGCAGAATGGAGATGCTCGCCATTGCCAGAATTTCGTTCCACGGCGCGCCTTCGGTGACGTCGATGGACATTTTCAGCGCCAGTGCGATGGGGTATTTATCCACGCTGTAGACGTAAATCAGCGGCCCGATAAAGTCGTTCATGGACCACATAAACTGGAACAGGGCGACGGAGATAATGGCCGGCTTCAGGATCGGCACCACCACGTACCACAACACCTGAATGGAGTTACAGCCGTCGATTTGCGCCGCCTCTTCCATGTCACGCGGGACGCCGCGCAGGAACTGGATCAGCATGAAAACAAAGAACCCCTGCGTGGCGAAGGCCAGCGGCAGATACAGCGGCATGTAGCTGTTCAGCATGCCCATCTCACGGAACATCAGGTACTGCGGGATCAGCAGCACGGTGCTGGGCAGTAGCATGGTGGTGATGAGCGTGGCGAACCAGAACTTCTTCCACGGGATTTCGAAGCGGGCAAAGCCGTACGCCACGATGGTGGAGGAGATAATGGTCAGGATCACCTTCGGAATGACGTACTTAAAGGTGTTCAGCATGTAATGGCCGAAGGTGTACTCGGTGCCGGTTTTCCATCCGTTGACGAAGCCATCCCAGGTGGCGTGGGCGGGCCACAGGCTCAGGGTGGTGAAGATCTCGTGGTTCGGTTTGAACGACGCCGAAAACATCCATACCAGCGGGTAAAGCATCAGCAGGCCGACAAACAGCAGGATCGCGTAGCGAACGGTGGCGTTGATTTTCTCTCTGCGCAGCGTGCGGGCCACTTCGCGCTCCGCAACGCTTCTTGCCGTGGAAAGTTGTTGAATATCAGCCATTTTTGCCCCCTTTATCGGCGGAGTAGAACACCCAGTATTTCGATGACTTAAAGGCGATGCCGGCGAAGACGGCCACCACCAGGAATAGCACCCACGCCAGCGCCGCCCCGTAGCCCATATCGAAGTACTTGAACGCGGTGTCGTAGATGTAGAGCGAGAACAGGTAGGTGGAGTAGGTCGGCCCGCCGCC
This sequence comes from Enterobacter cloacae complex sp., assembly GCF_900322725.1. Classification (NCBI taxonomy): domain Bacteria; kingdom Pseudomonadati; phylum Pseudomonadota; class Gammaproteobacteria; order Enterobacterales; family Enterobacteriaceae; genus Enterobacter; species Enterobacter cloacae complex sp. The sequence continues at coordinate 1,092,853 of NZ_LT991957.1, read as the reverse complement.
GGTGATCACGTACGGCCCGGTAAATTCCTGGAACGCCTGCGTGGTCTGCATGATGAAGTTGAAGAAGATCACCGGCGTAATCAGCGGCACGGTCACTTTCATGAACATTTGCCATTTAGACGCGCCGTCGATCATCGCCGCTTCATACTGGGACTGCGGTACGTTTTGCAGCGCGGCCAGGAAGATGACCATCGCGGAACCGAACTGCCAGACGCGCAGCAGGGTAACGGACATCAGCGCCAGCGACGGTTCTCCCAGCCAGTTCACCGGGTCAAAACCCAGTACGCCGATAAAGCTGTTCAGCAGGCCATCGATCGCAAATAAGGCGCGCCACAAGACGGCAATGGCGACGGAACTGCCGAGGATCGACGGAATATAGTAGGCCGTCCGGAAAAATCCGATGCCGCGTAATTTAAAGTTCAGGACAAAGGCAATCCCTAATGCAAAGGCGAGCTTCAACGGGATGGTCAGAAATACGTAGGCAAAGGTCACGCCCATGGATTTCCAGAAGAGCGTGTCTTCGGTAAACATATAGCGATAGTTTTCGATGCCGTTAAACACCGGCGGGCTCATCAAATCGTAATCCGTAAAGCTGAGGAAAAACGACGAGACGAAGGGGAATGCCGTAAAGAGTATCAACCCGATGATGTAGGGTGATATCCATGCGAGCCCCAGCAGCTTGTTTTCATTCATACATACCTACCTGGCAATCAATGGTTTAATACGGAATCTGCTTTGTTACATTTTCCCAGGCCCGCACTGCGCGGCATGAGAGAGGAAATTCAGGGTGCAATGTCTGGTGGTGGCAAAACAGTCGATTGTTTTTTAACGTTTTTTCTTTTTCGTTATTGCCGGGAACGCTTTGGGTTTTAAAAGAGATGAACCGGCGTTCTTGGATACTAAAACATCGTTTTATTTTATATTATTGCGATTTATTTCTGCGTCATGCGCTTAATGGTGGAAATGTGATCGGCGTCGAAACGCTGTTTCAATATAGTGAGGGAGGTGGCATTTTTGACTTTTCACGGACGATCGCCGCGGGCACTGACGAGGGGATAAGAGGCAAAATCGGGAGCGGGAATAACAATAGTCACGCAGCGTGGCTAACTACCAGATCTGATAGCAGGTCTACAGATGTATCAATTCGGCATTCAGATAATTCTTACATTCTTGTATGATTTGTTACACCGGAACCAGTCAGGCAGAATTTCACTGCATCCCTAAAAGAAGAACAGTTATGTCAGCGATGGATTTCAAACAACATACGGATCTCAACTTTCCTCAATATGCTCCCCCGGCGGTCAGCGCTAAAGAAATAGATCTTCTGGGTCTGCTGGACGTCCTGCTGGCAGCAAAAAAACGCATCGTCACCATTGTGTTCGCATTTGCACTGGTCGGCCTGGCAATCGCCTTCCTGATACCGCAAAAGTGGACCAGTAAAGCGGTCATTACGCCAGCGGAACAGACGCAGTGGAGCTCGCTGCGCCAGATGATGGTGGCGCTACAGGTGCTTGATGTGGATGTGAAAGTCACCCGTGCGGATGTGTTTAATCTGTTTATCAAAAAGTTTCAGTCCCAGTCCCTGCTTGAAGAGTACATGAAGAGCTCGCCTTACGTGATGGCTCAGCTCGATGGCGCCGAGGTTGACCCGCTGGAGCTGCACCGCGCGGTGGTCAATATTGCCGAAAAGATGAAGGCCATTGATAACACCCAGGAAAAGAATGCCGATAAAGCACCGTACCTTTCCTGGACGTTAAGCTTCACGGCCCCAACGGCAGAGGACGCGCAGAAGGTGCTTAACGGGTATATTCAGTACATCTCCCGCATCGTCGAGCAGGAGACCATGCAAAACATCCGCGATCAGCTGATCCTGAGAACCAAAACGGTTCAACAGCAGCTGGAGCTGGATCGGGTTCGTCTGACCAATATCCACAATACCAACCTGCAACGCCTCAACTACTCGCTGGAAGTGGCGAACGCGGCAGGGATCAAAAAGCCGGTCTATAGCAATGGACAGGCAGTGAAAGACGATCCGGATTACTCCGTTGCGCTCGGCGCGGACGGGATTGCGCAGAAGTTGCAGATTGAAAAAAATCTGAAGGACGTTTCTGAGCTGAACGCCGATTTCCAGAACCGTGAATACTATCTGGCACAGCTGCAAAAACTCTCGTTCGAAGATGTGAGCCTGGAGCCATTCAAATACCAGCTTTCTCCTTCTATGCCGGTGAAAAAAGATGGTCCGGGCAAAGCCCTGATCGTGCTGCTGGCGTGTGTTCTGGGCGGACTGTTTGCCTGTGGCAGCGTGCTGCTGCGCGAGGCGATGAGCTCCCGCAACCCGCTGCCGGAACAGCTTCCTGAGCCGGTGACGGAGTAACATCAAAAAAGGCGCTCAAATGAGCGCCTTTTTTTATTTCAGGAAATCTTCGCGTACCGGCGTAAACGTATCCAGCAACGTACCGGGTTTCAGGCAGACGCAGCCGTGCATCACGTGCGGCGCTTTATAGAGAGTGTCGCCCGCCGTCACCACATGTTTCTCTTCCCCAATCGTAAATTCAAATTCGCCCGAAAGAACGTAGGTGAGCTGCTCATGCGGGTGGTTATGCATCGGGCCAATCGCCCCTTGCTCAAAATTCACTTCCACCGCCATCATCCTGCCGTCGTGCGCCAGAATACGACGCGTCACGCCATTACCCAGATCGTCAAGCGTGGTCTCTTTATGGAAAATAAACATATTTTCGCCCTGTTATGTAATGAAACAATGTTTCATTTAACTTATCTCACCCACGCATAAAAGGAAACGATTAGCCAAATAACTGGAAAGGCGATCACAAGTTTGCTTCACTGGGTGAAACGCACAGGAGGAAAGATGAAAACGATCGGTCTGTTAGGGGGCATGAGCTGGGAATCAACGATCCCGTACTACCGCCTGATTAATGAAGGCGTCAAACAGCGTCTGGGCGGTCTGCATTCGGCCAGCCTGCTGCTGCACAGCGTGGATTTTCATGAAATCGAAACCTGCCAGTCGAGCGGGGAGTGGGATAAAGCCGGGCAGATGCTGGCGGACGCCGCGCTTGGGCTGGAGCGTGCGGGGGCGCAGGGTATTCTGCTGTGCACCAATACCATGCATAAGGTGGCGTCGCATATTGAAGACCGCTGCTCGCTGCCGTTTTTACATATCGCGGACGCCACCGGGCGAGCCATACGTTCTTCCGGCATGACACGCGTGGCGCTGCTGGGGACGCGATACACCATGGAGCAGGACTTTTACCGCGGGCGGCTGAGCAGTCAGTTCGGGATTGAAAGCCTGATCCCGGAGGAGGCTGACCGGGCACGCATTAATCAGATTATTTTTGATGAGCTCTGCCTCGGTACCTTCAGCGAATCTTCTCGCGCCTGGTACGTCAGCGTAATTGAGAAACTGGCCCAGCAGGGGGCGGAAGGGGTAATTTTCGGCTGTACCGAAATTGGCCTGCTGGTGCCGGCGGACCAAAGCCCGATACCAGTATTTGATACCGCCGCGCTTCACGCCGCCGATGCGGTGGAGTTTATGCTGTCATAAGGGTTTTTGCAGGTCAGGTAAGCGAAGCGCCACCTGACGCGCGTGCGCAATCAGGTGTTTACTGAAGGCATCCACCAGCGCTGAGGCGGGGCGGTGCAGGGGGCGGATCAGGCTCACGGTAAAGGGAACGGAAACGCTAAACCGGCGCAGGACCACTCCGCTGCTGGCGTAATCCATCGCCGTGAGCGGGTTCACCACCGAAATACCGACGCCCGCGCGCACCATCGCGCAAATCGATGCCGCGCTGTGCGTTTCCACCACCAGCCGCCGCTTCACCTGATGTTCGGCAAACAGGCCGTCCAGAAGCTGCCGGTAGCTGTCGGTCTGCGACAGGCTGATATAGTTTTCGCCGTGGAAATCCGCTGGCGTCAGCACCGCTTTGTGGCTAAGCGGATGGCCGACGGGCAACACGCAGACCTCATCCAGCGAGAGCAGCTCCGTGCGCTCCGTGCCTGCGGGCGTCACGAGGGTTTCGGTCAGACCCAAATCGTGGCGCTGGGCCGAAAGCCACTCCTCCAGCAGCGGCGACTCCTGCGGCACGATGGTCAGGCTGACCTCCGGATAGCGGGCCAGAAACGGCTGTAACAGCACCGGCAGAAATGACTGGGAAAAGACCGGCAGGCAGACGATAGACAGCTCGCCCTGGCGAAACTCCCTCAGGCTCTCCGCCGCGCTCACGATCCTGTCCAGGCCGTACCAGGAGCGCTGAACCTCCTCAAACAGACGTAACCCCTGCACCGTCGGATGCAGCCTGCCGCGCGCGCGTTCAAACAGCTTCAGCCCCAGCACCTTCTCAAAGCGCGCCAGCTCGCGGCTGACCGTGGGCTGCGAGGTGTGCAGCATCTGCGCGGCTTCAGTGAGATTGCCGGTGGTCATCACCGCATGAAAAATCTCGATATGGCGTAGGTTAACGGCGGGCATAGGGCACCTGGTGTCTGAGCGTTATCCATATCATTTTTGCATAGACTCACCATAAAACGATATTTTTTATTCTCTTCAGGCTATGGCGTAATAATAAAAAACAGATTTCCGGAGACGACCATGCCACGCCCGCTCAACCAGACCGAAACCGATTTGAACGCCGATAACCTGCTGCGCCTGCCTGCCGAATTCGGCTGTCCGGTGTGGGTCTACGATGCGCAGATTGTCCGCGAGAAGATCGCCGCGCTGCATCAGTTTGACGTGGTGCGTTTCGCGCAGAAGGCCTGCTCCAATATTCACATCCTGCGCCTGATGCGCGAGCAGGGCGTAAAGGTTGACTCCGTATCGCTGGGTGAAATCGAACGTGCGCTGGCGGCGGGGTTTGATCCCAAAGCCGATAGCGACGCGATCGTCTTTACCGCCGACCTGATTGACGACGCCACGCTGGCGCGCGTGCACGAGCTGCAAATCCCGGTCAATGCCGGTTCGGTGGATATGCTGGAGCAGCTTGGGCAGGTCTCTCCTGGCCATCGCGTCTGGCTGCGCATCAACCCGGGCTTTGGTCACGGTCACAGCCAGAAAACGAACACCGGGGGCGAAAACAGCAAGCACGGGATCTGGTATGCCGATATGCCTGCGGCGCTGGAGGTGTTACAACGCTACGATCTTAAGCTGGTGGGTATTCACATGCACATTGGGTCCGGCGTGGATTACGGTCACCTTGAGCAGGTCTGTGGCGCCATGGTGCGTCAGGTGATCGATTTTGGTCAGGATCTGGAGGCGATCTCCGCCGGCGGCGGGTTGTCCATTCCCTATCGTGAAGGGGAAGAGGCGATCGACACGGATCATTACTACGGGCTGTGGAGCGCCGCCCGCGACAGCATCGCCGCCCATCTGGGCCACGCGGTGAAGCTGGAGATTGAGCCGGGTCGTTTCCTGGTCGCCGAAGCCGGCGTGCTGGTGGCGCAGGTGCGTAGCGTGAAGGAGATGGGAAGCCGTCATTTTGTGCTGATTGATGCTGGCTTTAACGACCTGATGCGTCCGTCCATGTACGGTAGCTATCACCACATCACGGCGCTGGCTGCCGATGGCCGCGATCTGGTCAACGCGCCGCGCATCGACACCGTGGTTGCCGGCCCGCTGTGCGAATCCGGCGACGTCTTTACTCAGCAGGAAGGCGGGAAAGTCGAAACCCGTTCGCTGCCAGAGGTAAAACCGGGAGATTATCTGGTGCTGCATGATACCGGTGCGTACGGGGCGTCGATGTCTTCAAACTACAACAGCCGCCCGCTGCTGCCGGAAGTGCTGTTCGATAACGGCGTGGCGCGGCTGATTCGCCGTCGCCAGACCATTCAGGAGCTGCTGGCGTTAGAGCTGGTCTGATTAAACCAGGGTCCCGTTGTCACCGAATCGCGTAAGACCAGCGTGCCGGTGAACGGCGGGATCGCCTCAACCGGCTGGTTTTTTGCCAGCCGGATCGCCTGGTCGATCGCCGTGACGATCATGTTATCGATCGGCAGATACACCGACGACAGGGCAGGCTCCAGCCACTTTGCGCTGGGGGCATCGTCAAAACCAAACAGCGAAATATCCTGCGGGATCTTCAGCCCGGCCTGGTGTAATGCTTTGGAGGCGCCCAGGGCCATATCATCGTTACAGGCAAACAGGGCGCTGAACGGCGTCTTTTCCGCAATCAGCTCTTTGCACAGCTCGTAACCCCGCGTCATACCCGCATCGCCATATTTAATCCGCCGCTCGTCGAGACGAATACCGTGCTTCTCCAGCGCCTTACGGTAGCCCATCAGCCGCGCTTTACCCGTTGGCGTGTGGATCGGGACGGTGATACAGGCGATCTCCCGATGGCCCTGGCTTATCAGGTAATCCACCGCTTTGAAGGCCGCGTCCTGCTGTTCAAAGAAAACGCAGCGATCCGCCGCCTGGCTCACTTCACGGTTAATGATCACCAGCGGCGTCTGCACGCTGTTAATCAGCTTCAGGATCGTCTTTTCGCTCATGTAACGCGTGTACAGCACGATGGCGTCGCATTTGCGGTCGGCGAGCATCTGCACCGCCTGTTCTTCCTGTTCGGGGGCATCGTGGCCGTCGGTGACAATCAATTGTTTACCGTGCGTTTCGGTCTGCCGCGACGCCTGCTGTAGCAAACGCCCAAAGTAAAAACCGTCGAAGGTCGAGACGACCAGACCAATGCTGTTGCTGGTCTGGTTAGCCAGCGAACGCGCGAGAAAGTTCGGACGATAGCCCAGCTCCTCCATCGCGCGAAATACCTGCTGACGCGTGCTCTCTTTAACCTGACCTGTGCCGTTCAGCACGCGCGAAACGGTGGCCTTCGACACGCCCGCACGCAGTGAGACATCCAGCATTGTTGCCATTCGAAATTCCTGTTTCCACGTAATGGTTTGCAGTTTAACACAGACCATCCGGCGCATAAGCGACGTGGGGAGGGCAAAACCCCATAACGATCACGCTTTTCGGTAACGATCTTCACCCGCGGAATAAATACCTGCCATTGGTATACCAAAATGGTGATAAATCGCTATCTGGAATACCTCTGGCGTCGTTGAGAGCTTAATCACAGAACAAAGCGGCTGCTGACGCTATTTTTGGCATACCAATAGTATCCGGCTGTACACCTTATTCAATAAAAGCCCTTTTACTGAGGTATTACCCTATGGCATTTCAGGAAAAACTGATCGACGCTCTGGGCAGTTTTGCCACCACCTTCAACAGCTATCGCTATATCCAGGCGATCAAGTCTGCGTTTATTACCTTAATGCCGGTCATCATTGTGGGGGCGTTCTCGGTACTGATCTCCAATATGGTGCTGGATCCGAAAAACGGCCTGGCGAGCTTTCAGTCGCTGGCGTTTCTCGCGGCGTTAAAGCCGATCACCAGCGCGCTTAACTATGCCACGCTGAACTTCCTTAACATCGGCGCGGTGTTTTTAATCGGCATTGAGCTGGGGCGTATTAACGGCATAAAGTCCCTGTTCCCCGGCCTGCTGGCGGTGATCTGCTTTATTTGCGTGACGCCGACGACGGTGGAAATGCTGGTGGACGGCGAGATGCACGTGGTGAAAGACGTGCTGCTGCGCCAGTTCTCCGATACCCGCAGCCTGTTCCTCGGCATGTTTATCGCCATCCTGTCGGTGGAGATCTACTGCTGGCTGGAAAACCGAAAGGGACTGAAAATCAGGATGCCGGACACGGTGCCACCAAACGTCGCCGCGTCGTTCTCCGCGCTGATCCCGGCCATTATCACCACCACCGCCATTGCGACCTTTGGCTTCGTGTTCCATCAGGTTACCGGTATGTATCTCTACGACGCGGTTTACCAGGTGGTGCAACAGCCGCTGGAGCGGGTGGTGCAAAGCCTGCCGGGGATCCTGCTGCTGATGTTTGTCGCCCAGCTGTTCTGGGTGATTGGGATCCACGGCAACCAGATGATCAAGCCGATCCGCGAGCCGCTGTTGCTGGGGGCGATCACCGTCAACATGAGCGCGTTCGAGCAGGGCAAAGAGGTACCGAACATCATCACCATGCCGTTCTGGGATGTCTATATGAGCATCGGCGGTTCCGGCCTGACCATCGGCCTGCTGATCGCGGTGATGATTGCCACCAAACGTAAAGAGATGAAGGAGATCGCCAAGCTGTCCATCGGGCCAGGCATTTTTAACATCAACGAGCCGGTGATCTTCGGTATGCCAATCATGCTCAACCCGATCCTTGCTATCCCGTTCATCATCACGCCGCTGGTGACGGGCTCCATTGGCTACTTTGCCACCGTGACCGGGTTTGCCGGTAAAGCCGTGGTGATGGTGCCCTGGACCACGCCGCCGTTGATCAACGCCTGGCTGTCCACCGCAGGCTCCATGGGGGCGGTGATCACCCAGTTTATCTGCATCGTGACCGCGGTGATTATCTATCTGCCGTTTGTGAAAATTGCCTCGCGCCGCGCAGAGCAGGCCGCGCTGCAACAAGCCACCGATAACGCATGAGGATATGATGAGCACAAAACAGATAGCCATACCGCAGGACTTTATTCTGGGCGCGGCGGCATCGGCCTGGCAGACCGAGGGCTGGAGCGGCAAAAAGCCGGGGCAGGATTCGTGGGTCGATCTCTGGTACAAGAACGATCGTCACGTCTGGCACAACGGCTATGGCCCGGCGGTGGCCACCGATTTTATCAATCGCTTCCGCGAAGACGTGGCGCTGATGAAGCAGGCGGGCCTGACGCACTATCGTACCTCCATCAACTGGTCACGCTTTTTAACCGACTATGAAAATGCGACGGTAGACGAGGAGTACGCCGCGTACTACGACGCGCTGTTTGATGAAATGCACCGTCAGGGCATTGAGCCAATGATTTGCCTGGAACACTACGAGCTGCCGGGCGTGCTGCTGGAGACCTACGGCGGCTGGGCGTCGAAGCACGTCGTCGAGCTGTTTGTGCGCTACGCGGAAAAGGTGTTTGAGCGCTTTCACGGCAACGTTACCCGCTGGTTTACCTTCAACGAGCCGATTGTGGTCCAGACGCGCGTCTACCTCGACGCGTTGCGCTGGCCCTATGAGCAGAACACCAGTACCTGGATGCAGTGGAACCACCATAAGATTCTGGCGACGGCAAAAGTGGTGAAGCTGTTCCGTGAGAAGGGTTATGACGGCACGGTGGGCTGTATTCTCAACCCGGAGGTGACCTACCCGCGCTCGCGCGCGCCGCATGACGTGCGGGCGGCGGAGATGTACGATCTGTTCTATAACCGCGTTTTTCTCGATCCGCTGGTGCACGGGCGCTATCCGCAGGCGCTCTTTACCCTGCTGTCGCAGCACCAGGTGCAGTGGGACTACACGGCTGACGAGCTGGCGCTGATTGCCGACAACACCGTTGACGAGCTGGGGATCAACCTCTATTACCCGCACCGGGTAAAAGCCCCGTCCCGCGCCTGGCACCCGGAGACGCCGTTCCACCCGGCGTACTACTACGAGCCGTTCGAACTGCCCGGGCGCAGAATGAACCCCTCCCGCGGCTGGGAAATTTATCCGCACATCATCTACGACATGGCGATGCGGATCAAACAGGACTACCGCAATATCGACTGGTTCGTGGCGGAGAGCGGGATGGGGGTGGAGAACGAAGCGCAGTTTCGCAACCGCGACGGCATTATTGATGACGGCTACCGCATCGCGTTTATCAGCGAACATCTCTACTACACGCTGCTGGCGCGCGAGGAAGGCGCGAACTGCCACGGCTATATGCTGTGGGCCTTCACCGACAACGTCTCGCCGATGAACGCGTTTAAAAACCGCTACGGGCTCATTGAAATCGACCTTGAGAACCATCGCGCCCGGCGGGCAAAGGCATCGGCCTCCTGGTTCCGCCAGCTGCGCGAGACGCGCATGCTCACGCTGAGCGTTGACGATGAATGGAAGTAAGCCTTCTGGTAAAATAGTGCACAAACTGGCCGGAAGGACGTCCGGCCCGCGCATTAACTGAAAAACACAGGTGAAAACGTGGATAAGGCTGTCATCCTGCCGGAAAAAAAACAGTACCAAGAAATTGGCGAGGATTTACGTGCGCAAATTATCCAGGGGCATTATCCCGTGGGATCGCGCCTGCCGCCGGAGCGCAACATCGCCGAGACATATGGCGTGAGCCGCACCATCGTGCGCGAGGCGCTGCTGATGCTTGAGCTTCAGGGAACGGTGGATATTCGCCAGGGGTCTGGCGTTTACGTGATGCGCATTCCGGAGGAGCATGAAAACGAGGAAGAGCGCTTTCTGAACAGTGACGTTGGCCCGTTTGAAATACTCCAGGCGCGTCAGCTGCTTGAAAGCAACATTGCTGCCTTTGCCGCAAAAATGGCAACCCGCGCGGACATCGACAACCTGCGCCGCATCATCGAGCAGGAGCAGCGGGCGATTGCCATCGACGATCGCAGCCAGGACAACAATAAAATGTTCCACCTGGTGCTGGCGGGGGCCACCCAAAACCAGATGCTGCTGGCGACAGTTGAGAGCGTCTGGCATCACATGGACAGCAGCCCGCTGTGGCAGCAGTTCAACGGTCATATCGCCAGCCGCGCCTGGCGCCTGAAGTGGCTCGGCGACAGGCAAACCATTCTCGCTGCGCTCCGCCGCCGCGACGTGATGGGGGCCTGGCAGGCCATGTTCCAGCATCTTGAGAACGTTAAAAAGAGCCTGCTTGAGCTGTCAGACGAAGACGCGCCAGATTTTGACGGCTATCTCTTCGAATCGGTTCCGCTTTTCCAGGGGAAGCTGGTGTGAAGATCCTGCCGCTTTACGCTGCGGCGCAGTTTACAGAGCAGGTAATCGACTGGATCTGGGCAGCGTTTGGTGAAGGAGTGCCGCGCGCCTTTTTCCAGAGCATCGTCGAGCACAGCCTGACGCCGGGCGCGTTACCGCTCACCTTTATTGCCGTTGAGAACGATCGGCTGCTGGGCACCGTTGGGCTGTGGCGCTGCGATTTAATTTCCCGGCAGGATCTTCATCCATGGCTGGCTGCGCTGTATGTCGATGAAATGGCCCGGGGAAAAGGGCTGGCGGGAAAACTTCAGGAGCATGTGAAGGGCTATGCGCGACGCGCCGGGTATCACGAGCTGCATCTCTGGTCTGCCTGCCGCGACTTCTACGAACGTTACGGCTGGCACTACATCGGCGATGCGCTGGAATACCCGGATAAAACCGTCCATCTCTATCGCTGTTCGCTCGCGGCTTCAGCGGGCGAAACCACCGAGTGACGGCGCACTAAAGTTGGGCTGAACAGGTGAGTAATTTCCGGCGGCGGGCGATGCTCGGCCAGCGCTAACGCCAGTTCTGCCGCCTGCGTGGCCATGGTTACAATCGGGTAACGCACGGTGGTCAGGCGAGGGCGCACGTAGCGCGACACCAGCACATCATCAAAGCCAATCAGCGAAATTTCTGCCGGCACGTCAATCCCGTTATCGTTTAACACGCCCATTGCGCCTGCGGCCATGGAATCGTTATAGCTGGCCACAGCGGTGAAATTTCGCCCGCGTCCCAGCAGCTCGGTCATCGCCTGCTCGCCGCCGCTCTCATCGGGTTCACCGTAGGCCACAAGGCGATCGTTGCAGGGCAGACCGGCTTCGCGCAGCGCGTCGTAATAACCCTGAAGGCGATCTTCCGCATCGGAAATCGGGTGGTTGGAGCACAGATAACCGATACGGGTATGGCCCTGCTGGATCAGATGACGGGTTGCCAGCCATGCGCCGTAACGGTCGTCAAGCGCCACGCAGCGGGTTTCAAAACCGGGAATAATACGGTTGATCATCACCATCCCCGGCATTTGTTTCATCAGGTGAATCAGCTCGGCATCGGGGATCATTTTGGCGTGTACCACCAGCGCCGCACAGCGATGGCGAATCAGTTGCTCAATGGCCTGGCGCTCTTTTTGTTCATTGTGGTAGCCATTACCAATCAGCAGAAAATTACCGGTGTGATAAGAGACCTGTTCTACGGCTTTGACCATCGCGCCGAAAAACGGATCGGACACATCCCCGACCACCAGCCCAATGGTTTCTGTTGACTGCTGGGCAAGGGCACGCGCGTTGGCGTTAGGGTGATAATTCAGGTTTTCCATGGCGTCCTGCACGGCCTGGCGCGATGCATCACTGGCTTTAGGGGAGTTGTTGATCACGCGGGAGACGGTCGCGACGGAAACACCCGCCAGACGAGCCACATCCTTAATTGTCGCCATTCAATACCTTCTTATAGGGGTAAGCGTTTACACACTAACTAGTGTTGCGGAAAAGCGGCGCGCATTCAAGGGGACCGGGTGGGCGTCCTCTGCAAACGTGATGCAGAACATCCCTCGCGGTGTAATCGTTACACGGCCAGTCATGTCTGAATAATGTCAATCTGAACCTTTAGTTACACTTTGCCTCAGGCTGTTGCGATTGTCCGTTAGCAACGATGCGCCGTGAATTGCTAGAGTCGAGATCCCAGAGGTATTGATAGGTGGAATCAGCTTCGGTTGATTAACACGATTTACACCAACCTGCGTTTTACGCAGGTTTTTTTTTGCCTGTAAGTTCAACCTGTAACAGCAACAGAGAATATTCACACCTGGTTGCACTTCGGCTCATTCCCTTGCGTTTTCTCACTGGCGAAGCGTACCGCCAGAGACCACAATCAAGATCCCAGAGGTATTGATTGGTGAGAATTCTTAGTACGTTTTCGTACTCTTCTCTTGCACCAACCTGCGCGGATGCGCAGGTTTTTTTTCGCCTCTGTATTTGCTATCGCTCCCTCACTACTTCTCGTGTAATCTGCCACCATTTATACCTTTCACACTGGCTGGCAAAGGGAGTTGAAATGCTTTTTGGGTTCTTCCGCACACTGTTCCGCGTCCTGTTTCGCATCCGCGTAACGGGCGATACGCAGGCGCTCTATGGCGAGCGTGTTCTCATCACTCCGAATCACGTCTCCTTTCTTGATGGCGTATTGCTGGCGCTGTTTTTGCCCGTCCGTCCCGTCTTCGCGGTGTACAGCTCCATCAGTGAAAAATGGTACATGCGCTGGCTCAGGCCGCTGATTGATTTTGTGCCGCTCGACCCAACCAAACCGATGATGATTAAACATCTGGTGCGTCTGGTTGAGCAGGGACGCCCGGTCGTCATCTTCCCGGAGGGGCGTATTTCCGTGACGGGCTCCCTGATGAAAATTTATGACGGGGCCGGTTTTGTCGCGGCGAAGTCACGCGCCACCGTCGTGCCGTTGCGCATTGAGGGGGCTGAACTGACCTTTTTCAGCCGCCTGAAAGGGCTGGTGAAGCAGCGCTTGTTCCCGAAAATCACGCTGCACATTTTACCGCCAACGTCTCTGCCGATGCCCGAGGCGCCGCGGGCGCGTGACCGCCGTAAAATCGCCGGGGAGATGCTGCACCAGATTATGATGGAAGCGCGCATGGCCGTTCGCCCGCGCGAAACACTGTATGAATCGTTGCTGTCGGCGCAGTATCGTTACGGCGCGAAGAAAAACTGCATTGAAGACATCAACTTTACGCCGGATACCTACCGTAAGCTGTTGACCAAAACGCTGTTTGTCGGGCGCATCCTCGAGAAGTACAGCAAACGGGGCGAAAAGATTGGCCTGATGCTGCCGAACGCGGGTATCAGCGCGGCGGTGATCTTTGGTGCCGTCTCCCGGGGCCGCATTCCGGCAATGATGAACTACACGGCGGGCGTGAAGGGGCTCTCCAGCGCGATTACCGCGGCACAAATCAACACCGTCTTTACCTCCCGCCAGTTCCTGGATAAAGGCAAGCTGTGGCACCTGCCGGAACAGCTGACCCAGGTGCGCTGGGTGTTCCTGGAAGATCTGAAAGCAGACGTCACGACGGCCGATAAGCTGTGGATTTTTGCCCATCTGCTGATGCCGCACCTGGCGCAGGTCAGGCAGCAGCCGGAAGACGATGCCATCATCCTCTTTACCTCCGGCTCTGAAGGCAACCCGAAAGGCGTGGTTCACAGCCACAAAAGCATCCTGGCAAACGTCGAACAGATCAAAACTATCGCCGACTTTACCGCCAACGATCGCTTTATGTCGGCGCTGCCGCTGTTCCACTCCTTTGGCCTGACCGTGGGGCTCTTCACGCCGCTGCTGACCGGGGCCGAAGTGTTCCTCTACCCAAGCCCGCTGCACTACCGCATTGTGCCGGAACTGGTTTATGACCGTAACTGCACCGTGCTGTTCGGCACGTCCACTTTCCTCGGTAACTACGCGCGTTTCGCCAACCCGTATGATTTCTTCCGCGTGCGCTACGTGGTGGCGGGGGCGGAAAAACTCCAGGACAGCACGCGCCAGATCTGGCAGGACAAATTTGGCCTGCGCATTCTGGAAGGCTATGGCGTGACGGAGTGCGCGCCGGTGGTATCCATCAACGTACCGATGGCGGCAAAACCGGGAACGGTTGGCCGTATTCTGCCGGGGCTGGATGCGCGGCTGCTGGCGGTGCCGGGCATTGAAGACGGCGGACGCCTTCAGCTTAAAGGGCCGAACGTCATGAACGGCTATCTGCGCGTGGAAAATCCGGGCGTGCTCGAAGCGCCGACGGCCGAAAACGTCAATGGCGAGGTTGAAACGGGCTGGTACGACACGGGCGACATCGTGCGCTTCGACGATCAGGGCTTCGTGCAGATCCAGGGACGGGCAAAACGCTTCGCCAAAATCGCCGGTGAAATGGTCTCTCTTGAAATGGTGGAGACGCTGGCGACCGCGGTCTCTGCGGAGAAAATGCATGCGACCGTGGTGAAAAGTGATGCCAGTAAAGGCGAGGCGCTGGTGCTCTTTACCACTGACGCTGAACTGAAGCGTGACGCGCTGCTCAGGTATGCGCGCGAACACGGTATTCCCGAGCTGGCAGTGCCCCGCGATATTCGTTATCTCAAACAGTTACCGGTGCTGGGCAGCGGTAAACCCGATTTCGTGACCCTGAAGGGCATGGTTGAAGAGGCGGAACAGCAAAATGCGTAAGTCAGTACACACTAACACTTCAATCTGGTCGAAAGGCATGATGGCGGTTATCGCCGCTCAGTTTCTTTCCGCGTTCGGCGATAACGCGTTGCTGTTTGCCACGCTGGCATTGCTGAAAGCTGAGTTTTATCCCGACTGGAGCCAGCCGATCCTACAGATGGTGTTTGTGGGTGCTTACATTGTATTTGCGCCGTTTGTCGGACAGGTGGCGGACAGCTTCCCGAAAGGTCGGGTCATGATGTTTGCCAACAGCCTTAAGCTTCTGGGCGCGGCAAGCATCTGCTTTGGTATCAACCCGTTTGTCGGCTACACGCTGGTGGGCATTGGCGCGGCCGCTTACTCTCCGGCGAAGTACGGCATACTCGGTGAACTTACCACCGGTGATAAGCTGGTGAAGGCCAACGGCCTGATGGAGTCCTCCACCATTGCGGCGATTCTGCTGGGTTCGGTGGCGGGCGGCGTACTGGCAGACTGGCACGTGCTCGCCGCGCTTGGCATCTGTGCCCTGATGTACGGCGGCGCGGTGATCGCCAACCTGTTTATCCCCAAACTGGCAGTGGCGCGTCCGGGACAATCCTGGCGCTTTGGGCCAATGACCGGCAGCTTCTTTAATGCCTGCCGCGTGCTGTGGCGCAACGGTGAAACGCGCTTCTCGCTGATGGGGACCAGCCTGTTCTGGGGTGCCGGCGTCACGCTGCGTTTCCTGCTGGTGCTGTGGGTACCGGTGGCGCTGGGGATAACAGATAACGCCACGCCGACCTACCTGAATGCCATGGTTGCCGTCGGGATTGTTGTCGGGGCCGGGGCGGCGGCCAAACTGGTAACGCTTGAAACCGTTGCGCGCTGCATGCCTGCGGGGATCCTGATCGGCGTCGGCGTTCTGTTCTTCTCCCTGCAACATGCCATATTGCCTGCCTATGCCCTGCTGTTACTGATTGGCGTGTTAGGCGGTTTCTTTGTGGTGCCGCTCAACGCGCTTTTGCAGGAGCGCGGCAAGCAGACCGTCGGGGCTGGCAACGCCATTGCGGTGCAAAACCTTGGCGAAAACATGGCGATGTTGCTGATGCTGGGGATCTACTCGCTGGCGGTAAAAGTGGGCGCGCCGGTCGTGGCAATCGGAGTGGGGTTTGGTGCACTGTTTGCGCTGGCGATTACCGGGCTGTGGGTCTGGCAGCGTCGGCGGTGATATCTTTGCCGGGTGGCGGCTCCGCCTGACCCGGCCTACGTTTCGTGATGTTGGCGGATTTTGTAGGCCCGGTAAGGCAACGCCGCCACCGGGCAAAACGTCAACTTAAGGTGCCGGGTAAGTATAAACCTGATGCACCGCTTCAATCTCCGCTAACACCTCTTCGCTGAGGGTCAGGTGGAAACTCTCAATATTGGTTTTCAGCTGCGCCATTGTCGTCGCGCCCAGCAGGGTACTGGCGACGAACGGCTGTCGACGCACGAAGGCCAGCGCCATCTGCGCCGGATCGAGCCCGTGACGCTTCGCGATATCCACATACGCCGCAACGGCTTTTTGCGTCTGCTCACCGCTATAGCGGGTGAAGCGGCTGAAAAGCGTGTTACGCGCGCCAGCCGGTTTCGCGCCGTTCAGGTATTTGCCCGTCAGGGTACCGAAGCCCAGGCAAGAGTAGGCGAGCAGCTCCACCTCTTCGTACTGCGTCACTTCCGCCAGACCCACTTCATAACTGCGATTCAGCAGGCTGTACGGGTTCTGAATGGTCACGATGCGCGGCAGATCGTGTTTATCGGCCAGATGCAGATAGCGCATCACGCCAAACGCCGTCTCGTTGGAAACGCCGATGTAGCGGATCTTACCCGCGCGCTGACATTCCGTAAGCGCTTCCAGCGTTTCCAGCAGGGTAACGGCCGGAGCACTCTCGTTCCAGGTGTAGCCGAGCTTGCCGAAGCAGTTTGTCGGACGCTGCGGCCAGTGCACCTGATAAAGATCGAGATAGTCGGTTTGCAGGCGCTTGAGGCTGGCATCCAGCGCGGCACGGATAT
The DNA here is from genome assembly GCF_900322725.1 of Enterobacter cloacae complex sp. Lineage (NCBI taxonomy): Bacteria > Pseudomonadati > Pseudomonadota > Gammaproteobacteria > Enterobacterales > Enterobacteriaceae > Enterobacter > Enterobacter cloacae complex sp. The sequence goes on along the minus strand of NZ_LT991957.1, from coordinate 1,075,837 downwards.
TCTTGCGATCGAGGATCTGGTTAGGGCGGATCCCGGCATCGTTATTACGGGAAGGGCCGCTAACCTTAGAGGCGAGAACCAGCTTTTCGCGATTGCCACGTTTCGCCAGCCAGTTGCCGACGTACGTTTCGGTAAGGCCTTGTGTTTCCGGGCGTGGAGGAACAGGGTACATCTCCGCCACGTCAATCAGGTTAATGCCCTGGCTGACGGCGTAATCCAGTTGTGCATGGGCATCGGCTTCGCTGTTTTGTTCACCAAATGTCATGGTGCCCAACCCCAGTTGGCTGATCTCCAGAGCGCTGTGGGGGATACGGTGATAATGCATAGCCGGTTTCCTTTTTAGACATACAGACTGCGTCAGGAACCTCCCGACAAAGGAATATAAACATGGCAGAGGGAAGACAAAAGGGGAAGGAAAAAATCAAAAAGGCCAGCAAGCTACTGACCTTTATCTGTTTATCGCTCGATGATCTGGGATACTTCGTCGCGATTAATTTGCATTTGGTTGCCTTCGCGATCGCGGTAACTCACCAGACCGGTATCGTCGTCGACTTCGGGTTTGCCATCGGTCAGGATCATGCGACCATCTTTCGTTGACATGACATAGTCGCTGCTACAACCCGATACCGCAAACGCTAAACCGACTGCTGAGATAATTACTGCCCATTTTTTCATCGTTCTCATCCTCACCTGGCTCGTATCAAATCATAGTGTAGTAATAACCTGATATTACGACAGGTGAAAGGGGGGAAATCTTAAAAAGGAGGAGATTATGTTAGCCGGAGCGCAAAATTGGTAAAAAACTATGTTTTCAACAGGAAGTGGCGTGCCAGCAGCGCCCCGGTGAAATTCTTTTTAAGATAGAAACCGCGCGGCAGCGTCAGGATCGGTTCGCCCCGTGCACCTACCGCTTCAGTAAGCGCTTTGCTGTTGGCGGCTTTTGGACGGAGTTGCAGCACTTCGCCATGCCGGGCGGTGATCCGCTCAACCTGTCCCAGCACAATCATATCCATCAGCTCTTCCCAGTCTTCGGAAAGCTGCCTCTCCTCTTCTTCATCCGGACTCCAGAGCAGCGGGGCGCCAACGCGACGTTCTGCCAGCGGGATCTGCCTGTCGCCCTCAACGGGTACCCACAATACCCGCTTCAGCTTATGCCTGACGTGGCTGGTTTCCCAGGTCACTCCGCTGTTCCCCGTCAGCGGCGCCACGCAGACAAAGGTCGTTTCCAGCGGCCGCCCCTGGCTATCGACAGGGATCGTTTTCAGCTCAACGCCCAGCGCCGCAAAATCTTGCTCCGGTTTACTGCCCGCGCTTGCGCCCAGCCAGCGTTCAAGCAACACGCCGATCCAGCCTTTATCGCGCTTCAAATCGTTAGGTATCGTCAGCCCCGCCATCACGGCCAGCTCACCCAGCGAATAGCCTGCCAGACGCTGTGCCTGCTGGAGCAGCTGAGCTTCACTGACGGGAGGGGAGAGCAGTGGGGCGAGAGAATGCATGCTAACAACCTTTTGGTTAAAAAATGAGCTGATATTTTATCCCTTGTGGATAGAGTTTACCTTTTTCTGAGTACATATTCCATGTGGTTGGTTTTTATCAGGTTTTTTAGGATAAAAAGCAGCGTGGCATGGCTAAAAAACAGGTTGTGCAATTCTGGTCACTGACAATAAACAGGATCTTACACCATGTTATCCACAGAAAAATGGGATAACTGGGTATAACCACCACTACTGTTTCAATTTACAGCCTTGACGTGCGATGAAAATCGAATTTTCACACAAATTGTGCCTAACTTATTGGCACAATCTGTGGATAAAACCGACGCTGTTCGATCTTTCATCAGCAGGAGGATCTTTGATGTGACGATCGTCACGTTAATCGCCTTTAATGCCCTGTTTTTAACTGTAATGGTCTGAATTTAAAAGATTTATTATGAATGGCGTAAACGGGCGTTTCGTCGGTCTACAAGGTTGTTCATCGGTAATTCCGTACTTCTTCACAACTATATCCACAGAAAAGGTGAATAAAAATGGTCTCAGTCGTCCTCATCTGTTTATAACTCCTCACAAATTTGTGAGTTATTCAAATGTTATTAGGTTGCAGGCCTGTAAGAGAGTGGTTTACCGCCTCCCTGTAGTGTGAAACAATCATTCATATATCAGATTTAGTTTGGGGTAGTCCGGTGATTGATGACGATGGCTACCGCCCAAACGTAGGAATAGTAATTTGTAATCGTCAGGGTCAGGTGATGTGGGCCCGGCGATATGGTCAGCACTCCTGGCAGTTCCCGCAAGGCGGGATCAATCCTGGAGAGTCCCCAGAACAAGCGATGTACCGGGAGCTGTTTGAAGAGGTTGGTTTAAGCCGCAAAGATGTTCGCATCCTGGCTTCGACCCGCAACTGGTTGCGTTACAAGTTACCGAAACGTTTGGTGCGTTGGGACACAAAGCCGGTTTGTATCGGCCAGAAACAGAAGTGGTTTCTTTTGCAGTTGGTGGGCAACGATTCAGATATCAATATGCAAACCAGCAGCACGCCGGAGTTTGATGGCTGGCGCTGGGTAAGCTACTGGTATCCGGTTCGTCAGGTCGTGTCTTTTAAGCGCGATGTTTACCGTAGGGTGATGAAAGAGTTCGCAAGTGCCGTTATGCAGCTTCAGGAGACGCCTCCGAAGCCACAGAGCGCACCTGCCTGGCGACGTAAAAGAGGTTAAGCTACGCAAATCATGCTCACCCGCTTGCGAGAAATAGTTGAAAAGGTTGCCAGTGCGCCTCGCCTCAACGAGGCGCTGAATATTCTGGTGACGGACATCTGTCTTGCGATGGAAACCGAAGTCTGTTCGGTCTATCTGGCCGACCATGACCGACGTTGCTACTACCTGATGGCAACCCGCGGTTTAAAAAAACCACGGGGACGCACCGTCACGCTCGCGTTTGATGAAGGTATTGTTGGCCTGGTCGGGCGACTGGCGGAGCCAATCAACCTTGCCGATGCGCAAAAACACCCCAGCTTTAAATATATCCCTTCCGTAAAAGAGGAGCGTTTCCGCGCTTTTCTTGGCGTGCCGATTATTCAGCGCCGTCAGCTGCTTGGCGTGCTTGTTGTTCAGCAGCGAGAGTTGCGCCAGTACGACGAAAGCGAGGAGTCCTTCCTCGTCACGCTGGCAACGCAGATGGCGGCGATCCTCTCCCAGTCCCAGCTGGCCGCCCTTTTTGGCCAGTATCGTCATACGCGTATCCGCGCGCTTCCGGCCTCGCCGGGTGTCGCTATCGCCGAAGGCTGGATGGATGCCACGCTACCGTTGATGGAGCAGGTCTACGAAGCCTCTACGCTGGATGAAGCGCTTGAGCGCGAGCGGCTTACCGCCGCGCTGGAAGAGGCGGCAAATGAGTTTCGTCGCTACAGCAAACGCTTTGCCGCTGGTGCGCAAAAAGAGACGGCGGCCATTTTCGATCTTTACTCACACCTGCTTTCCGATGCGCGCTTGCGCCGTGAGCTGTTTGCCGAGGTCGATAAAGGTTCGGTGGCAGAGTGGGCGGTTAAAAAGGTCATCGAAAAATTTGCCGAACAGTTTGCGGTGCTGACTGACGGTTATCTGAAAGAGCGAGCCGGTGATTTACGCGCGCTTGGGCAACGTCTGCTTTTCCACCTCGATGATACCATTCAGGGGGCGAATGCCTGGCCAAGCCGGTTTGTGCTGGTGGCCGATGAACTCTCGGCGACGACGCTGGCGGAGTTACCGCAGGACAGGCTGGCGGGCGTGGTGGTGCGCGATGGCGCAGCTAACTCCCATGCCGCCATCATGGTGCGTGCGCTCGGTATCCCGACCGTTATGGGCGCGGATATTCAGCCCTCCGTGCTGCATCGCCGCACGCTGGTGGTGGACGGGTATCGCGGTGAGCTGCTGGTTGATCCTGAGCCGGTTCTCCTCCAGGAGTACCAGCGCCTTATCAGTGAAGAGAATGAATTAAGCAAGCTGGCGGAAGATGACGTCAACCTGCCCGCGCAGCTCAAAAGCGGTGAGCGGGTAAAGGTGATGCTCAACGCTGGCTTAAGCCCCGAGCACGAAGAAAAGCTCGGCAGCCGCATCGACGGCATTGGCCTTTACCGCACCGAAATCCCGTTCATGCTGCAAAGCGGCTTCCCTTCAGAAGAGGAGCAGGTTGCGCAGTATCAGGGCATGTTGCAGATGTTCAACGACAAACCCGTAACGTTGCGCACCCTGGACGTCGGCGCGGATAAACAGTTGCCCTACATGCCCATCAGCGAGGAGAACCCCTGCCTCGGCTGGCGTGGGATCCGCATTACCCTCGATCAGCCGGAAATCTTCCTTATTCAGGTTCGTGCGATGCTGCGTGCCAACGCGGCCACGGGGAATCTCAGCATTTTGCTGCCGATGGTCACCAGTATTGACGAGATCGACGAAGCGCGGCGGTTGATAGAACGCGCCGGGCGCGAAGTGGAAGAGATGATCGGCTATGCGATTCCGAAACCGCGTATCGGCGTGATGCTCGAAGTGCCCTCAATGGTCTTTATGCTGCCGCAGCTGGCGACCCGCGTCGATTTTATTTCCGTCGGCACCAACGACTTAACGCAATACATTCTGGCGGTCGATCGCAACAACACCCGCGTTGCCAGCATCTACGACAGCCTGCATCCGGCGATGCTTCGTGCCCTGGCGATGATCGCCCGTGAGGCTGAACAGTACGGTATTGATCTGCGCCTGTGCGGTGAAATGGCCGGAGACTCTATGTGCGTCGCGATCCTGATTGGTCTGGGGTATCGCCATCTGTCGATGAACGGCCGCGCGGTAGCGCGCGTGAAGTATTTGTTGCGTCATATTGACGTCAATGATGCCCGCGAGCTGGCTGAGCGCAGCCTTGACGCGCAGCTGGCAGCTGAGGTTCGTCACCAGGTGGCGGCATTTATGGAACGACGCGGTATGGGCGGCCTGATCCGCGGTGGTCGCTAACGCCTTTCCCCTCTTCCTCAGGGCGGAGGGAACCCCACAAATGAATGCGAGCAGCTAACAATCCCCTCGCCCGTTTGGGGAAAGGGCCAGGGTGAAGGGACCTGCGCGCATCAAACCCTATACACATCTTTTACATCTCAGGCGCATCCTCCGCGCCTGCCTTATGCTATGATTCGCAACTTTGGAGCACCTGCCAACGGCGGGAATGCAATTCAGCCGCTGTCCACTTTCAGCGGAATAACAACATCTTGTGGTGACAGATGAACAGTGGTTATCTGCATTTTCCGGAATTTGATCCGGTAATTTTCTCAATAGGACCCGTAGCGCTTCACTGGTACGGTTTGATGTACCTGGTGGGCTTCGTATTTGCCATGTGGCTTGCTGGCCGTCGCGCCAGTCGTCCCGGCAGCGGCTGGACGAAGAACGAAGTGGAAAACCTGCTTTATGCTGGCTTCCTCGGCGTGTTCCTGGGCGGCCGTATCGGCTATGTCCTGTTCTACAACTTCCCGGTATTCCTGAACGATCCGCTCTATCTGTTCCGCGTCTGGGACGGCGGCATGTCCTTCCACGGCGGGCTGATTGGTGTGATCCTGGTCATGGTGATCTTCGCCAAACGCACTAAACGTAACTTCTTCCAGGTGGCTGATTTTATCGCGCCGTTAATCCCGTTTGGGCTGGGCGCAGGGCGTCTGGGCAACTTCATCAACGGTGAGCTGTGGGGGCGTGTCGATCCGAGCGTGCCGTTTACCATGCTCTTCCCGGGCTCGCGCGCAGAGGATATCGCGCTGCTGCCTTCGCACCCTGAGTGGCAGTCTGTTTTCGATACCTACGGCGTTCTGCCGCGCCATATGTCTCAGCTTTACGAGCTGGCGCTGGAAGGCGTGGTGCTGTTTATCATCCTGAATCTGTACATCCGCAAACCGCGCCCAATGGGGGCTGTCTCTGGTCTGTTCCTGATTGGCTATGGCGCATTCCGTATCATCGTCGAGTTCTTCCGCCAGCCGGATGCGCAGTTTACCGGCGAATGGGTACAGTACATCAGCATGGGGCAGATCCTCTCCATCCCGATGATTGTCGCGGGTGCCATTATGATGATTTGGGCGTATCGTCGTCCACAGCAACAACTTTCCTGAGGAACCATGAAACAGTACCTTGAATTGATGAAAAAAGTGCTCGACGAGGGCACGCCGAAAAACGACCGCACCGGCACCGGTACGCTCTCCATTTTTGGCCACCAGATGCGCTTCAATCTGCAAGAAGGCTTTCCTCTGGTGACGACGAAGCGCTGCCATCTGCGCTCGATCATTCATGAACTGCTCTGGTTCCTGCAAGGCGATACCAACGTTGCTTATCTGCATGAAAACAATGTCTCCATCTGGGACGAGTGGGCAGACGAAAACGGCGACCTGGGGCCGGTCTACGGCAAGCAATGGCGCGCGTGGCCAACCCCGGACGGTCGCCATATCGACCAGATCACGACCGTCATGAACCAGCTGAAGAATGACCCGGACTCGCGTCGTATCATCGTTTCTGCCTGGAACGTGGGTGAGCTGGACAAAATGGCGCTGGCACCGTGCCATGCCTTCTTCCAGTTCTACGTGGCGGACGGCAAGCTCTCCTGCCAGCTCTATCAGCGCTCCTGCGACGTGTTCCTCGGCCTGCCGTTTAACATCGCCAGCTACGCGCTGTTAGTGCACATGATGGCGCAGCAGTGCGATCTTGAAGTGGGCGATTTTGTCTGGACGGGCGGTGATACCCATCTCTACAGCAATCATATGGAACAGACGCATCTCCAGCTGACGCGTGAACCGCGCGCGCTGCCGAAACTGGTGATCAAACGTAAGCCGGATTCGATTTTCGATTACCGTTTTGATGACTTCGAGATTGAAGGCTACGACCCGCATCCCGGCATTAAAGCGCCTGTCGCCATCTGATACGGCGGATCCTGACACAACCGGTGCTCTTGAGCGCCGGTTTTTTTTCGTGCTCGTTTTGTTTTTCGAGCCTGTTTCCAGAGAGGATGCAATGCGTTGCAACAGACGACATTCTCCTGAAAGCGGCTCGTAATGTTCTGGTTTGACGCTCGCGCCTTTTCTGCCTTTCCGCGACACTCCCGCCATGAAAAACGAACATGGCTTTACGCTTATCGAAACCCTTGTCGCCATCTCGCTGGTCGTGATCCTCAGCGCGACGGGACTTTATGGCTGGGACAGCTGGCAACAGCGGCAGCGGCTCTGGCAGACAGTCTGTCAGGTGCGGGATTACCTGGTGTTTTTGCGAAACGACGCAAATCGTCACAACAGCGTGCACAGGATCGCACTTCACGCTGACGGGAATCAGGCCTGCCTTATCAGCGCTGTAGTCCCTGGCTGCAACAGCGGCGGCCCGTTCGTGATGAAACCGTTATGGCCGGAGGTCACGCTGAGCGACGTCACGCCTGCGCTGGGATTTTACGGCTTAAGGGATACCGCATGGGCCGGACATGTTCGCGTGCAGAGCCGCGCCGGTGCGTGGTGGGTTGTTGTCTCAAATGGTGGGCGTATCAGGCTGTGTAATGCCGCAGGAGAAAGTCTATGCCAGTAAAACAAAAAGGGTTCTCCCTTCTGGAGGTCCTGATTGCGATGACGATAAGCAGCATTCTGTTACTCAGCACGTCACGTTTTTTACCCGGGCTCCAGCGGGGTGTTTTACTGCAATCCGGGCAACGAGAGCTGGAAGAGGAGGTGTGGCAACGCCTGCTTGCGATCGGTAAACAGCTCCAGCGAGCAGGATATTGTGCAGGGCATTGTCAGGGGCAAGGGTTAATCATCGGCAGGCAAGGGCGCTGTGCAATTGTGCAGTGGGATGTAAACAGCAACGGTCAGTGGGATACCTCCGCGTCAGAAAATGACAGCACGGGATTTCGGCTTGAAGCCGGCGCGCTTGAAACGCTGCGGGGCGCGACGTCCTGTGAAGGTAAGGGGTGGGATAAACTCACCGACCCCGATCGGATCCTGATCGAGCAGTTCATGATCACCAAAACCGACCATGCTGGTTTTGCACCGGTAATCAATGTCGAGCTGCGCGCCCGGCGCAAAGATGAACTGACCACACCCTTTTCAGCCCACCACACCGTAACGGGGTTCAATCTGTGAATCGTCAGCGGGGCATGTCATCGCTGGTGCTGGTCCTGCTGTTGCTGGTGCTCGGCACGCTGATCCTCACCGGATTAAACCAGCAGTTGAAAACTTTTAATGCTGTGGTGAGTAATGAGAGTCTGTCCGTTCGCCAGCAGGCTGCCGTGCAGTCTGCGCTGGAGTGGGGACGCGTTCAGCGCTGGGCTTTACGGCCAGAGGTTCAGTGCAAGCAGACGCAGCGTTGGCGGGTCTGTTTAAGGCTGCTCAGGGATCGGGCTTTGCTTATTGCCGGATTTGACGATCTGTTGCTTTGGCAGGGCGGAGAAATCACGGAAGGACAAATACGCTTTTCTGCCCACGGCTGGAGCGATTTCTGCCCCCTTAAGGAAAAAGCGCTATGTCAGTTACCCTGAGCAGACAAAAAGGATTTAGCATGGTTGAGGTTTTGCTGGCAATGATGTTGCTGGTTGTGGTTGTGACGGCGTTATCCGGATATCATCGCGCGCTGGCGGCCCGGTATGCGGCGCTTAGCCAGTATCGTCAGCTATGGCATCATGCGTGGAATCAGACGCAGATCTCAACGTCGATGCTCCCGCCGGGCTGGCAGGTCAGTCGGGGGCAGACAACACAGACCGGATGTGTCAGCATCACGGTCACACTTATTTCTCCTATGGGGCCGCAGGGCGCGTTGACGCGTCTGCATTGCCCGGTTAGCCGGTAGTCGGGAGCGTTTATGCTAAGGGTTTACCACTCAAATCGTCTGGATGTGCTGGAAGCACTGATGGAGTATATCGTTGAGCAAGAGCGTCTCGACGATCCGTTTGAGCCAGAAATGGTGCTGGTGCAGAGCACCGGTATGGCGCAGTGGCTGCAAATGTCCCTTTCGCAGAAGTTTGGCATTGCGGCGAACATCGATTTTCCGCTGCCCGCGAGCTTTATCTGGGAGATGTTTGTTCGCGTCCTGCCGGATATTCCCGAGCAGAGCGCATTCAACAAACAAAGCATGGCCTGGAAACTGATGACACTGCTGCCGGACATGCTGGAGCATGAAGAGTTCGCCATGCTGCGCCACTACCTGAATGATGACACCGACAAGCGCAAACTGTTTCAACTGGCCTCACGCACCGCCGACCTCTACGACCAGTATCTGGTTTACCGTGCAGAATGGCTGATTCGCTGGGAAGCGGGAGAATTAGTCGATGGGTTGCCGGAAGCGCAAATCTGGCAGGCGCCGCTCTGGAAAGCGCTGGTCGAGCATACCGAGCAGCTCGGTCAGCCTAAATGGCACCGTGCTAACCTGTACGATCGCTTTATCTCAACACTCGAGAACACCGCAGAACGGCCAGCCCGTTTGCCGTCACGCGTGTTCATCTGCGGTATCTCCGCGCTGCCGCCGGTCTACCTGAACGCGCTCAAAGCGCTCGGTAAGCACACTGATATCCATATCCTTTTTACCAACCCGTGTCGGCACTACTGGGGAGATATTCAGGATCCGCGCTGGCTTTCACGGCTGGTCACCCGCCAGCGAAAACGCCTCTTTGAGGAACGTGCCGTGCCGCTGTTTAAGGACACTGAAAACGCGGCGCAGCTTTTCGATGAAGAGGGGATTCAGAACCTGCCGAACCCGCTGCTTGCCTCGTGGGGCAAGCTGGGGCGCGACTATATTTATCTGCTTTCAGATATCACCTCCTCGGGAGAGGGGGACGTGGATGCGTTTGCGGATATTACGCCCGACAGCCTGCTGCACAATATTCAGCTCGATATTCTGGATTTAGAGAACCGTGCCGTTGCCGGGATCACTGCCGAGGAGTTTGCGCGAAGCGATAAGAAGCGAAAACTGGATCCTGACGATCGTAGTATCGCGATCCACGTTTGCCATAGTCCACAGCGTGAAGTTGAAGTTCTACATGACCGCCTGCTGGCCATGTTGCAGGACGATCCAACCCTGACACCGCGCGATATCGTGGTGATGGTGGCGGATATCGACAGCTATAGCCCGTTTATTCAGGCGGTATTTGGCAGCGCAACGGGTGACCGCTATCTGCCCTACGCCATCTCAGACCGCCGCGCTCGTCAGTCACACCCGGCGCTTCAGGCCTTTATCAGCCTGCTTTCGCTGCCCGATAGCCGGTTCATCTCTGAGGATGTGCTGGCATTGCTGGATGTGCCTGTTCTGGCCGCACGTTTCGACATTAACGAAGAGGGATTGCGCTACCTGCGTCAGTGGGTCAACGAATCCGGCGTCCGCTGGGGAATTGACGATGACAACGTTCAGGAGTTCGAGCTTCCACCAACCGGCCAGCACACCTGGCAGTTTGGCCTTACCCGCATGCTGCTGGGGTATGCGATGGAGAGCATCCACGGCGAATGGAATGACGTGCTGCCGTACGATGAGTCCAGCGGGTTAATCGCGGAACTGGTAGGTCACCTGGCCTCGCTGCTGATGCAGCTCAACCGCTGGCGCCGCGCGCTGATGCAGCCCCGCCCGCTTGAAGAGTGGCTGCCGGTTTGCCGCGACATGCTGAATGATTTCTTCCTGCCGGACAGCGAAACAGAGGCTGCCATGGCGCTTATCGAGAAGCAGTGGCAGGCCATTGTGGATGAGGGGGTAAATTCGCACTATCACGAGGCGGTTCCCCTTTCGCTTCTGCGTGATGAGCTGACGCAACGCCTTGACCAGGAGCGCATCAGCCAGCGCTTCCTTGCAGGGCCGGTGAATATCTGCACCCTGATGCCGATGCGTTCAATCCCGTTCAAAGTGGTTTGTCTGCTTGGCATGAACGACGGTATTTATCCACGCGCGCTGCCTCCCCTGGGCTTTGATCTCATGAGCGCACAGCCGAAGCGGGGCGACCGCAGCCGCCGCGATGATGACCGTTATCTTTTCCTTGAGGCGCTGATGTCCGCGCAAAGCAGGCTCTATATCAGCTATATCGGGCGTTCAATTCAGGATAACAGCGAGCGTTTCCCGTCGGTGCTGGTGCAGGAGCTGGTGGACTACATCGGACAGAGTCACTATCTGCCGGGCGATGAAGCCTGTAACTGCGACGAAAGCGAACGTCGGGTGAAAGCGCATATCACCTGTCACCATAGCCGAATGCCGTTTGATCCTGTCAATTACGTTCCTGATGAACTGCAAAGCTACGCCCGCGAGTGGCTTCCCGCCGCGAAGAACGAGGGAACACCGCAAACCGATTTTATTCAGGCGCTCGAACCGCTCGCCATAGACACCCTCACGTTTGAGCAGCTACAGCGCTTTTGGGCGCATCCGGTTCGGGCTTTTTTCCAGCAACGCTTGCAGGTGAACTTCCGCTCGGAAGAGAGCGAAATCCCCGATGCGGAACCGTTTATTCTTGATGGGCTGGAGCGGTTTAAGCTCAATTCCCAGCTTCTGAATGCGTTGGTTGACGAAGAAGATGCCAGCAAACTGTTCAGACGTTTCAGGGCGTCGGGATTACTTCCGTATGGCGCGTTCGGCGAAATCGTCTGGGATGCCCAGTGCGAAGAGATGCAAGCCCTTGCTGACCGGGTTATCGCGTGTCGGCAGCCGGCGAGCAGCATTGAAATCGATCTCGATTGTAACGGTATCCACCTCAGCGGCTGGCTCACGCACGTGCAGTCTGACGGGCTGCTGCGCTGGCGCCCCTCCATGCTCAGCGTTTCACATGGCCTGCAACTCTGGCTCGAACATCTTGTCTACTGTGCGAATGGTCACGAAGGCGAAAGCCGGTTGTTTGTACGTAAGGACGGCGAGTGGCGCTTCCCGCCCATGAAGCCTGATCAGGCGTTGACGTATCTGTCGCTTTATATTGAAGGCTACCGTCAGGGCATGAACAAACCACTACTTTTACTGCCTGAAAGTGGGGGGGCGTGGATAAAAGCCTGTTACGACGCGCAGAATGATGCCATGTTAACGGATGAGGCTTCGCTCCAGAAAGCGCGCAGCAAGTTTTTGCAGGCCTACGAAGGGAACATGATGGTACGTGGCGAGGGCGACGATGTCTGGTATCAACGTTTATGGCGAACGCTGGAGCCAGAATATTTCGACATTATCACGGAAGAGGCGCAACGCTACCTGTTACCGTTGTACAAATTTAATCAGTCCTGAGTGCTGTATAAAAATTGCGCAGCATGAGGTGTTCATTTATGATGCACCTCTTATCACGGACTGATGTACCCAGAGAAAGAGATGCTGGCGTGTCCAGCACGCACGTTGTTAATGATGTAGCCGTGATAAAGAGGTCGTAATGCCAGGCAGCACCTTGTTAAAAGCGTTTGTTTTGTTTATCGCCCTTTGGGCTCCCGTCACTCAGGCCGATTCCGGTTGGCAACCCGTCCAGGAAACAATCCGTAAGAGCGAAAAGGACACCCGTCAGTATCAGGCGATTCGTCTTGATAACGGGATGACCGTGCTGCTGGTTTCCGACCCTCAGGCGGTGAAATCGCTCTCCGCGCTGGTTGTGCCGGTGGGTTCGCTGGAAGATCCTGAAGCCCATCCGGGACTGGCGCACTACCTTGAGCACATGACGCTGATGGGCTCTAAAAAATACCCACAGCCTGACAGCCTGTCTGAATTTCTGAAAATGCATGGCGGCAGCCACAACGCCAGTACCGCGCCGTACCGCACCGCGTTTTACCTGGAAGTGGAAAATGATGCGCTTGATGGCGCGGTCGACCGTCTGGCGGATGCCATCGCCGCACCGCTGCTGGATAAAAAATATGCCGACCGGGAACGCAACGCCGTGAACGCCGAACTGACCATGGCGCGCACGCGAGACGGTATGCGCATGGCGCAGGTCAGCGCAGAAACCATCAACCCGGCGCACCCGGGTTCGCGCTTCTCAGGCGGCAATCTTGAAACGCTGAGCGACAAACCGGGTAGCCCGGTGCTCGATGCGCTGCATGCGTTTCGCGACAAATACTACTCCGCCAACCTGATGAAAGCGGTGATCTACAGTAATAAACCGTTGCCAGCGCTGGCAAATATGGCGGCGCAAACCTATGGCAGGGTGCCAAATAAAAATATCGAGCGGCCGCAGATTAACGTGCCGGTTGTCACGGACGCGCAAAAAGGCATCGTTATTCACTATGTCCCGGCCTTGCCCCGCAAGGTTTTACGCGTTGAATTCCGTATTGATAACAACACGGCGCAGTTCCGCAGCAAAACCGACGAGCTGGTGACCTATCTTATCGGCAACCGCAGCCCGGGCACGCTCTCTGACTGGCTGCAAAAGCAGGGGCTGGTGGAAGGTATTCGCGCTGACTCCGATCCCGTCGTAAACGGTAACAGCGGCGTGCTGGCAATCTCCGCGACGCTAACCGATAAAGGGCTGGCTCACCGTGACGATGTCGTTGCGGCCATTTTTAGCTATCTCTCTCTGCTGCGCGAGAAAGGCGTCGATAAACGCTACTTTGACGAGCTGGCGCACGTGCTGGATCTCGATTTCCGTTATCCCTCTATCACGCGTGACATGGACTACGTTGAGTGGCTGGCAGATACCATGATCCGCGTGCCCGTGGAACATACGCTGGATGCGGTAAATATTGCCGACCAGTATGACGCCGGGGCGCTCAAGGCGCGTCTGGCGATGATGACCCCACAGAATGCCCGTGTCTGGTATATCAGCCCGAACGAACCGCACAACAAAATGGCCTACTTCGTGGATGCTCCGTATCAGGTTGAAAAAATCAGCGAACAGACCTTCGCGGGCTGGCAGAAAAAGGCGGGTGAGATTGCGCTGAAGTTGCCGGAGCTTAACCCCTACATCCCGGATGATTTCACGCTGATCAAACCCGCAAAGGCGTATCCGCACCCGGAACTGATTGTTGATGAGCCGACGCTGCGGGTGGTCTACACCCCAAGCCGCTATTTCGCCGACGAGCCAAAAGCGGATGTCAGCGTGGTGCTGCGCAACCCGAAAGCAATGGATAGCGCCAGAAATCAGGTGCTGTTTGCGCTGAACGATTATCTGGCCGGTATTGCCCTCGATCAGCTCAGCAACCAGGCTGCCGTTGGCGGCATCAGCTTCTCGACCAACGCCAATAACGGCCTGATGGTGAATGCCAACGGCTATACCCAGCGTTTGCCGCAGCTGTTCCAGGCGCTGCTGGAGGGCTATTTCAGCTACACGCCTACGGAAGAACAGCTTGAGCAGGCTAAGTCCTGGTATGCGCAGATGATGGATTCTGCGGAGAAGGGGAAAGCCTACGATCAGGCGATTATGCCGGCGCAGATGCTGTCGCAAATTCCTTATTTCCAGCGCGAAGATCGCCGCGCGTTACTGCCCTCTGTGACCTTAAAAGAGGTTCTGGCTTACCGTGATGCGCTGAAAACCAATACCCGTCCGGAGTTCCTGGTTGTGGGCAATATGAGCGAAGAGCAGGCTAAAACGCTGGCGCAAAACGTCCGTACGCAGTTGGGTTCAAAAGGCGATGAGTGGTGCCGTAACCAGGACGTGCTGGTAGAGAAAAAGCAAAACGCGATCTTCGAAAAAGCGGGGAGCAGCACCGATTCCGCGCTGGCCGCGGTGTTTGTACCTACCGGTTATGATGAATTTACCAGCTCTGCCCAGAGCGCCGTGCTTGGACAAATTATTCAGCCGTGGTTCTACAACCAGTTGCGCACCGAGGAGCAACTGGGCTACGCGGTGTTCGCTTTCTCCATGAACGTGGGCCGCCAGTGGGGGCTGGGCTTCCTTCTGCAAAGCAGCGACAAGCAGCCCGCTTACCTGTGGCAGCGCTATCAGGCGTTCTTCCCGCAGGCGGAAGCAAAACTGCGGGCTATGAAGCCGGAGGAGTTTGCCCAGATCCAGCAGGCCGTTATCGCGCAGGTGATGCAGCCGCCGCAGACGCTGGGCGAAGAAGCCTCGCAGCTGAGCAAAGATTTCGATCGCGGTAATATGAAATTTGATTCGCGTGATAAAATAGTGGCCGAAATAAAACAGCTGACGCCACAAAAGGTTGCCGATTTCTTCCACCAGGCGGTGGTAAAACCGCAGGGTATGGCCATCCTCTCTCAGGTCTCTGGCAGCCAGAACGGGAAAACGGACTACGTAAAATCGAAAGAGTGGACCGTCTGGAAGAGCGTCAGCGCACTACAGCAGTCTATGCCCTGGAGTAAAAAAGAATGACCCATACCGCTGAGCCGCTTGATCCCCTAAGTTTACCTCTACAGGGCGAGCGATTGATTGAAGCCTCAGCGGGAACGGGAAAAACCTATACCATCGCCGCGCTCTATCTGCGTCTGCTGTTAGGGCTCGGCGGCAGTGCCGCTTTTTCACGCCCGTTAAGCGTGGAGGAGCTGCTGGTGGTCACCTTCACCGAAGCGGCCACTGCCGAGCTGCGTGGCCGTATTCGCAGTAACATTCATGAACTGCGCATCGCCTGTCTGCGCCAGACCACGGATAACCCCCTCTACGCGAGCCTGCTGGACGAGATCGCCGATAAGCAACAGGCTGCGCAATGGCTGCTGCTGGCCGAACGGCAAATGGACGAGGCGTCCGTCTTCACCATTCACGGTTTTTGTCAGCGCATGCTGAGCCTGAATGCGTTTGAATCCGGCATGCTCTTTGAGCAACAGCTTATTGAAGATGAATCCGAGCTTCGCTATCAGGCCTGCGCGGATTTCTGGCGGCGTCACTGTTATCCGTTGCAGCGCGACATTGCCGAAGCGGTTCACGCCCTGTGGAAAGGTCCGGAAGATCTTCTTCGCGCCATCGACCGTTACCTGCAAGGCGAAGCGCCGGTCATCAAATCCCCGCCGCCTGCCGATGAAACGCTGGCCTCGCGCCATGAAAAGATTGTCGCCAAAATTACCGCGCTTAAGCAGAAGTGGAATGAGTCGGTCGGTGAAATTGATGCGATCATCGAAAACTCAGGCATCGACAGACGCAAGTTCAACCGAGGGAACCAGGGGAAGTGGATCGAAAAGATCAGCGCCTGGGCCCAGGAGGAGACGCGGGGCTACCAGCTTCCGGATGCACTGGAAAAATTTTCGCAGCGCTTTTTGACCGAGCGGACTAAAGCCGACGGCATTGTGCCCGAGCATCCCCTGTTTGTGGCGATTGAAGCGCTGATTGCTGAGCCATTAACGCTCAACGATCTGATGATCACCCGCGCCATGACGGAGATCCGCCAGGCCGTCGCGCGGGAAAAACGTCGCCGGGGCGAGCTGGGGTTCGATGATATGCTGAGCCGCCTGGACGAGGCGCTGTCCAGCGAGAATGGTGAAGCGCTCGCCAGCGCGATCCGTACCCGATTCCCGGTGGCGATGATTGACGAATTTCAGGACACCGACCCCCAGCAGTACCGCATTTTTCGCCGCATCTGGCGACAGCAGCCCGACACTGCCCTGCTGTTGATAGGCGATCCTAAACAGGCAATTTATGCCTTCCGCGGGGCCGATATCTTTACCTATATGAAAGCTCGCAGCGAGGTCGTCGCGCACTACACGTTAGACACGAACTGGCGCTCCGCGCCGGGGATGGTTGAGAGCGTCAATGCGCTGTTCAGCCGCATGGAGTCGGCGTTCATGTTCAATGAAATTCCTTTCCTGCCGGTGAAATCTGCCCCAAATAACGCGACCTTACGCTTTGAAGTCAGCGGTGCGGTGCAACCCGCCATGACCTTCTGGCTGCTTGAGGGGGAAGGCTATGGTGTTGCCGACTATCAGGCGGCGATGGCCCAGCACTGCGCCGCGCAAATCCGTGACTGGCTGAGCGCAGGCGCGCGCGGCGAGGCGCTGCTGTGGAAGGGGGAACAGGCAAATCCTGTTAAAGCCTCTGATATCACCGTGCTGGTGCGCAGCCGTCAGGAAGCGGCGTTGATCCGCGATGCGCTTACGCTGCTTGATATTCCCTCCGTGTATCTTTCTAACCGCGACAGCGTGTTCGACACGCTGGAAGCCCAGGAAATGCTCTGGCTGCTTCAGGCGGTGCTGGCGCCGGAACGCGAAAATACGCTTCGAAGCGCGCTGGCCAGTTCAATGCTGGGGTTGAACGCGCGGGATATCGACGTGCTTAACCATGACGAAAACGCATGGGATACGGTAGTGGAAGAGTTTGTCCATTACCGTGAGCGCTGGCAAAAACGCGGCGTCATGGCGATGCTTCGCGAGCTGATGACGCGGCGTCAGATTGCCGAAAATATGCTGGCGACATCCGGCGGTGAAAGGCGTCTGACCGATATTTTACACATCAGCGAACTGTTGCAGGAAGCGGGTACCCAGCTTGAAAGTGAACATGCCCTTGTGCGCTGGCTGGCGCAGCAAATTGCGGATCCCAACAGTAACGCCTCAAGCCAGCAGATGCGTCTTGAGAGCGATAAGCATCTGGTGCAAATCGTCACCATTCACAAATCGAAAGGTCTCGAGTATCCGCTGGTCTGGCTGCCCTTCATCGCGAACTACCGCGTTCAGGATCAGGCCTTTTACCATGACCGCGAGACTTTCGATGCGGTGCTCGATCTCAGCAAAGCGGAAACCAGCGTTGAGCTGGCGGAAGCGGAGCGTCTGGCGGAGGATTTGCGCCTGCTATACGTGGCGCTGACCCGTTCTGTCTGGCATTGCAGCCTGGGCGTCGCGCCCGTATTTCGCCGTCGCGGAGAAAAAACGGGGGAGAGCGATTTCCATTTAAGCGCGTTAGGGCGGCTTATTCAGCGTGGCGAGCCGAAAGATGCGGCGGGGCTGCGCCACTGCATTGAGTCGCTTTGCGGTGACGATATCGCGCTACATATCCCCACTCTGCCAGACAATAGCCGCTGGCAAATGGCGCAAGAGACCGCCACCGATCTTAACGCGCGCCAGATCACGCGGGTGCTTGCCGACGACTGGCGAGTCACCAGCTATTCTGGCCTGCAACAGCACGGGCAAAGTATTGCGCAGGATCTCATGCCGAAGCTGGACGTGGATGCCGCAGGGGTGGGAGAGGTGCCGGTTGAGCCAACGTTAACCCCGCATCAGTTCCCGCGCGGCGCGTCGCCGGGCACCTTTTTACACAGCCTCTTTGAGGAGCTGGATTTTACCCAGCCTGTCAGTGAGGAGTGGGTGCTGAGGATGCTACAGAGCGGAGGCTATGACGCGCACTGGCAGCCCGTTCTCACAGACTGGATCAACGCCATTTTGCAGGCGCCGCTGACGGAGCAGGGCTTCTCGCTTCGCCAGCTAACGGCCAAAAATAAGCAGGTTGAGATGGAGTTTTATCTGCCTGTCGAAGGTCCGCTTAAGGCCGACGCGCTCGATGCGCTCATCCGTCAGTACGATCCGCTATCAGCCGGCTGCCCGCCGCTGAACTTCCGTCAGGTACAGGGCATGCTGAAAGGGTTTATCGACCTGGTCTTCCGTCACGAAGGGCGTTACTACCTGCTGGACTACAAATCCAACTGGCTGGGCGAGAGCAGCGAAGCCTATACCCAACAGGCGATGGCGGCAGCCATGCAAATGCATCGCTACGATCTGCAATATCAGCTCTATAGCCTGGCGCTGCACCGCTATTTGCGCCACCGTATTGCGGATTATCGCTACGATGACCATTTTGGTGGCGTCATCTACCTGTTCTTACGCGGGGTCGACGCTGCCGATCCGCACTCCGGGATCTTCAGTACTCGTCCGGACGCCGAACTGATTGATAAAATGGATAACCTGTTTGCAGCAAACGCGGAGGAGATGGCATGACGATGCAGGACTTATTGCTGGATGCGGTAGAGCAACGCGTGCTGCGTCAGCTGGACGTGCAGTTTGCCATGATGATTGCCGCTGACCAGCCCGCCGTGATGCTTGCCGCTGCCCTTTTGAGTAAAGACGCCGGAGAGGGGCATGTGTGTCTGCCGCTCTCGCGTCTGGTGATTGATGAAAAAATGCCCCCTGTCCTCCAGTCTTGCTTTGCGCTGCTGGGTGAGACGGTGGACTGGCCGAAAATTTTGTGCGAATCATCGGCCGTCGGGCCGGGAGAAAACCAGGCACCGCTGATCCTCTCGGGTGAGCGCTTGTACCTGAACCGCCTGTGGCGAAACGAGCTGACGGTAGCGCGTTTCTTTAGTGAGACCAACGCGCCGCTTCCCTGCGATGAAGCGCAGCTTCGCCAGACGCTGGACAGTCTGTTTGACTCTGGTGAAGCCACGGACTGGCAGAAAGTGGCGGCGGCTGTCGCCCTGACGCGACGGATTTCGGTGATTTCCGGCGGCCCGGGGACCGGGAAAACAACGACCGTAGCAAAACTGCTGGCCGCCCTGATCCAGCTTTCAGGCGAGCAGCGATGCCGTATTCGTCTGGCGGCGCCCACTGGAAAGGCCGCGGCGCGTCTGACCGAATCTCTGGGCGGCGCGATGCAACGGCTGCCGCTGACGCAGGAACAGCTTGCGCTTTTCCCGGGTGAAGCAAGTACGCTGCACCGTCTGCTCGGCGCTCAGCCGGGTAGCCAGCGTCTGCGCTACCATGCGGGCAATCCGCTGCATCTGGACGTGCTGGTGGTGGATGAAGCCTCTATGATCGACCTGACCATGATGTCGCGCCTGATCGATGCTCTGCCGCCGCATGCGCGCGTGGTTTTCCTGGGCGATCGCGACCAGCTCGCCTCCGTTGAAGCCGGGGCGGTACTGGGAGATATCTGTACCTACGCCAGCTATGGTTATACCGCCGCGCGGGCGCAGGAGCTTGCCCGCCTGACCGGCTGCTCGCTTGAGCCCGATCGCTCACCCGTCGCGGGCGCGCTGCGCGACAGCCTGTGCCTGCTGCAAAAAAGCTACCGCTTTGGCAGCGACTCCGGCATCGGCCAGCTGGCGGCGGCGGTAAACCGTGGGGATCGGCATGCCACGCGCACGGTGTTTGACGGTTCCTTCACTGACATAGAAAAGAAATCGCTGCAAAGCGGGGAAGAGTATCAGGCAATGCTTGAGGAGGCTCTCCAGGGTTACCAGCATTTTCTGAGCTGCGTGCAGCAGCGCAGTCAGCCCGAGCAGGTCATCGCCGCATTTGGCGAATACCAGCTTCTGTGCGCACTGCGCGAAGGGCCGTTTGGCGTCGCGGGTCTGAACGACAGGCTGGAGCAGCTGCTTGTGCAGAAACGCAGAATTAACCGTCAGCTGCATTCGCGATGGTATGAGGGCAGGCCAGTGATGATCTCCCGCAACGACAGTGCGCTGGGGCTGTTCAACGGGGATATCGGCATTGCGCTCGATCGCGGCAACGGTCTGCGCGTGTGGTTCCAGCTGCCGGACGGCAGCGTGAAGTCCGTTCAGCCCAGCCGCCTGCCGGAGCATGAAACGGCATGGGCGATGACGGTACACAAATCTCAGGGCTCCGAGTTCAACCATGCGGCGCTGATCCTGCCGACACAGCTTTCACCGGTCGTAACCCGTGAGCTGGTCTACACCGCCATTACCCGTGCGCGTCAGCGTCTGTCGCTGTATGCGGATGAACGCGTGCTGGGACAGGCGATTGCCACCCGCACCGAGCGCAGGAGCGGATTAAGCGCGATATTTGAATCTGCCTGAATGAACGCCCTTTCCAACAGGAAAGGGCTACCTGTCACCCCAGGTCCGCCATTAATACCTTCGAGCGGCGCTGATAGTTGTACATCTCTTTCTTGCTTTCCGGCAGTGAATCAATATCCACCGGCGTGAAGCCGCGTTCCTGGAACCAGTGAATGCTGCGGGTGGTGAGCACGAACAGTTTGCTCAGACCCATCTGGCGCGCCTGTGCCGCCACGCGTTCAAGCAGCAGTTCGCCCCGGGAAGAGCTACGGTAATCCGGGTGCACCGCAACGCACGCCATTTCTCCAATCTGCTCTTCCGGGAACGGATAAAGCGCCGCACAGGCAATGGTCAGGTTATCGCGCTGGATGATGGTGAACTTGTCGATCTCCATCTCCAGCTGCTCGCGGGAGCGGCGAACCAGAATGCCCTGCTGCTCCAGCGGCCGGATCAGCTCCAGAATACCGCCGATGTCGTTGATGGTGGCGCGGCGGATCTGCTCGGCGCTCTCCATCACAATCTGCGTACCAATACCGTCCCGGGAGAACAGCTCCTGCAACAGCGCGCCGTCTTCCTGATAGCTGATCAGGTGGCTGCGGCGTACGCCGCTGCGGCACGCTTTGACGGCACCGCGCAGAAAACGCACCGTACCGGAATAGTAATCGCCTTGTGCTTCCAGCGCTTCGACGCGTGCCTGAGCTTCATTCGGAAAAAGTTCTGGCACAATTACGCCCTCATCATTCACGACGCCTTGTGAAGAGCAAAACCCAATCATTTTCTCGGCTTTCAGCTTGATGGCCAGCTGGGTAGCAATCTCTTCCGAGGTCAGATTAAAACTTTCACCCGTTACGGAGACGGCAACAGGGCCCATCAGAACGATCGCGCCATTGTCTAACTGACGGTGAATGGCTTCTTCATCAATACGGCGGATGCGACCGCTGTGGCAGTAGTCCACGCCATCGTCCACGCCGAGCGGCTGAGCAATGATAAAATTGCCGCTCACCACGTTGATATGCGCGCCCTGCAACGGCGTATTATTCAGGCTCATCGACAGGCGGGCGGTAATATCGAGCTGCAACAGGCCCGCCGCCTGTTTGACCAGCTCGAGGGTTTTCGCATCCGTCACGCGGGTATGTTTGTGGTAAATCGGCTCATGATGATGCGCGGCGAGGTTGGCTTCGATTTGCGGACGTGCGCCATACACCACCACCAGACGGATGCCGAGGCTGTGCAGCAGGCCAATATCATTGACGATGCTGGAAAAGTTTTCATGCTCAATGGCTTCGCCGCCAAGCATGATGACAAACGTTTTTCCCCGATGGGTGTTGATATAGGGAACAGAATGGCGGAATCCCTGGACCAGTTCGGTTCTGCGTTCCTTAACCATGACACAACCCTTAATGTATGTTTATTCGTAATTTCTGTATTTTTATTCGATTGTGGCCGTCCGTGCAAGCCTAAATTTTCTGCGACCCACAGAAAATGATAAGTAATCCGTGCGTTAACGTATGATTGTTTACCCTTTTATAGATGACAGTTTATGCGTCATTCGTTAAAGTTTTCGGTCAATTCAGACGTTTTATTCATTAATCAGTTTTATTGCTCGGGAGAAGCATGTCGGGATCCAATTCAGCAATAAGCCGCCGCCGCCTGTTAAAAGGGGCCGGGGCGATGTGGTTGCTTAGCGTCAGCCAGGTGGGTCTTGCCGCCACAAGCCAGGTAGTCGCGGTGCGCGTCTGGCCGTCGTCGACCTATACGCGCGTGACGGTTGAGTCCAACCGCGTGCTGAAATATAAGCAATTCGCCCTCAGCAATCCTGAACGTGTGGTGGTTGATCTCGAAGGTGTGAACCTCAACTCCGTGCTGAAAGGCATGGCGGCTCAGATCCGCGGCGACGATCCGTTTATCAAATCGGCGCGCGTCGGGCAGTTCGATCCGCAAACCGTGCGCATGGTGTTTGAGCTGAAGCAGAACGTGAAGCCGCAGCTCTTTGCCCTTGCGCCTGTTGCCGCCTTTAAGGAGCGTCTGGTAATGGATCTCTATCCGGCGAATGCCACGGATATTCAGGATCCGCTCCTGGCACTCCTTGAGGATTACAACAAAGGCGATCTCGACCGGCAGGTTCCACCAGCACAAAGCGGGCCGAAGCCGGGCAGGGCGGGGCGCGACCGACCGATTGTGATCATGCTCGATCCTGGCCACGGCGGGGAAGATTCCGGCGCCGTCGGGAAATATCGCACCCGCGAAAAAGATGTGGTGCTGCAAATTGCCCGTCGTCTGAAGGCGTTAATCGACAAAGAGGGCAATATGCGCGCCTACATGACGCGCAACGAAGATGTCTTTATCCCGCTGAAGGTCCGCGTGGCGAAAGCGCAGAAGCAGCGCGCGGATCTGTTTGTCTCTATTCACGCGGATGCCTTCACCAGCCGCCAGCCGAGCGGCTCATCGGTATTTGCCCTGTCTACAAAAGGGGCGACCAGTACCGCCGCGAGATACCTGGCGGATACGCAGAACGCCTCGGATTTAATCGGTGGGGTGAGCAAAAGCGGCGATCGTTACGTCGACCATACGATGTTCGATATGGTGCAGTCGCTGACCATTACCGACAGCCTGAAGTTTGGTAAAGCGGTGCTGGGCAAGCTGGGCCGGGTCAATAAGCTGCACAAAAACAGCGTCGAGCAGGCCGGATTTGCGGTACTGAAAGCGCCGGATATTCCGTCCATACTGGTCGAAACCGCGTTTATCAGTAACGTGGAAGAGGAACGCAAGCTCAAGACGGCTAAATTCCAGCAGGAAGTGGCGGAGTCGATTCTGGCGGGTATCCAGGCCTATTTCTCAGACGGAGAAACGCTGGCGCGGCGAGGGTAGGGCATCATGCCGGGTATCTTGCCCGGCATTTTCACAAACGGCAGATACAAAAAAACACCCTTAAGGGTGTTTATTGTTTTAGAAGTGTTGGTTGCGGGGGCCCTGACAACTCCATAAGCCAAGTATCTGAAAAAAGTAAAATATTTCGAACAATACTACAGCCACCCACTCATCCCTTGTAAAGAATCAACGGGTAAAAATTGATGGATTGACAATCAGGACAAACTCTTAAGCAAGAATATGAATCTTCTTCGCTGCTATAAGTCGAAGAATTCTTTTTTCTGCCTGGTTTCATACCTTTCTGGGTAAACATCAGAGCCCGTCCAGCGAGTTTCCTGTCCAAATACCAGCCCAGCTAACGGCCCCCATTCAGAACATCTGCAGCACTATAAACATCGCTCCCAGAACGAATTGCATTAATAAACTATCCCCGGAATTTTGCATTCCAATGCAGTTCTGCATGTCGTTGCCATATATCAGCTCCAGTAGTGATGTATCGAGCCACCGTGTCAACTCCCACCAGAACGACAGGAAAATTAGCCCGAACTGAGCGAAGGTACGGTAATTACCGTTTTCGGGCTGTAGGCAGAAAACAGTGTGACTAGAGGGATACTGGCTACCAGCGCCATCAGCAAAAGCACCTGCACCATGGGTAATGCCTGTCATAAAGAATCATAGGTGGGAAAGAGGAAGAAGGACTTCAGCATGTTGATGACGAAGCCTGTATTATGGGTTATCTGATTGTTCAGCGTCGGATCGACGTTGCTGCCGTACCCTGAATAGATGGTTCCGCTCTGTGATGCTGTTATGTTGTGCGGGCTGGCTATGGTGCGTAATATTGCCTCCTCGTAATCGTTCCTGCAGTAAGGTAACTGGCGCAACCCTGCCATATTTCAGGTTTTACCAGTGCGATGAGCTGTGAGCGTAGCCCCCGAACCGTATCCGACCACCATTATTTACAGATGGGGTATCCACCGTTGCCCGAATTGAATAATCCCGCATCGCGCTCATGTTCTTAAGTCCATGCAGGGCGTGGGGAACGGGCGTGAAAGGTATCGTAGTATCCTAATTGTGTCAGAAACCAGCGGGAACCCATCCACGCCAAATCATTGATTTCTGATTCAGACAGTGTTATTTCACGCTATTTCAGTCTTACCCGTGACGGCGCAAAGCATTCATGGGCAAAATACAGCAATTCCTGGCTGAGTAATTGATTGCTGATACGGGTACGTTGTATATCAAAACGCAGCTGGCGCAGATCGGGTTTGCAGGGCAGTGTAGCTGTTGCTGTGGTCGTTATGCCTTTTGATAGGGTATGCACCAGATGCCACCAGATCGGAACGGATGCCGTTTTGCCACTGATATCACTGACCAGCGGTGCATAGCCGGATTACTCCGGTATGGTGGGAACAGAGAAGTTGCACTGTTTTAAGCGAAGAATATCATATTTCATTGTAGTGATGTCGATATTCAGCAGCGGGATGCAGGTGAATATAATTACCAGTAACGCTACGTATATCATGTTTACCATCCATGTGAGAGTTAACGCACCAGCATTGCTCTTATTGCTGCTTTGTTCGTGGGCCTTAAGCCATAAAGTAAATAGCCTGAACAGAAGGGGAAGGGTAAATAGGCCAGTTGCGGTAATCGTGTCCCAGATTCCGATATTGATGAGCCAGCCGAGTATAGTTAATACATATTCCAGATAACTGTGAGTCGTCATTAGTCAACCCTCTTCGCCAAAGAGAATACTTCATTTGTCAGGATAGATGGTAAAATTATTTTGTTTGAGAAAATTCTGTTTTTATACATACCCCCCCCCTGTAAGTCAAGAGGCCGTTTTTACCATTTATACAGTAATTATTAAGGGTGAAATGAATTAAGGCATGCAATGTTTCCTGTACTAAAGGTTATTATGGTTTTGATACTTAATACGCTTGGCTTGGTGATCGCTAGAGCGACCACCCTTGATATGAACGTAATTCATATGTAATGGTGGAAGTTTACATAATTTAGTGTGTGTTTAAGGTTCTTTGTTGATCATAAATATAAAATCACTATCAGTTCCTAATTTTAATACTATGATTTTTTCTATTCCTTTCATTGCTGGCAACCATGTAACAGCTACAACATGCTCATCATTAAATAATAAGATTGAGTCAGTTGGTCATTGAGTTCTGTTGAGTCATTACTTAGTTTAAAAGATATGCTATCAGGTGTTTCTTTCGCAATGTCGAGACCATATGGAGGTTGATCAGTCCAAACTGGATGAATGGGCGAACTAAAAAGAAACTCACATTTCCGGAGTATCCAACGATCAGGATCACCTTCTGCTGTATAGACAGCATGAGGATGTGAAAACGTAAGCGTCAACCCAGTATGTTGGATATGATAAGAATGTTCTTTCATTATCAGCATTGGCAATAGGCTGTGTTTATCGATATGAAAGTATATTTCCAACTCGTTAACCCATTGGTTAATATTTCTATAACCAATACGAGTACGAATAGCATCTACCAAAAAATAAAATGGCTTCATCAAATCTGCTTTTAATTTATTATGATCGTTATTCATCATTTTCTTCTCCTCGCCCAGTAAATCTGATTAATAATTCGCACTGACGGGTTGTAAAGCAATAGCGATATGAGGAAAAACGTCCAACCAGAAGTAAATAGGCATCATGAATATCAATATTCAGCGACTCAGTGAGTATTTCATTGTCAATAAGCGCTATGTCGGCTGTAATGTTTGGAGTGGATATCTCACCGTTTTTATACTGAAATAATCCGTCACTTGTTCCTAGATATAGTGTGTCATGATATTTGGCAAATTCATTAATTATCATTAAATCATCAGGCTTACTAACATCTTTGAAATTATAACCATCCTGACTTTCTAATAAGTGGCCGTCATATCCACCGACTAGTATACGATTATCATCAACAAATATAGAGCACAGTGTGTTTGTTTCAGGGATATCCAATTTACTCCACTTATTACCATCGTAATGATAGAGAATGCCAACTTTGCCTTTGGGAGTATCAATGCTGCCGCAAGCATAAATATCATTTTGGCTGCGCCCGTTGATGGCGTAAAGATTGCGTCCGTCAGTGTATTTATATTGTTCTGTATCCATCCATTCAATTAGGGGATGCGGTTCTGTCTGACCAGCTTTCTTTTTTTCTTTTACAAATTTACGCATTAGGATTGAGGCATCGAAGGAACTCATCGTCGGCCTGACACCCGCATCAACGGGTACCCATTTACTTTTCTCTTCCCTTCGGAATACGGTTCCGTCATCACCACAGGTATAGAGCATTCCATCGATAACAGTCAGTGCATGCATACAGGTCGCTATTGGTTTATCCAGTAGTTTTTTAATTGTTTCTTTACGTGCTTTACCATTCTGAATGAAAAATACTACAGAATCTGCTGCTGCCGACGATAATACGCATATGCCATTAAAGTTATCCCGTTCAGATTTATAGTGAATACACTGTTCAACACTGGCTTTGATAGTCGTGGACTCGAATACAGGTTTTGCCTCATCACTGCTCCAGATGTTTATTTCGGCGTGCTTAACGCCATATTCCAATCCCCCCTCTGTAGATGTCAGGGCAATGGTTCTACCATCAACAAACCGTCCACAGGTCAGTTCAATAAACTTATCAATAATCATTATTTCTCTCCGATTAACGCGCAATGGTACCCAGTACAGCAATGGCTTCTGGTTTGGGTAATGAATGGGTGGAGCGAAGTAGGGTATCGCCATCTACCATAGCAAACTGAGCTTCCACTACGGCCGTGATCTGTAATTTACATTCTGGTTTGACTTTTGATACAGCAAAAATACTTTCGTATAATACATCTGAAAGACTCACTGTACCGGGAACAGGGGATAGCAGGCCGATAGCAGCAATCTTTGGATCGACATCGTGCGCATCTTTATGCTCCTTGCGCCCGGTTCTCTGATCTTCCAGCTTGTTCAGGCAAATGCTCATACCTTCAGCAAGCGTGGGCATTCCCTGAATACGCTTCTGGTTTTTTATCGCCTCGGGGCGGGTTCCTTTTCTGAGTGTGTAATCAGGGACGATATGATGTTTGTCATTGCCTGGTGGGCATTGCAGTGTTGCATAAGAGCCTATCAAACAGGGGCCTTTCTTATCATCTTTATTCTTTCCTTTAGACTTTCCTCCGCCGTCTTTTTGTTGTTTTTCTGGGATAGTTTTCTTTTTGGAAAGTTGTCTTGCCTCTTTAATTGCGCTGGTAGTCCGCCTGATGCCGGAAGCAGCGTTAATCAGGCCAGGGTAGCCAACAGTGCTGATAACCTGAACGACTCCGTTGCCATAGGTGGATTCAAATCCCCGTAAGGTCTCCGGCCCTGCAGCTCTTGCCATACTTTCATAAGAATCTACATTACCGTTCTTCAACGCTCCGGCAGCCAGCCACGCGCCACGGCCAAAGTTATCCGGCACTTTATCGTATTTTGTTGTTAGAAAATCTTTAATGGTGTCCCATAAAGATTGCTCATCCTGCGTTTCTGGTATTGGCGGTGGGTTTGCTTCTGTTGCGGAATGACTTGCCAGGGGGGGCTGACCGGTAATCTTCCCTACGGTATTCCCGCTGTTCATCCAGAATTCGTCATCGTGGCGCAGTATTGGTTTCCCACCCGAACGCACCGATTTACTGTGTTCTTTTGGGACACACTGGCTTCCTGTCGTACCACTTTTTATACCGGTTGCTGTTCCTGCTTCATCACCAAGGGTGGATGGTACAAAACTCTGCTCAAAAACAACCAATGCTCCTCCGTTTACCCGCACAGAAGGCACAATTCTGGCGGCATTATTCAGTTCAGACATCACTGCGTAAGGTACGGGTGGTATCAAGGGGCCCATTGGCGTTTTGCAGACATCCGGTAAAATGCTTATTACCTGCCACTGACCATTCTTCCGGGCGATATAATTTTCAGCCATGTGCAATCTCTCTGTGCAGTAAAAATTTCTCCTTTAATTTGTCCGGCTCCATTTCATAGCGAGCCTCCAGCATTCTTATAGGCATTGTGGTACTGACCAGACAGCGCCAGGTAGTGGCGATAGTCATGTTTTCTGTGTCAATTAACAGTGTATCCAATAACATCATTTTGGGCAGAAGCAGGCCACTTTCCATCCGTAATAACAATAGAGCCTGATGATGAGGTAATTCGGTCTTCAGAAATCCCTCCGTTGTCAGGTTTGTTAATTCTATTTCCAGACCAGATGATGGAAAAGGGATTTGCTGGTCTTCTGGAGCACAGTTCCAGTAGCCAAAATCAAAATCATCAGGCAGATATGGATGGCGTGTTTCCAGCCATGTCTGGTCATAAGTCCCGGCTCGCGTCAGACGGGGCTGCCAACTGCGGCAGATAATACTAAATCCGGCAGGTTGATATTCTGGGCTGCTCTGTTCTGCATGGCCTTCAAACAATTGCTGAAAATGCTCTGCCTGTAGTGGATATAAAGCATTCATTATTTGGGGAGCGATAACAGATTGTTTCTCTGTAGCGGAAAGATACCAAGGGGTTGAATAGCCCATTCCCAGCGGATTTGTGGTACATACTTCGTGCGCTATAGGGCGATGTTCATGCTCAGGATGCTGGGCAAGTTGTGTTTCTGTGAGTCGATAGTTGGACGGGATGCGTTTTGCTGCTTTAACATTTTCAGGATATATGACACATTCACCTCCAAAAGCAAAACGATAGTCTAATGGTAGAGAGGTAAACGATACTGGTTCACTGAAATACCATGTTCCGCCGGGCTTTCGTATAAGCTGGCGTTCTCCGGTAACACATAGGCGCTTGTTCAATAACGTCTCCCCCTCCGCCGAGTTTAACTTTACTCCCACAGAGAAATTGATACATGGTTTCGCTCCTGGAGCATAGGCTATGGCGTTTATTATGACATCACAGGCTGGCTTATATGGCGCTAAATCGCTTTCTTGCAGAACCATAGAGTTATTCACCCGACCTTTGTACTCATCCTGAATACAAAGTGGTAACGGCTCTTTGTCAATAATTTCTGCCAGATATTGTCCTTCTGCTACTTTTACCAGTTGAAATCCCACTTTCATTATGACTACGTGAGATTCATGATCCAATTTATCCAGCATTTTGTAATGACTGACGGAAAATGGCGTCAGGTTTCTGAATTCCATTTTATGACCTTAGTCTAAATCAAGAAAGATACTCGGAACATCGTTTGCTACAGTGTAGAATTTTGCAAATTCTTAGGGGGCAAGGAATACCCTTCTGCATAACTAGTGTTAACATTCGTGTTTGCATGACTCTTACGAAAAGAGTTTCTCCTGTTGAAATGTAGCGGGGTATGGCTATTTTAATGATTTTTATTTTGGTTTTTGTGATGAATGTTGGGTTTGCGTTTATTTTGGATGATGTTTATTTAGGGTTTTGCAGATTGTCTTATATGTAAGGTGAATGGTTTTTTAATATTCATAAAGCGTGAAAATAATAAAGTGATGATGTTTATATAGACTATCTTAAACGTTTATTTTTTGATACCATACTTCATAAATAGTGTCAGATGAAAAGTTATTGTGTGAATGAAAATATTCTGAATAATTAATTTAAATAATATTAACAGTTGTAATTAGTGTAATACAATCTCTCTTTAAAGAGGAAGTTCCGTTGAGTTTGTTTTTCTTCTTTAGCTACCGCGCTGGTCGCGTACCACTGACCGCGTAAAATTTATTGACGGGGTGGCGGCATGATGCAGCCGGACTGGCATTCTGCCGACATTATCGCGGCACTGAAAAAGCGCGGAACGTCGCTGTCCGCTGTTTCCCGCAAGGCCGGGCTGGCATCCTCCACGCTGACAAACGTGCTGATAAGACACAGGCCCAAAGGTGAGAGGTTGATCGCTGAAGCGTTAGGGATTGCACGGTCTTCCCGCTACCGTAAGCCTGAAAATGATTAAATCATCTCTCACGATCTTCTGATGGGTTTGCTGTCAGAAGCTCGGGAGAAGGCAAGCGAAGCGCGACAGTGCAGGCTCGCAAAAATTATTTTTGACGCAAAAACGGTTTTTCCTTTCTGCACCATCGGCACATGCGTAGTCTCCCTCCTGCCCCATGCTGTCGTTGACAACGCCCAACGCTTTATGACCTGAAAGAAGCGCCTGATGAATCAGGATGGTCGCCTTACCGGCAGGGCCTCTGCAAAAATGCCGGGCCGCAGATACTGCGGCAGAGGTTAAAATTTACACCCAATACACCCTTTCACTGCGCCAGTTTGCTGATGTTATTCTTCCTTGCCAGATATCTGCTGCCATAGCTATACCTGCTAACAACCAGTGCCATTTACCTTACGGGCCGCGGCCTGCATTTCAGTCAGGCTTTGCTGCCGAGTGGCCGTAAAACTGCACCAGCCTGCGATTTTAAAAACACTGTGCCAGACCCGTGCGTCACTTTAACCGCGCTGAGCGGGAAAGTGACGCACGTAGCCCTTTCTACCTGTACCAGAAAACTTAACTGCGCCAGCTCACGGCTGGTTCCTGACACCGCCTTTTCAGGCCATTTGACCGATAAGGAGAACATGAACCGATACCGGAGGGGGATTAGGACGCTCCGGGGGATAACCCGCTAAGGCGGGCGGCTGCTCAGAGAGCACAACCGAAGCCCTACCACACCTCAACGGCTGTCGCCCCGGCGCTCAGGTATCGTTCGTAGCCCCGACAAAAAAACAGGGGCTATCGGCCTACGCGCCGGGGAAAGCTGTATCAGTGTTGGGTTTTGGGGATGAGCTTGCGGCATTCATGAAAAGGGGAAAATATGGGAATTCTGGAGCGGCAAATGAAGCGGTTAGCGCTGGAGCGCGGTGATACCCGGTTGACCGTGGTATTCGGCACCAAAGGCGGGCGGCCTCAAGAGACAATTATTCTGGATGCTTTCGCTGTCAGAAAAACGCTGGTTGTGGCAGAAGATCGCCACGGCAGGCTGATAAATAAGCCGGACTTGAAAATCGCCATGAAATACTGGCACAGTCATACATTACGTTTCGGGTTAAAGGGCGTTTATTCCCCGCACTCGTTGCGCTATGCATGGACATGATGCGATCCGTCATTATCTGGAAAAGGGGTTTTGTAAGAAGAAAGCGCTGTAGATGACTGAGATGGATTTGGGACATTGTGACGGGGGCGGGCGGTACGTGGTGCAGGTCTACAGGCGAAGGGATACTGACTGATAGCCGTTAACTTGAAAAATTTGGTTATCTGTCGGTTTTCATCTAAAATTATTGCTCCAGATAGCTTTTGATGATTTTCTATTAATTTCGGGCTTTTTATATGTTTTCGAACGGTTTCCTCTCAATAATGGTAATTACGAAAGGTATAACCTGTTAACAGGATTCTGATGCAGCATGACAATATTTTGCTGATAATTACGCTAGCAAAAGGTAAAAGGTCGGGTAAAGGTAAAGGGCGACTTAGTATAACTAACTGGAATATCTATAATGGACGGGAACTCATTTTTCCCAGTGACGACCAGATTTTTTTGTGTTTTTCAGTGACGCTTCCTTTTTAGTGTTGTGCCATTTCTCGGCCATAACACGGGAACGTGCTTCATCATTGTGTTTAACCCGATTTTCAGCTTGCTTTTCCAGCTCTCTGGGATCAATTCCTTTTGCCAGCAGCGTCTACAATTTCTGATGCTCTTTACGGGCATCCGTAAGAAATAATGTGGGATACCGCCCTAGACTGATTTCTGTCGGTATTTTTGTGAACGGACGGGTATAGTGACAACGCTAGAATTTATTGCAATTGGGTTTGATCTGTAAGCACAGACCACGATCATCAAATAGATAATAGGGTTTTGTGGCGAGATTTGCGTTATGGACTTCTGTCGAGGAAAGTGGACTGGTGTAAAGACAGCCATGAAAATTCCTTGATAAGGCAAGCCCTGAGGCTGTTTTCACAAAGGTGAGAGGGCTGTATTTTACTGAAATCAGGCGGTTCCTTCCGCAAGTAACTTAAATATGGTTTATTAAAGAAGTTCTTCCTGAACGATTTACTCATTTATCCACCCATTTTTTCCGTTTCCCGATCCACTGTGAAATATCAACGGACGAAAAAAAAACCGCAAGCCGTTGATGGCTTTGCGGTTTCTTGTTTTCTAAGGCCTTATACGGACGCCTTAAAACAATAAATTGGTTGCGGGGGCCGGATTTGAACCGACGACCTTCGGGTTATGAGCCCGACGAGCTACCAGGCTGCTCCACCCCGCGTCCGTCTTTCTACACTTGTAGAAATTTACTTCTTCAAATTTGATTGGTTGCGGGGGCCGGATTTGAACCGACGACCTTCGGGTTATGAGCCCGACGAGCTACCAGGCTGCTCCACCCCGCGTCCGTCTTTTTGCTTCGTATTTCAAACCACATCTGCGTTGACTTTCCTCGTTCACCTCAGTCACTTACTGGAGTAAGTTCCTAAGGATTCACTGCGTCGTCGCCTTGCTGTGATTCGAACTACTTCGCAAAAACTTCTACAGTCGTAGAAGATACTTCATCAAATTTTAATTGGTTGCGGGGGCCGGATTTGAACCGACGACCTTCGGGTTATGAGCCCGACGAGCTACCAGGCTGCTCCACCCCGCGTCCGTGGAAGCGCACTATACTCGGATAGGTTTGTGATGCAACCCCTTTTTCGCATAATTCATTATTTTGTATGCAAAATGAACGGGAATAGCCACTTTGGACTATTTTTTGTCCAGAATTTGCCAAAGGGAAGGCGATTGCATTTCATTCATACGGTGGGTTTGTTATCTTCATCACGCGGAAATGGGCAACTAAAAGACGAGATATAATGAAAGGACGTTGGGCGAAGTATCTGATGACAGGCGCAATGGTAGCGATTCTTGCGGCCTGCTCTTCCAAACCGACCGATCGCGGTCAACAGTATAAAGACGGGAAGTTATCCCAGCCTTTCTCTTTAGTTAACCAGCCCGATGCCGTGGGTGCTCCAATCAATGCCGGGGATTTCTCCGAGCAGGTGTACCAGATCCGCAAAGCGTCGCCGCGCCTGTATGGCGCACAGAACAACGTTTATAGTGCCGTACAGGACTGGCTGAAGGCGGGCGGTGATACGCGCAATATGCGCCAGTTTGGTATTGATGCCTGGCAGATGGAAGGGGCCGATAACTACGGTAACGTCCAGTTTACCGGCTACTACACGCCGGTTGTCCAGGCGCGACACACGCGTCAGGGCGAATTCCAGTATCCGATTTACCGTATGCCGCCAAAACGCGGTCGTCTGCCGTCTCGCGCCGAGATCTACGCCGGCGCGCTTAGCGAAAATTACGTGCTAGCCTACAGCAACTCGCTGATGGATAACTTCATCATGGACGTGCAGGGCAGCGGTTATATTGATTTTGGCGACGGTTCGCCGCTGAACTTCTTTAGCTACGCCGGGAAAAACGGCCATGCCTACCGCAGCATCGGTAAGGTGCTCATCGACCGTGGTGAAGTAAAACGAGAAGACATGTCGATGCAGGCGATCCGCGAGTGGGGCGAAAAGCACAGCGAAGCGGAAGTGCGTGAACTGCTTGAGCAGAACCCATCGTTTGTTTTCTTCAAGCCGCAGAACTTTGCGCCGGTGAAAGGGGCGAGCGCCGTACCGCTGATTGGCCGCGCCTCGGTGGCCTCGGATCGTTCGATTATCCCGGCGGGCACCACGCTGCTGGCGGAAGTGCCTCTCCTCGACAACAACGGCAAGTTCAACGGCAAGTATGAGCTGCGCCTGATGGTGGCGCTGGACGTGGGCGGGGCGATAAAAGGCCAGCACTTCGATATTTACCAGGGCATCGGCCCGGATGCCGGGCACCGTGCAGGCTGGTATAACCACTACGGACGCGTGTGGGTGCTGAAGACTGCGCCGGGTACCGGAAACGTATTCAGCGGCTGATTGTGGTATTCTGAGCGCAAGACGGATTACGGTTCAGGGTGAGGAATACCTCACCCTTTTTACATCTGAGGTTTTATGTCTGTGGTAATCAGCGATGCCTGGCGCCAGCGTTTCGGCGGCACGGCACGGTTATATGGTGAAAAAGCCCTGCAACTGTTCGCGGATGCGCATGTCTGCGTGGTGGGCATTGGGGGTGTGGGTTCGTGGGCGGCAGAAGCGCTGGCGAGAACCGGCATTGGCGCAATTACGTTGATTGATATGGATGACGTCTGCGTCACTAACACTAACCGTCAGATCCACGCCCTGCGTGATAACGTCGGTCTGGCGAAGTCTGAGGTGATGGCGGATCGTATTCGTCTGATCAACCCGGAGTGCCGCGTAACGGTGATTGACGACTTTGTGACGGCAGATAACGTCGCGGAGTACATGAGCAAAGGCTACAGCTACGTCATTGACGCCATCGACAGCGTGCGCCCGAAAGCGGCGCTGATCGCTTACTGCCGTCGCTATAAGGTGCCGCTGGTGACCACCGGCGGGGCAGGCGGACAAATCGATCCGACTCAGATCCAGGTGGCTGACCTGGCGAAAACCATTCAGGATCCGCTGGCCGCTAAGCTGCGCGAGCGCCTAAAAAGCGACTTCAACGTGGTGAAGAACAGCAAAGGCAAGCTGGGCGTGGACTGCGTGTTCTCCACCGAAGCGCTGGTTTATCCGCAGGCGGATGGTTCGGTCTGTGCGATGAAAAGCACGGCGGAAGGGCCGAAGCGGATGGACTGCGCCTCTGGGTTCGGTGCGGCCACCATGGTGACCGCCTCCTTCGGCTTTGTGGCGGTCTCTCACGCCCTGAAGAAGATGATGGCGAAGGCGGAACGTCAGGCTCAGGCCTGACGTGCGGCAGCCAGCACCGCGTCGTTGAGCGCGATCAACCCCTGACCGCGCGAGGCGCTAAGCTGCGCGCGAAGTCCCAGCTCATCAAACAGCGCCAGCGGAGAATGCGCCAGCAGATCTGCGGCGCGTTTCCCTTCGACGGCGGTCAGCAGCACCGCCAGCAGGCCGCGAACAATGCGTCCCTCGCTGTCGCCGAAGAAATGCAGCTTCTCACCGGATACGCTAAACCCAAGCCAGACGCGGTTCTCGCAGCCTGCGATCTCCTTCGCCTGTGACTTCAGATCGTCTGACAGGGTGGGAAGCTGTTTACCCAGCAGGATCAGCTGACGGTATTTATCCTCCCACTGCGTGAGCGGGGCGAAGGTCTGTTTCAACGTCTCTTCAGTGATAACGGTGCCGAACGGGTGCCCGGCTAAGGCTGCATGTGTCATTAATCCACCAGTAATTCCAGGGCGCGGTCGACGGCGGAAACCAGCGCGTCGACATCGCTTTTTGTGTTGTACGGTGCAAACGAGGCGCGCAGGGTGCCGCTCACGCCCATGGCTGCCAGCAGCGGCTGGGCGCAGTGCTGTCCGGCACGCAGGGCAATGCCGTACCCGGCAAGCAGCGTCACCATGTCGCTATGGTGTACGCCCGCGAAGTCAAAGGCGAGCAGGCTGGAGTCCTGTACGCGGAACGAGCGAAACCCCGGGCGTTTTTTAAGCTCTTCTTCCGCCAGCGTCGCCAGGCCCCGGCTCCAGCTTTCAGCCTGAACCACGTCCGTTTCTGTAAGCCATTCGAGCGCCGCGCTGAGGCCGATAACCCCGGCCACGTTCGGCGTACCGGCTTCCAGGCGGTAAGGTACATCCTGAGTTTTAAAGCCGTCAAAGGTCACTTCGGTAATCATCTTGCCGCCGCCGAGCCACGGCGTCATCCGGGCCAGCAGTTCAGATTTACCGTACAGCGCGCCGATACCGGTTGGCCCGTACAGCTTGTGCCCGGAGAACGCATAGAAATCGATATCCAGCGCCTGAACGTCAGCCGGGAAATGCACCACTCCCTGCGCGCCGTCGACCATCACCACCACGCCGCTGGCATGGGCAATTTTAATGGCGCGCGCCAGATCCGGGCAGCCGCCGGTGACGTTGGACATCTGCCCCAGCGCCAGAATACGGCTTCGCGGCGTTATCAGCTCCGGCAGACGCGCCACGTCCGGCAGAAGGTCTGCACCCAGCGGGAGCTTTACAACGCGCGCCCCGGTTTGTTCAGCCACCATCAGCCACGGCACCAGGTTGGCGTGGTGCTCTGCCTCGCTGACGATGATTTCATCTCCGGCCTGCAACAACGGACGCGCGTAGCATTGCGCCACCATGTTAATGGCCTCGGTGGTACCGCGCGTCCAGACGATGCTCTCACCGCTGTCGGCATTGATCAGGCGCGCGACCTGATCCCGTGCGGCTTCGTATTGCGCCGTCAGGCGCTGCGCTTCGGCATACTGGCTGCGGTGCACGTTCCCGGCGCTCAGGCTGTAAAACTGGCGGGTTGCCTCAATCACCGCCTGCGGCTTAAGGGCCGTGGCGGCGCTATCAAGATAAATACCGGCATCGGCCAGCGCGGGAAACTGTGCGCGAAACTGCGCAGGACTGAAAGCGTTCATGGAATTCCTCATATCGATTCTTCGATCGTCGCGCAAATTTATCGACAGGGCAAGGAAGTTGATATCTATCAGATTTGTCTGCTTATCCTGGCGAGTCTGAAAAAGCAGGTTATGCTAAATAGTGTTAGGCGGATGTTTTAGCCTGTTATAAATCGAGGTTTGAATAGCATTAATTGCTAAAGGAGATAATCATGAAAAAGACAGCTGCAATCATTTCTGCCTGTGCGTTGACCTTTGCCCTGAGCGCCTGTTCTGGTAATAACTATGTAATGCATACCAACGATGGTCGATCTATCGTCTCTGAAGGGAAACCGACAACCGATAATGATACCGGGATGATTTCATACAAAGATGCTAACGGGAACAAACAGCAGATCAACCGCAGTGACGTGAAAGAGATGAAAGAAATCGAGCATTAATAGCAAGATAAGCGAAAAAAAAGCACCGCAAGTTGGCGGTGCTACATTAATCACTATGGACAGACAGGGTAAATGTACAGGAAGTGAAAAATTGGTAGCGTTGCTACCGTGGTCTGAATCGCAGACCAATTGCAAACACAACAACACAACATCACAACCGTAAGCCAAAAGCCCTTCAGAACACGCATTCCAAAAAAACTTTTCGTTCCGGCTCAGGAAGTGCCGCCACTATAGGTATTTGCTGGTAGTTCCTCAACGGACAAATTATAATGGCTCAGATAAAAAAAACTAATAGGTTAAACGTTGTTTCCTATATGTTAAATCCTGTTAACATCTAAGCCAGATAACCATGTCCAAGCGATTGCCACCCCTTAATGCATTACGTGTTTTTGATGCCGCAGCACGCCACCTCAGCTTCACCCGCGCAGCCGATGAGCTTTTTGTGACACAGGCCGCAGTAAGTCATCAAATCAAGTCTCTGGAGGATTTTCTGGGGCTTAAGCTGTTCCGTCGCCGCAACCGATCCTTGCTGTTGACTGAAGAGGGGCAGAGCTATTTTCAGGATATTAAAGAGATTTTTTCCCAGCTGACGGAAGCCACCCGCAAGCTTCAGGCCCGGAGCGCAAAAGGTGCCCTGACTGTCAGTTTATTGCCCAGTTTTGCCATTCAATGGCTAGTGCCGCGACTCTCAAGCTTTAACTCAACTTATCCGGGAATCGATGTCCGAATCCAGGCCGTTGACCGTCAGGAAGACAAGCTGGCAGATGATGTGGACGTGGCGATTTTTTACGGTCGCGGCAACTGGCCGGGCTTGCGTGTAGAGAAATTATACGCAGAATATCTGCTGCCGGTCTGTTCGCCGCTGCTGCTGACGGGGGACAAGGCGCTCAAAACGCCCGCCGATCTGGCGAAACATACGCTTTTGCATGATGCGTCGCGTCGCGACTGGCAAACTTATACCCGTCAGTTAGGTCTTAATCATATAAACGTGCAGCAGGGGCCCATTTTTAGCCACAGCGCGATGGTGCTACAGGCTGCCATTCACGGGCAGGGCGTGGCGTTGGCAAACAACGTGATGGCCCAGTCTGAAATTGAGGCAGGCCGTCTGGTTTGCCCGTTTAACGATGTTCTGGTCAGCAAGAATGCATTTTATCTGGTTTGTCATGACAGTCAGGCAGAACTGGGTAAAATAGCCGCTTTCCGGCAGTGGATACTGGCGAAAGCGGCAAGCGAGCAAGAAAAATTCCGCTTCAGGTATGAACAATAACGTTTGTGTGCCGGGCACGCATTAATTCAGGACTTAAACATGACCAGCCGATTCATGCTGATTTTCGCCGCGGTAAGTGGCTTTATTTTTGTAGCTCTGGGCGCGTTTGGCGCGCATGTGTTAAGCAAATCTCTGGGCGTTGTGGAGATGGGCTGGATCCAGACCGGCCTTGAATATCAGGCGTTCCACACGCTGGCAATATTTGGGCTGGCAGTAGCGATGCAACGCCGTATCAGCATCTGGTTCTACTGGAGCAGCGTCTTTCTGGCGCTGGGTACCGTACTGTTCAGCGGCAGCCTCTACTGCCTGGCGCTGTCGCATTTACGCCTGTGGGCGTTTGTTACACCTGTCGGCGGTGTCAGCTTCCTGGCGGGGTGGGTATTAATGTTTATCGGAGCTATCCGTCTGAAACGCAAGGGCGTTGTTCATGAATAAGGTTGTTTTATATTGTCGCCCGGGGTTTGAGAAAGAGTGCGCCGCGGAAATCACCGATAAAGCGGGGAAGCGTGAAGTCTTCGGATTTGCTCGCGTCAAAGAGAACGCGGGCTATGTGGTATTTGAATGCTATCAGCCTGATGATGCCGACAAGCTGGCGCGCGAGCTGCCGTTCAGCTCGCTGATTTTCGCCCGCCAGATGTTTGTCGCGGGCGAACTGCTGAAAGATCTCCCGCCGGACGATCGCATCACGCCGATTGTGGGCATGCTACAAGGCGTGGTGGAGAAGGGCGGCGATTTACGCGTGGAAGTGGCCGACACCAACGAAAGCAAAGAGCTGATGAAGTTCTGCCGCAAGTTCACCGTGCCGCTGCGCGCGGCGCTGCGCGATGCGGGCGTGCTGACAAACTACGAAACGCCAAAGCGTCCGGTCGTGCATATCTTCTTTATTGCGCCAGGGTGTTGCTACGCAGGCTACTCGTATACCACCAACAACTCGCCGTTCTTTATGGGGATCCCGCGTCTGCGCTTCCCGGCGGACGCGCCGAGCCGTTCAACCCTGAAGCTGGAAGAGGCGTTCCACGTCTTTATCCCGGCCGACGAGTGGGACGAACGCCTGGCAAACGGCATGTATGCGGTCGATCTCGGGGCGTGCCCTGGCGGCTGGACCTATCAGCTGGTGAAACGCAACATGTGGGTTTCATCTGTGGATAACGGCCCAATGGCGCAAAGCCTGATGGATACCGGGCAGGTCACCTGGCTGCGCGAGGACGGTTTCCGCTATCGCCCGAACCGCAACAACATCTCCTGGATGGTGTGCGACATGGTAGAAAAACCGGCGAAAGTCGCGGCGCTGATGGCCTCCTGGCTGGTAAACGGCTGGTGTCGTGAGACGATTTTCAACCTCAAGCTGCCGATGAAAAAGCGCTACGAAGAGGTGTCGCAGAACCTGGCCTATATTCAGCAGCAGCTGGACGAACATGGCATTAACGCGGAAATCCAGGCACGACAGCTGTACCACGATCGTGAAGAAGTGACGGTGCACATTCGACGCTGGTGGGCGGCCGTGGGCGGGCGTCGCGACGAGCGATAACGTCTGTAATGCCCGGTGGCGCTACGCTTACCGGGCCTACAAAACCGTGAATCGTTTTAACGCTCTAACCTTAACTGCTGTAAATTCCCGTCCAGCTGTAAATCCGTCTGTAGCGTCGCCACCTCGCGGCAGATAAACGCCATCTCTTTGTGTGCCTCCAGCTTCTTGCGCCACTTTTCCGGTACCTCATCCAGCCGGGCGTAAATGCCCTCCAGGTTTTGAAACTCTGTCAGCAGCTGTGCGGCACTTTTTGGTCCAATGCCGGCGACGCCCGGTACTTTGGAGCTGCTAATTCCCGCCAGCCCCCAGTAGTCAGGCAGCTGTTCCGGCGAGACGCCAAACTCCCCGGCAATAAAGGGCGCGTCCAGCCAGCGTTTCTGGAAATAGTCGCGGATGCGGATCGTGGGAGAGAGCAGCTGGCAGTAGCCTTTGTCGGTTGAAACGATGGTCGCCTGATGCCCGGCACTCGCGACTTTCACCGCCAGCGTTGCGGCCAGATCGTCAGCCTCGTTGCCGTGCGCGCCCCAGCAGGGAACGCCGCGCTGTTCAAAGGCGGCGCGAATAACGGGCATTTCGGCGTGCAGATCGTCCGGCATCGGCGCGCGTCCGGCCTTGTAGTCAGGAAGACGCTGATGCCGCCAGCCGCTGTTGCGCGCTTCGTCGTCAAACACGGCCACGACGTGCGTCGGCTCGCTGTGGCGAATAAGCTGCTCCAGCGCGTGCAGGCAGGTGTCCTTGCAGGGGGTGCCCTGTACCGCATGGATCCGGCGTATCAGGTTGAGCGCGTCGACGATAAGTAAATGAACTGCCACAGATATTCTCCCTTAAAGCTAATGGATAAAGGGTATCACTGTCGGCAGGGGGAAACGAATAGCTTGAGGGAAAACAGGAAGAAGCCTCGCAAAACGAGGCTTCCTGATCGGCTTAATCGCAGGTGACGATCTTCATCGCCAGGCCACCGCGGGAGGTTTCGCGGTATTTGGCGTTCATGTCTTTACCGGTTTCGTACATGGTTTCGATAACCTTATCGAGACAGACGCGCGGTTCGCTGGTGCGGCGCAGCGCCATACGTGCCGCGTTCACCGCCTTCACGGAGGCAATCGCGTTACGCTCGATGCACGGTACCTGTACCTGTCCGCCGACCGGGTCGCAGGTCAGCCCCAGGTTATGCTCCATGCCGATTTCCGCAGCAATACAGACCTGCGCAGGGCTTGCGCCCAGCAGTTCAGCCAGACCCGCCGCCGCCATAGAACAGGCTACGCCCACTTCACCCTGACAGCCCACTTCCGCACCGGAAATGGAGGCGTTCATCTTGTACAGAGAGCCAATCGCACTGGCAACCAGCATATAGCGCGCCAGTGAGTTTGCGTTCACTTCGCGGATAAACTTGTCGTAATACGCCAGTACCGCCGGAACAATCCCGCACGCGCCGTTGGTTGGCGCAGTCACCACGCGGCCACCCGCAGCGTTCTCTTCGTTCACCGCCAGCGCGAACATGTTGATCCAGTCGACGACGGCCATCGGATCGGTGGTGGTTTTGTCGGTGCTGACCAGCATGCGGCGCAGCGCAGCCGCACGACGCGGAACGCGCAGTTTACCCGGCAGTACGCCTTCGGTGGTGATCCCGCGCTCAATACCGCTGCGCATAACTTCCCAGACGTTAGCGAAGTGCTGTTCCAGCTCCTCTTTGCTGTGCAGGGCCAGCTCGTTTTTCATCATCAGGCCGGAGAGAGAGAGCCCCGTCTCCTGGCAGTGACGCTGTAAATCGGCCGCGTTTTTGTACGGGTACGGCACCTCAACGGCGGAACCGTTGGTTTGACCAAAATGGTCTTCGTCGACGATAAACCCGCCGCCGATGGAGTAATACGTCTGGCTGTAAACCGCTTTATCGCCGACCAGCGCGGTAATGCGCATGCCGTTCTCGTGCAGCGACAGGTTATCCGCATGGAAATTCATGCAGTGGTCAACCGGGAATTCAACCTCATGCTCGCCGTTGGCCAGCAGCAAACGACCGTGGGTGTTTACGTCCTGGATAAAGCCAGGAATGGAGTCAATATCAACGGTATCCGGCAGGTTACCCGCCAGGCCCATGATAATGGCAATATCGGTATGGTGGCCTTTACCGGTCAGGGAAAGGGAACCGTATACATCGACAACCACGCGGGTGATGTCGTGCAAAATGCCGCGTGCAATCAAGTCATCCGTGAATTGTTTACCGGCTTTCATTGGTCCGACGGTGTGAGAGCTGGAAGGACCAATACCGATTTTGAAGATATCGAATACGCTAATCATGATGCGTCCATTGCTTCAGTCAGAGGGGAGGAGTGCGCCGTCCGCAGACGGCGCAGGAGGTATTAGCTGAACAGCGAGTAGAAAATAGCGGAGATGGCAATCAGACCCATCACAACAACGAAGACGTTGCTGATATGGCCGCTGTATTTGCGCATCGCAGGCACTTTCTGAATCGCGTACATCGGCATCAGGAACAGGATCATCGCGATAATCGGGCCGCCCAGGGTTTCAATCATGCCCAGAATGCTTGGGTTCAGGGTAGCTACCGCCCAGGTGGTCACCAGCATGAACAGCGCGGTGATTTTGTTCAGACGGTTGATTTCAATGCTCTTGCCCTTACCGCGCAAAGATTTAATCACCATACCGTTGAAGCCTTCACGTGCGCCCAGGTAGTGGCCCAGGAAGGATTTGGTGATGGCGATAATCGCGATAATCGGTGCCATCCATGCAATCAGCGGTGCGTTAAAGTGGTTTGCCAGGTAAGACAGAATAGAGATGTTCTGCTCTTTCGCCGCCGCCAGATCCGCCGGGGAGAGGCTCAGCACGCAGCTGAACACGAAGAACATTACGGTCAGTACCATCATGATGTGCGCGCGAGCCAGGATGCTGGAGCACTTCTTCTCTGCGCCGTCGCCGTACTCTTCACGCTTCGCTACCGCGAAGGAGGAGATAATTGGTGAGTGGTTGAAGGAGAACACCATTACCGGGATTGCCAGCCACAGGGTCAGCAGCAGGCCGTTACCGGTCGCGGATGCGCTGCTCAGAGACAGGGTTTCCAGGGCAGCACCGTTCCACTGTGGGATCAGGTACAGCGCCAGCACCATCAGGGCCGCAACAAACGGGAATACCAGCACGGTCATCGCTTTCACAATCATCTGCTCGCCGAAGCGCACGATGGTCATCATACCAACAATCAGGATCAGGGAGAGGATCGCGCGCGGCGGCGGGGTCATCTGAAGCTGATGCATCATGAAGCTTTCAACGGTGTTGGTGATAGCGACGCTATAAACCAGCAGAATCGGGTAAATCGCAAAGAAGTAGAGCAGGGTAATCAGCTTACCTGCGCCGACGCCGAAGTGTTCTTCAACAACTTCAGTGATGTCTTCGCCCGGGTTTTTACCGGACAGCACGAAGCGGGTCAGGCCGCGGTGTGCAAAGAAGGTCATCGGGAAAGCGATGATTGCCATGATGATCAGCGGGATCAGACCGCCGACGCCCGCGTTGATAGGAAGGAACAGTACACCAGCGCCGATTGCCGTGCCGTAAAGGCCAAGCATCCACATGGTATCCGTTTTGCGCCAACCGCTTCGGGAATCAATCGAAGCAACGGTGCTGGTTTGAGTGGTTTCCATCTGTATCTCCTGGAGGAAGCAAATTGTCAGGTTTTTAGTCAAATCCGATGAAAAAGTGCCTGACGGTAATATGAAATTCGTTCAGTGACGGTTTTTTAATAATTTTTGCCCGTAACTATTGGCGGGCGGAAAGATACATTCTAGTTATGAATCTATCAGTGATCGCGATCCCAAATGCAATAATCCACTTATGATGTGGGCATCTTTAGACCAATTATCTGTTAAAAAAACATCAAAGAGAATTTACGGGCGCGAAGGCTACCATTAACAACATGTTTTAGAAAAGGCTGGCCCGCGAGATAGGTGTCTTTCGCTGTAAAGAAATGGGATTTTAGTATTTTCTGGCGGGTAATTTTGATTAAGGCTGATTATTTACGGTTTCAGAAACCAGGTAATCGTTTGCGCGGGCGTCAGATTTGCTAATAACATTTAAGAGCGCTATGAATTGCATCACTAATAAAAAAGCCGGATGACGATCCGGCTTGAGTGGAAGGAAATGACGCTTTACTTGATGATTTCGTAACACGGAATATAGGCGGAGCCTGGAAGCTTCATGCGGTGCTGGGCGACAAAGCCCTGCAACATGTCATCCATACGGCGCATCATCTCCGGGTCACCGTGGATCTTATACGGCCCGAACTCTTCAATCGCGCGGATCCCCACCTCTTTCACGTTCCCCGCCACAATGCCGGAGAAGGCGCGACGCAGGTCGGCAGCCAGCACTTCCACCGGCTGATCCGGATAGAGTTTCAGGTTCGCCATGTTCTCATGCGACGGCTCGAAGGGGATCTGGAGATCCGGTGCGATACGAATGGACCAGTTAAAGCTGTAGGCATCCCCGGTATCACGACGGTTCTCTTTCACCAGCGGCATCGCTTTTTTCATCTGACGGGCCACTTCTGCGGCATCGTCAATGATAATGCGGTAGTGACGGCGCGCGTCTTCACCCAGCGTATGCACGATAAACTCGTCCAGCATGCGGAAGTAGTCGGCGCTCTCTTTCGGGCCGGTCAGGATCAGCGGCAGAACCTGGTCTTTGTTGGCCGGGTTCATCAGGATCCCCAGCAGATAAAGCAGCTCTTCCGCCGTGCCTACGCCGCCCGGGAAGATGATGATGCCGTGCGCGATACGGACAAACGCCTCAAGACGCTTTTCGATATCCGGCATAATAATCAGTTCGTTAACCAGCGGGTTAGGCGGCTCAGCGGCGATAATCGACGGCTCGGTCATGCCGATAAAGCG
Source organism: Enterobacter cloacae complex sp. (assembly GCF_900322725.1). Lineage (NCBI taxonomy): Bacteria > Pseudomonadati > Pseudomonadota > Gammaproteobacteria > Enterobacterales > Enterobacteriaceae > Enterobacter > Enterobacter cloacae complex sp. The sequence continues at coordinate 1,030,849 of NZ_LT991957.1, read as the reverse complement.
ACCATCTTTATAGCGTTGCTGCGCGTGTCCTACTGCCGCACCTTTCATCGGCGCTTCCATCGCGCCAGGGCCGCAGCCGGTACAGATGTTCAGCTCGCGCAGGCCAAGCTGAGTCCCCACGCGGCGGGCGTACAGGTATTCGGTTTCGTTAATGGAGTGACCGCCCCAGCAGACGACCATGTTCGGCGCCTCGCCCACGTGCAGGGCACGGGCGTTACGCAGAATGGAAAAGACCAGGTTGGTGATATGAACGGAGCTTTCCAGATCAAGATGCTGGAAACGACCGGCGTTGCTGATCTGTCCGTTAACAAACAGAATATCGCGCAGCACGGCAAACAGGTTGGCCTGAAGTGAGCGAATAATACGCCCGTCGACAAAAGCCTCCTCCGGCGGGTTGATCACTTCCAGCTTCACGCCGCGCTCGCGGCGCAGCACGTTGATATCAAAACTTTCGAAGCGGGACAGCAGCTCTTTACTGTTGTCGGTCAGGCTTCCGGAGTTCAGTACGGCAAGTGAACAGTTACGAAACAGTTGATAAAGGTCGCTACTGGCGGTGCGTTTAAGCATGTCCACTTCCAGCTGCGACAACATATCCATAGAGCCAAGCGGGCTAATATGTGTAATCAAGTGAGCTCCTTATGGGACGATTATCGTCTTTCCCTGTTGATTACAATAGCCCTGGCTTATGACGTTTCACAACACTTCGGGCGGAATACCGCCCGCATATTGTGAAAATATTTATCTTACTGGCGTACCAGCCGTCCGGTGGCAGGCACAAAATCGGTATTGGTGCGCCACGGGTTGATATCCAGACCCCCACGACGGGTATAGCGGGCATAAACGCTCAGCTTTTCAGGCTGGCAGAAACGCTGGATGTCATTGAAGATGCGTTCCACGCACTGCTCGTGGAATTCGTTGTGGTGGCGGAACGACACCAGGTAACGCAGCAGCTTTTCCCGGTCAATTTTCGGGCCGCGATACTGAATCTGAACGGAGCCCCAGTCCGGCTGGTGGGTAATGAGGCAGTTGGATTTGAGAAGGTGGCTGACCAGCGTCTCGTCCACACGCTTTCCGCTCGCCGCGTTCTCGAGGTAGTCGGCGCTGAATTCGTAGCTCTCTATCTCAATATCCTGGTCGTCGATGCAGGTGCCGTGGAAATGGGCAATGGGCTGTCCTTCCAGCTCGTGCAGACGGTATAACGAGACGGATACGTTCCCCTGCGCGCAGGCGGCTAAATCCCGCTCCAGCGTTTGCTGAACCTCGTCCCAGCTGTTGAATCGGGTCTGGTTGAAGCTGTTGAGATAGAGCTTAAAGCTTTTTGACTCGACCAGGTTCACGCTGGCGTAGTCCAGCTCAACGTGGCCCACGGCCACCTGCGGCAGCCCGCGCGCGTTCAGCCAGGAGAGTTCATACAGCGTCCAGATATCGCCGCCAACAAACGGCAGCGCATCGGCGTGAAGGCCAAGCGGATCGCGGTTCAGGCTGCGCGGCACGCCCTGAAGCAGGCTTGCGTCGTAGGTGTCGCGGTAATCGGTCGATTTACCCAGCGTTAAGCCCGTTAACGCCTGATGATTTTCGTAAGACATGTTTCATAGCCACTTTACAGGTACACTTAGGGGCTGAGTTTATCCTGTCTTACAAGAAGAGAGAAATCGGTGGATATCGAAACTGCAAATGCCCTGACGAGCTTCACGACCCGCTATTGCGATGCCTGGCATGAAAAGCGGGGGATGTGGCCGCAAAGCACTGAATTATATGGCGTGCCGTCACCGTGCATTATCGCTTCGCAGGATGATTACGTACTCTGGCAACCGAAACCGTTCGCGGGCGAGCAGAACGTAAATGCGGTTGAACGCGCCATGGACATTGTGGTACAACCTGCGCTTCATGCGTTTTATACCACGCAGTTTGCCGGGGATATGACGGCATGCTTTGCACGACAGCCGCTGACGCTGCTGCAAACCTGGAGCGAAGACGATCTTCAGCGCGTTCAGGAAAACCTCATTGGTCACCTGGTCACGCAAAAACGCCTTAAGCTCTCTCCGACTCTCTTTATTGCGACGCTCGACAGTGAACTGGACGTCATTTCTGTCTGCAACCTCTCTGGCGAGGTGATTAAAGAGACGCTCGGCACCCGCAATCGCGACGTTCTCGCGCCTTCACTTGCGGATTTCCTCACCCGCCTTGAGCCGCTTCTGTAATCCATGATGCTACTGGGCGTGTGAGAGATCTCTTACACGCTCTGTGAGACATCGCCGAAACAATTAGCATTGTCTTATGGATTTAAGATTAATATTAACTTTTCTTTCAACAGGTTAGCGATTTCCTTAATCGATAACGCCCGTTTCGCCTGGCTTACACTGCGCACAAGGTGGGTTGTAAGACGACGCAGAATAGCGGATTCTATCTCTGTCGACAGGATGCCGACGCAAGAAACGAACATCAGGATGATGGCGTTTCTTATCAGGGATACGTCAGGACGACGCCGCAGGAAGGCTTCAGGATGAAGCAAAGTGGATCACGCAGGATGCGTAAGGGACACCTCCAGGAAGGAGAACGAGAGCCGGTCAGGATGGTCGGTGGGTCAGGATGGCCAGGACGTTTCAGGATGAAACCTACACATCAGGACGATGTGAGCAGGAAGCAAAAGGTAAAGGGATGACCAGGCCTTCGGGCATCAGGAAAAGTTGTCACGGATGAGCAGGGAGCACGTATTGTAGCTGGAATGCTGCGAAACGAACCGGGAGCACTGTTTTTACAGTGCTCCCTTTTTTTATTTCTGTCTTCCGCAATGCTATGCTTCGCGCCATTCCGTTTTTCAGTTGAGGTTACTATGACGCATCACGATAGCGTTCGTGCGCAATTGCACGCCATCGAAGCCCTTATGCGCCAGCATCAGCTGTGGCAGGACAATGCGCCGCAGCCAGAAGCGTTCGCCAGCACCCAACCGTTTTGTCTGGATACGCTGTCCCCGTTCGAATGGCTCCAGTGGGTATTAATTCCGCGTATGCACGCGCTGCTGGAAGGGGGACACGCCTTGCCCCAGGCGTTTGCCGTCTCCCCCTATTACGAAATGGCACTGGAGGCGACCCACCCGGTGCGCGACGTTATGCTGGTTGAGCTGGAAAAGCTGGATACGCTTTTCGCCGGTGACGATGCATGACGCTTGAGATCCTGTATCAGGATGAGTGGCTGGTGGCGGTGAATAAACCGTCCGGCTGGCTGGTACACAGAAGCTGGCTCGATCGCGATGAGAAAGTGGTGGTGATGCAAACCGTGCGCGATCAAATTGGTCAGCACGTCTTCACTGCCCATCGTCTGGATCGGCCAACCTCTGGCGTTCTGCTGATGGGACTTTCCAGCGAGGCCGGGCGCCTGCTGTCGCAGCAGTTTGAACAGCACCAGATCCAGAAGCGCTACCACGCCATTGTGCGCGGCTGGCTGACGGATTCCGCCACGCTGGATTATCCGCTGGTGGAGGAACTGGATAAAATCGCCGATAAATTTGCCCGCGAGGATAAAGGCCCGCAGCCTGCGGTGACGGAGTATCGCGGTATGGCGACCACAGAACTGCCGGTGGCGACCAGCAAATTTCCTACCACGCGCTACGGTCTGGTTGAGCTTTTGCCCAAAACCGGGCGCAAACATCAGCTTCGCCGACACCTTGCGCACCTGCGCCATCCGATTATCGGCGACAGCAAGCACGGCGATCTGCGCCAGAACCGCAGTGCGGCAGAGCATTTTGGCTGTAACCGGCTGATGCTGCACGCCAGCGAGCTGCGCCTGACGCATCCGTTTACCGGCGAACCGCTGACTATTCGTGCGGGGCTGGATGAGGTCTGGATGCAGGCGCTGTCACAGTTTGGCTGGCTGGGACAACTCCCCGAAAATGAAAGGGTTGAGTTTGCCGCAGGCAACGTTCAGGATGAACAGCAAGCGCAATAATGACGGGAGCAAAGCATGGCTGAAGTAGGTATTTTTGTCGGCACGATGTACGGCAACTCGCTGCTGGTGGCGGAGGAAGCGGAAGCAATCCTCGTCAATCAGGGCCATAAAGCCACGGTCTATGAAGATCCGGAGCTGGCTGACTGGGAAAAGTACGCCGATAAATACATTCTTATCGTGACCTCGACCACGGGGCAGGGCGATTTGCCGGACAGCATCATGCCGCTTTTCCAGGGGATTAAAGATCGGCTTGGCTACCAGCCGGACGTGCATTACGGCATCATCGCGCTGGGTGACAGCTCGTATGCAAACTTCTGCGGCGGCGGCAAGCAGTTCGATGCGCAGTTGCAGGAACAGAGCGCTCAGCGCGTCGGCGAGATGCTGCTGATCGACGCCGGTGAGCACCCTGAACCGGAAAGCGTGTCGAACCCGTGGGTTGAACACTGGGCAACGCTTCTTAAATAGTTTCGTAGGCCGGGTAAGGCGTCGCCGCCACCCGGCAACGAAGCCGCACCAAATCCTCAATTCCGTGAAGTATCTTCCATCACTTTGGGCTTATGCCCCAAACCACGTTCCCTGCATGCTTCAATGTTGTGTTCCTGCACGGTGAGAGAACGCATCACTCCTTCATATACTTTTCTCGTCACTATAAAACGGCTTGATGCCGTACCAAAACCAAACACCAATCTCTCATTCTGATTACCCTACAGGTGCTGTACAGAATGAACCAGGCGAAAGCTATGTTTCAGGAGTGCAACAATGAGTACATTAAGCCACGAGGCGAGCAGCGCTGAGAAGCGCACCAACGCTCGCTACTGGATAGTGGTGATGCTGTTTATCGTCACATCTTTCAACTACGGCGACCGCGCCACGTTGTCCATTGCCGGCTCTGAGATGGCAAAAGACATCGGGCTCGATCCGGTTGGTATGGGTTATGTTTTCTCCGCATTTTCATGGGCCTACGTTATCGGCCAAATCCCTGGCGGCTGGCTGCTTGACCGCTTCGGCTCAAAACGGGTCTACTTCTGGTCCATCTTTATCTGGTCGATGTTCACCCTGTTGCAGGGCTTCGTGGATATCTTCAGCGGCTTCGGCATCATCATTGCGCTCTTTACCCTCCGCTTTCTGGTGGGCTTAGCGGAAGCGCCGTCTTTCCCCGGTAACAGCCGCATCGTGGCCGCCTGGTTCCCGGCGCAGGAGAGGGGAACGGCGGTAGCCATCTTTAACTCGGCGCAATACTTTGCAACGGTCATTTTCGCGCCCATCATGGGCTGGCTGACGCATGAAGTGGGCTGGTCACACGTCTTCTTCTTCATGGGCGGGCTGGGAATCGTCATCAGCTTCATCTGGCTGAAGGTGATCCACGAACCAAACCAGCACCCGGGCGTGAACAAGAAAGAGCTGGACTATATTGCGGAAGGCGGGGCGCTGATCAACATGGATCAGAAAACCCAAAAGGCAAAAGTCCCGTTTAGCCAGAAATGGGCGCAGATCAAGCAGCTCGTCGGCTCACGTATGATGATCGGCATCTATCTCGGCCAGTACTGCATTAACGCGTTAACCTACTTCTTCATCACCTGGTTCCCGGTTTACCTGGTGCAGGCGCGCGGCATGTCGATTCTGAAGGCGGGGTTTGTCGCCTCCGTACCGGCCATCTGTGGCTTTGTGGGCGGGGTCCTCGGCGGGGTTATTTCCGACTGGCTGATGCGTCGTACCGGTTCGCTGAACATTGCGCGTAAAACGCCCATCGTGCTCGGGATGCTGCTCTCCATGACCATGGTGTTCTGTAACTACGTCAGCGCGGAGTGGATGATCATCGGCTTTATGGCGATGGCCTTCTTCGGTAAGGGCATTGGCGCGCTGGGCTGGGCTGTAATGGCAGACACCGCGCCGAAAGAGATCAGCGGCCTGAGCGGCGGTCTGTTCAACATGTTTGGCAACATTTCCGGCATTGTCACCCCAATCGCTATCGGGTACATCGTCGGCACCACCGGCTCGTTTAACGGCGCGCTGATTTATGTTGGCGTCCATGCGCTGGTGGCGGTACTCAGTTACCTGGTGCTGGTGGGCGATATCAAACGTATCGAACTGAAACCTGTTGGGGAGCGCGGATGATGACAACGCAATCAAGCCCTATCGTAACGGAGATGAAGGTCATCCCGGTGGCGGGGCAGGACAGCATGCTGCTCAACATTGGCGGCGCGCATAACGCCTGGTTTACCCGCAACATCGTGGTGCTGACCGACAGTGCAGGAAATACCGGCGTCGGGGAAGCGCCCGGCGGAGAGGTGATTTACCAGACGCTGGTCGACGCCATCCCGCAGGTAGTTGGGCAGGAGGTCGCCCGCCTGAACAAGGTGGTCCAGCGCGTGCATAAGGGCAACCAGTCGGCGGATTTTGATACCTTCGGAAAAGGCGCCTGGACCTTTGAACTGCGGGTTAACGCGGTGGCGGCGCTGGAGGCGGCTCTCCTTGATTTACTGGGCAAGGCGCTGAACGTGCCCGTCTGCGAGCTGCTGGGGCCTGGCAAACAGCGTGATGCGGTAACGGTGCTGGGCTATCTGTTCTACATTGGCGACCGGACTAAAACCGATCTGCCGTATCTGGAACGCTCGCCGGGCAGCCACGAGTGGTATCACCTGCGTCATCAGGAAGCGCTCAACGCTGAGGCGGTGGTACGCCTGGCAGAGGCGGCGCAGGATCGCTACGGCTTTAAAGACTTCAAGCTAAAAGGCGGCGTCCTGCCGGGCGAGCAGGAGATTGACAGCGTACGGGCGTTGAAAAAACGCTTCCCGGAGGCGCGCATCACCGTCGATCCGAACGGCGCATGGCTGCTCGATGAAGCTATCGCGCTGTGCAAAGGGCTGGGCGACGTGCTGACCTACGCGGAAGATCCGTGCGGCGCGGAGCAGGGCTTCTCTGGCCGCGAGGTGATGGCGGAGTTCCGCCGCGCCACCGGACTGCCGGTCGCAACCAACATGATCGCCACCAACTGGCGCGAAATGGGGCACGCGGTGATGCTGAATGCGGTGGACATTCCGCTGGCAGACCCGCACTTCTGGACCCTTTCCGGCGCGGTGCGCGTGGCGCAGCTGTGCGATGACTGGGGGCTTACCTGGGGCTGCCACTCCAATAACCATTTCGACATTTCGCTGGCGATGTTTACCCACGTTGGCGCGGCGGCGCCGGGCAACCCGACCGCCATCGACACCCACTGGATCTGGCAGGAGGGCGAAGCGCGCCTGACCAAAAATCCACTTGAAATCAAAAACGGCACCATTGCCGTACCGGATGCGCCGGGGCTGGGCGTGGAGCTTGACTGGGATCAGATCCACAAGGCGCATGAAGCGTATAAAAAATTGCCGGGCGGCGCGCGCAATGACGCGGGCCCGATGCAGTACCTTATCCCCGGCTGGACATTTGACCGTAAGCGCCCTGTTTTTGGACGTCACTGAAAAAAGGATCGAACGATGAGCACATTTTCTACCCCTGTAGTCACCTCCATGCAGATTATCCCCGTCGCGGGACATGACAGCATGTTGATGAACCTGAGCGGCGCTCACGCGCCGTTCTTCACCCGCAATATCGTGGTGATCAAGGACAACTCAGGACACACCGGTGTGGGTGAAATCCCGGGCGGGGAGAAGATCCGTAAAACGCTGGAGGACGCCATTCCGCTGGTGGTGGGTAAAGCGCTGGGCGAGTACAAAAATGTGCTGACCAGCGTGCGTAACACTTTTGCCGATCGCGATGCGGGTGGCCGTGGTCTGCAAACGTTTGATCTTCGCACCACTATCCACGTGGTCACAGGCATTGAAGCCGCGATGCTGGATCTCTTAGGCCAGCATCTGGGCGTCAACGTTGCCTCCCTGCTGGGGGACGGCCAGCAGCGCAGCGAAGTGGAAATGCTCGGTTACCTGTTCTTTATCGGCAACCGCAACCTCACCCCGCTGCCGTACCAGAGCCAGCCGGACGAAAAATGCGACTGGTATCGCGTGCGCCACGATGAAGCGATGACGCCGGACGCAGTGGTGCGCCTGGCGGAAGCGGCGTATGAAAAATATGGCTTCAACGACTTCAAGCTGAAGGGCGGCGTGCTGGCCGGTGAACAAGAGGCAGAGGCGATTACCGCACTGGCGAAGCGTTTCCCGCAGGCGCGCGTCACGCTGGATCCGAACGGCGCCTGGTCGCTTGATGAAGCGATCGGCATTGGCAAGCAGCTCAAGGGCGTGCTGGCCTACGCGGAAGATCCGTGCGGCGCAGAGCAGGGTTTCTCCGGACGTGAAGTGATGGCGGAGTTCCGTCGCGCCACCGGACTGCCAACCGCCACGAACATGATCGCAACCGACTGGCGTCAGATGGGGCACACGCTCTCGCTGCAATCGGTGGATATTCCGCTGGCAGATCCGCACTTCTGGACGATGCAGGGCTCGGTTCGCGTGGCGCAGATGTGCCACGAGTTTGGCCTGACCTGGGGCTCGCACTCCAACAACCATTTCGACATTTCGCTGGCGATGTTCACCCACGTGGCGGCCGCTGCGCCGGGCAACATTACTGCCATCGACACCCACTGGATCTGGCAGGAGGGCAACCAGCGCCTGACCAAAAGGCCGTTTGAGATCAAGGGAGGCATGGTGCAGGTTCCCGCCACGCCGGGTCTGGGCGTTGAACTGGATATGGATCAGGTCATGAAAGCGCACGAGCTGTACCAGAAACACGGCCTGGGCGCACGTGATGATGCGCTGGCGATGCAGTACCTGATCCCTGAGTGGTCATTCGACAATAAACGTCCGTGCATGGTACGATAAGCGCATTGGGACCGCTCCCATGAGTGGTCCCTTACGTGGTGTATGCTTAACGTAACTAACATGCGTAAGGATGGCTTATGAAAATTGTTATCGCTCCGGACTCGTATAAGGAAAGCTTGAGCGCGCTTGAGGTGGCGACAGCGATAGAGGTCGGTTTTCGCGAAATCTTCCCCTCAGCGGAATACGTCAAATTACCGGTTGCCGATGGTGGCGAAGGGACGGTGGAGGCTATGGTGGCCGCCACGCAGGGGCGCCTTGTCCATGTTCCCGTTACCGGGCCTTTGGGTGAACGCGTGGAAGGGTTTTTCGGCTTATCCGGAGACGGGAAAAGCGCGTTTATCGAAATGGCGGCCGCGAGCGGCCTGGAGCTTGTTGCTCCGGCAAAGCGTAACCCGTTAATCACCACCTCGTGGGGAACCGGGGAACTCATCCGTCATGCCCTGGACGCGGGCGTTAAGCATATCATTATCGGCATTGGGGGCAGCGCGACCAATGACGGTGGCGCAGGCATGGTGCAGGCGCTGGGGGTAAAACTGCTGGATGCTAAAGCGCAGCACGTTGGGCCGGGCGGCGGTGAACTGGCTAGCCTTGCCCATATCGATCTCAGCGGGCTGGACAAGCGGCTGGCATCCTGCCGAATCGAAGTGGCCTGCGATGTGACCAACCCTCTGATCGGCGAGGCTGGCGCGTCTGCGGTATTCGGTCCTCAGAAAGGGGCGACGCCGGAAATGGTCAGGACGCTGGACGACGCGCTTGCGCATTTCGCAAAAATCATCGCCCGGGATCTGGATATCGACGTTTTAAACCTGGCGGGCGGCGGTGCGGCTGGTGGGATGGGGGCGGCGCTGTACGCTTTTTGCGGCGCGCAGCTTCGTCAGGGCATTGAGATTGTCACCGATGCGCTGCATCTTGATGAACAGGTCGAGAACGCCGATCTGGTGATCACGGGCGAAGGGCGTATCGACAGCCAGACGATCCACGGCAAAGTACCCGTTGGCGTAGCGAGAGTCGCGAAACGCTACAACAAACCGGTTATCGGCATTGCCGGCAGCCTGACGGCGGACGTTGGCGTGGTGCACGAGCATGGGCTGGATGCCGTATTCAGCGTGATTTACACTATCTGTTCCCTGGAGGACGCGCTGGAAAATGCGCAACAGAACGTGCAGATGGCCGCAAGAAACATTGCGGCGGTCATAAAGGTGGGGCAGGGGATTTCGCGTTAACGATCGTGCTCCTGTAGGCCCGGTAAGCGAAGCGCCACCGGGCTATTGTCTTAGTTCCCCAACACCTTCATCGCTTCCCGCGTCACGTTGTCCATCTCGTCCAGCAGCTCCAGAAATTCCGGTTCAAGATCTGATTCCGGCGTACCCGCGCGGAGCTGCTGTTCAAGCAGCTGGCAGAGATTTTTCAGCCGCGGCACGCCGCTGTAGCCGCAGCTGCCGTGCAGTTTATGGATAGCCTCCAGCAACCCTTCAGGGTTTTCACCCACCAGCTGTTCTTCTACCTTATTTCGAATCTCAGGCAGGAAGTCCACCAGCATTTGCAGCATATCGCGCGCCAGATCGGCTTTGCCCGCCGCCTGCCGCAGCGCCAGTTGCCAGTCAAACGTGGCATTCTGGTTGACGCTGATTTCCGGCGATTCAGCTGAAATGGTGTATGTCCCGCCAATGTGACCCGGCTTGTAGCGCAGCAGCAGGCTGCGCAGCTTCTCTTCGTCGATCGGTTTCGCCAGATAATCGTTCATGCCCGCACCCAGCAGCTTCTCTTTTTGTCCCGCCATCGCGTGCGCCGTCACGGCAATCACCGGCGTCTGCTGCTGGTGCGGAAGCTGGCGAATCAGCTCGCAGGCGCGGATGCCATCCATGCCCGGCATCTGAATGTCCATCAGGATCAGGTCAAACTGCATCTGTTTGGCCTGCTCTACGGCTTCGGCGCCGCTGGTACACAGCTCAACGTGCTGAACTTGATCCTCAAGCAGCACGCCAATCAGCTTCAGGTTGGCCGGATTATCGTCCACTGCCATCACCGTCATCGGGAGCTTACGTTCGTCGTTCGCCAGCAGCAGGGGCTGATTCGTCAGACGGCAATATTCGGTCAACGCGGGTAACAGCCGTGTGGCGGTAAGGGGTTTCAGCAGACACGCCGCCGCTCCGTCGTTTTTCAGCTCTTCAGCATTAAGCTGGGCGTGGCACGGCAGAGCCAGCAGCAGGTAGTCCGTCATTGAGGCCGCCTTCGCCAGGCGTTCCTGCTGCATGGTGAGCTCTCCGGTAAACGTCACCGGAATACCCATCAAAAGGATATCGTAATGATCGTTCGCCAGCGCGGAGAAGGTCGGGCTGTAAACCACCTCCAGCGGCGTAGTGCTTAACACATCCAGCGTACACTGCGCCGCGGCGGCATTCGGTTCCACATAGGCCAGACGCATCCCTTTCAGGCAGTCGGTGACCGGACCGTCGGTCTGCACGTTCGGATTAAGGTCGAGATTGATATGGAACCAGAAGGTCGAGCCCCGGTTAGGCTGGCTGTGGAAGGAGATATCGCCTCCCATCTCTTTCACCAGCTTTTGGGTGATCACCAGCCCCAGGCCCGTTCCGCCGTGACGACGGGAAATGCTCGCATCGGCCTGGCGGAACGCCTGGAACAGACGCGACTGATCGCGCTCCGGAATGCCGATGCCGGTATCCCGGATCTGCACCTCAATCTGGACCTTGTTATTACTGAGCGCCCGTTTTTCGACCAGAATGTCAATGTTGCCGCTCTCGGTGAATTTGATGGCGTTGCCTACCAGATTGGTGATGACCTGTTGCAGGCGGAGCGGGTCGCCAATGACGTTATCCGGCACGTCGTTTTTAATATTGAGCGTCAGCTCCAGCCCCTTATCATGCGAGGAGTGGGCAAGCAGCGTGACCACGTCATCCAGGGTGCTGCGCAGCGGGAACGGAATACTCTCCAGAATCAGCTTGCCCGCTTCCAGCTTCGAGAAGTCCAGCACGTCGTTAATGATGGTCAGCAGGTTGTTGGCCGATCGTTCAATGGTATGCAGGTGATCGCGCTGGGTTGGATTCAGCTCGCTTTTGAGCGTCAGGCGGGTGAAGCCGATCACCCCGTTCAGCGGCGTTCGCAGCTCGTGCGACATGTTCGCCAGGAATTCAGACTTAATACGAGCCGCCTCCTGCGCGCGTTTTTTCGCCAGATCCAGCTCCACGTTCTGGATCTCCATCTGCTCCAGCGTTTCGCGCAGGTCGGAGGTTGCCTGGTCAACGTTGTGCTGCATCTCTTCGTGATAGGCCGCCAGCGACATCGCCATCGAGTTGATGCCGTTTTTTAGCATATCCAGCTCGCCGAGCATAAAGCCTTCCACGCGGCTGTCGAGCTGACCCCGACGGATCCGGTCAACGGTATTCACCATGTTGCGAATAGGCCCCGTGACGTCGCGCATCAGTCGCCAGCCGAAGATTAGCGCAATGCCGATACAGAACAGCATCATCACGCCGGAAATGAATATTTCTTTGTACTGCTGGAGCCGCACCGACTTGAGATCCAGCTCCAGCGCCACGTATCCCAGCATATTATTGCTGGACTTCGCATCCGACTGGGCTGATTCATCGGGTGAATAGCTTTCCGAGATAATCGGCGTGCGCAGGATCATGATATCGCCGCGCCGCAGGACCGTGAGATGACGCGGGAAGGGCGTACCTTCCGGGATTTTCAGCGACGTGGGATCCAGATGAAAATTCGAGGTAACGAACAGGCGGTTATGTTCGTCGTAAACGGAAATGGCGCGCACGATCTCTGAATGTCGGCGGTGCAGCACGCTGATTAACTGACCAATGGATTCGCGGTTTTGCAGGTTCATCCCGTACTCGCTGGAGACGGCCAGCGGTTCGATAATGCTGGCCCCGGCATCTTCAAGCTGCCTCTGCAAATCGTTATAGCGATGCACCACAAAGAAAATGCTCAGCAGCAAACCGATGAGAACGGTAGGAGCGAGGATCAAAATCATCATGCGTGCGCGCAGGCTGTAGTTGGTCATGGAGTTCCGTTATGGGACAATCAGGCTAATTATGTTTATTTGAGAACAATCTCGGCGATGGCGCAATTCTACTCTGCAAAACGACGCGTGACGACGCGTCAGATCATAACTGTTGAAGCCACGGACCTCGATCCTTTCGGTCAGGGGGTGGCGCGTCATAACGGCAAGACGCTGTTTATCACCGGTTTGCTGCCCGGAGAGCGCGCAGACATTACGCTGACGGAAGACAAACGTCAGTATGCACGCGGCCAGGTTAAGCGCCGTCTTAACGATAGCCGGGAACGCGTGACGCCTCGCTGCCCCCATTTTGGCGTCTGCGGTGGCTGTCAGCAACAGCATGCCAGCACAGAATTACAGCAAAAAAGTAAAAGCAGCGCGCTGGCCCGCCTGCTAAAACATGACGTCAGTGACATTGTGGCTGACCAGCCGTGGGGCTACCGTCGCCGCGCTCGCCTGAGCCTCAGCTATCAGCCAAAAACCGAACGGCTGGAGATGGGTTTTCGCAAGGCTGGCTCCAGCGATATCGTCTCCATCACGCAGTGCCCTGTTTTGGTGCCCCAACTTGAGGCGCTGCTCCCGGCTGTGCACCACTGTCTTGCATCGCTGGACGGGGTGCGTTCGCTGGGGCATGTCGAACTGGTGCTGGCTAACAGCGGCCCGCTGATGGTGTTGCGCCACACCGCACCGCTCTCACCGGAAGATCGCGAAAAACTGGAACGCTTTTCGCATCCTCATGAGCTTGCGCTTTTCCTTGCGCCGCAAAGCGAGATACTTGAGCAGGTCAGCGGAGAAGCGCCCTGGTATGCGTCAGACGGACTACGCTTAACGTTCAGCCCACGGGATTTTATCCAGGTCAACGATGGCGTAAACCAGCAGATGGTGGCGAATGCGCTGGCATGGCTTGACGTCCAGCCCACCGATCGGGTGCTCGATCTGTTCTGCGGTATGGGGAACTTTACCCTGCCGCTGGCCCGCAAAGCAGCAAGCGTGGTCGGCGTGGAGGGCGTTGAGGCGCTGGTGGCGAAAGGCCAGGAGAACGCCAGGCAGAACGGCTTGCAAAATGTGACATTCTTTCATCAAAATCTTGAGGATGATGTCACGCGGCAACCGTGGGCTAAGCAGGGCTTTGATAAGATCCTGCTCGATCCGGCGCGCGCGGGTGCGCCGGGCGTGATGCAACATATAATTAAACTCGCGCCTGAACGCGTGGTCTATGTTTCCTGTAATCCGGCGACGCTCGCCCGTGACAGTGAAGCATTATTGAGCGGGGGTTACCAGATTCGGCGTCTGGCAATGCTGGACATGTTCCCGCACACTGGACATCTGGAATCGATGGTGTTGTTCGAGCACATCTAATGAGTTTGGCTTGTCGACTTCGACAGGCCCTTGTCCCTAAAGGAGAGGACGATGGTTGCGGTAAGAAGTGCACATTTAAATAAAGCTGGTGAGTTTGACCCTCAAAAATGGATCGCAAGTCTGGGGATTTCCAGCCAGCAGTCGTGTGAACGCTTAACCGAAACCTGGGCCTATTGTTTACGCACAACGCAGGGGCATCCGGACGCTGAACTGCTGTTGTGGCGCGGCGTGGAGATGGTCGAAATTCTGTCCATGCTGAACATGGATATCGAAACGCTACAGGCCGCACTGCTGTTCCCCCTGGCGGATGCGAACGTGGTGACGGAAGACGTGCTGCGTGAAAGCGTCGGCCAGTCCGTCGTGGCGCTCATCCACGGCGTGCGCGATATGGCCGCCATCCGTCAACTGAAGGCCGCGCAAACGGATTCTGTCTCTTCCGAGCAGGTGGATAACGTCCGCCGGATGCTGCTGGCGATGGTGGATGATTTCCGCTGCGTGGTGATCAAGCTGGCGGAACGGGTAGCTCATCTGCGCGAAGTGAAGGATGCGCCGGAAGACGAGCGCGTCCTCGCCGCCAAAGAGTGTACGAATATCTATGCGCCGCTGGCGAACCGTCTGGGGATCGGGCAACTGAAGTGGGAGCTGGAAGATTACTGCTTCCGCTACCTGCATCCGGCGGAATACAAACGCATTGCAAAACTGCTGCACGAACGCCGCATCGACCGCGAGCACTATATCGATGAATTTGTCAGCGGGCTGCGCCAGTCGATGAAAGAGGAGAATGTGCGCGCCGAGGTCTACGGGCGTCCGAAGCACATCTACAGCATCTGGCGCAAAATGCAGAAGAAACACCTCGCCTTTGACGAGCTGTTCGACGTGCGCGCCGTACGTATCGTGGCGGAACGTTTGCAGGACTGCTACGCCGCGTTGGGGATCGTGCACACCCATTTCCGTCATCTGCCGGACGAGTTCGACGACTATGTCGCGAACCCGAAACCGAATGGCTATCAGTCCATCCACACCGTGGTGCTCGGCCCTGGCGGCAAAACGGTGGAAATTCAGATCCGTACCAAACAGATGCACGAAGACGCCGAGCTGGGCGTGGCGGCGCACTGGAAATACAAAGAGGGCACCTCCGGCGGCGGTCGCTCCGGTCACGAGGATCGTATCGCCTGGCTGCGTAAGCTGATTGCGTGGCAGGAAGAGATGGCCGACTCTGGCGAAATGCTCGATGAAGTGCGCAGCCAGGTCTTCGACGATCGCGTCTACGTCTTTACCCCTAAAGGGGATGTTGTTGATTTACCAGCAGGCTCCACGCCGCTCGATTTCGCCTACCACATTCACAGCGACGTGGGGCACCGTTGCATCGGGGCGAAGATCGGCGGGCGCATCGTACCGTTTACCTACCAGCTACAGATGGGTGACCAGATTGAAATCATCACCCAGAAGCAGCCAAACCCAAGCCGCGACTGGCTTAATCCGAACCTCGGTTACGTTACCACCAGCCGCGGGCGCTCTAAAATTCACGCCTGGTTCCGCAAGCAGGATCGGGACAAGAATATCCTTGCTGGTCGCCAGATCCTTGACGACGAGCTGGAGCATATCGGGATAAGCCTGAAAGAGGCGGAGAAATTCCTGCTGCCGCGCTACAACTTCAACGAGCTGGACGAGCTGCTGGCGGCCATTGGCGGAGGTGATATTCGCCTGAACCAGATGGTGAACTTCCTGCAAGCGCAGTTCAACAAGCCAAGCGCGGCAGAGCAGGATGCCGCAGCGCTGAAGCAGCTCCAGCAGAAAACCTACGCTCCGCAGCAGCGCAGCAAGGATAATGGCCGCGTGGTGGTCGAAGGGGTGGGTAACCTGATGCACCATATTGCCCGCTGCTGCCAGCCTATCCCGGGGGACGATATTGTCGGCTTCATCACGCAGGGGCGCGGGATCTCGATTCACCGCTCCGACTGTGACCAGCTTGCAGAGCTGCAATCGCATGCGCCGGAACGTATTGTGGAAGCCGTCTGGGGGGAAAGCTACTCGGCCGGCTACTCGCTGGTGGTGCGCGTTACCGCCAACGACCGCAGCGGCCTGCTGCGCGACATCACCACTATTCTCGCTAACGAGAAGGTCAACGTGCTGGGTGTTGCCAGCCGCAGCGATACCCGCGAGCAGCTTGCCACTATCGATATGACCATCGAAATCTACAACCTTCAGGTGCTGGGCCGCGTGCTCGGCAAACTGAACCAGGTGCCGGATGTGATTGACGCGCGTCGTCTGCACGGCGGCTAAACATCCTCTTCTGTAGGCCGGGCAAGGCTTCGCCGCCACCCGGCATTTTGACATCAGGACAGAACTATGACTCAAATCGACCGCCTGCTCGGCATCATGAAGCGTCTTCGCGACCCGGAAAACGGCTGCCCGTGGGACAAAGAGCAGACTTTCGCCACCATCGGGCCTTACACGCTGGAAGAGACTTACGAAGTGCTGGACGCGATTTCGCGCGAAGATTTCGACGACCTGCGCGGCGAGCTGGGCGACCTGCTGTTCCAGGTGGTGTTCTACGCCCAGATGGCGCAGGAAGAGGGGCGCTTTAACTTTGACGATATCTGCGCCGCTATCAGCGACAAGCTGGAGCGTCGTCATCCGCATATCTTTGGCGACGCCACCGCAGGCAACAGTGCGGAAGTGCTGGCGCGCTGGGAGCAGATTAAAAGCGCCGAACGCGCTGAAAAATCTCAGCACTCGGCGCTGGACGACATTCCCCTGAGCCTGCCCGCGCTGATGCGCGCCCACAAAATTCAAAAGCGCTGCTCGGCGGTAGGATTTGACTGGCACTCTCTTGGCCCGGTGCTGGAAAAAGTGCACGAAGAGATCGACGAAGTGATGCACGAAGCGCAGCAGGCCGTTGTGGATGAAGCAAAGCTGGAAGAGGAGATGGGCGATCTGCTGTTTGCGACCGTCAATCTTTCGCGCCATTTAGGGGTAAAAGCGGAAACGGCGCTGCAAAAAGCGAACATTAAATTCGAACGACGCTTTCGCGAAGTGGAGAGGATTGTGGCCTCGCGCGGCCTGGAAATGAGCGGCATTGACCTTGAGGCGATGGAAGAAGTCTGGCAGGAAGTAAAACGCCAGGAACATGATCTCTAACGAAATTTTGCGATCAAGCGCAATTTGTGTGATTTTTTAAATGACAAGCGCTTGATTTGCGTCAAAAACATTTACCCAAAAGGGGCTATTTTCTCACTCCTTATGTTTGTCATGGCCTGGGAAGGAGACGGAGAATGAAAGTTTGTGGCGCTCGTCGTGTTCGGGTATACTACTTTCCCGTCCTGGTTATTCCATCGTTTCACCCTAACTTCTCAGGTTCAGCATGACAACGAACTATATTTTTGTGACCGGCGGGGTCGTATCCTCTCTGGGTAAAGGCATTGCCGCAGCC
Organism: Enterobacter cloacae complex sp.; assembly: GCF_900322725.1. Taxonomy (NCBI): domain Bacteria; kingdom Pseudomonadati; phylum Pseudomonadota; class Gammaproteobacteria; order Enterobacterales; family Enterobacteriaceae; genus Enterobacter; species Enterobacter cloacae complex sp. The sequence continues at coordinate 1,013,274 of NZ_LT991957.1, read as the reverse complement.
TCCCTCGCAGCCATTCTTGAAGCCCGTGGCCTCAATGTGACCATGATGAAACTGGATCCGTACATCAACGTCGATCCTGGCACCATGAGCCCAACCCAACACGGGGAAGTGTTCGTTACTGAAGACGGCGCTGAAACCGATCTGGATCTTGGCCACTACGAGCGTTTCATCCGTACCAAAATGACCCGTCGTAACAACTTCACGACTGGCCGTATCTACTCTGACGTGCTGCGTAAAGAGCGCCGTGGTGACTACCTGGGCGCAACCGTGCAGGTTATCCCACACATCACTAACGCTATCAAAGAACGCGTCCTTGCCGGTGGCGAAGGGCACGACGTTGTGCTGGTTGAAATCGGCGGTACCGTAGGGGATATCGAATCCCTGCCGTTCCTCGAAGCGATTCGTCAGCTGGCGGTAGATATTGGACGCGAACACGCGCTGTTCATGCACCTGACGCTGGTGCCATACATGGCAGCCGCGGGTGAAGTGAAAACCAAACCGACTCAGCACTCCGTTAAAGAGCTGCTCTCTATCGGTATTCAGCCAGACATCCTGGTTTGCCGCTCCGATCGCGCGATTCCGGCGAACGAACGTGCGAAAATTGCATTGTTCTGTAACGTGCCTGAAAAAGCCGTTATTTCAATGAAAGACGTCGATTCCATTTATAAAATCCCGGGCCTGTTGAAATCTCAGGGTCTGGACGATTATATTTGTAAACGATTCAGCTTGAACTGTCCGGAAGCTAACCTGTCTGAATGGGAGCAGGTGATTTACGAAGAAGCCAATCCGGGCGGCGAAGTGACTATCGGTATGGTCGGTAAGTACATTGAACTGCCGGACGCCTATAAGTCAGTTATCGAAGCGCTGAAGCACGGTGGTCTGAAGAATCGCGTCTCCGTGAACATCAAGCTGATTGATTCGCAGGATGTTGAAACGCGCGGCGTCGAAATTCTGAAAGATCTGGACGCTATCCTCATCCCTGGCGGCTTCGGCTACCGCGGTGTTGAAGGCAAGATCGCCACTGCACGCTATGCGCGTGAAAACAATATTCCATACCTCGGCATCTGCCTGGGTATGCAGGTTGCGCTGATTGAATTTGCGCGCAACGTAGCGGGAATGGAAAACGCGAACTCTACGGAATTTGTGCCAGACTGTAAGTACCCTGTCGTGGCGCTGATTACGGAATGGCGCGACGAAGACGGTAACGTCGAAGTCCGTACCGAGAAGAGCGATCTGGGTGGCACTATGCGTCTTGGCGCACAGGCCTGCCAGCTGTCCGACGATAGCGTAGTTCGCCAGCTGTACGGCGAGCCGGTCATCACCGAGCGCCATCGTCACCGCTATGAAGTCAACAACATGTTGTTGAAACAAATTGAAGCTGCGGGCCTGCGTGTTGCGGGCCGCTCCGGGGACGATCAGTTAGTCGAGATCATCGAAGTGCCTAACCATCCGTGGTTCGTTGCTTGCCAGTTCCACCCGGAATTTACTTCAACGCCGCGTGACGGACATCCGCTGTTTGCCGGCTTCGTGAAAGCCGCCAGCGAGTACCAGAAGCGTCAGGCGAAGTAAAAAAAGTTAGAACGGCAACGCGTACCCCTGGTACGCGTTGTTTGTCTGGAGTTTTAGTTTAACTTGTACTGAGGAAAATCTAATGTCCAAAATCGTTAAAGTCATCGGTCGTGAAATCATCGACTCCCGTGGTAACCCGACCGTTGAAGCCGAAGTTCATCTGGAAGGTGGTTTCGTCGGTATGGCAGCAGCTCCATCAGGTGCTTCTACAGGTTCCCGCGAAGCGCTGGAACTGCGTGATGGCGACAAATCCCGTTTCATGGGCAAAGGCGTACTGAAAGCGGTTGGCGCTGTTAACGGTCCTATTGCTCAGGCTATCATTGGCAAAGATGCCAAAGATCAGGCTGGCATCGACAAGATCATGATCGATCTGGACGGTACTGAAAACAAATCTAACTTCGGTGCGAACGCAATCCTGGCGGTTTCCCTGGCGAACGCCAAAGCAGCCGCGGCTGCTAAAGGTATGCCACTGTTCGAGCACATCGCTGAACTGAACGGCACCCCAGGCAAATACTCCATGCCTGTACCAATGATGAACATCATCAACGGTGGTGAGCACGCAGACAACAACGTTGATATTCAGGAATTCATGATTCAGCCAGTTGGCGCGAAAACCCTGAAAGAAGCGGTTCGTATGGGTTCTGAAGTGTTCCACAACCTGGCTAAAGTTCTGAAAGCTAAAGGTATGAACACTGCTGTTGGTGACGAAGGTGGCTACGCGCCAAACCTGGGTTCTAACGCAGAAGCGCTGGCTGTTATCGCTGAAGCGGTTAAAGCAGCAGGCTACGAGCTGGGCAAAGACATCACCCTGGCGATGGACTGTGCAGCATCTGAATTCTACAAAGACGGTAAATACGTTCTGGCTGGCGAAGGCAACAAAGCGTTCACCTCCGAAGAGTTCACTCACTTCCTGGAAGACCTGACCAAACAGTACCCAATCGTGTCTATCGAAGACGGTCTGGACGAGTCTGACTGGGATGGTTTCGCATACCAGACCAAAGTACTGGGCGACAAAATCCAGCTGGTTGGTGACGATCTGTTCGTAACCAACACCAAGATCCTGAAAGAAGGCATCGAGAAAGGCATCGTTAACTCCATCCTGATCAAATTCAACCAGATCGGTTCTCTGACCGAAACGCTGGCTGCGATCAAAATGGCGAAAGACGCTGGCTACACCGCTGTTATCTCTCACCGTTCTGGCGAAACTGAAGACGCGACCATTGCCGACCTGGCTGTGGGTACCGCTGCTGGCCAGATCAAAACCGGTTCTATGAGCCGTTCTGACCGTGTTGCTAAATACAACCAGCTGATTCGTATCGAAGAAGCGCTGGGCGAAAAAGCACCATACAACGGCCGTAAAGAGATCAAAGGTCAGGCATAAGCCCGAGCTTTCATTTCAATAAAAAAACCCGCTTCGGCGGGTTTTTTGTTTTCTATAACAGAAGCGGCAGCGTTGCGCTGGCCGTTTGCTGACTCACCTCGCCGTAACGGCCATCGATGGCGATAAGGGAAGTGGTAAGCAGCTCGATAAGCAGCATGACGCCAACTTTGGCATTCAGCGCACCCGCGCTCAGCGGCCCCTCGGGCTTTGCCGCAACCAGCTGCATATCGCTGAGGGACGCCAGCGGGCTGCGTGGCGTATTGCTGAGCGCCAGCACCTGCACGCCGCGCTTGCGGGCTAGCTTCACGACATGGAGTAAATCGCGGGTCGATCCCGAACTTGAGATAGCGACCACCAGCGTCTCGTCAGACAGCGTTGCCGCATTCATGGCCGCGCGATGCATATCGCTAAACAGCTGCGCGGGTTTGCCCAGCCGCAGGAGCTTGTAATGCAGATATTCCCCGAGGATCGCGCTGGCGGCCACCCCGTAAATCTGCACCGACCGCGCCTGATGCAGCGCCTGCGCGGACTTTTCCAGCAGCGCTCTGTCGAGGAGCCTGGCGGTATCCTGTAGCGCCTGCACGGATTCATCCACGACGTTATCGATTTCATCCCCGGCCTGACGTGCGGGCTGGCCCTGCTGAATATCCAGCGCCAGCGCCATTTTAAATTCGTTATATCCCTTACAGCCCAGCGTCCGGCACAGGCGCGTCACGCTGGCTTCGCTGGTGTGACTTTCGCGCGCCAGCTCGGTGATCGTCAAATACAGCACCCGCGCAGGATCGTTAAGAACAAACTCCCCCAGCTTTTGTTGCGTCGGGCTGTACCCGGAAGCCTCCTGGCGTAACTTCAGCAGCAGGTTTTCATGGTCTGACATGCTAGATCCTTAATGCGTTTCTCTGTCGACTAGTGTGGCGGAAAGCGGGGGAGAGATGCCAGCGATTTCGAAAAAGTATGATCCGCCTCCTGGATTTGTGATGATAATTTTCACTTTTAATTTTTATTGTGATAAAAATTTTCATCATTACACCAGGGGATGAAAAAAATGATGCACATGTTCAGCGGCGCTTCTTCCGGCGGATGGTTTGAAAAAGCGCAGCGCTTCGGCAAATCGTTTATGCTGCCCATCGCCGTTTTGCCGGCGGCGGGGCTATTACTGGGGATCGGCGGTGCGCTGTCGAACCCCAATACCCTCACGGCCTACCCATTTTTAAACGTGGGCTGGCTACAGGCCATCTTCACCATCATGAGCAGTGCGGGTTCGATTGTGTTTGCGAACCTGTCCGTACTGTTCGCCGTTGGGGTTGCCGTTGGGTTAGCGAAAAACGATAAAGGCACGGCGGGGCTGGCGGCCCTGCTCGCGTTTCTGGTGATGAACGCCACCATCAACGCCCTGCTGATCCTGACCGGAAAGCTGGCCCTTGAAAATCCGGGTGCCGCAGGGCAGGGTATGACGCTGGGCATTCAGACGCTGGAAACCGGCGTGTTTGGCGGCGTGGTTATTGGTCTGGTAACTTGCGCGCTGCACCATCGGTTTAACAAAATCGCGCTTCCGCAGTTCCTGGGCTTCTTTGGCGGCTCGCGCTTTGTTCCGATTATCAGCTCGCTGGCGGCGATACTCGTCGGGGCGCTCATGACCGTTGTCTGGCCGCACTTCCAGAAGCTGATCTTTGGCCTCGGCGGTCTGGTGGACGCCACCGGCTATCTGGGCACCCTGCTGTACGGTTTTATCCTGCGCATGCTTGGCCCGTTTGGTCTGCACCACATCTTTTATCTGCCGTTCTGGACCACCGCGCTTGGCGGCAGTGAAATCGTTAACGGACACCTGGTTGAGGGGACGCAGCGGATCTTCTTCGCTCAGCTCGCCGACCCGAACACCCAGCACTTCTATGAGGGCACGTCGCGCTTCATGTCCGGGCGCTTTATCACGATGATGTTTGGCCTGCTCGGCGCCTGCCTGGCGATGTACCACACGGCTAAACCCGAGAACAAAAAGCGCGTTGCCGGGCTGCTGCTGTCAGCGGCGTTAACCTCTTTCCTGACGGGCATTACCGAGCCCATCGAGTTCTCATTCCTGTTTATTGCGCCGGTGCTGTACGTCATTCATGCGCTGTTTGACGGGCTGGCGTTTATGCTCGCGCACATGCTGCATATCACCATCGGGCAAACCTTCTCCGGCGGCTTTATTGACTTTGTGCTGTTCGGCATTTTGCAGGGGGAGGCGAAAACCAACTGGATGTTCGTCCCGCTGGTGGGCGTGCCGTGGTTCTTCCTCTACTACGTTACCTTCCGCTATCTGATTAACCGCTTTGATTTCGCCACGCCGGGCCGTGAAAGGGAAGCGGTGGCCGACGCCGAAGCCTTACCGCAAAGCGAGCGCGCCGCAGCGGTGATCGCCGGGCTGGGCGGCAAAGACAATCTCGAGGACGTTGACTGCTGCGCCACGCGGCTTCGCGTCACGGTAAAAGAGGGCAGCAGGGTGAATGAAGCGGCCCTGAAAGCGACCGGCGCGCGCGGCGTCATCGTACGAGGTAACGGCGTTCAGGTCATCTATGGCCCGCACGTCACCATCATCAGGAACGAAGTGGAAGAGATGTTATCGTAATGAAAACTGTACTGAATACCCTGAAGGGGAAGCTGGTTGTCTCCTGTCAGGCGCTGGAAAACGAACCCTTACACAGCCCGTTTATTATGTCGCGAATGGCGCTGGCGGCGGCGCAGGGCGGGGCCGCTGCGATCCGCGCCAACAGCGTGGTGGACATTGAGGCGATCAAAGGGCTGGTTTCGCTGCCGGTGATCGGCATCATCAAGCGGGACTATCCCGATAGCGAGGTGTTTATCACCGCGACGATGAAAGAGGTGGATGAGCTGATGGCGGTCGCGCCGGACATCATCGCGCTGGACGCGACCGCCCGTAACCGTCCCGGCGGGGAGACTCTGGAGGCGCTGATCGGGCAGATCCGCGCCCGTTATCCCTCGCTGCTGCTGATGGCTGATATTTCCACCGTGCAGGAGGCCGTGACCGCGCAGGCGCTTGGTTTTGACTGCATCGGAACCACGCTCTACGGCTACACGGCGGAAACGGCGGGCCATTCGCTTCCGGAGAATGACTGCGCGTTTCTGAAAGCGGTGCTGGCGGCCGTTACGGTTCCGGTGATTGCGGAGGGCAACGTGGACACTCCAGAGCGTGCGGCAAAATGCCTGGCGCTGGGGGCGCATACGGTGGTTGTCGGGGGCGCAATCACCCGGCCACAGCAAATCACTGGGCGTTTTATGGCAGCGATAGGCGCGCAAAGCACCGATGGAGCATGATCATCCGGCGGGGATCTGCGATACTTATCGTTTATCCCCTTAACTGAGAAGATTATGCAGTACCCGATTAACGAGATGTTCCAGACCCTGCAAGGCGAGGGTTACTTTACCGGCGTTCCCGCTATTTTTATTCGTTTACAGGGATGCCCGGTTGGCTGCGCCTGGTGTGATACCAAACATACGTGGGATAAGCTCGCAGATCGGGAAGTGTCGCTGTTCAGCATTCTGGCGAAAACCAAAGAGAGCGATAAATGGGGGGCGGGCAGTGCGGAAGATCTGCTGACCATTATTGGTCGTCAGGGCTGGACGGCGCGCCACGTCGTCATCACCGGCGGGGAACCCTGCATTCACGATCTGATGCCGCTCACCGAGCTGCTCGAAAAGAACGGCTATAGCTGCCAGATCGAAACCAGCGGCACCCATGAAGTGCGCTGCTCCCATTCAACGTGGGTAACGGTTTCACCGAAGGTGAATATGCGCGGCGGTTACGACGTGCTGTCGCAGGCGCTTGAGCGCGCAGATGAAATTAAGCACCCGGTAGGGCGGGTGCGCGACATTGAGGCGCTGGATGAACTGCTGGCAACGCTGTCGGACGAAAAGCAGCGCGTGATTGCGCTTCAGCCCATCAGCCAGAAAGACGATGCGACCCGTCTGTGCATTGAAACCTGTATCGCCCGCAACTGGCGGCTGTCGATGCAGACGCACAAATATCTGAACATTGCCTGATGTTTCCGTGGCCCCGCTTAACGCGGGGCTTTTGACTTTGGCAGTAATGCCCAGGTCACGACGGCCGACCCAAGGCAAATCGCACTGTTGAAAAGTAAGGCATACTGCGCGGCGCTGGCCGCTCCCATCGGCAGCCACAGGGCGTACAGCGATGCGGTGACCGCAATACCCATAGCCCCGCCCAGAGAGCTGCCCATCTTATAGATCCCTGAAGCTACGCCCACCTTATTTTCAGGCGCATTCATCACCGCCGTGTCCGTTGAGGGCGTGGCGTAACATCCTAGCCCCAGCCCGAATAAAATGTTGCTCAGAAAAACGGTGACGATGTAGACCTCTTTGCTTAAAAAGGTGCATGAAATTAACGTGATACCCGTTGCGGTCAGCAGCGGGCCGGTCATCATCGGCAGCCTCGCGCCGTAGCGCTGAAGCAATTTTTCACCCACCCGGATCATCGCCAGTACGGTGACCAGATACCCCAGCGTCATCATGCCGGTCTGTAGCGGTGACAGATGATGCCCTTGCTGTAACCAGATGCTGGCGATCATCATGGTGCCAATGCAGCCGTTGAGCAGGAAGTTTGAGCATACCGAGGCGCTGTAGGCCCGGTTTTTAAACAGGGCAAAGTCAATCAGCGCCGCATCGCCTTTCCGTCGTCCGGTAATGACAAAGCACATCAGTGCAATCACTGCGCCAGACAGCACCAGAAGCGATACACCACTGCTCCAGCCCCAGCCGTGTCCTTTGCTGATAAACAGATTAAAGAGCACCAGCATAAGAACAAAACTCACCAGGCCGCTGATATCCAGCTTGTGTCGACACGCATCAGGGCTGCGGCTTTCCGGGGTGGCGCGGATAAGCAATAGCGCGGCCAGAGCCACCACCATGGAGAAAATAAAAATCCAGCGCCAGCCCAGCGTGGTGGCGATGGCACCCCCCACAAACGAGCTCAGGCCACTGCCGCCCCAGGAGCCGATAACCCAAAAGCTGATGGCGCGTTGGCGTGCTTTACCGTCATACCAGGTCTTAATCAGCGCCAGCGTGGCGGGCATGATGCAGGCCGCTGACAGCCCCTGTATCGCTCTTCCCAACAGAAACAGGACGGGCTCCCATGAAATGAACAGCAGACCGCTCCCGATAATGCTCAGGAACAGGCCCGTCATGGTCAGGCGCACGCGCCCAAACTTATCGGCAAACCCACCGCAGGCAACGACGAAGCAGCCGCTGAACAACGCGCTCAGGCTGACGGCGAGCGTGAGGGTTTCGAGGGCAATATCGAGGCTATTCTGCATGGCCGGAACAACGTTGATAACTGACTGGGCAAAGAGCCAGAATGTCAGAACGCTCATGACGATACCGGCCAGCAGCCGATCGTTACCGGCGTAGGCGGAGGTGCCTGTCAGGGAAACGGTACTCATAATGTGCCCTCCCGGGAAGGTGCGAATCAGCGCAGATAGTGTTCGGTCAGTGCGGCCCACAGCGCCGCGCCGGTGAGGAGAATGTTGTCGTTAAAGTCGTAGCCCGGGTTATGCACCATGCAGCGGTCAGGCTCATCCCCGGCGCCAAGCGTGAAATAGCACCCATTGGGATTTTTCTCGAGCATGAATGCAAAGTCCTCGCTGCCCATAAACGCATTCACCTCCGCGACGGAATCCTGACCGAACAGATCGGTGGCGACGCTGCGCACCATCTCGTTGGCTTGCGGATTGTTTTTCAGCACCGGGCTGCCGTTAATGTGACGGATGGTGGCCGTAGCATTGAAGCTTTCTGCCTGCGCAACGGCAATATCGTGGATGCGCTGTAGCACGGTTTGCCGCACGCGTTCATCCAGCGTGCGCACGGTCAGTTTCATCAATACTTTGTCGTTGATAATGTTGGGCGCGTGCCCGGCCTGAATGCTGCCTACGGTAACGACGGCAGGCTGGAAGGGGGTGATGTTGCGCGAAACAACCGACTGCAAAGCGACAGTGATATGGCAGGCAACCAGAGTGGCATCAACGGTATGTTCTGGCACCGCGCCGTGACCACCCACGCCGTTAACCTCAATATGTAGGGTGTCGGAAGAGGCCATCATGGCGCCATCGCGCAGACCAATTTTTCCGACGGGCTGTGACGGCATATTGTGAAGGCCAAAAATATGGTCGCAGGGGAACAGGTCAAACAAGCCATCCTCCAGCATGACGCGTCCGCCATACAGAAGCTCTTCCGCCGGCTGAAAAATAAGGTGCAGCGTGCCGTTAAAATTGCGGGTGCGCGCCAGGTACTCCGCTGCATACAGGAGCGTAGTGGTGTGGCCGTCATGACCGCAGCCGTGGAACTTACCTTCATCGGTGCTGCTCCACGCCTTGCCGCTGTTTTCCTGCATTGGCAGTGCGTCCATATCGGCGCGCAGGCCCAGGCGTTTATGCCCGTTACCCACCTTCAGCGTGCCGACCACGCCGGTTTTGGCCAGGCCTCGATGGACCTCATAACCCCATTCCTGGAGCAGCGCCGCCACGCGATCGCTGGTGTTGCGCTCTTCAAAACCAATTTCAGGATGCTGATGAAAATAGCGGCGTAGTTCAGTGAACTGAGCTTCATTGCCGCGCAGGGCTTCGATGATTGGATGTGTCATTTTTGTTATCCCTTTTATGCCAAACGGTGATAATTTCGAGTCTATGACGATCGTACCGCCTGAAAATGCCCTTTTTTGTTGTAAATCGACGGTTTTGTTTTGATTGTTTTTCATACAATTCAGTTATGACAAAAAAGAGCAGGTCATTATTTGTCTTTGGTGAGGAAGAGGATGGAGCAGCGGGGAGATGAATTCCGGGTAGAGATTCAGGACATTCGCCAGTGCGTGGAGGATGAAGGCGATACGCTGACGTTGCTTTGGGTGCTGGAAGGGCGGGCAGAGCTGAGCACCGATGTGGGGCGTGAGATCCTGGAGGCCAATAGCCTTGCCATCATCAACCGTCACCGGCGCTGGCAGTTCACGAGTGAAACGGCCAACGTCACCCTGCGCGTGACCCTTGCCGGGCGCTGGGTCGTCCAGCTCTGCAAGGATTTTTTTGCCCATGATTATGCCGTACCGGCAGAAGCCGGAGGCGTCTGGCCGCAGTGCGATGCACTTCGCGATCTGTTGCGCCAGCTCTTGGTGGTCACGCTCATCAACGATCCGCACCGCTACCGGCTGGAGGCGTACCGCTGGCTGAGCGAGATATTACTGTTGCTGACCAGCCGGTTTCAGCAGCCCGCCCGTATGCTGCCCCGTGAACTTTCCTCTGTGCACAGTAAACGCATCGCCCGGGTGATAGAGCGAATCAATGCCAGTTATACCCGCCGCATTACGCTTGCGGAAATCGCCGCGAGTGAATATGTCTCTGAAGCCTGGCTTTCTCGTCTCTTTCGAAAGGAGGTGGGGAGCAGTTTCATGCAGTACATCACCGCCCTGCGGCTGGAAAAGGCGGCTGATGCTCTGCGCCTGACCAATCGGCCGCTGCACCAGATTGCGCTTGAGCAGGGGTTCGCCAGCACGCGCATGATGAGCGATCGGTTTCGGCATGCATACAATATGTCCCCGGGTGAGTTTCGTAAGGCCCGACGCCAGCACCCGGAGGCCGCACGCGTTCGTACGGACAGGCGTGAGCTGCATCATCCGGTCCCCGTGGACAAGCTGTTCAGCCTGCTCAATGAACCGGAGGCGCGCGGCTGGGGATCCTCGCCGCTCATCGTTCACCCGCAGCAGGAGCAGAGGCTGGATCTGGAGCTGCTTAACCCTCTCTCCGCCTCGCTGCGCCGTATGCGGGTGGTCATTACCCTGCGCGAGCTCGACGATTTGCTGCGTGAGGACGTTCGTCATAATCTGGAGGCCATCGGTGAAACCCTGACCATTGAGGGCATTGATATCGCCGAGCCTTTTCTGAGCAGCCGTCTGTTTGCCGCAGGGTGGGATGACGCGCAGCGGGCGGGCTACGCCTGCTGGTACAATCTGCATCAGATCTTCACCTGGCTGGCGAAAAAACAGTGGACGGTACTGCTCCACACCGGCGTAACGACCCGTCGCGATCTTCTTACCCGCTTTTTACACCGGTCAGTTAATCATTTTTCGCCAGAGGTCACCGCGGGCTGGCACTTTGTGATGCACTGGTCAGCCCAGGCGAGTGAGGAGGCCCGGGAACAGGTCTGGCTGGCGCAGCAAAAGGTAATACGAACCTGGCTTCCGCAGGCAAAGTTTGGTTTATGGCACCGATTTTCACCCGTCAACGCGGGCGTGGGCGACGATACCCTGTTCAGCTCAGCCATTCTGATGCAGGCCGATTTTCTTGCCTGTTCGGCCGATGCCAATGAACTTCTCGATCCGGCGCAGGGGGAGCCAAACGATCTCTCCTCCACGGAGAATTACCCGATACTGAAGATCCGCCAGATCCTCGCCGCCCTTCGCCTGCGCAAATGTTCGCTTCCGGTCTGGCTTCTCTCCTGGAATACCCTCACCGGCAGTACGCGGGCAACAAACGGCTGGTTTTTTCGGGGGGCGCTGCTGATGCAAAACCTGATCGGACTTTCGGAGCAGGTCTGGCTGGCGGGATTCTGGCTAGATTCGGGTCTTCAGGGCGAAGCCCGCGCGAACGACACTATTGATACATCAAGCCTTGCGCTACAGTATAACCATGGTCTGCCGCGTCCTGTTTATTGGGTACTCTGGCTCTGGCAACGTCTGCGGGGCGAGGTGCTGGTAAACGACGGGCGTGTTCTGCTCACGCGCCATCACAATGGTTACCAGCTGCTGCTGCGCAATGTGGTGGTTTTTAATCCGCTCCTTTCCAGTGAAGAAGCCTTCATCCAGCGCTTTCGCCAGCAGTATCATTTACACCTGAAGGGAATGCGCGGGAAATGGCGAATCAAGTGCCATCTTTTTGATCGGCACAACGGCGCGCTCTATCCATTGCTTGAAGGTATCGGCAGCGAAAGCGGCCCTGACGAAGAGATGTGGCGCTGGATAGCCCATAAAGCGCGTCCAACGCTTTCTGTACGCGATGAACGCCTTTTTGACGGCTGGCAAATGACGGAATCACTGGAGAGTAATGCGCTGGTGCTCTACGAGTTTACGCCGCTCGTGCCGCTTGAGGGCGACACGGAGGAGATTCACTCCCCGCGATAGACGCAGCCTGCGGTACAGGTCTCTTTAATCATGACCGCGCTCAGCAGCGGCACCAGCGGCTTCATCTGATCCCAAATCCATTTCGCCAGCACTTCGCTGGTTGGGTTTTCAAGGCCCGGAATATCATTCAGATAGTAGTGATCAAGACGATCGTAGGTCGGCTTAAACGCGGCTTTCAGTTCGGCGAAGTCCATGATCCAGCCCGTATGGGGATCGACTTCACCGGTGATTTCAAGACGCACCATAAACGAATGTCCGTGCAGGCGGCCACATTTGTGCCCGGCAGGAACGTGTGGAAGGTGGTGTGCGGCTTCGAAGGTGAAATCTTTAAACAGTGTGGTGGACATCATAGCTCTCAGGAATGCGGAAAAAACCGCCGCATAGTACCGGAAAGCACAATTTTTATCATTAACTAAAACGGCTCTGAACGGTCACCGCCTTGTATTCCCGGCGTTTATCGGCTTTAGTTCTTTTATTTCAATTATTTATTTAATCGCTTTTATCGTTAAGAACGATAACTAAAACAGGTTAGTCCATTTGGTTATTTATTATTTCCATCCCTTCTTTAATTGTTATTATCCCCGCCGTTAACCTTATCTTCAGTTTGGATTTATTCGCTTAAAGTCCGCTTTGCTACTGGAACATAACGACGCATGACAACACAGGCCCCACCTTCAAATTTGCTTCCCCTAAACCCGGAGCAGCTGGCGCGCCTACAGGCCGCGACTTCCGATTTTTCACCCACCCAGCTCGCCTGGGTTTCCGGCTATTTCTGGGGAATGCTGAACCAGCAGCCGGGTGCCGTGGCTGGCGTACCGCCAACTGCCGTTGAAATTCCTGCCATCACGCTGATCTCTGCCTCGCAAACGGGCAATGCTCGTCGCGTGGCCGAAGCGCTGCGTGATGACCTGCTCGCCGCGAAGCTGAACGTAAACCTGGTGAACGCCGGGGATTATAAATTCAAACAAATCGCGTCAGAAAAGCTGCTGGTGGTTGTCGCCTCAACGCAGGGGGAAGGTGAGCCTGCGGAAGAAGCCGTCGCGCTGCACAAGTTCCTGTTCTCGAAAAAAGCGCCAAAGCTGGAGGGCACGGCCTTTGCCGTGTTCGGCCTCGGCGATACGTCCTATGAATTCTTCTGCCAGTCCGGTAAAGACTTCGACAGCAAGCTGGCGGAGCTGGGCGCCGAGCGCCTGCTGGATCGCGTAGACGCTGATGTGGAATACCAGGCCGCCGCTGCCGAATGGCGCGCGCGCATCGTTGAGGTGCTGAAAGCCCGCGTCCCGAAAGAGACGCCGGCGCAGGCTGCCGTTACCGCAGCGGGCACCGTCAACGAGATCCACACCAGCCCTTACACCAAAGAGAGTCCGCTGACGGCGAGCCTGTCGGTGAACCAGAAAATCACAGGACGTGATTCGGAAAAAGACGTGCGCCATATTGAGATCGATCTTGGCGATGCCGGCGTGCGCTATCAGCCTGGCGACGCGCTGGGCGTCTGGTATCAGAACGATCCGGCGCTGGTGCAAGAGCTCGTCGAGCTGCTGTGGCTGAAAGGCACCGAGCCGGTCTCCGTTGAAGGCAAAACGCTGCCGCTTTCCGAGGCGCTCCAGTGGCATTTCGAACTGACGGTTAATACCGCTAACATCGTGGAAAACTACGCCACCTTAACGCGCAGCGAGTCCCTCCTGCCGCTGGTGGGGGACAAGGCGAAGTTACAGCATTACGCCGCGACAACCCCGATTGTCGATATGGTGCGTTTCTCCCCGGCACAGCTGGATGCCGACGCGCTGATTGGCCTGCTGCGTCCGCTGACGCCGCGCCTTTACTCCATCGCCTCCTCTCAGGCTGAAGTGGAAAGCGAAGTCCACATCACCGTCGGCGTGGTGCGTTACGATATCGAAGGCCGCGCGCGGGCGGGCGGGGCGTCGAGCTTCCTTGCCGACCGCGTGGAAGAAGAGGGCGAGGTGCGCGTCTTTATCGAGCACAACGACAACTTCCGCCTGCCGGCGAACCCGGAAACGCCGGTGATCATGATTGGTCCGGGCACCGGCATCGCGCCGTTCCGCGCCTTCATGCAGCAGCGTGCGGCAGACGGCGCACCGGGTAAAAACTGGCTGTTCTTCGGCAACCCGCACTTTACCGAAGATTTCCTCTACCAGGTGGAGTGGCAGCGCTACGTCAAAGACGGCGTGCTGACCCGCATCGATCTGGCCTGGTCCCGCGATCAGAAAGAAAAAGTCTACGTACAAGACAAACTGCGCGAGCAGGGCGCAGAGCTGTGGCGCTGGATCAATGACGGTGCCCACATTTATGTCTGCGGCGACGCCAATCGCATGGCGAAGGACGTTGAGCAGGCACTGCTGGAAGTGATTGCCGAATTCGGCGGTATGGATGCCGAAACGGCGGATGAATTTTTAAGTGAGCTGCGCGTAGAGCGCCGTTATCAGCGAGATGTCTACTAATGAGCGAAAAACATCCTGGCCCACTGGTGGTCGAAGGCAAACTGACTGATGCCGAGCGCATGAAGGTAGAGAGCAACTACCTGCGCGGTACCATTGCCGAAGATTTGAATGACGGCCTGACCGGCGGTTTTAAAGGTGACAACTTCCTGCTGATCCGTTTCCACGGGATGTACCAGCAGGACGACCGCGATATCCGCGCCGAGCGTGCTGAACAGAAGCTGGAGCCGCGTCACGCAATGCTGCTGCGCTGTCGTCTGCCGGGTGGGATCATCACCACGAAACAGTGGCAGGCGATCGACAAGTTTGCCCATGACAACACGATTTACGGCAGCATCCGCCTGACCAACCGTCAGACCTTCCAGTTCCACGGCATTCTGAAGAAGAACGTGAAGCCGGTTCACCAGATGCTGCACTCCGTGGGCCTGGACGCGCTGGCGACCGCCAACGACATGAACCGTAACGTGCTCTGCACCTCGAACCCGTACGAGTCCGAGCTGCACGCCGAAGCGTATGAGTGGGCGAAGAAAATTTCCGAGCACCTGCTGCCGCGCACCCGCGCCTACGCGGAGATCTGGCTCGATCAGGAAAAAGTCGCCACCACCGATGAGGAGCCGATCCTCGGCCAGACCTATCTGCCGCGTAAGTTCAAAACCACGGTGGTGATCCCGCCGCAGAACGACATCGATCTGCACGCCAACGACATGAACTTCGTGGCGATTGCGGAAAACGGCAAGCTGATCGGCTTTAACCTGCTGGTGGGCGGCGGTTTGTCCATCGAGCACGGTAACAAGAAAACCTACGCCCGCACCGCGACCGAGTTCGGTTTCCTGCCGCTGGAGCACACCCTGGCCGTGGCGGAAGCGGTGGTCACTACCCAGCGCGACTGGGGTAACCGTACCGACCGTAAAAACGCGAAAACCAAGTACACTCTGGAGCGCGTGGGCGTTGAAACGTTCAAAGAGGAAGTGGAGCGTCGTGCGGGGATCACGTTTGAGCCGATCCGCCCTTATGAATTTACCGGCCGCGGCGATCGCATCGGCTGGGTGAAAGGCATCGACAATAACTGGCACCTGACGCTGTTCATCGAAAACGGACGTATTCTGGATTATCCGGGCCGTCCGCTGAAAACCGGCCTGCTGGAAATCGCGAAGATCCACAAAGGCGAGTTCCGTATCACCGCTAACCAGAACCTGATCGTCGCCAGCGTGCCGGAAAGCGAAAAGGCGAGAATTGAAGAGCTGGCGCGCGAGCACGGGTTGATGAACGCGTTGAAGCCGCAGCGTGAAAACTCCATGGCCTGCGTATCGTTCCCGACCTGTCCGCTGGCGATGGCCGAAGCCGAGCGTTTCCTGCCGTCATTCACCGACAAAGTGGAAGCGATTCTGGAAAAACACGGCATTCCGGACGAGCATATTGTTATGCGCGTGACGGGCTGCCCGAACGGCTGTGGTCGCGCGATGCTGGCCGAGCTGGGGCTGGTGGGTAAAGCGCCGGGTCGCTATAACCTGCACCTGGGCGGTAACCGTATCGGCACGCGCATCCCGCGTATGTTCCGCGAGAACATCACCGAGCCGGAAATTCTCGATTCCCTCGACGTGCTTGTCGGGCGCTGGGCAAAAGAGCGCGAAGCGGGTGAAGGCTTCGGAGACTTTACGGTACGCGCGGGTATC
This sequence comes from Enterobacter cloacae complex sp., assembly GCF_900322725.1. Taxonomy (NCBI): domain Bacteria; kingdom Pseudomonadati; phylum Pseudomonadota; class Gammaproteobacteria; order Enterobacterales; family Enterobacteriaceae; genus Enterobacter; species Enterobacter cloacae complex sp. The sequence goes on along the minus strand of NZ_LT991957.1, from coordinate 997,020 downwards.
ATTCGCCCGGTGCTCGATCCCGCACGGGATTTCTGGGAGTAATCCATCCTTTGCCCAGTGGCGCTTCGCTTACCGGGCCTACGGGTTTTGTAGGCCGGGCAAACGCAGTGCCGCCCGGCGAAACAGGCAAACGAGGTTCTTATGTCCGTACTCGATCTAAACGCCCTGAATGCGCTGCCAAAAGTCGAACGCATTCTGGCCCTGGCAGAAACCAACGCCCAGCTGGAAAAGCTCGACGCCGAAGGGCGCGTGGCCTGGGCGCTGGAAAATCTGCCGGGAGACTACGTGCTCTCGTCGAGCTTTGGCATTCAGGCGGCGGTCAGCCTGCATCTGGTGAATCAGATCCGTCCGGACATTCCGGTGATCCTCACCGATACCGGCTACCTGTTCCCGGAGACCTACCAGTTTATCGACGAGCTGACGGACAAGCTCAGGCTGAACCTGAAGGTTTATCGCGCAACGGAAAGCGCGGCATGGCAGGAGGCGCGTTACGGCAAGCTGTGGGAGCAGGGTGTTGAGGGCATTGAGAAATACAATGAAATCAACAAAGTCGAGCCGATGAACCGGGCGCTGAAAGAGCTGAACGCCCAGACCTGGTTCGCCGGCCTGCGCCGCGAGCAGTCCGGGAGCCGCGCAACCTTACCGGTACTGGCTGTGCAGCGCGGCGTGTTCAAAGTGCTGCCGATCATCGACTGGGATAACCGCACGGTGTATCAGTACCTGCAAAAACACGGGCTGAAGTACCATCCGCTGTGGGATCAGGGCTACCTGTCAGTGGGGGATACGCACACCACGCGCAAATGGGAACCGGGAATGGCCGAAGAAGAGACGCGATTCTTTGGGCTGAAGCGCGAGTGCGGGCTGCACGAAGGGTAATGTTTTTTCGCCCGGTGGCGCTGCGCTTACCGGGCCTATAACGGCACGAAACGTAGGCCCGGTAAGGCGTAACCGCCACCGGGCTTAACGACATCAGGCTTTGCCCGCTTTCGCCAGCTCCTTCACCAGCGGCAGCATCACTTTCACGACATCCCGGCTGCGGTGCTCAATCCGCTGCGGCAGCGTTTTATCAATGTGCTGCTGATTATCCAGCCGCACGTCATGCCAGCTGGTCCCGTTCGGGAACGCCTTTGATTTGGCGCGCTGCTGATAGCCGTCCTTTTTGCCCAGCGTCCAGTTCGTCGCCTCGACGTACAGCACCGGGATGCCGGCCTTATCAAACACTTCACCGTCATTACAGCAGCCCGTGCCTTTTGGATAATCCGGATTACCGCCCGGGTTTGTCGCGGCATAGACGCCATGCGAACGGGCAAGCGCCAGCGCGCGGTCGCGGGTGAGTTTACGCACGCTGCTCGGCGTGCTCTGTCCGCTATTAAAATAGAGCTTATCGCCAACGATCAGATTATCGAGGTTAATCACTAACAGCGTATTTTTCTTCTCCGCAGGGCTCATACGTTTGAGGAGATTCTCAGCGCCGAGTTTTCCTTCTTCTTCGCCGCTGGTCGCCACAAAGCGAATGCTGTATTCCGTTGGAATATTCTTCAGCCGTTCGGCCAGCTCAAGCATGACGCCCAGCCCTGCCGCATTGTCATCCAGCCCCTGAAGCGTCAACCCGCCGAGGTTATTGTCAATATCGGCGTCGCTCATCGGGGCGTAGGTATCAAGATGCGCCATGATGATAATCTGCTCAGCCGCTTTCCCCTCATGCGCCGCAATCACCGTGCTGCCGGTCACGTTATGCCAGTTTTGCGTTTTATTCCGTGAGGTAAAGATGTAGCGGCTGTGAAAAGCGCGAATGTTGCTTTCGTAGCCCATATCCGCAAACTGCTGACGAATATAGTCTGCCGAGAGCATTTCGGCTGGGGTGCCGGTCATGCGGCCCGGAAAGACAGTCGCAATATGCCGTGCCTGCATACTGGCTATTTCACCGTAAGATTGATTTTTTGCCTGAGCCGGAAGGATAAAGCAAACGCCGAGCGCCAGGGCAACGAATCGGTGGCGCATTGCGGAAAACATAGTGAGTCCTTAAAAACAGAGCAAAATTTTAACCCGCATAGTATGAAACTGTGATCGGGTAGACACAATTTGAATTGCTCTTAAATGCCCGAAATTTCGCGTGTTAAGCACTTTTTGATATTTGCTTTTCCACGGCGTTATTCCATTGAGTAACTACTCATTCCAATTCGTAATTTCATTCGATCTAAGCCGCCCCCTATAGTCCCCTTATTCCTTGTTGTTAGCGAGTTGTTGCCTGTGGACTATCTCCCCCTTTTTGCCGCCCTGAAAGACCGACCGGTACTGGTTGTCGGGACGGGTGAAATTGCCGATCGCAAAATCGCGTTTTTGCAGCGCGCAGGGGCGCAGGTGCAGGTCGTAGAAGAGGCGGATTTTGAAGCGTCACAGATAGACAGCGTGGTGCTGGTCATTGCGGCAACCGAAGATCGGGCGCTCAATCGCCGCATCTCCGACGCCGCCCAGGCCCGTCACCGTCTGGTTAACGTGGTAGACGACCAGCCGCTGTGTTCATTTATCTTCCCGTCGATTGTTGATCGCTCGCCGCTGCTGGTGGCGATCTCCTCCGGCGGTACCGCACCGGTGCTGGCGCGCGTGCTGCGGGAAAAAATCGAAGCGCTGCTGCCAACCAGCCTCGGACGCATGGCGGAGAAAGCCAGCTACTGGCGCAGCCACCTGAAAACCCGTCTCACCAGCGTGGCGGAACGCCGCCGCTTCTGGGAGCGCGTTTTTCGCGGACGCTTTGCCAGCCTGATGCATGCCGGCAACGAGAAGGCGGCGCAGCAAGTCCTCGAGGACGAGCTGGATAACCCCGGCAGTACGGGCGGGGAGATCATTCTGGTGGGCGCCGGGCCGGGCGATGCCGGGCTGCTGACGCTGCGTGGCCTCCAGGTGCTTCAGGATGCGGACGTGGTGTTCTACGACCACCTGGTCACCGACGGCATCCGCGAGCTGATCCGCCGGGACGCGGAGCAAATTTGCGTCGGCAAACGCGCCGGCGAGCACTCCGTGCCGCAGCACGACACTAACCAGATGCTGATTGCCGCCGCGAAAGCGGGCAAGACCGTGGTGCGCCTGAAAGGGGGTGACCCGTTTATCTTCGGACGTGGTGGCGAAGAATTGCAGGCGGCAGCCGAAGCGGGCGTTCCGTTTCAGGTGGTCCCCGGCATTACGGCGGCATCTGCCGTCACCGCCTATGCCGGTATTCCGCTAACCCATCGCGATTACGCCCAGAGCGTAACCTTCGTGACCGGGCACTATAAAGCCGACAGCACGCCGTTTGACTGGTCGCATCTGGCCCAGAGTCGACAAACGCTGGCGATTTATATGGGCACGATGAAGGCGGCAGACATCAGCGAACAGCTTATTCAGCACGGTCGCGATGCGACGACGCCGGTAGCCGTGATTTCCCGCGGAACACGCGTCGATCAGCACGTCGCTATCGGCACATTACAAGACCTTGCAACCCTGGCGAAAGATGCCCCGATGCCCGCCCTGATCGTGGTGGGAGAAGTGGTGCAGCTGCACAGCACGCTCGCCTGGTTCCAGCACACAACCGACACAGAAGGCTTCGGGTCTTCTGTTATCAATTTGGCTTAAGGAACGGTTATGGACCAAAAACGACTGACTCACCTGCGGCAGCTTGAAGCGGAAAGTATCCATATTATCCGCGAAGTGGCCGCAGAGTTTTCTAACCCGGTGATGATGTATTCCATCGGTAAAGATTCCAGCGTCATGCTGCACCTGGCGCGTAAAGCGTTTTATCCGGGCACGCTGCCGTTCCCGCTGCTGCACGTGGATACCGGCTGGAAATTCCGCGAGATGTACGAGTTCCGCGACCGTACCGCCAAAGCCTACGGCTGCGAGCTGCTGGTGCACAAAAACCCGGAAGGGGTGGCGATGGGCATTAACCCGTTCGTGCACGGCAGCGCCAAGCATACCGACATCATGAAAACCGAAGGGCTGAAGCAGGCGCTGAATAAATACGGTTTCGACGCGGCCTTCGGCGGCGCGCGCCGCGACGAGGAGAAATCCCGCGCCAAGGAGCGAATCTACTCCTTCCGCGACCGCTTCCACCGCTGGGACCCGAAAAACCAGCGCCCGGAGCTGTGGCACAACTACAACGGCCAGATCAACAAGGGCGAAAGCATTCGCGTCTTCCCGCTCTCCAACTGGACCGAGCTGGATATCTGGCAGTACATCTATCTGGAAAATATTGAAATCGTTCCGCTGTATCTGGCCGCCGAGCGCCCGGTGCTGGAGCGCGACGGCATGCTGATGATGATCGACGACGATCGTATTGATTTACAGCCGGGCGAAGTGATCAAGAAACAGATGGTCCGTTTCCGTACTCTCGGCTGCTGGCCGTTGACCGGCGCGGTGGAATCGAACGCGCAGACGCTGCCGGAGATCATCGAGGAGATGCTGGTGTCGACCACCAGTGAGCGACAGGGCCGCGTGATTGACCGCGACCAGGCAGGCTCCATGGAGCTGAAGAAACGTCAGGGTTATTTCTAAGGAGCCGCCATGAACACGACTATTGCCCAACAAATTGCCGATGAAGGCGGCGTGGAAGCTTATCTGCGCGCCCAACAGTATAAAAGCCTGCTGCGTTTCCTGACCTGCGGCAGCGTTGATGACGGGAAAAGTACCCTGATTGGTCGTCTGCTGCACGACACGCGCCAGATTTACGAAGATCAGCTCTCTTCCCTGCACAACGACAGTAAACGTCATGGTACCCAGGGCGAAAAACTCGATCTGGCGCTGCTGGTGGACGGCTTGCAGGCGGAGCGTGAGCAGGGCATCACCATTGATGTGGCCTATCGCTACTTCTCCACCGAGAAGCGCAAGTTTATTATCGCCGACACCCCGGGGCACGAACAGTACACCCGCAACATGGCAACCGGCGCCTCCACCTGCGACCTGGCGATCCTGCTGATCGACGCCCGCAAAGGCGTGCTGGATCAGACCCGTCGTCACAGCTTTATCTCTACGCTGCTGGGGATCAAACACCTGGTGGTGGCGGTCAATAAAATGGACCTGGTGGACTATAGCGAAGCGCGATTCGACGAGATCCGCCAGAGCTACCTGACCTTTGCAGAACAGCTGCCGGGCAACCTGGATATTCGCTTCGTGCCGCTCTCGGCGCTGGAAGGGGATAACGTCGCCTCTCAGAGCGCGAAGATGCCGTGGTACAGCGGCCCAACGCTGCTGGAAGTGCTGGAAACCGTTGAAATTCAGCGCGTGGTTGAGACCCAGCCGATGCGCTTCCCGGTGCAGTACGTTAACCGCCCGAATCTCGATTTCCGCGGCTTCTCGGGCACCATTGCGTCCGGCTCCGTCAACGTGGGCCAGCGCGTGAAGGTGCTGCCGTCCGGCGTGGAATCGTCCATTGCCCGTATTGTTACCTTTGATGGCGATCTGGACGAAGCCGGGGCAGGTGAAGCGGTGACGCTGGTACTGAAAGACGAGATTGATATCAGCCGTGGCGATCTGCTGGTTGACGCGCAGGAAACGCTGGCGGCGGTGCAGGGCGCGTCCGTGGACGTGGTGTGGATGGCGGAACAGCCGCTGACCGCAGGCCAGAGCTACGATATGAAAATTGCCGGGAAGAAAACCCGTGCCCGCGTGGACGGCATTCAGTTCCAGGTGGACATCAACAACCTGACCCACCGTGACGTGAGCGAGCTGCCGTTGAACGGTATTGGCCTGGTGGACCTGACCTTCGACGAGCCGCTGGTGCTGGATCCGTATCAGCAGAACCCGGTGACGGGCGGGCTGATCTTCATCGACCGACTGACGAACGTCACCGTCGGTGCCGGGATGGTGCGCGAGCCAAACGCGCAGGCTGCCGTGGCCTCTGAGTTTAGCGCGTTTGAGCTGGAGCTGAACGCGCTGGTGCGTAAGCACTTCCCGCACTGGGGCGCACGCGATCTGCTGGGAGGCAAGTAATGGCTGCCCATGATGAGAACGTCGTCTGGCATCCTCATCCGGTCACCGTCGCCCAGCGCGAACAGCTCCACGGTCACCGTGGGGTTGTGCTGTGGTTTACCGGGCTGTCTGGCTCCGGTAAATCCACGGTGGCAGGCGCCCTGGAAGAGGCGTTGCATCAGCAGGGAGTAAGCACCTATCTGCTGGATGGCGACAACGTGCGTCACGGCCTGTGCAGTGATTTGGGGTTCAGCGATGACGACCGCAAAGAGAATATTCGTCGGGTGGGAGAGGTCGCCAGCCTGATGGCGGATGCCGGGCTGGTGGTGCTGACGGCGTTTATCTCGCCGCACCGCGCTGAACGTCAGATGGTGCGTGAGCGCGTGGGGCAGAATCGCTTCATTGAGGTGTTTGTGGATACGCCGCTTGAGATCTGCGAAGCGCGCGATCCAAAAGGACTGTACAAAAAAGCCCGCGCGGGAGAGCTGCGAAACTTCACCGGGATTGACGCGGTTTACGAAGCGCCTGAATCCCCTGAGATTCATCTGGAAGGCCAACAATTGGTAACAAATTTAGTAAGCCAATTATTAGACCTGCTCAGACGGGACGATATTATCAGATCCTGAGACGGTATCGTTCGGGAGCTGTCTTCCCGAGCGATGAGTCACGGTCACAGGATTAGCTATGCGCAACAGTGAAAACTACATTATTACCACCGGGTCGGAACCGTTAACGACCGACGACGAGACGACCTGGTCCTTTCCTGGGGCGATTGTCGGCTTCGTGTCGTGGTTACTGGCGCTGGGTATCCCGTTTTTGATCTACGGTGGAAACACACTCTTCTTCTTCCTCTATACCTGGCCTTTCTTCCTCGCGCTGATGCCCGTTGCGGTGGTTGTCGGCGTTGCGCTGCACTCCCTTTTCAACGGCAAGCTCCTGTATAGTACCCTCATCACTATTGCCACCGTTGTGGTCATCTTTGGTCTGCTGTTTTTATGGCTGATGGGCTAACTTACGGCATAATTAAAACCCCGCAGTAGAGTCCAGCGGAAAGTTATGGGATGATGATGCCGTTTTTTCAGGGGGCAGGATGGGTAAACTAACGCTGCTGTTGCTGGCTTTGCTGGTCTGGCTGCAATATTCGCTGTGGTTCGGCAAAAACGGACTGCACGACTACAGCCGGGTGAGCGATGACGTCGCGGCACAGCAGGCGACAAACGCCAAACTTAAAGCGCGTAACGATCAACTTTTTGCTGAAATTGATGACCTCAATGGCGGCCAGGAGGCGATTGAGGAGCGCGCACGCAATGAACTCAGTATGACTAAGCCGGGCGAAACGTTTTATCGTCTGGTTCCGGATGCGTCTAAACGCAATCAGGGCTCCGCACAAAACAATCGATAATCAGGCCCAGGATTACGACATGGCAGCAACTTTTTCGGACGTCTGTGCCGTGGTGCCGGCCGCAGGTTTTGGCCGGCGCATGCAGACAGAGTGTCCCAAGCAGTACCTCTCAATTGGTGATAAAACGATCCTCGAGCACGCCGTGGCGGCGCTGCTGGCGCATCCTCGGGTGACGCGCGTTGTGATTGCCATCAGCCCCGGCGATGCGCGTTTTGCGCAGCTTCCGCTGGCAAATCATCCTCAGATTACCGTTGTTGACGGCGGCGCCGAGCGGGCCGACTCCGTTCTGGCGGGCATTCAGGCTGCCGGACACGCGCAGTGGGTGCTGGTGCACGATGCCGCGCGTCCCTGCCTGCATCACGACGATCTGTCGCGTCTGCTGGCCCTGAGTGAAACCAGTAAAGTGGGCGGTATTCTGGCCGCGCCGGTGCGTGACACCATGAAGCGCGCCGAACCGGGTAAACCGGCGATTGCGCACACCGTTGAGCGCGTTGATTTATGGCACGCGCTGACGCCACAATTTTTCCCCCGCGAATTACTCCACGACTGCTTAACGCGTGCGCTTAAAGAAGGTGCGACCATTACGGACGAAGCCTCGGCGCTGGAGTATTGCGGTTTTCACCCCACGCTTGTTGAAGGGCGCGCTGATAATATAAAAGTGACGCGCCCGGAAGACTTACAGCTCGCGGAATTTTATCTTACCCGTACGACCTCTCAGGAGAAGGCATAATGCGTATTGGACACGGTTTTGATGTACACGCCTTTGGCGGCGTTGGCCCAATTATCATTGGCGGCGTGCGTATTCCTTACGAAAAAGGCCTGCTGGCGCACTCTGACGGCGACGTGGCGCTGCACGCGCTGACCGACGCGCTGTTGGGTGCCGCCGCGCTGGGCGACATCGGCAAACTGTTCCCGGACACCGATCCTGCTTTTAAGGGCGCGGACAGCCGCGAGCTGCTGCGCGAAGCGTGGCGCCGCATTCAGGCCAGAGGCTACACCCTCGGCAACGTTGACGTGACGATCATTGCTCAGGCGCCGAAGATGCTGCCGCATATCCCGCAGATGCGCGTGTTTATTGCCGAAGATCTGGGCTGCCATATGGACGACGTCAACGTCAAAGCCACCACCACGGAGAAGCTGGGCTTTACCGGCCGTGGCGAAGGCATTGCCTGTGAGGCCGTGGCGCTGCTGGTGAAGGCGGCCAAATGACGGATTTCGATAATCTGACGTATCTGCACGGTAAGCCGCAGGGCAATGGGCTGCTGAAGGCCAACCCTGAAGATTTCGTGGTGGTGGAAGATCTCGGCTTTGAGCCGGACGGCGAAGGCGAGCACATTCTGGTGCGCATCCTGAAAAACGGCTGCAACACCCGCTTCGTGGCGGACGCGCTGGCAAAATTCCTCAACATTCACGCCCGCGAGGTGAGCTTCGCCGGGCAGAAAGATAAGCACGCCGTGACCGAGCAGTGGCTTTGCGCCCGCGTGCCCGGCAATGCGATGCCTGATTTAAGCAAATTTGAGCTTGAAGGCTGTAAGGTGCTGGAGTACGCCCGCCACAAGCGCAAGCTGCGTCTGGGCGCACTGAAAGGCAATGCCTTTACCCTGGTACTGCGCGAAGTGACCGACCGCGAAGACGTTGAAAAACGCCTGAAGGCCATTAACGAACGCGGCGTGCCGAACTATTTCGGCGCGCAGCGCTTTGGGATCGGCGGCAGCAACCTGCTGGGCGCGCTGCGCTGGGCGCAAAGCGATGCACCGGTGCGCGATCGTAATAAACGCAGTTTTTGGTTGTCGGCGGCCCGCAGCACGTTGTTTAATCAGATAGTGAGCGAACGGCTGAAAAAACCGGACGCGAATCAAGTTGTTGTCGGCGATGCGCTACAATTAGCGGGACGCGGAAGCTGGTTTGTGGCAACGGCCGAAGAGATGGCCGATGTCCAGTCGCGCGTGGACGCTAAAGCGCTGATGATCACCGCCGCCTTGCCGGGCTCAGGCGACTGGGGAACCCAGGGCGAGGCGCGGGTTTTTGAGGAGTCAGCGGTGGCGGATGCGCCGGAATTACAATCATTGCTGGTGCGGGAAAAGGTCGAGGCGGCACGCCGTGCGATGCTCCTCTACCCGCAACAGCTGAGCTGGAACTGGTGGGATGACGTAACCGTCGAGTTACGCTTCTGGCTGCCGGCAGGTAGCTTTGCCACCAGTGTTGTCAGGGAACTTATCAACACGTCGGGTGATTATGCGAATATTGCTGAGTAACGATGACGGGATCCATGCGCCAGGTATTCAGACGCTGGCGAAACACCTCCGTGAATTTGCGGATGTGCAGGTCGTGGCTCCCGATCGTAACCGCAGCGGCGCGTCTAACTCATTGACGCTGGAGTCTTCACTACGCACCTTTACCTTTGAGAATGGCGATATTGCCGTTCAGATGGGGACGCCGACCGACTGCGTGTTTCTGGGCGTGAACGCGCTGATGCGCCCGCGACCGGACGTTGTGGTCTCCGGCATCAATGCGGGGCCAAATCTTGGCGATGATGTGATTTACTCCGGTACCGTGGCCGCGGCGATGGAAGGGCGTCACCTGGGGTTCCCGGCGCTGGCGGTCTCGTTAAACGGTCACACCCACTACGACACTGCCGCCGCGGTGACCTGCTCTCTTCTGCGTGCGCTTGGCCGCGAGCCGCTGCGTACCGGACGTATCCTCAATATTAACGTGCCGGATCTCCCGCTGGACGAGATTAAAGGGATCCGCGTGACGCGCTGCGGCAGTCGCCATCCCGCCGATCAGGTTATTCCCCAGCAGGATCCGCGCGGCAATACCCTGTACTGGATCGGCCCGCCGGGAGATAAATGCGATGCGGGGCCAGACACCGACTTCGCTGCGGTGGATGAGGGATACGTTTCCGTTACGCCGTTGCACGTGGATTTAACCGCTTATAGCGCGCATGATGTAGTGTCGGACTGGTTAGATCGGGTCGGAGTGAACGCGCAATGGTAAGTAAACGTGTACAAACTCTTCTGGAACAATTACGCGCTCAGGGGATCGCCAGCGAGCAGGTGCTGGATGCGCTCGCTCAGGTTCCCCGTGAGAAGTTTGTAGATGAGGCGTTTGAACACAAAGCGTGGGAAAACGTGGCGCTGCCCATTGGGCAAGGCCAGACGATTTCGCAGCCCTACATGGTGGCGCGGATGACGGAGCTTCTGGAGTTAACGCCAGAATCCCGGGTGCTGGAAATTGGCACCGGTTCAGGGTATCAAACCGCGATCCTGGCCCACCTTGTGCACCATGTCTGTTCGGTGGAACGGATTAAAGGGTTACAGTGGCAGGCGCGCCGTCGCCTGAAACAGCTTGATTTACATAATGTATCGACACGCCACGGTGATGGATGGCAGGGTTGGCAGGCTCGCGCCCCGTTTGACGCCATCATCGTCACGGCAGCGCCACCTGAAATCCCCGCTGCACTTCTTTCGCAGCTGGACGAGGGCGGCATTCTGGTTTTGCCCGTCGGAGATGAGCAGCAGCTTCTGAAGCGCGTTCGTCGACGCGGCGGCGAGTATATTATCGATACCGTGGAAGCCGTGCGCTTTGTGCCCCTGGTTAAGGGTGAGCTGGCCTGAGACTCGGATTTTTCCAGGGTTATTAAGGCAAATTCAGCGTATGGTGTGGCGCGATAGGTTCGTGCCATCACGGTTATTTTTAAGTCACTGGTAGTTAACACATTCCTGGGGGATAAATGAGCGCGGGAAGCCCAAAATTCACCATCAGCCGTGTTGCGGCATTATCACTGGTTTCGCTCTGGCTGGCAGGCTGTTCAAATTCGAATAACGCGCCTGCGCCCGTCAGTTCCGTGAATGGAACCAGCGGCTCGGGTAACACGTCCAGCGGAATGTTGATCACGCCTCCGCCTAAAATGGGCACCTCAACGGCGCAGCAAACTCCGCAGATCCAGCCGGTTCAGCGTCCAGTTACGCAGCCTACGCAGATTCAGCCAGTCGATCAGCCTGTTCAGACCGAAAATGGCCGCATAGTGTATAACCGCAAGTATGGGAACATTCCGAAAGGTAGCTATACCGGCGGCAGCACCTATACCGTGAAGCGCGGCGACACGCTGTTCTATATCGCCTGGATCACCGGGAACGATTTCCGCGATCTGGCACAGCGAAACAACGTCCAGGCCCCGTATGCTCTGGAAGTTGGGCAAACGCTTCAGGTTGGCAACGCGACGGGGACACCGCTTACGCCAGGCAACACCGTTTCGGCTGCCGACGTCACCGCGCAAAATAACAGCGTTACCCCTGCACAAAAAACCACCACGACGGTTGCTTCCCAACCTGTAATTACGTATTCTGAGGATTCAGGTGATCAGAGTGCTAACAAAATGTTGCCGAATAATAAAGGTACTGCGACTGTTGTCACAGCACCGACTACGGCACCTGTGGTTAGCTCTACTGTACCGACTGCAAGCAGTCAGAATGCCAGCTCGTCAATCAATACCTGGCGCTGGCCAACTGACGGCAAGATTATCGAGAACTTTGCAACCTCTGAGGGGGGGAACAAAGGGATCGATATCGCAGGCAGTAAAGGACAGGCAATCATCGCGACCGCAGACGGACGCGTTGTCTATGCCGGTAACGCACTGCGCGGTTACGGTAATCTTATTATCATCAAACATAATGATGATTACCTGAGTGCCTACGCCCATAACGACACGATGCTGGTCCGGGAACAACAAGAAGTTAAGGCGGGGCAAAAAATCGCTACCATGGGTAGCACCGGAACCAGTTCTACACGCTTGCATTTTGAAATTCGTTACAAGGGGAAATCCGTAAACCCGCTGCAATATTTACCGCAGCGATAAATTGACGGGGCATGCCAGCCAGGGTGTCTCGTCCAGGGATCACGGGTAGGAGCCACCTTTATGAGTCAGAATACGCTGAAAGTTCATGATTTAAATGAAGACGCGGAATTTGATGAGAACGGATCAGAGGCTTTTGACGAAAAAGCCTTAGTAGAAGAGGAACCCAGTGATAACGATTTGGCTGAAGAAGAGCTGTTATCGCAGGGTGCCACACAGCGTGTGCTGGACGCGACTCAGCTTTACCTTGGGGAGATTGGTTACTCCCCACTGCTAACGGCCGAAGAAGAAGTCTATTTCGCACGTCGTGCTTTGCGTGGTGATGTTGCCTCGCGTCGTCGCATGATCGAAAGTAACCTGCGACTGGTCGTGAAAATTGCCCGCCGTTACGGCAATCGTGGTCTGGCTCTGCTGGATCTGATTGAAGAGGGCAACTTAGGTCTCATCCGCGCAGTTGAGAAGTTTGACCCGGAACGCGGGTTCCGTTTCTCAACCTACGCGACCTGGTGGATTCGTCAGACCATCGAACGGGCTATTATGAACCAGACCCGTACGATTCGACTGCCGATTCACATCGTCAAAGAGTTGAATGTTTATCTGCGTACCGCGCGCGAGTTGTCCCATAAGCTGGACCACGAGCCAAGTGCGGAAGAGATTGCAGAGCAACTCGACAAACCGGTTGATGACGTAAGCCGTATGCTGCGTCTCAACGAGCGCATTACCTCGGTTGACACCCCGCTGGGTGGCGACTCCGAAAAAGCGCTGCTGGACATCCTGGCCGATGAAAAAGACAACGGCCCGGAAGACACCACGCAGGACGATGACATGAAACAGAGCATCGTTAAATGGCTGTTCGAACTGAACGCCAAACAGCGTGAAGTGCTGGCACGTCGTTTCGGTTTACTGGGGTATGAAGCTGCGACACTGGAAGACGTCGGCCGTGAGATTGGCCTGACCCGTGAACGTGTTCGTCAGATTCAGGTTGAAGGTCTGCGCCGCTTGCGTGAAATCCTGCAAGGGCAAGGTCTGAATATCGAAGCGCTGTTCCGCGAGTAAGCAACCATTCGTCAGAAAAAGGCCCGTCGTGAGACGGGCCTTTTTTATGCCTTACGATTGCGCCGTTTCGTGCAGCAAACGCCAGCTGATGGTATCGCCTTCCTGATTGAGCACCGCGGTTGACCAGCGCACGTTAACGGGCTGGCCTGGCCGGGTTTGCGTCTCCCGGTAATGAAGCACCGCGCCGTTGTCCCACGTCTGTAGCGTCCTTAACGCATCAATGCCGATCCTGAGCCCAGGCCGGGCTCCACGCTGCGCGTTTAAAAATTGAGCAAGGGTGTGATGGTCTAAAGGTGTGCCACCTGGCGTGACCATAAGAAAGTCCGGGTGGAAACGGGTGAGCAGGGCATCGGGATCGCCTTTGCCTTCACCTAACCAGTTTTCAAGTGCGACGTGGATGTCGAGGATCTCTTGTTCGAAATGCGTCATGGTTGCTCCTGTTGCAGATGCGCAAGCAGCTGCGCGTTGTTAAGACGACAGACGTACAGTATGGGCAGCAGGGTGATGGCTGCGGCAAAAATAAACATCCCGTGCCAGGCGGCCAGCGGCGCGATATTCGCCTGCATGGTGCTCAGCACCTGGGCCAGCAGCAGCGCGCCCATAAAAAAGCTCAGCTGACGATTCAGATTCCACAGCGCGCTGGCATCTGGCATATCTTCCCGCCGCACCGTCAAAAACGCGCTGCTCTGAGCCGTGCTGCTACACAGGCTTCCCCCGGCTCCCATCAGCGCAAACGCAACGGCAGGTAACAGCATTGCCGAGGTGACGTTAATTAAAAGCAGAATGCCCGCCGCCTGCAAAAGGCAACCGATGACCACCAGCGGCCGGGGGCCGATACGGTTGAAATAGCGTCCTGTCGCGGTGATAGCCAAAAATGAGGCCACAGACCACGGCAGCATAAGCATCCCCGTTGCGGCGGGTGTCATATTGGCCTCGTTCTGGAGGTAATACATGCCCGTTACGTTTACGCCAATAAAGATGCCGGGTACGCACACGTAGATGAGCATGGATAAGCGCAAAAGCGGATCCGCCAGCAAAGACAGATTTACTCTCCTGGTGGTTTTTATCGGTGACACTTCTGTTTTAAGCCACGCGCAGGCCAAAACAAAGGTAACGATGGCGACGGGCAGGGTGGCAAAAAATATCCAGCGCCAGCTTAATGTCTGAACCAGCATGCCGCCCACAGCCGGTGAGCAGGCGGGGGCAAGCAGTGCGACCAGCATCACCGCTGAGGAGAGTCTGGCCCGCTCGTGAGGCTTAAACTGTTGCCAGGTCAGCGCCTGGCCAACCGGGATCAGTAAACCGCCTCCGGCCCCCTGCGCTACTCGCCATGCAATCAGACTTTCCAGCGAAGAGGAGAGGCCCGCCGCAACGGAAGCCGCGCTAAAGAGGGCCAGCGAGAGCAGGATAACGCGCTTCGGCCCGACGCGGCGCGTCAGGATGCTGCTGAAAGGGATGACTAACGTCAGCCCGGCAATGTATCCGTTACTGACCCAGGCAAGCGCAGATGGCGTGGTATTAAACGCGTGGGCCATCGCCGGAAAGGCGACGCTGGCAATAAACATGTTTATCAAATCAAGGAAAAAGCCGAGCAGAAAGACAACGGCGATTTTGCTGCGATACGTCATGGAAGTTCCTCCGGTGAGGTGGCGTATCGTATCGGCCCCGGCGTTACGGATAAACGCGACAAAGCACGATATACTGTCAACATTATTTTGACAGTAAGCCAGGCAAGCGATGCTTAATCTACAGCGAACGGCGATGTTTATCGCCGTAGCGGACACCGGCAGTTTCACCGCCGCGGCGGAGGCGATGGGGCTGACAAAAGCGGTGGTCAGTTTCCATATTCGTCAGCTTGAAGAGGAGCTGGGTGTAACTCTGCTGCTGCGATCCACCCGTCGCCTGACGCTGACCGAGGCAGGAAGGCTTTTTCATCAGCGAAGCGTGATGCTGTTAAGGGATGCCGAGCGATTGCAGGATGACGTTCGCGCCAACCATGCCGGGCTGACGGGAGAACTGCGGATCACTACCACGCCCGAGTATGGCTCGCAGGTTGTGGTGCCGTTGCTGGCTGAATTTAGCCAGCAGCATCCGGACCTTCGCGTGCGGCATGTCTCGTCCTCTGTGCATGCCGATCTTATCGCGGAGCGCTTCGATGTCGCTATTCGGCTGGGTACGCTTGCCGATTCGCGCTATCACGCCGCATTGATTACCACCTTCACCATCCTGCCCGTTGCAACGCCAGGCTGGCTGGCAAACCATCCGGTTGAATCGCTGGAGCAGCTGGCAGATGCTGACTGGATTATTCACGAGCGTTTAACTTCGCCGCTGCGCTGGCAGGTGAAAGGCGTTGATAGACATCCGGTGTCCTTTGAGATCAAAAAAGCACCGCGCCTGTATGCAGACAGTGCCCAGGCGCTGATGGCTTTTGCCCTCGCCGGATGTGGGGTGGCGCTGTTGCCGGAGTGGCTGGTGCGAAACGCACTGGAGGCGGGGGATCTGGTCTCGCTGTTACCGGCGTATACGTTTGCTCAGCAGGGCATTTATGCCGTCTATCCCGATGCCCAGCATGTGCCAGCAAAAGTGCGCACGTTTATTGATTTCATGCGCGTCAGGGCTGGTTAATCGTGCATCATCTTTATGATGAGCGCTACAAATTGCTCTCGTTCTGCGTCGTTAAGGCGCCCTAAAAACGCCTCATCCACCTTATTTCCAATCGGTTTACTGCTTCCCAGCAGGGCCTCACCTTCAGCCGTCAGGAAGACAAAGCGACGGCGCTTGTCCGCAGGATCGTGCTCGCGCCTGACCAGACCGCGTGATTCCATACGGCTCAGCATTTCCGCCAGCGTCGCTTTGGTGCTCACCGCGACGTCAGTCAGTGCAACCTGCTCTATGCCAGGATTTTCAGCTATCGACCGCATCACCGCATATTGTGGCTTGGTCAGCTCGGGCAAAGCGTGCTGCCACTGGGCGGTATGCTGTTGAAAAAGCTGGCGTAGCAGGTGAAAAGCTTCTTGTCTTAACTCCATGAACACTCCGACGGAAAAATACTCCTTCTATGATAGCCGCTCTCGGCCTGAATTTTAACGCGAGAGTTTTTAGCGATAAGTGTGATCGTGTACGAACGATCTTGTCAGGCGCAGGATCCAGGAGTAGTTTACTTAATATGTTCGTATACGAACAAATTTATTGAGGTGCTGAATGAGACTGATTGTAGGAATGACGGGCGCGACGGGTGCGCCATTAGGCGTGGCGCTGTTGCAGGCGCTGCGGGAAATGCCTGATGTGGAAACGCATCTGGTGATGTCGAAGTGGGCAAAAACCACGATTGAGCTGGAAACCCCCTTCACCGCGCATGACGTTGCCGCACTGGCGGATGTCGTTCATAGCCCTGCCGATCAGGCTGCCACCATCTCCTCCGGCTCGTTTCGCACCGACGGCATGATCGTCATCCCGTGCAGCATGAAAACGCTGGCGGGTATCCGCGCGGGCTACGCCGAAGGGCTGGTGGGGCGTGCGGCAGACGTGGTGCTGAAAGAGGGGCGCAAGCTGGTGCTCGTCCCTCGTGAAACGCCGCTCAGCACTATTCATCTTGAGAACATGCTTGCCCTTTCACGTATGGGCGTGGCGATGGTGCCGCCTATGCCTGCGTACTACAACCACCCGCAAACCGCCGATGACATCACCCAGCATATCGTGACCCGGGTGCTCGATCAGTTTGGTCTGGAGCATAAAAAAGCCCGACGCTGGAAGGGTTTGCAGGCAGCGAAACATTTTTCACAGGAGAATAACGATGGCATTTGATGATTTGAGAAGCTTCTTGCAGGCGCTCGATGAGCAAGGGCAGCTGCTGAAAATTGAGGAAGAGGTTAACGCGGAGCCGGATCTGGCGGCGGCCGCCAACGCTACCGGGCGCATTGGCGATGGCGCGCCTGCGCTGTGGTTCGATAATATCCGCGGCTTCACCGATGCCCGCGTGGTGATGAACACCATCGGCTCGTGGCAAAACCACGCCATTTCGATGGGGCTGCCGGCGAATACCCCGGTGAAAAAACAGATCGACGAGTTTATTCGTCGCTGGGACAAATTTCCGGTCGCGCCAGAGCGTCGTGCAAACCCGGCCTGGGCGGAGAATACGGTTGACGGAGAAGACATCAACCTGTTCGACATTCTGCCGCTGTTCCGCCTGAACGACGGCGACGGGGGTTTTTATCTTGATAAGGCGTGCGTTGTCTCGCGCGATCCGCTCGACCCCGATCACTTCGGCAAGCAGAACGTCGGTATTTATCGAATGGAAGTGAAGGGCAAGCGTAAGCTCGGCCTGCAACCGGTGCCGATGCATGATATCGCGCTGCATCTGCATAAGGCCGAAGAGCGCGGCGAAGATCTGCCCATTGCGATTACGTTGGGTAACGATCCGATCATCACCCTGATGGGCGCCACGCCGCTGAAATACGATCAGTCCGAATATGAGATGGCCGGCGCGCTACGCGAAAGCCCATATCCGATTGCGACGGCCCCGCTGACCGGTTTCGATGTGCCGTGGGGGTCGGAAGTGATCCTGGAAGGGGTGATTGAAGGCCGGAAACGCGAGATTGAAGGGCCATTCGGCGAGTTTACCGGGCACTACTCCGGTGGACGCAACATGACGGTCGTGCGCATCGATAAAGTGTCTTACCGTACTAAACCCATTTTCGAATCTCTCTACCTGGGGATGCCGTGGACCGAAATTGATTATCTGATGGGGCCCGCCACCTGCGTGCCGCTTTATCAGCAGCTGAAGGCAGAATTCCCGGAGGTGCAGGCGGTTAACGCCATGTACACACACGGCCTGCTGGCGATTATCTCCACCAAAAAACGGTACGGCGGTTTTGCTCGTGCGGTCGGGCTCCGCGCCATGACCACGCCGCACGGCCTGGGCTACGTGAAGATGGTGATTATGGTGGATGAGGACGTCGATCCGTTTAACCTGCCGCAGGTAATGTGGGCGCTGTCATCGAAGGTCAATCCCGCGGGCGATCTGGTACAGCTACCGAATATGTCTGTGCTGGAGCTTGACCCCGGCTCCAGCCCGGCGGGGATCACTGACAAGCTGATCATTGATGCCACCACGCCTGTCGCCCCGGACAACCGTGGCCACTACAGCCAGCCGGTACAGGATCTCCCTGAAACCAAAGCCTGGGCCGAAAAACTGACCGCGATGCTGGCGGCACGTCAATAAGGAGGAAAAAATGATTTGTCCACGTTGTGCCGATGAACATATTGAGGTGATGGCAACATCACCGGTGAAAGGTGTCTGGACGGTATACCAGTGTCAGCACTGTCTGTATACCTGGCGCAATACCGAACCGCTACGCCGGACCAGCCGTGAACACTATCCTGAAGCATTCCGTATGACGCAGAAGGATATTGACGAGGCACCGCAGGTGCCGACGATCCCGCCTCTGCTGTAAGGGAAAAGCCCGGTGGCGCCAGGCTTACCGGGCGATAATATTGTGCGGTCTTCTGCCCGGTGGCGCTGCGCTTACCGGGCCTACGGGTTTTGTAGGCCGGGTAAGGCGAAGCCGCCACCCGGCAAAACAGACCGCAGAGAACTAAACCAGACTCTTCAGCCGATAAATCCACTCCAGCGCCTGACGCGGCGTCAGCGAGTCCGGATCCAGGTTTTCCAGCGCTTCCACGGCCGGAGACGTCTCTTCCGGGGCCGCCAGCAGCGACATCTGCGTGCCATCTATCTGCGTGGCTGCCGCATTCGGTGACAAACTTTCCAGCTCACGCAATTTCTGACGCGCGCGCTTAATCACCTCCTTCGGCACGCCCGCCAGCGCGGCGACGGCCAGGCCATAACTCTTGCTTGCCGCGCCGTCCTGCACCGTGTGCATAAAGGCGATGGTATCGCCGTGCTCAAGCGCATCAAGATGGACGTTAGCCACGCCTTCCATTTTCTCTGGCAGCTGTGTCAGTTCAAAATAGTGAGTCGCGAACAGCGTCAGCGCCTTGATTTTATTTGCCAGACTTTCCGCACACGCCCAGGCCAGAGACAGGCCGTCATAGGTGGACGTACCGCGTCCCACTTCATCCATCAACACCAGACTGTTCTCTGTTGCGTTATGCAGAATGTTGGCGGTTTCGGTCATCTCGACCATAAAGGTAGAGCGACCGCTCGCCAGATCGTCCGCCGCACCCACGCGTGTGAAGATTCGGTCGACAGGACCAATCTCAACCTTCTGCGCAGGAACGTAGCTGCCAATATAGGCGAGCAGCGCGATGAGGGCTGTCTGGCGCATATAGGTACTTTTACCGCCCATGTTAGGGCCGGTAATGATCAGCATTCTTCGCTGCGGTGACAGGTTCAACGGGTTGGCAATAAATGGCTCGTTCAGCACCTGCTCAACCACCGGGTGTCGGCCTTCGGTAATGCGAATGCCGGGTTTGTCAGTGAAGGCTGGGCAGGTGTAATTCAGCGTCTCGGCGCGCTCGGCCAGATTTACCAGCACATCCAGCTCGGCCAGCGCGGCGGCGCTCTGTTGCAGGTCAGCCAGGTGCGGCATCAGGATATCGAACAGCTCGTCATAAAGCTGTTTTTCCAGCGCCAGCGCTTTACCTTTCGACGTGAGAACTTTGTCCTCGTACTCTTTCAGCTCGGGGATAATATAGCGCTCGGCGTTTTTCAGCGTCTGGCGGCGAACGTAGTGAATCGGTGCCAGGTGGCTCTGGCCACGACTGATCTGGATATAGTAACCGTGTACGGCGTTGTAGCCGACTTTCAGAGTATCGAGCCCCAGACGTTCACGCTCGCGGATTTCCAGCTTATCCAGATAATCCGTCGCGCCATCGGCCAGCGCGCGCCATTCGTCCAGCTCTTCGTTGTAACCCGGGGCAATGACGCCGCCATCGCGCACCAGAACAGGTGGCGCATCAATGATGGCGCGTTCCAGCAGCTCGCGAAGCTCGTTAAATTCGCCCATTGTTTCGCGGAGCTTTTGCACCGGCGCGCTGTCGACTTCTTCCAGCTGAGCGCGCAGTTCCGGCAACTGCTGGAAAGCGTGACGCATACGGGCGAGATCGCGTGGACGCGCGGTGCGCAATGCCAGACGTGCAAGGATTCGCTCAAGATCACCCACCTGACGCAGTACCGGCTGCAACTCGGTGTAACGATCCTGCAATGCGGCAATGGTTTGCTGGCGGCCAATGAGCGTTTCGGTATTGCGAATCGGCATATGCAGCCAGCGTTTAAGCATACGGCTGCCCATTGGGGTAACCGTGCTGTCGAGCACCGACGCCAGCGTGTTTTCAATGCCGCCAGCGAGGTTTTGTGTGATCTCCAGGTTGCGGCGCGTGGCGGCATCCATGATGATGCTGTCCTGCTGACGCTCCATGGTAATGGAACGGATATGGGGCAGGGCGGTACGCTGCGTATCCTTCACGTACTGCAACAGGCAGCCTGCTGCACACAGCCCACGCGGTGCATTTTCCACGCCAAAGCCAATCAAATCGCGCGTGCCAAATTGCAGGTTCAGCTGCTGGCGCGCGGTATCAATTTCGAACTCCCACAGTGGACGACGGCGCAGGCCGCGGCGGCCTTCGATCAGCGCCATTTCGGCGAAATCCTCTGCGTAGAGCAGTTCTGCCGGATTGGTGCGCTGTAGCTCGGCCGCCATGGTTTCACGGTCAGCCGGTTCACTCAGGCGAAAACGACCGGAGCTGATGTCCAGCGTGGCGTAGCCAAACCCTTTACCGTCCTGCCAGATGGCCGCCAGCAGGTTATCCTGGCGCTCCTGAAGCAGGGCTTCATCGCTGATGGTTCCCGGCGTGACGATGCGCACGACCTTGCGCTCAACGGGGCCTTTCGACGTTGCCGGGTCGCCAATTTGTTCGCAGATGGCGACAGACTCGCCCTGGTTCACCAGTTTCGCCAGATAGTTTTCAACCGCGTGATGCGGGATGCCCGCCATCGGGATCGGCTCACCTGCCGATGCGCCACGTTTCGTCAGGGAAATGTCGAGCAGCTGAGACGCACGTTTCGCATCGTCATAAAAAAGCTCATAAAAATCGCCCATACGGTAAAACAGCAGAATTTCTGGATGCTGTGCTTTCAGCTTCAGATACTGCTGCATCATCGGCGTATGTGCGTCGAAATTGTCGATTGTGCTCATGGAGTTATGATATCCATTTCTTTGAAAATATTACGCTTTGAGCGGCTCAATGGCCGATTGTTCCTTCTATTGTCGCATGAAAAAAAGGTGCGGCGCAGAAAAAAGTCACGACTTTACGAGGCTTCTTCCGCCATCAATTCAATGACGATTTTCCCGTGCTCGACGCCCACCCGAACCTGAGAGTTGGTGGTAAACCCCGCCTTTTCAAGCCAGTCCCCTTTCAGGCTCAGCGCGGCGTGTACGCTGTAGCGTTTTGGGATTTTCGTTTTACGATCTTCATGGCGTTTTCTGAAGTAACCCACTTTTAAGTGACGATAGGGTTTGGCGATCGCGATCTGCTGCATAGGCTCTCCGGTGAACAGGGCAAAGGTGGTACTTCATGCCTGTATAAAATACCAGTAAAAAGCAGCGGGGGGACGGGTAATTCTGGAAGGACGCTTCAGAAATTGGAATGCAATGACTGAAAATGCGCAGATAAAAAGGTATTATAAATGCACTTTATTGGTGAGGACGACGTCATGTCCGGTAAACGAATTTCACGCGAAAAAAAGACGATCGACAGAATGATCGCGCTGTATGAACGCCAGTGTCCTGAGGCTTCAAGGGAAGAAGGACATTATCAGGCGCTGAAGGCGTATGCCGATAAGCGACTGGATAAATGCGTGTTCGGTGAGGAAAAGCCCGCCTGCAAACAGTGCCCTGTACACTGCTATCAGCCCGCCAGACGGGAAGAGATGAAGCAGGTGATGCGCTGGGCAGGGCCACGAATGTTATGGCGTCATCCGATTCTGACTATCCGTCATCTGATCGACGATCGCCGTCCGGTGCCGGAATTACCGGAAAAGTATCGGCCCAAAAAATAATTGACTCAGCGCTGCAATGGGCGACAAATCACGCTCAGGGCGACGGCGCTACACAGCGGAAATACCGCCAGCAGCAGCCAGGGGTAAATGGCTTGCGTTGAGGGCACCAGCGCCTTGTCCAGCAGACTGCCTAACCCTAAATTCCCCGCCAGCACCGCAACGCCGCCGGCGGTGGAGAGCGCGCCATAGTGCGCCCCAAGCGTCGACTCCTCGGCAAAATATGGGATCAAATCTTTTGCCGACGGCACCAGCAACATCTGTCCGAGCGTTAACAGCGTGACGAGGCTTGCGGAGGGCAGCAGGCGCAGCCAGCCTTCCGGTGGCTCAGTCGCCGCAAAGAGCGCCACGCTGGCAAACGAGGCGGAGAGCAGCAAAAAGCCCACCGGTAAAATCCTCACCGCGCCCACTTTTCGGGCGAAGCGGGCGAGGGGCAATTGCAGAACGATAATCAGCACTGAGGCCAGCATAAACAGCGGTCCCAGGTCTTTCTCGCTGCCACCGGCGCGCTGGATCTCCACCGGCAGCGCCAGATAAAGCTGGTTATAGCTTAACAGCCATGAGCTGTAGGCAATGATAAAGGCGACGAAACGCGGCTGACGGAACGTCGTCCACCAGGGCAGAATTTTCAGCGGCTTCGAGCTGTGGGGCGCCGCAGGCAGGCAGAAAAAGAGCACCACCAGCGCAACGATAAATATCCCTGCGCCAGCGAGCGCAACCTGGCGAAAACCCAGCCCCGTCAGCAGGGCACCCATCACCGGGCCGAGTACGGCGCCGAGTTCACCGCACACCGCAAACAGCGCAAACCACTCCGCACGGCTGCGTTTACCCGTTGCCTCACTTTGCGTTCCCGCTTTTGCCAGCAGGGCTTCTATTGACGGTGAGAACAGCGCGCCGCCAATGCCCGTCAGACAGGCCCCCAGAATGATGGGCCACAGCGATTGCCCAAAGGCCAGCAGCAGATAACCCGCCACGCGGACAATGCAGCCGCTGAGGATCACGCTCTTCGCGCCAAACCGGTCTGAAAGCGCGCCGCCGACAATAAACATTCCTTGCTGGGAGAAGGTGCGCAGCCCCAGCACCAGCCCGATCAGCCCGCCGGAGAGCAGCATATCGTCACGTAAGAAGATCGCCAGGAAGGGAACGACCGCGTAAAAGCCGATATTAAACACAAATTGGCTGCCCAGCAGAACGGGCGGCCAGAGGGTGGTAGCAGGGCGAAGAGGCATCATTTCAACTTGTCCCTACACGATAAAATGAATGTGCTTTTTGCCGTGGTACGGCGAGATCTCGATTCTGGTTTTCACTCTGAATACGTCCCAGAGGAGTTCCTCGGATAAAATGGCCTGCGGGGTTCCGGTCGCTACAATCTGCCCTTGCTGCATCACGATCAGCGAATCGCAGAACATGGACGCGTGATTAAGATCGTGAATGGCGACGATGCTGGTCACCGGCAGCTCGCTGATGAGCTGCATGAGCTGCATCTGGTGATGAATGTCCAGGTGATTGGTCGGTTCATCCAGCAGGATCTCGGTAGGCGTTTGCGCCAGGGCGCGGGCGATATGTACCCGCTGACGCTCGCCGCCGGACAAGCTCAGCCAGCCCTGTTCGCTGCGATCCAGCATATCCACGCGTTGCAGGGCGGCGGTGACGGTTTCGTCATCCTGCGCGCTCCAGTTCGAGAAGGGGGAGTGGTGCGGAATACGCCCCAGTTTGACCACGTCACGCACGCGCATATTGGCGTCGGTCATTCCGTGCTGTTCAACAAACGCCACGCGGCGCGCCAGCTGCTTTTTGGCGATGCGGGCAATGTCCTGTCCGTCGAGCGTTACGCATCCGGCATCCGGGCGACGCAGGCCCGCCAGAATGCGCAACAGCGAGGATTTACCGCAGCCGTTAGGGCCAAGCAGACCCACCGTTTCGCCCTGGGAAACCTTCAGCGAAACATTATTCACGATAACCTTTTTACCTACCTTCCAGGTGATATTGTCGGCGCAGATGCTCATCATTTATTCCTTGAGCGGTAGATAATCACGGCGAAGAACGGTACGCCCACCAGCGCGGTAACGACGCCAACCGGCAGGCTTTGCGGGGCAATCAACATCCGCGAGGCGATGTCGGCCAGCACCATCAGGATCGCCCCCGCCAGCGCGCTGGCTATCAGCAGCGTGCGGTGTAGCGGCCCGAATAGGAAACGCATAACGTGCGGCACGACCAGCCCCACAAAACCAATCGAGCCCGCCATACTGACAATGGTCGCGGTGATCAGGGCCGTGGTGGTGAACAAGGCCAGGCGCACCCATGGCACGGCAATGCCCAGCGAGGCGGCGGCATCATCACCAAAGGTAAAGGCGTCCAGCGCGCGGGAGTAGTAAAGACAGACGGCAAGCCCCACCAGCACGACCACCAGCGCCAGCTGAAACTCAGGCCAGCGTACGCCGCTAAAGCTGCCCAGCAGCCAGAACATCACGTCGCGCGCCTGCTGTGCGCTGGCAGAGGTGCTGATGGTATAGGCGGTGATGGCGTTAAACAGCTGAGAGGCCGCCACGCCCGCCAGTATGGTACGTTCATTGCCGCCGCGCGCGCCGTTCGTCAGAAAGGCGACAAACGCAAAGGCGGCGAACGCCCCGGCAAAGGCACCCGCAGAAAGGGACACCGCGCCGGTGCCGAGACCCAACACGACGACCGAGACTGCGCCCGTTGACGCCCCCGCCGACACGCCGAGCACGTAAGGTTCCGCCAGCGCATTCTTCAACAGGCTTTGCAGCACGGCGCCGCAAATGGCTAACCCGGCGCCGCAGCACGCCGCCACCAGCGCCCGGCTGAGGCGAAAGTCCCAGATCACGCTCTCATAGATGCGGTTGAGCGGAACGTCGGTCAGCCCCAGCTTATTGCTGATGGCGTAGAACACGTTGTTCAGCGGGATAGACAGCTCGCCGAGGCTCACGCCAAAGGCGATCGCCAGAAACAGCAGCACGAACGCGAGCAGGCACGACGCGGTCAGGAATACGCCCTGACGCATCTGAAGTACGGCGGTGGTCATCAGTTCAGTCCCAGTTTTCTGAGCTGTTCGCCGACCTGTTCAGCACCGTAAAGCGTGCGGATCGTCGGGTTCATGGCCTGACCATCCATTATCACGATATGACCTTTCTTCACCGCGTCGAGCTGGCTGACGGCAGGATCGCTTTTCAGGAATTTGATTTTTTCTTCGGCGTTATCCAGTGCCCAGCGGTTGCGATCCAGGCTTGAAACCACAATCACGTCCGGATTGGCGGCAATAATGCTTTCCCAGCCCACGGTCGGCCATTCGGTTTCAGAAGTAATGGCGTTATGGCCGCCCAGCACGTTGGCAATAAAGCCGGAAGCACTGTTTTTACCGCCTACATAGGCGTCAGCCGAAGGCGAGGAGCTTGAGAACCAGAAAACAAAGGAGAGGTCTTTTTTGTTTTTGCCAAATTCCTGGCGCAGGTCTGCTTCACGTTTTTTGAAATCGGCGATAACGGCCTGGCCGCGCGCTTCGACGTTGAAAATTTTAGCGAAATCTTCGATCTCTTTATAAAGGTAGGTCATGTCCCACAGCATCTGACGGCTGCCGTACATGTCGCCCGCTGCTTTTTTGGTGGCGCACATGCCCGGCGACAGGTAGCTGTTTACCCCCACGGTCGCCAGATCTTCTCGTTTGGCAACCTTGCTTTCCGGTCCGAGCAGCAGCGGCAGCTGAGCAGGTACGAAGTCGGGGTTTTGCGAAAGGATGGATTCAAGGGTCGGGATTTCTACCGTCAGGGTGTTGATTTTGGCATTCTGCTCCGCCAGCTGCGGCAAGACTTTGGTCGGCCAGAACGCGCTGGCTTTCACCTTATCTTCCAGACCCAGCAGCAACAAAATCTCAACGGTATTCTGACCCAGGGCAACGACGCGCTCGGGCGCTTTGGTGAATGTCTCTTTATACCCGCAGTTTTCTATCGTGAGCGGGTAGGTGGTAGCCAGAGCTGTACTCATTGATGCAACCGCCAGGCCTAACGCACAGAGAACCTTTTTCATTAAACGCTACCCTTCATTAAAATTATGTTGATGCAAATGAAACGCATTATTAAGGCGGAATTTTATACAGAGGAAAATATATTGTGTCAATGTGGAACAATTACGCAGAGTAATGAAAGGCGGCGCCATGAACGGCGCCGGAATGACGGGTTAAATCAGGCTCTCTTTATCAATTCCCAGACGCTTCATGCGCGAGAGCAGGGTGGTGCGCTTCAGCCCCAGCCGCTGCGCCGCGCCTTTCGGTCCGGCCACCACGCCGTTGGTCTCTTTCAGTACGCGCAAAATCAGCTGATATTCATCTTCGCCTTCCTGCGCGACTTCTGCCGAAAGCGTGGAGGCTTCCTGATGGGTGACCTCAGGCAAAGAGAGCTGAAGGACGTTCCCGCGCGTCAGCAGTACCGCGCGCTCAATGACGTTTTCCAGCTCGCGCACGTTCCCCGGCCACTCCATCGCCGAAAGGGTACGTAGCGTTTCGGCAGGAATACTGTCGATATTCCGCCCCATCCGGCGGGCAATCTTCGCGGTAAAGGCCTTCACCAGCAGGGGGATATCTTCCGGGCGCTCGCGCAGCGGCGGCAGGCAAATCGGGAAGACGTTCAGGCGATAGTAAAGATCGCTGCGAAACTCGCGGTCGGCGACCATCTTTTTCAGATCGCGGTTGGTGGCGGCAATCAGACGCACGTCGGTCTGGATCAGCTTATTGCTGCCGAGACGCTCAAACTCCTGCTCCTGCAAAACGCGCAGCAGCTTAGGCTGAAGCTCCAGCGGCATATCGCCCACTTCGTCGAGGAACAAAGAGCTTTTATCCGCCAGCTCAAAACGGCCCAGCCGCTGGCTGCTGGCGCCGGTAAAGGCGCCGCGCTCGTGGCCGAACAGATCGCTTTCCAGCAAGCCAGCTGGCATCGCCGCGCAGTTCATCTTCACCATCCGGCGGCTGTTGCGGTTACTCAGGTTGTGGATCGCCCGGGCAATCAGCTCTTTCCCGGTGCCGGTTTCACCGAGGATCAGCACCGTGCTGTCGCTCTGGGCCACCATCTCCACCTGCTTAAGCACGCTGTACATGGCATCGCTGCGCCCGATGATTTCGCCAAACTCGCTGTCCACGTTGTTGAGCTGCTCGGTCAGCGCCAGGTTTTCGTCCACCAGCCGCTCTTTCAGGCGGTGGATCTCCTGATAGGCGAGGGCGTTATCCAGCGCGATGGAGATACGCTCGGCGATCTGGCGCAGCAGCTTCAGGTTGGCGGTGGTGAATACGGCTTCATCGCACTGCGCCAGTTTGAGCACGCCGAGCATGGTGTTGCCGGACATCAGCGGCAGCAGGCACAGGGTCTGGATCTTGTTGCCCCAGGTGTTAAACAGCATCCGCTCGTAGGGCGCTACCGGATCCTGCTCGCTCAGGTTCAACAGCAGGATCTCTTTGCTTTTAAATACCCGTTCAGACAAGGTTCCCGCTTCGTCCACCTCGCTCTGCTCGTGCGCCGGGTTAGCTTCATCAAGGTAGTGGGTGGAGTAGATGTTCAGCTTGCCTTTCCGGTTCCCGCGCAGCGCGATGCTGATGGCGTCGATCCTGAAATAGTGATGGATCTCTTTGGCGACTTCGCTCACCAGCTCGTCCATATCGAGACGCGAGAGTACGGCATTGGTGATGGCGACCAGAATGCGGAAGTTATCGCGCTCGCGGCTCAGCAGGTCGTAATCCACGTTATTGGTGACGCGGCTTTGGATCTGCTCTGCCACGACGGACACAATCTGCGTGAAGGTATGCAACCGCTCGTACTCCGCCTCGGTCCAGGGCTGGTCGGTAGTGCGGATAAACTCGCAGCCGCCAAAAATTTGCCCCTCCACCGCCAGCGGCAGCATGCTGTAGTGGCCGAACGGATGATAAAGGTTGCTCTCTGCCAGCTTCGGCCAGGCCTGGCGAAACTGGTCAAAATTGCAGTGCAGGGCTTCCGGGCGGGAGAGAATACGCCGCACCGGGCCGTGGGCCAGAAACGTTTCATCTTCATATTCGAAGATTTTGCCGTTATCACGCGTTGAGAAATAGCTCGCGCGGTGGGTTGCGCTATGCCAGAGCACAATGGCGGCGCTGTCCGCCAGCGCTGACTGCCTGACCAGCCGGGTCAGGGCATCGCTCAATGCGCCAAGGTCGGGCTGTTGTAAAAGTATGCGCGTGATGTCAAACAGGCCCTGCTGTCCAAGATCGCTCATCGGTGTATACGGCATTATTGCTTTCCAATAGAAACTGGCAAAAAAAACGTCAGCGCTGACCGCTTTTGGCGCGGTCTAGCAAATTCGGGGTAACGGTTCAGCGTGCGGCAGATCCAGCGTGCGCTTCACGCCGTATAGCCCGGTCAGGCGCACCCCTTTGCGCTCAACCACTTCACCTATAATGGCGGCCTCTTTCCCTGAAGGATGGGCACGTAGCTGCTCCAGCACCGCCCCGGCAGACTGGCGTTCCACGCCAATCACCAGCTTACCCTCGTTGGCAAAGTTAAGCGGGTCAAGTCCCAGCAGTTCGCACAGGCCGCGAACGGCAGGCCTGACGGGCAGGCTGCGCTCGTTAAGCTCAACACCACAGCCACTGCTGGCGGCAAACTCATGCACCACGGCATTGACACCGCCTCGGGTGGCGTCGCGCAGCGCTTTTACGCCGGGCACCGTTCGCAGCGTCTGGATCAGCGGCGTGAGGACCGCGCAGTCACTGCGCAGATCGCCGTCCAGCCCCAGGCCTTCGCGCAGGTTCAGGATGGTTGCCCCGTGGCAGCCCAGCGTTCCGCTGACGATCAGCACGTCGCCCACGGAAAGCCGCTGCGCGCCCCAGTGAATGTCGGCAGGGATAGCGCCCATGCCGGCAGTGTTGATGAAGAGCTTATCCGCCGCGCCGCGCTGTACCACCTTGGTATCCCCGGTCACGATAGCGATCCCCGCCTCGCGGGCGGTGTGCGCCATGCTGTTGACCACTGCCGCGAGCGTCTCCATCGGTAATCCTTCTTCGAGGATAAACCCGCACGAGAGGTAGCGAGGAATGGCGCCGCTGACGGCCACGTCGTTTGCCGTGCCGCAGACGGCGAGCTTGCCGATATCGCCGCCCGGGAAGAACAGCGGGTCAATCACGTAGCTGTCGGTAGAGAACGCCAGCCGGTCACCGTGTGCGGTGAGGGTTGAGAGCGCGATGCGCGCCTGATCCTCCTGCTCGGCGAGCCAGGGATTATTAAAGGCTTCCATGAACAGCCGGTTAATCAGCTGCTGCATCGCCTGTCCACCGCTTCCGTGCGCCATTTCCACCGTGTTCATGCTTCACACTCCTGGTTGCGATAGTGATACCACGCGGCGCATGCCCCTTCGGAGGAGACCATCAGCGCGCCAAACGCGGTTTGCGGGTTACAGGCGTTGCCAAATAACGGGCAGTGATGAGGTTTACATTTGCCGGTGAGCACGTCGCCACAGCGGGCGCGGGGATCGTCGCACGCCTGCTGCGGCTGCGGGCGGAAATGCGCTTCGGCGTCGAAGGCGCGATACGCAGGCGTCAGGTGCACACCGGATTCCGCAATCAGCCCCAGCCCGCGCCATTCGCCGTCGCCTTCCACGCTAAACACGTCGGCTATCGCCTGCTGTGCCCGTCTATTTCCGGCATCGGGCACCACGCGGCGATACTGATTCTCCACCGCACTCAGGGCCGCTATTTTCTGCTCAACCAGCATGGTCACGCCTTGCAGTAGATCAAGTGGCTCGAATCCAGCCACCACTAACGGACGATTGTACTGTTCAGCAATAAAACCGTAGGCGTCTGTGCCGATGATCATGCTGACGTGGCCCGGCGCCAGAAACGCGTCGATGCCGTTATCTGGCGCGTCAAGCAGGCTGCGCAGCGTGGGGATCAGCGTGATGTGCTGGCAGAAAAAGAAAAAGTTAGTGACGTTGCGGGCTTTCGCCTGCTGGAGGGTGATGGCGGTGGCGGGCATGGTGGTTTCAAAACCCAGCCCGAAAAAGACGACCTTGCGGTCAGGATTAGCCTCTGCCAGCGTCAGGGCATCCATCGGGGAGTAGACAATCCGCACGTCCGCGCCCCGCGCCTTCGCCTGGAGCAGCGAGCCATTTTTCCCCGGCACGCGCATCGCGTCGCCAAAGGTGCAAAAAATCACGCCGGGCCGGCTGGCGATGTCGAGACAGCTGTCGATGCGCCCCATCGGCAGCACGCACACCGGACAGCCGGGGCCGTGGATAAACTCGATGTTCTCCGGCAGCAGCTGGTCGAGACCAAATTTGAAGATGGCGTGGGTGTGGCCGCCGCAGACCTCCATGATCCGCAGCGGCCGGTCTGCCGTGTACTCCAGCAGCGACGCGCGAGATTTCAGGCGATCGATAAGCTGCAACACCCGCTCAGGTGCGCGATATTCATCAACGTAACGCATGTGTTAGCGTTCCTCCCCATACAGCAGGGCGCCCCACGTCCGGCTCAACGTCGAACATATTCTGTAGCGCGTCCAGCGTGTCGCGGGCTTCCTCCTCATTAATCACGCTCATGGCAAACCCCACGTGGACCAGCACCCACTGGCCGAGACGCGATGCGCCGGTTTCGTCGTGGCTGCCCACTAGCGTCAGGTCGACATCGCGCAGGATGCCGCAGACCTCCACCCTGGCCTGATTGCCGTCGATGGAATGAATTTGTCCGGGAACGCCTATGCACATCGTTCGCTCTCCAGCCAGTTCAGCCAGGCGTCCATCCCGTCACCGCGCGTGGCGGAAACCAGCAGGATCTCAATGACCGGGTTCACTTCCCGGGCGTAAGCCACGCACTTATCCACGTCGAAGTTGAGGTACGGCAGCAGGTCGACTTTGTTCAGCAGCATGAGGGAGGCGGCAGCAAACATATGCGGATACTTCAGCGGCTTGTCCTCTCCTTCCGTAACGGAGAGCACCGCCACTTTATGCCGTTCGCCAAGGTCGAAGCTTGCCGGGCACACCAGGTTGCCGACGTTTTCGATAAACAGAATGCCGTG
Organism: Enterobacter cloacae complex sp.; assembly: GCF_900322725.1. NCBI lineage: Bacteria > Pseudomonadati > Pseudomonadota > Gammaproteobacteria > Enterobacterales > Enterobacteriaceae > Enterobacter > Enterobacter cloacae complex sp. The sequence continues at coordinate 965,710 of NZ_LT991957.1, read as the reverse complement.
CGCTTCCAGCGGCAGGCGCGGGGCGGCGTCGGCAATCATCTGCGCATCCAGGTGGCAGCCCTTGCCGGTGTTAACCTGAATGGCGGGCGTGCCGGTTTCGCGGATGCGCGCCGCGTCGTTAACGGTTTGCTGATCGCCTTCGATCACCGCGCAGGAGATGCGTTGGTTCAGCCGTTTGAGGGTTTCAGTCAGCAGGGTGGTTTTACCGGAGCCGGGGCTGGAGACCAGGTTGAGCACCAGCTGTTGACGGGCCGCAAAGCGGGCGCGGTTGCGGGCAGCGAGCTGGTTATTTTTGTCCAGCACGTCGATCTCCACCTCCAGCATCTGGCGCTGACTCATGCCCGGCGCGTGGGTACCCGCTTCGCCGTGGCCGTAATGCAGGTCGCCCGCGTCGGAACGCTGCGGCGCAAAGGTGATGCCGGTCAGTGCCGCCGCGGGACGCGGGGCAGGGGAAAAGGGCGCGGAGCGAAACGCGGAGTGAGGACGGTGTTCATCCCCTTCTATATACAGGTTGCCTTCGGCGCAACCGCAGATACTACACATAACTTACTCCTTCTCGATTTCGAGGCGCTGGATCTGCATGCCGTCATCCGCCACGATGCGCAGCCCGCTGCTCTGGCACTGCGGACAACGCTGCACCTTCGATGAAAGCAGCGTGACGTACTGCTGACACGGCTCGCACCAGCACTCTGCCTGCTGCTCCTCGATATGCAGCGCGCAGCCTTCCGCCAGCGTGCCGCGGCACACCAGTTCAAAACAGAAGGTGAGGGCGCTGGTCTCGACGCAGGAAAAGGCGCCGACCTTCAGCCAGACGCCGGTCACGCGTTTTGCGTGGTTCTGCACAGCCTGCTGTTCGATAAGTTCCAGGGCCCGCTGGCAGAGGGTGATTTCGTGCATGACGCCTCCTTAATGAATTGCCCCTTCAATGCAATAACGGTGCCAGCTTGGTTTTGGCTACGGCGTGACGATGTCAACGCTGTCGAAATGACACGTCGACACCGCGGCGATGACAGTATGTTTTCCTGTAAAATCCATTTAAATCAATCAATTAAAAAGTGGCACGAAATCTGCTTAACAGCCGCTAACTCCATTAACCGGATACCTTTTATGACTATTTGGGAAATTAGCGAAAAAGCGGATTACATCGCGCAACGTCATCAGCAGCTCCAGGAGCAATGGCACCTGTACTGCAATTCACTGATCCAGGGGATTACGCTGTCGAAGGCCCACCTGCATCACGCCATGAGCTGTGCAGCGCAGGGGGACATGCGCTTTGTGCTGTTCGGTCACTTTACGATTTACGTCACCCTGGCGGAGACCTTCAACAGCCACACGATTGAGTACTACGTCGAGACGAAAGAGGGCGACAGGCACTGCATCGCCCGGGCGCAGCTGATGGCCGACGGCATGGTGGACGGTCACGTCAGCAACCGCGATCGCCAGCAGGTGCTGGAGCACTATCTGGAGAAAATCGCGCCGGTTTACAACGGCCTCTACGCCGCCGTTGAGCATGATCGGCCGATCAACCTGAAACAGCTGATCGACGGAAAATCCTCAGCGAACGTGGCCTGAAAAACGCGTGTCGAGAAGTGTCGATAAGACAGTTTTTTTCGTCAAAAATGACCATCACCAGAGGATTGCCCGGTGAACCGTTTTGTAATTGCTGACTCGACGGTCTGTATTGGCTGTCGGACCTGTGAGGCGGCGTGCTCGGAAACGCACCGCCTGCACGGGCTCCAGTCCATGCCGCGCCTGCGCGTCATGCGTAATGAGAAAGAGTCTGCCCCGCAGCTCTGTCACCACTGTGAAGATGCCCCGTGCGCGGGCGTCTGTCCCGTCAACGCCATCACCCGCGTCGATGGCGCAGTGCAGCTGAACGAAAGCCTGTGCGTGAGCTGCAAGCTGTGCGCCATCGCCTGTCCGTTCGGTGCCATTGAATTTTCCGGCAGCCGTCCGCTGCATATTCCGGCGAATGCCAACACCCCTAAAGCGCCGCCTGCGCCACCGGCTCCGGCACGCGTGAGCACGCTGCTGGACTGGGTGCCGGGCGTGCGCGCCGTCGCGGTGAAGTGCGACCTGTGTAGCTTTGATGAGCAGGGCCCGGCCTGCGTGCGGACCTGCCCGACACGGGCGCTGGTCCTGGTTAACATTCGCGATATTGCCCGCACCAGCAAGCGTAAGCGCGAGCTGACCATTAATACCGACGTCGGCGATCTTTCGCTGCTGCGGGCGCTAAACGAGGGGGCGAAATGAACGCGATAGTAATGATGACCAGCGGCGTGGCCTGGTTTGCCGCCGCCGCTGTCCTGGCGCCGATCGTCTCCTTCCATAAAACGCTGAGCGGCTGGATCGCCGGCATCGGCGGGGCGATCGGCAGCCTGATGACGCTGGCGGCGGGCGGCGTTGTCCTGATCGACGGCCAACCCGTCAACACAACCCTTCCGCTGATTCACCACGCCGTTGAACTCACGCCGCTGAACGCCATCTGGCTGGTGACCTTTGGACTATGCGGGCTGTTTATCAGCCTGTTTAATATCGACTGGCACCGCCATCAGCAGACCAAAGCGAACGGCCTGCTGGTTAACCTGCTGATGGCCGCCGCGGTCTGCACGGTTATCGCCAGCAACCTTGGCTCGCTTGTGGTGATGGCCGAAATCATGGCGCTGTGCGGCGTGTTCCTGACCGGATGCAGCGCCTCCGGCAAGCTGTGGTTTGCGCTCGGACGCCTCGGCACGCTGCTGCTGGCGCTGGCCTGCTGGCTGGTGTGGCAGCGTTTCGGCACCCTGGACTTTGCCGCGCTTAACGGCCAGACGCTGGGCAACGACGTCTGGCTATTGGGCGTCGTCGGCTTTGGCCTGCTGGCCGGGATTATCCCGCTGCACGGCTGGGTTCCGCAGGCGCATGCGAACACCTCTGCGCCTGCCGCCGCGCTGTTTTCGACGGTGGTAATGAAGGTCGGTCTGTTCGGCGTTCTTATGATAACCCTGACGGGCGGTCAGCCGCCGCTGTGGTGGGGCGTGGCGCTGCTGATTGCGGGGATGATCACCGCCTTTGTCGGCGGGCTGTACGCCCTGATGGAGCACAACATCCAGCGCCTGCTGGCGTACCACACCCTGGAAAACATCGGGATTATCCTGCTCGGCATGGGCGCGGGCGTCACCGGGCTGGCGCTCAACCAGCCGGCGCTGATTGCCGCCGGGTTTATCGGCGGTCTGTATCACCTCGTCAACCATAGCCTGTTTAAAAGCACCCTGTTCCTCGGCGCGGGCAGCGTCTGGTTCCGCACCGGGCACCGCGATATCGAAAAGCTCGGCGGCATAGGCAAAAAGATGCCCGTCATTTCGCTGGCGATGCTGGTGGGGCTGATGGCGATGGCCGCGCTGCCGCCGCTGAACGGCTTTGCCGGAGAGTGGGTGATTTACCAGTCCTTCTTCGCGCTCGGCCAGAGCGACGCGTTTATCGGGCGTTTACTCGGCCCGCTGCTGGCGGTGGGCCTGGCGATCACCGGCGCGCTGGCGGTGATGTGCATGGCGAAGGTCTACGGCGTCACCTTCCTCGGCGCGCCGCGCACCCGCGAAGCGGAAAACGCCTGCTGCGCCCCGGTACTGATGGCCACCAGCGTGGTCGCGCTGGCGCTGTGCTGCATCGCGGGCGGGGTTGCCGCGCCGTGGCTGCTGCCGCTGCTGGGCCACGCCGTTCCGCTGCCGCTGGCGACGGCGCATACCGTTGTCTCCCAGCCGATGATGGCGCTGCTGCTGATTGCCGCACCGCTGCTGCCGTTCGTGCTGATGCTGTTCTTCAGACGCGACCGTCTCGCCTCCCGCTCGCGCGGCGCGGCGTGGGCCTGCGGTTACGAACACGAGCCATCGATGGTTATCACCGCCCACGGTTTTGCCATGCCGGTGAAGGAGAACTTCGCCGCCGTGCTGAAGCTGCGCCAGTGGCTTAACCCGCAGGGCTGGGTGCCGGGCTGGCAGAGCGCTGCCGTGCCCGTGCTGTTCCGCCGACTGGCGCTGATCGAGCTGGCGGTGCTGGTGGTGATTGTGATTTCACGAGGAGCCTGACATGAGTCTGTTACTGGCAATTCTTCAGGCGCTGGTGCTGTTCGCCGCCGCGCCGCTGCTGTCGGGCATCACGCGCGTGGCGCGCGCCCGAATGCACAACCGTCGCGGGCCTGGCGTGCTCCAGGAGTACCGCGATCTCTTCAAGCTGCTCTCCCGCCAGAGCGTCGCGCCGGATGCCGCAGGCTGGGTGTTCCGCCTCACGCCGTTTGTGATGGTCGGCGTGATGCTGACCATCGCCACCGCGCTGCCGGTGATCACGGTAGGCTCGCCGCTGCCGGTGCTCGGCGATCTGATCACGCTTATCTACCTCTTCGCTATCGCGCGCTTCTTCTTTGCGATTGCGGGCCTGGACACCGGCAGCCCGTTTACCGGGATCGGCGCCAGCCGCGAGGCGATGCTCGGGGTACTGGTGGAGCCAATCCTGCTGCTGGGGCTGTGGGTGGCCGCGCAGGTTGCAGGTTCGACCCACATCAGCTTAATCACCGACACCGTGTACCACTGGCCGGTGGCCCGCTCCATCCCCCTCGTGCTGGCACTCTGCGCCTGCGCGTTCGCCACGTTTATTGAGATGGGCAAGCTGCCGTTCGATCTCGCGGAAGCGGAGCAGGAGCTACAGGAAGGGCCGCTTACCGAGTACAGCGGCTACGGCTTTGCGGTGCTGAAGTGGGGCATCAGCCTTAAGCAGCTCGTCGTGTTGCAGATGTTCGTGGGCGTTTTCTTCCCGTGGGGGCAGATGACGCACTTCTCTGTGGGCGGCCTGCTGCTGGCCGTGGTGGTGGCCGCGCTCAAGCTGCTTATCGGCGTGCTGGTCATCGCCCTGTTTGAGAACAGCATGGCGCGCCTGCGTTTTGCGGCAACCTCACGCATCACCTGGGCCGGTTTTGGTTTTGCATTTTTAGCGTTCGTCTCCTTGCTGGTGGCGTGATTAAAGAGAGTATTTATGTCTGAAGAAAAGAAAGGTCAGCAGTATCTCGCCGCGTTGCATCAGGCTTTCCCCGGCGTGGTGCTGGAGGAGTCCTGGCAAACCAAAGATCAGATCACCATTACCGTGAAGGTGAACTACCTGCCGGAAGTGGTGGAGTTTCTCTATTACCAGCAGGGCGGCTGGCTGTCGGTGCTGTTCGGTAACGACGAGCGCCAGCTGTGCGGTAACTATGCGGTGTATTACGTGATGTCGATGGAGCAGGGCGAGAAGTGCTGGCTCACCGTGCGCGTCGAGGTCGACCCGAATAAGCCGGAATACCCGTCCGTGACGCCGCGCGTTCCTGCCGCCGTCTGGGGTGAGCGCGAGGTGCGCGACATGTACGGCCTGGTGCCGGTCGGCCTGCCGGACGAGCGTCGTCTGGTGCTGCCGGACGACTGGCCGGATGAACTCTATCCGCTGCGCAAGGACAGCATGGATTACCGCCAGCGTCCGGCCCCGACCACCGACAGCGAAACCTACGAGTTCATCAACGAGCTGGGCAGCAAGAAGAACAACGTGGTGCCGATCGGCCCGCTGCACGTCACCTCCGACGAACCGGGCCACTTCCGCCTGTTCGTTGACGGCGAAAACATCATCGACGCCGACTACCGCCTGTTCTACGTCCACCGCGGCATGGAGAAGCTGGCGGAAACCCGCATGGGCTACAACGAGGTCACGTTCCTCTCAGACCGCGTGTGCGGCATCTGCGGCTTCGCCCACAGCACCGCCTACACCACCTCGGTTGAGAACGGCATGGGGATCGTGGTGCCGGAGCGCGCGCAGATGATCCGCGCCATTCTGCTGGAGGTGGAGCGCCTTCACTCGCACCTGCTGAACCTCGGCCTGGCCTGCCACTTCGTCGGCTTTGACTCCGGGTTTATGCAGTTTTTCCGCGTGCGAGAAGCGTCGATGAAAATGGCGGAAATTCTCACCGGGGCGCGTAAAACCTACGGCCTGAACCTGATCGGCGGGATCCGACGCGACCTGCTGAAAGACGACATGATCAAGACCCGCCAGCTGGCGCAGCAGATGCGTCGCGACGTGCAGGAACTGGTGGACATGCTGCTCAGCACGCCAAACATCGAGCAGCGCACCGTCGGGATTGGTCGTCTTGATCCTGAAATTGCCCGCGACTTCAGCAATGTCGGCCCGATGGTGCGCGCCAGCGGCCACGCCCGCGACACCCGCGCCGATCACCCGTTCGTCGGCTACGGCCTGCTGCCGATGACCGTGCACAGCGAACAGGGCTGCGACGTGATTTCTCGCCTCAAGGTGCGCATCAACGAGGTCTACACCGCCCTGAACATGATCGACTTCGGCCTGGACAACCTGCCGGGCGGTCCGCTGATGGTGGAAGGCTTCACCTATATTCCAAACCGCTTTGCCCTCGGCTTTGCCGAAGCGCCGCGCGGGGATGATATCCACTGGAGCATGACCGGCGACAATCAGAAGCTCTACCGCTGGCGCTGTCGTGCAGCGACCTACGCCAACTGGCCTACCCTGCGCTATATGCTGCGCGGCAACACGGTCTCTGACGCGCCGCTGATCATCGGCAGCCTCGATCCGTGCTACTCCTGCACCGACCGCATGACGGTGGTGGACGTGCGTAAGAAGAAAAGCCAGGTGGTGCCGTACAAAGAGCTTGAGCGTTACAGCATTGAGCGCAAGAACTCGCCGCTGAAATAAGGACTCGCCATGTTTACCTTTATCAAAAAAGCGATCAAAACCGGCGCGCAGACCAGCAGCTATCCGCTGGAGCCGATCCCGGTGGATAAAAACTTTCGCGGCAAGCCGGAGCACAACCCGCAGCAGTGCATCGGCTGCGCGGCCTGCGTCAACGCCTGCCCGTCGAACGCCTTAACGGTGGAAACGGACCTCAAAACCGGCGAGCTGGCCTGGCAGTTTAACCTCGGGCGCTGCATCTTCTGCGGCCGCTGCGAGGAGGTCTGCCCGACCGTCGCCATCCGACTTTCTCAGGAGTACGAGCTGGCGGTGTGGAAAAAAGAGGATTTTCTCCAGCAGTCGCGTTTTGCCCTGTGCACCTGCCGCGTCTGCAAGCGTCCGTTCGCCGTGCAAAAAGAGATCGACTACGCTATCGCGCTGCTGAAGCACAACGGCGACGCCCGCGCGGAGCAGCATCGTGAAAGCTTTGAAACCTGCCCGGAGTGTAAGCGTCAGAAGTGCCTGCTGCCGTCTGACCGCATCGATTTAACCCGCCATATGAGAGAGGCCAGCTGATGGAAAACTTACTCGGCCCGCGCGACGATAACGGTATTCCGGTGCCGCTGACGGTGGAGGAGTCCATCGCCAGCATGAAGGCGTCGCTGCTGAAAAAAATCAAACGCTCGGCCTACGTTTACCGCGTGGACTGCGGCGGCTGCAACGGCTGTGAGATCGAGATCTTCGCCACCCTGTCGCCGCTGTTTGACGCCGAGCGCTTCGGCATCAAAGTGGTGCCGTCCCCGCGACATGCGGACATTCTGCTGTTTACCGGGGCGGTGACCCGCGCCATGCGATCGCCCGCGCTGCGCGCCTGGCAGTCTGCGCCGGACCCGAAAATCTGCATCTCCTACGGCGCCTGCGGCAACAGCGGCGGCATCTTCCACGATCTTTACTGCGTCTGGGGCGGCACCGACAAAATCGTGCCGGTGGATGTCTATATTCCAGGCTGCCCGCCGACGCCTGCCGCCACGCTGTACGGCTTTGCGATGGCGCTCGGCCTGCTGGAGCAGAAGATCCACGCCCGCGCCCCTGGCGAGATCGACAACCAGCCTGCGGCCATTCTGCATCCGGACATGGTGCAGCCGCTGCGCGTGAAGGTGGACCGCACGGCGCGCAGGCTGGCGGGCTACCGATACGGGCGTCAGATTGCCGACGATTACCTGCGCCTGCTGAGCCAGGGCGACCATCAGGTGGCGCGCTGGCTGGAGGCGGAAAACGATCCGCGTCTCAATGAGATCGTAGCGAACCTGAACAGCATTGTGGATGAGGCGCGTATCCGATGAGTGAAACGGTGGTGTTCAGCCAGCTGAGCCGTAAGTTTATTGATGAGAACGACGCCACGCCGGATGCGGCGCAGCAGGTGGTCTATTACAGCCTGGCGATTGGGCACCACCTCGGGGTGATCGACTGCCTTGAGGCGGCGCTCAGCTGCCCGTGGCCGGAATATCTGGCGTGGATCGCCACGCTGGAGGAGGGCAGCCCGGCGCGGCGCAAGATGGAGGGCGTACCGAAGTACGGCGAAATCGTTATCGACGCCAACCATATCACGATGCTTGCCAACGCCTTTGACGCGGCGCTCGGCAGGCAAACCCCGGCGCAGCAGGCGTGGAGCAAAACGCTGCTCGGCATGCTGCACGATATTCATCAGGAGAGCGCCATCTACCTGATGGTGAGGAGATTACGTGACTGACGTTTTACTCTGTGTCGGCAACAGCATGATGGGCGACGACGGCGCGGGCCCGCTGCTGGCGGAGATGTGTGGTGCAAAACCGCAGGGCGACTGGGTGGTAATCGACGGCGGCAGCGCGCCGGAAAACGACGTGGTGGCCATTCGCGAGCTGCACCCGGAAAGGCTGTTGATTGTCGATGCCACCGATATGGGGCTGAACCCGGGCGAAATCCGCCTGATTGACCCGGACGACATCGCCGAGATGTTTATGATGACCACCCACAATATGCCGCTGAACTACCTGGTCGATCAGATTAAAGGTGACGTGGGCGAGGTGTTGTTTTTAGGGATCCAGCCGGACATTGTCGGGTTTTATTACCCGATGACGCCGCCGGTGAAGGCGGCGGTGGAGGAGGTGTATTCGCGGCTGGCGGGGTGGGTTGGGGACGGCGGGTTTTCTCCGCTCTGAGCAGTGCCGGGTGGCGCTACGCTTACCGGGCCTACAAAACCGTAGGCCCGGTAAGCGTAGCGCCACCGGGCAACAGGCTACGCCAGATCCGCCCCGTTACTCGCAATCACCTTCTTATACCACCAGAACGATTTCTTGCGCTTTCTCTCCAGCGTCCCGTTGCCGGCGTCATCGCGGTCAACGTACACAAACCCGTAGCGCTTGCTCATCTCCCCCGTTGAGGCAGACACCAGGTCAATGCAGCCCCAGGTGGTGTAGCCCATCAGCGGCACGCCGTCCGCAATTGCATCGCCCATCGCGCGGATATGCTCGCGCAGGTAGCTGATGCGGTAGTCGTCGTGGATCTCGCCATTTTCATCAATGACGTCCTTCGCGCCGAGGCCGTTTTCCACCAGGAACAGCGGCTTCTGGTAGCGGTCGTACATCATATTCATGGTGATGCGCAGGCCGAGCGGGTCAATACCCCAGCCCCACTCGCTTACCTGAACGTGCGGGTTACGCAGAGACTTCACGATGTTCGCCGCGCTGGTGTTGCCCGCGTTCATGTCCGCCGACGCGCAGCGCGAGGCGTAATAGCTGAACGAGACAAAATCGACGGTGTTTTTCAGCAGTTCGTCGTCACCGGGATCTTTCACAATCACGACGCCTTTTTCGCGGAACACGCGAGCAGAGTAGGCCGGATAGCTGCCGCGCGCCTGCACGTCGATGAAGAACAGGTTCTCGCGATCTTTCTCCAGCGCCGTCCACACGTCTTCCGGCTTGCAGGAGTACGGGTAAAAATTGCCGCCCGCCAGCATGCAGCCTACCTGGTTTTCCGGGTTGACCTCGTGGGCGATTTTGGTCGCCAGCGCGCTCGCCACCAGCTCGTGGTGCGCGGCCTGGTATTTCACCTGATCCTCGTTTTCACCTTCCTCAAACACCAGCCCCGCGCCGGAGAACGGGCTGTGCAGCATGATGTTGATTTCGTTGAAGGTCAGCCAGTATTTCACCAGCCCGTTAAATGCCTCGAAGCAGGTGCGGGCGTAGCGGGCGAAGAAATCCACCATTTTGCGGTTGCGCCAGGAGCCGTACTCCGTCACCAGGTGCATCGGCACGTCGAAATGGCACAGGGTCACCAGCGGCTCGATGTTGTACTTTTTGCACTCCTCAAACACCGCGCGGTAGAAGGCGATGCCCTCTTTATTTGGCAGCGGCTCGTCGCCGTTCGGATAGAGGCGGCTCCAGGCAATCGAGGTGCGGAACACCGTAAAGCCCATCTCCGCCATCAGGGCGATGTCTTCTTTGTAGCGATGGTAAAAATCAATCGCCTCGTGGCTCGGGTAAAATTCGTCGTCACGCAACGAAAACCGTTTTTCCTTACCGACCTTTACCGCCAGACGGTGTGCGCCATGGGGGATCATATCGACCGTCGTCAGTCCTTTGCCGCCTTCACGGTAAGCACCTTCACTCTGGTTGGCGGCAAGCGCGCCGCCCCATAAAAATCCTTGTGGAAAAACAGACATTCTTACCTCGCTTTCAGTTTATGCTTCTGCTGCTTTGTTCTGGACCGGTGCAGTTTGCAGGGCGCGTGCTTTTTCGGCTTCGTCTTCAACCGGAATATCCTCGAACCCTAACAGCAGGGTCAGGACAAACGACAGCACGACCGCCAGCCCCATCACGCCAAACACCCAGACGATAGTCATCGGGTTGGCCGGATCGAAGAACTGCACGCTGGTGAACAGCCCCGGCGCCGCCATTGAGTGGCTAGCAAGGCCTGCCATGCCCGCGACCGCGCCGCAGATAAAGCCGCTGATCAGGCTCGCAATCAGCGGGCGCTTCAGGCGTACCGCCACGCCGTACAGGGCCGGTTCAGAGATCCCCGCCATGATGGCGGAGGCCGCTGCCGCCAGCGCCGTCTGGCGCAGCTCCGGGTTTTTCGTTTTCCACGCCACCGCCAGCGACGAGCCACCGAGCGACAGGTTAGCGCCGATTTCCGACGGCATCACCATCCCTTCTTTGCCCGTTTCGGCAATGGTCTGGATGATGGTTGGCGTAAAGACGCGGTGCATCCCGGTCATCACCAGCAGTGGCCACAGCGCGCCCATGATGGCAACGGACAGCCAGCCCAGATAGCCGTGGATGGTGTAGACCAGCGCCGAGATGGCGCTACCGATCCAGATCCCCAGCGGGCCAATCAGCACGATGGCGAGCGGGGCGGCAATCAGCACGATCAGCATCGGCTTCAGGAAGTTTTTCGTCACCGCCGGGGTGATGCGATCCACCCAGCGTTCGATATACGACAGGCACCAGGTCATGACCAGAGCCGGGATCACCGTGTAGGTGTATTTCACCGCCGTCACCGGGATCAGCGCGAACTCAACGTGCTCGCCCTGCGCGGCTTTCGCCATCAGCTCGATAAAGCTCGGGTGAACCAGCACGCCCGCAATGGCAATCGCCAGCGACATGTTGGTTTTGAACTTCACCGCTGCGGAAGCCGCCACCATCAGCGGCAGGAAGAAGAAGGCTCCGTCGCCGATGACCGTCAGAATGGTGAGCGTCGGCGCGCCTTTTTCCAGCACGCCGGTCATTTCGAGGATCATCGCCAGCAGCTTGACCATTGAGCCACCGATGATCGCCGGGATCAGCGGCGACATGGTGCCGATCAGCGCGTCGAGGATCCCCGCGCCAATCCGGCGCAGCGTGAGTTTCTGGGGACCTTCCGGTACGGCAGGTTTCAGGTTGGCTGGCAGCAGGTTCACCACTTCACGGTACGCCTGGGACACGGTATTGCCAATAATCACCTGGCACTGGTTGTCGTTGCGCACCACGCCGAGCACGCCGCTGATGCTTTTCAGGCGCGCGGCGTCGGTAAGGTTTTCGTCTTTCAGAACGAAGCGCAGGCGCGTCATGCAGTGGGTGACGGCGACGATGTTGTCTTTGCCGCCCAGCGCGCTGACAACGTCGTTTGCCAGCGCGGCGTAGTTTTTGGCCATCGGAAATGTTCCTGTTATCGTTGTGTGAAATGTAGGAAACCGGTTTCACATAATCATCATGAGTTTCTTTTGAACGCACAAGATCGCTTTTTATGCATTTTTTCGTTTCGTGATGACGATCACTCGTGGCCGTAAAAAGCGTGACAACGCTGCTGCGACAATTTTTCTGCGGTGAAGTACACTGCGGCTCATCGGTTTTGAAGGGAATAACACGATGACCACGATGCTGGAAGTGGCGAAGCGGGCGGGCGTGTCGAAAGCGACGGTTTCCCGGGTGCTGTCGGGAAACGGCTACGTTAGCCAGGAGACCAAAGACCGGGTTTTTCAGGCCATTGAAGAGAGCGGGTATCGCCCCAATTTGCTGGCGCGTAACCTGGCGACCAAACGCACCCAGACACTGGGGCTGGTGGTGACGAATACCCTTTACCACGGCGTCTACTTTAGCGAGCTGCTGTTTAACGCCGCGCGGATGACGGAAGAGAAGGGCCGTCAGCTGATCCTGGCGGATGGTAAACACAGCGCCGAAGAAGAGCGCGAGGCGATCCAGTACCTGCTGGATATGCGCTGCGATGCGGTGATCATCTACCCGCGTTTTCTGAGCGTGGAAGAGCTGGACGAGATTATCGACAAATGCGAGCAGCCGATCGTGGTGCTCAACCGCCGTTTGCGGAAAAACAGCAGCCACAGCGTCTGGTCCGATCATAAAGCGTCGTGTCAGGACGCGGTTTCGCAGCTGATCGCGAAAGGCCACCGGGACATTGCGTTTATCACCGGCTCGCTGGATTCACCGACCGGGGTGGAGCGTCTCTCCGGCTACCGGGACGCCCTGGCGCAGCACGGCATTGCCGTGCGCGACGCGCTGATCGCCGAAGGGAAGTGGAGCCCGGCCAGCGGCGCGGCGGCGGTCACACAGCTGCTCAGCCGTGGCGAAGCGTTTACCGCGCTGGTGGCGAGCAATGACGATATGGCGATCGGTGCCATCAAGCAGCTGCACGAGAGCGGCGTCGCCATGCCGGACGCGGTGTCCGTCATCGGCTTTGACGACGTGGCGATTGCGCCCTACATCGTGCCGTCTCTCTCCAGCGTGCGCATTCCGGTGACGGCAATGATCCAGGAGACCATCAGCCGCCTGATTTTCATGCTCGACGGCGGTGAGTTTAAATACCAGCAAACCTTCTCCGGCGAGCTTGTCCTGCGCGACTCCGTTACTGACGGCCCGCATCGCTGACGTCGACATCTGTCATCGTCACTAATGACGATGACAGCGACCAACGTTATTTATCTTCTTTTAAATCAATGAATTAAAAACTGGCACGGTTTATGAATAGCTTCGCGCATAACAGTTATGCCGGAGAAGCAGATGAACCGTTTTATTATGGCCGATGCCAGTAAATGCATTGGTTGCCGTACCTGTGAGGTCGCGTGCGTGGTGTCCCATCAGGCAGAGCAGGATTGCGCCGCTCTGACTCCCGACACCTTCCTGCCGCGCATTCACGTCATTAAAGGCGTGAATATTTCCACCGCCGCTATCTGTCGCCAGTGCGAAGATGCGCCGTGCGCCAACGCCTGTCCGAACGGCGCGATTAAGCGCGAGAAAGGTTTTGTGCACGTGATGCAGGAGCGCTGCATCGGGTGCAAAACCTGCGTGGTGGCGTGTCCGTATGGCGCGATGGAGGTGGTGGTTCGCCCGGTGGTGCGCAACAGCGGTATCGGGCTGAGCGTGCGCGCGGAGAAAGCCGAAGCCAATAAATGTGACCTCTGCTACCACCGGGACGCCGGTCCGGCGTGTATGGAAGCCTGTCCGACGCATGCGCTGGTCTGCGTCGATCGCGACAAGCTCGAACAGATGAGTGCCGAAAAACGCCGCCGCGCGGCGTTCGACACCTCGTCATCGCTGCTGTTTTAAGCTGCAATGCGCGTGAACGGCGTACAGCTTCGGGTGCGTGGCAAAGTACAGGGCGTAGGGTTTCGGCCCTTCGTCTGGCAGCTGGCGCATCGGCTGAAGCTGACAGGCGACGTGTGCAACGACGGAGAGGGGGTCCTGGTGCGTCTCGCGGGCAGTGGGGGTGACTTTACCGCGAGACTGCGCCAGGATTGCCCACCGCTGGCGCGTATCGATCACGTTGAAACGCAGCCGTTCAGCTGGACGACGCTGCCGGACGCGTTTGTCATCCGCCACAGCGAGAGCGGGGCGATGGACACGCAAATCGTCCCGGATGCCGCCACCTGCCCCGCATGCCTGGCGGAGATGCGCGATCCCCGCGAACGTCGCTATCGCTACCCGTTTATTAACTGCACCCACTGCGGCCCGCGTTTCACCATCATCCGCGCCATGCCGTATGACCGACCGGCCACGTCGATGGCCCCATTTCCCCTCTGTCCGCCGTGCGAAACGGAATACCGCAATCCGGCCGATCGCCGTTTTCACGCCCAGCCGGTGGCCTGCCCGGACTGTGGACCGCAGCTGGAGTGGCGAGCCGGAGACACTGTTGCCACTCGCGAATCGGCCTTAAACGCGGCGGTGGAGAGGCTGAAAAACGGCGGGATCGTGGCGGTTAAAGGGCTGGGGGGATTTCATCTGGTTTGCGACGCGCTTAACCCCCGGGCGGTACAGACGTTGCGGGCACGCAAGGAGCGCCCGACGAAGCCGCTGGCGGTGATGATCCCCCATGCGGATGCTCTGCCGCAGGCCATTCAGACGCGGTTACGCTCTTCCGCTGCGCCGATTGTGCTGACGCCAAAAGCCTCTCTTCCCGCGTTTCCTGAGGAGATTGCGCCGGGGCTGAATACGGTCGGCGTGATGCTGCCCGCGAACCCGCTCCAGCATTTGTTAGTGATGGCGTGCCGGCGCCCGCTGGTGATGACCTCCGGTAACCTCAGCGGTCGCCCGCCCGCCATCACCAACCCGCAGGCGCTGGAAGCGCTCCGCGACGTGGCTGACGGTTTCCTGCTGCACAACCGCGACATTCTGCAACGGATGGATGATTCGGTGATGGATCAGGAGGGCGCAATGCTGCGTCGCGCGCGGGGTTTTGTGCCGGATGCCATCACATTACCCGCCGGATTTCACGATATCCCTCCCATGCTGTGCACCGGCGCGGACATGAAAAATACCTTCTGCCTGGTGCGCGGCAGCCAGGCGGTGCTGAGCCAGCATTTTGGCAACCTTCGCGACGAGGGCGTTGACGTCCAGTGGCGCGCGGCGCTGGCGCTGATGCAGCAGATTTACGCTTTTCAGCCGGAACGCGTGGTGTGCGATGCCCATCCCGGATATCACGCCCAACGGTGGGCGCAGGCGCAGGGGCTGCCCGTTGCAACCGTGCTGCATCATCACGCGCATGCGGCAGCGTGTCTGGCGGAGAACGGCTGGCCGCTGGACGGCGGGGATGCTATTGCCCTGACGCTGGACGGGATAGGCATGGGCGAGAATGGCGCGCTGTGGGGCGGCGAGTGTCTGCGGGTGAACTATCTCGACTGCGAACGGCTGGGCGGTCTGCCAGCCGTCTCGCTGCCCGGGGGCGATCTGGCAGCGAAACAGCCGTGGCGCAATTTGCTCGCCCACTGCCTGGCGTTCGTACCCGACTGGCAGCAGTACCCGGAAACAGAGGCGGTACAGCGTCAAAACTGGCCGCTGCTGGCAACGGCGGTGTCACGCGGTATCAATGCGCCGCTGGCCTCTTCCTGTGGTCGGCTGTTCGACGCCGTGGCCTGTGCGCTGGGCATTGAAACGCAGCGCTATGAGGGCGAAGCCGCGTGCCGGCTGGAGGCGCTGGCCGAACGGTGCGCGGGAGTCGAGCATCCGGTGACGCTACAGGCGAATAACCTCACGCTGTTCTGGCAGCAGTGGCTAGCCTGGCGGGCGGAACCCGGCGAGCGCGCCTGGGCATTTCACGATGCGCTGGCGAAGGGGCTGAGTGAACTGGCGGCAACGCATGCGCGCCGACTGTCGCTCTCTACGGTGTGCTTCAGCGGAGGTGTCCTTCACAACCGCCTGCTGCGCGCGCGCCTTCGTCATTACCTTTCTGATTTCACGCTTCTGTTTCCTTCGCGCCTGCCCGCAGGTGACGGAGCGATCTCCTTCGGGCAGGCGGTGGTTGCTGCCGCCCGGTCATGTTCACAAAGGATTTAAAATGTTACGACTTTTACGCAATGAACCTCGTGCAGCGTGCCTGCTGCTGGCTCTGGTGATGGCTAATCTGCTGGCCTGGGGGCTGGCGTGGCAAACCTTTAGCGGCAGTACGGCGCTGATGGCGGCCAGCCTGCTGGCCTGGTGTTACGGGCTGCGCCACGCGGTGGATGCCGACCATATCGCGGCGATTGATACCGTCACGCGTAAGATGATGCAGCAGGGCAAACGCCCGTCCGGCGTGGGCGCATGGTTTTCCCTCGGACACTCCACCATTGTGGTGCTGGCGTCCATCGCCATTGCGGCGACCGCCACGGCGTTTCAAAAAAATATGGCGTGGTTCCACGAAACCGGCAGCCTGATTGGCACCGCCGTCTCCGCCACCTTCCTGCTGGCGATGGCGCTGGTGAATATGGTGATCCTGCGCGGCGTCTGGCGCAGTTTCCAGTCGCTGAAAAACGGCAGGCCCGTGCAGGGTGACATTACGCTGCCTGCGCAGGGTGGCGTCATGAACTGGCTGTTCGGCAAAACCTTCCGCCTCGTCAATAAAAGCTGGCAGATGTATCTGGTGGGTTTCCTGTTTGGCCTCGGCTTCGACACGGCCACCGAAATTGGCGTGCTAGGGATCTCCGCCGCCAGCGCCTCCAGCGGGATGTCGGTGTGGTCGATCATGATCTTCCCGGCGCTCTTCGCCAGCGGCATGGCGCTGGTGGATACGCTCGATAACCTGCTGATGGTGGGCGCCTACGGCTGGGCGTTCAACAAGCCGCAGCGCAAGCTGTACTACAACATGACCATCACCGGCACCTCGGTGGTGGTGGCGCTGTTTATCGGCGGGCTGGAAGCGCTGGGTCTGCTGATGGACAAGTTCGCCCTCAGCGGCGGCGTGTGGGATCTGATTGGCGCGGTGAACGACAACCTGGGCGACGCCGGGTTTGTGGTGGTCGGGCTGTTTGTCGCCTGCTGGCTGATCTCAATGGTGAACTACCGCTGGCGTGGCTATGATGCGCTGGTGGTGCGGTCCTGAACCACGCAGCCCTGTTTTTGCCCGGCGGCGCTACGCTTGCGCGGGCCTACAAGGTTTGCCGTTATGGTGTTAAGTAGGCCGGGTACGCGGAGCGCCACCCGGCATTACGAGGGTTAAGCAGGAAGCGATTTCAGCAGCGCGAAGGCCTCCTTCATTCTGTCTTCGCTGACGACAAAGGCGCGCGTCTGACCCTCAGCATCCGTACCGCGCGCCACCATGCCCTGAGGCTCAATGGCTATCTGCCAGTTCAGATCCTGACGCTGCGTTTCACCGGCGAGATGCAGCGGTAATTCCGGCGTTTTCACTTTCACCAGCATGGCGGGTAATTTCACCGGTGCGCTGCCGCCGAGCAGGTTTTTCGCCAGAAACATGGCGCTTAACTGAATCGGTTGCAGGAACGGCAGCACCTTTCCGTTAATTTCCGCGCAGTCGCCCAGGGCATAAATGTCCGGCTGGGTGGTTTGCAGGTAGCTGTCTACCTTCACGCCGCGGTTTATTTCGGCCCCTGCGCGGTGCGCCAGCGCGGTTTCCGGGCGCAAACCCGTCGCCGCGATAACCACATCCACTTCCACGCTGCGGTTGCGGTCGAGCGTTGCAAGAACGCCGGTTTCGGTTTTGCTCAGGCTCTGCAACTGCGATTTCAGCAGCAGATGCACGCCCATGTCGGTCAGACGATGCTGTAAGCGACTGCTTACTTCTGCCGGCATCAGCGCCGACAGAATGCTGGCCGCGTGGTCAACCAGGGTGACGGATTTACCCGCCCGACAGAAGTCCATCGCCAGCTCGGTGCCAATCAGCCCGCCGCCGACAATCATCACTCTGGCGGCATCGCGTAGCCGGGTTTCGCTGGCCTGATACTCCTGCTGGCTGTTGAGCGTGACCATCAGCTCGCGGCCCTCAACCGGCGGCACAAACGCAGAGGCGCCCGTCGCCAGCACCAGCTTATCGTACTGCCAGGTATGATCTTTCGCTTTCACCACATGGGCGTCGGCGTCAATATCCGTGACCCAGGTGTACGGAAACAGACGCAGGTTAAATTGCTCTGCGAACTCCCCCGCCGTCTGGCGGGTGAGATCTTCGGCGCGCTGATTCTGGCTAATGACGTGGCTTAAATCAGGCTTGTTGTACTCGTCCATGCTGTCGGCGGCGATCACCGTCAACGGCACGTTAGCATCCTGTTTGCGGATATTTTTCACCAGCTGGCGGGCGGCAAAGCCCGAGCCAATAATGACGATGCCGTGGCTCATTTTGCCTCCGTTGCCAGTTCATCAAAGACGTCTTTGCCGAGGGAACATTCAGGGCAGAGGAAGTTGTCCGGCACCTCGCTCCACGGCGTACCCGGCGCGACATCCTGCAACGGCTCGCCCAGTTCAGGATCGTAAATCCACTGGCAGACGCTGCACTGCATGCAAGGGCCGAGGTCGGCAGCGGCAGGGGCGGCTTCTGCTACGGCTTCCGGCGCAACCGCCGCGGCGGGGGCGGTTTGCGGCAGCGGCGCAAGCGCCCACTGGCGTGCAATGTCGCGGCCGTGCTGGCGACAGACTTCCAGCGCGTCGAGGTCCGGACGCCATTTCGCTTTCAGGCTCATGGACATCTCAAAGCCGGCATCCTGTAAACGGGTGGAGAGACGGTCTACCGCGCCGCCGCTCCAGCCGTGAGAGCCAAAGGCGCTGGCGCGTTTGTTACGAAAGCGCAGGCCAGTCATCTCTTCCACCAGTCCGGCAATCTTCGGCATCATCACGTTGTTCATGGTGGAGGTACCCACCAGCACGCCCTTAGAGCGGAAGACGTTGGTCAGGATTTCGTTTTTATCGCTACGCGCCACGTTGAAGATTTTCACCGCCACGTTCGGGTCAACTTCGTTGATGCCCTGGGCAATCGCGTCCGCCATCATGCGGGTGTTGTTGGACATGGTGTCGTAGAAGATGGTGATGCGGTCTTCCTGGTAATCCGCCGCCCATTTCAGGTACAGCTCGACGATCTGGGTGGGGTTTTCACGCCATACCACGCCGTGGGAGGTCGCAATCATATCTACCGGCAGGTTGAAGCCGAGGATCTCGGTGATTTTTGGCGTGACCAGACGGCTGAATGGGGTCAGGATATTGGCGTAGTAGCGCTGGCACTGTTCGAACAGCTCGGTCTGATCCACTTCATCATTGAACAGACGTTCGTCGCAGTAATGCTGGCCGAAGGCGTCGTTACTGAACAGCACCGCGTCACCGGTCATGTAGGTCATCATGCTGTCCGGCCAGTGCAGCATCGGAGTTTCCACGAAGATCAGCTGCTTGCCGTTGCCGATATCCAGCGAATCGCCGGTTTTTACGGTGTGGAAGTTCCACTCCGGATGGTGGTGGTGACCGTTGATGGAGTCAATGGCGTTGGTGGTGCAGTAGATCGGAGTATCCGGAATATAAGACATCAGCTCGGTCAGGGCCCCGGCGTGATCCTCTTCCGCATGGTTGATGATGATGTAATCGATGTCGTTCAGGTCGATTTCACCACGCAGGTTCTGCACGAACTCACGGCTGAATTTGTGATCGACGGTATCGATCAGGACGTTTTTACCTTCACGGATGAGATAGCTGTTGTAGCTGCTGCCGCGCAGCGTTTTGTATTCCGTGCCGTGAAAATCACGTACTTCCCAGTCACGTTGACCCACCCAATGAATGTTATTTTTAACCAGAATAGACATAGCAACCTCAGCGTAATACAGCGTTTTCAAATAAGATGGTTTGCTTATATCAAGTTGCGTGCCAACTTTTTATATATTTGAATTTTAAGCGTTTATTATTTTATGGCCCATAATGGATAGTCATTATGACTATCTTAAAAATTGTCAATATGACATTATGTGTTGTCAAAATGACAGTGAGGCAGACATGAGCTTTTCCGTAGACGTCCTGGCGAAAATCGCCATAGAACTGCAAACCGGTATTGGTCATCAGGACCGCTTTCAACGGCTGATCTCCACGTTGCGCCACGTGCTGGATTGCGATGCGTCGGCGCTGCTGCGTTACGAAGGGCGGCAGTTTATTCCGCTGGCTATCGACGGCCTGGCGAAGGACGTACTCGGGCGGCGCTTTACGCTGGAGGGCCACCCGCGTCTGGAAACCATTGCCCGCGCGGGCGATGTGGTGCGTTTCCCGGCAGACAGCGATCTGCCCGATCCGTACGACGGCCTGATTCCGGGGCAGGAGAGCCTGAAGGTGCACGCCTGTATTGGCCTGCCGCTGTTCGCAGGCCAGAATCTGATTGGCGCATTAACCCTCGACGGCATGTCGCCGGATCAGTTCGACACCTTCAGCGACGAAGAGCTACGGCTGATTGCCGCGCTGGCAGCCGGGGCGCTGAACAATGCACTGCTAATAGAACAGCTGGAGAGCCAGAATATTCTTCCCGGTAGCCCGACGGCGTTTGAGCAGGTGGCGCACACCGAGATGATCGGCCTTTCGCCGGGCATGGAGCAGCTCAAAAAAGAGATTGAGATTGTCGCCGCGTCTGATTTGAACGTGCTGATCTTCGGGGAAACCGGCACCGGTAAAGAGCTGGTGGCGAAAGCGATCCACGAAGCCTCGCCGCGCGCGGTGAACCCGCTGGTGTACCTCAACTGCGCGGCGCTGCCGGAAAGCGTGGCGGAAAGCGAGCTGTTCGGTCACGTCAAAGGGGCGTTTACCGGGGCGATCAGCAACCGCAGCGGCAAGTTCGAAATGGCCGACAACGGCACGCTGTTCCTGGATGAAATTGGCGAGCTCTCCCTTTCGCTCCAGGCCAAGCTGCTGCGCGTGTTGCAGTATGGCGATATTCAACGCGTGGGTGACGATCGCAGCTTACGCGTGGATGTGCGCGTGCTGGCGGCGACGAACCGCGATCTGCGCGAAGAGGTGCTGGCGGGGAATTTCCGCGTCGATCTGTTCCACCGCCTGAGCGTGTTCCCGCTCACGGTGCCGCCGCTGCGCGAGCGGGGCGACGACGTGGTGCTGCTGGCGGGCTTTTTCTGCGAACAGTGTCGGCTCAAAATGGGGCTCTCCCGCGTGGTGCTAAGCCCCGGTGCGAGGACGCACCTTCTGAGCTACGGCTGGCCGGGTAACGTGCGTGAGCTGGAACATGCGATCCACCGTGCGGTGGTGCTGGCGCGGGCAACGCGTTCGGGGGATGAAGTGGTTATTCATGCGCGCCATTTTGCATTGCATGAGGAAACGACGCCGTCCGTTAAGCCAGTTTTACCGGAGAGCGTGAACGAAAACCTGCGCGAGGCGACGGACGCGTTCCAGCGCCAGATGATTACCCGCGCGCTAGAGCAGAATAACCGCAGCTGGGCGGCGTGCGCGCGGGCGTTGGAGATGGACGTCGCCAACCTCCACAGGCTGGCGAAACGTCTGGGGCTTAAGGGTTAAAGTATTCCCGCCTGGTAGAAGTCTTGCAGGTTGATTGCGCCGCACAGCCTGCCGTGCTCGTCCACCACCGGTGCGGCGGTGATTTTACGCTTCATCAGCACCTCTTTGGCTTCAATGGCGCGGCTCTCGGCATTCAGCGTCAGCCCGCCCCGGGTCATTGCTTCGGATACCCGCGCCTCCAGTTTGCCGCCGCCCACCAGCCAGCGGCGCAGGTCGCCGTCGGTGAAGACGCCCTTCACCTGGCGGTCGTTGTCGCACACCGCAACCAGCCCCAGCCCGGTGCGGCTCAGCTCCAGCATGGCGTCCATCACGCTGGTGTCGAGCTTGACCTGCGGAATGGCATCGTCCGTGCGCATCAGGTGGTGTACCTTGTTGAGCAGACGTGCGCCGAGCGCGCCCGCAGGGTGAGAGCGGGCAAAATCTTCTTCACTAAAACCGCGCGCCTGCATCACCGCCATGGCCAGCGCGTCGCCCATCATCAGCGTGTTGACGGTGCTGGAGGTGGGGGCCAGGTGCATCGGGCAGGCTTCGCGCTCAACGGAAATATCCAGCGTTGCTTTCGCGGCCAGCGCCAGCGGCGAGCGGGGTTTTCCGGTCATCGCTAACAGGGCTACCGATTTTTCTTGCAGGCGAGGGATGATGAGATCCAGCTCTTTGGCTGAACCGGAGTAGGAGATAAACAGCATCACGTCGCGGCTTTCGATCATCCCCAGATCGCCGTGCAGCGCTTCGGCAGGGTGAACGAAAAACGCCGGAGTGCCGGTGCTGGCAAGCGTCGCGGCAATCTTCTTGCCGATATGGCCGGATTTACCGATACCCGCCACGATCACTTTGCCTTCGCAGTGGATAATAGCGTTGGCTGCACGAACAAAATCCTCACCCAGACGCTCCGGCAGGCGGCTGGCTTCCTGGAGTTCCAGCAGCAGGGTCTGACGGCCTGCGTTTAACAGAAAATCACTCATTTTTCTCTCCGGTTACGATCGTTCCCATCCCCCCCTCTGACAGAAGGGGCGCTTATCATAATGCATTCTCCCTGCGCAGACCGTGGTCAATGATAAAGATTTTGCTTACGGTCATATAACCGCTTCCTTGAGGAGTCGGGGATGCTTTACCATACTGGGTTCTTACCGAACTCGTTAAATGGATGCCACATGTTCAAGCGTCGTTATGCAGCGCTGTTACCTGCGCTTATTCTTCTGTCCGCCTGTAGTAGCAAACCCAAAACTGAAGCCGTTCAGCCAACGGCTGGCGCGCCTTCCGGCGGGTTCCTGCTGGAACCACAGCATAATATGATGCAGATGGGCGGCGACTTCGCGAATAACCCTGCGGCCGAACAGTTCATCGATAAAATGGTGAGCAAGCACGGTTTTGACCGCCAGCAGCTGCATGCCATTTTGTCTCAGGCGAAGCGTCTGGACTACGTGCTGCGCCTGATGGACAGGCAGGCACCGTCGGCCCAGGTGCCGAGCGGGCCAAACGGCGCGTGGCTGCGCTACCGCAAACAGTTTATTACCCCGGACAACGTGCAGAACGGCGTGGCGTTCTGGAATCAGTATGAAGACGCCCTGAACCGCGCCTGGCAGGTCTACGGCGTGCCGCCGGAAATTATCGTCGGGATTATTGGGGTAGAGACCCGCTGGGGCCGCATTATGGGCAAAACCCGCATCCTCGACGCGCTGGCGACGCTCTCCTTCAACTACCCGCGCCGCGCGGAGTATTTCTCCTCCGAGCTGGAAACCTTCCTGCTGAT
This sequence comes from Enterobacter cloacae complex sp., assembly GCF_900322725.1. Lineage (NCBI taxonomy): Bacteria > Pseudomonadati > Pseudomonadota > Gammaproteobacteria > Enterobacterales > Enterobacteriaceae > Enterobacter > Enterobacter cloacae complex sp. Next base: position 942,553 of record NZ_LT991957.1, on the reverse strand, counting down.
GGCGCGAGACGAACAGGACGATCCGTTGGATCTGAAAGGGTCGTTTGCCGGAGCCATGGGCTACGGCCAGTTTATGCCGTCTTCCTATAAGCAGTACGCGGTAGATTTTAACGGGGACGGTCACATCAACCTGTGGGATCCCGAAGACGCCATCGGCAGCGTGGCCAACTACTTTAAAGCGCACGGCTGGACGCCGGGCGGCCAGGTGGCGGTGCAGGCGAACGGCGAGGCGTTCGGCCTGGAAAACGGATTTAAGACCAAATACAGCGTTGCACAGCTGGCAGCGGCAGGCTTAACGCCGTCGCAGCCGCTGGGTAACGTTGACCAGGTGAGCCTGCTGCGCCTGGATGTCGGAACGGGCTACCAGTACTGGTTCGGACTGCCGAACTTCTACACCATTACCCGCTACAACCACAGCACGCACTATGCGATGGCGGTGTGGCAGCTGGGCCTGGCGGTGTCCCAGGCGCGCGTGCCGGCGGCGTCACCGTTCAGCCAGTAATTGCCTTCTCCACAGCCGGTGCGCCCGCACCGGCTATTTTCTGAAGCCCCCTCGTAAAACCCGACGCGCATCCCCATATCTTTCGAGAAAGTGCTATCTTGTGCTGCATGTTTTTCTAAGGCCTGGAGCGAGAATGACTGACCATGAATTGATGCAGCTTAGCGAAGTGGTAGGGCTGGCGCTGAAGCAGCGCGGCGCGACTATCACGACCGCAGAATCCTGCACCGGCGGCTGGGTGGCGAAAGTGATTACCGATATTGCCGGCAGTTCCGCCTGGTTTGAACGCGGCTTTGTGACCTACAGTAACGAGGCTAAAGCGCAGATGATTGGCGTGCGTGAAGCCACGCTCGAACAGCATGGCGCGGTCAGCGAGCCGGTAGTGATTGAGATGGCGATTGGCGCGCTGAAAGAGGCGCGCGCAGATTACGCTATCTCAATCAGCGGCATCGCGGGGCCGGACGGCGGTAGCGACGTGAAGCCTGTAGGCACCGTCTGGTTTGGCTTTGCCACCTCAAAAGGTGAAGGGATCACCCGCCGGGAATGCTTCAGCGGCGATCGCGAAAGCGTGCGTCGTCAGGCAACGGAATACGCGTTAAAAACGCTCTGGCAACAATTTCTACAAAATACTTGATACTGTATGACTATACAGTATAATTGCCTCAACAGAACAGAAGTCCATGGTGAAGCGCAGTTGCTTCTCCCGGCATGACAGGAGTAATAATGGCTATCGACGAAAACAAACAGAAAGCGTTGGCGGCAGCACTGGGCCAGATCGAAAAGCAATTCGGTAAAGGCTCCATCATGCGCCTGGGTGAAGACCGTTCCATGGACGTGGAAACTATCTCCACCGGTTCGCTTTCTCTTGATATCGCACTGGGCGCTGGCGGTTTGCCAATGGGCCGTATCGTAGAAATCTACGGTCCGGAATCCTCGGGTAAAACCACCCTGACGTTGCAGGTTGTTGCGGCGGCACAGCGCGAAGGTAAAACCTGTGCGTTTATCGATGCCGAGCACGCGCTGGACCCAGTCTATGCCCGTAAGCTGGGCGTTGATATCGACAACCTGCTGTGCTCCCAGCCGGATACCGGCGAGCAGGCACTGGAAATTTGTGACGCGCTGGCGCGCTCAGGTGCGGTTGACGTGATCATCGTCGACTCCGTTGCGGCGCTGACGCCAAAAGCGGAAATTGAAGGTGAAATCGGTGACTCTCACATGGGCCTCGCGGCACGTATGATGAGCCAGGCGATGCGTAAGCTGGCGGGTAACCTTAAGCAGTCCAATACGCTGCTGATCTTCATCAACCAGATCCGTATGAAAATTGGTGTGATGTTCGGTAACCCGGAAACCACCACCGGTGGTAACGCACTGAAATTCTACGCTTCTGTCCGTCTGGATATCCGCCGTATCGGCGCGGTGAAAGAGGGTGATAACGTAGTCGGTAGCGAAACCCGCGTGAAGGTTGTGAAGAACAAAATCGCGGCACCGTTCAAACAGGCTGAGTTCCAGATCCTCTACGGCGAAGGTATCAACTTCCTCGGCGAGCTGGTTGACCTGGGCGTGAAAGAGAAGCTGATTGAAAAAGCGGGCGCATGGTACAGCTACAACGGTGACAAGATTGGTCAGGGTAAAGCGAATGCGATCTCCTGGCTGAAGGAGAACCCGGCGGCGGCGAAAGAGATTGAGAAGAAGGTGCGTGAACTCCTGCTGAGCAACCAGGACTCCAAACCTGATTTCGTGGTCGATGGCGCGGATGCTGAAGAAACCAACGAAGACTTTTAATCCTCTCGGATAAAAATGAAGGGCTGCTGATGCGGCCCTTTTTGCATTTCTGAATCGACAGGTTTTTTATGAGTGAACCGACATCACGCCGACCAGCTTACGCGCGCTTGCTGGATCGGGCCGTGCGAATTCTTGCCGTGCGTGACCATAGCGAACAGGAGCTACGGCGGAAACTGTCAGCGCCCGTCATGAGCAAAAATGGGCCAGAAGACATTGATGCCACCGCAGAGGATTATGACCGTGTGGTTGCCTGGTGCTATGAGCATCACTATCTGGATGACGGCCATTTTGCCGCTCGCTTTCTCGCCAGCCGCGGCCGCAAAGGTTACGGCCCCGCGCGTATCCGCCAGGAGCTGAACCAGAAAGGCGTAGCCCGTGAATCGATTGAAAAAGCCATGCGTGAAAGTGAAATCGACTGGTGCGAACTGGCGCGCGAACAGGCAGTACGTAAGTACGGAGAGCCGCTGCCGCGTGAATTTTCAGAAAAAGTTAAAATCCAGCGCTTTTTGCTCTACCGCGGCTTCCTGATGGAAGATATTCAGGATATCTGGCGTAATTTTACCGATTGAACGCATGCGGGATTTTACTTCCCACTAAAGAAAACTTATCTTATTCCCACTTTTTCCAGTAGCTGGTCCGTCCAACTGTTTACAGATACAGATCTGCTGCGACATTTCGTTAGCTTGATTTCAGGATAATTATGAGCAAGAGCACCGCTGAGATCCGTCAGGCGTTTCTCGATTTTTTCCATAGTAAGGGACACCAGGTTGTTGCCAGCAGCTCCCTGGTACCGAACAACGACCCGACTCTGCTGTTTACCAACGCCGGGATGAACCAGTTCAAGGATGTATTCCTTGGTCTCGACAAGCGTAATTATTCCCGCGCTACAACCTCACAGCGTTGCGTGCGTGCGGGCGGTAAACACAACGATCTGGAAAACGTCGGTTACACCGCGCGCCACCATACCTTCTTCGAAATGCTGGGTAACTTCAGCTTCGGTGACTACTTCAAACACGACGCCATTCAATACGCGTGGGAACTGCTGACCGGTGAAAACTGGTTCAATCTGCCGAAAGAGCGTCTGTGGGTGACCGTGTACGAGACCGATGACGAAGCGTTCGACATCTGGGAAAAAGAAGTGGGTATCCCTCGCGAACGTATCATTCGTATCGGTGACAACAAAGGCGCGCCTTACGCGTCCGACAACTTCTGGCAGATGGGCGACACCGGCCCTTGCGGTCCGTGCACCGAGATCTTCTACGATCACGGCGATCATATCTGGGGCGGCCCTCCGGGCAGCGCGGAAGAAGATGGCGATCGCTACATTGAGATCTGGAACATCGTCTTCATGCAGTTTAACCGTCAGGCCGACGGCACCATGGAGCCGCTGCCAAAACCGTCCGTCGATACCGGTATGGGTCTGGAGCGTATCGCGGCCGTTCTGCAACACGTCAACTCTAACTATGAGATTGACCTGTTCAGCACCCTGATCAAAGCCGTTGCCGACGTGACGGGCGCAACCGATCTGAACAACAAGTCTCTGCGCGTTATCGCAGACCATATTCGTTCCTGTGCGTTCCTGATTGCCGACGGCGTTATCCCGTCGAATGAAAACCGTGGCTATGTGCTGCGTCGTATCATTCGTCGTGCGATCCGTCATGGCAACATGCTGGGCGCGAAGGACACCTTCTTCTATAAGCTCGTTGGGCCACTGATTGGCGTGATGGGTTCTGCCGGCGAAGAGCTGAAACGCCAGCAGGCGCAGGTCGAGCAGGTTCTGAAAACCGAAGAAGAGCAGTTTGCCCGTACGCTGGAGCGCGGACTTGCGCTGCTGGACGACGAGCTGGCGAAACTCAAGGGCGACACGCTGGATGGCGAAACGGCTTTCCGCCTGTACGACACCTATGGCTTCCCGGTTGACCTGACGGCTGACGTTTGCCGCGAGCGCAACATCAAAGTTGACGAAGCCGGCTTCGAAGCCGCAATGGAAGAGCAGCGTCGTCGTGCGCGTGAATCCAGCGGTTTTGGCGCAGACTACAATGCAATGATCCGCGTTGATAGCGCGTCTGAATTTAAAGGCTACGAAGAGCTGGCCCTGACCAGCAACGTGACCGCGCTGTTTGTTGACGGGAAAGCCGTAGACAGCATTAGCGCGGGCCAGGAAGCGGTTGTCATCCTGGATAAAACGCCATTCTATGCGGAATCCGGCGGCCAGGTTGGCGATAAAGGCGAACTGAAGGGCAATGGCTTTAGCTTCAGCGTAAGCGACACTCAGAAATACGGTCAGGCGATTGGTCACCAGGGCAAACTGGTTTCCGGCTCTCTGAAAGTGGGCGAGGGCGTTCAGGCCAACGTTGATGAAGCTCGCCGCGCGCGCATTCGTCTGAACCACTCGGCAACTCACCTGATGCACGCTGCCCTGCGCGACGTGCTGGGTACTCACGTTGCACAGAAAGGTTCACTGGTTAACGACAAAATGCTGCGTTTCGACTTCTCGCATTTTGAAGCGATGAAGCCGTCTGAAATCCGTGCGGTGGAAGATCTGGTGAATGCGCAGATCCGTCGTAACCTGCCAATCGAAACCCACGTTATGGATCTCGAGGACGCGAAGAAGAAGGGTGCGATGGCGCTGTTTGGCGAGAAATATGACGACCGCGTTCGCGTGCTGAGCATGGGCGACTTCTCTACCGAACTGTGCGGCGGTACTCACGCATCGCGCACCGGTGATATCGGTCTGTTCCGTATCGTTTCTGAATCAGGCACCGCGGCGGGCGTTCGTCGTATCGAAGCGGTGACCGGGGAAGGCGCCATCGCCAGCCTGCACGCGCAGAGCGACCAGCTGCATGAGATCGCGCAGCTGCTGAAAGGCGATAGCCAGAACCTGGGCGAGAAAGTGCGTGTCGCGCTGGATCGTACCCGTCACCTGGAAAAAGAGCTCCAGCAGCTGAAAGAACAGGCTGCGGCGCAGGAGAGCGCAAACCTCTCCAGCAAAGCGGTAGACATTAAGGGCGTCAAACTGCTGGTCAGCGATCTGGCGGGCGTTGAGCCTAAGATGCTGCGTACGATGGTCGACGATCTGAAGAACCAGCTTGGTTCAACGGTTATCGTGCTGGCAACGGTCGCAGAGGGTAAGGTTTCTCTGATTGCGGGCGTCTCTAAGGATGTGACGGACCGTGTTAAAGCAGGGGAATTGATTGGCATGGTCGCCCAGCAGGTGGGTGGCAAAGGTGGCGGTCGTCCGGACATGGCGCAAGCCGGTGGTACGGATGCGGCGGCACTTCCCGCGGCATTGGCCAGCGTTGAAAGCTGGGTAAGCGCGAAACTGTAATAACTAAAAAGCACAAGCAGACGCCATAACGGTAACGTTATGGCGTCTTGCTCACTGCGCTATCGATAACGATAAAGTCAGGTTGAGTTTGTGTATATCGGCTAAACTTACGTTTAACAGAATGTGATGCCGTGACTGCTTACACTTTACGTGTTTGTCATCGCTTACTTTTTGGCGTTATATGATGGATAATGCCGGGATACAAGAGACCCGACTCTTTTAATCTTTCAAGGAGCAAAGAATGCTGATTCTGACTCGTCGAGTTGGTGAGACCCTCATGATTGGGGATGAGGTCACCGTGACAGTTTTAGGGGTAAAGGGTAACCAGGTACGTATTGGTGTTAACGCTCCTAAAGAAGTATCTGTCCACCGTGAAGAGATCTACCAGCGTATCCAGGCTGAAAAATCCCAGCAGTCCAGTTACTGATATTGTCGCGTCTCGCTGTCGGGCGAGACGCAACCCTCCTGCTATTTTTCCTGCATAAAGTTACCGTTCTATTTCAAACGCTTCGTTTTTGACCACTCTCATAATCTTATCTCGTCGAAATGACCCGCTTCTCTCAACAGATTTCTGTGAAGATGCCTGCAAAATCCGCTTATAAAACACTCTCTTTGCGGCTTTTACATGCGAATTGCGTGCGAATTGTGCAAACGAAAAAAGCATGTGGAAAATTGTTTGACTTATAAGTCCCAGAAAGTAATATATGCGCCACGCAGCGACGAGAAGCTCTTAACGAGTTACTCGAAGCACTCGAAAGAGGCGTTGTGTGGTGAGGTGGCCGAGAGGCTGAAGGCGCTCCCCTGCTAAGGGAGTATGCGGTCAAAAGCTGCATCCGGGGTTCGAATCCCCGCCTCACCGCCATTTTGCATCCGTAGCTCAGCTGGATAGAGTACTCGGCTACGAACCGAGCGGTCGGAGGTTCGAATCCTCCCGGATGCACCATCTATTACTTCATATTGCTTTCGAAGTGATATGAATATCGAGCAGTACAGTAGTAAATCCCGATGCATCCGTAGCTCAGCTGGATAGAGTACTCGGCTACGAACCGAGCGGTCGGAGGTTCGAATCCTCCCGGATGCACCATTTACTATTTCTGAAAGCAGTTCCCTGATGCATCCGTAGCTCAGCTGGATAGAGTACTCGGCTACGAACCGAGCGGTCGGAGGTTCGAATCCTCCCGGATGCACCATTTACTATTTCTGAAAGCAGTTCCCTGATGCATCCGTAGCTCAGCTGGATAGAGTACTCGGCTACGAACCGAGCGGTCGGAGGTTCGAATCCTCCCGGATGCACCATATTCTCCGAGATAACAGCGATGCTGTTGTTTCAAGGTCTGCGAGTTAATCGCAAGCACCAGGGAGGATAACGTTGCTTTAGCAACGGCCCGAAGGGCGAGGCGCAGCCGAGTAATCCTCCCGGATGCACCATTTACTGTTTCTAAAAGCATTTCCCGATGCATCCGTAGCTCAGCTGGATAGAGTACTCGGCTACGAACCGAGCGGTCGGAGGTTCGAATCCTCCCGGATGCACCATATTCTCCTTCTTTGTTTATTCCTTCGACGTTCCGTCAGCAATCACACTCTCAGTCAGCGACAAAAATCCCCTTTTACGATAAAGTAATGCTTTGTTAATCGGTTAGCGAGAGCACGATGTACGCACAGTATGACGGTTTGATCTTCGACATGGACGGCACCCTCCTGGATACCGAACCCACGCATCGCCAGGCCTGGACCGACGTTCTTGCTCGTTACGGTATGCGTTTCGATCTACAGGCGATGATTGCCCTCAACGGATCGCCCACCTGGCGTATCGCACAGGCCGTGATTGAGCTGAATCAGGCCGATCTCGACCCGCACCTGCTCGCGCGTGAAAAAACCGACGCGGTAAAAGCCATACTGCTGGACACCGTGCAGCCATTACCGCTCATTGACGTCGTCAAAGCGTGGCACGGGCGTCGTCCTATGTCTGTCGGCACGGGCAGCGAGAGCGCGATTGCTGAAGCGCTACTCAACCATCTTGGCCTGCGCCACTATTTTTCTGCCGTCGTGGCCGCCGATCACGTTAAAAATCACAAACCCGCTCCTGACACCTTCCTGCTCTGCGCAGAATTAATGGGTGTCCCGGCTGCAAAATGCGTTGTGTTTGAAGATGCCGACTTTGGTCTCCAGGCCGCGCGTGATGCCGGAATGGCGGCGGTGGACGTTCGCTTACTGTGAGTGACGCGCTGTCACTTGCTTCATTATTCGCCAGCAGTTTTTTAAGCTCCACCCTCTTGCCGGGGAATTCGGAAGTGGTACTGGTGGCGATGCTGTTATCCGGCGTGAGTCAGCCCTGGTTGCTGGTCTTAATAGCAACAATGGGTAATAGCCTTGGAGGGCTGACTAACGTTATTCTTGGACGTTTCTTTCCGCTACGCGAAAAATCTCGCTGGCAGGAAAAGGCAGTGGGCTGGCTAAAACGCTATGGCGCTGCCACGCTGTTATTAAGCTGGATGCCTGTAATAGGCGATTTACTGTGTCTGCTGGCGGGATGGATGCGCATCTCCTGGGGACCGGTGCTCTTTTTTTTGTGCCTTGGCAAGGCGTTACGCTATGTTTTATTGGCATGGGTAACACTACAGGGTATGACGTGGTGGCACTAATTGGTGGAATGAATTCGCGACCTTCAATCGTCAACCATTACAATTATGCTGAGTGACAATTTTTTGACAGGCGGGAGGTCAAATTGATCCCGGACGTATCACAGGCGCTGGCCTGGCTGGAAAACCACCCTCAGGCACTGAAGGGGATTCAGCGTGGGCTTGAGCGCGAAACGCTGCGCGTAAATGCGGATGGTAGCTTAGCGACAACGGGACACCCGAAGGCGTTAGGCTCGGCGCTGACACATAAATGGATCACAACCGATTTCGCCGAAGCGCTGCTGGAGTTCATCACGCCGGTAGACGGTGATATTGATCATATGCTGACGATCATGCGCGATGTGCATCGCTTTACCGCCCGCAACCTCGGCGACGAGCGTATGTGGCCGCTCAGCATGCCGTGCTATATCGAGCAGGGGCAGGATATCGAGCTGGCGCAGTACGGCACCTCTAACGTGGGGCGGATGAAAACGCTGTACCGTGAAGGCCTGAAAAACCGCTACGGCGCACTGATGCAGACGATCTCTGGCGTGCACTACAATTTCTCTCTGCCGATGGCGTTCTGGCAGGCGAAATGCGGTGAAACGGATAAAGACGCGATCTCTGCGGGCTACTTCCGCCTGATCCGCAACTATTACCGTTTTGGCTGGGTTATTCCGTATCTGTTTGGCGCGTCGCCGGCCATCTGTTCATCGTTCCTGCAAGGGAAACCGACCACGCTGCCGTTCGAGAAGACCGAGTGTGGCATGTATTACCTGCCGTACGCGACCTCTCTTCGCCTGAGCGACCTTGGCTATACCAATAAATCGCAAAGTAATCTCGGAATTACGTTTAACGATCTGCACGACTATGTGGCAGGCTTGAAGCGGGCGATCAAAACTCCGTCTGAAGAGTACGAAAAAATCGGCCTCGAAAAAGACGGCAAGCGCCTGCAAATCAACAGCAACGTATTGCAGATTGAGAACGAACTGTATGCGCCGATTCGTCCGAAGCGCGTAACGCGCAGCGGTGAAACGCCGTCGGATGCGCTACAGCGCGGCGGGATTGAATACATTGAAGTGCGCTCGCTGGATATCAACCCGTTCTCGCCGATTGGCGTTGACGAGCAGCAGGTTCGCTTCCTCGATCTGTTTATGGTCTGGTGCGTCCTGGCGGATGCGCCGGAAATGAGTTCCGACGAGCTGCTGTGTACCCGTACCAACTGGAATCGCGTGATTCTGGAAGGGCGTAAGCCGGGCCTGACGTTAGGGATTGGCTGTGAAACGGCACAGTTCCCGCTGTCTAAGGTGGGGAAAGATCTGTTCAGGGACCTGAAGCGCGTTGCCCAGACGCTGGATAGCGTGTACGGCGGCGAAGCATACCAGAAGGTCTGCGACGAACTGGTTGAAAGCTTTGATAACCCGGAACTGACGTTCTCGGCACGCATTCTGCGTTCTATGATTGAGCAGGGAATTGGCGGCACAGGACGTTCACTGTCAGCGGAGTACCGTGAGATGCTGATGCAGGAGCCGTTAGAGGTTCTGAGCGAAGCGGATTTTGTGGCAGAGCGCGATGCATCCGTTGTGCGTCAGAAAGCGATCGAAGCGGCGGATACGGAGTCGTTTGAGGCGTTTCTGGCGAAGCAGGCTTGAACCAAAAGAAAAAGGCCACATCGCTGTGGCCAAAATATACATCTCTGAATTCAGGGATGATGATAACAAATGCGCGTCTTTCATATACTCAGACGCGCATTCTGTAGAAGAGTTCAGTTTATTTTAAAAAAATCACTATCGGAGGTGACGTATGCCGTTATTAGATAGCTTTACTGTCGACCATACCCGTATGGAAGCACCAGCAGTCCGCGTGGCGAAGACCATGAACACGCCGCACGGCGACACGATCACCGTTTTCGACCTGCGCTTCTGCGTGCCGAATAAAGAAGTGATGCCGGAGAAAGGCATTCACACGCTGGAACACCTGTTCGCTGGCTTCATGCGCGACCACCTGAACGGCAACGGCGTGGAGATCATCGATATCTCTCCGATGGGCTGCCGCACCGGTTTTTACATGAGCCTGATTGGTCAGCCGGAAGAGAAACGCGTTGCGGATGCGTGGAAAGCGGCGATGGAAGACGTGCTGAAGGTGAAAGAGCAGAACCAGATCCCTGAGCTGAACGTTTACCAGTGCGGCACTTACCAGATGCACTCTCTGGAAGAAGCCCAGGACATTGCCCGTCATATCATCGAACGTGATGTTCGTGTAAACAGCAACGACGAGTTGGCCCTGCCAAAAGAAAAACTTCAGGAACTGCACATTTAGTATTGTGCCCGTTGATGCCCGGTGGCGCTTCGCTGACCGGGCCTACAATCCTGATGACAACAACCACCACCTTCTCCTTTACCCAACGCCCGCTTGTGCCGTTTTCGCATGATTATGCTCATGGCGATAGCGAGCCGTGGCATCAGCATGACTGCGCGCAGCTGCTGCATAGCCTCACCGGCGTTGTGCGGGTCGACACCGCATCCGGCTGCTGGGTGGTGCCGCCCGGTCGCGGCGTCTGGCTACCTGCGGGTACGCAGCACGCCCTGCGCATCACCGGCAACGTTGCCGCCCGCACGCTGTTTATCGATCCGCTGGCGCGCGCCGATCTCCCGGCGACCTGTCAGATCGTGCAGATATCGCCCCTGCTGCGTGAGCTGATCCTGACCTCCCTTACGCTTCCTGAATCTTACGCGCCCGGAAGCCGCGATGAACGTGTCTATGAGCTAATCCTCGATGAGATTCGCCTCATGCCGGTGCTGCCGTTTCACCTGCCCGAGCCGGAAAGCGAACCGCTGCGCCACCTCTGCCAGCAGATTAAACAGGCTCCAGGGGAGAGCTGGAGCGGTATGCAGGCGGCGAACAGGATGAGCATGAGCGAGCGTACCCTGAACCGTCATTTTCAGCAGCAGACGGGCCTGAGCTACGGCGAGTGGGTGAGAAGGGCGCGACTGCTGGAAGCCTTAGTGCGGCTGGCGCAGGGCCAGCCGGTACTGCGCGTGGCGCTGGATCTGGGTTACGGCAGCCACAGCGCCTTTACGGCGATGTTTCGCCGGGTGATGGGCCTCTCACCCAGCGACTACTTTAAGAACGACTAATCGCGTTGAAGAGCGCCTGAAGCGACGCGCGCGCCACGTCGCTGTCAATGCCCACGCCCCAGCGGCTGGTGCCGTCCTGGAACAGGCAGCGGATATAGGCCACCGAGCGGCTGTCGCTGCGTTCGCCTAACGTATGTTCGTGGTAATCCTTAATCACAAACGGGGCGTTGATCCAGCGGCTCAGACCCTGAGCGGCGGCGGAGAGCAGACCGTTTCCCTGACCTTCCAGCTGTCGCGTACCCCCCTGCGTAGCGACGCTTGCCGTCAGCCGCAGCTCGCCGTCCTGCTGGCTGTCGCTGCGGTACGATTGCAGCGCCAGCTGCGGGGGCGTCACCAGGCCGTAGCGGGCGCGGAACAGCTGCCAGAGCGCATTTTGCGTCATCTCTTTTCCATGGTTATCCGTTTCCTGCTGCACGTGCTGGCTAAAATCCTGTTGCAGGGCGCGAGGCAGCTTAAGGCCGTGATTTTGCTCAATCAGCCAGGCGCTCCCGCTTTTTCCTGACTGGCTGTTCACGCGGATCACCGCTTCATAGGTACAACCAATATCCTGCGGGTCGACGGGCAGATAAGGCATCTCCCAGCGCTCGCCAGGCTGGCGGGCATCGAAACCTTTCTTGATGGCGTCTTGGTGCGAGCCGGAGAAGGCGGTATAGGCCAGCCGACCCGCCCACGGATGGCGCGGATGGACGGGCAGCTGGTTGCAGGTCTCTACCGTTTCGACCACACGATTCATATCGCTAAAGTCCAGATTGGGGCTAATGCCCTGGCTGTAGAGATTCATTGCCAGCGTTACCAGGCAGACGTTGCCCGTGCGCTCACCGTTACCAAACAGGCAGCCTTCCACGCGGTCGGCCCCGGCCATCACCGCCAGCTCCGCGCTGGCGACGCCCGTTCCGCGATCGTTATGCGGATGCACGCTGATACAGACGTCACTGCGGCGGCTGAAGTGGCGGCAGAAATACTCAATCTGATCGGCATAGACGTTCGGCGTGCTCACTTCGACGGTCGCGGGCAGGTTGACGATCATCGGACGTGCCGCGCAAGGCTGCCAGATCTCCGCAACGGCTTCACAAATCTCCAGCGCAAACGCCGGCTCGGTAAAGCAGAAGGTTTCCGGGGAGTATTCGTACTGCCAGCGGGTGTCGGGATTTTCTTCACACAGTGAACGGATAAGCCGCGTGGCGCGCGTCGCCAGCTCGACGATCTGCGCTTTCTCCATGCCGAACACCAGACGGCGAAACAGCGGGGCGGTGGCGTTATACAAGTGAACGGTGGCCTGCTTCGCGCCGCGCATGGATTCGAAAGTACGATGGATAAGATCTTCCCGCGCCTGCGTTAAAACCTGAAGGGTGACGTCATCCGGGATGCGGTTCTCTTCAATCAGCTGACGCGCAAAGTTGAAGTCCGTCTGCGAGGCGGAGGGGAAGGCGACTTCTATTTCCTTAAACCCGCAGGCCAGCAGCAGATCCCAGAATTGCAGCTTGCGCGCGCTGTCCATCGGCTCGGCCAGCGCCTGGTTGCCGTCGCGCAAATCGGTCGAGAGCCAGCGCGGAGCATGGGAGATGCGTTGCCCCGGCCAGCGGCGATCGGGCAACGAAACGGTTGGGTAAGGCTGGTATTTGTCGGCGGGTGTATTCAGCATGATGCGCTCCTGTTGTCTTTTCACTATCGTGAATCGATTTCAGGCGCGCTGCTTTATCGGAACTGACAATCGCTGTCGCGTGTTGGACACGGTGCGGTTTTTTGCCGGATGGCGGCTACGCCTTATCCGGCCTACGTTCGTAGGCCCGGTAAGCGTAGCGCCATCGAGCAACCGTCTCTCAGGGTTAATGCGCACCGCCGCCGCCGCTACCGGCACCAAACGGTGGTTTGGCAAACCACACCAGCCCCAGCAGGACGATAAAGATCCCCGCCGATATCCAGAATATCTCGTTTGCCGAGATAATCAGCCCCTGGTTGGTGATCTGCTGGGCAAGCCAGCCGGACGCCTGCTGCTCCGTCATGCCCATCCCCTCAAGCTGGCTATACATCTGCTGAGCGTTAGGGTTGAACGGGTTCACCGCTTCGGTCAGCTGGGCGTGGTGCATCGATTCCCGGTTGGTCCACAACGTGGTGGTAATCGAGGTCCCGATGGAGCCCGCCAGCGTACGGGTAAAGTTCGACAGGCTTGATGCCGCCGCCATCCGCTCAGGCGGCAAGCCGGAAAGCGTAATGGTGGTCAGCGGCATAAAGAAGCACGCCACGGCAAAGCCCTGAATAAACTGTGGCCACGCGGAGGCGCCAAAGTCCATTCCCGGTTCGAACGTATACGCGCGCCAGTAGAAGCACACGGCGTACATGATGAAGCTGAACGTCACCAGCCTGCGCATGTCGAGCTTATGGGCGAAACGGCCAATAATCGGCGACAGCAGAACCGGAATTAACCCCACCGGCGCGGAGGCCAGCCCCGCCCAGGTTGCGGTATAGCCGTACACCTCCTGCAACAGCTGCGGCAGCAGAACAATCGCGCCGAAGTAGAGCATATAGGCGAGGCTGATACAGAGGCAGCCGATGGTGAAATTTCGCGATTTAAACAGCGAGAGATCGACTATCGGATTATCGTCCGTCAGCTCCCAGACAATCAGGAAGCTAATGGCGACCACGGCGACCACCGTCAGCACGATGATTTCCGTAGAGGCGAACCAGTCCAGCTCTTTACCCCGGTCGAGCATGATTTGCAGGCTGCCGATGCCGACCACCAGCAGCGCCAGACCGATACCGTCGATCCGCCGCTGTTCGGTTCGCGTTTCGCGACCGCGCAGAGACTGTAGCGTCATCAGCACCACCAGCGCACCGATGGGCACGTTGATGAAGAAGATCCAGCCCCAGTGATAGTTATCGCTGATGTAACCGCCGAGGATAGGCCCGCAAATCGGGGCGACAATCACCGTCATCGACCACAGCGCGAGCGCGATGGAGCGTTTGGCGGGCGGATAGTTGTTCAGCAGCAAACTCTGCGACAGCGGGATCAACGGCCCGGCGACAATCCCCTGGATGACGCGGAAGAATATCAGCATCGTCAGGCTGCTGGACATCCCGCAGGCCCAGGAGGCCAGCACGAACAGGATCGTCGACCAGAGGAACAGCTTCACTTCACCGACGCGCTTCGCCAGCCAGCCGGTAATGGGGATGGAGATGGCGTTCGCCACCCCGAACGAGGTAATGACCCAGGTCCCCTGGCTCAGCGATGAGCCAAGGTTCCCGGCGATGGTTGGGATCGCCACGTTTGCGATGGTGGAGTCCAGCACCTGCATGAATGTCGCCAGCGACAGCGCAATGGTCATAATGACCAGCTGCGCCCCCTCCAGCGGTTTTTGCGGCTTTTGCTGTTGCATAACGCTCACCTTCGGATTAACCGGCGTTTGCCTTCACGATGTCATCGATCAGCTTATTAACCGGATCGAGGCTAATTTCACGGGCGTTACTTTCATAAGCTGGCGTGCTGCGCACCTGATTTGCGAGGATCTGACCGTCGCGGTTGGCGGTATCAACCGTCACCAGCGTGGAAAGGCCAATTCGCAGCGGATGGTCCGCCAGCTGTTTGGCATCCAGTTCAATACGCACGGGCAGGCGCTGTACCACTTTGATCCAGTTGCCGGTGGCGTTCTGCGCAGGCAGCAGGCTGAACGCGCTGCCGGTCCCCATGTCCAGACCGACCACTTTACCGGTGTACTTCACGTCATCGCCGTAGATATCGCTGACCACGGTTGCGGTCTGGCCGATACGCATATGCGCCAGCTGGGTCTCTTTGAAGTTCGCATCCACCCACAGATTATTCGCCGGAACGACCGCCATCAGCGGCGTGGTGGTGCCAATCTGCGCGCCGGGCTGTACGGAACGACGGGAAACGTAGCCGGTCATCGGGCTGACGATTTTGGTACGTTGCAGGGCAAGCCATGCGTTGCGCACTTCGGTCGCCGCCTGTTTCACCGCCGGCTGGTTTTCCAGAGAGGTGCCCAGCACCATCGCCTGGTTAGCGTTGTACTGCTGAATAGCCACGTCCAGCTGCGCCTGTGCGCTGGCCACCGCATCGCGGGCGTGCTGCAACTCTTCACGGCCAATCAGGTTGGCGGTGCCGAGAGGAACACGACGCTTGAGGTCGCTCTGCGCCTGGGCCAGGGCCGTTTTCTGCACGTCGATACTGGCCTGAAGCTGTTTGCTGTTGATCATCAGCTGGCGGGTCTGGCGAACGCTGGAGGCCAGCGCCGTCTGTGCTTTTTCAAACGCCTGTTGGGCGTCGGTCGGGTCGAGCGTGACCAGCACATCCCCTTTTTTTACAAAATCGGTGTTGTCAGCCCAGACTTTCGTCACGCTGCCCGACACCTGTGCCATGATTTGAACCTGATTCCCTGCCACGTATGCATCGTCTGTCTCTTCAACATGACGCAATACTAAAAACCAATAAATCCCATATGCCACGGCAATAATAATAAAGAGCAAGGTCAGCAGAATAAGGGCGCTCTTACGTTTGCCCTTCTTGTTAACCGGTTGCTGCGGGGGAGTGTTCTCCGCATTTGCGCTCATTGTTGTTCTCCACGATCTTTTTATTTTCACATCGGCTGAGCCGACCTGTTGTCAGAAAGGCCAGCAGTTTCACGTGCTGGCCTGTCAGTTTTTCTTTTGAAATCTGGATGGTTGAGCGGATCGTCGCGTTAGCGCAGCGCCTCAAGAATGACGCCATCTTCATCCATCTGATCCAGACGGGTGAGCAGCTTGCGAGTAATGTGCTCAAGCTGGTCGCGCTCGGCGGTGCTGAGGGCGGACCAGAGCTGGTGCAGGCAGTTATGCTGCGGGGGCAGCACTTCGCGCAGGAATTCGTGACCTTTCTCGGTCAGTTGCAGATGCAGGCAGCGGCGATCGTTATCGCTTTCACGGCGTTCGATCCAGCCGCGCTTCTCCAGCTCATCAGCAATACGGGTGGCATTGGTACGGGATGAACCCAGCGCGCAGCTCAGTTCAGAAGGCTGAATGCTGTGGTTTTCCTGAGACTCAAGGGTAATCAACGCCATAAATAACGTCTCGTTAATCCCTTGCGCTTTCAGCATCTTATTACGATTTTCCAGCAGCTTACCCTGCATGTGCATGCACAGGCGGGTCAGCAGGATCTCCTGATACGGGAAGTCCTCATGACGACTGGCGCGGAACTTAAGCATTTGTTCAATGGGCGTAAACGAACTATCCATTTTGGGCATAACCTCATTAATTACAGCCGATATAGTAACGATAGTGACAAATAATGTAAATGAATTATTTGTGCGGTTATATCCGCCAAACGAATGTCACCATCAGAAAGCGCCGGGTAAATCCGTGACCCGGTGAGCACAGAAAGCGTGGGGTGTATACCCGCGAAAGAGGGGATGTGAGGACAGGGGTCTGAACTATTCATGCCGGTAGTAAATATGTCACCCACAGTAAAATTTCTGGGATAAATGATTACCGTTACATTAACAGATGCAGGTCCCCTTTACACCCCAGGGGGCCCAAAGCAATGTAAAACTTAGTGAATTGCTTCCTGCCGGTGGTAGCCGCGCCACCACACCAGCAGATTTATCGCCGCGACGATGGCGCCAATGGCGCACACGCCCGTCCAGCCCGCATGCTGCCACGCGGAGGCTGAGATCAACGAGCCCGCCGCGCCGCCGATAAAGTAGCTGGTCATATATCCGGCCGTCAGGCGGTTACGTGCGTCCGGCTTCACGCGGTAAATAACGGTCTGGTTGGTGATGTGTACGCCCTGCACGGTGAGGTCGAGCACCAGAATACCGACGATCAGCGCCAGCACTGAGACGTGTCCGTACCAGATGGCCGCCCAGGAGAGCAGGAGCAACACCAGCCCGGCGGAGGTGGTCATATGAGATTTGCCTTTGTCGGCCAGCCCACCGGCCGGGCGTGCGCCCAGCGCGCCAGCCGCGCCTGCCAGCCCGAACAGGCCAATCACCCCTTCTGAGTAGTTAAACGGCGGTGCGGCGAGCAGAAATGCCATCGACGTCCATAAGATGCTGAAGTTGGCGAAGGTAAGACACCCCAGAATGGCGCGCGTGCGCAGGAGTTTATCCTGCGTAAAGAGGCTGAAAACGGAGGCGAGAAGCTGGGGATAGTTCAGGTGATTCTCCTGCTTCACTTTCGGCAGGCCGCGCCACAGCGCCAGCGCCATGATAACCATCAGCACGCTCGCCACCCAGTAGACGGTGCGCCAGCCGCCGAGGCTCGCCAGCAGCCCGGCAACGGTTCGCGCCAGCAGGATGCCCAGCAGCAGGCCGCTCATGATAGTGCCGACCACTTTGCCGCGTTTTTCCGGGGACGCCAGCGTAGCGGCGAGGGGAACCAGAATTTGCGCCACCACCGAGAACAGGCCGGTCAGCGCGGTGCCAATAATCATCATCGTTAACGACTGGCTGCTGGCAGTGATCAACATCCCGCCTGCCGCCAGAAGCGTCATAGAGACGATAAGCATCCGGCGCTCAAACATATCGCCCAATGGCACCAGGAACAGCAGCCCTGCCGCATAGCCGAGCTGCGCAGCGGTGACGATAAAGCCGGCGGAGCTGGCGGAAAGATCGAAGGCGCGCGCGATAGTATCAAGCAGAGGCTGCGCGTAATAGTTGCTGGCGACTGCCAGACCCGTTGCCACGGACATTAAAAGGATGAGCGCGGGGCTAAGCCCCTGAGATGTTTTTGTCATTAGTTTCAGGAATTGTGAGTTAAGTGATTATTTTCCGGAAACATAATAACCAATGATTGAGAATGTTGGGGGATTGTTATGTGTGTGTTTGTGCGGTTATCCCCCTCACCCCAGCCCTTTCCCCAAAGGGGAGTGGGTTAGGGTGAGGGGTAAGGTTATGTTGTATTTTTACTTCTGCGCCGCAAGCGCCTCTTTCACCCAGCCATCAAACTGCTGCTGGTGGGCTTTGATCCAGCCATCCACGTGGCCTTTGATATCGGCTTCGGATGATTTACCCGCGTGCATCATCGCGTTCTGGGCATTGATGTCCGCCAGCGGCAGCTTCATCACCGAGAACAATTTCGCCGCAGCCGGGTTTTTCTCTGCCCAGGCTTTGTTCGCCACGATATGCATGGTGTTCACCGGGAAGCCATAGTTCATGCCGTTCGGCAGTTTGGTGTCGATATCTTTCTGCTCGCCCGGCAGGGAGGAGAAGGGCACCTGCAACCACACCACGTCTTTGCCCGGCTTCAGCACGTCGCTCACCCAGTACGGCGTCCAGGTGTAGTAGATCACCGGCTTGCCCTCTTTAAAGCGGGCGATGGTGTCGGCCATCATCGCGGAGTAATTGCCGTGACTCACGTCGACGGTTTTCGCCAGATCGAACGCTTTGTTCTGGTGGTTAATCACCGCTTCACAGCCCCAGCCCGGTGAACAGCCCATCATGTCCGCTTTGCCGTCACCGTTGGTGTCGAACAGTCTGGCGATCTTCGGATCTTTCAGCTGTTCAATATTGGTGATGTGGTACTGGTCGGCGGTTTTCTTGTCGATCAGATAGCCCTGCGCCGCGCCGGTCACGAAGGTGCCTTCGCGATAGAATTTCTTGTCACCGCCTGCGGCAGCAAACATATCGTCGTGCAATGGCTGCCAGTTCACGGCGGTAAAGGTGGCATCACCGGAGGCAATCGAGGTGTAGCCCACGTTGTAATCCACTTCGCTGGCGGTATTTACGGTATAGCCCAGCTTCTCCAGCGCGCGGCTGACGAGCTGCGTCTGGAAGGACTCTTCCGAAATGGTGCTTTGCACCGGCTGCACGGTAATGCCTTTGCCCGGCAGGTCAGCGGCAAACGCGCTGGTGGAGAGAAAGGTCGCAAACGCTGTGGCAAAAAGTACGTTATGTCGCATCGTTGTTCCTTATTTTGTAAAGGGGCGGGTGAGTAACCCGACAGGGCCGGTGGTGTACCAGCGACGGTTGCCGCGACTGCGTGAATCACGACCGACAGCCTGGGTCAGGCGGTCAAGAATGATGGCGAGGATCACAATCCCGACGCCGCCAACGGTCGCCAGCCCCATATCAAGACGGCCAATACCGCGCAGTACCATCTGGCCTAAACCGCCAACGGCAATCATCGAGGCGATTACCACCATGGACAGCGCCAGCATCAGGGTCTGGTTCACGCCTGCCATAATGGTCGGCATCGCCAGCGGAAGCTGAACCTTGAACAGCATCTGACGCGGGCTGGCACCGAACGAGCGCGAGGCCTCAATCAGATCCGCAGGCACCTGGTTAATGCCCAGGATCGTCAGGCGAATAATTGGCGGCAGGGCGAAGATTATGGTCACCACTACCCCCGGCACGTTACCGATACCGAACAGCATGACGATAGGCACCAGGTAAACGAACGCCGGCGTGGTCTGCATCGCATCCAGCAGCGGGCGAATAATTTTCGCGGCCCGCGGGCTGCGCGCCAGCCAAATCCCCATCGGTAGCCCGATGACAATGCAGAAGAGCAGGGCGGTCAGCACCAGCGCCAGGGTAATCATCGCCTGAGACCACGCACCAATCGCGCCGATGGCGATCAGAGAGATCAGCGTGGCGACGCCCATCCCCGCGCTACCGAACTGCCACGCGATCAGCGAGAACAGGATTATCGCCACGGGCGCAGGCATGCCCAGCATCAGCTGCTGGAAGCCGTTCAGGATGTAATCCACCGGGATGCGGATCCCCTGGAACACCGGGCGGAAGTGGGTAACGACCCAGTCGATCCCCTCCGTCACCCAGCTGTCCAGCGGGATCAGCGTCTTGTGGAACGGATCCATAATATTGAAATGCTCAGGCGCAGGCGCAGGTGCGCTGTTGAGCCAGTCCGCCGCGCCGCCGCCGTCGGCAGGTGCGGGCGTGGAACCCCACGCATCGGCAGATTGCGCCGCGCTGTCCGCAGCGTCAGTGGTACCCCATGGGTTTGATTGATCAGCCATTGTTTGCCCCCTCGCGATCTAAAGCCTGTAGCAACATCCGTTTTGAAATGATGCCAACGTACTGTTGTTCTTCCCCGACAACCGGCACGGCGCAAGGCGCCTGACCCACATGAGAGAGCAACTCGCTGAGCGGCGTTTCGGCGTCCACGGCAAGCGGAGCGTCAATCAACGCCGCATCGATTCCCTGGTTTTCGCTCAGGGCGGTTTTCAGAGAGTCGATGGAGACAACGCCGACAAATTTATTGCCGCGTTCAACCAGATAACCGTATTCACGGTCTTCATCCTGCAACAGCTTCAGCGCGGAGCGCGGGCCAAAACCTGGCGTTTTTCGAATAATGCCGTTTGGCGTTCGGCGGGCAATATCTTTCGCACTAAATACGTGGCTAATATCCACGCCGCGGAAGAAGGTGCGCACATAATCATTTGCCGGATTATTGAGAATTTCATCCGGCGTACCAACCTGCACCACCTCGCCATTTTGCATAATGGCAATTCGGTCGCCAATACGCATGGCTTCATCCAGATCGTGAGAAATAAACACGATGGTCCGCTGATGTTTGGCCTGTAATTTTACCAGCTCATCCTGCATCTCGGTGCGAATTAAGGGATCGAGCGCCGAGAAAGCTTCGTCCATTAATAAAATATCTGGATTAATGGCTAATGCGCGGGCTAATCCCACGCGCTGACGCATGCCGCCCGACAGCTCATCCGGGTAGGCATGAGCGTAATTTTCCAGCCCAACCTGACGCAGCGCATCAAGGGCTTTTTCCTGACGTTCCTGAGCGGGCGTGCCGGCTAACTCCATGCCGAAGGCGGTATTATCGAGCACCGTCATGTGTGGCATCAGCGCAAATGACTGAAACACCATCGCAATTTTCTTTCTGCGCACCTCGCGGAGTTCTGCGTCTGAGATTCTGGCGATATCCACGCCGTCAATCAGCACCTGTCCGCGGGTGGGTTCAATCAGGCGATTGAGAAGGCGAACCATAGTGGATTTACCCGAACCGGATAATCCCATGATGACAAAAATCTCGCCTTCTTCAATGGCCAGACTGGCGTCTTTAACGCCAAGCGATAGCCCGGTTTTTTCCAGAATTTGCTCTTTCGAAAGGCCTTTCTCAATATATTTGAAAGCACGCTGCGGGTGCTCGCCAAATACTTTATAAAGATTTTTCACTTCTAATTTAATTGCCATGCAATAGAGAGTGTCCTGTTATTTGTTTATGTCGATATGATTACCATGGTAAATAGTTAACTGGCATTACCCTAACATACTCAGAATCTGAGACAACCCTGAGCGGGCATGAGGTCGGAATTTTGCCACAAGCGAAACGGCTGAATTTCCCATGAATAAAGGGCTGAGGGCGGTTTGAATTTTTCTCAATTTTTTGCTGCTGCATGGGGAAATTCCGCCTGAATCGGTGTGATTCAGGCGAATATGACGTGGAAATTACAGTGTAGTACGTAGTGAAATATTCGGCCGGGAATAATGAACTTTATATTTAATTAACGAACGTTAATTCACTCATTAAAAATCCCAGTCCTCATCTTCCGTCTCCACCGCTTTACCCATCACGTACGATGAGCCGGACCCGGAAAAGAAGTCGTGGTTTTCATCCGCGTTGGGCGACAGCGCCGCGAGGATCGCCGGGTTCACCTCCGCCATCTCCGGCGGGAAAAGCGCCTCGTAGCCCAGGTTCATCAGCGCCTTATTGGCGTTGTAGCAGAGGAACGCTTTTACGTCCTCTTCCCAGCCCGTTCCGGCGTACAGTTCTTCGGTATAGCTCAGCTCGTTGTCGTACAGATCCATCAGCAAATCGAGCGCAAATCCCTTCAGCTCTTCCTGCTTCGCTGCGCTGACTTTTTCCAGCCCTTTCTGGTACTTATAGCCGATGTAATACCCGTGTACCGCTTCATCCCTGATAATGAGGCGAATCAAATCGGCGGTATTGGTGAGCTTGCCCCGGCTCGACCAGTACATGGGCAGCCAGAAGCCGGAATAGAAGAGAAAAGATTCCAGGAACACGCTGGCGATCTTCTTCTTCAGCGGCTCGTCGGCGCGATAATACTCCAGCACCAGCTCCGCCTTCCGCTGCAATGACGCGCTCTCTTCACTCCAGGCGTAGGCCGCGTCCACGTCTTTGGTCTGGCAGAGCGTCGAGAAAATCGAGCTGTAGGAGCGGGCATGGACCGCCTCCATAAAGCTGATATTCGACATCACCGCCTCTTCGTGCGGCGTCAGCGCATCGCTCATCAGCGCGGGGGCACCCACGGTATTCTGAATCGTGTCCAGCAGCGTCAGGCCGGTAAAGACGCGGATTGTCAGCTGCTGCTCGGCGTGGCTGAGCGTTTGCCAGGCCGGAATATCGTTGGAGAGCGGCACCTTTTCCGGCAGCCAGAAGTTGCTGGTCAGGCGGTTCCACACCTCCAGGTCTTTATCGTCCTGAATCTTGTTCCAGTTAACGGCACTCACGCGTGACAGTTTCATCCTTTCTCCTTACAGCGCGCAGGACACGCAGCCTTCAATTTCGGTACCTTCCAGCGCAAGCTGGCGCAGGCGAATGTAGTACAGCGTTTTGATGCCTTTTTTCCAGGCATAAATCTGCGCCTTATTGATATCCCGCGTGGTGGCGGTATCCGGGAAGAAGAGCGTCAGCGACAGCCCCTGATCCACGTGTTTTGTCGCCTCGGCGTAGGTATCAATGATTTTCTCCGGCCCGATCTCATAGGCGTCCTGATAGAGCGCCAGATTGTCGTTGGTCATAAACGGGGCAGGGTAGTAGACGCGCCCGGTTTTGCCTTCCTTACGAATTTCAATTTTCGACACGATCGGGTGAATGCTCGACGTGGCGTGATTGATATAGGAAATAGAGCCGGTCGGCGGCACCGCCTGAAGGTTCTGGTTATAGATGCCGTAGCGCATCACGTCGTCGCGCAGCTGCTGCCACATCTCGCGCGTCGGCAGGGTAATGCCGGCGCGGTCAAACAGCGCGCGCACTTTTTCGGTTTTCGGCTGCCAGTCGCCTTCCAGATACTGGCTGAAATATTCCCCGCTGGCGTAGCGCGACTGCTCAAAGCCTGCGAACCGCTGGCTGCGCTCGCGCGCCAGCATCATTGAGGTATGCAGCGCATGCCAGGTGATGGTGTAGAAATAGAGATTCGTGAAATCCAGCCCTTCCGGGCTGCCGTAGGCGATGCCTTCCCGCGCCAGGTAGCCGTGCAAGTTCATCTGTCCAAGGCCGATGGCGTGCGACGCGGCGTTGCCCGCCTCAATGGACGGCACGCTGCGAATGTGGCTCATGTCCGATACCGCCGTCAGCCCGCGAACGGCGATCTCCACCGTGCGGCCAAAATCTGGCGAATCCATGGTGTGGGCAATATTCAGCGACCCGAGGTTGCAGGAGATATCTTTGCCGATGTCCGCGTAGTCGAGGTTTTCGTCGTAGGTGGAGGCGCTGTTGACCTGCAAAATCTCTGAGCACAGGTTGCTCATGTTGATGCGCCCGGCAATCGGGCTGGCGCGGTTAACCGTATCCTCGTACATGATGTACGGGTAGCCGGACTCAAACTGAATTTCCGCCAGCGTCTGGAAGAAATCGCGGGCGTTGATGTACTTCTTGCGGATGCGATCGTCTGCAACCAGCTCGTCATAAAGCTCGCTTATCGCCACGTCGCCAAACGCTTTGCCGTAGATCCGTTCAACGTCATACGGCGAGAACAGCGCCATGTCGGCATTCTCTTTGGCCAGCTTAAAGGTGATATCCGGGATAACCACACCGAGCGAAAGGGTTTTGATGCGGATTTTTTCGTCGGCGTTTTCACGTTTGGTATCCAGAAAACGCAGGATGTCCGGATGGTGCGCGTGCAGGTAAACCGCGCCCGCACCCTGGCGTGCGCCAAGCTGGTTGGCGTAGGAGAAGGCATCTTCCAGCATCTTCATCACCGGGATGACGCCGGAAGACTGGTTTTCGATGCGTTTGATTGGCGCGCCCGCTTCCCGCAGGTTTGAGAGCAGAAACGCCACGCCGCCGCCGCGTTTCGACAGCTGTAGCGCCGAATTCACCGCACGGCCAATCGACTCCATATTGTCTTCAATACGCAGCAGGAAGCAGGAGACCAGCTCGCCGCGCTGGGCTTTGCCGCAGTTAAGGAAGGTTGGCGTGGCAGGCTGGAAGCGGCCTGAGAGGATCTCCTCCGTCAGCCTTTCGGCCAGAGCTTCATCGCCCTGCGCCAGCGTCAGGGCCACCATGACCACCCGATCTTCAAAGCTTTCTAAATAGCGTTTGCCGTCGAAGGTTTTCAGGGTGTAGCTGGTGTAATACTTCCATGCGCCAAGAAACGTCTGGAAGCGAAAACCGCTGGCGTGCGCACGTGCAAACAATGCCTCCACGAAGGCGCCATCGTAGCGGGTCAGGACGCGCTCTTCGTAATATCCCTCTTTTACCAGATAGTCGAGACGTTCCCGCTGGCTGCCAAAGGTAACGCTGTTCGGGCGTACGTGGGCGGCAAAAAAGGCGTCCACCGCCTCACGATCTTTATCAAGCTGAATGCGCCCCTCGCGGTCGTAGAGGTTAAGCATTGCGTTTAATGCGTGGTAATCCGGCGTCGCCTGAATCACGCGTTCTGCGGTTGTCGTTGCCAAAATTCGTTCACTCCTTTACGCACGTTCTCTACGTCCTGCTGTGTCCCCATCAGTTCAAAACGATAGAGATACGGCACGCCGCATTTTTGAGAGATGACATCCCCGGCGCGGGCAAAGGCCTCGCCGAAATTGCGATTGCCCGCCGCAATCACGCCGCGAATCAGCTGTCGGTTATGGGGATCGTTCAGAAAGCGGATCACCTGACGGGGAACAGCCCCCGCGGTGCCGCCGCCGCCATAGCTCGGCACCACCAGTATGTAAGGTTCGTCTACCTGAATACGCTCCCGCTCGTTCAGCGGGATGCGTATCGCAGGCAGCCCGAGGCGCTCCATAAACCGAAGCGTGTTTTCCGAGCTGCTGGAAAAGTAGACCAGCCTGCTCATGCACTGACGGCCTGAGCGGCAAGACGGTTGATCATGTCCGGGCGAAAGCCAGACCAGCTGGTATCACCGGCAACCACCACCGGAAGCTGACGAAAACCCTGCGCACGCAGGATGTCAGCCGCGTCGGGCACCTGATCAAGATTGACCATCTCAAATGCCACGCCGCGGCTCTCCATCGCCCGTTTCGTGGCGTGGCACTGAACACAATCGTTACGAGTGTAAATAATAATGCTCATGATTCGTATTTCCATTTAGAATGAGAGAACGGCGCGAGTAAACGCGTCATGTTGTGTGTATCTGTCTAAAGGGAATACTAGATGTAGTTGCGATAAGTTTCAACCACACAAGATATGGGAAATTTAGATTGATAAGACCCTAATGATGAGCCCGGCGGGGCAGGGCGGGCTGTGCATGTTCTTCAGGCTTTCCGGCAAAGAAAAGCCCCGGCGCCAGGGGCAACCGGGGCTAAGAACTCGCGCTTACTTACGCAGGCTAAGCAGGGCGCCGACAAAAATACCGACCGCCGCCACCGTTCCCAGCGTACACAGCGGTTTTTCACGTACGAAGGTGGTGGCGCAGCTGGCCATGTCGCAGGCCGCCTGGGTGGTACGTGAGCGGCCATTCATCCTTGCGCGCGTTTCACGCAGCAGAGACTGAGCCTTACGTTTCGCGGCATCTGTTTCATCCTTCGCATCAGAGCCCCAGGATTTCAGCACCGCTTCCAGCGTATCAGCTAATTGGCTGACATCATTACGAATATCCTGGGTGTCGTCGTTAATATCGTTTCGGTTCGGTCTGTTAAACATACGATCCTCCATAATTTGTGTTCCCGTTTAGTTTAGTTCAGAAATTTAATATCTGAAGCCAGTCACGGCTTATCGGGCAGTTTATGGAATATTCTGAAAGCCCTGCTAATGCTGAATACTGTAAGGTTGCCCGGCAGGTATGATAATGAGGAAGAGATATGTATTTACGACCCGATGAGGTGGCGCGCGTTCTTGAAAAAGAAGGGTTCACCATGGATGAGGTAACATCAAAAGCGTACGGATATCGCCGTGGCGAGAATTATGTTTACGTTAACCGTGAAGCAAGAATGGGGCGTACTGCTCTCATTATTCACCCGACACTAAAAGACAGAAGCCTGTCATTTGCTGAGCCCGCCTCGGATATTAAAACCTGCGATCATTATCAGCAATTTCCGCTCTATTTAGGCGGCGAGACGCATGAACATTATGGTATTCCGCACGGTTTCAGCTCGCGTATGGCGCTGGAGCGGTTCCTGAAAGGGCTGTTTGGCGACGTACAATAACTCTGCGACTGGCACGTGCCAGTCGCCTCACCTTACGCTTTGGCCTGGCTATAGGGGCTGACTTTAAACAGGCGACGGCAGTAGTCCAGAAAGTAACCGTACACCGCACCCATCAGCATTGATACCACGATATTCGAACTTACCGCGGCGGCAATTTGATGCCAGTCTGCGCCCACCGTCAGCAAAATAACCACATACACCGGGGACTGGAACGTTACATAGGCCAGCACGTCAGCCAGGTTTTTTACCCAACCTGCTGGGCTAATACGCCGGGCATAACGCATCACCGCATCGCGATACAGTCCGTACGGCCAGGCGATCATAATATTCACCGGAATGGCCACCAGGCGCGACGAGAGGGACTGCTCAAAGGACATTCCCGACAGAAATATTTCAATCAGCATGTTCACGACGGAACAGTAAACGACCATCGCGAAGGTATCCGCTACCGCATGGCGCAGGCGAGACTGCGGTGAGAACATGTCTGAACTCCTCGAACAGGACAAAAAAGTGGCGTTTTACCTGCGGCGTTTAGTGCTTTAGGTTGGTTTGTTTTGAGTGTATAGCGTATCTCTCTGGCTTTTAACTAACAAGTAGTGATTAATCTTTATTTAGTGGCGCTTTGTCCATAAAATTCTCTAAAGTCGTCTGTTTTTTGCGCGCTTCGTTATTTTCTTTCCCATCAACGTTTTTGTTAAAAGAAATCAATCCATTAGCTTATCTGAGCACGCGTGAAACCTTTGTTGTACGAGCGTTTAAGGGCGGTTTTTTGAACGGTTTTAAACAAGCGTTTTTGACCAGGTGCAGGACGATATATTACGCATTATAACTGACGGATAATTCCGGGTTATATTAACGGGATATTCTAAAACATTTACAATAATGTCAAAACGACAGGATGGGTAGATATCAGAACAAAAATCAATTATTCTGTTGCCTGATTTATGTTATACACACGAAGAAAGGTTTCTCATTATTATGGCTTTAACGTTACAGAATCTTAATAATATCCGTACGCTCCGGGCGCTGGCGCGTGAATTATCCATGGATGTTCTGGAAGAAATGCTGGAAAAAGTCCGGATGGTCACGGAAGAAAAACGCAGCGAGCAGGCTGAATTAGAGCGTCAACGCGCTGAGCAGCAGGAAAAAATTAATGCTCTGCTGGAACTGATGAAGGCTGACGGTATTTCCCCGAGCGATCTGTTAGGCGGTGAACTGGCTCATGCGGGCCAGCCGGCTAAAAAACGTAAAGCGCGTGCGGCGAAATATCGTTTCATCGATGCGAACGGTGAAGAGAAAACGTGGACCGGTCAGGGACGTACGCCAAAGCCCATTGCGAACGCGCTGGCAAACGGTAAATCTCTGGACGATTTTCTGATCTGATGATAATTCGGGCGGTGTATTCCGCCCGGTTATTGACTCAGCAGACGCCAAAGTCACCTTCTTCGGAGTACAGAACCACGTCCGCCGCTTTCAGGTTATATTTCTCGCCCTGCTCATTGCTGGCCTGTACGGCCACAATATTTTCACCATTCACTTCGAGTACTTTCAGTTTCGGACCGCCCTGACGCGGTTGAACATAATCGCCGACAGAAAACATAGCACCTCCTAACGTTGTTATGATCTTCACCATAGCCCACGTCCGGGGGCGGGGTACAGTTTAATCTTGCAAATACCCCTTATCAGGTACGCCGGTTCCACGGCATCACTTTTAGCAGTCGCGCCATGCCGCAAAAACCCGTCACACCGGCAAACAGCAGCCCGGCGCCCACAAAACCGCTCAGCAGGAAAAAGGCGCTGGAGACGCTGTAGCCCAGCACCACACCGCAGAGGATCAGCAGCCCGGCGGCGATCTGCACCTGACGCATCAGCGGAAGGGGTTGCGATCTGTCTTCAACGGTCAGCAGCCCGGCCTGCTTCCAGCCCTGAATACCCCCCTCAACCACAAAGGCGTTTGCAGGGGACGCTGCCCGGGCAAGACGAGCGGCATTGTTTGAGGTTCGCGCGCCGGACTGACAGTGGAAAATCACCGTTTCTCCCGATGCTGGGTTTAGCCCGCCGGGTAACGAATCCAGCGGGATGGAGTGCGCCGCCGGAATATGCTCGCGGGCAAATTCGTCGGCGTCGCGAATATCGATGAGTTTAGCGCCCTTTGCAATCATCGTGCTTGCCTGCCGGGGCGTAATAAGGGGAAGGGACATTGTGTTTCCTTACGGTCATTTTCAGAACAGTAGAGCATTTAAGGCAAGGTTTAAGCCAGTGTAAAGAGGGTAAAGGCAGGTAAAAACGCGAGTGCCGAATGGCAGTTACCCGTAAACTGGCTACGCTTAGAGTTGTGTCTTTTATACTTTTCAATTGGTTAGCTTGCACGGAGTTTTTATGGGTTTTTGGCGTGTTGTTTTTACGATTATTCTCCCGCCGCTGGGCGTGCTGCTTGGCAAGGGACTGGGCTGGGCGTTTATCCTGAATATTCTTCTGACCATCCTGGGTTACTTCCCGGGCCTTATCCACGCGTTTTGGGTTCAGACGAAAAGCTAAATACGCCACAGTAAGTCACTGTAGATCCGGGTCAGCGCGCCCTCGGGGCCAAACTGCTGTTTGATCCAGCGCGTGACCTGACCGGTCGCCGCATGCTGCGTGGCGAGCAGCATGCGCGAGTCCTGGCGCGGATTATTGATCCGCCGCGTCACCAGCAGCCCGTCCTCTACCGCCTCCCGCGTCATATACTCCGGTAAAAATCCAATACCTTCACCCAGGATCTGACACTGACATTTGGTGTTGAAGTCCGGTACCAGAATCGCCTCCTGGCCATGAAGCAGCCAGCCGACCTTCTTGTTGATGGTGTGCGCAGTGTCCTCGACCATGATATTGGGATACAGACGCAGCTGACTTTCAGAAATGGGCTCAGGGGCGAACGCCAGCGGATGCGTCGGGGCGATGGCAAATACCCAGCGGATTGCGCCTATTTCGGTGTAATCGATCCCGCCGCCGTCCAGCAGCGTATCCGGCGCGCCAATGGCAATGTTGGCCTGATTATTAATGATGGAATCCCAGACGCCGTTGTACACCTCGGTCGTCACCGTGATCTGGCAGGTGGGAAACTGTTTTTTCAACACCTGGAGCAAACGCGCGGTATGGCGTGGCGTATACAAAAGCTGATTAATGCAGATGCGCACCCGCGTCTCAATGCCCTGCGAAATGGTATCAATCCCGCGCTTGATGGCGTGAAAGTCATTCAGCAGGTCGGTCGCTTTACGATAAAAGTAAAAGCCGGATTCGGTCAGCTCAATGCTGCGCGTGTTGCGTACAAACAGCACCACGTCCAGCCCGGTCTCCATGCGTTTAATGGTGTAGCTGATGGCGGAGGTGGTCACGCCCAGCTCGGCAGCAGCTTTGCTAAAACTGCCAAAACGCGCCGCGGTGGTGAAGGCCAGCAAATTCTCTTCGGTAAAGATGGAATTCATATTATGGCTCCGGGTGACCATCAGTTTTGAACATATTTTAACAACGACGTTACATCAAATTTGATGCCGGTCACAGTTCTGGCTTTTTACGCAGGGCCGCGTCATGTAAGGTTTTTTCAGCCATAAGGATAATGCAGCCTGAGGTGCCTGAACGCGGTAAAACATAAGAAAAAGGTTGCACAGACGCACGTTTTTGCCTGACCGTTGAATTTAACTCAACAATGAAATGCGTGTCGATGAATCATTTTTAAGCGGATTCTTTTATGAACAGCCTGTTGCTATTCTCAGGTCATCAGAAGTGACACATAGGGAGTCTTAATATGTCTGCAACTGCACTGGTTACAGAATTTCTGCTGGCGGCAGAAGAGGGCAATATCGATGCGCTAAAAGCCTGCCTGAAGAAAGGCGTGGATATTAACGCGACCAACCGCCAGAAAAGAACCGCCATTATTATTGCCAGCCTGAAAAAGCATTACGCCTGCGTGGAATTTTTAATTGCCGCTGGGGCGGATATTGATAAACAGGACCAGACCTGCTTTAACCCCTTCCTGATTAGCTGCCTGACGAATGATTTAACCCTGTTGCGCATTGTTCTTCCAGCGGAGCCGGATCTCGACCGTCTGACGCGTTTTGGCGGCGTGGGTATAACTCCTGCCAGTGAAAAAGGGCACGTTGAAATCGTGCGCGAGTTGCTGGAAAAAACCGATATTAACGTCAACCACACCAATTTTGTCGGCTGGACACCGCTGCTTGAAGCCATCGTGTTAAACGACGGCGGCGCAAAGCAGCAGGAAATTGTGAAGCTGCTGCTGGATCACGGCGCGAATCCGCACATGACCGATAAATACGGCAAAACCCCGCTCGAACTGGCGCGGGAAAAAGGCTTCA
The DNA here is from genome assembly GCF_900322725.1 of Enterobacter cloacae complex sp. Taxonomy (NCBI): domain Bacteria; kingdom Pseudomonadati; phylum Pseudomonadota; class Gammaproteobacteria; order Enterobacterales; family Enterobacteriaceae; genus Enterobacter; species Enterobacter cloacae complex sp. The sequence goes on along the minus strand of NZ_LT991957.1, from coordinate 911,544 downwards.
ACGCGATAGCAGACCTGCTGTTGGCGGCAGGCGCATAGCGCAATTGGCCAGCCTTTTCCGGCTGGCCGTTAATTCAAAAAGTTTTTTTACCGACGTGCATTCTGCGCGACGGCGGCCCCCTTTTATCTTAAACAGGTGAAAATAATGCCAACCAAAATCGTCATAAAAAAGAACACGTATTTTGATTCGGTTTCCTTAATGTCGGTTTCCACCAAAGCCAATAAACTGCCGGGCGTCGAACAGGCATTTGTGGCGATGGCGACGGAAATGAATAAAGGCGTTCTGAAAAATCTCGGGCTGCTCACGCCGGAATTAGCAGAAGCCAAAAATGGCGACCTGATGATCGTGATTAAAGGCGACGCGGCGAACGATGAAACGCTGGCGGAAATAGAAGCCTTATTTACCCGCAAAGCGAGCAGCGGCGCCCATGAAGCACGCTACGCGACGATTGCCAGCGCCAAAACCCATCGCCCGGACAGCAACCTGGCGGTGATTTCCGTCAACGGCACCTTTGCCGCCCGCGAAGCGCGTCAGGCGTTGGAAAACGATCTTAACGTCATGCTGTTCTCCGATAACGTGTCGCTGGACGACGAACTGGCGCTGAAGCAGCTGGCGCATGAGAAAGGGCTGCTGATGATGGGGCCGGACTGCGGGACCGCCATCATCAACGGTGCAGGGCTGTGCTTCGCCAACGCGGTACGTCGCGGGCCGATTGGGATTGTGGGCGCCTCCGGCACCGGCAGCCAGGAGCTGAGCGTACGCATTCACGAGTTCGGCGGCGGCGTGTCGCAGCTGATCGGCACCGGCGGGCGCGATCTCAGCGAGAAAATCGGCGGCCTGATGATGCTCGACGCCATTGACATGCTTGAGGCGGATGAGGGCACCCAGGTGATTGCGCTCATCTCCAAGCCGCCTGCACCCGCGGTGGCCGGGAAAGTGCTGGCCCGCGCGCGCGCCTGCCGCAAGCCCGTGGTCGTCTGTTTCCTTGGCCGCAACGACCCGCCCGCCGATGAAGACGGCTTGCAGTTTGCCCGTGGCACCAAAGAGGCGGCGCTGAAAGCGGTGCTGCTTACCGGCGTTAAAAAAGAGGCCCTGGATTTACACCCGCTCAACTGGCCGCTGATTGAAGAGGTGCGCGCCCGCCTGACGCCGCAGCAGAAGTACATTCGCGGCCTGTTCTGCGGCGGCACCCTGTGCGACGAAGCGATGTTCGCTGCGCTGGAGAAATTCGACGATGTCTGGAGCAATATCCAGCCCGATCCGGCTAAGCGCCTGAAGGACATCAGCGTCAGCCAGGCCCACACCTTCCTTGACTTCGGTGACGACGACTTCACCAACGGCAAACCGCACCCAATGATTGACCCGACCAACCGCATCAGCCGCCTGCTACAGGAGGCGCGCGATCCGCAGGTGGGCGTCATCGTCATGGACTTCGTGCTCGGCTTTGGCGCACACGAGGATCCGGTGGGGGTGATGATCGAGGCGATCAAAGAGGCACAGGCCATTGCGAAAGCCGATAACCGTCCGCTGGAGATCCTCGGCTACGTGCTCGGCACCGACCAGGATCCGCAGTCGCTGGCGCAGCAGTGCCAGCGGCTGACCGACGCAGGCGTCATCTGGGCCAGCAGCAGCACCAACACCGGATTACTGGCACGCGAATTTGTCTGCAAAGGGGAGAAAGCATAATGACCACTTTATTCAACCAGCCGCTTAACGTCATTAACGTCGGCATTGCGATGTTCAGCGACGACCTCAAAAAGCAGCACGTTCCCGTGACCCAGCTCGACTGGACGCCGCCGGGGCAGGGCAATATGCAGGTGGTGGAGGCGCTCGACCAGCTGGCAGAGAAACCACTGGCGGAGAAGATCGCCGCCGCGAACAAAATCGCCCTTGAGCGCATTATTCAGTCCCATCCGGTGCTGGTGGGCTATGACCAGGCGATTAACGTGGTGCCGGGCATGACCCGCACCACCATTCTGCACGCCGGTCCGCCGGTTTCCTGGGAAAACATGTGCGGGGCGATGAAGGGCGCGGTTACCGGTGCGCTGGTGTTTGAAGGGCTGGCGACGGATCTGGAGGACGCGGCAAGGCTGGCGGCTTCAGGCGACATCACCTTCTCGCCGTGCCACGAGCACGACTGCGTGGGCTCCATGGCGGGCGTCACCTCCGCCTCGATGTTTATGCACATCGTTGAGAACAAAACCTACGGCAACCGGGCGTTCACCAACCTCAGCGAGCAGATGGCGAAGATCCTGCGCATGGGCGCCAACGACCAGAGCGTGATCGACCGCCTGAACTGGATGCGCGACGTGCTCGGCCCGATGCTGCGCGACGCGATGAACATCATCGGCGAAATCGACCTGCGCCTGATGCTGGCCCAGGCGCTGCACATGGGCGACGAGTGCCACAACCGCAACAACGCGGGCACCACGCTGCTGATCCAGGCCCTGACGCCGGGGCTGATCCAGGCGGGCTATCCGGTGGAGCAGCAGCGTGAGGTGTTCGAGTTTGTCGCCAGCAGCGACTACTTCTCCGGCCCGACGTGGATGGCGATGTGTAAGGCCGCGCTGGATGCCGCCCACGGCATTGAGTACAGCACCGTCGTGACTACCATGGCGCGCAACGGCTACGAGTTCGGCCTGCGCGTTTCCGGCCTGCCGGGGCAGTGGTTTACCGGTCCGGCGCAGCAGGTGATTGGCCCGATGTTCGCAGGCTATAAGCCGGAAGACTCCGGACTGGACATTGGCGACAGCGCCATCACCGAAACCTTCGGCATCGGCGGCTTTGCGATGGCGACGGCGCCGGCCATCGTTGCGCTGGTGGGCGGCACGGTGGAGGAAGCCATCGACTTCTCCCGCCAGATGCGCGAAATCACCCTCGGCGAGAACCCGAACGTCACCATTCCGCTGCTGTCGTTTATGGGCATTCCAACCGCCATCGACATCACCAGAGTGGCGGGCAGCGGCATTCTGCCGGTGATCAATACCGCCATAGCCCACAAGGACGCGGGCATCGGCATGATTGGGGCGGGCATCGTTCACCCGCCGTTTAGCTGTTTTGAAAATGCGCTGTTGACCTTCCGCGATCGCTACGTTCTATAAGGTATGCATCCATGAAAAACATGAAACTGGAGTGGAAAAGAGGTGACTGGGCGGCCTATTTCGGGTTGATGACCAACAACCTGACCAATTTGCTGACCATGATGGGGTTGCTCATTTTTGTCGTCGGCATCCCGAAGGAGATTGTTTATGGACGCATCGCGCCGGCCTTCGGGCTGGCGGTGCTGGTAGCGAGCTTATGCTACACATGGTTTGGCCTGCAAATGGCGCGCGCCACCGGACGTACGGACGTCACCGCGCTGCCGTCCGGCCCGAGCGCACCCTCGATTTTTACCGTGACCTTCCTGGTGCTGATGCCCGTCTACCAGCAAACCGGGGATGCGGATTTCGCGATTCAGATTGGCCTGGTGTGGTGCTTTGTGGAAGCGATGATCCTCGCGGGCGGCTCGTTCCTGGGTGAGACCATTCGCAAGATGATCCCGCGTACCGTGCTGCTGTCGTGCCTGTCCGGTCTTGGCCTGCTGCTGCTGGCGATGAACCCAATGTTGCAGGCGTTCGAAGCGCCCACCGTGTCGTTCATCGTCCTGCTGCTGATCTTCATTAACTGGTTCGGTAAAAAGCCGATTTTCGCCAAAATCCCGACCGGCCTGCTGCTGCTGATTGCCGGAACGGCATTAGCGTGGATTTCCGGACTGCAAAGCCCGGATGCCATCAAGGCGTCTATGTCCTCCTTCGGCTTTAACCCGCCGGAGGTTCACGTGGACAGCTTTATGCAGGGCCTGCCGCACGCGCTGCCGTATCTGGCGTCCGCTGTGCCGCTGGGGCTGGCGAACTACATCTTTGACCTGGAGAACATCGAAAGCGCCCACGCGGCGGGGGATGAGTACCCGACCCGCAAGGTAATGCTGGCAAACGGCCTGGCTTCCATGCTCGGCTGCCTGATGGGCAACCCGTTCCCGGTCACGGTCTACGTGGGCCATCCCGGCTGGAAGGCGATGGGGGCGAGCATCGGCTACACGCTGGCGTCCGGCGTGACCATGTTCATCGTGCCGCTGTTCGGGCTGGGGGCCTTTATGCTCGCCATCATACCGATGACCGCTATCGTGCCGATTCTGGTGTTTATCGGCGTCGTCACCGCCAACCAGGTGGTGCGGGAAACGCCGAAAGTGGAGGTGCCCGTCATCTTTATCTGCCTGTTCCCGTGGATCGCTAACTGGGCGCTGACCATGATGAACAGCGTGATGAGCGCGGCGGGAACCAGCGCGGCGAAAATTGGCACCGACGTGCTGCACAGCAAAGGGATTTACTACGAGGGGCTGATGCACCTCGGCAACGGCGCGCCGCTCGCCAGCATGCACTGGGGCTGTATCGCTATCTTCGCCATCATCAACAAACCGCTGCGCGGAGCCGTCGCCGCCGCAGGTGGGGCGCTGCTGGCGCTGTTTGGCGTGATCCACGCGCCGGTTGTGGGCTTTGCCGAGGGCAGTTCCCTGATGTTCGTCACGGCCTACCTGATGATGGGCGGGATGTTCGTGGTGAAGCATGTCCTCGACAGCCGTGAAGTTGCGAGCGCTGAAGTTACTGTTGCGAAGGAAAACGTATGAAAGAGCTTATGGTCGTCGCCATCGGCGGCAACAGCATCATCAAAGACAACGCCAGCCAGTCGATTGAACATCAGGCGCAGGCGGTCAAAGCGGTGGCCGAGTCGGTGCTCGAAATGCTGGCCTCCGACTATGACATCGTCCTCACCCACGGCAACGGTCCGCAGGTGGGGCTGGATCTGCGCCGCGCCGAGATCGCCCACGAGCGGGAAGGGCTGCCGCTGACCCCGCTGGCAAACTGCGTGGCGGATACCCAGGGCGGTATCGGCTACCTCATCCAGCAGGCGCTCAACAACCGCCTGGCGGCGCGCGGCGAGCAAAAGGCGGTCACGGTCGTTACTCAGGTGGAGGTGGATAAAAACGATCCCGGCTTTACGCACCCGACAAAACCGATCGGCGCGTTCTTCAGCGAGGCGCAGCGCGACGAGCTACAGCTCGCGCACCCGGACTGGCATTTTGTCGAGGATTCAGGCCGGGGCTATCGCCGCGTGGTGGCCTCACCCCAGCCGCTGCGCATCGTCGAGGCGGATGCGATTAAGGCGCTAACGCAGAAGGGTTTTGTGGTCATCGGCGCGGGCGGCGGAGGCATTCCCGTAGTGCGCAGCGAGCAGGGGGACTATCAGAGCGTCGATGCGGTTATCGATAAAGATCTCTCCACCGCGCTGCTGGCCCGTGAGATCTGCGCCGACGTGCTGGTGATAACCACCGGCGTGGAGAAAGTCTGCGTTAACTTCGGCAAGCCAGACCAGCAGGCGCTGGACACCGTCAGCGTGGCGCAGATGACGCGCTACATGAACGAAGGTCACTTTCCGGCGGGCAGCATGCTGCCCAAAATCGTCGCCTCGCTGGCGTTTTTACGCCACGGCGGCAGGCGCGTGATCATCACCTCGCCGGACTGCCTGCCCGCGGCGCTGCGCGGTGAAACGGGTACCCACATTGTTAATGAAGGAAGATAAGATGAGTGAAAACAAAAGCCGCCGCGAGTTTATCAGCCAGAGCGGCAAAATGGTCACCGCCTGCGCGCTGTTTGGCGCAACCGGCTCCGTCGCGTATGCTGCCGATACTGCAAAGGCAACCTGCGAGACGGGGAAACCGATGAACATCACCGCAAAACATTACTATCTGGACAACGTGCTGCTGGAGGCCGGGTTCAACGTCGACGGCAACGTGGCGACAAGCACTCGCACCGAGCTGAAAACGCTGGAGATCAAAGACGGTAAAATCGTCGCCCTTCGCGATAACAACAGCCACGCCGACGCCGCGCTGCCGCACTACGACGCGGGTAAGAAACTGATGCTTCCGGCGATGCGCGACATGCACATCCATCTGGATAAAACCTTTTACGGCGGCCCGTGGCGGTCGCTCAACCGCCCGGCGGGCACCACTATTCAGGACATGATCCGCCTGGAGCAGACGCTGCTGCCGGAGTTACAGCCTTACACTCAGGCGCGCGCGGAAAAGCTGATCGACCTGATCCAGTCGAAAGGATCCACGATTGCCCGCAGCCACTGCAATATTGAGCCGGTTTCCGGCCTGAAAAACCTGGAGAATTTGCAGGCGGTGCTGGCGCGCCGCAGCGCAGGTTTCGACTGCGAAATCGTTGCCTTCCCGCAGCACGGTCTGCTGCTCTCCAACTCTGAAAAGCTGATGCGCGAGGCGATGCAGGCCGGGGCGCACTACGTGGGCGGGCTGGACCCAACCAGCGTTGACGGCGCGATGGAAAAATCGCTCGATACCATGTTCCAGATTGCGCTGGACTACGACAAAGGGGTGGATATTCACCTGCACGAAACCAGCCCGGCGGGCGTGGCGGCGGTGAATTACATGGTGGAAACCGTGGAGAAAACGCCGGCGCTGAAGGGTAAGCTGACCATCAGCCACGCCTTCGCACTGGCGACGCTCAACGAGCAGCAGGTGGATGAGATAGCCACCCGCATGGCGGCGCAGCAGGTGACCATCGCCTCCACCGTGCCGATTGGCACCCTGCACATGCCGCTGAAGCAGCTGCGGGAGAAGGGCGTGTTCGTGATGACGGGCACCGACAGCGTGATCGACCACTGGTCACCGTACGGTCTCGGGGACATGCTGGAGAAAGCCAATCTCTACGCCCAGCTCTATATTCGCCCGAACGAGCAGACGCTCTCTCGCACGCTCGGCATCGCCACCGGCGACGTGCTGCCGCTGAACGATAAAGGTGAACGCGTCTGGCCGAAAGCGCAGGATGACGCCAGCTTTGTGCTGGTGGACGCCTCCTGCTCCGCCGAGGCGGTGGCGCGCATTTCTCCGCGCACTGCGACGTTCCACAAGGGGAACCTTGTCTGGGGCGTTGTTGGCTAAAAGCGAGCCGGGTGGCGCTGCGCTTACCCGGCCTACGGTTCGGAGATTTTGTAGGTCGGGTAAGGCGAAGCCGCCACCCGACAATGCAGTATACTGCCAGGCACATTCTTAAAGAGGGATCTGCCATGGCACAAAACATCTACGATAATCCGGCATTTTTCGAAGGCTACGCTCAGCTTCCGCGCTCGGTGCAGGGGCTGGACGGCGCGCCGGAATGGCCTGCGCTTAAGGCGATGCTGCCGGATTTAACCGGAAAATCGGTTATCGATCTCGGCTGCGGCTACGGCTGGTTCTGCCGCGTGGCGCGCGAGCTGGGCGCTTGCGACGTTACGGGCGTCGATATCTCAGAAAAAATGCTGGCCCGCGCGGCTGAACTGACGGATGACGCGCAGATTCACTATCAGCGTAGCGATTTGGAATCTCTTCAGCTTCGCGAAAACAGTCTCGATCTGGTCTACAGCTCGCTGGCGCTGCACTATCTGCCGCAACTGGACATATTATTCGCCAACGTCCAGCGTGCGCTCAAACCCGGCGGCAGCCTGGTCTTCTCGATGGAGCACCCGATTTACACCTGCGCCACCCGTCAGGGCTGGCTCACCGATGACAACGGCGAGCGTTTCTGGGGCGTTAACCATTATCAGGACGAAGGCAAGCGCGTCAGCAACTGGCTGGCAGAGGGGGTCATCAAATATCACCGCACGCTGGGTACGGTCCTCAACGCGCTGGTCAAGGCGGGATTAACGATAAGTGAAGTCAATGAGTGGGGGCCAACGCAGGCGCAGGTTGACGCCTGGCCCGCGCTGGCTGAAGAGGCGGAGCGCCCGATGCTGGTGCTCATCGCCGCCCGTAAGGCTTAATAACCGACTTTATATACCCGACCGCTCTGTACCCCTTCCACGCTGCGGCGGTAGGCCTGCACCACGCTCGCGGCGGGAACGCTTTCAAAGCCGGGGAAGAAGCCCTCATACGCTTCGGCGGATTCCGTCAGCACCGTCGGGCTGATCAGGTTAATGCGAATACCGCGCGGCAGTTCGCAGGCCGCGGCGCGGACAAACCCTTCCAGCGCCGCGTTTACCGTGGTGGCGTTGACGCCCTGTGCAATCGGCTCGTGCGCCACAATCCCGCTTATCAGCGTAATCGAACCGCCTTCGTTCAGGTAGTGCTGACCGGTCAGCGCCAGACGAACCTGCCCCAGCAGCTTATCCTGCAAGCCCTGGTTGAACTCGCCGTCGGTCATAGTTGCGAGCGGGCCGAAGTGCACCCCTCCGGTTGCGGAGACGATCGCATCCACCGGGCCGATTTTTTCGAACAACGCCTGTACGCTCGCCTGAGAGGTGATATCTACCTGACGATCGCCCTGCGTGCGACCCACGCGGATCGTCTCGTGGCGTTGGCTTAACTCTTCTGCGACTGCACGACCGACCGTACCGCTGGCACCAATAATGACGATTTTCATATCCGACTCCTCATGTTGTAAGCCCTCATTCTTTAATAAATAAAAAGTCAGATAAACTGGGCTAAAGTTAGATGATTACTAACCAAGGGTTTGGAATATGGATAAGCTTCGCGGAATGGAGACGTTTATCGCGGTGGTAGAGAGCGGCAGCTTTACCGGCGCGGCGTCGCGGCTGGAGATGTCGGCGGTGATGGTCGGGAAGTATATTGCACAGCTGGAATCGCAGCTCGGCACGCGGCTGCTGGAGCGCAACACCCGCCGCCAGAGCCTGACGGATGCCGGACGCGTTTATTACGAAGAGACAAGGCGCGTGCTGGAGCAGGTCTCGATTGCCGAAAACGCGGTTGAACGTCTGCGTGTCGCACCTGCCGGCACCCTGCGCGTGACGGCCCCCACATCGTTTGGCGGCTGCGTTATCGCGCCCCTGACCGCCTCGTTTTTACAGCGCTACCCGGAAGTGCGCATCGAGCTGGATCTCACCAATCGAATGGTCGATCTGGTAGAAGAAGGGGTCGATCTGGCCATTCGCATCGGTGAGATACGTCATGACGATCTGGTGGCGAAATACCTGTGTCCCTACAACATGACGATCTGCGCCGCGCCGGATTATCTGGCGCGCCACGGTACGCCGCAAACGCCAGCCGATCTGGTGGATCATCTGTGCCTGTCGCACACGGTATGGACGGCGCGCAACGAGTGGCGGCTGCCGGGGGTTGAAGGCGAAGTGCGCTGGAAGCGGGATGCCGTCTTAAGGTGCAATGACGGTTACGGGTTACGCATGGCGGCGCGAGCCGGGGCTGGACTGTTGCTGCAACCGGAAGTGCTGGTGGCGGAAGAGCTGGCGAGCGGCAGGCTGGTGCGTGTGCTGGAGGCATTCACACCCGCGCCGAGGCCGGTGCATTTACTGTGGCGTCAGGATTTGCGTCCGCTGCCTAAGCTAACGGAATTTATTGCGCATATTCTGCTAAGATTGGGCACACTATAAAAAAAGAAGGTAAGCAAAGAATGTCTGCAAACAAACTCGCCAGCAGCGCGCAGGGCCTGCAATCCTCTGCCATTCGTGAATTATTAAAACATAGCAAAATGGCAGGCGTGATTTCGCTGGGTGGCGGTATTCCCAACCCGGACCTGTTCGATCACAAAGGTTTAAAAATCGCTGCTGATGCCGTGCTGTCTCAGCATTTTGGCGAAGCGTTCCAGTACGGCCTGACGGAAGGCGTCCCGGGGCTGCGCGAAGAGATCCAGCGTATCTGCGAAGGACGCGGCATCGCCTGTAAAGTCGATGACGTGGTCATCACCTCGGGCTCGCAACAGTCTCTGGACGTGCTGGCGCGTGCGTTAATTAACCCAGGCGATACGGTCGTCGTTGAGCGTCCTACCTACCTCGCCGCGTTGCAGGTCTTTGGCCTGGCACAGGCGAATTTTGAATCCGTCGGCACCGACGGCGACGGCATGAAAGTGGATGAGCTGGAAGCGCTGGTGGCGAAGAAAACCATCAAGGCGATCTATATCGTGCCAACCTTCGGTAACCCCGGCGGCGTGACGCTCTCCGAAGCGCGCCGTAAACAGCTGGTGGAATTATCGAAGCGCTACGACTTCGTGATTATCGAAGACGACCCGTACAGCGAGATCAATTACACCGACGAAGCGTTCCGCCCGCTGATTGCCCATGCGAAAGATATCGGCAATGAGGATAACGTGGTGTACACCTCCACCTTCTCCAAAATCCTCGCGCCGGGCACCCGCGTGGGCTGGGTGCTGGTGCCGGAATGGCTGAAGCGCGCGGTAGTGAACCTCAAGCAAACTACCGATCTGCACACCAGCACGCTGTCGCAGCTGATGACCTACGAGTATCTGAAAACCGGGCGTCTGGCGAACCAGATTAAAATGATCCGCGAGGCCTATCGCCAGAAATACCAGACGTTTGCAACGGAACTGGAAGCCGAGCTGGGCGACGTGATGTCGTTCCACAAGCCGAAGGGCGGGATGTTCCTGTGGGCAAAAATGAACAACGGCATGAATACGACGAAATGGCTGGAAAAAACGTTGAGCAACGGCGTGGTGTTTGTGCCGGGTGAGTTCTTCTACTGCAACGAACCGGACCAGACAACGCTGCGCATGTCATTCGTCACCCCAACGGATGAACAGCTGAAAGAAGCGGTTCGACGCCTGAAAATCTCCCTGTAAATACGCGTGAAACCCGGTGCGGTCAATATCGTACCGGGGTAAACGACCGCTCAGGCCACATCCGGCTGGCCTGATTTCCTTTTTGCCATAATTTCCGCGACCGTCTTTATACGGCTCAACTCCTCCTGAGTCCGGGAATTGGTTTGCGCTTCCCAGACGTCGACGTTTAGCTGTAGGTTCAACCAGAATTCAATGGTGGTATCAAACGCCTTGGCCAGTCTGAATGCCATATCGGCCGTCAGTTTACGATTATTATTAACGAGAGCACTGATGGTGTTACGGTGCACGTTAAGCATTTCCGCAAGATCGCTAATTTTCAGATTGAGCGGCTCAAGATATTCATACTGCAACACGTCGCCCGGCGTGGTGGGTTTGCGTAGAGCCTGTTGAAGAGTCATAGGTAATGCCTCATTTGTATGGCGTGTACTTGTGCGGAGAGAGGTAGAGATCGTCTGCTTTGCCCTCTGACCACCTGAATACCAACCTGTATTGCCTGTTCACGCGAATCGCCGAGTACCCTGCAAGCGGGGGATTCAGCGATTCATACATATTGCCTGGCGGGGATCTCAGATCCCGGTGCGAGGTGGCAGCGTTGATCATATCCAGCTTCCTCGCTAAGGCTGATTCAAGGCTTGAAGGGATAACATTGCTGGATTTCCCATACAGGAAAAAATCCTTAAGCCATTGATCACGAAAATGATTAATCATAGTGCTTACGAGCTCCAGTCCATGAAGCTATGTGGATAGTAATGCACTCTTGCACAGTGCGCAAGTGCGTTTTGAGTGGCAGCTATGTTACCCTGATGCAGGCTGAAGGAAAGCGGAAGGCGTCATTAAAAGCGGTTTCTTCGAGGCGGGTTCCAGAAAAGACGTATTGCGATGTGGGTGCGGCATGATGCCCTCCCTCCGGCCCTTTCCCACGGGGCGGAGGAATCGCCACAAATTAATGCGAGCAGCGAATCATCCCCTCGCCCCTTTGGGGAGAGGGTGAGGGGGAAGATCGTAGCCGCCGCCCGGCGTTTAATTACCGTTCCCTCAGCGCCTCTTTCGCCCGGTTAAACGGCTTAATCATATAATCCAGCACCGTTTTCTCCCCGGTCTTAATATCCACCGTCGCAATCATCCCCGGCACAATCGAAAAATGCCTGCCCGCCTTGTTCACCAGATAATCCTGGCTGGTGCGAATGAATACGCGGTAATAGAACACCTCCGGCTTCGCTTCGTCCTGAATGGTGTCCGGCGAAATGGTTTCCACCACCCCGTGCAGCCCGCCGTAAATCGCGTAATCGTAGGCGGTGATTTTCACCAGCGCCTCCTGATTAGGGTGGATAAAGGCGATGTCGCGCGGCGAGAGGCGGGTTTCAATCAGCAGGTGATCGTCCACCGGCACAATTTCCATCAGCTCACCGTTGGGCGGTATGACGCCGCCGATGGTGGTCACCTTGATGTTTTTCACGATCCCGCGCACCGGCGACTTCACCGTCAGGCGGGTAACGGAATCCTCCCGACCTTTCAGGATCGCTGACACCATGTCCACCTCAGCGTTGGCCTTCGACAGCGCTTCACGGGCCTGCACGTAATACTGAGAACGCACGTCGGTGAGCTTCAGCTCCAGGTCGCTTTTCTGCCGTTGCAGGCGCAGCACCTCCACGTGGCTGGCGGCCCCGGTTTTTACCAGCCGCTGGGTGATCGCCAGCTCTTTATTGGCCAGCGCTAACGCGGAGCGGAGTTCACGTTGCGTATCCTCCAGCTGGGCGCGCCGCGAATTGTAGAGCCGCGTTTCGGCGGCGGTCAGGTCGGTCCATTTCGCCAGCGAAGGGGGGAATTTCAGCGGGAGGTCGTTGACCTCGGCGTACAGACGCGCGCTGGAGGCCAGCGACGCGCGGTAGCGCGCCGCGCTTTCGCCAACGTTAGATTCCGAGCGGGTAGGATCCAGCCGCGCCAGCACCTGTCCGGCCTGCACCTGATCGCCTTCGTGCACGTTCAGCTCGGTGAGGATCCCCCCATCCAGCGACTGCAATACCTGCTCGCGCGAGCTGGGGATCACTTTTCCGGTGCCGGTTGAGACTTCGTCCAGCACCCCGAACCACGCCCAGATGCCGAGCACCACAAACATCACCAGGGAGAAGAAAACGATGCGCCGGGCGCCGGTATAACCGCTTTCGGAATCGAGCGCGTTATCCAGATCTTCTACTGCGGCGACGTCACGCTGACTGATTTTCATTTTTCCACTCCCGTCCGGTTGCCTGCTGCTGTTGCTGCATACGGCTGTTGTTCAGCGCCTGCGCTTTTGGCGCGTCCATCACCAGCATGCCGTCTTTAAGCACCACCACGCGCTCCACCAGCTCCAGCACCGGCACGCGGTGGGTAGCAACCACCAGCGTACGGTTGCCAAGCCACGCCCCGAGACGCTGAATAAATTCCCGCTCGGTGTGTTCATCCAGGGAGGCGGTCGGTTCGTCCATCAGCACGATATTCGGGTCGCGCAGCAGCATCCGCGCCAGCAGGATGGACTGCCGCTGCCCGCCGGACAGCCCGACGCCGTTCTCCATAATCGGGTAATCCAGCCCCTTTGGCAGCTTCTGCACAAAGCTGGCCGCGCCGCACATCTCCAGCACCTCGAAGATCTCTTCGTCGGTGGCGCGGGGCATGCCGAGCGTGATGTTTTCGCGCAGGGTGCCGTAAAACAGCCGCGCGTTCTGAGTCATAAAGCCGACGTTTCGCCGCACGTCCGCCACGTCCAGATGCGGCAGGCTGAGGTTGTCGAGCCGCAGCTCGCCGCCCGCCAGATCCATTCCACCCGCCATCGCCTGTAGCAGGGTTGATTTCCCCGCACCGTTGCGCCCGAGGATCGCCACTTTTTCGCCCGCTTTGATCTCCAGGCGGTTAATGCGCAGCGCCATGCGCGGATCTTCCGGGTGATAGCGGAACTGCGCCTGCTCGAAAAGATAGTGACCGCGCAGCACGTCCTGGCGGATCGGCGTCTCTTCGCGCTGGTTCTCGGTCGGCAGCTGCATAATGCTGTCCAGCCCCTCTTTGGCCGCCTTAACCTGCTGCCAGCGGGCCAGCACGCCGCACAGCGTCGCCATCGGGGCGATCATCCGCGAGGCCAGCATCGAGGCGGCCACCACCGAACCGGTGGTTAAGGTGCCGTCGATCACCATCGGCGCGCCCACCACGATCACCCCGGCATAGACCAGGCTCTGGATGGTCATCCCCCAGCTGATCAGGTTCTGGGTCAGCTCGCGGGTGCGCAGACCGGATTCGGCGGTGATCTGGATATAGCTGTTCCACTGCTGCAAAAAGCGGTTCTCCGCCTGCATCAGCTTGATGTCCTCCAGCCCCTGCACGCTCTCCACCAGCACCGCGTTGCGCAGGGTGGATTCATGCGCCGACTGCTTCGCCAGCTCCGCCAGCTTCTTTTGCAGCAGCAGGCCGGGCAGGACCATGATCAGCGCCGCGACCGGGGCGATCCACGCCAGCTGCGGGGCGATGATCGCCAGCACGATCACGAACAGGATAAAGAACGGCAGATCGACGATGGTGGAAATAGTGGAGGAGGTGACCATCTCGCGGATCTGCTCCAGCTCGCGCAGCTGGGAGATAAAGCTTCCCGTCGATCGCGGAATGGCGCTGTGGCGCAGCCGCAGCGCGTGGCCAAACACGCGATCCGACACGCGCAAATCCGAGCGCTTGCCCAGCAGATCCATAATGTGCCCGCGCGCCACGCGCAACACAAAGCCAAACAGGGTTGCGATCAGTACCCCAATGGTCAGCACGTAGAGCGTCGGGTAGGACTGGGCGGGGATCACCCGGTCGTACACCTGCATGGAAAACACAATGCCGGAAAGGGAGAGCACGTTGATAAAGAGCGCCGCCAGCATTACCCAGCTGTAAGGGCGCAGGTCGCGCATCACCAGCCGGTAGAGCCAGTCCGGGCGATATTTTGAGATATAGGCATCCACGCGACTGTCCTTCAGCGCCGCCAGCGGACGCAGGGCAATAACGTGGCGGATGGCGGGCAGCATCGCGCTCATCGACAGGCGGTTGGTGTGCGTGCTGTCGTCGAAAAAGCTGACCTCCAGCGTATCCTCGCCGTCGAAATTGTCGATCACGCCGATTTTGCCGTCGTTCAGCTCCACCACCACCGGCAGACGCCAGCTGTTGATGGACTGCTGGTCGGCCGTCAGCAGCTGGAAGGTCAGCCCGGCTTCACGGGCGAGCTGAGTCAGCGCGGGCACCATCGGTTTGCCTTTCAGCCACGGCGCGCCCGCGACGAGCGAGCCTGGCGAGCAGGCAACGCGATAGCGCGTCGCCACATAGCCAAACGCCTGCGCCCACTGCTCCAGCGCCTCATCCGTCATGTTTTCACCCTGCGGGATATCGCGTTGCTTCATGGCTGGATCTCCACGGTCTGGATGGTGCGGTTTTCAAGATCGAACGCGTGACGCAGGCGTCCGGTTTGGTAGAGGCAGTTCAGCTGAAGCTGATGCAGCTGTCCGGCGGTTTGCTGCTGGGTAAAGCGCGCCTGGTAAACCTCCTGCTCGGCGTTGAGCACGTCGAGCAGCGGGCGGGAACCGAGATCGAGATACTGCTGCTGATACAGCTCGCGGGTGCGGGCGCTGAGCGCTTCCTGACGGCCCTGGATCTGAAGCGTGCTCATGAGGCTCATCACCTGGCTGCGCGCCTCCAGCAGCTTTTGCCGCACCTCAAGACGGGTGCGCTGAATAGTGGACTGGGCGGATTCCACCGCGTGTCCGGCGGCGTTACGCCGGGCGGTGAGGCCGCCGCCCTGATAGAGCGGCATCTGCACCTTTACCCACGCGGAGTACTGGGTGCGGTCGCGGGTTTCGTTGCCGGAGTAACGGTCGTTCAGATAGTGGCGAACCTCCGGCTCCAGCGAGACGGTAGGGGTCATCTGCGCGTTGGCGTAGTCAAGGTTAGCCTGCGCGACGTTGGCCTGCGCCCAGGCGGCTAACACCGAGGGTACCAGACGATCGTCCGGCTCGGCGATGTCGCAGCTGCGGGCCAGGCTCTGCGGAAACTCATTGCTGACCGCGTTCAGGCTGTCCCAGCCCAGCATGCTCATCAGCGTGGCGCGCGAGCTGTCGAGGCTGGCCTGATACTGCATCAGCTGCGCGCGCGCGCCTTCGATACGGGCGTCGGTCTGCACCACGTCAGAGAGTGACGTGGCGCCTTCGTCATTACGCAGCTTCGTCAGCGAGCCGATGGAGGTCAGGGCGTCCAGCTGTTCTTTGGCCGTCTCGACCATCTGCTGCCAGGTTTGCACCTGCACCATGGCGATGGCCGTATCGTGGGCGATGGTGTCGATGCTTACCAGCACGTTAGCCTGCTGCTGGGCGACGCCTGCGTTTTCAGCGCGCACCTGGCTGGCGACTTTGCCAAAGTCATAGAGCATCTGCGAAAGGGAAAGCACCAGCGAGGGGGTAAAGCCATTATCGTCGCCGTCGTGGGTATAGCCGTTATCCATGCCAGCGTTGATTTGTGGGTAATATTTCGATTTGGCGACGTCCACATTTTCGCTCTGCTGATAGAGCTTGCCGACGGCTTCACTGATGGCCGGATGCCAGGTCACGGCGCGGTTAACGGCTTCATCCAGCTGAAGCGTGCCGGGGGCGGCCTTGCCGGCAACGGGCGCCACGCGACCGTTTAACGAGGGGAGTTCCTGTGTTTCGCGTAATTGTCCGGTATTAATCATCGCCGCAGGGTTTGCCGCGATAGCGGGCACAGATATCAGGCAGCACGAGAGCCACCAGTAAGGCATCTTCTTTCCCATGTCTTGTCCCTAATAAAAGAGTACTGCTTTATTGTTTATGCCCGGGCGCTGCGCGCCCGGGTCATTTATTGCACGTGCTATCAGGTAATGATGTGCTGCTGGTTTACAAGCTCGTCGTAGGTGGTCTGAACGTTATCAAGCGTAACGAGCGTAGATTTAGTGTAGGCGGCTCCCGTGCCGTCACGGTCGATGGAGATCACAGTATTGCCACCGCTTTGTGAAACAGAGACATAGTTCCCAAGCGTCGACGCGCTACCGTTCCAGCCCACCAGCAGATCGCCAATGTCGATCTTGTCTCCCTGCGCCAGGGAGAAGTTCGTCCAGTGGTCACCGCCAGCGCTGGTGATGTTGCCCCCCGTTGCGTTACCCGCCGTATTGTTCAACACCTGATAAATCAGCGTGTCGCCATAGGCCGTGCCGCTGATGAGATCGTTATGCTCCGAACTGACAAATTTCGGCGCCATGTTGATGGTGAGCGATGCAGTATCCTTACTACCGTTGGCATCGGTCAGGGTGTAGTTAAAGACCTCCTTGCTGGTAATGGTAGAGAACGATATCCCCGGGTTGAGCGTGTAGGTGTAGCTGCCGTCTGCGGCAATCGCCAGCGTGCCGTAGTGGCCCGTAATGTTCACCTGCGTGCTGCCGGTGTACGGATCCAGCGTGGTGGTCACGCCGTCGTAGCCGGTAATGCTGAGGCGGGTATCCACCGAGTGCAGCTGGTCCATTGCGCCCGCGGAGCCGGTGCCGTCGAAGATATTGCCGTCAACGGTGTGGGTGCCCGTGGCGTCGAACTGCGACAGCGAGTAGCTGGTGCCGGTAACGCTTGGGGTAACGGTGATATTCCCCACCCCCAGCGGCCCCATTTTGCCGGTATAGTTCAGCGTATAGGTTCCCGCCTCCAGATCGAGTCCCGTCAGGTTGATGGTCGCCCTGCCGCCCAGCAGCAGCCCGCCGTTGAACGAGCCGGATCGGATGGTGGTGGTGCCGTTGGTCAGCGTCCAGTCCACCGTTAACCCGGTAAGCGTCAGCAGCGAGGCGACGTTAAACGACAGCACCACGTTATGCAGCGCGGTATTAGGATCCACCACGAAGGTTCCGGTGCCGGTACCCTGGGTTGAGGTAAGCAGCGCGGCGTTCCAGCTCGCCGAGCCGACGGTGGTATCCGAGTAGGCGGCGGTGCGGTGTACCGAGTTCACGTCCATCGCCGTGCTGACATCGTTTACCGCGTCCATTGGCCGCGCGGTTGGGGTGATGTTCAGCGATGCCGTGTCTTTCGAGCCGTTCGGCGCGGTGATGGTATAAACGAAGGTATCCGGCGTGCTGATGCTGTCAGCACCGACCCCGCTCTTCAGGGTGTAGGTGTACTCCCCGGCCGCGTTGATCCGCAGCGTACCGTACTCGCCGGTAATCTCCGTCAGACCATTGCCGTTCACCGTCACGCCGTTAACGTCGGAGACCACGGTACCCGCCGGTGCGATATCGTCGGACAGCACATCTCCGGTGGTGGACTCGCTCACGCTTGCCACGCTGTAGACATGATCCTGCAAGACGTTCAGCGTGTAGGCCGTCAGCGCGGTGATCCCCGCCGCCGTATTCAGCAGGAACAGGTACTCGCCGGCGGGCAGGTTCAGCGTCAGCTGCGGCGAGGTGCCGCCCAGCAGCGGCGCGCGCAGCCAGCCCGGTTCAACGCGCATCTGCTCGAAGGTCTGCGTCGCATTGTTGAACTTATAGATGTAGAGGTCGAACACCGAGGCCAGCGCCACGCCGCCCACGGAGGCCTGAACGGTCATGGTGCGGGTGGTGCCTTCTTCCACGTTATAGATGATCGGGTTGGCCAGATCGTCCAGCAGGTTCAGCCCCAGCGTATTGCCAAGGTTAATGCCCACCAGGGTAAAGCCGCCCTGCGACGACGGACCGTTGTTAATGGCCTCAACGGTCGTGTCGAAGGTCAGCGAGGCGGTATCGTCCACGGCCACGATCCCGCTGCTGGTGGCGCCTTCGCCCAGCGAAAGAACCAGATTTGCCGAGGCGCTGGTGCCGTTGTGGGTGATGGTGTAGGTAAAGCTCTCCGTGCGGCCAATGACCGAGGCGCTGGTGTTGGTCAGGTTATAGGTATAGCTGCCGTCCAGGTTGATGGTCAGCGTGCCGTACTGCCCCTGAATCACCGTGCCGTCAGCCGTGACGCTGGTGGTGGTGCCCTGGGCGTTAGTGACCGCGGTGACGGTGGTGCCCGCCGGGGCGTTGTCGCTGCCAGCGGTCGGGTCAACGTCGGTGATCACGTTACCCGCAAGGCTGGTGTCGCCGGACACGGTACCCGCGCTGGTCTCTTTCACCGCCACGTCGAGGCTGGTGTAGGAGCCGGTTGCCAGCAGGTTGGTGTTGTAGCTCAGGACGCGATACTGGCCATTCGCCAGGCCGGTCAGGTTGAGCGACACCCCCGCCGCGCCGAGGGTCAACAGGTCAGCGAACTGCGGCTGTCCGGTATCCACCACGGTGGTCCAGGTATTGTTGACGGCGTCAAAGCGCTGCACCACCAGCTCAAGGGTGTTGAGCAGGGAGAGCACGGCACCCGTGGCGTTGGCGTTCACGGCAATATCCGCCGTGCCGCCGCTGCCGACGGTGAAACCTACCTGCGCGGTGTCGTTGCCGAGCAGCGTCAGCACGTTACCCACGGCGCCCACCAGCAGGAAACCGTAGTCGCTGTACTGCGAGTTGGTCACCGTGGCGGTGGTCGTCAGCGCCAGCTCCTCAGCGTTGGTGCTGGCCGACAGCGGCACCACCGGCGCAAGGGCTGAGCCAGGCAGCGAGACGTTGCCTGCCGCATCGGTGGCGGTGATTTGCAGCGTCTGGCCTTCCGTCTGTTTATTGAGGAAGGTGTAGCTCCAGCTGCCGTTGCTGTCCGCCGTGGCGGTGACCGTTGAATTATCCGCCAGGCGGATGGTGACGGTGCTGCCCGCTTCGGCGCTCCCGGTCAGTACGCTGCCGTCTGCGTTGAAGGTCCCGGTCGGGGCCGTTGGCGCAGTGAGATCGACAATCACGGTCGTCGGCGTGGAAATCGGGCTGGTGCCCGAGCCGTTGCTCGCCGTGGCGGTAAAGGCATGCGGGCCTTCACTCAGTACCGGCGTGGTGAAGCTCCAGTTGCCGCTGGCATTCGCGGTGACCGTGCCCATCAGCACCCCGTTGTTATACAGGGTGATGGTCGCGTTCGGCTGCGCCGTACCGCTCAGGGTTGGCGTGGTGTCATCGGTGGTTTTTCCGTTGGTCAGGTTGCCCGTCACCGTCCCGACGTTATCGTCGATGGTGGCGATAACCGGCGCGTTCGGGATCGCCGTGACTGGAGCTATCACGGAGGTGGTGATACCCGCGTTACCGGCCTTATCGGTAGCAAAGACGATCAGGGATTCGCCGGCGGTCTGCGCAGGGGTGATGGTGGCGCTAAAGTTCCCGCTACCGTCAGCGACGGCCGTTCCAAGAACGGTTCCGGTGCTGCTGGTGATGGTGACGGTGCTTCCCGCTTCCGCCGTACCGGTCACCTGCGTACCGTTGGTGATCACCGCCAGGCCCGCCGGGGCTGGTGGCGGCGTCAGGTCAACGTTAATCGTGATAATCGGTGATGCCACGCTGGTATTGCCCGCGGCGTCGGTGGCGGTGGCGGTGAAGTTATGCGCGCCTTCCGTCAGCGTGGTGCTGGTTTGCGGCAGCGTCCAGTTGCCGTTGGCATCCGCGGTGACCGTACCCACCAGCGTCGCACCGTCGTAAATACGTACGGTGGAATTGGCTTCCGCCGTGCCGCTTAACGTTGGACGCGTATCGTTGGTTGGGTTGGTGCCGGTGACAGGGCCGGTGACGGTTCCCACATCATCCACAATCGAGGTGATGGCCGGCGCGACAGGGGCGGTGGCATCCACATTGATGGTGTAGCCGCCGGTCTGCGCGCTGGCGTTGCCCACGCCGTCGGTGGCGGAGAAGGTCAGATTGTGCGGCCCGTCAGCCAGCGGGGTAGACGGCGTAAAGCTCCACGCGCCGCCGGTGGCGACAGCGGTGCCAATCTGTACTCCATTATCAAAGATGGTGATCGTCGCGCCGGCTTCTGCCGTACCGGTGAGCGTTGGTCGGGCATCATTGGTTAACCCGCCGTTGGCGACAGGCGTCGCAGCGTTACCAACGTCATCGGTGATGCTGGTCAGCACCGGCAGCGCTGGCGGCGTGGTATCAATGGTCAGGCTGAAGTAGCCGGATGGCGCGCTGGTGTTGCCCGCCTGATCCGTGGCTTCTGCCGTAAAGGTATGCGGCCCGTTGTCCAGCGGCACGGTGATATCGATAGTCCAGTTGCCGTTGGCATCGGCAGTACCGGTGCCCACCAGCGTGTTGCCCTCATAGATATTCACGGTTGCCAGCGGCTCGCTGGTCCCCACCAGGCGCGGAAGAGGATCGTTAGTGGTCTGGCCGGAACCGATCGCCCCGGTGATGGTGCCAACATCGTCAATCGCCTGCGTGATAACGGGCGCGACAGGCACGGTCGTATCCACAACCAGCGTGAAGCCCGGTGAGGCAGGGCTGACGTTGCCCGCGGCGTCGGTTGCCGTGGCGGTCCAGGTGTGGCTGCCGTTTGCCAGCGTGCCGGGGGTGAAGCTCCATACGCCGTTGGCATCCGCCACGGCGGTGCCCACCTGCTGACCATTCTCATAAATGGTAATGGTCGCGTTGGCCGCCGCGGTACCGTTCAGCGTTGGCGTGGTATCGTCTGTGCTTTGCCCCGAAGCGATCGGGCCCAGTACGGTGCCAACGTTATCGGTGGCTGGCGTAAAGACCGGTGCAACGGGTACCGACGTATCCACCGTCAGGTTGAACGGCGGCGAGGTGTCGCCGGTATTGCCTGCGGCGTCGGTGGCGTTGAAGGTAATGGTGTGTGGCCCTTCACTCAGCGCGGTGGTCGGCGTGAAGCTCCAGGTACCCTGGGCGTTGACGACCGCCGTGCCAATTTCCACGTCATCAACAATAACGTGTACCGTTGCGCCCACTTCCCCCGTACCGTTGAAGGTTGGACGGGTGTCGTTGGTGGCCCCGTTGCTGGCGAGGGTTCCCGTTCCCGGGCCCACGTCGTCTATCACCGTCGTGACGACCGGAGCCGCAGGGCCAGCGGTATCCACCGTAAAGGCGAACACTGGGGAGTTGGCGGAGACGTTTCCGACGTCATCGCTGGCGTTAACGCGCAGGTTATACGTCCCGTCCGTCAGGACCGGATCCGGCGTAAAGGTCCAGTTGCCGCTGCTGTCGACCGTGGTGGTACCAATCTCCACGCCGTTATTAAGCACGTGAATGGTGGTGCCCGCCTGGCCGGTGCCGCTAAGGGTTGGCGTGGTGTCATTCGTGATCTGCCCGGCGGTTAGCGGGCCGGTTACGCCACCCGGGGCGTTATCGCTGACCGAATCGATCGTCGGCACCTGTGGCGCCGTCAGATCGATATTGACGCTCCAGACGCCGGACGGCTGGCTAACGTTGCCCTGCGGATCCGTCGCTCTGACGGTAAAGTCATGCGTCCCTTCGCCGAGGGCGGTTTCCGGGGTAAAGGTCCAGGCGCCGGTACTGTCTGCTGCTACGGTACCAATCTGCGTGGTGCCATCAAATATGGCGACGACGCTGTTCGGCTCTGCGGTGCCGGTCAGGGTTGGCGTGGTGTCGTTGGTCGGATCGCCGCTTGGTACAGGCGTTGCGGCATTGCCCGCGTTATCCGTCACGCTGGTTATCACCGGCGTGGTGGAGACGGTATCGACAACGATGGTGATCCCTGCCGATGGGGTGCTTTCATTCCCTGCCGGGTCGGTGGCGGTGACGGTCAGGGTGTGACTGCCGTCATCCAGCGCAGGCGGCGTATAGCTCCAGGTGCCGGTTGGCCCGACAAGAACGGTGCCCAGCGGGTCGCCGTTATTGTAAATCGTAATGGTGTCCCCAGCCGTGCCTGTCCCGGTGAGGGTAGGACGGTTGTCGTTGGTGCTCTGCCCGTCGGCGATAGGGCCAGTAACCGGACCCACGTCATCGGTCACCGCACCGATGGCTGGCGCTGTCGGGGCGGTGAGGTCGACGGTGACGGTCGCGATCGGCGACTGCCCGCTGGTCTCGCCGGTGGTGGTATTCGTGGCGGTCACGGCAAAGGTATGTGGCCCTTCCGTCAGCGGCAGGAGCGGCGTGTAGCTCCAGTTGCCGTTGGTATCCGCAACGACAGTGGTCACCGGAAGCAGCGATCCATCCTGATAAATGGCGATCACGCTGCCCGGATCGGCGGTGCCGGTGAGGGTAGGCGTGGTGTCATTGGTGGTTTTATCTTTCACGTCGCCCGTGACGGGATCGACGTCATCGTTGATTGCCGTAATCACCGGTACCGCAGGCAGATCGAGCGTGGACTCCGGCACGTCAAAGGTGGTTGACGGGCTGGCGTTTCCTGCTGCGTCCGTGGCGATCAGCGTCAGCGTGGTGGCATCCAGCTGGGCCGGCGAGAGGGCGATGGTGAAGGTACCTCCCGTCGCAACGCCGGTTCCAATGATATTGCCGTTAGCGTCACGTACCGTCACGGTGGTGCCATCTTCCGCCGTACCGGTCAGCGGCGTACCCTGCTCGGCGATATCGATATTCGTTGGCGTTGCAGGCGGCAGCGTATCCACCGTCACGCTGAGATCGCCGGAGCTGACGGAGGTATTCCCCGCTGCATCACTCGCGGCGACCGAGAAGGTGTGCGGCCCTTCCGCAAGCGCAGGGTCGGCGGTCCAGGACCATGTCCCGTTCGGCTGAACCACCACCACGACCGGAGAGGCGACGCCGTCAACGGTGACCGTTACGTTCGAACCCGGCTCGCCGATCCCGGTAAGGGTTGGGGTGCCGTCACGGGTGTAAAGCACGCTGTTCGCCAGCTGGCTGTCAGAGACGGCGTCAATTTGCGGCACGGTTGGCGTCTGGGTATCGACCGTCACGCTAAAGACCGGGCTGACCGGGCTGAGGTTACCCGCATCGTCCACCGCGGCAACGGTGATGTTCAGCGGGCCATCGGTTTGCGTCGGCAGGGTGTAGAACCATTGACCGTTGACGACATCAACGCGATCCACTTCCACGCCGTTGTTGTAGATGATCACCGTTTCGCCGGTGGTGCCGGTGCCGCTCAGGGTTGGCGTAGTGTCGTTAGTAGACCCGCCGTTCTGCGCGCCAGCGATGTCGCTGATGGCCGGGGTAGTCGGATCAAGGGTATCTACCGTTATCGTGATACCGGCTGATGGCAAAGATTCATTGCCGGATTCATCGGTGGCGGTCGCCGTGTATTCGTGCGTTCCTTCGCCGATGTTGCTCTCCGGACGCCAGGTCCAGTTGCCGTTACCGTCTACCGTAACGCTGCCTACGGCCTGCGGCGCGCCTGTACCCACCTGGTCATAGATGGTAATGACGTCGTTTGGCGTACCGGTGCCGCTCAGTACCGGACGCGGATCGTTGGTTGATC
Source organism: Enterobacter cloacae complex sp. (assembly GCF_900322725.1). Taxonomy (NCBI): domain Bacteria; kingdom Pseudomonadati; phylum Pseudomonadota; class Gammaproteobacteria; order Enterobacterales; family Enterobacteriaceae; genus Enterobacter; species Enterobacter cloacae complex sp. The sequence goes on along the minus strand of NZ_LT991957.1, from coordinate 887,624 downwards.
CGCCATCGGCCACCGGACCGGTGATCTGGCTCACGCTGTCCGTCACCACCGGAACACCCGGCGCGGCAGGGGCGTCGCTGTCAATGGTAATGGTCACCGGCGTGGACGGCGCGCTTTCGTTCCCGGCGCTGTCCTGATTGGTCACCGTCAGGGAGAGATCGTAGGTGCCGTCAGGCAGCGGGGTAGTTGGTGTCCAGGTCCAGTTGCCGTCGCCGTCGATCTCGGCTTCACCAATTTTGGTGGCGCCATCGTAAATGTTCACGGTATCCCCCGGCGTGCCCGAGCCGCTCAGGGTTGGCGTGGTATCGCGGGTAGTCTCCCCCGGATTCAGGGCAGTACCCGGCGTGCCGCCGTCCGGGTTGACGGTAATGTCAGGAATATCCGGCGTTGCAGGCGCGGTCGTGTCGATCGCCAGCTCAAACGGTGGCGAGATGGTGGTGTTACCCGCCTCATCCGTCGCGTGGACCGTCAGCGAATGCGGACCCTCCGTCAGCGGCGTGGTTGGCGTAAAGCTCCAGCCGCCGCTGCCGTCGAGCACGGCCGTGCCGAGCAGGGTGGTGCCGTCATAGATAGTGATGGTGGTGCCTGCCGGTGCGGTACCCTGCAACTGCGGCAGCGTATCGTCGGTAGTATCCCCGCTGTTAAGCGGAACCTGTACTGGACCAATATTATCGGAGACGGTGTCAATGGTGGCCGCCAGTGGCGGAGTCGTATCGACGGTAAAGGTAAAGCCGCCAGAAGGCGCGCTGGTATTACCTGCCGCATCGCTCGCAACGACGGTGAAGGTATGCTGGCCGTTCACTAATGGCGTGGCAGGCGTAAAGGTCCACGCGCCGGCGCTGTTAACGAGTGCTGTACCAATATCCTGCCCATCCAGACGGATCGTTACGGTGGTTCCCGGCTCGCCGGTACCGTTCACGGTAGGAAGCGTGTCGTTGGTGATGCCATCGCTGTCCAGCGCCCCCGTAGTGCCCGGTACGTCATCAACGACCTGCGTAATGGCCGGGGCGCCCGGAACGGCGGTATCCACCGTGATGCTCCAGGTGTTCGATGTCCCGCTGAGGTTGTTGTCGGCATCAACCGCGGTCGCCGTCAGCACGTGCCCGCCGTCCGGCAGCGCGGTAGCCAGCGTGATGGACCACTGGCCGTCAGGCCCAACCGTACCGGTGCCAATGACGGTAGTGCCGCTGTAAAGGGTGATGGTGGTGCCTGGCTCGCCCGTTCCGTTGATGGTTGGCGTGCTGTCGTTGGTGAGACCGTTCTGGCTGACGGGACCGGTATCGCCTGGCGCATCGTCTACCACGCCGGTGATGACCGGGGTTTGCGCTGCGGTGATGTCCGGCGCGTCAAACGGCGCGGTCGGGCCGGTGTTGCCGGCGGTATCGGTGGCATCGGCGGTCAGGGCTTCGCCGTTGGCTTTCGGCGGGATCAGATCAACGCTGAAATTACCCTGATCGTCGGCAATCGCTTCCCCGACCTTCACGCCATTTTCACGAATGGTCACGGTGCTGCCCGGCTCGGCTGTACCGGTCACCGTGGTGCCGTCGGCAGAGATAACCACATTTTCCGGCGCCTGCGGCGGCGTGCTGTCTGGCGCGTCGGCAAAGCCGGACGGACTGGTGTTGCCGCTGCCGTCGGTAGCCGTCACTTCAAGGGCCTCGCCGTTGGTCTGGGCTGGCGAAATCGGGATAGTGAAGGTGCCATCCGGGCCGGCGGTGGCCTGGCCGATGGTCGTACCGTCTGGCGCTTTAATGATAATCGTGCTGTTTGGCTCGGCGGTTCCGCTGACGCTTGCCCCGTCTTCTGCCACCACAAGGTTACCCGGTGCGGCAGGCGGGGTGATATCCGCAGCGTTAACCAGCGCCGGAGAACTCTGGTTGCCTGCGGCATCGGAGGCGACCACGGAGATGATCTCGCCGTTCACTTGTGCAGGGTTGAGGTTGGCGACGTAGTTGCCGTTGCTGTCGGCAGTGGCGGTCCCGATTTGCACCCCAGCGTTGTTGGTGATGACAATTTTACTGCCCGGCTCGGCGGTACCGGTGATTTGCGTGCCTGTGGAATTGAGCGTCGCCTCCGGCATGTCTGGCGGCGTAAGGTCGACGGTGAAGTTGATCGGCTGAGACAGGCCGCTCTGGTTGCCTGCCGCATCGGTTTCGCGCAGGGTAATTGAGTGTGCACCCTCTGCCAGCGGCGTTGTCGGCGTGATGCTCCAGGTACCGTTCGGCAGAACGGTGGTGCTGCCAATCGCAACGCCGTTATCGTAAACCGTAATCGTGCTGCCCGGCTCTCCGCGGCCCGTCAGACGCGGCTGTGACTCGTCGGTAACCTGTCCGGCGGTAATCGCGCCTTTCAGTCCTCCGGTATCGTCATTAACGATAAACCCTGTTGGTGCCGGCGGGGTGGTGACATCCACCGTTACGGTAAAGGCCGGCGAGGCCGGACCGGTGTTACCGGCGACGTCGGTGGCGCGTACGGTAAGCTGGTGGCTGCCTTCGCTCAGGTTTACCGACGGCGTAAAGCTCCAGCTTCCGTTGCTGCCCACAACCGCGGTGCCAATGGCAATGCCGTTGTCATAGATGGTGACCGTAGAGCCCGCTTCCGCCGTACCGGTGAGCTGCGGGCGCGGATCGTTCGTGGTGCTTCCGCTTCCGAGCGTGCCGGTATTGGGCGCAACGTCATCGGTTATGCTGACGATCGCCGGGGCACCCGGCGCGACCGTATCCACCACGAAAGTCACCGCCGTGGACGCCGGGCTGGTATTGCCTGCGGCATCGGTCGCGGTGGTGGTAATAGCGTGGTTTCCTTCAGACAGGTTGGTCGACGGGGTAAAGCTCCATTTACCGCTGGCATCGGCCGTGGCGGTACCGATCGGCTTGCCGTTGTCATAGAAGGTAATGACGGTGCCAGCTTCGCTGATGCCGCTGAACGTCGGGCGTGCATCGTCCGTGCGCTGTCCGTTGCTCAGCGGGCCCGCGTCGGTGCCCACGTTATCACTGACGGTGACAATCTGCGGCGCATCCGGCGCGGTGAGATCCGGCGCCGTGACCTGACCGCCCTGGCTGGTGTTGCCGGACGGATCGGTGGCGGTGGCGGTGATCTGCTCCCCGTTGGTGAGCGGCGTACCCAGATCGATAGTGAATTTACCGTCGCTGCCCGCCTTGCCCGTACCGATAGTGTTGCCGTCGGCATCTTTCAGGGTCACGGTGCTGCCCGGCTCAGCCGTACCGGTCACGGTTTTGCCGTCAGGTGAAACCTCCAGATTGGCAGGCGCATCCGGCGCGGTGAGATCCGGCGCGGTGACCTGGCCGCCCTGGCTGGTATTGCCGGACGGATCGGTGGCGGTGGCGGTGATCTGCTCCCCGTTGGTGAGCGGCGTACCGAGATCGATAGTGAATTTACCGTCGCTGCCCGCCTTGCCCGTACCGATGGTGTTGCCATTGGCATCTTTCAGGGTCACGGTGCTGCCCGGCTCAGCCGTACCGGTCACGGTTTTGCCGTCAGGTGAAACCTCCAGATTGGCAGGTGCATCCGGCGCGGTGAGATCCGGTGCCGTGACCTGACCGCCCTGGCTGGTATTGCCGGACGGATCGGTGGCGGTGGCGGTGATCTGCTCTCCGTTGGTCAGCGGCGTACCCAGATCGATAGTGAATTTACCGTCGCTGCCCGCCTTGCCCGTACCGATGGTGTTGCCGTCGGCATCTTTCAGGGTCACGGTGCTGCCCGGCTCAGCCGTACCTGTCACGGTTTTGCCGTCAGGTGAGACTTCCAGATTAGCAGGCGCATCCGGCGCGGTGAGATCCGGTGCCGTGACCTGACCGCCCTGGCTGGTATTGCCGGACGGATCGGTGGCGGTGGCGGTGATCTGCTCCCCGTTGGTGAGCGGCGTACCGAGATCGATAGTGAATTTACCGTCGCTGCCGACCTTGCCCGTTCCGATGGTGTTGCCATTGGCATCTTTCAGGGTAATCGTGCTGCCCGGCTCAGCCGTACCGGTTACGGTTTTTCCGTCAGGTGAGACCTGAAGATTGGTGGGGGCATTCGGAGGCGTAGTATCAGGTTCGGAAGGATTTCCCGGATTGCCAGGATTCGGGTTGTTGTTATCGTCATCTCCGCCCCCTCCACCGCCGGTTCCCGCCGCGATGGCAATTCCCCCTGCGACGGCCAGGCCACCCAGCACCCAGGGCCACGCTGCGGCGCCGCCGGCATCGCTCCCTGACGCCGCCAGTAATGCATCGGTGGAGGCGATGGATTCATAGGTCGCGGCACCGGTTGGATCTTCAATCCACCACAGCGCGCCGTCACTCTCCTCAAGTACCAGCTGGCTTACGCCCTGCGCATCAGTGACGTAGAAATTCTTCAGGGTAATCACTTCGCCCGAGTTGAGGGTGATCACCAGATCGTTTCCGCTGCGGGAGTAACCTGCGATGTCGGCTCGATCCACGTTAAGCTTAACGACAGATGAGTGATCGAGTGTTATCTGTGTCCCTTCCGTGGTCGTTTCCACGCCAGTTAATTTAGATATAACAGATATTTGGCTCATACAGTTATTACTCCAGCAGAGTTATTGGTTACGGCGTGTCAAACAAGGCCATCGTTTCTGAAGGGATGAGCGCGCTCCCGGCGAAAATACTGTTTAAAAACAGAATTTACCGTCACTTTCTTTAGCGCGACCGATGCCCGCCAGGATTAAAAGTGGCAACCTCAGGGCAAAGCTAATTATTTAGTCAGGAAACTGTTGTTTATTTATATATTTGCGATTTATAAGCCTTATTATTTGTGCAGGTATTGATTTATTTCGTTATGAAAATGATATAGCTATAAATGTCTGAATATGCAAATTAAGCGTTCGTAAACCCAGCGCGGTTATTGCAGGGGAAATTAATTGATAGCATGAATATATTTCGTTCGCTACAAGGGCGCGTGGCGAAAGGGTTTTGGCGTAAAAGGTGCAACCCTTAAAACGGGGCTGGCAGGGCGATAATAATAATTAAAATGTGCGATATATATATAATTTTGGTTAGGTTTAATTGCTGCTTAATTGCGGTTTAAGTTAGGGTAAATTATCTGGTGTATGATATATTTAAAATTATCTCATTTATAAAATATATTTTTATGGGTCCTTTAATTTCTGCTACTCAAAAAATAAAGTGATTTCTTCTCATGTTTAATAAATAAATGGCCACAAATGTGGCCTTTCAGAAGTAACCGGGTTTAGCCGAAAGAAATTAGGCCGATTTCCACGAGGGCGGCTAATGTCAAAAGAATAAAGAGGATAACGACCATTGGTCTGTGCATTTTTACGGTTCCATCCTTGTGTAAAGTCCTGCCCATCGTGTCCTTTGTCATTTTCCATGGTAGCGCTGTGCTGTCGTTGATGCTCATCAAAGGGACGCGGTAGATTGAGGAAAATCTGCATCCAGGGTTGGAACCGTTTATCGCTGAGCAGGTTGCGTGGCGGGGAGCTGGCGCCACTGGCGGATGTGCTCGATCAGGGCTCTGAGCTTGGGGGCCATATTGTGGCGTTGGGGAAAATAGAGATAGAAGCCAGGAAAAGACGGAAGAAACGCATCCAGTAAAGAAACCAGCTGTCCTGATTCAATGTAAGGCGCGAAGGTATCCTCCGTGGCAAAGGTAATTCCACCGCCGGCCAGTGCGAGACTGAGCATAAGACGCAGATCGTTAGTGGTGATTTGTGGTTCAATGGCCACATCGAAAGGGACGCCTGCTTCTTCAAATTCCCAGCGATAGGGGGCAACGTCCGGGGAAGGGCGCCAGCCGATACACCGATGAGCGACCAGCTCTCGGGGATGCGCCGGTGCGCTGTGCGTCGCCAGATAGGAAGGTGAAGCCACCACCCGTTCACGCTGCTGGCCCGTAAGGGGAACGGCGATCATGTCTTTTTCGATAACTTCGCCCAGCCTCACCCCTGCGTCATAGCCCGCCGCCACGATATCGAATTCCTCATCTGATACGAAGACATCAAGCGATACCGCAGGATGCGCTGCCGCAAACGAGGCGAGCAGGGGGCCAGAAAGAAACGCTTCCGCAATTGAGGTGACCGCGATCCTGAGCTGTCCGCGCGGTGTGCTGTCTGACGTGACATCATCAAAGGCCGCTTCAATGTTGGCGATGGGCCCCTGCAACGATTTATGCAACCGTTCACCCGCTTCGGTAAGGCTTACCGAGCGCGTGGTGCGCATCACCAGCAGGGTCTGAAACCCATCTTCGAGACGTCTTATCCCCTGGCTGACAGCGGAACGGGTGATGCCCAGCCGCCCGGCGGCCGCGCTAAAGCTGCGCTCCTCGGCGACCGCCAGAAAAAGCGGTAACAAATTAAGATCAATTTTCATTGTTTAACATCGCTAACCAGTGAGTCCAGTAAAGGCAGGATACAAGAAACAATGTTGAGACTCTATGATTGCTTTGAACTCAACTGAAGGAGTAAAACATGAACAAAGTGATCTTAATTACCGGTGCCTCCAGCGGTATTGGAGAAGGTATTGCCAGAGAGCTGGGCAAGGCAGGCGCAAAAGTATTCCTCGGAGCACGCAGGCTGGATCGCATCCACGCTCTGGCTGAAGAAATCCGCAGCGCAGGAGGGGAGGCAGAGGCGCAGGAATTAGACGTAACCCGCCGCCAGTCGATGGCTGCCTTCGTTCAGGCAGCACGGGAAAAGTGGGGCCGCATTGACGTACTGATTAACAACGCGGGCATTATGCCCCTCTCTCCGCTTTCCGCAGGCAAGCAGGATGAGTGGGAGCGCACCATTGACGTGAATATCAAGGGCGTACTGTGGGGAATTGGCGCGGTTCTGCCAATTATGGAAGCCCAGAACTCGGGGCAGATCATTAATATTGGCTCGATCGGTGCCTTGTCCGTTGTGCCCACGGCCGCCGTTTATTGTGCGACCAAATTTGCGGTCCGGGCCATTTCCGATGGTTTGCGTCAGGAAAGTTCGAACATCCGCGTGACCTGCGTTAACCCTGGGGTAGTGGAAAGCGAACTGGCCTCGACCATTACGCACGAAGAAACCATGGCGGTGATGGATGCGTACCGGGCTATTGCCCTCAAACCGGCTGATATCGCCCGCGCCGTGCGCCATATCATCGAGGCGCCTGAGAGTGTCGATACCACCGAAATCACCATCAGACCGACGGCATCCGCAAACTAACGTAGCGGGTCAGGCATCAGCCTGACCCGCTTCACCCTCTTACCACGGCTGTTCGGTCGGCATAATAAACAGCTCTGCCACGTCCACATGTTCCGGTGCCTGCAACACGTAAAGAATCGAGTCGGCGATATCATCGGCTTTCAGGAACGTCATCTTCTCCTTCAGCTGTTCCATCTGTGCACGATAATTTTCGTCACTGATATGCTCGAATAATTCACTTTCAACGGCACCCGGCTGAAGCGAGGTGACGCGAATGTTGAACTGCGGCGCCAGCTCCATACGCAAAATATCCGAGAAGGCGGCAACGGCATGCTTCGTCGCACAGTACACCCCAAGTCCGGGGAAGGTTTTGCGTCCGGCGATCGACGAGGTATTGATGATGTGACCAGACCGCTGCGACTGCATAATCGGCAGTATGGCCGCTACGGTGTTAAACAAGCCTTTTACGTTGACGTCTACCATACGGTGCCACTCGTCAACCCGGAGGCTGGCGATATCCGAAATCGGCATCAGCCCGGCGTTATTGAAGGCGATATCAATATGCCCATAGCGTTTGTGCAGTGCCGCCACCCCTTCATTCACCGAGGCCGGGTCAGTGACATCCATCGCCAGCGCGATGGCTTCACCGCCAGCAGCCTCAATGTCAGATACCAGCGCCTGAAGGCGATCCAGACGGCGGGCGGCGAGACCCACCCTGACGCCCTGTTGCGCTAATTTTTTGGCCGTGGCGGCGCCAATTCCGCTTGAAGCACCGGTGATGAGCGCGACTTTACCTTTGAGTTCCATAGGTGATCCTCTTGAGAGTTAATTTCAACGCTTCAGAAAGAACGTCTGAAGTACGGTTCAATAATGGATTTTTCAGGCGCTGGCTTCGCGCGGGCTTTTGCTCAAACTGTCGGGCTTTTGCTACGCACCATCGTCTTGCGATAGTGCGAGGGCGTCACGCCGTTATGCCTGAGGAAGACGGCTGCAAAGTGGCTGGGGCTGGTGTAACCCACGTTCAGGGCAATAGTGATAACGGAATCAGTGGATTCCGACAGCATGCGCCGTGCTTCCTCCATGCGTAGCCGGATAAAATAGTGGGAAGGCGAAAGCCCGGTAGACTGTTTAAAGGCGCGGCTAAAATGGTATTCGCTCAGATCGGACAGCTTAGCCAGCCGTGCCAGGTCAAACGGCTGGGCTAACCCGTCACGCATTGCCGTGAAGACCCGGTGCAGTTTAAACGCCTGCAAGCCCCCACGGTGTCGTTTCGCACGGGTGCCGTAGGTGCGAATAAGGTGTACCGCCAGCGCCTGTGCAATCCCCTGGATAAACGGGCCGCTTGGTGGATTTTGCAAATACAGCTCGCGGCGTATCTGCTCCAGCAGGACGGACAGCGTTTCGTCGCGCGCGCCGGAAACCTCCCGCAATTCACACTCCTGCATCATCGCCACGCCGATGTAAACATGCATGACGACGAACGGTGTCTCTGGCTCGGCGCGCCAGCGCATTTCGCTTGGGTAGTCCGCCGTCGTGAGAAAAAAATCACCTGCGGCAACGCGGTTTGATAACCACGCTTCCCCGGGAGAGCGCTCCTCAACGACGGCATTACCTGAGAGGATCCAGACGATAAAAGGCTCCGGTACCGCCGGAATAATGACGTTTTCCTGAACGTGCCTTCGCGCCAGAATTTGCACAAAGACATCCCGGGAGGATTGCGCCCGATGCTCCCTGAGCAGTTCGCCGGGAAGGTACTCTTCAAACGTCTCTGCGGAAGTACGCTGCGTCATGTATATCGTGCCTTTCGTTATGCCAGTTGCACCAGGTTTACCGCCGGAAGAGGCCCGCCGGGGAATTGCTGAAGCGTACCGCCGACCTCCAGGCTGCCTAAATCGATAGGTGCGAAACCGAGCTGCGCTGCCAGCGCGCTGACGTCCGCCTTCGCGTCTGGATGGTCTCCGGAGAGAAAGACGACACGACGACCACCCGCCTGCGCCGGATCCTGAGCCAGCACCCCTGCAAGCAGGGTATTAAAGGCTTTCACGACGCGTGCACCCGGCGCCCACTGGGTCACAACCTGGCTCGAGTTTTTCCCGCCCAGTTCAGCCAGCGTAAAGCCTGGCAGTATGACCGGGTTGGTCGCGTCAATCAGGATACGCCCATCCCAGTGAATACCCCTTAACGCGGCTTCGGTTTTGTCCCAGTTTGTGCAGACAAAAACGATATCGGCGTCAGCGGCCTGTTGTACGGTGCCGGCGCGCGCCCCGTGTCCCAGTCTATCGACCACCGCAGCCAGGCTTTCCGGCCCGCGGCTGTTACTCAGAATAGCGTTTATGCCCGCTTTAACCAGCTGTCCTGCAAAGGCTTGCCCGATTGCGCCAGCGCCGATAATGCCTACCGTTGTTGTTTTCATGCTGAATATCCTTCAATGATGCGTAGTGAACATGCACAGAGAGTAGTAATCTTTAACCTATCTGAATAGCCTATATAATTAGATGGAATCCATCTTCTGGAGCGATACATGCTGGACGGTATGTCTGTTGATCAACTGCGCACATTCATTGCCGCCGTTGATGAGGGCAGTTTTTCCGCCGCCGGGCGCAGGCTGCGGCGCGCGCAGTCGGTTGTCAGCGCGACGCTGGCCAATCTTGAGGCGCAGGTCGGGTTTCCATTATTCGATCGTTCCGGGCGCTATCCGAAACTGACGGAAGCGGGCGTCGCCATGCTGGAAGCGGCACGTCTTGCCGCTGCCGGGATGGATGCCTTTAAGGCTAAGGCGCGCACCTTAGCGGAAGGACTTGAGCCTGAGCTGGTGGTGTCCGTCGACGTGATGTTTCCCGTTGCGCAGCTCACCGCTGCGGTGCAGGCGTTTCATCAGGCATTTCCTGATACGCCGCTGCGTTTGTATGTGGAGGCGCTGGGGGCGGTGCTCCAGCCTTTGCTGGACGGTCACTGCCGGGTGGCGATAACCGGATCGCTGCCGCATCTTCCGGCGGGATGCACCTCAGAATTCCTTCTCAGCGTGCCTGCGGTGGCCGTTGTCTCCCCTGAGCATCCTCTGGCGACCGCGTCTGGCCCGATCCTTCGTTCACTCTTACAGGAACACGTCCAGCTGGTGCTGACCGATCGCTCCGCTCTCACTGTGGGCCGAAGCTTTGGCGTCATGTCGTCGAAGACCTGGCATTTGGCGGATATGGGCGCGAAGCACGCCTTCCTGCGTGCCGGGCTAGGATGGGGTTATATGCCGCTGCCAATGGTCGAGGAAGATCTCGCAGCGGGAAAACTGGTTACGCTGAACGTGCAGATGCAGCCCGACGTCGGGACCGGTTTTTCCATGCAGGCGGTGCACCAGGAAGAACATCCGCCCGGCCCGGCCGGGCGCTGGTTCGTTAACACGCTCAAAATGCAGGCGGGCATGCCGGGTATCAATAGCAGCGCCGGGTAGCCAGCATTCATGGCTCAGGAGGGCTTTCCACCCTCTCAATACGCTGGTTGGAACCCACGGTTTTACCGGCGCGATCCGAAATCTCATACTCAATGGTAACGTTATGCCTGGTGGTCGGTGTGACGGTGATGTCCTTGATCCTGCTGCCCGAATCGGGGGGAAGCGTAAGGGTTGTATTGCCTTTAGCCAGCACCCGACCATGTTGCTTCACCTGCCACCTCAGACGACACGCCTCACAGGCAGACCAGGTGTCATTGATCGCCCACAGGCGAACCGTTGCTTCGCTCCCCTGACGCCACACCGCCGTCACGGGTTCAATCGACGGCAGAATGGGCTGATAAGCTTTTTGCAGCGCGTAGTAGCCCGCTTTCGGCTTACGCCGATAATCCACGACGCCCCAGTTGATGGAGGGCCAGGTTTCTACAAACATAAAGTGGAAGAGGGCGGTAACCGGCTGATAGCGCTGCCGGCGATAGCTCTCTGCCGCCATTGCCACCAGCTCCGCCTGGTAACGCTGGGTGTTGGCAATCATCTCCTGAATGGTATTACCCCGCGGAATATTGGCAAATTTAAAGGTCTGGAAGGGCTGGAAGTTATGATATTTCCAGTGCGTCCAGCCGGGATCGTCGGCGGCGGTGCTTTTCGGCCACATCAGGCGGGCGGGAATGATGGTCTTCAGGGTTGAGAGTCGCGGTAGCGCCTGAGCGCCAAACTCCGTGATGATCGCGGTTTTGGCGGGGCCGAGCAAATCGCGCATGGTGCCGAAGTACCAGCCGGCCCAGTAGTGTTCTTCCACCGCGGAAAAACGATGCACAATGCGCGAGGTGTCTTGCGCAAGCGCGTCTCCCACGCGTTTCGTCAGGTTCTGGTTCAGGGTTTTATTCCAGTCGGGGAAGCGTTTTTCCATCCACGGTGAATTCCACGGCGGCTCGTTATGACCGCCCCAGACGATAATGGCCGGGGAATTGCCAAATTGTTCAACCATCTCGCGGGTCTGCCGCGCGGCATTGTCCGCAAAGGCGTCGCTGTTGTTGTAACCCCATTGCAGGGGGACATCCTGCCAGATCATCAGCCCCATCTCGTCAGCCACATCGTAAAGCGCCCGGCCTGCCACATGCGCGTGAACGCGTATCGCATTGGCGTTCATCGCCTGCACCAGCCTGAAGTCGCGGCGATATTTCTTGCGCGTCATGGTGCTAAGCCAGGGGGAACCGATGTAGTTGCTCCCCTTGATAAACAGGCGCCTGTCATTGATCAGCCAGCCCCTGTTGTCCGGCTGCTCCTCCATCTTGCGCAGGCCGGTTCGGGTCACCGCGGTATCCATCACCCCCTGTTCGTCCGCCAGGGTCGCACGCACCCGGTAGAGATTTGGCCTGCCATAGCCCACTGGCCACCAGAGCTTCGCGTCTTTTACGGGCAGCGTGACGCTGAGCGACCGCGGCTTACCGTCCGTTTTCGCAATCTGAACCGAAAACGCCTGCTCTGTGCGCTCGCCGATGAAATTATCAGGGGTTGCTGACAGGCGCAGCGTGACGTCACCGGCAGACAACGCCCGATAGCGGATCTCGGCGTGCAGCGCTGGTTTTTTCAGCCCTTCACGCCAGTCCGGACGCAGGATCACCTCGTCGATAGTTACGCCGCGACTCAGGTGTAGCTTCACCGGTGCCCAAATCCCACCTGAGTTGGCGTCCTGGCCATTCTCTGCCCACGCCCCGCCAGGGCGAGTATCGTGCTGATTAAGTACGCCTTTAACCATCGTTTTGTGCAGCGGCCAGATTGTTTTCGGATCTTCCCAGGGGCTGTCCACCCGCACGGCGAGCTTATTGTGTCGCTGCAAAGCATCGCTTATGTCTACGGAGAAGCGCTGAAAATACCCCTCGTGATGGGCAAGATGCCTGCCGTTGAGCGTGACGTCGGCAAAATAGTCCACGCCATCAAAGACCAGGGTGGCCATGGTATCGGGCGCGCGCCGGGGCAGGGTAAATTCGTGCCGATACCAGAGGGCACCCTGATTATCGTATCCGGCGCTGTACCAGTTGGCCGGAACCGCAACCGATCGCCAGTCGCGGTCAGGTGCGCTGGCGCCATCAAAGGTGCTGAGGTTGGCGTCATGCACGCGCCACATTCCGGCCAGTGACCAGGTGACGGGCTGGCTGGCCTGGGCCAGCAGAGGGCTAATTGCCAGCAGCAGAAGAAGCCTGATCATCTTTAACCTCCTGAGCTCTACGGCGCAGCCAGGCCGCAGAGCGTCTGGCCTCCTCGATAAGCTCGCCATGTAAAACGCTCAGCCCCGTCTGGTTCAGCGAGACCGCCTGACTCTCCATTTGCTGAAGCACTTCTGAAAGACGAATGAAACCGAGGGTGACGGCTTCGCCGCGAAGCTTATGAGCGGCCCGCCGCAGGGCCTCGCGGTCATCATGCGCAATATTCAGCGCTATGGCTGCCACCGCCTCGTCAAGACCGTTGCCGAACAGCGCCAGCAGCTCATTAACCAGTTCAGGATCGTCCGCGCACTGTTTTAACAGCTGTGCCTCATCCGGCAGACCCTTTTCTTCTCCGGCGACAACACGGGCTATCTCCTCCCTGAGCGCCTCCTGACTTACCGGCTTGGCAATATAGCCGTCGAAGCCCATTGCCAGACAGCGCGCCTTGTCGCCCTGCATGGCATGGGCGGTCATCGCGACGGTGGGCTGATGGTTACGCCCCCTCGCGAGCGTTTCTTCACGAAGCAGGCGAATGGCCGTTTCACCGTCCATTTCTGGCATTTGCAGGTCAACCAGCATCAAATCCCACGGCTGTTCACGCCAGCGTTCGAGGGCCTCCCGGCCATTGGATACCACTTCGCAACGGTGCCCGAGCTGCTCCAGCAGGCGTCTGGCCACTTTCTGATTCACCAGGTTGTCCTCAGCCAGCAGGATACGCAGACTGGCCTGCGCCGTAACGGGCGCAGAAGCGGGCACAGCCGCGGGGGAGGCAAGGGGGGCGGGCGCAAGGACGCTGGCTATGGTTTGATAGAGTTCACGTTGGGCAACCGGCTTATGCAGATAATGGGCGATCCCGATGCGCTTCAGCATGTTGGCGTCGAAATGACGGCTCATGGAACTGAGCATAATGATGTGGCTTTGCCCGGCCTGCGGCATAACGGAGAGCTCAAGGGCCAGCGATACGCCGTCCATATCCGGCATCTGCGCATCCAGCAGGATCAGCGGCCAGCATCCCCCTTTTGCGATCAGGCTTAACGCTTCCCCTGCGTTGTTAACACAGGTCGGCGTCAGACCCATCTGGCGAAGCATCGTGTCCAGCAGTCGCAGGTTGGTGCTGTTGTCGTCGACCACCAGGACCGATTCGCCGTTAAAGCGGGCTACAGGAGCACCGGGAGTGGAAGCAGCCAGCTGGCTCTCCAGCGGCAGAGTAAACGCAAATTCGCTGCCTGCCCCCGGCTCGCTCTGAACCGTCAGCTCTCCGCCCATCAGGCTCACCAGACGGGCTGAAATGGTCAGCCCGAGGCCAGTACCGCCGTAGCGGCGGGTGGTTGAGCTATCGGCCTGGCTAAACGCCTCGAAAATGGCTTTTTGTTTCTCCACCGGGATGCCAATGCCGCTGTCGCGAAGGCGAAAACGCCACTGACCTTCACGTTGTGCAGGCTCTATTGCCAGCATAACCTCACCCTGATGGGTGAACTTCAGCGCGTTGCCCAAAAGGTTAGTCAGAATTTGACGTAGCCGGGGACCATCAACGATGAGCACGTCCGGCACTTCAGGTGCGATATCCACCAGCAGTTCGATGCCCTTTTCGCTGGCGGCGGGCATGTGCGGGCGGATCAGCGACTGCACAAAGGGACGGATCTCCAGCGGCTCTGTATCGACGGTCATCTTACCTGACTCAATGCGGGAGAAATCGAGAATGTCATTGATGATATGCATCAGTGACTGCGCTGAACTCATCACCAGAGACAGGTATTCCCGCTGTTCGGGGTTGAGATGCGTATCGAGGCAGAGCTGTGTCATGCCCAGAATGCCGTTCATCGGGGTGCGAATTTCGTGGCTCATGTTCGCCAGAAATGCACTTTTCGCCTCGTTGGCCTCCTGGGCGACTTTCGCCGCTTCAATGGCCAGCAGCTCGGCCTCCTTGCGGCGGGTAATGTCCTGTAGGGTGCCGATCACCCGTTCGGCCTGCTGCTGCATGCTGAGGGTGACCACCTGCCCCGAGATCAGCATCCAGCGCCAGCCCTGGGACGCGTGCTGTACGCGAATCTCACATTCAAAAACCGGCATATGCTCCTGTCTGGAGGCGATCATCGCGTTGCGCAGCACGGCGCGATCCTCTTCATGGACCAGGTTAAGTAAAAAGCGCAGCGGGTAGTGCAGGTGCGTACGCGACTGACCCACCATCGCCAGCAGGGTATCGTTTACCTCCAGGCTGTCTTGAGAGACCTGCCAGTTCCAGATGCCGATCTGAATGGACTCTGCGGTCAGTAAAAAATCATCGTGCAGCTGGTGGCGCGAACGCTGGGCGTCGTCAAGTTCGGTAATATCGGTATGCAGGCTGAGAATGCCGCCATCCGCAAGACGCTGATGCTGCACGTAGAGCCGCCGGTTTCCCGACTGCCGCACCTCACGATGGCTCGACTGGCGGCAGTTTCGAACGATCGCTTCCCGCAGGGTCCGGCGGCGGGTGGGGTCGATGTTATAGCCTGCATCAATGAATTTCTCCGCCAGGCTTTCAAGCGAAGCGCCGGCGCTCAGCCAGGGGGTGATGACCGGGTAAAAGCGCGTTATCTGGTCATTCCAGGCCAGCAGACGCTCGGCGGGATCGTAAATCATTACCCCTACAGGCAGCGCGTTGAGATCGAACCGGGATGTGGATCGCATGGTTACTCGCCTCCGGCCTGATAGTGCAGCTCCGCCTGGCGCCGCAGATACTCCAGCCCGGGCGCAATCGCCATCGCCCAGGCCGTAAGGATCTCTTCGTCGCAAAGGGGATCGCAGGCGCGCACCGTCCTGAGCATGGCCTCCCGCCAGAGTCCGAAAAAGCGCGGCGGCAGGCGTAACCCTTCATCAGTCTGCTCCCGCGCCAGGCGTTCCAGAAAATCCGGCACGAAAAGCGCACCGTCAACGGCTAGCATGGCGAAAAAGCACTTGAAGATCGTCTGCTGGCCATCCCGCCCCTGGCCCCGGGCAAAATGCTGCTCCGTTTCGGGGGACATATGGATAAACGTCTCCCAGAAAGCCTGCAAAAAGCGCCGTTTATCATTCTCCGGCAGAACGCGGTTCAGGCTGGCGTCAAAAAGATCGCGATAAAATTTCATGGTGCGGCCCTCGCGGCGCGTTCGCCCGGCAGGCAGAGGCCGGGCGGGTTGAAGGGATCCGACGTACGGCGGGCAAAATAGCCATCGTTTTCCACCAGGCCATTTTCAAACAGCGGCCCGGCGTTGTGTTTGTACAGCAGCGCTTCCAGCACCATGGCGTTCGTCGAGAGGGTGAGCGTGGGGTTGATATCGCCGGTTGCCTCAACGCGGCCCTCAAACCAGCCCTGTTTCGGGTTATTCAGGTGCCGGGTAACGGCCATCAACGCGTCAGTGTAATCGGTCTCCCACAGCGCCCAGAGCACAAAGACGGCCTTCGTGCTCACCTGTGCCAGGCGGGGATAGCTTTTTCCGTCGTCGCCCAGGGTGTTCCAGACATAGCCATTTCCCCAGACGGTGTCCTCTACGTGCCAGGGGGCCTGAGAGAGGTAAAAATCGGCGCGTGCGGTGAGCGCGCGCTCACGCTCCCAGCGCGTTTTCTGGCTAAGCCATACGGCTTCGGCCCGCGCGCGCAGCGTTTTGTGAATATCGGACGTCACGCCGGGGGGTTGCCAGCCAAACTCCAGCCCCGGCAGCATGGCGGGGAGGGTGGAGAGCAGCGACGGCTGCCAGGTCGTTCTGGGATCGCGCGCGTCAACGGCGAGGCTACGCTGGTACAGAATGATGTTCTGAGAAGGCGGAGAGAATGCCTTATCCGATGAAAACCCCCACAGCCGAAACGCGCTGGCGGCATATTCGCTTTCACCCAGCCGCAGCTCGTCGCGCACCACCGGCTGCCCGTTTTGCACGGACGCAGACCACAGCTCCCCGTCCTTATCCATCACCGGACAGAAGTTCCAGCGCAGGATGATTTTATCCAGATATTCACGGTACTCAGGGGCACGCTCGGCTGCGAGCCGCAGCGCCAGCATCAGACGGGCCATATCTTTTGCCGACCAGCCGCGCGGCGCCGGTTTTCCTGTGAAATCGATGGGCGACGCCGTTCGGCTGGAATAGAGTCTGCCGGGGGTGCGGGTTTCGGTCAGCGTCAGGCGATTGAGGGTTCCGAGCAGGCGCGTCAGCCGGGCGTCGAATTCGTCCGCCTGGATAAGATCAAGCTCGCGGGCAGCCAGCAGGGCGATAAGCGTATCGCCCATTTGCCACAGCGTAACGCGCGGCTGTTTATCGCTGCCGTTGACCAGCCCTGTCTGAGGCTGGGTGTTATTGTCAAAATAGCGCCAGGCGATACGCGCCCACTCCCGCTCCTGAGGCGTCAGGCTACTGACGCGTGCGGTGGTGTGCCAGCCACCTTTGGTCAGCCAGCGCCACCCTGCGCCCTCCTGGCGGAACAGGACGAAGGCGATAATAAGAATGAGGACGGCGGCAGCCAGCCCGCGGGCTAAGGTCTTAAGCATTGTGCGGTCACCGGCGGCAGTTTTACAGGCTCGTCCGTATTACAGGTGGCACACTGACAGGCCTGGCAAGCGGGTTTGGTGCGCAGGGTGGTTCCGGTCTGTTCACACCATGTCTTCACCGCTGGCGTACTGTTCAGGAACGGGCGGTTGCGCGAGGCATTATTGGGTTCAAAGAGGTCCACCAGCTTTTTCTCCCACAGGGAAGGGGCGAAGTGGCGATCTTTGGGATTATCGCTGTTGAACTGCAACAGCTTGCCCTCTTTCTTGAACAACAGGGCTTCAAGCATGATCCCGTTGTTATTGGCGGTGAACTCTTTAATGGGGCCGTCGCCGTTTTCGTACAGCCCTTCGTAGTATCCTTTGTCCGCCTCGTTGGCGTTTTCAATGGCGTCCAGCAGGCGGTCGGTATAAGGCGAATTCCAGAGAACCCACATCCCGAGCGCCGCTTTCAGCGAGACGGCGGCCGTGTTGGGAACGTACACGCCTTTATCGGTAATGGTGTTCCAGTTGAAGCCGTCGCTAAAAACGGTGTCGTAGACAAAGTAGGGGGACTTATCGAGTTGATGCTCAGAGCGAGCGGATAAAATACCGGTGATGGCGTAGCGGTTCTCCTGAGCCTGGTAAACCCTGTCGGCAAAGTTTTTCATCCACGGATGAGAGTAATCGCGTGGGCTGTTCTCCCTGTCCGTCGGCTTGTCGAAACCAAATTCCAGGCCGTAAAGCACATAGGATTCGGTGACGACGTAGTTATGCTGGCTGGTGAGGCGCGGATCGCGCGAGTCATAGGGCACCATAACGCAGTAGATCTCAGCCAGCTCGTAGGGCTGGGGCTGGCTCGACTGACAGGTGCCAAAGCCCCACAGCGCAAAGCCCGCAGCACCGTACTCTTCATAGCCCAGCCGCCCTTCCTGCACGTACTTTGGCTGGCCATTTTCCAGGTAGGCGCCATACATCATCCCGCAGGGGGTGATGACGTTGGTGAAATTCCATCCCAGCATCACGTTATCAATGCTGTTGCTGTATTCCGGATAGCGCTCCTTAATGACCTTCAGCCAGATCAGCATCCTGCCGATGTCCAGCGCCGAGAAGCCAATCTCGCCAGGTTTGTTCTGGTAGTTAACCTTCTGGGCGGTGATGGTGTTATAGGCTTTGTTGGGCAGTTCGTTGCGGAACAAATCCAGTTTGTTCAGGGTGGCGAGTAATTTCAGCATTCTGCGATCGAATTCGGCTTTATCAATAATCCCCAGCTCCCTTGCGGCCGTCATCGCGGCCATATAGGAGGCGCTGTCCCACATGGTGGTTGAGGGAAATTTATTGACGGCATTCACCAGGCCGGTAGTGGGCTGGTAGTTCACAACGAAATATTGCCAGGCGTTTTTGGCAATGGTCATCTCCCGAGGCGTGAGTTCCCCGCTACGCGGCGGGTAATCCGAGGCGGGAAGGCCGGTCGCTGCCTGGGCCGCAGAGAGTGAGAGCCAGCCTGCCACAAGCCCGGCCAGAAGAGGAAAGAAGAGTATTGATTTCAGCTTCATGGCTTCGCTCCTGCTGAAGATGTGGGGGGAGTGGCGGGGCCAGGGCAGGCCAGACAAAGCATCTGACCGTGAGCAATGTACGCCAGGCTCTCAAGGACGACCGCATTGGTATCGGCGTCAACGATCTCGTTCACGCTGCTGTTAAGGTTAAGCCCGCGCTGCCAGCCCTTACCCGGCACCTGTAGCTTCTGCACCTGCTGGCGCAGCGCTTCGCTCCAGCCGTTGCGGAACAGGGCGTACCAGGCAAAGGCGGTGCGGGTCGAGGTTATCGCCGTTTGCTCCGGCGTGGCGTCAAGCAGAGCGCTATTTTGCAGCGGCTGGCGATCGGGCAGATCGTTGACGTAATCCGGCGCGGGCTCGGCGTAATCGGTGCTGATCGGCGGCTTGCGGACCCGCAGGCCGTGACGTCGCTGCTGGATTTGCATTATGCGCCAGGCAATTTCGGCGCTCTGCGCGTCGAAACCCAGCTCAAGGCCCGTTAATAAATAGGGAAGGCTGATAAGCGAAGGCTGCCGACCCCACGGGGTGCGTAGCCCTTCATCAGGCACCATTATTCCGTCGATGTCGATCATCTGCTGCCCTTCCGGCGGGTTCGTCACCGCCAGCCCCGCCGCGCTGTCGATCAGCCGAAGCGTATGGCTGGCATACAGGCGATAGCCGAAGCTGTTTCGCGGCTCGTCCGTCGCCAGCGCCCAGTGGTGGAGCGGGACCGCGGCCTGGCTGCTGGTGTTGTGGGCAATCAGGGCGCCCAACTTCCAGCGATCTAAAAGATTGCGCACGTCGGCGGCATGCTGGGGGTAGCGCCACAGCAACGTTTGCAGGGCGTTAAGCAGGCGGCCCAAGCCGATAGCCGAGGCGTCCGGTTTACCCAGGGCTTCCAGCGTGTCGGCATGGTAATAGGCGGCGGGCAGCCCCTGCGGGTTGAGCGGAAGACGGGCGAGAGCAGCCAGTGCGGCCGCGATGCGTTCATCAAATTCGTCGGGAGTAAGAATGCTGAGCTGCCTGGCGGCTACAGCGGCAAACAGATAGCTGCCGGTGCTCCACAGGCTGAGCCAGGGCTCGCCGTCGTGCGCGTTGGCCAGACCATTCGGCTGCGTATTGTTCACATAATACTGCCAGGCTACCCGCCCCCAGATGGCCTCTTCGAATGTCAGCTCACGCGGCGCGGGCAGGGGCGGGAAATCGTTACTCAGCGACATCCCCGCGCTGCCTTCAACGCGTGTTGGCATCTGTTTTTCAACCCAGACGACGATGGCGAATCCCAGCAGAAAGCCGAGCAGGATCGTGAGGTAGCTGCGGGCTGACAAAAGCGCGTCGCGTTTTCTCATTCGCTCACCTCTTCCTCAGCCGGGGTCCACATGGCGGCGAAGATCAGCGGCAGCATGGCGGCAATGTTGACTGCGCCCCAGAAAATGTTGATGACGTAGCCGGAGGGATCGTCAACCTGCCCGCGAGCGACCTGTATACCGCCCCAAATCAGCCCGGCCAGGGTGAGCACGACGATGGCGATTTGCGGTTTCACCAGATAGAGAAACCTGCCCGTCTGCCGCTCTTTCGGCGTGACGTGGAATTTGATCTGCTCACCGCGCAGTACCGTATCGAGCGCACGCAGGTTCATTGAGAAAAAGGAGAGATATGACGCTCTGCCGTCCCAGGCTGAAATCCCCCAGGTGCCGAACATAAAAGCCAGCTCCGACATGATGAAAAAGGGTAAAAAATGAAGATAAAAGGGCTCTGACCAGGCTGAAACAGGCGGAATGCCGGTAAACAGGTAAACAATGGGCGATATCAGGAAAATGGTGTTCCACACGCAGGCCAGATAGGACCAGAAGGTGGTGGCATACATCAGGGTCTGTGGCAGAGAAAGCTTAAAACGGCGGCGGCTGAAAATATTGTCGTGGAACAAAATATCCAGTGAACCCGCGGCGTATTTGAAGCGTTGGATCATCCACGTCAGCATGTCCTGCGGAGAGAGCATTTTCGATTCGATCCGCGGGTGCATTACCGAGCGCCAGCGGCGGGCGGCATCGCCGTGGAGCAGGATGGAGGTATAAATATCTTCCGAAACGTGAAACTTATAGGGCGTGAGCTCTGTGTCGAAAGCCACGTGAGGGCGCATGGCATCCTGGAGGGTTTCACGCATGACGGGATCGCGTATATCCCGCGTGTGCCGCTCAACCTCCTCTTCCACCGTCCAGACATAGCTGCGCAGCGCGGCCTGCATTACCGCTTCGCGCCTGTGTACAGACGCCGCACCGCAGCAGAAAGCGGCGTTGGCCCAGTTTCGCCGGCGCAAAATCACGTCATAAAACATGCGCGGATCGTTAAAAAAGGGGTCACGGCCAATGGTCACCGTCCCGATGAACTTCTGCGCAAGCCATCCCAAACCGTATCCCGGTTTGCCCGCTTTTCGCCCAAGCCAGCGCGCCAGGTTTTCCCCTTCCGGCAGGTCGAAAAACCACTGTGGCGTCTGGACCCAGGCGACGTCAGGATCGCGAAAGTAGCCCAGCGTGTGGCTGAGCAGGGTGGGGAAGACCCGGGTATCGGCATCGCAAATGATCAGGAAATCTCCGTCAGTTTGCTCAAGTCCGTTTCGCAAATTACCGGCCTTGAAGCCAATATTGGTCTGGCGGGAGATGTAGTTGGCGCCTTCCTGATCGCAGACGGCTTTCATTTCTGGCCGTCGACCGTCGTCAAGCACGTGCACTTTATAGTCCAGCGGAACCGGGTAGACCATCTTCATGGCGTCCCGAATAGAAAGCCTGACCAGCTCCACGTCTTCTGAATAGGTTGCGATAAAGAGATCGACCTTCAGGGGTCTGGATGCTTCCGCGTCTTCGGGGCGCAGGCAGTCATTGATCTCAACCGGGGGTGGGTTTTGCGGCGGATCGTCCTCTTTCCACAGGTTAATGGTGAACAGCACGGTGCCGATCCAGGCCAGCGTTTCCGCCAATACCAGCGGAATGGCATACCACAGCGCGTCGGTATTTAAGGAGGCTGTCCAGCGCCAGTAAAGATAATTAGCGCCTAAAATCAGCGCGGCAACCGCTAATATCTGCCATGTTAGCATTACCCAGCGCGGTGTCTTAAGCGGTTCAGGCGGCTGGCGATGTTCAAAACGGGAAAAATAAAAATCCATAGAGAAGGATATCCTGATTCCACGATGGCTATTAATAACTGACCCGTTACCGACAGGGAGCGCAAAACAGAAAATAACGTCCGCTAAAACAAAAAGTAAAGTAAGTGTAGATGGTGGATAAAATAATTCCAGAGGCGTAAAAAACCGATCTTTCAGGCATGCTTAAATAATCGTTAACTACGCTTAATAATATCGGAAGCGTTGTCAAAAATTGCCAGATGCTTTTCTTTACGCTATCTAAATAAAATACAAGAAACTTTTTAGCATGGAGAACGCGACGCCCCATGAGCCAGATTGCGCCTGTGCTTATAAGAAAAGATACTGAAAAACCAACAGCATGGCGTTACGTCCTGTCGGATAAACGTGATTTACGTATTGATTTTATGCGCGGTATCGCGTTAGTAATGATGGTGGTGGCGCACACGGAAGTGATGTCGATATTTAATATATTCACCTGGGAAAGGTTTGGTCTGGTCACCGGTGCTGAAGGGTTTGTGATCCTTTCCGGATTTATGCTGGGAATGTTAAACCGTGCAAGATTGCAAAAAGCGGTATTGTTGACGATATCCTGGGGGTTATATCTGCGCGCATGGAAAATATATCGCGTAAATATCATCATTATTCTTTCATTTTTGCTGTTAGGGTATCTTCCGTTTATTAACGTTTTTGAGGTTACCCATTTTACCGATCGTTACTCAGGTACAACCTGGGCATTGTATCCGGTGACACCGCAAATTAAAGAAACCTGGTTTAACATTGTCCTCTACCTGCAAATTGGTCCTCATCAAACGCAAATCCTCGGGCTCTATATTTTTCTTCTGCTGTTAAGTCCGCTGTTTTTGGGAATGCTCCAGAGAGGATACGTCTACTGGCTGCTGGGGTTATCGTTGCTCGTTTACGGTTGCTGGCAGATATGGCCGGTGCGCGTGACGCCGTCTCAGTTTGAATTCGCGTTTCCGCTGCTGGCCTGGCAGTTCATTTTTGTGCTGGGAATGTGCAGCGGCTGGTACAAAGAAGATTTAATCTCTTTTGCCCGCACCCCCGCCGGTAAGGCGGTGCTCGTGGCGCTGGTAATGATTGCGCTGGTGCTTGGCTTTATCGCCCAGAATCATACCAACCCGTTTATGCCCCCCGCGCTGCTCATGCACAGCCTTTCACCCGAGAACTTTAACGCGTTTTATCATACCTGGGCGGCAAAAAATGGCCTGGGACCCGTCAGGGTCGTGAACGATATCAGCCTGATGGTGACGGTCTATCTGCTGCTGACCTGGTGCTGGCAGCCGCTGTATCGCCTGGCGGGCTGGTTTCTCATCCCGCTTGGTCAGCATTCGCTTTACACCTTTATTTTGCACGTCTACGTCGTATTCCTGGTAAGCCAGTTCGTCACGTTCGATCTGTGGCGCCAGGACTGGGTTGTGAATACCTTCATCCACGCGGTGACGCTGGGCGTGCTGTGGCTGATGGCGAAATATAACGTCGCCGCGCGCTGGATACCTAACTAAGGAAGGGCAGATGCGGGATAAATTGTTGCTGACCTGTGCGCTGTTGTGCGTTGCCACCGGCACAGAGGCTGCGCCGAAGGACGATGCGGAATCGCTACGTGACAAGAACGGCGAGCCGGTGCAGGCTGGCGTGTTCACCAGCCGCTGGGGTCGCCTGTTCTCGGGGAATGAAGACGTCTTCTCTGGCGCGCTGAGCTTTAGTTCCGGACTGAAAGAGCAGTGGATAACCATCCCGAACAGCTCGGACAGCGCGGAGCAGAAACGTAAATACAACCAGACGCTCAATCTCAGCCTGCAATACTCACCCTACAGTTACTGGTTTGCCAACGTGACATCGCGGTTGCCGGTGACGGACACCAGCCGCTATACGGCTGATTTTCGTTACAGCTTTGGCTATGACGACTGGCATGCCAACACGGTCAGCCTGGTGTACAGCAATTACGGGGATAACCGCTTCTGGACGTCAGGAACCCGTCGTCACACCTATTTTGAGCAGGGAGCCGTGACGCTGGCGTATAAATTTTCACTGCCGAAGCCCGTGGAGAATACGCTCCTGATCAACAAAGGCGACTCCATCATTTGCCAGGTGGGATACAGCTGGGTTCCGCGCTATTACGATCTGGACAGCAACGATATCCGCAAAAACAAGAACGTGGTGTTGGGCGGATGCGGTTATACCTTTAAGCAGCACTTCTTCGTGCGCGCCACGGCGTTCTGGTTCCCGGACAGCAGCCAGCAACAGCCCTGGAACGGCGACTATAGCTATAGCTTTGGCTACGCGGGCTATACGCCAGGTTCATTCTCCGTTCAGTACGCTAACTATTCCGGCACCCGTTACCCCGGCCACCAGAGCGGCAGCGGCAAATTCCGGGAAGGCACCGTCAGCGTCATCTGGTTCTTACCGCTTTAGGAGGGCGTAGGGTGTCACAGCACGTCCTGATAGTTGAAGATTCACGGGTTTATCGTCGCCTGCTCAGCCGAATGCTGACGCAGTGGGGGTACATCGTCTACGAGGCGGAGAACGGCGTCGCCGCGCTTGAGATCCTTGAAAACCAGCCCGTCAGTCTGGTGATTAGCGACTGGGATATGCCGGAAATGGATGGCCTGACATTGTGCCGGGAGGTTCGCAGCCGTCAGTTTGGACATTATGTTTATTTAATTTTGCTTACCGCGCGAGAAGAGCCGGGCGATCTGACGGTGGGGTTTGACGCCGGGGCGGATGATTTTCTCAATAAGCCGGTCGAGCAGAGTGAGCTGCGGGCGCGACTGCACGCGGGGGCACGGGTTTTGTCCCTTGAAGCCACGCTTGCTGCGCGTAATGCGCGCCTCAGCGAGGCGCTAAGGCAGATAGAGCAAGACCTTGAGGTGGCGGCACGGATCCAGCAGTCGGTGCTGCCCGCGCATCAGCTGCGCTACCGGGATTATTTTGCCGACTGGATTTTCCTGCCGTCAGCCTGGGTGTCTGGCGATATTTTCAATGTCTTCCCGCTGGACAATCACCTGGGATTCTACTGCGTGGATGTATCCGGGCACGGCGTCGGCGCGGCGATGATGTCGCTTGCCGTGGCCCGTCAGTTTCTGCATGGCAGGGCGGTGGAGCGATTTCTGTTTGCGGACGATAGCGATGTTGCCTCTCCTGCGGACGTCGTTCGGATCCTGAACGGGCGATTTTGCAGCGAAGAGGTGGAGATAATGAGCTATTTCACCATGATTTACGGTGTTATCGACCTGTCGACAGGTGAAGGCAAGCTTTGCCAGGCCGGGCATCCCACTCCCTTTATTGTGAACCCTGGCGGCGAGATCAGGACGGTCGGTGAAGGCGGCGCGCCGGTAGGATTGATGCCGGATCTGAGCTGGACAGACGTGAACTTCTCGCTGGCACCGGGCGAACGACTTTGCCTGTTCAGTGATGGTATTACCGAGTGTGAGAACCCTGATAACGAACAGTTTGGGCAGGCGCGATTGCAGCATCGGCTTCAGCGTGATGCCACGCTAGCGCTGGAACAGCTCTTACCGCAGTTTGCGCAGCACCTTGTTCACTGGCGCAGTGGGGAACGCCGGGAACCCCAGGCAATGGCCGACGATGTTTCCCTGTTAATTATTGAGCGTACTGGAGAAAGACAATGAATATTGATACAGAAAGGCATCCCGGCGTGAATATCATGACGCCCTCGGTGCGAAGACTTGACGCCTCGGTGGCGGCGGCCTTTAAAGATGCCGTCACCCGGGAGCTCGGTGAGGATCGTAAAGCCCTGATTGTCGACTTCAGCAAAATCGATTTCATCGACAGTAGCGGTTTGGGCGCGCTTGTATCGCTGCTCAAAATGATGAACGGTAAAGGTGACATGGTGCTGTGCGCGCTGAACCCCGGTATACGCAACATGTTCACCCTGACCCGTATGGATCGCATATTTCGCATCTGCCCGGATCGCGCTACGGCACTTGCGCAGCTTAATCAGTGAGTTGACCGTGGCTAACGACATCACGCTTCCCGCCTCGTTAACCTCAGTCTCGCCGCTCGCGGCGTGGCTTGAACGTCAGATGGCTTCGCTGTCCGTCAGCGATGACTGGCGCTTTGCGCTCGATCTCGCCGCCTGTGAAACGGCAACCAATATTATTCGCCATGCGCTACATGAGGACCCGGAACGTTGCTTCACCGTGGAGTTCATCGCTACCCGCTCGGGCGCGACGCTGCGTTTTACGGACGATGGCGATGCCTTTCCTGCTGAACGTCTCGCGGCGGGGCGTGAAGACGTGACGTTCGACGGCTGTCTTTTGGCTGAAAGCGGCAGAGGACTGAAACTCATTTTGCTGTATGCCGATAATTTCACGGTGGAAAACGTTGCAGGGAAAAATATTACCGTTCTGGAGAAGGCGATGGTCGGATAATGTTTGACCGTGGAGAAGGTCTGGTGAGGGACGGTATGTAGGCAATCACAATGGCGCAGTGAACAGCCTGCGCCAGTATCGTGGTTACGGTAATAAAACCAGTCAGGCATCCGCCTGCCATTTCTCCAGTATTGCACCGGCCCGACGGGCCGTGGCGGGCAGGATGTCGGCATCGGCCACGTAGCCATCGGGATCGAGACAGCGATTGTGTTCTCTCGCCTGTTGCAGGATCGCCTCATCCCATGTGACCTCCAGCTGGCCTTTAAAGACCATGATGACCTGAATATCCGGGCACGGGTGTCGGCCCACAACGTGATCCTCAGAAAGACGCAGCCATTCGACGGAAAAACCGTGCGGACTCACGATAGCGGGAGCGAAATCCCGATCCTGTGAAATGCCAAAACCGTTGACCGGCGCAATTTCGCCGCCGTGTCCCGGCAGCACCGAATCCAGCAGTCCCTGTGTTGACCAGCAGCGGTATCGCCGGTTACCGCGAGCTGGCGCATCTCCTCAACGCTGTAGTCGCGCAGCCCGGCGATATAGGCCTCTGACAGCGGCGTCAGACTGCGCGCCGGAGCTGGCCGCCATCAGCGGTCTGCCGGCAATAACGTTGCCGTGCGGCGTGAGCCGCAAAGGGGTGCCGGTGGGTATGGAGATTTTATCAATGCAGGAGGATGAGGCAGCACTGATGATGCTGGCACTGGCGTGTGAGGGGGCGCTGGGCGGGTGGGGGTAGACACAAAAAAGCCCGCAGGGCTTGCACCATGCGGGCTCTTAGGACTTCATCGGATGACTCTGGTAATCACCGATGGAGAATTTTGGTGGAGCTGGCGGGAGTTGAACCCGCGTCCGAAATTTCTACATCCTCGGTACTACATGCTTAGTTTGTCTTTACATTCGCACGTCAGCTGCGGACAAACACGCCACTAACGAACTAGCCTGATTAGTTTTAACGCTTCAACCCCAGGCAGGGCTTCCACGCGATCTCTTTTGGGTTTGACCTCTCTTTGATCCCCGTCTTAAGAGCGGAAGCTAGGGAGAGAGGGCTCTTAGCAGGTTATTAAGCTGCTAAAGCGTAGTTTTCGTCGTTTGCGACTATTTTTTTGCGGCTTTTAACGAGGCAAACCGCCCCTCGGCATGCACCTTGGGTTTCGCAAATCCCGTCGAATCCAGAATCAGCCCCAATAGTGTTGAACTCAGTATACCAGATTTTACTTCCTCGATACCAGCCCGAAACGCTAACTTATTGAATAGTACAATAAGTGCTCAGAATCAACGTCCTGCGTTTTTCATAATACGTGCTTTGTCGAGCTGCCACTCGCGTGCTTTCAGGTCAGTACGCTTGTCGTGCTGTTTCTTACCTTTCGCAACGCCGATTTTCACTTTGCACCAGGCGTTTTTCCAGTACAAAGAGAGCGCAACCACGGTAAAGCCTTCACGGTTGATGCGTCCGTAGAGGGATTCCAGTTCGCGCTTGTTCAGCAGCAGCTTGCGGGTGCGGGTTGGATCGCAGACGTAATGTGAAGAGGCGACGGTCAGCGGCGTAAAGTTCGCGCCGAACAGAAAGGCCTCACCGTCTTTCAGGATCACATAGCTGTCGCCAATGTTGGCTTTCCCGGCACGCAGCGATTTTACTTCCCAGCCCTGCAACGCAAGGCCGGCCTCGAATTCTTCTTCGATGAAATACTCGTGGCGAGCACGCTTGTTGAGCGCAATGGTCGCCGAACCAGGTTTATGTGCTTTTTTCTTCGTCATAAGTGTCGTAAAGCCGTCGGTAATCTGATTTTAAAAAGTCACCTCATTGCGTCCTGTGAGGTCTAACGCGCTATCTTAGCACGAGATAAGGCTTAGCGTTTTTTTAACAGGTGATAAATGTTATTATTTGTCTGTTGTGTGACCATGGAAAATGCTATGCCTCAGATTAGCCGTACTGCGCTTGTTCCCTACAGCGCGGAACAAATGTATCAGTTAGTGAACGACGTTCAGTCCTATCCGGAATTTATACCGGGATGCACCGGTAGCCGGGTGCTGGAATCCGGCCCGACCCAGATGACTGCGGCCGTGGATGTCTCCAAAGCGGGGATCAGCAAAACGTTCACCACGCGCAATACCCTGACGAGTAATCAGAGTATTTTGATGCATCTGGTGGATGGTCCGTTTAAAAAACTGATGGGCGGGTGGAAGTTTACGCCGCTGAGCGCAGACGCCTGCCGCATTGAGTTCCATCTGGATTTTGAATTTACCAATAAGCTGATCGAACTGGCGTTTGGCCGTATCTTCAAAGAGCTGGCCTCGAATATGGTGCAGGCGTTTACCACGCGCGCCAAAGAGGTTTACAGTGTCGCATAAGATTGCTGTTGAGGTGGTGTATGCGCTGCCGGAGAAGCAGTATTTGCAGCGCGTGACGCTTGAAGAAGGTGCCACCGTTGAGGCGGCTATCCGCGCTTCCGGCATTCTTGAGCTACGCAGCGACATTGATCTGGCGAAGAATAAAGTCGGCATCTACAGCCGTCCGGTTAAGCTTGGGGATATACTAAAAGAGGGTGACAGGGTTGAGATTTATCGCCCTCTGATTGCCGACCCGAAAGAGCTGCGTCGGCAGCGAGCGGAGAAATCCGGTAAGTAGCGCTTTCTTTTCCCCGGTGGCGCTGCGCTTTCCGGGGCTTCAATTCTGCGCAAATAAACATACACAAAAAAGGTGCTCAATGAGCACCTTTTTGCGTTGCTGACGCCTGATTATTTGGTCAGGGCAGGCTTGTTGTCGATATTGGTCAGCACACCAGCACTGCTGAAGGTCAGCGTCAGGGTTTGCTGGCTCACGTCTTCATGACCAGGCTGCTGGCGGAATACATAGAACCAGGTATTTGTACCGAACGGATCGGACATCATCGGGGTTCCCAGTGCATAAGCGACCTGCTGTTGTGTCATTCCCACACGGATTTTGGACACATCGTTAGGGGTAAGGTAGTTCCCCTGGTTGATGTCAGGACGGTAAACCACTTTCTCCAGAGTGGAACAGCCTGCGGTCAACATCAGAAGAACCGCTGCGGCAGCGGTCAGCGTTTTACAGCGCATAGTGATTTGATTCCTTTTCGGGCCCGAGCAGTACGCGGCTCATATGTAATATGCCGATGATAATAGACCTTGCCCCACTTTGAAACCGGTCTGGCGGCGTTTTTGTTGTTCTGTATGACCCTGAGATCCCGAAAAAGTTTATGCCGCGAGCAGTTCTTTCGCATTCGCGAGCGTATTGCGCGTGACTTCACTGCCCCCGAGCAGGCGTGCCAGTTCCTGCAAGCGTGCGCGTTTATCCAGCGGCTTCATGTGTGTTTCCGTCATTTCGCCGTCAGTTTCTTTACTGACGATAAAGTGATGATGACCACAGCCGGCTACCTGAGGCAGGTGTGTCACACACATGACCTGCGTCGATTCACCCAGCTGACGCAGCAGTTTGCCGACAACGGCCGCCGTCGGGCCGCTGATACCCACATCCACTTCATCGAAAATCAGCGCCGGGGTTTCCATTTTACGGGCGGTGATCACCTGAATGGCCAGGGCGATGCGCGACAGTTCACCGCCGGAAGCCACTTTCGAAATCGCCTGTAAAGGCTGGCCCGGGTTGGTGGTGACGCGGAATTCAATGCGGTCTGCGCCTTCCGCCGTCAGGTGATTTTCTTCAAAGCGAACGTCAATGGTGAACACCCCGTGCGGCATCGCCAGGGTATGCATGCTGTCGGTAATGTGCTGGCTAAGCTCCAGCGCATAGTGCTGGCGCACATCGTGCAGCCGTTTCGCCGTTTCCAGCGCCTGCTGGTGATGCAGATTTACCGCCAGAGACAGGGTTTCGAGGGAATCGGCCTGATCGTCCAGCTGTTGTTGTTCTTCCAGCAGAGACTGATAGTAATTCGGCAGTTCTTCCGGAGTAACGTGATGCTTACGCGCCAGTGAAATCTGACGGGAGATACGTTGCTCAAGTTCGAACAGACGGTTCGGGTCGAGATCCAGCCGTTCACAGTAGTGGCGCAGTTCATCCCCGGCCTCTGAAATCTGAATCGCGGCCTCTTCGAGCATCTCCAGTACGCCAGACAGCTTATTGTCCATGCCGGTCAGCTCGGTAACAAGCTGGCGAACGTTGTACAGCTGGCTCTGCAAGTTCACGTCCTCGCCATCTGCCAGCATGTTCAGGGCATTCTGGCTGGTGGAAAGCAGCTGACCGCTGTTGGCCAGACGCTTGTACTCCTCGTCGATTTGCTCAAATTCCCCCGCCTGCGGGTTAAATTCGTTCAGCTCTTTCAGCTGATACTCCAGCAGCTCGGCGCGGGCGGTACGCTCCTGGCTTTGCTGCTGATGCTGCGCAAGTTCGCGGCAGCTTTGATGCCACTGACGATAGTGCTCCGCCATCAGTTGAGTAAGCGCATACTCACCTGCGTAGCCATCAAGCAGGGCTTTCTGTTGTTCGGGTTTGATTAACTGCTGATGCGCATGCTGACCATGGATCTGGATGAGCAACTGGCCCAGCTCGCGAAGCTGGGAAAGAGGGACCGCCGTGCCGTTGATAAAACCACGGGAGCGGCCATCACAGCTAATGACGCGGCGAAGTAAACACTCACGTCCGTCTTCCAGCTGGTTTGTTTCCAGCCAGCGCAGGGCGGCAGGCGTGTCTTTTAACGAGAAGCGGGCGCACAGGTCTGCACGGGCTGCGCCTGTGCGCACCATATCGCCCTCTGCACGACCGCCGAGGCACAAGCCGAGGGCATCAATGGCAATGGATTTACCTGCGCCGGTTTCACCGGTAATCGCCGTCATTCCGCTATGGAAGTCGATCTCAAGCTCACGAACAATGGCAAAGTTGCTGATGGTCAGTTGTGCCAGCATAATTGTTTTCCTGTATGAAAAACCATAACTGTGTTTGTATACAGTATAAACTGGTTTTATATACAGTAAAGCGCTGGATGCAAAATCAGAACAATTTTTTTGACCAGCCGAGTTTAGAGCTTAATGTATTGAAATAGCTGTAATCTTTCGGGTGAATGAGGTTCAGGTGGTAATCGCAGCGGCGAATGAGTACATCTTCACCTTCCTGAATAGGAAGCGCAATCTGGCTGTCGCAGCTGATCTCCAGGTCGCTGCGGCGATGGGAGAAACGCAGGCGGATGGTGCTGTCGCCGTTTATCACCAGCGGACGCGCCGAGAGCGTGTGCGGGAACATCGGCACCAGGGTTATCGCATCCAGCGATGGCGTCAGGATTGGGCCTCCGGCTGAAAGCGAGTAGGCGGTTGAGCCCGTTGGTGTTGAAATAATCAGCCCGTCAGACCGCTGCGAGAACGCGAAGATTTCGTCGATATAGACTTCAAACTCGATCATGTGCGCCACTTTACCGGGGTGGAGAACCACCTCGTTAATGGCGGTGCTGATGCGCTTCTGGCAGTCCTGCTGACACACCTGGGCTTCCAGCAAAAACCGTTTTTCACTGATATAGTGGCCTTCCAGCACGTCCGCCAGCTGCTGCTGCGCATTGTCCGGGTCGAGGTCGGTCAGGAAACCGAGATTGCCACGGTTAATACCAATCACCTTAATATCATAGCGAGCCAGCGTTCGCGCCGCGCCCAGCATATTACCGTCGCCGCCGACCACCACGGCGAGATCTGCCTGCTGGCCAATTTCCGCCAGCGTGCCGGTTCTGACGCTTTTAAGCTGCAACTCCTGGGCGATCTGCTGCTCGACCATCACTTCATAGCCTTTACCACTCAGCCAGCGATACAACATTTCATGTGTCGTCAATGCGGTAGGGTGACGCGGATGGCCGACGATCCCAATACACCTGAAATGATTATTCATGTTCTGGAGGTCCTTGTGCCTGATGAATGATGACAATCTGCCTTGTTCCCTTGAATCCAGGAAACTGATCCCCATAATAAGCGAAGTTAGCGAGATGAATGCAGAAAAACGCGGAGAAATTCATGAGTAGTAAAGAACAGAAAACGCCTGAGGGGCAAGCCCCTGAAGAAATTATCACGGAACAGCACGATGAAGTTGAGGCAGTAGAGCCAGACGCGTCTGCTGAGCAGGTGGACCCGCGCGATGAAAAAATTGCCAACCTGGAAGCTCAGCTGGTAGAAGCGCAGAATCGCGAACGCGATGGCGTACTGCGCATCAAAGCGGAAATGGAAAACCTGCGCCGTCGTACCGAGCTGGACGTTGAAAAGGCGCACAAATTTGCGCTGGAGAAATTCGTCAACGAACTGCTGCCGGTGATCGACAGCCTGGATCGCGCGCTGGAAGTGGCGGATAAAGCTAATCCGGATAACGCGGCGATGATTGAAGGCATCGAACTGACGCTGAAATCCATGCTGGATGTGGTGCGTAAGTTCGGTGTTGAAGTGATTGCCGATACGGATGTTCCGCTGGATCCAAACGTTCACCAGGCCATTGCGATGGTCGAGTCAGAAGACGTTACCGCGGGTAACGTGCTGGGCGTGATGCAGAAAGGGTATACCCTGAACGGTCGTACTATTCGCGCTGCGATGGTCACCGTGGCGAAAGCGAAAGCCTAATTTGCTACCTGTAGTGCCGGGTGGCGGCATTCGCCTCACCCGGCCTACCTTCTATTCGGCAATACTTTCCCGAAGTGGCGTAACGGGCAGGACTTTCACCTGCTTAATCATGTTGTCCTGAACGTCCAGAATATCAATATCATACTGTTCAATACGCACACGCGTACCTGCCGCCGGGATCTCTTCCAGCGCTTCCAGAATCATGCCGTTCATCGTCCGCGCTTCGTCTTCCGGTAAATGCCAGTTGAACGCTTTATTGATTTCACGAATGTTGGCGCTGCCGTCGATAAGCACTGACCCGTCGTTTTGCGGGGTAACCTCTTCTGCAAGGGAAGGTGACATCGACGTGGTAAAGTCCCCGACAATCTCTTCCAGAATATCTTCCACCGTTACCAGCCCCTGAATGTCGCCGTATTCATCCACCACCAGGCCGACTTTCTTCTTGTTGCGCTGGAACTTCACCAGCTGCGTGCTGAGCGGCGTGCCTTCCGGTACGTAGTAAATTTCGTCGGCGGCGCGCAGCATTACCTCTTTGGTGAACTCGTTTTTCTCGGTCATCAGGCGATAGGCCTCGCGCACGCGCAGCATGCTGATGGCATCGTCGAGGGAATCGCGATAGAGCACGATGCGCCCGTGCGGGGAGTGCGTCAGCTGGCGGACGATCGCCTTCCAGTCATCGTTAATATCGATTCCGACGATTTCGTTTCGCGGCACCATGATGTCGTCAACGCTGACCTTTTCCAGATCCAGAACCGACAGGAGCATGTCCTGATTGCGGCGGGAGATCTGCGAACGGGATTCGTTCACGATGGTACGCAGCTCGTCTTTACTCAGCGCGCTGCTGATGGTGACGTCGGCCTTGATACCGACCATGCGCATCAGGACGCGGGTCACCATATTCAGTAGCCAGACCAGCGGCATCATCAGAATAAGCAGCGGCGCTAGCAGGAAACTGCTCGGGTAGGCGACCTTCTCCGGATAAAGCGCCGCGATGGTTTTGGGCAGCACTTCCGCAAACACCAGCACCACAAACGTGAGCACCCCTGTGGCAATCGCCACGCCGGCGTTGCCGTACAGACGCATCCCGACGATGGTGCCCAGCGCAGAGGCGAGAATGTTGACCAGGTTGTTACCGATAAGCACCAGGCTAATCAGGCGGTCTGGCTTACGCAGCAGCTTTTCGACACGGCGCGCGGCACGGTTACCCTGCTTGGCCCGATGACGCAACCGGTAGCGGTTCAGCGTCATCATGCCGGTTTCAGAGCCAGAGAAATAAGCGGAGATGACCACCATGATGACCAGAATGACGATCAGCGTGGTGGTAGAGATGTGTTCCAGGGGGAACTCCTTTTGTTACTTAGCCAGCAAATTGCTGTATGAAGCGGCTACCAAAATAGGCAAGCGTGAGAATGCCGGCACCCGCAACGTTGAACCAGACCACGCGACGACCGCGCCAGCCTTCATGATAATGGCCCCATAACAGGACAATATAGACAAACCACGCAATGATGGAGAGAACTGCTTTATCGATATTCTCCACGCTGAACAGGTTCTTCATATAAAACAAACCCGTGCACAGCGTCAGCGTCAGCAGAACCACGCCGACCTGGGTGATGTGGAACATCTTACGCTCAATCACCATCAGCGGCGGCATTTCGTGGTTAAACGCCAGCTTTTTATTTTTCAGCTGGTAGTCAATCCAGGCGAGCTGCATGGCGTAAAGGGCGGCAATGATCAGCGTCGCGTAGGCGAAAAGCGACAGGCCAATATGCACCAGCATCCCCGGCGTGGCTTCCAGATGGGTAATAAACTCATTAGGCATGAACGTGGCTAACGCCAGGTTGATCAGCGCAAAGGCGTAGATTATCGGCAGCAGCAGCCAGCCGCGGTTTTTAGACGCGACAATGGTCATGACCGTACAGATCATCAGGCTGACCAGCGAGCCGACGTTCAGTACGCTCAGGTTTTGCACGCTGCCGTCGCCGGGAATGATGCGTGATTCCAGCGCAAACGCGTGGCTAATCAATGCGATCACCGCCGAAAGAATAGCCATGCGCCGCCAGCCGCTGTTTTTTTGCAGCAGGCCAGGAATGATCAGCGCGAGGCTGACAGAGTAGGCAACAAGGGCGATCAGTGCGAAAACAGGCATATAGGCGTCGACAGTTGTCTTAATAAGAAAGAGAAGCAGTATAACGTTACGTGACGCCTGCTCCAACCGTTGCATAACAACAAAGGCGCCTTCATGTTATACTCCGGCAAAATTCTGTGTATGTGTCGCCCAGGCGACCTAACGTTTCTACCCCAGGCGAGAGACAATGTTTGATAATTTAACCGATCGTTTGTCGCGCACGCTGCGCAACATCAGCGGCCGTGGACGCCTCACCGAAGAGAACATCAAGGAAACGCTGCGCGAAGTGCGCATGGCGCTGCTGGAAGCAGACGTTGCGTTGCCGGTCGTCCGTGATTTTATCAACCGTGTGAAAGAGAAAGCGGTTGGTCATGAAGTTAACAAGAGCCTGACCCCGGGTCAGGAGTTCGTCAAAATCGTTCGTAACGAACTGGTTTCGGCGATGGGCGAAGAGAACCAGGTGCTTAACCTGGCGGCCCAGCCGCCTGCCGTGGTGCTGATGGCGGGTCTGCAAGGTGCAGGTAAAACCACCAGCGTCGGTAAGCTGGGGAAATTCCTGCGCGAAAAGCACAAGAAAAAGGTGCTGGTGGTTTCGGCGGACGTCTATCGCCCGGCGGCGATCAAACAGCTGGAAACGCTGGCTGAGCAGGTTGGCGTGGACTTCTTCCCGTCCGACGTGGCGCAGAAGCCTGTCGACATCGTGAATGCCGCGCTGAAAGAGGCGAAGCTGAAATTCTACGACGTGCTGCTGGTGGATACCGCCGGTCGTCTGCACGTTGACGAAGCGATGATGGACGAGATCAAACAGGTGCACGCCTCTATCAACCCGGTAGAGACCCTGTTTGTCGTTGACGCCATGACCGGTCAGGATGCGGCGAACACCGCGAAAGCGTTTAACGAAGCTCTGCCGTTAACCGGCGTGGTGCTGACCAAAGTGGACGGTGACGCCCGCGGCGGTGCGGCGCTGTCTATTCGTCACATCACCGGTAAGCCGATCAAATTCCTCGGCGTGGGCGAGAAAACCGAAGCGCTGGAGCCGTTCCACCCGGATCGTATTGCTTCCCGTATCCTCGGCATGGGCGACGTGCTGTCGCTGATCGAAGATATTGAGAGCAAGGTCGACCGCGCGCAGGCGGAAAAACTCGCCAGCAAGCTGAAAAAAGGCGACGGCTTCGATCTGACCGACTTCCTTGAGCAGCTGCGTCAGATGAAAAACATGGGCGGCATGGCCAGCCTGATGGGCAAGCTGCCGGGCATGGGGCAGATCCCGGACAACGTTAAATCCCAGATGGACGACAAAGTGCTGGTGCGTATGGAAGCCATCATCAACTCGATGACGCTGAAAGAACGTGCGAAGCCAGAAATCATCAAAGGGTCGCGTAAACGCCGTATCGCAGCCGGCTGCGGCATGCAGGTGCAGGACGTTAACCGCCTTCTCAAACAGTTTGACGACATGCAGCGCATGATGAAGAAAATGAAGAAAGGCGGCATGGCGAAGATGATGCGCGGCATGAAAGGCATGATGCCACCAGGATTCCCTGGGCGTTAATCGGCCTTTTACAGCAGACTGATCAACTGCTGATTGCATTTTCCCCAAAAATCAGTAAAATTTTCGGGCTTTTAATATGACACCCGGGCTCCGTTCCTCGATGGGGCCCGGTTGTTTTATTCACACAAGAGGATGTTATGGTAACTATTCGTTTAGCACGTCACGGCGCTAAAAAGCGTCCGTTCTACCAGGTTGTTGTGACTGACAGCCGTAATGCACGCAACGGTCGCTTCATTGAGCGCGTTGGTTTCTTCAACCCACTGGCCTCTGGCGCAGAAGAAGAAACCCGTCTGGATCTGGATCGTATCGCTCACTGGGTTGGCCAGGGCGCTACTGTTTCCGATCGCGTTGCTACGCTGATCAAAGCAGCAAACAAAGCAGCTTAATCTGTCACGGTGGTCATGATGAGCAATAAAGCACCTGTTGAACCGATCGTATTGGGAAAAATGGGTTCTTGCTACGGTATCCGTGGTTGGCTCAGAGTGTTTTCCTCCACTGAAGACGCTGATAGCATTTTTAATTACCAGCCCTGGTTTATCCAGAAAGCCGGTAAGTGGGAAGAGGTCGAGCTGGAAAGCTGGCGTCACCACAATCAGGACATCATCATCAAGCTGAAAGGCATTGACGATCGTGATGCCGCGAATGCGCTGACTAATTGTGAAATTGTCGTGGATTCGTCGCAGTTGCCGCAGCTGGAAGAGGGCGACTACTACTGGAAAGACCTTATGGGTTGCCAGGTAGTGACCACTGAAGGCTACAGCCTGGGGAAAGTCATCGACATGATGGAAACCGGGTCAAATGACGTTCTCGTCATTAAGGCAAACCTGAAAGATGCATTTGGCATCAAGGAGCGGTTGGTCCCGTTCCTCGATGGACAGGTTATCAAGAAAGTCGATCTCGCTACTCAAACCATTGAAGTAGATTGGGATCCTGGTTTTTAATTCTCCGGATAAACGGTAAAAGACGGCGCTATGTGGATTGGCATAATTAGCCTGTTTCCTGAAATGTTCCGCGCGATTACCGATTACGGGGTAACTGGCCGGGCAGTAAAGAATGGCCTGCTGAGCATCCAGAGCTGGAGTCCGCGTGACTTCACGCATGACCGGCACCGTACCGTGGACGATCGTCCTTACGGCGGCGGACCGGGGATGTTGATGATGGTGCAACCCTTACGGGACGCCATTCACACAGCAAAAGCCGCGGCAGGTGAAGGCGCGAAGGTGATTTATCTGTCACCTCAGGGACGCAAGCTTGATCAAGCGGGCGTGAGCGAACTGGCGACGAATCAAAAGCTGATTCTGGTCTGTGGTCGTTACGAAGGGATAGATGAGCGCGTAATTCAAACCGAGATTGACGAAGAATGGTCTATCGGCGATTACGTTCTCAGCGGTGGTGAGTTACCTGCAATGACGCTGATTGACTCCGTTGCCCGGTTTATTCCGGGTGTTCTGGGCCATGAAGCTTCGGCAACGGAAGATTCCTTTGCCGATGGATTGCTGGACTGTCCACACTATACTCGTCCTGAAGTGTTAGAAGGGATGGAAGTACCGGCAGTGTTACTGTCAGGAAACCATGCCGAGATACGTCGCTGGCGTTTGAAGCAGTCGCTGGGCCGAACCTGGCTTAGAAGACCTGAACTTCTGGAAAACCTGGCTCTGACTGAAGAGCAAGCAAAGTTGCTGGCCGAGTTCAAAACTGAACACGCGCACCAGCAGCATGAACATGATGGGAATGCGTAATACGCTCCCGAATATCAGTTTACCCAGGATAAGAGATTAAATTATGAGCAACATTATTAAGCAACTTGAACAAGAGCAGATGAAGCAGGACGTACCTTCCTTCCGTCCAGGTGACACCGTGGAAGTGAAAGTATGGGTTGTTGAAGGTTCCAAAAAACGTCTGCAGGCATTCGAGGGCGTGGTTATCGCTATTCGTAACCGCGGTCTGCACTCTGCATTCACTGTTCGTAAAATTTCCAACGGCGAAGGCGTTGAGCGTGTCTTCCAGACTCACTCTCCGGTAGTTGACAGCATTGCTGTTAAACGTCGTGGTGCTGTACGTAAAGCTAAACTGTACTACCTGCGTGAGCGTACTGGTAAGTCTGCTCGTATTAAAGAGCGTCTGAACTAAGATTCGCTTAAGCGACATCCTGTTAGAAAGGGCTGGCCGAAAGGCTGGCCCTTTTTTTATCCCATCGCACCTCTCGCGTTAACCCTTCCGTTATAAATCATTTACAATATGCGCCTCTTGGATGGAGGGTAAGTGGATAACGTACTGCATCAGCATAGCTGGAAACGCGCAGCGGCATTGACCGCGCTGTTTGCGATCCTGCTGATCGTCGTGGCGCCGCTGATCTCCGTCTCGCTGCAAAAAGATCCCATGAGCGCGATGCCTGGCATGCACCATGATATGAGCATGATGTCGATGGACGAGCATCACGGCGATATGCCACACACGATGCCGGTTGACCATGCGGAGGCGTGCGGCTACTGCGTACTGCTGGCGCACGTGCCGGGCGTGATGCTGGCGCTTATCGTTCTGCTCAGCGTGGTGTTGCAGCGGCTGCGGCTGAAGCCGCCACGTCAGGCGGTCAGCCACTGGCACTTCTTCCCCTGGCTTTATCCTGATACCCGCGCGCCGCCGCGGCGGTCTGCTTTCTCCCTTTAAAACAAAATCACTCACTTTTTGCCTTAAAAAGGAAAAGTATGACTACCTGCACTCCGCGCGCGGCATGGGGAAACCTGCTGCGTCGCCTCCATTTCTACATCGGGCTGTTTGTCGGTCCGTTTATCTTCTTCGCCGCGCTGACCGGTACGCTGTATGTGGCAACGCCGCAGCTTGAAAATGCGCTGTACCGTAACGCACTCCACACGGATGCCGTGGGTGATGCGCAGCCTCTTGCTGAACAAATTGCCGTGGCAGAAAACGCCGTGGGTTCAGCGCTGCGTTTACATGCCGTTCGTCCGGGGCTGGAAAAGGGCGAAACGACCCGCGTGATGTTTGCCGACCCGAAGCTTGGTCCCTCCGAGCATCGGGCTGTTTTTATTGATCCCGCCAGCCTTGAGGTTCGAGGGGATATGACCGTGTACGGCACCAGCGGGATTTTACCGCTGCGTCAGACTATCGATTATCTGCATACCTCGCTGATGCTGGGCAACCTCGGGCGGCTCTATAGCGAGTTAGCCGCCTCCTGGATGTGGGTTGCTGCCCTGGGCGGTATCGCGCTGTGGTTCTATACCCGACCAAAGCGCCGCATTAACAACCGTTTCCAGAATCGTCGTCGCCTGCATGTGATGTTAGGCTGGACGCTGCTGGCGGGAATGCTGCTGTTCTCAGCCACCGGTTTAACCTGGTCACAATGGGCCGGGGGTAACGTTGATAAGCTGCGGGCAGAGATGAACTGGCTGACGCCGCAGGTTAATACCCAGCTTTCCGGTGCGCCGGAAATGATGGATGAACACGCCGAACACCGTGGCCATCACGGTGCAATGACGATGCCTGACATGCCGGTCGAGCTGTCGCTTTTTGACAGCGTGTTGCAGGCTGCTCGTCAGTCGGGGATTGATGCGAACAAAGTTGAGATCCGCCCGGCAAAAAGGGCTGACCAGGCCTG
The DNA here is from genome assembly GCF_900322725.1 of Enterobacter cloacae complex sp. Lineage (NCBI taxonomy): Bacteria > Pseudomonadati > Pseudomonadota > Gammaproteobacteria > Enterobacterales > Enterobacteriaceae > Enterobacter > Enterobacter cloacae complex sp. The sequence goes on along the minus strand of NZ_LT991957.1, from coordinate 847,423 downwards.
GACGGTGACGGAAATCGATCGCAGCTGGCCGACGCAGGTTGATGCCGTTGCCGTGGATCCCCACTCTCTGAAGGTGCTGGACGGCACTCGCTTCGAGGATTTTCCACTGATGGCGAAACTCACCCGCTGGGGCGTAGATTTCCATATGGGGATCCTGTTTGGTCTGGCAAATCAGCTGGTGCTCATCGCGTTTGGTGTTGCGCTGTGCGTGCTGATTATCCTGGGATACCGGATGTGGTGGATGCGTCGGCCTGCAACGTCAGCCGCGAACCCGGTCCAGACGCTCTGTCAAAGCTGGCTGGCATTGCCGCTGTGGGGAAGGGGAGTGACCTTGCTGATAAGCGTTCTGCTGGGGCTGGCGTTGCCGGTGATGGGCGTCAGCCTGGCGGTGTTCATTGCGATTGACTGGCTGCGCTGGCGAGCGGCTTCAGGCGTGTCGCTCGCCGGATCATCTTTTAAATAGCCTTATGGCGTGCTGATGACCACCGCAACCCGGCGGTTTTCAGCGCGCCCTTGCGCAGTGCGGTTACTGCTGACCGGGTATTTTTTACCTAAGCCCCGCGTGGTGAGGTTGCTGCGCGGGATGTTCGCGCCCTTCGCCCAGGCATCCGCCACGACGTTGGCGCGTTTTAACGAAAGCGCTTCGTTGTAGCGCTCTTCACCATAGTTATCCGTATGTCCGTCCATCCGGGCGTGATTCAGACCGGTTGCCGCCAGACGTGAGGCCATAGTCTGGATCTGCGTTTCACTTTCCGGCCGCAGTCTGGCGTCATTTTTATCAAACAGGATCTTATCCGACAGGCCCAGAGACCAGTCGCCGTTCAGTTCGTTAAAGCCGTAGGACTTCATGGCCGCAATTTGCGCTGGTGTGAATTTACCGTCCGGCGTCTGGCACCCGGACATAGCCAGAGATGCCAGTAACAACGGCGCAAAGTATCGCTTTAACATATCGTCTTCCTTTCAGGATATTGTTTTCGAACGCTGGTTCTTGACCAGATACATATTGCGATCGGCTTGCTCCAGTAATGCCTCAACGGAGCCATTTTCCCACGCCAGAGCAAAGCCAATGCTGAGTGACATTGATGCTGTGTGCCCGTTATGCAGATCAAACGGACGAATAAATTGCTGCGACAGCGCGGCGCAAATATATTCCACCTCACGCTCGGTATGGACGCCGTACAGGATCATGGCAAACTCGTCGCCGCCGAGACGGTAAGACTGATGACGCTTTTCGCCAAACTCGACCATCCTTTTTGCGGCTTCGATCAGGACGCAGTCACCCGCGGCATGACCCCAGGTATCGTTGATAAACTTGAAGTTATCACCGTCCAGGAAGAGCAGGGCAGAATTGGTTTTTGCCGAATCGTCATTCATCAAGGCCGCAATGTTGTTGCGAAACGCGGCGCGGTTTGCCAGCCCCGTGAGCGGATCGTGCATAGCGGTACGCAACAGCTGCGCGTTTTTGGCCTGTAGCTTGAGCTGCCACTCCTCCATTTCATCCAGCAGGCTGTTGAAGTCTTCTCCAAACTGGTGGAACTCTTCAATCCGGCCTTCCGTTACCCGGCGAGAGAAGTTGCGGTTGGTGCGGACATCATGCACAACGTCAGTAATGTTTTGCATTTCAGCGACCATGCCATGATGGAGCGAGCGGGTGATGGTCAATGCGACGGCTGAGGCAATAAGAATGCAGCCGGTGAGAACCGCAAATGACAGCCAGATAAAGTGGCTAATCAGGCTGTCTCGTGCGGTCAGTCGAATTTCGCCAATCACATTGCCGTTATGCATGATGGGCTGTGCGACAGGAAGAGGGAACAACCAGCGGCTGACCAGCGCGCCCAGCGTGTCGGTATTATCCGCCGGGTTCCATGACCACCAAGCAAACCGTTTATGATGCGCGTTAAGCACTTCCGCCACGGCAAACTGCCCCTGCTTACCGAGGGTCGCGAGCGTTTCGTTTGCCGCCACGGCATCGTTGAACACCAGAGAGGCTTCAAGGCTGTGGCTCATGGTGGCGCCGGTGAGTTCGAGGTTTTTTTGCGCGTATTGCTTTAATGTCACCACGGAAGCGAAACACAGCAGCAGCCATATAAACGTCATCGTTATAACGACGCTTATCATGCTGATTCGCCGCAACGTTCTTTTAAACGTTGGACGCGGTGTTGATATGACATCCTTATTCATGCTTCTTATTCCGCGCGAGCATTAATACATCCGGATTGACTCTTACGCCACTGCGCGCCAGCGCGTCCAGATTGACGGAAAACCTGACCTGGTCGGACTCTATTATCAGACAAAATGCGCTGCCAATAACGCATTCAGGATTTTGCTCTGACATTAATAGCAACGCATGGCCTTGATATTGATTTATTATTTCCTGTTGAGTTGCCGGCGACTCACTCCCGAAATAGAGGGCATCACACCTTGCCGCGAGCACTTCCCGATCGCTATGCACAATGACAGGGGAATAGGGCAACGGGTTATTTACATTTTCACTGCTGAGCGCCTGTCTGTAACGGGAAGAGGCATAAATACAGAGCTTCGGCTGGCCGGACAGTGCTGGCCATCGGGTGTAGCTCACAATACCGGAAACAATCGAACGTACCGATTTATCCGTTTCCGTAAACGAGCCTGCCCTTGCAGGACTCACTAAAATGAACAGCATTAGCGCCAGGGGGAGGTGAAGCAAAGCGATCAAGAATGTATTTCTCATCAGAATCCGCCAAACCGCCCCGGAAATAGATGTCCTTAAGAATTTCCGGCAGAATACCATTGTTTCTTAAAGCCGTCATTATGTCAGAAATATCCCTGTATTGACCTAAGCTAAATCTTAGGACGAACTATATTCCCGAGAATAAAGCCAGTTTCGATTAAGTCTGCTGGAATTCATAATTTCATTCATTCTTTGTTGCCTGAATACATGTGCCACGCAAGTTTCCCTTCGATTCATCAGAGAGTTATTAAGCTAACGGTCAGCGCCTGGATAGTGTTCCTTGCGTGAGCGTAGACGGGCAGTAAATGCGCATGTGTAATTTTATGTTTACGTTTTCAACCTGAGTTTTTGGCATTAAAATGGCTTCTGTAAATTAAAGTGTACGTATTTTGGATTGAAATCTTTACTTGTTATGGTATCGTTGTGTCACCTCCTTGAGGAAAACCACTATCGCAAACGAGTTTTACAGGATCGCAATCATGCAAAAAGACGCGCTGAACAACGTACATATCACTGACGAACAGGTTTTAATTACCCCGGATCAACTGAAGGCGGAGTTTCCGCTGAGCGCCGCGCAGGAAGCTCAGATTGAGCATTCTCGCCAGACCATTTCTGACATTATCGCTGGCCGCGATCCGCGTCTGCTGGTGGTATGCGGCCCTTGCTCTATTCACGATCCTGAAACCGCCATTGAGTACGCACGTCGATTTAAAGCATTAGCGGAGGAGGTCAGCGATAGCCTCTACCTGGTGATGCGCGTCTATTTTGAAAAGCCACGCACGACGGTTGGCTGGAAAGGATTGATCAACGATCCGCACATGGATGGCTCGTTTGACGTGGAAGCAGGGCTGAAAATTGCGCGTCGCCTGCTGGTGGAACTGGTCAGCATGGGCCTGCCGCTGGCAACCGAAGCGCTGGATCCGAACAGCCCGCAGTACCTTGGCGATCTGTTTAGCTGGTCCGCGATTGGCGCGCGCACCACCGAATCACAAACCCACCGCGAGATGGCGTCTGGTCTGTCTATGCCGGTTGGTTTTAAAAACGGTACCGACGGTAGCCTGGCGACGGCGATTAACGCCATGCGCGCCGCCGCAATGCCGCACCGATTTGTTGGGATCAACCAGGCGGGCCAGGTATGCCTGCTGCAAACCCAGGGCAACCCGGACGGTCACGTGATCCTCCGCGGCGGTAAAGCCCCGAACTACAGCCCGGCGGACGTTGCGCAGTGTGAAAAAGAGATGGATCAGGCAGGACTGCGTCCGGCGCTAATGGTAGATTGCAGTCATGGTAATTCGAATAAAGATTACCGTCGCCAGCCAGCGGTTGCAGAGTCTGTGATTGCACAGATTAAAGATGGCAACCGTTCAATTATCGGCTTGATGATTGAAAGTAATATTCATGAAGGCAATCAGTCATCGGAACAGCCGCGCAGCGCGATGAAGCCCGGCGTCTCCGTTACGGATGCCTGTATCAGCTGGGAAACCACCGATGCGCTGCTGCGTGAGATCCACAAAGATTTGAACGGCCAGCTGGCGACGCGTCTGGCTTAAGAGGGTAGTTATGGTTGCTGAATTGACCGCATTACGCGATCAAATTGATGAAGTGGATAAGGCGCTGCTGGATCTTCTGGCGCGCCGCATGGCGCTGGTTGCTGAGGTCGGGGAAGTGAAAAGCAAATACGGCCTGCCGATTTACGTTCCGGAGCGCGAGGCCTCTATGCTCGCCTCCCGCCGTAAAGAGGCGCAGGCTCTGGGCGTTTCACCTGATTTGATTGAAGACGTCCTGCGCCGCGTGATGCGCGAGTCCTATTCCAGCGAAAACGACAAGGGCTTCAAAACCCTTTGTCCGTCGCTGCGTCCGGTGGTTATCGTCGGTGGCGGCGGGCAGATGGGGCGTCTGTTTGAAAAAATGCTGACGCTCTCTGGCTATCAGGTGCGCATTCTGGAGAAAGAGGACTGGCCGCACGCGGCGGAGCGGATGAAAGACGCCGGTATGGTTATCGTCAGCGTGCCGATCCACGTGACGGAGCAGATCATCGGTAAACTTCCTCCCCTGCCGGAAGATTGCATACTGGTGGATTTGGCCTCCGTTAAAAATGGTCCGCTACAGGCCATGCTGGCGGCACACACCGGCCCTGTGCTTGGGTTACATCCGATGTTTGGCCCGGACAGCGGCAGCCTGGCGAAACAGGTCGTGGTTTACTGTGACGGACGGCAGCCGGAAGCCTACCAGTGGTTCCTGGAACAAATTCAGGTCTGGGGGGCGCGTTTACACCGCATTAGCGCGGTAGAGCATGACCAGAACATGGCGTTTATTCAGGCGCTGCGCCACTTTGCCACTTTCGCCTACGGGCTGCACCTGGCGGAAGAGAACGTTCAGCTTGAACAATTGCTAGCGCTTTCCTCGCCAATCTATCGTCTCGAGCTGGCGATGGTCGGGCGACTGTTTGCGCAGGATCCGCAGCTTTATGCCGACATCATTATGTCGTCTGAAAACAACCTGGCACTGATCAAACGTTATTATCAGCGTTTTGGCGAAGCGATCACCTTGCTGGAGCAGGGCGATAAACAGGCCTTTATCGACAGTTTCCGTAAAGTGGAGCACTGGTTCGGTGATTACGCCACGCGATTCCAGAGCGAAAGCCGCACGCTGTTGCGCCAGGCAAATGACAGTCGCCAGTAATCGGATGATGTATATACTGAAAGCCAGCAATGCTGGCTTTTTTCATTTTGGGGATCTGTTATGGCTGAACCGCAGCTGCTGTTGAACTATACCGGGCATCTGCCCGAATGCCCGACGTGGAGTGCAGAAGAAAATGCGCTCTACTGGGCAGATATTCTGGAAGGGGAGATCCATCGGTATCATCTGCCCACCGCGGAACACTCGGTGCTCTCATTCCATGAAGAAGTCGGGTGTTTTGCCCTGCGTGAACGCGGCGGATTTATCGTGGCGATGCGTAACGCCATCTGGCTGGCCGATAAACACGGCCTCCTCCAGCGTAAGGTTTGCGATAACCCGTCTAATCCGCTGCTTGCACGCTTTAATGACGGTGGCACCGACCATCTGGGACGGTTTTACGCGGGCACCTTCTGGGAGCCGGGAGATTATAACGGCGCCATGCTGATGCGTATCGACAACGACCTGACGCCGAAAGTGATCCAGTGCGATATTCAGGGGCATAACGGTTTAGCGTTTAGCCCTGACAAACGGTGGATGTTTACCTCTGATACGCCGAACGGCGTGATCTACCGTACGCCGCTTGATGAGCAGGCTGAACCCGGAACGCGCGAAGAATTTCGCCGTTTTAGCGAGGGAGAAGGTATTCCCGACGGTGCGGCAATGGATGAGGAAGGCTGCTACTGGAGCGCGCTGTTTGACGGCTGGCGTATAGCGCGGTTTTCCCCGCAGGGAGAACAGCTGGAAGAGCACCGGCTGCCGGTACGTTGCCCGACAATGGTCTGCTTTGGCGGCGACGATATGAAAACGCTGTTTATCACCACCACGCGGGAAAACATGGAGGCGGAGGAACTGGCAAAATTCCCGCTTTCCGGGGCTATCTTCACCCTGCCCGTAAATGTGGCAGGGATGAAGAAAAGCCGCTTTATCGAACGTTAAGCCGGATCGACCGGGACCACGTTTTCGCTCGGATAGCATCCCAGCACTTTCATGGAGCGGGTGATCTCGCCCAGCTCGCGCAGGGCTTTCTGCATGGATGCAGATTCCAGGTTGGCCTGAACGTCGAGATAGAACATCTCTTCCCACGGATTGCCGTGGATTGGGCGGGACTCCAGCTTCGTCATGATCAGGTTGTGATTACGCAGCACCAGCAGCGCTTCAACCAGCGCGCCCGCCTGCTGTCCGGTCGCCATCAGCAGGGTGGTTTTCGCCGGTACCTGATCGGACACGTTGATGGCCTTGCGGGCCAGAACCACGAAACGGGTGATATTCTGCGTCTGGTTAGCCAGATTGCGCTCCAGCACCTGTAAGCCATACAGCGCGCCGCCCGCTTCGCTACCGAGTGCCGCGACGGCAGGGGAGTTTGCCTGCGCCACTTTTTCCATCGCCGCCGAGGTGCTCTCGGTGTACTCAATTTTCCAGTGCGGATAACGGTTCAGGAACTGGCTGCACTGCTGGAACGGCTGCGGGTGGCTGTAAACCGTTTCGATCTGACTCAGGTCCGTTGAGCCAGCGACCAGCACGCAGTGATCGATAGGGATAGTCAGCTCACCGACCAGCGACAGGCTGGTGTGCTGGAGCAGATCGTAAACATCGTTGATGGCGCCGGAACTGGTGTTCTCGATAGGCACCACGGCGTAATCCGCCTGGCCGGTTTCGACCTGGTTGAAAATGTCTGCAAATTTCGCACAACCACTCTCAATAAACTCTTCGAAATGGCGGGCGGCGTACTGGCGAGCCGCCAGGTGAGAATAGGAGCCTTTCGGGCCGAGAAATGCGATGCGCGCAGAGTGCGGGTTAGTTTTGTTCAGATGCTGCTGGAGCAAGGCTTGCTGCGTCAGAACGGAATCTTCGATGATGAGCTGGAAAAGGCGGGTGATGTAGTGGGCATCCAGATGATGCGCTTTACCGAGCTGAATCAACCGTTCCAGTAAATCACGTTCGCGATCGATATCGCGTACCGGCCGATGGGAATCCAGCTTGGCTTTGCCCACTTCAACGGCGAGGGCGCGGCGTTCTGCCAGCAGAGCCAGTAATTTTTCATCGAGAGCGCTGATCTTTACGCGCAAATCCAGGAGCGGGTTTTCCGGTGTCATAGTGTTGTCTGTCTCAATTTATCGTTATCAATAAAAAAGGCCTCCCGGTGTGGGAGGCCTTGTTGTTCGTCTTCGCATTCTTTATCACACGACGAAACGCCTCCCGGTCAGGGGAAGGTAAAAAAGAATGCGAAGAAAAACGGCGTCTGTTTCATAAGGTCGTCCTGAAATTGATAGGTTAAAGTACCTGTACTGTTTTGATCCTGTCAATAAAAAACGCGCCCGGAGGCGCGTTGTCGGTACACTCAATTTTAGAGGATTACTCTTCTTCAACTTCTTCCGCGAAGCTGGCGTCTTTCACCGACGTTGTGGCGCGACGGGCTTCACCTTTGTGTTGCACTTTATTGAGCTGCCGTTCCAGCTTGTTGATCAAATCGTTAATTGCGGTGTACATATCCTCGTGTTTTGCGCTGGCGACCAGATGGCCGTTTGGAGTATTGATAGTTGCATCAGCGATGAAACCCTGCGGCTCCTTGGACAGGATGATATGTGGGTTAATCAAATGTGTTTGCCATTTATCCAGTTTGGCGAGACGGTCTGCGACGTGCTGGCGGATTGCCGGAGTAATTTCCATTTGTTTACTGGTAATGTTCATTGTCATAAATTTTACCTCTTGTCTTTCCGTCTTGGTGATTCCAGCATACCCGACCTAATGTCAAAATGTGTGATTTAGATCACGTTATTTTGTCGGTTTTTGTCAGGGAATCTTTTTTGTGAGGCAGGGCAGGAAGAGGTGAGATTTACCTTGTCGAAGCCAGCAATTGCGGTCATAGTTGACTGGATGTGTTGAGGCTAAACCGCTTCAGCGGGAGTCTGAATGAATGAAAAAACGGCAGCCTGCGGGCTGCCGTTTTACGTTGTAGCGGTATCAGGTATTGCTGCTGTTCGCGGCAATAATTTTCGCCACTTTGTCAGCCTGAGCCGTCATCTGCATCTGGCGATAAGCATTCTCCATCAGCTTCAGGCCATCACGCGTCGCCTGTGTATCCGGATAATCACGTAGCATGCCTTCTACACGATTAACCACGGCAACCCATGCGCCGCGACGGGTGTAGTATTCCGCAACGGAGTACTCGTATTTCGCCAGACGATTTTTCAGGAACACCAGACGCTTAGTGGCATCGGTAATGTACTGGCTGTTCGGGTAGCTACGCACCAGTTTGGAGAAGTCATTGAAAGCATCACGCGCATGTTGCGGGTCACGGTCAGAGCGATCCACCCCGAAGAAGCCCTGCAATGCACTGTCATCCAGCGCCATGTTAGTCAGGCCGCGCATGTACATCACGTAATCGATGTTAGGATGGGTAGGGTTCAGACGCATGAAACGATCGATGGTTGCCTGAGCCAGCGGCAGATCGGCGTTTTTGTAGTAGGCGTAGATAAGATCTAACTGTACCTGCTGCGAATACGGACCAAACGGATAGCGATTATCCAACGCTTCCAGTTGCGTTATCGCCTGTTTCCAGTTACCGTCCTGCAACTTTTGTTGTGCAGTCGCATAGATTTCATTCGGCGGATTGTCAGGGACCTGTTCATTCGAACCGGAGCAGCCCACCAAAGCCAGGCTCAACGTGGCCGCTGCCACCAGATATTTCATGCGCGTCATGACGTTTTGACTTTCCTCAAATGTTTGTCCGGGAGAAACTCAGTTCCTGCTCCCGATTAAGACCAGCTACAATAGCACACTATATTAAACGGCAAAGCCGTAAAACCCAACGTTAAACGAAGAAGCAGTTTATGGCACAACGAGTAGAACTCACCGCAACAGTCTCCGAAAATCAGCTCGGTCAACGCTTAGATCAGGCTTTGGCCGAATTGTTCCCTGATTATTCGCGTTCACGCATAAAAGAATGGATCCTTGACCAGCGCGTGCTGGTAAACGGCAAGATCTGGGACAAACCTAAAGAGAAAGTGTTTGGTGGGGAAGCTGTCGCCATCAATGCTGAAATCGAAGAGGAAATTCGCTTCGAGCCGCAGGATATCCCCCTGGAGATCGTCTACGAAGATGACGATATTCTGGTCATCAACAAGCCGCGCGATTTTGTTGTTCATCCGGGCGCGGGCAATCCTGACGGTACGGTTCTTAACGCACTCCTTCATTATTATCCGCCGATTGCTGACGTACCGCGTGCCGGTATCGTTCACCGTCTGGATAAAGACACTACGGGTCTGATGGTGGTGGCGAAGACGATTCCCGCGCAGACTCGCCTGGTGGAATCTTTACAGCTGCGCGAAATCACGCGTGAGTATGAGGCGGTGGCCATTGGTCATATGACCTCTGGCGGCACGGTGGAAGAGCCGATTAGCCGCCACCCAACCAAACGCACGCATATGTCCGTGCACCCGATGGGTAAACCGGCGGTGACCCACTACCGCATCATGGAGCATTTCCGCATTCATACGCGCCTGCGTCTGCGTCTGGAAACCGGGCGTACCCACCAGATCCGCGTGCACATGGCGCATATTACCCATCCGCTGGTGGGTGACCCGGTTTACGGCGGTCGTCCGCGTCCACCAAAAGGGGCGTCGGATGAATTCATCTCCGTGCTGCGTAAATTCGATCGTCAGGCGCTGCATGCGACGATGCTGCGTCTTTACCACCCCATTACCGGAATTCAGATGGAATGGCATGCGCCGATCCCACAGGATATGGTGGAACTTATCGACGCGATGCGCGCAGATTTCGAAGAACATAAGGATCACGTGGACTGGTTATGACCAAGCTGATTGTCCCGGAGTGGCCGCTGCCTGAAGGCGTGGCCGCCTGTAGTTCGACCCGTATCGGTGGCGTGAGCCAGGGCGCATGGGAGTCTCTGAACCTCGGCGCGCACTGTGGCGATAACCCGGAACACGTCGAAGAGAACCGTAAGCGCCTTTTTGCTGCGGGATACCTTCCTTCAAAACCGGTCTGGCTTGAGCAGGTGCATGGTAAAGCGGTGCTGACGCTGTCGGGTGAGCCTTACGCGTCTAAACGCGCCGATGCCTCGTACAGCAATACGCCGGGAACGGTTTGCGCGGTGATGACCGCCGATTGCCTGCCTGTGCTGTTCTGCAATCAGGCGGGAACTGAAGTGGCTGCTGCCCATGCCGGATGGCGCGGGCTGTGCGAAGGCGTGCTGGAAGAGACCGTCGCCTGCTTCCGGGACACTCCCGCGAATATCATTGCCTGGCTTGGCCCGGCGATTGGCCCGCAGGCGTTTGAGGTAGGCCCTGAAGTGCGCGAAGCCTTTATGGAAAAAGATCCGCAAGCGGTTGACGCGTTTGTGGCTTCCGGTGACAAATATCTGGCCGATATTTATCAGTTGGCCCGTCAACGTTTGAATAACGTTGGGGTGACGCAGATCTTCGGCGGCGATCGCTGTACCTTCACCGAAAAGGGTGATTTTTTCTCCTATCGCCGCGACAAGACGACAGGTCGTATGGCAAGTTTCATTTGGCTGATATAACCTAAAGAATCAAGACGATCCGGCACGCGCCGTTTTCTTTTCACATAATTCAGGTTATTAACCTTGAATAATTGAGGGATGACCTCATTTAATCTCCAGTAGCAAATTTGACCTGTTATGGGAGGAGTTATGCGTCTGGATCGTCTTACTAATAAATTCCAGCTTGCTCTCGCCGATGCCCAGTCCCTCGCACTGGGGCACGACAACCAGTTTATCGAACCTCTTCATTTAATGAGCGCCTTGCTGAATCAGGAAGGGGGATCGGTACGTCCTTTATTAACGTCCGCTGGCATTAATGCCGGCCAGTTACGCACCGCCATCGATCAGGCGCTGAGCCGTTTACCACAGGTAGAAGGTACTGGTGGCGACGTCCAGCCGTCGCAGGATCTGGTGCGCGTGCTGAACCTTTGCGACAAGCTGGCGCAAAAACGTGGGGACAACTTTATTTCGTCAGAGCTGTTTGTTCTGGCGGCGCTTGAATCACGCGGTACCTTGACCGACCTGCTGAAATCCGCCGGTGCAACCACCGCCAATGTGACCCAGGCGATTGAGAAAATGCGCGGAGGTGAAAGCGTGAACGATCAGGGAGCCGAAGACCAACGTCAGGCCTTGAAGAAATTTACGGTCGACCTGACCGAACGTGCCGAGCAGGGCAAGCTTGACCCGGTGATCGGCCGTGACGAAGAAATTCGCCGGACTATCCAGGTACTGCAACGTCGTACCAAAAACAACCCGGTACTGATTGGTGAGCCCGGCGTCGGTAAAACCGCCATCGTTGAAGGGCTGGCGCAACGTATCGTTAATGGTGAAGTGCCTGAAGGGCTGAAAGGCCGCCGGGTGCTGGCTCTGGATATGGGCGCGCTGGTGGCCGGGGCGAAATATCGCGGCGAGTTCGAAGAGCGTCTGAAAGGCGTGTTGAACGATCTGGCGAAACAGGAAGGTAACGTCATCCTGTTTATTGACGAACTGCATACCATGGTTGGGGCCGGTAAAGCTGACGGCGCAATGGATGCCGGGAACATGCTGAAACCTGCGCTGGCGCGTGGTGAACTTCACTGCGTCGGTGCCACCACGCTGGACGAGTATCGTCAGTACATTGAAAAAGATGCCGCGCTGGAGCGTCGTTTCCAGAAGGTGTTTGTCGCTGAACCAAGCGTTGAAGATACCATCGCTATTTTGCGCGGTCTGAAAGAGCGCTATGAACTGCACCATCACGTGCAGATCACTGACCCGGCCATCGTTGCGGCGGCGACGCTTTCGCATCGTTATATCGCCGATCGTCAGCTGCCGGATAAAGCCATCGACCTTATCGATGAAGCCGCGTCCAGTATCCGCATGCAGATTGACTCGAAGCCGGAAGAGTTAGACCGACTCGATCGCCGCATTATCCAGCTCAAGCTGGAACAGCAGGCGCTGAACAAAGAGTCTGATGAAGCGAGTAAGAAACGCCTCGATATGCTCAACGAAGAGCTGGATGAGAAAGAGCGTCAGTATTCTGAGCTGGAAGAAGAGTGGAAAGCTGAGAAAGCCTCCCTCTCTGGCACCCAGACAATCAAGGCTGAACTGGAGCAGGCGAAAATTGCCATTGAGCAGGCGCGTCGCGTAGGGGACCTGGCGCGGATGTCCGAGCTACAGTACGGCAAGATCCCTGAGCTGGAAAAACAGCTTGAGATCGCCACGCAGTCGGAAGGCAAAACCATGCGTCTGTTGCGTAATAAAGTGACGGATGCCGAGATAGCCGAAGTGCTGGCGCGCTGGACGGGTATTCCTGTGGCTCGCATGATGGAAAGCGAACGCGAGAAACTGCTGCGTATGGAGCAGGATCTGCATCAGCGCGTTATTGGCCAGAACGAAGCGGTCGAAGCGGTATCTAACGCCATTCGTCGTAGCCGTGCAGGGCTGTCCGATCCGAATCGTCCAATCGGCTCGTTCCTGTTCCTGGGGCCAACCGGTGTCGGTAAAACCGAGCTGTGTAAAGCGCTGGCTAACTTTATGTTCGACAGCGATGACGCAATGGTGCGTATCGATATGTCCGAGTTTATGGAGAAACACTCCGTCTCGCGTCTGGTCGGTGCGCCTCCGGGATATGTCGGTTATGAAGAGGGCGGTTACCTGACGGAAGCGGTTCGCCGTCGTCCTTATTCCGTCATCCTGCTGGATGAAGTGGAAAAGGCACACCCTGACGTGTTTAACATCCTGTTGCAGGTACTGGATGATGGACGCCTGACGGACGGGCAGGGGAGAACGGTCGACTTCCGTAACACGGTGGTGATCATGACCTCGAACCTGGGTTCCGATTTGATTCAGGAACGCTTCGGTGAGCTGGATTACAGCCATATGAAAGATCTGGTGCTGGGCGTGGTCAGCCAAAACTTCCGTCCGGAGTTCATCAACCGTATTGATGAAGTGGTCGTGTTCCATCCGCTGGGTGAGAAACACATCGCGTCGATTGCACAGATCCAGTTGCAGCGTCTGTACAAGCGTCTGGAAGACCGTGGGTATGAAATCCACATCTCGGATGATGCGCTGAAACTGCTGAGCGAGAATGGTTACGATCCTGTTTATGGCGCGCGTCCGTTAAAACGTGCTATCCAACAGCAGATCGAAAACCCGCTGGCGCAGCAAATTCTCTCCGGGGAGCTGATTCCGGGCAAAGTTATCCGTCTGGAAGCCAACGACGATCGCATTGTGGCAGTGCAGTAAGTCACAAAACGCAAAAACGGGCCGCTTGCGGCTCGTTTTTGTTTAAAAACCAGGCGAAAATTGAGGTCTGAAGAGTGATTTGCCTGGAAAGTGAGCGGTCAGTAAATAATTTTCACTTTACGCTTGCAGGTTCAGAATTACTCCCTATAATGCGCCTCCACTGACACGGAACAACGGCACGCAAGCCGCCGGGTCAGCAGAGAAAAGCAAAACAAACGCTTGACTCTGAAGCGGGAAAGCGTAATATGCACACCCCGCGCCGCAGCGAAAACGTAGCGGCACTGCTCTTTAACAATTTATCAGACAATCTGTGTGGGCACTCAAAGTGACATGGATTCTTAACGTCGCAAGACGATAAATGAATACCAAGTCTCAACGAGTGAACACGTAATTCATTACGAAGTTTAATTCATTGAGCATCAAACTTTTAAATTGAAGAGTTTGATCATGGCTCAGATTGAACGCTGGCGGCAGGCCTAACACATGCAAGTCGAACGGTAACAGGAAGCAGCTTGCTGCTTCGCTGACGAGTGGCGGACGGGTGAGTAATGTCTGGGAAACTGCCTGATGGAGGGGGATAACTACTGGAAACGGTAGCTAATACCGCATAACGTCGCAAGACCAAAGAGGGGGACCTTCGGGCCTCTTGCCATCGGATGTGCCCAGATGGGATTAGCTAGTAGGTGGGGTAACGGCTCACCTAGGCGACGATCCCTAGCTGGTCTGAGAGGATGACCAGCCACACTGGAACTGAGACACGGTCCAGACTCCTACGGGAGGCAGCAGTGGGGAATATTGCACAATGGGCGCAAGCCTGATGCAGCCATGCCGCGTGTATGAAGAAGGCCTTCGGGTTGTAAAGTACTTTCAGCGGGGAGGAAGGTGTTGAGGTTAATAACCTCAGCAATTGACGTTACCCGCAGAAGAAGCACCGGCTAACTCCGTGCCAGCAGCCGCGGTAATACGGAGGGTGCAAGCGTTAATCGGAATTACTGGGCGTAAAGCGCACGCAGGCGGTCTGTCAAGTCGGATGTGAAATCCCCGGGCTCAACCTGGGAACTGCATTCGAAACTGGCAGGCTAGAGTCTTGTAGAGGGGGGTAGAATTCCAGGTGTAGCGGTGAAATGCGTAGAGATCTGGAGGAATACCGGTGGCGAAGGCGGCCCCCTGGACAAAGACTGACGCTCAGGTGCGAAAGCGTGGGGAGCAAACAGGATTAGATACCCTGGTAGTCCACGCCGTAAACGATGTCGACTTGGAGGTTGTGCCCTTGAGGCGTGGCTTCCGGAGCTAACGCGTTAAGTCGACCGCCTGGGGAGTACGGCCGCAAGGTTAAAACTCAAATGAATTGACGGGGGCCCGCACAAGCGGTGGAGCATGTGGTTTAATTCGATGCAACGCGAAGAACCTTACCTACTCTTGACATCCAGAGAACTTAGCAGAGATGCTTTGGTGCCTTCGGGAACTCTGAGACAGGTGCTGCATGGCTGTCGTCAGCTCGTGTTGTGAAATGTTGGGTTAAGTCCCGCAACGAGCGCAACCCTTATCCTTTGTTGCCAGCGGTTAGGCCGGGAACTCAAAGGAGACTGCCAGTGATAAACTGGAGGAAGGTGGGGATGACGTCAAGTCATCATGGCCCTTACGAGTAGGGCTACACACGTGCTACAATGGCGCATACAAAGAGAAGCGACCTCGCGAGAGCAAGCGGACCTCATAAAGTGCGTCGTAGTCCGGATTGGAGTCTGCAACTCGACTCCATGAAGTCGGAATCGCTAGTAATCGTGGATCAGAATGCCACGGTGAATACGTTCCCGGGCCTTGTACACACCGCCCGTCACACCATGGGAGTGGGTTGCAAAAGAAGTAGGTAGCTTAACCTTCGGGAGGGCGCTTACCACTTTGTGATTCATGACTGGGGTGAAGTCGTAACAAGGTAACCGTAGGGGAACCTGCGGTTGGATCACCTCCTTACCTTAAAGAACCTGCCTTTGTAGTGCTCACACAGATTGTCTGATGAAAAGTAAATAGCAAGGCGTCTTGCGATTGAGACTGTACGTCCCCTTCGTCTAGAGGCCCAGGACACCGCCCTTTCACGGCGGTAACAGGGGTTCGAATCCCCTAGGGGACGCCACTTGCTGGTTCGTGAGTGAAAGTCACCTGCCGTCATATCTCAAAACTGACTTACGAGTCATGTTTGAGATATTTGCTCTTTAAAAATCTGGATCAAGCTGAAAATTGAAACGACACACAGCTCATGTGTGTCCGAGTCTCTCAAATTTTCGCAATCAGAAGTGAAACATCTTCGGGTTGTGAGGTTAAGCGACTAAGCGTACACGGTGGATGCCCTGGCAGTCAGAGGCGATGAAGGACGTGCTAATCTGCGAAAAGCGACGGCGAGGTGATATGAACCTTTGACCCGTCGATGTCCGAATGGGGAAACCCAGTGCAATCCGTTGCACTATCGTTAACTGAATACATAGGTTAACGAGGCGAACCGGGGGAACTGAAACATCTAAGTACCCCGAGGAAAAGAAATCAACCGAGATTCCCCCAGTAGCGGCGAGCGAACGGGGAGCAGCCCGGAGTCTGAATCAGCTTGTGTGTTAGTGGAACGGTCTGGAAAGTCCGACGGTACAGGGTGATAGTCCCGTACACGAAAACACACTTGTTGTGAACTCGAAGAGTAGGGCGGGACACGTGGTATCCTGTCTGAATATGGGGGGACCATCCTCCAAGGCTAAATACTCCTGACTGACCGATAGTGAACCAGTACCGTGAGGGAAAGGCGAAAAGAACCCCGGCGAGGGGAGTGAAAAAGAACCTGAAACCGTGTACGTACAAGCAGTGGGAGCCTCTTTATGGGGTGACTGCGTACCTTTTGTATAATGGGTCAGCGACTTATATTCTGTAGCAAGGTTAACCGTATAGGGGAGCCGAAGGGAAACCGAGTCTTAACTGGGCGTTAAGTTGCAGGGTATAGACCCGAAACCCGGTGATCTAGCCATGGGCAGGTTGAAGGTTGGGTAACACTAACTGGAGGACCGAACCGACTAATGTTGAAAAATTAGCGGATGACCTGTGGCTGGGGGTGAAAGGCCAATCAAACCGGGAGATAGCTGGTTCTCCCCGAAAGCTATTTAGGTAGCGCCTCGTGAATTCATCTTCGGGGGTAGAGCACTGTTTCGGCTAGGGGGCCATCCCGGCTTACCAACCCGATGCAAACTACGAATACCGAAGAATGTTATCACGGGAGACACACGGCGGGTGCTAACGTCCGTCGTGAAGAGGGAAACAACCCAGACCGCCAGCTAAGGTCCCAAAGTCATGGTTAAGTGGGAAACGATGTGGGAAGGCACAGACAGCCAGGATGTTGGCTTAGAAGCAGCCATCATTTAAAGAAAGCGTAATAGCTCACTGGTCGAGTCGGCCTGCGCGGAAGATGTAACGGGGCTAAACCATGCACCGAAGCTGCGGCAGCGACACTATGTGTTGTTGGGTAGGGGAGCGTTCTGTAAGCCGTTGAAGGTGGCCTGTGAGGGTTGCTGGAGGTATCAGAAGTGCGAATGCTGACATAAGTAACGATAAAGCGGGTGAAAAGCCCGCTCGCCGGAAGACCAAGGGTTCCTGTCCAACGTTAATCGGGGCAGGGTGAGTCGACCCCTAAGGCGAGGCCGAAAGGCGTAGTCGATGGGAAACAGGTTAATATTCCTGTACTTGGTGTTACTGCGAAGGGGGGACGGAGAAGGCTATGTCAGCCGGGCGACGGTTGTCCCGGTTTAAGCATGTAGGCGGAGGTTCCAGGTAAATCCGGTACCTTTTAACGCTGAGGTGTGATGACGAGGCACTACGGTGCTGAAGTGATAAATGCCCTGCTTCCAGGAAAAGCCTCTAAGCATCAGGTAACACGAAATCGTACCCCAAACCGACACAGGTGGTCAGGTAGAGAATACCAAGGCGCTTGAGAGAACTCGGGTGAAGGAACTAGGCAAAATGGTGCCGTAACTTCGGGAGAAGGCACGCTGATATGTAGGTGAAGTCCCTGCGGACGGAGCTGAAATCAGTCGAAGATACCAGCTGGCTGCAACTGTTTATTAAAAACACAGCACTGTGCAAACACGAAAGTGGACGTATACGGTGTGACGCCTGCCCGGTGCCGGAAGGTTAATTGATGGGGTTAGCGGCAACGCGAAGCTCTTGATCGAAGCCCCGGTAAACGGCGGCCGTAACTATAACGGTCCTAAGGTAGCGAAATTCCTTGTCGGGTAAGTTCCGACCTGCACGAATGGCGTAATGATGGCCAGGCTGTCTCCACCCGAGACTCAGTGAAATTGAACTCGCTGTGAAGATGCAGTGTACCCGCGGCAAGACGGAAAGACCCCGTGAACCTTTACTATAGCTTGACACTGAACACTGGTCCTTGATGTGTAGGATAGGTGGGAGGCTTTGAAGCGTGGACGCCAGTCTGCGTGGAGCCAACCTTGAAATACCACCCTTTAATGGCTGGTGTTCTAACGTAGACCCGTAATCCGGGTTGCGGACAGTGTCTGGTGGGTAGTTTGACTGGGGCGGTCTCCTCCCAAAGAGTAACGGAGGAGCACGAAGGTTGGCTAATCCTGGTCGGACATCAGGAGGTTAGTGCAATGGCATAAGCCAGCTTGACTGCGAGCGTGACGGCGCGAGCAGGTGCGAAAGCAGGTCATAGTGATCCGGTGGTTCTGAATGGAAGGGCCATCGCTCAACGGATAAAAGGTACTCCGGGGATAACAGGCTGATACCGCCCAAGAGTTCATATCGACGGCGGTGTTTGGCACCTCGATGTCGGCTCATCACATCCTGGGGCTGAAGTAGGTCCCAAGGGTATGGCTGTTCGCCATTTAAAGTGGTACGCGAGCTGGGTTTAGAACGTCGTGAGACAGTTCGGTCCCTATCTGCCGTGGGCGCTGGAGAATTGAGGGGGGCTGCTCCTAGTACGAGAGGACCGGAGTGGACGCATCACTGGTGTTCGGGTTGTCATGCCAATGGCACTGCCCGGTAGCTAAATGCGGAAGAGATAAGTGCTGAAAGCATCTAAGCACGAAACTTGCCCCGAGATGAGTTCTCCCTGAGACTTTAAGTCTCCTGAAGGAACGTTGAAGACGACGACGTTGATAGGTCGGGTGTGTAAGCGCAGCGATGCGTTGAGCTAACCGATACTAATGAACCGTGAGGCTTAACCTTACAACGCCGAAGATGTTTTGGCGAAGAGACACGATTTTCAGCCTGATACAGATGAACAGAATTTGCCTGGCGGCTTTAGCGCGGTGGTCCCACCTGACCCCATGCCGAACTCAGAAGTGAAACGCCGTAGCGCCGATGGTAGTGTGGGGTCTCCCCATGTGAGAGTAGGGAACTGCCAGGCATCAATTAAAGAAACCCCGTACCGTAAGGTGCGGGGTTTTTTGCTTTATGCGCCGGAAAATGCCGGGTGGCGGCACCGCCTGACCGTGCCTACAATTGTTAAAACGCTTTTAACAATGGTGCTGCTTTGATACGTCCCTTTGATTACCAACAAGATTTTGCCAACATTAATTTCCGTGACCATCCAGAGTTGTATCAGGTGGGGCGGGGAGAGCAGGGTGTGCTCATGGTGGAACCTTACAAAAGCGAGATACTTCCGCACTGGCGATACAAAAATGCTGAAGTTGCAGCGCGATCGGCAAAAGAAATATACGCCCTGTTTGAAGAATATCGTCAGCAAAACGACTTTGTGGGTATGGATATGGCGCGTAAATTCATTCAGATGGGCTATACGCGCGCCAGGCGATATGCCAATCATAAAGGCGGTAAAAAGTACGATGAGAAGCGCCAGGTCAAACCGCTGGATTGCGATCCCGTAAAAGCAGAAGCCGCCGCGGTCTTCAAAAAGTGGTGGGATAAAATTCGGGCAGATGAAGATTATTTGCAGCGAAAAAAGGCGCATCAGCAGAAGTGGGGATAATTACTACGTCCGCTAATAATTCGATACCTGATCGAGTTCACAAAACGTAATGAAACATATTAGAAACATTTTATTTACCTAACGATTCGTTTTAAATCCGGTTTTACTGTTTGTGGGCAATGGCCCGCAATGTGAGACAGGGGATTTTAAAATGACAGAAACCGTAGCCAGTGCAGATACGGATAACACCAATTTGGCAAATAAGGATACCCGTCGTCGGGTTTGGGCAATCGTTGGGGCCTCATCGGGGAACCTCGTAGAGTGGTTTGACTTTTACGTCTATTCATTCTGTTCACTCTACTTTGCGCATATCTTTTTCCCGTCCGGGAATACCACCACTCAGCTTCTGCAAACCGCAGGCGTTTTTGCCGCCGGGTTCCTGATGCGCCCTATCGGTGGATGGCTATTCGGCAGGATCGCAGACAGAAAAGGGCGCAAGACCTCCATGCTCATCTCCGTATGCATGATGTGCGTCGGCTCTCTGGTGATAGCCTGCCTGCCCGGATATGACACTATCGGAACATGGGCACCCGCATTGCTGCTGCTGGCTCGTCTGTTCCAGGGGCTGTCAGTCGGTGGCGAATACGGCACCAGTGCGACATACATGAGCGAAGTGGCGGTTGAAGGCCGAAAGGGTTTCTATGCATCATTCCAGTATGTGACCCTCATTGGCGGACAGTTGCTGGCGTTACTGGTTGTGGTGATCCTGCAACAAATCCTTAGCGATGAAGATTTGCGCGCCTGGGGCTGGCGCATCCCGTTTGCTATGGGCGCTGCCCTGGCGGTTGTCGCCCTGTGGCTACGCCGTCATCTTGATGAAACCTCTCAACAGGAGGTCAGGGCGCTGAAAGAGGCGGGCTCGATGAAGGGGCTCTGGCGAAACCGCAAAGCATTTTTGATGGTGTTAGGTTTTACCGCCGCGGGCTCGCTAAGTTTCTATACCTTCACCACCTACATGCAAAAATATCTGGTTAACACCACGGGCATGCATGCAAACGTTGCGAGTGTCGTCATGACAGTGGCGTTACTCGTCTTTATGCTTATCCAGCCGATTGTCGGCGCGCTGTCGGACAAAATAGGTCGCCGCACCTCCATGCTGATCTTTGGCGGCATGCTCACCCTGGGTACCGTTCCGCTTTTGACTGCGCTACAGCAGACAACGTCGCCGTATGCCGCTTTCGCGCTGATCATGGTGGCACTCATCATTATCAGTTTTTACACGGCAATCAGCGGCATTTTGAAGGCGGAAATGTTTCCCGCACAGGTGAGGGCGCTGGGTGTAGGCCTGTCATATGCGGTCGCGAATGCCCTGTTCGGCGGTTCGGCGGAGTATGTCGCGCTATCACTTAAGTCGTGGGGCAGTGAAACGACCTTTTTCTGGTATGTCACCGTAATGGGAGCGCTGGCGTTTATTGTCTCGCTGATGCTGCATCGCAAAGG
Source organism: Enterobacter cloacae complex sp. (assembly GCF_900322725.1). NCBI lineage: Bacteria > Pseudomonadati > Pseudomonadota > Gammaproteobacteria > Enterobacterales > Enterobacteriaceae > Enterobacter > Enterobacter cloacae complex sp. The sequence continues at coordinate 826,375 of NZ_LT991957.1, read as the reverse complement.
AAAAGGTATCCGCCTTTAATAATGTGCCATCTGCCAGACGGCGTAGCCGGTTGTTGCGCCGGCTACGTCCCACGCAAAATCTTTCCAGCTCCAGCCGCTTCCTGAGGGGCGGCTATCCCAAAGCTCTTTCGATGCCCCCAGGCTTATGGAGAACATCAGGCCCATTGTGGCACTTCGATCCCGGCTATACCCCTGGTGCAGCGCATACTCATTGCCCGCAGCGGACAACATTGCAGACGCCAGAAAGTGTTGAGCTTTGTCCTGACCCGACCAGCTATCATTCGCCATATGGCTGCAACCGGTCAGGAAAAGAGGGATCATCAGGAAAGGGGTACGCATTAACAGGCTCCATAAAAAAGCCCCGTCAGTGACAGGGCCCGGGAATTACAGAATACGGCTAATGAGGCGATCGATACGGATCCGACGTAAACGGCGAATCAGCTTGCGAACTTTCACCGGATAATCCGCGATGCTTTGCAGATCGCGGTAATGACGAACCACTGTGGTATGTGTGCGTATAAGCTCCAGCTCACGATCGCGTTTCGCGGCTAATGCATGCTGAGGATCGTGAATCAGGATGGCATTCTCCAGATCCAGACGCCAGGCGCGCGGGTTCAGGTTATTACCGGTCAGCAGCATCCACTCATCATCGACCCACATCCCTTTGAGATGATAGCTGTTATCTTCATCTTTCCAGAGACGCACGACCAGCTGGTCCGTGTTCACGTAGTACTGTAAACGGCTCAGGAAGCGACGCAGGTTAATCTCATAAAGATAAGGCAGTGCGCCGATGATCTTGAAAGGCTGATCTTCCGGAATGAAAAAGTCGTTTGCCGTTTTATCCCCGACGATGATCTCCACCTTTTTACCCTCGCGCAGCAGCTGAATAATATTGCGCACCAGAACGGCGGGAAGGTTGAAGTATGGCGTGCAGATGGTGAGCTTATGCTCCGCGCACGGCATCAAATGGAAAATCGTCTTGTTCAGCAGGCTGGTTTTTCCCAGGCCTACCAGCGGCGTAACGGACAGCTCTTCATTACTGGCGTCACCCTGGAAACGATAAACCGCATCGCGCAGCTCCTGGCGGAAGGAGCGAACGTCGTTTTTAATTTCCGGGCTTTTCGGGCGATGAGGATCGTCAAGACGGTGGACACCGCGGCCATGAACCAGGTTTTTATCTACCCAGTTGAACATGATGTCGGCCATCTGTGGATTGCGGATCAGATGGTAGCGATCGTAACGGTATTTATCGAGCTGATGGAGATAAACATCATTCAGGCTGGCGCCGCTGTAAAGGACGCTGTCATCGATGATAAATCCTTTGAAATGAAGAACGCCAAGCGCTTCACGGGTATTCACGGGCACACCATACACCGGAATATCGATCCCCGGGTTCTCCTGGGCCGTGCGGCAATACCAGTCAGCGTTAGTGTTCGAGGCGGCCGCGCCAATACGGCCACGCTGCGCGCGGTGCCAGTCAACCAGCACACGAACGTCCAGTTCCGGACGTTGACGTTTCGCTTCATAGAGCGCGTTCAGGACAGCACGCCCACCTTCATCCTGTTCAAGATAGAGCGCCACAATGCAGATACGTCGCGTCGCGCTGGCAATCTTTTCCAGAAGCGTCTCCCGGAAACGAGCGGGAGCATAAAAGAACTCTACATCATCAACTGACTGAGAAATCTTCGGTAGTTGAGCAAGGTGTTGTTGATGTTTATTACGCTTAAATTTTGACAACATCACAGTGCGTTTCTTCTCTGTTCATTGAAGGGTTGTCTGTACCAGGCAAACAACATAAGCGGACAATGATACCCCAGTGATGAGAAAAGTGGGTAACATTTCCAGAAGCTTACTCGTGTTTATCCGTTGATGTCAGGCTGAGGGACAGGGAGACAATGCCTTCATCCAGCTGGATATCAACGTCAAAACCGAGCTTCCGCGCCAGGGTCACCATACCCCGATTATTTGGCATAGTAATGCCGTTCAGGCGTGACAATCCGTGATCGCGCGTATATCCAATGAGTTTTTCGAGCAGCCGTCTGCCTAACCCCAAACCTTTAAGATCGGAACGCACCAGCACGGCAAACTCCGCATCTACGTTATCCGGGTCGGAAATGGCGCGCGTCACGCCGAGGATCTCCTCTCCCTCTCCGGAACGGCGAACCGCCACAATCGCCATTTCTCGATCGTAGTCGATCTGGGTCATATTGGCTAAATCGTCGTGGGTAAATTCGTTGATTTCGCTGAAATAGCGATAGTATAAGTCTTCCTTCGTCACCTGCGAGATGAACGCTTGCAGCAGCGGCTCGTCTTCCGGCAGGATAGGGCGAAACAGCGCCCGCTCTCCATTTTTCATCTCCACCCACTCTTCCAGATGAAGCGGATAAGGACGAATGGCGAGACGGCTTTCCCGATCACCGACAAATGGCGCAATTTCCAGCGTCACGTCGAGGGCCGTAAATTCATTTCCGGAAGCGAGGAGCGGGTGGATATCCAGGCGCTGGATCTCCGCACAGTCAACAATGAGGTTAGAGACCTTCACCAGAAACTGGCTTAATCCGGCGATATCAAGCGGCCTCAGAGCGCTTCTCCCGCGGATTTTTTTACTTTTAATGGCCTGAATAATTAAATAACGCGCCAGGTTCATGTTTAGTGGCGGAAGCGCGACAGCCGCCTGTTCTTCTGGCCGCCATTCAACGCCGCCTTCACCCAGCATAATGAGCGGACCAAAAACCGGATCGTGTTCGACCACCACGCGCAGCTCCTGCGCGCCCGCTCGGTTAGCCATGCTCTGCACCAGCAGGCCGTGGATCCTGGCCTGTGGCCACGTCATTTTAACGCGATCGATAATGGCATCCGCGGCCTGTTGCACTTCTGTCGCGGTGCGCAGATACAGCATGACGCCCTGCACATCTGATTTGTGCGGAATATCGGGGGAGCGCAGCTTCAGCGCGACCGGATAGCCAATCTGCTCAGCGATATGTACCGCCTCGGCGCTGTCGCCGGCAATCCAGGTGGGCAGCGTTTGCATCCCATAGCTGCCAAGAATGGGTTGCACTTCATGCGTATCAAGCGACGTGGCACCCTCTTCGATGGCCTGCTGCAATAGCCTGTGCACGTCCACCGAATTTGCTGTGAGGTTGCCCGGCAGGGCTGGCGTTTCACGCAGCTGCTTCTGGTTGCGGCGGTATTCAACCATATGCATAAACGCGGTAATGGTGCCCTCCGGCGTGCGGTAGGTTGGCAGCCCGGCTTCACTGAACAGACGGCGCGCTTCCTGTGAAGAGAACTCGCCGCACCAGTTAGTCAGCAGGGTGACGTATTTGCCGCGCGGATGGTTTCGGACAGCCTCAATCAGCGCGCGTGCGCTTTCACTGCCGGGCGCAGCGGCGCTGGGTGAATGAATGATCATCAGCGCATCGAAATCCTGACTGTCGAGCAGGAGGGAGATCGCCCTGATGTAGCGCTCGCTTGTGGCATCATCGCGTAAATCGAGCGGATTACCGGGAGTAACGCTGCCCGGCAGCACCTCCCGCAGGCGCTGAAGCGTCGCTTCGCCCAGCGTTGCCAGCTTGCCGTTGCGCAGCCACAGTTCGTCCAGCGCCAGTGCGGCGGGAGCGGCGCCGTTGCTGACGATCATCAGCTTTTCACCGCGCAGGGGGCGCATGTGGCTCAACGTTTCGACGGCAGAAAAAAGCTCGTGCGTATCCTGAACCCGCAGCAGACCGGCGCGCTGGATCGCGGCATCCCAGGCGGGATCCATCCCCGAATGGGAATGCAGCAGGCGCTGCGCCGCCGGGCTGCGCCCGCTTTTGATGACCAGAATCGGTTTATTACGCGATGCGCTACGTGACGCCGACACAAAACGACGGGCGTCGCTCAGGTGTTCAAGATAGAGCAGGATCGCGCTGGTTTTGCTGTCACGCGCCAGGAAATCCAGCAGTTCATCAACGTCAATGTCCAGGCTGTCACCCAGGGCGATGAAGTAGGAAAAGCCCATCTCACGCTGTTGTGCCCAGTCGAGGATCGTATTGGATACCGCAGCCGACTGCGAAATAAAGGCCAGCTTACCTTTACGGATCGGAACCGGGGAGAAGCTGGCATTCAGCCCTTGCCAGGGCGCAAGCAGACCCAGGCTGTTTGGACCAAGAATACGCATCTGGTAGCGGCTGGCGCAGGCCAGCAGCTCAGGCTGCTGCTGAGGAGGCGACGAGAGAATAATACAGGTTTTACAGCCTTTCTGGCCGAGCGACTCAAGCAGTTCGAGGTTTCGTTTCGCATGCGTACAGAGCACGGCGAGGTCGGGAACGAACGGTAAACTTTGCACGTCCGGCCACGCCAGCACCCCCTGAACCGCCTTATAGGCGGGCGTAACGGGCATGACCGGGCCATTAAACCCGCCAGCCAGCAGATTGCGCATCATCAGATACCCTGCGCGGTCCGGTTTCATTGAGGCGCCAATAACGGCAATGGATTTCGGACGAAGTAGCGCTTCTAACCCTCTCTGGCTCATGCAGGCCTCCCGTGAATGCAAGCGACCTGATGATTTTAAACGCTTTCTGTCTCAGTTGCTGTGACGCTACCCTTATGAACGGTTTTTCCCGCAAGATAACGTTCGCGGAAGCAGGAGAAGTGACTGCCCAGCGCGCCGGCTGCCTGGGTATCGCCCGCCAGATCCAGTAGCGCAATCGCGACCTCCGCGGTGCAGTACTGGCCGTCGGCATGGGCTTCGCGCAGGCGATAGGCCGAAACGCGCGACAGATCGACGGAAATTACCGGCAGCGCATCAAGATACGGGCTTTTGCGAAACATCTTTCTGGCTTCCGTCCAGGTGCCGTCGAGCATAATAAACAGCGGCGGTTTACCGGATGGCGGCGCCGAAAGCACCTGACGATGTTCGCCTGCATACGATGCAGGGAAAACGACCATTGGCTGATAGTCCGGGCTGGCCACCAGGTCGAGCAGTGCCTGAGGTGGCTCAGTGCGCGACCACTGGAACGCCGCTGTGTCTGGCAGAATATCGGCGATCAGGCGCCCCGTATTGCTGGGCTTCATCGGTTCGGTATCAAACATGACCAGACAAAAGCGACTTTTCGCCTCGCTCGGCGCAAGCGTTTCGCACAGGCACACCTTCAGCGGTAAAAGGCAGCGCTGGCAGCGGCGAATACGATTGCCTCGGGCCAGAAACGGGCGGGTGGCGCGCGCAAGGCGCTCGGCGCGTAATTGAAGTACAGCGTTATCAGTCATGGGCGAAAAGGCAGGAAAAACCCCATTTTCGCAGAGGAGAGAACGGGGCACAAGATGTGCCCCGTGAATGTTACAGGGATTCGTTTAACCAGCTGTCGAAAGGCGCTTTTGGCACGGCACCGTTGAGCATGTCGATCACTTCACCATTTTTGAAAATCATAATGGTGGGAATGCTGCGAATGCGAAAACGGGCGCTGAGCTCACGTTCGGCTTCGGTATTCACTTTCACAAAACGCATTTTCCCGCTGCGCTCTTCCGCCACGTCTTCGAAAATTGGCGCAAAGTTGCGGCAAGGGCCGCACCACGGCGCCCAGAAATCGACCACAACAGGCAGATCGTCCTTGAGGAGTTTGTCCAGCGTAGCACCCGTCGCGTTAATGACATCGCCATCAAATAATTCGTGGCCACAACGCCCGCATTTCGCACCGTCATCCATCCGATCGTCCGGAATGCGGTTTAAAGCCTGACAGTTGGCACATACGGTATTCATAACTAACCTCTGATAGAGCCGTGGAACAACGGCAGAACGCCGATAATGTTTCTGATATGTTACATATTATCAGTGAGCCTGTATGAAACGACAACGCGTTTTATTCAATGGGAACAATAGTCACAGGCTTTTGTACGAAATTATGGCTATGAGCTTGCACATCGGGTAATCTGCGCGCTTCGCGCAGCGCTGGTGGAGAAAAGCATGAACGACGAAATGAAAAACAAAAGCGGCAAGGTCAAAGTGATGTATGTCCGCAGTGATGATGACTCTGATAAACGCACCCAAAATCCGCGTACCGGAAAGGGTGGCGGGCGTCCAGCGTCTTCTCGTGCAGACGGTGGCCGTCGCCCCGCCCGCGATGACAGAAATAACCGCGGCGATGACCGCAAACGTGATGACCGTAAGCGTGACGATCGCAAACGCGACGATGTTGTCCGCGACGGTGGATCGCCATGGCGTACCGTTTCGCGCGCGCCGGGTGAAGAGGCGACTGAAAAGGCCGATCACGGCGGTATCAGCGGAAAAAGCTTTATCGATCCGGAAGTGCTGCGTCGTCAGCGTGCGGAAGAGACCCGTGTATACGGCGAGAACGCCTGTCAGGCCCTGTTCCAGAGCCGCCCGGAGTGTATCGTTCGCGCATGGTTTATCCAGAGCGTGACCCCGCGCTTTAAAGAAGCGCTGCGCTGGATGGCGGCGAACCGCAAAGCCTACCACGTGGTTGACGATGCCGAGCTGACTAAAGCGTCCGGTACTGAACACCACGGCGGCGTCTGCTTCCTGATCAAAAAACGTAACGGTACTACCGTGCAGCAGTGGGTCAGCCAGGCGGATGCCGATGACTGCGTGCTGGCGCTGGAAGATGTAGGTAACCCGCATAACCTGGGTGCGATGATGCGTAGCTGCGCGCACTTTGGCGTGAAAGGCGTGCTGTTACAGGATGCCGCGCTGCTGGAGTCCGGTGCGGCAATCCGTACCGCGGAAGGCGGTGCAGAGCACGTTCAGCCGATCACCGGCGACAGCGTGCTGGAAGCCCTCGAGCAGTTCCGTAAAGCGGGCTACACCATTGTCACCACCTCAAGCCGTGCCGCAACGCCGCTGTTTAAAGCGACGCTGCCACGCAAAATGGTGCTGGTGTTAGGTCAGGAGCGTGATGGTCTGTCTGATGCGGCACTCTCCAGCGCTGACCTGAGCGTCTCTATCGACGGTACAGGCAACGTTGAAAGCCTGAACGTATCCGTTGCGACCGGCGTACTGCTGGCGGAATGGTGGCGTCAGAATAAAGCATAAGCCTTTGTGCTGATTGAATGCCCGGTCCATCGGGCATTCAGACTCAAACTACTCACTCTCTGCCGGTAATACAGGCATCCAGTCAATTGGCTTTTCGCCACGCTTTTCCAGCCATTCATTCGTCAGAACAAAATGATTACTGCCAAAGAAACCGCGGTGTGCAGACAGCGGCGACGGGTGCGGTGCTTTCAGTACGTGATGGCGCTGACGATCGATAATCGCCCCTTTCTTTTGTGCATGCGAACCCCAGAGTAAAAATACGACGCTTTCACGGTGCTCATTAATCAGGCTGATGACCTTATCGGTAAAGGTTTCCCAGCCGAGGCTGGCGTGGGAGTGCGCCTGGCCTGCACGAACCGTCAACACGGTGTTCAGCAACAGCACGCCCTGGCGCGCCCAGCTTTCCAGATAGCCGTGATTAGGGCGAGTAAAGCCAGGGATCGTACCTTCAAGCTCTTTATACATATTCAGCAGAGAAGGGGGGATAGCCACGCCCGGACGCACGGAGAACGCCAGTCCGTGAGCCTGACCAGGGCCGTGGTAGGGATCCTGCCCCAGAATAACCACCTTCACGTCGCTCAGTTCGGTATAGCGAAAGGCGTTAAACACATCTTTCTGCGGCGGATAAATCGTCTGGCCAGCCTGCCGTTCAGCCGCAACGGTGCTGAGGGTATTGATAAAGTAGGGCTGCTGCTTCTCTTCTGCCAGCACGTCATGCCAGGTTAAAGGTGTCGTCATCTCGCTCTCCTGCGAATTTCATTCTCTGCCTAGCTTACCTGCTAAAGCCCGGTGAGCAAAATAGCACGCTGAAAAGTGGGCTAAGTTGCTAAATTTATTTTGGAAAAGATGCGGGATAAGTTGAATGGGTAAGACGAAGAAATTGATCTGAAACAATAAATTCAGACCACACTCTTTGTGTGGTTAGTGGTTTTGTTGATTTAAATCAATAAATCACCGGGGTCTGAATGTTATATATACACACAAGAAACAATGGTTTTACCAATTGGCCGCGAAAGGCCAGCATCAGTTAATGTAGCCTAAGGGAGGCAACACATGATTACAGGTATCCAGATTACTAAAGCAGCAAACGACGATCTGCTGAACTCTTTCTGGCTGCTGGACAGCGAGAAAAACGAAGCGCGCTGTGTCGTAGCGAAAGCAGGTTTTGCGGAAGACGAAATCGTTCCGGTGAGCAAGCTGGGCGAAATTGAATACCGTGAAATTCCAATGGAAGTGAAGCCAGAAGTCCGCGTGGAAGGCGGTCAGCACCTGAACGTTAACGTTCTGCGTCGCGAAACCCTGATGGACGCCGTTGAGCACCCGGAAAAATACCCGCAGCTGACCATCCGCGTGTCTGGCTATGCGGTACGCTTCAACTCTCTGACCCCGGAACAGCAGCGCGACGTTATCGCACGTACCTTTACTGAAAGCCTGTAAGGTTTCAGCCACGGGGGGGAATAAAGAAGCCGGGAATGTCCCGGCTTTTTTTTACTCTTCAGTTTTTGTCTCTGGCGCAGCAGAGCTTGGCTTACGGCGCTTACCAATGTTTTTGGTATCGCGGTGGCGCTGCTTAACGCGCGGTTTCTCTTTTTCTTTCTCTTTTCTCTCGGCACGTTTTGCGAGCGCTTTCTTGGACGGTTTACCCGTCATTTTTTCACTCGGTGCACGTGTGGTCGGACGAAGTCCGTCGATAACGCGAGCTTTAAGCGGCTCATCAACGTAGCGGCCAATTTTCTGAAGCAGCAGATGGTCGTGCGCTTCCACCAGAGAGATAGCAATACCTTTACGGCCCGCACGGCCGGTACGGCCAATGCGGTGGAGATAAGTATCACCGCTGCGTGGCATATCAAAGTTGATCACGTGGCTTACGTCAGGGATGTCGATCCCGCGCGCGGCAACGTCGGTGGCAACCAGCACATTCACGCGGCCATCGGTCAGACGCTTAATCCCTTCGGTACGCTTAACCTGCGCCATTTCACCTTCGAGATAGCAGTTGTTGATGCCGGCGTTGCGCAGCATTTCTGCCAGCTCATGCACGCGCTCGCGTTTGCGAACGAAGACGATGGTACGGGTTGCATCTTCCTGCTTCAGCAGGTGTTTCAGCAACTCAACCTTATGCTCAAGATTATCTGCGCGGTAGTACCACTGGTGGATCTTCTTACGCTCGCGCGTGGATGGCGTGGCGGACACTTCCACCGGATCTTCCAGCAGACGTTCGGCGAAATCTTTGATGGCATCCCCTTCAAGGGTTGCCGAGAACAGCATGGTCTGGTTACGCCAGCGCGTTTCACCCGCGATGTGTTCGATATCCTGGGCAAAGCCCATGTCCAGCATGCGGTCAGCTTCATCGAGAATGAGCGTTTCCACCGCGCGGCAGTCGAAGTTCTCTTCTTTAATGTATTGCAGCAGACGGCCTGTCGTCGCAACAACGATATCCTGGTTTTCGCTGAACACTTCCGCGTGGTTCATATACGCTACGCCGCCGGTGATGGTAGCGATATCCAGATGGGTGTTCGCCGCCAGCTCACGCGCGTGTTCGGCAACCTGCATCGCCAGCTCACGGGTCGGGGTCAGGATCAAAATACGCGGCGGGCCTGATTTTTTACGCGGAAAATCGAGCAAATGCTGCAACACAGGCAGCAAGTAGGCTGCTGTCTTCCCCGTGCCGGTTGGCGCAGAACCGAGCACATCGCGGCCCTCAAGCGCAGGCGGAATGGCCGCGGCCTGAATGGCGGTCGGGCGTGTAAAGCCTTTGCTCTCAAGAGCATTGAGCAGGCTTTCATCGAGTTCAAGTTCGGAAAAAGTCGTTACAGTCATGTTCTACCTCTGTGTGGGGCGCTGATTATAGACGTTACGGCTGTAATCTTCATCTGTTTGTATGGATATCGCTTTTCGGCCACTTCGCTTTCCCCTATGCTACTCCAGTTTCACACAGAAGGTTGCCCTGACATGTCTCAACTCAAAGCGCAGCTGCGCCGCGATGGTTTTACGTTTAAACAGTTTTTTGTGGCGCACAATCGTTGTGCGATGAAAGTCGGTACAGACGGTATTTTACTGGGTGCATGGGCGCCTGTCGCAGGTGTAAAACGCATTCTGGATATCGGGACGGGCACCGGGCTCCAGGCGTTAATGCTGGCGCAGCGAACGGAAGAACACGTCACGATCGATGCCGTTGAGCTTGATCCTCAGGCGGCGCAGCAGGCGCGTGAAAACGCTGCTGAATCCCCGTGGGCAGAACGCGTCAGGGTGGAATGTGCAGATGTCCTGACCTGGGCACCAGAGCAGACCGCGCGTTACGATTTGATCGTCAGCAACCCGCCGTATTTCGTGCCCGGCGTGGAGTGTGGAACGCCGGAACGCGAGCAGGCGCGTTACACCCGTTCGCTCGATCACCCGTCACTCCTGACCAGTGCGGCGGAACTTATCTCGGAAGAGGGATTTTTCTGCGTGGTCCTGCCTGAAAGCACGGGCAACACCTTTATTGAGATCGCTCGTGAGATCGGCTGGAAGTTGCGTCTTCGTACCGATATCTCCGATACGGAAGGGCGCTTACCGCACCGCGTGCTGCTGGCGCTCTCGCCGAAAGAGGGGGAGTGCTTTATCGACAGGATGGTCATTCGCGGGCCAGACCAGCGTTATTCCGAAGACTACACTGCCCTGACCCAGGCCTTTTACCTGTTTATGTGAACCTGCGGCGTCAGCACCGACGGGCCGGATGTTTCCAGCGTGTCGGGATAGTCCAGCGTATAATGCAGACCACGACTCTCTTTGCGCATCATTGCGCAGCGCACAATCAGCTCGGCAACCTGCACCAGGTTGCGAAGCTCCAGCAGGTTATTGGAAACGCGGAAATTGGCGTAATAGTCATCAATTTCCTGCTGCAACATCATAATGCGGCGTAACGCGCGCTCCAGACGCTTCGTTGTACGTACAATCCCGACATAATCCCACATGAGCAGCCGCAGCTCGTGCCAGTTATGCTGGATAACCACCCGTTCGTCAGGGTTATCCACCCGGCTTTCATCCCACGCCGGCAGGCACGCTGTCGCACGCGCGTAGGGCATGCGTTTGGCAATATCTTCCGCAGCAGACCACCCGTATACCAGACACTCCAGCAGCGAGTTTGATGCCATGCGGTTGGCGCCATGCAGCCCGGTATAACTGACCTCGCCGATGGCATAGAGGCCATCCACGTCGGTACGACCGTGATCGTCAACCATCACGCCGCCACAGGTATAGTGGGCGGCAGGCACAATTGGTACCGGATCGCGGGTTAAATCGATACCCAGACTCAGCAGCTTTTCGTAAATCATCGGGAAGTGCTGGCGAATAAATTCTGCCGGCTTATGGCTAATGTCCAGATACATGCAGTCCACGCCAAGCCGCTTCATTTCGTGGTCGATGGCGCGGGCCACGATATCCCGCGGCGCCAGTTCACCTCTGGGGTCGAACTCCGGCATAAACCTGGAGCCGTCCGGGCGCTTAAGATAGGCGCCTTCACCGCGCAGCGCTTCCGTCAGCAGAAAGTTTCGCGCCTGCGGATGGAACAGGGCGGTGGGATGGAACTGATTAAACTCCAGATTCGCCACGCGGCAGCCGGCGCGCCAGGCCATGGCGATACCGTCTCCGGACGCGATATCCGGGTTCGTCGTGTATTGGTAAACCTTGGAGGCTCCGCCGGTCGCCAGCACAACGGCTTTTGCCTGGCAGGTTTCCACCTTCTCTTTATTCCGGTTCCACACCCATGCGCCGACAACGCGGCGCGTGCCGGGCAGGCCAATCTTGTCGGAAATAATCAGGTCGACGGCGTTGCTGCGCTCCAGCACCTGAATATTGGGATGGCTGAGGGCTTTGCTGACCAGCGTAGTTTCAACCGCCTTTCCGGTCGCATCAGCAGCGTGCAGAATACGGCGGTGGCTGTGCCCGCCTTCACGGGTCAGGTGATAACTCTCTTCACCATTGGGCTGAACGTGTGTATCAAACAGCACGCCCTGGTCGATAAGCCATTGCACGCAGTGGCGGGCATTGCTGGCGACAAATTCTGCGGCATGCTCATCCACGATCCCGGCACCGGCAATCAGAGTATCTTCTACATGTGAGGCAATGCTGTCCGTTTCATCAAACACGGCGGCAATGCCGCCTTGTGCATAGAAGGTGGAACCTTCGCTCATCGGCCCTTTACTCAGCACGATGACGTTCTGATGTTCTGCCAGGCGCAGCGCAAGGGAAAGGCCGGCAGCACCGCTACCGATGATCAGTACATCACAATGAAGTTCAGGCGTCGTGTTCATGATGTTTGTTTAATTTACTAAACATGGTGTCGGGAGAATAGCATTCTGATGCGAGTTATCGCACGTTTTTTTTGATGCGTGTTGCAATGACTAAACGAAAGGCCAGAAGTTAAATCATCGCTAAATGACGGGAAATATTTTGCGAAGCAGATCGTTAGCTTCAGATTTTGTGGTGAAATAAAGCCTGTGTTGCGTTACTCTTCTGACGATAAAGTTGATGATTCTTGTCAGAAAGCGGGTGCGTATCGTGAACAGACTTATAATGAGAGAAAATGAACGGTCTGCGGCGCGATGAACAAAAACAAAGGCGTTACGGAACTTATTGAAGAACAGACGCTCTAACTCGGTGCTTGCTCAAAGTGCAATGTTGGTAGAGTGGCGTTTCGATAACGCGTGGAATTTGGTTTGGGGAGACATTACCTCGGATGAGCGAGCAGTTAACGGACCAGGTCCTGGTTGAACGGGTCCAGAAGGGAGATCAGAAAGCTTTTAACCTACTGGTGGTGCGCTACCAGCATAAGGTAGCGAGTCTGGTTTCCCGCTATGTACCGTCAGGCGATGTGCCTGATGTCGTACAAGAGTCTTTTATTAAGGCCTATCGCGCGCTGGATTCATTCCGGGGGGATAGTGCTTTTTATACCTGGCTGTATCGCATTGCAGTCAATACGGCTAAAAATTATTTGGTTGCTCAGGGGCGTCGTCCGCCTTCAAGTGATGTCGATGCTATCGACGCGGAAAACTTCGAAAGTGGCGGCGCGCTGAAAGAAATTTCGAACCCTGAGAACTTAATGTTGTCAGAAGAACTGAGACAAATCGTTTTTCGCACGATCGAGTCGCTCCCGGAAGATTTACGCATGGCAATTACGTTACGGGAGCTGGATGGCCTAAGCTATGAAGAGATAGCCGCCATCATGGATTGTCCGGTCGGCACGGTTCGTTCACGAATTTTCCGTGCGCGAGAAGCCATTGATAATAAAGTTCAACCGCTTATCAGGCGTTGACGATAGCGGGATACTGGAAAAGGTATTAGGCATGCAGAAAGAAAAACTTTCCGCTTTAATGGATGGTGAAACGCTGGATAGTGAGCTGCTTGATGAGCTGTCTCATTCTCCCGAAATGCAACAGACCTGGGAGAACTATCACCTCATCCGCGACACGATGCGCGGTGATACCAGCGAGGTTCTCCATTTCGATATCTCAGCTCGCGTTATGGCGGCCATTGAGAACGAACCTGTTCATCAGACCACGCCGCTGATTCCTGAAGCGCAGCCTGCACCTCACCAGTGGCAGAAAATGCCGTTCTGGCACAAGGTGCGTCCGTGGGCGAGCCAGCTCACCCAGATGGGTGTCGCTGCGTGCGTATCGCTTGCAGTTATCGTTGGGGTCCAGCACTATAATACTCAGTCTGAAGCCAGCCAGCAGCCTGAAGCGCCAGTGTTCAATACGCTGCCGATGATGGGCAAAGCCAGCCCGGTGAGCCTGGGCGTACCGGCAGATGCCTCCGCAAGCGGCGGACAGCAACAGCAGGTACAGGAGCAGCGTCGTCGCATTAATGCGATGTTGCAGGATTACGAGTTGCAGCGTCGTCTGCACTCCGAGCAGCTTCAGTTTGAGCAGGCCCAAACCCAGCAGGCTGCTGTGCAGGTGCCAGGAAACCAAACTTTAGGAACGCAATCGCAGTAATGAAGCAACTTTGGTTCGCCATGTCTTTGATGGCGGGTAGCCTGTTCTTCTCTGCTAACGCCTCGGCTGATGTTTCATCCGGGGCGTTGTTGCAGCAAATGAATCTGGCCAGCCAGTCACTCAATTATGAGTTGGCATTTATCAGCATCAATAAGCAGGGTGTCGAATCGTTACGCTATCGCCACGCCCGCCTTGATAATCAGCCGCTCGCCCAGCTTTTACAGATGGATGGCCCGCGTCGGGAAGTGGTCCAGCGTGGGAACGAAATCAGCTATTTCGAGCCTGGCCTTGAGCCGTTTACGCTCAATGGCGACTACATCGTTGATTCTCTGCCGTCGCTCATTTATACCGATTTTAAACGTCTCGCTCCCTACTATGATTTTATCTCTGTGGGGCGAACACGTATTGCCGACAGACTGTGCGAAGTGATCCGCGTTGTGGCGCGGGATGGCACACGTTACAGCTATATCGTCTGGATTGACGCAGAGACGAAGCTGCCGATGCGCGTTGATCTGCTCGATCGCGACGGTGAAACGCTTGAACAGTTCCGCGTGATCTCCTTCGACGTGAACAGCCAGGTTGGCAACAGCATGCAAAATCTGGCCAAAGCCAGTCTGCCGCCTTTGCTTTCCGTTCCTGCCGGCGATTCTGTTAATTTCAACTGGGTACCTTCCTGGATCCCGCAAGGGTTCAGCGAAGTTTCCAGCAGCCGTCGCCAGCTGCCTACCATCGAAACGCCGGTTGAGTCACGACTCTACTCCGATGGTCTGTTTAGCTTCTCGGTGAACATCAATCGCGCAACGGCGAACAGTTCCGAACAGATGCTCCGTACCGGTCGCCGGACGGTTAGCACCACGGTGCGCGATAACGCGGAAATCACCATTGTCGGTGAATTACCGCCGCCAACGGCAAAACGCATTTCAGACAGCATCAAATTCAGGGCGGCACAATGATTAAAGAGTGGGCCACGGTCGTTTCCTGGCAGGATGGCGTAGCGCTCGTCAGCTGTGATGTTAAAGCATCATGCAGCAGCTGCGCCTCCCGAGCCGGTTGTGGTAGCCGCGTGTTGAATAAGCTGGGGCCGCAGACGTCACATACTATTGCGGTGCCTAGTGACCAGCCGCTGGTGGCAGGGCAGAAAGTGGAGCTGGGCATCGCTGAAGGTAGCCTGCTCACCTCGGCCATGCTGGTTTACCTTTCTCCGCTGGCAGGTTTGTTCGTGATGGGCGGGGTTTTCCAGATGCTGTTTGGCACAGATTTGGCTGCCATGTGCGGAGCCGCTTTAGGCGGCGTGGGCGGATTCTGGCTTGCTAAAGGCCTCTCCCCCAGGCTTACCGCCCGGGAAGCCTGGCAGCCCGTCATCCTCAGCGTTGCGCTGGCACCCGACCAACTTCGTGTTGAGACGCTCTCTTCTGAGGCCCGGTGATCTGCCGGGCTTTATTATTATTTACACCGCAATAAAGAAAACGCCGACTCTTCGCGCTATACCTGGCTCTAAGTGCATTTCCAGCAGACGAGGATGTAGTGTAGAATGCTGCGTTTTCGCACTGAAAAACGTCAGGCTAAGAACAGCGGCCTCCAGGAATTCGTAAGGCATAATTATTTAACTATATGAAGAACATACGTAACTTTTCGATCATAGCTCACATTGACCACGGTAAGTCGACGCTGTCTGACCGTATTATCCAGATTTGCGGTGGCCTGTCTGATCGTGAAATGGCAGCCCAGGTTCTGGACTCCATGGACCTGGAACGCGAACGCGGTATTACCATCAAAGCGCAGAGCGTAACGCTCGACTATAAGGCTTCCGATGGTGAAACCTACCAGCTGAACTTTATCGACACCCCAGGGCACGTTGACTTCTCTTATGAAGTATCACGCTCGCTGGCGGCCTGCGAAGGCGCGCTGCTGGTGGTGGATGCCGGGCAGGGCGTAGAGGCCCAGACGCTGGCAAACTGCTACACCGCCATGGAAATGGATCTCGAAGTGGTGCCGGTTCTGAATAAAATCGACCTGCCAGCCGCCGATCCTGAGCGCGTAGCGGAAGAGATTGAAGATATCGTCGGTATTGATGCGACCGATGCCGTACGTTGCTCGGCAAAAACCGGCGTTGGCGTTCCGGACGTACTGGAACGTCTGGTGCGTGACATTCCGCCGCCGGAAGGCGACCCGGATGCGCCGTTGCAGGCGCTGATCATCGACTCCTGGTTTGATAACTACCTCGGCGTTGTCTCGCTGGTGCGTATTAAAAACGGCACCATGCGTAAAGGCGACAAAATCAAGGTCATGAGCACCGGACAGGTTTACAACGCTGACCGTCTGGGCATCTTCACGCCAAAACAGGTTGACCGTACCGAGCTGAAATGCGGCGAAGTGGGTTGGCTGGTCTGTGCCATTAAAGACATCCTCGGCGCGCCGGTGGGTGATACCCTGACCGGTGCACGTAACCCGGCAGATAAAGCGCTGCCCGGCTTCAAGAAAGTGAAACCGCAGGTCTATGCGGGTCTGTTCCCGGTCAGTTCCGATGATTACGAAAACTTCCGCGATGCGCTCGGTAAGCTGAGCCTCAACGATGCCTCCCTGTTCTACGAGCCAGAAAGCTCAACGGCGCTGGGCTTCGGCTTCCGCTGTGGCTTCCTCGGCCTGCTGCACATGGAAATCATTCAGGAACGTCTGGAGCGTGAATACGATCTGGACCTGATCACCACCGCCCCGACGGTTGTTTACGAAGTAGAAACCACGTCGAAAGAGGTGATCTACGTTGATAGCCCGTCCAAGCTCCCGCCGCTGAATAACATTCAGGAACTGCGTGAGCCTATCGCAGAGTGTCACATGCTGCTGCCGCAGGAGTTCCTCGGCAACGTGATCACCCTGTGTATCGAGAAGCGTGGCGTGCAGACCAACATGGTTTACCACGGTAACCAGGTGGCGCTGACCTATGAAATTCCGATGGCGGAAGTGGTGCTCGACTTCTTCGACCGTCTGAAGTCCACCTCCCGCGGCTATGCGTCGCTGGACTACAACTTCAAACGCTTCCAGGCCTCGAACATGGTCCGCGTGGACGTGCTGATCAACGGCGAACGCGTTGATGCCCTGGCGCTCATCACCCACAACGATAACGCACCGTACCGCGGTCGCGAGCTGGTTGAGAAGATGAAAGATCTGATCCCGCGTCAGCAGTTTGACATTGCGATTCAGGCGGCCATCGGTAACCACATCATTGCCCGCTCAACCGTGAAGCAGCTGCGTAAAAACGTTCTGGCGAAATGCTATGGCGGTGACGTCAGCCGTAAGAAAAAGCTGTTGCAGAAGCAGAAAGAAGGTAAGAAGCGTATGAAGCAGGTCGGTAACGTAGAGCTGCCGCAGGAAGCATTCCTTGCCATCCTTCATGTTGGTAAAGACGGTAACGGTAAATAACCTTAAGGAGTTGGCATGGCGAACATGTTTGCCCTGATCCTGGTCATCGCTACCCTGGTGACAGGCCTGCTGTGGTGCCTGGATAAGTTTATCTTCGCCCCAAAACGCCGTGAACGTCAGGCTGCCGCGCAGGCAGCCACTGACGATGCGCTGGACGCGAAGACCCTAAAAAAAGTTGGCCCTAAACCGGGCTGGCTGGAAACGGGGGCATCGGTATTCCCGGTGCTGGCGATTGTGCTGGTGGTGCGTTCATTTATCTATGAACCGTTCCAGATCCCGTCAGGATCGATGATGCCAACGCTGCTGATCGGTGATTTTATCCTGGTTGAGAAGTTTGCCTATGGCATTAAAGATCCGATTTACCAGAAAACGCTGATCGAAACGGGTCATCCGAAACGTGGCGACATCGTGGTGTTTAAATATCCCGACGATCCGCGCCTGGACTATATTAAGCGCGCGGTAGGTTTACCGGGCGATAAAGTGACCTACGATCCGGTGGCGAAAGAGGTCACCGTTCAGCCTGGCTGTCGCTCTGGTACTGCATGCGAAAATGCGCTGCCAATCACTTACTCCAACGTCGAGCCAAGTGATTTTGTGCAGACCTTCGCCCGTCGTAACGGCGGTGAAGCGACCAGCGGTTTCTTCCAGGTGCCAAAAGGTGAAACCAAAGAGAACGGCATTCGTCTGGTTGAGCGCAAAGAGACGCTGGGCGATGTCACTCACCGCATTCTGACCGTACCAATCGCGCAGGACCAGCTGGCAATGTACTACCAGCAGCCGGGCCAGCAGCTGGCGACCTGGATTGTGCCGCCGGGACACTACTTCATGATGGGTGATAACCGCGATAACTCCGCGGACAGCCGTTACTGGGGCTTCGTGCCGGAAGCGAATCTGGTCGGTAAAGCAACCGCTATCTGGATGAGCTTCGAGAAGCAGGAAGGCGAGTGGCCGACCGGCGTTCGCCTGAATCGTATTGGCGGAATCCATTAATTTTCGTGAAAAATAACGCGTAGCGGCTTTTATTAGCCGCTACGTGAATTATTTCAGCGATAAATCTCTTTGAACTAACGACATCCCCTGTCGTTGTGTATAGAATATTCCCCCGAAGTTTAAGGTTGGCCCTGCAAGGGTGCCACGGCACACGAAACCGCGTTGGTTTTCTCAGGTCGGTTTCGTGTGCTGCATTTTTGACGCATTTATTTATTGGTATCGCATGAACCCCATCGTAATTAATCGGCTTCAACGGAAGCTGGGCTACACTTTTCATCATCAGGAGTTGTTGCAACAGGCATTAACCCATCGCAGTGCCAGCAGCAAACATAATGAGCGTCTCGAGTTTTTGGGCGACTCTATTTTAAGCTTCGTGATTGCGAATGCGCTTTATCATCGTTTTCCGCGTGTGGACGAAGGTGATATGAGCCGCATGCGCGCCACGCTGGTGCGCGGCAACACCCTCGCTGAAATCGCACGCGAGTTTGAGCTGGGTGAATGTCTGCGTCTGGGGCCAGGTGAGCTGAAAAGTGGTGGGTTCCGTCGTGAATCCATTCTTGCCGATACGGTCGAGGCCTTAATCGGTGGCGTGTTCCTGGACAGCGATATCCAGACCGTAGAAAAGCTGATCCTGAACTGGTATCAGACCCGTCTGGACGAAATCAGCCCGGGCGATAAGCAAAAAGATCCGAAAACGCGTCTGCAAGAATATTTGCAGGGTCGTCACCTCCCGCTGCCATCCTATCTGGTGGTGCAGGTGCGTGGCGAAGCGCACGATCAGGAATTTACCATCCATTGCCAGGTCAGTGGCCTGAGTGAACCGGTGGTCGGCACGGGTTCAAGCCGTCGTAAGGCTGAACAGGCTGCCGCCGAACAGGCGTTAAAAATGCTGGAGCTGGAATGAGCATCGACACAACCTATTGCGGATTTATTGCCATCGTCGGACGTCCGAACGTTGGCAAATCCACCCTGCTGAATAATCTGCTTGGGCAGAAGATTTCTATCACCTCGCGTAAGGCGCAGACCACGCGTCACCGCATCGTTGGTATCCATACTGAAGGCGCGTATCAGGCGATTTACGTCGATACCCCGGGCCTGCACATGGAGGAGAAGCGCGCCATCAACCGTCTGATGAACAAGGCGGCGAGCAGCTCCATTGGCGACGTAGAGCTGGTGATTTTCGTTGTGGAAGGCACCCGCTGGACGCCGGATGACGAAATGGTCCTGAACAAGCTGCGCGACGGCAAAACGCCGGTGATCCTCGCGGTCAATAAAGTGGACAACGTGCAGGAAAAAGCCGATCTGCTGCCACACCTACAGTGGCTGGGCAGCCAGATGAACTTCCTGGACATCGTTCCGCTGTCTGCGGAAACGGGTCTGAACGTTGATACCATTGCCGGCATCGTACGTAAGCACTTGCCAGAAGCGACTCATCACTTCCCGGAAGATTACATCACCGATCGCTCGCAGCGCTTTATGGCCTCTGAAATCATCCGCGAGAAGCTGATGCGTTTCCTGGGCGCAGAGCTGCCGTACTCGGTCACGGTTGAGATCGAGCGTTTCCAGTCGAACGAGCGCGGCGGTTACGACATCAATGGTCTGATCCTCGTTGAGCGTGAAGGTCAGAAGAAGATGGTGATCGGCAATAAAGGCGCCAAGATCAAAACTATCGGAATCGAAGCCCGTAAAGACATGCAGGACATGTTTGAAGCACCGGTTCACCTGGAACTGTGGGTGAAAGTGAAATCTGGCTGGGCCGATGATGAGCGTGCGCTGCGCAGCCTCGGTTACGGCGAAGACCAGTAAACAAAGACGGCGAGCATATGGATGGATGGCAGCGCGCCTTTGTCCTGCATAGTCGTCCCTGGAGCGAAACCAGCCTGATGCTGGACGTCTTCACGGAAGAGTCCGGTCGCGTGCGCCTTGTTGCCAAAGGCGCACGTTCCAAACGTTCTAATCTCAAAGGTGCCTTACAGCCTTTTACCCCGCTGCTGGTTCGCTTTGGCGGGCGAGGGGAAGTCAAAACCCTGCGCAGTGCTGAAGCCGTCTCCCTGGCGCTTCCTCTTTCTGGCATTACGCTCTACAGCGGTTTGTACGTCAACGAACTCATCTCACGGGTGCTCGAACATGAGACCCGCTTCTCTGAACTATTCTTCGATTACCTGCACTGTATTCAGTCGCTCGCTGGCGCAACCGGCACCCCTGAGCCTACGCTGCGTCGTTTCGAGCTGGCGCTGCTCGGGCATCTTGGATACGGCGTCGATTTTCTGCACTGTGCGGGGAGTGGGGACGAGGTAGAAGATACCATGACCTATCGCTATCGTGAGGAAAAGGGCTTTATTGCCAGCGTCGTCGTTGATAACAGCACCTTTACCGGACGCCAGCTCAGAGCACTGTATGAACGCGAGTTCCCGGACGCCGACACTCTGCGCGCCGCAAAACGCTTTACCCGAATTGCGCTCAAGCCGTATCTTGGTGGCAAGCCCTTAAAGAGCCGCGAATTATTCAGGCAGTTTATGCCGAAACCTTAGACCACAGCATCAGAAAGAAAACCGAGGATTGTCATGGCTGAATTATTGTTAGGCGTCAACATCGACCACATCGCCACTCTGCGCAACGCGCGCGGCACCGCGTATCCGGATCCGGTTCAGGCGGCATTTATCGCTGAACAGGCTGGCGCCGACGGCATTACCGTCCACCTGCGTGAAGATCGTCGCCACATCACCGATCGCGACGTGCGCATCCTGCGCCAGACGCTGGATACCCGCATGAACCTGGAGATGGCGGTAACGGAAGAGATGCTGACCATTGCCTGCGATACGAAGCCGCACTTCTGCTGTCTGGTGCCGGAAAAGCGTCAGGAAGTGACGACCGAAGGCGGTCTGGACGTGGCGGGGCAGCTCGACAAAATGCGCGACGCCTGCAAACGCCTGGCGGATGCCGGTATCCTGGTTTCCCTGTTT
The DNA here is from genome assembly GCF_900322725.1 of Enterobacter cloacae complex sp. Classification (NCBI taxonomy): domain Bacteria; kingdom Pseudomonadati; phylum Pseudomonadota; class Gammaproteobacteria; order Enterobacterales; family Enterobacteriaceae; genus Enterobacter; species Enterobacter cloacae complex sp. Next base: position 805,004 of record NZ_LT991957.1, on the reverse strand, counting down.
ATCGACGCCGATTTCAGCCAGATTAAAGCCGCGGCCGACGCGGGCGCGCCGTACATTGAAATTCACACCGGCTGCTATGCTGATGCTGAAAATGACGCTGAACAGGCTAAAGAGCTGGAGCGTATTGCCAAAGCGGCAACCTACGCGGCCAGTCTGGGCCTGAAGGTTAACGCCGGACACGGCCTGACCTATCACAACGTGAAGGCCATTGCTGCTCTGCCGGAAATGCACGAGCTGAACATCGGCCACGCGATTATTGGCCGGGCGGTAATGAGCGGCCTGAAAGAGGCGGTTTCAGAGATGAAGCGCCTGATGCTGGAAGCACGTCAGTAATGGCCATTCTGGGCTTAGGTACCGATATCGTTGAAATAGCCCGCATCGAAGCGGTGATCGCCCGCAGCGGCGATCGCCTGGCAAGACGCGTGCTGAGCGATAATGAATGGGCCATCTGGGAGGCGCATCAACAGCCGGTGCGCTTTCTGGCAAAGCGTTTTGCGGTAAAAGAGGCGGCGGCGAAAGCGTTCGGCACGGGCATTCGTAACGGCCTGGCGTTTAACCAGTTTGAAGTCTTTAACGATGAGCTGGGTAAACCACGTCTGCGCTTATGGGGCGAGGCGCTTAAGCTGGCGGAAACGCTGGGCGTGGCGCACATGCACGTAACGCTGGCAGATGAACGCCACTATGCCTGTGCAACGGTAATTATCGAGAGTTAAATTTTGTCCGCATGGTGCATCAGGACAAACTTATCCCACAGCTGTTCTTCGTTCTCGACGTGTGCCGGATCTTTTAAGATCGTATTGGGGATTGGGCACACCTTCTGGCAGGTCGGCGTTTCATAGTGGCCGATGCACTCGGTGCAGCGGTCGCTGTTAATCTCATAAATGCTGTCGCCCATCGAAATCGCCTGGTTAGGGCATTCGGGTTCGCACATATCGCAGTTGATGCATTTTTTAGTGATTAACAGCGCCATCGGGAAATTCTCAGAAACATCACAAACAGGGCGGGCATTATACGCGCATTTTGTGCTCAGACCAGTTTTTTTACCAGCTCTTCGCTGTGGCGAATCCGCTCTGGCGCACGCTCCAGATCCTGCTGAACCAGCGCCATAAACAGCAGATCCGTTAACATCATTTGCGCACTTGTTGAGGAAATAGCCGCGCTGCGAGTGGCCTGTTCCTCGGCAATGGTATACAGACAGCGCGTTGCCCGCTGCTGGAGCGCATTGGGGCTAAAGCCGGTAATGGCCAAAATTTTCCCCCCCACGCGCAGGGCTTCGTCGGTGGCCATATTTATCTCGCGGCGCTCGCCGGAATAGGAGATGGCCAGCAGCACATCGTCAGGATCCATCGCCTGAACGGTTGCCAGCAGCGCGTGCATATCCTGCTCAACGATGGCGTTATAGCCGATTTTAGTCAGCTTCCAGCCAAAGTTACGCGCCACCAGCCCGGATGCCCCAATCCCGGTCAACACAATGCGCCGTGCGTCGCGAAGCATGGCGACGCTTTCCAGCAGCTTCTCTTCGGTGTTCACGTCCAGCGTGGCGTGCATTGCCGCCACGTTCTCTTTGATCAGCTTTTCACCGACCAGACGCATCGGATCGTCGCCGCGGATCTGGTTATGCACCGGCATAGACTGCGGGTTAGGGTTGCTCACCAGCGCTTCGCTGATGGCCAGCTTCAGCGCCGGAAAGCCCTTAAACCCAATCTTCTGGGCAAACTTCACTACGCTTGACTGGCTCACTCCGGCTTCGCCTGCCAGCTGCTGCGAGCTAAGGTGCCGCGCGCGATCGGGCTGAGAGAGTAAAAAATCCGCGAGCTTTTTGTCACTCTGGGCAAAGCCTGCGTAGCGCTGACGAATGCGAATTAAACAGTTCATACGATCTCCTGGCGAAAATGTGATTGCCTGCGCAAATACGGATTTTGCTCGCCTGAATGAATTTTATATTCCATTATAGTGCGTTTATTATGAATTAAAAATTCCAGAGGTACATTACATGAATCTAGGCTCTCTTGTTTCTGAAACGCGTAACCCGCAAACCATGGATCTTGACGCGCTCTCCACGCTTGAGCTGGTAAACCGCTTTAATCAACAGGATACCCTCGTCGCGCTGGCAGTCAAAGAGACATTGCCTGAGGTAGCAAAAGCCGTGGACGCCGCTGCCGACGCGCTGAAAGCCGGAGGACGCATTATTTATATGGGGGCGGGAACCAGCGGACGCCTCGGCGTGCTCGATGCCTCGGAGTGTCCGCCGACCTTTGGCGTTCCGCACGGCCTGGTTGTGGGCCTGATTGCCGGCGGCCCTGGCGCGCTGCTGAAAGCGGTGGAAGGAGCAGAAGATAATAAACAGCTTGGGGAAGATGACCTCAGGACGCTGAACCTGACCGCGCAGGATCTGGTGGTCGGGCTGGCGGCTTCCGGGCGTACGCCGTACGTCATTGGCGGGCTGGAATATGCCCGGAAGATCGGGTGCACCACGGTCGCCATCTCCTGCAACCCCGGCTCGCCGATAGCGCAGGTAGCGGACATTGCCATCTCGCCTGTCGTTGGGCCCGAGGCGTTAACCGGCTCGACGCGTCTGAAGTCGGGTACCGCGCAGAAGCTGGTGCTCAATATGATCTCCACCGGCGCGATGGTGAAATTCGGCAAGGTCTACCAAAACCTGATGGTGGACATGCAGGCGACCAACGTCAAGCTGGTGGACAGAGCGTGCCGCATGGTGATGGAAGCGACGGGCGCCGCGCGTGAAGAGGCGGAAAAGGTGCTTCAGCAGACCGATCACGACGTCAAACCGGCCATTCTGATGATATTAACCGGGCTGGATGCAGCCGCGGCCAGAGCCAGACTCGATGCCCATCACGGGTTTTTACGGGCGGCATTAGAACACGAATAAGAGGCGTGTATGGACAAAACAGCAGCGCTCGCCAGCGACATCCTGCTCGGGATCGGTGGGGAAAACAATATTCAGCGTCTGGAAAACTGCATGACGCGCGTGCGCGTCGAGGTGCATAACGACGACAAGCTCGATGTCACGCGCCTGAAGCAGCTTCCCGGCGTGAGCGGGTACGTTAAGCAGGGGCAACAGCATCAGCTGATTGTCGGCCCGGGCAAAGCGGCGCAGGTGGTTGACGCCATGCGCGCTCTGATGACGGGCGGGGAAACGGTTCACGCCGTTGACGACGCGGAACGCACCAAAGCGCAGGCGAAAGCCAGGTATAAAGCCCCTATGAGCGACGCGCTGCGCCAGCTGGCCAACGTCTTTATTCCGCTGATCCCGGCGTTTATCGCGTCGGGGCTGATCACCGGGATTATCAATATCCTTAAGCGTCCGGATATTGTCGGGGATTTTGCCACGCAGTATCCGAACCTGCTGGGCATTCTCGCCATTTTCGGCAGCGCGGTGTTTGCCATCATGAACATTCTGGTGGGGGTGAATACCGCCAAAGTGTTCGGCGGCTCGCTGGCGATGGGCGGCGTGATGGCCGGGATCCTCTCCAGCCCGCAGCTGGCTCAAATTACGCTGTTTGGCGAGGCGCTTCAGCCTGGCCGAGGTGGGGTGATTGCCGTGCTGCTGGTGGTGATCCTGATGTGCTGGATCGAGAAAAAGCTGCGCGCGGTACTGCCCGGCTCGATTGAGCTGATCCTCAACCCATTGCTGACCACGCTGATTACCGGGAGCGTGGCGATTGTGGCTCTGCAACCGCTGGGCGGCTGGATCTCGGAAGCCATCGCCCACGGCGCGTCACTGGCTATCGATCGCGGCGGGTTGCTGGTAGGCGCCGTACTGTCCGGAACCTTCCTGCCGTTAGTCCTGACCGGTCTGCATCAGGGGATGGTGCCGATTCACGTCGAACTGGTGCAGGCGCACGGCTATAACGCGCTGCTGCCGATCCTGTCGATGGCGGGCGTTGGGCAGGTCGGTGCGGCCATCGCGATACTGATAAAAACCCGCAACGCACGTCTGAAAAAGGTCATTAAAGGGGCGCTGCCGGTCGGGTTACTCGGTATCGGCGAGCCGCTGATTTTCGGCGTTACGCTGCCGCTGGGTAAACCGTTCCTGGCCGCCTGCCTCGGCGGTGCGGTGGGTGGGGCGCTGATCAGCTACTGGAAAGTGGCGACCGTTATCACCTTTGGGATCTCCGGTTTACCGCTGGCATTAACCATCGTGACCGGAAAAGTCATGCTCTATCTGTTAGGCTATCTGGTAGCGGTGATCGCCGGGTTCCTGTTTACCTGGCTGTTAGGATTCAACGACCCAGAGGAGTAAGGTTTGGCCAATCACGAGCGTCGCGTTGTTTTTTTCGATCTGGATGGAACGCTGCACCAGCAGGATATGTTCGGCACGTTTATGCGCTACCTGCTGCGGCGCCAGCCCCTTAACGCGCTGCTGGTATTGCCCCTGTTACCCGTTATTGGCATCGCGCTGCTGGTGAAAGGCCGTGCAGCGCGCTGGCCGATGAGCCTGCTGCTCTGGGGATGTACGTTTGGTCATAGCGAAGCGCGTCTTAAGCAGCTTGAGCAGGATTTTGCCCACTGGTTTCGCGGGCACGTGGCCGCGTTTCCCGTGGTACAGGCGCGCCTCACCAGCTACCTCGACGCCAACGACGCCGATATCTGGCTGATTACCGGCTCCCCGCAGACGCTGGTAGAGCAGGTCTATTTTGATACCCCCTGGCTACAGCGCGTAAATCTTATCGCTACGCAAATTTCACGCGGCTACGGCGGTTGGGTCCTGACGATGCGCTGCCTGGGGCATGAAAAAGTGGTTCAGCTGGAAAAACGCATCGGCACGCCGCTGCGTCTGTACAGCGGCTACAGCGACAGCAAGCAGGACAACCCGCTGCTCTATTTTTGCCAGCACCGCTGGCGCGTCACGCCTCTGGGTGAACTTCAGCAACTCGAATAGTCTTATCTATAACGGCTGTGTATAATGCCGCCCGCTTTTCGACTGGAGTATCAGCCCTTGTCCAACCCTGAACACAATCATGAATACTGGATGCGCCACGCGCTGGCGCTGGCTCAGCGCGCCTGGGAAGAGGGCGAAGTGCCCGTGGGCGCGGTGCTGGTCCATAACAATCAGGTGATTGGAGAAGGGTGGAACCGTCCTATTGGCCGCCACGATCCCACCGCGCATGCTGAAATCATGGCGCTTCGTCAGGGCGGACTGGTGCTGCAAAACTATCGCCTGCTTGATACCACCCTCTACGTCACCCTTGAACCGTGCGTGATGTGCTCCGGGGCAATGGTGCACAGCCGAATCGGCACGCTGGTATTTGGCGCGCGGGATGAAAAGACGGGTGCTGCCGGCTCGCTGATGGACGTGCTTGGGCATCCGGGGATGAACCACCAGGTGAAAACTATCGGTGGGGTACTTGCACCAGAATGTTCGGGTCTGTTAAGTGACTTTTTTCGAATGCGTCGGCAGCAGAAAAAGCAACAAAAGGCAGAATTGAAGCCGCAGGGTGATTAAGCTCGTCCGGTGCGACCACCGGATAGCTTTCAGCCAGCTGTTGTGCCTCGGTTGCCTCTTTTTCTTTCTCCAGCAAATACCCCACCAGGCTTATCTGATATTTACGAATATTCTCCACGTAGGCATACGCTTCATGTCCGCGCGCATAGCCGTACGTCAGTTTTTTATACCACTGTTTCTGGCTAAGCAGCGGCAGGCGCTGTTTTACATCAGACCAGCTGTCCGGATTACCTTTTGTTTTCGCCGTCAGCGCGCGCGCGTCGAGCATATGCGCATAGCCCATGTTATAGGCGGCCAGCGCAAACCAGATCCGCTCCCCTTCCGGGACCGTCTCCGGCACTTTTGCCATCATATCCTGCAAATACTGCGCGCCGCCGCTGATGCTCTGTTCCGCATCGGTCCGGTCGCTGATGCCGAGGCTCTGGGCGGTATTTTTGGTCAGCATCATCAACCCGCGCACGCCCGTCGGGGAGGTGGCCTGAGCATCCCAGTGTGATTCCTGGTAGGAAATCGCCGCCAGCAGCTTCCAGTCAATTTCCTGTGCGTATTTCTCAAACAGCGGTTGCAGCTCCGGCAGCACGCTGTCCACGGCGCGCAGGAAGGTGCGGGTGTCCACGTAATCAAAATCGTCACCGTGACCGAGATATTTCTCTTCCAGACGCGCCAGGGTGCCGTCTTCATTGATGGAATTAAAGAAATCGAGCATGGCCGCAGAAACGGTCTGATCGTCGTCTAGCGGGGTAAACCAGGTTACCGGCTGTTCGTCGGTCACATCCAGCGCCACGGCGATTTCAGGATGAACGCGCTGGAAGAGGCTGATCGCTACCGAATCAGCAATGGTATAGGCCAGCTTTTTATCCTTCACCTGCTCCAGCAATGCGTTGGTGCCCAGTTTCGGGTCAACCTTCCAGCTGAGGTTCGGGTATTTTTTCTCTTTTAATTCCCGCAGATCGTCAATCACCACGTGGCCGGGGGCGATGGTTAACTGCTGGTCGGTGATGTCGGCCAGCGAGCGCGGGCGCAGGCTACCCACACGGTAAACCACCTGCTGCGACACGGAATAATAGGTTGGGCCCGGCTGATAGTTTTTGCTCCGCTCGGTGTTGTATACCAGTCCGGCGGCAAGGATATCGGCGCGGTTATGATCCAGGTCGTCAAACAGCTGGTTAATGTTTTGTCGCACGGTGACCTTCAGCTTTACGCCCAGATAGTCTGCAAACAGCCGTGCGAGTTCGTAATCAAGCCCAATGGTTTTACCGTTGATATCGTCATAAATAAGCGGGGAAGAGAGGGTACTGACGCGCAGCTCCCCCCGCTCCTGAATGGCGGCGATACGGTTCTCGGCTTTGCCGAACCAGGGGATAGAAGGCCAGAGGGCCACTGCCAGCAGCAACGTAACAATGCCGATGAGCAGATAATTAATCTTTAATTTTTTCAATTAGTTAATTCTCTGCGACGCCGGATGCCTCAGTGTGCTGTAGTCATGTTATGAATAGGGTTTGCCATTGATTGAGCGGCATTTTGCGCAAAGTAGCGCCAGTTGGCAACCAATTAGAGAGACAGGTCACATCTATTGTTAAACATAATGGATGATTTTATTTCGACGCAAACGGTTTCGTCGGCGCTCAGGATTCTCTATAATGACGCCCGTTTTCCCCCCTTGCGCACACTGTAAGCGCCCCGGCGCTTCGAAGACGAGAGACTTATGATGGAAATTCTGCGTGGTTCGCCTGCACTGTCTGCCTTCCGTATTAACAAACTGCTGGCACGTTTTCAGGCGGCCGACCTTCCGGTAAGCAATATTTACGCTGAGTATGTCCATTTTGCTGACCTGAATGCCCCTCTGAATGCAGAGGAGCGCGTACAGCTGGAACGCCTGCTTAAATATGGCCCAAGCCTGAGCAGCCATACGCCGACCGGCAAACTGATCCTTGCCACGCCACGTCCGGGCACCATCTCCCCCTGGTCTTCCAAAGCAACGGATATCGCCCACAACTGCGGCCTGAGCCAGATTAACCGTCTGGAGCGCGGCGTAGCGTACTATGTGGAAGCGTCGACCCTGAGCGACGCGCAGTGGCAGGCCGTTGCGGCAGAGCTGCACGACCGCATGATGGAGAGCGTGTTTGCCTCTCTGGATGAGGCGCAGAAGCTGTTTTCCCACCATCAGCCTGCGCCGGTACAGAGCGTAGACCTGCTGGGGCAGGGGCGTCAGGCGCTGATCGACGCAAACCTGCGTCTGGGTCTGGCACTCGCAGAAGATGAAATTGACTACCTTCAGGATGCATTCGTTAAGCTGAACCGCAACCCGAACGACATCGAACTGTATATGTTCGCGCAGGCCAACTCTGAGCACTGCCGTCACAAGATTTTCAACGCCGACTGGATTATCGACGGCGAACTGCAGCCGAAGTCGCTGTTCAAAATGATCAAAAACACCATGGAGCAAACCCCTGACCATGTGCTGTCTGCCTATAAGGACAACGCCGCGGTAATGGAAGGTTCCGAGGTGGGCCGCTTCTTCGCCGACCGCGAAGCGGGGCGTTATGACTTCCATCAGGAGCCTGCGCATATCCTGATGAAAGTGGAAACCCACAACCACCCGACGGCAATCTCGCCGTGGCCGGGTGCGGCGACCGGTTCCGGCGGTGAAATCCGTGACGAAGGTGCAACGGGTCGCGGCGCTAAACCAAAAGCGGGTCTGGTCGGTTTCTCCGTTTCCAACCTGCGTATCCCGGGCTTTGAACAGCCGTGGGAAGAAGATTTCGGCAAGCCAGAGCGCATCGTGACCGCGCTGGATATCATGACCGAAGGCCCGCTGGGCGGCGCGGCATTCAACAACGAATTTGGTCGTCCGGCGCTGAACGGCTACTTCCGTACCTATGAAGAGAAAGTGGACAGCCACAACGGCGAAGAGCTGCGCGGCTACCACAAACCGATCATGCTGGCGGGCGGGATCGGCAACATTCGCGCCGATCACGTGCAGAAAGGTGAGATCGTCGTCGGCGCGAAGCTGATCGTGCTCGGCGGTCCGGCCATGAACATCGGTCTGGGCGGTGGTGCAGCCTCGTCTATGGCTTCCGGCCAGTCTGATGCGGATCTCGATTTCGCCTCCGTGCAGCGCGACAACCCGGAGATGGAGCGTCGCTGTCAGGAAGTCATCGACCGCTGCTGGCAGCTCGGTGACGCCAACCCGATTCTGTTCATCCACGACGTGGGCGCGGGCGGCCTGTCCAACGCCATGCCGGAGCTGGTGAGCGACGGGGGTCGCGGCGGCCGTTTCAACCTGCGCGACATCCTGAGCGACGAGCCGGGCATGAGCCCGCTGGAAATCTGGTGTAACGAATCCCAGGAGCGCTACGTGCTGGCGGTGGCCGCCGATCAGCTGCCGCTGTTTGACGAGCTGTGCCGCCGCGAGCGCGCGCCCTATGCCGTCATCGGTGAAGCGACCGAAGAGCAGCACCTCTCCTTGAGCGATACCCACTTTGACAACCAGCCGATCGATCTGCCGCTGGACGTGCTGCTCGGCAAAACGCCGAAGATGACCCGCGACGTCACCACCCGCAAAGCGGCGGGCAAAGCGCTGGACCGCCAGGGCATTACCGTTGCGGACGCGGTGAATCGCGTACTGCACCTCCCGGCCGTGGCAGAGAAAACGTTCCTGGTCACCATCGGCGACCGTACCGTAACCGGTATGGTGTCGCGCGATCAGATGGTCGGCCCGTGGCAGATCCCGGTCGCTAACTGCGCCGTGACCACCGCGAGCCTCGACAGCTACTACGGCGAAGCGATGGCGCTGGGCGAACGTACGCCGGTGGCGCTGCTGGACTTCGCCGCCTCTGCGCGACTGGCCGTTGGTGAAGCGCTGACCAACATTGCCGCCACGCAGATTGGTGATATTAAACGCATCAAGCTTTCCGCGAACTGGATGGCCGCTGCCGGTCACCCGGGTGAAGATGCAGGCCTGTATGAAGCGGTGAAAGCGGTGGGCGAAGAGCTGTGTCCTGCACTCGGCCTGACCATTCCGGTGGGTAAAGACTCCATGTCGATGAAAACCCGCTGGCAGGAGGGTAACGAGCAGCGCGAGATGACCTCTCCGCTGTCGCTGGTGATCACCGCGTTTGCCCGCGTGGAAGACGTACGCCAGACCGTTACGCCGCAGCTGGCGACCGAAGATAACGCCCTGCTGCTGATTGACCTCGGCAAAGGCCATAACGCACTGGGCGCAACCGCGCTGGCGCAGGTTTACCGTCAGCTCGGCGATAAGCCAGCCGACGTGCGTGACGTCGCCCAGCTAAAAGGCTTCTACGACGCGATCCAGGCGCTGGTGGCACAGCGCAAGCTGCTGGCCTACCACGACCGCTCCGACGGTGGCCTGCTGGTCACCCTGGCAGAGATGGCCTTCACCGGCCACTGCGGCGTGGAAGCGAACATTGGCGCTCTTGGCGAAGACCGCCTGGCAGCGCTGTTTAACGAAGAGCTGGGCGCGGTGATTCAGGTCCGCGCCGCAGACCGCGAGGCGGTGGAAGCTCTCCTTGCGAAGCACGGTCTGGCAGACTGCGTGCACTACCTGGGGAAAGCAGTGCAGGGTGACCGCTTCGTGATTGAAGCCGACGGCCACGCGGTGTTCAGCGAAAGCCGTACCACGCTGCGTATGTGGTGGGCGGAAACCACCTGGCAGATGCAGCGCCTGCGCGACAATCCGGAATGCGCCGATCAGGAACATAACGCGAAGGCCAATGATCAGGATCCAGGCCTGAACGTGAAGCTCTCCTTCGACATCAACGAAGACATTGCCGCACCGTACATTGCGACCGGCGCGCGTCCGAAAGTGGCCGTGCTGCGCGAGCAGGGCGTTAACTCCCACGTTGAGATGGCGGCGGCCTTCCACCGGGCGGGCTTCGACGCCATTGATGTTCACATGAGCGACCTGCTGGCGGGACGTACCGGTCTGGATGATTTCCAGGCGCTGGTGGCCTGCGGCGGTTTCTCCTACGGCGACGTGCTGGGCGCGGGCGAAGGCTGGGCGAAGTCCATCCTGTTCAACAGCCGCGTGCGTGACGAGTTCGAGACCTTTTTCCATCGCCCGCAGACGCTGGCGCTGGGCGTCTGTAACGGCTGCCAGATGATGTCTAACCTGCGCGAGCTGATCCCGGGCAGTGAAGCCTGGCCGCGCTTTGTGCGCAACCAGTCTGACCGCTTCGAAGCGCGCTTCAGCCTGGTAGAAGTGACCCAAAGCCCGTCTCTGCTGTTGCAGGGGATGGTGGGGTCTCAGATGCCAATCGCGGTGTCGCACGGTGAAGGTCAGGTTGAAGTGCGCGATGCGGCGCATCTGGCTCAGCTTGAAAGCAAAGGGCTGGTGGCGCTGCGCTTCGTTGATAACTTCGGTAAGGTCACCGAAACCTATCCGGCTAACCCGAACGGTTCGGCAAATGGTATTACTGCGGTCACCAGCGAAAGCGGTCGCGTAACGATCATGATGCCGCACCCGGAGCGAGTCTTCCGTACCGTGAGCAACTCCTGGCACCCGGAAAACTGGGGCGAGGATAGCCCGTGGATGCGCATTTTCCGCAACGCGCGTAAACAGTTGGGTTAAGGTTTAGCGTACTACCTGTAGGCCCGGTAAGCGTGAGCGCCACCGGGCTTTTTTATACCTGTCGCAAAATCGCGACAATCCTCCGGTTTGAGTGTCTCCAAAAAGAGACATTTAACTTATTGATTTATATATGACATGACAAGTTCCCGTTAAGGTGTTGCTTAATAGCGACACTTAGGCTGGAAATCATTTACGCCGCTTTCAATACACTTATGTAATAAAATCTTTTTTAATCATAAAGATAATCGATTGTTTTGCATTCTGGCACGCGAGTTGCATTACAGTAGTCAGTGGCTCATTCACCTTCTTATGTCAGCCCCTTCGGGACGTGCTACATAAACTTCGAATGACGCACAAAAAGGTGCCTGCCGTCCAACTACTGATTATTGCAATGCTTTATCAGGCCAGGGCGAAACGTCGAGTTAGGCACCGCCTTATTCCATGACAAAGCCGGGTTTTTACCCGGCTTTGTTGTATCTGAAGGGCAGACTCAGTTACGCTCTCTTCAAACCCGGATGAAGAGAGTAATGTGTTGAAACGCTGGCCCGCTTTCCCTCGCTCCCTGCGACAGCTCGTTATGATGGCCTTCCTGCTGATCCTGCTACCTTTGCTGGTGCTGGCCTGGCAGGCCTGGCAAAGCCTGAACGCGTTAAGTGCCCAGGCGGCGTTGACTAACCGCACCACGCTTATTGATGCCCGCCGTAGCGAGGCGATGACCAACGCCGCGCTGGAGATGGAGCGTAGCTATCGCCAGTACTGTGTGCTGGACGACCGCACGCTGGAAAGGGTGTATCAGAATCAGCGTAAACGCTACAGCGAAATGCTGGACGCCCATGCCGGGGTGCTGCCGGATGACAAACTCTATCAGGCGCTGCGTCAGGATCTGAACGATCTGGCGCAGCTCCAGTGCAAAAACAGCGGTCCTGATGCCGCCGCCGCTGCACGGCTTGAAGCCTTCGCGAATGCCAACACGGAGATGGTTCAGTCCACCCGTACGGTAATCTTTTCCCGCGGGCAGCAGCTCCAGCAGGAGATTGCCGAGCGCGGCCAGTTCTTTGGCTGGCAGGCGCTGGTGCTGTTTCTGGTCAGCCTGGGGCTGGTGCTGCTCTTTACCCGCATGATCATCGGCCCCGTGAAGGGGATCCAGCGGATGATTAACCGCCTCGGAGAGGGCAAATCCCTCGGGGATACCGTCGTTTTTAAAGGCCCGCGCGAGCTGCGCTCGGTCGGCCAGCGCATTATCTGGCTTTCAGAGCGTCTGGCGTGGCTGGAATCCCAGCGTCACCAGTTTCTGCGCCATATCTCACACGAACTCAAAACACCGCTGGCCAGCATGCGTGAAGGTACGGAGCTGCTGGCCGACGAAGTGGCGGGGCCGTTAACGCCTGAGCAAAAAGAGATCGTGGCGATCCTGGATGCCAGCAGCCGCAATTTACAGAAACTTATCGAACAATTGCTGGACTATAACCGCAAGCTGGCGGATGGTGCTGTGGTGCTCGAGAGCGTTGAAATAGAACCGCTGGTGGATATGGTTATCTCCGCCCATAGCCTGCCAGCAAGAGCTAAAATGATGCATACCCAGGTGGATCTCAATGCGCCAGCCTGTCTTGCAGAACCGATGCTGTTGATGAGCGTGCTGGATAATCTTTATTCCAATGCGGTGCACTATGGTACTGAATCCGGTACCATTTATATCAGAAGCAATAACAACGGTTCGCGGGTATTTATTGACGTAGCGAATACGGGAAGCCCGATTCCGGATGATGAAAAAACGATGATCTTTGAACCCTTCTTCCAGGGAAGTCATCAGCGAAAAGGTGCGGTAAAAGGAAGTGGTCTGGGGCTGAGTATTGCCCGCGACTGCATACGACGCATGCAGGGTGAGCTTAACATCGTGAGTGATGAACGCGCCGATGTCTGTTTTCGTATCGAACTGCCTCTTGAGCCGGAAAAATCAATGAAATGAATAACAACCTGGTGAGTATGTCACACGTCTTTTATCGCGCACTGCGCGCGGTGTTTTCCAGCAAAAATATGCGCCTGAGCCTGCCCTGCCTGCTGCTGGCAGGCTGTGTCACCCATGCACCAAAAAGTGCAATTAGCCACAAACAGGAAGATAAATGGCCGCAAAAACAGCTGGCCGACTTCCTTTCAACACGTTGCGATGATATCTGGAGCCTGTCGGGGCACGATGTCGAATCCAACCCGCTGTTCTGGCTGCGGGGAATAGACTGCGCCCAGCGTCTGGCCCCCGCCGAGGCCCGTGCGCAGGCGGCGATGCTGGTGGACGACACCTGGCAGGACGCGTTTAAACGTGGGATCGTAATGGCCGATGCCAGAATCACCCCCGTCGAACGCCGCGCCAACGTGACGCGGCTCGATACTTACGTAATCAATATTCCCTCGCAGGTGCGCCCGGTCTATCAGCTCTGGCGGGACGGACAAACCCTGCAATTACAGCTGTCTGAAGAGCGTTTCCGCTACAGCAAATTGCAGCAGTCGAGCGACAGCGAGCTTGATGCGCTGCGCCAGCAGCAGGAGTCGCTGCGCGAGCAGCTTGATACCACCACGCGCAAGCTTGAGAATCTGACCGATATCGAGAGACAGCTCTCGACGCGTAAGCCGGCAGGCAGCTATCTGCCCGACGGGTCGAAAGGTAACTCTGCCACGATGCCAGACGGTGAGACGCCGAAACAAGAGGATGTGAAGCCATGACAAGCCGTAAACCTGCCCATCTGTTACTGGTGGATGACGATCCCGGTTTATTAAAGCTGTTGGGGATGCGTCTGGTCAGCGAAGGCTACAGCGTGGTCACCGCTGAAAGCGGGCAGGAGGGGCTGAAAGTGCTCAGCCGTGAAAAAATCGATCTGGTGATCAGCGATTTACGCATGGATGAAATGGACGGCCTGCAACTGTTCGCGGAGATCCAGAAGCAGCAGCCCGGGATGCCAGTGATTATCCTCACCGCACACGGATCCATTCCGGATGCGGTGGCCGCGACGCAGCAGGGCGTGTTCAGCTTCCTCACCAAACCGGTGGATAAAGACGCCCTCTACAAAGCGATCGACAGCGCCCTTGAGCACGCGGCGCCCTCCGGCGACGACGCCTGGCGTGAATCCATCGTGACGCGTAGCCCGGTTATGCTGCGCCTGCTGGAACAGGCGCGGATGGTGGCGCAATCAGACGTTAGCGTGCTGATCAACGGCCAGAGCGGGACCGGGAAAGAGATCCTCGCCCAGGCGATCCACAACGCCAGCCCGCGCAGTAAAAATGCTTTTATCGCCATCAACTGTGGCGCGTTGCCGGAACAGCTGCTTGAGTCTGAGCTCTTTGGTCACGCCCGCGGCGCCTTTACCGGCGCGGTGAGCAGCCGTGAAGGGCTATTCCAGGCGGCTGAGGGCGGCACGCTGTTTCTCGATGAAATTGGCGATATGCCCGCGCCGTTGCAGGTCAAACTGCTGCGCGTGTTGCAGGAGCGAAAAGTGCGTCCGCTCGGCAGCAACCGCGATATCGACATCAACGTGCGTATTATTTCCGCCACCCACCGTGATTTACCCAAGGCGATGGCGCGCAACGAGTTCCGCGAAGATCTCTACTACCGACTGAATGTCGTCAACCTGAAAATTCCGGCGCTGGCCGAGCGGGCGGAAGATATTCCGCTGCTGGCAAACCATCTTTTGCGCCAGGCCGCAGACCGCCACAAACCGTTTGTGCGCGCGTTCTCCACCGATGCGATGAAGCGCCTGATGACGGCAAGCTGGCCGGGCAACGTGCGTCAGCTGGTGAACGTGATTGAGCAGTGCGTGGCGCTGACCTCATCGCCCGTGATCAGCGATGCGCTGGTGGAGCAGGCGCTGGAAGGGGAAAACACGGCCTTACCGACGTTTGCGGAAGCGCGAAATCAGTTCGAGCTGAACTATCTGCGCAAGCTGCTGCAAATCACCAAAGGCAACGTGACCCACGCGGCGCGCATGGCCGGGCGTAACCGTACCGAGTTCTATAAACTCCTCTCACGCCACGAGCTGGAAGCGAACGATTTTAAAGAGTAGTACCGCAAAATCCGCCTGAATATGATACTGTGAGCAACCGATTACGAGGCAGCTTACAGGCAAGAGTTTAAGGACCGACCATGAAAAAAATTGATGCGATTATTAAACCTTTCAAACTGGATGATGTACGTGAAGCGCTGGCTGAAGTGGGCATCACCGGGATGACCGTAACTGAAGTGAAAGGTTTTGGTCGTCAGAAGGGCCACACCGAGCTGTACCGTGGCGCTGAGTACATGGTGGACTTTCTGCCGAAGGTGAAAATCGAGATCGTGGTGAGCGATGACATCGTCGATACCTGTGTAGATACCATTATCCGCACGGCACAGACCGGCAAAATTGGCGACGGGAAAATCTTCGTCTTTGACGTGGCGCGCGTGATCCGTATCCGTACCGGCGAAGAAGACGACGCGGCGATTTAACACGCTTGCCGGGTGGCGCTGCGCTTACCCGGCCTACAAAACCCTTCGTAGGCCCGTACAAGCGAAGCGCCGCCGGGCGATTACAGCACCTTATGCGGGCCGAAGCATTCGTAATGAATGTTGTCCTTGTCCACACCCAGGTCTACCAGCTGCTTCGCGGCATACTGCATAAACGCCACCGGTCCGCAAACGTAGAACTGCATTCCCGGTGCGCTGAACGCCCCTTCATGCTGCCCTAAATTCATCAGCCCTTCGCTGTCAAAACGTGCCGCTGCGCGGTCGGCTTCCGTTGGCAAACGGTACCAGGTATGCGCGGTAAAGTGCGGCAGACTGGCCGCCAGCGTTTTCACTTCATCCGCGAAGGCGTGGACATCACCGTTTTCGGCCGCGTGGAACCAGTTGACCTGCGCGCTGTGGCTGGATTTTGCCAGCGTATCCAGCATCGCCAGCATTGGCGTTTGACCCACGCCCGCGGAGATCAGCGTCACCGGCGTGCCGGGTTCCACCGCCATAAAGAAGTCACCTGCCGGCGCGGCCAGATGAACGATATCGCCCACGTTAGCGACGTTATGCAGCCAGGTCGATACCTGACCGCCTTCCTCACGTTTAACCGCAATGCGATAGCCTTTGCCGTTTGGCTTGCGGGTCAGGGAGTACTGGCGGATCTCCTGATGCGGGAAGCCTTCCGGCTTCAGCCAGACGCCCAGATACTGTCCAGGCTGATAATCCGCCACCGGCTGGCCGTCAACCGGCTCAAATTCAAAACTGGTGATAAGCGCGCTGCGCGGGGTTTTCTCAACGATACGGAAGGCACGAGTGCCTTCCCAGCCGCCGCTCTTGCTGGCGTTTTCGCTGTAGATCTGCGCTTCACGGTTGATAAACACGTTTGCCAGCACGCCGTAGGCTTTACCCCACGCGTCCAGCACCTCCTGGCCCGGGCTGAACATTTCGTCCAGCGTGGCCAGCAGGTGGCTGCCGACGATGTTGTACTGTTCAGGTTTGATCTGAAAGCTGGTGTGCTTCTGGGCAATTTTTTCCACCGCAGGCAGAAGAGCCGGCAGGTTTTCGATGTTGCTGGCATAGGCGGCGATAGCGTTAAACAGCGCTTCACGCTGATCGCCGTTACGCTGGTTGCTCATGTTAAAAATTTCTTTGAGCTCAGGATTATGCGCGAACATGCGATCGTAGAAATGGGCGGTCAGCTTAGGACCCGTTTCAACCAGCAGGGGGATCGTGGCCTTCACGGTAGCGATGGTTTGAGCGTCGAGCATAGCAGCTTCCTTCTGATGTTACTTTAATGATGTATTTTAGATGCATCTTATAAAAATACCCATGCAATGTAAATGGTTCTTTGCATCGTGAAAAATATGCATCACAAAGCTGAAAAGAAATCCGTTGAAAATGGCGAGAGCTTTATCGCTCAAACCCTTGCGTGGCGTGAAGGTAAACGTTTGCGTAAAATCGTTTGTCAAGACCTGTTATCGCAGAACTATTCAGTTATACTGTTGCCCGTCGTCCAACAGGACTGCCTTTTCAGGCCAAAAATTTACTTGTTAGCTGAGTCAGGAGATGCGGATGTTAAAGCGTGAAATGAACATTGCCGATTATGATGCCGAACTGTGGCAGGCTATGGAGCAGGAAAAAGTACGTCAGGAAGAGCACATCGAACTGATCGCCTCCGAAAACTACACCAGTCCGCGCGTTATGCAGGCGCAGGGCTCTCAGCTGACCAACAAATATGCTGAAGGTTACCCGGGCAAGCGCTACTACGGCGGCTGCGAGTACGTTGATATCGTTGAGCAGCTGGCAATTGACCGTGCGAAAGCACTCTTTGGCGCTGACTACGCAAACGTCCAGCCGCACTCTGGCTCTCAGGCTAACTTCGCTGTTTACACCGCGCTGTTGCAGCCGGGCGATACCGTTCTGGGTATGAACCTGGCACAGGGCGGCCACCTGACTCACGGCTCCCCGGTTAACTTCTCCGGTAAACTGTACAACATCATTCCTTACGGTATTGATGAGTCCGGTAAAATTGACTACGAAGACATGGCGAAGCAGGCTAAAGAGCACAAGCCGAAAATGATCATCGGTGGTTTCTCTGCTTACTCCGGCATCGTTGACTGGGCCAAAATGCGTGAAATCGCAGACAGCATCGGCGCGTACCTGTTTGTCGACATGGCGCACGTTGCCGGCCTGATTGCCGCAGGCGTTTATCCGAACCCGGTTCCACACGCTCACGTTGTGACCACCACCACCCACAAAACCCTGGCGGGTCCACGCGGTGGCCTGATCCTGGCGAAAGGCGGTGACGAAGAGCTGTACAAAAAACTGAACTCTGCCGTGTTCCCAAGCGCGCAGGGCGGCCCGCTGATGCACGTTATCGCGGCTAAAGCGGTGGCGCTGAAAGAAGCGATGGAGCCAGAGTTTAAGGTTTATCAGCAGCAGGTTGCTAAGAACGCTAAAGCGATGGTGGAAGTGTTCCTGAACCGTGGCTACAAAGTAGTTTCTGGCGGGACGGAAAACCACCTGTTCCTGCTGGACCTGGTTGATAAGAACCTGACCGGTAAAGAAGCTGACGCTGCCCTGGGCCGCGCCAACATCACCGTGAACAAAAACAGCGTGCCAAACGATCCGAAGAGCCCGTTCGTGACTTCCGGTATCCGTATCGGTTCTCCGGCCGTGACGCGCCGCGGCTTCAAAGAAGCGGAAGTGAAAGAGCTGGCGGGCTGGATGTGTGACGTTCTGGACAACATCAATGACGACGCGGTTATCGAGCGCGTTAAGGGTAAAGTTCTGGAGATCTGCGCACGCTTCCCGGTGTACGCTTAATTTCCTGCGTTGCAGAACTGAAAAAGGCCGCTTATGCGGCCTTTTTTGTGGGCTAACGTCTGTCGAGGGAGATGGCCCCCGGCCCTGTAATCGCCAGCAAAATAAAGGCGCCCGCGATACTCACATTTTTGTAGAAGTTAATCATATTGGGCAGGACCGCATCCCCGGTCATATCCCAGTAGTGATGACCAATCACCGCCGTCCCCAGCGTATAGAAGACAAAGATGACCGCGAGAGGGCGGGTGAAAAAGCCAAGCACAATCAGTATCGCGGCGGGAATCTCCATCACGACGGCAATAATGGCCGCCAGCATGGGCATGGGCGCACCGAGCGACGTCATGTACTGAACGGTGCCGCTAAACCCCGTCAGCTTTGGATAACCGAAAATAATAAACAGAACCACGATGGCAATGCGGGCAATTAAAAGCAGGAGCGAACGGGAGGAGCCGAAATCAAAATAACGTAAGCTGTTCATGGCAAACGACCTCTTCAGGCGATGTCCTTTAAACGTAATACAGTTTTACCGCTCTCGCCATACGCCGACCGGCTGTGCATGATGTTAATTTTTCGTAAATTTATAGCGCGCTAACGACTTGCTAAAGTACAGGATAAACGCCAGACTATCGCCTCCATTTCGGGAGGGATTCATGGTCTTGCATTCCACGCGCTGGCTGGCGCTCAGCTATTTCACCTATTTCTTTAGCTACGGTATTTTTTTGCCTTTCTGGAGCGTCTGGCTCAAGGGAATTGGTCTGACGCCTGAAACCATCGGTATCCTGCTGGGCGCAGGGCTGGTGGCGCGTTTCCTCGGTAGCCTGCTGATTGCCCCCCGCGTCAGCGATCCCTCCTTACTGATTAAAGCGGTGCGCGTTCTGGCCCTGCTGACGCTGGTCTTCGCGGCCTGTTTCTGGGTCAGCCACCAGTTTGCCTGGCTGATGGTGGTGATGGTTGGCTTTAACCTGTTTTTCTCCCCGCTGGTGCCGCTGACGGATGCGCTGGCGAACACCTGGCAAAAGCAGATCACCATGGACTATGGCCGCGTGCGCCTGTGGGGATCGATTGCCTTCGTCATCGGCTCTGCGCTGGTGGGCAAACTGGTCAGCCTCTACGATTACCGCGCGATCCTGGCATTGCTGAGTATCGGAATCGCCTCCATGCTTCTGGGGATGCTGCTGCGCCCGTCGGTAATGCCGCAAGGGGAAAGCCGTCATCAGGAAAGCGCGGGTTGGCCCGCCTGGCGAAGCCTTGTGGCGCAAAGCTGGCGTTTTTTGGCCTGCGTTTGCCTGCTTCAGGGCGCGCATGCAGCCTATTACGGCTTCAGCGCCATCTACTGGCAGGGCGCGGGATATTCCGCCTCCGCCGTCGGCTATTTATGGTCGCTTGGCGTAGTGGCTGAAGTGATTATCTTTGCGCTCAGCAAAAAACTGTTCAGCCGTTTCGGTGCGCGGGATCTGCTGCTGCTTTCCGCCGTCTGCGGCGTGGCGCGCTGGGGCATCATGGGCTGGACGACGGAGCTGCCGTGGCTGATTGTGGCGCAAATTCTGCACTGCGGAACCTTCACCGTGTGCCATCTGGCGGCGATGCGCTACATCGCGGCGCGAGAGGGCGGGGACGTTATTCGTCTCCAGGCGGTCTATTCAGCGGTGGCGATGGGGGGCAGTATCGCCGTGATGACCGTCTTCGCCGGTTTCCTCTATCAGCATCTAGGGCACGGGGTGTTCTGGGTGATGGCGCTGGTGGCCTTACCGGCCATCGTCATCCGCCCGAAGGTGGCTGCTCGCGCGTGACTATGATTCGAGCATAACGCGAATATGTTCCTGCTGCTGCGAGTTCAGGGTCTCAACGGCATGAATGAGCGGCGGCGAGAACAGCGGCAGGGCGGTTGGATAGGGAGTAATGACCAGCGCTGCCTCGCGAGGAGCGCCCTCTTTCTTAAACGCTTCCAGGCTGAGATATCGAATATTGAGCGGCAGCAGCGTCAGTTCGCGAAGCTGCTGCTCAATCAGTTCCTCACAGGCTTTATCTTCCCCCGTTAACAGCACCACCTGTTTTTCATGCAGATCGGTTTCTTGCATCAGCCAGGCACCGAAAATCACCGCCACCAGAGCCCTCTCTTCACCGGAGAATCGCAGGCCAAATTCGGCTTCCAGCTCAGACAGCGCTTCTTTGGTAGTGCGCAGCAGCCGGGGGTAAAGGCGGTGGATCTCTTCCGGCAGGCTGTTGTCGATGCCAATGTCAAATAAGGAGCGGTCCAGCGCCTGAGCCAGATGAACATAAAGCTGATCGGTCAGCCCCTGCTCATCGCTGAAGTTCATGCCGGTTTGCGTCCGGAAACGGGCAATCATACGCACGATGGCGCGACGCAGGCGTTGATCCTGCTGATGTTTATCCAGCACCGGATCGGGTGTGCGGAGCATCATAAATAGCAGCGCCAGAAACAGCTGTTCATCGCCGTGCGTGCCCTGTGGAACGCGCCGTTTCCAGTGGCGAACAATTTCCTGCGCCGTAAAGTACTCCCCTCTCGACTGCGTCCAGCTGCGCTGAACGGGAGAAAACTGTGGCGTATTGCCCAGATGATGCTGAATCAGACAGTATTGCAGATAGAGCTGTAAAAACTGCACGTCGCGGGCCTCAAACTGACGCTGAAGCTTGCGCGAACAAAAGCTGATAAGCGCCCGAAGATTCGCATCGTCATAAAGAGGGCGGGCGATACCGTGCTGTTTAAGCGCGGTTTTTAAGGCCGGGGTAAACTGTTGCGAGACAAAATGCGGACACAACCGGAGCGCCCTGCGCAGCCAGTGTAGCAGGCACAAGCGCTGGTTCAGGGCGGAACCCTCAATTCGGTAGCAGCCATCATGGTGCGTGACGATATCAAGCCGATGATAGCGCTGGATTTCATCGCGCGTCTCGGCTATATCTTGCCGTGCCAGGGCGTCGTCCACGCCGTTGGCAGCGATTATGCTCTGTGCGGTGACGGCAGCATCGGGCAGGTAAAGCATCAAAAGCACCTGGCAGCGGCGCTGCGAACTGGAAAGCACAGATGGAATTTCAAGCGTCGTCATCATCATCTGTCGGGTATCCAGTGTGAATGTTTGATAAGAATAGCTAAAGGATGGGCGCTGAAAAGCGCGCCGGCAGGCCTTTCACTCAGGATTGCTGGCGAACATCACAGAATTTTTGACGTGAGGAACAGATGCAAATAGTTAAACAAAGCGCGGTAGCGTTATTTTTGGCGGTTTTCACTTTCGCCGCCGGCGCCCATCCTCACAGTTTTATCAGCCTGAAAACCGAGCTGGTGACGGACGGCACGCAGCTCAGCGGCCTGAAAATGCGCTGGACGATGGATGAAATCACCTCCGCCGATCTGCTGTACGATGCCGGCAACGCAAAGCCCGGCGACGAGATCTGGAAAAAGCTGGCGGCAGAAGTGATGGCCAACGTGCTGGGTCAGCACTACTTCACCGAGTTCTGGCACAACGGACAAAAGGTGAAGTTTCTTAATCGTCCCACGGAGTACGGCATGACCCGCGACGGTCATCAGGCGGTGCTGACGTTTATCCTTCCGCTGGCGCACCCTCAGCCGCTGGCAGGGCAGAAGTACACGTTCTCTACGTTTGATCCAACCTACTACGTCGATATGCATTACGCCCAGGACAGCGACGTGCAGCTGCCGGAAAATTTGCAAAAAAACTGCAAAATTGCCGTGCACACGCCGACGCCCAGCGAAGAGACGCTGAATTTTGCCGTTTCCCTTGATAAAGAAGATGCGCCCCCAGAAGACATGGAATTAGGAAAACAGTTTGCGCAGGAGGTGACGTTGCAATGTCAGTAATCTCCTCTCCCGTCAGCAAGCCGCGTCGCTGGCTGCACCTCTGGCCTCTGGCGCTCTTTTTACTGTTAGCCATCTGCGGCGCGCTCTGGCTGTGGCAGGCCTGGCCGCAGGTGATAATAAAAAGCATTATCTGGCAGCGTGAAGTCAACCAGCAGATGAGCGGGCTGCTGAAGGCCGTGGCGGAGAACCCGACCAAAGCGGGCGGTTCTCTTCTGGCGTTCAGCTTTATCTATGGCGTGCTGCACGCGCTGGGGCCGGGGCACGGCAAAATCGTCATCACCACCTGGCTTGCCACCCATCCGTCGAAGCTGAAATCAAGCATTGGCCTGACGCTGGCATCCTCTTTACTTCAGGGCGTTGTGGCGATTGCGCTCGTGGTGATAGTCCTTTCGCTGTTGCAGCTGCCGGCCCGTCAGCTGCATATGAGCAGCTTCTGGCTGGAGAAGGGGAGTTACGCGCTGGTGGGCGTGCTGGGGCTGATCCTCTGCTGGCGTGCGCTGAAAAAGTTGCGCACGTTGCTGCAAAAACCGAAATTCAGAGCCTTTACGCCTCATCACGTTCACCATGAAAACTGCGGATGTGGGCATCAGCATCTGCCGACGCAGGCGCAATTACAGAGCGGCGACGACTGGCGCGCGCGGCTGATGATTGTGCTCTCTATGGGGATGCGCCCGTGCTCGGGAGCGATCATGGTGCTGTTGTTCAGCAAAGTGATTGGGGTATTTGGCTGGGGGATGCTCTCGGCGCTGGCGATGGCGGCGGGAACGTCTCTGACTATCTCTTCGTTAGCGTTGCTGGTGCACAGCTTCCGTCAGCTCGCGGTAAAACTCAGCGGCAATAAAACGCCGGTGCTGTGGCGACAGGTTGGCTGGACGACGCTTGCGCTGGCGGGCGGGTTGATTCTGCTGGTGGCTGCGGTCACGATGTGGATGAGCGCGGTGCCGGTGGGAAGGGGGCTGCGGCCGTTTTAACGACGTGCGGTCTGCTTCCCCTCTGCCACGGAGCTGTCTCTTATCGTTAATCCCAATTACCGTAAGGGTAAGTTTTGCCTTTAATGAAATCCTGCGTTGACTTGATGACGTTAAACGTACCGCCGGGAACAACGTAGTCTTTGCAAAGAGTCAGGTCCTTGCCGGCGTGAGTCCACATCTTCAACGGCTTGAGGGGCAGGCTGGGGCGTCCGGCGACATCCGGAAGCCAGACCTTGACTTTGCCGCCGGGGGACAGGCCGAAGGTCATATTGTCGTACCAGACGGGAGCGCCAGATCGATAGGTATGATCGGCAGGGGTTTTCATGCGAAGCCAGGTGTCCGGTCCGAACACGGCGCTGGTTTCATAGGTTTGCTGGTCAATGTAGGACTCCCAGCAGAAGACAATGTACTGAGGGGGCTTTTTGACTTTGTTGAAATTGACACTACCTCCATAGGCCACATCAGTCCATTTGCCCACGGATTCGGAATCGCGAGAAGTGGAGTCAAGGGTATTAAAGGTATACAAGTAACCATCCGTGTCGATCACCCGGGCATGAAGCGCTTTTGCTGGCAGCTCGTAGGGCGTGATAAAAGAAAAACTCCATTCGCCATAAGGCAGAATCCAGTCACCACTGGCGGCCTGTTTTGATTGTAAAGGATGAGGCTTGTGCGGGTTGCAGCCCGTCATTGCCAGCAGCAGTAGAATTGTCAGTGCGTTATGTGTTTTCATCGTTTTTTTCCATCCATGTTGTAAATCGTTCTTATCCAGTTTTCATCTGGCCGATTAACAAAGCCGACGGTTTCGCACGCTGAAGCGCCACCCTGTATTTCACCGGACTGTTTAAGCTCCACTGCGTTCCAGTGGGCTGAACAGTGGATATATTTCCGGGTAATTATATCCACCTCGTCGGGTGTGAAGCCGTTTACGCTTCTGTGCTGACGGGCTGCTTTACCCATTAATCGTGCGTAATCGCACAACGGCCTCAGTTCATCAGGTAAGGCGTGCGTTCTGATGCTGTCTACGTCAGTAAATAACGCTCCTGCCTCTACTGCCGCATCGACCATTACCCGCAGCGCCACCTTTGACCAGTCAAAAAGGACCGTCCGATGGCGTAGCGTCAGAGCGGAAAAGATCCGTTTCTGCGGCTGGCTGTAGCGGTCAGGCGGGGCGAAATCATCTTCCCATACGTCCGGGGTGATAGCATTGGTTCGAATGACGGGCATGACAACCGGTGAACGCTCCAGCACGCGCAGCTGCGCCATCGTCTGCTGGTAAACGTGCGACTGTGTGCCGGGCTGGTTGTGTGGCAGGGTTTCCACTAACGGTCTAGTAAGAAAGAGGTCTTCCCGCAACTGAGGCAGATAGCCGCCGCCTATATCGGAATGGGCGCCGGGAAGTGTAAGTTCCGGCCAGGCAGGGGCAACGCTATTAAGTGCGAAGTTAAAGCGACACTCGTGTTGGGCGATGATGTGAAATACTTTTCCCGCCACGCCGGGACGCAGGCGGATGTTGACATTTCCGGTGTCGGCGCTGTGTGGATTGAGGCCATTCATTACCGTACCGACGGCCGCCACGGTGTCCATGATACCGAGGAAGCGGGTTTTACCCGCTGGTGCGCCGCGATAATTATATTCTTTCATCCCAGCCGAGATTGTTTCGATTATGGCGCGGTCTTCCGCCTGGACACGGTTGGCGAAATGACGGGCCGCCGCCGCACCTCGGCTGAAACCGAAGATATCAAACAGCAGGGTATCGACAACAAACTTACCGTTTAATTGAGAAAGCGCTTTCTTTATCCCGACTTCCAGTTGTGTCACCGCATCGTCAGTTTTGGCAATAATTCCGGTCTCTGCTGTGCCCAGTCCCAGACCTATCGGATTGTCGGGTTCACCTGCCCGGGTACCAATACCCTCGACATAGATAACATCTTGTATGTAGTGACTGTCTGGCGGAAATTTTTTCTCATACAACTCATTCAACCAATAAATGTTTGTATAATATCCCAGATAACTCCCCGCCCCGATCCCACTTATCCCCATCTTCTCCGATGCATTTCTGGCGAGAATGGTTGCCGCATCCGGGCTGTTGATATCAAAGTGCTGCGCCGTCAGAGCCTCAAGCATGTTCCGGGTGTTCACCGCGTTATTGCCAGTGCCGTCAAAGAATATCCCCAGCACCAGCGTCACCTTACGTTCAGGCCGCTCTTCGGGGAGGACTGTCTTCTGCACCACCGGAAAGAGACGGTTATAATTTTCAGGCGTCAGCAGATAATCAAATTCGGTACCGGCAATAAGATGGCGACTCAGAATATAATCATAATCAACCGAGATGTATTCATAGTCCATATCATTCATCCTGTAATTCAGGTGAATGGACCGTATTGTTGCACCACGTAATTCGATAAGATAATACTTCTCCATTTGGCCGTACCGATTGATGCGGTAAATATTAAACGTAAGCTTGAGACGTTCATTGTTATTAATGGCGTTACTCATTAACGGAGAGCTTTTATCCAGGATCTTACAGAATTGCAGTCCGCGATGGTGAAACCGGCCACCGATACAGCCCGCTTCCTGCTTCAGGCTGAAAACAAAGATTTCATCTTCATGCCCCAGCTGATATCGGTTGCCGACTGAAGCCTGAGAACCACAGTCAGCAGAAATCCTTCCCTGAATATCGCCCTCAAGCGTTAAATAAATAAGGTTGCTCATTTATTTTTCCTGAGTGAGGCGCTTAGTCAGGAAGTATCGTAATGATAAAATTGAAAAGGCAATCTGCTATAAATCAAATTACAGAGAAAATACTGACGTTTATTTAGGGGTAAAAGAACCACTAATAAAAAATCCCCGATGTTGAACGTCGGGGATTTATATACGCACAGACAGTACGGAAAAATAACCGCTGGGGGCAGTTACCGGGCTTAACGCTTCAGCGCATCACTCAGTTCATCACGCATGTTTGCCAGCATGGCTTTAACGACGCGCGGGTTACCTGCAACGATGTTGCCGGTAGACATATAGTTATGACCGCCGGTGAAGTCGCACACGATAGCGCCTGCTTCACGTGCGATCAGTTCGCCCGCTGCAAAGTCCCACGGCTTCAGGGACAGCTCGAAGTAACCGTCAACGCGACCGGTCGCCACGTAGGCCAGATCCAGTGCAGCAGAGCCGGTGCGACGGAAGTCCGCGCATTCGGTGAACAGTTTGCCCAGGATATTCATATAGGTGGTTGCGTGCTGCTTCGCCTTAAACGGGAAGCCGGTCGCCAGAATAGTGCCGTCCAGATCGCGTGCATTGCTGCAACGCAGACGGTAGCCGTTCAGCTGCGCGCCCTGGCCGCGGGTAGCGGTGAACAGTTCGTTACGCATTGGATCGTAGACAACGGCGACTTCAGTACGGCCTTTGATGCGTACTGCGATAGAAACTGAGAAGTGTGGCAGGCGTTTAACGAAGTTGGTGGTGCCATCCAGTGGATCGATAACCCATTGAACATCCTGATCGGTACCTTCATGTTCACCGCTTTCTTCGGTGATGATGGTGTGCTGCGGGTAAGATTTGCGGATCGTTTCGATAATAATCGCTTCTGCGGCTTTATCGACGTTAGTCACGAAATCATTGCTGCCTTTCTGGCTGGTTTCTACGGAGTCTGGAGTTTCGTAGTGTTTGGCAATTACATTACCCGCCTTGCGCGCTGCGCGCACGGCGATGGTCAGCATCGGATGCATCGGTCTCTCTCACTGGATGTTAAAGAACAGGAAAATCGGCGCAGAGTATAGCAGCGGGATCGGATTATGTCTCTCGTTTATGATAATATGCCCGAATATTCTTCAGACACTGAACCCAGACATCTAAAAATTATGCTGCAAAACATTCGAATCGTGCTGGTCGAAACATCGCACACCGGCAACATGGGCTCTGTGGCCCGCGCTATGAAAACCATGGGCTTAACGAACCTGTGGCTGGTTAATCCGCTGGTGAAACCAGACTCTCAGGCTATTGCCCTGGCGGCCGGCGCCAGCGACGTGATCGGTAATGCGCAGATCGTGGACACGCTGGATGAAGCCCTGGCCGGTTGCAGCCTGGTGGTGGGCACCAGTGCGCGCTCCCGTACGCTCCCGTGGCCGATGCTGGATCCGCGCGAATGCGGCCTGAAAAGCGTCTCAGAAGCGGAGCAGGCGCCGGTTGCGCTGGTGTTTGGTCGTGAACGCGTTGGCCTGACCAACGAGGAACTTCAGAAGTGCCACTACCACGTGGCGATTGCCGCCAACCCGGAATACAGCTCACTTAACCTGGCGATGGCGGTACAGGTAATCGCCTACGAAGTGCGCATGGCATGGCTGGCGACGCAGGAGAAACAGGTCGAACCTAAAGAAGAGACGGCCTACCCACTGGTGGACGACCTGGAGCGTTTCTACGGCCACCTGGAGCAGACACTGCTCTATACCGGCTTCATCCGTGAAGGCCACCCGGGCCAGGTAATGAACAAGCTGCGCCGTATGTTCACCCGCGCCCGCCCGGAAAGCCAGGAGCTGAACATCCTGCGCGGGATCCTGGCGTCGATTGAACAGAAGAATAAAGAGTAGTGCCGTGTGTTCGCCGGGGGGCGCTTCGCTTACCCGGTCTACAAAGCCCGTAGGCCCGTGCAAGCACAGCGCCGCCGGGCAAAAAATACGGCACAGAAGGTTAAATACCTGACTAAAACAGTCAAGTAAATAGTTGACCAATTTAGTCAGGAATGTCAGACTTGGCCCTGCTATGCAATACCCCCATTTTACAATAAAAAACCCCGGGCAGGGGCGAGTTTGAGGTTAAGTAAGACATGAGACTGACATCTAAAGGGCGTTATGCCGTGACCGCGATGCTGGACGTTGCGCTCAACTCCGAAGCGGGCCCGGTTCCGTTGGCTGATATTTCTGAACGACAAGGGATCTCCCTCTCTTACCTGGAACAGCTGTTCTCCAGACTGCGTAAAAATGGACTGGTGTCCAGCGTTCGTGGCCCGGGCGGCGGTTATCTGCTGGGTAAAGACGCGGGCAGTATTGCGGTTGGCGAAGTGATTAGCGCGGTGGATGAATCCGTTGATGCAACCCGTTGCCAGGGTAAAGGCGGCTGTCAGGGCGGCGATAAATGCCTGACCCACGCGCTGTGGCGCGATCTGAGCGACCGTCTGACCGGCTTCCTGAACAACATCACCCTGGGTGAACTGGTGAATAACCAGGAAGTTCTGGACGTTTCTGGTCGTCAGCACAGTCAGGATTCACAACGCAGCACCCGTTCGCAGGACGCCATCGACGTTAAACTGCGCGCGTAATTAAAAAGATAAGTATTCAGAATCAGGCCGGGGTGGTCACACCCCGCGTACTCGGTCGTACATCCAGCCGGTTGCCTGATTCCTTGCATTGAAGCGATGTACGGAGTTTATAGAGCAATGAAATTACCGATTTATCTCGACTACTCCGCAACCACGCCGGTGGACCCGCGTGTTGCCGAGAAAATGATGCAGTGTCTGACCCTGGACGGAAACTTTGGTAACCCAGCTTCCCGTTCACACCGTTTTGGCTGGCATGCTGAAGAGGCGGTAGATATCGCTCGTAATCAGATTGCTGACCTGGTTGGCGCCGACCCGCGTGAAATTGTTTTCACCTCCGGTGCGACCGAATCCGACAACCTGGCGATCAAAGGTGCGGCCAACTTCTATCAGAAAAAAGGCAAGCACATCATCACCAGCAAAACCGAACACAAAGCCGTGCTGGACACCTGCCGTCAGCTGGAGCGTGAAGGGTTCGAGGTGACTTACCTGGCGCCGCAGAGCAACGGGATCATCGACCTGAAAGAGCTCGAAGCGGCGATGCGTGACGACACCATTCTGGTTTCCATCATGCACGTTAACAACGAAATCGGCGTTGTACAGGACATCGCGACCATCGGCGAAATGTGCCGCGCGCGCGGTATCATCTACCACGTGGATGCGACCCAGAGCGTGGGCAAACTGCCTATCGATCTGAGCCAGCTGAAGGTGGACCTGATGTCCTTCTCCGGCCACAAAATCTATGGCCCAAAAGGTATCGGCGCGCTGTACGTTCGTCGTAAGCCACGCATCCGCATCGAAGCACAGATGCACGGCGGCGGTCATGAGCGCGGCATGCGTTCCGGTACGCTGCCTGTTCACCAGATCGTGGGCATGGGCGAAGCGTACCGTATCGCGAAAGAAGAGATGGAAACCGAGATGGCACGCCTGCGTACGCTGCGTAACCGTCTGTGGGACGGCGTGAAAGATATGGAAGAAGTGTATCTGAACGGCGATCTCGAGCAGGGCGCGCCAAACATCCTCAACGTCAGCTTCAACTATGTTGAAGGTGAATCGCTGATCATGGCGCTGAAAGACCTGGCCGTTTCTTCCGGTTCTGCCTGTACGTCTGCAAGCCTGGAGCCATCCTACGTGCTGCGTGCGCTGGGCATGACTGACGAGCTGGCACACAGCTCAATCCGTTTCTCTTTAGGTCGTTTCACTACCGAAGAAGAGATTGACTACACCATCAAGCTGGTTCGTAACTCCATCGGCCGTCTGCGCGACCTTTCTCCACTGTGGGAAATGTTCAAGCAGGGCGTGGACCTGAACAGCATTGAATGGTCACATCACTAATCGGTACATAAGGAGAATTCAATCATGGCATACAGCGAAAAAGTTATCGATCATTACGAGAACCCGCGCAACGTTGGCTCTTTTGACAACAGCGACGACTCTGTCGGCAGCGGCATGGTTGGTGCGCCAGCATGTGGCGACGTGATGAAGTTGCAGATTAAAGTCAACAATGAAGGTATCATTGAAGACGCGCGCTTCAAGACCTACGGCTGCGGTTCTGCTATTGCCTCCAGCTCCCTGGTCACCGAATGGGTGAAGGGCAAGTCTCTGGACGAAGCACAGGCAATCAAGAACACGGATATTGCTGAAGAACTCGAACTGCCACCGGTGAAAATTCACTGTTCTATTCTGGCAGAAGACGCGATCAAAGCCGCCATTGCGGATTACAAAAGCAAACGTGAAGCAAAATAATTGAGGTTTGAGTATGTCGATTACCCTTAGCGACAGCGCTGCCGCGCGAGTAAGCTCTTTTCTGGCGAACCGTGGTAAAGGCTTTGGCCTGCGACTGGGCGTACGTACCTCCGGCTGTTCTGGTATGGCTTACGTACTGGAGTTTGTTGACGAGCCGGCGTCTGATGACACCGTGTTTGAAGACAAGGGCGTGAAGGTGGTGGTCGATGGCAAAAGCCTGCAATTTCTCAACGGCACTCAGCTGGACTTCGTAAAAGAAGGCCTGAACGAAGGGTTCAAATTCACGAACCCGAACGTCAAAGACGAGTGTGGTTGCGGCGAAAGCTTCCACGTTTAACCGCGCGTCATCCGAAACCCCACCGTGGCTTTGCTGCGCGTGGGGTTTGTTCTAACAGGCTACCCCTGAGATTGTTATGGATTACTTCACTCTCTTCGGACTACCCGCTCAATACCCGATCGATCTTCAGGCACTGACGATCCGTTTCCAGGATCTACAGCGTCAGTACCATCCGGATAAATTCGCCAGCGGGACGCAGGCAGAGCAGCTGGCTGCGGTATCGCACTCCGCGACCATCAATCAGGCCTGGCAAACGCTGCGTCATCCGCTGACGCGTGCCGAATATCTGCTTTCGCTCCACGGCTTCGATCTGGCGAGCGAACAGCATACCGTGCGTGACACCGCCTTTCTGATGGAACAGCTGGAGCTGCGCGAAGAGCTGGATGAGATTGAACAGGCCAAAGATGAAGCGCGTCTGGAACGTTTTATCACGCGCGTGAAGGGCATGTTCGATACCCGCCATCAGCAGATGATGGAGCAACTGAACAACGAGACCTGGGACGTCGCGGCAGACACTGTGCGCAAACTCCGTTTTCTCGATAAACTGCGAAGCAGTGCTGAACAACTCGAAGAAAAGCTGCTCGATTTTTAATTTCGGAAGCAATTATGGCCTTATTACAAATTAGTGAGCCTGGCTTAAGCGCCGCACCGCACCAGCGTCGTCTGGCGGTCGGTATTGACCTGGGCACCACCAATTCCCTCGTGGCGACCGTGCGCAGCGGCCAGGCGGAAACGCTGGCTGACGAGCAGGGCCGCCATCTGCTGCCTTCCGTGGTCCACTATCAGCCGCAGGGGCACGCGGTTGGCTACGACGCCCGCGCCAACGCCGCGCGCGATCCGGCCAATACCATCAGTTCCGTAAAGCGAATGATGGGCCGCTCGCTGGCAGATATCCAGACCCGCTACCCGCACCTGCCGTATCAGCTTCAGGCCAGTGAAAACGGCCTGCCGATGATTGCCACGGCGGCCGGCCTGCTGAACCCAATTCGTGTTTCCGCTGACATCCTCAAAGCGCTGGCGGCGCGCGCGACGGCGACGCTCGGCGGCGATCTGGACGGCGTAGTGATCACCGTTCCGGCCTATTTTGACGACGCACAGCGTCAGGGCACCAAAGACGCCGCGCGTCTGGCGGGCCTGCACGTGCTGCGCCTGCTGAACGAACCGACGGCGGCGGCGATTGCCTACGGCCTCGACTCCGGTCAGGAAGGGGTGATTGCGGTCTACGATCTGGGCGGCGGCACCTTTGATATTTCTATCCTGCGCCTGAGCCGCGGGGTGTTCGAAGTGCTGGCGACCGGCGGGGATTCCGCGCTCGGCGGCGATGATTTCGACCATCTGCTGGCGGACTACATCCGCGAGCAGGCGGGCATCAGCGATCGCAGCGATGCGCGCGTTCAGCGCGAACTGCTGGATGCGGCCATCGACGCCAAAATTGCGCTGAGCGATACACAGTCGGTCAGCGTGAATGTCGCAGGCTGGCAGGGTGAAATCACCCGCGATCGGTTCAGCGAGCTGATTGCGCCTCTGGTTAAACGCACCCTGCTGGCCTGCCGTCGCGCATTGAAGGATGCGGGCGTGGAGGCTGACGAGGTGCTGGAAGTGGTCATGGTAGGCGGCTCAACGCGCGTGCCGCTGGTGCGCGAGCGCGTGGGCGAATTCTTTGGCCGCACGCCGCTGACCTCCATCGACCCGGATAAAGTGGTTGCCGTCGGCGCCGCTATCCAGGCCGATATTCTGGTTGGCAACAAGCCGGACAGCGAAATGCTGCTGCTGGACGTCATCCCGCTGTCTCTCGGTTTAGAAACCATGGGCGGCCTGGTGGAGAAAGTGATCCCGCGTAACACCACCATTCCGGTGGCACGCGCACAGGAGTTCACCACCTTCAAAGACGGCCAGACCGCAATGTCCATCCACGTGATGCAGGGCGAGCGCGAACTGGTGCAGGACTGCCGCTCTCTGGCGCGCTTTGCGCTGCGCGGTATCCCGGCGCTGCCTGCTGGCGGGGCGCATATTCGCGTGACCTTCCAGGTGGACGCCGACGGCCTGCTGAGCGTGACGGCGATGGAAAAATCCACCGGCGTGGAATCGTCCATTCAGGTGAAGCCGTCCTACGGCCTGACCGATGGCGAAATCGCCTCCATGATCCAGGATTCAATGAGCTACGCCGAGCAGGACGTGAAGGCGCGTATGCTGGCTGAACAGAAAGTTGAAGCCGCACGCGTGCTGGAAAGCCTGAACGGGGCGCTCGCTGCTGATGCCGCGCTGCTAAGCGCCGCCGAGCGCCAGGTGATTGACGAGGCTGCCGCGCGCTTACGCGCAGTCGCCGAAGGCAATGACGCTGACGCAATAGAAGAAGCCATTAAAAACGTTGATAAACAAACCCAGGACTTCGCCGCTCGCCGCATGGACAAATCTGTCCGCGTCGCGCTGAAAGGCCAGTCCGTGGACGAGGTTTAATATGCCAAAGATTGTTATTTTGCCTCATGCGGACCTCTGTCCGGATGGTGCTGTTCTGGAAGCGAAGACCGGTGAAACCATTCTCGATGTTGCCCTGCGTGCAGGTATCGAAGTGGAACACGCCTGTGAAAAATCCTGTGCCTGCACCACCTGCCACTGCATCGTGCGTGAAGGTTTCGACTCTCTCGCCGAGAGCACCGAAGACGAAGACGACATGCTGGATAAAGCATGGGGTCTGGAGCCAGACAGCCGCCTGAGCTGCCAGGCCGCGGTGACCGATGAAGATCTGGTCGTGGAGTTCCCGCGCTACACCATTAACCACGCACGCGAGCACTAATATGGGACTGAAGTGGACAGACAGCCGTGAAATCGGCGAAGCGCTCTACGACGCGAACCCGGATCTCGATCCGAAAACCGTACGATTCACCGACATGCACCAGTGGATCTGCGATTTAGAGGATTTCGACGACGATCCTAACGCATCCAATGAAAAAATTCTGGAGGCGATTCTGTTAGTCTGGTTAGATGAAGCAGAATAAATAACAAAACGGGCTGCCTTCAGGCGGCCCGTTTGCTAGTTGCTAATAAGGATAAATAAAATGACCGAAGCGATGAAGATTACGCTCGCCACACAGCCTGCTGACGCGCGCTGGGGCGAAAAAGCCACCTACAGCATCAACAACGACGGTATCACCCTGCACCTGACGGGCAACGATGATTTAGGTCTGATCCAGCGCGCCGCGCGTAAAATTGACGGCCTGGGCATTAAGCATGTGTCGCTGGAAGGTGAAGGCTGGGATACTGACCGCAGCTGGGCGTTCTGGGCGGGATACAAAGGCCCGAAAGGCACCCGTAAAATTGAGTGGGCGAACCTCGATGAAGCCGGTCAGAAAGAGCTGGAAAGCCGCCTGAAAATTATCGACTGGGTGCGCGACACCATTAACGCCCCGGCGGAAGAGCTTGGCCCTGAGCAGCTGGCGCAGCGCGCCGTTGACCTGCTGTCCGGCGTGGCGGGGGATAACATGTCCTACCGCATCACCAAAGGCGAAGATCTGCGCGAGCAGAACTACATGGGCATTCATACCGTGGGCCGCGGCTCCGAACGTCCTCCGGTCCTGCTGGCGCTGGATTACAACCCAACCGGCAATAAAGAAGCGCCGGTCTTTGCCTGCCTGGTCGGGAAAGGCATTACCTTCGACACCGGCGGCTATAGCCTGAAGCAGAGCGCATTCATGGACTCCATGAAGTCCGACATGGGCGGCGCGGCAACCATCACCGGCGCGCTGGCGTTCGCCATCACTCGTGGCCTGAACAAGCGCGTCAAGCTGTACCTGTGCTGCGCGGATAACATGGTGAGCGGTAACGCCTTCAAGCTGGGCGACATCATTCGCTACCGCAACGGTAAAAATGTCGAAGTGATGAACACCGATGCCGAAGGCCGTCTGGTGCTGGCCGATGGCCTGATCGACGCCTCTGCCCAGAAACCAGAGCTCATAATCGACATGGCGACCCTGACCGGCGCGGCGAAAACGGCCCTGGGTAACGACTACCACGCGCTGTTCAGCTTCGACGACAAGCTGGCCGCTCGCCTGCTGGCAAGCGCCGCGGCGGAAAACGAGCCGTTCTGGCGCCTGCCGCTGGCCGAGTTCCACCGCAGCCAGCTGCCGTCTAACTTTGCCGAGCTGAACAACACCGCGAGCACGGCGTATCCGGCGGGTGCAAGCACCGCAGCGGGCTTCCTGTCGCACTTTGTTGAGAACTATCATGAAGGCTGGCTGCACATCGACTGCTCTGCAACCTACCGTAAAGCGGCGGTTGAACAGTGGTCTGCGGGTGCGACCGGTCTGGGCGTGCGTACCGTGGCGAACCTGCTGACGGCTGAGTGATCTTTTTTGCGGGGTGGCGCTGCGCTTGTGCGAGCCTACGGTTTTGTAGGCCGGGTAAGCGAAGCGCCACCCGGCGTATCTTTGAAGTAGCGAAACTATGTCAGATACTAAAAACGAATTAGAGACCCTGCTGGAGCAGGCGGCGACCGAGCCCGCCCACCGTCCGGCCTTTTTCCGCACGCTGCTGGAATCCACCGTCTGGGTGCCGGGAACGGCGGCGGAAGGTGAGCAGGTTGTCGAAGACAGCGCGCTGGATCTGCTGCACTGGGAGAAAGATGACGGCACCTCGGTGATCCCGTTCTTTACCTCACTGGAAGCCTTGCAGGAAGCGGTAGAAGACGAACAGGCGTTCGTGGTGATGCCGGTGCGCACGCTGTTCGAAATGACGCTGGGGCAGACGCTTTTCCTCAACGCCAAACTGCCGACAGGGAAAGAGTTCACCCCGCGCGAAATCAGCCACCTGATTGGTGAGGAGGGCAACCCGCTCAGCACCCAGGAGGTGCTGGAAGGGGGAGAAACGCTGCTGCTCTCTGAAGTGGCCGAGCCGCCCGCGCAGATGATTGACTCCCTGACCACGCTGTTTAGTACCATCAAGCCGGTGAAACGCGCTTTCCTCTGCTCCATCAAAGAGGGGGCTGATGAACAGCCCGTGCTGCTGATTGGTATTGAAGCGGACGGCGATATTGAAGACATCATTCAGGCGGCGGGAAGCGTAGCGACCGACACGCTGCCGGGCGATGAGCCGATCGATATCTGTCAGGTGAAGAAGGGCGAGAAAGGGATCAGCCACTTTATTACCGAGCACATCACCCCGTTCTACGAGCGTCGCTGGGGCGGCTTCCTTCGCGATCTTAAAACCAACCGCATTATTTAATTACGGCGGGGTGAGCCTCACCCCGTTGCCTCCAGTAGCAGTAAATCCATCAGCAGCACCAGATTCGACTCAAACGACGTCACGCCCGCGGCTTCGGCAGCGAAATGCACCGCCTCGTCATACAGCGCGAAATGCAGATCCGCCATGCCCGCCAGCGTATTGGCGGAGGCTCGGGTAAAGGCGACGACCGTCATGCCGACGTTTTTGGCTATCCGCGCTTTATCCAGTACCTGCTCCGTTTCGCCGCTGCGGGAGACGGCAATAAACACCTGATAACGCGCGGCGTTACTGAGAAAAATATTCCGGCTGTCCCCCGGCCCGGAGATGAACGCCGTTTTGCCCAGCACCTGCAACTTCTTGGTCAGGTACTCGGCAAAAAGATACGAAAACCCGGCGCCGTAGAGAAAGAAGCTCTCTTTCTGGCGCAGCAGGCCGGCAAACTGCTGGCGTTTGGCCTGGGTGACCCACTGAAAGGTGTGTTGATAGTTGGCAATAAACTGAGCGAACAGCGCCGGCAATTCCGCATGCTGCTCAGGCTGCGCGGTGATGTGCGGCGTGTCTGAAAGCAGCTGCTTGCAGTGCCAGATAAACTCGCTAAAGCCGCTGAATCCGAGCTTCTGACACAGGCGCATAATCGTCGCGGTGGAGACAAATGTCGCCAGCGCCAGCTCGCGCACCGTGATGTTGCCCACCAGCAGCGGATGCTCCGTGAGGTGGGCGAGGACGCGATACTCCGCGCGGGTCAGTGAGGACCCGCGCGTTAACAGCGTTGCCAGGCGGTTATCCATTAATTCGCCGGTTCAACCGGCAGATCGTCCCGCGCGCCCCATTCGCTCCAGGCGCCGTCATACAGCGTCACGTCATTCGCGCCAAGGGTTGCCAGCGCCAGAATCACCACGCAGGCCGTCACGCCGGAGCCGCAGCTGGCAATAATCGGACGATGCAGATCCACGCCCTGACGTTCAAAAACGGCACGCAATTCATCGGTGGTTTTCAGCTCGCCTTCAAACACCAGATCACCCCAGGGCACGTTCAGCGCACCCGGAATATGGCCTCGCCTCAGCCCCGGACGTGGTTCATCCGCTTCAGCGTTAAAGCGTGGTGCTGGGCGCGCATCGACGATTTGCGCCGTCTTTTCGTGGCTGACGACCAGCACGTCGGTCAGACGCTTCACCACGTGTGCGTCAAAGGACGCGTCGAAATCGCCTTCCGGCAGCGTGACGTCACCCTGCTGGAGCGGCAGCTCATCGCGTTTCCAGCCCGCAAGCCCACCCGCCAGAATCGACACTTTTTCCACGCCGAAGTTTTTCAGCATCCACCACGCGCGCGGCGCGGAGAACAGATTGCCTTCATCGTAAACAACAAGATGTTTGTCTTTGCTGATGCCCAGCTCGCGCATCGCCACGGAAAACGCTTCCGGACGCGGCAGCATGTGTGGCAGGGGAGAGGTGTGATCGGAAAGCGCTTCGATATCAAAAAATACCGCGCCTGGCAGATGCCCTGCGCGGTACTCACCGGGAACGTCACGATGCTCTTGCCCCGGAGGGGCCATGCGCGCATCAATAATCTGAACTTCCGGATCGTCGCCGTGCTCAATCAGCCAGTCGGCAGCGACAAAATATGAGGTGGACATGGTTGCCTCCATTCTTTTCCGTAAAAAAGGATTGTCGGTGTTTTTTCTGACACCGACAAGCTAACCACGTTCAACTCGCGAGCAAGCCCCTATTTTTTCACCGCTTCGCCGTCCTGCCAGGCCTTTTGCAGTGCAGGCCAGTAGTCGCGGTTGGCTTCGATCATCTCATCCAGGATCGCTTTCGCGTGTTCCATGGTCGGCACGGTGCGGTTGAGGGTGAATGCCTGCAACGCTTTCTCATAGCTGCCTTCGATGGTCGCCTCAACCAGCAGTTGTTCAGAGGCCAGCTGCTGCTGTAAAAGCGTCTGGTGGAACAGCGGCACCTGACCCACGCGGACGGGCTCTGGTCCTTCGGAGGTAATATAGGCAGGCACTTCCACCACCGCATCATAAGGCAGGTTGGTAATCGCCCCGCGGTTTTCCACCATCACCAGGTGACGCTGGCGCAGGTTGAACGCCAGCGAGCAGGCGACATCGACGATGAACTCACCGTGGACACCTACGTGGAAGGCATCCGGTAAAATTCCGGTGCGCTGGTACTCTTCGGCAGCGGCGAACAGCTTTTTCTCACGCCCGTTCATCACTTCGTTGGCCCGGGTATAGTCGGGGTTCTGATGCTCCACAATCTGGTTCGGCATCAGGTAGTACTGTAGATACGGGTTCGGCAGATACTCCGGGAAGTTATCCATAATCGGCTTGATGTTGCGCCAGGTTTTCACCCACGACGGATCCGAGTGCTGCGGGTCGGTTTTTGCAGCATCTTCCGTCAGCAGGCCAAACTTCGCGATATGTTTACGCAGCTCCGGTAATTTGTCCTCGCCGTCCACCAGCACGCGGGTAAACCAGCCGAAGTGGTTGAGACCAAAATAGTCCACCTCCAGCCTGCGACGATCCACGCCCAGTATGGCCCCCATATTACGCATCGCCGCGACCGGCATATCGCAGATGTTCAGCACCCGTGCGTTGGGGCGCAGGCGACGCACGCCCTCCGCAACAATCGCCGCCGGGTTGGAGTAGTTCACGATCCACGCTTTCTCATGTGCGTAGCGATCGACCAGATCGATAAGCTCCACCATCGGCAGGATCGTGCGCAGGCCATACGCCAGCCCTCCTGGGCCGCAGGTTTCCTGGCCGACCACGCCGTGGCGCAGCGGAATTTTTTCATCCTGCTCGCGCATTTTGTACTGCCCGACGCGCATCTGGGCAAAAACAAAGTGTGCGCCGCTGAAGGCCACTTCCGGGTCGCTGGTGACGGTGAATTTGATGCTCTGGCTGTGGTCGCGAATGACCTTCTCCACCACGGGCGCAATGGTCTTCTGACGCGCCTCGTCGATGTCGTACAGGCGGATCTCTGCAAGAGGGAAATCATCCAGGCGTACCATCAGGCTTTTCACAATACCCGGCGTATAGGTGCTGCCGCCGCCGGCAATTGACAGAATAAAGGGGGGTGTAAACATTTTTAGCTCCTTTCAGAGAAACGTCTCAACGGCTTCTCGCATTTTTTTGACATGCAGCCCGTAGACCACCTGAACGTTGTTACCTTGTTTGATAACCCCTTTCGCGCCGGTCGCTTTCAGGCGCGGTTCGTCGATGATGTCGACGTCCTTCACCGTGACGCGTAAGCGGGTGTAGCAGTTATCAACGACTTCAATATTTTCCCGGCCGCCCAGACCCACCACGATGGATTCGCCCAGCCCGTCGTTATTCCCCTTCGCCTGGTACTCCTGCTTGCTGTAGAGGCGCGTCTCGCGATCCTCATCTTCACGGCCCGGCGTTTTCATGTTGAAACGCAGGATCAGGAAGCGGAACACCACGAAGTAGAGGGCAAACATGATCAGCCCCACCACGATGTACATTGGCCAGTTGGACTTCTCCGTGCCGAGCGGCAGGTTATAGAGGATGAAATCGATAATTCCGTTGGCGCCGATAGCGTGGACGCCAAACAGCGAGAACAGCATCATGCCGATGCCGGTCAGCACCGCATGCACCACGAACAGCAGCGGGGCGACAAACAGGAAGGAGAATTCAATCGGCTCGGTTACGCCGACCAGAAGCGAGGTCAGCGCCGCCGGGATCAGAATGGCCTTCGCAATCGCCTTACGCTCTGGCTTCGCGGTCATGTACATCGCCAGCGCGGCGGCGGGCAGGCCAAACATCTTGCTGATGCCGCGCGCATCCCACACCACGGTGCTGCTGAGCTGTTTGACGTCCGGGCAGGCCATCTCGGCGAAGTAGATATTGCGCGCGCCCTGGTAAGCCGTGCCGCACACCTCCTGCGTGCCGCCCAGTTCGGTATAAAGGAACGGCGTATAGACCAGATGATGCAGGCCCGTCGGTACCAGAATGCGCTCAAGGAAACCGTAGATCGCCACCCCGAACGGGCCAGAGCCTTTAATAGCCAGCGCCAGGGCGCTAATCCCATGCTGCGCGTAAGGCCAGAGTTCGCTCATGACCACGCCGAGCAGCATAGAGACGGGCAGCATGACAATCGCCACAAAGCAGTGGCCGGAGTAAATCGCCATCGCGCCGTTAAACTGTACGCCAGAATATTTGTTGTACAGATAACCGGAGAGCGCCCCGGTCAGGATCCCGGCGAAAACGCCCATCTCCAGCACCTGGACGCCCAGCACCATGCTTTGTCCGGCGGCTTTCATCTGCTCAGCCGGAGCCAGTTCACCCTGAAGCTGTAGCGTCACGTTCATCGCGTTAATGAATACGATGAAGGTCACCAGCCCAATCAGCGCCGCGTAGCCTTTGTCTCGTGTTGCCAGCCCAATGGGGATCCCGACGGCAAACACCAGCGCCAGGTTGACCAGCACCGACACGGCAGATTTGGCGATCAGCTGGCCCACATTCTGGATCAGCGGATGGCCGAGAAACGGCAGGTACTCGGCCAGATTGCCGTTACCCAGTACATTGCCAAAGGCGATAAACAGGCCGACGATGGGTAAGATAAGTACTGGTCCGTAAAGTGATTTTCCGAAATTTTGTAGGGCGTTCACGGCTCGTTTCATGGCTTTCTCTCTTATTGAACCGCGCACTCGGGGTGCGTCATGGGCATAAAACTAGCAGGCTCAGCGCGAGTTTATCCAGCTATCTTCTTGTTTTAAAAACAAATGACGTGAAAGGTAACATGTTACGTTACGCCGTGTGATCGCGCTTCCAATCCCCACAGGTGAGCGCGATGCAATTCTGCGAGGCGCTTTCCAGATTATAAAATTGGACTTTTTGTATTAACGAAACTTGCGGATAATACTTATCCGGACGACGACCAACAGGCCCCCTCAGGCCAGGGACACAGGATGAAACCGTTTCGCTTAGCCGCGCTCTCTCTCGCGCTGCTCACCACCTTTACGCTTGTCGGCTGTGATAACAGCGACGATAAACCTCAGGCCGCTGCGCCCGCAGCGTCTACGGCATCACAACAGAAAGCCCCGGAAAAAGCTGATCCTGAAAAGCTGGCTAAGCTGGCCGCGCAGAGTCAGGGCAAGGCGTTGACGCTGCTGGATGCTTCTGAAGTGCAACTCGACGGCGCCGCGACGCTGGTTCTGACCTTCTCTGTACCTCTGAAACCCGATCAGGATTTCGCCAAAACGGTGCACGTGGTGGATAAGAAAAGCGGGAAGGTGGACGGTGCATGGGAATTGGCGGCCAATCTTAAGGAGCTGCGCCTGCGCCACCTGGAGCCGAATCGTAATCTGGTCGTCACCGTTGAGCATGGCCTACAGGCACTGAATAACGCAACCTTCGATAAGAACTATGAAAAGGCGCTTACGACACGGGATATTGAGCCGACGGTCGGATTCGCCAGCCGCGGTTCGCTGCTGCCGGGCAAAGTGGTGGAAGGGTTGCCGGTGATGGCGCTTAACGTCAGCAACGTGGACGTCAACTTCTACCGCGTGAAGCCGGAGTCGCTGGCCTCGTTTGTCAGCCAGTGGGAGTACCGTAACTCGCTGACCAACTGGGAATCCGACAACCTGCTGAAGATGGCGGAACTGGTCTATACCGGCCGTTTCGACCTCAACCCGGCGCGCAACACGCGTGAAAAACTGCTTTTGCCGCTCAAAGAGATTAAGCCGCTCCAGCAGTCTGGCGTCTATATCGCCGTGATGAATCAGGCCGGTCACTATAATTACAGTAACGCCGCGACGCTCTTTACCTTAAGTGATATTGGGCTGTCCGCTCATCGTTATCATAACCGCCTGGACATCTTCACCCAGAGTCTTGAAAACGGTGCGGCGCAGTCAGGCGTGACCGTTACCCTGCTGAACGATAAAGGGCAGACCCTTGCCGAGGCGAACAGCGACGCCGACGGTCATGCAAAACTGAAAACCGATAAAGAAGCCGCACTGATCCTGGCCAGCAAAGACGGCCAGACCACGCTTCTTGACCTCAAGCTTCCGGCGCTGGATCTGGCAGAATTTGATATCGCCGGCAAGCCCGGGTACAGCAAGCAGTTCTTTATGTTTGGCCCGCGCGATCTCTATCGTCCGGGTGAAACGGTGATCCTTAACGGCCTTCTGCGCGACAGCGACGGAAAACCGCTTCCCGATCAGCCGGTAAAACTTGACGTGCTGCGTCCGGACGGACAGGTAGCACGTACGGTCGTTGTGCAACCCGAGAACGGTCTCTATCGCTTCAACTATCCGCTTGATAGCGGCGCCCAGACCGGCATGTGGCATATTCGTGCGAATACGGGCGATAACCAGCAGCGCATGTGGGATTTCCACGTCGAAGATTTTATGCCTGAGCGTATGGCGCTGAATCTGACCGGGCAAAAAACACCGGTTTCCCCGCAGGATAATGTGGACTTTAACGTTGTGGGCTATTACCTGTATGGCGCACCGGCTAACGGCAATGCTCTGCAAGGACAGCTTTTCCTGCGCCCGCTACGCGACGCCGTTCCTGCACTGCCTGGCTTCCAGTTTGGTGATATTGCCGAGGAAAACCTGAGCCGCAGCCTGGATGAAGTGCAGCTTACGCTGGACGAAAAGGGACGCGGGCAGGTAACCACCGAAAGCCAGTGGAAAGATACGCACTCGCCGCTGCAACTGATTTTGCAGGCCAGCCTGCTGGAATCAGGCGGGCGTCCGGTGACACGGCGCGCTGAGCAGGCTATCTGGCCTGCGGCTGAACTCCCGGGGATCCGCCCACAGTTCGCCAGCAAGGCCGTTTATGACTACCGTACCGATACCACCGTCAACCAGCCGATCGTCGATGAGAACAGCAACGCCAGCTTTGACATTGTCTATGCCGATGCCAGCGGGGCGAAAAAAGCGGCATCCGGCTTGCAGGTGCGTCTTATCCGTGAGCGCCGTGACTACTTCTGGAACTGGTCTGAGAGTGAGGGCTGGCAGTCGCAGTTCGATCAAAAAGATCTGGTTGAGGGCGAGCAGGAGCTTAACCTCAAGGCCGATGAAACCGGTAAAGTCACCTTCCCGGTGGAGTGGGGCTCATACCGTCTGGAAGTGAAAGCGCCTGATGACATGGTCAGCAGCGTGCGCTTCTGGGCCGGTTACAGCTGGCAGGATAACAGCGATGGCACGGGGGCTGCACGTCCAGACCGCGTAACGCTGAAGCTGGATAAACCCGCTTATCAGCCGGGCGATACCATTAACCTGCACATTGCGGCCCCGGCAGCAGGCAAGGGCTATGCGATGATCGAATCCAGCGAAGGACCGCTGTGGTGGAAAGAGATCGACGTGCCGGCAAACGGTCTGGATCTCTCTGTTCCGGTGGATAAAGCCTGGAAGCGTCACGATCTCTATCTCAGCACGCTGGTGGTTCGTCCCGGCGATAAATCCAAATCCGCCACGCCGAAGCGCGCGGTTGGATTGCTGCACCTGCCGATGGGCGACGAAAA
The DNA here is from genome assembly GCF_900322725.1 of Enterobacter cloacae complex sp. Taxonomy (NCBI): domain Bacteria; kingdom Pseudomonadati; phylum Pseudomonadota; class Gammaproteobacteria; order Enterobacterales; family Enterobacteriaceae; genus Enterobacter; species Enterobacter cloacae complex sp. Next base: position 761,740 of record NZ_LT991957.1, on the reverse strand, counting down.
TCGTCGTCTCAACATTGCCCTTGAGAACCCGCAAAAAATGCGCCCGAACCAGACGCTCTCAGTGAAGGTGAAGGCCAGCGTGAAAGAGGGGGCTGTGCCGCAGAAAGTCAATGTGCTGGTCTCGGCTGTGGATAGCGGCGTGCTGAACATCACCGACTACGTTACGCCGGATCCGTGGGAAGCTTTCTTCGGCCAGAAGCGCTATGGCGCGGATATCTATGATGTTTACGGCCAGGTTATTGAGGGCCAGGGCCGCATGGCCGCACTGCGCTTTGGGGGGGATGGTGATGAACTGAAACGCGGCGGTAAGCCACCGGTGAACCATGTCACCATCATTGCCCAGCAGGCGCAGCCGGTAACGCTTGATGCCAATGGCGAAGGCACTATCACGCTGCCGATTGGTGATTTCAACGGCGAACTGCGTCTGATGGCGCAGGCCTGGACGGAAGACGATTTCGGCAGCAGCGAAAGCAAAGTCGTAGTGGCTGCGCCGGTTATCACCGAGCTTAACACGCCGCGGTTCCTGGCGAGCGGGGATACCTCAAGGCTGACGCTGGATCTGACGAACCTGACTGACAAGCCACAAACGCTCAATGTCGTATTAACCTCTACGGGCAAGCTGGCGATTGAAAGTAGCGCGCCGCCGCGTCCGGTTCAGCTAGAGCCCGGCGCGCGCAGCACGCTGTACATTCCGGTGCGCGCGCAGGACGGTTACGGTGAAGGGGAAGTCATCGCGCTTGTTACCGGGCTTCAGCTGCCGGGTGAAACGTTTGTCCCTCAGCACAAGAGCTGGAAGATAGGCGTGCGTCCCGCATACCCGGCGCAAACGGTGAATACCGGCGCCATGCTCAATCCCGGCGAGTCATGGACCGCGCCGGTGCAGCACAGCAGCGGCTTATCGACTGCCACTTTACAGGGGCAACTGCTGCTGAGCGGCAAACCGCCGCTGAACCTGGCGCGCTATATTCGTGAGCTACAGGCGTATCCGTACGGCTGTCTGGAACAAACCACCAGCGGCCTGTTCCTGTCGCTCTACACTAACGCCGCGCAGCTGGCGGCGCTGGGCATCAAGGGCGACACTGATGATAAACGCCGCGCCGCCATTGATATCGGGATCTCCCGCCTGCTGCAAATGCAGCGTGACGACGGTGGTTTTGCGCTGTGGGATAGAAATGGTCCGGAAGAGTACTGGCTGACCGCTTATGTGACGGATTTCCTGGTTCGTGCGGGAGAACAGGGCTACAGCGTTCCCGCTGACGCGGTCAATAAAGCCAATAACCGCCTGCTGCGCTATTTGCAGGATCCGGGCATGATGTCCATCCGCTACAGTGACGACACCCAGGCCAGCAAATTCGCCGTGCAGGCCTATGCTGCGCTGGTGCTGGCGCGCCAGCAAAAAGCGCCGCTTGGGGCATTGCGTGAAATCTGGGATCGTCAGGCCCAGGCTGCTTCCGGGCTCCCGCTGATGCAGCTGGGCGTGGCGCTGAAGCTGATGGGCGACGGGCCGCGCAGCCAGCAGGCGATGGATCAGGCGATGAAAACGCCGCGCAAAGAGAGCAAAACCTGGATTGCGGATTATGGCAGCCAGCTTCGCGATAACGCCCTGATGCTCGCCCTCCTTGAAGAGAATAAGCTACTGCCGGAGGCGCAAAATACGCTACTGAACGGCTTGTCTGAGCAGGCATTTAGCCAGCGCTGGCTCTCCACGCAGGAAAGTAACGCCCTGTTTCTTGCCGGACGTTCGCTGCAAAACCTCAGCGGCGCCTGGCAGGCCACCACCAGCCTCTCCGATCAGACGCTGAACAGTGAAAAATCGCAGGTTCAAAACGTGAACGGTGCTCAGCTTGACGGTTTGCAGGTCACCAACATCGGCGCCGCGCCGCTGTGGGTGCGCCTCGACAGTACCGGTTATCCGGAATATGCCCCGCAGCCATCTTCGAAGGTTCTGAGCATCCAGCGTCATATACTGTCCCTGGACGGCAGCACGAAATCGCTCTCATCGGTGAAGAGCGGGGAACTGGTTCTGGTGTGGCTGGAGGTGAAGGCCAGCCAGAACGTGCCGGATGCCCTGGTGGTGGATCTGCTCCCGGCAGGTCTGGAGCTGGAAAATCAGAATCTGGCGAGCAGCAGCGCCAGCCTTCCGGACAGTGGCAGTGAGGTGCAAAACCTGCTTAATCAGATGCAGCAGTCTGATATCCAGCACATGGAATTCCGCGACGATCGCTTTGTGGCCGCCGTGCCGGTCAACGAAGGTCAGCCGGTCACGCTGATCTATCTGGCACGTGCCGTTACGCCGGGAACCTATCAGGTGCCTGTTCCGATGGTCGAGTCCATGTACGTTCCGCAGTGGCGAGCAACGGGGGCGGCCAGTGGCCCGCTGATCGTTGTACCGTAAAATGCGGATAACGCGCCTGATTCGCTCCCGCTGGCTGTGGCTGGCGGGAGCGCTTCTCGTTTTAGGAGGGCTGGTTGTCGTCGCTGACCGCGTCTGGCCGTTGCCCCTGAAAGAGGTCAACCCTGCGCGAGTGGTCGTGGATGAGCAGGGCGTCCCGCTATGGCGTTTTGCCGACAGCGAAGGCATCTGGCGCTATCCGGTTACCATTGAAGACGTTTCCCCACGCTATCTGGAGGCGCTGATCCAGTATGAAGATCGCTGGTTCTGGAACCACTCTGGCGTCAATCCGCTTTCTGTACTGCGTGCCGCCTGGCAGGATCTCACTTCCGGGAGAGTCGTGTCAGGCGGGAGCACGCTGACCATGCAGGTGGCGCGCCTGCTTGATCCGCATCCGCGCACCTTTGGCGGCAAAATTCGCCAGCTGTGGCGGGCGATGCAGCTGGAGTGGCATCTCTCCAAGCGTGACATTCTTACGCTGTATCTAAACCGTGCCCCGTTTGGCGGCACGTTGCAGGGCGTGGGCGCTGCAAGCTGGACTTATCTTGGAAAGCCGCCCTCACGGCTGAGCTATTCCGACGCGGCGCTGCTGGCAGTGCTGCCGCAGGCGCCAAGCCGTCTGCGCCCGGACCGCTGGCCGGCGCGTGCGGAAGCGGCGCGTAACAAAGTGCTCGACCGCATGTTGACTCAGGGCGTCTGGTCAGAGAAACAGGTGAAAGAGTCCCGTGAAGAACCGGTGTGGCTGGCTCCCCGGCAGATGCCGCAGCTGGCGCCGCTCTTTTCACGCATGATGCTCAGTAAAAGTCGTGACACAAAAATAGTCACCACGCTGGATGCAGCCCTGCAAAGACAGCTTGAAGAGCTGGCAATGAACTGGAAATCGCGCCTGCCCGCCCGCAGTTCGCTGGCGATGATCGTTGTGGATCATACGTCTATGAAAGTACGTGGCTGGGTTGGTTCGGTAGATATCAACGATGACAGCCGTTTTAGCCACGTAGATATGGTCAATGCGATCCGATCCCCGGGATCGGTTCTCAAGCCATTCATCTATGGCATGGCGCTGGACGAGGGGCTCATCCATCCCGCCTCGCTGCTTCAGGATGTCCCAAGAAAAACGGGAGATTATCGTCCCGGCAACTTTGACAGTGGCTTTCACGGGCCGGTCAGCATGAGTGAAGCCCTGGTGCGTTCCCTCAACCTGCCTGCGGTGCAGGTACTGGAAGCGTACGGTCCAAAACGCTTTGCAGGCATGCTGAGCAACGCGGGATTACCGCTCATTCTCCCTGCGGGTGCGCAGCCCAATCTCTCCCTGATTCTGGGAGGCGCCGGGGCGCGCCTGGCTGATATCGCTGCCGCCTACAGCGCTTTTGCGCGTCAGGGTAAGGCGGGCCGACTGCGTTTACAGCCTGGCGATCCGCTGATCGAACGTCCGCTGCTGTCGCAGGGCGCGGCGTGGATTATTCGTCGCATACTTGCCAACGAAGCGCAGCCCCTGCCGGACAGCGCGCTGCCCCAGGTTGCGCCGCTGGCCTGGAAAACGGGCACCAGCTACGGCTACCGTGATGCCTGGGCCATCGGGGTGAATGCCCGCTATGTCATCGGTATCTGGACTGGACGTCCGGACGGTACGCCCGTTGCGGGGCAGTTTGGTTTCGCCAGCGCGGTTCCGCTCCTTAATCAGGTGAATAACATGCTTCAGTCACGCTCAATGGTGGATGAAGCGCGTCTGCCGCGCGATCCGCGTCCTGCCAGCGTTGGGCGGGGCGTGATTTGCTGGCCAGGCGGCCAGTTCCTGCCTGAAGGGAGCGAGAACTGTCGGCGTCGGCTGTCAACCTGGCTGCTTGAAGGCAGTGAACCGCCTACGCTGCTGTTGCCGGAACAGGAAGGCATTCGCGGGATCCGTTTTCCGGTCTGGCTGGATAAAGAAGGAAAACGCGTCGCGGCGGATTGTCCGGATGCCACAGAGAAAGTGCTGGATGTCTGGCCATTGCCGCTGGAGCCCTGGCTGCCAGCTGCCGAAAAACGGGCTGCTCGTCTCCCCGCCCGTTCCGGGGTTTGCCCCCCGCTGGATAACCATAATGCAGCACCGCTGATGTTGTCAGGCGTCAGGGAAGGGGCGGTCATTAAACGTCTTCCGGGCGAGAAAAATATGACCCTCTTCGTTTCAACCAGCGGCGGGGAGGGGCAGCGATGGTGGTTTTTGAACGGCGAGCCCCTAGACGGCCATCAAAAGAATTATTCATTACAATTATATTTGCCGGGTAAATATCAATTAATTGTATTAGATGAAACAGGACAAACGGCGACGGTGAATTTTGAATTAGATCGCTAAGTGTTACTCCTGAAGAGTTAGCTTGATAATTATCAATATTCGTTCCTGAAAAAAAACGAGAATGCGTTTTTATTTTCAGGAACGAGCAATGAAAAAAAATAAACATCAGGGAGAGGGGATTATTCCCGCCATATCCCGGCGTCAGTTTATTCAGGCAGGATCGGCGCTCGCCGCCCTGCCGTTTGTCATCAAAACGGGCAAAGCACAGGCACAGGGCGCGGCGGTATCGGACGCTACGCCTGAAGAAAAAGTGGTGCAAACCTGTAGCACGTTTGACTGCGGCGGTAAGTGCGATATTCGTGCTCACGTCAGTGAAGGCGTCGTGACCCGAATTTCAACGCGTCCGGATAACGCGCTGGATCCGCAAATGCCGGTGATGCGCGCCTGTGTTCGTGGTCGGGCTTATCGGAAATTTGTTTATCATCCCGATCGGCTAAAATATCCAATGAAACGAGTGGGTAAACGTGGTGAAGGAAAATTCGAGCGTATTACCTGGGATGAAGCCACCACGCTTATTGCGAATCATTTAAAAACCATTACGCAAAAATACGGTGCGGCTTCACGCTATGTTCATGTGGGTACGGCGGTTTCCGGCGGGACGTTCTCCGGCGATAAGATGGTTCGTCGTCTGCTGAACTTAACCGGCGGCTATCTCGAAAGCTATCACTCGGTCAGTATGGGTAACACGGCGGCAGCCACGCCGTATACCTACGGCACCGCCGCCAGCGGTAGCTCTCTGGACACGCTGCTGGACACCAAGCTGGTCATTCTCTGGGGGCATAACCCGACGGAAACGATCTTCGGGCACAGCAACCACTTCTATCAGAAGATGAAGCAAAACGGCACGCGCTTTATCGTTGTCGATCCGCGCTATTCCGATACGGTTTCCTCCCTGGCCGACCAGTGGATCCCGCTGCTCCCCACAACAGACAACGCCCTGATGGACGCGATGATGTACGTGATCGTCACGGAGAACCTGCACGATCGCGACTTTATTCAGCGCTATACCCTGGGCTTTGACGAAGACGCCATGCCAGAAAGCGTTCCGGCTAATGAATCCCTGATGGCTTATCTGAGCGGCGCAAAAGATGGCGTGGCGAAAACGCCCGAGTGGGCAGAGAAAATCACCCACGTGCCTGCGCAAACCATTCGTCAACTGGCGCGCGACTACGCAACCACCAAACCCGCCGCGCTGATCCAGGGCTGGGGGCCGCAGCGCCATAACTGCGGCGAGCGCACCGCACGCGGCTCGACGTTGCTGGCCACGCTGACGGGTAACGTCGGGGTGAAGGGCGGCTGGGCGGCAGGCTATGGCGGCTGCGCAAACCGGAAATTTGCCGCAGGCCCCGAAATGCCGGAAAACCCGGTGAAGGCCAAAATATCGGTAATGAACTGGGTGCAGGCCGCCGATGATGCTTCTAAGGTAACGGCGGAAGACGGCCTTAAAGATGCCGCGAAGCTGGACAGCAATATCCGCATCCTGTTCTCGCTGGCGGGCAATTATCTGGCTAATCAGAACCCGGATCTGCATCAGGCAACCCGTGTTCTGGAAGATGAGTCGAAAATCGAGTTCATCGTCGCAAGCGATCTGTTTATGACGCCGAGCGCCAGGTACGCCGACCTTCTCCTGCCGGAAACCAGCTTCATGGAACGCTGGAATATCGGCGAAACCTGGGGCACCGCAAGCTATCTCATCCTGTCAGAGAAGCTGATTGAATCCGAATTCGAACGCCGTTCAGATTACGACTGGCTGCGGGAAGTTGCTGCTAAGCTTGGCGTCGAACCTGCATTCAGCGAAGGCCGTGATGAAAAAGCGTGGATTGAGCACATCTGGGAACAGACGCGGCTCGCCATGCCAGACGAAAACCTGCCGGACTTCGCGACGCTTCAGAAAACGCGCCAGCACCTCTTCAAAAGCGCGCCTTTCGTCGCCTTTGAAGACAACATTCGCGATCCGCAGAATCATCCGTTCCCGACGCCCTCCGGTAAAATTGAGATCTTCTCGAAGCGTCTGTACGACATGCAACATCCGGAAATTCCGGCGCTGTCGCACTACGTGCCTGCCCATGAAGGGCCGGAAGACGAGCTGGCGAAACGCTTCCCGCTTCAGTTGATCACCTGGAAGGGGAAAAACCGCGCTAACTCCACCCAGTACGCCAACCCGTGGTTAATTGAGGCCCAACAGCAAAAGCTGTGGATCAACCCACAGGATGCGCAGAAGCGCGGCATTGCGCAGGGGGATACCGTGCGTATTCATAACGCTCGCGGCATTTGCGAGATCCCGGCGGAGGTCACACCGCGCATTATTCCAGGCGTTGTCGCCATGCAGGCTGGTGCCTGGTGGCAGCCGGACGCGCAGGGTATCGATAAGGGCGGCTGCGCGAACGTGCTCAGTTCTGCCCGTATTACCGCGCTTGCGAAAGGGAATTCCCATCAAACCATGCTGGTGGAGGTAGCTAAAGCATGAGTCAGTTTAAACACTACGCGCCGGTGAGCGACAAACAGCTGGGTTTTTATATCGACTCTTCTCGCTGCTCGGGCTGCAAGGCCTGCCAGGTGGCATGCAAAGATAAAAACAACCTTGAGGTCGGACGTCGTTTCCGTCGTGTTTATGAAGTGAACGGCGGGAGCTTTATCCCGACCGGGCAGGGCGGCGTCAGCAATAACGTTTTTGCCTACACGCTCTCTATTTCCTGTAACCACTGTGCAGACCCAATCTGCACCAAAAACTGTCCGACCACCGCGATGCATAAGCGTCCGGGGGACGGCATTGTGCGTGTTGATACGGATAAGTGCGTGGGTTGCGGGTACTGCGCGTGGTCTTGCCCTTACGGCGCGCCCCAGCTCAACGAGCAGACCGGGCAGATGTCCAAATGTGATTTCTGCGTGGATCTCCAGGCGAAGGGAGAACAGCCCGTCTGCGTGGCAACCTGTCCACTCGAAGCGATTAAATTCGGGCCGATTGATGAACTGCGGGCGAAGTATGGTGCGGTCTGTGATGTGAAAGGGTTACCTGATTCCTCCATCACCAAACCAAACCTGGTGATCAAAGCGCATCAGGGCGCAGAGAAAGAGGGGAAACGTCATGCATGAGTTACCGCTGCTGATTTTTACGCTGTTCCTGCAAGGATCGGTTGGCGTTACGCTCTGGCTGGCGTTCGGGGGCGCGTACGCTTCGCAACGTAGCGCGCTGCTTCCTGCTGTCGGCGCGTTTATGCTGGCAAGCCTTGGGCTGCTCGCCTCAGCGCTGCACATGGGCTATCCGCTTAATGCGCTTAACGCGCTGCGCCACGTCTCCAGCTCCTGGCTAAGCCGTGAGATCATCTTTGCCAGCCTTTACCTTGCGGCGCTTGGTTTCGCCGTGCTGCTGATGTTTGTCAAAAAGCCGGGCTGGAAGCCGCTGCTGGTTGTGGCAGGTCTGGTGGGTCTGGTCGACGTGTTCTGCATGGCGCAGATCTACATGCATGCGTCCGTGGTGACGTGGCAGCACATTAACACGCTGGTGCTGTTTATCGGCTCGGTGGGGATCATCGGCTCAGCCTGCATGGCCTGTGCGCCGCATGCCCGCATCAACGTCCGTGCGGCGGTGGGCATTGTCACGCTGCTGGTGCTTGTGCGTCTGGTGATGCAGCCCGTCTGGCTGGCGGACATCACTGCCATGGACAACGCCGTAGTGACGTTCCCTCACGCTCCGCTACGGATGCTGGAGCAACTGCGCACCGTGCATCTGCTGAGCTGGTGCGTTTCTGTTGCGGGTCTGCTGTGCTTTGCTGCGGGCGGCTTAAGAGTGGCGCGCGGCACAATGCTGCTGGGCAGCGCCTTGCTGATTGTGGGTGAGCTGATGCTGCGCTTCGTTTTCTTCAGTATTGGCTGATGGGCGGATTAACGTTTGCCCCGGCGATGGACGTGACGCATGCGTGCGTCCGTCGCCGTTTTCGCCACGCTTCCTGCTGCGCCTGTGCGGACGTTTGTCCTGCGCAGGCTTTTTCTTTTACGGACGCAGGCATCTCGGTTGATGAGAGCCGCTGTATTGAATGCGGTGACTGCCTGTTTGTCTGCCCTACGGAGGCGATCGCCGGCATCACGCCGCGAAAACGCTTTCTGTATGGCGATACGCTGGTTGGGCCTTTTACTGAACGCGCGCCCGGGGTGAATGAGCTGCTGCGCTGGCACGTGCAGCACCACGTTCGTTTTATCAGTATCGACGCGGAGCAGTACCCTGACTGGCTGCTGGCGATTGCCCGGCTCAATCTTGCGCTTCGTCGACGCGGTGAAGCGGCGTGGGCGTTTAAACTGATACCCGCCAGCGAGGTGAATATCGCCCGCCGCGCGCTGATGCACGTACCCCGCGAGGATGTCCGGGCCTGTAGCGTCGTGCCCGGTCAGCGTGAACTGCGCAGGGCGTTTTCTGCGTTTAGCGAGGCAGATATCACCCTCGACGCCGGAACGTGCGTACTGTGCGGCGCGTGCTGGCGGAGCTGTACGGAAAACGCGATTCGGTTCGAGAACGCTGAACTGGTCGTGGACACCGGGCGCTGTACCGGCTGCGGCGGCTGCGAAGCAGTGTGCCAGCATGGGGCGATAAAAGTGACGCAAACAGAGGGGACAGCGAAAAGCGTGGCCATACCGGCATATGAAGCCGTTTGCCTGGCGTGCCACCGTCATTTCTGGTCATTTACGCCTGATCAAAAGCAGTGTCCGCTCTGTTTTCACCATCAATACGGTATGCGAAATACGGGCTGTTGCTAATCTTCGTCTCATTTTAAAAAAATGTTATGCATAACCATAGGCAATGGCGCTATTGCTCTTTATAATCCGCGCCACACCATACTCAGGTATGCAAAAACAACAGAACATTTTACAGAGGTTATCAATGGCTATTGAACGTACTTTTTCCATCATCAAACCAAACGCGGTGGCAAAAAACGTTATTGGCAGCATCTTCGCTCGCTTTGAATCAGCAGGGTTTAAGATCGTTGGCACCAAAATGCTGCACCTGACCGTTGAGCAGGCTCGCGGTTTCTACGCTGAGCACGAAGGTCGCCCATTCTTTGACGGTCTGGTCGAGTTCATGACTTCTGGCCCAATCGTGGTATCCGTACTGGAAGGCGAAAACGCGGTACAGCGTCACCGTGACCTGCTGGGTGCAACCAACCCGGACAACGCGCTGGCCGGTACTCTGCGCGCCGACTATGCAGACAGCTTCACCGAGAACGGCACCCACGGTTCCGACTCCGTTGAATCTGCTGCGCGCGAAATCGCATTCTTCTTCGCTGAAGGCGAAGTGTGCCCGCGCACTCGCTAATTATTTCGTAAATGCCGCGTGCAAACGTGGCATCCCTGCGCCAGACTTTGTACAATGCAACGCCCCGGACGAGCAGACTGCTTACCGGGGCGTTTCTTTTCAACCCACCAAGGGCCACAACGTGTAACAACGAGGCCGGAAAATATTATGTCTGAATTAGTGAATACCTCCGAAGTCGCCATTCCTGCGGTTCCCAATAAAAATGGAAAAATTAACCTGCTGGACCTGAACCGTCAGCAGATGCGCGAGTTCTTTAAAGAGATGGGCGAGAAGCCGTTTCGTGCCGATCAGGTCATGAAATGGATGTACCACTATTGCAGCGACAACTTTGATGACATGACGGACATCAACAAAGTGCTGCGCAATAAGCTTAAAGAAGTGGCGGAAATCCGCGCGCCGGAAGTGGTGGAAGAGCAACGCTCCTCGGATGGCACCATCAAGTGGGCCATTGCCGTTGGCGATCAGCGCGTTGAAACCGTGTATATCCCGGAAGACGATCGCGCCACGCTGTGCGTCTCTTCTCAGGTGGGCTGTGCGCTGGAGTGCAAATTCTGCTCAACGGCGCAGCAGGGCTTTAACCGTAACCTGCGCGTGTCGGAAATCATTGGTCAGGTCTGGCGTGCCGCGAAAATCGTGGGCGCGGCGAAAGTCACCGGTACGCGTCCCATCACCAACGTGGTGATGATGGGGATGGGTGAACCGCTGCTGAACCTGACCAACGTCGTGCCGGCGATGGAAATCATGCTCGACGACTTCGGTTTTGGTCTGTCCAAGCGCCGCGTGACGCTCTCTACTTCCGGCGTTGTGCCTGCGCTGGACAAACTGGGCGACATGATTGACGTCGCGCTGGCAATCTCCCTTCACGCGCCAAACGACGCCATCCGTGACGAAATTGTGCCGATCAACAAAAAGTACAATATCGAAACCTTCCTGGCCGGCGTGCGCCGTTACCTGGAGAAATCCAACGCCAACCAGGGCCGCGTGACCATCGAATACGTGATGCTGGATCATGTCAACGACGGTACCGAGCATGCTCACGAGCTGGCAGCACTGCTGAAAGATACGCCTTGCAAGATCAACCTGATCCCATGGAACCCGTTCCCGGGCGCGCCGTATGGCCGTAGCTCAAACAGCCGTATCGATCGCTTCTCCAAAGTGCTGATGGAGTATGGTTTCACCACCATCGTGCGTAAAACGCGTGGTGATGATATTGACGCAGCCTGTGGTCAGCTGGCGGGTGACGTTATTGACCGTACTAAACGTACGCTGCGTAAGCGCATGCAGGGTGAGTCAATCGCGGTTAAAACCGTCTGATTATTATGCAGACACGGCGCATTTTTTGCGCCGTGAAGCATTAATTTACTGAATAATCAGCCACAATCATTACAACTGATTAATAATTACGGTGCGTTTCATACGACTTTCGGGCAGTATGTAACGACGTAACAACAGTTTAGCGTGAAGGCCCGCCAGCGCTGTCATCTGCGGCCCGACAGTCTTATACTGTTTGTTCCAGGTTAACTGACCTGAAGTTTCGCGGTGCGGGTGGCATTGTGACTCACCGGCACCTGAACCCTTATTTTCACGTACCAGTAGTTGTAGCGAATGAATACTGAAGCCACTCACGATCAAAATGCAGCACTCTCCACTGGCGTTCGTCTTCGCAACGCCCGTGAACAACTCGGACTCAGCCAGCAAGCCGTTGCAGAACGCCTGTGCCTGAAGGTGTCCACCGTTCGCGACATTGAAGAAGATAAGGCTCCTGCCGATCTGGCTTCAACGTTTCTGCGCGGCTATATCCGTTCTTACGCCAAACTGGTTCATATCCCTGAAGACGAATTACTGCCGATGATGGAGAAGCAGGCGCCGGTACGTGCAGCAAAAGTGGCGCCGATGCAAAGCTTCTCGCTGGGTAAGCGTCGTAAAAAACGCGATGGCTGGCTGATGAGCTTTACCTGGCTGGTTCTGTTTGTGGTTGTCGGCCTGACGGGCGCATGGTGGTGGCAAAACCACAAAGCGCAGCAGGAAGAGATCACCACCATGGCCGATCAGTCCTCCGCTGAGCTTAATCAATCCAACGGCGCACAAAGCGTGCCGCTGAGCACGGAAGGGACAGCGACCTCCAGCGAACCGCAGACGGCGGCAACGAACGCGCCTGCAACCGAAGCTGCTCCAGCGCCAGAGGCGACGGCGAATACCGCGCCAGCAACCCAGGCTCAGGATCAGAATGCGGTGGTATCGCCTTCACAGGCAAATGTTGATACCGCACCTGCGGCAACGGCACAGGCTGACAACACCGCGGCGTCGCTGCCAACTGACCCGGCTGGTACGGCGGCACCTGCCGTTGACCCAAATGCGCTGGTGATGAATTTTACGGCGGATTGCTGGCTGGAAGTGACTGACGCAACAGGTAAAAAGCTGTTCAGCGGCCTGCAACGCAAAGATGGCACGTTAAATCTAACGGGCCAGGCACCTTACAAGCTTAAAATCGGCGCACCGGCAGCGGTACAGATCCAGTATCAAGGAAAACCTGTCGATCTGAGCCGCTTTATCAGAACTAACCAGGTTGCGCGTCTTACCGTTAATGCCGAACAATCAGCAGCACAGTAACAGACGGGCAATGCGGGAGATTTTACATGCATAACCAGGCTCCTATTCAACGTAGAAAATCGAAACGGATTTACGTTGGGAACGTGCCAATCGGCGATGGGGCGCCTATCGCCGTCCAGTCGATGACCAATACGCGCACCACGGACGTGGAAGCGACGGTCAATCAAATCAAAGCGTTAGAGCGCGTAGGCGCGGACATTGTCCGCGTATCTGTGCCGACCATGGACGCCGCTGAGGCGTTCAAACTGATCAAACAGCAGGTGAGCGTGCCGCTGGTTGCCGATATTCACTTCGATTACCGTATCGCGCTGAAAGTCGCTGAATACGGTGTCGATTGCCTGCGCATTAACCCAGGTAACATCGGTAATGAAGAACGCATTCGCATGGTGGTTGACTGCGCCCGCGACAAAAACATTCCAATCCGTATCGGCGTGAACGCCGGCTCTCTGGAAAAAGATCTCCAGGAAAAGTATGGCGAGCCAACGCCGCAGGCGCTGCTCGAATCCGCCATGCGTCACGTCGATCATCTGGATCGCCTTAACTTCGATCAGTTCAAAGTGAGCGTAAAAGCCTCTGACGTTTTCCTGGCCGTTGAATCGTATCGCCTGCTGGCGAAACAGATCGATCAGCCGCTGCATCTTGGGATCACCGAGGCGGGCGGTCTGCGCAGCGGTTCAGTAAAATCGGCGATTGGCCTTGGCCTGCTGCTCTCTGAAGGCATCGGCGACACGTTACGCGTCTCTCTGGCCGCCGATCCGGTGGAAGAAATCAAAGTCGGTTTTGATATCCTGAAATCACTGCGTATCCGCGCACGTGGGATCAACTTCATTGCCTGCCCAACCTGTTCACGTCAGGAATTTGACGTGATCGGCACCGTGAACGCCCTGGAGCAGCGTCTGGAAGACATCATCACCCCGATGGACGTGTCCATCATCGGTTGCGTGGTGAACGGTCCGGGTGAAGCGCTGGTGTCCACGCTGGGCGTGACCGGCGGTAACAAGAAAAGTGGTCTCTATGAAGATGGCGTTCGTAAAGATCGTCTGGATAATAGTGACATGATCGACCAGCTCGAAGCCCGCATTCGCGCAAAAGCGACGATGATGGACGAAGCGCAGCGCATCAGCGTTCAGCAGGTTGAAAAATAACGTGATGGGAAGCAGGCTGCTTCCCATGTATGATTGAGCCCATTCTTTGGGTTCTTTTTTGTATATAGAAAGAGAATAAACGTGGCAAAAAACATTCAAGCCATCCGCGGCATGAACGATTATCTGCCTGGCGAAACCGCCATCTGGCAGCGCATTGAAGGCACACTGAAGCAGGTGCTCGGCAGCTACGGTTACAGCGAAATTCGTTTGCCGATTGTAGAGCAGACCCCGTTATTCAAACGCGCGATCGGTGAAGTGACCGACGTGGTTGAAAAAGAGATGTATACCTTTGAGGACCGCAACGGCGACAGCCTGACCCTGCGTCCTGAGGGGACGGCGGGTTGCGTACGCGCCGGCATCGAACATGGTCTCCTGTACAATCAGGAGCAGCGCCTGTGGTATATCGGCCCGATGTTCCGCCACGAACGTCCGCAGAAAGGCCGCTATCGTCAGTTCAACCAGCTTGGCGTGGAAGTGTTTGGTCTGCAAGGGCCAGATATCGACGCTGAACTGATTATGCTGACAGCCCGCTGGTGGCGTGCGCTCGGTATTTCTGAGCATGTTTCACTGGAGCTGAACTCAATCGGTTCTCTGGAAGCGCGTGCGAACTATCGCGATGCGCTGGTGGCATTCCTGGAACAGCATAAAGAGAAGCTGGACGACGATTGTAAGCGTCGTATGTACAGCAACCCGCTGCGCGTACTCGATTCCAAAAATCCTGACGTACAGGCGCTGCTGAACGATGCGCCTGCACTGGGTGACTACCTGGACGAAGATTCCCGCGAACACTTTGCCGGCCTGTGCAAGCTGCTTGAAGCGGCGGGCATTGCCTATACCGTTAACCAGCGTCTGGTTCGCGGTCTGGACTACTACAACCGCACCGTATTTGAGTGGGTCACCTCAAGCCTCGGTTCACAGGGCACCGTGTGTGCCGGCGGTCGTTATGACGGTCTGGTTGAGCAACTGGGTGGTCGTGCAGCACCGGCCGTTGGCTTCGCGATGGGCCTTGAGCGACTTGTTTTGCTGGTTCAGGCAGTTAATCCGGAATTTAAAGCCGATCCTGTTGTCGATATATACCTGGTGGCCTCAGGTGCGGATACGCAGTCTGCGGCAATGCAGCTTGCCGAACGCGTGCGCGATGCGCTGCCGGACGTTAAGCTGATGACCAACCACGGCGGCGGCAACTTTAAAAAACAGTTTGCTCGTGCCGATAAGTGGGGCGCAAGTATCGCACTGGTGCTGGGTGAGTCCGAAGTGGCCAACGGCGAAGTGGTAGTGAAAGACCTGCGCTCTGGTGAGCAAACTACGGTAACGCAGGACGGCGTTGCGGCACACTTGCGCACTCTATTAGGCTAAGGAGAAGGACTGCGTGGAAATTTACGAGAACGAACACGACCAGGTGGATGCGGTTAAACGCTTCTTTGCCGAAAACGGCAAGGCATTGGTTGTTGGGGTTATTTTAGGTGTAGGTGCGCTGGTAGGCTGGCGTTACTGGAACAATCATCAGGCTGACTCTGCTCGCGGTTCGTCCCTGAACTACGAAAATACCGTTAGCGCAATCAGTGCCGATCGGCCGCAAACCCTGGCGGCCGCGGAAAAATTTGCCGCTGACAACAAAAACACCTACGGCGCACTGGCTGCGCTGGAAGTGGCTCAGCAGTATGTTGATAAAAACGAACTGGACAAAGCCGCTGCGCAGCTGTCTCAGGGGCTTGCTGCTGCCAGTGACGAAAATCTGAAAGCGGTAATTAATCTGCGCCTGGCACGTATTCAGGTTCAGCAGAAAAAAGCTGACGACGCGCTGAAAACGCTTGATACCATCAAAGGCGAAGGCTTTGCCGCCATCGTTGCCGATCTCCGCGGTGAAGCACTGCTGAGCAAAGGTGACAAAGCGGGCGCGCGCAAAGCGTGGCAAGCTGGCGTGGATAGCAAAGCTTCACCTGCGCTGAGCGAAATGATGCAGATGAAAATAAATAATTTGTCCGTCTGAGAGGGACCCAATGCAATTGCGTAAATTACTTCTGCCAGGACTGCTTTCTGTTACGTTATTGAGCGGTTGTTCACTGTTCAGTGGCGAAGAAGACGTTGTGAAAATGTCCCCGCTGCCGACGGTTGAAAACCAGTTCACGCCATCCACCGCCTGGGATACCTCCGTGGGAGATGGTATTGGCGATTTTTATTCCAACCTGCACCCGGCGTTTGCTGACGGCGTGGTCTATGCAGCCGATCGCAAAGGCACCGTCAAAGCGCTGAACGCGGATGACGGAAAAGAAGTGTGGTCCATTAACCTGGCGGAAAAAGACGGCTGGTTCTCCCGTAAGCCTGCACTGCTTTCTGGCGGCCTGACCGTTGCCGGTGGTCACGTGTACGTGGGCAGCGAAAAAGCGCAGGTTTACGCGCTCAATGCCAGCGACGGTTCTGTTGCATGGCAGACCGTCGTTGCCGGTGAATCCTTGTCTCGTCCGGTCGTGAGCGACGGGCTGGTGCTGATCCATACCAGCAACGGCCAGCTTCAGGCGCTGAACGAAGCCGACGGTCTGGTAAAATGGACCGTTAACCTGGATATGCCAGCGCTGTCTCTGCGCGGTGAATCTGCTCCGGCGACCGCCTTCGGCGCCGCTATTGTGGGCGGTGACAACGGCCGCGTCAGTGCGGTGTTGATGCAGCAGGGTCAGATGATCTGGCAGCAGCGTATCTCTCAGGCGACCGGTTCAACTGAAATTGACCGTCTGAGCGACGTGGACACGACGCCAGTTATCGTTGACGGTGTGGTTTACGCGCTGGCGTATAACGGCAACCTGACGGCGCTGGACCTGCGTAGCGGCCAGATCATGTGGAAACGTGAGCTGGGCTCCGTGAACGATTTCATCGTCGACGGCAACCGTATTTATATGGTGGATCAGAACGACCGTCTGCTGGCGCTGAGCACCGAAGGTGGCGTGACGCTGTGGACGCAGAGCGATCTGCTGCACCGTCTGCTGACCGCACCGGCACTGTATAACGGCAGCCTGGTGGTGGGCGACAGCGAAGGCTATATGCACTGGATCGATCCAGAGAATGGCCGCTTCGTGGCGCAGCAGAAAGTGGACGGCTCAGGCTTCCTGACCGATCCGGTTGTGGCTGACGGCAAACTGCTGATTCAGGCAAAAGACGGCACGCTGTACGCGATCACGCGTTAATTACACGGCGGTTGTAGTATACTAAACGGCTCCTGTTCACTCAGGAGCCGTTTTGACATTTTTAAAAACGCCGCGAAAGCGACGTTATTTTGAATTTTATGAGGCTTCAAACATGGTACCTGTGGTCGCGCTTGTCGGGCGCCCTAACGTTGGAAAATCCACTCTTTTTAACCGTTTAACACGCACCCGTGATGCGCTGGTTGCGGATTTCCCGGGGCTGACGCGTGACCGTAAGTACGGTCGTGCAGAGGTGGAAGGACGCGAGTTCATCTGTATCGATACCGGGGGTATTGACGGTACGGAAGACGGCGTAGAAACCCGCATGGCAGAGCAGTCTCTGCTGGCTATCGAAGAAGCGGACGTGGTTCTGTTTATGGTGGATGCGCGCGCTGGCCTGATGCCTGCGGACTCTGCTATTGCCAAACATCTGCGTTCACGCGAAAAGCCAACCTTCCTGGTGGCGAACAAAACTGACGGTATCGATGCCGATCAGGCCGTTGCGGATTTCTGGTCTTTAGGCCTGGGCGATATTTATCCTATCGCGGCTTCGCATGGCCGCGGCGTGACCAGCCTGCTGGAAACTGTACTGCTGCCGTGGGTGGATGAAGTGAATCCGCCGGAAGAGGTGGACGAAGACGCCGAATACTGGGCGCAGTTTGAAGCCGGAGAAGAAGGCGAGGAAGAGCCGGAAGACGACTTCAACCCGCAGGATCTGCCTATTAAGCTGGCTATCGTTGGTCGCCCTAACGTAGGTAAGTCTACGCTTACTAACCGTATTCTGGGTGAAGAACGCGTGGTGGTTTACGACATGCCGGGCACAACGCGTGACAGCATTTATATTCCAATGCAGCGCGATGAACGTGAGTATGTCCTTATCGACACCGCTGGCGTGCGTAAGCGCGGGAAAATCACCGATGTGGTGGAAAAATTCTCGGTGATCAAAACCCTTCAGGCGATTGAAGACGCGAACGTAGTGCTGCTGGTGATTGACGCACGTGAAGGTATCTCCGATCAGGATCTCTCTCTGCTCGGCTTTATCCTCAATAGTGGGCGCTCACTGGTTATCGTCGTCAACAAGTGGGACGGCCTGAGCAACGAGGTGCGTGAACAGGTGAAAGAGACCCTGGACTTCCGTCTGGGCTTTATCGACTTTGCCCGCGTACACTTTATCTCTGCCCTGCACGGCAGCGGCGTTGGTAACCTGTTCGAATCCGTTCGTGAAGCCTACGACAGCTCTACCCGCCGCCAGAGCACCGCCATGCTGACCCGTATCATGAATATGGCTGCTGAAGATCACCAGCCGCCGCTGGTGCGCGGACGTCGCGTGAAGCTGAAATATGCCCACGCCGGTGGCTATAATCCGCCTATCGTGGTGATCCACGGCAACCAGGTGAAAGATCTGCCGGATTCCTACAAACGCTACCTGATGAACTACTTCCGCAAGTCGCTGGACGTAATGGGTACGCCTATCCGTATTCAGTTTAAGGAAGGGGAAAACCCGTTTGCGAATAAACGCAACACCCTGACGCCGAACCAGATGCGTAAGCGTAAGCGTTTGATTAAGCACATTAAGAAAAGCAAATAAGCCTTGCTCTTCCCACTGAAACCCGCGCCTGTCGCGGGTTTTTTATGCTTGGCGGCAGGCCATTATTAAGTCTCTGTGATGTCAATCACTATTCACTTTTAACCATGTTTATATCTAAGAAAGTAGACAATCGTCGAATTTTCGTCTTAAAGTCCAGGGTTCGGTACTAGACAAAACTAGCGCCTGGTTATCAAATGGTTAACCAACTTTTCGCCGCATGTAAAAAATCGATCGGATACGTAACCGTTCGGCGTACATGCTGGTGTTTACAAGCACGACACATACCTTTTCGGGAGAATTATGCAATCCTCTGTTAATCAAAAAGAGAGCCGAACCTTCTTCGGCCATCCTTATCCGCTCGGTTCGCTGTTCTTCACCGAGATGTGGGAGCGTTTCTCGTTTTACGGTATTCGCCCGCTGCTGATCCTGTTTATGGCTGCCACCGTCTATGACGGCGGGATGGGCCTGGCGCGCGAAAACGCCTCGGCGATTGTCGGTATCTTTGCCGGAACCATGTACCTGGCCGCGCTGCCGGGCGGCTGGCTGGCGGATAACTGGCTCGGCCAGCAGCGTGCCGTCTGGTACGGTTCGATTCTGATTGCGCTTGGTCATCTGTCGATCGCGCTGTCGGCGATCATGGGCGACAACCTGTTCTTCATCGGCCTGATGTTCATCGTGCTCGGCTCCGGCCTGTTTAAGACCTGTATCTCGGTCATGGTCGGTACCTTGTACAAAAAGGGCGATGCGCGTCGTGACGGCGGTTTCTCGCTGTTCTATATGGGTATCAACATGGGCTCGTTCATTGCCCCGCTGATTTCCGGCTGGCTGATCAAAACGCACGGCTGGCACTGGGGCTTTGGTATCGGCGGTATCGGGATGCTGGTGGCGCTGATCATCTTCCGCGTGTTTGCCGTTCCGGCCATGAAGCGCTATGACGCTGAAGTGGGTCTGGACTCTACCTGGAACAGCCCGGTGGTGAAACGTAACGGCGTAGGTGCCTGGCTGCTGGCGCTGGCGGTGGGTGTTGCAATCATCGTTACGTTGATTGCCCAGGGCGTGATTGTGATCAATCCGGTCGCGGTCGCCAGCGTGCTGGTGTATGTGATCGCCGCCTCCGTTGCGCTCTACTTTATCTACCTGTTCATCTTCGCCGGTCTGAACCGCAAAGAACGCGCCAGGCTGCTGGTGTGCTTTATTCTGCTGGTCTCCGCCGCGTTCTTCTGGTCCGCGTTCGAGCAGAAGCCAACCTCCTTCAACCTGTTCGCCAACGACTACACTAACCGCATGATCGGTGATTTTGAAATCCCGGCGGTATGGTTCCAGTCGATTAATGCCCTGTTCATCATTCTGCTGGCCCCGGTATTTAGCTGGGCATGGCCGAAGCTGGCGAGCAATAATATTCGCCCGAGCAGCATCACCAAGTTCGTTATCGGTATTTTGTGTGCGGCAGGGGGCTTTGGGCTGATGATGCTGGCGGCACAGAACGTGCTGAGCAACGGTGGAGCAGGCGTATCGCCATTCTGGCTGGTGGGCAGTATCCTGATGCTGACGCTCGGGGAACTGTGCCTGAGTCCAATCGGCCTGGCAACCATGACCCTGCTGGCACCGGAAAGAATGCGCGGCCAGATGATGGGCCTGTGGTTCTGCGCCAGTGCGCTGGGTAACCTGGCGGCGGGCCTCATTGGTGGGCACGTGAAGGCCGACCAGCTGGACATGCTGCCGGACCTCTTTGCCCGTTGCTCCATCGCGCTGCTGATTTGCGCTGCGGTGCTGATCGTCCTCATTGTTCCGGTACGTCGCATGCTGGAAAATGCGCAGACTAAACCGGCTACTGAAGCCTGATAATTCTCAGACTGCCGGGGCGGTTATCCTGCCCCGGCCCAACTTAACGGGAGAGAGCATGTCCATTACCTGTCCTGGCTGCCACGCAGAGCTCGAGCCGCAAAACGGTATCGCGCACTGCGACAGCTGCAATAAAGATATTCCCCTCGAAGCGCGCTGCCCTGACTGTCACCAGCCGCTTCAGGTACTCAAAGCCTGCGGCGCGGTGGATTACTTCTGTCAGAACGGCCACGGACTGATCTCAAAAAAACGCGTCGAGTTCGTCAGGGCCGAGGCTTAATCGCACACGCAGCCTTCGCCTTTTTGCCACAGTTCGATCAGCGATTCCGGCGCTTCCTGCTCCGGAACCAGCACGATAATATCGGTATACTGCGCCTGATTGTGCCGGGTCCAGATGATCTGAATGCGAAAATAGCGCTGATCGCCGCTGCCCGGGGACGACGCCTGTCCCGGCGGCTGCCCGCGCGGGATAGCCTGTTCCAGAATATTCACCACGCGCTGACGCTGCGCCTCGTTGAGCGTGGAGAGGGCGATAGTGCGCTGACCGCTCAGCTTAGGAATAAAGGCGACGCCGCCTTCCCGGGCCAGCTCAACCACGGCGTCATCCGTCAGTTCCGGTACCTGCATTACAGTACTCCCACCTGTTCCCAGGCTTGTTTAATTGCCGCCCCAACGTCACTACCGGAGCGCTTATCGCCGTGGGCGATCGTCAGTTTTGCGAAAGCGTCAAAATCGGCATCCTGCGCCAGATTGCGATCGCACACCGTGTCGTACCAGGCATAACCGGCTTTTTCCCAGGCGTAACCGCCGATCGCCGTCGCGGCCAGGTAAAATGCCCGGTTGGGGATGCCGGAGTTGAGGTGTACGCCGCCGTTATCCTCGCGCGTCTTAATGAAATCTTTCATATGCCCGGGCTGCGGATCTTTGCCGAGCAGGGGATCGTTATAAGCGGTGCCCGGTTCAGACATAGAGCGCAGCCCTTTCCCGTTGATGCCTTCCGCCAGCAGTCCCTCGCCAATCAGCCAGTCTGCCCGATCGGCAGTCTGCTTAAGATGGTATTGCTTCACCAGCGAACCAAACACGTCGGATAACGACTCGTTCAGCGCGCCTGACTGTTCAAAGTAAATCAGTCCGGCTTCGGTCTCCGTCACGCCGTGGCTCAGCTCATGCGCCACCACGTCGATGGCAATGGTGAAGCGGTTGAAGATTTCCCCGTCGCCATCGCCAAAGACCATCTGCTGACCGTTCCAGAAGGCGTTTTGATACTCCCGGCCATAGTGCACGGTGCCGGTGAGGATCAGCCCTTTGTTATCTAGCGAATCGCGCTGATATTCCTTCCAGAAGAAATCATGGGTGATGCCCAGATAATCGTACGCTTCATCCACCGCCACATCGCCGTTGGACGGCTGGCCTTCATAGCGCACCTGGGTACCCGGCAGCTCCTGGGTCTGTTTTGCATCGTAGATGTCACGCTCAAGCTGACCGGCTTTATTGACGTGCGGCGCGGCGGGCTTACCCGGCATATGCGCCATCAGGGTTTGCACGTGGGTTAATGTCTGACGGGCGCAGCGCTGCTGGGGCTCTGACCCGCTTTCGATAATACGACGAAGAATATACGGAGGGATGACGCTATGTAGATGAGGCATGCTGCTCTCCTTATTAAAAAAGGCAATAGCAGCAGTATAGTTTGTAACCGGCGAAGATTTATCCGCTTTTACGCTGACGCGTTTTTTTCACCGGTTTGATCTCTTTGACTTCACTCTCAACCCAGCCGTCTGAAAGACGGGTGGTGAGCACATCCCCGGCTTTTACCTGTTTCGTTTGTTTCAGCACTTTGCCGTCCGTCGCGGTGGTCACGCTGTAGCCGCGCGCCAGCGTGGAGAGCGGGCTGACGGCCTCCAGATGGGTGACCGCATTGCCAAAACGCTCGCGGGTGGTGCTCAGGCGTGAACGAATATTTTCCGCAAGGCGATACTCGAGCTGCTGGATCCGCGTTTGCGCACGGTAGATGGTCGGCTGCGGGTTTTGCTGATTCAGACGCTGCGTGACGCGCTGCTGACGGGATACCGCGCGCTTAAGCTGGGTATCTATCGCGAAGTTCATGCGCTGACGCAGACGCTCCAGCACGGTTTGCTGGCGCGCAAGACGCAACTGAGGATGCTGCTGTTGCAGACGATGGTGAAGCTGGGTAAAGCGGCGGGTGCGGTTAGCGAGGAAATAGTCCATCGCCATCTCCAGGCGCTGCTGCGCGTTCTGGATCTGACGCAGTAGCTCCTGCTGGTTACGGCTGACCACCTCTGCCGCCGCAGACGGCGTGGGGGCGCGTAAATCCGCGACAAAATCCGCAATCGTCACGTCCGTTTCGTGACCGACGGCACTCACGACAGGAATAAGGCTGGCAAAGATCGCCCGCGCCACGCGCTCGTCGTTAAAGCTCCACAGGTCTTCCAGCGAGCCGCCGCCGCGCCCGACGATAAGGACATCACACTCCTGACGCGCATTCGCCAGTTCAATGGCGCGTACGATCTGCCCCGGCGCATCGTCACCCTGAACGGCAGTCGGGTAGATAATGACGGGCAGGGAAGGGTCACGACGCTTCAGCACGTGCAAAATATCGTGCAGGGCCGCACCGGTTTTCGAGGTGATAACCCCTACGCAGTGGGCAGGAGAGGGCAGGGGCTTTTTGAACTGCTGGTCAAACAACCCCTCAGCCGAAAGCATGGCTTTAAGCTGCTCGTACTTCTGTTGCAGCAAGCCTTCACCGGCGGGCTGCATGCTCTCGACGATAATCTGATAATCACCGCGCGGCTCATACAGGGTAATATTGGCGCGCACCAGAACCTGCTGGCCGTGCTGGGGACGGAACGTCACGCGACGGTTGCTGTTGCGGAACATGGCACAGCGCACCTGGGCGGTGTCGTCTTTTAGCGTAAAGTACCAGTGGCCGGAAGCGGGCTGCGTGAAGTTAGAGATTTCACCGCTGATCCAGACCTGCCCCATTTCCTGCTCAAGCAGCAAACGCACCGTCTGATTAAGGCGGCTGACAGTATAAATTGAGGGGGATTGAGAGGATAACATGTGAGCGGGATCAAATTCTAAATCAGCAAGTTATTCAGTCGATAGTAACCTGCTGAGAGGGGAGCGCAAGCATTTTTTTTAAAAAAGTGTAGATGCAATCGGTTACGCTCTGTATAATGCCACGGCAATATTTAACCACCCAGGTCAGAGATATTGCCCATGCTACGTATCGCTAAAGAAGCACTGACGTTTGACGACGTCCTCCTCGTTCCCGCTCATTCCACCGTTCTGCCGAATACTGCCGACCTCAGCACGCAGTTGACGAAAACCATTCGTCTGAACATTCCTATGCTCTCCGCAGCAATGGACACCGTGACGGAAGCGCGTCTGGCTATCGCCCTGGCACAGGAAGGCGGCATTGGCTTTATCCACAAAAACATGTCTATCGAGCGCCAGGCGGAAGAAGTTCGCCGTGTGAAGAAACATGAATCCGGTATTGTGTCCGACCCTCAGACCGTTCTGCCAACCACCACCCTGCACGAAGTGAAAGCGCTGACCGAGCGTAACGGCTTCGCGGGCTACCCGGTTGTGACCGAAGATAACGAGCTGGTGGGCATCATCACCGGTCGTGACGTGCGTTTTGTCACTGACCTGAACCAGCCTGTCAGCGTATACATGACGCCAAAAGAGCGTCTGGTGACCGTGCGTGAAGGCGAAACCCGCGACGTCGTGCTGGCGAAAATGCACGAAAAACGCGTTGAGAAAGCGCTGGTTGTGGATGCGAGCTTCCATCTGCGCGGCATGATCACCGTTAAAGATTTCCAGAAAGCAGAACGTAAACCGAACGCCTGTAAAGACGAGCATGGCCGTCTGCGCGTCGGTGCTGCGGTTGGCGCGGGTGCAGGTAACGAAGAGCGCGTTGACGCGCTGGTTGCTGCGGGCGTTGACGTGCTGCTGATTGACTCCTCCCACGGCCACTCCGAAGGCGTTCTGCAACGTATCCGTGAAACCCGTGCTAAATACCCGGATCTCCAGATCATCGGCGGTAACGTGGCAACGGGCGCAGGCGCTCGCGCACTGGCGGAAGCGGGTTGCAGCGCGGTGAAAGTGGGTATTGGCCCTGGCTCCATCTGTACCACCCGTATCGTTACCGGCGTAGGCGTTCCGCAGATCACCGCGGTTTCTGACGCGGTTGAAGCGCTGGAAGGGACCGGTATCCCGGTTATCGCTGACGGCGGTATTCGCTTCTCTGGCGACATCGCCAAAGCGATCGCCGCAGGTGCAGCCGCCGTGATGGTGGGCTCTATGCTGGCCGGTACCGAAGAATCCCCGGGCGAAATCGAACTCTACCAGGGCCGTTCTTATAAATCCTATCGCGGTATGGGCTCCCTCGGTGCGATGTCCAAGGGTTCCTCCGACCGTTACTTCCAGACCGATAACGCCGCAGACAAACTGGTGCCGGAAGGTATCGAAGGCCGTGTGGCCTATAAAGGCCGCCTGAAAGAGATCATTCACCAGCAGATGGGCGGCCTGCGCTCCTGTATGGGTCTGACCGGCTGTGGTACCATCGACCTGCTGCGTACCAAAGCGGAATTCGTACGCATCAGCGGTGCGGGTATCCAGGAGAGCCACGTTCACGACGTGACGATCACCAAAGAGTCCCCGAACTACCGTCTGGGCTCCTGATAAATTTCCGCGCCCGGCTCAATGCCGGGCGCTTTGTTTTGTTTCACTTGCCTCGGAATTAGCGTCAATGACGGAAAACATTCATAAACATCGCATTCTCATCCTGGACTTCGGTTCTCAGTACACTCAGCTGGTGGCGCGCCGCGTGCGTGAGCTGGGCGTTTACTGTGAGCTGTGGGCGTGGGATGTCACGGAAGCACAGATTCGCGAGTTCAATCCAAGCGGCATCATCCTCTCCGGCGGTCCGGAAAGCACCACCGAAGAGAACAGCCCGCGCGCGCCACAGTACGTGTTCGAAGCGGGCGTACCGGTATTCGGCGTCTGCTACGGCATGCAGACCATGGCGATGCAGCTGGGCGGCCACGTAGAAGGCTCTAACGAGCGTGAGTTTGGCTACGCGCAGGTTGAAGTCGTCACCGACAGCGCGCTGGTGCGCGGTATCGAAGACTCCCTGACCGCAGACGGCAAGCCGCTGCTGGACGTGTGGATGAGCCACGGCGACAAAGTCACCGCCATCCCGTCCGACTTCGTGACCGTTGCCAGCACCGAAAGCTGCCCGTTCGCCATCATGGCGAACGAGGAAAAACGCTTCTACGGCGTGCAGTTCCACCCGGAAGTGACCCACACCCGTCAGGGTATGCGTATGCTGGAGCGCTTCGTGCGTGACATCTGCCAGTGTGAAGCCCTGTGGACCCCGGCAAAAATCATCGACGACGCCGTGGAGCGTATCCGCCAGCAGGTTGGCGATGACAAAGTGATCCTCGGCCTCTCCGGCGGCGTGGACTCCTCCGTCACCGCGATGCTGCTGCACCGCGCGATCGGTAAAAACCTGACCTGCGTCTTCGTGGACAACGGCCTGCTGCGCCTGAACGAAGCCCAGCAGGTAATGGACATGTTTGGCGACCACTTTGGTCTGAACATCGTTCACGTGGAAGGCGAACAGCGCTTCCTCGACGCGCTGGCCGGCGAGAACGATCCGGAAGCGAAACGTAAAATCATTGGCCGCGTGTTCGTGGAAGTGTTCGACGAAGAAGCGCTGAAGCTGGAAGACGTGAAGTGGCTGGCGCAGGGTACTATCTACCCTGACGTGATCGAGTCTGCGGCCTCCGCAACCGGTAAAGCGCACGTCATCAAATCTCACCACAACGTGGGCGGCCTGCCGAAAGAGATGAAGATGGGCCTGGTTGAACCGCTGCGCGAGCTGTTCAAAGATGAAGTGCGTAAGATCGGCCTGGAGCTGGGTCTGCCGTACGACATGCTCTACCGTCACCCGTTCCCGGGTCCGGGCCTCGGCGTGCGCGTGCTGGGTGAAGTGAAGAAAGAGTACTGCGACCTGCTGCGTCGCGCGGACGCGATCTTCATCGAAGAGCTGCACAAGGCTGACCTGTACAACAAGGTCAGCCAGGCGTTCACCGTGTTCCTGCCGGTTCGCTCCGTCGGCGTGATGGGCGATGGCCGTAAGTACGACTGGGTTGTCTCCCTGCGTGCGGTGGAAACCATCGACTTCATGACCGCGCACTGGGCGCATCTGCCGTATGACTTCTTAGGCCGCGTGTCTAACCGCATCATCAACGAAGTTAACGGCATTTCCCGCGTGGTGTATGACATCAGCGGTAAGCCACCGGCGACGATTGAGTGGGAATGATGTATAGCTAGTTCATAGCACATCATATCTATTCAATATCATCTCTAGCCCTCTGTAATTGCAGAGGGTTTTTGTTTATATCTACTCATATCTATTCACTCTACACCACATTTTTCGACGGTACAGGTGACGGTATTACCCGAAAGGTATACTCTCATACCGACAAAAATATGGATGCATTACGGGTGAACTGTGCTTACCGATACCAAACTGAAAAACCTCAAGCCGCAGGAGAAACTGTATAAGGTTTCCGACCGTGACGGGCTGTATGTCGCCGTGCTTACGTCAGGCTCTGTCTCGTTCCGCTACGACTACCGCATCAACGGCCGACGGGAAACGCTGGTGATCGGCCAGTACGGTCGTGACGGTATCAGCCTGGCGGAAGCGCGCGAGGAACTCATTGCCGCCAAAAAGCTGCTGAAGGCAGGCCAGTCGCCTGCTGCGGCAAAACGTGACGGTATCAGGCAAATCGCCGGGGCCGAAACATTCGCGGTATATACCGACACCTACATGAAACACGTCACCCTGGCAGACAGCACCCGCGCCATGAAGCAGGCAGTGATCGACAGGGATATCCTCCCGGCGCTCGGAAACAAAATGATGACTGAGATAACCACCAGGATGGTGCGCGACCTTTGCGATCGTATCGTCGAGCGTGGCGGACGGGCGACGGCGATTCAGGTCAGGGAGATAATCAGCAGCGTATACCGGTACGCCAACGACCGCGGGCATGGTCTGTTCAATCCTGCTGCCGACATTAAGCCATCATCGATCGCCATGTTTAAGCCGCGTGAGCGCACGCTGTCGCCTGAGGAAATTGGAATATTCTTCCGTGCGCTGGATGACGTCGGTGCGATGGGCACCATGAAGATGGCGCTGAAGCTGGTACTGCTGACGCTTGTGCGAAAAGGCGAATTTACCTACGCGACGTGGGCAGAGATCGATTTCAGGAACTGGACATGGACGATCCCCGCCGACCGAATGAAGGCAAGGCGCGCGCATGTGATTTACCTGCCGAAGCAGGCGCAGGATCTGCTGGTCGGCCTGCAAATGTGCGCTGGTGGCAGTGAATACCTGGTGCCCGGGCGCTACAACTTCCGCAAGCCATTATCGAATGCCGCGCTGAACTCGCTGATAGACCGGACCGTGCAGGCCATAAACAAAGACGGCGAGAAAATACATGATTTCACTGTGCATGACCTGCGCCGGACGGCCAGCACGCTGCTGCACGAAGCGGATTATCCATCAGACTGGATAGAGAAGGCACAGGCGCACGAGCAGAAAGGAGTCCGGGCGGTTTATAACAAAGCGGAGTATGCCCGGCAGCGTGCCTATATGTTGCAGCAGTGGGCGGATATGGTTGATGCCTGGATTAACGGGGAGCACACCGATCTGGTGCCGTTCTCCCCGTCTAAATTTGAGAGGTGGATGAACCAGATCTGTTAATTTCGCGATCTAATAAACTCCCTCTGTATTTCTACAGCCATTTGCAACTCTTCACACTTCTTATGCAAATGGCTATTTTCAGTTTGTAACCATTTCACCTGTGCTGTTTTTTGATGTATCACGGCGCGGCACTCTTCGAGTTGACGGATTAAATCCGCATGGTCAGATATAGTCATGCTGCACGCTCCCGGCCCTGGTTGTCTGTTGATGTCAACGGAGCATGTTCAAATGCCCGCGTCAAACCGGCTATATCCAGCGCGTATCCGGGTTGCAGTTGCACCGCCGGACCTTCGCACTGGTTTCCCCATACGTCAAAGCCATGTGACGACTGGCGGGCGAAAAGCTCAATGCGCGGCACATCGCCAAGCAGTTGCACCAGTTTCTCTCTGATCACGTCCGGCTTGCGCGAGTTCTCCAGGCGCGGCGCCGTGACATGCTGGCAGATCGAAGCGTCCATTCGCGCCGGGAGTTTCCCGCGCACCGCAAACAGACAGTCTTCGCTGTTCGCCCGGGTCATGTGGCCCATGCCGATCGCGCTGGTGCCTTTATGCTTGTTCGTCTTGTGCCAGGTGAAACCCTTCATGGTCATGAGGCGGAAGCCCCACGCCTCGATTACCTTCAACGCTTCAATCGGCTGTGTTGGAACCCACCACATAGCCAGAAGGCAATCATCGGCAGCCAAATCCCACACAGGCAGGCGGCAGATGTCCAGCACGTTCATAACCGGATACTTGAATCCGGCGCCACGCTCGCCGTCTGCTGCTTTGTCGCGGTATACCCACGGCGGATCTGCGTAGATAAGAGTGTATTTTCCGGTCATGCTGCACCGCCTTCCGACTTCTCAGCTTCTACAGCAAGAGACTCCAGCTTATCCATAAACATTGCGGACAGCATTGCGTATTCCGCGTCTGTGGCTGCTGGCATTGGAACAAATCGGATGCCGAACGAGGCGAGCATATTTGCAGCCTCAAGGCACTTTCTTAAATCTGCTGGTGCTGCTTTGTTCATGCCGCCACCTTCTTGCTGTTCATCAGCTCAGCCAGGCGCTGAGCCTTTAATGGGTTTCTGATAACGTCGCCGTTCGGTGCTACCCATCCACGGCGAATGATGGAATAGGGCAGCGTGACACTGCCCACGGTTATTCCGTCGTGCGGATTAGTCATACACCACCCCGCGACATCCGATCCCGCTGTAGTCCAGATGCGGGGTGCGGTTCCCTTTGGTGATGCACTGCTGGCGGCGCACCGCGATGCGGGCGCGCTCAACTTCACCGACGGCAGCGTCCAGGCACTGGAGCCAGAGACGGGCTGCGATTCTGTAGTGCCCGCGGCGCTCGCGCTCGATGGCCCGGCTTTCGATCTCCATTGCTTCCGGCGTTACTGCCACAACTTTTTCAGTTCCGCGCTGCGATGCTTTGTTCATGTGATATTTTTCAAGGCGGGTTAATTTTCTCATTCCCAGGATCCTCTCAACTGATTACCGCCGCCAGCCACATCAGGTAGGCGACCACGGCCAGATACAGGTATACATCTGACCATCTGCCGATATGCTTCTTCAGCGCCGTCATGCTGCCGCACTCACCGGGCGATAAACGCGGCGGTCAACTGGCGGCTTTTTTCCGGTGAACGTCGCCGGACTTGCCGCCTTACGTTTATCCAGCCAGGCTTCAACTTCGCTCTGGTCCCACGCGCAGCGGCGATCGGTGATCCAGAAACGGGACGGGAATTCGCCAGCCTGTTCAAGGCGGTCAATCGTGCTCCATGACAGTGGCACCACCTCAAGGAGTTTTTTCTTACTCAATGCACCTTTCATAACTATCTCTCCTGGTTGCAGGTGTGGCGCCGTGGCGCCACGGTGGTGATTACATAGGGACTTCGTTCAGCTCATCGCGACGGATGGTGTACACATCAGTAGCTTTAGCCAGGCGTTCATCATCGTTAGCGAGCTTTTTGGCGACGTATTTGTAGGCGTTATCCAGATCCTTCAGGGTGTTGTAGTTCATCGCTGCGTCAGTGAAAGCGCACAGAATCTCTTCTGGATCGCGGTCATCGCTGCTCTTTGGTTTCTCTTCCTGCTTTTGCTCAGGCTTGGAGTTGATCAGCTTGTTCATGCCGGTCGCGGTTGCAGGTGTCGGCGTGATATCGCGTTCAACGCGCGGTGCCGTTTCCTGCAATTCGTCAGGGGTGTACACGCCCATGATGACGTCTGGGCAATGCAGGCGTGACCAGCGCTTTGTCGCCAGGTATGCGAGTTGTTGTTTCGGATCGCTAGCCCAAAGCGTGGAGTTTCTTACCTGTGCCTGAGACAGCATTAACTCGAGAACTCGAGGATGATCCTCACCCTTCATAGTTGCCCATACGCGAACACCGCAGCCTTCTTCGTCTTTAAGGGTCCATCCAGGTGCGATATACGGGTTGCCGTTTTTGGATGTTTTCTCAACAAACTTTCCGATCACGCGTTCCCACGGCCCGAACCACTCATAGTTGATGCGATCTTTGGTTGGAGACATGGTTGAGATAACCGCGTTTACTAACTGGGCTTCATAGCCGAGCGTGCCGCTCACAACATGGGTTTTCTGCGCAACGGCGAATGGGTTCATTCCCCACTGCGCAGCCTGCATTGCTACAGCCATGCAATCAGCTGGCTTCCCGGCGAGGTGAGCCGGTACCGTCACACGGCTTTGCGCCATTACTTCGGCGAACTTCATCAGTTGGTTCAAACCCTCAGGGCTGAAAATTGTTGCAGCAGTTCCAGCGATTGCTGTGTCTACTGGTGCGTTGATGTTTGCGATGTCGTTGCTCATACGTGCATATCCTGTTTGCGTGCCCACTCAGGGCGTTTAATAATTTCAAATCCACCCCATTCGCCAGACTCCCGGCACTGGTGGTAGGTATTCAGATCCCGGCGGAACAGTGCGTGCCCGGCATCTACGTCCGGCGCATCCAGTTCAAACACACGAACCGGGTAGCGCCCGCAGTCGATGGTTTCGCTCACAGCCAGGAAGAAGAATCCGTGCGGCTCTCCGGTGGTCTGCTGTGCGCCTTCGCGGTACATGGCGTCCTGAACGTGGTACCGGAATTCCTCGACGTGGCGTGCGAAGCGCTCCATGTCTGCAACCTTCTTCACGTCCAGCAGGACCGGGTGATACTTCAGGCGCTTATCCGGGCGAATGCGGCACAGCTCTCCGGTTTCCGGATCCGTCCAGTAGTGCGATGCTTCGCAGAATCCTTCCGCTTCAAGCAGCCAGCGCGCAGCCGGGTGTGCCATCGCGCTGTCGCGCATAAGTTTCAGCTTGCGGCCCTGTTCGGCATCCATCACCGTCATGCCCATGTTCTCAACATCTTTAAGGAAGGCTTCCTGATCTGCTTTCCCCTGATTGGTTCTCAGGTTGAACTGCGGCGCCACGATAAAACGCTTATCGAATTCTTCCGGCTCCAGCAGCAGGCAGTGCAGGGCGGTACCCATGTCAAGCGCTTTCAGCTTTTCTGTGTCGACCGGCGCGGATTTCTGCCACGGCAACAGGGCCGGGCTCAACGCCACCATATCCAGCTGCGACTTACTCACGCCGTCGCCGGCGTGGTAATCCTCGTTGCTGATGTCGAAGTAAATTCCTGGCATCATGCCGCAGTCCTCGCCGTGTCCAGCTGGTCAGCCAGATCCCACTTCGCGATGATGCTGGTCATCGCGGCCTGGTAAGCTGCGAGAGCCTCTTCGAATTCCGTGCTCATCATCAGTTCTTCAAGAATTTCGGTGCGCACGCCTTTGCGTTCCAGCTCATAGAAAGGCTTTTGCAGCTGGTGGAACTTGATAGCGTCGATCAGCTCCACCTGGCGCGCGTAGTGCAACTGACTCAGCTGGTAGTCGCTGTCGATGCTGGTCATGATTTTTTTCAGGTTATTAATCTGCTGGATGTTCATACGCACCTCAGTACTTGATAGAGATTGCAGAAACCTTCCCGCTGGCGATGGCTATCAGCGCTTTCTCAGCCATTTCCTGCGGAAGACCACTTTCAATCAGGTCTGCAATAGCCTGACGATTGATGGTGCGGCGATGCTCTTTGTCAGCTGCGCGGCGCGCTTCTTCATCGGCGATGCGTTTCTGTTCTGCCAGTCGAACTGCTTCCGCTTCTTCCTGACGGCGGCGCTCCGCTGCGATAGCGTCGTTCTTTTCCTGCTCAGCTTTTTCCGCAGCGGCTTTTGCTTCACGCTCTGCTTTCTGCTGGGCTTCAATTTTTTCGCGCTCTGCGCGTTCAGTTGCAGCCTTGGCTTCAGCTTCACGGCGTGCAGAAGCATCAATCTCGGCCTGTGCTTTTGCTTCTGCATCACGCTTAGCCTGTTCTGCTGCTTCGCGGCGTATAGCTTCTTCACGTTCTAGACGTGCTTTTTCCTCTGCCTCTTTGCGCAGGCGTTCCAGCTCAGCCGCTTCGTGCTCGCGCTTTTGCGCTACTACCAGCGACGCTTCCAGTTGCTGAATGGTTGAGTCTTTAGCCACTCCCGCCTCTGCTGCACGCTCCTGCCAGCTGTCATCCAGCACCACGGATTTAGCCTCCAGAATGCGAGCCTGAATATCAGTGGATGGCAGGTAATTTCCGGTGGTGTCGATCACTTCAGCCAGTGCGCGCAAATCCACAAGGCGCTGCTGCAATGCTTCGGTGCGTGCCTTTTCAGCGTCTTCCCATTCGGTAAGTGGGCGGCGAACTTCGTCGCGAAGCTGATCGCATTCGGTCACGAAGCGTCGCAGTTCTGCTTCGACCACTTTTGGTTGCTCCTTCAGGCGCTTCAGGTAATCACGGCCTGGCTTTTCAACTGCCGTCTTGCTGCGTGATACCTGGGCGGCGAGGGATGCGATACGGGCGCGGCCTTTGGCTGTGCTCAGGTCAGGAACCTCGTTAACGCCATCACGGATCTGTTCAAGGAACTTATCCAGACCGTTTTCAACGTAAATGCTTGGCGCCAGGTCCGGCGCGATTTCGATGATTGCTAATTCACTCACTTGCTCACCCCCATATCCATTTCAGTTTTGACTGCCATCTTGGTGACAAACGCCCAGTTGATGGCCTCATGCAGAGTGCGGCACTTGGTGCTCATCAGCCCGCACGCCGTAACGCAGTACCAGCCGTTGATGATTTTCCACTGCATAATTCGTTACCTCAGTGTTACCGTTGAGGTAATAATTATCCTTATGTGGTTTGAAGTCAATAGGTATGATTATAAAAAATTACCCGTAAGGTAATTCTAAGGGCAATAAAAAAGCCGCTCAATGGCGGCTTAGTATCTGAAATTTATAAAGTTATTCTTGCGTTTTACCGTTCTGAACAATCACGAAATCGACGTAGCTCTCGATCTTACTTTTCTCGCTCTCAGGTAACAATGCGTAGCGGGCCCGGTCGTAATGGATGGTCGCCGGGTCGCGAGGATGGATGAGCAGCTCATATCCCCGGCGCCCGAACGCGCTGGCGATCGCCTCCAGGGTGGAGATGGAAACGCTAACCTCATTGTTCAGCATGCGGTTGATTGTCGCCTGGGCAACGCCGGACGCCTTCGACAGCTTACCCTGGGAGGACAGGTCGCGGTTGTTCTGCATCCACGCTTCGAGGTTATGCGCCGCCAACTGGCCGATATCGGAGGCGGTGATCTCCTCCTGGGGGATTGCAACAGCAGATAATGAGTGGTCGACGTCCAGCCAGTTCGACGGCTTGTTCGCTGCCTTCTCAATCTTGCGCGCCACCGTGTCGCCAACAACCTTCTGCCCGCGGGCCCAGCGGTTCACCAGGTTTGCCTGAGTTCCCAGTTTTTCCGCCAGACGAGTCTGCACCCCGTTAAAGTCACGGTCGATGATATCGTTAATATTCTGCCTGCGGATATCCTGAATACTTTTCATGCTCTGGTGAATCGCCTCATATATGAATTAGTTAGTGGTTCAATTAAAAGCGAATTTACCTCACAGGTAAATGCACCTCACAGGTAACAAACCTTGATTTTTATTACCTTCTGGGTGAATATTTGTTATCTGAAATTAATATCAGGCAATAGCTATGAGCGAGAACGAAAAATTCGACTTCAAAAAACACTGGTTGCAACTCACTCCTGATGAGCGAAATGCCTTTGCTGACGAGGCCGGAACGACCAGCCACTACATCCAGACTCATCTGACAGGCCGTCGTAAAATGCCCGGTAAGACATTGATGAATGGGTTATTTAAGGCATGCAAACAACGCGGCTGGGTCAGAACAAAGCCGGAACTGGCTATCTTCTTCTACGAATAAAACCTCCTTCAAACCCCCATCAGGCCGCCTTCTGGCGGTCTTTTCATATCTATTCAGTCCTCTCAGGTAATAATGATCCAAATATGGTTGATCTTTTTTCGGCCATCGCACAAAATTACCAAAGATAAATTTCAAAGAGAGGTGCAAATGAAGCGATTAACTCAGCGTGAAGCTCTCGAAATGGGCCTCGCCAGGTTCTACACCGGCAAGAAGTGCATTCACGGGCATGACAGTGAGCGCTACACCCTCAGTGGTGAATGCGTTAAGTGCAACAACGAGCGGGCTCGACGCCAGCAGCAGTTGCGTTCAGATAAATTAAAGGCAGCCAGAAAGGCGCGGGAGGCAGCATGAAGATTTTTTTCTCCGGTTCCAGTGCTCAATTATGCATTGAAGCAGAGTCAGAAGAAGAAAAGGCGATGCTCATTATGTGGCACCGGCTGAACATTTCAGATCAGACAATGTACTGCGACATGGTTAATACTGGTTGCTTCGCTGGGTTGCGCCTTTGTGGAATCACTGATCTCGAGAAAGAGTAGGTTCATATGGCTAATCAATGGCTACGTCTTTGGCATGATATGCCTAATGACCCGAAGTGGAGAACCATAGCGAGAATATCCGGTCAACCGATAGCTCTCGTTCAGGCCGTTTATGTCCACCTTCTTGTTAGCGGGTCACAAAATGTCACGCGAGGTCACGCTGATGTCACGAACGAGGACTTAGCGTCACATTTTGACGTGACTGAGTGTGACATAGACGCTGTTATTAACGCCATGCAGGGCCGTGTTTTGGATGGAACATACCTTACAGGGTGGGAGCGGAGACAGCCTAAAAAGGAGGACCGTGGCAATGATGAAACAGGAGCAAAATCAGCAACTCAGAGAAAAAGAGAGCAGCGTGAAAGGCAGCGGATGCGACAACAAGAAAGCAATGAGTCACGGCAATGTCACGACAAGTCACGAAATGTCACGACAGATAAAGAAGAGATAAAGAGAAGAGAAGATATAAAAGATAAACCCCACACAGGGAGCGAGCAAAATTCACCTGTGGATAACTCTGCTGTTGGCGGTGAACCAGATCCGGATGCGAACAACGCGATGCTGAATGGCTACATTGCGCCTGGCGGAATGGGTGAGTTTGGAAAATTCCAGATGCACGACAACTGGAAGCCAGATCCACAGTTCATCCAGCGCGCTGCGCTGTGGGGCATAGCTCTGAAGACGGAGATCACACCGTTCGAGCTGGCAGACTTCATCACGTACTGGAAAGCGGAGGGCAAGGCATTCCACCACGACCAGTGGCAACAGAAGCTGGCGAGAAGCGTGCAGCAGTCCAGGGCAAGGCCAGTCGCCCAGCAGCAGCGAAGGGATATCAACGACGTTCCGGAGCCGGACAAGACCATTCCGGAGGGGTTCAGGGGCTACCAGGCCACATAGTGAGGTTTCCATGGCAAGACCAAACACGTACTCAGAACGTAAGACAGCCGTCAGGCGGATAATCACCGCTGCAAAAGAGCGCGGCAGGATAACTACCCGGCAGGCAGCAGAAATCCTCGGCCTCCACCTCAACACTGTAGAGAAATATTTCAGAGATGCAGAGAGGAGCGGAGAGGTAATACGTCACGGGAAATGCGGCCTGTTCAGGGATTACAGGGCCACGATTGATTTCGATATGGAAAGGTTTTCAAGGCAATACGGGAAAGGGAAGTAGCAAAGCAGTAGCACCGGCGCGGCAGCGCATTTTTTTACGCCTGCATAATTACCTTGCAGGTAACAAAATATGCGCATAGCTATTGATTTTAACTCTAATGTGGATTTAAATTACCTAAGGGGTAAATCATGACGGCAGTTTTAGGGATTGACCCGGGATGCAGCGGCGCGCTGGTTCTCGTAACTGAGCAGGGCGGCTACATCGACCACCTGGCAATGCCAACCATCAAGGTCGGCACAAAGTCCAGGGTGAACGGCGCAGCGGTATCTGCATGGCTTCGGCAGTACGGAATCACTCATGCGTACCTTGAGCAGGTCGGAGCCATGCCAGGACAGGGAACGGCGAGCATGTTCACGTTCGGGCATGCAGCTGGTGTAGCGGAGGGGATCCTCCAGGGGCTCAACATTCCGTACACGCTGGTAACGCCGCAGGCCTGGAAGAAGTCAGCCGGGCTTATCGGCAGCGACAAGGACGCAGCGCGTAGCCGGGCCATTCAGCTTTACCCGGAACTCAGGGCGCTGGATGCCAAAGCGAAAGGCCAGGCCATCGCGGATGCGCTGTTAATCGCAAGGTTCGGGATAGGCGTTAAATAACCATCCTTTTTGATATCAACGTAATCAATAACTTATACGGGTAAGCGGGGGTAAAGATGGAATGCAATGTGAGTGAGTTGGTAAAGCGCGGTCATGACAAGGCCGCACAACTTAAATCATCAGGCGGTGCTGTATCGCAGTTGATAAGCGATCTGGCTACGCATCTGGATGTGCAACTGGCTCGTAGTAATGCGCTGGCTGCGGAGAATGCGGGGCTGAAGGCCTTCAAAACCGCCGTATATCAGCAGATGGGCGCTGGCTGCGAGGCTCCTGAATTTTCTATCACGGAAGGTCAGAGAAACCTACGCCGCTTCGCTGACACGCTCCATGCCATCGAGCGCGAATTCTTTACCAAAGAAGTCCCTGATGAAGAATACGAAGGCGAAACCGTCGAAGAATGCCCGTTAACCTGGGGAATGAGTGTCGAACAATACGTTGCTGAATTCCGCAAATGCCTGGCTGAAGTGCGGGCGCAGGCCCACAAGGAAGGCGCTCACTTTGTTGCTAACAGGATGCTGGCCGCATGGGATGCTGGTTTTATCGACGACACAGCAAAGAACGCGGCAGATATCGCGCGGATGATCCTGACGTCAACAGAGTTTATGGCTGGTGCGCCAGTGGATGATTTCGACCGCTCGTTCGCTGATGGCGTACTCGAAGACATAGCCGCCCAGCTTCGCAAAGGGGTGCAGTCATGAGCGTAATCCAGTACGTAGTTAGCGATGCAGGCACGTTTCCTGAGGATGCATATTTTCTCGATCCTCGACACATCGATGAGCTCACTTCTAAGTGGGAATTGGAATGCTTGTCTCAGGATGCCGCCCTTGATTATTTCGACAACCATGACGGCTGGGAATCTGACTGGCCGTTGGATATCGAGCTGTTCGTTGACGGCGAGAGCGTAGGTGTATTTGCGGTTGAAATGGAACATGTACCTCGCTTCAGCGCAAGAAAAAGACCGGAGGCCGCCCAATGAGCAACATCGACAAAAAGGCGCTTCGTGAAGCGGCGGAGAAGGCGACAAAAGGCGAGTGGTGGTCTGATGTTGTCGAGACTGACGGCGAATATGGCGAGGGCGAAGATAGGGTTTCTGGCTACCACTCATATGCGGTGTATGTTGGTCACGAATCATTGCTCGACATGACCAATTCAACTGCTGCGTGCATCCACACTGAATGGGATCATGATTACCACATGGCATGGGATGAAACGGCTAAGTGCAACGCTGAATTCATCGCCTCAGCCAATCCCGCCACTGTGATGGCGCTGCTGGATGAGCTGGAAGCCAAAGACAAGCAGATCGACGATCTGAAAGCAACGGCGGCACATTCCAATGCTGGATGGACGGAGGCGCATAGACAGGAAGCCAGGGCTGAAGCCGCAGAGAAACGGATTGCTGACCAGTGCGGAATCATCGCATCGGCGAGGAAGTTCATCAGCGAGTACGCTGGTCTTGGTGATGTTGGCGCTGCTGAGTTCATAAAAATAATCGACCGCGCCGCAGTCGGTAAAGGAGAGGCATCATGAACACTCTTACCAAAGAATGGCTACTGAAGACCATCGCGGAGCTCGAAGAAGAGCGAGATGCTGTGCCTGGCATCGTAAACGAAGATGCTGCGATGTCTCTGGCGGCGATGAAACTGGCGCTGGCATCGCTCGAAGCAAGGGGCCGCAAACTTTTTACCTGTAGCGCGTGTGGCGCAGAGGGTTTGGACGAGCCATTAGAGTCGAAGTGCAATTGCAATGAGGATGGCGCGCACTGGATTGAAAGTGTTGTTTACACCGCCCCGCCAGTTCCGGTGTCTGTGCCTGATGAAGTCAATGTGCTTCTGAATCATCTTGAGGATGTATTGCCGGATGATGCGTTTAATCTGATCGATGTGAAAACATGGAATAACGTCTCCATGTTATCTCGCCCTGATGTCTACCGCGCCGCCATGCTTCAGGGTGCCGAACCTGTAACGACGGCTTACAAGTTGCGGGATGCTGTGGAAACCATTCGCAACTCTGGCATTGAAATCGACGCTGAGAAAATATTTGCCGAGCGTGATGCTCTCAACGCTCCAGACTGCTGGTGCCGAACATGCCGACCAATAACGCTTACTGATATGCGATTTGTCGTCTGCCCTGACTGTGGCAACAAACGCTGCCCGCGCGCCAATGACCACAGGAATGCATGCACCGGAAGCAACGATCCAGGTCAGGAAGGCAGTGCATATCCAGCAGCACCGCAGCAGGAGGTGAAGTGATGGGCTTAAAAATTTACGGCAATAACATATCAAACAGCGAAACCGCTTACTCATTCCACTCTGAAATGAAGATGACTTGCCAGCAGTGCAAGCACACGGAATTCGTGAAAGGTAACTTGATTGAGAACGTCAAATGCCCTGCATGCGGTGGGAATGATCTGGTCTTTGAAACGTCAGCGCCGAAGGATGAGGTGAAGTCGTGAGCAAACTCAAACAGCGACGCCTGCGCCGCCTTAAAGCCGACGTGGCATGGTGGAAAGGCGAAGCCTCTGACTTGTACTCCAGAGTCATGGAGCAGGCCGACGAAATAGCCGAACTCCGCAGGCTGGTCATCCGCGTGCCGATGCCGGTGGTGGTGCCGGCGGATATCATCCAGGGAATTAACGTGAAGGGCGCGTTTGCGATGGGAATCGAACGCTATGGTGATGCGATGCTGAAGTTGGCGAAAAAGGAGAAAGGCAATGGCTAAAACCGCAGCAGAACGCAAGGCAGCGCAGCGCGCTCGCCAGGCGGAAGCTGGTGAACGCAAGCTGGAGCTGGTGCTCGACGAGCAGGAAATGGAGATGCTGGCGCGTAACTGCGCGGAGCGTCGCCCGGGCCGTGAGCCATACGAAATGAGCGAGTACATTGCTCTGCTGATCCGCCAGGATGATGCCCGGGTACGCGGTCGCATCAAAGCTATCAGCGCCAACCAGTGCGGCAAATGTGGCGACAGCCTGCCGGTGAAGTCCTGCCCGTGCGCCGGTGATTCGGCTTGCTGGGTAACGCAGGGCTGGCATGAAACGAAACTTGCGGTGTGACCTGTCACGGCGTATTGACTAAATCCTCACATGATTATACTGTTTAAATGTACAGTATTTTTATGTGAGGTTCCATTATGGGCTTTCCATCTCCGGCAAAAGACTACGCAGAATCCCGCCTTACCATCACCAGCATGTGCGGCTACGACGGCAACTGCCGCACCGTTGAGACGTCGGCTGGATACGCAATCATCAACGTCGCAACTAAACCACATCCGGGTGATACCGTGCTGATATCGTATTGCGGCCGCACTGAGTTCGCCATCGTGCAGGGGCGGGCGCTTATCGTTCCGGAGGGTGAGTCAATCGAAGGTGAAGCGCTGGACGACACAACGGTGCTGGGAGTGGTTACACATTTCCTCAACCGTGCCGGCAGCCAGGAAGACGATCCGATACCAGTCATGTAACATCTGCGCGGGCGTGATAGTATTACCTGAATGGTAATAAAATTACTCAGGTGGTAATGATGCCCGCGACACCAAAAACCCACAAACGCAAATCAACGCAATATAAGCCTCTTACAGCGATGCAGGAGGCTTACTGCCAGTCCTACATTAAGACACCAGAAAACCAGTCTCAGGCAGCGATAGACGCAGGGTATTCGCCTAATACGGCGGCGGTCAAAGCCAGCGTGATGATGCGCGACGAAAGAATCCAGAAACGAATCGCCGAACTGATGGAGGAGCGCAACAAGCGAAACCGCGTCAGCGCTGATTACGTCCTCATGCGCCTGGTGGAGATCGACCAGATGGATGTGCTGGATATCCTGAACGATGACGGCAGCCTGAAACCGATCCGCGATTGGCCTAAAATCTGGCGTACCACGCTCAGCGGGTTCGACCTGTCCTCAACCATCATGAACATGAAAGAGGATTCGATAGAGACCATCCTCAAAAAAATCAAATGGCCGGACAAGGTGAAGAACCTCGAGCTGATTGGTAAGCACGTCGACGTCAACGCGTTCAAAGAGCGCCTGGAAATCGACGTAAGAATGACCATAGCAGACAAGATGGCCAAGGCTCGGGCTCGCGTTAAGAAACAGGCTGGTGGTGAAGAATGACAGCAGCAGCCATGTCGCCAGAAGAGCAGCTCGTCGAGGATATTGCCTCGTTCACGTATGACCCGCTGGGCTATGCGCTTTATGCGTTCCCGTGGGGCGAAGATGGCACAGAGCTGGCGCACGCCACCGGGCCGCGTAAGTGGCAAGCGGAGGGATTCCGCGAGATACGGGATCACCTTCAGAACCCAACCACTCGTTACCAGCCTATCATGATCGCCCGCGCATCAGGTCATGGCGTGGGGAAATCTGCATTCATTTCGATGCTGATTAAATGGGGAATGGATACCTGCGAGGACTGCAAGGTGGTGGTGACCGCCAACACCGACAACCAGCTCCGCACCAAGACCTGGCCGGAAATCATAAAGTGGTCGAATCTGGCTATCACGAAAGAGTGGTTCACCTGCACCGCCACGGCGATGTACAGCAACGATCCGGGCCACGATAAACGCTGGCGCGCTGACGCAATCCCGTGGTCTGAGCACAACACCGAAGCGTTCGCTGGCCTGCACAACGAGCGCAAGCGCATCATCGTGGTATTCGACG
Source organism: Enterobacter cloacae complex sp. (assembly GCF_900322725.1). Classification (NCBI taxonomy): domain Bacteria; kingdom Pseudomonadati; phylum Pseudomonadota; class Gammaproteobacteria; order Enterobacterales; family Enterobacteriaceae; genus Enterobacter; species Enterobacter cloacae complex sp. The sequence goes on along the minus strand of NZ_LT991957.1, from coordinate 720,338 downwards.
AAGCATCCAACATTGCAGATCTGGTGTGGGAGGTAGCAGAGGGCGCGCTGACGGACGAAGACACTGAAATCATCTGGGTGGCGTTCGGGAACCCGACGCGTAACACTGGCCGTTTCCGCGAATGCTTCCGAAAATATAAACACCGCTGGAAGTGTGCGCAGATTGACAGCCGTACCGTAGAAGGCACGAACAAACAGCAACTCCAGAAATGGGTGGACGACTACGGCGAGGACAGCGACTTCGTGAAGGTCCGTGTGCGTGGGATCTTCCCTGACGCGTCCGAACTCCAGTTTATCCCGACAGGGCTCACTGACGAGGCGATGAAGCGCGTGGTGACCGCCGGGCAGGTGGCGCACGCTCCGGTGATTATCGGCGTCGACCCGGCTTATTCCGGCGTGGATGACGCGGTGATATACCTGCGTCAGGGTCTGCACAGCAAAGTGCTATGGACCGGCAACAAGACCACTGACGATCTGATTATGGCGAAGCGTATCGCCGACTTTGAAGATCAGTACCAGGCTGATGCGGTGTTTATCGACTTTGGCTACGGTACCGGGCTGAAGTCAATCGGTGACGGCTGGGGCCGGACGTGGCAGTTAATTCCGTTCGGCGGCGGCTCTACTGACCCGCAGATGCTCAACAAGCGCGGCGAGATGTTCAACAGCTGCAAGACGTGGCTGAAGCTCGGCGGTGCGCTGGACGACCAGGAGACGGCGGACGACCTGTCTGCGGCAGAGTACAAAGTCAGGGTAGACGGCAAGATCGTCATTGAGCCGAAGGAAGATATAAAAGAGCGCTTAGGCCGCTCTCCGGGCAAAGGTGACGCGCTGCTGCTGACGTTTGCTTTCCCTGTTACGAAACGCCTGCGCATTCCCGGGCAGGAGAACCAGCAGGGGAAAGCGGTCACAGATTACGACCCGTGGAAATAACAAAGCCCGCGCATCGGCGGGCTGATTGTGACATGTCACGGCATTAAAAGCCGTCGAATTCGTCTTTCACTGTTGGCTCAACTTCTCTTTCAAAGCGTAACCCATTAGCGGCCACAGCTCGTTCTCTGCATTCGTCAGAGCAATCTGTTTACCGATCGCCTCATTGTCGTTTTCAGCTGAGACTGCACATGATGGCTTTCCGGTAACCGCAAAGCCATTCTTTGTCGTAATGATCGCCCAGCGCAGAACCTGCCCGGTAACAGAAACGTGCTTAACGATTTCAGTGTGAGCAATGTTTGCGATCATGTCGTCTCGCGTAACGCGCGGCGCGGTTAAGCCTTTGGCCTGAATTTCCTGCTCAATAGCCATGCAGGATGGTGCTGGGGATGCTGTTGATACCATGGTTGCTTACCTCAGAAAGTAATTTTATCGAATGCGGCGTTGATGGCTTTGGCATCCTGAACAGCACCTCGCTCATCAAGTACAGCTCTTTTACTAAGCACTTCAGCCAGGCATTGCAATTTGGTGTGATAGAGATTCTCGCGGCGGATCTCTTCGGCAGGAGATTGTTTCTGAACATTAACGACTGTCTGATTCATGATTTTCACCTTAAAAAAATGCCCGGACGAACCGGGCTAACTGGAAGCAAAGGACTACGGAGTGCCTTCCTTGGCGGGTGATGCAGGGTTTACAGCGCAACGTCATCGGAATGGCGTTCTGCTGTAAAAAGGGCGGTGGTCAGAAGTGGGAGCAACTGCCACCGCCAAAGCTACACGCATTGCCTGGTACTGCCGTATCACGGTCCTAAGGCGTGATTGGGTTGTGGTGGCCGGTGCTGATCTCCGGCATTCTCCACCCTTAGTCAGTCAGTTTTTCCGCTCGAGTCCGGAAGGAGATAGAAACTGTCGACGCTAAATTCGCGCATCAGCCTGCGCATTCACCACAACATTGAGAGCACTGCGCCTGTATCGGTTAGCGTCACGGGATTAACCGGTCACCCCAATGCTCTCATCGTTGTATCCTCGTCTCTTCCGAGGTGTCACACCGTATCGCCACGATGGTGAGTCGTCATGTCGTGCATACCGATAACACTGACTTGCACATTCCGGGAACCCGCTCGGGGATAAGGAACACCAAGGAACCCCGCCGGACCGCTACGACACATGTGCCAGATGCCGTACTGCTCACACCTGGAAGCGCACTCACCAGTTTTGATTTAGCGACAAGACCTCACAGAACCAATATCAAAGTGCGCTTTCATGTTGTGTTACCTGAAGGGTAATAATTGCAGTCCATTATGTCAATACACTACGTAAAATAATCCGTATATGGTTAAATTGGTAATAATTTAATCGTGTGTGAGGTTATCGCTATGTGTATCGGCAGCAAGCCATCAGTGCCAGCGGCACCAGAAGTTCAGGCCGCACCTCAGGAGCAGGACGCCGCTGTGGTCAGTGCGCGCGATGATGAAGAGCGCCGCCGCCGTGCTGCCGCCGGTCGTAACTCGACCATGCTCACCGGTGCCCAGGGCGACACTTCCGCCGCCAATACCAGCGGTAAAACGCTGCTCGGTCAGTAACGGAGCGCGCAGAGATGGTGGAAACCGAAAAAGAGCGGCTGCTGAAGCAGCTCGCACAGCTGAAGAATGAGCGCACATCGTTCGAGCCGCACTGGCGCGACCTGAGCGACTTTATCAATCCGCGCGGTTCCCGCTTCCTGACGTCTGATGTTAACCGTGACGATCGCCGCAACACCAAAATTGTTGACCCTACCGGTTCACTCGCTCAGCGCATTCTCGCCAGCGGCATGATGTCCGGCATCACCAGCCCTGCGCGCCCGTGGTTCAAGCTGGCAACGCCTGACCCTGACATGATGGATTACGGCCCGGTTAAGGTCTGGCTGGAAGTCGTGCAGCGCCGCATGAACGAAGTGTTCAACAAGTCGAATCTTTATCAGTCTCTGCCCGTCATGTACGCCAGTCTGGGTACTTTCGGTACTGCCGCTATGGCTGTTCTGGAAGATGACCAGGACGTGATCCGCACAATGCCATTCCCGATTGGCAGCTACTACCTGGCTAACAGCCCGCGTGGCAGCGTCGACACATCCTTCCGTCAGTTCTCCATGACCGTGCGCCAGCTCGTGCAAGAGTTTGGCCTGGACAATGTCAGCGCGTCCGTGAAGAGCCAGTGGGAAAGCGGCTCGTATGAAAACTGGATCGAAGTAAACCACTGCATCACGCCAAACATCAACCGCGACAGCGGGAGGATGGACAGCAAGAACAAGCCGTATCGTTCTGTCTATTTCGAGACAGGAGGCGACTCCGACAAGCTGCTGCGTGAATCCGGCTTCGATGAATTCCCGATTCTGGCGCCGCGCTGGGAAGTTAACGGCGAGGACGTTTACGCATCCTCCTGCCCTGGCATGCTGGCACTCGGACAGGTTAAAGCGCTTCAGGTTGAGCAGAAACGTAAAGCTCAGCTGATCGACAAAGCCACTAACCCGCCGATGGTCGCGCCGGCGTCGCTGAAAAATCAGCGCGTTTCTCTGCTGCCTGGTGACGTGACCTATCTCGATGTGCTGAGCGGTCAGGACGGTTTCAAACCTGCGTACCTGGTAAATCCGAATACCGCCGACCTGCTGGCCGACATTCAGGATACCCGCCAGACCATCAACAGCGCCTACTTTGTCGACCTCTTCATGATGCTGCAAAACATCAACACCCGCTCAATGCCGGTGGAAGCAGTGATCGAGATGAAAGAAGAGAAACTGCTGATGCTCGGCCCGGTGCTGGAACGCCTGAACGACGAAGCGCTCAATCCGCTTATCGACCGCGTGTTCTCCATCATGGCGCGCAAGAACATGCTTCCGCCACCTCCTGACGTTATGCAGGGCATGCCGCTGCGCATCGAATACATCTCCGTTATGGCGCAGGCGCAGAAATCTATCGGGCTCACCAGCCTGTCGCAGACCGTTGGGTTTATCGGCCAGCTCGCACAGTTCAAACCTGAAGCGCTCGACAAGCTCGACGTGGATCAGGCAATTGACGCGTTCTCCGAAATGTCCGGCGTATCGCCAACCGTCATCGTTCCGCAGGAGCAGGTGCAGGGCATTCGTGAAGAGCGCGCCAAGCAACAGCAGGCAGCTCAGGCGCTGGCAATGGGTCAGGCCGTAGCGCAGGGCGCGAAGACGCTCAGCGATACGCAAACCGCAGATCCAAGCGCACTGACAGCAATCACTAACGCAGCAGGAGCGGCGCAGCAATGACTGACTTTGACGAAGAAGAACTGCGCATTCAGAACGAGCGGAAGAAGCACGATCTGGAGCAGCGCGAAAAGGACGACATCAAGTTCGTCATGGATAGCGAACAGGGCCGCCGCGTCGTGTGGAGAGTGCTGGAGAGTGGGCGCGTATTCGCCGCCATACCGCCGATGGATGCCCTGGCAATGGCTTTCAACGAAGGGCAGCGCAATCTGGCTCTGGAGCTATTCCAGCGCGTCATGACGCACTGCCCCGATCAGTATCTGAAGATGGCCGCAGAGGCCAGTGAACAGGAGTAACCATGAATTTATTTGAACGTTTGCTGCATCGCCGTCTTTGCAATGAGCAACCTGCTGATGGTGGCACTGCACCTGCACCGTCTGAGCAATCTGCACCTGCTGCCGATGCTCCAGCACCTGCAGGCGAGCCAGCGAAACCAGAAGGCGATAAGCCACAGTCTGGCGCTGAAGGTGACAAGCCTCAGGAAGACAAACCCGCTGATGGTGAAAAGCCAGCGGAGGAGTCGGATGACGAAAAGCAGAAGCAGGAAGGTGCGCCGGAGAAATACGAATTTACCGCTGGTGAAGGCGTAGAGCTGGATACCGAAGCGCTGAAGGACTTCGAACCCGTTGCCCGTGATCTGAACCTGACCAACGAGCAGGCGCAAAAGCTGGTGGACGCATATCCAAAAATTCTGGCCGGTGTGCAGCAGCGTCAGGCAGAAGCCTGGCAGAAGCAGACCGAAGGCTGGGCAGAGACCGTGAAGGCAGACAAGGAGATCGGCGGCGACAAACTGACCGCAAACCTCAGTGCTGCGCAGCGTGCACTCGACCAGTTCGGCACGCCGGAACTGAAAGAATATCTGAACGCTACCGGGCTTGGTAACCATCCAGACCTGGTTAAAACGTTCGTGAAGATCGGTAAAGCCATGTCGGAAGACGGCATGGTCGATGGCAGTAATCAAGGCCAGCGTAGTGCGGCCGAAGTGCTTTATGGCTAATAAGAGAGGATATAACCATGGCTGTTAAAGGCGTAAATGCGCTGACGCTGGCTGACTGGGCTAAGCGTACTGATCCAAACGGAAAGGTCGATAAGATTGTCGAACTTCTTTCCCAGACCAACGAAATCCTGACGGATATGATGTTCGTAGAGGGTAACCTTCCAACTGGTCACCGTACCACCGTTCGCTCGGGGCTCCCGCAGCCTACCTGGCGTTTGCTGAACTACGGTGTGCAACCGACAAAATCAACTACCGTACAGGTCACTGACACTGTCGGCATGCTGGAGGCTTATGCGGAAGTAGATAAGTCACTGGCAGATCTTAACGGTAACACTGCTGAATTCCGCCTGTCTGAAGATCGTGCATTCCTCGAAGGAATGAACCAGCAGATGGCTCAGACCCTGTTCTACGGCGACACCAGTGTGAATCCGCAGCAGTTCATGGGCCTGTCATCCCGCTACTCCAGCAAATCCGCAGGCAACGGCCAGAACATCATTGATGCTGGCGGCACCGGTACAGATAACACCTCTATCTGGCTGGTGGTCTGGGGTGAAAACACTGTGCACGGCATCTTCCCTAAAGGGCAGAAGGCTGGTTTGCAGACTCAGAACCTCGGCGAGCAGACGCTTACCGATGCCAATGGCGGCAAATACCAGGGTTACCGCACCCATTATAAGTGGGATAACGGCCTGGCTCTCCGTGACTGGCGCTACGTTGTGCGCATCGCCAACATCGATGTGAGCGATCTGTCAGTACCAGGTTCAGCTGCAAATATCGTCAGCCTGATGGTTAAAGCGCTGCACCGCGTCCCTAACCTGAAAATGGGCCGCGCGGTGTTCTACATGAACCGTACCGTTGCCCAGGCGCTGGATCTGCAATCTCTGGATAAAGCCTCTCTGGCTCTGTCCGTAAAAGAGACTGAAGGCGAATTCTGGACCACGTTCCGTGGCATCCCAATCCGTGAAACCGATGCGATTCTCGAAACAGAAGCGCGCGTTGTTTAACGCCTGTCATTAACTGATGGGCCTTAACCGGCCCATAAATGGAGAAAGAAAATGATCCTCGACAAACTGTTGATGTTCTCCGAGAAGCAGGCGGTTACAGCTTCTGCTGCTTCTACGGACGTGATTGACCTCGGCCCTATCGACGGCACCCGCCGCGATATCGGCGTTGGTTATCCGCTGGAGTTCTGGGCAACCGTTGACACCACTGCAACCGCTGCTGGTGCTGCGACCCTCAACGTTCAGTTGCAGACCAGCCCTGACAACTCCACCTGGACCACTATCTACGACAGCGGTGCTCTGGCGCTGTCTGCACTGACAGTTGGCAAACGCCTGTTCTCAACCAAAGTTCCGGCGGGCGTCCAGCGTTATCTGCGCGTTAACTATTCAGTCGGCACCGGTCCGCTGACTGCTGGCGCGTTCACCTCGGGCATTAATCTGGATGTTGACAACAACACTCCTTATTACCCGATCCGTTCCAAAGTGACTGGCTAAGGTGATGGCAATGGAAAAAGCAAAATACCGCGTCCTGCGCTTATCCCATATTCATAACAACCTCTGGCCTGAAGGCTCAGAAATTGAATATGACGGCGAGCCAGGATCTGCGCTGGAGCCGATCAACGCAGCGGCGAAGGCGGCAAAGAAGAAGGCAGATAAGAAGGCAGATAAGAAGCGCGGAATCGTGCCGGTTGACTCTCAGCCTGAACCACAGGATGAAGATGATGGCCAGGAAGATACCGGCGGTAAAGATGCCAATACCTTCAGTGAAGATGAAGCCGCGCTACGCCAGCAGTACGAAGAACTTTTCAACAAGAAACCTGGCAACATGAATGTTGAAACGATCAAAGAGCGTATTGCGGAAGAACGGCAAAAACTGGGCGTCTAAGCCTCGCTAATAAAACAAGGGGCTTCGGCCCCTTTATTGCAGGAGTCCGCTATGGAACTGGTAAACCTCAAAACTGGAACTGACACCTATCAGGATGAGGATGGTAAAACCCAGACTCGCGATGATTATCCATGGGGCCTTTGCATTGAGCTGAACAACGAGACGCTCGCCAAGCTCAAGGCAACGCCACAATCCGCTGGTACTGAAGTGATGATCACCGCGAAAGCCATAATTCGTTCCACCTCTACCCGAGAAACGGAAGATGGCATGCAGCATAACGCCAGCTTGCAGATTACTGACATGGCACTCAGCCCGGTATCTGGTGAGCAGCCCAAAACTGCCGCCCAAACTCTCTACGGCGGGGAGGATGATTAATGGCCTCCGTTATCGAGATCTGTAACCGCGCGCTGAGCAATATCGGGAACAGCCGCAGCATTAACAGCCTGACCGAGGCCAGCAAAGAAGCCGGGCAGTGCTCCCTGCATTTCGATTCCTGCCGCGATGCTGCGCTGGCGGACTTCGACTGGAACTTTGCCACCAAACGCCTGGCGCTGGCCGATACCAACAATCCGCCGCCGGACTGGGCTTATTCCTACCAGTATCCGACTGACTGCCTGCGCATCACCGAAATTATGGTGCCCGGCATACGTAATCCCACGGCGGCCATGCGCATCAACTATGAGGTTGGGGCTGATACCGACGGCACCGGAAAGCTGATCTACACCGATCAGCCTCAGGCATGGCTGAAGTATATCGCGCGCGTCACCGACGTGAACATGTTCGATGCAATCTTCATGGAAGCGCTGTCCTGGCGTCTGGCCGCCGCCATCAATATGCCGCTGACCGGCAGCGCAGATCTCGGTAACAACGCACTGACCATGTACCGCAGCGTCATCCTGAGCGCTGGCTCGCACAGCCAGAACGAATCCCAGGAGCCGCAGCCGCCAGTTGATGAGTTCACCGCAGCGAGGTTGTCATAATGGCTTTCAGTTGGATTCAGCCGAGCTTTGCCGGCGGTGAAATTGGCCCGTCGCTGTACGGGCGCATCGATATGTCGAAGTATCAGGTGGCGCTGCGCAAGTGCGACAACTTTATTGTCCGTCAGTATGGCGGGGTGGAGAATCGCCCGGGCACGCGCTTCGTCGGCGAAGCCAAATATCCGACGCGAAAATGCCGCCTTATCCCTTTCCAGTTCTCGACCGTCCAGACTTATGCGCTGGAGTTCGGGCACAACTATATGCGCGTCATCAAAAACGGCGCGTATGTGCTGAACAGCAGCAATGTGATCTACGAACTGGCGATGCCGTATGCTGAGACTGACCTGTTCCGCATCAAATTCACGCAGAGCGCAGACGTGCTTACGCTGGTTCACCCGGCCTATCCGCCGAAGGAGTTGCGCCGTTACGCGCACGACAACTGGCAGATCGTTGATGTCACCACCAAAAACGGACCGTTCGAAGATATCAACGTTGACGAGTCAGTGAAGGTATACGCCAGCGCCAGCACCGGTACTATTACGCTGACGGCAAGCTCCGCCATATTCGGATCTGAGCAGGTAGGTAAATTGTTTTACCTCGAACAGCCTGCGGTTGATTCCGTTCCCGTATGGGAGACCAGCAAGACCACCGCTATCAACGATGTACGCCGCGCCGACAGCAACTACTACCGTGCCAATACTTCCGGCAAGACCGGGGCCCTGCGGCCTTCTCACACGGAAGGCATGTCCTGGGATGGATGGGGCGGAACCGGGGATAGTGATACCGGAATCCAGTGGGAATACCTGCACAGCGGTTTCGGCATTGCGCGCATTACAGCCGTAGCCAGCGACGGCCTGACAGCCACTGCTACGGTGGTGAGCTATATCCCGTCGCAGGTTGTCGGATCGGCTAATGGCAGCTACAAGTGGGCACGGTACGCATGGAACAGTGTCAACGGCTACCCGAGCACGGTTGTTTACTATCAGCAGCGCCTGTATTTCGCCGCGTCCACCGCGTACCCACAAACGATCTGGGCGAGCCGGACCGGTGACTATAAAGACTTCGGCAAGAATAACCCTATTCAGGATGACGATCGCATCATCTACACCTACGCCGGGCGACAGGTGAATGAGATACGCCATCTTATCGACGTCGGCAACCTGGTCGCGCTGACATCCGGCGGGGAATATACGATATCCGGAGACCAGAATAAGGTCCTCACGCCGTCGGCGTTTTCGTTCAGCTCGCAGGGAAACAACGGCTCCAGCAATGTGCCGCCGATCGCGGTGGCAAACATCGCGCTGTTCATCCAGGAGAAGGGGAGCGTGGTCCGTGATCTGGCTTACTCCTTCGACGTGGACGGATACCAGGGCACTGACCTGACCATACTGGCAAACCACCTGTTCCAGAAGCGCAGCATTGTCGACTGGTCATTCTGCATCGTGCCGTACAGCAGCGCGTTCTGCATCCGCGATGACGGCAAACTGCTGGTGCTGACCTATCTGCGCGACCAACAGGTATTTGCCTGGGCACCGCAGTCCAGCACTGGAAAGTACGAAAGCACCTGCTCCATCAGCGAAGGAAGCGAGGACGCTGTTTACTTCGTGGTTAACCGCACCATCAACGGACAGACGAAACGTTACATAGAGCGCCTGTCCAGCCGCCTGTTTACCAGTGATGAAGATGCGTTCTTTGTCGATTGCGGACTGAGCTATGACGGACGCAATACCTCAACACGTACTATGACCATCAGCGGCGGCAGTGGTGACTGGAGCTATCAGGTTGACTACCCGGTGACGATAAGCGGCGGGGCGTATTTCGTGGGCACTGACGTTGGCGCTCAGATCCAGTTCCCGTACTCAGAAACGGATCCTGATACCGGCGAAGTGGTGGCGAAAGAATTGCGTGGCGACATTATCTCCGTAACGAGTAATACCGCCGTGGTTGTGCGCTTCAACCGTAACGTACCCGCGGTACTGCGCACTGCGGCCACAACTAACTGGCAGATGGCCCGCCAGACTTTCAGCGGTCTGTCACACCTCGAAGGCCAGACAGTCAACATCCTCTCCGATGCCAGCGTAGAGCCACAGAAAACCGTAACCGGTGGTGCTGTCACGCTGGAATCACCGGGCGCAGTGGTGCATATCGGGCTGCCGATCACCGCTGAATTCGAAACGCTGGACATCAATATCAACGGGCAGGAAACGCTGCTGGATAAAAAGCAGGTGATCCCCACTGTGACGATGGTGGTCAACGCCAGCCGCGGCATCTGGGCAACCACTCCGGGCGGAGAATGGTACGAGTATCCTCAGCGTGAGTTTGAGTTCTACGACGATCCGGTTGATGACGCTACCGGGAAGGTGGAAGTGAAGCTCGACAGCAACTGGGATAAGAACGGACGCGTTAAGGTGCGCCAGCTCGACCCACTGCCGCTTTCTGTTCTGGCGGTCCTGCCGCGCATGACGGTCGGGGGATTCTGATGATTAAAGCTCAGATCGTACCGGCAACCCAGGAACATATCGAAGCTATGCTCCCGCATGTCCGCCAGGCTGACGTTGATGAATTTATGGCGACAAACGGATGGAGCCCGCGCCGCGTTCTGGAAACCGGTCTGCGCACGTCAACTTTCGCCTGCGCCGGGCTTATCAACGGGGAAGGGGTGACCATCTTCGGCGTGGCCCCGGCATCAATGATCGGCGGCAACGGTATCCCGTGGCTGGTGGGCACCGATGCGCTGGAGAAATACCAACGCACTTTCCTGCGCCGCTGCGGGAAAGTGGTCAATGCAATGCTGGCTGTTTACCCGTATCTTGAAAACTATGTAGATGCCCGCAACCACACAGCGCGTATCTGGCTGCACTGGCTGGGATTCACCATTGAAGAACCACAGCCGTACGGCGCTCACGGTCTTCTGTTTCATCGCTTCCACATGGAGAAAAAATAATGTGCGAACCCACCACAATCTTAGCCGGTGCGACTCTCGCAGCAGGCGCGCTGTCAGCTTACAACCAGTATGAGACAGGGAAATATTCTGCCGCTGTTGCTGAGCAGAATGCGGATGTGGCAGAAGCTCAGGCGCAGGACTCGATTAACCGTGGCAATGCCCAGGCCGAGGAAGTGCGCCGCCGTAATCGCCAGGCAGCCGGCACCCAGGCTGCAACCATGGGGGCCACCGGGGCAGACCTCTCAACCGGTAATGCTCTGGATATCTTCGGAGATACCGCTCAGTTCGGCACGCTGGATGCTCTGACGACCGTTAACAACGCCCAGCGCGAGGCTTACGGCTATCAGGTGCAGTCCGCCAACTATGACGCCCAGGCGGTATCCGCGCGTAAGCAGGGGAATATGGGGGCGATGACAACGCTGCTCACAACGCCGCTACAGGCTTACGGAGCCTATCAAATGGCTGGTGGGACGTGGTCGCCATTCTCACAGAAGGCCGCACCTATCAGCGCAGCCGTCGGCACGCCAACCGGTCGATAAGGAGATATCGAAATGCCAACAGTACCAACAGTCAGCGGGCGCCAGGTTGAAAGCCGCGGATTCCAGTCTCCTGGATTTCAGGCGTTCGAACAGCCGAATGTCGGCGACGTCATTTCTCAGGTCGCGCCAAAGGCGATCGACATGTTCGCGCAGGCCAAGCAGAGGGCGGATGTCGCCCAGGCGCAAGATGCATCGCTGCAACTGAGTCAGGTATCGAGTGATCTGCTGACGAATCCCGATACCGGTCTGCTGAATCTTCAGGGTAAGAATGCACTGGGTAAGGGCCAGGAGTACACCCAACAGTTTGATTCCCAGGCAGAGCAGATCGCCATGACCCTGCCAGAAGGTGCCCGTGCCGGGTTCCTTCAGCAAGCACAGCAGCAGCGCATTCAGTTCACGACGCAGGCCGGACGCCACGAGATCAGCCAGCTTAACGCCTATGAAGAAGGACAGTTCCAGGCGACGCTGGCGAACAACGGGAAACTGGCAGCATCTGCGTACGGCGATAACGCCAACTACGTGCTGTACAACCAGCAGACCTTTCAGCAGATCGAAACCTATGGCGCCGCGCATGGCTGGAGTGCCGAGCAGATTCAGGCGAAAAAGACCGAATTTAAAGAGAAGGTCGCTGATACGGCTCTCTCTCAGTGGTCTGCTAACAACTCTATCGAGTTCATTCAGAGCAATGGTGAGCTGAGCGACACGGCTGTTGGATCACGTCGTGCGGTATCGGAAGGCGGTTCAGGCGACAGCGCTCGCGGCATTCGCAATAACAACCCCGGAAACCTCGAGTACAGCAAAACTAATCCGTGGGTTGGGCAGACCGGTGATGATGGTCGATTTGCTAAATTCGAAACTCCGGAGCATGGCATTCGCGCGCTGGGCCGCAACCTGCTGTCTTATCAGCGCCAGGGCATCGATACCGTCAGTGACATTATCAACCGCTGGGCGCCGCCATCTGACAATAACAACACCGATGCTTACATTCAGGCAGTATGTGCACAGCTCGGCGTAACTGCGGATCAGCAGCTTGACGCATCAAACCCTGACACGCTGAAGGCTCTATGTGCTGCAATCATCCAGCATGAGAACGGGAGCCAGCCATACAGCGACCAGCAGCTCGCCACCGGTGTCAGTGCAGCTATTGGCCTGTCACAGCTTCCGACCAGCACCAAGCGATATACCGGCAATGCTGCATTCGACGCTGCATCTCCTGAAGCGCAGGCAACCTTCCTTCGCCAGGCTGACCAAATTCGCAAGCAGCAGCAGGCGGAATATCGCACCAGTATCGACAGTCGGGTTCGCGATGCCAGCGCGGCATACATGCGCGGTGTTGATTTCCCTGATGCACCAACGCAGACCGACTTCCTGGTTGCCTATGGGGTGCGGGAAGGTAATCTCCGCTATACCGAGTTTCGGAATACGCAGATCGCCGGGCAGTACATTGGCTCATTCCGCAACATGCCGACGAGCAGCATCACAGCCTACGTCAATCAGCTGAAGCCAGGAACCGAGGAAACAGGCGAGGGATATGCATCCCGCGCTGAATTATTCGATCAGGTATCGGCGGCGGCCTCAAAGGTGATCAGCCAGAGGCAGAACAACCCGTTCAACGCCGCGGTGGAGATTGGAGCCTATAAGCCGATCGCCAGCAACAACCCTAACGACATCACAGCTGAGGTTGCTAACCGTTTCTCTTCACAGGAAAGCCTGCGCGCGCTGGGCATCAATGCGCCTATTCTGTCCAGTGAGGAGGCTGCGGCACTGTCTGAACAGGTACGCGGTACCAAAGACGTAAACCAGACAATCAGCCTGTTACAGAGCATGGGGGAAACGCTGTCCGCTCCGGCAATGCGCCAGGTCGCGTCTGCCATTGCGCCTAACAACGCAGCAACTGCATATTCCGCGCTGCTGCTGGGGACGCCGGATAACCAGTACGACAACAAAAAACCATCGATCGCATACAGTCAGTTCATTGGCTACAAGCCGACCATGAATAAGTACGACGTATCGAAGGTGATCCTCGCTGGCGATCAGTTGCTCAATCCAACGAAGGCAATGAAAGATGCTGGTATAACCCCGGTGCAGTTGCCGAGCGAAGATAAGCTGAAACGAGCATTCGACGATCAGGTGGGTAATGCATTCGCCAATAACGCGCAGGCGCGCCAGCTCAGTTATAACCTTTTCAAGGCAGCTTACGCCGGGATCGCTTATCAGTCAGGTGATGCCTCCATGACGCGCACTGATGCAGCCAACTCCGACGTAGTGGAAAAGGCGGCGCAATACGCCACAGGGGGCGTGTACAAGGGCTTTAATGGTGGCGATGTGGTAATGCCGTTCGGCATGGATAAATCCACCTTCAAGGACCGCTACACCGCATCTGCACAGCAGGCGCTGAAAGATGCCGGTCTGAACGTAAACTCCGCATCAAACTTCACGCCAGTCAACATTGGCAACAACCAGTATCGACTGGTAAGCGGCAGCGGGCGCTGGGCGACGGATCCGAAAACCAATGAAGCTATCGTTGTGAGGGTCGAATAATGTCTGATGTATTTTCTCTGGCTCCGGAAGGCCAGGCGTGGACCGACGATAAAGCAGCGGCCAATCCGGCACGACCAGAAGACTATGAGCCGACATTCTTCCAGGGTTCAATCGCCGCACCGGTGCGCGGCGTGGCTGAGGGCACTCTCGGCCTTGCACAGTCTGCCGTCGGATTCAGTAAACGCCTGATCAGCGATCCGGCATTCACCGCAGACGTGGCGCCAACGGTCAATATCTTCCGTGTGATGTTTCCTGATGCCGATAAAGCGCTGAATGAAACATACGACACGATTGGCAAACAGTTGCAGGATGCTCGCGGGTATGTGAAGCCGGATGTTGGTAGCCAGGGCACCGCTGCTGAGGTTCTTTATGGCCTCGGTCAGTTCGTGCCGGCCATTGGTGCGACCATTGTCGGCGGCCCCGCGGTCGGCGCAGCTACGGCATTCAGCTCTACGTATGAACAGTCCTATCAGGATTTCAAAGGGAAGGGTGTAGACGAGTCGACGGCGCGCAACCTGGCAACTCAGCAGAGCCTTTTCAACGCAGCGGGCATGGCCTTACCTGCTGCCATCGGCACCACTCTGGCAACGCGCATTGCCTCAGGTGTGGCAATAAACACCGGGTTCGGTGGCCTGAACCGTTACTCCGTCGGCGAAACACTGGAGGAGAAAGGCTACACCGAGATGGCGAAACAGTACCGGGTATTCGACGGCCAGGCGATTCTGGTGGATGCAGTGCTGGGTGGCGCCTTTGGTGGTGCCCATCACCTTGCCGCGCGAAATGCTGACGTGCCGCCTCCAGCAGATACTGAAGCGCCGATCCCGGCGGCGGAAGTGCAGAGCGCACCTGATGCAAGCGCAGAGCCATCGCCTGTGGCCGAAGTAGCGCCAGTGACAGACGCGCCAGGATCACCGGTTCGCTCGGATTCTCAGTCACCAGTGACAGAGCCTGCCGCCACGACAGATATTCCTGCTATTAAGCCAAGCGATATCGATGCCGCCCACACTCTGAATGAGGGGCTCTATTACGATCTGGAATCCTCCCCGGTGCTGCATGCCAGCAACGAGAGCATCAACAGCCATGTGGCAGCCATGGACGAAGCGTATCGACAGCTGAATGACGGCCAGCCTGTTAACGTCGGTATGATGGCGCGCGGGCTGGATGGTCCGGCCCGGCCTGGCATGCTGGAATCTGCAAGCGAGCAGTACCATGCAATGCAGCAGGTTTTCGAAGAGAATGGTGTCAGGTATGAAACGCCGTCAGAACTGGCTGGAGAGGCTCCTGCTCCGCGTGCCGAAAGCGCATTCACGGCAGCAGACGAAACTGGCGGGCAGGTCAGTGTGGATCCCGATACCGGACAGGCTATTTCATCCAACAGTTACGACCTGATGGCGGCGCGCGATATGGCGACCACTAATCCGGACCTGACAATTACGCACCCCGACACCGGGCAACCGGCGAAACTCTCCGATGTTCTGGCTGAATTTGATGAACAAATCCAGACCGTGCAGAACGAATCGAAAGTTTATTCAGTCGCCGCCGCGTGCTTCCTGAGGAATCCATAATGAAACAGGCATGTGTTGAAGCCATTGCGCAGACCCTGGGCCGCCAGCCAAAGGCTGACGAGCTGAAAGGTATTGAGGACCGTATCAAAGAGGCCGTGCGCCAGGTACATAAAAAAAATGCCAGGGAAGGCAAGACTGGCATCCCTGATGCGCAGACGTACATGGAGGCCGCTGATCTTGTGCGACAGCGCGTTGTGCATGACGTTTATAAGAAGCGTCAGCGCGTCGCTCAGAACGCGATCGCCATCAGCAGGGTGACAGATACCCTCGACGCTAATATCCCGCCAGAGCAGCAAACACCCGCCAATTTGCAGCAGTTTATCTTCGCAGGACGGCGCACAACTGACGGTAAGGATATTGCCGTGACCTCGGCCGAGGAACTGGCAACCGGAGCATATCAGGACTGGTCACGCCAGCTCAGTGCTGAACTGCTCAAAGCCGGTGATGACGTCCGTAAATTCTTCGAGCAGAGCAAAGCACTCGGTGAGCAGCGTTTCCGCAGTCTGTTCGACCAGCAGGCGGCAAAGTCTGCACAGCTCCAGATCCTGAAAGAGTTATATGGCGAGGACACCGGGAACCCGCAGGCGAAAAAAATCGCCCAGGTATGGAATGACGTCACCAGCCGGGCCCGGCAGGAAATGAACGACAACGGTTTCGATATCGGCCTGCGAGAAGACTGGCATCTGCCGTATGTGGACGACGCTGATTTTATTCGCAACGCCGGGCGAGATGAATGGCTGGCATCATTGCCGGTGGCAGAACAGGCCAAAGCGCGACTGTCAGGCCGTCAGCCTCCGATTGAGTTTGCCCGCCAGGCATGGGTGGACGACGTTTACAACACGCAGGATCGCAGCAACTACGTTAATCCAGACGGCAGCCCGATGAATGACATCGAGTATCGCCAGGCGCTGGAAGCGATCTTTGAAACGAAGGCCACCGATGGCGCCAACAAAATCGACCCGGGCGCGTTCATGGGCACCGGCGGGATAAAGAATCGCGGTTCCCAGAGCAGGGTGATGGCGTTCAAGGATGCGCAGTCGCACTTCGCCTACATGGAGCGTTATACGCAGCAGCCGGTGGTGGGCGTAATGATGTCGCACCTGCAATCCTCCTCCCGCGATCTGGGTGTCGTTAAAGCATTCGGCCCGGACGCAACCCGCAACTTTTCGCTGGTTCTGGACCGCGTATATCAGCGTGCAGTAACCGGCGGAAAGGAAGTCGGCAAGATGAACGATGAGCGCAAGATGGTTGAGCGCATGTTTAACTCAATGGCGGGGCTTAACGGTGCGGCCACATCGAGCGTATTCACGTCGGCGGTTGGCGGCCTGCGCAACCTGATGACCAGCGCCATGCTCGGCACCAGCGTACTGACCGCAACCAGCGACCAGGCGATCATGCGCGCCAATGCCCAGGCTCTTGGCTTTACCCGAGACGGCATGCGCCTGTCTGCAAACACCATTCGCAACCTGTTCAGCGGTGATGCCAAAAAGGCCAATGCCGAGCTCGGCCTGCTTGTGGACTCGCATGCTGCTGTCGTATCGAAGATGGGCGGCTTTGACCTGTCGCGCGGAATCACCGGCTGGTTCGCAGAAAAAACGTTGAAATGGTCAGGTCTGATCGCCATGGACCGCGCCAACAAGGCGGCTTTTGGCCTGCTGATGTATAAAAACATTGGCGAACTGACCCGCAAATTTAAGACTCTGGATGACGTAAAAGGGTCAGATAAAACCATCCTTGCTAACAAAGGCTGGAGCAATGAAGACTGGGCGATCATGGCAGCGGCAGACCTACAGCCAATGACTACCTCCGGTCACATGGGTATGACTCCTGATGCGATCTACGCCGTGCCTGATGAAGTGATCGCCGACATCATGGCTGACCGTATCGCGCAGGTGCGTGCAGGTAGTGATGCAGCGCTGGCCGCGCTTGGCGATATGCCACCAGAGCGCCTGAAGAAAATGAAAGAGGCGTTCGACGCAGAAGCAGAGCAGACCATCACGCGCATGGTACGTAACGCCAGAGCCGAGGCCGCTCAGAAACTTCTTGGTATCACGCACGGCGAGATGACCAGCGCCGTAACGACCGCTACCGGCCTTGACACCTATGCCCGAGACGATGCCGGACAGCTGATCAAGAGTTTCATGCTCTTTAAGACAACGCCATTCGCTGGGTTCCGCCAGCTGGTAAACCGGGCTAATGATCTGGACACGGTACCAGCTCTTAAATTCCTCGCTTCATACATTGCAGGCACGACTCTGGCCGGGATGTTTGCAAACCAGATGAATAGCCTGTTGACCGGTAATGATCCACTGGATATGACGAAGCCAACTACATGGGTACAGGCTCTTCTGAAAGGTGGGTCATTCGGTATCTACGGCGATTTCCTTTTCCAGGACCATACGCAATATGGTTCCAGTATCGCGGCTACCATCGGCGGACCAGTGCTCAGCTTTGCAGAACAGTTAACTAAACTGCTGATCACTAACCCGCAGAAGGCATTGCAGGGGGAAGAAACTTCATTCGGTGCCGACGCGCTTAAGACGGCTCGAATGATCACCCCGTTCGCAAACCTCTGGTATGCAAAAGCCATTACCAATCACCTGATCCTGCAACAGCTTCAGGAGATGGCGAACCCTGGGTACAACGATCGGGTAAGGGACCGCGCGCAGCGGGAATTTAACACAACGAGTTGGTGGGAGCCCGGCGAAACAACACCGCGGCGCGCTCCAGATCTCGGGAAGGCGGTGGGCCAATGATGGACATCTTAGTCAGTATTGGATTGATGTTGTTCTGGTTTGCTTCCGTAGTTGTATGCGGTACTGCCTATTTGTGGGTGACTGTAATTGCCATCAGGAAAAAGTGGTTAGGAGAGTGGTCGGCGAAGGTCGTTTACTTCTCGACCTTCGTCATCATTGCCGCAATAATCTTTAAACTTCCTTTACTGTGACATGTCACGAGGCCGCGCATGCGGCCTTTACTTTATGTCGTTTCCTGCTTCAGTTTTTCCACGCAGTAATCAAGATGCATTTGCAGATCTTTCATGGACATCTGCGAGCTGGTGACATAGTTAACCAGAGCAGTCAACTCAGCCATCGGACCATCAACGTTAAACCCATCCTCACCAAGCTGGCGCAGCAACGTCATCAGGTGAGAATCTTCAACAAGGGAGCGGACGCCTCCCGGCGTGTGTATTCGTTCGGCAAATCCTTTTTCCAGCGGGTGATGATACTGACGTTGCATCTGATAATCTCCATGCATTCACTGTATATATGTACAGTAGCAAATGTTCGAAATACTATCCAGCACGAATTGCCATTTACCTAAAAGGTAATAACTTTCCTGATTGTTATTCATTCAATTCATATAAGGTTTGCTAGGTAATAAACTGTCCAGATGATGCACGCGCGCCGGGCGCTGCTTAACTGGAGACAGGCCATGACGGTATCAACCGTAGTTGACCATAACGATTACACGGGGAACGGCGTTACGACATCCTTCCCGTACACGTTCCGCATATTCAAAAAAACAGATCTTGCTGTATCAGTTGTAGATCTCAACGAAAACATCACAGTCCTGGTTCTGGATACTGACTATACGGTTACGAACGCAGGAGGATACAGCGGCGGTAATGTGGTTCTCACCACTCCGTTGACAAATGGCTGGAAGATTTCCATTGCCAGAGAACTGGAGCCGACGCAGGAAACCGACCTGCGCAACCAGGGCAAGTTCTTCGCTGAGGTACATGAAGATGCCTTTGACAAGCTGACTATGCTGATCCAGCAGGCATACAGCTTGTTCCGCCTGGCTCTTCGCAAGCCATCGAGCATCGCGAACTGGTATGACGCGCTGAACAACTACATTCGCAATTTACGCGATCCGAGAGACCCGCAAGATGCGGCCACCAAAAACTATGTTGATACGCTGGCAAACAACAATCTAAATCGCACGTTACGCGTTCCTGAGGCAATACCTTCATTGCCAGATGCAGCTACAAGGGCTAATAAAATTGTCGCCTTTGATAGTGCAGGCAATCCATTCCCTGTTCTTCCACCATCAGGATCAGCATCAGACGTTCTTATTGAGCTGGCGAAGCCAACAGGCTCATCAAAGATTGGTTACGGCGATCGCACTGTAGAAGATAAACTTAATGAGCGGAAAAGTCCTTTCGATTTTGAAGCAATAGGCAATGGTGAAGATGATGACACATTAGCACTTCAAAAATTTATAGACGAAACTGATGGTGATCTTGATCTTGCTGGTGGCACATTTCTAATAAGTAAGAATTATGCCCTAGCTATTCAATATCCAAATGAAGCCGACTTTTCTGACGGTACTTATAACTATAGCCCATGCCTTGCATTGGTTGGAAAGAAGGGTATCAAAATTCACAATGGAACATTGCTGGTTAAGACGCATGGCCTTGATGCGTTAAGCCTCATAGCCTGTGAGCATGTTACTGTTGATTTAACTATCAAGGGTCCGGGAATCTTCCCTGCAATTGATACCACAACTGGGTATGCAGAGAAAGGAGAAGCCAGATTCGGGTACGATTCTGCTCTAGTTCTTGCACCAAATAATGCCCTTGATACCAGCGCATATACTGGCGGAGCATACGCTGGTGTTACAGGTCAATTCCCTAAATACAATGCAGACGGCAGCCAAGCTTCAGGTTGGCAGAACACGTGGGGCAAGTTCCTTGGCGGCAACATCGGTAGCTGGGCTTGCGGTGTGAAGGTTCAACGTGCATGCCGTGGTATTCTTATCAATGACTGTGACATCTCTGGGTTTAACTTTGGTGCGGTAGGTATTGGCATCCGTAACACAGCAGCAGCCTATGGTGCAAGTGATTACACCACAGATGCAGATGTACCTGATGGCGTGATGGTTATTAATACACGTATTCGCAAGTGCTACAGTGCAGGCATCTACGTCCTCTCTGGATATCGCCTGAACTACATGGCGAATAACATCGAAGACATCGGTCACCCTGATGGGGATGATGTACTGAACGCAAGTTACGACCCAGGCTACGGTATCACACATGGTCGAAACCGAAGAATCCGTAATGTAACAATTACTGAGAATATGATTCGTAACTGCCGCCGCAAGTGTATTGACTTCCATGGTGGAGGCCAGGCTATCATCGCAAACAACCATTGCCTTGAGCATGGGGTTGTAGGTATCTACGCTAAGTGTGGACCAGGTTGGGCACCCAACTATGAACCATATAACCTGATTGTCGCTGATAACTATGTCCGTTCCCGTGATGTACCTGCCAGTGAAACTACAGGCCTACTGATCGGTGCTAAGTATACACGATGCATTGATGTTGGTGGTGGTGGCGAAGCCACGCAAGCCACATACCCAGACCCTTTTGTCAAGATACACAATAACTACTGTGAACTCCGTGCATACGATGGGGTAGCAATAAGCACAGGTGCTGGTGACGACAACTACGCCGTTTTCCAGGATATTGATATCAGCCACAATAGTGTTGTCATGAAGTGCAACACAGTCAACAATACGACTGAGGGCATAGCTGTGAATGCTGGAGCGGGGACTAACAAAGTTTACAGAGGTCAGCGCATACGTTTGGTGGGAAACAGCGTTAAGCAACTGAACAACCTGTCGCTTAACTATCGTGTAATTGGGTATAAAATTTCTGGAATTCCCAAATCAATCATCGCTCATGGAAACATTGTTGATTTAAACACATTAAACCAGGCGGGTTTGCTATCATCGTTTGTTTTGGATGGTAGGACATATATATCATTTTCTGGAAACCAAGCATTAAGCATTGGTTCTCGTAGCACAATGTCAGCCTCAGACATAATTTTCTACGACAATACAAGAATATCTATTCCAGCAGGATCGGCGTCTACTTCAATTCCAGCCAGCTTATTTAGAGGGGTTTGGCAGGCAACCATTGCAGGATCTGGAGATGCATTTGGAGCAAGGCAGGTACAACTAGCTAACACAGGCACTACTGGCACATCGACAGATGTTGTGAGGTCATCTACGACAGGTGTTATCGCTAACATTGCGGTCGGACCATCTGGTGTTGTTATTCCAGCGATAACAAATCAAACAGATGTAACCATCAGTCTTAAACCTCTGGTTCAATATGACTCAGTGCTATAAATAATAACGCCCCTCTAAGGGGGCGTTATTTTACATTCTATTTATATATATTCTGTATCCATCTTCGTATTTAATTAATTTAATAAGGCTATTGTTTTTTATAATCTCTCCATCTCCTTTAAACCTTTCATCTTTTGGTATAGGTGATGATATGCCATACTGTTTCATAAGGCTATACTTGAACCTGTAGTTTGCAAAGGCAGAACCTACTAGATATTGCGATACCGGAATAGCATCGTATATTCTCTTGACAGAATCTGGATAAGAAGGGAAGCCAGAAATTACTATCTTATCACCTGTTTTATAACCACATTCAATTAGGTCGTAGGCAATATTCTGAGCGACCACTCTGTCTATACGCTGATAGATTTTGAAAGCATTCGATACTCCATATGCTTGGCTAAAATTGAATGTAATAATTACCACAATCAATGATTTTGATAAAGCACCTAATTTACTCATCATTTCCGCACCCTTTAGTAGTGCACAAAATGATAATCCAGCGGCTATCATCACTCTAGGTTCTACTATAGGGCTTTTCAAAACTAGATAAGGAGCAAATCCGAGAACTATTATTGCTACAAATACAAGCACTGAAAATGCAGTAGTTTTATTTCTTTCTATTGATGAGATTACCAACATAACAATTATCAATGTTAACAAAATAATACTAGGGGCAAATGCAGTAACCTTGAAAAGCATATTTATAAACAATGAGAAGTTATTTACAAATATCTTTAATCCATCAACTGAAAGTGGTATTAACTCAGAGTGAGTGTCCGTGTATCCGGAGGTATAGGAATCTCCATCAAAGAATACCAGCATCATTAATTTATAAAGCAAGAACGAAAAGAAAAGAGATGAAAATACCTTTAAGATTAAGTTAATAACATCATTTTTATTTTCATTGCAGAACCTCATAAAGCACATTAATGCAAGGTAAGATAAAACGAATGGTATAGATGCCTGGTATATTGATATTGAAATAAACCCAATCGCCACCGAACTAATCCAGCAGACAATACTTCTCTCTGCGCTCATCCTTGCCTGTAAAATAGCCCCGAGACAGGATAATGACATTATTAAAGAGTCAAACCTGAAATAAATATTACCAATGAATAAAGTTGAAGTCAGTGGTAGTAACATGCATGCTGCTTTAGCAATTGGGGATTTCAGGCTTAGCTCAACAGAGATAAGATACCCGCAAAAGATCATCACAAAAGCGCATAATATAATGGTAAGCGGGAAAACATCATATAAAACACCATCCCCAAAGAAATTTAAACCTCCGCCAAACATGCTAATCGCAGCCATTATGACAGAGGAAAGAGGCCTCCCGTTACCCTCCCAAGCAGTAACTCCGGTATCAGTCCTAAGCCAATCATCTACAACATAGTTGTTATTAATGATAAATGGCAATATATATACAAATGATAGAGCCAGCGATATTAAAAATATAGACTTATCATTTTTAAGATTTCTTATCATTTTCTTCCCTTCAGCACGTAACGAGGTCTATTCTTCACTTCTACGTAAATCCTGCCAATGTACTCACCGAGGACTCCAATTCCTATCAACTGTATTCCTCCCAAGAAAAGTATTGAAACAAGCAGGGAAGGATATCCGCGGACAGCATTCCCAAAAAAGATGGTATCCAAAATCATCCACGCGCCATACAGGAATGCAGCACCGGCGACGAACAGGCCGATGTAAGTCCACATCCGCAGGGGGAAGGTAGAGAAACTGGTGATCCCCTCAAGAGCAAGGTTCCACAACTTCCAGCCGTTAAACTTCGTGTTACCCGCCACGCGCTCTGCCCTGGCATATTCCACGACATCAGTGCGGCCACCGACCCAGCTTAATACGCCCTTCATAAAGAGGTTACGCTCTGGCATGAGCTTAATGTTTTCCACTACCTCACGAGACATCAGGCGGAAATCGCCAACGTTTTCTTCGATCTTTGGATTGCTGATTTTGTTGTGCAGCTTATAGAACCACTCAGCGGTCATGCGCTTCAGTCGTCCATCTGTAGAGCGATCAGAGCGTTTAGCCAGAACCATATCAGCGCCGGCCTGCCACTTCTCAATCAGGTGAGGAATAACTTCGATGGGGTCTTGAAGGTCGACGTCAATCGGGATAATCGCTTCTCCGGTGGCACGATCAAGCCCGGCAAATAGAGCTGGCTCTTTTCCAAAGTTGCGAGTGAACGACAGCGGCACCACAAGCGGATCTGAAACAGCAAGCGCGTTTATAATTGATTCTGTCGCGTCTTTGCTGCCGTCATTTATGAATACTATCTCGACCTCATGCTGCTGAAGCCCTTCAAATTCCCGAACCGTTTTATAAAAAATCGGTATTGCGTCTTCTTCGTTGAAGACGGGAACGACCAGAGAAATTTTCATTTCGCATCCCTAAAGACAATGAACTTTGAATAAATAAATCCGCACACCAGGCTGATGGCGGAGAAAAGAATAAGGGTCACGATCGGAGCCATTCCGGACCTATCAGCAGCCCAACCAACAGCAGCGCTCAGCGAGCCCATAAATCCAACGTAAAGCATGTAGCGCATGGTTGTGGTGGAAGACTTGAAAGTGAATCTGGCATTTGCAAAGAAGCTGAATGACACTGCCACGACGAACCCAGCGAAGTTACCAAGTGCCTGCCCTGTGTGAAATGCATATATGCAAATAGCGAACACAACCCAGTGAATGAGCGTGTTAATGACGCCAATCGATGTGTACTTTGCGAATAACTTAAGCACTTTTACGCCCGAAAAATATAAAACCTTACTTTATCACCTTTTGGGTAATTTCGTTAAGAGTTGTCTGAGGTTTTTTAAACCACATATGGTTTATTGTGTATGATGAACTCACCAACTAAGGGGGTTCTTTATGCACATTAAACGGTGGTCACTATGTCGCACTCGTTAACCACGGAATCGCTGAATCAGGGGCTTAGCCTGAGCGCGCTAATGTCTGTGGTCGCGGGTGTGCCGCCGGAGGTGGCTTTAGGGGCGCTTGCTGGTGCGGTAATTTTTGTTACCTCAGCGGTGGAGTATCCCATAAAGCGGCGGTTACTTCTGGCGTTCCTCAGCTTCTTCTGCGGCCTTCTCTTCTACAAACCGACAGCAACACTTCTCATAGGCTTTGCATCCGCTTTCCCTGGCATCACCACAGATATGTTTGAGAAAGGGGTTGCTTACTCAGCAGGGGCGTTTGTTTCTTCAATCGTTGCTGTTGGTATCGGTACCTGGCTGTATCACCGTTCTGGAAATCCACGCGACCTGATCCCGGGGAGAAAAGACGATGACCGGTCCTGAACTGCTTCTCATCCTGAATGCCGCTATCTGCGGCGGCATTGCTATCCGAGTCCTTCTGTTCCGCCGTGACGGGTCACGCCATCGCTGGTGGGGCGGCTGGCTCGCCTATCTGCTGATCGTTGTGGCAGCCAGCGTACCTATACGGACGTTCTATGGGTACTACGTCAGCGCCGACTGGTCAGAAGTCATCATTAAAGCTGTGTTCCTGGCTGCTCTCATCAAGACAAAAGGGAACGTGGTGCAAATTTTCAAGATAACGAGGTCCCAGCATGGACATTAAACAATTCCAGCGTGCAGCTGGCATCAGCGACGTTTTGGCCACGCGTTGGTATCTGCATATCACTGCGGCCATGAAAGAGTTTGGCATTGAAGCGCCAGCGCACCAGGCGATGTTTATCGCGCAGGTGGGCCATGAATCGACAGGGTTCACACGGCTTCAGGAGAACTTCAACTACAGCGTAACCGGGCTGGCAGGATTCGTCCGTGCCGGGCGTCTCACTCAGGGCCAGGCCAACGCGCTGGGCCGCCGTGCTGGTGAGCCATCGTTACCGCTGGAGCGCCAGCGTGCGATCGCCAACCTGGTATACAGCAAACGTAATGGGAACAATGGCCCGACTGACGGCTGGTTCTATCGCGGGCGCGGGCTTATCCAGATCACCGGCCTGAACAACTACCGCGACTGTGGCAACGGGCTCAAAATTGAGCTGGTTAGCCAGCCTGAACTGCTGGCGCAGGACGAATATGCGGCCCGCAGTGCGGCGTGGTTCTTCGCAACCAAAGGCTGCATGAAGTACACTGGCGACCTGGTGCGCGTCACGCAGATCATCAATGGCGGGCAGAACGGTATCGACGACCGGCGCGCGCGGTACATCACCGCCAGCAAGGTACTTTTATGATCTGGGCATTCGTCAAAGCGTACTGGAAACAGTTGCTTATCGTGTTGATGCTTGCTGCTCTGGTCATCGTCGGAGTGGTTTCTTGGAATGTACACGGCAGCCACCAGTACGATGCCGGGTATGCGCAGGCAAAGGCAGATCGCAAAGCCGAAGATGATAAAGCTCGTCAGCAGGACGAGCAGGAGAAAGCTACCAATGAACGTGAAGCGCAGCAGAGGATCGACCAGGCGCGCAATGATGCTCTTGATGCTGCCGCTCGCGCTGGCCGGTTGCAGCAACAGCTCGTTGCCATCCGTGAGCAGCTCAGGCAGTATAACGCCACTGTCGGCGCTGGGACGTCAGCCGCAGACACCGGAGTTTTGCTTGCCGACGTGCTCAGCAAATCTCTCGAGCGAAACCGACAACTGGCAGAGTACGCTGACCGGGCCGCTGAAGCCGGACGAGTCTGTGAAAAGCAGTACGATTCGCTGACCAGGTGACATGGAATTTTTCATGGTACTGATTTCCGGTGACGGTATATAAAACGGTACGGTGAAAATCATGTTACGGAAAGTTGTTATCAGTCAATTGGTTATGCACGCCGTAAATAATTGAGTGGGAATGATGTATAGCTAGTTCATAGCACATCATATCTATTCAATATCATCTCTAGCCCTCTGTAATTGCAGAGGGTTTTTGTTTATATCTACTCATATCTATTCACTCTACACCACATTTTTCGACGGTACAGGTGACGGTATTACCCGAAAGGTATACTCTCATACCGACAAAAATATGGATGCATTACGGGTGAACTGTGCTTACCGATACCAAACTGAAAAACCTCAAGCCGCAGGAGAAACTGTATAAGGTTTCCGACCGTGACGGGCTGTATGTCGCCGTGCTTACGTCAGGCTCTGTCTCGTTCCGCTACGACTACCGCATCAACGGCCGACGGGAAACGCTGGTGATCGGCCAGTACGGTCGTGACGGTATCAGCCTGGCGGAAGCGCGCGAGGAACTCATTGCCGCCAAAAAGCTGCTGAAGGCAGGCCAGTCGCCTGCTGCGGCAAAACGTGACGGTATCAGGCAAATCGCCGGGGCCGAAACATTCGCGGTATATACCGACACCTACATGAAACACGTCACCCTGGCAGACAGCACCCGCGCCATGAAGCAGGCAGTGATCGACAGGGATATCCTCCCGGCGCTCGGAAACAAAATGATGACTGAGATAACCACCAGGATGGTGCGCGACCTTTGCGATCGTATCGTCGAGCGTGGCGGACGGGCGACGGCGATTCAGGTCAGGGAGATAATCAGCAGCGTATACCGGTACGCCAACGACCGCGGGCATGGTCTGTTCAATCCTGCTGCCGACATTAAGCCATCATCGATCGCCATGTTTAAGCCGCGTGAGCGCACGCTGTCGCCTGAGGAAATTGGAATATTCTTCCGTGCGCTGGATGACGTCGGTGCGATGGGCACCATGAAGATGGCGCTGAAGCTGGTACTGCTGACGCTTGTGCGAAAAGGCGAATTTACCTACGCGACGTGGGCAGAGATCGATTTCAGGAACTGGACATGGACGATCCCCGCCGACCGAATGAAGGCAAGGCGCGCGCATGTGATTTACCTGCCGAAGCAGGCGCAGGATCTGCTGGTCGGCCTGCAAATGTGCGCTGGTGGCAGTGAATACCTGGTGCCCGGGCGCTACAACTTCCGCAAGCCATTATCGAATGCCGCGCTGAACTCGCTGATAGACCGGACCGTGCAGGCCATAAACAAAGACGGCGAGAAAATACATGATTTCACTGTGCATGACCTGCGCCGGACGGCCAGCACGCTGCTGCACGAAGCGGATTATCCATCAGACTGGATAGAGAAGGCACAGGCGCACGAGCAGAAAGGAGTCCGGGCGGTTTATAACAAAGCGGAGTATGCCCGGCAGCGTGCCTATATGTTGCAGCAGTGGGCGGATATGGTTGATGCCTGGATTAACGGGGAGCACACCGATCTGGTGCCGTTCTCCCCGTCTAAATTTGAGAGGTGGATGAACCAGATCTGTTAATTTCGCGATCTAATAAACTCCCTCTGTATTTCTACAGCCATTTGCAACTCTTCACACTTCTTATGCAAATGGCTATTTTCAGTTTGTAACCATTTCACCTGTGCTGTTTTTTGATGTATCACGGCGCGGCACTCTTCGAGTTGACGGATTAAATCCGCATGGTCAGATATAGTCATGCTGCACGCTCCCGGCCCTGGTTGTCTGTTGATGTCAACGGAGCATGTTCAAATGCCCGCGTCAAACCGGCTATATCCAGCGCGTATCCGGGTTGCAGTTGCACCGCCGGACCTTCGCACTGGTTTCCCCATACGTCAAAGCCATGTGACGACTGGCGGGCGAAAAGCTCAATGCGCGGCACATCGCCAAGCAGTTGCACCAGTTTCTCTCTGATCACGTCCGGCTTGCGCGAGTTCTCCAGGCGCGGCGCCGTGACATGCTGGCAGATCGAAGCGTCCATTCGCGCCGGGAGTTTCCCGCGCACCGCAAACAGACAGTCTTCGCTGTTCGCCCGGGTCATGTGGCCCATGCCGATCGCGCTGGTGCCTTTATGCTTGTTCGTCTTGTGCCAGGTGAAACCCTTCATGGTCATGAGGCGGAAGCCCCACGCCTCGATTACCTTCAACGCTTCAATCGGCTGTGTTGGAACCCACCACATAGCCAGAAGGCAATCATCGGCAGCCAAATCCCACACAGGCAGGCGGCAGATGTCCAGCACGTTCATAACCGGATACTTGAATCCGGCGCCACGCTCGCCGTCTGCTGCTTTGTCGCGGTATACCCACGGCGGATCTGCGTAGATAAGAGTGTATTTTCCGGTCATGCTGCACCGCCTTCCGACTTCTCAGCTTCTACAGCAAGAGACTCCAGCTTATCCATAAACATTGCGGACAGCATTGCGTATTCCGCGTCTGTGGCTGCTGGCATTGGAACAAATCGGATGCCGAACGAGGCGAGCATATTTGCAGCCTCAAGGCACTTTCTTAAATCTGCTGGTGCTGCTTTGTTCATGCCGCCACCTTCTTGCTGTTCATCAGCTCAGCCAGGCGCTGAGCCTTTAATGGGTTTCTGATAACGTCGCCGTTCGGTGCTACCCATCCACGGCGAATGATGGAATAGGGCAGCGTGACACTGCCCACGGTTATTCCGTCGTGCGGATTAGTCATACACCACCCCGCGACATCCGATCCCGCTGTAGTCCAGATGCGGGGTGCGGTTCCCTTTGGTGATGCACTGCTGGCGGCGCACCGCGATGCGGGCGCGCTCAACTTCACCGACGGCAGCGTCCAGGCACTGGAGCCAGAGACGGGCTGCGATTCTGTAGTGCCCGCGGCGCTCGCGCTCGATGGCCCGGCTTTCGATCTCCATTGCTTCCGGCGTTACTGCCACAACTTTTTCAGTTCCGCGCTGCGATGCTTTGTTCATGTGATATTTTTCAAGGCGGGTTAATTTTCTCATTCCCAGGATCCTCTCAACTGATTACCGCCGCCAGCCACATCAGGTAGGCGACCACGGCCAGATACAGGTATACATCTGACCATCTGCCGATATGCTTCTTCAGCGCCGTCATGCTGCCGCACTCACCGGGCGATAAACGCGGCGGTCAACTGGCGGCTTTTTTCCGGTGAACGTCGCCGGACTTGCCGCCTTACGTTTATCCAGCCAGGCTTCAACTTCGCTCTGGTCCCACGCGCAGCGGCGATCGGTGATCCAGAAACGGGACGGGAATTCGCCAGCCTGTTCAAGGCGGTCAATCGTGCTCCATGACAGTGGCACCACCTCAAGGAGTTTTTTCTTACTCAATGCACCTTTCATAACTATCTCTCCTGGTTGCAGGTGTGGCGCCGTGGCGCCACGGTGGTGATTACATAGGGACTTCGTTCAGCTCATCGCGACGGATGGTGTACACATCAGTAGCTTTAGCCAGGCGTTCATCATCGTTAGCGAGCTTTTTGGCGACGTATTTGTAGGCGTTATCCAGATCCTTCAGGGTGTTGTAGTTCATCGCTGCGTCAGTGAAAGCGCACAGAATCTCTTCTGGATCGCGGTCATCGCTGCTCTTTGGTTTCTCTTCCTGCTTTTGCTCAGGCTTGGAGTTGATCAGCTTGTTCATGCCGGTCGCGGTTGCAGGTGTCGGCGTGATATCGCGTTCAACGCGCGGTGCCGTTTCCTGCAATTCGTCAGGGGTGTACACGCCCATGATGACGTCTGGGCAATGCAGGCGTGACCAGCGCTTTGTCGCCAGGTATGCGAGTTGTTGTTTCGGATCGCTAGCCCAAAGCGTGGAGTTTCTTACCTGTGCCTGAGACAGCATTAACTCGAGAACTCGAGGATGATCCTCACCCTTCATAGTTGCCCATACGCGAACACCGCAGCCTTCTTCGTCTTTAAGGGTCCATCCAGGTGCGATATACGGGTTGCCGTTTTTGGATGTTTTCTCAACAAACTTTCCGATCACGCGTTCCCACGGCCCGAACCACTCATAGTTGATGCGATCTTTGGTTGGAGACATGGTTGAGATAACCGCGTTTACTAACTGGGCTTCATAGCCGAGCGTGCCGCTCACAACATGGGTTTTCTGCGCAACGGCGAATGGGTTCATTCCCCACTGCGCAGCCTGCATTGCTACAGCCATGCAATCAGCTGGCTTCCCGGCGAGGTGAGCCGGTACCGTCACACGGCTTTGCGCCATTACTTCGGCGAACTTCATCAGTTGGTTCAAACCCTCAGGGCTGAAAATTGTTGCAGCAGTTCCAGCGATTGCTGTGTCTACTGGTGCGTTGATGTTTGCGATGTCGTTGCTCATACGTGCATATCCTGTTTGCGTGCCCACTCAGGGCGTTTAATAATTTCAAATCCACCCCATTCGCCAGACTCCCGGCACTGGTGGTAGGTATTCAGATCCCGGCGGAACAGTGCGTGCCCGGCATCTACGTCCGGCGCATCCAGTTCAAACACACGAACCGGGTAGCGCCCGCAGTCGATGGTTTCGCTCACAGCCAGGAAGAAGAATCCGTGCGGCTCTCCGGTGGTCTGCTGTGCGCCTTCGCGGTACATGGCGTCCTGAACGTGGTACCGGAATTCCTCGACGTGGCGTGCGAAGCGCTCCATGTCTGCAACCTTCTTCACGTCCAGCAGGACCGGGTGATACTTCAGGCGCTTATCCGGGCGAATGCGGCACAGCTCTCCGGTTTCCGGATCCGTCCAGTAGTGCGATGCTTCGCAGAATCCTTCCGCTTCAAGCAGCCAGCGCGCAGCCGGGTGTGCCATCGCGCTGTCGCGCATAAGTTTCAGCTTGCGGCCCTGTTCGGCATCCATCACCGTCATGCCCATGTTCTCAACATCTTTAAGGAAGGCTTCCTGATCTGCTTTCCCCTGATTGGTTCTCAGGTTGAACTGCGGCGCCACGATAAAACGCTTATCGAATTCTTCCGGCTCCAGCAGCAGGCAGTGCAGGGCGGTACCCATGTCAAGCGCTTTCAGCTTTTCTGTGTCGACCGGCGCGGATTTCTGCCACGGCAACAGGGCCGGGCTCAACGCCACCATATCCAGCTGCGACTTACTCACGCCGTCGCCGGCGTGGTAATCCTCGTTGCTGATGTCGAAGTAAATTCCTGGCATCATGCCGCAGTCCTCGCCGTGTCCAGCTGGTCAGCCAGATCCCACTTCGCGATGATGCTGGTCATCGCGGCCTGGTAAGCTGCGAGAGCCTCTTCGAATTCCGTGCTCATCATCAGTTCTTCAAGAATTTCGGTGCGCACGCCTTTGCGTTCCAGCTCATAGAAAGGCTTTTGCAGCTGGTGGAACTTGATAGCGTCGATCAGCTCCACCTGGCGCGCGTAGTGCAACTGACTCAGCTGGTAGTCGCTGTCGATGCTGGTCATGATTTTTTTCAGGTTATTAATCTGCTGGATGTTCATACGCACCTCAGTACTTGATAGAGATTGCAGAAACCTTCCCGCTGGCGATGGCTATCAGCGCTTTCTCAGCCATTTCCTGCGGAAGACCACTTTCAATCAGGTCTGCAATAGCCTGACGATTGATGGTGCGGCGATGCTCTTTGTCAGCTGCGCGGCGCGCTTCTTCATCGGCGATGCGTTTCTGTTCTGCCAGTCGAACTGCTTCCGCTTCTTCCTGACGGCGGCGCTCCGCTGCGATAGCGTCGTTCTTTTCCTGCTCAGCTTTTTCCGCAGCGGCTTTTGCTTCACGCTCTGCTTTCTGCTGGGCTTCAATTTTTTCGCGCTCTGCGCGTTCAGTTGCAGCCTTGGCTTCAGCTTCACGGCGTGCAGAAGCATCAATCTCGGCCTGTGCTTTTGCTTCTGCATCACGCTTAGCCTGTTCTGCTGCTTCGCGGCGTATAGCTTCTTCACGTTCTAGACGTGCTTTTTCCTCTGCCTCTTTGCGCAGGCGTTCCAGCTCAGCCGCTTCGTGCTCGCGCTTTTGCGCTACTACCAGCGACGCTTCCAGTTGCTGAATGGTTGAGTCTTTAGCCACTCCCGCCTCTGCTGCACGCTCCTGCCAGCTGTCATCCAGCACCACGGATTTAGCCTCCAGAATGCGAGCCTGAATATCAGTGGATGGCAGGTAATTTCCGGTGGTGTCGATCACTTCAGCCAGTGCGCGCAAATCCACAAGGCGCTGCTGCAATGCTTCGGTGCGTGCCTTTTCAGCGTCTTCCCATTCGGTAAGTGGGCGGCGAACTTCGTCGCGAAGCTGATCGCATTCGGTCACGAAGCGTCGCAGTTCTGCTTCGACCACTTTTGGTTGCTCCTTCAGGCGCTTCAGGTAATCACGGCCTGGCTTTTCAACTGCCGTCTTGCTGCGTGATACCTGGGCGGCGAGGGATGCGATACGGGCGCGGCCTTTGGCTGTGCTCAGGTCAGGAACCTCGTTAACGCCATCACGGATCTGTTCAAGGAACTTATCCAGACCGTTTTCAACGTAAATGCTTGGCGCCAGGTCCGGCGCGATTTCGATGATTGCTAATTCACTCACTTGCTCACCCCCATATCCATTTCAGTTTTGACTGCCATCTTGGTGACAAACGCCCAGTTGATGGCCTCATGCAGAGTGCGGCACTTGGTGCTCATCAGCCCGCACGCCGTAACGCAGTACCAGCCGTTGATGATTTTCCACTGCATAATTCGTTACCTCAGTGTTACCGTTGAGGTAATAATTATCCTTATGTGGTTTGAAGTCAATAGGTATGATTATAAAAAATTACCCGTAAGGTAATTCTAAGGGCAATAAAAAAGCCGCTCAATGGCGGCTTAGTATCTGAAATTTATAAAGTTATTCTTGCGTTTTACCGTTCTGAACAATCACGAAATCGACGTAGCTCTCGATCTTACTTTTCTCGCTCTCAGGTAACAATGCGTAGCGGGCCCGGTCGTAATGGATGGTCGCCGGGTCGCGAGGATGGATGAGCAGCTCATATCCCCGGCGCCCGAACGCGCTGGCGATCGCCTCCAGGGTGGAGATGGAAACGCTAACCTCATTGTTCAGCATGCGGTTGATTGTCGCCTGGGCAACGCCGGACGCCTTCGACAGCTTACCCTGGGAGGACAGGTCGCGGTTGTTCTGCATCCACGCTTCGAGGTTATGCGCCGCCAACTGGCCGATATCGGAGGCGGTGATCTCCTCCTGGGGGATTGCAACAGCAGATAATGAGTGGTCGACGTCCAGCCAGTTCGACGGCTTGTTCGCTGCCTTCTCAATCTTGCGCGCCACCGTGTCGCCAACAACCTTCTGCCCGCGGGCCCAGCGGTTCACCAGGTTTGCCTGAGTTCCCAGTTTTTCCGCCAGACGAGTCTGCACCCCGTTAAAGTCACGGTCGATGATATCGTTAATATTCTGCCTGCGGATATCCTGAATACTTTTCATGCTCTGG
Source organism: Enterobacter cloacae complex sp. (assembly GCF_900322725.1). Lineage (NCBI taxonomy): Bacteria > Pseudomonadati > Pseudomonadota > Gammaproteobacteria > Enterobacterales > Enterobacteriaceae > Enterobacter > Enterobacter cloacae complex sp. The sequence goes on along the minus strand of NZ_LT991957.1, from coordinate 686,405 downwards.
TGAATCGCCTCATATATGAATTAGTTAGTGGTTCAATTAAAAGCGAATTTACCTCACAGGTAAATGCACCTCACAGGTAACAAACCTTGATTTTTATTACCTTCTGGGTGAATATTTGTTATCTGAAATTAATATCAGGCAATAGCTATGAGCGAGAACGAAAAATTCGACTTCAAAAAACACTGGTTGCAACTCACTCCTGATGAGCGAAATGCCTTTGCTGACGAGGCCGGAACGACCAGCCACTACATCCAGACTCATCTGACAGGCCGTCGTAAAATGCCCGGTAAGACATTGATGAATGGGTTATTTAAGGCATGCAAACAACGCGGCTGGGTCAGAACAAAGCCGGAACTGGCTATCTTCTTCTACGAATAAAACCTCCTTCAAACCCCCATCAGGCCGCCTTCTGGCGGTCTTTTCATATCTATTCAGTCCTCTCAGGTAATAATGATCCAAATATGGTTGATCTTTTTTCGGCCATCGCACAAAATTACCAAAGATAAATTTCAAAGAGAGGTGCAAATGAAGCGATTAACTCAGCGTGAAGCTCTCGAAATGGGCCTCGCCAGGTTCTACACCGGCAAGAAGTGCATTCACGGGCATGACAGTGAGCGCTACACCCTCAGTGGTGAATGCGTTAAGTGCAACAACGAGCGGGCTCGACGCCAGCAGCAGTTGCGTTCAGATAAATTAAAGGCAGCCAGAAAGGCGCGGGAGGCAGCATGAAGATTTTTTTCTCCGGTTCCAGTGCTCAATTATGCATTGAAGCAGAGTCAGAAGAAGAAAAGGCGATGCTCATTATGTGGCACCGGCTGAACATTTCAGATCAGACAATGTACTGCGACATGGTTAATACTGGTTGCTTCGCTGGGTTGCGCCTTTGTGGAATCACTGATCTCGAGAAAGAGTAGGTTCATATGGCTAATCAATGGCTACGTCTTTGGCATGATATGCCTAATGACCCGAAGTGGAGAACCATAGCGAGAATATCCGGTCAACCGATAGCTCTCGTTCAGGCCGTTTATGTCCACCTTCTTGTTAGCGGGTCACAAAATGTCACGCGAGGTCACGCTGATGTCACGAACGAGGACTTAGCGTCACATTTTGACGTGACTGAGTGTGACATAGACGCTGTTATTAACGCCATGCAGGGCCGTGTTTTGGATGGAACATACCTTACAGGGTGGGAGCGGAGACAGCCTAAAAAGGAGGACCGTGGCAATGATGAAACAGGAGCAAAATCAGCAACTCAGAGAAAAAGAGAGCAGCGTGAAAGGCAGCGGATGCGACAACAAGAAAGCAATGAGTCACGGCAATGTCACGACAAGTCACGAAATGTCACGACAGATAAAGAAGAGATAAAGAGAAGAGAAGATATAAAAGATAAACCCCACACAGGGAGCGAGCAAAATTCACCTGTGGATAACTCTGCTGTTGGCGGTGAACCAGATCCGGATGCGAACAACGCGATGCTGAATGGCTACATTGCGCCTGGCGGAATGGGTGAGTTTGGAAAATTCCAGATGCACGACAACTGGAAGCCAGATCCACAGTTCATCCAGCGCGCTGCGCTGTGGGGCATAGCTCTGAAGACGGAGATCACACCGTTCGAGCTGGCAGACTTCATCACGTACTGGAAAGCGGAGGGCAAGGCATTCCACCACGACCAGTGGCAACAGAAGCTGGCGAGAAGCGTGCAGCAGTCCAGGGCAAGGCCAGTCGCCCAGCAGCAGCGAAGGGATATCAACGACGTTCCGGAGCCGGACAAGACCATTCCGGAGGGGTTCAGGGGCTACCAGGCCACATAGTGAGGTTTCCATGGCAAGACCAAACACGTACTCAGAACGTAAGACAGCCGTCAGGCGGATAATCACCGCTGCAAAAGAGCGCGGCAGGATAACTACCCGGCAGGCAGCAGAAATCCTCGGCCTCCACCTCAACACTGTAGAGAAATATTTCAGAGATGCAGAGAGGAGCGGAGAGGTAATACGTCACGGGAAATGCGGCCTGTTCAGGGATTACAGGGCCACGATTGATTTCGATATGGAAAGGTTTTCAAGGCAATACGGGAAAGGGAAGTAGCAAAGCAGTAGCACCGGCGCGGCAGCGCATTTTTTTACGCCTGCATAATTACCTTGCAGGTAACAAAATATGCGCATAGCTATTGATTTTAACTCTAATGTGGATTTAAATTACCTAAGGGGTAAATCATGACGGCAGTTTTAGGGATTGACCCGGGATGCAGCGGCGCGCTGGTTCTCGTAACTGAGCAGGGCGGCTACATCGACCACCTGGCAATGCCAACCATCAAGGTCGGCACAAAGTCCAGGGTGAACGGCGCAGCGGTATCTGCATGGCTTCGGCAGTACGGAATCACTCATGCGTACCTTGAGCAGGTCGGAGCCATGCCAGGACAGGGAACGGCGAGCATGTTCACGTTCGGGCATGCAGCTGGTGTAGCGGAGGGGATCCTCCAGGGGCTCAACATTCCGTACACGCTGGTAACGCCGCAGGCCTGGAAGAAGTCAGCCGGGCTTATCGGCAGCGACAAGGACGCAGCGCGTAGCCGGGCCATTCAGCTTTACCCGGAACTCAGGGCGCTGGATGCCAAAGCGAAAGGCCAGGCCATCGCGGATGCGCTGTTAATCGCAAGGTTCGGGATAGGCGTTAAATAACCATCCTTTTTGATATCAACGTAATCAATAACTTATACGGGTAAGCGGGGGTAAAGATGGAATGCAATGTGAGTGAGTTGGTAAAGCGCGGTCATGACAAGGCCGCACAACTTAAATCATCAGGCGGTGCTGTATCGCAGTTGATAAGCGATCTGGCTACGCATCTGGATGTGCAACTGGCTCGTAGTAATGCGCTGGCTGCGGAGAATGCGGGGCTGAAGGCCTTCAAAACCGCCGTATATCAGCAGATGGGCGCTGGCTGCGAGGCTCCTGAATTTTCTATCACGGAAGGTCAGAGAAACCTACGCCGCTTCGCTGACACGCTCCATGCCATCGAGCGCGAATTCTTTACCAAAGAAGTCCCTGATGAAGAATACGAAGGCGAAACCGTCGAAGAATGCCCGTTAACCTGGGGAATGAGTGTCGAACAATACGTTGCTGAATTCCGCAAATGCCTGGCTGAAGTGCGGGCGCAGGCCCACAAGGAAGGCGCTCACTTTGTTGCTAACAGGATGCTGGCCGCATGGGATGCTGGTTTTATCGACGACACAGCAAAGAACGCGGCAGATATCGCGCGGATGATCCTGACGTCAACAGAGTTTATGGCTGGTGCGCCAGTGGATGATTTCGACCGCTCGTTCGCTGATGGCGTACTCGAAGACATAGCCGCCCAGCTTCGCAAAGGGGTGCAGTCATGAGCGTAATCCAGTACGTAGTTAGCGATGCAGGCACGTTTCCTGAGGATGCATATTTTCTCGATCCTCGACACATCGATGAGCTCACTTCTAAGTGGGAATTGGAATGCTTGTCTCAGGATGCCGCCCTTGATTATTTCGACAACCATGACGGCTGGGAATCTGACTGGCCGTTGGATATCGAGCTGTTCGTTGACGGCGAGAGCGTAGGTGTATTTGCGGTTGAAATGGAACATGTACCTCGCTTCAGCGCAAGAAAAAGACCGGAGGCCGCCCAATGAGCAACATCGACAAAAAGGCGCTTCGTGAAGCGGCGGAGAAGGCGACAAAAGGCGAGTGGTGGTCTGATGTTGTCGAGACTGACGGCGAATATGGCGAGGGCGAAGATAGGGTTTCTGGCTACCACTCATATGCGGTGTATGTTGGTCACGAATCATTGCTCGACATGACCAATTCAACTGCTGCGTGCATCCACACTGAATGGGATCATGATTACCACATGGCATGGGATGAAACGGCTAAGTGCAACGCTGAATTCATCGCCTCAGCCAATCCCGCCACTGTGATGGCGCTGCTGGATGAGCTGGAAGCCAAAGACAAGCAGATCGACGATCTGAAAGCAACGGCGGCACATTCCAATGCTGGATGGACGGAGGCGCATAGACAGGAAGCCAGGGCTGAAGCCGCAGAGAAACGGATTGCTGACCAGTGCGGAATCATCGCATCGGCGAGGAAGTTCATCAGCGAGTACGCTGGTCTTGGTGATGTTGGCGCTGCTGAGTTCATAAAAATAATCGACCGCGCCGCAGTCGGTAAAGGAGAGGCATCATGAACACTCTTACCAAAGAATGGCTACTGAAGACCATCGCGGAGCTCGAAGAAGAGCGAGATGCTGTGCCTGGCATCGTAAACGAAGATGCTGCGATGTCTCTGGCGGCGATGAAACTGGCGCTGGCATCGCTCGAAGCAAGGGGCCGCAAACTTTTTACCTGTAGCGCGTGTGGCGCAGAGGGTTTGGACGAGCCATTAGAGTCGAAGTGCAATTGCAATGAGGATGGCGCGCACTGGATTGAAAGTGTTGTTTACACCGCCCCGCCAGTTCCGGTGTCTGTGCCTGATGAAGTCAATGTGCTTCTGAATCATCTTGAGGATGTATTGCCGGATGATGCGTTTAATCTGATCGATGTGAAAACATGGAATAACGTCTCCATGTTATCTCGCCCTGATGTCTACCGCGCCGCCATGCTTCAGGGTGCCGAACCTGTAACGACGGCTTACAAGTTGCGGGATGCTGTGGAAACCATTCGCAACTCTGGCATTGAAATCGACGCTGAGAAAATATTTGCCGAGCGTGATGCTCTCAACGCTCCAGACTGCTGGTGCCGAACATGCCGACCAATAACGCTTACTGATATGCGATTTGTCGTCTGCCCTGACTGTGGCAACAAACGCTGCCCGCGCGCCAATGACCACAGGAATGCATGCACCGGAAGCAACGATCCAGGTCAGGAAGGCAGTGCATATCCAGCAGCACCGCAGCAGGAGGTGAAGTGATGGGCTTAAAAATTTACGGCAATAACATATCAAACAGCGAAACCGCTTACTCATTCCACTCTGAAATGAAGATGACTTGCCAGCAGTGCAAGCACACGGAATTCGTGAAAGGTAACTTGATTGAGAACGTCAAATGCCCTGCATGCGGTGGGAATGATCTGGTCTTTGAAACGTCAGCGCCGAAGGATGAGGTGAAGTCGTGAGCAAACTCAAACAGCGACGCCTGCGCCGCCTTAAAGCCGACGTGGCATGGTGGAAAGGCGAAGCCTCTGACTTGTACTCCAGAGTCATGGAGCAGGCCGACGAAATAGCCGAACTCCGCAGGCTGGTCATCCGCGTGCCGATGCCGGTGGTGGTGCCGGCGGATATCATCCAGGGAATTAACGTGAAGGGCGCGTTTGCGATGGGAATCGAACGCTATGGTGATGCGATGCTGAAGTTGGCGAAAAAGGAGAAAGGCAATGGCTAAAACCGCAGCAGAACGCAAGGCAGCGCAGCGCGCTCGCCAGGCGGAAGCTGGTGAACGCAAGCTGGAGCTGGTGCTCGACGAGCAGGAAATGGAGATGCTGGCGCGTAACTGCGCGGAGCGTCGCCCGGGCCGTGAGCCATACGAAATGAGCGAGTACATTGCTCTGCTGATCCGCCAGGATGATGCCCGGGTACGCGGTCGCATCAAAGCTATCAGCGCCAACCAGTGCGGCAAATGTGGCGACAGCCTGCCGGTGAAGTCCTGCCCGTGCGCCGGTGATTCGGCTTGCTGGGTAACGCAGGGCTGGCATGAAACGAAACTTGCGGTGTGACCTGTCACGGCGTATTGACTAAATCCTCACATGATTATACTGTTTAAATGTACAGTATTTTTATGTGAGGTTCCATTATGGGCTTTCCATCTCCGGCAAAAGACTACGCAGAATCCCGCCTTACCATCACCAGCATGTGCGGCTACGACGGCAACTGCCGCACCGTTGAGACGTCGGCTGGATACGCAATCATCAACGTCGCAACTAAACCACATCCGGGTGATACCGTGCTGATATCGTATTGCGGCCGCACTGAGTTCGCCATCGTGCAGGGGCGGGCGCTTATCGTTCCGGAGGGTGAGTCAATCGAAGGTGAAGCGCTGGACGACACAACGGTGCTGGGAGTGGTTACACATTTCCTCAACCGTGCCGGCAGCCAGGAAGACGATCCGATACCAGTCATGTAACATCTGCGCGGGCGTGATAGTATTACCTGAATGGTAATAAAATTACTCAGGTGGTAATGATGCCCGCGACACCAAAAACCCACAAACGCAAATCAACGCAATATAAGCCTCTTACAGCGATGCAGGAGGCTTACTGCCAGTCCTACATTAAGACACCAGAAAACCAGTCTCAGGCAGCGATAGACGCAGGGTATTCGCCTAATACGGCGGCGGTCAAAGCCAGCGTGATGATGCGCGACGAAAGAATCCAGAAACGAATCGCCGAACTGATGGAGGAGCGCAACAAGCGAAACCGCGTCAGCGCTGATTACGTCCTCATGCGCCTGGTGGAGATCGACCAGATGGATGTGCTGGATATCCTGAACGATGACGGCAGCCTGAAACCGATCCGCGATTGGCCTAAAATCTGGCGTACCACGCTCAGCGGGTTCGACCTGTCCTCAACCATCATGAACATGAAAGAGGATTCGATAGAGACCATCCTCAAAAAAATCAAATGGCCGGACAAGGTGAAGAACCTCGAGCTGATTGGTAAGCACGTCGACGTCAACGCGTTCAAAGAGCGCCTGGAAATCGACGTAAGAATGACCATAGCAGACAAGATGGCCAAGGCTCGGGCTCGCGTTAAGAAACAGGCTGGTGGTGAAGAATGACAGCAGCAGCCATGTCGCCAGAAGAGCAGCTCGTCGAGGATATTGCCTCGTTCACGTATGACCCGCTGGGCTATGCGCTTTATGCGTTCCCGTGGGGCGAAGATGGCACAGAGCTGGCGCACGCCACCGGGCCGCGTAAGTGGCAAGCGGAGGGATTCCGCGAGATACGGGATCACCTTCAGAACCCAACCACTCGTTACCAGCCTATCATGATCGCCCGCGCATCAGGTCATGGCGTGGGGAAATCTGCATTCATTTCGATGCTGATTAAATGGGGAATGGATACCTGCGAGGACTGCAAGGTGGTGGTGACCGCCAACACCGACAACCAGCTCCGCACCAAGACCTGGCCGGAAATCATAAAGTGGTCGAATCTGGCTATCACGAAAGAGTGGTTCACCTGCACCGCCACGGCGATGTACAGCAACGATCCGGGCCACGATAAACGCTGGCGCGCTGACGCAATCCCGTGGTCTGAGCACAACACCGAAGCGTTCGCTGGCCTGCACAACGAGCGCAAGCGCATCATCGTGGTATTCGACGAAGCATCCAACATTGCAGATCTGGTGTGGGAGGTAGCAGAGGGCGCGCTGACGGACGAAGACACTGAAATCATCTGGGTGGCGTTCGGGAACCCGACGCGTAACACTGGCCGTTTCCGCGAATGCTTCCGAAAATATAAACACCGCTGGAAGTGTGCGCAGATTGACAGCCGTACCGTAGAAGGCACGAACAAACAGCAACTCCAGAAATGGGTGGACGACTACGGCGAGGACAGCGACTTCGTGAAGGTCCGTGTGCGTGGGATCTTCCCTGACGCGTCCGAACTCCAGTTTATCCCGACAGGGCTCACTGACGAGGCGATGAAGCGCGTGGTGACCGCCGGGCAGGTGGCGCACGCTCCGGTGATTATCGGCGTCGACCCGGCTTATTCCGGCGTGGATGACGCGGTGATATACCTGCGTCAGGGTCTGCACAGCAAAGTGCTATGGACCGGCAACAAGACCACTGACGATCTGATTATGGCGAAGCGTATCGCCGACTTTGAAGATCAGTACCAGGCTGATGCGGTGTTTATCGACTTTGGCTACGGTACCGGGCTGAAGTCAATCGGTGACGGCTGGGGCCGGACGTGGCAGTTAATTCCGTTCGGCGGCGGCTCTACTGACCCGCAGATGCTCAACAAGCGCGGCGAGATGTTCAACAGCTGCAAGACGTGGCTGAAGCTCGGCGGTGCGCTGGACGACCAGGAGACGGCGGACGACCTGTCTGCGGCAGAGTACAAAGTCAGGGTAGACGGCAAGATCGTCATTGAGCCGAAGGAAGATATAAAAGAGCGCTTAGGCCGCTCTCCGGGCAAAGGTGACGCGCTGCTGCTGACGTTTGCTTTCCCTGTTACGAAACGCCTGCGCATTCCCGGGCAGGAGAACCAGCAGGGGAAAGCGGTCACAGATTACGACCCGTGGAAATAACAAAGCCCGCGCATCGGCGGGCTGATTGTGACATGTCACGGCATTAAAAGCCGTCGAATTCGTCTTTCACTGTTGGCTCAACTTCTCTTTCAAAGCGTAACCCATTAGCGGCCACAGCTCGTTCTCTGCATTCGTCAGAGCAATCTGTTTACCGATCGCCTCATTGTCGTTTTCAGCTGAGACTGCACATGATGGCTTTCCGGTAACCGCAAAGCCATTCTTTGTCGTAATGATCGCCCAGCGCAGAACCTGCCCGGTAACAGAAACGTGCTTAACGATTTCAGTGTGAGCAATGTTTGCGATCATGTCGTCTCGCGTAACGCGCGGCGCGGTTAAGCCTTTGGCCTGAATTTCCTGCTCAATAGCCATGCAGGATGGTGCTGGGGATGCTGTTGATACCATGGTTGCTTACCTCAGAAAGTAATTTTATCGAATGCGGCGTTGATGGCTTTGGCATCCTGAACAGCACCTCGCTCATCAAGTACAGCTCTTTTACTAAGCACTTCAGCCAGGCATTGCAATTTGGTGTGATAGAGATTCTCGCGGCGGATCTCTTCGGCAGGAGATTGTTTCTGAACATTAACGACTGTCTGATTCATGATTTTCACCTTAAAAAAATGCCCGGACGAACCGGGCTAACTGGAAGCAAAGGACTACGGAGTGCCTTCCTTGGCGGGTGATGCAGGGTTTACAGCGCAACGTCATCGGAATGGCGTTCTGCTGTAAAAAGGGCGGTGGTCAGAAGTGGGAGCAACTGCCACCGCCAAAGCTACACGCATTGCCTGGTACTGCCGTATCACGGTCCTAAGGCGTGATTGGGTTGTGGTGGCCGGTGCTGATCTCCGGCATTCTCCACCCTTAGTCAGTCAGTTTTTCCGCTCGAGTCCGGAAGGAGATAGAAACTGTCGACGCTAAATTCGCGCATCAGCCTGCGCATTCACCACAACATTGAGAGCACTGCGCCTGTATCGGTTAGCGTCACGGGATTAACCGGTCACCCCAATGCTCTCATCGTTGTATCCTCGTCTCTTCCGAGGTGTCACACCGTATCGCCACGATGGTGAGTCGTCATGTCGTGCATACCGATAACACTGACTTGCACATTCCGGGAACCCGCTCGGGGATAAGGAACACCAAGGAACCCCGCCGGACCGCTACGACACATGTGCCAGATGCCGTACTGCTCACACCTGGAAGCGCACTCACCAGTTTTGATTTAGCGACAAGACCTCACAGAACCAATATCAAAGTGCGCTTTCATGTTGTGTTACCTGAAGGGTAATAATTGCAGTCCATTATGTCAATACACTACGTAAAATAATCCGTATATGGTTAAATTGGTAATAATTTAATCGTGTGTGAGGTTATCGCTATGTGTATCGGCAGCAAGCCATCAGTGCCAGCGGCACCAGAAGTTCAGGCCGCACCTCAGGAGCAGGACGCCGCTGTGGTCAGTGCGCGCGATGATGAAGAGCGCCGCCGCCGTGCTGCCGCCGGTCGTAACTCGACCATGCTCACCGGTGCCCAGGGCGACACTTCCGCCGCCAATACCAGCGGTAAAACGCTGCTCGGTCAGTAACGGAGCGCGCAGAGATGGTGGAAACCGAAAAAGAGCGGCTGCTGAAGCAGCTCGCACAGCTGAAGAATGAGCGCACATCGTTCGAGCCGCACTGGCGCGACCTGAGCGACTTTATCAATCCGCGCGGTTCCCGCTTCCTGACGTCTGATGTTAACCGTGACGATCGCCGCAACACCAAAATTGTTGACCCTACCGGTTCACTCGCTCAGCGCATTCTCGCCAGCGGCATGATGTCCGGCATCACCAGCCCTGCGCGCCCGTGGTTCAAGCTGGCAACGCCTGACCCTGACATGATGGATTACGGCCCGGTTAAGGTCTGGCTGGAAGTCGTGCAGCGCCGCATGAACGAAGTGTTCAACAAGTCGAATCTTTATCAGTCTCTGCCCGTCATGTACGCCAGTCTGGGTACTTTCGGTACTGCCGCTATGGCTGTTCTGGAAGATGACCAGGACGTGATCCGCACAATGCCATTCCCGATTGGCAGCTACTACCTGGCTAACAGCCCGCGTGGCAGCGTCGACACATCCTTCCGTCAGTTCTCCATGACCGTGCGCCAGCTCGTGCAAGAGTTTGGCCTGGACAATGTCAGCGCGTCCGTGAAGAGCCAGTGGGAAAGCGGCTCGTATGAAAACTGGATCGAAGTAAACCACTGCATCACGCCAAACATCAACCGCGACAGCGGGAGGATGGACAGCAAGAACAAGCCGTATCGTTCTGTCTATTTCGAGACAGGAGGCGACTCCGACAAGCTGCTGCGTGAATCCGGCTTCGATGAATTCCCGATTCTGGCGCCGCGCTGGGAAGTTAACGGCGAGGACGTTTACGCATCCTCCTGCCCTGGCATGCTGGCACTCGGACAGGTTAAAGCGCTTCAGGTTGAGCAGAAACGTAAAGCTCAGCTGATCGACAAAGCCACTAACCCGCCGATGGTCGCGCCGGCGTCGCTGAAAAATCAGCGCGTTTCTCTGCTGCCTGGTGACGTGACCTATCTCGATGTGCTGAGCGGTCAGGACGGTTTCAAACCTGCGTACCTGGTAAATCCGAATACCGCCGACCTGCTGGCCGACATTCAGGATACCCGCCAGACCATCAACAGCGCCTACTTTGTCGACCTCTTCATGATGCTGCAAAACATCAACACCCGCTCAATGCCGGTGGAAGCAGTGATCGAGATGAAAGAAGAGAAACTGCTGATGCTCGGCCCGGTGCTGGAACGCCTGAACGACGAAGCGCTCAATCCGCTTATCGACCGCGTGTTCTCCATCATGGCGCGCAAGAACATGCTTCCGCCACCTCCTGACGTTATGCAGGGCATGCCGCTGCGCATCGAATACATCTCCGTTATGGCGCAGGCGCAGAAATCTATCGGGCTCACCAGCCTGTCGCAGACCGTTGGGTTTATCGGCCAGCTCGCACAGTTCAAACCTGAAGCGCTCGACAAGCTCGACGTGGATCAGGCAATTGACGCGTTCTCCGAAATGTCCGGCGTATCGCCAACCGTCATCGTTCCGCAGGAGCAGGTGCAGGGCATTCGTGAAGAGCGCGCCAAGCAACAGCAGGCAGCTCAGGCGCTGGCAATGGGTCAGGCCGTAGCGCAGGGCGCGAAGACGCTCAGCGATACGCAAACCGCAGATCCAAGCGCACTGACAGCAATCACTAACGCAGCAGGAGCGGCGCAGCAATGACTGACTTTGACGAAGAAGAACTGCGCATTCAGAACGAGCGGAAGAAGCACGATCTGGAGCAGCGCGAAAAGGACGACATCAAGTTCGTCATGGATAGCGAACAGGGCCGCCGCGTCGTGTGGAGAGTGCTGGAGAGTGGGCGCGTATTCGCCGCCATACCGCCGATGGATGCCCTGGCAATGGCTTTCAACGAAGGGCAGCGCAATCTGGCTCTGGAGCTATTCCAGCGCGTCATGACGCACTGCCCCGATCAGTATCTGAAGATGGCCGCAGAGGCCAGTGAACAGGAGTAACCATGAATTTATTTGAACGTTTGCTGCATCGCCGTCTTTGCAATGAGCAACCTGCTGATGGTGGCACTGCACCTGCACCGTCTGAGCAATCTGCACCTGCTGCCGATGCTCCAGCACCTGCAGGCGAGCCAGCGAAACCAGAAGGCGATAAGCCACAGTCTGGCGCTGAAGGTGACAAGCCTCAGGAAGACAAACCCGCTGATGGTGAAAAGCCAGCGGAGGAGTCGGATGACGAAAAGCAGAAGCAGGAAGGTGCGCCGGAGAAATACGAATTTACCGCTGGTGAAGGCGTAGAGCTGGATACCGAAGCGCTGAAGGACTTCGAACCCGTTGCCCGTGATCTGAACCTGACCAACGAGCAGGCGCAAAAGCTGGTGGACGCATATCCAAAAATTCTGGCCGGTGTGCAGCAGCGTCAGGCAGAAGCCTGGCAGAAGCAGACCGAAGGCTGGGCAGAGACCGTGAAGGCAGACAAGGAGATCGGCGGCGACAAACTGACCGCAAACCTCAGTGCTGCGCAGCGTGCACTCGACCAGTTCGGCACGCCGGAACTGAAAGAATATCTGAACGCTACCGGGCTTGGTAACCATCCAGACCTGGTTAAAACGTTCGTGAAGATCGGTAAAGCCATGTCGGAAGACGGCATGGTCGATGGCAGTAATCAAGGCCAGCGTAGTGCGGCCGAAGTGCTTTATGGCTAATAAGAGAGGATATAACCATGGCTGTTAAAGGCGTAAATGCGCTGACGCTGGCTGACTGGGCTAAGCGTACTGATCCAAACGGAAAGGTCGATAAGATTGTCGAACTTCTTTCCCAGACCAACGAAATCCTGACGGATATGATGTTCGTAGAGGGTAACCTTCCAACTGGTCACCGTACCACCGTTCGCTCGGGGCTCCCGCAGCCTACCTGGCGTTTGCTGAACTACGGTGTGCAACCGACAAAATCAACTACCGTACAGGTCACTGACACTGTCGGCATGCTGGAGGCTTATGCGGAAGTAGATAAGTCACTGGCAGATCTTAACGGTAACACTGCTGAATTCCGCCTGTCTGAAGATCGTGCATTCCTCGAAGGAATGAACCAGCAGATGGCTCAGACCCTGTTCTACGGCGACACCAGTGTGAATCCGCAGCAGTTCATGGGCCTGTCATCCCGCTACTCCAGCAAATCCGCAGGCAACGGCCAGAACATCATTGATGCTGGCGGCACCGGTACAGATAACACCTCTATCTGGCTGGTGGTCTGGGGTGAAAACACTGTGCACGGCATCTTCCCTAAAGGGCAGAAGGCTGGTTTGCAGACTCAGAACCTCGGCGAGCAGACGCTTACCGATGCCAATGGCGGCAAATACCAGGGTTACCGCACCCATTATAAGTGGGATAACGGCCTGGCTCTCCGTGACTGGCGCTACGTTGTGCGCATCGCCAACATCGATGTGAGCGATCTGTCAGTACCAGGTTCAGCTGCAAATATCGTCAGCCTGATGGTTAAAGCGCTGCACCGCGTCCCTAACCTGAAAATGGGCCGCGCGGTGTTCTACATGAACCGTACCGTTGCCCAGGCGCTGGATCTGCAATCTCTGGATAAAGCCTCTCTGGCTCTGTCCGTAAAAGAGACTGAAGGCGAATTCTGGACCACGTTCCGTGGCATCCCAATCCGTGAAACCGATGCGATTCTCGAAACAGAAGCGCGCGTTGTTTAACGCCTGTCATTAACTGATGGGCCTTAACCGGCCCATAAATGGAGAAAGAAAATGATCCTCGACAAACTGTTGATGTTCTCCGAGAAGCAGGCGGTTACAGCTTCTGCTGCTTCTACGGACGTGATTGACCTCGGCCCTATCGACGGCACCCGCCGCGATATCGGCGTTGGTTATCCGCTGGAGTTCTGGGCAACCGTTGACACCACTGCAACCGCTGCTGGTGCTGCGACCCTCAACGTTCAGTTGCAGACCAGCCCTGACAACTCCACCTGGACCACTATCTACGACAGCGGTGCTCTGGCGCTGTCTGCACTGACAGTTGGCAAACGCCTGTTCTCAACCAAAGTTCCGGCGGGCGTCCAGCGTTATCTGCGCGTTAACTATTCAGTCGGCACCGGTCCGCTGACTGCTGGCGCGTTCACCTCGGGCATTAATCTGGATGTTGACAACAACACTCCTTATTACCCGATCCGTTCCAAAGTGACTGGCTAAGGTGATGGCAATGGAAAAAGCAAAATACCGCGTCCTGCGCTTATCCCATATTCATAACAACCTCTGGCCTGAAGGCTCAGAAATTGAATATGACGGCGAGCCAGGATCTGCGCTGGAGCCGATCAACGCAGCGGCGAAGGCGGCAAAGAAGAAGGCAGATAAGAAGGCAGATAAGAAGCGCGGAATCGTGCCGGTTGACTCTCAGCCTGAACCACAGGATGAAGATGATGGCCAGGAAGATACCGGCGGTAAAGATGCCAATACCTTCAGTGAAGATGAAGCCGCGCTACGCCAGCAGTACGAAGAACTTTTCAACAAGAAACCTGGCAACATGAATGTTGAAACGATCAAAGAGCGTATTGCGGAAGAACGGCAAAAACTGGGCGTCTAAGCCTCGCTAATAAAACAAGGGGCTTCGGCCCCTTTATTGCAGGAGTCCGCTATGGAACTGGTAAACCTCAAAACTGGAACTGACACCTATCAGGATGAGGATGGTAAAACCCAGACTCGCGATGATTATCCATGGGGCCTTTGCATTGAGCTGAACAACGAGACGCTCGCCAAGCTCAAGGCAACGCCACAATCCGCTGGTACTGAAGTGATGATCACCGCGAAAGCCATAATTCGTTCCACCTCTACCCGAGAAACGGAAGATGGCATGCAGCATAACGCCAGCTTGCAGATTACTGACATGGCACTCAGCCCGGTATCTGGTGAGCAGCCCAAAACTGCCGCCCAAACTCTCTACGGCGGGGAGGATGATTAATGGCCTCCGTTATCGAGATCTGTAACCGCGCGCTGAGCAATATCGGGAACAGCCGCAGCATTAACAGCCTGACCGAGGCCAGCAAAGAAGCCGGGCAGTGCTCCCTGCATTTCGATTCCTGCCGCGATGCTGCGCTGGCGGACTTCGACTGGAACTTTGCCACCAAACGCCTGGCGCTGGCCGATACCAACAATCCGCCGCCGGACTGGGCTTATTCCTACCAGTATCCGACTGACTGCCTGCGCATCACCGAAATTATGGTGCCCGGCATACGTAATCCCACGGCGGCCATGCGCATCAACTATGAGGTTGGGGCTGATACCGACGGCACCGGAAAGCTGATCTACACCGATCAGCCTCAGGCATGGCTGAAGTATATCGCGCGCGTCACCGACGTGAACATGTTCGATGCAATCTTCATGGAAGCGCTGTCCTGGCGTCTGGCCGCCGCCATCAATATGCCGCTGACCGGCAGCGCAGATCTCGGTAACAACGCACTGACCATGTACCGCAGCGTCATCCTGAGCGCTGGCTCGCACAGCCAGAACGAATCCCAGGAGCCGCAGCCGCCAGTTGATGAGTTCACCGCAGCGAGGTTGTCATAATGGCTTTCAGTTGGATTCAGCCGAGCTTTGCCGGCGGTGAAATTGGCCCGTCGCTGTACGGGCGCATCGATATGTCGAAGTATCAGGTGGCGCTGCGCAAGTGCGACAACTTTATTGTCCGTCAGTATGGCGGGGTGGAGAATCGCCCGGGCACGCGCTTCGTCGGCGAAGCCAAATATCCGACGCGAAAATGCCGCCTTATCCCTTTCCAGTTCTCGACCGTCCAGACTTATGCGCTGGAGTTCGGGCACAACTATATGCGCGTCATCAAAAACGGCGCGTATGTGCTGAACAGCAGCAATGTGATCTACGAACTGGCGATGCCGTATGCTGAGACTGACCTGTTCCGCATCAAATTCACGCAGAGCGCAGACGTGCTTACGCTGGTTCACCCGGCCTATCCGCCGAAGGAGTTGCGCCGTTACGCGCACGACAACTGGCAGATCGTTGATGTCACCACCAAAAACGGACCGTTCGAAGATATCAACGTTGACGAGTCAGTGAAGGTATACGCCAGCGCCAGCACCGGTACTATTACGCTGACGGCAAGCTCCGCCATATTCGGATCTGAGCAGGTAGGTAAATTGTTTTACCTCGAACAGCCTGCGGTTGATTCCGTTCCCGTATGGGAGACCAGCAAGACCACCGCTATCAACGATGTACGCCGCGCCGACAGCAACTACTACCGTGCCAATACTTCCGGCAAGACCGGGGCCCTGCGGCCTTCTCACACGGAAGGCATGTCCTGGGATGGATGGGGCGGAACCGGGGATAGTGATACCGGAATCCAGTGGGAATACCTGCACAGCGGTTTCGGCATTGCGCGCATTACAGCCGTAGCCAGCGACGGCCTGACAGCCACTGCTACGGTGGTGAGCTATATCCCGTCGCAGGTTGTCGGATCGGCTAATGGCAGCTACAAGTGGGCACGGTACGCATGGAACAGTGTCAACGGCTACCCGAGCACGGTTGTTTACTATCAGCAGCGCCTGTATTTCGCCGCGTCCACCGCGTACCCACAAACGATCTGGGCGAGCCGGACCGGTGACTATAAAGACTTCGGCAAGAATAACCCTATTCAGGATGACGATCGCATCATCTACACCTACGCCGGGCGACAGGTGAATGAGATACGCCATCTTATCGACGTCGGCAACCTGGTCGCGCTGACATCCGGCGGGGAATATACGATATCCGGAGACCAGAATAAGGTCCTCACGCCGTCGGCGTTTTCGTTCAGCTCGCAGGGAAACAACGGCTCCAGCAATGTGCCGCCGATCGCGGTGGCAAACATCGCGCTGTTCATCCAGGAGAAGGGGAGCGTGGTCCGTGATCTGGCTTACTCCTTCGACGTGGACGGATACCAGGGCACTGACCTGACCATACTGGCAAACCACCTGTTCCAGAAGCGCAGCATTGTCGACTGGTCATTCTGCATCGTGCCGTACAGCAGCGCGTTCTGCATCCGCGATGACGGCAAACTGCTGGTGCTGACCTATCTGCGCGACCAACAGGTATTTGCCTGGGCACCGCAGTCCAGCACTGGAAAGTACGAAAGCACCTGCTCCATCAGCGAAGGAAGCGAGGACGCTGTTTACTTCGTGGTTAACCGCACCATCAACGGACAGACGAAACGTTACATAGAGCGCCTGTCCAGCCGCCTGTTTACCAGTGATGAAGATGCGTTCTTTGTCGATTGCGGACTGAGCTATGACGGACGCAATACCTCAACACGTACTATGACCATCAGCGGCGGCAGTGGTGACTGGAGCTATCAGGTTGACTACCCGGTGACGATAAGCGGCGGGGCGTATTTCGTGGGCACTGACGTTGGCGCTCAGATCCAGTTCCCGTACTCAGAAACGGATCCTGATACCGGCGAAGTGGTGGCGAAAGAATTGCGTGGCGACATTATCTCCGTAACGAGTAATACCGCCGTGGTTGTGCGCTTCAACCGTAACGTACCCGCGGTACTGCGCACTGCGGCCACAACTAACTGGCAGATGGCCCGCCAGACTTTCAGCGGTCTGTCACACCTCGAAGGCCAGACAGTCAACATCCTCTCCGATGCCAGCGTAGAGCCACAGAAAACCGTAACCGGTGGTGCTGTCACGCTGGAATCACCGGGCGCAGTGGTGCATATCGGGCTGCCGATCACCGCTGAATTCGAAACGCTGGACATCAATATCAACGGGCAGGAAACGCTGCTGGATAAAAAGCAGGTGATCCCCACTGTGACGATGGTGGTCAACGCCAGCCGCGGCATCTGGGCAACCACTCCGGGCGGAGAATGGTACGAGTATCCTCAGCGTGAGTTTGAGTTCTACGACGATCCGGTTGATGACGCTACCGGGAAGGTGGAAGTGAAGCTCGACAGCAACTGGGATAAGAACGGACGCGTTAAGGTGCGCCAGCTCGACCCACTGCCGCTTTCTGTTCTGGCGGTCCTGCCGCGCATGACGGTCGGGGGATTCTGATGATTAAAGCTCAGATCGTACCGGCAACCCAGGAACATATCGAAGCTATGCTCCCGCATGTCCGCCAGGCTGACGTTGATGAATTTATGGCGACAAACGGATGGAGCCCGCGCCGCGTTCTGGAAACCGGTCTGCGCACGTCAACTTTCGCCTGCGCCGGGCTTATCAACGGGGAAGGGGTGACCATCTTCGGCGTGGCCCCGGCATCAATGATCGGCGGCAACGGTATCCCGTGGCTGGTGGGCACCGATGCGCTGGAGAAATACCAACGCACTTTCCTGCGCCGCTGCGGGAAAGTGGTCAATGCAATGCTGGCTGTTTACCCGTATCTTGAAAACTATGTAGATGCCCGCAACCACACAGCGCGTATCTGGCTGCACTGGCTGGGATTCACCATTGAAGAACCACAGCCGTACGGCGCTCACGGTCTTCTGTTTCATCGCTTCCACATGGAGAAAAAATAATGTGCGAACCCACCACAATCTTAGCCGGTGCGACTCTCGCAGCAGGCGCGCTGTCAGCTTACAACCAGTATGAGACAGGGAAATATTCTGCCGCTGTTGCTGAGCAGAATGCGGATGTGGCAGAAGCTCAGGCGCAGGACTCGATTAACCGTGGCAATGCCCAGGCCGAGGAAGTGCGCCGCCGTAATCGCCAGGCAGCCGGCACCCAGGCTGCAACCATGGGGGCCACCGGGGCAGACCTCTCAACCGGTAATGCTCTGGATATCTTCGGAGATACCGCTCAGTTCGGCACGCTGGATGCTCTGACGACCGTTAACAACGCCCAGCGCGAGGCTTACGGCTATCAGGTGCAGTCCGCCAACTATGACGCCCAGGCGGTATCCGCGCGTAAGCAGGGGAATATGGGGGCGATGACAACGCTGCTCACAACGCCGCTACAGGCTTACGGAGCCTATCAAATGGCTGGTGGGACGTGGTCGCCATTCTCACAGAAGGCCGCACCTATCAGCGCAGCCGTCGGCACGCCAACCGGTCGATAAGGAGATATCGAAATGCCAACAGTACCAACAGTCAGCGGGCGCCAGGTTGAAAGCCGCGGATTCCAGTCTCCTGGATTTCAGGCGTTCGAACAGCCGAATGTCGGCGACGTCATTTCTCAGGTCGCGCCAAAGGCGATCGACATGTTCGCGCAGGCCAAGCAGAGGGCGGATGTCGCCCAGGCGCAAGATGCATCGCTGCAACTGAGTCAGGTATCGAGTGATCTGCTGACGAATCCCGATACCGGTCTGCTGAATCTTCAGGGTAAGAATGCACTGGGTAAGGGCCAGGAGTACACCCAACAGTTTGATTCCCAGGCAGAGCAGATCGCCATGACCCTGCCAGAAGGTGCCCGTGCCGGGTTCCTTCAGCAAGCACAGCAGCAGCGCATTCAGTTCACGACGCAGGCCGGACGCCACGAGATCAGCCAGCTTAACGCCTATGAAGAAGGACAGTTCCAGGCGACGCTGGCGAACAACGGGAAACTGGCAGCATCTGCGTACGGCGATAACGCCAACTACGTGCTGTACAACCAGCAGACCTTTCAGCAGATCGAAACCTATGGCGCCGCGCATGGCTGGAGTGCCGAGCAGATTCAGGCGAAAAAGACCGAATTTAAAGAGAAGGTCGCTGATACGGCTCTCTCTCAGTGGTCTGCTAACAACTCTATCGAGTTCATTCAGAGCAATGGTGAGCTGAGCGACACGGCTGTTGGATCACGTCGTGCGGTATCGGAAGGCGGTTCAGGCGACAGCGCTCGCGGCATTCGCAATAACAACCCCGGAAACCTCGAGTACAGCAAAACTAATCCGTGGGTTGGGCAGACCGGTGATGATGGTCGATTTGCTAAATTCGAAACTCCGGAGCATGGCATTCGCGCGCTGGGCCGCAACCTGCTGTCTTATCAGCGCCAGGGCATCGATACCGTCAGTGACATTATCAACCGCTGGGCGCCGCCATCTGACAATAACAACACCGATGCTTACATTCAGGCAGTATGTGCACAGCTCGGCGTAACTGCGGATCAGCAGCTTGACGCATCAAACCCTGACACGCTGAAGGCTCTATGTGCTGCAATCATCCAGCATGAGAACGGGAGCCAGCCATACAGCGACCAGCAGCTCGCCACCGGTGTCAGTGCAGCTATTGGCCTGTCACAGCTTCCGACCAGCACCAAGCGATATACCGGCAATGCTGCATTCGACGCTGCATCTCCTGAAGCGCAGGCAACCTTCCTTCGCCAGGCTGACCAAATTCGCAAGCAGCAGCAGGCGGAATATCGCACCAGTATCGACAGTCGGGTTCGCGATGCCAGCGCGGCATACATGCGCGGTGTTGATTTCCCTGATGCACCAACGCAGACCGACTTCCTGGTTGCCTATGGGGTGCGGGAAGGTAATCTCCGCTATACCGAGTTTCGGAATACGCAGATCGCCGGGCAGTACATTGGCTCATTCCGCAACATGCCGACGAGCAGCATCACAGCCTACGTCAATCAGCTGAAGCCAGGAACCGAGGAAACAGGCGAGGGATATGCATCCCGCGCTGAATTATTCGATCAGGTATCGGCGGCGGCCTCAAAGGTGATCAGCCAGAGGCAGAACAACCCGTTCAACGCCGCGGTGGAGATTGGAGCCTATAAGCCGATCGCCAGCAACAACCCTAACGACATCACAGCTGAGGTTGCTAACCGTTTCTCTTCACAGGAAAGCCTGCGCGCGCTGGGCATCAATGCGCCTATTCTGTCCAGTGAGGAGGCTGCGGCACTGTCTGAACAGGTACGCGGTACCAAAGACGTAAACCAGACAATCAGCCTGTTACAGAGCATGGGGGAAACGCTGTCCGCTCCGGCAATGCGCCAGGTCGCGTCTGCCATTGCGCCTAACAACGCAGCAACTGCATATTCCGCGCTGCTGCTGGGGACGCCGGATAACCAGTACGACAACAAAAAACCATCGATCGCATACAGTCAGTTCATTGGCTACAAGCCGACCATGAATAAGTACGACGTATCGAAGGTGATCCTCGCTGGCGATCAGTTGCTCAATCCAACGAAGGCAATGAAAGATGCTGGTATAACCCCGGTGCAGTTGCCGAGCGAAGATAAGCTGAAACGAGCATTCGACGATCAGGTGGGTAATGCATTCGCCAATAACGCGCAGGCGCGCCAGCTCAGTTATAACCTTTTCAAGGCAGCTTACGCCGGGATCGCTTATCAGTCAGGTGATGCCTCCATGACGCGCACTGATGCAGCCAACTCCGACGTAGTGGAAAAGGCGGCGCAATACGCCACAGGGGGCGTGTACAAGGGCTTTAATGGTGGCGATGTGGTAATGCCGTTCGGCATGGATAAATCCACCTTCAAGGACCGCTACACCGCATCTGCACAGCAGGCGCTGAAAGATGCCGGTCTGAACGTAAACTCCGCATCAAACTTCACGCCAGTCAACATTGGCAACAACCAGTATCGACTGGTAAGCGGCAGCGGGCGCTGGGCGACGGATCCGAAAACCAATGAAGCTATCGTTGTGAGGGTCGAATAATGTCTGATGTATTTTCTCTGGCTCCGGAAGGCCAGGCGTGGACCGACGATAAAGCAGCGGCCAATCCGGCACGACCAGAAGACTATGAGCCGACATTCTTCCAGGGTTCAATCGCCGCACCGGTGCGCGGCGTGGCTGAGGGCACTCTCGGCCTTGCACAGTCTGCCGTCGGATTCAGTAAACGCCTGATCAGCGATCCGGCATTCACCGCAGACGTGGCGCCAACGGTCAATATCTTCCGTGTGATGTTTCCTGATGCCGATAAAGCGCTGAATGAAACATACGACACGATTGGCAAACAGTTGCAGGATGCTCGCGGGTATGTGAAGCCGGATGTTGGTAGCCAGGGCACCGCTGCTGAGGTTCTTTATGGCCTCGGTCAGTTCGTGCCGGCCATTGGTGCGACCATTGTCGGCGGCCCCGCGGTCGGCGCAGCTACGGCATTCAGCTCTACGTATGAACAGTCCTATCAGGATTTCAAAGGGAAGGGTGTAGACGAGTCGACGGCGCGCAACCTGGCAACTCAGCAGAGCCTTTTCAACGCAGCGGGCATGGCCTTACCTGCTGCCATCGGCACCACTCTGGCAACGCGCATTGCCTCAGGTGTGGCAATAAACACCGGGTTCGGTGGCCTGAACCGTTACTCCGTCGGCGAAACACTGGAGGAGAAAGGCTACACCGAGATGGCGAAACAGTACCGGGTATTCGACGGCCAGGCGATTCTGGTGGATGCAGTGCTGGGTGGCGCCTTTGGTGGTGCCCATCACCTTGCCGCGCGAAATGCTGACGTGCCGCCTCCAGCAGATACTGAAGCGCCGATCCCGGCGGCGGAAGTGCAGAGCGCACCTGATGCAAGCGCAGAGCCATCGCCTGTGGCCGAAGTAGCGCCAGTGACAGACGCGCCAGGATCACCGGTTCGCTCGGATTCTCAGTCACCAGTGACAGAGCCTGCCGCCACGACAGATATTCCTGCTATTAAGCCAAGCGATATCGATGCCGCCCACACTCTGAATGAGGGGCTCTATTACGATCTGGAATCCTCCCCGGTGCTGCATGCCAGCAACGAGAGCATCAACAGCCATGTGGCAGCCATGGACGAAGCGTATCGACAGCTGAATGACGGCCAGCCTGTTAACGTCGGTATGATGGCGCGCGGGCTGGATGGTCCGGCCCGGCCTGGCATGCTGGAATCTGCAAGCGAGCAGTACCATGCAATGCAGCAGGTTTTCGAAGAGAATGGTGTCAGGTATGAAACGCCGTCAGAACTGGCTGGAGAGGCTCCTGCTCCGCGTGCCGAAAGCGCATTCACGGCAGCAGACGAAACTGGCGGGCAGGTCAGTGTGGATCCCGATACCGGACAGGCTATTTCATCCAACAGTTACGACCTGATGGCGGCGCGCGATATGGCGACCACTAATCCGGACCTGACAATTACGCACCCCGACACCGGGCAACCGGCGAAACTCTCCGATGTTCTGGCTGAATTTGATGAACAAATCCAGACCGTGCAGAACGAATCGAAAGTTTATTCAGTCGCCGCCGCGTGCTTCCTGAGGAATCCATAATGAAACAGGCATGTGTTGAAGCCATTGCGCAGACCCTGGGCCGCCAGCCAAAGGCTGACGAGCTGAAAGGTATTGAGGACCGTATCAAAGAGGCCGTGCGCCAGGTACATAAAAAAAATGCCAGGGAAGGCAAGACTGGCATCCCTGATGCGCAGACGTACATGGAGGCCGCTGATCTTGTGCGACAGCGCGTTGTGCATGACGTTTATAAGAAGCGTCAGCGCGTCGCTCAGAACGCGATCGCCATCAGCAGGGTGACAGATACCCTCGACGCTAATATCCCGCCAGAGCAGCAAACACCCGCCAATTTGCAGCAGTTTATCTTCGCAGGACGGCGCACAACTGACGGTAAGGATATTGCCGTGACCTCGGCCGAGGAACTGGCAACCGGAGCATATCAGGACTGGTCACGCCAGCTCAGTGCTGAACTGCTCAAAGCCGGTGATGACGTCCGTAAATTCTTCGAGCAGAGCAAAGCACTCGGTGAGCAGCGTTTCCGCAGTCTGTTCGACCAGCAGGCGGCAAAGTCTGCACAGCTCCAGATCCTGAAAGAGTTATATGGCGAGGACACCGGGAACCCGCAGGCGAAAAAAATCGCCCAGGTATGGAATGACGTCACCAGCCGGGCCCGGCAGGAAATGAACGACAACGGTTTCGATATCGGCCTGCGAGAAGACTGGCATCTGCCGTATGTGGACGACGCTGATTTTATTCGCAACGCCGGGCGAGATGAATGGCTGGCATCATTGCCGGTGGCAGAACAGGCCAAAGCGCGACTGTCAGGCCGTCAGCCTCCGATTGAGTTTGCCCGCCAGGCATGGGTGGACGACGTTTACAACACGCAGGATCGCAGCAACTACGTTAATCCAGACGGCAGCCCGATGAATGACATCGAGTATCGCCAGGCGCTGGAAGCGATCTTTGAAACGAAGGCCACCGATGGCGCCAACAAAATCGACCCGGGCGCGTTCATGGGCACCGGCGGGATAAAGAATCGCGGTTCCCAGAGCAGGGTGATGGCGTTCAAGGATGCGCAGTCGCACTTCGCCTACATGGAGCGTTATACGCAGCAGCCGGTGGTGGGCGTAATGATGTCGCACCTGCAATCCTCCTCCCGCGATCTGGGTGTCGTTAAAGCATTCGGCCCGGACGCAACCCGCAACTTTTCGCTGGTTCTGGACCGCGTATATCAGCGTGCAGTAACCGGCGGAAAGGAAGTCGGCAAGATGAACGATGAGCGCAAGATGGTTGAGCGCATGTTTAACTCAATGGCGGGGCTTAACGGTGCGGCCACATCGAGCGTATTCACGTCGGCGGTTGGCGGCCTGCGCAACCTGATGACCAGCGCCATGCTCGGCACCAGCGTACTGACCGCAACCAGCGACCAGGCGATCATGCGCGCCAATGCCCAGGCTCTTGGCTTTACCCGAGACGGCATGCGCCTGTCTGCAAACACCATTCGCAACCTGTTCAGCGGTGATGCCAAAAAGGCCAATGCCGAGCTCGGCCTGCTTGTGGACTCGCATGCTGCTGTCGTATCGAAGATGGGCGGCTTTGACCTGTCGCGCGGAATCACCGGCTGGTTCGCAGAAAAAACGTTGAAATGGTCAGGTCTGATCGCCATGGACCGCGCCAACAAGGCGGCTTTTGGCCTGCTGATGTATAAAAACATTGGCGAACTGACCCGCAAATTTAAGACTCTGGATGACGTAAAAGGGTCAGATAAAACCATCCTTGCTAACAAAGGCTGGAGCAATGAAGACTGGGCGATCATGGCAGCGGCAGACCTACAGCCAATGACTACCTCCGGTCACATGGGTATGACTCCTGATGCGATCTACGCCGTGCCTGATGAAGTGATCGCCGACATCATGGCTGACCGTATCGCGCAGGTGCGTGCAGGTAGTGATGCAGCGCTGGCCGCGCTTGGCGATATGCCACCAGAGCGCCTGAAGAAAATGAAAGAGGCGTTCGACGCAGAAGCAGAGCAGACCATCACGCGCATGGTACGTAACGCCAGAGCCGAGGCCGCTCAGAAACTTCTTGGTATCACGCACGGCGAGATGACCAGCGCCGTAACGACCGCTACCGGCCTTGACACCTATGCCCGAGACGATGCCGGACAGCTGATCAAGAGTTTCATGCTCTTTAAGACAACGCCATTCGCTGGGTTCCGCCAGCTGGTAAACCGGGCTAATGATCTGGACACGGTACCAGCTCTTAAATTCCTCGCTTCATACATTGCAGGCACGACTCTGGCCGGGATGTTTGCAAACCAGATGAATAGCCTGTTGACCGGTAATGATCCACTGGATATGACGAAGCCAACTACATGGGTACAGGCTCTTCTGAAAGGTGGGTCATTCGGTATCTACGGCGATTTCCTTTTCCAGGACCATACGCAATATGGTTCCAGTATCGCGGCTACCATCGGCGGACCAGTGCTCAGCTTTGCAGAACAGTTAACTAAACTGCTGATCACTAACCCGCAGAAGGCATTGCAGGGGGAAGAAACTTCATTCGGTGCCGACGCGCTTAAGACGGCTCGAATGATCACCCCGTTCGCAAACCTCTGGTATGCAAAAGCCATTACCAATCACCTGATCCTGCAACAGCTTCAGGAGATGGCGAACCCTGGGTACAACGATCGGGTAAGGGACCGCGCGCAGCGGGAATTTAACACAACGAGTTGGTGGGAGCCCGGCGAAACAACACCGCGGCGCGCTCCAGATCTCGGGAAGGCGGTGGGCCAATGATGGACATCTTAGTCAGTATTGGATTGATGTTGTTCTGGTTTGCTTCCGTAGTTGTATGCGGTACTGCCTATTTGTGGGTGACTGTAATTGCCATCAGGAAAAAGTGGTTAGGAGAGTGGTCGGCGAAGGTCGTTTACTTCTCGACCTTCGTCATCATTGCCGCAATAATCTTTAAACTTCCTTTACTGTGACATGTCACGAGGCCGCGCATGCGGCCTTTACTTTATGTCGTTTCCTGCTTCAGTTTTTCCACGCAGTAATCAAGATGCATTTGCAGATCTTTCATGGACATCTGCGAGCTGGTGACATAGTTAACCAGAGCAGTCAACTCAGCCATCGGACCATCAACGTTAAACCCATCCTCACCAAGCTGGCGCAGCAACGTCATCAGGTGAGAATCTTCAACAAGGGAGCGGACGCCTCCCGGCGTGTGTATTCGTTCGGCAAATCCTTTTTCCAGCGGGTGATGATACTGACGTTGCATCTGATAATCTCCATGCATTCACTGTATATATGTACAGTAGCAAATGTTCGAAATACTATCCAGCACGAATTGCCATTTACCTAAAAGGTAATAACTTTCCTGATTGTTATTCATTCAATTCATATAAGGTTTGCTAGGTAATAAACTGTCCAGATGATGCACGCGCGCCGGGCGCTGCTTAACTGGAGACAGGCCATGACGGTATCAACCGTAGTTGACCATAACGATTACACGGGGAACGGCGTTACGACATCCTTCCCGTACACGTTCCGCATATTCAAAAAAACAGATCTTGCTGTATCAGTTGTAGATCTCAACGAAAACATCACAGTCCTGGTTCTGGATACTGACTATACGGTTACGAACGCAGGAGGATACAGCGGCGGTAATGTGGTTCTCACCACTCCGTTGACAAATGGCTGGAAGATTTCCATTGCCAGAGAACTGGAGCCGACGCAGGAAACCGACCTGCGCAACCAGGGCAAGTTCTTCGCTGAGGTACATGAAGATGCCTTTGACAAGCTGACTATGCTGATCCAGCAGGCATACAGCTTGTTCCGCCTGGCTCTTCGCAAGCCATCGAGCATCGCGAACTGGTATGACGCGCTGAACAACTACATTCGCAATTTACGCGATCCGAGAGACCCGCAAGATGCGGCCACCAAAAACTATGTTGATACGCTGGCAAACAACAATCTAAATCGCACGTTACGCGTTCCTGAGGCAATACCTTCATTGCCAGATGCAGCTACAAGGGCTAATAAAATTGTCGCCTTTGATAGTGCAGGCAATCCATTCCCTGTTCTTCCACCATCAGGATCAGCATCAGACGTTCTTATTGAGCTGGCGAAGCCAACAGGCTCATCAAAGATTGGTTACGGCGATCGCACTGTAGAAGATAAACTTAATGAGCGGAAAAGTCCTTTCGATTTTGAAGCAATAGGCAATGGTGAAGATGATGACACATTAGCACTTCAAAAATTTATAGACGAAACTGATGGTGATCTTGATCTTGCTGGTGGCACATTTCTAATAAGTAAGAATTATGCCCTAGCTATTCAATATCCAAATGAAGCCGACTTTTCTGACGGTACTTATAACTATAGCCCATGCCTTGCATTGGTTGGAAAGAAGGGTATCAAAATTCACAATGGAACATTGCTGGTTAAGACGCATGGCCTTGATGCGTTAAGCCTCATAGCCTGTGAGCATGTTACTGTTGATTTAACTATCAAGGGTCCGGGAATCTTCCCTGCAATTGATACCACAACTGGGTATGCAGAGAAAGGAGAAGCCAGATTCGGGTACGATTCTGCTCTAGTTCTTGCACCAAATAATGCCCTTGATACCAGCGCATATACTGGCGGAGCATACGCTGGTGTTACAGGTCAATTCCCTAAATACAATGCAGACGGCAGCCAAGCTTCAGGTTGGCAGAACACGTGGGGCAAGTTCCTTGGCGGCAACATCGGTAGCTGGGCTTGCGGTGTGAAGGTTCAACGTGCATGCCGTGGTATTCTTATCAATGACTGTGACATCTCTGGGTTTAACTTTGGTGCGGTAGGTATTGGCATCCGTAACACAGCAGCAGCCTATGGTGCAAGTGATTACACCACAGATGCAGATGTACCTGATGGCGTGATGGTTATTAATACACGTATTCGCAAGTGCTACAGTGCAGGCATCTACGTCCTCTCTGGATATCGCCTGAACTACATGGCGAATAACATCGAAGACATCGGTCACCCTGATGGGGATGATGTACTGAACGCAAGTTACGACCCAGGCTACGGTATCACACATGGTCGAAACCGAAGAATCCGTAATGTAACAATTACTGAGAATATGATTCGTAACTGCCGCCGCAAGTGTATTGACTTCCATGGTGGAGGCCAGGCTATCATCGCAAACAACCATTGCCTTGAGCATGGGGTTGTAGGTATCTACGCTAAGTGTGGACCAGGTTGGGCACCCAACTATGAACCATATAACCTGATTGTCGCTGATAACTATGTCCGTTCCCGTGATGTACCTGCCAGTGAAACTACAGGCCTACTGATCGGTGCTAAGTATACACGATGCATTGATGTTGGTGGTGGTGGCGAAGCCACGCAAGCCACATACCCAGACCCTTTTGTCAAGATACACAATAACTACTGTGAACTCCGTGCATACGATGGGGTAGCAATAAGCACAGGTGCTGGTGACGACAACTACGCCGTTTTCCAGGATATTGATATCAGCCACAATAGTGTTGTCATGAAGTGCAACACAGTCAACAATACGACTGAGGGCATAGCTGTGAATGCTGGAGCGGGGACTAACAAAGTTTACAGAGGTCAGCGCATACGTTTGGTGGGAAACAGCGTTAAGCAACTGAACAACCTGTCGCTTAACTATCGTGTAATTGGGTATAAAATTTCTGGAATTCCCAAATCAATCATCGCTCATGGAAACATTGTTGATTTAAACACATTAAACCAGGCGGGTTTGCTATCATCGTTTGTTTTGGATGGTAGGACATATATATCATTTTCTGGAAACCAAGCATTAAGCATTGGTTCTCGTAGCACAATGTCAGCCTCAGACATAATTTTCTACGACAATACAAGAATATCTATTCCAGCAGGATCGGCGTCTACTTCAATTCCAGCCAGCTTATTTAGAGGGGTTTGGCAGGCAACCATTGCAGGATCTGGAGATGCATTTGGAGCAAGGCAGGTACAACTAGCTAACACAGGCACTACTGGCACATCGACAGATGTTGTGAGGTCATCTACGACAGGTGTTATCGCTAACATTGCGGTCGGACCATCTGGTGTTGTTATTCCAGCGATAACAAATCAAACAGATGTAACCATCAGTCTTAAACCTCTGGTTCAATATGACTCAGTGCTATAAATAATAACGCCCCTCTAAGGGGGCGTTATTTTACATTCTATTTATATATATTCTGTATCCATCTTCGTATTTAATTAATTTAATAAGGCTATTGTTTTTTATAATCTCTCCATCTCCTTTAAACCTTTCATCTTTTGGTATAGGTGATGATATGCCATACTGTTTCATAAGGCTATACTTGAACCTGTAGTTTGCAAAGGCAGAACCTACTAGATATTGCGATACCGGAATAGCATCGTATATTCTCTTGACAGAATCTGGATAAGAAGGGAAGCCAGAAATTACTATCTTATCACCTGTTTTATAACCACATTCAATTAGGTCGTAGGCAATATTCTGAGCGACCACTCTGTCTATACGCTGATAGATTTTGAAAGCATTCGATACTCCATATGCTTGGCTAAAATTGAATGTAATAATTACCACAATCAATGATTTTGATAAAGCACCTAATTTACTCATCATTTCCGCACCCTTTAGTAGTGCACAAAATGATAATCCAGCGGCTATCATCACTCTAGGTTCTACTATAGGGCTTTTCAAAACTAGATAAGGAGCAAATCCGAGAACTATTATTGCTACAAATACAAGCACTGAAAATGCAGTAGTTTTATTTCTTTCTATTGATGAGATTACCAACATAACAATTATCAATGTTAACAAAATAATACTAGGGGCAAATGCAGTAACCTTGAAAAGCATATTTATAAACAATGAGAAGTTATTTACAAATATCTTTAATCCATCAACTGAAAGTGGTATTAACTCAGAGTGAGTGTCCGTGTATCCGGAGGTATAGGAATCTCCATCAAAGAATACCAGCATCATTAATTTATAAAGCAAGAACGAAAAGAAAAGAGATGAAAATACCTTTAAGATTAAGTTAATAACATCATTTTTATTTTCATTGCAGAACCTCATAAAGCACATTAATGCAAGGTAAGATAAAACGAATGGTATAGATGCCTGGTATATTGATATTGAAATAAACCCAATCGCCACCGAACTAATCCAGCAGACAATACTTCTCTCTGCGCTCATCCTTGCCTGTAAAATAGCCCCGAGACAGGATAATGACATTATTAAAGAGTCAAACCTGAAATAAATATTACCAATGAATAAAGTTGAAGTCAGTGGTAGTAACATGCATGCTGCTTTAGCAATTGGGGATTTCAGGCTTAGCTCAACAGAGATAAGATACCCGCAAAAGATCATCACAAAAGCGCATAATATAATGGTAAGCGGGAAAACATCATATAAAACACCATCCCCAAAGAAATTTAAACCTCCGCCAAACATGCTAATCGCAGCCATTATGACAGAGGAAAGAGGCCTCCCGTTACCCTCCCAAGCAGTAACTCCGGTATCAGTCCTAAGCCAATCATCTACAACATAGTTGTTATTAATGATAAATGGCAATATATATACAAATGATAGAGCCAGCGATATTAAAAATATAGACTTATCATTTTTAAGATTTCTTATCATTTTCTTCCCTTCAGCACGTAACGAGGTCTATTCTTCACTTCTACGTAAATCCTGCCAATGTACTCACCGAGGACTCCAATTCCTATCAACTGTATTCCTCCCAAGAAAAGTATTGAAACAAGCAGGGAAGGATATCCGCGGACAGCATTCCCAAAAAAGATGGTATCCAAAATCATCCACGCGCCATACAGGAATGCAGCACCGGCGACGAACAGGCCGATGTAAGTCCACATCCGCAGGGGGAAGGTAGAGAAACTGGTGATCCCCTCAAGAGCAAGGTTCCACAACTTCCAGCCGTTAAACTTCGTGTTACCCGCCACGCGCTCTGCCCTGGCATATTCCACGACATCAGTGCGGCCACCGACCCAGCTTAATACGCCCTTCATAAAGAGGTTACGCTCTGGCATGAGCTTAATGTTTTCCACTACCTCACGAGACATCAGGCGGAAATCGCCAACGTTTTCTTCGATCTTTGGATTGCTGATTTTGTTGTGCAGCTTATAGAACCACTCAGCGGTCATGCGCTTCAGTCGTCCATCTGTAGAGCGATCAGAGCGTTTAGCCAGAACCATATCAGCGCCGGCCTGCCACTTCTCAATCAGGTGAGGAATAACTTCGATGGGGTCTTGAAGGTCGACGTCAATCGGGATAATCGCTTCTCCGGTGGCACGATCAAGCCCGGCAAATAGAGCTGGCTCTTTTCCAAAGTTGCGAGTGAACGACAGCGGCACCACAAGCGGATCTGAAACAGCAAGCGCGTTTATAATTGATTCTGTCGCGTCTTTGCTGCCGTCATTTATGAATACTATCTCGACCTCATGCTGCTGAAGCCCTTCAAATTCCCGAACCGTTTTATAAAAAATCGGTATTGCGTCTTCTTCGTTGAAGACGGGAACGACCAGAGAAATTTTCATTTCGCATCCCTAAAGACAATGAACTTTGAATAAATAAATCCGCACACCAGGCTGATGGCGGAGAAAAGAATAAGGGTCACGATCGGAGCCATTCCGGACCTATCAGCAGCCCAACCAACAGCAGCGCTCAGCGAGCCCATAAATCCAACGTAAAGCATGTAGCGCATGGTTGTGGTGGAAGACTTGAAAGTGAATCTGGCATTTGCAAAGAAGCTGAATGACACTGCCACGACGAACCCAGCGAAGTTACCAAGTGCCTGCCCTGTGTGAAATGCATATATGCAAATAGCGAACACAACCCAGTGAATGAGCGTGTTAATGACGCCAATCGATGTGTACTTTGCGAATAACTTAAGCACTTTTACGCCCGAAAAATATAAAACCTTACTTTATCACCTTTTGGGTAATTTCGTTAAGAGTTGTCTGAGGTTTTTTAAACCACATATGGTTTATTGTGTATGATGAACTCACCAACTAAGGGGGTTCTTTATGCACATTAAACGGTGGTCACTATGTCGCACTCGTTAACCACGGAATCGCTGAATCAGGGGCTTAGCCTGAGCGCGCTAATGTCTGTGGTCGCGGGTGTGCCGCCGGAGGTGGCTTTAGGGGCGCTTGCTGGTGCGGTAATTTTTGTTACCTCAGCGGTGGAGTATCCCATAAAGCGGCGGTTACTTCTGGCGTTCCTCAGCTTCTTCTGCGGCCTTCTCTTCTACAAACCGACAGCAACACTTCTCATAGGCTTTGCATCCGCTTTCCCTGGCATCACCACAGATATGTTTGAGAAAGGGGTTGCTTACTCAGCAGGGGCGTTTGTTTCTTCAATCGTTGCTGTTGGTATCGGTACCTGGCTGTATCACCGTTCTGGAAATCCACGCGACCTGATCCCGGGGAGAAAAGACGATGACCGGTCCTGAACTGCTTCTCATCCTGAATGCCGCTATCTGCGGCGGCATTGCTATCCGAGTCCTTCTGTTCCGCCGTGACGGGTCACGCCATCGCTGGTGGGGCGGCTGGCTCGCCTATCTGCTGATCGTTGTGGCAGCCAGCGTACCTATACGGACGTTCTATGGGTACTACGTCAGCGCCGACTGGTCAGAAGTCATCATTAAAGCTGTGTTCCTGGCTGCTCTCATCAAGACAAAAGGGAACGTGGTGCAAATTTTCAAGATAACGAGGTCCCAGCATGGACATTAAACAATTCCAGCGTGCAGCTGGCATCAGCGACGTTTTGGCCACGCGTTGGTATCTGCATATCACTGCGGCCATGAAAGAGTTTGGCATTGAAGCGCCAGCGCACCAGGCGATGTTTATCGCGCAGGTGGGCCATGAATCGACAGGGTTCACACGGCTTCAGGAGAACTTCAACTACAGCGTAACCGGGCTGGCAGGATTCGTCCGTGCCGGGCGTCTCACTCAGGGCCAGGCCAACGCGCTGGGCCGCCGTGCTGGTGAGCCATCGTTACCGCTGGAGCGCCAGCGTGCGATCGCCAACCTGGTATACAGCAAACGTAATGGGAACAATGGCCCGACTGACGGCTGGTTCTATCGCGGGCGCGGGCTTATCCAGATCACCGGCCTGAACAACTACCGCGACTGTGGCAACGGGCTCAAAATTGAGCTGGTTAGCCAGCCTGAACTGCTGGCGCAGGACGAATATGCGGCCCGCAGTGCGGCGTGGTTCTTCGCAACCAAAGGCTGCATGAAGTACACTGGCGACCTGGTGCGCGTCACGCAGATCATCAATGGCGGGCAGAACGGTATCGACGACCGGCGCGCGCGGTACATCACCGCCAGCAAGGTACTTTTATGATCTGGGCATTCGTCAAAGCGTACTGGAAACAGTTGCTTATCGTGTTGATGCTTGCTGCTCTGGTCATCGTCGGAGTGGTTTCTTGGAATGTACACGGCAGCCACCAGTACGATGCCGGGTATGCGCAGGCAAAGGCAGATCGCAAAGCCGAAGATGATAAAGCTCGTCAGCAGGACGAGCAGGAGAAAGCTACCAATGAACGTGAAGCGCAGCAGAGGATCGACCAGGCGCGCAATGATGCTCTTGATGCTGCCGCTCGCGCTGGCCGGTTGCAGCAACAGCTCGTTGCCATCCGTGAGCAGCTCAGGCAGTATAACGCCACTGTCGGCGCTGGGACGTCAGCCGCAGACACCGGAGTTTTGCTTGCCGACGTGCTCAGCAAATCTCTCGAGCGAAACCGACAACTGGCAGAGTACGCTGACCGGGCCGCTGAAGCCGGACGAGTCTGTGAAAAGCAGTACGATTCGCTGACCAGGTGACATGGAATTTTTCATGGTACTGATTTCCGGTGACGGTATATAAAACGGTACGGTGAAAATCATGTTACGGAAAGTTGTTATCAGTCAATTGGTTATGCACGCCGTAAATAATTGAGTGGGAATGATGTATAGCTAGTTCATAGCACATCATATCTATTCAATATCATCTCTAGCCCTCTGTAATTGCAGAGGGTTTTTGTTTATATCTACTCATATCTATTCACTCTACACCACATTTTTCGACGGTACAGGTGACGGTATTACCCGAAAGGTATACTCTCATACCGACAAAAATATGGATGCATTACGGGTGAACTGTGCTTACCGATACCAAACTGAAAAACCTCAAGCCGCAGGAGAAACTGTATAAGGTTTCCGACCGTGACGGGCTGTATGTCGCCGTGCTTACGTCAGGCTCTGTCTCGTTCCGCTACGACTACCGCATCAACGGCCGACGGGAAACGCTGGTGATCGGCCAGTACGGTCGTGACGGTATCAGCCTGGCGGAAGCGCGCGAGGAACTCATTGCCGCCAAAAAGCTGCTGAAGGCAGGCCAGTCGCCTGCTGCGGCAAAACGTGACGGTATCAGGCAAATCGCCGGGGCCGAAACATTCGCGGTATATACCGACACCTACATGAAACACGTCACCCTGGCAGACAGCACCCGCGCCATGAAGCAGGCAGTGATCGACAGGGATATCCTCCCGGCGCTCGGAAACAAAATGATGACTGAGATAACCACCAGGATGGTGCGCGACCTTTGCGATCGTATCGTCGAGCGTGGCGGACGGGCGACGGCGATTCAGGTCAGGGAGATAATCAGCAGCGTATACCGGTACGCCAACGACCGCGGGCATGGTCTGTTCAATCCTGCTGCCGACATTAAGCCATCATCGATCGCCATGTTTAAGCCGCGTGAGCGCACGCTGTCGCCTGAGGAAATTGGAATATTCTTCCGTGCGCTGGATGACGTCGGTGCGATGGGCACCATGAAGATGGCGCTGAAGCTGGTACTGCTGACGCTTGTGCGAAAAGGCGAATTTACCTACGCGACGTGGGCAGAGATCGATTTCAGGAACTGGACATGGACGATCCCCGCCGACCGAATGAAGGCAAGGCGCGCGCATGTGATTTACCTGCCGAAGCAGGCGCAGGATCTGCTGGTCGGCCTGCAAATGTGCGCTGGTGGCAGTGAATACCTGGTGCCCGGGCGCTACAACTTCCGCAAGCCATTATCGAATGCCGCGCTGAACTCGCTGATAGACCGGACCGTGCAGGCCATAAACAAAGACGGCGAGAAAATACATGATTTCACTGTGCATGACCTGCGCCGGACGGCCAGCACGCTGCTGCACGAAGCGGATTATCCATCAGACTGGATAGAGAAGGCACAGGCGCACGAGCAGAAAGGAGTCCGGGCGGTTTATAACAAAGCGGAGTATGCCCGGCAGCGTGCCTATATGTTGCAGCAGTGGGCGGATATGGTTGATGCCTGGATTAACGGGGAGCACACCGATCTGGTGCCGTTCTCCCCGTCTAAATTTGAGAGGTGGATGAACCAGATCTGTTAATTTCGCGATCTAATAAACTCCCTCTGTATTTCTACAGCCATTTGCAACTCTTCACACTTCTTATGCAAATGGCTATTTTCAGTTTGTAACCATTTCACCTGTGCTGTTTTTTGATGTATCACGGCGCGGCACTCTTCGAGTTGACGGATTAAATCCGCATGGTCAGATATAGTCATGCTGCACGCTCCCGGCCCTGGTTGTCTGTTGATGTCAACGGAGCATGTTCAAATGCCCGCGTCAAACCGGCTATATCCAGCGCGTATCCGGGTTGCAGTTGCACCGCCGGACCTTCGCACTGGTTTCCCCATACGTCAAAGCCATGTGACGACTGGCGGGCGAAAAGCTCAATGCGCGGCACATCGCCAAGCAGTTGCACCAGTTTCTCTCTGATCACGTCCGGCTTGCGCGAGTTCTCCAGGCGCGGCGCCGTGACATGCTGGCAGATCGAAGCGTCCATTCGCGCCGGGAGTTTCCCGCGCACCGCAAACAGACAGTCTTCGCTGTTCGCCCGGGTCATGTGGCCCATGCCGATCGCGCTGGTGCCTTTATGCTTGTTCGTCTTGTGCCAGGTGAAACCCTTCATGGTCATGAGGCGGAAGCCCCACGCCTCGATTACCTTCAACGCTTCAATCGGCTGTGTTGGAACCCACCACATAGCCAGAAGGCAATCATCGGCAGCCAAATCCCACACAGGCAGGCGGCAGATGTCCAGCACGTTCATAACCGGATACTTGAATCCGGCGCCACGCTCGCCGTCTGCTGCTTTGTCGCGGTATACCCACGGCGGATCTGCGTAGATAAGAGTGTATTTTCCGGTCATGCTGCACCGCCTTCCGACTTCTCAGCTTCTACAGCAAGAGACTCCAGCTTATCCATAAACATTGCGGACAGCATTGCGTATTCCGCGTCTGTGGCTGCTGGCATTGGAACAAATCGGATGCCGAACGAGGCGAGCATATTTGCAGCCTCAAGGCACTTTCTTAAATCTGCTGGTGCTGCTTTGTTCATGCCGCCACCTTCTTGCTGTTCATCAGCTCAGCCAGGCGCTGAGCCTTTAATGGGTTTCTGATAACGTCGCCGTTCGGTGCTACCCATCCACGGCGAATGATGGAATAGGGCAGCGTGACACTGCCCACGGTTATTCCGTCGTGCGGATTAGTCATACACCACCCCGCGACATCCGATCCCGCTGTAGTCCAGATGCGGGGTGCGGTTCCCTTTGGTGATGCACTGCTGGCGGCGCACCGCGATGCGGGCGCGCTCAACTTCACCGACGGCAGCGTCCAGGCACTGGAGCCAGAGACGGGCTGCGATTCTGTAGTGCCCGCGGCGCTCGCGCTCGATGGCCCGGCTTTCGATCTCCATTGCTTCCGGCGTTACTGCCACAACTTTTTCAGTTCCGCGCTGCGATGCTTTGTTCATGTGATATTTTTCAAGGCGGGTTAATTTTCTCATTCCCAGGATCCTCTCAACTGATTACCGCCGCCAGCCACATCAGGTAGGCGACCACGGCCAGATACAGGTATACATCTGACCATCTGCCGATATGCTTCTTCAGCGCCGTCATGCTGCCGCACTCACCGGGCGATAAACGCGGCGGTCAACTGGCGGCTTTTTTCCGGTGAACGTCGCCGGACTTGCCGCCTTACGTTTATCCAGCCAGGCTTCAACTTCGCTCTGGTCCCACGCGCAGCGGCGATCGGTGATCCAGAAACGGGACGGGAATTCGCCAGCCTGTTCAAGGCGGTCAATCGTGCTCCATGACAGTGGCACCACCTCAAGGAGTTTTTTCTTACTCAATGCACCTTTCATAACTATCTCTCCTGGTTGCAGGTGTGGCGCCGTGGCGCCACGGTGGTGATTACATAGGGACTTCGTTCAGCTCATCGCGACGGATGGTGTACACATCAGTAGCTTTAGCCAGGCGTTCATCATCGTTAGCGAGCTTTTTGGCGACGTATTTGTAGGCGTTATCCAGATCCTTCAGGGTGTTGTAGTTCATCGCTGCGTCAGTGAAAGCGCACAGAATCTCTTCTGGATCGCGGTCATCGCTGCTCTTTGGTTTCTCTTCCTGCTTTTGCTCAGGCTTGGAGTTGATCAGCTTGTTCATGCCGGTCGCGGTTGCAGGTGTCGGCGTGATATCGCGTTCAACGCGCGGTGCCGTTTCCTGCAATTCGTCAGGGGTGTACACGCCCATGATGACGTCTGGGCAATGCAGGCGTGACCAGCGCTTTGTCGCCAGGTATGCGAGTTGTTGTTTCGGATCGCTAGCCCAAAGCGTGGAGTTTCTTACCTGTGCCTGAGACAGCATTAACTCGAGAACTCGAGGATGATCCTCACCCTTCATAGTTGCCCATACGCGAACACCGCAGCCTTCTTCGTCTTTAAGGGTCCATCCAGGTGCGATATACGGGTTGCCGTTTTTGGATGTTTTCTCAACAAACTTTCCGATCACGCGTTCCCACGGCCCGAACCACTCATAGTTGATGCGATCTTTGGTTGGAGACATGGTTGAGATAACCGCGTTTACTAACTGGGCTTCATAGCCGAGCGTGCCGCTCACAACATGGGTTTTCTGCGCAACGGCGAATGGGTTCATTCCCCACTGCGCAGCCTGCATTGCTACAGCCATGCAATCAGCTGGCTTCCCGGCGAGGTGAGCCGGTACCGTCACACGGCTTTGCGCCATTACTTCGGCGAACTTCATCAGTTGGTTCAAACCCTCAGGGCTGAAAATTGTTGCAGCAGTTCCAGCGATTGCTGTGTCTACTGGTGCGTTGATGTTTGCGATGTCGTTGCTCATACGTGCATATCCTGTTTGCGTGCCCACTCAGGGCGTTTAATAATTTCAAATCCACCCCATTCGCCAGACTCCCGGCACTGGTGGTAGGTATTCAGATCCCGGCGGAACAGTGCGTGCCCGGCATCTACGTCCGGCGCATCCAGTTCAAACACACGAACCGGGTAGCGCCCGCAGTCGATGGTTTCGCTCACAGCCAGGAAGAAGAATCCGTGCGGCTCTCCGGTGGTCTGCTGTGCGCCTTCGCGGTACATGGCGTCCTGAACGTGGTACCGGAATTCCTCGACGTGGCGTGCGAAGCGCTCCATGTCTGCAACCTTCTTCACGTCCAGCAGGACCGGGTGATACTTCAGGCGCTTATCCGGGCGAATGCGGCACAGCTCTCCGGTTTCCGGATCCGTCCAGTAGTGCGATGCTTCGCAGAATCCTTCCGCTTCAAGCAGCCAGCGCGCAGCCGGGTGTGCCATCGCGCTGTCGCGCATAAGTTTCAGCTTGCGGCCCTGTTCGGCATCCATCACCGTCATGCCCATGTTCTCAACATCTTTAAGGAAGGCTTCCTGATCTGCTTTCCCCTGATTGGTTCTCAGGTTGAACTGCGGCGCCACGATAAAACGCTTATCGAATTCTTCCGGCTCCAGCAGCAGGCAGTGCAGGGCGGTACCCATGTCAAGCGCTTTCAGCTTTTCTGTGTCGACCGGCGCGGATTTCTGCCACGGCAACAGGGCCGGGCTCAACGCCACCATATCCAGCTGCGACTTACTCACGCCGTCGCCGGCGTGGTAATCCTCGTTGCTGATGTCGAAGTAAATTCCTGGCATCATGCCGCAGTCCTCGCCGTGTCCAGCTGGTCAGCCAGATCCCACTTCGCGATGATGCTGGTCATCGCGGCCTGGTAAGCTGCGAGAGCCTCTTCGAATTCCGTGCTCATCATCAGTTCTTCAAGAATTTCGGTGCGCACGCCTTTGCGTTCCAGCTCATAGAAAGGCTTTTGCAGCTGGTGGAACTTGATAGCGTCGATCAGCTCCACCTGGCGCGCGTAGTGCAACTGACTCAGCTGGTAGTCGCTGTCGATGCTGGTCATGATTTTTTTCAGGTTATTAATCTGCTGGATGTTCATACGCACCTCAGTACTTGATAGAGATTGCAGAAACCTTCCCGCTGGCGATGGCTATCAGCGCTTTCTCAGCCATTTCCTGCGGAAGACCACTTTCAATCAGGTCTGCAATAGCCTGACGATTGATGGTGCGGCGATGCTCTTTGTCAGCTGCGCGGCGCGCTTCTTCATCGGCGATGCGTTTCTGTTCTGCCAGTCGAACTGCTTCCGCTTCTTCCTGACGGCGGCGCTCCGCTGCGATAGCGTCGTTCTTTTCCTGCTCAGCTTTTTCCGCAGCGGCTTTTGCTTCACGCTCTGCTTTCTGCTGGGCTTCAATTTTTTCGCGCTCTGCGCGTTCAGTTGCAGCCTTGGCTTCAGCTTCACGGCGTGCAGAAGCATCAATCTCGGCCTGTGCTTTTGCTTCTGCATCACGCTTAGCCTGTTCTGCTGCTTCGCGGCGTATAGCTTCTTCACGTTCTAGACGTGCTTTTTCCTCTGCCTCTTTGCGCAGGCGTTCCAGCTCAGCCGCTTCGTGCTCGCGCTTTTGCGCTACTACCAGCGACGCTTCCAGTTGCTGAATGGTTGAGTCTTTAGCCACTCCCGCCTCTGCTGCACGCTCCTGCCAGCTGTCATCCAGCACCACGGATTTAGCCTCCAGAATGCGAGCCTGAATATCAGTGGATGGCAGGTAATTTCCGGTGGTGTCGATCACTTCAGCCAGTGCGCGCAAATCCACAAGGCGCTGCTGCAATGCTTCGGTGCGTGCCTTTTCAGCGTCTTCCCATTCGGTAAGTGGGCGGCGAACTTCGTCGCGAAGCTGATCGCATTCGGTCACGAAGCGTCGCAGTTCTGCTTCGACCACTTTTGGTTGCTCCTTCAGGCGCTTCAGGTAATCACGGCCTGGCTTTTCAACTGCCGTCTTGCTGCGTGATACCTGGGCGGCGAGGGATGCGATACGGGCGCGGCCTTTGGCTGTGCTCAGGTCAGGAACCTCGTTAACGCCATCACGGATCTGTTCAAGGAACTTATCCAGACCGTTTTCAACGTAAATGCTTGGCGCCAGGTCCGGCGCGATTTCGATGATTGCTAATTCACTCACTTGCTCACCCCCATATCCATTTCAGTTTTGACTGCCATCTTGGTGACAAACGCCCAGTTGATGGCCTCATGCAGAGTGCGGCACTTGGTGCTCATCAGCCCGCACGCCGTAACGCAGTACCAGCCGTTGATGATTTTCCACTGCATAATTCGTTACCTCAGTGTTACCGTTGAGGTAATAATTATCCTTATGTGGTTTGAAGTCAATAGGTATGATTATAAAAAATTACCCGTAAGGTAATTCTAAGGGCAATAAAAAAGCCGCTCAATGGCGGCTTAGTATCTGAAATTTATAAAGTTATTCTTGCGTTTTACCGTTCTGAACAATCACGAAATCGACGTAGCTCTCGATCTTACTTTTCTCGCTCTCAGGTAACAATGCGTAGCGGGCCCGGTCGTAATGGATGGTCGCCGGGTCGCGAGGATGGATGAGCAGCTCATATCCCCGGCGCCCGAACGCGCTGGCGATCGCCTCCAGGGTGGAGATGGAAACGCTAACCTCATTGTTCAGCATGCGGTTGATTGTCGCCTGGGCAACGCCGGACGCCTTCGACAGCTTACCCTGGGAGGACAGGTCGCGGTTGTTCTGCATCCACGCTTCGAGGTTATGCGCCGCCAACTGGCCGATATCGGAGGCGGTGATCTCCTCCTGGGGGATTGCAACAGCAGATAATGAGTGGTCGACGTCCAGCCAGTTCGACGGCTTGTTCGCTGCCTTCTCAATCTTGCGCGCCACCGTGTCGCCAACAACCTTCTGCCCGCGGGCCCAGCGGTTCACCAGGTTTGCCTGAGTTCCCAGTTTTTCCGCCAGACGAGTCTGCACCCCGTTAAAGTCACGGTCGATGATATCGTTAATATTCTGCCTGCGGATATCCTGAATACTTTTCATGCTCTGGTGAATCGCCTCATATATGAATTAGTTAGTGGTTCAATTAAAAGCGAATTTACCTCACAGGTAAATGCACCTCACAGGTAACAAACCTTGATTTTTATTACCTTCTGGGTGAATATTTGTTATCTGAAATTAATATCAGGCAATAGCTATGAGCGAGAACGAAAAATTCGACTTCAAAAAACACTGGTTGCAACTCACTCCTGATGAGCGAAATGCCTTTGCTGACGAGGCCGGAACGACCAGCCACTACATCCAGACTCATCTGACAGGCCGTCGTAAAATGCCCGGTAAGACATTGATGAATGGGTTATTTAAGGCATGCAAACAACGCGGCTGGGTCAGAACAAAGCCGGAACTGGCTATCTTCTTCTACGAATAAAACCTCCTTCAAACCCCCATCAGGCCGCCTTCTGGCGGTCTTTTCATATCTATTCAGTCCTCTCAGGTAATAATGATCCAAATATGGTTGATCTTTTTTCGGCCATCGCACAAAATTACCAAAGATAAATTTCAAAGAGAGGTGCAAATGAAGCGATTAACTCAGCGTGAAGCTCTCGAAATGGGCCTCGCCAGGTTCTACACCGGCAAGAAGTGCATTCACGGGCATGACAGTGAGCGCTACACCCTCAGTGGTGAATGCGTTAAGTGCAACAACGAGCGGGCTCGACGCCAGCAGCAGTTGCGTTCAGATAAATTAAAGGCAGCCAGAAAGGCGCGGGAGGCAGCATGAAGATTTTTTTCTCCGGTTCCAGTGCTCAATTATGCATTGAAGCAGAGTCAGAAGAAGAAAAGGCGATGCTCATTATGTGGCACCGGCTGAACATTTCAGATCAGACAATGTACTGCGACATGGTTAATACTGGTTGCTTCGCTGGGTTGCGCCTTTGTGGAATCACTGATCTCGAGAAAGAGTAGGTTCATATGGCTAATCAATGGCTACGTCTTTGGCATGATATGCCTAATGACCCGAAGTGGAGAACCATAGCGAGAATATCCGGTCAACCGATAGCTCTCGTTCAGGCCGTTTATGTCCACCTTCTTGTTAGCGGGTCACAAAATGTCACGCGAGGTCACGCTGATGTCACGAACGAGGACTTAGCGTCACATTTTGACGTGACTGAGTGTGACATAGACGCTGTTATTAACGCCATGCAGGGCCGTGTTTTGGATGGAACATACCTTACAGGGTGGGAGCGGAGACAGCCTAAAAAGGAGGACCGTGGCAATGATGAAACAGGAGCAAAATCAGCAACTCAGAGAAAAAGAGAGCAGCGTGAAAGGCAGCGGATGCGACAACAAGAAAGCAATGAGTCACGGCAATGTCACGACAAGTCACGAAATGTCACGACAGATAAAGAAGAGATAAAGAGAAGAGAAGATATAAAAGATAAACCCCACACAGGGAGCGAGCAAAATTCACCTGTGGATAACTCTGCTGTTGGCGGTGAACCAGATCCGGATGCGAACAACGCGATGCTGAATGGCTACATTGCGCCTGGCGGAATGGGTGAGTTTGGAAAATTCCAGATGCACGACAACTGGAAGCCAGATCCACAGTTCATCCAGCGCGCTGCGCTGTGGGGCATAGCTCTGAAGACGGAGATCACACCGTTCGAGCTGGCAGACTTCATCACGTACTGGAAAGCGGAGGGCAAGGCATTCCACCACGACCAGTGGCAACAGAAGCTGGCGAGAAGCGTGCAGCAGTCCAGGGCAAGGCCAGTCGCCCAGCAGCAGCGAAGGGATATCAACGACGTTCCGGAGCCGGACAAGACCATTCCGGAGGGGTTCAGGGGCTACCAGGCCACATAGTGAGGTTTCCATGGCAAGACCAAACACGTACTCAGAACGTAAGACAGCCGTCAGGCGGATAATCACCGCTGCAAAAGAGCGCGGCAGGATAACTACCCGGCAGGCAGCAGAAATCCTCGGCCTCCACCTCAACACTGTAGAGAAATATTTCAGAGATGCAGAGAGGAGCGGAGAGGTAATACGTCA
This sequence comes from Enterobacter cloacae complex sp., assembly GCF_900322725.1. Lineage (NCBI taxonomy): Bacteria > Pseudomonadati > Pseudomonadota > Gammaproteobacteria > Enterobacterales > Enterobacteriaceae > Enterobacter > Enterobacter cloacae complex sp. The sequence continues at coordinate 643,145 of NZ_LT991957.1, read as the reverse complement.
CGGGAAATGCGGCCTGTTCAGGGATTACAGGGCCACGATTGATTTCGATATGGAAAGGTTTTCAAGGCAATACGGGAAAGGGAAGTAGCAAAGCAGTAGCACCGGCGCGGCAGCGCATTTTTTTACGCCTGCATAATTACCTTGCAGGTAACAAAATATGCGCATAGCTATTGATTTTAACTCTAATGTGGATTTAAATTACCTAAGGGGTAAATCATGACGGCAGTTTTAGGGATTGACCCGGGATGCAGCGGCGCGCTGGTTCTCGTAACTGAGCAGGGCGGCTACATCGACCACCTGGCAATGCCAACCATCAAGGTCGGCACAAAGTCCAGGGTGAACGGCGCAGCGGTATCTGCATGGCTTCGGCAGTACGGAATCACTCATGCGTACCTTGAGCAGGTCGGAGCCATGCCAGGACAGGGAACGGCGAGCATGTTCACGTTCGGGCATGCAGCTGGTGTAGCGGAGGGGATCCTCCAGGGGCTCAACATTCCGTACACGCTGGTAACGCCGCAGGCCTGGAAGAAGTCAGCCGGGCTTATCGGCAGCGACAAGGACGCAGCGCGTAGCCGGGCCATTCAGCTTTACCCGGAACTCAGGGCGCTGGATGCCAAAGCGAAAGGCCAGGCCATCGCGGATGCGCTGTTAATCGCAAGGTTCGGGATAGGCGTTAAATAACCATCCTTTTTGATATCAACGTAATCAATAACTTATACGGGTAAGCGGGGGTAAAGATGGAATGCAATGTGAGTGAGTTGGTAAAGCGCGGTCATGACAAGGCCGCACAACTTAAATCATCAGGCGGTGCTGTATCGCAGTTGATAAGCGATCTGGCTACGCATCTGGATGTGCAACTGGCTCGTAGTAATGCGCTGGCTGCGGAGAATGCGGGGCTGAAGGCCTTCAAAACCGCCGTATATCAGCAGATGGGCGCTGGCTGCGAGGCTCCTGAATTTTCTATCACGGAAGGTCAGAGAAACCTACGCCGCTTCGCTGACACGCTCCATGCCATCGAGCGCGAATTCTTTACCAAAGAAGTCCCTGATGAAGAATACGAAGGCGAAACCGTCGAAGAATGCCCGTTAACCTGGGGAATGAGTGTCGAACAATACGTTGCTGAATTCCGCAAATGCCTGGCTGAAGTGCGGGCGCAGGCCCACAAGGAAGGCGCTCACTTTGTTGCTAACAGGATGCTGGCCGCATGGGATGCTGGTTTTATCGACGACACAGCAAAGAACGCGGCAGATATCGCGCGGATGATCCTGACGTCAACAGAGTTTATGGCTGGTGCGCCAGTGGATGATTTCGACCGCTCGTTCGCTGATGGCGTACTCGAAGACATAGCCGCCCAGCTTCGCAAAGGGGTGCAGTCATGAGCGTAATCCAGTACGTAGTTAGCGATGCAGGCACGTTTCCTGAGGATGCATATTTTCTCGATCCTCGACACATCGATGAGCTCACTTCTAAGTGGGAATTGGAATGCTTGTCTCAGGATGCCGCCCTTGATTATTTCGACAACCATGACGGCTGGGAATCTGACTGGCCGTTGGATATCGAGCTGTTCGTTGACGGCGAGAGCGTAGGTGTATTTGCGGTTGAAATGGAACATGTACCTCGCTTCAGCGCAAGAAAAAGACCGGAGGCCGCCCAATGAGCAACATCGACAAAAAGGCGCTTCGTGAAGCGGCGGAGAAGGCGACAAAAGGCGAGTGGTGGTCTGATGTTGTCGAGACTGACGGCGAATATGGCGAGGGCGAAGATAGGGTTTCTGGCTACCACTCATATGCGGTGTATGTTGGTCACGAATCATTGCTCGACATGACCAATTCAACTGCTGCGTGCATCCACACTGAATGGGATCATGATTACCACATGGCATGGGATGAAACGGCTAAGTGCAACGCTGAATTCATCGCCTCAGCCAATCCCGCCACTGTGATGGCGCTGCTGGATGAGCTGGAAGCCAAAGACAAGCAGATCGACGATCTGAAAGCAACGGCGGCACATTCCAATGCTGGATGGACGGAGGCGCATAGACAGGAAGCCAGGGCTGAAGCCGCAGAGAAACGGATTGCTGACCAGTGCGGAATCATCGCATCGGCGAGGAAGTTCATCAGCGAGTACGCTGGTCTTGGTGATGTTGGCGCTGCTGAGTTCATAAAAATAATCGACCGCGCCGCAGTCGGTAAAGGAGAGGCATCATGAACACTCTTACCAAAGAATGGCTACTGAAGACCATCGCGGAGCTCGAAGAAGAGCGAGATGCTGTGCCTGGCATCGTAAACGAAGATGCTGCGATGTCTCTGGCGGCGATGAAACTGGCGCTGGCATCGCTCGAAGCAAGGGGCCGCAAACTTTTTACCTGTAGCGCGTGTGGCGCAGAGGGTTTGGACGAGCCATTAGAGTCGAAGTGCAATTGCAATGAGGATGGCGCGCACTGGATTGAAAGTGTTGTTTACACCGCCCCGCCAGTTCCGGTGTCTGTGCCTGATGAAGTCAATGTGCTTCTGAATCATCTTGAGGATGTATTGCCGGATGATGCGTTTAATCTGATCGATGTGAAAACATGGAATAACGTCTCCATGTTATCTCGCCCTGATGTCTACCGCGCCGCCATGCTTCAGGGTGCCGAACCTGTAACGACGGCTTACAAGTTGCGGGATGCTGTGGAAACCATTCGCAACTCTGGCATTGAAATCGACGCTGAGAAAATATTTGCCGAGCGTGATGCTCTCAACGCTCCAGACTGCTGGTGCCGAACATGCCGACCAATAACGCTTACTGATATGCGATTTGTCGTCTGCCCTGACTGTGGCAACAAACGCTGCCCGCGCGCCAATGACCACAGGAATGCATGCACCGGAAGCAACGATCCAGGTCAGGAAGGCAGTGCATATCCAGCAGCACCGCAGCAGGAGGTGAAGTGATGGGCTTAAAAATTTACGGCAATAACATATCAAACAGCGAAACCGCTTACTCATTCCACTCTGAAATGAAGATGACTTGCCAGCAGTGCAAGCACACGGAATTCGTGAAAGGTAACTTGATTGAGAACGTCAAATGCCCTGCATGCGGTGGGAATGATCTGGTCTTTGAAACGTCAGCGCCGAAGGATGAGGTGAAGTCGTGAGCAAACTCAAACAGCGACGCCTGCGCCGCCTTAAAGCCGACGTGGCATGGTGGAAAGGCGAAGCCTCTGACTTGTACTCCAGAGTCATGGAGCAGGCCGACGAAATAGCCGAACTCCGCAGGCTGGTCATCCGCGTGCCGATGCCGGTGGTGGTGCCGGCGGATATCATCCAGGGAATTAACGTGAAGGGCGCGTTTGCGATGGGAATCGAACGCTATGGTGATGCGATGCTGAAGTTGGCGAAAAAGGAGAAAGGCAATGGCTAAAACCGCAGCAGAACGCAAGGCAGCGCAGCGCGCTCGCCAGGCGGAAGCTGGTGAACGCAAGCTGGAGCTGGTGCTCGACGAGCAGGAAATGGAGATGCTGGCGCGTAACTGCGCGGAGCGTCGCCCGGGCCGTGAGCCATACGAAATGAGCGAGTACATTGCTCTGCTGATCCGCCAGGATGATGCCCGGGTACGCGGTCGCATCAAAGCTATCAGCGCCAACCAGTGCGGCAAATGTGGCGACAGCCTGCCGGTGAAGTCCTGCCCGTGCGCCGGTGATTCGGCTTGCTGGGTAACGCAGGGCTGGCATGAAACGAAACTTGCGGTGTGACCTGTCACGGCGTATTGACTAAATCCTCACATGATTATACTGTTTAAATGTACAGTATTTTTATGTGAGGTTCCATTATGGGCTTTCCATCTCCGGCAAAAGACTACGCAGAATCCCGCCTTACCATCACCAGCATGTGCGGCTACGACGGCAACTGCCGCACCGTTGAGACGTCGGCTGGATACGCAATCATCAACGTCGCAACTAAACCACATCCGGGTGATACCGTGCTGATATCGTATTGCGGCCGCACTGAGTTCGCCATCGTGCAGGGGCGGGCGCTTATCGTTCCGGAGGGTGAGTCAATCGAAGGTGAAGCGCTGGACGACACAACGGTGCTGGGAGTGGTTACACATTTCCTCAACCGTGCCGGCAGCCAGGAAGACGATCCGATACCAGTCATGTAACATCTGCGCGGGCGTGATAGTATTACCTGAATGGTAATAAAATTACTCAGGTGGTAATGATGCCCGCGACACCAAAAACCCACAAACGCAAATCAACGCAATATAAGCCTCTTACAGCGATGCAGGAGGCTTACTGCCAGTCCTACATTAAGACACCAGAAAACCAGTCTCAGGCAGCGATAGACGCAGGGTATTCGCCTAATACGGCGGCGGTCAAAGCCAGCGTGATGATGCGCGACGAAAGAATCCAGAAACGAATCGCCGAACTGATGGAGGAGCGCAACAAGCGAAACCGCGTCAGCGCTGATTACGTCCTCATGCGCCTGGTGGAGATCGACCAGATGGATGTGCTGGATATCCTGAACGATGACGGCAGCCTGAAACCGATCCGCGATTGGCCTAAAATCTGGCGTACCACGCTCAGCGGGTTCGACCTGTCCTCAACCATCATGAACATGAAAGAGGATTCGATAGAGACCATCCTCAAAAAAATCAAATGGCCGGACAAGGTGAAGAACCTCGAGCTGATTGGTAAGCACGTCGACGTCAACGCGTTCAAAGAGCGCCTGGAAATCGACGTAAGAATGACCATAGCAGACAAGATGGCCAAGGCTCGGGCTCGCGTTAAGAAACAGGCTGGTGGTGAAGAATGACAGCAGCAGCCATGTCGCCAGAAGAGCAGCTCGTCGAGGATATTGCCTCGTTCACGTATGACCCGCTGGGCTATGCGCTTTATGCGTTCCCGTGGGGCGAAGATGGCACAGAGCTGGCGCACGCCACCGGGCCGCGTAAGTGGCAAGCGGAGGGATTCCGCGAGATACGGGATCACCTTCAGAACCCAACCACTCGTTACCAGCCTATCATGATCGCCCGCGCATCAGGTCATGGCGTGGGGAAATCTGCATTCATTTCGATGCTGATTAAATGGGGAATGGATACCTGCGAGGACTGCAAGGTGGTGGTGACCGCCAACACCGACAACCAGCTCCGCACCAAGACCTGGCCGGAAATCATAAAGTGGTCGAATCTGGCTATCACGAAAGAGTGGTTCACCTGCACCGCCACGGCGATGTACAGCAACGATCCGGGCCACGATAAACGCTGGCGCGCTGACGCAATCCCGTGGTCTGAGCACAACACCGAAGCGTTCGCTGGCCTGCACAACGAGCGCAAGCGCATCATCGTGGTATTCGACGAAGCATCCAACATTGCAGATCTGGTGTGGGAGGTAGCAGAGGGCGCGCTGACGGACGAAGACACTGAAATCATCTGGGTGGCGTTCGGGAACCCGACGCGTAACACTGGCCGTTTCCGCGAATGCTTCCGAAAATATAAACACCGCTGGAAGTGTGCGCAGATTGACAGCCGTACCGTAGAAGGCACGAACAAACAGCAACTCCAGAAATGGGTGGACGACTACGGCGAGGACAGCGACTTCGTGAAGGTCCGTGTGCGTGGGATCTTCCCTGACGCGTCCGAACTCCAGTTTATCCCGACAGGGCTCACTGACGAGGCGATGAAGCGCGTGGTGACCGCCGGGCAGGTGGCGCACGCTCCGGTGATTATCGGCGTCGACCCGGCTTATTCCGGCGTGGATGACGCGGTGATATACCTGCGTCAGGGTCTGCACAGCAAAGTGCTATGGACCGGCAACAAGACCACTGACGATCTGATTATGGCGAAGCGTATCGCCGACTTTGAAGATCAGTACCAGGCTGATGCGGTGTTTATCGACTTTGGCTACGGTACCGGGCTGAAGTCAATCGGTGACGGCTGGGGCCGGACGTGGCAGTTAATTCCGTTCGGCGGCGGCTCTACTGACCCGCAGATGCTCAACAAGCGCGGCGAGATGTTCAACAGCTGCAAGACGTGGCTGAAGCTCGGCGGTGCGCTGGACGACCAGGAGACGGCGGACGACCTGTCTGCGGCAGAGTACAAAGTCAGGGTAGACGGCAAGATCGTCATTGAGCCGAAGGAAGATATAAAAGAGCGCTTAGGCCGCTCTCCGGGCAAAGGTGACGCGCTGCTGCTGACGTTTGCTTTCCCTGTTACGAAACGCCTGCGCATTCCCGGGCAGGAGAACCAGCAGGGGAAAGCGGTCACAGATTACGACCCGTGGAAATAACAAAGCCCGCGCATCGGCGGGCTGATTGTGACATGTCACGGCATTAAAAGCCGTCGAATTCGTCTTTCACTGTTGGCTCAACTTCTCTTTCAAAGCGTAACCCATTAGCGGCCACAGCTCGTTCTCTGCATTCGTCAGAGCAATCTGTTTACCGATCGCCTCATTGTCGTTTTCAGCTGAGACTGCACATGATGGCTTTCCGGTAACCGCAAAGCCATTCTTTGTCGTAATGATCGCCCAGCGCAGAACCTGCCCGGTAACAGAAACGTGCTTAACGATTTCAGTGTGAGCAATGTTTGCGATCATGTCGTCTCGCGTAACGCGCGGCGCGGTTAAGCCTTTGGCCTGAATTTCCTGCTCAATAGCCATGCAGGATGGTGCTGGGGATGCTGTTGATACCATGGTTGCTTACCTCAGAAAGTAATTTTATCGAATGCGGCGTTGATGGCTTTGGCATCCTGAACAGCACCTCGCTCATCAAGTACAGCTCTTTTACTAAGCACTTCAGCCAGGCATTGCAATTTGGTGTGATAGAGATTCTCGCGGCGGATCTCTTCGGCAGGAGATTGTTTCTGAACATTAACGACTGTCTGATTCATGATTTTCACCTTAAAAAAATGCCCGGACGAACCGGGCTAACTGGAAGCAAAGGACTACGGAGTGCCTTCCTTGGCGGGTGATGCAGGGTTTACAGCGCAACGTCATCGGAATGGCGTTCTGCTGTAAAAAGGGCGGTGGTCAGAAGTGGGAGCAACTGCCACCGCCAAAGCTACACGCATTGCCTGGTACTGCCGTATCACGGTCCTAAGGCGTGATTGGGTTGTGGTGGCCGGTGCTGATCTCCGGCATTCTCCACCCTTAGTCAGTCAGTTTTTCCGCTCGAGTCCGGAAGGAGATAGAAACTGTCGACGCTAAATTCGCGCATCAGCCTGCGCATTCACCACAACATTGAGAGCACTGCGCCTGTATCGGTTAGCGTCACGGGATTAACCGGTCACCCCAATGCTCTCATCGTTGTATCCTCGTCTCTTCCGAGGTGTCACACCGTATCGCCACGATGGTGAGTCGTCATGTCGTGCATACCGATAACACTGACTTGCACATTCCGGGAACCCGCTCGGGGATAAGGAACACCAAGGAACCCCGCCGGACCGCTACGACACATGTGCCAGATGCCGTACTGCTCACACCTGGAAGCGCACTCACCAGTTTTGATTTAGCGACAAGACCTCACAGAACCAATATCAAAGTGCGCTTTCATGTTGTGTTACCTGAAGGGTAATAATTGCAGTCCATTATGTCAATACACTACGTAAAATAATCCGTATATGGTTAAATTGGTAATAATTTAATCGTGTGTGAGGTTATCGCTATGTGTATCGGCAGCAAGCCATCAGTGCCAGCGGCACCAGAAGTTCAGGCCGCACCTCAGGAGCAGGACGCCGCTGTGGTCAGTGCGCGCGATGATGAAGAGCGCCGCCGCCGTGCTGCCGCCGGTCGTAACTCGACCATGCTCACCGGTGCCCAGGGCGACACTTCCGCCGCCAATACCAGCGGTAAAACGCTGCTCGGTCAGTAACGGAGCGCGCAGAGATGGTGGAAACCGAAAAAGAGCGGCTGCTGAAGCAGCTCGCACAGCTGAAGAATGAGCGCACATCGTTCGAGCCGCACTGGCGCGACCTGAGCGACTTTATCAATCCGCGCGGTTCCCGCTTCCTGACGTCTGATGTTAACCGTGACGATCGCCGCAACACCAAAATTGTTGACCCTACCGGTTCACTCGCTCAGCGCATTCTCGCCAGCGGCATGATGTCCGGCATCACCAGCCCTGCGCGCCCGTGGTTCAAGCTGGCAACGCCTGACCCTGACATGATGGATTACGGCCCGGTTAAGGTCTGGCTGGAAGTCGTGCAGCGCCGCATGAACGAAGTGTTCAACAAGTCGAATCTTTATCAGTCTCTGCCCGTCATGTACGCCAGTCTGGGTACTTTCGGTACTGCCGCTATGGCTGTTCTGGAAGATGACCAGGACGTGATCCGCACAATGCCATTCCCGATTGGCAGCTACTACCTGGCTAACAGCCCGCGTGGCAGCGTCGACACATCCTTCCGTCAGTTCTCCATGACCGTGCGCCAGCTCGTGCAAGAGTTTGGCCTGGACAATGTCAGCGCGTCCGTGAAGAGCCAGTGGGAAAGCGGCTCGTATGAAAACTGGATCGAAGTAAACCACTGCATCACGCCAAACATCAACCGCGACAGCGGGAGGATGGACAGCAAGAACAAGCCGTATCGTTCTGTCTATTTCGAGACAGGAGGCGACTCCGACAAGCTGCTGCGTGAATCCGGCTTCGATGAATTCCCGATTCTGGCGCCGCGCTGGGAAGTTAACGGCGAGGACGTTTACGCATCCTCCTGCCCTGGCATGCTGGCACTCGGACAGGTTAAAGCGCTTCAGGTTGAGCAGAAACGTAAAGCTCAGCTGATCGACAAAGCCACTAACCCGCCGATGGTCGCGCCGGCGTCGCTGAAAAATCAGCGCGTTTCTCTGCTGCCTGGTGACGTGACCTATCTCGATGTGCTGAGCGGTCAGGACGGTTTCAAACCTGCGTACCTGGTAAATCCGAATACCGCCGACCTGCTGGCCGACATTCAGGATACCCGCCAGACCATCAACAGCGCCTACTTTGTCGACCTCTTCATGATGCTGCAAAACATCAACACCCGCTCAATGCCGGTGGAAGCAGTGATCGAGATGAAAGAAGAGAAACTGCTGATGCTCGGCCCGGTGCTGGAACGCCTGAACGACGAAGCGCTCAATCCGCTTATCGACCGCGTGTTCTCCATCATGGCGCGCAAGAACATGCTTCCGCCACCTCCTGACGTTATGCAGGGCATGCCGCTGCGCATCGAATACATCTCCGTTATGGCGCAGGCGCAGAAATCTATCGGGCTCACCAGCCTGTCGCAGACCGTTGGGTTTATCGGCCAGCTCGCACAGTTCAAACCTGAAGCGCTCGACAAGCTCGACGTGGATCAGGCAATTGACGCGTTCTCCGAAATGTCCGGCGTATCGCCAACCGTCATCGTTCCGCAGGAGCAGGTGCAGGGCATTCGTGAAGAGCGCGCCAAGCAACAGCAGGCAGCTCAGGCGCTGGCAATGGGTCAGGCCGTAGCGCAGGGCGCGAAGACGCTCAGCGATACGCAAACCGCAGATCCAAGCGCACTGACAGCAATCACTAACGCAGCAGGAGCGGCGCAGCAATGACTGACTTTGACGAAGAAGAACTGCGCATTCAGAACGAGCGGAAGAAGCACGATCTGGAGCAGCGCGAAAAGGACGACATCAAGTTCGTCATGGATAGCGAACAGGGCCGCCGCGTCGTGTGGAGAGTGCTGGAGAGTGGGCGCGTATTCGCCGCCATACCGCCGATGGATGCCCTGGCAATGGCTTTCAACGAAGGGCAGCGCAATCTGGCTCTGGAGCTATTCCAGCGCGTCATGACGCACTGCCCCGATCAGTATCTGAAGATGGCCGCAGAGGCCAGTGAACAGGAGTAACCATGAATTTATTTGAACGTTTGCTGCATCGCCGTCTTTGCAATGAGCAACCTGCTGATGGTGGCACTGCACCTGCACCGTCTGAGCAATCTGCACCTGCTGCCGATGCTCCAGCACCTGCAGGCGAGCCAGCGAAACCAGAAGGCGATAAGCCACAGTCTGGCGCTGAAGGTGACAAGCCTCAGGAAGACAAACCCGCTGATGGTGAAAAGCCAGCGGAGGAGTCGGATGACGAAAAGCAGAAGCAGGAAGGTGCGCCGGAGAAATACGAATTTACCGCTGGTGAAGGCGTAGAGCTGGATACCGAAGCGCTGAAGGACTTCGAACCCGTTGCCCGTGATCTGAACCTGACCAACGAGCAGGCGCAAAAGCTGGTGGACGCATATCCAAAAATTCTGGCCGGTGTGCAGCAGCGTCAGGCAGAAGCCTGGCAGAAGCAGACCGAAGGCTGGGCAGAGACCGTGAAGGCAGACAAGGAGATCGGCGGCGACAAACTGACCGCAAACCTCAGTGCTGCGCAGCGTGCACTCGACCAGTTCGGCACGCCGGAACTGAAAGAATATCTGAACGCTACCGGGCTTGGTAACCATCCAGACCTGGTTAAAACGTTCGTGAAGATCGGTAAAGCCATGTCGGAAGACGGCATGGTCGATGGCAGTAATCAAGGCCAGCGTAGTGCGGCCGAAGTGCTTTATGGCTAATAAGAGAGGATATAACCATGGCTGTTAAAGGCGTAAATGCGCTGACGCTGGCTGACTGGGCTAAGCGTACTGATCCAAACGGAAAGGTCGATAAGATTGTCGAACTTCTTTCCCAGACCAACGAAATCCTGACGGATATGATGTTCGTAGAGGGTAACCTTCCAACTGGTCACCGTACCACCGTTCGCTCGGGGCTCCCGCAGCCTACCTGGCGTTTGCTGAACTACGGTGTGCAACCGACAAAATCAACTACCGTACAGGTCACTGACACTGTCGGCATGCTGGAGGCTTATGCGGAAGTAGATAAGTCACTGGCAGATCTTAACGGTAACACTGCTGAATTCCGCCTGTCTGAAGATCGTGCATTCCTCGAAGGAATGAACCAGCAGATGGCTCAGACCCTGTTCTACGGCGACACCAGTGTGAATCCGCAGCAGTTCATGGGCCTGTCATCCCGCTACTCCAGCAAATCCGCAGGCAACGGCCAGAACATCATTGATGCTGGCGGCACCGGTACAGATAACACCTCTATCTGGCTGGTGGTCTGGGGTGAAAACACTGTGCACGGCATCTTCCCTAAAGGGCAGAAGGCTGGTTTGCAGACTCAGAACCTCGGCGAGCAGACGCTTACCGATGCCAATGGCGGCAAATACCAGGGTTACCGCACCCATTATAAGTGGGATAACGGCCTGGCTCTCCGTGACTGGCGCTACGTTGTGCGCATCGCCAACATCGATGTGAGCGATCTGTCAGTACCAGGTTCAGCTGCAAATATCGTCAGCCTGATGGTTAAAGCGCTGCACCGCGTCCCTAACCTGAAAATGGGCCGCGCGGTGTTCTACATGAACCGTACCGTTGCCCAGGCGCTGGATCTGCAATCTCTGGATAAAGCCTCTCTGGCTCTGTCCGTAAAAGAGACTGAAGGCGAATTCTGGACCACGTTCCGTGGCATCCCAATCCGTGAAACCGATGCGATTCTCGAAACAGAAGCGCGCGTTGTTTAACGCCTGTCATTAACTGATGGGCCTTAACCGGCCCATAAATGGAGAAAGAAAATGATCCTCGACAAACTGTTGATGTTCTCCGAGAAGCAGGCGGTTACAGCTTCTGCTGCTTCTACGGACGTGATTGACCTCGGCCCTATCGACGGCACCCGCCGCGATATCGGCGTTGGTTATCCGCTGGAGTTCTGGGCAACCGTTGACACCACTGCAACCGCTGCTGGTGCTGCGACCCTCAACGTTCAGTTGCAGACCAGCCCTGACAACTCCACCTGGACCACTATCTACGACAGCGGTGCTCTGGCGCTGTCTGCACTGACAGTTGGCAAACGCCTGTTCTCAACCAAAGTTCCGGCGGGCGTCCAGCGTTATCTGCGCGTTAACTATTCAGTCGGCACCGGTCCGCTGACTGCTGGCGCGTTCACCTCGGGCATTAATCTGGATGTTGACAACAACACTCCTTATTACCCGATCCGTTCCAAAGTGACTGGCTAAGGTGATGGCAATGGAAAAAGCAAAATACCGCGTCCTGCGCTTATCCCATATTCATAACAACCTCTGGCCTGAAGGCTCAGAAATTGAATATGACGGCGAGCCAGGATCTGCGCTGGAGCCGATCAACGCAGCGGCGAAGGCGGCAAAGAAGAAGGCAGATAAGAAGGCAGATAAGAAGCGCGGAATCGTGCCGGTTGACTCTCAGCCTGAACCACAGGATGAAGATGATGGCCAGGAAGATACCGGCGGTAAAGATGCCAATACCTTCAGTGAAGATGAAGCCGCGCTACGCCAGCAGTACGAAGAACTTTTCAACAAGAAACCTGGCAACATGAATGTTGAAACGATCAAAGAGCGTATTGCGGAAGAACGGCAAAAACTGGGCGTCTAAGCCTCGCTAATAAAACAAGGGGCTTCGGCCCCTTTATTGCAGGAGTCCGCTATGGAACTGGTAAACCTCAAAACTGGAACTGACACCTATCAGGATGAGGATGGTAAAACCCAGACTCGCGATGATTATCCATGGGGCCTTTGCATTGAGCTGAACAACGAGACGCTCGCCAAGCTCAAGGCAACGCCACAATCCGCTGGTACTGAAGTGATGATCACCGCGAAAGCCATAATTCGTTCCACCTCTACCCGAGAAACGGAAGATGGCATGCAGCATAACGCCAGCTTGCAGATTACTGACATGGCACTCAGCCCGGTATCTGGTGAGCAGCCCAAAACTGCCGCCCAAACTCTCTACGGCGGGGAGGATGATTAATGGCCTCCGTTATCGAGATCTGTAACCGCGCGCTGAGCAATATCGGGAACAGCCGCAGCATTAACAGCCTGACCGAGGCCAGCAAAGAAGCCGGGCAGTGCTCCCTGCATTTCGATTCCTGCCGCGATGCTGCGCTGGCGGACTTCGACTGGAACTTTGCCACCAAACGCCTGGCGCTGGCCGATACCAACAATCCGCCGCCGGACTGGGCTTATTCCTACCAGTATCCGACTGACTGCCTGCGCATCACCGAAATTATGGTGCCCGGCATACGTAATCCCACGGCGGCCATGCGCATCAACTATGAGGTTGGGGCTGATACCGACGGCACCGGAAAGCTGATCTACACCGATCAGCCTCAGGCATGGCTGAAGTATATCGCGCGCGTCACCGACGTGAACATGTTCGATGCAATCTTCATGGAAGCGCTGTCCTGGCGTCTGGCCGCCGCCATCAATATGCCGCTGACCGGCAGCGCAGATCTCGGTAACAACGCACTGACCATGTACCGCAGCGTCATCCTGAGCGCTGGCTCGCACAGCCAGAACGAATCCCAGGAGCCGCAGCCGCCAGTTGATGAGTTCACCGCAGCGAGGTTGTCATAATGGCTTTCAGTTGGATTCAGCCGAGCTTTGCCGGCGGTGAAATTGGCCCGTCGCTGTACGGGCGCATCGATATGTCGAAGTATCAGGTGGCGCTGCGCAAGTGCGACAACTTTATTGTCCGTCAGTATGGCGGGGTGGAGAATCGCCCGGGCACGCGCTTCGTCGGCGAAGCCAAATATCCGACGCGAAAATGCCGCCTTATCCCTTTCCAGTTCTCGACCGTCCAGACTTATGCGCTGGAGTTCGGGCACAACTATATGCGCGTCATCAAAAACGGCGCGTATGTGCTGAACAGCAGCAATGTGATCTACGAACTGGCGATGCCGTATGCTGAGACTGACCTGTTCCGCATCAAATTCACGCAGAGCGCAGACGTGCTTACGCTGGTTCACCCGGCCTATCCGCCGAAGGAGTTGCGCCGTTACGCGCACGACAACTGGCAGATCGTTGATGTCACCACCAAAAACGGACCGTTCGAAGATATCAACGTTGACGAGTCAGTGAAGGTATACGCCAGCGCCAGCACCGGTACTATTACGCTGACGGCAAGCTCCGCCATATTCGGATCTGAGCAGGTAGGTAAATTGTTTTACCTCGAACAGCCTGCGGTTGATTCCGTTCCCGTATGGGAGACCAGCAAGACCACCGCTATCAACGATGTACGCCGCGCCGACAGCAACTACTACCGTGCCAATACTTCCGGCAAGACCGGGGCCCTGCGGCCTTCTCACACGGAAGGCATGTCCTGGGATGGATGGGGCGGAACCGGGGATAGTGATACCGGAATCCAGTGGGAATACCTGCACAGCGGTTTCGGCATTGCGCGCATTACAGCCGTAGCCAGCGACGGCCTGACAGCCACTGCTACGGTGGTGAGCTATATCCCGTCGCAGGTTGTCGGATCGGCTAATGGCAGCTACAAGTGGGCACGGTACGCATGGAACAGTGTCAACGGCTACCCGAGCACGGTTGTTTACTATCAGCAGCGCCTGTATTTCGCCGCGTCCACCGCGTACCCACAAACGATCTGGGCGAGCCGGACCGGTGACTATAAAGACTTCGGCAAGAATAACCCTATTCAGGATGACGATCGCATCATCTACACCTACGCCGGGCGACAGGTGAATGAGATACGCCATCTTATCGACGTCGGCAACCTGGTCGCGCTGACATCCGGCGGGGAATATACGATATCCGGAGACCAGAATAAGGTCCTCACGCCGTCGGCGTTTTCGTTCAGCTCGCAGGGAAACAACGGCTCCAGCAATGTGCCGCCGATCGCGGTGGCAAACATCGCGCTGTTCATCCAGGAGAAGGGGAGCGTGGTCCGTGATCTGGCTTACTCCTTCGACGTGGACGGATACCAGGGCACTGACCTGACCATACTGGCAAACCACCTGTTCCAGAAGCGCAGCATTGTCGACTGGTCATTCTGCATCGTGCCGTACAGCAGCGCGTTCTGCATCCGCGATGACGGCAAACTGCTGGTGCTGACCTATCTGCGCGACCAACAGGTATTTGCCTGGGCACCGCAGTCCAGCACTGGAAAGTACGAAAGCACCTGCTCCATCAGCGAAGGAAGCGAGGACGCTGTTTACTTCGTGGTTAACCGCACCATCAACGGACAGACGAAACGTTACATAGAGCGCCTGTCCAGCCGCCTGTTTACCAGTGATGAAGATGCGTTCTTTGTCGATTGCGGACTGAGCTATGACGGACGCAATACCTCAACACGTACTATGACCATCAGCGGCGGCAGTGGTGACTGGAGCTATCAGGTTGACTACCCGGTGACGATAAGCGGCGGGGCGTATTTCGTGGGCACTGACGTTGGCGCTCAGATCCAGTTCCCGTACTCAGAAACGGATCCTGATACCGGCGAAGTGGTGGCGAAAGAATTGCGTGGCGACATTATCTCCGTAACGAGTAATACCGCCGTGGTTGTGCGCTTCAACCGTAACGTACCCGCGGTACTGCGCACTGCGGCCACAACTAACTGGCAGATGGCCCGCCAGACTTTCAGCGGTCTGTCACACCTCGAAGGCCAGACAGTCAACATCCTCTCCGATGCCAGCGTAGAGCCACAGAAAACCGTAACCGGTGGTGCTGTCACGCTGGAATCACCGGGCGCAGTGGTGCATATCGGGCTGCCGATCACCGCTGAATTCGAAACGCTGGACATCAATATCAACGGGCAGGAAACGCTGCTGGATAAAAAGCAGGTGATCCCCACTGTGACGATGGTGGTCAACGCCAGCCGCGGCATCTGGGCAACCACTCCGGGCGGAGAATGGTACGAGTATCCTCAGCGTGAGTTTGAGTTCTACGACGATCCGGTTGATGACGCTACCGGGAAGGTGGAAGTGAAGCTCGACAGCAACTGGGATAAGAACGGACGCGTTAAGGTGCGCCAGCTCGACCCACTGCCGCTTTCTGTTCTGGCGGTCCTGCCGCGCATGACGGTCGGGGGATTCTGATGATTAAAGCTCAGATCGTACCGGCAACCCAGGAACATATCGAAGCTATGCTCCCGCATGTCCGCCAGGCTGACGTTGATGAATTTATGGCGACAAACGGATGGAGCCCGCGCCGCGTTCTGGAAACCGGTCTGCGCACGTCAACTTTCGCCTGCGCCGGGCTTATCAACGGGGAAGGGGTGACCATCTTCGGCGTGGCCCCGGCATCAATGATCGGCGGCAACGGTATCCCGTGGCTGGTGGGCACCGATGCGCTGGAGAAATACCAACGCACTTTCCTGCGCCGCTGCGGGAAAGTGGTCAATGCAATGCTGGCTGTTTACCCGTATCTTGAAAACTATGTAGATGCCCGCAACCACACAGCGCGTATCTGGCTGCACTGGCTGGGATTCACCATTGAAGAACCACAGCCGTACGGCGCTCACGGTCTTCTGTTTCATCGCTTCCACATGGAGAAAAAATAATGTGCGAACCCACCACAATCTTAGCCGGTGCGACTCTCGCAGCAGGCGCGCTGTCAGCTTACAACCAGTATGAGACAGGGAAATATTCTGCCGCTGTTGCTGAGCAGAATGCGGATGTGGCAGAAGCTCAGGCGCAGGACTCGATTAACCGTGGCAATGCCCAGGCCGAGGAAGTGCGCCGCCGTAATCGCCAGGCAGCCGGCACCCAGGCTGCAACCATGGGGGCCACCGGGGCAGACCTCTCAACCGGTAATGCTCTGGATATCTTCGGAGATACCGCTCAGTTCGGCACGCTGGATGCTCTGACGACCGTTAACAACGCCCAGCGCGAGGCTTACGGCTATCAGGTGCAGTCCGCCAACTATGACGCCCAGGCGGTATCCGCGCGTAAGCAGGGGAATATGGGGGCGATGACAACGCTGCTCACAACGCCGCTACAGGCTTACGGAGCCTATCAAATGGCTGGTGGGACGTGGTCGCCATTCTCACAGAAGGCCGCACCTATCAGCGCAGCCGTCGGCACGCCAACCGGTCGATAAGGAGATATCGAAATGCCAACAGTACCAACAGTCAGCGGGCGCCAGGTTGAAAGCCGCGGATTCCAGTCTCCTGGATTTCAGGCGTTCGAACAGCCGAATGTCGGCGACGTCATTTCTCAGGTCGCGCCAAAGGCGATCGACATGTTCGCGCAGGCCAAGCAGAGGGCGGATGTCGCCCAGGCGCAAGATGCATCGCTGCAACTGAGTCAGGTATCGAGTGATCTGCTGACGAATCCCGATACCGGTCTGCTGAATCTTCAGGGTAAGAATGCACTGGGTAAGGGCCAGGAGTACACCCAACAGTTTGATTCCCAGGCAGAGCAGATCGCCATGACCCTGCCAGAAGGTGCCCGTGCCGGGTTCCTTCAGCAAGCACAGCAGCAGCGCATTCAGTTCACGACGCAGGCCGGACGCCACGAGATCAGCCAGCTTAACGCCTATGAAGAAGGACAGTTCCAGGCGACGCTGGCGAACAACGGGAAACTGGCAGCATCTGCGTACGGCGATAACGCCAACTACGTGCTGTACAACCAGCAGACCTTTCAGCAGATCGAAACCTATGGCGCCGCGCATGGCTGGAGTGCCGAGCAGATTCAGGCGAAAAAGACCGAATTTAAAGAGAAGGTCGCTGATACGGCTCTCTCTCAGTGGTCTGCTAACAACTCTATCGAGTTCATTCAGAGCAATGGTGAGCTGAGCGACACGGCTGTTGGATCACGTCGTGCGGTATCGGAAGGCGGTTCAGGCGACAGCGCTCGCGGCATTCGCAATAACAACCCCGGAAACCTCGAGTACAGCAAAACTAATCCGTGGGTTGGGCAGACCGGTGATGATGGTCGATTTGCTAAATTCGAAACTCCGGAGCATGGCATTCGCGCGCTGGGCCGCAACCTGCTGTCTTATCAGCGCCAGGGCATCGATACCGTCAGTGACATTATCAACCGCTGGGCGCCGCCATCTGACAATAACAACACCGATGCTTACATTCAGGCAGTATGTGCACAGCTCGGCGTAACTGCGGATCAGCAGCTTGACGCATCAAACCCTGACACGCTGAAGGCTCTATGTGCTGCAATCATCCAGCATGAGAACGGGAGCCAGCCATACAGCGACCAGCAGCTCGCCACCGGTGTCAGTGCAGCTATTGGCCTGTCACAGCTTCCGACCAGCACCAAGCGATATACCGGCAATGCTGCATTCGACGCTGCATCTCCTGAAGCGCAGGCAACCTTCCTTCGCCAGGCTGACCAAATTCGCAAGCAGCAGCAGGCGGAATATCGCACCAGTATCGACAGTCGGGTTCGCGATGCCAGCGCGGCATACATGCGCGGTGTTGATTTCCCTGATGCACCAACGCAGACCGACTTCCTGGTTGCCTATGGGGTGCGGGAAGGTAATCTCCGCTATACCGAGTTTCGGAATACGCAGATCGCCGGGCAGTACATTGGCTCATTCCGCAACATGCCGACGAGCAGCATCACAGCCTACGTCAATCAGCTGAAGCCAGGAACCGAGGAAACAGGCGAGGGATATGCATCCCGCGCTGAATTATTCGATCAGGTATCGGCGGCGGCCTCAAAGGTGATCAGCCAGAGGCAGAACAACCCGTTCAACGCCGCGGTGGAGATTGGAGCCTATAAGCCGATCGCCAGCAACAACCCTAACGACATCACAGCTGAGGTTGCTAACCGTTTCTCTTCACAGGAAAGCCTGCGCGCGCTGGGCATCAATGCGCCTATTCTGTCCAGTGAGGAGGCTGCGGCACTGTCTGAACAGGTACGCGGTACCAAAGACGTAAACCAGACAATCAGCCTGTTACAGAGCATGGGGGAAACGCTGTCCGCTCCGGCAATGCGCCAGGTCGCGTCTGCCATTGCGCCTAACAACGCAGCAACTGCATATTCCGCGCTGCTGCTGGGGACGCCGGATAACCAGTACGACAACAAAAAACCATCGATCGCATACAGTCAGTTCATTGGCTACAAGCCGACCATGAATAAGTACGACGTATCGAAGGTGATCCTCGCTGGCGATCAGTTGCTCAATCCAACGAAGGCAATGAAAGATGCTGGTATAACCCCGGTGCAGTTGCCGAGCGAAGATAAGCTGAAACGAGCATTCGACGATCAGGTGGGTAATGCATTCGCCAATAACGCGCAGGCGCGCCAGCTCAGTTATAACCTTTTCAAGGCAGCTTACGCCGGGATCGCTTATCAGTCAGGTGATGCCTCCATGACGCGCACTGATGCAGCCAACTCCGACGTAGTGGAAAAGGCGGCGCAATACGCCACAGGGGGCGTGTACAAGGGCTTTAATGGTGGCGATGTGGTAATGCCGTTCGGCATGGATAAATCCACCTTCAAGGACCGCTACACCGCATCTGCACAGCAGGCGCTGAAAGATGCCGGTCTGAACGTAAACTCCGCATCAAACTTCACGCCAGTCAACATTGGCAACAACCAGTATCGACTGGTAAGCGGCAGCGGGCGCTGGGCGACGGATCCGAAAACCAATGAAGCTATCGTTGTGAGGGTCGAATAATGTCTGATGTATTTTCTCTGGCTCCGGAAGGCCAGGCGTGGACCGACGATAAAGCAGCGGCCAATCCGGCACGACCAGAAGACTATGAGCCGACATTCTTCCAGGGTTCAATCGCCGCACCGGTGCGCGGCGTGGCTGAGGGCACTCTCGGCCTTGCACAGTCTGCCGTCGGATTCAGTAAACGCCTGATCAGCGATCCGGCATTCACCGCAGACGTGGCGCCAACGGTCAATATCTTCCGTGTGATGTTTCCTGATGCCGATAAAGCGCTGAATGAAACATACGACACGATTGGCAAACAGTTGCAGGATGCTCGCGGGTATGTGAAGCCGGATGTTGGTAGCCAGGGCACCGCTGCTGAGGTTCTTTATGGCCTCGGTCAGTTCGTGCCGGCCATTGGTGCGACCATTGTCGGCGGCCCCGCGGTCGGCGCAGCTACGGCATTCAGCTCTACGTATGAACAGTCCTATCAGGATTTCAAAGGGAAGGGTGTAGACGAGTCGACGGCGCGCAACCTGGCAACTCAGCAGAGCCTTTTCAACGCAGCGGGCATGGCCTTACCTGCTGCCATCGGCACCACTCTGGCAACGCGCATTGCCTCAGGTGTGGCAATAAACACCGGGTTCGGTGGCCTGAACCGTTACTCCGTCGGCGAAACACTGGAGGAGAAAGGCTACACCGAGATGGCGAAACAGTACCGGGTATTCGACGGCCAGGCGATTCTGGTGGATGCAGTGCTGGGTGGCGCCTTTGGTGGTGCCCATCACCTTGCCGCGCGAAATGCTGACGTGCCGCCTCCAGCAGATACTGAAGCGCCGATCCCGGCGGCGGAAGTGCAGAGCGCACCTGATGCAAGCGCAGAGCCATCGCCTGTGGCCGAAGTAGCGCCAGTGACAGACGCGCCAGGATCACCGGTTCGCTCGGATTCTCAGTCACCAGTGACAGAGCCTGCCGCCACGACAGATATTCCTGCTATTAAGCCAAGCGATATCGATGCCGCCCACACTCTGAATGAGGGGCTCTATTACGATCTGGAATCCTCCCCGGTGCTGCATGCCAGCAACGAGAGCATCAACAGCCATGTGGCAGCCATGGACGAAGCGTATCGACAGCTGAATGACGGCCAGCCTGTTAACGTCGGTATGATGGCGCGCGGGCTGGATGGTCCGGCCCGGCCTGGCATGCTGGAATCTGCAAGCGAGCAGTACCATGCAATGCAGCAGGTTTTCGAAGAGAATGGTGTCAGGTATGAAACGCCGTCAGAACTGGCTGGAGAGGCTCCTGCTCCGCGTGCCGAAAGCGCATTCACGGCAGCAGACGAAACTGGCGGGCAGGTCAGTGTGGATCCCGATACCGGACAGGCTATTTCATCCAACAGTTACGACCTGATGGCGGCGCGCGATATGGCGACCACTAATCCGGACCTGACAATTACGCACCCCGACACCGGGCAACCGGCGAAACTCTCCGATGTTCTGGCTGAATTTGATGAACAAATCCAGACCGTGCAGAACGAATCGAAAGTTTATTCAGTCGCCGCCGCGTGCTTCCTGAGGAATCCATAATGAAACAGGCATGTGTTGAAGCCATTGCGCAGACCCTGGGCCGCCAGCCAAAGGCTGACGAGCTGAAAGGTATTGAGGACCGTATCAAAGAGGCCGTGCGCCAGGTACATAAAAAAAATGCCAGGGAAGGCAAGACTGGCATCCCTGATGCGCAGACGTACATGGAGGCCGCTGATCTTGTGCGACAGCGCGTTGTGCATGACGTTTATAAGAAGCGTCAGCGCGTCGCTCAGAACGCGATCGCCATCAGCAGGGTGACAGATACCCTCGACGCTAATATCCCGCCAGAGCAGCAAACACCCGCCAATTTGCAGCAGTTTATCTTCGCAGGACGGCGCACAACTGACGGTAAGGATATTGCCGTGACCTCGGCCGAGGAACTGGCAACCGGAGCATATCAGGACTGGTCACGCCAGCTCAGTGCTGAACTGCTCAAAGCCGGTGATGACGTCCGTAAATTCTTCGAGCAGAGCAAAGCACTCGGTGAGCAGCGTTTCCGCAGTCTGTTCGACCAGCAGGCGGCAAAGTCTGCACAGCTCCAGATCCTGAAAGAGTTATATGGCGAGGACACCGGGAACCCGCAGGCGAAAAAAATCGCCCAGGTATGGAATGACGTCACCAGCCGGGCCCGGCAGGAAATGAACGACAACGGTTTCGATATCGGCCTGCGAGAAGACTGGCATCTGCCGTATGTGGACGACGCTGATTTTATTCGCAACGCCGGGCGAGATGAATGGCTGGCATCATTGCCGGTGGCAGAACAGGCCAAAGCGCGACTGTCAGGCCGTCAGCCTCCGATTGAGTTTGCCCGCCAGGCATGGGTGGACGACGTTTACAACACGCAGGATCGCAGCAACTACGTTAATCCAGACGGCAGCCCGATGAATGACATCGAGTATCGCCAGGCGCTGGAAGCGATCTTTGAAACGAAGGCCACCGATGGCGCCAACAAAATCGACCCGGGCGCGTTCATGGGCACCGGCGGGATAAAGAATCGCGGTTCCCAGAGCAGGGTGATGGCGTTCAAGGATGCGCAGTCGCACTTCGCCTACATGGAGCGTTATACGCAGCAGCCGGTGGTGGGCGTAATGATGTCGCACCTGCAATCCTCCTCCCGCGATCTGGGTGTCGTTAAAGCATTCGGCCCGGACGCAACCCGCAACTTTTCGCTGGTTCTGGACCGCGTATATCAGCGTGCAGTAACCGGCGGAAAGGAAGTCGGCAAGATGAACGATGAGCGCAAGATGGTTGAGCGCATGTTTAACTCAATGGCGGGGCTTAACGGTGCGGCCACATCGAGCGTATTCACGTCGGCGGTTGGCGGCCTGCGCAACCTGATGACCAGCGCCATGCTCGGCACCAGCGTACTGACCGCAACCAGCGACCAGGCGATCATGCGCGCCAATGCCCAGGCTCTTGGCTTTACCCGAGACGGCATGCGCCTGTCTGCAAACACCATTCGCAACCTGTTCAGCGGTGATGCCAAAAAGGCCAATGCCGAGCTCGGCCTGCTTGTGGACTCGCATGCTGCTGTCGTATCGAAGATGGGCGGCTTTGACCTGTCGCGCGGAATCACCGGCTGGTTCGCAGAAAAAACGTTGAAATGGTCAGGTCTGATCGCCATGGACCGCGCCAACAAGGCGGCTTTTGGCCTGCTGATGTATAAAAACATTGGCGAACTGACCCGCAAATTTAAGACTCTGGATGACGTAAAAGGGTCAGATAAAACCATCCTTGCTAACAAAGGCTGGAGCAATGAAGACTGGGCGATCATGGCAGCGGCAGACCTACAGCCAATGACTACCTCCGGTCACATGGGTATGACTCCTGATGCGATCTACGCCGTGCCTGATGAAGTGATCGCCGACATCATGGCTGACCGTATCGCGCAGGTGCGTGCAGGTAGTGATGCAGCGCTGGCCGCGCTTGGCGATATGCCACCAGAGCGCCTGAAGAAAATGAAAGAGGCGTTCGACGCAGAAGCAGAGCAGACCATCACGCGCATGGTACGTAACGCCAGAGCCGAGGCCGCTCAGAAACTTCTTGGTATCACGCACGGCGAGATGACCAGCGCCGTAACGACCGCTACCGGCCTTGACACCTATGCCCGAGACGATGCCGGACAGCTGATCAAGAGTTTCATGCTCTTTAAGACAACGCCATTCGCTGGGTTCCGCCAGCTGGTAAACCGGGCTAATGATCTGGACACGGTACCAGCTCTTAAATTCCTCGCTTCATACATTGCAGGCACGACTCTGGCCGGGATGTTTGCAAACCAGATGAATAGCCTGTTGACCGGTAATGATCCACTGGATATGACGAAGCCAACTACATGGGTACAGGCTCTTCTGAAAGGTGGGTCATTCGGTATCTACGGCGATTTCCTTTTCCAGGACCATACGCAATATGGTTCCAGTATCGCGGCTACCATCGGCGGACCAGTGCTCAGCTTTGCAGAACAGTTAACTAAACTGCTGATCACTAACCCGCAGAAGGCATTGCAGGGGGAAGAAACTTCATTCGGTGCCGACGCGCTTAAGACGGCTCGAATGATCACCCCGTTCGCAAACCTCTGGTATGCAAAAGCCATTACCAATCACCTGATCCTGCAACAGCTTCAGGAGATGGCGAACCCTGGGTACAACGATCGGGTAAGGGACCGCGCGCAGCGGGAATTTAACACAACGAGTTGGTGGGAGCCCGGCGAAACAACACCGCGGCGCGCTCCAGATCTCGGGAAGGCGGTGGGCCAATGATGGACATCTTAGTCAGTATTGGATTGATGTTGTTCTGGTTTGCTTCCGTAGTTGTATGCGGTACTGCCTATTTGTGGGTGACTGTAATTGCCATCAGGAAAAAGTGGTTAGGAGAGTGGTCGGCGAAGGTCGTTTACTTCTCGACCTTCGTCATCATTGCCGCAATAATCTTTAAACTTCCTTTACTGTGACATGTCACGAGGCCGCGCATGCGGCCTTTACTTTATGTCGTTTCCTGCTTCAGTTTTTCCACGCAGTAATCAAGATGCATTTGCAGATCTTTCATGGACATCTGCGAGCTGGTGACATAGTTAACCAGAGCAGTCAACTCAGCCATCGGACCATCAACGTTAAACCCATCCTCACCAAGCTGGCGCAGCAACGTCATCAGGTGAGAATCTTCAACAAGGGAGCGGACGCCTCCCGGCGTGTGTATTCGTTCGGCAAATCCTTTTTCCAGCGGGTGATGATACTGACGTTGCATCTGATAATCTCCATGCATTCACTGTATATATGTACAGTAGCAAATGTTCGAAATACTATCCAGCACGAATTGCCATTTACCTAAAAGGTAATAACTTTCCTGATTGTTATTCATTCAATTCATATAAGGTTTGCTAGGTAATAAACTGTCCAGATGATGCACGCGCGCCGGGCGCTGCTTAACTGGAGACAGGCCATGACGGTATCAACCGTAGTTGACCATAACGATTACACGGGGAACGGCGTTACGACATCCTTCCCGTACACGTTCCGCATATTCAAAAAAACAGATCTTGCTGTATCAGTTGTAGATCTCAACGAAAACATCACAGTCCTGGTTCTGGATACTGACTATACGGTTACGAACGCAGGAGGATACAGCGGCGGTAATGTGGTTCTCACCACTCCGTTGACAAATGGCTGGAAGATTTCCATTGCCAGAGAACTGGAGCCGACGCAGGAAACCGACCTGCGCAACCAGGGCAAGTTCTTCGCTGAGGTACATGAAGATGCCTTTGACAAGCTGACTATGCTGATCCAGCAGGCATACAGCTTGTTCCGCCTGGCTCTTCGCAAGCCATCGAGCATCGCGAACTGGTATGACGCGCTGAACAACTACATTCGCAATTTACGCGATCCGAGAGACCCGCAAGATGCGGCCACCAAAAACTATGTTGATACGCTGGCAAACAACAATCTAAATCGCACGTTACGCGTTCCTGAGGCAATACCTTCATTGCCAGATGCAGCTACAAGGGCTAATAAAATTGTCGCCTTTGATAGTGCAGGCAATCCATTCCCTGTTCTTCCACCATCAGGATCAGCATCAGACGTTCTTATTGAGCTGGCGAAGCCAACAGGCTCATCAAAGATTGGTTACGGCGATCGCACTGTAGAAGATAAACTTAATGAGCGGAAAAGTCCTTTCGATTTTGAAGCAATAGGCAATGGTGAAGATGATGACACATTAGCACTTCAAAAATTTATAGACGAAACTGATGGTGATCTTGATCTTGCTGGTGGCACATTTCTAATAAGTAAGAATTATGCCCTAGCTATTCAATATCCAAATGAAGCCGACTTTTCTGACGGTACTTATAACTATAGCCCATGCCTTGCATTGGTTGGAAAGAAGGGTATCAAAATTCACAATGGAACATTGCTGGTTAAGACGCATGGCCTTGATGCGTTAAGCCTCATAGCCTGTGAGCATGTTACTGTTGATTTAACTATCAAGGGTCCGGGAATCTTCCCTGCAATTGATACCACAACTGGGTATGCAGAGAAAGGAGAAGCCAGATTCGGGTACGATTCTGCTCTAGTTCTTGCACCAAATAATGCCCTTGATACCAGCGCATATACTGGCGGAGCATACGCTGGTGTTACAGGTCAATTCCCTAAATACAATGCAGACGGCAGCCAAGCTTCAGGTTGGCAGAACACGTGGGGCAAGTTCCTTGGCGGCAACATCGGTAGCTGGGCTTGCGGTGTGAAGGTTCAACGTGCATGCCGTGGTATTCTTATCAATGACTGTGACATCTCTGGGTTTAACTTTGGTGCGGTAGGTATTGGCATCCGTAACACAGCAGCAGCCTATGGTGCAAGTGATTACACCACAGATGCAGATGTACCTGATGGCGTGATGGTTATTAATACACGTATTCGCAAGTGCTACAGTGCAGGCATCTACGTCCTCTCTGGATATCGCCTGAACTACATGGCGAATAACATCGAAGACATCGGTCACCCTGATGGGGATGATGTACTGAACGCAAGTTACGACCCAGGCTACGGTATCACACATGGTCGAAACCGAAGAATCCGTAATGTAACAATTACTGAGAATATGATTCGTAACTGCCGCCGCAAGTGTATTGACTTCCATGGTGGAGGCCAGGCTATCATCGCAAACAACCATTGCCTTGAGCATGGGGTTGTAGGTATCTACGCTAAGTGTGGACCAGGTTGGGCACCCAACTATGAACCATATAACCTGATTGTCGCTGATAACTATGTCCGTTCCCGTGATGTACCTGCCAGTGAAACTACAGGCCTACTGATCGGTGCTAAGTATACACGATGCATTGATGTTGGTGGTGGTGGCGAAGCCACGCAAGCCACATACCCAGACCCTTTTGTCAAGATACACAATAACTACTGTGAACTCCGTGCATACGATGGGGTAGCAATAAGCACAGGTGCTGGTGACGACAACTACGCCGTTTTCCAGGATATTGATATCAGCCACAATAGTGTTGTCATGAAGTGCAACACAGTCAACAATACGACTGAGGGCATAGCTGTGAATGCTGGAGCGGGGACTAACAAAGTTTACAGAGGTCAGCGCATACGTTTGGTGGGAAACAGCGTTAAGCAACTGAACAACCTGTCGCTTAACTATCGTGTAATTGGGTATAAAATTTCTGGAATTCCCAAATCAATCATCG
This sequence comes from Enterobacter cloacae complex sp., assembly GCF_900322725.1. Taxonomy (NCBI): domain Bacteria; kingdom Pseudomonadati; phylum Pseudomonadota; class Gammaproteobacteria; order Enterobacterales; family Enterobacteriaceae; genus Enterobacter; species Enterobacter cloacae complex sp. Next base: position 616,486 of record NZ_LT991957.1, on the reverse strand, counting down.
CTCATGGAAACATTGTTGATTTAAACACATTAAACCAGGCGGGTTTGCTATCATCGTTTGTTTTGGATGGTAGGACATATATATCATTTTCTGGAAACCAAGCATTAAGCATTGGTTCTCGTAGCACAATGTCAGCCTCAGACATAATTTTCTACGACAATACAAGAATATCTATTCCAGCAGGATCGGCGTCTACTTCAATTCCAGCCAGCTTATTTAGAGGGGTTTGGCAGGCAACCATTGCAGGATCTGGAGATGCATTTGGAGCAAGGCAGGTACAACTAGCTAACACAGGCACTACTGGCACATCGACAGATGTTGTGAGGTCATCTACGACAGGTGTTATCGCTAACATTGCGGTCGGACCATCTGGTGTTGTTATTCCAGCGATAACAAATCAAACAGATGTAACCATCAGTCTTAAACCTCTGGTTCAATATGACTCAGTGCTATAAATAATAACGCCCCTCTAAGGGGGCGTTATTTTACATTCTATTTATATATATTCTGTATCCATCTTCGTATTTAATTAATTTAATAAGGCTATTGTTTTTTATAATCTCTCCATCTCCTTTAAACCTTTCATCTTTTGGTATAGGTGATGATATGCCATACTGTTTCATAAGGCTATACTTGAACCTGTAGTTTGCAAAGGCAGAACCTACTAGATATTGCGATACCGGAATAGCATCGTATATTCTCTTGACAGAATCTGGATAAGAAGGGAAGCCAGAAATTACTATCTTATCACCTGTTTTATAACCACATTCAATTAGGTCGTAGGCAATATTCTGAGCGACCACTCTGTCTATACGCTGATAGATTTTGAAAGCATTCGATACTCCATATGCTTGGCTAAAATTGAATGTAATAATTACCACAATCAATGATTTTGATAAAGCACCTAATTTACTCATCATTTCCGCACCCTTTAGTAGTGCACAAAATGATAATCCAGCGGCTATCATCACTCTAGGTTCTACTATAGGGCTTTTCAAAACTAGATAAGGAGCAAATCCGAGAACTATTATTGCTACAAATACAAGCACTGAAAATGCAGTAGTTTTATTTCTTTCTATTGATGAGATTACCAACATAACAATTATCAATGTTAACAAAATAATACTAGGGGCAAATGCAGTAACCTTGAAAAGCATATTTATAAACAATGAGAAGTTATTTACAAATATCTTTAATCCATCAACTGAAAGTGGTATTAACTCAGAGTGAGTGTCCGTGTATCCGGAGGTATAGGAATCTCCATCAAAGAATACCAGCATCATTAATTTATAAAGCAAGAACGAAAAGAAAAGAGATGAAAATACCTTTAAGATTAAGTTAATAACATCATTTTTATTTTCATTGCAGAACCTCATAAAGCACATTAATGCAAGGTAAGATAAAACGAATGGTATAGATGCCTGGTATATTGATATTGAAATAAACCCAATCGCCACCGAACTAATCCAGCAGACAATACTTCTCTCTGCGCTCATCCTTGCCTGTAAAATAGCCCCGAGACAGGATAATGACATTATTAAAGAGTCAAACCTGAAATAAATATTACCAATGAATAAAGTTGAAGTCAGTGGTAGTAACATGCATGCTGCTTTAGCAATTGGGGATTTCAGGCTTAGCTCAACAGAGATAAGATACCCGCAAAAGATCATCACAAAAGCGCATAATATAATGGTAAGCGGGAAAACATCATATAAAACACCATCCCCAAAGAAATTTAAACCTCCGCCAAACATGCTAATCGCAGCCATTATGACAGAGGAAAGAGGCCTCCCGTTACCCTCCCAAGCAGTAACTCCGGTATCAGTCCTAAGCCAATCATCTACAACATAGTTGTTATTAATGATAAATGGCAATATATATACAAATGATAGAGCCAGCGATATTAAAAATATAGACTTATCATTTTTAAGATTTCTTATCATTTTCTTCCCTTCAGCACGTAACGAGGTCTATTCTTCACTTCTACGTAAATCCTGCCAATGTACTCACCGAGGACTCCAATTCCTATCAACTGTATTCCTCCCAAGAAAAGTATTGAAACAAGCAGGGAAGGATATCCGCGGACAGCATTCCCAAAAAAGATGGTATCCAAAATCATCCACGCGCCATACAGGAATGCAGCACCGGCGACGAACAGGCCGATGTAAGTCCACATCCGCAGGGGGAAGGTAGAGAAACTGGTGATCCCCTCAAGAGCAAGGTTCCACAACTTCCAGCCGTTAAACTTCGTGTTACCCGCCACGCGCTCTGCCCTGGCATATTCCACGACATCAGTGCGGCCACCGACCCAGCTTAATACGCCCTTCATAAAGAGGTTACGCTCTGGCATGAGCTTAATGTTTTCCACTACCTCACGAGACATCAGGCGGAAATCGCCAACGTTTTCTTCGATCTTTGGATTGCTGATTTTGTTGTGCAGCTTATAGAACCACTCAGCGGTCATGCGCTTCAGTCGTCCATCTGTAGAGCGATCAGAGCGTTTAGCCAGAACCATATCAGCGCCGGCCTGCCACTTCTCAATCAGGTGAGGAATAACTTCGATGGGGTCTTGAAGGTCGACGTCAATCGGGATAATCGCTTCTCCGGTGGCACGATCAAGCCCGGCAAATAGAGCTGGCTCTTTTCCAAAGTTGCGAGTGAACGACAGCGGCACCACAAGCGGATCTGAAACAGCAAGCGCGTTTATAATTGATTCTGTCGCGTCTTTGCTGCCGTCATTTATGAATACTATCTCGACCTCATGCTGCTGAAGCCCTTCAAATTCCCGAACCGTTTTATAAAAAATCGGTATTGCGTCTTCTTCGTTGAAGACGGGAACGACCAGAGAAATTTTCATTTCGCATCCCTAAAGACAATGAACTTTGAATAAATAAATCCGCACACCAGGCTGATGGCGGAGAAAAGAATAAGGGTCACGATCGGAGCCATTCCGGACCTATCAGCAGCCCAACCAACAGCAGCGCTCAGCGAGCCCATAAATCCAACGTAAAGCATGTAGCGCATGGTTGTGGTGGAAGACTTGAAAGTGAATCTGGCATTTGCAAAGAAGCTGAATGACACTGCCACGACGAACCCAGCGAAGTTACCAAGTGCCTGCCCTGTGTGAAATGCATATATGCAAATAGCGAACACAACCCAGTGAATGAGCGTGTTAATGACGCCAATCGATGTGTACTTTGCGAATAACTTAAGCACTTTTACGCCCGAAAAATATAAAACCTTACTTTATCACCTTTTGGGTAATTTCGTTAAGAGTTGTCTGAGGTTTTTTAAACCACATATGGTTTATTGTGTATGATGAACTCACCAACTAAGGGGGTTCTTTATGCACATTAAACGGTGGTCACTATGTCGCACTCGTTAACCACGGAATCGCTGAATCAGGGGCTTAGCCTGAGCGCGCTAATGTCTGTGGTCGCGGGTGTGCCGCCGGAGGTGGCTTTAGGGGCGCTTGCTGGTGCGGTAATTTTTGTTACCTCAGCGGTGGAGTATCCCATAAAGCGGCGGTTACTTCTGGCGTTCCTCAGCTTCTTCTGCGGCCTTCTCTTCTACAAACCGACAGCAACACTTCTCATAGGCTTTGCATCCGCTTTCCCTGGCATCACCACAGATATGTTTGAGAAAGGGGTTGCTTACTCAGCAGGGGCGTTTGTTTCTTCAATCGTTGCTGTTGGTATCGGTACCTGGCTGTATCACCGTTCTGGAAATCCACGCGACCTGATCCCGGGGAGAAAAGACGATGACCGGTCCTGAACTGCTTCTCATCCTGAATGCCGCTATCTGCGGCGGCATTGCTATCCGAGTCCTTCTGTTCCGCCGTGACGGGTCACGCCATCGCTGGTGGGGCGGCTGGCTCGCCTATCTGCTGATCGTTGTGGCAGCCAGCGTACCTATACGGACGTTCTATGGGTACTACGTCAGCGCCGACTGGTCAGAAGTCATCATTAAAGCTGTGTTCCTGGCTGCTCTCATCAAGACAAAAGGGAACGTGGTGCAAATTTTCAAGATAACGAGGTCCCAGCATGGACATTAAACAATTCCAGCGTGCAGCTGGCATCAGCGACGTTTTGGCCACGCGTTGGTATCTGCATATCACTGCGGCCATGAAAGAGTTTGGCATTGAAGCGCCAGCGCACCAGGCGATGTTTATCGCGCAGGTGGGCCATGAATCGACAGGGTTCACACGGCTTCAGGAGAACTTCAACTACAGCGTAACCGGGCTGGCAGGATTCGTCCGTGCCGGGCGTCTCACTCAGGGCCAGGCCAACGCGCTGGGCCGCCGTGCTGGTGAGCCATCGTTACCGCTGGAGCGCCAGCGTGCGATCGCCAACCTGGTATACAGCAAACGTAATGGGAACAATGGCCCGACTGACGGCTGGTTCTATCGCGGGCGCGGGCTTATCCAGATCACCGGCCTGAACAACTACCGCGACTGTGGCAACGGGCTCAAAATTGAGCTGGTTAGCCAGCCTGAACTGCTGGCGCAGGACGAATATGCGGCCCGCAGTGCGGCGTGGTTCTTCGCAACCAAAGGCTGCATGAAGTACACTGGCGACCTGGTGCGCGTCACGCAGATCATCAATGGCGGGCAGAACGGTATCGACGACCGGCGCGCGCGGTACATCACCGCCAGCAAGGTACTTTTATGATCTGGGCATTCGTCAAAGCGTACTGGAAACAGTTGCTTATCGTGTTGATGCTTGCTGCTCTGGTCATCGTCGGAGTGGTTTCTTGGAATGTACACGGCAGCCACCAGTACGATGCCGGGTATGCGCAGGCAAAGGCAGATCGCAAAGCCGAAGATGATAAAGCTCGTCAGCAGGACGAGCAGGAGAAAGCTACCAATGAACGTGAAGCGCAGCAGAGGATCGACCAGGCGCGCAATGATGCTCTTGATGCTGCCGCTCGCGCTGGCCGGTTGCAGCAACAGCTCGTTGCCATCCGTGAGCAGCTCAGGCAGTATAACGCCACTGTCGGCGCTGGGACGTCAGCCGCAGACACCGGAGTTTTGCTTGCCGACGTGCTCAGCAAATCTCTCGAGCGAAACCGACAACTGGCAGAGTACGCTGACCGGGCCGCTGAAGCCGGACGAGTCTGTGAAAAGCAGTACGATTCGCTGACCAGGTGACATGGAATTTTTCATGGTACTGATTTCCGGTGACGGTATATAAAACGGTACGGTGAAAATCATGTTACGGAAAGTTGTTATCAGTCAATTGGTTATGCACGCCGTAAATAATTGAGTGGGAATGATGTATAGCTAGTTCATAGCACATCATATCTATTCAATATCATCTCTAGCCCTCTGTAATTGCAGAGGGTTTTTGTTTATATCTACTCATATCTATTCACTCTACACCACATTTTTCGACGGTACAGGTGACGGTATTACCCGAAAGGTATACTCTCATACCGACAAAAATATGGATGCATTACGGGTGAACTGTGCTTACCGATACCAAACTGAAAAACCTCAAGCCGCAGGAGAAACTGTATAAGGTTTCCGACCGTGACGGGCTGTATGTCGCCGTGCTTACGTCAGGCTCTGTCTCGTTCCGCTACGACTACCGCATCAACGGCCGACGGGAAACGCTGGTGATCGGCCAGTACGGTCGTGACGGTATCAGCCTGGCGGAAGCGCGCGAGGAACTCATTGCCGCCAAAAAGCTGCTGAAGGCAGGCCAGTCGCCTGCTGCGGCAAAACGTGACGGTATCAGGCAAATCGCCGGGGCCGAAACATTCGCGGTATATACCGACACCTACATGAAACACGTCACCCTGGCAGACAGCACCCGCGCCATGAAGCAGGCAGTGATCGACAGGGATATCCTCCCGGCGCTCGGAAACAAAATGATGACTGAGATAACCACCAGGATGGTGCGCGACCTTTGCGATCGTATCGTCGAGCGTGGCGGACGGGCGACGGCGATTCAGGTCAGGGAGATAATCAGCAGCGTATACCGGTACGCCAACGACCGCGGGCATGGTCTGTTCAATCCTGCTGCCGACATTAAGCCATCATCGATCGCCATGTTTAAGCCGCGTGAGCGCACGCTGTCGCCTGAGGAAATTGGAATATTCTTCCGTGCGCTGGATGACGTCGGTGCGATGGGCACCATGAAGATGGCGCTGAAGCTGGTACTGCTGACGCTTGTGCGAAAAGGCGAATTTACCTACGCGACGTGGGCAGAGATCGATTTCAGGAACTGGACATGGACGATCCCCGCCGACCGAATGAAGGCAAGGCGCGCGCATGTGATTTACCTGCCGAAGCAGGCGCAGGATCTGCTGGTCGGCCTGCAAATGTGCGCTGGTGGCAGTGAATACCTGGTGCCCGGGCGCTACAACTTCCGCAAGCCATTATCGAATGCCGCGCTGAACTCGCTGATAGACCGGACCGTGCAGGCCATAAACAAAGACGGCGAGAAAATACATGATTTCACTGTGCATGACCTGCGCCGGACGGCCAGCACGCTGCTGCACGAAGCGGATTATCCATCAGACTGGATAGAGAAGGCACAGGCGCACGAGCAGAAAGGAGTCCGGGCGGTTTATAACAAAGCGGAGTATGCCCGGCAGCGTGCCTATATGTTGCAGCAGTGGGCGGATATGGTTGATGCCTGGATTAACGGGGAGCACACCGATCTGGTGCCGTTCTCCCCGTCTAAATTTGAGAGGTGGATGAACCAGATCTGTTAATTTCGCGATCTAATAAACTCCCTCTGTATTTCTACAGCCATTTGCAACTCTTCACACTTCTTATGCAAATGGCTATTTTCAGTTTGTAACCATTTCACCTGTGCTGTTTTTTGATGTATCACGGCGCGGCACTCTTCGAGTTGACGGATTAAATCCGCATGGTCAGATATAGTCATGCTGCACGCTCCCGGCCCTGGTTGTCTGTTGATGTCAACGGAGCATGTTCAAATGCCCGCGTCAAACCGGCTATATCCAGCGCGTATCCGGGTTGCAGTTGCACCGCCGGACCTTCGCACTGGTTTCCCCATACGTCAAAGCCATGTGACGACTGGCGGGCGAAAAGCTCAATGCGCGGCACATCGCCAAGCAGTTGCACCAGTTTCTCTCTGATCACGTCCGGCTTGCGCGAGTTCTCCAGGCGCGGCGCCGTGACATGCTGGCAGATCGAAGCGTCCATTCGCGCCGGGAGTTTCCCGCGCACCGCAAACAGACAGTCTTCGCTGTTCGCCCGGGTCATGTGGCCCATGCCGATCGCGCTGGTGCCTTTATGCTTGTTCGTCTTGTGCCAGGTGAAACCCTTCATGGTCATGAGGCGGAAGCCCCACGCCTCGATTACCTTCAACGCTTCAATCGGCTGTGTTGGAACCCACCACATAGCCAGAAGGCAATCATCGGCAGCCAAATCCCACACAGGCAGGCGGCAGATGTCCAGCACGTTCATAACCGGATACTTGAATCCGGCGCCACGCTCGCCGTCTGCTGCTTTGTCGCGGTATACCCACGGCGGATCTGCGTAGATAAGAGTGTATTTTCCGGTCATGCTGCACCGCCTTCCGACTTCTCAGCTTCTACAGCAAGAGACTCCAGCTTATCCATAAACATTGCGGACAGCATTGCGTATTCCGCGTCTGTGGCTGCTGGCATTGGAACAAATCGGATGCCGAACGAGGCGAGCATATTTGCAGCCTCAAGGCACTTTCTTAAATCTGCTGGTGCTGCTTTGTTCATGCCGCCACCTTCTTGCTGTTCATCAGCTCAGCCAGGCGCTGAGCCTTTAATGGGTTTCTGATAACGTCGCCGTTCGGTGCTACCCATCCACGGCGAATGATGGAATAGGGCAGCGTGACACTGCCCACGGTTATTCCGTCGTGCGGATTAGTCATACACCACCCCGCGACATCCGATCCCGCTGTAGTCCAGATGCGGGGTGCGGTTCCCTTTGGTGATGCACTGCTGGCGGCGCACCGCGATGCGGGCGCGCTCAACTTCACCGACGGCAGCGTCCAGGCACTGGAGCCAGAGACGGGCTGCGATTCTGTAGTGCCCGCGGCGCTCGCGCTCGATGGCCCGGCTTTCGATCTCCATTGCTTCCGGCGTTACTGCCACAACTTTTTCAGTTCCGCGCTGCGATGCTTTGTTCATGTGATATTTTTCAAGGCGGGTTAATTTTCTCATTCCCAGGATCCTCTCAACTGATTACCGCCGCCAGCCACATCAGGTAGGCGACCACGGCCAGATACAGGTATACATCTGACCATCTGCCGATATGCTTCTTCAGCGCCGTCATGCTGCCGCACTCACCGGGCGATAAACGCGGCGGTCAACTGGCGGCTTTTTTCCGGTGAACGTCGCCGGACTTGCCGCCTTACGTTTATCCAGCCAGGCTTCAACTTCGCTCTGGTCCCACGCGCAGCGGCGATCGGTGATCCAGAAACGGGACGGGAATTCGCCAGCCTGTTCAAGGCGGTCAATCGTGCTCCATGACAGTGGCACCACCTCAAGGAGTTTTTTCTTACTCAATGCACCTTTCATAACTATCTCTCCTGGTTGCAGGTGTGGCGCCGTGGCGCCACGGTGGTGATTACATAGGGACTTCGTTCAGCTCATCGCGACGGATGGTGTACACATCAGTAGCTTTAGCCAGGCGTTCATCATCGTTAGCGAGCTTTTTGGCGACGTATTTGTAGGCGTTATCCAGATCCTTCAGGGTGTTGTAGTTCATCGCTGCGTCAGTGAAAGCGCACAGAATCTCTTCTGGATCGCGGTCATCGCTGCTCTTTGGTTTCTCTTCCTGCTTTTGCTCAGGCTTGGAGTTGATCAGCTTGTTCATGCCGGTCGCGGTTGCAGGTGTCGGCGTGATATCGCGTTCAACGCGCGGTGCCGTTTCCTGCAATTCGTCAGGGGTGTACACGCCCATGATGACGTCTGGGCAATGCAGGCGTGACCAGCGCTTTGTCGCCAGGTATGCGAGTTGTTGTTTCGGATCGCTAGCCCAAAGCGTGGAGTTTCTTACCTGTGCCTGAGACAGCATTAACTCGAGAACTCGAGGATGATCCTCACCCTTCATAGTTGCCCATACGCGAACACCGCAGCCTTCTTCGTCTTTAAGGGTCCATCCAGGTGCGATATACGGGTTGCCGTTTTTGGATGTTTTCTCAACAAACTTTCCGATCACGCGTTCCCACGGCCCGAACCACTCATAGTTGATGCGATCTTTGGTTGGAGACATGGTTGAGATAACCGCGTTTACTAACTGGGCTTCATAGCCGAGCGTGCCGCTCACAACATGGGTTTTCTGCGCAACGGCGAATGGGTTCATTCCCCACTGCGCAGCCTGCATTGCTACAGCCATGCAATCAGCTGGCTTCCCGGCGAGGTGAGCCGGTACCGTCACACGGCTTTGCGCCATTACTTCGGCGAACTTCATCAGTTGGTTCAAACCCTCAGGGCTGAAAATTGTTGCAGCAGTTCCAGCGATTGCTGTGTCTACTGGTGCGTTGATGTTTGCGATGTCGTTGCTCATACGTGCATATCCTGTTTGCGTGCCCACTCAGGGCGTTTAATAATTTCAAATCCACCCCATTCGCCAGACTCCCGGCACTGGTGGTAGGTATTCAGATCCCGGCGGAACAGTGCGTGCCCGGCATCTACGTCCGGCGCATCCAGTTCAAACACACGAACCGGGTAGCGCCCGCAGTCGATGGTTTCGCTCACAGCCAGGAAGAAGAATCCGTGCGGCTCTCCGGTGGTCTGCTGTGCGCCTTCGCGGTACATGGCGTCCTGAACGTGGTACCGGAATTCCTCGACGTGGCGTGCGAAGCGCTCCATGTCTGCAACCTTCTTCACGTCCAGCAGGACCGGGTGATACTTCAGGCGCTTATCCGGGCGAATGCGGCACAGCTCTCCGGTTTCCGGATCCGTCCAGTAGTGCGATGCTTCGCAGAATCCTTCCGCTTCAAGCAGCCAGCGCGCAGCCGGGTGTGCCATCGCGCTGTCGCGCATAAGTTTCAGCTTGCGGCCCTGTTCGGCATCCATCACCGTCATGCCCATGTTCTCAACATCTTTAAGGAAGGCTTCCTGATCTGCTTTCCCCTGATTGGTTCTCAGGTTGAACTGCGGCGCCACGATAAAACGCTTATCGAATTCTTCCGGCTCCAGCAGCAGGCAGTGCAGGGCGGTACCCATGTCAAGCGCTTTCAGCTTTTCTGTGTCGACCGGCGCGGATTTCTGCCACGGCAACAGGGCCGGGCTCAACGCCACCATATCCAGCTGCGACTTACTCACGCCGTCGCCGGCGTGGTAATCCTCGTTGCTGATGTCGAAGTAAATTCCTGGCATCATGCCGCAGTCCTCGCCGTGTCCAGCTGGTCAGCCAGATCCCACTTCGCGATGATGCTGGTCATCGCGGCCTGGTAAGCTGCGAGAGCCTCTTCGAATTCCGTGCTCATCATCAGTTCTTCAAGAATTTCGGTGCGCACGCCTTTGCGTTCCAGCTCATAGAAAGGCTTTTGCAGCTGGTGGAACTTGATAGCGTCGATCAGCTCCACCTGGCGCGCGTAGTGCAACTGACTCAGCTGGTAGTCGCTGTCGATGCTGGTCATGATTTTTTTCAGGTTATTAATCTGCTGGATGTTCATACGCACCTCAGTACTTGATAGAGATTGCAGAAACCTTCCCGCTGGCGATGGCTATCAGCGCTTTCTCAGCCATTTCCTGCGGAAGACCACTTTCAATCAGGTCTGCAATAGCCTGACGATTGATGGTGCGGCGATGCTCTTTGTCAGCTGCGCGGCGCGCTTCTTCATCGGCGATGCGTTTCTGTTCTGCCAGTCGAACTGCTTCCGCTTCTTCCTGACGGCGGCGCTCCGCTGCGATAGCGTCGTTCTTTTCCTGCTCAGCTTTTTCCGCAGCGGCTTTTGCTTCACGCTCTGCTTTCTGCTGGGCTTCAATTTTTTCGCGCTCTGCGCGTTCAGTTGCAGCCTTGGCTTCAGCTTCACGGCGTGCAGAAGCATCAATCTCGGCCTGTGCTTTTGCTTCTGCATCACGCTTAGCCTGTTCTGCTGCTTCGCGGCGTATAGCTTCTTCACGTTCTAGACGTGCTTTTTCCTCTGCCTCTTTGCGCAGGCGTTCCAGCTCAGCCGCTTCGTGCTCGCGCTTTTGCGCTACTACCAGCGACGCTTCCAGTTGCTGAATGGTTGAGTCTTTAGCCACTCCCGCCTCTGCTGCACGCTCCTGCCAGCTGTCATCCAGCACCACGGATTTAGCCTCCAGAATGCGAGCCTGAATATCAGTGGATGGCAGGTAATTTCCGGTGGTGTCGATCACTTCAGCCAGTGCGCGCAAATCCACAAGGCGCTGCTGCAATGCTTCGGTGCGTGCCTTTTCAGCGTCTTCCCATTCGGTAAGTGGGCGGCGAACTTCGTCGCGAAGCTGATCGCATTCGGTCACGAAGCGTCGCAGTTCTGCTTCGACCACTTTTGGTTGCTCCTTCAGGCGCTTCAGGTAATCACGGCCTGGCTTTTCAACTGCCGTCTTGCTGCGTGATACCTGGGCGGCGAGGGATGCGATACGGGCGCGGCCTTTGGCTGTGCTCAGGTCAGGAACCTCGTTAACGCCATCACGGATCTGTTCAAGGAACTTATCCAGACCGTTTTCAACGTAAATGCTTGGCGCCAGGTCCGGCGCGATTTCGATGATTGCTAATTCACTCACTTGCTCACCCCCATATCCATTTCAGTTTTGACTGCCATCTTGGTGACAAACGCCCAGTTGATGGCCTCATGCAGAGTGCGGCACTTGGTGCTCATCAGCCCGCACGCCGTAACGCAGTACCAGCCGTTGATGATTTTCCACTGCATAATTCGTTACCTCAGTGTTACCGTTGAGGTAATAATTATCCTTATGTGGTTTGAAGTCAATAGGTATGATTATAAAAAATTACCCGTAAGGTAATTCTAAGGGCAATAAAAAAGCCGCTCAATGGCGGCTTAGTATCTGAAATTTATAAAGTTATTCTTGCGTTTTACCGTTCTGAACAATCACGAAATCGACGTAGCTCTCGATCTTACTTTTCTCGCTCTCAGGTAACAATGCGTAGCGGGCCCGGTCGTAATGGATGGTCGCCGGGTCGCGAGGATGGATGAGCAGCTCATATCCCCGGCGCCCGAACGCGCTGGCGATCGCCTCCAGGGTGGAGATGGAAACGCTAACCTCATTGTTCAGCATGCGGTTGATTGTCGCCTGGGCAACGCCGGACGCCTTCGACAGCTTACCCTGGGAGGACAGGTCGCGGTTGTTCTGCATCCACGCTTCGAGGTTATGCGCCGCCAACTGGCCGATATCGGAGGCGGTGATCTCCTCCTGGGGGATTGCAACAGCAGATAATGAGTGGTCGACGTCCAGCCAGTTCGACGGCTTGTTCGCTGCCTTCTCAATCTTGCGCGCCACCGTGTCGCCAACAACCTTCTGCCCGCGGGCCCAGCGGTTCACCAGGTTTGCCTGAGTTCCCAGTTTTTCCGCCAGACGAGTCTGCACCCCGTTAAAGTCACGGTCGATGATATCGTTAATATTCTGCCTGCGGATATCCTGAATACTTTTCATGCTCTGGTGAATCGCCTCATATATGAATTAGTTAGTGGTTCAATTAAAAGCGAATTTACCTCACAGGTAAATGCACCTCACAGGTAACAAACCTTGATTTTTATTACCTTCTGGGTGAATATTTGTTATCTGAAATTAATATCAGGCAATAGCTATGAGCGAGAACGAAAAATTCGACTTCAAAAAACACTGGTTGCAACTCACTCCTGATGAGCGAAATGCCTTTGCTGACGAGGCCGGAACGACCAGCCACTACATCCAGACTCATCTGACAGGCCGTCGTAAAATGCCCGGTAAGACATTGATGAATGGGTTATTTAAGGCATGCAAACAACGCGGCTGGGTCAGAACAAAGCCGGAACTGGCTATCTTCTTCTACGAATAAAACCTCCTTCAAACCCCCATCAGGCCGCCTTCTGGCGGTCTTTTCATATCTATTCAGTCCTCTCAGGTAATAATGATCCAAATATGGTTGATCTTTTTTCGGCCATCGCACAAAATTACCAAAGATAAATTTCAAAGAGAGGTGCAAATGAAGCGATTAACTCAGCGTGAAGCTCTCGAAATGGGCCTCGCCAGGTTCTACACCGGCAAGAAGTGCATTCACGGGCATGACAGTGAGCGCTACACCCTCAGTGGTGAATGCGTTAAGTGCAACAACGAGCGGGCTCGACGCCAGCAGCAGTTGCGTTCAGATAAATTAAAGGCAGCCAGAAAGGCGCGGGAGGCAGCATGAAGATTTTTTTCTCCGGTTCCAGTGCTCAATTATGCATTGAAGCAGAGTCAGAAGAAGAAAAGGCGATGCTCATTATGTGGCACCGGCTGAACATTTCAGATCAGACAATGTACTGCGACATGGTTAATACTGGTTGCTTCGCTGGGTTGCGCCTTTGTGGAATCACTGATCTCGAGAAAGAGTAGGTTCATATGGCTAATCAATGGCTACGTCTTTGGCATGATATGCCTAATGACCCGAAGTGGAGAACCATAGCGAGAATATCCGGTCAACCGATAGCTCTCGTTCAGGCCGTTTATGTCCACCTTCTTGTTAGCGGGTCACAAAATGTCACGCGAGGTCACGCTGATGTCACGAACGAGGACTTAGCGTCACATTTTGACGTGACTGAGTGTGACATAGACGCTGTTATTAACGCCATGCAGGGCCGTGTTTTGGATGGAACATACCTTACAGGGTGGGAGCGGAGACAGCCTAAAAAGGAGGACCGTGGCAATGATGAAACAGGAGCAAAATCAGCAACTCAGAGAAAAAGAGAGCAGCGTGAAAGGCAGCGGATGCGACAACAAGAAAGCAATGAGTCACGGCAATGTCACGACAAGTCACGAAATGTCACGACAGATAAAGAAGAGATAAAGAGAAGAGAAGATATAAAAGATAAACCCCACACAGGGAGCGAGCAAAATTCACCTGTGGATAACTCTGCTGTTGGCGGTGAACCAGATCCGGATGCGAACAACGCGATGCTGAATGGCTACATTGCGCCTGGCGGAATGGGTGAGTTTGGAAAATTCCAGATGCACGACAACTGGAAGCCAGATCCACAGTTCATCCAGCGCGCTGCGCTGTGGGGCATAGCTCTGAAGACGGAGATCACACCGTTCGAGCTGGCAGACTTCATCACGTACTGGAAAGCGGAGGGCAAGGCATTCCACCACGACCAGTGGCAACAGAAGCTGGCGAGAAGCGTGCAGCAGTCCAGGGCAAGGCCAGTCGCCCAGCAGCAGCGAAGGGATATCAACGACGTTCCGGAGCCGGACAAGACCATTCCGGAGGGGTTCAGGGGCTACCAGGCCACATAGTGAGGTTTCCATGGCAAGACCAAACACGTACTCAGAACGTAAGACAGCCGTCAGGCGGATAATCACCGCTGCAAAAGAGCGCGGCAGGATAACTACCCGGCAGGCAGCAGAAATCCTCGGCCTCCACCTCAACACTGTAGAGAAATATTTCAGAGATGCAGAGAGGAGCGGAGAGGTAATACGTCACGGGAAATGCGGCCTGTTCAGGGATTACAGGGCCACGATTGATTTCGATATGGAAAGGTTTTCAAGGCAATACGGGAAAGGGAAGTAGCAAAGCAGTAGCACCGGCGCGGCAGCGCATTTTTTTACGCCTGCATAATTACCTTGCAGGTAACAAAATATGCGCATAGCTATTGATTTTAACTCTAATGTGGATTTAAATTACCTAAGGGGTAAATCATGACGGCAGTTTTAGGGATTGACCCGGGATGCAGCGGCGCGCTGGTTCTCGTAACTGAGCAGGGCGGCTACATCGACCACCTGGCAATGCCAACCATCAAGGTCGGCACAAAGTCCAGGGTGAACGGCGCAGCGGTATCTGCATGGCTTCGGCAGTACGGAATCACTCATGCGTACCTTGAGCAGGTCGGAGCCATGCCAGGACAGGGAACGGCGAGCATGTTCACGTTCGGGCATGCAGCTGGTGTAGCGGAGGGGATCCTCCAGGGGCTCAACATTCCGTACACGCTGGTAACGCCGCAGGCCTGGAAGAAGTCAGCCGGGCTTATCGGCAGCGACAAGGACGCAGCGCGTAGCCGGGCCATTCAGCTTTACCCGGAACTCAGGGCGCTGGATGCCAAAGCGAAAGGCCAGGCCATCGCGGATGCGCTGTTAATCGCAAGGTTCGGGATAGGCGTTAAATAACCATCCTTTTTGATATCAACGTAATCAATAACTTATACGGGTAAGCGGGGGTAAAGATGGAATGCAATGTGAGTGAGTTGGTAAAGCGCGGTCATGACAAGGCCGCACAACTTAAATCATCAGGCGGTGCTGTATCGCAGTTGATAAGCGATCTGGCTACGCATCTGGATGTGCAACTGGCTCGTAGTAATGCGCTGGCTGCGGAGAATGCGGGGCTGAAGGCCTTCAAAACCGCCGTATATCAGCAGATGGGCGCTGGCTGCGAGGCTCCTGAATTTTCTATCACGGAAGGTCAGAGAAACCTACGCCGCTTCGCTGACACGCTCCATGCCATCGAGCGCGAATTCTTTACCAAAGAAGTCCCTGATGAAGAATACGAAGGCGAAACCGTCGAAGAATGCCCGTTAACCTGGGGAATGAGTGTCGAACAATACGTTGCTGAATTCCGCAAATGCCTGGCTGAAGTGCGGGCGCAGGCCCACAAGGAAGGCGCTCACTTTGTTGCTAACAGGATGCTGGCCGCATGGGATGCTGGTTTTATCGACGACACAGCAAAGAACGCGGCAGATATCGCGCGGATGATCCTGACGTCAACAGAGTTTATGGCTGGTGCGCCAGTGGATGATTTCGACCGCTCGTTCGCTGATGGCGTACTCGAAGACATAGCCGCCCAGCTTCGCAAAGGGGTGCAGTCATGAGCGTAATCCAGTACGTAGTTAGCGATGCAGGCACGTTTCCTGAGGATGCATATTTTCTCGATCCTCGACACATCGATGAGCTCACTTCTAAGTGGGAATTGGAATGCTTGTCTCAGGATGCCGCCCTTGATTATTTCGACAACCATGACGGCTGGGAATCTGACTGGCCGTTGGATATCGAGCTGTTCGTTGACGGCGAGAGCGTAGGTGTATTTGCGGTTGAAATGGAACATGTACCTCGCTTCAGCGCAAGAAAAAGACCGGAGGCCGCCCAATGAGCAACATCGACAAAAAGGCGCTTCGTGAAGCGGCGGAGAAGGCGACAAAAGGCGAGTGGTGGTCTGATGTTGTCGAGACTGACGGCGAATATGGCGAGGGCGAAGATAGGGTTTCTGGCTACCACTCATATGCGGTGTATGTTGGTCACGAATCATTGCTCGACATGACCAATTCAACTGCTGCGTGCATCCACACTGAATGGGATCATGATTACCACATGGCATGGGATGAAACGGCTAAGTGCAACGCTGAATTCATCGCCTCAGCCAATCCCGCCACTGTGATGGCGCTGCTGGATGAGCTGGAAGCCAAAGACAAGCAGATCGACGATCTGAAAGCAACGGCGGCACATTCCAATGCTGGATGGACGGAGGCGCATAGACAGGAAGCCAGGGCTGAAGCCGCAGAGAAACGGATTGCTGACCAGTGCGGAATCATCGCATCGGCGAGGAAGTTCATCAGCGAGTACGCTGGTCTTGGTGATGTTGGCGCTGCTGAGTTCATAAAAATAATCGACCGCGCCGCAGTCGGTAAAGGAGAGGCATCATGAACACTCTTACCAAAGAATGGCTACTGAAGACCATCGCGGAGCTCGAAGAAGAGCGAGATGCTGTGCCTGGCATCGTAAACGAAGATGCTGCGATGTCTCTGGCGGCGATGAAACTGGCGCTGGCATCGCTCGAAGCAAGGGGCCGCAAACTTTTTACCTGTAGCGCGTGTGGCGCAGAGGGTTTGGACGAGCCATTAGAGTCGAAGTGCAATTGCAATGAGGATGGCGCGCACTGGATTGAAAGTGTTGTTTACACCGCCCCGCCAGTTCCGGTGTCTGTGCCTGATGAAGTCAATGTGCTTCTGAATCATCTTGAGGATGTATTGCCGGATGATGCGTTTAATCTGATCGATGTGAAAACATGGAATAACGTCTCCATGTTATCTCGCCCTGATGTCTACCGCGCCGCCATGCTTCAGGGTGCCGAACCTGTAACGACGGCTTACAAGTTGCGGGATGCTGTGGAAACCATTCGCAACTCTGGCATTGAAATCGACGCTGAGAAAATATTTGCCGAGCGTGATGCTCTCAACGCTCCAGACTGCTGGTGCCGAACATGCCGACCAATAACGCTTACTGATATGCGATTTGTCGTCTGCCCTGACTGTGGCAACAAACGCTGCCCGCGCGCCAATGACCACAGGAATGCATGCACCGGAAGCAACGATCCAGGTCAGGAAGGCAGTGCATATCCAGCAGCACCGCAGCAGGAGGTGAAGTGATGGGCTTAAAAATTTACGGCAATAACATATCAAACAGCGAAACCGCTTACTCATTCCACTCTGAAATGAAGATGACTTGCCAGCAGTGCAAGCACACGGAATTCGTGAAAGGTAACTTGATTGAGAACGTCAAATGCCCTGCATGCGGTGGGAATGATCTGGTCTTTGAAACGTCAGCGCCGAAGGATGAGGTGAAGTCGTGAGCAAACTCAAACAGCGACGCCTGCGCCGCCTTAAAGCCGACGTGGCATGGTGGAAAGGCGAAGCCTCTGACTTGTACTCCAGAGTCATGGAGCAGGCCGACGAAATAGCCGAACTCCGCAGGCTGGTCATCCGCGTGCCGATGCCGGTGGTGGTGCCGGCGGATATCATCCAGGGAATTAACGTGAAGGGCGCGTTTGCGATGGGAATCGAACGCTATGGTGATGCGATGCTGAAGTTGGCGAAAAAGGAGAAAGGCAATGGCTAAAACCGCAGCAGAACGCAAGGCAGCGCAGCGCGCTCGCCAGGCGGAAGCTGGTGAACGCAAGCTGGAGCTGGTGCTCGACGAGCAGGAAATGGAGATGCTGGCGCGTAACTGCGCGGAGCGTCGCCCGGGCCGTGAGCCATACGAAATGAGCGAGTACATTGCTCTGCTGATCCGCCAGGATGATGCCCGGGTACGCGGTCGCATCAAAGCTATCAGCGCCAACCAGTGCGGCAAATGTGGCGACAGCCTGCCGGTGAAGTCCTGCCCGTGCGCCGGTGATTCGGCTTGCTGGGTAACGCAGGGCTGGCATGAAACGAAACTTGCGGTGTGACCTGTCACGGCGTATTGACTAAATCCTCACATGATTATACTGTTTAAATGTACAGTATTTTTATGTGAGGTTCCATTATGGGCTTTCCATCTCCGGCAAAAGACTACGCAGAATCCCGCCTTACCATCACCAGCATGTGCGGCTACGACGGCAACTGCCGCACCGTTGAGACGTCGGCTGGATACGCAATCATCAACGTCGCAACTAAACCACATCCGGGTGATACCGTGCTGATATCGTATTGCGGCCGCACTGAGTTCGCCATCGTGCAGGGGCGGGCGCTTATCGTTCCGGAGGGTGAGTCAATCGAAGGTGAAGCGCTGGACGACACAACGGTGCTGGGAGTGGTTACACATTTCCTCAACCGTGCCGGCAGCCAGGAAGACGATCCGATACCAGTCATGTAACATCTGCGCGGGCGTGATAGTATTACCTGAATGGTAATAAAATTACTCAGGTGGTAATGATGCCCGCGACACCAAAAACCCACAAACGCAAATCAACGCAATATAAGCCTCTTACAGCGATGCAGGAGGCTTACTGCCAGTCCTACATTAAGACACCAGAAAACCAGTCTCAGGCAGCGATAGACGCAGGGTATTCGCCTAATACGGCGGCGGTCAAAGCCAGCGTGATGATGCGCGACGAAAGAATCCAGAAACGAATCGCCGAACTGATGGAGGAGCGCAACAAGCGAAACCGCGTCAGCGCTGATTACGTCCTCATGCGCCTGGTGGAGATCGACCAGATGGATGTGCTGGATATCCTGAACGATGACGGCAGCCTGAAACCGATCCGCGATTGGCCTAAAATCTGGCGTACCACGCTCAGCGGGTTCGACCTGTCCTCAACCATCATGAACATGAAAGAGGATTCGATAGAGACCATCCTCAAAAAAATCAAATGGCCGGACAAGGTGAAGAACCTCGAGCTGATTGGTAAGCACGTCGACGTCAACGCGTTCAAAGAGCGCCTGGAAATCGACGTAAGAATGACCATAGCAGACAAGATGGCCAAGGCTCGGGCTCGCGTTAAGAAACAGGCTGGTGGTGAAGAATGACAGCAGCAGCCATGTCGCCAGAAGAGCAGCTCGTCGAGGATATTGCCTCGTTCACGTATGACCCGCTGGGCTATGCGCTTTATGCGTTCCCGTGGGGCGAAGATGGCACAGAGCTGGCGCACGCCACCGGGCCGCGTAAGTGGCAAGCGGAGGGATTCCGCGAGATACGGGATCACCTTCAGAACCCAACCACTCGTTACCAGCCTATCATGATCGCCCGCGCATCAGGTCATGGCGTGGGGAAATCTGCATTCATTTCGATGCTGATTAAATGGGGAATGGATACCTGCGAGGACTGCAAGGTGGTGGTGACCGCCAACACCGACAACCAGCTCCGCACCAAGACCTGGCCGGAAATCATAAAGTGGTCGAATCTGGCTATCACGAAAGAGTGGTTCACCTGCACCGCCACGGCGATGTACAGCAACGATCCGGGCCACGATAAACGCTGGCGCGCTGACGCAATCCCGTGGTCTGAGCACAACACCGAAGCGTTCGCTGGCCTGCACAACGAGCGCAAGCGCATCATCGTGGTATTCGACGAAGCATCCAACATTGCAGATCTGGTGTGGGAGGTAGCAGAGGGCGCGCTGACGGACGAAGACACTGAAATCATCTGGGTGGCGTTCGGGAACCCGACGCGTAACACTGGCCGTTTCCGCGAATGCTTCCGAAAATATAAACACCGCTGGAAGTGTGCGCAGATTGACAGCCGTACCGTAGAAGGCACGAACAAACAGCAACTCCAGAAATGGGTGGACGACTACGGCGAGGACAGCGACTTCGTGAAGGTCCGTGTGCGTGGGATCTTCCCTGACGCGTCCGAACTCCAGTTTATCCCGACAGGGCTCACTGACGAGGCGATGAAGCGCGTGGTGACCGCCGGGCAGGTGGCGCACGCTCCGGTGATTATCGGCGTCGACCCGGCTTATTCCGGCGTGGATGACGCGGTGATATACCTGCGTCAGGGTCTGCACAGCAAAGTGCTATGGACCGGCAACAAGACCACTGACGATCTGATTATGGCGAAGCGTATCGCCGACTTTGAAGATCAGTACCAGGCTGATGCGGTGTTTATCGACTTTGGCTACGGTACCGGGCTGAAGTCAATCGGTGACGGCTGGGGCCGGACGTGGCAGTTAATTCCGTTCGGCGGCGGCTCTACTGACCCGCAGATGCTCAACAAGCGCGGCGAGATGTTCAACAGCTGCAAGACGTGGCTGAAGCTCGGCGGTGCGCTGGACGACCAGGAGACGGCGGACGACCTGTCTGCGGCAGAGTACAAAGTCAGGGTAGACGGCAAGATCGTCATTGAGCCGAAGGAAGATATAAAAGAGCGCTTAGGCCGCTCTCCGGGCAAAGGTGACGCGCTGCTGCTGACGTTTGCTTTCCCTGTTACGAAACGCCTGCGCATTCCCGGGCAGGAGAACCAGCAGGGGAAAGCGGTCACAGATTACGACCCGTGGAAATAACAAAGCCCGCGCATCGGCGGGCTGATTGTGACATGTCACGGCATTAAAAGCCGTCGAATTCGTCTTTCACTGTTGGCTCAACTTCTCTTTCAAAGCGTAACCCATTAGCGGCCACAGCTCGTTCTCTGCATTCGTCAGAGCAATCTGTTTACCGATCGCCTCATTGTCGTTTTCAGCTGAGACTGCACATGATGGCTTTCCGGTAACCGCAAAGCCATTCTTTGTCGTAATGATCGCCCAGCGCAGAACCTGCCCGGTAACAGAAACGTGCTTAACGATTTCAGTGTGAGCAATGTTTGCGATCATGTCGTCTCGCGTAACGCGCGGCGCGGTTAAGCCTTTGGCCTGAATTTCCTGCTCAATAGCCATGCAGGATGGTGCTGGGGATGCTGTTGATACCATGGTTGCTTACCTCAGAAAGTAATTTTATCGAATGCGGCGTTGATGGCTTTGGCATCCTGAACAGCACCTCGCTCATCAAGTACAGCTCTTTTACTAAGCACTTCAGCCAGGCATTGCAATTTGGTGTGATAGAGATTCTCGCGGCGGATCTCTTCGGCAGGAGATTGTTTCTGAACATTAACGACTGTCTGATTCATGATTTTCACCTTAAAAAAATGCCCGGACGAACCGGGCTAACTGGAAGCAAAGGACTACGGAGTGCCTTCCTTGGCGGGTGATGCAGGGTTTACAGCGCAACGTCATCGGAATGGCGTTCTGCTGTAAAAAGGGCGGTGGTCAGAAGTGGGAGCAACTGCCACCGCCAAAGCTACACGCATTGCCTGGTACTGCCGTATCACGGTCCTAAGGCGTGATTGGGTTGTGGTGGCCGGTGCTGATCTCCGGCATTCTCCACCCTTAGTCAGTCAGTTTTTCCGCTCGAGTCCGGAAGGAGATAGAAACTGTCGACGCTAAATTCGCGCATCAGCCTGCGCATTCACCACAACATTGAGAGCACTGCGCCTGTATCGGTTAGCGTCACGGGATTAACCGGTCACCCCAATGCTCTCATCGTTGTATCCTCGTCTCTTCCGAGGTGTCACACCGTATCGCCACGATGGTGAGTCGTCATGTCGTGCATACCGATAACACTGACTTGCACATTCCGGGAACCCGCTCGGGGATAAGGAACACCAAGGAACCCCGCCGGACCGCTACGACACATGTGCCAGATGCCGTACTGCTCACACCTGGAAGCGCACTCACCAGTTTTGATTTAGCGACAAGACCTCACAGAACCAATATCAAAGTGCGCTTTCATGTTGTGTTACCTGAAGGGTAATAATTGCAGTCCATTATGTCAATACACTACGTAAAATAATCCGTATATGGTTAAATTGGTAATAATTTAATCGTGTGTGAGGTTATCGCTATGTGTATCGGCAGCAAGCCATCAGTGCCAGCGGCACCAGAAGTTCAGGCCGCACCTCAGGAGCAGGACGCCGCTGTGGTCAGTGCGCGCGATGATGAAGAGCGCCGCCGCCGTGCTGCCGCCGGTCGTAACTCGACCATGCTCACCGGTGCCCAGGGCGACACTTCCGCCGCCAATACCAGCGGTAAAACGCTGCTCGGTCAGTAACGGAGCGCGCAGAGATGGTGGAAACCGAAAAAGAGCGGCTGCTGAAGCAGCTCGCACAGCTGAAGAATGAGCGCACATCGTTCGAGCCGCACTGGCGCGACCTGAGCGACTTTATCAATCCGCGCGGTTCCCGCTTCCTGACGTCTGATGTTAACCGTGACGATCGCCGCAACACCAAAATTGTTGACCCTACCGGTTCACTCGCTCAGCGCATTCTCGCCAGCGGCATGATGTCCGGCATCACCAGCCCTGCGCGCCCGTGGTTCAAGCTGGCAACGCCTGACCCTGACATGATGGATTACGGCCCGGTTAAGGTCTGGCTGGAAGTCGTGCAGCGCCGCATGAACGAAGTGTTCAACAAGTCGAATCTTTATCAGTCTCTGCCCGTCATGTACGCCAGTCTGGGTACTTTCGGTACTGCCGCTATGGCTGTTCTGGAAGATGACCAGGACGTGATCCGCACAATGCCATTCCCGATTGGCAGCTACTACCTGGCTAACAGCCCGCGTGGCAGCGTCGACACATCCTTCCGTCAGTTCTCCATGACCGTGCGCCAGCTCGTGCAAGAGTTTGGCCTGGACAATGTCAGCGCGTCCGTGAAGAGCCAGTGGGAAAGCGGCTCGTATGAAAACTGGATCGAAGTAAACCACTGCATCACGCCAAACATCAACCGCGACAGCGGGAGGATGGACAGCAAGAACAAGCCGTATCGTTCTGTCTATTTCGAGACAGGAGGCGACTCCGACAAGCTGCTGCGTGAATCCGGCTTCGATGAATTCCCGATTCTGGCGCCGCGCTGGGAAGTTAACGGCGAGGACGTTTACGCATCCTCCTGCCCTGGCATGCTGGCACTCGGACAGGTTAAAGCGCTTCAGGTTGAGCAGAAACGTAAAGCTCAGCTGATCGACAAAGCCACTAACCCGCCGATGGTCGCGCCGGCGTCGCTGAAAAATCAGCGCGTTTCTCTGCTGCCTGGTGACGTGACCTATCTCGATGTGCTGAGCGGTCAGGACGGTTTCAAACCTGCGTACCTGGTAAATCCGAATACCGCCGACCTGCTGGCCGACATTCAGGATACCCGCCAGACCATCAACAGCGCCTACTTTGTCGACCTCTTCATGATGCTGCAAAACATCAACACCCGCTCAATGCCGGTGGAAGCAGTGATCGAGATGAAAGAAGAGAAACTGCTGATGCTCGGCCCGGTGCTGGAACGCCTGAACGACGAAGCGCTCAATCCGCTTATCGACCGCGTGTTCTCCATCATGGCGCGCAAGAACATGCTTCCGCCACCTCCTGACGTTATGCAGGGCATGCCGCTGCGCATCGAATACATCTCCGTTATGGCGCAGGCGCAGAAATCTATCGGGCTCACCAGCCTGTCGCAGACCGTTGGGTTTATCGGCCAGCTCGCACAGTTCAAACCTGAAGCGCTCGACAAGCTCGACGTGGATCAGGCAATTGACGCGTTCTCCGAAATGTCCGGCGTATCGCCAACCGTCATCGTTCCGCAGGAGCAGGTGCAGGGCATTCGTGAAGAGCGCGCCAAGCAACAGCAGGCAGCTCAGGCGCTGGCAATGGGTCAGGCCGTAGCGCAGGGCGCGAAGACGCTCAGCGATACGCAAACCGCAGATCCAAGCGCACTGACAGCAATCACTAACGCAGCAGGAGCGGCGCAGCAATGACTGACTTTGACGAAGAAGAACTGCGCATTCAGAACGAGCGGAAGAAGCACGATCTGGAGCAGCGCGAAAAGGACGACATCAAGTTCGTCATGGATAGCGAACAGGGCCGCCGCGTCGTGTGGAGAGTGCTGGAGAGTGGGCGCGTATTCGCCGCCATACCGCCGATGGATGCCCTGGCAATGGCTTTCAACGAAGGGCAGCGCAATCTGGCTCTGGAGCTATTCCAGCGCGTCATGACGCACTGCCCCGATCAGTATCTGAAGATGGCCGCAGAGGCCAGTGAACAGGAGTAACCATGAATTTATTTGAACGTTTGCTGCATCGCCGTCTTTGCAATGAGCAACCTGCTGATGGTGGCACTGCACCTGCACCGTCTGAGCAATCTGCACCTGCTGCCGATGCTCCAGCACCTGCAGGCGAGCCAGCGAAACCAGAAGGCGATAAGCCACAGTCTGGCGCTGAAGGTGACAAGCCTCAGGAAGACAAACCCGCTGATGGTGAAAAGCCAGCGGAGGAGTCGGATGACGAAAAGCAGAAGCAGGAAGGTGCGCCGGAGAAATACGAATTTACCGCTGGTGAAGGCGTAGAGCTGGATACCGAAGCGCTGAAGGACTTCGAACCCGTTGCCCGTGATCTGAACCTGACCAACGAGCAGGCGCAAAAGCTGGTGGACGCATATCCAAAAATTCTGGCCGGTGTGCAGCAGCGTCAGGCAGAAGCCTGGCAGAAGCAGACCGAAGGCTGGGCAGAGACCGTGAAGGCAGACAAGGAGATCGGCGGCGACAAACTGACCGCAAACCTCAGTGCTGCGCAGCGTGCACTCGACCAGTTCGGCACGCCGGAACTGAAAGAATATCTGAACGCTACCGGGCTTGGTAACCATCCAGACCTGGTTAAAACGTTCGTGAAGATCGGTAAAGCCATGTCGGAAGACGGCATGGTCGATGGCAGTAATCAAGGCCAGCGTAGTGCGGCCGAAGTGCTTTATGGCTAATAAGAGAGGATATAACCATGGCTGTTAAAGGCGTAAATGCGCTGACGCTGGCTGACTGGGCTAAGCGTACTGATCCAAACGGAAAGGTCGATAAGATTGTCGAACTTCTTTCCCAGACCAACGAAATCCTGACGGATATGATGTTCGTAGAGGGTAACCTTCCAACTGGTCACCGTACCACCGTTCGCTCGGGGCTCCCGCAGCCTACCTGGCGTTTGCTGAACTACGGTGTGCAACCGACAAAATCAACTACCGTACAGGTCACTGACACTGTCGGCATGCTGGAGGCTTATGCGGAAGTAGATAAGTCACTGGCAGATCTTAACGGTAACACTGCTGAATTCCGCCTGTCTGAAGATCGTGCATTCCTCGAAGGAATGAACCAGCAGATGGCTCAGACCCTGTTCTACGGCGACACCAGTGTGAATCCGCAGCAGTTCATGGGCCTGTCATCCCGCTACTCCAGCAAATCCGCAGGCAACGGCCAGAACATCATTGATGCTGGCGGCACCGGTACAGATAACACCTCTATCTGGCTGGTGGTCTGGGGTGAAAACACTGTGCACGGCATCTTCCCTAAAGGGCAGAAGGCTGGTTTGCAGACTCAGAACCTCGGCGAGCAGACGCTTACCGATGCCAATGGCGGCAAATACCAGGGTTACCGCACCCATTATAAGTGGGATAACGGCCTGGCTCTCCGTGACTGGCGCTACGTTGTGCGCATCGCCAACATCGATGTGAGCGATCTGTCAGTACCAGGTTCAGCTGCAAATATCGTCAGCCTGATGGTTAAAGCGCTGCACCGCGTCCCTAACCTGAAAATGGGCCGCGCGGTGTTCTACATGAACCGTACCGTTGCCCAGGCGCTGGATCTGCAATCTCTGGATAAAGCCTCTCTGGCTCTGTCCGTAAAAGAGACTGAAGGCGAATTCTGGACCACGTTCCGTGGCATCCCAATCCGTGAAACCGATGCGATTCTCGAAACAGAAGCGCGCGTTGTTTAACGCCTGTCATTAACTGATGGGCCTTAACCGGCCCATAAATGGAGAAAGAAAATGATCCTCGACAAACTGTTGATGTTCTCCGAGAAGCAGGCGGTTACAGCTTCTGCTGCTTCTACGGACGTGATTGACCTCGGCCCTATCGACGGCACCCGCCGCGATATCGGCGTTGGTTATCCGCTGGAGTTCTGGGCAACCGTTGACACCACTGCAACCGCTGCTGGTGCTGCGACCCTCAACGTTCAGTTGCAGACCAGCCCTGACAACTCCACCTGGACCACTATCTACGACAGCGGTGCTCTGGCGCTGTCTGCACTGACAGTTGGCAAACGCCTGTTCTCAACCAAAGTTCCGGCGGGCGTCCAGCGTTATCTGCGCGTTAACTATTCAGTCGGCACCGGTCCGCTGACTGCTGGCGCGTTCACCTCGGGCATTAATCTGGATGTTGACAACAACACTCCTTATTACCCGATCCGTTCCAAAGTGACTGGCTAAGGTGATGGCAATGGAAAAAGCAAAATACCGCGTCCTGCGCTTATCCCATATTCATAACAACCTCTGGCCTGAAGGCTCAGAAATTGAATATGACGGCGAGCCAGGATCTGCGCTGGAGCCGATCAACGCAGCGGCGAAGGCGGCAAAGAAGAAGGCAGATAAGAAGGCAGATAAGAAGCGCGGAATCGTGCCGGTTGACTCTCAGCCTGAACCACAGGATGAAGATGATGGCCAGGAAGATACCGGCGGTAAAGATGCCAATACCTTCAGTGAAGATGAAGCCGCGCTACGCCAGCAGTACGAAGAACTTTTCAACAAGAAACCTGGCAACATGAATGTTGAAACGATCAAAGAGCGTATTGCGGAAGAACGGCAAAAACTGGGCGTCTAAGCCTCGCTAATAAAACAAGGGGCTTCGGCCCCTTTATTGCAGGAGTCCGCTATGGAACTGGTAAACCTCAAAACTGGAACTGACACCTATCAGGATGAGGATGGTAAAACCCAGACTCGCGATGATTATCCATGGGGCCTTTGCATTGAGCTGAACAACGAGACGCTCGCCAAGCTCAAGGCAACGCCACAATCCGCTGGTACTGAAGTGATGATCACCGCGAAAGCCATAATTCGTTCCACCTCTACCCGAGAAACGGAAGATGGCATGCAGCATAACGCCAGCTTGCAGATTACTGACATGGCACTCAGCCCGGTATCTGGTGAGCAGCCCAAAACTGCCGCCCAAACTCTCTACGGCGGGGAGGATGATTAATGGCCTCCGTTATCGAGATCTGTAACCGCGCGCTGAGCAATATCGGGAACAGCCGCAGCATTAACAGCCTGACCGAGGCCAGCAAAGAAGCCGGGCAGTGCTCCCTGCATTTCGATTCCTGCCGCGATGCTGCGCTGGCGGACTTCGACTGGAACTTTGCCACCAAACGCCTGGCGCTGGCCGATACCAACAATCCGCCGCCGGACTGGGCTTATTCCTACCAGTATCCGACTGACTGCCTGCGCATCACCGAAATTATGGTGCCCGGCATACGTAATCCCACGGCGGCCATGCGCATCAACTATGAGGTTGGGGCTGATACCGACGGCACCGGAAAGCTGATCTACACCGATCAGCCTCAGGCATGGCTGAAGTATATCGCGCGCGTCACCGACGTGAACATGTTCGATGCAATCTTCATGGAAGCGCTGTCCTGGCGTCTGGCCGCCGCCATCAATATGCCGCTGACCGGCAGCGCAGATCTCGGTAACAACGCACTGACCATGTACCGCAGCGTCATCCTGAGCGCTGGCTCGCACAGCCAGAACGAATCCCAGGAGCCGCAGCCGCCAGTTGATGAGTTCACCGCAGCGAGGTTGTCATAATGGCTTTCAGTTGGATTCAGCCGAGCTTTGCCGGCGGTGAAATTGGCCCGTCGCTGTACGGGCGCATCGATATGTCGAAGTATCAGGTGGCGCTGCGCAAGTGCGACAACTTTATTGTCCGTCAGTATGGCGGGGTGGAGAATCGCCCGGGCACGCGCTTCGTCGGCGAAGCCAAATATCCGACGCGAAAATGCCGCCTTATCCCTTTCCAGTTCTCGACCGTCCAGACTTATGCGCTGGAGTTCGGGCACAACTATATGCGCGTCATCAAAAACGGCGCGTATGTGCTGAACAGCAGCAATGTGATCTACGAACTGGCGATGCCGTATGCTGAGACTGACCTGTTCCGCATCAAATTCACGCAGAGCGCAGACGTGCTTACGCTGGTTCACCCGGCCTATCCGCCGAAGGAGTTGCGCCGTTACGCGCACGACAACTGGCAGATCGTTGATGTCACCACCAAAAACGGACCGTTCGAAGATATCAACGTTGACGAGTCAGTGAAGGTATACGCCAGCGCCAGCACCGGTACTATTACGCTGACGGCAAGCTCCGCCATATTCGGATCTGAGCAGGTAGGTAAATTGTTTTACCTCGAACAGCCTGCGGTTGATTCCGTTCCCGTATGGGAGACCAGCAAGACCACCGCTATCAACGATGTACGCCGCGCCGACAGCAACTACTACCGTGCCAATACTTCCGGCAAGACCGGGGCCCTGCGGCCTTCTCACACGGAAGGCATGTCCTGGGATGGATGGGGCGGAACCGGGGATAGTGATACCGGAATCCAGTGGGAATACCTGCACAGCGGTTTCGGCATTGCGCGCATTACAGCCGTAGCCAGCGACGGCCTGACAGCCACTGCTACGGTGGTGAGCTATATCCCGTCGCAGGTTGTCGGATCGGCTAATGGCAGCTACAAGTGGGCACGGTACGCATGGAACAGTGTCAACGGCTACCCGAGCACGGTTGTTTACTATCAGCAGCGCCTGTATTTCGCCGCGTCCACCGCGTACCCACAAACGATCTGGGCGAGCCGGACCGGTGACTATAAAGACTTCGGCAAGAATAACCCTATTCAGGATGACGATCGCATCATCTACACCTACGCCGGGCGACAGGTGAATGAGATACGCCATCTTATCGACGTCGGCAACCTGGTCGCGCTGACATCCGGCGGGGAATATACGATATCCGGAGACCAGAATAAGGTCCTCACGCCGTCGGCGTTTTCGTTCAGCTCGCAGGGAAACAACGGCTCCAGCAATGTGCCGCCGATCGCGGTGGCAAACATCGCGCTGTTCATCCAGGAGAAGGGGAGCGTGGTCCGTGATCTGGCTTACTCCTTCGACGTGGACGGATACCAGGGCACTGACCTGACCATACTGGCAAACCACCTGTTCCAGAAGCGCAGCATTGTCGACTGGTCATTCTGCATCGTGCCGTACAGCAGCGCGTTCTGCATCCGCGATGACGGCAAACTGCTGGTGCTGACCTATCTGCGCGACCAACAGGTATTTGCCTGGGCACCGCAGTCCAGCACTGGAAAGTACGAAAGCACCTGCTCCATCAGCGAAGGAAGCGAGGACGCTGTTTACTTCGTGGTTAACCGCACCATCAACGGACAGACGAAACGTTACATAGAGCGCCTGTCCAGCCGCCTGTTTACCAGTGATGAAGATGCGTTCTTTGTCGATTGCGGACTGAGCTATGACGGACGCAATACCTCAACACGTACTATGACCATCAGCGGCGGCAGTGGTGACTGGAGCTATCAGGTTGACTACCCGGTGACGATAAGCGGCGGGGCGTATTTCGTGGGCACTGACGTTGGCGCTCAGATCCAGTTCCCGTACTCAGAAACGGATCCTGATACCGGCGAAGTGGTGGCGAAAGAATTGCGTGGCGACATTATCTCCGTAACGAGTAATACCGCCGTGGTTGTGCGCTTCAACCGTAACGTACCCGCGGTACTGCGCACTGCGGCCACAACTAACTGGCAGATGGCCCGCCAGACTTTCAGCGGTCTGTCACACCTCGAAGGCCAGACAGTCAACATCCTCTCCGATGCCAGCGTAGAGCCACAGAAAACCGTAACCGGTGGTGCTGTCACGCTGGAATCACCGGGCGCAGTGGTGCATATCGGGCTGCCGATCACCGCTGAATTCGAAACGCTGGACATCAATATCAACGGGCAGGAAACGCTGCTGGATAAAAAGCAGGTGATCCCCACTGTGACGATGGTGGTCAACGCCAGCCGCGGCATCTGGGCAACCACTCCGGGCGGAGAATGGTACGAGTATCCTCAGCGTGAGTTTGAGTTCTACGACGATCCGGTTGATGACGCTACCGGGAAGGTGGAAGTGAAGCTCGACAGCAACTGGGATAAGAACGGACGCGTTAAGGTGCGCCAGCTCGACCCACTGCCGCTTTCTGTTCTGGCGGTCCTGCCGCGCATGACGGTCGGGGGATTCTGATGATTAAAGCTCAGATCGTACCGGCAACCCAGGAACATATCGAAGCTATGCTCCCGCATGTCCGCCAGGCTGACGTTGATGAATTTATGGCGACAAACGGATGGAGCCCGCGCCGCGTTCTGGAAACCGGTCTGCGCACGTCAACTTTCGCCTGCGCCGGGCTTATCAACGGGGAAGGGGTGACCATCTTCGGCGTGGCCCCGGCATCAATGATCGGCGGCAACGGTATCCCGTGGCTGGTGGGCACCGATGCGCTGGAGAAATACCAACGCACTTTCCTGCGCCGCTGCGGGAAAGTGGTCAATGCAATGCTGGCTGTTTACCCGTATCTTGAAAACTATGTAGATGCCCGCAACCACACAGCGCGTATCTGGCTGCACTGGCTGGGATTCACCATTGAAGAACCACAGCCGTACGGCGCTCACGGTCTTCTGTTTCATCGCTTCCACATGGAGAAAAAATAATGTGCGAACCCACCACAATCTTAGCCGGTGCGACTCTCGCAGCAGGCGCGCTGTCAGCTTACAACCAGTATGAGACAGGGAAATATTCTGCCGCTGTTGCTGAGCAGAATGCGGATGTGGCAGAAGCTCAGGCGCAGGACTCGATTAACCGTGGCAATGCCCAGGCCGAGGAAGTGCGCCGCCGTAATCGCCAGGCAGCCGGCACCCAGGCTGCAACCATGGGGGCCACCGGGGCAGACCTCTCAACCGGTAATGCTCTGGATATCTTCGGAGATACCGCTCAGTTCGGCACGCTGGATGCTCTGACGACCGTTAACAACGCCCAGCGCGAGGCTTACGGCTATCAGGTGCAGTCCGCCAACTATGACGCCCAGGCGGTATCCGCGCGTAAGCAGGGGAATATGGGGGCGATGACAACGCTGCTCACAACGCCGCTACAGGCTTACGGAGCCTATCAAATGGCTGGTGGGACGTGGTCGCCATTCTCACAGAAGGCCGCACCTATCAGCGCAGCCGTCGGCACGCCAACCGGTCGATAAGGAGATATCGAAATGCCAACAGTACCAACAGTCAGCGGGCGCCAGGTTGAAAGCCGCGGATTCCAGTCTCCTGGATTTCAGGCGTTCGAACAGCCGAATGTCGGCGACGTCATTTCTCAGGTCGCGCCAAAGGCGATCGACATGTTCGCGCAGGCCAAGCAGAGGGCGGATGTCGCCCAGGCGCAAGATGCATCGCTGCAACTGAGTCAGGTATCGAGTGATCTGCTGACGAATCCCGATACCGGTCTGCTGAATCTTCAGGGTAAGAATGCACTGGGTAAGGGCCAGGAGTACACCCAACAGTTTGATTCCCAGGCAGAGCAGATCGCCATGACCCTGCCAGAAGGTGCCCGTGCCGGGTTCCTTCAGCAAGCACAGCAGCAGCGCATTCAGTTCACGACGCAGGCCGGACGCCACGAGATCAGCCAGCTTAACGCCTATGAAGAAGGACAGTTCCAGGCGACGCTGGCGAACAACGGGAAACTGGCAGCATCTGCGTACGGCGATAACGCCAACTACGTGCTGTACAACCAGCAGACCTTTCAGCAGATCGAAACCTATGGCGCCGCGCATGGCTGGAGTGCCGAGCAGATTCAGGCGAAAAAGACCGAATTTAAAGAGAAGGTCGCTGATACGGCTCTCTCTCAGTGGTCTGCTAACAACTCTATCGAGTTCATTCAGAGCAATGGTGAGCTGAGCGACACGGCTGTTGGATCACGTCGTGCGGTATCGGAAGGCGGTTCAGGCGACAGCGCTCGCGGCATTCGCAATAACAACCCCGGAAACCTCGAGTACAGCAAAACTAATCCGTGGGT
Source organism: Enterobacter cloacae complex sp. (assembly GCF_900322725.1). Taxonomy (NCBI): domain Bacteria; kingdom Pseudomonadati; phylum Pseudomonadota; class Gammaproteobacteria; order Enterobacterales; family Enterobacteriaceae; genus Enterobacter; species Enterobacter cloacae complex sp. The sequence goes on along the minus strand of NZ_LT991957.1, from coordinate 584,200 downwards.
TGGGCAGACCGGTGATGATGGTCGATTTGCTAAATTCGAAACTCCGGAGCATGGCATTCGCGCGCTGGGCCGCAACCTGCTGTCTTATCAGCGCCAGGGCATCGATACCGTCAGTGACATTATCAACCGCTGGGCGCCGCCATCTGACAATAACAACACCGATGCTTACATTCAGGCAGTATGTGCACAGCTCGGCGTAACTGCGGATCAGCAGCTTGACGCATCAAACCCTGACACGCTGAAGGCTCTATGTGCTGCAATCATCCAGCATGAGAACGGGAGCCAGCCATACAGCGACCAGCAGCTCGCCACCGGTGTCAGTGCAGCTATTGGCCTGTCACAGCTTCCGACCAGCACCAAGCGATATACCGGCAATGCTGCATTCGACGCTGCATCTCCTGAAGCGCAGGCAACCTTCCTTCGCCAGGCTGACCAAATTCGCAAGCAGCAGCAGGCGGAATATCGCACCAGTATCGACAGTCGGGTTCGCGATGCCAGCGCGGCATACATGCGCGGTGTTGATTTCCCTGATGCACCAACGCAGACCGACTTCCTGGTTGCCTATGGGGTGCGGGAAGGTAATCTCCGCTATACCGAGTTTCGGAATACGCAGATCGCCGGGCAGTACATTGGCTCATTCCGCAACATGCCGACGAGCAGCATCACAGCCTACGTCAATCAGCTGAAGCCAGGAACCGAGGAAACAGGCGAGGGATATGCATCCCGCGCTGAATTATTCGATCAGGTATCGGCGGCGGCCTCAAAGGTGATCAGCCAGAGGCAGAACAACCCGTTCAACGCCGCGGTGGAGATTGGAGCCTATAAGCCGATCGCCAGCAACAACCCTAACGACATCACAGCTGAGGTTGCTAACCGTTTCTCTTCACAGGAAAGCCTGCGCGCGCTGGGCATCAATGCGCCTATTCTGTCCAGTGAGGAGGCTGCGGCACTGTCTGAACAGGTACGCGGTACCAAAGACGTAAACCAGACAATCAGCCTGTTACAGAGCATGGGGGAAACGCTGTCCGCTCCGGCAATGCGCCAGGTCGCGTCTGCCATTGCGCCTAACAACGCAGCAACTGCATATTCCGCGCTGCTGCTGGGGACGCCGGATAACCAGTACGACAACAAAAAACCATCGATCGCATACAGTCAGTTCATTGGCTACAAGCCGACCATGAATAAGTACGACGTATCGAAGGTGATCCTCGCTGGCGATCAGTTGCTCAATCCAACGAAGGCAATGAAAGATGCTGGTATAACCCCGGTGCAGTTGCCGAGCGAAGATAAGCTGAAACGAGCATTCGACGATCAGGTGGGTAATGCATTCGCCAATAACGCGCAGGCGCGCCAGCTCAGTTATAACCTTTTCAAGGCAGCTTACGCCGGGATCGCTTATCAGTCAGGTGATGCCTCCATGACGCGCACTGATGCAGCCAACTCCGACGTAGTGGAAAAGGCGGCGCAATACGCCACAGGGGGCGTGTACAAGGGCTTTAATGGTGGCGATGTGGTAATGCCGTTCGGCATGGATAAATCCACCTTCAAGGACCGCTACACCGCATCTGCACAGCAGGCGCTGAAAGATGCCGGTCTGAACGTAAACTCCGCATCAAACTTCACGCCAGTCAACATTGGCAACAACCAGTATCGACTGGTAAGCGGCAGCGGGCGCTGGGCGACGGATCCGAAAACCAATGAAGCTATCGTTGTGAGGGTCGAATAATGTCTGATGTATTTTCTCTGGCTCCGGAAGGCCAGGCGTGGACCGACGATAAAGCAGCGGCCAATCCGGCACGACCAGAAGACTATGAGCCGACATTCTTCCAGGGTTCAATCGCCGCACCGGTGCGCGGCGTGGCTGAGGGCACTCTCGGCCTTGCACAGTCTGCCGTCGGATTCAGTAAACGCCTGATCAGCGATCCGGCATTCACCGCAGACGTGGCGCCAACGGTCAATATCTTCCGTGTGATGTTTCCTGATGCCGATAAAGCGCTGAATGAAACATACGACACGATTGGCAAACAGTTGCAGGATGCTCGCGGGTATGTGAAGCCGGATGTTGGTAGCCAGGGCACCGCTGCTGAGGTTCTTTATGGCCTCGGTCAGTTCGTGCCGGCCATTGGTGCGACCATTGTCGGCGGCCCCGCGGTCGGCGCAGCTACGGCATTCAGCTCTACGTATGAACAGTCCTATCAGGATTTCAAAGGGAAGGGTGTAGACGAGTCGACGGCGCGCAACCTGGCAACTCAGCAGAGCCTTTTCAACGCAGCGGGCATGGCCTTACCTGCTGCCATCGGCACCACTCTGGCAACGCGCATTGCCTCAGGTGTGGCAATAAACACCGGGTTCGGTGGCCTGAACCGTTACTCCGTCGGCGAAACACTGGAGGAGAAAGGCTACACCGAGATGGCGAAACAGTACCGGGTATTCGACGGCCAGGCGATTCTGGTGGATGCAGTGCTGGGTGGCGCCTTTGGTGGTGCCCATCACCTTGCCGCGCGAAATGCTGACGTGCCGCCTCCAGCAGATACTGAAGCGCCGATCCCGGCGGCGGAAGTGCAGAGCGCACCTGATGCAAGCGCAGAGCCATCGCCTGTGGCCGAAGTAGCGCCAGTGACAGACGCGCCAGGATCACCGGTTCGCTCGGATTCTCAGTCACCAGTGACAGAGCCTGCCGCCACGACAGATATTCCTGCTATTAAGCCAAGCGATATCGATGCCGCCCACACTCTGAATGAGGGGCTCTATTACGATCTGGAATCCTCCCCGGTGCTGCATGCCAGCAACGAGAGCATCAACAGCCATGTGGCAGCCATGGACGAAGCGTATCGACAGCTGAATGACGGCCAGCCTGTTAACGTCGGTATGATGGCGCGCGGGCTGGATGGTCCGGCCCGGCCTGGCATGCTGGAATCTGCAAGCGAGCAGTACCATGCAATGCAGCAGGTTTTCGAAGAGAATGGTGTCAGGTATGAAACGCCGTCAGAACTGGCTGGAGAGGCTCCTGCTCCGCGTGCCGAAAGCGCATTCACGGCAGCAGACGAAACTGGCGGGCAGGTCAGTGTGGATCCCGATACCGGACAGGCTATTTCATCCAACAGTTACGACCTGATGGCGGCGCGCGATATGGCGACCACTAATCCGGACCTGACAATTACGCACCCCGACACCGGGCAACCGGCGAAACTCTCCGATGTTCTGGCTGAATTTGATGAACAAATCCAGACCGTGCAGAACGAATCGAAAGTTTATTCAGTCGCCGCCGCGTGCTTCCTGAGGAATCCATAATGAAACAGGCATGTGTTGAAGCCATTGCGCAGACCCTGGGCCGCCAGCCAAAGGCTGACGAGCTGAAAGGTATTGAGGACCGTATCAAAGAGGCCGTGCGCCAGGTACATAAAAAAAATGCCAGGGAAGGCAAGACTGGCATCCCTGATGCGCAGACGTACATGGAGGCCGCTGATCTTGTGCGACAGCGCGTTGTGCATGACGTTTATAAGAAGCGTCAGCGCGTCGCTCAGAACGCGATCGCCATCAGCAGGGTGACAGATACCCTCGACGCTAATATCCCGCCAGAGCAGCAAACACCCGCCAATTTGCAGCAGTTTATCTTCGCAGGACGGCGCACAACTGACGGTAAGGATATTGCCGTGACCTCGGCCGAGGAACTGGCAACCGGAGCATATCAGGACTGGTCACGCCAGCTCAGTGCTGAACTGCTCAAAGCCGGTGATGACGTCCGTAAATTCTTCGAGCAGAGCAAAGCACTCGGTGAGCAGCGTTTCCGCAGTCTGTTCGACCAGCAGGCGGCAAAGTCTGCACAGCTCCAGATCCTGAAAGAGTTATATGGCGAGGACACCGGGAACCCGCAGGCGAAAAAAATCGCCCAGGTATGGAATGACGTCACCAGCCGGGCCCGGCAGGAAATGAACGACAACGGTTTCGATATCGGCCTGCGAGAAGACTGGCATCTGCCGTATGTGGACGACGCTGATTTTATTCGCAACGCCGGGCGAGATGAATGGCTGGCATCATTGCCGGTGGCAGAACAGGCCAAAGCGCGACTGTCAGGCCGTCAGCCTCCGATTGAGTTTGCCCGCCAGGCATGGGTGGACGACGTTTACAACACGCAGGATCGCAGCAACTACGTTAATCCAGACGGCAGCCCGATGAATGACATCGAGTATCGCCAGGCGCTGGAAGCGATCTTTGAAACGAAGGCCACCGATGGCGCCAACAAAATCGACCCGGGCGCGTTCATGGGCACCGGCGGGATAAAGAATCGCGGTTCCCAGAGCAGGGTGATGGCGTTCAAGGATGCGCAGTCGCACTTCGCCTACATGGAGCGTTATACGCAGCAGCCGGTGGTGGGCGTAATGATGTCGCACCTGCAATCCTCCTCCCGCGATCTGGGTGTCGTTAAAGCATTCGGCCCGGACGCAACCCGCAACTTTTCGCTGGTTCTGGACCGCGTATATCAGCGTGCAGTAACCGGCGGAAAGGAAGTCGGCAAGATGAACGATGAGCGCAAGATGGTTGAGCGCATGTTTAACTCAATGGCGGGGCTTAACGGTGCGGCCACATCGAGCGTATTCACGTCGGCGGTTGGCGGCCTGCGCAACCTGATGACCAGCGCCATGCTCGGCACCAGCGTACTGACCGCAACCAGCGACCAGGCGATCATGCGCGCCAATGCCCAGGCTCTTGGCTTTACCCGAGACGGCATGCGCCTGTCTGCAAACACCATTCGCAACCTGTTCAGCGGTGATGCCAAAAAGGCCAATGCCGAGCTCGGCCTGCTTGTGGACTCGCATGCTGCTGTCGTATCGAAGATGGGCGGCTTTGACCTGTCGCGCGGAATCACCGGCTGGTTCGCAGAAAAAACGTTGAAATGGTCAGGTCTGATCGCCATGGACCGCGCCAACAAGGCGGCTTTTGGCCTGCTGATGTATAAAAACATTGGCGAACTGACCCGCAAATTTAAGACTCTGGATGACGTAAAAGGGTCAGATAAAACCATCCTTGCTAACAAAGGCTGGAGCAATGAAGACTGGGCGATCATGGCAGCGGCAGACCTACAGCCAATGACTACCTCCGGTCACATGGGTATGACTCCTGATGCGATCTACGCCGTGCCTGATGAAGTGATCGCCGACATCATGGCTGACCGTATCGCGCAGGTGCGTGCAGGTAGTGATGCAGCGCTGGCCGCGCTTGGCGATATGCCACCAGAGCGCCTGAAGAAAATGAAAGAGGCGTTCGACGCAGAAGCAGAGCAGACCATCACGCGCATGGTACGTAACGCCAGAGCCGAGGCCGCTCAGAAACTTCTTGGTATCACGCACGGCGAGATGACCAGCGCCGTAACGACCGCTACCGGCCTTGACACCTATGCCCGAGACGATGCCGGACAGCTGATCAAGAGTTTCATGCTCTTTAAGACAACGCCATTCGCTGGGTTCCGCCAGCTGGTAAACCGGGCTAATGATCTGGACACGGTACCAGCTCTTAAATTCCTCGCTTCATACATTGCAGGCACGACTCTGGCCGGGATGTTTGCAAACCAGATGAATAGCCTGTTGACCGGTAATGATCCACTGGATATGACGAAGCCAACTACATGGGTACAGGCTCTTCTGAAAGGTGGGTCATTCGGTATCTACGGCGATTTCCTTTTCCAGGACCATACGCAATATGGTTCCAGTATCGCGGCTACCATCGGCGGACCAGTGCTCAGCTTTGCAGAACAGTTAACTAAACTGCTGATCACTAACCCGCAGAAGGCATTGCAGGGGGAAGAAACTTCATTCGGTGCCGACGCGCTTAAGACGGCTCGAATGATCACCCCGTTCGCAAACCTCTGGTATGCAAAAGCCATTACCAATCACCTGATCCTGCAACAGCTTCAGGAGATGGCGAACCCTGGGTACAACGATCGGGTAAGGGACCGCGCGCAGCGGGAATTTAACACAACGAGTTGGTGGGAGCCCGGCGAAACAACACCGCGGCGCGCTCCAGATCTCGGGAAGGCGGTGGGCCAATGATGGACATCTTAGTCAGTATTGGATTGATGTTGTTCTGGTTTGCTTCCGTAGTTGTATGCGGTACTGCCTATTTGTGGGTGACTGTAATTGCCATCAGGAAAAAGTGGTTAGGAGAGTGGTCGGCGAAGGTCGTTTACTTCTCGACCTTCGTCATCATTGCCGCAATAATCTTTAAACTTCCTTTACTGTGACATGTCACGAGGCCGCGCATGCGGCCTTTACTTTATGTCGTTTCCTGCTTCAGTTTTTCCACGCAGTAATCAAGATGCATTTGCAGATCTTTCATGGACATCTGCGAGCTGGTGACATAGTTAACCAGAGCAGTCAACTCAGCCATCGGACCATCAACGTTAAACCCATCCTCACCAAGCTGGCGCAGCAACGTCATCAGGTGAGAATCTTCAACAAGGGAGCGGACGCCTCCCGGCGTGTGTATTCGTTCGGCAAATCCTTTTTCCAGCGGGTGATGATACTGACGTTGCATCTGATAATCTCCATGCATTCACTGTATATATGTACAGTAGCAAATGTTCGAAATACTATCCAGCACGAATTGCCATTTACCTAAAAGGTAATAACTTTCCTGATTGTTATTCATTCAATTCATATAAGGTTTGCTAGGTAATAAACTGTCCAGATGATGCACGCGCGCCGGGCGCTGCTTAACTGGAGACAGGCCATGACGGTATCAACCGTAGTTGACCATAACGATTACACGGGGAACGGCGTTACGACATCCTTCCCGTACACGTTCCGCATATTCAAAAAAACAGATCTTGCTGTATCAGTTGTAGATCTCAACGAAAACATCACAGTCCTGGTTCTGGATACTGACTATACGGTTACGAACGCAGGAGGATACAGCGGCGGTAATGTGGTTCTCACCACTCCGTTGACAAATGGCTGGAAGATTTCCATTGCCAGAGAACTGGAGCCGACGCAGGAAACCGACCTGCGCAACCAGGGCAAGTTCTTCGCTGAGGTACATGAAGATGCCTTTGACAAGCTGACTATGCTGATCCAGCAGGCATACAGCTTGTTCCGCCTGGCTCTTCGCAAGCCATCGAGCATCGCGAACTGGTATGACGCGCTGAACAACTACATTCGCAATTTACGCGATCCGAGAGACCCGCAAGATGCGGCCACCAAAAACTATGTTGATACGCTGGCAAACAACAATCTAAATCGCACGTTACGCGTTCCTGAGGCAATACCTTCATTGCCAGATGCAGCTACAAGGGCTAATAAAATTGTCGCCTTTGATAGTGCAGGCAATCCATTCCCTGTTCTTCCACCATCAGGATCAGCATCAGACGTTCTTATTGAGCTGGCGAAGCCAACAGGCTCATCAAAGATTGGTTACGGCGATCGCACTGTAGAAGATAAACTTAATGAGCGGAAAAGTCCTTTCGATTTTGAAGCAATAGGCAATGGTGAAGATGATGACACATTAGCACTTCAAAAATTTATAGACGAAACTGATGGTGATCTTGATCTTGCTGGTGGCACATTTCTAATAAGTAAGAATTATGCCCTAGCTATTCAATATCCAAATGAAGCCGACTTTTCTGACGGTACTTATAACTATAGCCCATGCCTTGCATTGGTTGGAAAGAAGGGTATCAAAATTCACAATGGAACATTGCTGGTTAAGACGCATGGCCTTGATGCGTTAAGCCTCATAGCCTGTGAGCATGTTACTGTTGATTTAACTATCAAGGGTCCGGGAATCTTCCCTGCAATTGATACCACAACTGGGTATGCAGAGAAAGGAGAAGCCAGATTCGGGTACGATTCTGCTCTAGTTCTTGCACCAAATAATGCCCTTGATACCAGCGCATATACTGGCGGAGCATACGCTGGTGTTACAGGTCAATTCCCTAAATACAATGCAGACGGCAGCCAAGCTTCAGGTTGGCAGAACACGTGGGGCAAGTTCCTTGGCGGCAACATCGGTAGCTGGGCTTGCGGTGTGAAGGTTCAACGTGCATGCCGTGGTATTCTTATCAATGACTGTGACATCTCTGGGTTTAACTTTGGTGCGGTAGGTATTGGCATCCGTAACACAGCAGCAGCCTATGGTGCAAGTGATTACACCACAGATGCAGATGTACCTGATGGCGTGATGGTTATTAATACACGTATTCGCAAGTGCTACAGTGCAGGCATCTACGTCCTCTCTGGATATCGCCTGAACTACATGGCGAATAACATCGAAGACATCGGTCACCCTGATGGGGATGATGTACTGAACGCAAGTTACGACCCAGGCTACGGTATCACACATGGTCGAAACCGAAGAATCCGTAATGTAACAATTACTGAGAATATGATTCGTAACTGCCGCCGCAAGTGTATTGACTTCCATGGTGGAGGCCAGGCTATCATCGCAAACAACCATTGCCTTGAGCATGGGGTTGTAGGTATCTACGCTAAGTGTGGACCAGGTTGGGCACCCAACTATGAACCATATAACCTGATTGTCGCTGATAACTATGTCCGTTCCCGTGATGTACCTGCCAGTGAAACTACAGGCCTACTGATCGGTGCTAAGTATACACGATGCATTGATGTTGGTGGTGGTGGCGAAGCCACGCAAGCCACATACCCAGACCCTTTTGTCAAGATACACAATAACTACTGTGAACTCCGTGCATACGATGGGGTAGCAATAAGCACAGGTGCTGGTGACGACAACTACGCCGTTTTCCAGGATATTGATATCAGCCACAATAGTGTTGTCATGAAGTGCAACACAGTCAACAATACGACTGAGGGCATAGCTGTGAATGCTGGAGCGGGGACTAACAAAGTTTACAGAGGTCAGCGCATACGTTTGGTGGGAAACAGCGTTAAGCAACTGAACAACCTGTCGCTTAACTATCGTGTAATTGGGTATAAAATTTCTGGAATTCCCAAATCAATCATCGCTCATGGAAACATTGTTGATTTAAACACATTAAACCAGGCGGGTTTGCTATCATCGTTTGTTTTGGATGGTAGGACATATATATCATTTTCTGGAAACCAAGCATTAAGCATTGGTTCTCGTAGCACAATGTCAGCCTCAGACATAATTTTCTACGACAATACAAGAATATCTATTCCAGCAGGATCGGCGTCTACTTCAATTCCAGCCAGCTTATTTAGAGGGGTTTGGCAGGCAACCATTGCAGGATCTGGAGATGCATTTGGAGCAAGGCAGGTACAACTAGCTAACACAGGCACTACTGGCACATCGACAGATGTTGTGAGGTCATCTACGACAGGTGTTATCGCTAACATTGCGGTCGGACCATCTGGTGTTGTTATTCCAGCGATAACAAATCAAACAGATGTAACCATCAGTCTTAAACCTCTGGTTCAATATGACTCAGTGCTATAAATAATAACGCCCCTCTAAGGGGGCGTTATTTTACATTCTATTTATATATATTCTGTATCCATCTTCGTATTTAATTAATTTAATAAGGCTATTGTTTTTTATAATCTCTCCATCTCCTTTAAACCTTTCATCTTTTGGTATAGGTGATGATATGCCATACTGTTTCATAAGGCTATACTTGAACCTGTAGTTTGCAAAGGCAGAACCTACTAGATATTGCGATACCGGAATAGCATCGTATATTCTCTTGACAGAATCTGGATAAGAAGGGAAGCCAGAAATTACTATCTTATCACCTGTTTTATAACCACATTCAATTAGGTCGTAGGCAATATTCTGAGCGACCACTCTGTCTATACGCTGATAGATTTTGAAAGCATTCGATACTCCATATGCTTGGCTAAAATTGAATGTAATAATTACCACAATCAATGATTTTGATAAAGCACCTAATTTACTCATCATTTCCGCACCCTTTAGTAGTGCACAAAATGATAATCCAGCGGCTATCATCACTCTAGGTTCTACTATAGGGCTTTTCAAAACTAGATAAGGAGCAAATCCGAGAACTATTATTGCTACAAATACAAGCACTGAAAATGCAGTAGTTTTATTTCTTTCTATTGATGAGATTACCAACATAACAATTATCAATGTTAACAAAATAATACTAGGGGCAAATGCAGTAACCTTGAAAAGCATATTTATAAACAATGAGAAGTTATTTACAAATATCTTTAATCCATCAACTGAAAGTGGTATTAACTCAGAGTGAGTGTCCGTGTATCCGGAGGTATAGGAATCTCCATCAAAGAATACCAGCATCATTAATTTATAAAGCAAGAACGAAAAGAAAAGAGATGAAAATACCTTTAAGATTAAGTTAATAACATCATTTTTATTTTCATTGCAGAACCTCATAAAGCACATTAATGCAAGGTAAGATAAAACGAATGGTATAGATGCCTGGTATATTGATATTGAAATAAACCCAATCGCCACCGAACTAATCCAGCAGACAATACTTCTCTCTGCGCTCATCCTTGCCTGTAAAATAGCCCCGAGACAGGATAATGACATTATTAAAGAGTCAAACCTGAAATAAATATTACCAATGAATAAAGTTGAAGTCAGTGGTAGTAACATGCATGCTGCTTTAGCAATTGGGGATTTCAGGCTTAGCTCAACAGAGATAAGATACCCGCAAAAGATCATCACAAAAGCGCATAATATAATGGTAAGCGGGAAAACATCATATAAAACACCATCCCCAAAGAAATTTAAACCTCCGCCAAACATGCTAATCGCAGCCATTATGACAGAGGAAAGAGGCCTCCCGTTACCCTCCCAAGCAGTAACTCCGGTATCAGTCCTAAGCCAATCATCTACAACATAGTTGTTATTAATGATAAATGGCAATATATATACAAATGATAGAGCCAGCGATATTAAAAATATAGACTTATCATTTTTAAGATTTCTTATCATTTTCTTCCCTTCAGCACGTAACGAGGTCTATTCTTCACTTCTACGTAAATCCTGCCAATGTACTCACCGAGGACTCCAATTCCTATCAACTGTATTCCTCCCAAGAAAAGTATTGAAACAAGCAGGGAAGGATATCCGCGGACAGCATTCCCAAAAAAGATGGTATCCAAAATCATCCACGCGCCATACAGGAATGCAGCACCGGCGACGAACAGGCCGATGTAAGTCCACATCCGCAGGGGGAAGGTAGAGAAACTGGTGATCCCCTCAAGAGCAAGGTTCCACAACTTCCAGCCGTTAAACTTCGTGTTACCCGCCACGCGCTCTGCCCTGGCATATTCCACGACATCAGTGCGGCCACCGACCCAGCTTAATACGCCCTTCATAAAGAGGTTACGCTCTGGCATGAGCTTAATGTTTTCCACTACCTCACGAGACATCAGGCGGAAATCGCCAACGTTTTCTTCGATCTTTGGATTGCTGATTTTGTTGTGCAGCTTATAGAACCACTCAGCGGTCATGCGCTTCAGTCGTCCATCTGTAGAGCGATCAGAGCGTTTAGCCAGAACCATATCAGCGCCGGCCTGCCACTTCTCAATCAGGTGAGGAATAACTTCGATGGGGTCTTGAAGGTCGACGTCAATCGGGATAATCGCTTCTCCGGTGGCACGATCAAGCCCGGCAAATAGAGCTGGCTCTTTTCCAAAGTTGCGAGTGAACGACAGCGGCACCACAAGCGGATCTGAAACAGCAAGCGCGTTTATAATTGATTCTGTCGCGTCTTTGCTGCCGTCATTTATGAATACTATCTCGACCTCATGCTGCTGAAGCCCTTCAAATTCCCGAACCGTTTTATAAAAAATCGGTATTGCGTCTTCTTCGTTGAAGACGGGAACGACCAGAGAAATTTTCATTTCGCATCCCTAAAGACAATGAACTTTGAATAAATAAATCCGCACACCAGGCTGATGGCGGAGAAAAGAATAAGGGTCACGATCGGAGCCATTCCGGACCTATCAGCAGCCCAACCAACAGCAGCGCTCAGCGAGCCCATAAATCCAACGTAAAGCATGTAGCGCATGGTTGTGGTGGAAGACTTGAAAGTGAATCTGGCATTTGCAAAGAAGCTGAATGACACTGCCACGACGAACCCAGCGAAGTTACCAAGTGCCTGCCCTGTGTGAAATGCATATATGCAAATAGCGAACACAACCCAGTGAATGAGCGTGTTAATGACGCCAATCGATGTGTACTTTGCGAATAACTTAAGCACTTTTACGCCCGAAAAATATAAAACCTTACTTTATCACCTTTTGGGTAATTTCGTTAAGAGTTGTCTGAGGTTTTTTAAACCACATATGGTTTATTGTGTATGATGAACTCACCAACTAAGGGGGTTCTTTATGCACATTAAACGGTGGTCACTATGTCGCACTCGTTAACCACGGAATCGCTGAATCAGGGGCTTAGCCTGAGCGCGCTAATGTCTGTGGTCGCGGGTGTGCCGCCGGAGGTGGCTTTAGGGGCGCTTGCTGGTGCGGTAATTTTTGTTACCTCAGCGGTGGAGTATCCCATAAAGCGGCGGTTACTTCTGGCGTTCCTCAGCTTCTTCTGCGGCCTTCTCTTCTACAAACCGACAGCAACACTTCTCATAGGCTTTGCATCCGCTTTCCCTGGCATCACCACAGATATGTTTGAGAAAGGGGTTGCTTACTCAGCAGGGGCGTTTGTTTCTTCAATCGTTGCTGTTGGTATCGGTACCTGGCTGTATCACCGTTCTGGAAATCCACGCGACCTGATCCCGGGGAGAAAAGACGATGACCGGTCCTGAACTGCTTCTCATCCTGAATGCCGCTATCTGCGGCGGCATTGCTATCCGAGTCCTTCTGTTCCGCCGTGACGGGTCACGCCATCGCTGGTGGGGCGGCTGGCTCGCCTATCTGCTGATCGTTGTGGCAGCCAGCGTACCTATACGGACGTTCTATGGGTACTACGTCAGCGCCGACTGGTCAGAAGTCATCATTAAAGCTGTGTTCCTGGCTGCTCTCATCAAGACAAAAGGGAACGTGGTGCAAATTTTCAAGATAACGAGGTCCCAGCATGGACATTAAACAATTCCAGCGTGCAGCTGGCATCAGCGACGTTTTGGCCACGCGTTGGTATCTGCATATCACTGCGGCCATGAAAGAGTTTGGCATTGAAGCGCCAGCGCACCAGGCGATGTTTATCGCGCAGGTGGGCCATGAATCGACAGGGTTCACACGGCTTCAGGAGAACTTCAACTACAGCGTAACCGGGCTGGCAGGATTCGTCCGTGCCGGGCGTCTCACTCAGGGCCAGGCCAACGCGCTGGGCCGCCGTGCTGGTGAGCCATCGTTACCGCTGGAGCGCCAGCGTGCGATCGCCAACCTGGTATACAGCAAACGTAATGGGAACAATGGCCCGACTGACGGCTGGTTCTATCGCGGGCGCGGGCTTATCCAGATCACCGGCCTGAACAACTACCGCGACTGTGGCAACGGGCTCAAAATTGAGCTGGTTAGCCAGCCTGAACTGCTGGCGCAGGACGAATATGCGGCCCGCAGTGCGGCGTGGTTCTTCGCAACCAAAGGCTGCATGAAGTACACTGGCGACCTGGTGCGCGTCACGCAGATCATCAATGGCGGGCAGAACGGTATCGACGACCGGCGCGCGCGGTACATCACCGCCAGCAAGGTACTTTTATGATCTGGGCATTCGTCAAAGCGTACTGGAAACAGTTGCTTATCGTGTTGATGCTTGCTGCTCTGGTCATCGTCGGAGTGGTTTCTTGGAATGTACACGGCAGCCACCAGTACGATGCCGGGTATGCGCAGGCAAAGGCAGATCGCAAAGCCGAAGATGATAAAGCTCGTCAGCAGGACGAGCAGGAGAAAGCTACCAATGAACGTGAAGCGCAGCAGAGGATCGACCAGGCGCGCAATGATGCTCTTGATGCTGCCGCTCGCGCTGGCCGGTTGCAGCAACAGCTCGTTGCCATCCGTGAGCAGCTCAGGCAGTATAACGCCACTGTCGGCGCTGGGACGTCAGCCGCAGACACCGGAGTTTTGCTTGCCGACGTGCTCAGCAAATCTCTCGAGCGAAACCGACAACTGGCAGAGTACGCTGACCGGGCCGCTGAAGCCGGACGAGTCTGTGAAAAGCAGTACGATTCGCTGACCAGGTGACATGGAATTTTTCATGGTACTGATTTCCGGTGACGGTATATAAAACGGTACGGTGAAAATCATGTTACGGAAAGTTGTTATCAGTCAATTGGTTATGCACGCCGTAAATAATTGAGTGGGAATGATGTATAGCTAGTTCATAGCACATCATATCTATTCAATATCATCTCTAGCCCTCTGTAATTGCAGAGGGTTTTTGTTTATATCTACTCATATCTATTCACTCTACACCACATTTTTCGACGGTACAGGTGACGGTATTACCCGAAAGGTATACTCTCATACCGACAAAAATATGGATGCATTACGGGTGAACTGTGCTTACCGATACCAAACTGAAAAACCTCAAGCCGCAGGAGAAACTGTATAAGGTTTCCGACCGTGACGGGCTGTATGTCGCCGTGCTTACGTCAGGCTCTGTCTCGTTCCGCTACGACTACCGCATCAACGGCCGACGGGAAACGCTGGTGATCGGCCAGTACGGTCGTGACGGTATCAGCCTGGCGGAAGCGCGCGAGGAACTCATTGCCGCCAAAAAGCTGCTGAAGGCAGGCCAGTCGCCTGCTGCGGCAAAACGTGACGGTATCAGGCAAATCGCCGGGGCCGAAACATTCGCGGTATATACCGACACCTACATGAAACACGTCACCCTGGCAGACAGCACCCGCGCCATGAAGCAGGCAGTGATCGACAGGGATATCCTCCCGGCGCTCGGAAACAAAATGATGACTGAGATAACCACCAGGATGGTGCGCGACCTTTGCGATCGTATCGTCGAGCGTGGCGGACGGGCGACGGCGATTCAGGTCAGGGAGATAATCAGCAGCGTATACCGGTACGCCAACGACCGCGGGCATGGTCTGTTCAATCCTGCTGCCGACATTAAGCCATCATCGATCGCCATGTTTAAGCCGCGTGAGCGCACGCTGTCGCCTGAGGAAATTGGAATATTCTTCCGTGCGCTGGATGACGTCGGTGCGATGGGCACCATGAAGATGGCGCTGAAGCTGGTACTGCTGACGCTTGTGCGAAAAGGCGAATTTACCTACGCGACGTGGGCAGAGATCGATTTCAGGAACTGGACATGGACGATCCCCGCCGACCGAATGAAGGCAAGGCGCGCGCATGTGATTTACCTGCCGAAGCAGGCGCAGGATCTGCTGGTCGGCCTGCAAATGTGCGCTGGTGGCAGTGAATACCTGGTGCCCGGGCGCTACAACTTCCGCAAGCCATTATCGAATGCCGCGCTGAACTCGCTGATAGACCGGACCGTGCAGGCCATAAACAAAGACGGCGAGAAAATACATGATTTCACTGTGCATGACCTGCGCCGGACGGCCAGCACGCTGCTGCACGAAGCGGATTATCCATCAGACTGGATAGAGAAGGCACAGGCGCACGAGCAGAAAGGAGTCCGGGCGGTTTATAACAAAGCGGAGTATGCCCGGCAGCGTGCCTATATGTTGCAGCAGTGGGCGGATATGGTTGATGCCTGGATTAACGGGGAGCACACCGATCTGGTGCCGTTCTCCCCGTCTAAATTTGAGAGGTGGATGAACCAGATCTGTTAATTTCGCGATCTAATAAACTCCCTCTGTATTTCTACAGCCATTTGCAACTCTTCACACTTCTTATGCAAATGGCTATTTTCAGTTTGTAACCATTTCACCTGTGCTGTTTTTTGATGTATCACGGCGCGGCACTCTTCGAGTTGACGGATTAAATCCGCATGGTCAGATATAGTCATGCTGCACGCTCCCGGCCCTGGTTGTCTGTTGATGTCAACGGAGCATGTTCAAATGCCCGCGTCAAACCGGCTATATCCAGCGCGTATCCGGGTTGCAGTTGCACCGCCGGACCTTCGCACTGGTTTCCCCATACGTCAAAGCCATGTGACGACTGGCGGGCGAAAAGCTCAATGCGCGGCACATCGCCAAGCAGTTGCACCAGTTTCTCTCTGATCACGTCCGGCTTGCGCGAGTTCTCCAGGCGCGGCGCCGTGACATGCTGGCAGATCGAAGCGTCCATTCGCGCCGGGAGTTTCCCGCGCACCGCAAACAGACAGTCTTCGCTGTTCGCCCGGGTCATGTGGCCCATGCCGATCGCGCTGGTGCCTTTATGCTTGTTCGTCTTGTGCCAGGTGAAACCCTTCATGGTCATGAGGCGGAAGCCCCACGCCTCGATTACCTTCAACGCTTCAATCGGCTGTGTTGGAACCCACCACATAGCCAGAAGGCAATCATCGGCAGCCAAATCCCACACAGGCAGGCGGCAGATGTCCAGCACGTTCATAACCGGATACTTGAATCCGGCGCCACGCTCGCCGTCTGCTGCTTTGTCGCGGTATACCCACGGCGGATCTGCGTAGATAAGAGTGTATTTTCCGGTCATGCTGCACCGCCTTCCGACTTCTCAGCTTCTACAGCAAGAGACTCCAGCTTATCCATAAACATTGCGGACAGCATTGCGTATTCCGCGTCTGTGGCTGCTGGCATTGGAACAAATCGGATGCCGAACGAGGCGAGCATATTTGCAGCCTCAAGGCACTTTCTTAAATCTGCTGGTGCTGCTTTGTTCATGCCGCCACCTTCTTGCTGTTCATCAGCTCAGCCAGGCGCTGAGCCTTTAATGGGTTTCTGATAACGTCGCCGTTCGGTGCTACCCATCCACGGCGAATGATGGAATAGGGCAGCGTGACACTGCCCACGGTTATTCCGTCGTGCGGATTAGTCATACACCACCCCGCGACATCCGATCCCGCTGTAGTCCAGATGCGGGGTGCGGTTCCCTTTGGTGATGCACTGCTGGCGGCGCACCGCGATGCGGGCGCGCTCAACTTCACCGACGGCAGCGTCCAGGCACTGGAGCCAGAGACGGGCTGCGATTCTGTAGTGCCCGCGGCGCTCGCGCTCGATGGCCCGGCTTTCGATCTCCATTGCTTCCGGCGTTACTGCCACAACTTTTTCAGTTCCGCGCTGCGATGCTTTGTTCATGTGATATTTTTCAAGGCGGGTTAATTTTCTCATTCCCAGGATCCTCTCAACTGATTACCGCCGCCAGCCACATCAGGTAGGCGACCACGGCCAGATACAGGTATACATCTGACCATCTGCCGATATGCTTCTTCAGCGCCGTCATGCTGCCGCACTCACCGGGCGATAAACGCGGCGGTCAACTGGCGGCTTTTTTCCGGTGAACGTCGCCGGACTTGCCGCCTTACGTTTATCCAGCCAGGCTTCAACTTCGCTCTGGTCCCACGCGCAGCGGCGATCGGTGATCCAGAAACGGGACGGGAATTCGCCAGCCTGTTCAAGGCGGTCAATCGTGCTCCATGACAGTGGCACCACCTCAAGGAGTTTTTTCTTACTCAATGCACCTTTCATAACTATCTCTCCTGGTTGCAGGTGTGGCGCCGTGGCGCCACGGTGGTGATTACATAGGGACTTCGTTCAGCTCATCGCGACGGATGGTGTACACATCAGTAGCTTTAGCCAGGCGTTCATCATCGTTAGCGAGCTTTTTGGCGACGTATTTGTAGGCGTTATCCAGATCCTTCAGGGTGTTGTAGTTCATCGCTGCGTCAGTGAAAGCGCACAGAATCTCTTCTGGATCGCGGTCATCGCTGCTCTTTGGTTTCTCTTCCTGCTTTTGCTCAGGCTTGGAGTTGATCAGCTTGTTCATGCCGGTCGCGGTTGCAGGTGTCGGCGTGATATCGCGTTCAACGCGCGGTGCCGTTTCCTGCAATTCGTCAGGGGTGTACACGCCCATGATGACGTCTGGGCAATGCAGGCGTGACCAGCGCTTTGTCGCCAGGTATGCGAGTTGTTGTTTCGGATCGCTAGCCCAAAGCGTGGAGTTTCTTACCTGTGCCTGAGACAGCATTAACTCGAGAACTCGAGGATGATCCTCACCCTTCATAGTTGCCCATACGCGAACACCGCAGCCTTCTTCGTCTTTAAGGGTCCATCCAGGTGCGATATACGGGTTGCCGTTTTTGGATGTTTTCTCAACAAACTTTCCGATCACGCGTTCCCACGGCCCGAACCACTCATAGTTGATGCGATCTTTGGTTGGAGACATGGTTGAGATAACCGCGTTTACTAACTGGGCTTCATAGCCGAGCGTGCCGCTCACAACATGGGTTTTCTGCGCAACGGCGAATGGGTTCATTCCCCACTGCGCAGCCTGCATTGCTACAGCCATGCAATCAGCTGGCTTCCCGGCGAGGTGAGCCGGTACCGTCACACGGCTTTGCGCCATTACTTCGGCGAACTTCATCAGTTGGTTCAAACCCTCAGGGCTGAAAATTGTTGCAGCAGTTCCAGCGATTGCTGTGTCTACTGGTGCGTTGATGTTTGCGATGTCGTTGCTCATACGTGCATATCCTGTTTGCGTGCCCACTCAGGGCGTTTAATAATTTCAAATCCACCCCATTCGCCAGACTCCCGGCACTGGTGGTAGGTATTCAGATCCCGGCGGAACAGTGCGTGCCCGGCATCTACGTCCGGCGCATCCAGTTCAAACACACGAACCGGGTAGCGCCCGCAGTCGATGGTTTCGCTCACAGCCAGGAAGAAGAATCCGTGCGGCTCTCCGGTGGTCTGCTGTGCGCCTTCGCGGTACATGGCGTCCTGAACGTGGTACCGGAATTCCTCGACGTGGCGTGCGAAGCGCTCCATGTCTGCAACCTTCTTCACGTCCAGCAGGACCGGGTGATACTTCAGGCGCTTATCCGGGCGAATGCGGCACAGCTCTCCGGTTTCCGGATCCGTCCAGTAGTGCGATGCTTCGCAGAATCCTTCCGCTTCAAGCAGCCAGCGCGCAGCCGGGTGTGCCATCGCGCTGTCGCGCATAAGTTTCAGCTTGCGGCCCTGTTCGGCATCCATCACCGTCATGCCCATGTTCTCAACATCTTTAAGGAAGGCTTCCTGATCTGCTTTCCCCTGATTGGTTCTCAGGTTGAACTGCGGCGCCACGATAAAACGCTTATCGAATTCTTCCGGCTCCAGCAGCAGGCAGTGCAGGGCGGTACCCATGTCAAGCGCTTTCAGCTTTTCTGTGTCGACCGGCGCGGATTTCTGCCACGGCAACAGGGCCGGGCTCAACGCCACCATATCCAGCTGCGACTTACTCACGCCGTCGCCGGCGTGGTAATCCTCGTTGCTGATGTCGAAGTAAATTCCTGGCATCATGCCGCAGTCCTCGCCGTGTCCAGCTGGTCAGCCAGATCCCACTTCGCGATGATGCTGGTCATCGCGGCCTGGTAAGCTGCGAGAGCCTCTTCGAATTCCGTGCTCATCATCAGTTCTTCAAGAATTTCGGTGCGCACGCCTTTGCGTTCCAGCTCATAGAAAGGCTTTTGCAGCTGGTGGAACTTGATAGCGTCGATCAGCTCCACCTGGCGCGCGTAGTGCAACTGACTCAGCTGGTAGTCGCTGTCGATGCTGGTCATGATTTTTTTCAGGTTATTAATCTGCTGGATGTTCATACGCACCTCAGTACTTGATAGAGATTGCAGAAACCTTCCCGCTGGCGATGGCTATCAGCGCTTTCTCAGCCATTTCCTGCGGAAGACCACTTTCAATCAGGTCTGCAATAGCCTGACGATTGATGGTGCGGCGATGCTCTTTGTCAGCTGCGCGGCGCGCTTCTTCATCGGCGATGCGTTTCTGTTCTGCCAGTCGAACTGCTTCCGCTTCTTCCTGACGGCGGCGCTCCGCTGCGATAGCGTCGTTCTTTTCCTGCTCAGCTTTTTCCGCAGCGGCTTTTGCTTCACGCTCTGCTTTCTGCTGGGCTTCAATTTTTTCGCGCTCTGCGCGTTCAGTTGCAGCCTTGGCTTCAGCTTCACGGCGTGCAGAAGCATCAATCTCGGCCTGTGCTTTTGCTTCTGCATCACGCTTAGCCTGTTCTGCTGCTTCGCGGCGTATAGCTTCTTCACGTTCTAGACGTGCTTTTTCCTCTGCCTCTTTGCGCAGGCGTTCCAGCTCAGCCGCTTCGTGCTCGCGCTTTTGCGCTACTACCAGCGACGCTTCCAGTTGCTGAATGGTTGAGTCTTTAGCCACTCCCGCCTCTGCTGCACGCTCCTGCCAGCTGTCATCCAGCACCACGGATTTAGCCTCCAGAATGCGAGCCTGAATATCAGTGGATGGCAGGTAATTTCCGGTGGTGTCGATCACTTCAGCCAGTGCGCGCAAATCCACAAGGCGCTGCTGCAATGCTTCGGTGCGTGCCTTTTCAGCGTCTTCCCATTCGGTAAGTGGGCGGCGAACTTCGTCGCGAAGCTGATCGCATTCGGTCACGAAGCGTCGCAGTTCTGCTTCGACCACTTTTGGTTGCTCCTTCAGGCGCTTCAGGTAATCACGGCCTGGCTTTTCAACTGCCGTCTTGCTGCGTGATACCTGGGCGGCGAGGGATGCGATACGGGCGCGGCCTTTGGCTGTGCTCAGGTCAGGAACCTCGTTAACGCCATCACGGATCTGTTCAAGGAACTTATCCAGACCGTTTTCAACGTAAATGCTTGGCGCCAGGTCCGGCGCGATTTCGATGATTGCTAATTCACTCACTTGCTCACCCCCATATCCATTTCAGTTTTGACTGCCATCTTGGTGACAAACGCCCAGTTGATGGCCTCATGCAGAGTGCGGCACTTGGTGCTCATCAGCCCGCACGCCGTAACGCAGTACCAGCCGTTGATGATTTTCCACTGCATAATTCGTTACCTCAGTGTTACCGTTGAGGTAATAATTATCCTTATGTGGTTTGAAGTCAATAGGTATGATTATAAAAAATTACCCGTAAGGTAATTCTAAGGGCAATAAAAAAGCCGCTCAATGGCGGCTTAGTATCTGAAATTTATAAAGTTATTCTTGCGTTTTACCGTTCTGAACAATCACGAAATCGACGTAGCTCTCGATCTTACTTTTCTCGCTCTCAGGTAACAATGCGTAGCGGGCCCGGTCGTAATGGATGGTCGCCGGGTCGCGAGGATGGATGAGCAGCTCATATCCCCGGCGCCCGAACGCGCTGGCGATCGCCTCCAGGGTGGAGATGGAAACGCTAACCTCATTGTTCAGCATGCGGTTGATTGTCGCCTGGGCAACGCCGGACGCCTTCGACAGCTTACCCTGGGAGGACAGGTCGCGGTTGTTCTGCATCCACGCTTCGAGGTTATGCGCCGCCAACTGGCCGATATCGGAGGCGGTGATCTCCTCCTGGGGGATTGCAACAGCAGATAATGAGTGGTCGACGTCCAGCCAGTTCGACGGCTTGTTCGCTGCCTTCTCAATCTTGCGCGCCACCGTGTCGCCAACAACCTTCTGCCCGCGGGCCCAGCGGTTCACCAGGTTTGCCTGAGTTCCCAGTTTTTCCGCCAGACGAGTCTGCACCCCGTTAAAGTCACGGTCGATGATATCGTTAATATTCTGCCTGCGGATATCCTGAATACTTTTCATGCTCTGGTGAATCGCCTCATATATGAATTAGTTAGTGGTTCAATTAAAAGCGAATTTACCTCACAGGTAAATGCACCTCACAGGTAACAAACCTTGATTTTTATTACCTTCTGGGTGAATATTTGTTATCTGAAATTAATATCAGGCAATAGCTATGAGCGAGAACGAAAAATTCGACTTCAAAAAACACTGGTTGCAACTCACTCCTGATGAGCGAAATGCCTTTGCTGACGAGGCCGGAACGACCAGCCACTACATCCAGACTCATCTGACAGGCCGTCGTAAAATGCCCGGTAAGACATTGATGAATGGGTTATTTAAGGCATGCAAACAACGCGGCTGGGTCAGAACAAAGCCGGAACTGGCTATCTTCTTCTACGAATAAAACCTCCTTCAAACCCCCATCAGGCCGCCTTCTGGCGGTCTTTTCATATCTATTCAGTCCTCTCAGGTAATAATGATCCAAATATGGTTGATCTTTTTTCGGCCATCGCACAAAATTACCAAAGATAAATTTCAAAGAGAGGTGCAAATGAAGCGATTAACTCAGCGTGAAGCTCTCGAAATGGGCCTCGCCAGGTTCTACACCGGCAAGAAGTGCATTCACGGGCATGACAGTGAGCGCTACACCCTCAGTGGTGAATGCGTTAAGTGCAACAACGAGCGGGCTCGACGCCAGCAGCAGTTGCGTTCAGATAAATTAAAGGCAGCCAGAAAGGCGCGGGAGGCAGCATGAAGATTTTTTTCTCCGGTTCCAGTGCTCAATTATGCATTGAAGCAGAGTCAGAAGAAGAAAAGGCGATGCTCATTATGTGGCACCGGCTGAACATTTCAGATCAGACAATGTACTGCGACATGGTTAATACTGGTTGCTTCGCTGGGTTGCGCCTTTGTGGAATCACTGATCTCGAGAAAGAGTAGGTTCATATGGCTAATCAATGGCTACGTCTTTGGCATGATATGCCTAATGACCCGAAGTGGAGAACCATAGCGAGAATATCCGGTCAACCGATAGCTCTCGTTCAGGCCGTTTATGTCCACCTTCTTGTTAGCGGGTCACAAAATGTCACGCGAGGTCACGCTGATGTCACGAACGAGGACTTAGCGTCACATTTTGACGTGACTGAGTGTGACATAGACGCTGTTATTAACGCCATGCAGGGCCGTGTTTTGGATGGAACATACCTTACAGGGTGGGAGCGGAGACAGCCTAAAAAGGAGGACCGTGGCAATGATGAAACAGGAGCAAAATCAGCAACTCAGAGAAAAAGAGAGCAGCGTGAAAGGCAGCGGATGCGACAACAAGAAAGCAATGAGTCACGGCAATGTCACGACAAGTCACGAAATGTCACGACAGATAAAGAAGAGATAAAGAGAAGAGAAGATATAAAAGATAAACCCCACACAGGGAGCGAGCAAAATTCACCTGTGGATAACTCTGCTGTTGGCGGTGAACCAGATCCGGATGCGAACAACGCGATGCTGAATGGCTACATTGCGCCTGGCGGAATGGGTGAGTTTGGAAAATTCCAGATGCACGACAACTGGAAGCCAGATCCACAGTTCATCCAGCGCGCTGCGCTGTGGGGCATAGCTCTGAAGACGGAGATCACACCGTTCGAGCTGGCAGACTTCATCACGTACTGGAAAGCGGAGGGCAAGGCATTCCACCACGACCAGTGGCAACAGAAGCTGGCGAGAAGCGTGCAGCAGTCCAGGGCAAGGCCAGTCGCCCAGCAGCAGCGAAGGGATATCAACGACGTTCCGGAGCCGGACAAGACCATTCCGGAGGGGTTCAGGGGCTACCAGGCCACATAGTGAGGTTTCCATGGCAAGACCAAACACGTACTCAGAACGTAAGACAGCCGTCAGGCGGATAATCACCGCTGCAAAAGAGCGCGGCAGGATAACTACCCGGCAGGCAGCAGAAATCCTCGGCCTCCACCTCAACACTGTAGAGAAATATTTCAGAGATGCAGAGAGGAGCGGAGAGGTAATACGTCACGGGAAATGCGGCCTGTTCAGGGATTACAGGGCCACGATTGATTTCGATATGGAAAGGTTTTCAAGGCAATACGGGAAAGGGAAGTAGCAAAGCAGTAGCACCGGCGCGGCAGCGCATTTTTTTACGCCTGCATAATTACCTTGCAGGTAACAAAATATGCGCATAGCTATTGATTTTAACTCTAATGTGGATTTAAATTACCTAAGGGGTAAATCATGACGGCAGTTTTAGGGATTGACCCGGGATGCAGCGGCGCGCTGGTTCTCGTAACTGAGCAGGGCGGCTACATCGACCACCTGGCAATGCCAACCATCAAGGTCGGCACAAAGTCCAGGGTGAACGGCGCAGCGGTATCTGCATGGCTTCGGCAGTACGGAATCACTCATGCGTACCTTGAGCAGGTCGGAGCCATGCCAGGACAGGGAACGGCGAGCATGTTCACGT
Organism: Enterobacter cloacae complex sp.; assembly: GCF_900322725.1. NCBI lineage: Bacteria > Pseudomonadati > Pseudomonadota > Gammaproteobacteria > Enterobacterales > Enterobacteriaceae > Enterobacter > Enterobacter cloacae complex sp. Next base: position 560,174 of record NZ_LT991957.1, on the reverse strand, counting down.
TCGGGCATGCAGCTGGTGTAGCGGAGGGGATCCTCCAGGGGCTCAACATTCCGTACACGCTGGTAACGCCGCAGGCCTGGAAGAAGTCAGCCGGGCTTATCGGCAGCGACAAGGACGCAGCGCGTAGCCGGGCCATTCAGCTTTACCCGGAACTCAGGGCGCTGGATGCCAAAGCGAAAGGCCAGGCCATCGCGGATGCGCTGTTAATCGCAAGGTTCGGGATAGGCGTTAAATAACCATCCTTTTTGATATCAACGTAATCAATAACTTATACGGGTAAGCGGGGGTAAAGATGGAATGCAATGTGAGTGAGTTGGTAAAGCGCGGTCATGACAAGGCCGCACAACTTAAATCATCAGGCGGTGCTGTATCGCAGTTGATAAGCGATCTGGCTACGCATCTGGATGTGCAACTGGCTCGTAGTAATGCGCTGGCTGCGGAGAATGCGGGGCTGAAGGCCTTCAAAACCGCCGTATATCAGCAGATGGGCGCTGGCTGCGAGGCTCCTGAATTTTCTATCACGGAAGGTCAGAGAAACCTACGCCGCTTCGCTGACACGCTCCATGCCATCGAGCGCGAATTCTTTACCAAAGAAGTCCCTGATGAAGAATACGAAGGCGAAACCGTCGAAGAATGCCCGTTAACCTGGGGAATGAGTGTCGAACAATACGTTGCTGAATTCCGCAAATGCCTGGCTGAAGTGCGGGCGCAGGCCCACAAGGAAGGCGCTCACTTTGTTGCTAACAGGATGCTGGCCGCATGGGATGCTGGTTTTATCGACGACACAGCAAAGAACGCGGCAGATATCGCGCGGATGATCCTGACGTCAACAGAGTTTATGGCTGGTGCGCCAGTGGATGATTTCGACCGCTCGTTCGCTGATGGCGTACTCGAAGACATAGCCGCCCAGCTTCGCAAAGGGGTGCAGTCATGAGCGTAATCCAGTACGTAGTTAGCGATGCAGGCACGTTTCCTGAGGATGCATATTTTCTCGATCCTCGACACATCGATGAGCTCACTTCTAAGTGGGAATTGGAATGCTTGTCTCAGGATGCCGCCCTTGATTATTTCGACAACCATGACGGCTGGGAATCTGACTGGCCGTTGGATATCGAGCTGTTCGTTGACGGCGAGAGCGTAGGTGTATTTGCGGTTGAAATGGAACATGTACCTCGCTTCAGCGCAAGAAAAAGACCGGAGGCCGCCCAATGAGCAACATCGACAAAAAGGCGCTTCGTGAAGCGGCGGAGAAGGCGACAAAAGGCGAGTGGTGGTCTGATGTTGTCGAGACTGACGGCGAATATGGCGAGGGCGAAGATAGGGTTTCTGGCTACCACTCATATGCGGTGTATGTTGGTCACGAATCATTGCTCGACATGACCAATTCAACTGCTGCGTGCATCCACACTGAATGGGATCATGATTACCACATGGCATGGGATGAAACGGCTAAGTGCAACGCTGAATTCATCGCCTCAGCCAATCCCGCCACTGTGATGGCGCTGCTGGATGAGCTGGAAGCCAAAGACAAGCAGATCGACGATCTGAAAGCAACGGCGGCACATTCCAATGCTGGATGGACGGAGGCGCATAGACAGGAAGCCAGGGCTGAAGCCGCAGAGAAACGGATTGCTGACCAGTGCGGAATCATCGCATCGGCGAGGAAGTTCATCAGCGAGTACGCTGGTCTTGGTGATGTTGGCGCTGCTGAGTTCATAAAAATAATCGACCGCGCCGCAGTCGGTAAAGGAGAGGCATCATGAACACTCTTACCAAAGAATGGCTACTGAAGACCATCGCGGAGCTCGAAGAAGAGCGAGATGCTGTGCCTGGCATCGTAAACGAAGATGCTGCGATGTCTCTGGCGGCGATGAAACTGGCGCTGGCATCGCTCGAAGCAAGGGGCCGCAAACTTTTTACCTGTAGCGCGTGTGGCGCAGAGGGTTTGGACGAGCCATTAGAGTCGAAGTGCAATTGCAATGAGGATGGCGCGCACTGGATTGAAAGTGTTGTTTACACCGCCCCGCCAGTTCCGGTGTCTGTGCCTGATGAAGTCAATGTGCTTCTGAATCATCTTGAGGATGTATTGCCGGATGATGCGTTTAATCTGATCGATGTGAAAACATGGAATAACGTCTCCATGTTATCTCGCCCTGATGTCTACCGCGCCGCCATGCTTCAGGGTGCCGAACCTGTAACGACGGCTTACAAGTTGCGGGATGCTGTGGAAACCATTCGCAACTCTGGCATTGAAATCGACGCTGAGAAAATATTTGCCGAGCGTGATGCTCTCAACGCTCCAGACTGCTGGTGCCGAACATGCCGACCAATAACGCTTACTGATATGCGATTTGTCGTCTGCCCTGACTGTGGCAACAAACGCTGCCCGCGCGCCAATGACCACAGGAATGCATGCACCGGAAGCAACGATCCAGGTCAGGAAGGCAGTGCATATCCAGCAGCACCGCAGCAGGAGGTGAAGTGATGGGCTTAAAAATTTACGGCAATAACATATCAAACAGCGAAACCGCTTACTCATTCCACTCTGAAATGAAGATGACTTGCCAGCAGTGCAAGCACACGGAATTCGTGAAAGGTAACTTGATTGAGAACGTCAAATGCCCTGCATGCGGTGGGAATGATCTGGTCTTTGAAACGTCAGCGCCGAAGGATGAGGTGAAGTCGTGAGCAAACTCAAACAGCGACGCCTGCGCCGCCTTAAAGCCGACGTGGCATGGTGGAAAGGCGAAGCCTCTGACTTGTACTCCAGAGTCATGGAGCAGGCCGACGAAATAGCCGAACTCCGCAGGCTGGTCATCCGCGTGCCGATGCCGGTGGTGGTGCCGGCGGATATCATCCAGGGAATTAACGTGAAGGGCGCGTTTGCGATGGGAATCGAACGCTATGGTGATGCGATGCTGAAGTTGGCGAAAAAGGAGAAAGGCAATGGCTAAAACCGCAGCAGAACGCAAGGCAGCGCAGCGCGCTCGCCAGGCGGAAGCTGGTGAACGCAAGCTGGAGCTGGTGCTCGACGAGCAGGAAATGGAGATGCTGGCGCGTAACTGCGCGGAGCGTCGCCCGGGCCGTGAGCCATACGAAATGAGCGAGTACATTGCTCTGCTGATCCGCCAGGATGATGCCCGGGTACGCGGTCGCATCAAAGCTATCAGCGCCAACCAGTGCGGCAAATGTGGCGACAGCCTGCCGGTGAAGTCCTGCCCGTGCGCCGGTGATTCGGCTTGCTGGGTAACGCAGGGCTGGCATGAAACGAAACTTGCGGTGTGACCTGTCACGGCGTATTGACTAAATCCTCACATGATTATACTGTTTAAATGTACAGTATTTTTATGTGAGGTTCCATTATGGGCTTTCCATCTCCGGCAAAAGACTACGCAGAATCCCGCCTTACCATCACCAGCATGTGCGGCTACGACGGCAACTGCCGCACCGTTGAGACGTCGGCTGGATACGCAATCATCAACGTCGCAACTAAACCACATCCGGGTGATACCGTGCTGATATCGTATTGCGGCCGCACTGAGTTCGCCATCGTGCAGGGGCGGGCGCTTATCGTTCCGGAGGGTGAGTCAATCGAAGGTGAAGCGCTGGACGACACAACGGTGCTGGGAGTGGTTACACATTTCCTCAACCGTGCCGGCAGCCAGGAAGACGATCCGATACCAGTCATGTAACATCTGCGCGGGCGTGATAGTATTACCTGAATGGTAATAAAATTACTCAGGTGGTAATGATGCCCGCGACACCAAAAACCCACAAACGCAAATCAACGCAATATAAGCCTCTTACAGCGATGCAGGAGGCTTACTGCCAGTCCTACATTAAGACACCAGAAAACCAGTCTCAGGCAGCGATAGACGCAGGGTATTCGCCTAATACGGCGGCGGTCAAAGCCAGCGTGATGATGCGCGACGAAAGAATCCAGAAACGAATCGCCGAACTGATGGAGGAGCGCAACAAGCGAAACCGCGTCAGCGCTGATTACGTCCTCATGCGCCTGGTGGAGATCGACCAGATGGATGTGCTGGATATCCTGAACGATGACGGCAGCCTGAAACCGATCCGCGATTGGCCTAAAATCTGGCGTACCACGCTCAGCGGGTTCGACCTGTCCTCAACCATCATGAACATGAAAGAGGATTCGATAGAGACCATCCTCAAAAAAATCAAATGGCCGGACAAGGTGAAGAACCTCGAGCTGATTGGTAAGCACGTCGACGTCAACGCGTTCAAAGAGCGCCTGGAAATCGACGTAAGAATGACCATAGCAGACAAGATGGCCAAGGCTCGGGCTCGCGTTAAGAAACAGGCTGGTGGTGAAGAATGACAGCAGCAGCCATGTCGCCAGAAGAGCAGCTCGTCGAGGATATTGCCTCGTTCACGTATGACCCGCTGGGCTATGCGCTTTATGCGTTCCCGTGGGGCGAAGATGGCACAGAGCTGGCGCACGCCACCGGGCCGCGTAAGTGGCAAGCGGAGGGATTCCGCGAGATACGGGATCACCTTCAGAACCCAACCACTCGTTACCAGCCTATCATGATCGCCCGCGCATCAGGTCATGGCGTGGGGAAATCTGCATTCATTTCGATGCTGATTAAATGGGGAATGGATACCTGCGAGGACTGCAAGGTGGTGGTGACCGCCAACACCGACAACCAGCTCCGCACCAAGACCTGGCCGGAAATCATAAAGTGGTCGAATCTGGCTATCACGAAAGAGTGGTTCACCTGCACCGCCACGGCGATGTACAGCAACGATCCGGGCCACGATAAACGCTGGCGCGCTGACGCAATCCCGTGGTCTGAGCACAACACCGAAGCGTTCGCTGGCCTGCACAACGAGCGCAAGCGCATCATCGTGGTATTCGACGAAGCATCCAACATTGCAGATCTGGTGTGGGAGGTAGCAGAGGGCGCGCTGACGGACGAAGACACTGAAATCATCTGGGTGGCGTTCGGGAACCCGACGCGTAACACTGGCCGTTTCCGCGAATGCTTCCGAAAATATAAACACCGCTGGAAGTGTGCGCAGATTGACAGCCGTACCGTAGAAGGCACGAACAAACAGCAACTCCAGAAATGGGTGGACGACTACGGCGAGGACAGCGACTTCGTGAAGGTCCGTGTGCGTGGGATCTTCCCTGACGCGTCCGAACTCCAGTTTATCCCGACAGGGCTCACTGACGAGGCGATGAAGCGCGTGGTGACCGCCGGGCAGGTGGCGCACGCTCCGGTGATTATCGGCGTCGACCCGGCTTATTCCGGCGTGGATGACGCGGTGATATACCTGCGTCAGGGTCTGCACAGCAAAGTGCTATGGACCGGCAACAAGACCACTGACGATCTGATTATGGCGAAGCGTATCGCCGACTTTGAAGATCAGTACCAGGCTGATGCGGTGTTTATCGACTTTGGCTACGGTACCGGGCTGAAGTCAATCGGTGACGGCTGGGGCCGGACGTGGCAGTTAATTCCGTTCGGCGGCGGCTCTACTGACCCGCAGATGCTCAACAAGCGCGGCGAGATGTTCAACAGCTGCAAGACGTGGCTGAAGCTCGGCGGTGCGCTGGACGACCAGGAGACGGCGGACGACCTGTCTGCGGCAGAGTACAAAGTCAGGGTAGACGGCAAGATCGTCATTGAGCCGAAGGAAGATATAAAAGAGCGCTTAGGCCGCTCTCCGGGCAAAGGTGACGCGCTGCTGCTGACGTTTGCTTTCCCTGTTACGAAACGCCTGCGCATTCCCGGGCAGGAGAACCAGCAGGGGAAAGCGGTCACAGATTACGACCCGTGGAAATAACAAAGCCCGCGCATCGGCGGGCTGATTGTGACATGTCACGGCATTAAAAGCCGTCGAATTCGTCTTTCACTGTTGGCTCAACTTCTCTTTCAAAGCGTAACCCATTAGCGGCCACAGCTCGTTCTCTGCATTCGTCAGAGCAATCTGTTTACCGATCGCCTCATTGTCGTTTTCAGCTGAGACTGCACATGATGGCTTTCCGGTAACCGCAAAGCCATTCTTTGTCGTAATGATCGCCCAGCGCAGAACCTGCCCGGTAACAGAAACGTGCTTAACGATTTCAGTGTGAGCAATGTTTGCGATCATGTCGTCTCGCGTAACGCGCGGCGCGGTTAAGCCTTTGGCCTGAATTTCCTGCTCAATAGCCATGCAGGATGGTGCTGGGGATGCTGTTGATACCATGGTTGCTTACCTCAGAAAGTAATTTTATCGAATGCGGCGTTGATGGCTTTGGCATCCTGAACAGCACCTCGCTCATCAAGTACAGCTCTTTTACTAAGCACTTCAGCCAGGCATTGCAATTTGGTGTGATAGAGATTCTCGCGGCGGATCTCTTCGGCAGGAGATTGTTTCTGAACATTAACGACTGTCTGATTCATGATTTTCACCTTAAAAAAATGCCCGGACGAACCGGGCTAACTGGAAGCAAAGGACTACGGAGTGCCTTCCTTGGCGGGTGATGCAGGGTTTACAGCGCAACGTCATCGGAATGGCGTTCTGCTGTAAAAAGGGCGGTGGTCAGAAGTGGGAGCAACTGCCACCGCCAAAGCTACACGCATTGCCTGGTACTGCCGTATCACGGTCCTAAGGCGTGATTGGGTTGTGGTGGCCGGTGCTGATCTCCGGCATTCTCCACCCTTAGTCAGTCAGTTTTTCCGCTCGAGTCCGGAAGGAGATAGAAACTGTCGACGCTAAATTCGCGCATCAGCCTGCGCATTCACCACAACATTGAGAGCACTGCGCCTGTATCGGTTAGCGTCACGGGATTAACCGGTCACCCCAATGCTCTCATCGTTGTATCCTCGTCTCTTCCGAGGTGTCACACCGTATCGCCACGATGGTGAGTCGTCATGTCGTGCATACCGATAACACTGACTTGCACATTCCGGGAACCCGCTCGGGGATAAGGAACACCAAGGAACCCCGCCGGACCGCTACGACACATGTGCCAGATGCCGTACTGCTCACACCTGGAAGCGCACTCACCAGTTTTGATTTAGCGACAAGACCTCACAGAACCAATATCAAAGTGCGCTTTCATGTTGTGTTACCTGAAGGGTAATAATTGCAGTCCATTATGTCAATACACTACGTAAAATAATCCGTATATGGTTAAATTGGTAATAATTTAATCGTGTGTGAGGTTATCGCTATGTGTATCGGCAGCAAGCCATCAGTGCCAGCGGCACCAGAAGTTCAGGCCGCACCTCAGGAGCAGGACGCCGCTGTGGTCAGTGCGCGCGATGATGAAGAGCGCCGCCGCCGTGCTGCCGCCGGTCGTAACTCGACCATGCTCACCGGTGCCCAGGGCGACACTTCCGCCGCCAATACCAGCGGTAAAACGCTGCTCGGTCAGTAACGGAGCGCGCAGAGATGGTGGAAACCGAAAAAGAGCGGCTGCTGAAGCAGCTCGCACAGCTGAAGAATGAGCGCACATCGTTCGAGCCGCACTGGCGCGACCTGAGCGACTTTATCAATCCGCGCGGTTCCCGCTTCCTGACGTCTGATGTTAACCGTGACGATCGCCGCAACACCAAAATTGTTGACCCTACCGGTTCACTCGCTCAGCGCATTCTCGCCAGCGGCATGATGTCCGGCATCACCAGCCCTGCGCGCCCGTGGTTCAAGCTGGCAACGCCTGACCCTGACATGATGGATTACGGCCCGGTTAAGGTCTGGCTGGAAGTCGTGCAGCGCCGCATGAACGAAGTGTTCAACAAGTCGAATCTTTATCAGTCTCTGCCCGTCATGTACGCCAGTCTGGGTACTTTCGGTACTGCCGCTATGGCTGTTCTGGAAGATGACCAGGACGTGATCCGCACAATGCCATTCCCGATTGGCAGCTACTACCTGGCTAACAGCCCGCGTGGCAGCGTCGACACATCCTTCCGTCAGTTCTCCATGACCGTGCGCCAGCTCGTGCAAGAGTTTGGCCTGGACAATGTCAGCGCGTCCGTGAAGAGCCAGTGGGAAAGCGGCTCGTATGAAAACTGGATCGAAGTAAACCACTGCATCACGCCAAACATCAACCGCGACAGCGGGAGGATGGACAGCAAGAACAAGCCGTATCGTTCTGTCTATTTCGAGACAGGAGGCGACTCCGACAAGCTGCTGCGTGAATCCGGCTTCGATGAATTCCCGATTCTGGCGCCGCGCTGGGAAGTTAACGGCGAGGACGTTTACGCATCCTCCTGCCCTGGCATGCTGGCACTCGGACAGGTTAAAGCGCTTCAGGTTGAGCAGAAACGTAAAGCTCAGCTGATCGACAAAGCCACTAACCCGCCGATGGTCGCGCCGGCGTCGCTGAAAAATCAGCGCGTTTCTCTGCTGCCTGGTGACGTGACCTATCTCGATGTGCTGAGCGGTCAGGACGGTTTCAAACCTGCGTACCTGGTAAATCCGAATACCGCCGACCTGCTGGCCGACATTCAGGATACCCGCCAGACCATCAACAGCGCCTACTTTGTCGACCTCTTCATGATGCTGCAAAACATCAACACCCGCTCAATGCCGGTGGAAGCAGTGATCGAGATGAAAGAAGAGAAACTGCTGATGCTCGGCCCGGTGCTGGAACGCCTGAACGACGAAGCGCTCAATCCGCTTATCGACCGCGTGTTCTCCATCATGGCGCGCAAGAACATGCTTCCGCCACCTCCTGACGTTATGCAGGGCATGCCGCTGCGCATCGAATACATCTCCGTTATGGCGCAGGCGCAGAAATCTATCGGGCTCACCAGCCTGTCGCAGACCGTTGGGTTTATCGGCCAGCTCGCACAGTTCAAACCTGAAGCGCTCGACAAGCTCGACGTGGATCAGGCAATTGACGCGTTCTCCGAAATGTCCGGCGTATCGCCAACCGTCATCGTTCCGCAGGAGCAGGTGCAGGGCATTCGTGAAGAGCGCGCCAAGCAACAGCAGGCAGCTCAGGCGCTGGCAATGGGTCAGGCCGTAGCGCAGGGCGCGAAGACGCTCAGCGATACGCAAACCGCAGATCCAAGCGCACTGACAGCAATCACTAACGCAGCAGGAGCGGCGCAGCAATGACTGACTTTGACGAAGAAGAACTGCGCATTCAGAACGAGCGGAAGAAGCACGATCTGGAGCAGCGCGAAAAGGACGACATCAAGTTCGTCATGGATAGCGAACAGGGCCGCCGCGTCGTGTGGAGAGTGCTGGAGAGTGGGCGCGTATTCGCCGCCATACCGCCGATGGATGCCCTGGCAATGGCTTTCAACGAAGGGCAGCGCAATCTGGCTCTGGAGCTATTCCAGCGCGTCATGACGCACTGCCCCGATCAGTATCTGAAGATGGCCGCAGAGGCCAGTGAACAGGAGTAACCATGAATTTATTTGAACGTTTGCTGCATCGCCGTCTTTGCAATGAGCAACCTGCTGATGGTGGCACTGCACCTGCACCGTCTGAGCAATCTGCACCTGCTGCCGATGCTCCAGCACCTGCAGGCGAGCCAGCGAAACCAGAAGGCGATAAGCCACAGTCTGGCGCTGAAGGTGACAAGCCTCAGGAAGACAAACCCGCTGATGGTGAAAAGCCAGCGGAGGAGTCGGATGACGAAAAGCAGAAGCAGGAAGGTGCGCCGGAGAAATACGAATTTACCGCTGGTGAAGGCGTAGAGCTGGATACCGAAGCGCTGAAGGACTTCGAACCCGTTGCCCGTGATCTGAACCTGACCAACGAGCAGGCGCAAAAGCTGGTGGACGCATATCCAAAAATTCTGGCCGGTGTGCAGCAGCGTCAGGCAGAAGCCTGGCAGAAGCAGACCGAAGGCTGGGCAGAGACCGTGAAGGCAGACAAGGAGATCGGCGGCGACAAACTGACCGCAAACCTCAGTGCTGCGCAGCGTGCACTCGACCAGTTCGGCACGCCGGAACTGAAAGAATATCTGAACGCTACCGGGCTTGGTAACCATCCAGACCTGGTTAAAACGTTCGTGAAGATCGGTAAAGCCATGTCGGAAGACGGCATGGTCGATGGCAGTAATCAAGGCCAGCGTAGTGCGGCCGAAGTGCTTTATGGCTAATAAGAGAGGATATAACCATGGCTGTTAAAGGCGTAAATGCGCTGACGCTGGCTGACTGGGCTAAGCGTACTGATCCAAACGGAAAGGTCGATAAGATTGTCGAACTTCTTTCCCAGACCAACGAAATCCTGACGGATATGATGTTCGTAGAGGGTAACCTTCCAACTGGTCACCGTACCACCGTTCGCTCGGGGCTCCCGCAGCCTACCTGGCGTTTGCTGAACTACGGTGTGCAACCGACAAAATCAACTACCGTACAGGTCACTGACACTGTCGGCATGCTGGAGGCTTATGCGGAAGTAGATAAGTCACTGGCAGATCTTAACGGTAACACTGCTGAATTCCGCCTGTCTGAAGATCGTGCATTCCTCGAAGGAATGAACCAGCAGATGGCTCAGACCCTGTTCTACGGCGACACCAGTGTGAATCCGCAGCAGTTCATGGGCCTGTCATCCCGCTACTCCAGCAAATCCGCAGGCAACGGCCAGAACATCATTGATGCTGGCGGCACCGGTACAGATAACACCTCTATCTGGCTGGTGGTCTGGGGTGAAAACACTGTGCACGGCATCTTCCCTAAAGGGCAGAAGGCTGGTTTGCAGACTCAGAACCTCGGCGAGCAGACGCTTACCGATGCCAATGGCGGCAAATACCAGGGTTACCGCACCCATTATAAGTGGGATAACGGCCTGGCTCTCCGTGACTGGCGCTACGTTGTGCGCATCGCCAACATCGATGTGAGCGATCTGTCAGTACCAGGTTCAGCTGCAAATATCGTCAGCCTGATGGTTAAAGCGCTGCACCGCGTCCCTAACCTGAAAATGGGCCGCGCGGTGTTCTACATGAACCGTACCGTTGCCCAGGCGCTGGATCTGCAATCTCTGGATAAAGCCTCTCTGGCTCTGTCCGTAAAAGAGACTGAAGGCGAATTCTGGACCACGTTCCGTGGCATCCCAATCCGTGAAACCGATGCGATTCTCGAAACAGAAGCGCGCGTTGTTTAACGCCTGTCATTAACTGATGGGCCTTAACCGGCCCATAAATGGAGAAAGAAAATGATCCTCGACAAACTGTTGATGTTCTCCGAGAAGCAGGCGGTTACAGCTTCTGCTGCTTCTACGGACGTGATTGACCTCGGCCCTATCGACGGCACCCGCCGCGATATCGGCGTTGGTTATCCGCTGGAGTTCTGGGCAACCGTTGACACCACTGCAACCGCTGCTGGTGCTGCGACCCTCAACGTTCAGTTGCAGACCAGCCCTGACAACTCCACCTGGACCACTATCTACGACAGCGGTGCTCTGGCGCTGTCTGCACTGACAGTTGGCAAACGCCTGTTCTCAACCAAAGTTCCGGCGGGCGTCCAGCGTTATCTGCGCGTTAACTATTCAGTCGGCACCGGTCCGCTGACTGCTGGCGCGTTCACCTCGGGCATTAATCTGGATGTTGACAACAACACTCCTTATTACCCGATCCGTTCCAAAGTGACTGGCTAAGGTGATGGCAATGGAAAAAGCAAAATACCGCGTCCTGCGCTTATCCCATATTCATAACAACCTCTGGCCTGAAGGCTCAGAAATTGAATATGACGGCGAGCCAGGATCTGCGCTGGAGCCGATCAACGCAGCGGCGAAGGCGGCAAAGAAGAAGGCAGATAAGAAGGCAGATAAGAAGCGCGGAATCGTGCCGGTTGACTCTCAGCCTGAACCACAGGATGAAGATGATGGCCAGGAAGATACCGGCGGTAAAGATGCCAATACCTTCAGTGAAGATGAAGCCGCGCTACGCCAGCAGTACGAAGAACTTTTCAACAAGAAACCTGGCAACATGAATGTTGAAACGATCAAAGAGCGTATTGCGGAAGAACGGCAAAAACTGGGCGTCTAAGCCTCGCTAATAAAACAAGGGGCTTCGGCCCCTTTATTGCAGGAGTCCGCTATGGAACTGGTAAACCTCAAAACTGGAACTGACACCTATCAGGATGAGGATGGTAAAACCCAGACTCGCGATGATTATCCATGGGGCCTTTGCATTGAGCTGAACAACGAGACGCTCGCCAAGCTCAAGGCAACGCCACAATCCGCTGGTACTGAAGTGATGATCACCGCGAAAGCCATAATTCGTTCCACCTCTACCCGAGAAACGGAAGATGGCATGCAGCATAACGCCAGCTTGCAGATTACTGACATGGCACTCAGCCCGGTATCTGGTGAGCAGCCCAAAACTGCCGCCCAAACTCTCTACGGCGGGGAGGATGATTAATGGCCTCCGTTATCGAGATCTGTAACCGCGCGCTGAGCAATATCGGGAACAGCCGCAGCATTAACAGCCTGACCGAGGCCAGCAAAGAAGCCGGGCAGTGCTCCCTGCATTTCGATTCCTGCCGCGATGCTGCGCTGGCGGACTTCGACTGGAACTTTGCCACCAAACGCCTGGCGCTGGCCGATACCAACAATCCGCCGCCGGACTGGGCTTATTCCTACCAGTATCCGACTGACTGCCTGCGCATCACCGAAATTATGGTGCCCGGCATACGTAATCCCACGGCGGCCATGCGCATCAACTATGAGGTTGGGGCTGATACCGACGGCACCGGAAAGCTGATCTACACCGATCAGCCTCAGGCATGGCTGAAGTATATCGCGCGCGTCACCGACGTGAACATGTTCGATGCAATCTTCATGGAAGCGCTGTCCTGGCGTCTGGCCGCCGCCATCAATATGCCGCTGACCGGCAGCGCAGATCTCGGTAACAACGCACTGACCATGTACCGCAGCGTCATCCTGAGCGCTGGCTCGCACAGCCAGAACGAATCCCAGGAGCCGCAGCCGCCAGTTGATGAGTTCACCGCAGCGAGGTTGTCATAATGGCTTTCAGTTGGATTCAGCCGAGCTTTGCCGGCGGTGAAATTGGCCCGTCGCTGTACGGGCGCATCGATATGTCGAAGTATCAGGTGGCGCTGCGCAAGTGCGACAACTTTATTGTCCGTCAGTATGGCGGGGTGGAGAATCGCCCGGGCACGCGCTTCGTCGGCGAAGCCAAATATCCGACGCGAAAATGCCGCCTTATCCCTTTCCAGTTCTCGACCGTCCAGACTTATGCGCTGGAGTTCGGGCACAACTATATGCGCGTCATCAAAAACGGCGCGTATGTGCTGAACAGCAGCAATGTGATCTACGAACTGGCGATGCCGTATGCTGAGACTGACCTGTTCCGCATCAAATTCACGCAGAGCGCAGACGTGCTTACGCTGGTTCACCCGGCCTATCCGCCGAAGGAGTTGCGCCGTTACGCGCACGACAACTGGCAGATCGTTGATGTCACCACCAAAAACGGACCGTTCGAAGATATCAACGTTGACGAGTCAGTGAAGGTATACGCCAGCGCCAGCACCGGTACTATTACGCTGACGGCAAGCTCCGCCATATTCGGATCTGAGCAGGTAGGTAAATTGTTTTACCTCGAACAGCCTGCGGTTGATTCCGTTCCCGTATGGGAGACCAGCAAGACCACCGCTATCAACGATGTACGCCGCGCCGACAGCAACTACTACCGTGCCAATACTTCCGGCAAGACCGGGGCCCTGCGGCCTTCTCACACGGAAGGCATGTCCTGGGATGGATGGGGCGGAACCGGGGATAGTGATACCGGAATCCAGTGGGAATACCTGCACAGCGGTTTCGGCATTGCGCGCATTACAGCCGTAGCCAGCGACGGCCTGACAGCCACTGCTACGGTGGTGAGCTATATCCCGTCGCAGGTTGTCGGATCGGCTAATGGCAGCTACAAGTGGGCACGGTACGCATGGAACAGTGTCAACGGCTACCCGAGCACGGTTGTTTACTATCAGCAGCGCCTGTATTTCGCCGCGTCCACCGCGTACCCACAAACGATCTGGGCGAGCCGGACCGGTGACTATAAAGACTTCGGCAAGAATAACCCTATTCAGGATGACGATCGCATCATCTACACCTACGCCGGGCGACAGGTGAATGAGATACGCCATCTTATCGACGTCGGCAACCTGGTCGCGCTGACATCCGGCGGGGAATATACGATATCCGGAGACCAGAATAAGGTCCTCACGCCGTCGGCGTTTTCGTTCAGCTCGCAGGGAAACAACGGCTCCAGCAATGTGCCGCCGATCGCGGTGGCAAACATCGCGCTGTTCATCCAGGAGAAGGGGAGCGTGGTCCGTGATCTGGCTTACTCCTTCGACGTGGACGGATACCAGGGCACTGACCTGACCATACTGGCAAACCACCTGTTCCAGAAGCGCAGCATTGTCGACTGGTCATTCTGCATCGTGCCGTACAGCAGCGCGTTCTGCATCCGCGATGACGGCAAACTGCTGGTGCTGACCTATCTGCGCGACCAACAGGTATTTGCCTGGGCACCGCAGTCCAGCACTGGAAAGTACGAAAGCACCTGCTCCATCAGCGAAGGAAGCGAGGACGCTGTTTACTTCGTGGTTAACCGCACCATCAACGGACAGACGAAACGTTACATAGAGCGCCTGTCCAGCCGCCTGTTTACCAGTGATGAAGATGCGTTCTTTGTCGATTGCGGACTGAGCTATGACGGACGCAATACCTCAACACGTACTATGACCATCAGCGGCGGCAGTGGTGACTGGAGCTATCAGGTTGACTACCCGGTGACGATAAGCGGCGGGGCGTATTTCGTGGGCACTGACGTTGGCGCTCAGATCCAGTTCCCGTACTCAGAAACGGATCCTGATACCGGCGAAGTGGTGGCGAAAGAATTGCGTGGCGACATTATCTCCGTAACGAGTAATACCGCCGTGGTTGTGCGCTTCAACCGTAACGTACCCGCGGTACTGCGCACTGCGGCCACAACTAACTGGCAGATGGCCCGCCAGACTTTCAGCGGTCTGTCACACCTCGAAGGCCAGACAGTCAACATCCTCTCCGATGCCAGCGTAGAGCCACAGAAAACCGTAACCGGTGGTGCTGTCACGCTGGAATCACCGGGCGCAGTGGTGCATATCGGGCTGCCGATCACCGCTGAATTCGAAACGCTGGACATCAATATCAACGGGCAGGAAACGCTGCTGGATAAAAAGCAGGTGATCCCCACTGTGACGATGGTGGTCAACGCCAGCCGCGGCATCTGGGCAACCACTCCGGGCGGAGAATGGTACGAGTATCCTCAGCGTGAGTTTGAGTTCTACGACGATCCGGTTGATGACGCTACCGGGAAGGTGGAAGTGAAGCTCGACAGCAACTGGGATAAGAACGGACGCGTTAAGGTGCGCCAGCTCGACCCACTGCCGCTTTCTGTTCTGGCGGTCCTGCCGCGCATGACGGTCGGGGGATTCTGATGATTAAAGCTCAGATCGTACCGGCAACCCAGGAACATATCGAAGCTATGCTCCCGCATGTCCGCCAGGCTGACGTTGATGAATTTATGGCGACAAACGGATGGAGCCCGCGCCGCGTTCTGGAAACCGGTCTGCGCACGTCAACTTTCGCCTGCGCCGGGCTTATCAACGGGGAAGGGGTGACCATCTTCGGCGTGGCCCCGGCATCAATGATCGGCGGCAACGGTATCCCGTGGCTGGTGGGCACCGATGCGCTGGAGAAATACCAACGCACTTTCCTGCGCCGCTGCGGGAAAGTGGTCAATGCAATGCTGGCTGTTTACCCGTATCTTGAAAACTATGTAGATGCCCGCAACCACACAGCGCGTATCTGGCTGCACTGGCTGGGATTCACCATTGAAGAACCACAGCCGTACGGCGCTCACGGTCTTCTGTTTCATCGCTTCCACATGGAGAAAAAATAATGTGCGAACCCACCACAATCTTAGCCGGTGCGACTCTCGCAGCAGGCGCGCTGTCAGCTTACAACCAGTATGAGACAGGGAAATATTCTGCCGCTGTTGCTGAGCAGAATGCGGATGTGGCAGAAGCTCAGGCGCAGGACTCGATTAACCGTGGCAATGCCCAGGCCGAGGAAGTGCGCCGCCGTAATCGCCAGGCAGCCGGCACCCAGGCTGCAACCATGGGGGCCACCGGGGCAGACCTCTCAACCGGTAATGCTCTGGATATCTTCGGAGATACCGCTCAGTTCGGCACGCTGGATGCTCTGACGACCGTTAACAACGCCCAGCGCGAGGCTTACGGCTATCAGGTGCAGTCCGCCAACTATGACGCCCAGGCGGTATCCGCGCGTAAGCAGGGGAATATGGGGGCGATGACAACGCTGCTCACAACGCCGCTACAGGCTTACGGAGCCTATCAAATGGCTGGTGGGACGTGGTCGCCATTCTCACAGAAGGCCGCACCTATCAGCGCAGCCGTCGGCACGCCAACCGGTCGATAAGGAGATATCGAAATGCCAACAGTACCAACAGTCAGCGGGCGCCAGGTTGAAAGCCGCGGATTCCAGTCTCCTGGATTTCAGGCGTTCGAACAGCCGAATGTCGGCGACGTCATTTCTCAGGTCGCGCCAAAGGCGATCGACATGTTCGCGCAGGCCAAGCAGAGGGCGGATGTCGCCCAGGCGCAAGATGCATCGCTGCAACTGAGTCAGGTATCGAGTGATCTGCTGACGAATCCCGATACCGGTCTGCTGAATCTTCAGGGTAAGAATGCACTGGGTAAGGGCCAGGAGTACACCCAACAGTTTGATTCCCAGGCAGAGCAGATCGCCATGACCCTGCCAGAAGGTGCCCGTGCCGGGTTCCTTCAGCAAGCACAGCAGCAGCGCATTCAGTTCACGACGCAGGCCGGACGCCACGAGATCAGCCAGCTTAACGCCTATGAAGAAGGACAGTTCCAGGCGACGCTGGCGAACAACGGGAAACTGGCAGCATCTGCGTACGGCGATAACGCCAACTACGTGCTGTACAACCAGCAGACCTTTCAGCAGATCGAAACCTATGGCGCCGCGCATGGCTGGAGTGCCGAGCAGATTCAGGCGAAAAAGACCGAATTTAAAGAGAAGGTCGCTGATACGGCTCTCTCTCAGTGGTCTGCTAACAACTCTATCGAGTTCATTCAGAGCAATGGTGAGCTGAGCGACACGGCTGTTGGATCACGTCGTGCGGTATCGGAAGGCGGTTCAGGCGACAGCGCTCGCGGCATTCGCAATAACAACCCCGGAAACCTCGAGTACAGCAAAACTAATCCGTGGGTTGGGCAGACCGGTGATGATGGTCGATTTGCTAAATTCGAAACTCCGGAGCATGGCATTCGCGCGCTGGGCCGCAACCTGCTGTCTTATCAGCGCCAGGGCATCGATACCGTCAGTGACATTATCAACCGCTGGGCGCCGCCATCTGACAATAACAACACCGATGCTTACATTCAGGCAGTATGTGCACAGCTCGGCGTAACTGCGGATCAGCAGCTTGACGCATCAAACCCTGACACGCTGAAGGCTCTATGTGCTGCAATCATCCAGCATGAGAACGGGAGCCAGCCATACAGCGACCAGCAGCTCGCCACCGGTGTCAGTGCAGCTATTGGCCTGTCACAGCTTCCGACCAGCACCAAGCGATATACCGGCAATGCTGCATTCGACGCTGCATCTCCTGAAGCGCAGGCAACCTTCCTTCGCCAGGCTGACCAAATTCGCAAGCAGCAGCAGGCGGAATATCGCACCAGTATCGACAGTCGGGTTCGCGATGCCAGCGCGGCATACATGCGCGGTGTTGATTTCCCTGATGCACCAACGCAGACCGACTTCCTGGTTGCCTATGGGGTGCGGGAAGGTAATCTCCGCTATACCGAGTTTCGGAATACGCAGATCGCCGGGCAGTACATTGGCTCATTCCGCAACATGCCGACGAGCAGCATCACAGCCTACGTCAATCAGCTGAAGCCAGGAACCGAGGAAACAGGCGAGGGATATGCATCCCGCGCTGAATTATTCGATCAGGTATCGGCGGCGGCCTCAAAGGTGATCAGCCAGAGGCAGAACAACCCGTTCAACGCCGCGGTGGAGATTGGAGCCTATAAGCCGATCGCCAGCAACAACCCTAACGACATCACAGCTGAGGTTGCTAACCGTTTCTCTTCACAGGAAAGCCTGCGCGCGCTGGGCATCAATGCGCCTATTCTGTCCAGTGAGGAGGCTGCGGCACTGTCTGAACAGGTACGCGGTACCAAAGACGTAAACCAGACAATCAGCCTGTTACAGAGCATGGGGGAAACGCTGTCCGCTCCGGCAATGCGCCAGGTCGCGTCTGCCATTGCGCCTAACAACGCAGCAACTGCATATTCCGCGCTGCTGCTGGGGACGCCGGATAACCAGTACGACAACAAAAAACCATCGATCGCATACAGTCAGTTCATTGGCTACAAGCCGACCATGAATAAGTACGACGTATCGAAGGTGATCCTCGCTGGCGATCAGTTGCTCAATCCAACGAAGGCAATGAAAGATGCTGGTATAACCCCGGTGCAGTTGCCGAGCGAAGATAAGCTGAAACGAGCATTCGACGATCAGGTGGGTAATGCATTCGCCAATAACGCGCAGGCGCGCCAGCTCAGTTATAACCTTTTCAAGGCAGCTTACGCCGGGATCGCTTATCAGTCAGGTGATGCCTCCATGACGCGCACTGATGCAGCCAACTCCGACGTAGTGGAAAAGGCGGCGCAATACGCCACAGGGGGCGTGTACAAGGGCTTTAATGGTGGCGATGTGGTAATGCCGTTCGGCATGGATAAATCCACCTTCAAGGACCGCTACACCGCATCTGCACAGCAGGCGCTGAAAGATGCCGGTCTGAACGTAAACTCCGCATCAAACTTCACGCCAGTCAACATTGGCAACAACCAGTATCGACTGGTAAGCGGCAGCGGGCGCTGGGCGACGGATCCGAAAACCAATGAAGCTATCGTTGTGAGGGTCGAATAATGTCTGATGTATTTTCTCTGGCTCCGGAAGGCCAGGCGTGGACCGACGATAAAGCAGCGGCCAATCCGGCACGACCAGAAGACTATGAGCCGACATTCTTCCAGGGTTCAATCGCCGCACCGGTGCGCGGCGTGGCTGAGGGCACTCTCGGCCTTGCACAGTCTGCCGTCGGATTCAGTAAACGCCTGATCAGCGATCCGGCATTCACCGCAGACGTGGCGCCAACGGTCAATATCTTCCGTGTGATGTTTCCTGATGCCGATAAAGCGCTGAATGAAACATACGACACGATTGGCAAACAGTTGCAGGATGCTCGCGGGTATGTGAAGCCGGATGTTGGTAGCCAGGGCACCGCTGCTGAGGTTCTTTATGGCCTCGGTCAGTTCGTGCCGGCCATTGGTGCGACCATTGTCGGCGGCCCCGCGGTCGGCGCAGCTACGGCATTCAGCTCTACGTATGAACAGTCCTATCAGGATTTCAAAGGGAAGGGTGTAGACGAGTCGACGGCGCGCAACCTGGCAACTCAGCAGAGCCTTTTCAACGCAGCGGGCATGGCCTTACCTGCTGCCATCGGCACCACTCTGGCAACGCGCATTGCCTCAGGTGTGGCAATAAACACCGGGTTCGGTGGCCTGAACCGTTACTCCGTCGGCGAAACACTGGAGGAGAAAGGCTACACCGAGATGGCGAAACAGTACCGGGTATTCGACGGCCAGGCGATTCTGGTGGATGCAGTGCTGGGTGGCGCCTTTGGTGGTGCCCATCACCTTGCCGCGCGAAATGCTGACGTGCCGCCTCCAGCAGATACTGAAGCGCCGATCCCGGCGGCGGAAGTGCAGAGCGCACCTGATGCAAGCGCAGAGCCATCGCCTGTGGCCGAAGTAGCGCCAGTGACAGACGCGCCAGGATCACCGGTTCGCTCGGATTCTCAGTCACCAGTGACAGAGCCTGCCGCCACGACAGATATTCCTGCTATTAAGCCAAGCGATATCGATGCCGCCCACACTCTGAATGAGGGGCTCTATTACGATCTGGAATCCTCCCCGGTGCTGCATGCCAGCAACGAGAGCATCAACAGCCATGTGGCAGCCATGGACGAAGCGTATCGACAGCTGAATGACGGCCAGCCTGTTAACGTCGGTATGATGGCGCGCGGGCTGGATGGTCCGGCCCGGCCTGGCATGCTGGAATCTGCAAGCGAGCAGTACCATGCAATGCAGCAGGTTTTCGAAGAGAATGGTGTCAGGTATGAAACGCCGTCAGAACTGGCTGGAGAGGCTCCTGCTCCGCGTGCCGAAAGCGCATTCACGGCAGCAGACGAAACTGGCGGGCAGGTCAGTGTGGATCCCGATACCGGACAGGCTATTTCATCCAACAGTTACGACCTGATGGCGGCGCGCGATATGGCGACCACTAATCCGGACCTGACAATTACGCACCCCGACACCGGGCAACCGGCGAAACTCTCCGATGTTCTGGCTGAATTTGATGAACAAATCCAGACCGTGCAGAACGAATCGAAAGTTTATTCAGTCGCCGCCGCGTGCTTCCTGAGGAATCCATAATGAAACAGGCATGTGTTGAAGCCATTGCGCAGACCCTGGGCCGCCAGCCAAAGGCTGACGAGCTGAAAGGTATTGAGGACCGTATCAAAGAGGCCGTGCGCCAGGTACATAAAAAAAATGCCAGGGAAGGCAAGACTGGCATCCCTGATGCGCAGACGTACATGGAGGCCGCTGATCTTGTGCGACAGCGCGTTGTGCATGACGTTTATAAGAAGCGTCAGCGCGTCGCTCAGAACGCGATCGCCATCAGCAGGGTGACAGATACCCTCGACGCTAATATCCCGCCAGAGCAGCAAACACCCGCCAATTTGCAGCAGTTTATCTTCGCAGGACGGCGCACAACTGACGGTAAGGATATTGCCGTGACCTCGGCCGAGGAACTGGCAACCGGAGCATATCAGGACTGGTCACGCCAGCTCAGTGCTGAACTGCTCAAAGCCGGTGATGACGTCCGTAAATTCTTCGAGCAGAGCAAAGCACTCGGTGAGCAGCGTTTCCGCAGTCTGTTCGACCAGCAGGCGGCAAAGTCTGCACAGCTCCAGATCCTGAAAGAGTTATATGGCGAGGACACCGGGAACCCGCAGGCGAAAAAAATCGCCCAGGTATGGAATGACGTCACCAGCCGGGCCCGGCAGGAAATGAACGACAACGGTTTCGATATCGGCCTGCGAGAAGACTGGCATCTGCCGTATGTGGACGACGCTGATTTTATTCGCAACGCCGGGCGAGATGAATGGCTGGCATCATTGCCGGTGGCAGAACAGGCCAAAGCGCGACTGTCAGGCCGTCAGCCTCCGATTGAGTTTGCCCGCCAGGCATGGGTGGACGACGTTTACAACACGCAGGATCGCAGCAACTACGTTAATCCAGACGGCAGCCCGATGAATGACATCGAGTATCGCCAGGCGCTGGAAGCGATCTTTGAAACGAAGGCCACCGATGGCGCCAACAAAATCGACCCGGGCGCGTTCATGGGCACCGGCGGGATAAAGAATCGCGGTTCCCAGAGCAGGGTGATGGCGTTCAAGGATGCGCAGTCGCACTTCGCCTACATGGAGCGTTATACGCAGCAGCCGGTGGTGGGCGTAATGATGTCGCACCTGCAATCCTCCTCCCGCGATCTGGGTGTCGTTAAAGCATTCGGCCCGGACGCAACCCGCAACTTTTCGCTGGTTCTGGACCGCGTATATCAGCGTGCAGTAACCGGCGGAAAGGAAGTCGGCAAGATGAACGATGAGCGCAAGATGGTTGAGCGCATGTTTAACTCAATGGCGGGGCTTAACGGTGCGGCCACATCGAGCGTATTCACGTCGGCGGTTGGCGGCCTGCGCAACCTGATGACCAGCGCCATGCTCGGCACCAGCGTACTGACCGCAACCAGCGACCAGGCGATCATGCGCGCCAATGCCCAGGCTCTTGGCTTTACCCGAGACGGCATGCGCCTGTCTGCAAACACCATTCGCAACCTGTTCAGCGGTGATGCCAAAAAGGCCAATGCCGAGCTCGGCCTGCTTGTGGACTCGCATGCTGCTGTCGTATCGAAGATGGGCGGCTTTGACCTGTCGCGCGGAATCACCGGCTGGTTCGCAGAAAAAACGTTGAAATGGTCAGGTCTGATCGCCATGGACCGCGCCAACAAGGCGGCTTTTGGCCTGCTGATGTATAAAAACATTGGCGAACTGACCCGCAAATTTAAGACTCTGGATGACGTAAAAGGGTCAGATAAAACCATCCTTGCTAACAAAGGCTGGAGCAATGAAGACTGGGCGATCATGGCAGCGGCAGACCTACAGCCAATGACTACCTCCGGTCACATGGGTATGACTCCTGATGCGATCTACGCCGTGCCTGATGAAGTGATCGCCGACATCATGGCTGACCGTATCGCGCAGGTGCGTGCAGGTAGTGATGCAGCGCTGGCCGCGCTTGGCGATATGCCACCAGAGCGCCTGAAGAAAATGAAAGAGGCGTTCGACGCAGAAGCAGAGCAGACCATCACGCGCATGGTACGTAACGCCAGAGCCGAGGCCGCTCAGAAACTTCTTGGTATCACGCACGGCGAGATGACCAGCGCCGTAACGACCGCTACCGGCCTTGACACCTATGCCCGAGACGATGCCGGACAGCTGATCAAGAGTTTCATGCTCTTTAAGACAACGCCATTCGCTGGGTTCCGCCAGCTGGTAAACCGGGCTAATGATCTGGACACGGTACCAGCTCTTAAATTCCTCGCTTCATACATTGCAGGCACGACTCTGGCCGGGATGTTTGCAAACCAGATGAATAGCCTGTTGACCGGTAATGATCCACTGGATATGACGAAGCCAACTACATGGGTACAGGCTCTTCTGAAAGGTGGGTCATTCGGTATCTACGGCGATTTCCTTTTCCAGGACCATACGCAATATGGTTCCAGTATCGCGGCTACCATCGGCGGACCAGTGCTCAGCTTTGCAGAACAGTTAACTAAACTGCTGATCACTAACCCGCAGAAGGCATTGCAGGGGGAAGAAACTTCATTCGGTGCCGACGCGCTTAAGACGGCTCGAATGATCACCCCGTTCGCAAACCTCTGGTATGCAAAAGCCATTACCAATCACCTGATCCTGCAACAGCTTCAGGAGATGGCGAACCCTGGGTACAACGATCGGGTAAGGGACCGCGCGCAGCGGGAATTTAACACAACGAGTTGGTGGGAGCCCGGCGAAACAACACCGCGGCGCGCTCCAGATCTCGGGAAGGCGGTGGGCCAATGATGGACATCTTAGTCAGTATTGGATTGATGTTGTTCTGGTTTGCTTCCGTAGTTGTATGCGGTACTGCCTATTTGTGGGTGACTGTAATTGCCATCAGGAAAAAGTGGTTAGGAGAGTGGTCGGCGAAGGTCGTTTACTTCTCGACCTTCGTCATCATTGCCGCAATAATCTTTAAACTTCCTTTACTGTGACATGTCACGAGGCCGCGCATGCGGCCTTTACTTTATGTCGTTTCCTGCTTCAGTTTTTCCACGCAGTAATCAAGATGCATTTGCAGATCTTTCATGGACATCTGCGAGCTGGTGACATAGTTAACCAGAGCAGTCAACTCAGCCATCGGACCATCAACGTTAAACCCATCCTCACCAAGCTGGCGCAGCAACGTCATCAGGTGAGAATCTTCAACAAGGGAGCGGACGCCTCCCGGCGTGTGTATTCGTTCGGCAAATCCTTTTTCCAGCGGGTGATGATACTGACGTTGCATCTGATAATCTCCATGCATTCACTGTATATATGTACAGTAGCAAATGTTCGAAATACTATCCAGCACGAATTGCCATTTACCTAAAAGGTAATAACTTTCCTGATTGTTATTCATTCAATTCATATAAGGTTTGCTAGGTAATAAACTGTCCAGATGATGCACGCGCGCCGGGCGCTGCTTAACTGGAGACAGGCCATGACGGTATCAACCGTAGTTGACCATAACGATTACACGGGGAACGGCGTTACGACATCCTTCCCGTACACGTTCCGCATATTCAAAAAAACAGATCTTGCTGTATCAGTTGTAGATCTCAACGAAAACATCACAGTCCTGGTTCTGGATACTGACTATACGGTTACGAACGCAGGAGGATACAGCGGCGGTAATGTGGTTCTCACCACTCCGTTGACAAATGGCTGGAAGATTTCCATTGCCAGAGAACTGGAGCCGACGCAGGAAACCGACCTGCGCAACCAGGGCAAGTTCTTCGCTGAGGTACATGAAGATGCCTTTGACAAGCTGACTATGCTGATCCAGCAGGCATACAGCTTGTTCCGCCTGGCTCTTCGCAAGCCATCGAGCATCGCGAACTGGTATGACGCGCTGAACAACTACATTCGCAATTTACGCGATCCGAGAGACCCGCAAGATGCGGCCACCAAAAACTATGTTGATACGCTGGCAAACAACAATCTAAATCGCACGTTACGCGTTCCTGAGGCAATACCTTCATTGCCAGATGCAGCTACAAGGGCTAATAAAATTGTCGCCTTTGATAGTGCAGGCAATCCATTCCCTGTTCTTCCACCATCAGGATCAGCATCAGACGTTCTTATTGAGCTGGCGAAGCCAACAGGCTCATCAAAGATTGGTTACGGCGATCGCACTGTAGAAGATAAACTTAATGAGCGGAAAAGTCCTTTCGATTTTGAAGCAATAGGCAATGGTGAAGATGATGACACATTAGCACTTCAAAAATTTATAGACGAAACTGATGGTGATCTTGATCTTGCTGGTGGCACATTTCTAATAAGTAAGAATTATGCCCTAGCTATTCAATATCCAAATGAAGCCGACTTTTCTGACGGTACTTATAACTATAGCCCATGCCTTGCATTGGTTGGAAAGAAGGGTATCAAAATTCACAATGGAACATTGCTGGTTAAGACGCATGGCCTTGATGCGTTAAGCCTCATAGCCTGTGAGCATGTTACTGTTGATTTAACTATCAAGGGTCCGGGAATCTTCCCTGCAATTGATACCACAACTGGGTATGCAGAGAAAGGAGAAGCCAGATTCGGGTACGATTCTGCTCTAGTTCTTGCACCAAATAATGCCCTTGATACCAGCGCATATACTGGCGGAGCATACGCTGGTGTTACAGGTCAATTCCCTAAATACAATGCAGACGGCAGCCAAGCTTCAGGTTGGCAGAACACGTGGGGCAAGTTCCTTGGCGGCAACATCGGTAGCTGGGCTTGCGGTGTGAAGGTTCAACGTGCATGCCGTGGTATTCTTATCAATGACTGTGACATCTCTGGGTTTAACTTTGGTGCGGTAGGTATTGGCATCCGTAACACAGCAGCAGCCTATGGTGCAAGTGATTACACCACAGATGCAGATGTACCTGATGGCGTGATGGTTATTAATACACGTATTCGCAAGTGCTACAGTGCAGGCATCTACGTCCTCTCTGGATATCGCCTGAACTACATGGCGAATAACATCGAAGACATCGGTCACCCTGATGGGGATGATGTACTGAACGCAAGTTACGACCCAGGCTACGGTATCACACATGGTCGAAACCGAAGAATCCGTAATGTAACAATTACTGAGAATATGATTCGTAACTGCCGCCGCAAGTGTATTGACTTCCATGGTGGAGGCCAGGCTATCATCGCAAACAACCATTGCCTTGAGCATGGGGTTGTAGGTATCTACGCTAAGTGTGGACCAGGTTGGGCACCCAACTATGAACCATATAACCTGATTGTCGCTGATAACTATGTCCGTTCCCGTGATGTACCTGCCAGTGAAACTACAGGCCTACTGATCGGTGCTAAGTATACACGATGCATTGATGTTGGTGGTGGTGGCGAAGCCACGCAAGCCACATACCCAGACCCTTTTGTCAAGATACACAATAACTACTGTGAACTCCGTGCATACGATGGGGTAGCAATAAGCACAGGTGCTGGTGACGACAACTACGCCGTTTTCCAGGATATTGATATCAGCCACAATAGTGTTGTCATGAAGTGCAACACAGTCAACAATACGACTGAGGGCATAGCTGTGAATGCTGGAGCGGGGACTAACAAAGTTTACAGAGGTCAGCGCATACGTTTGGTGGGAAACAGCGTTAAGCAACTGAACAACCTGTCGCTTAACTATCGTGTAATTGGGTATAAAATTTCTGGAATTCCCAAATCAATCATCGCTCATGGAAACATTGTTGATTTAAACACATTAAACCAGGCGGGTTTGCTATCATCGTTTGTTTTGGATGGTAGGACATATATATCATTTTCTGGAAACCAAGCATTAAGCATTGGTTCTCGTAGCACAATGTCAGCCTCAGACATAATTTTCTACGACAATACAAGAATATCTATTCCAGCAGGATCGGCGTCTACTTCAATTCCAGCCAGCTTATTTAGAGGGGTTTGGCAGGCAACCATTGCAGGATCTGGAGATGCATTTGGAGCAAGGCAGGTACAACTAGCTAACACAGGCACTACTGGCACATCGACAGATGTTGTGAGGTCATCTACGACAGGTGTTATCGCTAACATTGCGGTCGGACCATCTGGTGTTGTTATTCCAGCGATAACAAATCAAACAGATGTAACCATCAGTCTTAAACCTCTGGTTCAATATGACTCAGTGCTATAAATAATAACGCCCCTCTAAGGGGGCGTTATTTTACATTCTATTTATATATATTCTGTATCCATCTTCGTATTTAATTAATTTAATAAGGCTATTGTTTTTTATAATCTCTCCATCTCCTTTAAACCTTTCATCTTTTGGTATAGGTGATGATATGCCATACTGTTTCATAAGGCTATACTTGAACCTGTAGTTTGCAAAGGCAGAACCTACTAGATATTGCGATACCGGAATAGCATCGTATATTCTCTTGACAGAATCTGGATAAGAAGGGAAGCCAGAAATTACTATCTTATCACCTGTTTTATAACCACATTCAATTAGGTCGTAGGCAATATTCTGAGCGACCACTCTGTCTATACGCTGATAGATTTTGAAAGCATTCGATACTCCATATGCTTGGCTAAAATTGAATGTAATAATTACCACAATCAATGATTTTGATAAAGCACCTAATTTACTCATCATTTCCGCACCCTTTAGTAGTGCACAAAATGATAATCCAGCGGCTATCATCACTCTAGGTTCTACTATAGGGCTTTTCAAAACTAGATAAGGAGCAAATCCGAGAACTATTATTGCTACAAATACAAGCACTGAAAATGCAGTAGTTTTATTTCTTTCTATTGATGAGATTACCAACATAACAATTATCAATGTTAACAAAATAATACTAGGGGCAAATGCAGTAACCTTGAAAAGCATATTTATAAACAATGAGAAGTTATTTACAAATATCTTTAATCCATCAACTGAAAGTGGTATTAACTCAGAGTGAGTGTCCGTGTATCCGGAGGTATAGGAATCTCCATCAAAGAATACCAGCATCATTAATTTATAAAGCAAGAACGAAAAGAAAAGAGATGAAAATACCTTTAAGATTAAGTTAATAACATCATTTTTATTTTCATTGCAGAACCTCATAAAGCACATTAATGCAAGGTAAGATAAAACGAATGGTATAGATGCCTGGTATATTGATATTGAAATAAACCCAATCGCCACCGAACTAATCCAGCAGACAATACTTCTCTCTGCGCTCATCCTTGCCTGTAAAATAGCCCCGAGACAGGATAATGACATTATTAAAGAGTCAAACCTGAAATAAATATTACCAATGAATAAAGTTGAAGTCAGTGGTAGTAACATGCATGCTGCTTTAGCAATTGGGGATTTCAGGCTTAGCTCAACAGAGATAAGATACCCGCAAAAGATCATCACAAAAGCGCATAATATAATGGTAAGCGGGAAAACATCATATAAAACACCATCCCCAAAGAAATTTAAACCTCCGCCAAACATGCTAATCGCAGCCATTATGACAGAGGAAAGAGGCCTCCCGTTACCCTCCCAAGCAGTAACTCCGGTATCAGTCCTAAGCCAATCATCTACAACATAGTTGTTATTAATGATAAATGGCAATATATATACAAATGATAGAGCCAGCGATATTAAAAATATAGACTTATCATTTTTAAGATTTCTTATCATTTTCTTCCCTTCAGCACGTAACGAGGTCTATTCTTCACTTCTACGTAAATCCTGCCAATGTACTCACCGAGGACTCCAATTCCTATCAACTGTATTCCTCCCAAGAAAAGTATTGAAACAAGCAGGGAAGGATATCCGCGGACAGCATTCCCAAAAAAGATGGTATCCAAAATCATCCACGCGCCATACAGGAATGCAGCACCGGCGACGAACAGGCCGATGTAAGTCCACATCCGCAGGGGGAAGGTAGAGAAACTGGTGATCCCCTCAAGAGCAAGGTTCCACAACTTCCAGCCGTTAAACTTCGTGTTACCCGCCACGCGCTCTGCCCTGGCATATTCCACGACATCAGTGCGGCCACCGACCCAGCTTAATACGCCCTTCATAAAGAGGTTACGCTCTGGCATGAGCTTAATGTTTTCCACTACCTCACGAGACATCAGGCGGAAATCGCCAACGTTTTCTTCGATCTTTGGATTGCTGATTTTGTTGTGCAGCTTATAGAACCACTCAGCGGTCATGCGCTTCAGTCGTCCATCTGTAGAGCGATCAGAGCGTTTAGCCAGAACCATATCAGCGCCGGCCTGCCACTTCTCAATCAGGTGAGGAATAACTTCGATGGGGTCTTGAAGGTCGACGTCAATCGGGATAATCGCTTCTCCGGTGGCACGATCAAGCCCGGCAAATAGAGCTGGCTCTTTTCCAAAGTTGCGAGTGAACGACAGCGGCACCACAAGCGGATCTGAAACAGCAAGCGCGTTTATAATTGATTCTGTCGCGTCTTTGCTGCCGTCATTTATGAATACTATCTCGACCTCATGCTGCTGAAGCCCTTCAAATTCCCGAACCGTTTTATAAAAAATCGGTATTGCGTCTTCTTCGTTGAAGACGGGAACGACCAGAGAAATTTTCATTTCGCATCCCTAAAGACAATGAACTTTGAATAAATAAATCCGCACACCAGGCTGATGGCGGAGAAAAGAATAAGGGTCACGATCGGAGCCATTCCGGACCTATCAGCAGCCCAACCAACAGCAGCGCTCAGCGAGCCCATAAATCCAACGTAAAGCATGTAGCGCATGGTTGTGGTGGAAGACTTGAAAGTGAATCTGGCATTTGCAAAGAAGCTGAATGACACTGCCACGACGAACCCAGCGAAGTTACCAAGTGCCTGCCCTGTGTGAAATGCATATATGCAAATAGCGAACACAACCCAGTGAATGAGCGTGTTAATGACGCCAATCGATGTGTACTTTGCGAATAACTTAAGCACTTTTACGCCCGAAAAATATAAAACCTTACTTTATCACCTTTTGGGTAATTTCGTTAAGAGTTGTCTGAGGTTTTTTAAACCACATATGGTTTATTGTGTATGATGAACTCACCAACTAAGGGGGTTCTTTATGCACATTAAACGGTGGTCACTATGTCGCACTCGTTAACCACGGAATCGCTGAATCAGGGGCTTAGCCTGAGCGCGCTAATGTCTGTGGTCGCGGGTGTGCCGCCGGAGGTGGCTTTAGGGGCGCTTGCTGGTGCGGTAATTTTTGTTACCTCAGCGGTGGAGTATCCCATAAAGCGGCGGTTACTTCTGGCGTTCCTCAGCTTCTTCTGCGGCCTTCTCTTCTACAAACCGACAGCAACACTTCTCATAGGCTTTGCATCCGCTTTCCCTGGCATCACCACAGATATGTTTGAGAAAGGGGTTGCTTACTCAGCAGGGGCGTTTGTTTCTTCAATCGTTGCTGTTGGTATCGGTACCTGGCTGTATCACCGTTCTGGAAATCCACGCGACCTGATCCCGGGGAGAAAAGACGATGACCGGTCCTGAACTGCTTCTCATCCTGAATGCCGCTATCTGCGGCGGCATTGCTATCCGAGTCCTTCTGTTCCGCCGTGACGGGTCACGCCATCGCTGGTGGGGCGGCTGGCTCGCCTATCTGCTGATCGTTGTGGCAGCCAGCGTACCTATACGGACGTTCTATGGGTACTACGTCAGCGCCGACTGGTCAGAAGTCATCATTAAAGCTGTGTTCCTGGCTGCTCTCATCAAGACAAAAGGGAACGTGGTGCAAATTTTCAAGATAACGAGGTCCCAGCATGGACATTAAACAATTCCAGCGTGCAGCTGGCATCAGCGACGTTTTGGCCACGCGTTGGTATCTGCATATCACTGCGGCCATGAAAGAGTTTGGCATTGAAGCGCCAGCGCACCAGGCGATGTTTATCGCGCAGGTGGGCCATGAATCGACAGGGTTCACACGGCTTCAGGAGAACTTCAACTACAGCGTAACCGGGCTGGCAGGATTCGTCCGTGCCGGGCGTCTCACTCAGGGCCAGGCCAACGCGCTGGGCCGCCGTGCTGGTGAGCCATCGTTACCGCTGGAGCGCCAGCGTGCGATCGCCAACCTGGTATACAGCAAACGTAATGGGAACAATGGCCCGACTGACGGCTGGTTCTATCGCGGGCGCGGGCTTATCCAGATCACCGGCCTGAACAACTACCGCGACTGTGGCAACGGGCTCAAAATTGAGCTGGTTAGCCAGCCTGAACTGCTGGCGCAGGACGAATATGCGGCCCGCAGTGCGGCGTGGTTCTTCGCAACCAAAGGCTGCATGAAGTACACTGGCGACCTGGTGCGCGTCACGCAGATCATCAATGGCGGGCAGAACGGTATCGACGACCGGCGCGCGCGGTACATCACCGCCAGCAAGGTACTTTTATGATCTGGGCATTCGTCAAAGCGTACTGGAAACAGTTGCTTATCGTGTTGATGCTTGCTGCTCTGGTCATCGTCGGAGTGGTTTCTTGGAATGTACACGGCAGCCACCAGTACGATGCCGGGTATGCGCAGGCAAAGGCAGATCGCAAAGCCGAAGATGATAAAGCTCGTCAGCAGGACGAGCAGGAGAAAGCTACCAATGAACGTGAAGCGCAGCAGAGGATCGACCAGGCGCGCAATGATGCTCTTGATGCTGCCGCTCGCGCTGGCCGGTTGCAGCAACAGCTCGTTGCCATCCGTGAGCAGCTCAGGCAGTATAACGCCACTGTCGGCGCTGGGACGTCAGCCGCAGACACCGGAGTTTTGCTTGCCGACGTGCTCAGCAAATCTCTCGAGCGAAACCGACAACTGGCAGAGTACGCTGACCGGGCCGCTGAAGCCGGACGAGTCTGTGAAAAGCAGTACGATTCGCTGACCAGGTGACATGGAATTTTTCATGGTACTGATTTCCGGTGACGGTATATAAAACGGTACGGTGAAAATCATGTTACGGAAAGTTGTTATCAGTCAATTGGTTATGCACGCCGTAAATAATTGAGTGGGAATAAGCCAGTAACCCAACCTGTTTTCTCATAAACAGGTAAAAGTATTTAAAACCCTCTGTTTAAACAGAGGGTTTTTTTACCCGACTGGAACGTGAACTACTGGCTCATCTGCCGCGATCCACGGCAGCCGATACTGCGCCGCCATGCGCCTGGCGCCTGACCGTACTGACGTTTAAAGCTGCGGTTGAAGGACTGCTGGGAGTCAAAGCCGAGCGCGATCGCCACGTTCAGAATCGGTTCATCGCTGTGGGCCAGGCGCTCAACCGATTTTTGCAGCTTTTGCGCGCGAATATATTCGGCGAGAGGGGAGCCGGTATGTTCTTTGAAGATCCGCTGGAGATGCCATTTCGAATACCCGGCTCGCCTGGAGACGGTTTCAATGTCCAGACGGCTATCAAGGTTGTTGTCGATCCAGTCGAGTAAATCGTGAATGAATGCACCCGTGTTCATCTTGCTTCCCCCTACGCCACGCATCAAAAAGCATCTTTGTTTGTTGCATTTAAAGGTGGCCCGTTTTTGCATTAATTGCAAGTATTATTGTTACATTTAAATCCCTTCTAAAAACAGGTTATTCACCTTCACCGCAAATAGCACATAAAGTGCAACAATTATTCTTGCACTTAATTAAGCGCCTTCCTACAATCGCCGCGATAGTGTATTCGCAACTGTTACAGTTTTGTGGCGATGAACGACACAAATGGCCTTCAGCCAGCCCGGACAAAGGAAGTGGCGCGGCGCCTCCCGCTGCGTCTTGCCCGGCGGCTACAATAACCGGAATAAAAATAATGAGCCTGCAAAAAACCTGGGGTAACTTTCATCTGAGCGCGATGGGGGTGATATTACTCTCCGCGCTGCTGGTCGGGTGCGATGACAGCGTCGCGCAAAATGCTGCGCCGCAGGCGCCCGCCGTCAGCGCCGCTGACGTGGTTGTGAAATCCATTAGCCAGTGGGACAGCTTTAACGGTCGCATTGAGGCGGTGGAAAGCGTCCAGCTGCGCCCGCGCGTCTCCGGCTACATTGATAAAGTGAATTACACCGACGGCCAGGAGGTGAAAAAGGGCGAGGTGCTGTTCACGATTGACGACCGAACCTATCGCGCCGCGCTGGAACAGGCGCAGGCGGCGCTGGCGAGAGCCAAAACGCAGGCCAGCCTGGCGCGAAGCGAGGCTAACCGGACCGATAAACTGGTCAACACTAACGTGGTTTCCCGTGAAGAGTGGGAGCAGCGTCGTTCGGCCGCCACTCAGGCGCAGGCCGACATTCGCGCAGCGCAGGCGGCGGTTGATGCCGCGCAGCTTAACCTGGACTTCACCAAAGTGACCGCGCCCATCGATGGCCGCGCCAGCCGTGCACTGATCACCAGCGGTAATCTGGTCACCGCCGGCGACAGCGCCAGCGTGCTCACCACCCTGGTCTCGCAGAAGACGGTTTACGTCTACTTCGACGTGGACGAGTCAACCTACCTTCACTATCAAAACCTTGCCCGCAGCGGGCAGGGGGCGTCCAGTCATCATACGGCGCTGCCGGTGGAGATCGGCCTGACCGGTGAGGAGGGTTATCCCCACCAGGGCAAAGTGGATTTTCTTGATAATCAGCTCACGCCGAGTACAGGAACGATCCGCATGCGCGCCCTGTTAGATAACGCGCAGCGTCAGTTCACGCCGGGTCTTTTTGCCCGCGTGCGCCTGCCGGGCAGCGCGGAATTTCAAGCCACGCTTGTTGACGATAAAGCGGTGCTGACCGATCAGGATCGTAAATATGTTTATGTCGTTGATAAAGAGGGAAAAGCGCAGCGTCGCGATATCACGCCCGGGCGTCTGGCCGACGGTTTACGCATCGTACAGCAGGGACTGAATCCTGGGGATAAAGTCATCGTCGATGGTTTACAAAAAGTGTTTATGCCGGGTATGCCGGTTAACGCGAAAACCGTTTCCATGACCGCCAGCACCGCACTCAACTGATCCCTTACCTGAGAATCCAACCCATGGACTTTTCCCGTTTTTTCATCGACAGGCCGATTTTTGCCGCCGTACTGTCGATTCTGATTTTTATCACCGGATTAATCGCCATCCCGCTGCTGCCGGTGAGCGAATATCCTGACGTCGTCCCGCCAAGCGTGCAGGTACGCGCGGAGTATCCGGGCGCCAACCCGAAGGTGATTGCCGAGACCGTGGCAACGCCGCTGGAAGAGGCGATCAACGGCGTTGAAAACATGATGTACATGAAGTCCGTTGCGGGTTCCGACGGCGTGCTGGTGACCACCGTCACCTTCCGTCCAGGTACCGACCCGGATCAGGCGCAGGTTCAGGTGCAAAACCGGGTAGCGCAGGCTGAGGCGCGTCTGCCGGAAGATGTGCGGCGTTTGGGCATCACCACTCAGAAACAGTCCCCGACGCTGACGCTGGTAGTGCATTTGTTTTCGCCAGGCGGTAAGTACGATTCATTGTACATGCGTAACTACGCCACGCTGAAGGTGAAGGACGAGCTGGCGCGCCTGCCCGGCGTGGGGCAGATTCAGATTTTCGGCTCGGGCGAATACGCGATGCGCGTCTGGCTGGACCCAAACAAGGTGGCGGCGCGCGGGCTGACGGCCTCAGACGTGGTGACGGCGATGCAGGAGCAGAACGTGCAGGTGTCCGCCGGGCAGCTTGGTGCCGAGCCGCTGCCGAAAGAGAGCGATTTCCTGATCTCCATTAACGCTCAGGGCCGGCTGCATACCGAAGAAGAGTTTGGCAATATTGTCCTGAAAACAACGCAGGATGGGACGGTCGTCCGCCTGCGCGACGTGGCGCGCATCGAGATGGGTTCCGGCAGCTATGCGCTGCGTTCGCAGCTCAACAATAAAGACGCGGTCGGGATTGGTATCTTCCAGTCTCCCGGGGCAAATGCCATCGATCTGTCTAACGCGGTGCGTGCGAAAATGGACGAACTCTCCACCCGTTTTCCGGACGATATGAAATGGGCGGCGCCTTACGACCCGACCGTTTTCGTCCGCGATTCGATCCGCGCGGTGGTGCAGACGCTGCTGGAAGCGGTGGTGCTGGTCGTACTGGTAGTGATCCTGTTCCTGCAAACCTGGCGGGCGTCGATCATCCCGCTGATCGCGGTGCCGGTATCCGTCGTGGGGACGTTCAGTATTCTCTATCTGCTGGGCTTTTCACTTAATACCCTGAGTTTATTCGGACTGGTGCTGGCGATTGGTATCGTGGTGGACGATGCCATCGTGGTGGTGGAGAACGTCGAGCGAAATATTGAAGAGGGGCTCGCCCCGCTTGCGGCAGCGCATCAGGCGATGCGGGAAGTGTCCGGGCCGATTATCGCCATAGCGCTGGTGCTGTGCGCGGTGTTTGTGCCGATGGCATTCCTCTCTGGCGTTACCGGCCAGTTCTACAAGCAGTTTGCGGTAACGATAGCCATTTCAACGGTGATCTCCGCGATCAACTCGCTGACGCTCTCGCCAGCGCTGGCCGCGCTGCTGTTGAAGCCGCACGGCGCGCCGAAAGATTTCCCGACCCGGCTTATCGATCGTCTGTTTGGCTGGATCTTCCGTCCGTTTAACCGCTTTTTCCACCGCAGCTCAACCGGCTATCAGGGGCTGGTGGGCAAAACGCTTGGCCGACGCGGGGCGGTGTTTGCGGTTTATCTGCTGCTGCTTTGTGCCGCGGGCGTGATGTTTAAAGCCGTACCCGGCGGGTTTATTCCGACGCAGGATAAGCTGTACCTGATCGGCGGCGTGAAAATGCCGGAAGGCTCGTCGCTGGCGCGTACCGATGCGGTGATCCGCAAAATGAGCGAAATCGGTATGAATACCGAAGGCGTGGATTATGCGGTCGCGTTTCCTGGCCTGAATGCGCTCCAGTTCACCAATACGCCGAACACCGGGACGGTATTTTTTGGCCTGAAGCCATTCGACCAGCGTAAACACTCTGCGGCGGAAATTAACGCGGAGATCAACGCGAAAATTGCGCAAATACAGCAGGGCTTCGGCTTCTCGATTCTGCCGCCGCCGATTCTGGGGCTGGGACAGGGATCGGGCTATTCCTTGTACATTCAGGATCGCGCAGGTCTGGGCTATGGCGCGCTGCAAAATGCGGTGAACACCATGTCCGGCGCAATTATGCAGACGCCGGGGATGCATTTCCCCATCTCAACCTATCAGGCTAACGTTCCGCAGCTGGACGTGCAGGTCGACCGGGATAAGGCGAAAGCGCAGGGCGTGTCGCTCACCGATCTGTTCGGTACGCTGCAAACCTATCTGGGCTCGTCATACGTAAACGACTTTAACCAGTTTGGCCGCACCTGGCGCGTGATGGCGCAGGCCGACGGGCAGTTCCGCGACAGCGTGGAAGATATTGCGAATTTACGTACCCGCAATAACCTCGGCGAAATGGTGCCGATCGGCAGCATGGTGAATATCAGCACCACCTACGGGCCGGACCCGGTGATCCGCTACAATGGTTACCCGGCGGCGGATCTGATTGGCGATGCCGATCCTCGCGTGCTCTCGTCCGCGCAGGCCATGACGCAGCTGGACGCCATGTCTAAGCAGATCCTGCCGAACGGAATGAATATTGAATGGACGGACCTGAGCTTCCAGCAGGCTACGCAGGGCAACACGGCGCTGATCGTCTTCCCGGTCGCGGTACTGCTGGCGTTCCTGGTGCTGGCGGCGCTGTATGAGAGCTGGACGCTGCCGCTGGCGGTGATCCTCATTGTGCCGATGACCATGCTCTCCGCGCTGTTTGGCGTCTGGCTGACCGGGGGCGATAACAACGTCTTCGTGCAGGTGGGTCTGGTGGTGCTGATGGGACTGGCCTGTAAGAATGCGATTCTTATCGTAGAGTTTGCCCGCGAGCTGGAAATGCAGGGCAAAGGCATTATGGAAGCCGCGCTGGAAGCGTGCCGCCTGCGTTTACGTCCGATTGTGATGACCTCAATCGCCTTTATTGCCGGGACGATCCCTCTCATTCTCGGCCACGGCGCGGGTGCCGAAGTGCGCGGCGTCACCGGGATCACCGTGTTCTCCGGTATGCTGGGCGTCACGCTGTTTGGTCTGTTCCTGACGCCGGTCTTTTACGTCACGCTGCGTAAGTTCGTGACGCGCGGCAAAGCGGAAAGAGAGGTGCTGCCTGCGTAGGACGTAGCAGATAATAAAAAACCGTCTTCACAGTGAAGGCGGTTTTTTTTCGCCGTCCGTAAAGGATTAAGGCGTTTTTTTATGCTGCGTACAGATTTCCGGCACCGGATCGCACCCGCTGGTGTCGGCTTTTTTTACCTCTTCCAGCGCGCTGGCGACGGTATGGCGCGCTAAAACCTCCAGCGAAGCCTGCTCCGCTTCATCAGCAATGGATTTGAAATACCAGCAGGCGTTGGCGCTGACCACGCAGCGGGCCGGGACGTCAGGACGGGACGCCCACAGCTTTTTATCTTCCGTGACGGAGAGGTAAATATCACGCAGGGTAATCTCTTCTGCCGGGCGGCCAAGGTGAATAGAGCCGTTGCGGCCAAGCGTGGAGACGATAATGCCGTCGCGAGCGAGCGGAACCATTAACTTGCGGATAAAGCTCGGATTCGCCTCCAGGCCGTAGGCCAGGATTGCACTCGTCGAACGTTCACCCGATTGCTCCGCCATCGCTACGCTGAGAACCATCTGCAAAGCTGTCGGGAAGCGGTAATCTAGCATTTTTCTGTCCTGGGTCGCGGTGAATCTTGTTCTTTTTGGCACCGCAGAGGTGAATAATCAATAAGTAACAATATAACAAATACGGTAATCTTATTGAAGCAATCTGCGGCATCCGCAAAATAACGCAGCCGTTGAGGAGCGCCGCGTTTCCGTTCATGCGAACGCGGGGGTCGGGAAGTCAACGGTCACCAACAGGCCACCTTCTGCTGACGTGCTCAGGTTGACCCTGCCGTTGTGCTGCTGCGTAACGGCTTTGACGATGGCAAGCCCTAAGCCACTCCCGCTCTGGATCTGATTGGGATCGCGGAAAAACCTGTCGAACACCCGCTCCCGCAGTTCAACCGGAATGCCGGGCCCCGCATCCGAGACGCGCAGCTGAGCGGATGTCTCTCTCGATTGTAGCCGCACCTCTATGCGTCCCCCCTCGGGGCTGTACTTCACGGCATTTTCGATCAAATTGTCGATCAGTGACACCAGCCGTTCCCGGATGCCTGCGACCCGGATTTCATCGTCGGCGAAAAACTCAAGCTCAATACTGCGCGCCGACGCCAGCGGCTCCAGGGCAGCCATGCGCTCCTGAATAAGCGTTGTCAGCGGCACAGGCTCCATAACCGTGTCGATGTGCGCTTCGCTGTGCTGCATCAGCAGAAGCTGATTGACGAGACGAGCAGCACGGCTATTGCTGCGAACAATGCCTGCAAGCAGCTCCTGCTGGCTTTCGCTGGTGACCCAGGACTGCAACGCCTCGACGTTGATCCGCATCGCGGCCAGAGGCGTTCGCAGCTCGTGTGCGGCATCGGCAATAAAAATTCTCTCCCTTTCGGCGCTTTCCCGCACCCTGGCGAGAAAGTCATTAATCGCGTCCACCGTCTGGCGAAGCTCCCTGTGCCTCGGGACGGACTTTAAAGGAGAGAGATCGTCCGGCGTACGTAATGAAATTTCATTCACCACCCTGTTCCAGGGGCGCATCGCGATGCGGATTGACAGCCACGCGGGAAACAGAAGAAAAGGGATGCATATCATCAGCGGCATGACGTAGTAGCCGCGCGAGTTCAGGTAGATAAAGAAATTCCAGCTCCCGGCCGGGGTGAAGAGGGTGACCTCCACGTCGGAGTGCGCGGATTTGAGCGTACGGCTCGTCCAGGCGTGGTCCTCAGTCTCGACACGCTGCATTTCCCCCAGATGGCTATTTTTCACCTCCGTTGGCGCGCCAGGCGATGAATAAATAACCTCATTATGCTTGCGAACAATGAGGTTGATGGACAGCTCCGGATCTTCGCCGCCGCCATATCCCTCCCGCAGCGCCTTGCTGAACGCTGCCAGCACAACATCACGCGCCTGCGGGCGATCGTCCATGCTCTCGACAAGGGAAAAAACGGTTTCGTAAGTCTCACTGCCCGTGAGGATCGGCGGGCTGCGCAGGTCCTCAAGCAAAATGAAGGTTAAAAAAAGACACCACAGCAGCGTAAGCAGCAGCATCTGGGCGACCATCATTCGCCTGACCAGCGTAGGGAGCCTGAGGTGATACCAAAATTTACGCATCAGCCTGCCGCCTTCTGAACCGGTACGGTATCAATGACGTACCCAACGCCGCGCACCGTTCGCACAAAGCCCTCGCCAATCTTTCGCCGGAGGTTTCCCATATGCACGTCGAGCGCGTTGCTGAGGTTTTCTTTTGTGCCGAATATTCTTTCTTCCAGATACCGCCGCGTAAGCACGCGGTCGGCACGCAGCATTAAGGTTTCAAGCAGCGCATATTCACTGGCCGTCAGCTCAACGTGACGTGCGCTTACAGTCACGCGGCGCGTCGGCACATGAAGCGATAAACCGCGAATTTCTATTGCTTCATTTTCAAAGCCATAGCTACGCCGCGCAAGGGCCCGTACGCGCGCCAGCAGCTCGGCGAGAACAAAAGGTTTGACCAGATAGTCGTCTGCACCTGCATCCAGCCCGCACAGGCGGTCCTGTAGCGTGCCCCGCGCCGTCAGGATGATGACGGGGACGCCCTTAAGCTGTTGACGCACGCGCGTCATCAGGCTCATGCCATCGCCATCGGGCAGCCCCAGGTCGAGCAAAATAAGTTCCGGCACGCAGAGCGCAAGCTGATGCAGCGCATCCTCTTTGCGGCGTACCCATATAACATCAAATCCCTGATCTGCAAGGGCGATACGTACGCCATTGCCGAGATCCAGGTCGTCTTCAATGAGGAGAATTTTCACATTGGTCACTGTATCAACAGAGAATGAAGAACAACTGAAGAAAAAACGGTAACAGGAATTATTCAGTGTTTACAGCACGTTCACGTGCTTCAGCATTTCTTCATTTACGGCTCATTAGAACCTCAGGGTGGGTATTCAGAATGTTCGTTCTGGCGTTTAACACCGCTTGTATCGTAATTATCTGAATCAAAAGGGCTTCTTTAATGAGAAACATCAAACTGCGTCATAGTTTCCCCCGTTCACGCATCGGTCGCAGCATGAAAAGCATCCTGCCGGGGGCCGTCCTGGCGTTACTGGCCGCCCCGGCGCTGGCGGCTGATCAGCCTCAGGGTAATGTATTAACCCTGGGGGGCGGCGTCGACGTTGCGCCACGCTATTCCGGTTCGGATAAGAGCCGCGTCACGGCGGCTCAGGTGGTTGATTACGCTATGGCGAATGGTTTCTTTGTCAGCACCACGCGGGGGATCGGCTACGGCAACAGCTTTGGCAACCTGAACTACAACGCTGCGCTGAGCTATCGCGCAGGACGTAAGGATCGCGATGTAAGCAGCGATTCGATCGCCTCCGGCAGCGACTACCTGCGGGGAATGAGTGACGTTAAAGGCTCAGCTATCGTTGTGCCCGGGCTGGAATACAAGGTGACCGACTGGCTTAACGTGCAGATGCAGGCTGAGGTTCCGGTTTCGGAGAGAGACAACGGGGAAGCTGTGCATTTCGGCATTGCCAGCCCGCTTTATACATCTCCAAAAAATACGGTAACGCTGGCGCTGACCGGCAGTTGGGGTTCCAGCAAGTACATGCAAACGTACTACGGCGTCAGCGCCGACCAGTCGGCCGCGTCGGGATTTGCCCGACATGAAGCCAGTTCCGGAATATATGCGTATTCGCTGAACCTGGACTGGACCCATAAGCTCACCTCTCGCTGGAGCCTGCTTGCCGCAGCTGGCGTTACGCAGTTGACGGGTGATGCAGGCGATAGCCCAATTGTTCAGCGAAAAACGTCCCCTACGGGAAGCCTGAAGGTGGCATATAGCTTCTGATGGTTAAGCGAGGGGGAGGGGGCTTTTTGCTGACCACATACTCGCTTCAGCTGCTGCCGTCGGCAAACGCTCCGTGCGCCAGCAAATGACGTCAGCGCAAATACAGGAAGCAGGAAATATCGGCGAATCATCTGTGTCTCTCCTCATCAGTTTATTATGGCGAGGGATACAGAAGACCATTTTTATGTATCGGGGATGTTTGCTTTTGCGGGCTTTTTGTACCAGTTTGTCAGCCTGGCGCTCGGGATACAGTGCGATACAGTTTGTCTGCCGGGAACGAACAAGCGTTAGCGCTCGGGCGTATCTACCACAAGACCTGACTGCTGCGACTGAATTTTGTCCTGATGGTGATACCAGGCGCCGATGGAGGAATAAACAAAGCGGCCAAAGAAAAACATGAAGCTGATGAGCAGTATGATGCGGGTCATCCGGGTGTTGAATCGATGTCGTTTTCGCATACGCGTAGCCTGACTCACTTTATTTTCCTGAGTATACCCTTTTGGGCGATGCGGCTATTAAGGCACAGCCGCAAGTCAGGGTCAATTCGCCAGAATGTAAAATACCGTCAATGCTTACATTAATTTATGTTATTAAAAACAACGCATTTATTTATCGCCTTGATAATTACAGGAAAAATATTCAAAAAAAACGTAAGAAAGATTTATTCAGATAATTTAATTTGATTTAGGTCAACGGAATCCCGCCTTTGGTATTTAAAATCCTTCCTCCACTGCTTGCCAGGAATTTTCCAGGCAACTTATACGTCAGGTTGGATGCCTGTCTTCACTTACCCTCTGGAGCGCAAGGGTTGTAAACGAGCATCTATGAATATTCAGCACATCCTGAAGCAAAATAAAGACCGCTGGTGGGCACTTCCTCTTATTTTACCCGTGGTGTTACTCCCGGTGCTGAGCGTGGCAAATACCTTAACGCAGCTGGGCGAGGGTATCGTTGCGCTCTATTATTTACCGCTCTCTTTTCTGCTGACGCTGATGCTGTTCTTCGGCATGGAGGCGCTCCCCGGCATCGTGGTGTCGCTGTTTTTACGCTATTACCCTTCTGTTGGCCTGTATGAAACCGTGGCCGGCATTCTGCATTTTATCGTTCCCCTGGTGCTCAGCTGGAGTGGTTATCGCGTGTTTGCGCCCCGACGCAATATGACCGCGTACGGCGACGTGCGCCTGATGGGACAGCGTATTTTCTGGCAGGTTTTCTGCCCCGCAACGCTCTTTTTGATACTGTTTCAGTTTGCGGTGTATCTCGGCGTGTACGAAAGCCGCCAGAGCCTGGCAGGGTTAAATCCTTTCAACATCCGCACGCTCATTAACTATCAGGCGCTGCTGGTGAGCGGGCTGACGGGCGTGCCGCTCAGCTATTTGCTGATCCGTCTGATTCGCCATCCGCGCTACGTCAAAGGGCTGATATCCCAGATTCGCGTGCAAATAGACAAAAAGGTTACCGTCGTAGAGTTTGTGGCGTGGTTTTTAGCGCTGGGCGGGCTGCTGGGCATGCTGCTGCTGCCCATGAACATCAACAGCTCTATTTTCAGTACAAACTATACCTTGTCTCTGCTGATGCCCGTAATGCTCTGGGGCGCGATGCGCTTCGGTTACAAGCTGATGTCGATTATCTGGACGCCGGTCCTGCTGGTGTCGATTCACTATTATTATCACTATATTCCGCAGCATCAGGGCTATGACATTCAGCTGGCGATTACCTCCTCCAGCTATCTGGTCTTTTCATTTATCGTCATCTACATGTCGATGCTGGCGACACGCCAGCGCGCCATTAATATTCGTTCCCGCAGACAGGCGTTTCTCGATCCGGTTGTGCATATGCCGAATCTGCGGGCGCTGTCGCGCGAGCTGGCCAGTAACCCCTGGTCGGCGCTCTGCTTACTGCGCGTGCCCGAGCTGGAAGTGCTGGGGCGTAATTACGGCGTACTGCTGCGCATCCAGTATAAACAGCAGCTGGCGCAATGGATAAATGGCACCCTTCAGCCAAATGAGCGCGTCTATCACCTCACCGGGTATGACATGGCGGTGCGTCTGGATGCGGAGTCGCATCAGCAGCGTATTGAGACGCTGGACGAGCATATCAAGCAGTTCGTTTTTATCTGGGATGGTATGCCGGTACAGCCTCAGGTCGGCGTGAGCTACTGCTATGTACGTTCTCCCGTCAATCATCTCTATCTGGTGCTGGGAGAACTGGGCATCGTGGCCGACCTCTCCCTCTCCACCAACCACCCGGAAAATCTTCAGCAGCGCGGGGCCGTTCACTTGCAGCGTAGCCTGAAAGATAAGGTGGCGATGATGAGTCGTTTGCAGGCCGCGCTGGAGCAGGATGCCTTTACCCTGCTGGTTCAGCCGGTTCGCGGGCTGCGCGGCGATCGTTACCACGAGGTGTTGCTGCGGATGCGCGACGATAACGGTGCGCTGATCTTTCCCGAGCAGTTCCTGCCCATAGCACAGGAGTTTGGCTTATCGTCGCGTGTGGATTTATGGGTACTCGAGCGTACGTTGAGTTTCCTGGCGCAGCACCGTCAGCGTCTGCCGGGCCAACGCTTTGCGATCAACCTTGCGCCGTCTACCGTCTACCGGGCTCAGTTCCCGCTTGAGGT
The DNA here is from genome assembly GCF_900322725.1 of Enterobacter cloacae complex sp. Lineage (NCBI taxonomy): Bacteria > Pseudomonadati > Pseudomonadota > Gammaproteobacteria > Enterobacterales > Enterobacteriaceae > Enterobacter > Enterobacter cloacae complex sp. Next base: position 517,127 of record NZ_LT991957.1, on the reverse strand, counting down.
GAGCCGCCTGTTAGCCAAATATGCCGTTGAAGCGTGGCAGCTGATTTTTGAGGTGACCGAAAGCAGCGCCTTTGGTCATGCGGATCGGGCGGAAACCAACCTCAGGAAATTACAAAAAATGGGGATACGGATCGCCATTGATGATTTTGGCACCGGCTACGCCAGCTACGCGCGGTTAAAAAGCGTGGATGCCGACATCCTCAAAATCGACGGCGGCTTTATTCGTAATATTGTCAGCAACAGTCTGGATTACCAGATTGTGGCCTCCATTTGCCATCTGGCCCGGATGAAGAAAATGCTGGTGGTGGCGGAATACGTGGAAACAGAAGAGATACGTAGCGCGGTACACGCGCTAGGTATCGATTATGTGCAGGGCTATCTGATTGGGCTGCCGGTGGAGCTTGAAACACTGCTCGAAACGCAGCCTCCTCAGGAAAGCACCTGAGCCGTTACGCGGCTGCCTCTGAGCTCTCTTCTTCAATCTTCAACAGCCAGCCGGTGACCGCTTCCCAGTACTGCTGCTCTTTTTCCAGATCCAGCAGAACCAGCGCGTTCTGGCTGAACCAGTCGTGCGGGAAGCTCAGCGTCCAGTGGTGGTCGTCCGTTTTCAGCTTCAGCGTCGGCGGCGTGGTGGTTGCCTGACGCTGGTTATTAAGCAGCACGCCAAGGCGCAACAGCTGAATCAGCGGCAGGAACTGCTTTTTCTTGAACAGCGTAAAGCGCGGCAGATCGTCGAGCTTAATGGCTTTGCGGTGATAGCGCACCAGCGTCGCCATCATGGTTTGCTGCTCCTGGTTGAAGCCAGGCAGATCGCTGTTTTGCAGAATATAGGCTGAATGACGATGCATCCCGCTGTGGTTGATGTTCAGCCCCACCTCGTGCAGCATCGCGGCCCATTTTAACAGCGCGGCGAGCTGCGGGTGCGCCAGCTTCGGATTCTGCTCCTCCCACTGCTCGTACATCTGAACCGTGGTTTCCAGAACCCGTTTCGCCTGCTCGCGGTCGATGTTGTACTGGTTCGCCAGGCTCTGTGCGGTGCGGCTGCGAATATCCTGATGACGGAAGCGGCCCTCCATCTCATACAGCACGCCTTCGCGCAGGGCGCCGTCAGAGAGGCGCAGCTCTTTGATCGCCAGCGCGTCAAACACGCCGCACAGGATCGCCAGCCCCGGGACGAACACCGCTTTACGTTCGTCGGACAGGCCCGGCAGACTCAGGGCGTCGAAGCTCTTATGCTTAAGCACCTCTTCGGTGAGTTTTACCAGGCGCTCAGGCGTAATAAACCCGTCTTTTTCACCCATCGCCAGCAGCACTTCGTGGGCGGCTTTAATCGAACCCGATGCCCCGAGCGCCACGTTCCAGCCCTGAATACGGTACTGCCAGGCCAGGTTTTCCAGTTTTTGCACGGCGGCCATGCGCGCGCGCTGGAAGTTTTCGCGGGTGATTACGCCGCCCGGGAAATACATCTGCGCGAAGCTGACGCAGCCCATACGGCGGCTTTCCACCAGGCGCGGCTCGAAGTCTTCGCCAATCACCAGTTCAGTTGAGCCGCCGCCGATATCAATCACCAGCTTGCGGCCTTTTTCCGGTTGGGTATGCTCCACGCCCATAAAAATCAGGCGTGCTTCTTCGTTACCGGAGATGATCTCAATCGGGTAGGGGATGACCTTTTCCGCGCGCTTCAGAAACTCCGGCGCGTTCAGCGCCTGGCGTAGCGTATGCGTCCCGACGATGCAGACGCTGGAGGGCGAAAAGCCTTGCAGACGTTCTGCGAACAGCGACAGGCAGTTTAGCCCGCGCTCCATTGCCTCTTCGCTCAGCATGTTACGCGCATCAAGACCATCGGCCAGATGCACGCGCTGTTTCAGGCGACCGATGATCTGCATCGCGCCATCCACCTCGCGGGCGATGACCATATGGAAACTGTTTGAGCCAAGATCGACCGCAGCGAACTCCTGCGGGCGGGGGGTATTATCGTTTATTGGCATAGGTTAATCGGGTTGCTCAAGTGATTTGATGTAATCGTAAATCGCCAGCTGCGACCGGACTTTTCGGCGATTGCCGCGCGGTACATAGCGATTACTGAGTTCTTTGTCGATATAACGTGCTTTCACCGTATCGCTGAACAGGATCTCGATAATGTCCAGAATACGCTGCTTAAGGCGGGGATCCAGCAGCGGCGCCGCCACTTCAATACGGTAATCAATATTACGCGTCATCCAGTCGGCGGAAGAGAGATATACGCGCTTATCACCGGCATTATCGAAAATATAGACGCGATCGTGTTCAAGATAGCGATCCACAATGCTGATCACGCGAATGTTGTCGCTGATGCCTTCCAGTTCGGGGATGAGCGAGCACATGCCGCGAATGAGCAGATTAACCGGCACGCCGGAGCTGGAGGCCGCGTACAGGCGGTCCACCAGGCCTTTGTCCACCAGGTTGTTGAGCTTAAGCGTGATGCCGGACGACAACCCGTTCTGCGCGTTGGCAATCTCTTTGTCGATCATATCGTACAGCAGGCGGCGCGAGTTCTGCGGGGACACCAGCAGGTAGTCGAAGCTAACTGGGCGGTACGGGTTCTCAATGAAGTTAAACACCCGACGCACTTCGTTGGTAATGCGCGCATCGGCCGTCAGCAGCGAGTAGTCGGTGTAAATACGCGCGGTTTTCTCGTTGAAGTTACCGGTGCCGATATGGGCATAACGCACCACGTCGTCGCCTTCTTTACGGGAAATCAGGAACAGCTTGGCGTGAATTTTCAGTCCCGGCGCGGAGAAGATGACGTGCACGCCCGCTTCCGTCAGTCGGCGCGCCCAGTGGATGTTGGCCTCTTCGTCGAAGCGTGCCTGTAGCTCAACCACCACGGTCACTTTCTTGCCGTTGTGCGCCGCGTGGATCATCGCGTCGATGATGCGGGAATCTTTCGCCACGCGATAGATGTTGATTTTAATCGCCAGCACGTTCGGATCGAACGAGGCCTGACGCAGCAGCTCCAGCACGTGTTCAAAGGTGTGATACGGATAGTAGAGCAGCACATCGCGCTCGCGGATGGCGTCGAACCCGTTACGGAACTTATCGAACCAGATATGGCGCAGGCGCGGCAACGGCTTGTTCACCAGGTTGGCTTTGCCCACGTTCGGGAAGCCGATGAAATCTTTAAAGTTGTGGTAACGCCCGCCGGGGATAATGGAATCGTAGCGGGAGATGGTCAGCTTATCGCGCAGCATTTCCACCATCGCGTCCGGCATATCGCGCTGATAAACAAAACGCACCGGCTCTGCGGTCAGGCGCTGCTTGAGGCTGGAGGACATCAGCTCCATCAGGCTGGCTTCCATCTCGTGCACCAGATCGTACTCAGCGTCACGGGTCATCTTCATTGAGTAGGCGTTTAGCGCGTCGTAATCGAAGAAGCCCTTGAAGATATCGTCAAGGCAGTAACGCAGGATGTTATCCAGCAGAATCATTGGTTTACGTCGACGCGGCGTTTCCGGCGGCAGGTTCACAAAGCGCGGAACCTTATCGGACGGAATTTCCAGCAGCGCATAGTTGATGGTCTCACCGCGAATGATTTCCACTGCCAGATAGGTGTAATCATCTTTCAGGAACTGCACCAGATCGGTTTCACGGTTGATCAAAATCGGGGTGATGTGCTGGCGCAAATAATGTTTGAAATAGTGGCGAAGCCAGTTTTGCTGATTCGCGGAGAGCTGACGTTCGTTGATCAGGAAGATTTGATTGCGTGCCATTTCCAGCAGCAGCTCGTTATAGAGGCCATCAAATTCCTGATCGGCTTTCATGACGCGAGACTGGATTTTTCCAAGCAGATGCCGCGAGTGGGAGTTTAAGCCCTGTTCTTCACTGATGATGATTCGGCGCTTCAGTTCGGCAAAGCGAACCTTATAGAACTCATCCAGATTGTTGGAATAGATGCCTAAAAAACGCATGCGCTCAATCAGCGGGTTGCTTTTATCGGCCGCTTCCTGAAGTACACGTTCGTTGAATGCTAACCAGCTTAGCTCTTTCTCAATGTATAACTTTTCCTGACCCATTACAGCTCACACTCCAGTTCAATCACAGGACGTGGTAAATCCGTCTCGTCCTTATTATGGCGAGCATTTCCACGATATGTCCAACAGTGCCAGAAAAGTATGACAGTTATTTTTTTTGTTGGGGATTTTAGAGGGTTGGGGGAGGGGGATCGGGTGGCGCTGCGCTTACCACGACCTACGGGAGCGTAGGCCCGTGAAAGCGAAGCGCCGCCGGGCAATTCAAACAGACTACTCTTCGGCCGCATAACCCTGCGGGGGCAACTTCACGCCGTCCAGCCAGGCTGCGCCGTTGCGCATCTCCAGGCGTCCATCGACAAACCAGCTTACCACCAGGGGATAAATGGCGTGCTCCTGCGTCTGTACGCGTTCGGTCACGTCGTCTTCATTGTCGCCGTCAAAGACCGGTACTTTCGCCTGCAAAATCACCGGACCGCCGTCCAGCTCGTCGGTGACGAAATGCACGGAGGTACCGTGCTCCTCATCGCCGTTCTCCAGCACCTGACGATGGGTGTGCAGGCCGGGATATTTTGGCAGCAGGGAAGGGTGAATATTGAGCAGCCGACCGGCGTAGTGTTCAACAAAAGCCTGACTCAGGATGCGCATGTAGCCTGCCAGCACCACGACGTCGGGTGCGTAGGCGTCAATTTCCTGCACCAGTTCGCGGTCAAACGCTTCACGGCCCGCGAACTGACTGGCTTCCAGCGCGTGCGCGGGGATATTGGCTTCCCGCGCGCGCTCAAGGCCGAATGCATCGGCCTTGTTGCTGAATACTGCCCGAATGGTGCCATTGATTTTCTTCTGTTTGCAGGCATCTATGATTGCCTGCAAATTGCTTCCGTTGCCGGAAATAAGCACCACGATGTTTTTCATTCAATGACCACACGCTGTTCGGAATCGGACGCTTTAATCGTACCGATTTTCCACGCGTTTTCACCTTTTTCTGTCAGCAGCTTAACCGCTTTATCCGCTTCGCTTGCCGGCAGGGCGATAACCATGCCCACGCCGCAGTTAAAGGTGCGGTACATTTCGTGCGAGCTCACGTTGCCGGCGGTTTGCAGCCAGTTGAAGACGGACGGCCACTGCCATGAGGAGGCGTCGATTACCGCCTGGGTATTGTCCGGCAGCACGCGCGGAATATTTTCCCAGAAGCCGCCGCCGGTCAGGTGAGCGATAGCGTGAACGTCGACGTTCTCAATCAGCGCCAGTACGTTTTTCACGTAGATGCGGGTCGGGGCCAGCAGGTGATCGGCCAGCGGTTTGCCGTCCAGCTCGGTGGTCAGCGGGTCGCAACCGCTCACTTCGAGGATTTTACGTACCAGAGAGTAGCCGTTAGAGTGCGGGCCGCTGGAGGCCAGCGCAACCAGCACATCGCCGTCAGCCACTTTGCTGCCGTCGATAATTTCTGATTTTTCTACCACGCCAACGCAGAAGCCTGCGACGTCATAATCTTCACCGTGATACATGCCGGGCATTTCAGCGGTTTCACCGCCGACCAGCGCACAGCCGGATTGCAGACAGCCTTCGGCGATGCCGTTAATGACGCTGGCTGCGGTGTCCACGTCCAGCTTGCCGGTCGCGTAGTAATCCAGGAAGAACAGCGGCTCAGCGCCCTGTACCACCAGGTCGTTGACGCACATCGCCACCAGATCGATACCGATCGTATCGTGTCGCTTAAGATCCATCGCCAGACGCAGTTTTGTCCCTACACCATCCGTACCCGAGACCAGCACAGGTTCACGATATTTTTGCGGCAGCGCGCACAGTGCGCCGAATCCACCCAGGCCACCCATCACTTCCGGGCGGCGGGTTTTTTTCACCACACCTTTGATTCGGTCAACCAGCGCATTACCTGCGTCAATATCAACACCGGCATCTTTGTAGCTGAGAGAAGTTTTGTTGGTCACGGCTCAAGTCCCCACGCGATTGCATAGCTAGTAAGAAAAATCGGCGCAATTCTAACAGTCCAGGCAAACGTTTGCGAGCCTATTCTCGGCGCGAAGATCTTTTTTTCTCAAAGGCCTGTAAAGGGCGACAAACTTGACTCTGTTCACGAAAATGAAACCGGTTTCTGCGATCTGCTTGCAACGGCTTTCCCCTTTGCACATCATCAAACTGAAACCGGTTTCTGTAACTGTTTTTGCAGAAAATAACGCAGAATGAGGGAAAGCAAATGTCTGGATTTAAAGCAGGTTTTCTGTGGGGTGGAGCCGTTGCGGCGCACCAGCTTGAAGGCGGCTGGAAAGAGGGCGGCAAGGGGGTAAGCGTTGCCGACGTCATGACCGCGGGCGCCCACGGCGTGCCGCGTGAAATCACCAACGGCGTGCTGGAGGGGAAAAATTACCCAAACCACGAAGCCATCGATTTCTACCACCGTTATAAAGAAGACATCAAACTCTTTGCCGAGATGGGGTTCAAATGCTTCCGCACCTCCATCGCCTGGACGCGTATCTTCCCGAAAGGCGACGAGCTGGAGCCGAACGAAGCAGGACTCAAATTCTACGATGACCTGTTTGACGAGTGCCTGAAGTACGGCATCGAACCGGTTATCACGCTTTCCCACTTCGAGATGCCTTTCCACCTGGTAACGGAATACGGCGGCTGGCGCAACCGTAAGCTGATCGACTTCTTCGTGCGCTTCGCGAAGGTCGTTTTTGAGCGTTACCAGCACAAGGTGAAGTACTGGATGACCTTTAACGAGATCAACAACCAGGCAAACTTCCACGAAGACTTTGCGCCGTTCACCAACTCCGGGCTGAAATATGCGCCGGGTGAAGACCGCGAGCCGGTCATGTTCCAGGCGGCGCACTATGAGCTGGTGGCCAGCGCCCTGGCGGTGAAGGCGGGCCGCGAGATCAACCCGTCGCTGCAAATCGGCTGCATGATTGCCATGTGTCCCATCTACCCGCTGACCTGCGCGCCGGACGACATGATGATGGCGATGAACGCCATGCATCGCCGCTACTGGTTCACCGACGTGCACGTGCGCGGCAAGTATCCGCAGCATCTGCTCAACTACTTTGAACGTCGCGGCTTCGCGCTGGATATCACCGAAGAAGATAAGGCCGCGCTGACGCAGGGCTGCGTGGATTACATCGGGTTCAGCTACTACATGTCTTTCGCCACCAAAGCGACGGCAGATAACCCGGCGCTGGATTACGACGAGAGCAAGAGTCTGGTCTCTAACCCGTACGTGCAGAAATCCGACTGGGGCTGGCAGATTGACCCTGTCGGGCTGCGCTACTCTCTGAACTGGTTCTGGGATCACTATCAGCTCCCGCTGTTCATTGTTGAAAACGGCTTTGGCGCGATCGACGTGCAGGAGAGCGACGGCACGGTAAACGACCAGTACCGCATTGATTATCTGTCTGCACACATCCGCGAGATGAAAAAAGCGGTGGTGGAAGATGGCGTGGATCTGATGGGCTATACCCCGTGGGGCTGTATCGACCTGGTCTCTGCCGGAACGGGTGAAATGAAAAAACGCTACGGCTTTATCTTTGTCGATAAAGATAACGAAGGGAACGGCACGCTGAACCGCAGCAAGAAGAAGTCGTTCGACTGGTATAAGCAGGTGATTGCCAGCAACGGCGATAACCTCTAATTGTCGGGTGGCGCTCACGCTTACCCGACCTACAATACACGTAGGCCCGCGTAAGCGCAGCGCCACCGGGCAAGATCCCGCACCCAAGCCGGAGCCCTGCCTCCGGCTTTTTTGTTTTTGATTGATATACGTCAAGCAAGTTGGGTATGGCGCAATCGGAAAAAAGCGGTATAATCCCGCGATTTTTTTGCGGATGCCACCTCAGAGGAGAAAGAGAATGAAGATTGTGGAAGTGAAACACCCACTCGTTAAACACAAGTTGGGCCTGATGCGTGAGCATGACATCAGCACGAAGCGTTTTCGCGAACTGGCTTCTGAAGTGGGCAGCCTGCTGACCTACGAAGCAACCTCCGATCTGGAAACGGAAAAAGTGACCATCGAAGGCTGGAACGGTCCGGTACAGGTTGAGCAGATCAAAGGTAAAAAAATTACCGTGGTGCCAATCCTGCGTGCGGGTCTGGGCATGATGGAAGGCGTACTGGAGCACGTGCCAAGCGCGCGTATCAGCGTGGTGGGTATCTACCGTGACGAAGAGACCCTTGAGCCGGTCCCGTACTTCCAGAAGCTGGTCTCTAACATCGACGAGCGTATGGCGCTGGTGGTTGACCCGATGCTGGCGACCGGTGGTTCGATGATCGCCACCATCGACCTGCTGAAAAAAGCCGGATGCAGCAGCATTAAGGTGCTGGTCCTGGTTGCAGCGCCGGAAGGTATTGCGGCGCTGGAAAAAGCGCACCCGGACGTTGAACTGTATACCGCGTCTGTCGACCAGGGACTGAACGAGCACGGGTACATCATCCCGGGACTTGGCGATGCCGGCGATAAGATTTTTGGTACTAAATAATCGAATAACGATAAAGAAGCCGACTTTGATAGTCGGCTTTTTTTTGAATAAAAACCAACAATAACACTCAGAGGAAAACACTATGACGCGCCGTGCTATCGGGGTGAGTGAAAGACCGCCGCTTTTACAGACAATCCCGCTTAGTTTGCAGCACCTGTTCGCCATGTTTGGCGCAACCGTGCTGGTGCCAATCCTGTTTCACATTAACCCGGCTACCGTGCTGCTGTTCAACGGCGTCGGTACGCTGCTTTACCTCTTTATCTGTAAAGGCAAAATTCCGGCCTATCTCGGGTCGAGCTTCGCCTTTATTTCTCCGGTACTGCTGCTGTTGCCGCTGGGTTATGAGGTCGCGCTGGGCGGCTTTATCATGTGCGGCGTCCTGTTCTGCCTGGTCTCCTTCATCGTGAAGAAAGCAGGCACCGGCTGGCTGGACGTGATGTTCCCGCCTGCGGCGATGGGCGCTATCGTTGCCGTCATCGGCCTGGAGCTTGCTGGCGTGGCGGCGAACATGGCCGGCCTGCTGCCGGCGGATGGTCAGTCACCGGATTCTAAAACCATTATTATCTCGCTGGTGACGCTGGGCGTGACGGTGTTCGGCTCCGTGCTGTTCCGCGGCTTTATGGCGATTATCCCGATCCTGATCGGCGTGCTGGCGGGCTACGCGCTCTCCTTCGTGATGGGCGTTGTGGATACTACGCCGATTTCCGAGGCGCACTGGTTCGCGCTGCCAACCTTCTACACCCCACGCTTCGAATGGTTTGCAATCTTCACCATTCTGCCTGCCGCGCTGGTGGTAATTGCCGAGCACGTCGGCCACCTGGTGGTGACGGCGAACATCGTGAAGCGCGACCTGATCCGCGACCCGGGCCTGCATCGCTCCATGTTTGCCAACGGTTTCTCCACCATCATCTCCGGCTTCTTCGGCTCCACGCCAAACACCACCTACGGCGAGAACATCGGCGTAATGGCGATCACCCGCGTCTACAGCACCTGGGTTATTGGCGGCGCGGCGATCATCGCCATTCTGCTCTCCTGCGTCGGTAAACTGGCGGCAGCGATCCAGATTATCCCGGTGCCGGTGATGGGCGGCGTCTCGCTGCTGCTGTACGGGGTGATCGGTGCCTCCGGTATTCGCGTGCTGATTGAATCCAAAGTGGATTACAGCAAAGCGCAGAACCTGATCCTGACCTCCGTTATCCTGATTATCGGGGTGAGCGGTGCGAAGGTGCACATCGGCGCAGCGGAGCTGAAGGGTATGGCGCTGGCGACCATCGTGGGCGTCGGCCTCAGCCTGATTTTCAAGCTGATCTCGGTGATCCGCCCGGAAGAGGTGGTCCTGGACGCGGACGAAAGCGAAAAAGCGCCTCATTGATCGTCATGCCGGGCGACGGATCGCCCGGTTCTCTCCTTGCAGGTTCCGTGTTAAACTCCATTCCGATTTTATGTAAGATCTCTGGTTGAGGTATTTCTGAACGGACCGGCACAGCTCTCTCTGCCACTTTATCTCCCTGACGATGAAACTTTCGCGAGTTTCTGGCCGGGTGATAACCCCTCTTTACTGGCTGCACTGCAAAACGTGCTGCGCCAGGAACACAGCGGATACATCTATATCTGGTCACGCGAAGGCGCGGGGCGCAGCCACCTGCTGCATGCGGCCTGTGCCGAGCTTTCGGCGCGCGGCGATGCGGTCGGCTACGTGCCGCTGGATAAACGTACCTGGTTTGTGCCTGAAGTGCTTGAGGGCATGGAACATCTCTCCCTGGTCTGCATCGATAATATTGAATGCGTGGCGGGGGATGAGCCGTGGGAAATGGCAATCTTTAACCTCTATAACCGCATTCTGGAGTCGGGCAAAACCCGGCTGCTGATCACCGGCGATCGTCCACCGCGTCAGCTTAATCTTGGGCTGCCGGATCTGGCGTCTCGTCTGGACTGGGGGCAAATCTACAAGCTGCAACCGCTGTCGGATGAGGACAAACTCCAGGCGCTTCAGCTGCGGGCAAGACTGCGCGGCTTCGAACTGCCGGAAGACGTGGGCCGTTTCCTGCTGAAGCGGCTGGATCGCGAGATGCGTACGCTCTTTGACACGCTCGATCAGCTCGATCGCGCGTCCATTACCGCCCAGCGCAAGCTGACCATTCCGTTTGTGAAAGATATTCTTAAGCTGTAGTTATGTCGGGTGGCGGCGACGCCTTACCCGGCCTACAAGGAGAGTGGTTTTCGTAGGCCCGGTAAGGCGTAGCCGCCACCGGGCAAAAAAATCAAAGCCATAGGCCGGGTAAGGCGCAGCCGCCACCCGGCTAAAGATCCCCCACCAAGTGCTCCACCAGCAGTGAAATCGGCCTTCCCGACGCCACGCTCCTGCCGTTCTCCCGCCATAGCGCCGTTCCGCTGATATCCAGATGCGCCCACGGGATCGTCGGCGGGCAGAAGTGGTGCAGCAGCCACGCCGCCGACGCACTGATCGCCGCATTGTTGGTCGGCGTATTGCACAGATCGGCGATGGCGCTGTCGGTCTGCTTTTTCAGCCGCGCATCCAGCGGCAGGGACCATACCTCGTCACCGCTCCGCTTACCCGCTCCCGTCAATGCTTCGCGCAGCGGTTCATCCTGCGTCATTAATCCGCTCAGCTCATATCCCAGCGCTTTCACCACCGCGCCCGTTAACGTTGCCATATCAATGATATAGCGGGCCTGCGGGTGCCGCTGGCTGGCCCAGGCGATGGCGTCTGCCAGCACCAGCCGGCCCTCGGCATCGGTATTATTAATTTCAACGGTGATGCCGTTGCAGGCCGTTGCCACCGTGCCGGGCTGCATCGCCTCCGGGCCGATGGCGTTTTCCGCCAGCGCCAGCACGCCCATGATGCGTACGGGCAATTTCAGCTCCGCAACGGTCAGCATCAGCCCGAGCACGTTAGCCGCGCCGCACATGTCATATTTCATGGTGTACATGCCCGCGCCTTCCTTCAGCCACAGGCCGCCGGTGTCAAAGGTTATGCCTTTACCGACATAGCAGCGTACCGGGCCGTCAGAGACACCGTTATAGTGGACAGCGAGCAGACGCGGCGGGCAGGCCGCCCCTTTGCCAACCGCGTGCAGCAGCCCAAGACCCTGCTCAACAATATCCTTTTCGTTCAGCACCTCGCAGCGCAGGGCAGGGTAGGCGGCACACAGTTTTTGCGCCTCTTCGACCACAAACTGCGGCGTACAGCGGTCAGACGGGATATCCGCCAGCCGCCGCGCCGCGACCATTCCGAGGGCAATAGCCTGCTGCTGGCGGAAGATCGTCTCCAGCTTCGCCCGCTGTTCCGGCAGGCAGAGGGCGGTGATGCACGTAAGACGCACCGCGTCGTCCGTTTTCTTGAGCTTCAGATCGCTCAGCCTGTGCGCCTGGTTAAAGAGAAATCGCAGCACCTGCGCCAGCACCACCTCGTCGATATCCGTCACGTCCAGCACGATATCGGCGCTGGCGGGGGCGGCAAGCAGCGGCCGCAGGGCAGCGAGCAGCCCTTCGGTCAGGGCGTCATGCCAGAGCCCATCCGGCAGCAGGGTGATACGGGCAAACGGCGCGCAGCCAAAGCGGGTGTCCGCGATGCCGTCAGAGTCGCGCATTTCATCGACAAGCGCGCTTTCCGGTAAGAGAGAACTGGCCGAGCGCGCAATCAAATGGCTGTTCGGCTTCGCGTCCGCAAGCGCGCTGATAAACTGATATGTAATCATCATGACTCCTCAATGGGCGCGCGGATCCGTGCGGCATAGGCCTGCATCCACGCCTCGTCTACCGCGTGATAATGCGTTTTCTCCCGCAGGCGTTCGGTACGAAAAACCGTGAGCGGCTGGCGGGCCGTCGCCACCACAAACGAGAAGGTTTTGATGTTGGTTGCGGCGCCAAACTCGCCTCTGTTGTTCATGCACACCACGGAGAGATCGCCCGCGCGGCCAAAGCGCGACATCAGCCTGTCTTCCAGTTCAAAGACGACCGAATCCGCCGCCTGCTGCGGCGTCATGCCCTGCGCCATTCGGCGAACGATTTCGTAGCTGGTGCAGCCTTTCATCAGATCTTCACCCACACCCGTGGCGGTGGCCGCCCCGGTTTCGCTGTCGCAGTAAAAGCCGGAGCCGATAATCGGCGAGTCCCCGAGGCGACCGCGTTTTTTCATGAACAGGCCGCTGGTGGAGGTGGCAACGCTCATTGAGCCCTGTTTATCGAGACCGATAACGCCGACGGTGTCGTGCCCGTCGTAGGGGCTTAACCCCTTATCCAGCGTCTCACGGCAGCGCTTACGGTAGTGCTGCATGGCGCGATCCGTGAGCATGGTTTTGTCGGTAAAGCCCTGGCTCAGTGCCCACTCGCGCGCGCCCTGGCCGACCAGCAGGCTGTTGTAGCGCTGACGGCTGAGCGCATGCGCCACGCGCACCGGGTTGGCGATATCCACCAGATTCCCCACCGCGCCGAACGCCAGCGTGTCGCCGTCCATATACGCCGCGTCCAGCTCCACCTCACCGTTTTCGGTAGGCAGCCCGCCGTAGCCGACGGATTTATACAGCGGAAAGTCTTCGACGGCGGCGACGGCATCAACCACCGCCGCAGCGACCGGTTTTCCCGCCGCCAGGGCAGACGCAGACTCCGTTACCCCTTCAAGCGCCATTCGCCAGGTTGCGATAATTCCCCACATGCTTTACTCCTGTTTTGCAAGGGTGGTGTCGGTTTGCGTCACCGGGGTCAGTTCCGCGGCGCGGTACTGTTTATCCACGATACACATGAAAGGCAGGTACAGCATGGCGCCAATCAGCAGGTTGATCAGCTGCATCACGCTGCCGCTCAGGTGGCCGGTGACGATAAAACCGCTGATAACCGGCGGCAGCGTCCAGGGGATAAACACCCCGGTGGTGACGGCGACCGCGCCAACCTTCATCGCCACATACTGCACGGTGACCAGCACCAGCGGCACCAGGTTGAACGGGATAAGCATGATGGGGTTCATGATCACCGGCAGGCCAAACAGGATCGGCTCGTTGATGTTAAACACCGATGCCCCTGCGCCGAGGCGCGCCACTTCGCGCATGTTTTTGCTGCGGGCGAAAATCAGCATCGCGATCACCAATGAGAGCGTGGCCCCCGCGCCGCCCATCCAGATCATGTCGAAAAACTGTTCCGTGATAATGTGCGGCGGCGTCGTTCCCGCCTGGATCGCGGCGATATTATCGGTCTGGTTCTCCATCCACAGCGGGCGAATAATGCCGTTGATCATCGAACCGGAGTTAATGCCCACTGACCACAGAATGGTGATGCTGAATACCGTCATCAGCGCACCGAAATAGGAGGTGCCGTAGTGGCGCACCGGGGTAGCAACCACTTCATAAATAAACTGGTGGATGGTGCTGTAATGGGTGTTTTCGAAGATGATGCGGATGATAAGCACCAGAATCATCACCAGCAGGGCCGGGATCAGCGCCGCGAACGACTCCTGTACCGCCGGGGGCACGCCGTCCGGCATTTTGATGACCAGCTTTTTGCGCTTCAGCCAACAGAACAGTTCCGTCCACAGCAGGGAACCGATCATCGCCACGAACAGCCCTTTGCTGCCGATCCACTCCACCGGCATCACGGTAATACCACCGTTTTCCGCCACTTTGATAAAAGGCGTCAGGATCAGAAACGCGACCAGCGCCAGGATGCCGCAGGAGATGCGGTCCTCGCCGTAGTGTTCCGCCAGACGGTAGGCCACCAGGAAGCTGATAAACAGCGACATGGTCGAGAACACCGCGTTGAACGGGATCTCAATAATCGCGCTCCAGCTGTCACCAAAGGCCTGAGACATAAACTGCTGATAGGCCTGGTTAGGGAAAGAGGAGATCACCAGCAGGATGGAGCCGACGATGATAAACGGCATGAATGAAACGTAGGCCCCACGGATGGCCCCAAGATGGCGCTGCTGGGCTGTTTTCGCCGCCAGCGGCATCAGTTTTGCTTCAAGAAATCCCAGGACATTGTTCATTGTGAACTCCGTACAAGATTGAGGGGTGTGGTTTATGTTATGTCTGTGGATTATCAGTGAAGCGCGGCGAACGAAAGGTGAAATCGGTCACAAAGCATTCGCTGCTGCATAATAAATCTCATGAGATTAGTTGCGGAGAGAGACGCGATGGAAATCAAACTGCATGCCAACGCCACGACCACGCCGCGTATCCGTCGCTACCTTCAGCAGTCCGATAAAAGCGACAGAGAGCTGGCCACTGAGCTGGGGATCTCGGTCACCACCGTCAGGCGCTGGCGCAACCGCGACCAGGTATCGGATAACCACACTACGCCCAAAGTGATACACAAAGCGTTGAGACAGGAACAGGCGGCACTGATAAATGCCCTGCGGGATATCACCGGTGCGCCGCTGGATGAGCTGCTGCTGTTGGTGAATGACGGGCTCGGGATCGCCGTTTCCCGCGCGACCCTGAACCGCTACCTCAAGCCGGCTTCGGTAAAACAAAAGGGGGCGTTGTTGCAGGGCAAAAAGGCGCTGAAGGCCGGCATCATGCCGCAGAAACTACTCCTGCATCATCAGCCGCTGTCGCTGCATATGGACGACGGTGGCGAGCAACACCTGCTCTGGGCGCGTGAACCCGTCAGCGGCTGGTGCTACGCCCGGCTTTATGCCGGCGTTTCCCCGCAGTTGTTAACCCACTGGGCGAATGAGGTGCTGGAAGCGTGTCCGGCAGATATTCAATCTGTTGAGACTTTTGGGCTGGCGGTGACGCTGCCGGTGCACAGCGTTAGCGTGAAAGCGCATCCGCAGCAAATCCGCGCCGTACTGGTGGCGCTGCCGTTACGCGACATCATTCCACGGGTGAACAGTGAACCGATGGGAGAGCTGTTGATTCAACTGTGTGAGTATTACAACCGGGGGAAAGCGCAGAAAAAGCTGGGAGAGCGTACGCCGCAGGCGTTTCTGGAAGCGCTGCGGCGTAACGATTAGACGATCTCGAGCACGTTTTCAGGCGGACGACCGATACGCGCCTTGCCGTTCGCCACTACAATCGGACGCTCAATCAGCTTTGGGTTATCGACCATTGCCTGAATAAGCCGCTCTTCAGTGAGATGTGTATCGTTCAGATTGAGCGATTTATACAGATCTTCTTTCTGACGCATCAGCTCGCGCGCGCTGCTCATATCGAGCATCTTAAGCAGCTGACGGATCGTCTCCGCATCCGGCGGCGTCTCCAGATACAGCACCACTTCCGGTTCGATGCCGTTAGACTTCAGCAGGCTGAGGGTGTCGCGGCTCTTGGAGCAGCGAGGGTTATGATAAATTTTTACCGCGTCTGTCATGACTTCTCCTTTATTACATCTTCTCGTACGGCTTAAAGCGTTGTTGCAGGCCGCGCAGCTGGTCGATTCGCGCGTCGTAACGGGCCTGTTGCAGGCTGCCGAGTTTCACCTGTGAACTGGCGCTGCTCAACAGGGAAATGGCCTGGTCGAGGCGGCCCGCCAGCGCCAGACCTTCCGCACGCGCGGCCAGCTCCTGATCGCGGTTACCCAGTTGCCCCTGCGCCTGGGCGAGCAGCTCCCAGCCGTTCTGGTCATCTTTATTGTTAAAGGTGTAGCGGTTCAGAATGGTCACCGCCTCACCGGGCTGTCCACCCTGTAAGTAAGCGTTCGCCAGGTTAAGCTGCAATACCGGATTGTTACGAAGATCTTTCGCCCCTTTCAGGCGATTAATCGCATCGGTCGCTTTTTTCTGTCCCAGATCGATATCGGTGGCGAGGTCGAGATACCACGGGTTATTTGGGGCCGCCGCCAGAAGCGGCTGTAGCGCTTTACGCGCTTCATCATATTTGCTGGCCTCCATAGCCTGGAGCGCCTGACCATACTGCGCCGCGTTTTTCTCGCGCACGTTGCCTTTCGCCAGCGCGTCCAGCAGATCGCTGGTGAGCTGATTACGCCCGGAGTTGTACATGCCAAGCGTTCTCACTTTTGCCATGTAGAAATCCTGCGAGGACTGCACGACCACCGGACGCATCTGGTTGGCACGGTTACGCGCATCCGAGAGGCGGCTTTCCGGCAGCGGGTGGGTCAACAGAATTTCAGGGGGACGCGACGAGTAGCGTGCCTGGTCGAGCAGTTTTTCCAGGAAGCTCGGCATGGCCTGCGGGTCAAAGCCTGCACGCTGTAAAACCTGAATGCCGATGCGGTCTGCCTCCTGCTCATTCTGCTGGGTAAAGCTGATCATCCCCTGACGCGTTCCCGCCAACGTCCCGGTGAGGGCCGCCATCCCAGCCTGCGGGCTGGCCATCGCCAGCAGAATAGAGCCCAGCGCGCCCACCCAGGTCAGCGGGGCGTTACGCTTCTGGTCTTCCATCGCACGCGCCAGATGGCGCTGGGTAACGTGCGAAATTTCGTGCGCCATGACTGACGCCAGCTGGCTTTCGTTATCGGAATAACGGAATAACGCCGAATGCAGCACCACGTTCCCGCCAAAGAAGGCGAAGGCGTTGATTTCGTCGTTATTGATTAAGAAGAAGTGGAAGGGCGTTTTTACCGAGTCCGCATGTGCCACCAGCCGCATCCCCAGACCGTTGATGTACTGGACCAGCAAAGGGTCGTTGATCAGCGGAGCACTGCCGCGCAGCTGGCGTACGTAATAATCCCCCATCTGCATCTCCTGCCCGATGGAAAGCGTGCTTCCTGCCGTGGTGCCCATGTCCGGCAATGAATCGGACGAGTCAGCGAAAGCGGGCAACACCTGGCCGACCGTCACGGCGGCAATCAGTGTCGCAACCAGTGTTTTTCTCAACTGCCTGAACATAACCACTGTCCTGTATGTTGGATGTGCTAATTTGACCGATGAACCCGCATAACGTTCATCTCCGCTGCCCTGCGAGTGTAGCCGTGTTAAGAGATGAAGAAAATCCCATTCATCAGGGTTTTGCGAAACCTGACAGTGAAACAAAAAGGAAAGTCTTTTTTGTGACAGTTAGATACAATTCACCGTCTCACTCCCGCCATTCGATTCAGGGAAGGGTTGTATGCTCGAAATGTTAATGCAGTGGTATCGGCGTCGGTTTAGCGATCCGGAAGCCATTGCTTTACTGGTTATTCTGGTTGCCGGATTCGGTATCCTGTTCTTCTTTAGCGGCCTGCTGGCACCGCTGCTTGCGGCGATCGTGCTGGCGTATCTGCTGGAGTGGCCCACCGCGCGTCTGGAACATATCGGCTGTTCCCGCCGCTGGGCGACCAGCATCGTGCTGGTGCTGTTTGTCGGTATACTGCTGCTGATGTCCTTCGTGGTCATGCCCATCGCCTGGCAACAGGGGATATATTTGATCCGCGATATGCCCGGCATGCTGAATAAACTGTCTGATTTTGCCGCCACGCTGCCGCGCCGCTATCCCGCGCTGATGGACGCCGGGATCATTGATGCGATGGCCGAAAATATGCGCGCCCGCATCATGACCATGGGTGATTCGGTGGTGAAGTACTCGCTGGCCTCGCTGGTAGGGCTGCTGACCCTGGCCGTCTATCTGGTCCTCGTGCCGCTGATGGTGTTCTTCCTGGTCAAAGATAAAGAGCAGATGCTGAACGCGGTACGCCGCGTGCTGCCGCGCAATCGCGGCCTGGCCGGGCAGGTCTGGCAGGAGATGAACCAGCAGATCACCAACTACATTCGCGGCAAGGTGCTGGAGATGATCGTGGTGGGCGTGGCGACCTGGGTTGGCTTTGTGATCTTTGGGCTGAATTATTCGCTGCTGCTGGCGGTGCTTGTTGGATTCTCGGTTCTGATCCCGTATATCGGCGCGTTTGTGGTGACCATTCCGGTCGTCGGCGTCGCGCTGTTCCAGTTTGGTCTGGGCACGGAGTTCTGGAGCTGCTTCGCGGTATACCTGATCATTCAGGGGCTGGACGGTAACCTGCTGGTGCCGGTGCTGTTCTCAGAAGCTGTTAACCTGCATCCGCTGGTGATTATTCTGTCGGTGGTGATTTTCGGCGGGCTGTGGGGTTTCTGGGGCGTGTTCTTTGCCATACCGCTGGCGACGCTGATTAAAGCCGTGGTCCACGCATGGCCGGATGTGCCGGCGGTGGAAGAGAAGTAGTTTTGCCGGGCGGCGCTGCGCTTACCCGGCCTACTTATTCTTGTAGGTCGGGTAAGGCGAAGCCGCCACCCGACACTCACTTTCAGGCACTTTCTTTCAGCCAGTTCAACACCACGTCGTGGTGATTACTGGTTTTAAAGTCGTCAAACACGTGCTCAACTTTACCGTCAGCGCCAATCAGGAAGCTGATGCGGTGGATCCCGTCGTAGGTTTTGCCCATAAAGGACTTCTCACCCCAGACGCCAAACTGCTCGCAAACCTGGTGGTCTTCATCGGAAAGCAGCGTGAAGTTCAGCAGCTCTTTTTCCGCAAAGCGTGACAGCTTTTCTGGCTTATCGGTGCTGATGCCCAGCACTTCCACACCGACTTTCTTCAACTCATCCATGTTATCGCGTAAACCGCAGGCCTGTACGGTACAGCCCGGCGTCATGGCTTTCGGGTAGAAATAGACCAGAACACGCTGTCCCTGGAAGTCGGTCAAATTTACTTGCTCGCCGTCTTGATCCGGTAAGCTAAATTTCGGTGCGATATCACCGGCTTTCAGTGGGTTCATTACTCAACTCCATCCTGTTCGTGCTGCGAATAATCGACGACGCTTATACTGCCTTGCGCGTGTAATTCTGTACAGAGGGCTTTGAATGCTTGCTCGATATTTGACGCATCCTGCGAGGCAGGGCTGTGGGCGGTAATTTGAATAAACAGCGTCGGGATGGCGTTCTCATCACCCGGCTGCGTGCGGGAAACCAGTTCGGCAATGTTCATCTGATGGCTGTCAAACAGCGCCGTAAAACGTTCAATCAGATGAGGTGAATCAGGCACTTCAACCTGTACCCAGACCGTGGCAGGCAGAGCCGGACGCGGGCGCGCGGTGGTGCGCTTCATCACAATCAGTAAATCCAGCTCTGCGCCCTTCAGCGGCAGGGTAGATTCGATGAGGGTAATGGCATTCCATGTTCCGGAAAGCAGCATAATGAACGTGAACTCTTCACCCAGCATAGCCAGCCGGCTGTCTTCGATATTGCAGCCGCAGCTGCTCACGTGGCGAGTGATGGTATTCACGATACCCGGCCTGTCAGCACCCAGCGCAGTGATAACCAGGTAATGTTGTGATGAGGTTGTCAAACCTGTTCTTCCTTTGCGTGGTTAAGTCTTCCTAAGGAAAGCATAAAAAAAACATGCATACAACCGCCTGAGAGCCTCAGGTCGCTTGCTTTTATTACAGTTCCAAACGTAACATTGAGGCTCTTGTTCGCACAGAGGATGGCTCATGTTCACGGGAAGTATTGTCGCGCTTGTTACACCGATGGATGAAAAAGGTAATGTCTGCCGGTCAAGCATGAAGAAGCTCATTGATTACCATGTCGCCAATGGAACCTCGGCGATCGTTTCGGTAGGGACTACCGGTGAATCCGCAACGCTGAGCCACGACGAGCACGGCGACGTTGTGATGCTGACCCTTGAGCTGGCTGACGGGCGTATTCCGGTCATCGCGGGTACGGGCGCAAACGCAACGGCTGAGGCCATTAGCCTGACCCAGCGTTTTAACGACAGCGGCGTTGTTGGCTGTCTGACGGTCACGCCTTACTACAACCGTCCTACTCAGGAAGGTTTGTTCCAGCATTTCAAAGCCATCGCCGAACATACTGACTTGCCACAAATTCTGTATAATGTGCCGTCTCGTACCGGTTGCGATATGCTGCCGGAAACCGTTGGCCGTCTCTCGAAAGTAAAAAATATTATCGGGATTAAAGAGGCGACAGGGAACTTAAGCCGCGTTCATCAGATCAAAGAGCTGGTTTCAGACGACTTTATCCTGTTGAGCGGTGACGATGCGACCGCGCTGGACTTTATGCAGCTCGGTGGAAATGGCGTGATTTCCGTGACGGCGAACGTTGCGGCGCGCGATATGGCTGACATGTGCAAGCTGGCCGCAGCCGGTCACTTTGATGAAGCTCGCGTGATTAATCAGCGTCTGATGCCGTTGCACAATAAATTATTTGTCGAACCCAATCCGATCCCAGTGAAATGGGCATGTAAGGAGTTGGGGCTTGTAGCAACCGACACGCTGCGTCTGCCAATGACACCTATTACCGACCACGGTCGTGAAATTGTCGCTGGCGCGCTGAAGCATGCCGGTCTGCTGTAAAGTTTAGGGAGATTTGATGGCTTATTCAGTACAGAAGTCGCGCCTGGCGAAGGTTGCGGGTGTTTCGCTTGTTATGCTCCTCGCTGCCTGTAGTTCAGACTCGCGCTACAAGCGCCAGGTGAGCGGTGATGAATCCTATCTGGATTCGCCGCCGCTTGCTGAACTTCACGCGCCTGCCGGCATGATCCTGCCGATCCAGAACGGTGATTATAATATTCCGGTCACGAACGGTAGCGGTCTGGTGGGTAAAGCGCTCGATATTCGTCCGCCGGCTCAGCCTCTGGCGCTGGTAAGTGGCGCGCGTACTCAGTTTACCGGTGATACGGCCTCTCTGCTGGTGGAAAGCGCACGCGGCACCACGCTGTGGCCGCAGGTGGTGAGCGTAATTCAGTCGAAAAATTACACGATTGATAAACGCGACGACGCCAGTCAGACCTTAACCACCGACTGGATTGAGTGGAACCGTCTCGATGAAGATCAGCAGTATCGCGGTCGTTATCAAGTCTCCGTTAAGCCGCAGGGTTATCAGCAGGCGGTTACCGTTAAGCTGTTAAATCTTGAGCAGGCGGGCAAACCGATTGCCGATCCGGCTGCCTTGCAGCGCTACAGCACCGAAATGCTGAACGTGATTGCAGCGGGTCTGGATAAGAACGCCACCGATGCCGCTAACGCCGCGCAGAACCGTAACGGTTCAACGTTTGACGTGCACAGCGGTGCCGATGATACCGGTCTGCCAATGCTGGTGGTGCGTGCGCCGTTTAACCAGACCTGGCAGCGTTTGCCGGCTACGCTTGAAAAAGTGGGTATGAAGGTGACCGACAGCACCCGTTCAACGGGCAGCATCACAGCGACCTATAGGCCGCTGTCCGATAGCGCCTGGCAGGAACTGGGGGCAAGCGATCCGCAGCTGCCTTCCGGTGACTACAAAATCCAGGTCGGCGACCTCGATAACCGCAGCAGCTTGCAATTTATCGATCCGAAAGGACACACGCTGACCCAGTCGCAAAACGATGCGCTGGTCGCTGCCTTCCAGGCCGCATTCAGCAAATAATAGCGAGGGCTGGATAATCCAGCCCTTTTTATTTTCGTGCTACGCAAACGTGTGCGTGGCATAATATGCCCAGTTTTGAATACAAATCATCACACCAGGAGTAATGAAGATGCAGAAGCAAGCTGAGTTGTATCGTGGCAAAGCGAAAACCGTATACAGCACGGAAAACCCGGATCTGTTGGTGCTCGAGTTCCGCAATGATACGTCAGCAGGAGACGGCGCGCGCATTGAGCAGTTCGATCGTAAAGGCATGGTGAACAACAAGTTCAACCACTTCATTATGACCAAGCTGGCCGAAGCCGGTATCCCGACTCAGATGGAAGCGTTGCTGTCCGATACGGAATGTCTGGTAAAAAAACTGAATATGGTGCCGGTAGAGTGCGTTATCCGTAACCGTGCCGCAGGCTCCCTGGTGAAGCGTCTGGGCATTGAAGAGGGTATTGAACTGAATCCACCGCTGTTCGATTTGTTCCTGAAAAACGATGCCATGCACGACCCGATGGTCAACGAATCCTACTGCGAAACCTTCGGCTGGGTAAGCAAAGAGAACCTGGCGCGCATGCAGGAACTGACCTACAAAGCCAACGACGTGCTGAAAAAGCTGTTTGATGACGCGGGCCTGATCCTGGTCGATTTCAAGCTGGAGTTCGGTCTGTACAAAGGCGAAGTGGTGCTGGGCGACGAATTCTCTCCGGACGGCAGCCGTCTGTGGGACAAAGAGACGCTGGATAAAATGGACAAAGACCGTTTCCGCCAGAGCCTGGGTGGGGTGGTCGAAGCGTACGAAGCGGTTGCTCACCGTTTAGGCGTTAAGCTCGACTAATACGCGCATTTGCCAAAGGATGTTTGCATCCTTTGGCGTCTTATCCTTGTTTACTATGGTAATCCTTTCATTAACCGCCTACGATCATAGCTATTATAAATGGAATAGTTCGAGGTGTTTATGCGCTGGCAAGGGCGTCGTGAAAGTGACAACGTAGAAGACAGACGCAGCAGTGGTGGCGGTGGTCCGTCTATGGGCGGGCCAGGTTTCCGGTTACCCAGCGGCAAGGGCGGTATTATTCTGCTGGTCGTGGTGCTGGTGGCGGGCTACTACGGCGTCGACCTGACCGGTTTAATGACCGGTGAAACCGGGCAACAGCAGCAGTATTCGCAGCGCTCCATCAGCCCGAATGAAGATGAAGCGGCGAAATTTACTTCCGTTATTCTCGCGACGACCGAAGATACCTGGGGTCAGCAGTTCGAGAAAATGGGGCGGACCTATCAGCCGCCAAAACTGGTAATGTACCGGGGCGCAACCCGCACAGGCTGCGGCACCGGACAGTCCGTGATGGGGCCGTTCTACTGCCCGGCGGACAGCACCGTCTATATCGATCTCTCCTTCTATGACGACATGAAAAGCAAGCTGGGCGCCGACGGCGATTTTGCCCAGGGCTACGTGATCGCGCATGAAGTTGGCCACCATGTGCAGAAGCTCCTCGGCATTGAGCCTAAGGTGCGTCAGATGCAGCAGAATGCGTCTCAGGCGGAGGTGAATCACCTTTCCGTGCGCATGGAGCTTCAGGCGGACTGTTTCGCTGGCGTCTGGGGACACAGCATGCAGCAGCAGGGCGTGCTGGAAACAGGCGATCTGGAAGAGGCCCTGAATGCCGCCCAGGCGATTGGGGACGATCGCTTGCAGCAGCAGAGCCAGGGGCGCGTTGTGCCGGACAGCTTTACCCACGGCACCTCCGAACAGCGCTACAGCTGGTTTAAGCGTGGCTTCGACAGCGGCAACCCGTCACAGTGTGATACCTTCGGCAAAGCAATGTGATGCTGGGGTTTGAAGCGCTGGTTAGTCAGCTTCAGCGTACCGGGCACCGCCGGCTGGTGGTGCTCAGCGGCGATGAAGCGTGGACGTTGAGCCAGGCGACTACCCTGCGCGACACGTTACCGGGAGACTGGCTGTGGCTGGAGGAGAACCCGTCTAAGTCCCTCAGCGGCCTGCTGGGACGTGAATACCTGCACGCCGTTTTTGACGCGCGAGACGGGTTTGACGTCTCGGCCTTCGCCGCCCTCAGCGGGACGCTGCGCGCCGGGAGCCTTCTGGTGCTGCTGGTGCCGCCGTTCGCCGTCTGGGCCGACAGGCCCGACAGGGATTCTCTGCGCTGGAGCGACAGCGCAGAGCCGATCGCCACCCCGCATTTTGTTCACCATTTTTGCCGGACGCTTGCCGCCGATTCGGACGCTATCGTCTGGCAGCAGCACCATTCCCTGCACCTTCCCGTTGCGCCAGATGTCCCCGCCTGGCAGCCCGCCAGCGGTGAACCGCAGCGCGAGCAGGCTGAGATCCTCGACGCCCTTCTGACGATGCCTGCAGGCGTGGCCGCCGTTACGGCACCGCGCGGGCGCGGAAAGTCAGCGCTGGCAGGCATGTTGCTCAACGGCATACGCGGGAATGCGGTGGTGACGGCACCGGCCAAAGGGGCGACGGACGTCATCGCGCGTTTTGCTGGCGAACATTTTCACTTTATGGCTCCGGATGCATTGCTGGCCTCCACGTTGCAGGCCGACTGGCTGATTGTCGATGAGGCGGCCGCTGTTCCCGGCCCGCTGCTCGAGAAGCTGGTGTCGCGATTTCCTCGCGTGCTGTTGACCACAACGGTACAGGGCTATGAAGGAACGGGCAGGGGATTTCTGCTTAAATTCTGCGCCCGGTTCAGCGGGCTGCGGCGTTATACCTTATCAACGCCCGTTCGCTGGGCTGCCGGTTGTTCGCTTGAGCGGATTGTGGCGAACGCGCTGCTGTTTGACGATGCGCTTATCGACCGCAAACCGGAAGGCGAAGTATGTTTAAGGTCGCTGGAGCCACGCGCGTGGGAGAGCGATCCGGCGCGTGTGGCAAGCGTATACGAACTGCTGTGCGCCGCGCATTATCGCACCTCACCCCTCGATTTACGCCGGATGATGGACGCCCCCGGCCAGCACTTTGCCGTTGCGCACGCGGGTGCCGACATCGCGGGCGCGCTCTGGCTGGTGGAGGAGGGGGGATTATCCCCTGAACTGAGCCGCGCGGTATGGGCGGGCTTTCGTCGGCCGCGTGGAAATCTGGTGGCGCAGTCGCTGGCGGCGCACGGCGGATCGCCCCTCGCGGCGACGCTTCAGGGGCGACGCGTCAGCCGCATTGCGGTTCATCCCCATCGCCAGCGGGAAGGCATCGGCCAGCGGCTGATCCGCGGCGCCAGCGGAGAAGATTATCTCTCGGTCAGCTTCGGCTTTACCGACGAGCTGTGGCGCTTCTGGCAGCAGTGCGGTTTTGTGCTGGTGCGAATGGGCAGCCATCGGGAGGCGAGCAGCGGGTGCTATACGGCGATGGCGCTGCTGCCGCTAAGCGAGGCGGGGCATCAGCTCTGCGAGCAGGCACATCAACGTTTATGTCGTGATATGCGCGTCCTGTCGGCCTGGAACGGCGAAAAGATCCCGGTGACGGATGCGTGGGAAGCTACCCTTAATAGTGACGACTGGCTGGAGCTGGCGGGATTTGCCTTTGCGCACCGGGCGTTTTCGACCTCGGTAGCGGCACTGACCCGGTTGTTGTCAGCCGTGGAGATGCCGCTTCCAGCGCTGCGCGGAAAAATGGCAGGGCATACACACGACGTAGGACGGAAAGCGCTGCTGGCAAAATTACGCGAAGAAACCGCACAAGCGCTTGAAAGGCTTGATTATCCGCGCAGCCAGCAGCTGAAAGCCGACATTTTGCAATGGCAAATTTTTCAATGACTTCTTCAGTAAAGTGGCATGGTCATTACCCCGCAGAGGCGTAAAATCCTGCTTATCAATTAAGGAGATCGCCATGAAACATGACCATTTTGTTGTGCAAAGCCCGGACACACCGGCTAAACAGTTACTGCTTCTGTTTCATGGCGTGGGCGACAATGCCGTCAACATGGGACAGATAGGCAGCTGGTTTGCACCCGTTTTCCCGCAGGCGCTGATCGTCAGCATCGGTGGCGTGGAGCCGTGCGGCCCGAACGGACGGCAGTGGTTCTCCGTTGAGGGCGTGACGGAAGAGAGCCGTCAGGCGCGCGTTGATGCCGCCATGCCTGCGTTTATCGACACCGTACGCTACTGGCAGCAGCAGAGCGGCGTGGGTGCCGACGCGACGGCGC
Organism: Enterobacter cloacae complex sp.; assembly: GCF_900322725.1. Lineage (NCBI taxonomy): Bacteria > Pseudomonadati > Pseudomonadota > Gammaproteobacteria > Enterobacterales > Enterobacteriaceae > Enterobacter > Enterobacter cloacae complex sp. Next base: position 491,200 of record NZ_LT991957.1, on the reverse strand, counting down.
TGATTGGCTTTTCGCAGGGGTCGATCATGTCCCTTGAGAGCGTAAAAGCGCAGCCGGGGCTGGCGTCCCGCGTGATTGCCTTTAACGGCCGCTTCGCGACGCTGCCGCAAAGCGCGACGACGCAGACCACGATCCATCTGATCCACGGGGGTGAAGACCGGGTGATTGAGCTTTCGCATGCGGTTGCAGCCCAGGACGCGCTGATGCGTGAAGGCGGGGATGTGACGCTGGATATCGTGGACGATCTGGGGCATGCCATTGACGATCGCAGCATGCAGTTTGCGCTCGATCATCTGCGCTATACCGTACCGAAGCACTACTTTGATGAAGCGCTCAGCGGCGGTAAGCCGAATGATGATGATATTGTAGAGTTTATGTGAGTTGCTCCTCACCCCCAGCATCTCTCCCCTTTGGGGAGAGGGTCAGGGTGAGGGGTGTGCACAATTACTTCTTCTGGTCCTTCTTCGGCCAGTCGTCTTCATCGTCCCACTTGTCGTTAAAATCACGATGTGGCGGAAGATCCGGCTTATTGGCAAGGAACTTTTTATGGTCAACGCGCTTGAGATCTTTGATCACGTTAAGCAGCACGCCTACCAGAAACACCAACACCAGAATCCACCAGTACTTTGAAAGCCAGTCCATTCGCTAATCCTCTGTAAGCACCCGTCAGGCGACGAGCTGCTCCATAATACGTTGATACATGCGGGCCAGCAGTTGTAAATCCGCTGCGTTCACACACTCGTTGATTTTGTGAATCGTCGCGTTAACCGGGCCCAGTTCGACAACCTGTGCACCCATGCGGGCGATAAAGCGTCCGTCAGACGTGCCGCCCGTTGTCAGCAGCTGTGGCTTAATCTCATTATAGTGCGCAATGGCGTTCACCACCGCATCCACCAGTTTACCGCGCTGCGTCAGGAACGGCTGCCCGGAAAGCCACCAGTCAATGGTATAGCGCAGCTGATATTTCTCCAGCAGCGCAACCACGCGTGCTTTGATCGTTTCGTCGGTCAGCTCGGTGCTGAAGCGGAAGTTAAACTGGACGAAGAGATCGCCGGGAATGACGTTGTTGCTGCCGGTGCCGGCCTTGATGTTGGCAATCTGCATGCTGGTTGGCGGGAAGAATTCGTTACCTTTGTCCCACTCAATGCCCACCAGCTCGTTCAGCATCGGCGCTGCGCGGTGTACCGGGTTATCCGCCAGGTGAGGATAGGCAACGTGGCCCTGCACGCCATGTAGGGTCAAGTTACAGGTCAGGGAGCCACGGCGGCCATTTTTCACTACGTCGCCCACCACTTCGGTGCTGGACGGTTCGCCCACCAGGCAGTAGTCCAGGCGTTCGTTGCGCGCCATCAGCGCCTCAACGACCTTCACGGTGCCGTTGTGGGCGCTGGCTTCTTCATCAGAGGTGATGAGAAACGCAAGACGGTTTTTATGATTTGGATGCTGGGCAACGAAGCGCTCTGCCGCCACGACCATCGCGGCCAGTGAACCTTTCATGTCCGCCGCGCCGCGTCCAAACAGCATACCGTCGCGGATGGTCGGTTCAAAAGGCGGGTTGATCCAGCGGTCTGCGTCACCCGCAGGAACCACGTCGGTATGTCCGGCAAACGCCAGCGTCTCCCCCTGACCGCGCCAGGCCCAGAAGTTCTGCGTATCGCCAAAATCCATGGGTTCCACGGTAAAACCGATGGCACGCAGGCGCTCAATCATTAGTGCCTGACAACCTGCGTCGTCCGGGCTAAGGGAAGGACGGCGAATAAGCTGCTGAGTCAGCTCAATGACCGGGCATGACATAGACTACACCTCAACGAAAAAATCTGAATAAAGGGTTTCACTGAAACCCAGCAGCATAGGCTGACCTGGCTTGCAGAGCAATGGGCGTTTGATGATTGCCGGCATTTCAAGCATCAGTTTGGCGGCACTGTCGGCGTCGTCGATCGTGGCCCGGAGAGATTCATCCAGCTTACGCCAGGTGGTTCCGCGCGTATTCAGCAGCGCTTCCCAGCCCAGCTCGTTGATGGCGGAATGGAGAAACGCCGGGTCAAGCCCGTCGGCACGGTAATCGTGGAAGCGATAGTCAATGCTGTGGGCTTCCAGCCAGCGGCGGGCTTTTTTGATCGTGTCGCAATTCTTAATGCCGTACATCACAACCATGGTGAATCCTTTTGTTCTTTTGTGGATTAAATGTTCAATATTTTCGAAGATATATCCTTAAGTGGAATATACCACATTCGGAATTTTTCGTGATTTACAATTCTCCATAATTCAACGAACAGCTGTAAGCTGAATAGTCTTTCATCTTTTAAGCATAGTTGTCCATCCTGTTTAAATAACCAATAAACTCAGAGGGAAATTTAAAATGCTGTCATTTTTCTGACTATTTCAAAATATTGCTGTAGGTCACATAAAATTTATCCGGCAACGCTCATAGTGATCTTAAACCCACCCACATAGCGGGGCGCAATCACAGCAATCGGATAAAGTGGCTTCACAATGATGATACGTTTTCGTAGAATGCGCATAATAATAAGAGAGGTTGTTATGATTGAACGTGAAATGGGGAACTGGAAAGATTTTATCGAAGGCATGCTTCGTAAATAAATTCCGGTCAAAATTGCAAGAGCACTTAATTAACTAAAATAACCATAGTGTGAAAACATCACACAATAAAAAGGCGGCCGATAAAGCCGCCTTTTTTATTTCAACGGGTTATTCCGGCTTATCCTTCAGCGGGAAACGGCGGCGTACCAGCACGAAGAACAGCGGGACGAAATAGATCGCCAGAATCGTCGCGGAAATCATTCCCCCCATGACGCCCGTTCCCACCGCGTGCTGGCTGCTGGAGCCTGCGCCGGAGCTGGTGGCCATCGGCAGGACGCCGAACACAAACGCCAGAGACGTCATCAGGATCGGGCGCAGGCGCTGACGGCAGGCGTGCAGCGTGGCGGCCATCAGCTCGTGGCCTTTGGCGTTCATCTCGTTGGCAAATTCAACGATCAGAATGGCGTTTTTCGCCGACAATCCGATAACGGTGAGGAGCCCGACCTGGAAATAGACATCGTTTTCCAGGCCGCGCATCCAGGTGGCCAGCAGCGCGCCGATAACCCCGAGCGGCACCACCAGCATCACCGAGAACGGCACTGACCAGCTCTCATACAGTGCCGCCAGGCAGAGGAAGACCACCAGCAGCGAAAGAGCATACAGGGCAGGCGCCTGCGCACCGGAAAGCCGTTCCTGGTAGGACATCGCCGTCCACTCCAGGCCAAAGCCGGTCGGCAATTGCTGAACCAGCTTTTCCATAATGTCCATTGCAGTACCGGTACTGACGCCCGGCGCGGCTTCCCCGACAATCTCCAGCGCCGAATAGCCGTTATAGCGCTCCAGACGCGGCGATCCGGTCTCCCAGCGCGACGTTGCGAACGCCGAGAACGGCACCATGCCGCCGGTGTTATTGCGCACATACCAGCGGTTGATATCGTCCGGTAGCATGCGGTATTTGGCGGCGGACTGAACGTAGACCTTCTTCACGCGGCCACGATCCATAAAGTCATTTACGTAGCTTGAGCCCCATGCCGTTTGCAGGGTGTCGTTAATGTCGTCGATGGATACGCCCAGCGCCTGCGCTTTACGCTGGTCAATATCCACCTGTAGCTGAGGGCTGTCATCCAGACCGTTATGGCGAACGCGCGTAAGCTGCGGATCGTTCCCGGCCAGCTCCAGCAGTTTATCGCGAGCCGCCATTAACGCATCGTGCCCGGCTCCCGCGTGGTCCTGAAGCTCCATATCAAACCCGGCTGAACTGCCCAGACCGCTGATGGCGGGCGGGCTGCTGGCGAAAACGCGCGCTTCCTTGATTTTGTTGAACGCTTTGGTGGCGCGTTCAATGATGGCAAAGGAGGAGCCGGTTTCGCTGTCGCGCTGATCCCAGTCTTTCAGACGCACAAACATGCGCGCCACGTTTTGCCCGTTACCGCCAGGGCCAGAGCCGACGGTAGAGAAAACGGAGACCACGTTATCTTTTTCCTGGGTATGGAAGTAGTTCTCAACCTTTTCCACCACCTTCAGGGTTTGCTGTTGGGTCGAGCCGCTCGGTAACTGCACGGAGGTGATAAACATGCCGCGATCTTCCAGCGGCAGGAAGGAGGTGGGCAGCCGCAGGAATAAGAAGACCATGCCGCCAAGCAGCAGGACATACACCACCATCCAGCGCATGCTGCGGTGCAGCACCTTGCCCACGCCCGCTTCATAGCGCGCCGCATTACGGTTGAACATGCGGTTAAACCAGCCGAAAAAGCCTTTTTGACCGTGATGCTCACCCTTGTGCAGCGGCTTGAGCAGCGTCGCGCAAAGGGCAGGGGTGAGGATCATCGCCACCAGCACCGAGAGCACCATCGCGGAGACGATGGTGATCGAGAACTGGCGATAAATCGCGCCCGTGGTGCCGCCAAAAAAAGCCATCGGGATAAATACCGCCGACAGCACCATGGCGATACCGACCAGCGCACCCTGAATTTGCCCCATCGACTTGCGCGTGGCCTCGCGGGGCGAAAGCCCTTCCTCGCTCATAATGCGCTCGACGTTTTCCACCACCACGATGGCATCATCCACCAGCAGGCCGATGGCCAGCACCATGGCGAACATGGTCAGGGTGTTGATGCTGTAGCCAAAGGCATACAGCACCGCAAAGGTTCCCAGCAGCACCACCGGCACCGCAATGGTGGGGATCAGCGTGGCGCGAAAGTTTTGCAGGAACAGGTACATCACGAGGAACACCAGCGCGATGGCTTCGAGCAGGGTTTTCACCACGTCTTCGATAGAGGCCTTAACGAACGAGGTGGTTTCGTAGGCGACTTTATACTCCAGGCCGTGCGGGAAGTAGTGCGACAGCTCGTCCAGACGATCTAATACCAGCTGCGCGGTCGCCATTTCGTTGGCACCGGAGGCCAGCTTCACCCCTAATCCGGACGCGGCATTGCCGTTAAAGCGGCTCAGGTAGTCATATTTTTCCGCCCCCATTTCCACGGTGGCGACATCACCCAGACGCACTTCCGACCCGTCCTGATTCACGCGCAGCGTGATATTGCGGAATTGTTCGGGCGTCTGGAGCAGCGACTGGGAGTTGATGGTGGCGTTAAGCGCCTGGTTATCCACGGACGGCGTACCGCCCAGCTGCCCCACGGCAATCTGTGCGTTCTGCGATTCGATAGCGTCGGTGACATCCTTGGCGGTCATCTGCACGCTGTTCAGCTTGTTGGGATCCAGCCAGATGCGCATGGAATACTGCGAGCCGTAGGCGTCGATATCGCCCACGCCGTTGATGCGGCTGAGCGGATCCTGGATATTACTGGCGACGTAGTCCGCGATGTCCTGTTTATCCATCGAGCCGTCGGTTGAGACGAACGCGATGGTCAAAATATTGGTGTCACCGGTTTTACGCACGGTAACGCCCTGGTTCTGCACCGCCTGAGGCAGTTTGCGCAGGGCGGATTGCAGCTGGTTTTGCACCTGCTGTACCGCTTCATCCGGATCCGTGCCCGCCGTAAAGCTCAGGGTGACCGTCGCCTGGCCCGTGGCGCTGCTCTGCGAGGACATGTACATCAGGTTATCGAGACCCGTCATGTTCTGCTCGATAACCTGCGTGACGGTATTTTCCAGCGTCTGCGCCGAGGCGCCAGGGTAGTTCGCCGTGATACGCACGTTGGGGGGCGCGAGGTCGGGGTATTGCTCAACGGGAAGTGATGTAATCGCCAGGACACCCGTCAGACACAACAGGATTGCAAGCACCCAGGCAAAAATGGGGCGATCGATGAAAAAATTCGCCATGGAAAAGTGACCTCGTTATGCAGCACGTCATTATTGTATATTGCCCGCAACACTGTAGCGGGAAGGCACAGGCCAAACGTGGAGAAATAAAGGAGATAATGTAAATTATCATGCGCTTTTTTCAGCGCGCCTGCTTTCTCGCTATTTTTCAGCCCGATCCGCAGGCGTCCGGAACGTTACGCTGACCTGCGTACCGCCCTGCGGCGGCTGGGAAAAGCCCAGCGTCCCGCCGAGTCGTCCCGCGCGTTCGCGCATGATATTCAGCCCGTAGTGCCCCGGCGGTTCACTGGCGTCGCCGATGCCAATACCGTTGTCGCGGATAGTGACCGTGTGCGTGCCGTCCGCAGCGGTGACGCAGCTGACGACGATCTCGCTCGCGTCGGCATGTTTAATCGCATTCAGCACCGCCTCACGCACAATCTGTAAGAGGTGCACCTGTTTTTGCGCGTCCAGCGCCAGTGACGAGAGGCGGCAGTCAAGCACCAGTTTCGCCCTGGTCTGGCTTTGCAGCCCGTCAAGAGACTCCTGTAGCGCGGCAGGAAGATTGGCGTGATTGAGCGTCAGACGGAAGGTGGTGAGCAGTTCGCGTAGCTGATGCCAGGCGTTATTCAGCTCGCGGGAGAAATCCGTAATGATGGTCTGTGCGGGAGCATTGTCGCCCGGCACGGCATGCTTCAGAAGCGTAAGCTGAATACGCAAATAAGAGAGCACCTGCGCCAGCGAATCGTGCAGCTCGCGGGCGATGGTGGCGCGCTCCTCCATCAGCAGCAGCTGCTGATAATGCTTCTGCGCCTGATTGAAATAGAGCCCCCGGCCCAGCATCGTCGCCACGCTTTCCATTAGCGGCAGGGGCACATCGCCCGTCGTGCTTTGCCAGCGCAGTTCGCCGTACAGGGTATCCTGCATTAACACCGGTAACGTGTGCATCTTCTCGCCCGGTGTTTCCTGCCCTTCGCACAGCCGCCAGTCGTCGCTGGTGCGCAATTGCAGATAATTCATCTGCGTATATTCATGCACAATCTGCAACATATGTCGGAAGCAGTGGCTGTCTATCTGCCCGGTATTCAGCGCCTGCGAGCATTTGAACAGCATGTCGAGTTGCTGATGCGCTTCATTCAGATGGCGGGTTTTTTCGGCAACGGACTGCTCAAGCGATCGATACAGGGTGTGCAGTTCCGCCGACATATGGTTGAAGGCACGGGAAAGCTGGCCCAGTTCGTTGGGCAGCGCGGTATCCGGCGCGGGGGTATCGAATTGTCCCTGTTCGATACGCTCGCTCGCCGCCACCAGATTATTCAGCGGCAGCACCACCTGACGCCGGATCCGCCGCAGGGTTAATAGCGCCAGCAGCAAAATGCCCAGCCCGCCGGTCAGCGACATGAAAATGACCAGCTGAATTTTATGTTCGGTGTAGTGCTGAAGCGCCAGCACAAAGGCATCTATCCGGCCAACAAAATCCTCAATGTGGTTCTGATACCACCCGGTGTCGCCGCTGGCGATGCGCTTATCCATCTCCTGCCAGGCAAGGTGGAGCTGCCGGTAACGCTGCTTGACGTCCTCCGGCACATACCAGCGGTTTAACTTCTGCAACGCAGGTGCGCTCAGGGTTTTCTGCCAGACCGCACGGTGTTCTGCCAGCGACGGGCTGGCGCGCTGCATCTCGTAGCCCAGGCGGTAGCTCTGCATGCGCAGCGATCCGGCGATGTTAATCGCCTCGGCGTCGCGCTGGCTGCTGGCGAGCGTGACCAGCGCAATGGCGCTGATTAACACGGACAATACAATCATCGAAAAGAAAGCCCGAGCCAGGCTTCCCGAAACGGGGCGTTTAACGGTCACTCATCAGCTTCCTGAATAAAATTGATCTGCCACAGGTTCACTGGAAATAGTTCGGCTTCCTGGGCATTTGAACATTGCGTCGCCATGCCGCTGTGGGTAAATACGATAACAATAGAAAGAATAAGGTTATTGAACCAAAAACAGGTGTAGTTATGAATCGTTTTATTATGGTCAACGGTCAGGAGTGTATCGGTTGTCGCGCCTGCGAAGTCGCCTGTGTGATGGCGCACAACGGGGAACAGCACGTACTGAGCGAACGCCATTTTCATCCCCGCATTACGGTCCTTACCTCCGCTACCCGCACTAGCCCCGTCACCTGTCACCACTGCGAAAACGCGCCTTGCGCGCAAAGCTGCCCGAACGGCGCCATCACGCAACACAGCGACAGCGTACAGGTGAATCAACAAAAATGCATTGGCTGTAAAGCCTGCGTGGTGGCCTGTCCGTTTGGCACGATGGACATGCTGGTCACCCCGCTGGAGAACGACCGCGTGAAGGCCTCGGCGCATAAATGCGACCTCTGCCTGGAAAGGCCGCAGGGTCCGGCCTGCGTCGAAAACTGCCCGGCAAACGTGCTCACGCTGGCTACCCCGGCGGTGCTGGATAACCTGGCGAAGTCGCGCCGCGAGCGCAGTGCAAGGCTGGACGCGCAGCCGTGGCACAGCGAAGCGGTTCAGGCAGAATGCCCGCAAACCAAACGGCAGCAGAGGCAAAATACCCCGGCGCGCGGTGAACCGGACAAGCTCAGCCCCGACGCGCGCGCCCGCCATTTTAACGAGATCTCCCTGCCGTTTCGCCCGGAACAGGCGCACCGCGAGGCATCCCGGTGCCTGAAATGCGGCGAGCACAGCATTTGCGAGTGGACCTGCCCGCTGCATAACCACATTCCGCAGTGGATTGAACGGGTCAGGGCGGGGGACATCGTCGGCGCGGCCGAGCTTTCTCATCAGACTAACTGTTTACCGGAAATTACCGGGCGCGTCTGTCCCCAGGATCGATTATGTGAAGGCGCCTGCACCCTGCGGGATGCGTCGGGTGCGGTGACCATTGGCAATATCGAACGGTATATTTCGGATCGGGCGCTGGCGACGGGCTGGATGCCGGACGTCAGCCACGTTATGCCGGTCGGTCAGCGCGTCGCCATCGTCGGTGCCGGTCCGGCAGGGCTGGCCTGCGCCGACGTACTGGTGCGCTGCGGCGTCGAGGTCACGGTCTACGACCGTCATCCGGAAATCGGCGGCTTGCTCACCTTCGGTATTCCGGCCTTCAAGCTGGATAAATCCCTGTTAGCGCGGCGCAGAGAGATATTCAGCGCGATGGGTATCCGCTTCGAGCTGAACTGCGAACTGGGGAAAGACGTGTCGATGGCACAGCTGCAAAACGACTACGATGCCATTTTCCTCGGCGTCGGGACCTATCGCTCCATGAAAGCCGGTATTCCCCATGAGGACGCGCCGGGCGTGTATGACGCGCTGCCGTTTTTAGTGGCGAACACGCGGAACGTAATGGGTCTTGAGCCCGTCGCTGACGCGCCGTTTATCGACACCCAGGGATTGAACGTGGTGGTGCTGGGCGGGGGCGATACGGCGATGGACTGCGTGCGTACCGCGCTTCGACACGGCGCGGCGAAGGTGACCTGCGCCTATCGGCGGGACGAGGCCAACATGCCGGGCTCCAAAAAAGAGGTTAAAAACGCGAAAGAAGAGGGCGCGGCGTTTGAATTTAACGTTCAGCCGGTTGAGCTTACGCTGGATGTCGACGGCAAGGTCAACGGCGTTCGAATGCTGCGCACCGCGCTGGGCGAGCCGGACGCGCAGGGGCGGCGGCGTCCTGTTCCGGTGGCGGGCAGCGAGTTTGTGATGCCTGCTGATGCGGTGATCATGGCGTTCGGGTTTACTCCGCACGCCATGCCGTGGCTTCAGGCACAGGGCGTCGACACCGACGATCGGGGGCGTATCAGGGCGTCCGTGGAGAGCCGTTATCGCTACCAGACCTCGAATCCGCAGATTTTTGCCGGCGGCGATGCGGTGCGCGGTGCGGATCTGGTGGTCACCGCGATGGCGGAAGGGCGCCACGCCGCACAGGGGATCATGGACTGGCTTGGCGTGCCGCCGCGCAGCATGCATTAACGCCGACGGGCGACAAAGCGGGCTTCACGGCGTAGTATAAACAGACTCATTTTGCCGTGGAGCCCGTATGTCCCTGAACATTAGCGTTATTAAAGACAAAATCCTTTCTGAAAATTACTTTGTCCTGCGTAACATCACTTACGATCTGACCCGCAAAAACGGGGACGTTATTCGCCACAAACGCGAAGTCTACGACCGGGGCAACGGGGCAACCATTCTGCTGTATAACCGTGAAAAGCAGAGCGTGGTGCTGATCCGCCAGTTTCGCATCGCTACGTGGGTCAATGGCAACGCGGACGGACGTCTGATTGAAACCTGCGCAGGCCTGCTTGATGACGATGAGCCGGAAGTGTGTATCCGCAAAGAGGCCATTGAGGAGACGGGTTTTGAAGTGGGTGCGGTGCAAAAAGTCTTTGAGCTTTTTATGTCCCCTGGCGGCGTCACCGAGCTGGTCCACTTCTTCATTGCGGAATACACCGATGCCCAGCGCACGCACCGGGGCGGCGGCGTGGATGACGAAGACATTGAAGTCCTGGAAATGCCTTTTGCTCAGGCTGTCGACATGGTGAAACGCGGCGAGATCCGCGACGGTAAAGCGGTGATCCTGTTGCAGTATCTGCAAACCAGCGGGCTGATGAGCGCTGCGCCGCAAGCGTGATAAGTTGTATTTCAGATAAATCTATCCGATAAATCCGATTGAGCCAGCCCGTCCAGGGCACGAAGATACGCCCCAGATTGACCTTTTCGTTTTCCGGGGCTGTGCCATTCATGCGCTACTGCGTTTTTCTTCTCTTCTTCATTTGCGTGCTTCCTGCGCCTCTGGCGTGGGCTGCACCTGCGCAGCAGTCTTTTTCTGACTGGCAGGTTACCTGCAACAACCAGAATTTCTGCGTGGCGCGAAACACCGGCGAGCATCGCGGTCTGGTCATGACGCTGAGCCGCAGCGCGGGAGCCAAAACGGACGCCAGCCTGCGCATCGATCTCGGCGGGCTTTCTGCGCCTCCGGTGAAAGAGCCTGACATCGCCCCGCGCCTGCTGCTCGACAATGTTCCGCTTACGCTCACGTCGAAGCACTGGCAGTTAACCCCCTGGCACCTTAAAACAGACGATACGGGCACCATCACCACGTTTCTCAAAACCATTCAGGAAGGTCAGGCGCTGACCCTGCGCGGCGGGAAGCAGACGATCTCCCTGGCCGGTCTGAAAGCGGCGCTGCTGTTTATCGACGCCCAGCAAAAACGCGTCGGCAGCGAAACGGCATGGATTAAAAAAGGGGACAGTCCACCGCTGAGTGTGCCGCCTGCACCCGCCTTAAAAAAGGTGGCCGTGGTGAACCCGACGCCAACGCCGCTGACCCATCGCGAACTGAACGATCTGCTGGATTACGGTACCTGGCGCATGAACCACAGCCAGTGCTCCCTCGATCCGAACCGACGCGAAGTGCGCGTTACCGCGTTGACCGATGACAAAGCGCTGATGATCATCAGCTGTGAGGCGGGGGCGTACAATACCGTCGATCTGGCGTGGCTGGTGTCGCGTAAAAAACCCTTTGCGGCCAGGAGCGTGAAATTGCGCCTGCCGTTTACCCCGTCCAGCCAGAGTAGCGACATGGAGCTGATGAATGCCAGCTTCGATGAAAAAACGCGCGAGCTGACGACGCTGGCGCTGGGACGCGGGATTGGCGACTGTGGGATCCAGACCCGCTGGCGTTTTAACGGCCAGCGTTTCCGCCTGGTGCGCTACGCGGAAGAGCCAAGCTGTGATAACTGGAATGGGCCAGATGCCTGGCCCACGCTGTGGATCACGAGGTAGTTTTACCGGGTGGCGCTGTCGCTCACCCGGCCTACGTTTTGGCGATTTGTAGGCAGCCGCCACCCGGCAACGCAGATCGCACTACAGCACGCTCAGCGCCTTCTCCACTACGTTCTCAACGGTAAAGCCGAAGTACGGGAACAGCTTATCGGCAGGGGCGGACTCGCCGTAGCCCCGCATGCCCACAATCGCCCCTTTCAGCCCCACGTACTTATACCAGTAGTCGGCAATACCCGCCTCCACCGCCACGCGCGCTGCAACGTTCGAAGGCAGCACCGATTCCCGGTACGCCTCATCCTGCGCATCAAAGATATCCGTTGAAGGCAGAGAAACGACGCGCACCGCGTGACCTTCGGCGGTCAGCTTCTCCGCCGCTTTCACGGTGATTTCCACTTCGGAACCGGTGGCAATCAGGATCACGTCCGGCTTGCCGCCGCTGTCTTTCAGAATGTATCCACCGCGGGCGATATTTTTCACCTGCTCTGGCGTGCGCTCAATCTGCGCCAGGTTCTGGCGCGACAGGATCAGCGCCGTAGGGCCGTTATGGCGCTCAACGGCCAGCTTCCAGCCCACAGCCGCTTCAACCTGATCGCACGGACGCCAGGTGCTGAAGTTTGGCGTTAACCGCAGGCTCGCCAGCTGCTCTACCGCCTGGTGCGTCGGGCCATCTTCACCCAGCCCGATGGAGTCGTGGGTATACACCATGATCTGCCGTGCTTTCATCAGTGCCGCCATACGCGCCGCGTTACGGGCATATTCGACAAACATCAGGAAGGTGGCGGTGTACGGCACGAAGCCGCCGTGGTGGGCGATGCCGTTGGCAATAGCGGTCATCCCGAACTCGCGCACGCCATAGTGGATGTAGTTCCCGGCAATGTCTTCCTTCAGGGATTTAGAGCCGGACCAGATGGTGAGGTTGCTTGGCGCCAGGTCCGCCGAGCCGCCCAGCAGTTCGGGCAGGATCGGACCAATGGCGTTCAGCGTATTCTGCGACGCCTTACGGGTGGCGATTTTCGCCGGGTTGGATTGCAGGTTCTCAATCAGGGCCTGGGTTTTTTCCTCCCAGTCCTCCGGCAGGCCGCCGCTCATGCGGCGGGTAAACTCGGCGGCCAGCTCCGGGTGCGCTTTTTTGTAGGCGGCAAATTTTTCGTTCCACGCGTGCTGCGCTTTCTCACCGTCCTCGCGCGCATCCCAGGCTCTGTAGATCTCTTTTGGGATCTCAAAGGCCGGGTGTTTCCAGCCGAGTTTCTGACGGGTCAGCGCCACTTCCTCTTCACCCAGCGCCGCGCCGTGCGCCTCTTCTTTGCCCGCCTTGTTCGGCGAGCCGAAGCCGATGGTGGTGCGGCAAATAATCAGGGACGGTTTATCCTTGACGCTTTGCGCTTCCTGAATCGCTTTTTTCACCGCTTCCGGATCGTGGCCGTCGATCTCGTGAACCACGTGCCAGTGATAGGCCTCGAAGCGCTTCGCCGTGTCGTCGGTAAACCAGCCCTCGGTTTCTCCGTCAATGGAGATGCCGTTGTGATCGTAGAAGCCAATCAGCTTGCCCAGCCCCAGCGTGCCCGCCAGCGAGCAGACCTCGTGGGAGATCCCCTCCATCAGACAGCCGTCGCCCATAAAGACGTAGGTGTAGTGATCGACAATCTCATGGTCGGGCTGGTTGAACTGCGCGGCCAGCGTACGTTCGGCAATTGCCAGGCCGACGGCGTTCGCCAGCCCCTGGCCCAGCGGGCCGGTGGTCGTTTCAACGCCCGGCGTGTAGCCAATCTCCGGGTGGCCCGGCGTTTTGGAGTGCAGCTGGCGGAAGTTTTTTAACTCCTCAAGCGGCAGGTCGTAGCCGGAAAGGTGCAGCAGGCTGTAGAGCAGCATTGAGGCGTGACCGTTGGAGAGAATAAAACGGTCCCGGTCATACCAGGTCGGGTCAGTGGGGTTGTGCTTCAGAAAGTCGTTCCACAGCACTTCAGCGATATCAGCCATCCCCATGGGGGCGCCAGGGTGGCCGGAATTGGCTTTTTGTACGGCATCCATGCTGAGGGCGCGAATGGCGTTGGCGAGCTCTTTACGGGACATAGTTCACTCCGTGGCAAGGTTAAAGTTTGGCGGCAAGAAGATCTTCGAGTTTGCGCTGGTCGACGGCGAACTGACGGATGCCATCCGCCAGTTTTTCCACGGCCATTGGATCCTGATTGTGCTCCCAACGGAATTCCGCTTCGGTCATGGCTTTCGGTTTTGGCAGCACGGTAGAGGTTGGCACCAGCTTGCGGATCACCGTTTCATCGCTCTCCTGTAGCTTTTTCAGCAGGTCAGGGGAGATGGTCAGGCGGTCGCAGCCCGCGAGCGCGAGGATCTGCTCGGTGCGGCGGAAGCTGGCCCCCATCACGATGGTTTCATAGCGGTGCTGCTTGTAATAGTCGTAGATATTACGCACCGATTTCACGCCCGGATCTTCGTCCACCACGTACGGATCCATCGGCTGTTTCGCCTGATACCAGTCGTAGATACGTCCGACAAACGGGGAGATCAGGAACACGCCCGCTTCGGCACAGGCACGCGCCTGGGCAAACGAGAACAGCAGCGTCAGGTTGCAGTGGATCCCCTCTTTTTCCAGCACTTCTGCCGCGCGGATACCTTCCCAGGTGGACGCGAGCTTAATCAGAATGCGCGACTTATCGATTCCCTGCTCCTGATAGAGCTCCACCAGGCGGCGAGCCTTGTTAATGCTCTTTTCCTGGTCGAACGAGAGCCGGGCGTCCACTTCGGTGGAGACGCGTCCCGGAATGCTTTTAAGAATTTCCGCACCGATATTGACCGCCAGCTTGTCGCTGGCTTCGGCGACCTGCTGCTCCTGCGTTTTCCCGCGCTGTTTGCCGTAGGCAAGGGCGTCATCAATCAGATGACTAAAGTGCGCAAGCCCCGCCGCCTTGAGCAGCAGCGAGGGGTTGGTGGTCGCGTCTTCCGGCTGATAGTGACGAATCGACTCGATGTCGCCGCTGTCTGCAACCACGGTGGTAAATTGTTTGATGCCGTCTAGCTGGTTCATAATTACTCCTTGGAAATAAAAGAGTTAGTCGAGTGCGTTAGTTCACACTTCTGAGAAAATCATGATGGACTTAACAAAAAAGCATAGCAGACGGGGGAGGCATTGCCCTCTGAGACGGGTAACATGGCTGTTATAAATTGATAACAATTTTTATTCTGCAATGGTGAGAGTTTGGCAGCCTTCAAAGTTTAGGAGCCTGCCTGCGGCGATACTATGCGGCACACCAGGGTGTGCACAGGACCGTCAACATCACCCTTTTTGACCGAAACGTGAAAGGAATAACAAGATGGATGATCAGTTAAAACAAAGCGCTCTCGATTTTCACGAGTTTCCTGTTCCGGGTAAAATCCAGGTTTCCCCTACCAAGCCGCTGGCGACGCAGCGCGATCTGGCGCTGGCCTACTCGCCGGGCGTGGCTGCGCCGTGTCTGGAGATCGAAAAAGATCCGCTGGCGGCCTATAAATATACCGCGCGCGGCAACCTTGTCGCCGTTATCTCTAACGGGACGGCGGTGCTGGGCCTGGGCAACATTGGTGCCCTGGCCGGTAAACCGGTGATGGAAGGGAAGGGCGTACTGTTTAAGAAATTCGCCGGTATCGACGTGTTCGATATCGAAGTGGACGAACTCGATCCCGATAAATTCATCAACGTGGTGGCCGCGCTGGAGCCGACCTTCGGCGGCATTAACCTGGAAGACATCAAAGCGCCGGAATGTTTCTATATCGAGCAGAAGCTGCGCGAGCGTATGAACATTCCCGTGTTCCATGACGACCAGCACGGGACGGCGATTATCAGCACCGCCGCCATTCTGAACGGCCTGCGCGTGGTGGAGAAAAATCTCTCCGACGTGCGCATGGTGGTCTCCGGTGCGGGCGCGGCGGCCATCGCCTGTATGAACCTGCTGGTGGCGCTGGGGATGCAGAAACACAACATCGTGGTTTGCGACTCCAAGGGCGTGATCTACAAAGACCGCGAGCCGAACATGGCGGAAACCAAGGCGGCCTACGCGGTTGAAGACGACGGCAAGCGTACGCTGGAGGAGGTGATTGACGGCGCGGATATCTTCCTCGGCTGTTCAGGCCCGAAAGTGCTGACCCAGGAGATGGTGCAGAAGATGGCGCGCGCGCCAATGATCCTGGCGCTGGCGAACCCGGAACCGGAAATTCTGCCGCCGCTGGCGAAGGCGGTGCGTGAAGACGCCATCATCTGCACCGGCCGTTCGGACTATCCGAACCAGGTGAACAACGTGCTCTGCTTCCCGTTCATCTTCCGCGGCGCGCTGGACGTGGGCGCCACGGCAATCAACGAAGAGATGAAGCTGGCCGCCGTTCACGCCATCGCGGAGCTGGCGCACGCCGAACAGAGCGAAGTGGTCGCCTCCGCCTATGGCGATCAGGATCTGAGCTTCGGCCCGGACTACATCATTCCAAAACCGTTTGACCCGCGTCTGATCGTGAAGATCGCGCCAGCGGTGGCCAAAGCGGCGATGGACTCCGGCGTAGCGACGCGTCCTATTGACGATTTCGATGCCTACGTCGATAAGCTCACCGAGTTCGTCTACAAAACCAACCTGTTTATGAAGCCGATCTTCTCCCAGGCGCGCGCCGACGCGAAGCGCGTGGTGCTGGCGGAAGGGGAGGAGGCGCGCGTGCTGCACGCCACGCAGGAGCTCATCACCTTAGGGCTGGCGAAACCGATCCTGATTGGTCGTCCGAGCGTGATCGAGATGCGTATTCAGAAGCTGGGCCTGCAAATTAAGCCGGGCGTGGACTTTGAGATCGTTAACAACGAATCCGATCCGCGCTTCAAAGAGTACTGGAACGAATACTATTCGATCATGAAGCGTCGCGGGATCACCCAGGAGCAGGCGCAGCGGGCGGTGATCAGCAATACCACGGTGATCGGCGCGATCATGGTTCACCGCGGTGAGGCGGATGCGCTGATCTGCGGCACCATCGGTGAATATCACGAGCATTTCAGCGTGGTGCAGGAGATCTTCGGCTATCGCGAGGGCGTCCATACTGCCGGAGCTATGAACGCGCTGCTGCTGCCGAGCGGTAACACCTTTATCGCCGATACCTACGTTAACGACGATCCAACCCCGGACGAACTGGCGGAGATCACCGTGATGGCGGCGGAAACCGTGCGCCGCTTTGGTATCGAACCAAAAGTGGCGCTGCTGTCGCACTCTAACTTCGGATCATCCAAATCCGCTGCGGCGTGCAAGATGCGCCAGACGCTGGAGCTGGTGCGCGAACGCGCGCCGGAGCTGATGATTGACGGCGAGATGCACGGCGATGCCGCGCTGGTGGAGAGCATTCGTAACGAGCGCATGCCGGACAGCCCGCTGAAAGGCTCGGCGAACGTGCTGATTATGCCGAACGTGGAAGCGGCGCGTATCAGCTACAACCTGCTGCGCGTATCGAGTTCTGAAGGGGTGACCGTAGGGCCGGTACTGATGGGGGTGTCAAAACCGGTGCATGTGTTAACGCCGATTGCCTCCGTGCGTCGTATCGTGAACATGGTGGCGCTGGCGGTGGTTGAGGCGCAGACGCAGCCGCTGTAAGGACACGTTTGCTTACCCGACCTACGAGTAGGCCGAATAAGCGCAGCGCCATCCGGCAGTTAAATCCAGTCGCGTACTTTAAGGAACTCACTCAAGGCAGCCTCCGGGCTGCCTTCTTTTGGCGCGTAGCTGTATTCCCAGCGCACCAGCGGCGGCATCGACATCAGAATGGACTCCGTGCGTCCACCGGTTTGCAGGCCAAACAGCGTCCCGCGATCCCACACCAGGTTGAACTCTACGTAGCGCCCGCGGCGGTAAAGCTGGAACTCACGTTCGCGCACCCCGTAATCGGTATTTTTGCGGCGTTCGACAATCGGCAGATAGGCGTCGGTAAAGCCTTCACCCACCGCGCGCATAAAGCTGAACGCGGTATCAAAATCCGGGGTATTCAGATCGTCAAAAAACAGCCCGCCGATGCCGCGCTGCTCGTCGCGGTGCTTCAGATAGAAATAGTCATCGCACCACTTTTTGTATTTCGGGTAAACGTCTTCGCCAAACGGCAGGCAGAGGTCGCGCGCGGTGGTGTGCCAGTGCACGGCGTCCTCTTCAAAGCCGTAATAGGGAGTCATGTCAAAACCGCCGCCAAACCACCAGACCGGATCGGCTCCCGGTTTTTCCGCGATGAAAAAGCGCACGTTGGCGTGACTGGTCGGCACAAACGGGTTATGCGGATGCATCACCAGCGAGACGCCCATCGCCTCGAAGCTGCGCCCCGCGAGCTCTGCCCGATGCGCCGTAGCGGATGCCGGCATTGCCTCACCGTGTACATGAGAGAAGTTGACGCCGGCCTGTTCAAAAATGCCGCCGTTACGCAGCACGCGGCTGCGCCCGCCGCCGCCCGCGTCGCGCTGCCAGGCGTCTTCCTGAAATTCACCGCCGTCTGCGGCGGTCAGTTTCTGGCAAATTTCATCCTGCAACTGCATCAGGAAGGTTTTGACCAGCTGTGCATTGGGTTTCATCAACGTTTCCTGGAGTGCGCTTTTTGGTTATCGAACCAGTTGAAATAACTGATCACCCCGGAGGCGATGGCGTTCGCGATCTTTTGACGAAACGCCTTAGTGCCGAGCAGGCGCTCTTCTTCCGGGTTGGTAATGAACGAGGTTTCAACCAGCACGGACGGAATGGACGGGGATTTCAGCACCACAAACGCGGCCTGCTCGGTGCTTTTACTGTGCAGACGGTGCACGGGCTTGATCCGCTTGAGGATATGCGAGCCGAGCGTCAGGCTGTTTTTGATGGTGTCCGTCTGCACAAGGTCGAACAGCACCTGCTGCAACAGATGATCTTTGTCGGTCGCTTTTTTCCCGGCCACTTCATCCGCGCGGTTTTCGCGGTCGGAAAGGTATTTCGCCATGGCGCTACTGGCGCCGCGGTTGGAGAGCGCAAACACCGACGCGCCGGCAGCGGAAGGGTTTGTGAAGCCATCCGCGTGAATGGACATAAACAGGTCGGCGCCGTGCTTGTGGGCAATTTCCACGCGGTCGTACAGCGGAATAAACGTGTCGCCCGTGCGCGTCAGGCGGGCGTCAATACCGTTGCTGCGTAAAATTGCGCGCACATTTTTTGCAATTGCCAGCACGACGTGTTTTTCTTTCGAACCGTTTCGGCCAATGGCGCCGGTGTCGATCCCGCCGTGGCCCGGATCGAGCATGACCAGACGCTTTGCGCCGGCTTTTTTGGTTTTCGGCTTGCTGTGTCCGTTACTGGTTTTAAGCGTGCTCTCTTCTTTTGCCTGAGCCTGCTTTGCGATGCCCGTTAACATTAAGGCCGCCAGCCCCGCTTTGAGAACCTGACGACGCGATGTGAGTGCTTTTAATGGTTTGAATGTGCTCATGCGGCCTGAATACTAAAAAATGAGGTCCTGGTGTTATATCGTATCGTGTTTACCGTTACGACAGTCCTTATTGAGAATTGTTTTACTTTTCATTTCAATACGTGACAAAGTGACATTATGCCAAATTTTTAGACGATTATCGCTGGTTATTGGCTAAACGCGGCGTTCACGCCATAATCACTGTTTTTAAACCCGAAAAGGCGGTTAATACCATGGAGATACGCGTTTTTCGCCAGGAAGATTTCGAAGAGGTGATCACCCTTTGGGAGCGCTGCGATCTGCTGCGTCCGTGGAACGATCCGGAAATGGATATCGAACGCAAGGTGAATCACGACGTCAGTCTGTTTCTGGTCGCGGAGGTCAACGGCGAGGTAGTCGGGACGGTGATGGGCGGATATGACGGCCACCGCGGGTCGGCCTACTATCTGGGCGTACACCCGGAATATCGCGCGCGCGGCATCGCCAATGCGCTGCTTAACCGTCTGGAAAAGAAGCTGATCGCCCGTGGCTGCCCGAAAATCCAGATTATGGTCCGGGAAGATAACGACGTGGTGCTGGGCATGTATGAACGTCTGGGCTACGAGCACGCGGACGTGCTGACGCTGGGTAAGCGCCTGATCGAAGATGAAGAGTACTGAGTTCCACCCCGGCGACTATGATGTTCACGGTCGTCTGCGTCTGCCTTTTTTGTTCTGGTGCGTTCTGCTGTTGCAGGCCAGAACCTGGGTGCTGTTCGTGATGGCTGGCGCGTCGCGCGGGCAGGGCGATACGTTACTGAATCTCTTTTATCCCGATCACGATGCGTTCTGGCTGGGGTTGCTGCCCGGCGTACCGGCGGTCCTGGCGTTTCTGTGCAGCGGACGGCGGCAGGCTATTCCCCGCGTCTGGCGCGCGCTTCGCTGGCTGCTGATCCTGGCGCAGGTTGTGCTCCTGGTCTGGCAACCCGTGCTCTGGCTGTACGGCGAGCCGCTTTCCGGTATCGGAATTGCGCTGGTGGTAGCGGATATTGTCGCGCTGCTGTGGTTACTCACTAACCCCCGTCTACGCGCCTGTTTTACGCAAGAGTCAGATTAACACGGCACTTTTTGCCGATACCGCACTCCAACAAGCGTTATTTACTACGTAAGGACGTCTCAATGAAATCGCTGCGTTTACTTTTATGCGCTCTCCCGCTGGCGTTAACCGGCTGTTCCACGCTCTCCTCCATCAACTGGTCTGCGGCCTATCCGTGGAACTGGTTTGGCTCCTCAATGGAAGTGACCGAGCAGGGCGTGGGCAACATCACCGCCTCGACGGCACTGGATCAGGACGCCATTCAGGATGCCATCGGCGGTGATTATCGCCTGCGCAGCGGCATGAAAACCGAGAACGGCAACATCGTGCGTTATTTCGAAGCGTTGAAAGACGACAAGGTGGCGATGGTCATTAACGGCGATAAAGGCACGGTAAACCGCATCGCGGTGATGGATGAAGCTATTCCAGCCTCGGGTGGCGTGAAGGTGGGAACGCCGTTTGGCGAACTCTATCAGAAAGCGTTTGGCCACTGCGCCAGCGCGCCGTCGGACGACAGCGTCGCGGTTGAGTGTAAGGCCGAAGGCAGTCAGCACATCAGCTACGTTTTCAGCGGCACCTGGAACGGTCCGGAAGGGTTAATGCCGTCTGACGACACCCTGAAAAAGTGGAAAGTGAGCAAAATTATCTGGAAGCAGTAATTTGCGCCTGAGCAAACCGCCTCGCTGAAATCCGGGTATAATAGCCGCCATCAATGCCACGCTGTCGTGGCATCTTTTTTTCAGGAGGAGCGATGTCTCAGGTTCAGAGTGGCATTTTGCCAGAACATTGCCGCGCGGCGATTTGGATTGAAGCCAACGTCAACGGGGACGTGGATGCCCTGCGCGGGGCCAGCAAAATTTTCGTTGATAAACTGGCCACCTTCCAGGCCAAATTCCCGGAAGCCCATCTGGGCGCGGTAGTGGCCTTCGGCAACACCGTCTGGCGTCAGCTGAGCGGCGGCGAAGGCGCGGAAGAGCTGAAGGACTTCATTCCTTATGGTAAAGGTCTCGCGCCAGCCACCCAGTACGACGTGCTGATCCACATTCTCTCCCTGCGCCACGACGTGAACTTCTCCGTCGCTCAGGCAGCAATTGAGGCTTTTGGTGACAGCATTAACGTGCAGGAAGAAATCCACGGTTTCCGCTGGGTGGAAGAGCGCGATTTAAGCGGCTTCGTCGACGGTACCGAAAACCCGGCCGGGGAAGAGACGCGTCGTGACGTGGCTGTTATCAAGGACGGCGTGGACGCGGGCGGCAGCTATGTGTTTGTCCAGCGCTGGGAGCACAACCTCAAGCAGCTTAACCGCATGAGCGTGCATGACCAGGAGATGATGATTGGCCGCACCAAAGACGCTAATGAAGAGATTGATGGCGATGCGCGTCCGGTGACGTCCCACCTGACCCGCGTTGATCTTAAAGAAGACGGTAAGGGGCTGAAGATTGTTCGCCAGAGCCTGCCATACGGTACCGCGAGCGGTACGCACGGCCTGTACTTCTGCGCCTACTGCGCGCGCCTCTACAACATTGAACAGCAGCTGCTGAGCATGTTTGGCGATACCGACGGCAAGCGCGACGCCATGCTGCGCTTCACCCGCCCGGTCACCGGCGGTTACTACTTTGCGCCGTCCGTTGAGCGCCTGCTGGCGCTGTAAAACGCACTCCACATATAGGCCGGGTAAGCGTTAGCGCCACCCGGCAATTTCTCCCGCACCCTTATTCCCTTTTCTGCTTCCAAATCACCAAACGGTATATAAAACCGTTACTCCTTTAGACTCCGTTATAAATATTATGACTATAAGATAGTCATCACATTTATAAGGGCGCGCTATGGCCGTAACTGTACTGAAAAAAGGATCGCTGGCACTGGCAGGCTTACTGCTGGTGGCGCAGGCGCAGGCAACTGAGTTACTGAACAGTTCTTATGATGTTTCGCGCGAGCTGTTTGCCGCCCTTAATCCCGCCTTCGAACAGCAGTGGGCGAAAGAGAACAACGGCGACAAGCTGACCATCAAACAGTCTCACGCCGGCTCGTCCAAACAGGCGCTGGCCATTTTGCAGGGGCTTAAGGCGGATGTGGTGACCTATAACCAGGTGACGGACGTGCAGATCCTGCACGACAGAGGCAAGCTGATCCCGGCGGACTGGCAAAGCCGCCTGCCGAACAACAGCTCACCGTTCTACTCCACCATGGGCTTCCTGGTGCGCAAGGGCAACCCGAAAAACATTCACGACTGGAACGACCTGGTGCGTTCTGACGTAAAGCTGATCTTCCCGAACCCGAAAACCTCCGGCAACGCGCGTTATACCTACCTGGCAGCGTGGGGCGCGGCGGACAAAGCTGACGGTAACGATAAAGCGAAAACCGAACAGTTTATGACCCAGTTCCTGAAAAACGTCGAGGTGTTTGATACCGGCGGCCGTGGCGCAACCACCACCTTCGCCGAGCGCGGGCTGGGCGACGTGCTGATCAGCTTCGAATCCGAAGTGAACAACATCCGTAAGCAGTATGAAGCGCAGGGGTTTGAGGTCATTATCCCGAAAACAAATATTCTGGCCGAGTTCCCGGTGGCGTGGGTGGATAAAAACGTTAAGGCTAACGGCACCGAAAAGGCCGCAAAAGCCTATCTCAACTATCTGTACAGCCCGCAGGCGCAGACGGTGATTACTGACTATTACTACCGCGTCAACAATCCGGACGTGATGAACAAGCTGAAGGATAAATTCCCGCAGACCGCGCTGTTCCGCGTGGAAGACCATTTCGGCGCCTGGCCTGAGGTGATGAAAACCCATTTTGCCAGCGGCGGTGAGTTAGACAAACTGCTGGCGGCGGGGCGTAAGTAATGTTTGCAGTCTCCTCCAGACGCGTGCTGCCGGGCTTTACCTTAAGCCTCGGGACCAGCCTGCTGTTCGTCTGTCTGATTTTACTGTTGCCGCTCAGCGCGCTGGTGGTGCAGCTCTCTGAGATGAGCTGGTCCCAGTACTGGGAAGTGGTCACTAACCCGCAGGTGGTGGCGGCCTACAAGGTCACGCTGCTGTCGGCGTTCGTGGCCTCGATTTTCAACGGTGTGTTTGGCCTGCTGATGGCGTGGATCTTAACCCGCTATCGCTTCCCGGGCCGTACGCTGCTCGACGCGCTGATGGATCTGCCGTTTGCGCTGCCGACGGCGGTGGCCGGCTTGACGCTGGCGTCGCTGTTCTCCGTAAACGGCTTCTACGGCGAATGGCTGGCGAAGTTTGATATCAAAGTGACCTATACCTGGCTCGGTATCGCGGTGGCGATGGCCTTTACCAGCATCCCGTTTGTGGTGCGTACCGTGCAGCCGGTGCTGGAAGAATTAGGCCCCGAATACGAAGAGGCCGCGGAAACGCTGGGGGCCACGCGCTGGCAGAGTTTCCGTAAGGTTGTGCTGCCGGAACTTTCTCCGGCCCTGCTGGCGGGTGTTGCGCTCTCGTTTACCCGCAGCCTCGGTGAATTTGGCGCGGTCATTTTTATCGCCGGGAACATCGCGTGGAAAACCGAAGTGACCTCGCTGATGATTTTTGTCCGTTTGCAGGAGTTTGATTATCCGGCCGCGAGCGCGATTGCCTCGGTGATCCTTGCCGCGTCGCTGCTGCTGCTGTTCTCGATTAACACTCTGCAAAGTCGCTTTGGTCGACGTGTGGTAGGTCACTGATGGCGGAAGTTACGCAATTGAAGCGCTATGACGCGCCCCGCATCAACTGGGGCAAATGGTTTCTGATTGGTACGGGCGTGCTGGTCTCTGCCTTCATTCTCGTTGTGCCGATGGTGTACATCTTCGTTCAGGCCTTCAGCAAAGGGATTATGCCCGCGCTGCAAAACCTGGCCGATCCGGACATGCTCAACGCCATCTGGCTGACGGTGATGATTGCCCTGATCACCGTTCCGGTGAATCTGGTGTTTGGCGTATTGCTGGCCTGGCTGGTGACCCGCTTTAACTTCCCGGGGCGTCAGCTGCTGCTGACCCTGCTGGATATCCCGTTTGCGGTGTCGCCGGTGGTGGCCGGTCTGGTCTATCTGCTGTTTTACGGCTCTAACGGCCCGCTGGGCGGCTGGCTGGATGAACACGACCTGCAAATTATGTTCGCCTGGCCGGGCATGGTGCTGGTGACGGTCTTTGTGACCTGTCCGTTCGTGGTGCGCGAGCTGGTGCCGGTGATGTTAAGCCAGGGCAGCCATGAGGATGAAGCGGCCGTGCTGCTGGGCGCCTCCGGCTGGCAGATGTTCCGCCGCGTGACGCTGCCGAATATCCGCTGGGCGCTGCTTTACGGCGTGGTGCTGACCAACGCCCGTGCGATTGGAGAGTTTGGCGCGGTGTCGGTGGTATCCGGCTCGATTCGCGGCGAAACCCTGTCGCTGCCGCTACAGATTGAATTACTGGAACAGGACTACAACACCGTCGGTTCCTTTACTGCCGCAGCGTTGCTGACGCTGATGGCGATTTTGACCCTGTTTTTGAAGAGTGTGGTGCAGTGGCGTTTAGAGAATCAGGAAAAACGTCAGCATCAGGAGGGAAATCATGAGCATTGAGATTGCCAATATTAAGAAGTCTTTTGGTCGCACCCAGGTGCTGAATGATATCTCGCTGGATATCCCTTCCGGACAAATGGTGGCGCTGCTGGGGCCGTCTGGCTCCGGTAAAACCACGCTGCTGCGTATTATCGCCGGGCTTGAACATCAGACCAGCGGACATATCCGCTTCCACGGTACGGACGTTAGCCGCCTGCATGCCCGCGACCGTAAGGTGGGCTTTGTGTTCCAGCATTACGCCCTGTTCCGCCACATGACGGTATTCGACAACATCGCGTTTGGCCTGACCGTGCTGCCGCGTCGTGAGCGTCCGAATGCGGCCACCATCAAAGCGAAAGTGACCAAACTGCTGGAGATGGTGCAGCTGGCTCACCTGGCGGACCGTTTCCCGGCCCAGCTTTCAGGTGGACAGAAGCAGCGCGTGGCGCTGGCGCGCGCGTTGGCCGTTGAGCCGCAAATTTTGCTGCTGGATGAACCGTTCGGCGCGCTGGATGCGCAGGTGCGAAAAGAGCTGCGCCGCTGGCTGCGTCAGCTGCATGAAGAGCTCCAGTTCACCAGCGTTTTCGTGACCCACGATCAGGAAGAGGCGATGGAAGTCGCCGACCGCGTGGTGGTGATGAGTCAGGGCAACATTGAGCAGGTTGACGAGCCAGAGCAGCTCTGGCGTGAACCGGCGACCCGCTTCGTGCTGGAGTTTATGGGCGAGGTGAACCGTCTTCAGGGCACCATTCGCGGCGGTCAGTTCCACGTTGGCGCGCACCGCTGGCCGCTGGGCTACACCCCGGCGCATCAGGGGCCGGTCGATCTGTTCCTGCGTCCGTGGGAAGTGGACGTCAGCCGCCGTACCAGCCTGGATTCACCGCTCCCGGTGCAGGTGCTGGAAGCGAGCCCTAAAGGTCACTACACCCAGTTGGTCGTTCAGCCGCTGGGCTGGTATACCGAGCCGCTGACCGTGGTTATGCGTGACGACGAGCCGCCACACCGGGGGGAACGCCTGTTTGTGGGGCTGCAACACGCGCGCATTTATCACGGCAACGAGCGCATCGAGACGCGCGAGGATATTGCTCTGGCGGAGTCAGCCTGATAGGTTAGGATTACGTAGTTTTGCCGGGTGGCGCTGCGCTTACCCGGCCTACAATATGACGTCTGTAGGCCCGGATCGCTGCGCGCCACCGGGCTTTTTATTGGACAGCGATCATGAATACATTAGAAAACACCATCGGCAACACCCCTCTGGTTAAACTTCAGCGCATGGTGCCAGACAACGGCAGCGAAATCTGGGTCAAACTTGAAGGCAATAACCCGGCAGGCTCGGTAAAAGATCGGGCGGCGCTGTCGATGATTGTCCAGGCCGAAAAGCGCGGCGAGATAAAGCCCGGCGACGTATTAATTGAAGCCACCAGCGGTAATACCGGTATCGCACTGGCGATGATTGCCGCGCTGAAGGGTTATCGCATGAAGCTGCTGATGCCGGACAACATGAGCCAGGAGCGCCGGGCCGCCATGCGCGCCTACGGGGCCGAGCTGATTCTGGTGAGCAAAGAGCAGGGGATGGAAGGAGCGCGCGACCTGGCGCTGGCGATGGCCGGGCGCGGGGAAGGCAAGCTGCTCGACCAGTTCAATAACCCGGACAACCCGTACGCGCACTACACCACCACCGGCCCGGAAATCTGGCAGCAAACCGACGGGCGTATCACCCACTTTGTCTCCAGCATGGGCACCACGGGCACGATCACCGGTGTGTCACGCTTTCTGCGCGAGCAGGCAAGCCCGGTGACGATTGTCGGCCTGCAACCGGAAGAGGGAAGCAGTATCCCGGGCATACGCCGCTGGCCCGCGGAGTATATGCCGGGCATCTTTAATGCACAGCTTGTGGACCAGGTGCTGGATATTCATCAGCGCGAGGCGGAAAATACCATGCGTGAGCTGGCCGTGCGTGAAGGCATCTTCTGCGGCGTCAGCTCTGGCGGTGCCGTAGCGGGTGCGATCCGGGTGGCCAATTCCACGCCGGAAGCGGTGGTGGTTGCGATTATTTGCGATCGCGGCGATCGTTACCTGTCTACCGGCGTCTTTGGTGAAGAGAGTTATTCGCAGGGGGCGGGGATCTAAGCGTCATGGAGATGATTTTATTCCGGGATAATACCCGGGCGCAGCAAACCGATATTGTCGCCGTACAGTCGCAGGTGGTGTACGGCAGCGTAGGCAACAGCATCGCGGTGCCGAATATTCGCACCCACCGGCTGAACGTTACCGCCGTGCCAACGGTGCTGTTCAGCAATACGCCGCACTACGATACCTTCTACGGCGGTGTCATCCCGGATGAGTGGTTCAGCGGCTACCTTAAGGCGCTGGAAGAGCGGGAGATCCTGCGCGAGCTAAAAGCGGTCACGACCGGCTATATGGGCAGCGCCAGCCAGATCGTGCTGTTGGCGCAGTGGCTAAAAGCGATAAAGGTACAGCATCCCGATTTGCTGGTGCTGGTTGACCCGGTAATCGGGGATGTCGACAGCGGGATGTACGTGAAACCTGAAATTCCTGAAGCCTACCGTGAGCACCTGCTGCCGCTGGCCCAGGGCATTACGCCCAATGTGTATGAGCTGGAAGTGTTGAGCGGTAAATCGTGCCGTACGCCAGAGAGCGCCATCGCCGCCGCGCAGGGGCTGCTCTCCGACACGCTGAAGTGGGTAGCCATTACCAGCGCGCCAGTGGCTGACGATCCGCAGAATATCCACGTGGTGCTGGTCAGCGAAGAGGGCGTTACCGTAAGCGCGCACCCGCGCGTAGAGACGGACCTGAAAGGGACGGGCGATCTGTTTTGTTCGGAGCTGGTGAGCGGTATCGTCGGGGGGAAAACCGTGGCTGACGCCATTCGCATGGCGGGTGACAGAGTGACTGACGTGATGATCTACACGCAGTCGAAAGGCTACGACGAGCTTATTCTGCCTGCATAAACAAAAATGGCGCCCGAAGGCGCCATTTTACCGTGCGGCAAGAATTACTTCTTGATGCGGATAACCGGGGTTTCACCCACGGTAACGCTGCCAGACAGTTTGATCAGCTCTTTGATTTCGTCCATGTTGGAGATAACAACCGGAGTCAGGGTAGACTTCGCTTTTTCTTCCAGCAGTGGCAGATCGAATTCAATCACCGGGTCGCCAACTTTCACACGCTGGCCTTCTTCCGCGATACGTTTGAAGCCTTCGCCTTTCAGTTCAACGGTGTCGATACCGAAGTGAACGAACAGTTCGATACCGCTATCAGATTCGATAGAGAACGCATGGTTGGTTTCAAAAATCTTACCAATGGTACCGTCAACTGGAGCAACCATTTTGTTGCCAGTTGGTTTGATAGCAATGCCATCACCAACGATTTTCTCAGCAAAC
The DNA here is from genome assembly GCF_900322725.1 of Enterobacter cloacae complex sp. Classification (NCBI taxonomy): domain Bacteria; kingdom Pseudomonadati; phylum Pseudomonadota; class Gammaproteobacteria; order Enterobacterales; family Enterobacteriaceae; genus Enterobacter; species Enterobacter cloacae complex sp. Next base: position 463,176 of record NZ_LT991957.1, on the reverse strand, counting down.
ACTACATCCGGCACGTCTTCGATGTTGACGATCTCGCCGGAGAGCGGAGCAACAATCTCAATAGTTCCGGAGTCGCTATTGCTTTTGTCACCGAACAGTTTACTAAATAAACCCATTAGACTTATCTCCTAAGCAGTAATTTGGGCCGCATCTCGTGGATTAGCAGATTGTTTTTTCTTCAATGAACTTGTTAACCAGCGTCATTAACTCGTCCGTTGTCGGTTGAGCAAGAGCCTGCTCTGCTAATACCTTCGCATCTTCGAAGTTCGTGTTACGGATAATCTTCTTGATGCGCGGGATGGAAATGGCGCTCATAGAGAATTCGTCCAGACCCATACCCAGCAACAGAAGTGTAGCACGTTCGTCGCCTGCAAGCTCACCACACATGCCAGTCCATTTACCTTCTGCATGAGAAGCATCAATAACTTGCTTGATCAAATTCAGTACAGACGGCGACATTGGCTGGTAGAGATGTGAAATCATATCATTACCACGGTCAACTGCCAGGGTGTACTGCGTTAAATCATTGGTACCGATACTAAAGAAATCAACTTCTTTGGCTAAATGACGCGCAATGGTCGCGGCTGCCGGTGTTTCCACCATCACGCCAATCTCGATTGACTCGTCAAACGCTTTACCTTCGTCACGCAGTTCCTGCTTGTAGATTTCAATCTCTTTCTTCAGTGCACGCACTTCTTCAACAGAGATGATCATCGGGAACATGATGCGCAGTTTACCGAAAGCGGAAGCACGAAGGATTGCGCGAACCTGGTCACGCAGGATCTCTTTGCGATCCATGGCGATACGCACGGCACGCCAGCCCAGGAACGGGTTCTCTTCTTTCGGGAAGTTCATGTACGGCAGCTCTTTGTCGCCGCCGATGTCCATGGTGCGAACGATTACGGCCTGTGAGCCACACGCTTCGGCAACCGCTTTGTACGCGGCAAACTGCTCTTCTTCAGTTGGCAGTGCGTCGCGGTCCATGAACAGGAATTCAGTACGATACAGACCTACACCTTCCGCACCGTTGCGCTCAGCGCCGTCAACGTCGCGTACGGTACCGATGTTAGCGCACACTTCAACCTGATGGCCGTCCAGCGTGATGGCCGGCAGGTCTTTCAGTTTAGCGAGTTCTGCTTTCTCGGTTGCAACCTGCTCCTGAACGGAACGCAGCTGCTCGATCACATCGTTAGTTGGGTTGACGTAAACCACGTTGTTTACGGCATCCAGAATCAGATAGTCGTCGTTTTTCACCTGCGAGGTGACGCTACCGGTACCCACGATAGCTGGCAGTTCCAGAGAACGCGCCATGATTGAGGTGTGGGAAGTACGGCCACCTGCATCGGTAATGAAACCCAGCACCTTGTTCAGGTTCAGCTGTGCGGTTTCAGACGGGGTCAGGTCAGCGGCAACCAGGATCACTTCGTCCTGAATCGCGCTCAGATCGATAATGGCCAGACCCAGGATGTTGCGCAGCAGGCGCTTACCGATGTCACGTACGTCAGCCGCACGCTCTTTCAGGTATTCATCGTCCAGCTCTTCCAGGGCAGAAGCCTGACCTTCGATAACTTCATGCGCAGCCGCGTCGGCCGTCATGCCTTTATCTTTAATCAGGGCTATGATTTCCTGCTCCAGCTCCTCATCTTCGAGCAGCATAATGTGCCCTTCGAAGATGGCTTCTTTTTCTTCACCGAAAGTTTCACCAGCTTTAGTTTTAATCGCTTCCAGTTGCGCAGATGCCTTGGCACGACCGCTCAGAAAACGTTCAACTTCCTGATCAACCTTGTCGGCAGAAATTTTTTTCCGGTCAATGACGATTTCGTCTTCTTTCAGCAGCAGTGCTTTGCCGAAAGCGATACCCGGGGATGCTAAAATGCCTGAAATCATAACCCTACCTTACTTGTGACTGATATTGAAAAGAACCCGGTAAACTTACTCGAGTTCAGCCATCAGCTTAACCAGATGCTCAACTGCTTTCTGCTCGTCTTCACCTTCCGCAGAAATGGTAACAACGGTACCCTGAGTCAGGCCCAGAGTTTGCAGTTTGAACAGGCTTTTTGCGCTAGCGCTTTTGCCGTTGGAAGTCACAGTGATTTCAGAAGTGAAGCCTTTCGCTTCTTTAACAAACTGAGCAGCAGGGCGGGTGTGCAGACCGTTCGGAGCGGTAATGGTAACTTCTTGCTGGAACATTGTATTTCCCCAACTTATAGGTTTAGTGTTGTGGAACTAAAGTCTAGCCTGGCGACTTAACTTTAGCCTGTATTGTTAGCGCTGACGTTTCAATCGTCATTAAACATTATGCAGTGAAAGCAAGACTTGAACCAAATCATAAAATCGATTCAGCAGCGCTATTTCGTTCACTGATTAATTTCGCGCATCAAAATAATTGCTGGTTTAAATACCAGACCCAACGGGGTGAAGCAATGCCAGGAGGGGTAAAAGTTTGAAGCAGGCCACAAAAAAGCACCTGAAAAGGTGCTTTTTTACGCGTTTTTAACATACTGGCATCACTGTTGCAGTTCTTTCTCCGTGAAGAGATCGGCAAACAGTGCGGTGCTCAAGTAACGCTCACCCGAAGAAGGCAGGATAACCACAATATTCTTATTGGTAAAGGTTTCATCTTCCAGAAGTTTGAGGGCAGCCGCAACCGCCGCGCCGGAAGAGATACCCGCCAGAATGCCTTCCTCGTCCATCAGGCGACGCGCCGTGGAGATGGCTTCTTCATTGGTAATGGCAACCACTTTGTCGATCAGCTTCAGATCCAGGTTGCCTGGAATAAAGCCTGCGCCGATGCCCTGAATTTTGTGTGGGCCTGGCTTAATTTCTTCTCCCGCCAGCGCCTGAGCGATAACCGGTGAGTCGGTTGGCTCGACGGCAACGGTAATCAGATCTTTTTTACCTTTCGTGCCTTTAATATAGCGAGACACGCCGGTCAGCGTACCGCCGGTACCTACGCCGGAGATAAAGACATCAACCTGGCCGTCGGTATCTTCCCAGATTTCCGGACCGGTGGTTTTCTCATGAATTTCCGGGTTGGCCGGATTGCTGAACTGCTGAAGCAGCAGATATTTTGCCGGATCGCTGGCGACGATTTCTTCCGCTTTCTGAATCGCACCCTTCATGCCTTTCGCGCCTTCGGTCAGGACCAGATTCGCACCCAGCGCTTTCAGCAGCTTGCGACGTTCAATGCTCATGGTTTCAGGCATGGTCAGCGTCAGCTTATAGCCGCGCGCCGCCGCAACGTAGGCCAGGGCAATACCGGTGTTACCGCTGGTCGGTTCCACCAGCTCGACGCCCGGCTTCAACACGCCACGTTTTTCAGCATCCCAAATCATATTTGCACCGATACGGCATTTCACGCTGAAGCTTGGGTTACGAGATTCGACCTTCGCCAGAATGCGTCCATTACCGATACGGTTCAGTCGAACCAGGGGCGTATGACCGATAGTCAGCGAGTTGTCTTCATAAATCTTACTCATGGCCTGTCCTTAACTGTATGAAATTGGGATACCGACCCAGCATACCTGTTGAATAAGTATGGGGAAGTAAGGAAATCGCATATCTATATGCTGCAAGGAAATAATGGGGATCAGTATGGAATAAGGGGCGGCATAAGCCACCCCTCTTTTACACATTTTTGCATTACTTCCATAACGCGTGCTTAGCACGGTAGCAGTCCACCCACATCGCCGTCGCGCCGCAAACGGCAACGGGCATAATGAACAGATTCAGGAAAGGAATCATGGTGAACAGGCTGGTGAGCGCGCCGAACTGCATATTGGCAACCTTCTGAGTGCGCAGGGCGGTGCGCATCTCTTTAAACGGCACCTTGTGGTTATCGAACGGGTAGTCGCAGTACTGGATGGCGAGCATCCAGGCGCTGAACAGGAACCACAGTACGGGGGCCACCGTCTGGCCGATACCAGGGATGAAATAAAGGATAAGCAGCACAATCGCGCGCGGCAGGTACCAGGCAAATTTCTGCCATTCGCGCTTCATGATGCGCGGGATATCCTTCATGATCCCCAGTACGCCCGTGTCAGGCGGGGTCGCACCGGTCAGGCGCGCTTCCAGCTGTTCGGCCAGCAGACCGTTGAACGGCGCGGCTATCCAGTTTGCTATCGTCGAAAAGAAATAGCCGAATACCAGCAGCACGGAGATGACCGCTATCGGCCAGAGCAGGTAGTCAAGCCACTGTAACCAGTCCGGCACATAGCTCATCAGGGAAGGGATCCAGCTTTCCAGCCTGGTGAACAGCCACCAGAACGCGCCCCCCATCAGAAGAATGTTGATCAGCAGCGGCAAAATAACGAAGCGTCGAATGCCCGGCAGGGAGACCAGTTTCCAGCCCTGTGAAAAATACCAGACCCCGCTACGTGGGGTAGAAGAAGATGTTGAAACCATACCAGGCTGTACTCCTTTTTACACAACCAGTGGAATTGCCCGCCTATATTATCCAGTTACGGGCCAATGACCAGTTCGGAAATGTTCGAAAAACCAGCAAAAAGCACGATTTAGTTCATCTTTATGCTGTGAATGCTCTGCATACACTTGCACTTGACGTAAACGGCAAATACTCTTAGTGAGTAAATGTTTGCCGTGGTGGCAAGGTGTTAGAACAACAGAGAATATAATGATGCAGGATTTGCGTCTGATATTAATCATTGTTGGCGCGATCGCCATAATCGCTTTACTGGTACATGGTTTCTGGACCAGCCGTAAAGAGCGTTCCTCTATGTTTCGCGATCGTCCACTGAAGCGCATGAAGTCCAGTCGTGACGACGATGACGTTGAAGACGACGTCGACGGCCTTGACGACGACGGCGTGGGTGAAGTTCGTGTTCATCGGGTCAATACTGCGCCCGGCGCAGCGCATGGAGAGCATGAAGCTCCCCGCGCTCCGCAGCACCAGTATCAACCACCGTATGCCTCTGCCCAGCCGCGCCAGCCAGCGCCGCCGCCAGTGGAAGAACCTGTGCGTCATCCGCCGCAGCAGCCTGTGCAACCGCAGCCCGTTGCGCCACAGCCTGTACAGCCGCAACCTGTGCATCAGCCTGCTCAGCCAGTGCAACAGCCGCAGCCGGCTCAGCAGCCACAGCCGGTACAGCAGCCGCAGCCAGTGCAGCAACCGCAGCCGCAGCCTGAACCCGTACCGCCTGCAACACAGCCCGCTCCGCGCGTTGAGCCAGAGCCGGTAGCAGCGCCAGAACCGGTTGTTGAAAAGCCGCAGCGTAAAGAAGCAGTGATCATCATGAACGTGGCTGCCCATCACGGCACCCATCTGAACGGTGACGTGCTGCTTAACAGCATCCAGCAGGCAGGCTTCAAGTTCGGCGACATGAATATTTTCCATCGCCACCTGAGCCCTGACGGCAGCGGCCCGGCACTGTTTAGCCTGGCCAATATGGTGAATCCAGGCACGTTTGACCCGGAAATGACCGGTGATTTCGTCACGCCAGGCGTAACGATCTTTATGCAGGTGCCGTCCTACGGTGACGAACTGCAAAACTTTAAGCTGATGCTACAGTCCGCTCAGCACATCGCCGACGAAGTGGGCGGTGTGGTGCTCGACGATCAGCGTCGAATGATGACGCCGCAGAAACTGCGCGAATATCAGGACCGCATCCGCGAAGTTAAGGAAGCGAACGCGTAATCGTCGCGTTAACGTCAACCCCTCCTCAACCCCCGCTTGTCGGGGGTTTTTCTCATTGATGGTGCGATATGGACTCAATCGAACAACAACTTACTGAACTGCGAACCACGCTTCGCCATCATGAATATCTCTATCATGTTATGGATGCACCGGAAGTGCCGGATGCGGAATATGACCGCCTGATGCGTGAACTGCGCGAACTGGAAGCGCAGCACCCGGAGCTGATTACGCCAGACTCCCCGACGCAGCGCGTCGGCGCCGAGCCGCTGGGCGCTTTCAGCCAGGTGCGTCACGAAGTGCCGATGCTGTCGCTGGATAACGTTTTTGATGAAGAAAGTTTTCTGGCTTTCAATAAGCGCGTGCAGGATCGCCTGAAGAGTGTCGACAATCTGAGCTGGTGCTGCGAGCTGAAGCTGGACGGTCTGGCCGTCAGCATTCTTTATGAGAACGGCGTGATGGTGCGCGCCGCAACGCGCGGCGATGGCACCACCGGGGAAGATATCACCACCAACGTGCGCACCATACGTGCGATCCCGCTGAAGCTGCGTGGCGAGAACATTCCAGCCCGGCTGGAAGTGCGCGGGGAGGTGTTTCTTCCGCAGGCGGGCTTTGAAAAGATCAATGAAGAAGCGCGTCGTACCGGGGGAAAAGTGTTTGCTAACCCGCGTAACGCGGCGGCAGGTTCTCTGCGTCAGCTCGATCCGCGCATCACCGCGAAGCGACCGCTTACTTTCTTCTGCTACGGCGTCGGGATCCTGGAGGGCGGCGAGCTGCCAGATACCCATCTCGGGCGCTTATTGCAGTTCAAAGAGTGGGGGTTACCGGTAAGCAACCGCGTGCAGCTCTGCGACTCTCCGGAGGCGGTGCTGGCGTTCTACCGTAAGGTTGAAGAGGATCGCCCTACACTCGGGTTTGATATTGATGGCGTGGTGATCAAGGTTAACTCCCTGGCGTTGCAGGAGCAGTTAGGGTTTGTGGCCCGTGCGCCGCGCTGGGCGGTGGCCTTTAAGTTCCCGGCGCAGGAGCAGATGACCTTCGTTCGCGACGTGGAGTTTCAGGTAGGGCGTACGGGGGCGATTACGCCGGTAGCGCGTCTGGAGCCTGTACAGGTGGCCGGCGTGCTGGTAAGCAACGCCACGCTGCATAACGCCGATGAAATTGCCCGCCTGGGCCTGCGCATCGGTGACAAAGTGGTGATTCGCCGCGCGGGCGACGTGATCCCGCAGGTGGTCAACGTTGTGGAGTCAGAGCGTCCTGCCGACACCCGCGCCATCGAGTTTCCGGCCCACTGTCCGGTATGTGGTTCTGACGTGGAGCGCGTGGAAGGCGAAGCGGTAACGCGCTGTACGGGCGGGTTAATCTGCGGCGCACAGCGTAAAGAGTCCCTGAAGCACTTCGTCTCACGCCGGGCGATGGACGTGGACGGAATGGGTGACAAGATCATCGACCAGTTAGTTGAGAAAGAGTATGTCCATACGCCAGCGGACCTCTTTACGCTGACGGCAGGCAAGCTGACCGGCCTCGATCGTATGGGACCGAAATCCGCCCAGAACGTCGTCAACGCGCTTGAGGCAGCCAAAAACACCACCTTTGCCCGATTCCTCTACGCGCTCGGCATTCGTGAAGTCGGGGAGGCGACGGCGGCGGGGCTGGCGGCGTATTTCGGCACGCTGGAGGCGCTGGAGAAAGCCAGCATCGACGAGCTACAGAAAGTCCCGGATGTCGGCATCGTGGTCGCCACCCACGTCTTTAACTTCTTCGCCGAAGAGAGCAACCGTGAGGTGATCGGTAAATTACTGGAGCAGGGGATTCACTGGCCCGCCCCGGTAGTGGTGAATGCCGACGAGATCGACAGCCCGTTTGCCGGTAAAACGGTGGTGCTGACCGGTAGCCTGAGTCAGCTTTCGCGCGATGACGCGAAGGCCCGCCTGGTGGCGCTGGGGGCAAAAGTGGCGGGCAGCGTGTCGAAGAAAACCGATCTGGTGATTGCCGGGGAAGCGGCCGGCTCGAAGCTGGCCAAAGCGCAGGAGCTCGGCATCGAAGTGATCGACGAAGACGAAATGATGCGCCTGTTAGGAGAATAACGTGGAAAAAGAGCAGCTCGTTGAGATCGCCAATACGGAGATGCCGTTCGGTAAATATAAGGGCCGCAGGCTGATTGATTTACCGGAAGAGTATCTGCTGTGGTTTGCCCGTAAGGATGCGTTCCCCGCCGGGCGACTGGGCGAGCTGATGGCTATCACGTTAGTGATCAAAACTGAGGGGCTGACCCAGCTGGTTCAGCCCCTGAAGCGTCCTTAAGCTTTCGCGGCGCGGGTCTCTTCCTGCGCCAGCTTTTCCGTCTGCGCCTTGTAGCGCCGCGCCAGTACTGCACATACCATCAGCTGGATCTGATGGAAAATCATCAGCGGCAGCACCATCATCCCAATGACCGACGTCGGGAACAGGATATTGGCCATCGGGATCCCGTTAGCCAGGCTCTTTTTCGACCCGCAGAAGACGATGGTGATTTCATCGGCCTTATTGAAGCCGCACCTGCGGGCCACAAAGACGTTGACCGCGATGACAATGGCCAGCAGAACAATGCTCACTACTACAATAAACAGCAGCGATCCGGCGCCCACCTTGTGCCAGATGCCGTTTACAACGGCTTCGCTAAAGGCCGTGTAAACCACCAGCAGAATGGAGCTTTGATCCGTTTTGCCGATCCATTTTTTGTGTTTCGCCACAAACTCCCCAATCCAGGGGCGGGATAAGTGTCCGAGCACAAACGGCAGCAGCAGTTGCAGACAAATTTTACCCACCTGTTCCAGGTTGCCCTCCGCACCGTGCATGTTCATCAGCAGACCGACCAGCAGCGGTGAAACAAAAATCCCCAGCAGGCTGGAAGCGGAAGCAGAGCAAACCGCCGCCGCGACGTTGCCGCCCGCCAGCGAGGTAAAAGCAATAGCGGACTGCACCGTGGCCGGCAAAATGCACAGATAGAGGAAGCCGGAATACAGCGCGGGGTCGACATTCACCGGCGCCCACCAGGCAAACAGCACGCCCAGTACCGGGAAGAGGATAAAGGTGCTGCACATTACCCAGAGGTGCAGCCGCCAGTGGCTACCGCCTGCAATAATGGCCTCCCGGGAAAGCTTGGCGCCATGCATAAAGAACAGCAGGGCAATGGCTGCCGTGGTCACGCCTTCAATAATGGGCACAAAACTGCCTCGCGCCGGGAAAAACGAGGCCAGCAAAACGACTCCAATCAGGGTCAGCGTGAACGGATCAAGGATACGAAAAAGTTTCATAATCACTCCTGAAAACAGATGTCGCTATTGTGCTTTCTTCCCTTTGAGAAATAAAATTGATTTATTGCATCCATTCATGAATTAAAAAGATGAATTATTCGTTACGTCAGCTTCGCGTTTTCGTCACCGTCGCGCAGGCCCGCAGCTTTAGCCGGGCAGGGGAGATGATCGGCCTCAGCCAGTCGGCGGTGAGCCATAGCGTTAAGGAGCTTGAAACGCAAACCGGGGTGAAGTTGCTCGACCGCACGACGCGGGAAGTGGTGCTCACCGAAGCGGGACAGCAGCTGGCAACGCGTCTGGAGAGGCTGCTGGATGAACTGAACAGTACGCTGCGGGATGTCGGGCGGCTCGGGCAACAGCTTTCCGGCACCGTGAGAGTCGCGGCGAGCCAGACGATTTCGGCGCATCTTATTCCTCAGTGCATTGCGGAAAGTAATCACCGCTATCCGGATATCGATTTTGTTTTGCACGACAGGCCGCAGCAGTGGGTGCTGGAGAGTATTCGTCAGGGAGAGGTGGATTTCGGGATTGTCATTGACCCCGGAGCTGTAAGCGACCTGGAATGTGAAGTGGTGCTCTCGGAGCCCTTTTTATTGCTCTGCCGCGATGATGACCCCCTGGCATCGCTGCCGCAGGTGACCTGGCAAGCCTTGCAGGGGGCAAACCTGGTGCTACAGGATTATGCCTCTGGCAGCCGTCCGCTGATAGATGCCGCACTGGCCGCGCAGGGCGTTAAGGCAACCATTGTGCAGGAAATTGGGCATCCTGCCACGCTGTTCCCCATGGTCGAAGCGGGGATTGGCATCAGCGTTCTGCCTGCGCTGGCACTGCCACTGCCGCAGGGGAGTCGTTTAACGGTAAAGCGTTTCTTGCCCTGTATTGAACGCCAGCTGATGCTGGTACGCCGTAAAAACAGGTCTCTTTCTGGAGCAGCGCACGCCTGCTGGAATGTGGTGCGCATGCAGGCCGGGCGTTTGATGGAGGCCCGCACGCGCGATCCGCTCTTTAACGAAAACAGCGATCAGATGTAGATATCAACCTTATGGTCTGCGGAGGGCTTATTGATGCCTTCCGCCACGGCCTGACCGTTTTCCTGTTTTGGCATTGCCTCTTCTGCCTGCTGACGCAGCAATTGCGCCAGCTGTGCCTGCAACATAGCCAGCTGAGATTCGAGTAATTCCTGCTGCTTTTGCTTCTCTTCTGCCGTGGCATCACCCATGGCGACTTCTTTGAGCTGCTGAGTGACTTTCGTTATCTGTTTGGTCAGACGGGTGATCCGGGAAGCAATGTCGTTTCCGCCGGAGCTGTTGTCTACGCTGCCGATGTCCATCGCCGACAGAGAAACGGGCTTAAGAGTTGTCATACTGAGATCCTTTTCGCCATAAAATAGAGGTATCGGCAAAGAAGGCGTGAGCTTGAGTAAAACAAGCGGTCTGGCTGCAATGAGGATGTGCTATATCGCAGATAGCAAAAAAGCGCCTTTAGGGCGCTTTTTTACATTGGTGGGTCGTGCAGGATTCGAACCTGCGACCAATTGATTAAAAGTCAACTGCTCTACCAACTGAGCTAACGACCCGAAATGGTGGGCGATGACGGGCTCGAACCGCCGACCCCCTCCGTGTAAAGGAGATGCTCTACCAACTGAGCTAATCGCCCATTTCGGAACTGCTGCGATAAGGTGAGAATGGTGGGCGATGACGGGCTCGAACCGCCGACCCCCTCCGTGTAAAGGAGATGCTCTACCAACTGAGCTAATCGCCCAATCTCAATGCTTATCTACACTGCGAGTCTACCGAAGTAGATGGTGGGTGATGACGGGCTCGAACCGCCGACCCCCTCCGTGTAAAGGAGATGCTCTACCAACTGAGCTAATCACCCCCGCTGTGTGGAGTCGCATTATAGGGAGAGTTGAAAATGAGTCAACGCATTTTCTAAAGTTTTTATTCGTTCGTCGTAAAATTAGTCAAAACGATCGCAAAACGGACTGTGGCGCATGATTTCTAAACAAAAACAGCAATCTCGAACCGGATAAAGTGATCGACATTGAGGAATCGGCCCACAGTGATAGAATATTGCCCATTGTTTTCTTCCCAGGATTTGCCGATTACCGGCATCTTTATAACGTAAGGCCATTTCATGAAAATCAAAACTCGCTTCGCGCCGAGCCCGACAGGCTATCTGCATGTCGGTGGTGCACGTACCGCTCTCTATTCCTGGCTTTTCGCACGCCACAACAAAGGTGAGTTTGTGCTGCGTATTGAAGACACCGATCTTGAGCGCTCAACGCCGGAAGCAATTGAAGCCATTATGGATGGGATGAACTGGCTGAATCTGGAGTGGGACGAAGGCCCGTACTTCCAGACCAAACGTTTTGACCGCTATAACGACGTCATTGACGAGATGCTGGTCGCGGGCACGGCCTATAAGTGCTACTGCTCCAGAGAGCGTCTGGATGCACTGCGCGAAGAGCAAATGGCAAAAGGCGAAAAACCGCGTTATGACGGTCGTTGCCGGCACGACCACAGCGAGCATGCTGCCGATGAGCCGTGCGTTGTGCGTTTTGCTAACCCGCAGGAAGGCTCTGTTATCTTTGATGACCAGATCCGCGGCCCGATCGAATTCAGCAACCAGGAGCTGGATGATCTGATTATTCGTCGTACTGACGGATCGCCAACCTATAACTTCTGCGTAGTTGTGGACGACTGGGATATGGAAATCACGCACGTGATCCGTGGTGAAGACCATATCAATAACACCCCGCGTCAGATCAACATCCTGAAAGCGCTGAACGCGCCGGTACCGGTGTACGCGCACGTATCGATGATCAACGGTGACGACGGCAAAAAACTGTCCAAACGCCACGGCGCGGTGAGCGTAATGCAGTACCGTGATGACGGCTATCTGCCGGAAGCGCTGCTGAATTACCTGGTGCGTCTGGGCTGGGCCCATGGCGACCAGGAGATCTTCAGCCGCGAAGAGATGATCAACCTGTTCTCTCTGAACTCGGTGAGCAAATCCGCCAGCGCGTTCAACACCGATAAGCTGCTGTGGCTGAACCATCACTACATCAATACCATGCAGCCAGAATATGTGGCGACTTATCTGCAATGGCACATTGAGCAGGCAAACATCGATACCCGTACTGGCCCGGAACTGGCGGATCTGGTGAAACTGCTTGGCGAGCGTTGCAAAACGCTGAAAGAGATTGCCGAAAGCTGCCGCTATTTCTATGAAGAGTTTGACGCGTTCGACGCGGACGCGGCCAAGAAACACCTGCGTCCGGTTGCGCGTCAGCCGCTGGAAGTGGTGCGAGACAAGCTCGAAGCCATTACCGAATGGACAGCGGAAAATGTGCACCACGCGATTCAGGCTACTGCTGATGAGCTGGAAATTGGCATGGGTAAAGTCGGTATGCCGCTGCGCGTTGCGGTAACGGGGGCAGGCCAGTCTCCGGCGCTGGACGTGACCGTACATGCAATTGGTAAATCGCGTAGCGTTGCGCGCATCAACAAGGCGCTGGGCTTTATCGCTGAGCGCGAAAGCCAGCAGTAATGCCCGCGTAATACACATAACGGCAGGGTGACCTGCCGTTTTTTTTGCCTGTTATTCAGCAATACCAAGACGCGTAAGAAAACCCTGCAAACCCTCACGCGCGAGCAGTGCGCGCAAACGTTCCTGTTCCACTGCCGTCATGTTTTCCAGCGAGTCGATGATTTGTGGAAGCAGGCTGGGTGAGGTCGCTACGCCATAGAGGGAAGGGCTTTCCGCAACGTGGTAAACAGCCTGACGGTTACGTATGGCGGGAAGGCTTATGATGTGCTCCTTCACGTGCGCATCAATGCATATCACCCGCGCTCTTCCGCCTTTAACACCGTTAATCCCCTCCGTTTTCCATCCTTTTTGTCGTATCCAGCGATTAACGGTCTGTCGGGCTACGCCCAGACTGTCCGCCAGCTCTTCCGTGGTCATTTTGCTGCGTAATCTTTTCATATTAGCGTTGGTCGCGAATCCCTAAGCGTTGTAACAATCCGGTAATCCCTTCCCGCAGTAACAGCGATGTCATCTGCTTTTGCTCATCCGGCGTCATTTCATTCGCCAGCGTCATGAGCAGGGCGTGAAGTGAACCGTCGTGGTACGCCTTATCTGGCATTTCCGGCGACTCTGTCACCCTGCGTGCGCTGCGAATAAAGTCGCGCACTTTTTCATTGACGTGTACCAGACGCGCCTTGCCACCCTGAACGCCTGGTTTTGGCGATGTAATCCAACCCTCTTTACGTACCCATTTATTGATGGTCTGTCGGCTATAGCCAGTCAGCAGGGCTAACTCTTCTGGCGTCATTCGTTCCTTGATCATACAATTTCCTGAATATCTGTGGGGTTAATTAGTGGTTCATTTTATAGCACCGTTTTACGTGAAAACGTGACAAGCTTAACTCCTGGCTGCGAGCAGGCTCGCAAAGTGATTCATTTGCATGATTTTTCGACGGTTGAAAGGCGGAGGCTGAATTTGCCGTTGACACGTTGCGGCGGAATTCATATTATGCCGCCCGTCAACATGACAGCTTTACGATGGGGCTATAGCTCAGCTGGGAGAGCGCCTGCATGGCATGCAGGAGGTCAGCGGTTCGATCCCGCTTAGCTCCACCAAATTCTGAACCCAACAGAATGCGGTAGGTAAAGTAACATGTGGGGCTATAGCTCAGCTGGGAGAGCGCTTGCATGGCATGCAAGAGGTCAGCGGTTCGATCCCGCTTAGCTCCACCAAAATTTAAACCCTCGTCGTAAGACGGGGGTTTTTTTATATCTTGTAAAATGTTTAGACTCTTTTTGTTGCCAGCAATGTCGTTTTCTATACATCACCTCAATCCAAATCAATAAACAAGTCTATAAATAGACCTGAACTTGATTCGTGCAATTAATAAACCTATTATCCATCCGGTCAATAAGACGATGGTTAAATAGATCTCACGGATTAATGAATAGAAAAATTTACAATAATGTAAAAATATTTATGATTGCCCTGGCGCTAAGCCTGATTGCGATCCCCTTTTCCCGTTATATCTCCCCGCGCGCTATCGTCAACGAAAATGATGTTTATTTAGCGTGGTTGCCCTTAAGCGCTATGCTCGCCATCGTGTTGTTATTTGGACGACGGGCAATCATTCCTTTACTGATTAGTTTTAGCATTACTAACATTTATTACTTTGATTTAGCATTGCTACAATCTTCCGTGTTATTACTTTGTCAGACGTTTGCCGTCTTTGCGGCCTGTGGCGTCATCCGTCTGATGCTGGGCAAGCGCTGGCGACACAGCATGCCGAATAAGTACATCGGTATACGTATTTTCTGGCTCGGATTTATGGTTCCTGTAGGCATCAAATTATCGATGTATCTGGCTGGATATTTATTTGATTTCCCGGTGACAATCTCCTCCTATTTCGGCGAAGGCTCTGCAATTTATAACGTTATCGATATTCAAAGCCTCATTTGTGCCGCCCTGATTTTCACCATGATGTTCTATTACCCGTTAAGAATGATAATTAATCCCCGGTATGCCCGAACATTCTGGCGGCGAAGCGTGAAGCCTCTCTTTTGTCACAAAAAAGCATTATTTATCGTTGTGTGGCTGATGCTGTTGGTCTCGATGATCGCTATTTTGTGCGCGCCTTTCGAGTCACAGTTTATAGCTGGTTATTTGATGCCAATCGTTTTTATTCTTTTTACCCTGGGGATTGGTCGTCTGAGCTATTCACTCATCTCTTTGCTCTGGGCGGCTTCGGCGCTCATGCTGTTGACCTACAATTATAATTTTCTCAATGGCGTTGAATCGGGTCACTCACTTTCCTTTATCCTCTCGGTGCTCATCTCTTTCGCCATCTGCCTGCTTTACATGTCACGGATCTTCCAAAAAAGTGAATGGCTGAAACAGGGATGGCAGGAGAGGGCGCTTACCGATCCGCTCACCGGTCTGCCTAACATTCGTGCGCTGGAAGTTTTTCTTCAGCACCATCCTGAGGCTAAAGTCTGCTGCCTGCGCCTGGATAATCTGGAATTCCTGAGTCGTCACTACGGCATCCTCATGCGCGTGCACTGTAAAAAGATGATCACCGCGTCGCTGCAACCGCTATTGCAAAAAGACGAGAAGCTCTTCCAGCTACCGGGCAGCGAGCTGGTGGTGGTTTTGCTGGGGCCGGGCACGGCTGAGCGCCTGCAATATATGGTTGACCAACTGAACAGCCGTAAGATCACCTGGAACAAGACCGAGCTCGACATTGAGTTTGGTGCCTCCTGGGGGGAAGTGCCGGATGGGGAAAGCCTGCACCACACGCTGGGTCAGCTGAGCTGGCTGTCCGAGCAATCCTGTGGCGGGCATAACGTTCTGGCGTTAACCAACAGTCTGGATGATGTCTCTGGTCAGACGACGGACAGGGTGCTAATGCTGGCCCGCATAAAACGCGCCCTGGATATCGGCGGTCTTCACCTTTACGCCCAGCCAATCCACAATGCGCGCGGGGAAGGGTACTTTGAAATCCTCTCCAGGCTGGAAAGCGATGGCGAGATCATCACCCCTGACCGCTTTATTCCGCTGATTGCTCAGTTCAACCTGAGCCACCGGTTTGACCTGAACGTACTGGAAAAATTGCTGATGTGGATGCGCAGCCATCCGTCCGGACGTGCAGGAACGCGCTTCTCCGTCAATCTGATGCCGCTGACGCTGATGCAAAATGAGATTGCGGCTGAGATCATTCCCCTTTTTGAACGCTACGCTATTGCGCCGCAAGATATCATCATTGAGATCACCGAGGAACAGGCTTTCTCTGACTCGGGAAGCAGCATCAAAAATATCCAGCAGCTGCGTGATTACGGCTTCCGTATTGCCATAGACGACTTTGGTACCGGCTATGCCAACTTTGAGCGCCTGAAGCGGCTGGAGGCCGATATCATTAAGATCGATGGCAGCTTCGTGAAAGATATTTGCACCGACAGCATGGATGCGATGATCGTGCAGTCTATTTGCAACATGGCAAAAACGAAATCGCTGTGTGTGGTGGCTGAATATGTGGAAACGGTTGAACAACGCGAAATGTTGCTGCGATTTGGCGTAGATTATTTGCAGGGCTATTTGATTGGCAAGCCACAGCCTCTGACGGCGCTGGAAGCATAAAAAAACCGGGAGCGATGGCTCCCGGTTTTCGTTCAGCGGTATGAATTAGAGGACCAGTGCTGCGATAGAGGCAGACAGGACGCTCACCAGCGTTGAACCGTAAACCAGCTTCAGGCCAAAGCGAGACACCACGTTACCCTGCTCTTCGTTCAGGCCTTTAATTGCGCCAGCGATGATACCGATGGAAGAGAAGTTCGCGAAGGAGACCAGGAAGACGGACAGGATCCCTTCCGCGCGCGGGGAGAGCGTGCTGGCAATCTTCTGGAGATCCATCATCGCCACGAATTCGTTGGATACCAGTTTCGTTGCCATGATGCTGCCCACCTGCAACGCTTCGTGAGCAGGTACACCCATCACCCAGGCAACCGGGTAGAAGATATAGCCCAGAATGCCCTGGAAGGAGATACCCAGAACGGCCGCAAACAGGGCGTTCAGCGCAGCGATCAGCGCGATAAAGCCAATCAGCATCGCGGCAACGATAACCGCAACCTTGAAACCAGCCAGAATGTATTCACCCAGCATTTCGAAGAAGCTCTGTCCCTCGTGCAGGTTTGACATCTGAATGTTCTCTTCGCTGGCATCCACACGGTACGGGTTAATCAACGAAAGGACGATAAAGGTGCTGAACATGTTCAGAACCAGCGCCGCAACCACGTATTTCGGTTCCAGCATGGTCATATACGCGCCCACGATAGACATGGAAACGGTAGACATTGCGGTCGCCGCCATGGTGTACATGCGGTTGCGGGACATCTTGCCGAGGATATCTTTATACGCAATGAAGTTCTCAGACTGACCGAGGATCAGCGAGCTGACTGCGTTGAAGGACTCCAGCTTGCCCATGCCGTTAACTTTAGATAACAGGAAGCCGATCGCACGGATAACCACCGGCAGAACACGGATGTGCTGGAGGATACCGATCAGGGCAGAGATGAAGACGATAGGGCAGAGCACTTTCAGGAAGAAGAAGGCCAGACCCTGATCGTTCATGTTGCCAAAGACAAAGTTTGTCCCTTCGTTGGCAAATCCGAGCAGTTTTTCGAACATTTCGGAGAAGCCTTTCACGAAGCCGAGGCCTACGTTGGAGTTCAGGAAGAACCACGCAAGTAAAACTTCAATGACCAGCAGCTGGACAACATAGCGAATACGAATATTTTTGCGGTCTGTGCTGACCAGCAATGCGAGTGCAGTAACGACAACGAGTGCCAGGACAAAATGAAGGACGCGGTCCATATTTGCTCCAAATATGAGGCAGGTTTAATTTCCGTGCACATTCTATGTAACAAGCACAAAGAAAACGAGATCAAGCCCACACTATAGTTACATCCTGTGACGAGTCTCAAAAATAGTGATCAACAATACATTTTTGTTATGTTAGGTAAATGAGTGAAAAGTTAAGTTTGTGTGCTACGCTTCACAAATGTCTGCGCATTTTCACATTCTGTGACCTTGCTCCACCTGCCTGTCTATTGTTCCTGACTATCAGAGAAATCATGTTAACCATTACAAATGAACTTGATAATCATTCTCATTTTGATAGCATAAAACATAGCAAAGGCTATATTTCCAGAGGCAGAAATGACGAATAGTCGCGTAGAGAGTAGCAGCGGCAGAGCGGCACGCAAGCTGCGGTTCGCATTAATGGGACCGGCATTCATTGCCGCGATTGGCTACATCGATCCGGGTAATTTTGCGACCAATATTCAGGCCGGGGCCAGTTTCGGCTATAAGCTGCTGTGGGTTGTGGTTTGGGCCAACCTGATGGCGATGCTGATTCAGATGCTTTCCGCGAAGCTGGGTATTGCCACCGGAAAAAACCTGGCGGAGCAAATCCGCGATCACTATCCGCGTCCGGCGGTATGGTTTTACTGGGTCCAGGCGGAAATTATTGCCATGGCCACCGATCTCGCCGAGTTTATCGGGGCGGCGATCGGCTTTAAGCTTATTCTGGGGGTCTCCCTGCTACAGGGCGCCGTGCTGACCGGTATCGCCACGTTCCTTATTCTGATGCTCCAGCGGCGGGGACAAAAACCACTGGAGAAAGTCATCGGCGGCCTGCTGCTGTTCGTTGCTGCCGCCTATATTGTTGAGCTGGTTTTCTCCCAGCCGAATCTGGTGCAGCTGACGAAAGGGATGGTGATCCCATCGTTACCCACCTCTGAAGCCGTTTTTCTCGCGGCCGGGGTGCTGGGGGCGACCATCATGCCGCACGTGATTTATCTGCACTCTTCTTTAACCCAGAATCTGCACGGCGGAACGAGCAAAGAGCGTTACTCCGCCTCGAAATGGGATGTGGCGATCGCGATGACCATTGCCGGATTTGTGAACCTGGCGATGATGGCGACCGCCGCCGCCGCGTTCCATTTTAACGGGCATACCGGGGTTGCCGATCTCGACCAGGCTTACCTGACGCTGGAGCCGTTGCTGAGCCATGCCGCGGCCACTATTTTCGGTTTAAGCCTGGTTGCTGCGGGTCTCTCGTCTACGGTTGTGGGAACGCTGGCCGGGCAGGTGGTGATGCAGGGGTTTGTACGTTTCCACATTCCGCTGTGGGTTCGCCGCTCGGTAACGATGCTGCCTTCCTTTATTGTCATTCTGATGGGGCTGGATCCGACCCGCATTCTGGTGATGAGTCAGGTGCTGCTGAGTTTCGGTATTGCGCTGGCGCTGGTGCCGCTGCTGATCTTCACCAGCAACAAATCACTGATGGGCGATCTGGTAAATTCAACGTGGGTGAAACGCGCCGGCTGGGCCATTGTAGTCGTGGTGGTGGCGTTAAACCTCTGGTTGTTAATAGGCACGGCGGCAGGGCTGTAAAAGAAAAAGGAGCCGTGAGGCTCCTTTTTGCTGTTAATGATGATGGCCGTGACCGTGGCCCCTACCTTTACCATGGCCTCTGCCGCCGCGGTGGTCGTCACGATCGTGCCAGCCTTCGCGGTAGCCGCGTTCGTAGGCCTTACGCTTATCCCAGCCACGGTGATAACCGTTATCGTGTTTCCACCAGCGGTTTTTACGCCACTCATAATGGCGGTGCCAGTAGTCACGGTCGCGCCAGCCGCCGCCGTCCCAGTAGTTACCGTAATTGTCGCGATCGCCAATTTGTAATTTTATCGATGGCAACAGGGTGATTTCGCCAGCGTTGGCGACCAGCGGGGCCGAAGCCAGTAATACCGCTGCAAGAATCAGTGACCTGAACATACTCTTCTCCTTCACGATCGGGGCCGCTGTGCGACCTGTTAACGCAATTTTACGAGTTGGTAAACATTCGTTTCATCGCCTCAACTCCTAAATCATGAAGGAGAGCACTTTTTGCTAAAAGTAATGTTAATCTGAACTGGACAGGATCGCTTCTATCGTCTTCAGCTCGTCTGCGGAGAAATGACAATTTTCAAGCATGCCTGCTGCATCATCAATTTGCCCGGTTTTGCTTGCGCCGATGAGCACTGACGTCACCGCATCGTGACGCAGTATCCAGGCCAGCGCCATTTGCGACAGCTTTTGCCCCCGGCTTTGCGCCAGCGCGTTCAGCTTACGCACTTTTTCCAGCTTATTGTCGGTGATTTGCTCCGGATTAAGGAACTTACTGCCGCTTGCCGCGCGAGAATCTGCCGGGATGCCGTTCAGATAGCGATCGGTCAACTGTCCACCGGCCAGCGGAGAGAAGGGGATACATCCCACCCCTTTTTGCTGCAATACCTCCAGCAAACCCGCTTCAGGCGCACGTTCAAACATGGAATACTTCGGCTGGTGGATGAGACACGGCGTGCCGAGATCCTCCAGTATTTCAATCGCCTGTCGTGCCAGTTCTGCCGGGTAGTTGGACAGACCAATGTACAGCGCCTTGCCCTGACGCACCACGTGGTCAAGCGCTTTCATGGTTTCACGCAGCGGCGTTTGCGGATCGGGGCGATGGTGATAGAAAATATCAACGTACTCCAGCCCCATACGCCTGAGGCTTTGATCCAGGCTGGCGATCAGGTATTTACGCGAGCCCCAGTCGCCGTAAGGCCCGTCCCACATGGTGTAGCCCGCTTTGGTGGAGATAATCAGCTCATCGCGCCAGGGCAGGAAATCCTCCTGCAAAATGCGACCAAAATTACGTTCGGCCGACCCGGGAGGCGGGCCGTAATTATTGGCAAGGTCAAAATGCGTAATACCCAAATCGAACGCGCGCTGTAAAAGTTGACGGCTGTTTTCGAGCAGCGTCGCGTCGCCAAAATTATGCCACAGCCCCAGCGAGATGGCGGGAAGCTTAAGGCCGCTTTGTCCACAGCGGCGATACTGCATTGTCTGATAACGATTTTTGTCAGGCTGATAACCCATTGGCGAGACCTCTGGCGCTGAAAAGAAAAATCAGTGTATACGTTTACACTCACCCGAAGAAAATGAGCATAGCTCAGCTTTTTTCGTAAAGCATTCTTTCCATTCTCGACTTCTCGCCATTTCTGGACAGGCTTCACGCTTATTTAATACTCAGAGTGAGGTCAACGTCAGAAGGACACCTATAATATGCGTACCCCCTATTGCGTCGCCGATTACCTGCTGGACCGACTAACAGATTGCGGTGCCGATCATCTGTTTGGCGTGCCGGGCGACTATAACCTGCAATTTCTCGACCATGTGATAGACAGCCCGGACATCTGCTGGGTGGGCTGTGCCAACGAACTGAACGCGTCTTACGCTGCTGACGGCTATGCCCGCTGTAAGGGCTTTGCCGCGCTGCTGACGACATTCGGCGTTGGGGAATTAAGCGCCATGAACGGTGTGGCGGGCAGCTTTGCCGAACATGTTCCCGTGCTCCATATTGTGGGGGCCCCGGGTATGGCGGCACAGCAACGAGGAGAGTTATTGCACCATACGTTAGGCGACGGCGAGTTCCGCCACTTCTATCATATGAGCGAACCCATTACCGTCGCACAGGCGGTGCTCACCGAACAAAACGCCTGCTATGAAATTGACCGGGTGCTTACCACCATGCTGCGGGAGCGCCGTCCGGGCTACCTGATGCTGCCTGCCGATGTGGCGAAAAAAGCCGCTACGCCCCCTGTAAGCGCTCTCACTTTGCATCCCGCACCCGCTGATTCAGCCTGTTTGCAGGCGTTCCGTGAGGCTGCCGAAAAGCGTCTGTCCATGAGCCAACGCACCGCGCTGCTAGCGGATTTCCTGGTGCTGCGCCACGGCCTGAGAGACGCCGTTCAGAAGTGGGTCAAAGCGGTGCCAATGGCCCACGCAACGATGCTGATGGGTAAGGGCATTTTTGACGAACGCCAGAGCGGCTTTTACGGTACCTATAGCGGGTCGGCAAGCGCCGAACAGGTTAAAGAGGCGATCGAGGGTGCCGATACGGTGCTGTGCATTGGCACGCGTTTTACCGATACGCTCACCGCCGGATTTACCCATCAGCTGACGCCAGCCCAGACGATAGAGGTTCAGCCCCACGCTGCCCGCGTCGGTGACGTCTGGTTTACGGGCATCCCGATGCGGGAGGCGATTGAAACGCTAACGGCCCTGTGTAAAACGCATGTACGTGATACGCGAACGTCATCGGATAACAGCGGCTTTTCGTTCCCCGCTATCGAAGGGTCTCTGACGCAGGAGAGTTTCTGGCGTACCCTGCAAGCGTTTATTCGCCCCGGCGATATCATTCTGGCTGACCAGGGAACATCTGCTTTTGGCGCTATCGATCTGCGTTTACCGGCAGACGTCAACTTTATCGTCCAGCCGCTGTGGGGCTCGATTGGCTACACGCTGGCGGCGGCTTTTGGCGCGCAAACGGCGTGTCCGGACCGACGCGTGATTGTCCTGACGGGCGACGGCGCCGCGCAGCTGACCATTCAGGAGCTGGGCTCAATGCTGCGCGACAAGCAGCGCCCGATTATTCTGGTGCTTAACAACGAAGGGTACACGGTCGAGAGGGCTATCCACGGGCCGGAGCAGCGCTATAACGATATCGCCCTCTGGAACTGGACGCAGATCCCGCAGGCGCTGAGCCTGGCGCCTCAGGCAGAGTGCTGGCAGGTCAGCGAAGCGGAAGCGCTGGCGGAAGTGCTGGATAAAGTGGCACACCACGAGCGGCTGTCGCTGATCGAGGTGATGCTGCCGAAAGCCGATATTCCGCCGCTGTTGAGCGCGCTGACCAAAGCGCTGGAGGCGCGCAATAACGCCTGATTACCTGTCGTTTCGCCATGCCATCAGCATCGGTTTGCCCGCCAGCAGGAGCCAGGCGGGCAACATCACGATACAGAGCAGCGGCAGAAGCGTGGTATCCGGCACGACAACGGCCGCCATAAACAGGCTTAGCCACGCATCGCGCGTGACCACCAGTACCAGCCCCAGAATGGAGCAGGAGACGGTAATCGCCGCAGGGACTGCGTCGACGTGCTCATGCAGCATCAGCCCCAGCGCGACCCCAACAAAGACCGCCGGGAAGATACGACCTCCCCGGAAACCACAGGCCGCAGCGACCACGAGCGCCGCCAGTTTCACCAGCGCGAACAGCAGATAATCTGAAACGCTAAAGACCTGGCTGAAGGCCAGCTGCTGCATCTCGTCCAGCCCCTTAAACAGCGTAACCGTCCCGCCGATGGCGCCTAAAACGCCCAGAATAAAGCCGCCCATACCCAGAATCAGCACCGGATGCTTCAGCCTGTGCATCAGGCGATGCAGGCGCGGAAGACACCATACCGCGACCATCCCCAGCGCAATGGCTATCGCGACGACGACGGCACCGCTGAAAATATCGGCGAGCTGCATCTGACCGTAGTGGGGGATAGGCAGCGAAAAATGAGGATGGAAAAACAGGCTGGTGGTGAGCGCCCCCGCAGCGGCGGCCATCAGCGGCGCGAAGAGTTTGTCCCACAGCGGCACGTCATTGTCCCTGCTCAGGGTTTGAGAAAAGATAAGCGCGGCGGCTACCGGCGTGCCAAACAGCGCCCCGATGGTGCCGGCGGAGGCCAGAATCGTCCAGTCCAGCGCGCCAACGCGCGGGAAAAGACGCGCCCCCAGGAAGACCGCCAGCGCGATGTTGACCGCCATAATGGGGTGTTCAGGCCCGAGGCTCACGCCGCCAGCGAGGCCGATAATCAGCGCGATGATAAGCCCCGGCAGGGCAGAAGGCGAAACGGGCGCGCCAATCAGTGGTTCCAGCGCCGGGTCCGGCCCGGCGTGTCCCGGGCTATAGCGGATCACCAGGCCTACGGCAATCCCGGTCAGGGTCAGCATCATCATGATCCAACCCGGCGAGTCAATGCTGATGCCGAGCTTTGCCGGTAGCGCAGACCACAACAACGATTGCAGCACCGATGCCACCTTCATGACGACGATGAGCACCAGGCTCGACGCCACGCCAATAATCAGCGCCGGGACAGCCAATAACAGCATGGTTCTGGCTCGCGGATGGAGCATGATGATTTCCTTGTACAAAACGGCTTAACGTTACTTTGCACAATCAGCATTGTGGCAATAGTGCAAAAGGTGCTGAAACGGTAAAGTTATTATGTGACGAAGATCGATAATCCATGGGCAGTCACCTTCTGGTCGTTGTTGTTATCACGCCTTGAATTTACAGTGTCCCAAAGATTTATTCTGACTTTAGCGGAGCAGTAGAAGAATGACAAAGTATGCTTTGGTAGGTGATGTGGGCGGCACCAACGCTCGCCTTGCCCTGTGCGATGTGAACAGCGGTGAAATTTCTCAGGCGAAAACCTATTCAGGGCTGGATTACCCAAGCCTGGAAGCGGTGGTACGCGTCTATCTGGAAGAGCATAAAGTGAGCGTTGAGGACGGTTGTATCGCCATTGCCTGTCCGATCACCGGCGACTGGGTCGCGATGACCAACCACACCTGGGCCTTCTCAATTGCCGAAATGCAGAAGAACCTCGGCTTCTCGCACCTCGAAATCATTAACGACTTCACCGCGGTTTCCATGGCTATTCCGATGCTTAAGCAAGAGCATCTGATTCAGTTCGGCGGTACGGCCCCGGTTGAAGGTAAACCGATTGCCGTTTACGGCGCGGGCACCGGTCTGGGGGTGGCGCACCTGGTTCACGTCGACAAACGCTGGGTGAGCCTGCCGGGCGAGGGCGGTCACGTGGATTTTGCGCCGAACAGCGAAGAAGAGGGCATTATTCTTGAGGAGCTACGCGCCGAGATTGGTCACGTGTCGGCCGAGCGCGTGCTTTCTGGCCCGGGACTGGTGAACCTGTATCGGGCGATTGTGAAATCAGATGGCCGTCTGCCGGAAAATCTGCGGCCTAAAGACGTGACCGAACGCGCGCTGGCCGACAGCTGTACTGATTGTCGCCGTGCGCTGTCGCTGTTCTGCGTCATTATGGGGCGTTTCGGCGGCAACCTGGCGCTGAATCTTGGCACCTTTGGCGGGGTCTATATTGCGGGTGGGATCGTGCCGCGCTTCCTCGATTTCTTTACCGCCTCCGGCTTCCGCGGCGGCTTCGAAGACAAAGGCCGCTTCAGGAGCTACGTGCAGGACATTCCAGTTTACCTGATTGTCCACGACAACCCAGGCTTGCTTGGCTCCGGTGCGCATCTGCGCCAGGTGCTTGGCCAGATCCTCTGACGCCCGTCCCCCTCTCCTGCGGGAGAGGGAACGCACTACAGGTGCATGAGCTGGCGGAACTCTTTCACCCTGCTGCGGCTTACCGGCACCTGAAAATCCAGATCCTTCAGACGCAAAATATAGGTGTTATTAAACCAGGGCTCGATTTCGCGGATCTTGTTCAGGTTGACGCAGAACGAACGGTGGCAGCGGAAGAAGCGGGCGGCCGGGAGTTTATTGCAAAATTCGGTGATGTTCATCGCCATGACGTAGGATTCACGCCGCGTATAGACAAACGTCATTTTTTCATGCGCTTCGGCATAGTAAATATCGTCGACAGGCGTGACGATGATCCGTTCGTCTTTCACCAGGTTAATGGTGTCGTTTTCCCGCGCTGCCGGGCTGGTGCTGGCGGGCAGCGTCTGCTGCTGCCATGCGGCTTCCAGCTTATGCAGCATGCTGATAATACGCGACTCCTGGTACGGCTTGAGAATATAGTCAAACGCCTCGAGCTCGAAGGCTTCCACGGCATGTTCTTTCCACGCGGTGACAAACACAATAAACGGCTTGTGGGCGAACTGATTGATATTTTGCGCCAGCAGGACGCCGTCCAGCGACGGAATATTAATATCGAGAAAAATCGCGTCGACCCGGTTATGCTGCAAAAATTTCAGCACGTCCAGACCATCCTCAAAGCAGCCAGCAATCTCCATCTGGCTGTGGGTTTTGATAAGCCAGCTCAACTCCTGCTGAGCCAGAATTTCATCTTCTACAATGATGACTTTCATCTGTTACTCCGGCCTACGGCAACAAGGAAATGGGGGCATTAACGGGCGTTCGTTCATTCGGAACATAAAAAGCAATCTCGGTGCCCGGCTCAAGACGGTGAATGTGCAGCCCGTCACCAAACAGCAGCTTGACCCGGTGGTGCACGTTCAGCAGCCCGATCTTGTTGCCCGGCATTTCGTTTGCCTCGACGCGCTCGATGACTTTCGGATCGATGCCGTGTCCGGTATCGCGCACGGCGATGCGCACGCGGTTACCGCTTTCCGTCACGCTAATCGTGACCACGCCTTTGCCTTTACACGGCTGAATACCGTGAACAATGGCATTTTCCACCAGCGGCTGGATCAACAGGCTTGGGATCACGCAGTTGACCTCCTCATCAATATCGTAAATGACCGTGAGCTTATCGCCAAAGCGTGCCTGCTCGATCGCGATGTAATCCTTAATTTGATACAGCTCTTTTTTGATGTCGATTTGCTCGTCGTCTTTTAGCTCAATGTTGTAGCGCAGATAGCGTGACAGATTAAAAATCAGCTGCCGCGCGGTGTCCGGATTAAGACGGATGGAGGAGGAGATCGCATTCAGCGCGTTAAACAGAAAATGGGGATTGATCTTGCTTTGCAGGGCACGGAGTTCTGCCTTATTTGCCATCTCGCGCAGCTGCTCCGCACGCGACACTTCAAGTTGGGTAGAGATAATTTGCGACAGGCCAATCGCCATTTCCTGAAGCGAGGAGGTGATTTGGTGCGCGTGACAGTAGTAAATTTTCAGCGTCCCCGTGACGACCCCTTTTTCCCACAGCGGGATCACCAGCATAGAGTGGATCTCTGGCGTTCGGTGGGCTTCATCATTATTTTTAATAATGATTTTTCCGTAATTAATTGCCTGTCTGGTGGTCGGGCTGATGGTATCGTCGCTGTCGCGGTAGTTGTGCTCACCGACGCCAACGTAAGCCAGCACGTGGTCAATATTGGTGATAGCGACCGCATCCGCATGAATGTCCCGGCGGATGATATCGCAAACCTGACGTAAAGAGTCGGCGTTAACGTGTCGGAAAAGCGGCAGCGTTTTGTTGGCAATATCCAGCGCCAGCTTGGCCTGACGCGCGGCGCTGGCCTCTTTTTCGCCTTCCACGCTTTGCACCAGCAGCACGATAAAACCGATACAGACGCTACCGAGGATCATCGGAATCCCGATCTTCGAGACGATATCCAGCCCCAGCGCAACGGTGGGCGCCCAGACGACGACCAGAATCATGGTCAGCGTTTCGCAAACCATCCCTGCGATAATCCCCGCACGCCAGTGCTGCTTTTTCGGGATTTTGCGGTTAATCCAGCCGGAGAGTATCCCGGCAATAATGCTGGTGATAAAGCAGGGAACGGCCGTCACGCCGCCAATATCAATCAGGTATCGGTGGGTCCCGGCGATAATGCCCGTAATAATCCCGACCCAGGGGCCAAAGAGGATCCCGCCTGACATCACGGCAATGATGCGCACGTTTACCAGCGATCCTTCTACCGGCACGCCGGACCAGGTGCTGAACAGGGCAAACATCGAAAAGATAAACGTGACGGCCAGCAGCTCTTTTGGCGAGTGGGCTGATTTATGCAAAAGCTCGCGAAACAAGCGAATGCGGATGAGGAAAAAAAGACAGATCAGCATTAATGCCGCGCGGTCGAACACCGCCAGGAGCATATTGAAGATTTCGTGCACGGTCAGGCCTGGGAAAACGGGAAAAATCTATGATAGAAAACATGGGGCCTGATGACCAGCTATCAGTCAGATTTATCAAATGAGGAAAAACCATAATTCCCAAAGGGGATTGTTCGATTTTGACTGAAAGGCGGTGCGTTTCCGTTTGAGGTAAAAAGTACGGTAACAATACTGATAACAACGTGTTAAATCGTAGCGCTTAAAACTGCCTGCTCGTGAAAAGAGTTCCGCTTTTCACTGCTATCGCGTTCCCGTTTTAGCGCAAAATATTATTTTGTCATTACCCTCTCGACAGCGTCTTTTTCTTCAGGTTATTTTCTAAGCACGCCACACGGGTGGCAGCGTCGCTCGGACGGTCCGGGCGCTAACGTGACTCTGAGGAATCTATGGCTGAATTCAGTCCTGAACGCCGTTTTACGCGTATCGATCGTCTCCCCCCTTATGTTTTCAACATCACTGCTGAACTGAAAATGGCTGCGCGTCGGCGCGGCGAAGACATTATCGATTTCAGTATGGGTAACCCTGACGGCCCAACGCCGCCGCATATCGTTGAGAAACTCTGCACCGTTGCCCAGCGTCCTGATACCCACGGGTACTCGACCTCACGCGGCATTCCCCGGTTACGTCGGGCGATCTCTCGCTGGTATCAGGATCGTTATCAGGTGGATATCGATCCCGAAAGTGAAGCGATCGTGACCATTGGCTCGAAAGAGGGGCTGGCCCACCTGATGCTGGCGACGCTGGATCACGGCGATACCGTCCTGGTGCCGAACCCGAGCTACCCTATTCATATTTATGGGGCGGTGATTGCCGGCGCGCAGGTTCGTTCTGTTCCGCTGGTGGAAGGCGTCGACTTCTTTAACGAGCTGGAACGGGCGATTCGTGAAAGCTATCCAAAGCCGAAAATGATGATCCTCGGCTTCCCGTCTAACCCAACGGCACAATGTGTTGAACTCGAATTCTTTGAGAAAGTGGTTGCACTGGCTAAGCGTTACGACGTGCTGGTGGTACACGATCTCGCCTATGCCGATATCGTTTATGATGGCTGGAAAGCGCCGTCCATTATGCAGGTACCGGGTGCCCGTGATGTGGCGGTTGAGTTTTTCACGCTCTCGAAAAGCTACAACATGGCGGGCTGGCGAATTGGATTTATGGTCGGGAACAAAACGCTGGTGAGCGCCCTGGCACGTATTAAAAGCTACCATGACTATGGCACCTTTACGCCATTACAGGTCGCGGCCATCGCGGCGCTGGAAGGGGATCAGCAGTGCGTACTTGATATTGCCGCCCAGTACAAACGCCGCCGTGATGTGCTGGTCAAAGGGCTTCACGAAGCGGGCTGGATGGTGGAAATGCCTAAAGCTTCCATGTACGTCTGGGCGAAAATCCCCGAGCCGTATGCGGCGATGGGATCGCTGGAATTTGCCAAAAAACTGCTTCAGGACGCGAAGGTGTGCGTCTCTCCGGGCATCGGCTTTGGTGACTACGGTGATACGCACGTGCGTTTCGCGCTGATCGAAAACAGCGACCGTATCCGTCAGGCAGTGCGGGGGATCAAAAGCATGTTCCGCGCGGATGGTTTGCTCGCAGCGAAGAGCGTTACGGAACAAGCTGAGTCTTAACGGGCACCAAAAAAAACAGGCGCCAACGGCGCCTGTTTTTTTGACTGCATTTTCTTAACTAGATCATCAGAGCAAACGTTCCGGCCCAAACTAAAACAATAACCGAAATGCCCATAAAGAAATATTTCACGTTTCATCGCTCCGCGTATCTTCCGGTACGCATTAAAAAAACAGAGTCCAACTGAGTATAGAGAGTTGAAATCATGCGAAAGGGGAAATCGGATTTATCCCGTTCCGTCGCTAACTTCAGCCCTGAATTCTGTGCTTTCCTGTCGCCAGACGGCGCTAATGTACGCCTAAAATTCAGGAGTGACAAGAGGCATTTTTTTAAATAATTTCCTATACTTACGAGTGTCGTGGAACGGCGACAGTTTGATTTCAGTACGCAATAAATGCGTATTGAGCGACGGTTGAAAGAAACCGTTACGCACGGCGATGACAGGTGTTTGAAAAGGTTAGTTTCTTAGCGAAACTAACCTTCGGAAGGGTTCAGATATAGAGTGAGGCTTCGCCCAGTGGGCGGGTTTTGAAGCGGCGGTGCATCCACAGATACTGCTCAGGTGCACGCATAATCTCAAATTCAATCACCTTATTGATAAAGGTAGCGGCTTCACTTTCGTCTTCAGGATAGTTCGCCATTTCTGGGGAAATGTGCAGACGATAGCCTGACTTATCGGCTTTTCGGACCATGGTAACCGTTAACATCGCGGCGCCTGACAGACGTGAAATCACAAAGGTACCGTTTGTCGTAGCGACATCTTTAACCGCGAAGAAAGGGGCAAAGCTACTGCCTTTAGGACCGTAATCCTGATCCGGGGCAAACCAGACGGCTTCACCTTTTTTCAGGGCGCCCACCATACCGCGCAGATTGTTACGGCTGATCATCGCCTTGTTGGAGCGCATGCGCCCCCGCGTTTGTACCCATTCCATCAGCGCACTGTTGTGCGGGCGATAGGTTGCCATCATCGGCTGACAGAGGCCCATAACGCGGCCGCCCAGCTCAAGGGACATAAAATGTACGCCAACAACCATCACACCGCGCTTTTGCAGCTGGGCACGTTTCAGGTTATCCAAACCTTCCACGTCGAACCATTTACGGACGCGTTCGTCTGACCAAAACCAGGCCATACCGGTTTCAAGCAGCGCCATACCGATAGATTTAAAATTTTCCGCAATCAGCGTTTCGCGCTGCTGCGCATTGTAATGCGGAAAGCAAAGTTCGAGATTTTTACGGGCAATGGACTCACGACGTTTGAGGAAGTGACGCGATGCGCTGCCGAGCTTCGAACCCAGAAAACGAATCACAGGATAAGGGAGTTGCACCAGTAGCCAAAGTACGCCAAGGCCGAACCATGTAAACCAGTAGCGCGGATGCAGAAACGCCCGCTGAAATTTGGATTGAGACAAAATAGTGGAACCTTTGTAAAGCCTGTGAAGGTAGCGCAGACTTCGCGATACCACGTGCCATTAAGACCGTAGGACGAGGTCATGGTTGCAGGCTTTACCGTTCTTTACGACGTTGCCTGGCCATTGCTGACTTGGGTGGGCGGCATAATGTAGCACCGTTATACAATATGAGCTATCACTCGTTTTTGCTTAAAAAAGCGACAATTGCGGAGTGGGTTGATTTTGCTATTGTTAAATCTGCGTACCCGCATGACTCCTTAAGGAGCAGATCATGGAAACCTACCTGCAAACGGTGAAAGAAGAGTGGGTGAAGCTGATTAATGAGACCGATCCCGACGTGCATCGCCTTGCGACTGAGCTTGCCAGGGACAACGCATCGCCGCTGGTTGCTGAATTTTATCGTGTGGTGCTGGCGGACCCTTCGGTGGCTGAATTCCTGACGACCGAACAGGTGGAAAGGCAGCTTCAGGAAGCGCTTCGTCGCTGGCTTATTGATGTGCTCTCATGCCGGGTGGAGCAGGTTGAAGAGCAGATGCGGGCGCAGCAGCGCGCTGCGGATGTTCATGCCCGTATTGGTATTTCGGTTGATTTGGTCGAAATGGGCTTTCGTGTGCTGAAAAAGCTGCTGTTACCCGTCATTACTACCAGCGCCCATACGCCCGAGGTGAAGCTGCATATTTATCACTACGCGATAAACAGTATCGATCTGGCCATGGAAGTGATGTCACGGGCCTATGTTTTTAGCGAAAACAATGCGGCGAAGGAAGATGAGAATTACCGCATCTTTTCCTTAATGGAGAACGCAGAAGAGGAGAAGGAAAGACAGACCGCGGCGTTACTGTCATGGGAAATGGTGCTTCTGTATAAAATCACCCTTAATTCCAGTATCGGCAACAGTCTTCCGCTGGGTCAGTCTGAATTTGGACTGTGGTTTAGCCATAAAGGTCGCCACTATTTCAGCGGGATCGCTGAGGCCGGGCATATCTCTCGTCTGATTCAGGAATTTGATGACCTTTTTAACGAGGTCCGTCTGTCAGGGCAGGACCTGAATGATAAAGTGCACCGGGATAAATTCTTGCAGCGAATGCGGAATACCCTCTCGCAAATCATCACCCTGCTGCGCGAGCTATTTGATGAAGTTTCGCGGCACGAGGTGGGGGTGGATGTCCTGACCCGTCTGTTGAACCGCCGTTTCCTGCCAACCATCTTCAAACGCGAAATCCTGCACGCCACCCGGGCCGGGACAATGCTCTCAACGCTGCTGATTGATGTCGACAAATTTAAACAAATCAATGATACCTGGGGACACAATACCGGGGACGAGATCCTGCGAAAAGTTTCCGGCGCGTTCTACGACAACGTGCGAACCTGTGATTACGTTTTTCGCTACGGCGGGGATGAGTTCCTGATTGTGCTGACGGAAATCTCGGAAGTGGATACGCTGCGTATTGCCGAGCGCATTCGCAAACGGGTGGAAAAAATCAAGGTTAACTCCCCAACCGGCGAGATTATCCCGCTCTCACTCTCGATAGGCGCTGCGATGTTTAACGGTCATCCTGATTACGAACGGTTGATTCAGGCTGCGGATGAAGCCTTATACGGCGCGAAACGGCGTGGCCGGAACTGCGTGGAGCTTTGGAAGGGGGCATAAGGAAAAACGGAAGTGTCCCCTGCAGGAATCGAACCTGCAACTAGCCCTTAGGAGGGGCTCGTTATATCCATTTAACTAAGGGGACGAAGCGGCAAGAGTATAACGTTATTTACACTTTTCGTTAAGCGCATTGCCGCCTGACTGGTCAAAGAGTCACCGTTCACGCCGATTTTTCGGCTGTTTTATCCTTTTTTTCCTGAGCCTTAAGCTCGGCCTTACGCTTGTTGGACATGTCGTTACGGATTTGCGCATGGCTCAGCAGCGCAAAGATAAAGGTCCCGCCACAAATGTTGCCTGCGAGGGTAGGCAGGGCGAACGGCCAGAAAAAGTCGCTCCAGTGGAGGGTGCCGTTAAACACCAGATAAAGGATTTCTACGGTCCCGACAACGATGTGCGTGGTATCCGCGAGTGCGATAAGCCAGGTCATCAGGATAATCACGACGATTTTCGCGCTGCCCGCTGACGGGAACATCCAGACCATAGTGGCGATGATCCAGCCGGAGATAATGGCATTAGAGAACATTTCAACCGGCGTGTTTTTCATCACATCCATCCCAATCTTCACGAATGCGTCACGGGTCGGTTCATCAAATATGGGCATATACTCGAAGGCCCAGGCGGCTACGCCCGTACCGATGAGGTTCCCCAGCAGCACGACGCTCCACAGGCGCATCAGTAAGCCAAAATTTCCGAGGGTGGGGTTTTGCATGACCGGCAGTACGGCGGTCACGGTGTTCTCGGTAAAAAGCTGCTGCCGCGCCATAATGACGATGATAAAGCCGAACGTGTAGCCTAAATTTTCGAGCAAAAACCCGCCCGGCACGCCTTCCAGCTGCACGTGAAATATCCCTTTGGCAAGCAGCGATGCGCCCATCGACAGACCGGCTGCGATGGCTGACCACAGCAGGGCCATCGCGTCACGCTCCATCTCCTTTTCGCCATCCTGGCGAATATGTTCATGAATGGCCATGGCGCGCGACGGCAGGCGATCCTCATCGACTTCTATCTCTTCGCCCCGGTCTTTCTCCTCGCTCTCAATCTCAGGTTCTTCATTGTTCTCGCCAATCTTTTCTTCGTTAATGTCTTTCATAACTGCTCCTTCGGGGTTATCGCTCATTTAAGCGTAGCGGCTTTTAGCGCCTTGCCCGTGGGGAAGCTCTTAAATTGCAGAAAATGGCAATAAAGGTGAGACATCTCTTTCAAAGCCAATATAAAATTGCCGGCGAAACGAATTCTTAAAGACAGGCTATGCTGAAATTAGCGTGATGACGCGAGCGGGTCGTCATTGTCCTCGTAGACATCGGTAAGCGTGCTGTTACAATCACTTGCACGTTTCAGGCGGAGCGTCACCTGCTCCGTTACAGATGGCATTCAACGATAGCCATATTGAACAGGGAGAAATGTATGAAACTTCGGCTGTCGGCGCTTGCGCTGGGCGTGACGATGCTTGTGGGCTGCGCCAGCTCTGGCGAGCAAACCGGACGCTCCGATCCTCTCGAAGGATTTAACCGTTCAATGTACAGCTTTAACTATAATGTGCTGGATCCGTACCTGGTTCGTCCGGTTGCCGTGGCATGGCGTGACTACGTTCCGCAGCCGGCGCGAAACGGGCTGAGCAACTTTACCAGTAACCTCGAAGAGCCAGCGGTGATGGTGAACTATTTCCTCCAGGGCGACCCGTATCAGGGGATGGTGCATTTCACCCGCTTCTTCCTGAACTCCCTGCTGGGCATGGGCGGCTTAATTGATGTCGCAGGCATGGCTAACCCGAAACTACAGCGTGAACAGCCGCACCGTTTCGGCAGTACGCTGGGGCATTATGGCGTAGGTTATGGTCCGTATGTGCACCTGCCGTTCTACGGCAGCTTCACCGTGCGTGACGATGGTGGCGACATGGTGGATACGCTGTATCCGGTGCTGTCATGGCTCACCTGGCCGCTGTCGATTGGTAAATGGACCGTGGAAGGGATTGAAACACGTGCGCAACTGCTGGACTCAGACGGTCTGCTGCGTCAGTCTTCGGATCCGTACATTATGGTGCGTGAGGCCTATTTCCAGAACCACGACTTTATTGCCAACGGCGGTAAGCTGAAGCCGGAAGATAATCCGAACGCGAAAGCCATCGAGAACGAATTAAAAGATATTGATTCGGAATAAATAAAAAAGGTGAGCGATGCTCACCTTTTTTAATCGTGTTGGGATTAGAACGCGTAGTTGAAGTTGGTACCGAACAGCCACGCTTTACCTTCAGAGGTAAACTCGTAAGGGCCTTCCTGGAAGGTCACTTTCTGACCGTGCATATAAGAGACGCCCGCGTCGATGGACGCATTCTCGTTAAACGCATAGGTTGCACCCGCACTCAGCCAGAAGCGGTCCTGATCCGGAATGGAGATAGAACGTTTATCCGCCGGGACCGGGCTGTCATCAAACGCGATACCGGTACGGAACGTCCAGTTGTCATCCATATAGTAGGTCGTACCCAGCGCCAGACGGTATGCGTCGTGGAAGCTCTCGTCCTTATAGAACAGCGTCTGGCCGTTGCTGCCGGTGGCTTTCAGCTCCTGGAACTGGCTCCAGCTGGTATACGCGAGGCTATAGTGAATCGCCCACTGCGGCGCAACGCGGTTGTAACCAGACACTTCCCACATTTCAGGCAGGTGCAGCGACAGTGAACCCGGTACGGTTTGATTCGAGGTACCCCATGGAATGGTGGTGCCTGCGCCCGGAACCATACCGTTGACTGGGCTCAGGATGCCGCTTTTGTAAT
The DNA here is from genome assembly GCF_900322725.1 of Enterobacter cloacae complex sp. Taxonomy (NCBI): domain Bacteria; kingdom Pseudomonadati; phylum Pseudomonadota; class Gammaproteobacteria; order Enterobacterales; family Enterobacteriaceae; genus Enterobacter; species Enterobacter cloacae complex sp. Next base: position 428,565 of record NZ_LT991957.1, on the reverse strand, counting down.
CGCCATCGAAATCGATTTTCACTTCTGAGCGATAGGTCAGACCCCAGCGGTTGTTTTTATCCAGTTCATACAGGATCCCGGCGTTCCAGCCGTAGCCCCATTCATCACCTTTCAGGCTGGCGATTTTGTTGCTGTTTTTCGGCAGCGCAGCGGTTTGCTCGCCGGTGTAACGCTCGATTTTTGCGTCGGCGTAAACGGCATTAAAGCCCAGACCGAAGCTCCAGCTATCGTTCAGACGATAGGCGCCGCTCAGGTTGAGGTTCAGGGTGGTCAGGTCGGTTTTACCGCCGTATTCCCCGGCCGGATAGTCGTTGTTGAACTCCGTCGCCAGGCCATAGTTAGAGGTAACAGAAGCCCCCCAACCAAACTGTTCGTTAATCGGGGCAACAAAGTGCAGGTTAGGCACCCACGCCGTTGGCGCAATGTTATCCGCCTTCAGATCCGCGCCGGTGAACTGTGATTTGCCAGAAATGTTGACATCAGGATCGATGTAAACCGCACCGGCAGAGAAGGTAGGGCGATCGAACATCATGATCAGCGCCGGGTTACGGCTTGCGTTGCCTGCGTCATCGGCAATCGCACCTTCCCCGGAATACGCACGGCCAAGGCCAGAGGAAGAAAATTCGTTTAACTGGAAGCCCGCTGACCAGGCGGACGTTGAGACGATTGCCACTGCAACTGCTAAAGCAGTTTGTTTGAACAGGGTTTTCTGGCTCATGACCATAACCTCATTGAGTTATTTTTATTCAATAATTGTTACATACCGTAACAGGAGCGCGAAGTGTAGGGTCTGAGGTATGACTTACAAATCAGACCAGTGGCGAGAGTATAGGTCTGACCAGCTGGGATGTTGCAAGTTTGTTTATTAATATTTTCAGATATGTTTCTTGAAACGAGATCTGGTTGGCAAAATTGTGACCAGTGCGAATCATCTGAAAAGGTGAATTTTGTTTTAGATCATTTTTTAGTGTGATATTGCTCACTTATCCGATTTTGCGCCATTAACGGCTGGAGGGGGCTCGTCCGGGGGCGTAAAATAGTCGCATCGTGTTTATCTCGCGCGTTGCGCGAATACAGAGGAAATTGAGCTATGAGTAAATGCAGTGCTGATGAAACCCCGGTTTGCTGCTGTATGGATGTTGGCACCATCATGGACAACACCGATTGCACCGCCTCTTACAGCCGCGTCTTCAGCAATCGCGCTGAAGCGGAAAAAACGCTGGCGGCGCTGACCCAGCGCGCGCGCGAAGTGGAATCCGATCCGTGCGAAATCAAATCTACCTTTACGGAAGTGGACGGCGGCGTGCAGCTGGATATCGACTTCGTGTTCGCCTGCGAAGCTGAAACGCTGATTTTCCAGCTGGGCCTGCGTTAATTCCTGCGGTCTGGTGCCCTCACCCCAACCCTCTCCCACGGGAGAGGGCGCAAACTCTAAAAACGGTAACCCACGGGTTACCGTTTTGCTTTTACCCTGGGCATTTTCTTTTTCTTCTCTGTGCCTTAGCTCGCAATTTTTCGCTTCCCCGATTGGCTCAATGTAAAAAAATAGTTAACACTATTATCAGGTCAGACCACTTAATGTGCGCGCAAAATTTTTTTACAGGGGAGTGTTATGAGTCAGGCATTACCGCTTATCACCCGACACGGTGACCGCATTGCCATTGTCAGCGGGTTACGTACGCCGTTTGCGCGTCAGGCAACCGCGTTTCACGGTATACCGGCTGTCGATCTGGGAAAAATGGTCGTGGGGGAGATGCTGGCTCGCAGCGAGATCCCGCCAGAAGTTATTGAGCAGCTGGTTTTCGGCCAGGTCGTGCAAATGCCGGAAGCGCCCAATATCGCGCGTGAAATCGTCTTGGGCACCGGCATGAACGTTCACACCGACGCCTACAGCGTCAGCCGCGCCTGCGCCACCAGTTTTCAGGCGGTGGCGAACGTGGCTGAAAGCCTGATGGCGGGAACCATCCGCGCAGGGATCGCCGGAGGCGCGGATTCCTCCTCCGTGCTGCCCATCGGCGTCAGCAAACGGCTGGCCCGCATCCTGGTGGATGCCAACAAAGCCCGGACCACCGGCGCGAAGCTCAAACTCTTCTCGCGTTTACGCCTGCGCGACCTCATGCCCGTGCCCCCTGCCGTTGCGGAATACTCCACCGGCCTGCGTATGGGCGACACTGCCGAGCAGATGGCAAAAACCTACGGTATTACCCGGGAGCAGCAGGACGCGCTGGCGCATCGCTCGCATCAGCTGGCAGCGAAAGCCTGGTCGGAGGGCAAACTGGCCGACGAAGTAATGACCGCCTACGTGCCGCCTTACCGCGAACCGCTTTCAGAAGATAACAACATCCGCGGCACCTCCACGCTGGCGGATTACGCCAAACTGCGCCCGGCGTTTGACCGTAAGCACGGTACGGTCACCGCGGCTAACAGTACGCCTCTGACGGACGGCGCCGCCGCCGTGATCCTGATGACGGAATCCCGGGCGAAGGAGCTGGGCATTACGCCGCTGGGCTATTTGCGCAGCTACGCCTTTACCGCCATTGATGTCTGGCAGGACATGCTGCTCGGACCGGCCTGGTCCACGCCGCTGGCGCTGGATCGCGCAGGGCTGACGCTCTCCGATCTCACGCTGATTGATATGCACGAAGCCTTTGCCGCCCAAACGCTGGCAAACGTGCAGCTTATGGCGAGCGAGCGTTTTGCCCGCGACGTGCTGGGCCGCGCGCACGCCACAGGCGAAGTCGATCAGAGTAAATTCAACGTGCTGGGTGGCTCCATCGCCTATGGTCATCCGTTTGCGGCGACAGGGGCGCGAATGATAACCCAGACGTTGCACGAGCTGCGTCGACGTGGCGGCGGTTTTGGTCTCGTCACCGCCTGTGCGGCGGGCGGCCTGGGTGCAGCAATGGTTCTGGAGGCTGAATAATGGAAACGACATCTGCATTTAACCTGGCCGTTCGCCTCGATAACGTGGCCGTTATTACCATTGATGTGCCCGACGAAAAGATGAATACCCTGAAGGCCGAGTTTGGCGTTCAGGTGCGCGCGATGCTCAGACAGATCCGCGAAAACAAAGCGATACGCGGACTGGTATTTATCTCGGCAAAGCCGGATAACTTCATCGCCGGGGCCGATATCAATATGATTGCCCGCGCTGCAAGCGCTCAGGAGGCAGAAGATCTGGCGCGTCAGGGTCAGCAGGTGATGGCGGAGATCCATGCGCTGTCGATACCCGTTGTCGCCGCGATTCATGGGGCCTGCCTGGGCGGCGGGCTTGAGCTGGCGCTGGCCTGCCACAGCCGCATTTGTACCGACGATGCGAAAACCGTACTCGGCCTGCCGGAGGTACAGCTTGGGTTGCTGCCCGGCTCGGGTGGAACGCAGCGCCTGCCGCATCTGGTGGGCGTCAGTACGGCGCTGGAGATGATCTTAACCGGTAAACAACTGCGCGCCCGTCAGGCCCTGAAGGCGGGTCTGGTTGATGAGGTCGTTCCGCACGCCATCCTGCTTGACGCTGCCGTTGAACGGGCGCTGAAGGGGCGTCAGGCGAAACGCCCCCTGCCGGTGCGCGAGCGCATCCTTGCCGGACCGCTGGGACGCGCGCTGCTGTTCAGGATGGTGGATAAAAAAACCGAGCAAAAAACCAGAGGAAACTATCCGGCAACGAAGCGCATTCTGGAGGTGATTGAAACCGGTTTATCGCAGGGCAGCAGCAGCGGCTATGCCGCAGAAGCGAAGGCGTTTGGCGAGCTGGCGATGACGCCGCAATCGCAGGCGCTGCGCAGCATTTTCTTTGCCAGCACGGAGGTCAAAAAAGATCCGGGCAGCGAAGCTGAACCGGCTCCGTTGCGCGCCATTGGCGTTCTGGGCGGCGGGCTGATGGGGGGCGGCATCGCGTTTGTCACCGCCAGCAAAGGCAAATTGCCCGTACGTATTAAAGATATCAACCCTAAGGGCATCAACCACGCGTTGCAGTACAGCTGGCAGAATCTCGATCGCAAAGTGAAACGCCGCCATATTAAGGCCAGCGAGCGCGATAAAACCCTCGCGACGATCACGGGCACCACCGACTACAGCGGGTTCGCACACCGCGATCTGGTGATTGAAGCCGTGTTCGAAGATCTGGCCCTTAAGCAGCAGATGGTGGCGGACGTTGAGCAGCATTGTGCGCCGCACACCATTTTTGCTTCAAACACCTCCTCATTGCCGATTGGCGACATCGCGGCGAAAGCCGCGCGCCCGGAGCAGGTGATAGGGCTGCACTTTTTTAGCCCGGTCGAAAAAATGCCGCTGGTGGAGGTGATCCCGCATGCCACAACCAGCCCGCAAACTATTGCCACCGTGGTGAAGCTGGCGAAAAAACAGGGCAAAACCCCCATTGTGGTCGCGGACAAAGCGGGCTTCTACGTCAACCGTATTCTGGCGCCGTACATTAACGAAGCGATGCGGCTGCTGACGGAAGGGGAGAAAATTGAGCACGTCGATGATGCCCTGGTGAAGTTTGGTTTCCCCGTTGGCCCAATCCAGCTTTTGGATGAGGTAGGAATTGATACGGGGACTAAAATCATCCCTGTGCTGGAAGCGGCTTATGGCGATCGTTTTGCGCCGCCTGCAAACTTTGTTTCTGCAATTTTGAAGGACGATCGCAAAGGCAGAAAAAATGAACGCGGTTTCTATCTTTACGCCGCGAAAGGGCGTAAAAGCAAGAAACAGGTCGACCCTTCGGTTTATGCGCTTATTCCCGTCACGGGTCAGGGAAAACTGTCGGCGGTTCAGTGCGCTGAGCGCTGCGTAATGATGATGCTCAATGAAGCGGCGCGCTGCTTTGGCGAGCAGGTGATCAAAAGCGCGCGCGACGGCGACATCGGCGCCGTGTTTGGCATCGGTTTCCCGCCATTCCTTGGCGGCCCGTTCCGGTACATGGATACCCTCGGGGTGGGTGAAGTGGTTGCGATTCTGCAACGTCTGGCCTCGCAATACGGTCCACGGTTTACACCTTGTGACGAATTATTGCAGATGGCGGAACGGGGCCAGACATTCTGGCCCGCAAGGGAAACTGATTGCGTAAACTGAAGTCAAAGAAGGGTAAATCCTGAGGTAATGGAACCTGTTCTGGCGAAATTGTAAACAGAGATTGACTATACTTACGCCATTGAGGTAAAAAACAGCGTTTCATTCACCGAATGGATCAGGCACAATGCCCGGCCATCGGGTTTTCTACCTCAGAGCATTAATCGCGGGTAGTTAACGCCGGTGATTCTGGTTAACAAAAGCGGTGCAATATGCAAGTTTTTATCATGCGTCACGGCGACGCGGCACTTGATGCCGCCAGTGACTCAGTACGTCCTTTAACCGTCTGTGGCTGCGACGAATCCCGTCAGATGGCAACATGGCTTAAAGGTCAAAAAGTGGACATTGAACGCGTTCTGGTGAGTCCGTTCCTGCGGGCAGAGCAGACGCTGGATGTGGTAGGGGAGTGTATGAACCTGCCAGCCAGCGTGGACGTTCTTCCTGAACTCACGCCGTGCGGCGATGTTGGCCTTGTCAGCGCTTACCTTCAGGCGCTGTGCAATGAAGGTGTTGCTTCCGCACTGGTCATTTCCCACCTGCCGCTGGTCGGCTATCTGGTATCTGAGCTGTGCCCGGGCGAAACGCCACCGATGTTCACAACGTCCGCCATTGCCAACGTCACCCTCGACGAAACCGGCAAAGGGGTCTTCAACTGGCAAATGAGTCCGTGCAACCTGAAGATGGCAAAAGCCATCTGACGTGACGTGCGATATGGCGGGGGCATAGCGCTTCCCGCCATCCTGTCAGGGCAACTCTGGCGGCTGCCACTCCTCAACTTCAATCAACACCAGCAATGCGGCATCTCCGCCGTACTCTTTTGGTGCCTGATGAAAAGCCATCACGTGTGGATGCTGAGCCAGCCACAGCGGCGTCTGTTGTTTGAGAATATGTTTGCCGTGACCGTGCATCACGCAGGCGCAAAAAACATGCTCGCGTCGGCACGCCGCGATCAACGCCCCCAGCTCCTGCTTCGCCTGCATCTGCGTCAGCCCGTGCAGATCGAGAAACAGCTCCGGCGAATAATCGCCCCGGCGCAGCTTCTTCAGCTCAAAATGGCTGACGTCCTCGCGCACGTACTTCACGGCCCCCTGCGTATTGAGCAGCGGCTGGAATTCATCTGAAAAATAGTGGCTGTTATCGGCCTGCTCCTGGAGCAGACGTTTGACCGGAACCTCGCTGATTTTCTTACGCTGCGGGCGATGGACAATGGTGTCCTGCGTGATTTTACGCGTCCCGGTCATCAGCTGACGGAAGAGAGCCTGATCCTCCTCGCTGAGCGGTGTTTTCTTTTTCATTCGTCATTCTCATCTCGTATTTCCGATAGTGTACCCGACTAAACGCATTTTTTAACCTCAAGCGGTACGCGTCATTGCTGATTTATCCCCGTCTTCATGGCAAACTAGCCGCCGAAAATTATGCGAGCATGCCCTGGAGGAAAGAGTGGATAAAATTTTTGTCGATGAAGCAGTAAACGAGCTGCATACCATACAGGACATGTTGCGCTGGTCGGTTAGCCGCTTCAGCGCCGCCAATATCTGGTACGGTCACGGCACCGATAACCCGTGGGATGAGGCCGTCCAGCTGGTGCTGCCGTCACTCTATCTGCCGCTGGATATTCCGGAAGACATGCGTACCGCGCGCCTGACCTCCAGCGAAAAACACCGCATCGTTGAGCGCGTGATCCGCCGCGTGAACGAGCGCATTCCGGTGGCTTACCTGACCAACAAAGCCTGGTTCTGCGGCCACGAGTTCTACGTTGACGAGCGTGTGCTGGTGCCGCGCTCGCCGATTGGTGAGCTGATCAACAACCATTTTGACGGCCTGATCGCGCACCAGCCGCAGCACATTCTCGATATGTGCACCGGCAGCGGCTGCATCGCCATTGCCTGCGCCTACGCTTTCCCTGAAGCGGAAGTGGACGCCGTCGATATCTCCACCGACGCGCTGGCCGTTACCGAACACAACATTGAAGAGCACGGCCTGATCCATCACGTCACGCCTATCCGCTCTGACCTGTTCCGCGACCTGCCGACGCTGCAATACGACCTGATCGTTACCAATCCGCCGTACGTGGATGCAGAAGACATGTCCGATCTGCCGAACGAGTACCGTCACGAGCCGGAGCTGGGCCTGGCGTCAGGCTCTGACGGCCTGAAGCTGACCCGCCGCATCCTGGCGTGTGCGCCGGATTATCTGACCGACGACGGCGTTCTGATTTGTGAAGTGGGCAACAGCATGGTACATCTGATAGAGCAGTACCCGGATGTGCCGTTCACCTGGCTTGAGTTCGACAACGGCGGTGACGGCGTCTTTATGCTGACCAAAGCGCAGCTGCTTGACGCGCGCGAATACTTCAGCATTTACAAAGATTAATCCAGCGGGCTTCGGCCCGTTTCACAACGCTCAAACACAAACAACAACATCGGAGCCGTGATGGCAGGAAACAGTATTGGACAGGTATTCCGTGTGACCACCTTTGGCGAGTCGCACGGTCTGGCACTGGGTTGTATCGTTGATGGCGTCCCGCCAGGCATCGAACTGACCGAAGCCGATTTGCAGCATGACCTCGATCGTCGTCGTCCGGGTACCTCTCGCTACACCACGCAGCGTCGCGAGCCGGACCAGGTCAAAATTCTCTCCGGCGTATTTGAGGGCCGTACCACCGGCACCAGCATCGGACTGCTGATTGAAAACACCGATCAGCGCTCTCAGGACTACGGCGCAATCAAAGATGTCTTCCGTCCTGGCCATGCCGATTACACCTATGAGCAAAAATATGGCTTCCGCGACTATCGCGGCGGTGGCCGGTCTTCCGCACGTGAAACCGCGATGCGCGTAGCGGCAGGGGCGATTGCCAAAAAATATCTCCAGCAGAAATTCGGCATCGTTATCCGCGGCTGTCTGACCCAGATGGGCGACATTCCGCTGGCAATCAAAGACTGGGATCAGGTCGAGCTTAACCCGTTCTTCTGCGCCGATGCCGACAAGCTGGACGCGCTGGACGAACTGATGCGCGGCCTGAAAAAAGAGGGGGACTCTATTGGCGCGAAAGTCACCGTGGTAGCCGACGGCGTGCCGGCTGGCTGGGGCGAGCCGGTATTTGACCGCCTCGACGCCGACATCGCCCACGCGCTGATGAGCATTAACGCGGTGAAAGGCGTGGAAATCGGCGACGGTTTTGACGTGGTTGCGCTTCGCGGCAGCCAGAACCGCGATGAAATCACGAAAGACGGTTTCCAGAGCAACCATGCGGGCGGCATTCTGGGCGGCATCAGCAGCGGTCAGCAGATTACGGCCAATATCGCGTTGAAGCCAACGTCAAGTATTACCGTACCGGGCCACACGATTAACCGCGCTGGCGAAGACGTTGAGATGATCACCAAAGGGCGACACGATCCGTGCGTGGGGATCCGCGCGGTGCCGATCGCAGAAGCGATGCTGGCGATCGTGCTGATGGATCACTTCCTGCGTCAGCGCGCGCAGAATGCGGATGTGTCGACCACCATTCCACGCTGGTAACTATGAAAAAAACCGCAATCGCTCTGCTGGCGCTGCTTGCCAGTGGAGCCAGTCTGGCCGCCACGCCGTGGCAGAAAATCACCCACCCGGTGGCGGGTAGCGCGCAGTCTATCGGCGCGTTTTCCAACGGCTGTATCGTCGGCGCGCAGGAACTTCCGCTGCAATCGGATACCTATCAGGTGATGCGCACCGATCAGCGCCGTTATTTCGGCCATCCTGACCTGGTGCTGTTTATTCAGCGTCTTGGCAACCAGGTGCATAACCTGGGGCTGGGCACGATGCTGATTGGCGATATGGGGATGCCTGCCGGTGGCCGCTTTAACGGCGGACACGCCAGCCACCAGACCGGACTGGATGTGGATATTTTCCTGCAACTGCCGAAAACGCGCTGGAGTTCAGCGCAGCTGCTGAAGCCGCAGGCGCTGGATCTGGTGTCGGCCGATGGCAAACGGGTCGTCGCCTCGCGCTGGTCACCGGAAATTTCCAGCATGATCAAGCTGGCGGCAGAAGATAATGACGTCACGCGGATCTTTGTTAACCCGGCCATCAAGCAGCAGCTCTGCCTGGATGCGGGAACGGATCGCGACTGGCTGCGCAAAGTGCGCCCGTGGTTCCAGCACCGGGCACATATGCATGTTCGTCTGCGCTGTCCGGCGAACAGCCTGGAATGTGAAGATCAGCCGCTCCCGCCGCCTGGCGACGGTTGCGGTTACGAACTGCAAAGCTGGTTTGAACCGGCCAAGCCTGGAACCTCTAAGCCTGAGAAGAAGACACCGCCTCCGTTGCCGCCTTCCTGCCAGGCGCTACTGGATGAGCATGTACTTTAATGGATAATTTCGTCGATCTGTTCATGGTGTCACCGCTGCTGCTGGCGGTGCTCTTTTTTGTTGCGATGTTAGCCGGATTTATCGATGCCCTTGCGGGCGGTGGCGGCTTGCTCACCGTTCCGGCGCTGCTGGCGGCAGGCATGAGCCCTGCCCAGGCGCTCGCCACCAATAAACTCCAGGCGTGCGGCGGCTCTCTTTCCTCTTCGCTCTATTTTGTTCGCCGCAAGGTGGTGAATCTCGCCGATCAGAAGCTCAATATCCTGATGACGTTTATTGGCTCGACGGCGGGTGCCTTGCTGGTACAGCACGTGCAGTCCGACATTCTGCGCCAGATCCTGCCGATTCTGGTTATCTGCATCGGCCTGTATTTCCTGCTGATGCCTAAACTCGGCGAGGAAGACCGGGCGCGGCGGCTGCACGGCCTGCCGTTTGCGCTGATTGCCGGTGGCTGCGTCGGCTTTTACGACGGCTTCTTTGGCCCAGGGGCAGGCTCGTTTTACGCGCTGGCGTTCGTGACGCTGGCCGGCTTTAACCTCGCCAAATCCACCGCCCACGCCAAGGTGCTGAATGCGACCTCGAACGTCGGCGGCCTGCTGCTGTTTATCATTGGCGGCAAGGTTATCTGGGCAACCGGGTTTGTGATGATGGCAGGGCAGTTTTTGGGCGCGCGCGCAGGCTCGCGTCTGGTATTAAGCAAAGGGCAAAAGTTGATCCGCCCGATGATTGTTGTCGTCTCGGCGGTGATGAGCGCCAAACTTCTTTATGACAGCCATGGACAGGAGATCCTCACCTGGTTGGGGATGAACTAATGAACAGTACGCATAAATACGAACAGCTGATTGAGATCTTCGATAGCTGTTTTGCTGATGATTTTAATACCCGTCTGATTAAAGGCGACGACGAACCGATCTATCTTCCTGCTGATGACGAGGTTCCGTATAACCGCATCGTCTTTGCCCACGGCTTTTACGCCAGCGGTTTGCACGAGATTTCGCACTGGTGCATCGCGGGGAAAGCGCGTCGCGAGCAGGTGGACTTCGGTTACTGGTACTGCCCGGACGGGCGCGACGCCGCCACCCAGGGGCGGTTCGAAGATGTGGAGGTGAAACCGCAGGCGCTGGAGTGGCTGTTCTGCGTGGCGGCGGGTTTCCCGTTCAACGTGAGCTGTGACAACCTTGAAGGCGACTTCGAGCCAGACCGTATCGTCTTCCAGCGCCGCGTGCATGCGCAGGTGATGGAGTATCTTGAGAAGGGCATCCCGGAACGTCCGGCGCGTCTGATCGAGGCCTTACAGAATTATTACCACACGCCGGAGATCACGGCGGAATGCTTCCCGTGGCCGGAAGATTTATAACAGAGGAAAGAAGATGATCGCAGAATTTGAATCACGCATTCTGGCGTTAATTGATGACATGGTGGAACACGCCAGTGATGATGAGCTGTTCGCCAGCGGTTATCTGCGTGGTCACCTGACGCTGGCGGTAGCCGAGCTGGAAGCAGGTGACGATCACTCTGCCGACGCCGTTCACGCTGAAGTCACGCGCAGCCTGGAAAAAGCCATTCTGGCCGGGGAGCTCTCTCCGCGCGACCAGTCTTTAGTGCTGGGCATGTGGGACAATTTATTCCAGCAGGCTAAACGCTAAGCCGCCGCCTTCTCTTCCCTCTCCCCTTTGGGGAGAGGGTCAGGGTGAGGGGATTCGACCGCACCCTACTTAACCATTTTCCCCTTCAGCAGTTTCCTTACCCACAACCGGTTCGGATTCAGCCCCGCGAGCGTAACCCTGTCCAGCGGAACCGGCTCATCGCTCATTTGCGCAGCCAGCACCTCTGCCAGCAGCGGCGCGGAGCATAATCCCCGCGAGCCTAAACCACCCAGCATAAACAGTTCAGGATAAACCGGCGCACTCACCGCCGTTTCTTTGTTGTCTGCCAGATCCTGATAGAGTTCAAGCGTGGCTTCATAGTCCGGCACGTTTCCCGCCATCGGCAGGTGATCGCGGGTCGCGCAGCGTACGCCGCAGCGCGCTTCGCCCTCGCTGACGTCAACCTCTTTCGCCCACGACGCATCCGGGAAACAGTCGATCAGGCGCTGGCGGTTTTGCTGCTGATCTGCTTCGCTGTACTGCATGTCCGTTTCACCGCGATGGTAGCTGGCGCCAATGCAGTGATGGCCGTTGGACGGATTTTGCGGCGTCAGGTAGCCGTCGTAACACAGCACCTGGCGCAGCTTGCTCAGCGCGGGCGCGGCAGGAATATGGCTCACCTGGCCGCCGACAGGATAAACCGGCAGCGTCTCGGTCTGGGTAAACTGATTGATGTTATGCCCGTTGGCGAGCACCACGCTTCCATGCTGCGCCTCGTTGCCGTCAGCAAAACGCAGCGTCCAGTGCGCTGTCCGGCTAAGCGATTCAACCCTGTGGGCATAATGTACCGTCAAGCCGCGCGACTGCCCGAGAGCAATCGCCGCAGAAGTCAGTTCAGCCGGACACAGCCAGCCGCCGCGTGGATACTGAATCCCGCCGCAGCCGGTGTCGACGCCCGTGGTCTCAGAAACCTGCTGCGCCGTCACGGCATGGGCGATGGCCTCCGGCAGACCCAGCGACAGCATTTGTGTAATTTTCTGCTGGCTCTTCTCGTCCCAGCCGAGCTGCGTCACGCCGCACCAGTCGTGGTCAAACGCAACTGGCAGGCTATCGTAAAGGCGACGAGCAAACGTAAACGCCGCCGGGAAGAACTGGAACAGTGCCGGATCGTGTGAACTTAACAAAGGATAAAGTGCGCCCTGGCGGTTGCCTGATGCACCCGTCGCCGGCGCCTCGTCAGCGCAATAGAGCGTCACCTGCCAGCCTCGGTGCAGCAGCTCCAGCGAGAGCAGGGCGCTGGCAATACCGCCGCCCACAATGGCGACCTCACGCGACGCACTGGGGCGGCGAGCAAACCAGGGTGCCTGTGCCGGGATCGCCAGATCCTGCTCCATCACCCCGACCAGCATGTCGCGTTTGCGGCCAAACCCTTTGGTTTTCCGCATGGTAAACCCCGCCTCCTGCAACCCACGGCGAACAAAGCCCGCCGAGGTAAAGGTGGCAAGCGTCGCGCCGGGACGTGCCAGCCGCGCCATGGCGTTGAACAGATGCTGGCTCCACATGTCCGGGTTTTTGGCGGGCGCAAAACCGTCCAGGAACCAGGCGTCCACCTTCTGATTTATCGAGTCGTCGAGCTTATCGGTCAGGTCGTTAATGTCGCCCAGCCACAGGTCGAGCGTGACCCGTCCATCGTCCAGAATCAGACGATGACAGCCACCGATGTGAGGCGGCCACTGTGCCTGAAGCTGTTCCGCCCAGCGGGCAAGCTCCGGCCAGTGCTGATGGGCAAGCCGCAGATCGTGCGCGGTAAGCGGAAATTTTTCGAAACTGATGAAATGTAATCTTTGTAGGGTAGCCTCAGGGTGTGCAGCGCGAAAACAATCGAATGCCTGCCAGAGAGTCAGAAAATTCAGCCCGGTTCCGAAACCGCTCTCCGCCACAACGAACAGACTGCGCGGATGCTCAGGGAAGCGGGTGCCGAGATGATTTCCGTCGAGGAAAACATAGCGCGTCTCTTCCAGTCCGTTATCATTAGAAAAGTAGACGTCATCAAAATCTCGGGAAACAGGTGTACCCTCAGCGTTGAATTCGAGGTTGGCAGGTTGTATGGCGTTTTGTTTCACGTAAGTTACTCGTCCGACAGGCAGTGGCACGATCTTAACGATGTGAGCCTGTCGGTGCAAATTTCCACAGAAAATCGCTGATCGGACTTGTTCGGCGTACAAGTGTACGCTATTGTGCGACTCGAAACTTTTTATAGTGCGACTTACAGAGGTATTGAATGAAACGTGCAGTGATTACTGGCCTGGGCATCGTTTCCAGCATCGGTAATAACCAGCAGGAAGTCCTGGCATCTCTGCGTGAAGGACGCTCCGGGATCACTTTCTCTGAAGAGTTTAAAGATTCTGGAATGCGTAGCCACGTATGGGGTAACGTTAAACTGGATACCACCGGTTTGATTGACCGTAAAGTGGTTCGTTTCATGAACGATGCCTCTATCTATGCCTATCTTTCCATGCAGGAAGCGATCAAGGATTCTGGTCTGAGCGAAGACGCCTACCAGAACAACCCGCGCGTGGGCCTGATTGCCGGTTCCGGCGGTTCCTCTAAGGCGCAGGTGTTCGGTGCTGACGCCATGCGTAGCCCGCGCGGCCTGAAAGCGGTCGGTCCATACGTTGTGACCAAAGCGATGGGTTCTGCGGTATCCGCGTGCCTGGCAACGCCGTTCAAAATCCACGGCGTGAACTACTCCATCAGCTCCGCGTGTGCGACCTCCGCGCACTGTATCGGTAATGCGGTTGAGCAGATCCAGCTGGGCAAACAGGACATCGTCTTTGCTGGCGGCGGCGAAGAGCTGGGCTGGGAAATGGCCTGTGAGTTCGACGCAATGGGCGCACTGTCCACCAAATACAACGAAACGCCAGACAAAGCATCCCGTACCTATGACGCACACCGCGACGGTTTTGTTATCGCGGGCGGCGGCGGCATGGTCGTGGTTGAAGAGCTGGAGCACGCGCTGGCGCGTGGCGCGCACATCTACGCTGAGATCGTGGGCTACGGCGCAACGTCTGACGGCGCTGACATGGTTGCTCCATCCGGCGAAGGCGCGGTGCGCTGCATGAAGATGGCGATGCACGGCGTTGATACCCCAATCGACTACCTGAACTCCCACGGTACCTCTACTCCGGTAGGCGACGTGAAAGAGCTGGGTGCGATCCGCGAAGTGTTCGGCGACAACAGCCCGGCTATCTCTGCCACCAAAGCCATGACCGGTCACTCTCTGGGTGCGGCGGGCGTGCAGGAAGCGATCTACTCTCTGCTGATGCTGGAAAACGGCTTTATCGCCCCGAGCATCAACATCGACGAGATGGACGAGCAGGCGGCTGGCCTGAACATCGTGACCGAAACCACCGAACGTGAGCTGACGACCGTTATGTCCAACAGCTTCGGCTTCGGCGGCACCAACGCCACGCTGGTGATGCGCAAGCTGAAAGCGTAAGCGTTTGAAGGTATAGTAGAAGGGAGCCGCGCGGCTCCCTTTTTTATGCCTGAACACGGAGTTATGCATGAAGGCTATTACCCCTGAGAAGAGCGCTCCTTCCGGGAACCTTTCCCTCTTCCGCATCGCCTTTGCGGTGTTTCTGACCTATATGACCGTTGGCCTTCCGCTGCCGGTGATCCCCTTGTTCGTTCACCATGAGCTGGGCTATGGCAACACCATGGTCGGCATTGCGGTGGGCATTCAGTTTTTAGCGACGGTGTTAACCCGGGGCTACGCCGGGCGTCTGGCGGACCAGCACGGCGCAAAACGCTCGGCGTTGCAGGGCATGTTTGCCTGTGGGCTGGCGGGGGGCGCCTGGCTGCTGGCGGCGCTGTTGCCGATAGATGCAGCGTATAAATTCGCGCTGCTGGTAGTGGGGCGCCTGATCCTCGGCTTTGGCGAAAGCCAGCTGCTGACCGGCACCCTGACCTGGGGAATGGGGCTGGTGGGGCCTGCGCGTTCCGGTAAAGTGATGTCCTGGAACGGGATGGCGATTTACGGCGCGCTGGCGGCAGGCGCGCCGCTGGGTTTGCTGATCCACAGCCAGTTTGGTTTTGCGGCGCTGGCAGCAACCACCATGGTATTACCGCTGCTGGCGTGGGCGTTTAACGGTTCGGTACGCAAGGTGCCCGCCCATAAAGGCGAACGTCCTTCGCTGTGGAGCGTGGTGGGGCAAATCTGGCAGCCAGGGCTGGGGCTGGCGCTTCAGGGAGTAGGCTTCGCGGTGATTGGCACCTTCGTCTCTCTCTATTTTATGAGCCGCGGCTGGGCGATGGCGGGCTTTACGCTGACGGCCTTTGGTGGCGCGTTTGTATTGATGCGCGTGCTGTTTGGCTGGATGCCGGATCGCTTTGGCGGCGTGAAGGTGGCCGTAGCGTCACTGGTTATTGAGACGGTAGGTCTGGTGCTGCTGTGGCAGGCTCCGTCCGCCTACGTTGCGCTGCTGGGTGCGGCGTTAACCGGCTGCGGCTGCTCGCTGATCTTCCCGGCGCTGGGCGTTGAGGTGGTGAAGCGCGTCGCACCGCAGGTGCGCGGCACAGCGCTGGGCGGCTATGCGGCGTTTCAGGATATCTCCTACGGGATAACCGGACCGCTGGCGGGCGTGCTGGCGACGTCGTTTGGCTATCCTTCCGTATTTCTCGCCGGCGCGGTTTCCGCGGTGGTGGGGATCGTGGTGACGCTGGTGGCGTTTCGAAAGCGGTAATATGTTGCCGGGGGCGGCTGCGCCTTACCCGGCCTACGGTTCGAGCCGTTGTAGGCCCGGTAAGCGGAGCGCCACCGGGCAAAACCTCAGGCAACCAGCCAGAAAAGCGCCAGCGCAATCATCAGCGCGATAAACATCAATCCCGGGCGGGCAGAGAGCGTTTTAAACGTGTCGACAACCGGGGCAAACAGCGGGCTGTAGATGGGCTGAACGTTACGCACTTCCGGCACGCCGCCTTCCCGCTCGGCGCGGCGAATAAAGATTTGATTCAGTAAATCCTGAACCTGCGCGGTGGTCAGCACCGTTTGCGGCGTGGCCTGCCAGGCCTGCTGGGCATATTCCCGAACAGCTTCAAACTCTTGCCGCTCAAGCGGCTGCTTAAGCGACGCCTGCACCGTATGCAGCGTCGGGGCGGTCTGGGCGCTGAGCGTCTGACGCGCCTGGAGCCAGGTGACCAGATGGGTAAACTGTTTTGCCGGGATCAGCTCGCCCGCTTTCACGCCGGAAAGTTCCAGCATGGATTGCCAGATGAGCTTTGTCGGTTCGCCGGTGGCGGCAGCCAGCTTTGTGACCATCTGCTTGAGCGTATTGTGCTCCGCTGGCTGCAATGGACGTTCTGTCGACGGGCGCTGTTGCGGCTGCGGGATCGAAAGCTGGTTGCTTTGCAGCAGAGTCAGCACGGTTTTCAGCTGTTCTGACGAAAGCTGGCTCAGGGCGGTATGGCCGTACTGTTGACGGATAAAATCACTCACCGCCTGGCGATTATTCCCCTGGCCCAACAGCTCGGTCAGTTGCGAGACAATCTGGCGGGTAGTATGTTGCTGCTGTGCGCTGGTAAGACGCTGGTTCAGGTTTTGTTCAGCGGCAGGGAAATGGCGCGACTGGAGCGGCGCATCGTTTCTGACGCCCAAATCGTGCTTAACGCCGGCCCATACCTCTGCGTTTTGCTGCGAGGTCAACGCAATTAGGCGCGTGATCAGACGCTCCAGCACGGTGCGCTGTTGCGTGGAGAGCGGCTGTTCGCCTGGCGTGTTGGGCGCTACGGGGCCTTCACCCGGAGGGCGCGGAGGCGTACCTGAAATGGGCTGCATCGTCAAAAATCCTTAAAGTCAAACTCTGCGTAACCGGGCGGAGATATATGCCCGGCGGCGAGATTATGGCACACTTGGCAGGTTTACTTCCTCTCAAACAGGTACTCAGACGTGAAAATCCTCGTTGATGAAAATATGCCTTACGCCCGTGAGCTGTTCAGCCGCCTGGGCGAGGTTAAGGCTGTCCCTGGTCGCCCGATTCCGGTCAGCGAACTGGACGATGCAGACGCCCTGATGGTGCGCTCGGTGACCAAAGTAAATGAGGCACTGCTCACCGGCAAAGGGATCAAGTTTGTCGGGACGGCAACGGCCGGGACCGATCATGTGGATGACCAGTGGCTTAAGCAGGCGGGGATTGGTTTTTCAGCGGCGCCAGGCTGTAACGCCATTGCCGTCGTGGAATATGTTTTTTCCGCATTATTGATGCTGGCCGAGCGCGATGGGTTTGCGCTGAAAGACCGCACCGTAGGTATTGTGGGCGTGGGCAACGTCGGCGGACGTCTGCAAAAGCGTCTGGAAGCCTGGGGCATTCGCACTTTGCTGTGCGATCCGCCGCGCAAGGATAACGGCGATGAAGGCGATTTCCGCACGCTGGACGAACTGGTCGACGAGTGCGACGTCATCACCTTCCACACGCCGCTTTTCAAAGAGGGGCCGTACCGGTCTCTGCACCTGGCCGACGAGACGCTATTCCGCCGTCTGAAGGCTGGCACTATTCTGATAAATGCCTGCCGCGGTCCGGTGGTGGATAACGCGGCGCTGCTGAAATGTCTCGACGAGGGACAAGATCTGAGCGTTGTGCTGGACGTCTGGGAGCCCGAGCCGGATCTTAACGTCGCATTGCTGAATAAGGTGGACGTGGGGACCGCGCATATTGCGGGTTATACCCTCGAAGGCAAGGCGCGCGGCACGACTCAGGTATTTGAGGCCTACAGCGCCTTTATCGGCCATCCGCAGCAGGTGGCGCTGGATACGCTGCTTCCCGCGCCGGAATTTGGCCGCATTACCCTTCATGGCCCGCTGGATGAGGCAACGCTAAAAAGACTGGTGCATTTGGTGTATGATGTGCGCCGCGATGACGCGCTGCTGCGTAAAGTGGCGGGTATTCCGGGTGAGTTTGACAAGCTGCGCAAAAATTACCTTGAGCGCCGCGAGTGGTCCTCCCTGTATGTGATGTGCGATGACGCCTCCGCGGCGGCGCTGCTGCATCAGCTGGGATTTAACGCCGTTCACCACCCGGCACGTTAATGTCTTTCTGCTCCCTGTTGGAAACGCCGACAGGGACGCGTTTTTATTTCTGGAGTAAACCACCATGTCTGAAGGCTGGAACATTGCCATTTTGGGCGCCACTGGCGCCGTGGGCGAAGCCCTGCTTGAAACCCTTGCTGAGCGCCAGTTCCCGGTGGGCGAAATTTACGCGCTGGCGCGTACCGACAGCGCGGGTGAACATCTGCGTTTCGGCGGAAAATCCGTGATGGTGCAGGATGCCGCCGCATTTGACTGGACCCAGGCTCAGCTGGCGTTTTTTGCCGCAGGTGCAGAGGCGACGGCGTCTTACATTGAAGAGGCGACCAATTCAGGCTGTCTGGTGATCGACCTGAGCGGCCTGTTCTCCCTTGAGCCGGATGTGCCGCTGGTGGTGCCGGACGTTAACCCGTTTGTGCTGGCTGATTACCGCAACCGCAACATCATTGCGGTACCAAACAGCCTCACCAGCCAGTTGCTGACCGCGCTGAAGCCGCTGATCGACGACGGTGGCCTGTCGCGCATTACCGTGACCAGCCTGCTGTCGGCTTCGGCTAATGGCAAAAAAGCCGTAGACGCGCTGGCAGGGCAGAGCGCGAAGCTGCTGAACGGTATCCCGATCGACGAAGATGATTTCTTCGGCCGCCAGTTGGCGTTCAACATGCTGCCGCTGCTGCCGGATCGTGAAGGTTCGGTGCGGGAAGAGCGTCGTATCGTCGATGAAGCGCGCAAAATTTTGCAGGATGACGGGCTGATGATCTCCGCGAACGTCGTACAGTCTCCGGTCTTTTACGGCCATGCGCAGATGGTCGGCTTTGAAGCCCTGCGTCCATTGGCGGCTGAAGAAGCGCGCGACGCGTTTGGCCGCGGTGAGGACATTGTCCTTTCCGAAGAGAGCGAATTCCCGACGCAGGTGGGCGATGCCACCGGCAGCGCGCATCTCTCCGTGGCCTGCGTGCGTAACGATTACGGTATGCCGGAGCAGGTGCAGTTCTGGTCCGTTGCCGACAACGTGCGTTTTGGCGGCGCGCTGATGGCGGTCAAAATCGCGGAAAAACTGGTGCAGGAGTATCTGTACTGATGTCAGACGTGGAACAAAAGCCGGTCCACAGAATTGCCCTCGGCATTGAGTACGATGGCAGTAAATACTATGGCTGGCAGCGTCAGAATGAGGTGCGCAGCGTCCAGGAGAAGCTGGAAAAAGCGCTCTCTCAGGTAGCGAACGAACCGATCAACGTCTTCTGTGCGGGCCGCACCGATGCCGGGGTTCACGGCACGGGGCAGGTGGTACACTTTGAAACTTCTGCGGTACGCAAAGATGCGGCCTGGACGCTGGGTGTAAATGCGAATTTACCTGGTGACATTGCCGTGCGTTGGGTGAAAGCTGTGCCGGATGATTTTCACGCGCGCTTCAGCGCGACGGCGCGGCGCTACCGTTATGTCATCTACAACCAGCGCCTGCGCCCGGCCGTCTTAAGCCAGGGCGTGACGCATTTTTATGAACCGCTGGATGCAGAACGCATGCATCGCGCGGCGCAGTGCCTGATTGGAGAAAATGATTTTACGTCGTTTCGTGCGGTGCAGTGTCAGTCCCGTACGCCGTGGCGTAACGTCATGCACATTAACGTCAGTCGTTATGGCGCGTATGTGGTGGTGGATATCAAAGCCAATGCCTTTGTACATCATATGGTGCGGAATATCGTGGGCAGCCTGATGGAAGTGGGCGCCGGACACCAGCCGGAGAGCTGGATTGCAGAACTGCTGGCAGCGAAGGACAGAACGCTTGCGGCAGCAACGGCGAAAGCGGAAGGGCTGTATCTGGTTTCGGTGGATTATCCGGACCGGTTCGACCTGCCAAAACCGCCAATGGGCCCGCTGTTTTTAGCGGACTAAACAAAGGTGCAATTAAGGCTTAGACAATATGGACGTAATACGTTTTCTGATTGATTTCATCCTGCACATTGATGTTCACCTGGCGGAGCTGGTCGCGCAGTACGGCGTCTGGGTATACGCCATTCTGTTCCTCATTCTGTTCTGTGAAACCGGGCTTGTGGTTACGCCGTTCCTGCCGGGAGATTCACTGCTGTTCGTGGCCGGTGCGTTATCTGCACTGCCAACCAATGACCTGAACGTCCACCTGATGGTCGTCCTGATGATCGTCGCGGCGATTGTTGGCGATGCGGTCAACTACACCATCGGGCGAGTGTTTGGCGAGCGGTTGTTCAGTAATCCGGACTCGAAGATTTTCCGCCGCAGTTATTTAGACAAGACCCATGCGTTCTATGAACGTCATGGCGGAAAAACCATTATCCTTGCCCGTTTTGTGCCTATTGTGCGCACATTTGCACCGTTTGTGGCGGGAATGGGCCACATGTCCTATCGTCATTTTGCGATGTACAACGTGGTGGGCGCACTGCTTTGGGTGTTGCTCTTTACCTATGCGGGCTACCTGTTTGGCGATCTGCCTGTGGTTCAGGAAAACCTTAAGTTACTGATTGTAGCGATTATTGTGCTTTCCGTTCTGCCGGGTGTTATCGAAATCATACGTCACAAACGCGCGGCAGCAAAACAAGCGAAGTAAATGCACGCTGGCAGTTCGACCACTTTTTTATCCAAAGTTTCGGGCTGTTATGTTTTAATGTGCAACATTCATGGTCTGTTGGAGGCAAAAATGGCATTATTCGCCTCTTACAGCAAAACTGGCATACGACCAGGTTCAGGCAGAAAGGTTATCAATGAGCTGGATTGAACGAATTAAAAGCAACATTACCCCGACGCGTAAAGCGAGCATTCCTGAAGGGGTATGGACGAAGTGTGATAGCTGCGGCCAGGTTCTGTATCGTGCAGAGCTGGAACGCAATCTTGAGGTGTGTCCTAAGTGTGACCACCACATGCGTATGTCGGCGCGCAACCGCCTGCATAGCCTGCTGGACGAAGGTTCTCTGGTAGAACTGGGCAGCGAACTGGAGCCAAAAGATGTGCTCAAGTTCCGCGACTCCAAAAAATACAAAGATCGTCTGGCCTCTGCACAGAAAGAGACCGGCGAGAAAGACGCGCTGATCGTCATGAAGGGCACCCTGCATGAAATGCCGGTGGTTGCCGCTGCGTTTGAGTTCTCCTTTATGGGCGGCTCAATGGGCTCCGTGGTCGGCGCGCGTTTCGTACGTGCCGTTGAGCAGGCGCTGGAAGACAACTGCCCGCTGATCTGCTTCTCCGCCTCCGGTGGTGCGCGTATGCAGGAAGCGTTGATGTCTCTGATGCAGATGGCGAAAACCTCCGCTGCGCTGGCGAAAATGCAGGAGCGCGGTCTGCCGTATATCTCGGTACTGACCGACCCAACCATGGGTGGCGTCTCTGCGAGCTTCGCAATGCTGGGCGACCTGAACATCGCCGAGCCAAAAGCGCTGATCGGCTTTGCCGGTCCTCGCGTTATCGAACAGACCGTACGTGAGAAACTGCCGCCGGGCTTCCAGCGCAGTGAGTTCCTCATTGAGAAAGGCGCTATCGATATGATCGTCCGCCGTCCGGAAATGCGCCTCAAGCTGGCCAGCATTCTGGCGAAGCTGATGAATCTGCCAGCGCCTAACCCGGACGAGCCGCGCGAAGGCGTGGTCGTACCGGATCAGGAACCCGAGGCCTGATAACTGAAAAGGGCAGGGCCGAATGGCGCTGCCCTTTTGCTTTCTAAACCGTTAATGACAACCGGGCATCATGGAAAATAAAAGCATTCCTCAAGCCACGTCGCCCCTGGCCGCGTGGCTTTCTTATCTGGAAAACCTGCACAGTAAAACCATCGACATGGGCCTTGAGCGCGTAAGCCAGGTTGCCGCGCGTCTCGACGTGCTGAAACCCGCGCCGTTCGTGTTTACCGTCGCCGGCACTAACGGGAAAGGCACCACCTGCCGCACGCTGGAATCTGTCCTGATGGCTGCCGGCTATAAGGTCGGCGTTTACAGCTCTCCGCATCTGGTGCGCTATACCGAGCGCGTGCGGGTGCAAAACGCCGAGCTGGCGGAATCTGCCCACACGGCATCGTTTGCCGCTATCGAAGCGGCGCGCGGCGAAACTTCACTGACCTATTTCGAATATGGCACCCTGTCGGCGCTGTGGCTGTTTAAGCAGGCGCAGCTGGACGTGGTGATCCTGGAAGTCGGGTTGGGTGGGCGACTGGACGCGACAAACATGGTGGATGCGGATGTCGCGGTTGTGACCAGCATCGCGCTGGATCACACCGACTGGCTGGGGCCAGACCGCGAAAGCATTGGCCGCGAGAAGGCCGGTATTTTCCGGGCGAATAAGCCCGCCGTGGTCGGCGAGCCGGACATGCCGCACACCATTGCCGACGTGGCGAAAGAGAAGGGCGCGCGGCTGCTGCGTCGTGGCGTGGACTGGCAGTATGAGATTCAGGGCCACGGCTGGCGCTTTAGCGATGCGCAGGGCGTGCTGGAGAATCTGCCGCTGCCGCAGGTGCCACAGCCTAACGCAGCGACCGCGCTGGCCGCACTGCGCGCCAGCGGGTTAACGGTGAGCGAGCAGGCGATCCGCGACGGTATTCAGAACGCGCTGCTGCCGGGGCGTTTCCAGATTGTGAGCGAGTCACCGCGTCTGATTCTGGACGTGGCGCATAACCCGCACGCGGCGGCGTACCTCGCAGGACGTCTCAAATCGTTACCAAAAACCGGGCGCGTGCTGGCGGTTATCGGTATGCTTCATGATAAAGATATCGGCGGCACGCTGGCCTGCATGGAGAGTGTGGTCGATAGCTGGTATTGTGCTCCTCTGGAGGGGCCGCGTGGCGCGACTGCTGAGCAATTAATGGAACATCTCGGCAAAGGCGAAATCTACGACAGCGTGGTTTCGGCCTGGCGCGCCGCGATGGCGGAAGCTAAACCAGAAGATACCGTGCTGGTGTGTGGGTCATTCCACACGGTGGCACATGTCATGGAAGTGATGGAGGCGGGGAGAACCGGTGGCGAGTAAGTTTCAGAACCGTTTAACAGGAACCATTGTGCTGGTCGCGCTCGGGGTGATTATTCTCCCGGGGCTGCTCGACGGGCAGAAAAAGCATTACCAGGATGAATTTGCGGCTATTCCGCTGGTGCCAAAACCGGGCGACCGCGACGAGCCCGACATGCTGCCCGCGGCAACGCAGGCGCTACCTGCCCAGCCGCCTGAAGGCGCAGCGGAAGAGGTGCGTGCAGGCGATGCAGCCGCGCCGTCTCTTGACCCGTCGCGTCTGGCTGCAAATAACAACGTTGAAATCGATCCCGTACCGGTAGAGCAACCTAAACCGGTTGAAAAACCGAAGCCGGTAGAGAAAACGCAGCCTAAACCGCAGCGTGACAAAGCGGCCGAGCAGCTGGCGGCGGCAACGGAAACGCCGCCACCGGCCAGACAGGCCCAGCAGGAGGCTGCCCCGACGGGCAAAGCCTATGTCGTTCAGCTGGGTGCGTTGAAAAACGCTGATAAGGTCAATGAGATCGTGAGTAAACTGCGCGGCGCGGGATACCGTGTTTATACTTCACCCACCACGCCGGTGCAGGGTAAAATTACCCGTATCCTCGTGGGGCCGGATGCGTCTAAAGATAAGCTCAAAGGTTCGCTTGGCGAGCTGAAGCAGATCTCCGGCCTGAGCGGCGTGGTGATGAACTACAGCGCAAACTGATAAGTTTTCCCCCTCACCCCGGCCCTCTTCCCAAAGGGGAGAAGGTTAGGGTGAGGGGGAATGGCAGACGTCCAAAGAGACGTAATAAGCCAACGGCGTTGAGCATTTTTTCAGCGCCTTTTTTATTTACGCATGGGAAGGAAATCCCTACGCAAACGTTTTCTTTTTCTGTTAGAATTCGCCCCGAACTGGATGACAGGGCGTTAAATCGTGGGACACATATGGTCTGGATTGATTACGCCATCATTGCGGTGATTGGTTTTTCCTGTCTGGTTAGCCTGATCCGTGGCTTTGTTCGTGAAGCGTTATCGCTGGTAACCTGGGGTTGTGCTTTCTTTGTTGCCAGTCATTACTACACTTACCTGTCTGTCTGGTTCACGGGCTTTGAAGATGAACTGGTCCGAAACGGAATCGCTATCGCGCTGCTGTTTATCGCGACGCTGATTGTCGGCGCTATCGTCAACTATGTGATAGGCCAGCTGGTCGAGAAAACCGGTCTGTCAGGGACGGACAGGGTGCTCGGCATCTGTTTCGGTGCGTTGCGAGGCGTGCTGATTGTGGCCGCGATCCTGTTCTTCCTGGATACCTTTACCGGGTTCTCCAAAAGTGAAGACTGGCAGAAATCGCAGCTCATTCCGGAGTTCAGCTTCATCATCAGATGGTTCTTTGACTATCTGCAAAGCTCGTCGAGTTTCTTGCCCAGGGCATAAACCCTGAGATGTGGCTTAACGAGGAAAAGACGAATGTGCGGTATTGTCGGTATCGCCGGTTTCATGCCGGTAAACCAGTCGATTTATGACGCGTTAACGGTGCTTCAGCACCGTGGGCAGGATGCTGCGGGTATCATCACCATTGATGCAAACAACTGCTTCCGTTTACGTAAGGCGAACGGCCTGGTAAACGATGTGTTTGAAGCCCGCCATATGCAGCGTCTGCAAGGTAATATGGGGATCGGTCACGTTCGTTATCCTACTGCTGGCAGTTCCAGCGCCTCTGAGGCTCAGCCTTTTTACGTTAACTCCCCGTATGGCATCACGCTTGCCCACAACGGCAACCTGACCAACGCCCACGAGCTGCGTAAAAAGCTGTTTGAAGAGAAACGTCGCCACATTAACACCACCTCTGATTCTGAAATCCTGCTCAATATCTTTGCCAGCGAGCTGGATAACTTCCGCCACTACCCGCTGGAAGCCGATAACATCTTTGCCGCCGTTGCCGCGACAAACCGCCAGATCCGCGGCGCGTACGCCTGCGTGGCGATGATTATCGGTCACGGCATGGTGGCCTTCCGCGATCCAAACGGGATCCGCCCGCTGGTGCTCGGCAAGCGCGACCTCGGCGATGGCCGTTCCGAGTACATGGTGGCCTCCGAAAGCGTGGCGCTGGACACGCTGGGCTTCGAGTTCCTGCGTGACGTTGCGCCGGGCGAAGCGGTTTACATCACCGAGAAGGGCCAGCTGTTTACCCGCCAGTGCGCCGACAACCCGGTGAGCAACCCGTGCCTGTTCGAATACGTCTACTTCGCTCGTCCGGACTCGTTCATCGACAAGATTTCCGTTTACAGCGCGCGCGTCAACATGGGCACGAAGCTGGGCGAGAAGATTGCCCGCGAGTGGGACGATCTCGACATCGACGTGGTGATACCGATTCCGGAAACCTCCTGCGACATCGCGCTGGAGATCGCCCGCATTCTGGACAAGCCGTACCGTCAGGGCTTCGTGAAAAACCGCTACGTTGGCCGTACTTTCATTATGCCGGGCCAGCAGCTGCGCCGTAAGTCCGTACGTCGCAAGCTCAACGCTAACCGTGCCGAGTTCCGCGACAAGAACGTGCTGCTGGTGGATGACTCCATCGTGCGCGGCACGACGTCCGAGCAGATCATCGAGATGGCGCGCGAAGCCGGCGCGAAGAAAGTGTATCTCGCCTCTGCGGCGCCGGAAATCCGCTTCCCGAACGTGTACGGTATTGATATGCCAACCGCCAACGAGCTGATTGCTCACGGTCGTGAAGTGGACGAAATCCGTCAGATTATCGGGGCCGACGGCCTGATTTTCCAGGATCTGAACGATCTGATCGACGCGGTGCGCGCCGAGAACCCGGATATCCAGCAGTTCGAATGCTCGGTGTTCAATGGCATCTACGTGACGAAAGACGTTGACCAGCAGTATCTCGACTACCTTGATTCGCTGCGTAACGACGATGCGAAAGCCGTCCAGCTGCAAAACGATCTCGAAAGCTTAGAGATGCACAACGAAGGTTGATGCCTGTGCAGGTGAGGGCGCTCGCCCTCACTTGCAACTCCCCGTAAAATCCTGCACAGTCTGCCCTGAAATCAGCAAGGGCAAAAATCATGAAACGACTCATTGTAGGGATCAGCGGTGCCAGCGGCGCGATTTACGGCGTCCGGCTGTTACAGGTGCTGCGTGACGTTGCAGGCGTAGAAACCCATCTGGTGATGAGCCAGGCGGCGCGCCAGACCCTCTCTCTTGAAACCGATCTCTCTCTGCGCGACGTTCAGGCCCTGGCTGACGTTGTGCACGATGCCCGCGATATCGCCGCCAGCATCTCTTCAGGCTCGTTTAAAACGGCCGGCATGGTTATTTTGCCCTGTTCGATTAAAACCCTTTCCGGCATTGTAAACAGCTATACCGACACGCTGGTGACGCGTGCGGCAGACGTGGTGCTGAAAGAGCGTCGCCCTCTGGTGCTGTGCGTGCGCGAAACCCCGCTGCACCTGGGACATCTGCGCCTGATGACGCAGGCCGCCGAACTGGGCGCCGTGATTATGCCCCCGGTTCCTGCGTTCTATCATCGCCCGCAGACGCTGGACGATGTCATCAATCAGACCGTTAACCGCGTACTGGATCAGTTCGATATTGACCTGCCTGAAGATCTCTTTGTCCGCTGGCAGGGGACGTGAAGCCGTGCACAATCAGGGTGCATGAAAAGGCAATTTGCCCTGTTTCAGGGCAAAACTGCAACCGCGATCATATCCTCGACATTTAATTCGCTTTTTCCCTTTTTCTCTTTCCGGTTCGTTCGGCAGACCTGCTATCTTTCACCATTAAGGCAGTATCGCAACGTTTTATTAACATATTTAACGTCGTAGTCTGAACCCGACGACAATGTGGCATAAGACCTGCAAGAGCAGCCTGCAACACAACACACAACATAAACCATAATAAAATCACGGTTCTTGAGGGTAAATGTATGAAGAAGACGGTTCTGGCTCTGTCTTTGCTCGTGGGCTTGAGTGCAGCAGCAGGCAGCTATGCAGCGCTTCCACAGACAGTTCGTATCGGTACAGACGCAACCTACGCGCCATTCTCATCCAAGGATGCGAAGGGCGATTTCGTGGGGTTTGATATCGATCTGGGAAATGAGATGTGCAAACGCATGGAAGTGAAGTGCACATGGGTGGGCAGTGACTTTGATGCGCTGATCCCATCGCTGAAAGCCAAGAAAATTGATGCCATTATCTCTTCTCTCTCCATCACGGAAAAACGTCAGCAGGAGATCGCCTTCTCTGAGAAGCTCTACGCTGCCGATTCACGTCTGATTGCCGCGAAAGGCTCCCCAATCCAGCCGACCATCGACTCGCTGAAAGGTAAGCATGTTGGCGTGCTTCAGGGCTCAACCCAGGAAGGCTACGCGAACGCCAACTGGCGCGAGAAGGGCGTCGATGTGGTCGCCTACCAGAACCAGGATCTGATCTACTCTGACCTGGCGGCGGGCCGTCTGGATGCCGCGTTCCAGGATGAAGTTGCCGCGAGCGAAGGCTTCCTGAAGCAGCCTGCGGGTAAAGAGTACGCCTTTGCTGGCCCGTCAGTTAAAGATAAAAAATACTTTGGCGACGGCACCGGTATTGGCCTGCGTAAGGATGATACCGAGCTGAAAGCCGCCTTCGACAAAGCGTTTAACGAGCTGCGTAAAGACGGTACTTACGACAAACTGGCGAAGAAATACTTCGATTTCAACGTCTACGGTGATTAATGCCTGAACGGGATGCACTGATGTGGTGCATCCCACGGGGTAATGTTCCAGTATGGTGCATCTATTGCACCGTATTGGATCGCTGTGTGCATAGTTAAGCATTTAAAATGCAAAAATTCCCGTTCAGAGCCATTAATCTTTGCCTGAATGAGGCGATTAATGGCACATTAACGGCACCCCGTGGTCGTAAAATCTCGTATTAAGACAGTTTGTTGAGGACAGATATGAAAAAACTGGTGTTGTCACTTTCTCTGGTACTGGCCTTTTCCAGCGCCACCGCGGCATTCGCAGCAATTCCGCAGAAAATTCGTATTGGAACTGATCCAACCTACGCACCTTTCGAATCGAAGAATGCGAAGGGGGAACTGGTCGGTTTTGACATCGATCTGGCTAACGAGCTGTGCAAACGCATTAAAGCGCAATGTACTTACGTTGAAAACCCGCTGGATGCGCTGATCCCGTCCCTGAAAGCGAAATAAATCGACGTGATCATGTCCTCCCTTTCCATCACTGAAAAACGTCAGCAGGAGATTGCCTTCACGGACAAACTCTACGCGGCTGATTCACGTCTGGTAGTGGCGAAATCCTCTGACATTCAGCCAACCCTTGAGTCTCTGAAAGGCAAACGCGTGGGCGTGTTGCAGGGGACCACGCAGGAAACCTACGGCAACGAGCATTGGGCGCCTAAGGGCATTGAAATTGTCTCTTACCAGGGGCAGGAAAATATCTACGCAGACCTGACCGCAGGCCGCATTGATGCCGCATTCCAGGATGAAGTGGCGGCAAGCGAAGGCTTCCTGAAGCAGCCTGTGGGTAAAGATTACAAGTTCGGCGGTCCGTCCATTAAGGATGAAAAACTCTTTGGCGTAGGCACCGGTATGGGCCTGCGTAAAGAAGACAACGAACTGCGTGAAGCCCTGAACAAAGCGTTCGCCGAGATGCGCGCGGACGGCACCTACGACAAGCTGGCGAAAAAGTACTTCGATTTTAACGTCTACGGCGGCTAATCGCCCCGTCTGATAACGTGCGGCCCCTCCCGTTGCGGGAGGGGAAAAGACACGGTTCCACCACTCACGAGACGACAGGGCACGCGGTATGCTGTACGGATTTTCTGGCGTTATTTTACAGGGCGCGCTTGTCACCCTTGAGCTGGCCATCAGCTCCGTGGTGCTGGCGGTGCTGATAGGCCTGGCGGGCGCGGGGGCAAAGTTATACGCCAACAGACCGCTGGCGCTGATATTTGAAGGCTATACCACGCTGATTCGCGGCGTGCCTGACCTTGTGCTGATGCTGCTGATCTTTTACGGCCTGCAAATCGCACTCAACGGCGTGACGGACGCTATCGGCATGGATCAGATCGATATCGACCCGATGGTGGCCGGTATCATTACCCTTGGTTTTATCTACGGCGCCTACTTCACCGAGACCTTTCGCGGCGCGTACATGGCCGTGCCGAAGGGACATATTGAAGCGGCGACTGCCTACGGTTTTACCTCCTCACAAACGTTTCGCCGGATCATGTTCCCGGCCATGATGCGTTACGCGCTGCCAGGTATCGGCAACAACTGGCAGGTTATTCTCAAGGCGACGGCGCTGGTCTCCCTGCTGGGTCTGGAAGACGTGGTGAAGGCCACGCAGCTGGCGGGTAAGAGCACCTGGGAACCATTCTACTTTGCGGTGGTCTGTGGCGTGATTTATCTGGTCTTTACGACCGTCTCCAATGGTGTGCTGCTTCTGCTCGAACGTCGCTACTCCGTGGGTGTGAAGAGGGCTGACCTGTGATTGAGATTATTCAGGAGTACTGGAAATCCCTGCTGTGGACGGACGGCTACCGCTTCACGGGCGTGGCGATCACGCTGTGGCTGCTGATTTCCTCGGTAGTAATGGGCGGCATTCTGGCGGTGTTTTTGGCCATTGGCCGCGTGTCGAACAATAAATTTATTCAGTTCCCGATCTGGCTGTTTACCTACGTGTTTCGCGGTACGCCGCTGTACGTACAGCTGCTGGTGTTCTATTCGGGGATGTACACGCTTGAGATCGTGAAAGGCACCGAGATGCTGAACGCGTTCTTCCGCAGCGGCCTGAACTGTACGGTGCTGGCGCTGACGCTCAATACCTGCGCCTATACCACCGAGATCTTCGCCGGTGCCATTCGTTCCGTGCCGCACGGAGAGATCGAGGCGGCGCGCGCGTACGGCTTCTCCTCCGTGAAGCTTTACCGCTGTATTATTCTGCCTTCAGCGCTGCGTATTGCGCTGCCGGCGTACAGCAACGAAGTGATTTTAATGCTGCATTCAACGGCACTGGCCTTTACCGCCACGGTACCGGATCTGTTAAAGATTGCGCGCGATATTAACTCTGCGACCTATCAGCCGTTTACGGCGTTTGGCATTGCGGCAGTGCTCTATTTGATCATTTCTTACGTCCTGATCAGCCTGTTCCGTAAGGCTGAAAAACGCTGGTTGCAGCATATAAAACCGTCGACGCACTGAGAATTTATGATGGCTGAGAACAAATTAAACGTAATTGATTTGCACAAGCGCTACGGCGAACATGAAGTGCTGAAAGGGGTGTCGCTGGAGGCTAACGCGGGCGACGTGATCAGTATTATCGGTTCATCAGGTTCGGGTAAAAGTACCTTCCTGCGCTGCATCAACTTCCTCGAAAAGCCGAGCGAAGGTTCGATTGTGGTGAGCGGACAGAACATTAATATGGTCCGTGATAAAGACGGCCAGCTTAAAGTGGCGGATAAAAACCAGCTGCGCCTGCTGCGTACGCGCCTGACGATGGTGTTCCAGCACTTCAACCTCTGGAGCCACATGACGGTGCTGGAGAACGTGATGGAAGCGCCGGTTCAGGTGCTCGGCTTAAGCAAGCAGGAGGCCCGCGAGCGTGCGGTGAAATACCTGGCGAAAGTGGGTATCGACGAGCGTCAGCAGATCAAGTACCCGGTGCACCTGTCAGGTGGTCAGCAGCAGCGCGTCTCCATCGCCCGCGCGCTGGCGATGGAGCCGGAAGTTCTGCTGTTTGACGAACCGACCTCCGCGCTGGACCCGGAACTTGTTGGCGAGGTGCTGCGCATCATGCAGAAGCTGGCTGAAGAGGGCAAAACGATGGTGGTGGTGACGCATGAGATGGGCTTCGCCCGTAATGTTTCTAACCACGTTATCTTCCTGCATCAGGGCAAGATTGAGGAGCAGGGGCATCCTGATGAGGTGCTGGCGAACCCGCAAAGCCCGCGCTTGCAGCAGTTCCTGAAGGGATCTCTGAAATAAAGAGGGCATCAGACGGCGGTGCTGCTTAATTGCCCGGTGGCGCTTCGCTTACCGGGCCTACAAAAACCGTAGGCCGCCGCCACGCATTCAGGGCGCACCACGCTCCAGCCGGTACACCCAGTCGTCATACCGCACCCCGTTAATCTCGTATGCCTTCTCCAGCACCTGCGTGCGCACAAAACCGGCTTTCTCCAGCACGCGTACCGAACCGCCGTTATCCGCCAGTACATACGCATTAATCGCCTTCACGCCGATCGGGTTAAAGGCGTAATCACATACCGCGCGCAGCGCCTCGCTGGCAATACCTTTTCCCTGCGCGGCAGGCACCACGGTATAGCCAATATCCGCCTCTTCACGGTTCGCCGCGCTGATTTGCAGCCCGATATCTCCGAGCGGCATATCGTCATTATGCAGACGGATCACGAAGACATGCTCCGCCATCAGGCGTGCGGCAAATACGCGGCGCGTCTCTTTTTCCGGCGTGATAGCAGCCATGTAGCGCATGACGGTGGGATCTTCACGCAGTGAGCGGAAGAACGCCCAGTCAGAGGGTTTGAAAGGAGAGAGGTGAAGCCGGGTTGTGGTGAGGGTTGCCATAGTTACGCCATATCATCCAGACATGGCGTATGACTGTAACATATTCACCGCACTACATCCCCCAGCGCCTCTTCTAAATCATACCAGCGGAACGTAAATCCGGCCGCTTCCAGCCGTTTTGGCAGCGCGCGCTGGCCGCCCAGCACCAGCACCGACGATTCACCCATCAGCAGCCGAATCGCCGTTGCAGGCACGCGCAGCACCGCCGGGCGATGCAGGGCATGGCCCAGGGCATGAGCAAACTGCTCATTACGTACCGGATACGGAGACACCATGTTAAACGGCCCGCGCAGGTCGTTATCCAGCAGCCAGAGAATGCCGTTGACCATATCGTCGATATGGATCCACGCCAGATACTGCCGTCCGTTACCGATAGGACCGCCAAGCCCCATTTTAAACGGCGGCAGCATTTTACCGAGGATACCGCCCTTCGGGGCAAGCACCACGCCGGTGCGCAGCAGACAGACGCGTGTCTTATCGCTCTGCGCCGCGCAGGCGATACGCTCCCACTGGGCGCAGAGTTTATGGGTAAACTCGTTGTGCGGTGGCTCCTCTTCGGTCACCACCACTTCACCGAGATCGCCATAGTAGCCTGTAGCAGAACCGGAAATCAGCACCGAAGGCGGCGTCTCGCTGTTGCGAATCAGCTCAACCAGCTTTTCGGTCATGTTCCAGCGGCTGCTGCATAAACGCTGCTTTTGCTCTTCGGTCCAGCGTTTATCGGCAATAGGTTCACCCGCGAGGTTAATGACGGCGTCAAAGCCGTCCAGATCCTGCCGTTCCGCCAGGCCTTTCCAGATCTCAACGCCGGCACCCAGCACCTGACGGGCTTTCTCCGGGCTGCGCGTGACCACGGTGATGTCGTGATGCAACGCCTGCAAGCGTGGAATGAGATGGCGACCAATCAGGCCCGTACCGCCGGTGAGCAGAATCTTCATACTACCTCCAGGTTTACGCCTGGCGCTGCCAGCTTAACGTCATCGAGACGGAGTCGGCGTAGCGCAGGGCGTGAAGTTTATCGATCTCTACTTCAGCATAAGTG
This sequence comes from Enterobacter cloacae complex sp., assembly GCF_900322725.1. NCBI lineage: Bacteria > Pseudomonadati > Pseudomonadota > Gammaproteobacteria > Enterobacterales > Enterobacteriaceae > Enterobacter > Enterobacter cloacae complex sp. The sequence continues at coordinate 395,916 of NZ_LT991957.1, read as the reverse complement.
ACCCAGTGGTGTTCGCGTGCGATATCGAGCACATCCTGAGTTAATTTTTCCAGTAGCGCAAAACGGTTGTTCTCAACGTACTGGATGATGCTTTTGGTGATCGTGCGATAGTTCAGCGCGTCATTGATATCCTCGCTGGCGCGCGCCTTGTCTGCCGGGTAATGGATCACCACATTCACCACGATATCCTGGCGATTAGCGATCTCCTCCTCTTTAATACCGATGAACGTGCGTAAGCGTAAGTTTTTTATACGAATAATAGCGTCATGCTGGGACATTGCAGGTCTTCTCCGTGTCAGTATTTCTGCCTCATCATACATGAGGAGAACACCTGTACCCAACGGGGCGCAGGCTCAAATCTGATGGATTTTTTGCATCGCACGTTCGGTGGCCGGTCGGGTCCTGATGCGCTCAAACCAGTTGTTCACCGCCGGGTAAGAGGCCAGGTCGATCCGGTGGCGTTCATGGGTGTTGATCCACGGCCAGCAGGCGATATCGGCAATGCTGTAATGCTCACCACCGAGCCACGGTGATTTTTCCAGCCGACGGTTCAGAACACCGTACAGACGCTGGGTTTCGACCTGGTATCGCTCAATGGCGTAAGGGATAGTCTGTGGCGCATACGCGGTAAAGTGGTGGTTCTGCCCCAGCATGGGCCCCAGGCCGCTTGACTGCCAGAACAGCCACTGAAGGGTCTGGTGACGCTCGCGCAGTTCACCGCTCAGGAGCTTGCCGGTTTTCTCCGCCAGATAGAGCAAAATCTCTCCGGACTCAAACAGGCTTAACGGTTTGCCGCCATCAGAGGGCAGGTTATCAATAATGGCCGGAATTTTATTGTTGGGCGATATGGCCAAAAAAACGGGGCGGAACTGGTCCCCTTTACTGATATCTACGCGAACGATCCGGTACTCCACTTCGGCTTCTTCGAGAAAGAGGGTGATCTTATGGCCATTCGGGGTGGGGGCATAATAGAGATCGATCATTCTCAACTCCTGTCAGTGTGAAGAGTGTTGCCATGAAAAAACAGTATAGGTGCTGGCAGAAAATCGTGAGTTTTCATCAGGTGACAGCGAGGCAAAGAGATTATATGTTGAGTGAAAACCAATCAGTTAATGAGGATGTCATGAGCCAGCCTGTAATAACGTTGTGGTCCGATGCGAACTTCTTTTCTCCTTATGTTATGAGCGTTTACGTGGCGCTGGCTGAAAAGGGGCTCGCCGTGAATCTGAAAACTATTGACCTGGACAGCGGCGAACATCTGAAGCCCCAGTGGCAGGGCTACGCGCTTACCCGACGGGTTCCCGTGCTGGAGATTGACGGCTTTGAGCTGAGCGAATCCTCGGCGATTGACGAGTATCTGGAAGATCGCTTCGCTCCGCCAGAGTGGGAACGCATCTATCCTCACGATCTGCAAAAGCGCGCCCGCGCCCGTCAGATCCAGGCGTGGCTGCGCAGCGATCTGGTGCCGATTCGCGTCGAGCGCTCCACGGACGTGGTCTTCGCCGGCGTCAAAAAGCCGGCGCTCAGCGCGGAGGGGGAAGCCAGCGCGCAAAAGCTGATTGAGACGGCCTCCTCGCTGCTGGCTCACGGCAGTCCGAACCTGTTTGGCGAGTGGTGTATTGCCGACGCCGATCTGGCGCTGATGCTCAATCGCCTGATCCTCAACGGAGATGCCGTCCCGCAGCTGCTGGTGGATTATGCCGGGTTCCAGTGGCAACGCGCGTCGGTGCAGCGCTATGTGGCACTCTCCGCTAAGCGCGCGGGCTGATCGGACGAGGCGCTTGAGGTATGATAGGGGCAGTCTGATTTTCGGAGGAGTAACTGATGAAACTGATGTTTGCGTCGGATATCCATGGATCGCTGCCCGCGACCGAACGCGTGCTTTCGCTGTTTGCCCAAAGCGGGGCGCAATGGCTGGTCATCCTGGGTGATGTATTAAACCATGGCCCGCGCAATGCGCTGCCGGAAGGCTATGCCCCGGCGCAGGTGGCGGAAAAATTGAATCAGCACGCTTCGCGCATCATCGCCGTGCGCGGCAACTGTGACAGTGAAGTTGACCAGATGCTGCTGCACTTTCCCATCACCGCTCCCTGGCAACAGGTGCTGATGGAAAACAGCCGTTTGTTCCTGACCCATGGGCACCTGTTCGGCCCGGATAACCTGCCGTCACTCGCCGCTGGCGATGTCCTGGTTTCTGGCCATACTCATATTCCGGTGGCGGAAAAACGTGAAGGCATTTATTACTTCAACCCCGGGTCCGTCAGCATTCCAAAGGGCGGTTACCCGGCAAGCTACGGCATGTACGAAGACGGTACATTAAGCGTTATAGCACTTAATGATCAGCAAGTTATTGCACAGATAGCGATTAATCCGTAAGTTACACCTCAACTGCAAACGCGCCGAAAGAGCGCTTAGACGAGAAGGTTTCCCGATGGTGGAGCAGAATCATTTGGCAAGTACTGAATGGGTTGACATTGTCAGCGAAGAAAATGAAGTGATCGCGCAGGCCAGCCGCGAACAAATGCGTGCGGAGCGTCTGCGTCACCGCGCGACGTACATCGTTGTTCATGACGGCATGGGCAAGATTCTGGTCCAGCGTCGCACCGACACCAAAGATTTTCTTCCTGGTATGCTGGATGCCACAGCGGGTGGCGTCGTGCAGGCCGATGAAGTGCTGCTGGATTCCGCGCGTCGTGAAGCGGAAGAAGAGTTAGGTATCGCTGGCGTGCCGTTTGCCGAGCACGGCCAGTTTTATTTTGAAGATGAGCATTGCCGCGTCTGGGGCGGGCTGTTTAGCTGCGTTTCCCATGGGCCTTTCGCCTTGCAGGAAGAGGAAGTGAGCGAAGTCAGCTGGATGACGCCGGAAGAGATCACCGCGCGTTGCGACGAGTTTACGCCGGATTCCTTAAAAGCACTGGCGCTGTGGATGACCCGCAACGCCAAAAACGAATCCGCTAAACCGGAAAATAGAGCGGAGAAAGAGGAAGAGGCTGAGTAAGCCTTAACAGCTTTCCCGCAGGCACAGGCTGGACGCGATGGGCTTATGGTCGCGCCAGCCCCCGTCGTTCAGTCGTTCCAGTAACGCTTTCCCGGCTTCAATACCAATCTTGCGATGCGGCACCGCCATCGTCGTCAGCGGCGGCTGACAGACGCGGCTGACGTCGCTGTCGCCAAAGCCCACCACCGCTAAATCGTCCGGCACTTTGATGCGCCGACGCTGGCACTCATACAGCGCGCCGCAGGCGAGCTCATCGGATACGCACACCAGTGCGTCCAGCTCCGGCCACGCCAGCAGGAACTCGGGCAGCTGCGCCGCGCCGGTAGAGAAGTTTGGCGGCATGGCGGCATTAATCACCCTGTTCGGCGACATGTGGTGGCGCAGCATCGCCTTGTACCAGCCCTGCAAATGCTGCTGAAAAATCCACTGCTCCTGGTTAGCACACAGCAGGCCGATATTCTGGTAGCCGCGCTGGATCACCATTTCTGTGAGTTCATACATGGCGGCGACATTATCAATCCCGATATTCATATCAATCGGATCGGCACGCATCGCACCCATTTCCATCACCGGGATAGAGGCGTTTTTAAGCCAGTGCCGCACGGTATCGGAGTGTTCAACGCTAAGCAATATTGCCGCGGCGATATTCGATGCCAGCAGCGTTTCGAGCAGTTTCTCTTCCTGTTCAAGCCGGTGCTGAGATTCCGCCAGCATGATCTGGTAGCCCGCAGGCTGAAGCACATGCTGTAGCCCGGCGAACATCTCGGAACATCCAGCTTCGGAAAGATTGGGAACAACCATCGCAATCGTCCATGACGACGCTGATGCCAGCGCGCTGGCGGCAAGATTGGGCATGTAACCCAGCTCTTGCACCGCAGCTTCAATTTTTTCACGCAGTTTATCGGAAACCTGTTCGGGCGTGCGGAGAGCACGGGAAACGGTCATCGTGCCTACGCCGGCAAGCTGCGCGACATCCGCGAGCGTTACTTTTCCGGTACTGCGGCGTTTTCGGGTTAAAGACATACATCTTCCTGCTGACAGGACGTGAGTCAGTTTCATCCTTATTTTACGTGACAGGCAGTATACGCCTTAAATCCCTTTTTTTGCTGTGATTTCACACCATGATAGCAATTTGATAGCGCTATCACAGTTCTGCATGTTAGTTATTGGTAGCGCTATCTTTGTGATCGCGATCGCAGTCATTGATTGATGGGTTGAATAGAGTTTGCCCATGTCTGGGCTTTAGCGAGAGTGAAAAGTGCTCAAAAAGTGGATATATGATACAACCATAACGCTACAGGATAGCGTTGAAAACTGGCCGCAGGCGCTGGAGCTGTGCGCGAAACCGCTGCTGGATTTGCAGGTGATTGCGCCGGAATACGTCACGGCGATCATCGAGCAGCACCACGCGCTTGGACCCTACTATGTACTGGCTCCCGGCCTGGCAATGCCGCATGCAAGGCCGGAAGAGGGGGCGAAAGGTCTCGGCCTGTCATTATTAAAACTGAAACAGGGCGTCTCTTTTGGTGCCGGTGAGTTTGACCCCGTCGATGTGATTGTAATGCTGGCGGCGCCGGACAAACATAGCCATATCGAAATGATTTCGGCGTTAGCGGAATTATTTTCCAGCGACGAAGATATGGCTGAATTACACCGGGCGAACACGCTGGAGGAGATAAAAACCATCATCGACCGCTTCTGATTTAATTCTTTAATCCGTTTCATCTCAACATTACGCGTCAGCGTGATGGGGCGTACTTTACTTAAAAAAGGGGATAACAATGAAAATTATGGCTATTTGCGGCTCCGGCCTGGGCAGCAGTTTTATGGTCGAAATGAATATTAAAAAGGTGCTCAAAAAACTGGAGATTGAGGCCGAGGTGGAACACTCCGACCTCTCCTCGGCCACGCCGGGCGCGGCGGACCTGTTTGTGATGGCGAAAGACATTGCGGCCAGCGCCAGCGTGCCGGAAAGCCAGCTGGTAGTCATCAACAATATTATCGATATCAACGAACTCGAAGCGCAGCTGCGCGACTGGTTCGAAAGACAATAATCCTGATTAGGCGAGGTGGATATGTTTATCCTTGAAACGCTGAATTTCGTTGTTGATATTTTAAAAGTCCCTTCAGTCCTGGTAGGGTTAATTGCCTTAATTGGTCTTGTCGCGCAGAAAAAAGCCTTTTCTGATGTGGTAAAAGGCACGATTAAAACCATTCTTGGCTTTATTGTTCTGGGCGGTGGCGCCACCGTGCTGGTAGGCTCTTTAAATCCGTTAGGCGGTATGTTTGAGCACGCTTTTAATATTCAGGGCATTATTCCCAACAATGAAGCGATTGTATCCATTGCCCTGGAAAAATACGGTGCCTCGACTGCGCTAATTATGGCCTTCGGGATGGTGGCGAATATTATCGTCGCGCGCTTTACCCGCCTGAAGTATATCTTCCTGACCGGGCACCACACCTTCTACATGGCGTGCATGATCGGCGTGATCCTGACGGTCGCAGGCTTCGAGGGAGTAGGGCTGGTCTTTACCGGTTCACTGATCCTCGGCCTGATTATGGCCTTCTTCCCGGCGATTGCGCAGCGCTATATGAAGCGTATCACCGGCAACGATGAGATCGCCTTCGGTCATTTCGGTACGCTGGGCTACGTGCTGTCCGGCTGGATTGGCAGCAGGGTCGGCAAAGGCTCGCGCTCCACCGAAGAGATGAACCTGCCGAAGAACCTCAGCTTCCTGCGTGACAGCTCGATCTCAATTTCCCTGACCATGATGATTATCTACCTGATCATGGCGGTGAGCGCCGGGCGCGAGTACGTGGAGTCCACCTTCAGCGGCGGGCAAAACTACCTGGTGTACGCCATTATCATGGCGATCACCTTCGCAGCAGGCGTCTTCATCATCCTGCAAGGCGTGCGCCTGATTCTGGCGGAAATCGTCCCGGCCTTTACCGGCTTCTCTGAAAAACTGGTGCCGAACGCGCGGCCTGCGCTGGACTGCCCGGTGGTCTACCCCTATGCGCCAAACGCGGTGCTGATTGGCTTCCTGTTCAGCTTCCTCGGCGGGATTGTGGGCTTGCTGATCTGCGGTCAGTTTAGCTGGGTGCTGATCCTCCCGGGCGTGGTGCCGCATTTCTTCACCGGTGCGACGGCGGGCGTGTTTGGAAACGCCACCGGCGGACGTCGCGGGGCGATGATTGGCGCGTTTGCCAACGGCCTGCTGATCACCTTCCTGCCGGTCCTCCTGCTGCCTGTTCTGGGCGCGATTGGCTTTGCGAATACCACCTTCTCGGACGCTGATTTTGGTGCGGTCGGGATTGTGCTCGGCAATCTTGCGCGCTTCCTGTCGCCGCTTGCCATCACCGGACTGGTTGTTGTGTTGTTCGCACTGCTGGTGGCTTACAACATCTTCGCTAAAAACAAACCTGCGGGCGGTAACGCGCAGGAAAACCCCGGAGCCAAATCATGAATGAGAATGAGATAACCGAACTGGCGCGTCAGATCCGTCTTGAGACCCTGAAATCCCTGACGCAGCTGGGCTTTGGCCACTACGGCGGCAGCATGTCAGTCGTTGAAACGCTGGCGGTGCTGTACGGCGCAGTGATGAAAATAGATCCGGCCGACCCGGACTGGCCAGAGCGCGATTACTTTGTGCTGTCGAAAGGCCATGCGGGCCCGGCGCTCTACAGCACGCTGGCGATTAAGGGCTACTTCCCGGTTGAAGAACTGAGCACGCTGAACCAGAACGGAACGCGTCTGCCCAGCCACCCGGATCGCCTGAAAACCTGCGGCGTGGATGCCACCACCGGTTCGCTGGGGCAGGGGATCTCGATTGCGAGCGGCATGGCGCTGTCGCACAAGCTGGCAGGAAGGCCAAACCGCGTGTTCTGCATCGTCGGTGACGGGGAGCTAAACGAAGGCCAGTGCTGGGAAGCCTTCCAGTTTATCGCTCACCATCGACTGAACAACCTGACCGTGTTCGTGGACTGGAACAAACAGCAGCTCGACGGTGAACTGGACGAAATCATCTGTGCCTTCGACCTTGAGGGCAAATTCCGCGCCTTTGGCTTTGACGTGGTGACGGTCAAAGGGGACGACATTCCGGCACTGCTGAAGGTGACTTCACCGATCCCTGAGGCCGATGCGCGTCCGCGGGTGGTGATCCTCGACAGCATCAAAGGGCAGGGGGTGCCGTACCTGGAACAGCTCAGTAATTCGCATCACCTGCGATTAACCGAGGAGAGCAAAGCGGCGCTCAACGAGACGATTCGCCAACTGGAGGCTTCACATGATTAAGGTTGCACCGGCAGGACAGAAAGATTCGGTTGAGATGCGGAAGGTCTACGCGGGCTTTGTGGCCAGGCAGATTGAGGCCGGGAGCGAGATCGTTGCGCTCGAGGCGGACCTGATGAGTTCGATGGCGATGGACGGCGTAGCGCGGGATTATCCACAGCACGTCATCAACTGCGGCATTATGGAGGCCAACGTGATCGGAACGGCCGCCGGGCTGTCGCTCACCGGACGTAAGCCGTTCGTGCACACTTTTACCGCCTTCGCCAGCCGTCGCTGCTTCGACCAGCTGTTTATGTCCCTGGACTACCAGCGCAATAACGTGAAGGTGATTGCCTCGGATGCGGGCGTGACGGCCTGCCACAACGGCGGGACGCACATGTCGTTCGAGGATATGGGCATCGTGCGCGGTCTGGCGCACTCTGTGGTGCTGGAAGTCACCGATGCGGTGATGTTCGACGACGTGCTGCGTCAGCTTATCGACCTGGAAGGCTTCTACTGGGTGCGCACCATCCGCAAGCAGGCGCCGAGCGTCTATGCGCCGGGCTCAACCTTCACCATCGGCAAGGGCAACGTGTTGCGCGAGGGAAGCGATATCACGCTAATTGCTAACGGCATTATGGTGGCGGAAGCGCTGGAGGCGGCGCGCCAGCTTGAACAGGAGGGGGTAAGCGCAGCGGTCATCGACATGTTTACCCTGAAGCCCATCGATCGGATGCTGGTGAAAAACTACGCCGAGAAAACCGGGCGTATTGTGACCTGCGAAAACCACAGCATTCACAACGGGCTGGGATCGGCGGTGGCGGAAGTGCTGGTGGAAACCTGTCCGGTGCCTATGCGTCGGGTAGGTGTGAAGGAACGTTATGGCCAGGTGGGCACGCAGGACTTCCTGCAAAAAGAGTATGGCCTGACGGCGCATGACATTGTGTCGGCGGCGCGGGAGCTGCTGTAATAAAAAAGGCGACCGGTTAAGTGGTCGCCTTTCTTGCCGGATGGCGCTTCGCTTATCCGGCCTACAAAACCATAGGCCCGGTAAGCGCTAGCGCCACCGGGCTTTTTAACATTACTGCTGCTGCTGCGAAGACTGGATCGCCGTCAGCGCGATGGTGTAGACGATATCGTCAACCAGCGCACCACGGGACAGGTCGTTCACAGGTTTGCGCATGCCTTGCAGCATTGGCCCGATGGAGATCAGGTCTGCTGAACGCTGTACCGCTTTATAGGTGGTGTTACCGGTGTTCAGATCCGGGAAGATGAACACGGTAGCGCGACCTGCAACCGGCGAGTTTGGCGCTTTAGATTTCGCCACGTCAGCCATGACGGCAGCATCGTACTGGAGCGGGCCGTCGATCATCAGATCGGGACGTTTTTCCTGCGCAATGCGGGTTGCTTCACGGACTTTCTCTACGTCGCTGCCTGCACCAGAGGTACCGGTGGAGTAGGAGAGCATCGCTACGCGCGGTTCAATACCGAAGGCAGTCGCGGAGTCAGCAGACTGGATAGCGATTTCTGCCAGCTGCTCTGCGGTTGGATCCGGGTTGATCGCGCAGTCGCCGTAAACGTAAACCTGTTCAGGCAGCAGCATGAAGAACACGGAGGAAACCAGAGAGCTGCCCGGTGCGGTTTTGATCAGCTGCAACGGTGGGCGGATGGTGTTCGCGGTGGTGTGAACCGCACCGGAAACCAGACCGTCAACTTCGTCCTGCTCCAGCATCAGCGTGCCCAGCACGACGTTGTCTTCCAGCTGCTCGCGCGCAACGGCTTCGGTCATGCCCTTGTTCTTACGCAGCTCAACCAGACGGGCAACGTAGCTTTCGCGCACCACTTCTGGGTCAACGATTTCGATGCCAGCGCCCAGCTCAACGCCCTGAGACGCCGCAACGCGGTTGATCTCATCCGGATTACCCAGCAGTACACAGGTCGCGATACCGCGCTCAGCACAGATGGCCGCCGCTTTAACGGTACGTGGTTCGTCGCCTTCTGGCAGAACCACGCGTTTGCCCGCTTTACGCGCCAGCTCGGTCAGCTGGTAGCGGAAGGCTGGAGGAGACAGACGGCGGCTGCGCTCGGAGGTCGCGGTCAGGGATTCAATCCAGTCTGCGTCGATGTAGCCCGCAACGTATTCCTGAACTTTCTCGATACGTTCGTGGTCATCAACCGGCACTTCCAGGTTGAAGCTTTGCAGGCTCAGGGAGGTCTGCCAGGTGTTGGTGTTCACCATGAAGACCGGCAGGCCGGTCGCGAACGCACGTTCGCACAGCTTGCTGATACGCGCGTCCATTTCGTAGCCGCCGGTCAGCAGAATTGCACCGATTTCCACGCCGTTCATCGCCGCCAGGCAGGCAGCAACCAGCACGTCCGGACGGTCTGCGGAGGTCACCAGCAGGGAACCTGCGCGGAAGTGCTCCAGCATGTGCGGAATGCTGCGCGCGCAGAAGGTCACGGACTTCACGCGGCGGGTGTTGATATCGCCTTCGTTGATCACGGTAGCGTTCAGGTGACGCGCCATATCGATTGCGCGGGTGGCAATCAGATCGAAGCTCCATGGCACCGCGCCCAGAACAGGCAGTGGGCTGGAATCTTGCAGCTTAGCCGGGTCAACCTTGATAACTTTCGCTTTGGATGAGTCGTCGAAGATTTCGGACAGGTCAGGACGCGTACGGCCCTGTTCATCAACCGGTGCGTTCAGTTTGTTAACGATCACGCCGGTGATGCTGGTATTTTTCGCACCGCCGAAGCTGCTGCGCGTCAGTTCGATACGCTCTTTCAGCTGCTCTGGGGTATCAGTACCCTGGGACATCACGAAAACGATCTCTGCGTTCAGGGTTTTCGCGATTTCAAAGTTCAGGGACTGGGCAAACTGGTGTTTACGGGTCGGGACCAGGCCTTCAACCAGCACCACTTCCGCGTCTTGCGCGTTAGCGTGGTAGTTGGCGATGATCTCTTCCATCAGCACGTCTTTCTGGTTGCTGGAGAGCAGAGACTCAACGTGGCTCATCTTCAGCGGTTCAGCCGCAGGAAGATTGGAATTCTTACGCACGATGGTGGTGGTCTGGTCTGGCGCATCGCCACCGGCACGAGGCTGGGCGATAGGCTTAAAGACGCTCAGACGAACGCCTTTGCGTTCCATAGCGCGGATCACGCCGAGGCTGACGCTGGTCAGGCCGACGCTGGTTCCGGTAGGGATCAGCATAATAGTACGGGACACGGTTTATCCTCTTTCGTTACCGCCGCGTTGGGCGGGCTACAAAACAGCACCGCCAGCATTGCTGGCGGTGTGGAATCAGGCAGTCAGGCGGCACGCGTCTTGCGCGATGACCAGCTCTTCGTTAGTTGGGATAACGATAGCCGGGCGGGTGCCTTCTTTGTTGATGAAGCCAGACTTGCCGAAGCGGGCAGCCAGGTTACGCTCGTGATCGACTTCGAAGCCCAGTACGCCCAGTTTGCCCAGGGACAGCTCACGTACCATTGCCGCGTTCTCACCGATGCCGCCGGTGAAGATAACCGCGTCCAGACGACCGTCCATCAGCGCGGTATAAGAACCGATGTACTTCGCCAGACGGTGGCAGTAAACGTCCATTGCACGCTTAGCATCTTCTTTGCTGTCGTAGTTGTCTTCAACGTAACGGCAGTCGCTGGTGACTTCGGTCAGACCCAGCAGGCCAGACTCTTTGGTCAGCATTTTGTTGATGTCGTCAACGCTCATGCCCAGGGTGTCGTGCAGGTGGAAGATGATCGCCGGGTCGATATCACCGGAACGGGTACCCATCACCAGACCTTCCAGCGGGGTCAGACCCATAGAGGTGTCAACACACTTGCCGTTGCGGATAGCAGAAACAGAACCACCGTTGCCCAGGTGGCAGGTGATGATGTTGACTTCTTCAACCGGCTTGTTCAGTACTTTTGCGGCTTCCTGAGTCACATAGAAGTGGCTGGTGCCGTGTGCGCCGTAGCGACGTACGCCGTGCTCTTTATACAGGCTGTACGGCAGGGCATAGAGGTAAGACTCTTCCGGCATGGTCTGATGGAACGCGGTGTCAAACACGGCCACGTTTTTGTCTTTCAGATTCGGGAAGGATTTCAGTGCTTCAGCGATACCGATCAGGTGAGCCGGGTTATGCAGCGGTGCGAAAGACGCAGAGTCTTTGATGCCCTGGATCACAGAGTCGTCAATCACCACGGAACTGGTGTATTTTTCGCCGCCGTGGACGATACGGTGACCAATCGCAGTCAGCTGAGCAGACAGTTCTGGTTTTTGTGCCAGAATAGTGTTAACGATAAAGTTCAGCGCTTCACTGTGAGCGGCGCCTGCACCTAAAGCCGCTTCTTGTTTGCTGCCGTCCATCTTCCACTTGATACGTGCTTCAGGCAGATGGAAACATTCGGCCAAACCAGAGAGGTACTCGTCACCGTTGAGCGCATCGATGATGGCGAATTTCAGTGAAGAGCTACCGCAGTTCAGAACCAGTACTAACTTACTCGACATGGAAGTACCTATAATTGATACGTGGCTAAAAAAACGTCAATGAGCCTAAAAGCGTAACGCAAGCTGACCCAGACGTTTATGATTAACATCATGCCAAACGAACATTCTGGCAGGATGGAAGAAATACCTATGATTTTAAGCCATTTTGAACATTTTTCAGACAATGGCATAATATGCGATAATTTGACGAGTTAACGCTTCTCGTCTACGGCCCTATCAGGCTGGCACAGGATACCCGATACGGGGTAGCGATGACAAAATATTTTGAACGTTGTCATAGCCTGTTGTGGTTTTGCACGAAAATTTTAATTTTTATATGTGAAGTTGAGGTACAGCCATGTCGACACCCGAAATCCCGTCCGTAAATTTTTTTAGTCTGTTTCGTCGGGGACAGCATTACGCTAAGACGTGGCCGATGGAAAAGCGCCTGGCACCGATGTTTATTGAGAACCGTACCATCCGCGCCACGCGCTATGCGATCCGCTTTATGCCTCCTGTTGCCGTCTTTACCCTGTGCTGGCAGATAGCATTAGGTGGACAGCTTGGGCCTGCCGTCGCGACGGCGCTCTTTGCGTTAAGCCTGCCGATGCAGGGGTTGTGGTGGTTAGGTAAACGTTCCGTCACGCCACTTCCGCCTTCTATTTTACACTGGTTTTATGAAGTGCGTGGAAAACTGGAGGAGGCCGGGCAGGCGCTCGCCCCGGTTGAAGGCAAGCCGGACTATCAGGCGCTGGCGGACACGTTAAAGCGCGCGTTTAAACAGCTTGATAAAACATTCCTCGATGACTTGTGATTGATCATCGAAACGACGACCAAAAGAAGGCACAGTAACAGTCAGTTACCGTGTCTTTTTTTTACAGTGCAATGCGCTACAGGAGTCGAAAGATGGAAATGACCCATGCTCAACGTCTGATTTTGTCTAACCAGTACAAGATGATGACTATGCTTGATCCCGATAACGCTGCGCGCTACAGCCGCCTGCAAACCATTGTCGAACGTGGCTTTGGCTTGCAAATGCGCGAACTGGATCGCGAATTTGGCGAGCTGAAAGAGGAAACCTGCCGTATCGTTATCGACATCATGGAGATGTACCACGCGCTGCATGTGTCCTGGACCAACCTGAAAGATCGGCAGTCCATTGACGAGCGCCGCGTGACGTTCCTGGGCTTTGATGCCGCGACGGAAGCGCGCTATCTGAGCTATGTGCGCTTTATGGTGAATACTGAAGGGCGCTACACCCATTTTGATGCGGGTACGCACGGCTTCAACGCCCAGACTCCCATGTGGGATAAATATCAACGTATGCTGAGCGCGTGGCACGCCTGTCCGCGTCAGTACCATTTAAGCAGCAACGAAATTCAACAAATCATTAATGCCTGACGGAGGTGCGTGTGCAGTGTAAAGGTTTTCTGTTTGATCTGGACGGTACGCTGGTGGATTCGCTGCCGGTGGTGGAACGCTCGTGGTGCCACTGGGCCGACCGGCACGGCATCGACCATCAGGACGTACTGAATTTTATCCATGGCAAACAGGCCATTACCTCATTGCGGCACTTCCTGGCGGGACGTTCTGAGGAAGAAATTCAGGCGGAGTTCAGCTATCTGGAGCAGATAGAAGCCACCGACACCGACGGCATTACCGCGCTGCCCGGTGCGCGCGAACTGCTTGAGCACCTGAATGAAGCGCAGATCCCGTGGGCTATCGTCACCTCCGGCTCGATTCCCGTCGCGCATGCCCGTCATAAGGCGGCCGGTTTACCGACGCCGGACGTGTTCATTACCGCTGAGCGCGTGAAGCGCGGCAAGCCTGAACCGGATGCGTTCCTGCTCGGCGCTGAACTGCTGGGCCTTGCCCCTGCGGAGTGCGTGGTGGTGGAAGACGCGGCGGCAGGCGTTCTGGCCGGTCTGAATGCCGGGAGCCACGTCATTGCCGTTAACGTACCGGCGGGTTCCCCCCGGCTGGAGGAGGCGGATTTTGTGATTAACACCCTGACCGCCATCGACGTCTCGAAGGCCTCTGACGGGATCGTAACCGTCTCGCTAAAAATGTAATCCCATGATTTAGCCCCGCATTACCGGGGCTTTTTTTATGGCAGAATGGCTTCTCCTCCACTGACAAGGACATGTTGTGAACGGTGAACTGATTTGGGTCCTGAGCCTGCTGTTAATCGCCATCATTCTGTTTGCCACGGGCAAGGTGCGCATGGATGCCGTCGCCCTGTTTGTGATTGTTGCGTTTGTTCTGAGCGGTACGCTTTCCCTGCCGGAAGCCTTTTCCGGGTTTAGCGATCCCAACGTCATTTTGATTGCCGCCCTGTTTATCATCGGCGACGGGCTGGTCCGCACCGGCGTGGCGACAATGATGGGGTCGTGGCTGGTTAAGGTGGCGGGCAGCAGCGAAACCAAAATGCTGATTTACCTGATGCTGACGGTTGCCGGGCTGGGCGCGTTTATGAGCTCAACGGGGGTCGTGGCCATCTTTATTCCGGTGGTGCTGAGCGTCTGCATGAGAATGCAGATCTCTCCGTCGCGGCTGATGATGCCGTTAAGCTTCGCCGGGCTCATCAGCGGCATGATGACGCTGGTCGCGACGCCCCCGAACCTCGTTGTGAACAGCGAGCTGATCCGTGAGGGGCTTGAAGGATTTAGCTTTTTCAGCGTCACGCCGATCGGCCTGGTGGTGCTGGTGATGGGCATTATCTATATGCTACTGACCCGTTTCGCGCTGAAAGGGGAGAGGCAGGACAAAGCCAAAGAGGGCTGGAAGCGGCGCTCTTTCCGCGATCTGATTAAAGAGTACCGTCTGACCGGGCGCGCCCGGCGTCTGGCCATCCGCCCGGGATCGCCGATGGTGGGGCAGCGGCTGGATGATCTTAAGCTACGCGAACGCTACGGCGCGAACGTCATCGGGGTTGAGCGCTGGCGTCGTTTTCGTCGGGTGATCGTTAACGTGAACGGGGTATCAGAGTTCCGCGCGCGTGACGTCCTGCTGATCGATATGTCCACGGCGGACGTAGATCTGCGAGAGTTCTGTAGCGAGCAGCTGCTGGAGCCGATGGTGCTGCGCGGCGAGTATTTCTCCGACCAGGCGCTGGATGTGGGGATGGCCGAGGTCTCCCTGATCCCCGAATCAGAATTATTGGGCAAAACCGTGCGCGAAATCGGCTTTCGTACCCGCTACGGGCTGAACGTGGTGGGCCTGAAGCGCGATGGCGTGGCCCTTGAAGGGGCGGTTGTGGATGAGCCGATCCTGCTGGGGGATATTTTCCTCGTGGTCGGCAACTGGAAGCTGATTAGCCAGCTCGGGCAGAAAGGCCGCGACTTTGTGGTGCTGAACATGCCGATTGAAGAGAGCGATGCATCCCCGGCGCACAGCCAGGCGCCCCACGCGATTTTTTGTCTGGTGCTGATGGTCGCGCTGATGCTGACCGACGAGATCCCTAACCCGGTGGCGGCGATAATTGCCTGTCTGCTGATGGGCAAATTCCGCTGTATCGACGCCGAAAGCGCTTACAAGGCGATTCACTGGCCGAGCATTATTCTTATTGTCGGGATGATGCCGTTTGCCCTGGCGCTTCAGAAAACCGGCGGGGTAGACCTGATCGTTAAAGGCTTGATGGATGCGGGCGGGGGGTATGGCCCGTACCTGATGATGATTTGCCTGTTCGTCATGTGTGCCACCATTGGTTTGTTCATCTCCAATACCGCCACGGCGGTGCTGATGGCGCCCATTGCGCTGGCGATGGCGAAATCCATGGGCGTTTCGCCGTATCCGTTTGCGATGATGGTGGCGATGGCGGCGTCCGCGGCGTTTATGACGCCGGTTTCTTCTCCGGTCAATACGCTGGTGCTGGGGCCGGGGAACTATAAGTTCAGCGACTTCGTGAAGATTGGCGTGCCGTTCACCGTTCTGGTGATGCTGGTATGCGTGGTGCTGATTCCGGTGTTATTCCCGTTTTGAGAACATCGCCGGGTGGTGGCTACGCCTTACCCGGCCGTAGGCTCTGCAAGCGCAGCGCCGCTGAGCAATAAATTACAGCGGCGAATCCTGACTGATCTCATCCAGCGACAGATGGAAGCTTGGCACAAACACGCGCATAAAGTAGTCCATCTCCTCGCTGCGGCGGGATTCCAGCGTTTTCTCCAGGCGCGATTTCGCCAGCAGAAACTCATTATTCCCGGCGGACAGCTCTTCCAGACATTTCAGGTAGGCGCACAGCGCATCGGCCTGCTTGACCAGGGATTTTTCCTCATCCGTGTACTGATGCTCGTCGATCAGCGGCTCGAAGATATCACGCAGCTCTTCGGGTACCATGTCGATCAGCTTCTGCTGGGCAATCTTCTCGATGGCCTTATATTCCTGCGCAATCTGCGAATTGAAGTATTTTACCGGCGTGGGCAGATCCCCGGTCAGCACTTCCGAAGCGTCGTGGTACATCGCCAGCAGGGCAATACGCTCGGCATTCACCTGTCCGTTGAATTTGCGGTTTTTAATCGCGGCCAGCGCGTGCGCGACCATGGCAACCTGCAAACTGTGCTCTGACACGTTTTCAGTACGTACGTTGCGCATCAGCGGCCAGCGGTTGATGAGTTTCAGGCGGGAGAGGTGGGCAAAAAAATGACTCTGACTCATAGGTTACCTTATGTCTTCACTGCGACAGACTTCATTGTGCGGGGAGGGGAGGGAAGATGCAAATTTGCGGATGGTGCAGGCCGGGCAGGCGCAGCGCCACCCGGCAGAAAGGCCAGTTACTGATGATACCCGGAGAGGAAGCGCCCGAAGCGGCTGATGGCCATCTCAAGATCGTCTTCGCGCGGCAGGGTCACGATACGCACGTGATCCGGCCACGGCCAGTTAAACGCCGTACCCTGAACCAGCAGCACTTTTTCCTGCAACAGGAAGTCGAGCACCATTTTCTGGTCGTCGTGAATATTAAAGCGCTTCGCGTCGATTTTCGGGAACATATACAGCGCGCCGTTTGGCTTCACGCAGGAAACACCCGGGATGTCGTTAATCAATTCCCATGCGCGGTTGCGCTGTTCATACAGACGGCCGCCCGGGACGATGAACTCGCTGATGCTTTGATAGCCACCGAGCGCCGTCTGGATCGCATGCTGTGCCGGTACGTTGGCGCACAGACGCACGGATGCCAGCATCTCCAGCCCTTCAATGTAGCCTTTCGCATGTTTTTTCGGACCGTTCAGCACCATCCAGCCCTGACGGAAACCGGCAACCCGGTAGGTTTTAGACAGTCCGTTAAAGGTGACGGTCAGCAGGTCGGGCGCCAGCGCGGCGATAGAGTGGTGCTGCGCCGCGTCGTACAGGATCTTGTCGTAGATTTCATCAGCAAAGATGATCAGGTTGTGCTGGCGGGCGATCTCGACGATCTCCATCAGCAGCTCTTTTGAATAGACCGCGCCCGTCGGGTTGTTCGGGTTGATGATCACAATCCCACGCGTGCGAGGCGTAATTTTCGCGCGAATGTCGTCCAGATCCGGGAACCAGTCAGAGGATTCGTCGCAAAGATAATGTACCGCTTTACCGCTGGAGAGCGATACGGCAGCAGTCCACAGCGGATAGTCCGGCGCGGGAACCAGCATTTCGTCACCGCTGTTCAGCAGCGCCTGCATCGCCTGAACGATCAGTTCCGAGACGCCGTTGCCAATGTAGATATCTTCAACGGTGACGTCGCGCATTCCGCGAGCCTGATAGTGCTGCATAATGGCTTTACGGGCGGAGTAAAGGCCTTTTGAATCACAATAGCCTTGTGCCGTTGGCAGGTTACGGATCACATCCACCAGGATCTCATCCGGCGCTTCAAAACCAAATGGCGCGGGGTTGCCGATGTTGAGTTTCAGAACCTTATTGCCTTCCTCTTCAAGGCGTTTTGCCTCTTTGAGTACCGGGCCACGGATGTCGTAACAGACGTTGTCGAGCTTGCTGGATTTTTCGATAGGGGACATGAACCTTTAACCTTTTCGCTATTATTGCAACTTCCTGCCGTGGAAGCAGCACGGAACAATGTACTCCCACCGCGCCTCGTTTTGAAGGGCGCACAGAAGAAGATTTTGTCCAGTCGGGCAGCGCCGCTGTGATCGCTTAATCTAATGACGGAGTGATTTTGTGCCTGAAATCACCGTGATTACGCTTATTGTTGGGTTTTTTATGCTGAAAATAGCATATAAGTATTAATATTATTCTGGGTAAATAAAAAGACGATCCGGGCTGAGGCAGTAGTCCCTCTGAGTGACCATTCGTAAAACCTGAATGCTCAGATACAGATTGCCATATTAGCAAAGCCAGGTTAAAAGTTACTCATGTGAAATTAATGTTAAGGGTTATTAATGATTGGCCTGAATCTAAATTAAACTTTATTTATTATTAACGACGAAAATGCAACTTTCGTTAATTTTAATAAAAAGAGTGTAGTTGCTTATCATTGGCGTTAAATCCGTATTAGTGCAATAAGACTTATAAATATAGTGGATTTGGGTTAAGATGTGTTTCGGGAATGCAGCAGAGCGATAGGCCTGTTACGTATATCGGATTCTGCTTTCCTGTATTAATCGATTGTTATTGTTAAAGTTATCTCTGGCCGATTGGGTAAGTCACATCTTGCGACGTTGGCAACGCTGCGATATAGATGGCAGAAAACATGTCTTACTCTTTATGGAATTTACATCTACCTGCACACAACGAAATAACCTGAACGCAAGAGAATAAAAATAACGTCATGAAACGTGATTTCTGACTGTTGATATACCACAGTACAATAACTATCTGTCAGGCAGTCTGCCGGGCCGGGATGCGAGGGAAACACTTCAGAAGGAATTGCTTAACCGTTACACACAGCTTCAACCCGGGCAGCTCCGCACGAGCAACCTGAAAGTGAAAAGATATGATAAATGCAAATCGTCCGATAATGAATCTCGACCTCGATCTGCTGAGAACGTTTGTTGCGGTCGCCGATCTCAACACTTTTGCAGCAGCTGCTGCCGCAGTATGCCGTACCCAGTCCGCCGTAAGTCAGCAAATGCAGCGACTGGAACAACTGGTTGGTAAAGAGCTTTTTGCGCGCCATGGACGTAATAAGCTTTTAACAGAACATGGTATTCAGCTTCTGGGTTATGCCAGAAAGATACTGCGCTTTAATGATGAAGCCTGTATGTCATTAATGTTTAGCAATCTTCAGGGAGTGTTAACATTAGGGGCGTCAGATGAATCAGCAGATACCATTTTACCTTTCCTTCTCAATCGAATTAGCTCGGTTTATCCGAAGCTTGCCCTGGACGTTAGCGTTAAACGCAATGCCTTCATGGTTGAGATGCTGAAAGAGAACGAGGTTGACCTGGTGGTCACCACGCATCGACCCGGTCAGTTTGACTGCCTGACGCTGCGTACTTCTCCTACGCACTGGTACTGTGCCGCGGAGTACGTATTGCAACAAGGTGAGCCCATACCCCTGGTTCTGCTGGACGATCCCAGTCCGTTCCGCGATATGGTGCTTGCTGCGCTCAACGAGGCCAGTATCCCCTGGCGTCTGGCGTACGTGGCGTCCACGTTGCCCGCAGTGCGAGCGGCGGTGAAGGCCGGGCTTGGCGTAACGGCCCGTCCGGTTGAGATGATGAGCCCCGACCTGCGCGTGCTGGGCAAATCAGAGGGGCTTCCCTCGCTGCCGGATACGGAGTACATGCTGTGCCATAACGCCGGCAGCAACAACGAGCTGGCAAAGGTGGTATTCGAAGCAATGCAAAACTACCACAATCCATGGCAGTACGCGCATGCTACTCCTGAAGGAGGGGATGACTCGCTGATCGTGGAAGGGGATTTTGAGTGATCGTTTCCTCAAAATTCTCGTAACAAAATGTAAGTGTAAAAAAGAGCCACTCGCATGATTTTTTCATGCGAGTGGTTTTTTTTGCTATTCATAACCGCGGGAGGTGTGTGGATAAGTGAAATAGCGCTTAATTATCAATAAGACAAATACTTTTGATTAATATGTAAACAATAGCTGTTCTATCTTCCCTCATACCCTGCCGATGTTAAAAAAACAGGAAATATGTTGCTGTTTTTTTGATTGAATTAACAAAAGCGTGTCTCAGATCAAGAAAATACTCCTATTTAGGGGGAGGAATCGTTGGCAAATCCTGTCAAAATAGGAGGGTTATTTTTTTTACTTCCAAAACGGACACGATTCAACAAGATGCATTTGACGTAAAGTCACCTGGCCACCAGGGTTAAAGGGCACCAAATGTTAATGAGAATCGCTCGATGTAATTTAATGTGAAGAAACCTTTGTTAAAGTTGACAAAAGGTTATAGATAGGAGTAAAAAACCCCATCATTTTGCTGTCTATGTCTCATTTCTGACAGTTAGTGTAAGGTTATTTTGTTCCTCCCCATGAATCGATGTGATGCCCATCTGCCAGCAAGAGCAGTGTCGTCGGTATCACTTTTGATGAGTAAGCAATGAGTATGTCAACATCCACAGAAGTCATCGCTCATCACTGGGCATTCGCAATCTTTCTTATTGTAGCCATTGGCCTGTGCTGCCTGATGTTAGTCGGCGGCTGGTTCCTGGGCGGTCGCGCCCGCGCAAGGCACAAAAACACACCTTTCGAATCAGGTATTGATTCCGTAGGTACCGCTCGCTTACGCCTGTCTGCCAAGTTCTACCTGGTAGCCATGTTCTTCGTCATTTTTGACGTGGAAGCGCTTTACCTCTTCGCGTGGTCGACCTCCATTCGCGAAAGTGGTTGGGTGGGCTTTGTCGAGGCCGCAATTTTCATTTTAGTGTTACTGGCCGGTCTGGTTTATCTGGTGCGTATTGGCGCGCTGGACTGGACACCTGTGCGTTCACGCCGTGAACACATCAACCCGGAAAACAGTATCTCTAATCGTCAGCAGTAACAGCGAGGCAATAAGATGGATTATACGCTCACCCGCATAGATCCTAACGGTGAGAATGACCGTTACCCCCTGCAAAAACAGGAGATCGTAACTGACCCCCTGGAGCAAGAAGTCAACAAAAGCGTGTACATGGGCAAGCTCGAGCATGCTATGCACGATATGGTCAACTGGGGTCGTAAGAACTCCATCTGGCCCTACAACTTTGGCCTTTCTTGCTGCTACGTTGAAATGGTGACGTCATTCACTGCGGTGCATGACGTTGCGCGTTTTGGGGCCGAGGTACTGCGTGCTTCTCCACGTCAGGCTGACCTGATGGTGGTGGCCGGGACCTGCTTTACCAAAATGGCACCGGTTATTCAGCGTCTTTATGACCAGATGCTGGAGCCAAAATGGGTTATCTCCATGGGTGCATGTGCAAACTCCGGCGGTATGTACGACATTTATTCCGTTGTGCAGGGCGTTGATAAGTTCATTCCGGTGGACGTTTACATCCCGGGCTGCCCGCCGCGTCCAGAGGCCTACATGCAGGCGCTGATGCTGCTCCAGGAGTCAATCGGTAAAGAACGCCGCCCACTCTCATGGGTTGTTGGCGATCAGGGTGTCTATCGCGCGAACATGCAGTCCGAGCGCGAGCGTAAACGTGGTGAACGTATTGCCGTCACCAACCTGCGTACGCCTGACGAAATTTAATTTGCGCCTGTGGGCCTGGAGAATACCTTCGCATATCACTACTCAAATAGCGCGAAGCCAGGCTTAACAGTCACCACGGACCATTTGCAATGGTGAACAATATGACCGACTTAACCGCGCAAGAAGCTGCCTGGCAGACCCGGGATCATCTCGATGACCCCGTCATTGGCGAACTGCGCAACCGTTTTGGGCCGGATGCCTTTACTGTTCAGGCCACCCGCACCGGGGTACCCGTTGTTTGGGTGAAGCGTGAGCAATTACTGGAAGTTGTCGATTTCCTCAAGAAATTGCCAAAACCTTACGTCATGCTGTTTGACTTACACGGCATGGACGAACGTCTGAGAACGCACCGCCAGGGCCTCCCTGCTGCGGATTTTTCCGTTTTCTACCACCTGATATCAATAGACCGCAACACGGATATCATGCTCAAGGTGGCCTTGTCTGAAAACGACATGCATCTGCCGACGATCACCAAACTTTTCCCTAACGCTAACTGGTACGAGCGTGAAACCTGGGAAATGTTCGGCATGACCTTCGACGGCCACCCGCACCTGACGCGCATCATGATGCCGCAGACCTGGACCGGCCACCCGCTGCGTAAAGATTACCCGGCACGTGCCACCGAATTCGACCCGTTTGAGCTGACCAAAGCCAAGCAGGATCTGGAGATGGAAGCGTTGACCTTCAAGCCGGAAGACTGGGGCATGAAGCGCGGTACCGAAAACGAGGACTTCATGTTCCTCAACCTCGGTCCGAACCACCCGTCTGCGCACGGTGCATTCCGTATTATTCTTCAGCTTGACGGCGAAGAGATTGTCGACTGCGTCCCTGACATCGGCTACCACCACCGTGGTGCTGAGAAGATGGGCGAGCGGCAGTCCTGGCACAGCTACATTCCGTATACCGACCGTATCGAATACCTCGGCGGCTGCGTGAACGAAATGCCTTACGTGCTGGCCGTTGAGAAACTGGCAGGTATCACCGTCCCGGATCGCGTTAACGTGATTCGCGTGATGCTGTCTGAACTGTTCCGTATTAACAGCCACCTGCTGTACATCTCCACGTTCATTCAGGACGTTGGCGCGATGACCCCGGTCTTCTTCGCCTTTACCGATCGTCAGAAAATCTACGATCTGGTGGAAGCGATTACCGGCTTCCGTATGCACCCGGCCTGGTTCCGTATCGGCGGTGTGGCGCACGATCTGCCGCGCGGCTGGGACCGCCTGCTGCGTGAATTCCTCGACTGGATGCCGAAACGTCTGGCGTCTTACGAGAAAGCCGCGCTGCGTAACTCCATCCTGAAGGGCCGTTCTCAGGGCGTTGCGGCCTACGGCGCGAAAGAAGCGCTGGAGTGGGGGACCACAGGTGCAGGCCTGCGCGCGACCGGTATTGATTTCGACGTGCGTAAAGCCCGTCCTTACTCTGGCTACGAGAACTTCGACTTTGAAGTCCCGGTGGGCGGCGGCGTTTCCGACTGCTACACCCGCGTAATGCTGAAAGTGGAAGAGCTGCGCCAGAGCCTGCGCATTCTTGAGCAGTGCCTCAACAACATGCCGGAAGGCCCGTTCAAGGCGGATCACCCGCTGACGACGCCGCCACCGAAAGAGCGCACGCTGCAACATATCGAAACCCTGATCACCCACTTCCTGCAAGTTTCCTGGGGCCCGGTCATGCCGGCACAAGAATCCTTCCAGATGATTGAAGCGACCAAGGGTATCAACAGCTACTACCTCACCAGTGACGGCAGCACCATGAGCTACCGTACCCGCGTGCGTACGCCAAGCTTCGCGCACTTGCAGCAGATCCCGGCCGCCATTCGCGGCAGTCTGGTCTCCGACCTGATTGTGTATCTGGGTAGTATCGATTTTGTTATGTCAGATGTGGACCGCTAATTATGCACGAGAATCAACAACCACAAACCGAGGCTTTTGAGCTGAGTGAAGCAGAGCGTGCCGCTATTGAGCACGAGATGCACCACTACGAAGACCCGCGTGCGGCGTCCATTGAAGCGCTGAAAATCGTACAGAAACAGCGTGGTTGGGTGCCGGATGGGGCGATCTACGAGATCGCAAAAGTGCTGGGCATTCCGGCAAGTGACGTAGAGGGCGTAGCCACGTTCTACAGCCAGATCTTCCGTCAACCGGTAGGCCGCCATGTGATCCGCTACTGTGACAGCGTCGTCTGCCACATTACCGGCTATCAGGGCATTCAGGCTGCGATTGAGAAAAAGCTCAATATCAAGCCGGGCCAGACCACGTTCGATGGACGCTTTACTCTGCTGCCAACCTGCTGCCTGGGTAACTGCGACAAGGGGCCGACCATGATGATTGATGAGGACACTCACAGCCATCTGACGCCGGAAGCGATTCCTGACCTGCTGGAGCAGTACAAATGAAAACTGTAATTCGTACTGCTGAGACGCATCCGCTGACCTGGCGTCTGCGTGATGACAAACAGCCGGTATGGCTCGACGAATACCAGAGCAAAAACGGCTATGCCGGCGCGCGTAAGGCCCTTGGCGGCATGGCGCCGGATGAGATCGTAAACGCAGTAAAAGACGCTGGCCTGAAAGGGCGCGGCGGTGCGGGCTTTTCCACCGGTCTGAAGTGGAGCCTGATGCCAAAAGATGAATCCATGAACATCCGTTACCTGCTGTGTAACGCCGATGAAATGGAGCCGGGCACCTATAAAGATCGTCTGCTGATGGAGCAGCTGCCGCACCTGCTGGTGGAAGGCATGCTGATTTCCGCGTTCGCGCTGAAAGCGTACCGTGGCTACATCTTCCTGCGCGGTGAGTACATCGAAGCGGCTGAAAACCTGCGTCGCGCCATTGCCGAAGCCACCGAAGCCGGCCTTCTGGGTAAAAACATCCTGGGCACCGGGTTTGACTTCGAGCTGTTCGTGCACACCGGTGCCGGGCGTTATATCTGCGGGGAAGAAACCGCGCTGATTAACTCCCTGGAAGGTCGCCGTGCGAACCCGCGTTCCAAGCCACCGTTCCCGGCAAGCTCCGGCGTATGGGGTAAACCGACCTGCGTCAACAACGTCGAAACCCTGTGTAACGTCCCGGCTATCCTCGCGAACGGCGTGGAGTGGTATCAGGGCATCTCCTCAAGCAAAGATGCGGGTACCAAGCTGATGGGCTTCTCCGGGCGCGTGAAGAACCCTGGCGTCTGGGAACTGCCGTTTGGCACCACCGCACGCGAAATTCTTGAAGACTACGCAGGCGGCATGCGCGATGGCCTGAAATTCAAAGCCTGGCAGCCGGGCGGGGCGGGGACGGACTTCCTGACCGAAGCCCACCTTGATCTGCCAATGGAGTTCGAAAGCATTGGTAAAGCGGGCAGCCGTCTGGGTACGGCGCTGGCGATGGCCGTCGACCACGAGATCGGCATGGTATCGCTGGTGCGTAACCTGGAAGAGTTCTTCGCCCGTGAGTCCTGCGGCTGGTGTACACCCTGCCGTGACGGTCTGCCGTGGAGCGTGAAGATCCTGCGTGCTATCGAGCGTGGCGAAGGTCAGCCGGGCGATATCGAGACACTTGAGCAACTGTGTCGATTCCTGGGGCCAGGTAAAACCTTCTGCGCCCACGCACCGGGTGCCGTCGAGCCACTGCAAAGCGCGATTAAATATTTCCGCGACGAATTCGAAGCAGGCATCAAGCAGCCGTTCAGCAATACCCATTCGATCAATGGTATTCAGCCGAACCTGCTGAAAGCGCGCTGGTAACGACAAGAATTTTGATTAACGCTCGGTTTCGACTGAGCCAACTGGAAGCATGCTAATGGCTACGATTCATGTAGACGGCAAAGAATACGAAGTCAACGGGGCGGACAACCTGCTGGAAGCTTGTCTGTCTCTTGGCCTCGATATTCCGTACTTTTGCTGGCATCCGGCGCTGGGCAGCGTCGGTGCTTGCCGCCAGTGTGCGGTGAAGCAATATCAAAACGCGGAAGACACGCGTGGTCGCCTGGTGATGTCCTGTATGACGCCAGCCGCCGAAGGCACCTTTATTTCGATTGATGACGAAGAAGCCAAACAGTTCCGTGAAAGCGTGGTGGAGTGGCTGATGACCAACCACCCGCACGACTGTCCGGTTTGTGAAGAGGGCGGTAACTGCCACCTTCAGGATATGACCGTCATGACCGGTCACAGCTTCCGTCGCTATCGCTTTACCAAGCGTACCCACCGTAACCAGGATCTGGGGCCGTTCATCTCGCACGAAATGAACCGCTGCATCGCCTGCTACCGCTGCGTGCGTTACTACAAAGACTACGCAGACGGTCAGGATCTGGGCGTGTATGGCGCGCACGACAACGTCTACTTCGGTCGTCCGGAAGACGGTACGCTCGAGAGCGAATTCTCCGGTAACCTGGTAGAAATCTGTCCGACCGGCGTATTCACGGATAAAACCCACTCCGAGCGCTACAACCGTAAATGGGACATGCAGTTTGCGCCAAGCATCTGCCAGCAGTGTTCCCTCGGCTGTAACACCAGCCCGGGCGAGCGTTACGGCGAACTGCGTCGTATCGAAAACCGTTACAACGGTACCGTTAACCACTACTTCCTCTGCGACCGCGGTCGATTCGGCTATGGCTACGTGAACCTGAAAGACCGTCCGCGTCAGCCGGTTCAGCGCCGTGGCGACGACGTTATCACCCTCAACGCCGAGCAGGCGATGCAGGGCGCGGCAGATATTCTGCGCCAGTCGAAGAAAGTGATCGGCATCGGCTCCCCGCGCGCCAGCATCGAAAGCAACTTTGCGCTGCGCGAGCTGGTGGGTGCGGAAAACTTCTATACCGGTATCGCTCAGGGCGAGCAGGAACGTCTCCAGCTGGTGCTGAAGGTGCTGCGTGAAGGCGGCGTTCATACGCCTGCGCTGCGCGAAATCGAATCCTATGATGCGGTTCTGGTGCTGGGTGAAGACCTGACGCAGACCGGCGCCCGCGCGGCTCTGGCGGTTCGTCAGGCGGTGAAGGGTAAAGCACGTGAAATGGCAGCGGCGCAGAAAGTGGCTGACTGGCAGATTGCGGCGATCCTCAACATCGGCCAGCGCGCGAAACATCCTCTGTTTGTAACTAACGTTGACAACACCCGTCTGGACGATATCGCCGCGTGGACCTACTGCGCGCCGGTTGAAGACCAGGCGCGACTGGGCTTTGCCATTGCCCACGCGCTGGACAGCAACTCTCCGGCCGTTGAACTGGATCGCGACCTGCAAAACAAGGTCGACGTGATTGTTCAGGCCCTCGCAGGTGCGAAAAAACCGCTGATCATCTCCGGTACCAACGCCGGAAGCGCTGAAATCATTCAGGCCGCCGCGAACGTTGCCAAAGCCCTGAAAGGCCGCGGCGCTGACGTCGGTGTGACCATGATTGCCCGTGCGGTAAACAGTATCGGTCTGGGCATGATTGGCGGCGGCTCGCTGGAAGAAGCGTTAAGCGAACTGGAATCCGGTGCCGCTGACGCCGTTGTGGTGCTGGAAAATGACCTGCATCGCCACGCGTCTGCCGCACGCGTTGACGCAGCGCTCTCCAAAGCGCCGCTGGTGATGGTCATTGACCATCAGCGCACCGCGATCATGGACAAAGCGCACCTGGTACTCTCTGCGGCAAGCTTTGCAGAAAGTGACGGTACGGTTATCAATAACGAAGGCCGCGCACAGCGTTTCTTCCAGGTTTATGACCCGGCGTACTACGACAGCAACACCGTGATGCTGGAAAGCTGGCGCTGGCTGCACTCCCTGCACAGCACCGTGCAGAGCCGTGAAGTGGACTGGACGCAGCTCGACCACGTTATCGACGCGGTTGTTGAGAAACTGCCTCAGCTGGCGGGCATTAAAGACGCCGCGCCTGACGTAAGCTTCCGCATTCGCGGTCAGAAACTGGCGCGTGAACCGCACCGCTACAGCGGTCGTACCGCGATGCGCGCCAACATCAGCGTGCACGAACCGCGCCAGCCGCAGGATAAAGACACCATGTTTGCCTTCTCGATGGAAGGGAACAACCAGCCGTCTGCGCCGCGTTCGCAAATCCCGTTTGCATGGGCACCGGGCTGGAACTCCCCGCAGGCATGGAACAAGTTCCAGGCTGAAGTGGGCGGTCACCTGCGCCACGGCGATCCGGGCGTACGTCTGATTGAAGCCTCCGAAACCGGTCTGGACTTCTTCACTACCGTTCCGGCGAGCTTCCAGGCTCAGGAAGGTCAGTGGCGTATTGCGCCGTACTACCACCTGTTCGGTAGCGATGAAATGTCCCAGCGTTCTCCGGTATTCCAGCAGCGTATGCCGCAGCCGTACATCAAGCTCAACCCGGCGGATGCCGCGAAGCTTGGCGTGAACGCGGGTGCGAACATTGCCTTTAGCTACGACGGCCAGACCATCAGCCTGCCGCTGATTATTTCTGAACGTCTGTCAGCAGGGCAGGTGGGTCTGCCGATGGGGATGCCTGGCATCGCGCCGGTTCTGGCGGGTGCGCATCTTGATAACCTTCAGGAGGCAAAAGCATGAGTTGGTTAACACCGGATCTTATCGATATCCTGCTGAGCATTCTGAAAGCGGTTGTGATTCTGCTGGTGGTCGTCACCTGCGGCGCGTTCATGAGCTTTGGTGAACGTCGTCTTCTCGGTCTGTTCCAGAACCGTTACGGACCGAACCGCGTGGGCTGGGGTGGTTCACTCCAGCTGGTGGCGGACATGATCAAGATGTTCTTCAAAGAGGACTGGGTTCCGCGCTTCTCGGACCGCGTGATCTTTACGCTGGCACCGATGATCGCCTTCACCTCGCTGCTGCTGGCGTTTGCTATTGTTCCCGTCAGCCCGACCTGGGTTGTCGCTGACCTGAACATCGGCATTCTGTTCTTCCTGATGATGGCAGGCCTCGCGGTTTACGCGGTGCTGTTTGCAGGCTGGTCCAGTAACAACAAATACTCGCTGCTGGGCGCGATGCGTGCTTCCGCGCAGACGCTGAGCTACGAAGTGTTCCTGGGGCTCTCCCTGATGGGCGTTGTGGCGCAGGCCGGTTCATTCAACATGACCGACATCGTCAACAACCAGGCCGACATCTGGAACGTTATCCCGCAGTTCTTTGGTTTTGTGACCTTTGCTATCGCGGGCGTGGCGGTGTGTCACCGTCACCCGTTTGACCAGCCAGAAGCCGAACAGGAACTGGCCGACGGTTACCACATTGAATATTCCGGCATGAAGTTCGGTCTGTTCTTCGTGGGCGAGTACATCGGTATCGTCACCATTTCCGCGTTGATGGTAACGCTGTTCTTTGGTGGCTGGCATGGCCCGTTCTTACCGCCGTTCATCTGGTTCGCGCTGAAAACCGCGTTCTTCATGATGATGTTCATTTTGATTCGTGCGTCCTTACCGCGTCCGCGTTATGACCAGGTAATGTCCTTCGGCTGGAAAGTGTGCCTGCCGCTGACGCTCGTCAACTTGTTGGTAACGGCGGCTGTCATTCTCTGGCAGCAGCCATAAGGGGCTTTGAGATCATGACCTTAAAAGAATTATTGGTAGGTTTCGGCACCCAGGTACGCAGTATCTGGATGATCGGCCTGCACGCGTTTGCTAAACGCGAAACCCGGATGTACCCGGAAGAGCCGGTATATCTGCCGCCGCGCTACCGTGGCCGTATCGTGCTGACGCGCGACCCGGACGGTGCCGAGCGCTGCGTTGCCTGTAACCTGTGTGCGGTAGCGTGTCCGGTGGGCTGTATCTCTCTGCAAAAAGCGGAGACGGTAGACGGCCGCTGGTATCCGGAATTCTTCCGCATCAACTTCTCACGCTGCATTTTCTGCGGTCTGTGTGAAGAAGCGTGCCCAACCACGGCGATTCAGCTGACTCCGGACTTCGAGCTGGGTGAGTACAAGCGTCAGGATCTGGTGTACGAGAAAGAGGATCTGCTGATTTCCGGTCCGGGCAAATACCCGGAATATAACTTCTACCGGATGGCGGGTATGGCAATCGACGGCAAAGATAAAGGCGAAGCAGAGAACGAAGCTAAGCCTATCGACGTCAAGAGCCTGTTACCGTAAGGAGAGGGCAATGGAATTCGCTTTTTATATCTGTGGCCTTATCGCCATCCTGGCTACGCTGCGAGTGATCACGCACACCAATCCGGTGCATGCGCTGCTGTACTTGATCATTTCGCTGCTGGCCATTTCCGGGGTGTTCTTTGCGCTGGGCGCGCACTTCGCCGGTGCGCTGGAAATCATCGTCTACGCCGGGGCCATCATGGTGCTGTTCGTGTTCGTAGTGATGATGCTGAACCTGGGCGGCTCTGAAATTGAGCAGGAACGTCAGTGGTTGAAACCGCAGGTGTGGATCGGCCCGGCAATTTTGTCGGCCATTATGCTGGCGGTCATTGTTTACGCCATTCTGGGCGTCAACGACCAGGGGATCGACGGGACGCCAATCAGCGCGAAAGCCGTGGGTATCACCCTGTTTGGACCGTACGTTCTGGCGGTTGAGCTGGCCTCAATGCTGCTGCTGGCGGGTCTGGTTGTGGCCTTCCACGTTGGCCGCGAAGAGCGTGCTGGCGAGGTGCTGAGCAACCGCACTGACGACCGCGCGAAAAGAAAAACGGAGGAACGCGCATGATCCCCTTAACACATGGACTGATCCTCGCTGCGATTTTATTCGTTCTGGGCTTAACCGGTCTGGTTATCCGCCGCAATCTGCTGTTTATGCTGATCGGTCTGGAAATCATGATTAACGCTTCCGCGCTGGCCTTCGTGGTCGCCGGCAGCTACTGGGGCCAGACCGATGGTCAGGTGATGTACATTCTCGCCATCAGCCTCGCGGCTGCTGAAGCGAGTATTGGCCTGGCGCTGTTGCTACAGCTCCATCGTCGCCGCCAGAACCTGAACATCGATTCAGTAAGTGAGTTGCGTGGATGAACATGCTTGCCTTAACCATTATTTTTCCGCTGATTGGCTTCGTGCTGCTGGCATTTTCTCGCGGCCGCTGGTCTGAGAATCTGTCCGCGACCGTGGGCATTGGCGCTATCGGCCTGTCGGCGCTGGTCACAGCGTATGCGGGTATCGACTTCTTTAACAACGGGCGTCAGGCCTACAGCGTACCGCTGTGGAACTGGATGTCGGTCGGTAACTTCAACATCGGTTTTAACCTGGTGCTGGATGGTCTGTCTCTGACCATGCTCTCCGTGGTCACCGGCGTGGGCTTCCTGATCCACATGTTCGCCTCCTGGTATATGCGCGGTGAAGAGGGATACTCCCGCTTCTTCGCCTACACCAACCTGTTTATCGCCAGCATGGTCGTTCTGGTGCTGGCCGATAACCTGCTGCTGATGTATCTGGGCTGGGAAGGCGTGGGCCTGTGCTCTTACCTGCTGATCGGTTTCTACTATACCGATCCGAAGAATGGCGCAGCGGCCATGAAAGCGTTCGTCGTGACCCGCGTGGGTGACGTGTTCCTCGCTTTCGCGCTGTTCATTCTCTACAACGAACTGGGCACGCTGAACTTCCGCGAAATGGTGGAACTGGCGCCGGCGCACTTCGAAGCAGGCAACAACATGCTGTGGTGGGCAACGCTGATGCTGCTGGGTGGCGCCGTGGGTAAATCCGCGCAGCTGCCGTTGCAGACATGGCTGGCCGACGCGATGGCGGGTCCAACCCCTGTCTCCGCGCTGATCCACGCCGCGACCATGGTTACCGCCGGTGTCTACCTGATTGCGCGTACCCATGGCCTGTTCCTGATGACCCCGGAAATTCTGCATCTGGTGGGTATCGTCGGTGCGGTTACGCTGGTGCTGGCAGGCTTTGCCGCGCTGGTTCAGACCGACATCAAGCGCGTTCTCGCGTACTCCACCATGAGCCAGATTGGTTACATGTTCCTGGCGCTGGGCGTTCAGGCGTGGGACGCAGCCATTTTCCACCTGATGACGCACGCGTTCTTTAAAGCGCTGCTGTTCCTCTCATCCGGTTCGGTGATCCTGGCCTGCCACCACGAGCAGAACATCTTCAAAATGGGCGGACTGCGTAAGTCCATCCCGCTGGTCTATGTCTGCTTCCTGGTAGGCGGCGCGGCGCTGGCGGCACTGCCGCTGATTACCGCGGGCTTCTTCAGTAAGGACGAAATCCTTGCGGGCGCCATGGCGAATGGTCATATCAATCTGATGGTTGCAGGTCTGGTCGGTGCGTTCATGACCTCCCTGTATACCTTCCGTATGATTTTCATCGTATTCCACGGTAAAGAACAAATTCACGCTCACGCAGGGAAGGGGATCACCCACCACCTGCCGCTGATTGTGCTGCTGGTCCTCTCCACCTTCGTTGGCGCGATGATTGTGCCACCGTTGCAGGGCGTACTGCCGGCGACAACCGAGCTTGAGCACGGTCGCGTTCTGACGCTTGAAATCACCTCTGGCGTGGTCGCAATTGCGGGCATCCTGATTGCCGCCTGGCTGTGGCTGGGCAAACGCACGCTGGTGACGGCCGTTGCCAACAGCGCGCCGGGCCGTCTGCTGGGCACCTGGTGGTACAACGCGTGGGGCTTCGACTGGCTGTACGACATGATCTTCGTGAAGCCGTTCCTGGGCATTGCGTGGCTGCTGAAGCGCGATCCACTGAACAGCCTGATGAATATCCCGGCGATCCTCTCTCGCTTTGCAGGTAAAGGCCTGCTGTTCAGCGAGAACGGTTATCTGCGCTGGTATGTGGCGTCCATGAGCATCGGTGCGGTTGTTGTACTGGCGCTGCTGATGGTGTTGCGTTGATCGTTAAGTGAATTTTATTCGAATTCGTTGAAAATCAGGCCCCTGTTGGGGGCCTTAAAAAGGAATATAAATCGCCATGTTACTACCCTGGCTAATATTAATTCCCTTCATCGGCGGCTTCCTGTGCTGGCAGACTGAACGCTTTGGCGTGAAGATGCCGCGCTGGATCGCGCTGATCACCATGGGATTGACGCTCGCGCTTGGCCTGCAACTGTGGTTGCAGGGTGGCTACTCACTGACTCAGTCTGCGGGCCTTCCGCAGTGGCAGTCTGAGTTCATTCTGCCGTGGATCCCCCGTTTCGGTATCACGATCCACCTTGCGATTGACGGTTTGTCGCTGCTGATGGTGGTACTGACCGGTCTGCTCGGCGTTCTGGCGGTACTGTGTTCCTGGCGAGAAATCGAAAAATACCAGGGCTTCTTCCACCTGAACCTGATGTGGATCCTGGGCGGCGTAATCGGCGTGTTCCTGGCCATCGACATGTTCCTGTTCTTCTTCTTCTGGGAGATGATGCTGGTGCCGATGTACTTCCTGATCGCGCTGTGGGGCCACAAGGCCTCCGACGGTAAAACGCGTATCACGGCGGCCACCAAGTTCTTCATCTATACCCAGGCGAGCGGTCTGGTGATGCTGATTGCCATCCTGGCGCTGGTGTTTGTGCATTACAACGCCACCGGCGTCTGGACCTTCAACTATGAAGATCTGCTGAAGACCCCGATGTCCCACGGCGTGGAATACCTGCTGATGCTGGGCTTCTTCATCGCCTTCGCGGTGAAAATGCCGGTAGTACCGCTGCACGGCTGGCTGCCGGACGCGCACTCACAGGCGCCAACGGCGGGTTCCGTTGACCTGGCGGGTATCTTGCTGAAAACCGCGGCCTACGGTCTGCTGCGCTTCTCCCTGCCGCTGTTCCCGAACGCCTCCGCAGAGTTCGCGCCGATTGCCATGTGGCTGGGCGTGATCGGTATCTTCTACGGCGCGTGGATGGCCTTCACGCAGTACGACATCAAACGTCTGATTGCGTACACCTCCGTTTCCCACATGGGCTTCGTGCTGATTGCCATCTACACCGGCAGCCAGCTGGCGTACCAGGGTGCGGTGATCCAGATGATTGCGCACGGCCTGTCCGCAGCCGGTCTCTTCATCCTGTGCGGTCAGCTCTACGAGCGTCTGCATACCCGCGACATGCGCATGATGGGCGGCCTGTGGGGCAAAATGAAATGGCTGCCTGCGCTCTCCATGTTCTTCGCGGTGGCAACGCTGGGTATGCCGGGTACCGGTAACTTCGTCGGCGAGTTTATGATCCTGTTCGGCAGCTTCAAGGTGGTTCCGATGATTACCGTCATCTCTACCTTCGGTCTGGTGTTCGCGTCCGTTTACTCGCTGGCGATGCTGCACCGCGCGTACTTCGGTAAAGCGAAGAGCGAAATTGCTGCACAAGAACTGCCGGGGATGTCGCTGCGTGAGCTGTTCATCATCCTGCTGCTGGTCGTACTGCTGGTGCTGCTGGGCTTCTATCCGCAGCCGATTCTGGATACCTCGCACAGCGCGATGGGTAACATCCAGCAGTGGTTTGTTAATTCTGCTTCTACTACAAGGCCGTAATTCGCCATGACAATAACTCCACAACAACTGATCGCGCTGCTACCGCTGCTGATCGTCGGATTGACGGTGGTGGTTGTGATGCTCTCCATTGCGTGGCGACGCAATCACTTCCTGAATGCGACCCTGTCCGTTCTGGGTCTGAACGCTGCGTTAGTCTCCCTCTGGTTTGTTGGCCAGGCGGGCGCGATGGACGTCACGCCGCTGATGCGCGTTGACGGCTACGCCATGCTCTACACCGGTCTGGTGCTGCTGGCGAGCCTGGCAACCTGTACCTTTGCCTACCCGTGGCTGGAAGGTTACAACGACAACAAAGAAGAGTTTTACCTGCTGGTACTGATTGCCGCGCTGGGCGGCATTCTGCTGGCGAACGCGAACCACATGGCCGCGCTGTTCCTCGGTATTGAGCTGATCTCACTGCCGCTGTTCGGCCTGATTGGTTACGCCTTCCGCCAGAAACGCTCGCTGGAAGCGGCAATCAAGTACACCATTCTGTCTGCTGCCGCGTCGTCGTTCCTGCTGTTCGGTATTGCGCTGCTGTACGCGCAGACGGGTAACCTCTCGTTCATGGCGCTCGGCAAGAGCCTCGGCGACGGCATGATGCACGAGCCGCTGCTGCTGGCGGGTCTGGGCATGATGATTGTTGGCCTTGGCTTCAAGCTTTCTCTGGTGCCGTTCCACCTGTGGACGCCAGACGTATACCAGGGTGCGCCTGCACCGGTCTCTACCTTCCTGGCGACGGCGAGTAAAATCGCTATCTTCGGCGTGGTTATGCGTCTGTTCCTGTACGCGCCGGTGGGTGACAGCGAAGCGGTTCGCGTGGTGCTGGGCATTATCGCGTTCGTGTCCATCATCTTCGGTAACCTGATGGCGCTGAGCCAGACCAACATCAAGCGTCTGCTGGGCTACTCCTCTATCTCCCATCTGGGCTACCTGCTGGTGGCGCTCATTGCGCTGCAAAGCGGTGAGATGTCGATGGAAACCGTGGGTGTGTATCTGGCCGGTTACCTGTTCAGCAGCCTCGGCGCCTTCGGCGTGGTGAGCCTGATGTCCAGCCCGTACCGTGGTCCGGATGCAGATTCCCTGTTCTCCTACCGTGGCCTTTTCTGGCACCGTCCGATTCTGTCGGCGGTAATGACCGTGATGATGCTCTCGCTGGCGGGTATCCCGATGACGCTGGGCTTTATCGGTAAGTTCTACGTGCTGGCCGTCGGTGTGCAGGCGGGTCTGTGGTGGCTGACTGCCGGTGTCGTTATCGGCTCCGCGATTGGTCTCTATTACTACCTGCGCGTAGCGGTGAGCCTGTACCTGAGCGCGCCTCAGCAGCTTAACCGCGATGCACCATCCAACTGGCAGTACAGCGCCGGCGGGATTGTGGTGCTCATCTCCGCGCTGCTGGTGCTGATCTTCGGTATCTATCCGCAGCCGCTGATTGAGATTGTTCAGCGCGCGATGCCGCTGATGTAAAAACAAAAAACCCGCCTCGGCGGGTTTTTTATTGCCCAGCGGCGCTACGCTTGCAGGGCCTGCGGGTTTTGTAGGTCGGGTAAGCGTAGCGCCACCCGACTAAGCCAGCTGCTTCCGGCTAATTAACGGCCCGTCAATTTTCTTCATCGACCGCTCCAGCACTTCCTCAATCACCGACGACAGCTCGTTCAGCTCAAACTTCGCCACATAGCCGTCCGCCTTCACTTTGCGAATATGATCTTCGTTGGCGTTGCCGGAAAGGGACGAGTGGATCACCACCGGAATATCCTTCAGAATCGGGTCGGTTTTGATTTTGCGCGTCAGCGTAAAGCCATCCATCTCCGGCATTTCGAGGTCGGTTAATACCAGAGCGATCTTGTCGGTGACGGGGACGCCCTCAGCCTGCGCCTGCGCGGCCAGCTGGGTGATTTTCTCCCATGCGTCTTTGCCGGTGATATGCAGCTGGGCCGGGATCTCCATCGCCTGCAATCCTTTCTCCAGCATCGAACGCGCCACCTTCGAGTCTTCTGCAACAATCGCGACAGAGCCTGGCTTGATGTTGAATTTGGTGGTTTCCAGATGGGTGGCGTGCAGATCGTGATTCGCCGGGGTGATGTCATACAGGATCTGTTCCACGTCCAGCACCATCGCCAGATCGTTGGTGTCGGTCTTGTCATCCAGGCAGGCAATGCTGGTGATATAGCGACCGCTGACGGCGGTTTCGGCGGCGTGCACCTGCTTCCAGTCAAGACGCATGATGTTCTCCACCGATTCCACGGCGAAGGCCTGCACGCTGCGGGCATATTCGGTGATCAGCAGAATGTTCAGCCCGGTGGTTGGCTTGCAGCCAGCGACGGCGGCCAGATCGATCACCGGGATCACCTGGTCGCGAATGTTTACCATCCCCATCAGCGGCGACTTCATGCCCGCCGGTTTGGTGAAGGTCGGCATCGGCACAATTTCGCGCAATTTGAACACGTTGATGCCGAACAGCTCGGATTTATTTTCGTTAAGAGAGGTGCCAAGACGGAACAGCAACAGTTCAAAACGGTTGGACAGGGTGAGATTCGCCCTGTCATCAATATCTTTCTGGAAATTATCCATTCTACCCTCAAGAGAAATGCAGGCCTTTTAATCGTTATCGGCATCCTGAGGGAAAAATAAAGGACTAAACGCTGACCTGAGCGAAATCTTCCGCCAGCTCGCAGGCGGGAAACACCTCCCGACACTCTGCCAGCAGGCTTTCACAGCCGTGGACGTCATAGCGTGAACTGACGTGCGTGACAATCAGTTTCCCAACGCCAGCCTCACGCGCCAGCCGCGCCGCCTGACGCGTTGAGCTGTGCCCCCGGCTGTTGGCTTTCTCTTCCATCGCCGCTTCCAGCGTCGCCTCGTGCACCATCACGTCCACGCCCCCGGCAAGCCGAAGCGCCGAAGGGCAGGGGGCGGTATCACCAAAAATAGCCAGTTTTTTGCCCGGCTGCGGCGGCGCGAGGTAATCCTGACCGTTAATGACGCGCCCGTCTTCCAGCGTGACGGTTTCACCAAGCTTAAGGCGCTGGAACAGCGGGCCGGGCCTGACGCCATCGGCCCGCAACGCGGCGGCGTTCAGCGCGCCGGGTTTATCGTGCTCCTCAATGCGATAGCCGTAGCATTCCACCGGATGGTTAAGCGGGTAAGCGTGCACCCGATAATCACCGTCGTCGAACACCTGGCCTTCGGCTATCTCAATCACCTCCAGCGGATAGTCGGTCCACGAGCCGCTCAGGCGCAGCGTGGTTTCAACAAATTCCTGAATGCCCGCAGGGCCATAAATCGTCAGCGGGTTGGCGTTACCCGCCATTGAACGGCTGCACAGCAGGCCCGGCAGGCCGAAAAGATGATCGCCGTGCAGATGCGTAATAAATATTTTATCCACTTTCCCTGGGTGATATGAGGTGTGCAGCAGCTGGTGCTGCGTGCCCTCACCGCAGTCAAACAGCCACAGCCCACCCCGGGTAGGATGCTTAAGATCCAGCAGAATTGCCGTCACGTTTCGTGAGCGGGTTGGCACGCCGGCGGACGTACCCAGAAAAATCAGTTCCATAACGCAATCAGCCCTTTGCCCAATGGGAAGAGGTTTAGTATAACGTGATGAACCCCAGGAAGGAGAAACACATGATCCAGTGGCAAGATCTACACCACAGCGAACTGACCGTGCAGTCACTCTACGCCCTGCTCAAGCTGCGCTGCGAAGTCTTCGTGGTTGAACAAACCTGCCCGTATCAGGATATCGACGGCGATGACTTAATCGGCGAGAACCGGCACATCCTCGGCTGGCGGAATAACGAGCTGGTGGCGTATGCGAGGATTCTGAAAAGCGACGACGATTTTGACCCTGTCGTCATTGGCCGCGTCATCGTCAGCGGCAGCGCGCGCGGTGAAAAGCTGGGCTATCAGCTGATGGAAAAGACGCTGGAAGCATGCCAAAAACAGTGGCCAGACAAGGCGTTATACCTGGGCGCACAGGCGCATTTGCAATCTTTCTATGCCCATTTTGGCTTTAGCGCGGTCACCGGGATTTATGACGAAGATGGCATCCCCCATGTTGGCATGGCGCGCGAAGCGAAACAGGCGCAATAGCGAGACGTTGTCTATAGTTATCGGACTGGTGTACTAACATGGAGAAAAATATGTCATTTCAATCCTGGGAAACCCGAGCAGACGACGACCTGACGCTGCTAAGCGAAACGCTGGAAGAAGTGCTGCGCTCGTCAGGCGATCCTGCCGATCAGAAGTACATTGAGCTTAAAGCCCGCGCCGAGCAGGCGCTGCATGACGTTAAAAACCGCGTCAGTAACGCGTCCGACAACTACTACTACCGCGCCAAACAGGCGGTGTATCGTGCCGACGATTATGTGCATGAAAAACCATGGCAGGGTATTGGCGTCGGTGCGGCCGTAGGGCTGGTGCTGGGTCTGCTGTTAGCCCGCCGTTAAGCCGCTAAACCCCTCCCTACACGTGGGTACTGCTATTTATTGTCAGTACCCCGTATAATATAAGGTTTTAACAGGGAGAGGTTCGCGTGCACTCGATTTTCCTCGCGCTGCAAAGCCTGCGCACCCAGCTTGCGCAAGCGTTGCCTGATACACCCGGTTTCCGTCATTTCGACGTCTCTTTCCCGTTAAACGATGCCTTCGATCCCCTGGCCTGGCTGGGCGTGCAGCGAAGCTATCCCCAGTTTTACTGGCAACAGCGCAGCGGTGATGAAGAACTTGCCGCGCTCGGAAGCCTCGCCCATTTTGATTCTCTGGCCTCGGCTTCCCGGTTCCTGCACACCCATGCCGTGGCAAATGACACCCGTATCTGCGGCCTGAACGCTTTCAACCCAGCGCAGGGCACGCTGTTTTTACCGCGTCTTCTCTGGCGAAGGTCTGCCGGGGTCGCCACGCTGCGCCTGCAACTGTGGAGCGAAACCTCGCTGCGCGAAGATGCCCGTGCGGCATTGAATTTTGTCGATAACCTGCGCGACGCCGCGCCGATCCGCCCGCTGTCCGTTCAGATTGAGCAGGAAACCCATCATCCAGAAAAACCGGAATGGCTGGCGCTGATCCGTCAGGCAACGGATACCATTGCTCGCGGCGACGTCGAGAAAGTGGTGCTCGCACGCGCCACCGATGTGCAGTGCCGGCAGCCCGTAGACGCCATTGCGCTGATGGCCGCCAGCCGCGCGCTGAACCTCAACTGCTATCATTTTTGCATGGTCTTCGATGCCGACAACGCGTTTCTTGGCTCGACCCCCGAGCGCCTGTGGCGGCGACGCGGCACGCTGCTGCGCACCGAAGCGCTGGCAGGCACCGTTGCCAGCCATTCTGACGATAAGCAGGCCCAGCGTCTGGGGGACTGGCTGATGAACGACGACAAAAATCAGCGGGAAAATATGCTGGTGGTGGAAGATATCTGCCAGCGTCTTCAGCACCAGACCCGGACGCTGGAGATCCTGCCTGCGCAGGTGCTGCGTCTGCGCAAGGTGCAGCATTTACGCCGCTGTATCTGGACCGAACTCAAACACGCTGACGACGAGCAGTGTTTGAATATTCTGCAACCGACGGCGGCGGTGGCCGGGCTGCCGCGTCAGGCGGCGCGAGAATTTATTGAGAAGGTGGAGCCGTTTGACCGGGAGTGGTACGCGGGATCGGCGGGCTATTTGTCGGTCGATCAAAGTGAATTCTGCGTGGCATTACGCTCCGCACGCGTTCACGACGCCGCGCTGCGTCTTTATGCGGGGGCGGGCATCGTCAGCGGCTCTGATCCGGAACAGGAGTGGCAGGAGATCGAAAACAAAGCCGCCGGGCTGCGTTCCCTTCTCCTGAAGGATTAATACTGATTCGTACAATCCCGATTCATATCAAAATTCTGACTTTTTCTATTATTTATACTGTGTCGCATTCTTGATACTGGACAATCTCATGTCAGTAAGTTCTTTTAACCGACGCTGGGCGACGGTGATCCTTGAAGCCCTGACCCGGCATGGCGTCAGGCACGTGTGTATTGCCCCGGGCTCTCGCTCCACGCCGCTCACCCTTGCTGCGGCGGAAAACCGGGCTTTTATTCATCACACCCATTTTGACGAGCGTGGACTCGGTCATCTGGCGCTCGGCCTGGCGAAAGTCAGCAAAGCGCCCGTGGCGGTGATAGTCACCTCCGGCACGGCGGTGGCGAACCTCTATCCGGCGCTGATTGAAGCGGGGTTAACCGGCGAAAAGCTGATTTTACTCACCGCCGATCGTCCCCCTGAACTTATTGACTGCGGCGCTAACCAGGCGATTCGTCAGCCCGGCATGTTTGCCTCGCATCCGTCACGGACGGTTTCGCTGCCGCGCCCCACGCAGGATATTCCTGCCAGCTGGCTGGTCTCCACTCTCGACCACGCCATGAACGCGCTGCGCAGCGGCGGGCTGCACATCAACTGCCCGTTTGCCGAGCCGCTGTACGGCGAAATGAACGATACCGGCCTCGCCTGGCAGCAGCAGCTCGGCGACTGGTGGGAAAGCGAAAAACCGTGGCTGCGCGAGCAGACGCATCTGGAAAGCGCGAAACAGCGCGACTGGTTCTTCTGGCGTCAGAAGCGCGGCGTGGTCATTGCCGGGCGGATGAGCGCGGCGGAAGGCAGGCTGGCGGCGGAGTGGGCACACACGCTTGGCTGGCCGCTGATTGGCGACGTGCTTTCCCAGACGGGCCAGCCGCTGCCCTGCGCGGACCTCTGGCTGGGGAACGCGAAGGCGGTCACCGAGCTTGCGCAGGCGCAGATTGTCGTCCAGCTGGGATCGAGCCTGACGGGCAAGCGCCTGCTCCAGTGGCAGGCCACCTGCACGCCGGAAGAGTACTGGCTGGTGGATCCGCTCGAAGGACGCCTTGACCCGGCGCACCATCGCGGTCGCAGGCTGGTCAGCGACGTTGAGCGCTGGCTGGAGCTTCATCCGGCAGAAAAACGTAAGCCCTGGGCGGTTGAGATCCCCGAACTTTCGCGTCAGGCGTGGGAGCTCACCAAAGCGCAGTGCGAGGCGTTCAGTGAAGCCGGTCTGGCGCACCGTATCCGCAAATACCTTCCCGAGCAGGGGCAACTTTTTGTCGGCAACAGCCTGGTGGTGCGCCTGATTGACGCCTTCTCGAAGCTGCCCGCAGGTTACCCGGTGTACAGCAACCGGGGGGCGAGCGGCATTGATGGTCTGATCTCCACCGCGGCGGGCGTACAGCGGGCCAGCGCGAAATCCACGCTGGCGATAGTGGGCGATCTCTCAGCCCTCTACGATCTCAACGCGCTGGCGCTCCTGCGCCAGGCGTCGGCACCTTTCGTGCTGATTGTCGTTAACAACAACGGCGGGCAGATTTTCTCCCTACTGCCCACTCCGCAAAGCGAACGTGAGCGCTTCTATCTGATGCCGCAAAACGTGCAGTTCGAACACGCCGCCGCCATGTTCAGCCTTAAGTACCATCGCCCGGAAAGCTGGGACGCGCTGGAAACGGCGCTGAACGCCGCCTGGCGACAGCCCGGCGCAACGCTGATTGAGCTGGTGGTTAACGATTCGGACGGCGCGCAGAAGCTGCAACATCTGCTGGCGCAGGTGAGCCACCTGTGATCCTCGCAGGCGTCACTCAGCGCGGAAAACCAGGCTACCCCTGGCTGGTTTTCCTGCACGGCTTTTCCGGCGACTGTCGCGAGTGGCAGACCGTTGGGGCGTCGCTGGATGACTATCCCCGGCTCTACCTTGACCTGCCCGGACACGGTGGTTCCGCGGAGACGGGCGTGGCGGGGTTTGCAGAGATGAGCGAGTTGCTCACGCACACCCTTATTAGTTACAACATACTAAATTACTGGCTGGTGGGGTACTCCCTCGGCGGCCGCATTGCGATGTTTCATGCCTGCCAGCACCCGGCGGGGTTAGACGGGGTGATTGTGGAGGGTGGACACCCTGGCCTGCAAGATACCGATGCGCGTCAGGCGCGGCTGATCGCTGACCGACGCTGGGCGTCACGTTTTCGCAGCGAGCCGCTGGAAGCTGTCTTTACAGACTGGTATCAACAGCCGGTCTTTTCCTCCCTTACGGAGGAACAGCGCAAGGCGCTGATCGCGCTGCGCAGCCGGAACAACGGCCCGAGGCTGGCTGATATGCTGGAAGCCACCTCGCTTGCCGTTCAGCCTGATTTACGTCCCGCGCTCACCGCGCGTGATTTTCCTTTTTACTTTCTCTATGGCGAACGTGATGAGAAGTTCAAAGCCCTTGCCGCTGAACTCAACGCCACGCGCCATGCTATCCCCCATGCCGGACACAACGCCCACCGGGAGAACCCGGATGCGGTTGCCGCGAGTCTGGCTCAGATACTGCGTCATCGAACAAAGGACACGCTATGATCTATCCTGATGAAAACATGCTCTACGCGCCGGTTGAATGGCAGGACTGCTCCGAAGGCTACACCGACATTCGTTACCACAAATCCGCCGACGGTATCGCCAAAATCACCATCAACCGTCCGCAGGTGCGCAACGCGTTTCGTCCACTGACCGTCAAAGAGATGATCCAGGCGCTGGCGGATGCCCGCTACGACGACAATATCGGCGTCATCGTTCTGACCGGGGAAGGCGAGAAAGCCTTCTGCTCCGGCGGCGATCAGAAAGTGCGTGGCGACTACGGCGGATACCAGGATGATGCGGGCACGCACCACCTGAACGTGCTGGATTTCCAGCGCCAGATCCGCACCTGTCCGAAACCGGTCGTGGCGATGGTGGCAGGGTATTCCATCGGTGGCGGTCACGTGCTGCACATGATGTGTGACCTGACTATCGCGGCGGAAAATGCCATCTTCGGCCAGACCGGCCCGAAAGTGGGCTCTTTCGACGGCGGCTGGGGCGCCTCCTACATGGCGCGCATCGTCGGCCAGAAAAAAGCCCGCGAAATCTGGTTCCTGTGCCGTCAGTACAACGCACAGGAAGCGCTGGATATGGGCCTGGTTAACACCGTGGTGCCGATCGCCGATCTCGAAAAAGAGACCGTGCGCTGGTGTCGCGAAATGCTGCAAAACAGCCCAATGGCGCTGCGCTGCCTGAAGGCGGCCCTGAACGCGGACTGTGACGGTCAGGCGGGCCTTCAGGAGCTGGCGGGTAACGCCACCATGCTGTTCTACATGACCGAAGAGGGTCAGGAAGGGCGCAACGCGTTCAACGAAAAACGCCAGCCAGACTTCAGCAAATACAAACGGAACCCGTAATGCGTCGCGCGCAGGTTTACCGCTGGCAGATACCGATGGACGCGGGCGTGGTGCTGCGTGAACGGCGGTTAAAAACCCGTGACGGACTTTTTGTGCACCTCCGGCAGGGCGAGCGGGAAGGGTGGGGCGAAATCGCCCCGCTTCCGGGCTTTAGCCTGGAAACGCTGGACGAGGCGCAGGCGGCGCTGATGGCCTGGACGCACCAATGGCGCGAGGGAGTGGCTCCGGCACTGCCGGACGTTCCTTCCGCCGCGTTCGGCATCAGCTGTGCGCTGGCCGAGCTGGACGGCAGTTTGCCGGACGCGGCGAACTATCGCGCCGCGCCGCTCTGTACCGGCGATCCGGATGAACTCTTCGCGCTGCTCTCCGCGATGCCGGGCGAGAAGGTGGCGAAAATTAAGGTCGGCCTGTACGAAGCGGTGCGCGACGGGATGGTTGTCAACCTGCTGCTGGAAGCCATTCCCGATCTACACCTGCGCCTGGACGCCAACCGCGCCTGGACGCCGCTGAAGGCGCAGCAGTTTGCGAAGTACGTCAACCCGGCGTACCGCAGCCGCATCGCGTTTCTCGAAGAGCCGTGCAAAACGCGCGACGAGTCCCGCGCCTTTGCCCGGGAAACCGGCATTGCTATCGCCTGGGATGAGAGCCTTCGCGAAGCCGATTTCACGTTTGCCGCCGAGCCGGGCGTCAGCGCCGTGGTGATTAAGCCAACGCTGACCGGCAGCCTCGACAAGGTGCGCGAGCAGGTTGCAGCGGCCCATGCGCTGGGGATGACGGCGGTGATCAGCTCGTCCATAGAATCGAGCCTCGGGCTGACGCAGCTGGCGCGCATTGCCGCCTGGTTAACGCCAGAGACTGTACCCGGCCTTGATACGCTGAGCCTGATGCAGGCGCAGCTGCTTCGCCCGTGGCCGGACAGCACCTTACCGTGCCTTGACGTCGGGGCGCTGGAGCCGTTGCGATGAGCTTTAACGACTGGCCGTGGCGGCACTGGCGCGCCCGGAGTGGTGATAAACCCGCGCTGCGTTTAGACGAAGTCAC
Organism: Enterobacter cloacae complex sp.; assembly: GCF_900322725.1. Classification (NCBI taxonomy): domain Bacteria; kingdom Pseudomonadati; phylum Pseudomonadota; class Gammaproteobacteria; order Enterobacterales; family Enterobacteriaceae; genus Enterobacter; species Enterobacter cloacae complex sp. Next base: position 351,947 of record NZ_LT991957.1, on the reverse strand, counting down.
GCACAACTGGTCTCAGCTGTGCGAGCGTATCGATCGTCTGGCCGCCGGTTTTCAGGCTCAGGGCGTCAGGGAGGGCGACGGCGTCATGCTCCTCGCCCACAACCATCCGCGCACGCTGCTGGCCTGGCTGGCCCTGCTTCAGTGCGGCGCCCGCATTTTGCCGGTAAACCCTCAGCTTCCCCGCCCGCTGCTGGACGTTCTCCTGCCGCAGATGACGTTGCGCTTTGCGCTGGTGCTTAACGGTGAGTATGACGGTCTGCCCGCGCTGGCGTTGAGAGAGGGCGAGGAGCTTGCCAGCGTGGCGTGGAGAGCTGAACGTCTGGCCTCAATGACGCTCACCTCCGGCTCCACCGGCCTGCCAAAAGCGGCAGTGCATACCTGTGCTGCCCACCTTGCCAGCGCACGAGGCGTGCTGTCCCTGATGCCTTACGGCGGTGATGACGACTGGCTGCTGTCCCTGCCGCTGTTTCACGTCTCCGGTCAGGGGATTCTGTGGCGCTGGTTGCAGGGCGGAGGCCGCCTCACCGTGCGCGAAAAACAGCCTCTGGAGCAGGCGCTCCAGGGCTGCACCCACGCCTCGCTGGTGCCGACGCAGCTGTGGCGGCTGCTCAATTCACACCATCCCGTCGCGCTGAAGGCCGTGCTGCTCGGGGGGGCGGAAATCCCCGTTGAGCTGACCGAACAGGCGCGCGAGCAGGGTATTCGCACCTACTGCGGCTACGGCCTGACCGAGTTCGCCTCCACCGTCTGCGCCAAGGAGGCTGACGGCGCGCCGGACGTGGGCCGCGCGCTGCCGGGCAGAGAGGTGCAGGTGGTAAACGGTGAAATCTGGATCCGGGCAGAAAGCATGGCGGTGGGCTACTGGCGGGACGGCGCGTTACTGCCGCTGGTCAACGAGCAGGGCTGGTTCGCCACCCGCGATCGCGGTGAGTGGCATAACGGCCGCCTGGCCGTTCTGGGCCGCATGGACAATCTCTTTTTCAGCGGCGGAGAAGGGATCCAGCCGGAAGCGCTGGAGCGCGTCATCGTTACGCATCCGCAGGTAAGCCAGGCGTTTGTCGTTCCGCTGGACGATGCCGAGTACGGGCAGCGGCCGGTGGCGGTAGTGGAATGTGCGCCGGGCACGGATATCACGCTGTTGCCAGAGTGGGTTCAGGGCAGGCTGGCGCGCTTTGAGCAGCCGGTGCACTGGCTGGCGCTGCCGTCAGAACTGAAAAATGGCGGGATTAAAATCTCCCGCCAGGCGTTAAGGCAGTGGGTCAATGCCCTGTTAAGGGGCTAATCAGCCGATATCCGGCTGCGGTTTGTGCTGGCGACGACGGACCCAGCGCAGCACCGGCGGCACGACAATCACCATAATCGCCATTGCCAGCAGGATCTTCGTCACGCTGCTCTCCCACAGGATCGCCATGTTGCCGTTGCTGATGGAGAGCGCGCGGCGCAGGTTCTGCTCCAGCATTTCCCCCAACACAAACCCTAAAATCAGCGGCGACATCGGGAAGTGCATTTTGCGCAAGATGTAGCCCAGGATCCCCAGCAGCACCATCAATACCAGGTCGAAGGTGGTGCTGTGCACCGCGTACACCCCAACCGCAGAGACGGCGGCGATGGCAGGAACCAGGAACCACAGGGGAATGGTCAGCATGCGCGTAAACAGGCCGATCAGCGGGATGTTCATCACCAGCAGCATCACGTTGGCGATCAGCAGCGCCGCAATCAGGCCCCAGACGATATCCGGCTGCTCGGTAAACATCGCCGGCCCCGGGGTGATGTTATAGAGCGTCAGCGCGCCCATCATCACCGCCGTGGTGCCTGAACCCGGCACGCCAAGGGTCAGCATCGGGATGAACGAACCGCAGGCCGAAGCGTTATTGGCCGCCTCCGGCGCCGCCACGCCGCGAATATCGCCTTTGCCGAAGCCGTCGCTGTTACCGCTCAGCTTCTTCTCGGTCATGTAGGTGATGGCGCTGGCGATGGTTGCCCCGGCGCCGGGCAGAATGCCGACAAAGAAACCGATCACCGACGACCGCAGGGTAGCACCCACGCACTGCGCCCCCTCTTTGGCATTGAACAGCATACGTCCGGTTTTACGCACCAGCGTCTGCCCGCTGCTGGTATGCTCCAGCATCAGCAAGATTTCTGAGACGGAGAACAGACCAATCACCACGACGATAAACTGCACGCCGTCGGAGAGGTGTACGCTGTCGAAGGTAAAGCGGTAAACCCCGGTGTTGGCATCCACGCCGACGGTGGCTAACCCCAGGCCAATCAGCGCAGATAAAAATGACTTAAGCGGGTTCTGCGCCATCATGCTGCCGAGGCAGGCAATGGCGAATACCATCAGCGCGAAATACTCGGCAGGACCAAACGCCAGCGACCACTGGGCCAGCGCCGGCGCGAACAAAATGATGCCGCCAATGGCGATCAGGGAGCCAAAGAACGAACTGACGGCGGAAATTGAGAGCGCCACGCCGCCGCGTCCCTGCTGCGCCATCGGGTAGCCGTCCAGCGCGGTCATAATGGCGGCGGCATCGCCGGGCACGTTAAGCAGTATCGACGAAATTCGTCCGCCGTACTCGCAGCCGATGTACACCGTCGCCAGCAGGATCAGCGCCGACTCCGCAGGCAGGTGCAGGGCAAAGGCCAGCGGCAGTAAAATCGCCACGCCGTTGATCGGGCCAAGGCCCGGCAGCAGGCCGACGATGGTCCCGACGAAGCAGCCGATCAGGGCGATCACCAGGTTTTCCGGGGTCATCGCTACCGCGAACCCCTGAGAGAGATAGATCCAGGTATCCATAGCGTGCTCCGTTAGTTAAACCATGCGCCGAGCGGCAGCGTCACGTCCAGCAGGCGGTCGAAGGCGTACCAGAGCAAAATGCCCAGTACGACCCCGGAGATCCCCGCCGCGGGCAGCGAGGCGTTAAACAGCATGCCAATCACCATCGTCAGCAGGGCAGTGGCAATCGGGAAGCCGAGCCACTCAAAGCCCCACGCGTACATCAGCAGGACAATCACCATCACCAGCAGACGTTGCAGGGTGCGGCGTGGCGGCCACTCTACGGTGTCCGGATGGCGCAGCAGTAGCGCCACCGAGCAGAGCAGCATCAGGCCGACAATGCCGACGGGGAAGGGGCGTGGCCCTACGGGTTCATAGCTGTATTCGCTGTGGATCTGCCAGGCGACGAACAGCCCGCCAATGCAGAGCAGCAGCCATATCCCGGCAAAAATGCGATCGCTCATAGCGCCTCCGGTTATTTCGCCAGGCCAAAGGCTTTCGCCTGTTCGCGGTAGTCATTCACCTGTTTTTTCACGTACTCATCCAGCTGCTTGCCGTTCAGGTTGAACTCAAACAGTCCGCGCAGATCGCGCTGTTTTTTGAACTCGTCGGTTTGCTGGAGTTTTGTGAAGGTATCCACCCACCACTGGTACTCGGCGTCGGTCACTTTTGGCCCGACAAAGAAGCCGCGGATGATCGGCCAGACCAGGTTATAACCCTGCTCTTTGGCGGTTGGGACGTCCGCCAGCTGGCCCGGCAGACGGTTTTCCGAGAAGACCGCCAGCACGCGGATCTTATCTCCGCTCAGGTAGGGCACCATTTCGCTGAGATCGCCCGATACCGCCTGCACGTGATTGCCCATCAGCGCCGTCACTGGCTCGCCGCCGCCTTCAAAGGCCACGTAGCGCATCTTGTGCGGATCCACTTTGGCCTGCTGCGCGAGCAGCGCGGCTTTCATCCAGTCCTGGCTGCCGATAGACGCGCCCGCGCCAATCACCACGCTGTTCGGATCTTTTTCCATGGCGCTCAGCAGATCTTTCAGGGACTTCCAGGGAGAATCGGCGCGAACGGCGATCATCCCGTAATCGGTGCCCACGGTGGCGAGCCAGCGCACATCATCCACGTCATAACGACCAAATTTCCCCTGCGACAGGTTCAGCAGCGAGCCGCCGGAGAAGGCCACGACGGTACCGGGTTCGGCAGGGCGCTGCGCAACAATGGCGTTATAGGCTACCGCGCCCACGCCGCCGGGCATGTAGGTGACACGCATCGGTTTTTCGATGGCCTTCGTCTCCAGCAGGCTGACCTGAATCAGCTTGCAGGTCAGGTCGAAGCCGCCGCCGGGTTTGGCCGGGGCGATACATTCGGTGCGGGACGGCGCCTCCTGCGCCTGGACGACAGAGGCACTCAACAGCAATACGCTTGCAGCAACAGCAGAAAGTAATTGTTTTTTCATCGTTTATCCTCACGCCGGAGAACCGGGAGTACGGGTACGGGTGTCTTTTTTCTGATTATGTGAACCACCTTGTAGCGGTTCCGTTGCGTGATTGTTAAAACAATAACCTTTCATTTCCCTTTCACTGCGACACCAACTTTACAGGATGTGATATGCGTCTCTTACTGGCGGAAGATAATCGTGAGCTGGCTCACTGGCTGGAGAAAGCGCTGGTACAGAACGGATTTGCCGTGGATTGCGTCAACGACGGGCGGGCGGCCGACCACCTTTTGCAGGGGGAAAACTATGCCGTCGCCATTCTTGATATCGGCATGCCCGGCTTCGACGGGCTGGAGGTGGTGCATCGCCTGAGAAAGCGCGGGCAGACGCTTCCCGTGCTGTTTCTTACCGCCCGCAGCAACGTGGCGGACAGGGTGAAAGGGCTGAATGCCGGGGCGGATGACTATCTGCCGAAGCCGTTCGAGCTGGAAGAACTCGATGCCCGCCTGCGCGCGCTGCTGCGCCGCAGTGAAGGGCGAACCCAGGAGCGCCAGCGGCTGGGGGAGCTGGAGTACGATGATGAAGGCTTTTTTCTGCTGCGCGATGAACCCCTTTCCCTCACGCCGCGCGAACTCTCTCTGCTGAAGGTGCTGATGCACCGCCGGTCCCGTCCCGTTTCCCGACAGCAGCTCTTCGACCAGGTGTTCAGCCTGAACGACGACGTTAGCCCCGAGAGCATCGATCTCTATATTCACCGCCTGCGCAAGAAGCTGACCGGCAGCGGCGTGCGGATCACCACGCTCCGTGGGCTGGGCTACGTGCTGGAGTGCGGCGATGAAGTGGGTTAAGCCGCAGTCGCTTTACCTGCAACTTTTGCTCTTTCTGGGTTTGCCGCTGCTGCTGTTATGGGGGCTGTCGGCCTTTAACAGCTACGTTAGCGCGCTACAGGCGGCAACGCAGGCCTATGACCGCACGCTGTTATCCTCGGCGCGCACGGTGTCAGAGCGGCTGGTGGTGCACAACGGCAAGCTCCAGGTAAACGTGCCCTGGGTGGTGCTCGACAGCTTTGAGCTGAACATGAACGATCGCCTCTATTACAAGGTCGTTGATCCTGACGGGCGGACGATCTCCGGCTATGACGATCTGCCAAATATGCCACCCTCCACGTCGCGCACCACCCACTATCCTGCGCTGGCCTGGTTTTATCATACCGAGTATCGCGGGCAGGCGATCCGCGTGGCGAAGCTGCTCCAGCCGGTTAACGAAGACAGCGTGTTCGGCATGGCGGAGATATACGTCGCCGAAACCTTGCAGTCGCGGCGCTATCTCGCCACGCAGCTGCTGTTTTCCTCGCTTGTGTCGCAGGGGCTACTGGTGCTGCTGACGCTGATTTTAACCGCCTGGCTGCTTCGCCGCGTGCTGCGCCCGATGCGCCAGCTCTCCTCGCTGATGGTGCGCCGCGAGCCAGGGCTGCTGGCCCCGCTGCCGGAGCTGTTGCCCTGGTCGGAAACGCGGCTGCTGATTGTGGCATTTAACCGCTATATCGACAGGTTGCGCGGCGTACTTTCGCGGCAGGCGCGCTTCAATGCCGATGCCTCGCACCAGCTCAAAACGCCGCTGGCGGTGCTGAAAACCCAGGTGTCCGTTGCCCTGACGCGTAACGATCCGGCGCTGTGGCAGGAAAGTTTACGGGCAATGAACGTGACGCTGGATAACACCATCGTGCTGACCGAGAGGCTGCTACAGCTTTCAGCGGTGAAGCGAAAAGAGCAGGGTGAGCGACAGTTTGTCCCTGTCGATCTGGTTCAGGTGGTGCAAAACAGCTGCTTTTCCCGGCTGGCGCAGGCGCGCAGCAAGGCTATTGACCTCGGTTATGACGGCGTACAGCAGCCGGTAATGATTGAGGGAGATGACGTGCTGCTGGGCGAACTCTGCGCCAACCTGCTGGAGAACGCGATCAAATACACGCCTGAGCAGGGCATCGTCACGGTGTACCTGCGCACGGATAACGATGCCGTTGAGCTGAGCGTGGAGGACAGCGGACCGGGGATTGCCGAAGATCAGATCGCCCAGGCCATGCTGCCGTTTCATCGGCTGGATAACGTGGGCGATGCCGCCGGGTCCGGCATTGGTCTGGCGCTGGCCAACGACATTGCCCGTCTTCACCGCAGCCATCTCCAGCTGATGCCCAGTGAAAATCTGGGCGGGCTGTGCGTGAAAATGCGCTTTTTGTTGATGATGTAAATGTCGATATTATCAAATCGTTACAAACTAATTGCCCGACGCACGCAGAGTCCATTGATCCCCCTGAAAGTCAGGTTAAAATCTCGCGGTTTTTGGACATCTCTGAATAAATTGTGCGGGATCACGACAATGAAAAAAGTGGCATTAATGGGCTTAGGCCTGATGTGTGTATCGGCGGCGGCCAACGCTATTTCCTTCAACGGCTCGGCGGGCGAGGACTATACCCACCTGGGCTTCGGTCTTGGCACGGACAGCGCAGGTCTGGCAATGACCGGCGGCTGGACGCATAACGACGACGACGGCGATGCGGCAAGCCTGGGCCTCGGCTTCAACGTTCCTCTCGGCCCGTTCCTGGCGACCGTTGGCGGTAAAGGGATCTACACCAACCCGAACGACGGTGACGAAGGTTACGCGGCGGCAGTGGGCGGCGGCTTGCAGTGGAAAATTGGCGACAGCTTTGGCCTGTTCGGTGAGTACTACTACTCTCCGGATTCCCTCTCCAGCGGTATCGACAGCTATCAGGAAGCTAACGCCGGCGCGCGCTGGACCATCATGCGTCCGATCACCATCGAAGCGGGCTATCGCTATCTGAACCTGGCCGGTAAAGACGGCAACCGCGACAACGCTCTGGCAGACGGCCCGTACGTTGGCGTTAGCGCAGGTTTCTGATCCTCTCGGCGCGGCGTTTTGTCGCGCCAGTTTCTCTCTTCCCCCGGTCTTCGATTGCGCTATAGTGTTTTGACCATTGAAATGGGAGAACACAATGATAAACGTGGAAATGTTATCCACTGGCGACGAAGTGCTGCATGGGCAAATCATTGATACCAATGCCGCCTGGCTCGCCGATCTCTTCTTTGAGCAAGGATTACCGTTAACGCGCCGCAACACCGTGGGTGACAATCTTGAGTCGCTGGTCAACGTTCTGCGCGAGCGCAGCGAACGCTGCGACGTGCTGATTGTGAACGGCGGGCTGGGACCGACCAGTGACGATCTCAGCGCGCTGGCTGCCGCCACCGCCAAAGGCGAAGGCCTGGTTCTCCACGACGCGTGGCTGACGCAGATGGAGCGTTTCTTCTCCGATCGTGGCCGCGTGATGGCCCCCAGCAACCGCAAGCAGGCCGAGATCCCCGCCAGCGCGGAGCTGATTGATAACCCGGTCGGCACCGCCTGCGGGTTTGCCGTTCAGCTGAACCGCTGCCTGATGTTCTTCACCCCGGGCGTGCCGTCGGAATTTAAGGTGATGGTCGAGCAGCAGATCCTGCCGCGCCTGCGCGACCGTTTTACCCTGCCGGAACCGCCGCTGTGCCTGCGTCTGACCACGTTTGGCCGCTCGGAGAGCGATCTGGCCCAGAGCCTCGATCATCTGCAATTGCCTCCCGGCGTGTCGATGGGCTATCGCTCCTCGATGCCGATTATTGAACTGAAGCTGACCGGACCGGCGTCTGAGAAAGCCGCCATGCTGGCGCTGTGGCCCGAAGTGCAGCGCGTCGCCGGGGAAAGCCTGATTTTCGAAGGCACGGAAGGGCTGCCGGCGCAGATCGCCCGCCATTTGCAGTCTCGTCAGCTGAGCGTGACGCTAAGCGAGCAGTTTACCGGCGGGCTGCTGGCGCTCCAGCTGACCCGGGCGGGTGCGCCGCTGCTGGCCAGCGAAGTGGTGCCGTTCCAGCAGGAGACGCTCGCGCAGACCGCGCGCTGGGCGTCCGAGCGCAGAGTGAAGCATTTCGCGGGGCTGGCGCTGTTCGTTGGCGGGCTGGATGAAGAGCATCTCAACTTCGCCCTGGCAACTCCGGAAGGAACGCACGCCCTGCGGGTGAAGATGAGTATTACCCGCCACAGTCTGGCCGTGCGTCAGGAGGTGTGCGCGATGATGGCCCTGAACATGCTGCGCCGCTGGCTGAACGGCAAAGAGGTCGCCAGCGAGCACGGCTGGATCAACGTCGTCGAGTCGCTGTTCGTGGAGTGAGAATCTGCCGGGGCGGTGGCCCCGGCAACGGTTACGCCAGCGCGTTTGCCAGCAGGGTAATAGGATGTTCGCAGCGTTTGCTGGTGGACATCTCAATCTGCCATTTACAGGTTTCACAGTCGGTCACGACGATATCCGCGCCGCTCTCTTCAATTTGCCGGAACAGCGGCGCGCCAATTGCCTGTGACGTTGGGTAGTTTTCGCGCTTAAAGCCGTAGGTGCCTGCGATGCCGCAGCAGCGTGAATCCAGCACCGTCAGCTCCAGCCCCGGGATCAGCCGCAGTAGCTCAAGCGTATAGAGCGACCAGCCCATCTTTTCCATATGACATGGCGTGTGATACACCACTTTCAGCGGCAATTTGCCCAGCGGCAACGTCTGCCCGCCGTCCAGTTTGCGCCAGAGAAAACGGGTCGCCAGCTCGATGTGCTCGCGCAGGCCGGTGTTATCCACATCCAGCAGATGCGGATATTCATCGCGCAAGGTGAAGGTACAGGTTGACGAGGTTGCCAGTACCGGTATGCCTTTGTCGACGATCGCTTCACGTAAAGCGGTGACGTTGCTTTTCGCCTGCCTGCGCGCTTTGTCAGTAAAACCGTTGGCAATCAGCGGAACGCCGCAGCACTTCTCTTTGCTCAGCAGCTGAACGCCCGTTCCCATGGCGTTCAGGACCTTCAGCAGGTCTTTCCCCAGCTGCGGATGGTTGTAGTTCACGTAGCAGCCGTGGAAGAAGGCGACCTGCTCGGCGAACCGCGCCTGTTCTGCCGCCACGGATTTATACCAGCGGCGGAAGGTGCCGTGAGAATATTTCGGCAGGCTGCGGTGATGGTCGATTTTGAGCGTTGCATCCAGCAGCCTGCGCACCGGCTTCAGGGCGGTGGCGGCATTGACGACCGGTGCGAAAGGCGTCGAGATGCTGCCCATCAGATCGGTATGGCTCAGTATCGCGTCACGCAGCGTCGGTTTCTGCGTGCTGTAGCGCGCGCGGGCGAGCTGGATGATATCGCCAATTTTCACGTCCGACGGGCAGGCAACTTCGCAGCGCTTGCAGTTGATACAGTATTTCAGCGCCTCGTCGTAAAGCGCTCCGTCCTTCAGGCGCAGACGTTCTCCGTCGGGACCGGCCTGCTTCGGGCCGGGATAGCGCGGATCGACGCCGCTGACCGGGCAAACCGTGGTACAAACCGTGCATTTGATGCAGTTTTCAAACCGGGTGTCGTTCATTGTGCTGCCTCCCTGCGCTGAATAATCTGCTCCGCAACGTGCAGCGCGGTGACGGCGCAGACGCCGCCGCCGCAGCCCTGCGCCACGGGATCGTACCCGCCCAGAACCGAGCCGATGGCGTACAGGTTTTCAACCGGTTGCCCGTCCAGCCGCGGGCGCAGCTGGGCGTCGACAATCACCCCGAACTGCTGCCAGGGCTGCGGAGTGAAAAAATCGCTCTGATACCAGTCCGCGCGGGAGGCGCTTTGCCGGACGTCCAGCCCGAGGATCGCCTCACGCACGCCCTCCCGACTGCTCAGCAGACCGTTACTGAAGAAGCTGCCGCTTGCCAGCACCGTATAGCGTGCGCGAAGCGGGATGTCGCCGTGGTTGCGGGTCCAGATTTCGCTTGCCGCGCCTTCTGCCAGGGTGATTTTTTTCACCTCGTCGCCCGCCATCCAGACGCCACCCTGGGCGACAAACTGACGCTGAAGCTGGGTATGCAGACGGATGCCGGGCACGGAAGGGGGGAGCGTCGGCAGTAAACCGAGCGTACAGGGCAGACGCGCCGAGAGCCAGCGCCAGAGCCGGTTATCCGTTAAGCCAAAGCAGGCGGGCATAAACAGGGCGTCGCAGGTCTCGCCGAGCGGTCGAAGCGCCGCGTACAGCTGCGGCCAGTAACGTTCATTATCCAGCAGGCGGGCAATGTTCACCGCCCGAAACTCGCTGGGGTTTTCGCGCAGCACGTCGAGTTCAGGGAGGTCAATCTCTGCGGTATCTGTCTGAACACCCTGCTGCCTGAGAGACGCGGCGGCCAGATGCGGCTGAAAGTCGAGGAATCCGCTGATCCCCACCACCAGCACGCGTTCCGCAGTGATGGGGGCGACAGGCACCTCTTCCGGGCTAAGCCAGGCGGCGCGCAGGGTGCCGAGCGGCGTGACGCGCTGATGGTTAAGCTCCGCGTCACCCTGCATGCGTGCGCCGCAGGTGGTGAGCAGATATTCGGTTTCACAGGCAAAGCGGGCCATATTCTCTGCGCCCGTCAGCCGGTAGGGATGTTCAGGCGGCAGATCTTCGAACGACGGCGCGCCCAGTAAATCCAGCGATCCGGAGGAGAAGTGCAGGGCGCTCTGACCACGAGTCACAATGGCGCAGCGCAGACCGCGCTGCGTCAGCTTAAGGCCGCACAGCAGGCCCGCCAGCCCGCCGCCGATAATCACGGTATCAAATTTCATGGGTGTGCTCCTTCTCCAGCCCGCAAAGCCCCTGATAGACCCAGCGGGTAAACTCGCTTTCGCGCAGGGCATCGCCCCAGGCGACGGGCTGAATGCCTTTCCAGCGCTCGTTTAAAAAATCGCTGAGCTGGGCAAGCGACTGGGTTGACGTGGTGGCGTGAAAACGTTGCAGCAGCCCGGCGGCACGGCAGGCGCACAGCTCCCCCTGACAGGTGCCCATCCCGACGCGCGTGCGGCGGCGTAAATCAAGCAGGCTGTTCACCGTCAGGTTTTCCACGGCATATTGCACCTCGCCTGCGGTCACGGCTTCGCATTCGCACACCAGGCTTCGGCTGAGTCGCCCTTCGCCAAGCCAGGTCGGAGTGCGGTCGCCGTGGCGGTAAATCGCCGAGCCGCGAAGCGGTGCGGGGAGCGAGATGATTTTATGCAGCGTTTTTTCTGTCGAGTGCTGCGAGCCGGGCAGGGCCCGCTCCGCCGTCACGCACGGCGTGGTATTGCCGAGCTTACGGCAGACGGCATCCGTGGCCCACTGCGCCATCAGCCGGTAGGTCATCAGCTTGCCGCCGGTAATGGTGATAAACCCGTCCATGCCGTCACGTTCGGCGTGATCGAGCAGCACGATGCCGCGGCTGACGTTACGCCCGCTCGGATCGTTATCGCTGGCGACGAGGGGACGCACGCCCGCGTAGGCACGCAGAATACGGGTCTGCGCCATCACCGGGGCCAGCTTTTCCCCTTCGCGCAACAGAATATCCACCTCTTCGGCGGTAACCCGGTTGACGTCAATGTCGCTGTAGTCAACGTGCGTTGACGTCGTACCGATGAGCGAAATGGTGTCACCCGGCACCAGAATGTCGGCATCGGACGGCTTGCGGCAGCGGTTGATGACGTGGTTATTGATGCGGTGATCGAGGATCAGCAGCGAACCTTTGGCCGGGAACATGCGGATGGATAAATCGGCGTATTCCGCGATGCGCTGGCCCCATATCCCCGCTGCGTTAACCACCACGGCGGCATACAGCTCGCGGTGTTCGTTGTACTGCGCATCAAACACGCGCACGCCGCGCACGGTATTGCCTTCACGAATAAGTCCGGTAACGTGGTGCCCGGTCAGGATATGCGCCCCGTGTTCCCGCGCGTCGAGCATATTGGCGGCGGTCAGGCGGAAGGGATCAACGGTTCCGTCAGGCACCTTCACCGCGCCAAGTAACGCCGGGTTCACCGAGGGTTCAATACGACGCGCCTGCGCCGGATCGATCGCCTCAGCCTGAATGCCTGCCGCCGTGCAGGCGGTAATAAAGGTTTGCTGAAAGTCGAAGTCGTCTTCGGGAAGGGTGATAAAAAGGCCGTTAGTGGGTTCAACGCAGTGGCGGGCGATGCGCCTGAGGATCTGGTTTTCAGCGATACATTCGCGCGCGGATTCAGGGTCAGTGACCGCATAGCGGGCGCCGCTGTGCAGCAGGCCGTGGTTACGCCCCGTCGCGCCGGTGGCGATATCGTGGCGTTCCAGAAGCGTGACGCTCAACCCCCGCAGGGCGCAGTCGCGTGCGATGCCGGCACCCGTCGCGCCACCGCCAATGATAATCACATCGCTTAAGCGTGGATCGTGAATTGTCATTGCCTTTCCTCTATGTTCGTTTTTTAGCATTTAGCCACATCAATCGTGTGGTTTGTTTGATTTCGAACATAAACGCGCGAAATTCGAAAGTGAAACGTGATTTCATGCGCTTTTTTGCGCATCCTGTCATATTTCTGTAACAATCTGTGCGTTGATTCACAGTAACATTCACCGTGATTTCTTAACATCGCCGCCTCTGTAGCCGGGCGCGAGATGCCCGGTCATTATTTGAAAGGCCACGGAGGCTGTTATGCTCAGTATCTTTAAACCTGCGCCACACCGGGCGCGACTGCCAGAGGCAGAGATCGATCCTCTCTACCGCCGTCTGCGTTGGCAAATCTTCCTCGGGATCTTCTTCGGGTATGCGGCGTACTATCTGGTACGTAAAAACTTTGCGCTCGCCATGCCGTATCTGGTGGAGCAGGGCTTCTCTCGCGGCGACCTGGGGTTCGCGCTGTCGGGGATCTCCATCGCGTACGGTTTTTCGAAATTCATTATGGGGTCAGTGTCGGATCGTTCGAATCCGCGCGTGTTCCTGCCTGCCGGGCTGATCCTCGCGGCAGCGGTCATGCTGTTCATGGGCTTCGTGCCATGGGCGACCTCCAGCATTGCCATCATGTTCGTGCTGCTGTTCCTCTGCGGCTGGTTCCAGGGGATGGGGTGGCCGCCGTGCGGACGCACCATGGTTCACTGGTGGTCACAGAAGGAGCGTGGTGGCATTGTGTCGGTCTGGAACTGCGCGCATAACGTCGGCGGCGGGCTTCCGCCGCTGCTGTTCCTGTTGGGGATGGCCTGGTTCAACGACTGGCACGCGGCGCTCTATATGCCAGCCTTTGGGGCGATCCTGGTGGCGATTATCGCCTTTGCGCTGATGCGCGACACGCCGCAGTCCTGCGGCTTGCCGCCAATCGAAGAGTACAAAAACGACTATCCGGATGATTACAGCGAGAAGCACGAAGAAGAGCTGACGGCAAAGCAGATCTTCATGAAGTACGTGCTGCCAAACAAGCTGCTGTGGTACATCGCGGTGGCGAACGTCTTCGTTTACCTGCTGCGCTACGGCATCCTCGACTGGTCCCCGACCTACCTGAAAGAGGTGAAGCACTTCGCGCTGGATAAATCCTCCTGGGCCTACTTCCTGTATGAGTACGCGGGCATTCCCGGCACGCTCATCTGCGGCTGGATGTCGGATAAAGTGTTCAAAGGTAACCGTGGCGCGACGGGCGTGTTCTTTATGACCCTGGTGACCATCGCGACGGTTGTTTACTGGCTGAACCCGCCGGGTAATCCATCAGTAGACATGGCCTGTATGATCGTTATCGGCTTCCTGATTTACGGTCCGGTGATGCTGATTGGCCTGCACGCGCTGGAGCTGGCGCCGAAGAAAGCGGCAGGCACGGCGGCGGGCTTTACCGGTCTGTTTGGCTACCTCGGCGGTTCAGTGGCGGCAAGTGCCATCGTCGGTTACACCGTCGACTTCTTCGGCTGGGACGGTGGCTTTATGGTGATGATTGGCGGCAGCGTGCTGGCGGTTCTGCTGTTGATCGTCGTGATGATCGGTGAAAAACGTCACCACGCTGAAGTGCTGGCGCGTCGTCAATAAGGAGCCTTGTCATGAAATTCACTCAACTTGCAGCCGGCCTGCTGCTGGCCGGTTTGATGACCGGCTCCGCGCTGGCGGCGGATAAAATCGTGATTGCCCATCGCGGCGCCAGCGGTTATCTGCCGGAGCATACGCTGCCGGCGAAGGCGATGGCCTATGCGCAGGGCGCGGATTATCTGGAGCAGGATTTGGTGATGACGAAGGACGATCGGCTGGTCGTTCTGCATGACCACTATCTTGACCGCGTCACGGACGTGGCGGAACGCTTCCCGGATCGCGCCCGTAAAGACGGTCGCTATTACGCCATCGACTTCACGCTGGCCGAGATCCGCTCGCTGACGTTTACCGAGGGCTTCGAGATTGAAAACGGCAAGAAGGTGCAGGTCTATCCGGGACGTTTCCCGATGGGCAAATCTGACTTCCGTATTCACACCTTCGAAGAGGAGATCGAGTTTGTTCAGGGGCTGAACCACTCGACCGGGAAAAACATCGGTATCTATCCGGAAATCAAAGCGCCGTGGTTCCACCATCAGGAAGGAAAAGACATTGCCGCTACGACGCTGGAGGTGCTGAAAAAGTACGGCTACACCAGCAAGCAGGATAAGGTTTTCCTGCAATGTTTCGATGCCGCGGAGCTGAAGCGCATCAAAACCGAGCTGGAGCCGAAGATGGGGATGGATCTCAATCTGGTGCAGCTGATTGCCTATACCGACTGGAACGAAACCCAGGAAAAACAGCCGGACGGGAAGTGGGTGAACTACAACTACGACTGGATGTTTAAGCCGGGCGCGATGAAGCAGATTGCGCAGTACGCCGACGGCATTGGGCCGGATTACCACATGCTGGTGGCGGAAGGCTCAACGCCGGGTCACGTGAAGCTGACGGGGATGGTGAAAGAGGCGCACGCGAGCAACATGCAGGTGCATCCGTATACCGTGCGTGCAGACCAGCTGCCGGACTATGCGACGGACGTGAATCAGCTTTACGACGTGCTGTATAACCAGGCGGACGTGGACGGGCTGTTTACGGATTTCCCGGATAAAGCGGTGAGTTTTTTGAAGGATAAACGCTGAAATTGCCGGGTGGCGGCTTCGCCTTACCCGGCCTACGAACTGCGGTTTTGTAGGTCGGGTAAGCGTAGCGCCACCCGACACTGTTACATCTCGATCTCTATATCGCCTTTTGCCCGGCAGCAGCAGGGCAAAATTTCCCCTTCACTGATAAAGGCCAGCGGTTCGGTCAGCCAGTCCACCTGGCCTGCGACCAGACGGCAGCGGCAGGAGCCGCAATAGCCTTCACGACACTGGTACTCTACCTCTACCTGATGCGCTTCCAGCGCCACCAGCAGGGAAGGGTGCTCTTCCTGGCACAGCACCTCTGTACCCGAAAGGCGTAGCGTTACGCGGGTCATCAGAGCTGGAAATCGCTCAGATCGTCGGTGTTGACTTCAGAGTCAATCTGACCGACCAGATACGAACTCACTTCCACTTCCTGCGGCGCCACCTGCACGTTATCGGACACCAGCCAGGTGTTGATCCACGGGATCGGGTTAGAGCGCGTCTGGAACGGCAGATCGAGGCCAACCGCCTGCATGCGGATGTTGGTGATGTACTCAACGTACTGGCAGAGAATATCTTTGTTCAGGCCAATCATGGAGCCGTCGCGGAACAGGTAGTCTGCCCACTCTTTCTCCTGCTGGGCGGCCTGCACGAACAGGTCGTAGCACTCCTGTTTGCACTCTTCCGCAATTTCCGCCATCTCCGGATCGTCCGTTCCGCTGCGCAGCAGGTTCAGCATATGCTGGGTGCCGGTCAGGTGAAGGGCTTCATCACGGGCGATCAGACGGATAATTTTGGCGTTGCCTTCCATCAGCTTGCGCTCGGCAAAGGCGAAGGAGCAGGCGAAGCTCACGTAGAAGCGGATTGCTTCCAGCGCGTTGACGCTCATCAGGCACAGATAGAGCTGTTTTTTCAGCGCCCGCAGGTTCACGGTGACGGTTTTGCCGTTCACGGTGTGCGTGCCTTCGCCCAGCAGATGCCAGTAGCTGGTCATCTCGATCAGCTCATCGTAGTAGTGCGCAATGCCTTCGGCGCGCTTCTGGATCTGCTCGTTGGTAACGATATCGTCAAACACCACCGCCGGATCGTTCACGATGTTGCGGATAATGTGGGTATAAGAGCGGGAGTGGATCGTTTCAGAAAACGCCCAGGTTTCTACCCAGGTTTCCAGCTCAGGAATCGAGATCAGCGGCAGCAGCGCCACGTTCGGACTACGACCCTGAATGGAGTCCAGCAGCGTCTGGTACTTCAGGTTGCTGAGGAAGATGTGCTTTTCGTGTTCCGGCAGCGCCTGGAAATCGATACGGTCGCGGGAAACGTCAACTTCTTCCGGACGCCAGAAGAAGGAGAGTTGCTTTTCAATCAGCTTTTCGAAGATGTCATATTTTTGCTGATCGTAGCGTGCCACGTTGACCGGCTGGCCGAAGAACATCGGCTCTTTGAGCTGGTCGTTTTTCGTCTGTGAAAAGGTGGTATATGCCATGAGTGTGTCCTGTGAGAGATTTTGTCAATCGGGCAAACAAAATCGTAGGCCGGGTAAGCGGAGCGCCACCCGGCATTTACATTAGATCTTACATGCGCCGCTTTCGCAGCCGTCGTCCTGAATTGACGGGGCCAGGTCGTCCTGTGCGTCTTCCGCACCGTCACGGGTGTTGTGATAGTACAGGGTCTTCACGCCAAATTTGTAGGCGGTGAGCAGGTCTTTCAGCAGTTGCTGCATCGGAACCTTGCCTGACGGGAAGCGCGTTGGGTCGTAGTTAGTATTGGCAGAGATCGACTGGTCGATAAACTTCTGCATGATACCCACCAGTTGCAGGTAGCCGTCGTTGTTTGGCATTTCCCACAGCAGTTCGTAGTTGTTGCCCAGCGTTTCGTAGTCCGGCACCACCTGACGCAGCACGCCATCTTTCGACGCTTTGATGCTGACGTGGCCGCGCGGTGGCTCAATACCGTTGGTGGCGTTGGAGATCTGCGAAGAGGTCTCGGACGGCATCAGGGCAGAGAGCGTGGAGTTACGCAGGCCGTGCGTTTTAATGGACTCGCGCAGGCCTTCCCAGTCGAGGTGCAGCGGCTCGCTGACGATCGCATCCAGGTCTTTTTTGTAGGTGTCGATCGGCAGAATGCCTTTCGCGTAGGTGGTTTCGTTGAACCACGGGCACGCGCCTTGCTCTTTCGCCAGCTCGTTGGAGGCTTTCATCAGGTAGTACTGAATCGCTTCGAACGTCTGGTGGGTCAGGTTGTTGGCGCTGCCGTCGGAGTAACGCTTGCCGTTTTTCGCCAGCCAGTAGGCGAAGTTGATCACGCCGATACCCAGGGTACGACGGCCCATTGCGCCGCGTTTTGCCGCCGGGATTGGATAATCCTGGTAGTCCAGCAGGGCGTCGAGCGCGCGAACTGCCAGCACGGCCAGCTCTTCCAGCTCGTCCAGGCTCTTAATCGCACCCAGGTTGAACGCGGAGAGCGTACACAGGGCGATTTCGCCGTTTTCGTCGTTCACATCGTCCAGCGGTTTGGTCGGCAGGGCGATCTCCAGACACAGGTTAGACTGGCGCACTGGCGCAACGACCGGGTCGAACGGGCTGTGGGTGTTGCAGTGGTCAACGTTCTGAATGTAGATACGACCGGTAGAGGCACGTTCCTGCATCATCAGGGAGAACAGGTCTACCGCCTTCACGCGCTGCTTGCGAATGCTGTCGTCTTTTTCGTATTTGGTGTACAGACGCTCGAACTCGTCCTGATCGGCGAAGAACGCGTCGTACAGGCCCGGGACGTCGGACGGGCTGAACAGGGTGATGTCTTCACCTTTCAGCAGACGGGTGTACATCAGCTTGTTGATCTGCACGCCGTAGTCCATGTGACGCACGCGGTTGCCTTCAACGCCGCGGTTGTTCTTCAGAACCAGCAGGCTTTCCACTTCCAGGTGCCACATTGGGTAGAACAGGGTTGCTGCACCCCCGCGCACGCCGCCCTGAGAGCAGGATTTTACTGCCGTCTGGAAGTGCTTGTAGAACGGAATACAGCCGGTGTGGAACGCTTCGCCGCCGCGGATCGGGCTGCCCAGCGCGCGGATACGGCCAGCGTTAATGCCGATACCGGCACGCTGGGAAACGTATTTTACGATGGCGCTGGAGGTGGCGTTGATGGAATCCAGGCTATCACCACACTCGATCAGAACGCAGGAGCTGAACTGACGGGTAGGGGTGCGCACGCCAGACATGATTGGCGTAGGCAGAGAAATTTTGAACGTTGATACCGCATCGTAGAAACGCTTCACGTAATCCAGACGGGTTTCACGCGGGTAATTCGAGAACAGGCAGGCGGCCACCAGAATATAGAGGAACTGGGCGCTTTCGTAGATCTCACCGGTCACACGGTTCTGAACCAGGTATTTACCTTCGAGCTGCTTCACCGCCGCGTAGGAGAAGTTCATGTCGCGCCAGTGATCGATAAACCCGTTCATCTGCTCGAACTCTTCTTCCGTATAGTCTTCCAGCAGATGCGTGTCGTATTTGCCCAGCTCAACCATTTTCACCACGTGATCGTAAAGCTTCGGCGGCTCGAACTGGCCGTAGGCTTTTTTACGCAGGTGGAAAATCGCCAGACGCGCAGCGAGGTACTGATAATCCGGTGCGTCGCGGGAGATCAGATCCGCCGCTGCTTTGATAATGGTTTCGTGGATATCAGACGTTTTGATGCCGTCGTAGAACTGAATGTGAGAACGCAGTTCAACCTGGGAGATAGATACGTTGTTCAGTCCTTCTGCTGCCCAGTCGAGAACTCGATGGATTTTGTCCAGATTGATACGCTCGGTGGTACCGTCGCGCTTTGTCACCAGCAGACTCTGATTCATGTGGGTTTTTACCTGTCCGTGAAATAAAAAATATCCCCCGCTTATCCACAGATCCGTCTTGTGACTAACTCTGTGGATAAATACTACATATAGGGGTTTTGCGATAAGAATAACGCTATATGGTGAGTATTCTAGTAAGGATTCTTTTCAGTACAAGGGTTGATTTTGACGTTAAATTGAGGTTGTGAAAGGGTAAAAAAGGCTAAGTCCTCGTGCCATAAGGCCTGGAAGAGATGTCAATATTCCAGAAAAAAAATTCAAAATTTGATCGAGTGCTGATTTCTTCAACGGGAGGTCAGAATTGCGCAACATGATGTCGCGCAATCATTATAAGAATAACGGATGACGTTAGTCGTTTTTGGCGGTTGTATGCAACATATAGTTAACATCCACGCCTGGGGCAAGTTTGAATTTATCCGTTAGCGGGTTGTAGTGCAGGCCGGTGATGTGCTGCTCCTTAAGCCATGTCTGGTCAACCCAGCCCAGCAGTTCGGCAGGCTTGATAAACTTCTTCACGTCGTGCGTCCCTTTCGGCACCATGCGCAGCACATATTCCGCGCCCACCACGGCCATCAGCCAGGCTTTGCCGTTGCGGTTGATGGTCGAGAAGAAGACCTGGCCGCCCGGCTTCACCAGTTTTGCACAGGCGTTCACCACCGACTGCGGATCGGGAACGTGCTCCAGCATCTCCATGCAGGTCACCACGTCGTACTGGTGCGCATGGTTTGCCGCGTGCTCTTCCACGGTTTCCTGAACGTAGTCTACCTGTACGCCGGACTCCAGCGCGTGAAGACGGGCAACCTGTAGGGGTTCGAAGCCCATGTCCAGGCCGGTGACGGTGGCCCCTTCGCGCGCCATGCTTTCCGCCAGGATGCCGCCGCCGCAGCCGACGTCGAGCACTTTTTTACCGAACAGACCGCCGGAACGCTCCGCGATATAGCCCAGACGCAGCGGGTTAATACGATGCAGAGGTTTGAACTCACCTTCGAGATCCCACCAGCGGGACGCCACCGCTTCAAATTTGGCAATCTCTTCGTGGTCAACGTTGTGAGCCACCGGGGATTTTTCGGCATTCATGGGCGCTTTTACTCCTTATTTAGCAAGACAAATGAGTATATCAGGCAATCCCTGTGAATAAAGCGTATAGGTTTACCTGTATCACCGCGGCTGTGTTATAATTTGCGACCTTTGAATCCGGGATACAGTAGAGGGATAGCGGTTAGATGAGCGACCTTGCGAGAGAAATTACACCGGTTAACATCGAGGAAGAGCTGAAAAGCTCCTATCTGGACTATGCGATGTCGGTCATTGTTGGCCGTGCGCTGCCGGACGTCCGCGATGGCCTGAAGCCGGTACACCGTCGCGTACTATACGCCATGAACGTATTGGGCAATGACTGGAATAAAGCCTACAAAAAATCTGCCCGTGTCGTTGGTGACGTAATCGGTAAATACCATCCTCATGGTGATTACGCGGTGTACGACACCATTGTCCGTATGGCGCAGCCGTTCTCGCTGCGTTACATGCTGGTAGATGGTCAGGGTAACTTTGGTTCTATCGACGGCGACTCCGCCGCGGCAATGCGTTATACGGAAATCCGTCTGGCGAAGATTGCCCATGAGCTGATGGCCGACCTGGAAAAAGAGACGGTTGATTTCGTTGATAACTACGACGGCACGGAAAAAATTCCTGACGTTATGCCAACGAAGATCCCAAACCTGCTGGTGAACGGTTCGTCCGGTATCGCCGTCGGTATGGCAACCAACATTCCGCCGCATAACATCACGGAAGTGATCAACGGCTGCCTGGCCTACATCGACGATGAAGACATCAGCATTGAAGGGCTGATGGAACACATCCCGGGCCCGGACTTCCCGACGGCGGCGATCATCAACGGTCGTCGCGGTATTGAAGAAGCATACCGCACCGGTCGCGGCAAGATTTACATCCGTGCCCGCGCCGAAGTGGAAGCGGACGCCAAAACCGGCCGTGAAACCATCATTGTTCACGAGATCCCGTATCAGGTGAACAAAGCGCGTCTGATTGAAAAAATCGCCGAGCTGGTAAAAGAAAAACGCGTTGAAGGCATCAGCGCGCTGCGTGACGAGTCTGACAAAGACGGTATGCGCATCGTGATTGAAATCAAGCGCGACGCGGTGGGTGAAGTTGTGCTGAACAACCTTTACTCCCAGACTCAGCTTCAGGTCTCCTTCGGTATCAACATGGTTGCGCTGCACCACGGTCAGCCGAAGATCATGAACCTGAAAGAGATCCTGAGCGCGTTCGTGCGTCACCGCCGTGAAGTGGTGACTCGCCGTACCATCTTTGAACTGCGCAAAGCGCGCGATCGTGCTCATATCCTTGAAGCACTGGCCGTTGCGCTGGCGAACATCGACCCGATCATCGAGCTGATCCGCCGTGCGCCAACCCCGGCAGAAGCGAAAGCCTCGCTGGTTGCGCGTCCATGGGATCTGGGCAACGTGGCGGCGATGCTGGAACGTGCCGGCGACGACGCCGCGCGTCCTGAGTGGCTGGAACCGGAATTCGGCGTGCGTGACGGTCAGTACTACCTGACTGAACAGCAGGCCCAGGCGATTCTGGATCTGCGTTTGCAGAAACTGACCGGCCTTGAGCATGAAAAACTGCTCGACGAGTACAAAGAGCTGCTGGAACAGATTGCCGAGCTGCTGCATATCCTGGGCAGCGCAGAGCGCCTGATGGAAGTGATCCGCGAAGAGCTGGAGCTGGTTCGCGATCAGTTCGGCGACGAGCGTCGTACCGAAATCACGGCCAACAGCTCTGATATCAACATTGAAGATCTGATCAACCGCGAAGACGTGGTAGTGACCCTGTCTCACCAGGGCTACGTGAAGTATCAGCCGTTGACCGACTACGAAGCACAGCGTCGTGGCGGTAAAGGCAAATCTGCGGCACGTATTAAAGAAGAAGACTTCATTGACCGTCTGCTGGTGGCTAACACCCACGACACGATCCTCTGCTTCTCCAGCCGGGGCCGTCTGTACTGGATGAAGGTCTATCAGCTGCCGGAAGCGAGCCGTGGCGCGCGTGGACGTCCAATCGTCAACCTGCTGCCGCTGGAAGCGAACGAACGTATCACCGCCATCCTGCCGGTACGCGAGTACGAAGAGGGCGTGAACGTCTTTATGGCGACCGCGAGCGGTACCGTGAAGAAAACCGCACTGACCGAGTTCAGCCGTCCACGTTCTGCCGGGATTATCGCGGTGAACCTGAACGAAGGCGACGAACTGATCGGCGTGGATCTGACGTCCGGTTCTGATGAAGTGATGCTCTTCTCTGCGGCCGGTAAAGTGGTGCGCTTTAAAGAGAACGCCGTTCGCGCCATGGGCCGTACGGCGACCGGCGTGCGTGGTATCAAGCTGGCGGGTGAAGACACCGTTGTTTCCCTGATCGTTCCTCGTGGCGAAGGCGCAATCCTGACCGTCACCCAGAACGGTTACGGTAAGCGTACGGCGGAAAGCGAATACCCGACCAAATCACGCGGCACGCAGGGCGTTATCTCCATCAAGGTCACCGAGCGCAACGGTTCCGTTGTGGGCGCGGTGCAGGTGGACGACGCGGACCAGATCATGATGATCACCGATGCCGGTACGCTGGTGCGTACGCGCGTGTCTGAGATCAGCGTGGTGGGTCGTAACACCCAGGGCGTTATCCTCATCCGTACTGCGGAAGATGAAAACGTCGTCGGTCTGCAACGCGTTGCTGAGCCGGTGGATGACGAAGAGCTCGACTCTATCGACGGCAGCGTCGCGGAAGGGGATGACGAAATCGTCCCGGAAGCGGACACCGATGATGACGCAGCGGATGACGCTGACGAGTAACGTCTCCTGACGCATAAAGGGCCGGTTTCCGGCCCTTTTGTTTTGCGTAAGCAGACAAGTGAACGTTGCGACAAGCCGCGTTTACCGCTACCTTAACCACATTCTTTTTTCCCCGATGGCGGAGCCTCGCCCCTTTGAAATACCTCGTTTCCTTTCGTACCACGCTAAAAGTCTCTCGCTATCTGTTTCGGGCGCTTGCGCTGCTGCTCTGGTTGCTGGTGGCGCTGCTCTCGGTGTTCTACATCGTTAACGCGCTGCACCAGAAAGAAGCGGAGATCCGTCAGGAGTTTAACTTAAGCTCGGATCAGGCCCAGCGCTATATCCAGCGCACGTCTGACGTGATGAAAGAGCTTAAGTATATTGCCGAAAATCGACTGACGGCGGAGAACGGCATTCTGGCCCTTCGTGGACGAGATGAAAAAACCGAAGTACCTGATTTCGAACCGCTCTTCCCGGACTCCGATTGTTCAGCCATGGGCAAAGCCTGGCGTGGCTCACTGGAGTCGCTTTCATGGTTTATGCGCTACTGGCGCGATAACTTCTCCGCCGCCTACGATCTGAACCGCGTCTACCTGATTGGCAACGAAAACCTCTGCATGGCGGATTTCGGCCTGCGGGATATGCCCGTCGAACGTGAAGACGCGCTGAAAAGCCTGCATGAGCGCATCGTGAAATACCGTAATGCGCCTCAGGAAGAGCGTGGAAACAACATCTTCTGGATAAGCCAGGGGCCGCGCATGGGCGTCGGCTATTTCTATGCCCTGACTCCGGTTTATCTCGGGAACCGCCTGCAAGCGCTGCTGGGGATTGAACAAACCATCCGCATGGAAAACTTCTTCACGCCGGGCAGCCTGCCGATGGGCGTGACCATTCTGGATGAAAACGGCCACCCGCTCATCTCCCTTGCCGGGCCAGAAAACCGCCTGAAGGTGGAGCCCAGCTGGATGCAGGAGCGGTCATGGTTTGGCTATACCTCCGGTTTCCGCGAACTGGTGCTAAAGAAAAGTTTGCCGCCGTCGTCGCTGAGCATCGTCTACTCGCTGCCGGTGGACAAGGTGCTGGAGCGCATTCGCATCCTGATCCTTAACGCCATTTTGTTGAACATCGCGGTAGGCGTGGCGCTGTTTATGCTGGCGAGAATGTATGAGCGGCGGATCTTTATTCCGGCGGAAGCGGATGCGCAGCGTCTGGAAGAGCACGAGCAGTTTAACCGTAAGATTGTCGCCTCGGCGCCAGTGGGGATCTGTATCCTGCGTACTCAGGACGGGACGAATATCCTCAGTAACGAGCTTGCCCATAACTACCTGAACATGCTCACGCATGAAGACCGCCAGCGGTTAACGCAGATCATCTGCGGTCAGCAGGTTAACTTTGTGGACGTGCTGACCAGTACCCACACCAACCTGCAAATCAGCTTCGTCCATTCGCGCTACCGTAATGAAAACGTGGCGATTTGCGTGCTGGTGGATGTTTCTGCGCGCGTGAAGATGGAAGAGTCATTGCAGGATATGGCGCAGGCGGCGGAGCAGGCCAGTCAGTCCAAGTCGATGTTCCTTGCGACCGTTAGCCATGAATTGCGTACGCCGCTGTACGGCATTATCGGTAACCTCGATCTGCTCCAGACCAAGGAGCTGCCGAAAGGGGTCGACCGGCTGGTAACGGCCATGAACAACTCCTCCAGCCTGCTGCTGAAAATCATCAGCGATATTCTCGACTTCTCTAAAATTGAGTCTGAGCAGCTGAAAATTGAACCGCGTGAGTTCTCCCCGCGCGAGGTGATGAACCATATCAGCGCCAACTATCTGCCGCTGGTGGTGCGCAAGCAGCTGGGGCTGTACTGCTTTATCGAGCCGGATGTGCCGCTGACGCTGCATGGCGATCCGATGCGTCTGCAACAGGTCATTTCGAACCTGCTGAGCAACGCCATCAAATTCACCGATATCGGCTGTATTGTGCTGCATGTCTGTAGGGCAGGGGAGTACCTGACCATTCGCGTGCGCGACACGGGGGTCGGCATCCCGGCGAAAGAAGTTGTTCGCCTGTTCGATCCGTTCTTCCAGGTGGGAACGGGCGTACAGCGCAACTTCCAGGGGACCGGGCTGGGCCTGGCGATCTGTGAGAAGCTGATCAGCATGATGGACGGGGATATCTCCGTCGATACCGAGCCGGGTATGGGCAGCCAGTTCACCATCCGTATTCCGCTCTATTCGGCACACTATCCGGCGAAAGCCACGGTCGACGGGCTGAGCGATAAGCACTGCTGGCTGGCGGTGCACAACGCCTCCTTACACGATTTCCTGACCTCGATGCTGACCAGCAGCGGCGTGCGGGTCTCACGCTATGAAGGCCAGACGCCGGACGCGGATGACATGCTGATCACCGACGTTGAGCCAGACCAGGCGTGGGCGGGACGCGGGGTGGTGATGTTCTGTCGCCGCCATATCGGTATTCCGATTGAGCGTTCGCCTGGGCTGTGGGTGCACAGCGTGGCGACACCGCACGAGCTGTTGGGCCTGCTGGCGCGCATTTACAGCGTACAGCTTGAGGACAGCGATGGCGCGACCGCGCTGGCCTCCCCTGATGAGCTGGCGTCGGTGAACGACGATATGATGATTCTGGTTGTCGACGATCATCCAATTAACCGTCGTCTGCTCGCAGACCAGCTTGGCTCGCTGGGCTATCAGTGTAAAACGGCCAATGATGGCGTGGATGCCCTGAATGTCTTAAGTAAGAACCATATTGATATTGTGCTCAGCGATGTGAACATGCCTAACATGGACGGTTACCGTCTGACGCAGCGTATCCGACAGCTGGGGCTGACGCTACCGGTGGTCGGGGTGACAGCCAACGCCCTGGCAGAGGAGAAACAGCGCTGTCTGGAGTCCGGGATGGACAGCTGTCTGTCGAAGCCGGTCACGCTGGATGTCCTGAAGCAGACCCTATCCGTGTATGCGGAGCGGGTACGAAAAGCGAGACAATAAAAAAGGCCCGAAAGGGCCTTTTTTATTTCTCCGGCGGCTGTAGGCCGGGTATGCGCGAGCGCCACCCGGCGTAAACAGCGAAGATCAATCTTTGTCCGTTGCGCTCAGCGTCACGGAAGAGAGATAGTTCAGCAGGGCGATATCGTTATCCACACCCAGCTTCATCATCGCGGATTTTTTCTGGCTACTGATGGTTTTAATACTGCGGTTCAGCTTCTTGGCAATTTCAGTGACCAGGAAACCTTCAGCGAACAGACGCAGAACCTCACTCTCTTTTGGCGAAAGACGCTTGTCGCCATAGCCACCCGCGCTGATTTTTTCGAGCAGGCGTGAGACGCTTTCAGGGGTGAATTTCTTCCCTTTCTGTAGCGCCGCCAGCGCTTTTGGCAGATCGGTAGGTGCGCCTTGTTTCAGTACAATCCCTTCAATATCGAGATCCAGAACGGCGCTCAGGATCGCCGGGTTATTGTTCATGGTCAGAACAATGATCGAAATGTCCGGGAAGTGGCGTTTAATGTATTTGATGAGCGTAATGCCGTCACCGTATTTATCTCCAGGCATGGAGAGATCGGTAATGAGCACGTGCGCATCAAGTTTAGGCAGGTTGTTAATGAGAGCTGTGGAATCTTCAAATTCACCGACTACATTCACCCACTCGATCTGTTCAAGTGATTTGCGAATACCGAACAGTACAATCGGATGGTCATCGGCAATAATTACGTTCATATTGTTCATGTATAAGGCTACCTTGCTACAGCAAGCTCTTGACGTAAGCGTCAATGTCGCTGATGTATTTTTCAATGCCAGAGGCATCTTTCTCACGAATTAGATGTTCCAGCGTTTCACATAACTGCTTGCCGGGAACCAGATTAAGCATGGCAAACACCCCTTTAAGCCGGTGTGCTGTCTGTGCCAGCGCTGCAAAATCCTGCGCAGCGGACTCAGTATACAACCGCTTAACATCATCTGGTACTGTATCAACGAAGAGCGAATAATATCCGCTGGCATGGAGTTCTGCATTTTCATCGCCGCCTAACGGTGACTCCAGGATCTCTTCCTGCGCCAGATTCTCTTCAATCAGTTGTAATACAGCTTCCTGCATTGCATTGCTCATATTAAAGTTGACGCGCAGCTGCCCAGGGCCAATTTTCCGCACGCCTGGCTCATCATCGCTTAAAAGCAAGCCTGAGGCAGTAAGATTAGACGGATTATCAGTTAAAAATAGATCAAATTCTTGACTCGCGAGCCTTTCGTCCGGGGTGATGCAGGACGCGCCCCAGTTTTCTAACTGACGAACGACGATATTACGGATCTCGCTGGAGGTCACATCCACCATTACGACCACATCATCCAGCAGACGCTCTTCATCCTCTTCCTGTGGATTCGCCGCCATTTTGACGTGTAAGGAGTAGCGGGTACCGAGGGATTCGCGGGCCTTGATGTTCAGATGACCGCCCAGCTTGCGCGCCAGCTGATCGCAGAGCCAGAAGGTGAGGGCATTCGCCTTACCATAATGATCACGCTGCGTATCGTTCAGGAACGGGAAATGCAGGTTATCGATTTCGCTGACGGTCACGCCTTCGCCCGTATCCAGAATGCGGAACGTCAGGCGATCGTCGGTGGATTCATCGGTGCTGACTTCAAGGGTGATCTTGCCGATCTGCGTCGTAGTGACGGCATACTGGATCAGCATCATCAGAATGCGGCGCAGGGCATCACGATCGCCGTGACGCTCGTCGTTGGCCGGCAAATGGTTGTTGATCAACAGCTGGAGACCCTTGCGCTTGATCACCGGCAGCACTTCCGGTACCACCTCATCAATCAGATCCTGAATAGAGAAGAGCGTCGGGGTGCCCTTCCAGATGTCGTTCTCCAGCATATTCGCCAGCTGGATTTCGTCCACCAGACGAACCAGCGAGTCGGCCTGGCTGCTCAGCTGTCGGCTTTCCGGCGTGCTTAAATCAGCAATCTGCGTGGCGAGTGACTTCAGCGGTTGTTTAAAGGCATCGCCGATATTTTGCATAAACGCGGCGCGGCCGTGCTGGTTCTTCTCGTACAGCCTTTGCGCCTGCTTGAGCTTTTTATTTACCAGCACTTCGCGATCCTGATCGCGAATAATGAAGATTTGCGTGCGCGAGGCGACCTGACTGCGGAACTGACGGATCTCATACAGTTCATTATTAATGGTGGCCTGGATAACGCCCTGATGCTGGTCCGCCATGGCCGTAATATTTTGCAGGTTAAGGTGCGGCAGAAGGTGGTCGGCAATTTTATTGCTCATGACCGTGCGGTTTGCTTCCTGATCGTGAACGAGCACCCCCAGCGGCAGCACGGAAATAATCTCTTCGTTTAAGGCACGCAGGACGCGCAGTTCGTTGCTGGTTCCTGAGGATACCGATGTCGAGTCGCTCTGGCGGCCCGACTGGAAACGGAAGGTGCTGTAGCCAAACAGCGCCAGCGCCAGCAGGCCGATATTCAGCAGCAGCGGCAGGAGAATGTTTTGCAGGGTATCAAGCATCAGGGTGCCAAAAGGCACCTGCCACACCAGCCGCATACCGGTTGAATTGAGCGATGAGGCAATCTCGATTTTTGAGCCATTAAAGGAGATCGCGACGCTGTCCGCGCCTTCTTTGTCCGACGGCGCGCGCATATTCTGGGTGCTGTTGTCTGGCTCCATACGGAAACTGTCCAGCGGCATATCCGGCGGGATGAGATCGTTAATCGGCAGATCGAAAGCAACCACGGTCGCCAGATGGCCCGGCTGGTTAAAGGTGGTGCGCAGCGTAAAGTAATGGCCGTTCTGCCAGGCCAGGCGGCGTAGCGAAGAAAAACTTTCGCGCTCGTCCAGCGCGTTGGCCTGTTGCAACATTTCTGCCCGGCGGGAATCCACAATACTGCCAACGGTGGTCTCTTTAAAGCCGGACGAGAGGTCCTTAAGCGGCAGGGTAGAGACTAGGATCATGCTGTTGTCCTGGCCGTTCAGGTAATACATGGACCACGGAACGGTCTCGGCGCCCCACAGGGTGTCCAGATAGGAGGAGATCCGCTGCGTCATCTCCAGCGTTGCGCTGTCGTGCGAACCGAAAATCAGGGCTTCAGTTTTGCGCTGGGGTTTTTCAAGGTAATAAACATCCTGCTTAAGGCGCGTTTCCTGCAACCCTTCGCCTGACGAGGTGGCAGGCGCGGCGGCGATATTGTCGTAGATTTGCCAGGTCGCATAGCGCCACGTATCAATGCGCTTATGCACCGCGTGGGTGATATCGACGATTTGATAGCTTTTATCTTTAAGCCAGGTGTTCACGGCGCTCTGGACCATCACCCCCATTGTGACTAACAGCACAACGATCAACAGAAGAAAGAAACGGGTGATGCTGCCCGGTAGAAGGGAGAATTTGCTCGGGGCGGTAGTTTCTGTCTGACTCATTGATGTGTTTAACCCGTAATGGCCGCGCGGTAATGGGATAGGGCAGTATAAAGGGTAATAACCGAATTTCCAGCGTCGTTATCGGCATGACCTTGACTTTTTATCTGTCGCAACCCGCTTCAACGACATCCGGGTAAAAGATGTACAAAACCCAGTCAAATGTACAAATACGCCGTCACAACGGCTGAAAAATAGCACGAATTAACAAGAAATTAATTGCGGCTACAAAAAAAGAAATTCTGTAAACGCCAACGCTGAATTTAGTTAATAGTCGTTATCATTACAGGCGGGTAGCACATTAAATGTCTGCTGACGTAAAGAAAGGTAAAAAAAAACCGAATGCGAAGCATCCGGTTCAATTAGGGATAAACAGACATTCAGAACTGAATGACGGTAATAAATAAAGTTAATGATGATAGCGAGAGTTATTTTAGTGGTGTTGAAGGGAATTTTTTTGTCATTCAGTGCGGTACTGTTTTTTAAATTAATGTATTGAAATATTTACGATATATTTTTGTTTTGATTATCCGTGCTATATTTTTAAACTTTTGATGCTCTGTGAAAGTTCCTTGAAATTTACAAATTGAAACATCTTGATGGTAAAGTGAAACATCTTCAAAGTTTTCGTATCATATTCCTGTTGGATTATTCTGCATTTTTGAGGAGAATGAACTTGCCGACTGGTTAAGAGGGTTGACCAGTAAGCAGTGGTAAATAATAAGGCATATAACAGAGGGTTAATAAAATGAAAGTTAAAGTACTGTCCCTCCTGGTACCAGCTCTGCTGGTGGCAGGCGCAGCAAATGCGGCTGAAATTTATAACAAAGACGGCAACAAATTAGATCTGTACGGTAAAGTGGATGGCCTGCACTATTTCTCCGATGACGACGGTGCAGACGGCGACCAGACCTACATGCGTCTGGGCTTCAAAGGCGAAACTCAGGTTAACGATCAGCTGACCGGTTACGGCCAGTGGGAATACCAGATCCAGGGCAACTCTGGCGAGAACGAAAACAACTCATGGACGCGTGTAGCGTTCGCTGGTCTGAAATTCGCTGATGCGGGTTCATTCGACTACGGTCGTAACTACGGCGTTGTTTACGATGTCACTTCCTGGACCGACGTTCTGCCGGAATTCGGCGGCGACACCTACGGTTCTGACAACTTCATGCAGCAGCGCGGTAACGGCTTCGCGACCTACCGTAACCAGGACTTCTTCGGTCTGGTTGATGGCCTGAACTTTGCGTTACAGTACCAGGGTAAAAACGGCAGCCCAAGCGGTGAAGGCCAGACCAATAACGGCCGTGATGCGCTGCGTCAGAACGGTGACGGCTACGGCGGCTCTCTGACCTACGATCTGGGCGAAGGCTTCGCACTCGGTACGGCTGTCACCAGCTCTAAACGTACTGATGACCAGAACGCGCCAAACTACTTCGGTAACGGCGATCGTGCTGAGACCTACACCGGCGGTCTGAAATACGACGCGAACAACATCTACCTGGCTGCGCAATATTCTCAGACCTACAACGCGACCCGCGTTGGCGATCAGGGCTGGGCTAACAAAGCACAGAACTTCGAAGTGGTTGCTCAATATCAGTTCGACTTCGGTCTGCGTCCATCCGTGGCTTACCTGCAATCTAAAGGTAAGGACATCGAAGGCTATGGCGATCAGGATATCCTGAAGTATGTTGACGTGGGCGCGACTTACTACTTCAACAAAAACATGTCCACCTACGTTGATTACAAAATCAACCTGCTGGATGAAAACGACTTCACTCGCCGCACCAGTATCAGCACCGACGATATCGTAGCGCTGGGTCTGGTTTACCAGTTCTAATTGCTCATACTGCAACAAAGGGGCCATCAGGCCCCTTTTTTCATGCTTTTTTAGGGTCTTACAAATACGCTGTTTTAGTGTACTCTTGCCGCCCTGGCATGAGGATAATAACCAATGGAAATGACTTTTTTGCGCGCCAGCTTTCTGGCGATTGTTTTACTCCTGACCGCGTGTGACTCTTCTACGCAGCCCGCAAAAATCGAGGCGCCAGCCGCGACGGTGCTGGAAGGGAAAACCATGGGGACCTTCTGGCGCGTCAGCGTGATGGATATTGATAAATCCCGCGCTGAAGAATTACGCGGAAAAATTCAGGCGCAGCTGGATGCCGACGATCAGCTGCTCTCGACGTATAAAAATGACTCAGCGCTGATGCGTTTCAATCGCTCCAGCAGCACCTCGCTGTGGCCGGTGAGCGAAGCGATGGCCGATATCGTCACGGAATCTATGCGCGTGGGCTACAAAACCAACGGCGCAATGGATGTGACCGTGGGGCCGCTGGTCAATCTGTGGGGATTTGGCCCTGACAAACAGCCGGTGGCTACCCCCGATCAGGCCGCCATCGACGACGCCCGCGCCCGTACAGGGTTACAGCATCTGTCGGTGATCGGCCAGTACGGTCAGCAATACCTGCAAAAGGATATTCCCGATCTGTTTGTGGATCTCTCTACGGTAGGCGAGGGGTATGCGGCGGACCATCTTACGGCCCTGATGGCGCAGGAAGGCATTCCCCGTTACCTGGTTTCCGTAGGTGGCGCGCTCGTCAGCCGGGGCATGAACGCCAGCGGCAGGCCCTGGCGGGTGGCTATCCAGAAACCAACCGACCAGCAGAACGCGGTGCAGGCGATTGTCGACATCAACGGGCACGGTATCAGCACCTCCGGCAGCTACCGCAACTATTACGAACTGGACGGCAAACGTATTTCGCACGTTATCGATCCGCAAACCGGACGCCCCATTACCCACAATCTGGTGTCCGTTACGGTGATAGCCCCAACCGCGCTGGAAGCGGACGCCTGGGACACCGGACTGATGGTGCTCGGCACGGAGAAAGCCAAAGAGGTGGTGCGCCAGGAAGGGCTGGCCGTCTATATGATCACCAAAGAGGCTGACGGGTTTAAAACCTGGAGTTCACCGCAGTTCAACAGCTTCCTGGTAAGCGAGAAAAATTAAAAAGCAAGGTTGCGGGTTTTTGTTCGGTGGCGTTCAGGCAGGCTAAGCGTATGCTTGTAAGAGGAGCCGATGATGAAAAACACAACCTATCTCACCGATGAGGATCGCTGGCAGGCCGTTCTGGCCCGCGATCCTCATGCGGATAACCAGTTTGTTTTTGCCGTGCAGACGACCGGCATTTATTGCCGCCCGTCCTGCCGCGCCCGCCACGCGCTGCGTAAAAATGTCTGCTTCTATCCTGATGCTCACCAGGCAGGACTGGCGGGCTACCGTCCCTGTAAACGCTGTTTGCCGGACCAGGACGATCCTATGGCGCAGAAAAAGGCCCGTATTGCGCTGGCCTGCCGGCTGCTTGAGCAGGATGCCGCGCTGAACCTTGACGCGCTGGCGCAGCAGGTTGCCATGAGCCCGTTCCATTTCCACCGCTTGTTTAAATCCGTTACCGGCATGACGCCGAAAGCCTGGCAGCAGGCCGCGCGCGAACAACGCCTGCGCAGCACGCTGGCGCAGGGCGGTAAAATCACCGATGCCGTTCTGGCCGCCGGGTTCCCGGACAGCAGCAGCTACTACCGTAAAGCCGATGGCGCGCTGGGCATGACGGCCAGACAGTACCGCAACGGGGATGCCGCAGTCCGCTATGCCATCAGCGACTGCTCGCTGGGCCGCTGTCTGGTGGGGGAAAGCGAGCGTGGGATCTGCGCGATACTGCTGGGGGATGACGACGCCGCGCTGACGGCCGAGCTGCTTTCACTGTTTCCGCTTGCCGTCCGTGAACCGATGGAAGGCGCGTTTGCCGGGCGGATCCGTCAGGTGATGGCCTCTGTCGACAGCCGCGCGACGCCCCTGACGCTGCCGCTGGATATCCGCGGTACCGCCTTCCAGCAGCAGGTCTGGCAGGCGCTACGGGCTATCCCCTGCGGTGAGACGGCAAGCTATCAGCAGGTGGCGAAGGCCATTGGCAAACCCAACGCCGTGCGCGCCGTGGCGGGGGCCTGCGGGGCCAATAAACTGGCGATTGTGATCCCCTGTCACCGCGTGGTGCGTAACGACGGTGCGCTCTCGGGCTATCGCTGGGGGGCAGCGCGTAAGGTACTATTATTAAAACGTGAGGCGAATAAACAGGAGGGATAATGCTCGATCTTTTTGCGGAGGCTGAACCCTGGCAGGAGCCGCTCGCGCCCGGGGCGACGATCCTGAGACGCTTCGCGCTTTCCCGCGCGGCGGCGCTGTTCGACGGCATTAATGCCGTCACCGCCCGTTCGCCTTTTCGCCATATGGTTACGCCGGGCGGGTATACCATGTCCGTGGCGATGACCAACTGCGGCGAATTGGGATGGGCGACGAATGCGCGGGGCTATTTATATGCGCCGAACGATCCGCTGACGGGGCAGCCGTGGCCGCCAATGCCGGAGGCGTTTCAGGCGCTGTGCCATGATGCCGCCGTCGCGGCCGGCTATCCTGATTTTCGACCCGACGCCTGCCTCATCAACCGCTATGCCGTCGGGGCAAAACTCTCCCTGCATCAGGATAAGGACGAGCCGGATCTGCGCGCGCCGATTGTCTCGGTATCCCTTGGGCTGCCCGCTGTCTTTCAGTTTGGCGGGCTGCGGCGCAACGACCCGCTAAAACGGCTGATGCTGGAGCATGGCGATGTGGTGGTCTGGGGCGGTGAGTCACGGCTTTTTTACCATGGTATTCAGCCGCTTAAAAATGGCGAACACCCGGTGGCGGGGGCGTTTCGCTACAACCTTACGTTCCGGCAGGCAGCGTACAGAGAATAAAAATAAGAATTATTCTTGATGTGTGTGAAAGGCAGTTTACACTGCTGGCTGATTTTTCTTGTCCGGATTGCTCTGCATGCAACTACTTCTTCTTGTCTGGCGGCAGTACCGCTGGCCTTTCATCGCGGTAATGGCGCTAAGCCTTGCCAGCGCGGCGCTGGGGATTGGCCTGATTGCCTTCATTAACGTGCGCTTGATCGAAATGGTCGATACGTCACTCTCCGTCCTGCCGGAATTTCTGGGATTACTGCTGCTGCTGATGGCGGTCACGCTCGGATCGCAGCTGGCGCTGACCGCGCTCGGCCACCATTTCGTTTTCCGTCTGCGCAGTGAGTTCATCAAACGTATTCTCGACACCCAGGTTGAGCGCATCGAACAGCTGGGAAGCGCCTCTCTGCTGGCGGGGCTGACCAGCGACGTGCGCGCCATTACCATCGCGTTTGTACGTCTGCCGGAGCTGGTGCAGGGGATCATCCTGACCTTTGGCTCGGCGGCCTATCTCGCCTGGCTCTCCAGCAAAATGCTGGCCGTGACGGCGCTGTGGATTGCCATCACCATCTGGGGCGGGTTCCTGCTGGTCTCCCGTGTCTATAAGCACATGGCGGTGCTGCGCGAAACGGAAGACAAGCTCTATAACGACTATCAGACGGTGCTGGAAGGGCGCAAAGAGCTGACGCTGAACCGCGAGCGCGCCGAGCACATCTTCAACAACCTCTATATTCCTGACGCGCACGAATATCGTCATCATATTATTCGCGCCGATACGTTCCACCTGAGCGCCGTGAACTGGTCCAACATTATGATGCTGGGCGCCATTGGCCTGGTGTTCTGGATGGCGAATAGCCTGGGGTGGGCGGATACCAACGTGGCGGCCACGTATTCCCTGACGCTGCTGTTTTTACGCACGCCGCTGCTGTCGGCCGTTGGCGCACTGCCGACGCTGCTGAGCGCTCAGGTCGCCTTTAACAAGCTGAAGAAGTTCGACCTTGCGCCGTTTAAGGCCGAGTTCCCGCGTCCGCAGGCCTTCCCGAACTGGCAAACGCTTGAGCTGCGTAACGTTACCTTCCGCTATCAGGAGAGTGCGTTCTCCGTGGGGCCGATAAACCTGACCCTTCACCGTGGCGAGCTCCTGTTCCTCATCGGCGGCAACGGCAGCGGCAAATCCACCCTGGCGATGCTGTTGACGGGGCTCTATCAGCCGCAGTCGGGTGAAATTTTGCTGGATGGCAACGCGCTGAGCGCGGAGAAACCGGAGGACTACCGCAAGCTCTTCTCGGCGGTATTTACCGATGTCTGGCTGTTCGATCAGCTGCTGGGTCCGGAAGGGCAGCAGGCGGATCCCGCGCTGGTGGAGAAGTGGCTTGCGCACCTGCAAATGTCACACAAGCTGGAGCTCCAGGATGGCAAAATCCTCAATCTCAGGCTGTCGAAAGGGCAGAAGAAACGCGTGGCGCTGCTGCTGGCGCTGGCCGAGGAGCGCGACATCATCCTGCTGGACGAGTGGGCCGCGGATCAGGACCCGCACTTCCGCCGCGAGTTTTATCAGGTGCTGCTGCCGCTGATGCAGGCGATGGGGAAAACCATTTTTGCCATCAGCCATGACGATCACTACTTCATTCACGCCGACCGTCTGCTGGAGATGCGCGACGGCAAGCTGAGCGAGCTGACCGGCGACGAGCGCGATGCTGCGTCACGGGATGCGGTGGCGCGTACGGCCTGAGTGCGATTGTGCCGGGTGCGCCCGGCACGTTAATTTTTCATATATGCCGATTTTTTCTCCATCCCGACACGCCGTTTATTCTTATTTACATATCCCCGCGCTATGCTTAAAGCCAACCTATTTCATGGATTTATGATTAATGTCGTTATTAAAGAAAAACAGCGCAAGGCAGCGTGACCAGGAGCGTGCGCGCCTCATCTGGCTCCTGACGACCGATAAAGCGGTGACGTCAACGTTATTGGGTAAGCTGACCCTGGCTGAGCAATATGATGTCGGCACGCTGGCCGACGATATTGCTGAGGTAGGTGCGCTGGTAGCACATTTACCGCCCCCGGATCTGGCGGATACGCTGGAGGCGCTGCCTTCCGAGGAGCGCCACGCCCTGTGGCGGCTGGTGCAGGATCACGAGCGCGGTCAGGTGCTGCTTGAAGCGTCGGAAAACGTCTGGGATGACCTTATCGATGAGATGAGCGACCGGGACATTCTTGACGCTCTGCAAACGCTGGATATCGACGAGCAGATCTACCTTGTACAGCACCTTCCGCGAAACCTGACCGGTCGCCTGCTGGCTTCCCTGCCAGCCGAGGAACGGGCGCGCGTGCGTCAGGTGATGCACTACGAGAAAAACAGCGTCGGCGCAATCATGGAGTTTGGCGTTATCACCGTGCGTCCGGACGTCACCCTGGGCACGGTGCAGCGCTACCTTCGTCGGCTCGGCAGCATGCCGGACAACACCGACAAACTGTTTGTCACCTCGCGGGACAAAACCCTGCTCGGCGAGCTGGAGCTTAAAACGATCCTGCTGAACAGCACCCAGCAGCGGGTGAGTGAGGTGATGGAAACCGAGCCGATGGTGTTTTCGCCGGAAGACGATGCCGAAAAAGCGGCGCGTACCTTCGAACGTGATGACCTGGTGAGCGCCGCGGTGGTGGATTCCGTGGGCAAACTGATGGGGCGTCTGACCATCGATGAGATCGTTGATGTGGTCTATGAAGAGACCGATAACGACCTGCGAGCCCTTGGCGGGATCAGTGCCGAAGATGACGTTCACGCCTCCGTCGGCAAGGCCGTCAAAACGCGCTGGGCGTGGCTCGCCATCAATTTATGCACCGCGTTTGTGGCCTCCCGCGTCATCGACGGCTTCGAACATACTATTTCTCAGCTGGTAGCCCTGGCTTCTCTGATGCCTATTGTGGCGGGGATCGGGGGGAATACCGGTAACCAGACTATCACCATGATCGTTCGCGCCCTGGCGCTGGAAAATATTCAGCCGGGTAATTTTTCGTGGCTGATCTTCAGGGAGATGGGCGTTGCGCTGATTAACGGCCTGGTCTGGGGCGGCATCATGGGCGGCATCACCTGGTGGCTGTACGATGATATGGCGCTCGGCGGGGTCATGATGCTGGCGATGGTGCTGAACCTGCTGGTGGCGGCGATGATGGGCGTGATTATCCCGCTGACGATGACCCGTCTGGGGCGCGACCCCGCTGTGGGGTCGAGCGTGATGATTACCGCCATTACCGATACCGGCGGTTTCTTTATTTTTCTTGGACTGGCGACGATTTTTCTTCTGTAGCCAGCGCCTTTTGCTTCAGTCGGGCAGGGAGGATGAACATCATCACAATCCCGCCCAGCACGCCAATCGCCAGGTTACCGGTGGAAACCGTTGCCACAACCGTCACCAGCATCACGACGGTTTCCGCCACCGGCGCGTTTTTCAGCGTTCCGGGCTGAACGCTATGCCAGCTAAAGGTCTTGACGGCCACAATTGCCATAATACCCGCCAGTACCGCCATCGGGATTTTAGCCATTACCTCGCTGAGCGCCGTGACCAGTATCAGCAGCACAACGCCTGCCGCAAGGGTGGAGATACGGCTTCTGCCTTTGCCCATCTCCACGTTAACGATGGTTTGCCCAATCATCGCGCAGCCCGCAATGCCGCCGTAGAACCCGGCCATGATATTTCCTACGCCCAGCCCGATACTCTCGCGGCGCTTGCTTGAAGGGGTCACGGTCAGTTCATCCACCAGCTTAGCCGTCAGTAGCGATTCCAGCAGGCCAACGAAGGCGATACTCAGCGCGCACGGCCAGATGATGCTCAGCGTCTCCAGGTTAAGCGGCACCAGCAGTTGCGTAAAGCCAGGCAAACCGCCGCTCATGGAGCCTTCATCACCCACCGTTGGCAGAATTTGTCCGCTGGTGACGGTAAACAGCGTCAGCACCACAATGGCAATCAGCGGGGAGGGGACGCTTTTGATATAGCGTGGCACCCACAGCACAATCAGCAGCGTCAGCACGAACAGGCCCACAATCAGCGGGCTTCGGCTCCAGAAATGGGGAACCTGGGCAAAGAAAATCAAAATGCCAAGGGCGTTAACAAACCCGGTCATCACCGACTGGGGAATAAAGCGCATCAGCCGCGCCATACCCAGCGCGCCGAACAGGATCTGAATCACGCCCGCCATCACTACCGCAGGCAAAATGTACTGTACGCCGTGTTGATGGACCATCGGGCCAATAACCAGCGCGACGGAGCCCGCCGCCGCGGTTACCATGGCCGGACGCCCGCCGAGCAGGGAAAGGGCAAAACAGAGCACCACGGAGGCGATAAGGCTCACTTTCGGGTCCACGCCCGCGACCACGGAAAACGAAATCACTTCCGGGATCAGCGCCAGCGCGGTAATCACGCCGGCCAGGGTTTCGCGCATCAGACGTTGAGGCGAACGTAAAACGGTGGCGACGTGGCCTTCGTGGAGTACAGACGAGTGGGGTAATGACATAAGAATTCGCTAGTTGGGGCAGGCTTCCGTGCGCGCGATCACAAAGTGCAGCATAATAGCCAGGAAAATCGCCTGGTGCCAGCCTGCCTGTCAAAACCCCACAAACAATCCATCATTAAATTTCACAATTACAATAATTTCGTAACCTTTAAACAATATTTAAAAGTTGTTACCGTGCCCCCGCAGCGTGTTTCACCTGTAATTTCTACGCATCAAGCACTATTCAACTAAGGCATAAATGATGAAAAAAATGACTGCCGTGCTCTTTTCACTGGCCGTGGGGCTGAACGCCGTCTCGCTGGCGGCGAAAGCTGACGCACCAAAAGAGCAGGAAACGGATGTCCTTTTAATTGGTGGCGGCATCATGAGCGCTACGCTGGGCACGTATCTTCAGGAATTAGAGCCGAACTGGTCCATGACCATGGTCGAGCGCCTTGATGGCGTGGCGCAGGAAAGCTCTAACGGCTGGAATAACGCCGGGACGGGGCACTCGGCACTTATGGAACTGAACTATACGCCGCAGAAAAAGGACGGTTCCATTAGTATCGAGAAGGCGGTAGAGATCAACGAAGCGTTCCAGATCTCACGCCAGTTCTGGTCTCACCAGGTGAACAGCGGCGTGTTGCACAATCCGCACTCCTTCATCAACACCGTACCGCACATGAGCTTTGTGTGGGGCGATCAAAACGTCAATTTCCTGCGCGCGCGTTACGCTGCCCTGCAACAGAGCACGCTGTTCCGCGGGATGAAATACTCTGAAGATCACGCTCAAATCAAAGAGTGGGCACCGCTGGTCATGGAAGGACGCGATCCAAACCAGAAAGTGGCGGCGACCCGCACTGAAATTGGTACTGACGTTAACTACGGTGAAATCACCCGTCAGCTGGTGGCCTCTCTGAAGAAAAAAGAGAACTTCAACCTGCAACTCAGCTCTGAAGTGCGTGGTTTCAAGCGCAACGCGGATAACAGCTGGAGCGTGACCGTTGCCGATCTGAAAAACAACGAAGCCGAGCATGTCATTAAGGCGAAGTTCGTGTTTATCGGTGCGGGCGGTGCGGCGCTGAAACTGTTGCAGGAGTCCGGTATTCCGGAAGCTGACG
Organism: Enterobacter cloacae complex sp.; assembly: GCF_900322725.1. Taxonomy (NCBI): domain Bacteria; kingdom Pseudomonadati; phylum Pseudomonadota; class Gammaproteobacteria; order Enterobacterales; family Enterobacteriaceae; genus Enterobacter; species Enterobacter cloacae complex sp. Next base: position 312,311 of record NZ_LT991957.1, on the reverse strand, counting down.
ACTACGCGGGCTTCCCGGTCGGCGGCCAGTTCCTGGTGTCGGAAAACCCGGAAGTGGTTAACCGTCATCTGGCTAAAGTGTACGGTCAGGCCTCCGTTGGCGCGCCACCGATGTCCGTTCCGCATATCGACACCCGTATGCTGGACGGTAAGCGCGTGGTGCTGTTCGGGCCGTTCGCTACCTTCTCTACCAAGTTCCTGAAAAACGGTTCCCTGTGGGATCTGCTGAGCGCGACCACGACGTCGAACGTCAAACCTATGATGGACGTTGGGCTGGATAACTTTGATCTGGTGAAATACCTGATTAGCCAGGTGATGCTTTCTGATGACGAACGCTTCGAGGCGCTGAAAGAGTACTATCCGCAGGCGAAGAAAGAAGACTGGCGTCTGTGGCAGGCGGGTCAGCGTGTACAGATCATCAAGCGCGATCCGAAAGAGGGCGGCGTACTGCGTCTGGGTACCGAAGTGGTGAGCGATAAGGATGGCACCATTGCCGCGCTGCTGGGGGCATCCCCTGGTGCGTCTACCGCTGCGCCAATCATGCTGCACCTGATGGAAAAAGTGTTTAAGGATAAAGTGTCCAGCCCGGAATGGCAGGCGAAGCTGAAAACCATTATTCCATCTTACGGTACGAAGCTGAACGGTAACGTTGACGCCACGGAGCAAGAGCTGGAATACACCAGCCGCGTTCTGCAACTGCAATACGTCAAACCGCAGGCTGCGGATGCGGCGCCAAAGGCGGAGCTGAAGCCACAGGCAGAAAACAAGCCGGTTGCGGATATCGCGCTGTAGCGTAAAAAAGCCGGGTAAGCGTGAGCGCCACCCGGCTTTTTTTTAACGAACTACCGCCTGCCCGACAGTCTCATCTGCCTTCCACACGCGATATTTCACATCTACGTTTTCCGGCGTATAGACGACAATTGGCAGCTTGCTGTTATAGCGCAGCAGACTGTTATCACCCAGATACGCGGTAATAAATTTCTTCTCTTTCTTGCCGTCCGGACACGCCATCATGGTAGAGACCGGTGACGTTACTTTGTCGAAGACATAGTAGTCATAACCCCAGCCTTCCAGCGTTTTGCTTTCCAGCTTGCCGCCCAGACGATGCTGGTTGCAGTCCACTTCCAGCGTCTGGCCGATTAACAGCTCAACTTTGAAATTTGCTTCATCCTGCTGGGCCGGGAGCTGAATAACCTGGCGCTTCATCCCTTTTTCCGCTTGCGGATACGGGGCAACTTTTTCCAGCGGCTGCTCTTTCTGAGTTTCGCTGGCAAAAGCGCTGGTGCTGGCGCACGCAGCGGCGAGGAGGGCGATGGCAAATTTAGGTGCGTTTTTCACTGTCATTCCTTTTTTGTCAAAACGATCCGGTAAAGACTAACATAATGTACGTGAATGGTTGGCGCAATTTACTCATGTTTTCAATTTAAATGGAGTAATACACTGCTTTAGTGTTCTTTTTGTGGTGTTTAATGCTGCGTTGGAGTCGGGGCGGCGATCGTGTTATTTTACGCGTTAATTATTGTTATTTATCTGTAAAGGGAGGAGAGATGGTAGGGGAAAAACTGAAGACACCTGAAGGCCGCAAGTTTCTGCTGGCGTTACTGGTTGTATTTATGATTGCTGCCGCATGCGTGGGGCGCGCAACCATTGTCGGTGTGATTGAGCAGTACAACATTCCGCTCTCTGCGTGGACAACCAGCATGTTTGTCCTGCAATCGGCGATGATCTTTGTTTACAGTCTGGTGTTCACCGTCCTGCTTGCGATTCCGCTGGGGATTTTCTTTCTCGGTGGGCGTGAGAAGCACTGACCCTACTGCATGTGGGTACAGGCAATAAAAAACCAGCCATAAGCGGCTGGTTTTTTTTGTGTATTTTTGGTCGGCACGAGAGGATTTGAACCTCCGACCCCCGACACCCCATGACGGTGCGCTACCAGGCTGCGCTACGTGCCGACGCATAAAAGGAATACTACTCGATTCCTTTTTGATTGCAAGGGGAAAGCAGCGCTAACTGATTCATAAATAATCAGTTAGCGATAAAGCGCTTCTCGTCTGTCAGCACCTGCAACAGCAAGCTGAGCTGCGGTTTCTGATCTTTCAGCTTCTCACCTTCGAGATTATACGTCTGGTAATTCCCGTTGCTGTTGAGCACCAGGGACAGCGTCGGCGTGGTCACCACCAGCGTATTTCCGCCGGCAGCCGTGACCCAGTTATGACGGCGCGTGGCGCTAAAGAGGTCCTGTCCCTGCGAGTACTCATTCGCCGGCGTGCTGACGTGCAGCAGCCGTTGCATTAGCGTGGTCATGACGTCTTTGTGGTCGGTCAGCATGTTGATGCGCTGCGCGGGCGTGCCCGGCCAGTGGATCACCAGAGGAACATGCAGGTTGGGACGCGACCATTCCATGCCCTTCGCCTCGTCGCCGAGCGGCACGCCGTGTCCCGCCGTAATAATGACGACCGTATTGTCCAGCTTGCCCGCGTCGCGCAGGGCGGTCAGTACGCGGCCGATCTGCGCATCGACGTCACCCGCCGCACGGCTATAGCGGCGCGCGAAGCCTTTCTGATTGCTGTCATCAAGCGTTGTGCCGTTAAACGCAACCCAGGAGAACCAGCGGTTATCTTCCTGCGCATAGCGCTTCAGCCAGTCTATCCACTGGTCAGCGGTCCGATCGTCAGACTGGCTCTGCGCGGCAGGCAGTGAGAAATCAGACAGCAGCGCCTGGCGGTACAGCGAGCTGTTGAAGCCATCGGAGGCGAACAGCCCCAGCTGGTAGCCCTGCTGATTAAGCCCGGTAATCAGCGCGGCCGGAATACGGGCAGACAGCACGCCGTCCATATAGCTCGGTGAAATGCCGTAGAACAGGCCGAAAATACCCGCGTCGGTCGAATTACCGGAGCTCATATGCTGAGTAAATGCGATGTTATTCTGCGCGAATTCAGCCAGGGCAGGCATCTGTTTCTCATAGCGAGAATAGTTCAGGCCATCAACGGTAATTAGCAGCACGTTCTGACCGCGGCCCATGTCGCGATATTTCAGATCGCTCAAAGGATACTGCACACTAACCGCTTCCGGATTACCCTGTTCCACCAGACGACGCTGGTACTCCTGCGCATCCAGCAGGCCGTGTTTTTCCAGGAAACGACGCGCCGTCATCGGATAGGAGAGCGGCAGATTTGCGCGCTGCATGGTAATCGGGCGGTAGAAGTTCGCATCTGCCCAGATATACATCAGGTGCGAACCGATAAATGAGGCGAAAAAGAGCGCCGCGACGGGCTTCGCGTAATGGCGGCGTCGGGTCAGACTGCGGAGCTTTTGCCAGCTCCACGTGGCGAACAGCATTTCAATCAGCAGGATAATTGGCACGCTGATAAACATCAGCTGCCAGTCGCGCGCGGTCTCGTTCTGATCCGGATTAATCACCAGCTCCCAGACGATAGGGTTCAGGTGCAGGTGGAACCGGGTGAAGACTTCGCTGTCGATAAGCAACAGGGTCATGCCCGCCGTCGCAAGGATAGCGGACAGGAAGCGCATCAGCCGCTGCGACATGACGATAAACGTCAGAGGGAACAGGATCAGCAGATAGGTGGCGAAAACCAGAAAGCTAAAGTGACCAACAAGGCTCATCCACGAGTAGACTCGCCCGGTTAACGTGGTTGGCCAGTCCGCCACAAACAGATAACGGCAGCCGAGCACCATCGCCAACAGAATGTTGAACAGGGCAAACCAGTGCCCCCAGCTGACCATCTGGGAGACTTTTTCACGGTAGCGCTGACGATTCGTCACCATAAACTGTTGTTCGTTTCCCTTAGTGTGCCTGGTCGTCGCTAACGGAGGACTGCAATGCCTGGGCGAAAGATTTGGCGATCGCCTGACGCTGAGCCGGAGCAACGCTGGTATTAATCAGATTGGTAACCATATTTCCCAAAACCATCAGGGAGAGATCGGTTGGCGTTTTATGTTTTTCCAGTACGTTGACCAGCTCACCGAGCAGTTGTTCAACGTGTTCGTCACTGTAGCGGGAATGTTGTGGCATAAATCAAAATCAGTTTGTTGAGAGAAGGGCGACATATTACCGTAGCAACAGCTTTTTTTCCCCTTTTTTATCTTCTGTTGCACACATGCGTTGGTGATGGTTGAATACCGCCCGGTCTAAAAGGAGAGTTTATCATGAGTCTGGAAATCAACCAGATTGCCTTGCACCAGCTTATCAAGCGTGATGAGCAAACCCTTGAAGTGGTGCTGCGCGATTCGTTACTGGAACCAACGCCTACCGTTGTCGAGATGATGGCGGAGCTGCATCGCGTCTACAGCGCGAAAAATAAAGCCTATGGCTTGTTCAGCGAAGAGAGCGAGCTGGCGGATAGCCTGCGCCTGCAACGTCAGGGCGAAGAGGATTTCCTGGCGTTCAGCCGCGCTGCCACGGGCCGTCTGCGTGACGAACTGGCGAAATATCCCTTCGCCGATGGCGGTATCGTCCTGTTCTGCCACTACCGTTATCTGGCGGTAGAGTATCTGCTGGTGACCGTGCTGAATAACTTAAGCAGCATGCGCGTGAACGAGCAGCTGGATATCAGCTCAACGCACTATCTGGATATCAACCATGCGGATATTGTGGCGCGTATCGATTTAACCGAATGGGAAACCAACCCGGAATCGACGCGCTACCTGACCTTCCTCAAAGGCCGCGTGGGCCGCAAAGTGGCAGATTTCTTTATGGACTTCCTCGGCGCCAGCGAAGGGCTGAACGCCAAAGCGCAGAATAAAGGTCTGCTCCAGGCGGTGGATGACTTTACGGCTGAGGCGCAGCTTGATAAGTCTGAGCGTCAGAACGTGCGTCAGCAGGTTTACAGCTACTGTAACGAGCAGTTACAGGCCGGGGAAGAGATTGAGCTGGAGTCGCTGTCCAAAGAGCTGGCGGGCGTTAGCGAAGTCAGCTTCCAGGAATTTACTGCGGACAAAGGCTATGAGCTGGAAGAGAGCTTCCCGGCGGATCGCAGCACCCTGCGTCAGCTGACGAAATTTGCCGGCAGCGGCGGTGGGTTAACCATCAACTTTGATGCCATGCTGCTCGGGGAACGTATCTTCTGGGATCCGGCCACCGACACGCTGACCATTAAAGGTACGCCGCCGAACCTGCGCGATCAGCTCCAGCGTCGCACCTCAGGCGGTAAATAACGGCCATAAAAAAACCCCGCAGAAGCGGGGTTTTTCTCGACAGGTTTGCGATTACGCGCGAACGAAGTCGATGTGAGACAGTTTTGGCTTGAACGGGTGACGCTGAACAGCCTGAACTTTCACTTTTTCTTCTTTACCGCCAACAACGATGGTCAGAACTTCGCTGTAGAATTCAGCTTTAGTCTGCATGTTCCATACTTTGTCGTGATCCAGTTCGATAGCAACTGGAGCAGCTTCGCCACCGTAAACGATAGCCGGGAACTTGTTAGCGGTACGCAGGCGGCGGCTCGCACCCTTACCCTGCACGTTACGTACTTCTGCTTCGATAGTGAACATTGATTTCTCTCTGTATTTAAAACCCTGCTACAGGCGACCCAGCAGCAGGTGAGTGTTCTGCCTCACGGATGTGAAGCGGGCGGCATTTTATACTCAAATGGCGCGCGCATCAACGAAAAGTCCCGCTAACCGCGTAATTCGTTCGCCCGCCGGAAGCGCCCTTCATAGTCAAAGACCTTCTCACGCACCTGCCAGAACTGGCTTTTTTTGCGGGCGACAACGAAATCGGGATGGCGCAGCAGCACCTGCTGGTGCACGATATCCGCCACGGTTATCCAGCGCAGCGGCACGCCGGGCGTGCGGGTATGCGGGCGGATAAAAAGCTGCTCGAACGCGGTTCGCTGGGCGGGCGTCTGAACCCTGAACCGCTCGCTGACGTCTGCGCCGTCCTCGTCGTAATAGGTAATCTTTAGCCACTCGCCTTTTTCATCCGCGCCGGGCTGTAGCGCCATGCCGGAACAGCGCAGCACCAGCGCATCCTTCAGCTTCAGCGCCGCTTTCAGCATGTCGTCCGGGTCGACCAGCACCGTGTCACACTCCCGACAACGGCGGGCAGCGATGTCGTTCTCGGCGTTGCACTGCGGGCAGTTTTTGAAGCGGAAGCGGAAGTCGCACTGTTCGCGATGACCGTCGTCGTCTTCAAACCAGCCCTGACAGCGGCGGCCAAAGTGCTCAATCAGCGTGCCGTCGGCGGTGGTTTTGCCCCAGAAAGTGTTGGCAAACCCGCAGGCCGGGCAAAATACCTGTACCGGCACGTTGTCGCTTTTGCCTTTTGGCGTGCCCACTTCCGGGGAGTAGAGATCGTGCGGGTTACCGGCGTAATCGAGGATCAGGCAGTCGGTTTTGCCCGGCGCCAGGCGCAGCCCGCGCCCGACAATCTGCTGATACAGGCTGACGGATTCGGTCGGGCGCAGGATCGCAATCAGGTCGACGTGCGGGGCGTCAAACCCGGTGGTTAATACGGAGACATTCACCAGGTAGCGGAACTGCTGGGCTTTGAAAGCCTCAATCAAGCTGTCGCGCTCCGGCCCGGGGGTTTCACCGGTAATTAACGCCGCGTCGTCGGCGGGCAGCAGCCCCGTGATTTCGCGCGCGTGTTCGACGGTGGCAGCAAAAATCATCACCCCTTTACGCGTTTGCGCGAACTCTTCAATCTGGCTGATGATATGCGGCGTGATCCGCTTCTGTTTTTTCAGCTCATGGTTAAGATCCGCCTCGCTGAACAGCCCGTTGCTCTGCGCCTGTAAGCGGCTGAAATCATACTGCACGACCGGCATATCCAGCCGTTCCGGGGGCGTCAGGTAGCCGTGCTTGATCATGTAGCGCAGCGGAAGCTCATAGATACAGTCGCGGAACAGGGCTTTTTCGTCGCCACGCACCATACCGTGATAATGGAACTGATAAATCCAGCCCTTGCCCAGACGAAACGGCGTGGCGGTCAGGCCAAGCAGACGTATCTGAGGATTCACCGCTTTCAGGTGAGTGAGGATTTGCTGATACTGGCTATCGTCGTCATCGCTGATGCGGTGACACTCGTCGACAATCAGCAGGGAAAACTCGCTGCGAAACAGGTCCAGGTTGCGGGCGACCGACTGTACGCTGCCAAACACCACTTTCCCGTGGCTCTCTTTGCGCTTCAGCCCGGCAGCAAAAATGTCGGCCTCCAGGCCGAGCGCACAGTATTTGGCGTGGTTTTGCGCCACCAGCTCTTTGACGTGCGCCAGCACCAGCACGCGCCCGCGGGCCAGGCGCGCCAGTTCGGCAATCACCAGGCTTTTACCGGCTCCGGTCGGGAGCACGATGGCGGCGGGTTCCCGGTGCTTGCGAAACCAGGCGAGGGTGGCATCAACGGCTTCCTGCTGATAGGGGCGTAGTGTGAAAGTCATGGCTTCTCTATTCAGTTAACTCGCATATAGTATGCCACGAAACTTTTTCCCTTGAGTGGCGCAACCAGACCATTATACTGAACTATTTCTGACTGCTTCTTTTTCGGACGCGTAGTCCGACTTCCAGCACCATTAAGGCTAAAAAGATTTCATGCGACTTGATAAGTTTATCGCTCAGCAACTCGGCGTAAGCCGCGCTATTGCCGGGCGTGAAATTCGCGCCAGCCGCGTAACCGTGGACGGCGACATTGTGAAAGACAGCGCTTTTAAACTCCAGCCCGACCACGAGGTGGAGTATGACGGCAACCCGCTGACCCAGCAGAATGGCCCGCGCTACTTCATGCTCAACAAACCGGAAGGGTACGTCTGTTCAACGGACGATCCGGATCACCCGACGGTGCTCTACTTCCTGGATGAGCCTGTGGCGCACAAGCTGCATGCGGCAGGGCGTCTGGATATTGATACCACCGGCCTGGTGCTGATGACCGATGACGGGCAGTGGTCGCACCGCATCACCTCCCCGCGCCATCACTGTGAGAAAACCTATCGGGTGACGCTGGAATCGCCGGTCTCAGATGACACGGCAGAGCAATTCGCGAAAGGCGTTCAGCTGCATAATGAAAAGGATCTGACCAAACCGGCGGTGCTGGAAGTCATCACCCCAACGGACGTCCGTCTGACCATCAGTGAAGGCCGCTACCACCAGGTGAAACGTATGTTTGCCGCCGTGGGCAACCACGTGGTGGGGCTGCATCGTGAACGTATCGGCGCGATTGAGCTCGATCCCGACCTGGCGCCAGGGGAATATCGCCCGCTGACGGAAGAAGAGATCGCCAGCGTCGGGCTGCCTTCACGCTAAATTCAGGAGAACCCTGTGACCACCAGGCCACACTCGTCGTTTAAAATTGTGTTTATCCTTGGCCTGCTGGCCATGCTGATGCCGCTGTCTATCGATATGTATCTGCCCGCGCTGCCGGTGATTTCCGCGCAGTTTGGCGTACCGGCGGGCAGCGCGCAGATGACGCTCAGCACCTACATCCTTGGGTTCGCGCTCGGCCAGCTTTTTTATGGCCCAATGGCTGACAGCCTGGGGCGTAAACCGGTTATTCTGGGCGGAACGTTGATATTTGCCGCGGCGGCGGTGGCCTGTGCGCTGGCGCAGAGTATCGATCAGCTGATCGTGATGCGTTTCTTCCATGGCCTGGCGGCGGCTGCGGCAAGCGTGGTCATCAACGCGCTGATGCGTGACGTTTACCCGAAGGAAGAGTTCTCGCGCATGATGTCGTTTGTCATGCTGGTCACGACCATTGCGCCGCTGGTCGCTCCCATGGTGGGCGGGGCGGTGCTGGTATGGTTCAGCTGGCATGCGATTTTCTGGATCCTGGCGATTGCCGCGCTGCTGGCCTCGGTCATGATCTTCGTCTTTATCGATGAAACGCTGCCGGTCGAGCGACGCCAGAAGTTTCACGTTCGTACCACGCTTGGCAACTTTGCCTCGCTGTTTCGCCATAAGCGCGTGCTGAGCTATATGCTGGCCAGCGGCTTTAGCTTTGCCGGGATGTTCTCGTTTCTGAGCGCGGGGCCGTTTGTGTACATCGAACTGAACCACGTGTCACCCCAGCACTTTGGCTACTACTTCGCGCTGAATATCGTGTTCCTGTTTGTCATGACCATTATCAACAGCCGCTTTGTCCGGCGGGTCGGGGCGCTGAATATGTTCCGCGCCGGGCTGTGGATCCAGTTCGTGATGGCTATCTGGCTGGTGGTGAGCGCGCTGTTAGGCGTCGGCTTCTGGGCGCTGGTGGTGGGCGTGGCGGCGTTTGTCGGATGCGTGTCGATGGTCTCATCCAACGCGATGGCGGTGATCCTCGACGAATTCCCGCATATGGCGGGCACCGCCTCGTCGCTGGCAGGGACGTTCCGCTTCGGGATTGGCGCTATAGTCGGAGCGCTGCTCTCAATGGCGACGTTTAATACCGCCTGGCCGATGCTGTGGGCGATCGCCCTCTGCGCGACCAGCTCCATCCTCTTCTATCTGTATGCCAGCCGGCCGCGTAAGACGGCGCATAAATGAACGCTTAAGGCCCGATACGGGCCTTTTTGTTGACCCATATCAACCAACCCTTCGTTCGTTTACCCTGTGTTTGTTTCTTTTATGTAAAATCTATTTATGTAAAAAGTCACATCGTTGTATTTAAAAAGGTTGAGTTAGATCGCAGAAACGGGTACATATAGCGCCGACGCGAGCCTGTGACGCCTATAAAATCCGCTAAACAGTGCAGGTTGGCGATGATGTGTTACTATAAATGTAAATAAATTGTGAAGTAAATTTGCTTCCGGGGAACTGAACGTGAATACATTACAACTCTCCATTGTCCATCGCTTGCCCCAGAGCTATCGCTGGTCGACGGGTTTTGCAGGTTCGAAAGTTGAACCGATTCCGCAAAGCGTTGCAGGGGAGGATAATTGCCTGGTGGCGCTCAAGCTGCTCAGCCCGAGCGATGAAAACGCGTGGCCGGTTATGGAACGTCTCAGCCAGGCGCTGACGGACATCGAAGTAGACAGCTCCGTGCTGGAATGTGAAGGTGAGCCGTGCCTGTTTGTTAACAGCCAGGATGAGTTTGCCGCGACCTGCCGCCTGAAAAACTTCGGCGTGGCGATTGCCGAACCGTTCTCCGGTCAATATCCTTTCTGAGTGCTAGTCAGCGGACAATAGCTGGCGCGTGTAATCCTGCGTCGGCGCGGTAAATACGCGCTGGCACTCTCCTTGCTCAACAACCTCTCCCTGCCGCAATACCACCACCTGATGGCAAAGCGCACGCACCACCTGTAAATCGTGGCTGATAAAGATATAGGCCAGCCGATGCTTTTCCTGTAGCCCCTTCAGCAGCGTCAGGATCTGCGCCTGCACGGTGCGGTCCAGCGAGGACGTCGGCTCGTCCAGCACGATCAGCTCCGGTTTCAGGATCAGCGCGCGGGCAATCGCGATACGCTGGCGCTGGCCGCCGGAAAACTCTGCCGGGTAGCGGTGGCGGGTTTCGGGATCTAACCCGACTTCCGCCAGCACCCGCTTCACCTCACTTTCGCGCTGCTGTGCCGTCAGCGCGGGCTGGTGGACGCGCAGGCCCTCCTCGACAATCTGCAACACGCTTAGCCGCGGGTTCAGCGAAGAGTTCGGATCCTGAAATACCACCTGCATGCGCGGGCGGACGGGCAGCATTTGGCGGCGGCTCAGGTTTTGCAGCTGCATGCCGTCAAAGAGAATGTCTCCCTGCGAGGCAATCAGGCGCAGCAGCGCCAGGCCGGTGGTGCTTTTGCCCGAGCCGGATTCGCCCACAAGCCCAAGCGACTCACCCGCACGCAGAGAGAAGCTCATGTTTTTCAGGACATGATTATGATCAACCACGCGGCGCAAAATGCCCTTGCGGATCGGGAATGACACCGACAGCCCCTCAACCTTCAGCAACGGCGCGCTGTCGGCGTTAAGCGGAACCGGGTCGCCAGAAGGTTCGCTGTCCAGCAGGCGCCGGGTATACGGGTGCTGAGGCGCGCTCAGCAGGGCGGATGCCCTGTTCTGTTCTACGCAGCGGCCGTTTTGCATCACGGCCACCGCGTCAGCAAGCTTTTTCACGATGCTCAGGTTGTGCGTAATAAACAGCAGGCTCATGTTCAGCTCGTCGCGAAGCTCGCGCAGCAGTTGCAGAATTTGCGCTTGCACCGTGACGTCCAGCGCGGTGGTGGGTTCATCCGCAATCAACAGCTCGGGGCGCGTCAGCAGGGCCATCGCGATCATCACGCGCTGACGCTCGCCGCCGGAAAGCTGGTGCGGGAAATCGTTCAGTCGTTTCGCCGCATGACGAATGCCGGTGCGCTCCAGGCAGTCCAGAATTTCACCCCGCGCCGCCTCTTTACGCATCCCCCGATGAAGTGACAGCACTTCATAGAGCTGTTTTTCCAGCGTATGCAGTGGGTTAAGCGACACCATCGGCTCCTGGAAAATCATGGCAATTTTATTGCCGCGAATGCCGCGCAGGGTTTGCTCATCCGCATTCAGCAGCGATTGCCCATGGAACAGAATGTCTCCCTGCGGATAGCTGACCGGCGGGGAAGGGAGCAGGCGCAGCACCGAAAGTGCCGAGACGCTTTTACCGGAACCGGATTCCCCAACCAGCGCCAGCGTCTCTCCGCGCTGGATCTGCAACGATAAATCCGTCACTACCGTGCGTGATTCGCCCTGCTTTGAAAACGCAATCGACAGGTTTTCTATGCTCAGAAGAGGCCGGGTCATGTCATACCGCCTTGTTGGGATCGAAGGCATCGCGCACGGCTTCGCCAATAAAAATCAGCAGGGAAAGCAGCACCGCCACGGAAAGGAATGCGGCGATGCCCAGCCAGGGGGCCTGAAGGTTGTTTTTGCCCTGTAACAGCAGTTCGCCAAGGGACGGTGAGCCCAGCGGCAAACCGAAGCCCAAAAAATCGAGCGACGTCAGGGTGGTGATGGAGCTACACAAAATAAACGGCAGGAAGGTGAGGGTCGCCACCACCGCATTGGGAAGCATATGGCGGAAGATGATTGCGCGATCGCTCACGCCTAACGCCTGTGCGGCGCGAATATAGTCGTAATTTCGCGTGCGCAGAAACTCCGCGCGCACCACGCCGACCAGCGCCATCCAGCCGAACAGGACGGTGATCCCGAGCAGCCACCAGAAGCCAGGCTGAACCACGCTGGAAAGCAGGATTATCAGAAACAGCGTCGGCATACCGGACCAGACCTCAATCACGCGCTGCCCCCACAAATCGATTTTTCCACCGTAATAGCCCTGCACGGCGCCCGCCACGACGCCCATGATGCTGGAAAAGAGCGTCAGCATCAGTCCAAACAGGAGCGAGATGCGGGTGCCGTAAAGAATGCGCGCCAGCACATCGCCGCCGTTCGCGTCCGTTCCCAGCCAGTTCTGCGAGGAAGGCGGGGAAGGGAAGGGGGTGGAGGTGGCATAGTTGATGCTGTTCGCGCCAAAGCGAATCGGTGCCCAGATCGCCCAGCCGTGCTGCGCGATCTGTTCACGCAGCCAGGGATCCTGATACTCGGCTGGCGTCGCAAACGGACCGCCAAAATCGCTTTCGCTATAGGTAGTAAGTACCGGCACGTACCAGCGGTCTTTGAAATGCACCAGCAGGGGTTTATCGTTGGCAATCAGTTCCGAACACAGACTTAAGGCGAACAGGACGGCGAAGATCCACAGGGACCAGTAGCCGCGACGGTTGTGGCGAAAGCGAGCCCAGCGGGCCTGATTGACGGGGCTTAAACGCGACATCAGCGGCCCTCAAAATCGATACGGGGATCGACCAGCGTGTAGCTGATATCGCTGATGATATTCAGCAGCAGGCCGATCAGGGTGAAAATGTACAGTGTGCCAAACATCACCGGATAATCACGGGAGACGGTGGCCTCATAGCCCAGCAGCCCTAATCCGTTGAGAGAGAACATCACTTCTATCAGCAGCGAGCCGGTAAAAAACATACTGATGAACGTGGCGGGAAAACCGGCAATCACCAGCAGCATGGCGTTGCGAAAAACGTGCTTCCACATAATCTGCTTTTCACCGACCCCTTTGGCGCGGGCGGTGACCACGTACTGCTTGCGGATCTCATCGAGAAAGGCATTTTTGGTGAGCATCGTAAGCGCCGCAAAGCCGCCAATAACCGTCGCCAGCACCGGAAGCGTGATGTGCCAGAAGTAGTCGGTGATTTTTTGATACCACGGCAGCGTGCTGAAATCCGCGGAAACCAGCCCGCGCAGCGGGAAGAGGTCGAAATAACTGCCGCCGGCAAAAAAGATAATCAGCAGCACGGCGAACAGAAACGCCGGGATCGCGTAGCCAATAATAATGAACGTGCTGCTCCAGATATCGAAACGGCTACCGTTGTGGACCGCTTTGCGGATCCCCAGCGGAATGGAGACCAGATAGATTATCAGCGTTCCCCACAGCCCGAGCGTGATGGACACCGGCAGGCTTTGTTTGATCAGGTTTAACACCGAGGCGCTGCGAAACAGGCTGTCGCCAAAATCGAAACGGACGTAATCCCAGAGCATGTTAAAATAACGCTCGTGCAGCGGCTTGTCGAAACCATAGCGGTGGGTGATCTCGGCGATCACCTCCGGATCCAGCCCACGGCCGCCCCGGTAGTGGCTTTCGCTGATATTGCCTACGCCCGTCCGGGCATGGCTGGCGCCCATCCCTTCGCCGCCGCCGCCCGGCATGCCGCCAGCGTGACCAAATTCTATTGCCGCAATCGCCTGGTCCACCGGGCCGCCGGGAGCAATCTGCACGATAAAAAAGTTAATGGTGATGATGGCCCACAGCGTCGGGATCACCAGCAGCAGCCGGCGGATAAGATAAGCGCCCATCGTCACTCCTTAACGCCGCGCTGCGGGCAGTTTTGCGGCTTTATTCACGTCATACCACCACGTATCAAAACCAAGCGTATAAACCGGGCGAACGGCTGGCAGGGAGAATTTGTCCCAGCGGGCCACGCGATCTTCACCCATGTACCACATCGGCAGCATGTAATAGTTCCAGGTTAACACCCGGTCAAGCGCGCGCCCGAGCGGCAGAAGTTTCTCTTTATCGCCCTGAGCGGCCACGATTTTCGCAATCAGCGCGTCAATCACCGGGCTCCTGACGCCCGGTGCGTTGTAGGAGGAGTTGATATAGCCCGATGCCCAGGAGATTTGCAGATCTGAGCTCGGCCACGGCTGCGCGGCCCACAGGCTCTGCATCATGTCGTAATCGCGGCTGCGCTTGCGGTTGGTAAGCTGCGCGATATCCACCTGGCGAATATTCATGATCACCCCAAGCCGGGCAAGGTTCTTCTTAAAGGGCAGCACCCACTGGTCGTTCGCGCCGGAGGCAATCAGCAGTTCGAAGCTCAGGGGTTTACCGGTTTTGGCATTCACCCGCTGCTGGTTTTTCAGCACCCACCCGGCGTCATCCAGCAGCTTGCTGGCTTTCAGCAGATTTTCACGGTCGAACCCGTTTCCGTCGGATTTGGGCGGTTCAAATACGCGGGTGAACACCTCCGGCGGCAGCTGCGCTTTCATCGGAGCCAGCAGAACCAGTTCATCCGCGTTGGGATAATCACGGGCGGCGTAGTCGGTATTCTGAAAATAGCTGTTCGCCCGGCTGTAGGCTCCGTAGAACAGCGCTTTGTTCATCCATTCAAAATCAAACGCCAGGGTAATGGCTTCACGCACCCGACGATCGGAAAACACCGGACGCTGGATGTTAAATGCCAGCCAGCGCGTATCTTGCGCAGATTCATTTTTGTGTTCGTCTTTAACGATATAGCCTTTCGCGAAATTTTTTCCGATATACCGGGTAGCCCAGTTTTTGGCGCTGTTCTCGACACGTAAATCAAACGCGCCTGCCTTAAACGCCTCGAAGGCCACGTTGTCATCAAGATAGTAGTCGTAGCGGAGGGTATCGAAGTTCCAGCGGCCACGGTTTACCGGCAGCGCGGCAGCCCAGTAATCTTTTACGCGGGAATAGATCACATACTGGCCCATGCGCCAGTCGGTAATGCGATAGGGTCCTCCGGCCAGCGGCGGGGTAGAGAGGGGATCGCTCAGCTTATGGTTTTTCCAGAACGATTCAGGCATGACGGGCAGGGAGAACAGGCTCAGCATGTTCTCTTTGTTCGGCTCACTCAGTTCGATTCGCACGGTCAGCGGGGCGATGGCTTTCACCGTGGTGCCCTTGTACACCAGACGAAACTGCGGTACGCCCTCGGTCATAAATTTATGAAAGGTGAACGCCACGTCGCGGGCGCTAACCGGGGAGCCGTCATGAAAACGCGCCTGCGGATTGATCGCGATTTCTGCCCAGCTAAAATCATCGGCGTAACGCACGTTCTCGGCAACCAGGGGATAATAGCTACCGGGCTCGTCGTCGGAGGTGACAAACAGCGTGTCATAGAGGGATTCGGTTCGGGCTGCCGCCACGCCGCGAAGGGCAAAGCGGTTAAAGTTATCAAACGTTCCCGTGGCGGAAAGCGTCACGTTCCCGCCTTTGGGTGCGGCGGGGTTCACGTAATCGTAGTGGGTAAAGTTGACCGCGTATTTCGGCTCGCCTATGACGGCAAAGGCCGTGCTTTCTTTGATGGACTGCGCCTGGCTCGACAGGCTCACCAGCGCCAACAGCATCACTACAACGCGCATAATCATCGTGCGGCGGATCCCTTTGTTCACAGGCAGGCTCGGTTGAGGAGAATAATAAGTGACTGCGCCGCGATTGTGAAATTATTCCCCGAGCGTGACGTCGGGTTGCCACGTCTTAAACTCCTCCAGCGGCATCGGGCGGCCGATCCAGTAGCCCTGAAGATAGTTCACGCCATGCTCGCGCAGCCACGCCGCCTGCTCAGGTGTTTCAACGCCCTCGGCGACGGTTAACATATTCAGGCGTCCCGCCAGCGTCAGCACCGCGTCAAGCACCGGCGAGGTGACGGTCTCCGTCCCGATGGCGTTGACAAAACCGCGATCTATTTTCAGGTAATCCATGGTGAAGCGTTCAAGATAGATCAGCGCGCTGTGGCCGGTGCCAAAATCATCGATGGCGATTTCAAAACCTTCATCGTGCAGCCATTCGAACAGTTGATTAGCCTCGCGGTGGTTAATC
Source organism: Enterobacter cloacae complex sp. (assembly GCF_900322725.1). NCBI lineage: Bacteria > Pseudomonadati > Pseudomonadota > Gammaproteobacteria > Enterobacterales > Enterobacteriaceae > Enterobacter > Enterobacter cloacae complex sp. The sequence continues at coordinate 296,240 of NZ_LT991957.1, read as the reverse complement.
ATGTCGCGCTCGGTTATTTCCAGCACTATCTGGAAGTGATCGGGTGGCAGGGCAGCGGCAAAGGCGAGCATATCTTCTTTAAAGCTTTCCGCATGCAGATGACCGGGTGCGATGTTTATCCCGAACTTGGCGCCGGGCGGAAGCCGCGTTTGCAGAACCGGGGCATCGCGAACGATCAGGTCAAAAAGGTGCAGCGTCAGCGGAACGATCAGCTTCTGCGCTTCAGCGAAAGTGATAAAGGCGTCCGGTGGGATTTCACCCATCACCGGATGCTTCCAGCGCATCAGGACTTCCAGCCCGGTCATTTTGAGCGACTGCGCATCCACGACGGGTTGATAGACCACGTAAAACTGGTCGCGCTTGATGGCCGTGAGGATCTCTTTCCCGGGATTCAGACGGATAGTGAGAATATAAAAGTTCAGCAGACCCGCCGCGATGCCGCAGACCAGGCCGAAAAAGACGGCGTACAGCACTTCATCGGTCGTCCAGGCCTGCGCATAGACGTTAACGGTCAAAGGAATATTTTTCAGCGTGGCGGTGCGCGCAGGGACGTCAGGCAAATCACTCGCCTGAACCAGCATTTCGGACCGGGTGGATAACGCAGAATCGCCTATGACGATGGCAATGCCGGCAAACTCATCCTGACGCGAGGTGTAGAGAAGGTATGGCGACAGGTTGAGGTTGACGGAAGTAAACACGCCGCCGTCTTTTACCAGCGGATTGCGATACCAGATGGCAATCGCGGGCTTATCCGGCAGCATGGGCGTGCCCGGCAGGAGCGCGATATCAACAGGTTTGCTGATATGTAATTGAGGAATAAGCGTTTCCATCGGGGTATTCATCGGACCAGTTGCCGAAGAGCAGAAGGCCTGTTTATCCCTGACCAGCAAAAAGGCGCGCACGTTAATGCTGAAGGCCGCGCGTGAGGTCAGCGCCGCGCTGACTTCGTCACAGCTGTTCAGCGTGAGCGGCTGGAGCGTATCTATGGACGTTTTGAGCTCGTCAAAATAGCCCTCCATATAGACGCTTAAATCCGTAATGAGGGTGTCGAACCTGACTTCTCGCTTGTGATAACTCCAGTAAAACTGTAACGCCCCCAGAAGCAGGGCGGTGAATAACCCCGTAAGAAAACTGAGAAACAGTATCTTGCGATTGCTGGAGAAGTAGCGGGTAAACATAGATGTCGTGATTCCTGAAATGCCGCTGGATGTCTATCAGTGTAACGGGCAAAAAAAAACACTGCCGGAGCAGTGCTTTTTTTTATCGTATCGCCAGCCAAGGGATAACCCACGATACGACAGCAAGATTAACTACGGCTCAGAACGCGGCGAGCTTCGTTGTAGCGTTTCTTCCAGTAAGGTTCGTTCATGCTGGAAATCGTCACGCCGCTGCTGGTGGAAGCATGGACAAACTGATCGTTACCGATATAGATGCCAACGTGCCGACCGGTTGAACCCGCTCTGAACAGGACTAAATCTCCCGTGCGCAGTTTAGTACGCGAAATGGACTTGCCCATTTCCTGCTGTTCATAAGTAGAACGCGGAAGGTCTAACCCAAACTGCTCGCGGAACGTACGCTGTACGAACGCAGAACAATCGATGCCTTTCTTGGTGCTGCCGCCCAGACGGTAACGCACGCCTTTCCAGTCAGCATACTGATCCATAATGCGCGACTTTACGTCGAGATTACGTACCATATTTTCAAATTCATCCTGAGAGGCTTGCAGTGAAGAGGAATCTTCCATTCCCACAACACGCGTCTCAGGATGCATATTCTTCGCGGTATTCGTTGTGCTACATGCCGAAAGCAGAACCGCCACTGCAATCGCCGGGATCCCCCGCAAGATATATCTCAAGATTGGTTGAGATTTGACCATTTTGTTTGTTTTCCCTTGAAGTCCTTAACGAAAATATCGTTATAAAAATGCCAACCGTGACGAGACTAATTATCTGTTCACAATGAGACAATTCTTTATGGTGAAAACTGTGGCGCAACGCACAAAATTATTCACCACGATAATAATTGTCTCAGTGGGGCAAAACGAGTTCGAGGTTAACCGATTGCTCAGGGTATTGCGAGCAAAAAAGTCCCTTTTTTTATAAGAAATTGTGATACACAACGTTACAGCGTGGAAATGCTCAAAACGCCGCCATTTCTGACGCTAATCCCTGCAATTTCTTCATTTTTATCACGAATAGTATGACGGGAAGATGACAGGGGTGAATGACGCCGGTAAGAAGGGAGTCAGGGATCGAAAACAATCCCTGATGAATGGTGTTAATTTGCGTTATTTATTTGTTTTCGACTTGTTTAAATTTGCCGGGAAGATAGCGATCAAAAATACCTATTAAGCGATCGCTCAACGGGGTCATCAGTACCCAGGGTAAGCCAATCAACACCGCCGTGAATGAGCCCACGGCGATATCGGTCAGCCAGTGCGCACCAATCATTACCCGCGGGAATGCGAATACCACAACAATAACCAGGGCGATGGCGAAGGCTTTTTTACCGAAGTAGCGCAGCATAAAGCCAGCAAAAATCAGTAGCATCATACCGTGGTCGCCCGGGAAACTGTCCTTCGAGGCATCTTTGGTTGGGATATGCAGCAGCTCGCTGACGCGGTTAATGTTCGGGAAGGAGAGCGACGGACTGGCGCGTTTAACCGGCATCAGATGCTGCGCCAGCTGGTTGATAATCACGGCGGTCAGCAGCATCACCAGGCCGATAATCAGAATACGGCGACGACCCGTTTTGTCTTCTTTCAGCCAGAAGGAGAGCATCAGGCAGCCCATTGCCAGCAGCGAACAGCCGTCAAAGGCGCGGTTGTTGGTGATCGCAACCAGCCACAGGAAGGCCTCGCTCTTCGCCAGCGCCTGGTTAAAGAAGTGGAAAAGTCCGGAATCCAGCGGGAACCAGAAACCGTGATCCACCGGAAGATACCAGGAGAAAAAGATCGCCAGGCCGGCAGCATTAAGCAATAAAATAGCAGGAAGTCGAGTCGTCATAGTCTTCAGCACTGAATAAAACCAGCGGCAACGTTAGCCGCCCAAACTTAAACGAAGCTTCAACAGGCTTGACTGGAGGGCATTCCAGTCGGTATTAACCGCACTAATTAACTCTATCCGGCTGTCGGGCGGTGCGACGTTCTGGGTTTCTATGAAGAAATCCTCGCCCTGACGGTTAATGCGAACCAGACCATCCGGGGTGCGCATGATCCCTTTTACCCGCTCAACCGGAGCCAGTCTCGCCCACTCCAGTATACCAATGGTGTCGAAAACCGTATCGGCATCGAAGATCCATCCGCACGCCTGGTGCCCCTGGCCGCTGTTCAGGTTTCGGCGCCAGCGCTGATGTTCCGGCAGGCTCAGTGCGGCCAGGCCTTGCTTCACGCCGTGGCTGTGCGAATGCTCTGCGCTGGCGGGCAGTTGCGTCTGGTTAAGGCGGGGAAGGTCGAGCAGGGCGCCGTCAATGTTGCCCTGGGTTGTCTGAACATACCGACGTCCACCGCCAGCCTGCTGCCACCAGGCTTCGAACGCGGCCTCGCTCTCGGCCGTCGCGCGATCGGATTTATTCGCCACGATAATGTCTGCCGAGGCGAGCTGATCGCGGAAATTGTCGTTACCGATCGCTTTTTCATCCAGCAGCTGGCGGGGATCAAGCAGGCAAAGCGTCGCGCGCAGCTCAAGCCATGGCTCGTATACCGGGGCGGTGAGTAAATCAAGGATTTGCTTCGGATGACCCAGGCCGGTGGGCTCAATCAGCAGGCGGTCCGGCTTACCCTGGCGCAGCAGCGTATTCAGGCCGACCTGCATCGGCAGACCATTCACGCAGCACATACACCCGCCCGGGATCTCTTTCACCATTGCACCGCTGTCGGCGAGCAACGCGCCGTCGATCCCCACTTCGCCAAATTCGTTGACCAGCACGGCCCACTTTTCCGCCGGATCTTTATTGGCCAGCAAATGCAGAATGGACGTAGTTTTACCGCTGCCGAGAAAACCGGTGATCAGGTTGGTTTTGGTCACGTGCGCTCCGATAGATAATTGTGATGTCGTAACAATTATCTATCATCCTGACGAAAAAAACGGGCATTGAGAAGAGGGAGGGCGAACGGAGCGCATAACCGTTCGCCTTAAACGCAATAATCGCTAAATTTTTAACGTTTCGATAACGGCCTGACGCGCGCCGAGCCGGACGAGGCGCTGGTACGCTCCGGTTATCGCCTCGACAAACACCGGGTTTTGCGGCAGGTCATCGCCAAAGATTTCTTTAAGCGCCAGCAGGGCATTAACGCGTTCCGCGTCGCTGCTGGCTTCAGCAAGCGCCTGAAACTTTTCGCTCAGAGGGTCGCGCACGTCGATGGCGTTGCCCTGTTCATCCGTACCGCTGACGTAGCGCATCCAGCCCGCCACCCCCAGCGCCAGAAATGGCCAGGCGGTCTTACGTTCAAGATGGACGCGGATCCCATCCAGCATGCGTTGAGGCAGCTTCTGGCTGCCGTCCATGGCGATTTGCCATGTACGGTGCTGTAGCGCCGGGTTGGCGAAGCGGTCAAGCAGGCTGTCGGCATACGCCGTCAGATCGACGTTGGTGATGCGCAGCGTAGGGGCCTGCTCATTCAGCATCAGTCTGCGGGCTGCCTCGCGGAAACTGTCGTCCTGCATGCATTCATTAATGTGCGCGTAACCGGCAAGGTAGCCCAGATAAGCGAGGAAGGAGTGGCTGCCGTTCAGCATCCGCAGCTTCATCTGCTCCCAGGGCAGGACGTCGTCAACCATCTGTACGCCTGCAACCTCCCACTCCGGGCGCCCGGCGACAAAATTATCTTCCACCACCCACTGAATGAACGGTTCACAGCTGATGGCGCAGGGATCGTCAACCCCCAGCTCCCGGGTGATTTCCGCGAGCGAGGCGTCGGTGGCGGCGGGCACGATTCGGTCGACCATGGTGCCGGGGAAGCTCACGTGCGTCTCTATCCATCCGGCCAGCTCTGCGGAACGCTTTGCGGCCATGCCGAGTACGGCGTTTTTCACCACGTGACCGTTGTCGGGGATATTGTCGCAGGAGAGCACGGTAAACGCCGGCAGGCCCCGTTCGCGGCGGCGATGAAGCGCTTCGACCAGAATTCCCGGCGCGGAATGCGGCTCAGACGGGTGCTCCAGATCGTGAAGGATGCGGCTGTTTTGCATATCCAGCTTTCCCGTCGCCGGATCGATGCAGTAGCCTTTTTCGGTTATGGTGAGGGAGACAATTGCTACCTGCGGTTCGCAGAACTTCTCAATAATGGCCGCCAGCGAGTCGAGTTTTGCGTTCAGGCACTCTTTTACCGCACCAATAATAATCGGCTGGTTACCTTCGGCACCTTTCTCAAGCACGGTAAAAAGATGATCCTGCGCCCGGAGCTGGCTCATGAGGACATCGCCGCTAAAGAGGCTAATCTCACAAATTCCCCAGTCGCCTCCTTTGGCGTTCAGCACCCGGTTTGTTAACAACGCCTGATGCGCCCGGTGGAACGCACCAAAGCCGAAATGGACGATGCGGGAGCGTAACTGCTGGCGATCGTAGCGGGGCTGCTGGACATGAGCAGGAAGCGCGGTGGAAGCAATAGTCTTCATGTAGTACACACCTGATTAACCATTAATTAACAACGTCAGTGTAAAGTTATATGACAACAAATTAAATTGGTAAGCCGTAAATATCCCCGTTATGTGAGTTTGATCAATCAATGTCGCGCGCTGTGTTGACCACTCCGATTAAACATGTATGGTAGTCGTCATTGAGCTAACATGTATTGGTATAACAACTTGAAAGGGTGGGGCAATGGAACAAACCTGGCGTTGGTACGGGCCGAACGATCCGGTTTCTCTTGATGATGTGCGTCAGGCTGGCGCAACGGGTGTAGTCACGGCGCTGCATCATATTCCGAACGGTCAGGTGTGGCCGGTTGAGGAAATTCAAAAGCGTCAGGCACAGCTGGCTGAGAAGGGGTTAACCTGGTCTGTCGTGGAAAGTATTCCGGTTCACGAAGACATTAAAACCCACTCCGGCGAGTGTGAAACCTGGATTGCGAATTATCAGCAGAGCATTCGTAACCTGGCGGCCTGCGGTATTGATACCGTTTGCTATAACTTTATGCCGATTCTGGACTGGACGCGTACCGACCTGGAATATGAAATGGCCGATGGTTCGAAAGCGCTGCGCTTCGATCAAATCGCGTTTGCGGCTTTCGAGCTGCACATTCTGAAGCGTCCAGGCGCGGAAGCCGACTATACCGCCGAAGAGCAGCAGCAGGCGCTGGCGTGGTTTAAAGCCGCCAGTGAAGCGGACGTAGACAAACTGGTCCGCAATATCATCGCGGGCCTGCCGGGGGCGGAAGAAGGATACACCCTCGACCAGTTCCGCGCGCGCCTGGCGGAATACGGCGATATCGATAAAAACCAGCTGCGTGAAAACATGGCGCATTTCCTGCGCGCTATCGTGCCGGTGGCCGAAGAAGCGGGCGTGCGCCTGGCGGTCCATCCGGACGATCCTCCGCGTCCTATCCTTGGCCTGCCGCGTATCGTGTCGACAATCGACGATATGCAGTGGCTGAAGGAGACGGTGGATAGCATCTACAACGGCTTTACCATGTGTACGGGCTCCTATGGCGTGCGTGCGGATAACGATCTGGTGCGGATGATCGAAACCTTCGGCGATCGCATTCACTTTACCCACCTGCGCGCAACCTGCCGGGAAGAGAACCCGAAAACCTTCCACGAAGCCGCGCATCTTGGCGGTGACGTGAATATGGTTGCGGTGGTAGATGCCATTCTGGCTGAAGAAGTACGGCGTAAACAGGCGGGCGATGTGCGTCCTATCCCGTTCCGTCCGGATCACGGGCACCAGATGCTGGACGATCTGCGCAAGAAAACGAATCCGGGCTATTCGGCGATTGGTCGCCTGAAGGGCATGGCGGAAGTGCGCGGTATTGAGCTGGCGCTGAAAATGACGAAATATCCTGAGCTTCTGTAGACGGAATTGCCCGGTGGCGCTCCGCTTACCGGGCCTACGAAAAACCGGCGCTGAAGCCGGTTTTTGTGTATTTGTAGGCCGGGTAAGGCGAAGCCGCCACCGGGCAAACGCCACTATCAGTCAGCGCGACCCATATAGCGTTTTTCTTCGATATGGATGCGGATCTTCTCGCCCGCTGACAGGTATTCAGGCACCTGTACGACCAGACCGGTCGTCAGGGTAGCCGGTTTGTTACGCGCGCTTGCAGACGCGCCTTTAATGCCCGGCGCCGTTTCCACGATTTCCAGATCAACGGTCTGCGGCAGCTCCAGCGCCAGCAGCACGCCATCCCAGGTCAGCACCTGCATGTCCGGCATTCCACCTTCAGGAATAAACAGCAGCTCTTCTTCGATCTGGTCTTTGGTGAAGATATACGGGGTGTAATCTTCTTTATCCATGAACACGTATTCGTTACCGTCGACATATGAGAAATCAACGTAGCGGCGGGTCAGGGTCACGGTATCCACGATATCGTCACCTTTGAAACGTTCTTCCACTTTCAGGCCGGTACGGACATCGGCGAAACGCATTTTGTACAGCGTTGCTGCGCCACGGGCGCTTGGTGCCTGAATGTCGATATCTTTCACAATCAGCAGTTTGCCGTTGTAATTCAGTACCATACCTTTCTTAATTTCGTTCGCTCTTGGCATTGCAGTAATCCTGTATACGGAAGGTAAAAAATATCGCGCCAAATTACTCGCGCGCGGCCTTTCAGGCAAGCGGAATTCGTGGCTTTTGCTATCAATACATAAAAGGTGTTACTGTGCGCGCAATGCCCGACCACGCGGGCATTTGCCACCCACAGAGAGCATGTATGGATTGTCGTTCCGATTGTGGCGCGTGCTGTACCGCACCGTCCATCTCAAGTCCCATTCCAGGCATGCCGGACGGCAAGCCTGCCAATACCCGCTGCGTTCAGCTCTCGGAATCCAACCTGTGCATGATCTTTGGCTCGCCGTTACGCCCGAAAGTGTGCTCCGGGCTACAGCCCACCGCCGAAATGTGCGGCAGTACGCGCCAGCAGGCCATTACTTATCTGCTTGAGCTGGAAGCGCTCACCGCGCCTTAAACGTCTTTTATGCGCGTCAGGCAGCTCAGCGTCAGGACGCACATCACCATCGCAATCCAGAACACCGTGTGATAGTTCCAGATTTCAGCCACCACGCCCGCCAGTGAGCCTGCAATAATCCAGCCCACGCGGGTGGTATTCGTATAAAGGGTGGTGGCAGAGCCCGCCTGACCCGGCATCAGATCCTGGAAATAGAGCATGCCGATACCGGCCAGAATGCCGATGTAAATGGCGTTCAGCAGCTGTAAAGCAAGAAGCAGCGCTGGCGTATGGACCGTCAGCATACCGACATAAAACAGCAGCCCGGCAGCGGCGGCGATGCGCATCAAAAAGCGCTTGCCGAAGCGCTTCGCGTAATAGCCCGCAATCAGCATGGTTGGGATTTCAAGCCCCGCGGCGGTTCCCATCATGATCCCGGCCAGCTTCTCCGGCAGATGCAGCTCATCAATAATAAACAGTGGCATATTAATGATATAGAGGCTGTTCGTTCCCCACATCAGCGTACAGATAATGAATAACAGCAGCGCGTCGCGCCGGTTACGTCGCGGTGCCTCCAGCGTACCGGTCGCCACTTTCGGCTCTTTACGCATGGAGGGCAGGAAGAACCAGACCATCGCGCCGCATACCACGAAGGCCACGGCTGCGCTGAGGTACATCACCGTAAAGCCAAAACCCATCGCCAGCGCGTAGGCGAGCGGGGGACCAATTACCCAGGCCAGCGACACCTGAGCACGCAGTATTGAGCTGAACATCACCGCTTCCCGCCCGGTGCGGTCCGCGTGCTCGCGGGCAAGGGCGAACATCTGCGGGTTGGCGGTAGAGCCGAAGCTGCTCAGGAAGACGCCCACAAACAGCAGAATGAAGTAGTTACGGTTCCAGGCAAACAGCAGGCAGGCAAACACCCCGAGCAGGCAGCAAAAAACGATCAGGCTTTTGCGATCGCCTTTTCGGTCTGAACGACCGGCAAGAAACTGGCTGACGAAAATGCCAATGATGGCGCTCCCGGTAAAGAAGAAGCCGACCATCGCCGGACGGGCGTGAACTTCGTTGGTCAGAAATAGGCTCAGCGTAGGGGTTTGTAACGCACCGGCAATACCGGTGAGGAAAGCAACAATCAAAAACGCCGTTGACGTCAAATCAAAGGGCTTTGGTGAGGCGGCAGCGGGGGTGTTATGCATGTTCAGTCTTTGCGAGTAACAGAGAGAGGCGGAGTTTACGCCGCCCGTCATTAAATAAACAGAGGGTAAAGTCAAGATTGCTACAAAAAATCAAAATGGCATTTCACTTTCGCGCCGCCTCGCTGAAGCGTGCTGAACCTGTTTGCTGAACATCAGCAAATTCCCCTGAGCTGAAGAAGAAATGTGCTGCACTTCTAAATTCTGCAACAAGAAATGTAACTTTTCTTGCAACCTGTTGTAGAAAAGACAAGACTTCTTGAAACGTTTCAGCGCTATCTTGCACGTCGAGATGAAGCAGTTTAGCGCTTATTTTCTCAGTTAAGCTGAAACGATTCAATTTCAGCAGGAGAGGAGAATCATGTTCCAGTTATCTGTTCAGGATATCCACCCGGGCGAACAGGCCGGGAATAAAGAAGAGGCTATTCGCCAGGTTGCTGCTGCGCTTGTGCAGGCAGGCAACGTGGCTGACGGCTACGTCAACGGCATGCTGGCACGCGAGCAGCAGACGTCCACGTTCCTCGGTAACGGTATTGCTATCCCACACGGCACCACCGACACCCGCGATCAGGTGCTGAAAACCGGCGTGCAGGTCTTCCAGTTCCCGCAGGGCGTACTGTGGGGCGAGGGTCAGGTGGCTTACGTGGCGATCGGCATCGCGGCCAGCGGTGATGAACACCTGGGCCTGCTGCGTCAGCTGACGCACGTGCTGAGCGATGATGCCGTGGCGGAACAGCTTAAATCTGCGACCACGGCTGAAGAGCTACGTGCTTTGCTGATGGGCGAAAAACAGAGCGAAGCGCTGAAGCTGGACAATGAAACCCTGACGCTGGACGTCGTGGCGTCCGATCTGGTGACGCTCCAGGCGCTGAACGCGGCTCGTCTGAAAGAGGTGGGGGCGGCGGATACCGCTTTTGTGACGCGCACCATCAATGATAAGCCTTTAAACCTGGGGCAGGGCATCTGGCTGAACGACAGTGCTGAAGGCAACCTGCGTAGCGCTATCGCCGTCAGCCGGGCGGCTGTTGCCTTTGAGACAGACGGCGAGCGCGCCGCGATGCTGGTGACCGTCGCCATGGCTGACGATCAGCCGGTTGCCGTGCTGAAGCGTCTGAGCGATCTGCTGCTGAACAATAAAGCTGAAAAACTGCTGAACGCCGACGCGGCGACGGTGCTGGCCCTGTTGACCAGCGACGATGCGCTGACGGACGACCTGCTGAGCGCAGAGTACGTGGTGCGTAACGAACACGGCCTGCATGCCCGTCCGGGCACCATGCTGGTGAATACCATCAAACAATTTGAAAGTGAGATCACCGTGACCAATCTGGACGGTTCGGGTAAACCTGCCAACGGGCGCAGCCTGATGAAAGTTGTCGCGCTGGGCGTGAAGAAAGGCCATCGTCTGCGTTTCACCGCGCAGGGTGCAGATGCTGAACAGGCGCTGAAGGCGATTGGCGATGCCATCGCGGCTGGTCTGGGGGAGGGCGCATAATGAGCAGACGTGTTGCAACCATTACGCTGAACCCGGCTTACGATCTGGTGGGCTTCTGCCCGGAAATTGAGCGTGGCGAAGTCAACCTGGTTCGGACTACCGGCCTGCATGCCGCAGGGAAAGGCATTAACGTGGCGAAAGTGCTGAAAGATCTCGGCATCGACGTCACCGTTGGCGGCTTCCTCGGGAAAGATAACCAGGACGGCTTTCAGCAGCTGTTCAGCGAGCTGGGCATCGCCAACCGTTTTCAGGTTGTGCAGGGCCGTACCCGCATCAACGTTAAGCTGACCGAGAAAGACGGGGAAGTGACCGATCTGAACTTCTCCGGCTTCGAAGTGACGCCGGCTGACTGGGAGCGCTTCGTTGCCGATTCCCTGAGCTGGCTGGGCCAGTTTGACATGGTGTGCGTCAGCGGCAGCCTGCCGTCGGGCGTCAGCCCGGAAGCGTTCACCGACTGGATGACGCGCCTGCGCAGCCAGTGCCCGTGCATTATTTTCGACAGCAGCCGCGACGCGCTGGTCGCCGGTCTGAAAGCCTCTCCGTGGCTGGTTAAGCCTAACCGCCGTGAACTGGAGATCTGGGCGGGCCGTAAGCTGCCAGAATTAAAAGATGTGATTGAAGCTGCCCATGCGCTGCGCGAGCAGGGTATTGCTCACGTGGTGATTTCTCTTGGCGCAGAAGGTGCCCTGTGGGTGAACGCCTCCGGGGAGTGGATTGCCAAACCGCCGTCAATGGAAGTGGTCAGCACCGTGGGTGCCGGGGATTCAATGGTTGGCGGCCTGATCTATGGCCTGCTGATGCGCGAATCCAGCGAACACACCTTACGTCTTGCTACCGCCGTGGCGGCCCTGGCCGTGAGCCAGAGCAACGTCGGCATTACCGATCGTACCCAGTTAGCCGCGATGATGGCGCGCGTTGACTTAAAACCTTTTAACTAACAGCAGGAGAGGAATAATGAAAACGCTGCTGATCATTGACTCCGGTCTCGGACAGGCTCGTGCCTATATGGCGAAGACCCTGCTGGGCGCGGCGGCACAAAAAGCGCACCTGGATATCATTGATAACCCGGGTGATGCCGAAATGGCGATTGTTCTGGGTGACAAAATCCCCGCTGACAGCGCCCTGAACGGCAAAAAGGTGTGGCTGGGCGATATTAATCGCGCGGTGGCTCACCCTGAACTGTTTTTGAGCGAAGCAAAAGGCCATGCAACGGTTTACAGCGCCCCCGTTGAGGCGGCGCCGGTTGCAGCCACTGGCCCGAAACGCATTGTCGCGGTAACGGCGTGCCCGACAGGCGTGGCTCATACCTTTATGGCGGCTGAAGCCATTGAAACCGAAGCGAAAAAACGCGGCTGGTGGGTGAAGGTTGAAACCCGCGGCTCTGTGGGCGCAGGCAATGTCATCACGCCGGAAGAGGTGGCAGAAGCCGATCTGGTGATTGTGGCGGCCGATATCGAAGTGGATCTGGCGAAGTTTGCCGGTAAGCCGATGTACCGCACCTCTACCGGCCTGGCGCTGAAGAAAACCGCGCAGGAGTTTGATAAAGCGCTGGCGGAAGCCAAACCTTATCAGGCAACCGGTGCGGCGAAAACGCCAGCCGAAGGCAAGAAAGAGTCTGCGGGTGCCTATCGTCACCTGTTAACGGGCGTGTCTTACATGCTGCCGATGGTGGTAGCGGGCGGCCTGTGCATTGCGCTCTCCTTCGCCTTTGGTATCGAGGCGTTTAAAGAGCCGGGCACGCTGGCGGCGGCGTTGATGCAGATTGGCGGCGGCTCCGCGTTCGCGCTGATGGTGCCGGTGCTGGCGGGCTTTATCGCCTTCTCTATTGCTGACCGTCCGGGCCTGACCCCGGGTCTTATCGGCGGTATGCTGGCCGTGAGCACCGGTTCTGGCTTTATCGGTGGTATCATTGCTGGTTTCCTTGCGGGTTACGTGGCGAAGCTGATCAGCTCGAAGCTGAAGCTGCCGCAGAGTATGGAAGCGCTGAAACCTATCCTGATCATCCCGCTGATCTCCAGCCTGGTGGTGGGCCTGGCGATGATCTACCTGATTGGTAAACCGGTCGCGGGCATTCTGGAAGGCTTGACCCACTGGCTGCAAACCATGGGAACGGCGAACGCGGTTCTGCTGGGCGCTATCCTCGGCGGTATGATGTGTACCGACATGGGTGGTCCGGTAAACAAAGCGGCATATGCCTTTGGCGTTGGCCTGCTGAGTACCCAGACCTACGCGCCGATGGCGGCGATCATGGCGGCAGGTATGGTGCCACCGCTGGCGCTCGGCCTGGCGACACTCATTGCCCGTCGTAAGTTCGATAAAGCGCAGCAGGAAGGCGGCAAAGCGGCGCTGGTGCTGGGCCTGTGCTTCATCACCGAAGGCGCAATCCCGTTTGCGGCGCGCGATCCAATGCGCGTTCTGCCCTGCTGTATCGTGGGCGGTGCGGTCACTGGCGCTATCTCCATGGCGGTTGGCGCGAAGCTGATGGCACCACACGGCGGTCTGTTCGTTCTGCTGATCCCTGGCGCGATTACTCCGGTGCTGGGTTATCTGCTGGCGATTGTCGCCGGTACGCTGGTGGCGGGTCTGTCTTACGCGGTGCTGAAGCGTCCGGAAGCGGAAGCGGTAGCAAAAGCAGCCTGAATGAGTGTCGGGTGGCGGCTTCGCCTTACCCGACCTACAAAAAAGCCGGGTCGCGTTAAGCGCCCGGCTTTTTTTATGCCGCCTGTTCAGCGGCTTGCTGGGCCTTCAGCCAGGCAATCTCTTCCGCCCAGATGTCCGGATTAATGGTTTCCAGCACCATCGGAATGCCGTCGAAGCGGGCGTCCTGCATGATGAAGCGGAACGCATCGTGGCCGATATTGCCTTCGCCCAGGCTGTGGTGACGGTCAACGCGGCTGCCGAACCCGCTTTTCGCATCGTTTAAGTGCATACCGCGAAGATATTTAAAGCCAACAACGCGCTCGAACTCCTCGAAGGTATTTTTCGTGGCCTCGGTGGTGCGCAGGTCATAACCGGCGGCAAACGCGTGGCAGGTATCAATGCACACGCCCACGCGGGATTTATCCTCCACGCCGTCGATGATTGCCGCCAGATGCTCAAACTTAAAGCCGAGGTTGCTGCCCTGACCGGCGGTATTCTCGATCACCGCCGTCACGCCCTGGGTTTTATCCAGCGTCATGTTGATCGACTCGGCAATGCGCGCCAGACAGGCGTCTTCGTCAATCTGCATCAGATGACTACCCGGATGGAAGTTCAGCAGCGTCAGCCCGAGCTGTTCGCAGCGCTGCACTTCATCAAGGAACGCCTCGCGGGATTTATCCAGCGCTTCCTGCACCGGATGCCCGAGGTTAATCAGATAGCTGTCGTGGGGAAGGATTTGGCCCGGCCCGTAATGGTATTTTTCACAGGCGGCTTTGAAATCGTCAATCACTTCTGCGGTGAGGGGCGCTGCGCGCCACTGGCGCTGATTTTTGGTGAACAGGGCGAAAGCGGTCGCCTCGATTTCAGCGGCGCGAATGGCGGCATTCGCAAGGCCACCGGCAGCGCTAACGTGCGCTCCAACATATTTCATGAAAAGACTCCTGTTAACCCGAAACGCCTATGATAACGGGTTAACAGGAGAAGGACGAGATGGTTATGCCATCAGGCTGTGCACGGCAAGGTTAATCGCGCCGCCGCCCACAATCAGCCAGGTGAAGAGCACCAGCGCCATCAGCAGCGGTTTCGCACCGGCTTTTTTCAGCGCGCTGACGTGAGTGGTCACCCCCAGCGCCGCCATCGCCATTGCCAGCAGCACCGTATCGAGCGTCACCAGCATCTCCACCACCGCGTTTGGCAGCAGGTGGAAGGAGTTGAAGATAGCGACCACGATGAACAGGATCGCAAACCAGGGGATGGTGATTTTGCTTTTCTCGCTACCGCCTGCTGGAGCCAGCTGCTTAACCCGCGCCGCGAGGAAAATCAGGAACGGGGCCAGCATCATCACGCGCAGCATTTTGGCGATGACCGCCGCGTTTTCCGCTTCCGGATTGATGGCGTGACCTGCCGCCACCACCTGCGCCACTTCGTGCATGGTTGAGCCGATATAGATGCCGTAGGTTTCCGGGCTAAACCAGTGCGCCACCAGCGGGTACATGGCCGGATACAGGAAGATCGCCAGCGTACCGAAGATGACCACCGTTGCGACGGCGACCGTCACTTTACTGGCTTCGGCCTTAACGACCGGCTCCGTCGCCAGCACCGCGGCGGCGCCGCAGATGCTGCTGCCCGCGCCGATCAGCCAGCTGGTCTGTTTGTCCAGCCCAAAGATCTTCTGGCCAATAAAGCACGCCAGTAAAAAGGTGCTGGTAAGGGTCAGGACGTCGATGGCAATCCCGCTGACGCCCACGTCCGCAATCTGCGAAAAGGTGAGACGGAAGCCGTAAAGGATAATCCCGAGACGTAATAGATGCTGCTTGGCGAAAATCACGCCGCCGTCGCAGGATTTCCAGAGGTGCGGATAAACGGTATTCCCCACCACCATGCCGAGCAGAATGGCCAGAGTTAAGGCGCTGAACCCTGCGCCGGCAACCGCCGGTATACTGCCGCCCCATAAGGCAACCCCGGTAACTACGGCGCTGAGCGCGAGACCCGGCACGAAGTGCCACACTGTACGATGATGTTGTAAGGTGATTTCTGACATAACCTTCTCCTTTGTCTGGCTAAAGGTTACGGCGCTCTGGCTTAAAAATAAAATTGATTATATATTTATAATCAATCTTTATAAGTGGTAAGCAACCATGCACATTACATTGCGTCAGCTGGAAGTTTTTGCCGAAGTGCTTAAAAGCGGCTCGACGACCCAGGCGTCACAAATGTTGGCGCTCTCGCAGTCCGCCGTCAGTGCGGCCTTGACCGATCTGGAAGGGCAGCTGGGCGTCCAGCTTTTCGACAGGGTAGGGAAGCGGCTGGTGGTGAACGAACATGGCCGACTGCTGTACCCGCGCGCGCTGGCGCTGCTGGAGCAGGCGACGGAGATCGAGCAGCTGTTCCGCGAGGACAACGGCGCTATTCGCGTTTTTGCCAGCAGCACGATCGGTAACTACATTCTGCCGGAAGTGATCGCCCGCTATCGCCGTGATTTTCCGACCCTGCCGCTGGAGATGAGCGTCGGCAACAGCCAGGACGTCATTAACGCGGTCATTGATTTCCGCGTGGATATCGGGCTTATCGAAGGGCCATGCCACAACGTGGATATCATTGCGGAACCCTGGCTGGAGGATGAGCTGGTGGTATTCGCTTCCCCGGCCTCCTCTCTGTTACAGGGCGAGGTCACGCTGGAACGGCTGGCGCAGGCCCAGTGGATCCTGCGCGAGCAGGGCTCCGGTACGCGTGAAATCGTCGATTATCTGCTGTTGTCCCATCTGCCGCAGTTCCAGCTGGGGATGGAGTTAGGTAACTCGGAGGCCATCAAGCACGCCGTGCGTCATGGTCTGGGCATCAGCTGTCTCTCCCGTCGGGTGATTGCCGAACAGCTGGAAACCGGCTCGCTGGTTGAGATCCCCGTTCCGCTGCCGAAGTTGGTGCGTACGCTGTGGTGTATCCATCATCGTCAGAAACACCTTTCCAGTTCGCTCCAGCGTTTTCTGCGCTACTGTGCCATTTAACATTTCCCGGTGGCGCTTCGCTTACCGGGGCTATGTTCGCTTACCACCCCACATTTTTATGCTTTACTTATAATCCTGGCCGAGTCATGAAGCTCTCTTATAACTGAGCATTTCTGCCGGAAGGAACGCGGATCGTCTGCTACAATCGCGCCTCATTTATTGAATGGACAGCATTTTCACATGGTTTCAGAAACTAAAACCACAGAAGCGCCCGCGCTACGTCGCGAACTCAAGGCGCGTCACCTGACGATGATCGCCATTGGCGGATCCATCGGTACAGGTCTTTTCGTTGCCTCTGGCGCAACGATTTCGGCAGCCGGCCCGGGTGGGGCACTATTCTCTTATATCCTGATTGGCCTGATGGTCTACTTCCTGATGACCAGCCTGGGCGAACTGGCGGCCTACATGCCGGTATCGGGGTCGTTTTCGACCTACGGACAAAAATACGTTGAGGAAGGCTTCGGCTTCGCGCTGGGCTGGAACTACTGGTACAACTGGGCGGTGACTATCGCCGTGGACCTCGTCGCCGCACAGCTGGTGATGACCTGGTGGTTCCCGGACACGCCTGGCTGGATCTGGAGCGCGCTGTTCCTGGCCGTTATCTTCCTGCTGAACTACATCTCCGTGCGCGGCTTTGGCGAAGCGGAATACTGGTTCTCTTTGATTAAAGTGGCAACCGTCATCATCTTTATCGTCGTCGGTGTGGCGATGATCGTTGGTATTTTCAAAGGGGCCGAACCGGCGGGCTGGAGTAACTGGACCATTGGCGACGCGCCGTTTGCCGGGGGCTTCTCGGCGATGATTGGCGTAGCGATGATTGTCGGCTTCTCCTTCCAGGGCACGGAGCTGATTGGTATTGCGGCCGGTGAATCCGAGAACCCGGAGAAGACCATTCCGCGCGCGGTGCGTCAGGTGTTCTGGCGTATTCTGCTGTTCTACGTGTTCGCGATCCTGATTATCAGCCTGATCATTCCGTATACCGATCCAAGCCTGCTGCGTAACGATGTAAAAGACATCAGCGTCAGCCCGTTCACCCTGGTCTTCCAGCACGCGGGACTGCTTTCTGCGGCTGCGGTGATGAACGCGGTGATCCTGACGGCGGTACTGTCTGCGGGTAACTCCGGCATGTACGCCTCCACCCGTATGCTCTATACCCTGGCCTGCGACGGCAAAGCGCCGCGTATCTTCTCGAAACTGTCTCGCGGTGGCGTGCCGCGCAACGCGCTGTATGCGACCACGGTGATTGCGGGTCTGTGCTTCCTGACCTCCATGTTCGGCAACCAGACGGTGTACCTGTGGCTGCTTAACACCTCCGGTATGACGGGCTTTATCGCCTGGCTGGGCATTGCCATCAGCCACTACCGTTTCCGTCGCGGCTACGTCATGCAGGGTCATGATCTGAATAACCTGCCGTACCGTTCAGGGTTCTTCCCGCTGGGGCCGATTTTCGCCTTCGTTCTGTGCCTGATTATTACTCTGGGTCAGAACTATGAGGCCTTCCTTGCGGACACCATTGACTGGGGCGCCGTTACGGCCACCTACATTGGTATCCCGCTGTTCCTGCTCATCTGGTTTGGCTACAAGCTGACGAAAGGAACACGCTTCGTTCGCTACAGTGAAATGGATTTCCCTGAACGATTTAAGCAATAACCGCACTTCCTCTCTTTAAGCCCGCTCAACCGAGCGGGCTTTTTTAAGGGCAGATCAGAAGCTGTAGGTCATGCCAACCGTATAGCGACGCCCGTCCAGCACGGTGTCATACGTGTCGTAGTCGATCTGCTTATCAAGCACGTTATACACACCGGCGGTAACCAGCAGGTTTTTGTTCGCGTTGTAGCGCAGACCAACATCAACCTGAGTGTAGGACGGCGTGCCCTGTGACATTGACGTGCGGCTCAGGTACTCAGACGTTTTACCGCGAAGGTTCAGACGGCTCCAGAAACCGACGTCGGGCGTCGCCTGCCAGTCCAGGGTGGTGTTGAACATGTGCTTAGGCATCTTGTTCAGCGGCTTGCCTGAGAACTGACCGCTCTTCTGCTCGGATTCGGTATAGGTATAGTTTGCGGTCCAGTTTACATCGCGCGAGATTTTCCAGCCGAAGGAGGACTCCACGCCGCGCATGTTGGCTTTATCCACGTTGACGCGGTCGCTCACGAAATCATAGCTGTGATCGCCAATCGTACAGGCGGGATCGGCGCTGCTGTTACAGCGGCGAACTTCCGTAATCTTGTCCTTGAAGTCGGTATTGAACAGCGTCACGCCGGCATTCAGGTTATCGTTGTTATCCCAGAGCAGGGCGAGCTCTTCGCTCAGGCTCTTCTCTGGTTTCAGATCCGGGTTGCCGACGATGATACCGTCAAGACGGCCGCCACCCGTTACCTGGCCCCAGCTGGCAGACGACTGACGCAGATCCGGCGCACGGTAGCCAGCCGAAACCCCGCCTTTCAACGTCCAGTGATCGGCCAGGTGCCATACGCCGTAACCGCGCGGCGTCCAGTTCGTCCCGTAGTTTTGGTCTTTGTCCATACGCAGGCCGCCGGTCAACGTAAAGCTTTCCGTCATTGACCATTCATCTTCGGCAAACAGGGCCCAGCTCCAGCGCGTCAGTTTGTTCAGGCCGTCCGCCGCTTCCAGCTGATTGCCCTTGTCGCGCAGTTTCTCATACCGATACTGTCCGCCGAGGGTCAACGTATGATCGCCGAGGAAAATCTGGTTCTGGTTGTTGAAGGTGGTGTTATACGAGCGCATTTTGCGACCTGGATTATTGGTCTCTTCCTGCTGGATATAGCTGGTGGTATTGAAGTCGTCGTAATACCCGCTGTGGGTTAAGGAGTAGGTCGTGTGCTCATAGCGCGAGTCGCTTTTGGTATTTGGCTTACAGATTGTTCCCCGGCAGGTTTCAGCCGCTTTCGACATCCCTGGCGTGCTGTTTCTGTCCTGAAGCTCGCGAGCAAAATCAAGATCGAAATCGTTCTTCTCATCCGGGGTGAAGTTCAGGGTAATGCCACCGTTACGCATTTTCTGCTCGTTATACCCGTTCACGATTTTATCTTCGGCGCGGCGTGACAACAGCCCCGTCACTTTTGCGCCAAGCAGCCCGTCAATCAGGGGACCAGAAGCGTAGGCGTTGGTCTGGAAGATATCGCCGGAATCATGGTTTTCCTGGAAGGTTGCATCGCCGTGCAACGAACCGGTCCAGGCTTTAGTGTTTGAGACTTTTTTGGTAATGACGTTGATGACGCCACCCATCGCATCGGAGCCGTAAAGCGAGGACATCGGGCCGCGGATGACCTCAATGCGCTCAATGGACTCCAGCGGCGGCAGCCAGCCTTGTTCTATACCCGAGTTGTCGCTGTTTGGGCGGGTGCTACGCGTACTGACGCGTTTGCCGTTCACGAGGAACAAGGTGTACTGAGATGCCATGCCGCGAATGCTGATATCACTGCTACTCCCGCCGCCGGTGACGACAACGCCCGGGACGTCTCTCAGGGCATCGGTAACATCACGGTAGGCTTTATCTTCAATCTGCTGTTTCGAAATAACAGAGATGGAGGCGGGGGCATTCTGGATCTTTTGTTCAAAACCCGTCGCGGTGACGACAACGGTGTCCTGATCGGCTGCGTGAACGAGAGGGGTGAATGTGGCAGCGCCAACGGCGACGGCCAGGAGCTTAATGCGGGGTATTGTCATTTGTACATTCCGTATAAAAATGAATAAAACTCCATCGGGATAACCCTGAGAACTGTATGTTTTTGTCTTTTAAGAACTCTTTAAGATGGAGAAGAGCCTGGAATTGTACAAAAGAATGTAGAATTGTAAACACAAATGATAATTGAAATCATTTGTGTTTGACGAGGATGAAAGGAAACCAGCCTGGATTCAAGCGGATAGAATTATGTAAATGAGGGGGAGGGGAAAGGCCCGGTATGCAGGAGGCTACCGGGCAAAAAGGCTGAACTTACCCGAACAAATGTTCCGCATGGAAGCGGAGATGATCTTCAATAAAGGATGCCATAAAGTAATAGCTGTGATCGTATCCCGGCTGAATGCGCAGCGTCAGCGGCCAGTCCTTCTGGCGCGCCGCCTCAGCCAGCACCGCAGGCTGTAACTGTCCGGCGAGGAACTGATCCGCATCACCCTGATCGATAAGCATCGGAATCGCATCTTCCGTCCGGCTTGCCAGCATCAGCGCGCAGCTATCCCATTCCTGCCATTTTTGACTGTCGTCACCCAGATAGTGCGTAAAGGCTTTTTGCCCCCACGGCACCTGCGTCGGGTTCACAATCGGTGCAAATGCCGACACGCTGACGTACTTACCCGGATTTTTCAGCGCCATGATCAGCGCGCCGTGGCCGCCCATCGAATGCCCGCTTATTGCGCAGCGTTCGCTGACCGCAAACTGAGACTGCACCAGCGCCGGCAGTTCGTCGCGAATGTAGTCATACATGCGGTAATGGCTCGCCCACGGCTGTTCGGTGGCGTTGAGATAGAATCCGGCACCTTTACCCAAGTCGTATCCGGCATCGTCGGCCACGTCATCGCCACGCGGGCTGGTGTCTGGCATTACCAGGGCAATGCCCAGCTCAGCGGCAATACGTTGTGCTCCCGCTTTGGTGGTGAAGTTTTCGTCGTTACAGGTCAGGCCTGAAAGCCAGTACAGCACCGGTGGATTTTCCGCAGGGGGTAGGAAAATGCTGAACGTCATTGCACAATTCAGCGTGGTGGAGTCGTGCCGCCAGCGCTGCTGTCGACCTTCAAAACAACGATGCTCTTCGAGCAGTTCCATGCAGGGCTCCTTAAAGGTAAGACGATTCATAAAACGCATAATACAGCGTTTTCATTGACCTGTGAGCAACTTTCACTTTCGCAGGACGACGAGATGTTGCATCATAAATTTACTTTTCTTTAACAATTGGAGCGATCATGGCGCTGCGTATCGCGCTCAGCGGATTTGTGGTTCTGGTCGTGGCAATGGGGATAGGGCGCTTTGCCTTCACGCCTCAGGTGCCGCTGATGATTGCCGCCGGGCAACTCACGCTTACCAGCGCGGGTCTGGTGGCGGCGATGAACTATCTGGGCTATCTGGTCGGCGCATGGGATGCCATGCGCGCCCATCGCTTCGTTGAAACGCGTCTCTGGCTGGGGATTATCGGCGCGGTGGCGCTGACGCTGCTCTCCGCAGCGGCAGAGAACGCCGTCGTTCACGGCCTGCTGCGCTTCGTGATTGGCTGCATGAGCGGCTGGTCGATGGTGCTGATTGCCGCCTGGACCAACGAGCGGCTGGGGCAGTTGGGCAAGCCGGGGCTCAGTGCGGCGGTCTTTGCCGGACCTGGCGCCGGCATTGCGCTGAGCGGCCTGCTGGCGGTCTATATTCAGGCCAAATCCCTTTCCGCCGGGGCGGCATGGCAAATCTACGGCGTCCTGGCGCTGGTGCTGATTGCGCTGGTAGCACGGTATCTGCCGCGCGCGGGTCAGCTCCATCGCCCGGGGTCCGCTCCTGAGCCGCTGCGGCTGACCGCAAATTTAAAGTGTCTGGTCTGGAGCTACAGCCTGGCGGGATTCGGCTATATCCTCCCGGCGACCTTTTTATCGCAAATGGCGGCGGTGCGTTTTCCCGGCAGCCTGTTTGCGCAGTTTGTCTGGCCGATATTTGGCGCCGCTTCGGTGGTGGGAATTGCGCTCAGCATTGCCCTGCGGCATACGTCAAGCGCTAACCGCAGGCTTGCGATTGTCCTCTGGCTACAGGGGATTGGCGTGCTGGCGGCCTGGCTGCTGCCGGGCATTGGCGGTTTGCTGACGGGAGGGATGCTGGTGGGCGGCGGGTTCCTCTGCGCCGTGCAGCTCTCTCTGCTATACGGTCGCGAGCTGGCGCCAGACCACGCGCGTTATATGGCGGGACTGCTCACTACCGGGTATGCCATTGGTCAGTTGGTGGGGCCGGTCACGTCGGCGCTGTCGACCTGGCTCACGCACCGGCTTGAACCTGCGCTGGGGCTGGCGGGGATCGCGCTGTTCGTTGGCGGGGCGTTAGTCTGGAACCGTCAGGCTGAAAGGCAACAGCAATTGCAATAATTATCGTCGTGAATACTGGATTATGTGCGTCGCCTCACGCACAATGAGCGCACACTTTTGCCACAACGAGGGCAAAAGACGCCACACCTGCAGGAGAAAAGAATGCCATCACTCAGTAAAGAAGCAGCCCTTGTCCATGAAGCGCTGGTTGCGCGCGGTCTTGAAACGCCACTGCGCCCGCCCGTGCAGGAGCTGGACAATGTTACCCGCAAGAGTCTGATCGCCGGCCATATGACCGAGATCATGCAACTGCTGAATCTCGATCTGAGCGACGACAGCCTGATGGAGACGCCGCACCGCATCGCGAAAATGTACGTCGACGAAATTTTCTCCGGCCTGGATTACGCGAACTTCCCGAAAATTACCGTCATTGAAAACAAGATGAAGGTTGATGAGATGGTGACGGTACGCGATATCACGCTGACCAGCACCTGCGAGCATCACTTTGTGACGATCGACGGTAAAGCGACGGTGGCTTATATTCCAAAAGATACGGTTATTGGCCTGTCCAAAATCAACCGCATCGTGCAGTTCTTCGCCCAGCGTCCGCAGGTGCAGGAACGTCTGACGCAGCAGATCCTGACTGCGCTGCAAACCCTGCTGGGTACCAACAACGTGGCGGTGTCCATCGACGCGGTGCACTACTGCGTGAAAGCGCGCGGCGTGCGTGATGCCACCAGCGCGACCACCACCACCTCGCTGGGCGGCCTGTTCAAATCGAGCCAGAACACCCGCCAGGAGTTCCTGCGCGCCGTGCGTCACCACAACTAATCAGACAGGGCAGGGACCATGGAGCGAAACGTCACGCTCGATTTTGTTCGCGGCGTCGCCATTCTCGGTATCCTGCTGCTGAATATCAGCGCCTTCGGTCTGCCGAAGGCCGCCTATCTGAATCCTGCGTGGTACGGCGACATCACGCGCAGCGATGCCTGGACGTGGGCAATTCTCGATCTCTTCGCTCAGGTGAAATTCCTGACCCTCTTTGCGCTTCTTTTTGGCGCCGGACTTCAGCTTCTCCTTAAACGCGGTACGCGCTGGATCCAGTCGCGCTTAACGCTGCTGGTCATCCTTGGCTTTATTCACGGGCTGCTTTTCTGGGACGGCGATATTCTGCTCGCATATGGCCTGGTAGGCCTTATTTGCTGGCGGCTGATCCGCGACGCGCCCGGCGTAAAAAGCCTGTTTAATACCGGCGTGATGCTCTATGTCATGGGGCTGGCCGTGCTGCTGCTGCTCGGCATGATTGCCGATGGCGCTACCAGTCGGTCGTGGATCCCGGATGCGGCCAACCTGCAATATGAGCAGTTCTGGAAGCTGAAAGGCGGCATGGAGGCGATCGGCAACCGGGCCGATATGCTCGGCGATAACCTGCTGGCGCTGGGCGCGCAATACGGCTGGCAGCTGGCCGGGATGATGCTGATGGGCGCAGCCCTAATGCGCACCGGCTGGCTGAAAGGGGAGTTTAGCCTGCGACACTATCGTCGAACGGGCGCAGGGCTGGTGCTGCTCGGCGTGATCGTCAATCTCCCGGCGGTGATTATGCAGTGGCATCTTCACTGGGATTACCGCTGGTGTGCGTTCCTGCTTCAGGTACCGCGCGAGCTGAGCGCGCCGTTCCAGTCTATCGGCTATGCGGCGCTGATTTACGGCTTCTGGCCGCGGCTCTCCCGCCTGTGGATCGTCAGCGCGGTGGCCTGTGTTGGACGGATGGCGTTAAGCAATTACATTCTGCAAACCCTGATCTGCACCACGCTTTTCTACCGATTCGGCCTGTTTATGAAATTCGACCGCCTTACGCTGCTGGCGTTTGTTATTCCGGTCTGGATTGTTAACGTAGTGTTTTCCGTTGTCTGGCTGCGCTATTTCCGCCAGGGCCCGCTGGAGTGGGCATGGCGCCAGCTAACCGCCCTTGCGTCGGGTACATCATTACGTAAAACATCCAGATAACGATCTGGATCACAATCATTAACAAAACGGATGTAAGCGTTTTCATCTGTGTGAGCTTCTTCACGTAGTCTCCTCTCTCTCGCTGCCAGAATAGCTACCTTGCTAAACACAGGGGGTGTCTGTGAGTTGCTGCAATCCTTTAAAGGATGGTGAATATGATCACCATTCGTGACGTCGCCCGCCAGGCGGGTGTTTCTGTTGCTACCGTCTCCCGCGTGCTGAACAACAGCGCGCTGGTCAGCCCTGAAACGCGTGAAACCGTAATGAAAGCCGTGACCCAGCTGGGGTACCGGCCAAACGCCAACGCGCAGGCGCTGGCGACGCAGGTCAGCGATACCATTGGCGTAGTCGTGATGGACGTGTCGGACGCCTTCTTCGGCGCGCTGGTCAAAGCGGTGGACGTTGTTGCCCAGCAGCACCAGAAATACGTGCTGATTGGCAACAGCTATCACGAGGCTGAGAAAGAGCGCTATGCCATTGAGGTACTGATCCGCCAGCGCTGTAACGCCCTTATTGTGCACTCTAAAGCCCTGAGCGATGAGGAGCTGGCCGGGTTTATGGAGCAGATCCCCGGTATGGTGCTGATCAACCGCATCGTCCCCGGTTACGCGCACCGCTGCGTCGGTCTGGATAACGTCAGCGGCGCAATGATGGCGACGCGGATGCTCATCAGCAACGGCCATCAGCGCATTGGCTACCTGGCTTCCAGCCACGGTATTGAAGACGACATGATGCGCCGCGAAGGCTGGCAAAATGCCCTGAAAGAGCAGGGCATTGCGCCCCTTGAGAGCTGGGTCGGCACCGGTTCGCCGGACATGCAGGGCGGTGAAGCGGCCATGGTTGAACTGCTGGGGCGTAACCTTCAGCTATCAGCCGTGTTTGCCTATAACGACAGCATGGCGGCAGGTGCGCTTACCGCGCTGAAAGACAATGGCATTGCGGTGCCACAGCATTTATCGCTGATCGGTTTTGATGATATCCCCATTGCCCGTTACACCGATCCGCAGCTGACAACGGTACGTTATCCCATTGCTTCTATGGCGAAACTGGCGACAGAGCTGGCGTTACAGGGGGCGGCCGGGCTGTTAGATCCTGACGCAACGCATTGTTTTATGCCGACTTTAGTACGCCGCCATTCGGTTGCTATTCGGCAAACTGTGGCTCCGATCACTAACTGATAACATCACGTGATGTAACCGTTTTCAATCTGTGAGTAAATTCACAGTATCTTAACAAGCCGCTGTCTATGATGTCAGCGTTTTAGGGGCTGAAACACAATGTAACGGTGATTATTCACTTTTACCGTTGCCAGAACGCCTCAGACAACGAAAAAAACGCATTTCTGGAGCGTTACCGAACACGGAAGCTGGACATTTTATAAGTGAACGTCGGCGATCAGTAACGTTTTATTAACATCTGCCCGCCTGCCGTTTTTCACCAGAACTACCCTGCATAAAAAAAACCGGAGATACCATGAATAAGAAGGTGTTGACTCTGTCTGCTGTCATGGCAAGCATGCTTTTTGGCGCAGCAGCCCACGCTGCGGATACCCGTATTGGCGTGACTATCTATAAATACGACGACAACTTCATGTCTGTTGTGCGCAAAGCAATTGAAAAAGATGCTAAATCAGCGCCGGACGTACAGCTGCTGATGAATGACTCCCAGAACGACCAGTCCAAACAGAACGATCAGATTGACGTTCTGCTGGCAAAAGGCGTGAAAGCGCTGGCTATTAACCTGGTTGACCCGGCCGCAGCAGGCACGGTTATCGAGAAAGCGCGCGGCCAGAACGTGCCAATCGTCTTCTTCAACAAAGAACCTTCCCGTAAGGCGCTGGACAGCTACGATAAAGCGTATTATGTGGGTACTGACTCCAAAGAGTCGGGTATTATCCAGGGCGATCTGATTGCGAAACACTGGGCGGCAAACCCGAACTGGGACCTGAACAAAGACGGTCAGGTGCAGTTCGTTCTGCTGAAAGGCGAGCCGGGCCACCCGGATGCTGAAGCCCGTACCACCTACGTCATCAAAGAGCTGAACGACAAAGGCCTGAAAACCCAGCAGCTGGCGTTAGATACCGCGATGTGGGACACCGCTCAGGCGAAAGATAAGATGGACGCGTGGCTCTCTGGCCCGAACGCGAACAAAATTGAAGTGGTCATCGCCAACAACGACGCGATGGCTATGGGCGCCGTTGAAGCGCTGAAGGCACACAACAAATCCGCCATTCCTGTCTTCGGTGTGGATGCTCTGCCAGAAGCGCTGGCGCTGGTGAAATCTGGCGCAATGGCCGGTACCGTGCTGAACGATGCTAACAACCAGGCGAAAGCCACCTTCGATCTGGCGAAAAACCTGGCCGACGGTAAAGGTGCCGCTGACGGAACTAACTGGAAAATTGAAAATAAAATCGTTCGCGTTCCTTACGTGGGCGTAGACCAGTCCAACCTGGCTGAGTTTATCGGTAAATAAGATTTTCGTTTTGTCTTCACTGGGCGCAATTCGTTGCGCCCTTTTATAACGCGATATGCGAGGCCAACAAGGTATAATTATGGTCAGCACAACTACTCAGCCGTCCGGTGAATACTTACTGGAAATGACCGGTGTCAACAAGTCATTCCCCGGGGTTAAGGCACTCGATAATGTTAATTTAAAAGTTCGTCCTCACTCTATTCACGCGTTAATGGGTGAAAACGGTGCGGGTAAATCAACATTATTAAAATGCCTTTTTGGGATCTATCAAAAAGATTCCGGCAGTATTCTTTTTCAGGGAAAAGAGATCGATTTCCATTCAGCGAAAGAAGCGCTGGAAAACGGTATCTCAATGGTTCACCAGGAGTTAAACCTGGTTCTGCAACGTTCGGTTATGGATAATATGTGGTTGGGCCGCTATCCAACCAAAGGTGTCTTTGTCGATCAGGATAAAATGTATCGCGACACCAAAGCCATTTTTGATGAGCTGGATATTGATATCGACCCGCGCGCACGCGTCGGGACATTATCGGTTTCCCAGATGCAGATGATCGAAATTGCCAAAGCGTTCTCCTATGATGCGAAAATCGTGATCATGGATGAACCAACGTCGTCATTAACGGAAAAAGAGGTTAATCACCTTTTTACCATTATTCGTAAGCTGAAAGATCGCGGCTGCGGCATTGTCTATATCTCACATAAAATGGAAGAGATCTTCCAGCTGTGCGATGAAATCACCATTCTGCGTGACGGCCAGTGGATTGCCACCCAGCCGCTGGAAGGGCTGGACATGGACAAGATCATCGCCATGATGGTCGGTCGTTCTCTGAACCAGCGCTTCCCGGATAAAGAAAACAAGCCAGGCGAAGTGATTCTGGAGGTGCGTAACCTGACCTCGCTGCGTCAGCCGTCCATTCGTGATGTCTCTTTCGATCTGCACAAGGGCGAGATTCTGGGCATCGCAGGGCTGGTAGGCGCGAAGCGCACCGATATCGTAGAAACCCTGTTTGGCATCCGTGAAAAGTCGGGCGGCACCATTACGCTGCACGGCAAGAAAATTAATAACCACAACGCTAACGAAGCCATTAATCATGGTTTTGCGCTGGTGACGGAAGAGCGCCGCTCGACCGGCATTTATGCGTATCTCGATATTAACTTTAACTCGTTAATTTCGAATATCCGTAACTACAAAAGTAAAATCGGCCTGCTGGATAATTCCCGTATGAAGAGCGATACCCAGTGGGTGATTGACTCCATGCGCGTGAAAACGCCGGGGCACCGCACGCAAATCGGTTCACTCTCGGGAGGGAACCAGCAGAAGGTTATTATCGGTCGCTGGTTATTGACCCAGCCTGAGATCCTGATGCTGGATGAACCTACGCGCGGTATCGACGTTGGTGCAAAATTTGAGATTTACCAGCTGATCGCGGAGCTGGCCAAAAAAGATAAAGGGATCATTATTATTTCTTCCGAAATGCCGGAATTGTTAGGGATCACAGACCGTATTCTGGTTATGAGCAATGGTCTCGTTGCCGGTATTGTTGACACCAAAACGACAACGCAAAACGAAATTTTGCGTCTTGCGTCTTTGCACCTTTAAGATCAGGGGCTCCTCATGAGTGCGTTAAATAAAAAAAGTTTTCTCACTTATCTGAAAGAAGGCGGTATTTACGTTGTTCTTTTAGTCTTGCTGGCAATTATTATTTTCCAGGACCCTACGTTCTTAAGTCTGCTGAACTTGAGTAACATTCTGACCCAGTCTTCCGTGCGTATTATTATCGCGTTGGGCGTGGCGGGGCTTATCGTTACCCAGGGGACTGACCTTTCGGCAGGGCGCCAGGTCGGTCTGGCGGCGGTCATTGCGGCGACCCTGTTGCAGTCGATGGAAAACGCCAACAAGGTGTTCCCGGAGATGGCGACCATGCCAATTTTCGTGGTGATCCTGATTGTGTGCGCCATCGGCGCGGTGATCGGCCTGATTAACGGCATCATCATTGCTTACCTGAACGTGACGCCATTCATCACCACGTTGGGTACGATGATCATCGTTTACGGTATTAACTCCCTGTACTACGATTTCGTCGGCGCGTCCCCGATCTCTGGCTTCGACAGCGGCTTCTCTACCTTCACGCAGGGGTTTGTTGCGCTGGGCAGCTTCCGTCTCTCCTATATCACCTTCTATGCGCTGATCGCGGTGGCGTTCGTCTGGATCCTGTGGAACAAAACCCGCTTCGGTAAAAACATTTTCGCCATCGGCGGCAACCCGGAAGCGGCGAAAGTCTCCGGGGTCAACGTTGCGCTGAACCTGCTGATGATTTATGCCCTGTCCGGCGTGTTCTATGCCTTTGGCGGGATGCTGGAAGCGGGCCGTATCGGCTCTGCGACCAACAACCTCGGCTTTATGTACGAACTGGATGCGATTGCGGCCTGCGTGGTCGGCGGGGTCTCCTTCAGCGGCGGCGTGGGTACCGTGCTGGGCGTGGTGACCGGTGTGATCATCTTCACCGTGATCAACTATGGCCTGACCTACATCGGCGTGAACCCGTACTGGCAGTACATCATCAAGGGTGCGATCATCATCTTCGCGGTTGCCCTGGATTCACTGAAGTACGCGCGTAAGAAATAAGTTCTTCAGAATGAAAAGGCCCGCTCACGTAGCGGGCCTTTTTTTGCCCGGTGGCGCGACGCTTACCGGGCCTACAAAATCGCGATCGTAGGTCGGGTAAGGCGAAGCCGCCACCCGACATCAGTTATTACTTCTTCTGCATTTCCAGCAGCTGCTCCGGCGTCACCGCCGGATAACCTTGCGCATTTTCAGGCACTTCATGCATCGCCGGGATTGGCACCAGCGGGCCTAAGAAGCGCGGTTCACGCTTGAACAGGTACAGGTCAGCCAGCGCGCCAAAACGGGCGCCAAACTCACGTACGCGTACGCTCAGCATATCTTTTGGTGACGGCACGGCGTAGCACTGGGCCTGGATCCCCATATGCAGGGCGATAAACAGCGCCCGCTCGCAGTGGAAACGCTGGGTGATGATGATGAAATCGTTGGTGTCGAACACCTTGCGGGTACGCACGATGGAATCAAGGGTGCGGAATCCGGCGTAGTCGAGCACGATATCGGCCGGGTCAACGCCTGCGGCAATCAAATCTTTGCGCATCGTCACCGGCTCGTTATAGCTTTGCAGGGCGTTATCGCCGCTTAACAGCAGATAGTTCACCTTACCGCTGTTATAGGCGTTCAGGGCGCCCTGAATACGATATCGGTAATACTGATTGATGACGCCGGTGCGGTAATACTTGGCGGTACCAAGCACGACGCCAACCTGTCGGTAGGGGAGGTCCTGAAGATCGTCAAAAATGTAGGGGGCTGTTTTCCAGCTCATCCAGCGGTCGAGACCCAGCACGATCAACAGCAGTATGCCGACCAGGACAGACAGGCTGTAAAACACGCGCTTTAACATGCAGATGGCTCGTACCGATGATGAAATTTCCCTCAGGCTACTGTACCCGCCTGGTTAGCGCAAGAAACAGCGAATCAACTGAGGGGTTTTTCGTCAGACTGGCGGGCATTTCTGCCCGCCGGGACGATCAGGCAAGTAGCACGCGGTCGATGGTTGTACAGCCCAGCGCTTTCAGCGTGGCTGCGGTTGCGTCCCACTGGATCAGCGGCGCATCGGCAATTTCAGCCAGGATCGCGCGCTGAATATCCGGATAGTCGTACCCGTTCAGGCTGAGAAGGTTCAGTGCGCCCTGAAGCGGAGGCAGCGTCGGGTTGAACGCGGCATTCTCAGCATAGCTCCCGGTGAAGATGCGACCGTCGCGGCACTGAAGGGCGACGCCGCTTGGGGATTTACTGTACGGCGTGTGGCTTTTGTTGGCGGCTGAAATGGCCGCTTCGCTGAGCGCATCCCCAGAGAGCGCATATCCGTGGTTCTGCTCGTCCATCAGCAGGGTTTTGATCCCAAGATCTTTCGGGCCGAAAGCGTCGGGCAGGTAATCGCCCAGCGTATGCGGCGCGCGGCCCGGCAGGTTGATACGCAGTTCCAGCCCGCTGTTCAGCTCATTCATAAACTGGCGGCAGTGGCCGCAAGGGGTGTAGTTGACGGTAATGGCGCGCAGGGCTTTTTCACCGCGCAGCCAGGCATGACTGATAGCGCTCTGCTCCGCGTGAACGGTTTGCTGCATGGTCGCACCGAGAAACTCCATATTCCCGCCGAAGTACCAGGTCCCGCTTACGCCGCGCGCAATCGCGCCTACGTTAAAATGGGAAAGGTCTGCGCGGGCGCAGGCAGCTGCCAGCGGCAGCAGGGCGAAAGCCAGCGCGTCTTCGTCCAGCCCCGTTGCCTGCTTAAGCGTCGTGACCTGATCTGCCGTCAGCAGGGCGGGGAAATGCGCATCCGCCAGAACCGGAGCCAGGGCTGATTGCAAATTCTCTGCAAGCTGAGAGAAAGCAGCTTGAAAACGTGGATGCATGACGTTGCCTCATCAAGGTTAATGGATCGGTAGTGTACGGAGCCGAACGGCCTTTATATGTGATCCAAATCTCATTATGTGTGCAACTTATGAAATGAAAATGAAATTTGCGCGACGCATCGCAAATTTTAGCCCATCACGGCCAGAATAATCGGGAAGATGAACGGCGCGACCAGGGAAGTAATAATCCCGCAAATCACCAGCGCCAGCGAGCTGAATGCCCCTTCCTGATAATCCAGTTCCGCACAGCGTGCGGTGCCCAGCGCGTGCGAGGCGGTACCCATCGCCAGACCGCGCGCCGCTTTGGTGCGTATTTTCATGATGTTCAGCAGCGTATGGCCAAACACCGCCCCCAGGATACCGACAAAAATCACGCATACGGCGCTAATGGCCGGGATGCCTCCGATGCTGCCGCCCACGGCCATGGCGATCGGCGTGGTCACGGATTTTGGCAGGATAGAGGCGGCAATCTGCGGCGACGCGCCCATCAACAGGGCCACTGACGTGCCGGTGATCATCGCCACCAGGCTACCCACAAAGCAGATGGTGATGATGGACTTCCAGCGCGCTCGGATCTGATGCAGTTGCTCATATAAAGGAAACGCCAGCGCCACCACGGCAGGCTGCAATAAATCGTTGAGGATTTTGCTCCCGGCGAAGTAACGTTCATAAGGTATGCCGGTGAACAGCAGAAAAGGAATGATCACCACCATGGCGACCAGCAGCGGGTTCAGCAGTGGCATTTTAAAACGAACCGCGAGCTTACGGGCAGCGAAGAACACCGCCAGGGTTAACGGCAGGGACCACCAGATATTTTCCATCATTTTTTTGTTTTCTCCCCAACCACTTTACGTTCGCCATGCACAATATGTGAGCTCCAGCTGACCACCAGAAAAACCACCAGCGTACTGATAGCGCAGGAGACGACTATCGGGCCGAATTGCGCTTTAAGCACATCGTAATACTGCATAACCCCAACGCCGATAGGCACAAAAAGCAGGGCCATATAGCGAATGAGAACGAAGCACCCCGGGTTGACCCATTTCGCGGGCAGCACCTGTAATGCCAACAGCACAAAGAGGATCAGCATGCCGATAATGCTGCCGGGTATGGTAATCGGCAGCAGCGACGCGATAAAAATGCCAGCGTACAGGCAGGCATAAATCAGGACGAAGGCCCGAAGGTATTGCCAGAGAGTATTCAGTGATTTGCTCATGGTGAAAGTCCTTGCTGAGACGTATTCATCATACAATTAAACCTGAAAATGTGCCACGGATCACAACATGAATTTTGAGCATAACAGCCATTCCTGAATGGAACGCCGGGCTTTCCACAGTCATAGAGAGCAGCTACTATAGCGCGTCTTTTTTCACAGGTACTCAGAATGCGTGTTTTACTGGCCCCGATGGAAGGCGTGCTCGACTCGCTCGTGCGCGAGCTGCTGACCGAGGTGAACGATTACGATCTCTGCGTGACGGAGTTCTTGCGCGTGGTCGATATGTTGCTGCCAGAAAAATCATTTTATCGCCTCTGCCCGGAGCTGCATCGGCAGAGCCGCACCCCCTCCGGTACGCTGGTGCGCATTCAGCTGCTCGGTCAGTATCCTGAGTGGCTGGCTGAAAACGCCGCCCGTGCGGTCGCGCTTGGCTCGTACGGCGTCGATCTTAACTGCGGCTGTCCGTCAAAGCTGGTTAACGGCAGCGGCGGCGGGGCAACGTTGCTCAAGGATCCGGAGCTGATTTATCGCGGCGCAAAGGCCATGCGTGAGGCGGTGCCATCGCATCTGCCGGTGACGGTCAAAGTGCGTCTGGGATGGGACAGCGGGGATAAGCAGTTTGAAATTGCCGATGCGGTGCAGCAGGCGGGCGCCACCGAGCTGGTGGTGCACGGGCGTACCAAAGAGGATGGCTACAAAGCCGAGCGCATTAACTGGCAGGCGATTGGCGAGATCCGCAAACGCCTTACCATTCCCGTTATCGCCAACGGCGAAATCTGGGATTACGAGAGCGCACAGGCGTGTCTGAAAGCCACCGGCTGTGATGCGGTGATGATTGGACGCGGCGCGCTGAACGTGCCGAACCTCAGCCGGGTGGTGAAGTATAATGAGCCGCGTATGCCGTGGGCTGAGGTGGTGAAACTCCTGCAAAAATACACGCGGCTGGAAAAGCAGGGCGATACCGGGTTGTATCACGTTGCGCGTATCAAACAGTGGCTGAGCTATTTGCGTAAAGAGTACGGCGAAGCGCTGGGGTTATTTCAGGAGATCCGTACGCTACAGACGTCTGCGGATATTGCCCGCGTCATCCAGTCGAAGGGTTGAGCCAGGCGTGAATACCTTTGCCCGGCGCGCAGCCGGGCAGAAGAATCAGAAAATCATCTTGAATACGCCGGTTACCACCAGCAGCCCTATCAGAAATATAATCAAAATAACCCACAATAATATTTTCATTCGCCTCTCCTGCGTATGTCTGTCGTGAGTAAGTGTAGCAGCCAATTCATAACTAGCATGAATACATGAAATTAAATCATAGTCTTGGGGAATAAATTTCCGGATATGAAAATGTATAACATTATGCGGATTGCCACGCGTTACTAAAAAACGGAACGCCAGTAAGCGTAAGTTGCGCCTTTATTTTTTTTGAGTGCATGGCGTAATGAAACGTTCCCTTACTTTATCTCTGAGTGCTCCCCTGATTTTTATGCTGGCCGCCTGTGCGCCGGAACATGCCACGGTGTCGCCAATAAAAACGCAAGCCACCGCCGCCGCTGTAAATACCCAGCTGAGCCATGCCGACTGGCCAAAAAGCGAATGGTGGAAAGATTATAATGACCCCCAGCTCAACTCGCTTATCGCCAAAGCGATAGCGGATGCGCCGGATATGGAAATTGCCCGGCAGCGTATCACCCTGGCGGAAGCGCAGGCGAAAGCCGCTGTCGCCGCTGATGGCCCACAGCTGGACTTTTCCGCCGATGTTGAACGGCAAAAGATGTCGGCAGAGGGGCTGATGGGACCGTTCGCCCTGACCGACCCGGCGGCGGGAACAACCGGGCCCTGGTATACCAACGGCACCTTTGGCCTGACGGCGGGTTGGGATCTGGATTTATGGGGGAAAAATCGCGCCCAGATTGAGGCCCGCATCGGTAAAGTGAATGCGCAAAAAGCGGAGCTGGAGCAGACCCGCCAGCTGCTCGCCAGCAGCGTCGCGCGGCTGTACTGGGAATGGCAGACCGAGGCCGCCGTGGGTGATGTGCTCACGCAGATCAAACAGGAGCAGGAAAATATCATCGGCGCCGATCGTGAACTCTATCAGCACGGGATCACCTCCTCCGTAGAGGGCGTTGAAACGGATATTAATGCCAGCAAAACCGATGAACAGCTCGCTGACGTGCACGGCAAAATGAAGGCCATTGAGGCGCGTCTGAACGCGTTGACCAATACCCCTTCGATCACGCTCGCCCGGCATGCACTACCTGACGTAGAGGCGTCGCTGCCGTCAACGCTCGGCTATGAGCTGCTGGCTCGCCGCCCGGATTTGCAGGAGGCGCACTGGTATATCGAAGCGTCCATGAGCGAAGTGGAGGCCGCCAAAGCCGCGTTCTATCCCGACGTCAATTTGATGGCGTTCTTGCAGCAGGATGCGTTGCACCTGAGCGATCTGTTCCGTTCTTCCGCGCAGCAAATGGGCGTGACCGCGGGTCTGACCCTGCCAGTCTTTGACAGCGGTCGGTTAAATGCGAACCTGGATATCGCCCAGGCGCAGAACAACCTCTCCGTGGCGAACTACAACAAGGCCGTGGTGGAGGCGGTAAACCAGGTCGCCCGGACGGCGAGTGAAGTGGAAACCCTGACCGCCAAAAATCAGCACCAGCGGAAGGTCGAAAAAGACGCCGCACGCGTCGTTGGACTGGCGCAGGCGCGCTTCAGCGCGGGGATCATTGCCGGCTCCCGGGTGAGTGAAGCAAAAATTCCGGCGCTGAAAGAGCAGATTGCCGGATTAATGCTGCAAGGCCAGAACGTGGACGCCACGCTACAGCTCACGTCCGCGCTGGGCGGTGGATATCATCACAGCTAAAATCGCGCATTATCTATACTTACCTCTTTGCAGATTTTCAGGAGGTGAGTATGACGCGAGTCGCAATTGTTACCGCATCGGATTCAGGGATTGGTAAAACGACGGCCCTGATGCTGGCCGAACGCGGGTTTGATATCGGGGTGACCTGGCATTCAGATGAAAAAGGGGCGCTGGAAACCTGCCGTGAGGTTGAAGCGCGTGGTCAGCGTGCCGAAGCCATCCATCTCGACCTGGGCACGCTGCCGGAAGGCGCAAAGGCCATCGAAACGCTGATTTCCCGCTTCGGGCGGCTGGACGTGCTGGTTAACAATGCCGGGGCGATGAACAAAGCGCCTTTTCTGGAACTGTCGTTTGATGACTGGCGGAACATTTTTACCGTTGACGTGGACGGCGCGTTTCTCTGCTCGCAAATCGCGGCGCGTCAGATGGTGAAGCAGGGGGAAGGGGGGCGAATCGTGAACATCACCTCGGTTCATGAACATACGCCGCTGCCGGATGCCAGCGCCTACACCGCCGCAAAGCACGCTCTGGGCGGGTTAACCAAATCAATGGCGCTGGAACTGGTGCAGCATAAGATCCTGGTGAACGCCGTCGCCCCCGGTGCGATTGCCACGCCGATGA
Source organism: Enterobacter cloacae complex sp. (assembly GCF_900322725.1). Lineage (NCBI taxonomy): Bacteria > Pseudomonadati > Pseudomonadota > Gammaproteobacteria > Enterobacterales > Enterobacteriaceae > Enterobacter > Enterobacter cloacae complex sp. Next base: position 260,148 of record NZ_LT991957.1, on the reverse strand, counting down.
ACGATATGGACGACAGCGAAGTTAAAGAGGGATCTATGCCGTCAATTCCGCTGGCGCGCCCCGGCCACACCAAAGAAATTGCCAGCCTGGTGGCCTGGCTATGCGACAGCGACGCCAGCTATACCACCGGACAGTCGTTTATCGTCGATGGGGGTTTTATGCTGGCGAACCCGCAGTTTAAGCCAGCGGAATAAGCATTCCCCTCACCCCGGGAGAGGGCCGGGGTGAAGGGCAGCAGGCCGCACTCACTCTTCATCCCGGCGCTTTTCACGATGCTTCAGCCACAGGCGCACCCCAATCACCGCCACAACCACCAGGATCAACCACGCCCAGTGCTTCAGGTGCTGGTCAAGATTATGCAGCCACGGGCCAATCACTTCGCCACCCGCGTAGCCAAGCGTGGTGAAAATCAACGCCCAGGCAATCGCCCCGATGATGTTCAGCGGCAGGAAAATTTTCGGCGGTAAGCGGCTCGCGCCAATCAGTATCGGCCCAATGATGCGAAAACCGTACATAAAGCGGGTGCCAATCACGAAAAGATAAGGATGTCGCTGGATCAGCCGCTGGGCGCGGCGAATTTTCTTCTGATGTTTAGCAAAACGGTGCAAAAGCGTCGGGCCAAAACGCAGCCCCAGAAAGTAGAGCAGCTGATCGCCAATCATACCGCCCAATGCGACAGCGGCGACCACCAGCGGAAATTTCAGCAATCCCTGATGTGCGGCCACCCCGCCCAGCAGCGTGATGGTTTCGCCCTCTGCCACGCTGCCGATCACCAGCGCGGCGTATCCATATTGTTCAATAAGACCGTTGATATCCATTAAGTAAACGTCGTCTCCCTTACTGTGCCTGCGTTAATCATATACCCCATCCATCAACCGCGCGGCAATCAACGGAAATTTCCCACTGTACATAAAATAATCTAAAGCCTGCATTATACTTAAGCTATCGCTGACGGGCCGACAACAAGGGGGCGTTATGAACCATGTCTGGGGACTTTTCTCCCATCCCGATCGTGAAATGCAGGTGATCCGTAACGAGAACGAAACGGTCGCGCATCACTACACCCACCATGTCCTGCTGATGGCAGCGGTGCCGGTGGTCTGCGCGTTTATAGGCACTACGCAAATCGGCTGGAACTTTGGTGACGGCACCGTGGTTCAGCTTTCCTGGTTTACCGGACTGTACATGGCCATTCTGTTCTATGGCCTGATGCTGGCCGGGGTGGCGGTGATGGGGCGGGTCATCCACTGGATGGCGCGTAACTATCCGCAGCGCCCGTCGCTGGCACACTGTATGGTCTTCGCCGGATACGTCGCGACCCCGCTGTTCTTAAGCGGTATTGTCGCGCTCTATCCACTGGTCTGGCTGTGCGCGCTGATCGGTACGGTAGCCCTCTTTTACACCGGTTATCTGCTATATGTGGGGGTTCCCACCTTCCTGAATATCAATAAAGAAGAGGGCCTGAGCTTCTCCAGCTCAACGCTTGCCATCGGCGTGCTGGTCCTGGAGGCGCTACTGGCCCTGACGGTTATTCTCTGGGGTTATGGATACCGTCTCTTTTAAGTGCCCTGCATTGCTGGCGTAAATGCCAGCAATGCAGCATCTGGTCACGATTCTCCGCTGGCGACAACGCACGGCGGCCGCTATGATGCCAAAGCCAGCCTGCGTTTATCCGTCGACGCAGGCGGTGTACGTCATCACGTGCGTGAATCATTATCAGAAGTCTCATCATGCTGAAATTCCGAGTGTCACTCCTTAGTCTTGCGCTGCTGTTCGGCGTGTCCGCTACCGCGCCAGCCATCGCCAAAACGCCCGCAGTCGCAACAACCGCTGCGCAACCCCAGATTGCCTCCGGCAGTGCGATGATCGTTGACCTGAACACCAACAAGGTCATCTACGCCAGCCACCCGGATCTGGTGCGCCCGATAGCCTCCATAACCAAAGTCATGACCGCGATGGTGGTGCTGGATGCACGACTGCCGCTGGACGAAAAGCTGAAAGTGGATATCAGCCACACGCCAGAGATGAAAGGGATCTACTCTCGCGTGCGTCTGAACAGTGAAATCAGCCGTAAAAATATGCTGCTGCTGGCGCTGATGTCCTCAGAGAACCGCGCGGCGGCGAGCCTCGCCCACCATTATCCTGGCGGTTACGACGCGTTTATCCGCGCGATGAACGCGAAAGCCAAATCGCTGGGGATGAAAAATACCCATTTCGTGGAGCCAACCGGTCTGTCGATCCATAACGTCTCGACGGCGCGTGACTTAACAAAGCTGCTGATCGCCAGCAAGCAATATCCGCTGATTGGTCAGCTCAGCACCACGCGTGAGGAGATGGCGACCTTCTCAAGCCCGGCGTATACGCTGCCGTTCCGCAACACTAACCATCTGGTGTATCGCGATAACTGGAATATTCAGCTAACCAAGACCGGATTCACCAATGCGGCAGGCCACTGCCTGGTGATGCGCACCGTGTTTAACGGTAAGCCGGTGGCGCTGGTGGTAATGGATGCCTTCGGCAAATACACCCACTTTGCGGATGCGAGCCGCCTGCGAACCTGGATTGAGACCGGGAAAGTGCAGCCGGTGCCGGCTTCAGCACTGGCGTATAAGAAGCAGAAAGCGGAACAGATGGCGACGGCGCAGAACGACTGAGCCATTAGCGTGTGCCGGGTGGCGGCTTCGCCTTACCCGGCCTACAGCGGCCTCGACATGTAGGCCCGGTAAGCGAAGCGCCACCGGGCGAAAGCGCCTTACTCAGGCAGCGTCCAGTCACCGTCGTTGAGCGGGCGCTGCATCATCACCGTGTCCCGCCAGTCGCCTTTTTTATATCCCACACTTCTGAGCTGACCCACAATGTCGAAACCGTGCTTTTTATGCAGCCGCAACGACCCGGGGTTATTTTGCCCGTCGCCGACCACGGCTATCATCTGCCGCCACGGTCCTTGTTCACACCGGGCGATCAGCGCCTGGAGTAAGATCGAACCAAACCCGCGGCCGGTAGTGCTGGCATCCACATAAATGGATTCTTCAAGGGTATATCGATAAGCCTGGCGCGGACGATAAAACGTGGCGTAGCAGTAGCCGACGACGATGCCGCGATATAGCGCGACCAGCCACGGTAACCCGCTGTCGGTCACGTTTTTTATCCGCTGGCGCATCTCATCGACGGTTGGAGGAACTTCCTCAAAGGAGGCACGTCCATGAAGCACGTGCCAGGCGTATATTGCCGAGATAGCATGCGCATCGTCAGGAAGGGCGTCGCGCACCTCGATTTCGGTTTCGGGTAAACTCTCTACAGCCGACATGTTCTGCCCGCTCCTCGTTTGGCAAGCCAGAGAAACGTTTCTCTGGCAATAAGCCGTTACTCTAGTACGTTTGAGGAGCGCTTAACAATCTCTTAATTTTGGCTAGAGGCGTTCATCAGAGGATGGCGTAATGTGCTGCTCTGGTTCGGCACTCTCTTTCCAGTATTTCTTCCGCGTTGTCTTACCAATACCGGGGTTCATACTGTTTGTCGGGTCATTTTTGCGATAAAACTGTGTAAGCGTCTCCGGCGCTTTATACAAATGCCCCACGTTGTGCTCGGCAGGATACTGTGCGCCACGCGCGTGCAGCAGCGCGAGCATCTGCTCTTTCAGCGCATGCGCATCAACGCCTTTTTTGACGATATAATCCTGGTGGAAGACATAGCACATAAAGTGGCCGTAATAGAGCTTGTGCACCAGCTTGCTGTCGATCTCCGGCGGCAGGTGTTCAAACCACTCGGTATCGTTGCGACGCAGCGCGATATCCAGCGCCAGAATATCTTCCACCTCTTCGGAATGGACGGCCTGATAACGGATAGCAGCACCCGCCGCGGCGAAGCGGTGCAGGAAGGCTTTGCTGCCTTCTTCCGGCGTACAGGCGAAGAAATCCCCGTCGGCAGTTTTGAAGAACTCGGTAAGCCAGCTCTGCGCTTCGGCAATGCCGTCCCCGGCCATTTTCAGCAGCAGGTGATGCTCATACTTGTCACGCCAGGTCTTCATCCGCTCAGGTAAATGCGCCGGGAAGACGTTGCCCAGCTTCTGCATAAAGCGGTCGGTAAAGTGCGGCTTGAACAGCGACACTTTCTCCAGCATTGCGTCGGTGCGGCCCTTCATGGTGAAGAAGAACGGCATTTTGTCGGTGCCGAGCTTGTCGATCATCAGGAAGGTGTCTTTGCCGTAGCGTTCGGCGATGTCGTAAATGTCCTGGTGCATATACTCGCCCGCCACCGGCAGGTGCGTGAAGTCGGCCAGAATATGACGGCGGATCTCCGTCAGCACCTCCGGCTGATTGGTGCCGATGTAAAACACCTGCTGCTTTTTCTCTGCCGGGAAGGTATCAAGGCGCACCGCAAACACCGCCAGCTTGCCCGCGCAGCCGGAGGATTCAAACAGGCGATCCGGATCGGCGTTATAGCGCGCCGGCGTATCGGCGTCGATATCGCGCACGCGGGTGATGTAATCGTGGTCGTGCGCGTGGCGGCCATCGTGCTGAACGTCTTCATCCCTCACGCGGTCGTCGTCGAGCTTGCTGAGGATCTGCTCTGGCGTTACGCCCAGATCGATACCCAGATGGTTTACCAGCGTCAGCTTGCCGTTTTCATCGATACGGGCAAACAGCGACATTTCCGTGTACGCCGGGCCGCGCTGCACCAGCGAGCCGCCGGAGTTGTTGCAGATCCCGCCGATCACCGAGGCGCCAATGCACGACGAGCCGATCACCGAGTGCGGTTCGCGTCCCAGCGGCTTAAGCGCTTTTTCCAGCGAGTAGAGCGTGGTGCCGGGGAAGGCGAGCACCTGTTCGCCTTTGTCCAGCAGGTGCAGTTTGTCGAGGCGCAGGGTGCTGATAATCACGATGTCACGATCGTAATCGTTGCCGTTCGGCGTGGAGCCTTCGGTCAGGCCAGTATTCGCAGCCTGCATTAAAATAATCTTGTCTGCCGCAACGCAGGCGCTCAGCACGCGCCACAGTTCGAGCAGCGTGCCGGGGAAAACCACCGCCAGCGCGTCGCCCTGTCCGGAGCGAAAGCCCTTACGGTAGCGGGCGGTTTTGGCCGGGTCGGTAAGCAGGTGAGAGTGACCCACCAGGCGCGACAGTTCGTTAATAAAAGTAGTGTTATCGTCAGTTCGAACAGAAGACATCTTCCACTCCTTGTGGTGGGGCAAATTTCTCGCTGTAAAGCATAGCGCGATTAGCCGTTAAGCGGTCGGGTATTCATGAGAAAAATCAGAGAATAACCCTGCACGGGTTTACGGGTTTGTGGCACACTGCGATTTTCGTACGGTCTGGCCGGGTGCTTCCCGCGGTTATTGATGAGAGAGAATAACAACATGAAATGGCTATGTTCTGTAGGTGTTGCCGTCAGCCTGGCGCTGCAACCTGCGCTGGCAGAGGATTTGTCTGGTAATCACCCGCTCACGCCTGAAGCCCGCGACGCCTTTGTCACGGATTTACTCAAAAAGATGACGGTCGATGAGAAAATCGGCCAGCTGCGACTGATCAGCGTCGGCCCGGATAACCCGAAAGAAGCGATCCGCGAGATGATTAAAGAGAGCCAGGTCGGAGCGATTTTTAACACCGTTACCCGTCAGGATATCCGCGCCATGCAGGATCAGGTCATGCAGCTCAGCCGCCTGAAAATTCCTCTCTTCTTCGCCTATGACGTGGTGCACGGTCAGCGTACCGTCTTCCCGATCAGCCTTGGCCTGGCCTCCTCGTTTAATCTTGATGCGGTGAAAACCGTCGGGCGCGTGTCGGCATATGAAGCCGCAGACGACGGCCTGAACATGACCTGGGCGCCGATGGTTGACGTCTCCCGCGATCCGCGCTGGGGCCGCGGCTCGGAAGGCTTTGGTGAAGATACCTGGTTAACCGCCACGATGGGCAAAACCATGGTGGAAGCGATGCAGGGCAAAAGTCCGGCGGATCGTTACTCGGTGATGACCAGCGTCAAGCATTTCGCCGCCTACGGCGCGGTGGAGGGCGGCAAAGAGTACAACACCGTCGACATGAGCCCCCAGCGTCTGTTCAACGACTACATGCCGCCGTACAAAGCGGGGCTGGACGCGGGCAGCGGCGCGGTGATGGTGGCGCTGAACTCGCTGAACGGCACGCCTGCCACCTCCGATTCGTGGCTGCTGAAAGACGTGCTGCGCGACCAGTGGGGCTTTAAGGGCATCACCGTTTCAGACCACGGCGCGATTAAAGAGCTGATCAAGCACGGCACGGCGTCTGACCCGGAAGATGCGGTACGCGTGGCGCTCAAGTCAGGCATCAACATGAGCATGAGCGACGAGTACTACAGCAAATACCTGCCGGGGCTGGTGAAGAGCGGCAAGGTGACGATGGCGGAGCTGGACGATGCCGCGCGTCACGTGCTGAACGTGAAATATGACATGGGGCTGTTTAACGATCCGTACAGCCATCTGGGGCCGAAGGAGTCTGACCCGGCGGACACCAATGCCGAAAGCCGCCTGCACCGCAAAGAAGCCCGCGAAGTGGCACGCGAAAGCCTGGTGCTGCTGAAGAACCGTCTCGAGACGCTGCCGCTGAAAAAATCCGGCACCATTGCCGTGGTCGGCCCGCTGGCCGACAGCAAGCGTGACGTGATGGGCAGCTGGTCCGCCGCGGGCGTGGCGGATCAGTCCGTCACGGTGCTGACCGGTATTAAGAGCGCCGTGGGTGATAACGCAAAAGTGGTTTACGCCAAAGGCGCGAACGTCACCGACGATAAAGACATCGTTACCTTCCTTAATCAGTATGAGGAAGCGGTGAAGGTCGATCCGCGCACGCCGAAGGAGATGATTGACGAAGCGGTAAACGCCGCGAAGCAGTCTGACGTGGTGGTCGCCGTGGTGGGTGAAGCGCAGGGGATGGCGCACGAAGCCTCCAGCCGTACCGACATCACCATTCCGCAAAGCCAGCGCGACCTGATCGCGGCCCTGAAAGCCACCGGCAAGCCGCTGGTGCTGGTGCTGATGAACGGTCGTCCGCTGGCGCTGGTGAAAGAAGACCAGCAGGCTGATGCCATTCTGGAAACCTGGTTCGCCGGTACCGAAGGGGGTAACGCCATCGCCGACGTGCTGTTTGGCGATTACAACCCGTCAGGCAAGCTGCCGATGTCCTTCCCACGCTCCGTCGGGCAGATCCCGGTTTACTACAGCCACCTGAACACCGGTCGTCCGTATAACGCCGACAAGCCGAACAAGTACACATCTCGTTATTTCGATGAGGCGAACGGCCCGCTGTATCCGTTTGGCTATGGCCTGAGCTATACCACGTTTACGGTCTCTGACGTGAAAATGTCGGCCCCGACCCTGAAGCGTGATGGCAGCGTGACCGCCAGCGTGGATGTGACCAACAGCGGCAAGCGCGAAGGCGCGACGGTGATCCAGATGTACGTGCAGGATGTCACGGCCTCCATGAGCCGTCCGGTGAAACAGCTGCGCGGCTTCGAGAAGGTCAACCTGAAGCCGGGCGAAACCAAAACGGTCAGCTTCCCGATTGACGTGAATGCGCTGAAGTTCTGGAATCAGCAGATGAAGTACGATGCCGAGCCGGGCAAATTTAACGTCTTCATCGGCGTGGATTCCGCCCGCGTGAACAAAGCCGAATTCGAACTGCAATAATCCTACCTTCCTTCCCATCCCCCGCGTGGCGGGGGATGCCTCTCATCTTCTACTAAAAACGGTTAAATTCCCTGTTTTAAGCTACGCTTTTCTCTCAAGCCTATGAAAAAGGCCGCAAAATAATGAGGAAAGCAGAATGACGATGATTAAGGGGATAACAGGATCGGCGGTGCTTCTGGCGGCGCTGAGCCTGCCGCTACAGGCCGCAGAGCCGGTAAAAGTGGGTTCCAAAATTGATACCGAAGGCGCGTTGCTCGGCAATATCATTTTGCAGGTGCTCGACAGTCACGGCGTAAAAACGATCAATAAAGTTCAGCTTGGCACCACCCCTGTGGTGCGCGGTGCCATCACTTCCGGCGAGCTGGATATCTACCCGGAATACACCGGCAATGGGGCATTCTTCTTCAAGGATGAAAACGATCCGGCCTGGAAAAATGCCAAAGCCGGGTACGAAAAAGTCAAAAAGCTGGATGCGGAAAAAAACAGGCTGGTCTGGCTCACGCCGGCACCCGCTAACAATACCTGGACCATCGCGGTGCGCAAAGATATCGCCGAGAAAGGCAAGCTCACCTCGCTTGACGATCTCAGCCGCTACCTGAAAGAGAAGGGCGAGTTTAAGCTCGCGGCCTCGGCCGAGTTTATCGAGCGCGCGGATGCCCTGCCGGCGTTTGAAAAAGCCTATGATTTCAAGCTCGATCAGGCGCAGCTGCTCTCCCTGGCGGGTGGCGACACGGCGGTGACCATTAAGGCCGCGGCGCAGCAAACCTCCGGCGTCAACGCGGCGATGGCCTACGGCACCGACGGCCCGGTCGCGGCGCTTGGCCTGCAAACCTTAACCGACCCGAAAGGCGTTCAGCCGATTTACGCCCCAACTCCGGTCGTGCGTGAGGCGGTCCTGCAAGCCTACCCGGATATCGACAAATGGCTGAAACCGGTGTTTGAAAAACTGGATGCGAAAACGCTGCAACAGCTGAATGCCAGCATTGCCGTTGAGGGGCTGGATGCCAAAAAAGTGGCCGCCGACTTCCTGAAACAACAAGGGCTTGTGAAGTAACGGGATACGGCTGTGCCAATAAAATGTCATAACCGCGTTCTGCTGCTGTTGGCCTGTGTGGCCATCGCGGCGGTCGCGTTACCTTTTGTCAATGTCGCACCAAACCGCCTGGTATCGGGCGAACCGCACGCGCTCTGGCAGATGTGGTCGTTTACACCGCTGCTGCTGGGCGCGGCGCTGGCGAGCGCGCTGGTATTATCGTTCTCGCCAGGACGTGCCGCACTCTGGCTGACGCTGCTTCTCTGTGAAGCGTTGTTTATCGTGCTGTTCTGGAGCGCAGGGCAGGCGGCAATGCTGATGGCCTCGGTTGAAAGCCCGCTTGCGCGCACGTCGATTGGCAGCGGCCTGTGGCTGTGGCTGGCGCTCTGCCTGCTGGCCTGTAGCGACGCCATTCGCCGTCTGACGCCGCTGCCCGTCTGGCGCTGGCTGCTGAATGCGCAATTCTGGATTATTCCTCTGCTGATCCTCTTCAGCGGCGATCTGAATCAGCTCTCGTTGTTAAAAGAGTACGTCAACCGCCAGGAGGTGTTTGACAACGCGCTGGTGCAACATCTGACGATCCTGTTCGGGACGCTGATCCCGGCCCTGCTGCTGGGCGTGCCGTTGGGCATGTGGTGCTACCGCCATCCCAGCCGTCAGGGCGCTGTCTTTACCGTCCTCAACGTGATTCAGACCATCCCCTCCGTTGCCCTGTTTGGCCTGCTGATTGCCCCCCTTGCCGGTCTGGTGAAATCCTTCCCGGCGTTGGCTACGGCGGGCATTGCCGGTACCGGGCTGACGCCAGCGCTCATCGCCCTTGTGCTGTATGCGCTATTGCCGCTGGTGCGCGGGGTGGTGGCGGGGTTAAGCCAGGTCCCGCCCGACGTGCTGGAAAGCGCCCATGCAATGGGGATGAGTGCGCGCCAGTGTTTCTGGAAAATTCAGCTGCCGATTGCGCTTCCGCTGCTGGTGCGTAGCCTGCGGGTGGTGACGGTGCAAACCGTAGGGATGGCGGTGATTGCCGCGCTGATCGGTGCGGGCGGTTTTGGGGCACTGGTCTTCCAGGGGCTGCTCAGCAGCGCGCTGGATCTGGTGTTGCTGGGCGTCGTACCCACGATTGCGCTGGCGGTCGTGCTGGATGCCTTATTTGCCCTGTGGCTCGCGCTGCTCGGGAGAAGAGCCAATGATTGAATTTCATGATGTCAGTAAAACCTTTGCGGGCCGTCCGGCGGCAAGCCACCTTAATCTGCACTTTGCCGAAGGGGCGTTCTCGGTACTGATCGGAACGTCGGGATCAGGAAAATCCACGACGCTGAAGATGATCAACCGGCTGGTGGAACACGACAGCGGGACGATTCGCTTTGCCGGAGAGGAGATCCGCAGCCTGCCGGTGCTGGAGCTGCGGCGTCGTATGGGCTACGCCATTCAGTCCATCGGCCTGTTTCCCCACTGGACGGTGGCGCAAAACATTGCCACCGTGCTACAGCTGGAAAAATGGTCCCGGGCGAAAATCAACGCGCGCGTCGACGAACTGATGGCGCTGCTGGGCCTGGACACGTCGCTTCGCGACCGTTATCCGCACCAGCTTTCCGGCGGGCAGCAGCAGCGGGTCGGGGTGGCGCGCGCGCTGGCCGCTAACCCGCAGGTGCTGCTGATGGATGAGCCCTTCGGCGCGCTGGATCCGGTCACCCGCGGCGCGCTTCAGGCCGAGATGAGCCGCATTCACCGCATTCTTGGGCGCACGATCGTGCTGGTGACGCATGATATCGACGAGGCGCTGCGGCTGGCCGATCGCCTGGTACTGATGGATCACGGCGAAGTCGTCCAGCAGGGTACGCCGCTTGAACTGTTAACGTCGCCGGCAAACGATTTTGTGCGTGAGTTTTTTGGCCGCAGCGAGCTGGGCGTCAGGCTGCTCTCTCTGCGCACCGTCAGAGACTATATGCGCCCGCAGGATGGGCCGGTCAACGGCGACCCCCTGCACGATGGGATGAGCCTGCGCGATGCTCTGTCAGCGTTTGTCGCCCGGCAGTGCGAAGTATTACCCGTTGCGGACGGGCAGGGAACGCCATGCGGGACGATCCATTTTCGCGATCTGCTGGCGGGGGAGGTGACGCGTGAAGTGGGTTCGTGATCCCTTACTCTGGCTGACAGGGCTGTTTATCGCCTTACTCTACCTGATGCCGCACAGCGCGGCGCTGTTTAATACGCTCTTCCCCGGGTTACCGCGTCCGGTGTACCAGCAGGAGAGCTTTGTTAATCTCACCCTGGCACACTTCTGGCTGGTGGCGGTGTCAAGCGTGATTGCCATCGTGCTGGGCGTTGGCGCCGGTATTGCGGTGACGCGGCCAACGGGCAGGGAGTTTCGCCCGCTGGTGGAGACCATCGCCGCAACGGGGCAGACCTTCCCGCCGGTGGCCGTGCTGGCGATTGCCGTGCCGGCGATCGGTTTTGGGCAGGAGCCTGCCATCATTGCGCTGATTTTGTACGGCGTGTTGCCCATTCTGCAAGGGACGCTGGCGGGCATTGCGGCGGTGCCGGCATCGGTGCTGAGCGTAGCGGAAGGGATGGGGATGAGTGCCTGGCAGCGGCTGGTTAAGGTAGAACTGCCGCTGGCCGCACCGGTGATTATCGCTGGCGTACGCACGTCCGTGATTATCAACATTGGTACGGCAACCATCGCCTCGACGGTCGGGGCGAATACGCTGGGGACGCCGATCATCATCGGATTAAGCGGGTTTAATACGGCTTACATTATTCAGGGGGCGGTGCTGGTTGCGCTGGCGGCGATTGTGGTGGATCGCCTGTTTGAACGCCTGGCTGGATACCTCAGCCAACACCGCCGCGAACAATAAAGGAATACCCTGCCAGCATAACGCCACCGATACCGCTGATGGCCATCAGTGCAAAAAGGGTAATTACGGCCAGTTTCGTTGCCTTCATCATGTGCTCCTCTTGTTAACGGAACAATTATACGGTGAAGCGCAGCTGTTAATGAACCATTAAATGCCTTTACGACGCATTTGGCCCCAGCGGATAAACGGGATAACCGTGTTCGCGCCACTCCGTCAGGAGCTGCTGCTGCGAAGCGGAGGGGATTTCGCCGCACCAGACCAGCAGCGTCTGTCCCTCAAACAGTTCCGGTCTGAGCTGGGCCAGCGAGTGGGCAAGGACGTCAACCCGCCAGCCCTGCTGGGTGGCAATCCAGGCTTCGAGCCACAGCCTGGTGGTATCGTGCACGTTCCAGCCGATCACCAGCGCGTCTTTACCGTTTTTATTCCGCGCCGAGGAAAGACAGACGGAAATATAGTTAATCAGCACGCCGTCAAGCATGCTGAGCAGCGCCTGTAAGGTGGTTTGCTGACACTGGAGCCGACGCCGTAAGGGGATAAAAAGATGGGCGATCAGGGTTTGTGCGGGGTAGTCGCGACCCTGTTCTTTGATCCAGCCACGCAGACGCTGCACATTGCCGGTCTGCAATAGCCTCAGCAGCGTTTCCTGCCGCTCGCGCCAGATATGCTGGGTGTCAGGATCGTCCTCGCACAGAAGCGATTTTACCTTGCCGACCTGCACGCCGTTGTCGATCCAGCTTTTGATCTCGCGGATCCGGTCAATGTCCGCATCGTTAAACAGGCGGTGCCCGCCGTCCGTTCTTTGCGGTTTAAGCAATCCGTACCGTCGCTGCCACGCCCGTAGCGTAACGGGATTGACATCACACAGGAGTGCCACTTCACCTATCGTGTAAAGCGCCATTTTCGCCCCCAGGCTTGCGCGTGCCCAGCTTAACTGTAGACCCACTTTGCTGAACCGGGAAAATTTGGTTCTTTTTCGTACAGATTATGCGAGGGACAGCTTATCTCCGGCAAAAGGTGTGATGGCGGGCACGAATTATCGCTTTTATGGCACGTTTCAAAGAAAGTTAAACGCCATCAGTGTATGTTACGCGTTTTTAGAATATGCGGTTTGTGAGTATGTACGAGTTTAATCTGGTGCTGCTGTTGCTTCAGCAGATGTGCGTGTTCCTGGTCATCGCCTGGCTGATGAGCAAAACGCGCCTGTTTATTCCGCTGATGCAGGTCACCGTACGTTTACCGCACAAGCTGCTCTGCTACGTCACCTTCTCCATTTTCTGCATTATGGGCACCTATTTTGGTCTCCATATCGAAGATTCTATCGCCAATACGCGCGCCATCGGCGCGGTCATGGGCGGGCTGCTCGGTGGCCCGGTCGTGGGCGGTCTGGTGGGGTTAACCGGCGGCCTGCATCGCTATTCCATGGGCGGTATGACGGCGCTGAGCTGCATGATTTCCACCATCGTCGAAGGGCTGCTGGGTGGCCTTGTCCACAGCTATATGATTAAGCGCGGTCGCCCGGATAAAGTGTTCAGCCCCTTTACCGCCGGGGCGATCACCTTCGTAGCGGAAATGGCGCAGATGGCGATCATCCTGCTGATTGCGCGTCCGTTTGACGATGCGTTACACCTCGTCAGCAACATTGCCGCACCGATGATGGTCACCAATACCGTAGGCGCGGCGCTGTTTATGCGCATTCTGCTCGACAAGCGCGCCATGTTCGAAAAATACACCTCGGCTTTTTCTGCCACCGCCTTAAAAGTTGCGGCGTCGACGGAAGGGATCCTGCGGCAGGGATTCAACGAAGAGAACAGTATGAAGGTGGCGCAGGTGCTGTATAAAGAGCTGGATATCGGGGCCGTGGCGATTACCGATCGCGAAAAGCTGCTGGCGTTTACCGGCACCGGCGACGACCACCATCTGCCGGGTAAACCCATCTCCTCGGCCTATACCCTGCGCGCCATTGAAACGGGTGAAGTGGTGTATGCCGACGGGAATGAAGTGCCGTACCGCTGTTCCCTGCATCCGCAGTGCAAACTTGGCTCGACGCTGGTCATCCCCCTGCGGGGCGAAAACCAGCGCGTGATGGGCACCATTAAGCTTTACGAAGCCAAAAATCGCCTGTTCAGCTCCATCAACCGCACGCTGGGGGAGGGGATCGCCCAGCTGCTTTCGGCGCAAATCCTCGCGGGGCAGTATGAACGGCAAAAAGCGCTGCTGACGCAGTCAGAAATTAAGCTCCTGCACGCCCAGGTGAATCCGCATTTCCTGTTTAACGCGCTCAACACGCTGAAGGCGGTGATCCGCCGCGACAGCGATCAGGCCGCACAGCTGGTGCAGTTTCTGTCGACGTTTTTCCGCAAAAACCTGAAGCGGCCTTCGGAGATCGTGACCCTTGCGGACGAGATTGAACACGTAAACGCCTATCTGCAAATTGAGAAAGCGCGCTTTCAGTCACGTTTGCAGGTGTCGTTATCCGTCCCGGACGAGCTGGCGTATCAGCATCTTCCCGCTTTTACCCTGCAACCGATTGTAGAGAATGCCATTAAGCATGGAACATCGCAGCTGCTGGGCACGGGGGAGATTGTGATTTCCGCGTCCCGTTTTAACCACCATCTGGTGCTGGATATTGAAGATAACGCGGGGCTGTATGAAGCCTCTGCGTCAGGCGGTCTGGGCATGAGCCTGGTGGATAAACGCCTGCGCGCGCATTTCGGGGACGACTGCGGAATAACCGTTGCCTGTGAGCCAGACCGCTTTACCCGAATTACCTTACGATTGCCGCTGGAGGAGAACGCATGTTAAGAGTGCTGATTGTTGATGATGAGCCGTTAGCACGGGAAAACCTGCGTGTCCTGTTGCAGGAGCAGAGTGACATTGAGGTCGTGGGTGAATGTGCCAATGCGATTGAAGGCATCGGCGCGGTGCATAAGCTGCGTCCGGACGTCGTATTTCTCGATATTCAGATGCCGCGCATCAGCGGGCTGGAGATGGTCGGCATGCTTGACCCGGAGCACCGTCCCTATATCGTCTTTCTGACCGCCTTTGACGAGTACGCCGTAAAGGCGTTTGAAGAGCACGCGTTCGATTATCTCCTGAAACCGATTGAAGAGAAACGGCTCGAAAAGACCCTGGCCCGTTTGCGGCAGGAGCGTACCGTACAGGATGTGTCGCTCCTGCCGGACCATCAGCAGCCCCTGAAGTTTATCCCCTGCACCGGACACAGCCGGATTTACCTCCTGCAAATGGACGACGTTGCCTTTGTCAGCAGCCGTCTGAGCGGGGTGTACGTTACCAGTGCCGAAGGCAACGAAGGTTTTACCGAGCTGACGCTGCGCACGCTGGAAAGCCGCACGCCGCTGATCCGCTGCCACCGTCAGTATCTGGTGAACATGGCGCACCTGAAGGAGATCCGTCTGGAAGATAACGGCCAGGCCGAGCTGGTGCTGCGCGCCGGACAGACCGTGCCCGTCAGCCGTCGCTACCTGAAAAGTTTGAAAGAGGCGATTGGCCTGTAAAACTGGTACACTGCGCGCCATTGCATCATCGACATTCGAAGGCTCTATGCTAAGTAACGATATTCTTCGTAGCCTGCGCTACACCCTGAAGGCGAACAACAATGACATGGTGCGCATTCTTGCGCTTTCCGATATGGAATCCACGTCCGCCAGTTTCGACACCTGGATGACCAAAGAAGATGAAGAGGGCTTTGTTCGCTGCCCGGACATTATTCTGTCGGGCTTTCTGAATGGCCTGATCTACGACAGACGCGGCAAAGATGCGTCTGCGCCCGAGCTGGCGCTGGAGCGTCGGGTGAACAACAACACGGTGCTCAAAAAGCTGCGTATTGCGTTCTCCCTGAAAACTGACGACATCCTGGCGATCGTGACCGAGCAGAAATTTCGCGTGTCGATGCCGGAAATCACCGCCATGATGCGCGCGCCGGATCATAAGAATTACCGCGAGTGTGGGGATCAGTTTCTGCGCTATTTCCTGCGTGGGTTGACGCAGCGGATGCACAGCACGAAGGCGTGATTTTTAGCCGGGTGGCGGCTTCGCCTTACCCGGCCTACATAACCCGTAGGCCTGTGCAAGCGTAGCGCCGCCGGGCAAAAAAAAGCCGGATTCTCATCCGGCTTTTTTATTATTTCACCTGCTGACCCGGCTTCGCGCCTTCGTCAGGGCTTAACAGGAAGATGTCTTTTCCGCCCGGGCCTGCGGCCATCACCATCCCCTCAGAGAGGCCGAAGCGCATTTTACGCGGCGCCAGGTTTGCCACCATCACGGTCTGACGACCAATCAGCACCTGCGGGTCAGGATACGCGGAGCGAATGCCGGAGAAGACGTTACGCTTCTCACCGCCCAGATCCAGCGTCAGACGCAGCAGTTTGTCAGAACCTTCCACGAACTCCGCGTTTTCGATCAGCGCCACGCGCAGGTCGACCTTCGCGAAATCATCAAAGGTGATGGTCTCCTGAATCGGATCGTCAGCCAGCGGGCCGGTCACCGGTGCGGCCGCTGCTTTCACCTCTTCCTTAGAGGCTTCCACCAGGGCGTCAACCTGCTTCATCTCGATGCGGTTGTACAGCGCCTTGAAGGTGTTCACCTTGTGGCCGAGCAGCGGCTGCTGGATGACATCCCAGGTCAGTTCGGTATTCAGGAACGCTTCCGCGCGGGCTGATAGCTGCGGCAGAACCGGCTTCAGCCAGGTCATCAGCACGCGGAACATGTTCAGACCCATGGTGCAGATCGCCTGCAAGTCGGCGTCGCGGCCTTCCTGTTTCGCCACCACCCACGGTGCCTGCTCGTCCACATAGCGGTTGGCCACGTCTGCCAGCGCCATGATTTCGCGAATGGCTTTACCGAATTCACGGCTTTCCCAGGCTTCGCCAACCGCAGCGGCGGCGTCGGTGAAGGTTTTGTACAGTTCAGGATCGGCCAGCTCGGCAGAGAGCACGCCGTCAAAGCGTTTGGCAATAAAGCCCGCGTTACGCGACGCCAGGTTCACCACCTTGTTGACGATGTCCGCGTTCACGCGCTGGACGAAATCTTCCAGGTTCAGGTCGATATCGTCGATGCGGGAAGAGAGCTTCGCGGTGTAGTAGTAGCGCAGGCTGTCCGCGTCAAAGTGATTCAGCCAGGTGCTGGCCTTAATAAACGTCCCGCGAGATTTAGACATCTTCGCGCCGTTCACCGTTACGTAACCATGTACGAACAGGTTAGTCGGCTTGCGGAAGTTGCTGCCTTCCAGCATCGCTGGCCAGAACAGGCTGTGGAAGTAAACGATGTCTTTGCCGATAAAGTGGTACAGTTCGGCATCGGAATCTTTCTTCCAGTATTCGTCGAAGCTTACGGTGTCGCCGCGCTTGTCACACAGGTTCTTGAACGAACCCATGTAGCCGATTGGCGCATCCAGCCATACGTAGAAATATTTGCCCGGCGCGTTCGGGATTTCAAAGCCAAAGTAGGGCGCATCGCGGGAGATATCCCACTGTTGCAGACCGGACTCGAACCACTCCTGCATTTTGTTCGCAACCTGTTCCTGCAACGCACCGCTGCGGGTCCACGCCTTCAGCATTTCGCTGAAGGACGGCAGGTCGAAGAAGAAGTGCTCGGAGTCTCGCATCACCGGCGTCGCGCCGGAAACCACGGATTTCGGTTCGATAAGCTCGGTCGGGCTGTAGGTCGCGCCGCACACTTCGCAGTTATCGCCGTACTGGTCCGGGGATTTACATTTCGGGCAGGTGCCTTTGACGAAACGGTCCGGCAGGAACATACCTTTTTCCGGATCGTACAGCTGAGAAATGGTGCGATTTTTAATGAAACCATTCTCTTTCAGACGGGTGTAGATCAGCTCCGACAGCTCGCGGTTTTCGTCGCTGTGCGTGGAGTGATAGTTGTCATAGCTGATGTCAAAGCCAGCAAAATCGGTCTGATGCTCCTGACTCATTTCGGCGATCATCTGTTCCGGGGAGATCCCCAGCTGCTGCGCTTTCAGCATGATCGGCGTGCCGTGGGCATCGTCCGCACAGATGAAGTTCACCTCGTGGCCGCGCATTCGCTGGTAACGGACCCAGACATCAGCCTGGATATGCTCCAGCATGTGGCCGAGGTGGATTGAGCCGTTGGCGTACGGCAGGGCGCACGTTACCAGAATTTTCTTCGCGACTTGAGTCATAGTAGGCATTACTTCTTTTAACTGTGAAAAGGGTTTTCGATATTACCAAAAGGGGCATTATTAAGTAAGCACAAACCGCGGCCTTTCAGGTAAACTTGTTGGCCTAAGGTCTTATTCACAAGAACAAAGGAGTCGGGATGAGTTCTCAATCCCAGGCCAAATCACCGGAAGCCTTACGAGCAATGGTCGCCGGGACGCTGGCTAATTTTCAGCATCCAACCCTGAAGCACAATCTCACGACGCTGAAAGCGCTTCACCACGTCGCATGGCTGGACGATACGCTGCACATCGAGCTACAGATGCCGTTCGTCTGGACCAGCGCTTTTGATGCCCTGAAAGAGCAAACCAGCTCTGAGCTGCTGCGCATTACCGGGGCAAAAGCGATTGACTGGAAGCTGAGCCACAGCATCGCCACGCTCAAGCGCGTGAAAAATCAGCCGGGCGTTAACGGGGTGAAGAACATCATCGCCGTCAGCTCTGGCAAGGGTGGGGTGGGTAAATCCTCAACCGCCGTTAACCTGGCGCTTGCGCTGGCGGCAGAGGGAGCGAAGGTCGGCATTCTGGATGCGGATATCTACGGTCCGTCCATTCCAAACATGCTGGGGGCGGAAAACCAGCGTCCAACCTCGCCGGACGGCACCCACATGGCGCCGATCGTGGCGCACGGGCTGGCGACCAACTCCATTGGTTACCTGGTGACGGACGATAACGCAATGGTCTGGCGTGGCCCGATGGCCAGCAAAGCGCTGCTGCAAATGTTGCAGGAGACAATGTGGCCTGACCTTGATTATCTGGTGCTGGACATGCCGCCGGGCACCGGGGATATTCAGCTGACGCTGGCGCAGAACATTCCGGTCACCGGCGCCGTGGTGGTAACCACGCCGCAGGACATCGCCCTGATCGACGCCAAAAAAGGCATTGTCATGTTCGAGAAAGTGGAGGTGCCGGTCCTGGGCATCGTCGAGAACATGAGCATGCACATTTGCAGCAACTGCGGCCATCACGAGCCCATCTTTGGCACCGGCGGTGCGGAAAAGCTGGCGGCGCAGTACCATACGCAGCTGCTTGGGCAACTGCCGCTGCACATCACGCTGCGTGAAGATCTCGATAGCGGGAAACCGACGGTGGTCAGCCGTCCGGACAGCGAATTTACGGAAATCTATCGCCAGCTGGCAGGGCGCGTTGCGGCGCAGCTGTACTGGCAGGGTGAAGTGATCCCAAGCGAGATCGCCTTCCGCGCGGTGTAAATCCTTCGCGTCGAATTGCCGGGTGGCGCTTCGCTTACCCGGCCTACAAATGGCACCATCACGCAGGTCGGGTCCGGTGAAGCCGCCACCCGACGTTAACCCAACCGATAGTGCATCAAATAATACTCTCCATCCGGAGAATCCCCCGTCGCCTCAATGTGCCAGCCCTGGCGTTGGTAAAACGCAACCGCCCGCGCATTCTTCACCAGACACTTCAGCGCGCCTGTACTGGTAAACGTCTTCTGAACCTGTTCAAGGAGCCGGCTCCCGACCCCGAGATGTTGATACTGCGGGTCGACAAACAGGTTGTGCAAAAAATTATCGTTTACCCAGACGGAGGCGAAACCCACTCTGTGACCGTCGTGGATCGCAACCCAGATCTGCTCGTCACGCGTTGCGGCGTCAAAATCTTCAAGCTGCCATTCAGAACCGTCCAGCCATGGCTAGGCAGCGCGTCGTGCATGCAGGTACAGCGTGCGCAGAAACGGCCGATCGTCTTCCTGCCAGGGCCGGATCATGGTATCAGCGGTGATAGAAGATATCTCCGTTATAGGCTTTATGGATTTTGCCATCCGCATCGCCAATCAGAACGTAGTTTTCGCCCATGTAGGTCCAGTGCGTACCGGCATCCGGCGCGGGAAGGTTACGCAACTGGTACTGTTTGATGGTGTACTCAGGCGTCTGATACTGCGCGGGCGCCGTATCGCCAATCTTAAATTTGGTGAAGTCGGCGATGAACTCCTGCTCTTCATAAGCCTTAATGCCGGAAGGCGCGGCGGCCGTTTGCGGGGCTGCGAATGCGGAGCCCGCCAGAGACAGTAATACACCCAGAAGCACCAATTTACGCTTAGCCATTTTTTCTCCAGTGATATCGTTACGGATACGCTTGTCTGCGGAGGACAGTGCGGCAGACAGCCCATTTTAAGTATCAAAACAGGGTGTGTTTGAAAAAAAATGTAACAAAAGTGAACGGTTTTGTGTAGTGCCAACGGTTGTGAGTATTATTGATATGAATGCATGCTGGTGGGAATAATTCATTGTAATTATCGTTTTGCTGAATTAATTCTGAAAATACATTGTTGCCGTAATTTTATAAACTGTAGATCGTGCATTTTTTTACAGCAGGCTTTAAGATTTTCAGGAAGATTATATTTTAATTAATTGCCCGTCACGGATCGGACAATTCGTTACTTCACTTTTAGATTACGTTTAAGTATTCCCTTGAAAAGACAGTTATTTCAAGCGTGGGTTAGCGCAGGGCTGCGCCCCGTCGGGCGTTCGCCACGAGCAGGGATGATAAGTATATATAAATGAAAAACACAACAGCATTATCTGTAATATTCTTAGCAATAAGTCAGTTGGCGGGATGCGTAATTTCTCCTGGCCAAACGTTAAGTTCCGCAGGCAAAAAAATAATCGCGCCGGCCGATCTTAATAATAGCTTAGATAAACAAATCGAAATTTATCCACTTACGCCCGGATTAATTGAGAAACTACGTCCAGCAGCGGCAAAATCTCAGGCAAATCCTAATCTTGATGAGCAGGTCAAAAACTGGGAATACCGTATTGGAATCGGTGACATCCTGACGGTCACCGTCTGGGATCACCCGGAGCTTACTACGCCCGCAGGACAGTATCGCAGCGCAAGCGATACGGGAAACTGGGTCAATGCCGACGGCACGCTCTTTTACCCTTACGTGGGCAAACTGCACGTGGCGGGAAAAACGGTTTCCGAAGTGCGCGAGGAGATCACCGCGCGGCTGGATAACGTCATTGAAAGCCCTCAGGTGGACGTCAGCGTTGCCGCTTTCCGTTCGCAAAAAGCCTACGTCACGGGAGAAGTGGCGAAATCTGGCCAGCAGGCCATCACCAACATTCCGCTGACGGTAATGGACGCCGTTAATGCCGCCGGTGGGCTTACTGCCGATGCGGACTGGCGGAACGTGGTGCTGACTCACAACGGTCAGGACTCCCGACTTTCCCTGTACGCCCTGATGCAGCATGGCGATTTAACCCAGAATAAGCTGCTCAACCCTGGCGACATCCTGTTTATTCCCCGCAACGATGCGCTGAAAGTATTCGTGATGGGCGAGGTTGTTAAACAGAGCACGCTGAAGATGGATCGCAGCGGCATGACGCTGGCCGAAGCGCTCGGCAATGCCGGTGGCCTGGACCAGAATATGGCCGATGCCACGGGTATTTTTGTTATTCGCTCGGTACGCGAGTCCGGGAAAATTGCGAATATCTATCAGCTGAATGCAAAAGACGCTTCGGCCATGGTGCTGGGCACAGAGTTTCAGCTTGAGCCTTATGACATTGTGTATGTCACCACCGCACCGCTGTCACGCTGGAATCGCGTGATAACGCAGCTTGTACCAACGATTAGCGGGGTGCATGACCTCACCGAAACGGTTCGTTACATCAGATCGTGGCCGCAATAATGTTCAAATCGATATTGGTGGTTTGCACCGGAAATATCTGCCGTTCCCCTATTGGAGAACGGCTTTTACGCCAGTACTTGCCCGACAGAGACATCACCTCGGCGGGAATATTTGGCCTTGAGGGTTGCCCGGCGGATGACTGTGCCCAGGACGTAGCATGGCGACACGGGATTTCCCTGGACGGCCATGTGGCACGCAGGTTGACGCCCGGTCTGATGCAGGAGTCCGATCTCATTCTGGTTATGGAGCCGAAACACCTTCACTTTATTTCCGCCATGGCACCGGAGATCAGGGGCAAGTCGCTGCTATTCGGGCAATGGCTGGAGCCGCAGGATATCCCCGATCCCTACCGTAAAAGCCGTGAAGCGTTTGAATATGTGTTCGGACTCTTGGGTAAAGCCAGCCAGGAATGGGCACGTCGATTGGGTCAGAAAGGAATGAAGCATTAATGTCGTCTTACACAACAGACAATTATGGTGCAGCGGCACCGCAACAAAGTGAAATCGATCTTGTCCGGTTGCTCGGCGAAATGATCGACCACCGCGCGATGATTATGTGCGTGACTTTCATTTCTGTCTTATGCGCGGGCCTCTATGCCTGGGTTACGCCGCCTGTTTATCAGGCGGATGCCATGGTGCAAATAGAAAGCAAACAGGATAACAGCCTGCTTAAAGGGTTAAGCCAGCTGGGCTCCGCTGTTTCAACGGATGTAGCCCCTGAAATTTTACTGCTGAAATCACGCATGATCCTCGGCGAGACCGTCGACGACTTAGGTTTGACGTTTCAGGCGAAGCAGCGCGTTTTGCCTGTGGTGGGGCGTCTCTGGCAACGCCTGCAAGGGCGGGGGCAGGGCAAAATAACCTTAGGCGAACTCCAGATCCCGCAGGTGGAGGGCAATGCGCAGGAACTCATACTGACCGTACAGGAAGCAGGAAAGTATCACCTGACGGGCGAAAACATTGAGGCTGACGGTTCGGTCGGAAAAATGCTTGTTACGCAAGGGATCGTTTTGCTGGTGACCTCGATTGACGCTGAGCCTGGCACGCAGTTTTCGCTTAAAACGCTGACGCGCCTGGAGACAATCAACGCCCTGAAAAAGAGCCTCACGGTTGCGGAGTCGGTGAAACAGAGCGGTATCGTGACCTTAACCCTGACTGGCGACGATCCTGACAAAATTGCCAGGGTGCTGAATACGATTGCTGAGAATTATCTCCAACAGAATATCGCGCGTCAGGAGGCTCAGGATTCTCGTAGTCTGGCTTTTTTACAAAAGCAGTTGCCCAAGATCAGAACGGAACTGGATCAGGCTGAAGCGCGGCTGAATGCCTACCGGGCGCAGCGCGACTCGGTGGACCTCTCTTTAGAGGCAAAATCCATACTGGATCAGGTTGTTAACGTCGAGAATCAGCTAAATGAGCTGACGTTCCGTGAGGCAGAGATCTCGCAGCTCTTCAAAAAGAATCACCCCACCTACCGTGCATTGCGTGAAAAGAGACAAACCCTTGAGCGGGAACGCGAGCGTCTGAATCAGCGGGTATCAGCAATGCCCTCCACGCAGCAGGAGATTTTACGCCTGAGCCGGGACGTTGAGTCAGGCCGCACGATCTATTTACAGCTACTGACGCGCCAGCAGGAGCTGAATATTTCCCGCTCCAGCGCTATCGGGAACGTGAGGATCATTGATAAGGCGGTTACGCTCCCGGATCCAATAAAGCCGCGAAAAGCGTTAATCATCGTTCTTGGCGCACTGTTCGGGCTCATGCTCTCAATGGGCGGCGTGCTGGTACACATGGCGTTTAAACGTGGGATTATGCTCTCCGAACAGCTGGAAATGCATGGAATTCCGGTTCTGGCTACGTTGCCTCGTTCCCAGTGGCTGTGGAAAAAAACGCATTTGCGCAGAAAAATTCCGTTTACCCGTCACTGAAAGCACAAAACGCTGGACGTGCCGTTCCTGCCTGTCGATCGGCCTGCTGATATGTTTGTCGAAGCGGTTCGGGGGCTGCGCACCAGCCTGCATTTCTCCATGATGGAGGCTGAGAATCGTATCGTGATGATTTCTGGCCCTACTCAGGACTGCGGTAAAACGCTGGTGGGGACGAACCTGGCGGCTATTGCCGGACAGAGCGGTCAGCGGGTGCTGTTTATCGATGCGGATATGCGCCAGGGCTATGTTCATAACATTTTTGGCCTGGATAACCGCCATGGGCTGTCCAGCGTGCTTGAAGGTAAATGCGACTGTACAGAGGTAATTCAGCGCTTCGAGAAGGGGGGAATCGACGTCATTACCTGCGGCCCGGAACCGCTGCGACCGCTGGAGATGTTGTTAAGCGAACGGTTCCTGGCCGTTATGTCATGGGTTAACGAGCATTATGACATCGTCATCATCGATACCCCGCCAGTGCTGGCCGTCACCGATGCGGCGCTGGTTGCCAGAGCAGCCGGAACGACGCTGATGGTGGCCCGTTTCGATAAAACCAGCGTGAAAGAGATGGAGAATACCATTAAACGTCTGCACCGCGTTGGCGTAAAGGTCAGCGGAACCATTCTTAACGATATTGTTAAGTCCGCAGCGCTGTTTTACGGCTCTGAGTGTAGCCAGTATGAATATGGTTATGGTTCGAAGAAAAAGCGGGGCGAGCACTAAGGCGGGGAAAATAATCCCTCTCCCGGGCGGGAGAGGGATAGGCATTACTTCGCCAGGACTTCCTCTGCGGTACGCTCAACCAGAGACAGCAGGACTTTGATGTCCTCCAGCGTCACGGTTGGGTTCAGCAGGGTCAGCTTCAGGCAGGTGACGCCGTTATGCTCGGTCACACCGACGTTTGCACGGCCAGACTCCAGCAGCGCGTCACCAATTTTCTGGTTCAGCAGGGCGATACCCGCGTCGTCCATCTGCACCTGTCCACGGAAGCGGAACAGCACGCTTGCCAGCTGAGGCTGCATCACCAGTTCCAGAGCAGACTGCTCTTTCACATAAGCCGCAACCTGCTGTGCCAGCGTCACGCCGTGGTCGATGATGGCCGCGTATTGCTCCTGACCCAGCGCTTCCAGGCTCATCCACAGTTTCAGCGCGTCGAAACGGCGCGTGGTTTGCAGAGACTTGGAGACCAGGTTAGGCACGCCCGCTTCTTCGTCGAACTCAGAGTTCAGGTAGGCCGCCTGGTAGCGCATCAGCTCATAGTGACGGGCTTCTTTCAGCAGGAACGCGCCGCAGCTGATGGTCTGGAAGAACTGCTTGTGGAAGTCCAGGGTGACGGAATCCACCAGCTCGATGCCGTCCAGGTAGTGACGATACTGCTCAGACATCAGCAGCGCGCCGCCCCAGGCCGCGTCAACGTGTACCCAGATGTTCTGCTTCGCCGCCAGTTCAGCAATGGCACGCAGCGGATCGATAGCGCCGGCATCGGTAGTACCTGCCGTCGCGACGATGGCCAGAATCTGCTCCCCGTTCGCGTTGCACTGCTCGATTTTCGCCGCCAGATCGGTCAGATCCATGCGGGAGAACTCGTCGGTTTTCACCTGCACTACGGACTGATAGCCCAGGCCCATCAGCGCCATGTTTTTCTGCACGGAGAAGTGTGCGTTTTCCGAGCACAGGACGCGGATTTTACGCAGATCGCCTACCAGACCGTCCTGCTGAACCGAATGGCCCTGACGGGCGAAGAACGCGTCGCGCGCCAGCATCAGGCCCATCAGGTTGCTCTGGGTGCCGCCGCTGGTGAAGACGCCCGCGTCGCCAGCCTGATAACCCACGCGGGTACGCAGCCATTCGATCAGTTTGATCTCAATAATGGTTGCGGACGGGCTTTGATCCCAGGAGTCCATACTCTGGTTGGTGGCGTTAATCAGCACTTCCGCTGCCTGGCTAACCACCAGGCTTGGGCAGTGCAGGTGCGCCACGCACTGCGGGTGATGAACGGACAAACTGTCTTTCAGGAAGAACTCCACGGCGCGTTCAATCGCCGCTTCGTTGCCCAGCCCTTTCGGGTTGAAATCCAGCTTAATACGGTCGCGCAGCTCCGCGACCGT
The DNA here is from genome assembly GCF_900322725.1 of Enterobacter cloacae complex sp. Classification (NCBI taxonomy): domain Bacteria; kingdom Pseudomonadati; phylum Pseudomonadota; class Gammaproteobacteria; order Enterobacterales; family Enterobacteriaceae; genus Enterobacter; species Enterobacter cloacae complex sp. The sequence goes on along the minus strand of NZ_LT991957.1, from coordinate 234,711 downwards.
TTTGCCCTGATACATCTCAGGCTGTTTCAGCCACTGCATCACAGCCTGAGTGCTTTGTTCAATCGCCTGCTGGTAAGCTTCAATGCTCTGCGCAGAGGAGAACAAAATTGGGTTTGAATCAGACATCGTATTCAACAACTCCGGTTACGCCGGGCGAACGCCCGCAGCAAGCAGCGCCTGCTCGAATTTATCCAGGAAGATTTTCAGCTCTTCGTCGCTGATCAGCAGAGAAGGCAGCAGACGCAGAACGATACCGTTACGGCCGCCACGCTCCAGAATCAGACCGGCTTCGAAGCACTTCTTCTGGATCAGCGCAGACAGCTCGCCGTCGCCAGGGAAGCAGCCCATGTGGTCAGCGGCTTCATGCGGCTTAACGATCTCGATACCGATCATCATGCCCAGACCGCGAACGTGGCCGATGACCGGATAACGTTTCGCCATCTCTTTCAGCTGGCCCTTCAGCCATTCGCCCTGTGCGGCCACTTTGCCCGCGATGTTCTGGTCTTTCAGGATCTTCAGCGTCGTCAGGCCGGTTGCCATTGCCAGCTGGTTACCGCGGAAGGTGCCGGTGTGGTGACCAGGCGCCCATGCATCGAACTGCTTCTTGATGCCGAGTACAGCCAGTGGCAGACCGCCGCCAACCGCTTTAGACATCACGATGATGTCTGGCTCGATGCCTGCGTGTTCGAAGGCGAAGAATTTACCGGTACGGGCAAAGCCAGCCTGAACTTCGTCGAGGATCAGCAGAATGCCGTGTTCCTGAGTCACTTTACGAATGCGCTGCAACCACTCAGCCGGAGCCGGGTTCACGCCGCCTTCACCCTGAACGGCTTCCAGGATCACCGCAGCAGGTTTACGCACGCCGCTTTCGACGTCGTTAATCAGGTTATCGAAGTAGTAGGTCAGCGCCTTCACGCCCGCTTCACCACCGATACCCAGCGGGCAGCGGTACTCGTGCGGGTAAGGCATGAACTGCACTTCAGGCATCATGCCGTCAACCGCTTCCTTCGGAGACAGGTTACCGGTGACGGACAGTGCGCCGTGGGTCATACCGTGGTAACCACCAGAGAAACTGATGATACCGCTACGACCGGTCACTTTTTTCGCCAGCTTCAGCGCAGCTTCAACGGCGTCAGCGCCGGATGGGCCAGTGAATTGCAGGCAGTACTCTTTGCCCTGACCAGGCAACAGAGAGAGAAGATATTCTGAAAACGCGTCTTTCAACGGCGTGGTCAGATCCAGGGTATGTAACGGCAAGCCGCTGGTAATGACATTTTGGATGCTTTTCAGCACATCAGGATGATTGTGGCCAAGCGCGAGGGTGCCTGCACCTGCTAAACAGTCAAGGTATTCTTTATTATCTGCATCGGTGATCCACACGCCTTCTGCTTTCGTGATCGCTAAAGGCAGTTTGCGCGGATAACTCCTGACGTTAGATTCAAACTCGGCCTGACGGGCCAGATAGGTTTCGTTGCTTTTGTGGGCATCTACGGTGTCAATACGGACTTTATCCGTCATCATATCACTCCTACAACCGCCGCTTCGTTATGAGCAACGATTGAATAAAAAGTTAAAAAACAGATGGGGCCTGAAAAAAACGCCGCCAATATAGAGCCTTTTGTCACCGGGCTCAATGGTTAATTTGTTTACTGTTTTGTGACACAGGGCACAGGGGAGGGGGTAACCTCATTTTCTGGCAAAAACTTGCAGTTTATGGCGAGTAAAAACAGTGACTTAGATATGAAATGTCAGCATTGTAAAATCAGACAAAAGAGTGTGGCAAATTGTGCGACTGGCAGGCTAAAAGGAGGCGGGGAGCCTCCTTACGCTGTTTATTTCTGGGTAATGCTTAAAACGCCGTGTTCGCGTCCCTTCGTTTTATTCCACGACGCGTCCGTAATGCCGTTCTCATCCAGGCTTAGCGATATCACAAAACCATTACCGTGAATCTCATAAAAATTGGCGTTCAGGCGTTTAATGCTGGCTTTTTTGCCGAATTTTCCGCTTTGGTTTGGCTGATATCACATGAGCCATTGCCAGCGCTCATTTGCGTGCACCCCGAGCGCTCTAACTGAGCACGATAGTGTGCGTTAATGGCGTGTGCAGGCGAAACTGACTTTAAAGACTTATGCATAGTTAGGAAGTTGTTATATGAAGTATAGAGTTTAGAAGAGGGGCCATGATAGCCCCTAAGGCTTAGAATTGTCGTGAGAGAATGATGTAACCGTTAAATCTAATGCTACATTCATCCTTGTTCATTAAACTGGATGCAATGAATACATCCTTTTTAGCATCCTTATTGATATATGTATATTTTGCTGTAATTGTTTTCACGTCGTTTTCAAAATAACTGGATAAGTAAATTTTTTTATATATAGCTAATGTTTTATCCTTGCTCTGATCTTTAGCATAATCAATTTTTGCTAAAGATTCTGCATAAGTTTTTGAGACTGGGGAAACGTCTATCAGTTCTACCTTTGCTTTGGTTTCATCTATAGTACTCGTATCAATTTTTAACTCATTTGATAGAGCATCAAACAAGGTTGATTCCATAAACAAGCCAATTGCAGCACAACCAGGAGATTTGGCATGGACTAAAATAGGTAGTAACATTAATGAAAATATTAACTGTTTCTTGAGCATAGTTAATCTTCCACTACTAATATTTTATCTTTGCTTGCTGCAATAATTTTTCTGTACGGAAGATTTAAAACGATACAACCATCTGAGGCTTCTCCCGGATGCGCTGAACTATCGCCGTATATCATGAACCCATCACGCCCACACATCTGATTTTCTACATAGGGCGTAAGTCTCATTGTCCAGCCTTTGGTTTTGCGGTGATAGAAAGCCGATCCGAATGCATAAGTTCTATGATTTCAATCGAACCCTCCCGACCTTTTACATCAACAGAGCCTTTAATCTTATTTCCATCATCGTCTGTTAACCATAGATAAACAGGTACAGCCATTTAAAATCCCTCTTGTTATTTATTGATGTTGAACGCCAATCGTACAGCGCGTGACAGAAGGGAGGAAGTAATTTATTCAGGAAAGCATTTATAGTCAAAAGAATGGCTAAATATATCAAGCTTCGATTTAGATCATAAATTGAATAGGCCGAGAAGTAAGGTTAAGTGAATAAGTGAACGATAAAGTACATGCATTAAATACTTTCAACAATATTTTAGTACATTATTATATGTTTTATTTATCTATCGCATCCTAACTGCCTTGCGTAAATCACTTCAAAAAATCTTGCACCCTACCTGCGGCCCCGGTTACACTAAACACCTAAAATTATTTATGATTAAATAATTGTTTTATAAGTAATTTGACTCGGGGTGCCCTTCTTTGTGAAGGCTGAGAAATACCCGTATTACCTGATCTGGATAATGCCAGCGTAGGGAAGTCAGATGCCTACCCGGTCATCGCTTCTTCACGTACGGCAGGAGCGAAACCATGCAGCCTGACCTGCTCGATTCACACGTTTTATATCAATTCCGAACCCGTTCCCCGCTCACGCACTGTATGACTAACGATGTCGTGCAGGCCTTCACCGCCAACGTTCTGCTTGCGCTCGGTGCGTCCCCGGCAATGGTGATCGAAGCCGAGGAAGCGGAACCGTTCGCCGCGCTTGCCGATGCTCTGCTCATCAACGTTGGCACGCTCACCGCGCCGCGCGCCGAGTCGATGCGTCGGGCCATTGAGAGTGCGGTTGCTGCGGGCACCCCCTGGGTTCTGGACCCGGTCGCGGCTGGCGCGCTGGCGTTCCGCACCCGTTTTTGCCAGCAAATCGTATCGCTTAAACCTGCTGCCATTCGCGGCAATGCCTCCGAAATCCTGGCCCTTGCCGGGATGAGTGCGGGCGGTCGCGGGGTAGACACCACCGATACGGCTGCAAGCGCCTTGCCCGCCGCGCAGGCGCTCGCCCGCCAGACCCACGCCGTTGTGGTGGTCACAGGGGAAGTGGATTACATCACCGACGGGCAGCGAACCCGTACGGTCGCGGGCGGCGACCCGCTGATGACCCGCGTGGTGGGAACAGGCTGCGCGCTCTCGGCGGTCGTCGCCGCCTGTTGCTCACTGCCTGGCGACAGGCTTGATAACGCGACGGCAGCCTGCGGTTTTATGAAGCGTGCAGGATCGGCTGCTCTGTCTCAAAGCCAGGGGCCCGGCAGCTTTGCCTCTGCGTTTCTGGATGCGCTTTACGCGCTGGAGGCACAGGCATGAATCGCATCAATGCCCTGACTATTGCGGGAACCGATCCAAGCGGCGGAGCGGGGATCCAGGCAGATCTGAAAACTTTCTCTGCGCTCGGCGCTTACGGCTGCTCGGTTATCACCGCGCTGGTGGCGCAAAACACGCGCGGCGTACAGTCGGTGTATCGCATTGAGCCGGATTTTGTCGGCGCGCAGCTGGATTCGGTATTCAGCGACGTACGTATCGACACCACCAAAATCGGCATGCTGGCAGAAGCAGACATTGTTGAAGCGGTAGCAGAACGTCTTAAACATTACCGGATAAAAAACGTAGTGCTCGATACCGTAATGTTAGCCAAAAGCGGCGATCCGCTGCTCTCCGCCTCTGCTGTCGACACGCTGCGTAAAAAGCTGCTGCCGCAGGTGGCGCTGATCACGCCCAACCTGCCCGAAGCCGCCGCGCTTCTGGAAGCGCCGCACGCGCAAAACGAACGTGAAATGAAAGAGCAGGGCAATGCGCTGCTGGCGATGGGGTGTAGCGCGGTGCTGATGAAAGGCGGTCATCTTGATGATGCAGAAAGCCCGGACTGGCTCTTCACCCGCGATGGCGCGCAACGTTTCACCGCGCCGCGCGTACAGACTAAAAACACACACGGCACGGGCTGTACGCTCTCTGCCGCGCTGGCGGCGCTGCGTCCCCGTCACGCGAACTGGGCGGATACGGTGCAGGAAGCGAAGGTCTGGCTCTCGGGCGCGCTGGCAAAAGCCGATTCTCTGGAAGTGGGTCACGGTATTGGGCCGGTTCACCATTTTCATGCATGGTGGTAAGCCGTATACTGGCATGAAACCTCATGCCAGAGAAAAACAGAGATGGAACAAGCGCATACCCGGTTAATTGCCCAGCTCAAGGAACGAATTGCCGCACCGGACAACACGCCGCTGTATCTGAAATTTGCCGAAACGGTCAAAAACGCGGTGCGCAGCGGCGTGCTCGCTCACGGGAATATTTTGCCCGGCGAACGTGACCTGAGCCAGCTTGCCGGCGTATCGCGCATTACGGTGCGTAAAGCGATGCAGGCGCTGGAGGAGGCCGGGGTCGTCACCCGTGCGCGCGGCTACGGCACGCAAATCAACAATATCTTTGAATATTCGCTGAAAGAGGCTCGGGGGTTTTCCCAGCAGGTGGTACTGCGGGGCAAAACGCCCAACACGCTGTGGGTGAATAAACGCGTGGTGAAGTGCCCGGAAGAGATCGCCCGCCATCTTTCCCTTACGCCGGAAAGCGACGTGTTTCTGCTTAAGCGCATCCGCTATGTGGACGACGATGCGGTATCCATTGAGGAGTCCTGGGTACCGGTAGGGTTAATTCCCAACCCGGACGATATTGGCGTCTCGCTTTATGATTACTTCCGCAGCCAGAATATCTTTCCGCAGCGCACCCGTTCCCGCGTCAGCGCCCGGATGCCCGACAGTGAGTTTCAGACGCATATAAAGATGGACGATAAGATACCGGTGCTGGTGATCAAGCAGGTCGCGCTCGATCAACAGCACCGTCCCATTGAGTACAGCATCAGCTACTGCCGCAGCGATCTATACGTCTTTGTGTGCGAGGAGTAGTGCGTCGCGCGTGGGGGCGCAGTCTCCACCGCGATGGCTGACGACCCAGGCGGCTACGGCATTGCCAAGCTGCACCGACTCCGGCAGTGACCATCCCGCTGCCAGCCCGGCAAGGGTGCCTCCCGCATGGCTGTCACCCGCGCCGATGGTATCGACCACGTCAGCAGGAAACGCCGGAACGTGTCCGGAGGCGTCACCGTCATACCAGATCGCCCCGTCTTTATCCTGGCGCACGATCAGCGCAGCGCTAAAACGCTGCTGCCACTGTTTGCCGAGTTGCTCCACGTTCACGCCAAGCCATTCAGCGGCAAGCTCTGCCTCCTGACGATTAAGCGAGACAATCGGTTTGCAGGCCATCATCCGCGCCATCAGCGGGTCGGGGATATCCGCAATACGCGGACCGAAATCAATAAAGAGCGTCACATCCTGAAGACTTTCCACCCAGGCCGTCAGCAGCTCGCCGCTGGGCGACGCCAGCTGGTAGCCGGACAAATAGATCAGGCTTTTCTCCGGCACGCTTAACCCGTCCAGCCAGCGCTGCTGCCACTGATTCTCCACGCCGCTGAACGACATAAAGGTGCGTTCACCGTCAGGCTCCACCAGCGCCAGACACCAGCCGTTATCACCCGTTTCCGCTTCCACGGTGCTGTGCAGATCCTGCTTCGCCATGGCGTTACGGATAATATCGGCCCATACGCCGTGGCCCACGGGAAGCGCGTTTTGCGCAGCAATGCCGAGCCGCTTGAGGCCGATGGCGATATTCAGCGCGCAGCCGCCAATATTCACGCCCTGTTGCTTCAGCTCGATATCACACCCGCGCCAGGGCAGGGCGTAGGCGTCGGCAATCACGTCGATCACCGCCGCGCCCAGCACCGTTACCGGACGCGTGGCGTGAAGCGTTTCGAGACGGCGGGCAAAAGCACTCATACACCCTCCCTTTGCTCCCGGAAGTGCAGCAGCTTGTCGCAGTAGTGGCCGAAATCAAGCCGGTTGACGGCATCCAGTTCGCGCCTGAGCGCCGGATCAATGGCCTGTATACCGTGCAGCGCGCCGCAAATGGCGGTTGCCATCGCGCCGATAGTGTCGGTGTCACCCCCCAGGTTGGCGCATAAAAACGCGCAGCGGTTCGGGTCGGTTCCCGCCAGTTCGACCATCGCAATGGCCGCCGGAACGGACTCCAGGGTACTCGTGCCCGCGCCAATAAGCTGATAGATCTGCTCGCTGGCGGATTCCGTACCGTTGGCTTCGCGCACGGTTTTCAGGGCCAGCTCAATGCGTGCCGAAAGCGATGCGCTGAAGGTGGTCGTGTTGGCCTCCTGGGCCGCGCGGGCAATACCCGGCAGGGCGTCAGCGATGTTCTGCCAGCGCTCGCCGTCGATAGCGCGCGAAACCGCCCACGCGATGACCACCGCACCGGCGATGGCGAGATCCGATTTATGGGTCGGGCTGGAGGCTAACGCAACCTGTTCCACAAAGTGCGTCAGACGCGTGGCCGGCAGCAGGCAGCCCAGCGGGGAGGCGCGCATCGCGGCCCCGTTGGTGACGCCGTTATTTTCCAGCTCGCTCACCGGCCTGCCGTCGCGGATGGCGTTCAGGGCAATTTTGGAGGTCGGGCCAAGCACATTCTTATTGAACGCGTCGAAATCCAGCGCCCAGTTCAGAATATGCTTACCGATAACGTCAGGATTAATGTCCCCGTCGCATTCGATAATCGCATCGGCCAGGCACAGCGCCATGGATGTATCATCGGTAAACTCCGCCTGCCTGAAGTAGCAGGCGGCATTATTCTCGGCCGGGCCGGGTAAGAAACGGTCGATCCAGCCGAAGTGTGCTTTTACCCGCTTGCGCGGCCACAGCTCCGACGGCATTCCCATCGCATCCCCTAACGCCTGCCCGTAAAGGGCACCGAGAATACGGTCTTGTTTCATTTAACTTCCCCTCGTGTCAGCGCGGTATCGCCATCAACCACCTCAATTGCGGTGATCTCTTTATCCGATTCGCGGAAAAACAGCATAAACAGCACGGCAATCACCACAATCATGATTGCACCAAACGTCCACATTCCGGCCCAGTTGAAGGTCAGCCCATTCACCGGCTCTTTATATGCGAACATTTTTTCCATCATCACGCCGCCGAGACGGTAACCCAGCAGGCTACCAAAGCCCTGACAGCACAGCGTGATCAAGCCCTGCGCCGCGTTGCGCATATGCACGGGCGCTTTTTTATCCACGTAGATGTACGCGGTGACGTAATAGAAGTCATAGCTCACGCCGTGCAGCAGAATGCCGAGGAACAGCAGCGCGTAGGTGAAGTACTGCTCGGCGCCACCGTAAACAAAGAAGCCGTAGCGAATGGCGGCGGTGATCAGGCCCAGCAGCAAGACCTTCTTAATACCAAAGCGTTTGGTAAAGAACGGCAGGGCGAGCATGAAGAAGATTTCAGAGAACTGGCCGAGGGTCATCCAGCCGGTGGCGTTTTTCATCCCCACTTCGGTGAGATAGCCGTTGGCAAAGATGTAGTAGAAGGCCAGCGGCATGGCGAACAGGAACGAGCAGAAGAAGAACACCAGGAAGTTTTTGTCGCGCAGCAGGATCAGCGCGTCCAGCCCCAGCATGACTTTGAAATCCAGCTTGCCGGTGCTCTTCGGCGGGGTATTCGGCAGGAACAGCGCGAAGACGCCGAGCAGAAGGGAGCTGGCTGCGGTCATCAGCAGGGGAATATTGGTGTCGGAGATGTCGCTATAGCCCATCATCTGCGGCAGGAAGCCGCACGCCAGGCCCGAGGCAATCCAGCCGATGGTGCCCATCACGCGGATGCGCGGGAAATCGGCCTCCACGTCATCGACGTTCGCAAAGGCGATACTGTTGGTCAGCGCGATGGTCGGCATATAGGTCAGGGAGTAGGCCAGCAGCAGCGGGAAGAAGGTGCTGAACTGGGTTTGCTGTGCGGCGAAGTACATCAGGATCGCGCCGGCGAACATCAGCACCGCCAGCACCTTCTGGGCGGCGAAGAAGCGGTCCGTCAGCGAGCCGACCAGGATGGGCGAGAGGATCGCGGCGATGGCCGTACAGGCATACGACCAGCCGATTTCGCCGGCAGTAAACCCGCTCTTGCTCAGCCACAGCCACAATGGCACAAACCACGCGCCCCAGATAAACCATTCAACGAACATCATGAATGACAGTTGGACTTTCGTTTTCATTTTTTAATCCTGCATGTCAGAGGTACGCGGTTAACATACCATGTGATAATACCTTTTAAATACCTTTAAGGCGATTGTATGATCAGTGTAACAAAAATGTTGTACACGAAACGAGCCAGCAGATTGTGCTTAAAAAAGTTGCAAATGGTGGAAAATAGAGTAAGTCGGTACCAGGCTTAGTCTGCCTGCAAAAACGTGGGTTTGGATCACACGCTCCGACATCACGTCGGACTTACGGGAGCATCACTATGACTGATATTGCGCAGTTGCTTGGCAAAGACGCCGACAGCCTTTTACAGCATCGTTGTATGACCATTCCAGCCGACCAGCTTTACTTGCCTGGCCATGACTACGTTGACCGCGTCATGGTCGACAACAACCGTCCGCCTGCCGTACTGCGAAACATGCAGACGCTATATAATACCGGACGCCTGGGCGGAACCGGGTACCTCTCTATTCTGCCCGTTGACCAGGGCGTTGAACACTCTGCGGGGGCGTCGTTTGCCGCGAACCCGCTCTACTTTGATCCGAAAAACATCGTCGAGCTGGCGATTGAGGCGGGCTGTAACTGCGTGGCCTCCACCTATGGCGTACTGGCCTCCGTGTCGCGTCGCTATGCCCACCGCATTCCGTTCCTCGTCAAGCTGAACCATAACGAAACTCTGAGCTACCCAACCGAATACGACCAGACGCTGTACGCCAGCGTCGAGCAGGCGTTCAATATGGGCGCGGTGGCGGTCGGGGCGACGATCTATTTCGGCTCTGAACAGTCGCGTCGTCAGATAGAGGAGATCTCCGCAGCGTTCGAGCGCGCCCACGAGCTGGGCATGGTGACCGTGCTGTGGGCCTATCTGCGCAACGGGTCGTTCAAGAAAGACGGCGTGGATTACCACGTGTCTGCGGATCTGACCGGTCAGGCAAACCACCTGGCGGCGACCATCGGCGCGGACATCGTGAAGCAGAAAATGGCCGAGAATAACGGCGGCTATAAGGCGGTGAATTTTGGCTATACCGACGACCGGGTCTACAGCAAGCTGACCAGCGACAACCCGATCGATCTGGTGCGTTACCAGCTGGCGAACTGCTACATGGGCCGCGCCGGGCTGATTAACTCCGGCGGTGCGGCAGGGGGTGAAACCGACCTGACCGACGCGGTGCGCACGGCGGTGATTAACAAACGCGCGGGCGGCATGGGGCTGATCCTCGGCCGTAAGGCGTTCAAAAAATCCATGGCCGATGGCGTGAAGCTGATCAACGCGGTTCAGGACGTCTATCTGGACAGTAAAGTCACGATCGCTTAAGTCTTTTCCCTCACCCTAACCCTCTCCCCAACGGGGAGAGGGGACTGTTCCGTGCATACGGGAAGAGGGCCGCCACCCGGCAACACGTCAGCGCAAAAGCTGACAGTCCGGCGGCAACCGGCACTGCAACGCGCCGGGCAAAACTTCGATGCGGAATCGCTCACCGCTGAGCGGCTCTCCGTCAAGGTTAAAGGTCATGCCGTGGGGGGCGATCACCTCAAACCACGCGGATGTGCCGTCGATGATGTTGGGGCTCTCCTCCGGCTGCGTCAGCGTCGTAAACAGCGCGGGCAGCAGCCCGTCGCCGGTAAAAATGCGCAGCTGTAGCTGACCGTCATTAATCAATGCTTCCGGGCAAAGCTGCTGTCCGCCGCCCGCCTGCCGCCCGTTGCCGATGCCAATCACCAGCGCGTTGCCCTGCCAGTGGAAGTTCTCACCGTGGATTTCACAGCTGTCGGGCTTGAGCGTGTCCATGCGCATCAGGCCGTGGATGAGATACGAGACGCCGCCCAGCGCGGCCTTCAGCTTTTCCGGCGTTTCGCTGGTGATCCGCGTGCCGAAACCGCCCGTCGCCATATTTATAAAGCAGGTTTTTTCATTCACCTGAGCGATATCGACGGGGGTCGCTTTACCGAGGATGGCCAGTTGCAGCGCTTTTCCTAAATCCTCAGGTATGCCGGCGCTGGTGGCAAAATCATTGGCGGTACCGAGCGGTAAAATGCCCATCACCGGGCGATCTGCTGTGTTGAGGTCAATCAGCGCGCCGGCGATTTCGTTGATCGTTCCGTCGCCGCCGCCGGAAATAATGGTTTCAGCGCCTAACCTGATGCCCTCGTCGATATAGCGTGCAGCATCGCCTTTTTCAAAGGTCACCCGCACGTGAATGCGCGCGCCATCTTCACGCAATTCGGTAATCGCCTGACGCAACAGATCGTTGCCTGCACTTTTGCCGTTGAGAATTAATACACTGTCTGGATAGGTTGCCATCCGGTTTGCTCCCTTTTTTAACTATAGAAAGAGTGTATCCCAGAGAAGAACAAAGCGGGTAAGAACAGGATGAAAGGCAAAAAATAAGCCCGCGTAAGGGAGATTACGCAGGCTAAGGAGGTGGTTCCTGGTACAGCTAGCATTTATGGGTTATGTTTTTCAGCGGGGGGATAATACCCGTATTGAACGAAGCGGTATGTGATCCGATTCTAAGAATTATCCCAGCGTGAAAAAATCCCGTTGATTGACTATTTGCCGTGTGGATTTCGGGTATTTTCACCTTCAAAATTACGCATCAAAAGCGCAAACTCCAGCTCTACCTCTTCAGGAACCGGCAGCCAGACCACATGGCCATCGCCCGGTGCGACCTCAATCGCCTCACCTTTTTTGTTTTCCAGGTGCTCCAGGCGGAAGTTCATGTTGCCCTGCGGCGTCATCAGCTCCAGACTGTCGCCTTTGGTGAATTTGTTTTTTACGGCAACGGCAGCCAGCGGGCCTTTACGCTCGCCGGTGAAGTCACCGACAAACTGCTGGCGTTCAGAAATCGAGTAGCCATGCTCGTAGTTCTGGTAGTCGTCGTGGGTGTGACGACGCAGGAAACCTTCGGTATAGCCGCGATGCGCCAGACCTTCCAGCGTTTCCAGCAGGCTGGTGTCGAACGGTTTACCGGCGGCGGCATCGTCGATGGCTTTGCGATATACCTGCGCGGTGCGGGCGCAGTAGTAGTAGGACTTGGTGCGGCCTTCGATTTTCAGCGAGTGCACGCCCATCTGGGTTAAACGCTCCACGTGTGCGATGGCGCGCAGATCCTTCGAGTTCATGATGTAGGTGCCGTGCTCGTCTTCAAAGGCGGTCATGTACTCGCCCGGACGTTTGGCTTCTTCAATCATAAACACGCTGTCGGTCGGCGCGCCGATACCCAGCGTTGGCTCAACGTTGGTGACCGGGATCGGCTCGTGCTTATGCACGATGTTCCCGATCTCATCCTCTTTGCCTTCCTGAACGTTATATTCCCAGCGGCAGGCGTTGGTGCAGGTGCCCTGGTTCGGGTCACGCTTGTTGATATAGCCAGAGAGCAGGCAGCGGCCGGAGTAGGCCATGCACAGCGCGCCGTGGACGAAGATTTCGATCTCCATATCCGGCACCTGGGTGCGGATCTCTTCGATCTCTTCGAGAGACAGCTCGCGAGACAGAATGACGCGGGTCAGCCCCATCTGCTTCCAGAATTTCACCGTCGCCCAGTTGACGGCGTTAGCCTGCACCGAGAGGTGAATGTCCATCTCCGGGAAGTTCTCCCGAACCAGCATGATTAAACCCGGGTCCGACATGATCAGCGCGTCCGGCCCCATCTCCACGACCGGCTTCAGGTCGCGAATGAACGTTTTCAGCTTGGCGTTGTGCGGCGCGATGTTCACCACCACGTAGAATTTTTTGCCCAGGGCATGCGCTTCGTTAATGCCGAGCTGAAGATTCTCGTGGTTGAATTCGTTGTTACGCACGCGCAGCGAGTAACGCGGTTGGCCCGCGTAGACGGCGTCGGCACCATAGGCGAAAGCGTAACGCATATTTTGCAGCGTTCCCGCCGGGGAAAGGAGTTCCGGTTTAAACATGTTTGTTCTCGTTCTGATGACAGGTCAGATCCGCATACACCTGGTGCAGCGGTAAGGGGAGATCCCCCACTTTAAGGGCGGGCATTGTAGCGCTGCGGGGCGAGGAGGTAAAGCGCCTCACCCCTTTCAGATGACATAATACTTCGTATCTTTAAACCATTAGCGATATGACATACATACACAAATATATTAAAGTCAGTAGAATAATACCGGCGATAAGAATGAAACCAATGGCATTCATCGTAGCCGTTCCAGAATACTTGACTGTCCAGATGGCAACCGTTCGAATGTTATGCAGTATTTTTGTGATCATATAGCTGATGAAAACAATAAGCAGCGTCAATTGTGTAAACATGGAAAGGTAAAACATGATCGCCTGCGGAATGAAGTAGTTAGATATTGCCCCTTTTGAGGTAAAGATAATCATGGTTTCGTTATCGATGAAATCCAATGAAGACCGTATCACTTCCAGCGGGTTCCATGTCATAACAGGTCTGTCTTCAAAATACAGGCCTTGCTGGATATAGAGGTCCTCAATCGAAACATTTTTAAGGTGGGTGATGATAAGTGTAAATGAGAGCATAACACCCAGAACAATTGAAGAAAAATAAACAATCGATTTTACAGACGAAAACCCTTTCGATAGACTTGCGTTAATGTAAGCTCTGATAAGATAAATTGACATCACATCAAGCAGTAAAGAGTACCAAAAGCCAAAATGAATAAAGTCATGTAATGCAACTTTAATGGTCAATGGTAGATGTTGAGGAATGATGTGCTCAGGATTTCTAAAAGTCAGCACCCAGAGATACCAAACTACAAATAAGATACTGGAATATAAAACCAATAAAAACGGTATGGTAATTAATTGCCTTTTTGAGTATGCATGATTACCGAATGCCAGGAAAAAAGCGCTTACCCATTGCTCGGAAAACTTGGTTATTCTGTTTTTTTTAGGTATGAGGAGTTCTATTTTTTGTATTGCTTTTGTTTTCATTTTTTTATTATAAGCGAATAACCCCAAGAAAAGGCTGGCAACGCTTATAGCTGTGGTGATGATAATGAATAAAGTACCAATAACATTTTGCATTTCTTGAAGCCGTAATATTGTGATTTATTTCGTTTTTAACATCAAACAATACAATTAGCAATTGTCAAATCAGGTAGGGGGTTGTTAGAAAGTGAATGTTATGAAGAACGATGATTACCTGGGCAGGTAATCATCGTTAAAGCAAATATTAGGCAATCCTGCACGCGTCCGCTTCCCATCGATACCCCACGCCGTACACCGCACGAATAAACGACTGGTCGGCATCCAGCGACTCCAGCTTGCGACGCAGGTTTTTGATGTGGCTGTCGATGGTGCGATCCGTCACCACGCGGTAATCGTCATACAGATGATTGAGCAGCTGTTCGCGGGAAAACACTTTCCCCGGCTCGTGGGAGAGCGTTTTCAGCAGGCGGAACTCCGCAGGGGTGAGGTCCAGCAGCTTGTTGCGCCAGCTTGCCTGGAAGCGGCTTTCGTCGACAATCAGCGGGCTTTGCGCATCCAGCACCTGCAATTCACGCTGCGGCTTGCAGCGGCGGAGGATCGTTTTCACGCGAGCAACCACTTCGCGCGGGCTGTAAGGCTTGCAGATATAATCGTCGGCGCCGATTTCAAGCCCCAGCAGGCGGTCGATCTCTTCGATTTTGGCCGTCACCATCACGATGGGTACGTCGGAGAAACGACGAATTTCACGGCACAGGGTCAGGCCGTCAGTACCCGGGAGCATCAGATCCAGCAGGATCAGATCCGGCCGCGTCTGGCGCACGTAGGGCAGCACCTGGTCGCCGTGGCTGATAAGCGTGGGCGCGTAGCTCGCGGTACGCAAATAGTCGATCAGCAGTTGCCCCAGTTTAGGCTCGTCTTCCACGATCAAAATGCGCGGTGTGTTGTCGTCAATCGGTAACTCGGTCATGCTTCCCTCGATAAATCCCGTTCCAGAGGTAACTCTACTGTAATGCTAACCCCGCCAAAAGGCGAATGGGCGGCGCGGATGGTGCCGCCGTGGGCTTCTACAATGTTAACGCAAATCGCCAGCCCAAGGCCGGAACCGCCGCTGGCGCGGTTGCGGGAACCTTCGGTGCGATAGAAGCGCTCGAACAGTTTTTCCAGCTGCGCATCCTTCACGCCAGGGGCGGAGTCCGCGAAGGTCAGGGCAAAGCGCCCGTTTTCCTGCTTGCCGGAGATATGCAGCGCGCCGCCGCCGTCGGTATAGCGAAGGCTGTTCTCCAGCAGATTATTGAATAGCTGCATCAGGCGATCTTTGTCGCCAAACACCACCGCGCTGTCCGGCAGCGAGAGGTTGATTTTCAGGTCACGGCTGGCGAAGCGTTCGCGGAACGCGCCGGTCACGACTTCAAGAATATTGATCACGTCGAGTGGGGCTTTCTGGTAGGCCAGGGCGCCTTCGTCGGACATGGAAAGCTGATGCAGATCGTCCACCAGCTTGGTCAGCGTACCGACTTCCGCCTGTAGCGAGGCCACGGACTCGGGAGTGAACTGCCGCACGCCGTCCTGAATCGCCTCCAGCTCGCCGCGCAGCACCGCCAGCGGGGTGCGCAGCTCGTGCGAAATGTCGGCCATAAAGTCGCGGCGCATCTGCTGGTTTTTCTCCAGCGTGCTGGCGAGCTGGTTAAAGTCCTGCGCCAGCTTGCCCAACTCGTCCTGACTGCGGGTGTCCACGCGGGTCGAGAAATCACCCGCCGCCAGCTTGTGTGTGCCCTCAACAAGGCGCTTAACCGGCGCCAGCAGGCCGCGCGCCAGCGGGAAGGTGGCGAGCGCGGCAAGCAGGGTAGAGAGCGCGACAATCAGCCAGCTGGTCTGACGCTGCTGGCGGTCAAAGTTGATGTCGGTGTTGCGCGTCAGCCGCTCGACCGGCGAGGCGATAACCCAGCCCACCGTGGCACCGTTCGAGGTGATGGCGCGTTTTGTGCCGTCCGGCGGTACCGGCGAGCGCGGGCCAACGAGCACGCGCATCTCCTGGTCAATCACCCAGAACTGAGTGCGCCAGCCGTGCGGCGGCATGCCCGGCCCCGGACGGTCATCGTCATTATCGTGCTCCAGCGAGCGCAGAATTTGAAATATAAAGCGGTCATTATTGCGCAGAAAACGCCAGTTACCGTGCAGGCTGTACTGCTCGCCCAGCGCGTCGCTTAAGCCCTGTAAGCGCTGTTCGTTACCGTGCTTGATGTAGTCAATAAACCCGCGCTCAAAACTGACCCGCACCGCCCAGTGCATGGTAATCAGCAGGACAATACAGGTGGCGAAAATCGCCACAAAAAGCTTACCGGTGATCCCCGGACGCCAGAATTTCATGGTGCACTCCTTTTGCCGCGTCGGAGCACGACATTTTTGGTCGTGTCATTCGGTACTCTGGCAAAGATAAAAGCGGGCAGGGCGACGATCGCCGCCATGCTGAGGTAGGTGTATAAAAAGACCTGATGCGCGACGGGGGTGTCGACGCTGAGGTGGTGCTGGCCGTACATGCCGAGCAGCAAGCCGGCCACCGTGACCCCCACGCTCATGGAGAGCTGCATGATCATCGACAGCAGGCTGTTACCGCTGCTCGCCAGCTCGTCCGGCAGATCTTTCAGCGTGAGGGTGTTCATCGACGAGAAGCGCATGGAGTTGACGATCCCCTGGCAGAACAGCACCAGCGGCAGGACGTAGTACCAGCCCATCAGCGCCACGGTCATAAACAGCAGGGTGACCAGCGCCAGCCCGAGCGTGGCGGCCACCAGCACGCGGCGGTAGCCAAAGCGGTTTACCACCTGCACCACTATACGCTTCATCCCCATGCTGCCGAGCACCATCGGGATCATCATCAGCCCCGCGTGGAACGGCGAAAAGCCCATCCCAATCTGTAAAAATACCGGCGTCATAAACGGCAGCATGCCGCTGCCGATACGTCCGGCGAAGCTGCCCAAAAGCCCCAGACGGTAGGTTGGTGTGTTAAACAAGTTCAGGCTGAACAGCGCCCTGTCGTTGCCTCTGGCATGCCACAGATACCAGAGAATAGCGGTGACACCCAGCGCCACCAGCAGGGCGAGCGACAGGGACGAAATCCCCAGCCCTTTTTGCCCGTCCAGCGCCAGGGTGAGCGTCGCCATGCCGGCGGCCAGCAGGATGAAGCCAAAGAAATCAAAGCGCCGGGTCTGCATTTTATAGTTCGGCATCAGCGTCAGGGTGGCAATCGCGCCGATGATACCGACCGGCAGGTTAATCAGGAAGATCCAGTGCCAGGAAGCGTACTCCACCAGAATACCGCCCAGCGCCGGGCCAAGCAGCGGGCCGACCTGACCGGGCAGGGTGACAAAGGTCATCGCCGCCATATACTGCGCGCGCGGAACAATTTTCATCACTGTTAGCCGCCCGACGGGCACCATCATTGCGCCGCCGACGCCCTGTAGTACGCGCGCCATCACCAGCTGATCGAGGGTATTGGCCTGAGCGCAAAACAGAGACCCGGTGGTAAACAGCACGATGGCGGTGAAGAAGATGTTCCGCACGCCGACCTTATCCGCCAGCCAGCCGCTGGCGGGCAGCATCACGGCGACCGTCAGCACGTAGGCGACAATCACCATATGCATGTGCAGCGG
Source organism: Enterobacter cloacae complex sp. (assembly GCF_900322725.1). Lineage (NCBI taxonomy): Bacteria > Pseudomonadati > Pseudomonadota > Gammaproteobacteria > Enterobacterales > Enterobacteriaceae > Enterobacter > Enterobacter cloacae complex sp. Next base: position 217,149 of record NZ_LT991957.1, on the reverse strand, counting down.
GCTCTCCCCCAGGCTTTTTGCCATCGAGGGGAGGGCGGTGTTCACGATAGTCGTGTCCAGCGACTGCATAAAGAAGCCGAACGCGACTATCCACAACTGCCAGCGAACGTTACCGGGAAGGTCGGTCATTTACTCGGTCACCGTGGTTCTCTTTTTACGCGAAAAACGCAGCCGCAGCCGGTCGAAGAACAGATAGACCACCGGCGTGGTGTAGAGCGTCAGGAGCTGGCTCATCACCAGGCCACCGACGATCGTGATCCCCAGCGGCTGGCGCAGTTCAGAGCCGTCACCGCCGGAAATGACCAGCGGCAGCGCGCCGAAGAGTGCGGCCAGCGTGGTCATCATGATCGGGCGAAAACGCAGCAGACAGGCCTGGAATATCGCCTCGTCCGGCGTCAGGTTACCGTTGCGCTGGGCGTCCAGCGCAAAGTCGACCATCATTATCGCGTTTTTCTTCACGATGCCAATCAATAGCATGATCCCGATGAGCGCGATAAGACTGAATGGGGCACCGAACAGCTCCAGCGCCAGCAGCGCCCCCACGCCCGCAGAGGGAAGCGTGGAAAGAATGGTCAACGGATGCACGTAGCTTTCATACAGCACGCCCAGCACGATATACACCGTGGCAATGGCCGCCAGAATCAAAATGACCTGCGAATTCATGGTGTCCTGGAACACCTGCGCCGTACCGGCAAAACTGCCGCGCACGGAGGAGGGCACCCCGAGCTGGGTCATAGCGCGGTTAATGGCATCACTGGCCTCAGACAGCGACGAGCCGGTTGGCAGGTTAAACGAGACGGTCGAGGCGGCGGAAAGCCCCTGGTGGTTCACCGACAGCGGCGCGTTCGAGGGCTGCCAGCTGGCGAAGTACGACAGCGGAATCGCCTTACCGTCATCATTGATCACAAACATCTTGTCCAGCGCGCTGATGTCCTGGGTGTAGCGTGGATCCACCTCCATCACCACCTTGTACTGGTTCATCGGCTGATAGATGGTGGAGACTTCACGCTGCCCGAAGGCGTTGTTCAGCAGGCTGTTGGCCGCCTCCACGTTAATGCCCAGGCGGGCCATGGTTTCACGATCGTAGGTGAGCGCCATCTCCGCGCCGTTGTTCTGGCTGTCGGAGTTCACGTCTGCCAGCTGCGGCAGAGCGGCCAGCGCTTTTCGGATCTTCGGCTCCCACTCGCGAAGGGCAGCTAAATCGTCCGAGAGCAGGGTGTACTGATAGCTGGCGTTGGCCTGTCGTCCGCCGACGCGGATATCCTGAACGGCCATCAAAAACAGGTTTGCCCCCGGCTCTTTGGCGAGCTTCACCCGCAGGCGGTCAATGATCTGCTGCGCCGTTTCGTGACGTTCACCGCGCGGCTTAAGGGTAATAAACATCATCCCGCTGTTAACGCGCGAGCCGCCGGTAAAGCCGGTGACGTTGTCTACGGCCGGATCCTCACGAATGATCTTCATAAAGTCCTGAAGCTTGCCGCGCATCGCCTGGAACGAAATGCTCTGGTCAGCCTGAATACCGCCCATCAGCACGCCGGTATCCTGCTCCGGGAAAAAGGTTTTCGGGATGGTGATGTACATCCAGACGTTGAGCACGATGGTGCCCATCAGCACCAGCCCGACAATACGCGTGTGGTTCAGCACCCATTTCAGCGATTTGCCATAGCCTGACTGCATTGCCATCAGGACGCGGCCAAAGCCTTTCCGGCGCGGCTGCGAGTGCGGTTGGCTGCGCTTGAGCATCCAGCCGCACATCATTGGGGTCAGCGTAAGCGAAATCACCAGTGAGATACCGATAGCGACGGAAAGCGTGACGGCAAATTCGCGCAGCAGTCGTCCCGGCAGGCCGCCCATCAGCAGCAGCGGCAGGAACACCGCCACCAGCGACAGGCTCATGGACAGTACCGTAAAGCCCACTTCACGCGTACCCTGAAGCGCCGCCTGGAGCGGCTTCATGCCCGCTTCCAGATGACGCGAGATATTTTCCAGCACCACGATGGCGTCATCCACCACAAACCCGGTGGCAATCGTCAGCGCCATCAGCGACAGGTTGTTAAGGCTGAAGCCGCACAGGTACATGGCGGCAAAGGTGCCAATCAGCGACACCGGAACCGCCACCGCCGGGATCAGCGTGGCGCGACCCGATCGCAGGAACAGGAACACCACCAGGATCACCAGCGCGACGGACATAATCAGCGTCTGCTCCACCTCTTCGAGCGAGGCGCGGATGGTAGGGGAGCGGTCCTGCGCAATCTGGAGATCGATCGCCGCCGGAATGGTTTCCTGAAGCTCCGGCAGCCGCTCGCGGATGCTGTTCACCGTCTGGATGATGTTGGCTTCCGGCAGCTTGCGGATCATCAGCAAAATGGCCGGTTTGGCGTTGGTCATCCCGGCGTTGCGCACGTCCTGCACCGAATCGGTAACGCTGGCGACGTCGCTCAGGCGCACCGCCGCGCCGTTGTTGTAATGAATAATTAGCGGCTGATACTCGGCGGCGGTTTTCAGCTCGTCGTTGGTCTGGATCTGCCAGCGGTGGCTACTGTCCTCAATCGCCCCCTGCGGTTTACGCACGTTGGCGTTGCTGATGGCGGAACGCACGTCGTCCAGCGACACGCCCTGGTTAAAGAGCGCCTGCGGATTCAGGCCCACGCGCACGGCGGGCAGGGAGCTGCCGCCGACGTCCACGTCGCCTACGCCGTCAATCTGGGCGATAGTCTGCGCCAGCTGCGTGGAGGCAAAGTCGTACAGCTCGCCCTGAGAGTAGGTTTCCGACGTGAGCGTCAGGATCATGATCGGCGCATCGGACGGGTTGGCCTTGCGGTAGGTCGGACGGCTCGGCATGCCGCTCGGCAGCAGGCTTTGGGCGGCGTTAATCGCGGCCTGCACGTCACGCGCCGCGCCGTTGATGTCTCGGTCGAAGTTAAATTCCAGAATGATGCGCGTGCTGCCCAGCGAACTGCTGGAGGTCATCTCGTTAACCCCGGCAATTCGCCCAAGCGATCGCTCAAGCGGCGTCGCCACGGATGAGGCCATGGTTTCCGGCGATGCGCCCGGCAGCGAGGCGCTGACCATGATCACCGGGAAATCCACCTGCGGCAGCGGCGCCACCGGCAGCAGGCGGAAGCCCAGCACGCCGCACAGGGTGATGGCGACGGAGAGTAAAATCGTCGCAACCGGACGGTAAATGAAGAGGGCGAAAAACTTCACTTACGCCTCCTCTTCACGTTTCGGGAAGCGGCTTTTCGTCCACAGCGCCAGACGGTCGAACAGCAGGTAGATGACCGGCGTGGTAAACAGCGTCAGCACCTGGCTGACCAGCAGGCCGCCCACCATGCCGATACCCAGCGGACGGCGCAGCTCTGCCCCCACGCCGGTGCTCAGCATCAGCGGCAGGGCGCCCAGCAGGGCCGCCAGGGTGGTCATCAGGATCGGACGAAAACGCAGCAGGCAGGCCTGGAAAATGGCCTCGCGCGGCGCCATACCCTGCTCGCGCTCGGCGGCCAGCGCAAAGTCGATCATCATGATGGCGTTTTTCTTCACGATCCCGATAAGCAGGATGATGCCAATGATCGCAATCACGTCCAGCTCGCTCCCCGCCAGCATCAGCGCCAGCAGCGCCCCCACGCCCGCCGTCGGCAGGGTGGAGAGGATGGTGATCGGGTGGATAAAGCTTTCATACAGCACGCCAAGCACGATATACATCGCCACCACCGCCGCGACGATCAGCCAGACGGTGCTGCCCAGCGCGGCCTGGAACGCCAGCGTACTGCCCTGGAACTGGGTCTGAATATCGGACGGGAAGCTCAGTTCCTTCTCCGCGCCCAGAATGGCCTCCACCGCTTCGCCCAGGGAATAGCCGTCCGGCACGTTGAACGAAATGGTGGTGGACGGAAACTGGTCGAGATGGTTAATCGACAGCGGGGCGTGACGCTCTTCCACCGTGGCAATCGCGTTGAGCGGCACAATACCGCCGTCTTTGCTGGTCAGGCGCACCGAGTCCAGGGCGGCCAGCCCCGGCGTGTTCTCGGTGTTGTGTTCCAGCACCACGCGATACTGGTTCGCCTGGGTGTAAATGGTGGAGATCAGACGCTGGCCAAAAGCGTTATACAGCGCGTTATCCACGTCGGACATGGTAATGCCCAGACGGCTGGCGGTGTCGCGGTTGACGTTTACGTACGCCGCCAGCCCTTTGTCCTGCCAGTCGCTGCTGACGTCAGAAACCTGCGGCAGCGCTTTCAGCTTGTCCACCAGCTGCGGCACCCAGGTGCTGAGCGCATCAAGCGAGGTGGCCTGAAGCGTGAACTGGTACTGCGTGCGGCTCACCTGCGTATCAATGGTTAAATCCTGAATCGGTTGCAGGTACAGCTGAATGCCCGGCACGCGCGCCACGGCGCGTTGCAGGCGCTCGATCACCGCGTTGACGCGATCGTCGCGGTCATCAAGCGGTTTGAGGTTAATTTGCAGGCGGGCGCTGTTAAGTGATGGGTTGGTGCCGTCCACGCCCACGTAGGCGGTCAGGCTTTCCACCGCCGGATCTTTCATGATGATTTCCGACACCTGCTGCTGGCGCTGCGCCATATTCGCGAAGGAGACCGACTGCGGGGCCTGGAGCGTGCCCTGAATAATGCCGTTGTCCTGAATCGGGAAGAAGCCTTTCGGAATGAAAATCCACAGCATGACGCTGAGCGCCAGCGTGCCGAGGGCCACGCCGAGCGTCGCCCACGGATGGTTCAGCACTTTTGCCAGCACGCGACCGTAGGCGGCAATGATGCGCTCGAACATCCGCTCGGAGGCGCGGGAGAAGCGGTTTTGCTTGCGCAAAGAGTCATGGCTCAGCATGCGGGCGCACATCATCGGCGTCAGCGTCAGCGACACCACGGCAGAGATCAGAATGGCGACGGCCAGCGTCACGGCAAATTCGCGGAACAGGCGACCTACGATATCCCCCATAAACAGCAGCGGGATCAGCACCGCAATCAGCGAAAAGGTCAGCGAGATGATGGTAAAGCCAATTTCTCCCGCGCCCTTCAGCGCGGCGGCTAACGGCTTTTCACCTTTTTCGATATAGCGCGAGATGTTCTCGATAACGACGATGGCATCGTCCACCACGAACCCGGTGGCGATGGTGAGCGCCATCAGCGTCAGGTTGTTAATCGAAAAGTCGAGAAATACCATTACCGCGAACGTTCCCACCAGCGAGAGCGGCACGGCAACGGCGGGAATAATGGTTGCCGGAACGTTGCGCAGGAACAGGTAGATGATCATGACCACCAGCGCAATCGCCAGCATCAGCTCGAACTGCGTGTCCGATACCGAGGCGCGAATGTTGGTGGTGCGATCCGACAGCACCTTCACGCTGACCGATTTCGGCAGGCTTTCCACCAGCTGCGGCAGCATGGTGCGAATGCTGTCGGCGGTATCAATAATGTTCGCGCCCGGCTGGCGCTGAACGTTCATGACGATCGCCTGCTGCTTATTGGCCCACGCCCCGAGCCAGCTGTTTTCAGCCCCTTGCTCAACGGTGGCAACGTCCCCGAGGCGGATCGGCGCGCCGTTTTGATAGGCCACAATCAGCTGGCGGTATTCATCGGCGGACTGCATCTGGTCATTGGCGGAGAGCGTGACCGCGCGGGTTGGGCCGTCCAGCGAGCCCTTCGCTGAGTTAACGTTGGCGCTGCTGATGGCGGTGCGAATGGTTTCGCTGGTTAACCCCAGCGCGGCAATGGCCTGGGCATTAAGCTTAACGCGCACGGCGGGGCGTTGTCCCCCTGCGAGCGTCACCAGCCCGACGCCGGTCACCTGCGAAATCTTTTGCGCCACGCGGGTTTCGACCATGTCTTCCACCTGCGTCATCGGCATGGCGGAGGAGGTGACGGCAAGCGTCATGATCGGCGGGTCTGCCGGGTTCACCTTGCTGTAAACCGGCGGGTTCGGCAGGTCAGACGGCAGCAGGTTGGTGGCGGCGTTAATGGCGGCCTGCACCTCCTGTTCCGCGACGTCCAGCGACAGCGCGAGCTGGAACTGAAGCGTGACGACCGAGGCGCCGCCGGAGCTCTGGGAGGACATCTGCTTCAGGCCAGACATCTGGCCGAACTGACGCTCCAGCGGGGCGGTGATTGCGGACGTCACCACGTCCGGACTGGCGCCCGGATAGAGGGTGACAACCTGAATCGTCGGGTAGTCTACTTCCGGCAGCGCCGACACGGGCAGAAAACGGTAGCCAATGATCCCGGCCAGCAGGATCGCCACCATCAACAGGGTCGTCGCAACCGGACGTAAAATGAACAGGCGTGATGGCCCACCTGTAGAGCTCGGCGGCATCACCTGCATCAGGCTTTTGCTCCTGTAGTCTGAGCTTCCACCACCTCGACCTGCGCCCCTTCGGTCAGACGGTCAATACCGTCGGTCACGACGCGATCGCCTGCGGACAGCCCGGCGTCGATTACCACCGTCTGGCTGTCCTGGATGCCGGTTTTCACCAGGTGTTTGCTGACCTTGTTTTCACTGTTCAGCACCCAGACAAAGTTGCCTTCACTGCCCATTTGCAGAGCCGCCGTCGGGATCACTACCGCATTTTCTTCGGTCGCGACCAGCATACGCGCGTTGACGAACTGATTCGGGAACAGGGCATCGTCCTGATTGTTGAAGCGCGCCTTCAGCTTGATGGTGCCGGTGGTGGTGTCGATCTGGTTATCCAGGCTCAGCAGCGAACCTTCGCTCAGCTTCTGCTTGTTGGTGCGATCCCAGGCCTCCACGACCAGCCCTTTACCGGCTTTCTGCGCCTGGACTACCGTCGCAATATCGCTTTCCGGCAGGGTAAAGACGAGATCGATAGGGTGCGTCTGGGTGATCACCACAATGCCCGTGGTGTCACCGCTCGAGATTTGGTTGCCGATGTCCACCTGCCTGAGGCCGACGCGCCCGTCGATGGGGGCAACGATCCGGCTCCAGTCCAGCTGGAGCTGGGCGCTGGCGACCGCGGCTTCGTCGGCTTTAATGGTGCCCTGCGATTCGCTGACCAGCGACTGCTGGGTATCCAGCTCCTGGCGCGACACGAGGTTGGTTTTTACCAGCTGCTGATAGCGGGCTAAATCGCGGCGGGCGTTGGCGAGGGTGGCTTTGTCTTTCGCGAGCTGCCCCTGGGCCTGCGCCAGGGCCACCTTAAACTGGCTTGGGTCGATTTCTGCCAGCAGATCGCCGGCTTTGACCTGCTGGCCTTCCTGGAAATGAATGGCCAACAGCTGACCGTCCACGCGGCTGCGCACCGTCACGGTGTTGGCGGCGGTGATGGTTCCCAGCCCGGAGAGATAACGAGGTACCGCTTTAGTCACCGCCGTTGCCGCCTGCACCGGCGCCAGCGCGCCGCCGCGCATGCCGTGGCGACCACTGCCCGCAGGGCGCTGTGAGGGGCTGCTGGCGCCAGCCGGTGCCGGGGAATTCGCGGACTGGCTGTGCCAGTACCAGGCGGCGGCAAGGACCACCACAATCAGACCAGCGGCGATTGCCCAGCGGGATTTGTTACTGCCTTTCATCGTTATACGTTCTCATCCTGAAACTCTTTCGGGGAATGATACTAGTTTAGTCAGCTAACACAGCGGAAAAATGAAGGAAATATGGAAGACTGTCAGGAATGGTCTGAGTGTGGCGCGCTGTTTCGCCGGGTGGCGGCTTCGCCTTACCCGGCCTACAAGATCCTCGAACCGTAGGCCGGGTAAGCGCAGCGCCACCCGGCACAACCGCATTAGCTAAACATCACCTGCGCCCAGCGCGCCAGCCCTGCCGTAACGGAGCCAAAGTCATCGCCGCCGGCAATGGGGATCCCCGGCAGCTGTTCCGCCAGCGCCTTCTTGATCAGCGGTGAACGGGCACTACCGCCGGTCAGGTAAATCACGTCCGGTTTCTCTTTGCCGTTCTCCAGCGCCAGCTGTACCTGCTCCAGAATACGCTGTAGCGGCTGGGCCAGCGCCAGTTCCAGCCCTTCCCGGGTAATGGTCGTTGCCAGATTGTCGCTAATAAACGGCAATGAAACGGCCTGCTCCGGACGATCGGAAAGGGCAATTTTGCTCTCTTCGGCGGTGCGCACCACCCTGTAGCTCAGGCGCTGGCGCCACACTTTATAGAGCAGGGCGACTTTCCCGGCATCCTGTGCGTCGCGCACCAGATCGTTGAGGAAACGGCCATTCGCGGTGCTGTAAAAATCACTCTGCGCAGGGACGTCGTTGATGGCAATCGCGTTCCACCACGGCAGGATCGGCAGGGCGATGCCTTTCTCGGTTTGTCCGCCCATGCCGAGCAGCGGCATCAGGCTCTTGAACGCCAGGGCGATATCCAGATCGTTACCTCCGACGCGGCAGCCGCTGTGCCCCAGCAGGCTGTTTTCACGATCGCGACGGTGATGCCATTGCGGCCCCATCAGCAGTAACGAACAGTCCGTCGTACCGCCGCCGATGTCCACTACCAGCACCCGCTTCTCTTCCGTCAGCGTGGCCTCAAAATCCAGCCCCGCCGCAACCGGCTCATACTGGAACACCACGTCGCTAAAGCCCGCCCGGTGCGCCGCACGCTCGAGGATCCCCTGCGCCTGCTGGTTGGCTTCATCACCGCCCAGCCCCTGGAAGTTGATCGGGCGACCAATCACTGCCTGGGTGATGGTCTCCGGCACCTGCGACTGCGCCTGATTGCGGATATGCAGCATCATCGCGCAGACCAGATCTTCAAACATCGCCACCTGCTGCGGCTTCAGGCCGCTGGCGCCGAGGAAGGATTTAGGCGATTTAACGAAATAAACCTCTTCCGGATCGTCAATGTACTGCCCGAGCGAAGAGAGGCCGAACTGCACGCTGGAAGGGGTAACGTCGATATCTTCCTCGCGGTTAAAACTGACCGCACGGCGCAGCAGCGCCTGCGATTCTGCCGCCGTGGCCGGAACCTGATGATGGCGGAACAGCCACTCGCTTACCGCTTCACGCGTGGGCGCGCAGAGCATTGACGGCAACAGCGTACTGCCGTTTTCCATTTTCAGGAGCTGCGGTTGTCCGTTTTGCATTATCGCAACCGAGCAGTTTGCGGTGCCGTAGTCGAATCCAATAAACACAATAAATCCCCATGCCGGTGAGAAGGGGCGAGACTTTAGCGAAATGTCTGCCAGGCGACAACAGGAATATGAAAGCAAGGCGCAACGCTATCTTTCGGTTTATGCTGAGGTAAATAAAAAAAGGAGAGACGATGTACACCCTGAACTGGCAACCGCCCTACGACTGGCAGTGGATGTTTGGCTTTCTTGCCGCGCGTGCGGTCACCGGGGTGGAGACCGTCACGGAGGCTTACTACGAGCGCAGTTTTGGCTATGCGGGGCAGCAGGGCGTTTTTCGGGTTACGCCGGACAGCGCAACCCATACGCTGGCGGTGTCGCTCAGCCCTGGCCTGATCCCGGTGGCGGACATCTGCCTTGACCGTATCTCCCGCCTGTTCGATCTTGATTGCGATCCGCAGCAAATTGCGCAGACGCTGGGCGATCTCGGCGCGGCGCGTCCAGGGTTACGTTTGCCGGGGGCGATGGATGCATACGAACAGGGCGTGCGCGCCATTCTCGGGCAGCTGGTGAGCGTGGCGATGGCGGCAAAACTGGCGTCGCGGGTGGTGGCGCTGTGCGGTGAACCCATCGAGGATGCGCCGGGCTACCTGTGCTTTCCTCCGCCAGAAGCGCTGGCCGCGGCGGATCCGCTGGCGTTAAAAGCCCTCGGAATGCCGCTCAGGCGTGCGGAGTCGTTGATTCATCTGGCGCAGTCGGTGGTGGACGGTGAATTCCCGCTGTTCCCGCCTGCGGACGTGGAGGCCGGGATGAAGGCGCTACAGCAGCGGCCCGGCATCGGACGCTGGACCGCTAACTATCTGGCCCTGCGCGGCTGGCAGGCAAAGGACGTTTTCCTGCCGGATGATTATCTGATTAAGCAGCGTTTTGCCGGCATGACGCCCGCGCAGATCCGTCGCTATGCCGAGCGCTGGCAGCCGTGGCGCTCGTACGCGCTGTTACATATCTGGTACACCGACGGCTGGTCGCCGTCAGTTGATGGCGAAATAGCTGGTATTCAGCAGTAAATCGAGCGGCTGCGCTTCCCCGATGGTATCGCCGTAAATAAAGTCAACGCCGATGCCCGACAGCGTATCCATCATGATCGACTGGTGGCACGGCCCGGCAATGGTTTTTAGTCCCAGACGCCGGGCGTGGCCCTGAATGATGGTCACCATCATCTCGTCCATCAGGTTGCCGTGGACGTTGGTCACCACGTCTGCATCCAGCAGCAGATAATCAGCGGTGGTGGCGCTGAGCTGACTGAAGACGTTCATGTCGCGTCCGACGCGGGTCAGCACCACGCGGCAACCGGCATGACGAAGCTTTTGCAGACCCTGCTGCACGTTTTCATCCGTGTTGTTCAGCACATCGACGGCGATTGCCAGGTGCAGCAGCCGCGCCGGCAGCGGGCCTTTGGTAATCAGGTCGAGCAGTTCATTTACCAGCGTGACGCTGGCTAACCCCGCCTCTGAGAGCGGCAGCGCGACGCCCATACCTTTGGCCGCCACCTGTGCGGCATAGGTACGGAAAAACTCGCTGAATATCCGTCGGTCAAGGGCGTGCAGCAGCTCCGCCTCTCCGAGCCCGGCGCGGAAGGCATGCTCTTCCAGCACTTCTCCCTGGCTGGTCCACAGCCGCAGGGAAATCAACCAGAAGCTGCTGCTCTCGGGAATGCGCGGCGAGGCGACGCTGCGGGCGATCATCAGCAGATGATTATCTTTAATCATGTGCCACTGCTCATCCAGCGACATCATGCTGCGCGTGCTGTGGATCCGCTCCTGCTGGGGTTCATAGACGGTGACCACGCCGCGCCCGCTGTTTTTCGAGGCGTAACAGGCAATGTCGGCCTGAGACATCACTTCCGCAGCCTGATAATTGCTGTCGTCAATCAGCGTGATCCCCGCGCTGGCGCCAATACGGTGCAGGCGTCCTTCCCAGGAAAAATGGTAGCTGTTGATGGCGTCAATCAGCCGGCCCGCAATGTAGCGTGCGCTTTCGACGTTGCAGTCCGGCAGCAGCAGGCCAAACTCGTCTCCGCCCAGACGCGCCAGCACGTCGCTGGAGCGCAGCATGGTCAGCATTAGCGAAGAAAGCTCGCGCAGGAGGGCGTCGCCCGCCGCGTGGCCTGCCGTATCGTTTACCGCCTTAAAGCGGTCAAGGTCGATAAAGACCAGCGCGTGACGCTGGTGGGTCTCCTGGACCGTCTGCAACAGGCGCTTCAGGTGATTTTCGAAGCTGACGCGGTTCGCCAGGTGGGTAAGGGCATCATGGGAGGCGCTGTAGCTCAGCTGGCGCAGCATTTTGCGCGATTCGGTTACGTCCTGAATCACCAGCACCGAGCCGATAGTATGGCCGTCCAGGGTGCTGAGCGGGGTAATGCTGTAGTGAATGTCGAAACTGCCGCCGTTCCGGCAGTTAAGCACCACGTCCTGTTCGATATCGGTACGGGACATGTCGCCGCTGTGGATGTTTTCCATTAACGGTCCCTTCTCGCCGAAGGTAATGTGCAGCACCTCCAGAACGGGCTGACCCAGCGCTTCGCTTTGCGACCAGCCGCTCATCTTTTCGGCGACCGGGTTCATAAAGGTGATGTTCATGTCGACGTCGGTGCACAGCACCGCTTCGCCGATGGAGTCGAGGGTGATATGCAGGCGCTCTTTTTCCTGGAACAGTGCCTCGTTCAGCTGCTTTACCTCGGTCATATCCATGTTGATGCCTAACAGCCGCTCGACTTCGCCCTGTTTGTTCAGCACCCGGTTTGCCAGGGAACGAATGTGGCGAATGCCATCCTTGACGCGAATGCGAAATTCCAGCTTGAAGGGCACTCTGGCCTGGAGTGATTCACGCAGCACCCGTTCGGCGTTCGCGCGGTCTTCAGGCACGATGGCGTCATGCCAGAGCTGCCAGGAGGGCTTTATGTGCGCAGGGATCTCGTACAGCTCAAACATTCGTTTATCCCAGCTAATCACGTCTGGCTCAAGATCCCACTCCCAGATGCCAATCCCACCGGCTTCGTTAGCGAGGGTGATGCGTTCCATCAGGCGCTTATTCACCCACTCGGTCTGCTTCAGGTCGTTGATGTCTTCAATCTGAGCAATAAAGTAGAGCGGCGTACCGTCGGCATGTCGCACGACGGAGACGGCCAGCAGCGCCCAGACCACCTCGCCGTTGCGGGTGTAGTAGCGTTTTTCGAGGCTGTAGGTGTTAATCTCGCCGTGGATCAGCTGTTCGAGCTGTTCCAGGTCGGTATTTAAATCTTCCGGCCAGGTTAACTGCTGGAACGTGAGCGACTGGAGCTCCGACTGGCTGTAACCGAGGAAATTGCACAGCGCCTTGTTGGCCTGAAGCCACTGGCCCTCAATGCTCACCAGCGCCATGCCTATCGCGGAGTATTCCATCGCATTACGAAAACGCTCTTCGCTTTCCGTGATGTGTTTACGCTCGGCCCGGAAGGCATACATCACCATCGTCATAATGTTGGCGGGGAGCAGCATCATCAGGAAGGGGAGCCACGGCGCGTTGAAGGTGACGATCATGCTGGAGGGCGTCATGGAAAGCGGGTTTCGCGCCATCATCAGGGATACCATCATGATGGTGAATAAAAAGATCAGGAACGCTTCCATACGTGGCAGGCGCACCGCGCTCCACATCAAAAGAACGATGATGCAGGTGAACGGCCACGGCAGCCAGGTAATTGCCGTCCAGCTCAGAACCAGCGTAACGACCAGGGTCACCAGCGTTTCCAGCAGCAGTTTGGGGTTGCGATGGCGCAGCAGATAATGCGGCTTAAACAGCAGACCTAACGGCACCAGCGCCAGTGCGCCAATGGATTCTGACAGAACCCAGAAAAGAAAATTACGCAGCGGCTCCGCGCTCGGCACCAGAAAATGCACCAGAATGCCGCCTACCAGCGGCGGCACCACGGCACTGCCGAGGGCGAGTCGGACCCAGTCGTTGAGGTTTTGCAGCGGGTTATACCACGGGAGAAGCTTACGCAGTAACAGCGCGCCGATGGTGGCCTCAATGATATTGATCGCCGTGTAGGTGATGCTGATCGATTCCCATGAGAACAGCATCCACGAAGCAAAAATATTGCCAAAGGAGCAGGCGAGCGCAATGCCGGGCCACATTTTTCCCGCGTGGCGGTAAAACGCCACCATCATAATCGAGGTAGGAAACCATAATGGCGCCAGCAGCGTACCGAAGCGAGTCAGTTCAAGGGAAAATAAGGTGAAGATGAACGTGACCAGACCCAGACAGACAAGCCGCAGTAAAGGATGTGGGGTAGTGACCAAAACCCGCTGGTATTGTTTATTCATTACCGCTCTATCCAGGGACGCCGTGTTGTCAGGAGCCAGGTCCGGACGCGTAAAAGTAATAATTTGGTTTATGCTAGTACAAACATTTTACAATTCATATGCTGAGTGCTCAGATTTTGACTTCATAGACTTATAAAATAGTGACTCTGCGAAGAAGGGTGTGGAAATGGCGATTAAACGCGCATAAAAATTTCGCTAAAGGCGAGAAGAGGCGCTTTTCAGCCCGCCTCGCATAACCTGCGCATTCGACTGGTATCACGCCCCCGAAATCCCTATAATTGCCGCGTTTGACGCTCCGGCGTCGTCCTTCCTTACATCCAGGTTAATCAGGTCGCTAAATTTATGACTGATAAGTCTCATCAGTGCGTCATCATAGGCATCGCCGGCGCATCGGCTTCAGGTAAAAGTCTTATTGCCAGTACGCTTTATCGCGAACTGCGTGAACAAGTGGGTGATGAGCATATCGGTGTTATTCCCGAAGACAGCTATTACAAAGATCAATCCCATCTTTCGATGGAAGAGCGCGTAAAAACCAACTACGACCATCCCAGTGCGATGGATCACAGCCTGCTGTTCCAGCATCTGGAAGCGCTGAAGCGCGGCGAGGCGATTGAACTGCCCGTCTACAGCTACGTGGAACATACCCGCACTCAGGAAACAATCCGCATCGAGCCCAAGAAAGTCATTATCCTTGAAGGGATTTTGCTGCTCACCGACGCCCGTCTGCGCGAATCAATGAACTTCTCGATTTTCGTCGACACCCCGCTGGATATCTGCCTGATGCGGCGTATCAAACGCGACGTTAACGAACGCGGCCGCTCCATGGACTCGGTGATGGCGCAGTATCAGAAAACCGTTCGCCCGATGTTCCTGCAATTTATTGAGCCTTCAAAACAATACGCCGATATTATTGTTCCTCGCGGCGGTAAAAACCGTATTGCTATCGACATCTTAAAAGCGAAAATCAGTCAGTTTTTTGAATAAGCCGCGTGAATTGTGTACCGTTCAGAGATAACCTGGTTTTGCCCTGATGCCGTAAAGCTTCAGGGCGCGATGCACGAAAGGAGAAAGTGCCATGCGTCTTTGTGACCGCGATATAGAAGCCTGGCTGGATGAAGGCCGCCTGTCTATCACCCCGCGTCCGCCGGTTGAGCGTATTAACGGCGTGACCGTCGATGTGCGTCTGGGGAATAAATTCCGCACCTTCAGCGGCCACACGGCACCGTTTATCGACCTCAGCGGGCCGAAAGACGAAGTCAGTGCGGCGCTGGATCGCGTCATGAGTGACGAAATCGTCATTGAAGAAGGCGAAGCGTTTTATCTCCATCCTGGCGAACTGGCGCTGGCGGTGACCTTTGAGTCCGTCACGCTGCCGGCGGATCTGGTGGGCTGGCTTGACGGACGCTCTTCCCTGGCGCGTCTGGGTCTGATGGTGCACGTTACCGCGCACCGTATCGATCCGGGCTGGTCTGGCCGTATCGTGCTGGAGTTCTTTAACGCCGGTAAACTGCCGCTGGCGCTTCGCCCGGGAATGATGATTGGTGCGTTGAGCTTCGAGCCGCTGACCGGCCCGGCAGACCGTCCTTATAACCGCCGTCAGGACGCAAAATATCGCGACCAGCAGGGTGCGGTTGCCAGTCGTATCGATAAAGACTGATCTGTGAGTTCACTGAGGAAGCCATGAGAAGAGTTCTGACAACGCTGATGATTTTGCTGGTGGTGCTGGTGGCTGGCCTTTCAGCGTTGGTGCTGCTGGTTAACCCGAACGACTTCCGGGCCTATATGGTGCGACAGGTTGAAGCGCGCAGCGGGTATGAACTCAAGCTGGACGGGCCGCTGCGCTGGCACGTCTGGCCTCAGCTCAGCATTCTCTCCGGGCGCATGTCACTTACCGCGCCGGGCGCCGCGCAGCCGCTGGTGACCGCGGATAATATGCGTCTTGATGTCGCGCTCATCCCGCTCTTGTCCCATCAGCTCCAGGTCGAACAGGTGATGCTGAAGGGCGCGGTGATCCAGCTTACGCCACAAACCGAAGCCGTTCGTCAGGCGGATGCCCCGGTCGAACCGCATGAAAACACCTTGCCTGACGTCCCGTCTGACGCTGGCTGGTCGTTCGATATTGGTAGTCTGAAGGTCGCTGACAGCGTGCTGGTTTTCCAGCATGAGGACGACGAGCAGATCACCGTACGCAATATCAACCTCAGGATGGAGCAGGACGCCAGCCATCACGCCACCGTGGAGTTCTCCGGGCGGATCAACCGCAATCAGCGCGATCTCAACCTGTCGATGAACGCGAACGTAAACGCTTCGGACTATCCGCATCAGCTGACGGCGGATATTCAGCAGCTCAACTGGCAGCTTACCGGCGCGGATTTACCCACAAAAGGGATCGCTGGCCAGGGTACGATGCAGGCGGTCTGGCATGAAGAGCGCAAACAGCTGGAACTGAACGCGCTAAACCTCCAGGCGAACGACAGTACTCTTAAAGGACAGGCGAGCGTTACGCTTGATGAAAAACCTAAGTGGGTGCTGGATCTGCAATTCGACAGGCTGAACCTTGAGAATCTGCTTCCGTCGCAAACGGTGAACGCAGCCGATGAGGGGGTCACGCAGGTAGGGCAAAGCCAGGTCACGCAAACGCGTCCGGTGATCTCCTCCAATCTCGATCGGCCTGACTACAACGGCCTGAGAGGCTTTACCGCCGACATCCTGCTGAAAGCGAACAGCGTGCGCTGGCGTGGGATTGATTTTACCGACGTCAGCAGCCAGATGTTCAACCACAATGGCCTGCTGGTTATCTCTGAGCTCAGCGGAAAAATGGGGGCAGGGAATCTCTCCCTGCCGGGCACGCTGGACGTACGCAAAGACGTTGCCAGCGCCGCGTTCCAGCCGCGTCTGGAAAACGTTGAGATTGGCACCATCCTGAAAGCCTTTAACTATCCGATTGCCCTGACGGGGCAGCTGTCGCTGGCGGGGGATTTCTCCGGCACGAAGATTGATGCGGACGCCTTCCGCCGGAGCTGGCAGGGGCGGGCGCACGTTGAGCTGAAAGATTCGCGCATGGAAGGGCTGAACTTCCAGCAGCTGGTGCAGCAGGCGGTAGAGCGCAGCAGCAATGTGAAGGCAAATGAAAACTACGACAGCGCCACCCGTCTCGACAGCTTTACCAGCGAGCTTGCCCTCGACAACGGTCAGCTCTCGCTCGACGAGATGCAGGGAACCTCGTCTCTGCTGGCGCTGACCGGAAACGGTGCGCTGGATCTGGTGAAAGAGACGGCTGACACCCGCTTCAACGTCCGCGTGAAAGCCGGCTGGGAAGGTGAAGGCCAGCTTGTTGAGTTCCTGAAAGAGACGCCAATACCGCTGCGCGTCTATGGTAAGTGGCAGGCGCTGAACTACAGTTTGCAGGTCGATCAGATCCTGCGTAAGCATCTTCAAAATGAAGCGAAACGTCGGCTGAATGACTGGGCGGACCGCAATAAAGAGTCCCAGTCAGGTAAGGACGTGAAAAAGCTGCTTGATAAGCTCTGATGGCTGTTGTGCCGGGTGGCGGCTTCGCCTTACCCGGCCTACAAAAGCCAGACACCGTAGGCCGGGTAAGCGAAGCGCCACCCGGCTCTTTTACACCTCAAAATCCCTCTCATCGTCACCGCGCAGCGGGATCAGCTGCACCTTCTGCACGCGATGGCTTTCCACCTGCAAGGTTTTAATCATGTAATCCCCCACCTGAACTTCTTCGCCCGGCTGCGGAATACGTTGCAGATATTCCATCAGCAAACCGGCGATGGTGTGGTATTCGCGCTTCTCGTCCAGCGGAAGCGGAACGAACTGCACCAGATCTTCAAGCGGCATGTGGCCGTTAGCGGTCCAGCTGCCGTCGGCGTTTTTCTGAATATCGTGGCGCGCGTCGATCTCATCCACCTCATTTGGCAGATTTCCGGCGATGGTTTCCATAACGTCGCTGAGCGTCACCAGTCCTTCCACAGAGCCAAATTCATCCACGACAAACGCGAAGTGGGTACGCGCGTTACGGAACTGCTCCAGCGCGGAGAGCAGCGGCAGCGCTTCCGGGAAGACCAGCGGCTGGCGGACCAGCGCGCGCAGGTTGAGCGGCTCACCGTGAAGCTGCTGTTGCAGCAGGTCGATCACGTGCACCACGCCCAGCAGCTCTTCTTCCTCGTCCCCGCCGGTGACGACCACGCGGGTGTGCTGGTTTTTATCCAGCAGGGCGCGGATCTGCTCTTCCGGCGCCGTCAGATCTATATGCTCAATGTCGTGACGGGAGGTCATGATGCTGCTGACGGAGCGCTGGTTGAGATTGAGCACGCGCTCTATCATCCGGCGCTCCTGCGGGTTGAAGATCTGCCCGTCGCTGTGGTCGGCAAGCATCGCAGCGGACTCGGCGTCCAGCTCGGCATCCTCTTTTCTGCCGCTCAGCAGGCGCATCACCGTATCGGCGGTGCGCTGTCGCAGCGTCTGGTTTGCGGAGAGAAAGCGGCGGCGGTTGAAGATGGCCAGCTGGTTCAGGAACTCAATCAGCACCGAGAAGCCAATTGCGGCGTACAGATAGCCTTTCGGGATATGGAAGCCGAAGCCATCCGCAACGAGGCTAAAGCCAATCATCAGCAGGAAGCTGAGGCACAGGATCACGATGGTCGGGTGGCTGTTTACAAATCGCGTCAGGGCCTTGCTGGCGAGCACCATCAGGGTGATGGCGATGATCACGGCGGCCATCATCACGGCCAGGTGGTCAACCATCCCGACGGCGGTGATCACCGAGTCGAGAGAGAAGACGGCGTCCAGCACTACGATTTGTGCGACCACCGGCCAGAATTTTGCGCCGCGTCGCTGGGTGGGGTTTTCGCTGTCTTTCCCCTCCAGCCGCTCGTTAAGCTCAACGGTAGCCTTAAACAGCAGGAACAGCCCGCCGAAAAGCATGATCAGATCGCGGGCGCTAAAGCTCAGGCTCTGAACGGTGAAGAGGGGTTTGGTCAGCGTGACCAGCCAGGAGATAGAGGCCAGCAGCAGCAGACGCATCACCATGGCGAGCAGAAGGCCCGTCACGCGGGCGCGGTCGCGCTGCGAGGGAGGCAATTTATCCGCAAGGATGGCGATAAACACCAGGTTATCAATCCCGAGCACTAATTCAATGACGACGAGCGTCACCAGCCCGGCCCAGATTGATGGATCGGCAATCCATTCCATAGTAAACGCAATACCTTCTGTTATATGACGAATGTCACACTTCGATCATGGATAAAGCCGACCAAAATTGCAATGCCGGGGTGAGATTTCTCTTAATGCTACACTGAGGTAAAACCGATTTAGGGCGCGCTGTAAATAAGTTAATTGCGAAGATTTAATTACAATGAACGATATTTAGGATATATCGCAGTAAATGGTTTGGCGCGCAATTTTGTCAATATAAAGAAAATCCGAAAACCTCAAAACTTTGCTCTTAATATTAATCTTAAAAACGAATATTAGGACGGTTGTCTCCTTGCCTGCTATTAGGTTAGCTGCAACAATTCTCCCAGCATCAAATGTTAAATTTCGTTGTTGCTATTTTTGTTTCGGTCTTTAGTGAAGGTAATTCATTATCAACCGTGCCTTTGACGTGGTTGATATATTCTACAAAAGGCCATGTTCAGAAGGGTGTCTATCCATAACGCATTGTTTAGTCAGTGTATTGGTAACTGAAAGCCAAGGGCGGTAGCGTGCCTGAAAGCGTGTGAATCAGCCTCAATTATTCTGTCAATAGCCAACAGATGAATAAGCTTACTTTAGGACTGATGCCAGTTATATTGCTAAATGATTAACTGCATTCTGATTGTCACCACGACCCGCGCTTATTTAAATTGCACAGGATAATTACTCTGCCAAAGTGATAAATAATCAATGATGAAATCCAAAATGAAATTGATGCCATTATTGGTGTCTGTGACCTTGATGAGTGGTTGCACGGTCTTTCCCGGCAGCAATATGTCAACAATGGGCAAGGATGTGATTAAGCAGCAGGACGCTGATTTTGATCTCGACAAAATGGTGAATGTTTACCCATTAACCCCACGTCTGGTAGAACAATTGCGCCCGCGTCCAAACGTTGCTCAGCCAAATATGTCGCTGGACCAGGAAATTGCCTCTTACCAGTACCGCGTGGGGCCGGGTGACGTTATTAACGTGACCGTCTGGGATCACCCGGAACTGACCACGCCTGCGGGCCAGTACCGCAGCTCAAGCGACACCGGTAACTGGGTCCAGTCCGATGGCACTATGTTCTATCCGTACATTGGTAAAGTGCACGTTGCGGGCAAAACGCTTGCTGAGATCCGTAGTGATATTACCGGCCGCCTGGCGCAGTACATTGCTGACCCGCAGGTGGACGTTAATATCGCCGCGTTCCGCTCCCAGAAAGCGTATATCTCAGGCCAGGTTAACAAATCCGGCCAGCAGGCTATCACCAACGTACCACTCACCGTTCTGGACGCGATCAACGCCGCGGGTGGGTTAACCGACGGCGCCGACTGGCGCAACGTGGTGCTGACCCACAACGGCAAAGAGCAGCGCATTTCGCTTCAGGCGCTGATGCAGAACGGCGACCTGACCCAGAACCGCCTGCTTTATCCGGGCGATATTCTTTACGTGCCGCGCAATGACGATCTGAAAGTGTTCGTGATGGGCGAAGTGAAGAAACAGAGCACCCTCAAGATGGACTTCAGCGGTATGACCCTGACCGAAGCGCTGGGCAATGCGGAAGGCATCGATCTGACCGCCTCCAACGCCAGCGGCATCTTCGTGATCCGTCCAATCAAAGGCGAGAACGCGAAGGGCAAGATTGCCAATATCTACCAGCTGGACATGTCCGACGCGACGTCTCTGGTCATGGCAACGTCGTTCCGTCTCCAGCCATACGATGTGGTCTACGTCACCACCGCGCCGGTTGCCCGCTGGAACCGTCTGATCAACCAGTTGCTGCCTACCATCAGTGGCGTTCGCTACATGACGGATACGGCGAGCGACATTCATACCTGGTAAGCCGCGATGTTTAACAAAATTCTGGTGGTGTGCGTGGGGAACATTTGCCGTTCCCCCACGGCTGAAAGGCTGCTGAAGAATTACCAGCCTGCGTTAACGGTCGACTCCGCAGGGCTTGGCGCGCTGGTTGGAAAAGGTGCCGACGAGCGTGCATCGAGCGTAGCCCTTGAACATAACCTCTCACTCGACGGGCACGTTGCCCGTCAGGTCTCTGGCCGGATGTGCCGGGAATATGACCTGATCCTCGCGATGGAAAAACGCCACATTCACGCGCTGTGCGATATCGCACCGGAGATGCGCGGCAAGGTGATGCTGTTCGGTCACTGGGATGGTGAGCGCGAAATTCCCGATCCGTATCGCAAGAGCCGCGAGGCCTTTGAGGCGGTATACACCTTACTAGACCAGTCTGCCCGCCAGTGGGCGCAGGCACTGAAAGCTCAGCAGGGATAACAATGACAGAAAAAACAAAACCTTCTGCCGCCCCGACGTCGGGCAGTGATGAAATCGATATCGGTCGTCTTGTCGGGACCGTTATTGAAGCGAAATGGTGGGTGCTGGGTATTACCGCCGTTTTTGCCGTGGCGGCGATCGTTTATACGCTGTTCGCGACGCCGATTTATAGCGCCGATGCGCTGGTGCAGATCGAACAAAACACCGGTAACTCACTGGTTCAGGATATCGGCTCGGCGCTGGCCAATAAGCCACCGGCGTCGGAAGCCGAAATTCAGCTGATCCAGTCGCGCCTGGTTCTGGGCAAAACGGTTCACGATTTGGGGCTGGATATTGCGGTCACCAAAAATACCTTCCCGGTGTTTGGCGCAGGCTGGGATCGCCTGATGGGGCGCAGTAACGATACGGTAAAAGTCACCGACTTCGTGATTCCCAAAGGGGCAGGGGACCAAACCTTTACCCTGACCGTGCTGGGACCGAAACAGTATCAGCTGACCAGCGACGCGGGCTTGAGCGTGCGCGGTGAGGTGGGGCAGATGCTGACCAAAGACGGCGTGAGCATCCGGGTTGGCGCCATCCACGCGCACGAGGGCGGTGAGTTTACGGTCACCAAGTTCTCCACGCTCGGGATGATCAACAATCTGCAAAACAACCTGACCGTTACCGAAAACGGCAAGGACACCGGTGTTCTGAGCATGACCTTCACCGGTGAAGATAAGGATCAAATCCGCGACATCCTGAACAGCATCACCCGCAATTATCTTGAGCAGAATATCGAGCGCAAGTCTGCGGAGGCCGCGAAAAGCCTGGCGTTCCTAAGTAAACAGCTGCCGGAAGTGCGCGCCCGCCTGGACGACGCTGAGAACAAGCTGAACGCGTACCGTCAGGATAAAGACTCCGTCGACCTGCCGCTGGAGGCGAAATCGGTTCTCGACTCCATGGTCAATATCGACGCGCAGCTGAACGAGCTGACCTTCAAAGAGGCGGAAATTTCCAAGCTCTACACCAAGCGTCACCCGGCGTACCGCACGCTGCTGGAGAAACGCCGCACGCTGGAAGAAGAGAAGGCGAAGCTGAACGACCGCGTGACCGCGATGCCGAAGACGCAGCAGGAAATCGTGCGTCTGACGCGTGACGTGGAATCTGGCCAGCAGGTGTATATGCAGCTGCTGAACAAACAGCAGGAGCTGAAAATCACCGAAGCCAGCACCGTCGGCGACGTGCGTATTGTTGACCCGGCGATCACCCAGCCGGGCGTGCTGAAGCCGAAGAAGGCGCTGATTATCTTCGGCAGCATTATTCTCGGCCTGATGCTCTCCATCGTCGGCGTGCTGCTGCGCTCCCTGTTCAACCGCGGTATCGAAAGCCCGCAGGTGCTGGAAGAGCACGGTATCAGCGTTTACGCCAGCATCCCGCTCTCCGAGTGGCAGAAGTCGCGTGACAACGTCAAAACCGTTAAGGGCGTGAAGCGTTACAAACAGAGCCAGCTGCTGGCCGTGGGTAACCCGACCGACCTGGCGATTGAAGCGGTGCGCAGCCTGCGTACCAGCCTCCACTTCGCCATGATGCAGGCCAAAAACAACGTCCTGATGATGACCGGCGTGAGCCCGTCAATCGGTAAAACCTTCGTCTGCGCCAACCTGGCGGCGGTGGTGAGCCAGACCAACAAGCGCGTGCTGCTGATCGACTGCGATATGCGTAAGGGCTACACCCATGAGCTGCTGGGGACCAACAACGTTAACGGCCTGTCCGAAATCCTGCTCGGGAAAGGGGAAATCAGCGAGAGCGCCAAGCCGACGTCGATTCCGAAATTTGACCTGATCCCGCGCGGTCAGGTGCCGCCGAACCCGTCTGAACTGCTGATGAGCGAGCGCTTCACGCAGCTGATCGAGTGGGCGAGCAAAAACTATGACCTGGTGCTGATCGATACCCCGCCAATTCTGGCCGTCACCGACGCCGCCGTCGTGGGGCGTCATGCGGGCACCACGCTGATGGTTGCACGCTATGCGGTGAACACCCTGAAGGAAGTGGAAACCAGCTTGAGCCGCTTCGAGCAGAACGGCATCGAGGTGAAAGGGGTCATCCTGAACTCCATCTTCCGCCGCGCGACCGGATATCAGGATTACGGCTATTACGAGTACGAATACAAGTCTGACTCTAAATAACAAAACACACCCCACACCCCACACCCCTCACCCCGGTCCTCTCCCCTCAGGGGGGAGGGTTAGGGTGAGGGGTGGGGGCAGGAGGAATACATGAGCACACAACGCCCTTTGATTTCTATCTATATGCCGACATGGAATCGTCAGCAGCTGGCGATCCGCGCGATTAAATCGGTCCTGCGTCAGGATTACGATAACTGGGAACTGATTATCGTGGATGACTGTTCCTCCTCTTACGAACAGCTGCAAAAATTTGTTGAAGACCTTAACGATCCGCGCGTGGTGTATACGCACAACGCCATCAACTCCGGGGCGTGCGCGGTGCGCAATCAGGCGATTATGCAGGCGAAAGGGCAGTATCTCACCGGTATCGACGACGATGACGAATGGACGCCAAACCGCCTGTCTATTTTCCTGTCGCACAAGGCGCAGCTGGTGACTCACGCGTTTCTCTATGCCAACGACTACGTCTGTCAGGGCGAGGTATATTCGCAGCCGGCCAGCCTGCCGCTGTATCCGAAATCACCCTATTCCCGCCGCCTGTTCTACAAGCGCAACATCATCGGTAATCAGGTGTTTACCTGGGCCTGGCGCTTTAAGGAGTGCCTGTTCGATACCGAGCTGAAGGCCGCGCAGGATTACGACATCTTCCTGCGCATGGTGGTGGAGTACGGCGAGCCGTGGAAGGTGGAAGAGGCCACGCAGATCCTGCACATCAACCACGGGGAGATGCAGATCACCTCGTCACCGAAAAAATTCTCGGGCTACTTCCATTTTTACCGCAAGCACAAGGACAAGTTTGACCGTGCCAGCCGGAAGTATCAGCTCTTTACCCTCTATCAGATCCGCAATAAGCGCATGAACTGGCGCACGCTGCTGACGCTGCTGTCGGTGCGTAATGGCAAGCGTCTGGCTGACGGGCTTCGGGGGAAATAATGTTTCTGGAAGATTGCCGCGCAAACAGCTGGAGCCTGCGTCCGTGCTGCATGGTTCTGGCCTACCGTATTGCGCACTTTTGCTCGGTGTGGCGCAAGAAAAACGTACTGAACAATATCTGGGCCGCGCCGGTGCTGGTGCTGTATCGCATCATTACCGAATGCTTTTTTGGCTATGAAATTCAGGCCGCTGCCACCATTGGTCGCCGCTTTACCATTCATCACGGCTATGCGGTCGTCATCAACAAGTTCGTGGTCGCGGGTGATGATTTCACCATTCGCCATGGGGTGACCATCGGCAACCGCGGGCCGGACAGCCTGGCCTGCCCGGTCATCGGCAATAACGTCGAGCTGGGGGCGAACGTGGTGATGATTGGCGATATTAGCGTAGGCAATAACGTGACGATTGGCGCAGGCAGCGTGGTGCTGGACAGCATCCCGGACAACGCGCTGGTGGTGGGTGAAAAAGCCCGCGTGAAGGTGATTAAATGAACATTCTGCAATTTAACGTGCGCCTCGCAGAGGGCGGGGCGGCAGGCGTAGCGCTGGATCTGCACCAGCGCGCGCTGCAAAAAGGACTCCAGTCGCGCTTCGTTTACGGTTACGGCAAGGGCGGCAAGAAAAGCGTCAGCCATGATAACTATCCGCAGGTGCTGAAGCAGACGCCGCGTCTGACCTCCATCGCCAATATTGCGCTGTTCCGCCTGTTTAACCGCGATCTGTTTGGCAACCTGAATAATCTTTACCGCACCGTCACCCGCACCAGCGGCCCGGTTGTGCTGCACTTCCACGTGCTGCACAGCTACTGGCTGAATCTGGATGAGGTGGTGGCGTTTTGCGGCAAGGTGAAGGCGCACAAGCCGGATACCCGGTTCGTCTGGACGCTGCACGACCACTGGAGCGTGACCGGACGCTGCGCGTTCACCGACGGATGCGAAGGCTGGAAAAACGCCTGCCAGAAATGCCCTACGCTTAGCAACTACCCGCCGGTGAAGGTGGATCGCGCGCATCAGCTGGTTGAGGGCAAGCGTCAGCTGTTCCGCGATATGCTTTCGCTCGGCTGCACGTTTATCTCTCCAAGCCAGCACGTGGCGGATGCTTTTAACAGCCTTTACGGGGCAGGGCGCTGCAAGATCATCAACAACGGTATTGATGTGGCGACGGAAGAGATCCTGGCCGAACTGACGCCCGTGGCCGTTACCGCCGGCAAGCCGAAAATTGCGGTCGTCGCCCATGACCTGCGCTACGACGGCAAAACCAACCAGCAGCTGGTGCGCGACATGATGGCGCTCGGCGACAAAATTGAACTGCATACCTTTGGCAAATTCTCGCCGTTCGAAGGCGCTAACGTGGTGAATCACGGGTTTGAAACCGACAAGCGCAAGCTGATGAGCGCCCTCAACGGCATGGACGCGCTGGTGTTCAGCTCCCGCGTGGACAACTACCCGCTGATCCTGTGCGAAGCGCTGTCCATTGGCGTGCCGGTGATTGCCACCCACAGCGACGCGGCGCGTGAAGTGCTGGAGAAATCGGGCGGTAAAACGTTCGCCGAGCAGGAGGTGCTGCCGCTGGTGCAGCTGTCGAAGGCCGATATTGCGCAGGCCGTTTTTGGCACGGACCTGGAATCGTTCCGCAACCGCAGCCGCAAAGCATACAGCGGACAACAGATGCTGGAGGAGTATGTCTCGTTCTATCAGAATCTGTAGTTATCTGCTGCTGCCGCTGATCTACCTGCTGGTCAACGTTAAGATTGCCCAGCTCGGTGAAAGCTTCCCGATCACCATCGTCACCTTCCTGCCGGTTCTGCTGTTGCTGTACGTTGACAAGCTTAACCTCAAAAAGCTGATGATTGCGCTGGGGATCGGGTTTGGCCTGACGGCGTTTAACTACATCTTTGGTCAGTCGCTGGATGCCAGCAAATATGTCACCTCCACCATGCTGTTTGTTTATATCGTTATCATTATTGGCATGGTATGGAGTATTCGCTTTAAAACTATTTCTCCTCACAATTATCGGAAAATCCTCAGGTTCTTTTATATTGCCGTTGGGCTGATTGTTATGCTTGCGGCAATGGAGATGGCGCAAATTATTCTCACGGGCGGTAGTAGCCTGATGGAAATAATTTCGAAATATCTTATATACAGTAACAGCTATGTACTGAACTTCATTAAGTTTGGTGGCAAGCGTACTACCGCGCTCTATTTTGAACCGGCGTTTTTTGCTCTGGCATTAATCTCAATTTGGCTCAGCATCAAACAGTTCGGTATCAAAACCCCCAAGACCGATGCTATGATTCTTGCAGGAATCGTTCTGTCTGGGTCGTTCTCAGGGGTAATGACGTTTATCCTGTTTTACCTTCTTGAATGGGCGTTCCAGTACCTGAACAAAGAGGCGATTAAGAAAAAACTGCCGCTGGCGATAATCTCTCTGACGGTATTTTTAGTGGGCGTCATATTCGCGTTTCCGTACATTTCAGAGCGTCTGGGTGATTTGGGAACGGAAGGTTCGTCGTCCTATTATCGCATCGTGGGTCCACTGGTGATGGTGGGTTATTCCTTAACCCATATTGATGGCGTAGTAAGATTCGGCTCACTTTACGAATATGTTGCATCATTCGGAATCTTTAACGGTGCGGACGTCGGAAAAACCATAGACAATGGTCTGTATCTGTTAATTATTTATTTTTCCTGGTTCGCCGTACTATTGACACTGTGGTATCTGTTTAAAGTTTTCAAAATGATGATTAACGCGTTTGGTGATAACCAGAACTTTCGCGTGCAACTTTATCTGTTTACACCGGTGTCGCTGTTTTTTACCGGGTCAATATTTAGCCCGGAATATGCTTTCTTAATTGTCTGTCCGTTTATTTTGCGCAAAGCGCTCAATATTACGCGCGTATGACGAAATGAGGTGATTTATGTTTCTTAGCGTCATTACTGTCGCCTTTCGTAACTACGAAGGGGTGGTAAAAACCTGGCGCTCGCTGCGCAACCTGGCGCGCGATCCGAGCCTCACGTTTGAGTGGATCGTGGTCGATGGCGGCTCGAACGACGGCACGGCAGAGTTCCTGGAAAAACTCAACGGCGAGTTCAACTTACGTTACATCAGCGAGAAAGATAAAGGCATTTACGATGCGATGAATAAAGGCATCAGCATGGCGCAGGGGCGCTACGCCATTTTCCTTAATTCCGGCGACGTGTTCCATGAGGATGTGGCGCTGTTTGCCCGCCAGCTGGCGCGCCAGAAAGAAGATGCGATGTTTATCGGCGATGCGCTGCTTGATTTCGGTGAAGGGAAAAAAGTGCTGCGCGGCGCGAAGCCAGGCTGGTATATCTACCACAGCCTGCCGGCCAGCCATCAGGCTATTTTCTTCCCGATGAGCGGCCTGAAAAAACAGCCTTACGATTTGCGCTATAAAGTGTCATCAGATTATGCCCTGGCCGCCAGCCTGTACAAATCCGGCTACCCGTTCCGTCGAATTAAAGGACTGGTATCTGAATTTTCAATGGGCGGCGTGTCAACTTCAAATAATCTGGAATTGTGTCAGGATGCCAAAAATGTGCAGCGTAAAATATTACGTGTGCCGGGGTTCTGGGCGGAATTATCTTATTTCTTACGTCTGAAAACGACGGGTAAAGCGAAAGCCTTATATAACAAAGCCTGAGATATAAGGAAACGTAATGCAGGAATTAAATGGATTCTCCGTGCCGAAAGGTTTTCGGGGCGGGAGCGGTATTAAGGTTCAACTGTGGTGGGCCGTTCAGGCAACGTTATTTGCCTGGTCCCCGCAAATACTGTACCGCTGGCGCGCATTTTTACTGCGCCTGTTTGGCGCAAAAATAGGAAAAAACGTAGTCATTCGTCCTTCGGTGAAAATTACCTATCCCTGGAAATTAACGCTTGGGGATTACGCCTGGGTAGGGGATGACGCAGTGTTATATACCCTTGGCGAGATTACGATTGGCGCAAATTCGGTGGTGTCACAGAAGTGTTATTTGTGCACCGGCAGCCACGATTTTATGAGCCCGCATTTTGATATTACCGCTACGCCTATTGTAATCGGTGAAAAATGCTGGCTGGCAACGGATGTCTTTGTTGCACCCGGTGTTTCTGTTGGCGATGGCACGGTAGTCGGTGCCCGCAGCAGCGTTTTTAAATCGCTACCGGCAAATAAAGTTTGCCGTGGCAACCCCGCAGTGGTGATACGCGAACGCGTTGAAACTGAAAAACTTTGATAAGTACAGAGGAATATAAACATGTCTAAAGTCGCTCTCATCACCGGCGTTACCGGACAAGATGGTTCTTACCTGGCAGAATTGCTGCTGGAAAAAGGGTATGAAGTTCACGGTATTAAGCGTCGTGCCTCTTCATTCAACACCGAGCGTGTCGATCACATTTACCAGGATCCGCATGCGGCAAACCCGAAATTCCATCTGCACTACGGCGACCTGACCGATACCTCCAACCTGACCCGCATCCTGCAAGAAGTGCAGCCGGATGAAGTGTACAACCTGGGGGCGATGAGCCACGTTGCGGTTTCTTTCGAGTCCCCGGAATACACCGCCGACGTGGATGCGATGGGTACGCTGCGTCTGCTGGAAGCGATTCGCTTCCTCGGTCTTGAGAAGAAAACCCGCTTCTACCAGGCATCCACTTCCGAGCTGTACGGCCTGGTGCAGGAAATCCCGCAGAAAGAAACCACGCCGTTCTACCCGCGTTCCCCGTACGCTGTGGCGAAACTGTACGCTTACTGGATCACCGTGAACTACCGTGAATCCTACGGCATGTACGCCTGTAACGGCATTCTGTTTAACCACGAATCTCCGCGTCGCGGCGAAACCTTCGTGACCCGCAAAATCACCCGCGCAATCGCCAACATCGCTCAGGGCCTGGAGTCTTGCCTGCACCTCGGCAACATGGATTCCCTGCGTGACTGGGGCCATGCGAAAGACTACGTGAAAATGCAGTGGATGATGTTGCAGCAGGAGCAGCCAGAAGACTTCGTGATTGCGACCGGCGTGCAGTACTCCGTTCGTCAGTTCGTTGAGATGGCTGCGGCACAACTGGGCATCAAGCTGCGCTTCGAAGGCACCGGCGTGGAAGAGAAGGGTATCGTTGTTTCCGTGACCGGCCACGACGCA
Organism: Enterobacter cloacae complex sp.; assembly: GCF_900322725.1. Taxonomy (NCBI): domain Bacteria; kingdom Pseudomonadati; phylum Pseudomonadota; class Gammaproteobacteria; order Enterobacterales; family Enterobacteriaceae; genus Enterobacter; species Enterobacter cloacae complex sp. Next base: position 188,034 of record NZ_LT991957.1, on the reverse strand, counting down.
CCGGGCGTGAAGCCAGGCGACGTGATTGTCCAGGTTGATCCGCGTTACTTCCGTCCTGCTGAAGTGGAAACCCTGCTGGGCGACCCAACCAAAGCGCACGAGAAGCTGGGCTGGAAACCAGAAACCACCCTGCAAGAAATGGTATCCGAGATGGTGGCCAAAGATCTTGAAGCAGCGAAAAAACACTCCCTGCTCAAGTCTCATGGCTACGAGGTTGCCATCGCGCTGGAGTCCTGAGAATGACAAAACAACGTATTTTTGTCGCCGGTCATCGCGGAATGGTGGGTTCCGCGATTGTTCGCCAGCTGGAACAGCGCGGCGACGTCGAGGTGATTGTTCGCACGCGCGACGAGCTGAACCTGCTTGACAGCAAAGCGGTGGAGGATTTCTTCGCCAGCGAACGTATCGACCAGGTGTATCTGGCGGCGGCGAAGGTGGGCGGCATTGTCGCTAACAACACCTACCCGGCGGATTTCATCTACGAGAACATGATGATTGAGAGCAACATCATTCACGCGGCGCATCTGCACAACGTGAACAAGCTGCTGTTCCTCGGCTCATCCTGTATCTACCCGAAGATGGCGAAGCAGCCGATTGCCGAAAGCGAACTGTTGCAGGGCACGCTGGAAGCCACTAACGAGCCGTATGCGATTGCGAAAATTGCCGGGATCAAGCTGTGTGAATCCTACAACCGTCAGTATAACCGCGACTATCGCTCGGTGATGCCGACCAACCTGTACGGACCGCACGATAACTTCCACCCGAGCAATTCCCACGTGATCCCGGCGCTGCTGCGTCGCTTCCACGAGGCGACTGCCGAAAACGCCCCGGACGTGGTGGTGTGGGGCAGCGGGACGCCAATGCGCGAGTTCCTGCACGTGGACGACATGGCGGCTGCCAGTATTCACGTGATGGAGCTGGATCGCGAGGTGTGGCAGGAAAACACCGAGCCGATGCTGTCGCACATTAACGTCGGGACCGGCGTGGACTGCACCATTCGCGAGCTGGCGCAGACCATCGCGCAGGTGGTGGGCTACAAGGGCCGCGTGGTGTTTGACGCGACCAAACCGGACGGCACGCCGCGCAAGCTGCTGGACGTGACCCGTCTGCATCAGCTGGGCTGGTATCACGAGGTCTCACTGGAGCAGGGGCTGGCCAGCACCTACCAGTGGTTCCTGGAAAACCAGCACCGCTTCCGGGGGTAATGATGTTTTTAAGTCAGGAAGATTTTGCCACGGTGGTGCGTTCCACTCCGCTCATCTCAATTGATTTGATCGTGGAGAACGAACGCGGCGAGTTCTTGCTGGGGAAACGAACCAATCGTCCTGCACAGGGCTTCTGGTTCGTGCCCGGCGGGCGCGTGCAGAAGGATGAGACGCTGGCAAATGCCTTCGAGCGTCTCACTCTGGCGGAACTGGGCCTGCAACTGCCGATGGCAGCGGGCCAGTTTTACGGGGTCTGGCAGCACTTCTATGACGACAACTTTTCAGGCACCGGCTTCACCACGCACTACATCGTGCTGGGGTTTCGCCTGAAGGTGAGTGAGGCAGACCTGCGTCTGCCTGATTCTCAGCATGACGATTACCGCTGGTTAACGCCAGAGGCGCTGCTGGCAAGCGACAACGTCCACGACAACAGTCGGGCGTACTTCCTCGCGGAACGTCAGGCCGAGGTGCCAGGCCTATGAAAATCCTCGTCTACGGAATTAACTACTCGCCGGAATTAACCGGTATCGGGAAATACACCGGCGAGATGGTCGAGTGGATGGCGAGCCAGGGACATGACGTGCGGGTGATTACCGCCCCGCCGTACTACCCGGAGTGGAAGGTAAGCGAACGCTATTCCAGCTGGCGCTATCGCCGCGAAGAGGGGGCCGCGACCGTCTGGCGCTGCCCGCTCTACGTGCCGAAACAGCCCTCGACGCTGAAACGTTTAATTCATCTGGGCAGCTTTGCCCTGAGCAGTTTCTTCCCGCTGATGGCGCAGCGTCGCTGGAAGCCGGATCGCATCATCGGCGTGGTGCCGACGCTGTTCTGCACGCCGGGCATGCGCCTGCTGGGAAAACTCTCCGGCGCGCGCACCCTGCTGCACATTCAGGATTATGAAGTGGACGCCATGCTCGGTCTGGGTATGGCCGGAAAAGGCAAGGGCGGCAAGGTGGCGAAACTCGCCAGCGCCTTTGAGCGCAGCGGCCTGCACAACGTGGATTATGTTTCGACCATCTCGCGCTCGATGATGAACAAGGCGCAGGAGAAGGGCGTTCCGGCGGAAAAGGTGATCTTCTTTCCGAACTGGTCCGAAGTGGCGCGCTTCCGCGATGTAACAGAACACGATGCGCAGGCGCTGCGCGCGAAGCTCGGCTTGCCTGCGGAACAAAAAATTATTCTTTACTCAGGCAACATCGGTGAAAAACAGGGGCTGGAGAGCGTGATTGACGCTGCGCTTCAGCTGAGCGAACACCCGTGGATGTTTGTGATTGTCGGGCAGGGCGGCGGTAAGGCGCGGCTGGAGAAAATGGCCAGCGAGCGCGGACTGACCAACATCCGCTTCTTCCCGCTTCAGTCTTATGACGCGCTGCCCGCGCTGCTGAAAATGGCGGATTGCCATCTGGTGGTGCAAAAACGCGGCGCGGCGGATGCGGTGCTGCCGTCCAAGCTGACCAATATTCTGGCAGTGGGCGGAAACGCGGTGATTACGGCAGAAGCCGGAACAGAATTAGGCCAGCTGTGCAACAGCTACCCGGGCATTGCCGTTTGCGTGGAGCCGGAATCGGTCCCTGCGCTGGTAACCGGAATTGAGCAGGCACTCGCCATGCCAAAAGAGAACACGGTGGCACGTGAATATGCCGAACGCACGCTCGAGAAAGAGAACGTGCTGAGCCAATTTATTGCAGATATACGGGGATAAATCATGAGTCAAACCACTTTGTATCCGGTCGTAATGGCGGGTGGATCCGGGAGCCGGTTGTGGCCACTGTCCCGCGTGCTTTATCCAAAACAATTTCTGTGCCTGAAGGGCGACCTCACCATGCTGCAAACGACGGTTAACCGTCTGCACGGCGTGGAGTGCGAAAGCCCGGTGGTGATCTGCAACGAACAGCACCGCTTTATCGTTGCCGAGCAGCTGCGCCAGCTGAACAAACTGACCGAAAATATCATTCTGGAGCCTGCCGGACGTAACACCGCGCCCGCTATCGCCCTTGCGGCGCTGGCGGCGAAACGCAGCAGCCCGGACTGCGACCCGCTGATGCTGGTGCTGGCGGCTGACCACGTCATCCAGCAGGAAGACGCCTTCCGCGACGCGGTTCGGGCGGCCATTCCTTATGCAGAAGACGGCAAGCTGGTGACCTTCGGCATCGTGCCGGACCTGCCGGAAACCGGCTATGGCTACATTCGTCGCGGCAGCGTAACGCCGGGCGAGGGCGACAGTGTGGCCTTTGACGTGGCGCAGTTTGTCGAGAAACCTAATCTGGAAACCGCGCAGGCGTACGTGGCCAGCGGTGAATACTACTGGAACAGCGGCATGTTCCTGTTCCGCGCCGGGCGCTACCTGGAAGAACTGGAAAAATACCGTCCGGATATCTTAAGCGCCTGCGAAAAAGCGATGGCGGTGGTGGATCCGGATCTCGATTTTATCCGCGTGGATGAAGACGCCTTCCTCGCCTGTCCGGAAGAGTCCATCGACTATGCGGTGATGGAACGCACGGCAGATGCGGTAGTGGTGCCGATGGATGCGGGCTGGAGCGACGTTGGCTCCTGGTCATCACTGTGGGAGATCAGCGCACATACCCCGGAGGGGAACGTCCATCACGGTGATGTCATCAGCCACAAAACGGAAAACAGCTACGTTTACGCCGAGTCTGGCCTCGTCACCACGGTCGGGGTGAAAGATCTGGTGGTGGTGCAGACCAAAGACGCGGTGCTGATTGCCGACCGTAACGCCGTGCAGGACGTGAAAAAAGTGGTGGAGCAGATCAAGGCCGACGGCCGTCACGAGCACCATATCCACCGGGAAGTCTACCGTCCGTGGGGGAAATATGACTCCATCGACGCGGGCGAACGTTACCAGGTGAAGCGCATCACCGTGAAGCCGGGTGAGGGGCTGTCGGTGCAGATGCACCATCATCGCGCCGAACACTGGGTCGTGGTGGCGGGTACCGCCAAAGTGACCATCGACGGTGAGGTGAAGCTGCTCGGCGAAAACGAGTCCATTTATATTCCGCTGGGGGCAACGCACTGCCTGGAAAACCCGGGGAAAATTCCGCTCGACCTAATTGAGGTGCGCTCCGGCTCCTATCTGGAGGAGGACGACATCATCCGCTTCCAGGATCGCTACGGGCGCGTGTAGCACTCCGCAACATGCCCGGTGGCGCTGCGCTTACCGGGCCTACGAATGACAAAAATAAATTTGGCCATTAATTGGTCAGGGCCAACTGTTGCCTGAAAAAGGGGTCATCATGGAAAAATTAACCTGTTTTAAAGCCTACGACATTCGCGGCAAGCTGGGCGAAGAGCTGAATGAAGACATCGCGTGGCGCATTGGCCGCGCGTACGGCGAATACCTGAAGCCACAAACTATCGTGCTGGGCGGCGATGTGCGTCTGACCAGTGAATCCCTGAAGCTGGCGCTGGCGAAAGGGCTACAGGACGCGGGCGTGGATGTCCTGGACATCGGCCTTTCCGGTACCGAAGAGATCTATTTTGCCACCTTCCACCTCGGCGTGGACGGCGGTATCGAAGTGACGGCCAGCCATAACCCGATGGACTACAACGGCATGAAGCTGGTGCGCAAGGGCGCGCGTCCTATCAGCGGCGACACCGGCCTGCGCGACGTGCAGCGTCTGGCCGAGGCCAACGACTTCCCGCCGGTGAATGAAGCCAGCCGCGGCAGCTATAAGCAGATCAACCTGCAAAAAGAGTACATCGACCACCTGCTGGGCTACATCAACGTGGCAAACCTCAAGCCGCTGAAGCTGGTGATCAACTCCGGCAACGGCGCGGCAGGCCCGGTTGTCGATGCACTTGAAGCCCGCTTCAAGGCGCTGAACGTGCCGGTAACGTTCGTCAAAGTGCACAACACGCCTGACGGCAACTTCCCGAACGGCATTCCTAACCCGCTGCTGCCGGAGTGCCGCGACGACACCCGCAACGCGGTGATCGAGCACGGTGCCGATATGGGTATCGCCTTTGACGGCGACTTCGACCGCTGCTTCCTGTTCGACGAAAAAGGGCAGTTTATCGAAGGCTACTACATCGTTGGCCTGCTGGCGGAAGCGTTCCTTGAGAAAAACCCGGGCGCGAAGATCATTCACGATCCGCGTCTTTCCTGGAACACCGTTGACGTGGTGAAGGCCGCGGGCGGCGAGCCGGTGATGTCCAAAACCGGTCACGCGTTTATCAAAGAGCGCATGCGCGAGGAAGACGCCATCTACGGCGGCGAGATGAGCGCGCACCACTACTTCCGTGATTTTGCCTACTGCGACAGCGGGATGATCCCGTGGCTGCTGGTGACCGAACTGCTGTGCCTGAAAGGGCAGAGCCTGGGTGAGCTGGTGCGCGACCGCATGGCGGCATTCCCGGCCAGCGGCGAGATCAACAGCAAGCTGGCACAGCCCGCCGAGGCCATCGCCCGCGTTGAACACCACTTTGCCCTTCACGCGCTGGAGATTGACCGTACCGACGGTATCAGCATGGCGTTCCCGCAGTGGCGCTTCAACCTGCGCTCCTCAAACACCGAGCCGGTGGTGCGCCTGAACGTGGAATCCCGCGCTGACACGGCGCTGATGGAAGCCCGAACGAAGGACATTCTGGCGCTGTTGAATCAGTAAAAACTGCCCCTCACCCCAGCCCTCTCCCCAAAGGGGAGAGGGTGTTTAAGTTCCCTCTCCCCTTTGGGGAGAGGGGTAGGGTGAGGGAAAAGGTTTAGAACTAAAGGAACAACGATGACAAATCTAAAAAAGCGCGAACGAGCGAGAACGAATGCATCGTTAATCTCAATGGTGCAGCGTTTTTCTGATATCACCATCATGGTCGGCGGACTGTGGGCGGTGTGTTGGGTCAGCGGGCAGTCGTTCTTCTACATGCATTTGCTGATGGCGTTGATCGCGCTGGTGGTGTTTCAGATGATTGGCGGCATGACCGATTTTTATCGTTCATGGCGCGGGGTCAAAATGACCACCGAACTGATGCTGCTGCTCCAGAACTGGACCTTAAGCCTGATTTTCAGCGCAGGCCTGGTGGCGTTCAGCCATGATTTTGATAACCGCCTTGTGACCTATCTCTGCTGGTATCTGTTGACCAGCGTTGGCATGGTGGTTTGCCGCTCGCTGATCCGCTTCGGCGCAGGCTGGCTGCGCAACCGCGGCTATAACCGCCGCTTCGTTGCCGTGGCGGGGGATCTGCCGGTCGGGCAGGTGCTGCTCGACAGCTTCCGCAAAGAGCCGTGGTTAGGTTTTGAAGTGGTCGGGATTTATCACGACGCGAAGCCCGGCGGCGTGCCGTCCGACTGGGCGGGCAACTACGAACAGCTTATTGACGACGCCAAAGCCGGCAAAATTCATAACGTCTACATCGCCATGCAGATGAAGGATGAATCCCGCATCAAGAAACTGATGCGCGAGCTGGCGGATACCACCTGCTCGGTGATCCTCATCCCGGACGTGTTCACCTTCAACATTCTTCACTCCCGTATTGAAGAGGTAAACGGGGTGCCGGTTGTTCCGCTGTACGACACGCCGCTGTCGGGGATCAACCGCGTGCTGAAGCGCGTGGAAGACATTGTGCTGTCGTCCCTGATCCTGCTGCTGATCTCCCCTGTGCTGTGCTGCATTGCGCTGGCGGTGAAGATCAGCTCGCCGGGGCCGATCATCTTCCGTCAGACCCGCTACGGCATGGACGGTAAGCCGATCATGGTGTGGAAGTTCCGCTCCATGAAGGTGATGGAGAACGACAAGGTGGTAACCCAGGCGACGCAGAACGATCCGCGCGTCACCCGCGTGGGCAACTTCCTGCGCCGTACCTCGCTGGATGAGCTGCCGCAGTTCATCAACGTGTTCACCGGCGGGATGTCCATCGTCGGGCCCCGTCCCCACGCCGTTGCCCATAACGAGCAGTACCGTACCCTGATTGAAGGCTACATGCTGCGCCATAAGGTGAAGCCAGGCATTACCGGCTGGGCGCAGATCAATGGCTGGCGCGGCGAGACCGACACGCTGGAAAAAATGGAAAAACGCATCGAGTTCGACCTGGAGTACATCCGCGAGTGGAGCCTCTGGTTCGATATCAAGATTGTTTTTCTGACCATTTTCAAAGGCTTCGTGAACAAAGCGGCGTACTAAGATGAGCTTACGAGAAAAAACCATCAGCGGCGCAAAATGGTCAGCCATGGCCACCATCGTCATCATCGGCCTCGGGCTGGTGCAGATGACGGTGCTGGCGCGCATTATCGATAACCACCAGTTTGGCCTGCTGACCGTCTCGCTGGTGATTATCGCGCTGGCCGATACGCTGTCTGACTTCGGTATCGCCAACTCCATTATCCAGCGCAAAGAGATCAGCCATCTGGAGCTGACGACGCTCTACTGGCTGAACGTTGGGCTTGGCATCTTTGTCTTTGTGCTGGTGTTCCTCCTGAGTGACGTGATTGCCAACGTGCTGCATAACCCGGACCTGGCGCCACTGATGCGCACCCTGTCGTTTGCTTTTGTGGTGATCCCGCACGGGCAGCAGTTCCGCGCGCTGATGCAAAAAGAGCTGGAATTCAACAAGATTGGCATGATCGAGACCAGCGCCGTGCTGGCGGGCTTTACCTTCACCGTGGTCAGCGCCCATTTCTGGCCGCTGGCGATGACCGCCATTCTTGGCTACCTCGTTAACTCTGCCGTGCGCACGCTGCTGTTTGGCTTCTTTGGCCGCAAGATTTATCGCCCGGGGCTGCACTTCTCGCTGGCGTCTGTTTCGTCCAACCTGCGCTTTGGCGCATGGCTGACGGCAGACAGCATCATCAACTACGTGAATACTAACCTCTCCACGCTGGTGCTGGCGCGCATTCTGGGCGCAAGCGTCGCGGGTGGCTATAACCTGGCGTACAACGTCGCGGTTGTCCCGCCGATGAAGCTCAACCCTATCATTACCCGCGTGCTGTTCCCGGCGTTCGCCAAGATTCAGGACGATACCGAGAAGCTGCGCGTGAACTTTTACAAGCTGCTCTCCGTGGTGGGGATCATCAACTTCCCGGTGCTGCTGGGGCTGATGGTGGTCTCCAGCAATTTCGTGCCGCTGGTGTTTGGCGAGAAGTGGAACAGCATCATCCCGATCCTGCAACTGCTGTGCGTTGTGGGGCTGCTGCGCTCGGTGGGGAACCCGATTGGTTCTCTGCTGATGGCGAAAGCGCGCGTGGATATCAGCTTCAAGTTCAACGTGTTTAAAACCTTCCTGTTTATTCCGGCAATTATTGTGGGTGGCCACACGGCGGGCGCCATTGGCGTGACGCTCGGCTTCCTGCTGGTGCAGATCGTCAATACCGTGCTGAGCTACTTCGTGATGATCAAACCGGTGCTGGGCTCCAGCTACCGTCAGTACATTCTCAGCCTGTGGCTGCCGTTTTATCTCTCATTACCGACGCTTGTGGTGAGCTACGGTCTGGGCGTGGTGCTCAACGGGCATCTGCCGCTGGCGGCGCTGCTGGCGGTGCAGGTGGCGGCCGGCGCGCTGGCGTTCGGCGTGATGATTGTGCTGTCCCGCAATGCGCTGGTGGTCGAGATGAAGCGCCAGTTTTGCCGTAACGAAAAAATGAAAACGCTGCTTCGCGCAGGCTAATTTTACGAGGCCATTATGAAATTACTTATTCTTGGCAACCATACCTGCGGCAACCGTGGCGACAGCGCCATCCTGCGCGGTTTACTGGATGCAATTAACACCCTTAAGCCTGAGACAGAAGTGGATGTGATGAGCCGTTATCCGGTCAGCTCATCCTGGTTACTGAACCGCCCGGTGATGGGCGACCCGCTCTACAGCCAGATGAAACAGCACAACAACGCTGCGGGCGTGATGGGGCGCGTGAAGAAAGTGCTGCGTCGTCGCTACCAGCATCAGGTGCTGCTTTCCCGCGTCACCGATACCGGCAAGCTGCGCAACATTGCCATCGCGCAGGGCTTTACCGATTTCGTGCGTCTGCTGTCCGGCTATGACGCCATTATTCAGGTGGGCGGCTCGTTCTTCGTCGACCTGTACGGCGTGCCGCAGTTTGAGCATGCGCTCTGCACCTTTATGGCGAAAAAACCGCTGTTTATGATCGGCCACAGCGTCGGGCCATTCCAGGATCCGCAGTTTAACCAGCTGGCGAACTATGTCTTCGGCCACTGCGACGCGCTGATCCTGCGTGAATCAGTCAGCCTCGACATGATGAAGCGCAGCGAAATCGACACCACCAAAGTGGAGCACGGCGTAGACACCGCCTGGCTGGTGGATCATCAGGATGACAGCTTCCAGGCCAGCTACGCGGTACAGCACTGGCTGGACGTGGCGGCACAGCAGAAAACCGTCGCCATTACCCTGCGTGAACTCGCCCCGTTTGATAAACGCCTCGGCACGACCCAGGCGGCGTACGAAAAAGCCTTTGCCGACGTAGTCAACCGCGTGCTGGACAGCGGTTACCAGGTGCTGGCGCTCTCAACCTGTACCGGTATCGACAGCTACAACAAGGATGACCGCATGGTGGCGCTGAACCTGCGCAACCTGGTGAACGATCCGTCCCGCTACCACGTGGTGATGGACGAACTGAACGACCTGGAGATGGGCAAACTGCTCTCCGCCTGCGACCTGACCGTGGGCACGCGTCTGCACTCGGCGATTATCTCGATGAACTTCGGCACGCCGGCCATCGCCATCAACTACGAGCACAAGTCCGCGGGCATTATGCAGCAGCTCGGTATGCCGGAAATGGCCGTCGATATTCGTCATCTGCTGGACGGATCGCTGGGTGCAATGGTGGGCGACACGCTCGGCCAGCTGCCTGCGATCAACGAGCGTCTGGCGGTGGCGGTGAAAGCCGAACGCGAAAAGGGCATTGGGATGGTGAAATCCGTCCTCGACCGCGTCCGGGAGGGGAAATGAAGGTTGGTTTCTTCTTACTGAAATTCCCGCTGTCGTCTGAAACTTTCGTGCTGAACCAAATCACCGCGTTTATCGATATGGGATATGACGTGGAGATTATCGCCCTGCAAAAGGGCGATACGCAGAACACCCATGCGGCGTATACCCAGTATGGGCTGGAGGCGAAAACCCGCTGGTTGCAGGACGAACCCGCCGGACGGATGAACAAACTGCGTCATCGCGCCGGCCAGACGCTGCGCGGCCTGCATCGCGCGTCGACCTGGCGGGCGCTGAATATGTCGCGCTACGGGGCGGAGGCCCGCAACCTGATCCTCTCCGCCATTTGCGGGCAAACGGCCCAGCCGTATCGCGCCGACGTCTTTATCGCCCACTTCGGACCGGCAGGCGTAACCGCCGCGAAACTGCGCGAGCTGGGGGTGATTGAGGGCAAAATCGCCACCATTTTCCACGGTATCGACATCTCCAGCCGGGAAGTGCTGAACCACTACACGCCGGAATATCAGCAGCTGTTTCGCCGTGGCGACATGATGCTGCCGATAAGCGATCTGTGGGCCGGACGCCTGAAAACCATGGGCTGCCCGAGCGAGAAAATCACCGTTTCACGCATGGGCGTGGACATGGAACGCTTCACCCAGCGACCGGTCAAGGTGCCGGGCAAGCCGCTGCAAATTATCTCTGTGGCCCGTCTGACCGAAAAGAAAGGGCTGCACGTGGCCATCGAGGCCTGTCGCCAGCTGAAGGCGCGCGGCGTGGACTTCCGCTACCGCATTCTCGGTATCGGACCGTGGGAGCGTCGTCTGCGCACCCTGATTGAGCAGTATCAGCTGGAAGACGTGGTCGAGATGCCCGGCTTTAAGCCGAGCCACGAAGTGAAGGCCATGCTCGATGACGCCGATGTATTTCTGCTGCCCTCCGTGACGGGGGCCGACGGCGATATGGAAGGCATTCCCGTGGCGCTGATGGAGGCGATGGCGGTCGGCATTCCGGTGGTTTCGACGCTGCACAGCGGGATCCCGGAGCTGATCACCTCTGAACATTCCGGCTGGCTGGTCCCCGAAAATAACGCGCTGGCGCTGGCGGACCGTCTGGCCGCGTTCAGTGACATCGATCGGCAGACGCTGATCCCCGTGCTGCAAAATGCGCGGCAAAAAGTTGAAGCAGAATTCAATCAGCAGGTGATTAATCGCCAGTTAGCGAGCCTGCTGCAATCGCTGTAACGCTGAGGTTCTATGCTGAAAAAGATTACCCGACGCCGATTTGTCTCTTCATTATCCGTCCTAGCCGCCATGCCGCTGTTGTCGCCCCGCGCTGCGCGGGCGGCGGCCGGGAAGACGGTTTCTGTCGATCGCTACAACAATAACGACTGGATCGCCGCCTTTAAGCAGGCCTTTACCGAGGGCGATACCGTTGTTGTTCCCGCCGGGTTAACCTGTGAAAACATCAATACCGGCATTTTTATTCCTGATGGCAAAACCCTGCTGATCCGCGGCGCGCTGAAGGGCAACGGACGCGGACGGTTTGTGCTTCAGGAAGGCTGCAAGGTCATTGGGGAAGGAGAAGGGCGCACGCATAACATCACGCTGGACGTGCGTGGCTCCGACTGCGTCATTAAAGGGCTGGCGATGAGCGGCTTCGGCCCCGTCACCCAGATCTACATTGGCGGTAAAAAGCCGCGAGTGATGCGTAACCTGCTTATCGATCGCCTCACCGTCAGCCAGGCCAACTACGCCATTCTGCGCCAGGGATTCCATAATCAGGTGGACGGCGCGCGCATTACCAACAGCAAGTTCAGCCATTTGCAGGGTGACGCGATAGAGTGGAACGTGGCGATTAACGACCGCAACATCCTGATCTCTGACCACGTCATCGATAACATCAACTGCACCAACGGCAAGATTAACTGGGGCATAGGCATTGGGCTTGCCGGCAGCACCTACGATAACGACTATCCGGAAAAGCAGACCGTTAAAAACTTCGTTGTGGCAAATATCACCGGCAGCAACTGTCGGCAGCTGGTCCATGTCGAAAACGGTAAACACTTTGTGATCCGTAATATCAAGGCCAGCAATATCACTCCTGACTTCAGTAAAAAGGCCGGAATTGATAACGCGACGGTAGCTATTTATGGCTGTGATAATTTCGTTATTGATAATGTCGATATGGTAAACAGCGCCGGAATGTTAATCGGGTATGGCGTGATTAAGGGCGATTATCTGTCGATACCGCAAAACTTCAAGCTCAACGATATTCATCTGGATAACCGACAGCTTGCCTATAAGCTGCGCGGAATTCAGATTTCTTCAGGCAATGCCACGTCGTTTGTCGCTATTACCAACGTTGAGATGCAGCGAGCCACGCTGGAGCTGCACAACAAACCGCAGCACCTTTTCTTGCGTAATATCAAGGTGATGCAGGAGTCCACAACGGGCCCCGCCCTGAAGATGAACTTCGACTTACGCAAAGACGTGCGCGGGAAGTTTATGGCTAAAAACGAGACGCTGCTGTCGCTCGCGAACATAAAAGCGGTTAATGAAAAGGGGCAGAGCTCGGTGGATATTGATCGGGTCGATCAACACGTGGTGAATACGGAACGGTTGAATTTTGCGCTGCCTACAAGGGGGCGGTGAGAACCTCAGGGGCATGTCATTCAATCTGATGTAACCCCTAAAAATTTGTTACTGAATTCAGCGGTTTTAAGGTTTATAATCCATGGCATTACTTTGCAATATTCAGTTTATCAATAACGGTGCCTCAGGGAAGAACGCGATTACCGGGGGGTTGCCAAACACACATAACGCATTGAGTGGTGTATGAACGATAAGGTTTTGTTTATTGGCGCATCTGGTTTTGTCGGGACTCGATTGATCGAAATTACTCGGGATGAGTTTGACGTTACTAACTTTGACAAACAGCAGAGTCATTTCTACCCGGACATCACCGTTTCTGGTGATGTTCGTAATCAGGAGCAACTCGATAAGGCACTTGCTGGATTTGAGACTGTCGTGCTGCTCGCGGCTGAACACCGTGATGACGTCAGCCCAACATCGCTCTACTATGATGTGAACGTGCAGGGAACACGTAACGTATTGTCTGCTATGGAAAAAAATAACGTTAAGAACATCATTTTTACCAGTTCTGTGGCTGTGTATGGTCTTAACAAAATGAACCCTGACGAATCCCATCCCCACGATCCTTTCAACCATTACGGCAAAAGCAAATGGCAAGCGGAAGAGGTTTTGCGCGAGTGGTTCAATAAAGCGCCAGAGGAAAGATCCCTGACAATTGTCCGTCCTACGGTCATCTTTGGTGAGCGTAACCGCGGAAATGTGTACAACCTGCTTAAACAAATTGCAGGGGGGAAATTCGCCATGGTGGGCGCTGGAACCAATTATAAGTCAATGGCCTATGTCGGTAACATTGTTGAATTTATCAAATTTAAGCTGACCAATGTTAAAGCGGGTTACGATGTCTATAACTATGTAGACAAACCAGACCTGAACATGAATCAGCTAGTTTCAGAAGTTGAGAAAAGTCTCAATAAAAAAATCCCTTCAGTTCATCTTCCCTACCCGCTTGGAATGTTAGGTGGGTATTGCTTTGATATTCTTAGCAAAGTTACCGGGAAGAAATATGCAATAAGCTCTGTGCGCGTGAAGAAATTCTGTGCAACTACACAGTTTGACGCGACCAAGGTACACAGCTCTGGATTTAAAGCGCCTTATACCTTATCTCAAGGTCTGGACCGTACGCTGAAGTATGAGTTCGTTCATGAGAAGAAAGATGACATCACGTTTGTATCTGAATAATGCCTCAAAGGTTGCGATTTGTCGGAAACAGAGGGCTGAGCGATTTTTGCGACAGGGTTTCCGATAATTCTGGGTCACACTTAATGCATACTCATGTTTAGTAATGTGAGTTTTAACGCGAAACGTGATTTGCATAAGGCGTAGTAGACTTCTTGATCGGGCAATTTAGCTGATTAGGTCTATACTTCGTCAACCATTTTAAGGTGGAAGATAAAATGACCAATTTGAAAGCAGTTATACCGGTAGCGGGTCTGGGTATGCACATGTTGCCCGCCACAAAAGCTATTCCTAAAGAGATGCTGCCGATCGTTGACAAGCCGATGATTCAGTACATCGTCGACGAGATTGTTGCTGCTGGGATTAAAGAAATCGTCCTGGTGACGCACTCTTCGAAGAATGCGGTAGAGAACCACTTCGACACCTCTTATGAACTCGAGGCGCTTCTTGAGCAGCGCGTTAAGCGTCAGCTCCTGGCAGAAGTTCAGTCTATCTGTCCTCCTGGCGTAACCATCATGAACGTGCGTCAGGCGCAGCCGTTGGGTCTGGGCCACTCAATCCTCTGCGCGCGCCCGGTCGTAGGTGATAACCCGTTCATCGTGGTTCTGCCGGATATCATCATTGATACCGCTTCTGCCGATCCGCTGCGTTACAACTTGGCGGCATTGGTCGCACGCTTCAACGAAACGGGCCGCAGCCAGGTGCTGGCGAAACGTATGAAGGGCGATCTTTCTGAATACTCTGTCATTCAGACTAAAGAGCCGCTGGAGACGGAAGGGCAGGTGAGCCGTATCGTTGAGTTTATCGAAAAACCCGATCAGCCGCAGACCCTGGACTCCGACCTGATGGCGGTAGGCCGTTATGTGCTGAATGCGGATATCTGGGCTGAGCTGGAAAAAACCGAACCGGGGGCTTGGGGGCGTATCCAACTGACCGACGCGATTGCAGAGCTGGCGAAGAAGCAGTCCGTTGACGCGATGCTGATGACCGGCGAAAGCTATGACTGCGGTAAGAAAATGGGATATATGCAGGCATTTGTGAACTATGGTCTGCGTAACCTGAAGGAAGGTCAGAAATTTAGGGAAAAAATTCAAAAAATCCTTTCAACTTGTTGATCTCATTATAATTTTAAGAATGTATTAACGCCCATTCTAAATATGTAATATTTAGAATGGGCGTTTTGTTTTGAACTTACATTTATGTAATAATAACAGTGAGTTATTCGATTTTTTAGAGTACAATTTCGGTCATTTGCTCTTGTTTATTTTGTCTCAAAATACGACAATTAAAACAGTTTAAAGTTACTATAACTTTTTTAGAGTACACAACTAAATTCATGCAGTGCACTGGTAGCTGTTGAGCCAGGGGCGGTAGCGTGCTTGTTTCTTAAGGAGTAATATATGAAAGTTCTTTTTTTAATAACGCGGGGAGATGAAATAGGAGGGGCACAAACCCACGTTAGAGATGTTATGCTTGGGTTACAAGATAAGTATAATATTGAATGTATATTAGCTACCGGCTCTGTAGGAAAATTTACAGAAGAAATGCAACAAAAGGGTATAAGGATCTTACATATAAAATCAATGAAAAGAGAAATATGCCTAAATGATTTCAAAGCCTTTTTAGAATTACGAAAACTTGTCAAAGAAATCAAGCCTGATATAATTAGTTGCCACTCATCTAAAGCTGGGGTTCTTGGTAGGTTAGCTACTATTGGTTTGAGCATTAAAAAGGTGTTTACGGCACACGGTTGGGCATTTACCGACGGGATTCCAGCGAAAAAAGCAAAATTCTATAAAAATATAGAGCTTCTTTTATCTTACCTGACGGATGCTATTATTAATGTTTCGCGATATGACCGGCAATTAGCAATAAATAATAAGATTAAATCTAAACATTATGTAATCCATAATTGTATACCTGATAATAAAATCATACGCGAAGCGCAGCGTAATAAAATCAATATGCCACTTCGTTTTGTAATGGTAGCAAGATTTTGTGAACAAAAAGATCACGAAACACTTATCAAAGCTTTTCGTAATATCTTACCAAGCAAGTGGCATTTGAGTCTATTAGGTGGGGGGGATAGTACAGAGACTAAAAATTTGGTTTCTAAATTAAATCTTGACTCCAGCGTTGAATTCATCGGTGAGGTATCGAATGTACAAGATTATCTTGATAAAGCCGATGTGTTCATGTTGATAAGCAATTATGAAGGATTCCCAATATCCATTATTGAGGCAATGAAAACCGGACTCCCTGTAATTGCTAGTGACGTTGGGGGAGTTTGTGAGGCTGTTATTGATAAGCAAAATGGATATCTTATACCGCGAAAGGATGTGGATGCTTTGCGCTCCAGACTTGAAGAACTCATTGAAAACCCAGACCTGCTGATTAAATTTGGTAAAGAATCTCGTGAATTGTATGAGCTTAATTTTACTTTGAACAACATGGTAGATTCATATCATCAAGTTTTTGCAGAGGTTAACAAATGAGTGACTTGATAGTATTAATGCCTGTGTACAATGATCAAAAGGATATGATCAAAACTTTAGACAGTATAAGCGAAGACGACAACGATTTCTTAGTGCTCATTATTGATGATGGCAGTAAAATTCCGTTAACGTTAAATGATAACGAGTATAAATTTAATGTTAAAATACACCGTCTGAACGAAAACAAAGGCATCACTGGTGCGTTAAATGCTGGGTTGGATTTAATCTCAGAGATGGATACTGTTAGTTATATAGCTCGATTAGACGCTGGTGATGTTCAGGTTCATAATCGGTTTAAGAAACAGCGTCAGTATTTTCATAAGAATCAAAATATTAAGTTTCTGGGTTCAAATGTATCTTTTTTTGATGTTAATGGAGAAGCTGCATTCGATACTAATCTTCCGCTCACAGATACTCAAATAAAAAAAGAAAAATATATCCGATCATGTTTTATACATCCCACAGTCATGTTTTCTATGGAGATAATAAAAGAAGGTTTAAGATATTCAGAAAATTATCCATGTGCTGAAGATTATGAACTTTTCCTTAGAATAACAAATAAATATGACGTAGCAAACTTGAGTGAAAATCTACTCTTTTGCTATGATAGAGCGAATGGCATAAGTATAACCAGAAGAAAAAAACAAATATCAAGCGTTTTAAAATGCCTTCTGACACATAAGGATTATAGAAGCCCTTACTGGTATTTAGGAATCGGCAAAGTGTTGGCGCAATATTTTGTACCAAGAGCCGTTTTTAGCTATATTAAGGCTCGATTATCATGATTAATACAACTGTCATTATACCTTACAAAAATAATCTGAGTGCGCTTCATCGCGCATTAGAAAGCGTATTGGCTCAAACAGTTGAAGTCTATATTATAATCGTAGATGACGGATCCGAAGAAAGTCAGAAAGCAGAGCTGGCAGCAGAGAAGTTTAATCACGAGAATATTAGAGTTATTTATAATGATATAAGCTTAGGTGGAGGGGAAGCAAGGAACATTGGTATTCGCAATGCTAAATCAAAATTTATCGCGTTCTTAGATTGTGATGATTATTGGGATCCCAATAAAATAGAATCGCAGCAAATAATGTTTTCGAAATTACCTGCAAACAGAGCTAATGTTATATTTAGTTCAATTCGGGTAGTCGATGAAGATCTAAATATCATCAAAGAGTATCGGGATAGTTCGGAAATTATAAATTTCTCTGAGTATGTTTTTCTTCAAGGTGGTCTCATACAAACATCATCTTTATTTCTTGAAACTTCATTAGCATTAAAAAATCAATTTAATCCTACTTTAAAACGTCACCAAGACTATGATTTTTGTTTAAAGCTTGAAGGTCATGGAGCCATCTTTAAATGTTGTGATGCAACCTACAGTTATTGGGTTGTTCCCAAAGATCCTCTCATAGCTTTAAAAAAAGGATATGATTATAATCTTAGCCTGGATTTTTATAATAATTATAAAGGATTGATGACTACCAGAGCAGGTTATGCTTTTTTAGCGAAGGTTCCTCTATGGTTTTCTATTAAACAAAAAAATATGAAAGGTTTCGTTTTTAGTTTACTGGAAAAATGTGGTTTCAAAGTAAGTTGTATGGTTTTTCTAGAGTTAGCAAGATTAATTCTAACAAAATGGATAACGCGCAATGTTAAATAAAATTAACGATGTGAAACCAAAAGGTTTCATATTACTGAATTTAGCGTTCTTTATTTTTTGTTTACGTCCGCCAGGGATGTCCGCCATTGTTTTTATTTTAACTGCCATAGCTTTACTAAGTCTTTTTTCTAATAAGTTAATCGTGAAGTATGAAAGGCAGTACAATTTACTTTATATTTTAATATTTATAATGATGATCAGATGCCTGGTCGGATTCGCTTTTAATGGTGGATATGAAGAAAGGTATTTTCCAGTATTACTTTTATTTTCTTGTGTGTTAATTATACACATTTTAACTGCGAGACAAATTAATCTGAAAGAATGCTATGCAGGTTTCTATTATGCGATAATTGTGACTCTTGCTTTAGTGGTTTTTGAGATCATTACTGGATATCATCTACCATCATCTCGATATTCAGATCCTACAAATGATGCACAACTATGGAGTATATCAAAGCCAACGGCATTTTATTATAATGAAAATGATATGCTTAGCTTTCTTGTGTGTTTTCTACCTTTTGCTATTTATCATTCCAAGAAGAACTTACATAAAATAATAATTTTTTTAATTACCTTAGCTAGCGCAGTTTACATTGGTTCTAAAGCGGCAATTTTGGCTTTGCTTATATATGTATTGTTTACCAAATTAGTTTCTAAGAAAATAATCCTGTTCCTTGGTGCTTCTGCGTCACTGTTGTTGTTATTGCTTAACCCTAGCATTATTGAGGATTTGACTCTTTTATCAAATAATGCTGTGTCGAGATTGGTTAATTTTTGGAACACATTGTCAACTACTGGAGCGGATGATGAAAGTACCTCCGAGAGGCTGCAAATTTATAAGGCTAACATTGATTGGCTAATGAATCATGCAAATGCCTTCTTATTTGGTAACGGCCGCTTTGGAGACTATGAAGTCGATATAATTAATCAGTATGGTTTAAGAATGGGCGAATTTCATAATATCCACTTTGAAATGATAACAATTTATGGAATAGTCTTTTATATACTGTTTTTTTCGTATTATGTATTTTTAATTTGGAAATGTATTAAGTTAAGGTATATTAAACCAGCTGTGAGACCACTGATTACCTCAGCGATTTTATATCCTATTTTGATTTCATTTGGGCCCAGTAGTTCTTTGAAATATCCGTTTCTCTTTATTATTGTATTATTGATGGCTATCGGGATAAGGACTTATGAAAAAAACACTAAAGCATATATTTAAAATAGTCTTACATACTATTAATTTACCGTTCCTATTTTGGTATCTTATACGAACAAAAATTCCTTATGCTAACTTCAAAAACATTGCCATTTCTATCTCCAAGCATACAGGTGAAAGGGGGATTCTATTAAGGCAGGCCTTTTATAGGAAAACGCTTAAAAAGTGCGGAATTAATTTGCGTGTCCATTATGGTGCTTTTTTTGTATATCCGAATATTACCGTCGGGCAAAACTGTACTGTAGAAGAATTTTCAATAGTAAGTTTATGTGACCTTGGGGATGATGTAATAATTGCTGCCCGAGTTTCCATCATGAGTGGTGGTAATCATCATGAAGTTGATGATTTAAATTTGAAGTTCGTTGATTCTTTGTTGCCGCTCAAGCACCTTTCAGTTGGTTCAAACGTATGGATAGGCACACATGCTGTCATCATGAATGATGTGGCTGAAGGGTGTGTTATTGGTGCTGGAGCTGTATTAACGCGTAAGTTTGATAAAAACATGATTATAGCGGGAATCCCCGCAGCAATAATTAGAAAAAGGGGCGGGCATTGAATATATTGGTTATTCCCTCATGGTATCCTAATCCGAAGCTAAAGACTCAAGGCCTTTTTTTTCGTGACCAAGCGCTAGCATTATCTAAAAAACATAACGTTGATGTAATCTATTGCCATAGAGGTGCTTCTTTTTATAATAAAGAATATAATGATAATGGGCTGAATACACATTTTTGGGGTTACAGACTACGCGCTGGTAAATATATTGGAATGCTGATCCGAGTTCTTATATTTATTGTTATGTTCATCAAATATCAAAAAAATAGACAAGTTGATGTAATACATTGTCATAGCGTTGCATTCAATCAGGATGGAAGCGCTGGTATCGCTGGGGTGATAATAGGTAGGCTATTTTCAAAACCGGTTATCATAACGGAGCATGCAACAGTTTTTAAGTCAAAAAATTACGGTTACGTTGAAAAGAAAATAATGCAATGGGCGTTAAAAAATGCTTCAACGTTAGTGACAGTTAGCGATGGTTTGAAGGAAAATCTGCTTGAGTTCACTAACAGAAAGGATATACATACGATCCCTAATACAATGGATATAAAACTGTTTGAGAAAAAAAAAGGTATAAAACAAACAACCTCTGAGGGTGAAATTAATATTTGCTCTGTTGGTTATTTGATGCAAAAAAAAGGATTTGATAGATTAATCTTAGCTTTCGAAAAGATTAAAGGAAAGTATGATATACCATTTAAACTCAAGGTGATAGGTGATGGCCCAGATTTTACTGCACTAAAAGAAATGATCGAAACTAAAGGCTTAGAATCTAATATTGAGTTGTTAGGTGAACTAAGTAAAGATGAAATTGCATATCATATGAGCCAAAGTGATGTTTTCATTTTGCTTAGTCGAGTTGAAACCTTTGGTGTTGTTGTCATTGAAGCGTTGGCTTCAGGACTATTCTGTATAGCTACAAAATCCGGAGGCCCTGAATATATCATAAAAAATGATACGCTTGGCGAGTTACTTGAAAATATAGACGATGTAGATTATTTTTCAGATGCAATAGCGAAGATTTTGATGTCTCGAAATTTTAGAACTAATGAAAATTTACGAAAGGAATTTGTCAAAGAACATTATTCATATGACAGTTTTCTGGATTCTTTCGATAATATAGTTTTGTCAAAATATGAAATACATACAAGTAATTAAAAAGTATTCTTTTTTTTCTGTAGCACCCTTACTCTCGGCATTAATACAGCTTTTTTCGGTATTTATCATAGGTCATACTCTCTCAAGTTCTGAGTTGGGTTTAGCTGGCATTTTTAATACATTAATTTTTATTCTTGTTTTTATATCTGACGGTGGAAGCTCTAATTATTTTATTTACAGAAGAATTCTCACCTTCCTAGAGGTTAGAATAATTACCGTATTGAATGTTTCAGTGTCTTGTTTGTCTATTATACTATATTTACTTCTCTCTCCTAATCTTATTGAGGGAAGTATTTTTACGATATTCTCGTTTCTAGTTATTTCTTTATCGATTAGTTTTCCGTTGTATCATTATTCACGGCTTCTCGTCGAGAAGAAGTTTAATACCATAGCTATGGTGGAAGTATTTTCAAAAATAATATTTATATCTAGTTTGGTAATGTTAATTTATAATTTCAATATCCAGGGAGAAGCTGTTGTATATGCATGGGCAACTTCATATGTGATAAGATGTGTTATATTTATCATTGTGTGTAGGGGAATATGTTTGTATGAAAAAAATTCAGTTGCATCTGGGTTTAACTCTATAGTTAAAAGATGGTGGGCATATATACATAATCAAATATTTTCCCAATTTTTAAATTATATTACGCTAACTGCGGATATATTTATTGTATCACACTTTGGTGGATTGGAGCGTGTAGGCGTCTACAGCCTTTGTAAAGACACTACATTAAAAATCAGTGCTGTTATTAGTCCGGTTATTAGTAAGTTACTCATAAGCCATGTTGTTACCTCAAATGTTAAAATGCTCCATTTAAATGCCAAGCGAATATTTTTAAGTATTCTGTTTGTTGCTTTATGTGTATTTATCACATGGAGTGTCATAAGCCCTTATTTACTTCAAAGGCTACGACCAGATATACATTCCGACTTTGAGATTTATATTTATGCTTGGGCCATTTGTGGGGTGTTAAGGATGCTTATTAACCCAATAGCAACTATATTTCAGGGCGTAGGTGAAACCCGAAAAGAACTTCAAATCAACATTGTTTCATTTATTGCTTTCGTAATAATATTCTCATTATTATATTTAAGTGGCTTTATGGCTGGTGTGATTAATACTGTTCTCATTACTCTGGTCGGGATGTATATTATATCACTTATGTACTCAGGATGGCTTTTGCAAAGACGTTTTCAAAAAATTTAATTTCATGAGGCTTTAGAAATGACTATTTTGATAACCGGTGGTGCAGGTTACATAGGCTCACACACCGCTTTGAGCTTATTAGAAAATGGCCGTGACATTGTAATTGTTGATAATTTAGTTAATTCGTCGAAAATTGCCATTCAGCGGATTGAAGAACTTTCAGGGAAAACTGTCGAATTTTATGAAGGGGATGTTTGCAATATTGATTTCTTAAATATGTTGTTTACAAAGCACTGTTTTGAATCTGTCATACATTTTGCATCTTTAAAATCGGTTTCGGAATCAGTATTATACCCTTTAGAGTATTACCACAATAATATTGTTAGTGTGCTTTCTCTTATTAAAACAATGGTAAGTCATGGAGTCCATAACCTTATATTCAGCTCGTCAGCCACTGTTTATGGTGTTCCAGAATCTATTCCTCTTATAGAGTCGTGCCGCACAGGCGGTACAACAAATCCATATGGATCATCCAAGTTTTTTATTGAACAAATACTTAATGATGTTTCACATGCCAACTCAAATTTAAATATTATGCTGTTGCGCTATTTCAATCCGGTGGGAGCACATCATTCGGGATCTTTAGGGGAAGCTCCAAATGGAACACCTAACAATTTATTCCCATATATAACGCAAGTGGCCGTAGGCAAGCTGGATAAAGTATATATTTACGGTGACAATTACGATACACCAGATGGCACAGGGGTAAGGGATTATATACATGTCATGGATCTTGCTGAAGGTCACTTAGCAGCACTAAATGCACAAAAGGATCACCCAGGTTTGAAAGTGTATAATTTAGGAACAGGTAAAGGGTATTCTGTTAAAGAGATCGTCACTGCTTTTAAAAAAATTACGGGTGTTGATATTCCGTATCAAATTACCGAGCGTCGTCTAGGTGATATAGCAGAATGTTGGTCTGATCCTACTTTAGCATCTCATGAGTTAGGATGGAACGCTAAACGCGGATTAGATGAGATGATCGCAGATGCTTGGAGATGGCAACAAAAAAATCCTGCTGGCTACAAATAATCCCTTAAGACCAACAAGTAAATTTATGCTCTTAATTGCGCTATCTTCCTCTTTATCTCTGCGTTAAAATCTTAGAACTTTCAAGCCGCGCACAGTCGCGGCGACCACACCTGACAGGAGTATGTAATGTCCAAGCAACAGATCGGCGTTGTCGGTATGGCAGTGATGGGGCGCAACCTGGCGCTCAACATCGAAAGCCGTGGTTATACCGTCTCCGTTTTCAACCGCTCCCGTGATAAGACCGAAGAAGTCATCGCTGAGAATCCAGGCAAGAAACTGGTTCCATTCTATACGGTTAAAGAGTTCGTTGAGTCTCTGGAAACACCTCGTCGTATCCTGTTAATGGTGAAAGCGGGCGCAGGTACCGATGCAGCCATCGACTCCCTGAAACCTTATCTGGATAAAGGCGACATCATTATTGATGGCGGTAACACCTTCTTCCACGACACCATCCGTCGTAACCGTGAACTGTCTGCTGAAGGCTTCAACTTTATTGGCACCGGCGTATCCGGCGGTGAAGAGGGCGCCCTGAAAGGTCCATCCATTATGCCTGGTGGACAGAAAGAAGCGTACGAACTGGTCGCGCCAATCCTGACCAAAATCGCAGCCGTTGCTGAAGATGGCGAGCCGTGCGTGACCTATATCGGTCCAGACGGTGCTGGCCACTATGTGAAGATGGTACACAACGGCATCGAATACGGCGATATGCAGCTGATTGCTGAGGCATACTCCCTGCTGAAAGGTGGCCTGAATCTCTCCAACGAGGAACTCGCAGAGACCTTCACCGAGTGGAATAAAGGCGAGCTTAACAGCTACCTGATCGACATCACCAAAGATATCTTCACCAAGAAAGATGAAGAGGGTAAATACCTGGTTGATGTGATTCTGGATGAAGCCGCGAACAAAGGCACCGGTAAATGGACCAGCCAGAGCTCTCTGGATCTCGGCGAGCCGCTGTCCCTGATCACTGAATCCGTTTTCGCGCGTTATATCTCTTCTCTGAAAGAGCAGCGCGTTGCGGCATCCAAAGTGCTGTCCGGCCCGCAGGCTAAACCAGCCGGTGACAAAGCTGAATTCGTTGAAAAAGTCCGTCGTGCACTGTATCTGGGTAAAATCGTCTCTTACGCGCAGGGCTTCTCTCAGCTGCGCGCGGCGTCAGACGAGAACAACTGGGATCTGAACTACGGTGAGATCGCGAAGATCTTCCGTGCCGGCTGCATCATTCGCGCTCAGTTCCTGCAAAAAATCACCGATGCCTATGCTGAAAATGCGGGTATCGCCAACCTTCTGCTGGCACCTTACTTCAAGCAGATTGCAGACGACTATCAGCAGGCGCTGCGTGATGTCGTTGCCTACGCCGTGCAGAATGGTATCCCGGTTCCTACCTTCTCCGCTGCGGTGGCGTACTACGACAGCTATCGTGCTGCCGTTCTGCCAGCGAACCTGATTCAGGCACAGCGTGACTATTTCGGTGCGCATACCTATAAGCGTACCGATAAAGAAGGTGTGTTCCACACCGAATGGCTGGATTAATATACGGTTAACCATGCCATCAAGCCCGGTAGCGATACCGGGCTTTTTTATCTTGCCCGTCCACCTACTGTTTAATGGAATAGATTGCGTGAAAATTCTAGTTACTGGCGGCGCCGGTTTTATCGGTTCCGCGGTTATCCGACATATTATTAGCAATACTCGGGATAGCGTTGTTAACGTTGATAAATTGACCTATGCCGGTAATCTGGAATCCTTGCGTGAAGTGAGTGATAGCGAGCGCTATGTTTTTGAGCATGCAGATATATGTGATAAAGAGGCAATGGCGCGTATTTTTGTTACCCATCAGCCTGATGCGGTAATGCACCTGGCTGCCGAGAGCCATGTCGATCGTTCTATTACCGGGCCCGCTGCGTTTATTGAAACCAATATCGTTGGCACGTATATCCTGTTAGAAACAAGCCGTGCTTACTGGTCTTCACTGGACGAGGCAGCAAAATCTACCTTCCGTTTCCATCACATTTCAACTGATGAAGTTTATGGCGATCTGCCTCATCCCGACGAATGTCATGATTCTACCCCGTTACCACTGTTTACCGAGAAAACAGCGTACCAGCCCAGTAGCCCTTATTCAGCGTCAAAAGCGTCCAGCGATCATTTAGTTCGTGCCTGGATACGCACCTATGGTTTACCGGGGATTGTGACGAATTGTTCAAATAACTACGGGCCCTACCACTTTCCTGAAAAGCTGATTCCTCTCGTCATTTTGAATGCGCTGGATAATAAATCATTGCCGATTTACGGTAAGGGCGATCAAATCCGTGACTGGTTATACGTTGAGGATCATGCTCGTGCGCTGTATACGGTTCTCACCAAGGGTAAACCGGGAGAAACGTATAATATCGGCGGTCATAACGAGAAGAAAAATATTGAGGTCGTCCAAACCATTTGCGATCTGTTAGACGAAATGGTACCGAAAGAAACATCTTACCGCGCGCAAATTACCTATGTGGCGGACCGTCCTGGACACGACAGACGTTATGCAATTGATGCCCATAAAATTAGCGACGAGCTCGGATGGACTCCTATGGAAACCTTTGACAGCGGCATTCGTAAAACGGTTGAGTGGTATTTGAATAACCAGGAGTGGGTTTCGAACGTGAAAAGCGGCGCCTATAAGAGCTGGATTGAGCAAAATTATGGGGAGCGGAACTGAATGACAAAACGTAAAGGTATTATATTAGCTGGCGGATCGGGTACACGTCTTTATCCCGTCACAATGGCCGTAAGTAAGCAATTGTTGCCAATTTACGATAAGCCAATGATCTATTATCCACTCTCTACGCTCATGCTGGCAGGTATAAAGGATATTCTGATTATCAGCACGCCTCAGGACATTCCCCGATTTGAACAACTGCTCGGAAACGGGAGCCAGTGGGGATTGCATATCCAGTACAAAGTGCAGCCGAGCCCGGATGGCCTTGCTCAGGCGTTTATTCTGGGTGAAGAGTTCATCGGTGAGGATAATTGTGCGTTGGTATTAGGCGATAACATTTTCTACGGACACGATCTTCCTCGCCTGCTTGAAGGCGCAGCAAGCCAGCAAGAGGGGGCGACCGTCTTCGCCTATCACGTCAGCGACCCCGAACGCTATGGCGTCGTTGAGTTTGATAAAGACGGTACCGCGATTGGCCTTGAGGAGAAACCTCAACAGCCCAAGAGTAATTATGCAATAACCGGTCTCTATTTTTACGATAACGATGTTATTGAGATGGCCAAAAGTTTAAGCCCGTCCGATCGTGGTGAACTGGAAATTACCGACATCAACCGCATCTATATGCAGCAGGGACGATTGTCCGTCGCGATGATGAGACGCGGTTACGCCTGGCTGGATACCGGCACGCACCAAAGTATGATCGAGGCGAGCAATTTCATTGCCACTATCGAAGAGCGACAGGGTCTCAAGGTTTCTTGCCCTGAAGAGATCGCATTCCGTCGAGGCTTTATCGATGCTGAACAACTTCGTGTGCTTGCTGAGCCACTGAAGAAGACCGGATATGGTCAATATTTGCTGAATCTGACCAAGGGATTAGTCTGATTTGACGCAGTAAGCTTTTTTCCACTTCTTGCTGGCAAGTACCCTTTAAAGTCTTATTGTCGCTGAAAAACAGATGCTTTGCTTAGTGTAGTGATTAGCCGTTTTGGTGAGCAAAAACATTTTTCAAAAATCCTGAAACCTTGACAGTGAATAAGTATTAGCGCTAAAAAACTCTTAGTTAATCATTGTGGTGGCCGTTATATGGCTATCAAAAACTCAAACGTGTAGAAGTCAAACAAATGAAAATAACCATCTCCGGAACAGGCTATGTTGGTCTCTCAAACGGTATCCTGATTGCACAGAACCATGAAGTGGTTGCACTGGATATCGTGCAGGCAAAAGTGGACATGCTTAACCAGAAGAAGTCCCCAATCGTCGATAAAGAGATTGAAGAATACCTGGCGACCAAACCGCTGAACTTCCGCGCTACCACGGACAAAGAAGACGCATACCGTGATGCGGATTTCGTCATCATTGCCACCCCAACAGACTACGATCCTAAAACCAACTACTTCAATACCTCTACCGTTGAAGCGGTGATTAAAGACGTTACGGCAATCAACCCTAACGCAGTGATGATCATCAAGTCGACGATTCCAGTGGGCTTCACCAAATCTATTAAAGAAGAGTTGGGTATTGATAATGTCTTCTTCTCGCCGGAGTTTCTCCGCGAGGGCAGGGCGTTATACGATAACCTGCACCCATCCCGTATCGTGATTGGCGAGCGTTCCGAGCGTGCGGAGCGTTTTGCTGCATTGCTTCAGGAAGGCGCAATCAAAAAAGATATTCCGGTGCTGTTCACCGATTCCACCGAGGCAGAGGCGATTAAGCTTTTCGCTAACACCTATCTGGCTATGCGCGTGGCCTACTTCAACGAGCTGGACAGCTATGCTGAGAGCTTAGGGCTGAACACCCGTCAGATCATCGAAGGCGTGTGTCTTGACCCGCGTATCGGTAACCATTACAACAACCCGTCATTTGGCTACGGCGGTTACTGCCTGCCAAAAGATACCAAGCAGCTGCTGGCAAACTATCAGGCGGTCCCGAACAACCTGATTTCCGCCATTGTGGACGCGAACCGCACGCGTAAAGATTTCATCTCGGATTCCATTCTCGCGCGTCAGCCGAAAGTGGTTGGCGTGTATCGCCTGATCATGAAGAGCGGTTCCGATAACTTCCGCGCCTCTTCCATTCAGGGGATCATGAAGCGTATTAAGGCGAAGGGCGTGCAGGTCATTATTTATGAACCGGCGATGCAGGAAGACGAGTTCTTCCACTCTCGCGTCATTCGCGATCTGGATGCGTTCAAGAAAGAAGCGGACGTCATTATCTCCAACCGCATGGCGGAAGAGCTCGCGGACGTGAAGGATAAAGTCTATACCCGCGATTTGTTCGGCAGTGACTGATTAAAACTGTGATATAAAAAACCCGGCAATCAGCCGGGTTTTTTGTTTTAAACGTTATAGAAGTTGCGGTACCAGTCGACGAAGTTTTTCACGCCTTCTTTGACGGAGGTCTGTGGTTTAAACCCAATGACGTCGTACAGCGCTTTAGTATCCGCGCTGGTCTCCAGTACGTCACCCGGCTGGATCGGCATCATATTTTTCACCGCTTCTTTGCCCAGCGCCTCTTCAAGCGCGGTGATGTAATCCATCAGCTCGACAGGTGAACTGTTACCGATGTTATACACGCGATAAGGGGCAGAGCTGGTTGCCGGCGAACCGGTTTCGACTGTCCAGTCGGCATCGGCCTGAGGAATGACGTCCTGCAAGCGAATAATTGCCTCTGCAATATCATCGATATAGGTGAAGTCACGTTTCATCTTACCGTAGTTGTATACGTCGATGCTGTTGCCTTCAATCATGGCTTTAGTGAATTTGAACAGCGCCATATCCGGGCGTCCCCAAGGGCCATAGACGGTAAAGAAGCGCAGGCCAGTGGTCGGCAGGTTGTACAGATGCGAATAGGTATGCGACATCAGCTCATTGGCTTTTTTGGTTGCCGCATACAGGGATACCGGGTGGTCCACGGAGTCGTCAGTAGAAAACGGCATCTTACGGTTGAGGCCGTAAACGGAACTGGATGACGCATACAGAAGATGCTGAACCTTGTTGTGGCGACAGCCTTCCAGCACGTTCAGGTGACCGACCAGGTTCGCATCTGCGTAGGCATGCGGGTTTTCCAGCGAGTAACGCACACCCGCCTGTGCAGCAAGATGGATCACGCGGTCAAACTTCTCATCAGCGAAGAGGTTTGCCATGCCCTCGCGATCCGCTAAGTCCAGCTTATGGAAGGTGAAATTCTCGGATTTGAGCAGTTCGAGGCGAGCGAGCTTGAGGTTCGGATCATAGTAATCATTCAGGTTATCAATCCCAACAACCTTATGTCCTGCATCAAGCAGGCGCTTGCTGACATGAGAACCGATAAAGCCCGCCGCGCCAGTTACCAGAAATTTCATAGCTTCCCTCATTCACAGTGTTCTTGTTGATGCTCCAGAGCATCAGAATGCGACTATGATAGCGCGTCGCCTTGAACTTACATAACCCATCTTTCCGATATAACTCATCGGATTCTTATAGAAAATTCTTCAGCAACAGATACACTAAGGGAACAAGATTATTTTTGCCCTTTTTCATCTGTTAGGGATTGTATGACGCAAAACAACAATAACCTGGTCACACGTAACAATGACCCGGAGCAAATTGATTTACTTGATGTAGTGTTACAGCTGTGGCGTGGTAAGTGGTTGATAGGGGCTTTTATTGCTGCTTTTATCGTTCTTGCTGGCGTTTACATCACTGTAGCTAAAGAGAAATGGACGTCATCTGCCATCATAGCCCAGCCTGATGCGGCTCAAATTGCCACCTATTCCAATGCATTGAATATCCTCTATGGCGGGGCAGCCCCTTCCATGTTGGACATTCAGAATCGTGCTATTGGACGTTTTAATTCCTCCTTCTCGGCATTAGCTCAGGCGCTGGAGAATCAGGATGTACCCGAGAAATTGACGATTGAGCCCACGTTTAAAAGTCAAGGATTACCCTTGACAGTAACCTACCAAGGCGAATCTGCCGAAGCGGCACAAAAGCAGCTTGCGCAGTACATCCAGCAGGTTGACGAGCAGACAGCAAAAGAACTAACCCTCGACCTCAGAGATAACCTCAAACAGCAAATCACTACGTTGAATGACTCCCTCGCAAACCAGGAGAAGGTTGCTCAGGAGCAGAAGGATCTGCGTATCAAACAGATTTCTGAGGCGCTTAAAGACGCAGAAGCGGCGAAGATAAATACACCGCAACTCCAGCAAACACAGGATGTCACTCAAGAAACTATGTTTCTGCTGGGCGCGGTAGCACTAAAATCAATGGTTGATAACGAAGCGTCTCGACCGTTAGTCTTCCCCGGTTCCTATTACCAGGCTAAAAAGAATTTATTGGATATTCAGAATTTAAACGTAAATCCGGATACAATTCACGTGTATCGTTACGTCATGAAACCGAATTTGCCCATTTATCGTGACAGCCCTAAGAAAGCCCTCACCCTCATCCTTGCCGTTCTCCTCGGTGGGATTATCGGTTCTGCTGTCGTCCTCGGCCGTAACGCGCTGAGAAACTACAAGCCAAGATCCTGATTTACTGATAAAAAAAGACCGGGTTTCCCCGGTCTTTTTTATTTATGCCGTTTCCGCAAGTTCTCAATCACCGTCGTTAAATCCAACTCCTGATCCTGAAGCAGCACCAGCAGGTGATACATCAGATCAGACGCTTCGTTCGTCAGCTCCTCCCGGTCATGCACGGTGGCCGCCAGCGCCGTTTCAACGCCTTCCTCACCCACTTTCTGCGCAATCCGTTTGGTGCCGCTGGCGTACAGCTTCGCCGTGTACGAGCTCTCAGGATCCGCTGATTTGCGCTCTGCCAGCAATTGTTCCAGCTGATAGAGGAACAGCCACTGGTGGCTCGCCTCGCCGAAGCAGCTGCTGGTGCCTTTGTGGCAGGTTGGCCCAATTGGGTTGACCAGCACCAGCAGGGTGTCGTTGTCGCAGTCTTGCGTAATGCTGACCACGTTCAGGAAATGACCCGAGGTTTCCCCTTTCGTCCACAGGCGCTGTTTGGTGCGCGAGAAAAACGTCACCTTGCCGCTGTCGATGGTTTTTGCCAGTGCCTCCCGGTTCATGTATCCCAGCATCAGCACTTCGCCTGAAACGGCATGCTGTACAACTACCGGCAGTAATCCGTCAGTTTTTTCCCAGTCCAGCTGCGCCTGTTGTTGCTCTGTTAACATACCCTGATCTCCACGCCCTGGTCGGCCAGGTACGTTTTTAACTCACCAATATTGATAATCTGTTTGTGGAACACGGAGGCCGCCAGCGCGCCGTCCACGTTCGCATCGCGGAAGGCTTCCAGGAAGTGTTCCATGGTGCCCGCGCCGCCGGAGGCAATCAGCGGAACCTGGCACACCGCACGCACTTTTTTCAGCTGCTCCAGGTCGTAACCGTTACGTACGCCGTCCTGGTTCATCATATTCAGCACAATCTCACCCGCGCCGCGTTTTTGCACTTCCTGCACCCAGTCCAGCGTCTCCCACTGGGTTACGCGCGTGCGGCTTTCGTCGCCGGTGTACTGGTTGACGTGATATTTGCCCGTCGCGGCATCAAACCAGGTGTCGATCCCGACGACGATGCACTGCACGCCGAAGCGATCCGCCAGACGCGTAATCAGCTCCGGGTCGGCCAGGGCAGGGGAGTTAATGGAAATTTTGTCTGCCCCGAAAGAGAGAATTTTCGCCGCATCGTCAGCAGATTTAATCCCGCCCGCCACGCAGAAGGGAATATCAATTACTTCTGCCACGCGCGCCACCCAGCTTTTGTCCACCACGCGGCCATCGCTGGAGGCGGTGATATCGTAAAATACCAGCTCGTCTGCACCTTCATCGGCATAGCGTTTAGCCAGCGGAACAATGTCGCCAATGATCTCATGGTTGCGGAACTGCACGCCTTTCACAACCTGACCGTCGCGTACGTCCAGGCAGGGTATTATCCTTTTTGCCAGCATTGAATCGCCTCCTTCACCGTAAATTTGTCTTCCAGCAGCGCACGACCTACAATCACGCCGCGCACGCCGGTTCCGCGCAGAGCGGCGATATCCGCCAGTTCGCCGATACCGCCAGAGGACTGAAACGCCACCTGCGGATAACGCGCGCAAACCTCTTCATACAGCGAGACGTTCGAGCCTGCGAGCGTACCATCGCGTGAAATATCCGTGCACAGCACGTGCTTCAGCCCCACGGGGAGATAAATTTCGACCAGCTCTTCCAGCGTTACGCCGGAGTTTTCCTGCCAGCCGCTGACCGCGACCTGCTTGTTGCCCTGCTCGTCGATGCGCACATCCAGCGCCAGCACCAGCGCGTCCGCGCCGAAGCGGCGGAACCAGCCCTTGACCATTTCAGGTTCTTTTACAGCAGTCGAGCCGACCACCACGCGCGCTACGCCCGCGTCCAGTAAGGCTGCAACATCGGCTTCCGTACGTACGCCGCCGCCCACCTGCACCGGGACGTCCACGCCAGCCACCAGCTTTTTAAGCAGTGGGATCTGGCGCTTCGCCGGATCTTTCGCGCCGGTGAGATCGACCAGGTGCAACACCTCAGCTCCCTCGGCGGCGTAAGCCTGTAAGCGCGGCAGCGGGTCGTTGCCGTAGTCGCGCTGTTGACCGTAATCGCCCTGATGGAGACGAACAACCGTGCCGTCAATTAAATCTAAAGCGGGAATTATCATCACATCTCCAGGAAATTTTTCAGCAGCTGCGCGCCGGCGGCGCCAGAGCGTTCCGGGTGAAACTGCACGCCGTAAAAGTTATCTTTTTGCACCGCAGCGGTGAACGCTTCGCCGTAATTGCACTGGGCGATGGTGTAGGTATTCACGGGCATGGCGTAGCTGTGGACGAAGTAGAAGTACGCGCCGTCTTCAATACCCTGGAACAGCCTGTTGCCCGCTTTCGGATAAACGCGGTTCCAGCCCATGTGCGGCAGCGGCAGGCCGTGGTCGGTCATTTTCGGCACGTCTTCTTCTATAATGCCCAGCAGATTGACGCCGTTGCTCTCTTCGCTGCGGCGGCCAAGCAGCTGCATGCCGAGGCAAATGCCCAGCACCGGTTGAGTACAGGCTTTGATGAGATCCACCAGCTCGCGCGCGTGGATCTGATCCATCGCCGCCTGAGCGGTGCCCACGCCCGGCAGAAAAAGTTTATCCGCGCGCAGCACCACGTCCGGGTCGCGGCTTACTACCGGCTCATAGCCGTGGCGCATAATCGCCGACCGTACGGAGTTCAGGTTGGCGCATCCGGTATCCAGAATCACCACGTTCATTACAGCACTCCTTTCGACGAGGGAAGGGCATCACCTTCAACGCGGATCGCCTGGCGCAGGGTACGGCCAAAGGCTTTGAACAGGCTCTCGACGCGGTGGTGATCGTTTTTGCCTTTCGTTTTCAGGTGCAGCGTCAGGCCCATGGTGTAAGAAAGCGAGCGGAAGAAGTGCTCCACCATTTCGGTGCTGAGATCGCCCACGCGCTGGTAGGTAAAGTCGGCTTTGTATTCCAGGTGCGGACGCCCGGAGATATCCATCGCGCAGCGCGCCAGGCACTCGTCCATCGGCAGGACAAATCCAAAACGGTTGATGCCGCGCTTGTCGCCGAGCGCCAGCTTCAGGGCTTCGCCCAGCGCCAGGCCGGTATCTTCCACGGTGTGGTGATCGTCGATATACAGGTCGCCCTTAACGGCGATCTCCATGCGGAAACCGCCGTGGGTGGCGATTTGATCCAGCATGTGATCGAAGAAACCGACGCCGGTGTGGATCTTGCTGCCGCCTTCGCGATCGAGCCAGACCTTCACGTCGATCTGCGTCTCTTTCGTGTTGCGTTCCACGTGCGAATAGCGATCGCGTTTGGTCAGCTGCTCGCCAATCATCGCCCAGTTAAGCGCGTCCCGGCTGTAGCGCAGACCCGCAATGCCCATGTTTTCCGCCAGCGTGATGTCCGTGACGCGATCGCCAATCACATAGCTGTTGGCTTTATCCAGCGCCTCTTCCGCCAGATAGCGTTCAACAAGCTTCACTTTTGGCTTACGGCAGTCGCATTCGTCGGCAGGCATGTGCGGGCAGATCAGCACCTCGTCGAAGACGATGCCCTGAGAGGTCAGCACCTGCATCATCAGGTTGTGTGGGCCGTCAAAGTCCGCCTGCGGGAAACTGTCGGTGCCCAGACCATCCTGGTTGGTGATCATCACCAG
The DNA here is from genome assembly GCF_900322725.1 of Enterobacter cloacae complex sp. Taxonomy (NCBI): domain Bacteria; kingdom Pseudomonadati; phylum Pseudomonadota; class Gammaproteobacteria; order Enterobacterales; family Enterobacteriaceae; genus Enterobacter; species Enterobacter cloacae complex sp. The sequence goes on along the minus strand of NZ_LT991957.1, from coordinate 153,909 downwards.
CTTATATCCCGCTTGCTGAAGCTTCAGCAGCACCGGGATCACGTCGGGTTCAAACGCCAGCTTGTCGAAACGATCGACCTGAAAATCGCTGGGTGGCTCCGATATGAGGGTGCCGTCACGATCGATAAAGAGATACTTCTGACTCATACTTTCTCCGCTTTCAGGGCGTCAATCACGCGCTGGCTCTCCGCGCGGGTGCCGACGGTAATGCGCAGGCAGCCGCTCAGGGTAGGTTGTTTATTCTGGTCTCGTAAGATAATGCCCTGATCCCACAATGATTTAAATATCGCGCTTGAGGCGGTGAAGCGCACCAGGATGTAGTTGGTTTCCGAATCGAACACCTGCTCCACGCACGGAATTGCTTTCAGGGCCTCGACAAGATACTGACGCTCTTCCAGGATTTGCGCCACCCGCTCGCGCATCGCGCTGATACCCTGCGGAGCCAGCGCCTGTGCCGCAATATCGGCCACCGGCGTCGAGAGCGGATACGGGGCGATCACTTTCAGCAGCAGGTCGATAACCGCTTTATTTGCCAGCGTAAATCCGCAGCGAAGGCCAGCGAGGGCGAACGCTTTCGACAGGGTACGCAGCACGACGAGATGCGGATACTCTTCAAGCCAGCCAGCAAGCGTGGCCTGCGGGCAAAACTCAATATAGGCTTCGTCGGCCACGACCAGCGCTTTGCCGCGCGTCATTTCCAGCAGGGCACGAATATCCTGCGGATTGATAATCTGCCCGGTCGGGTTGTTCGGGCTACAGACAAACACCACCTTCACCCCGTCGAGGTTATCGGCGATGCCCTGCAAATCCAGCTGCCAGTTGTCGAGCGCCTGCACGTTGCGGCAGGCCACGCCGAAGGTTTCGGCGCTAACGCTGTACATGCCGTAGGTCGGCTGGCAGTACATCACCGCATCTTTACCCGGCTCGCAGAACGCGCGGATCAGCAGCTCGATCCCTTCATCCGCCCCGCGGCTGACCAGCACCTGCTCAGGCTTCACGCCCGCGTACTGCGCGTAGTTCTCGATCACCGCTTTTGGCTGACACTCCGGGTAGCGGTTCAGCGTCTGCTGCGACAGCTCAAAGGCCACCGCCGTGGGATATTCGTTAGCGTTCAGCCAGACGTCGCCGTTCCCGCCCAGACGACGCGCAGACTGATAGGGCGTCAGGCGACGGACATTTTCGCGGGCTAATTCTTCGATGTTCATGCTTGCTCCTTCAGGGCGGCAACGCGCAGCGTCACGGCATTTTTGTGGGCAGTCAGGCGCTCGGCGGCGGCCAGGGTTTCAATGGTCGACGCCAGCGAGGCAAACCCTTCGCGGGAGAGTTCCTGCACGGTCATGCGCTTCTGGAAATCCGCCAGCCCCAGGCTGGAGCAGGTTGAGGTATAGCCATACGTCGGCAGCACGTGGTTGGTGCCGGAGGCGTAATCCCCGGCGGATTCTGGCGACCAGTCGCCGAGGAACACCGAGCCTGCGCTGGTGATGCTGTCGACCAGATCGCGCGCGTTGCGGGTCTGAATGATCAGGTGCTCGGGGCCGTACTGATTAGAGATGGCGATGCACTGGTCGAGATCGCGGGCCACAATCAGGCGGCTGGCAGACAGCGCCTGACGCGCTGTTTCCGCGCGGGGCAGGTCGGCCAGCTGGCGCTCAACGGCTTCGCCCACGCGTTTTGCCATGTCGGCATCCGGCGTCAGTAAAATCACCTGCGAGTCCGGTCCGTGCTCGGCCTGCGAGAGCAGGTCAGAGGCGACGAAATCCGGCGTGGCGCCGCTGTCGGCAATCACCAGCACCTCAGACGGCCCGGCAGGCATATCAATGGCCGCGCCGTCCAGACGCTGGCTGACCTGGCGCTTCGCTTCGGTCACATACGCATTACCCGGACCAAAAATTTTGTCGACTTTGGGAATGGACTCGGTCCCGAACGCCAGAGCGGAAATCGCCTGCGCGCCGCCCACTTTATACACCGCCTGCACGCCGCAGAGTTTTGCCGCGTAGAGGATCTCATCGGCGATCGGTGGCGGAGAGCAGAGCACCACGTTCTGACAACCGGCAATGCGCGCCGGGGTGGCCAACATTAATACGGTCGAAAACAGCGGGGCGGAGCCGCCGGGGATATAAAGTCCAACGGACGCCACCGGGCGCGTCACCTGCTGGCAGCGCACGCCGGGCAGGGTTTCGACATCCACCGCCTGCAATGTCTGCGCAGTGTGGAAGGTATCTATATTTTTCACCGCGACGGCCATCGCCTGCTTGATGTCATCACCAAGACGACTGCTGGCATCAATGATTTCCTGTTCGGTAACCTGTAAAGTGCCGACTTCCGTCTTGTCAAACTTCGCACTGTATTCACGCAGGGCGTCATCGCCACGGGCCTTGACGTTATCGAGGATCTCCGCCACGGTGCGGGTGATGCTCTCCGAGGCGGAGATGGCCGGGCGCATCAGCAGTTCGCGCCGTTGCGCGTCGCTACAGGTATTCCAGTCGATGATTGTGTTAAAGCTCATGGTCGTTACTCCATCATCTTTTCAATTGGCAGCACCAGAATGGAGCTTGCGCCCAGCGCCTTCAGTTTTTCCATGGTTTCCCAGAACAGGGTTTCGCTGCTGACCATGTGCATCGCCACGCGCTGCTGGTCACCCGCCAGCGGCAGAATGGTGGGGCGCTCTGCACCCGGCAGCAGGGCAATGACTTCCTCGAGACGCTCGGTTGGCGCATGCATCATGATGTACTTGGATTCACGCGCCTGAATCACGCCCTGAATGCGGGTCAGCAGTTTGTCGATGAGCTGCTGTTTGGCCTCGGCCATCTCACCGTCGCGCTGAATAAGGCACGCTTTGGAGCGGTAAATCACCTCCACTTCGCGCAGGCCGTTCGCTTCCAGCGTGGCGCCGGTAGAGACGAGGTCACAGATGGCATCGGCCAGGCCCGCGCGCGGCGCCACTTCAACGGAGCCGTTCAGCAGACAGGATTTAAACTGCACGCCTTTTTGATCGAGGTAACGCTTCAGCAGGTGAGGGTAAGAGGTGGCGATACGTTTGCCGTTCAGCGCGGCCGGGCCGTCCCAGGCTTCATCGACCGGCGTGGCCAGCGACAGGCGGCAGCCGCCGAAGTCCAGACGACGCAGGGTAAAGTAGCGCGGATCTTCGCCCTGCGCGCGGCGGGTTAATAGCTCTTCTTCCAGTACGTTTTCGCCGATGATGCCGAGGTCAACGACGCCATCCATCACCAGGCCCGGGATATCGTCATCGCGTACGCGCAGAATGTCGATCGGCATATTTTCAGCCAGGGCAATCAGGCGCTGGGTGTGCAGGTTGATTTTAATCCCGCAGCGGGCCAGCAGTTCGCGTGAATCGTCGCTTAAACGGCCTGATTTCTGAATAGCTATGCGTAAACGTGAGTTATCTAACATTCTGAGTTCCTCGTTAACCTGTTTTAACCTGTCTGAATGCGGTCCAAAAAAAAGCCCCCGGAAGATGATCTTCCGGGGGCTTTTTCATGCGTTCATGCACCACTGGAAGATCCAAACGTCTTCCAGCACACATCGCCTGAAAGACTAGTCAGGATGATGGTGATGATGGTGGTTTTTAAAAGGAACGCGTGTCATATAAATTCTCGTTGAATGCTTATGCATTTGATGTCTTTTAACCTAAACCAGTTATACGCCATAAAGCAAGGGCTTTTTTTGATCATTAATTCATTTCATATTGATGGTATGAATTGTGCGTTCCACCAGGCTGGCGTAGCCTTATAACAGGGGTAGTTAAGCGGAGAAGGTACATGAAAAAGGTCGCGATTGTCGGGTTAGGGTGGTTAGGAATGCCACTGGCGATGTCATTAGCCGCGAAAGGCTGGCAGGTGACAGGGAGTAAGACCACCCGAGATGGGGTTGAAGCGGCACGCATGTGCGGCATTGACGGTGTCGAGCTGCGCCTCGAACCCGAGCTTATCTGCGATACCGACGAGCTGGACGAACTGATGAATGTGGATGCGCTGGTCATAACCTTACCGGCGCGACGCAGCGGGCCGGGCGAGACGTTTTACTTGCAGGCGGTGCAGGAGATTGTCGACAGCGCCCTGGCGCACCATGTTCCGCGCATTATTTTCACCAGCTCGACCTCCGTCTATGGCGATATCGACGGTACGGCGAAGGAGAACACCGAGCGCCGTCCGGTGACCGCCAGCGGTCGGGTACTGAAAGAGCTGGAAGACTGGCTGCACAATCTGCCCGGCACGCAGGTGGATATTTTACGTCTGGCCGGGCTGGTGGGGCCGGGGCGCCATCCGGGGCGCTTCTTTGCCGGTAAATCCGCGCCGGATGGTCAGCACGGGGTTAACCTTGTGCATCTTCAAGATGTTGTCGGCGCAATAGAACTGCTTTTACAGGCTCCGAAAGGGGGGCACATCTATAATATATGTGCGCCTTCGCACCCGCCGCGCAGCACCTTTTATCCGCTGATGGCCCGCCAGCTTGGCCTGGCGCCACCGGTGTTCAGTGATGCGCAGGGGGAACGCAAAGGCAAAATTATTGATGGCAATCGTATTTGCCATGAACTGGGATTTGAGTATCAGTATCCCGATCCGCTGGTTATGCCCATGGAATAACTGCATCAGCGGAGACAATCGCACACCGCAAGGGGGCGAAGATGAAACCGCTGCTGGATGTTCTTGTTATTCTGGATGCGCTTGAAAAAGAGGGGAGCTTTGCCGCCGCCTCGGCGAAGCTCTATAAAACGCCTTCGGCTCTGAGCTATACCGTGCAAAAGCTCGAGAGCGATCTTAATATCCAAATCCTTGACCGTTCCGGGCATCGCGCGCGATTCACCCGTACAGGGCAGATGCTGCTGGAAAAAGGGCGTGACGTGCTGCATGCGGTGCGCGAGCTGGAAAAGCAGGCCGTTAAGCTTCACCAGGGCTGGGAAAATGAGCTGGTGATTGGAGTTGATGATACTTTCCCTTTTTCACTGCTTACCCCGCTTATCGAGGCGTTTTATCAGCGCCATAGCGTCACGCGTCTGGTTTTTATCAACGGCGTGCTGGGCGGTTCATGGGACGCCCTGACCCAGGGCAGGGCGGATATTATCGTTGGAGCCCTGCACGAGCCTCCTCAGCTGAGTGAATTTGGTTTCGCCCGGCTGGGCGTGCTGGAGCAAATTTTTGCCGTTGCGCCTCATCATCCGCTGGCAAATGAACCGGAGCCAGTTTCAAGACGCGTCATCAAAAACCATCGCGCCATTGTGGTGGGAGACAGCTCGCGTCCCGAGTGCGGTATTTCATCGCAGCTTCTGGATGAGCAGGAGGCCATCACCGTTTTTGATTTTAAAACCAAGCTGGAGCTGCAAATAAGCGGCCTCGGGTGCGGTTACCTTCCCCGTTATTTAGCTCAGCGGTTTATAGAAAGCGGCGCGCTGGTGGAAAAACAGGTTTTAGCGCAGAGCAGTAACGAATCGGTATGGGTAGGCTGGAATGAACAAACCGCCGGGCTTGCCAGCGCCTGGTGGCGAGACGAAATTTTAGCAAATAGTGCTATCGCGACAGTTTACACTCAGGCAGATGATGGTAAATCAACCAGTTAGAAAAATTATTTTATGGGCTCGTTTCTCAATGTATTGCCTTTTGTATCTTGAATAGGGCAAAATGCCGCCGCTGCAAACAAATAAATAATCGACGATATAAAAGGCGTCGGTTATTTTTTTTTGCATGTACGAAACGAAACTAAAAACCAAGAGGCCGGGCTTCGTACCGGATAGATACTTACTAAAATCCGACAGTTGTTGTCGCTGAGGAAGAAAGAAATGGGGCAATTTTTCGCTTACGTGGCGGTTATCACCGTAAAGGAGAATAACTATGTCGCATAACGCAACTCCAAACACCTCTCGCGTGGAATTACGTAAAACGCTTACGTTGATTCCGGTTGTCATGATGGGCCTTGCCTATATGCAACCGATGACGCTGTTCGATACATTCGGTATCGTATCAGGCCTCACGGACGGTCATGTGCCGACGGCTTACGGCTTTGCACTGATTGCGATCCTCTTTACCGCGCTCAGCTACGGTAAACTGGTGCGCCGCTATCCGTCTGCCGGTTCCGCCTACACCTATGCCCAGAAATCCATCAGCCCGACGGTCGGCTTTATGGTGGGCTGGTCTTCGCTGCTCGACTATCTGTTCGCGCCGATGATCAACATTCTGCTGGCAAAAATCTATTTTGAAGCGCTGGTGCCATCGATTCCATCCTGGATGTTCGTCGTGGCGCTGGTGGCCTTTATGACGGCCTTCAACCTGCGCAGCATCAAGTCCGTTGCCAACTTTAACTCCGTTATCGTTGTGCTTCAGGTTGTACTGATTGCCGTGATCCTCGGCATGGTGATTTACGGTGTGTTCCACGGCGAAGGCGCGGGCACTCTGGCGAGCAGCAAGCCGTTCTGGTCTGGTGATGCGCATGTGATCCCGATGATTACCGGGGCGACGATTCTGTGCTTCTCCTTTACCGGTTTTGACGGTATCAGCAACCTGTCTGAAGAAACGAAAGATGCAGAGCGCGTTATTCCGCGTGCAATCTTCCTGACGGCGCTGATTGGTGGCCTGATCTTTATTTTCTCGACCTATTTCCTCCAGCTGTACTTCCCGGATATCTCTCGCTTCAAAGATCCGGATGCTTCTCAGCCGGAAATTATGCTCTATGTGGCGGGTAAAGCGTTCCAGGTCGGCGCGCTGATCTTCTCGACCATCACCGTACTGGCGTCCGGTATGGCCGCGCATGCAGGCGTTGCGCGTCTGATGTACGTTATGGGCCGCGATGGCGTATTCCCGAAAAGCTTCTTCGGCTACGTGCATCCAACATGGCGTACCCCGGCGATGAACATCATTCTGGTCGGTGCGATCGCGCTTCTGGCGATTAACTTTGACCTGGTGATGGCAACGGCGCTGATTAACTTTGGTGCGCTGGTGGCGTTCACCTTTGTTAACCTGTCGGTGATCTCTCAGTTCTGGATCCGTGAAAAGCGTAACAAGACGCTGAAAGACCACTTCCAGTATCTGTTCCTGCCGATGTGTGGTGCTATGACCGTGGGCGCGCTGTGGGTTAACCTGGAAGAGAGCTCAATGGTGCTTGGCCTGATTTGGGCAGGTATCGGCCTGGTTTACCTGGCCTGCGTGACGAAGAGCTTCCGCAACCCGGTTCCTCAGTACGAAGACGTCGCGTAAGACTGTGTCGGGTGGCGGCTACGGCTTACCCGACCTGAATATCCCGTAGGCCCGCGTAAGCGAAGCGCCACCGGGCAAAAAAAACCGGAGACGATGGTCTCCGGTTTTTTTATCTCTGCATTTCAGATGAGCTCTTGCGCATACTGGTATAGCGCTTTCAGCAGCGCCTGTTTCTCGGCATTCCCTTCATACTGGCCGTAAAGCATCTCCAGCTCCTGAGCGTAGCTGTTGAGAAATTCCGGGGTAAAGACGTTGCGTCGATGCTGTAGCCAGCGCTCCTGCTCAGCCTCATCCAGCGTGCCGGGATAGTTGCGCGCCCGGTAGTTAAACAGCAGCTTCTCAATGCGCGTGTCCGCAAAGGTGATATCCAGCGCGGGCAGATTACGCGGGTCGGTTTGCAGCACGATATTCATCGCCGCGCGGTCGGCGTCGCTGAAGAAGCCGTTATAAAGCTGCGCATCCACGTTTTCAGACGGCACGAACGGCTCTGCTTCGGCAAAAATGGCGACGACTTTCTCACGCACCTGCGGGTTGTCGCGCAGCACTTTCAGGTTATCGAGGCAGTGCTGACGGTTAATCCCCAGCCGGTCGGCGTCTTCCGGGCGCAGCGTATTGGCCTGGGCCAGCACCGGACATTTATTGATGTGCACCAGTTTAACCGGTACAGCGGGCAGGTCACCCAGCGCCTCTTTCGGCGTATACAGCCGTTCACGCAAGGTGTCGTTGTCAAGCTCAAGCAGCGGGGAGATATCCCCGGCAAGATCCACCATGATGACGGCGTTACGGTTATCCGGGTGCCAGGCGAGGGGCGCTACCCAGCTCGTGTTCCCGCGCCACGCCCCGAACATCCCTGAAATATGCACCAGCGGTTTCATCTGCGGCACATCAATCAGCGTCATCAGCTTCTGCTTGCTGCGGTGGCTCAGCAGATACTCAAACAGGCGCGGCTGTGCGGTTTTAACGAGTTTCGCCATAGCGATGGTCGCGTAAACGTCTGCCATCGCGTCGTGGGCATTGCTGTGCTCGATGCCGTTGGCGCGCGTCAGGTGCTCGAGCCTGAAGCTCGGCAATCCGTCGTCGTTCTCCGGCCAGTGAATCCCTTCCGGGCGCAGCGCATAACAGGCGCGCATGATATCCAGCAAATCCCAGCGTGAATTGCGGTTCTGCCAGCTCCAGGCGTACGGATCGTAGAAGTTGCGGTAGAAGATATTACGCGTCACTTCATCGTCAAAGCGGATGTTGTTGTAACCCACCACGCAGGTATTGGGCACCGTGAACAGATCGTGGATGCGACGGGCAAATTCCGCTTCGCTAACGCCTTTATCCCGCGCTTCCTGAGGCGTGATGCCTGTCACCATCACCGCGCCCGGCTGCGGCAGATAGTCATCGGCAGGCTTGCAGTAAAACACCTCGGGTTCGCCGATGATGTTAAATTCGTCATCGGTACGGATAGCCGCAAACTGCGCCGGTCGGTCCAGCGCCGGATGGGTGCCAAAGGTTTCGTAATCGTGGAACAAAAAAGTCGGGCGCGCGGCAGAGTCAGACACCAGTAATCTCATCCTGTTAAAAATTGACGTCTCTATGGTAAACGATTGGGGTGAGCAGTCCGAATAAAAAGCACGGTCAGGCAAGAAATTTGCGAGATCTGTTCCAGAAAAATTTGCGCATTGTCACATTTTTTTGCAATTAAGGCAGGTAACGACATCAGAACTGCCGTAAAAAGGTCATCGATTTTTACTGACCTGAGGATATACCGTTGAAACGCCGTCTGTTTATTGCTGTTTCTTTACTCGCTTCGAGTATTTCATCCGCGCTGGCCGCCGAGCCGCTGGATTTTTCACCTCAGCCGCCTGCCCTTCAGGCAGGATCCTGGGTATTGATGGATTACACCACGGGTCAAATCTTAACGGCGGGCAACGAACATCAGCAGCGCAATCCGGCGAGCCTGACCAAACTGATGACGGGGTACGTTGTCGATCGCGCCATTGATAGCCACCGTATCAGCCCCGATGACATTGTGACGGTCGGGCGTGACGCCTGGGCAAAGGGCAATCCGGTCTTTGACGGTTCATCGTTGATGTTTCTGAAGGAGGGCGACAGGGTTTCCGTGCGCGATCTCAGCCGCGGCCTGATTGTTGATTCCGGCAATGACGCCTGCGTAGCGCTGGCGGATCACGTGGCGGGCGGTCAGCCGCAGTTCGTCAGGATGATGAATGACTACGTCGAAAAGCTGAACCTGCGCGATACCCACTTCGAAACCGTACACGGGCTGGATGCACCGGGTCAGCACAGCTCCGCTTACGATCTCGCCGTGCTTTCCCGTGCCATCATTCACGGCGAACCTGAGTTCTACCACATGTACAGCGAGAAAAGCCTGACCTGGAACGGCATTACCCAGCAGAACCGTAACGGGCTGCTGTGGGATAAGACCATGAACGTGGATGGCCTGAAAACGGGGCACACGTCGGGCGCGGGCTTCAACCTGATTGCCTCCGCGGTCGACGGTCAGCGTCGGCTGATTGCGGTGGTGATGGGCGCAGACAGCCCGAAGGGGCGTGAAGATCAGGCGCGCAAGCTGCTGCACTGGGGACAGCAAAATTTCGATACGGTGCAGATCCTGCATAACGGCAAAAAAGTGGGTACCGAACGTATCTGGTACGGCGATAAAGAGCAGATCGCGCTGGGCACGGATCAGGACTTCTGGCTGGCCTTGCCCAAAACGGAAGTGCCGAATATCAAGGCAAAATACGTGATGGACAAAAAAGAGCTGGAAGCGCCGATTGCCGCGCACCAGCGGGTAGGGGAGATCCAACTGTACGATCGCGACAAGGTGGTTGCGCACTGGCCTCTGGTTACGCTGGAAAGCGTTGAAAAGGGCGGCCTTTTCTCCCGTCTCGGTGATTATCTGCATCATAAGCTTTAACCTTTCGGGCAGACTGGCAGTGTTGCGAGTCTGCTCGCATAATAAACACTCCCGGTTTGCCGATAATCGCGATTCTGCTTTATAGTGTATGTATATACAGTGATAAACGGAGGCAGCATGGACTACAGCGTCAGGCAGCAACAGAAACGTAAAATCGCAGGCTTTCATCTCGTGGGGCCGTGGGAAAAAACGGTCAAGCAGGGGTTCGAACAGCTCGTGATGTGGGTAGACGGGCGTCATATTCAGCCGCAGGAATGGGTAGCCGTTTATTACGACAACCCGGATGACGTGCCGGCGGAAAAGCTCCGCTGCGATACCGCCGTCACGGTCCCTGATGATTTCACTGTACCTGAGAACAGCGAAGGGGTGATGATGACCGAAATCGCTGCCGGGGACTATGCTATCGCCGCTGCCCGTGTGGAAAATCATGATTTTGCCAACCCCCGGAACCAGTTCTTCAACTCCCTTCTCCAGGACAACACCTACCAGATTGCGCCAAAACCGTGCTTCGAACGTTATCTGAATGATGGCAATGCAGACGGCTACTGGGACATTGAGATGTTTGTACCGGTAGAACACAAGGTGGGATAAACCTGCGAAAAGCAGGGTTTTTGAGGCGGATGCGATCCACCCGCCTCAAAACACAGTACAATTGTGGTTTGCCGTAAAGCTGGAGACGGGTGTGCGCCCCGACAAGTCATTAACCCCATTTGAAATTCGGTTATACAAACATTATCGCGTGGTGCACGGTTGCCGCATTGCGCTGGCGTTTGTGTTGACCTTCGTACTGGTTCGTTTGCTGGATATCCCGGAAGGAACGTGGCCGCTGATCACGCTGGTGGTGGTGATGGGGCCGATCTCATTCTGGGGGAACGTGGTTCCTCGTGCCCTCGAACGCATAGGCGGCACCGTTTTAGGCTCGGCGCTTGGGCTTATCGCCCTGAAGCTGGAGCTGATTTCATTCCCGATCATGTTGCTGTGGTGCGCGGGGGCGATGTTTCTTTGTGGGTGGCTGGCGCTGGGCAAGAGGCCGTATCAGGCGCTGCTGATTGGCATTACGCTTGCGGTTGTGGTCGGCGCGCCGGCGGGCGATATGACCACCGCACTGTGGCGAAGCGGGGACGTAATCCTCGGCTCGTTGCTCGCCATGCTGTTTACCGGCATCTGGCCGCAGCGCGCCTTCCTGCACTGGCGCATTCAGATGGCAAACTACGTCACGGCATTTAACCGCGTCTACCAGGCCGGGTTTTCGCCGAATCTGATCGAACGCCCACGGCTGGAAAAGCACCTGCAAAAAATCCTCAATGACGTGGTCAAAATGCGCGGGTTGATTACCCCGGCAAGCAAAGAAACGCATATCCAGAAAGCCATTTTTGAAGCCATTCAGACGGTCAGCCGTAATCTGGTCTGTATGCTTGAACTGCAAATCAATGCCCACTGGGCTTCACGCCCCAGTCACTTTCTGATGCTCAACGCGCATACGCTGAAAGAGACGCAGCAGATGACGCAGCAAACCCTGTTGACCATCGCCCATGCGCTCTACGAAGGGAATCCACAGCCCATACGGGCAAACAGCGAGCGGCTGAACGAAATCGTCGCCGAGCTGAAACAGCTGATGAATGAGCGTCAGGCCGACAATGTGGCGGAAACACCCATCCACGGCTATGTCTGGCTGAGTATGGAGCTGGCACGACAGCTGGAATTATTATCGCAACTGATTTGCCGGGCACTGCGCAAATAAAAAGCGTACGTGATGCCTGCTGCTTCGATTCAGCAGCAATTAGGGTTATGATGGTTTTAAACGATATACTCATTGTCATTCGCAGCCGCTGTCTGTTAAAACGGTTGCCTTAACGAATCCGAATCTCACATTATCAGGGGTGTAAAAATGGAAACTATTAAGCCTTCGTTCCAGGATGTTCTGGAGTTCGTCCGCCTGTTCCGCCGTAAAAACAAGCTACAGCGTGAAATCCAGGACGTAGAGAAGAAGATCCGTGACAACCAGAAACGTGTCCTGCTGCTGGACAACCTGAGCGACTACATCAAGCCGGGGATGAGCGTTGAAGCTATTCAGGGCATCATCGCCAGCATGAAGAGCGATTACGAAGATCGCGTTGATGACTACATCATCAAAAATGCTGAGCTGTCCAAAGAGCGTCGCGATATCTCCAAAAAGCTGAAGGTGATGGGCGAAATCAAAAACGTCGACGCTAAAGGCGAGTAATCGCGCAATCTGTTGCCCGGTGGCGTTGCGCTTACCGGGTCTGCGATTCCGTAGGTCGGGTAAGGCTTAGCCGCCACCCGACAATTTTACCGAACGCAGAAAAGCAAAAAGCCTGCTTTGAAAGCAGGCTATTCAAATTTGGCTCCTCTGACTGGACTCGAACCAGTGACATACGGATTAACAGTCCGCCGTTCTACCGACTGAACTACAGAGGAATCGTTGTGGAGGCTTATCTTAGCGGCGAAAAAACTTTTGTCAAACCTCATCTTAGGCAAAAGTGACTGATTGATGATTCTGTCGTCATTTTGTTGCCATTTCAGACATAATTTAAAGGAAAATACTTTGCAGGATATGCATTTCTGCCCCATCATTTGAAATGGAGTTTCAACTTTCTCGCTAAGGTCCATTTTGAACGTCACCGCACCCATACGCCAGGCGATTATGCGCACGCCCTGGTATGCCAAACGTAAAAGTTATCGAGTTCTGTTCTGGCGTGAAATCACCCCCCTTGCCGTGCCTATTTTCCTGGAGAATACCTGCGTCCTGCTGATGGGCGTTCTCAGCACCTTCCTGGTGAGCTGGCTCGGCAAAGAAGCGATGGCCGGGGTAGGGCTGGCGGACAGTTTCAACATGGTGGTGATGTCCTTCTTTGCCGCCATCGATCTTGGGACGACGGTGGTGGTAGCGTTTAGCCTCGGCAAACTCGATCCGAAACGCGCCCGGGAAGCGGCCAGACAGTCGCTGATGATCATGACGATTTTCTCGATCGTTCTCGCGGCGGTCATTCATTACTACGGGAAAGAGATCATCGATATCGTCGCCGGCGAAGCGACCGGTGAGGTGAAGGCGCTGGCGCTCACCTACCTTGAAATGACGGTGCTGAGCTATCCGGCGGCAGCCATCGCGCTGATTGGCAGCGGCGCGCTTCGTGGCGCAGGCAATACCAAAATTCCGCTGCTGATAAACGGTGGGATGAACATCCTGAACATTATCATCAGCAGCGTTTTGATTTACGGCGTCTTCTCCTGGGATGGCCTGGGCTTTGTCGGTGCCGGTTTAGGGCTGACGATTTCCCGCTATATTGGTGCGGCGGCGATCATTGGCGTCCTCATGGCGGGCATCACGCCGTCGCTGCGCCTGACGCTGAAAAGCTATTTCCGTCCGCTTAACTTCGCCATTATCTGGGAAGTGATGGGCATCGGGATCCCGGCCAGCATCGAATCCGTGCTGTTTAACGGCGGGAAACTGCTGACGCAGATGTTTGTTGCCGGGATGGGCACCGACGTCATCGCCGGCAACTTTATTGCCTTCTCCATCGCCTCGCTGATTAACCTGCCGGGTAACGCGCTGGGCTCGGCGTCGACCATCATTACCGGTAAACGCCTCGGCAAGGGGCAGATAGGGCAGGCGGAACGGCAGCTACGCCACGTCTTCTGGCTTTCAACCATCGGGCTGACCGCGATTGCGTGGGGCACCGCGCCGTTTGCCGGACTGATGGCCTCGTTTTATACCCACGAAAACGACGTAAAAGAGGTGGTGAAGGTGCTGATTTGGCTCAACGCGGCGTTTATGCCGATCTGGGCCGCGTCCTGGGTACTTCCTGCCGGGCTGAAAGGGGCGCGCGACGCCCGCTTTGCCATGTGGGTCTCTATGCTCGGCATGTGGGGCTGCCGCGTCGTGGCGGGCTATACGCTGGGGGTGATGCTAGGTATGGGCGTGGTCGGCGTCTGGCTGGGGATGTTCCTTGACTGGGCCGTGCGCGGCGCGCTGTTCTACTGGCGTATGGTGAGCGGACGCTGGCTGTGGAAATATCCGCGAAAAAAAAGCGGAACAGGCGGTTTCGGAAACCGCAAACGCCTGACAAATGCGCGAAGTGGAGAATAAATCGGCAAACGATTGAAAATCTGCATTCACCCTTTGACATCCTCAGGGCGCATCGATAATATGCGCCCCGTTCACACGATTCCTCTGTAGTTCAGTCGGTAGAACGGCGGACTGTTAATCCGTATGTCACTGGTTCGAGTCCAGTCAGAGGAGCCAAATTTGAAAAGCCTGCTTTTATAGCAGGCTTTTTGCTTTTCTGCGTTCGGTAAACTTGTCGGGTGGCGCTCCGCTTACCCGACCTACGAATCCCAGGCCGGGTGAGAGGTGTGCGTGATGTGTCCTTGTTATCAGCGGAACGGTGGCTCATTAAAGGTGCGCAGCTTGCGGGAGTGCAGTTTATCGCCCTCGGCACGCAGTAAATCTATAGCGCGAATACCAATCTGAAGATGCTCTGAGATCGCCCCTTCGTAAAAACGGTTCGCCTGGCCCGGCAGCTTGATCTCGCCGTGCAGCGGTTTATCGGACACGCACAGCAGCGTGCCGTAAGGAACGCGGAAGCGGTAGCCCTGTGCCGCAATGGTGGCGCTTTCCATATCGATCGCCACCGCGCGGCTGAGGTTAAAGCGCAGGGCGGAGGCAGAATAACGCAGCTCCCAGTTACGATCGTCGGTAGTGACCACCGTGCCGGTGCGCAGGCGCTGCTTCACCTCTTCACCCGGCATACCGCTCACCTCTTTAGTGGCGTCATACAGGGCGCGCTGGACTTCCGCGATGCTCGGGATAGGAATGTCCGGAGGCAGAACCGCGTCAAGGACGTGGTCGTCGCGCAGGTACGCGTGGGCGAGAACGTAATCCCCAATCAGCTGGCTTTCGCGCAGGCCGCCGCAGTGGCCAATCATCAGCCAGACGTCCGGGCGCAGAACCGCCAGGTGGTCGCAGATGGTTTTCGCGTTCGACGGCCCAACGCCAATATTAATTAGCGTAATGCCCTGGCCGTCGGCGGTGATCAGGTGCCAGGCCGGCATCTGGTGCTTTTTCCACGCCAGGTCGGAAATGGCCTGCTCCGGCGCTTCGGTTTCAGCGGTGATCCAGATCCCGCCCGCGCAGGAGAGGGCGACGTAAGGGCTGTCCGGATCGAGGATCTGGCTACAGCCCCAGCGAACAAACTCGTCCACGTAGCGGGTGTAGTTGGTAAACAGCACGAACGGCTGGAAATGCTCGGCTGGGGTGCCGGTGTAGTGGCGCAGGCGCGCCAGCGAAAAATCCACGCGACGGGCGTCAAAGTGCGAGAGCGGTGAAAATTCTGCCGGGTGATAAATTCCGTCCGCCGTCTCATCGCCAATCTGCGAAAGCTCGGTGGTCGGGAAGTGGCGCGTCAGCCCCGCGCTCATGGAGCGGTCCAGCGTCAGCGCCGAGCCGTCAATCACGTACGGGTAAGGGATCTCGTGTAGCGACGGTTCCACGGATATATGCGCGCCGTAATCCTGATACAGCAACGTGAGCTGTTCTTCCAGGTAGGGGCGGAACAGCGCAGGGCGGGTGATGGTCGTGCTGTAACAGCCGGAGTGGGTAAAACGTGCATAGGCGCGGGTTTTCGGATTGCTGCTGGCGCTGCCGTCCCAGGTGACAGAGAGCGATGGATAAACAAAAAGGCCCTGAGTTCTGGCCTTTTCATCGGGAAGTTTCCCTGTTTCGATATATTCACTGATGGCGCTGCGCAGTGCGTTGACGGATTGCTCATACAACGCGTCGAGTTTTTCCAGCGCCTGAGCCGGGGTCAGGCTGGAGCCCTTATTATTCATGTCTGTCTCCTTGTTCCACAGGTGTGCGGCAATACCCGATAGTATGTCACACGCCCGTGAAACTAAAGTGAGGAGATCGGCCTAGCGCGTTTCCTTCATGAACAGGGCGGTCGCGGCGGAGAGCAGGCAGCCTGCCAGCAGATAAATCGCCACGCTGTGCCAGTTCCCGCCGGAGAAGGTCACCAGCGCGGCGGCGATAAACGGCGTAAACCCGCCGCCGACCACGCTCGCCACCTGATATCCCACGCCCGCGCCGCTATAACGGTAGCTGGCGCCGAACAGCTCGGTAAACATCGGCTGCTGCACGCACACCACCATATCGTGGGCGATGTTGGCGAGCATGATGGCGAAGAAGACGATCCAGAACACCGACTGCGCCTCCAGTGCCATAAAGAACGGCCAGGCGCTGAGCGTGCCGATAAGCGCGCCCGTGATGTAAACCCGGCGGCGGCCAAACCGGTCTGCGAGCCAGGCGAAGCAGGGGATGGTCAGGCAGCTGATCCCGCCCACCACCAGGCCAATGTTCAGAAACAGCTCACGCGGCAGGCCGAGGTTCTGGGTGGAGTAGTTCAGAGCGAAGGCGGTGACGATATACATGGTCAGCAGTTCGCACAGGCGCAGGGCGATGATTTTCAGAAAAGCGCCAGGGTGCTGCACCAGCGCTTCCATCACCGGCAGCCTTTTTTTCGCGACCGGTTTTTCGCGCTGCTGCTGCTCAAACTCAGCCGACTCTTCCATGCCGTTGCGGATCCACAGGGCCACGATGACCAGCACAATGCTGAAGATAAACGGAATGCGCCAGCCCCAGCTCAGGAACTGCTCGTCTGTCGTGAGCTGGCTAATGAGCGACACCAGCCCGGTGGAAAGCAGTAGTCCCACGCCATAACCCACCTGCACGCCGCTGCTGTAAAACGCCTTCCTGTGCTTCGGCGCGCTTTCTACGGACAGCAATGCCGCGCCGCCCCATTCACCGCCGACGGCAAAGCCCTGAATGGCGCGCAATGTCACCAGCAACACCGGGGCCCACCAGCCAATCGACGCAAAGGAAGGCAAAATACCGATAAGCGCTGTGGCAATGCCCATCATCCAGACGGTGAGCATCAGCATCCGTTTCCGGCCAAGGCGGTCACCGAAGTGGCCGAAAATGATGCCGCCCAGCGGACGAAACAGAAAACCGACGCCAAAGGTGGCAAATGCGGCGAGCGTGCCCATGGCGGGGCTAATCTGGGGGAAAAATTCGCGGTTAAATACCAGCGCAGCGGTAATACCGTAGAGCAGAAAGTCATACCAGTCGACGACGGCGCCTGCGAAGCTACCTAAAGCGGCGCGGCGGGCGCGGTTCAGCGAAGGCGTCTCCTCGCTGCGGCGAGCGGAGATGAGGGTGGAGTCCATAGTTGTCCTGTCTGTACTGATTTTTAATTATTGGTATAAGAAAAGGTCACTCACATTGTGGCCGTCATCGTGACGGAAGGTATGAGACTACCGCGACGGGCGGCCAGAGAAAACGTTTTTATCTTTCCTGAAAGCGCTGAATAAATAAATTTCATCTTACCCGGGCCCAATATAAATCAGCCTGTTTGGCTCCGGTTAGGGCTGAATGGTTTACAGTAATAGTGATCGCTGCGTGACGTAAGCTGAGGGAATAACGATGCAACGCTTCTTTCCTGCACTCTGGGTAGTCCTGTTTTTGGTGGCTTCGCCGCTGCATGCGGAGCCGAAAGTTTATGGCGAACAGCGCATTCACCGCTGGTGGGATGCGGTAACGGACGATATTTCCCAGACTTGGGAGCAGCCGGAGCGTTACGATCTCTACCTGCCGTTTCTGAGCTGGCACGCCCGCTTCATGTATGACAAAGAGAAAACGGACAACTACAACGAAATGCCGTGGGGCGGTGGGCTGGGCGTGTCTCGTTACAACGACGAGGGCAACTGGAGCGCGCTCTTCGCCATGATGTTTAAAGATTCCCACAACGAGTGGCAGCCCGCGATGGGCTACGGCTGGGAGAAGGGCTGGTATCTGGATAACGCGAAAGATTTCCGTCTGGGGCTGGGCGCCGCGGCGGGGATCACCGCGCGCGACGACTTTGCTAACTACGTACCGCTGCCGTTTATCTTTCCCCTGTTCTCAGCCGGATACAAGCGCGTTACCGTCCAGTTCACCTATATTCCCGGCACCTACAACAACGGCAACGTGCTGTTTGCCTGGCTGCGCCTGGGCTTTTAAAGGGTAATGACCTTTTTGGCCACCGCGTTGGAGAGGATGAGCAGTGAAAACAGGACCGACGTAATAAAGGTGAGCACAATCAGGGCCAGCTTGATGCTCAGAGAGGTCACCGGAATGAGCGCCGTCAGCAGGTGAAACACCGAGTAGTGCATAATATAGACCCCGGTCATCGTTTTGCTAATGGCGGCCAGCACGGACTCCTTAAACTCCGCATTGCGGCGAAAGCGCACGCCGTTGGCCCCGATCACCAGGGCGATAATCAGAATGTAGATTTGCGATCCGGTGAGGATAAAGGCGTTTCTGTCCGCTTTAAACAGGGCAAAAAAGAAGTGCCGCTCGTAAAACCACGTGAACAGATAGATAAACGGGATGGCAATCACCGCTGCCCTGACCACGTTTTTGCGGCCGATCCACGCCGCGATGTGCGGATCGCAAAAGAGTTGTCCCGTCAGATAAAACAGCAGCCACGTCCACAGGCGATACTGCGGCGACAGCGAAAGGACATGTACGTCAGGATAGAGTACTGACAGCAAATCGTACCCGTAGGAGAAAAGCAGCAGGGCGGCAATTACCCCAACGAAAAGCGTTCGCCGCTGGCTGAGCCACTCCACCACCGGATGAAATGTGTAAATCACGATAAACGCGAACACGAACCAGGGTTGGATCAGATACCCGCGCTGATAGGGCTCCCACAGGTAATAAATGGTCACCCAGAACAGAAAGACGATCACCAGGCTTTTGATCTTATCAAGCTGCCAGCGGGTGCCGTGGCGGGATTGCCCATCCAGATAGCCCGCCACCACAAAAAACAGCGGCGTGGCGATGGTCGAGATAAACGTTAAAAAGCCGAGGATCCAGTGATAGTCATAATCGTACCGATCCCAGGTATTGTAGATGGTGAAGAAAGTCACCGCCGTCATACAGCCCAGCGTCTTGATGATGTTCAGCCCTGTCGCATTCATTGTTGTTCAGCTTCGTCCTTACGATGGAAACACGCGTAAATTACCGGGAGTACCAGCAGCGTCAGGATTGTAGCAAACCCAAGTCCAAACATAATCACAACGGCCATGCTCTGGAAGAACACATCCAGCAGCAGAGGAGCGAGCCCGAGCACGGTGGTAAAGGCGGTGAGCAGGATGGGGCGCAGGCGCGAGGTGGCGGCGTAAACGATCGCGCTGTGCTGATCCTGCTGCGCTTTCTGCTGTTCTATCTCCTCTACCAGCACAATGCCGTTGCGGATCAGCATCCCGCTCAGGCTCAGCAGGCCAATCAGCGCCATAAAGCCAAAGGGGATCCCGGTCAGTAAAAAACCCGGCGTCACGCCGATCAGCGCCAGCGGCACGGTCAGCCATATAGCGACGGCGTTTTTCACCGAGCTGAACATCAGCACCGTGATCACAAACATCACCAGATAACCGAGCGGCAGCGTGGTGAACAACCCCTGCTGCGCTTCGCTGGCGTTCTCCGCGTCCCCGCCCCACTCGATGCTGTAGCCGTGGGGCAGGGGGAGCGCATCAATTTGCGGCTTCACCCGGGCGAGAATATCGCCGGAGGTTTGCTGGCTTAGCGGGTCGGGATCGGTCTGCACGGTCAGCACGCGGGAGCGGTCGCGACGCAGGATCAGCGGATCTTCCCACTCCAGCGCGAAGCCGCTGACGACGTTGCTCAGCGGGATATACTGCTGCCGGGTCTGGCTCCAGACCAGGACGTTATTCAGGTGATTGGCGTCCAGCCGCTCGCTTTCCGGCGGGCGCACCACCACGGGCAGCAGATCGCTGCCTTCACGGTACAGCCCCGCCCGGCTGCCGGAGAAATTCATCTCCAGTGCGTTATCCACGTCCTGCTTATCCACGCCAAGCTCGCGGCCCAGCGCGGTAACGTACTGCGGGCGGATCACTTTGCTGCGGTTTTGCCAGTCGTTCCTGACGCTGTCCGTGGCCGGATCGCGCGTGAGGATGTTGTCTACCTGGCTGGCGATCAGGCGCAGCCTGTCCGGGTCAGGCCCTTTAATACGCACTTCAATAGCGCTGTCGCCGGAAGGACCAAACATCACCCGTTTCGTGCTGGCGTTAACCTGCGGATAGTTCCGGGCGATGTACTCATCAACGTGGCGGGTCAGGGCAGAGATGTTACGCTGGTCATCCATCCGCACCATGATTTGCGCATAGTTGCTGTACTGGCGCTGTCCGCTGTAGGTCAAAATAAAACGCATACTTCCCTGACCGATCGTCGAGACCGTGGTTTCCACGCCTGGCTGGCCGTTGATGGTTTTCTCGATATCGCCGGTCATCTTCTCGGTCCATTTAATGTCGGTACCGTAAGGGAGCCAGAGGTCGACGAAGAAAATCGGCGTGCTGGAGGAGGGGAAGAAATTCTGCCGCACCGAGCCAAAGCCCCAGATGGCGGCTGCCAGCAGCGCGGCCATCACCACCAGCGTTGGCGCTTTACGCCGCAACAGCGCCTTAAGCAAACCCTGGTAAATGCGATAGATGCGTTTGTCGTAGGGGTCCGTTTTGTTGCTCTCTGGCGGCGCAGCGTCGTGTTTAAACAGCCACCATTTGATCAGCACTGGCGTAATGGTGAGGGCAGAGAACCAGCTCAGCATGAGCGAAATCAGCAGAACCTGAAACAGCGACTTACAGTATTCGCCGGTAGAGTCCTGCGACAGCCCGACGGGCGCGAAGGCCAGGATGGCGATGACCGTCGCGCCCAGCAGCGGCAGCGCAGAACGGCGAATAATGTGGTTAATGGCGCTCAGCAGGGGTGAGCCCTGCTGCCGGGCGATCAGTACCCCTTCGACAACCACGATGGCATTGTCCACCAGCATGCTGAGGGCGATGATCAGCGCCCCCAGCGAAATGCGCTGAAGTTCAATGCCACAAAGATACATGATCAGCAGCGTGCCCAGCACGTTGAGCGCGAGGGAAAAGGCGATAATGATCCCGCTGCGTACGCCCATAAAGATCAGCAACACACCGACGACAATCGCCAGCGCCATCAGGAAATTAATGATGAATCCGTTAACGGAATCACCGACCTCCGCCGCCTGATCGTAAAACAGGTCAATATGGATGCCTGCCGGCTTTTCGGCTGACATCTGCTCAAGCTTCGCCTCCAGCGCATGTCCCACGTCGATCACGTTTACGCCGGGGATAAAGGAGACGCCCATGGTGACGGCTTTTCTGCCGTTGGCATGGTAGATGCTGGAGGGGGAGGCATCCAGCCCGCGCGACAGGGTGGCAATATCCCGCAAGCGGGTAGCCGCCCCAGCGCCGGGCGGGGTTACGATCAGATCGGCAAGCTCGTCAATACTCTCGAATTCCCCGGTAGGATGCAGGCGAATGGACTCGGTCCCGGCGGGAATGTCTCCGGCGCTGGAGACCACGTTCAGCCTGCTTAACAGGGCAGAAAGCTGGTTCAGCGTTATCCCGCGGGCGGCCATTTTGGTCAGAGAGATGTCCACGTTAATCTGCTGGGTGATGGCACCGCCAATGGCAACTTTGCCCACGCCCGGTACAAGGACCAGCTCCCGGCGCAGCTGCTCGGCATACCGCACCAGTTCCGGATTGCTGAATTCATCGCCGGAAATGGCAAAGAAAAAGCCGAACACGTCGCCAAAATCGTCATTCACAAACGGGGCGACTACGCCCGGCGGAAACTGTCGGGCGGCATCTCCCACCCGGCGGCGCAGCTCATCCCAGATTTGCGGTAGCTCATCTGAGTGGTAGCGCGAGGCAATATTGACCGTGATCTGCGACAGGCCGTTGGAGGAGATGGAGCTGACGTTATCGAGGTAAGGGAGCTGCTGAAGCGCGTTTTCCAGCGGCAGGGTGACCTCTTCCTCAACCTGCTGCGCCGACGCGCCCGGATAATGGGCGATCACCACCGCAGTTTTGATGGTAAACGCCGGATCTTCCAGCCTGCCGATGTTCAGCAGGGCAATAATGCCGCCCACGCCCAGCAGCAGAATAGTCAGCCAGACGCGAACCGGATTACTGATAAACTGACGAGAGATATCCATTACAGTCCCCGTTCACGCGTCCAGATGCGTACCGGCTGGTTGGCGTGTAGCTCGCCCACGCCTGCGGCCACCACGCGTTCACCGGCCTTAAGCCCGTCGACGACGACGATGCCCTCAGCGCTAACTTGCCCCACGCTGACCTTTCGATCTTCCAGGTGCAACGTTTCGCCTTCGCCCGTTACCACCCAGACGTGCGGCTCATTGCGCGGGCGGTTATCCGGGCTAAAGACCGCCTCAACCGGCACCACCAGCGCCTCGCTGCCCACGCCCGCCGGAAGGTCGGTTAAATTGACGGTGACCGTCCCGCTGACGCCGCCCACAACGGGAAAATCATCCGGGCGGGGCATGGTTAAAATCACCTGCCAGGTCAGGGTGTTGCTGTCGCTACTGCCCGAGTGTTCTTTGTACACTGCGGTGAACTCGCGCCCGGGCAGGGCATTGATCCTCACCACCGGTCTGTACTGCGCATTGCGGATATCGAAGGTTTTAAACAGATTTTCCGGAAGGCTGAAAACTACGTCCAGCAGGTCTGTACGGGTCAATGTGACGACGGGCTGGCCGGCTGACACGACCTGATGATTTCGCACATGGACGCTGGCCGCTGTCCCGCTAAAGGGGGCGACGAGCGTCATCTGGCTCAATTCTTCTCGCGCAATCTGTAGCGCGGCGTTTGCAGAATCGCGGCTGGCGCGCTGGACATCCATCTCGGCCTTCGACACGGCCTGGCGTCCCGCCAGCGTCTGGAAGCGGTCAAATTGCCTCTGCGCCAGGGTTGCCGCCGTTTGCCTGTCGTTCAGACGCTGCCGGGCTTCACGATCGTTAAGACTGGCGAGCCGTTGCCCCTGTTTGACAACGGCACCCTGGCGAATGTCCAGGGTCTCAATCTGCCCTGCACGTTTGAATGCGAGATCCGTAGCGTCGCCGGATTCGATGCGGGCGGGAAAGACGCGCTGCTGCGCGTTGCCGGCCTTCACCACCTCTGCGACTTTTACCATTTTCGGCAGGGGCGCGGAGCGATCGGGTTTAGGATCGCACGCCGTCAGCAGTAATAACACAGCGGGCAGAAGAGAGACGTAGCGCTTCACAGTATTCCCCTGATAATAATTGTTTTATTTATTTCGTCATCAATGCTGGGGTGGCGCTATTCTGCCAGGGCCGAGACGACCACATAGGTAAATAAACCGATTGCTGTGCTGGCGATAATGGCAAGCGCGATAAACAAACCAAGGCGAATCAGGCTTAAACCGTACATGCATTCCTCCATGAGGTAGAAGGTGGCGCAGGGTAAATATGAATAAACGTATTGCATGCCTGACTATGAGCATAGTCGGTGAATAAATAAATGTTAAATAACCATTATTAGTGGCGTGGCAGGCTAAGGCGAACACGTGTGACGATAGCGTATTCGCTTTGAATAACAACCTGATATTCCTGTGCTACGTTTAATAGCATTCATCCCTTTTTTCCGAAAAGGCCTTTGCGCATATACCCCCTGGTTTGATGCGATCTCTCCTGATTCACTCACAGCTGTGTTAGTTATAAAAAGGATGCTTGATATGTATAAAACGATTCTGGTGCCGGTGGATGTTTACGAAACAGCGCTGTCAGATAAAGCGCTACAGCATGCCCAGTTCCTCGCGCAAAGCGCATCGGGTGACGTTCATCTGCTGTACGTTATGCCAAAGTTCTCGGCCGAACTGACCCGCGGTTTTATTGCAGACGCGAGAAAGATGGATGAATATATGGTTAATAATGCTAAAGAAAAACTTGCCGCGCTGGTAAAAAAAATCAACCTGCCGGAAGAAAATGTTCATCTTCACGTTCGCAGCGGGAATATACGTGATGAGGCGATCAAACTGGCGGATGAACTTAACGCCGGCGCAATTATTGTGGGGTCGCGCAATCCAAATATTCAAACCCACTTATTAGGGTCAGAGGCGGCGAGTATCGTTCGTTATGCGCATGTTCCTGTTTTCGTTATTCGTTAATGGCATGAAAGCAAGGTGATTTCTGAAAAGAACCCGAGGAAGGAACGATGATAACAGAAAAGCCTCACCGTCCGTATTATCAACAGACCGTTGATGAAACCCTGACAAATATCCACTCCAGCCTGGACGGACTTAGCAGTGCGGAAGCCACCGTCAGGCTGGACAAATATGGTGAAAATGCCTTACCGCAAAAACCGGGTAAACCCGGCTGGCTGCGCTTTCTGGCCCATTTCAACGATGTTCTCATTTACGTTCTGCTGGTGGCGGCGCTGCTGAAGCTGATAATGGGACACTGGGTGGATATGTTTGTCATTCTCGGGGTGGCAGTCATTAACGCCCTGATTGGCCATATTCAGGAGAGCAATGCGGAGAAATCGCTGCAAAGTATTCGCAATATGCTCTCCAGCGAGGCGGTGGTCATCCGGCAGGGCAGCCATGAAACCATCCCCACCACGGCGCTGGTGCCGGGAGACATCGTGGTTATACGCGCCGGAGATCGCATTCCTGCCGATCTTCGCGTGATAGAGGCGCACAACCTGCGGGTGGAAGAGGCTATCCTCACCGGCGAATCCACCGTGGTGGAGAAAAGCAGCGATGCGCTCAGCGGTGAACTGCCGTTAGGCGACCGTTACAACCTGCTGTATTCCGGCACCACGGTCAGCTCCGGTGGGGGAAAAGGGCTGGTGGTAGCGACCGGCGGTGAGACCGAGCTCGGCCATATCAACCAGATGATGTCGGACATCGAAAAACACCGTACCCCGCTGATGGTGCAAATGGACAAGCTCGGCAAGACCATTTTCATCACCATTCTGGTCATGATGCTGGCGCTGTTTGTTTTCAGCCTCATCTTCCGCGATATGCCCGTTTCAGAGCTGGTGCTGTCGCTGATTAGCCTGGCGGTGGCGGCGGTGCCGGAAGGATTACCGGCCATTATCTCGATCATCCTCTCGCTGGGCGTGCAGGCGATGGCGCGCCGCAAGGCGATTATTCGCAAGCTGCCTACCGTGGAAACCCTGGGTGCGATGACGGTTATCTGCTCGGATAAAACCGGCACCCTGACCATGAATGAGATGACGGTAAAAGCGGTGATTACTGCCGATACCACCTACCGCGTGGAGGGCGACAGCTACGAGCCGGTGGGCACTATTCACCCTGTTGACGATCCAACGCCAGTCAGCGTGACCCAGGGATCTGTGCTGGAGCGCTATTTGCGCACCGTCGATCTCTGTAATGACAGCCAGTTGATCAAAGATGAGCAGGGGTTATGGAAAATCACCGGCGGCCCCACCGAAGGCGCGCTGAAAGTGCTGGCGGCCAAAATTCCGCTGCCAGCAGTTGATGCCGAGTTGCGCAGTAAAATCCCATTCGATTCGCAGTACAAATACATGTCCACCCTGTATCGTCTGGGCGACGAAGAGGTGATGTTAATCACCGGTGCGCCGGACGTCCTTTTCCGTCTTTGTCAGCACCAGCAGACCCACAGCGGGCTCGAGCCGTTCAACCTGCACTACTGGGAAGAGAAGATTGAAGAGTATGCGCGCGAAGGATTGCGCATGGTGGCTGCGGCCTGGAAGCCGGCCGCCAGCGGCCAGCGCGAGCTGACCCATGCCGATCTGCAAGAGGGCGTTATTCTGCTCGGCATCGCGGGCATGATGGATCCCCCGCGCCCGGAAGCCATTACGGCCATTGCCGACTGCCTACAGGCGGGCATTCGCGTGAAAATGATCACCGGGGATCATCCGCAAACGGCGATGAGCATCGGGCAGATGCTGGGTATTGGCAACGCGGCGAGCGCCATCACCGGACGCGAGCTGGAGGCGATGGACGACCATCAGCTGAGCGACGCGGCGCAAAAATACGATATCTTTGCCCGAACCAGCCCGGAAGATAAATTCCGCCTGGTGCAGGCGCTGCAAAGTAAGCAGGAAGTGGTCGGGATGACCGGGGACGGGGTGAACGATGCGCCGGCGCTGAAGCGGGCGGACGTCGGCATCGCGATGGGGATCAAAGGTACTGAAGTCACCAAAGAAGCTGCCGACATGGTATTAACGGACGATAACTTTGCCACCATTGCCCGGGCGGTCCATGAAGGGCGTCGGGTCTACGACAACCTGAAAAAGACCATTCTGTTCGTGATCCCCAGCAACATCGCCCAGGCTCTGCTGATCATTATCGCCCTGCTGGCGGGGAACCTGATCCCGCTAACACCGGTACTGATCCTGTGGATGAACATGGCAACCTCGGCAACGCTGTCGTTTGGCCTGGCGTTTGAAGCGGGTGAAAAGGACATCATGAACCGGCCGCCGCGTAAGTCTAACCTTCACGTGATGGACGGTTACGCCATCTGGCGCGTGGTGTTTGTCGGCCTGATGATCGCCATCAGCGCCTTTGTGCTGGAGGCCTGGCTACAACCGCGCGGCTACTCGCCGGAGTTCATCCGCACCGTGTTGCTGCAAATGCTGGTGACTGCCCAGTGGTTTTACATGCTCAACTGCCGCGTCACCGACGGCTTCTCCCTGAGTAAAGGTTTGCTGGCTAACAAGGGAATATGGATTGTGAGCGGCGTACTGCTGGCGCTTCAGCTTCTGATCGTCTATGCGCCGTTCATGCAAATGCTGTTCGGTACCGAGGCGCTGCCGTTCCGCTACTGGATCATTACTTTCCTGGTCGGGTTTGCGATGTTCATGATCGTTGAAGCGGAAAAAGTCCTTACCCGGAGATGGCGCACGACGAAAAAGTGATTGCGTGAGTATGATAAGCCTGCCCACCGGCAGGCTTTCTCTTTTGGATGAGTACAGAACACTATGATTCGATTTGCCGCGTTCGTTTTTACGCTTTGTATGCTGGTTCCCGCTGCATCTGCTGTCACTTACCCGCTGCCTCCCGAGGGGAGCCGCCTGGTGGGAGCGCCGATAACCGTCACCGTACCTGAAGGCAATACCCTGCCGCTCGAAGCGTTTGCAGCGCAGCACGGGCAGGGGTTGAGCAATATGCTGGAAGCTAACCCGGGGGTAGATCCGTTTTTACCGCGTGCCGGTACACAGCTGGTGGTGCCGCAGCAGTTAATTTTGCCGCCAACGGTGCGCGAGGGGATTGTGGTGAACGTCGCGGAAATGCGTCTTTACTATTATCCACCCGGCAGCAATACGGTTGAGGTCTTGCCTATTGGCATTGGTCAGGCCGGGCGCGAGACGCCGCGTAACTGGGTAACCGCCGTAGAGCGCAAGCAGGAAGGCCCAACCTGGTCACCGACGCCCAACACGCGGCGCGCTTACGCGAAAGAGGGGAAAACGTTGCCCGCGTTCGTTCCCGCCGGGCCGGATAACCCGATGGGGCTGTATGCTCTCTATATCGGCAGGCTGTACGCTATACACGGTACCAACTCGAATTTCGGCATCGGCCTGCGCGTCAGCCAGGGCTGCATTCGCCTGCGTAATAACGATATCAAATACCTGTTTGATAACGTTTCGGAGGGGACGCGGGTACAGCTTATCGATCAGCCTGTAAAAGTGACAACCGAGCCGGACGGCAGCCGCTGGGTTGAGGTCCACGAGCCACTTTCACGCAATCGTGCTGAATTTGAATCGACCAACGAGGTGCCGCTACCCATTACGGCTGCACTGCGGTCGCAGCTTGTGAGCGAGGGTGCAGCCGCTGAGCTGGAACGGCGGTCGGGGATGCCGGTGAAGCTTGCTATGCCCGGTGGCGCTGCGCTTACCGGGCCTACAGGACCGTAGATCGGGTAAGGCGCAGCCGCCACCCGACAAACTTACCGAACGCAGAAAAGCAAAAAGCCTGCTTTAAAAGCAGGCTTTTCAAATTTGGCTCCTCTGACTGGACTCGAACCAGTGACATACGGATTAACAGTCCGCCGTTCTACCGACTGAACTACAGAGGAATCGTGTGAACGGGGCGCATATTATCGACCTGCGTACGCCTTGTCAAAGGTTGGATCGCTGACTTTTAACTGTTTGCTGACAAAACCAGCAAAGTGACGTTTTGGCCAACGTAATGCACCATTTTTGTGCAGATATACCCCGAATGGGGCAGATCGGAAACCACTGTCCCGGACTCAAAACTGGCATTAGCGATTGGCTTTCCTTATTTTCAGCCGCTTAGCACAGATATTTTCCCGCCGCCAAAAACTGGCATCCATATTGCAAAACCTGTTTAACAACACAGCCGTTACCGGCACGCTATTTTCGAACAGGGGGCAACATGAACTTAAGACGACTGAAATACTTCGTAAAAATCGTCGATATCGGCAGCCTGACCCAGGCGGCTGAAGTGCTGCATATCGCGCAGCCTGCGCTGAGCCAGCAGGTCGCGACTCTGGAAGGCGAAATGGACCAGCAACTGTTGATCCGCACCAAGCGCGGCGTAACGCCTACCGAAGCGGGTAAAATTTTATACACCCATGCCCGCACTATCCTGCGTCAGTGCGAACAGGCGCAGCTGGCCGTTCATAATGTGGGGCAGACCCTGAGCGGGCATGTCTCCATCGGCCTGGCGCCGGGAACGGCCGCATCGTCTGTCACCATGCCGCTGCTTCAGGCGGTGCGCGCTGAGCTACCGGAAGTGCTGGTTTATCTGCATGAGAACAGCGGTTCCGTGCTCAATGACAAACTGCTCAACGGTCAGCTGGACATGGCCGTGCTGTACGACCGCTCACCGGTTGCCGGGATCACCAGCCAGCCGCTGCTGAAGGAAGATCTTTATCTGGTCGGGACCCGTGATTGCCCGGGGCAGAGCATTGATTTAACCGCCGTGGCGGAGATGAACCTGTTCCTGCCGCGCGACTACAGCGCCGTGCGCGTGCGCGTCGACGAAGCGTTCTCGCTGCGCCGTCTGACGGCGAAAATTATCGGAGAGATTGACTCCATCTCCACGCTGACTGCCGCCATTGCCAGCGGTATGGGGGTGACGGTACTGCCCGAGTCTGCCGCACGTTCACTGTGCAGCGCGGCGAACGGCTGGATGGCCCGTATCACTACGCCATCCATGAGCTTACCGCTCTCTTTGAATATGTCCGCGCGGGGCTCACTGACACCGCAGGCGCAGGCGGTGAAAGAGATCCTGATGTCTCTGGTCAGCAAGCCGTCGCTGGAAAACCGCGAGCTGCAACTGGTGAGCTGATATTCCAAATAAGCATAAGATGCTGGTTTTTATTATTTGTTCTACAGCCCGGCTGACTCTAACAATAGCCTTATGTCAGATGCGCCGGAGTGAATCGTGAATTTCCAGCAACTTAAAATTATTCGTGAGGCGGCCAGGCGGGATTACAACCTGACCGAAGTCGCCAACATGCTCTACACCTCCCAGTCGGGCGTCAGCCGGCATATCCGCGAGCTGGAGGAGGAGTTAGGCATTGAGATTTTTATCCGTCGTGGCAAGCGCCTGCTGGGCATGACGGAACCAGGCAAGGCATTGCTGACCATCGCTGAGCGCATTCTCAACGAGGCCAGCAACGTTCGCCGGCTGGCTGATCTCTTTACCAACGACGCTTCGGGGGTGCTGACCATCGCCACCACCCACACGCAGGCGCGCTACAGCCTTCCGACGGTGATCAAAGCCTTTCGTGAAATCTTTCCTGACGTACGGCTCGAGCTCATCCAGGGCACGCCGCAGGAAATCGAAGTGCTGTTGCATAACGGTGGGGCAGATATCGGTATCGCCAGCGAGCGGCTGAGCAACGACCCGCTGCTGGTGGCATTCCCGTGGTTCCGCTGGCATCACAGCCTGCTGTTACCCGCCGATCACCCCCTGAACCAGGTTTCACCACTGACGCTGGAAGAGATCGCCAAATGGCCGCTGATTACCTACCGGCAGGGCATTACCGGACGCTCGCGCATTGATGAAGCGTTCAAGCGTAAAGGGCTGACGCCGGACGTGGTACTGAGCGCACAGGATTCAGACGTGATCAAAACCTACGTCGAGCTAGGGCTGGGGATTGGCCTGGTGGCTGAGCAGTCTGGCGCAGAGCGTGAAGCCGAAAATCTGGTGCGTCTCGATACGCGTCACCTGTTCGACGCGAATACCGTCTGGCTGGGTCTGAAACGCGGGCAACTTCAGCGCAACTACGTGTGGCGATTTATCGAGCTCTGCAATGCGGGGCTCTCCGTGGATGAGATCAAACGTCAGGTGATGGAGCCGGAAGAAGTGGCGATTGATTATCAGATTTAGTCGCTAATCAGCAGGCCGGGTAAGGCGCAGCCGCCACCCGGCAAATTTACCGAACCCACAAAAGCAAAAAGCCTGCTATAAAAGCAGGCTTTTCAAATTTGGCTCCTCTGACTGGACTCGAACCAGTGACATACGGATTAACAGTCCGCCGTTCTACCGACTGAACTACAGAGGAATCGTGTGAACGAGGCGAATATTATCGACCTGCGTGCGCCTTGTCAAAGGGGAAAACGACGTTTTTGTTCGTTTGCCGACAATTTCAGCAAACCGATGATTTAATAGCAAATTTGCTTTCAAATTGCACAGCGAATTGCGCCGCCCGCAGGCAGGCGGCGCGAAGGATCAGAACAGAACGGAGTAGTTCAGACCAAACGTACGTCCACGACCTTTGTAAGTATACAAACCCGGTGCGCCGTAGGTTGGGCTATACAGCCCCGGTGCGCGCTGACCCCAGGCGGTGGTGTAGTCTTTGTCCAGCAGGTTTTCCACGCTGAAGCTGACTTTCCCCACCGGCAGGGCGTAGCTGCCGAGGAAATCAATGGTGTTATAGCCATCGATCTTCTTACCGTCGGCATCCGACACGTCGAAGGTTTGAGTGCTCTGCACGCGCAGGGCCCAGTCGCCCGGCGCCCAGTTGACCCATGCGCTGGCTTTCGACGGGCTGGCGCTGTCGACCGTCAGCTTCTCCCATTTCCCGTTTTCACGCGTTTCGGACTTGATGGCGTTAAAGTTCGCCCCGGTGCTCCAGTCGCTGTCGGTGAAGAAATAGTCCACCTGGCCTTCAACCCCGTAAATACGACGTTTGTCGTCTTCCAGGTTGATGGTCATGTCGCTCTTGTTGATGGTGATGGTTTTATCCGAGAGCGAGTAGTAGGCCGCCACCTGCGTACGCAGGTTATCGCCGGTGAAGCGCCAGCCCAGCTCGTAAGCGTTGACCTTAATCCCGTCCAGCGTCGAGTCGTTCACGTTCACGCTGTTTTGCAGACGATAGTGACCATCCACCAGCTGATAGGTGCCGGAACCGTAGTACTTCGCCAGATCCGGGATCTCGAAGCCCTGAGAGAAGTTAAACCACAGCTGCTGCTGTTCAGTCAGACGTCCAAGGATCCCGGCGTTAAACAGGAAGTTGTTGTAATCGGTTTTCCCGCCCGGCACCGCGTCTGCGGAGGTCGCTTTGCCTGTTGCAATAGCCTGCTGCTGGGCGTAACCGACAAAATCATCCACCTTGTTTTCGGTGTACTGGTAGCGCACGCCGCCGCTCAGGGTGATGGCGTCAATGTCATAGCTGGCTTGCAGGAACGGCGCGAGGTTAGTGATGCTGTAACCCGGATAACGCCCCACGTTGTAAGCGTTGTCCAGCTCCATGCCGCCGCTCGCCGCCGCTTTGCTTAAGTCGAAGAACTGCTGGTTGGCGTCGAACGTTTCATGGTCGGCATCCACGCCCCAGGTAAGCGTCAGGTCATCCATCGGCTTGCTGTTCAGCGTCAGCTTGCCGCCATAAAAATCGGTTTTCTGCTGGGATGCGCCAATGCTGGTTACCGCGCCTTTGCTCAGCGTCGGGAACGGGTAGTAGGTCAGGCTCTCATCACGGTAGTAAATCTGCGCAACCAGATCCTGGCCCCAGAAGTCGGTGTTCGAGTATTGCAGGTTAATCAGGTGACGCTCTGTGCCCGGGATACGGTCAGAGTTCAGGTTGTCTTTGTTATAGGCTTTGGCATCGCCCGTGACCGCAGCAAAATTCTCCCCGAGGAACAGGCCATGTTTCCCGTCGGATTCGCTCTTGTAATACTGCGTGGTTAACTGAAGCTGCTGATGATCGTCGATGTTGATGGTGCCTGTTCCCATCACGTCGATACGGTCGGAATACTGCAAGCCGGTCTGGGTGTTATCGATAATCACTTCGTCGCCGTTGCCGTCATACCAGCCGCCGTAGCGCTGATACGAGACCGACAGACGGCCAGACGCGTTATCGTTGCCGCCGCTCACGGCAGCGGAGACGTTCTCATCATGGTCGTTATGGCTGTTAAATCCGCTTTTTGCTCCGGTCTGGAACTCGACTTCGGTCTCCGGCTGGCCTTTTTTGGTGACGATGTTCACCAGCCCGCCGGTACTGCCGCCGCCGTAGAGCGAGGTGGCGCCGGAGATCACTTCGATGCGGTCAATGTTGAACGGATCGATAGAGTCGAGCTGGCGGCTGTCGCTGCGGGATGAGTTCAGGCGCACGCCGTCCACCATCACCATCATGGAGCGACCGCGCAGGTTCATGCCGTAGTTGGTACGCCCCTGGCTGCTGACGTCCATGCCGGGGATCAGCTGGGCCAGCACGTCTTTAATCTCTTTCCCGCCCTGGACCTGCTGCTCAATTTCCGCCCGCTCAATAACCCAGGTGGTCTGCGCCATCTCTGCCACGCTGCGGTGGGCACGGCTGGCGGAGACCACAATATCTTCTTCCTTTTGTTCTTCCGCCCACGCAGAGGTAGAAAGCATGGCAAGCAGGCACGGATTTAAAACCCAAAGATGAGAACGTTTCATTGTTATGTTGATCCTGAATGTGTGTGTCAGTACTCGGTGGTCTTCATTAATGATTTAAAAACCTGGCTGCTCTCCGGGCTGGTGGTGCTCCGCCAGTGGATTACGCCGGGGGTGGTTGCCAGTTCAAACGGCTCGTCATCGTGAGCGCGATTCAGAATTCGCGCCGCGCGCCAGGCCATCAGGCTGAGCTGGGGTTCGGCAATACCGAGACGGTGCATCCCGGCGTTGACGGCAAACAGGCGGTTGCGCTGCGGGCCGTCCCATTCAAGGGTGAAATCATTGTTGATGCAGAAGGCGTCATCCTCATCCAGACGCAGTCGGGAAGAGAGCGGGGCCAGAAACGCGGGCTGCACGGCGCGGTAGCCGGTGGCGAAAATCACCACGTCGCTCTCCAGCTGTTCACGCCCGCCGTCGAGATGATGCTGTATGCTCAGGCGCTGCCCGTTTTCCAGGCGCGTCAGCGCCGTCACCGAGCGGGACGGCAGCAGGTGCGCCCAGGGTTTTTCGCGCAACACTTCGAAACGGTGGTACATGGCGCGGTAAATGGCCAGTAACGACTCCGTGGTGATCCCGTCGGAGGTCATCTTCTGTTCCTGCAACATCTGACGACGCGCGTCGTCACCGAGCGTGGCGAAGCTGTCCACATACTCCGGCGTGAAATACTCGTTAGCAAACGCGGCCTCATCCAGCGCGTTGTAATTGTTGCGGCGCGATACCCAGTTGAGACTCAGCGGCTGGCCCCATTCCCCGCGGAAGATATTTAAAAACAGATCCGCACCGCTCTGGCCGCCGCCGACAACGGTGACGCGTTTGCCCGCTAAATCCGGCGTGCGCAGCATCATCTCGCTGGCGTGGAAGCAGGTATCATCCTGCGCGGTGACGCACTCGGGCAGATTGATCTGCTTACCAATCCCCACGCAGACGTGGCGCGCAAGGAAGCGATCCCGCTGGGTCACCACCTCAAACAGGCCGTTTTGCTCATCAAAGCTGACCTGCTGCACCTGCTGGCTGAAGGCCAGATTCGTCAGATTATCCGCCGCCCAGCACAGGTAGTCGGCAAACTCCTCGCGAGAGACGGTGCGCTGCTCGGTGGTCAGAAAACGGTAGAACTTCTTACGCTGAACAAGGTAGTTCAGGAAACTGTGGCGGTTGGTCGGCTCCACGGCGCTGACCAGATCCTTCAGGAAGCTGGTCTGCATGTGGCAGTCCGGCACCATCATGCCCGGGTGCCAGGAGAAGTGCGGCTTGCGTTCAAGAAACAGCGAGCTAAAACCGTCCAGCCCCTCTGCCAGCGCGGCGATGCTGAGGTTGAACGGACCGATACCGATGCCGATGAAATCATACGTTTTCATTGCGCTGACTCCTGGGAGACCAGAAAAAGAGGGTTATCAAGATCGCAGACGTAGTTCGGCAGCATGCGGCTGCCGCCGTCGTGTTCAGAGAAGGTCAGTTTGACCGGGTTGAGGATCACGCGAATAATCTGCGGCTTAAACAGGTCGAACTTCGCGAAGCGCGCTGCAAGATCCGGATGGGCGGCCATATAGCGGTGCAGCACCTGCGCCAGGATCTGATAGAAACGCGTTTCGCTCACGCCGCATTGCAGGGTGAGGCGCGAAATAAAGCGCAGCACCGTCACAAAGTTGCCGGTTTGCAGGTCGTGGATGATGTAATCCGCACTGAGGCGCGCGGTGACGGCTTTTACCTGTTCCGGCAGGCTCTGCGCCTGCGGGAAATCTTCGTCCACCAGGCGCATATCGCCCTGAAAATCCTTCAGCAGAATGCGCTGTGGAACGTCGTCTTTCATCACCAGCGTGACGTTCTGGCCGTGGGCGATCAGCGCCACGCCGTAGCGGCAGAGCAGGTGATAGAAGGGGATCACCGTCGCCTCAAACAGCCTGTCCAGCCATGCGTCAGCGGTTAAGCCCGAGCGTTTGATCCACGCGTCAATCAGCGGGCGCCCCTGGTTGTCGGTTTCCATCAGCGCCGCCATCAGCACCGCCTGTTCGCCGTCCTGTAAATAGCAGGATGGGTTCTCGCGCCAGATCACGCCCAGCATCTCCTGATAGCGGTACGGCGCCTCAGGCAATGCGGCATAACCCGGATGCGACAGATAGCCGGCGGCGGGTTCGCCAAGCACCTGCGCCCCGGAGCGAATCAGCGTGGCATCGCTGGCGAACTGCTGCTGTAACCAGCGCGAGGCCAGCGGACCGGCGGCAATGTACTTGCCCGGAATACCGCGGTAGCAGGAGGTGTTGTAGATGGTCAGCGGCAGCTTGATGTCATACGGTGCGCGACGGCTGGCGTTAGTCAGCGTGCGCAGGGACTGCTGCGCCAGATACTCATCGCCAAACTCGCCCAGCTCGACCATTTCGCCCCGTGCGAGCTGCGCCAGGAAATGAATGGCAATTTTTTGCTGCCACTGCCACGGATGCAGCGGCACGGGCAGCCAGCGGTCGTCCAGTTCCAGCGCCTGCCAGCAGGCGTCGAACCGGGCGCGCTCGGCATCGTCCATGGCGCTGGCGAGCAGGGCGTTAATGTCGCAATCGGCGTCGCTGCTCCAGACCAGACGCTCGCGCTGCACAGCTACCCAGTGCAGGCGAAAGCGACCGCGATATTCCGGCGCGTACTGGCGTAGCGCATCCAGCCCCCAGCCGCGGCGTCCCTTGTTGAAGATAAACTTTGGGTGACCGCGCATCAGGCACTGTAATTCGTCCGGGTCGAGCTGGATCAGCGCATCGGCGTCCAGCGCTTCACGCGCCTGCAACAGCTGCATGTCGCCGCGCAGCGTGGCGTAGAGATCTTCCATGTGCTCCGCCGTTTGCGCGTCGCTCATCTCCAGCACGGTGGCGAGTTGTAGCAAAGCGCTTTCCGCTTCGACCGCCGCGCCGCTGGCGGTGGTCAGGGTGTCCGGATCGATATGCAGCCAGCCCCAGATCCCACGCGTGGCGCGGAACTGCCATGACGCGTTGCCCATGGCGATGCGCCAGCCGTCCGCCGAAACCGGCTCGGCGCGCAGGGTGCGTTCGTATTCCAGTTCAGCGAGGATTTTTGCCACCATCTCGCGGTTCACTTTCTGCCAGAGCGCGTTCACAGTTCCACCTCATGAAAGAAGCGGTGACGCTCGCTCATGATCAGACGAGAGCGCTTGTGCGGGAAGTCAAACTCCTTCACCGTGTCGAAACCGGCGGACGTCAGGTGGCGGAACAGACGCTGGTTGTCGAAGCGCGGCTCGGCGACAATACGCGTCGTGCGCGGTTCATCGAGATACAGATAGTGGCTCAGCCCGCGCAGCCAGCTGCGGATATACTGCGCCCCGCGCCAGTGCTCTTCCCCGACCAGCATGTGCAGCCCACGGTCAAAGGACTGCCAGCGGTAGTGGCGGCCAATACGGTCTTCTGGCGCCCAGTAGAGTTCAAAATAGCCGAACGGCTCATCGTCAAAGCAGCCGATCACCGGATAGCAGTACGACGAGTCGAGCTGGCGACGCAGGTAATTTTCCTGTTCGGCCTGCGGACCGGCCATCTCCCAGAAGGCGTTCACGCGCGGGGTGTTCATCCAGCGGGTGAAACGCTCGCCGTCCAGCGCCACGTCCGCCACGCGGAAACTCAGGGTGCGCTTAATCTGCGGATCGTAACGGCGATAAACTTCACCCTGCGGGCGGTGAGGGCGCAGCGGGAAATAAAGCTGGCGGCTCTCGTCAAACTGCATGCCGCCGCTCGCCTGCGGACGTTCGCCTTTCAGCCACAGCGGCAGCTGCCAGAAACGTTCACGCGCCAGATAATCCCCGTTTGCGAGGCTAAACAGCGCCTGCGCCTGGGGTTCATCCTGCCAGGCGGCCCACGGCAGGGTAATGCCCGTCAGGGCGGGCGCGGCAACAAACAGCTGGTCGAGCGCCTCCACCAGCCAGCCGTCCGGGATCCTGGCCAGACGATCAAGGACCGCGCTGCCGTCAAGACCCAGGGTCAGCGGCAGGTTTTTTTCCGTGGACGTGCAGCGGAAGCCGTAGCCGGAATGGACGATATTCGCAATGGCCATCACGCCTTCTCCTTATAAAACGGGTTGCTAAAGTCGAAATAGATCACCGCCGGATCGGCGATGGTATTTTCGTTGCGATCGTGCAGGTAGCAGAAGAAGTTGCCCTTACAGTTCCAGGTCGGGCTGTCGAGCACGTAATCGAGGCAGCGGGTCTGCTTCGCCGTTTTACGCAGGTCGGCCAGCGCGTCCCGCACGCGGGACATCAGGCTCTCTTCGCTGTCGAAGCCGGCAGCGGCGAGGGCGGCGGTCACGGCAAGGGTGGAGTTCAGCAGCAGGTAGTACGGGAAGTAGCGCAGCAGCTGGCTGTCGCCAAAGCGGTTTTCCACGTCGGTTTCGCCCGCTTCTTTCAGCCACGCGTCGGCCCCTTCGGTCCATGCGCTGCCCTGGCAGTCACGGTAGATCAGCCCGACGGGAAAATCCTGCTGCATCTCAACGAGAATATTTTGCTGGTGCGCCAGCAGCACCAGGCCGTAGTCCGCCTCGGCGCTGAACAGGGGGAGTAATACGCGGTCGCAGTAGGCATCCAGCCAGCAGCGCGCGGCCTGGGCGAGCGGGAGATCCAGACGCGCGCTCAGACGGCGAACCGCCGCCGCCAGCAGGCTGTCGCCGCCGTCCGGTGCGGCCTGCGTCAGGCTTACCAGCACGTTGGTTTGCGTTTCAGGGGTAGGGAACAGCAGGTTGACGCGCAGGGCCATCAGGCTCTCTTCCTGAACGACGCCGTGCTCATCGCACAGGCCCGCCCAGCCGTCTTCCTGCATCACGCGCATGGTCGGGTAGCGCGCCTGTAGCCCCTGCCAGCGTTCCGTTTTCGCCAGTCGCGCCAGGCGCATTCCGCGCTTAACCTCTTTCACCGACAGCGTGCGCACGGAGTTGGTCAGGCGCACGCTCAGGGAGAATTTAATCATGTCGCTGTTGGTTTCGCTGTACAGCGAGCGGGAGGAGCTGGTGGGCAGCCACTGCGCGCCCGCTTCGCCCAGATCCTGAAGGGCACCTTTTTCGACCAGACGCTGGCACCAGGGCTGTTCCAGCAGACAGTCAGCCTGCCACGGGTGCATCGGCAGCAGCCAGCGGGTGTCGGTGAAGTGGCCAAGCAGCGCCGGGGCGCTCTGCGCCGCAAAACGCAGCAGCCGCTCACGCAGGGAGACATTCAGGCTATCGCCGGTAATCTGCGTACTCTCAACCGCGAACCAGCGCAGCGGGAAGCGGGAGGCAAAATCCGGCAGATAGCGGCGCGCCTCGGCGTCGTTAAACGGCTCGTGGGACTTAGGTGCAGGGTGAAACGCGTGGCCGACCAGCAGCGCCTGTTCCGCTTCGGCAAAGGTCAGCGGCTTATCGCGCAGGTTGGCCCAGTTGTGGCGTAAATCAATGGCCTGCCAGGTATGCGTATGGCTTTCCAGCACGCGCTGCCTGAAGCGCGCCAGCGTATCGGCATCCAGAGATCCGTTGACCGACGGTTTGTGCAGAATGAAATCAATCAGTTGATGAAATGTGACCGCGTCACCACCGTCGCTGTCGGCCTGAATCAGCGTGGCCGGGAAACAATACTGGTGATGCTGCGTGGGGGAGAAATAGCGTACCGGAACCCGAATGGCCTGGGTTGGGGAGAGCGGGATATGAATCTGCGATAACTCATCCGCACGGGTTGCGGGAAGATAATGCCAGTCCTTCGTTTCGCGCAGCAGCGCGTTCAAAAAACACTGGGCCGCAACATCTGTACCGGCGGAGCGGGGCAGAGCACGCATAGATGTACCTCATTCCATGACTGATAATAATTCTCGTTATGATATTCATTCTGTTTACAGTCGCAACTATTTTTGCAATATTTGTTTTCATAAACTTCATAATTTCCACACATTTATTGACATTATCTTCACAATTCTATGCGCGCCTCTATTAATAATCTGACTGATGATATTGCCCCGAAGGCCAACTGGCCCCTGGCGCTGGGCGCCGGTTTACTGGGCATCGGACAAAACGGTTTGCTGGTCATGCTGCCGCAGCTGGTATCAATGACCGGCTTTTCGCTCTCCGTCTGGGCCGGGCTGTTGATGTTCGGCTCGATGCTCTTTTTACCCGCATCGCCCTGGTGGGGACGCCAGAGCGAGCGGCGCGGCTGCAAGATCGTTATGCTGGCCTCGTTAGGCGGCTATCTGATTAGTTTTGTGCTGATGGCGCTGGTGGTCTGGGCGATGGCACACGGCGCGCTGAATGCCTTCTGGGGAATGGCGGGCCTGATTCTGTCGCGCATGCTGTACGGCCTGACGGTCTCGGGGCTGGTGCCTGCGGCCCAGACGTGGGCCATTCAACGTGCCGGGCTGGATAAAAGAATGGCGGCGCTGGCGACGATAAGCTCTGGCCTTAGCCTCGGGCGTCTGCTGGGGCCGCCGCTGGCCGCGCTGATGCTCAGCGTCAGTCCGGTCGCACCGCTCTGGCTGATGGCGCTGGCACCGCTTATCGCGCTGCTGCTGGTGCTGCGCGAGGCCGCGGATCCGCCGCTGCCGCCGGTGGCGCATCAGTCGACGCGGTTACAGGCCTCGATGCTGCCTTTCCTGGCGCTGGCGCTGCTGCTGGCGGCGCTGGTCAGCCTGATGCAGCTTGGCTTATCACCCCATCTCTACCCGTTATTCAATGGCGATGCCGTGCAAATCAGCCATCATGTCGCGATGCTGCTGAGCCTGGCCGCGCTGGCGACCCTTGCGGCACAGTTTCTGGTGGTGCGCCCGCAGCATTTTAGCCCGAGGGTTTTACTCCTCATTGCCGCAGTTTTGATGGTGGCGGGGCTTGGGCTGATGTGCCTTGCAAACGTAGCCCTGTTCTACGTGGGCATTGTCATCACCTCGCTGGGTGCCGCCATGGCCACGCCGGGATACCAGCTTTTGCTTAACGATCGGCTGACGACGGGTAAAGGCGCAGGGGTAATTGCCACCAGCCATACGTTGGGGTACGGTGCCAGCGCACTGCTGGTGCCCGTGGTGACGCGCTTGTACGGTGAGCAGTTTTTGATTACTGCCGCATGGGGAATGGCGGTGCTGTTTCTCGCGGTGAGCGTGTGGGTACGATCAACCGATCGTACCCCT
The DNA here is from genome assembly GCF_900322725.1 of Enterobacter cloacae complex sp. NCBI lineage: Bacteria > Pseudomonadati > Pseudomonadota > Gammaproteobacteria > Enterobacterales > Enterobacteriaceae > Enterobacter > Enterobacter cloacae complex sp. The sequence goes on along the minus strand of NZ_LT991957.1, from coordinate 113,871 downwards.
TAAACATTAGTGGAACGGATGTGAGGACGTGCTCGCAGCGTCCTCGCTTTGCCGCAGACGCTGGAGCGGATCCTGCTGGTAAAACTGGCAAAAACGCTGCCACAACGCCGGGAAGCGAGGGGCAAAAAGCTCGGGTGCGCTAAAGAAATACTCGGACAGCACCGCAAAGCATTCGGCGGGATCGGTCGCCGCGTAGGCATCAATGCTGGCCGCACTCTCACCCACCAGGTCTATCTCATCCTGAATGTTTTCCATCGCCGCGTGAAGGTCGTGCTCCCAACCTGCGACTTCACGCAGCGGGATCAGCGGCACGCCGCTGGCGCGATCGCCGTTGCGGGTATCCAGCTTATGCGCCACTTCGTGAATAATCAGGTTGAAGCCCGAGGCATCGAACGAGTCCTGAATATCCAGCCAGTTGAGGATGATCGGCCCTTGCTGCCAGCTTTGTCCGGACTGCACCATACGCTGGTTGTGCACCAGGCCGATGTCATCTTCCCATTCGTCATCAACGATAAACGGTGCCGGGTAGATCAGCACTTCGTGGAAGCCATCCAGCCATTCGATGCCCAGCTCCAGCACCGGCAGGCAGAAGAGCAGGGCGATGCGCGAATTTTTAAGCGGGTCGAGCTCGAAGCCCTGTAGCGGTACCAGACGTTTTTGCTGTAAAAAACGCTCTGCCAGCTGAATCAGCTTTGATTGCTCTTCAGGCAAGAGATTCGCCAGCACGGGGATCGCCAGAGCCTCATCCCAGGGCAGCGCCATATTTCGACCAGCGTCGTTCGTTTTCCAGGGCCACTTAATCATCGCTTTGCTCGTTACTCGCACGTGAACAAAATGGAAAGGTCAGGGGCTGTTAGCATGCCAACATACTCTGTATAGCAGTATGACACTCCTCTTCGGCAGTTTGCAGACGGGCAGCCTGTTTAAGAGGAATCCAGCCCGCATAAACTATCACTATGTGCCGTCTGGTTGATAGCGCTTTAGGGGTATCCCCTTCATTTTGTGAAGTATGTCGTGCGCGGCTATGATAAATCTCTTCTCACCCTATGTGCTTAAGGATCCTGTCCGTATGCCCGTCAATTTCGACCTCAACGATCTCTACGCCTTCCGCGCGCTGCTGGAATATGGCAATTTCCGCCTTGCGGCAGAGTCTATCTGCCTTTCCCAGTCGGCACTGAGTCGCAGAATTGAAAAGCTGGAGGCGGCGCTGGGGGCAAAGCTTTTCGACAGAACCACCCGGCGCGTCACGCTGACCCTGTATGGTCAGACCTTTGCCGACCGGTGCGGGCAACTGCTTGCCGACGTGGAGTCCATGCTTTCGGATATCGATAAAGCCAGCGAGGAGCGCACGGGGCTGATCACCGTGGCGACCGTGCCGTCAGCCGCGTGTTACTTTATGCCGGACGTGATCCGTCGCTTTCAGTCTCGCTACCCCCGCGTGCGCATAAAGCTGATCGACAGCAGCGCCGGGAATGTTATCGAGGCCGTCACCCGCGGACAGGCGGATTTTGGTATCTGCTTCGCCCAGAATTTGCAGCCCGACATCGAATGTGTCCCACTGGTGGAGGACGTCTACGTCGCCGCCTGCCTGCGCGACAGCCCGCTTGCCAAAAGAAAAAGCCTGACGTGGCAGGCTTTTTATCAGCAGGATTATATCGGTCTGGATAAGACGTCCGGCAACCGCAATCTTCTTGACCAGCGGGTCGGGCATATTCGTCCCGAGCGCCCCAGCATCTGCGAAACACGGCACGTGACGACCATGCTGGGGATGGTTGAAGCCGGGATCGGCATTGCCGCCGTTCCCGCCATGTCAATGCCCCGCGCCGAGCATTCGCTCCTGACATCGATCCCTTTAACCGAGCCCGAGGTCAGGCGGACCGTGGGGCTGATTCGCCGTCGCGGGCGGATCCAGTCCTATATTGCTGCCGAACTGGAAGCGCTGATCACCGAGCAGTATCGCGATCTGCGCTAACGGGCTGTAGGCCGGTTGCCGTCACGATCGGTGCTGCATCCGGGGAAGAGAGAAAGGCCAGCAGCGCTTTTCCCCGTTCAGGATGGTCGGCGCTCTGGGTCACGGCGCCGGCGAAGCGGGTTATGTACTGCATGTCGTCAGGCAACTTGCCCACAAACGTCACCCCCGGTACCGGCAGAAGTTCGCTGACCTGCTGAAAGCCGAGGTCGTATTTCCCTTTCGCCACCTCAGACGCCACCGGGATGCGTTCAACCCGGTGCGCTTTACCGTGAACCTGGCCGTCGATGCCCAGTTTCCCGAACAGCTCGCTCTCGACATACCGGCCGCTGGCGCTGTCGGAATACGCCATGGATTGGGCCTTCAGCAACGTTTGTCGAAGGGCAGCCACCGTACTGATATCCGGCACCGGCGCGCCCGCTTTAACGACCATCCCGACGGGCGAATCCGCCAGCTCCACGCGGGAGCCCGGCGCCGTCCAACGATCCTGTTCAAGCTTTTCCAGCGCATCGCCAACCATAATCACCACATCCGCTTTTTCGCCCCGGGCGAGCCGGGCGGGAATAGCCTGCGGCGTTTTGCCCATCGACGGGCCGGAGATTAAAACGAGCCTGTCGCCGCTTTTCGCCTCATACTGCGGCGCCAGCTTCTCCAGCGCCGCTCTGAAGCCACCAGAAATCATCACTGTAACGTCTTCGGCAAGCGCGCCCGCGCTGAGGGTGGCGAAGGTCAGGGCGGTAATCACCGTTCTGAATTTAAGCATCATCAATCACTCCTCAACGGCGGTGTGCAGGGCTAACGTACGGCGACGATAGAGATAGAGCGTTGCCAGCAGGGCGCAAACGGCGGCAAAGCTCATCCAGTAGCCGGGAGAGGCTTTGTCTCCGGTGTACTCAATCAAGGCGGTCGAGATCACCGGCGTGAAGCCGCCAAAGATGGCGGTCGCCAGGCTGTAAGCCAGCGAGAAGCCCGCCACGCGGACTTCTGTTGGCATGATCTCCGTCAGGGCCGGGATCATCGCGCCGTTATACAGGCCATAGAGGAAAGAGAGCCACAGCAGTACGGTCAGCATCATGGAGAAGCTCGGGGCGGCGGCCAGCATCGTCAGCGCCGGATAGCTGGTTGCCAGCGCCAGCAGCGTCATGGCGATCAGCACCGGCTTCCGCCCGAAGCGGTCCGAAAGCGCACCGCCGATCGGCAGCCAGATAAAGTTGGACACCGCCACAAGCAGCGTGACCAGCAGGCTGTCCGACGCGCTCAGCATCAGCACTTTTTTACCGAAGGTCGGCGCGTAAACGGTGATCAGGTAAAAGGCGGTGGTGGTCATCGCCACCATCAGCATGCCCGCGACGACAACCTGCCAGTTGGCGAGCAGCGTTGTGAAGACCTGACGCATCGCCAGATGGTGGCGACGGGCGCTGAACTCCTCGGTCTCCTCCAGCTTGCGGCGCAGGAAAAAGATGAACGGCACAATCAGACAGCCAAACAGGAACGGGATACGCCAGCCCCACTCGCGAATGGCGCTCTCTTCCAGCACCACGTTCAGCGCGAAGCCCATCGCCGCCGCGACCATAATGGCGACCTGCTGGCTGCCCGACTGCCAGCTGGTGTAAAAACCCTTGCGGCCCGGCGTGGCGATCTCCGCCAGATAAACCGAGACCCCGCCCAGCTCAGCGCCAGCCGAAAAACCCTGCAACAGGCGGCCGGTCAGCACCAGCAGCGGCGCCCACAGGCCAATGCTCTGATAGGAAGGGATCAGCACAATCAGGAACGTTCCGGCGGCCATAATCGACAGGGTGACGATCAGCCCTTTACGGCGACCCACTTTATCAATGTAGGCTCCGAGGACAATGGCCCCGATTGGACGCATCAGAAAGCCCGCGCCGAAGACGGCGAAGGTCATCATCAGCGAGGCAAATTCGCTGCTGGCCGGGAAGAACGTGTGGGCGATATAGGTGGCGTAAAACCCGAACAGAAAGAAGTCGAATTGCTCAAGAAAGTTGCCCGACGTGACGCGGAAAATCGCGCCGGCTTTCGCCCGGACGGTTGCAGGTGAGGTTGAGGAAACCATGGTTATCTCCAGTTTTTATAGCGACGTTATGCTCGTCTGTTTCTGAAAACTGGATCAGGATGTGAGAATTAATAAGCGCAAAAAGCGCATGAATTGATGCGTGCCGCGCATGAATGACAATGTGTTGACCAGGATTTACATAGGCAACAATAACTTAACATTTGGGTGATCTTTTATTTACCTGTTTTCGCTAAGTTGCTGAAATCGCTGTTTTGTGACGTCGCGCAGAGGTGAAGCCAGGCAAAGCCTGGCTTCGGTAATTTAGCGCAGCGCGTTGGCAATGGCGCTAAACATTAGCGACGCTTCCAGCGGCTGGGCGCTGAATGACGGCTCCGCCTGTGGCCAGGTGGACCACTGGACAATCACCAGGTTTTCCTTCTGATTGACCACAATCATCTGGCCGAAAATGCCCAGCGCCCAGAGGGAGTCCTTCAGCGAATTCTCGACCTTTGGCTCTACGTTTGTGGCGTTGGCCGGTACCTCGTTGTTCCACCACTGATAGCCGTAAAGGCCTTTCGGATGCGCGGCGGAGACAGAACCTTTTGCCTGCGTCCACTCGGAGGACTGCTTCACCCAGCCGTCAGGGAAGATCTGCTTCCCGTCCGGCAGCGTACCGTTATGCAGGATAAATTCCCCGAAGCGTCCCCAGTCTTCCAGGGTTGCGTTAAATCCGTGCGCGCCCACGTCGTGCTGGCCTTTGCTGTAGGCATGCCATACGCCGTCGCTGGCCATGCCGTACGGCTGCCAGATGCTTTTCTCCAGATACGCGGCGAGCGTCATGCCGGTGGCGCGCTCAAGCACATCGCCTAACAGCCACGCGCCGCCCGAGGAATAGGACCAGTTTTCCCCCGCCGGATGTTCGCGGCGTAATCCTTTCACCAGCGTGCGCACGCAGTCGTAGGTGCCCGGCTTCGCTTCGCATTCGGTAAGCCGGGCGAAGTCTGACTGCGGGTTGGTGTAATCTTCATTCCACGCCACGCCGGAGGTGTGGGTGATGAGCTGCTTCAGCGTGACGCCGTCCCAGGCGGTGCCTTTTAAATCCGGTTCGTATTGGGTGACAAGGTCGTCCAGGGAGTGGATTTTACCCTCTTTGATCGCCACACCCACCAGCGCGGAAACCACGGATTTGCCCACGGAGCGCGAGGTCCAGAGCGTTGAGTCGGTATTGCCTTCTCCCAGATATTTATAGGCCACTTTGCCATTTTTCAGCACCAGCATGCCGCTGACGTTCTGGCGCTTCAGGTAATCCTGAAGATCATAGCTCTTGCCATTCACCTGATAGCGGGCATCTGTGAGCGGTTTTTCTGCGGCGAGCAGCGGCGAGGCGTTGCCGTGGCGGAATACATCGCCCGCGTAGTTGCGGTAGTCATTGCGAAAGCCCACCACGCGGTCGGCCTGACTCCAGGTGAGCATCGTATGGGTGTCCGGGAGTTTGGCATCAAAAGGCGCCGGACAGGTCGTGAGGTCGGTGCCGCCACAGGCAGCCATCGCGGCAGGCGAGACCAGGCTACCGACGACAAGCGCCGCGAGCAGCGTGCGATTGGTTTTGTTTTTCATATTTATCTCGTTTGGCTCAGGAAGGACTTCAGTTTAAGAACCCGCGCCCTATAATAAAAAGCGCGTTATGGGGGAAAATCCCCCGTAAAAATCGCGTGGAGAATGACGTGGCAAACCTGATCTACTCTTTTGCCCAGCTTGAGGCGTTCACCGCCGTCGCTGAGCACGGCAGCCTGATGAAGGCGGCCAGTAAACTCGGCAAAGATCGTACAACCCTTCGCGATCTGATCGATTTTCTTGAGGATGGGCTGGGCTACGCGCTGTTCCTGCGGGAGGGGCGCAGCCTGCGCCTGACGCCGGAAGGGGAGCAGCTTCAGCGGCAGGCGCACCTGCTGATGCGGCAGGTGAAAGCGTTTGAGGCGTTTGCCCGTACGGTGCCGGACAGCGCTACGCAGGACATTGCCCTCGTTTACGATCCGTTCACCCCCAGAGCCTTTTTGCAGGCGCTGATTGCCACGCTGGCGACGCAAAAAATTCGCCTGAGCCTGACCAGCGCGTCACGCGATGAGGCGGAAGCCATGCTGGCGAGCGGTCAGGCCGATCTGGGCATCTGCCAGGCGCGCAACCGCAGCGTGGGCAATGAGATGGAGTGGCGGGCATTAGGGGCGATCGAAATGGATTTTTACGCCGCAATGGCGCTTTTTGCGGAGGTGGCATCGCCGGTGTCGCTGCTCGATCTCTCCCGGGTGCCGCAGGTGATTATGCATGCCGCATCCGACGAGCCGGTTGCGCGTCGCCTGCAAATTTCAGGGCACACGCTTTTCACTAACGAACTGGAGATGCTGCGCGGCCTGCTGGAGCAGGGGTGCGGCTGGGGCTTTTTGCCGACCCATCTTCACGCGGCGCGGTGGAAAAACGTAAAAAGGCTGCCCACCGAAGTGGGCAGCCAGGGGATAAGTCAGACGATGGTCACCATCTGGAAGCCGGGCAGCGACAAGCGCGGGCTTATCAACGATACGCTGTCGCTGCTGCCGGCATTATGGAAACGCTCAGCGCTGTGAGCACCCTTTGCACTGTTTGTTCTGGATCTGCTGGAAGAAGTCGTTGCCTTTGTCATCCACCAGGATAAACGCCGGGAAGTTTTCCACCTCAATTTTCCAGATCGCTTCCATTCCCAGTTCCGGATACGCCACGCACTCCAGGCTCTTGATGCTGTTTTGCGCCAGCACCGCTGCCGGGCCGCCGATGCTGCCGAGGTAGAAGCCGCCGTGCTTATGGCAGGCGTCGGTGACCTGCTGGCTGCGGTTACCTTTTGCCAGCATGATCATGCTCGCCCCGTGGGATTGCAGCAGGTCCACATAGGAGTCCATGCGCCCCGCAGTGGTTGGGCCGAGTGAGCCAGACGCATACCCTTCCGGGGTTTTGGCCGGACCGGCATAGTAGATCGGGTGATCTTTCACGTACTGCGGCAGCGCTTCGCCGTTATCGAGCAGTTCCTTCAGCTTCGCATGGGCGATGTCGCGCGCCACGATGATGGTGCCGTTAAGGGACAGGCGGGTAGAGACCGGATGCGCGGAAAGCTGTGCCAGGATCTCTTTCATTGGCTTGTTAAGGTCAATGCTCACCACGTCGCCTTCACCCTGCTGGCGCAGGGATTCAGGAATATACTGGCCCGGGTTGTGCTCCAGCTTCTCAATCCAGATCCCATCGCGGTTAATCTTCGCTTTGATGTTGCGATCAGCAGAGCAGGAGACGCCCATGCCGATTGGACAGGAGGCACCGTGGCGCGGCAGGCGGATCACGCGAATATCGTGGGCGAAGTATTTCCCGCCGAACTGTGCGCCGAGGCCGAGGTTTTGCGCTTCCTGAAGCAGTTCCTGTTCGAGCTGAACGTCGCGGAACGCCTGGCCGTGCGCGTTGCCTTCTGTTGGCAGTTCATCGTAGTAGCGCGCAGAGGCGAGCTTGACGGTTTTCAGCGTGGCTTCTGCGGAGGTGCCGCCGATAACAAAGGCAATATGGTACGGCGGGCAGGCTGCGGTGCCGAGGGTGCGCATCTTTTCAACCAGATAGTTTTTCAGCTTCGCCGGGGTAATCAGCGCCTTGGTTTCCTGGTAGAGATAGGTTTTGTTGGCAGAGCCGCCGCCTTTCGCCATGCACAGGAATTTATACTCGTCACCGTCGACGCTGTAGAGGTCAATCTGTGCGGGCAGGTTGGTGCCGGTGTTCACCTCTTTATACATATCCAGCGCCGCATTCTGCGAGTAGCGCAGGTTGTCCTCAATATAGGTGTTATACACGCCCTGGCTCAGCGCCGCTTCGTCACCGCCGCCGGTCCAGACGCGTTGGCCTTTCTTACCCATAATGATTGCCGTGCCGGTATCCTGACAGGTTGGCAGCACGCCTTTCGCCGCAATGTCCGAGTTGCGCAGGAATTGCAGGGCCACGTATCGGTCGTTCTCGCTGGCCTCCGGGTCGCTCAGAATAGCCGCAACCTGCTTCTGGTGAGAGGTGCGCAGCATAAACGCGGCGTCGTGGAAGGCCTGCTGTGCCAGCAGGGTCAGCGCTTCGGGCTCCACCTTCAGCACTTCCTGACCGTCAAACTCGGCAACGGAGACGTGCTCTTTGGTCAGCAGATAGTATTCGGTGTCGTCATGCGCGAGCGGGAAGGGGTTCTGGTAGAAAAACGGTTTGTTTGACATAGCGTATTGCTCCACAAAAATAAAACCGCCGGAGGAGAAGTCCGGCGGTCAGGAATCAGAACATCATGGACATCCACGGGTAGCCAATCAGCAGCAGGGCCGCCAGGAAGATGGCGCCGAAGATGGTGCCGAGGCGCCAGTAGTCTTTGGTTGGCAGGTAACCGCTACCGTAGTAAATCGGGCTTGGACCAGTACCGTACGGGGTGATGATCCCCATCACGCCCAGCGAGGTCACCATCAGCAGGACGAACACTTCCATATTCATGCCCGGAATGGTGGAGGCGATGGTCAGCATCGCCGGCAGCAGCGCCGTGGTGTGCGCGGTGGTGCTGGCAAACAGGTAGTGCAGCAGGTAGAACGCCAGCAGCAGGACGATGGTCGCCACGCCCGGAGAGATACCGCTCATCAGCAGGCCGCCTTCTTTACCCAGCCAGCTGATAAAGCCGGTGGAGGAGAGGCCATCCGCCAGCGCCACCAGGGTGGCGAACCACACGAAGGTGTTCCAGGCGGCTTTGTTGCCGGTGATGTCGTTCCACTCCAGTACGCCGGTCCACAGCATCAGGCCGACAATGAGCAGGGCAGCCATCGCGGGCTCAATCCATGCGGCGGCGAAGATCCACATCAGCAGCGCGCAGCACACGAACACCAGCAGCAGGATCTCATTGCGCGACAGTTTGCCCAGTTTTTCCAGCTCACGGGTCGCCCACAGCGGCACTTCGTTGTTCACCTTCACTTCCGGCGGGTAGAACCAGTAGGCCAGCAGCGGCATGGTCAGGATCAGCAGGATGCCCAGCGGCAGGAAGGCGAGGAACCAGGTGCCCCAGGAGATATCAATCCCAACGGTGCTTTTTACCAGCGCCAGCGCCAGCAGGTTTGGCGCAAGGGCGGAAAGGAACATGGAGCTGGTGATACAGGCCGCGGTAATTGCCACCCACATCAGATACGAACCGATTTTACGCGCGCTTGGGTCGTTCGGTTTTGAACCGTACAGCGGCGGCAGGTTGGCGATAATCGGGTAGATGGTCCCACCGCTGCGCGCGGTATTGGACGGGGTAAACGGTGCCAGCAGCAGGTCCGCGAAGGTAATCGCGTAACCGAGCGTCAGGCTGCGACGGCCCAGATATTTCACCAGAATCAGCGCCAGGCGGCGGCCGAAGCGGGTTTTGTCGTAGCCCGCGGCAAACATAAAGGCACCGAAGATCAGCCACACGGTGGAGTTACCAAAGCCGCTCACCGCCCATTTAAAGGAAGCGCCCGCCAGCTTGAATTTCGGGTCAGCCAGCTGTTCGGGGCTAAAGAGCACCCACTGGCTGCACAGCGCAATCGCCACCACGCCGGTGAGGCCGATTACGGCGCCCGGCAGAGGTTCGAAAATCAACCCGACGATGACGCCAACAAAGATGGCGAAGTAGTGCCACGCATAAGGCGGCAGACCTTCAGGAACGGGGACAAACAGCAGCAGGACGGCAACGATGATGGGCAGGGCCATCATCAGCAGGCGTTTTGCTGTTCCATTTGATGCCAGATTCGCCGCAGGAGGCGTTACAGCAGTTTTTGTTTTCATAGTTTCACGTCTTAAGTTGTCAAAAATTCGTCGTACAGCGAAAACACACATTCGATTGCTTTATTCGTTTTGCTTTTTTTAGTTATTTAAGGTGCGTTTTTGTGTTTTCAGTAATAGCGATTTAACGCATTTTTGTTTGCGCTAAATAAAAATGATGATGTTTTTATATTGCGCCTTTGGATGCCATTACTATTGATCGCGATCAAAAAAATAGAATTATGAGCGTATTTTTATACTTTTTATAATAACCACTCGGAGTAGTATGGTTATTCGCTGGCTTTACGCATTTTATGTATCAAATTTATAACATTTTAAAATTGGTATTTATGTTATTGTTTGATTTATATGGATTTCTATTGATGTAGGTGTATTGGTTTGACCTTTGCTGATTTAACTTTTTTTAAATTAATGTGAATGGGTGAAACATTCCTGCTAACACCAATGTGTTATTAATGTTACCGAAGGGATTAAATAGTTTATTAACTAACGTAATAGCTTTGGAAACTAAAAAAAGCATTATATTACTTCCATGACATCGGCAAAAAATACGAAATAAAACGATCCCGATACCGAATTCTTAATTTTAAAGTTTGGAGTTTCTATTATGAGCACTAACGAACGAATTTTAAGCCCCTTCACATTACCGAATGGTACTGAACTCAAAAACCGTTTGTTAATGGCCCCAATGACAACCTGTACCGGTTATTACGATGGCACCGTGACCAGCGAGCTGGTGGAGTACTATCGCGCCCGCGCTGGCAGCATCGGCACCATTATCGTTGAGTGCTGTTTTGTTGACGATCTCGGCCTGGCGTTCCCGGGTGCAATTGGGATTGATAACGACGAGAAAATCGCCGGGCTGGCGAAAATCGCTGACGCTATCAAATCCAAAGGCTCTAAAGCCCTTCTGCAAATCTACCACGGCGGCCGTATGGTCGACCCAAAACTGATTGGGGGTCGCACGCCGGTTGGCCCAAGCGCGGTTGCCGCGCCGCGTGACGGTGCCGCGACGCCGGTTGCCCTGACCTCAGAAGAAGTGGAAGGCATGATCGGCAAGTTTGGCGACGCCGTACGCCGCGCGATTCAGGCTGGCTTTGACGGCGTCGAAATTCACGGGGCGAATACCTATCTGATCCAGCAGTTCTACTCCCCGAATTCCAACCAGCGCGACGACGAGTGGGGCGGCAGCCGCGATAACCGCGCGAAATTCCCGCTGGCGGTGCTGGACATCACCCACAAGATGGTGCGCCAGTACGCGGACGACGCGTTCATCATTGGCTACCGTTTCTCTCCGGAAGAGCTGGAAGTCCCGGGCATCCGCTTCGAAGACACCCTGTATCTGCTGGAAAAACTGGCCGCACGCGGGGTGGATTATCTTCACTTCTCCCTTGGCGCCGCCCTGCGTCCATCTATCGTCGACACGCAGGATCCGACGCCGCTTATCGAAAAATACTGCGCGATGCGTTCTGACACGCTGGCACAGATACCGGTAATGGGCGTCGGCGGCGTGGTGAATGCTGCCGATGTGAATAAAGCGCTGGATCATGGCTACGACCTGATTGCCGTAGGCCGCGCCACCATCGCCTACCCGGACTGGACCGATCGCATCGCGGCGGGCGAAAGCCTTGAGCTGTTTATGGACAGTACCCGACGCGAAGAGCTGAACATCCCGGAACCGCTGTGGCGCTTCTCGCTGGTAGAGGCGATGATCCGCGACATGAGCATGGGTGAATCGAAGTTCAAACCGGGCACCTTCGTTGAAAAAGTGCAGGACGATGCCAACGAGCTGGTGATCAACGTCAGTCTCGAAACCGATCGCATCGCTGATATCGAGCTGGCCTCAGGCCCGAGCGAAGACGTGGAGTTTGTCACCAGCTTCGAAGAGATCCGTACCCGCATTCTGGATGCCAATACCCCGCACGTGGACGCCATCACCGGCGCAACCAGCCAGAGCGAGGCGGTGAAAAAAGCAGTCTCGAAAGCGATGCTGAAATCCAGCAAAGCGCTGGCGGCAGAAGAGGGTGCAGACCCGAATGAAACCAGAAGCGTCGACGTGGTCGTGGTCGGCAGCGGCGGTGCAGGGCTGGCGGCGGCGATCCAGGCGCATGACGAAGGCGCGAGCGTACTGATCGTTGAGAAAATGCCAACCATCGGCGGTAACACCATTAAAGCCTCGGCAGGGATGAACGCGGCAGAGACCCGCTTCCAGCGCGTGAAAGGTATCCAGGACAGCAAAGAGCTGTTCTACCAGGAAAGCCTGAAAGGCGGCGGCAACAAAAACAACCCTGAACTGCTGCGTCGCTTCGTGGAGAACGCGCCGGAGGCGATTGAGTGGCTGGCCACGCGCGGCATTATGCTGAACGACATCACCACCACCGGCGGGATGAGTATTGACCGTACGCACCGTCCGAAAGACGGTTCCGCAGTAGGCGGGTATCTGATCAGCGGCCTGGTGCGTAACGTCAACAAACGCAACATCGAAGTGATGCTGGATACCTCCGTCAGCGACATCATCTTTGAAAATGGCGAAGTCACCGGCGTGCGTCTGACCACCGAAGAGAACGAAACCCTCACCGTGGCAACCAAAAGCGTGATTGTCGCAACGGGCGGCTTCAGCGCCAATAGCCAGATGGTGGTGAAATACCGTCCGGACCTGGAAGGGTTCGTGACGACTAACCACAAAGGCGCAACCGGCGGCGGTATCGCGCTGCTGGAACGTATTGGCGCGGGCACCGTGGATATGGGCGAGATTCAGATCCACCCAACCGTGGAGCAGAAAACGTCGTACCTGATTTCCGAATCCATCCGCGGCGGCGGGGCGATTCTGGTCAACCAGCAGGGGAACCGCTTCTTCAACGAAATGGAGACCCGCGATAAAGTTTCGGCGCAAATCATCGCGCTGCCCGAGAAATACGCTTACATCGTCTTTGACGAGCATGTCCGGGCTAAAAACAAAGCGGCGGATGAGTACATCGCGAAAGGCTTCGTGACCAGCGCCAGTTCGCCAAAAGCCCTGGCGGAAGCGCTCGGGATGGATCACCACCAGTTCCTGGCAACGCTGGAACGCTACAATGGTTTTGTGGAAAAACAGCACGACGATGATTTCGGCCGCACCACCGCGCTGCGCGCGCCCATCAACGAAGGGCCGTTCTACGCCATTCAGATTGCACCGGGCGTACACCACACCATGGGCGGTGTGACCATCAATACCGATACCTGCGTGCTGGACAGCAACCACAACGTATTGCCAGGGGCGTTTGCTGCGGGTGAGGTTGTCGGGGGCATCCACGGCGGTAACCGCATTGGCGGTAACGCGGTGGCAGATATCATTATTTTTGGTACGCTAGCAGGACATCAGGCGGCTATGCGTTCGAAAACACGGTAAGGCTCCTGTTTCCCCGGCGGCGCGGTGCCTGCCGGGGCTACATATGAGGACTCATGCAATGCCTGATAGCCATCGCGTTTACAGCTACTCCGCCGTTCTGATGGGCTCGCCCATCCTCCTGAAACTCTTTTCCCACGACGAAGCGCTCGCCTCCCGCGTGTTTCGCCTGATCAAACAGTATGAAGATCTCCTTACCGTCAACCGCGCGCATTCGCAGGTGATGAACATCAACCATGCTGCCGGTCAGCATCCGGTTGCCGTCAGTCGCCCGGTGTTTGACCTGATCCGCTGCGCGAAAGCGGCCAGCCAGATGGAAGACAGTGCGTTTAATCTGGCGATCGGCCCGCTGGTCAAACGCTGGAAAATTGGCTTTAAGGGGGACGCCGTGCCGCCCGCAGACGAGATCGCTGCCTTGCTGAACATCACGCATCCTGCGGACGTGGTGCTGGATGAGGCCAGCAGCAGCGTATTTCTCACTCGCCCGGGAATGGAGATCGACCTGGGCGCAATCGCCAAAGGCTATATCGCTGACAGGGTCCGGGACCTTCTGCGCAAAGAGGGGGTTGAGCTGGGGTTAATTAATCTCGGCGGCAACATCCAGACGTTAGGCTCGCCGGAGGGCGGCTGGCGCGTCGGCCTGAAAAAACCGTTCGCCGGAGACGCGTTGATTGGGACGATGACGGTAGAAAACCGGTCGGTCGTGACGTCAGGCACCTATGAGCGCTACTTTGAGCAGAACGGCAAACGCTATCATCACATTCTTGACCCGCGCACCGGCTACCCGCTGGATAACGAACTGGACAGCGTGACGATTGTGTCGAAAGACTCCATCGACGGCGATATCTGGACCACGCTGATCTACGGCATGGGCGTGGAGAAGGGGTGTGCCGCGCTGCGCTCTCGCCCCGATATTGAAGCCATCTTTGTCACCAAAACAAAAGAAGTGGTGATCTCCTCGATGCACCACTTCCGCTTTACCCTTCTGGATGACAGCTACCGCATTACTGGCAGTACTGTTTGAGCAGCCCGACCTGTTCCGGCTGCAAACGGTAGCGATACACCGGTCTGCCGGTCGCGCCGTAGTGAATGCTGGTAAACAGGATATTAATTTGCGCCAGCCAGATCAGGTATTTGCGGCAGGAAACGCGGGAAATGTTGACCGCGTTCGCCAGATCGTCAGTGGAAAATTCCATTTCCGGATGGCTGTCGATCCACTGGCAAATCGTGCGCAGCGTCTGCGGGGTTAATCCTTTCGGTAATTTTTTGCTGTCGGCCAGCTCCGGCGCGCCGCCGTGGATCAGCCTGTCGACGTCGGCCTGTTCATAATACTGATGCGACCCCATCAGGCTGCGCTTTGCCTTCCAGCCGTTCAGCGCCTCTTCGAAACGCGGGAACTGGAACGGCTTAATCAGGTAATCCACCACGCCATAGTGCATCGACGTCTGGATCGTCGCGGCGTCGGACGCCGACGAGATCATGATGACGTCGATCGGACGGCCCGACGCGCGGATGATGGGCAGCAGATCCAGCCCGTTATCCTGCTGCATATACACATCCAGCAGCACCAGATCGATCGGCTGGCCAGGGTTTGCGATCAGCGCCTCGGCCTGGTTGAGCGTGGACGCGACGCCGCAGCAGCTAAAACCCTCAACGCGGTTTACATACAGACGGTTGAGGTCGGCTACCATGGCGTCATCATCGACAATTAACACATTTATCACGCGATATTCCTCTCGCTATCCCAGGGGATCTGAACAAAAAATTGGGTAAATACGCCAGGCTCCGACTCGACGGTAATATCGCCGCCCAGGTTCTGGATCTGCTGACGTGCAAGGAACAGCCCAACGCCGCGGTTTTCACCTTTTGTTGAGTAGCCCTTTGTAAAAATAGCCTCCAGCCGCTCGGGATCAATCCCGGGGCCGTCATCGCTGACCTCTCCGCTCAGCCAGCCGTTCTGGTAATGGAGCAGCAGGCCGATCTCGCCTTCCGGGTGACCTTCCATCGCATCCAGGGCATTTTCGATTAAATTGCCCAGCACGGTGATCAGCACCGCAACCTGCTCTTCATTGGTGGTATCGGGAAGCTGGCTCTCCTCCGCCAGCGTCAGGGTCACTCCGGCCTCTTTGGCGCGGTTAATTTTACCCAGCAGGAAACCCGCAATGACCGGCGATTTAACCTTGCGCTGTATCGCTCCGATGTCCGTCTGATAATTCTGCGCGGTCTGGATGATGTACTCCTCCAGCTTATCGTAGCGCTTCATGTGCAGCAGGCCGAGGATCACGTGCAGTTTGTTCATAAACTCATGCGTATGCGAGCGCAGGGCATCAACGTAATTGACCATGCCGTCAATACGCTGCATTAGCTGGCTGATTTCGGTTTTATCGCGGAACGTGCTGATCGCCCCGATCACCTGATTCTGGCTTTTCACGGGGACCATGTTGCACAGCAGCAGCCGTCCGTTACAGCCGATCTCCTGATCCTGGCGAGCAATGCCGGTTTTTGACACTTCGCGCAGGCTGGCCAGCAGCGGTTCACTGCTGCTTTCGGAGTGCTGGCCCGAGGTCAGGAGTAAAATCTCTCTGGCGGTGTGGTTAATCATCGTCACGCGACCGTGCATATCCACGGCCATCACACCTTCTCGCAGGGACTGTAACATGGCCTGACGCTGCTCAAAGAGGGCGGAGATCTCGTAAGGCTCCAGCCCGAAGAGGATGCGTTTCAGCACCCTGACCAGGCCCCATATCGCCAGTGAACTCATCAGAACGCTGAACAGGATAGTCCACACGGCGTTGAGCCGTCCGCGGGCAATCTGATCTTCCACCTTATTCAGCGAAATCCCTACCACCACTACGCCGATCTGGTCGTGCCGATCGTCATACACGGGCGTAAAGACGCGCAGCGCTTCCGCGAGTGCGCCGCGGTTAACGGAGACATTCTCTTTCCCTTCCAGGGCAGGCGTCAGATCGTCGCCGATAAAATGCAACCCTAACAGCGCTTCATTGGGGTGGGAATAACGAACACCGCGCAGATCGGTGACCACGGTAAACAGCAGGTCGTTGCGCTTCGTTACCGCCTGGGCAATCGGCTGGATGATGCCGGCCTGGGGTGAGGCCATCAGGCCACGCTTGATATCCGGGCTGTCGGCCAGCGTTCGGGCAATACCCAGCGCGGTATCCTTCACGTCATCGCGCGTGGCGCGGGTGATCTGCACGGAGTACAGCGCGAACACCACCAGCAGCACAGAGCCGATAATGGCGCACACCATCAGCGTAACCAGCGTATTCAGCTTCATGGGACGCTTGCGCATCGGGGGGAAGGGCCGCAAATCGCTCATTAACACTCCGCGATGAAAAAGAAAGGGCTAATTATCGCTGATGAAGGCCATTTCATAAAGCCATGTAAAGAGAGGCGTTTCGTGAGCCTCCTCTCAGGTGACCTATATAAAACACTTTATAGTGTGTGGGTACTCATAATAAGGAGGCAGTTTATGAGCATTATGCTTACCGGTACGGCCAGGGAAAGACGGCAGGCCAGCACGACGAACATCGACCGATTATCCACGCTGGATATGCTTAACGTCATTCATCAGGATGACGCGCAAATCGCTTCTGCACTTACCCCTCACATGACGATGCTGGCCCGCGTGGTAGATAACGCGGCGGCGACGCTGAGCCACGGCGGACGTCTGATTTTGACCGGCGCGGGCGCGTCCGGACGCATGGCGGAGCAGGCGGCAGAAGCGTTCGCGCCGGGAAAACATCCCGTTATTGCGATCACAGCAGGCGATAACGCCGGAAGCTACGCGCGCGGCGTTGCCGATCTCCAGACCATTGATTTTGGCGAGCACGACATGATGCTGGCGCTGTCCGTTAGCGGCAAAACGCCCTGGGTGTGGGGCGCGATGCGTCATGCGTGGTCTCTGGGTTCAACGGTCGCGCTCATTACGGAGGATGCACAAAGTGAAGCGGCGCAGCTGGCGAGCATGGTCATTGCGCCCGAGCTGGGGGCTGACGTGGTTGCCGGGTATGCCAACACCAAAGCGGGCATTGCGCAAAGCATGATTATGCATATGGTTACCACCGGTCTGGCGGTACGGACCGGACGGGTGTACAGCAACCTGCGCGTCGATCTGGAAGCAAGCAGCACCAAATGGGCCGAGCGACAGATTGCCATTGTGATGGAAGCCGGGGGATGTTCCCGGGCGCAGGCGAAGGCCGCGCTGGAAAGCTGTAATCATCAGTGTAAAACGGCGGTACTGATGGTGCTGACGGGTCTGGATGCCTGGAAAGCCCATGAGCTGCTGGTGCAGAATAACGGGTTTATTCGCCTGGCCTTGCAGGAAGCGCCGTAAATAAAAAAGCCCGCATTGCGGGCTTTACTTTTTGTGCGGATTAGAACTGGTAGGTCATGCCGACGCCAACGATGTCATCGGTTGCAATACCGTTGTCATTGTAGAAGGCGTCATCTTCGTCCAGCAGGTTAATTTTATAATCAACGTAGGTGGAGAAGTTCTTGTTGAAGCTGTAGGTCATGCCCACGTCGATGTAGTTAACCAGATCCTGGTCAACGTAGTCATAGCCGTTGCCTGGGTGATAATCGTTACCGCCCAGGTCAATGCCTTTTGAATAGACCCACGCCAGGGATGGACGCAGACCGAATTCAAACTGGTATTGCGCTACGGCTTCAAAGTTCTGCGTTTTGTTGGCGATGCCGTCACTGCCGTACGGCGTCATGTTGCGGGTTTCCGCGTACATCATGGCCAGATAGACATCATTCGCATCGTATTTTGCGCCAACTGTCCACGCTTCCGCGCGTTCACCGCCCGCATATTTGCTGAAGCGGTTGTAGCGGCCATTACCAGCTGCGACCTGGTCGTTGGTACGGTCAGAGGAAGAATACGCCGCACCCAGCGTCAGGCCGAAATCGAAATCATAGGTGGAAGACATGCCGAAGCCGTCGCCGTTCTGGAAACGAACGTCATCATGGCCGTTTTTGGTGCCTTCCTGAGTATTGAAATAATGGCCTTCCTGATCTTCATGTGGTCCACCTTCATTATTGCCCTGGTATTGCAGCGCAAAATTAAGACCGTCGACCAGACCGAAGAAATCGTTATTACGGTAGGTCGCCACGCCGTTAGCACGGCCAACCATATAGTTGTCGGTCCAGGTGTAGGAATCACCACCAAATACCGGCAGCATATCGGTCCAGGCTTCAACGTCATACACGACGCCGTAATTACGGCCGTAATCAAATGAGCCAAAATCGCCATATTTCAGGCCCGCGAATGCCAGACGGTTAAAAGAGGTATCGCCAGCGTCTTCGGTGTCATTTGCGTAGGTTTTATATTCCCACTGGCCGAAGCCGACCAGATCGTCAGTAATCTGCGTTTCGCCTTTGAAACCAATCTGAACGTAGGTTTCATCGCCGTCGTCGCCCGCGTTGTCTGAGAAGGTGTGGCGCGCATCAACCTTGCCGTACAGGTCGACCTTGTTGCCGTCTTTGTTGTACATCTCAGCCGCATTGGCTGCGCCAGCCATTAATAAAGCGGGTACAAGCATTGCCAGAACTTTTCTTTTCATTATATATTCCCTTTAAATATAAATTGTCTGAATATATGTAATTACTCTCCGTAATTACATGGCCGATACTATTCTATGGATTGTTATTTAGGTTCAAAAATAAATGTAATTAAAATAGTAAAGATATTACAAAATATTTCTTTTTATCTCTTTATTTTTCACGTGAATTAATGCCTTGAATATATAGCGGGTAATTATTATTAAGTATTTCGCAATTCTATTTTTTAAAGTCTTTCATTTGGATATATTATAATTTCACGCTTTCGAACTACAGGACGTCATAATGGAACATGCGCAGTGGCAGCACCGCTTTGAACGCTGGCTCAATGAAAATCATTCTACCGAGGACGCGGCGCATGATATTGCGCATTTTCGCCGCGTCTGGATGACCGCGCAGACCATCATGGCCGGGGAGGGCGCCGATCCGCTGGTCGTGCTGGCCGCCTGCTACTTCCACGACATTGTCAGCCTGCCTAAAAACCATCCCGAGCGGAGTCAGTCCTCGCGGCTGGCGGCGCGTAAAACGCGCGAAATCCTGAGCGGCGCGTTTCCGGACTTTCCGGCAGAGCGCTATGCAGCAGTTGAACACGCTATCGAGGCGCACAGCTTCAGTGCGGGCATTGCGCCGCAGAGTACAGAGGCGAAAGTCGTGCAGGACGCTGACCGGCTGGAGGCGCTGGGCGCCATTGGCCTGGCGCGCGTGTTTGCCGTGTCGGGGGCGCTGGGCGTCGCGCTGTTTGACGCCGACGACCCGTTTGCCGGGGCGCGAGCGCTGGATGATAAAACCTTCGCGCTCGACCACTTTCAGACCAAACTCCTGCGCCTGCCGGACACCATGCAAACCGCGCGAGGCCGGGAGCTTGCGCGTCACAATGCTGATTTCCTGATCCAGTTTATGGCGAAGCTGAGTGCCGAATTACAGGGGGATTACCTCGGAACAGATAGCCAGGTGCTGAACCATTTCCGTCGCAGTCTGCGATCCTGAACTGTGGTACTCTGTTTTCTGTCTTTATTGCCCGGTTAAGAGAATGCAGGAAAATCGATCAGTGACTGTGCCCGCGCCCGAGCGGGTTGAGAAATCAACGGCAGCCGTGCAGGCACTCCTGCATCAGCTGCTGGAAATGTACGATGCTAAAACGCTGGCAAACCAGCTGGAGGCTCATGGCGAGAGCCACTGGAGCCCGGCGATACTCAAACGGCTGCTGATAAGCGACAGGGCAGGACACCGCCTCAGCGACGGCGAGTTCCGCTACCTGCAAAATTTGCTGCCGCGTCCTCCTGCCGCGCATCCGAATTATGCTTTTCGCTTTATCGATCTCTTTGCCGGCATCGGCGGCATTCGCCATGGCTTTGAAGCCATTGGCGGGCAGTGCGTGTTCACCAGCGAATGGAACAAGCATGCCGTGCGCACCTATAAAGCGAACTGGTACTGCGACCCCGACGCGCACCAGTTCAATGCGGATATTCGTGACGTCACCCTGAGCCACAAAACCGGCGTCAGCGACGAAGAGGCCGCCGAACACATCCGTAACACCATTCCGGCGCACGATGTGCTGCTGGCCGGTTTCCCGTGCCAGCCGTTCTCGCTGGCTGGCGTATCGAAGAAGAACGCGCTGGGGCGCGCGCACGGCTTTGCCTGCGATACGCAAGGCACGCTGTTCTTTGATGTTGCCCGGATTATTGATGCCCGTCGCCCGGCGATTTTTGTGCTCGAGAACGTTAAGAATTTAAAGAGCCATGACGGGGGCAAAACCTTCCGCATTATCATGCAAACTCTGGATGAACTGGGCTACGACGTGGCGGATGCAGAAGATATGGGGCCGGACGATCCGAAAATTATCGACGGTAAACACTTCCTGCCACAGCACCGCGAACGCATCGTGCTGGTGGGTTTCCGCCGCGATCTCAATCTGAAAGGCGACTTTACGCTGCGTGATTTGCCCTCGCTCTATCCGGCGCGTCGTCCGACGGTGGCCGAGCTGCTGGAGCCCGCCGTCGATGCAAAATTTATTCTGACGCCGGTGCTGTGGAAATACCTCTATCGTTATGCCAAAAAGCATCAGGCAAAAGGCAACGGCTTTGGGTTTGGCATGGTTAATCCGCTTAATCCCGATAGCGTGACGCGCACGCTGTCGGCGCGCTACTACAAAGATGGCGCGGAAATTCTTATCGATCGCGGCTGGGATAAGGCGCTGGGTGAAAAAGATTTCGACGATCCGCAGAATCAACAGCACCGGCCAAGGCGCTTAACCCCGCGCGAGTGCGCCCGCTTAATGGGGTTTGAGACGCCGCAGGGCTACCGTTTTCGCATCCCGGTGTCGGATACTCAGGCCTACCGCCAGTTTGGCAACTCGGTGGTGGTGCCGGCTTTCGCCGCCGTCGCAAAACTGCTGGCCTCTCGCATCAGCAAGGCCGTTCAGCTTCGTCAGAGTGAGGCCGTCAATGGCGGACGTTCACAATAAGGCCACGCGCAGCAAGAACATGCGCGCCATCGGCACGCGTGATACCGCGATTGAAAAACGGATCGCTGGCCTCCTGACCGCCGTCGGGTTTGAATTCAGGGTTCAGGATGCCACCCTTGCGGGGCGTCCTGATTTCGTGATCGACGCGTATCAGTGCATCATCTTTACCCACGGCTGTTTCTGGCATCATCACGACTGCTATCTGTTTAAAGTCCCGGCGACGCGCACCGAGTTCTGGCTGGAGAAGATTGGCAGGAACGTCGAGCGGGATAAACGCGACGTTTCGCAGCTTCACGCCCAGGGCTGGCGGGTGCTGATTGTCTGGGAGTGCGCGCTGCGCGGAAAAATGAAGCTGAATGATGTGGAACTGACGGAACGGCTGGAAGAGTGGATCTGCGGCGGCGGTCAGGCCGCGCAGATCGACACCCAGGGCATTCACCCGATCACGGTTTCTCCACCCCACACGGTGTGACAACTGGCTTCGCGGGCAGCAGATATTTACCCAGCGTGACCAGCACCACGGCAAAAACAATCACACCCAGCGCCAGCCATTCAATTGGCGACAGCACTTCGCCAGCGAAACCGGTACCCAGCAGCACGGCAACCACCGGGTTAACGTAGGCGTAGCTGGTGGCAACCGCCGGGGAGACGTTGCGGATCAGGTACATATAGGCGTTGATGGCAATAATCGAGCCAAACAGCGCCAGATACCCGACGGCCAGGAAACCAGAGAGGCCTGGCATCGCCGTCAGTTTTTCTCCCGCCAGGGTGGAGGCAATCAGCAGCACGATCCCTGCCGCGAGCATCTCAATGGCACCCGCCATCATCCCGGAAGGCAGTTCAATGCGGGAGCCGTAGACCGAGCCGAAGGCCCAGCTCATGGAGCCGATCATGATCATCACCGCAGCCCACGGATTCCCGCTCAGGTTACCGCCGCTGTTAAGCATGATGATGCCCGCAAGCCCAATCGCGATGCCCAGCCATTCGAGCTTGCGGGTGCGGATCCCAAACAGACGACTAAAGCAGAGCGTAAACAGCGGCACGGTCGCGACAACCACCGCGGCGATCCCTGACGGCACGTTCTGATGTTCGGCAACGGTTACCGCACCGTTGCCCACCGCCAGCAGCAGCAGGCCGATCAGGGCGGCGTTAAGCAGAGGGCGCAGCGGCGGAAGCTTATGGCCGCGCAGCAGCAGAAACGTCAGCAGCAGCACGCCGGCTGCAAGGAAGCGAACGCCTGCCATCATCAGCGGGGGCCAGCTCTCCACGCCAATGCGAATGACAAAATAGGTGGATCCCCAGATGATATACAGGGAGAAAAGCGCTCCAATGAGCGGTAATAAATGCCGGAAACGCATAGTTCCTCACGACGGAATAAAAAGGTCGCTCATAGTTAACGCCAAAACTATCTCGCTGGCGAGCGCTTTAATTGGGCTGCATATGTGAAATTTTTGTTGACGCGAGGTGCCAGTTTCCGGGCGGTGAGTTTTGTTCCATACTATTCACTTAATTAGCAAAAAAGAAGGATAGAGATTTTGGCAGGAAGTAGCTTATTAACATTACTGGACGATATCGCCACCTTGCTGGATGACATTTCGGTGATGGGAAAACTGGCGGCGAAAAAAACCGCCGGGGTACTGGGAGACGATCTGTCCCTGAACGCGCAACAGGTGACCGGCGTGCGGGCGAACCGTGAGCTGCCGGTGGTGTGGGGCGTAGCGAAAGGGTCCTTTATTAACAAGGTGATCCTCGTTCCGCTGGCGCTGCTCATCAGCGCATTTATCCCCTGGGCCATTACGCCTCTGCTGATGATTGGCGGGGCGTTCCTGTGCTTCGAGGGCGCCGAAAAGGTGCTGCATATGCTTGCGGCGCGCAAAGAGAAAGACACCCCCGAGATGCGCCAGCAGCGTCTGGAAGCACTGGCCGCGCAGGATCCAAAAACGTTCGAGCGCGATAAAATCAAAGGCGCGGTTCGTACCGATTTCATCCTCTCGGCCGAAATTGTGGCGATTACGCTTGGGATCGTCTCCGAAGCACCGCTGATGAATCAGGTTCTGGTGCTTTCGTTGATTGCCATTCTTGTCACGGTTGGGGTGTATGGCCTGGTCGGGCTGATCGTCAAGCTGGATGATATCGGCTTCTGGCTGGAAAAAAAATCCAGCGCCATTGCTCGCGGTATCGGCAAAAGCCTGCTGGTGCTGGCCCCGTGGCTGATGAAAAGTTTGTCGATAGTGGGAACCCTGGCGATGTTCCTGGTCGGCGGCGGTATTATCGTGCACGGCGTGGCCCCGCTGCATCATGCCATTGAGCATCTGGCGTCAGGTTATGGTTCGGCGATCGCCGCCATTCTGCCGACGCTGCTTAACCTCGTGCTGGGCTTTATCGTCGGTGTCATTGTGGTGGCAGTGGTTAAGCTGATTGGAAAAGTACGCGGCACAGCGCATTAATTATTGATGCGCTGCGGATGCAAAAAGGCTATTCCTCGTCTAAATTGAAAACGTTTCACCCTGATACAGGAGGCAGGTATGGTCTTTTTGGTCAGTGATGAAGTTAAGCCTAAAAGTGGTGGTCCAGGCATGATTGTCACCGGTTATTCCAGCGGAATGGTGGAGTGTCGGTGGCATGACGGATACGGCATTAAGCGTGAGGCTTTTCGAGAAGACGAGCTTCAGCCTGCGAATAACAGGCAAGAGCGCGACAAGGCTTAATCACACAACGCCCGGCCATGCCGGGCGTTTTACTGGCAGAAGACGTATCCTGTCGGATGGCGGGCGACAATCAGGGAGTGGGTGTGCAACACGATACCTTTGTTGAAAAACAATCTTTGTTGCAGTGGCTGCATAAGCGTAGCAATCCCGGTTTGATTGTTAATCTCTGTTTTATCGTTGTCCTGATCTTTTCCACCCTCCTGACCTGGCGCGAAGTCGTGGTGCTGGAGGAGGCCTACATCTCCAGCCAGCGTAACCATCTGGAAACGGTGGCCAGCGCGCTGGACAGAGAGCTCCAGTTTAGCGTCAATAAAATGCTTTATTTTCGCCACAGCATGCTTGATGCGCTGGAGACGCCGCTGGCGTTTGGGGTTCTGCAAGAAGCGGTAAAGCGTTTTGAACGCGTGAGGCGTTCCCCCGTCTGGCAAATCGCGGTCGATCCAAAACGCACGTTACCGATTAACGGCGTTTCGGATGCGTTTGTTGAACAAACAACGCTGCTTAACCGCGATGACGATTACCTGGATAAGGAGATCTCCGCCGCCCTCGAAGTGGGCTATTTGCTGCGCCTGGCATCCACGAACTCACGTCACGAGGAGCGGATATTATACGTTTCTCGCGCGGGTTTTTTTCTGGAAACGGATACACCTCCCCATCACAGCGATATTGCACAGCGCTATTACCATCTGGTGACGCAGCCCTGGTTTACGCAGCAGACGGATCGTGAAAACCGGGCGCGGGCGGTTCGGTGGTTTATCTCTCCTCCCTCGGCCTTTGCCGGAAAAAAGCCGCTTATTACTGCCAGCGTGCCGGTTTACTACGATCATGTCTGGTATGGCGTGGTGGCGATGGATTTTACCTTTGCCACCATGCGTCAGCTGCTGGTGGAGGCAATGGACGACCATACGGAAGGGGAGTACCAGCTGTATGACAGCCGCCTCAACATGCTGGCAACCACCGAGAAGCCAGCGGACGAGGTGAATCATTTCAATGAGCTGGAATTAGCGCAAATCGCGCACGCCATAGAACAGGACACCGAGGGCGGTATTCGCCTGGGAAGCCGTTTTATCAGCTGGGCGCGCCTCGATCATTTCGACGGCCTCGTCCTGCGGGTCCATACCCTGGATGAGGGGGTGCGCGGAGATTTCGGCAGCATCAGCATTGTTTTGGCCCTGCTTTGGGCGCTGTTCACCGCGATGCTGCTGATTTCATGGCTGGTGATCCGGCGCATGGTCAGTAATATGTATTCGATGCAGAACTCGCTGCAATGGCAGGCCTGGCACGATCCGCTGACCCGGCTGAATAATCGTGGGGCGCTGTTTGAGCAGGCGAAAAGGCTGGCGAAGCAGTGTGAAGAGCAGTCGCTGCCGTTCTCGGTCATTCAGATCGATCTCGACTGCTTCAAGAGCATCAATGACCGGTATGGGCATCAGGCGGGTGATAAGGTGTTGACCCACGCCGCCGGGCTGATTGCCAGTACCCTGCGCGCGAATGATATTGCCGGACGCGTCGGTGGCGAAGAGTTCTGCGTCGTGCTGCCCGGCCTGACGATTGAAGAGGCGGCAGTCGTCGCAGAGCAGATCCGCGAGCGTATCAACAGCAAAGAGATCCTGATTAAGAAAAGTACGACCCTGCGCGTGAGCGCGTCGTTTGGCGTTTCCTGCGCCCTGGAGAAGGGCGATTACCACTTCGAAAATCTGCAATCCGCCGCCGATGCGCGGCTGTATGAGGCGAAACAGCGCGGGCGTAACCGGGTTGTCTGGCAGGCTCACGACAAAAAGTGATCGAGCCCTTCACGCCAGCCGGCCGGTCCGGTGTGCTGCGTATGGTATACCCGCGCGGGATCGTTATTTTTAAGGCTGACACCCTCCCGGTTGAACCCTTTCACCACCACGGCGAAGCCTACGCTGTCCAGCAGCGGCGCATCGTTGGGGCCGTCGCCCAGGCCCAGCGTCGTCGGCTCTTTACCTTCGTGCAGGCGATACTGGTCCACAAGCCAGTGAACCGCCACGTCTTTGCCGCAGGCGTTGTCCAGAATGTGCCAGAAGCGTGCTCCCTGGACGATCTTCAGCCCCTGCCGGGCCAGTTCGGTTGCGAAGCGCGTCATTTGTTCATCACCGTCACGCCAGATAAGCGTCACGGACGCCTCATGTTTGCGTGCAAGCGCCGAACGTGGGCGGCTCAGCCCGGTCCATTCGGCGACCACGCGCTCATCCACATCATCAAAGGTGGTAAATTTCAGGTGCAGTTCCTGACGAACCCGGTCAATAAACTGCCGGATTTCGTCATGCTTTTTTTCCGAGATGAACCGGGCGGCGTTTTCCCACCGTACGTCAGGCTGGATCACCGCGCCGTTTTCCGCAATGTAAGGTAGCCCGACAAGCCCAAGCTCCTGCTGGATGTCCTGCATCTCAGACGCGGTTTTGCTGCTGCACAGAATGACCGGTATCTGCTCATCCTGTAGTCTCTCCAGCCAGGGGGCGGCAGGCTGCCAGTCAAACGTGTGAAAATCCAACAGCGTGCCGTCGAGGTCAGTAAAGACCAGCAGCGTCTCCTGAAGCGAAGGCATAAACTCTCCTGGAAGATGGCGCGTTTTATGAGAAAATTCTTAAAAAAGAGAGGCGTTGTCACCCCGTTGAACCGGTAACGATCCCGACAAACCCACACCCCACGCAGGTTTATACTCATAACAAAAATTCACATGTATAAAATATTATATTCGCTCAGAGAATATATGCTTGTAAGAAAATTCCGTTGGGGATAATGTCTTACCTGCATCAGATTTCCTGGTGTAACGAATTTACAAGTGCTTCTTGCATAAGCAAGTTTGATCCCGGTCATCCCCATGACCGGGATTTTTTTCGCCTTAGCGGTTCGTCTCCGAGACGCTAAAGTCATGGATATCAAGCTCGAACGCTTCGGCCAGCTCGCGGTAGGTATGGTAATCCCGACCGTTGACCACGACGCGGTCTGAATTATCCTCCGCACGATGAACTTCGGACTCACTGATTTCATTAATGGCGGCAAGCAGGGCATCGACGTCCACCTCAACCTCACGCTTAATGGTGTCGCTGTACTCTTTGTCGGTCTTCATTTCGGGCTCCTCATTTAACCGTCTCCACAGCTAAGTATAGACCGCACACAAAAACGCCATTCGCGCCGGGCGGCGATGCCAGAGAAGGTAATTTGTTCTACACTGGCTCAAAACCACAGGAGAAATGTATGAAGGTCAACGATCGGGTAACCGTCAAAACGGACGGTGGGCCGCGCCGCCCGGGTGTGGTGCTGGCGATAGAAGAGTTTAATGAAGGCACGATGTATCTGGTGTCGCTGGAAGATTACCCGCTCGGCATCTGGTTCTTTAACGAACTGGGCCACCCGGATGGGATCTTTGTGGAAACGGCGGAATAGGGCGGCGTCGGGGGCGTTGTCTCCCCGGCTCCGGCTGCTGAAAAGCAAAATCTCTGGCCAGGCCAGAGATCAAGGTAGGGTACAACATGGCCGTGCAACTTAGCGCATATTAACGAAAATCCCATTCGTCACATTATCTGTCAGGCGTACGACATGGTAAATCACTTGCTTATTATGCGTTTTAATTTTCCTTTTAATATTTCCTTTGTGTGACGATACTGTTTTTGCCTTGATATTCATCTGGTCTGAGATCTGAATTGTCCCTTGTCCTGCCATCCACATTCGTAACATACTTGATTCAGTTCTGCTTAATGATAGGGTGGGTAAGTTAATCGCACCTACATTCTTTACTTCTTTATTCAAATAATCGCCCAGAATGTCGTCAAGCGACTCTGGTTTAATCGATTTCGAACTGATTAATAAGTTTTTACGCACCAGCAAATACTCATCGAAATGAATATTGGCGATTGCCATAAAAACAATAAACAAGGTCTTAGGATGCTGATTAATGATCTGCTTAATGTGCTGACTGTTAGCGGGGTCGTGAATGAAACAGTCCTCATTAATAAACACCACGCCTGGCTTGTGGACGTCACAAGCGGCTGCGAGTTCTTCAACGGTGTGCGCATCGTTGATGTCTCTCTTTCTTACCCCTCTGCTTGCTAAGTACCCGGTTAACCCTAGCCGGGTGTAGCTGCATAAATCCATAATGATCGTTGACATGGCATACCCTCACTCAATGCGTAACGATAATTCACCATCTGCCTGAGAGCTCATAAACAGCCATACGGGATGGAAAAAAGCTAATAAAACCTGTGAGCATGACAAAGACTTTCAGGCGAACTCACTATCCCGTAAAGTTACGTATAATTTGCCAGGAATCATCTTAAAGTAAAGTAAATATTAAGTATTGTGAGGTGGTTAGAAACATTTAAACCGCGTCAGATATATCCTGGTAGATGTTTTTCGAGATTATTTTTAGGAATATCCTCAGAAAGACATTGCAAACGCTACGGGTTATTATTTGCGTGGTAGTTCGCTGACAATATCCGCTAACAGATTGAATATCTCGCTGAATAAATGTTCGCAGAAGGGGGCGATAAGGGGCATCAATAATGACATTAATAAAAGGCCAACCGTCAATGTCACCGGAAAACCGATGACGAAAACCGACAGCTGCGGGGCCATTCGGTTGAGTAAACCCAGTGCGAGGTTAACCGTGAGCAGCAGGGTAATGATCGGCAGCGCCAGCATCAGCCCGTTGAGGAAAATCAGTCCGGCAGCCCGCACCAGCGCCAGAAAGGCGTTGCTGTTTACCGGGTTGTCGCCAATCGGCAGCGTATGGAAGGTATCCACCAGCATGGAGATCAGCCACAGGTGGCCGTTGAACGAGAGAAACAACAGCATTGCCAGCAGGTCGATAATGCGCGCCAGCACGGGCATATTCAGATGGCTGCCGGGATCAACGAACGTTGCGAAGGAGAGGCCCATTTGCAAGCCGATCAGTTCCCCCGCCGTTCGTACCGCGGCAAAGGCGAGCTGCATCGTAAACCCGACCGCCACGCCAATCATCACCTGTTGCAGGGCAATCCAGATCGCATTCGGGGAAAAAATGGGAATATCCACCGCCGGCAGGGATGGGGCAACGATAACGGTGATAACGATGCCCAGCCCAATTTTGACGCGTTTAGGCACCGACTTTTCGCTGAGAATGGGGGCGGTGGAGATCAGCGCCATGATACGCAGCATCGGCCAGAAATAGATCCCGAGCCACTGAACAAACTGATCGCTGGTGAAATGCAGCATCGTCCGTCAGCCGATGATGTAAGGCAGGTTGGTGAACAGGTTGCGCATATAGTCCAGCAGCAAATTCAGCATCCATGGCCCGGCGACGATAATCGCCACGAAGACGGCAATGATCTTAGGGATGAACGACAGGGTCATTTCGTTAATCTGCGTGGCGGCCTGGAGAATACTGATAATCAGACCGGTTACCAGCGCCACCAGCAGCAGGGGCGCGGCCACGGCAATCGCGACTTTCATCGCCTCCGTGCCCATCATCATGACCGATTCAGGCGTCATTGCGCGCTCCTCAACTGTAGAAACTCTGCGCCAGCGAGCTGACCAGCAGTTGCCAGCCGTCGACCAGCACAAACAGCATGATTTTAAAGGGCAGGGCTATGGTTGCGGGCGGAACCATCATCATCCCGAGCGCCATCAGGACGCTGGCGATCACCAGGTCGATAATCAGGAACGGAATAAAAATGGTGAAGCCAATCTGGAACGCGGTTTTCAGCTCGCTTGTGACATACGCTGGCAGCAGGATGCGCATCGGCACCGCTTCCGGCCCCTGTAGCTCCCCCGTGTTCGCGAGACGGGCAAACAGGGCTAAATCCGCTTCGCGCGTCTGGCGAAGCATAAATTCACGTAATGGCTGAGCCCCCTTTTCCAGGGCGACCTGCATGGAAATTTTATCTTCGCTGAACGGCTGATACGCCTCGGTATAAATCTTGTCGATCACCGGCGACATAATGAAAAAGGTCAGGAAAAGGGCTAAGCCCAGCAGCACCTGATTGGGCGGCGCGGACGGCGTGCCGAGCGCGTTGCGCAGCAGGCCAAACACGATGATGATGCGGGTAAAGCTGGTCATCATCAGCAGGATCGCCGGGATAAAGGTCAGCGAGGTGATGAACACCAGCGTCTGCACGGACAGGGACCAGCTTTGACCCCCGTTCGCCAGCGGCGTGGAAACCAGTCCCGGCAGTTGCGCATACACGGAGGGCGCGAACAGGCCCAGGCCTGCCAGCGTAAGGAATAACAGACGACGCATCAGGATCTCCCGGAACGCTTGAGCAAACTCTTCATAACGGACTGGAAATCCGCAGGGGCCGGGGCGTTTGCCTCTAACGCGGCAGGCGCAGGGGGCAGCGTGTGCAGGACGTTGATGCTGGAGGCGGTCACGCCCAGCACCAGTCGCGCATCTTCCACTTCCACAATAACCACGCGTTCGCGTGGACCGAGCGTGGTGCTGGCGCTGACCTTCAGCCCGCGCGTGCCGGCCGTTTTCCCCGCCAGACCGAAACGCTTCGCCAGCCAGGCGGCGAGAAGGATAAAGGCAATAATACCGAACAGCGCGCCGCTCACCTGAAGCAGCGGTGAGCCGGGTACGGCGGAGGGCGCGGACATTGTTGCCTGGGTTTTCATGCTTAACGGCTCAGACGACGCATACGTTCGGAAGGAGTAATGATATCGGTGATACGTACGCCGTATTTATCGGCCACCACCACCACTTCGCCCTGGGCAATCAGGTAGCCGTTGATCAGAATATCCAGCGGCTCACCGGCTAAACCGTCCAGCGCCACCACGGACCCCTGCGTCAGGCGCAACAGCTCTTTAATGGTCATGCGGGTGCGGCCCAGCTCAACGGTCAGCTTGACCGGAATGTCCATAATCAGGTCGATGTCCTGCAACGTGCCGCTGACGTCACCGCCGCCTAACTGCTGGAATACCGCGTCTGCCGCGCTTTTCGTCGGCGTCGTTTTTTGCTCGTTTAACGCGTCAGCCCACAGATCGTCCAGTGCTCCGCTGTTTTCATCGGACGGATTGTTCATGTCACTCATTTGGGCTGTTCCTCATTCAGCGAATTCAAAATCGGGTTGATCAAGTGCTCAACGCGTAACGCATACTGGCCGTTAATCGTGCCGTACTGGCTTGTCAGCACGGGTACGCCATCCACATGGGCAATAATGCGGTCGGGTTTGTCTATCGGCAAAACGTCGCCGGGTTGTAATTTCAGGATCTGCGATAACCGCATGGAGATATCGGCGAAGTTGGCCACCAGCTCCAGCTGCGAATGCTGCACCTGACGCACCAGGTTCTCACGCCAGTTCTGATCTTCATGGCGTGAGTTCTCCAGCGGCGGGTTCACCAGCAGTTCGCGCAGCGGTTCAATCATGCTGAACGGCAGGCAGATGTTGAACTCACCCGTCAGGTTGCCGATCTCCACGTGGAACGGGGTGTTCACGACGATGTCGTTCGGGGAGGTGGTGATGTTGGTAAACTTCACCTGCATCTCGGAACGCACGTACTCCACTTCCAGCGGGTTAATCGCTTTCCACGCGTCGCTGTAGGATTCCAGCGCCAGCTTCAGCATGCGGTTAATCACGCGCTGTTCGGTATGGGTAAACTCGCGGCCTTCTACTTTGGTCGGGAAACGACCGTCGCCACCGAACAGGTTATCCACCGCGATGAACACCAGGCTTGGCGAGAACACGACCAGGCCGGTACCGCGCAGCGGCTTGAGATGGATAAGGTTAAGGTTGGTTGGCACCGGCAGGTTGCGGGCAAACTCATGATACGGCTGTATGCGGATCGCCCCGACGGTGATATCCGGGCTACGACGCAGCAGGTTAAACAGCCCCATACGGAACTGACGTGCAAAACGTTCGTTGATGATCTCCAGCGCCTGTAATCGCTCGCGCACCACGCGACGCTGGGTATTGGGATCGTAGGGACGAACATTATCGTCGCCGGTTAAACTCGGCTTCGGATCGTCACTCTTATCGCTGTCGCCGTTGAGCAGCGCATCGATTTCTGCCTGAGAAAGAATACTGTCGCCCATGTCGTTACCGCAGAATGAAGGCTGTATACAGAACGTCAGTGACTTCCTGCTTAGGTTGGCCGTTGACCAGCGGGGTCGCCAGCGTCTGTTTGATGGCATCGACCAGCTTTTGCTTGCCTACATCGGTGGCGAGCGCGGAGGCGTCCTGACGAGAAAACAGCAGCAGCAGACGGCTACGCACTTCTGGCAGGTAGTCGTTCAGACGTGCACGGGTCGCTTCATCTTTCAGGCGCAGCGTAATGCCCACGTACAGCACGCGATCCGCATCGCCCAGGTTAACGGTGAACGTATCCAGCGGAAAGAAGACCGGCGCCGGCGGAGGCGGCACGTCAGCTTTGGCGGCTGCGCCGGAGGGCTCCTGCTGCATACGCCAGTAACTGTAGCCTGCGGTGGCGCAGGCCGCGAGGGTAATCAACACCAGCAGCGGGATCCAGATGGAACGCTTGCTTTTTTTGGTGATAGCGGAGTCTGTCATCTGATACGAGCTTCCTGTTTCGGTACAGCTTAATACGGTGATTATCCCGTGTCCGGCTTAGGTCAAAGCGTGGAAAAGACGGAGATAATCACGTTACCTCTGGCGTTTAGGCAAAGATGTCTACGGCACGGTTGCCGCGCGCGGCGGATTGCAGGGCGGCTGGGGTTGGCATTAACTCTTCGCTCTCATCGTTAAACCCGCCAGGCTGACCGGAGCGCGAAGCGTGCTGTTGCTGCCCGGATGAAGACTGCTGCTGCCCGGCAAAGCCCTCGCTGCTGACGCTGCTTTGTGCAAGCTGAATGCCGTTTTCCGCAAGCTGCGTGCGCAGGATCGGCAGGGCCGCTTCCAGCGCCGCGCGAACGTGGCTGTGGGGCGAAACCATCTGCAACTGCGCCTGGTTGTCATCCAGCTTAAGCGAAATTTGCACCTGACCCAGATCCTCCGGGTGCAGACGCAGCTCCGCGGTCTGCTGTCCCTGCTTTGTGAACAGGGTGATGTGCTGGCTCAGATTCTGCTGCCATTCGTGCGTGCCCAGCGGCTGGCTTAACACCGGTGCTGTTGCAACGGTAGCGGCAGGCTGGGGTGCAGGCAGATGACTGACGACCGGGGCCAGCGTCGCGGTTGGGCTGGAGGCTGGCGACGCCGTGCTCGCTACGTCCTGCTTTTCCGCGACGGCGGCGACAGCTGGCGTAACGGATGCCGTGGCGGGCAGCGACGTATCGCTATCCTGAACCGGCGTTTTATCCTGGCCCGGTAACGCGTGGCTCAGCGGCTGTTGCTGGCCGTTATCCGTCTGGGCTAGCGCAGAGGCGAGGGCGGCGCGGGGCGCGATCCCCGTCGTACTTGCAGGCGCCGTCGCCACCGGGGTGGCGATCTGCTGGTGCGGTAACATCGCCATCAGCGCGCTTAACCCGGCCAGCTCTTCCTCTTCGGTTGCGGTGTCGCTGCTTGTCTTCGCGTCCGTCTGGGTCAGCACCTTCAGCGCGTCCGTATTTGCTGTGGGCTTCAGGCCCGAGACGAGGCTTTGCAGGGAGAGGGCGGTATCCTCTCCGGTCAGTGTCTCCTGGCGGGAGAGCAGCTCGGCGATTTTGGCCTGGAGCGTAGTATCACCGCTTTTTTCCCGTGCCGCTGTCGACAGCTTGCTGCCCGCTGCTTTCAGATCGGCCAGCGTCAGCGGGGCATCTTTACCTTTGCCGGTGGCCTCCGTCAGCGCGCCAGCCAGCAGAGAGAGAAAATCCTGCGCGCCCTCAGCGCCTTTTCCGGCCAGCGTGCCGCCGGACGGGTCGCTGTCGGTCATCAGCAGTTGTTGCAGTGTGATCATTCTGGTTTCCTCATTGATGCGCGCTGGGCAAACTCATCCATTTTTTTCTGATCCAGACGGTTTTCCGCCAGGGTCGAAGCTGCAATTTGCCGGTCCTGTAAGGTTTGCCAGGCCTGCAACCGCTGTTTTTTCTCGCGCCAGAAGTTCAGCGCGGTATCGACTTTTTGCGTCCACTGGTTAAGCTGCTGGCGATGCTGCTCAATCGCTTTTTCCAGCGTCTGGATAAACTGCTGATAGTTGATCCAGCGCTGGCTACCAATGCCCTGCGTCATGTCGGTGTTAAGGTTGGTGCGGTATTCATGCTGATAGTCGATTAACATTTTCAACTGTTCTTCAGCCTGCTGGCACCCGCGCCGCATTGCGCCAAGCTGCAATGCGGCATCATCGACTTCTTTTTCAGCCAGATCTTTCAGCGTTGATAACGCGCTGTTTTGCGCCATGACCTTCGCCCTCCACCTGTGTTACACCTGCGGGAAAATCAGCTCCAGTGCCTGGAGGGAATCTTCCCAGTCGGCGCGTTCAAAAATACCTTGTTGCAGAAACGCCTCCAGCTGCGGCCACAGGGCAATCGCTTTATCGAGCATCGGATCGCTGCCTTTGGCGTACGCCCCGACGCTCACCAGATCGCGGTTGCGCTGGAAGCTGGAGAGCAGTTGTTTGAAGTTACGCACCCGGGCGTAGTGCTTCTCGGTAATCAGCGCCGTCATCGCACGGCTGATCGAGGCTTCAATATCAATGGCCGGGTAGTGCCCGGCTTCGGCCAGACGGCGCGACAGCACGATATGGCCGTCGAGGATCGCTCGCGCGGAATCGGCAATCGGATCCTGCTGGTCATCGCCTTCGGTCAGTACCGTATAGAACGCGGTGATGGAGCCCCCGCCGCTGATGCCGTTCCCCGCGCGTTCCACCAGCGCAGGCAGTTTGGCAAATACTGACGGCGGGTAACCTTTGGTGGCCGGCGGTTCGCCGATGGCGAGCGCAATCTCACGCTGCGCCATCGCGTAACGGGTCAGGGAGTCCATGATCAGCAGCACGTGCTGGCCCCGGTCGCGGAAATCTTCCGCGATCCGCGTGGCGTAGGCGGCGCCCTGCATACGCAGCAGCGGCGACACGTCGGCAGGCGCGGCGATCACCACCGAGCGGGCGCGGCCCTCCGCACCCAGAATGTTTTCGATAAAATCTTTAACTTCGCGTCCACGCTCACCGATCAGGCCGACAACGATCACGTCCGCCTGGGTATAACGCGCCATCATGCCGAGCAGGACGGATTTACCCACGCCGGAGCCGGCAAACAGCCCCATACGCTGGCCGCGTCCCACCGTGAGCAGGGCGTTAATCGGCCGCACGCCGGTATCCAGCACGTGCTCTATCGGGGTACGTTGCAGCGGGTTGAAGGGTTGAGTGATCAGCGCGCCGGTTTCGGTGGTATCGGGGGAGGGCAGGCCATCGAGCGGTTTGCCGCTTCCGTCCAGCACGCGGCCCAGCAGCGCCGGACCGAGCGGCAGCTGTTTGCCGCTTTGCAGGCCGTCGCCGCTGATGTTTTTCGCGTAGACGCGGGCGCCGGGCAAAATCCCCTCCACCTCTTCAAGGGGCATCAGGAACAGGCGATGACCGTTAAACCCGACCACTTCGCTTTCCACTTCGCGCGTGTCGCCCCCGTCCTGACGCTCAATCACGCAGGTGGCGCCGAGCGGAAGTTGCAGCCCCGTGGCTTCCAGCACCAGTCCGGTGGCACGCGTCAGGCGTCCATAACGACGAACGGACGGCAGCTGCGCCATCTTCGTTTCAAAATTGTCGAGCGTATTAAGCCAGCGCGTCAGGCGAGCGGTCATCAGACGACTCCCGGTGCCGCCAGACGGCACAGTTCCTGCCAGCGAGTCGCGACGCTGGCATCCAGATCGCCCTCATCCGCCGAGACCTTACAGCCCCCGTGATGAAGTGACGGATCGCCGCGCAGCCGCCACCCGTGCAGGCTCAGCGTCGCGCCGAGGCTCTCCTCCACGCGCTGCAAGTCATCAGGATGAACGCGCAGCTGCGGTTTGCCGCTGAACAGCGGCTCCTGCTGGAGCAGGGCCTGGATCTGCTTAATCAGCGCGGCGTTATCCACCACCGGCGTCTGGCCGATCACCTGACGGGCCGCCTCCAGCGCCATCTGCATCAGGCGTGAGGCAATCACGCTGTCCAGCGCATCCAGGGTATGCTGAAATTCGCTCACCAGCTGCTGCATGCGGGCATGTAGCGGCGCCTGTTGCTGGCGCGCCTGCTCGATGCCCTGCTCTAAACCTTTCGCCAGCCCTTCCTGATAGCCCTGCGCGTGCCCGGTCTGACGGCCTTCGTTCATCCCGGCGTTGAAGCCCTGCTCGTGCGCCTGCATTTGCATCTGGGCCAGCAGCTGGACGCGCTGTTCCTCTTCACTCAGTTCCGGCACGCCCGCATCGGTATCGCCCTCGTCGGACGACAGCGTGGCAGGGGTAAACTCTGCGGCAGGAGGGGAGAGGTCGTCAGGCGTCCAGCGCTTCCACGACAGTTCATCAGACATAGGTGTCGTCTCCGCTGCCAATCACCATCTCGCCGGTTTCCGCCAGACGACGAACGATAAGCAGGATGGCTTTTTGTTCGTTCTCCACCTGAGACAAACGCACCGGGCCGCGGTTGGCAAGGTCGTCGCGCAGGATATCTGCCGCACGCTGGGACATGTTGCGCAGGAATTTCTCGCGCAGCGGCTGCTCGGCGCCCTTGAGGGCGATAAGCAGAGATTCCGAATCCACTTCCTGGAGCAAGCGCTGAATGCTGCGATCGTCCACTTCGACCAGGTTTTCGAACAGGAACATCTCGTCGATAATTTTCTGCGCCAGTTCGCCGTCGAACTCGCGTACCGCCGTAATAACCGCCTCTTCCTGCTGGGTTTTCATCAGGTTGATGATTTCCGCAGCCGTTCTCACGCCGCCCATTTTGCTGCGCTTGAGGTTCTGGCCGTCGAGCAGGTTGTTCAGCACTTCGGTCAGCTCCGCCAGCGCGGCAGGCTGGACGCCGCCGAAGGTGGCAATACGCAGCATCACGTCGTGGCGCAGGCGCTCGTCGAACAGCGCCAGAATATCGGCCGCCTGGCCCCGTTTGAGGTGGACCAGAATGGTGGCGATAATCTGCGGGTGCTCGTCGCGAATAAGATCGGCGGCGCTTTGCGGCTCCATAAAGTTGAGCGTTTCGATCCCGCTGGCGGTATCGCGCGTTTCGAGAATGTCTTCCAGCAGGCTGGCGGCGCGCTCTTCGCCCAGCGCCTTAACCAGCACGGAGCGCAGGTATTCGTTGGCGTTGACGTTGAGCGCAGCAAACTGTTCTGCTTCCTGTTCAAACTCCGCCAGCACTTCGGTCAGCTGCTTGTTGGAGATCTGGCGCACGTTGGCCATCGCCGCACTGAGGATCTGCACCTCTCTCTGGGAGAGGTGTTTAAACACCTCCGCCGCGCGGTCTTCGCCAATGGTCATCAGCAGGATGACGCTCTTATCGGTGCCTGTAAGCGTATTACTCATGTTCGTTACCCATCCAACCGCGGATGACCAGCGCGACGACGCGCGGATCGTTATCTGACATTTCGCGAATGCGCTGGCTCATCACCTCTGCGCCCATACGCTGGTTAGCACGGCGCTGCTGCATCTGTTCATCTTTGCTGAGACGAACCTCGACCGCTTCTTCCTCGTCCTGACGCGTGCTCTTCTGTTCCAGCGCGGCTTTCTCGGCTTCAGCACGACGCTGAAGCTGAGGACGGACGCCTTTACGCCACAGCAGCCACGCGACAATCAGCACCAGCAGCCAGCGGCCAGCGGACATCAGCTGATCGAAGAACGCCTGCTGTTGCCAGAACGGCAGTTCACCACCGGTTTCATCCACCGGGTTGAACGGTGAGTTCACAACGTTGAGGGTATCGCCACGTTTTTCAGAGAAGCCCATCGCTTCGCGGGTCAGGTTTTCGATCTGCTTCATCTGTTCCGCCGTGAGCGGCAGCGGTTTACCGTCCGGCAGCGTTTTGTAATTCACGACAACGGCTACAGAAAGGCGCTCGATATCGCCCGTGTTCAGTTTGGTATGGCGGATGGTCCGGTCGACTTCGTAGTTGGTCGTTTCGTTACGGCTGCTGTTGCGCGGGCCGGCACTGTTCGCCGTCGAGGTCGTCTGCTGATTCGTTTGCTGACCGTTCTGCTGGTTTGCCGGCGGCGTGGAGATTGGCGCGGCGTTGGCAGGCGCAGGCTGGTTAGAGAGCGCACCCGGCACCCCGCCAGGATACTGGCCGCCGACCTGTTCCGTCTCATTGATCTGACGCGAGCGTAACACGGCGCGGGAGGCATCCCCGTTCGGAGCGTACTGCTCTTCGGTCTGTTCTTTATTCGAGAAATCAATCTGCGCGGTGACCTGCGCGTGCACGTTGCTGTTGCCAACCACCGGGCCCAGAATCGCTTCGATGCGACGCTGGAGACGGCCTTCCACATCGGCGGCATATTTCAGCTGGGCGTCGTTAAGATCGCGCCCGGCGGTGTTGGACTGAGTCAGCAAATGACCGCTCTGATCCACCAGCGTGACGTTACCCGGCGGCAGACCGGCTACCGCACTGGAGACCAGGTGCGTCACGGCGCTGATCTGCCCCTCATCCAGCGCGCGGCCAGGTTCGAGGTTAACGGTCACAGAGGCGGAAGGGGACTTTTGTTCGCGAACAAACAGGGACGGCTTAGGCATCGCCAGGTGCACGCGGGCACTTTTCACCGGGCCTAAGGTTTCAATCGTACGGGCCAGCTCACCTTCCAGCGCGCGCTGGTAGTTAACCTGCTCGCTGAACTGGCTGATGCCGAATTTTTCCTGATCCAGCAGCTCAAACCCAACCGCGCCGCCTTTCGGCAGCCCCTGC
This sequence comes from Enterobacter cloacae complex sp., assembly GCF_900322725.1. NCBI lineage: Bacteria > Pseudomonadati > Pseudomonadota > Gammaproteobacteria > Enterobacterales > Enterobacteriaceae > Enterobacter > Enterobacter cloacae complex sp. The sequence goes on along the minus strand of NZ_LT991957.1, from coordinate 75,212 downwards.
TGGGCGAGACGCAGGCGAAGCTCGTGCACTTTATCTGCCGGCACTTCAAGCGCACCGCCGTTATCGGCAAAGCGATACGGGATGTTCATCTGGGTCAGCTGGGTGACGATGGCACCGCCATCCTGGTCGGAAAGGTTGCTGTAGAGCGTGCGGTAATCCGGGCTTTTTGCCCATAAGATCATCGCGACAATAATCGCAATGGCGGCAGCGCCTGCCACAATCAACGGGATCTTAGGGTTAGCGCGAAGGCGGTTCATCCACTCAAGTGATTTATTCTGCGGCGCTGTCGATGCTGCTGTCGCACTCATTGCGCACCTCTTAAATCCTGGTGGTTTACGTTATTCGTGTAGAGAAACAAAACTGACTCCCGGGTCGGCAAACACGACAAAAGTTCCATACTGATGGCCCAGCCATTATTTGATGATTCGGGATTTTCTATGCGTCAAATAACCTGGTTTTTTAACGCTATTTACCGCCTTTATCTTATTGACAAGCTGTTAGTCTTGACCCCGTAAAAAACCATCCAGGGGAGAGTCATGGCTATACAGGGCATTGAAGGGGTACTCAGTCAGTTGCAGGCAACGGCGATGACGGCCCGCAACCAGAGCGTGGCTGACCAGCCGCCGGGCATTAGCTTCGCCGGTCAGCTGCATGCGGCGCTGGACCGGATCAGCGACAAGCAAAACGCGGCCCGTACCCAGGCTGAGAAATTTACCCTCGGTGAACCCGGCGTGGCGCTCAACGATGTGATGGCCGATCTGCAAAAAGCGTCGGTGTCGTTGCAGATGGGGTTGCAGGTGCGGAACAAGCTGGTGTCGGCGTATCAGGAAGTGATGGGGATGCAGGTTTAAACATTACCTATCTTACGCTGGCAGCCTGATGGCTTTAATGCCACAATATTTTTTTCTTCGCATGCAGGAAAGATGATGAAAAAAGTAGCAATTGTGGCTGCGATGCTGACGTTAGCGGGATGCGTTCAGGTCGAAAACTATCAGGAAGTGGTTAAGCATCCGGCACCTTCGCAACTGGCAGGTTACTGGCAGTCGAAAGGGCCGCAGAGCGCGATGGTGAGCCCGGAGGCGATTGCCACGCTGGTGGTGACGCAAGAGGGAGATACCCTGGACTGCCGCCAGTGGCAGCGCGTTATCGCGGTGCCGGGTAAGATCATGCTGCGTTCAGATGATTATTATAACGTGACCGAAAAACGGGACGTCTATCCGCTGGATCGCGATGGAACCACGCTTGAGTATGACGGCATGGAGCTGCAAAAGGTTGACCGCCCAACGGTGGAGTGCGCAGATTATCTGAGTAAGAATCCGCTGGAGAGTAAGCTTCCGTAACCGTGTTTAGCCGGGTGGCGGCTTCGCCTTACCCGGCCTACAAAAACTAACGGTAAAAGCAAAACGGCAATCATATTGCCGTTTTGAGGGTTTGCTCCCTTTCCCGTACTAGAGCGCGTCTTCAATCACCCAGACGCTGACGCTTCCCCCGTTACAGAAGAACGTTCCTTCGCCGTCCGCAGCCGTGGTTACGGTTTCCTCGCGATTGCCTAAAAAATCACGCCAGGTCTTATTGCCGTAATTCTCGCCGAGGCAGATTGTCTTCTCGCCGTCATCACCATTCGACAGCACCACCACGCAGCCCGGGTGATCCTCAGTTCCGCTGCGGCTAAACGCAATGCAGTTTGGATGATCGAAAAAGAGCGTCTGCACGCCGTGGGCAAAACGCTGACGGGCTAAAATCAGCTCGTGAAGCTGTTCAATCACCGGCATATCAATGTGATACGTCTCGCCGTCACCCCCGGTGTCGTCATAGCTGGCGCCAAAAAGATCCGGGTAGAACACGCTCGGCACGCCGTTTTCACGCAGCAGGATGAGCGCGTAGGCCAGCGGTTTAAACCAGGCTTCAACCGGGGCTTCCAGCGCCTGCAAGGGTTGGGTGTCATGGTTGGCCACCAGCGTCACGGCATGGAACGGATCGGCTTCCACCAGCGTACCGGTGAAAATCTGGCTCATGTCGTAGTCGCGGCCCTGGCGTGACGCCTCGTGAAATTTCATTTGCAGCGGCGCATCAAACAGCATGGTCTTGCCGTCTACCTGATCGATGTAGTGCTGCAATTTATCCACTTCGTGAGACCAGTATTCCGCCACGATAAACAGCGGCTGCGGGGCCACCTCCTGAACGTGCTCAATCCACTCTTTATAGAACCAGGCCGGGATGTGCTTTACCGCGTCCAGGCGGAAGCCGTCGCAGTGGGTTTGCTCCATTACCCAGCGCGCCCAGTATTTGATCTCTTCCGTCACCGCATGGTTGCGAAAATCAATATTTTCGCCCATCAGGTAATCGAAATTGCCCATCTCGTCGTCGACCTGATCGTTCCAGCCTTCGCCGGTGTAGTCGTTCACGATTTTGAAGATACCGTCCTCATTGGGGTTTTCAATGTGGTCGATACCGCTGAAGCATTTGTAATCCCAGACAAACTGCGAATACTGGCCGGCACGAACGGGGAAGGTGTAGCGCGTCCAGGCTTCACATTCGATGATCTCATCGCTGATTTGGGTGCGATCCTGCGCATCCACGCGCTGTACGCGGACGGGTTCCTTTTTATCGGCGCCCATTTTATGGTTGACCACCACGTCCAGAAGCACCGCAATCTGGTTGCTTTTTAAGGCGTTGATGGCCTCCAGCAGCTGGGCTTTATCGCCGTATTTGGTGGCAACGCTGCCTTTCTGGTCAAACTCACCGAGGTCGAAAAGATCGTAGGAGTCATACCCGACGGAATAGCCTCCGGATGCGCCTTTATACGCCGGCGGTAACCAGACCATATTGATGCCGATTTCGTTCAGGTTGGGGGCTAATGCCGTGACTTCTTGCCACAATTCACCGCCGGTGGGGTAGTACCAGTGAAAACATTGTAAAAGTGTTGGGTTGCGCATGCACCATCTCCATGAGGTCGCGAAACTCAAGTATGGAGCAGGTTTGGCAGAAATGCCTGGCGAACGAAACGGTTAACGCTTGCCCGCCAGTTAAATGGCTAATTAATATCGCTATTACTTTGCGGAACCAGGACATGACCGCCCTGATTACCGTAGGTGGAGAGCACGGTTTTCTGGATGGAGGATTGCCCAACCAGTTTCGCCAGCTCATCCATTCTGGCTTGCAGCAATGTTTTTACCTGGCCTTCGTTGTCCAGGATCACCCGTAGCGTCGGGCGAAGCTGTTCCTGAATCTGCATCGAAGGTTCACTTTCCTGAGTGAGACGAGCCAGTGAGTGCACCGCATTAACATAGTCGGTTTCACAGATGATCAGATCATCCCATAGTCCCTGCCGGGCCAGTCGCAACATCAACTGGCTCTGCTCAAGGAGTTGCTGATAAAGGGCATAAAGTTGCGGTGCGTTACTCATTAGACGGCGTCCTGCATCAGTTGTGGCGTACCGGCAACCTCCTTCCACCCGTCAGCGATATTGCGCAGCAGGTTTTCCACCTCTTCGATGGCGCTGGCGTCGTTATTCACGTTGGCGTGCAGGAGGCGACGTACCATATAGGCATAAAGGGCAATCAGGTTTTGCGTAAGCTCATCACCGTTATCTTCTACCAGGCCAACCTTCAGCCCGTTTTCGATAATGTTGATGGCTTTGGAGAGCGCCAGCCCTTTTGCCGGGATATTACCGTCTGCCAGGAACAGACGCGCGCGTACCAGCGCGCTGAGGGCTCCATCAAATAGCATGATAACCAGCTGCTGCTGGCTGGCGCTCATCACCGCGCTTTCAACTTCTATCTTTGCGTAGGCTTGCGTGCCTTTTGCGCCGTACATGTTATCCCCCTCGGGTCTGATTAGCGTTTACTACTTGTTGCTGGACGTGTTCTCGAACTGCTGCGTCAGGTAACTGCTGGTGTTGTTCAGCGAGGTCATCAGTACGTCCAGCTGGGTAAACTGGGCTTTGTACTGCGCCACTCTCGCGTCGATACGTTCGCTCACGGCGTTGTATTGATCCGTTAACTTGTTCAGCGTTTTGCTGACGCCATCTTTGGCCGCCTGAATAATGCCTTTACTGGAAAGCCAGTCAGTCAGATGGGTGGCCATGGTGGTGGTGATCCCGGTGGTTTTACCGTCACCTACAACCAAATCTTTCACCGCAGACGGGTTCTCCGTCAGCGTTTTTTTCAGCTTGTCGCTGTCCAGCTCCAGCTTGCCCGTGCTTGGATCGGAGGTAATGCCCACCTGAGACAGCGTTTTATAGGCGGTTCCGCCGACGGTGTTGCTCAGCATGGTTTTCAGCTGCGTCTGGATAGTACGCAGCGTAGTGTCTCCGAGTAGTGCGCCGTTGCTGGTATCTTGCTCATCCTTACCCGGATCTACCGCTGTGTATTTTGTAAGTGAGGCGAAGCTATCTTGCAGGGTGTTGTAGGCATCCACCCAGGCCTTCATCGCCGTTTCCGCTTTTGACGTATCTTTCGTTATCGTCAGCGTCTGGTTACCGGTAGTGACGTCGTTCAGGTTCAGGGTGATATCTTCCAGCGCATCGCTGATGGTGTTGCTGCTGTTTTCGATATCAACGTTATTCACCTTCAGCTTCGCGTTCTGCGCGGTGACGCTTTCCGTCATGCCGTTGCTGGCGTCGGTGCTGGTGCCGTTGTAACCCATAAAGGATTGCAGGGCGCTGTCGCCGCTCACGCTGATGCTGACCGCGTTGTCCGCCCCGGTTTCGGTGGAGGTGATGGACAGACGATACTGACCGTTACCGACGTTAATAATGCTGGCGGTCACGCCGGCGTCTGCTTTGTTAATTGCATCGCGAATGCCGTTCAGCGAGGAGTTTGCCGCGCTGATATCGACGGTCACCGGATCTTTACCGTTCCCGGCGGTAAACGTGATCTTGCTGTCAGCCGTGGCAATGGCCGTTTTGCTGTCCGGCTGCGCATTTTGGGTCGTCAGGGTTTGCGCCTGCGCCAGCTGCGACACGCTGATGGTGTATTTCCCGGCAATCGCGCTGCCGGTGGTGGTGGCGCTGAATGCCGTGGTGCTGCTCGACGTGCTGGTCGCCGTAAACAGGTCGGCTTTATTCAGCGCGGTGTTGGCGGTCTGAAACGCTTCCAGTGAACTCTTCAACGTGCCGTAAGCGCTCAGCTTGGCGGTATAAGATGACTGTTGTTTGGAAATCGGCGTCAGCTGCGCTTTTTCGGCCGTGGTCAGACTATCCAGAATGTCTGCTAACTTCAGACCCGATCCAATCCCCAATGATGAAATACTTGCCATATTTATTCCTTAATCTATCGACACGTAGAACGAATAGTGGGGTTATCGGCCTTAATGGGGGAAAGTTTACGGTTAATTTCTTTTTTTTAATGGCGGGAATAACGGTAATAGAGAAGAGCTTTTCCGTGGCTAAAAAAATTAACGCGATCCTGAAAAAATATCTAAAGGTTGGTTTGGACCAGACGATAACACTTTTGACGGCGATGAAGCCGAAGGGTGGAAACCCAAATCTAACCAAACAGATTTGATGAACAACAGGAATCGAAATCATGGCACAGTACATTAATACCAACAGCCTCTCGCTGATCACTCAGAACAACATCAACAAGAACCAGTCCGCTCTGTCTTCTTCTATCGAGCGTCTGTCTTCTGGTCTGCGTATCAACAGCGCGAAAGATGACGCTGCGGGCCAGGCGATTGCTAACCGCTTCACCTCTAACATCAAAGGCCTGACCCAGGCTGCACGTAACGCTAACGACGGTATCTCTGTTGCTCAGACCACTGAAGGCGCACTGTCTGAAATCAACAATAACCTTCAGCGTATTCGTGAGCTGACCGTTCAGTCTCAGACTGGTACTAACTCCGATTCCGACCTGTCTTCAATCCAGGACGAAATCAAATCCCGTCTGTCTGAAATCGACCGCGTATCCGGTCAGACTCAGTTCAACGGCGTGAACGTACTGGCTAAAGACGGCAAAATGAACATTCAGGTTGGTGCTAACGATGGCGAAACCATCACCATCGATCTGAAGAAAATTGATTCAAAAACCCTCGGTCTGGATAGCTTCAACGTCAACGGTCCTAAAGGGACCATTTCAGCAGCCGGTGCTGCTGATTTCAAAGAATTCTATGGTTCAACAACCCAAGTTGCAGGTGCAACTGTTACAGAAAAATCAACAGATGCATTGGCAACACGTTTAGGCGTTGCCGCAGGTAGTATTGCACTGACTGATGATACTGTTTACAAGGATGAAAACGGGAACTTGTTTGCTAAGGTAAATATTACTGCTGCCGACGCTGCCGAAAGTAATAACCTTAAAGCGAATGGTTTCGATATTGCTGCGACTGAAAATCAAGATTTCTATATTGCTCTTGATCCGCAAGCAGCAGTTACAACAACCGCGACTGTCGCAGCGTTTACCATCGATACTGATAATCTTAGCTTGACTAGCCTGACTACTGGTTCAACTTCCAACCCACTGGCTAAACTGGACGAAGCTATCGCGTCCGTAGACAAATTCCGTTCTTCACTGGGTGCGGTTCAGAACCGTCTGAGCTCTGCGGTGACCAACCTGAACAACACCACCACCAACCTGTCTGAAGCGCAGTCCCGTATTCAGGACGCCGACTATGCGACCGAAGTGTCCAACATGTCCAAAGCGCAGATCGTTCAGCAGGCCGGTAACTCCGTGCTGTCCAAAGCTAACCAGGTTCCTCAGCAGGTTCTGTCTCTGCTGCAAGGCTAATCGCCTGATTACGCTTAAACCCCGCTTCGGCGGGGTTTTTTCTATCCCCGCACACGCGTAACCCCCCAAATAACCCCTCATTTCACCCACTATTCACCCGATTAAAACCCCTCCAGAATCGGATAATCATGCCGATAACTCAACTAACGCAGGGCTGTTTATCGTGAATTCACTCTATACCGCTGAAGGTGTAATGGATAAACACTCGCTGTGGCAGCGTTATGTTCCGCTGGTGCGTCACGAAGCATTGCGCCTCCAGGTGCGTTTGCCGGCGAGCGTGGAACTGGACGATCTGCTACAGGCGGGCGGTATCGGGTTATTGAATGCAGTTGACCGGTACGACGCTCTGCAAGGAACGGCATTTACGACTTACGCAGTGCAGCGTATTCGTGGTGCGATGCTGGACGAGCTGCGCAGCCGCGACTGGGTGCCGCGCAGCGTTCGCCGCAACGCGCGCGAAGTGGCGCATGCGATGGGGCAGCTGGAACAGGAGCTGGGGCGCAACGCGACGGAAACCGAAGTGGCGGAACGTCTGGGCATTCCTGTTGAAGAGTATCGTCAGATGTTGCTCGATACCAATAACAGCCAACTCTTCTCTTATGATGAGTGGCGCGAAGAGCATGGCGATAGTATCGAGCTGGTGACGGATGAACATCAGCAAGAAAACCCGTTACACCACTTACTGGAAGGGAATTTACGCCAGCGCGTGATGGAAGCCATTGAAGCTTTACCGGAACGTGAGCAGCTGGTGTTAACCCTCTATTACCAGGAAGAGCTCAATCTCAAAGAGATTGGCGCCGTACTGGAGGTGGGGGAGTCACGGGTGAGCCAGCTGCACAGCCAGGCCATTAAACGCCTGCGCACCAAACTGGGTAAGTTATAGGTGAGTGATTCGCCTTGGTAATGCCGCACAACGTATTGACAACCAGGAGTTATCATGACGGTGCAGCAATCTAAAAGACGGCCTTTAAGCCGCTACCTGAAAGACTTTAAACACAGTCAGACGCATTGCGCCCACTGTAAAAAATTACTCGACCGAATCACGCTGGTTCGTCGCGGTGAAATCGTGAATAAGATTGCGATTTCCCGCCTCGACACGCTGATGGATGAAGCCGCCTGGCTTGAAGAGCAAAAAGAGTGGGTAGCGCTTTGCCGTTTCTGTGGCGATCTCCACTGCAAAGAGCAAAGCGACTTCTTCGATATTATCGGCTTCAAGCAGTTCCTGTTTGAACAAACTGAGATGAGCCACGGCACCGTGCGTGAATACGTGGTTCGCCTGCGCCGCCTGGGCCAGCATCTGACCGTGCAAAATATCTCCCGCGATCTGCTGACGACCGGCTATCTGGATGAAAATCTTGAGCCCTGGCTGCCCGCCACCAGTACCAACAATTACCGCATCGCGCTGCGTAAGTACGCGCAATATAAAGTCCAGATGCCGGGCGCCCTAAAGCAGAAAGTCCACGCCGGAACAACTTCTGATATATATTAAAAAAGAATAAGATGTAGCGCAGCCGCCTTTGACGTTGCAGGCGATTTATCTACACTACTCAAAAATTCCACTGTATCGGAGTACTTATGAAATTAGCACTTCTGGGTCGTCAGGCGCTGATGGGGATGATGGCCGTTGCGCTGGTCGCGGGGATGAGCGTAAAAACGTTCGCGGCAGATAATCTGCTCAATAAAGTCAAAGAGCGCGGCACGCTGCTGGTTGGGCTGGAAGGTACCTATCCTCCGTTCAGCTTCCAGGGCGACGACGGTAAGCTGACCGGTTTTGAAGTGGAGTTTGCGCAAGAGCTGGCAAAACACCTCGGCGTAAAAGCCTCTCTGAAGCCGACCAAATGGGACGGTATGCTGGCGTCACTGGACTCCAAACGTATTGACGTGGTGATTAACCAGGTGACCATTTCTGACGAGCGTAAGAAAAAGTATGACTTCTCCACGCCGTACACCGTGTCCGGTATCCAGGCGCTGGTGAAGAAAGGTAACGAAGGCAGCATCAAATCCGCCGCGGATCTGAAAGGTAAGAAAGTCGGCGTCGGTCTGGGCACCAACTACGAAGAGTGGCTGCGCCAGAACGTGCAGGGCGTGGACATCCGCACCTATGATGATGACCCGACGAAATACCAGGATCTGCGCGTAGGCCGTATCGACGCCATTCTAGTTGACCGCCTGGCAGCGCTGGATCTGGTGAAGAAAACCAACAATACCCTGGCTGTCGCGGGCGATGCGTTCTCCCGTCAGGAATCCGGCGTGGCGGTGCGTAAAGGTAACGAAGATCTGCTGAAAGCCATTGACGGCGCCATTGCCGAAATGCAGAAAGACGGCAGCCTGAAGGCGCTTTCTGAGAAGTGGTTCGGCGCAGACGTGACGAAATAAGTCTCTGACCGACAAAAAAAGGCGCTTTTAAAAGCGCCTTTTTTATTTCTCGCGCGTCTGCGTGCATAATGAAATAACAATTGTTTGCGTGACCGGAGGAACCATGTCACTACAGAATTTAACGCGCTTTCCCCGTCTGGAGTTTATCGGCGCACCCACCCCGCTGGAGTATCTGCCGCGATTTTCTGACTATCTGGGGCGCGATATATTCATTAAGCGTGACGATGTGACGCCCATGGCGATGGGCGGAAATAAGCTGCGCAAGCTGGAATTTCTCGCCGCCGATGCCCTGCGCGAGGGCGCGGATACGCTGGTCACCGCCGGGGCCATTCAGTCTAACCACGTTCGCCAGACGGCGGCCGTGGCGGCAAAGCTGGGCCTTCATTGCGTAGCCCTGCTGGAAAATCCGATTGGCACGCAGGCTGAGAATTACCTGACTAACGGTAACCGCCTGCTGCTGGATCTGTTCAACGTGCAGGTTGAAATGGTTGACGCGTTGACCGACCCGGCTGCCCAGCTTGATGAACTGGCGACGCGCCTGGAAGCACAGGGCTTTCGTCCGTACGTCATTCCGGTTGGCGGCTCGAATGCGCTGGGTGCCCTCGGCTATGTTGAGAGCGCACTGGAAATCGCGCAGCAGTGCGAAGGCGCGGTGAGTCTGTCCTCGGTGGTGGTGGCGTCCGGCAGCGCGGGTACCCATGCCGGTTTAGCGGTCGGGCTTGAGCAGCTGATGCCGGACGTTGAGCTGATTGGCGTAACGGTTTCCAGAAGCGTTGCGGACCAAAAGCCGAAAGTCGTCACGCTGCAACAGGCGGTGGCTGAACAGCTTGAGCTTGAGGCGAAGGCGGAAATTATGCTGTGGGATGACTACTTTGCACCCGGCTATGGCACCCCCAATGATGAAGGGATGGAGGCCGTTAAGCTGCTGGCGCGTCTCGAAGGCATTCTGCTTGACCCGGTTTATACCGGCAAGGCAATGGCGGGCCTTATCGACGGCATTGCCCGGAAGCGCTTTAAGGATGAAGGACCCATTTTGTTTGTTCATACTGGCGGGGCGCCTGCGCTGTTTGCCTATCATCCTCATGTCTAAAAATCAGGTCGAAAAATAATAATGCAAGAAAGTATTCAACTGGTTATTGATTCGCTGCCGTTCTTACTTAAGGGCGCGGTGTTTACGTTACAGCTCAGTATCGGCGGGATGTTCTTCGGGCTGGTGCTCGGGTTTGTGCTGGCACTGATGCGCATGTCAAACATCTTGCCGGTGCGGTGGCTGGCGCGGTTTTATATCTCCGTGTTCCGCGGAACGCCGCTTATCGCCCAGCTGTTCATGATCTACTACGGGCTGCCCCAGTTCGGTATCGAGCTGGATCCGATCCCGGCGGCGATGATTGGTCTGTCGCTGAATACGGCGGCGTACACCTCGGAAACGCTGCGTGCGGCGATCTCGTCCATCGATAAAGGGCAGTGGGAAGCGGCGGCCAGTATCGGGATGACCCCGTGGCAGACGCTGCGTCGGGCGATCCTGCCGCAGGCGGCGCGCGTGGCGCTGCCTCCGCTGAGCAACAGCTTTATCAGCCTCGTGAAAGACACCTCGCTTGCGGCGACCATTCAGGTGCCGGAGCTGTTCCGTCAGGCGCAGCTGATCACTTCGCGCACGCTGGAAGTGTTTACCATGTATCTGGCGGCCTCGCTGATTTACTGGGTGATGGCGACGGTGCTGTCGGCCCTGCAAAACTATTTTGAAAACCAGCTTAACCGCCAGGAGCGAGATCCAAAATGAGTGCAATTGACGTCAAAAACCTGGTGAAAAAATTCCATGGGCAAACGGTGCTGCACGGCATCGACCTTGAGGTTGAGCAGGGCGAAGTGGTGGCCATTATCGGCCCGAGTGGGTCAGGGAAAACCACGCTGTTGCGCAGCATCAATTTGCTTGAGCAGCCCGAAGGCGGGACGATCCGCGTGGGCGATATCACCATTGATACCGGGAAATCCATCAGCCAGCAAAAAGGGTTGATTCGCCGCCTGCGCCAGCATGTCGGCTTCGTATTCCAGAGCTTTAACCTCTTTCCACACCGTACGGTGCTGGAAAACATTATTGAAGGCCCGGTCATCGTCAAGGGTGAACCAAAGGAAGACGCGACGGCCCGCGCCCGCGAGCTGCTGGCGAAGGTTGGCCTGGCAGGGAAGGAGACGAGCTATCCGCGTCGTTTATCGGGCGGGCAGCAGCAGCGTGTCGCCATTGCGCGCGCGCTGGCGATGCGCCCGGATGTGATCCTGTTCGACGAACCCACCTCCGCGCTCGATCCGGAGCTGGTCGGGGAAGTGCTGAACACCATCCGCCAGCTGGCGCAGGAAAAACGCACGATGGTGATCGTGACGCATGAAATGAGCTTCGCCCGCGATGTGGCCGATCGGGCCATTTTCATGGACCAGGGGCGAATAGTAGAGCAGGGGCCGGCTAAAGCGCTGTTTGCCAATCCGCAGCAGCCCCGCACCCGCCAGTTCCTTGAAAAATTCTTAATGCAGTAGCATTTTCGCACTCAATTTGCTCCGGATGCCGCTTCTGGGGCAAATTATCCTCCCTTAAATTCGGTTCTGTTGCTTTTTTATTCCGGCTAATGTGGTTAAGCCTTCCTCAAATTAAAGATAATCTGCCCGTGGCCGATATTTTATATAAATAATCATGCTTTATGTGTTAGGTTATATTCACCATAATAATGATTATCTATTTCAGAGGCTTCATTCACTACATATGAGGGATATAGACTTTTTCACCTGGCGACGGGAATGCTTCCTTCGGTTCCAGGAAATGACCTGTGCTGACGAGGTATATCAGGAGCTTCAGCGACAAACGCAGGCGCTTGAATTCGATTATTATGCGCTTTGTGTTCGACACCCTGTGCCATTTACCCGCCCGCGAACCTCCGTCCATTCCAGTTATCCGCAACAATGGATGGCACAATATCAGTCCGAGAATTATTTCACCATCGATCCGGTACTCAAGCCGGAGAATTTCATACAGGGACATTTGCCCTGGACGGATGAATTATTCGTGGATGCCCAGCAATTATGGGACGGCGCCCGCGACCACGGTTTACGCAAGGGAATAACGCAGTGTCTGATGCTGCCAAATCATGCGCTCGGCTTCCTCTCCGTGTCACGGACCAGCGTAGAAGCATACGCCATCACCAATGAAGAAGTTGAGCTGCGTTTGCAAATGCTGGTCCAGATGGCGCTCACAACGCTGTTGCGTTTTGAACATGAGACGGTGATGCCGCCGGAAATGAAATTCAGCAAGCGTGAACGGGAAATACTGAAGTGGACCGCAGAAGGGAAGACGTCGGCAGAAATTGCCATCATTCTCTCCATCTCGGAAAATACCGTGAACTTCCATCAGAAGAATATGCAGAAGAAATTCAACGCGCCGAATAAGATCCAGATAGCGTGTTATGCCGCCGCGACGGGACTTATCTGACTGCTCTCACGTTCTGCGTGTCAGACGAGGAAAAGGCTGAATGCACTGCATCCAGCCTTTTTTGTTACTGGCGGTAGGCTTGTTTAATTTGCTTAACCGTATTGGCAAAAACAGCGGATTCCGCCTGGTCTTCCATCTGCGCGATCTGTTTTTCCATTTTAATGATCACACGTCCAGCATCAGCCTGGCCCATCGCTTGTAGCATAAGCGTCAGCAGCGACTTCAGGCAGTTAACTTCCTGTGCCAGTTCCTGGTTATTCTCGGCAGTGGCAAATTCAGGTGTGCTCATTTATTTTCCTCATTATAAAACAGCGCATGAGCGCGACGATGAAAGTTAAGGCGGCGGAGTATACCACAAGCTGCGGCAAAAAATGCAGTGGTTGTTTTTTATACTTTTCCGCGGATTGATTATTGGCTGATGCGGATTATGAAGGTAATCTGTCCAATATGTTAGCGACAATTAAATGTTTATCGCCGGTACGTCATCCGTTAATTGTTGTTACAAAAAAATGAGAGCATTTTTTAGTTTACGTTAACAAATGTTTTGGTAGCTTTTTGAATGCTGGTGCCAAAAAATAGCGGTAAAGCCCAGCGTACATGGGTTTTCTTTCCACTTACTGTACAGCCTAATTTCCAAAAACGAGACCCGAATCGTATAGCCGATTTTTTAGCGTTTTAATCTTGCATGGAAAACCGTTAATATAAACGCAATTAGCAGTCAGTAGCGTTATCCCTATTCTGGAGACATTTCCTTTGATCAACGTCCTTCTTGTTGATGACCACGAACTGGTGCGCGCAGGGATACGACGCATTCTTGAAGATATAAAGGGTATTAAAGTTGCCGGCGAGGCGTGCTGTGGTGAAGATGCCGTCAAATGGTGTCGTACTCACTCAGCAGACGTGGTGCTGATGGATATGAACATGCCCGGCATCGGCGGGCTTGAAGCCACGCGTAAAATCGCCCGCATGTTTGTTGATACCAAAGTCATCATGCTGACCGTACACACTGAAAATCCGCTGCCCGCCAGAGTTATGCAGGCAGGTGCCGCAGGATACCTGAGTAAAGGCGCCGCACCGCAGGAAGTCGTCAATGCGATCCGTTCCGTACACGCAGGGCAGCGCTACATTGCTTCTGATATTGCTCAACAGATGGCGTTGAGTCAGATTGAACCGGAAAAAACGGAATCGCCGTTTGCCAGTTTGTCTGAGCGCGAATTGCAGATTATGCTGATGATTACTAAAGGTCAGAAGGTGAATGAGATTTCAGAGCAGCTGAATCTCAGCCCGAAAACGGTCAACAGCTATCGCTATCGGATGTTCAGTAAACTGAACATTCACGGTGATGTCGAACTGACTCACCTGGCCATTCGCCATGGTTTGTGCAATGCGGAGTCGTTATTAAGTCAGTGAGTGAAGCGTTCGATTCAAAAGCATTTCTGAAAACCGTCACCAGCCAGCCGGGCGTCTACCGTATGTACGACGCTGGCGGTACGGTTATCTATGTCGGTAAGGCGAAAGATCTCAAAAAACGCCTTTCCAGCTATTTCCGCAGCAACCTTGCTTCCCGTAAAACCGAAGCGCTGGTCGCCCTCATACATAACATTGATGTCACCGTGACGCACACGGAAACGGAAGCGCTGCTCCTTGAGCACAACTACATTAAGTTGTATCAGCCGCGCTACAACGTTCTGCTGCGCGATGATAAGTCCTATCCGTTTATCTTCCTGAGCGGTGATACGCACCCGCGGCTGGCGATGCATCGTGGCGCTAAGCATGCGAAAGGGGAATATTTCGGCCCCTTCCCGAACGGTTATGCCGTGCGGGAAACGCTGGCGCTTTTGCAAAAAATCTTCCCCGTTCGCCAGTGCGAAAACAGCGTCTACCGCAACCGATCCCGACCGTGCCTGCAATATCAAATTGGCCGCTGTCTGGGGCCGTGCGTTGAAGGACTGGTGAGCGAAGAAGAGTACGCGCAGCAGGTGGAATATGTACGCCTGTTTTTAGCCGGGAAAGACGATCAGGTGCTCACGCAGCTGATTGCCCGCATGGAAAAAGCCAGCGCGGGGCTGGAGTTTGAGGAAGCCGCCCGCATCCGCGATCAGATCCAGGCGGTGCGCAGGGTGACCGAGAAGCAGTTTGTTTCCAATACCGGCGACGACCTCGATGTAATTGGCGTCGCTTTTGACGCCGGTCTCGCCTGCGTTCACGTGCTGTTTATTCGTCAGGGTAAAGTGCTCGGCAGCCGCAGCTACTTCCCGAAGGTGCCGGGCGGCACCGAGCTGGGTGAAGTGGTGGAGACTTTTGTCGGCCAGTTTTATTTGCAGGGCAGCCAGATGCGTACGCTGCCTTCGGAGATCCTGCTCGACTTTACGCTCGACGATAAAACCCTGCTGGCGGATTCGCTTTCAGAGCTGGCAGGCCGCCGGGTGAATGTCCAGACGAAACCGCGCGGCGATCGCGCGCGCTATCTGAAGCTGGCGCGAACCAATGCCGCCACGGCGCTGACCACCAAACTCTCCCAGCAGTCGACCGTCAGCCAGCGTTTAACCGCGCTTGCGACGCTGCTCAAGCTGCCGGAAGTGAAACGCATGGAATGTTTCGACATCAGCCATACGATGGGTGAGCAAACCGTGGCGTCGTGTGTGGTCTTTGATGCCAACGGTCCGCTGCGGGCAGAGTATCGACGCTATAACATCACCGGCATTACGCCCGGTGATGATTACGCCGCCATGAACCAGGTGCTGCGTCGTCGCTATGGTAAGGCGATAGAAGAGAGCAAAATTCCTGACGTTATCCTTATCGACGGCGGGAAAGGGCAGCTGGGCCAGGCGAAGGCGGTGTTTGAATCGCTCGACGTGGAGTGGGACAAAAACCATCCGCTGCTGTTAGGGGTGGCGAAAGGGGCGGATCGTAAAGCGGGCCTGGAAACGCTGTTCTTCGAGCCGGAGGGCGAGGGCTTTAGCCTGCCGCCAGATTCCCCGGCGCTGCACGTGATCCAGCACATCCGCGATGAGTCGCACGATCACGCCATCAGCGGGCACCGCAAAAAACGGGCGAAGGTGAAAAATACCAGTACCCTCGAGACTATCGAAGGCGTTGGGCCAAAACGTCGTCAGATGCTGTTGAAGTATATGGGCGGATTGCAAGGATTACTCAATGCCAGCATGGAGGAAATTGCAAAAGTGCCGGGTATTTCGCAAGGGCTGGCAGAAAAGATCTACTACTCGTTGAAACATTGAGGGCTCTGTAGCAACATAGAGCTAAATTTTACTGACAACAGACAGTTACCGTCATCATGCGATTTAATATCCCTACGTTGCTCACCCTTTTTCGCGTTGTGCTCATTCCGTTCTTTGTACTGGCATTTTACCTGCCGGTCGTCTGGGCGCCTTTTGCCTGTGCGCTGATTTTCCTGATTGCCGCCGTGACGGACTGGTTTGACGGGTATCTGGCACGCCGCTGGAATCAGAGTACCCGCTTTGGCGCGTTCCTCGATCCGGTCGCGGATAAGGTGATGGTGGCGATCGCGATGGTGCTGGTGGCGGAGCATTATCATACCTGGTGGGTCACGCTGCCCGCCGCGACCATGATTGGCCGTGAAATTATCATCTCTGCCCTGCGCGAGTGGATGGCTGAGCTGGGGAAACGCAGCAGCGTGGCGGTATCCTGGATCGGTAAAGTTAAAACCACCGCACAAATGGCGGCGCTGGTGTGGATGCTGTGGCGTCCGAATGCCTGGGTCGAGTGGGCCGGCATTGGCCTGCTGTGGGTTGCGGCAGTGCTGACGCTGTGGTCAATGCTGCAATATTTGAACGCTGCGCGCGGTGATTTGCTTGAACAGTGATCGTTTCGGCTTAATTTTCAGCAAACGATCCTGAGATGCAAAAAATAACGTTGACTCAAAACGTCATATCAGTAGAATGCAACGCATCGAACGGCGGCACAGTTAGCCGGACGATAATGAAATCAAGTGGTTAGCTGTTAACTTGATAACATGCGGGAATAGCTCAGTTGGTAGAGCACGACCTTGCCAAGGTCGGGGTCGCGAGTTCGAGTCTCGTTTCCCGCTCCAGATTAAAGCATCGGCAGTTTGCGGGTGCGTGTCGAAAGACAAAAGATTTAAGGCGCGTTAGCAAAGCGGTTATGTAGCGGATTGCAAATCCGTCTAGTCCGGTTCGACTCCGGAACGCGCCTCCACTTTCTTCCCTGGCCGGATGGTGGAATCGGTAGACACAAGGGATTTAAAATCCCTCGGCGTTCGCGCTGTGTGGGTTCAAGTCCCACTCCGGCTACCATGGGAAACAAAAAATAATCAAAGCAATAAGCAGTGTCGTGAAACCACCGAAAGGTGGTTTTTTTGTGTCTGAAATCCTCTTCCTGACAACAATTCTTATTTTTCCTGCCTGACCCATGCACAACCATAATTTTTCGATCATTATGCGTTGAGTGCGTTTCCTTATCGTGTAAATTCTTATATCTCCGTTTCATCGATTGCCCTGCGGCAGCTTCGCAGAGAACTTCATTTGGATTTTCCTTAGAAAAAGTGGAAGAGCTTGCAAATGGACTGGGCAAGGGTATCAACAAATGACCAAAACATTGTTCTCCGGCGACAAGCTCTCGAACGTACAGGATATGAACTACGGTTGGCAAGAGGCATCTAAAACCGCAATGGCGCTGGATTTGACCAGTGGGAGCATTACGGGTTGGCAGATGTACCAGATAGCAAAAGAGAACTGATTATGTCTCATGAGTTAGAATTTTCGCTTCATCCACCTGTTTGGCCTGCTGTGGTCTATTTCATTGTATCTATTGCAATTTTTCTCTTGCTTTATCTCGGCAAACTAAAAGTTAACAGACTGCATAAATACCCGCTATTTATCGCGTATATGGTGTTTGTAATCGCTATTGCAGCCGTTCAGATAAACATCTTTGCCAATGGCTACGAGTTTGTCAGCAGCTTTTTGCATATGGATTTTGACCCCTATCGATATGACTCGGTATATTGGGGATCATTGTTTTTCTCCATAATTTACTTGCTGGCGTTGCCCCGGAACAAGTTTTAGCGTAATGAATTTATGAGAATGTGCCGCGCGTCGAAAGTGAAAGGTCAGGGGTAAGGCTGAATCATCTGAACGCGAAAGACTGAAAGGGCACCTTCTGCTTTGTCTGACAGGGCGTCTTGTAGCAGTGAGGAAAGAAACGCTTTCACAGCGGTACATTACACGTGCTCCGCTTTTCAGCGAGCCACCACAATCGGTTCTGATCCGTGTTTCTTCACCTTTCTCACCGCACCTGTAGCTGCATGACAACTAAATTTGTCGGTGAGCACTTTACCGTCGGCAGCTATTTTTGCGGAGCGGCTTCGTCAGGCAAGTTGGCAAGACATTCGCGTGAATAACAGTTATCCATTTCGTAACGGAATTAAACAGATACGCATTATGCTATCGTGTAGCGGGCGCGATATGCGGTTTGAACACGTGCACGTTTGCGACCCCGATTCCCCATCTCATCACGTTATGTAAGGGACGCTATGTCTTTACCGCCATTGTATGCACTGCGTGCGTTTGAGGTTGCTGCGCGGCTGAACTCCTTTAGTAAAGCCGCTGAAACGCTGAATATTACGCCGGGCGCGGTCAGCAGACATGTCCGTACCCTTGAACAATGGTTCGACTGCGAGCTTTTCAAAAGGCAAGGTCCTCGCGTGGAGGTCACTGAAGCCGGGCGGGTGCTTGCCGGACAGCTGAACGAAAGCTTCACGAGCATTGAATGGGCCTGCCGGGCATTTCGAAGTGAAAACCATCTGCTGCGGTTAAAAGCACCCAGCACCCTGACCATGAGATGGCTTCTCGACGTGCTGCGATCTTTTCGCAACAACCATGCAAAACCACAGGTGGAGATTGCCAGCGTCTGGATGGACATTGACACCGTTGATTTCAATCTTGAGCCATACGACTGCGCCATTCTTCTCGGCAATGGCCGTTTTGGTGAGACAACGGAAAGCCAGCTGCTTTTTCATGAATGGCTTATTCCGGTTTGCACACCATCGCTTCTCGAACCGGCCCGGCAGCAGCTTTCGCAATGCGATCTGATCCATCCTTCACCGGACAGACGGGACTGGAGGCGCTGGCTGCGAAGGACGGGCTTGTTCCCGGGGCTCGATATGAGCAGCGGCATGGTGTTTGATACCCTTGAACAGGGAAGTATCGCCGCGATGAACGGGCACGGCATCGCCATCGCCGACCTGCATCTCACGCTTGATGCCCTGAAAAGCGGCCTGCTGGGCCTGCCGTTCAGGGGAGCTATCGCGACGGGAGATGGCTACTACCTCGTCTGGCCAAAAAATTCGCTCAAAAGAGAGAGCATCCAGCACCTTCTGGCCTGGCTGCAAAGCCATACCCCGGTCGTTCCGGCTCTGGATATTCTTTATCTGGAATACGATGAAAGCCGGGTGTATTAATACCCTTATGAGTAAGAGATATTTGCCATCTTTTTATAGCGTTCTGGCAAAGCGCTGTTTAGGCTGAGCACCTTATCCAGAATATAAAAAGCAGGGGTATTTTTTTGCTGCTCGGCCTCGATGATTGCGGCGCGTAATATCGTGGCCGCAGACGTAATCTTGTGAAAATATGCCTCGGACTCGGGCGTCTGAAATTCACCCGACGTGGCGTAACGCACGTGCGGCCAGCCGGAGAAGTCGAGCAGCGGAAGGGGCTTTCCTGCTTCAGGATGACAGGCTGAAATCAGCGCAGCCGCTTGTTTAGGGTCGCGATGGGCAACGGACAGCATGTACACGCGCTGCGAAAACGGTGTCAGAGCCTCTGAGTGATGTTTCGTCGCCATAAGCATGGCCATAAAATCCTGTAAATCATTGGCTGAATCGGTGTCAGGTGGTAATACAGTTTTCATTAACTGATATAACGCATCAAGTGTCATGTTTGCCCCGGATCCTCTTATCATTATTATTCAGTTTGCCGCTGAACGTTTATCGGCCCACGCAAAGGCGGGTCGTGAGGATGATATTTGAATACGGTCGCATCAGAAAAACGATTAATAATGGAAATCACTGTGAGTTTTTCTCACTATAGCCCTGGCTTCACACGCCACCCAGATACGCCTTCCTCACCTCCGGATCCCTCAGCAGCGCCTCGCCGCTGCCGCTTAACCGAATCTGCCCGTTAACCATCACATAGCCGCGATCGGACAACTTCAGGGCATGGTGCGCGTTCTGCTCTACCAGAAAAATCGTCATTCCGTTACGGGCCAGCTCGCGCAGCGTCTGGAAGATCTGTTTAACCATGATGGGCGCAAGGCCGAGACTGGGTTCATCCAGCAGCAGAAGTTTGGGGCGGCTCATCAACGCCCGGGCGATAGCCAGCATCTGCTGTTCGCCGCCGGAGAGCGTCATCGCCCGCTGGTTGCGTCGCTCCCTAAGGCGGGGAAACAGGTCAAACATGCTTTGCAGATCTGCCGCCGCATGGTGATTGCCGATGGGGATTGTTCCCATCAGCAGGTTCTCTTCTACAGACATATCCGGGAAAATGCGCCGCCCCTCAGGGGCCTGCGCGATGCCGCCGGTGGCCACGTAGTGGGTGGATTTTTGGCTGATATCCTCCCCGCAAAAGAGGATCTGCCCATTGCGGATCCGGGGCTGGCCAAAAACAGACATCAGTAATGTGGATTTCCCCGCGCCGTTAGCGCCAATCAGGGCCACGGTTTCCCCTTTATTCACCTCCAGCGAAACCTGCTTCAACGCCTGGATCGCCCCGTAGAACACGTCCACATCATGAAACTGAAGCATCGGTTCGCTCACAGATTTACCTCGCTTTCGTCGGTGCCCAGGTACGCGGCAATCACCTTTTCGTTGTGCTGGATCTCGGCGGGTTTACCTCTGGCAATAACGTCGCCGTGATCGAGCACAATAATGTCGTCCGAAATGTCCATCACCATCCCCATATCATGCTCAATCAGCAATACCGTGATGTCGTGGTGGTCGCGCAGGAACCGAATGATATCGCTCAGCTTGTGCGTCTCCACCGGGTTCAGGCCGGCAGCGGGTTCATCAAGACAAATCATCTCCGGGCCGGTACACATGGCACGGGCGATTTCGAGGCGTCGCTGCTGGCCATAGGACATTTCACCGGCCAGACGGTTCGCGCAATCCACCAGATCCACCACCTCCAGCCAGTAAAACGCCCGGTCCAGCGCATCGTTCTCTGCCCGACGATACGCAGGGGTGTTGAGTACCCCCGCCAGCAGGTTACGGTTGACGCGCATATGCTGTGCCACCAGCAGGTTTTCCACCACCGACATCTCGCGGAACAGGCGGATGTTCTGAAACGTGCGCGCAAGACCCGCGCGGTTTACCAGATGCGTGCCGCCAAACATCTTATAGAACAGGCGTTGACCAAGCTGCGCCGGGTTGAGCCAGTCGCCGGGCTGGAATTTCTGCCCGAGCACCTGAATGACGTTGGTGGTTTTATGCCGGGCATTGAACAGAATGTTGCCGCCGGAGGCCCGGTAGAAGCCGGTCAGGCAGTTAAAGACGGTCGTTTTTCCCGCGCCGTTAGGGCCAATCAGGGCGGTAATTGATCCGCGCTGCACCTCAAGATTGACGTCATTCAGGGCCTTGATCCCGCCGAAATGCATCATTAGATGTTCTACGCGCAAAATCGTTGCGTTCATGGCGCCACTCCTTTCCGTACGGCAAATCCGCTGCGGTTAATGCGGATCAGACCGCGAGGACGCCAGATCATCATCACCACCATCAGCATGCCAAAGAGCAACACGCGGTATTCCGCAAAGCTGCGCAGCAGCTCAGGCGTGACGGTCAGCACAAAGGCGGCCAGCACAACGCCCACGGTAGAACCCATCCCGCCCAGAACCACGATCGCGAGGATCAGGGCCGATTCAAAAAAGGTGAAAGAGGTGGGGTTAACGAATCCCTGATAGGTGGCAAAAAACACCCCGGCAATACCTGCCGTTGATGCGCCCAGGGTGAAGGCAGAAAGTTTGACCAGAACGTGGTTAAGCCCCATGGAACGGCAGGCAATCTCGTCCTCACGGAGCGCTTCCCACGCCCGGCCAATGGGCATTCGGGTCAGCCGGTGTTTAATGTACAGCACCAGCATGACCACCAGAAAAAGCACCGCATAGATGAAGATAAATTTCATGTTGGGGTTATAGGTCAGGCCGAAAAACTCGTGGAAGGGTATGCCGCCTTCTTTGGCGCGTCGGCCAAACTCCAGGCCAAAAAAGGTCGGGGCAGGGGCCGAAACGCCGTTTGGCCCACCGGTGAAGGTGAGCCAGTTGTTCAGCACCAGGCGGATGATCTCGCCAAACCCGAGCGTGACGATGGCGAGATAATCCCCGTGCATGCGCAGCACCGGAAAGCCGAGCAGGGCACCCGCGCCTGCGGCCATCAGCGCCGCCAGCGGCAGCATGCTCCAGAACCCGAGGCCCAGATACTGATACCCGAGCGCCAGGCCATAGGCGCCAATGGCGTAAAAGGCGACGTAACCCAGATCCAGCAAACCCGCGAGCCCGACGACGATGTTCAGCCCAAGGCCGAGCAGAACGTAGATCAGCCCGAGAATAGCGACCGTCAGCACGTATTTGGTGGCAACAAACGGGAAACAGATCGCCAGCGCGATAATCAGCGGAAGGATCCAGCGCAGGCGGCTTTTATATTCCGGTGGCCGGACATATACCCCCGCATTGTCGGATTCAAACCGCGCCTGTAAACGCTTTCCGGCCGACGTACCCGTGAAGGCGCTCAGCAAAAAGCGTCCCAGCATCACGGTGCCAACAATCCACGCCAGACGCTGGCCGTCAAAGTTAAAGCTGTAACCATCCAGTATGACGCCCGCAATCGGGCCGAAAATAATCAGGGCGATCATTCCGGAAAAAATTGCGTCCAGAATGTAGCGCTTCAGGGAAAAGCCGTCAGAGGTCATTGCGTTGTTCCTTACACTTTAGCCACGACAGGGCGGCCTAACAGCCCCTGAGGACGGAAGATCAGAATTAAGACCAGCAAACCAAACGAGAACACGTCTTTATAATCTGAGTTCACCATCCCGGAGAATTGTGCTTCTGCGACGCCCAGAATCAGCCCGCCGAGCATCGCCCCGGGCAGAGAGCCGATGCCGCCCAGCACCGCCGCCGTAAAGGCCTTAATGCCGATAACGAACCCGACGTAAAAATCAAAGGTGCCGTAATTCATGGTGATCAGCACGCCCGCCAGCCCGGCCATGGCTGCGCCGATAACAAACACCAGCGAAATAATTCTGTCGGTATTGATGCCCAGAATAGAGGCCATTTTGCGATCCTGCTGCACCGCACGACACATCCGCCCCAGGCGGGTACGGTTGATGATCCAGGTCAGCACCAGCATGCCCGCGAACGAGGCGATGAGAATAAAGACTTTGGTATAGGTTATCTGGACAAACCCTTCGCCCAGGTGGAAACGCAGCACGCCATCCAGCAGGGTCGGCACGCCCTGCTGACGCGGACCCTGACTGAGCTGGGCGTAGTTTTGCAGTATCAGCGACATCCCGATAGCTGAAATCAGCGGCGCCAGACGCGTCGAATTGCGTAGCGGCTTATAGGCGATGCGCTCGATCGTCCAGCCGTAAACCCCGGTGACCACGATGGTGAAAACCAGCGTTCCCAGGATCAGCAGCGGAAAGGACTGAAGTCCAAAAAACGCCAGCAGGGCCAGGCCAATGGCCGAGAGATAGGCGGAAATCATATACACTTCGCCGTGGGCGAAATTAATCATACCGATGATGCCGTACACCATGGTATAGCCGATGGCGATAAGGCCGTAGACCGAACCCAGCGTTAAGCCATTAATTAACTGCTGTAGGAAGAATGTACTCATTGTCGCGTACCTGAATAAAGGGTTACGCCGACAGGCAGACCTGCCGGCGCAGAGCAGATTCCGTCCCGTTATGGCACTTCTTTATATTTGCCTTTGTCGTCCCACTGGTAGACCACGTAGTCAGACACCTTGAGGTCACCTTTGCTGTCCCAGGCTTTTTGACCCATGACCGTGTCGACAGGGTTGGCCTTCAGCCACTCGCTGGCTTTCGCCGAATCCGTGCCTTTTGTGGCCTTGAAAGCCGCCGCGATAGCCTGCACGGAAGCGTAGGCGTAGAGGGTATAGCCTTCTGGTTCAAATTTACCGGCGCGGAATTTATCAATCACGGCTTTTCCGTCGGGGATCATGCGCGGATCTTTACCGAACGTCATGTAAATACCGTTGGTGTATTGCGCTCCGCCGGCAGCGGTGACCATCTCTTCATTGACGATGCAGTCCCCCGAGAAGAACTTCGCCTGCACGCCTTGCTCACGCATCTGGCGAACCAGCGGGCCCGCTTCCGGATGGCAGCCCCCGAAGAACACCACGTCCGGTTTTTGTGCGCCAATCTTGGTCACCAGGGCGTTAAAATCTTTTTCCCCGCGCGATAATCCTTCGTACATCACATCCTTAACGCCGCGTTTCGCCAGTGCCGCCTTAGTGGCGTCCGCCAGCCCCTGACCGTAAGTGTCCTTATCGTGGATGATGACCACCCGTTTGGCCTTCAGCTTATCAAGAATAAAATCGCTGGCGACCTGGCCCTGCTGGTCGTCACGACCGCACATGCGGAACACATCGCTCATGCCGCGCTCGGTAATCAGCGGGTTCGTTGAGCCGGGAGTGATGGAGAGGATCCCGGCATCGCTATACACCTCGGAGGCGGGCATGGTCGACGAGGAGCAGAAGTGGCCGACGACCGCTTTCACCTTATCCTGATCGACTAAGCGGTTGGCGACGGCAACGGCCTGTTTGGGCTCGCAGGCGTCATCGCCCTGAACCAGTTTGATTTTCTCACCGTTGATCCCGCCTGCGGCGTTAATGTCTTCCGCCGCCTGCGTAGCGCCATGCCAGTATTGATCGCCGTAGGTTGCGTTCGGGCCGGTGAACGGCCCGGCCACGCCGATGACGATATCGGCCTGCGCGGAAAAGGCCGTTACCAGACAGCCGGCCAGCACCAGGGAGAGGGGAGTTTTGGTAAATTTCAGCGACATTATTATGTTCCTTAGCAAAGAGGTTTTTGCACCAGGTATAAACCCGAACGCCTGATGGCATTGTTAATCCAAAAACAAGAGCGAGAACAAAATGCACTTTAGAAGCAATCTTCTGCTTAATACGGCGAGGATCCCACGCACCGTGAAGCGCGCAGAACATTAAGCAAAAAGGTTGCCAGAATGGTTAATCCCTTGACCGGGGCACAACATGTTGAGTATAGAGTGCCGTTTTACGCCCCTTTGCGGGATAAGATGAATTTTCAGCGGAGATCACATCTCCTTAACAACAAAGCCCATAAGTTGTGCAATGGTCACGATTTGCACGTTTTTGCAGCAGCAAAGACCTCAACTTCAGATAGGCACGGGCGGCGATATATGTCAGGATCGTTTTTTTTATCAGGAGTATCCGCAATGGCTGAAGGCCCATTAAATGAAAGCGAGATGGCGTGGCTGGAAGAGACGTTAATGTCTTACGGTCACGACGATGCATCCGTGATTGACGTGTCCGAACTGGACGGCATGCTTACCGCAGTACTTTCCGGTCCCGTTGTGGTGGAGCCCGACACCTGGCTGGTGGCGGTCTGGGGTGGTGAGAAGTATATTCCGCGCTGGAAAAACGATCGTGAGATGAACCGGTTTATCGATCTTTGCTTTAAGCACATGAACGATATTGCCGAGCGTCTGAGCGAATACCCGGATCAGTTTGAACCGCTGTTTGGCTATAACGATGTTGACGGTCAGAGCTACACCGTGGTGGAAGAGTGGTGCTATGGCTACATGCGCGGCGTGGCGCTGACGGACTGGTCATCCCTGCCGGAAGCGCTGGAAGCGGATCTGGCGGTGATTGCCCTGCACGGCACAGAAGAGAACAGCGAGAAGCTGGATGCACTGACCGAAGAGAAGTATATGGCCAGCATCGAGAGCATTCAGCCTGCGGCGCTGCGTTTGTATAACTACTGGGTCGCTAACCCGCAGCAGCCGGAAGCGAAAAAGCCAATAATCAACGGGGCGAAAGTGGGGCGTAACGACCCGTGCCCGTGCGGCAGCGGGAAGAAGTTTAAAAGCTGCTGCCTGCACTGAAAAAAGGGGCTATTCATAGCCCCTTTTTTTACCCCACTTCCGGCAGCATTCCCGCTGCAATCAGCACCTGCACCAGAATAATCACCACCCCGCAACCAAACACCGCGCACAGCATTGGCGTACCGCCCGCCACGCGATACCCCTGCTGCGGATGCTGCTGGCGGCTCTTCCACGCCAGCAGGGAAGGCAACAGCAGGGCCAGAACCGATAACGCCACGCCGGCATACCCCAGCGCCATCACAAACCCGCGCGGGTAAAAGAGCGCGAAGGCCAGCGGCGGCAGGAAGGTCATCGCCCCCGTCTGTAAGCGTCCGGCAACGCTATTGCGACGCTGGAGCAGATCCGCCATATAGTCAAACAGGCCAAGCGCCACGCCGAGGAATGAGGTTGCCAGCGCCAGGTCTGCAAACAGATGTACCGCCAGCTCTACGTGTGAAGAGGCCACCACGTTACGCAGGGCAACCAGGAAACCATTCAGACCAGAATGCTCTGCCATCAGGCCAATAAAAGTGGTGGAATCGATGCTGCCCAGCGTCACCAGCTGCCAGAACAGATAGGCAATCAGCGGAATGGCGCTGCCGATGACAAAGACGCGGCGCAGCTTGCGTGTGTCGCCGTTCATATAGCTCACGATGCTTGGCACGCTGCCGTGAAAACCGAACGAGGTAAAAATCACCGGGATGGCCGAAAGCGCCAGGCCTTTTTCCAGCGGCATCGTCAGCAGGTTGATCTTATGAACGTGCGGGGCCAGCAGCACCAGCATCACAACAAGGAAGAGAATTTTGGCGCTGAATAAAAAGCGGTTAAACAGATCGACCAGCGACGTGCCCGCGCAAACCACGCCGCCACCGATTAGCGCAAAGACAATGGCGCCTGTTTCCGGTGAAACCGACGCCCCGAAGCCGTCATTGATACTTGACGCTATCAGTTCCCCGGCGCCGCTGATGTAAGCGGCAGTCAGCGCGTACATCAGGAACATCATGCTAAAACCGGTGATCCACTGCCCGTAGCGTCCAAGATAGCGTGCCGCCAGGGAGCCTAAGCCGGTGTCGGCAGGGACGTGCTGATAAACCTCCAGCAACAGGAGCGCGGTGTAACACATCAGGGCCCACAATCCGCCCAGTAACAGTACGGTCACGCCAAATCCGACGCCGGCAGCCGCCAGCGGCATAGCCAACATTCCTGCGCCAATTGTCGTTCCGGCGACGATAAAAATACTTCCCAGAGTTCTGTTTTTCACGCTTTCCTCTACAACCCTTCCATACCGCGACTCATTCTGCGGCGCAGAGTAAGGGAAAAGCCCCATCTCGTCAAATCGCCGTTACATAGGGTGTAATGTTTAATTTACAAAAAGAAAAGGGGAACCTGCGCCAGCGCAAAGCGTGTCGTGGAGGGAGTGTTTAGTCTGCTTTTTATTTGCGAGAGGTAACCATGTCAATTCACGGTCACGACGTGCTTAATATGATGATTGAGTCAGGTGAGCGCTATACGGAGCAGAGTCTGGTTGAGGCAATTCATGCCCGCTTTGGCGAAGCGGCGCGATTCCATACCTGTTCGGCTTCGGAGATGTCTGCCGCAGAGCTGGTGGCGTTTCTGGCGGCGCGCGGAAAATTCATTCCGGCAGAAGACGGATTTTTTACGCACGAAAGTAAAATTTGCCGTCATTAAAATAAAACGGTGCTGAAAAGTCAGCACCGTTTTGATATTAATTCTGAGTATCGAGAGTCGACAGCTCTTTATCGATGAAGTACAGGCCTTCCCCGGATTTCCCCGCCAGCGATAATTTATCCAGCACGGATTTAAACAGCTTCTCTTCTTCGTGCTGTTCAGCCACATACCACTGAAGGAAATTAAAGGTTGGATAATCCTGGCTGGTCATAGCGGCATGAGCCAGTTCATTTATTTTCTGGGTGATCAGCTGTTCATGCTCGTACGTGGCGCGGAACAATTCATCCAGAGAGCCGTACTCGGCGAAAGGCGACGCCACGTTATCGATGCGCGGCAGGCTGCCGGTATCCGTCAGATAATCAAACAGACGCTGCATGTGCGTCATCTCTTCCTGAGCATGACGACGCAGGAAGGCGGCGGCCCCTTCAAAGCTGTGATAGCTGCACCAGGCGCTCATCTGCTGATAAAGCAGGGAAGAAAAAAGCTCAAGATTCATTTGCGCATTGAGCTTGTCGATCATTTCAGTTTTAAGCATGGTGCAGCTCCGGTTTATTATTTCTGGTTCACGATGAGCGACACTATAATTTGTTATTTAATTATTTGCAAAAAGTAAAATAAATATCTCTTTATTAAAAATACGAATGGGAATAAAACGCATTGCCGCTATTTATTTTTATTAATGCGAATTGTTTTTGTTCTTATTAAATAAACTGCCAGCGTGACTGGCAGTACCGGTTAATACCACGGATTCTGGCTGCCGGCGGTTACGGCATAACCCTGACATTTATACTGAATGGTCACGCTTTCATTCAGACACAGCGAGCCGCTGATAAGCGTACAGGTTTTAATGGGCTGTCCGTAGGCTGACGCGGTGGCATAGCCCATGTTTTGACAGGCTTTTGTTGCCGTACCGTTATTGACATAGTCGTCAGACCAGACGTTTTGCAGCATGGCCTGGCCATAGTCGAGGCGCACAATCCCGTTAGGGGCATCGGTACTGCTTACTTCTGCCTCACGGTTGATGCTGCACCCGGCGAGCAGCAGGATCGTTCCGGCGATGATTACACTTTTCATGGTTCACTCTGCGTGACGGGAAATATGCCATTGTAACCAACGCGAAGGGGCGCAATGGCTGGAATAGCCGGAGGATCTGACCCTTCACCGTGCAACGAGCCGGTCCCGCCTGCGAAATTGTGAGCGCATCTTTGTTTTTTAAAACAAGTTTTCACTTAATTTGAAAGTGCGTTTGTTTGATAGTAAGGTTAAGTGGAAAAGGTATCCACAGCGGGATCGCCCGCCATGCATTCAGGAGAGACGAGATGAAAATTGCACTGATGATGGAAAACAGCCAGGCCGCTAAAAATCCCATCATCCTTAATGAGCTGAAAGCCGTTGCTGATGAAAAAGGTTTCCCGGTCTATAACGTAGGTATGAGTGATGAGAACGATCATCATCTCACCTATATTCACCTGGGCATCATGGCGAGCATTCTGCTGAACGCGAAAGCCGTCGATTTTGTTGTTACCGGCTGCGGTACCGGGCAGGGCGCATTGATGTCCCTGAACATTCATCCGGGCGTCATTTGCGGCTACTGCATCGATCCTGCGGATGCTTTCCTGTTTGCACAAATCAACAACGGTAACGCGCTTTCTCTGCCATTTGCGAAGGGCTTTGGCTGGGGAGCAGAACTGAATGTCCGCTTTATCTTTGAGAAAGCCTTTACCGGACGCAATGGCGAAGGCTACCCGCCAGAGCGTAAAGAGCCGCAGGTGCGGAACGCGGGGATCCTCAATCAGGTGAAAGCCGCCGTGGTGAAAGAAAACTATCTGGATACCCTGCGTGCAATCGATCCTGAGCTGGTTAAAACCGCCGTCTCGGGCCAGCGCTTCCAGCAGTGCTTCTTCGAAAACTGCCAGGACAAAGAGATCGAAGCCTTTGTGCGCGGTATTGTTGGCTAATTCCGTTGTGCCGGGCGGCGCGTTGCCCGCCCGGCAAGAAGCCTTACTTTTTCGATGAGACCGCGCTGCCTGCATCTTTGGTCAGGCGCAGCGTGTCAAACATTCCCACCAGGCAGATTAGCGCGATCGCCACAAATGCCAGCCGGAAGCTCATTCCCGGCATGGCGGTAAGCCCCATCGCCTCGCTGACTGTTTCCCCGATACGAATACCAATTGCCCCGAGTGAGATCCCAAGCCCCACGGCAAGCTGCGTTGCGGTTGAAAATAACGTATTGGCGTAGCTCATCTGCGCCGGGGGCACATCCGCAAAGGCCAGCGTACTGACCGCCGTAAACTGAATCGAGCGGAAAACGCCGCCCAGATAGAGGATCAGCATCACGAGCCAAACCGGGGTCTGCGGAGTGAGAAACGCGCAGGCCAGCAATGCCATCACATTCAGCGCACCGTTAATCAGCAAAAGCCGCTTAAACCCCAGGCCGCGGATCAGGGGCGTCGTCGCGGGTTTAATGGTGAGATTGCCAACGAAAACGGCCAGCACCAGCAGGCCCGAATGGAACGCATCCATGCCAAAGCCGACCTGAAACATCAGCGGTAGCAGGAACGGGACCGCGCTGATGGACGCGCGAAACAGCGATCCGCCGTACAGGGTGACGCGAAACGTCGGCACCTGCATCGCATCGAGACCGATCATCGGCCAGGCTGCCCGTTTAAAATGACGCAGCGCCAGGCCCAACGCGACGAAACCGACGATGAACAGCGTGGCCGTTAATCCTGCCCGGAGAGGCTGTCCTCCCATCAACTCCATCGCGTAGACCAGGCTTACCATGGCAAGGGTGGTGACAACAAAACCCGGCAAATCAAACGGCCGTCGCGTATCTTCATGCAGGTCAGGAATGATGCGCAGCGCCAGCAAAATGGCGATGAACCCCAGCGGCACGTTAATAAAGAAGATCCAGCGCCAGTCGGCATAGCTTGTGATGAACCCGCCCAGCGGCGGGCCGATGATTGGCGCAACCAGCGCAGGCCAGGTCAGGGTGGCAATTGCCGTGATGAGCTGGTGTTTTGGCGTTGTGCGTAACACGGCCAGGCGGCCAACGGGCACCATCAGCGCGCCGCCTATGCCCTGGAGCACGCGCATCGCCACGAACTGCTCAAGCGTGGTGGACAGGCCGCAAAATACCGAGGCCAGCGTGAAGATCGCCAGCGCGAGGGCGAACACTTTGCGTGCGCCGAAGCGGTCGGCAATCCAGCCGCTGGCGGGGATCAGCACGGCAAGAGTGATCAGGTAGGCGCTGATACCGATATTCAGATCCACGGCCTGTACGCCAAAGCTCTTTGCCATATCCGGCAGCGCGGTGGCAATCACCGTCCCGTCCAGAAACTCCATAAAGAAAGCACCGGCCACCAGCAGCGCCGCAGGCGAGAGTCCACGGCTCTCTTTGCCGGTTAGGTTTTCACTCATTCTCTTCCTGCCTGTTCAAAAAATTTTATAAAAATTTACTGGAATTTATAAGTCTGTAAGCTGCGGATTTATCTTGGCTTTTTTTAACAAACCAGCAGCACTGTGGGGTTAGTAACCGTGATGTAGGTCACAAAACGGTTGATTTTTGTGATGGTGGTCATATTATAAGCGTATTGACAATAACACCTGCATAACACGTTACTGGAGCAACATAATGAAACTGCGCAAAATCCTGAAAAGCATGTGGGCGAACTACTGCACGACGTTCAAAGACGTCCCACCGGGTGCGATGTTCTGATAAAAAAACCTGCTTCGGCAGGTTTTTTTATGTCTGCGAACGACGAGAGGGAGATGGAAGGGCGTCTGTTTTGCTACTATGGCGGCCTTTCAATAAGGAGAAACCCATGTCACAAAACCTGAGCGCCGATCAGGAACTGGTATCTGACGTCGTCGCCTGCCAGCTGGTTATCAAACAAATCCTTGATGTGATTGACGTTATCGCGCCGGTAGAAGTGCGCGAAAAGATGTCGACCCAACTGAAAAACATCGATTTCACCAACCATCCTGCCGCGGCGGATCCGGTTACGCTCCGCGCGATCCAGAAAGCGATCGCGCTGATTGAACTCCGCTTCACGCCGCAGGGTGAGTCACACTAAAATAAACCGATGTTTTAAAATTAGAAACTGTTTTCTGATTTTGCGTTGAAGGGCGACAAAGCCTGTCGCCCTCAGAAAGGTCAGAAGAACGTCTGCACCAGCAGATAGCTCACCACGCAGGCGCAGCTGACGCCAATCAGTCCCGGCAGAATAAAGCTGTGGTTAATGATGAATTTGCCGATGCGGGTGGTGCCGGAGCGATCGAATCCGATACAGGCCAGATCGCTCGGATAGGTGGGCAGCACAAAGTAGCCGTATGACGCCGGGAAGAAGGCAACCAGCATTTTCGGATCGATGCCCAGCATCAACCCCATCGGGGCGACGGCGGTCAAGGCCGCGGCCTGGCTGTTGACCAGTTTTGAGACCAGAAACAGCACGATGGCATACGTCCAGGGATGGCTCTTCACGACCCCCTCCAGCGCCATTTTCAGCTCGTCGAGATGCGCCTGAAAAAAGGTATCGCTCATCCACGCCACGCCAAACACCGAGAAAATGGCGACCATCCCCGCCTTAAACACTGCCCCGTTTGAAATTGCCGATGCATTGACCTTGCAGGTCATCAGCATGACGGCCCCGGCGATCAACATCATCATTTGAATGACAAGATTCATCGACAGAGCCGTCATTTTACCTTTGATCTCAAAGGCCGGGCGTAGCGCTGGCACTGCCCCCAGCAGGACCACGACGGCAATACCGGCGAAGAAAATCCACGTTGACCAGTAGGCCTGTTTCGGGAAGCGCTGATCCATTAGCGTCTCCGTTCCCCCGTAGATAAACTCCCGCTGTTTCGGATCTCTCAGCTTTTCCTGAAACTCAGGATCGTCTGCCAGGTTCTTCCCGCGGCGTAAACTCCACAGCGCGGCGATGGCAACGCCACACAGCGAGGCCGGTACGGAGACGGCCAGGATTTCGAGGATCCCCCACGCGTGGCCGATGCCGTGTTGCGCACCCAGAATGGACACCAGCGACACGACGGCCACGGAAACGGGGGAGGCGGTGATCGCCATCTGAGATGCTACCGAGGCCACTGCCATTGGTCGTTCCGGACGTATGCCTTTTTTCAGGGCAATATCCGCGATAATGGGAAACATGGTGTAGACGACGTGGCCGGTCCCGCAGAGAAAGGTCAGTGTCCAGGTGGTAAATGGCGCGAGAAGGGTGATGTGTTGGGGATGTTTACGCAGCAGACGCTCCGCGAACTGCATCATCACGTTCAGGCCACCCGCAGTCTGTAGTGTGGCCGCGCAGCCGATGACCGCAAGGATCGTGAGCATCACGTCAACCGGGGGGTTACCGGGTTGCAGACCAAAGACAAAACTCAAAATAAACAGGCCGATGCCGCTTATCAGCCCCAGTCCCATACCGCCGAAGCGTGTGCCTATCAGCAGGCAGAGAATAATGACAATAAACTCAATGGTGATCATGATGCTCCCTCGTCAATGAATGTAATTAAACAAATCATTACACGATGCGTGGTTATTCATTGGGAGCGAGATCTGATTTGTTAAATGTCAGTAAAAGCAGGGAGTTGGTACCCACTCCCTGACAGGAGCGGGTGAAAGGGATTAGTGGTGCTGAACGGTGGCCAGGTCCAGAAGATGGCGGTCCGTCTGCTCCAGGCAAATACCCGCGCGCTTCGCGTTGCGGATTTCATCTGCGAGCGTTTTCAGCAGCATGCCATCCTGCTGCTGCTCTCTGTCCATATCACGTAAAAACCTGAAGGTCGTAATGTCCTGTTGCGCTTTGGCTTCATCAGCCAGCTTGCTCAGTGTCGCACAGCGCTGCTCATACTCTTCGAGCGTTTTCTGGAACAATTCTTCCAGAGAAGAGTAATTATCTTCAATCGTTTCAAGCTCTTTTACGGTGGGGTTTGCCCCGACGGCTTTTAAAAAGTTAAAGACACGCATCATGTGCGTGACGTTACTTTGCGCCTGAGTACGAAAGAAGGTGGCAGTGCCGTTGAGGCTTTTTCTGGAACACCACGCGCTCAAATGCAGATGCAGATTTGAAGCGTAAAACTCCAGGTTCATCTGGGCATTCAGTTTTTGCATCATCGTTTGGGTAGTCATACTCATATCCTTATTGACTGTGGGACTTGATGTCCGCTACTTAACCTGACCCGGCAGGTATTGACGATTGAATGGAAGAAAAAGATTTCTGCAAGGTAAAGAAACTCGAAAATTCACTTCCTGTGTTCGATTTAAATAAGCATACGCTTCTCTTTGAATTAAGAAAACTCTTAATTGGTCCGTGTTTACCATACATTACAAATTTAAATATAGCGCAGAATAGAAAACAGGCGATAAGGCGAGTTGTTTTTTAATTATATGATTTTATTGATTTAAAAAAGAATAACGCTCATTTTTATCGTTTCAGGAAACCTTCTTTGGCGGGAAATTCTGCGAAAGTGTTAAATGAGAAATAATATCTGCAAATATATCCTGCTGTAGGAAATTTGAGCTAAATCAATTTTACCGCAATATACGGTTCTGTGATCGCGTCGCAAGATTGTCATCTGACAAGGTGTAAAAATGAAACAATGTTTTATATCGTTTCATCCGTTGAGGTTTATGATGACTAAAGTTGCGGTGCTGTTGGCACCAGGTTTTGAAGAAGCAGAAGCGATTATCACTATTGATATTCTGCGCCGCTTGCAGATTGAGGTGGAAACGCTGGCCTGCACGGAGTCCCGTGCGGTAGTGAGTTACCACAACATTCCCATGGTGGCCGACAGTACGCTAACGGAGCGCAGTGAGACGCTTTATGACGCGGTGGTGTTACCCGGCGGGCCGCAGGGAAGCGTCAGCCTCGCGGCTAACCGCGAGGTGATACGCTTTATTTCCGCGCACGACGAGCGCGGCAAGCTTATCTGTCCCATCTGCTCTGCGGCAGCGCGGGTTCTGGGCGGAAACGGGTTGCTCAAGGGGCGCCGCTACGTCTGTTCCGGCGATCTGTGGGAAACCGTTATTGACGGGGTTTATGTGGATGCGCCGGTTGTGGAGGATAACAACCTTATCAGCGGCAAGGGCCTGGGACACGCTTTTGACTTTGCGCTGACGCTCTCTGCTCGTCTGTTGGGCGACGACGCCCCCGTTCGCGATCATGCGGAACACATCTATTATCCCTGGTAATTTCTCTGCCGGGCGCTCAGGCGTCCGGATGACAGGGACGTCTTAGCTGACCTTATGGATAATTCTGCTTAATCCCTTCCAATTTGTAGGACAATTACGGCCTTTTTTATGTCATTTTTCGCTGAATTTATGTACGCAATTACTGTAATTCTGCGGTGTGATGGCGCTCTCTTATGGATGATTAATTTCCCGCTAAAACTATCTCCAGCAATAACGCTTATGACGAGGTAAGCGCTAATGCCTTGTTTTAAGTCCGATTAAATAAGCTGTTCGCCATTATTCCCTACAGATAAGAATACTTAAGCTGGAGTTTACCATGCACAAATTTACTAAAGCGCTGGCGGCCATCGGCCTGGCTGCCGTTATGTCACAATCCGCTATCGCTGAAAATTTAAAGCTCGGTTTTCTGGTCAAACAGCCTGAAGAACCGTGGTTCCAGACCGAATGGAAATTTGCTGATAAAGCCGGGAAAGATTTGGGATTTGAGGTGATTAAAATCGCCGTGCCTGACGGCGAGAAAACGCTGAACGCCATCGATAGCCTGGCGGCCAGCGGCGCAAAAGGTTTCGTTATCTGTACCCCGGATCCAAAACTGGGTTCGGCTATAGCCGCGAAAGCGCGCGGTTACGATATGAAAGTCATTGCCGTGGACGACCAGTTCGTGAATGCCAAAGGCAAACCGATGGATACCGTTCCGCTGGTGATGATGGCGGCCACCAAAATCGGTGAGCGTCAGGGTCAGGAGCTCTATAAAGAGATGCAAAAACGCGGCTGGGATGTGAAAGAGACCGCCGTAATGGCCATTACCGCTGACGAGCTGGATACCGCCCGTCGTCGTACCACGGGCTCCATGGACGCGCTGAAGGCGGCCGGCTTCCCGGAAAAACAGATCTACAAAGTGCCGACCAAATCCAATGATATCCCGGGCGCCTTTGATGCGGCGAACTCCATGCTCGTCCAGCACCCGGAGGTGAAACACTGGCTGGTGGTGGGCATGAACGACAACACCGTGCTGGGCGGGGTGCGCGCAACGGAAGGTCAGGGCTTTAAGGCACCGGACGTAATTGGGATCGGCATTAACGGCGTTGACGCCGTGAGCGAACTGTCTAAAGCGCAGGCGACCGGCTTCTACGGCTCCCTGCTGCCAAGCCCGGATGTCCACGGCTATAAATCCAGTGAAATGCTCTACAACTGGGTGACTAAAGGGGTTGAGCCGCCGAAATTCACCGAAGTGACCGACGTGGTGCTGATCACCCGCGATAACTTCAAAGAGGAGCTGGCGAAAAAAGGACTGGGCGGTAAGTAATACGCTGTGATTGCGCCCCTCACTCGCCGTGAGGGGCCAGACGTACACACTACAGGAATCACGGAGTCGTTATGCAACAGTCTGATCCGTATCTCTCTTTCCGCGGCATCGGGAAAACGTTCCCCGGCGTAAACGCGCTGACCGATATCAGCTTCGACTGCTATGCCGGCCAGGTTCACGCCCTGATGGGGGAGAACGGCGCGGGAAAATCCACGCTGCTAAAAATCCTCAGCGGCAACTACACACCCACCACCGGTACGCTGGCCATTCGCGGCGAAGAGGTGGCCTTTGCCGACACCACGGCCGCGCTAAACGCGGGTGTCGCCATCATCTATCAGGAGCTGCACCTTATTCCTGAAATGACCGTGGCGGAGAACATCTATCTGGGCCAGCTTCCGCATAAAAGCGGCGTGGTCAACCGCTCGCTGCTCAACTATGAAGCGGGCTTACAGCTTAAGCACCTTGGGCTGGATGTCGATCCGCAAACACCCCTTAAGTATCTCTCCATCGGCCAGTGGCAGATGGTGGAAATTGCCAAAGCGCTGGCGCGTAACGCCAAAATCATCGCTTTCGATGAGCCAACCAGCTCGCTCTCCGCGCGCGAAATAGAAAACCTCTTTCGCGTGATCCGCGAGCTGCGCAAAGAGGGCCGCATCATTCTCTACGTTTCTCACCGTATGGAAGAGATTTTTGCCTTAAGCGATGCCATCACGGTGTTTAAGGATGGCCGCTACGTGCGCACCTTTACCGATATGGAGCAGGTCAATCATGACCAGCTGGTGCAGGCGATGGTCGGACGCGATTTGGGTGATATCTACCACTGGAAACCGCGCGAATACGGCCCGGAGCGTCTGCGTCTGGATAACGTTAAAGCGCCCGGCGTTCGCACGCCCATCTCACTCTCGGTGCGCAGCGGCGAAATCGTCGGGCTGTTTGGCCTGGTGGGGGCAGGGCGCAGCGAGCTGATGAAAGGGCTGTTTGGCGGTACGCGCATCACCCAGGGCCAGGTCTTCGTCGACGGGAAAAAGGTGGATATTCAGAAGCCTGCCCAGGCGATTAATGCGGGCATCATGCTCTGCCCGGAGGATCGAAAGGCCGAAGGCATCATTCCGGTACATTCGGTGCGCGACAACATCAACATCTCTGCCCGGCGCAAGTTTATCCGTGCGGGATGCCTGATTAACGATGGCTGGGAGGCGAGCAACGCGGATCACCATATCCGTTCGCTGAACATCAAAACCCCCGGCGCTGAACAGCTGATCATGAACCTGTCCGGCGGCAATCAGCAGAAAGCGATTCTGGGTCGCTGGCTGTCGGAAGACATGAAGGTCATTTTGCTCGACGAGCCGACGCGCGGCATCGACGTTGGGGCGAAGCACGAAATTTATAACGTCATCTATGAGCTGGCAAAACGCGGCGTGGCGGTGCTGTTCGCCTCCAGCGATCTGCCCGAAGTGCTCGGCGTTGCCGACCGTATCGTTGTGATGCGCGAAGGCGAAATTGCCGGTGAATTGTTGCATGAACAGGCGAATGAACAACAGGCGTTGAGTCTCGCCATGCCTAAAGTTAGCCAGGCTGTCGCCTGAGTAAGGAGTCAATGATGTCCTCTGTTACTACATCCGGAGCGCCGAAGTCGGCCTTCAGCGTTGGCCGCATCTGGGACCAGTACGGCATGCTGGTGGTTTTTGCCGCCCTGTTCGTTGCGTGCGCGATTTTTGTGCCAAACTTCGCGACCTTCATCAACATGAAGGGGCTGGGGCTGGCGATCTCCATGTCCGGCATGGTGGCCTGCGGAATGCTGTTCTGTCTGGCCTCCGGCGATTTTGACCTGTCGGTCGCCTCGGTGATTGCCTGTGCCGGCGTCACCACCGCCGTGGTCATCAACATGACCGAAAGCCTGTGGATCGGCGTATTTGCCGGGCTGATGCTCGGCGTGCTGAGCGGCCTGGTGAACGGCTTCGTGATTGCGCGCCTGAAGATTAACGCCCTGATCACGACGCTGGCGACCATGCAAATCGTGCGCGGTCTGGCCTATATCATCTCTGACGGTAAGGCGGTGGGGATTGAAGACGAGCGCTTCTTCACGCTGGGCTATGCCAACTGGCTGGGCCTGCCCGCGCCTATCTGGCTGACGGTCGCCTGTCTGATCCTGTTCGGTTTCCTGCTTAACCGCACCACCTTTGGCCGTAATACCCTGGCAATTGGCGGTAACGAGGAAGCGGCGCGCCTGGCGGGGGTGCCGGTTGTGCGCACCAAGATCATTATCTTCGTGCTCTCCGGGCTGGTATCGGCGGCGGCGGGGATTATTCTTGCGTCGCGCATGACCAGCGGCCAGCCAATGACCTCTATCGGCTATGAGCTGATTGTCATTTCAGCCTGCGTTTTGGGGGGCGTTTCTCTCAAGGGCGGCATCGGAAAAATCTCATATGTGGTGGCGGGGATCCTGATTCTGGGGACCGTGGAGAACGCCATGAACCTGCTTAATATTTCTCCGTTCTCTCAGTACGTCGTGCGCGGCCTGATCCTGCTGGCAGCGGTGATATTCGACCGTTACAAGCAAAAAGCGAAGCGTACCGTCTGATTTATTTTTAGCCACCAATATGCTCAACTATTAACCATAGTTGACCCCCTGACCGGCCCGCCAGTTTTGCTGACGGGCCGGTTGCTAAATGGCGAGCAGCGTCACACTGTCTATACTTACATGGCTGTTTTGCTAACCGTAAGGAGGATAAGGGTGGCTGACTTGTTAACCGCACCGCCTGTACTGCCCGGAAAATTTGCTTTCTTTTTTGACCTCGACGGGACGCTCGCCGGGATTGAACCGCATCCTGATGACGTCGTTGTACCGGATACGGTGTTAGAGAATTTGCAGCAGCTCTCACGACAGAACGAGGGGGCACTGGCATTGATTTCAGGGCGCTCAATGGCCGAGCTGGACGTGCTCGCCAGTCCTTATCACTTTCCGCTGGCCGGTGTACACGGAGCGGAGCGCCGCGATATCCATGATCAACTGCACATAGTTTCACTCCCCGATACGCTGATTCAGGCGCTGCATGCGCAACTCTCTTCGGCACTGGAACTGCTTCCTGGTACGGAACTGGAAGCCAAAGGCATGGCCTTTGCGCTGCACTACCGTCAGGCACCCCACCATGAGTCGGCGATCTTTGCGCTGGCAAGAAGCGTGGCGGACGCCCATCCGGAGCTGGCCTTACAGCCGGGTAAATGTGTGGTTGAGATTAAACCGGCAGGCATTAATAAAGGCGCTGCCATTGCAGCGTTTATGGCGGAAGCACCGTTCAAAGGGCGTACGCCTGTATTTTTTGGGGATGACCTGACCGATGAGGCCGGGTTCAGCGTGGTAAACCAGGCCGAGGGCATGTCTGTCAAGGTCGGGCCTGGTGAAACCGTTGCCGGATGGCGTCTGGAAAATGTCGCCAGCGTCTGGCAGTGGATATCTGACGTCGCTAACCAGCAACAACAACAAATAGCGCAAAACAACGGGAGAAATCATTATGGGTCGCTTAGTCGTCGTCTCTAATCGCATCGCACCGCCGGATGATAAAAAAGCCAGTGCCGGTGGACTGGCGGTCGGGGTATTAGGTGCCCTCAAAGCCGCGGGTGGTCTCTGGTTTGGCTGGAGCGGTGAAATCAGTAATGATGAAAAACCGCTAAACACGGTGTCGCGGGGCAATATCACGTGGGCCTCTTTCGCCCTCAGCGAAAAGGACTACGATGAATATTATTCCGAGTTCTCGAACGCCGTGCTGTGGCCTGCGTTCCACTATCGTCTGGACCTGGTGAAGTTCCAGCGTGAATCGTATGAAGGCTATATGCGCGTCAACGCGCTGCTGGCAGATAAACTGCTGCCGCTGATCGAAGAAGACGATATTTTATGGATCCACGATTATCACCTTCTGCCCTTCGCCAGGGAGCTGCGTAAACGTGGCGTGAAGAACCGCATCGGCTTCTTCCTGCATATTCCCTTCCCGACTCCGGAGATTTTTACGGCGCTGCCGCAACATGAAGAGATCCTGGAGGCGCTGTCCGATTACGATCTGCTCGGGTTCCAGACGGAAAACGACAGGCTGGCCTTCCTCGACAGCGTGTCGGGTAAAACGCGGCTTGTCACTCACGGCGGAAAATCTCACACCGCGTGGGGGCGAAATTTCCATACCGAAGTCTACCCGATTGGTATTGAGCCTGACGAAATCGCCGAGCAGGCCTCCGGCCCGCTGCCGCCGAAGCTTGCGCAGCTTAAGAACGAACTTAAGCACGTTAAGAACA
The DNA here is from genome assembly GCF_900322725.1 of Enterobacter cloacae complex sp. Classification (NCBI taxonomy): domain Bacteria; kingdom Pseudomonadati; phylum Pseudomonadota; class Gammaproteobacteria; order Enterobacterales; family Enterobacteriaceae; genus Enterobacter; species Enterobacter cloacae complex sp. The sequence goes on along the minus strand of NZ_LT991957.1, from coordinate 35,022 downwards.
TCTTCTCGGTCGAGCGCCTGGATTACTCCAAAGGGTTGCCGGAACGATTCCTTGCTTACGAAACCCTGCTGGATAAATTCCCGCAGCATCACGGCAAGATCCGCTATACCCAGATAGCGCCAACCTCGCGCGGTGAGGTTCAGGCCTATCAGGATATTCGTCACCAGCTGGAGACCGAAGCAGGGCGCATCAACGGACGCTACGGCCAGCTCGGCTGGACACCGCTTTTCTATCTGAATCAGCACTTTGAGCGCAAAATCCTGATGAAGGTGTTCCGCTATGCTGACGTCGGCCTGGTCACGCCGCTGCGCGACGGAATGAATCTGGTGGCAAAAGAGTATGTTGCAGCACAAGATCCTGCTGACCCTGGCGTGCTGGTGCTGTCACAATTTGCCGGTGCGGCAAACGAGTTAACCTCAGCGCTGATTGTGAACCCTTACGATCGCGATGACGTGGCCAATGCCCTGAACCGCGCGTTAACCATGCCGCTTGCGGAGCGTATTTCACGTCATTCGGAAATGATGGAGACCATCGTTAAGAATGATATTGACCGCTGGCAGGCGCGTTTTATTGACGATTTGCGCGCGATCCAGCCGCAGAGTCAGGAAGGTGACCTGCAAAAAAAAATCGCGACATTCCCTAAACTCGCCTGATTTTCTCCGGGGGCATTAATTGCCCCCGAGAGGCACCAGCAGTACATCAACACGGCTCGATGAAACAATGGATTTTGCCGAGCAAGCCGCACGAGAAAAAAAGCTCTGGTTATGATTCCCGCATATAACCAGGTCAATATTCTCTTTCTGGCACATGTCGAGAATATGCGCGCTTAATTCACCCGTCGCGATGACGGTCTGATGAAACGGATAGTCTGCCTTCTGTGCCAGCTCTCGCAGAAATTGCTGCGTTTCCTCCTGCAACACCTCACGAATATCCTCCAGCATCGGCGCAGCCAGCTGATTATACATTTCGGGTTCGGCGGCCAGCGTGATCAGGCTGATGCGGGCGTTTGCGGGGCGGGCGATGGACACGGCTCGGGCGACAAGCTGATGGCTTTCGGGAGAAACAGCAACGGAAACAAGCAGATGGGAGTAACTCATCACGCACTCCTTTGATGTCAGAATGACAAGTTTCCCCAGCTTTACCGCGAAACTGACCTTACTGCAAGAGGTGAATACGTCATTAGTGTGAAGCTTATCATAATTATTCATTAATTATTCTTATAAGAAGAATAACTGAAAAGTTGGGCTAAATGAAAATAATTAACAACTTAACGTAAATCACACATTTAAGCTTCCGGGCGGTTTAGCCGGCTTAACGCAACGTCAACCCGACGAAGATCGTTACGCAACGAAACTGTTTTTTTGGTTGCCAACGTTAACTTGCTGTTTTTACTTTATTAATTAAATGTCGTTTCAGCGTGACGTTTTCCCCATAGCAGGTTATCGCGAATTTGCCCTGTTCTCGCCTATCCCAGACCCAATTTTCCCGTCCGGATGCATGAGTATTCGTTGCTTAAGAATATAAACAAGCTTCGGTTGGATGAAAAACACCCAAATTACAAGTCACACTGATGGATTTATGGGTTACATTCGCGTAAATTATGTGACGTAGATCACATTTTTTTTAAATTCCAGGGGGGGCTGCATTGTATGTGTCAAAACTGACGAGTAGAGTTTGCGTCGAATTAGGAAAAATCTTAGTTATTTGTAAGAAAAGATAAAATGTGTAACCGACATTTTGGCCATGTTAGCCGGTCACGCGCTTTACGACGTACAAACCTAAATTCAACTATGCATTTGGCCTTTTCTTTTTTATACCGGGTGATTTCCCGGCGACATCACGGGGTGCGGTCTTTCCGCATAAAAATAATAGTTGGTTATTCGGGATGGGAAAAATGCATACATCCGAGTTGCTAAAACATATTTACGACATCAATTTGTCGTATTTATTGCTCGCGCAGCGTTTGATTAGTCAGGACAAACCGTCAGCGATGTTTCGTCTGGGTGTTAACGAAGAGATGGCAACCATGCTGGGTGGATTAACCCTTCCGCAAATGGTCAAGCTGGCGGAAACTAACCAACTTGTCTGCCAGTTCCGTTTTGATAACCCCCAGACCATTACGCGTCTGACTCAGGAATCCCGCGTGGACGATCTGCAACAGATCCACACCGGTATTCTTCTCTCCACCCGCCTGCTCAACGAAATCAGCCAGCCTGATGACGTAGCCCGGAAGAAAAGGGCTTAACAATGAGCGAAAAAAGCATTGTTCAGGAAGCCCGTGACATACAGCTGGCGATGGAGCTGATCACGCTGGGCGCGCGTTTACAGATGCTGGAAAGCGAGACGCAGCTGAGCCGTGGACGTTTGATCAAGCTGTACAAAGAGTTACGTGGAAGCCCGCCGCCGAAAGGCATGCTGCCGTTTTCAACGGACTGGTTCATGACCTGGGAACAGAATATCCACGCTTCCATGTTCTGCAACGCCTGGCAGTACCTGCTTAAAACGGGCTTATGCAGCGGCGTTGACGCCGTGATCAAAGCCTACAAACTTTACCTTGAGCAATGCCCGCAGCAGGAAGAGGGTCCTCTGCTGGCGCTGACGCGCGCCTGGACGCTGGTGCGTTTTGTTGAAAGCGGAATGCTTGAATTGTCGCGCTGCAACTGCTGTGACGGCAATTTTATTACCCACGCGCACCAGCCTGCGGGCAGCTTCGCCTGTAGTTTGTGCCAGCCTCCATCCCGAGCCGTAAAAAGACGTAAACTTTCCCGGGATGCTGCCGATATTATTCCACAACTGCTGGATGAACAGATCGAACACGCTGTTTAACCCGAACCTGTGGGCAAGATTCCAGCAGCGGTAAGCCATTACCGCTGCTTTTTTTTACCCTGCGTTCCGGTCATGCGCTCGAGATGAACGTCCTGCCATAGTCACTAGCGGAAGGATGATGTCGTGCTTATCTTATTAGGTTACCTGGTAGTTCTCGGTACAGTTTTCGGCGGTTACATGATGACCGGCGGGCACCTTGGAGCACTCTATCAACCGGCTGAACTTGTCATCATCGGCGGTGCAGGGGTAGGGGCTTTTATCGTTGGGAACAACGGTAAATCGATCAAGGGCACGCTGAAGGCGATTCCGCTGCTGTTTCGTCGTTCGAAATACACCAAAAGCATGTATATGGATCTGCTGGCGCTGCTCTATCGTCTGATGGCGAAGTCACGTCAGCAGGGGATGTTCTCGCTGGAGCGGGACATCGAAAACCCGAAAGAGAGCGAAATTTTCGCCAGCTACCCGCGTATTCTGGCCGATGCGATGATGCTCGATTTTATCGTCGATTACCTGCGCCTGATCATCAGCGGCAACATGAACACCTTCGAAATTGAAGCCCTGATGGACGAAGAGATCGAAACCCACGAAAGCGAATCTGAAGTGCCAGCCAATAGCCTGGCGCTGGTGGGCGACTCGCTTCCGGCCTTCGGGATCGTGGCGGCGGTTATGGGCGTTGTTCATGCCCTGGCCTCGGCGGATCGCCCGGCGGCAGAGCTGGGCGCGCTGATCGCCCACGCGATGGTGGGAACCTTCCTCGGTATTTTACTGGCCTACGGCTTTATCTCCCCGCTGGCGAGCGTGCTGCGCCAGAAGAGCGCCGAAACCACCAAAATGATGCAGTGCGTGAAAATTACGCTGCTCTCAAACCTCAACGGCTATGCACCACCGATCGCCGTCGAATTTGGTCGTAAAACGCTCTACTCCAGCGAACGTCCGTCGTTTATCGAACTGGAAGAGCACGTGCGTGCGGTGAAAAACCCTAACCAACAGACGACCACCGAGGACGCATGAAAAACCAGTCCCACCCGATCGTCATCGTAAAAAAGCGCAAGCATAAGGGGCACGGGCACGGTTCTCACGGCTCCTGGAAAATCGCCTACGCCGACTTTATGACCGCCATGATGGCCTTCTTCCTGGTGATGTGGCTGATCTCCATCTCCAGCCCGAAAGAGCTTATCCAGATTGCGGAATATTTCAGAACGCCGCTGGCGACGGCGGTCACCGGCGGGCCGCGTATTTCGAACAGCGACAGCCCGATCCCCGGCGGCGGTGACGATTACACCCAGCAGCAGGGCGAAGTCAAAAAACAGCCTAACATCGACGAACTGAAAAAACGGATGGAGCAGGCGCGCCTGAAAAAACTGCGCGGCGACCTGGATCAGCTGATTGAAGCGGACCCCAAACTGCGCGCGCTGCGTCCGCATCTGAAGATCGACCTGGTACAGGAAGGGCTGCGCATTCAGATCATCGATAGCCAGAACCGACCGATGTTCAAAACCGGCAGCGCCGACGTGGAGCCCTATATGCGCGATATTCTGCGCGCGATTGCACCGGTGCTGAACGGCATTCCTAACCGCGTGAGCCTGTCCGGTCACACGGATGATTTCCCGTACGCCACGGGCGAGAAGGGATACAGCAACTGGGAGCTTTCTGCCGATCGCGCCAACGCCTCGCGACGCGAGCTGGTGGCGGGTGGGCTTGATGATGGCAAGGTCCTGCGCGTGGTCGGCATGGCTGCAACCATGCGCCTTACCGACCGCGGACCGGATGACGCCATCAACCGTCGTATCAGTCTTTTAGTGCTGAACCAGCAGGCGGAGCAGGCCATCCTGCACGAAAACGCCGAAAGTCAGAATGAGTCACTGGACGATTTAAAACAGCCTGGGGCCGTCCCTTCGGCTGCCGTTCCAACATCGCCACCAGCCAATCCGAGGTGATAGCGTGAGCATGGATATTACCGATTTTTACCAGACATTTTTTGATGAAGCCGACGAACTGTTGGCCGATATGGAGCAACATTTGCTGGATCTGGTGCCTGAAGCACCGGACTCAGAACAGCTCAATGCCATCTTCCGTGCGGCGCATTCCATTAAAGGCGGAGCCGGCACGTTTGGATTTACCATTTTGCAGGAAACGACCCATTTAATGGAAAACCTGCTGGATGAAGCACGACGCGGTGAGATGCAGCTCAATACCGACATTATCAACCTGTTTTTGGAAACGAAAGATATTATGCAGGAACAGCTCGACGCCTATAAAAGTTCGGCAGAGCCTGATGCCGCCAGCTTTGAATACATCTGCAACGCGCTGCGTCAGCTCGCGCTGGAAGCCAAAGGTGAGGCGTCTGCGCCCGTTGTCCCTGCGGCAAAACTGAGCGTTGTTGACGCCGTTGCTGAGCCAGATACGGCTCCTGAAGCGCCCGCAGGGAAACTGCGCGTGGTGCTGTCACGCCTGAAAGAGAACGAGGTCAACCTGCTGGAAGAGGAGCTGGGTAACCTGGCGACGCTCAGCAACGTGGTGAAGGGCAAAGACAGTCTGGCCGCGACCCTCGACGACGGTATCGGCCAGGACGACATCGTGGCGGTGCTGTGCTTCGTTATTGAAGCGGATCAGATTGCTTTTGAAACCGACGCTGCGGCGGTTGAAGCGCCCGCTGCGGAAGAAAAGGCCCCTGCGATGGTCCCTGCTGCCCCTGCGCTGAAGGCCGTGCCTAAAGAGACGGCATCGCCGGCGCGCGGTGAAAAACCGGCGGCGCGTTCCAGCGAGTCCACGAGCATTCGCGTGGCGGTAGAAAAAGTGGATCAGCTGATCAACCTGGTCGGTGAACTGGTGATCACCCAGTCGATGCTGGCCCAGCGCTCCAACGAGCTGGACCCGGTGACCCACGGGGATCTCATCACCAGCATGGGTCAGTTACAACGTAACGCCCGCGATTTGCAGGAATCGGTGATGTCCATCCGCATGATGCCGATGGAATATGTCTTCAGCCGCTTCCCGCGCCTGGTGCGCGACCTGGCCGGCAAGCTCAACAAGCAAATCGAACTCACGCTGATGGGCAGCTCTACCGAGCTGGACAAAAGCCTGATTGAACGCATTATCGACCCGTTAACGCACCTGGTGCGTAACAGCCTCGACCACGGCATCGAGCTGCCGGAAAACCGCGTGGCCGCCGGGAAATCGCCGGTTGGCAACCTGATCCTCTCTGCGGAACATCAGGGCGGCAACATCTGCATCGAAGTGACCGATGACGGCGCGGGCCTGAACCGCGAGCGTATCCTGGCGAAGGCGATTTCGCAGGGGATGGCGGTCAACGAAAACATGACCGATGAAGAAGTGGGCATGCTGATTTTTGCCCCGGGCTTCTCAACCGCAGAGCAGGTCACCGATGTTTCCGGCCGTGGCGTGGGCATGGACGTGGTGAAACGTAACATTCAGGAGATGGGCGGTCACGTTGAGATCCAGTCTAAGCAGGGCGCGGGCACCACGATTCGTATACTGCTGCCGCTGACGCTGGCCATTCTTGACGGTATGTCCGTTAAAGTGGCGGACGAAGTCTTTATTCTGCCGCTGAACGCGGTGATGGAATCCCTCCAGCCGCGTGAAGAAGATCTCCATCCGCTGGCGGGCGGCGAGCGCGTGCTTGAAGTGCGCGGCGAGTACCTGCCGCTGGTGGAACTGTGGAAAGTGTTCGAAGTGGACGGGGCAAAAACCGAGGCGACGCAGGGTATCGTTGTGATCCTGCAAAGCGCCGGGCGCCGCTACGCGCTGCTGGTCGATCAGCTGATTGGTCAGCATCAGGTGGTGGTTAAGAACCTGGAAAGTAACTACCGCAAAGTGCCGGGGATCTCTGCTGCCACCATCCTGGGTGATGGTAGCGTCGCGCTGATCGTCGATGTATCGGCACTTCAGGGATTAAATCGTGAACAACGTGTGGCGAACACAGCCGCCTGATTAAGTAAAAGGTAATAACATGACCGGTATGAGTAACGTAACGAAACTGGCGGGCGAGCCATCTGGGCAGGAATTCCTGGTTTTCACTTTAGGGGATGAAGAGTACGGGATCGACATTCTGAAAGTGCAGGAAATTCGCGGTTACGATCAGGTAACGCGCATTGCGAACACGCCAGCGTTTATCAAGGGTGTGACCAACCTGCGCGGTGTGATTGTGCCTATCGTGGATCTGCGCGTGAAGTTCAGCCAGGGCGACGTGGAGTACAACGACAACACGGTGGTGATTGTCCTGAATCTGGGGCAGCGCGTGGTAGGGATCGTCGTGGACGGCGTGTCTGACGTGCTGTCGCTGACCGCCGATCAAATCCGTCCTGCGCCGGAGTTTGCGGTCACGCTGTCGACGGAATACCTGACGGGTCTGGGTGCGCTCGGCGAGCGTATGCTGATTCTGGTCAATATTGAGAAGCTGCTGAACAGTGAAGAGATGGCGCTGCTGGACATCGCGGCGAATCACGTGGCATAAAACAAAGCCGGGTGGCGCTGACGCTTACCCGGCCTACGTGTTCGAGCCATTTGTAGGCCGGGTAAGGCGAAGCCGCCACCCGGCTCTTTTGTAACCTTACGCCTCCTGCTCCACCAGCTCTGCCTCCGCTTCCCGCGCCCCTTCATTCTGCGACAGCATCGCCGTCGCAATCCCGTTCCCCAGCACGTTGATAGCCGATCGCCCCATATCCAGGAAATGGTCAATTCCCATCAGCAGCAGGATCCCGGCGACCGGAATGTTAAAGCTCGGAATGGTTGCCGCCAGCACCACCAGCGACGAGCGCGGTACGCCCGCAATACCCTTCGAGGCCAGCATCAGCGTGAGCATCAGCACCGTCACCTCGGTGAAACTCAGGTGAATATTGTACGCCTGGGCGATAAACATCGAGGCGAACGAGCAGTACACCATGGAGCCGACCAGGTTAAATGAATAGCCGATTGGCAGGACGAAAGAGGCGATATTACGTGAACAGCCGAAGCGCGCTAGCTGCTCCAGCGTTTTTGGGTATGCCGCTTCTGAACTGCTGGTGGTAAACGCCACCAGCACCGGATCCTTCAGCATCGCCACCAGACGGAAAACCTCTTTTTTCAGCACCATGTAACCGACCGCCAGCAACACCAGACAGGTCAGGAGGATCGCCACATAGTAACCACCAATAAACGAGGCATAGTTCAGCAAAATGCCCAGCCCCTGCGTGGCAATCACCGACGAGATCGCTGCAAAAATGGCCAGCGGCGCAACGTACATCACGTAGCCCGTCACTTTAAGCATAATGTGGGACACCACATCCAGCGCCGCGACCAGCGGGGCGTTGAATTTTTGGCCCAGCGACGCGCCGCCAATGCCGAAGAACATCGAGAAGACCACAATTTGCAGGATCTCATTGTTGGCCATCGCGCCGGCAATGCTGGTTGGAATGGTGTGTGACAGGAAGGCTTTCAGCGACATCCCGCTCACGGCCAGGCCGGTATCAACCGTCTCAGTAGGAATGCTCAGGTTCAGACCGCTGCCGGGTTGTTCAAGGGTAACGATAAACAGCCCCACCAGAATGGAAAGCACGGACGAGCTGATAAACCATACCATCGCTTTACCACCGACGCGTCCAATCGTCGACGTTTCACCCAGCCTCATAATGCCCACCGTCAGGGTGCTGAACACCAGCGGGGCAATCACCATTTTAATCAGCCGCAGGAAGATATCGGTCAGCAGCGTAATGTTCTCCGACCAGGCCTGTATCGCGTCGGGCGATGCATATTCATGGATCGCTGCACCTGAAAGAATACCCGCCAACATGAAAATCACGATGAAGAGCGTGAGTTTGTTTGCACTTGCCACAAAAAGATCCTCGATGCGCTAAAAGAGTTTCCTGCGTCAATGCATACAAAATTTTTATTTAAGCGCAGGAAAATATTCGGGGCATAAATTGAAGTAAAGCGGGGTGAGTTACAACTTGTTTTTAATTTTTATGAAATTCGTTGTTTTGCAGGTCACGATATATTGTGACGCAGATCACACTACAGGCGATATATCCTCAAGCTAAGCAAGAATAATGCCTCTTTTTTTTTGCTAACTCTTTGTAATGTTTGTTAATAGTCTGTTAATTCGGGCGAAGTTGACCGCTTTTTGATGAAAGTGGTTGAAGTGCTAACCATAAACTAAATTCTCAGTAACCGCGCCGGGGAATGTTTTAGCGGGGCTAACATATTGAACAGTATGAATAAAATATAGCAAGCGAACCTATAATCTTCTGGAGAGTGGTAAATGAAAAGAAAACTTCTTTTTATCTGCGCGGGCACGCTGCTGACGGCGACAACGGTCGGTCAGGCTCTCGCGGTCACCAGTAGCGGCACTATCGGCGCGACGCTGACGCTGACCAACGGCTGCTTGATCAACGGCTCGCCAACGCAAAACGGCATTAACTTCGGTACGCTCGATTTCGGCACCCATCCTGCTACGTTTTCCACGCTGACAACCCAGTTAACCGGTGCCAGTGGAGGAAACACCTTTACCATTCAATGTACCACCGCCAGCTATACGGTGGCGATCACCGGCAACACCAACGCTACCGCACCCGGAACCGTCGTCGGCACCCCAGGTACGCCGGGCCGCTATTTGGTGAACACCGCCAATGCGGCGCAGGGCGTTGCCTACAGCCTGTTCAGCGACAGCGGTTACAACAACGTGGTTGCGAACAATGCCGCGCTGCCGGTTGCCTCTACGGCGGGTGGGGTGGATAGCTACACCCTCTACGCACGCATTACGGGCGGCGGTAATAGCGTAACGGTCGTACCGGGAACCTATACCGACACGATTAACGTCAGCGTCACCTACTGATTCAGCCATGAAGGCACTGTGTTTATGTCTGCGCGTCAGCGCAGAGGGCCTCGTGCACCCTTTTTTGGCCCTGTTCGTCGGGCTGGTGCTGCTCCCCGACGCCAGGGCGGTGACGTCCCAGTCATTCAGGGTGAGCGCGACGGTGGTACCCGGATGCTCGGTAAGCACCGGCACCGGCGGGCGTTTCGGTACGCTAAATTTCGGGACCCGCAGCGGTGTGGAAAGCGCGCCGGTCAGCACCAGCTTTGTCGCCGACGGCGCGTTGTCCATTGCCTGTACGCCGGGCGTGGCGCTAAGCATGAGCATTAACGGCGGGCAGAACTACAGCTCGGTGCGGCGGATGACCCGTTCAGGCGGGACGGAGGTGGTTGGATACCGCCTCTACAGCAGCAGCTCTCTGGCCGCAAACAGTGAAATTGGGGTTAACCAGGCCATACCGATTACCTATACCAACAGCAATAACATCGCGCTGCCTCTTTTTGGCGTCGCGCTGCTGACCGGGTTTAGCCCGTCAGGAACTTATTCAGATCAACTCACCGTGACCTTGTCATGGTAGGAAAGGGAGAGCATCGATGAAGCCATTTTTCAGGCGGTCAGGCCTGATAAGTCTGTTGGGGGTGACGGCCCTCGCGGCGGTAAAGGCGCAAGCAGCGGCAACCATTCTTCTGTGGCCCATCGATCCGTGGCTTTCGGCAGAGGCCAAAGCCACTGAATTGTGGATCCAGAACCAGGGCAACAGCGCCACGACAATGCAGATACGTATTGTGCGCTGGAAACAGGAGGGCGGATATGAGCGTTACACTGCCCAGCAGGATGTGGTCGCCAGCCCGCCGATTGTGACCATCGCAAACGGCAGTAAACAGCTTATTCGCCTGATCAAGCAGGGGACGATCCCGTCGGGCGTCGAGCAAGCCTACCGGATTATCGTGGATGAAATTCCCCAGCCGGATGCTAAAGCGGAACCGTCCCTCGGCCTGAAACTGCAAATGCGCTACTCCATTCCTTTATTCGTCTACGGCCAGGGGATCCCCACCCTCAATGAAGGAGCGCATCACGCGCTGGCGAACACGCAGCAACTCAGCTGGCGGGTCATTCAGGAGGAGGGAAAACCCGCGCTTCAGGTCCGCAATCAGGGGAACGTTCACGTCAGGCTCAGCCAGGTTGCGGTTGAGCAGGGCGGGCAAAAACGCACGGTTGCCGAGGGGCTACTGGGTTACGTGCTGCCTGGCAGCACCCGAAGCTGGCCGCTTCCGGCAGGGATTTATCAGCCGAATCGGATGAGCGCGCAAATTAATGCCAGGGATACGCAATGGCAATCGACGCCCGACAGCTGAAACCGGCGATGATGATCCTGCTTTGCGTCAGTACCAGCGCCTTTGGCGAAACCGGCGACGACAGTTTACCGCCACCGCCGGACGCGCAGACGATGAACGGTGAAGCAGTATTCCAGCTCGCCCTGGTGCTGAACCACTATGACACGGGTCTGGTGGTGCCGGTGACGCAGCGCGAGGGCGCCTGGTATATTTCAGGGGCAGATTTGCTTCGCGCCGGGCTGCCGCCGGAGCATGTGCCTGCCGGAGAGGTGAACCTTTCAACGCTTTCATCGGTACGCGTGGAGTATGACAGCAGCGCCCAGCGGCTAATGCTGACGGTCCCCCGGGATTGGGTTGCGGCGCGGATCACCTCGTTTAACGGTCAGAGCGCGCAAAGCAAACCGCATTATGGCCGGGGTGCGCTGCTCAACTACGACGTTTATACCAACCATACCGAGCACACGGGCGGCCAGGCATCGCTGTGGCATGAGTTCCGCTATTTCAACGAAGACTATTCGTTTTCTTCAACAGGGTACGCCCGACAGAATTTCGCCGGAAGCAGCGGGCAGCAGGAAGGGTACGTGCGTTATGACTCGACCCTGCTGATCACCAACGAAGAGGATGCCACCACCTGGACCGTCGGGGACGTTATCAGCGATGCGCTGAGCTGGAGCACCAGCGTGCGCATGGGCGGGATCAGCTACGGGCGCGACTTCTCCCTGCGTCCGGATCTGGTGACCTGGCCGCTGCCGGAGTTTTCCGGTGAGGCGGCGGTGCCGACCTCGGTCGATCTGTTTATCAACGGCTACCGTTCCGGCTCCACCCGTCTTCAGCCGGGGCCGTTTACCCTCACTAATCTGCCGTATATCAACGGCGCGGGAGATGCGGTACTGGTTACCACCGACGCGCTGGGGCGTCAGGTGAGCACCACACTGCCGTTTTACGTCAGCAGCGATGTGCTGAAGCAGGGGTTAAGCGACGGCGCCGTGACGCTGGGCAGCCTGCGGCGCAACTACGGTATAGACAATTTCGATTATGGCCCGGCGGCGGGCAGCGGATCGTATCGCTACGGGGTGACCGACTGGCTCACGCTGGAAGGGCACGCGGAAGGGGCGGAATCGCTGGCGCTCGGCGGCGCGGGCACGGTGGTGAAGCTCGGGCGTTTTGGCGTGGTCAATACCGCTTATACCCAAAGCCGGATGCGCGGCGACGAAGGGGGACAGATGAACTGGGGCTATCAGTACAGCACCAGCGAGTTTAGCGTAGCGACCCAGCATACCCGACGCGATCGCGGCTTCGGCAACCTCGCCCTGTACGATCAGCCCACCGTTTATGATGAATATGATAACCCCATTGCCAGCCTGAGCCGCAATACCGACCAGTACTCCTTAACCTTTAACCTCGGTGATTACGGCAATATCGGCGCGGCGTGGATCGGCGTTGAGAGTTTTGACAGCCGCAAAACCGAGTTGCTTAACCTCTCCTGGAGCCGCAACCTGTGGGGCTCAAGCAGTATTTATCTGGCTGCCAGCCGTGACCAGCAGCGAGGCGACTGGACGGTTGCGCTGTCGTTGCAGGTTCCCCTCGGCGAACGCGACAGCGCCGCCGTCACCTTTGAAAACACGCCTGACGCAGGCAGCACGCAACGCATTAACTATAACCACTCGATGCCGTCTGACGGCGGCTTTAGCTGGAACATGGCCTGGGCCAACCAGTCGCGGTCGAGTAACTATCAGCAGGCCACCCTCGGCTGGCGCAATAACAACGTTGAGCTTCAGGGCGGCGGCTACGGCGAGAAGGGCATGATGACCTGGTGGGGCGAGGCGATGGGATCCATCGTGCTGATGGACGGTGAACTGTTTGCGGCGAACAAAATCAACGACGCGTTTGTGGTGATCAGCACCGACGGACACCCGGACGTACCCGTCAGCTACGAGAACCAGCCGGTCGGTAAAACCAATAACAAAGGCTACCTGCTGGTGAGCGGCGTTTCCGCCTACTATCCGGCAAGCTACCGCATTGATACCCTGAACCTTCCGGCAGATACCCGGCTGAAGGAGACCGAACGTCGGGTAGCGATTCGTCGGCATAACGGCTATCTGGTGGATTTCCCGATGGAGCAAGAGCGGGTAGCCAGCGTGATCCTCCACGATGCGCAGGGCTATGCGATCCCGGTGGGAAGCCAGGTCAAACGCGCGTCCCGCAGCAGCGCGGTTGTCGGCTATGACGGCCTCGCCTGGCTGGAAAACCTCAACGATGTGAACCCACTGGAGGTTATCACCCCGGACGGTAAACGCTGTACCGCAACGCTGACCGTGGGCGCAAACCCCGAGCATAAGCTGCAAACCTACGGTCCGCTGACCTGCCGGGAGGCGCCATGAAACGTTTGATGATAGCCATACTGCTGCTGTTCTCGGGCAGCGGCTGGGCGGCCTGCACCGTCAGTACGGTGAACGCCTCGTTTGGCAGCGTCACCTCGTTCGCCCTGAGCAGCACGGGGGAGGTGCAAACCACCGGCACGCTGGTGGTCTCCTGCGATACGGTCCTCAACCTCCTCACCAACGACTCGGTGACGCTGACCTACACCTCGGCGTCGATAGCCGCCAACAGCCGCGCCACCATGAAACGCACCGATAACGCGGCTATCGCGGACGTTATCCCCACGCGCCTGTGCGGTGCCACTGGCTGTGGCGGGAACAGTGAAGTGCAAATCAGTAAATCCTATACCTGGAGCGGCAACACCCTGCTCGGGCTGCTGGGGTCCAGACGCTACAACATTCCCCTTTATTTCCGTACCGTGCCGGGGCAGAACGTCACGGCCGGGCCGTACCAGGTGTTGCTAACGTTCAGCATCAACTACAACGTGTGCGCCGTTGGCGCGGTCGGGGCGTGCCTGACCCCGCAAACCGGCACGGCAACCACCTCTATCCTCCTTAATATGACCGTCACCAACGATTGCAGCACCATGACCACGCCTGACGTGAACTTCAACAGCGCGCCGCTGGTGCAAAATTTCCCCACCGTTTCGCAGTCGATCGCCGTCACCTGCACCAAAGGCAGCACCTACACCATAGGGATAAACAATGGCGCAAACGCCCTGAACAACGTTCGTCGTATGGTTAGCGGCAGCAACTTTATGAGTTACGACATCTATAAAGAGGCGACCAGCAACCGCTGGGGCGGAAGCGGCAGCGAGCGCTGGGCCAGCGCCAGCTCGTCCCAGGTCAGTACCGACGGGCTTTTACGCACCTACAACTACACCGCTAAAGTCCTGACCAGCCAGGCCACGCCGCCTGCCGGAACCTACAGCGACACGCTGATTGTTGACGTCGCGTTCTGATCCTCCGCGCTTTTCCCTTTCGCAAATGTAAAGTTCCCGTGGCCCGTGCCGATAACACCGTTAATCAATCGATGAGAAGGTGTTGTATGTTGAACCGTATCCGCGTTGTCACAATGCTAATGATGGTGCTGGTCATTTTCGCACTTCTTCAGCTTATTTCTGGCGGCCTCTTTTTCTCGTCTTTAAAACAGAACCAGGACAGCTTCGCGGCCTCGAACGATTTGCGGATGCAGCAAAGTGAACTGACCACGACCTGGGATCTGATGTTGCAGACGCGTATCAACCTGAGCCGCTCGTCCGCCCGCATGATGATGGACCCGAACAACCAGCAGAGCAGCGCCAAAACGGAACTGCTGAAGAACGCGCGCGCCACGCTGGCAGACGCGGCGAAACACTATGACGCCTTCAAAAAAATCGCCCCTCAGCCCGCAATGGCGCAGGCGAGCGCGAATATAGATGAAAAATATCAGGCCTACTTTGCCGGCCTGACGGAGCTGGTGCAGTTCCTGGAGAAGGGCAATATGGATGCCTATTTCGCCCAGCCGACCCAGGGCATGCAGAACGCCCTCGGCGCGGCGCTCGGCGAGTACGCCAAAGCCAGCGGCGAGCTTTATCACTCGGCGTTTACGCAAAGCCAGAGCGACTACCGTTTTGCAAAATGGCAGATGGCGGTTCTTGCCCTCGCGCTGGTCATCGTGCTGATGGCCGTCTGGTACGGCATTCGCCATATCCTGCTGAACCCGCTGGGCCGCGTCATTGCGCATATCCGTGACATTGGCCGGGGCGATCTCACTAAAACGCTGACCGTTTCTGGCCGCAACGAGATCACCGAGCTGGCGACCAGCGTCGACCACATGCAGCGTTCGCTGATTGATACCGTCGCCAACGTGCGTGAGGGGGCGGATGCCATCTACACCGGCACGAGTGAAATCGCGATGGGTAACAACGATCTCTCGTCCCGTACCGAACAGCAGGCGTCTGCCCTGGAAGAGACTGCTGCCAGCATGGAGCAGCTCACCGCAACCGTGAAGCAGAACGCCGACAACGCCCGCCAGGCGTCTCAGCTTGCAGAAAGCGCGTCCGATACCGCCCAGCGCGGCGGTCGCGTGGTCGACGGCGTGGTGAAAACCATGCACGACATTGCCGACAGTTCGAAGAAAATCGCCGACATCATCAGCGTTATCGACGGCATCGCCTTCCAGACCAACATTTTGGCGCTGAACGCGGCCGTTGAAGCGGCGCGAGCGGGCGAGCAGGGACGAGGATTTGCCGTGGTCGCCGGCGAAGTGCGCAACCTTGCCAGCCGCAGTGCCAACGCGGCGAAAGAGATCAAAGCCCTGATTGAAGACTCTGTTTCACGCGTGGATACCGGCTCGGTGCTGGTAGAAAGCGCGGGTGAAACCATGAATGACATCGTGAATGCCGTGACGCGCGTGACGGACATCATGGGTGAAATCGCCTCTGCATCGGACGAGCAGAGTCGTGGTATTGACCAGGTCGCCCTGGCGGTATCGGAAATGGATCGTGTGACGCAGCAAAACGCCGCCCTGGTGCAGGAGTCCGCTGCGGCGGCCGCTGCGCTGGAGGACCAGGCGAGCCGCCTGAAAATGGCCGTCTCGGCGTTCCGTCTTACTTCAAAAACAACAAATACGGTCAGCTCGCGGCAGGTGTACGGCGAAGCAGCCCCGGCGCCCGTGACAGCACGTACGCGCGCAGCGGTGACCGGACAAGATGAAAACTGGGAAACATTTTGACTGACAATTAAACCGCGGCTGCTTGCCGCTTGATGGGAGCGTGGATGTTAAATCGTATTCGTATCTCGACCACACTGTTTTTGATTCTGATCCTGTGTGGGGTTTTGCAGGTTGGCAGTAACGGGTTGTCTTTCTGGGCGTTTCGCGATGGCTATCAGAATTTGCAGGAAGTTGAGACGAGTAATCAGCAGCGCTCCGCACTGGCACAAACGCGTGCCGTGCTGTTGCAGGCAAGCACTGCGCTGAACAAAGCAGGGACCTTAACCGCGCTGAGCTATCCGCCGGATGATATTAATACGCTGATGGTCGTGGCCCGCAGCAGCCTGAAGCAGGCCGACGCGCAGTTTAAGGCGTTTGCGGCGCAGGAGGCGGTGAGTGAGAAAGAGAAAGCGCTGAAGGTCGCCATGAAGAAGAACTTTGATGCGTGGTACGGCGATCTCGAGCATCAGGCGACGTGGCTGGAGAACAACCAGCTTTCTGACTTCCTGACCGCGCCGGTACAGGCATCTCAGGCGGCGTTCGACGGCAGCTTTAACGCGTGGCAGCAGGATATTAACCAGTTTGTGGCGCGTGCCGGCGCGGACAGCCATACCAGCTACCGCATGTCAGGGATGATTTTTCTGACCATGGTGATCCTGGCGGCCCTGCTGACCGGCGGCTCGCTGTGGTGGTCGCGCAAAACGATCGTGCAGCCGCTGGCCATCATCAGCAGCCACTTCGACAGTATCGCAAAAGGCGATCTGGCGCGTCCGGTTGCCGTGTATGGCAAGAATGAAATATCGGCGATTTTTGCCAGCCTGAAGGCGATGCAGGGATCGCTGCGGGAAACGGTAAGCAACGTTCGTCAGGGCAGTTACGCCATGCACACCGGGATCTCAGAGATTGCGGCGGGCAATAACGATCTGTCGTCCCGCACCGAACAGCAGGCGGCATCGCTGGCGCAGACGGCGGCCAGTATGGAGCAACTGACCGCGACGGTAAGCCAGAACGCCGATAACGCGCGTCAGGCGTCCGACTTGTCCAGGCAGGCGGCGATGACGGCGAAA
This sequence comes from Enterobacter cloacae complex sp., assembly GCF_900322725.1. Classification (NCBI taxonomy): domain Bacteria; kingdom Pseudomonadati; phylum Pseudomonadota; class Gammaproteobacteria; order Enterobacterales; family Enterobacteriaceae; genus Enterobacter; species Enterobacter cloacae complex sp. Next base: position 17,914 of record NZ_LT991957.1, on the reverse strand, counting down.
CGTGGGGGTGACCAGGCCTCGCACGTCGCCAGCACGATGCAGGAGATTGCCGCCAGTTCGCAGAAAATTGGCGACATTATTAGCGTCATCGACGGTATCGCGTTCCAGACCAATATTCTGGCGCTGAACGCTGCGGTGGAAGCGGCGCGTGCCGGGGAGCAGGGACGCGGGTTTGCGGTGGTTGCCGGTGAAGTCCGTAACCTTGCCAGCCGCAGCGCCAACGCGGCGAAAGAGATCAAAGGGCTGATTGAAGAATCGGTCTCCCGCGTCCAGCAGGGATCCGCGCTGGTGGATACCGCCGCGCAGACCATGCACGAGATTGTCACCTCCGTGACGCGGGTGAACGACATTATGGGCGAGATTGCCTCGGCGTCGGATGAACAGCGTCGCGGCATTGAGCAGGTGGCGCAGGCCGTTACGCAGATGGATCAGGTTACGCAGCAGAACGCCTCGCTGGTGGAAGAGGCGGCGTCGGCTGCCGATCAGCTGGCGAACCAGGCGGATCACCTTACCGGATTAGTCGCCGTATTTAATGTGAAAGAGCACGTTGAAGCAGTAACAGAAGTCGGACGGTCACAGGCCGTGCCCGTTGTATCCTGAATGTGATTAAGAAGGCGCTATGACATCACCCATGCCCTCAGGGCAAACGTCATTATTGTTGCAGATGACACAGCGCCTCGCGCTGTCCGACGCGCATTTTCGTCGGATATGTCAGTTAATCTACCAGCGTGCGGGGATCGTGCTTGCTGACCATAAGCGAGACATGGTCTACAACCGGCTGGTGCGGCGCCTGCGCACGCTGGGGCTGGACGATTTTGGCCGCTATCTGAGCATGCTCGAAGCGAACCAGAACAGCGCCGAATGGCAGGCATTTATCAACTCATTAACCACCAACCTGACCGCGTTTTTCCGCGAGGCGCATCACTTCCCGATGCTGGCGGAACACGCCCGTCGCCGTAGCGGAGAGTATCGCGTCTGGAGCGCGGCGGCCTCCACCGGTGAGGAGCCGTACTCGCTGGCCATCACCCTGGCGGACACCCTGGGCATGGCGCCGGGTCGCTGGAAAGTGTACGCCAGCGACATCGACACCGAAGTGCTGGAAAAAGCCCGCAACGGCGTTTATCGCCAGGATGAGCTGAAAACGCTGTCGCCTCAGCAGCTACAGCGTTACTTCATGCGCGGAACTGGCCCGCACGAAGGACTGGTGCGCGTACGCCAGGAGCTGGCGAACTGCGTGGAATTTGCCCCCGTTAATTTACTGGACAAGCAGTACAACGTGCCGGGGCCATTCGACGCCATTTTTTGCCGTAACGTGATGATCTATTTTGATAAAACGACGCAACAGGACATTCTGCGTCGCTTTGTTCCGTTGCTCAAGTCTGACGGTTTACTGTTTGCCGGGCACTCGGAAAACTTTAGCAACCTCGTGCGTGAGTTTAGCCTGCGTGGGCAAACGGTATATGCGCTGAGTAAGGAAAAAGCATGAGTAAAATCAGGGTATTGTCTGTCGATGATTCGGCGCTGATGCGCCAGATTATGACCGAAATCATCAATAGCCACAGCGATATGGAGATGGTGGCGACAGCGCCCGATCCGCTGGTCGCGCGGGATTTAATCAAAAAATATAACCCCGACGTGCTGACGCTCGATGTCGAAATGCCGCGCATGGATGGCATCGATTTTCTGGAAAAATTAATGCGCCTGCGACCGATGCCGGTGGTGATGGTCTCCTCCCTGACCGGGAAAGGCTCGGAGATTACCCTGCGCGCGCTGGAGCTGGGGGCGGTGGATTTTGTCACCAAGCCGCAGCTCGGCATTCGCGAGGGGATGCTGGCGTACAGCGAGATGATCGCCGAGAAGATCCGCACCGCATCCCGGGCGAAGCTCGCCGCGCACAAGCCGACGGCGGCCCCGGCAACGCTGAAGGCGGGGCCATTACTCAGCTCGGAAAAACTGCTGGTGATTGGCGCGTCAACCGGAGGAACAGAGGCAATTCGCCATGTACTCCAGCCATTGCCGCTCTCAAGCCCGGGTATCCTGATTACGCAACATATGCCGCCAGGCTTCACCCGCTCGTTCGCGGAGCGCCTGAATAAGCTGTGCCAGATTAGTGTGAAAGAGGCGGAAGACGGCGAGCGCGTGCTGCCGGGACACGCGTATATCGCTCCGGGTGACAAACACATGGAGCTGGCGCGCAGCGGGGCGAACTATCAAATCAAAATTCATGACGGGCCGCCGGTTAACCGGCACCGTCCGTCGGTGGATGTGCTGTTTCATTCGGTGGCGAAACATGCGGGGCGCAACGCCGTAGGGGTGATCCTGACGGGGATGGGCAACGACGGCGCCGCCGGAATGCTTGCGATGCACCAGGCTGGCGCCTGGACCATCGCGCAGAATGAAGCAAGTTGTGTGGTGTTCGGCATGCCGCGCGAGGCCATCAATATGGGTGGCGTGAGCGAAGTGGTCGATCTTAGCCAGGTAAGCCAGCAGATGCTGGCGAAAATCAGTGCCGGACAGGCAATACGTATTTGACTCAGGAGTATTATTTTATGGCGGATAAAGAGCTTAAGTTTTTGGTTGTGGATGACTTTTCCACCATGCGTCGCATTGTGCGCAACCTGCTGAAAGAGTTGGGATTCAACAATGTTGAAGAAGCAGAAGACGGTGTGGATGCGCTGAACAAACTCCAGGCTGGCGGGTTTGGCTTTGTGATTTCCGACTGGAACATGCCAAACATGGACGGTCTCGAACTGCTGAAAACCATTCGCGCGGATGCGGGCATGGCCTCTCTGCCGGTGCTGATGGTGACCGCAGAAGCGAAAAAAGAGAACATTATTGCTGCCGCACAGGCGGGCGCAAGCGGCTACGTGGTGAAGCCTTTCACCGCGGCGACTCTGGAAGAGAAGCTCGGCAAGATCTTCGAGAAACTCGGCATGTGAGGTGGTGGTGATGATGCAACCTGCTATGAAACCCGTTGAAGAACATTCGCCGAGCGACATTATTGCCCGCATTGGTAGCCTGACGCGCATGCTGCGCGACAGCCTGCGTGAACTGGGGCTGGACCAGGCGATCGCCGAAGCGGCGGAAGCCATCCCTGACGCCCGTGACCGTCTGGACTATGTGGTCCAGATGACCGCGCAGGCAGCCGAGCGCGCGCTGAACAGCGTTGAAGCTTCGCAGCCGCACCAGGACGCGATGGAGAAGGGCGCAAAAGCCCTGACCCAACGCTGGGACGCGTGGTTTGAAAACCCAATCGAGCTGGCCGACGCGCGCGAGCTGGTCACCGATACCCGCCAGTTCCTGGGGGACGTGCCGGGACACACCAGCTTCACTAACGCCCAGCTGCTCGACATTATGATGGCGCAGGATTTCCAGGATCTTACCGGCCAGGTGATCAAGCGCATGATGGATGTGATTCAGGAGATTGAGCGTCAGTTGCTGATGGTGCTGCTGGAGAACATTCCGGAACCGGCTGCCCGTCCGAAACGCGAGAACGAAAGCCTGCTCAATGGGCCACAGCTCGACGCCAGCAAGGCGGGCGTGGTGGCAAGCCAGGATCAGGTGGACGATCTGCTGGACAGCCTCGGCTTCTGATTATGTGCTCTGCCTCAGGTCGTTAACGCGGCCTGAGGCATCCTGAGACAAAAACCGCGAAAAGAGCCCGAATAAACGGGCTTTTCCCGCCATTGGATTTTCTCTGCGCTGGCATGATACCCGTGAATTAATGGGCTGCGAGCAGGCACAGTGGCAGAAGAGAACGACGACAAAACAGAAGCCCCCACACCCCACCGACTTGAAAAAGCCCGTGAGGATGGGCAGATCCCCCGATCCAGAGAGCTGACGTCCCTGCTGATCCTGGTGGTCGGCGTGTGTATCATCTGGTGGGGCGGGGAGATGCTCGCCCGCAGACTGGCGGGTATGCTCTCTGCTGGCTTACGTTTCGATCACAGCATGGTCAATGACCCCAATCTGATCCTCATTCAAATCATCAATCTTGTGAAAAGCGCGATGATCGCCTTGCTGCCGCTGATCGTGGGCGTGGTCATCGTGGCGCTTGTATCGCCGGTCATGCTCGGTGGCCTGGTGTTCAGCGGTAAATCGCTGCAACCGAAATTCTCTAAGCTCAACCCGCTGCCCGGTATTGCAAAAATGTTCTCCGCGCAAACGGGCGCTGAGTTGCTCAAAGCCATTCTGAAATCGCTTCTTATGGGCGGGACAGCCGGTTTTTTTCTGTGGCACTACTGGCCGGAAATGATGCGCCTGATCAGCGAATCCCCCATGACGGCGATGAAAAATGCCCTGAATCTGGTCGGACTATGCTCGCTGCTGGTGGTGCTCAGCATTATTCCGATGGTGGCGTTCGACGTTATCTTCCAGATCTTTTCCCATATCAAGAAGCTGCGAATGTCGCGTCAGGACATCCGCGATGAATATAAACAGATGGAAGGCGACCCGCACGTCAAGGGCCGTATCCGGCAGATGCAGCGTGCTGCCGCGCGTCGTCGCATGATGGAAGATGTGCCGAAAGCCGATGTGATCGTCACTAACCCGACCCACTACTCCGTCGCGCTACAGTACGACGAAAACAAAATGAGCGCGCCGAAAGTGGTGGCGAAAGGGGCCGGGCTGATTGCGCTGCGCATTCGTGAAATCGCCACGGAAAACCGCGTGCCGATCCTTGAAGCACCGCCGCTGGCCCGTGCGCTGTACCGCCACGCGGAAATTGGACAACAGATCCCGGGCCAGCTCTATGCCGCTGTCGCAGAGGTGCTGGCCTGGGTGTGGCAACTGAAACGCTGGCGTTTAGCAGGCGGTCAACGACCTGTAAAACCTGAGAACCTTCCGGTGCCTGAAGCACTGGATTTTTTGAACGAGAAGGACACTGATGGCTAATCTGGTGGCAATGTTGCGCCTGCCCGGCAACCTGAAAACGACGCAATGGCAGATCCTTGCCGGACCGATTCTGATCCTGCTAATTTTGTCGATGATGGTGCTGCCGTTACCGGCATTTATCCTCGACCTGCTTTTCACCTTCAACATTGCGTTGTCCATCATGGTGCTGCTGGTGGCGATGTTTACCCAGCGCACACTGGAGTTCGCCGCGTTTCCAACGATCCTGCTGTTCACCACGCTGCTGCGCCTCGCGCTGAACGTTGCCTCCACGCGTATCATCCTGATGGAAGGGCACACCGGCGCGGCGGCGGCGGGCAAGGTGGTAGAAGCCTTCGGTCACTTCCTGGTGGGCGGCAACTTCGCCATCGGTATCGTGGTGTTCGTCATTCTGGTGATTATCAACTTTATGGTTATCACTAAAGGTGCAGGGCGTATCGCAGAAGTGGGCGCGCGCTTCGTGCTCGACGGGATGCCGGGCAAGCAGATGGCCATCGACGCCGACCTTAATGCCGGGCTGATCGCGGAAGATGAAGCGAAAAAACGCCGTGCCGAAGTGACCCAGGAGGCCGATTTCTACGGCTCGATGGACGGTGCGAGTAAGTTTGTGCGCGGTGATGCCATCGCGGGCATTCTGATCATGGTGATTAACGTCGTCGGCGGCCTGCTCGTCGGCGTGCTGCAACACGGAATGGACATGGGCCACGCGGCGGAAAGCTATACGCTGCTGACCATCGGTGACGGTCTGGTCGCGCAGATCCCGGCGCTGGTGATCTCCACCGCGGCGGGTGTGATCGTGACTCGCGTCAGCACCGACCAGGACGTTGGCGAGCAGATGGTGGGACAGCTGTTCAGCAACCCGCGCGTTATGCTGCTCTCCGCGGCGGTGCTGGGCTTGCTCGGGCTGGTGCCGGGCATGCCAAACCTGGTGTTCCTGCTGTTTACCGCTGGACTGCTGGGGCTTGCCTGGTGGATGCGTGGCCGTGAAACCCAGCCAGCAGCAGAGCCGGCCCCGGTCAAAATGCCTGAGAACACCCAGGCGGTAGAAGCGACCTGGAACGACGTTCAGCTTGAGGATTCGCTGGGGATGGAGGTGGGCTACCGCCTGATCCCGATGGTGGATTTCCAGCAGGATGGTGAACTGCTGGGCCGTATCCGCAGCATTCGTAAAAAATTCGCCCAGGACATGGGCTTCCTGCCGCCGGTGGTTCATATCCGTGACAACATGGATCTGCCCCCCGCACGCTACCGCATCCTGATGAAAGGGGTGGAAATCGGCAGCGGCGACGCGTACCCCGGCCGCTGGCTGGCGATTAACCCCGGCACCGCCGCAGGCACGCTGCCGGGCGAGCAGACGACCGATCCGGCCTTTGGTCTGGCCGCTATCTGGATCGAAAGCGCGCTGAAAGAGCAGGCGCAGATTCAGGGTTACACGGTCGTTGAGGCCAGTACCGTGGTGGCGACGCACCTTAACCACCTGATTGGTCAGTTCTCTGCGGAGCTGTTCGGGCGTCAGGAGGCGCAGCAGCTGCTCGACCGCGTAACGCAGGAGATGCCGAAGCTGACCGAAGATTTAGTCCCGGGCGTGCTGACCTTAACCACGCTGCATAAAGTGCTGCAAAACCTGCTCGACGAGAAAGTGCCTATCCGCGATATGCGTACCATCCTCGAAACGCTGGCCGAGCATGCGCCGCTGCAAAGCGATCCGCACGAGCTGACGGCGGTAGTGCGCGTGGCGCTCGGACGCGCCATTACCCAGCAGTGGTTCCCGGGAACCGGCGAAGTGCAGGTAATTGGCCTCGACACGCCGCTTGAACGTCTGCTGCTTCAGGCCCTACAGGGCGGTGGCGGACTGGAGCCAGGCCTGGCGGACAGATTACTGGCGCAAACTCAGGAGGCGCTGGCGCGTCAGGAGATGCTGGGCGCGCCGCCGGTGCTGCTGGTGAATCATGCGCTGCGTCCGCTGCTGTCGCGCTTCCTGCGCCGGAGCCTGAACCAGCTGGTGGTACTGTCGAACATGGAGCTGTCCGATAACCGCAATATCCGCATGACGGCGACCATCGGAGGAAAATAATGCGTAAGTGGCTGTGGATCTTACTTTTTCCGCTGGCGGCGCAGGCCGCAGGCGAGGGGGCATGGCAGGCCAGCAGTATCGGCTTAACGCTCAACCATCGTGGGGAGGCGATCTCCTCCCGTCCGCTGTCGGCCTCTGAGCCCGTTTCCGGGCAGATGACGCTGGTGGCCTGGAATTACACATTGACGGGCCCTACGCCGGCCGGGTTACGGGTGCGGCTGTGCTCGCTGACCCGCTGCGCGGAAATCGAGGGGCAAAATGGCACAACCCAGGCCTTAAACGGGGTGTCTGCTCAGGAACCTTTACGCTTTATCTGGGAAGTGCCGGGCGGTGGACGCCTGATCCCGGCGCTTAAAATTCAGCGCAACGAGGTGCTCGTCAACTACCGCTAACTGCCCGCCTTTTCGCCAGTCTTCAGGCATTTCTGAAGGCTGGCTCGCAAAATTGACCTTCCCTTTTGATGCAAAAGAAACGCTGTTTTATAAATCAGTGACACGCGTAACGACACTCTTTGCATTTTTGCCATTTGCCACCCGGTGATGGCAGAAACAGAAAGGTTTCACCAGGTCGATACTTTTACTGTAGCCGTGTAAAAACTCCCGGACGAGGTTTGCTTACAGGGAGTCTCCCAAAACTGATTAGGGTTGACGGCAATGAAAACACGAAAAATTGGACTCGCAAATTATCTTGCTTACGGGTCAGGGGACTTCCTCGGGGCGGGGACTACCGCCCTGACGGCCGCCTGGCTTTTGTATTTTTATACCACCTTCTGTGGACTCACACCGATTGAAGCAACCTTTATCTTTGCCGCCGCAAGGGTGCTGGATGCGGTTGTCAGCCCGTTAATGGGCTTTTTAACCGATAACTTTGGTACCACCTGGCTGGGTAAGCGTTTTGGCCGTCGTAAATTCTTTATTCTGCTCGGTATTCCCTGCGTGTTCAGCTACTCGCTGATGTGGGTAGGGGACATGAGCTTCTGGTACTACCTGCTGACTTATCTGATCTTCGATATCGTCTACACCATGATCCTGGTGCCGTACGAAACGCTGGTGCCGGAAATGACGGACGATTTCAAACAGAAAACCAAATTCTCCGGGGCGCGTATCTCTATGGCGCAGATGTCTGCCATTCTCGCCTCCTTCCTGCCGGGGATCCTGCTCACGCAATTTGGCAAAGACAACGCGATCTCCTTCTTCTATGCCAGCCTGGTCTTCTCCGTGCTGTGCGCCCTGATGCTCACTTTTGTCTGGTTCTTTACCTGGGAACGTCCGCGTGAAGAGTGGTCTGAAGCGGCCCTGCGCGCCGAAGAAGAGAAGAAAAAGCTGACTCTGGGCCAGAGCCTGAACCGACTTTTTGTCGAATTAAGTTCAACGCTGCGTATTAAGATTTTCCGCCAGCACCTGGGCATGTACCTCGGCGGCTATATTGCTCAGGACGTGTTCAACGCCGTCTTCACCTATTACGTGGTGTTTGTGCTGATGCAGGAAGCGTCGATGGCGTCCAACCTGCTGGGCACGATGGCCATCTTCCAGTTCCTCGCCGTGATCGGGATGATCCCGCTGTGCATTCGCTTCGGACCTGCACCGTCCTACCGCATGGTGGTCGTGCTGTTTGGCCTGGCTTCGCTCTCTTACGCGGTGCTTTACTACGCGGGCCTGAGCGACGTATACGCTCTGCTGCTGCTGATCTCTGCAATTGCCGGTCTTGGCCGCGGGGGTATCAACTATGTACCGTGGAATACCTACACCTACATTGCTGACGTGGACGAAGTGATCACCGGTCAGCGTCGCGAAGGGATCTTCGCGGGCATCATGACGTTGACCCGTAAAGCGTCTCAGGCCGGCGCGGTGATGCTGGTGGGTATCGTGATGCAGATGTCCGGCTTTGTCAGCGGTCAGAAAGTACAGCCTGCGGAAGTGAGCCATACCATTCTGATGATCCTGAGCGTGGGCACCATTCTGGTGCTGTTCTGCGGCTTCCTGGTCTCCCTGCGCTTCAGGCTCAATTTACAAACCCACAGCACCCTGCGCGAAGAGACCGCGAAAATGCGCGAGTCCGGCCATGCGATGCCGGAGGCGGCGACCCCGCAGGCGCGCGCCACCGTGGAGATGCTGGCCGGTATGCCGTATGAATCCCTGTGGGGCAACAACAATATCGGTTATCTGAATCGCAATAAGCCCGCGGCCCCTTCGCTGAAGGATCGTGCGGTACTGAATTCGACATACAACAGAGGTTAAGATGATGAAAGTTTGGCCTGTCAAACATAGCCCGCTACTGCGTCAGCCTGAGCGCTTTATCGCCAGGGATGAGCTGAAATCGCTCATTCAGAAGGTGACGCATAACCTGGTCAATATCCACGACAAAACGGGTGAGTTTTTGCTGCGGCTGGACGACGGGCGCGTGATCGACACCAAAGGCTGGGCCGGATGGGAGTGGACGCACGGCGTCGGTTTGTACGGTATCTGGCAGTATTACTGCCAGACCGGTGACGAAGGCATGCGCGAGATTATCGACAGCTGGTTTGCTGACCGTTTCGCAGAAGGCGCAACCACCAAAAACGTGAACACCATGTCGCCGTTCCTGACGCTGGCGTACCGCTACGAAGAGACCAAAAACCCGGCCTGGCTACCGTGGCTGGAAAGCTGGGCAGAGTGGGCGATGAACGAGATGCCGCGCACCGAACATGGGGGCATGCAGCACATCACGCTGGCAGAAGAGAACCATCAGCAGATGTGGGACGACACGCTGATGATGACGGTACTGCCGCTGGCGAAAATCGGCAGGCTGCTGAACAAGCCGGAGTACGTAGAGGAGGCGATCTATCAGTTCCTGCTCCACGTGCAGAACCTGATGGACCGGGAGACGGGGCTGTGGTTCCACGGCTGGAATTACGAAGGTAATCACAACTTTGCCCGGGCCCGCTGGGCGCGCGGCAACAGCTGGCTGACCATCGTGATCCCGGACTTCCTTGAGCTGGTGGATCTGCCGGAAAACAACGCCGTTCGTCGCTATCTGGTGCAGGTGCTGAATGCGCAGATCGCCGCGCTGGCAAAATGTCAGGACGAGAGCGGGTTGTGGCATACGCTGCTTGACGATCCTGATTCTTATCTGGAGGCGTCGGCCACGGCAGGGTTTGCCTACGGTATCCTGAAGGCCGTGCGCAAGCGTTATGTCGGCGCAGAGTACGCTGAGGTGGCGGAGAAAGCGATTCGCGGTATTGTGCAAAATATCTCGCCGGAAGGGGAGCTGCTGCAAACCTCGTTCGGGACGGGAATGGGCAGCGATCTCGATTTTTATCGTCAAATACCGCTGACGTCGATGCCGTATGGCCAGGCAATGGCGATTCTGTGCCTGACGGAGTATTTACGCAAATATTTCTGACGGCTGCTTAATAATTTCATTACTGCAAAGCCCCTCTTAAAAGGGGCTTTTTTTTATAATAACGGTGGGTAAATATAATACGCCATCAATATGATATTCTGCTTATATTTATGACGTGAATAATAGGCTTAAAATAAATTCAGGCTGTTATTAAAGTGTGATTCTCTTCACAAAATGCATGCCGTATTTATCCTATTTTTAATTGCATTAAGATTCTTCCAATACACATTTAAGGAGTGATGCAATGGAAAATGCAATGGGCAGTATTGTTATTAACCCTTCTGTAAATATGCATGCCGATAAAATGTCGGATGAACATCTTCAAATGTTCGAATCGGTTTTCAATGATATCGACGGCGCGGGCTATACCCCGCTACTGTTTGTCGGTAGCCAGCTCGTGGCTGGCCAACTGCATACCTTTATTGCGCTTCGCCGTTTCATGCATGCAAAGGGACAAGAAAAATCACTGGTTAAGGTCATTATTTTTCAAAGCCTGAACAATGAGTTGGCTATTCATTCGATCTCAGAATTCTAATCATTTTATTTACGGATAATTATTTAAATTGAAAAGGAAATCATTATGTGGAAATCAGCGAAAAGAGATGAATTTATTCCGTTGGACGCGCCTGTAGCCGGTTATGAAATTGGGGTGCCAGGTATCAAAGGACCTTCACCGTTGTTTATTATTCGCGCAAAACTGAATAATGGTATTCATCCGGGTAAATGGGTGTTCGGCAATACGGCCTGGGTCCCGTGGGGAGGGAGCGAGCACCTGTGTAATGATTTTGAAATTTACGTGGGCGCGTTAAAATGGGTAGACGTTAAGGGGAAAAATTTCCCACCGAATATGGTTGAGGCGGGGCATGAAGCCAATGGTGCTAAGCTCTACGTTGCACGTGCAAAATTCGATAATGGCCTCTTTGTTGGTAAAGCAGGAAGCCACCTCAGCAGAGGATGCTGCATCGGCTATAACGGCAGAGAGTATGAATTAGATACCTTCCAGGTGCTCGTTCACGACTAACCGCAATCAGTCATAAAAAAACCCGGCGCTTGCCGGGTTTCTTTTTTACATACGTTCTACGGTTTCGATACCCAGGGTCTCCAGACCCAGCTTCAGGGTTTTCGCCGTCAACTGCGCCAGCTTCAGGCGGCTGTTACGCACCGCTTCGCTCTCGGCAGAGAGGATAGGGCAGTGTTCGTAGAAGCCAGAGAACAGACCGGCCAGATCGTACAGGTAAGCACACATAACGTGCGGCGTACCGTCACGGGCGACAACGGAGAGCGTCTCTTCGAACTGAAGCAGGCGCGCGGCCAGCTGTGCTTCCCGGTCTTCAGTAATGGTCACCGGGGCGTTCGCCAGCACGCTTTCGTCGATATTCGCTTTACGGAAGACGGAGAGCACGCGGGTGTAGGCATACTGCATGTAAGGCGCCGTGTTGCCTTCAAATGCCAGCATGTTGTCCCAGTCGAAGATATAGTCGGTGGTACGGTTCTTGGAGAGATCCGCGTATTTCACCGCACCGATACCCACGGCGTTAGCCAGTTTTTCCAGCTCGTCAGCAGGCATATCCGGATTCTTCTCGGCCACCAGGCGACGCGCGCGTTCCAGTGCTTCATCCAGCAGATCGGAAAGCTTCACGGTGCCGCCCGCACGGGTTTTGAACGGCTTACCGTCTTTACCCAGCATCATGCCGAACATGTGGTGTTCCAGCGGCACGCAATCCGGTACGTAGCCCGCTTTACGCACGATCGTCCACGCCTGCATCAGGTGCTGGTGCTGACGGGAGTCGATGTAATACAGCACGCGGTCCGCATGCAGGGTTTCATAGCGGTATTTCGCACAGGCGATATCGGTGGTGGTGTACAGATAGCCGCCATCCTTTTTCTGGATGATGACGCCCATCGGTTCGCCTTCCTTGTTTTTGTACTCATCAAGGAATACCACCGTTGCGCCTTCGCTTTCCACCGCCAGATGTTTGGCTTTCAGGTCCGCCACAATGCCTGGCAGCATCGGGTTATACAGGCTTTCACCCATCACGTCGTCGCGGGTCAGGGTCACGTTCAGACGGTTATAGGTGAGCTGGTTCTGGGACATAGTGATGTCCACCAGCTTGCGCCACATCTCGAGGAAGTACGGGTCGCCGCCCTGGAGTTTCACCACGTAGCTGCGCGCGCGCTCGGCGAAGGCTTCGTCTTCGTCATAGTGTTTTTTGGCTTCACGGTAGAACCCTTCCAGGTCCGCCAGCGCCATTTCGCCCGCATTTTCCTGCTGCTGTTTTTCCAGATACGCGATCAGCATGCCGAACTGAGTGCCCCAGTCGCCTACATGGTTAGCGCGGATCACCTTGTGCCCCAGGAATTCCAGGGTTCGTACGGCGGCATCACCAATGATGGTGGAGCGCAGGTGACCGACGTGCATCTCTTTCGCCACGTTTGGCGCAGAGTAGTCAACCACCACGGTCTGCGGCTCTGGCTGAGACACGCCCAGACGGTCAGACTTCAGCGCCGCGTCAACGTGGCTTGCCAGGAACGCAGGCTCAAGGAAAATGTTGATAAAGCCCGGACCGGCGATTTCGGTTTTGCTGGCGATGCCGGTGAGATCCAGATGCGTCAGTACCTGCTCAGCGAGCTGTCGCGGCGGCATGCCCAGTTTTTTAGCCACTGCCATCACGCCATTAGCCTGATAGTCGCCAAACTGTACTTTTGCTGACTGACGAACCTGTGGTTCGCAATCCGCAGGCGCGCCTGCGGCAATCAGTGCCTGACTGACTTTTTCTGAGAGAAGAGCCTGAATATTCACCTGGATACCTTACATTTTTGATGCGGGTAAAAACGCCCGCGCCAGTTTAAGAATTTAGGGCGGGAGTATACTGCAAATGCCTTCGGGCGTCAGCCCTGCCGGGGCCGAAGATTGTTCAGAATTCAGGCGAAGACGGTGTGCATAAACATGCAGTCGAAAAAACCGTGATTCTGCGGTTGGTCGAATCGGGGCAACAGAGTAAATTAGCGGCTTTGCGACACGAGACGAGACTGACCTATGGCGAACTGGCACACCCTTGACGAACTGCATGATATTTCCGCAGATTTACCGCGCTTCACCCAGGCGTTCACAGAACTTGCCACCCGTCTCGGGCTGGATATCGCGCCGCTTGACGCCGATCACATTGCTTTGCGCTGCCACCAGAACGCCACCGCCGAACGCTGGCGGCGTGGCTTTGAGCAGTGCGGCGAGCTGCTCTCAGAGAATATCATTAACGGCCGCCCGATCTGCCTGTTCAAACTTCACGAGCCGGTAAGCGTCGCCCACTGGCAATTCACCGTTGTTGAACTGCCCTGGCCGGGAGAAAAACGCTATCCGCACGAAGGCTGGGAGCATATCGAAATTGTTCTGCCGGGGGAGTCAGAGACGCTGAACGCGCGTGCGCTGGCGCTGCTCTCTGACGAGGGCTTAAGCCAGCCGGGTATTTTTGTGAAAAGCAGTTCACCAAAAGGGGAGCGCGAACGTTTACCAAACCCTACGCTTGCCGTTACGGACGGGAAAGTGACGGTGAAATTCCATCCCTGGACTATCGAGCAGATCGTCGCCAGCGAAGCGTGAGCGTTGATCCAGACAGGAATCGGGCAATGTGCCACGATGGTGCGTTGAGCGAAATTTAAGGAGAGAGATATGGCGCTGCTGGAAATTTGTTGTTACAGCGTGGAGTGTGCCGTCACTGCGCAACGGCAGGGGGCCGATCGCATCGAGCTTTGCGCGGCACCGAAAGAGGGTGGATTAACCCCGTCCTCTGGCGTGCTGAAATCAGCGCGTGAGGCCATCACCATTCCGGTGCACCCGATTATTCGCCCACGCGGGGGGGATTTTTGTTATACGGCGGATGAGTTTAGCGCCATGCTTGAGGATATTGCCCTCGTCCGTGATTCAGGTTTCCCGGGGCTGGTAACCGGCGTGCTGGATGAAGACGGCAACGTCGATTTTCCGCGCATGCGCCAGGTTATGCGCGTTGCCCAGGGAATGGCGGTCACTTTTCATCGTGCGTTCGATATGTGTAAAGATCCGATGCAAGCCTTTGATACGCTGGCAGAACTGGGCGTGGCGCGCGTTCTGACGTCAGGCCAGCAGTCCTCGGCTGAAAAAGGACTGAAATTAATTACGGAACTAAAAGCACATTCCGGTGTTCCAATAATCATGGCGGGCGCGGGAGTACGCGCCAGCAATCTGGAACTGTTTTTAAACGCAGGGGTGGAAGAGCTGCACAGCTCGGCGGGTAAATGGATACCTTCGCCCATGCGTTATCGCAATACAGGGTTGTCAATGTCGACGGATGCTGAAGCGGATGAGTACTCGCGCTACGGTGTGGATGGAGAGTCGGTTGCGGTAATGAAATCGCTGATTGAACGTCATCACGTGTAGCAACGTACCGATTTTTACCGCGCATCATGTCGCCCAATATGATGCTTGCTTGTACCAGGCCCCTGCAATTTCAACAGGGGCCTTTTTTTGTCCTGTGCCCGGTGGCGCTGCGCTTACCGGGCCTACAAAAGCGAGAGTAGTCCGGGTAAGGCGTAGCCGCCACCCGGCTAAAAGATTACGGCTTGGTTGCAATCAACACCGCACGCATCGGGGCCGGATAACCTTCGATGGTTTTACTGTGATCGTCCGGGTCGAGGAACTGTTCCAGCGATTCGGTGATCATCCAGTCGGTGCGGCGCTGCTCCTCAATCGACGTCACGCACACATCGGCGATGCGCACATCGATAAAGCCACATTTTTCCAGCCAGTTCTTCAGTGCCAGCGCGGAAGGGATGAAGTAAACGTTGCGCATCTGCGCGTAGCGGTCGCCCGGCACCAGAACCGCATGCTCATCGCCTTCGATAACCAGCGTTTCCAGCACCAGCTCGCCGCCGCTGACCAGCTGATCTTTCAGCTGCCACAGATGCTCCAGCGGGGAACGACGATGGTACAGCACGCCCATAGAGAATACGGTATCAAAGGCTTTCAGGGCCGGGAGTTGCTCGATGCCCAGCGGCAGCAGGTGCGCGCGCTGGTCGTTGCCGAGCAGCTTTCGCACGGCTTCAAACTGGCACAGGAACAGCTGCATCGGATCGATACCCACCGCCAGATGCGCGCCCGCGCCGATCATGCGCCACATGTGATAGCCGCTGCCGCAGCCCACGTCCAGAATGGTGCGCCCGGTCAGGTCGGAAAGGTGCGGCAGTACGCGATCCCACTTCCAGTCTGAGCGCCACTCGGTATTGATGTTCACGCCGTACAGCGAGAACGGCCCTTTGCGCCACGGCATCAGGTTACGCATCAGCGTTTCGATACGGTTAATCTGCCCGGTCGGGAGCGGCGCTTCGCTTTCTGCCGTCACGCTGTGCAGTAAATCCAGACGATGAGGCGTCAGTTCAGGCAGAAACTCCACGGCGTTTGACCACTGCTTCAGCAGGCCATGCTGCTGATCGCGCTGCCAGGTGGCAATTTGCGCAGGCAGGGTCTCCAGCCAGTGGGAGAGATGGTTTTTGGCAATCAGCTGATAGAAATTACCGAACTCGATCATGCTGCGTCTCCGGCCTTCAGCGCTACCAGAGAGCCAAAGTTAAAGCACTGGAACCACAGTTCACTGTGTTCGAATCCGGCTTTGTGCAGGCGCGCTTTGTGAGTTTCCACGGAGTCCGTCAGCATCACGTTCTCCAGCATGCTGCGCTTCTGGCTGATCTCCAGCTCGCTGTAGCCGTTAGCACGCTTGAAATCGTGGTGCATGTTAAACAGCAGCTCGCCTACGCTGGCGTCTTCAAAGCTGAATTTCTCGGAAAGCACCAGCGCGCCGCCCGGGTTGAGGCCCTGATAAATTTTATCCAGCAGCCGCTGACGATCGTCCGGCACCAGGAACTGCAAGGTAAAATTCAGTACCACCATCGAGGCGTTCTGGATGTCGATATCGCGGATATCGCCTTCTATTACCTCCACTGGCGTAGGGGCTTTATACGCGTCAATGTGGCGACGGCAGCGTTCAACCATAGCCGGAGAGTTATCGACGGCTACGATCTTGCAGCCTTCCTGATGAACGTTACGGCGGATGGACAACGTTGCCGCACCCAGCGAGCAGCCCAGGTCATAAACCTGCGTGCCGGGTTGAACGAAGCGTTCAGCCAGCATGCCGATCATGGAAATAATATTGGAATAACCTGGAACAGAGCGCTGGATCATATCCGGGAAGACTTCGGCTACCCGTTCATCAAAGGTCCAGTCGCCCAGGCTGGCGATAGGCGCGGAAAAAAGCGTGTCGCGATCTGACATAACGTAAAAATCCGGGAAAAATAAAGGGGCATATTGTGCGCTAACGGAAGGAGAAAACCAACTCCCACGGCATATACCAAAGGTTAGCCAGCACCATCAGCAAAAGCGAGCACCAGGTCGCGCTCATGCCGGAACGACGCCAGCGTATAAGGCGTTGGTGAAAACCGTAATAATGCATTAAGCGTCCGGCAATCAGCAGCAGCCCGCAGACGTGCACCATCCAGGTTTCTGCGCCATCCATTTCCATTAACAGCAGTAAAATTAACGCGACGGGTATGTACTCGACCGCGTTGCCGTGGATGCGGATTGCGCTTTGCAGCTCAGAAAAGCCCCCGTCACCGTAGGAGACGCGGTACTGCATTCTCAGGCGCACAACATCAAATGAAAATTTAATCAGCAGTAATGCACCTAACACCGCATACAGCGCGCTGACCATACTAACTCCCTGTTTTTGGCAGATGGCACGTCTCTATGATAGGGGGTGATGTCAGAAAAGAGAAGATTGTTGTGGGATGGAGGGGGCGGGGCCAACCGACGGAACCGCACGCTGCAAGGCCTGCCAGAGAGCATCGACCAGTTCAGGCGCCTGGGCAATATCCGGCGTATGTAAAAACAGGTACGGAGTGGTGGTCTGCTCCCATTTCGCGAGCGTTTGCAGCCAGACGGCGAACATCGCCTGGTTTTGCTGCATGTTATCGCTGCCGATAAACCGCACCATCGGGTTTTTGGCCGTCACGATCGCGTGGACGGGCACCTTCGGTTTTTTGCGCTGGGCATCAACAATGGCTTCGCTGTGCGGGATTGCGCTGTGCACGGGCCGGCTGTCGAGGATCGCCCGGTTGACAGAGCGATCTAACAGACCGCGATTCAACGCTTTTTCCGCCTCGCCTTTGGCAAAAAATTCCGGATGCCTCACTTCTACGCCGTAGGTAAAGTCATGCGGCAACGCGTCGAGAAACTGCCAGAGAGCAGGCAGGTCGCGCGGGCCAAACGTGGCGGGAAGCTGGAGCCAGTACTGTCCAATCCGGCTGGCCAGAGGCGACATCCGGGTGAAAAACTCGTGGGTTAAATCATCGCAGTTGCGCAGCGCGGCGTTGTGGGAGATGGTTGCCGGGAATTTAAAGCAAAAGCGAAAGTCGTCGGTGGTTTGCTCGCGCCAGCGTTCGACGATCTCCGCGCGGGGCAGGGCGTACAGCGTGGTATTGCCCTCCACGCAGTTAACATGTCGGGCGTTATTAACTAACTTACTGATTTTAATAATGCTCTGGCGC